>CAWIHU010000001.1:0-45318 GCA_963836095.1 uncultured Pseudomonadota bacterium
TCAAGCTTAGCGGCCTTCTCCTGATATTCACTCGCTAGTCGCTCCAATTCCTTGGCAACCTCTTTGGATGTGGCCGTTCGTGCGGCGCGCATGCAATCACGCGCGTATTGCACCATGTCGTCATATGATTCCATCATGCTCCGCCCCCTTGGCGATCAGTGCGCTGTCATGCCGTTACCATCCAAAATCTAAAAAGTACGTCACCGAAAATCGTTAAAAGGGACTTAGGAAAGCGCCGGACCAAAATCAGTATGGAAGCGCCGGAATTACGACAGCATCGGCTCTGGGCTTTGGTCGAGGTAGCGTACGCGTTTGTTGCCGGCTCATATCGTTTGCCCCGAAAGCAGACCTGAGGCTCGGGAGCGACGGCAGCGGGCGCGTCGAGGTTGGCCAGGGACGCCTTAATGCCCCGCCATATGCCGGCCGATTTCGGTCAGGTCGGCTTCGCTGGCGCGGGTCTCGTAGACGATCTCGCCGTGGAACATGACGACGATGCGGTCGGCCAGTTCCAGAAGCTCGTCGAGGTCCTCGCTGACCAGCAGCACCGCGGCGCCGCGGTTGCGCGCCGCCATGATCTCGGCGTGGATTTGCGCCACCGCCGCGAAGTCGAGGCCGAAGCAGGGATTGGCCGCGACCATAATATCGACCTCGCCGCCGAGCTCGCGCGCGAGCACCGTGCGCTGCACATTGCCGCCGGAGAGTTCGCCGATCGCGGTGTCGTCGGAGCGGGTCTTGATCTTGTAGAGCGGCGATCTTGCGCATCGCCTGCTCGTGGAATACCGCGCTGTTGAGCCACCAGCCGCCGGAGGCGAACGGCGCGCGGTCGAACTCGCGGAAGGCTAGATTGTCGGCGACGCTCATGCGCGCGACGCAGGCGTTCTTGAGCGGCTCCTCGGGCAGGCACGAGAGGTGATTGTGCCGCGCATCTCCTCGCGCGTCGCATGATAGCGCTCGCCCTGCAGACCAGATTTCCCCGCTCTCGGCCTCGCGCTGGCCGGCCAACACTTCGACCAGCTGGCGCTGGCCGTTGCCGGAGACGCCGGCAACGCCGACGATCTCGCCGCCGCGCATCGATAGCGAAATGTCGCGCACCGCCGGCTGGCCGCCATCGTCGAGCGCGTTGAGCTTGTCGATGTCGAGCCGCGGCGCGCCGAATTCGCCGGTGCGCGCCGGCTGCACCGTGAGCTCCTCGGCGCCGATCATGGTGCGCGCCATGGCGTCGGGGCTCAGGTCCTTGACGTGGCCCGCGCCGGCGAGCTTGCCGCGCCGCAGGATCGTGACCTCGTCGGCGAACGCCATCACCTCGCGGAATTTGTGGGTGATCATCAGGATGGTGAGGTCGCCCGCGCTCGACCATGCCGCGCAGCATGCCGAGCACCTCGTCGGCCTCGCCCGGCGTGAGCACCGAGGTCGGCTCGTCGAGGATGAGAAAGCGGCGCTCGAGATAAAGCTGCTTGAGGATTTCGCATTTCTGCCGCTCGCCGGCGGAGATCGCCGACACTTTGGCGTTGAGCGGCACGCGGAACGGCATGCGCGAGAGAAACTCCTCCAGCGCCTTGCGCTCGTGCGTCCAATCGACCACCGCGGGCACGTCGTCGCGCGCCAGCACGAAATTTTCCGTCGACCGTCATGGCCGGCACCAGCGTGAAATGCTGATAGACCATGCCGAGACCGAGCGCATGCGCGGCGCGCGGATTGTCGATCGCCTCCTGATGGGTGCCGACGATGAGCTCGCCGGCATCGGCCTGGTAATAGCCCATGATGCATTTGACCAGCGTCGACTTGCCGGCGCCGTTCTCGCCGAGCAGCGCATGGAACGTGCCGGGACGCACTTTCAGCGACACCGCGTCGAGCGCGACGAATTCGCCGAAGCGTTTGGTCGATCGACAGCGCCTCGACGCCGAAGGTGCGCTTGTCGGCGGTGTGGGACGGCAGTCCGCCGGGCGGAACGAGCGTGGCGTATTCGCTCACGAGATCGCCTCGATGAACTTTTGCGAATTCGACACCGCGCCGAACACGCCGCCCTGCATCTTGATCATCTTGAGCGCGTGGTCGTGGTTGCTCTTGTCGGTCGCGCCGCAGCAATCCGCCAGCAGCAGGCATTCGAAGCCGCGGTCGTTGGCTTCGCGCATCGTGGTGTGGACGCACACGTCGGTGGTGATGCCGGTGAGCACGATGTTGTCGATGCCGCGCAGCCGCAGCATCAGTTCGAGGTCGGTGGCGCAGAACGAGCCCTTGCCGGGCTTGTCGATGATCGGCTCGCCGTCGTGCGGCTCGAGTTCGTCGATGATGTCCCAGCCCGGCTCGCCGCGCACCAGAATGCGGCCGCACGGCCCCGGATCGCCGATGCCGGCGCCGATCTGGCGCGAGCGCCAGCGCTTGTTGTCCGGCAGATCGGCGAGATCGGGCCGATGGCCCTCGCGGGTGTGAAAGATGTGGAAGCCGCCGGCGCGCATGGCGGCGAGCGTGCGCTTGATCGGCTCGATCGGCGCGCGGGTCAGCGAGAGATCGTAGCCCATCTTGTCGACATAGCCGCCGACGCCGCAGAAATCGGTCTGCATGTCGATGATGATGAGCGCGGTGTTTTCGGGGCGCAGGTCGCCATTATAGGGCCAGCGGTAGGGATCGGCGGTGACGTAACGCTCAGTCGTCGTACGCTCCAGCATGTCAGGCTCCTTGGACCTGGAAGGTGCTCCGTAGGGAAACAATCGTCATTGCGAGCGAAGCGAAGCAATCCAGAGTCACTGCCGCAGACCCTGGATTGCTTCGTCGCTTCGCTCCTCGCAATGACGACATATTTCCCTTCGTCCTCGCCCGGCTACCTCGTGATCGACAGTTCCGCCGGCGCGCCGATCAGTGTGCGCTTGGGCGAACAGGTGATGATCATGATCAGCAGCGTCAGAATGTACGGCGCCGCGTTGAACAGGTGGTAGGCGTAGGTCACGCCGACCGATTGCAGCGCCGGCCCGAGCGCCGCGGCGCCGCCGAACAGGAGCGAAGCGCCGAGGCACAGCATCGGATTCCAGCGCGCGAAAATGACCAGCGCCACCGCGGTGATGCCCTGCCCGCTGGAGAGGCCCTCGTTCCAGCTGCCGGGATAGTACAGCGACAGGAACGAACCGCCGATGCCGGCGAGGAAGCCGCCGAACATGGTGGCGCGCAGGCGGATGACATTGACCGAATAGCCCATCGCCAACGCGGCGTCGGCGCTCTCGCCGGCGGTGCGGATGATCAGGCCCCAGCGGGTCGTGCGCAGCGCCCAGACCAGGATCGGCGCCAGCGCGACGCCGAACAGGAACAGGACATTGATGCGCAAGGCGGCGCGCACTTGCGGAATGTCGCTCCACCAGCCGAAATCGATCGCCGGCAGCCGCGGCGCGGTCGGCTCGATCAACGGCTTGCCGAGATAGAAGGCGAGCCCGACGCCGAACAGCATCAGGGCGATGCCGACGGCGATGTCGTTGACGCGCGGCAGCCCGCAAATGCCGGCGTGCAGCGCCCCCATCGCCGCGCCGGTGACGCCCGCGGCGAGGACGCCGAGCCAGGGCGAGCCGGTCAGATACGACACGCCGTAGCCCGCCATCGCCCCCATGACGAGCGTGCCCTCGAGGCCGAGATTGATGCGGCCGCTCCGCTCGGTGATGCATTCGCCGAGGCTGACGAACAGAAACGGCGTCGACACCCGGATCGCGCCGCCGAGGACGGCGAGCGGCACCGTCCACAGTCCGATATTGCCGGGATCGGCCATGGTCACTCAGCCCTTTCGCTTCAAAAAGCCCAAGCGGCCGTAGAGCGCGTCGCTCGCGAGCACGACGACGAAGATCATGCCCTGGAGGACGAACACGGAAGCGTCCGGCAGGCCGAGCCGCCGTTGCAACAGCCCGCCGCTCGCGCCGATGCCGCCGAGCAGGATCGCGACCGGGATGACGGCCAGCGGATTTTGCCGCGCCAGGAACGCCACCAGGATTCCGGCAAAGCCGTAGCCGGCCGCCAGGTTGGCATTGGTGCGGCCTTGTACGGCGGCGACCTCGAACATACCGGCAAGCCCCGCCGCGGCCCCGGCGAGAAAGCAGGTGATGAGGATGAGCTTGCCGACGCCCAGGCCCACCACCTTGGCGGCGCGGATGTTGCCGCCGGCGACGCGGGCGGCAAAGCCGAACGTCGTGTGATAGATGAGAATGTAGGAGATGGCGGCGGCGAGGACGCCGAACACCAGGCCCCAATGCACATCCATGCCGGGAATGTTCCCGATCATGTTGGCGGCGCCGATCTCCCGGGTCGACGGCTTGTTGAGGCTGGTCGGGTCGCGCATCGGCCCCTCGACCAGAAAGTTGAGCACCGCGAGCGCGATGTAGACGAGCAGCAGGCTCGAGATCGTCTCGTTGACGCCGCGGTAGTGCCGCAGCGCCCCCGCCAGCATGATCCACACGCCGCCGCCGATCATGCCGGCAACGGCCATGCCGATATCGACGACCAAGGGCGGCGCCGCCTGCATCGACAGCGCCGCGCCGGTGGCGGCCAGCGCGCCGATCAACAGCGCGCCCTCGCCGCCGATGATGACCATGCCGAGCTGTGCCGGCAGAGCCGTACACAGCGCGGTGAGGATGAGCGGAGCGGCGCGCGTCAGCGTGTTCTGCCAGGAGAACCAGGTGCCGAACGCGCCTTGGTACATGTAGAAATAGAGGTCGAGCGGGTTCTTGCCGAACAGCGCGACGAACACGCCGAACAAAGCGAGCGAACCCGCCAGCGCCAGCGCGGGGATGACGATGTACTCCCACGCGCCGGCGATCTTTCGACCGATCGCCGGCACGCGGATGAACGGCCCCGCTCCGGAAGGAGCTAGGGCGCGCCGATTTCAGTTGTCACGAAGTCGCTCCGATCACGCCCTCGACCAGATAGTCCATCTTCTCGAGCTCGGGGTCGGTCTGTCCGCGCGACACGCCGGCCGCGATGACGGTCTTGCCCTTGTTGTCGATGATCGGGCCCTTGAAGATGGTGTAGGTGCCGGCGGTCAGTCCCGCCTTGACCTCGTCGGCCTTCTTCTTGGCCTCTTCCGAGACCATCGGGCCATAGGGCGACACCTTGACCAGCTCTTCCTTGAGACCGCCGCGGTAGAAGTTGGGGATGGTCTCGCCGGACGTGAACATCTTGACGAAGCGCGGATAGAGCACTTCCCAGTTCCACTCGGCGCCGGTCAGATACGCCTTCGGCGCCAGCACCGACTGGTTGACGTGATAGCCGGACACCATGGCGCCGCGGCGCGCGGCGTTCTCGACCACGGTCTTGGGACCGTCGACATGGCAGGTGACGACATCGACGCCCTGGTCGATCAGGCTGTTGGTGGCTTCCGCCTCCTTGACCGGCATCGACCAGTCGCCGGTGAAGATCACTTGCAGCGTGACCTTCGGGTTGGCGAGCCTGGCGCCGAGCAGGAAGGCGTTGATGTTGCGCAGCACCTGCGGGATCGGCTTGGCGGCGACGAAGCCGAGCTTGCCGGACTTGGTCGAGTAGCCGGCGACGACGCCGGCGACGTGCTGGGCCTCGTCGATGTAGCCGAAATAGCTGCCGGCGTTCTTCGGATCCTTGTCGGTCCACAGGCCGCCGCAGTGCTCGAAGCGGAGCTTCGGGAACTTCAGCGCCATCTTGATCATGTGCGGGTTGTAGTAGCCGAACGAGGTCGGGAACAGGAGCGTCGCGCCGTCGAGATTGATCATGGACTCCATGGTCTTCTCGACCGCATCGGTCTCCGGCACCTTCTCTTCCTCGACCACCTTGATGCCGGGCATTTTCTTCAGGGCGGCGGCGCCGGCGGCGTGGGCCTGGTTGTAGCCGTAGTCGTCACGCGAGCCGACATAGATGAAGCCGACCGTCGTATCGGCGGCGGCAGCCTGGCGTAGCGGCAGCGCCGTGCCGACGGCCAAGGCGGCCGTTCCTTGCAGAACGCGGCGGCGCGAAATTTTGTCGAAGGTCATAAAGTGCTCCCTGTGTGCGCGCGGACGCGGACGGCGCCGCGGTTGGCTGGCCATCATGACGATGGACGTTCTGCGAATTGGCGGGCAGGCATTCGCAAGGCTCATGCCAGGACTGCCTCAGCAGCGATGCACCAGTCGCCGCACGTAAAAGCTCTGAAACAGCGATATTTTTTAGTATTTACGCGATTTTGATGTGAAATATTTGGCCGCACCACGATCGGCATTGTCTAAAAATTGTGCAGTTGTGTCGAATTCTGTGCAGCGGCCCGAGCCGTTGACCATCCCGCGCCAATATGGCCAGCCCTCGACGGCCTCACGCCACTCGAACTTGCGTCAAAAAGCGTTCGACCTCGGCGCGGAGCTTATCGGACCGCGCGGCCAGTTCGCCGCCGGCGCTGAGAACGGCGTTGGCGACCTGTCCGGTTTTCTCCGCGGCATCGGAAACAAGAGCGAAGCTCGCCGAAACCTCGCGCGTTCGTTCCGCCGCCGCATTGGCGCTGCGCGCAATTTCCTTACTCACCGCGTCTTGCTCCAACACCGCGGTCGAGATCCCCGATGCATTATCGTCAAGCTGCGCGATCGTTCCGGCGATCGATTTTATCGCCTCGACGACATGCGACGTCGTCAGCCCGATCATCGAGATTTGCTGGGTAATATCCTGTGTCGCTTTCTCGGTCTGGCCGGCGAGACTTTTGACTTCATGCGCCACCACGGCAAATCCGCGACCGGCGTCTCCGGCGCGGGCGGCTTCGATCGTGGCGTTGAGTGCAAGAAGATTGGTCTGAGCGGCGACATCGCGAATGAGGCCGCTGACTGAGTTGATCTGGCCGACCGAAGCCGCCAAAAGCTCCACGGCATTCAAGATTTCCTTGGCTTCGCCGGTGGCGTGGCGGGCGATCGAGGCCGAAGCCCTGGCCTGAGACGAAATTTCCTCGACCGATACGGCGATTTCCTCCGCCGCCATGGCGACGTTGCCGACGTTTGTCGTGGCGTCTCGCGAGGCCGACGAAGCGGCGGCGGCCTGCATCTGATTATGGCTCGCCGCTTCCGCCATGATCTGCGCGCAGCCATCCATAGATTTCGATGCCGCGGCGAGCGCCTGGACGATGTCGTTGACGGCGTGTTCAAAATCCTCGGTCGCCGCGTCCATCTTTCGCCTGCGGACATCCGACTGCTCGGCGCGATCGGCCTCGCGCTGCCGCGCGAGGGTCACGTCGCCGATCGCCTGGCGGAAGACCAGAAGCGCCTGCGCCATGGCCGCGATCTCGTCGCGCCCGCCGACGGGAACCGGCGTGCTCAATTCGCCCTCGGCAATACGGCGCATGGCGCCGCTCAACAGCGTCAGCCGGCCGACGATGCTGCGCCCTACATAGAGCCAGGCGATCAGGCCGGCCGCCGCCAGCGCCGCAACGCTGAGGACGCCGAGCAGCACCCGGCCGGCCTGGATTTGCCAATTTGCCCGCGCCGCAAGCGTCTGCGCGAACTGACCTTGCCGCTCGATCAGGCTGTCGACCGCTACCCGCAACCACCGCATCCGCGCAAGCGCCATGGTAAAAACACGCCGGGCATCCTGCTCCCGATTAAGCTCACTGATGCGTTGCGCAACAATGTCGTCAGCGCCCGCCACGGAGGCGAGGCGCCCATACAGGCTGGTGATCTTGCTGCGCTCGTCGGAAGCCGGCAGCGCATTTAGATTGGCTTCGATGTCGCGCTCAGCCGCGGCGATAAGATCGCGCATCGGCGGCAAACTGGCGACATCAGTGACCATCGACGACTCGATCAACAGGCCGACCATGAGATTGACGCCGGCCTGGATCTCGAGCAGGCGTCGAAGCGCGTCGATCGATCGGTTCAGCGCCGTTCGGTCCGCCGACGCCTGGCCTCTGGTCATGAGATCGAAATTGGCGTCGTCAATGGCCGGCGTGATCTCCTCGATGAGATTCTCGTGATATTTGCGCACGGAGAGCACCAGCGCGCGGCGTCGATCTGAAATCTTTATGCGATCCGCGACCGCCTGATTGAGCGCCTCGAGCTGCTCGCCCATGGCGGCCTGCGCGGCTTCGAGCTCGTCGTTCTGGCTGGCGTCGAGAGTGCGCAAACGCTCGATCCTCGCGCTCAGCGATTGGGATTGGGCAGCAATATCGCCGGCGATTGCATTCCGCAGGGTGTCATTTTCCGCCGCCATCAAACGCGGCGTGGACGCGACGAGGCTGCTCGCCTCCTCGGACAGCCGCGCCGACTCCACGGTCGCCGGCATGCTGCGCGAAACGATCTCGGTCATGGTGGCGTCGACGTTTCCCGAGACGTAGAGCGCGGACACCGCGCCGACGACGGTGATGCCGGCGGCGAAGCCGAACGCCAGGTAGAGACGCCCACGGATCGTGCGCAGCCACGACACCAGCCGCAGCCGATCCGGAACGGTCCCGCGGTTCAACGAGAAGCGTGCGGCCACTGCCGAACCCCATCCGCGCTCGTGGAGAATTCGCTCACTGCCCCACCGTTTTGATCAATTGAGTTATGGGCCTCAGCGACCCGTCGGGCTGCAGGACCGTCAAATAGACCTGATCCGATCCCTGGTTGTTGCTCGGTCCGTAACTGAGAACCAAGCCGCCGAAATCGAACGGAGCCGCGTTGACGGCGTCGAGAAATGCTTCCCGCGTCGGTCTGCCCTTGACGCGTTTGAGCGCGTCGATCACCAGACGGCCGACGATATAACCCTCCAGAGAGACGAAGCCCGGTTTTGCCTTGCCGTCGGTTGCCGCTATGGCGTTTTGATAAGACGTCACCAGCGGCAAGGCGGTGTCCCATGGAAACGGGACAACTTGGCTGACAATGACGCCGGCACCTTCGCTGCCGAGATCTTGCGCCAAAGAATCCGCTCCGACGAAGGAGATTGCGACGAACAGCGCATCCTTCTTCAGCATGCGCGCGAGCTTGATGAAGGCGGCGACTGGCTTGTAGGGCGCGACCGTAACGACGGCTTGCGGCTCGGCCTTCATGATATCGAGGAAGGCCGTCTTCACCGCGGTGGTGTTGCGCTTGAATGATCCCGAGGCGACCAGCGACAGATTGCGCTTGGCGAGCGCGCGCTGCACGCCCTCCAGGCCAGCAAGGCCGAAAGCGTCGTCTTGATAGAGAATTGCGATCTTGGTGAATCCGAGATCTTTGGTCAGATGCGCGACCCATGCCTCGGTCTCCTGAAAATAGGAAGCGCGGACATTGACCACGTATCGATTGTACGGTTCGCGCAGAAACTGTGCCCCGGTGAACGGTCCGATGAACGGAACCTTGGCTGCCGTCGCGATCGGTTGCCCGGCTTGCGAGGTCGGCGTTCCCACCGCGCCGACCAGCGCGAAGACATCGCGTTCGTCGATCAGCGTCTTGGTCGCCTCGATCGTCTTTTCCGGCTCATAGCTGTCATCGAGCGATTGGAGCCCGAGCTTGCGGCCGGCAACCCCGCCGCTGCGATTGGCCTCTTCGAAAGCGGCCAAAATCCCCTGGCGCACGCCTTGCCCCAAGGCTTGCGCAGGTCCTTCCAGTGCGGCCACCTGGCCGAACAGAACCGTGCTGTCGGTAACGCCATCCTCGGCCAGGGCCGTACCGCCCGTGAGGCTGAGAGCAAACGCGAGAGCACATCGCAGTAAATCGCGGCTCGTCATTGCCGTTTTCCTCAAACGGTCACGCGACCGTCGGGCGCCCGCCGGTGACCGGGCACCCATATTTTGGGCGAACATGGTTAATGGCGTGTTACACGTGTTGCGCGAACGAGCCAACGCCGATCGACCGCGCGACGAGCATCGTGCGTATGGCCGCGAACACGCGATCGAAGGCCGGCCGGCGATAGGCCCATTTGTCGTCGGGCGCCAACGGGACCATGACCATGGTGGCGTTGGCTTCGAACAACAGGATGTCGCCGTCCGCGTTCACCGCGAAGTCGATGCCGCCGTAATCGAGGTCGAGCGCGGCGTTGATGTTTTCGAGCGCCGCCATGCCGCGCGCTCCGACCACGCCCGCCATGTCTTTGAGAAATTCCGCGTCCTTGGCGACGATTGTCCGGCGCGTGGGCCATGTCGGCCCTGAAATAATGGACTTTCCAGTTCCGGCGAAATCGCGAGGTGAAGCGGATAAAGCTTGCGGTCGATGATCATGGCGCGGCATTTGCGGAACATGCCGTCGGCGTCGCGTGCATCGAGCTCCTCGATGACCCAGAAATCGTCGCCGGGCAGCGCCGCCGCCGCCGCGGCGAGGTCCGCCGCCCGCTCGACACGGACGAAATAGCGGCCGGTGTGAAATCCCGGCGCCCGCAGCAGCAACGGAAACACAAATCCAAGCCGCTCGACCACCGCGGCGGCCTCGGGACCGGCCAGCAAATGCCGCGGCAGCGTGGCGAAGCGCGGCGCGATCACGCCGGGAATGGCGCCCAGGCGCTGCGCATTGGCGGCGCGGCCGGTCTTGAGCACTGCGCGGGGGTGATTGATCACGGGCCGGACGGATTTCGCGATCACCGCACAGGCGGCTTCCAGGCCCTCCCGGCACACGTCGGCGTCGCCGATGCTGTTGAAGATGAGGTCATGCGGCGGCAGCGGCGCCGTGCGGTCGAAATACTCCGTCACCAGCACCGTGGTCGCGAATTCGCGGTCGTCGAGAAGGGTGCCGGTCGGAATATTGCCGCCGACCGCGGACACCGAGCAGCAGGACCGAAATCGGGCGGCCGTCGCCGCGGTACGGCAGCGGCGTCAGAAAATTGTCGGCGAACGCCTTGTCGCGATGCCGGCGGGCGCCCGCCGCATCGCCGAACTCGGCCAGAAGATTGGCCATGCCGCGATGGGCATGAACATGGTCCGGATCGAGCCGCAAGGCGGCCTCGAAATGGCGACGGGCCTCGTCGTGTTCGTCGAGGTGGAACAATAGATTGCCGAGATTGACGTGCCCCATCGGGTTGTCGGGATGATGCCGCACCGCCTCGCTGAACAGCGAGCGCGCCGCTTCGCGATAGCCGGCCTTGAGCACGAGGGTGCCGAAATCGTTGAGCGCGGCGAAATCGGTCGGCCGGCGCCGCAGCAGTTCGAGATAGTCGGCCTTGGCCCGCTCGAACGAGCCCTCCTCCCGCAACAGGCCGGCGCGCTCGGCCCGCGCTTCGATCGCGTCGGGGTCGCGCGCCAGAGTGCCGTCGAGCGCTTCGATGCGCCGGCTTCGCGACACCGGCTGCGGCAAGGTGCTCACGTCGTCCTGATCCTCGCGGGATGGAGCGTCATGTGGCGAATCAATCGCAGGCGCGCCGATTTTAATCAGCGGAGTCTCCGAGTGGAATCCGCTTGTTAGAACAAAATTTACCATGACCGCGAATGATACCGCGTGGCCGGCCTTAACAGGCGGCCTGCAACCGAAAGCGCCACCATGGACAACACGCCAGCGGGCTCTCACGGCATCGTTTTGGGCGATCCCGTGCCGTGGTTCGGCGCGCCGCTGATCGCGGACGGCTCCTTCAATCTCTCGGTCGCGGCCGGGCGCTGGATCGTGCTCGCCTTCCTCGGCTCGCCCGCCAACCCGCGGCTCGCGCTGACGAACTCGACGCGCTGATGCGCGAGCGCGACCGCTTCGACGAGGATCGGATCGTATTCTATGGCGTGCTCACCGAGCCGCCGCCGGATTTGGGCCCGTTCGCCGGGCTCGGCAACGCCGCGGTCGGCTTCATCGCCGACTATGACCGCGCCATCACTCGCGCGTTCGGCGCCGCCGGCACCCCGCGCACCATCGTG
Source organism: uncultured Pseudomonadota bacterium (assembly GCA_963836095.1). GTDB lineage: Bacteria > Pseudomonadota > Alphaproteobacteria > Rhizobiales > Xanthobacteraceae > BOG-931. The sequence continues at coordinate 11,732 of CAWIHU010000001.1, forward strand.
CTCGATCCGATGCTGCGCGCCATCGCCAATGTGGCGTGGGACGATCCGGCCGGACACGCGCAGACCATCGGCAATCTGGTGCGCAGCCTGCCCGATGTCGACGATTCCGCCGGCGTGCCGCTGACGGCGCCGGTCCTGATCGTGCCGCGCGTGTTCGATTTTCCACTGTGCGACGCGCTGGTGCAGTTTTATGACAGGCTCGGCGGCGAGGATTCCGGCTTTCTCATCGACGACGCCGGCAAGACCGCCCGCGTGGTCGATTACCGGATCAAGCGCCGCAACGATCTCGTCGTCGCCCATCCGCAACTCAAGGAAGCGATCCGCAGCCAGATCGTGCGGCGCCTGTTGCCGCCGATCGAACGCTTCTTCCAGTTCGAAGCGACGCGCATGGATCGGCATATCGTCTCCTGCTACGACAGCGCCGTCGGCGGGCATTTCTATCGCCACCGCGACAACGTCAATGTCGGCGCCCAGCATCGGCGCTTCGCCGTGAGCATCAATCTCAACACCGACTATGACGGCTGCGATGTCGTCTTTCCGGAATTCGGCCGCCGCGCCTACCGCGCGCCGTGCGGCGGGGCGGTGGTGTTCTCGTGCGGCGCGCTGCACCAGGTGACCCCGGTGACGCGCGGGCGCCGCTATGCCTTCCTCGCCTTCCTCTATGGCGAGGCCGACGCCGCGCTGCGGGAAGCCAACAACGCCAAGCTGCACCGCTCGGCGGCGCAATACACGTTGGAGTCGGACCGGCTGTTCCCGGTTGACGCGCCGCCGCAGCGCCTGGCGGTGTGAGGCGCCGCGCGGCGGTCGCCGCCGCGCCGGCGCTTGGATGCCTTAAAACTTGGATGCCGCCAAAATTCCGGTCAATAATGCGCGCGCTCGAGGCGCGGCCCGGTCGGCCGCCGCCGCGCGACATCAAGGAGGCGCCGCCGTGGATCTTGGAATGACGGACAAGAAAGCCATCGTCACCGGCGCCAGCGAAGGCATCGGCAAGGCGATAACGCTCGCCTTCGCCCGCGAAGGCGTCGATGTCGCCATCTGCGCCCGGCGCAAGGGACCGCTCGAAGAGACCGCCGCCGCGATCGCCAAGGAGACGCGGGCGCACCATCGTTCCGATCGTCGCCGATCTTACCAAGCCTGCAGACGCCGAGAATTTCATCAAAGCGGCGCACGCGGCGCTGGGGCGGATCGACATCCTCGTCAACAATGCCGGCTCGGCGCCGGGCGGCGTCATCGAACATTTGAGCGAGGAGGACTGGGCGAGCGCGCTGCAGCTCAAATTCATGGGCTATGTGCGCTGCATGAAGCACGTGCTGCCGATCATGCAGCAAGCAAAAGAAGGGCCGCATCGTCAACCTGATCGGCAACGACGGCGTCAAGGTGTCGTATTGGGAGATCGCGCCCGGCGCCGCCAACGCCGCCGGTCAGAACCTGACCAAATCGCTGGCGAGCCAATACGGCAAGGACAATATCAGCTTCTGCGCGGTCAATCCGGGTCCGGTGCGCACCGAGCGCTGGGCCGGCCTCGTCAAGGCGATGGCGCGCGACATGAAGCTCACCTACGAACAAGCCGACCAGCTCGCCCCGTCGAGCATTCCGCTCGGCCGCATCGCCGAGTGCGACGAAGTCGCCAACCTCGTCACCTATCTCGCCTCCGACCTCGCCTTCTTCGTCAACGGCACCATGATCGAGATCGACGGCGGCCAGGACAAGGTGCTGATGGACCGCCTGCGCGACCGTTGAGTGCTGATTTGCCGATGCCGGCGCTTTTTATGCCGCGGTAAAATCGGGTCATTGTCTCGATCACCGTCCGTTAAGGGCGTGATGCGCGCCGCGCCGGCCGATCCGCTGCCTTGCATCGTACCCGTGATTGCCCGTAAGACCTGCGCGCCGACAACAGGGTCACGAACCGAACATGCCGAACCAAGCGACGCAGCCCGGCGGCCCGACCACGGGCCGCGCGATCATCACCATCATCGGATCCGATCGCGTCGGCATCATCGCCGGGATTGCCAACGTGCTCGCCGACGCCAATGTCAACATCCTCGACATCAGCCAATCGGTGATCCGCGAATTCTTCACCATGATCATGATGGTGGACCTCGCCAGCGCCGCTGTGTCCTTCCACGAGTTGAGCGAACGGCTGGCGCGCAAGAGCACCGAGCTCGCGGTCCGCGTCGAGATTCAGCGCGAGGAAATTTTCAAGGCGATGCACCGCGTCTAGCCGCGCAGTCGTGCCGCGACCCGGCGCCGACGCGCTAACGTAGGCTGTAAAGGACCGATCGACCGATGCGACAGCTCAACTTCTCCGGCGAGGAGATTCTCGAGACCATCGAGATGGTGCGCACCGAGCAGCTCGATATCCGCACCATCACCGTCGGCATCAGCCTGCTCGACTGCGTCAGCGACACCTGCGCGGGCCTGTGCCGCAACGTCTACGACAAGGTGGAGAAGGTCGCGCGCGATCTGCGCCGCGTCAGCGCGGAGATTTCCGAGGAGTACGGGCTGCCGATCATCAACAACCGCATCGCCGTGACGCCGGTGTCGCTGATTGCCGGGCGCTGCGATCCCGACGACATGCTGCAGATCGCCGCGACGCTCGACCGCGCGGCGCACGCGGTCAATGTCGATTTCATCGGCGGCTTCTCCGCCCAGGTCGAAAAAGGGATGACAAAAGCCGACGCCAATCTGTTCGCCGCCATGCCGCGGGCCCTGGCATCAACAAAAAGAGTGTGCGCCTCCGTCAATGTCGGCTCGACGCGCGCCGGTTTGAACATGGACGCGATCGCCGAGATGGGCCGCATCGTCAAGGCGACCGCCGAATTGACCCGCGAGGCGGATTCGATCGGCTGCGCCAAGCTCGTGGTGTTCTGCAACGCGGTCGAGGACAATCCGTTCATGGCCGGCGCGTTTCATGGCGCCAGCGAGCCGGAATGCACGGTCAATGTCGGCGTCAGCGGACCGGGCGTCGTGCTCGAGGCCATCAAGGCGGCGGGCGCCGTCGATTTCGGCACGCTGACCGCGATCATCCGCCGCACTGCGTTCAAGATCACCCGCGCCGGCGAACTGGTGGGGCGAACCGCGGCGGGGCGACTGGGTCTGCCGTTCGGCATCGTCGACCTGTCGCTCGCGCCGACGCCGGCCGAGGGCGACAGCGTCGCGCGCATATTGGAAGAGATCGGGCTGGACAGCGTCGGCACCCACGGCTCGACCGCGGCGCTCGCCCTGCTCAACGACGCGGTGAAGAAGGGCGGCGCGATGGCGTCGAGCTATGTCGGTGGGCTCTCCGGCGCGTTCATTCCGTTGTCGGAAGACGCCGGCATGATCGAGGCGGCGGAAAAAGGCGCGATCACGATCGACAAGCTCGAAGCCATGACCGCCGTCTGCTCGGTCGGCCTGGATATGATTGCTATTCCCGGCGACACGCCGGCGGAAACCATTTCCGCCATCGTCGCCGACGAAGCCGCGATCGGCATGATCAACAAAAAGACCACGGCGGTGCGGCTGATCCCCGCGGTCGGCAAGAAGGTCGGCGACTGGGTCGATTTCGGCGGCCTGCTCGGCCGCGCGCCGGTGATCGCCGTCAATACGCGCTCGTCCAGCCGCCTGATCGCCCGCGGCGGCCGCATTCCGGCGCCGCTGCAGGCGTTGATTAATTAAAGTCCGGCCTCATAAAAGCGAAGCGCGGATCTCGTCATTGCGAGGAGCGTAAGCGACGAAGCAATCCAGAGTCGGCGGCACAGAGTCTGGATTGCTTCGCTTCGCTCGCAATGACGAACCTCCAGTTACCCGTGCGGCTTGTGCGCCAACCACCGCCCACTTTCGGCGGCGGGGAAAAAGTCGGCGAGCGCGGCGTTGAACGCGGCCGGCTCCTCGCTGGTGACGGTGTGGCCGCAGCGCGGAATGACGAGGAGGCCGGCGGTCGGCACGGTGCGTTTGAGAAAGACGCTGCCGTCGAGGCAGGCGTCGTCCTCGTCGCCGACCACGACCAGGAGCGGCACGGTAAAGCGCTTCAGCTCCGCTTCCAGATCCCACAGCGTCGGGCGCTTGGCCTGCAGCATCGCCATGGTCAGCGCGTGGCCGGTCGCGGAATGCTCGGACAGCATGCGCGCGAATTCGGCAAAGCCGCGCGGGTCTTTGTTCTTGTGGGCCTGACGGCCCGGACCATTGGCGTAGATCGCGGCCGCCTCGGCGATGCCGTGTTCCGTGAACAGCGTAGCGTTGGCCGCGGCCTCCTGGCGCATCGCCTCGCGCGCGGCGGGATCGGCGACCGAGCCCCAGCCGCAGCCGGCCGCGGTCACCGAGATGCAGCGCTGCGGATGATGGATGCCGACATGGAGCGCGGTGTAGGCGCCCATCGAATGGCCGACCACGTGGGCCTTGGCGATGCCGAGCGCGTCCATGATCGCGACCACGTCGCGCCGCACGATGTCCTGGCCGTAGCGCGCCGGATCGGTCGGCACCTCCGACGGCGGATAGCCGCGGGCGGAGAACGTCACGCAGCGATGCATGCGGGCGAAATAGCGCAGCTGCGGCTCCCAGGTGCGATAGTCGCCGGCGAATTCATGCACGAACACCACCGGCGTGCCGCTGCCGACCTCTTCGTAATAAAGCTTGGTGCCGTCGGTGCTGGTGATGGTGGGCATTTCGCTCCCGCTTTTTGGTATTTGTTCAGGCCGCCTGGCGCGGCGCGACTTCGATCTCGCAGGTTTGCGTCACCGGCACCGGCAGTTCGGCGCCGGCGACATCATACCCCGTGGCGCGCAGAATGCCGCGCGCCGGCGACATCGCGGCGGCGAGCCGCGTATAGGGGTTGAGAACCGGCGGACGCAGCCAATCGAACCGCGCCTCGGCGAACGAGCCGTTAAAGCCGGCGAGTGTCTCGCGCCGCGCCCGGCTGATCGCGGTGGCGTCTTCGAATGAGCAGACCAGGAAGCGCCGCATGCCGATGCGCCCTTCCCAGCCCGGCCGGGTCGGCAGCCAATCGTTGGCGGCACTGGTCTCCTGTTCGCGCGTGGCGGAACCCGTCTCGGTGCGCTCGATGACGCAGCGCTCGTGCGCCTTGCAGCCGACCAAGGTGTAGATCACCGCCCGGGAGACCGGCGTCGTTTCCAACATGCGCCGCGCCGCGGCATAATCCTGGCAGACCTCGAAGGTCCGGCGCAGCAGCTGATCCGGCGGCATGCGGTCGGCGGTCGACCACACTCCGACGGCGTTGGCGACAAAGTCGAACGGCCGCAACCGCGGATGCCGGGTCCGGCGCCACATCGGCGCCTGATTGAGGCAAGCCGCGAAACGCTGCGGCGCCATCGCGGTCAAGACGCCGACATAACCGGGCCAGGTGACGCTGAAGAAGTCGCCGCTTTCGCCGTGCATGCGCGCGATTTCAGTGTTGTGGCCGAGGCCCTTGAACGGCCAATCGAGCGTCCGCACCAGCCACGGCGCGCCGTCTTCTTCGCCCGCGAGCGCCGTGCAGCCCCATTGCATCGAGGCATTGAGGAGCCACACGCCCGACAGATCGAGCGCCGCCGCGATGTCGGCGATCTCCGCCACATAGGGCGAGCGCGACCGCTCGAGCCAATTGCACGACAGCCGGTCGAGCGCCGGCACGAGCGGCAGCGCGGCGCGGGGAAAAAAGCGCAGACAGGCGTCGCGCAAGGCCCGCGCCTTGGCGGCGCTGCGCACGGCATGCTGCGGCGGGCCGCCGTCGCGAACGTCCACGACGGGAACCGCCGGCAGGGTGCGCGCAAAAGAGGGGGCTTCGGTCATCGAATTCATTGCCCGTGACGACGGCAGCGTCATTGTCGCTCCAGCGTTCCGGCGTCAAGCGCGGCGCAGCCAACCGGGCGTTTCCCGCTTGCGCTCCGCCCTTTCTCGGCCCAAATGCGCTAAAAGACCCTCACCGTCCACCGCATCACCCCCGAAACTGGCGGAAAGCAGGCGAAAATGACCAGAAACGGCAGCAACCCGAAACGTACGCTCGGCTCCTCCGGCATCGCCGTCTCGGCCATCGGCTTCGGCTGCATGTCGCTCTCCGGCGTCTATGGCGCAACCGACGATGCCGCCGGCATCGCGGTCATCAACGAGGCGCTCGATCGCGGGGTGACGTTCCTCGACACCTCCGACATGTACGGCGCCGGGCACAACGAGGGACTGGTCGGCAAGGCGATCAAGGGGCGCCGCGACGGCATCGTGCTGGCGACCAAGTTCGGCAATCTCGGCGGGCGGGACGGCAAATACGCCGACGGCCGGCCGGAATATGTGTTCTCCTCGTGCGACGCGAGCCTCGAGCGGCTCGGCGTCGACGTGATCGATCTCTACTATCAGCACCGCATCGATCCGACCGTGCCGATCGAAGACACCGTGGGCGCCATGGCGAAGCTGGTCGCCCAGGGCAAGGTGCGCGCGCTGGGCTTGAGCGAAGCGCGCCCCGAGACCATCATCCGCGCCCAGGCCGTCCACCCGATCGCCGCAGTGCAGAACGAGTATTCGCTGCTCTACCGGGCCGAAGCGGAAGAGACGCTGTTGACGACGCGCAAGCTCGATATCGCCTTCGTCGCCTACGCCCCGCTCGGCCGCGGCCTCCTGACCGGCGCGGTCGCGCAGCCGGCGGATCTGATCGAGACCGACGCCCGCCGCCGCCACCCGCGGTTCGCTCCGGAAAATCTCGACCGCAACGTCGCCTTGGTCCACCGCATCGGCGAGATTGCGCGCCGCAAGCACTGCACGCCCGGCCAGCTTGCGCTCGCCTGGGTGTTGGCGCAGGGCGACGACATCATTCCCATTCCCGGCACCAAGCGGAAGGAACGCTTGCTGGAAAATCTCGGCGCGCTGCAAGTCTCCTTGAGCGCCGCCGATCTTGCCGAGATCGCGGATGCGATACCGGTCGGCGCCGCCGCCGGGTTGCGCTATCCCGAGGCGCAGATGAAGAGCGTGTATCTGTAACCTCTACAGCGCGGAACAACGCGCAGGCTTTCAAGCCAAAACTTTCTTTCGAGCAGAGACTTTCAAGCGGAGGAAAAATGCAGACTGTCACACTCGGCCGGAGCGGTCCGGCGGTGAGCGCGATCGGCCTCGGCTGCATGGGCATGTCGCCCGGCGCCTACGGACCGGCGGACGAAGCCGAAAGCATCGCCACCATCCACGCCGCGCTCGATGCCGGCATCAATTTCATCGACACCGGCGACTTCTACGGCATGGGCCACAACGAGATGCTGATCCGCCGCGCGCTCGACGGCGTGCCGCGTTCCAAAGTGCTCATCTCGGTGAAGTTCGGCGGCATGCGCGATCCCTCCGGCGCCTTCATCGGGCACGACGCCCGGCCGCTCGCGGTCAAGAATTTTTTGGCCTACTCGCTCAAGCGGCTCGGCACCGATTATATCGACATCTACCGGCCCGCCCGCCTCGACCCCAACGTGCCGATCGAAGACACCATCGGCGCCATCGCCGACATGGTGCGCGCCGGCTATGTGCGCCACATCGGGCTCTCGGAGGCCGGCACCGACACCATCCGCCGCGCACACAAGGTGCATCCGATCGTCGATCTGCAGATCGAATATTCGCTGATGAGCCGCGGCATCGAACAGAAAATCCTGCCGACGACCCGCGAACTCGGCATCGCCATCACTGCCTACGGCGTGCTGTCGCGCGGGCTGTTGAGCGGCCGCGTGCCGTCGCCCGACGCCAAGGGCGACATCCGCGTCACGCGCATGCCACGCTATCAGCAAGGCAACGTCGATCAGAACCTGAAGCTGGTCGAAGCGCTGCGGCAGATCGGACAAGAAAAAGGCGCGACGCCGGCGCAGCTCGCGCTCGCCTGGGTGCGCACCCGCGGCGCCGACATCCTGCCCGTCATGGGCGCCCGCCGCCGCGACCAGCTCGAGGAAACCCTCGGCGCGCTGGCGCTGACGCTCGATGCCGCCGACCTCGCCCGCATCGACGCGGCAGTGTCGCCCGACCTGACCGTCGGCGCGCGCTACGACGCGCCGCAAATGGCGCATCTCGACAGCGAAGCGCATCCTTGAATCCGACGGTTCGCGCGGCAAGCGCTGCCTCGCTGACGCTCGCGCTGGCGGTCTTGCCGCTGGCGCCGGCGGCGGCCGGACCGCCCTATCTCACCGACGATCCCGAGCCGGTGCCTTATCAGCACTACGAGTTTTATACGCTGTCGACCGGCAGCGCGATCCGTGGCGACACCTCGGGCTTCGCGCCAGCGTTCGAGTTCAACTACGGCGCCGTCCCCAACGGGCAGATCCACCTCATCGCGCCGTTCGCCTTCGACAGTCCGGCCGGCGGACCAAACCAATACGGCGCCGGCGATACCGAGCTCGGCTTCAAATATCGTTTCATCGACGAGGACAAGGCGCAGCCGATGGTCGGCGTCTATCCGCTCGTCGAATTGCCGACCGGCAATGAGCGGTTCGGCCTCGGCGCCGGCAATCCGCGCGCTTATTTTCCCTTATGGATCCAGAAGAGCTTCGGCGATTGGACCACCTATGGCGGCGGCGGTTATTGGATCAACCACGGCGACGGCACGCCCAATCGCGATTACTGGTTCTTCGGCTGGCTCATCCAGCGGCAGGTGACCAAACAACTCGCCATCGGCGGCGAAATCTACCATCAGACCGCGACGGTGGTGTTCGGGCCCGGCCAAAGCGGCGACGCGACCACCGGATTCAACATCGGCGCGATCTACGATCTCGACGACCACAACCACCTGCTCGCCTCCGCCGGCACCGGCCTGCAGAACACGTCGTCGACCAATTTGTTCTCGTGGTATCTCGGCTATCAGATCACCGGGCCGTAGAGCGGCTTCGGTTGTTCGCGCATGTCCTTTTCGCAAAACCGGTTCCCACTTTTGCGGGACATGCTTCAATTCACCCGCCGCGCAAACCCCGCCCAATACGGCTCGCGCAGCGCGCGCTTCAAAAGCTTGCCGGCGGCGTTGCGCGGCAGCGTGTCGATGAAATCGACCGAGCGCGGCCGTTTGTAGCCGGCGAGTTTCTCGCGGGTCCATTCGATCAGCGCGGCTTCGGTCAGCGCCGCGCCGGCGCGCCTGACAACCACGGCCTTGACCGTCTCGCCCCATTTTTGATCGGGCACGCCGATCACGGCGCATTCCAGAATTTCCGCATGGCCCATCAGCACGGCCTCGACCTCGGCCGGATAGACGTTCTCGCCGCCGGAGACGATCATGTCGCGGATGCGGTCTTTCAGAAAAATGAAGCCGTCCGCGTCCATGTAGCCGGCGTCGCCGGTGTGAAACCAACCGCCGCGCATCGCTTCCGCCGTCGCGTCGGGGCGCGCCCAATAGCCGGCCATCAGAATTCTCGCCCTTATAAAGAATCTCGCCGACCTCGTAAGGCGGCAGGTCGTTGTCGTTCAAGTCGACCACGCGCGCGCGGCCGCCGAACATCGGCCGGCCGCAGGACAGAAGCCGCTCGCCGACATGATATTCGTGCGGCAGCGAGGTGAACGGCCCGGTCGTTTCGGTGAGCCCGTAGAGCTGCGAGAACCGGCATTTGAAGGTCTCGAGGCAGCGGCGCAACAGGTCCGGCGAGATCGGCGCCGTGCCGTAGGTGATGTGCCGGAGCGCGGAGAAGTCGGCCGTGCGCGCGTCGGGGAGTTCGGTCAGAAACAGCATCAGCGTCGGCGCGAGCAGCGCGGTCTCGACTTTTTGCTCGATCATGGCGTTAAGGAGCGGTCCCGGCGCCGTTTCGCGCACGATGATCGCGGTCGAGCCCTGCTGCATCGCCCACAGCGCCCAGCCGGCGCCGCCAATGTGAAACAGCGGCAAAGCGACGAGATGGCGGCCGCCTTCGCGGATCTCCGGCATCTCCAAAGCGAGGCAATCGCCGACATTGAGCACGTTCCAGCCGGTCAGCATGGCGCCCTTGGGCAGGCCCGTGGTGCCCGAAGTGCAGAACTGACAGCACACCGCGCCGTCAACGTCGCGCCGCGGGTCGGCGCCGCCGCGCGGCAACTCCTCGAACATCAGCGTCGGCACGCCGGTCGCGGCCGCCGGCGCCTTGAAGTCCGCGCCGGTGACGATCAGCTTCGGCCTGATGTCGTCGACGATTTGTTTGATCTCGTGCGGCGTGAGCCGCCAGCTCAACGGCGCGGCGACGAGCCCCGCTTTGTCGAGGGCGTAGAACATCGCGAGAAATGCGGCGCTGTTCTTGTCGATGATGGCGACGCGGTCGCCCGGGACGAGGCCGAGCCGGTCGACCAGTGCCGCGGCGAGCTGCAAGGTCGCGGCGTCGAGTTCGCCATAGGTCTGCGACTTGCCTTCGAACCACACCGCCTCGAGATCCGGATGGCGCCGCGCCCGCCACCGCAGCAGCTCCGCGATCGTTCGCATTCCCGTTACCTCCCTTCGTCTGTGGCTGGTGCGACGCATCGCCAGTTCGTCATTGCGAGCGAAGCGAAGCAATCCAGCCTCTCTGCCGCCGACCCTGGATTGCTTCGTCGCTTCGCTCCTCGCAATGACGAGTCAGCCCAACAAATCCATGAGCTTTTGTTTCGACACCGCCGCGCGGACATGCTCGACGACGGCGACGGTGCGCTCGCCGTCCTCGATGCGCACCGCGAACGTGAGGCGGTTCTTGTGCCGGTTCATCAGCGCGGCCTTGATCGTGAGCTCCGCGCCGACCTTGCTGGCGCCGAGATGATCGATGACGACCCGCGTGCCGACCGAGATCTGGCCCGGCTCCAGCAAAGGCTCCACAAGCCGGCCGCACGCCATTTCGGCGATGGTGACGAGATAGGGCGTCGCCGCGACCGGCGGCATGCCCGGCACCAATGCGCCGACCGTGTCGTTCGGACCGACAATGACGCGCGTGACGGAGGCGAGTTCCGGCGCTTGTTCAGCGCCGGCTGGGGAAACGTCGGAAGAAGTCATGAACGCTCCTGGGCGACAATTTGGGCAACAATCGCGCGCCCTCACATCCGCCGGCTGCCGGGCTGCCAGCTTTTTTCCAGATTGTCGATCAGCTTGGGATCGTACAGGCACTGGCTCTGCTGGCGCGCATAGGTCGCCATGTAGCGGCGGAAGATCGACAGCGGCTCCTCCGCGACGCGCAGCGCCTTGCGGTTGCACACCGCGCTCGTCATGCCGGCGCGCGTGAGCTGCTCGGCGTTACGCGCGATCGCTGCATCCATCTCCGCGGCGGGCACCACCTCGTCGCAGATCAGGCGGCCTTCGGCCGTATCGGCATGAAAGACCCGCTCGTAGAAAATGCCCTCGCGCGCGAGCTTGATGCCGGTGAGCCGCGGCAGCCGCAGATTGGCGGCGCCGGGGATGAAGCCTTCCTTGCTGGCCGGCAGGTTGAAATAGGAGCCGGGCTCGGCGAGCACGCGGTCCATGATGTGAGCAGCTGACAGCCGCCGCCGATGGCGAAAGCCTCGACCGCGGCGATCCACGGTTTCTCGACATAGTCCTCGAACTCTTCGTCGTAGGATTCCGCGCGCCAATGGCCGCGATAGATCTTGTGCAACAGTCCCAGCTCGCGCTCGATGAAGAACTCGACGAAAGAAATCTGGCCGTAATAGAGATGCGTGAGGTTGATGCCGGCGTTGAAGATGCGCCGGCCGGCGTATTTGGGATGCGCGACCGTGCCGCCGCGCAGGACGCCGACCTCGATGGCGTCGTCGAGCAGAACGAGGTCGACCGCGGTCTCCAAAGCGGCCGTCGCTCGATCGTCCTCGGCGTTGAGGAATTTGGTGTTGGTCAAGGTGACGTGGCCGACCTTGCCGATCCGTTCGACCTTGGCCGGGCCGAGGTCCAAAAATCCGCTGCGGCGGAACTCGGGCAGACGCTCCAGCGCCTCGCGCTTCGGCTCGAGCATCGCGTGGATCAGATGCATGCCGATGCGCTCGTCGGCCAGAAGCTGCGCGATGAACAGGCCCTGGTCGAGTTCGAGGCCTTCCTTGGCGCTCTGCTGCTTGAGGGCGCGCTCCGCCGCGATCCGCTCGGGTGTCGGCAGCAGCGCGGGATAGCGCTGTGACGCCGCCGCCAGCAATGCGGCGACGCGCAAAGAGCGCGCGCCATGATCGGTCAAGTCGTCATAGATTGCAGCGGCGTGACGGCGGAAAAACCGCTCCTTGACCGCGCGGGCGCTTGCCTTGAGCGCCGCCGCCTCGAGCGCCGCTCGCCGTCGCGCTGCGCGCGCGGTCCTAATGCCTGCTGCGTCGCATCGAGATCGGCGCAGTATCTGCCGGCGGCGGCCGCGTCGACGGCAAGCGCGGCGCCCAGAACCGGTTCAGCGAGGGTTGGGGTGACGGCCAATTGCTGCTGCACGAAAACCTCCCTGGTTCGCGCCGCATCTTGTTCGGGGGTGTGCGGCTAAAATCAGGTATAGCGAGGTTCGCGCGGCCGCGCCACCGGCCGGCGCGGCCCCAAGCGCTTCAGCTCACGCGCCGATACTGCCGCGGCGCATCCGACGGCACGATCACCTTGCCGATCGGCCACAGCGCTATCCCGGCGAGCTTGAGATGCGCCCAGGCGAACGGGATGCCGATGATGGTGATCGCCAATGCGATCGCCGTGAGCAGATGGCCGAGCGCCAGCCACCAGCCGGCAAGCACGAGCCAGATCAGATTGCCGAGGAAGCCGAACGGCCCGGTCCCGGTATCTTCGCGGCCGTAATATTCGGCGCGCGACACCGCGGTCTGGCCGAACGGCATCAGCGTGTAGATGGCGATATTGAACGCCGCCCGCGCCCACGGCAGGCCGATGATCGTGATCGCCATGATGACGCTCGCGATCAGCCAGCCGACCGCCATCCACAGCCCGCCGAAGATGATCCAGGCGATATTCAGCAACAACGAAATCACGGACATGGAAATCCTCTCGCGCGACGCTCGTTTTGCACCGCTGGCATGTAACAACGGACAACGAAGTCCACCACCCCAATCAGCAGACAGTGCGAAAATTGGTGGGCCCGGGAGGACTCGAACCTCCAACCAAGCGGTTATGAGCCGCTAGCTCTGACCATTGAGCTACGGGCCCCGCGCCGCCGGCGACGCGCCGGCGGACGGAACGCAAACGAATTTAACGCTTCCGGCTCAGCAAGAACACCGCCTGTTCGCCGAACAGGTTCCAGAACCACCACGGCATTTTCAGCCGCATGCGGTAACCCCAGGCGTTGAGCGCGACCGCCTGCTCCATCTTGGCGCCGGCGACGGCGCAGAGCGCCCGGAAATCCTTGATGCTGCAGAAGTGGATATTGGGCGTCTCGTACCACGCATAGGGCAGAATGTCGGTATGCGGCATGTGGCCGCCGAAAAAAATCTGCAGCCTTATCTTCCAATGGCCGAAGTTCGGGAACGAGACGATGGCGTAGCGGCCGATGCGCAGCATGTGCTCGAGCACGACGCGCGGCTGCCGCGTCGCCTGCAGCGTCTGCGACAGGATGACGAAATCGAAGGCGTCGTTTGGATAATATTCGAGGTCGGTATCGGCGTCGCCTTGCACCACGGCGAGGCCCTTGGCGACGCATTCGTTGACGCCCGCGCGGGAGAGTTCGATGCCGCGGCCGTCGACGCCGCGCGACTCCAACAGCCGCAGCAGTTCGCCGTCGCCGCAGCCGACGTTGAGACGCGCGCGCCGCGCTCCACCATGTCGGCGACGACGAGGAGATCGACGCGGCCGCCGTTCGGTCCGCGCGCGGCTTCCGCCATGGTGAGGTCGTGGTTTACCCGCGTGAGCATGCGTCACCTCCGCGCCGGCGGCAGGCCGCGCGCCCTGCGCGGCGCCTTCCAGAAAGCCGCGCACGATGGCGAGGAATTCCGGTTCGTCGAGCAGAAAGGCGTCGTGACCCTTGTCGGTGGTGATTTCGGCGAACGAGACCCGGGCGCCGGCGGCGTTGAGCGCGTGCACGATGGCGCGCGATTCCACCGTCGGAAACAGCCAGTCGCTGGTGAACGAAATGACGCAGAACCGCGTCGGCGTGCCGCGGAAGGCATTGGCGACGACGCCGTCATAGTCGGCGGCAAGGTCGAAATAATCCATGGCGCGCGTCAGATAGAGATAGGAATTGGCGTCGAAGCGCTCGACGAAGGTGATGCCCTGATGCCGCAGATAGGATTCGACCTGAAAGTCGGCGTCGAACGAGAAGGTCGGGTTGTCGCGGTCCTGAAAACGGCGGCCGAATTTGCGGTGCAGCGCGGCGTCGGAGAGGTAGGTGATATGCGCGCCCATGCGCGCTACGGCGAGCCCGCGCCGGGGATTGGTGCCGGCGGCGAAATAGCGCCCTTGCCGCCATTCCGGATCGGCCATCACCGCCTGGCGGCCGACCTCGTGGAAGGCGATGTTCTGCGCCGAATGCCGCGTCGCGGCGGCGATCGGCAGCGCCGCGAACACGCGCTGCGGATAGCTCGCCGCCCATTGCAGCACCTGCATGCCGCCCATCGAGCCGCCCGCCACCGCGAACAGCGACGGGATGCCGAGATAGTCGAGCAGCATCGCCTGGGCGCGCACCATGTCGCGCACGGTGATCACCGGAAAGTCGAGGCCCCAGGGCATGCCGGTATCGGGGTTGGTCGACGCCGGCCCCGAGGAGCCCATGCAGCCGCCGACGACATTGGCGCAGATGACGAAATAGCGCTCGGTGTCGATGGGCCTACCGGGGCCGACCATGGTCTCCCACCAGCCGCCCTTTCCGGTCAGCGGATGGGTGTTGACGACGTGCTGATCGCCGGTGAGCGCATGACAGACCAGCACGGCATTGCTGCGCTCGGCATTGAGCGTGCCGTAGGTCTGATAGGCGATCTGCAGCGGGCTCAGATCGATGCCGGCATCGAGCCGCAACGGTTCGTGCGGCGCAAGGCGCACCAACAGCGAATGCGGCTGGTCCGCCTCGCGCCTGCGGTCGGCGAGATCGAGCGTGGCGCTTGCCTCGGCCATGGTCGCTTTCCCGGAGCGTTTGCCATCGACGCCGGCGGCAACAAGAGGTGCCGGCGTGGTGGCGCCGCCTTTGCGGCGGTCAAATGGTTCTAGTTAGGCCGCCGTCGGGCGAAGTCAATGTTTTCTTTTGCTTTTGCGCGCCGCGGCACCTATCAATTGTGGCCCATTGTCGCCACCCGATCCGCGCCCAACCATGCCAAAATCGCCGCCCGATAAGACCCTCTCCTTGGCTGACCTACGCCGCGACATCGACCGCATCGACGAGGCGATGCACGCGCTCTTGATCGAGCGCAGCGAGATCATCGACCGCCTGATCGCGGTGAAGAACACGCAAGAATCCGGCTCCGCGTTCCGCCCGGCCCGCGAGGCCGACATGATGCGGCGGCTGGTGCAGCGCCATCACGGCAGCCTGCCGCTCGAAACCGTCGAGAGCATCTGGCGCGTCATCATCGCCACCTTCACCTATGTCCAGGCGCCGTTCTCGGCCCACGCCGACCTGTCGACCGGCGACGCGCTGATGCGCGATTCCGCGCGATTCCATTTCGGCTTCACCGTGCCGCTCGTCCCGCACATGGGAGCGGCGAGCGTCGTCGAGGCCGTCAGCGAGTCCAAAGGCGACCTCGGCCTCGTACCCGCCGTCGCCATTGCCGGCGCCGGGCCATGGTGGACGGCGCTCGAATTCGCGAGCGCGCCGAAGATCATCGCGCGGCTGCCGTTCGTCGAGCGTGCCGACCATCCGGCCGGCTTGCCGGTGTTCGTCATCTCCCGCGTCGCCGCCGACGCCATGGTGACCGAGACCGAAGTATGGAGCGTGCGGGTGTCCGGCTGGAGCGCCTCCTCGGTCGAGAGCCTCGCCGGGCTAGTGACCGACGCAATCGCGGTGCCGGACCGCGCCTTTGACGGCGGCGCCCTGCTCGTTTCGGTCAGGAGCGGCGGCATCGACGCCGTTGCCACGGCGCTGCGGCACACCGGCGCCTCGATCCGTTCGCGGGCCCTCGTCGGCAGCCACGCGACCCGCTATACGGTGCCGGCGAAAGCGCATCCCTCCCCCGTGCGGGGGAGGTGGCGAGCGTAGCGAAGCCGGTGGCGGCGTCGAAGCCTCGTGCCAGCTGCATTCGCAAGCCCCGTCGACCGCCCGAGTGCCATCGGCCGACCCTGGGGCGATCTCCCTCCCCGCTTCGCGGGGCGGAGGCGGGAAATAAAGAGACGAGACGATGACTGCATCACATCCGCAACCCCGCCCCGGCGTGCTCGATATCCAGGCCTATGTGCCCGGCAAGAGCAGCGCGCCCGGCGTCGCCAAGATTTTCAAATTGTCGTCGAACGAGACGCCGCTCGGACCGAGCCCGCGCGCCATCGCGGCCTATCAATCCGTCGGCGCGCATCTCGAAGATTATCCGGACGGCTGCGTCGAGCGAACTGCGCGAGGCGATCGGACGCGCGTTCGGGCTCGATCCGGACCGCATCGTCTGCGGCGCCGGCTCCGACGACCTGTTGAATTTGCTCGCCCGCGCCTATCTCGCCGATGGCGATGAAGCGATCCACACCACCCACGGCTTTCTGGTCTATCCGATCGCGACGCTCGGCACGGGCGCCAAGCCGGTGGTCGCGCCGGAGACCGATTTCACGGCCGATGTCGACTTAATCCTCGCCGCGGTGACGGCGAAGACCAAGATCGTCTTCCTCGCCAACCCGAACAACCCGACCGGCACCTATGTTTCTTTTGCCGAGGTCAAGCGGCTGCACAACGCGCTGCCGCCCCATGTGCTGCTCGTGCTCGACGCCGCCTATGCGGAGTACGTCCGCAACAACGACTACGAAGTCCGGCATCGAGCTCGTCGCCACCAGCGAGAACGTCGTGATGTGCCGCACATTCTCCAAGATCCACGGCCTTGCGGCGCTGCGGCTCGGCTGGATGTTCGGCCCCGCCCACGTCATCGACGCCATCAACCGCATCCGCGGCCCGTTCAACGTCAACGCGCCGGCGATCGCCGCCGGCGTCGCGGCGATCGAGGACGTGGCGCATCAGGAACGCGCGCGCGAGCACAACACGCGCTGGCTCGCCTGGCTGACGCAGGAGATCGAACTGCTCGGCCTCGAAGTGACCCCGAGCGTCGCCAATTTTTTGTTGATCCATTTCCCGGCGACGAAGGGGCGCACGGCCAAGGAGGCGGACGCGTTCCTCACCGCGCGCGGTCTCATCCTGCGTCAGGTCGGCGCCTACAAGCTGCCGAACGCGCTGCGCATGAGCGTCGGCACGGAGGAGGCAAACCGCCTCGTCGTCGCGGCGCTCGGCGAGTTTCTGAGCAAAGCGACGTGACGCTGTGAGCCTGCCCGCGCCCCTCTTCAATCGCCTGGCCTTGATCGGCGTCGGCCTGATCGGCTCCTCGATCGCGCGGGCGGCGCGCGCGCAAGGCGCCGTGCGCGAGATCGTAGCGACGGCGCGCTCGGCCGCGACCCGCCGCCGGGTCGCCGAACTCGGCATCGCAGATCAGGTGGTCGAGACCAACGCCGCCGCGGTCGCCGGCGCCGATCTCGTCATCGTCTGCGTTCCGGTCGGCGCCTGCGGCGCGGTGGCCGAGGAAATCGGACCGCATTTGGCGCCCGGCGCCACCGTGTCCAACGTCGGCTCGGTCAAGGGCGCCGTCATTCGCGACATGGCGCCGCATCTGCCGGGGGGCGTACATTTCGTACCGGCGCATCCGGTCGCCGGTACCGAGGATTCCGGCCCGGACGCCGGCTTCGCCACCCTGTTCGTCGGCCGCTGGTGCATCCTGACGCCGCCCGACGGCGTCGATCTCGCCGCCGTCGACAAGCTCGCGGCGTTCTGGCGCGCGCTGGGCGCCAATGTCGAAACCATGCCGGCCACGCACCATGATCTCGTCTTGGCGATCACCAGCCACCTACCCCACCTCATCGCCTACACCATCGTCGGCACTGCCGACGAACTCTCCCAGGTGACGCGCTCCGAGGTGCTCAAATTCTCCGCCGGCGGCTTTCGCGATTTCACCCGCATCGCGGCGTCGGATCCGACCATGTGGCGCGACGTGTTCCTGACCAACAAGGACGCGGTGTTGGAAATGCTCGGCACCTTCAGCGAGGATTTGGCCCAGTTGACGCGCGCCATCCGCCGCGGCGACGGTGACGCCTTGTTCGCGCATTTCGCCCGCACCCGCGCCATCCGGCGCGGCATCGTGCAGATCGGGCAGGATTCGCCCGCGCCCGATTTCGGCCGCGCCCATCCGGATCTACCGGCCGAGCCGCTGCCGCGGCCTTATGCAGCGGCCGACGAGGAATGATGCGCCTGTTCGGCGGCGAAAAATCGCATCAGGCCCGCGCCTGGATCGCCAGCGCCGCATCCACCGCATCGCGCAATGTCGCGACCGTGAACGGTTTCGCGATCACGTCGCGGACGATGGCATCGAGCCCGGAGGCGCGTTCGCGCTGATCGGCGTAGCCGGTCATCAGCAAAATCACCAGCTCGGGAAAGTCGCGCGCGGCGGCGAGCGCCAGCGCGATGCCGTCCATGATCGGCATGCGGATATCGGTGAGGAGGAGATCGAAGCGTCCGCCCTCGCGCACAAGCACGTCGAGCGCCTCGCTGCCGTCGCTGGCGGTCATGACGTCGTGACCCTGGGCGGCGAGCGCCCGGGCGCACAGGGCGCACAAGACCTCTTCGTCTTCGGCGATCAGAATGCGTGCCATTGGCTCATCTCCGCGTCTTGCGGCTTTCAATGGGTGGTCGCGACGATGTCGCGGCGATTGACGAAACGCACGACCACGTCGCGTCCCTCCATCGGCGGCGACGCCAATCGGGTGCGGAAGGCGACCTCCTCGCCGCCCGGCAAAAAGGCGCGCGCGGCGACGGCGGTCCAGGCATAGATCTCCTGGTGCGCGGCATTGCGTACGATGAACTTCAGACGCGGCACGTCGACGGGCCTGCTGCTCGCATTGACCACATTGCCTTCCACCACCAGGATCGGGACGCCCTCGTGTTGTTCCGTGGTGGTGTTGATGCCATCGAACACCAGGCTGCGCAGATTAACCGGCAGACCGATCATGGCGTAGAACGACGCGGTTTGCGGCAGCGCGCGCACGAAATCGCTGCGCCAGCCGATGAGGATGGCATCTATCAGAGCGAGCGCCAGGATGGCGCTTTGCCAGCGCGACAGCGGCCATTGGGCCTGCCCGCGTCGCGCGGTCCTTTTGTCGCGCCGGGCGGCGGCGCTCTCGATGTCCACCTTCGGCGCGAGGCGATGCGCGGAGAAATCTTCGGCGTCGATGTCGAACTGCGCGATCGCCGTCGGCGCCATCCATGGGCGCGATCGGCGGAGCTGCCATCACGGCAGAATTCGCGAGCGCGGCCGGAAATGGCGGGTCGGCCACCTCTTCCGGCTGCGCGCCAAGCGCGTCGCGCCATGGCTCGTCGTAGCGCGGCGGATCGGCATCGAATTGACCGGCACCGAATTGATCGGCGTCGCCGCCACCCTCTGGCACGGAGGCCGTGTCCGTATAGGCGTAAGTGGACTCCTCATCGACCCGCGCGCGGGGGGGTCCAAGCGCGGCCGCGGCGGCCATGAGTTTCTCGGCCGGGGTCGGCTCCGCGTGCCAAACGCTCGCACAGCGCACGCAGCGCACCGGGCGCCCGTGCGGCCCCAGGCTTGCCAGCCCGACTTCATAGGAGGTAGCGCAGGAGGGACAGACGATCAGCATGAGCGAATCAGGGAGCGCGTGGCGTGCCGGCGAAGCTATCATCCGATCCGTTAACGGATCGGATACCAAGCCAGCGGCGCGAAGGCCGTTGCCGGGGTGTTAGGCTGATGCGGCGGCGCGAATTCAGGCGCACTCGGCCGCTGGCCGAGCGCCTCATGTTGGCCGCGCGCCTCGTGCGGTGGACGCTGGTGGAGAACGGCGTGATCCGGTTCGAGAATGTCGGCTTGCGCTACGGCTTGGGCCCGGAGGTCCTGAGCGATCTCACCTTCGCGATCGAAGGCCGCTCGTTCCAGTTTCTCACCGGCCCCTCGGGCGCCGGCAAGACCTCGCTGTTGCGCATGATGTTCCTGTCGCTCAGGCCGACGCGCGGCCTTATTTCCATGTTCGACCAGGATACCGCGACGCTCAGCAAGGACGGCCGTGCCACCTTGCGGCGGCGGATCGGCATCGTGTTTCAGGATTTCCGGCTGCTCGATCACATGACCACCTACGAGAACGTCGCGCTGCCGCTGCGCGTCATCGGCAAGGAAGAGGCCGATTACCGCGCCGAGGTGGTCGAGTTGCTGCAATGGGTCGGGCTCGGCGAGCGCATGGGCGCGCTGCCGCCGGTGCTTTCCGGCGGCGAGAAGCAGCGCGCCGCCATCGCGCGGGCGGTCATCGCGCGCCCGCAGCTTCTGTTGGCCGACGAGCCGACCGGCAACGTCGATCCCAATCTCGGCCAGCGTTTGCTGCGGCTCTTCCTCGAGCTCAACAAATCGGGCACCGCGGTCGTCATCGCCACCCACGACATCGCGCTGATGGACGAGTTCGACGCCCGCCGCCTGGTGCTGCACGAAGGACGCCTGCATGTCTATGATTGAGCCCGCCGGTAGCATGGCGGAGCCGTGGGACAACCTCGAAATTCCGGCGCTGGCCCAAGCGCCGCCGGTGGCGACGCCGATCGTGCCCAAAAGCTCGATCGCCGGACGGTCGCTGGCCGCCGTCGTCGCCATCATGACCTTCCTCGCCGCGCTCACGGCCGGCGTCGTGACGCTGGTGGTCGGCGCGGCGAACGACTGGCGCTCGGATGTCGGCCGCGAGGTGACCATCCAGGTCCGCCCGGTCGGCGGCCGCGACATCGATGCGGACGTCCGCAAGGCGGTCGAGATCGTGCGGACCGCGACTGGCGTCGCCGAAGTGCGCGCTTTTACCAAGCAGGAATCCGCGCAACTGGTCGAGCCCTGGCTCGGCGCCGGCCTGGCGCTCGACGATCTGCCGATACCCCGCCTGATCGTGGTCAAGCTCTTTTCCGGCGCGGCGCCGGATTTCGCCGCCGTGCGCCAGGCGCTGGCGAGGGAGGTTCCCACCGCCAGCCTCGACGATCATCGCCGCTGGATCGACCGCATGCGCAACATGGCCGGCAGCGCCGTCGTCGGCGGTCTCGCCGTACTCGGCCTGGTGCTGGCGGCGACCGTCCTGTCGGTCACGTTCGCGACCCGCGGCGCCATGGCCGCCAATCGGCCGATTATCGAGGTCTTGCACTATGTCGGCGCGACCGATGGCTTCATCGGGCGCCAATTCCAGCGCCATTTCCTCATGCTCGGCTTGAAGGGCGGCGCACTCGGCGGCGGCGCCGCCATCCTGTTGTTCGGCACCGTGGAAGCCGCCGATACCTGGCTCGTCGGTACCCCCGCGGGCGACGAGGCGGTGGCGCTGTTCGGCAACCTGTCCATCGGCGTTTCGGGGTATCTCGCCATTCTGGCGCAGATCGCGCTGATGGCGGTCGTCACCTCCCTCGCCTCGCGCCGTACCGTCAACCAGACGCTGGGGGCGATTGACTAAAAGCCGATCCATTGCGGCCGAAATTGCGGCTATGATCGGCGCGTTTGAATTCGATTTCGGTCCTGCGACCGATGCTCTACGCGAGGGACACGCGCGGCGATGCAAAGCCTGAAGGGAGCCGTCAAACGGCGGCGCATCACATCCCTGATCGTTCGCTTGGCGCTTCTGGGCGCCATCGCCGTCATTCTCGGCTTTTTCGGTTTCGCCTGGCTCTTGCCGAGCCAGGAAATCGCGCTCGACCGCAAGGCCGACGGCATCGTGGTCCTGACCGGCGGCACCTCCCGCGTCAGCGACGCGCTCGAGCTCTTGGCGTCCGGCTATGGCAAGCGCCTGCTCATTACCGGCGTCAATACCGGCACCACGACAGCCGATATCGCCCGCCAGACCGCAGAGTACCGCCGCTATCTGGCGTGCTGCGTCGATCTCGATTATTCCGCGCTCAACACGCTCGGCAACGCGGTGCAGACGCGCCGCTGGACCCTCGACCGCGGCTTCCACTCGCTCATCATCGTCACTTCGGCCTACCACATGCCGCGCGCGCTCGCCGAAATTGCGCACCAGCTGCCGGACGTGACGCTCGTTCCCTTTCCCGTGGTCTCCGACCGCCTGCGCGTCGAGCCGTGGTGGTCGAACGGCGACACCACCCGGCTGGTGCTGTCGGAATATTTCAAATATTTGTTCGCCAAGGTGCGCATGCGGTTCGATACCGTGGCGGCCGAGGCCGGCGCCGTCGGCCGTAACCGTCTCGCCGCCGCGCGCAGCCGATAATCGCCGCGCGTAACCCGACCGCCATCCGCCAAGCCCGGAAACGCCCGTGCCTTCCTCGTTCGCCGTCATCGCCCGCTCGCTTCTGTTCAACGTCCTGTTCTATGTGAACATGATCGTGCTGATGGTCGTCGGCCTGCCGACCATCGCGCTGCCCTATCGGTTCTTTCACGCCATCCTGCGCACTTATGCGCGCACCAGTCTCTGGCTCCTGCGTACGATCTGCGGCCTTAAGGTCGAATGGCGCGGCCGCGAGAAGCTGCCGCGGGGCGCCTGCATCGTCGCCTGTAAGCACCAGTCGGTCTGGGAGACGTTCGCGCTGTTCGTCATCCTCGACGACCCGACCTACATTCTCAAAGCGGAGCTGATGTGGCTGCCGCTGTTCGGCTGGCTCGCGCGCAAGGCGCGGATGATTCCGATCGACCGCAACGCCCGCGTCGCCGCGCTGGCGCGGATGACGGCGCGGGCGCGCATCGAGGCGGCGCGGGGGCGCCAGATCGTGATCTTTCCGGAGGGGACGCGGCGGGCGCCCGACGCCGCGCCGCGCTACATGTCCGGCGTCGCCTATCTCTACAGCGAGACCGGCCTCCCTTGCGTTCCGGTCGCGCTCAATTCTGGACTGTTCTGGCCGCGGCGGACCATGCTGCGGTTTCCCGGCACCGTGCTGGTCGAAGTCCTCGACCCCATTGCGCCCGGCCTCGATCGGGCGGCCTTCACCGCGCGTCTCAAAGACGTGCTCGAAGACGCAACCGCGCGGTTGGTGGCCGAAGGCCGTCGGCAATATCTGGTACCGGCAAAATCGGATTCCTGATTTTTGCTTATTGATGATCGACACCCGCCTCGTGGGCGCCCTTGAGGCGCTCGGCGATGAAATGCAGGTCGGTCTCGCGATAGCCCAGCGCCTCCAGCGATTGGACCGCATCGAGCACATAGTCGCGGTTCGGACCGGAGCGGCCATGACCGTGACGGATGTGGCGCACGGACTCTTCCAGCGACAGCCGCCCGGCGTATTGCACATGGCCGCGGTCGACCACGAAACACAGCGCCCGCACCTGCCGCCGGGCCATGTCCTCGAGCTCGATCCGGCGCATGGTTTCCAGATAGACCGAGGTCACCTGCTCGCGTTCGCGCAGATAGGCCATGGTCTTGTCGCGCGCAGCGGCGGCGACGCGGAAGGCGATGCCACGGCACATGCCGCCGCGATCGAGGCCGAGCACCAAGCCCGGCCGCTCCGGCGTGCCGCGATGCACGAACGAATAGACGCACAGCGCCCGGTGCATGCCGATGAGCCGTGCCGGCACGCGCTCGACGAAGTCGAACCCGGGCCGCCACATCAACGAGCCGTAGCCGAACACCCAAAGGTCGTCGCTGTCCTGCGTCGCGCTCGCCGCCATTCCTCGTTGATCCTAAACCCGATTGACCCAAGTCCGACCCAAGCCCGATCGACCCAAGCCCGACTGACCCAAGCCCGGCTTCGGCTCGGCTGACCGCACAACCGTGGCCTTGTAACCCTTGTCATGGCAGAGGAATGGTCTTGGAAACGCCGCACTCGCCATGCGAAGAGGTAACGTGATGTCAGGCGAATCCCCATTTAGCATGATGCAGCACCCGCGCCAGCGGTTGCGCAACCCCGCGGTCGCGGCGCGGCGGCGCCGACGCGGGCGCTGGCGCGCGGCGGCGATCGCGGTGATGGTCGTTGTAACGCTGGGGCTCATCTGGTCTTGGCTGTGGTACTACACCGCCGCGATTGCCGACCGCACGCTTGCCGGCTGGGTCGAGCGCGAGACCGTCGCCGGCCGACTTTATTCCTGCGCGTCGCAGACGCTCGGCGGCTTCCCGTTCCGCATCGAAGTGCGCTGCGCCGATGCCGTCGCCGAGGTCAACAGCCAGCGGCCGCCCTTCACCGTCCGGGCCAAGGACGTGCTGGTCACGACGCAGGTCTGGCATCCGACGCTCATGGTCAGCGACATCACCGGTCCGCTCACCTACGCGGATTCGGACCAGCCGCCGAGCCTCATCGCCGATTGGTCGCGCGCGCAGGTGAGCGTGCTCGGGCCGCCGCCCGATCCGCAGAGCGTGGCGTTCAAGCTCGCCAATGTGCACCTCGACCGCAGCGGTGCGAGCGGCGACGCCGCAACGCTGTTCAAGGCCGACCGGGCCGACATTCAAGGCCGCATCATCGACGGCTCGGCGCGCAACAATCCGGTGGTCGAGGCGGTGCTGCACGTCGTCGCGGCGGCGGCGCCGACACTGCATCCCGCGACCGCCCAGCCCACCAATGCCGACATCGACGTCGTCCTGCGCGGCTTCAAGGATTTGTCGGCCAAGCCGTGGAGCGTTCATTTCCACGAGATGCAGGCGGCCGGCGGCAACATCGAAATCAAATACCTTCGCCTGGCGCAGGGCGGCGCGATCATTCTCGGCACCGGAACGCTGACCGTGAACGCGCAGGGCAAGCTCGACGGCCTCGTCCGCGTCGCCGTCATCGGCGTCGAACAGATCGTGCCGCTTCTTGGCATCGATCAATTGATCGGCCGTAGTGTCGATCGCATCGCCGGCGCGGCCGGGGCGCCGGCGCAGGGGCTCGGAGCGCTCGACCGGCTGGTGCCGGGTTTGAGCGCCGCCGTGCGAACAAGTGCCAACGCGAGCGTGATCGAGAACATCAAGAAGATGGGGCAGCCGACCGAGATCGACCACAAGCCCGCGATCCTGTTGCCGCTGCGCGTTGCCGACAGCGCCATCTATCTCGGCATGGTGCCGCTCGGCACGGTGCCGCCGTTGTTCTGAGATACAAGAGCGGACAACGCCAGCGCGCGTCATCGTGCCCTTCGCCGCAGCTGCGCTACCCATCGATCATGTCGCCAAGGCGGGCATATTCGTCGCGCAGCGTCTTCGGCTTTTTCTTCACGAGCCGCCACAGCCGATCCTTGCAAGCATCCGGATCGCGGCCGGAGCAGGACCTCACGCGCTTGCACATTTTGTTGGTGCAGCAGCGGAACGAGCCGAGCAGGTCGCACTGCGCCCGCCGTACCAGATCGTACCGCTCGAGCCGCGGCAGCGTTCGCCACTGTGCGAGCGTGAAACCGCCGGGCAGTTTTGGGCGCTGGGGCAATGTGCGAGCCCTTTTTATTCCGCGTCGGCGTTTCTGCTCCTTCTCCCCGCGCGCGGGGAGAAGGTCGGGATGAGGGGGCGTTGCCGCAAGTCTGAGCACAACAGAAGAGACGTGAGCGCCGCCGCCTTAATCCCCACGCTCAGACTCGCGGAGAGGCCCCCTCACCCTCGCTGCGCTCGACCTCTCCCCGCGCGCGGGGAGAGGTGAAGAAAAAAAATCGCATTCTCGCGACGCGGACGCGCCCGAGCTTTGCCAACCACCAAGCAAGAAAGCGACTTCCAGACCGCCCCCGGCAACAAATGAGGGAGGCGGAGCGCCGAAAGGCGCATCCAACCATGGCCGTGTCGATTAAGGGACACGGCCGCGCGCATAGCAGACAAGTGCACGCAGTCTGCGCACCTATCCGCTCGGAGCGCGCTCGCCTTCCGGCGCTCCACCGCGGCACTTGCCAAGGCCTATAGCCTCGCTCAACTCCGGGCCGCGCTTCCTGGAATTACCGGGTGCAGACGGGAGGACCCTCCCCGGCGCCAGTGCAGCGAGCACCTCGCAGACCGGTCCTAATGCCGGCCGGAACGATGCCCAGAACCGCCCGGGAGCGGCGTGTGTGGCGCCGCCCGCGGGAACCGCTCCCGCTCCGCCTTCAGGAGCACCCTCGCGAAAGGCGTCCCTCGATGAGCGGAATGGTTGTTCGTATCATTTAAAGGGACGCCTGTCAAGGACCTTGTCACTGATGTAATGACCAAATCGTGGCCCGGGTTGAGCAACGCGAAAACCCGGGTACCGGCGGCGAGGCTCGCCGCGGATTTCGCTACCGCTCAATCCGGGCCACGCTTGCTATGTCCGAAAATTCCGCCGAAGCGACCTGCCCGGTTCAGGGCAAATCCAAATAGCGCCTCAACATCGGCAGAGCCTGCTCGACGCAATCTCGACCTTCGGCGATTGCTTCTTCGGCGCGGTTGAATTCAAGCAAGCCGAAGTCGCGAAGCCGTGGGACGAGCAAGACGTGCGGCGGCTCGCCGGCGAGACGGCTACGCGTTATATGGTCCTGCATGATGTTAATGGAATTGGCGAGGACGTCGAAAATATCCCAGCGTCGACGGAGCCTGCGGCAGCAGGCGCTGCGCGACCTGAGCGGCTTGTTCGCGCAACCCCGGCGGCAGCCCGGCCAAAACACGACCGAGCAGCTCGTTTTGCAGACGCGGGGGCGCCGCGGCGGGCCGTTCAGGTTCGGACGGGCTTTGAAAACGACGCCCCACAAGATCGCCATTGAGATTGACCCCGATTATCACATCGGCACCCAGGGCCCGGCAGACCGAAACCGGCACCGGGTTGCATAACCCGCCATCGATTAGCCACTTCCCCTGAATCCTCACGGGACTGAAAATTCCAGGGAGGGCGATCGACGCACGCACCGCTTCATGGATCGGTCCGGCGTCCAGCCAAATCTCGCGGCCAGTGGCTAGATCGGTGGCGATGGCCGCAAATTGTTTCGTGTGGCTCTCGATAGGCCGTTCGACACCCAGCCCCCGCAGGAATTCGACGATCTGTTTGCCGTCAATCAACCCCCCACCGGACAATCGGACATCCAACAACCCGACGATCTCCCGCCAGGTCACCGTCTCGGCCCAGCGCCGGAGCTCGTCAAGACGCCCGGCGACGTAAGCGGCGCCGACGAACGCGCCAATCGAGGTGCCGCAGACGACGTCCGGCTCGATGCCAGCCTCGATCAACGAACTCAGGACGCCGAGGTGCGACCATCCGCGGGCGGCGCCACTGCCGAGTGCGACTCCAATACGAGGACCGGCCATGATCTGAAATCCTCCAAGGTTCTATGGCTGGAGAGCATGGGTCAGAGAAAGAGAGCTGACCGACGCGGCCTCGTCGAAAATGACAAGGCTGGACCAACTTCCCACGACCAACTTCCCACGCCAGCTACTCACGCATGATCTTGGCAAGACGAGCCGCTTTCATGACATTTTTGATCGCGGGCGAACGCTCATCATGCCTCCAAGCCAAGCCGATGGCCGCGCGCGGCCCATCTCCCTCGATATCGATGTAACCGACGCCAGCAAAGCGAATCTCGCTGAAGGATCGTGGAACGATCGACACGCCGAACCCCGCAGCGACCACGGGGAGGACGCTTACGATTTGCCCCACTTCCTGGTCGACCTTCGGATCAAAGCCCGCCTGGGTGCAGGCGGCGAATATCGAATTATACAGGGCCGGATTGACGCCCCGATGGAACAGAACAAACTTTTCCTTGGCGAGACTTGCCAGAGACATGGAACCAGAATTGCCCAGTACATGTCCGTGCGGCAGGACAATCACGCAATCCTCATCGATCAGTGGCTCGATCGCGAGACCTTTGCTGTCATCGATCGGAAGCGGGAGCAGACACACGTCGATCCGTCCAGTCCGCAGCCACGCGATCAGCAGCGACGTGCTCGTGAGCTCCACCTCCGCCGCGATGACAAGATGCGGATAACGCCGCTTGCACTCGCGAAGCACCCTCATAATGAGCGGATGAAAGTAAGAGCCGCTGGAACCAAAGATGACGCGCCCGCTTTCACCGCGACCACGGCGGCGCACTCCTACCGTGGCGTCTTCAACCTGTTTGAGGATGATGCGGGCCTGTTCAAGCAGGAGCTTTCCGGCGTCCGTCAGCTCGACGCCTCTCGGAAGGCGACGGAATAACGGCGTTCCCAGTTCCTCTTCCAACTGTCGAATCTGCGCGCTCAGCGGCGGCTGATTGATCCCCAACCTCGCGGCCGCGCGCGTGAAGTTCAGTTCCTCGGCAACCGCCACAAAGTAGCGTAGATGGCGTAGTTCCATTGCCCCGCTTCGCCCAGGAAATCAGAAGGCTACGACCGGACCCGTCGTCAGAACCATACCCGACAAGTATGGGAAATGCCACTTCCCCATATTGGACAATTACCGGGTGGTCATCCATGTGCCGATCAGGCCATCGAGGCATTTGGGATAAACACCATGACCGAGTTCAGCATCAAGGAATTGCAGCAGCAGAATCGGCACCTTCACATCTTGGTATTGTCGCTGAGTGCCGCCCTGCTGCGCGAGATCGCGCTGGAATCACAGACCGGCCGACCACTCGATAGCGCCGATGCTGAGCGCCTGGTGCGTGAAGCGGACGAATGCTTCCGGTGCGCGAGGATAACCGGGCTGAAGCACGAGATCGCGAACGGCTTGGAGACGGCGGGCCGCGAACTGATGGCCAGGGCCGTTGAAATTGAGGCAGAACTTCAACGTGCCAAAAGAAAAATCTGAATTGACAACGGCGTGTGCAAACCCGTCCTGTTCTACCTACGTCAGCACCCGCACCGGCGCGCCGTCGAGAAACGCGCGGATATCCTCCACCATGCCGGCGAAGAACGCGCGGTAGTTCTGCGCGACGACGTAGCCGAGATGCGGCGTGATGACGACGTTGTCGAGCTTGCGGAAGGGATGATCGACCGGCAGCGGCTCGATGTCGAACACGTCGAGGCCGGCGCCGGCGATGCGTCTGTCGCGCAGCGCGGCGATGAGCGCCGCCTCGTCGACGATGGGGCCGCGCGAGGTGTTGACGAGATAGGCGGAGGGCTTCATCAGGCCGAGCTCGTGCGCGCCGATCAGGCCGCGGGTGCGCGGCGACAATTGGACATGGATCGAGAGGAAATCGGCGCGGCGGAACAGGTCGTCGCGGCTGACATACTCGACGCCGGCGTCGCGGCACTTTTCGGCGGTGAGATTCTGGCTCCAGGCGATGGCGTTCATGCCCAAAACCTTGCCGATTTGCGCCACCTTGGTGCCGAGCCGGCCGAGGCCGAGGAGGGAAAGCGTCAGGCCCTCGAGATCGAGGCCGATGGTGGTTTGCCACGCGGCGCCGGCCTTGAGGCGGGCGTTCTCGTAGCCGATGCGGCGGGCGAGTTCGAGCGTCAGGCCGACGGCGAGCGCGGCGGTGGCATTGCCGAACGCCGGCGTGCCGCAGACGACGACGTTGTTTTCTTTCGCGGCTTCGAGATCGATCGAGGCGTTGCGCATGCCGGTCGTGATCAGGAGCTCGAGGTTTGGCAGCGCCTCGATCACCGCGCGCGGAAACGCGGTGCGCTCGCGCATGGCGCAGACGATGGCGAAGTCTTTGAGCGCAGCGACGACTTTGTCCGCCGAGCCGAGGTGGTCGTTGAATACGGTGATGTCGATATTGTCCGCGACCTTCGACCAATCGGCCATGGTGAGGGCGACGTTCTGATAGTCGTCGAGAATGGCGCAGCGCAGGGGCATTGATTCCTCGTCGTCATTCCGGGGCGCCGCGAAAGCGGCGAGCCCGGAATCTATAACCACTGTCGGTGCATGTCTTGTGCAGTTCTTGCCCGGTCTGTGGTTATGGACTCCGGGCTCGCGCCGTTGGCGCGCCCCGGAATGACGGCCAGGGATTACGCGTGCGCGTCGACGATATCGCGCAGCGCCGCGCTCTCGGCGGCAATCGGCGCGGCGGCTGTGCCCGCCCCCGCGCGCTTGGCGTGCCATTTCGGGCCGGGTCCGCGCATGTAGTGCAGTTCCGGCCGGTAAGGGTCGAACGCTTGCTCGAAGCTCCGCCGCAGCTCGCGAACGGCATCTGCGAAATGACGCCACATGACACGCTCCGCCGGTCTTATTGCGACCTCGCGTCCGCTGGGCGGGGCGCTGCGAAGCGCCGGAACCGAATTACCTGGAACCCAAGGGGCGCGTGTTGCCGCAAATTGTCGGCGAAACGTCATTAAAGTTTTGTGCAATTTGCGCGGGCGCCCGGCGCCGATTGAAATCAGACTTTACGAGAGTTTACCGCGGACGCACGCGGCGCCGAGAACCCCGGTTGCGATCGACCGATCGGCCGTTCGCTCTCGCTATGGCGCGCGACCCCAGCGCACGCGCCTTGCTCTCACCGCGCGTGATCGCTACATCAGCGCCGACTTCCCGAAACCATCGCTTTTTTGGGGTCGCGCCCCGTACGCGCAACCGTGCGGACACCGCTCATCAAGAGGATAAGGCGCCCAGCCTTTAAACGCATATGGCGCGGCAATTCATCTACCACATGGAAGGGCTTTCCAAGTCCTATCCCGGCAACCGCAAGGTCTTGGAAAACATCAATCTTTCGTTCTATCCCGATGCCAAGATCGGCGTCCTCGGCGTCAACGGCGCGGGCAAATCGACGCTGTTGCGCGTCATGGCCGGCATCGACAAGGAGTATTCCGGCGAGGCCTGGGCGGCGCAGGGCGCCCGCGTCGGCTATCTGGCGCAGGAGCCGCAGCTCGATGCGACGAAATCGGTGCGCGAGAACGTCATGGAGGGCGTCGCCCCGCAGCGGGCGATCGTCGAGCGCTACAACGAACTCGCCATGAACTACTCCGACGAGACCGCCGACGAGATGACCAAGCTGCAGGACGAGATCGAGGCCAAGGGGCTGTGGGATCTCGATTCCAAGGTCGACCAGGCCATGGAGGCGCTGCGTTGCCCGCCGGACGACGCCGAGGTCGCAGCGCTCTCGGGCGGCGAACGGCGCCGGGTCGCGCTGTGCCGGCTCCTTTTGGAGCAGCCGGAGCTGCTGCTGCTCGACGAGCCGACCAACCATCTCGACGCCGAGTCGGTGATGTGGCTCGAGGGGCATTTGCGCAGCTATCCGGGCGCCATCCTCATCGTCACTCACGACCGCTACTTCCTCGACCACGTCACCAGCTGGATTCTCGAGCTCGACCGCGGCCGCGGCATCCCCTACGAGGGCAATTACTCGGCGTGGCTGGTGCAGAAGCAGAAGCGGCTGGAGCAGGAAGGCCGCGAGGACGAGGCTCATAAGCGCACGCTTGCGCGCGAGCAGGAATGGATCGCCGCCTCGCCGCGGGCGCGGCAGGCCAAGTCGAAGGCGCGCTACCAGCGCTACGAGGAGCTGTTGGCGAAAGCCGGCGAGAAGCAGACCCAGACCGCGCAGATCGTCATTCCGGTCGCCGAACGGCTCGGGCAGAACGTCATCGCCTTCGATCATCTGCGCAAGGGCTTTGGTAGCAATCTCCTGATCGACGACCTCACCTTCCAGCTGCCGCCGGGCGGCATCGTCGGCGTCATCGGCCCGAACGGCGCCGGCAAGACCACGCTGTTCCGCATGATCACCGGCCAGGAAAAACCCGACGGCGGCACCATCAAGATCGGCGAGTCGGTCCATCTCGGCTATGTCGACCAGTCGCGCGACACGCTCGACGGCAAGAAGTCGGTGTGGGAGGAAATTTCCGGCGGCCTCGACCAGCTCATGCTCGGCAAGCGCGAGGTCAACTCGCGCGCCTATTGCGGTGCCTTCAATTTCAAGGGCGCCGACCAGCAGAAGAAAGTCGGCCAGCTGTCGGGCGGCGAGAGGAACCGCGTCCATCTCGCCAAGATGCTCAAATCCGGCGCCAACGTGCTGCTGCTCGACGAGCCGACCAACGATCTCGACGTCGACACGCTGCGCGCGCTCGAAGAGGCGCTGGAAGACTTTCGCCGGCTGCGCCGTCATCATCAGCCACGACCGCTGGTTCCTCGACCGCATCGCCACCCACATCCTCGCCTTCGAGGGCGACAGCCACGTCGAATGGTTCGAGGGCAATTTCGAAGATTACGAGGAGGACAAGAAGCGGCGGCTGGGGATCGATTCGACGATCCCGCACCGGATCAAGTACAAGAAGTTCTCAAGGTGACGGCCGGTCTGGAGTGATGAGTTTCACGTCCGGGAAATAAGAGCGGTAGCGCCGAACGTCGCGCGTAAGTATCGGACGTCCAATGACCTGCGCGTGCGCCCCGATGAAAAAATCGGGCAAGACGCCGGTGCGAATGCCACCCGCGGCGCGATAGCGCGTGTAGGCCTTACCCGCGAGAAACAGTGCATCAATCGGGATGCGTTCAAACTGGACGTGCAAACCAGCGAGTGCCTCTTCGACGCCCGCCTGGGTCTCCATGCGCGCCGACATTTCGGCGTAGACGATATCGTTGATGAGTACCGGCCCCAGGGCAGTACATCGCGCGAGTTGCCTGAGCGACCACTCGAACCAGCGCTGATCGGTGGCTATAACGTCCAAAAGAACGTTCGTATCGACCAGCGTCACTTTTTGCGTCGTCGAAAGCTCGTTGTTTCGCCGCGGCTGAATTCCATGAATTCATCGGTCGTCATGCCACCGCGAATGAGGCGGCGCTTTGCCAGAGCGCGTAACCTTGCCTCATATTCGCTTGTCGCTCCCAGCTTCTCGATGTGCGCGCCCGTCGGGGTGGCGCACACTTCGACTTCGTCGCCTGGTTTGATGCCGAGCGCTTCTCGCACGGACTTGGGCAGCGTGACCTGTCCTTTGGCTGTAACTTTTGTTGTCATGGCAGCCTCGGTATTACCGTTCGTGCAAAAGTAATACCGTGGCTGCGGCCGGTCAATGCCCCACCGCGGACGCCTCGCGCCGGCGCTTTGCCAATGAGCGGCATTCGGGGTAGATGGCAGTCCCCGCAGCCAAACATCGCAAGCCCCGATGCAAGACTGGAACGCCCGGCAATACGTGAAATTCGAGGACGAGCGCACGCGGCCGCCGCGCGATCTGTTGGCGCAGGTGCCGGTCGAACGCCCGCGCCGCGTGGTCGATCTCGGCTGCGGGCCCGGCAATTCGACCGAACTTCTGGTCAAGCGCTTTCCGCAGGCCGAGGTGATCGGTCTCGATTCCTCGCCCAACATGCTGAAGCTGGCGCGCGAGCGGCTGCCCGATTGCACCTTCATCGAAGGCGACATCGCGAACTGGAGCCCCGACGCGACGACCGACGTTTTGTTCGCGAACGCGGTGTTCCAGTGGGTGCCGGATCATCCCGCGGTGCTGCGGCGGCTCGTGGAAAACATGCCGCCGGGCGGCGTCCTCGCGGTGCAGATGCCGGACAACACGCGCGAGCCGTCGCACGTGTGTCAACGCGAAGTCGCCGAGAGCTGGCCGTGGCCGCAAGGCGTGACGCCGCCGCCGTCGGGGCGCGGCGATCTGCCGTCGGGCGAATTCTATTACGATCTGCTCAAGCCGATCTGTGCGCACGTCGACATCTGGCAGATCGTCTACAATCACCCCGTGGCCGGCGCGCAGGCCATCGTCGAATGGTTCAAAGGCTCGTCGCTGCAGCCGCTTCTCGCTGCGCTCGACGCCGACGGACAAGCGAAATTTCTCGCCGCCTACGACGAAAAAGTCGCGCGCGCCTACCAGCCGCGCTTCGACGGCAAGGTGCTGCTGCGGTTTCCGCGGTTTTTCATCGTCGCGG
>CAWIHU010000002.1:0-85344 GCA_963836095.1 uncultured Pseudomonadota bacterium
TTGGTTCTAGAGGCGATCCCTGAATGCGGAGCGAGGTGCGGTGCCCGCGCGCGGTCTCGCAAACCGCTCCCGGGCAGCTTCGGGCATCATCTGACCGGCACTACGACCGGTCCGGGAGGTGCGTTCCCTGGACTGGGACTGGCGGGCGCGGGTAACGCCCGTTTAGGAACGCGAGGTCTCTTCCTCCCGGTTGAGGAAGGCTTGCAGGATCGAACGTCCCGCCTCGTACCCAGGAAGCCTGGCCTGAAGTTGCGCCCGCGGGCCGAGAGGCCCAACGGCAAGAGCCGCGGTGGAACGCCGACAGGCGAGCGCGTCCCGCAGGACGCGCGGCCGTGCCGTCGCACGGCATCATGAGACACTGCGTCTGTCGGCGTTCCGCCTTCCTTTTTTGTTTGTTTGATGGTCGGTGCGGGCGCCCACAAGGGGCGCCCCTACGGATCGCAAGAGCGACAAACCGTCGTTCCGTAGGGGCGGCCCTTGTGGCCGCCCTTGACTTCGACGTTCGCAAAAAACTCGGGCGCCCATCGCGTCGCGAGAACGATGGATGCTGTGCTGAGCAAAAACGCATCAAAGCAACTGATAACCGAACGCTATGTGGCGCGGTTCAATGCCGAGAAGGCGGCGCTCAGGCGCGCGTACTGCGATTTGTTCGGGTTTTGGCGTACATGTGCGTTGAAACGCTGCCGCAAGGAGAGAGCCTGCGGCGGCGATGCCGGTGTCTGCCTCGCGCGTCGGGTCAACGAGGTGTCGCGCGAGATGCAATGGCGGGCGCGGCAGCAGATCATGCGTGCAACGCCGGCGGAGGCGGGGCCGCCGGAGCGAACCGCGCGTGAGTTTTTGCCGGAAGCGCTGTGTATAGGTGGGGCGGGAGAAGAAACTACTCCGTCTCCCACTCCGGCCGGATGGCGCCGGAGACGCCGTCGAAGGCGCCGGGGGTGAGTTCGGCGACGAGGAGGCGCGCCGGGTCGACCGGGCCGGGCATGGTCGCGCGCCCCGGCGGCACGGGCTTGAAGCCGCATTTGCCGTAGTAGGGCTCGTCGCCGACCAGGACGACCAGCCGGTGTCCCTTGGCGCGGGCCGCCTCGAGCGCGCGCGTAATCAGGGCCTGACCGATGCCGTGGTCGCGGAACGGCGGCTCGACGGTGAGCGGACCGAGCAGCAGCGCCTTGGTCTCGCCGATGCGCACCGGCGACAGCCGGACCGAACCGACCAGCAGCGTGCCGATGCGCGCGGTGAACGAGACATCGCGGCTATGCGCGACCCGCTCGCGCAGGCGATACGCGGTCTTGGCGTAGCGGCCGGGTCCGAACGTGCGTTCGTGCAGGCGGTCGATCGCCGGCGCATCGTCCGCCGTCTCCGGCTGAATGGTGAGGGAAATGTCGGTTACTGCCGCGTCGTTCGTCATCGTGATCCGGAAAATGACTGAAAATGGCCCGCCGCGGACTTTTTAATCCCGGCCGGCCCCGTTTTGCCGGAAGCCATCCGCCATGACCCATGCGTTTCCGTCAAGGCCGCCGTGCCCTACCCTGCCCCCGGTCCGATGAATGACTAAATGCGAAGCGGGTACAAGCGACATTGGAGCGCAAGCATATGGCACTCGGCCTGCTCGAACGCGGCGCGTGGCAAGAGAACGATCCCGCCCGCATCAAGGACGGCCGCTTCGTGCGCCCGCCGACCACCTATCGCAATTTCGTCACGCCCGACGGCAGCCCCGGCCCGACCGGCGACGGCGGTTTTGCCGCCGAAGCCGGGCGCTACCATCTCTACGTGTCGCTCGCCTGCCCGTGGGCGCACCGCACGCTCATTTTCCGCAAGCTCAAACAACTCGACGACGTGATCTCGGTGTCCGTGGTCGAGCCGCTGTTCGGCAAGCGGGGCTGGGAGTTCGGCACCGGGCCGGGCGCGACGCTCGACACCGTCAACGGCAAATCGACGCTCGCCGACATCTATCTCCTCACCAACCCGAATTATACCGGACGCGTCACCGTGCCGGTGCTGTGGGACAAAAAGCGGCACACCATCGTCAACAACGAATCCTCCGAAATCATCCGCATGCTCAATTCGGCGTTCGACGCGTTGACGCCGGTGCATACCGACTATTATCCGGCCGCGCTGCGCGCCGAGATCGACCGCGTCAACGACCTGGTCTATGCGACCGTCAACAACGGCGTCTACCGCGCCGGCTTCGCCACCACGCAAGCCGCCTACGAAGAAGCCGCGCGGGCGCTGTTCGCGACGCTCGATCAGCTCGAAGAGCGTCTGTCACGGCAGCGCTATCTGGTCGGGCGGCAGATCGACCGAAGCCGACTGGCGGCTGTTCACGACGCTGATCCGGTTCGACGCGGTCTATTACAGCCATTTCAAATGCAATCTGCGCCGGATCGTCGACTATCCGAACCTGTGGAATTATCTGCGCGACCTCTATCAGGTGCCGGGCGTCGCCGAGACGGTGAGCCTCGATCACATCAAGCGCCACTATTACGGCAGCCACCGCAACGTCAACCCGACCGGCATCGTGCCGATCGGGCCGCTGATCGATTTCACGACGCCGCACGACCGCGCGCGTTTCGGCTGACCGCAAAGGGATCACCAAAATTCCGCAACGGCTTGCCCGTCGAGCACTTCGGCGATGCGCGCACGCGTGGCGCCCGTCGTGCCCTCCGGCAACGCATCGGGCGCGAAGAAGCCGTGCGCGATGATTTCGTGGTTCGGCTGCGGCGGCCCGATCTGGCGGAACGAGCGCACCACATAGAGCGCGACATGGTCGCGCCGGGCGACGCGGCGATTGTAATAGATCGCGAACAGACGCGGCGGCGCCTCGAGTTCGATATTGCCCTCTTCGAACAATTCGCGGCTGAGCGCGGCAACGAGCGTCTCGCCCGCCTCGACGCCGCCGCCCGGCATGTGCCAGCCCGCGACGTAACTGTGCTTGACCAGAAAGACGCGGCCCTGTTGGTCGAGCACCAGAGCGCGCACGCCGATCGTCAGCCCGCGCGTCAGGCGCCAGTAGGCATGGAAAAAGCGCCGGATGGCCGGTTCGAAAAAGACGCGGACGGCGCGGTGCTCGGATTGGCGGACCATGTGCCTTCCTGCGCAAATCCGGGCCAAAGATCAACGCATGCCGCAAAGCCCGCTTTGGGCAGGCTTTGGCGGCCCTGACTCGGCGCGGAATGCGCGGATGCCAAGGTTGACGCCACGCCGAAGGCCACGCTAAAGAAGCCCCGATCGTCGTTTAGAAAAATTCTAAATTACCGGCTGCGGCATAGCTCGGCGTCAACAACCCCCGGACCCACGCTGTGAAAAGCTTTGCGGAACTGGGCGAACGCGAGATTCTTGCGCTCGCCATCTCCAACGAGGACGAGGACAGCCGCATCTACCGCTCGTTCGCGGATGGGTTGCGCGGCTCCTATCCCGACACCGCAACGATGTACGACAAGATGGCGGTCGAGGAGATCGAGCACCACGACATGCTGCTCGATCTCTACCGCAGGAAATTCGGTGAGTTTCTGCCGCTGATCCGCCGCCAGGACGTCAAGGGCTTCATCCAGCGCCATCCCATCTGGCTCAACCGGCCGCTCGGCCTCGACGCGGTGCGCAAGTTCGCCGAGAACATGGAATTCGAGACGGCGCGGTTTTATCGCCGGGCCGCGGAAACCGCGCGCGACGAGGCCGTGCGCAATCTGCTCACGCGGCTGGCCGCCGCCGAGGACAAGCACGAAAAGCTCGCCCAGGAGCTCGGCGAAGAGATCGCGCCGAGCGCGCGCGCCGCCGAGGACGAGACCGCGCGGCGCATGTTCGTGCTGCAATACGTGCAGCCCGGCCTCGCCGGGCTGATGGACGGCTCGGTCTCGACGCTGGCGCCCTTGTTCGCCGCGGCCTTCGCCACCCACAATACCTGGTCGACATTTCTGGTCGGGCTTGCCGCCGCGATCGGCGCCGGCATCTCGATGGGTTTCGCCGAAGCCTTGTCCGATGACGGCTCGCTGACCGGGCGCGGCGCGCCGGTGGTGCGCGGCGCCGTCTGCGGCCTGATGACCACGGTCGGCGGCCTCGGCCATGCGCTGCCTTATCTCATTCCGCATTTCTATGCGGCCACCGCGGTCGCCTTCGTGGTCGTCGCCATCGAGTTGGCGGTCATCTCCTGGATCCGCACCCGCTATATGGATACGCCCTTCCTGCAGGCGGCCTTCCAGGTCGTCGTCGGCGGCGTGCTCGTCTTTATGGCCGGCATTCTCATCGGCAGTTCGTGAGCCGCCGCCGGCGCGATTAGCGTATCATCAAGCCCGATGTTCGTGCTCGCCCATTTGTCGGACCTGCATCTCGCGGCGCGGCCGCGGCTCATCGAGCTTGCCGGCAAGCGCGGGCTCGGCTTCATCAACTGGCAGCGCGGCCGCAAGCGCATTCATCGCCCCGAGATTCTGGATGCGATCGTACGCGATCTCAAAACCTGCGCGGTCGACCATGTCGCGGTGACCGGCGATCTCGTCAACCTGTCGCTGCCGGCGGAATATTTACGCGCGCGCGACTGGCTGGAAACGATCGGGCGCCCGGCCGACGTCACCGTCATTCCGGGCAATCACGACGTCTATGTGCCGCGGGCGATCCCTTGGCCGAGCGAGTTCTGGGGCGCCTACATGCAGGGCGACGCGCCGATGAGCCGCGGCTCGTTTCCGTTTCTGCGGCGCCGTAACGGCGTCGCGCTGATCGCGCTGTCGTCGGCGGTGCCGACCGGCGCGTTCATGGCGACCGGCCGGCTCGGACCGAGCCAACTGGCGCGCCTCGGCGATATGCTCGACGAGAACCGCGGCTTGTTCCGCATCGTGCTGATCCACCACCCGCCGGTGACGCCGGAGAGCCGGCGTCTGCGCCGCCTGATCGACGCCGCGGAGCTGCGCCAGGTGTTGGCGGAAAAAGGCGCCGAGCTCCTCCTGCACGGCCACGACCACCGCCGCGCCATCGTCTGGCTCGACGGACCGCATGGCCAAATCCCCGCCATCGGCGTGCCTTCGGCGTCCGCGCGGGCGCCTCATGGCGCCGAAGGCGCCGCCGGTTACACGCTCTACCGCATCGACGGCGACGCCGGCGCGTGGCGCTGCGAGATGATCGCGCGGCAAGCGCGACGGCGATCATATCCACGAAGCCGGGCGCGAGACGCTGCAATATCCGCTCGCCGCCATCCCGGCGCGGTCGACGGCGACGAACGCCTAAAGCCGGCTCGCCAACAGCGCGCCCGCCGCCAGCAAGGTGAGCACGCCGACCATAAATCCGAACACGAGCGCGCCGAACGCCCGCCAACGCCGGCGGCGCCGTTCGCGCGACGCCTCGCGGGCGCCGATGCGCGTGATGAGTTCGGGGTCCTCGGCCAGCGCGCGCTCGCGTTCGATCAGCCGTCGCGCCACATAAGCGGTCACGGCGCGGACGATGTCGGGAATGTCGTGGGACTCGGCAAGCACGCGGCGCCCGACGCGCGTGTCGTGCAAGAAGCGGTAGGACCGCTTGTCGCGACCCATGGCGACGTGAGCGACCGCATCGATCCACAGCCGCGGCGTGTCGCCCCGGCTCAAGCCGCGATCGAACAATTCGATCTCGGGCGGAATATCGGCGAACAGCGGATCGAGCGCTTCATTCAACAGTTCGAGCCGCGCGACCTCGGCATCGCGCAAATCGACGACGACGCCGGTGCGCTCGGCCGCCTCGACGCGCGCCTGATGCAACGCCACCTGCAGCGGCGAACGCGGCTCGCTTTGGCCGGTCGTCTCGGACGATTTCTTTTTCCTGCCCCACATCAATCGGTCGCCGCCGATGCCTGTCCCGCACGGAGGATACACCAACGCAGCTGCGGGCAGAAGCGCCGGAACGTGGCGGCTCATGCGCGGGGCACGACGCCGTACGGGCGCGCCCAGCCAAGCCCATCCTCCGTGCGGCCGCGCGGACGGTATTCGCAGGCGACAAAGCCGGGGTAATGCAGCCGGTCGATAACGGTAAAAATCTCCGGATAGTTGACTTCGCCCTCGTCGGGTTCGTGGCGCGACGGCACGGCGGCGATCTGAACGTGGCCGATGAGCGGCAAATGCGTTTCGAAGCGACGGATGAGATCGCCGCCGAAGATTTGCACGTGGTAGAAGTCGAATTGGATGCGCAAATTCGCCCGGCCGACCTTGCCGATAATGTCGGCGGCCTGTTCGACACGGTTGAGGAAATAGCCGGGCCGGTCGCGCGGATTGATGGGCTCGATCAGCAGCATCAGCCCCGCCGCCTCCGCGGCCTCCGCGGCGCGGGAAAGATTGTCGACAAAAACCTTCTCCGCCGTCGGCCGCTGTTCCAGGGGCACATAGCCGGCAAGACAATGAACGCTGCGGCCGCCAATGGCGACGGCGTAATCGAGCGCGCGTTTGAACGCGTCCGCCCACTCGCGTTCGCGCCCCGGCACTGCCGCCAGTCCGGCATCCCCGTCGCGGCCGAGCGGCGTGTTGACGCCGAGTTGCGTCAGGCCGTGCCGCGCCAATTCCTCCCGCACCGCGGAAGACGGCATGTCGTAGGGAAACAACAATTCGACCGCATCGAAACCGGCCGCCGCCGCAGCGCCGAAGCGCTCGATCGGCGGGATCTCGGTGAAAAGGCAGGCGAGGTTGGCGGCAAAGCGCGGCATGACCTGACAACCCTAGCGCGGACGCGCCGGATGCGAAACCATAACGCTGCAGTGCAACATATGCTGCCCACACGCCATGGGCAATATTGGGATTTAGCCCATATATATGCCCACCTGCTGAGTGGGCGATTTTGTGGTTGACCAGGTTTGCCGTTGTTGGTTTCGATGATGGTCAGAATAGCCGGATGAACCGGCTCGCAGGCGCACCGCGGCATCGCGGGTGTCGATTGGATCGAGGAAACACAGGCGTATGCCATGAACGCCCAGCAATTACTCCAGGAAATCTCCGATTATTGTCGTCAGACCGGGCTCGCGGAGTCCACCTTCGGACGGCGCGCCGTCAACGACGGCAAACT
Source organism: uncultured Pseudomonadota bacterium (assembly GCA_963836095.1). GTDB lineage: Bacteria > Pseudomonadota > Alphaproteobacteria > Rhizobiales > Xanthobacteraceae > BOG-931. The sequence goes on from CAWIHU010000002.1 coordinate 7,006, forward strand.
CACTTCCCGGCTGCGCAATGGCGGCCGCATCACCACGGACACGCTCGACCGCATTCAATCCTTCATCACCACTCACCCTCCCATTTCGCATGGTCAGGAGCCACGTCCTGTGACAGTAGAACGTTCACGTGAGGTGCGGCCAGCGTTCACGATGCCAGCTGCCGTCGCGCCTGCAGCCGTGACCGCTGAAGTCGCAACAACGGAAGCGCCGGAGCGGAATTTCCGCTTCTTCGACAACCGCCAGAAGTATCTGCTGTTCGTCAATACTTGCAGCGAGAAGTGGGAAGTTGCCCACCGGATCTCCGAGGAACTGACTCTCCTCCACCCACATCCGCCCGCGCTACGCGTGTTCGACGCTGGCGTCGGCGACGGCTCGGTGCTCACGCGCGTGATGCGTGCCATGCACGACCGCTACACTCACATGCCGTTCTACATCGTCGGCAAGGAGATCAGTCTCGAAGACGTTCGCCTGACGTTGCAGAAGATGGCGGACCGCTTCTTCGAACACCCGGCCACGGTCCTGGTGCTGACGAACCTGGCGTACGCCGATGCGCCCTGGCTGGCCGTGAAATCGCTCAACGCCGCGTCGAGCATGGCCTGGCACGAGCTCGCTTTGAGCGGCAACTCGGCGCACCGCTTCGAGCAGCAGATCATCGATCTCGAGCCGGTCCTGGCGCAGAACTGGAAGGCCGCGGCGAGCCCGCGCACCGGCAACCCGGTCTACGAACGGCCGTCGGTCCTCGTCATCTACCGCGAGGATCACCGCTTCCTGCTCGACCCGATCATTCCCAAGCCGGGCGGCACGGTCGCCAATTACGACCTCGTCATCGCGTCGCAGCCCTATCGCGCGCGCGCCTCGCTGGAGTTCAAGGCCAAGCGCGTGATCGCTCCGCTCGCGCGCGCGCTCGGTCCGGGCGGCCGGCTCATCGCCATGCACTCGCACGGCCATGACCCAGGCATGGAAATCATCAACAAGATCTGGCCCGAGGACAATCCGTTCGTGCACGACCGCCACGCCATCCTCAAAGCGGTGAAGCAGGAACTCGGCTCCGCCGGTCGCGATCTCAACTTCAACGCCTACGCCGACAATCGCGCCTTGTTCCGCTACGTCATGCATACGCTGCCGTCGGAAATATCGGAATCGATCGGCACCTCGACGCTGTTTGCCGCCTGGAACGCGGCGATCTACGTCGCCCAGGTCGAGGACGAGCGATTGGCCCAGGTGGTGTCCGACAGCCGCTATATCGACGCCACGCGCCAAGTGCTGCGCGAACGCGACGGATTGTGGTTCTTGGACGAGTCTTATGTGATCTCGCGTCGGCGCGCCTAAAGTGCGGTGGTCCCTCTCCGTTGCGGAGAGGCGGCCCGCGGCGCGAGCCGGAGTGGATAAAGCAAGGCAAGTGCGGCACCGGCTGATGAGCCGGCCTTCTCGGCCATGCCGGGAGGACTTGAAGACGCGGGCGGGAGCATGATGACCGCACTTCCCATTTCCGGCACGACGCCGCGCGGTCCGGCGGCGCGCATCGTCGCGCTGATGGAGGGCTTTTCGGTCGAGGCGACCCGGCCGTCGCCCGCCGACATCGCGGCGCTGGCCGTGCTCCAGCGCGGCACCCGCGTTTATCTCAGCGCGGTTCCCAACAGGCCGCCGGGCGAGAACATCGACACCGCGATCCGGCTACGGGCGGTGGGCCTCGAGCCGGTGCCGCATGTCGCGGTGCGCAATTTCGCCAGCGAGCAACAGCTCGATGATTTTCTGGCGCGGCTCCACGGCGAAGCCGCGGTCGAACGCGTCCTCGTCATCGCCGGCGACCGCGCCGAATGCGGGCCCTACCGCGCGGCGCTCGATGCCATCGACAGCGGCGTGCTGCGGCGGCGCGGCATCCGCGCGATCGGCATCGCCGGATATCCCGACGGCCATCCGCGCATCGGCGCCGACGAGATCAGCCGAGCGCTCACGCAGAAAATTGGCGCCGCGGAAGCGACCGGTCTCGCCGTCGAGATCGTCACGCAGTTCTGCTTCGACGCGAAGACGATCCTCGACTTCGTTGCCGGCCTGCGCGCCTTCGGCGTCGACCATACCGTGCGGGTCGGGGTCGCCGGCCCGACCAACCTGACGTCGCTGATGCGCTATGCCAGCCGTTGCGGCGTGCGCACCTCGGCGCAGGCGCTGGCGCAACGCTCGGGTCTCGTCCGGCAGATGTTCTCCATGACGACGCCCGACGACCTGTTGCGGACGATCGCCGAGGCCGCGCCCGCGGGCGTCGTCCCGCATTTTTTCTCGTTCGGCGGCGTGCCGGCGACAGCGCGCTGGGCCCGCGCCGCGGCCGACGGCCACTTCGTGCTCGACGGCGCCGACGGCTTCCGCGTCGAGGCGCCGGCGAGCAAGCCCGCGAATTGAGCGCCAGGAGCGTTGCGGCGCCACGTTCCATGGCGGCGCCGCTCCGTGACATCTAGCGTCGCCGCGCCTGCAATGCCAAAAGCAGCGTCGGGCGGATTCCGGGGAACAATATGTCGGAGCTCGATCGCTGGCAGATGCGCTTCGGCGTTCCTGATTATGTCTTCGGCAAGGAGCCGCCCGGCGTACTTTGCCAACGTCAAAAACACGCTCAAGCCGGGCGGGCTATCGATTTCGCGGAACTCGACATCCGCGAGCGCGATGAGGTCATCCACGAAGGCGCCGGGCATGTCGGCATGTCCGCCCTCATCGATCTCATCGCCAGAAAATAACAGAGGACCAGGATCAGCTCATGGCCAAATCGTCGTCGCGACCGAAACCCAAGCGGCCGCCGCGCTCGCTTCCCCCGCGCCTGCGGGCGTTCGCCGCGGATCAACTCACGCCCGAGCAGCAGGCGCTGGTCGCCGCGATCAGTTCCAGCCCGCGCGGCGGCTTCACCATGAGCGGGCCGTTCGCGGTCTATCTGCATGCGCCGGTGTTCGGCCAATTGGCGCAGCAGCTCGGCGCGCACGTACGCTATGGCACCAGCGTGCCGCCGCGGCTGTCGGAGTTCGCGATCCTGTGCACCGCGTCGTACTGGAAGGCGCAGTATGAATGGTTCGCGCACGCACCGATCGCCGAGAAGCAGGGCGTGAAGCCGGCGACCATCCGTGCCCTGCAAGCGGGCCGCGCGCCCAAATCGGCGCCGCGCGATGAAATGGCGATCTATGCGTTCGTCAAAGAGCTTTATGCCACGCGGCGCGTCAGCCAGCCGGTTTTCGCCCGCGTGCAGAAGCTGCTCGGCGACGCCGGCATCGTCGAACTCGTCGGCATTCTCGGCTATTACGCGATGGTGGCGATGACGCTCAACGTCTTCCGCATGCCGGTGCCCGAAGGCACGCCGGCCCCGTTCGCCGAACCCAAGGGAAAATAGCAGCGCAAGCAGCGCGCCAGAGCATTTTCCGGAAAAGTGGCCACCGGTTTTCCGAAAGAAAATGCGACAAAGTGAGAAAGCTAGATCGCGTTCCGGTTCGACCGAAACGGAATGCGGTCTAAGCGACGCGACCGACGGTTTTTTGCACCGCTTTCAGCGCCTCGTTCGGCGTCGCCGCCGGCCGCTGTTTGGTCATGCGCTGGCGCAACAGTTCGAGGAACCGTTCTTTCGGCATCGGCGGCGCGATCAAGACGCCCTGGCCGAAATCGCAGCCCATCACCATCAGGGCCTGCAGGTCCGCGCCGTTCTCGACGCCTTCGGCGACGGCGGCGCTGCCGAAACGGTGCGCAAGGTCGATGGCGGTCTGGCAGATCGCCGCATTGGTCGCGTCGGTGGCGCAGCCTTTGACGAAGGAGTGATCGATCTTGAGCTCGGCAAACGGCAGGTCGCGCAGGCTGGAGAATGACGAATAGCCGGCGCCGAAATCGTCGATAGCGATGGTTATCCCGCTCACCCGCAATTGGGTGGCGATCTCCTTGGCGAGCGCGATGTCGCGCACGATCTGATCTTCGGTGACTTCCAGGATGAGCCCGGGCCAGCGCGGCGATTTCGGCCGGTACTCGGCGACGATGCGCGGGATCGGCAGCTTGAGCAGCACGCTGACCGGCACGTTGATGGCGAGATGCAGATTGAATCCCGCGTCCTCGAACACCGACCAGTCGCGCAGCGTCGCCCACAAGGCATGTTGCGCCAGTTCGGCAATCGAGTCCTCGTCGATATCCGGCAGGAAGCTCCCCGGCAGCAGAACGCCGAGCTGCGGATGGCGGATGCGCGCCAGCGCTTCGGCGCCGGCAAGGCATTTGCGCTTGAGGTCGATCTTCGGCTGATACCAGATCTCGAACCAATTGTTGCGCAGCGCCTCGGAGATCGCGATCCGCGGTCGCGCCTGGGCGCTCATGGAATCGACGAGTGCGCGCCGCTCGTCCTCGGCCATATTTCGGATCGGCCCGGACCAGCTGCGGACGTCTCTCGGATCGGATTCACTCATGCTCATGCACCGCGCATCATGTCCCAGAGGTATACGGCACGTAGTCTTAACCAAAGGTAAGGTGGAACCGCCCGGCTCCTAATTCAGGCTCATCCGCATCACGCCGCAGTGTGTCGATTGTGCGCGGCCGATTGCAGCCCAAGCGGCCTGCGGCGAGATCGGACAGGGTTGGCAATCGCGCCGCCATCTGCGGCCATGTTTCACGCTGCCCGTCGCGGACGGTCTCGGCCGGTTGAAACGGCACTGGATCCGGCGCGGCGCCGCAGTGACATCAGCGGGGATTGCGGCCTTCATCCCACGCATCGGGTGCCACATAGGCTGCATCAAAACGTTGCGCCAACATATTGGCCGGACGCACCTTTCCCTGCCTTGGCGGTGCGGATTGGAGCCGCGGTTAATGCGGAAGGTTAAGTTGAACTTGCCGGCGCCCTTCGCTATACGGGGCAGCCACGACCTTTGGGGGGCCGGTAATGCGATCGGATCCGCTTACGCGTCCTCGTCATATAGCCGCGCCCGCTAAGCGCATGAGCGTTCCCGATGTCCAATACGTTTGATAAAGTCGCCGAAATCATTGCGGAAACCTGTGATATTCCGCGTGACAGCATCACCCCGGAGAGCCACGCGATCAACGATCTCGATATCGACAGCCTGGACTTTCTCGACGTCGCTTTCGCCATCGACAAGGCCTTCGGCATCAAGCTGCCGATCGAACAATGGACGCAGGAAGTCAACGACGGCAAGGCCACGACGGAACAGTACTTCGTGCTGAAGAATTTGAGCACCCAGATCGACCAGTTGATCGCGGCCAAGGGCGCCTGAGGCGCCGCATATGCGTCTTGAATACTTTCAGATGCTCGACCGCATCGCCGCGCTCGACCTGGGCGAGCGCGAGGTGCGGGCGTTAGGCCTGGTGCCGCAGGAAAGCACGATATTCGAGGGGCATTTCCCGTCCTATCCGCTGATGCCCGGCGTGCTGCTGACCGAATGCATGGCGCAAACCGTCGGCTGGCTCGTCAGCGCGCTCGTCGGGTTTACCGCGATGCCGATCCTGGTCGGCATCCGCGAAGCGAAGTTTCGCACCACCGTGCTGCCCGGCGACGCGCTCGAATTCGAAGGCAAGGTCGTGCACGAGGGCTCGGGCTTCTCGGTCGGCGATTGCAAGGGGTTGCGCCAAGGCCGGGTTGTTTGCGAGGCTCGGCTCACCTATCGCCTGATACCCTACCCCACCCCGGAATTCCGGCAGGCCGTATGGGAATGGGCGGAGCGGCTCGATGTTCCGGTCAAGACATTGGCCAAAGTGTCGATTGAGGAGTTGCGCAAGTGACTGAACGCCGCGAGGTGTGGATCACCGGCGTCGGTCTGCTCACGTGTCTCGGCGAGGGGCTCGAGGCCGCCTGGACGCATCTCGAGCGCGGCGATCCGCCGCCTTACGACGACAAGAGCTTCGCGCCTTACATCGTCTACGCTTTGGCGCCGATTGCGCTCGACAAGCAAATTCCGAAAAAGAGCGATCAGCGGCAGATGGAAGCGTGGCAGCGCTACGGGGTCTATGCCGCGGGCCTCGCGCTCACCGACGCTCACATCGCCGGCAACGCCGAGCTCCTCGATCACACCGACATGATCGTTGCCGCCGGCGGCGGCGAGCGCGACGTTCAGGTCGATGCCGGCATCCTGGCCGGCGTCAGCAAGGCGTCTAGTCCCGGTGCCTTCCTCAACGAGCGCCTGATGAGCGATCTGCGCCCGACGCTGTTCCTGGCGCAATTGCCGAACCTTCTCGCCGGCAACATCTCGATCGTTCACGGCGTCGTCGGCTCCTCGCGGACCTTCCTCGGCGAGGAGGCGGCGGGCGTCGATGCGGTGCGCGTCGCGCACGCCCGCATCGCGGCCGGTCAAAGCGAGTTGGCCCTGGTTGGCGGCGCCTATCATGCCACCCGTTGGGATATTCTGCTCGGATTCGAACAGGCCGGCGCGTTGTTCAAAGGCGCGTGGGCTCCGGTTTGGGACCGCGGACCCGAAGGCGGCATGATGCTCGGCAGCATGGCGGCTTTCCTGGTGCTCGAAAGCCGCGAACACGCCCAGGCCCGCGGCGCACGGGCGCACGCGCGCATTCGATCGATCGCGTCCGCGCGCGACCGGCGCCTGCCCGGCGAACTCGAAGCGGCCTTGCGCCGGCAGTGGAACGCGATCACGCCGCAGGTCGACCACGCCCATGCCGCGGTCATTTCCGGCGCCAGCGGCATGGAGCCGGCGACGGCGGCCGAACTCAATTTGCTCAAGGAAACTGGTCTTCCCGTCCGCAATACGGGCACGTATATCGGACATGGGATCGAGGCACAGTTCATCGCGAATGTCGGCATCGCCTGTGCGGCGCTCGATCACGGCAAGCTGCTCGCGCCGATCGGGACGGGAGACGGCGGCGTCGATCCGTCCGGCCTGTCCCAGGTGATCGTGACGAGCGTGGGCGGCTGGCGCGGCGAGGGGCTCGCGCTGATTGAACGGGTGGATTGAGGGAGGGCGTCAATGGCTGAAGTGTTGGGACGCGCGATTGTCGACAAAGCCGGTCGTCCCGTCGTCGCCGTCACCGGCATCGGCGTGGTGACGTCGCTCGGCGTCGGCAAGTCCGACAATTGGGCCAAGCTTGCCGCCGGCGTCTCCGGCATCAAGCGCATCTCGCGTTTTCCGACCGAGGGGTTGCGCACCACGATCGCCGGCACCGCCAATGACGTCTATCGCGACGGCATGTCGCCGGCGGAGCTTTCCGCGCGCATGGCGCTGTTGGCCGGCGAGGAGGCCATCGCCGAATCCGGTCTCGGCGCCAAAGGCCATTTTCCCGGACCGCTTTATCTGGCGCCGCCGCCGCTCGAGGTCGAATGGCCCGACCGGTTGAAGATGGCGGAGATGGCAGGCGCCAACACCGACCCCGGTTATCCGGAGCTCCTGCGCGTCGCGCGCGAATTCGCCGCGATCCACGGGCCGTACCGGTTCGATTACGTCGGCGACTGCGTCGCCGCTCATTTCGGCACCGAAGGCTCGCCGATTTCGCTCAACACCGCCTGCGCATCCGGCGCCACCGCCATCCAGCTCGGCCTCGAAGCCATCCGGCGCGGCGAATGCGAAGCCGCGCTCGCGATCGGAGCCGACGGCTCGCTGTCGCCGGAATCGTTGGTCCGCTTCTCGCTCCTTTCGGCGCTCTCGACGCAGAACGACCCGCCGGAACGCGCGTCGAAACCGTTCTCGAAGAACCGCGACGGCTTCGTGCTCGCCGAGGGCGCCGGAGCGCTCGTGCTTGAAAATCTCGATCACGCGCGGGCCCGCGGCGCCCGCATCCTTGGCATCATCGAAGGCTGCGGTGAAAAATCCGGACTCGTTTCACCGCACCCGATCGAGCCCCGACGGCAAACCGATCATCGCCTGCATGCGCCGTGCGCTGGCCGACGCCGGCGTCGGTCCCGACGACATCGACTACATCAATGCCCACGGGACCTCGACGCCGGAGAACGACAAGATGGAGCACCTCGGCGTCTCCGCGGTGTTCGGCGAGCGCGTGCAGGGCATTCCGATTTCATCCAACAAATCGATGATCGGCCATGCCCTCACGGCGGCAGGCGCGGTCGAGGCGGCGTTCACGCTTCTGACGCTGCAGCACCAGCGCATCCCACCGACCATCAATCACACCGTTCCCGATCCCGCGATCGTGCTCAACGTCGTGCCCAACGTGGCGCGCGATGCCGACATCCGGCGCGCCATCTCCAACTCGTTCGGCTTCGGCGGGCAGAATGTCTGCCTGGTCATGGCGCAGGAGCCGGCGTGACGAGCGTCGAAACGGAGGCCGCCACCGGACAACGTGCGGCAGCTCTCCCGCGCACGATGCGGGCGCTGACGCTGTTGGCCGATCGCAAGATCGACATTCTCGAAGTTCCCGCGCCGCCGCCGCCGGGGCCCGGCGAGGTGCAGATTGCGATCAAGGCGATCGGGCTCAATCACATCAACGTCTGGGGCTGGCGCGGCATGGCGTTCGCCAAGCGCAAGCTGCCGCTCATCGTCGGCGCCGAGGCTGCCGGCGAAATCGCTGCGGTCGGCCCCGACGTCACCTCCTTCAAGGTCGGCGACCGCGTCGTCGCCTATGGCGCGCTGACCTGCGGCGTCTGCAAGGCCTGCCGCGAGGGCCGCGACAATCTGTGCGAAAACGTCTCCGGCATCATGGGCTTTCACGTCGACGGCTTCGCCCGCGATCTCGTCAACATGCCGGCGCGGCTCGTCGTCGCCGTTCCCGACGGTGTGAGCATGCGCGACGCCGCCTGCGCGCCCGTCGCTTTCGCGACCGTGCAGCACATGCTGTTCGACAACGCCAAGCTCGAGCCCGGCGAGACTATCCTGGTGCAAGCCGGCGGCTCCGGCATCGGCACTTCCGCAATCAAGATGGCGAAGGCGATCGGCTGCACCGTCATCACCACCGTCGGTGACGACGCCAAGGCAGAGAAGGCCAAGGCGCTCGGGGCCGACCACGTCATCAACTACCGCACCGAGCGCTTCGAGGGCGTCGTGCGCAAGCTCACGCACAAGCGCGGCGTCGACGTGGTGTTCGAGCATGTCGGTCCGGAGACGTTCAACGGCTCGCTGTTGTGCCTCAAGCGCGGCGGCCGGCTCGTCACTTGCGGTTCGACGTCCGGACAATCGACCACCATCAACCTGTTCCAGCTCTACGTGCAGCAATATCGGATTTTCGGTTCGTTCGGCGCATCGATGCGCAACATCCGCGAAAGCCTTGCCAAGATGGCGGCGGGCCTCACCCCGGTCATCGACACCGCGGTGCCGCTCGCCGAATTCGAGCGCGGCCTCGCGCGGCTCGAAAGCCGGCAAGTGTTCGGCAAGATCATCGTCACGTTCTGATGGCGGCGTCACGCTCCAAAGTCGTGTTCGACGCCGCGGCGGGCGCGTGCGTGAGCGCGCTCTTGCGCACGGTCAGGCGGTTCGATCGCCGGCGCAGCGCGGATTTTGCCGGCGCATTCATGCGCACCATCGGTCCGCTGTTCAAGGAACACCGCATCGGCCGCGACAGCCTGCGCGCCGCTTTCCCGGAAAAATCAGACGCCGAAATCAAAGAAATCCTCGCCGCCGTGTGGGACAATCTCGGCCGCATCGGCGTCGAATTCGCCCATCTCGACCAATTCCATGTCGCCGGCTTCGGGCCGCCCGGCGCCGACGACATCACCTATTCGGCGCAAACCAAAGAGCGGATCGAGCGGATCCTCGACAGCGGCATGCCGGTCATCGGCTTCGCCGCCCATATCGCCAATTGGGAGCTGCCGGCGCTGTGCTCGAAACAGATCGGGTTGCAATCGGCCGTGCTGTATCGCCGGCCCAATATCGGCGCGATCGGCGATCTTGTGATCAAGCTGCGCACGCCGCTGATGGGTGAATTGATCGCCACCACGCTCGACGCCCCGGTTCGGCTCGCGCGCGCGCTGCAGGCGGGCGCGAGCGTCGGCATGCTGGTCGACCAGTTTTTTGGTCAGGGCGTCGACGTCACTTTCTTTGGCCGGCGATGCAAGGCCAACCCCTTGGCCGCGCGCCTCGCGCGCCAGACCGGATACCCGCTGCACGGCGTCCACGTCGTGCGGCTTGCCGACCGCAACAGCTTCGCGATCGAATTCACCGATGCGATCGAGCCCGTGCGCGACGCGCAGGGCTTAATCGACGTGCAAGGCACGACGCAGCAGATCACCTTGGTCATCGAGGGGTGGATCCGCGAGCATCCCGAGCAATGGCTCTGGCTGCACCGGCGCTGGCGCGAGGTTCCGCCGAGACGCGTGCGCACGGCTAACTCGCCCGGCCCGCCAGCGCGGCCTTGACCCGCTCGGGCGTGAACGGCACGTCGCGCCACGTCGATCTCTCGGCACCGAGACGCAGCCGTGTCGGCGCGCGGGTTCTAGGCGATCGCAAAACTTGCTATCTTTTCGCCATCGTCCGCGAATTGACGTCAACGAAGTATCCAGAAGAATTCCTCATGAGCGAGCAAGAAACCGCGGTGCAAGCCGCGCCAAAAGCAGACCCGTCCGTTCGAAAAAAAGGACCGCCGGTCTTTCTCGACATGGATCAGCAGGAGCTGGACGACAACTACGACCAGATCAAATACGCGCCCAACCAGCCGCAGATCGTGGCGCGTTATGCCTCGGCGAGCGCCGTCACGCGTGCGCGCCTGGGCGAGCCGCGGCGCCTCGCCTACGGGCAGGCGGCCGTCGAAGGCTTCGATCTTTACGCCACGCCGCAGCCCAACGCACCCGTGTTTGTTTTCATTCACGGCGGCGCCTGGCGCCGCGGCGAGGCGCAGGAGTTTTCCTTTCCGGCCGAGATGGCGCTCGGCGCCGGCGCGCATTTCATCGCGCTTGATTTCGACAACGTGGTGACGACCAACGGTGATCTTATGCCGATTGCCGACCAGGTGCGTCGGGCGGTGGCGTGGATCTCCACGAATGCGTCGCGTTTCGGCGGCGATCCGCACCGGCTTCACGTCTGCGGGCATTCCTCCGGCGGGCATTTGGCGGGCGTCGTCCTGACCACGGACTGGGTTCGCGATTTCGGCCTGCCGGCCGATCCCGTCCGCGCGGGGCTGTTGTGCTCCGGCATGTACGACCTGACGCCGGTGCGGCTTTCCGCACGATCCTCCTATGTCCATTTCACGGATCAGGTGGTCGAGACGTTGAGCCCGCTTCGCCACGTCGACCGCCTGACGTGTCCGGTCACCGTCGCCCATGGCAGCCTGGAAACGCCGGAGTTCCAGCGCCAGGCCCGGGCCTTCGTCGCCGCGGCCAAGGTGGCAGGAAAGTCGGCCGAACTCGTGGTCGGCAGCGGCTATAATCATTTCGAGGTTTTGGAAACGCTAGGCAATCCTTACGGCTTTCTCGGCCAAAGCGCGCGCGCCATGATGGAACTGGGACGCTAGGCGATGAATTAGCTCGCCAGCACGCCGCGAGTTGACTGGCCGCGCGGTTTGGGATGCTCCCGAATAATTGAGACCGAGCTCTGCACTGTTGCGATGCCCGGCGGCTAGCGATCCGGCGGGATGGAACTATATCGAAAGGGCTGCGCGCCTGTCCCCGAACGTCCGTTCGTGGTCTGAGCAGAGTGAACGCGATAACGTTACGCAAAAAATACAAAGAACAAGCCGCAACAGCCAATTATCATCGGCGCCGGTCAAGCAGGCCGCGGAAAATGGTCCTGCCCGCCATAAAGGCGCTGTTTGGGAGAGAATGCCCTAGGGACGGTTTGCAGGTGCGTCTCACAGGTTAATCAACCATGGGCATCGTCCGTTTTGCACTGAGGCTCCCCCACACGTTCTACGTGCTCGCCGCGCTCGTCCTGTTCCTCGGAGCGACGGCCATTCTCTCGATGCCGACGGACATCTTTCCCGAGATCAACATCCCCGTCGTCACCATCATCTGGCAGTACACCGGGCTGAGCACGCCGGAGATGGAGCAGCGGGTCACGACCTACAGCGAGTATGCGCTGTCATCGAGCGTCAACGGCATTCAGGACATCGAGGCGCAGACGATCAACGGCATCTCGGTTCAGAAGATCTTTTTTCAGCCCGACGTCAATCTCGACCTGGCGATCTCGCAGATCGTCGCCGGCACGAATTCGATCCGCGCCTTGATGCCGGCGGGCATCCAGCCGCCGATCGTGGTTCAGTACAACGCTTCGAGCGTGCCGGTGCTGCAGATCGGCCTGTCCTCGGACACCCTCAACGAGCAGCAGCTCTACGATTACGGCATCTACCGCCTGCGCCAGCAGCTGGCGCCGATCCACGGCGTCACTTTGCCGACACCGGCCGGCGGCAAGTACCGCCAGATCATGGTCGACATCGATCCGCTGAAGCTGGAGGCCAAGGGACTTACGCCCTCTGGACGTCGTCAACGCCGTCAACGCCCAGAACCTGACGCTTCCGGCCGGCCTCGCCAAGATCGGCGACACTCAGTACACGGTCCGCACCAACGCGCCTGCCGCCGACGATCGACGACCTCAACAATATCCCGGTGAAGTTCGTCAACGGCGCCACGGTCTTCGTCAAGGACGTCGGCCAAGTGCACGACGGCTACGCGGTGCAGCAGAACGTCGTGCGCATCGACGGGCCGCCGCTCGGTGCTGCTCAGCATCATCAAGAACGGCAACGCCTCGACGCTCGCCGTCGTCAATGCCGTCAAGCAGGCCCTGGTCATTTCGCGCAAGGCGGCGCCCGCCGGGCATGCAGATCAAGGAGCTGTTCGACCAATCGGTGTTCGTCAAGGAAGCGTTGCAGGCGCTGTTGCGGGAAGGCGCGATCGCCGCCGGCCTCACCGCGCTGATGATCGTGCTGTTTCTCGGCTCCTGGCGCTCGACGCTGGTGGTGATGATCTCGATTCCGCTTGCTATCCTCTCGTCGCTCGTCGTGCTCTATTTCCTCGGCGACACCATCAACACCATGACGCTCGGCGGCCTTGCGCTCGCCGTCGGCATTCTGGTCGACGATTCGACGGTCACGATCGAGAACACACACCGCCTGCTGACCGAGGAGCACATGCCGCTGCCCCAGGCGACGCTCCACGGCGCCGCCGGCATCGCCGTCCCGACGCTGGTCTCGACGCTCGCCATCAGCTGCGTGTTCATGTCCGTCGTGTTCCTCCACGGCCCGGCGAAATATCTCTTCACCCCGCTCGGCCTTGCCGTGGTATTCGCGATGCTGGCTTCCTACGACCTTTTCGCGCACGCTGACCCCGATCACCATCGGCCTGCTGCTCAAGGGCGAGCACTCATGGCGGAGGCGGCTTCGTCGAGCTGGTTCGGCCGGCTGCACGCCCGCTTCGAGCGCGGCTTCGAAGCCATGCGCGAGCGGCTATGCGGGATCTCCTGCACGTCCTGTTGCGGCGGCGCATCATCGTGCCGCTGGCCGCCTTGTGGTGTTTGCGCTTGGGCGGCACGCTGTTCATGTTCGTCGGCCGCGACTTCTTTCCGCTCATCGACGGCGGGCAGATTCAGCTTCACGTGCGCGCCCCTGCCGGCACCCGCATCGAGAAGACCGAGCAGATATTTCAGGCGGTCGAGGACAAGATCCGCGAGGTCATTCCCGAAAGCGACCGCGACCTGATCGTCGACAATATCGGCCTGCCGGCCCGCTCCTACAATTTCGCCTTCGGCGACGGCACCGACGATCGGCGTCAATGACGGCGTCATCCTGGTCGCGCTCAAGGAAGGCCACGCGCCGACCGCGAACTATGTCGCGCAAGCTGCGGCAGGTGCTGCCCGCGGCGTTTCCGGAAGACATCTTCTATTTCCAGGCCGCCGACATGGTGACCCAGATCCTCAATTTCGGCATTCCGGCGCAGATCAACGTGCGCACGGTCGGCTACGACCGCGCGCAAGAATCTGCGCATCGCCAAGGAGCTGCAGCAGCGGATCGCCGCCATCCCGGGAATCGCCGACGCGCATCTGCAGCAGGAAGTCGACGCGCCCGGAGTTGTTCGCTCGAGATCGACCGCGCCCGCGCCGCCCAGTTCGGTCTCACCGCCAACAGCATCGCGCTCAATCTCAACACCAGCCTGAGTTCGTCGGAGCAGGTGTCGCCGAATTTCTGGACCGATCCGAGCAACGGCACTCCCTATTATCTGGCGGTGCAGACGCCCGAGTGGCGCGTGAGCTCGCTCAACGAGCTCAAGAACACGCCGGTTGCCACAGCTCGGCGGCGGCCGACGGCAATCCGGTGCCGGCGCTTCTCAGCAACGTCGCCACCATCAAACGCGATTCGGTGCCGACCAACGCCAATCAGGCCAACATCCAGCCGGTTTACGAGGTCTACGCCAATGCTCAAGGCCGCGATCTCGGCTCGATCTCCGCGCGACATCAACAAGATCATCGCTGACTTCCAGAAAGCAGCTCTCGCCCGGCAACCGCATCGAGGTCGTCGGCCAGATCGACAGCATGAATTCGGCGTTCCGCGACCTCGGCGATCGGCATCCTGTTCGCGGCCGTGTTCGTCTATCTGCTGATGGTCGTGAATTATCAGAACTGGGGCGACCCGTTCGTCGTCATTCTGGCGCTGCCGGCGACGTTCTGCGGCATCGTCACCATGCTCTACATCACCGACACCACGCTCAGCGTGCCTTCGCTGATGGGCGCGATCATGGCGATCGGCGTCGCCTCGGCGAACTCGATCCTGCTCGTCACCTTCGCGCGCGAGCAGCAGCTCGAGGGCATGCCGGCCTTCGAAGCGGCGATCGCCGCCGGCCGCACCCGCATCCGGCCGGTGCTGATGACCGCGGCGGCGATGATCGTCGGCATGATCCCGATGGCGATCGGCGGCGCCGGCGAGGAGCAGAACGCCGCGCTGGCGCGGGCGGTGATCGGCGGCCTGCTTTTTGCAACGCCGACCACGTTGCTTGTCGTGCCCTATCTGTTCGCGATGCTGCGCAAGGGCAACGACGGCAAGCCGGCGCACGGCGTCTTCGAGGAGCAGATTTGCATGAACAAGATGGAGCGGTCGCCGGTCCCCGACGAGGTGGCCGAGCCGTTGAAGACGCCGGACGAGAGCGGGCCGAAAGACGATACCGGCCCGCCCGGACAAGATGCGGTCGCGGTGCGCGCTTTCTCGGCCTGGGCGTGCTGGTCGTGCTTGGCGCCGCTCTCGGCATCGGCATCTGGCAGCATCACACCCTCAACGCCGAGGTCATGACGACGGCCGAACAGCGCCGCGGCTTTGTGCCGAGCGTGCGCACGGCGCCGGTGCGCGCCAGCGCCGCGACGATGTCGGTGAGCTGGCCCGGCACGACCGAAGCGTTCGCGCAGGCCAACATCTATGCCCGGGCGAGCGGCTACATCTCCAAGCGAACCGTCGACATCGGCAGCCGCGTCAAGGCCGGCGACTTGCTGGTGGAGATCACCGCTCCGGAACTCGAACATCAGATCGCGCAGGCGGAAGGCACCCTCGCCCAGATGGAGGCTGCGCTGCAGCAGGCCGAAGCCAATCGCGACCTCGCGCAGGTGACCTGGGACCGCGACAGCAAGCTGGTGCAGCAAGGCTGGGTCACCCAACAGCAAGGCGACACCGACCGACTGAACCTCGAAGCGCGCGAGGCGGCGGTTGCGGTCGCCGATGCCAACATCACGGCGCAGAAAGCCCAGCTGCGCGTGCTCAGTCAGCAGAAGGCTTATCAGAGCGTGGTCGCGCCGTTCGACGGCGTCATCACCCAGCGCAATATCGACATCGGCGCGCTGGTGCAGGCGGACGCGACCAGCGGCACATTCATGTTCACCCTGATGCAAAGCGACGTGATCCGCATCCAGCTCTATGTGCCGCAGGACGAGGCCTTCGGCATTACGCCCGGCGTCGAGGCCGTGGTGCGCGTGCCCGAAATGCCGGGTCGCGAATTTCCCGGGACGGTGACGCGCATCGCCGACGCGTTGCAGCCGGGCACGCGGACGCTTTTGACCGAGATCGACGTGCCCAATCCCGACCACGCGCTGTCGCCCGGCATCTATTGCAACGTCGAACTGAAAATACCGCGCAAGACGCCGTCCCTCATCGTCCCGTCCGAGGCGATCATCTTCAACCGCGAGGGTCTGAACGTCTTCGTGGTCGAGAACGGGGTCGCGCGCGTTCATCACGTCAACGTGGTGCGCGACTTCGGCACCACCGTCGAGGTCAATGCCGGCGTCAAGGAGGGTGACCAGGTGATCTTGAATCCCTCGGTCGATCTCAACGACGGTCATAAAGTCCAGGTCCGGCCCGGCCCGCCGGCGCAGCTGTCCTGATGGAACGGTGAACTAAGTCTAACTCGGAAACGTCAGTCGACAGGCCTCCGTTTCGACAGGCTCCGCGGCCCGATCGCCAGCGACGACGGTGCGCGGCGTGAAGACATCGAAGGGCCCGCCGCGCGGTGGATGCACCTCGCCGACAAGGATCGGGCTCATAAGCTGGTGATCTTGCGCGCGGAAATACGTCCGATCGGGCGACAGCGCCACCTCGGGCGGCAACACGTAGCCTTGCAGCGCGCGCGAGAGCGCGATCGGATCGAGCGTGTGTTCCTGATTAGCGATGTTGGCCAACGTGTGAACCGCGGCGTAACCGAACCAATTGCGCGCGCTCGCCACCTTGCCGGTGCGGCGCTGGATCGCCGCGTTGAAGGCGTTGATGTCCGCAACGTCCGGCTGGTTCCACCACCATTCCATGGTCCACCATCCGATCCGTGCGGCGTCGGAGACGGCGATGATGCTTTCCAGCTCGAACAGCGCGCCCCCGACCGCCATGTCGCGGGCGAGGCCGAAACGCACGATCTGCTCCAGGCTGTTGGCCTGGTCCGCACCGCCCATGATGTCGATCAGGACCTCGGGCTGATAGGATCCCGCGTTCAACAGCGCGCGCGAATAATCGACCGTTCCGAGCGGCAGCAGATCGCCCGCCCACGTGCCGCCGTGCTCGCGAAGCTTGCGCTCGAAAGCGGCTTGCAGGGTATAGCCATAGGCGTAATCGGGCGTCAGAAAATACCAGCGTTTGCCGAATTTTTGGATCAGCGTATCGGCGATCGCGTTGGCTTCCATGGTGGCCGACTTGCAGATGCGAAAGACGTTCCAGCTGCATTGCCCGCCGGTAATCTCGTCGGTATGTCCGCCGGTCACGATGTGCAGCTTGCGCGCTTCGGCCGTCACCCGCGTCATCGCCAGCGCGACCGCCGAGTTCACGTTGCCGAGAATGAAATCGGCCTGATCGCGCTCGATCAGCTGTCGTGTCTTGGCGACACCGGCCGCGATGTCGTTGGCGGAATCCTCGACCAGGAGCTGCGCCGGGCGGCCGAGAATGCCACCGCGCTGATTGACTTCCTCGAGCGCGAGCCGTGCGCCCTCCACTTCTGCCGCTGCAAGCGTCGCATAGACCCCGGTCAGCGGCTCGACTATTCCCATTTTCACCGGCACGTCGCCGCGCGCCGGCAGCGGGAACGGCGCAGCGATCCCCACGGCGCCCCATGCCAAGCCGGCTTTGACCATGCTGCGGCGATCGAGCCGCGGTGCATACGATCGCATCCGCATGACGCGCTCCGGGATCGGTCCGGCGACCATTGCATTCGGTCAAGCGCCCGATCAAGTCACTTTATCTTCGGCAATTCTGTTTGAGCGCATGATCCCAACCCGTCGCCGGCGGCGGCGTAACAACGTGGCCGGTATCATTTGCGTTCCGAAAGGCGCTTCGCCCACGGCGGCTTTCGATCCGCAGAGGCTTATATTAGACGCCTAAGCCAAAGGATGAAGGCTGTTGGGAACCTCGTCGACCGCGCCGAGGGCGACGCCTCGTGCCGCGCCGCCTTGGGCGACCCCCTGCTCGAGCAAGCGGCGGTTCCACGACTCTTCAAATCCGTGCATTCCCAGCTGCCATTGCAGTCCGACGATGGCGCCTTTGACCGGCTGCAACAAGCCGAGCGCGCCGACGATGGTCAGCGGCACCCAGAGGGAAAAATGGACCCAATAGGCCGGCCGATAGGCGATCTCGACGGCGAGGACTGCCGGAACAATGACGTGGCCGACGACCACGATGACGAGATAGGCCGGGAAATCGTCGGCGCGGTGGTGAAACAGCTCCTCGCCGCATGCGGGACAATGGTCGACCACCTTGAGGAAACGGCCGAACAGGCGGCCGCGACCGCAATTCGGACATCGCATCCGAAAACCCCGCCACATCGTTTGGGCGAGCGAAGCTTGAGGGAGCGAAACGGGCTGTTGTTGCGGCGTCATGGCGAGAAGTCCTTGACTGGAGAAGCCTCCATACAAATAATATCTTCCACCATACATCAAAGACAAATCCGCCAGATTGCATGGATTGGATCCCTACAATATCGGAACGGCAAGGCCCGCTTTATCTGCGCGTCGTCGAGGCGCTGGCGGCCGATATTGCCAACGGCCGGCTCCTCCGCGGCCAAAGGCTCCCGACCCATCGCGCGCTGGCGGCGGCGCTCGGCATCGACCTCACCACGGTCACGCGCGCCTACAGCGAAGCGCGGCGGCGCGGACTGCTCGATGCCCAGGTCGGACGCGGCACCTTCATTTCGGAAACGACCGCCCGGGCGACGTTGGATATTCCGCCGGAGATCAAATTCGATCTGTCGATGAACATTCCGCCACAACCGGTCGAGGCCAATCTCGATTGGCGCATCGCCCAAGGCTTGAAGTCGGTTCAGGACGAAGCGAGCTTCAGCGCCTTCCTGAACTACCAGAGACCGGGCGGCAACGATCAGCAGCGCGAGACCGCCGCCCAATGGCTGCGCGCCCGCGTGCCGTCCGCGACCGCCGAGCGTCTCCTCGTCTATCCGGGCAATCAAGCCATTATTTTCAACGCGCTGCTGGCGCTCACCGCGCCGGGCGACGTGGTGCTGACCGAGGCATTCACGTTTCCCGGCATCAAGGCGGCCGCCGAGCGACTTGGCGCCCGCCTCGTCGGCGTGGCCATGGACGAAGGCGGCGTCCTTCCCGATGCGCTGCGGCTCGCCTGCAAGAAGCATCGGCCCAAGGCCGTCTATCTCGTCCCGACGCTGCACAATCCGACCACCGCGACGCTGAGCGCGGACCGCCGCGCGGCCGTCGCCGCCATCGTGCGCGAAGCGGGCACGTTCCTGATCGAAGACGACGCCTATGGCATGCTGGAGCCGACCGTCGCGCCAATCGCCAATTTGATCCCGGAGCGCGCCTATCTCGCCGTCGGCCTGTCGAAATGCATCGCGCCGGCGCTTCGGGTCTCCTACCTCTTGGTGCCCGACGCGGCCGCGGAAGCGACGATGCGCGGCAACCTTCAGGCCACGACCCAGATGCCGCCGCCGCTCATGGTGGCGCTGGTGACGCAATGGCTCCGCACCGGCGTCGCCGACCAGATCATCGCCGCCATCCGCAACGAAGCGGCCGGCCGCCAGCTTCTTGCCGGGAGACTGCTCAAGGAGCTGACATTCGCGAACCGACCGACCAGTCACCATCTCTGGCTTATGCTGCCGCGGCATTGGGAGCGCTCTGATTTTTTGTCGCACGCGCTGCGCCGCGGTCTTGCCGTCGTCGGCTCAGACGAGTTCGCGGTCGGCGGCGCGGCCGCGCAGGCCGTGCGCGTCTCGCTTGGCGCGGCGCGCAACCGCGCCGAACTCGCCCAAGCGCTGCAATTTCTCGCCGCCGCACTGAGGTCATCGGGGGCGGCCCGGCAGATCGTGTAACGGGCCTCAGAGCTTTTTCGGTTCTGATTGAATCAGAACCGAAAAGGCTCTTGCATTTTGATGGAGCATGATCTTTTCGGAAAACCGGCATCCACTTTTCCGGATCATGCTAGCTGCCGGTCTTGATCCGCGTCCACAGCCGGTTGATCAGCCGCTGGGTCTTCTGATCATGGGCGATGATGGTGTAGAGCTTCGCCATGGTCGCGGCGTCGGGATAGATGCCGTGGTCGTCGAGGATCGCCTTGTCTATGAATCTCTGGCTCGCCAGATTGCCGTTGGCGTAGGAGATGAAATTGCTGTTCTTTGCCGCCACCTCCGGCTCGAGCAGATAGTTGATTAATTCGTGCGCCGCGGCGGCGTTGGGCGCGTCACTCGGAATGGCGAGATTGTCGAACCACAATTGCGCACCTTCCTTGGGGATGGCGTAGCCGATCTCGATGCCGCCCTTGGCTTCCGCCGCGCGCTTCTGCGCCTGTTTGATGTCGCCGGAAAAGCCGACCACAAAGCAGATTTCCCCGGTCGTCAGCGCGTTGAGATATTCCGAGGAATGGAACTTGCGCACATACGGCCTGATCTTGACAAGAAGGTCGGCGGCCTTGGTCAGATCGGCCGGATTGTTGGAATTCGGGTCGAGCTTGAGATAGTGCAGCGCCGCCGACATGATATCGTCGGATGAATTGAGAAGATGAATGCCGCAGTCCTTAAACCGGGCAATCTTGTCCGGCTCGAACACGCTGTTCCAAGAATCCATCCAGGACTCGATCGCGGCGCCGTCGCCCAAACCCGCACCCAATATCCGGCGCGCCGCCGTTAAATTGTAGCCGATCCCGGTCGTTCCCCACATGTAGTTGACGGCATATTGGTTGCCGGGATCGTAGACGGCGAGCCGGCTCGCGATCTCCGGCCAGGCGTTCACCAGGTTCGGCAGCCTGGACTTATCGAGCTTCTGAAAAATTCCCGCCGCGATCTGCCGGGCGAGAAAATAGGCCGTGGGCACCACGACGTCGTAACCGGATCGGCCGGCGAGCAGCTTCGCTTCGAGCGTGTCGTTGGAGTCGAAGGTGTCGTACTGAACTTTGATTCCGGTCCGCTTGGTGAAACTCTCGAGCACGGTCGGATCAATGTAATCCGACCAATTATAGAAATTGACCACGCGGTCCTTTTGCGCCGCCGCCGCCATAGGCGCGATGACGGCGAGGAATGCGGCCGCGAGCGCGAGCGCCACTGGCGCAAGCGCGCCATGCGCTGCGAAGATGCCCGCCTTCGCGGGACGGGTTTCCATGTTTTCGGCGGCCATCACGGCGTTCGCTTTTAGGGCTCGGTCGGCAGCCCGGCGGCCTTCCAGGCCAAAATGCCGCCGGCCAGATGGCAGACATAGGCGAAACCCTGCCGCTGCGCGAACAGTGACGCGTCGACCGAACGGCGGCCGGAGCGGCATGCGAATACGATCTCGCAGCCCGGCGGCGACGGGATTGCCGCCGGGTCGAAGGCGGACAGCGGCAGCAGGACGGCGCCGGGAAACCGCTCAGCGGCGGTCTCGTTCGGCTCGCGCACATCGACCAGCACCACGCGGCCTTCGGTGAGCCCGCGGGCGACCTCCTCGGGCGTCAGATCGCGCACGCGCGCCTGTCCTCCGGTTTGATCCGACATGATTGAACTCCCCGTTGGCGCTTTCTTATCCCCGCCGTGGCGGAATGGCCGGAAAACCTGAAGCACGAGCCGAGCGCCGTCAAGCCGGCCGTGCCGCCGGTCGGCGCCGACCGTCAGATGTTGACCTGGGTGCCGACCTCGACGACGCGGTCGGTCGGGATCTGGAAATAATCGGTCGCATCGTTGGCGGAGCGGGCCAGACTGATGAACAGGCGGTCCTGCCAGTACGGCATTCCCGACCGCGGCGCCCGGCGCAGCACCCGGCGCGACAGGAAGAACGACGTCGACATGATGTCGAACTGCAGCCCGAGCTTGCGCGCGATCGCCAGCGCCTTCGGAATGTTCGGCGTCTCCATGTAGCCGAACCGCAGCGCGACCCGCACGAAGGTCGAGCCGACCGGCTCCATGCGCACGCGCTTTCCCGGCTCGACCCGCGGCGTGTGCGTGGTCTCGACGCTGAGGATGATGTTTTTCTCGTGCAGCACCTTGTAGTGCTTGAGGCTGTGCAACAGCGCCGTAGGCGCGCTTTTCGGATCGCTGGTGAGAAACACCGCGGTGCCCGATACGCGCTGCGGCGGTTTCTTTTCCAGCATGCGCACCAGATCGTCGAGCGGGGTTTCCAGCCGCCGCGTCTTGGCGAACAGGATTTTGCTGCCGCGCCGCCACGTATACATCACCAGCATCACCACGCCGCCGAGCGCGAGCGGCACCCAGCCGCCCTCGACCACCTTGAGCATGTTGGCGGACAGGAAGGTCAGATCGATCACCAGGAACGGCGCCATCAACGCCGCGGCCGCGAACGGCGACCATCGCCACATCCGCCAGATCACGATGAAGGCCATCAGGCCGGTGACGACCATGGTGCCGGTGACGGCGATGCCGTAGGCGGAGGCGAGCGCGCTCGATGAACGGAATAGCGCGACCAGGAGGAGAACGCCGACCAACAGCAGCGCGTTGACGCGCGGCAAATAGATCTGGCCGAGGTGCTGCGCCGAGGTGTGGCGGATCTCGAACCGCGGCAGCAGGCCGAGCTGGATCGCCTGGCTGGTGAGCGAGTACGCGCCCGTGATCACCGCCTGGCTGGCGATCACCGTGGCCGCAGTGGCCAGAACCACCATCGGAATGCGCGCCCAGTCCGGGTAGAGCAAAAAGAACGGATTGGCGATGGCGCCCGGATGTGCGAACACGAGCGCACCCTGCCCCAGATAATTGACCGCCAACGCCGGCAGCACGATACCGAGCCACGCCAGCTGGATCGGCAGGCGGCCGAAATGGCCGAGGTCGGCGTAGAGCGCCTCGGCCCCGGTCACGGCGAGGAACACAGCGCCGAGCGTGAACAGGCCGACCATGCCATGATCAATCAGGAAGAACACGCCGTGCAGAGGATTGAGCGCCCACAGCACGCCGGGATCAGCGGCGATCCAGATCACGCCCGGAATGGCGATCGCAATGAACCACACCAACGTGACCGGTCCGAACAGCGCCGCCACCTTGGCCGTGCCGCGCGACTGGAACGCGAACAGCACGACCAGGATCACGACGGTGAGCGGCACGACGTAATCGTGGAACGCCGGCGTCGCGACGTCGACGCCTTCGATCGCCGACAACACCGACAGCGCCGGCGTGATCACGGCATCACCATAGAACAACGCCGCGCTGATGATGCCGAACAGCGCCACCACGCCCACGGCCCTGCTGTGGCGGCCGACCGCGCGCGAAGCGAGCGCCATCAAGGTCAGCGTGCCGCCCTCGCCATTATTGTCGGCGCGCAGCAAAATCACGACGTATTTGAGCGTGACGATGACGATCAGCGCCCACAGGATCAGGGAGAGCACGCCGAGCACCGCTGCACGGGTAAGTTGGTCGGTTCCCCCGGGCGAAGCGGCCACGATCGCTTCACGGAAGGCGTAAAGCGGGCTGGTGCCGATGTCGCCATAGACCACGCCGATGCTGCCGAGGGCGAGGCCCCACAGACGACCGGCGTGCGGTTCGGCGTCGTCGACCGCAGGAATTTCGCTCTCGACCGGAGCGCTTACGCTATCTGCCATGGAGGTTCGACAACCGGGCGTCGCCTGTCTCTGTCATTGCATGGAGGCAGGGGGTCAGGGCAGCGCCTATACACGCTCTGCATCGAAGAGTCATGAGAAAGCCAAGGCCACGTCCGGGCGTCCCACGCTACCACCCTGCGGATGCAGGGTTGGCCAGAGCCTTACGGCTTCAAATCGGGCGGAACGGGAGGCTCTTCGCGCATCAGGGTGATGGTCACGCGCCGATTGGCCGCGATGAACGGATCTTCGGGAAACAGCGGATCGGTATCGGCTTTTCCGGCCACGGCATAAAAGTTCCGCGCCGGAACCCCTTCTTCTTCCAAGATCTGACGCACGGCGTTGGCGCGGTCCGCCGAAAGGTTCCACGGCCCGTAATCCGGGCGCGGCGCACTGCGCGACGCGGAGGTGTGGCCGGTCACCGCGATGCGATAGGGTATCGCCTTGAGCGGCTCGGCGAGCTTCTCGATGATGCGGCGCGTGCGCTCATAAGGCTCCTTGGAGCCCTCCGGGAACATCGAGCGGCCTTCCTGGTCGACGATATCGATATTGAGGCCTTCGCGCGTTTCCTCGACCATGATGTGCTTACTGGCTTCGGCCAATTCCGGCATTTCCTGCATGGCCTGGCGCAGCGACGCCGCCGCCAGCGCGAACGCTTCCTCGCTTTGCAGCTTGGCGCCGTAGTCGCGCTTGCGGTCGTGCTCGTCGGGCGTCGGCGTCGCCGACGCGTCGTCGGGCTGGATGTGCGCGGCGTTCTTGAGCTTCGGCCGCGTCGGCAGGCCGTTCACTTCGATGATGCCGGAATAGCGCACATTGGTCTGCACGCCGAAGGCGTCCCGCATCGAGCCGGCCACGATCTGCAGCTTCTGCTGATCCTGGTTGGAGAAGGCGACCAGCATGACGAAGAAGCTCACGAGCAGGCCCATGAGATCGGCGAAGGTGACGAACCAGCCGTGGCCGCCACCACCGTGCGCTTCCTTGCGCCGCGCCATCGGTTTAGGCCGGCACCGGCTCGGGCTCCGCCTCGTGGCGGTGCTTCTCCGGCAGGTAGGCGATCAGCATCTCGCGCACCAGCGTCGGGCTCTTCGACTCGCGGATCATCAAAACGCCGTCGATGATCAGCGTGCGATTGATCTCCTCGTCGAGCAGCTTGAGATGCAGCTTGTCGGCGATCGGCAGACAGATGATGTTGGCGAGCACCGCGCCATAGAGCGTCGCCAACAGCGCGGTCGCCATGAACGGGCCGAGCTTCGAGGGATCGGTCATGTTGGCGAACATCTGCACCATGCCGATCAGGGTGCCGATCATGCCGAAGGCGGGCGCGCAGTCGCCGACCGCGCGGTAGATCTTCTGCCCCTCGTCGAGATGGGTGAGAAAGTTGTCGCGGTCGCGTTCGAGATTGTCGCGGATGAAATCGGCGTCGTAGCCGTCGGCGACGAAGCGGATGCCCTTGGCGAGGAACGGATCGTCGATCTCGACCTTCTCCAGGCCCATCGGCCCCTGCTTGCGCGCGATTTCGGCAAAGCCGGCGATCTCGTCGACCAGCTCGCGCTGCGTCATGCGCCGCATGGTGAAGGCGAATTTGGCGCCGAGCGGCAGGCCGTGAAACATCGACGACAGCGGAAAGCGGATCAATGTCGCGGCGAACGAGCCGCCGAAAATGATGATGATGGCGTGATCGCTCAAGAACATCCGCAGGTCGCCGCCCATGAAAATCATGGTCAGGACGACGACGGCCCCGGCAAGCAGGCCGAGGCCCGTTGAAATGTCCATAATCGACTCCTACCCGCAACCAATAAGGCCCGTTAACACAGTACCGTCGTGGCAATTAAGGGACGGTTACCCGTGGAACGCGGCGGAACGGCGGACGGCACTGGGTCGCAGCGCCGGAAACTCACTTCTCCCAGGCGGTAAAAGCCTCTTTGAAGGCCTGGTCGCCGGACGCGCCTTTATCGACCGTCAGGATGGCGCGCGTCCCGTTGCCGTAAATGATCAGAATGTCGAGCGACTTGCCGTCGCGCAAAAGGTCGACATTGAGCTTGGCGTCACCCTCGATGGCGGAAAGGCCGAACAGGTAATAGCTGTCGGTCACCTTGGCGACGAGGCCGGCGAGCGCCGTGCCGCGCACCCGGTCGTTCGGTTTCAACATGATGCCGGCGACATTGGCGACGCCGTGGCCGGGAAAATCCGGCGGCAACTTGAACATGATGTCGATGGTGTGGGTCGCCGGCAGCGACCGGTCGGTGTTGCGATGGAGCACCCACGTCACCGCCATGTGCCGCTCGGGAATGACGATATCGCCGCGCACCGCCAGCGAAGGCTTGGCACCGGCAACGGGTGGCTCCTTCTCGACGCTCCACGTCACCGCGCCGACGTAACTCTTGGCCTGCGCACCGCCGCTGTCCTGCTCGAGGAGCGCCGCGTTTTCCGCCCGCGCGGGCGTTGCATGAGCGCTGGCGACGAGCATGAGCGCGACGCCGGCAAGTATGGCCGAGAGCCGACATGCGCCGGCGGCAGGCGGGGCGATTGTCATAATGAGGAGGCCTTCGGCTGAAATGGCCGCACCGGTAAGGTCGCGGCGTATGCCTGTGTAGGCTGACTGGCGTGCGAATATCAAGGCTCGACGCCCCGTGACCATGGCGGCAAAAAGCGGCATATAGACATCAGTGTCAGACCACCCAGCGCCGCCGCAGCGCGGCGCTGAAATCGCAGGGAGAACGTCATGCGTGAGATCGGTCACTTCGTCGGCGGGAAAGAGGTCAAAGGGACATCGGGTCGTTTCGGCGACGTGTTCGATCCCAATACCGGCGAGGTGCAGGCCAAGGTGGCGTTGGCCAAGCATTCCGAGACCGAGCACGCCATCGCTGTCGCGGAGGCGGCGCAGGTCGGCTGGGCGGCCACCAACCCGCAGCGCCGCGCCCGCGTCCTGTTCAAATTCCTCGACCTGGCACAGAAGGAGCACGACAGCCTCGCCCGGCTGCTCTCCTCCGAGCACGGCAAGACGTTCGCCGACGCCAAGGGCGACATCCAGCGCGGCCTCGAGGTGGTCGAATTCGCCTGCGGCATTCCGCACCTCCTCAAGGGCGAATTCACCGAGGGCGCCGGGTCCGGGCATCGACCTTTATTCCATGCGCCAGCCGCTCGGCGTCGTCGCCGGCATCACGCCGTTCAATTTCCCCGCCATGATCCCGATGTGGAAATTCGCGCCGGCGCTCGCCTGCGGCAATGCCTTCATCCTCAAGCCGTCGGAGCGCAATCCTTCGGTGCCGATGCGGCTCGCCGAGCTGCTGATCGAGGCCGGGCTGCCGGCGGGCGTGCTCAACGTCGTCAACGGCGACAAGGAAGCGGTCGACACCATCCTGACCGATCCGCGCATCAAGGCGATCGGCTTCGTCGGCTCGTCGGCGATCGCCGAATACGTCTACTCCACCGGCGTGCGCCAACAACAAGCGCGCGCAATGTTTCGGCGGCGCCAAGAACCACATGATCGTGATGCCGGACGCCGACATGGATCAGGCCGTCGACGCGCTGATCGGCGCCGGCTACGGCTCCGCCGGCGAGCGCTGCATGGCGGTTTCGGTCGCGGTGCCGGTCGGCGAGAAGACCGCCGACCGGCTGCTGGAAAAACTGGTGCCACGGGTCGAAAGTCTGAAGATCGGCCCGTCGACCGACGCGCAGGCCGATTACGGCCCGATGATCACGCGCGCGCATCTGGAAAAGGTCAAAGGCTATGTCGATCTCGGCGTCAAGGAAGGCGCCAAGCTCGTGGTCGACGGCCGCGGCTTCAAGCTGCAAGGCTACGAGAACGGCAATTTCATGGGCGGCTGCCTGTTCGATCATGTGACGCCCGACATGCGCATCTACAAAGAGGAGATTTTCGGCCCGGTCCTCGCGGTGGTGCGCGCGAAGGACTACGAGGAAGCGGTGCGGCTGCCGTCGGAGCACGACTACGGCAACGGCGTCGCCATCTTCACCCGCGACGGCGACGCCGCGCGCGACTTCGTCAGCCGGGTCGAGGTCGGCATGGTCGGGGTCAATTTCGCCATTCCCGTGCCGCTCGCCTACTACACCTTCGGCGGCTGGAAGCGCTCCGGCTTCGGCGACCTCAACCAGCACGGCCCCGACGCGGTGCGGTTCTACACCAAGACCAAGACCGTCACCTCGCGCTGGCCCTCCGGCATCAAGGAAGGCGCCGAGTTCGTCATCCCGACGATGAAGTAATTTCTGCTCCTTCTCCCCGCACGCGGGGAGAAGGTCGGGATGAGGGGGCGCCGCCGCGAGTTTGAGCATCGCAGCAAGGTCTCCAGCGCCCTCGCATCGATCCCAACGCTCAGACTCGCGGAGAGGCCCCCTCACCCTCGCTTCGCTCGACCTCTCCCCGCGCGCGGGGAGAGGTGAAGATAGACCCGCGCTCAAAACCGCCACGCCAGCACCTGCTCAAGGGCGGCGCGCCGAATGACCCATTCGATATGCGTTGCCGGCTCGACGCGCCGCGGCCCGCCGGCGATCACCTCTTGCCGCGCGGCCGCGAGCTGTGCCTGCGAGACGCCCGCAAGCCCGCGGTTGAGGCATGCCGTCGGCTCGCCAAGGCAGCGGCAGTGGCGCCGGCACCGGCGCGACGGACAGTCGCGCCAGAAGCGGAGCGCCTCGCAATAGAGCCGGTGCGTCGCGCGATGCGCGGCATCGATCAGCGCCCGCCCCTCCTCGGCCGACCGCCGCTTGGTGAAGTCCTTGTTGTTCGCCGGCTTGTCCCGCCACGCGGTCATGATACGACTCTCCGCGCAATAAAATGCCGTTCTCGCGACGCGTTTTTGTTTGCGCCCGAGTTTTGCCGCTACGAAGCAAACAAAAACGACGGCCGAGCCCGATCTTCGTCAGACAGCGCCGGTGGTGGAACCGGCCGCCATCATGATCGCGCGCGGATAAACCTCGTCAGCTTGACCCGAGGTCCAGCGAAGCGCCGAAGCAATACCGGAACGGAGGGTATGCGGCGCGGCCTCTGGATTGCGGGTTACGCCCGCTCGCAAAGATGACGAAAAGGAAAGCGGAACGCCGACAAACGCTGTTCAAAAACCTCCGCGCCTTGCGGCGCAGCGCGCGCCCTTCAGGGCGCGCTCGCCTGTCGGCGTTCCACCACGGCACTTGCGGCAGCGACCGAACGCCACCGCTCAGCTTCAGCCACGCGACTTCCTGGGAACAGGTTGGGGCGCGCATCCCGATGGTTCGAAAGACGCACGCTTCGCAACGCACAGCCCGGAACCTCCGGATCGATGCGTCACCGCAGGCGTTACCCGCGCCTTCCTGTCCCAGCCCAGCGAGATTGCACCCGCAGACCGGTCATGATGCCGGCCGGGCGTGTCCTGCCGAAGCCGCCCGGGAGCACAGGTGACGAGCCCATGCCCGCGGGAACCGCACCCGCTCCGCCACCCGGTGGTCCGCCGGATGGCGTCCTGTACGTGAGCGGGGTTGGGTTATGTAACTAGAACCAGGACAGCTGTCAATCCGATAAATCGCCTATCGGTGACCGGCAGCGGACTTCGCGTATGGCCCAGCGACAAACGACCCGTAGCGTTTTGACCCGAAGCAGATATCGCAGAACTCTAAAAGCTTAGCACTTCTTGGCGTACAGAACTGCTTCGTACGGCACGTCCCACTTTTCCGTACTGCGGGCAAATAGCACGATGGATTTTACCCCGCCCGCATCTAGCGCCTCTTCACTAAGTCGCTCCATCGTACCCTTTAGCTCCCCGCGAAGCTGTTCGGGGAAGACGTAAAAACCCACTCGCGCTTTGTGCCTTTGGGGCGGCTGAATTTGCACCGAGTTGATATGGGCGGGATCGCGATAGTTCTTCCGCACCATTGCGCGCAGCTTGTCGAGCGATCGCTCCAGCCGGCGCTGCTCGGAAGGATTTGCAGCGCCGAGTAGATGAAGACCCACCGTTGTCCAGCCTCCTGGCCGCCGCTCATTCAACCGATCAATGATCTGCGTGAAGAGCGTGCTCAGGTTTGGCTTGGGCTTTGATTCCGCGATTTCCCGCGTCCAATGCGTCGTAGTACCGATCAATCGGCCCTGACATGCCGGAGGGCGTGAACAACATGTCCTTATCTGCAATGACGAAATTTAGACCATTTTCGAGATAGAGGCCGAGAAAGTCCAACTCGTCGCCCACAAGATTAAGAGCCTTCTGGAAATACGTGCGCTCGCTAAGATAGTGCAGCAGCAACAGCGGCTTATCGAGGATGTCGACGATGCATAGCAGATCAGAAATCGACACTGTTGGCGCGAGCTCGTGATCTGCCGGCACCCAGCCGACTCTTTTGAATTCGCCCTCGGCGGCGCTGAGGACGGAGAGATCATCCAGCGTAACGGATAATCGAATCACGCGATCCACAGCCTCCGGATCGATCCCCAGACCAGTCACGATGGCAACCGACGCGGCATCTCCCGATTGCGCCTTGCTAATTACATTGGCTAGCCGGTCGGACTGCACCGAGGGGGCGAGAACCATATCCTGAACATGCCGCTTCACGCGCGCGGGTGCTCCGCGCAGTCCCTCGGGCGTCAGGCGGTTCGCCTTCGCTTCGGCGGCAATTACCGTGCGATCGATGACGACCAAAACGTCTGTCTCAAATATCTGGTCGCCAATCTTCCATTTGGCGCCGGGCGTAATGTCCGCGCCGGGAAGCGCCGACCGTAAGGCGGCCTCAAGCTTCTTTTGCAGATAACTTGAGCGGGCCTTCTCCACCGCCTCCTTGACGCCGGCAGCACCTGCGAGCCGGTCCATGATACGGTGGATGTGGCTGAACACTGCCTGGGGCATCGGCAGGAAAAAGGAAGTGCCGAGGTCAATTGCAGGTGCTTCCCAGATCGGATTGCCAAGAAACAGATATTCCGTCTTGCCTCGGCAAGCGCCCCCGGAGTGAGTGAAATGGCGCGAAACACGCTCTCCACGATCTGTAAGCTTCGGCCTGACAGGTTGGCGATCTCTGCGGCGTAAATGTTCCACAGTCGGACAGCCGTAGGTCGTAGTGTGCCATTACTGCGGCCTTCGCACCAACCACGTCAATACCTGGCAGAGCCGCGAGCATGTCTTCCGCGTTACCGACCAGCCCCGGCACATTCTTGAAGTAAAGACGGAAAATCTGTCGAGGGTTTTTTCCGTGCATAACCCTGCGAAACCTGTTCCAATGTTCCGTCTGACGCCGCTCAAGCTCACTGACTGCACGATGCATCACCTCGATGAAATCCGTGCAGCTAAATCCATAGTGAGAAGCGAAGGCAGTATCGACGGCGCTGTAGAGTTCCTTTTGAAATCTGGATGACGGCGCCAAAGTATCCCCAGTTCCGAACACCCATCGTGTGCATACGATCGGCTGTTGAGCGAGAGCACCGCCAGTTCCTGCTCGTCGGAAACCTTCTCGGCATCGAGCATTCGCTGAAGAAAAAAAGTGTCGGATATCTTGGGCAGGCTATCAAAGACTATCTGCATTACGCCCGGCACCACTGGAGCTTGACCCCACTGGTCTGGAGTAATTGTCAAGACGATCGCCTGAAGTAACTCGGCGTGGTGTGCAGATATTAAACGGCTTCGCTTCGAGCCGCCCTTTGACCCCACGTAGGTCATCGTCATAGCCAGCAAAGCAGGCCATGATGCCGATCGGATCGTGACGGCGAAGCTGGTCTTTTACCAATTCGAGGGTTTTCGGAAAGTCCGCCACAGCTGCGAGAGCGGCCTCATGCATCGCTGCCTTAAGCTTTGGGTGATCTTCCTCGCTGACCGAGAAGGTCTCCAGCTTGAACTTGGAATTCCGCTTTGCGCGATTGGCTGTATTGCGCTGGGATCTTCGCTTATTCATGCGGACGGCCGCTTCTAAAACCGAATTTATGAGTACACGACCAATGCATAATGGCCGCCTTTTACCGAGCGGAGGGCCACGAAACATCCCTCCGCAACCGACAATATCGGCCGGTGAGCTTTGCGAAGTACATATCCCGCCTCGTCCGATCGCGCCGGCCTTTGTATTCGCGGCGTGACGTTCGCCCGCTCTATCTTCCCCCCTCTCCCTCCACGGGAGAGGTCGGCTCTGAGCGCAGCGAACCGCCGGGTGAGGGTCTGGCGGCGGCACGACTGTTGTTCGAGTCCCCAGCGCACTTCCCCTCACCCGGCATGCGCCTGCGGCGCATGCCGACCTCTCCCGCAAAGGGGAGAGGGGTGTCATTAACTCACGCACGCATGCTCGCTCGCGCCGTCGCTCCCGCTGTAGCGGCATAGGCAGCGGGGCGGGCGTTCGAGCACGGAGATCGTCACCGTCGTGATGCGGTTGCGCTTGACGACGATGTCGCACAGCGGCGCCGGCGCGCTGGCGCTGCCGGCCTGGAGTTTCAGCGTGCCGACACGCTGGCGCAGGATGGCGCTGCCGTTCTTGATCGGCGCGAGCTTTTCGGAATCGAGATAGAGCGCCGTCTGCGTCGCCGCCGCGACCGGCACCGTCTTGATCTCGACATAGCCGACGTCGCCCGACGGCCGGCACGCGACGATCACGGCGCTGACGATCAGGATGCTGGCGACAAGCCCGGCGACCCGACGCATCTTCACGCTCCGAACCTAGTTGACGCCTTCATCATCGTCATTGCGAGGAGCGCAGCGACGAAGCAATCCAGGGTCGGCGGCAGCGACTCTGGATTGCTTCGCTTCGCTCGCAATGACGAATGAAGTGTCGCTACCAAAGGCCGCAATATCACTCTTCGACGCCGCGAGCGTCATGCGCCCGGCGGCTTGATGCCGCCGATCAGCTTGTTGAGCTGGGCGGAAGCGTCGCGAATGTCGTGGGTGAGCTTGTGGATCACCTCGAGCGCCTTCTGCGCCTGCCGGATCTCGACGAGTTCGCCGATGAAATCCTCGTTCTCCTGCAGCGTCTTCAACAGCACGGCGAACTGCGCCCGGGCGTCGTCGAGTTCCTTGGTCGCGCTCTCGGTCTGGGTCTCGAGCGCGCGCCATTGGTCGGTCAGGAACGCCCGCTCCTCGGGCTTGAAGCGGTTGTCCTGCGCCAGCGCCTTGAGCTTGGCGTGAACGTGATCGAGCGCCTTGGCGCCGAGCTGCGACACCGGGCCGTTGTCGGAGACCGCGCCAAGCAGCGTCGAGACCGTTTCGCGCAGCTTGTCGATCTCCGCGCGGGCCTTGCCGACGTCGGTGACGCTGTCGATGGTGCCGGCGGAATCCTGGATCGTCTTGTTGAGGTCGGGCACGCTCTTCTGGAACGCTTCGAGCTGCTGCGAAAATTCCTCGACCGGCGAAGGGGGGCCGGCCGCGGCGGCATCCTCCGCGCGCGCGAGCCCAGCGGAAAATGCCAAAGCGAACGCCGCAACCGCCGCCAAACGGAGCGGCGAGCGCGATCGAACGACACGTGCAAAGAGCGTCATGGCGAGCCTCCCGCGGCACAAATCCCGCACTGGGTTAATTTCGGTTAGGAATATTGGCGCAAGTGGGGCGAACTGCCCACACGAAATCGCAACCTTGGGGCTTCTTTTTCGCCCGCTTTTCGGGTTTGGTGCGCCCCGGATGAATGGCGGGACGGATATGAGGGGTTTTTGCGCAAACGGGGCGAAAGCGGCCGCGGCACTTCTGGTGCTGGCGGCGCTCACGGCATGCAGCGGAAACGAGCAGCTGGCCGCCAGCCGGCCCGAACCGCAGCCGGCGGCTGCGCCGCCCGCGCCGCCGCCGCCCCCTCCTCCGCCCCCGGTCGCCGTCGCCGGCCGCTGGAAATTCGCCGCCGCCTCGGGCGGCGGCTGCTTCATGACGTTCGGCGCAGCCTCGCCGACGGCGGTCGACGGCACGGTCGCGCCGGAGGGCGGCTGCCCCAGCGCCTTCTTCACCAGCCGCAAATGGACCTTCGAGCACGGCAATCTGATCGTGCGTAACCACAAGGCCGAAGCGCTGGCGCAGCTATCCTACGCCGGCGGCCATTTCGAGGGTCACGAGACCGGCGGGGCGGCGGTCACGCTGTCGCGCTAGGAGCATTTTCCGGAAAAGTGGTCACCGGTTTTCCGAAAGAAAATGCGACAAAGCAAAAAAAGGCAATCCATGGCCGACTATCAGCTCTACTGCTTCGCCCAGTCCGGCAACGCCTATCGCGCCGCGCTGATGCTCAATCTGATCGGCGCCGACTGGGAGCCGATCTGGTTCGATTTTTTCAACGCCGGCGTCCAGCGCAGTCCGGAATTCCGCAGCAGCGTCAATGAAATGGGCGAAGCCCCGGTGCTCGTCCACGGCGCCAAAAAACTCACCCAATCCGGCGTCATTCTCACCTACCTCGCCGAGCACAGCGGCAAATATCTGCCGCGCGGCGAAGACGAGCGCCTGGAAGCGCTGCGCTGGATCATTTTCGACAATCAGAAGATCGGCGGCACGCTCGGTCCGTACCGCTTTCTCTACGCGATATCGAAACAGAAAGGCCATCCGGCCGTGCTGGAGTTTCTCAAGGGCCGGGCGCTGAGCGCGCTGGCTATTTTCGACAAACGCCTGGCCGACCGCCCCTTCGTGCTCGGCGCCGAGCCGACCATCGCCGACATGTCGCTGACGAGCTACCTCTATTATCCGGCCGAGGAGTTCGGCTTCGACATCGCGGCCGAGCACAAGAACATCGCCGCCTGGCTCGACCGCATGAAAGCGCTGCCCGGCTGGGGCCATCCCTATGATCTGATGCCGGGGTACCCGCTGCCGCAATAGCGCCCGCTTGGCGTCGCACCGGTCACAGCGGAATATCGAGCTCCTTCGGCCTTGGCAGCACGGCCGGCACCGGCTTGGCGACCGGCACGGTCGGCGCCGCGGGCGCGGGCGATGATGCCGGCACCTGCCGCAGAATCGGCTTTTCCGCTGCCGGCAGTTCGGCCTTGACCTGCGCAGGCGACGGCGACGCCGGTTGCGCCATCTGCGACTTGAACTCGATCTCCGGCGGCTGCGGCGGCTGCGGCTCGGGTTCGGCCGCGTATTTGGCGATGAGCTTACGCGCGCCGGCGAGGAGCTTGCCGCCGTCGACGTGGCGCTCTTTCATTTGCTTGAGCCAGGCCGCCACCACCGGCTCGGTGGCCTTGCGCCAGCGCAGCGCCTCTTCCGGCGACAGCACGATAAAACCGTCGCCGCGCTCGCGCGCCGCGCCGGCGGCGGTCGCGGCATCGGCGTCCCACATGGCGCCGGCCATAGCGGCCGCGGCCGGTCCCGCATTGGCGTCGACCACGGCCTTGAGATCGCGCGGCAGGCGATCATGGATCTCCCGGTTCATTGCCAACACGAATGCCGTCGTGCTCGGCGTCTGGTCGCCGAACTCGGTGTGGAATTTCAGATCGTAGAGCTTGAGCGCCGCCACCACGCCCCACGGGTCGAGGCAGCCGTCGATCACGTGCTGCGTCAGCGCCATCGGCACTTGCGGCACCGGCATCGGCACCCCCTGCGCGCCGAGCGCCGCCATCGCCGCGGCGGCGAGCGGGTTCTGCACGTGCAGCTCGAGGCCCCTGATGTCCGCCATCGACTGGATCGCGCGCTTGGCATGTATGACGCCGCGGTCGCGGCAGGAAAAGCACAGCGGATGAATGTCGCGGAACTCGTCTTTCAGATTGGCGGCCGCCAAATCCTGGATCGCCTTCGAGGAAGCCAGCGCCCGGCGCGACGCGACGAACGGCAGCTCGAACACCTCGATTTTCGGGAAGCGGCCGGGGGTGTGGCTCGGCGCGGCCCAGACGATGTCGGCGGTGCCGTCGCGGAGCTGGTCGAACAGCTGCGCCGGCGCGCCGCCGAGCTGCATCGAGGGAAAAAGGTCGACGCGAATGCGGCCCGACGGAATCCGCTTCGAGCTTGCGCGCCCACGGCGCCAGAAACCTGACGTGCACGCTCGAAACCGCGGAGAAGTAATGATGCAGCTTGAGCGTGATCGGCGCCGCTTCGCCGCGCGCCGAACGCAGCACCGCCGGCGCCGCCACCGACGCCAGCAGCGAAGCCAGAAGCGTGCGGCGGGCAAGACGCATTGAGTTGACCTCGCGGGCTGCAACAGCGCCGGCGATGCGGCTCAATTGAGGCGCGGCGGACGTTCTTCGTGCTCGGAAGGCTGCAGAGGGTTCGCTGCCAGCGGCGTCGGTCGCGGCGTCAGGGCCGGTTGAGGCGCCGCCGCCGCCTCGCTTTGCCGCGCCAGCCGCTGGTAGCCGCGATAGGACAGAAAGCCGAACGGCAAGGCGGCGAGATAGGCGAGCGTCCCCGCGGTCAGGATCACCCACGGATAGGCGATCAGGAGCGCGATGAACAACACCACGACGACGATCAGCGGCCCGACCAATTCCGACGACACCCGCGTCCCGAACCGCTTGCCGGAAAAAACCGGCAGCCGCGAGACCATCAGCGCGGCGATCAGCACGGTGTAGATCAGCGTCGCCCAGATCAGAACGTTGGACCGCTCGAGACCGAGAAAGCTCGCATAGATCGGCAGCAGCACGGTGATGGCGCCGGCGGGCGCCGGCATGCCGACGAAGAAGTTCGCGGCCCAGAGCGGGCGGTCCGGGTCGTCCAGCATGACGTTGAAACGCGCGAGCCGCAGCCCGGCGCAGATCGCGAACACCATGGCGGCGATCCAGCCCGCCGATTTGAGATCGTGCAGACCCCAGAAATACATGATCAACCCCGGCGCTACGCCGAAATTGACGAAGTCGGCGAGGCTGTCGAGCTCGGCGCCGAACCGCGAGGTCCCCTTCAACAGCCGCGCCAGGCGGCCGTCGATGCCGTCGAGGAAGGCGGCAAACACGATGGCCCCGAGCGCCAGCTCGAAACGGCCCTCGAACGCCAGCCGGATCGCCGTCAATCCCGCGCAAAGCGCCAGCAGCGTGACGACATTCGGCGCCAAAATACGCACCGGAATGCGGCGGAAACGCCGTCGCCGCGGTGGTCGGTCGCCGAATGCGGAGCGGTTGTAGATCATGGCGCGACTATAGCGGTTTCCGCTCCCGCCCGCCATCGGGTGACGAAACGCGGGGCGGAGCGGGCCGCCGGTTCAGCTCACCCGGAACGTCCGGCCCGGTCCCGCCGCAAAGGCATCCGCCAGCACGGTTTCGCCGGCGATGGCGGTCTGCCCCTCGGCGACGAGTGCCCGTGTGCCTTCGGGCAGATAGACGTCGACGCGCGAACCGAAGCGGATCATGCCGATGCGCTGGCCGGCGACGACAACGTCGCCCTCGCGCACGAACGGGACGATGCGCCGCGCGACCAGGCCCGCGATCTGCACCACCCCGAAGCGGACGCCGCCGGCGGCCGCGATGACGAAGGCGTTGCGCTCGTTCTGCTCGCTCGCTTTGTCGAGATCGGCGCTGATGAAGGAGCCGGCGTGATAGACGACGCGCTCGATCCTGCCGCCGACCGGGCTCCTATTCACGTGGCAGTCGAACACGCTCATGAAGATCGACACGCGCGTGACCGCCCGCTCGCCGAGCCCGAGCTCAGGCGGCGGCGCGACACTGGCGATGCGGCTGACGCGGCCGTCGGCCGGAGCGACGACGATGCCTTCGCGCACCGGCGTCGTGCGCGGCGGGTCGCGGAAGAAATAGACGCACCACAATGTCGCCAGGACGGCGAGCCAGCCGAGCGGCGGCATCAGCCAGAGCAATACGAGGCTCACGAACGCGAAGGCGCCGATGAAGGGGTAGCCTTCGGGATGGATCGGTACGAGTTGCGCGCGGATGGAGTTAAGGATGGACATTCAATTCACTCCGCCGCGTCCACGGCCGGCACGAGGTCCTCCGCCGCCACAGGCGGATTGCGGTTCGGCGCGGCGACCTCCTCCCCGACCTCCGCCAGCAACTCGCGCGCCTTGTCGGCCTCGCGCTGCCGGTTCCACATGCTGGCATAGAGGCCGCCATGGGCGAGCAATTGGCGGTGCGTGCCGCGCTCGACGATGATGCCCTTGTCGACCACCAGGATTTCGTCGGCGCCGACGATGGTCGACAGCCGATGGGCGATGACGAGCGTGGTGCGGTTCTTCGACACGCGGTCGAGCGCGTCCTGGATGTCGCGCTCGGTATGGCTGTCGAGCGCCGAGGTCGCTTCGTCGAGCAGCAGGATCGGCGGGCCCTTGAGGATGGTGCGCGCGATGGCGACACGCTGCTTCTCGCCGCCGGACAGTTTCAAGCCCCGCTCGCCGACTTCGGTTTCGTAGCCCTTGGGCGGCGAGGCGGATGAAGTGGTCGATCTGGGCGAGCTGCGCCGCTTCCTCGACCTCCGCGTCGCTCGCGTCCCAGCGGCCGTAGCGGATGTTGTAGCGGATGGTGTCGTTGAAGAGGACGGTGTCCTGCGGCACCATGCCGATCATGGCGCGCAGCGACGTCTGCGTCACGTCGCGGATGTCGACGCCGTCGATGAGAATGCGGCCGCCGGTGACGTCGTAGAAGCGGAACAGGAGCCGCGAAATGGTCGACTTGCCGGCGCCCGAAGGCCCGACAATGGCGACGGTGCGGCCGGCGGCGACCTCGAAGTCGAGGCCCTTCAGGATCGGCCGCGCCGGCTCATAGGCGAACGAGACGTTCTCGAAGCGGATCGAGCCGTCGCGCACCTCGAGCGGCGGCGCGCCCGGCCGGTCCTTGATTTCCGGGTCGCGGTCCAGCATCGAGAACATCATCTCGATGTCGATCAGCGCCTGTTTGATCTCGCGGTAAACGAGGCCCATGAAATTCAGCGGCTGATAGAGCTGGATCATCATGGCGTTGATCATGACGAAATCGCCGACCGTCTTGGTGCCGTTCTTGACGCCATAGGCGGCGAGCACCATCGCCGCCGCGAGCCCCACGGTGAAGACGACGGCCTGCCCGGCATTGAGCACCGCGAGCGAGGTGTAGGTGCGCACGCTCGCGTCCTCGTAGCGCGCCATGGAGCGGTCGTAGCGCTTGGCCTCGCGTTCCTCGGCGGAGAAATATTTGACCGTCTCGTAGTTGAGGAGCGAATCGATCGCCTTAGCGTTGGCGTCGGTGTCGCTCTCGTTCATCTTGCGGCGGATGCCGATGCGCCATTCGGTGGCCCAGAAGGTGAAGCCGACATAGAGCGCGACGGTGAGCACGATGACGACGACGTAGCGCCAGTCGAAATGATAAAGCAGCACCCAGACGATCATCGCGACCTCGACGATGGTCGGCGCGAGCTGCAGGAGCAGCATGCGCACGAGCGTCTCGATGGCGTTGCGGCCGCGTTCGAGGACGCGCGTGAGCCCGCCGGTCTTGCGCTCCAGATGGAACCGCAACGACAACAGGTGCATGTGCTCGAACGACAGCGTCGCGAGCCGGCGCACCGCGTTCATCGCCACCTTGGCGAAGATGCCGTCGCGCCATTGCGTCAGCAGCGCCATGACGATGCGCATGCCGCCATAGGCGAGCGTCATGACGATCGGCGCCGCGATCGCCCAGGCGAACCAGTCGTTGGGGGCGACCGGCGCGGTACCGTGGCCGGCGAGCGCGTCGGTCGCCCATTTGAAGGTGAACGGCACCGCGACGGTCGCGAGCTTGCCGATGAAGATCAGCACCGTCGCGAACGCCACGCGGGCCTTGAGGTCGCGCCGGTCGCTTGGCCAGATATACGGCCACATGTGCAGCAGCGTCGCGAACAGCGCCCCGCTATTGCCGTTGACCTTGCCCTGCGAGGCAGGAGCGGATCGTTGGAATTCTCTCATTGCGAGCCCGGGCCGGGACCGGCTGCCGCAGGCCGCCGCCATTTTGTCGTTGGCATTATGTCTCAGCCATATAGAGGCTTTTCTGCCATTGCGCACCGGCAGGCCGCGCTTTTACCCCTCGGCTGCCGCTTTTTCGGCCCCGTCCTTGCATTGTGGGGTAAAGACCTTGCGGTTCACGCGAATAGAGGCCAGATTTCGTTCTTTGTGAGAGAGTCCATGAGCAAAATCAATGCGCTGTGCGTCTATTGCGGTTCGAGCCCGGGCACCGACCCGGCGTTCGTCGCGGCGGCGCGCAGCTTCGGCAAGATCCTGGCCGAGAACGGCGTGCGG
Source organism: uncultured Pseudomonadota bacterium (assembly GCA_963836095.1). Classification (GTDB taxonomy): domain Bacteria; phylum Pseudomonadota; class Alphaproteobacteria; order Rhizobiales; family Xanthobacteraceae; genus BOG-931. Next base: position 46,346 of record CAWIHU010000002.1, read on the forward strand.
CTCGTTTATGGCGGCGGCTCGATCGGCCTGATGGGCGCGGTCGCCTCCGCCGTGATCGAGCACGGCGGCGCGGCAACCGGCATCATTCCCGAATTCCTCACCGCCAAGGAGCGGCCGCGGCGGCTCGCCCAAGAGCACATCGTCACCCGCGACATGCATGAGCGCAAGCGCACCATGTTCGACCGCGCCGACGGTTTCGTCGCCCTGCCCGGCGGCATCGGCACGCTGGAGGAACTGGTCGAGCAGATGACCTGGGCCCAGCTCGGCCGCCACAAGAAGCCGATCCTGATCGCCAACGTCAACGGCTTCTGGGATCCGCTGCTGTCCCTCATCGACCACATGCGCGCGCTCGGCCTGGTGCCGTCGGCCGACCGCGGCGTCGAGCTTCTGGTCGCCGACCGCATCGAAGACATCCTGCCGATGATGCGCGAAGCCGCCCGCGCCGTCACCGAAGCGGAGAAGGAAATGGCGCTGCCGGAAGAGCGGATGTGAGGCGCCCGTAGGGGCGGCCCTTGTGGCCGCCCGCTTGCGGCGCAAACGGGCGCCCACAAGGGGCGCCCCTACAATTCTTCCAAGAACGTCACGGCCTCGATACGATTACCGTCCGGGTCGCGGACGAAGGCGGCATAATAGCGCGTGTGATAGTCCGGCCGTAGCCCCGGTGCGCCGTCGGATGTGCCGCCGGCCTCGAGCGCCGCGGCGTGAAACGCGTCGACCGCCGCGGTGTCGGGCGCGCGCAGGCAGATGTGCACCCCGCTGTCCTCGGCGACATGGTTCATTCCGACGCGCCGATTAATCCAGAACTCCGGATATTTCTTGCCGAAGCCGATGGCCGCATTCGGCCATTCGCGCATCTTCGCCATGCCGAGAGGCGCCAGCGTCTCTGTATAGAAAGCTTCGGCCGCGGGCAAATCGCGCACGGCAATGGAGACATGGTCGATCATAGCCGCCTCACTTCCCCTCCCCCTTGTGGGGAGGGGTTAGGGGTGGGGGTCGGGAAGAACAATAACAACGCGGACGACTGGCACGAAGCTTCGAGCAAAAGGCGCAAGCGTCAGCGACTTGTTTGTTAAACTTCTGCCCGACCCCCACCCCTACCCCTCCCCACAAGGGGGAGGGGAAGAAAAACTCACGCCGGCGCGCTGGACTTCATCAGCTTGTAGACGATCGAATCCATCAGCGCCTGGAACGACGCGTCGATGATGTTTGGTGACACGCCGACCGTGGTCCAGCGGTCGCCGGTTTCGTCGGCGCTCTCGATCAGCACGCGCGTCACCGCCTGGGTGCCGGCGTTGAGGATACGCACGCGATAGTCGGTCAACGCAAGGCCGGTGATGTAGCTCTGATATTTGCCCAAATCCTTGCGCAGCGCGAGGTCGAGCGCGTTGACGGGGCCGTTGCCTTCGGCGGCTGAAATGAGAACGTCGTCGCCGACCTTCACCTTGACGACCGCCATGCTCACGGTGACCTGCTCGCCCTTGGCGTTGACGCGCTGCTCGACATTGACGTCGAATTTTTCCACGTCGAAATAGCGCGGCACCTTGCCGAGAAGCCGCCGGGCCAGCAGCTCGAACGAGGCGTCCGCTGCCTCGTAGGCGTAGCCGATCGCCTCGCGTTCCTTGACCTCGTCGAGCAGGCGCGACAGGCGCGGATCGTCCTTGCCGATGGCAAGGCCGATGCGGTCGAGTTCGGCGATGAGGTTGGCCTTGCCGGCCTGGTCCGACACCAACAATTTGCGCTTGTTGCCGACCGTCTCCGGCGGCACGTGCTCGTAGCTCGCCGCCTCCTCGGCGCCGGCGTTCAACTCCTTCATGATCGCGGAAGCGTGGATGCCGGCCTTGGTCGCGAACGCGCTCTCGCCGACATAGGGCGCATAGCGGTTCGGCGCGCGGTTGAGCACTTCTTCCAGTTTGTGCGAGACCCGCGTGAGCTTCTTCAACGCCGCGTCGGAGACGCCGATCTCGAAGCGCTCGGAAAAATCCGGCTTGAGCTTGAGCGTCGGGATGATGGAAACGAGATTGGCATTGCCGCAACGCTCGCCGAGCCCGTTGAGCGTGCCCTGGATTTGGCGCGCGCCGGCGCGCACCGCGGCAAAGCTGTTCGCCACCGCCTGCTCGGTGTCGTTGTGGGCGTGAATGCCGACATGATCGCCGGGGATCGTCTTGCAGACTTCGCCGACGATCTTTTCCACCTCGTGCGGCAGCGTGCCGCCATTGGTGTCGCACAGCACCACCCAGCGCGCGCCTTCCTGGTAGGCCGCCGTCGCGCAGGCCAGCGCATAGGCCGGATTGGCCTTGTAGCCATCGAAGAAATGCTCGCAATCGAGCAGCACTTCGCGGCCTTTGGCCTTGGCCGCGCGCACACTGTCGCGGATCGAAGCGAGATTTTCCGCCTCCGTCGTCTCCAAGGCGACGCGCACATGATAGTCCCAGGATTTTGCTACGAAACAGATCGTGTCGGCCTGCGCCGCCAGCAACGCCGCGAGGCCGGGATCGTTCGAGGCCGAGCGGCCAGGCCGCCGCGTCATGCCGAACGCGGTTATTTTCGCGCGCGCCGGCCGTCGTTCGGCGAAAAATTCGGTGTCGATCGGATTGGCGCCGGGATAGCCGGCTTCGACGTAATCGACGCCGAGCTCGTCGAGCAGGTGGGCGATCGCGAGCTTATCGGCCAGCGTGAAGTCGACGCCGTTCGTCTGCGCGCCGTCGCGCAGCGTGGTGTCGAACAGATAAAGCCGTTCACGCGCCATAGTGCGATCTCACAGTTGCGATCTCACCAGAGATGATAATTCGACGCCAGCGCGACGACGACCACAATGGCGATGAGCGCGATCACGAGGTGATGGGTGCGGAGCCCGAAAAACATTTTTGTTTCATCCCGAATAAACGCGATAGACGGTGTAGAGCGCGATGACGACGGCCGCCGCGATCACCGCATATTTCAGCACCAGATAATAGAGCCAATGGCGCCGGAACGGCATGTCGTCCCGTTTCATGACAGGCTCCCTTGTGTCGGGGCGGCGGCGAACCGCTTCACCATGGTGGTGTTGGCAAGCCATTCGTCGCCAAGCGACACCGTGTTGCGGGTCCGGGCAATGTAGCCGCGCTTTTCAAAGAAACCGCGCGTGGTGTCGCTGGCATCGACCGTTAATTCGCTCGCGCCGCGCCCGGCCGCCAAGCGCTCCAGCGCGTCGCACAGCATGGCGCCGGCGCCCTGCCCGGCCGCAATCGGATGCACATAAAGCATGTCGATGCGCTTGTTGTCGGCGAGCGCCGCAAAGCCGACCGGCGAGCCTGAGAGCGTCGCCACCAGCGTCAACTCGTCGGCAAGCCGCGCGCCGAATTCCTCCTCGTCGTCCGCCGCCCCCGCCCACGCCTCCTGCTGCGCCTCGCTGTAGTCCTCGGCCGTCAATTCCTCGATGCTGGCGCGGAAGATTTCCGCGAGCAGCGGCACGTCCTCGGGGAGGAGCGGGCGCAGGGCGAGTTTCGGGTAGGCCTGGGCGGTCATCGCGCGATCTCCCAGGTGGTGCCGTCTTTGGTATCTTTCAGCACGACGCCCATTTTTGTCAGTTCGTCGCGGATGCGGTCGGACTCGCGAAAGTCTTTGGTCTTGCGAGCCGCGTTGCGCGCTTCAATCAAATTCACGACCTCGATCTCGTCGACCGAACGCGATGCTTGGCGGAAAGCGGCCCATTCGGCCGGCGTATGTTGCAAGAGGCCGATCAAGCGCGCGCTGGCCTTCAGGCAGGCCGCCGCCGGCTTGGCGCCTTTGACGGCTTCGCCACGCAGCTCATGCAGCGCGGCAAAGGCTTTCGGCGTATTGAGGTCGTCCGTGAGCGCATCGAGCGCATCCGCGCACAAATATCCCGGCGCGGCATCGGCGGTGAGCCCGTACCAATGATCAAGCGTTTTCTGCGCTTCGCGCAGGCCGACGACCGTCCAGTTGATCGGCTGGCGATAGTGCGTCTGCAACATGGCAAAGCGCACCACCTCGCCCGGCCAATCTTTCAGCACCTCATGAATCGTGACAAAATTCCCCAGCGACTTCGACATCTTCTCGCCTTCGACCTGGAGAAAGCCGTTGTGCATCCAGTAGTTCGCCATCACCGGCGTGTGGAAGGCGCAGCGCGATTGCGCGATTTCGTTTTCGTGGTGCGGAAACACGAGGTCGATGCCGCCGCCGTGGATGTCGAATGTCTCGCCGAGGTATTTCCAGGACATCGCCGTGCATTCGATGTGCCAGCCGGGGCGGCCCGGAGCGGCGATGCCGCAGGGTGACGGCCATGACGGTTCGCCGGGCTTCGAGGGTTTCCACAGCACGAAGTCCATCGGCGCGCGCTTGTAGGGCGCCACTTCGACGCGGGCGCCGGCGATCATTTCGTCGAGCGGGCGCTTCGACAGCGCGCCGTAGTCGGGCATCGAGGCGACGCTGAACAGCACGTGGTCTGCGGCGACGTAGGCATTGCCGGAAGCGACCAGCCGCTCGATCAGATCGCGCATCTCGGCGATGTTCTCGGTCGCCCGCGGTTCGACCGTCGGCGGCAGGCAGCCGAGCGCCTTCACGTCCTCATGGAATTGATGGTCGGTCTTTTCCGTGACCTTGCGGATCGCCTCGTTGAGCGGCAGCTCGGGATATTCCTCCGCCGCGCGCGCATTGATCTTGTCGTCAACGTCGGTGATGTTGCGCACATAAGTGACGTGGTCGGCGCCGTAGAGATGGCGCAGCAGGCGGAACAGCACGTCGAACACGATCACCGGGCGCGCATTGCCGATGTGCGCGTAATCGTAGACCGTCGGCCCGCACACATACATGCGCACGTTGGCGGGATCGAGCGGGCGGAACACCCGCTTCTCGCGCGTCAGGGTATCGTAGAGCCTCAAATCCATGTGCTCGAATCCAGGTATCCGCCCAGTCTGGCCTCCGTTGGCCGGGCGTCCATTGGTCTCGATCAAGAGAAAAGACGGCCGCAGCCAGCGTGTGTCGCTAGCGAATAATCTCCCGGCAGATGCCGAAGATAGAATGGTGGCCGTTCATGGCGCGCACAATGGTCGAGGACCTTGATTGCGTCAAGCCCTTGCGTCAAGCCCTCGGCGGCGCGCCGGCCGCGGCCGCCGGTTGTGGACAAGGAGCCGCCGCGCGCATCGCCGCATTGCCCGCCCCCCGCAAATCGTGGGAGCCAAAGCGCCCTACCGTCCTCGTGCGCGCCGCAGTTAGCAAAACCTTAACCTCGGCGTTGCATTCTTCGATCTATAGCCACCTCAAGGCGCGTCGGGCGCCAATCGGGGGTCTCCACATGCGCTCCGTGATCGCGGCCGCCGCCGTCGCTGCTGTGCTCTTTGGTGCCGCCTCCGCTCATGCGGAAAAGCGCCTCTTCATCATCGCCAACAATGCCGACGGCTATGGCGTCGATCGCTGCCTCGCCTCGGGCGCGTCGTGCGGCTCGGCGGTGGCGAACTCCTACTGCCGCTCGCGCGAATTCGCGCAGGCGCTGTCGTACCGCAAGGTCGACCGCGACGACATCACCGGCGCCATTCCCGCCAATCCGTCCTGCCACGGCGCCAATTGCGACGACTTCGTCGCCATCGAGTGCTCGCGCTAAGTTTGCCCGCTCCCGCTCTCTTTCGCCAACACGATCGCCTCGCGCAGCACGTCGGCATCGCCGATGTGGTTGGCGAGGATCAGCACGAGCCGCGTGTCGAGCGTCGCCGCTTCGGCGTCGGACAGAGCCCGCCGCGCCTCCACCAGCATCCGATAAGCGGCGTCGGGGTCCGCGAAGCGCGAGGCGGTCACGAGCTTGGCCATCGCATCACCTCTGCAAGGCGCGCTGGCGCGCCCGCGCCACGGCTGCCGGATCGAACCGGCGCCAGCGGGCGCACAGATGCTGGTCGGGGCGGACCAGATAGGCCGCGCCCGGGGTCGCGTCGACGCGTTGCGCGAACAGTCCCTCTGGATCGAACAAGTCTGTCGCCGATGACCGTGAGCTTGATGCCGTCCGGCGCCTGCGGCCGAACGGCGTCGGCGGCCCCATCGACATAAAGAAGTTCGAACGTGCCGGCGAGGTTTTCGACCAAATGGGTTTTTGTCCCGTCCGGCCGCGTCAATGGCGCATCAGGGAGCGGGGCGCCGAGCTTGGCCGCGCCGGCAAACGGCGCCGCATCGGGCGTCGACAGCGGCGTATCGTAAACGGTCGGCAGCGACAGGCGCCCGGAATTGACCATGCGGCGGGCGAACTCGGCCTTGGGCGCCAGCGCCAGCACCGCGTCGCGCAGCCCGCGCTCGGCGCGCGAATGCGGCGACATGAAATCGGTCGAGCGGGTCGAATGGCCGATGTTCTCGTCGGCCGCCTGGATGCGCTCGAGTTCATAGCTCGCGATCAGCGCTTCGCCGCCCTCCCCGTTGATGAGCGCCGCGAGCTTCCAGGCGAGATTCTCCGCGTCCTGGATGCCGGAATTGGCGCCGCGCGCCCCGAACGGCGAGACCTGGTGCGCGGCATCGCCGACGAAGACGACGCGGCCGTGCACGAAACGGTCGAGGCGGCGGCAGTTGAAGGTATAGATCGACACCCATTCCAGCTCGTACGGATGCGGCGCCAGCACCTTGTCGAGCCGCGCGCGCACGCGGTCCGGCTGTTGCTCGGCCGCCGCGTCGGCCTCCGGACCGAGCTGCAGATCGATGCGCCAGACATTGTCCGGCTGCCGGTGCATCAGCGCCGACTGGCCGGCATGAAATGTCGGCGCGAACCAGAAGCGGCGCTCGGTCGGAAACTCCGCCGCCATGCGCACGTCGGCGATCAGGAATTTGTCCTCGAAGGTCACGCCGGCGAAGTCGAGGCCAAGGAGGCCCCGCACGGTCGAACGCGCGCCGTCGGCGGCGATGAGCCAATCGGCGTCGAGCCGATACGGGCCGTCCGGCGTTTCGATGGTCAGCCGCACGCCGTCGTTGCGCCGTTCGAGACCGATGACGCGGTTGTTCCAGCGCAGCTCGAGGTTTTGCAGTTCGAGCGCGCGGTCGACCAGCGCCTTTTCCAGATAGAACTGCTGCAGATTGATGAAGGCGGGCATCTTGTGCCCTTCTTCCGGCAGCAGGTCGAAGGCGAACAGAAGGTCGTCGCCGCAAAACACCTTGCCGAGCTTCCAGGTGACGCCCTGCGCCACCAGGCGTTCGCCGACGCCGAGCCGGTCCAGAATTTCCAAGGTGCGCTTCGACCAGCAGATGCCGCGCGAGCCCTCGCCGATGCGGTCGGCGTCGTCGATGAGAACGACCGGCACGCCGCGCTGCGTCAGATCGATCGCGGCGGCAAGCCCGACCGGGCCGGCACCGACGACGACGACCGGCCGACGCGCGACGGCGCCGGCGTCCTGATCGGGCGAGCGGCGATAGTCGTAGCGATAGACCGATTTGCGGATGTTGGTCATGGTACACTTCTCATCTCGTCATTGCGAGCGAAGCGAAGCAATCCAGCTTCTTGCCGCCAACTCCTGGATTGCTTCGTCGCTTCGCTCCTCGCAATGACGACTTAACTCCTTAACGCCGCCCACATGGCGCGGTCGCGCTCCGCGGTCCAGATCGCGGGATGCTCCAGGCCCTTCGCCTCGTCATAGGCGCGCGCGACGTTGAACGGCATGCAGTGTTCATAGATGGCGAAGCTCGAAAATTTCGGATCCATGGCGACGCGCACCGCATCGTAGGTGTCCTTGAGCGAGCGGCCTTTGGCGACGCTCGCGGTGACGGCGCCGTAAAGCGTGGTGAGAAAGTCCTCGGTCAGCGCGATGCCCTCGGCGACCTGTTGCGGCGTCTCGAGGGCCGCGCCGCGGCCGGGCACCAGCGCGGCGGCGGAAAATTCCGCCAGCCGGTCGAGCGTCGCCGGCCAGTCGGTGAAATGTGCGTCGCCGCAATAGCAGGCCGAGTGATATTCGACGAGATCGCCGGAGAACACGACATTGGCGTCCGGCACATAAGCGACGACGTCGCCCGCGGTATGGCCGCGCCCGATGTGCATGATCCGCACCTCGCGGCGGCCGAGCCACACCGACATCTGGTCGGGAAACGTCAGGGTCGGCCAGGTGAGGCCGGGGATGCTTTCGACGGCGCGGAACAGCCGCGGGAAACGCCCGATCTCGGAATCCATGTCCTGCTGGCCGCGCTCGACGATCAAGGCCCGCGTCGCGTCGGAGGCGAGAATGTCGGCGCCGACATAGGCCGACGCGCCGAGCACGCGCACGGCGTGATAATGGCTGAGCAGCACGAACTTGATCGGCTTGTCGGTGACCTTCTTCACCCGATCGATCACCTGGCGCGCCATCACCGGCGTCGCCTGGGCGTCCACCACCATCACGCCGTCGTCGCCGACGATGATTCCCGAATTGGGATCGCCTTCGGCCGTGAAGGCATAAAGGTCGGGCCCGATGGCGTCGAAGCTGATCGTCTTCTCCGCCAAATCTGCGGTCGAGGCGAAATCCGTGCTCATCGCGGCTCCTTCTGCGCTTCCCCGCCGGCGTCTTGTTCGGGCGGCCCAATGCCCTCAGCTACGGAATAGCACCGTTCCGTTCAAGGCCGCCACAGCGCGGACGGGCCAAAGGGGCGGGCCAAGGACGGACCAAGGCGGCGCCGTTGCGCGCCATCGCGACTTCGGCCATGTTCGGCGCAATTGCGCGGCACCTTGCGTTCGGCGGCGCGCCTTCAGGTGATTTTTATGGGCGGTCGGCAGGCAATCAAGGGCGAGAGCAGCGGCGCCGTCGCGGCGGAGCAGCACCGTCCGGCCGAACATGCGCCGCTCAAGCTCGAGCAGTTTCTGCCCTATCAGCTCAACGTGGTGGCGAGCCTGACCTCGCAGGCGCTGTCGCGCGTCTACGCGCGGCGCTACGGCATCGGCGTACCCGAATGGCGGGTGCTGGTCACACTCGGCCAATACGGCGTCATGACCGGCAAGGCGATCGGCGCCCACACCCACATGCACAAGACCAAGGTGTCGCGCGCGGTCGCCTTGCTCGAACAGCGCAAGCTCGTCGTCCGCCGCGCCAACCGCGAAGACATGCGCGAAGCGTTTCTCTCGCTCACCGCCGGCGGCCGGGCCATGTACCAGGAGCTGGCGCCGCACGCGCTCGAGTTCGCGCAGCGGCTGACGGAGATTTTGACGCCCGCCGATGCCGAAGCCTTCAGCCGCGCCTTGAAGCAGCTCACCGCACGGTCCGCCGAACTCGTCGCCGAAATCCGCGCAGGAAGACGGAGAGGACGAGGATTGAGTTCGTCGCCGGGGCGGTCGCTGCGAACCCGGATTCGTCAAGGAGGAAACGTGAAGCTCTATTCCTATTTCCGCTCGTCGGCCGCCTTTCGCGTGCGCATCGCGCTCAATCTCAAGGGCCTCGCTTACGAGACCATCCCCGTTCACCTCGTCAAGGACGGCGGCCATAACAAACGGCCCGAGTTTCGCGCGGTCAATCCGCAGATGCGGGTGCCCGTTCTGGTCACGCCCTCCGGCGACGTGCTGATCCAGTCGCTCGCCATCATCGAATATCTTGAAGAGACGCATCCCGAGCCCGCGCTGCTGCCCAAGGACCCCATTGCGCGGGCGCGGGCGCGGGCGCTCGCGGAACTGATCGCCTGCGACATCCACCCGCTCAACAATATCGGGTCGCTGCGCTACCTGAAGAACGAACTGCATCAGGAGCAGGCGGCGATCGACGCCTGGTACCATTATTGGGTGCGCACCGGCTTCGAGGCGCTCGAAACGATGATCGAGCCCGGTCCCTATGCGTGCGGCGCCGAGGTGACGGTCGCCGACATCTTCCTGGTGCCGCAGGTTTTCAACGCGCGGCGGCTGAAGGTGCCGTTGGACGCATTCCCCAAGATCGTCGGCGTCGAAACCGCCTGCCTCGCACTAGCCGCCTTCGACCGCGCCCGCCCCGAAAATCAGCCGGACGCGGAGTGAGCGCACCAGCGTCCCCTGCCCGACCTCCACACTTTAGTCACCATTGCATCGCTTCATCGCGACAGCCCGGATGGAACCGGTGTCGGGACCCATAATGATCAAGCACTTACGCGGTCTCGGCCGTGTCATTCTTGGCGCGATCCTTGGCGCGGTCGCGCTCTCCGCCTCCGCCGCCGCGCAGACCGCTCCGCCGCCCGGCGCGCCACAAACCTCCGATGCCACCTGCGTGCGGCTCGAGAGCCAATTGGCGATGATCGATCGCGGCGCCGCCGATCCGGCGCGGGCGGAGCAGATCAAGCGCTACGAGGACGCGGTCGCCAAACAGCAGGCCGACCTCGACCGCTTGCTGGTGCAATCGCACAAGCAAGGCTGCGAAGGCGGCGGCTTCTTCGCGCTGTTCACCGGACAGTCCCCGCAGTGCGGGCCGCTCAACTCCCAGGTCCAGCAGATGCGCGCCAATCTCGACCGCACCATGAGCGATCTGGAGCGGCTCAAGAGCGGCAACAACAACGATCAGAGCAGCGCGCGACGCGAGGTCATCGCGCAACTGGCGCAGGCCGATTGCGGACCGCAATATCGCGCCGCCGCCGCGGCGAACGGGCCCGGCGGTTTTCTCGATGCGCTCCTCGGCGGCAAGATCCTCAATCCGGGCGGCGACGGCGCGCCGGCCGGCACGTTCCGCACCGTCTGCGTGCGCACCTGCGACGGCTATTATTTCCCGATTTCGTACTCGACGGTGCCGAGCCGTTTCACCGACGACCAAAACACCTGTCAACGGCTTTGCCCCGGCAGCGAAGCCACGCTCTACACCTATCGCAATCCCGGCGAGGATATTAATGCGGCAGTGTCGGTCAGCGGTCAGCCTTACACGGCGTTGCCGAACGCCTTCGTCTATCGCCGGCAATTCACCGCCGCCTGCTCCTGCCGCCGCCCCGGCCAAAGCTGGGCCGACGCGCTGAAGAACTCCGACGACTCCTCGACGCTCGAGCAGGGCGACATCGTCGTGACCGACCAGAACGCGAAAGCACTCGCCCAGCCGCCGCAGCCCAGGGGCAGCAGGACGTCGGCCAAGCCCGGCGCCAAAGCGCAGCAGGACCCCGCGCCGGCAGCCGCAGATGCGAGCGCAAGTACGGACACCAGCGCGCCTGACGCCGATCCCGCCAAGCGCACCGTTCGCACGGTCGGGCCGCCCTTTGTCTCTGCGCATTGACGCAAATTTTGACGTCGTCACCGGGCTTGACCCGGTGACCCATCTTTTGTTCTCGGGCACTGTCCGAATTAGGTAATCTCTTTCGGTAATTAGGACAGGGATTTCATAGATCGCACAAATAGAACCTTGGTTCATTCAACAGTCCGGAATGAGATCACTAGGGCGCGTACTTATAAAGCTCGAACATTTCCGCTTCGCTCCGATAACGACCAATTTTGCGCAGGCGCAGCAAATGACGCGATTGGCCAACAAGAAACATCGCAGGCCCCTTCAATGAGGGCGCTCCAGCCGGGTGTTCGTGTTGTCACAGGTGTGCCATTGACCGCAGGCCGCGCAGCGGAATCGGGCGCCGTCTTTCGGCGGATGTCCGCTCCAGTCTTCGAAATAGGATGAATTGAATCCTGAAAAGACCGTTTTCCCCGTCGCCGGGCAGGTCATCATGACGTTGAGATAGGGATTGAGCTTCAATGTGCCCAGCGGCGTACGCTTGGTGAAGCTATTGCCAAGCGAGCCCTTGCCGGATCCGCTCCAGACACCCGTCTCCAGCCGCGCGGCGCGAGCGAAGTACCAAACGCTGCGGTCGCGGCTGGGCGGTGTCCGCCGGTCCAATATCTCCGCGATGATGGCTTCGAGGATCGGCGTGCGTGCGATGAGACAGCCGGGAATTTGCGGGGCGATTTCCGCTTCTGCTCGCAGCAGTCGGGCACCGCCGCCGGTGAGAAACACAGTCTTATACTTGATGTCCTGTCTCAAAATGTGAAGCGCTTCGCGGATGACTGCGGGGCTTTCCGTGTCAGCATTAATGACAATAAGCGGCGCTATACCCATCAACATCGTGATCACAGGCCACCAATCTTCGTTGTTCTGGGTACGGAGGCAGTCGAAGCTGAGCGACGTGCGGTTCGGCATGTCGGCGCCGCTTTCCATATTGAGCAGCGACATTGCGCGCAGCGGCCGCAGGAGCGTCAGAAGTTGGTTGTGAAAGGAGACGCTGTCGGGGTCTGATGTCGAAAGATAAATGACGAAGGGCGGAGTCGAAAACCGGACCCAGACCCAGGCGAGCATACCTGCCGCATACGCGACAAGGCCTAGCCAGCGCGGGTCGACCGTGAGCGCCAGCGCCGCTGTTCCGAAGACGCCATAGACGACATAAAAGACATTGCCACGTTGCAGGAAGTTTGCGGCTCCGGCTCCAGTGGTGGCAGCGATGCCGTGCAGCCGCCACATTGCGCGCCGCCGCCGCCAAGTTATCGCCGGCTGAACTTTCTTATTGTCACTCCATATGCCAAGCGCGAGCATGGCAAATCTGAGCCCCCGGGACCCCAGCCACCATGCCACCGCAGCAAACCCCAGATTGAAGAGACCCTTCGGCGTGATGATTTCGGGGGCCGCGACCATGTTTTCCACCGGCCCGGCCAGGCATGCCGCCGCGACCACCCAAAAAACTACAGAGCTGCCAGTAAACGCAGCACCCCACAGCCTTTCTTGGGTTCGCCAGATCATGGCGGTGTCGTATAGGAGATTTGCTTCGTCTCGATGTCGAGCCGATTGGCGATAGCTTCTCTCTCCGCGTCGGTGGTGGCCGATTGCATCGCGGCCATCGCTTTGTCGTAGGCGGCGATGATCGCCCGGCTTTTCTCCACGGTGAACCCGCTGCCGCGGATGGCCTCGATCAGATATTCCAGCAGTCCGGTCCGCGAGCCGTTGGCGCGCTCGCGCTTGCGCTGGAACCAACCGTGAAAGCCATCGCTGCCGCGGACGCCCAGACTCCGGCGAACCCATATTCCCCCGAGCCAGCCTGCGCCTGCGCCGATTGCGCACCCAATAAAGCCCCGAAGGACGAATCCCAGAACTGCGGCGGGCAGGATCAAAACGCGCCCACATACGAGCAGGTAGTACTGTATGCTGTCGGCCCGGCGCTCCCGTGCGGTCATGCGCCGCGGCATGTTTGGGATACCGTCGGACAGTTTGTCCAAAGATGCGAACTCGTCGGACATCAATGGCGCCCTCACCCGGTCCGCGCAAACTGGACGATGTCTAGCCGGGATTCCCCGGATGAACCCGAACTTGAGGCTGATGATAGCGAGTTTCTGGGCCGTCGGAAGTGCCGAGATGGGTCATTTTCGACGGACTCAGCGGGGGGCGTCGGCTGGTTGATGTCCGCTTTGCCTCGAAAGCGCCGAAGCCGGGCCGGGCCAGGAGCGTTGCGTTTGGCCGGACACCTATGATTCAAACTCCCAAACTGGGGGCTCGAATCATGTGATTTCGACCATGGGCCGAATGTGGGACGGGTTCCGTCACGCGGCTTCAGAAATCCGCCGCGCCGGCTTTGACCGGCGACGGCGCTCTTGATGAGCGCGCGGTCGGGGACCGGCGGCGCCGTGCCGGGATCGCGGAACCGGCTGGTGATCGGATAGCGCCGGTCGCGGCCGAAATTCTTCAGCGTCACTTTGACGCCCGGCGCCGCCTGCCGGCGTTTGTACTCCGCGACCGCCAGCATGCGGTCGACCTTCATCACGGTGTCGCGCTCGAACCCGGCGGCGATGATGGTGGCGAGCGGCTCCTCGCGCTCGACCAGGCGCTCCAAAATCCGATCGAGCACGTCATAGGGCGGCAGCGTATCCTGGTCGGTCTGGTTTTCCTTGAGCTCCGCGGTCGGCGGCCGGACGATGACATTCTCGGGGATGATCAGGCCGTCCGGACCGAGCGCGCCGTGCGGCTTCCACGCATTGCGCAGCCGCGACAAACGATAGACCTCCGTCTTGTAGAGGTCCTTGATCGGGTTGAAGCCGCCATTCATGTCGCCATAGAGCGTGGCGTAGCCGACCGACATTTCCGACTTGTTGCCGGTCGTCACCACCATCAGACCGAACTTGTTGGAGATCGCCATCAGGATGGTGCCGCGGGCGCGGGCCTGGAGATTCTCCTCGGTGACGTCGCGCGGCGCGCCGGCGAAAACGTCGGCGAGCGTCGCTTCGAGGCCGTTCACGGCGCGCTCGATCGGCACAATGTCGTAGCGCACGCCGAGCGCGCGGGCGATCGCGTCCGCGTCGTCGATCGATTGCCGCGACGTGAAGCGGAACGGCAGCATCACGCAACGCACGCGCTCGGCGCCCAACGCATCGACCGCGAGCGCGGCGCACAGCGCGGAATCGATGCCGCCGGACAGGCCGAGCACGACGCCGCTGAACCGGTTCTTGTCGACATAGTCGCGTAGCCCGAGCATGCATGCGGCGTAGTCGGCATGGTCGGGATCGTCCGCCGCGGCGAGCGGTCCCGGCGCGCAACGCCAGCCGTCATTGCCCCGCGACCAGTGGGTGATCAGCATCGCCTCCTGGAATGCCGGCAGCTGGAACGCCATCGAGCGGTCGGCATTGAGCGCGAACGAGGCGCCGTCGAACACCAGTTCGTCCTGGCCGCCGACCTGATTGACATAGATGAGCGGCAGGCCGGCTTCGGCGACCCGCGCCACCGTGACGTTGAGGCGGACATCGGCCTTGTCGCGCCAGTAAGGCGAGCCGTTGGGCACGACGAGGAGTTCGGCGCCGGTTTCGGCGAGCGTTTCGACCACGTTCTCGTAGTCGCCCCAATCGGTCCAGGTGTCCTCGCAGATCGGCAGGCCGAGACGCACGCCGCGGAACGCGATCGGCCCCGGCACCGGACCCGGGGCAAACACGCGCTTTTCGTCGAACACGCCGTAGTTCGGCAAGTTGACCTTGAAGCGGATCGCCTCGATAGCCCCTCGATCGAGCAGCGCGTAGGCATTGTAGAGCTTGCCGTCTTCGACCCAGGGCGTCCCCATCAGCACCGCGGGGCCGCTGTCGCCGGTGTCGCGCGCCAAGGTCTCGACGGCAGCGCGGCAGGCGGCCTGGAATGCCGGCTTGAGCACCAAATCCTCCGGCGGATAGCCGGCGATGAAAAGTTCGGAGAACGCGACGATGTCGGCCCCTTCGCGCGCGGCCTGGGCACGCGCCGCGCGGGCGCGTTCGAGATTGCCGGCAACGTCGCCGACGATCGGGTTGAGCTGCGCCACGGCAATGGCGAGGTGGTTTGCGGGACCCTTGTTCATGTTCAAGGTCTAGCTCCGGATCGTCCGCCCGGGCAATGGGGGTGGGTATAGGCGTTACGTTTCCCGGGCGCAGCGCAGCACGCAGTGATGCGCTGCAGAACCGGGACCTTCGGAAACTCAGTGCCTGCGACGATCCCGGATCAGCAGTGCACCGCTTCGCGCTGCACTGCATCCGGGAAACACGACTACGTAACGTCCTGGGGTGCTGGGCTGGCGCCGAGCGCATCACACACGCGTTTTGCGCAACCCGCCCGGCGTGGAATTCAGCGGGATATTTCAACAGCCATCGAAATATGTATTGACGCGTGGGAAACATTTCTATATTCGTTGAAATATGGAAAAGTCAGATGCCATCACCGCGTTGGCCGCGCTCGCCCAGGACAATCGCCTCGATGTCTTTCGCCTGCTGGTGCAGGCGGGGCCGGCGGGAATGTCGGCCGGCAGCGTCGCCGCCGCTCTCGAGCTCGCGCCGAATACCTTGACCTTTCACTTCGACCGCCTGCGGCAGGCCGGCCTCATCACCGTCCGGCGGGACGGCCGCTCGATGATCTATGCGGCCCGCTACGAGGCGATGAACGGTCTGATCGCGTATCTGACCGAAAACTGCTGTGCCGGCGCGTCCGGCTGCAAGCCGGCGCGCGTGACGCAAAAGATCCCGGCCTGAAGGAGAGTCCACATGAAGCGCATGCACGTTCACGTCGCGGTCGAGGACCTCGATCATTCGATCGGCTTCTACTCGGCCCTGTTCGATGCCCAACCCGCCGTCGTGAAACCCGACTATGCCAAATGGATGCTCGACGACCCCCGCGTAAATTTCGCGATTTCGACGCGGGGACGCCAGGCTGGTCTCGATCATCTCGGCATTCAGGTCGAGAGCCAAGAGGAATTGCAGGAGGTCTATGCGCGTCTGCGGAAGGCAGGCGGCAACATCATCGAGCAGGGCGAAACCGCGTGCTGCTATGCCAAGTCCGAAAAGTCGTGGATCGACGACCCGGCCGGGCTTTCTTGGGAAACATTCTTCACCAAGGGCGAGATGACCGAGTATGGCGACGGCACCGGAGAGCGCGGTGTGCGGGTCGCGCACACGAAAGCGTGTTGCGAGCCGTCAACAAGTCAACAATCCTCGCGTCAGGTCGAATCCGCGTAGGGCACTGTCGAGGAGAAGGCCCATGAAGCTGTACATGTTCGAGCACTGCTCGCTCTGCTTTCGCGTGCGCATGACAGCCGCGCTCAAGCGGCGCCATCTTCAGGAAGCTGTGGTGCTCGACGACGACAGCGAGACAATGCTTTCCCTCGTTGATAAGCGAGTGATCCCAATTCTGGTGAAAGACGACGGCACGGCCATGCTCGAAAGCATGGATATGGTCAGGTATATCAACGGTCTCGGCGACCCTGTCCTGACAGGCGCCGAGCGTCCTGAGATTGCCGCTTGGGCCGATCAGGCCGTGAGCAAGACGGCGCCACTCACGATGCCGCGCTATCCGCTGCTCGGATTGCCCGAGTTTGCGACCGTTGCCGCGCTCGACCACTACACTTTGCGCAAACGCAAGGTGTTCGGCGATTTCGTCGAGCTGCGGGCGGATACACGACGCTATGTCGGTGAACTCCTGCCCGAGCTCGAAGAGCTCGATCGATTGATCGAGAGCCCGCTCGCGATCAATGGCATATTATCGCTAGACGATGTTCGCGTGCTGCCCCTGCTTCGATCCGCCGCCGTCGTCAAAGGCCTTCGGTTTCCGGGCAAGGTCCGCGACTATTTTGAAGTCGATGATGAGCCGCATCGGATACCAGCCCTTGCCCGCGGTCTGACGAGAAGCGGCACATAGTCGAGGTCACTGGCCTGCTTCTGGCCGCTCTCCAGCGCCCACCTGAAGAAATCCGTCGCGCTGTTGGTCCGACCGACACCCTTCGGCTGCTTGTACATGATGACGAACACGGTCGCCGCGATCGGATAGGCGTCATCGCCCGGCGCGTCAGTCATGATAAGGTAAAAGTCCTTCGCGTTGCCCCAATCCGCGCTTGTCGCCGCGGCTTGGAAGCTTGCGGCGCCCGATCTTGATCTCCCTCGATCCGGGTTATTCCGAGACGGTCGAAATTCCCAATTTTTTCAGTTCATCCTCGCGGATTTCATTGGTGATGGGATAGAAGCCGCCTGCTTCGGTTTTGATCTGCCCGTCTTTGGAAAGGACATATTTGACGAACTCGGCGCGCAGCGGGTCGAGCGGCTGGTTCGGCTTTTTGTTCAGATAGACACGCAGATATCGCGTCAAGGGATATTGGCCGGAATAGGCCGCTTCGGCGGACGTGTCGTAGCATTTCCCGCCCGGGTACAATGCCAATGGCACCGTGCGCACCCCGTTGGTCTTGTATCCGATGCCCGAATATCCGATGCCGAGCTTGTCGCCCGCAACGCCTTGAACGACGGCCTCCGAACCGGGCTGTTGCTCGACGTCGGGCTTGTACTCGCCATCGAACAACGCCATTTCCCTGAAAAACTCGTAAGTGCCCGAAATGGAATTGCGGCCGAAAAGCGCGGTCGGCTTGGTCGCCCATTCGCCGGTCAAACCGGCGTCACCCCAGGTCTTGATGTCACCGCCGCCGGCGGTGCGACGGGTCGAAGAAAAAATCCGATTGAGCTGTTGCACGGTCAGGCACCCAATGGGGTTGTCCTTGTTGACGTAGACCGCCAGTGCATCGACCGCGACGCGGAAGCTGGATGGCTTGTAGCCGTATTTCTTTTCGAACGCGTCGGTCTCTTCGGCCATCATCGGACGCGACATCGGACCGAACTGCGAAACGCCGGCGAGCAGCGCGGGCGGCGCCGTCGCCGAGCCCTTGGCCTCGATCGCTATTTTTACGTCGGGATAGAGGTCCTCGAAGCCCTTGGCCCACAGCGCAATTTCGCCGCCCAAGGTATCGGAGCCGACCGACTTGATATGCCCGGAAATCCCGGTGACGGGTCGATAGGCGGGAAGGCTCTGATCCAGTGCGATTGCGGGCGGTATCGCAATGATGCTCGCGGCGATCCCGACCACCCCCAGCTTCAGCATTGCCGACAAACACATGTTGATCCCCCCGGTGCAAGCTGCTACATGTCGATATGTCGAGAATTCCAGAAATATGTAATCCATTTGTGACAATGGCGCGATAGGTTGGCTTTGCTCACAGATGCGGAGGGTTTTATGGACACGAACGCGCTAGCCGTCGTCGGCCATGTCGGCCCCGGCTTCAGCGGAGGAGCTATGGCCGCGCCGCACGCGCTCGCAGCGCTCGCCGCGCTCGGTCAGCCGACCCGGTTGGCGATATTTCGGCTGCTGGTGCAGAAGGAGCCGATGGGGCTTGCCGCGGGCGCTCTCGCCGACGCCGTTGGGTGCCCGCACAACACGCTCTCCAGCCACATCGCCATTCTGGCCCGTGCGGGTCTGGTGAAAGGTAATCGCGAGGGCCGGACGATCATCTATCGCGCCGATGCGGTTGGCGTGCGCGCTCTCATCGCGTTCCTCGTCACCGATTGTTGCGAGGGCCGCCCCGAGCTGTGCGGGCTGGCGGGCGGCACGCGAGAAGCGGAGTGTGGCTGTCTGCCAGCACCCGCTCAGAAAAAGAAGCGCAGGTGAAATTCGGGCCAGCATGGGCGATGGCCGTTATTTCGCGCGATAACATGAACGCTGGCGACCGACGGGGAGCATGATGACCTGGACCGCTACAAATCTCGTCATACAAATCGTCGCCGGCATTCTGGGTGCTCATGGTGCGGCGCTGGTCGCGAAAGAACACAGTTTTGGCGCGCTCGGCCATACCATTGCCGGTGCGCTCGGAGGTGCGTTCAGCGGATATTTCCTTCAAACCCTCGTCGCAACCATGGTCACGGCAACAGGCGACGTCCAACAGGACGCCGACGTTGTCACTCAGTCCATCCTGCAAGGCCTTGCCGGCCTCGCGGCCGGCGCGGTTTTCACCATGGCCGTTGGGCTCCTGAAGCACGGCATCGATCAACATCGGACCGGAAAACCTTGATTCCAGTCGTCTTCCAGGCGGCACAAACGGAGCGCGATATCGCGATGGTCGACGTCATCATCTATCACAATCCCGATTGCGGCACGTCGCGCAACACGCTCGGGCTCATCCGCAACGCCGGCATCGAGCCGCACGTCGTCGAATATTTGAAATGTCCGCCCAGCCGAGCGATGTTGAAGTCGCTGATCGCGCGCATGGGCGTTTCGGTTCGCGACATTGTGCGCGTCAAGGGCACCCCGTATCTCGACCTCGGACTCGACGGCCCCGGCGTCACCGACGATCAGCTGCTCGATGCCATGCTGGCGCATCCGATCCTCATCAATCGACCTATCGTGGTGACGCCGCTCGGCGTGAAGCTGTGCCGGCCTTCGGAGACCGTGCTCGATCTGCTTCCAGCCCCGCAAGGCGGCGAATTCCGCAAAGAGGACGGCGAATTGGTGGTCGATGGCGCCGGGCATCGCGTTGCGTAGTTTTGCTCGCGGAGGAAATGGGCATGAACGAAGCGGTCCAGAATAAAGTGTTCAACGTGTTGTTTATCTGTACCGGCAACTCGGCGCGCTCGATCATGGCCGAAGCCATTCTCAATCGCGCCGGGCAAGGGAGGTTTCGCGCGTTCTCGGCGGGAAGCGAGCCAAAGGGGCACATTCATCCCTACGCGCTCGACCTGTTGCGACGATCGAATTACGACGTCGGGGCATTTCGCTCGAAGAGCTGGCTGGAGTTCTCCGGCCCGAACGCGCCCAAGCTCGATTTTGCCTTTACGCTTTGCGATACCGCCGCGGCGGAGACGTGCCCAGTCTGGCCGGGGCAGCCGATGACCGCCCACTGGGGCATGCCTGACCCCGCCGCCGCGACCGGCACCGAGGCCGAAATCCGGTTCGCGTTCGCCGACTCACTGCGCATGCTCACGAACCGCATCAACATTTTTGTCAGTCTACCGATAAAATCCCTCGACCTGCTCACCCTGCAGAAGCGGTTGGATGCCATCGGCAAGACCAAGAACGCGGGGCCCGATCCCGCAAAGGCATCCGAATGACGGACAGTGACTTCGCTTGCGCGGCGTCTCCTGGCGGAGGCGCTGGGGACGGCATTTCTTCTCGCGACCGTCGTCGGTTCGGGGATCATGGCGCAAAAGCTCTCCGGCGGTAACGACGCGCTGGCGCTCCTGTGCAACACGCTGCCGACCGGAGCAATTCTCACCGTGCTGATCCTGATGTTCGGTCCGTTATCGGGCGCGCACTTCAATCCGGCGGTCAGTATCGCCATGGCGCTGCGTCGCGCGCTGCCGTGGCCGGAGGCGGCGGCGTATATCGGCTCGCAGATTATCGGCGGGCTGATCGGCGTGTGGACGGCGCATCTGATGTTCGAACTGCCGCTGTGGCAATTGTCCCAGCATGTGCGGACCGGCTCGGGACAATGGCTCGCGGAATTCGTCGCGACCTTCGGCCTGTTGCTCACGATCCTGGGATGCGCGGCGCGAACGCCGGCGGCGATACCTTACGCGGTCGGTCTCTACATCACCGCGGCTTATTGGTTCACCGCCTCGACCTCCTTCGCCAACCCCGCCGTGACGATCGCGCGCTCGATATCGGACACTTTCGCCGGCATCGAGCCCTCCGGCGCGCCTGCCTTCATCGTCGCCCAGCTCATCGGGATGGCGGCGGCCGTGATGCTGTCGGCTTGGCTCTGGCCCGCTGACACGAAAACTTGGGCCGGCGGCGCGAAGGCTTAGAACAAGCTGCTGCCGTAAGGGTACGGCCCGAATTTGTAGCTGCCCTGCAGGAAGACGCCGTAGATGTCGCTCTTCCAGTCGACCGGCTGCGGGCCGCCGTTGACCGCGACCGCCTCGAAGTGCGAGTTGCCGCTCGTTTCCAGGTGCCAATAACGCCCGCCGACGCCGACGCTGATATTCGGCGTCACGGCGTAGGACAGCACGGCCTCGAGCTGATAGCCTTGACCGGTACCGTCCTCGGGGATCGGTCCGGAGAATTCGCCGTCGGCGATGCGCAGCCAGTGACTGTCGGCGCCGTCCAAACGCACATAGGGCAGCCAGGCGGCGTCGGCACTGAGCGTGAAGCGCCCGGCGAACGCGACCGCGCCATCGACGCCGACGCGCGGCGATTGCCAGGTGTTGGTCTGCGAGATGATTTCGACCCCGGACGGCACGGCGGGCTGACAAACGCTCGGATTGGTCGCCGTCTGCGTGCAGCCGAACGCGTTGACGTTCTGCCGGAAGATGAAGTAGCCGACGAAGGCGCCGAGATTGAAATCGCCGCCGCGCACCACGTCGTAACCGATGTCGAGCGCGCCGTAGCCTTGCCAGCCGTATTTCTGGTCGCTGTTCGTGCTGGAATAAGGCGAGAAGCTCGCGGTCGGGAAATCCTCGTCTTGCAACGTGCCGCCCGAAATCACGCCGACGCCGACATAGCCCTTGAGGAACAGGCCGTTGGTGCCGGCGATGCGCCCGAACAGCTCGCCGGAATTGGTGATCAGATTGCTGTAGGTCAACCGCGACACCATCGCGTCCGACATGCTGGGGATGCCGTAAAGGCTTTTGCCGGTGTTGGCGACGCCGAACCAGTAGCGGGCGCCGAAATCGGCCTGCCAGGCCGACGCCGGCTGCGGCTGATAATATTCGACATCGGGGACCGGTGCCGCTTTCGTCAACAGCGGCGGCAGCGGCTGATCGGCGGCGAACACCGGCGCCGCCGTGAGCCCCACGATCGCGGCCGCGACCGCGACCGAACGCAGTAAATAATCTGGTACCGACACGGCACGCCTCGCGCCTGTTGCAGGTTGTTTGTTTTTTCCTGACATCGACGCGGAAACTTTGTGTCAAATTGTTTGCGTATTCCTTTCGCGCGGTTGGCCGATACCGATCAGCCTGAGCGGACGGTAAAATTGCATGGTATACGGGATGGAAAGGTGCTTGGGAGCCGCCGCGGTTGCCTCAGCACCTTCTGCCGCTTTCGCGGCAACGCGCGGAACTCAGTTACGACTAAAGTCCCGCCACCGCCGGCAGCTGTTGCGCCTGCCCGTCGCGCTTCGTCTTGAGCAGGTCGGCGAGCAGGAAGGATAGATCGAGCGACTGCTCGGCGTTGAGCCGCGGATCGCACACCGTATGATAACGGTCGTTGAGGTCCTCGTCGCTGATCGCGCGCGCGCCGCCGGTGCATTCGGTGACGTTCTGTCCGGTCATTTCGAGATGCACGCCGCCGGCATTGGTGCCCTCGGCGGCGTGGACCTGAAAGAACGTCCGCACTTCCTTGAGAATCTGATCGAACGGCCGCGTCTTGTAGCCGGTCACCGAGGTGATGGTGTTGCCGTGCATCGGATCGCACGACCACACTACGTTGCGGCCCTCGCGTTTGACCGCGCGCACGATCGGCGGCAGCAGTTCCGCCGCCTTGTCGGCGCCCATGCGGCAGATCAGCGTCAGCCGGCCGGGCTCGTTGTCGGGGTCGAGAACGTCGATCAGCTCGAGGAGATCGTCCGGCTTCTGCGACGGTCCGGTTTTCAGCCCGAGCGGATTTTTGATGCCGCGGCAGTACTCGACATGGGCGTGATCGAGCTGGCGCGTGCGGTCGCCGATCCACAGCATGTGGCCCGAGGTGCAGTACCAGTCGCCGGTCGTGGAATTGATCCGCGTGAAGGCCTGTTCGTAGCCGAGCAGCAGCGCCTCGTGGCTGGTGAAGAAATCCGTCGTCCGCATCTCCGGATGCACCTCCGGATCGATGCCGCAGGCGCGCATGAAATTGAGCGCCTCGGTCAGGTGCGTCGCCAGTTCCTGATAGCGCTTCGATTGCGGACTGTCCTTGACGAAGGACAGCATCCATTGATGCGCGTTGGAAAGGTTGGCGTAGCCGCCGGTGGCGAAGGCGCGCAGCAGATTGAGCGTCGCCGCCGACTGCCGGTAGGCCTCGAGCTGCCGGCGCGGATCGGGCGTGCGCGCTTCCGCGGTGAACTCGTTGCCGTTGATGATGTCGCCGCGATAGGACGGCAATTCGACGCCGCCGCGCTTCTCGGTCGGCGCCGAGCGCGGCTTGGCGAACTGGCCGGCGACGCGGCCGACTTTCACGACCGGCGACGCCGCGGCATAGGTGAGCACCACGGCCATCTGCAGGAACAGCCGGAAAAAATCGCGGATATTGTCGGCGCCGTGCTCGGCAAAGCTTTCGGCGCAGTCGCCGCCTTGCAGCAGGAAAGACCGGCCGGCAGCGACTTCCGCCAGCGCCTTTTTCAGATTGCGCGCCTCGCCGGCAAAAACGAGCGGCGGAAAAGTCGCCAGCTGCGCCTCGACATCGGCGAGCGCCTTGGCGTCCGGATAGTCCGGCACCTGTACGATCGGCTTGGCCCGCCAGGATTCCGGGGTCCAACGGTTCATCACGCTCATGTCCAAACCCAGCAATCAGGTCGTTATATAGTGCGGCCGCCTTATACACGGCGGCTCCCGACGGCGACAACCCGGCCGTGGCGGGCCCGCGGCGGCTGGCGAAATCCCCTACTCCGCCGCTTCGCGGGCGTAGCTCGCGGTCTTCTGGCGCATCGTCACCAGTTCTTCCGCGACGGTCGGGTGGAGCGCCATGGTGGCGTCGAAGTCGGCCTTGGTGGCGCCCATCTTCACCGCGACGGCGGCGAGCTGGATCATCTCGGCGGCGCCCTCGCCGACGACATGGCAGCCGACCACCCGGCCGCTCACGCCGTCGACCACGAGCTTGAGCAGCACCGTGGTGTCGCGCCCCGACAAGGTCGCCTTCATGGGCTTGAACATGGCCCGGTAGATGTCGGTCTGCGCCAAGCGAGCGCGAGCCTGCGCCTCGGTCAGGCCGACCACCCCGATCTCGGGATCGGAGAATACCGCGCTCGGCACGTTGGTGTGATCGACCGTGGTCGGCTTGCCGCCGAACACCGTGTCGGCGAAGGCTGAGCCCTCGCGAATGGCGACCGGCGTCAGGTTGATGCGGTTCGTCACGTCGCCGACGGCATAGATGCTCTTCACGTTCGTGCGCGAGTATTCGTCGACCGCGATGCCGCCATTTTTGGCGATCGCGACGCCGGCCGCATCGAGCCCCAATTTGCCGATATTGGGCGCCCGTCCGGTCGCGAACATCACGCAGTCGGCGCTGATGTGATTGCCGCCCGTGAGCGCGACCGAA
Organism: uncultured Pseudomonadota bacterium; assembly: GCA_963836095.1. Classification (GTDB taxonomy): domain Bacteria; phylum Pseudomonadota; class Alphaproteobacteria; order Rhizobiales; family Xanthobacteraceae; genus BOG-931. The sequence continues at coordinate 70,720 of CAWIHU010000002.1, forward strand.
TAACGGGAACTCATCTCCTCGATGGCCGCGACCTTGCAGCCGGTGATGACCCGGATGCCGTGCTTCTCCATGTCCATGCGCAGGTGCGCGCGCACCTCGTCGTCAAAGCCGCGCAGAATGTTCTCGCCGCGATAGACGAGCGTCACCTGCGCGCCGAGGCCGGCGAAAATGCCGGCGAATTCGACCGCGATATAGCCGCCGCCCTGGATGACGACCTGCGGCGGCAGCGCCTTAAGGTGGAACGCCTCGTTGGAGGAAATGGCGAACTCGAGGCCGGGGATGGGGTCGCCGTAGGTCGGCGCCCCGCCGGTCGCGATCAGGATGTGCGCCGCGCGTACCCGCTCGCCGTTCGCCAGTTGGACGGTGTGGGGGTCGGCGATGACGGCGCGGCTTTTGACGATGGTGACGCCGGCCTTGTCGAGCGTCGCGGTGTAGGCTGCCTCGAGCCGCGCGATCTCGCGGTCCTTGTTGGCGATCAGCGTTCCCCAATCGAACGTGGTGTGCGCGACGTCCCAGCCGTAGCCGGCGGCGTCCTCGAACTCGGCGCGGAAGCGCGAGGCATAGACCAGGAGCTTCTTCGGCACGCAGCCGCGAATGACGCAGGTGCCGCCGACCCGGTACTCCTCGGCGACCATCACCCGCGCACCGTGCTGCGCCGACATGCGCGCCGCGCGCACGCCGCCCGAGCCGCCCCCGATGACAAAAAGATCGACGTTGTAATCGGACATTTAGGCGTCGTGCCTAAAGCACGCTCCTGTTGAGGGCGGCGGTCAGGGCCGTTCGACGACACGCACCCCGTTCGGACCGGCTAAGATAGCAGTCCGGGCGATGCCGATGAACAAGCCATGCTCCATAACGCCCGGCACCGCGTTCAGTCGCGCCGCCAATGCCGCCGGATCGGCGATGCGCTCCAATCGCGCGTCAAGGAGCCAATGGCCGCCGTCAGTAACGAAAGGATGGCCATTCGACAGCTTGCGCAGCGCCGCCGGCCCCGGCGCGCCGGCCTTTGCGCTCGCCGCTTCGACCGCGCGGTGCGTCGCCGTCGCCCCGAATGGCACGATTTCGATCGGCAGCGGGAAGCGGCCCAATTGCGCGACCCATTTCGATTCGTCGGCGATCACGATCATGTGTGCCGACGCCGAGGCCACGACCTTTTCGCGCAGCAGCGCCCCGCCGCCGCCCTTGATCAGGGTCAGATCGGGGGCGATCTCGTCGGCGCCGTCGACGGTGAGATCGAGTTCCGGCACCTCGTCGAGGGTGGTCAGCGCAATCCCGAGCCGTGCCGCTTGCGCACACGTCGCCTCCGAGGTCGGCACCGCGATGACATTAAGGCCCTTGCGGACCTCCTCGCCGAGCAGATCGACAAAATGCGCGGCGGTCGAGCCGGTGCCGAGCCCGAGCCGCATACCCGACCGAACGAATTCCAGGGCGCGGGCGGCGGCGGCGCGTTTTTGCATCTCGGCGGCGTTCATGGCGCGTGGTGTAACGGCGTTACGGCGCCGCGCCTAGGGGGAAGCGCTGTGCTCCACACGCGGTTCGCCCTTGCGCGCCCCATATAGGGCCGATAGGCAACACCATGCTCACCATTGTCTTCGATCTCGACGGCACGCTGATCGATACGGCGCCCGACCTCATCCATACGCTCAACGTCACGCTTGGGCAGGAGGGCCTGCCGCAAGTGCCCTACGACACCGCCCGCCCCCTGATCGGCGGCGGCGCGAAGGCGATGATCGAGCGCGCGCTCGCGTTCGAGGGCCGCGCCTGTTCCAGCGCCGAGGTCGAGGCGCTTTACGCCCGCTTTGTCGCTTATTACGCCGACCATATCGCCGACCGCTCGCGCCCGTTTCCGCACCTCGAACCGACGCTCGACCGCCTCGCCGGCGCCGGTCATCGCCTGGCGGTGTGCACCAACAAGCTCGAATGGCTGTCGAAGCGGCTCCTGGAGAGCCTGGAGCTCGCGAAGCGCTTCGCCGCGATCTGCGGCCAGGATACGTTCGGCGTGCAAAAGCCCGATCCGGAGATTTTCCGCCGCACCGTCCTGCGCGCCGGCGGCGACCCGGCCGAGGCCGTCATGGTCGGGGATTCGGCGACCGACATCCGCACCGCGCGCGCCGCCAAAGTGCCGGTGGTCGCGGTCGATTTCGGCTACACCGACGTTCCGATCGAGACGTTCGAGCCGGATCGGCTGATCAGTTCCTTTGCCCAACTGCCAGGGGTCCTCGGCGACCTCGGTGTGGGCACGAATATGGCGAGCCATCAGGGTTTTGTCCGGCACAAAGATTGATTATATTGGTTGCAACCAAGAACAAGCCTGCTTGGCTCGCGAGGTTCGGCTCATATGGAGCCGGGAGCCGTTAGGCACGGAAACGCATGTTGATGGACAGCGTGGAAGTGGAACGTGAACGCCCGCTCGATATCGACGGCGCGCCGGCGCGGCCGCTGCTGGTCGATCCGTTCGGCCGCGCCATTTCCTATCTCCGCGTCTCGGTGACCGACCGCTGCGATTACCGCTGCGTCTATTGCATGTCGGAACACATGACGTTCCTGCCCAAGGCCGATCTCCTGTCGCTCGAGGAACTCGACCGGCTGTGCTCGGCCTTCGTCGCGCGCGGGGTGCGCAAGCTCCGCCTCACCGGCGGCGAGCCGCTGGTGCGCCGCGGCATTATGACGTTGTTCTCCTCGCTGTCGCGCCACCTTGCGACCGGCCAACTCGACGAATTGACGCTGACCACCAACGGCTCGCAGCTCGCCAAATACGCCGGCGAGCTCGCCGCCCACGGCGTCAAGCGCATCAACGTCTCGCTCGACACGCTCGACCCGGAAAAATTCCGCGCCGTCACCCGCTGGGGTTCGCTCCGCGACGTGCTCGCCGGCATCGACGCCGCGCAGGCGGCCGGGCTCGAGGTCAAGATCAACACCGTCGCGCTCAAGGGCGTCAACGAGGACGAGTTCCCGCAGCTGATCGAATGGGCGCACGGCCGCGGCATGGATTTGACGCTGATCGAGGTGATGCCGCTCGGCGAAATCGGCGAAGGCCGGCTCGATCAGTATCTGCCGCTGTCGCTGGTGCGTGCGCGGCTCGCCGGCACGTTCACGCTTGCCGACATCGATTACCGAACCGGCGGGCCGGCGCGCTACGTGCGCGTCGCCGAGACCGGCGGCAAGCTCGGCTTCATCACCCCGCTGACCCATAATTTCTGCGAATCCTGCAACCGCGTGCGCGTCACCTGCACCGGCACGCTCTACATGTGCCTCGGCCAGGAAGACGCCGCCGATCTGCGCAAGCCCTTGCGCGCCTCCGAAGCCAACGATCTCCTCGATGCCGCGATCGACGAAGCCATCGGCCGCAAGCCCAAGGGCCACGATTTCGTCATCGACCGCCGCCACCGCCGCCCAGCGCTCGCCCGGCATATGAGCGTGACGGGGGGGTGATCTTACCTCCCCCTGGAGGGGGAGGTCGCCCGCCTTGGCGCGCAGCGCGAAGGCGGGCGGGTGGGGGTGCGCGGCAGCTCCGTAGCACCCCACCCCGTCGCGCCGCCAATGCGGCGCGCCGACCCTCCCCCTGCAGGGGAGGGTGGATGCCTACGCAAGCGATGCCAGAAAATTTGCTATACTAAGAATTGCAAGAGGGCGACGCGATGATTTTCCGTCAACTCTTCGATCAGACGTTCCGGAACCTATTCATACCTCATCGCCAGCCGGCGGGGCGGCGAGGCGCTGATCATCGATCCGGTGCTGGAGAAGGTCGATCGCTACCTGCACCTCGTGCGCGAACTCGATCTCAAGCTGGTCAAGGCGGTCGACACCCACCTCCACGCCGATCACATCACCGGGCTGGGCGCGCTGCGCGACAAGACCCATTGCGTCACCGTGATGGGCGAACAGACCAAGGCCGACGTGGTGTCGATGCGGCTTGCCGACGGCGACAAGCTGACGATCGAGGGCCTGTCGCTCGACGCGATCTATACGCCCGGCCACACCGACGACTCCTACAGCTTCATCCTGCCGGACCGGGTGTTCACCGGCGACACGCTGCTCATCCGCGGCACCGGCCGCACCGATTTGCAAAACGGCGATCCGCGCTCGCAATACGAGTTCGATCTTCGGCCGGCTGCTCAAGCTGCCCGAGGCGACGCTCGTCTATCCGGCGCACGACTACAAGGGCGACACCGTCTCCACCATCGGCGAGGAGAAGGCCTACAACCCGCGGCTCCAGGTGAAATCGGTCGACGAGTATGTCGAGCTGATGAACAATCTGAAGCTCGCCAACCCGAAGATGATGGACGTCGCCGTTCCCGCCAACATGAAAGTCGGCCTGCATCAGGAAGAGATCGCGCGCCGCGGCTGGGCCGTCACGGCCGCGCAGGCGCTCGGCATTGTCGGCAGGCCGGACGTCGCCCTGATCGACCTTCGCGAGCGCAGCGAGCGCGAGCGCCACGGCACCATCCCGGGCTCGCTCCAAATGCCCTATGCCAGCCTGCAGGAGAATATCGGCGAAGGCGGCATGCTCTACCAACTCGCCAACTCCACCGGCAAGCGGCTGTTGTTCTACTGCGCCTTCGGCGAACGCTCGGCCATGGCGGTGCAGGCGGCCCAGGACGCCGGGCTCACTTCAGCGCGCCATATTGAGGGCGGCATCGCCGCGTGGAAGACCGCCAACGGGCCGTTGGTGCACTGAGCACCGCCATTCGGCTGTCGACGGCGGACTACTGGTTACGCTCGCGATCGTCGCAGCGCGCGTAGCGCGCCGCAACGGCGCCGGCTCGGCGGCTGTCGTCTCGATGTAACAATGGCGGCCCAGATTGGCCCGGCGCCGCCGGCAGGCGCAAAATATTCGATCTTCGCGCGGCAATCGACACCGGCAATCGAGATGGAGGCTGGGATGCAAGACAACACTGTGACGCAAGAAGACACCGCGGAACTCGATCGCATGCAGAGCGCCTATAAGGCGGCCGTCGAGGAATGGATCGCTGCGATCCGGGAGGAAGAGGCGCTCGCCTCGGTCAATCATACGATCGCCGAGGTCGATCAATGGGAGGGCGCGCACTTCAAGGAAGATGAAATCCGCAGCAAGGTGAAGGCCGCGAAGAAACAATACGAGGACGCGCTGCGGCATAAGTTCTTCGGGTTCTGAAAACGGGCTACAGTAGCTACACCAACAATAGCACCGTCGCGGCGGCTTGAAACTCGGCGAAGCGGAAGGCGCGGCGCTTCTGCGCGAGTTCATCTTCGCCCCATTGCTCGATATTCCAATCCTCGTCGACATGCGCCGCCTGCCATGCAGCGTCGACCGTGAGTGCCCCACGCATGAGCGCGAGCGCGATCAGCGCCGAGCCGGTGAGCGTCGTCACCGTGGACACGGCGCCGAGGCGCCAGGGGTCGGTCGGGATGGCGGCCGCCGCCGCGGCGAGCGCCGTCTCCGGCTGGGCGACATGGACGACGCCCTCGGCCAAGGTAAAACGCGCACCCAACGTGTCGCGCGCCCAGGCGAGGATCGGGTCCCAATGCCGCGCCTGGCGTTCGAGGAGACCCTGCGGCGAGCCGGCGCGGTAGCAGAGAAGGTCGGAGCCGAGATATTCGACGATCTCCGCGGCGACGGCGGCGGTGTTGTCGCCGACGCCGTCGATGATCGAATTGGCGAGCCGCGTCAACGGCATCTTGGCCGGATCGATCGCCTCGCGCTGGGCGTCCCATTCCGCGGCGATCGCCTGCGCCAGCGCTGGCGTCGGGGCGGCGAGGACACGGCCGGCGGGCGTGCGCACGCCTTTGCCGTCGAGCTCGACGGCAAAGCCTTCCGCGGCGGCAACGGTCGACGCCTTATCGTAAAACCGCCGCCGCAGCACCGGCCGCGCCCCGCGGCGCGCCGCCTCCATGGGGTTTTCGCCGGGCGTGCCTTCCAGAAGATCGCGCATGACACCTTAGACCTTAGACCATAGCTAACAACCGGTGCGGCGGCTTGGGTGCGGCGCCGCGAGCATGCCGCAGCGGCGAAGTGCCACAAAACAGCCAATATATCCAATAATTTAAGCAGGACGGGCGGCGGTCGCCACGGCTGCGATGCGGCTCATTCTTCGCAGCTGCGAACGGTTCCGCGCTGACAAGCAAGTGCGACAAATCCTTGTTGTAACAGGGGTAAACGGTGGTCATCGGCCCGCGGCTCGACTAGTATACGCGCCCACCATTGCGCGACGGATAGCCGTCGTCGGGGGAGAAAGAGCCGATCCGCGCAGCGGCGTTTATGACCGTCTCAGCAAAAAGACGGGGCGTTGCGGGCAAGAGGAAGTAATGAAACCTACCGACATCTCGCTGCCGGATTATTTTCACAAAGTGGTCGATTGTCAGTGGGCTTGCCCGGCGCACACGCCAGTGCCGGAATACATTCGCCTGATCGCGGCCGGCCGCTACGGCGACGCTTATCTGATCAATTGGGAATCCAACGTGTTCCCAGGCGTGCTCGGGCGCACCTGCGACCGGCCGTGCGAGCCGGCGTGCCGGCGCGGCCGGGTCGAGAAGGAACCGGTCGCGATCTGCCGCTTGAAGCGCGTCGCCGCCGACTTCAAGGACGATATTTCGGCGCGGCTGCCGAAGCCGGCGGTTGAGAAAAACGGCAAGCGCGTCGCGCTCGTCGGCGGCGGTCCCGCCTCGCTCACGGTGGCGCGCGACCTCGCGCCGCTCGGCTATGATTGCGTGGTGTTCGATCAGGACCCCAAGTCGGGCGGCATGATGCGCACGCAGATCCCCAAATTCCGGCTGCCCGAAAAGGTGCTCGACGAGGAATGCGGGTACATCCTCGACCTCGGCGTGACCTTCGTCGGGGCTAAGCGCATCGACAGCATGAAGACGCTGCTGGCGGATAATTTCGACGCGATCTTCGTCGGCTGCGGCGCACCGCGCGGCCGCGACCTCGATATTCCCGGCCGCAAGGAAGCGGCAAAGAACATTCATATCGGCATCGACTGGCTGTCCAGCCTCTCGTTCGGCCACATCGACCGCATCGGCAAGCGCGTCATCGTGCTCGGCGGCGGCAACACCGCGATGGATTGCTGCCGCTCGTCGCGCCGGCTCGGCGGCGAGGACGTGAAAGTCGTGGTGCGCTCCGGCTTCGAGGAGATGAAGGCGTCGCCTTGGGAAAAGGAAGACGCCATGCACGAGGACATTCCGATCTTCAATTACATGGTGCCGAAAGAATTCACGCACGACAACGGCCGCCTCACCGGCGTCGTGTTCGAGAAGGTCAAGGCAGTGCGCGATGCCAACGGTCGCCGCAATCTCGTGCCGACTGGCGAGCCCGACGAACATTTTCCGTGCGACGACGTCCTGGTCGCGGTCGGCCAGGAAAACGCCTTTCCCTGGATCGAGCGCGACTGCGGCATCGCCTTCGACAAATGGGACATGCCGCGGATCGATCCGAAGACCTTCGCCTCGACCAATCCGGAGGTGTTCTTCGGCGGCGACGCCGCGTTCGGGCCGAAGAACATAATCTGGGCGGTGGCGCACGGCCACGAAGCGGCGATCTCGATCGACCGGTTCTGCCGCGGCGAGAACGTGAGCGTGCGCCCGGCGCCGTTGATGAAAGTCATCAGCCAGAAGATGGGCATCCACGAGTGGAGCTACGACAACGAGATCACGCTCGACAAGCGTTTTCGCGTGCCGCACCGCGAGAAGGTGGTCGCGCTGCGCGACATCAAGGCCGAGGTCGAGCTCGGCTATGACGTCGACCTTGCGCTCAAGGAAGCCGAGCGCTGCCTCAATTGCGACGTGCAGACCGTGTTCACGGGAAAACTCTGCATCGAATGCGACGCCTGCGTCGACATCTGCCCGATGGACTGCATCACCTTCACGGAAAACGGCGGGGAGGCCGAGCTGCGCGCGCGGCTCGAGGCGCCGGCGAAAAACCTCACGCAGGACCTCTATATCGGCAACAGCCTCAAGACCGGCCGCGTCATGGTCAAGGACGAGGACGTTTGTCTGCATTGCGGGCTGTGTGCCGAGCGTTGCCCCACGGGAGCGTGGGACATGCAGAAATATCTCATTGAAATGACTCACGCGGAACAAGCATGCCGATCCAACGCGTAAACGACTTCGTCGTCCGGTTCGCCAACGTCAACGGCTCGGGCTCGGCCAGCGCCAACGAACTGTTCGCCCGCGCGGTGCTGCGGATGGGCATCCCGGTCGCGCCGCGCAACATCTTTCCGTCCAACATCCAGGGCCTGCCGACCTGGTACGAGGTGCGCGTTTCGGAGGCCGGCCATCTCGGCGCCCGCGGCGGCACCGACCTGATGGTGGCGATGAACCCGCAGACCTGGGACAAGGACGTCGCCTCGATCGAACCCGGCGGCTATCTCCTCTACGACTCGACCAAGCCGCTGCCGGCGGCGAAATTCCGCGACGACATCAACGTCATCGGCGTGCCGCTCACCGCGATCACCAATCGCGAATATTCAGACCCGCGCCAGCGCCAGCTGTTCAAGAACATCATCTATCTCGGCGCGCTTTCCGCGCTGATCGACATCAACGTCGGCGAATTGGAGAAGCTGATCGCCGAGCAGTACAAGGGCAAGGAAAAGCTGTTCGACGCCAACAAGCACGCGCTGCATCTCGGCCGCGACTGGGTGATGATGAATGTCCAGCACCCGATCGGGCTGCGTCTTAAGCGCGCCAACGCGGTCGGCGACCGCGTCTTTCTCGAAGGCAATTCCGCCGCCGCGCTCGGAGCCGTCTATGGCGGCGCCACGGTGTGCGCCTGGTATCCGATCACGCCGTCATCGTCCTTGGCCGAGGCCTTCACCCGGCATTGTCAGCGCCTGCGAGTCGATTCCGAGACCAAGCAGAACAAATTCGCCATCGTCCAGGCCGAGGACGAGCTTGCATCGATCGGTATGGTGATCGGCGCCGCCTGGAACGGCGCGCGCGCCTTCACCGCGACCTCCGGCCCCGGCATCTCGCTGATGCAGGAATTTCTCGGGCTCGCTTATTTCGCGGAAATTCCTGCCGTGATTTTCGACGTACAGCGCGCCGGTCCCTCGACCGGCATGCCGACGCGCACGCAGCAGACCGATATCCTGTCGTGCGCCTACGCCTCGCACGGCGACACCAAGCACGTGCTCCTGTTTCCCGAGGATCCGGCCGAGGCGTTCGAATTCGCCGCCACCGCGTTCGACCTCGCCGACCGGCTGCAGACGCCGGTGTTCGTCATGCTCGACCTCGATATCGGCATGAACCATCATCTGACCCGGCCGCTCGCCTGGGACGACAGCCGCAAATACGACCGCGGCAAGGTGATGACCGCCGCCGCGCTCGAGGCCGGCAAGGAGTTCGGCCGCTATCTCGACATCGACGGCGACGGCATCCCCTACCGCACCTATCCGGGCACCCATCCGACCAAGGGCTCGTTCTTCACCCGCGGCACCTCGCGCGACCGCTATGCGCGCTACACCGAGGAAGGCCCCGCCTACGCCGACAACATGCAGCGGCTGTTGCGCAAGTTCGAGACCGCGAAAGATCTGGTGCCGCGGCCGCTGCAGGCGAATGCGGAAAAACCGACCAAATACGGCGTCATCTATTTCGGCTCGACCTCGCCGGCCATGGACGAGGCGGTGCAGCTTCTCGAAGCGAGCGGCCACCGGCTCGACCGCCTGCGCATGCGCGCCTTCCCGTTCCATTCCAGCGTGACGAGCTTCATCGGCGAACACGATTTCATCTTCATCGTCGAGCAGAACCGCGACGCGCAGCTGCGCTCGCTGATCGTCAACGAATGCAACGTCGATCCGGTGCGGCTCATCCCGATCCTGCATTATGACGGCACGCCGATCACCGCCCGCTTCATCGCCCGCGCCATCGCCGACCACGTCGACGCGCTCAAGGTCACGCCGCTGCGCAAGGTGGGGGCATGAGAACGCGATTGTTTCCCGGATGCGGTGCAGCACGAAGTGGTGCACCGCTGATCCGGGACCGTCACGAACTGCGAAGGTCCCGGTTCTGCAGCGCATCACTGCGTGCTGCGCTGCGCCCGGGAAACGATGTGTGAATGTGAGCTGAGACAAGCCCATGACCTATCTCGCCAAGCCGAAATTCCATCATCCCGATCTGCCGAAGAACGAGCTCGGCTACACCCACCGCGACTACGAAGGCGCGGTGTCGACGCTGTGCGCCGGCTGCGGCCACGATTCGATCTCGGCCGCCATCATCGAAGCCTGCTACGAATTATCGATCCCGCCGCACCGGGTAGCAAAACTCTCGGGCATCGGCTGCTCGTCGAAGACGCCGACCTACTTTCTCGGCAATTCGCACGGCTTCAATTCCGTGCATGGCCGCATGCCGTCGGTGCTGACCGGCGCCAATCTCGCCAACCGCGATCTGATCTATCTCGGCGTTTCCGGCGATGGCGACAGCGCCTCGATCGGCTTCGGCCAGTTCGCCCACGCCATAAGGCGCGGCGTCAACATGGTCTATATCGTCGAGAATAACGGCGTGTACGGGCTCACCAAGGGCCAGTTCTCCGCCACCGCCGACTTCGGCTCGAAATCGAAGCGCGGCGTCGTCAACACCGACAGCGCCATCGATCTCGTCTGCATCGCGCTCGGCGTCGGCGCGACGTTCGTCGCCCGCTCGTTCTCCGGCGACAAGGCGCAGCTCGTCCCGATCATCAAGGCCGCGGTCGAGCACGAAGGCGCTGCCTTCATCGACGTGATCTCGCCCTGCGTCGCCTTCAACAATCACGCCGGCTCGACCAAGAGCTACGATTACGTGCGCGAGCACAACGAGGCGGTCAACCGGCTCGACTTCATCACCGGCCGCGCGCCGATCAAGGTCGATTACGCGCCCGGCAGCGTCGAATATGTCGAGCAGCACGACGGCACGACGCTCGCTTTACGCAAGCTCGACGGCGACTACGACGTCCACGACCGCGTCGCCGCCATGGGCTTCCTGCAGCATCATACTGCCAAGGGGCAGATCGTCACCGGGCTCCTCTACACGGCGGCGGAGACCGCGGACCTGCACGGGCACCTCAACACCGTCGCGGCGCCGCTCAATGCGCTGGGCGAGAAGGAGCTGTGCCCCGGTTCGGCGGCGCTGGAGAAGATCAACGCTTCGCTGCGGTGAGCTGGTCACATTACGTCGGTCATCCTCGAGGTCGCCCGCGCGGGAGAGGGCGCGGGCCTCGAAAGGAAGCGCACAGTCTCCAAGCGCTGCGGCCGTCGCCCAATCGCAGGCTGCGCTGCGCTCGCACCTCAGGGTGAGCGGAGCATAGGCCGCGATCGACCCACGCCTCACTCCTCCGGCGCATCGACGATCGGATCGTAGCGCGTGGCGTCGAGGCCGAGCAGGTTCCAGGACTGCTGCATGTGCGGCGGCAGCGGCGCGGTGATGTCGATGACGCCGCCGCGCGGGTGCGGCACCACGATCCTGCGGGCGAGGAGGTGCAGCTTGTTCTGGATGCCGCCCGGCAGCTGCCAGTTCTCCAGCGAAAAATATTTGGGGTCACCGACGATCGGGTGACCGATATGCGCCATGTGCGCGCGCAATTGATGGGTGCGGCCGGTGACCGGCTTGAGCGACAGCCAGGCCAACAGCGGCCCCGAGGTCTCGACCACCGCGTAATAGGTCACCGCGTGGCTCGCGCCCGCCTCGCCGTGCTGGGCGATGCGCATGAAGGATTCGTCCTCGCGTTCCTCCTTGGCGAGAAAGGTCGAGATGCGGCCCTGCGGCACCTTCGGAACTCCGGCGACCAGCGCCCAATAGACCTTTCGCGCCGAGCGCGAGCGGAAGGTCTTGGCGAGCGCGGTCGCGGCGAAGCGGGTCTTGGCGACGAGCAGACAGCCGGCGGTATCCTTGTCGAGCCGATGCACCAGCCGCGGCCGCTGGCCGTGGGCGTCGCGCAAAACTTCGAGCATGCCGTCGAGATGCCGGGTGGTGCCGGAGCCGCCCTGCACCGCGAGCCCCATCGGCTTGTTGAACACCAGGACGTCGGCGTCTTCGTAGAGCGTGATCGATTTGAGAAAATCCCGCGTTTTCTCGTCGGCCGCGCCGCCTTCCGTGCGCGGCTTCGGTTGATCGAGCCGCAGCGGCGGGATGCGCACCGTCTGTCCGGCTTCCAGCCGGTTCTTCGGCTCGCGTGCGCTTGCCGTTGACCCGCACCTCGCCTTTGCGGATGACGCGCTGGATGTGGGAGAAGCTCAAGCCAGGGAATTTCGCTTCCAGAAAGCGGTCGACGCGCATGCCGATTCGTCGTCGGTGACGGCGACGTTCTGGACGGAAGTCGGCATCGACGCCGGCTCGGGTTCGGGTGCCGGCGCCGGCTCGGGTGCTGAAGCAAGCGGCCGGATGGTCCGCTCTCTTTCCTCGTCAGGCGCGCGTCGCGGCTTGGGCGCAAAGGGCGCTCGACCCGCGCCGTAGCGCTTGGGCTCGGACTTGGTGTATTTTTGCTTCGGTCGTCCGCTCTGAGGTTTTCCCGACGGCGGCCTTTGCCGTCCAGACGCTGCGCCGGCGGGCTTGCCGAACCGTTTCGCAGGCGCATCGGCCGTACGCCCGCCGAAACGTTGGCGCTGCCGCGGCCCGGCCGTCTGCTTGCCGCCGCCCGGCTGGCGTGGTCCGTTTCTGCTTCTCAATGTTTGCTCCGCGTGCGATCGGTTTCGCGCCCTGGATTTCAGAAAGACCGGTTACGTGACGTATGAAAGACTGCGACGATGTTGACGGTGTCGCCACGTACCCGGTGAATGACGATATACGGCAATCCTGGCACGGAGAGAAAGCGCAGGCCGCCACGCCGTCCCGGACGTCCAGAGTACGGAAAGGTCTCCAATCTGGTCGTGGCTTCCTTGATGCGATTGACGACCCGCTCGGCGGCTGCGGGGTTGTCTTTCGCGATGTACCGACGAATCCCTTCCAAATCTCGCAGAGCGTCTCGAAGGTAGGAGATCCTCACCGCCCCACTCGGTCGAAGAAGGCTTTCACCTCTTCGTCCGTCGCCACGTCGTTCTCCTCCAAGCGCCGCTCGATCTCCGCGATTTGCTCCGCCGTCAGTTCAATCTCGTCTTCGTCATGCTCGATGAAGTCCAACAGCAGAACCGCGGCGGCCTGCTGCCGCTCCTCCGGCAGTTCGCGCAGGCGACTGATGGCCTCGTCCAATTGCTTGTTCATCGCTTAGGACTCCATGACGTGGACTATCATACCCGCTATTCGCCTCGCCCGCCAAACCGCTCCCGGCGCAGCTTGGCCCAATAATCCAGCCGCTTGCGGATCTCGCGCTCGAACCCGCGCTCCGGCGGGTCGTAAAACTTCTGCCGGCCGAGCTGTTCCGGAAAGTAATCCTGGCCGGAAAACGCCTCCGGCGCGTCGTGGTCGTATTCGTAGCCCGAGCCGTAGCCTTCGGTCTGCATCAGCTTGGTCGGCGCGTTGAGGATGTGCTTGGGCGGCAGGAGCGAGCCCGCCTGTTTGGCCGTGCGCATGGCGGCGCCGAAGGCGGCATAGGCGGCGTTCGATTTCGGCGCGGTGGCGACATAGATCACCGCCTCGGCGATGGCGAGCTCGCCTTCGGGGGACCCGAGAAAGTCGTAGGCGTCCTTCGCCGCGTTGGCGACGACGAGCGCCTGCGGATCGGCAAGGCCGATGTCCTCGACCGCCATGCGCACGATGCGGCGGGCGAGAAAAAGCGGATCCTCGCCGGCATCGAGCATGCGGCAGAGGTAATAGAGCGCGGCGTCGGGATCGGAGCCGCGCACCGATTTATGCAGCGCGCTGATGAGATTGTAGTGACCGTCCTGCGCCTTGTCGTAGATCGGCGCGCGGCGCTGCACGATGTCCTGCAGGTGCGCGGCGTTGAACACCTCGCCCTCCCGGGCGGCGCGCCAGACTTCTTCCGCAAGGGTGAGCGCGGCGCGGCCGTCGCCGTCGGCCATGCGCAAAAGCGCGGCACGCGCGTCTTGGTCGAGCGGCAGTTTCTTGCCTTCGATCGCCTCCGCGCGTTCCATGAGCTTTTCGATCGCGGCGGCATCGAGCGGCTTGAACACCAGGACGCGGGCGCGGGACAGAAGCGGCGCGTTCAATTCGAACGACGGATTTTCCGTGGTGGCGCCAACGAGCACGATGGTGCCGTCCTCGACGACCGGCAGGAAGGAATCCTGCTGGGCGCGGTTGAAGCGGTGGATCTCGTCGACGAACAGGAGCGTCCCTTGCCCGGTCTCGCGGCGCGCGCGGGCGGCATCGAACACCTTTTTGAGATCGGCGACGCCGGAGAAGATCGCCGAAATCTGCTCGAAATGGAGATCGGTTGCCTTGGCGAGAAGCCGCGCCACCGTGGTCTTGCCGGTGCCGGGCGGCCCCCAGAAGATCAGCGAGCCGAGCGAACGCGTCTCCAGCATGCGGGTCAAGATGCCGTCGGGGCCGAGCAGATGATCCTGCCCGACCACGTCGGCGAGCGCATCCGGCCGCAGCTTGTCCGCGAGCGGCCGCGGCGCGTCGTGCTCGAGGCCGGCGGCGGCGAACAGATTTGGCGTGCTCTTCTTCGGGCGTTGGCTCATCCGCTGATCCACACGAAGGCGTTTCGTTTTTTCCCGCTCGTCACCGAACGATCGCCACAACGACAATAATGCTCAGCGCATCCAGGGCCAAGGCAGTGCCGGCCGG
>CAWIHU010000003.1:0-63547 GCA_963836095.1 uncultured Pseudomonadota bacterium
CTCCTCAAATTCTTGGCGGATTAGCTCACTGCTAACCGCTCGCCCGTTCTCAGCCCTTCTGTCATTGGCCAAGCATGGATTTATGACCTTCTGGTATTCTTACATCAGGACTCTGAACACGATTTGGCCGTCGATCACCATTCAGGGGAAGCGACTTGTAATATTACCCAACGTCTATAAGCCGCTTGAGAACGAGCACGCTTGCGGTGAATATTGCCGAGAGGGCGACAGGGTGCTTGACATTGGCTGCGGGAGTGGCGTCGGGGCCGTTTTCTGTGCCCCAAAGGCGCGGGAGGTGATCGCCGTCGACATCAGCTTGGCCGCCGTCAGAAACACCGAGGAGAATTGCAGGATACATGGATTGAAAAACGTCAAGGTGATGCAGAGTGACATGTTCTCGCGTGTTGAGGGAAAATATGACCTCATCCTGGCGAACTCGCCGTACATTGAAGATGAATTCCAGGCCGAAGACCAGCAATTCGCGACCTCAGTGAAGTACCTGCCTACTCTTTTCGCACAGGTTGGCGATTATCTCGCGGACGGCGGTCGGCTTCTCATCCAGTTTCCCTTCCGGTCTCGACCACGAATCGAAAAACTTGCATCCGAGTACGGCCTGGAATTGATTTCGATGCGGCCTTTGCCTCGCAAATCGCTAACGCTCTCTCTGTTGAGCGTTCTTTATATGCAGATTGGGTTCAAATCGACCTTGTACGTGCTGCAGCGGCAGCCAGCCCAATGGCTTGTGGCCAACGGTAGAACCAGCGCGAGAAGCGTCCCGCTTGCCGCAGCATAGCGCTGCGGAGCGGGATGCGGTCCTTGCGGGCTGTCTTGCAACCCGCTCCCGGGCGGCTCTGGGCATCGTCTCTACCGGCAACCCCACCCCTCTCTCCCCCGCGTGCGGGGAGGGGAGGGTGGGGGCCTCGGTGCGTTGGCGCGGTTAAGCTATTGCGCGTGAGCGAGCCGCGCCGCGGCCGCCTGCGCTTCGGCGAGACGCTTCGGCAGCAGTGTCGCCATCCGAGCCTGGACCTCCGCCAGCACCTCCGGCGGCGCGGTTTCGGGGCGCCCTGAATTGAACGGCGGGGCGGGGGCATATTCGAGCGCAAGCTGCAGCGCCTGAGCGAACCGCGGGCCGGCGAGTTCAGCGGCAACGACCAGCGCGAAGTCCATGCCGGCGGTCACGCCGCCGCCGGTGATGATAGGGCCATCGCGGACCACACGGCCGGGGTCGGGAATGGCGCCGAACAATTTCAGCATGTCGCGCCAGGCCCAGTGGCAGGCGGCGCGCTTGCCCTTAAGGAGACCGGCGGCGCCGAGCACGAGCGATCCGGTGCAGACCGACGTCAGATAGCGCGCCCCGGCGGCGAGGCGGCGCGCCTCCCGCATGAAGGCCGCGTTGTTGATCGCCTCGGTCACCCCGAGGCCGCCGGGGAAGAAGATGAGATCGCAATGGTCGATGTCCGCAAGCCGCCGCGTGCCGGCGAAGACGAGGCCGCCTTCCAACTCGATCGGCCCGCCGGGCTCGGAGGCGACGAGTGTTTCGGTGTCCGGAATGCGGCTGAACACCGTGTGGGGTGCAGTGAAATCGAGCTGCGTCATGCCGGAATAGATCGCCTCGACGATGCGGAACGGCGTGCCGGACATTTGTTCCTCCTTGGCCTTTGACGGCGCCATCCTCGCAGGGTTAAGGTATGGCTGAAATGACAATGTTCCCTCAAAATAAGCCAGAGGTTCGCAAGCCGTCGCGGCGACAAGCGGCGCCGCGCCGCATTGCGTTTCTCCTGTTCGACGGTTTCCAGATTCTCGATGCGGCGGGCCCGCTCGCCGCGTTCGAGATCGCCGGCCGTTATTGCGAGGGCGCCTATCGGCTCGACGTGATCGCTGCCGAAGGCGGCCCGATCTCGAGTTCATCGACGGCCACGATCAGCGCCGGCGCTTTCCGCGCCGCGGCCTATGACACCTTGATCGTGGCGGGCGGCGACGGCACGCGCACGGCGTTTCGCGACGAGCGCATCCTCAAATTCGTGCGCCGCGCCGCGACGCGCGCTCGCCGCGTCACCAGCGTCTGTTCGGGTGCGTTCATCCTCGCCGCCGCCGGCCTGCTCGACGGGCGGCGCGCCACGACCCATTGGTCGCGCACCGCGGAATTCGCGCGCCGCTTTCCCAAGGTGCGCGTCGAGGCGGACCGTATCTATGTGAAGGACGGACCGGTGTGGACGTCGGCCGGGATCACCGCCGGCATCGACCTGGCGCTCGCTTTGATCGCCGAAGATCTCGGCGAGGACATCGCCAAACGCGCGGCGCAGCAGCTCGTCGTCTATTATCGCCGGCCGGGCGGCCAGTCGCAGTTCTCGGCGCTCGCCGAGCTCGGCCGTCCCGATGGCCGCTTCGGCGCGCTCCTTGGCTGGGCGCGCGAGCGGCTCGATCAACCGCTCGGCGTCGAGCAACTGGCCGATCGTGCTGCCATGAGCCCGCGCAATTTCGCCCGCGTCTTCGCGGCCGAAACGGGCGTCACGCCCGCCAAGGCCGTCGAGCGGCTGCGGGTCGAAGCGGCGCGCGAACGGGTCGAGGTGGGCGTCGAGCCGATCGACGCCATTGCCGCCAAGATCGGCTTCCGCGATCCGGAGCGCATGCGCCGCGCGTTCCTACGCGCCTTCGGTCAGCCGCCGCAGGCCCTGCGCCGCAGCGCGCGGGCATAGGTGACGCGGATCGCTTGCGATTATTTGTTAGGACGATCAAGCCTCTGCCGCCGGCACCCGCCGATAGGTCGGGTAGGCCGGTTCCCACATCTTGGCTTGGATCGCGGCGGCGAGATCGCCGTCGGGCGGGGGATGCGCCAGGCCTTCGGCGATGGCCTGTTGGGCGACCGCGATCGCCACGTGGAACGACAGCTTGCGCGTGGCGGCGAGCGGCGGCAGCAGATTGGCCCGCGGATCGTGTTTGGCGGGCGAAACATCGGCGAGCGTGCGGGCCGCGGCCAAAAACATGGCGTCGGAGATGCGGCTTGCCTTCACCGCGATGGCGCCGAGGCCGACGCCCGGATAGACATAGGCGTTGTTGGTCTGATCGACCCGGAACAGCTCACCGTCGCGCTTGACTGGCGGAAACGGGCTGCCGGTGCCGACGATGGCGCGCTCTTCAGTCCAACCCAACAAGTCCTCCGGCGTCGCTTCGCTGCGTTCGGTCGGATTGGAGAGCGGGAAGATCACGGGGCGGCTTACTTTTGCCGCCATGGCACGCACGATCGGCTCTGAAAAGGCGTGCGGCTGTCCCGAGGTGCCGATCAGCACCGTTGGCCGCGCGTTGGTCACCACATCGATGAGGTCGATCCGTCCCGGCGATCGCAGCGTCCAATCGGCGAGACAGTGGCGGCTCTGAGCGAACACCGACTGAAACGGCTGCAGCCCAGCCATGGTGTCGACCAGCAAGCCGTCGCGATCGACCAGATAGAAGCGGGCGCGGGCCGCCGCCTCGGAAACGCCGGCTTCGATCATGGCGCGCAACAGGAGCGCGCTGACGCCGGTGCCGGCCGAGCCGGCGCCGAGTACCGCGATGCGCTGTTCGGCAAGCGGCGTGCCAGTTACGTTGATGGCGCAGAGAATGGCGCCGACCGCGATGGCGGCGGTGCCCTGAATGTCGTCATTGTAGCTGCACAGTTGGTCGCGATAGCGCGCCAGCAGCCGGTTAGCGTTGCGAAACGCGAAATCCTCCCAATGCAGCAGCACGTGCGGCCAGCGCTCGCGCACCGCGTCGACGAACAGGGCGATGAAATCGTCGTACGCGGCGTCGCGTGCGCGCTCATGGCGCCAGCCGATATAGAGCGGATCGTCGAGCAAATGCTGATTGTCGGTGCCGACATCGAGCAGGATCGGCAACGTCGTCGAAGGATGCAGCCCGGCGCAGGCGGTGTAGAGCGCGAGCTTGCCGATCGAGATGCCCATGCCGCCGGCGCCCTGGTCGCCAAGGCCGAGGATGCGCTCGCCGTCGCTGACGACGATCGCTTCGACGCCGTCGAAGCGCGGGTGCGCGAGAATGCGGCGGATGTGGTCCTTCAGCGGCAGACTGAGAAACAGGCCGCGCGGCTTGCGGAAGATGCGGCTGAACTGCTCGCAGCCGAGCCCGACCGTCGGGGTGTAGACGATCGGCATCAGCTCTTCGATGTTGCGGGCCAACAGCGCGTGGAACAGGGTCTCGTTGGTATCCTGCAGGCCGCGCAGGAACACGTACTTCTGCAAATCATTGCCGAGCGCGCGGAAGGCGTCGAGCCGCCGCTCGACCTGCAGATCGAGCGTCGCCACGTGCGGCGGCAGCAGGCCGTGCAGGTCGAAGGTGTCGCGCTCGGCGTCGGTGAACGCGGTGCCCTTGTTCAATAAGGGATCGTTGAGAAGCTCGTAGCCGCTTAGCGCGGTCGCGATCGTTCTTTGCATCGTTGGGCTCATTGACGGCGTCGGTCGACTGGCCGCTAAGCGATGCTATCGCATCGTTCGAGTCGTCAATACGCCTCTGTCGTGACGACAGGTCGAAGCCCTATCGCAGCCGCGGACGCCGCCGTAAGCAGCGTCACGCCGGGGCGCCTTCGCCGCCGCATCATTAGGGTGAGGGCTTTGGGCGCCGCGGCACCATGACATTGGCGGTGAGTTCCTGCACGATTTCGCCGTTCTGGTTGAGGGTCCGCGTCCGCACCTTCATCAACCCGCGGTCGGGCCGCGATTGCGACGGCCGCAGTTCCAGGATCTCGCTCTCGATGCGCAGTTCATCGCCCGGCCGCACCGGGATCGGCCAGCGCATGCCCTCGAAGCCGAGTCCGATCGTGCCGCCCGCGGCTTTGAAATCGCTGTCGTTTATGAGCCGCATGGTGATCGCGGCGGTGTGCCAGCCGCTGGCCGACAGGCCCTGGAAGATCGACTGCCGCGCCGCCTCCTCGTCGAGGTGAAAGGGCTGCGGATCGTATTTCTTGGCGAAGGCGAAGATGTCGTCCTTGTCGACGCGCAGCGGCTTGGCGGACGTGAAGGTCTGTCCGACGGCGAAGTCCTCGAAATAACGCTCGGCCATGGTCACTAAACTCCCGGACCGCGAAACTTTCGGACCGACAGTGCCACGGTGCCGGTTTGCTTTCCACCGTCCGGCGGTTATCATCGCTCCGCGTGGCCGCAGCTGGTGGAGCGACAATGTCGAAGCATGCGTGCTGGTTGGGTGTGGTGGTTGCCGTTGTTGGTGCCGCGGCGCCCGCGGTCGCGGCGGAGCGCCGCTACGCGCCGGATACCGATGGTTGGATCGCAGCGCGCCACGCCATCGAGGAACGGCATGATGCAATCGCCTTGTTGGAGGCGAACCCGCAGACCGACGACGGCTACAAGGCGCCGATTATCGCCAGGGCTCATCGCGAGATGTGGCGGCTCCACGCCAAGCTCGAGCGCCCGCAGTGGCGCTACGTGGCGCCGTGCTGCTACAGCCGGCCGCCGATCCGCATTCGTTGATCCGTGGGAGCCGTCCCCACGAACCTTCTCAACTCGACGGCGAGCCGTAGAAGCCCGGCGCCAGCCGCTGGCGCATCCGCAACGACCAGCCGCTCAGACTATCGAGATAGAGATAGACCACCGGCGTGGTGTAAAGCGTCAGCAATTGGCTGATCAGGAGCCCGCCGACGATCGAGATGCCGAGCGGCCGGCGAATTTCGCCGCCATTGCCGAAGCTCAGCGCCAGCGGGATCGCGCCCAGGATGGCGGCCGAGGTGGTCATCATGATCGGGCGGAAGCGCAACAGGCAGGCCTCGTAGATCGCGTCGTACGCGGAGAGATCGCGCGCGCGCTTCGCCTCGATGGCGAAGTCGATCATCATGATGGCGTTCTTCTTGACGATGCCGATCAGCAAGATGACGCCGATCAGCCCGATGATGTCGAATTCGACGTGAAAGATCATCAGCGCCAATAGCGCGCCGACGCCGGCCGACGGCAAGGTCGAGAGAATCGTCACCGGGTGGATGTAGCTCTCGTAGAGCACGCCGAGCAGAATATAGACGGCGGCGATGGCGGTGAGGATCAGGATCGGCTCCTTGCCGAGCGACTGCTGAAACAGCTGCGCGGTTCCGGCGAGCGTGCCGCGGATCGACGCCGGCATGTGGATCCGTTCCATCGCGGCGTTGATTTCCTGCGACGCCTCGCCGAGCGATTTGCCGGGGTGCAGATTGAACGAAATGGTCGAAGCGACGAACAGGCCCTGGTGATTGACCGATAGCGGCGTGTGGGCGGGCCGGTAATGCGTGACGGCGGCGAGCGGTATCATGGTTTCGACGGCGGTCGAGACCGCAGAGCCCGTCGAGGTCGAGCCGTGGCCGGTATTGGCGAGCGCATTGGTGAAGGCGTTGCGCGCCGAATTGCTGTTGGCGTTCGCCGCGGTCGTCGGCGTCGACGTCGCCGCGTTGGTGGTGGCCAAAGGCGCTGTCAACGTCGCGGTGGTCGAGGACGAGGTGAACGCATTGGGGAGCGGCGCGGCCGCGGGGGTGACGACGGTTCCGATCGCCGTCGGCGCCTTCACGTTTCCAGCCGATGCGTTGGTCGTCGCGGTCCCGGGCGGCGTGGCGCCGGAGGTGGCGACGTACACGTCGCGCAGCGACGTGGGGTACTGCGTGTAGCGCGGATCGATTTCCATCACGACATGGTACTGATTGATGGCGCTGTAGATCACCGAGACCATGCGCTGCCCGAACGCGTCGTAGAGCGTGTTGTCGATCTGCAGCGGGCTGATGCCGAAGCGGGCGGCGGTGTCGCGGTCGATGTCGAGATAGGTCTCGAGCCCGCGCTGTTGCTGATCGGAGCTCACATCGGTGAGAACGGGATTGTGCTCGAGCGCGTCGACCAGCTTCGGCGTCCACTCGTAGAGGTCCTGCACATTGTCGGACTGCAGCGTGAACTGATATTGCGCGTTGCTCTGGCGGCCGCCGGCGCGCAAGTCCTGTATCGCGGCGAGATAGAGGCGCCCGCCGGGCACCTGCGCGAGCTTCGGCCGCAGCCGGGCGATCACCTGATCGACCGACGCGTCGCGCTGCGACAGCGGCTTGAGCGAGACGAACACGTTGCCGGTGTTGATCTGCGCGTAGCCGCCGCCGCTGCCGACGCCGGTATAGCCGACGACGTTCTCGACCGCGGGGTCGGCGCGCACGATGGTCATCATCTGCCGCAGCTTCTGGCTCATCCGCTGGAACGAGATGCTTTGATCGGCCTGCAGCGAGCCGACCATGCGCCCGGTGTCCTGCTGCGGGAAAAAGCCCTTGGGCACGACGATGAACAGGAACACGTTGAAGATGATCGTGGCGATGAAGATCATC
Organism: uncultured Pseudomonadota bacterium; assembly: GCA_963836095.1. GTDB lineage: Bacteria > Pseudomonadota > Alphaproteobacteria > Rhizobiales > Xanthobacteraceae > BOG-931. The sequence continues at coordinate 7,322 of CAWIHU010000003.1, forward strand.
AGCACCAGGAAGTGGTGGCGCAACGCCCAGGTGAGCGTGTGGGCGTAGCCGCGCCGCGCCCGATCGAACAAGGTCGGGCGGGGCTCGACCGCGGGCGCCGGCCGCGGCCGCAGGAACAGCGCGCACATCATCGGCGTGGTGGTGAGCGAGATCGCGAGCGAGACCAGAATGGCGACCGACAGCGTGACGGTGAATTCGCGGAACAGCCGCCCCAGTATCCCGCCCATCAGCAGGATCGGAATGAACACCGCGATCAGCGACAGGCTGATCGACAGTACGGTGAAGCCGACCTCGCGCGCGCCGCGGAACGCGGCCTGCACCGGCGGCAGGCCGGCTTCCATGTGGCGGGAGATGTTTTCCAGGACGACGATGGCGTCGTCGACGACGAAACCGGTGGCGATCGTCAGCGCCATCAGCGACAGCAGATCGAGGCTGTAGCCGAACAGATACATGACCCCGAACGTGCCGAGGATCGAGATCGGCACCGCGACGCTCGGAATGAGCGTGGCGCGCAGATTGCGCAGAAACAGGAACACCACGACCGTGACCAGGATGATCGCCAGCACCAGCGTCACCTCGGTGTCGTGCAGCGAAGCGCGGATGGTGGTCGAGCGGTCGATGGCGACGGTGACGTTCATGTCGGCCGGCATCGCCGCTTCGAGATGCGGCAGCTCGGCCTTCACGTTGTCGATGGTCTGGATGATATTGGCGTTCGGCTGGCGGAACAGAATGACCAGCACCGACGGCTGGCCGTTCGACAGGCCGAGATTGCGCACGTCCTGAACCGAGTCCTCGACGCGCGCGACGTCGGACAGGCGCACGCCCGCGCCGTTGCGGTAGGCGATGACCAGCGGCGCATAGTCCGCCGCCACGTTGGCCTGGTCGTTGGTGTAGATCTGATAGCGGCGATTGCCGTCGTCGATGGTGCCCTTCGGACTGTTGGCGTTGGCGGACGCGAGCGCGGCGCGCACGTCCTCGAGGCCGATGCCGTATTTGTACAAGACCTGCGGATTGAGCTCGACGCGGACCGCCGGCAATGTCGAGCCGCCGATGATGACGTTGCCGATGCCCGAGAGCTGGGACAGCCGCTGCGCCAGAATGTTGCTCGCGGCGTCGTACATCTGGCCCCGCGTCATCGTCTTCGACGTCAGCGCCAGGATCAGGATCGGCGCGTCGGCCGGATTGACCTTGCGGTAGGTCGGATTGGTCGGCAGGTTTGCCGGCAGGTCGGCGGCGGCGGCGTTGATGGCGGCCTGCACGTCGCGCGCGGCGCCGTCGATGTCGCGGGTGATGTCGAACTGCAGCGTGATGCGCGCCTGGCCGATGCCGCTCTGCGAGGTCATCTCGGAGACGTCGGCGATCTGGCCGAGATGGCGCTCGAGCGGCTCGGCAAGGCTTGTCGCCACCGTATCGGGACTGGCGCCGGGGAGCGTCGCGGTGACCGAGATGGTCGGAAAATCGACCTGCGGCAGCGGCGACACCGGCAGCTTCGAAAAGCCGAGAATGCCGGCGATGGCGATGGCCATCGTCAAGCAGCGTGGTCGCCACCGGGCGCGCGATGAAGGGCGCGGAGATGTTCATTCGGCCGGCTCGTGCGGCGCGAGCGGGCCGGCCGGGCGCCGGCCGGTGAGCCGCACCGCCAGGCGGTCGAAGTAGAGATAGATCACCGGCGTGGTGAACAGCGTCAGCAATTGGCTGAAAGCGAGCCCGCCGATGATGGCGACGCCGAGCGGCTGGCGCAGCTCCGAGCCGGTGCCGGTTCCCAGCATCAGCGGCAGCGCGCCGAGGATCGCCGCCATCGTGGTCATCAGGATCGGCCGGAACCGCAACAGGCAGGCCTGATAGATCGCCTCGCGCGGCGGCAGGCCCTCGACGCGCTCGGCCTCCAGCGCGAAGTCGATCATCATGATGGCGTTCTTCTTGACGATGCCGATCAGAAGAACGATGCCGATGATGGCGATGACGTCGAGGTCGTAGTGCAGGAGCATCATGGACAGCAGCGCGCCGACGCCGGCCGACGGCAGCGTCGAGAGGATCGTGATCGGATGGATGAAGCTCTCATAGAGCACGCCGAGCACGATATACATCGCCACCACCGCGGCGATGAGCAGAAAGACCTCGTTGGCGAGCGAGGACTGGAAGGCCGCCGCGGTGCCCTGAAACGCGGTGACGAAGCTGATCGGGAGCGCGACTTCCTTCTCGGCCTGCTGGATGGCGTCGACCGCGGCGCCGAGCGAGACCCCGGGCGCGGTGTTGAAGGAGATGGTGGTGGCGGGCAATTGGCCGAAGTGCGTGACCAAGAGCGGCCCGGTGCGCTGCTCGACGTGCACGATGGCGGAGAGCGGCACCTGGCCGTTGGTCGACGAGGACGACGACGGCAGGTAGATCATCGACAGGCCGTCGAGCGAGCGCTGCAGCGACGGGGCGACTTCCAGGATCACCCGGTACTGGTTCGACTGGGTGTAGATGGTCGAGATGATGCGCTGGCCGAAGGCGTCGTAGAGCGCGTTGTCGACGGTCGCCGGCGTGATGCCGAAGCGGGCGGCGGTGGCGCGGTCGATGACGATGTCGAGCGCCAGGCCCTGCTGCTGCAGGTCGCTGGCGACGTCGGTGATCTGCGGCACCTGGGCGAGCCGCGCCATCAGCTTCGGCACCCAGGTGTCGAACTCCTTCGGATTGGCGTCCTCGAGCACGAAGTGGTAGGGCGCGCGGCTGACCGTGGCGTCGATCGTGAGGTCCTGCACCGGCTGCAGGTAGAGCGCGACGCCGACGATGCCGGAGACTTCGTGCTGCAGGCGGCGGATGATCGGCGGTGGCGTTGAGCTTGCGCTCGTCGTGCGGCTTGAGATTGATCTGGAACCGGCCGGTGTTCTGGGTCTGATTGGTGCCGTCGACGCCGATGAACGAGCTCACGCTGTCGACGTCGGGGTCCTTGAGGATGGCGTCGGCGAGCCGGCCCTGCAGCTCCGCCATGGCCTCGTAGGAGATGCTCTGCGAGGCCTCCGAAATGGCCTGGATCATGCCGGTGTCCTGCACCGGGAAAAATCCCTTCGGGATCAGGATGTAGAGCAGCAGCGTCAAGGCGAGCGTCGCGACCGCGACCAGAAGCGTGAGCGGCTGACGGTCCAGCACCCAATTGAGCGCGCGGCCGTAAAGCGCGATTACCCAGTTGAAGGCCTGCTCGGCCTTGAGGTCGAAGCCCGAGCGCTCGGCGTCGGGGTGATGGCGAATGAGCTTGGCGCACATCATCGGCACCAGCGTCAGCGAGACGACCGCCGAGATGACGATGGTGACCGCGAGCGTGATGGCGAATTCGTGGAACAGCCGGCCGACCACCTCGCCCATGAACAACAGCGGGATCAGCACCGCGATCAGCGAGATCGTCAGCGAAATGATGGTGAAGCCGATCTGCTGCGAGCCGCGCAGCGCCGCTTCGAGCGGGTGCATGCCGCCCTCGACGTAGCGGGCGATGTTCTCGATCATGACGATGGCATCGTCGACCACGAAGCCGGTGGCGATCGTCAGCGCCATCAGCGACAGATTGTCGAGGCTGAAGCCGACGAGATACATCACGCCGAGCGTGCCGACGAGCGACAGCGGCACCGAGAGGCTCGGAATGATGGTGCCGGGCAGCGTGCGCAGGAACAGAAAGATCACCACGACGACGAGGACGACCGAGAGCGCCAGCTCGAATTCCACGTCCGCGACCGAGGCGCGGATGGTGACGGTGCGGTCCGAGAACACGCCGACGTCGACGGCCGCCGGCATCGTCGAGGTGATCTGCGGCAGCAAGGTCTTGATGCGGTCGACCACCTGGATGATGTTGGCGCCGGGCTGGCGTTGGACGTTGAGGATGATCGCGGGCGTCGCATTCGCCCAGGCGCCGAGCTTGTTGTTTTCCGCGCCCCGAACCACCGTCGCCACGTCCTTGAGCCGGACCGGGTTGCCGTTGCGATAGGCGATCACCGTGTTGGCGTATTGCTCCGCGTTGGCGATCTGGTCGTTGGCGTTGATGGTCGTCGCCTGCGCCGGGCCGTCGAAATTTCCCTTCGGGATGTTGACGTTGAAGTTGCCGATGGTGGTGCGCACGTCGTCGATGTTGAGGCCGTAGGCGGCGAGCGACTGCGGATCGAACTGCACGCGCACCGCCGGCCGGTGGCCGCCTGAGATGCTGACAAGGCCGACGCCGTTCAACTGCGACATCTTCTGCGCCAGCCGGGTCTCGCTCAGATCCTCGAGATCGGTGAGCGACAGGGTTTTCGAGGTGACGGCAAGCGTGAGGATCGGCGCGTCGGCCGGGTTGATCTTGGCGTAGACCGGCGGGATCGGCAGGTCGCTCGGCAACAGGTTGTTGGCCGCGTTGATCGCCGCCTGCACCTCCTGCTCGGCGACGTCGAGGCTGAGATCGAGGCTGAACTGCAGCGTGACGACCGAAGCGCCGGCGGAGCTCGCCGACGTCATCTGATTGAGGCCCGGCATCTGCCCCAGTTGCCGCTCGAGCGGCGCGGTGATCGACGAGGTCATCACCTCCGGGCTGGCGCCGGGATAGAAGGTCTGCACCTGAATGGTCGGATAATCGACTTCAGGCAGCGTCGACAGCGGCAGGAAGGTGTAGGCGACGAAGCCGGACAGCATGATCGCGACCATGAGCAGCGTGGTCCCGACCGGCCGCAGAATGAATGGTTCGGAGACGTTCATCGCATCGCTTCATTGTCGCGGGGCGATCCGATCCGCGCTCGCCGCCCGCTTGGGGGTTACTGGCCGCCGCTCTTGCGGTTTTGCCCATGAGCGGCGTTCTGACCGCCGTCCCTGCGCATGGGCGCCGGGCTGCCGCGCCCGCGCCTGGAGCGCCGGGAACGATCACGTGGGCCCCGTCGCGCAAGCGGTCGGTGCCGTCGATGACGACGCGCTCGCCGGCGGCAAGTCCGGATGTCACTGCCGCCATCGGACCGTCGGTCGGGCCGAGCTTGATCGGCCGCACCGAGACGGTGTTGTCGGCATTGATGACGTAGACATAGGCGCCCGGCGCGCCGCGCTGGATCGCCGCGGTCGGCACGACGACCACGTCGTTCAGCGTTTTCACCAACAGCTGGGCATTCACGAACTGGTTCGGAAACAGCGCCGAATCGGGATTGTCGAACTGGGCACGGACCTTCACCGTGCCGGTGGTGGTATCGATCTGGCTGTCGAGGGCGATGACGCGGCCCGTTGCCAACTGCTTGACGTTGGCGCGGTCATAGGCGGCCACCTGCAGCGTCGTGCCGGCGTTGAGTTGCGGCAGGATCTCAGGCAGGTCGTCCTCCGGGACCGGAAAGATCACCGTGATCGGTTGCATCTGGGTGACGACGGCGAGCCCGGTGGTGTTGCTGGTCTGCACGTAATTTCCGGGATCGACCAGGCGCAGGCCGACCCGACCGGTGACCGGCGAGACGATGTGGCAATAGATGACGTTGAGCTTCTGCTGATCGATCTGCGCCTGATCGAGCTTCACCGTGCCCTGGTCCTGCTGCACGATGTAGACCTGATCCTCGTATTGCTGCCGGGCGATCGAATTCTGCTCGGCCAGCTTCTGATAGCGCGCGAGGTCGACCTGCGCCTGCGCCAGCACGCCCTGGTCGCGCGCCAGCTGGCCCTCGTATTGGGCCTGCAGGAGCTGGTAGGGCCGCGGGTCGATCTGCGCCAGGAAGTCGCCCTTCTTGACCGTCTGTCCTTCGGTGAAGGCGACCTCCGTCAGCTGACCGTCGATCTGGGTCTGCACGGTGACCGTCGCGATCGGCGTGACGGTGCCGAGCGCGTTGACGACGACGCGGATATCGCCGGTGCCGATCGTGGCCGCCCCGACCGACTGCGGCGGCTGGCCGTGTGCGGGCGGCGCGCTCGAGCGCATCCATCCGACGATCTCATAGGCGCCGACGGCGATGACGATCGTGAGCACGATGAGGCCGACGACGGTGCCGGTGCGCGAGCCACTCGGCTTTTTGATGACAGGCGGGGCCGCCGTGCGGCGGACCCCCGGCGCCACCTCGTTATCCGTTCGCGTTCGTTCGTCCATGTTTGCGCGTTCGTTCACCCGAAACCATCGACGTATAGGGGAGGCGAGCGGCCCCACCTAATGAAAGTTTGCTAATGCCGCGCCCGCTGAAAGTTCGATCGCGGATGCCGCAGGATTGGTCGTCGCGGCGCCCTGTGCGCTCGTTGTCAGTATGACGAAAATATCACGTTTAATCAAGGGTTTGAATAAGGTTCGACGAGGGTCGAATTCGACTCTGCCCGCGCGGCTTTACGTGCTTTCGCCGCGATTGGATGGCGGCTTTTGGATCAAAGTTGTGGCAACAATGACAAATTTTTCACCAATTCCTTCTGCGACGGCAACAGGTTGGCGTCCCAGCCGCCGCCCAGCGCTTCGATCAGGGTGACGCTGGCGAGGAAAAGGTCTTGCCGGATGGTCAATTCGGCTTCCTCGTTGGCCAGCAAGGTGATTTCCGCGGTAACGACGGTGGTGAAGGCGATGGTGCCCGCCTGGAATTGATTGAGATAGACATCGACGGCTCGGCGGGAGTCCTTGACGGCGGCTTGCTGGACGACCAGCTGCCGGGTCAAAAGCCGCACGGCGACAAGCTCGTCCTCGACCTGTTGAAACGCGCTCAACACGGTCTGACGATAATTCGCGACGCTCTGCCAATACACCGCCTTAGCGGCATCGATCTGGGCGCCGGTCAGCCCGCCATTGAAGATCGTCTGGGTGCCGGTGGCGCCGAGCATCCAGATTTCGTTCGCGACGGTGAAAGGAAACGGCGTGGTGCCGCTCCACTCCAACAGCGCGGACAGGCTGATGTCGGGGTAATAGGCCGCGGTCGCGACGCCGATCAGCGCGTTCTCTTCCTGCATCGTGCGTTCGGCCGCGGCGATGTCGGGACGGCGTTCGAGCAGGGTCGAGGGCACCGCAACCGGGATCTTCGGAATCGTGCCGGAGAGCGGGTGCGACCCGACCGCGAGTTCGGCCGGCGGTCGGCCGACCAGCATGGCGATCGCGTGCTCGTACTGCGCGCGCTGCACCCCGACATTGATCTCCTGCGCCTGCGCCGTCTCGACTTGGGCGCGCGCGGTCGCAACGTCGCCGGCGGTGACGGAATAGCCGGCCTTGAACTGGTTCTGCACGATATCGAGGGTTTTTTTGTATTCCTTGACGGTGCGGTCGAGCAGATCGTGCAAGGAATCGGCGGTGCGCAGGTTGAAATAGGCGGTCGCCAGCAACGCCTGTTCGGACAGCTTGGCGTAGGCGAGCGTGGCGGCGCTCGCCTGCGCGGCGGCGGTGTTGCTCTCGATCTGGCGGCGCACTTTGCCCCAGACATCGAGGTCCCAGCTCGCCGCGAGCTGCGGCTCGATATTCGTCGAGTAGACGCCGCCGTCGCTGCTCGTGCCGGCGATGCCGGGGCCGAAAGCGCCGTTGGTGCCGAGCGCGCCTACTCCCGTACGCGTGCGCGTGCCTGGGTAGGTACCCGTCAGGACCGGGAACAGGCCCGCTTGCGCTTCCCTGATCAGGGCGCGCGCCTGCTCATAGGCCGCGGCATCGGCGGCCACGGTCTGATTGGAGATCTCGATTTGCTTGATCAGAAAATCGAGCTTGGCGTCGCGGTACAGCGTCCACCATTCGCCGCGGCCGGGACCATCGCTCGGGGTCGCGACCTTCCAGCCCTGGAGCTCCTTGAATTTGGTCGGGGTCGGCGCCGCTGCGGCGGTGTAATCGGGGCCGACGGCGCAGCCGCCGAGCGGTCCGGCGAGTATTTGGGCGAGAAAAAATGCCGCCAATGGAGACCATTGCCGCCAGCGTGACGATGCCACGCGACGCACACGGTCCCCCACAGCGAACTCAGCATGGGTCAACGCAACCAAAGCCGGAAACCTGCCACTTGAAACGCCGAACGATACGAAACCCCTACTCGCACAAAACCTTCGCAGCGCTTGCGTGATGCAGCGCCGGAACGACTTGCCGAATATCGTATCCCGCCGCGACGCCAGAGGGCCCGGGATACCCCGATATTGCCCCGATAATCGCGTTCACCCATCGTTAACCACGACCATGCCCCACGCCCTGGGCAATATCAACACCGCGGCGGCATGGCTGGCGCCCGGTGCGGCCAGTTCGGTGGGGGCTGTGTTGTTCGGGCGACAGTGGCGACCGCCGGTAGGCGCAACCAGCCGCGTCGCTGCCCGCACCGGGGTGACCAGCGGGGCGATAAATTGTCATGCACGAGCGACGCGAACGGCTTATCATTGAATATGGTAATGTCGCGAGCGGTTACGCTCCAGCGACCGATATCGCCATCGCACGGCACGCGTGTCCGAAGGAGGCTTCGATGCCCTACTCATTTACACTGACCACGATCATTCCCGCTTCGGCGCAGGAGATTTACGACGCCTGGCTCGACAGCGTGGCGCATTCCGAGATGACCGGCGGCGCCGCGACGATGTCCAGCGAGGTCGGCGCCGAAGTCTCGGCCTGGGACAGCTACATCACCGGCCGCAACCTCGAACTCGTTCCCGGCGAACGCATCGTGCAGTCGTGGCGCACGAGCGAATTCGCGGATGAGCACGAGGACTCGATCATCACCGTCACGCTGGAAGAGGTGGAGGACGGTACGCTCTTGACGCTCGAGCACAGCAACGTGCCGGACGAGCAGCGGAGCTACGAAGAGGGCGGCTGGCAATCGAACTATTTCGAGCCGATGGCGGTCTACTTCGCTGCCGACGATGAAGAGACCGCCGAGACGCCGGTGGCGCCGGTGGCCAAGGCCCCAGCCCCGCGCCGCAAAGCGACAGCCGCGCCGAAAAAGCCGCCAGCCGCCAAAAAGGCGGCCGGGGGCACGCCGAAGCGCGCTGCTAAAAAGGCGGCGAAGAAAGCCGCCAAGAAAGCCGCCAAGAAAGCTCCTAAAAAGGCCGCCAAAAAGGCTGCCAAAAAGGCCTCCAAGAGCGCGGCGAAATCGAAGCGCAAGGCCGCGGCCAAACTCCCGCGCGCGAAAAAGGCAGCCCGCAAAACCTCCGTCCGCGGCAAGCGGAAATAACCGAGCCGGCGCAGGCGGCCGCTGTTTCGTGCCTCAACGGGCCGGAGCATGGCCGAAAAGCGCATGAGTGAAAATCTTATGGCCCAAAATCTTATGGCCCAGAATCTCATGCCCGAAGCCGCGATCGAACCGAAGAGCGTGCCGGTGCGGACCCGCAGGAAGGTGCGTGCCCTGTTGCTCGGCGACCGCATCGACACCTCGGGGCTCGAACGCACCGACGTGCTTTCGGCCACGCCGCTCACCTTCCGCGCCGGCAACGACGGCGCCGTCACCATCTTTCGCTACGGCGTCGTCGTGCTGTTCGGGCTGTCGCTGCTCGACGAGGACGAGGTGCTGCAGCGGCTGCGCGACCGTATCGTGCGGCCGGTGGCGTTGCGCGAGGAGGAGATCGCCACCATCGAGGTCGCGCCCGACAGCGAAGAACAAATTCTGCCTGGCGGCCCGATCCAGGTGAAGGCGATCACGCCGGAACACATGGTGGTCATCGCCGACGCGCTGGCAAAGAGCGTCGCGCTGGCGCGCGACGAACGCGAGGTGTCGGCGGTGGTCGAGGTGGTGGAGCCGTTCGCGCGCCAGCTTGCGGAGCAGGGCCGCGCGGTCGGCGGCCGGCGCGCCATCCTCAAGCACATCGGCAACGCGCTCCTGGTGCAGCACCGCCTGTCCGGCCGCGTCGCTATCGGCGACAAGCCGGACGCGGTGTGGGACCGGCCCGATCTGGAACGGCTCTATGCGCGTCTGGAAGACGAATACGAGCTCAACGAGCGCGCCGAAGCGCTGTCACGCAAGCTCGCGGTGATCTCGGAGACGGCCAAGCTTCTCACCGACATGATCGACACCACGCGCTCGTTGCGGCTCGAGCTCATCATCGTGGTGCTGATCGTGTTCGAGATCGCGCTCGCGGCCTACGAGATTCTGACGCGGCACTGACGCGACACGCGCGCCTACCGCAATTCCGTTCGCCGCTGCTGATCCGACTTGCGCTGCGCCGAGTGGCGGCGCGCCGGAGGCGGTGGCGGCGGGGGAGCCGGGTTGCCGAACAGGCGGGCGAAGAAGCCGCCGCCATTGTCGGCCGACGGACCGCCGCCGAAGAAGCCGTGCCCGCCCCACAATGAGGGCTGATCCGGCAGCGCCAGAACTTCGCGGCGGATCGTGTTCTCTTTGCGCTCGATCGGAATGTCGGCGACCTTGCGCTCGTCGCTCTTGAGGATCGCGAGCAGCGCCTTGTCGCGGCCATAAACGTCGTCGCGGAACTGCAGGTCGCCGTGCTCGTCGACGAACGCCGTTTGATAGGTCAGGTGCACCGGCAGGAATTTCGGAAACTGGATGTCCTGTTCGTTGTTGCCGAACATCCGGCGGATGCGCTCCTCGGTATAGCCCTCGCCCGGGCGCACCAGCGACAGCAGCACCTCGGCGTATTTCACCGGATCCTGCACCCGCATGCAGCCATGGCTGTAGGCGCGCTTGTCGTAAGCGAACAAATATTTGTCCGGCGTGTCGTGCTGGTAGACCAGGAATTTGTTGGGAAAGTTGAAGCGCACGCGGCCGAGCGCGTTGCGGTCGCCCGGCGGCTGCGCGATGTGGACCGTGCCGTCGGGATTGCGCGTCACCGTGAGCCCCATGCGTTCGAGCACGGTCGGGTCCTGCCGCAGCGCCGGCATGTATTCGCGCGCGACGATCGAGGGCGGCACGTTCCAGGTCGGATTGACGGTGATGTATTTCATCTCCGCGCTCATGATCGGCGTCGGCAGGGTCGGCTTGCCGTCGACGATCCGGGTCGTCCACACTTCCTTGCCGTCATGCATGACGTGCAGCCGGAAGTCGGCGAGATTGACCATGACGAAGGTGTCGCCGAGGTCGTGCGGCATCCAGCGCCAGCGTTCCATGTTGGCGATGATGGTGTCGACCGGGCGTTCCGGCTGCTTGCCGTTGAGCGCTTCGAGCGTGCCTGAGGTCAGCGTGCCGGTCGGTTTCAGCTCGTACTCGCGCTGAAACTTCTTCAGCGCTTCGGCAAGCGGCTTGTCGAAATTGGTGTTGCCTTGGTCGGGCAGGCCGAGCCGTGCACGCAGTTGCGGCACGCGGTCGTCCGGCGCGCCGATCTTGAGCGCAGGGCCGTCGGCGATCGGCGTCTTGCCGGCCTCTTCCTTGCCGGCGCGGAGTTCCGCGAGCTTGGCCTTGAGCGCGATATAGTCGCGATAATGCGGCTCGTAGCCGTCGAGCGCGGCGGCGACATCCTTGGCCTGCGCCATGGCGGCGAGGACATCGGCCGGTTCCGGCGCTTTCTGATCGTAGGAAATATCGGCGCTGACGCGGGTCCAGTGCACGCGGCCGATCGCGGCGTGGTGCGCGTAGGTGACGACCGTGGCCGAGAGCCGCATCTCGGCTTCGGCGAGCGCCGCCGGATCGCTCAGCGAAGCAAAATTCGGCACCGGGTAGTCGGACGGATCAAGGCCGTCGGCGTCGACATGGCCGAGATAGGCGCTTGCCGCCCCGGCGCGCGCATTGGCCTTGCCGTCGGTGATCCACAGCGGGGCGTAATTGCGGGCGGAATAGAAGGCGTCGATTCCCGCGCGTTCCTTCTTGCCGCCGATGATGTGGTCGAACTTGCCGTTGGCGAGTTCGCGCAACTGCGCGGCGACGGCGCTGTCGTTGTCGGCGGCGGCGCTTTCGGTCGGCGCCGGGGTGGTCGGCGGCGTTGCCGATGCGGCGGGCGCGACCGGCTGCTCGGCCGAATCCGGTGCGGGCTTGTCTGCGGTGGCTTTGTCCTGTGACGATCCGTCTTGGTCGCCGGCTGGGTTCGGCGCGGTCGCGGTCGACGTCGAGTCGTTGGCGCTATCGGTGGCGGCCGGGGGCGTCGCGGCTTCGGTCTGATCGTCGTCGTCCGTCTTCGCGGCCGGCGCGGCGCTGTCGTCCGCCGGCGCCGTCACGGTCGCCGCAGCTGGAGCCACTTGCGCCGCGTCGGGCTGTTCCGCGGGTCCCGCAAATGATCCGCCGCCGGCGCACAACACCAACACAAGCGCGGTCGAAGCGAGAAACCGATCGAGACGGACGCCGGTCATGCATGTCTCCTTAATTCCAAGCTCGCGATCGCGTCATTGCCAACCAGTAATCGGCCAACCAGTAATCGGCCAACGCGTCATTGGCCAACGAACGATCGCAAAGCTCTCACCGCTTGGGGAATGTCGGCCCCAATTGGGTCATTTTTGTTGCCGGATCAAAGTCCTGTTCGGCGCTGACTTTACGTCAGCCGGCCGGGTTTGTCCCGGCGCGCGGGCTCAGGTGCCGATCACATTATGCGATTTTTTGCTGCTGTCGCTCCCCGGCCACGGCCGCGGCGCCGTCATCGGCTTCGCCGCGGCCGGGGTTGAGACCGAGGGCATCCAACTTGCGGTAGAGGGTCGAGCGGCCGATTTGCAGCTTGCGCGCGACTTCCGACATTTGCCCGCGATAATGGGTAATGGCGTACCGGATCAGGTCGGCCTCGACCGCATCGAGCGGACGCACGTCGCCGTCGGCGTCGAGGAGCGGCAGCATGTCGGTTGGATCGGCCGCAACCGGCATCGCCGCGGGGGGCGCGGCCGACGCGTGATCGTCGAACTGAGTCGGCACCAAATCCAGCTCGCCGAACCACGGGTCGAGCGGTTCCATTGCTTACGTCGGACGCCGGCTCGCCGCTTTCGCCGGAACCTTGCGCGGCGATTTGCGCGGCGATTTGCGGAAACTCATCGACGCCCAGGCTGTCGCCCTCTGCCAGCACGACCGCGCGAAACACCGCATTCTCCAGCTGGCGGATATTGCCGGGCCAGCGGAACGCGGTGAGAAGCTCGAGCGCTTCCGGCGTCACGGCGCGGATGCGTTTGCCTTCCTCGGCGGCAAAGCGCGCCAGAAAATGCCGCGCCAAAGCGGGGATGTCGGCCGGCCGCGCCCGCAGCGGCGGCACGGTGATCGGAAACACGTGCAGCCGGTAGAACAGATCCTCGCGGAAGCGGCCGGCTTTGACGTCGGCGATGAGGTCGCGATTGGTGGCGGACACGATGCGCACGTCGACCTTCACGGGCCGCCGCGCGCCGACCGGCTCGACCTCGCCCTCCTGGATGGCGCGCAGCAGCTTGACCTGCGCCGCGGGCGGCAATTCGCCGACCTCGTCGAGCAACAAGGTGCCGCCGGAGGCTTCGACGAATTTTCCGGTGTGGCGCTCGGTGGCGCCGGTGAACGATCCCTTCTCGTGGCCGAACAGGATCAACTCGACCAGATTTTCCGGCATGGCGCCGCAATTCACCGCGACGAACGGTTTTGCCCGCCGCTCGGACGAGCCGTGGATGGCGCGCGCGATCAATTCCTTGCCGACGCCGGATTCGCCGGCGATGAGGACGGGAATGGTGGAGGCCGCGGCCTTCTCCGCCATGCGCAGCACCGCCTGCATCGCCGGGCTTTTGGTGATGATGTCGCCAAAGCCCAACGTGCCGGAGCGGGCGTGCTTCATGCGCGCCAATTCGCCCTCGAGCGCGCTCAAGTTGAGCGCGTTGCGCAAACTCACTTGCAGCCGCTCGCCCCCGACCGGCTTGACGACGAAATCGACCGCGCCCGCGCGCATCGCCGAGACCACATTGTCGATGCCGCCGTGCGCCGTCTGCACGATCACCGGCACCGTAATGGCGTTCTGCCGCAGCCGCGCCAGGACGCCGAGCCCGTCGAGGTCCGGCATCACCAGATCGAGAATGACGCAATCGATCGACGCGCCGTCGGGCCCGGTCAGCAACGCCGCCGCCGCGTCGCCGCCATCGACGCAGATCGCCTCATAGCCGAATTTTTGGACCATGGCTTCCAGCAGCCGGCGCTGCACCGGATCGTCGTCGGCAATGAGTATGGCCATTTCGTTTGGTCCCTCGGCCGCCGGCGCGGCCCGCGCTGTCCCGTTTCGGGGCACTGTCGCCTGAGGGGATTAAGAGGGTGTTAACCCGCCAACTCACCTCGCCCCGCGCGCGGGGAGAGGTCGCCGCGCGAAGCGCGGCGGGTGAGGGGGCGTTTCCGCGAGTCTGAGCTTTGCGGGCAGGGCGACGGCGTTTCAAATTCCCCGAAACGCTCAGACTCGCGGAGAGGCCCCCTCACCCCGACCCTCTCCCCGCAAGCGGGGCGAGGGGGCGATCACTTCGCGTCGATCAGCACAAAGGCGATCCGGCACCGCTGCGTCCCGCGGTTGACCCAGGCATGATTGGTGCCGCGTTGGATCAGAACATCGCCGGCGCCGAGATGAACCTCCGAATCGTCGAGCAGCATGTCGATCTCGCCGTCGAGCACGATGGCATAGTCGACGCTTTTGGTGCGATGCATGAACGGGCTGCGCGCGGCGGCGTCCGCGGGCGGATGCTCGGTCAATCCCATCTCCTTTAGCACGGCCTCGTTGGAAACGGTCTCCGGGATTTCCGCGGGCGGCGGAAAGTCGACGATGCGGAAGATGGTGCCGGACGGCGGCGGCGCCGTTCCCCATTCGCGATCCGCCGCATCATCCTGGCGGGCATTATCGGCGGGGGCCTCGTCCGTCATCCACACCAGCGTGGAAGTGATGCCGCTCGACTGGCGATATTTGACATTGGGCGCAGGCCCGTCATGAGTGACGACGGCCTTGCCGTCCGCGGAAAGACCGGTCACGACACGTCTGATGGACGGCATGGGAATTTCGCTCTTCTGTGCTGATGACTGTTCGTATCACGGCTTCTTGGCGGAGTGGTACTAAGAGCATATTAAGCTGCGCCGCAGCCACCTCTCCCTGCCGCGCGGGGAGAGGTCGTCGCGCGAAGCGCGGCGGGTGAGGGGGCGTTTCCGCGAGTTTGAGCGCTGTCGGCGGAGCGACCGCGCTGCAAATACCCCAAAATGCTCAGACTCGCGGAGAGGCCCCCTCACCCCGACCCTCTCCCCGCAAGCGGGGCGAGGGAGCACGCAGACGGGGCGGGAAGTCCATCACACCCGCGGCGGCAGGTCGGCGAATTTCTTCTCGCCGCGCAGCACGGCCTGCAACTCGGCCAGTTCCTCGTCGCGCCGGTGATAGCCGCATGTCTCGATGTAATCGGCCGCGATCTCGAGCTGCTTCTCGGCCTCGTTCTTCAACTCCGCGATCTCCTCGGCGCTCGGCACGGCAGGGCTTCGGCGGATTGTCCTTCTCCAGCATCCCATTGAGCGGCGCAAACGCCTCGATCTTCGCGAACGCAAGCCGCGCGCGTTCGAGCGCCATGTCGCAGAGATAAAGCCGCATCGGCCCCGGCTCGGCGATCTCCTCGACCTCGTCGAGGTCGCGCGCGGCGCCGTCCCAATCGCCGATGCTGCGGCGGAAGGTGGCGCGGGCGAGGAGGCCGCGAGGAACATAATCGCTCTGCCCAGCGGCGCGCAGGGCGTCGACGGCCTCGTTGAGATGGGCGCGGGCGGCGCGCATGCGTCGTGGCCCGCCGTGGCTGATGAAGGGTGAGTGCTGCCGGACGCCAGCGCTAGCCCGAGGTCGGCGCGGCCGAGGGTTAGCATGTCGAGAGCAATGTCGAGCAGCAACTTCTGCGGCCTCGCCCATTCCACAGTTTGGCGCCGCTCGAGCGTGCGCGGCAGCGTGGTCGCCCTTGGCCAACAGCAGGTCGCAATAGCGATAGCCTTGCAGGGAATAGAGCAGCGGATATGCGGGCTGCCATTTTTTCTGCCGCCGCTCGGCGTCGGCGAATGCTTGCGCGGCCGCCTCGCGCCGGCCAGCGGCATGCAGGGCATCGGCATAGGTCGTACGCGGGCTAGTCAGTATCAGAAATTCATCGCCGCTGCGGTCGGCATGGGCGACGGATTGTTCCGCCGTCGCCACGGCGGCGGCGACCTCGCCGGCGAGCAGCTCGGCTTCACTGAGGTTGGACGCGGTGATCGCGGCGTAACGCCAGTCTTGCTCGTCCTCGTCCTTCCGAAGCGCCACGCGCATCGCCGGCAGCGCCTCGGCCAACCGTCCCTGCGCGCGCAAGGCGAGGGCTGCCTCTCCGAGCACCCAGGACTGGGTCGCCGGCGTCAGCGCGGCCACTGGGCGTTGCGTAGGGCTTGTCGAAGAACCAGGACAACGCCGCCAGGTCGCTGCCGACGGCGCCGAGCTTCATGCTGGCATAGAACTCGATCTCGCCGTCGGGCCGACGCCGGCAGATGCGGTCCGCGTAAATCTCGTCCAGCGCATCCTGGTGGCGGCCGGCGCGGCAGCCGTGAGCGATGGCCTGGTAGAGCGGCGCGAGGTCTTCGAGCGTCGGCGTGTCGCCTTCTTTGGTCGTGTCGCGCAGGTGCTCGTAGAGCCGGCCGTGGGCGGCGCGCCAGGCCTCCTCGTTCGTCGCCTTGAGCCGATCGCCGAACCACTCGCGCACCAGCGGATGGGCATCGAGCGCATCGGGCGTTGTCGGGTCCCTCGGTAACAGAAGCCGGACCTCACGGAGCCGGGTCACCGCGCGCTGCCATTCGTTGTCGTCGAGATTGACGATTTCGTCGGTCAATCCCTCGATCACAGGCTTGGCAGCGCAGCGCATTGAGGCAATCGCCGCTTGCCGGCCGGTCAAACAGGCCGACCATGTGCATGATCGCGAGCAGCACGGGCTGGCCGGCAAGCCACTCCTTCTCGTATGATTCCATCACGCGCTTGGCGTGGTCGTGACGTGGGTTTTCCGGATCGGCGAAGAAGGCGCGGATGTGATCGCGCCGGCGCACGTCGCCGGTCTGGGTTTCCTTGAGGAAACTTGCGAGCAGGCCGAGCGCAAGCGGATGGCCGCCGAAATCGTGCGCCGCGGCTTTCAGCTCCTTGTCGGTGCCCCACACCCCGTTGTCGCGGAGCAACGCCGCGCCGGCTTCGTCCGACAGGTTCTCGACATCGACTCGACCGGCGCAGCATCGTTCTGCCATCGGGCAATATCCTTGACCGCGAGCCGGCTAGTCAGCACGATCAGGCCGTGCGGCTGCCCCGGCGGCGTTGACGCAAAGCGCCGCAGCAGGGCGCGCAGGCCGGCGTCTTTCAGCTCGCCCTGCTGCCGTCGAGGCCGTGCTGCAGCGGCTCGACGCCGTCGAGCACCAGCAACACGCGGCGCTTAGCCATTGCCTCGGCGATCGCCTCGCCCTTGGCGCTGGCGCTGGTCGTCGTCAAGCTTGATGCCGAGTTTGTCGAGCGCCCAGTTGAGGAATTCCTCCGCCGAAGTCGCGCGCTCCTTCGAGCCCTGGCTGTAGAACGACCAGCCGAGCACCGCTTCGGCGCCACGATAATTGTCGGCCTGCAATCGCTTGAGCCATTCGTTGACCAGCGCCGACTTGCCCGCGCCGCCTTCGGCGATGAGCGAGAGGATATTGGTCTTGGGATCAGCCCACGCATCGTCGAGGCGCTTCAGTTCATCGTCGCGGCCGACGAGACGTTCGTAGGCAGTTTCGGGCAGGCCGGTGATGTGAACGTAGGCCGGCCTTGCAATCGGAGTGGTTGGCCGCTCGGCAGTTTTTCGCTCCGCGATTTTTTCGACCAATGCCGCGATCTCATCTGCGGCATCGGTCATGTGCTGCGCGCGATCATGCCATGAGTAGCCGGAAAACGGCTTGGCATCCCGCGGGCGCAGGTTCTTGTCTTTGACCTTGTCGAGGCCTGCCTTCGGTGTCGGCGTCAGCAGCAAAGGATAGAAATGAACCGGTTCGCCTTTCGCCTGGCGCTCGCGAATAATCGCGATCTCTTTATCGATGATGTAGTCGGACGCCATCGAATTGGCTGAGACCAAGAGAATGAAGATGTCGCACGCACGAAGCTTGTTCTCGATTTCGGGGTCCCAGTCAGTGCCGCCCGACATGTGCTGATCGACCCAAAGATCGAATACTCCGTGCTTCACCGCCGGCTGAAGAAAAGTCCGCACGAAACTGAGCCACTGGATTTCGCCGTCGCGCGGATGCTCCGGCTCGTCCTTATGGCTATAGCTGATAAAAATGACCGGCTTCGCCGTGCCGTCCGCCATTCCGGCGCCCTCTGCAACCGATACGAGAGTGCCTTACGCGCCTGGTAAGTCAAGGCATGAGAAAGCCACTTTTGACGCGGAAATGCGGCTGGATTAGTCGCCTCGCGTTGGTCGGCTTGAGTTGCGACCGCCAATGCCCACATCATTGCCGGTAAGGATCAAAATCGCATGCCCCGTCCCGCGAAATCCCCGAAAAAGGCTCCCGCCAAACGCCCCGCCAGCCGCGCCGCGGCGAAGCCGAAATCCGCGCTCGGCGCCTTGCCGGAGTGGAATCTCGCCGACCTTTACGCCGGGCTCGACGACCCGGCGGTCAAGCGCGATCTCGATCGCGCCGATGTCGAGAGCGTCGCGTTCGAGGATGCGTACAAGGGCAAGCTCGCCGGTATCGCGGCTTCGCCCACGGCCGGCGCTGCGCTCGCCGAGGCGCTGCGGCGCTACGAGGCGCTCGACGATCTGATGGGCCGGCTCGGCTCCTATGCCGGGCTCGTCCATGCCGGCGACACGGTCGATCCGGCGCGCACCAAGTTTTATGGCGACGTGCAGGAGCGGCTGACCGCGGCCTCGACCCACCTTCTGTTCTTCACGCTCGAATTGAACCGCATCGACGACGCGCTGCTCGAAGCCGCGATGGCCGATCCGGCGCTCGACCATTACCGGCCCTGGCTCGAGGACGTACGGCGCTACCGGCCCTATCAGCTCGAAGACCGCGTCGAGCAGCTGTTTCACGAAAAATCGATGACGGCCTACTCGGCCTGGAACCGGCAGTTCGACGCGACCATCGCCAATCTGCGTTTCAAGGTCGGCGGCAAGTCGCTCGCGATCGAGCCGACCTTGAACCTGTTGCAGGACCGTTCGGGTGAAAAACGCAAGGCCGCCGCGAACGCGCTGGCGCACACCTTCCAGAATAACATCGCGCAATTCGCGCTCATCACCAACACGCTCGCCAAGGACAAGGAAATCTCCGACCGCTGGCGCGGCTTTGCCGACATCGCCGACGCCCGGCATCTCGACAACCGGGTCGAGCGCGAAGTGGTCGATGCTCTGGTCGCCGCCGTGCGCGCCGCCTATCCGCGGCTGTCGCACCGTTATTATGCGCTGAAGGCGCATTGGTTCGGCAAGAAGCGGCTGCCGCATTGGGACCGCAACGCGCCGCTGCCGCAGGTCGCGACGCGAACCGTCGGCTGGATCGAGGCGAGGAACACGGTTCTCACCGCCTATGGCGCGTTCTCGCCGAAAATGGCGGCGATCGCCGAGCGGTTCTTCGACGAGCGCTGGATCGACGCGCCGGTGCGGCCGGGCAAGGCGCCCGGCGCCTTCGCCCATCCGACCGTGCCGTCGGCGCATCCTTACGTGCTGCTCAATTATCAGGGCAAGCCGCGCGACGTGATGACACTCGCGCACGAGCTCGGCCACGGCGTGCATCAGGTGCTGGCGGCGCCGAACGGCGCGCTGATGGCGCCGACGCCGCTCACGCTCGCCGAGACCGCGAGCGTGTTCGGCGAGATGCTGACGTTCAGGAAACTCCTCGCCGCCACGCGCGACAAGAAAGAGCGCAAGGCCATGCTCGCCGCCAAGGTCGAGGACATGATCAACACGGTGGTGCGGCAGATCGCGTTCTATAGTTTCGAGCGCGCCGTCCACACCGAGCGCAAGAACGGCGAACTCACCGCCGCGCGCATCGGCGAACTATGGCTCGACGTGCAGCGCGAAAGTCTCGGGCCGGCGATCGAACTCAAGCCCGGCTACGAGACGTTCTGGGCCTATATTCCGCATTTCATCCACTCGCCGTTCTACGTCTATGCCTATGCCTTCGGCGATTGCCTGGTGAACTCGCTCTATGCCGTCTACGAGCACGCCGCCGACGGCTTTGCCGAGCGCTACCTCGCCATGCTCGCCGCCGGCGGCACCAAGCATCATTCCGAGCTGCTCGCCCCGTTCGGGCTCGACGCGCGCGACCCGTCGTTCTGGGACGGCGGGCTGGGGGTGATCGAGCGGATGATCGAGGAATTGGAGCGGTTGGATGGAGCGGTGTAGACGCGTCGACCGGAGACGAAAAATTCACAACTTTTTGTTTTGTTCTGCAACTAAAAGATGGCAGATTCTCGAATCTGATAATTGAAGACAATAAAATAAAACGACAATAAATATAATAAAACCACACGAAGATAAACATAAGTAATCGTTTATTATTTAGTAAAACCTTTTCACAGATAATGCCCCGTTCTTTGCCAGGTGTGGGGGCACGGGCATGTTTGGCAGTTCGATCAGACTCGTCACCGCCACGCTTATTGCCGCTGCGGTCGTTGTGGCGACGACACGCGCCGAAGCGGCGGCCCTCGTCGGGAAAACCAGCAGCGTCGGAATTGTCAAACCGGCGGCGCAGTCGGCGGACAAGTTGCGCGCCGAATATCGCCGGCCGCAATCGATTCCGTTTCCTAAAGACAATCCTTACGAGGTCGAAAAGGCGATACTCGGCAAGAAGCTCTATTTCGACACGCGGCTGTCGGCGGGTCGTCTACTGTCGTGCGAATCGTGTCACAATCCGGGCTACGCTTGGGGCGACGGCCAGCCAAAAGGCGTCGGTCATTTGATGAAGACGTTGGGCCGGCGCTCGCCGACGATCATAAACGCCGCCTACGGTCAGATATTCATGTGGGACGGCCGTATGGGTTCGCTCGAAGAACAGGCGCTCGGACCGATCCAGGCGGACGCCGAAATGGCCCTTCCGCTCGATAAGATGCTGGCGCGACTGAAAGCGATCCCGGATTACAAGCCGCTTTTCGACGCCGCGTTTCCGGGTCAGGAAATCAGCGCGAAAAATGTCGCCCGCGCCATCGCGACGTTCGAGCGTACCGTGGTGTCCGCTCGCGCACCGTTCGACGCCTGGGTCGAGGGCGACGACAAAGCGATTTCGGAGAACGCCAAGCGCGGATTCGTCGTTTTCAACAACAAGGGGCAATGCAGCCTCTGTCACAGCAGCTGGCGTTTCAGCGACGACAGCTTTCACGACATCGGCCTGTCCGACGACGACATCGGCCGCGGAGCGTTCCTGCAGAACGTTCCCAAGGTCCAGCACGCCTTCAAGACGCCCGGTCTGCGCGAAATCTCGCTGCGCGGGCCTTACATGCACAACGGTTCGATCGCCACCCTGGAGGCCGTTGTCGAGCATTACGACAGTGGCGGCGTGCCGCGCGAGAGCAGGTCGGAACTCATCAGGCCGCTGGGCTTGACCAGTGAGGAAAAAGCCGACCTGGTGGCCTTTTTGCGTACGCTTACTGGCGACACCGATGCAATGACTGTGCCGGTGTTGCCGCGATAACAAAGGAGATCGAAATGAAGGGTTTCAAGCTTATTGCAGCGTTCGTCGCCGGCGGGGCCGTGGCTGTCGTGGCGGCGGCAGCATACGGCGGGCAGCACACGATCACGGAGAAGGGCAAAGTCTTCTCCGAGTTCGAGATCACGATCAAGACCGGCGATACGATCGTATTCGTGAACGACGACGTTGTGGCCCACAACGTTCTTTCCACCGCGCCGGAAAATAGCTTCAATCTCGGCCTGCTGGCGCCCGGAACGTCGACACCGGTTACGTTCAATACCGCCGGCGAGATTCCGATCATTTGCGCGATACATCCGTCGATGAAAATGGTCGTGAAAGTCGTCAACTGACCGACTTCCAGAGAGTCACCGCATGTCCATTCGTCTCAAGCTGCTACTGGCATTCAGTGTCACGGTTCTTCTTGCCGCCGGCGTTGCAGGCTACGGATTTTTGCTGATTTCGTCCGCGAACTCGCTTGTTGTCGGACTTTACGACGGTCCGATGATGGGAGTGAATTACGCCCGGTCGGCGCAGCTCGATTTCGCAAGGGCGAGACGAACGATCGAGAAAGCGGTGGTTCTGCACGAACCGGTAACGGCGGCGGAACTGGCGTCGATCGACGGTTCGATGAAACAGCTCGTTGCCGACATCGGCGTCGTGAAGGAGCGGATCGGAAGCGTGCCGGGATTCGATCGGGGGCTCGACAAGATTTTGCCGCTCGCTGAAGATTGGTACAATAATGGCATGCGGTATTTGAAGCCGCCGAAGGGCGGAGTAACCGAACTTCCGCTGCCGGAGATGGTAGTTTCCAAAGGCAATGCCGTAGGCGAGGCACTCGACCTCATTGCCGAAAACGCCGGCGCTTACGGATTTAATTTCAGGTCGGACGCCGAGGCGGCGGCGGCAAAATCAAAAATGCGACTGACTGTTGCAGGCGTCGCCGTCATGCTGGCGGGCTTGGCGATGGCGTTCGGCATAGCGGCTTCGTTCAGCCGCCCGATTTACAGTGCCATGGCGCTCTCGGAAGAAATCGCGAGCGGCAACTTCACCGCGCCGATTTCAACCAACCGCCGCGACGAGATCGGCCGATTGCTGGTGTCGCTCAACAAGACTCGCGAATCGCTGGCGGGCATAGTGTCGGGGATCATGTCCGCGGCGCACGACGTGTCCAACGCCGCGGCGGAAATCGTCACCAGTACGACCGATCTTTCGCAGCGGACCGAAGAGCAGGCCGCGAGCCTGGACGAGACGTCCGCCTCGATGGCGATGATCGCGGAAACCGTGAAAAAGAATGCCGACAACGCGCAGCAGGCCAATCGGTTCGCAGCCGACACGCGCAAGGTGGCCGATCGCGGCGGCGCCGTGGTGGCGGACACGGTCAAGGCCATGTCGCGGATCGAAGAACTCCTCGCACAAGATCTCCAACATTATCGGCGTGATCGACGAGATCGCGCGGCAGACCAACCTGTTGGCGCTCAACGCCGCGGTGGAGGCAGCCCGTGCCGGGGAGGCTGGGCGAGGCTTTGCCGTGGTGGCGTCCGAAGTGCGAACCTTGGCGCAGCGGTCGTCGCAGGCGGCCAAGGACATCAAGGACCTGATTAACACCAGTTCCGAACAGGTTCAGGAGGGGGTCGCGCTGGTGAACCGTGCCGGCACATCGCTCGCCGAGATTTTGGATTCTATCAAGAAGGTGACCGATATCGTCTCCGACATTGCGACGGCGAGCGCCGATCAAGCGAACGGCCTCGAGCAAATCAACAAGGCGCTGTCGCAGATGGACGAGGCCACGCAGCAGAATTCGGCCCTCGTGGAGGAGAACGCGGCGACGGCGAAGCATCTCGAGCATCAATCGGCGGACATGGCGGAGCGCGTCGCTTTGTTCAAGCTCCCGGAGACGACGGCCGCGCCGGCTGTGGAATCTGCAGTCACAAATCCGGCACACGCGCAGGTTAGAAGCCACGATCGTGGACGGCCGAGGGACATCACCAGAAGGACCTTGGAGAAGGCAGCTTAGCCTTTCTCGGCCGGTTGCGCGCAGGCGATGCCGCGCCGAGTGGGCGCACGAAAATAGGCGCGACGGAGTGAGCATCGCGAGCCTTTTCCGAGGAATTGGAGGGGTTGCAACGCCTTGCGGCTCGCGTGAGTTATTTCGCGGGCCAGCCCGCTATTGAACGCGTGGCCCGCCGATGTTATACGAAATGTATAACACAGGGAAATCGCGCCATGAATGATCGGACAGCCCCGCCTGAACCCGAAGGCTACGTGCTTCAGGTGCGGAAAATCGGCAATTCGACCGGGTTGATCCTGCCGAAGGAACTGCTGGCGCGTCTCAAGCTCAGCGAAGGCGATAAGCTTCACGTCGTCGAGCAGACCGAGCGTGGTCTGAAGCTGACGCCTTACGATCCGAAACACGCCAAGGCGATGGAGATTGCGCGGCGGTCGTTTCGCAAATACGCCGATACCTATCGGGCACTGGCGAAATGAGCGAGCCGGAATGGCTCGACGTTGACATCGTTCTGGACTTCCACGCCGAGCAACTTTCTCTCTTTGGCGGAGCCGACGGCATCCGCGATATCGGTCTCTTAGAATCCGCACTGGCGAGACCGGTCAACAAATTCGCCTACGGCGAAACCGGTCTTGCCGAACTTGCAGCGGCTTACGGGTTCGGCATTGCGCGCAATCATCCATTCATCGACGGCAACAAGCGTACGGCGCTGGCGTCGATGATCGTGTTTCTCGGACTTAACCGGCTTGATCTTGATGCGCCTCAGGAGGAGGCGACGGCGATTGTTCTCAGCCTTGCCGCCGGGGAGATAACCGAGGAGGCATTGGCGCGCTGGATTGGCGATCATCTGACGCCCTTGGATGCGCCTGGGATTGTGCCCTGAAACGCTTATCTTGCAATTGACGGCAGGACTGACCATGCCCACCGACCGCGAGAAGAACCGCCTCACCGCCCGCGCCGCGCGCTATGCGCGGGTCGGCGCCAATGTCGGCGGCGTCGCGGCGCGCTATGCCGGCCGCCGCATGCTCGGCGGTACGCCCGACCGGGCCGGCGAGGCGGCGGCGCTCGCGGGCGCGCTCGGCAATCTCAAAGGGCCGCTGATGAAGGTCGCCCAATTGATGGCGACCATTCCCGATCTCCTGCCGCCCGAATACGCCGCCGAATTGCAGAAGCTGCAGAGCGAGGCGCCGCCGATGGGCTGGGCCTTCGTCAAGCGGCGCATGAGCGCGGAGCTCGGTCCCGACTGGCAGACGAAATTCGCGAGCTTCGAGCACCATCCCGCCGCGGCCGCTTCGCTCGGCCAGGTGCATCGCGCCCGCGCGCATGACGGCGCTGAACTCGCCTGCAAACTGCAATATCCCGACATGCAGTCGGCGGTCGAAGCCGACTTGCAGCAGCTCCAATGGCTGCTTGCGATCCGCCGCCGGCTCGACAGCGCGATCGACACCTCGGAGATCGGCAAGGAGATCGGCGCGCGCGTGCGCGAGGAATTGGACTACCGGCGCGAGGCCAAGCACGTCGCGCTCTATCGCGCCATGCTCGCCGATGTCGACAGCGTCCGCGTGCCGCGCGCGTGGCCCGAGCTCTCGACCGGACGCCTGTTGACGCTCGACTGGCTCGACGGCACGCGCATGCTGGCGCACAAGAACGATCCGCTCGCCGTGCGCAACGCGCTCGCGACCGCCATGTTCACCGCCTGGTGGTTTCCGTTCAGCCGGTTCGGCGTCATCCACGGCGACCCGCACCTCGGCAATTACACGGTGTTCGCGCGCGACGGCGAGCCGTCCGGCATCAATCTGCTCGACTATGGCTGCGTTCGCATCTTTCCGACCAAATTCGTCGGCGGTGTGGTCGATCTTTATCACGGCCTCGAGCGCGGCGACGACGACCTCGTCGTCCACGCCTACGAGACCTGGGGCTTTCGCCGGCTGTCGCGGGATCTCATCGACACGCTCAACATCTGGGCGCGCTTCATCTATGCGCCGCTGCTCGACGACCGCGTCCGCACCATCGCCGACGGCGTGGCGCCGTCGGCCTATGGCCGGCGCGAAGCCTTCCGCGTACATCAGGCGCTCAAGCAAAAAGGCCCGGTGACGGTGCCGCGCGAATTCGTGTTCATGGATCGTGCCGCGATCGGATTGGGCGCGGTGTTCCTGCACCTGCACGCGGAACTCAACTTCTATCGTCTGTTCAACGAAGCCTTCGAGAATTTTACGTTGCAAAGCGTCGCCGAGCGTCAGGCCGCGGCGCTGGCGGCGGCGGGATTGTAAACTTCAGGAATTATTCGCAATGACCAACATCTGGGCGCGCAAATCGATCGAGGCGCTGCAGGCGGAGGCGGAAGATCCGCAGGTGCAGGCGTTGACGACCCATGACGGCGTGCCGCTCGAGCGCACGCTGTCCGCCCTCAATCTGATGTCGCTTGGCGTCGGCGCCATCATCGGCGCCGGCATCTTCGTGCTGACCGGACACGCCGCCGCGGCCAATGCCGGGCCGGCAATCACGCTGTCGTTCGTGCTCGGCGCGTTCGCCTGCGCCTTCGCCGGTCTTTGCTATGCGGAGATGGCCTCGACGGTGCCGATCGCCGGCAGCGCCTACACCTACGCCTACGCCACGATGGGCGAGATCGTCGCCTGGATCATCGGCTGGGATCTGATCCTCGAATATGCCGTCGGCGCCACCACGGTGGCGATCGGCTGGTCGGGCTATGTCGTGAGTTTTCTCAAGGACTGGGGCATCGCCGTGCCGTCCGCCTTCGCCGGCTCTCCCTTCGCCTATGACGGCACGACGCACGTCTGGCAGGCGACCGGCGCGCTCCTCAACGTGCCGGCCATGGTGGTCATCGCCGGAATCTCGGCGCTGCTCGTCGTCGGCGTGCGTGAATCCGCGCGCGCCAACAATTTCATCGTCGCCATCAAGCTCGTGGTCATCGTCGTCTTCATCGTCGCGGCGGCGCCGTTCGTGACGATGGCGCATTGGGTGACGGCAGCCAACCCGGCCGGCAATTTCATTCCGCCCAATATCGGCCCCGGCGCGTTCGGCCTGAGCGGCGTCGTGCGCGGCGCGGCGGTGGTGTTCTTCGCCTATATCGGCTTCGACGCGGTATCGACGGCGGCGCAGGAAGCCAAGAACCCGAAACGCGACATGCCGATCGGCATTCTGGGCTCGCTTGCGTTGTGCACGGTCCTTTATGTCGTGGTCGGCTTCGTGCTCACCGGCATCGTGCCGTACGACCAGCTCAACGTGCCCGATCCGATCGCCGTCGGCATCGACGCGGTCGGGCTGCACGTGCTCGCGCCGATCGTCAAGCTCGGCATCATCTTCGGGCTGACGTCGGTCATTCTGGTCATGCTGCTGGCGCAGCCGCGCATCTTCTATTCGATGGCGCGCGACGGCCTGTTGCCGCCCGCCGCCGGCCACGTCCATCCGCGCTTCCGCACGCCCTATATCACCACCATCATCACCGGCGCCGTGGTGATGGTGCTCGCCGGGCTGCTGCCGATCGGGCTCGTCGGCGAACTGGTCAGCATCGGCACCTTGTTCGCCTTCGCGATCGTGTGCGCGGGCGTGTTGGTATTGCGCTTCACGCAGCCCGAGTTGCCGCGCGGCTTTCGGGCACCCGCGGTCCATGTCATCGCGCCGCTCGGCGCGACGTTCTCGGTGTTCCTGATGTTCGGCCTGCCGCTCGACACCTGGCTGCGGTTCGGCATCTGGCTCGTCATCGGGCTGTTGATTTACGCGTTCTACGGCGTCAGGCATCAGCGCGTCGGACGGCGGAGCATGATCGGCGCGTGAAGCGGATGGACATCGCGATGGAGACGATTTTCGTCACCGACAAAGCCGCGGACGCCGTGCCGATCTGGTTCGTCACGGCCAAGAGCTATCCCGAACTGCGCCGGCGGCTCGACGCGGATGCCGTGAGCTTCGCCGACGCGGCGGGGTTCGAGCCCAAGGCCGGGCGCCAGTTGCTGCTGCCGGGCAAGGGCGGGCTGTCCGGCGTTTTGTTCGGGCTCGAAGGCGCCGATGAGCCGAAGGATTTGTTTCAGCCCGGGCGCCTTGCGCCGCAATTGCCGGCGGGAATTTATCGGTTCGCGAACGATCCGCATGATGTCCGTCTCGCGGTGCTCGCCTTCGCGCTCGGCGCCTACCGCTTCGCGCGCTACCGCAAGTCGGACCGAAGCAACGTCAAGCTCGACTTGCCGGCGAGTTTCGATCGGGCGGACGTGGAACGCATCGTCGACGCGGTGACGCTGGCGCGCGACCTCATCAACACGCCGGCGAACGATATGGGGCCGCCCCAGCTCGAACACGCCGCGCGCAAGCTCGCCAGCCGTCATGCCGCCACCATCAACGTCGTCCTCGGCGAGGAGCTGGAAAAAAGTTTCCCGCTGATCCATGCGGTCGGGCGCGCCGCCGAACGGCCGCCGCGGCTGATCGATCTGTCATGGGGCGACGACAAAAACCCCCGCGTGACGCTCGTCGGCAAGGGCGTCTGCTTCGACACCGGCGGCCTCGACATCAAGTCCGAGGCTTCCATGCTCAACATGAAGAAGGACATGGGCGGCGCCGCGACGGCCTTGGCGCTCGCGCACATGATCATGGACCGCAAGCTCAAGCTGCGGCTGCGCGTCCTCATTCCGGCGGTCGAGAACTCGATTTCCGCCGCCGCGTTCCGCCCCCGCGACATCTACACCTCGCGCAAGGGCCTCACCGTCGAGATCGGCAACACCGATGCGGAAGGCCGCCTCGTCCTCGCCGATGCGCTCGCGCTCGCCGACGAGGATAAGCCGGCGCTGATCGCCGACTTCGCCACGCTGACCGGCGCGGCGCGGGTCGCGCTCGGTCCCGAGTTGCCGCCGTTCTTCACCGACGATGACGAACTCGCCGCCGAGCTGACGAGCCACGCCGTCGCCCAGAACGATCCGCTGTGGCGGCTGCCGCTGTGGCGGCCTTATGAGACCATGCTCAATTCCAAGGTCGCCGATATCAACAATGTCGGCACCGGCGGCCAGGCCGGCGCCGTTACCGCGGCGTTGTTCATGCGGCGGTTCGTGACGGCAAAATCCTGGCTGCATTTCGACATTTTCGCCTGGACGCCGACGGCGAAGCCGGGCCGGCCCGAAGGCGCCGAGTGCCAGGCGGCGCGCGCGCTGTATGCGCTGCTCGCCGCGCGCTACGGCTAGGCGGACTTTAAGCGATGCGCCCGTTCGATCCCCGCGTGACGCCGGCCCGCGCCGATCTCGCGGCCAAGGAACTCGAAGGCCGCGTGGCCGCGGCGCGCTATGTCGAGGGCCGCGTCTGCGAAGTCGTGGCGCCGCAGGCGCCGCTGCGCGCCGAGCCGGTGCCCGATGCGTCATTGTTGACCGAAGCGCTCAAGGGCGAGCGCGTCACGATCTACGACACCGATGCCGAGGGCTGGGCCTGGGGCCAGCTCGCCGCCGACGGCTATGTCGGCTGGCTGCCGGCAAACGCGCTCGCCACGCCCGGCGCGCCGGCGACGCACAAGGTCGCGGCGCTGCGGACCTTGGTGTTCCCCGCTCCCGCGATCAAACAGCCTCCGATCGAGGCGCTGCCGCTCGGCGCGCGCCTTGCGATCGCGCATGTCAAGGACCGCATGGCGGTGACGTTCGCGGGCGGCTATGTGCCGATGGCGCATCTCGCGCCTATCGACGCGTATGAAGCGGATTTCGTCGCCGTGGCGGAACGCTTCCTCGGCGTGCCTTATCTGTGGGGCGGCAAGACCGCGCTCGGGCTCGACTGCTCGGGCCTGGTGCAAGTCGCGCTATCGGCCTGCGGCGTTTTTTGTCCGCGCGACAGCGACATGCAGGAACGCGCGCTCGGCGTGCCGGTCGCCATGATGGAAGACGGCACCGATCTGCGGCGCGGCGATCTCGTGTTCTGGAAAGGCCACGTCGCCATCGTACGCGACGACGAAAGTTTTCTTCACGCCAACGCTTTCCACATGGCCGTCGCCATTGAGCCGATCGCCGAGGCCATTGCCCGCATCCGGGACGCCGGCAGCGCGATCACCAGCGTGCGGCGGCTGGTGCCGTAGCTAAGCTTGGAGCGGGTAGGCCTTGCGGCGCTAGGCTTGGCCGCCGTGCATTTTCCGTCCAGCCACCCAGGTCTCGCTCACCTTGATGTCCATGATTGCGTCGGGATCGACCTTGTAGGGGTCGCTTTCCAGGATGGTCAGATCGGCTTCCTTGCCGACCTCGCAGCGACCCGATCCGCTCCGCCATCCCGATCTGGCCGGCGGCATGGATGGTCACGGCCTTGAGCGCATCGGTGAGCGAAATCGCTTGCGCCGCGCCGACGATCGAACCGTCGACATGGCAGCGGCGGGTTACCGCGGTCTGGATGTTCTGCAACGTGCCGATATTGGAGCATGGCGCATCGGTGTGCAGCGTGAAGGGCGATCCGGCCTTGATGAAATCCGCCGCGGCGTCCATCCGCTCGGCGCGCTCCGGGCCGAACAGGTCGTCGCGGTAGGCGGCGCCGTAGTAGAAGACGTGGTTGATCAGAAAGCTCGGCTGCACGCCGATCTTGACCATGCGCGTAATCTGGTCGGGCCGCGCGATGGTGCAGTGTTCGATGCGGTTGACCCCGGTCGTCGGATTGGCGCCGTAGGCCGTCTTCGATGGCGTCGAGCGCGATATCGAGCGTCGCATCGCCGTTGCAGTGGATCGAGATCGGCCAGCCAGCCGCCTTGACCTCGGCGACCATGCGCTTCAACTCGGCCGCGTCGAAATTGGGCCGGCCCTTTTCGCTCGAGTGCAGATAAGGCACCGTCTGCGCGGCGGTCTTGGTCTGGTTGGAGCCGTCGCCGACGATCTTCATCGCATAGAGCGACAACAGCGAATCGGGCACCTGCGTCGCGCGCGCGCCATAGCCGTAGGCCTTGTAGGGTTCGGCCTTGTCCATCGATTCGAACATCAGGCTGATGCTGGCGCGGCAGGGCGACTGCGTCGCCACCCGCTGATAGCCTTCGAGGATATTGCCGAACACCAGCACGCCGGCTTCGTGTACCGTGGTATTGCCGACCGCGGCGTTCTTTTTGAGCCAATCGATGGTGGCGCGCCCGGCAAGCTCCGGCGTGATCTTCGGAAAGCCGATCATGAACTTCTTCAGCGCGGTCTCCTCGTAGACCATGCCGTTGAGCGTGCCGTCCGGATTGCGGCCGAAGCGGCCGCCGCCGGGCAGGGGGCCGGTGTTTTCCGTCACGCCCGCGGCTTGCAAAGCGGCGCTGTTCGCCGTCGCGGTATGCATGTTGATGTAATAGACGAGGATCGGATGGTCGGTGGATATCGCGTCGAGTTCGGCCTTCGACAGGTCGCCGCCCTGCAGCAGATTGTCGAAATCGGCGAACAGCAGCCACTTGCCGGGCGGCGTTTGCGCCGCGCGTTGCCGTAGCGCGCTCATCACCGCCGCGCGCGTCTTGTACGCCGTGTAACCGATCTCGGTGAATACGGCGGCAACCAGCGCCCCGGTGACGGTGTGCTGATGCGGATCGATGAAGCCCGGCAGCAGGGTGCGGCCATCGAGATCGACCACGCGGGTCGATGCGCCCTTGCGCTGCGCGACTTCGGCCTCGCTGCCGACGGCGACGATGCGGCCAGCCGATACCGCCAGCGCCTCGGCATAACGCTTGCCGCCGGAGAGCGGAATGACCGAGCCGCCGCGAAAGATCACATCGCTGTCGGACCCCGCCGCCGCCCGAGCCGGCGCGGTGAGGCCGGCACCCATCGCCCCGACGGCCACCGCCGCGAACGTCCGCCGCGTCATTTGCGGCGGCTTGATCCCGATCGAACCGAACAGATTGCCGGCGCAATCCCTGCACATGGAGCAATTCCCTGATCGCTACGCTCCATCCACATTGCCAACGACAACTGATACAAATAGGCGTGCGCCGGCGGGCAAATTTGGCGTAAACTTTATCAAGCAACCGTATTGTGGCACCGGAGCCGGTAATCGGGTGGCGTCTTTCCCATGGCAGCCGTGATCGCGCGTACCGCCGACGCCGGCGTCCGCGGCGCGGGCATCACGGTCGAAAATTTGCGGAACCCATGCGGTAAAAACGCAGTGGCGCCGCCCCGCCATCATGTGATCTATTGCGGCGGGCTTGGCCGCACCGCCGCGAACCCGGAGCAGAATTGATGACGAGCGCAGAGAATGATCCGCACGCGGCGCCGATA
Source organism: uncultured Pseudomonadota bacterium (assembly GCA_963836095.1). GTDB lineage: Bacteria > Pseudomonadota > Alphaproteobacteria > Rhizobiales > Xanthobacteraceae > BOG-931. Next base: position 38,875 of record CAWIHU010000003.1, read on the forward strand.
AGCGTTCCGCACGTCGGAGCGCCGCATGCTGCGCATCACGTCAGCTTCTGGATCAGAGAGCTGCCGTTCACGCTGGTGCTGATCCTGACCATCGCCGGCGTCGCCTATACCAGCTTTTCCAAACAACCGATCGCCGGCTATTGGGAGATTCTCGCGCCGATCATCGCGCTCGTTTGCATCGCGTCCGGATGGCAGGAGGCGGCCGACAGGACCGGGCGATTGCGGCTCGTGGTGACGCAGGCGCTGCACTGGATCGCGTTTCTCCTGGTCATGAACATTCTGCTGTTGTCGAGCGTGCAGCGCATTTTCACCGCGCAGACGACCGCGCTGGCGATTTTCACCTTGCTGCGCTTTGGGCACGTTCACCGCGGGCATTCAGGTGCTGTCGTGGCAGGTTTGTCTGCTCGGCGTGATCATGGCGCTCGGCATTCCCGCGATCGCGTGGATCGAGAATTCGGCGTTGCTGGCCGTTCTCATCGTCGCCGCTGTGGTCGCCGTCGTCGCGGTGTCATGGTGGCATTGGCATCAAAGGCGTACGGCGTAGTTATCCGCGCGGTGGGCGGCGGCACATTTCGCACCGTCATCAAAAAAGATGGGCAGCGGCCTCGAGACGTTCGTCTTGTCGTTGGTCTTGTCCTTGGTCTTGTTTTCGCGCGGCGCAGGTGTAACCTGACGTGCGCTGAATGCCGCACAGCGCGCAACGATCTGCCGCGTGCGAACGGGGGAGGACACATCATGAAGGCTTCGATCGGAGCCGCGCTTGCGGGCGCGGCCGTTGTTTTTGCCGTGGTGGCAACGCCATTGCCGAAGGCTCACGCCGAGACACCGGTCGAGCGCGGCGCCTATCTGGTCGTCGTCGCCGGCTGCAACGACTGCCACACGCCGGGCTTCTTCTTCGGCAAGCCCGACCCGCAGAAATTCCTCGGCGGCTCGGACGTCGGCTTCGAAATTCCGGGCCTCGGCGTGTTCAACGGCAGGAACATCACGCCGGACAAGGAAACCGGCATCGGCGCCTGGACCGACGAGCAGATCGCCACGGCGATCACGACGGGCAAGCGCCCGGACGGCCGGCAATTGGCGCCGATCATGAACTACGCCGCCTTTACGCACCTGACCAAAGACAACGTCGCGGCGGTCATCGCGTATCTGCGCAGCATCCCGGCGGTCAACAACAAGGTCCCCGGGCCGTTCAAGCCGGGTGAGAAAGTGTCGATCTTCACCTTCCGCATCGAGCCGCCCGGCCAGACCGCCGCAGAGGCGCCGAAGTAACAAAGAAACCCAGTCGGTGGCCTGCGGTCGGTGTCAGCAGACGACCTTGCCGCAGGCGCCGACTGAATCGGCGATCGCCTGCAGGGCGTTGCGGCCCGGATAGCCGAGGATCGCGACGCCGCCGGCGATGAACGACGGCGTCGCTTCGAGCCCGAGCGCCGTGCCGAGATTGACCAGGTTCTTCATCGTGCGCGTGATCTCGTCGCTGTTGCCGAGCCTGGTCAGAGCGACGTCGTCGAGGCCGAGCCCGTGCGCGACCTCGAGCGCGCGCTGGCCGTCGACCGTGCCGCGCCGCGAGAAGATTTGCCGCTGAAAGGCATAAAATTGCTCCGGCGTGCCGAGCTTCGCCACCGCGAGCTCGATGCGGCCCGCCATGATCGATGCGACGCCGAGCACCGGATAGGGGACCAGCACGAGCCGAGCTGCGGATCATGCTCGATCATGTCGGCGATGTCGGCGGAAGCGACGCGGCAATAGGGGCAATTGAGATCGTAAAACTCGGTCAGCGTCTTCTTGCCGGCGCGATTGCCGACCACCACGACGCCGGCAAGCCGGTCGATCGGTCCGAGCAGCCTGACCCGATGATTTGGGAGGTCTTGCCCATCGTCGCCGACCAACGGGTAGTCCGCGATCCTCGCCACGTCGGACTGCGCAAACGACCGCGCCGGGAGCCAAGCCGCTGCCATTGCCAGAGCGATCGCGCACAGTATGACCGGATGCGTCACGACGCTACGAATCCTCATTGCGCTACCACCCCGCCGGGCGCGGTTTCGAGGTTGAACGCCGCGGCGAACAAGGCCCGCGTGTAGTCGCTCTGCGGGTTGGCAAACAGCGCCGCGGCGTCGCCCGCTTCCACCACCTTGCCTTGCCGCAGCACCATGAGGCGGCTCGCCAGCGCGGCGACGACGCGCAGATCGTGCGAGATGAAGAGATAGGTGAGATTGCGCCTTCTCTGCAGGTCGCGGAACAGATCGACCATCTGCGCCTGGATCAGCATATCGAGCGCGCTGGTCGGCTCGTCGAGCACGATGAAGGTCGGCTCGAGCACGATCGCGCGCGCCACCGCGATGCGCTGGCGCTGGCCGCCGGAAAATTCGTGCGGAAAGCGAAAGCGCGTTTCCGCGTCGAGCCCAACGTCGCCGAGCGCGCGCACGACGCGCGCGTCGCGCTCGCGCTCGCCCATGCGCGGGTGATGCACCTGCAGCCCTTCCTTGATGATGTCGGCGACCGAGAGCCGCGGCGACAACGAGCCGTAAGGGTCCTGGAACACGATCTGCATGTCGCGCCGGTAAGGGCGCATGGCCTTGAACCGCAGACCTTGCAGCTTGTTGCCCATGAAAACGATCGGCCCGTCGGACGAGATCAGCCGCAGCAAGGCGAGCCCGAGCGTCGTCTTGCCGGAGCCGGATTCGCCGACCACGCCGAGCGTCTCGCCCTTGCGGATTTCGATCGAGACGCCGTCGACGGCCTTGATGTGGCCGACCACCTTGCGCAGCACGCCGCGCTTGATCGGAAACCAGACTTTCAGATCGGTCGCGGCGAGCACCACCGGCGCGTCGGGCTGCGGCGGCGCCGGATCGGGCTTCGGCTCGGCGGCGAGCAAGCGCCCGCGTGTAAGGATGTTCCGGCGCGGTGAACACGCGCTCGACCGCGCCCTGTTCGACGATCTGCCCCGCCTTCATCACGCAGACCCTCTGCGCGATCCTGCGCACGATGCCGAGGTCGTGGGTGATGAACAGAAGCGACATGCCGAGCCGCTGTTGCAGATCTTTCAGCAGCGCCAGGATCTGCGCCTGCACGGTGACGTCGAGCGCCGTGGTCGGCTCGTCGGCGATGAGGAGGTCGGGCTCGTTGGCGAGCGCCATGGCGATCATCACGCGCTGGCGCTGGCCGCCCGACAATTGATGCGGATAGCTGCCGAGGCGCCCCTGCGGGTCGGGTATGCCGACCTGGGTCAGCACCTCGATGGTGCGCGCGCGCGCCGGCTGACCGGTGAGGCCGCGATGGAGCAGCAGGATTTCGCCGATCTGCTGCTCGATGGTGTGCAGCGGGTTGAGCGAGGTCATCGGCTCCTGGAACACGATGGTGATGTCGTCGCCGCGCACCTGCCGCATGTCGCGTTCGGACAGCTGCAGAAGTTCGCGGTCCTTGAAGGTGACGGTCCCCGACGGATGCCACGCCGCCGGGTAAGGCAGCAGTTTGAGGATCGACAGCGCCGTCACCGATTTGCCGGAGCCGGATTCCCCGACCAGCGCCACCGTCTCGCCCTTGCCGATATCGAACGAGACGCGATCGACGGCGAGCACCTCGCGCCGGCCGTGGCGGAAGGCGACGGAGAGGTCGCGGACGGAGAGGAGCGGGGGGGTGGTCATTTCAGCGCCCGTAACAAGCTCTCGATGCCGTCGTTGTCGGTCCCTATGCGACGCATACCGGACGGCAGCCAGTTATAGTCCGCGTCACCGGATACAAAATAGTCGCACGCGCTCCTAATCGCCGATGCGACGTGAATTGCATCTGGCAATTTAAGCTTCTTGTTGCTCCTGACCTCCGCGGTGCCGATTAGAATTTCACGCGTGACCGGCACTAATTCGACCGCATCGCTCCAGACCAGCAGATCGAGATACACGGGACGTATCTTTCGCAACGACCATGTGCCCGAGCGGCTGGTGGGAGCCAGGACCTCTGCTAGCGTAATTTCGCTCGTAACCATCATTCCCTTACGCGACCGCAATGACGCGATTAGCTTCCTAGCCGGGCCGGCGGTCGTCGTAATGCCTTCAACAGCGTAGATGAAAATATTGCTGTCGACATAAGCGCGTCCTCGGGACAGCTCAGTCATCCCATTCGTCTCGCAGACGACGTATGTCGGCGTCGATTTCCTCTTTGGTTCGCCGCCGGAAGCCTCTTTGGGAGAATATCTCCTCAATCGTCATGACGCGTTCCGGCCGCTTCATCTCCTCTTCGATGGTAACCGTCACCTTGGCGTCGGGGTCGTTGCTCGGACGCAGATCCTCGGGCAGTTGCGACGCCGGATAGTGTCTCTCGGACAATCTTGTTCATTGGCGAAGCTCCTCGACAAAGCGAGTATACAAGGAAATCAACCATACGTCTTCCGCGGATCGAAGGCGTCGCGCACCGCCTCGCCGATGAAGATCAGGAGCGACAGCATCAAAGCGACGGCGCTGAAGCCGGTGAGGCCGAGCCAGGGCGCCTGCACGTTGGCCTTGCCCTGCGACAACAGTTCGCCGAGCGAGGGCGAGCCGGGCGGCAGGCCGAAGCCGAGGAAGTCGAGCGCGGTCAGCGTCATCACCGACGACGACATGATGAAGGGCAGGAACGTCATGGTCGCCACCATGGCGTTGGGCAACAGATGGCGGAAGATGATGACGGCGTCCGAGACGCCGAGCGCGCGGGCGGCCTGGATGTACTCGAAATTGCGGCCGCGCAGGAATTCGGCGCGCACGAGCCCGACGAGCCGCACCCAGGAGAACAACAGCAGGATCCCGAGCAGGACGAAAAAGCCGGGCACCAGCACCGAGGAAATGATCAAGAGCAGATAAAGCTCCGGCACCGAGGTCCAGATCTCGATGAAGCGCTGAAACAACAGATCGACCCAGCCGCCGAAATAGCCCTGCACGGCGCCGGCCGCGACGCCGATGATCGAGGACACGATCGTCAGCACGAGCCCGAACAGCACCGAAATGCGAAAGCCGTAAATCAGCCGCGCCAGCACGTCGCGGCCCTCGTCGTCGGTGCCGAGCCAATTATATTCGAGATCGCTGCAGCTCGAGAGATGCTTGCGCTCGAGGACCGGCTTGCACTCGGCCTCGGTGAGGAGCCAGGTCGGCTTCGATGGCGCCGGCGTCGGCAGATCGAGATTGTGGGTGTCGTAGGAATAGCGGATCGGCGGCCAGATGATGCGGCCGCCTTTGTCGGCGATCAGTTTTTGCACGAACGGATCGCGATAGTCGGCCTGGGTCTGGAAGTCGCCGCCGAATGCCGTCTCGGGATAGCTGACGAAAACGGGAAAATAGGAATGGCCGGCGTAGCTGATGTAGAGCGGCTTGTCGTTGGCGATGAACTCGGCGCAAAGCGAGATCACGAACAGGACGAGAAATATCCACAACGACCAATAGCCGCGCCCGTTCGTCTTGAAGTTCTGCCAGCGTCGCTGGTTGATCGGCGAGACCTCGAACCCGCGCGGCGGCGCCGGGACGCCGAGCGCGCCCGCCGGCTCAATGTCCGGCGTGATGTCGGCTGCGGGCACGATGGCGCCGTTGCCGTCGACATTGTTGTCCTTGCGCGTGCGCTCGTCCAATTCAAACCTCGCGCGTCTCGAAATCGATGCGCGGATCGATCCAGGTGTAGGTGAGGTCGGAAATCAAATTCACGACCAGGCCGACCAGCGCGAAAATATAAAGGTTGGCGAACACCACCGGGTAGTCGCGGTTGAGGACGCTCTCGAAGCTCAGAAGACCGAGGCCGTCGAGCGAGAAGATGGTCTCGATCAAGAGCGAGCCGGCGAAGAACGCGCCGACGAAGGCGCCGGGAAATCCGGCGATCACGATGAGCATGGCGTTGCGGAAGATATGGCCGTAGAGCACCTGCCACTCGGTGCAGCCCTTGGCGCGGGCCGTGAGCACGTATTGCTTGCGCAGTTCTTCAAGAAACGAATTCTTGGTCAAGAGCGTCGTGGTGGCGAAAGCCCCGAGCCCCATCGACACGACCGGCAGCACCAGATGCCAGAAATAATCGAGAATCTTCTGCCACCACGGGAACTGCCACCAGCCGTCGGAGATCAGTCCGCGCAGCGGAAAGATCTGCAGGAACGAGCCGCCGGCGAACAGGATGATGAGCAGGATCGCGAACAGAAATCCGGGAATGGCATAGCCGATGATGACGACGCTCGAGGTCCACACATCGAAGCGCGTGCCGTCCTCGACCGCCTTGCGGATGCCGAGCGGGATCGAAATCAGATAGGTCAGGAGCGTCATCCAGATGCCGAGCGACATCGAGACCGGCAGCTTTTCCTTGATGAGCTGAAGCACGCTGACGTCGCGGAAATAGCTCTTGCCGAAATCGAAGCGCGCATAGTTCCACAGCATGATGAGGAAGCGCTCGTAGGCCGGTTTGTCGAAGCCGAACTGCTTCTCCAGGCTCTTGATGAATTCGGGGTCGAGACCGCGCGCGCCGCGGTATTTGGAATTGACGTCGAGTTGGGCGCCGCTTTGGAGCGCGCCGCGCGCGGCAAAATCGCCGCCGGGGGAGCCGGAGATGCGCGAGGTCGCGCCGGTATCGGTGCCGGAGAGTTGCGCGATGACGCGCTCGACCGGCCCGCCGGGGGCGAACTGCACCACGACGAACGACACCAGCATGATGCCGAACAGCGTCGGGATCATGAACAGCATGCGGCGCAGGATATAGGCGGTCACGGGGTTTTTCCTCGTTAGCCGTTGCGCTCGATCTTGGCGGCCCTGTCGGGATCGTACCACCAGGTCTCCGGAATGCCGCGCGCATAGCGCGGGCCGGCCGGCGGGTGGCCGAACACGTCCCAGTAGGCGACCCAGTGCGTCGGCTTGTACCAGTGCGGGACCCAATAACGGCCGGCGCGGATGACGCGGTCGAGCGCCCGGCACGCGGTGACGAGCGCGGGCCGCGTCGGCGCGGCAATGACGGCGTCGATCAGCGCGTCGATCGCCGGGTCGGCCATGCCGGCGAGATTGTTCGAGCCGGTCAGCGCCGCCGCAGTCGAGGAAAAATACGAACGCAGCGCGTCGCCCGGCGTCGCCGAAAAGCCGAAGCGGTCGATGGTGATGTCGAAGTCGAAGGCGTCGCGCCGCGCCCGGTACTGCACCGGATCGACGATGCGCAGCGTGGCGTCGATGCCGAGCGTGCCGAGATTCTTGATGAACGGCATGTGGTGCGGCTCGAACGTCGGCTCGTCGATCAGGAACTCGATGCTGATGCGCGTGCCGTCGGGCGACACGCGCGCGCCGTCCTTGATCACGCAGCCGGCGTCCTGCAGGTGCTTGGTCGCTTTGCGCAAGAGCGCGCGATCCTGGCCGGAACCGTCGGAGACCGGCGGCGTGTAGGGCGCGTCGAACACCTCGTCGGGCACGCGGCCGCGGAACGGTTCGAGCAAAGCGAGTTCGTCGGCGCCCGGCTTGCCTTGCGCCATCAGGTCCGAGTTCTGGAACACCGATATGGTGCGCAGATAGGCGCCGTACATGATGGTCTTGTTGGTCCATTCGAAGTCGAAGGCGTCGCACAGCGCCTCGCGCAGCCGCGGGTCGGAAAATTTCTTGCGCCGCGTGTTGATGAACCAGCCCTGCGCGCCCGACGGCGTATCGTCGGGCAGCGTGTCGCGTTTGACACGGCCGCTCTTCACCGCCGGGAAATCGTAACGCGTCGACCAGGTGCGCGAAGTGAACTCCTCGCGGAACAGATAACTCTTGGCGGTGAAGCCCTCGAAGCCGACCTCGCGGTCGCGATAATATTCGTAGCGCACGACGTCGAAATTGTTCTGCCCGCGGCAGACCGGCAGATCGGCGCCCCAAAAATCCTTGACGCGCTCGTATGCGATGAAATGGCCCGCCTCGAAGCGGCCGACGCGGTAGGGGCCGGAGCCGAGCGGCACGTCGAGCGTCGATTGATCGAACGGCTTCACCGCATAATAGGCGCGGGAAAAAATCGGCAGTCCGGCGACGAACAGCGGCACGTCGCGCGCGCGTTTCGGCGCGAACGTCACGGTCACCGTCGTGTCGTCGTCGGCCGTCGCCCCCAAAAAGTCGCGCAGCAATTGCGTGATGATCGGGTGGCCTTTGTCCTTGAGGACCGTGAGCGAGAAGGCGACGTCGTGCGCCGTGAGCGGCGTGCCGTCATGAAATTTCGCCTCCGGCCGCATGAAGAAACGATAGGTCACGCCGTCGGCGGAGCGCCGCACCTTCGCGGCGGCAAAGCCGTACATGGCGTCCGGCTCGTCGCCGGCGCGCGCCAGAAGCGTCGCGAACGTCAACTCCATGCCCTGCGCCGCGTCGCCCTTGAGGATGTAGCTGTTGAGCGAATTGAAGGTGAGGAAATTCTGATTGTACTGCCGGTCCGGCCCGATCTGCGAGAATGTCCCGCCCTTGGGCGCGGCCGGATCGACGTAGCGGAAATGCCGGAAGTCCGGCGGGTAGGCGAGGTCGCCGAACGCCGACAGGCCGTGCGTTTCGATGTCATCTGCGGCGCGGGCGGAAGAAAACGGCATGCGCAACGCAGCCGCGACGCCGGCAGACAACGAAAGCACACGTCGTCGCGTCAGTGGATTCATGCCAGCACCGCTATCTCCGCTCACCCCGGGAATGACGTTTTGACCACATATGCCCGTCACGACCGCGAGCCCGTCTTCGCCGCCTTCGCGGCGTCCCACCACCAGATCGTCGGGAAGGCGGAGAGGCCGTATTTCGGCAGCGGTTCGGGGTGGCTGAAGCGGTCCCAGCGCGCGGTGCGCAATTTGCCGTAGGTCCATTGCGGCACGACGTAATCGTTCCACAACAGCACGCGGTCGAGCGCGTGGGTCGCGGCGACGAGATCGGCACGGCTCTTGGCGAAGACCACTGCGTCGATCATGGCATCGACCGCCGGATTCTTGATGCCGATCAGGTTCGGCGAGCCGGGCTGATCGGCGGCTTGCGAACCCCAATAGCCGCGCTGCTCGTTGCCCGGCGACAGTGACTCCGGCCAGTTGCCGATGATGACGTCGAAGTCCCAGTTACGCAGCCGGTTCTCGTACTGGGTGTCATCGATCGTGCGCACGCTCACCGTCATGCCGAGCCGCTCGAGCGACGGCTTGTAGAACAGAAAGACGCGCTCGAACGCCGGCTCTTCGGCCAGAAACTCGACCGCGTAAGGCTCGCCGGTCTTGGCGTCGACGAGCTTTTCGTTGCGCACCTCGTAGCCGGCCTCTTTCAGGAGCCGCACCGCCTCGCGCAGATTCTTGCGCACCGCCTCGGGGCTGCCGCCGACCGGGTTGGTGTAGGGCGTCGTGAAGACTTCGGGGGGAACCTTGTCGCGCACCGTTTGCAGGATTTCGAGCTCGCGTCCCTCCGGCAGCCCGGTCGCGGCGAGTTCGGTGCCGGCGAAATAGCTGGCGATGCGCTTGTACTGGCCGAAGAAAATCTGCTTGTTCATCTCCTCGAAATCGAAGGCATAGTTGAAGGCGCGGCGCACGCGCGGGTCCCGGAACTTGGCGCGGCGGATGTTGAAGGCGAAAGCCTGCATGCCGCCGGAATTGTTGATGGGGAATTCCTCTTTGATGACGCGCTTGTCCTGGACCGCGGGGAAATCGTAGGCCGTCGCCCAGTTCTTGGCGCTGTTCTCGTTGCGCCAATCGACCGCGTCGCCCTTGAATGCCTCGATCGCGACGGTCGAGTCGCGGAAATACTCGAACCGCAGCTCGTCGAAATTGTCGCGGCCGATATTGACGGCGAGCTTGCCGCCCCAATAGTCCGGCACGCGCTGGTAGATGATGGTGCGGCCGGGCGCGAATTCCTTGACGCGGTAGGCGCCGCTGCCGAGCGGCGGCTCGAGCGTGGTCGCGCCGATGTCGCGCTTCTGCCCGTTCTTGTCGGTGCCTTCCCACCAGTGCTTGGGCAGCACCGTGAGCTGGCCGACGATCTGCGGCAGTTCGCGGTTGCCGGGCCCGTCGAACGTGAAGGTGACCTCGCGTTCGCCGGTTTTCTCGGCCTTCACCACGTGGCGATAATAGGCCGACTCCCGCGGGCTGTATTTTTTGGCGACGTTGAACGAGAAAATCACGTCCTCGGCCGTGATCGGCTTGCCGTCGTGCCATTTGGCTTCCGCGCGCAGCCGGTAGGCGGCGGAGGAAAAATCGTCCGGATAGCGCACCGCTTCGGCAAGCAGTCCGTATTCGGTCGATACTTCGTCGAGCGACTGGGCGAGCAGCGTGTCGTAAATGACGTCGATCGCGCCGGCGAGCGTTCCTTTCACGCCACTCACCGTGCGATTGAAGTTGTCGAAGGTGCCGAGCGCGATTTCCCGCACCGTCCCGCCCTTCGGCGCGTCGGCCTTGACGTAGTCGAATTGCTTGAAGCCTGGCGGATATTTGAGATCGCCGAACAGCGACACGCCGTGGCGCCACGCCGGCGCCGGCGGCTCTTCCGCCGCGGTGGCGGGGCTCAGCCAATCGGATAGGGGAAAGCGGCGGGCGGCGAGGGCGACCAGCGCGGAGGCGAGCAGGGATCGGCGGTTCAAGCGGCGGCTCCAATGCTGTTCGCGCCGCGCGCAGGCGGCGATCGAACGTAAGATTCCAGCGGTGTTAAGTGCTTTTGAATTGCGGCGCCAGCGTGCCGCCTTGCGCCCGCGACGATATGCACTTCACATCCGCGTGGGAATCTGCCCCGCAGCGCGTGTTCTTCCTCCCGGGGCGCTTCCCTAGGGAGGAAGGCTGCGGCGCGCGTCTTCGCACCGCAGCGGCTCGACTATTTCGGTGCGACTACTTCTTGGCCGTCGGCAGCGGTTCCGGGTGCGCCGACAGCGTATTGAGGTAGGCGATCAGGTCGGCGCGCTGGCTTTCCCGCGCCAGGCCGGCGAAGGTCATGGCCGTGCCGGGAGCGTAGGCGCTCGGCTTGGTCAGCCACGAATTGAGCGCATCGAACGTCCAGGTGCCGCCCTTCGCCTTCAATGCCGCCGAATACTTGAAGTCCGCTTTCGACGCGACTTGGCTCCCGACGACGCCGTACAGGTCCGGACCGACCTTGGGTCCCTGGCCCTCCTGCAGATTATGGCAAATCTGACATTGCTTGACGACTTGCGCCCCGCGCTCGACCGACGCCGTGGCGAGGAGGCTCTCGATCGGCTGTTCGGCCGGCGCCGCGGCGGGCTTCTCGCCGGGCTTTTCTTCCTTGACCGCAACATCATAGCCGGGCTTGGCAACCACCGGCGGCGCGAAGATCGCACCGGTCGCGATATGCACCGAAAGCACGAAAAGGCACGTTCCCAGCACGGCGCCGAGAATCTTGTTGAGTTCGAACGAATCCATCGCTGAATGGCTCCGCAACGGGAGAATTGAGGGCGGTGCAGCAATAGCCGGTTTGCCGCGCGTCTTGCAACCCGTATAAGCGCAGTTGGGCTCGCTTTCATAATGGCTGATGTTGTTATCCTCATTCCCGCCCGCATGGCGGCGACCCGCCTGCCGGGCAAACCGCTGGCCGATATCGCCGGCACGCCGATGATCGTGCACGTGCTGCGGCGGGCAGAGGCCGCGCGGCTCGGTCCGGTGGTGGTCGCGACCGATTCGCCGGAGATCGAAGCGGCGGTACGGGCGAGCGGCGGACAGGCGGTGATGACGCGCTCCGACCACGCCTCCGGCTCGGACCGCATTTTCGAGGCGCTGGGCAAGGTCGATCCGGCGCAGCGTGCGGAGATCGTCGTCAATGTGCAGGGCGACCTGCCGGCGCTCGATCCGGCCGATATCGTCGCGGCGCTCGGCCCGCTCGCCGACCCCGCCGTGGATATCGCCACGCTTGCCGCCGAAATCCGCCGCGCGGCGGAGCGCACCGACCCCAATGTCGTCAAGGTGGTGGGCACGCCGGTCGGCCCGGCACGGCTGCGCGCGCTCTATTTTACCCGCGCCACCGCCCCGGCCGGGGAGGGGCCGCTCTACCACCACATCGGCCTCTACGCCTACCGTCGCGCGGCGCTGCAGCGCTTCGTGGCGCTGCCGCCCTCGCCGCTGGAGCAGCGCGAAAAGCTCGAGCAGCTGCGCGCGCTCGAGGCCGGCATGCGCATCGACGTCACTTTGGTCGACAGCGTGCCGCTCGGCGTCGATACGGCGGAGGATTTGGCGCGCGCGCGCGCCATGCTAACGAGCAAGCCATGAAGGCGGGGGCATGAAGGCGGGTCATGAAGCGACGTAAGAAGATCGCATTCCAGGGCGAGGCGGGCGCCAACTCCCACATCGCCTGCAACGAGGCCTACCCGGCCTACGAGCCGCTGCCGTGCCCGACCTTCGAGGACGCGTTCGGCGCCGTGCGGACCGGGCGGGCCGCGCTGGCCATGATCCCGATCGACAACACGGTGGCCGGCCGGGTGGCGGACATCCACCATTTGATGCCCAAATCGGGCCTCCATATCGTCGGCGAGTGGTTTCTACCGGTGCAGCACCAGTTGATGGCGCCGAAGGGGGCGAGCCTCAAGACCATCAAGACGGTCGAAAGCCACATCCACGCGCTCGGCCAGTGCCGCAACATCATCCGCACGCTCGGCATCAAGGCGGTCGTCGCCGCCGATACCGCGGGCGCGGCGCGCGAAGTTTCGGAGGCGGGCGACGTGACGCGCGCGGCGCTGGCGACGACGCTCGCCGCCAATATCTACGGGCTTACCATCCTCAAGCGGGACGTTGCCGACGCCGCCCACAATACCACCCGCTTCGTCGTCTTGGCGCGCGAGGCGAAGTGGGCGAAGCGCGGGCCCGACCACATCGTCACCACCTTCCTGTTCGAGGTGCGCAACATCCCGGCCGCGCTCTACAAGGCGCTCGGCGGCTTCGCCACCAACGGCGTCAACATGACCAAGCTCGAAAGCTACATGGTCGACGGCAGTTTCGCCGCGACGCAGTTTTATGCCGACGTTGACGGTCATCCGGACGACCGCCCGCTGGCGCTCGCGCTCGAGGAACTCGACTTCTTCACGCAGAAGAAATCGCTGAAAATCCTCGGCGTCTATCGCGCCCATCCGTTCCGTGAGACACTTCGCTAGAGCCCGCAAAAGTGGAGGCCGGTTTTGCGAAAAGGACATGCGCCAGGAAACAGCATGTCCCGCAAAAGTGGAGGCCGGTTTTGCGAAAAGGACATGCTCCAGGAAACAGCATGTCCCGCAAAAGTGGAGGCCGGTTTTGCGAAAAGGACATGCTCCAAAAGGTTGAGTGGGGCGACGATTCGAACAACAATGACGCTGTGCCAGGAGGCAGGCAGCCCGGGGGGACTGCGCGCGGAGGGAGGCCACCCGCCTCGTCCGGAAAAGCAACAATGAGACAGCGCTGAAGAGGGGAAGGAACGCGTCCGATGAACGACGAAGCCGATCGAAAAGTCCGCCGGACGCTGCACTTGCGCTTCACCGCGACCGGCGCCGACCCCGACCAATTGCTGGCGATGATGCGCGCGGCGGCGCCGTTCTACCAGATGTTCGGCAACGCCACGTTTCGGCTTCTGCACAACGCCGACGATCCGGCCAAGTTCATCCAGGTGATCGAATACGAGACGCCGGAATCGTTCGAGGCCAACCGCCAGACGGTCGCGAGCGACATGCGGCTGCAGGCCTTCATCCAGGCCTGGCGCGCCATGCTGCCGGGCGCGCTGGAGATCGACGTCTATCAGGAGGTGGGGTCGTACGAGCCGCAGCGTAGCGCGGGCGGGTGAGGCTTATACCGACGGCCTGTGGCGGCGACTATCAAGAATATTTCTTCCCAATCGCTCCAATCGACCTAGCGAGTGGCAGTCTGCCCGCAAAGTTTATCGCGATTCCAGATGGTTGTACGGCCCTTCACGCCTGACCCACCTTGCGAGCTGCAACAAAGAAGTGGACCGACAGGCGCTCTTGACTATCGACCGTAACTTGGTAAACTTATGGTTGTATCTGAGACGGCGACTTCGCGAAACGCGGCCCAGCTCGCCCCCGGTTCAAGGTACATAAGCCATGAAGATTTCTCATCCGCTGCTCGGTGTTTCCCTTGCCCTTGGGTTTGTTTTGTATGTCTTCGCCTTCTTATCCACGAGTGCGGGCCCGCTGCTGGCTGCCGGCTCGGTCGCGCCACCGTCATTTTGTGGCGAATCGCAAAGGGCTTCTCAGCATCTGGCGGACATTCCGGATGCGAAATATGACAACGGCACGGCACAGGCCGTTCACCCAGCATTACGCTTCCATGGTCATTCTTTCACATGCAGCCCCCCAAGCGCGGTCTTAGCCGACGGCTGCTATCCAAGTGGATCGTTTTGTAACCAGGATAGGCAATGTTGTTCGCGTGTTTGCAACAAGGACGGGGGAGCGTGGGGGCACTGTTTGTAATGGGATGCCGAGTAAGGACGGCGCGACTGCACTTGCTTCTGCTCACAGGGTCAGCCTGAGTGCACCCCCCCTGTCGGTGAGCCCGACCGGCAATAGTCGGTCGGGAGCGATTTATGCGCATCACGCTCGCGGCTTGGTTTGCGGTCGTCGGTTGCCGCCTTTGATCGGTCACGAGACTGCACTACGCTCGTCGGATAATTCCATCGAGATCGACCTATGCCTCTACGCACGTAAGGAGGGCGATCCATGCGCAGTATCGGTGCCGCCTGTTTTTTGGTCGTGGCCTTCGCCGCGACCGGAGCCCGTGCGGAAGACCTTTCGTACCATGGCTGGAGTGGCTCCGCCGATTACAGCAACAACCATTTTATCGGCTGTCATCTCGATTCGCCGCCGGCAATATCAGATGCGAACGATCGGATCAGAGTCGCCGCGGAAGACACCGATCGATTTTTCATCGAATTTGCCACACGCTTCGAAAATCCCCAACCGGCGCCGGGGCGAACAACAACCGTCGAACTCGGTCTGGTCAACGGTGAGGATGTATTTTCGGGTTGGTCGAGCGGCGGATACACATACCCGACCCGCGTGCTCAGCCATGGCCAAGCTCCGGACGGGAAACCATTCTCGCGGATCCTGCTGGCCATAAACACGGGTGACGAGATCATCTCTCGTTTGAAAGACGCGAAGCGCTTGAAAGTGTTTTGGCCTACGACGATGCAGAATTTCCCGGATTTGAATTTCTCGATTTTCGAGCTTCGGCACAGATTACTATCCGACCCGAAAACTTGGCTTGGTGTGTTGGATACCAACGACACGTACGGGGCGATCCAGACCGTGATCGCCTGTGTGCGCGCACATGGCGGTGTCGCTGGCGCGCCCAGTGCCGCCAATGCTAGGCCAAGCCCGCCCCCTCCAGCTTTTGCGAGCATGCCTTCTTGGCAGCCGCCCCCGCCCCCGGCCGTGGCGCGCATGCCGTCGTGGCTTGATCCCACGCCTCCCGGTCTTGAAAAGACCGATACTCCTCCTTTGTCTGCGGGGGAACGCGACTGCCCCGGTGGCTCGTGTTCGAAACTAGGTCCTATTCACGACCCATGACTGGTCCAAAACCGACGCGGACGCCAGCTCTCTTTGTCAACGGGGTTGAGTCGGCGCCGAAGGCGCGTAACCCGCAGACCGGTTAAACCGCGCGCCCAATGGTGGGTTACGGCACTTCGCGCCTGAGCCATTCTACGAGCTAAATCGTCTGATTATATTCCCCGACCTCCTTGTGCGTCCTCAACACCCCATCGAGCGCGGCGAACATGTCGCGCATGCGCTGCTCGGACACCGGGCTTTCCACCACGACCACCAGCTCGGGCTTGTTCGACGAGGCGCGCACCAGGCCCCAGGTGCCGTCTGCGAGCGTGACGCGCACGCCGTTGACGGTGACGAGGTCGCGGATCGGCGCCCCGGCGACGTTGTGGCCGGCCTTCTGCTCGGCCTCGAAGTGCTTCACCACCGCGTCGACCACGGCGTATTTCTCTTCGTCGGCGCAATGCGGCGACATGGTCGGCGACGACCAGGTTTTGGGCAGCGCATTTTTGAGGTCGGCCATGCTCTTTCCCGGATTGCGGTCGAGCATATCGCACACCGCGAGCGCGAAGATGAGGCCGTCGTCGTAGCCGCGGCCGAACGGCTTGTTGAAGAAGAAGTGGCCGGATTTCTCGAAGCCGGCGAGCGCGCCGATCTCGTTGACGCGGCGCTTCATGTAGGAATGGCCGGTCTTCCAGTAGTCGGTCCGGGCGCCGTTCTTGATCAGCACCGGGTCGGTCATGAACAGCCCGGTCGATTTCACGTCGGCGACGAACAGCGCATCCTTGTGCTGCGAAGAGATATCGCGCGCCAGCATGACGCCGACCTTGTCGGCGAAAATTTCCTCGCCGTCATTGTCGACCACGCCGCAGCGGTCGCCGTCGCCGTCGAAGCCGAGCGCGACGTCGGCCTTGTGCGCCAAGACGGCGTCGCGCATCGCATGCAGCATCTTCATGTCTTCGGTGTTCGGATTGTAGTGCGGGAAGGTGTGGTCGAGGTCGCAATCGAGCCGAACGACCTCGCAGCCGACCGCTTCGAGCACCTGCGGCGAGAACGCGCCGGCGGTGCCGTTGCCGCAGGCGCAGACGACCTTGAGATGCCGTTTCAGCTTCGGCCGGTTGGTCAGGTCGGCGATGTAGCGGGCGGGAAAGTTTTCCACGAACACATAGGACCCGCCGGCCTTCATCTGATAGCGGCCATCGAGCACGATCGCCTTGAGCCGCGTCATCTCGTCGGGGCCGAAGGTGAGCGGGCGGTCGATGCCCATCTTGACGCCGGTCCAGCCATTGTCGTTGTGCGAGGCGGTCACCATGGCGACGCCCGGCACGTCCAATGCGAACTGGGCGAAATAGGCCATCGGGGTCACCGCGAGGCCGATGTCATGCACCTTGCAGCCGGACGCCATGAGGCCGGTCGTGAGCGCCATCTTGATCGAGGCCGAGTAGGAGCGGAAATCGTGGCCGGTGACGATCTCCGGCTTGCGGCCCATTTCGGCGATCAGGGTGCCGAGCCCCAGGCCGAGCGCCTCGACGCCCATCAGATTGATCTCGGTTCCGAAGAGCCAGCGCGCGTCGTATTCGCGAAAGCCGGTCGCCTTCACCATCGGCTCGGATTCGTAGGCGTAGGTGTTCGGCTGGAGCTTCTGCTTCGGCTTGGGAAACATTTATGCGGGCCTCGGGTGGGGAACGGTATCTGCGCAGCAATAGCCTAAACGACGCGAGTTCGGAATGGTTGCCTGCCTTTTCTTTTGTCATGTCGATCCCGCCGGTTCGACGTGATCAGCGACATGCGCCGGATGCGACATTCGCAACTTCGACAACATCGACGTCAGGGTGATTCGACAGCACGAAAATGCTGAGCGGCCGGTCGAGACAATAACGGATATAGGAACGGAAACCATTCCAGCTACCTTCGTGATCCGCGAAGAAGATGCCGTCCTGAGTTCCCAAGTGCCAACCGAAACCGTAGTTGGTCGGATTGCCATCGTTCGTTCGGCCACAAACGAAAGCTTCCGCCATGCCGGCTTCGCTGACGAGGCTGTTCCTTCTCAAGGCTTGATCGTAGCGACACAGATCGGACACTGTCGTGTAGAAAGAACCGGACCCCACCAGGTTGTCGAGTTTGGCGCTGTCGGCCTCTATCAATTCACCCCGGTCGTCGCGTGTATATCCGGTTGCGCGACCGTCAACCCGGCGATCCGGGATTGAAAATGTGTTTTTCATTTCCAGCCGGTCGAACACGCGCCGTGCGAAAAAGTCATGGTACGGCTCGTCGGACACCTGTTCGATCAGTGCGCCGAGCAATTCGTAACCGGAGTTGCTGTAACTGAACGCGTCACCCGGTTTGCTTCCCGCTTCCGCCATCGGGCAACCCAGATCGGCGTAGGTACGGACGACATCTGCGTTGGTCGGCCGCTCGCAACGCGCGAGGATTTGTTTGACGCCCTCCTCGTCATAGAGGTCGCGGATGCCGGACGTATGGTGCAGCAATTGCCGGATGGTCACCTGCGGACCAAACCCGGCAATCAGAGGAATATGCTTGCCGACCGGATCGTCGAGATCGAGTTTGCGTTCCTCGGCAAGCATCAGAATGCCCAAGCCGGTAAATTGCTTCCCGCAACTCGCCAAGTGAAAAATCGTGTCCTGTTCAATCGGCAGGCCGCTGCGCACATCGGCTAATCCATAGGCGACCGCATGCACGAGGGTGCCGTTGGCCACGGCGGCAAGCGCGAGCCCCGGACCATCCGGCTCGATTTGGCTGCCGACATACTCGTCGATCTGCGCCGAGCGCCCTGGCCGAGCACGGATAGCCTGCGACGTTGACGGCGTGCGTTTCGGGAAGGCCATTTGCAGCGGCTCTACTTTATCAGTCCAGCGATGAGGAAGCCCCGCGACCGCCGCTCAACGTCGGCGCGGTCGGAGCAGAAAAGACGAAAGCCAACCTCGGTTTCCTGCGACCCAATTGTATATCGGATGCCCGATGAGACGGCTGAAGACCGGCACATAAAAGAATGGAACCTGCCACCACAATCCCGGCACGCGCAACACGACGTAGCGATAAGCCTCGAAGCCCGGCAGGGTCCGCCCGTCGGGCAGGACCAGAAAGAGCGCCTTTTCCATTTGTGCGTCGCTGACGAGGGGAGAGGGATTGGCGCGGAAATCCCGCACTCTGATCTGTTGCAGGCCGTCGAAGGCCAGAAACCAGACCATCGAGCGGACGCAAAAGCCGCATTTGCCGTCATAAATCATTTCCATGTCGCCTATCGCTCGCTTCCACGCCTCGCCGAGGCGGCGCAGCCACTCGACGCGCACGAAGCTCAGATGTCCCATGATCATGACGGATGAGAAGTAGAACAAACCCATGAACACGGCGAACTGGATATGGAGCATGATGGCGGCGGCCAACAGATACGGCCGCGTGGTTCGTTGCCAGATCAGGAACGGATAGGCTATCTCGATCAGGATGGTGGAATAAGTCGCGACGTTGACCAGCCAATAATGCCGCGCGAACAAATCCAACAAAAAGCCGTTGTAGTACTCGTTGGCGATGAAGACCATCCAGATGGTATCGCCGTCCCACCACTGGTCCCCACCCAGCTTGTCGATGCCGCTGTTGAAGAAGATGACCGCCATTTGAATTTGCATAAGTCGGGTGCAGGCACCTGCCCAACGGCTGGCGTAGTGCGGGAGCACGGCATCGAGACGATCGCGTTTGACGCGCCGCACGGCGCGTACCCGATCGAGGCTGATGGCGCGCCCAATCGGCGCGATACACAAGATCAGCAGCAGTGCCGCCAGAACCTTGTCGACGCCATAGATGAGATACGGATTGCGATAGGCGAAGGAGACCTGGCCGATGAGGACGATCCATTTGACCCAGGGTGTTCGCCAACCGACCGTGAAGGCGGCGCAGCAGAACAAGAACAGGGCTTCAAAGGCGATCCATTGCCACGGCGCCGTGAAATAAAAGAAAACTGATTGCATCCACGGGGCTTTTTCCCGAAGCGCGAGTGCGCGCGGCATCAGGCCGGCGTCACCCCAGAATTCGAGCAGATAGGAACTAGCCGGGAGGTAGTGGAGCAGCAGCGCCGTGCCGATGCCGATACGAACGAGCTCCAACGGCGTCGTCGGCCGCTCCACAAACCAAAGGCGCGACCAAGCCTGTTCAACGGCCGCGCCCACCTTCCTGCCTGCGTGCGCGGGAATATCTAGCGCGGACATTCGAAGCTTTTCACCCTTGTTGCTTTGAGGAATTCGGAATCCAGCGGCTGCTTGCCGCTCAGACGATCTTGCGGACCGTAGTCCTGCTGTTCGACCGACAAGAGCGTAATGACGACGGGATGCAGTTCGGCATGCTTGCGGCAGAACAACGCGGCGAACTCGTCGCCGAGGTCGTCGGGGTTCGCAAGAACGGCGAGGTACCAGGCGCGGAACCAAATGTAGCTTGGATGAAACCAATTCAGATCAGCCGTTGGGTCGAACGAATGGTCCACGCTGGCGTCATCCTTGATCACATAGCGAAGGATGGGGTCATTTTTGACGCCCGGCGCAAAAAAATTCCACGCGTTGTCGAGTTCCAAAGAAATCCAGGTAGGGCTCGAACACGACGCGCAGCCCGCGGATGAGGTCGCTGGTGTCGGGCGCGGGCGCCACGATCATGGCAAGGGTGTGCCAGGCGACGAAGAGCGACATCGCCGCATACGCCACGCGCTCACGCCAGACCTTTGCCATCATGGCTCGGCTCGTACAAACGTTGCGGAGCAAGCATACGCCGAGGTTTTGCCCCCCGTATAGTGACGATGCCACAAAACCTCTTTTTGAAGGTGCGGGACGAGCGCGCCATCGAGCGCTGGCATGATCGGCGTTCGCGCCCCGTTCACGAGGCCACGCCTAGGCGTTTCGCGGCTTCGCCCTCCGGTCGAGCTCGCAATCGAGCCGCACCATGGCGACGCCCGGCACGTCGAGCGCGAATTGCGCGAAATAGGCCATCGGCGTCACCACGAGGCCGATGTCATGCACCTGCCCCAGGCCCAACGCCTCGAAGCCTCGCGAAAACCGGCGGATTTGACCATCGGCTCGGATTCGTGGGCGAAGGTGTTGGGCTTGAGCTGGGCTTTCGGCTTGGGGAACATTCGTCGGGCCTCGGTGGAAGGATCGGGTGCGGCGCAGCAATAGCCTAAACAATGCGCGTCCGGAATAGCAGTGTGCTGCGTTCATGGGCAAGGTTCATGGCTTGCGCGAGATCACGCAGGGAATCCGCATCATGTCGCCGCTCATGTCGGTGCCCTTTCTGCGGGCGGATGACGCGGTCGCTGACGGCGCGTGAGTGCAGCGCAGCAAGAGCAACCAGATAAACGCGCGAGCAATCATCAGGACCTGCCGGGCCGCGAAATCGTGTTAGATTGTCCGCGATACGGCAGGCAGCGATGTGGCGCTTTCTTGATCGACGGCATTTGAAATCTGTTGGCGCGCGCTACGGCGCGACGGCGTTCGCGATCATCGCCGCCGCGATCGCGAGCTGTTTGTTGGGCCCCGCGTGCCAGGCGGGGACGCTGGAAGAACAAATATCCCGGACCGGAGCAGGCCGATCATTCCATCGTCGTTCGCGAACATGCCGGATGGGACATGGATTGCGGGCCAATCGCCCATCCTGCGCTTCGTCTCGACGAGCCGCCGCGCCACGGCCGTGTCTGCGCGCGCATCCAGGACATCAAAATTCATTCCATGTATGTCGGCACCGAGGCGCAGTGCATCGGACATTTGGTCAGCGGCGTTCAATTGATCTATCGTCCGGATGCCGGCTACGCCGGCGACGACGTGCTGCGCTATGCCGCGCAATATCCTTCGGTTCTGCGAACGGTTTCGGTGCTCGTCACCGTGACGGCGTATCCGCCGGGCGCGCCGAGCGCCGCGCCGTCCAGCATCGCGACACCGCTGCCGCCAACGCGACAGCCGTCGGGTGAGATTCCGCCCTGCGAAGATTTGATGTTTTAGGTCGGTCGAGCGGGCGCGCCCTAAGCATTGCGCGGCTTGGCGCGCCGGGTCGCGGGAGCTGCGATCGGATTATCCGGCCACGGGTGCCGCGGATAGCGCCCGCGCATCTCGGCGCGCACGGCGGCGTAGCTGCCGCGCCAGAAGCCGGGCAGGTCGCGGGTGAGCTGGACCGGCCGGTGCGCCGGCGACAAAAGTTCGACCAGCAGCGGGATCTTGCCGCCGGCGATAGACGGATGGCGGTCGAGGCCGAACAGCTCCTGGACGCGGATGGCGAGCTTCGGCCCGCCTTCGGCTTCGTAGTCGATCGGCACCCGCGAGCCGGACGGCGCGTCGAAATGGGTGGGCGCCTCGGCCTCGAGCCGGCGCTGTAGCGGGTAGGGCAGCAGGCTCTTGAGCGCGGCGGCAAATTCATCGGCGGACAAATGCGCCAGGGCGGTCTTGTCCGCCAATGCGGGCATCAGCCAATCGGCGTCCGCCGTGAGCGCCGCGTCGGACAGATCGGGCCAGAGATTGCTGGCGCTCTCGCCTTCGGCGCGACGGACGAACATGACCCGGTCGCGCCATTGCCGCAGCGCGTTGGTCCATGGCAGCCGGTCGACTCCGAGCAGCAAAATTCCTTCCGCCAACACCCGCGCGGTGGCCTCGCTCGGCTGTGCCGCCAGCGGCTGGTCGGCGAGCGTGAGCGCCGCGAACCGCCGCTGCCGGCGCAGCCGCAGACTGCCGCTTTCCGGATCGAACGACAATTCCTCGCGCGCGACGATCCGATCGGCGAACCGCGCCGTGATCTCCTCGAGCGTGATCGGCGCGGCGAGCAGGATGCGTCCGGCCGCGGCGCTGCCGGTCAGCTCGGCGACCGCGAGATAGGGCTCACGCGCCAGCGGCGAGGCGGGATCGACCTGTGCGCCGCGGCCATTGGCCAACAGGAACGCCCCGGTCGCGCCACCGCGGTTCTTGGCGATGCGCTCGGGGTAGGCGAGGGCGAGGAGCGAGCCGATGGACCATTCCCCTCCCCCTTGTGGGGAGGGGTTAGGGGTGGGGGTCGTGACGACTACAGGTGTCGACGTTTGTGATCCTTCGGCGCCACCCCCCACCCTACCCTCCCCCACAAGAGCCTGCGCCCGGGCGCGCGCAAGCGCGACCCGGGTGGGGGAGGGAAATTTTGCGATATCCGCCCACCGTGCCGCCATGGCGCGGGCGTCGCGGGCGCGGGGCGAGCGGTCGCGGCGGAACGCTTCGAGCCGGCGGGTCAGGTCGACGTCATCGCCGCCGAGGCCGCGCTCGCCGATCAGCGCGGCGATTTCCGCCGCTTGCAGCCCGCTCCCCACCGCGGCGGCATCGACCACCATGCGGGCAAGCCGCGGCGGCAGCGGCAGGCGGCGTAGCCTCTGGCCTTCGTCGGTAATGCGGCCGTCGCCGTCGACGGCGCCGAGTTCGGCCAGCAGATTTTGCGCCTCGGTCAGCGCCGGGCGCGGCGGCGGGTCGAGAAAGGCGAGGCTTTCCGGCTTGCTGCCCCAGGCGGCGAGGTCGAGCACGAAGCCCGACAGGTCTGCGGAGAGAATTTCCGGCCGCGCATAAGCTTCGAGCGCAGCGGTCTGCGGCTCGTCCCACAGCCGGTAGCAGACGCCGGGCTCGGTGCGTCCGGCGCGGCCGCGGCGCTGATCGGCGGCGGCGCGCGCGACCCGCACGGTTTCGAGCCGGGTCACGCCGACATCGGGCTCGTAGCGCGGCACGCGGGAGAGCCCGAAGTCGATGACGACGCGCACGCCCTCGATGGTGATCGAAGTTTCGGCAATCGATGTCGCGAGCACGATCTTGCGCCGTCCGGGCGGGGCAGGGGCGATGGCGCGGTCCTGCTCGTCGCCGGTGAGCGCGCCATAGAGCGCAACGACATCGATGGCGGGATCGAGCCGGCCTTCGAGCTGCGTTTGGGTCCGGCGGATTTCCGCCGTGCCGGGCAGAAACACCAGCGCCGAGCCCGTATCCGCGCGCATCGCCCGCACGACGGCGTCGGCGACCTGCGGCTCGATCGGCCGCGGCGTCGCGGCCGAGATAGCGGGTCTCGACCGGGAAGGCGCGGCCTTCGCTGGCGATGACCGGCGCGTCGCCGAGCAGCGCGGCGACGCGGGCGCCGTCGATGGTCGCCGACATCACCAGCAGCCGTAAATCCTCGCGCAGGCCCTGCTGCGCGTCGCGGGCGAGCGCGAGGCCGAGATCGCCGTCGAGCGAGCGCTCGTGGAACTCGTCGAACAGCACCGCGGCGATCCCCTCCAGCATCGGATCGTCGAGGATGAGCCGCGTGAAAATGCCCTCGGTCACGATCTCGATCCGCGTCCGCGTCGAGATCTTCGAGCCGAACCGCACCCGCAGACCGACCGTGTCGCCGACGCGCTCGCCGCGCGTCTTCGCCATCCGCTCCGCCGCCGCGCGCGCCGCAATTCGCCGCGGCTCCAGCACCAGAACACGCCGTCCCGCCGCCCACTCTTCCTCCGCCAGAACGAGCGGCACCCGCGTCGTCTTGCCGGCGCCCGGCGGCGCCACCAGCACGGCGGTATTTTTGCCGCGCAGCGCCGCCGTCAGTTCCGGCAGCGCGGCATCGATGGGGAGGGGGGAATCGAAGCGCGTCATTGCCGGACGAGTTATCCACTGCACCGTGCCAATTGCTCGGGATTCCCTATATATCGACCATCATGCCAGCCGCACAAAAGTCAAAGCCCGCCTCGCCGCCAACCCGGTCGCCGCCAAGCCGGTGCAGCAAGGCGACCACGTCTTTCTGGTCGACGGCTCGGGGTACATTTTCCGCGCCTATCACGCGCTGCCGCCGATCAACCGCAAATCGGACGGGCTGCAGCTCAACGCCGTGTTCGGCTTCTGCAACATGCTGTGGAAGCTGTTGCGCGACATGAAGCCGGAGGAGCGGCCGACCCACCTCGCCGTGATCTTCGACAAGTCGGAAAAGACGTTCCGCACCGACATGTATCCCGACTACAAGGCGCACCGGCCCGATCCGCCCGACGATCTCAAGCCGCAATTCAAGTTCATCCGCGAGGCGGTGCAGGCGTTCGACCTGCCGTGCCTGGAACAGGACGGCTTCGAGGCCGACGACCTGATCGCGACCTATGTGCGCCAGGCGAGCGAAGCCGGCGCCACCGCGACCATCGTCTCCTCCGACAAGGATTTGATGCAGCTCGTCGGCGACCGCGTCGTCATGTTCGACACCATGAAGGACAAGAAGATCGGCCGCGCCAAGGTGATGGAAAAGTTCGGCGTGCCGCCGG
>CAWIHU010000004.1:0-27335 GCA_963836095.1 uncultured Pseudomonadota bacterium
TGGAGCGCGGGATATTGAAGAAGCTGCAGGGCGCTGACGTCTTTCGAACGCAAGATCGGTTTGAGCCGGTCGGCTTTGCGCTCAGCCTGACCATCATCGTGGTCGCGATCGTGGTGCTCTATCACATCCTGCGCGACCTCGATGCCGACGAGCTTCTGCGCGCGAAAGCAACCGATTGGCGGACGCTCATTATCGCCGGCTCTGTTCGTCGCCGCCGGCTATTCGACCTTGACGTTTTACGATCTGTTCGCGCTGCGCACGATCGGGCGCAACGAGATACCGTATCGCATCGCTGCGATCGCCGGCTTCACCAGCTATGCGATCGGCCACAATGTCGGCGCCAGCGTGTTTTCCGGCGGTGCGGTGCGCTATCGCATCTATTCCGGCTGCGGCCTTTCCGTCATCGAGGTCACCAAAATCTGCTTCGTCGCCGGGCTGACCTTCTGGCTCGGCAACGCCACGGTGCTTGGCTTGGGCATTCTCGATGCGCCACAGGCCGCCGCGCGCTCGATCAGCTGCCGCTATCGGCCAACCGCGTCATAGCGCTGGTCATTCTCGCGCTCGTTGGCCGCTTATGTTGCCTGGGTCTGGGTCAAGCCGCGGGTCATCGGACGCGAGGGTTGGCAGGTGCAACTGCCCGGCGGGCCGCTGACGCTCGTCCAGATCGCCATCGGCATCGTCGATCTCGCGTGCTGCGCGGCCGCCATGTACATGCTGGTGCCGGACGATCCTCACGTCGGCTTCGTGACAGTGGCCGTGATTTTCGTCGCTGCGACGCTGCTTGGCTTTGCCAGCCACGCGCCCGGCGGTCTCGGCGTATTCGACGCCGCCATGCTGGTGGCGCTGTGGCAATTCGATAAGGGCGATCTGCTGGCGGGGCTGCTGCTGTTCCGGCTGTTGTATTACATCATTCCGTTCGTGCTTTCGCTGGCGATTTTCGGGTCGCGTGAAATTTGGCTCAGCCGGACCGGGCAGCGTCTGGCACGGCCGGCGGCGGCGCCGATCAACGCTGCGACCGAATTGGCGCAGCGAAAGTCGGACGTGACATGATCCGACGGTCGAAGCGGCGAGGGATGGGGAGCCCGGTGCGATGAGCTTGAACGAGGAGCGCGTGGTCGCGGACAAAGCCGGGTGGCGCGGCACGCGGCTTGTCATCGTCGTGGCGGCGGCGGTTTTTGCCCTGCTGATGATCGTCGGTTCGTTGACGCTGCCCTACGCGCTGGCGGGCTTCGCCGTCGTCGCGGCGGCCGCCCTGGTCACGAAGCGCGCCGGCGAGGAGACCGGCCGCCCGGCGCGGCCGGTCGTCGTCTCCGAACGCGCGGGCGACCTCCTTAAAATCGTGGTCGCCGGCCTGCCGGATCCGGTCATCGCGCTCGATCGCGACGGCCATGTCCTCGCGCTCAACGAGCCCGCGCGATCGCTGGCGCCGGCCTTGCGGCTGGGCGAGCCGGTCTCGCTGGCGCTGCGGATGCCGGAATTGATCGAGGCGATCGGGCGGGCCTACGCGCGCGGCGAAGAACAACGGGTCGAATATTCCGAACGCGTTCCGGTCGACCGCTGGTTCCAGACCATCGTGATGCCGGTCGGCGCGAGCGCAAATACAACCGGCCCGACCTCGTTCTGATGACCTTTCACGACCTCACGCCGCTGCGGCGCGTCGAGGAGATGCGGGCCGATTTCGTCGCCAATGCCAGTCACGAATTGCGCACGCCGCTCGCCGCGCTGTCCGGCTTCATCGAGATCTGCAAGGCTCGGCCCGCGACGACGCCAAGGCCAGGGAGCGGTTCCTCGCCATCATGCAGGAACAGGCGCAGCGGATGGCGCGGCTGATCGACGATCTGTTGTCGCTGTCGCGCATCGAGCTCAACGCCCACCGCCGCCCCGACACGCCGGTCGATGTGGTGCCGATCGTCCGCCAGGTCGCCGACGGCCTCGAGACCCTGGCGCACGACCGCGGCGTCGCCGTCAATATCGAAGGAACCGGTCCCTTGACGGTTCTCGGCGACCGCGACGAATTGGTCCGCGTCTTCGAGAACCTGGTCGAGAACGCCCTCAAATACGGCGCTGCCGGCAAGCGCGTCGACATCACTTTGCGGCAGGACGTTGCCTCACCGGACGGCGCGCCGGAGGCGCGGGTGACGGTGCGCGATTATGGGCCCGGCATCGCACCGGAACATGTGCCGCGGCTGACCGAGCGCTTTTATCGGGTCGACGTGCGGGAAAGCCGGACCCAGGGCGGCACCGGGCTTGGGCTGGCGCTTGTGAAACACATCCTCAATCGCCACCGCGGCCGCTTATCAATTGAAAGCGCATTGGGAGCCGGTGCGACGTTTACCGTCCATCTGCCCATCGCCGTTCCGGCGGTAATAGAATAAAGCCATATATTTCAATAACTTAGTTTGTCACTTATTTGTCATGCTTGGCTCATAGAACCGTGACGTGCCGAATTTAAACATTATGACACTGCGGACCGGCTTCGCTGAGCGCGACCCTCGCCGCGGTACGTTGCAGAAAAACGTCGAACAGAGCTCCAAAATCCCCGACAGGGATCAAGCTGACGTTGGTCAACCACCTGCGTCGCCCGAATTCCGCAACAGGAGAAGATCCGTGAATCCATTGAAAACGATAGCCGTCGCTGGCTTCCTGGCCGCGACGGTGCTTCCGGCGGCCGCCATCGACATCTCCGGCGCCGGCGCGACATTCCCCTATCCGATCTACGCCAAATGGGCAGACGCCTACAAGAAAGAGACCGGCGTGGGCCTCAATTATCAATCGATCGGGTCCGGCGGGGGGATCAAGCAGATCCAAAACAAAACCGTGACCTTCGGCGCCTCGGATATGCCGTTGAAGCCCGAGGATCTGAAGAAATGGAATATGGTTCAGTTTCCTACGGTGATTGGTGGCGACGTGCCGGTCGTCAATCTCGAAGGCATCAAGTCCAATGAGCTGAGGCTCGACGGCGATACGCTGGCGAAAATCTTCCTTGGTCAGATCGCCAAATGGAACGATCCGGCCATCCAGAAGCTCAATCCGAACGCCAAGCTTCCCAATCAGGCGATTGTCGTCGTTCACCGGTCGGACGGTTCGGGCACGACGTTTATCTGGACGGACTATCTGTCGAAAGTGAGTGCAAAGTGGAAATCGGATGTGGGGGCGAATACATCGGTTGAGTGGCCGGTGGGAATTGGCGCGAAGGGTAACGAGGGCGTTTCCAACAATGTGAGCCAGACCAAAGGGTCGATTGGCTATGTGGAATATGCCTATGCGAAACAAAACAGTATGACAACCGTCGGCATGATCAACAAGGACGGCAAGACCGTTGTTCCGGATGCTTCCGCTTTCCAGGCGGCTGCCGCATACGCGGATTGGGAAAAATCCGACGGGTTCTATGTGATCCTGACCGATCAGCCGGGCGCGGCCACGTGGCCGATTGCGGGGGCGACATTCATTCTCATTTACAAGCAGCCGCAAGACCCGGCTGCCGCGACCGAAGCCCTTAAGTTCTTTGCCTGGGCCTACGCCAAAGGCGACAAGATGGCCGAGGATCTCGCTTATGTCCCGATGCCGAAAAAGGTTGTCGAACTGATCCAAAACATGTGGGCCAAAGAAATCACCGACGCGAGCGGCAAACCGCTCCGCACATCAATGTCGCATTAGGTCCGAGTGCAAGACCGGCGCAGCGCCTCCGCCGATTCGCGGGGGCGCCTCGCGCTTTATCCGGTAGCCGGTCTACCGCTCAGGCTTGTGCGGCGACCGGTTAGTCGTTTGAATGGGCGCTCGAAAGCTTTGTTTCAGGAGCGCCGCAATGGACCCGGCCCGGAGGCGATCCGTGGTTGACTTAGCGCTGCAAGAGGAAACGGTCGTGTCCGTCGTGTCGATTTCGCGCGCCAAAGTACTCGATCGGCTGCGCCTCGGCGATGTTGGCTTCCGGCATTTGACGCGCGGTGCGGCCATCGGCGTGCTGCTGCTTTTGAGCGGCGTCATGATTTCGCTGATCGGAGGCTCGCTGCCGGCACTGCGGACGTTCGGCTTCTCGTTCGTGACCGGCGAACGATGGAATCCGGTCACCGAGAAATTCGGCGCGCTGGCGGCGATCTACGGCACGCTGGTGACGTCGTTCATCGCGATGCTGATCGCGGTCCCGGTCGGATTGATGATCGCGTTCTTCCTGACCGAACTATGCCCGCAATGGCTGCGGCGGCCGATCGGCATCGCGATCGAACTTCTCGCCGGCATTCCGAGCATCATTTACGGCATCTGGGGGCTTTTCATTTTCGCGCCGTTCTTGCAGGACACACTGCAGCCGTTCCTGATCAATACACTCGGCAACGTGCCCGTCATTGCTCCGCTTTTCGCCGGACCGCCCTACGGTATCGGCATGCTGACCGCCGGACTGATCCTCGCCATCATGGTGCTGCCGTTCATCACCTCGATCTCGCGCGACGTGTTCGAGGCGGTCCCCGGCGTGCTCAAGGAGGCGGCCTATGGCGTCGGCTGCACCACCTGGGAAGTGGTGCGCTACGTCGTATTGCCTTATGCCCGGGTCGGCGTGATCGGCGGGGTCATGCTCGGCCTCGGCCGCGCGCTGGGCGAGACCATGGCTATCACCTTCGTCATCGGCAACGCGCACAAAATCTCGGCTTCATTGATCGCGCCCGGCACCACGATCTCGGCGACGATCGCCAACGAGTTTACGGAAGCGGTCGGCGATCTCTACACCTCGTCATTGATCGCGCTCGGGTTGATCCTGTTCGTCATTACCTTCATCGTGCTCGCGATCGCGCGCTACTTGCTGATGCGCATCGAGCGCCGGATCGGGTGATGCCATGATCGGTGCCAAAATCGCCAGTCGCTATGCGGTCCGCCGTCACATCGACATCGTCGCGACGATATTGTCGTTGACCGCGACTTTGTTTGGGCTGGGCTGGCTGGTGCTGATCTTGGGCGCGTTGTTCTGGCATGGTTTCAGCGGGCTGTCGCTGGCGGTGTTCACGCAGATGACGCCACCGCCGGGCGCCAGCGGCGGGCTCCTTAATCCGATTTTTGGCAGTCTGGTCCTCACCGTTCTCGCGGTCGCGATCGGCACCCCGATCGGCATTCTGGCCGGCACCTACATGGCCGAATACGGCCGTTACGATCCGTTGACCAGCGTCGTGCGCTTCATCAACGACATTTTGCTCAGCGCGCCGTCGATTGTCGTGGGTCTTTTCATCTATGAGGTGATGGTCGCGCCGATGGGGCATTTCTCCGGCTGGGCGGGCGGCGTCGCCCTCGCCGTGCTCGTCATCCCGGTGGTGGTGCGCACGACCGAGGACATGCTGAATCTGGTCCCCAACGCGCTGCGCGAGGCTGCCACCTCGATTGGGCTGCCACGCGCATTGGCGATCAGGTATATCTGCTACCGTGCCGCGCGTGCCGGAATGGTGACCGGAGTGCTGCTCGCCGTCGCCCGCATCAGCGGCGAGACCGCACCACTGCTCTTCACCTCCCTTAATAATCAGTTTTGGAGCACGAATCTCAACGCACCAATGGCGAGCCTGCCGGTCATCATCTTTCAGTTTGCGCTCAGTCCTTACAAGGATTGGCAATCTTTGGCTTGGACCGGCGCTCTCATTATCACCTTGGCGGTGCTGGCCTTGAGCATTACCGCCCGCAGCCTCGTCTCATCGAGTAGACAGTCATGAACGCTCCTACCGTCGCCGTCCCCACCGTTTCCGCCGCACCGACCGACCGCGTGGGGCTCGCGGAGAAGGTCACGATCCGCAACCTCGATTTTTTCTACGGTGATTCCAGGGCGCTGAATGCGATCAGCTTGCCGCTTTATGAGCACAAAGTGACCGCCTTCATCGGGCCGTCGGGCTGCGGCAAATCCACGTTGTTGCGCGTGCTCAATCGCATGTACGACCTCTATCCGAACCAGCACGCGACCGGCAACGTCATGTTGGACAACATGAATATCCTGTCGCCGAAACAGGACCTCAATCTCTTGCGTGCGCGCATCGGCATGGTGTTTCAGAAGCCGACGCCGTTCCCGATGTCGATCTACGAGAACATCGCCTTCGGCATCAGGCTCTACGAGCGTCTGCCTAAATCCGAGCTCGACGGACGCGTCGAGACGTTGCTGCGCCGCGCGGCGCTGTGGGACGAGGTCAAGGACAAGCTCGCCACCAACGGATTGAGCCTTTCCGGCGGCCAGCAGCAGCGGCTGTGCATCGCGCGAACTGTCGCCGTGCGCCCCGAGGTCATCCTGTTCGATGAACCCTGTTCGGCCCTCGACCCGATCTCGACCGCCAAGATCGAGGAATTGATCGACGAATTGAAGGACGACTACACGATCGTGATCGTCACCCACAACATGCAGCAGGCGGCGCGGGTGTCGGAATTCACCGCCTTCATGTATCTGGGCGAGCTGATTGAATTCGATACGACAAGCAGGATGTTCACCGCGCCGCGCGACCAGCGCACGCAGGACTACATCACGGGGCGCTTCGGATGATCATGACGGAACACACCATCAGGGCGTTCGATGCGGACCTGCAGGACATCTCGCGCGGCGTCGCCGAGATGGGCGGCCTCGTGGAACAGCAGATCGCCGACGCGGTCCGTGCGCTGGTCGAGCGCGATTCGGAGCTCGCGGAACGCGTCATCGCCAGGGACCAGGCGATCGACGCCCTGCAGCACGAGATCGAGGAGAAGGCGGTTCTGACCATCGCCCGCCGCCAGCCCATGGCGGTCGATCTGCGCGTCATCATCGGCGCCATGCGCGTCTGCAACGACCTCGAGCGCATCGGCGATCATGCCAAGCACATCGGCAAGCGGGTGGTCGCGCTCGATCAGGATTTCTCCCCGCAGAAGCTCATTCGCGGCGTCGAACACATGGCGAGCATGGTGTCGGCGCTGCTCAAGCAGGTGCTGGACGCCTATGCCAGCCGCGATGTCGCGGCGGCACTGGTGGTCTGGCACGGCGACGAACAGGTCGACGCGCTGTGCACCTCGCTGTTCCGCGAACTTCTGACCTACATGATGGAGGACCCGCGCAACATCACGATCTGCATGCATCTGATGTTCTGCGCCAAGGACATCGAGCGCATGGGCGATCACGCCACCAACATCGCGGAATCCGTCTACTATATGATCGAAGGCCGCCCCATCACCGAACAGCGGCCGAAAGGCGACACCACGACTTTCGGTACGGCGCCATTGCAGAAATGATGATCGAGGAGGTCCGGGATGGGCGCAAGCATCCTGATTGTGGAAGACGAGGAACCGCTCACCACATTGTTGCGCTATAACCTCGAGGCCGAAGGCTACGAGGTGGACGCCGTCGCGCGCGGCGACGAGGCGGACACGCGTCTGCGCGAGACCGTTCCGGACCTCGTGGTGCTCGACTGGATGCTGCCCGGCCTGTCCGGCATCGAGCTGTGCCGGCGGCTGCGGACGCGCCCGCAGACGCAGTCGCTGCCGATCATCATGCTCACCGCGCGCGGCGAGGAAAGCGAACGCATCCGCGGGCTCGCGACCGGCGCCGACGATTACATCGTCAAGCCGTTCTCGGTGCCGGAACTTCTGGCCCGCATTCGTGCGCTGCTGCGCCGCGCCAGCCCCGAACGCGTCGCCATGGTACTGACGATCGGCGATCTCGAGCTCGACCGCGAGAAAAAGCGCGTGTCGCGCTCGAGCCGCCCGGTCGATCTCGGGCCGACGGAGTTCCGCCTGTTGGAGTTCCTGATGGAGCGGCCCGGGCGGGTGTTCTCGCGCGAGCAACTGCTCGACGGCGTCTGGGGCAGCGACATCTATATCGACGAACGCACCGTCGACGTGCATGTCGGCCGGCTGCGCAAGGCGCTCAACCGCGGCCACGCCAGCGATCCGATCCGCACCGTGCGCGGCGCCGGCTATTCGCTCGACGACCGCTTCGGCAAAGCGAGCTGAGGCAAGCCGAGCTCGAGCAAGCCGAGCTGAAACCGCGTCAACGCGCCGGACGTCTGTCGCGACGCGCGGCCGCCGGCTGGTACGCCATGCGGGCGTGATAGGCGCAATAGGGCGAGCCGCCGACCGGGTTGCCGCCGCAAAAGAAAAAATCGCTGCTGCCGGGATCGCCGATCGGCCAACGGCAGGTTTGTTCCGTCAGCTCCAGAATGGTGCGGCGCTGTCCGATCGGAATGACGTTCTCGATGAACTCCGGCGCCGCTTCCTCTTCGATCTCGTAGGCGTGCGCGAGCGCGGTATTGCCGCGGATCGAGGCGCGCGCCATGCGCAGCATGTGCGACGACGAGCGCGCCTTGCGCGGGCGCGCGACGGCGCTCGAGGCGCTCTTGGCGCGTCCGGACAAGCCCAGGCGATGCACTTTGCCGATCACCGCGTTGCGCGTGATGCCGCCGAGCTCGCCGGCAATCTGACTGGCCGAGAGACCATCGGACCATAGCTTTTTCAATAACTCGACCCGCTCGTCGGTCCACGACATGCCTAATCCTCCTCAGTGGCACAGGTGCAGTCTTCGAGCGGAATCCGCCATCCGCCCGGCGGCACGACGCCGCCCGACACGCACTCATACCCAACGCTTGCTAGAAACTGTCCGCCGCACGAGATATCGTACTTGACAGTCAAAAGGCTACAATATGGCGGGAGTCGGGCGCAAGGGCCGGGGACCTGCCGCGAAGAAACGTCCACACATTACACGTTGCGTGTGGATGAAATGGGTACGATGCCCCGCCGGGCGTCTTTGGTCCGATGTTGACCAGAAAAGCGCGCCGAAATACAATGCTGTCCGGTGCCGCCCGTAGAGGCGGCACATTTCATTTCTGCTGCGCCGCTTGTCGCTGCGCAACAGCGCTGCGGATCTCGCCGTGACTTCTCAACCGTCCCATCTGCACCCATCGCATCGGCCGCCGTCGCATCTTTTGCCGACCTATGCGCGCGTCGATCTTGCTTTCGAGCGCGGCGAAGGCGTTTGGCTGACCTCGACCACGGGCGAGCGCTATCTCGATTTCACATCGGGCGTCGCCGTCAATGTGCTGGGCCACGCCCATCCGCGGCTCGTCGCCGCACTGGAACAACAGGCCCACAAGGTCTGGCACGTTTCCAACCTCTATCAGATTCCGGAAGCGGAGCGCGTCGCCGCGCGCCTGTGTGACGCGAGCTTCGCCGACGTCGTCTTCTTCTGCAATTCGGGCGCCGAGGCGATGGAATGCGCGATCAAGATGGCGCGCAAGTACCACGCCGCGAGCCGCGCGCCGGAGCGCTACCGCATCATCACCTTCGAAGGCGCCTTCCACGGCCGCACGCTGGCGACGCTCGCCGCCGGCGGACAGAAGAAATATCTCGAAGGTTTTGGTCCGGTGGTCGAGGGCTTCGATCAAGTCCCGTTCTGCGATCTCGAAGCCACCAAAAAGGCGATCGGCCCCGAGACTGCGGCGATCCTGATCGAACCGATCATGGGCGAGGGCGGCGTGCGCGTCATCCCGCCGTCGTTCCTCCGCGCGCTGCGCGAACTTTGCGACAAGCACGGCCTGCTGCTCGTGCTCGACGAGGTGCAGACCGGCGTCGGGCGCACCGGCGACCTGTTCGCCTATCAGCGCAGCGGCGTCGAGCCCGACATCATGGCGCTCGCCAAGGCATTGGGCGGCGGCTTTCCCGTCGGCGCGTGCCTCGCAACGCACGAGGCCGCCAAGGGCATGACCGCGGGCACCCACGGCTCGACCTTCGGCGGCAACCCGCTGGCGATGAGCGTCGCCAACGCCGTGCTCGACGTGGTGCTCGAACCCGGCTTTCTCGACCGGGTGCGGCAGGCCGGGCTCTTGCTGAAACAACGGCTCGCGGAACTCAAGGACCGCTATCCGTCCGTGATCGCCGAAGTGCGCGGCGAGGGTTTGTTGATCGGCCTGCGCGCCGTCGTTCCGGCCGGCACCGTCGTCGATGCGCTGCGCGCCGAGCACATGATCGCCGTCTCGGCCGGCGACAATGTCATTCGCCTGCTGCCGCCTTTGATCATCGATGACGCCGAGATCGGCGAGGCGATGACGCGCCTCGACCGCGCCTGCGCGGCGCTGAGCCGCAATCATGAGACGGCGCGATGAGCGCGATCCGCCATTTTCTCGATCTGATCGACATTCCGACCGCCGATCTTCGCAAGATGCTGGATGCCGCGCGGGCAATGAAGGGTAAGCGCGGCCGTGCCGATCGCCCGTTCACCGGCAAGACTTTGGCGATGATCTTCGAGCGGCCGTCGACGCGGACCCGCGTGTCGTTCGAAGTGGCGATGTGCCAGCTCGGCGGCGACGTCATCGTGTTGACCGCGGAGGAAATGCAGCTCGGCCGCGGTGAGACGCTGGCCGACACCGCGCGCGTGCTGTCGCGCTACGTCGACGCCATCATGATCCGGACGCTCGATCCCGAGGCGGTCGCCGAACTCGCCCGTTACGCTTCGATACCGGTGATCAACGGCCTCACCAAGCGCTCGCACCCCTGCCAGGTCATGGCCGACGTGATGACGTTCGAGGAACATCGCGGTCCGATCCGCGGCCGCACCGTGGCCTGGACCGGCGACGCCAACAACGTGCTCACTTCGTGGATGCATGCCGCGGAGCGTTTCGATTTCCGCCTGCGCATCGCCACGCCCCCGGAACTCGCGCCGAAGAAGCCGCTGACCGACTGGATCAAATCCTCGGGCGCGGCGATCAAGATCGGCACCGATCCGGAAGAGGCGGTCAAAGGCGCCGACTGCGTCGTCACCGACACCTGGGTCTCCATGGGCGACCGCAACGGCGCCCGCCGCCACAATTTGCTCAAGCGTTATCAGGTCAATGCGCGGCTGATGGCGTGCGCCAAGCCGGATGCCATCTTCATGCATTGCCTGCCCGCGCACCGTGGCGAAGAGGTCACCGACGAGGTGATGGACGGGCCGCATTCCGTGGTGTTCGACGAGGCCGAAAACCGCCTGCACGCGCAGAAGGGCATTTTGACTTGGTGCCTGGCGAACGGCCGGTGACGGGGTTTCGGGGCTCACAATTTTTCCGTCGTGACCTATATTCGGTGGCGATGATTGATCCCAACCTCGCCATTCCAGTTCGTGCGCCGTCGACCGAGGCGGTCGACGACACGGTGCTGCCGTTCGAGGTCAAGACGCTCGATCTGCGCGGCCGCATCGTGCGGCTCGGCCCCGCGGTCGATGCGATTTTGACCAGCCACGATTATCCGCTTCCGGTCGCCAAGCTGCTCGGCGAAGCGATCGTGCTGACCGTCATGCTCGGCTCGGCGCTCAAGTTCGAGGGCCGGTTCATCCTGCAGACGCAAAGCGACGGTCCGGTGCGCATGCTGGTCGTCGACTTCACGACGCCGGACAAGATCCGCGCCTGCGCGCGCTTCGATGCTGGGCGGGTCGCCGCGGCGATCGCGCAGAATGCGGCGGAGCCCGGAAAGCTTTTGGGTCGCGGTCATCTCGCCATGACCATCGACCAGGGTCCGGACATGAGCCGCTACCAGGGCCTGGTTCCGCTCGAGGGCAACGGCCTCGAGCACGCCGCGCACGAGTATTTTTCGCGGTCGGAGCAGATTCCGACCCGGGTGCGCCTCGCCGTGGCCGAGGAGTTCCGCGCCGGCGACAACGGCGTCCGCCGGCGCTGGCGCGCCGGAGGGATTCTGCTGCAGTTCCTGCCGGCCTCGACCGAGCGCGCGCGCCAGCCTGACCTTGATCCCGGCGACGCCCCGGCAGGGGTCGAGCCGCATTTGCTGCCCGAGGACGAGGCCTGGGTCGCCGGCCGTTCGCTGGTCGCCACCGTCGGCGACATCGAGCTGATCGATCCGGCGCTGTCGAGCGAGCGCCTCGCCTACCGGCTGTTCCACGAACACGGCGTGCGGGTGTTTCGCGCCGTGCCGGTAGAGGCGCAGTGTTCGTGCTCGCGCGGCAGTGTCGAGACCATGCTGCGCAGCTTTCCGCAGAGCGACCGCGACGACATGGTGGAGAACGGCAAGATCACCGTGACCTGCGAATTCTGCAGCTCGACCTACGTGTTCGCGCCGGGCGAGGTGGCGGCCGACGAACCGGCGCAGCCCCTCGATTCATGACAAGCGCGCCGGCCGGTCGACCCTCAACGAAGGGTTAAAAGCCGCCGCAGCGGGGACCTGTGACATTTGGGGAAAAGATAACAATTTGTGCTCGAATACCGGTGGTCGCGTGCGTTAGCGTGTTCGTATCGGCGACCAACCTGACCGGGTGCACCGATGGGGCGAAGCGACAAAACGCGTTTGATCGCAGCTGCGGCGCGCCCGGCCACAGGCGGCGGTATTCCCACGCCGATCATCGGCATCGTCGCTGCCTTCTACGCATCGCGATGGCTGCACAATGCTAATTCGACTTCCAGCACGTTCGGTCTCGCGGCGCCCGACACCGGCGCGCTGCCGGGCGATCAGGCCTCGCACAGCTGGCCGGCGATTGACGGTGCGGCGCACGGTCAGGGGCATGGTCAAGGGAGTGACGGCACGCCCGTCGATCCCGCCGCGGCAATCCAGGCTGACGGCCAACCTGCGTGGGCCCAGGTTGTGGCGGACGCCGACAGTTTCCGCTTCGATTTCGGTCAGCACGACGCGCAGACCGGTGCGGTCGGCGGCGGGAACGCTGCTGCGGCCGTTGATCTTGCGCCGCCGCCGGGCACTTTCGCCATTGACGGTTTCGTCGCCGCAGAGGCCGTTTTCTCCAGCGGCGATGCCGTTGCAATTCCACAGGGTCCCGGTAGTCCTGGTGCCGGTAGTCCCGGTGCCGGGAGTCTCTTGGTCCCCGATGGCGCTGCAACGGATGCAGACCAGTCCACCCACGGCACCGCGACGTTGCTCGAGCCTCTTGCCGCCACGGACTTCGCCGGCAATTTGCCGATCGTCGGCTTTGCCGGCGCCGCACCCGCGAATACGCCGGCGCCGGAGGCGGTATCGCCTGCGGGCGACGCTCCCGCCGTGGCGCCGTCAGGCGCGTACATCACAGACGGGGTGACGTACGAGCCGGTCGGAACCTTCTCCACCGGGCCCACGACCCACGCCAGCGTCAACGCGACCGGCGCCACGGCCGCGCAATTGCAGCAGGCGCTGGACGAGAGCGGCCTGAGCGTCAACGGCTCCGGCATCAAGGTCGGCGTCCTGTCCGACAGCTTCAACGATCTCGGCGGCGCCGCCGCGGACGAAGCGGACGGGGCGTTGCCGTCGGCATCCAACATCGACGTGATCAAGGACCTCGCTTCGGGCGGCACCGACGAGGGCCGGGCGATGATGCAGATCATCCACGACATCGCCCCGGGCTCCAGTCTCGCCTTCTACACCGCCTTCGACAGCGAGCAGGATTTTGCCAACGGCATCCTCGCTCTGGCCGCCGCCGGCGCCAAAGTGATCGTCGACGATGTGAGCTATTTCGACGAGCCGTTCTTTCAGAACGGCGTCGTCGCGCAGGCGATCCAGACGGTGGAAGCGGAGGGCGTCGTCTACGTCACCGCCGCCGGCAACGACGCGAGCAACGCCTATCAGGCCGCCTGGTCGGCGCTTTCGGGCACCTATGACGGCGTCAAGCTGACCGACGCGGAGAGCTTCGGCGGCAGTCTCGTTCAGACCGTCACCGTCGGCGCCAATTCAAGCTACAACGTCCCGTTGCTGCTCGAATGGAACCAGGCCTACGGAGCGGCAACGTCGAACCTCGAAATTCTGGTCTTTGAAAACGGCCGCTTGGTCGGAGCGGCGACCAATTGCGCCGATGGCGAGCCGACCAATCCCTGGGTCGGAATCGACCTTCCGGGCGGAGCGACCTATCAAATCGCCATCGAAAATCGGTCCGGCCCCAATCCCGGCTTGATCAAGGAAATCACCGAAGGCGACGGCCTGCCGGTCACCATCAGCGGCGCCAATGCCGGCACTGTCTATGGCCACGCCATGACCGTCGGCGCGATCACGACCGGCGCGGTCAGCGCCGCCGACACGCCTGCCTTCGGCTTCGCCACGCCCGCGAGCGAGAGCTTCTCGTCGTCGGGTGCCGGGACCGAGCTTTTGTTCGCCAACAACGGCGCCGCGCTGTCGTCACCGCAGGCCCTCAGTCCGGTCGCGGTCTCCGGCGTCGACGATATCCACACCAGCGTCTCTGATTTGAGCGACTTCTACGGCACCTCGGCGGCCGCAGCGAGCATGGCCGGTGTCGCCGCGCTTGTTCTGTCGGCCGATCCGTCGCTGACGCCGGCGCAGGTCGAGCAGATTTTGGAGGCGACGGCGCTGCCGATGGGAAATTCGGCCGTGAGCGGTGCCGGTCTCGTCCAGGTCGATCCGGCCGTAGCCGACGCGCTGAACGATTTGGCAACGGCGCCTCCGTGCGTGACCTCCGACACGGTGTCGGGCACCGGCATCAGCAATGGCGCCGGCAAGCTCAAGCTCGGCCAGACCGCGGTGCTGACGCTGGCGATGAGCCAGGCCGTGAAAGTTGCGGGCGGCACGCCGACGCTCGCGCTCAATGACGGCGGCGTCGCGACTTACAATCCGTCGCAGTCCACCGCGACATCGCTCGCGTTCGATTACACCGTGGCGGCCGCTCAATACGCCGCCGCGCTTGCCGTCACCGGCGTCAATCTCGACGGCGCGACCGTGGCCAATGCCAGCGGCACCGCCGCCAATCTTGCCGGCGCGGACACGACCTTTTCGAGCCTCCTCGTCGACGGCATCACGCCCGCGGTAACGGCGGAGACGGTGTCGGGCAGCGGCATCAGCGGCGGCGCCGGCACGCTCACGACCGGCGCGGCCGTCGTCCTGACCCTCGCGATGAGCGAGGCGGTGACGGTGACAGGCGGCGTGCCGACCGTGACGCTCAATGACGGCGGTACCGCGACCTACAATGCGGCGCACTCCACCGCGACGTCGCTCGTGTTCAATTACACCGTGGCGGCCGGCCAATACGCCAACGCGCTCGCCGTCACCGGCGTCAATCTGCACGGCGCGACGGTCGCCAACGTCGCCGGCAATGCCGCCAATTTTACCGGCGCGAATGCGACGTTCTCGCACCTGTTAGTGGATGCCACCACGCCCGTCGCGACGGCGGCGCACGCGCACGATCTGCGGGCCGGGTCAGTATCGGTGTCGCACGCCCAAGCCGCGACAGCCGGTGTTCTCGCACACGACTCGGATGCCGATCCGTCTGACACGCTGAGTGTCAGCGCGGTCGCCGGATCGGCCGGCAATGTCGGTCATGCCGTGGCCGGCGCCTATGGCGTGCTGACGCTCAGTTCCGACGGCAGCTACACGTACACCAACACGAATTCCGCCGCGGTCACCGCGGCGGGCGGCGTCGCCGAGGACATTTTCAATTTCACCGTCGGCAACGGCCACGGCGACAGTGCGAATGCGACACTGACGGTGCTCATCACCAGCCCCGGCGAGACCTATGTTGCCGCCGCGAGCGGCGGCACCATCGCCGCCGGCAACGGCGCCTATGTGCTCGACGGCAGCGCCGGCAATGTGACGGCGACCGCGGGCGGCGGCGCCGCACAGTGGTTGATCGGCGGACCTGGCGACACGCTCAACGCCGGCAGTACCGCGGACACGTTCCTGTTCGAGCCGGGCTTCGGCAAAGCGACGATCAACAACTTCAACACCGCCCTGGACGTGATCGATCTGCCGCAAAACCTGTTCGCGAACTTCGCCGCCGTTCAGGCCGACATGCATGCATCGGGTGCGAACACCATCATCGAGCTCGATGCCAACGATATGATCACGCTAAGCCATGTCGCGGCTGCGAACCTGCACGCGCAGAATTTCCATTTCGTGGTTTGAGCGGCCTTTTGACAGCCTTTTGACAGCCTTTTGACTTGGCGCGTCGCCCGCCGTGGCTTGGCGTCACGCGTCAATTGAGCGTGCGCTTGCCGTCGCTCGAGTCGAGCGAAAAGGCGGGAATTTCGATGTCGAATGGCTCGCCGCCGGCGGTGACCATGCCGTAGCTGCCGGTCATGAAGCCGGACGACGTCTGCAGCGGCACGCCGCTCGTATATTCGAACGCTTCGCCGGCCTTGAGCACGGGTTCCTCGCCGACCACCCCGGCGCCGCGCACTTCCTGGAGGCGGCCATTGGCGTCGGTGATCCGCCAATGGCGGGTCTTGAGTTGCACGGTCTCGCTGCCATGATTGGTGATCGCGACCGTATAGGCCCAGAAAAAATAGTTCTTGTCCGGCGCGGACCGATCCGCCACGAAACGTGGGGTCACGACGACCTCGATCTTGCGGGTGACGGCACGGTACATGCGGAAATCCTGCGTGCGTAAATCTTGGGCGACGGCGCCCGATGCGCCGATGTCGATTGCCGTGCCCGGGCTCGCGCGACCGGCGGCTGGACCGCGCCGCCGCCGCAATTTCGTGCCAACCCAGGCGTTCTTGAATACGTCGCTGTTGCAATAACCGGATGGACGCGCTTCCTCAAGCCACGACGCAACGACCGGACGCGCTCCGCGGCTGGCCGGACACGGCTGCCGTGGGCACGACCACGACTTCGCAGCTTCCGGCCGCCGCGGGCGAGCGCGATCTGCGGCTCGATCTGTTCCGCGGCCTGGCGCTGTGGCTGATCTTCCTCGACCATATTCCGGAAAACGTCGTCAGCTGGATCACCATCCGCAATTACGGCTTCAGCGACGCCACCGAGATCTTCATCTTCATTTCCGGCTACACCGCCGCCTTCGTCTACGGCCGGGCGATGCGCGAGCGCGGTTTCGTGGTCTCGAGCGCGCGCATCCTGCGGCGCGCCTGGCAGATCTACGTGGCGCACATTTTTCTGTTCACGATCTTCATGGCGGAGATCGCCTATGTCGCCGCGACCTTCGAGAATCCGCTCTACGCCGAGGAAATGAACATCCTCGATTTTCTCAAGCAGCCGGACGTCACGATCTTTCAGGCGCTGCTGTTGAAGTTCAAGCCGGTCAACATGGACGTGTTGCCGCTCTACATCGTGCTGCTGCTGTTGTTTCCGCCGATGCTCTATCTGCTGCTGCGGCTGCCGGCGTTCGCGCTCGCCGGCTCGGCCCTGGTCTATGTGCTCGCCTGGAATCTCGATTGGAATTTGCCCGCCTACCCGAACGGCGTCTGGTTTTTCAATCCGTTCGCCTGGCAATTGCTGTTCGTGTTCGGTGCCTGGTGCGCGCTCGGCGGCGCCCGGCGGCTCGCCGGCGTGTTGCGTTCGCGCCTCGTGCTGGCGTTGGCGATCGCCTACCTCGTCTTCGCCTTCGCCATCACGCTGACGTGGCATTTCGAATCGCTGGCGCGGTTCGTGCCGGTTTGGCTCAGCGATCTGATGTATCCGATCGACAAGACCAACCTCGACGTCCTGCGTTTCGCCCACTTCCTCGCGCTGGCCATCGTCACGGTCCGCTTCGTGCCGCGCGACTGGTCGGGCCTGCGATCGCGCATCCTGCAACCCGCCATCCTGTGCGGTCAGCACTCGCTGGAAATCTTCTGCCTCGGCGTATTTCTCGCCTTCGCCGCGCAATTCATCATCGCGGAATCCTCCGGCGGGGTGCTCGAGCAGACCGCGCTCAGCGTATTAGGGATCTTGATCATGATCGCCACCGCCGCGTTGATATCGTGGTACAAGGCGATGGAGGGGCGCGGTCCCACCTCGCGCGCCAAACCTCGTAATGCCGACCTCGCGGGAGGCGAGGCATGACGCTCATCGTCGCCCTGCTGGCGGCCGTCGCGCTGTTCGACGGCGCCGCCGCGGCCGAACCGCCACCGCAACCCGCACAATCGGGCGCGCCGATAGCGGCGCCGGCGCCTGACTGCGAGGTGCCGGATTCACTCATTGAGGCGGACAGCGACCTCACGCATGTCGCCGACGCCGTGAAGGAGCACCATCGTCTGGAGATCAGCGTCGTCGGTTCGGGATCGTCGGCTCTGCCCGGTCCCGATGGCGCGCGCTTCGCCTATCCGGCGCGGCTCGAACAGGTGCTCAAGGGTCTGTTGCCGGACGTCCAAGTCAAAGTGACCGTGCATGTCGCGCTGCGGCAGACCACCGAGCAGATGGCCGCCAGTCTGGCGAAGGTTCTGGCCGACGACAAACCGGACCTGGTGATCTGGCAAGCCGGCACCGTCGACGCCCTGCGTGGCGTCGAGCCGGATGAATTCCGCGCCAAGCTTGAAAGCGGCCTCGAGACGATCACGGCCGCGGGCGCCGACGCCATCGTGATGAACATGCAATACAGCCCGCGCATCGAATCCATGCTCAACGTGTCGGCCTATGCCGACGTCATGCACTGGGTCGCCCACGAGCGCGGCGCCGTTTTGTTCGACCGGCTGGCGATCATGCATTACTGGACCGATGCCGGCATCTTCGACCTCTATGCGGCCACCAAGGACTATGCTATGGCGCGACGGGTGCATGATTGCATTGGGCGGGCGCTGGCGTCGCAGATTGTTCAAGCCGCACATCTCGACGCCGGGAAAATGCAAACGACGCGTTGATGGCATCGGTCGACAAATTAATTAGCGCAAAATTAACCATGGCACCGCCGGCCGGCCGGCCGTTTGGCCTGGCGGTCGGGCTAGCCATGCTGGCGATGGTCGCCGCCGAGGTGCCCGCGCATGCCGTAACGCCGGCTGCGGCGCCTGCTGAGGTGCAACCGAGCCAGCGTTACGCCTGCGCCGGACCGGTCGAATTCACCCATTTCAATTATCCGCTCCAGCATTTGTCGCGGCGAGTCGCCGCCGGTGGGCCGGTCACTATCGTTGCCATCGGCTCGTCGTCGACGGCCGGCGCCGGGGCGAGTTCGCCGCTGGCGAGCTACCCGAGCCGGCTCGCCGTCGAGCTCAAAGAGCTGTGGCCGGGCCGTGACGTCACCGTCTTGAACCGCGGCGTCAACGGCGAAGAAACCCGCGACATGCTGGCGCGCTTCGCCAGCGGCGTGATCGCCGCGCATCCCGATCTGGTGCTGTGGCAGGTCGGCACCAATTCGGTGCTGCGCGACCATCCGCTGACGCCGCACTCGGTCCTCCTGCGCGAAGGCATCGACGAGCTCAAGGCGGCGGGAGCCGACGTGGTGCTGATCGATATGCAGTTCGCGCCGCGCGTCATCGTCAAGCCCGAGACGCCGGGCATGGAGGATCAGATCGCGCTCGCCGCTAAGGCGGAAAGCGTCGATCTGTTCCGCCGCTTCGATCTGATGCGCCACTGGCACGACGTTCAGCAGATTCCGTTCGACGTTTTCGTCTCCGGTGACGATCTGCACATGAACGATTGGGGCTACGCCTGCGTGGCCAAGCTTCTCGCCGCCGGCATCGTCGACGCGGCGACACGTTCGGTCGCCGCCGCGGCGTCGCATTCGGCACACTGAGACTTACACTGCTCACACCTCTTCCAGCGCGGCCAGCACGTCCTCGATGATGTCGTCTTGATGTTCGAGCCCGACCGAGACCCGCACGAAGCCGTCGCCGATGCCGAGTTCGGCGCGTTGCGCCGGGGTGAGCCGCTGGTGCGTCGTCGTCGCCGGGTGCGTGATCAGGCTCTTGGCGTCGCCGAGATTGTTGCTGATGCGGATCAGCTTCAGCGCGTCCTGAAAGCGGAACGCGGCC
The DNA here is from genome assembly GCA_963836095.1 of uncultured Pseudomonadota bacterium. Classification (GTDB taxonomy): domain Bacteria; phylum Pseudomonadota; class Alphaproteobacteria; order Rhizobiales; family Xanthobacteraceae; genus BOG-931. The sequence continues at coordinate 19,563 of CAWIHU010000004.1, forward strand.
TTCTTGCCGCCGGCGATCTCGAAGCCGACCAGCGTCGAGCCGCCGCGCATCTGCTTCTGGACGATCTTCGCCTGCGGGTGATCCGGCCGGCCCGGATAGACGAGGCGCGCGATCTTGGCGTGCTTGGCCAGCACATCGGCGAGCGCCCCGGCATTCGCGGTCTGTTGCCGCACGCGCACCGGCAGCGTTTCGAGCCCCTTGAGCATGACCCAGGCGTTGAACGGCGACATCGATGGGCCGGTCTGGCGCAGCAGCACCTGGATGTGCTTCTGGATGAAATCCTCGGAGCCGAGAATGACGCCGCCGAGACAGCGGCCCTGGCCGTCGACGTGCTTGGTGGTCGAGTAGACGACGCAGTCGGCACCGAGCGCGAGCGGGCTCTGGTAGAGCGGCGTCGCGAACACATTGTCGACGACCAGCGTGGCGCCGGCCTCGTGCGCGATCTTTGCGACCGCCTCGATGTCGATCACCTCGAGCGTCGGATTGGTCGGCGATTCCAGAAAGAACGCCTTGGTGTTGGGGCGGACGGCGTCGCGCCACTGGTCGAGATCGGTGCCGTCGACCAGCGTCGAGGGCACGCCGTAGCGCGGCAGATAATCCTCGACGATGTAGCGGCAGGAGCCGAACAGCGCTTTCGACGCCACCACGTGATCGCCGGCCTTGAGCTGGCCGACGAGCGCCAGCGTCACCGCCGCCATGCCGGTCGCGGTCGCGCGCGCAGCCTCGGCGTTCTCGAACGCGGCCATGCGCTCCTCGAACATCGCCACCGTCGGATTGGCGAAGCGCGAATACTGGAAGCCCGGCTCCTCGTTCTTGAAGCGGCGCTCGGCCTGGGCCGAGTTTTCGTAGACGTAGCCCTGGGTGAGAAACAGCGCTTCCGAGGTCTCACCGAATTGCGAACGCAAGGTGCCGGCATGCACCAGGCGGGTCTCGGGGCGGTAGCGATCGCGTGCGGACGCTGACATCTGGCCCTCCCTTTGGCCAAAAAAAACAAAACCCGGCCGTGAGGTTGATCCTCGGGCCGGGCACAAGCGTCCCCGGCCTTTTAGCAAGTTGTTTAACGTGGCTTGCAAGCCGGCCGGCTCAAATGACCACGGGATAAGCACGGCTCTTACGCCCCGCTCATCTTTCCGTCAAGTCGCGCGTCGGGTTAGATCGCACGGACAATTCCTCGCCCGCGTTGCGGGGGCGGAAAGCACCCGGTGATCTCGTGCCGCTCGCGTTCGCTGCCACGGACAAAGGTATCCTGCCGGACCGCATGATCGCCGCGCTGGCGGAAGCCGGTGGGATCAGGCCCGCTTATCCGTTCGCTGCCGATCAGATTCAGCCAGCCAGTCTCGATCTGCGGCTCGGCGCCATCGCCTACCGCGTGCGCGCAAGCTTTTTGCCCGGCCCCGGCACGACCGTCGCGCGGCGCATCGCCGAACTCAAACTCCACGAATTCGCGCTCGCCGACGGCGCCGTCTTGGAAACCGGCTGCGTCTACATCGTGCCGCTGATCGAAAGCCTGGCGCTGCCGGCGGATATTACCGCCATCACCAACCCGAAAAGTTCCACCGGACGCCTCGACGTGTTCACGCGCGTCATTGCCGACGAGACGCGCGGCTTCGATCGCGTCGAGGCCGGCTATCGCGGCCCGCTTTATGCCGAGATCAGTCCCAAGACGTTTCCCGTGCTGGTGCGCCAGGGCACGCGGCTGTCGCAATTGCGCCTGCGCCGCGGCGACGCGGTGGTCACCGCCGAGGCGCTGCGCGCGCTGCATGCGCGGGAAGGGCTGGTCGACCGCGCCGAAGCGGTCATGGGCGACGGCATCGCCGTGAGCGTCGATCTGTCCGGCGGAGGCCTCCGCCCTAACCCTCCCCCGCGTGCGGGGGAGGGACGGGGAGGGGGCATCGTCGGCTACCGGGCCAAACGCCACACCGCGGTTATCGAAGTCGAGCGCCGCGCCGCCTACGACGTCGCCGATTTCTGGGAACCGATCGCCGCGCGCGCCGACCAAAGCCTGATCCTCGATCCCGACGAGTTCTACATTCTGGCCTCGACCGAGGCCGTGCAGGTGCCGCCGGATTACGCCGCCGAGATGGTGCCGTTCGATCCGCTGGTCGGCGAGTTCCGCGTGCACTATGCCGGCTTCTTCGATCCCGGCTTCGGCTACGCCGGCGCCGGCGGGCTCGGCGCGCGCGCCGTCCTCGAAGTGCGCTCGCGCGAGGTGCCGTTCATTCTCGAGCACGGCCAGATCGTCGGCCGCCTCGTCTACGAGCACATGCTGGCGCGCCCGGACCGGCTCTACGGCACCGACATCGGCTCGAACTATCAGGCGCAGGGCCTCAAATTGTCGAAGCACTTTCGCGGGTGAACGTGCCGTCCCCTAGCCCAAACCCGGCTGGAGACACGCGCGTAAAATCCGACCGCTAGCGGCCAAGCGTGCCACCTCCACCCCCGCCGCGTTGACGCCACCGCCACCACCGCCGCCCATGCCCGGCATCCCGCGGGGAATCTGGAAGCCGGGCCGCTCGCGGGGTTTCTCCTCTTTCGGCTCGGTCTTGCGCCTGACGCACATGTCGCCATTCCAGACGAAGCCGCGCTTGCACGTTTGCTCGTGCTTCGGCTTCTCCACCTCGACGCATTTTCCGTTGCGTGGGATCAAGCCATCCCGACAGACGCATTTGGTGCCGTCGGCATTCGGGATCAGCGGCGGGTCGCAAACGATCTTCTTCACGCACGTGCCACCCACGAGCTCCATGCCGTCCGGGCACACGCATGAACCGGGGACCGCGCCCGCCACCATCGGCGGCGGACATCCGCAGATGCCGTCAACATTCGCGACCTGCGGCGGCGGACACACCTCTCTGCACCGATAGCCATTTGTCACCGTCTCCTGGTTCAGTCCGCTGGCAATTGTCACGCCTGCGGGTGAGAAAATCGGTGCCAACCAAGTGCAGCCCGCTGGTAGAGCCGGCTGGGTTTCCGTGACCGTGCAGTGGCTGCCAACCGGAACGTTGATCGGCACCGTGCTGGTATTGCCATGGACGGTCAGAGGGTAACTGGCGGTCGGGTTCGTGCACGCCACCGTCATTGGGAAAATCAGGCTGCCTCCGATCCCGCGAGGGTCGGGAGAAACAGTCTTCGTCACCGACAATGAGCCGTCCCCCTCCTGCTTTTCGCAGGTCACCGAATTGTCCACGATGACGGTGACCGTCGTCCCGTTGACGGGCACGGTCGCCGGGGTAATGGTCGGTGGCGGCAACCACATTGGCACGGTGCCCCGCGGGCAAAGATTTGGTGGAAACGCGGGCATAGGAACCTCCGTGACCGCGCAGGTGCTGCCCAACGGAATGTTGTTCACCGTGTATGACCCATTGGCGCCCAGACTGAAGGTCCAGGTCATGAGCGGCGGGGTGCACGTGAGCGTCATCGGGAACAATGTGCCGGCGGGCCACGGGATTAGGGTGCCGTGGGTCGTGACCTTCTTTTCAATGATGAGCGAGCCGGTGCCCGGCAAGCATTGCTTGATCTGGAGCGGCCAGACGCACTCGCGAGGATTGGGGCCGGCAACCAACGGCGGCGGGCAAAAGCAGGCCGCGCCGACATAATGACAAATGCACACGCCGGGGGTGGGACCCTGGACGAGCGGCGGCGGGCAAACTTGCGGCACGCAATCATTGCCGTCGAGCACAGTACCTTTTGGACAGACGCATTGGCCGGGTCGGGGCCTGGGAGCAGCGGTGACGGGCAGACGCAGGGTCCACCGCCACCGCCACCGCCACCACCACCACCGCTCCGGCCGGATTGGTGGCGACTGGCTGGACATAGGCCGCCGGTGCGCAAGGCGTCGTGTAGATGCGTACGCTGCCGATGTGGCCGCTGGCGCGCGGATCGTGGAGCTTGTCGTCATAGTCGACGAAATAACTGACGGTTGGCGGGGCGTTGGCGTCGCGCACCAAATCCGCCGGGCTGCCTTGAAGCCCATGAACCACGAGCGGGCCGCCGGGTTCGAGTTGGCTGCGCTGCGCCGGATTGTTGCGGAGATTCTGCCCGTGGTCCAAAGCGCGGCCTCGCAAGCCGTGGTGCTGAGCGCTCCGTCCGCTCCATAGCCGTAACCGAGCGCGACGCCGCCGTCGGTGTTGCGGTAGTCGCCGGCGAAGCCGACGGCATATTCCTCGGGCGCCGGCTTCCAGCGACCGGGCGACGGCGGATCGTTCGGGTCTTTCAGCCAGAACCGCAGCACGTGCGGTTCGCCGGGCTGGGTGAAGGCGGAATAGTCATAAGCGCCGGCGATCAGGCCGCGCTGCGCCAGGATCATTGCGCCCTGATGCGAGAAGGCGATATCGGAAACCGGCAACGCACCCGCTTGCGCCGGAATATCGAGCTCCCAGCGCGGATCGGAAGCGAAGCTGCCGTCGGGCTCGATGCCGACCGACCAGATTTGCGGCCCTGCCAACACGGAGTAATAGAGTCGGTCGTCGTGCACCGCGAGGGCCCAAACCCGGCGCGCGTCCGGAGCCAAGCCCCAGGTGTCCGGCTTTTCGCTATCGAAATGCTCGCTGGCGATGTTGGGCCGGTTCTTCGGATCGAATGGAACCGTTGTGACCTTGGCTGCGCCAAGGCCCGCGACGCCGTGATCGTATCGGCTGCGTTCATTGCCATCGAGATCGAAGCGATGAATCATGCCGGTGTAGAGGTCCGACACGAACAACTGCTTGTGCGCGGAATCGTAGGCGAGATTGCCCAAGGCCGGGCCCGGATTGGGCACGCCGTCGAGCGTCACATTGGCGAAGAGCGTGACCGCGCCCGTGCGCCCGTCGATCTTGTAGATGCCGCCGGGGCCGCCCTGCAGGTCGAGCCCGAATTGCCCTTTCATCCAGCCGACGCCGGGGCCGCCTTTTTTCCTGCGTTCCGGCAGACCGCCGTGCCCGCGGACGACGATGTTGAGGCCGAACACTGACGTGGCGGCGACGTAGATGTTGGGTGGGGTTTGATCGTCGAGCGCGACGCCAAAAACCTGGCCAACGTCTTTGGCGAGCACATCGAACGTTTTGGGAGCCGTCAGCAGCCGGCCGTCCCAAACATATCCTGGTTGGCCAATATTGACGATGCGGGCCGACGGTCCGTCGGGGTTGATGAAAGTGAGATCGACCGCGGATTTGCCCGCCGGGTGTGTCGCGGCATCAGGCGCCAGAGTTCCGGAAAATCCGGTGATCACCGCGTCGCCGAGATCGAGGCTGGGCGGATGGTCGGGTTGCTGCGCGCCGGCGCTGCCGGGTTGAAAAAGAGCGAGCAACAACAGCGGCAAAAGCCGCGCGATGACCTTGGACACAATTCGCCCCCTGTTCGCCGATCCGTCATCGGCGCAACAAAATTCACAATTCAAGTTTTTCGAAAGCGCCAGGCGATGGGTTTGTTGAACGCGGCGCTTCTGGACCGACCGTACGCTTTCTAAGTTATTTGAAAGATATGCTTTGTGAAAATCAGCGCCTAAAACCCAGCCAATTTTAGAAAATTCTACACCTTTTCTACAATTGCGCAAGCGCTCGTATGCGCAAGAGCAATTTATTATTAGTCGCAGCGCGCATCAAATCACGGCGTCGCGCCCCAGGCTTGCGCACGACAATAGTGCTGGCGCGCCCGGACCGGCTCTACGGCACGGACATCGGTTCGAATTACCAGGCGCAGGGGCTGAAGCTGTCGAAGCACTTTCGCGGGTGATGCCGGGGTCATATTCCCGTAAAGCAGACATCGATCGCAGCAATGATCTCATATCGTTGGGTTTCGGCGGACCCGACGATCCGCCCGAGCAGCCGGCGCTGAACAGCCGCAAGTTCTTCCGTGACAATACGTAGGAACGGTCGGCAACGAGGATCGACGGATGAAGCCGCGACGATAGCAGACCCGAATTCGGGACGGTTACGGGGCGACGATGGCGGTCTTGCCAAAGAAATACGGTTATGCTGAAGAACAGCGAGAAAAGGATAGCGGGACCGAGTTCTGGGATCAGCATTCTCTATTATATCAAATTGTTCACGATAGCGCGTCAGAACATCCGATAACCGTCAGAGAAGAGAAAACCGTCTTCTTCGATCATCCGGTTGTAGGCCTCGATCGCTTCGCGATTTTCCTCCTGCCATTGCTTCTCAAGCCACGATCTCCGCGAAGCTGAGTTGCGGCAGACACCGCCGTACCGAGCGGCTCAGCAGTTCCGAAAGATCGAGGCCAGCGTCGCGCGCAGCGGCAAGCACCTTGGCTTCCAACTCGAGGGTGACCCGTTCATTCATCGATGATCCCCACACGGCGAAACTTGGTCATGATAGCAGAAACCGCGTGCAACAGCAGCCAGCGCCCGTGCCCCCGACGGTGATCTGGTCGATGCGCAGGGTCGGCTGGCCGACGCCAACCGGGACGCCCTGGCCGTTCTTGCCGCAGGTGCCGATGCCCTCATCGAGCGCGAGATCGTTGCCGACCATGGAGATGCGGTTGAAATCGGTCGGCCCGTTGCCGATCAGCATGGCGCCCTTGATCGGCGCGCCCCCTTGCCGTTCTCGATGCGGTAGGCCTCAGTGCACTCGAACACATATTTGCCCGAGGTGATGTCGACCTGGCCGCCGCCGAAATAGGCGGCGTAGATGCCGTTTGCGACCGAGGCGATGATCTCCGCCCGGGATCGCGCGTGCCGGCCAGCATGTAGGTGTTGGTCATGCGCGGCATCGGCACATGGCCGAAGCTTTCGCGCCGGCCGTTGCCGGTGGGCTTCATGCCCATCAGCCGCGCGTTTTGCCGGTCCTGCATATAGCCGACCAGAATGCCGTCCTCGATCAGCACGGTGCGGCTGGTGGGCGTGCCTTCGTCGTCGATCGACAACGAGCCTCGGCGCTGTGACATGGTGCCGTCGTCCACCACGGTGACGCCCTTGGCCGCGACCCGTTGTCCCATTAACCCGGCGAACGCCGATGTCTTCTTGCGGTTGAAGTCGCCTTCGAGCCCGTGCACCGATTGAACCTGGTGGAGCATGACGCCGGGCCAGCCCGGCCCCAGCACTACGTCCATTTCGCCCGCCGGCGCCGGCACCGCGTCGAGATTGACCAGCGCCTGGCGGATGGCGTTGTCGACCGCGCCCTGCCAGGCATTGGTGGCGAGGAAGCGTTCGTAGCCTTCGCGGCCGCCGTAACCGTCGCTGCCGGTTTCCTGGCGGTCGCCATCGCCGACCACGACCGAAACGGACACCCGCACCAGCGGCCGCACGTCACGATAGGTCTCGCCGTCGCCGCGCAAAATCTCCACCGCCTGCCAGGTCGCGGTGATGCTCGCCGTCACCTGGCGCACCCGCGGATCCTTGGCGCGGGCGTAGGCATCGAGGCTGGCAGAAGCTGCGCTTTGGCTTCGAAAGACGGCGTGGCGAGCGGACTTTCGTCGCCTGGGAGCTTCACATTGGTTCGCGCCGGCGGCTCGGCATAGTGGCCGGCATAGCCGCCCTTGACCGCGCGCACCGCGTCCGCGGCCCGTTCGATCGCGGCCTCCGACAGGTCGGAGGCCTGGGCATAGCCGACCGCCTCGTCTTTGACCGCGCGGAGCCCAAAACCCTGGGAGGTATCGTAGGTCGCCTGTTTCAGCCGGCCGTTGTCGAAGACCAAGCGTTTCGGATTGGCGATATTCGAGAAAAAGCTCCCCATCGTCGGCGCCATCGAGGCCGCGGAACGATTTTGGCAAGACGCGGCCGGTCGAGCCCGGCGCGGTCGACAAGGGAGAAGGGGGCGGGGGCGGCGGGGGCCATGGGATCCT
>CAWIHU010000005.1:0-684021 GCA_963836095.1 uncultured Pseudomonadota bacterium
GTCTCATGATTGCGGCTCAGCGCCGCGCAGGCGCGGTCGAGGCGCGTCATCGCCTCGCCGATCTCGGCGTCATCGATGATCAAAGGCGGCAGCAGGCGAATGACATTGTCGCCGGCCGAGACGGCGATCATGTGCTCGGCGCGCAGCGCATCGACGACGGTGCCGGCCGGAACGACGGCGCGCAGGCCGATCAACAAACCCTCGCCGCGCACTTCGGCGATCACGGACGGATAGCGGTCCTTGAGTTCCGCGAGCCGTTGTTTCAGCAAGAGCCCGGCCTGCCGCACCCGGTCGAGGAAGCCGGGTTCGAGAATCACGTCGAGCACCGCATTGGCGACGCTCATGCCAGCGGATTGCCGCCGAAGGTCGAGCCATGGGTCCCGCGGTCATGCCCTCGGGCCGCCTCGTCGGTGGCGAGGCACGCGCCGACGGGAAAGCCGCCGCCCAATGCCTTGGCAAGCGCCATGATGTCGGGCGCGACGCCGCTGCGCTGATAGGCGAACAGCTCGCCGGTGCGGCCCGACGCCGGTCTGCACCTCGTCGAAGACGAGCAGCAGGCCGTGCTCGTCGCAAAGTTCGCGCAGCGCCCGGAGGAACGACGGCGGCACACGCGCACGCCGCCCTCGCCCATGGTCGGCTCGATCAGGATGCCGGCAGTCTCGGGGCCGATCGCCCCTTCAGTGGCTTCGGGGTCGCCGAAAGGGACCTGGTCGAAGCCTTCGACCACGGACCAAAGCCCTCGATATATTGCTTCTGTCCGCCGGCGGCGAGCGTGGCGAGCGTCCGGCCGAGGAAGGCGCCTTCGAAGGTGATGATACGGTAGCGCTCCGGCGCGCGGCTCGCGGAGTGGTACTTGCGCGCCATCTTGATCGCGCATTCCATCGCCTCGGCGCCCGAATTGCTGAAGAAGACCGCGTCGGCGAAGCTCGCCTCGACTCAGCCGCGCGGCGAGCGCTCCGGCTTCCGGAATCTGATAGAGGTTGGAAACGTGCCAGACCTTCTGGGCCTGTCTCCAGTGCGGCGACGAGATGCGGATGGGCATGGCCCAGCGCAGTGACCGCGACGCCCATGTGAAATCGAGATAGCGCTCGCCATGGACGAATCAGCCAGACGCCTTCGCCCCGCTCAAAAGCAAGGTCGGCGCGCGCATAGGTCGGCAAAAGGTGCGACGGCGGCCGCTCGTCGGTGCAGATGGGACAGTTGAGGATATTCGCGGCGAGATCCGCAGCGCTGTTGCGCAGCGACAAGCGGCGCAGCAGAAATAAAATGTGCCGCCTCGCCGGGCGGCACCGGACGGCATTGTATTTCGGCTCTCTTTTCTGGTCAACATCGGGCCAAAGACGACCCGGCGGGGCATCGTACCCATTTCATCCCGACGCAACGTGTAATATGTGGACGTTTCTTCGCGGCAGGTCCCCGGCCCTTGCGCACGAAATCCCGGCATATAGTAGCATTTCGGCTGTCGAGTACGATATCTCGTGCGGCGGACTGTTCCTAGCAAGCGTTCTGTATGAGTGCGTGTCGAGCGGCTCGTCCCGACGGGCGGATGGCGGGATTCCGCTCGAAGACTCACCAGTGGCCTCAAAAGGATTAGGCATGACGTGGACCGACGAACGGGTGGAGTCTTGAAAAAGCTATGGGCCGATGGTCTGTCGGCCAGTCAGATTGCCGGCGAACTCGGCGGCATCACCCGCAACGCGGTGATCGGCAAAGTGCATCGGCTGGGCTGTCCGGGCGGGCCAAGAGCGCCTCGGCGACAACGCGCGCCACGCAAGCCGCGCACCTCGTCCCACATGCTGCGCATGGCGCGCGCCTCGATCCGCGGCAATACCGCGCTCGCGCACGCCTACGAGATCGAAGAGGAAGCGGAGCCGGAATTCGTCGAGAACGTCATTCCGATCGGACAACGCCGCACCATTCTGGAGCTGACGGAACAAACCTGCCGTTGGCCGATCGGCGATCCCGGCAGCAGCGATTTTTTCTTTGCGGCGGCAACCCGGTCGGCGGCTCGCCCTATTGCGCCTATCACGCCCGCATGGCGTACCAGCCGGCGGCCGCGCGTCGCGACAAACGTCCGGCGCGTTGACGCGGTTTCAGCTCGGCTTGCTCGAGCTCGGCTTGTTCAAGCTCGCTTTGCCGAAGCGGTCGTCGAGCGAATAGCCGGCGCCGCGCACGGTGCGGATCGGATCGGCTGGCGTGGCCGCGGTTGAGCGCCTTGCGCAGCCGGCCGACATGCACGTCGACGGTGCGTTCGTCGATATAGATGTCGTTGCCCCAGACGCCGTCGAGCAGTTGCTCGCGCAGACGCCCGCCGGGCCGCTCCATCAGGAACTCCAACAGGCGGAACTCCGTCGGCCGAGATCGACCGGGCGGCTCAAGCGCGACACGCGCTTTTTCTCGCGGTGAAGCTCGGGATCGCCGATCGTCAGTACCATGGCGACGCGTTCGGGGCTGGCGCGGCGCAGCAGCGCACGAATGCGGGCCAGAAGTTCGGGCACCGAGAACGGCTTGACGATGTAATCGTCGGCGCCGGTCGCGAGCCCGCGGATGCGTTCGCTTTCCTCGCCGCGCGCGGTGAGCATGATGATCGGCAGCGACTGCGTCTGCGGGCGCGTCCGCAGCCGCCGGCACAGCTCGATGCCGGACAGGCCGGGCAGCATCCAGTCGAGCACCACGAGGTCCGGAACGGTCTCGCGCAGACGCGTGTCCGCCTCGTCGCCGCGCGCGACGGCGTCCACCTCGTAGCCTTCGGCCTCGAGGTTATAGCGCAACAATGTGGTGAGCGGTTCCTCGTCTTCCACAATCAGGATGCTTGCGCCCATCCCGGACCTCCTCGATCATCATTTCTGCAATGGCGCCGTACCGAAAGTCGTGGTGTCGCCTTTCGGCCGCTGTTCGGTGATGGGGCGGCCTTCGATCATATAGTAGACGGATTCCGCGATGTTGGTGGCGTGGTCGCCCATGCGCTCGATGTCCTTGGCGCAGAACATCAGATGCATGCAGATCGTGATGTTGCGCGGGTCCTCCATCATGTAGGTCAGAAGTTCGCGGAACAGCGAGGTGCACAGCGCGTCGACCTGTTCGTCGCCGTGCCAGACCACCAGTGCCGCCGCGACATCGCGGCTGGCATAGGCGTCCAGCACCTGCTTGAGCAGCGCCGACACCATGCTCGCCATGTGTTCGACGCCGCGAATGAGCTTCTGCGGGGAGAAATCCTGATCGAGCGCGACCACCCGCTTGCCGATGTGCTTGGCATGATCGCCGATGCGCTCGAGGTCGTTGCAGACGCGCATGGCGCCGATGATGACGCGCAGATCGACCGCCATGGGCTGGCGGCGGGCGATGGTCAGAACCGCCTTCTCCTCGATCTCGTGCTGCAGGGCGTCGATCGCCTGGTCCCTGGCGATGACGCGTACCGCGAGCTGCAAATCGCGCTCGACCAGCGCACGGACCGCGTCGGCGATCTGCTGTTCCACGAGGCCGCCCATCTCGGCGACGCCGCGCGAGATGTCCTGCAGGTCCCCGTCGAACGCCCTGATGGTGTGTTCCGTCATGATCATCCGAACCGGCCCGTAATGTAGTCCTGCGTCCGCTGGTCGCGCGGCGCGGTGAACATCCTGCTTGTCGAATCGAATTCGATCAGCTCGCCCAGATACATGAAGGCGGTGAATTCCGACACCCGCGCCGCCTGCTGCATGTTGTGGGTGACGATCACGATCGTGTAGTCGTCCTTCAATTCGTCGATCAATTCCTCGATCTTGGCGGTCGAGATCGGGTCGAGGGCCGAACAGGGTTCGTCGAACAGGATGACCTCGGGCCGCACGGCGACAGTTCGCGCGATGCACAGCCGCTGCTGCTGGCCGCCGGAAAGGCTCAATCCGTTGGTGGCGAGCTTGTCCTTGACCTCGTCCCAAAGCGCCGCGCGGCGCAGCGACGTCTCGACCCGTCCGTCGAGCTCGGATTTAGGCAGACGCTCATAAAGCCTGATGCCGAAGGCGATGTTCTCGTAGATCGACATCGGGAACGGCGTCGGCTTCTGAAACACCATGCCGATGCGGGCGCGCAAGAGATTGAGGTCCTGTTTCGGCGGCAGGATATTCATGCTGTCCAACATGACGTCGCCGGTCGCGTGCTGGTTCGGATAGAGGTCGTACATGCGGTTGAGCACGCGCAACAACGTGGATTTGCCGCAGCCCGACGGCCCGATGAAGGCGGTCACTTTGTGCTCATAAAGCGGCAAGCTGATCGCATTCAGCGCCCTGGAATCACCGTAGAAAAAATCGAGGTTGCGGATCGTGACCTTCTCCGCGAGCCCCACGCGGTCGGTCGGTGCGGCGGAAACGGTGGGGACGGCGACGGTAGGAGCGTTCATGACTGTCTACTCGATGAGACGAGGCTCGGGCGGTAATGCTCAAGGCCAGCACCGCCAAGGTGATAATGAGAGCGCCGGTCCAAGCCAAAGATTGCCAATCCTTGTAAGGACTGAGCGCAAACTGAAAGATGATGACCGGCAGGCTCGCCATTGGTGCGTTAATTCGTGCTCCAAAACTGATTATTAAGGGAGGTGAAGAGCAGTGGTGCGGTCTCGCCGCTGATGCGGGCGACGGCGAGCAGCACTCCGGTCACCATTCCGGCACGCGCGGCACGGTAGCAGATATACCTGATCGCCAATGCGCGTGGCAGCCCAATCGAGGTGGCAGCCTCGCGCAGCGCGTTGGGGACCAAATTCAGCATGTCCTCGGTCGTGCGCACCACCACCGGGATGACGAGCACGGCGAGGGCGACGCCGCCCGCCCAGCCGGAGAAATGCCCCATCGGCGCGACCATCACCTCATAGATGAAAAGACCCACGACAATCGACGGCGCGCTGAGCAAAATGTCGTTGATGAAGCGCACGACGCTGGTCAACGGATCGTAACGGCCGTATTCGGCCATGTAGGTGCCGGCCAGAATGCCGATCGGGGTGCCGATCGCGACCGCGAGAACGGTGAGGACCAGACTGCCAAAAATCGGATTAAGGAGCCCGCCGCTGGCGCCCGGCGGTGGCGTCATCTGCGTGAACACCGCCAGCGACAGCCCGCTGAAACCATGCCAGAACAACGCGCCCAAGATCAGCACCAGCCAGCCCAGCCCAAACAAAGTCGCGGTCAACGACAATATCGTCGCGACGATGTCGATGTGACGGCGGACCGCATAGCGACTGGCGATTTTGGCACCGATCATGGCATCACCCGATCCGGCGCTCAATGCGCATCAGCAAGTAGCGCGCGATCGCGAGCACGATGAAGGTAATGACGAACAGGATCAACCCGAGCGCGATCAATGACGAGGTGTAGAGATCGCCGACCGCTTCCGTAAACTCGTTGGCGATCGTCGCCGAGATCGTGGTGCCGGGCGCGATCAATGAAGCCGAGATTTGTGCGCGTTGCCGATGACGAAGGTGATAGCCATGGTCTCGCCCAGCGCGCGGCCGAGGCCGAGCATGACCCCGCCGATCACGCCGACCCGGGCATAAGGCAATACGACGTAGCGCACCACTTCCCAGGTGGTGCAGCCGACGCCATAGGCCGCCTCCTTGAGCACGCCGGGGACCGCCTCGAACACGTCGCGCGAGATCGAGGTGATGAACGGCAGCACCATGATGGCGAGGATCAGTCCGGCGGTCAGCATGCCGATACCGTAGGGCGGTCCGGCGAAAAGCGGAGCAATGACGGGCACGTTGCCGAGTGTATTGATCAGGAACGGCTGCAGCGTGTCCTGCAAGAACGGCGCGAAAATGAAAAGCCCCCAGATGCCGTAAATGATGCTCGGAATGCCGGCGAGAAGTTCGATCGCGATGCCGATCGGCCGCCGCAGCCATTGCGGGCATAGTTCGGTCAGGAAGAACGCGATCATCAATCCGACCGGGACCGCGATCAGCATCGCGATGAACGACGTCACCAGCGTGCCGTAGATCGCCGCCAGCGCGCCGAATTTCTCGGTGACCGGATTCCATCGTTCGCCGGTCACGAACGAGAAGCCGAACGTCCGCAGTGCCGGCAGCGAGCCTCCGATCAGCGAAATCATGACGCCGCTCAAAAGCAGCAGCACGCCGATGGCCGCACCGCGCGTCAAATGCCGGAAGCCAACATCGCCGAGGCGCAGCCGATCGAGTACTTTGGCGCGCGAAATCGACACGACGGACACGACCGTTTCCTCTTGCAGCGCTAAGTCAACCACGGATCGCCTCCGGGCCGGGTCCATTGCGGCGCTCCTGAAACAAAGCTTTCGAGCGCCCATTCAAACGACTAACCGGTCGCCGCACAAGCCTGAGCGGTAGACCGGCTACCGGATAAAGCGCGAGGCGCCCCCGCGAATCGGCGGAGGCGCTGCGCCGGTCTTGCACTCGGACTAATGCGACATTGATGTGCGGAGCGGTTTGCCGCTCGCGTCGGTGATTTCTTTGGCCCACATGTTTTGGATCAGTTCGACAACCTTTTTCGGCATCGGGACATAAGCGAGATCCTCGGCCATCTTGTCGCCTTTGGCGTAGGCCCAGGCAAAGAACTTAAGGGCTTCGGTCGCGGCAGCCGGGTCTTGCGGCTGCTTGTAAATGAGAATGAATGTCGCCCCCGCAATCGGCCACGTGGCCGCGCCCGGCTGATCGGTCAGGATCACATAGAACCCGTCGGATTTTTCCCAATCCGCGTATGCGGCAGCCGCCTGGAAAGCGGAAGCATCCGGAACAACGGTCTTGCCGTCCTTGTTGATCATGCCGACGGTTGTCATACTGTTTTGTTTCGCATAGGCATATTCCACATAGCCAATCGACCCTTTGGTCTGGCTCACATTGTTGGAAACGCCCTCGTTACCCTTCGCGCCAATTCCCACCGGCCACTCAACCGATGTATTCGCCCCCACATCCGATTTCCACTTTGCACTCACTTTCGACAGATAGTCCGTCCAGATAAACGTCGTGCCCGAACCGTCCGACCGGTGAACGACGACAATCGCCTGATTGGGAAGCTTGGCGTTCGGATTGAGCTTCTGGATGGCCGGATCGTTCCATTTGGCGATCTGACCAAGGAAGATTTTCGCCAGCGTATCGCCGTCGAGCCTCAGCTCATTGGACTTGATGCCTTCGAGATTGACGACCGGCACGTCGCCACCAATCACCGTAGGAAACTGAACCATATTCCATTTCTTCAGATCCTCGGGCTTCAACGGCATATCCGAGGCGCCGAAGGTCACGGTTTTGTTTTGGATCTGCTTGATCCCCCCGCCGGACCCGATCGATTGATAATTGAGGCCCACGCCGGTCTCTTTCTTGTAGGCGTCTGCCCATTTGGCGTAGATCGGATAGGGGAATGTCGCGCCGGCGCCGGAGATGTCGATGGCGGCCGCCGGAAGCACCGTCGCGGCCAGGAAGCCAGCGACGGCTATCGTTTTCAATGGATTCACGGATCTTCTCCTGTTGCGGAATTCGGGCGACGCAGGTGGTTGACCAACGTCAGCTTGATCCCTGTCGGGGATTTTGGAGCTCTGTTCGACGTCTTTCTGCAACGTACCGCGGCGAGGGTCGCGCTCAGCGAAGCCGGTCCGCAGTGTCATAATGTTTAAATTCGGCACGTCACGGTTCTATGAGCCAAGCATGACAAATAAGTGACAAACTAAGTTATTGAAATATATGGCTTTATTCTATTACCGCCGGAACGGCGATGGGCAGATGGACGGTAAACGTCGCACCGGCTCCCAATGCGCTTTCAATTGATAAGCGGCCGCGGTGGCGATTGAGGATGTGTTTCACAAGCGCCAGCCCAAGCCCGGTGCCGCCCTGGGTCCGGCTTTCCCGCACGTCGACCCGATAAAAGCGCTCGGTCAGCCGCGGCACATGTTCCGGTGCGATGCCGGGCCCATAATCGCGCACCGTCACCCGCGCCTCCGGCGCGCCGTCCGGTGAGGCAACGTCCTGCCGCAAAGTGATGTCGACGCGCTTGCCGGCAGCGCCGTATTTGAGGGCGTTCTCGACCAGGTTCTCGAAGACGCGGACCAATTCGTCGCGGTCGCCGAGAACCGTCAAGGGACCGGTTCCTTCGATATTGACGGCGACGCCGCGGTCGTGCGCCAGGGTCTCGAGGCCGTCGGCGACCTGGCGGACGATCGGCACCACATCGACCGGCGTGTCGGGGCGGCGGTGGGCGTTGAGCTCGATGCGCGACAGCGACAACAGATCGTCGATCAGCCGCGCCATCCGCTGCGCCTGTTCCTGCATGATGGCGAGGAACCGCTCCCTGGCCTTGGCGTCGTCGCGGGCCGAGCCTTGCAGAGTCTCGATGAAGCCGGACAGCGCGGCGAGCGGCGTGCGCAATTCGTGACTGGCATTGGCGACGAAATCGGCCCGCATCTCCTCGACGCGCCGCAGCGGCGTGAGGTCGTGAAAGGTCATCAGAACGAGGTCGGGCCGGTTGTATTTGCGCTCGCGCCGCACCGGCATCACGATGGTCTGGAACCAGCGGTCGACCGGAACGCGTTCGGAATATTCGACCCGTTGTTCTTCGCCGCGCGCGTAGGCCCGCCCGATCGCCTCGATCAATTCCGGCATCCGCAGCGCCAGCGAGACCGGCTCGCCCAGCCGCAAGGCCGGCGCCAGCGATCGCGCGGGCTCGTTGAGCGCGAGGACATGGCCGTCGCGATCGAGCGCGATGACCGGATCCGGCAGGCCGGCGACCACGATTTTAAGGAGGTCGCCCGCGCGTTCGGAGACGACGACCGGCCGCGCCGGGCGGCCGGTCTCCTCGCCGGCGCGCTTCGTGACCAGGGCGGCCGCCGCGACGACGGCGAAGCCCGCCAGCGCGTAGGGCAGCGTCAACGAACCGACGATCATCAGCAGGGCAAAAACCGCCGCCGCCACGACGATGACAAGCCGCGTGCCGCGCCACCCGGCTTTGTCCGCGACCACGCGCTCCTCGTTCAAGCTCATCGCACCGGGCTCCCCATCCCTCGCCGGTTCGACCGTCGGATCATGTCACGTCCGACTTTCGCTGCGCCAACTCGGTCGCGGCGTTGATCGGCGCCGCCGCCGGCCGTACCCGACGCTGCCCGGTCCGGCTCAGCCAAATTTCGCGCGACCCGAGAATCGTCAGGGAAAGCGCGAACGGCACCACGTAATAGAGCAACCGGAACAGCAGCAGCCCCGCCAGCAGATCTTCCTTGTCGAATTGCCACAGCGCCACCATCATCGCCGCGTCGAACACGCCGAGACCGCCGGGCGCGTGGCTGGCGAAGCCGAGCATGGTCGCCGCGACGAAAATCACCGCCACCGTGATGAAGCCGAGGTGCGGCTCGTCGGGCACCAGCCAGTACATGGCCAGCGCGCAGCACGACAGATCGAGGATGCCGATCACGATCTGCAGCAGCGTAAAGGGGCCGCCCGGCAAGGTCACCTGCCAGCCGTCGCGGCCGATGACCCGCGGCTTGACCCAGACCCAGGCCACATAGGCGGCGAGGATCGAAAGGATGGCGACTGCGATGACACGATTGAGCCAGATCGGCAATTGGTCGAAGTCGCTGGCCGCCTGCGGCGCATCGAGGATGCCGAGGCCGAGCACGGTCGCGTTGCCGAGCCAGAATGTCAGCCCGGCGACGAAGCAGATTTTGGTGACTTCGACGACGCTCAGCCCCCAGGCCGAATAGATGCGGTAGCGCACGGCGCCGCCGGAAAATACGCTGGCGCCGACATTGTGGCCGACCGCGTAGCTCGTGAAGCTCGCCAGCGCCGCGGTCGAATAGGGAATCTCGCCGCGGCCGATCGTGCGCAGCGCGAACAGATCGTAGAAGGTGAGCGAGAAATAGGCGGCGGCGACGAACAAAGCGGCAATGCCGAGGGTGCGCCAGTCGGTCGCCTCGATCGCATCGACCAGTTCGTCGAAGTCGAGATCCCGCAGCGTGTGATAGAGCACCACGACGGCAATGATGATGATGGCGAGGCTGAGCGCCAGGCCCAATCGGCTCAGCCCGATCTTGCGGTCGAACAGATGCGCGGCGCCCTGCAGCTTCTTCAGCATCCCGCGCTCCAGACCGAAACTTCCCGCATCAATCGACCGCTCTCGTCTTGCCCCCGGCGCGGCCCCCACTAGCAGAAGTCGCCTCCCGGCGCGAGTGCGGCGGGCGCGCACGCGGGGATGCTGATTAACGGCCGGGACGAGCGGCGGCATGCCCGCATGCGGCGTTCTTGCGCACCTCGGCTATGGCGGCAGCGGCCGGCCGCGGGTTTCCGGCAGCAACGGCGCCACGCAGAAGCCGAGCACATAGATGCAGGAAATGAGCATGGCGGTGCGGCTGTAGCCGCCGAACGCGACGATCAACGAACCCGCGAACAGCGGCCCGAGGAAAGCGATCAACCGTGGCGCGTTGAAGGCGAACGCGATCCCGGTGGCGCGCGACCGCGTCGGGAAGAGTTCCGGCAGCCAGACCGGCATCCAGCAATATTGGCCGAGCGTGAAGAACCCGTTGGCCGCGGCGGCGAGGAGCAAGAGATGCAGGTCCTGCGTCCATAAGAACAGCGCCGGGGTCAGCGCGAACGCCGCCGCGTAATAGAGCATGGTCATCGGCTTGCGGCCGAAGCCGTCGGCCAGAAAGCCGAAGCTGACGTAACCGAGGATGGCGCCGATATTGTAAGCCATGCCGGCATAGCTCGCCCATTGCTGCGGCGGCAGGCTGGCCTTGGCGGCGATCGAGGCGATATAGGGCGGCACCCAGGACGAAATTCCCCACCACGCCAGCGTCGTCGCGAGCGACATCAGAAAGACCAGCACGGTCCGCCGCCGCGTTTCCGGGTCGGCGAACAGATCGGCGATGGTGAAGCGTGTGAGAGCGCGATCGGCGGCGGCGAGCGCCGCTCCGCTCTGCTTGCGGTCGCGGGCCTGCCGCCGCTTCGCATCGACGTCCTGCCACGCCGGCGATTCCTTGATCGACCGCCGGATCCATAACGTCAGCAAGGCGGGGAGAATGCCGATGACGAACATCCATCGCCACGCCTGCGGCCCCAGCCCGCCGACCTCGAGCCAGACGAACGACGCGAGGAAGAATCCGAGCCCGAGGCCGCATTGCATCAGGCCGGCGCCTTTGCCGCGCGCGTTCTGCGGCCACAGCTCGGCCATCATCGACGACCCGGTCGCCCATTCCGAACCGATCGCCATGCCGACGAAAAAGCGCAGCAGCGCGAACGACACCCAATCGAACGCCAGCGCGGTCAGGCCGGTCAGCACCGAGTAGGCGAGAATGGCGTAGATCATGGTCCGCTTGCGGCCGATATAGTCGGCGAGGATGCCGCCGCAGAGCCCGCCGATGCCCCAGCCGAGCAGCGTGATCGCGACCGTCGTGCCGGCGTAGACCGGGATCTGCTTGAACTGCGACGGATCGAGCAGCGCGCGCATCGCCGGAGCGACGGTCAGAAACAGCGCATAGGTCTCGAAGCCGTCGAACAGCCAGCCGAGATTGGCGGCGATGAGCGTGTGCCATTGCACCGGCGTGAGCGTGCGGTACCAAGACGCCGGCGCGGCGGCGGTGTCCGCCATGATGTCCTCCCTCGAGCCGCTACGGGCGAAACCGCGCCGTGGGCCTCGTTGTGCTGTCGAACCTAGCGCAAGACGGCCGGACCGTCACGGTTTGCTATTGGGACTGCGCCCATCTGATCTGCGGCGTTTTGTGGTTGACGAAAGTCGCGCTCCCCGCTTGGTAGCGCCAACGAAATTCCAAGGAGGTAATACCCAATGACCAGGACCAAGCCGCCCTTCCGCGCCGACGTCGTCGGCAGCCTGTTGCGCACCGCGACTTTGAAAGAGGCGCGGGCCAAGCGGGAAAAGGGCGAGATCACCGCGGCTGCGCTCAAGGAGGTCGAGGACCGCGAAATCGAGAAGATCATCAAGAAGCAGGAGGAAGTCGGGCTCAAGGTGGCGACCGACGGCGAATTCCGCCGTTCGTGGTGGCATTTCGACTTCTACGGCATGCTCGACGGCGTCGAGATTTACGAACTCGACCACGGCATCCAGTTTCACGGCGTGCAGACCAAGCCGCGCAGCATCCGCATCAAGGACAAGCTCGGCTTCTCGTCGAGCCATCCGATGCTCGAACACTTCAAGTTCCTCGCGGCGCACACCCGCGTAACGCCGAAAATGTGCATCCCGAGCCCGGCCACGATGCATTTCCGCCTGGAGCCGAACGCCGTCACGACCAAGGAATACGCCGATCGCGACGCGATTTTCGACGACCTCGCCAAGACCTACAAACAAGCCGTGCACGGCTTCTACGACGCCGGCTGCCGCTATCTGCAGTTCGACGATACGGCCTGGGCCTATCTCTGCTCGCCGGCGGAGCTGAAAAAGGCCAAGGAGCGCGGCCTCAAGGCCGATCAGCTCGCGACCGACTATGCCCGCGTCATCAACCAGGCGCTCGCGGACAAGCCGGCCGACATGGTGGTCACGACCCATGTGTGCCGCGGCAATTTCCGCTCCACCTGGATTTCCGAAGGCGGCTACGAACCCATCGCCGAGATCATGCTGGGGGCGCTGAACTACGACGGCTACTTCCTCGAATACGACACCGAACGCGCCGGCGGTTTCGAGCCGCTGCGCTTCCTGCCCAAGGGCAACAAGATCGTCGTGCTCGGCCTCGTCACATCGAAGAGCGGCGCGCTGGAAAAGAAGGCCGACGTCAAGCGGCGCATCGAGGAGGCGACCAAATTCGCCGCGCTCGATCAGCTCGCGCTGTCGCCGCAGTGCGGCTTCGCCTCGACCGAGGAAGGCAACGTGCTCGCCGACGAGGAGCAGTGGGCAAAGCTGCGCATGGTCGTCGAACTGGCCGACGAAGTGTGGGGTAAGTAGCCCGTCATTGCGAGGCGCAAAGCGACGATTGAGCGGATCAAAACGCCTGCAACTGCCGGCCCCGCTCGATCCGCTTGTGCACGTGGACCATCAGCGACATGGCGAACAGCGGCGTCGCCAGGTTGACGACCGGGATCGACACGAACGCCGCAATGAACAGACCGGCGAGATAGACCGTCCCCGCATAGTGCTTGCGCAGGGCCTTGGCTTCATCGGGCGGCCGAAACCGCATGGCGGCGAGTTCGAAATACTCGCGGCTTAACAGCCACGCGGTGGCGAGGAAGAAGATCACGGCGCCGAAGCCGGCAAATATCAGGAACGGCACCGCGACGATATAGACCGCGACCGCGAGCAGCGCGGTCTTGCCGCCTTCGAGTACCGCGAGCCAGAGCGGCAGCGCCACGCCCGGCCGATCCAGCGGGTAATCCTCGTGCTCGACTTGCTCCGCGATCTCGTCGGCGAAGAAGCTGGCGACGAACGCGGTGACGGCCGGCATCAAGAGCACGCTGCCGACGACGATGCCGAGACCCGCCGCGATCGACAACAGCCAGGCGAGCGCGGTCGCCGGCAGATGCGCGTTGGGCCCGATCGTGTGCTCGAGCGAAGTCGAGCCGGCGCCGAGGAGCCAGACGATCAGCCGGTCGAGCGCAATCGCCACGACGATGATGAGCGCCAGCGCCAGTCCGATCGACTTCCACAACACCGCCCGCAGCGGCGGCGACAGAATCTGCGCCAGCGCCTTGAAAGCATCTTCGATCATGGGATCACCTCCGCGCGGCCGGCAGAGGTAGCGATGTCGCGCCGCGAGCACAAGCGCGCGGGCAATTCGCGCGTCGGATGCGCGCGTTAGATTTGTTTACGCGCAGACGGCGCCGAGGAATTTCTCCATCTCCGCCGACAGCCGATTACCGTCCTGCGCCAGCGTCTGCGCCGAAGCCAGCACCTGGGTGGAGGCCGAGGTGATCTCGGTCGCGCTCTCGTTGACGTCGAGGATGTTGGCGGCGACGTGCGACGCGCTTGCCGCCGCCGCGTGCACGCTGGCGGCGATCTGCTGGGTCGTCGTTGCTTGCAGGTCCACCGTCTCGGTAATCGCGGCCGCGATTTCCGAGATGCGTCCGATCGTCGCGCTGATTTCCTTGATGATGGCGACGGAATCCTGCGTCGCGGCCTGCACGCCGGCGATCTGCACGCCGATCTCTTCGGTCGCCTTCGAGGTTTGCGACGCCAGCGCCTTGACCTCCTGGGCCACCACGGCAAAGCCGCGGCCGGCCTCGCCGGCGCGCGCCGCCTCGATGGTGGCGTTGAGCGCCAACAGATTGGTCTGCTCGGCGATGGCGGTGATGAGCTTGACGACGTTGCCGATGCGGCCGGCCGCCCGCATCAGTTCCGCGATCCGCGCGTCGGTCTTCTCGGCCTGCGCCACCGCCTCGCGCGCGATCAAAGTCGATTCCCGCACTTGGCCGTTGATCTCGCCGACCGAGGCGATCAGACGTTCGGTGGCGTCGGCGACCGACTGCACGTTTTCGGCGGCCTCGGTCGAGGCCGACAGCACCTTGCCGGACAGATCCCGCGTCGCGCCCGCCGTGGCGGTCATGGCTTCCGCCGCCGCTTCCAGCTCCGTCGACGACGACGAGACGGAGCGCACCACGCTGGCGACGGCGGTTTCGAACGCGCCGGCCAGCGCCTGCATGTCGGCCTGCCGCGCTTCGGCCGTGCGCCGCGCCGTCTCCTTTTCCGCGATCTCCAATTGCTCGACGCGGATGAGGTTTTGCTTGAAGGTCTGCGCCGCCCGCGCGGTATCGCCGATTTCGTCGTGCCGCTCGGTATGGGGAACGGCGACGTCCTTGTTGCCGGCCGCAAGGGCGATCATGACCTCGCCGATGCGTCGGATCGGCTCCAGGATCGCGACCACCCCGAATACGGCGACGCTGCCCAGCACCACGATCACGAACAGGCCCATGAAGAGGTCGAGCCGGTTGACGCGCGCGGTCTCGGCGTCGGCTTGCAGCTTGCGCCGCTCGGCGGCGGCGATCAGGGCTGCGGTCGAACTCCCGACCAGCGCGTTCATCGCATTGCCGATCTCGCCGGCGCGCGCAATCTTGCCCACGGTGTCGCCATAGTCCCGGGCGGCGGCCGCGAGATCTTCGACGACGCGGGAATAGTCCGCCAGGAATTGCGCCAGCTGTTCGAGGCGTCGCTTGTCCGCGGGGTCGGCGGCGAGCTCGAGCGCGGTCTCGATCCGCCCTGCCGCTTCCTCCTGGTCGGCCCGCAGCCGCTCCAGCGCGCGATCGATCTCGCTGGGCGCGATGGCGAGGCGGATTTCGCGCGTCTCGACTTGCATGCTCTCGAGCTTGACCGCGGCGCGCAGCGCCTCGTCGGCCATGAGTTGCTCGCTCGATGGCGGCGTCGCGCTGGCGCGATGCCCAATGGTCGCCGAACTGCTGTTCCGCCAGCATGGCGGCAACGAGGAGCACGCCGACGCCGGCCCAGATCGCGAGTTTGGTGCGGATGGATAGATTGAAGGCGGCCATCGTCCCGTCCGAGCGAAACCACCGCATGTTTTAATGCGCGCGGTTAATTCGTGGTAAAGTTATAAGGTTCGCGGGGGCGGCCGCAGGCAAAATTTGCCGTCGCGATGGATTTTTTAAGTCGGCACATCGCCGCCAGATCGTCATTCCCGTCCGAACAGCCGGCGCAGCTCCTTCTTGGCCTGGTCAAGCGTGCGCCGGCGGCTGGCGGGCAGATTCTTGCCGGCGCGGTTGATGTAGAACACCAGCATCGACAGCGCCGAACGGTAGGGATCGGCCTTGCGCCGCTGGCTTTCCAGCGCGGACTGCTTCAACGAAGAAGCGATACGCTTGGGGTCGCTCCAGGTGAAGACGCCGCTGTCGAGATCGAGCGCATGGCTTTCCCGCGTCACGCGACCTGACCAATACCGCGCGGCCTTGCCGCCGGTCGCCTTCCGCTTCTTGGCGGCTGGCGTCCGTTTCGGCTCCGGCGTTTGTTTGATCGTGCGGCGCGCCATGGCCTTCATTCAGTCCTGGCAACGTCGGGCACGTCGGAATCGTGGACGGCGACGCCGACCATCGGGTCGATCGGCACCTCCCATGGCCGCCGTTCCAACATACGCATGGTGTCGGCGTAGCCCGCCTGCCACCGCGTGCGAATGCCTTCCGGCGTGAAGTCGATCTCGCGCAGATAGTCGTCGTTCTTGTTGGAGACGGCATTGATGCGCACGATGTGCATCAGCGTGCCGCAGCCATAGCCCGCCATCTCCTTGACGGCCGGCGTTTCACGCACGTCTTCCGGCAGCATGCGAACCAGTTCGCGCACCATGTGCCGGAGCTGATGAATATGCTCCTGGCGCGGAATGTGGGCGTCGGCGCGGCTGGCATATTGAATATCGATCTGCCGGCTCAGCACCTGCCAGACCGATTCCGGCTCCGGCCCGGCGATCGGAAAAATCTGCACCGAGAACACGACGGAATCCCGCCGTGGATTATCGTCGAACACCACCTCGATCGGCGTGTTGGAATAGAGCCCGCCGTCCCAATAAGGATCGCCGTCGATCCGCACCGCCGGGAAGCCGGGCGGCACGGCACCGGACGCCAGCACATGGTCCAGGGTGACGGGGAGGTTGCGGGTATCGAAATAGTGCATCTTGCCGGTGCGGACATTGACCGCGCCGACCGTCAGGCGCACGTGCCCGGCATTGACCCGCTCGAAATCGACGACGTCGCTCACGGTCTGGCGCAAGGCGTCGGTCTTGTAGAAGGCCGCGTTCTCGACGCCGACCAGCGCGTTGAGGCCCCAGGCGATGGAGCGGTTCGGCGAAAAATAGCCGGGAACGCCGCCGAACAGCGTCAGCAGATAGGCGGCGGAATGACCCGCCATGTCGTCCAGCGCCTTGATCCCCCACAGCGGCTTGCGCTCGATCCGCGTCCACAGTTCGCGCAGGCGATCGAGCCGGCTCCCGACCTCGTTGCCGGCGATGATCGCCCCGTTGATCGCGCCGATCGAGGTGCCGACGATCCAGTCCGGCTCGATCCCGGCCTCGTGCATGGCCTCATAGACGCCGCCCTGGTAGGCGCCGAGCGCGCCGCCGCCCTGGAACACCAGGACCACCTGACCGGGCATGGGCGACCGCGTCGCCGCGGCGCCGGTGGGTTGATGGATGACATAGTCCATGGCCGGATGACCGCTCTTTGCTCGTTGGATGAGCGCTTGGCTCATTAGCGACCGTTATTGCCCGACGCGCACAAAAGTTCCGCAGCGCTTGGCATTTGGGCCAAAATACCGTTAGCATCGCAACCAATAAACTCGAAATGACACGTACTTGAGCGGCCCAATCAAACCGCGTCAGCGAGCGCGCGTTCCACCATGGTGCCGATCAGCGCGCGACGATAGGCGCCGCCGGCATGAATGTCGTCGGGCGGATCGACCGCCGCACGGGCCGCGGCGGCGGCGGCCGCGATCGTCGCCGCGTCGATCGTCGCGCCGTTGAGCACGCCTTCGACCTCGGCAAGGCGCAGCGGCCGGTCGGCGGCGCCGATGACGCCGACATGCGCATTGGCCGCCTTGCCGCTGCCGTCGAGATCATAAAACACCGCCGCCGCGGCGAGCGCGAAGTCGCCGTGCCGGCGGGCGAATTCGACAAAGCCGAACCGCCGCGACGGCGGCCACGGCGGCAGGCGGATCGCGGTGATGATCTCGTCGGCCTCGAGCGCCGTCATCAGCGGCCCGATAAAAAACTCGGCCGCCGCGATCTGCCGCGTTCCATCCTTGCCGGCGACGGCAATCTCGGCGTCGCAGGTGACGGCGATACACGGCATCTCCGCGGCCGGATCGGCATGGGCGACGCTGCCGCCGACGGTGCCGCGGTTGCGGATTTGATAATGCGCCACATGGCCGACGGCGGCGACAAGAAGCGGATGGGCACTGGCCAAGCGCGCATCGTCGAGAATGTCCCGCCAGCGCACCATGGCGCCCAGCTCGACGCCATGGTCCGAAATCCGGATGTGCCGCAGTTCATCGAGCTTGCGCAGATCGACGACGAGCGAGGGCGCGGCGACGCGAAACGCCAGCATCGGCATCAGGCTTTGCCCGCCGGCCAGCGGCTTGGCGTCGCCGCCGTGCGCGGCGAGGATTGCAACGGCTTCGGTGACGGTCGTCGGGCAAGCGTACGCGAAGGGCGGAAGCTTCATCGCCTGGACCTCGTCGGAACCATCCGCGTCAAAACGGAGAATGCAAAGCCGTTCAATACTTTAGGTAGCACTCAACCGCGCGCGCGGTCAACCGCGGCAATGCCGAACGCACGAACGCCGTCGCGGAGGTCCGCCTCGACTTTTCCCAACGGTCCCGCTAAGCGGGCCGAGACATCGACGCTCCGGACTTTCAGCGATGGCATCCGTTCCTGAGATTTGCGATCGACCGCTGGATCGACCCTTGGATCGATCCTTGGATCGATCCTTGGCCCGGTGGCTGTCCGCCGTCCTTGTTTGTGGCTTGGTCTTCGCCGCCGCCGAGCGACCCGCGCCGGCGGCGGCGCAAGGAATGGCGCAGCCCAAGAACGTCGCCGTGCCGGGCTTTTGGGATCCGCGCCGGCGGCCGGAGCGGCCGGACCTGTCGCGCCTCCAGACCATCCGCTTTCTCACCGGCACCGATTACCCGCCGTTCGACTATACCGGTCCGGACGGCAATCCCGCCGGCTTCAATATCGATCTCGCCCGGGCGATCTGCGAAGAGGTCAAGATCACCTGCACCATCCAGACGCGGCCGTTCGAGACCTTGCTCGACGCGCTCGCCGACAATCGCGGCGATGCCGTGATCGCCTCGATCGCCGCGACCGCGGAGACGCGGCGCCGCGCCGATTTCAGCGACCCCTATTACCGCACCCCCGCGCGCTTCGTCGCGCGCATCGACAGCCGCATCGGCGAGGTGCTGCCGGAACGGCTCGAAGGCCTCAAGGTCGCGGTCATCGCCGGCACCGCCCACGAGGCCTATCTCAAGGCGATGTTCACCGAAGCCGAGATCAAATCCTATCCGACCGCCGAAGCGGCGCGCGACGCGCTCCGCAAGAAGGAGGTCGACCTCCTGTTCGGCGACGGCGTTGCGCTGGCGTTCTGGCTCAACGGCACCGACTCCGGCGGCTGCTGCGCCTTCCGCGGCGGCCCGTTTCTGGAGAGCCGCTTCTTCGGCGAAGGCGTCGGCATCGCAGTGAAAACCGGCAACGATTTGTTGCGCCAGACCTTCAACTGGGCCCTGTTCCAGCTGTGGGAGAAAGGCATCTTCACCGACCTGTGGCTGCGCTATTTCCCGGTCAGCCCGTTTTGACGCCGCGACGGGAGCGATCGCGCGTCGCGCGAAGGATCTGAAAATGTCGACTGCCGCAACGCAAACGCCCACCACACTGCGCGAACTCGCCGAGCAGTCGCAGGCCTGGCCGTTCGAAGAGGCGCGCAAGATCGTCGCGCGGCTGCAAAGCAGCCGAAGGACGAGGTGATTTTCGAGACCGGCTACGGCCCGTCCGGCCTGCCGCACATCGGCACCTTCGGCGAGGTGGCGCGCACCTCGATGGTGCGCCACGCCTTCCGCGTCCTCACCGACGACAAGATCAAGACCCGGCTGATCGCCTTCTCCGACGACATGGACGCGCTGCGCAAGGTGCCCGACAATGTGCCGAACCGGGATTTGCTGGAACAGCACCTCGGCCAGCCGCTGACGCGGGTGCCCGATCCGTTCGGCACCCACGACAGCTTCGGCGCGCACAACAATGCGCGGCTGCGCGCCTTTCTCGACCGGTTCGGCTTCGACTACGAGTTCATGTCGGCGACGCAATGCTACACATCCGGCCGTTTCGACGCCGCGCTCATGAAAGTTCTCGCGCACTTCGAGCAGGTGATGGCGATCATGCTGCCGTCGCTGCGCGAGGAGCGGGCGCAGACCTATTCGCCGTTTCTGCCGCTGTCGCCGCGAACCGGCGCGGTGCTGCAGGTGCCGGTCATCGCGCACGACGCCGAGGCCGGCACCATCACCTATCAGGATCCCGACAGCGGCGAACCAATCACCACGCCGGTCACCGGCGGCCGCTGCAAGCTGCAATGGAAGCCGGATTGGGCCATGCGCTGGGTCGCGCTCGGCATCGACTACGAGATGGCCGGCAAGGATCTGATCGACTCGGTCAAGCTGTCGAGCGAAATCTGCCGCGCGCTCGGCGGCCTGCCGCCGGAGGGCTTCAACTACGAACTGTTCCTCGACGAGAACGGCCAGAAAATCTCCAAGTCGAAGGGCAACGGCCTGACCATCGAGGAATGGCTGCGCTACGCCAGCCCCGAAAGCCTCTCTTTGTTCATGTACCGCGAGCCGAAGGCGGCGAAGCGGCTCTATTTCGACGTCATTCCGCGCCACGTCGACGAGTACGCCCAGTTCCTCGAGGCCTACGGCCGCCAGGGCCCGCGCGAGCAACTGTCAAATCCGGTCTGGCACATCCATGCCGGCGCGCCGCCCAAGGCCGACAATCCGGTGACATTCGCCATGCTGATCTCGCTCGTCACCGCCTCGAACGCCGAGAACGCCGACACGCTGTGGGGATTTCATCGGCCGCTACCGGCCGGGCATCACCAAGGAGACGCACCCGCGGCTCGCGGAACTGGTCGAATACGCCATCCGTTATTTCCACGACTTCGTACTGCCGAAGAAGCAATTCCGCGAGCCGAGCGCCCCCGAGCGTGCCGCGCTGATCGACCTGCGCGATGCGCTGTCGCAACTTCCCGCCGAGGCCACCGCCGAGGCCATTCAAGACGTGGTCTACGAAGTCGGCCGCCGCGAGCCTTTCCTCGACCACAAAAAGAAAGCCAAGGACGGCAAGCCCGGCGTCTCGCTCGACTGGTTCAACATGCTCTATCAGGTGCTGCTCGGCCAGGAAAAAGGCCCGCGCTTCGGCTCCTTCGTCGCCGCCTACGGCTTGGCGAACACCATCGACATGATCGACGGCGCGCTGGCGCGTTCGGGGTAATGCTCCTCACCCTCCCCTGCAGGGGGAGGTGATGGGTTCGCCTTACTGACTCGCCCACAAAATCCGCGCGATCCACAACACATCGCCCGCCGCCAACGTGCGGTCCGGGTGCGCGGTGTTGAGCGAGCGCAGCTCGATCGTCTTCGCCGTGCGACGCTTGAGTTCCTTGACCATGACCTCGCCGCTTCTGGCGCGGACGACGACGCGGTCGCCGCGGCGGATCGGCGCCGCCGGCGAGACGATGATGACGTCGCCGTCGCGGTAGGCCGGCTCCATCGACGCCCCCGAGACTTCCAGCGCGTAGGCATGCTCGTCGCTGACCTGGGGGAACGCGATCTCGTCCCAGCCCTCGCCGACCGGAAAGCCGCCATCGTCGAAATAGCCGCCGGCGCCGGCCTCGGCAAAACCGATCAGCGGCACCGCCTTGGCCGCGGCGCCCTCGCCGCCGCTGTTGACCAGTTCGACGAACACGTCGAGCGGCGTCCCCGTCGCCGCCAGCGCCTTGGCGATCGATTCCGTCGACGGCCAGCGCGCCCGGCCTTCCGCCGTGATGCGCTTCGACTTGTTGAACGTGGTCGGATCAAGCCCGGCACGCCGCGCCAGCCCCGACGCCGACAGGCCGGCGCGGCTCGCCAGGCGATCGATGGCCGACCAGACCTGCAAGTGGGTGAGCATGCTGGACTCCGGGCGCCCGCGCCGGCGGCGCTGGGATCAACCGGACACTATTTTGGGAATTTTTGCCTCTCGGCTCAAGCCCCCAGGGGCGGTCGAACGCGGAACACGGACGCCACGGACCGAGATTGCCCGTGACATTGAGGGTGCCATGCATTGCGCTCGTGCGACTACGGTCGCCGAATGGCGATCAAGTGCCCTGTCGCGGTAATTCCGCTTCTCGATCCGGACTTGCCGACGCGCGTTCGCGCACATTGTGAGCCTGCTCAGAATCACGACGCCGCCCGAATTGCGGACTTACGGTGACCGTCCGCTTATTAGCTGGACACAGCACCCGTCAAAAATGCGCCGCCCCGCGGCGCTCGTCAGCCTCACATTATTGCACGATAGAATCGTGAGCGCGGAGATAACTTGAAGTCAAGGATGGCTTGGGTGCTGGCGATTCTCGGCGTTAGAATTTCGACGCCGGCATTGGCGTCGAACCGTTTGAACATTTGCCGCTCCAGCCTTTGTTACTGAAGTCTTTTTCAGTAAGCATCGGCTCACCCCCAAGCGTGGAACGAAGTCCGATAGAATTTAGATATTATGCTAATTGCAAACCTGATGGTTGCAGTGCCCATTCGCGTCCCATCCGCCGCATTGACAGTGTAGTGCGATCTGACTGTGAGAGGATTTGTAGGTAATTCCTCGATGAGCAAAACAAGAAGCAGGGAGACAGATCAATGAGGGAGGGTGAATGCCGTCGGCGACGATCGCCGGACCCGATGATGCGAGTGATACCCCGGAACCCAGGACTAGAAGCGGGAGTAAATATGCGACGAGACGAGTAGAGCGAGTCGTCATGAGATGATCCTCCGCGGCTTCCCCCATGATCGAACGTGGTCATCACGGACAATCAGCTGGGATAAGCCGACCATGAGAGGATGACCGATGAGAAGCAAGCATTAAATCGCTCACGCCGCACCACGGCGACCCATCAGAACTGCGCGGCGCTCGCGCCGCATGGGTAACGAGGTGGGTGGAGAGCCGTCTCCGATCGGGAGACATTATCTTGACAAATCGTCGCACGATGAGGTACATTCTCAGCGAATCTCGCCCCCGTACCAGGACGCCGGCCGGGTGACTCCGTCCGGCGGGGCGAGTGCGGTTCCTGCGGGTCGGGGCTCGTCACCTCGGCTCTCGGGCGGCTTGGGCAAGACACGCCCGACCGGCATCACGACCGGTCTGCGGGTGCAATCTCGCTGGGCTGGGATAGGGAAGGCGCGGGTAATGCCCGCGAGTGACGCATGGGGGCCGGTCCGCCGGCTTTCGCGTCGTGCGTTGCAATGCGCGCGATCTTTCGAACCATCGGGGTTGCGCGCTCTGAGCCTGTCCTGGGAAGTCGCGTGGCTCGAGCTGAGCGGTGGCGTTCGGTCGCTGCCGCAAGTGCCGTGGTGGAACGCCGAGAGGCGAGCGGCCCCCTCGGAGGCCGCGCCGCGCCCGTGAGGGCACGGAGGTTGTTGAGCAGCGCTTTTCGGCGTTCCGCTTTCCTTTTGTCCGTCGTAGCCCGGATGGAGCGGAGCGCAATCCGGGAGCTGCCTTGAAGCTTCACCGTCGTTCCCGGATTACGCTCCGCTTCATCCGGCCTACATCCGCGCATGATCGTGACGCCACCGGTCCCACCCCCGGCGCCGTCTGACGAAGATCGCGAGCGGCCGTCGTTTGTTTGCTTGGTCGTCGGCATGACTCGGGCGCGAAGGCGCGCCGCGAGAATGGGATTTTATTTCACCTCTCCCCGCGCGCGCATCCCGAATTGACCGTAGGGGCGCCCCTTGTGGGCGCCCGTAACCGGGGGGCGAAGAGGGCGGCCACAAGGGCCGCCCCTACGAATAGGGTGCCCTTGCAGGCCGACGCGGTGCTTGGCTATGGTGATGCACGCGCGGGCGTAGTTCAGTGGTAGAACGACAGCTTCCCAAGCTGTATGTCGTGGGTTCGATTCCCATCGCCCGCTCCAACAATCGCACAACGGCCTTTCGGGGGAGATGCCATGGCGCAGCAGAGCGAACGACGCGGCGGATGGCGCTGGTGGTACCTGTTGTTCGTCGTGCAGCTCGTCGCGGTGGTGTGGCCGCCGTTCTACAACACGGTCGAGCCGTCCTGGATCGGCGTGCCGTTCTTCTACTGGTACCAGATGGCGTGCGTCCTCGTCGGCGCCGTGCTCACCGCTGTCGTTTACTTCGCGACCGACGACTGAGCGAATGCCCCGTAACGAAGGGAAGATCGAGTAGCGAATAGCGAATAGCGAATAGGAGCGAAAGCGCCGATCCCCCATTCGCCACTCGCCATTTCGCCATTCGCCCTATTAGCCGGCGCATAAGCCGGACGAGCGAGGGGGCTCGGCCCGGCCCTCTCCTCGCGGGAGAGGCAGAAAATTGGGGAAGAAATTGCCATGCAGGACGTCAATTGGGTCGCGCTGACCATTTTCGTTTTGTTGTTCGCCGCCATCACCTGGCTCGGCTTCGCCGCGGCGCATTGGCGCAAGGGCGACCTCGACCAGCTGCACGAATGGGGACTGGGCGGGCGGCGCTTCGGCACCGTCATCACTTGGTTCCTGGTCGGCGGCGACCTTTACACCGCCTACACCTTCATCGCCGTCCCGGCGCTGGCGTTCGGCGCCGGCGCGGTCGCGTTCTTCGCGGTGCCCTATACGATCCTGATCTATCCGGTGCTGTTCCTGGTGTTTCCGCGGCTGTGGCAGGTCTGCCACAAGCACAATTACATCACGCCGGCCGACTTCGTGCGCGGCCGCTTCGGCAACCGCTGGCTGGCGCTCGCGGTGACCGTCACCGGCATCGTCGCCACCATGCCCTACATCGCCCTGCAGCTGGTCGGCCTGCAGGTGGTGATCGCGGCGCTCGGCGTCTCCGGCACCGGCTATGTCGGCGACCTGCCGCTGGTCGTCGCCTTCATCATCCTCGCCGCGTTCACCTATTCGAGCGGGCTGCGCGCGCCGGCTTCGATCGCGATCGTCAAGGACATTCTGATCTACATCACCGCCTTCGCCGCCGTGATCGTGGTGCCGATCGAGCTCGGCGGCTTCGGCAAGATTTTTGCGGCGGTGCCGCCGCAGAAACTCTTGTTGGCCGTGCCGGGCGCCAACACCACCGGGTCCTACAGCGTCTATGTGACGCTCGCGATCGGCTCGGCGCTTGCCTTGTTTCTCTATCCGCATTCGCTCACCGGCATTCTGAGCGCATCGAGCGGCCATGCCATCCGCCGCAACGCCGCGCTGCTGCCCGGCTATTCGTTCATGCTCGGGCTCCTCGCGCTGGTCGGCTTCTTCGCCATCGCCGCCGGCGTCGCCGCGCTGCCGCAATACGCCTTGGGCTTCAAGCAGTTCGGCAATTCGTTCGCCGTGCCGGCGCTGATCCTGCACGCGTTCCCGTCCTGGTTCGTCGGTATCGCCTTTGCCGCCATCGGCATCGGCGCCCTGGTGCCGGCGGCGATCATGTCGATCGCCGCGGCCAATCTCTACACCCGCAACATCCACCGCGAGTTCATCAACAAAAACCCGACCGACAGGCAAGAAGCGCGGATGGCGAAGCTGGTGTCGCTGATCGTCAAGTTCGGCGCGCTGCTCTTCATCGTGTTCGCGCCGACGCAATACGCGATCCAGCTGCAGCTCCTCGGCGGCATCTGGATCATCCAGACGCTGCCGTCGGTGATGCTCGGCGTCTATACGCGCTGGTTCAATTCGTGGGCGCTGCTCGCCGGCTGGGCGGTCGGAACCGGCGCCGGCACCGCCATGGCCGTCGCGGCCAATCTGTCTTCGACCTTCACCATCACGCTCGCCGGCCACAGCTTCCCGGGCTACGCGGCGTTCTACACGGTGATCCTCAACCTCGTCGTCACCGTGGTGCTGACGCCGGTGTTCAACGCGTTGAGTTCGGGAAAGGCGCCGCGCGACGCGACCGTCCCGGCGGATTATTTCGCGGCGTCGTAATGGTCGTCGTCATTCCGGATCGCCGCAACACGGCGAGTCCGGAATGACGGAAACTACAGCCGCGTCACGTGCACGTGCAGGAACGCGGTGCGGCCGGCGCGGACTTGCCCAGCGCAGCGCGCGATCGCGGCCGGCACGTCGCTTGGATCGCTGAGCGTCTCGGTGTAGGCGCCGAACGCTTCGGCGACCTTGGTGAAATCCACCTTGGGCGCGAGCTTCGATTCGAACTCGTCGGTGGCGTTGGCTTCGCCGTGCGGAAACACCCGCAGCGTCGATTGCTTCACCGCCGACCAGCCGGAATTGTCGAGCACGATGGAGAAGATCGGCACATGGTATTGCTGCGAGACGGCGAAGATCGAGCACGGATTGTTGAAATAGAAGCCGCCGTCGCCGGAGATCTGCACCATCATGCGCTCGGGCGCCGCAAGCTTGGCGCCGAGCGCCATGCCGGCGGACCAGCCGAGCCCGGCGCCGTTGGTGTTGAACGCCGTGTTGGGCTGCGGCCGCGGGATCTGCAACAGCACCGCGCCGGTGTTGGTCACCGCTTCGTTGAAGATGATGTCGTGATCGTCGAGCACCTTGGCGAGTTCCGCCATCAGATAATGCGGATTGATCGCGCCGGACTGGCCCTTGTCGGCCGCGAGCTTGGCGGCCTGCGCCTTGCGCGTCTCGCGCACCGCCGCGAGCTTGTCGCGCCGCGCCGCGGCGGCGGCGTGGAAGCGCGGCGTCGCCTTGGCCTTCAAGGCCGTCAGAAGCTGATCGAGGATGCAGCCGGCCGACCCCTGCAGGCGCAGATTTCCGGGGAACGTCCACATCGGCGAGCCGCTCTTGAGAACGTCCACGTCGATATGGGCCCAGAAAGACTTTTCGTTGGGCGCGACTTCGGCCGGGAACCACGGCACTTCGACGTCGACCAGGAGACCGACGTCCGCCTCCGGCACCGCATCGTCGGCCGAGAAGCCGGCGAAGCACGGGCTCTCGGACGAGACGTTGCTCTTCGAATTGCCTTCGTAGATGGCGATGCCGGCGAATTGCGCGAGTTCGTCGATCTTGCGCGCACCGAGCACATCCATGCCGCCATAGCCGGTGATCAGGATGGGATTTTCGGCGGCGATCAACCGGTCGGCGAGCGCGTCGACGAGTTCCGGATCGGCGCCGCCGCCGGCCAGCGCGCTGTTGCGGTCGGCCGGATAGCGGTGCACCGCGTCGCTGTTCCAGTGCTCGGTCAGCGTCTCGCGCTGCATCATCAGATAGACCGGCCCGCGCGGCGCGCTCTGCATGATCGAATAGGCGCGCCGCAGCGTCTCCTTGACGACGACGCCGGAGGGCAGCGTCCACTCCCATTTGGTGTAAGGCCGCACCAGGCTCCCTTGGTCGAACGGCTCCTGCACGAAATGCACGTGGGTGTCGCGGGTGCCGACGAGCTCGTTGTGCGAGGTATAGGGCGCCTTGCCGGCCATCAGCAGCACCGGAATGCGGCTGCGGTACATGTTGTGCATGCCGTTCGCGGCGTTGGCGGTGCCGCAATCGACGTGGACAAAGACGCCCTGGCCGCGCCCGGTCACCAGCGCGTAGCCGGCCGCCATGTGCGTCGCGGTGTTCTCGTGCGGACAGCGCACCACTTTCGGCATCGCCTCGCCGCGTTTGCGGCGGTGCGCCATCTCCTCGATGATCGGCGCGTGATCGGTGCCGAAATTGCAGAACAGATAATCGATGCCGAGCTCGCTGAGGCCGTCGAGCAGGTAATAGGCCGTCGAGTAGCTGGCGACGTTGGTTTTGCGTGCGACTGATGTGTCCATGATCCGATCGATTTCGATTTGCTGTTTTTGGTGACGCTGTGGCTTGGGTGAAGGAGTATTTGGGTTACGGGGTATCTGTCGGAGTCGGCGTTATCTGGGTTCGTTCGAGCCGCGCGTGTCAGGGTGTAGCGCCAAGAGCCGTCGGCTTATGCCGAAAAAGTTCCCGCTCGAGTTCCCGCCATGCGCGGCTTTGGGCGCATTTCTTGCAGGGCCATGCACAGCCCTGCGGCAACGCGTCGCGTGTTTCCCTTCCCTGTGCTATAAAAGCCTACGGTTGGGCCGCAGGCAATAACGAAGAAACGTCACGGCGGGCTTGGTTTCGCGGCCTTGGTTGGTTCGCGGGCCTCGGTTTGGGGCCTCGGTTTGGGGAATGTCACAACGGCTCTAATGTCACAACGGCTCTGATGTCGATAAGGCAACACGTGTGGATCGGGGATCACGTCGGCGCATTCGAACTCTCGCCACAATACGGGCTAATGGTCAACGCGCCGGAAGGGGAAAGGTTCAATCGATGAAATGGCAGACAGCCTTGGTCGGCGCGATCGCGCCGGCCGTCATAGCCGTTGTGACGGCGGTCGCAACCCTGACATTTACGGCCACGGCCCAGGCGGACGTCCGCGTCACCAGCGATCCGGGGGGCGAAGTGCTCTCCTACGTCAATAAATACCGCGAGATGCGCAGGTCGGGCGAACACCTGGTCATCGACGGGCCGTGCCTGTCGGCATGCACGCTGTTCACGGCATTCGTTCCGCCGAGTTCAGGTCTGCGTGACGCGCCGGGCGATGCTCGGGTTCCACGCCGCGTCGTACTACGACGATGCCCGCCGCTCGCTGGTGCCGACCCGCGCCGGGACGCGGCTGGTGATGCGCATGTACCCTGCGGCGATCCGGCATTGGATCGAGCAGCACGGCGGCCTGACGCCGCGCATCATGAAGATGCAGGGCAACGATTTGGCCGCGCTCTACAGGACCTGCCAGTAAAGGCAGCCGCCGCGCGTATCCGGCCAGACCGCAGGGAGGGCGCGCGCGATTGCCGCAACGCTTTTGGCACCGCGACCGCTGCCCGAGCGAACCGCCCGTGACTATATTCGTGGCCGGACTTTCACAGCGTAGCGAGCGAGCACCTTGGCCGGACAAGGACAAATTTCCCGCGCGGCGCCGATCGTCGGCGCGTTCATCGTCGGATTGGTGCTGGTTTTCGGTCTGATCGTGTACCTGACCGGCGGATCGCCGTTGCCGGCCGGGCCCGCGATCGCCGGCGTCGGCGGGCCGTTTCATCTCGAGGACCAGGACGGCAAGCCGTTTGGCGATGCCGACATGAAGGGGCGTCCGTACCTCGTGTTTTTCGGCTTCACCCATTGCCCCGACATCTGCCCGACCACGCTGTTCGACATTTCCCAGGTGCTGGCGAAACTCGGCAAGGACGCCGATCGCACCGGCGCGGTGTTCATCACCGTCGATCCGGAGCGCGACACCCCGGCGCTCATGAAGGATTATCTGTCGAACTTCGACCCGCATTTGCGCGGCCTGACCGGCGACCGCCCTTCGATCGACGCGGCCCTCAAGGCGTACCGGGTCTATGCCAAGAAGATTCCGCTCGAGGGCGGCGATTACACCATGGACCACACC
This sequence comes from uncultured Pseudomonadota bacterium, assembly GCA_963836095.1. Classification (GTDB taxonomy): domain Bacteria; phylum Pseudomonadota; class Alphaproteobacteria; order Rhizobiales; family Xanthobacteraceae; genus BOG-931. The sequence goes on from CAWIHU010000005.1 coordinate 28,956, forward strand.
GCGATCGTCTACCTGATGGACAAGAACGGCCGTTTCGTCGCGCCGTTCAACCTCAAGCAGACGCCTGAAGCCGCGGCGGCCGAACTGCGCCGCTATCTGTGACGGACGTTTTTCGAGGATAATCCGGCGGCGCGTTTGGCGGAGAGCGGCGCGGACGGAGCATCAGGCGGAGCCGACGGCGTGAGCGTCAAAGAGGTGCCGGCCGACGGTTTTGCCGCAAGCGTACCTGTTGTCATCATCGGCGCCGGCGCCGCCGGACTGTGCGCGGCGCTGGCGGCGCAAGAGGCCGGCGCCGAGGTCGTGGTGCTGGAACGCGACGCCGTGCCGCGCGGCTCGACGGCCCTCTCGGCGGGCCTGATCCCGGCGGCCGGCACCCGTTTTCAGAAGGCGCGGGGCATCGACGACAGCCCCGAACAGTTCGCCGCGGACATCCAAGCCAAGGCGCACGGCGAAGCCGACGGCGCGATCGTCACGCTCGTCGCCGAACAGGCCGGCGCGACCGTCGAGTGGCTGGCGGACCGCTACGATCTGCCGTTTTCAGTGGTGGACGATTTCGATTATCCCGGCCACGCAGCGCGGCGCATGCACGGCCTGCCCAGCCGCTCGGGCGCCGAACTGATCGACCGGCTGCGCCAGGCAGTCGACGATGCCGGAATTGCCGTGATCGTGAACGCGGCAGTGACGTTGCTCTGCGCCGACGCAGCAAACGTCATTCGCGGCGTCGAGATCACGCGGCCCGACGGAACGCGGGACGCTATGGGCTGCCAAGCGCTGATCCTGGCTTGCAACGGTTACGGCGGCGCGCCCGATCTCGTCGCGCGGCACATCCCCGAAATGAGCGGGGCAATGTATTTCGGTCATCCCGGCAATCGCGGCGATGCGGTGAAGTGGGGCGACGCGCTCGGCGCCGAACTGCACCACATGTCCGGCTATCAGGGGCACGGCTCGGTCGCGCATCCGCACGGCATCCTGATCACCTGGGCGGTGATCATGGAGGGCGGCTTTCAGATCAACATCGCAGGCGAACGCTTCTCGGACGAGAGCCGGGGCTATTCCGAGCAGGCCGCCATCGTGCTCGCGCAGCCGACGGGGGTCGCGTTCGACATCTTCGACGCGCGCATCGCGGCGATCGCGCGCCAGTTCGAGGATTTCCGCCAGGCGGAAGCGGCCGGCGCCGTGATCGAGGCGGCGAGCGTTGCACAGCTCGCACAGCGGCTGAACGTGCCGGAGGCCGCGCTCGGCGAGAGCCTGGCGGAAGCGGAAACAGCCAAACGCACCGGCGGGACGGATCGTTTCGGCCGATCGTTCGCCGGTGGCGAGCGGCTCACGCCGCCATTCAAGGCGGTCAAGGTCACCGGCGCGTTGTTCCATACCCAAGGCGGCCTCGCCGTGGACGCCGAGACCCGCGTAAAAGCAGCACGCGGCGGCCGTCTGCCCAACCTGTTCGCGGCCGGCGGTGCCGCTGCCGGCGTTTCCGGTTCCCAGGCGTCGGGCTATCTGTCCGGCAATGGTCTCCTGACCGCGACCGTGCTCGGCCGCATTGCCGGCCGCAATGCGGCCGCCTTGGTGGCTCGGTAGCTTCCAGCGTACTTTCGCAGCCACGCGTCATTCTTGGACAAGAATCGGCGCGAGCGCCGGAGCGTCGGACGATGGTTCGCCCGGCTCGACCCGACTGCCGTCGAGGCGGCGGCCCAGCGCCGTGACCGTCACGTACTCGGCGCGCGCGCGCAGACTGTGATGGACGCGGACGTGCTCGGCGGCGGCCTGCGCCATGCGGCGCAGGCGGGGCTTGTCGGCGAGCGCTTGGCGTGCCGCCTCGGCAAGGCCGCCGGCTTCGATGCGATAGAACACGCAATGCTCGCCGTCGCGCAGCGGCCGGTGCCGCAGGATGGTCGGGTCGTTGATCAACGGCACGGCGCCCGCCAGCGGCGCTTCGTAGTGCCGCGCGCAGTCCCAGCCGAGCCCGCCGGGCGACCAGGCCAGCCAGGCAGCGCCCATGCGCTCGAGGAATTCGGGCCGCGCCAGCCGTTCGGCCGGCATATCGACGACATAGCCTTCCTGAGCAAGCGCCTGCAGCTCCCTCACCCCCGCGATCCTCGCGGTGCTGTTGGCGATGACGGCGCCGACAAAAAAGATGTCCGAACGTCTTCTCGCGTGGTGGCGCAACTTCATCACGGAATTGCGAGGGCCCCCCCAGGCTGAGCGGCTTGAGCTTCGCGACCCGCCGCTGATTGCGCCTTTTGCTGCGCCAGTTCCGCCCGGGAAACTTCGGATACCAGGCATTGCAGAACGCCAGCCAATGGTCGCTCGGCAATTCACGCTTGAAAAAAGCCCGGCAGCGGTCGAACAGAAAGAAATTGTGCCGGCCGATCTGGGAGGAATTGTCGAGGTCGACGACGGCGATCGGTACATCGTGAAACAGATGGACGAAGCGCCAGGCGAAAATTCCGAACAGGCCGAGCGGCGCGCGGATGTGCCAGTCGCGCAATGCCGTGAAGATCGAGCGCGGATGCCACGGCGCATAGAGCGTGGCGTGGACGACGAGCAGGTCGAACTCGCGGCGGCGCAGCTTGATCAGGCTTCGGACCAGGCGAGCCGGGCTGAAGGCACAGTGAACCCGTCCCCGCGGCTTGATGCCGGTCCAATAGTATTCGGTCTGCTCCGGCACGGCCAAGACGAACAATTCGTTCGCGCCGATTTCGAGGATGCGAAGCGGACGTGCGCCGGACGCGGCACTCTGGGTGAAGTTCATGTGATTGCGAGTGATCCAGCGGCAATTGTCGAAGGGTCGGCGGCTCGACGTGCGCAGGTCGCACCGGACGCCATGACCGGCTGAGGCGACTTTAATCGACCGATGGCCGGCGTGCCAGATGGCGTCCGGCCGCCGCGCCGCGACTGCGGCGGCAATGGGCGCAATGGCGGCCGTTCAGGGCCCTCGTCTTTCAGGCCGCTCGTCTTTTCACCACAACCTATGGATGATATGGTAACCGGGGCCGCACGCGCGTGTGCTTCGCCGCAACGGCCCGCTAGGGGAGCGACAAATGGGGGCTTTGTCCATCGAACAGGTGCTGGCCGAGGAGACCGACGCGATCTTCGGCGAACACTGGCACAACCAACTCGCGCGCCCGATCGCCGGGCAGGATAATCAGGCGCGACGGGTGCGGATGAACGCCGACGAGCGGGACGGCGTCGATCTGCCGCCCAGCGAAGCCGAGCGGCGGGAAAAGTTCTATCGGGCGCTCAACAAACTCAACCGCGCCGCGCTGTGCTGCTCGGGCGGCGGCATCCGCAGCGCAACGTTCTGTCTCGGCGTGATTCAGGCTCTCGCCGGCTACGACGTCACGCGCCCGGCGCCCAAACCACGGCTCAGCGCGGCAGCCGGCAAGCCCGCGGACGCCGCGGATGCCGTGGCGGCCGCCACCGCGACGGCGGATGCCGCGGCGGCAAAGCTCGACAGGAAGCTCGAAATCGAGCCTGAGAATTCCGTGCTCGGCCGCATCCACTATCTCTCGACCGTGTCCGGCGGCGGCTATGTCGGTTCGTGGCTGTCGTCGTGGCGCGCCCGCAACGATTTTGCGACCGTGATCGGCAACCTGACCGGCCGTCCCAGCGGCGCTGACGTTCGAGCCGCCGGAAATTTCCTGGCTGCGCGCGTACAGCAACTATCTGACGCCGCGCCTCGGCATCACGTCGGCCGACGCCTGGGCGGCCATCGCGATCAGCGCGCGCAATCTCGTTCTGAATTGGCTCGTGATCATCCCGGTCGTCTGCGTGGCGTTGCTCGCGTTGAAGGTGGTGGCGGCGGCGTCGGTACGGGGCGCCCAAAACGCCGGCCCCGACAGTCATTGCGCCGTCGTCGTGATCGGAGCGGCCGGCGTCGTGGCGCTGATCGGCGCGTTGGCGTTCACCACCCGGCATCGCCCGACCCGACGCGCCAAGGACGACAATGTCTACGAGCCGACATTCCTCTGGTACGATCTGATATGGGCGGTGATATCCGCGATCACCATCACTATCTTTTTCACGTCGTATGATTTCGCCAACCACCTCGAACAACAATGGCTGGGCCTCGATTTCACGTCGTGGTGGCAAGGCCTGAGCATCGCGCACGAACTTCTGATCCTGACGGCCGCCGCCGGACTGTTGATCTACACCGTCGGCTGGATTTTGGGGTCGCTTTTGAGGTGGCGCGCGAAGCATGGTCCGAGCCCGACTGCCGAGGAAAGCCGGCGCCGCGGCTCGGCCTGGGTCGACCTCGCCTCCTGGATGGCGTCCGGTCTGATCTACGGAGCGCTGGTCGGCGCCGGCGCCTATTTGTTCAGTCTGCTCGAGCCCTACCCTGAGCTTCTGGCGAAGCCGGAACCGGCACCGCTATGGGATTTGCTGCTGCCAATGATTTTCGGCGTGCCCTGGGTCCTGATGGCGCAAATGGTCGCCGACATCGCGTTCGCCGGATTGACGAGCGCCGAGCCGGATTCCGATTCCGACCGGGAGTGGCTCGGTCGATCGGCGGGCTGGTTGGCGACGAGCGCGATCGTCTGGGCGCTGATGGCGCTGCTGGTGTTCGCCGGCGGTTATTTCGTGCAAATGGCGCACACGTGGACTACCCAGCTCTTTGTCGCGTCCAGCGGGGCCGTCGGTATGGTCGGCGGCCTCGCCACCGCCCTCATGGGCAGCAGCGGCAAGACGCCTGCCGGGGGCACCGCCGACAATGGCGGCGGCCCGACGGCTTTCGTCTTCAACATTGTGATGGCGGTGGCGGGGCCGATCTTCGCCGCCGCGCTCGTCATTGCGCTTTCGTCCGGTCTCGACAAGGTGTTGCTCGACGGCTCGCTGGTCGCCATCTTGCATGACCGCACGCCGCAGGCCATGCCGCTAACGACCATCCTGATGTGGTTCGGCATCGGGCTGGCTATCGTCAGTGCGGTCGCCCTGCTGGCGTCGTACTGCGTCAACATCAACAGATTTTCACTGCACGCGCTTTATCGCAATCGCCTGATCCGCGGCTATCTCGGCGCTTCACGCCAGCGACGCGATCCGGATCACTTCACCGGTTTCGACATCGAAGACAATATCCGCGTGAACGCGTTGTGGCCGCCCAAGACCGGCGACGGCGCCAACCCGCGCAGCCTGTTTCACGTCGTCAACATCGCGCTCAACGTCGTCTCGACCAAGCGATTGGCCTGGCAGGAGCGCAAGGCGGAACCGTTCACTGTCAGTCCGTTGCACTCCGGCAGCGCCTATCCTGGGATTCCGCCCGAGCTGGCAATACGGCGACGGCCCTATGAAGTCGTGGACCCACCGCCATGACGACGGCGCCGGCCCGGAGACGGACAAGAACAGACATGGAATTTCGCTCGGAACGGCGATGGCGATCTCCGGCGCCGCGGTCAGCCCCAACATGGGCTACAGCTCCTCGCCGTCGATCACGCTCCTGTTGACGCTGTTCAATGTGAGGCTCGGCTGGTGGCTCGGCAATCCGGGCGACGCAGGCGAGAACTCCTACCAATCCGAAGGCCCGACATGGGCCGCCAAGCCGCTGGTGCAGGAAGCGTTCGGTCAGACGACGGATGCGCGCTCCTTCGTCTATCTGTCGGACGGCGGCCATTTCGAAAATCTCGGGCTGTACGAGATGGTGCGGCGCCGATGCCGCTTCATCATCGTCGTCGACGCCGGCTGCGACCCGAAATTCGCGTTCGCGGATCTCGGCAACGCGGTGCGCAAGATCTTCATCGATCTCGGCATCCGGATTACGTTCCGGGACCTCCAAGCCCTGCGCAATGGCCCGAGCGCAGACGCCGGCGCCGTCGAAAACGTGCCGTACTTCGCGGTCGGCACCATCCACTACAAAGGCGCCGACGGCCAGGACTGCGAGAACGGCCACGTGCTTTACGTCAAACCGGCCTATCACGGCACCGAAGGCGCCGGCATCCGGAGCTACGCGACGGCGCACCCGGAGTTTCCACACGAATCGACTCTCGATCAGTGGTTCACCGAATCACAGTTCGAGAGCTATCGTTCGCTCGGGCTCGATACCATGAACGACATCCTCGACCACGAGGTCGAGATCACGACGGGCCCGCAAAGACTGACGCTGCATCAGCTGCTCGCCGACCTGCCGTACGTGTCACAGCCCTGACCGGTCGTGGTGCCTGGTCTTATGTTTCGGGCGCGTCGACGTGAAACGACTGGAGTTTCGGCGCCTCGCCGGAAAATCCGAGTTCGCGCCAACGCCGCGCCACGCGGTCATAGGTCGTGCGCCGCAGAGCGGTGGATTTGGGAAACTGCTCGATATAGCGGTGCGGCTTGCAGGCATTGATCAGAACCTTCGAGCCGTACGGCCGCGCCTCCGGCAAATACTGGCTCGGGTCGAGCCCGGTCGACCAGGTGTTGCGCAGGATGTCGAGATCTTCGCTCGGATGGCAGCGCGTGCTCAGCGCCCAGAGGATGTCGTTGAGATCGGTCGGATCGACATCCTCGTCGACCACGATCACCCACTTGGTGTAGTAGGCCGCCGCCGGACATTGCGCCGCGAGCGCCAGCACCTGCGCCGAGTGCCCGGCGTATTTCTGCTCGATCGCAACCACCACCATGCCCCAACCCGACGCGGCGGCCGGGTGCGAATAGGCCGCGACGACGCCCGGCACGCCGATGCCTTCGAGATCATCGAGGATGCGCGCCGAGCGCATGATGGCGTAATACGCGCCGATTTCGCAGGACGGGTACTTCGCCATCAACGCGTGGGTGAAGATCGGCGACCGCCGATAATGCAAAGCCTTGACCTCGATCACCGGCTGCGGCGAGCGCTCGCGGCCGTAATAGCCGGTGAACTCGCCGAGCGGCCCCTCCGGCAGCACGTCGCCTTTGCGCAGCGTGCCCTCGATGACGATTTCAGCGTCGGCCGGGATCGGCAGGCTGACGCATTCCGCCTGCGTCAGCGCGACGCCGCGCCCCATGATTTCGCCGGCGACGTCGAGCTCCGACTGGTTCACGCCGAAGGTCTGCGCGGCCACCATGAACAGCACCGGATCGACGCCGAAGGCGCACACCACTTCGCACGGCTCGCCGCGCGCCCACCAGGCCTCGCGATCGAGCCGGCCATGTTTGCCCGGCGAGCAATAAAGCCCGACCTGCCGCGGCCCGTGCAGCATCTGCCGGTAGCAGCCGACATTGATGCGGCCGGTGTCGGGAGACGCGGTGAAGACGATGTTTCCGGTGCCGATGTAGCGGCCGCCGTCGCCCGGCCAGAAGCGCGGAATCGGGAACGCGGTCAGGTCGATCGCGTCGCCGGTCAGCACGCATGCGTTGACCGGCGCCTTGTCCTTCGCGACGTATGTCGGGCCGATCTGCCGCTTCATGATCCGCCGCGCGGCGGCGATCATCTCGGCCGTCGACAGGCGCGGATCGAGGCCGACGGCCATGGCGAACCGCTCCTTGCTCGCGCCCAGCATGTTGGTGAGGATGCGAGAGCCGGTTCGGTCGCTGGTCAGGGATTCGAACAGCAACGCGGGCGCGCGCTCCTCGCGCGTCGCAAGATAGGTGATGGCGCCGAGTTCCTCGTCGGTATCGACCGCCGCCGTGATGTGCTTGAGCGCGCCGTCCTCGTCGATCAGCTCCAGCCAGTCACGCAGGTCACGCCAGGCGACAGGACCGCGTTCCTGTGATTTCAGTCGGGGTCGGATCGACGCTCTGATCTTCCATGGTTAACTCATCCTCGGCGATTGCAGCCCAGCATACCGAATGCGTCGCTTGTCGGGGGCAAGAACTTGTTGCCTAATCGGCAACTGCCAGTGGGCAAGCTTTAGAAAGCGCGACAGAGTAACGTTGATCGGACCTCGACCATGAGCAATTACGCCCTCGGTAAAGCGCTGCGCGTGCTGAGCCAGTTCGGCGCCCTGCATCCGGAACGCAGCGTCACGGAATTGAGCCGCGTCACCGGGCTGAGCAAGAGCAACGTGTCGAAGATATTACGCGAATTCCGCACGCACGGTTTTCTCGAGCAGGACCAGCATTCGCGGCGCTACCGGGTCGGGCCGCAGGCGCTGACGGTCGGCGCCGGTTATTTCGCCGGCTCCGGCTTCGTGCGGCGCGCCGATCGGTTCATGCGGGGCCTGGTCGAGCGCACCGACGCCACCGCGACGCTGAACGTCATTTGCGACCGCCGCATTCTGTTCGTCGCGGCACGAGACGCGGGCAAGCCGCCGTTTTTCAGTTGGCCGGTCGGCAGCTACATTCCGCTGCACGCGACCGCCGCCGGAAAGATCGCCGCGGCGTTCGCGACGCCGCAGAACGGAAAATCGCCGATCGTCAATTCCGATCTTCGCAGCTTCACCCCCGCGACGATCTGCGAGATCGCCACGCTGATGGAGCAGCTCTCGGAAATCCGGCGCTGCGGCATCGCCTGCACGTTCGGCGAAAGCACCTATGGTCTCGCCGGCGTCGCGGCGCCGATCGTCAACGACGAGGACGCGGTCGTCGGGGCCATCAGCGTGCTCGTGCCGCTGCAACGCGCCCGCGATACCGGCTGCGATGCGATCATCGATGCGGTTCGGGAAACCGCGCGCGACGTCAGCCGCGAAATCGGAGCAACGCATTATCCGTTCGGCAGGCTGCAATAGCCTGCGGCGGAAGGAACAGAAGCGAAAGGGTGAAACGTGAAGATCAAACGACCGGCTGTGCTACTCCTCGTCTGCGCGACGATCGCCATCGTGACGCGGCCCGCCAGCGCCGAAGACCCGCTCAAGATCGGCATCGTCACCTCACTGTCGGGACACGGCGCGGTGACCGGCGCTATGATCCGTGACGGCTTCGCGCTCGGCCTCAAACAGCTCGGCGGCAAGCTTGGCGGGCGCGAAACGCAGATCGTGGTCGAAGACGACGAGACCAAGCCCGAAGTCGCCATCGGCAAGGCCAAGGCGCTGGTCGAGCGCGACAAGGCCGATTTCGTCGTCGGCACGGTGTTCTCCAACATTCTGATGGCGATCGTGAAGCCGGTGACCGACGCCGGCGCGTTCCTGATCACGCCCAATGCCGGTCCGTCCACGCTCGCCGGCAAGGCCTGCAATCCGAACTTCTTCTCGACCTCGTACCAGAACGACCAGGTTCACGAGGTGGTCGGCAAATACGCGCAGGACTCCGGCGTCAAGACCGCATTGCTGCTGGCGCCGAACTATCAGGCCGGCAAGGACGCCCTCGCCGGCTTCAAGCGCTACTTCAAGGGCGAGGTGCTCGACGAGGTCTATGTGCCGCTCGGCACGCTCGACTTCGCCGCCGAGCTTGCCCGCATCGCGGTCGCCAAGCCCGAGGCCATTTACGTGTTCCTGCCCGGCGGCATGGGCGTCAACTTCGTCAAACAATTCCATCAGGCCGGCCTCGCCGACAAGGTGAAGTTCTTGTCGGCGTTCACGGTCGACGAGGCGACGCTGCCGGCGCAGCAGGACGCGGCCGTCGGACTATACGGCGGCAGCAACTGGGCGCCGAACCTCGATACGCCGCAGAACAAGAGCTTCGTCGCCGCCTATGAGAAGGCCTACGGCATCATCCCGGCGAGCTACGCCTTCGAAGCCTACGATGCGGCGTTATTGATCGACAGCGCGCTGCGGCAGACCCACGGCTCGACGGCGGACAAGGATGCGCTGCGCGCCGCGCTCAAAAACGGCCGACTTCAAATCGCTGCGCGGCAATTTCAGGTTCAACAACAATCATTTCCCGATCCAGGACTTCTATCTGGTCCAGGTCGCCAAGCGCCCCGACGGCAAATACGAGACCGAAGGAAGGGAGGGATCGCGAAAAAGGTGTTCAGCGACTTCGGCGACAGCTACGCCGCGGACTGCGCGATGAAATGATCGCTGTTAGGCGACCGGCGGCCGCCGCGCGTCAAATCAGCTTCATCCCCTTGAGGCTCGCATGCCCTTCCTTGCCGACGATGATGTGGTCGTGCACGGAGATGCCGAGCGGGCTCGCCACCGTGATGATCTGCTGCGTCATCTGGATGTCGGCGCGCGACGGCGTCGGGTCGCCGGAGGGGTGATTATGCACGAGGATGATCGCGGTCGCGGAAAATTCGAGCGCGCGCTTGACGACCTCGCGCGGATAGACCGGGGTGTGGTCGACGGTGCCGATCTGCTGCAGCTCGTCGGCGATGAGCTGGTTGCGCTTGTCGAGAAACAGGACGCGGAACTGCTCGCGGTCGGCGAACGCCTGGGCGGAGCGGCAATAGTCGAGCACGGTGGACCATGACGACAGCACCGGCCGCTTCTTGACCTCGCCGCGCAGGAGCCGGCTCGCCGCGGCCTGCACCAGCTTGATCTCGGTGACGGCGGCGTCGCCCAGTCCCTTGATCTCGGCGAGCCGCACGACCGGCGCGGCGATGACCTCGGCGAACGAGCCGAACGTCGCGATCAGCATCTTGGCGAGCGGCTTGACATCGCGCCGCGGCAGCGCGCGAAACAAAACGAGCTCGAGCAGCTCGTAGTCGGACAGCGCCTCCGCCCCGGCCTCGCGAAACCGTTCGCGCAGCCGTTCGCGATGGCCGTAATAGTGCGGCGCTTCGGCAAGGCCCCGCCTCTCGTCGCCGTCTTGCTCGTTCTCGATCATGAGGACTTGGGTAAGAGGAAGAGGACTTGGGTGATTTGGACCGACACCCACACGTGCCGCGGCCACCCATGCGGCCGCGGCCGATCGGCTAAGGATGACCGGATTACCGCATTTTGCAACCGCCGCAGTTACTGGAATGCCTTGATGACGGCGTCGAAATTGACCTTGACCGATCGGTCGTGATGCAAAATCGGCGGGATCTCCCGCTCGATCCCGCACAGCTGATAGACCGCCGTCTGCGCCGCCCGGACCGAATACTCGACGGTGAAGACCACGTCTTCCGGGATTTCCACGAATTGGCTGACCAAGGCGAGATTCTTGGCGCAGGACGGGACCGGCAATGGTCGGTCGCCCTTCCCGCGCGGCATGAACATGCTGGTGATGTAGGGCATGCGGCAGGGAATGCAGTTGGCGGTGGCGAAATTGGCGTCGAAGTCGAAATTGAGGTGGCCGCACAGTTCGCGCAGGATGTCGCGGCCGCCGCATTCCGACATCGGCTTGGCGACGAAATCGCCGACGCGGTCCGGATGCAGCGCGTAGCCCCAGAAGACGTAGACGCCTTCCGGCTGGTTGGCGAAATGCGGCTGATGCGCCAAAACGATGGACATCAGCCAGCGCGAATCCTTGAACGTGACGAGGCCGCCGGTGCCGGCCTCATTGCCGGAAAAGGCCTCCATATTGTCGAAGAAAGCGGGATCCTCGAGCGTCACGGTGAACGACGCCCAGTACGATTCCGGGATCGAGGAATTGAACGCCACCGGATTGCCGAACTCGGGATGAATCTTGGCGAGCCGCTCCCACAGCGCCCAGCCGCCGCTGTCGTCCTTGGTCAATGGCGTCGGCGCGCGGGTCATCGAGCCGAGGCTCGAAGCGTCGGTCATCGAGGCGTTCTGCAGGAAGACGAAGTCGTCGGCGCCGACCGCGACGGTTTCGGTCGCGCCGTCGCAGCGGACCGTCAATGCGGTCGCGGCAAGCTTGCCGTCGACGCTCGAGACGGCGAGATCGGTCACCATGCAGCCGTTGCGGACCTTGACGCCCTGCTGCTCGAGCCAGCTCTGCAGCGGGCGGACCAGCGAATCGTACTGGTTGAAGACCGTCCGCTTGACGCCGGCGAGCGTTTCGATGCGGCTGAATTCCTTCATGAACCGGTGCAGATAGCGCTTGAACTCCACCGCGCTGTGCCACGGCTGAAAGGCGAACGTGGTCTGCCACATGTACCAGAATTTGGTGGTGAAGAACGGCGGCGACAACCAGTCGGTGATGCGGCTCGCCCCGAGCCTCTCCTCGCTGGCCTCGGCGATGCGAACGAGCTCCAGTCGGTCGCTCATGGTGAAGCCCATGGAGGACACGTCGACGATGGCGCGGTTGCCGTCCACCAGCCGCGCGCGCGAATGCGATTTATGCCGTTCGTTGAATTCGACCGTTTCCGCGTACACGGTTTTGTTCGGATCGCGCAACGACGGGATCGATTTGAACAGGCCCCACGTGCATTCGTAATTGTCGGTCGTCAGCATGCGGCCGCCGCGCATCGAGTAGCCGTCCTGCGGATTGCCGGCGCCATCGAGGCTTCCGCCCAACAGCGGCAGGGCCTCGTAGATCGTGATATTGCCGCCCGGCACGCCGGCATCGCGAATGAGGAACGCAGCGGCGGCCATGCAGCCGATGCCGCCTCCGACCATGAAGACTTTCCGGTCCCGGTTTGACGTCGTCATCGGCGTTGCTCCCGCGTTACCCGCTCACGCGTCAACGTTTGATGGAGCAAGACCGCTCGCGACGCTTTGACGTAAATCAGGGCTGAAGGAACCGGTCAGCGAACGCGACTAATGATCGCCGAATCCAGCCGGCCGTCGCGGTTCGATCCGTAACGACGAACCATTCGCGCGCCGCGGCCGATCACACCGGATATGGCGGCCGGGTATGCCCGTGCGGCGACAGCGTGAAGATTTCGACGCCGGTCTCGGTGACGCCGACGGAGTGCTCGAACTGCGCCGACAGCGAGCGGTCGCGGGTCACCGCGGTCCAGCCGTCGGACAGAACCTTCACATGCGGCCGGCCGAGATTGATCATGGGCTCGACGGTGAAGAACATGCCGGGCTTGAGCACGACGCCTTCGCCCGGCCGGCCGACGTGCACGATGTTCGGCTCGTCGTGGAACAGGCGGCCGAGGCCGTGGCCGCAGAAATCGCGCACCACCGTCATGTGCTGGGCTTCGACGAAGGTCTGGATGGCGTGGCCGATGTCGCCGGTCGAGGCGCCCGGCCTGATCACGGCGATGCCGCGCATCATCGCTTCATAGGTGACTTCGATCAGCCGCTCGGCGCGGCGGGGGATTTCGCCGACCGCGTACATGCGGCTCGAATCGCCGTGCCAGCCGTCGAGGATCAGCGTCACGTCGACATTGACGATGTCGCCTTCGCGCAGCGGCTTGTCGCTCGGAATGCCGTGACAGACGACGTGATTGACCGACGTGCAGGTCGCCTTGCGGTAGCCGCGGTACATCAGCGTTGCCGGCAGCGCCCCGTGGTCCATGCCGAAGGCATAGACCAGGCGGTCGATATGCTCGGTCGTGACACCGGGGCGGACCTCGGGCGCCAGCATATCCAGACAGGCCGCCGCCAAATTGCCCGCCTTGCGCATGCCCTCGAAGCCGGCGGGCCCGTGGATCCTGATCTGCCCGGTCTTGCGCAACGGCGCGAGGGCGGCGTCGACGTAGGTCATGTGGGGAATAAACGCCCTGAACTCCGGCAACGCGAGCCGGCCGTGGGATGCTGGTTTGCTTCGCCCAATGTAAGCATGGGCACGTTCAACGCAAGCAATCCGCGCATCGGTCGCGCGGGGATCGCGATCACCGCGCGCCGGGCGTAATCCGCCTCTCTCGGGATAAAGAAGCCGCGGACTACGCTTCGCAAATCCGTCCCGGTTGCCATCAAGATAGTTGTACAATCTATGATTGTACGTTAAAGTTGTAGTGCTCCCGTTTGCAGGCGGCCCACAAGAACACAACCAAGCCGACACAGGGGGCGGCAGCTCAGCAAGCGCGAGAGCGCAACCAGTCTTCGGGGAGGAGACAAATGACAAGGACAACCGCAGTACGCGCCGCGGTAATCGCCGCAGCCGGGTGGCTCGTCGCGGCTTCCGCCGCGCACGCGCAGAACGTTCCGCTTTCCGTCGTCGAGGTCGGCGCGCCGGCCGTCAATTGCGTGTTCAACAATGCGAATGCTCCTAATTGCCAGGTGGTCGTCGATGATTCGGTCCAAACCTTCATGTTGCCGAACGACAGCGGCAATGCGCGGCTGCAGTCGCGCACCTACCCCGGCGCGGCGTCCGCGCCGGCGGCGGGCGACATGGCCTATGTCTATCGCGTGGACTTGACGAGCGTGCAGGGCAAGAATTGCGTCTTCTCGATCACGATCGTCAGCGGCAACGTGGTTCCGCTGCCCTACGCAACGCCGAAGAACAACGTCAAATCCGACGTGTTCGTGGTGACCTCCGGCGGGCTTGGAAGTGTCGGGATCGGCTCGGCGGTTCAAAACGGCGCCGAGATATTCTTCACGTTCTCGAAGCCGCTCTGCCCCGGCGCGACAAGCTATTTCTTCGGCTTCGCATCGACATCGTTGAAGCCCGTTGCCGGCACGGCATCGATCGGCAACAACAATGGTGGCGGTCCCGAGAACGTGGCCGATCGCGTGCCTTGAGGTATGATGACGCGTAGGGCGGATGAACTCGTGACGCAGTAAGACTAATCCGCCAGCGCCTCAGCCACAGCCCGCCCGCATCCCCGCGTATCGGCCTTGCCGCCGAGATCGCGGGTGCGCAGGCTTTCCTGCGCCAGCACGGTTTCGATCGCTTTGACGATCGCGGCGGCCGCGTCCGGCTCGCCGAGATGCTCGAGCATCATCGACGCCGCCCAGATCTGGCCGATCGGATTGGCGATGCCTTGCCCGGCGATGTCGGGGGCCGAGCCGTGCACCGGCTCGAACAGCGAGGGAAAGCGGCGCTCCGGATCGATATTGCCCGACGGCGCGATGCCGATGGTGCCGGTGCAGGCCGGGCCGAGGTCGGAGAGAATATCGCCGAACAGATTCGACCCGACTACGACGTCGAAGCGGTCGGGATTGAGCACGAAGTGCGCAGTGAGAATGTCGATGTGATATTTGTCCCAGCGCACGTCGGGAAAGTCCTTGGCCACCGCGACCACGCGCTCGTCCCAGTACGGGCATGGTGATGGAAATGCCGTTCGACTTGGTCGCCGAGGTCAGATGCTTCTTCGGCCGCTGCCGGGCGAGGTCGAAGGCGTAGCGGACGACGCGGTCGACGCCGATGCGCGTCATCACGGTCTCCTGCACCACGAACTCGCGCTCGGTGTCGGCGAACATACGCCCGCCGACCGACGAATATTCGCCCTCGGTGTTCTCGCGCACGACGACGAAGTCGATGTCACCGGGCTGGCGGCCGGCGAGCGGCGAACGCACGCCCGGCATCAGCCGCACCGGCCGCAGATTGACATACTGATCGAACTGCCGGCGGAACTGGACCAGCGAGCCCCACAGCGAGACGTGATCGGGCACCGTCTGCGGCCAGCCGACGGCGCCGAAGAAGATCGCGTCGTGGCCGCCGATCTGCGCCTTCCAATCGTCGGGCATCATCTGCCCGTGCGCGAGGTAATAGTCGCAGGAAGCGAATTCGAATTCATCGATGGTCAGATCGAAGCCGTATTTTTTGCCCGCGGCTTCGAGCACGCGCAAACCCTCGGGCACCACTTCCTTGCCGATGCCGTCGCCGGCAATCGCGGCGATCCGGTATTTGCGGGTGTTGGACATGAACGGGCTCTGCTGAACAAAACAATTTCGTTGTTTAGAAAACGCAGATGCCCGGCACAAGGCCGGGCATGACGTGTTTGGAGGTCTGACGTTACGCCATTACTTCATCGCGTCGTAGACCGCGTGGGTCCAGGCGCCTTCCGGCTTCTTGGTGATGACCGGGTCGGAGCCGCCGGACAGCAGTTCCGCCACCGTGCGGTCGTAATCCTTCGGATCGAGCTTGCCGTTGCCCGGATCGAGCAGCTTGGCGATCTCGCCCATCATCTGTTCCTGGTGATGCAGCGTCTGCGCGCCTGTGGTGTCGGCGGCGAGCACGATCTTGGCGGCTTCCTTGTCGTTCTTCTTGGCGTAGTCCCAGCCCTTTTCCGAGGCTTTCACGAACTTCGCCATCTTGGCGACGAACGCCGGGTCCTTGAGCTTCGATTCGATCACGTAGAGGCCGTCCTCGAGCGTCGCCACGCCTTCGTCGGTGTATTTGAACACCACGAGCTGGCTCGGCTTGTAGCCGGCGTCGATCACCTGCCAGTATTCGTTGTAGGTCATGGTCGAGATGCAGTCGGCCTGCTTCTGCAACAGCGGATCGACGTTGAAGCCCTGCTTGATCACCTTGACGCCGCCGGCCGAGCCGTCGGTCTTGAGCCCGAGCTTCGCCATCCAGGCGAGGAACGGATACTCGTTGCCGCCGAACCACACGCCGAGCGTCTTGCCCGGGAAGTCCTTCGGCGACTTGATGCCGGTGTCGGCGCGGCAGGTCAGCTCCAGACCGGACTTCTTGAAGGTCTGCGAGATGTTGACCAGCGGCACGCCCTTTTCGCGCGACGCGAGCGCCGACGGCATCCAGTCGACGACGACGTCGGCGCCGCCGCCGGCGATCACCTGCGGCGGAGCGACGTCGGGACCGCCCGGATTGATCGTCACGTCGAGATCGGCGTCCTTGTAGAAGCCCTTTGCCTTGGCGACGTAATAGCCGGCGAATTGCGCCTGCGTCACCCATTTGAGCTGAATGGTCACCTTGTCGGCGGCGTTGGCGCTCGTCGCCAACGCGAGGCCGCAGGCGACCCCCGTTGCAACAACTAACTTCTTCATCATCGCTCTTCCCTCCAGAGGATTTCGAACTGCCGAGTTTTCAAGACCGGTACGACGGGTGCCAAAACGTCGTCGCGCGCTCGGCCAGCGCGACGACCCCGTAGAACGCCATTCCGGAAACCGCGGCCAGCGCGATTTCCGCCCACACCATGTCGAGCGACATGCGCGCCACCTCGATGGAAATGCGAAAGCCGATGCCGTGCAGCGGCGTGCCGAAGAACTCGGCGACGATCGCGCCGATCAAAGCGAGCGTCGAATTGATCTTCAGCGCGTTGAAGATGAAGGGCATGGCCGCCGGCAGATTGCAGCTTGAGCAGGGTCTGGCGCGGCGGCGCGCCGTAGGAGCGCATCAGATCGCGCTCGATCGAGCCGGCGGCGGCAAGCCCGGCGAGCGTGTTCACCAGCATCGGGAAGAAGCACATCACCGCGACCACGGCCGCCTTCGACGGCCAGTCGAAGCCGAACCACATCACCATGATCGGCGCGATGCCGACGATCGGCAGCGCCGAGACGAAATTGCCGAGCGGCAGGAGCCCGCGCTCGAGAAAGTCGAACCGGTAGGCGACGACGGCGACGGCAAAGCCCAGGCCGCAACCGATGGCGTAGCCGGACAGGACGCTGCGGACGAAGGTCTGCACGAAATCCTCGCCGAGCGTCGGCAGCGAATGGAAGATCCGCTGCGCGGTCGAACTCGGCGACGGCATCAATACCGGCGACACGCCGAAGCCGCGCACGACGACTTCCCAGAGATAGATCAGGAAGGCGCCGAACAGCAGCGGAATGGCGAGGTCCTGCAGCCGACGCACGGTCTTGTCGATCGGCCGCAATGCGGTGAGGACGGTGACGCCGAGCGCTGCGCCGAGCCAGGTCGCGAGCGTGAGCAGCCAAAAGCCCCATCCGGCGTAGCCGGCGATGTCCTTGTCGGCGAGCAGGATCAACGTCACGGCGCAGCCGAGCGCCGCGCCGACGATGCCGAATGCCGCAGCGAAGTTCGGCCAACGCGGGGCGAGCGCGAACAGGACCGCCGTGGCGACGGTTGCGACAAGGAGGCCCGGACGGCTCGCGATCTGCGGCGCCGCCTCGGTCGAGACAGGCAGCGCCAACGCGGCGACGGCACCCAGCGCGGCAAGCCAGAACCCTATCGCCTGGGCGCGCGAGATCATGCGACGGCTCCCATCCGCCGCGCCGTCCACGTGCCGACCGCGTCGATCATGGCGATCAGGATGGTGGCGATGATGGCGGCGGCAAGGAGCGCCGACCAGATCTGCACGGTCTGGCCGTAGTAGGATCCGATCAGCAGCCGCGCGCCGATGCCGGCCTGGGCTCCGGTCGGCAGTTCGGCGACGATGGCGCCGACCAGCGAAATCGTCACCGACACTTTGAGGCTGGCGAACAGATAGGGCACCGACGCCGGCCAGCGCAGTTTCCAAAACATCTGTGCCGCGCTTGACGACCAGGTCCGCATCAGATCGAGCTGAATCGGGTCGGGCGAGGTCAGGCCCTTGACCATGCCGATGGTGACCGGGAAGAAGCACAGATAGGCGGAAATGATCGACTTCGGCAGCAGACCATGGATGCCGATGGCGCCGAGCACGACGATGATGATCGGCGCGATCGCCAGGATCGGCACCATTTGCGAGCAGATGATCCAGGGCAGCAGGCTCTTTTCCAGCGTGCGCATGTGCACGATCGACACCGCCAGCAGGATGCCGAACACCGCGCCCATGATGAAGCCGACCACGGTCGCCGACAGCGTCACCCAGGCGTGGTAAGCGAGGCTGCGCGGTGAATCGAGCGGATAGCCGAACACCGAATCGACGAAGTCCAGTACGACTTGATGCGGCGCCGGCACCACCGGCCGCTCGGCGTCCATCGTCCCGGCGACGACGTCGGCGAAGGTGTAGGGCGTTTCCTGGCGCTCGAACGCGTCCCGCACCAGAGTGAAGTTCATCGCCACGGCCGCGACGTACCAGAGCACCAGCAAGATCGCGACGACGATGACGACCGGGCCGCGCTCGGTGATCCAAGCGGGCCGCCACGCCGCCCGCGGCAAAGCGAGCGCGCTACTCGTCATACGAATGGCCCGAACGCAGTCCCGCGCGCACGCGCTGCGCGATCTTGATGAATTCCGGCGTCTCGCGAATTTCCAGCGTGCGGTCGCGCGGGAAATCGCACGGAATGATGTCGATGATCCGCCCCGGCCGCGGCGACATCACCACGATCCTGGTCGACAGAAACACCGCTTCGGGAATCGAATGGGTGACGAACACGACCGTCTTTTGGGTCTGATCCCACAGCCGCAGCAATTGCTCGTTGAGGTGATCGCGCACGATCTCGTCGAGTGCGCCGAACGGCTCGTCCATCAGCAACAGCGCCGGTTCGAACGAGAGAGCGCGCGCGATCGATGCGCGCTGCTGCATGCCGCCGGACAGCTGCCAGGGGAATTTGCGCTCGAAGCCGGCGAGATTGACGAGCTTGAGATAGCGCTCGACGCGCCGGCGGCGCTCTTCTGCGCCGAACCCCATGATCTCCAGCGGCAAGGCGACGTTGCGCTCGATCGTCCGCCACGGGTAGAGCGCCGGCGCCTGGAAGATATAGCCGTAATGGCGGCGCAGCCGTGCCTGCTCGGGACTGATGCCGTCGACCAAAATCGATCCCGCCGTGGCCCGCTCGAGATCGGCGATGACGCGCAGCAGGGTAGTCTTGCCGCAGCCCGACGGCCCGATGAACGAAACGAAATCGCCCACGCCGATCTGCAAATCGACGTTGGAGAGGGCTTGCACCTCGCCGTCGCGCGTCTGGAAGGTCAGCGACACGCCGCGGGCGTCGACCGCCAATGGGCTTCGACCCGCCGCGGCGCTGCCTTCGCCCTGGGTGCTCTCAGGCGAACGCATGCGCTCCACGGGGCGGGTCGACGCGGTTGCCGAAGATGCGAAAGCCAAGTTGTGCTCCGTTGGGCTCGGCGTGATAGCTGCGCGAGGCCCATAAACAAAATATTGGCAGACCCACGTCGAGAATCCGCGCCCAACCTTTATTCAACGGTGGCAGAATATTGGGCATGCCGTTTACGGCGGCAAGTCTTACGTGGGCAAGTCAACATGTTTCGCTTGGGGAACGCAAGCGGAGAACATTCTTGCAGGTCCTTTCAGCGTGGCTCGAGGCTTGGATTTTGACGTGAGTTTTAAACTTCGACGTTTGGCTTTTGACTCGGGGCAGCAATCTTTTTCATACTTGGCGCCGACCATATGGGTCCTTTTCTGCTAGCGTTGCCAGGACATGAAGCCTGCGCCTTTCCGCTACGTCGCCGCCCGCACCCTCGACCAGGCCTTGCAGCTCAAGGCCGCGCACGGCGACGAGGCGCGATTCCTGGCCGGCGGCCAGAGCCTTGTGCCGACAATGAATTTCCGGCTGACGCAGCCGGCCATGCTGATCGACATCAATCCCCTCGCGGACCTCGCTGGTCTAGCTAAAGTTGAATCCGGCGCCGTTCGCATCGGCGCGTTGACGCGCTATGGCGTCCTCGAGCGCGATCCGACGGTCGCCCGGGACTTGCCGCTGATCCATGAGGCTTTGCCGCATATCGCACACCCGCAAATCCGCAATCGCGGCACCATTGGCGGCAATCTCGCCCACGCCGACCCCGCTTCCGAAATGCCGGCGATCGTGCTGGCGCTGGGCGGCAAGCTGCGCGCGCAGTCGGTGCGCGGCGAGCGCTGGATCGCTGCGGCGGATTTTTTCGCCGGCGCGCTGTCGACCACGCTCGAACCGGATGAAATGCTCACCGCGGTGGAACTCCCGGTCGCCCAGCCGGGCTCCGGCGCCTGCTTTATGGAGGTGTCGCGCCGGCGCGGCGACTTCGCCATCATCGGCGTCGCTTGCACACTTACGCTCGACGCCGACGGACGCTGCAGCGCCGCGCGGATCGGGCTGTGCAACGCCGGCGACGGGCCGGTGTTCGCGACCGAAGCCTGTGACGCGCTGGTCGGCCATCCAGTCGACGCCGCCGCGATCGAGGCCGCCGCTGAGCGCGTTCGCAGCGCAATCGATCCCGGGGGCAGCATCCACGGCAGCAAGGACTTTCAGCGGCACATCGCCGGCGTGCTGACCACGCGCGCGCTGGCCGTAGCGAACGAACGGGCGCGCCAATGAGCAAGGACAACGGCGCCGATACCCACGACGTCAACGTGACGGTCAACGGCACCGCCTATCGCCGCACCGTCGAAGGGCGGATGCTCCTGAGCGATTTCCTGCGCCACGAGCTGCTGCTCGCCGGCACCCATGTCGGCTGCGAGCACGGCGTGTGCGGCGCCTGCACGGTCATCTTCGACGGCCTCGCCGTGCGCTCCTGTCTGATGTTTGCCGCCCAGGTGGACGGCCACGCCATCATGACGGTGGAGGGTCTCGCGCCCGATGCCGAGCACCTGCATCCGCTGCAGGAAGCGATGCGCGAGTGCCATGGCTTGCAGTGCGGCTACTGCACCCCCGGCATTCTGATGACCATGAAATGGTTCCTCGACGAGAACCCCTCGCCGGATGCAGCGCAGATCCGGGAAGCGCTGTCCGGCAATCTATGCCGCTGCACCGGCTATCAGCATATCGTCGCGGCCATGAAGCTGGCCGCCGAACGGCTGCGAGGCTGACGGGATGTCGACACGCAGTTTCGGTGCGCCGATCAAACGCAACGAGGACGCCCGGCTGTTGAGCGGCCAGGCGCTGTTCGTCGACGACGTCGAACTTCCCGGAATGCTGTACGCGGCTTTTTTGCGCAGCAATGTCGCGCACGCCCGCATCCTGTCGATCGACGTGACGGCGGCGCGGGTGCGGGCGGGCGTCGTCGCGGTCTACACCGCCGAGGATCTCGGCGCCTATTGGGCGCCCGGTCCGTTGCTGGTGCCGCCGCCGCCGATCGCCGGCACCATCTTCAATCAACGCACGCAGGTGCCACTCGCCAAGGACAAGGTGCGCCACGTCGGCGAGGTGCTGGCGGTCGTGATCGCGCAAAGCCGCTACCTCGCCGAGGACGCGCTTTCAGATATCGCCGTCGACCTCGAGCCATTGCCGGCGGTGGTCGATCTGGAAAAGGCCGTCGCCGACGCTTCGGCGCGCGTGCATGACGACGTGCGCGCCAATATCGCCGCCCACGTGCGGCAGAGCCGCGGCGACTACGCGACAGCCAAGGCCCGTGCCGACCGCATCATCGCCCGCCGCTTCCATTACGACCACGGCGCGTCGATGCCGATCGAGACCCGCGGCATCGTCGCCAATTGGGACGCCCGCGCCAATCAGCTCACCATTTGGGACACCACCCAGGCGCCGGTGTTCCTGCGCAACGGCCTCGCGGCGATGCTCGGCATGAGCGAGCGGCAGGTGCGCGTGATCGCGCCGTTCGTCGGCGGCGGCTTCGGCCCAAAAATCATGCTGTTCTATCCCGAGGAGGTGGTGATCCCGTGGGCGGCGAAGAAACTCAACCGCCCGATCAAATGGATCGAGGACCGGCTCGAGCATTTCTTCGCCACGACGCACGAGCGCGGCCAGACCCACGACGCCGAAATCGCGCTCTCGGCCGACGGCCGCATTCTCGGCATCAAGGACGTGTTCCTGCACGACACCGGCGCCTATAACCCGTACGGGCTCACGGTGCCGATCAACAGCCAGTGCACGCTGCTCGGCCCCTATGTGGTACCGAACTATGACAGCACCTTCACCGCGGTCTTCACCAACAAGACGATCGTCACGCCCTACCGCGGCGCCGGCCGCCAACATGGCGTGTTCGTCATCGAGCGGCTCCTCGACATCGCCGCGCACGAACTCGGCATCGACCGCGCCGAAATCCGCCGCCGCAATCTGATCCCGCCCGACGCGTTCCCCTACAACAACGAGATCATCTATCAGGATTTCACGGCGCTTTCCTACGACAGCGGCAATTACGAGCCGATCCTGGACAAGGCGCTGGAGATGATTGGTTATGAGAAATTCCTGAAAGAGGAGCAGGCCGCGCTGCGCGCGCAAGGGCGCCACGTCGGCATCGGCGTCGCCTGCTATGTCGAGGGTACCGGCATCGGTCCCTATGAAGGCGCCAAGGTCCAGGTGCAGGCCAACGGCCGCGTCAGCGTCGCGACCGGCATCGGCACCCAGGGCCAAGGCCATTTCACCGTGTTCGCCCAGATCGCCGCCGACCAGGTCGGCGTCAACGTCACCGACATCAACGTCGTCACCGGCGACACCGACCAGTTCTATTGGGGCGCCGGCACCTTCGCCAGCCGCGGCGCCGTGGTCGCCGGAAACGCCGTCAACGAGGCCGCCAAGGCGGTGCGGCAGAAGATCCTGAAACTCGCCGCCGAGCATTTCGAGTGCGCCGAAGAGGATCTGGAAATTGCCAACGGCCAGGTTTCGGTCGTCGGCGTTCCGGGCCAAGCCATCAAGCTCGGAGAACTGGCGCTCAAGGCCAATCCGATGCGCGGCGCGGTCAAGCCCGGCACCGAACCGGGACTGGAATCGACGCAATATTTCGGTCCGCCGAGCGGCGCCACCGCGAGCGGCGTCCACGCCATGATCATCGAGGTCGATCCGCAGACCTTCACCTTGCAGGTTCTCAAATACGTCGTGGTGCACGACTGCGGCACCGTGATCAATCCGCTGATCCTGGCCGGACAGATCCATGGCGGCGTCGCCCAGGGGATCGGCAATGCGTTCTACGAGCAACTCGTGTTCGACGACGAGGGCCAATTGCTCAACGCCTCGCTGGCCGATTATCTGTTGCCGACCGCGCTCGAAGTGCCGCACATGGACATCGCCCACACGGTGACGCCGTCGCCACTCAACCCGCTCGGGGTCAAGGGCGCCGGCGAGGCCGGCGCCATTCCGGTCGGGCCTTTGTTTGCCCAGGCGATCGAGGACGCGCTTGGGCTGATGCAGCAGAATGTCGAGCTGAACGAAATCCCGCTCAGCCCCAACCGGCTGTTCGAACTCACCGCCAAACTGCGATGACGCTGCCATGATCCTTGTCACCGGCGCCGCGGGCAAGACCGGCAGGGCCGTCATCACGGCGCTTGCCGCCAAGGGCGCGCCCGTGCGCGCTTTGGTGCGCAACGCCGCGCACGCCACCGCACTGAAGATGCTCGGCGCCGCCGAAATCGCCGTCGGCGGCTTCGACGACACAGCGGCGCTCGAGTCCGCCGCCGCCGGCGTGACGGCGATCTATCACATCTGCCCCAATGTCAGCCGCGACGAGGTTGCTTACGCCCGCAACGTCATTGCCGCGGCGAAGGCGCAGGGCGTCGCCCGCTTCGTCTTTCATTCCGTGCTGCATCCGCAGATCGAAGCCATGCCGCACCATTGGGAGAAGATGTGGGTCGAGGAGATGCTGTTCGCGTCCGGCCTCAAGTTCACGATCCTGCAGCCGACGGCCTACATGCAGAACATTCTCGGGGCATGGCGCGCGATCACGGAGCAAGGCGTGTTCCGCATGCCTTATCCGGTCGAAACGCGGCTCAGCCTCGTCGATCTCGACGATGTCGCGCAAGCCGCCGCGATGGTGCTGACCGACAAAAGCCACGCCGGCGCAACCTACGAACTCGTCGGCACGCCGCCGCTCAGCCAGCTCGAAGTCGCCGCATCGATCGGCGCGGCGCTGGGACGAACGGTCCGCGCCGAAGCCGAAACCATCGACGCCTGGGAGGCGCGCGCCCGCGCCGGCGGCATGGCCGACTATGAACGCGCGACGCTCGCGGCGATGTTCCGCTACTACGCCGACTGCGGGCTAGTGGGGAATCCAAACACACTGCGGTGGCTGCTTGGTAGGGCGCCGAACGACTTGGCGCATTTTCTTGGGCGCGTCGCCGCACATCAAGCGTAGCCCGCAGGATTTGCCCGGCGTCATCGCCCGTCACAGCGGGTCGCAATGACCGTCAATTATTCCAAACACCGTCGTGAATTGCCGCCGCCTCGTCTTCCAACAACGGACCGATGACCTCGACATGGCGCTGCCCGGCGGCGAACACCGTGCGGCAGGGCAGATCGAGCGTCGGGTTCTCGGCGTGATTGCCGGTGATCGTCTTCAAGCGCCGTTCCGACAGGCCGTAGACGATGCGGCCGATGCCGGCCCAATACATCGCGCCGGCGCACATCGCGCACGGCTCGGCCGAGGTGTAGAGCGTGCAGTCGGCGAGAAACTTCGGGTCCAACGTCTTCGACGCCTGCGTGGCGAGCAGGCGTTCGGCGTGGGCCGTCATGTCCCGGTCGGGCAGATAACCGTTTTCCACTTCCATCAGCACTTCGCCGGCCGCATCGACCAGCAACGCGCCGAACGGATGATTGCCGTGCGTCATGGCGCGCTTGGCGACATCGAAACTTCGGCGCAGGAATTTTTCGTCATCGTGCGGCACGGGTGTGGGTGCTTTCTGTTCCTGATGGTCGTCATCCTGAGGTGCCCGCGCCAACGGGTCCGGCCCGAAGTGGCCGGCCCGATGACAGGCTCCGCGCGGGCCTCGAAGGACGCACAGTCCGGGCGCCTCGCGACCCTTCGAGGCTCGGCCTGCGGCCGAGCACCTCAGGGTGACGAGCGTTTGGTCGCTTCATATCAAATTGATCACCGCCCGGTCCCAAATTTCTCCGCGATGGCCGGAAAAATACGATCCGGCTTGAACGGCGTCCGACAAAACCTGATTCCGGTCGCGTCAAAGAGCGCATTACCCATGGCGGCGGAGACCGGATTGTAGGGACTTTCGCTCATCGATTTGGCGCCGAATGGGCCGATCGCGTCGTAAGTGTCGGCGAAAAAGACCTCGGTGCGCGGCACGTCGGCGAACTGCGGCAGATGATAATTGCGGAAATTGGGATTTGCCACGCGACCGGAGCGATCTATCACCATCTCCTCGTAGAGCGTCGGGCCGAGCGATTGCGCCACGCCGCCCTCGATCTGGCCGCGGCACTGCATCGGATTGATGACGCGCCCGGCGTCTGCGGCGTGGATGCTGCGCAGCACCTTGATGGCGCCGGTACGCTTGTTGACGGCGACACGGAACGCCTGAACGTTGAACGCGACCGAACGCGGCGTGCCGTTCCATTTCCCGGTAGCGGCGAGGCGGCGTCCGCGCGCGACCGCCGCCGCCGCGAGTTCGGCGAGCGCCACGCGCTTGCCGCCGCTCGTCGCCGCGCCTGCGACCAGCGACCACGCGCCATTGGCGCCGCCGGCGTGCTCCGCCGCAAAACTCAAAATCTCGTCGCGCAAGGCGTTGCAGGCGAGTTGCGTGGCGCGGCCAGCGACGACGGTACCGGTGCTGCCATAGGCGCCGGTGTCGTGGCCGCCATTGTCGGTATCCGAGGTGAGAACGACGATAAAGTCGGTCGTCGTGCCGAGCGCGGTCGCCGCGATCTGATGGTGCACCGTGTTGGTGCCGTTGCCGAACTCCGCGGTGCCGACGATCAACTCGTAGCGGCCGTCGTCGCGCAGACTGATGCTGGCGTCGGCGAAATGGCCGAACGGCGGCACGGTGTCGATCATGCCGAGCGCGACGCCCTGCCCGACCAGCCAGTCGTCGGACGCCGGCGGCTCCAGCCCACCGCCGCGGTCGAGCGCGTCCTTGACCAAAGCGAGGCATTGGTCGAGGCCGTAGCTGCCATACTGCACGTCGTGGCCTTCCTCCGCGCCGGTCGAGACCATCGGGTCGCCGGGGCGGACCATGTTGCGCTCGCGGAACTCGAACGGGTCGATACCGAGCCGGCGCGCCAATTCGTCCATCGCCGACTCGACCGCGAAGTTGGTCTGCGGCAGGCCATAGCCGCGAAACGCGCCGCTCGGCACGGTGTTGGTGTAGACCGCAAAGCCGTCGATTTTTTTGTTGGCGCAGCGATAGACGCCGAAACTCTCGCCGCAGGCGTGATTGAGCACGGCGAAGCCGTGATTGCCGTAGGCGCCGGTGTCGGAGACGACGTGCATCTCCATGGCGGTGAGGCGGCCGTCGCGGCCCGCGCCAGCCTTGATGCGCACGCGCATGGGATGGCGGGTGGTGGCGCCAATGAACTGCTCCTCGCGGGTGAACTCGAGCTTGACCGGCTGCCCGGTCTCGAGGACCGCGAGCGCGACGATGTCCTCGACCAGCATTTCCTGCTTGGCGCCGAAGCCGCCGCCCATGCGCTCGCAGAACACGCGCACCTTGTCCGGATCGAGATCGAACAATCCGGCCAGCGCCCGCCGCGTCAGATACGGCGTCTGCGTGCTGGAACGGATGACGAGCCGGCCGGCCTGATCGAGCCAGCCGATGGCGCAATGGGTTTCCAGATGCGCGTGCTGGACTCGCTGGGTGATGTAGGTCCCCTCGTAGACGGCGTCGGCCTCCGCGAACCCTGAGTCGACATTGCCGACATGGCCGTGCAGTTCGCCGGCGATGTTGCGTTGCGGATTGTGGATGCGCGACTGCGGACCCTTGTCGTGAATGACCGGCGCGCCGGGCCGCATCGCCTCTTCCGGATCGAACACCGCCGGCAGCAATTCGTAATCGACGGCGAGCTTGCGGCAGCCCTCTTCCGCCGCCGCCTCGCTCTCCGCGATTACCGCCGCGACGCGCTGACCGATGAAGCGGACGATGCGGTCGAGCACGGCGGTATCGTCCGGGTCGGCGCGCTCGTCCTCGTGCCGCGCCGTCGAAAACAGCTTTTGCGGCGCGTCTTCGAACGTCAGCACCGCGCGGACGCCGGGGACGGCGAGCGCCTCATCGCGACGTATCGCCGTGATCCGCGCGTGCGGGTGCGGCGAGCGCAGCAGCTTGAGATGCAACAGCCCGGCCGGCGCGACATCCATGGTGTAGCGCGCCGCTCCGCTGATGACGGCGCGTGCCGCCGGCGCCGGCACGTTGCGGCCGCAGGCGTCGCCGGCCTCGGCCTCCTCGATCGCCTTGCCGCCGTGCAGCGCCTGATCGATCGCGCCGTAGCCGGTGCAGCGGCAGATGTTGCCCTTCAGCGCCCAATCGAGGTCGCGACGCTGCGATTGGTTCATGCTCGCGGCAGTCATGATCATGCCCGGCGTGCAGAAGCCGCATTGAAACCCCTGCGCCTGCAAGAAGGCCTGCTGCATCGGATGCAGCTCGCCGTTCTTGGACAGGCCTTCGATCGTGGTGACGGCGCGACCCTGCGCGCGATAGGCGGGAAACAGGCACGAATGCACCGGGTCGCCATCGACCATCACTGTGCAGGCGCCGCAGTCGCCGGCGTCGCAGCCTTTCTTGACGCCGAAGCAGCCGAGTTCGCGCAGAAACGTGCGCAGGCATTGGCCGGGCCGCGGCCGCACCTCATGCGCCGTGCCGTTGACCAGAAAGCTCACGGCGGCCCCGCGCCGTTGCCGGCAAACTCGCCGCAAATCTCGTCGGCGAACTCCAGCGTCACTTGGCGGCGCCACGTCGGCGCGCCATGGATGTCGTCGTAATAACCGTCCGGCGGAATGGCCGCTTCGAGCCGCTCGCGCAGCGCGGCGCGCCCGGGCAGACGCGGAAACGACAACACGACCGGCTTCGGCGTCGCCGCCGTCACCGTCAGCGTGAACGCGCCGTCGTCGGGGCTCAGCGTCCCGATGACGAGCGCGCCGGAACGGCCGAGCGGGCTCAGCGAGATTTGCCGAAACGCGGTGCGCCGGCGCAGCGCCGCGAGCGGCAGATCGATCGCGCGGAGAAGCTCGCCCGGCCGCAACACGTTGCGCCCCGCCCCCACCACGAAGTCCGCGACGGCAACGCGCCGCTCCTCGCCGTGCGGCGTCCAGATCGCGCACACGCCGTCGAGCGCGGTGGTGAGCGAGATCATCGGCCCGGCCGGCAACGACATGCAGAGATTGCCGCCGACCGTCGCCATGTTCCAAATTTTGAACGACGCCAGGAACGACCGGCAGCATTGGTTGACGAGCGGCGCGGCCGTCCAGTGCGGCGGCAACGTCAGGCCATCGAGCTCGGCGATCTTGCAGGTCGCGGCGACGCGCAGGCCCTGCTCGCTCACCTGCAGCGTTGGCCAGCCGAGTTCGGCGATGTCGATCAGCCGCGAGATCCGCAGTTGCGGCTCGGAAAATAACCACGTGCCGCCGGCGAGCCAAGCGTCGCCCGCGTTCCAGGCCGGCAACTCCGCGCGCTGGCGCGGCCTTGCGATCTCGGTGATGGTGTTGAGGTCCATCGCAGTGCCGACGGTGCATGTTTCATGCCGTATCGAGCTTGCGAATGACTTGCAGCAAGATAGGGCCGTCGCGGCCGCCGCCGCACTATGTCCTTGACGGACAAGGAAATTAGGGATGACTTGTACGTCGTGGCCAATGCTGTTTTGCTAGGCACATTGTTCGTTTTGAATCCACGGCGCAGGGCGATGGCGAGAGAATTTCTGCAGTTCATCAGACGCGGCCGGCGGGTCGCGCTCGACCGGTTTGCCCCGCGCACGACCGTGCTCGACTGGCTGCGCCTCGACGAGCGCTCCACCGGCACCAAAGAAGGCTGCGCGGAAGGCGATTGCGGCGCCTGCACCGTCGTGGTGGTGCGCGAGCGTGACGGCCGGCTGATCTACGAGCCGGTCAATTCCTGCATCGCCCTGATCGGCCAATTGGACGGCGCCGAGCTGATCACGGTCGAGGACCTCGCCGATAACAGCATCCTGCATCCGGTGCAGGCGGCGATGGCGCGCGACCACGGCTCGCAGTGCGGCTTCTGCACGCCCGGCATCGTCATGAGCTTGTTTGCTCATTATCACGAATGCGGCGGCGCCACCGACCGGCAGACGCTCAACGACGTGCTCGCCGGCAATCTGTGCCGCTGCACCGGCTACCGGCCGATCATCGACGCGGGCCTGGAGGCCTGCAACGAGCGGCGCCGACGACCGCTTCAGCCGCGACGCGGCGGCGCGCCGGCAAGCACTGCGCGCGCTCGACGACCGCGCCGATCTGTTTGTCGGCGACGACGGCCGCTTCTTTGCCGCGCCGGCGAGCGAACAATCGTTCGCGCAGCTTTACGCCCGGCATCCCGACGCCACCATCGTCGCCGGCGCGACCGATGTCGGCCTGTGGATCACCAAGAAACTCACGCCGATCGAGAAGATCATTCATGTCGGCCGCGTCGCCGAGCTGGGTGAGATCGTCGAGACCGCCGAAGGCCATGCCTTCGGCGCGATCGTGTCGCTCGCGCGCGCCGCGCCGGTGTTGGGATCGATCGATCCCGACATCGGCGAGGTGATGCGGCGGTTCGGCTCGATGCAGGTGCGCCTCGCCGGCACGGTCGGCGGCAACATCGCCAATGGCTCGCCGATCGGCGACCTCGCGCCGATGCTGATCGCGCTCGGCGCGACGCTCGAACTGCGGCACGGCGACCACGTCCGGCAGATGCCGCTGGAGAATTTCTTTCTCGATTACGGCAAGCAGGACCGCAAGCCGGGCGAATTCGTCCGCCGGTTGCTGGTGCCGAAGCTCGCGCCGACGGCGCAGTTTCGCACCTACAAGATCACCAAGCGCACCGACGAGGACATCTCGGCGGTGCTGGCGGCGTTCTGGTGCGAGGTCGATGCCGGCCGGATCGTCGAGGCCCGGGTGGCGTTCGGCGGCATGGCCGCAATTCCGAAGCGCGCCGCCGCGGTCGAAGCGCGCTTGCGCGGACTGACGCTGAGCGACGCGAGCCGCTGGCAGGCAGCCGCCGACGCCGTCAATGACGACTTCACGCCGTTGACCGACTTGCGCGCCAGCGCCGCCTATCGCCGCCGCGTCGCCGGCAATCTCGTCATCAAGGCGCTCGCCGAAATGGCCGGCGCCGCCAGCGCCGCAACCCGCATCACCGATCGCCGGATGTTCGCCGATGCCGCTGAGTGACGCCGTCCTGGAGGCGCCGCTGCGCCACGTGTCGAAGCCGCTGCCGCACGACAGCGGCGCCAAGCACGTGCAAGGCGCCGCCGAATATATCGACGACATTCCGGAGCCGACCGGCACGCTGCATATCGCCGTCGGCGGCGCGCCGATCGCGCGCGGCACCATTCGCAGCGTCGATCTGAGCGCGGTCAAGGCGGCGCCGGGCGTCGTCGCCGTCATCACCGCCGCGCACATCCCGGGCAAGAACGATATTTCGCCGGCGAGCGCCGACGAGCCGGTGTTCGTCGACACCCGCATCGATTTTCACAATCAGCCGGTGTTCGCCGTCGCCGCCACGTCGCGCGACGCGGCGCGGCGGGCCGTGCTTGCGCGCGCGCATCGAGGTCGACGCCGAGCCGCCCAACGTCTCGGTCGAGCAGGGCCGCGCCGCCGGCGAGACCGTGATGCCGGACTACGCCTTCATCAACGGCGATGCCGGCAAGGCGATCGCGGCGGCGCCGCACCAGAGCGCCGGCAAGCTCCGCGTCGGCGGCCAGGAGCATTTTTATCTGGAAGGCCAGGTCGCACTGGCGGTGCCGGGCGAAGACGGCGCCGTGCTGGTCTATTCCTCGACCCAGCACCCCAGCGAAGTGCAGCACATCGTCGCCCGCGTGCTCGCGCTGCCGGACTCGTTCGTGACCTGCGCGGTGCGGCGCATGGGCGGCGGCTTCGGCGGCAAGGAAACGCAAGCGACGCAATGGGCGGTGATCGCGGCGCTGGCGGCGCGCGTCACCGGCCGGCCGTGCAAGTTCCGGCTCGACCGCGACGCCGACATGGCGATGACCGGCAAGCGGCACGACTTTTTGGTCGAATACAGCGTCGGTTACGACGGCGACGGGCGCATCCGCGGCATCAGCCTCGATCTCGACGCCCGCTGCGGCTGCTCGGCGGATGTCAGCATCGGCGTCGTCGACCGCGCCATGTTCCATGCCGACAACACTTATTTCCTGCCCGAAAACCGCATCTATTCGCGCCGGGTCAAGACCAACACCGTCTCCAACACCGCCTTCCGCGGCTTCGGCGGCCCGCAGGGCATGCTGGCGATCGAGCGCGTCATCGACGCCATCGCCTGGAAGCTCGGCCGCGATCCGCTCGATATCCGCAAGGCCAATCTCTACGGCCCCGGGCGCGACGTCACGCCCTACGGGCAGACCGTGGAAGAACTCGATACCGCGGTCCGCCTGATCGAGCAGCTCGAGCGCTCGTCGAACTACCGCGCGCGGCGCAAGGAGATCGCAGAGTTCAACGCGCGCTCGCCGATCCTGAAACGGGGCCTGGCGCTGACCCCGGTGAAGTTCGGCATTTCCTTCACGCTCACGCATCTCAACCAGGCCGGCGCGCTGGTCCACGTCTATCAGGACGGCTCCGTTCACCTCAATCACGGCGGCACGGAAATGGGCCAGGGCCTGTTTCAGAAGGTGGCGCAGGTGGCGGCGGAGGAGTTCGGCATCGGGCTCGACCGCGTGCACATCACCGCGACCTCGACCGACAAGGTGCCGAACACTTCGGCGACCGCCGCGTCGTCCGGCACCGACATGAACGGCATGGCGGTGCAGCGCGCCGTGCGCGACATCAAGGCGCGGCTGACGCGGTTTGCCAGCGAGGCGTGGAATGTCTCGGAGGATCTGATCGCCTTCCGCGACGACCGCGTGTTCATCGGCAATGAAAGCATTCCGTTCGGCGAATTGACCAAGAAAGCCTACGGCGCCCGCGTGCATCTCTCGGCGGCCGGCTTCTACAGGACGCCGAAGCTGCATTGGGACCGCGAACGCGGCAAGGGCCGGCCGTTCCTGTATTACGCCTACGGCGCCGCGTGCAGCGAGGTCGCGATCGACATTCTGACCGGCGAGATGAACGTGCGGCGCGTCGACATCCTCCACGACGTTGGCCGCTCCATCAATCCGGCCATCGATATCGGTCAGATCGAAGGCGGCTTCGTGCAGGGCATGGGCTGGCTGACGACCGAGGAGCTGATCTACGACGAGCGCGGCCGGCTCCTGACCCACGCACCGTCGACCTACAAGATACCGGTCGCGTCCGACGTGCCGGTCGATTTCCGGGTCGAATTGTTCGACAACGCCAATCGCGAGGACACCATCTACCGCTCCAAGGCGGTCGGCGAGCCACCCTTGATGCTGGCGATTTCCGCATTCGCCGCCATCGCCGATGCGATACATTCGCTCCATCCGGGGCAGCCGGTCGCGCTCGACGCCCCCGCGACCCCGGAAGCGATCCTCGAGGCGATCGGCCCCGTCGATGCCGTTGCCGCGCTGGCGCCGCTCGCCGCGGCGGCCGCCGGTAGAGTTGTTTGATCGAGCATGTCCATTTCGCAAAACCGGTTTCCACTTTTGCGGGACATGCTTAGATAGAGCGTGAGATGGCGAAGGTCTGGGCCCGCATCCGCGAAACGATCGACCGGCACGGCATCGCCGGCCTGGTCAGCGTGATCGACGTCGACGGCTCGGCGCCGCGCGAGGCCGGCGCGCGCCTCGTAGTACAGCCCGACGGCGGCTTCTTCGGCACCATCGGCGGCGGGCGGCTCGAATTCGAGGCGATCGCCGCCGCGCGCGCGACGCTCGCCAAGGGTCGCGGCCGCGCCGAATTCCGCAATTGGCCGCTCGGCCCCAATCTCGGACAATGCTGCGGCGGCCGGGTGCGCACCTTGACCGAGACATTCGATGCCCGCGATGCCGCAACGGTCCGCCGCTTGGCGGACGCGGAACAGGCGGGAGCCTTCGTGACCATGAGCCGCGTCGGCGACGACGGCCGGATCGCGCGCGTTCTTGGCCCGCGCGCTGCGGCCGGCGCGCCACTGAGCCTCGCGGCGCGCGGGTTCGAAAAGACCGGATTCCGCGAGCAATTCGGGGAAACGACCACGCCGGTCCTCTTGTTCGGCGCGGGTCACGTCGGCCGGGCTGTGGTGCTCGCTTTGGCGCCGCTGCCGTTCGCCGTGCGCTGGATCGACAGCCGGCCGGACCAGTTTCCGCACTACGTGCCGCCGAACGTCGTCACCGTCCGCACCGACGATGCCGAGCGCGAACTGTCCGAGGCGCCGTGCGACGCCATGGTCGTGGTCATGACCCACGCCCATCCGCTCGATTTCGACATCACGGTCGCGGCGCTGCGGCGCGGCGCGTTCGACTTCGTCGGGCTGATCGGGTCGGAAACCAAGCGGGCGCGGTTCGTCACCTTCGCCCGGCAGATGGGCGTCACCGGCGCGGAGCTCGATCGCCTGACCTGCCCGATCGGCATACCGCAGATCAAGGGCA
Source organism: uncultured Pseudomonadota bacterium (assembly GCA_963836095.1). GTDB lineage: Bacteria > Pseudomonadota > Alphaproteobacteria > Rhizobiales > Xanthobacteraceae > BOG-931. The sequence goes on from CAWIHU010000005.1 coordinate 62,582, forward strand.
AGGAGCCGGCCGTGATCGCCGCGTCGCTCGCCGCGCAGCTCCTCATTTTGACCGAGCGCGCCTTGCAATTGCAGGAAAGACCGCCGGTCGCGTCGGAGCCGGTCGGGTAACTGAGGACGAAACTCGTCGTCACGGCCGCGCCGGGCAAGCGAAGGCGGCCCAGCTCTATGTGCAGGCACAACGGATAAGAAATCGGTCGCTGGACATAGCGTGCTCTGTACTTTTCAATCCCGCCCTCAAGTGTCATATTGCGTCCGAACACGGCTAGCGCACGTTCCTACCGGAGACAACGGCATGGCCCGGCTGACCAGAAAGATGCTCGGCGCCACACCTCAACAGATCGACCGTGAACTGCGCGGTTTCTCCCGCGCCGCCCGCGTGCTGTCCTCGAACCGACCGAGATTGATCGAGAAGCATCCAAAAGAATGGGTCGGAGTTCCACGACGGCAAAGTAAGCGCCACAGCCAAATCATTTCGCGCTCTCGTGACCAAACTCAAAAAACAGGGCATTTCGCCCAGTGATACGATAATCCGCTATATCGATACCAGCGAACGGTTCCACATTTTCTGATTTTTCGATGCTGGAGGGACGTTTCGGGAATACCTCGGGAGCCCCTTTTCTGGAGGCTCGCGTTTCCTTTCCGCGGCTCGGAATTCGCGGAATGGTGTCGTTTCTCGTCGACACCGGTGCGGACGGCACTGTTATGATGCCGATCGACACCCGAAAGCTAGGAATCGATTATGGATCGCTCCGCGACCCGAGAGCGCCCGAAGGGATCGGCGGAACGGCGCCTGCATTCAGAGAACAGGCAGTTTTATCCTTTTCCGATAGGCGTTACGTTTATTCGTTTCTCGTACCCGTCCACATCATGGCGCCGACGTTCTCATAATGTTCGATTCTGCGTCATTACTCGGCCGCGACATCCTCGAGTGCGGGCATTTCGTATTGAACATCGCTAAAAAGAGGGTGACGCTGACTCCTCAGACATGGAGCTTACGGCAAAGGATATGAAATCGTTGTAGAAATATCGGCCGCTGCCGGCGACCTAAATCGATAAAACGCGAAGGAGGAGACGCAGATGATCGGCACGTTCCTGCGGCATGGCTCCAACATCTGGCTCGCGCTGTTGCTCGCGGCGCTCGCCGTCGGCTTCGGCGCGCGGGTGTTGCCGTTTTCGCTGATGTGGGTCGTGATCGGTGCCTTGACGTTCTACGTCAGCGAATACGGCTTTCACCGCTTCGCGTTTCACGCCGTGCCGTCGCGTTTCACCTTCATACGCAAGCTGCAGCACCGGCTGCACTACGACCATCACACCGAGCCGGACCGGCTCGATCTGTTGTTCCTGCCGGTGTGGTTTCTCGTGCCCAATCTCGCGATCACCGCGCTCGCCTTCGCGCTGCTGTTCGGCTGGAGCATCGTCGCCTCGGCGATGTTCGGCGTCACGCTGGCGATCTTCCATTACGAATGGGTGCACTATGTCGCCCACATCCCCTATCAGCCGCGCACGCGCGTCGGCCGCTGGATCAAGCAATATCACCTGCGCCATCACTTCATCAGCGAGAAGTTCTGGTTCGGCGTTTCCAACCCGTCGATGGATCTCATCGGCCGCACCTTCAAGGCCGCGCGCGAAGTCGAGCGCAGCGGCACGACGCGGAAGCTTTATAGCTGAATCACCTGCCCTGGTATTGGCGTAGCCATTCCTTGCCATAGTCGTTGCCGTTCGGCGTGCGCACCAGCGTATGGATATGGAACCGTTCGGGCTCGCTGTTGCACAGGAAGATTCCGGAGTGGTGGTCGAACTCGACCATGATCACCGGGCTCTGGATGCGGTAGTAATAAACGTCGTTGTCGCCATAGGCGCCGATCCAGGAGAAATAGGTCTCGTCGAGGTGTCGCTCGACTTCGGCGAGCCGGGCGGCAAGCGGCGCCGCCGGCAGATATTCGATGAAGGCGCCGACGAGAGCGACCATGCTGCGCTGTTGCGCCTTCGTCATCTCGCTCGCCTGCACGCCTTCGTAGGGGATGACGAGATTGTCGCGATAGCAGCCGCCGAGATGGCGCTGGTCGGAGAAAATCCAGCGCCCTTCGGGCATCGCCGGATCCTTCATCAGCTTGTAGATCTGGGCGCGGTCCTTCTGCTCCCTGGTGAGCGATTGCATCAATTGCAGGCCGACGCTTTCTTCGTCACGGAAGACGGTGGTGCCGGCATAGGGTCCGACGTTCGATCTCGTTCGGCTCCGCGCCCATGAAGGTCGGCGAAATCGTCATCGATCGGCCGACGACGAAACAGTTCAGGCACAGATGGTGGCCGAAATATTGCCAGCCCCAGGGCTCGGTCAGCGACGGCTCGCCGAACAGGCAGAAATTATAGCTGTACTGGTTGAGCACTTTCGGCGCGCCGACGAGCTCACCGAGAAAATGGTTGATGCGCATGCAGGCGACGGCCTTGGCGAAGCCGTTCGGGCTCATGCTGGCCTGCAGCAGATTCAAGATCGCGTCGCGCAGCGGCCGGCCATGCTCCTCCATGCGCAGCGTGTCGCGGAAGACATAAAACTCCGGATTGCTCCATTTGCGCCACTGCTCGGAATCGATCGGGCGGCGGATCTTCTGCAACTCATCCGCGCTCGCCAAGGCGAGCATGGCGCGCGCCGCGTGCGTCATCGCTTCGACCGGCGCGCCGTTCGGCTCGAGCACGAACAGGTTCTTGCGCACGGTGCCGTCGCAGGTGATGCCGCGAAAAGGTTCGGCGAGCGTCCGCTGCGGAAAATCGTAAAGCAGTTCGCGGATGCGAGGGATCGCCTGCACCAGGTCGCCGTGCGAATAGGCGTCCTGGCTTGCGATGCCCTGCACCGGCGGATGATCCGGCCCCGGCAGATATTTGCGGAATTTTCCGGTTGCCGCCATCAGGTCCTCGCGGTGCTACGCTCATGTTGACGCGTGGTAACACGCCGCCGTGGCGGGGAGAACACATAGACCAAGTCTCGTTTCGGAGGCTAAAGGACGGACCGTCCGGCGATGTAGGTCTGCCGCACGGCGCGATCATCACCCATCGTCATGAGGACGAACAGTTCGTCCTCGAGGTCGCGCGAGACTTCCATGCGGTGCGCCATCGCGGGGGTGGCGCGGGCGTCGAGCACGACGAGGTCGGCATAGGCGCCGGGCGCGATGGCGCCGATCTCACCATCGAGTCCGAGCGCGGCGGCGTTGCCACGGGTGATCAGGTCGAAGGCGGCGAGCGCGGGAAGATTCTGGCCCTGCAGCTGCATCACCTTGTAAGCCTCGGCGGCGGTGCGCAGCATGGAATAGGACGTGCCGCCGCCGACGTCGGTCGCGAGCGCGATGCGCACGCCTGCGTCGGCGAGCCGCGCGTAATCGAACAGGCCAGAGCCGATGAAAAGGTTCGAGGTCGGGCAGAAAACCGCGACCGATTGGGTGTCGCGCATGAGCGCGACTTCGTCGTCAGTCATGTGGATGCAATGGCCCATCAGCGAACGAGGCCCGAGCAGCCCGAAGCGGGCATAGACCGCGGTGTAGCTCGGGTCGTTCGGGAACAGCCGCTTGATGGTGGCGATCTCGTTGAGATTCTCGTCGAGATGCGTCTGCATCAGGATGGTCGGAAACTCCGCCAGCAGCGCGCCGAGTTCGGCCAGTTGCTCGTCGGTCGAGGTGATGGCGAAGCGCGGGGTGAGCGCATAACGCTGCCGCCCGGTGCCGTGCCAGCGTCGGATCAGATCGCGGCTGTCGGGGATGGCGGTGGCCGCGGGCTCGAGCAAGCCGGGCGGGCCGTTGCGATTCATGACGGCGTTGCCCGCGATCATGCCGGCGTTGCGCCGATGCGCCGCGGTAAACAAGGCGTCGGCGGAACCCGGATGCGCGGTGCAATAAGCGAGCGCGGTGGTGGTGCCGTTGCGCGCCAGCTCATCGAGGAAGAATTCGGCGTTACGCGCGGCGTGGGTGCGGTCGGCGAATTTCTGCTCCTCGACGAAGGTGTATTTCTCCAGCCATTCCAGCAGTTGCGCGCCGTAGGAGGCGATCACCTGCGTCTGCGGAAAATGAATGTGCGGGTCGATGAAGCCCGGCATGATCAAGCCGTCGGCGTGATGCGCGACCGGCGTTCCCGCCGGCAGCGTCGCCGCAAGTTCGGCAGCCGGCCCGACCCGCGCGATCCGGCCGCCTTCGACGACGACCATGCCGTCGTCGCTATAGCGATAACTCTCCGCGTCGCCGGCGCCGCGCGGCGCGCGCACGAAGCTCAGAAGCCGGCCGCGAATGGCCTGCGTGGTCACGGTCGCCATCTCATGGTTGATCCGGACCGTCTCACTTCGCGGGCGCGCCGGATGCGAGCCAGGACGCCAGCACCAGGCGCTCGTCGTTGGTCATTTCGGTGATGTTGCCCGGCGGCATGGCGTTCGAGCGCACGGCGACGATGGCGATCAGCGGCGCGTGCTTGAGGATTTGTTCGTCGCTGTCGAGCAGGACGCCTTCCGGCGCCGCGGCGATGCCGTCCCATACCGGTTCGGCCGCATGGCACATGCTGCAGCGCGATGAGACGATATCGGCCACGTCGGCGAATTTGGGCGCCGGCGGCAACGCGCCGGTGGTGGCCGCGCGCGGTCCCGCCGCCGAGAGCCAGGCCACCGCCGCCATGCCGGCCGCCGCCACGGCCCAGGTCCACCACGGGCTCCCTTTGTCGGCGTGACGCGAATTGAAAAAGTGGCGGATGACCGGACCGATCAACAGCACGATCGCCACGATCAGCCAATTGTATTTGGTGGCGTAGAGCAGCGGATAATGGTTGCTCAGCATCAGGAACACGACCGGCAGCGTCAGATAGTTGTTGTGGACCGAGCGCGTCTTGCCGAGCGCGCCCCAGCGTGGGTCGGGCTCCGTGCCGGCGAGCATCGCCGCCACGGTCTTCTTCTGATACGGAATGATGATGACGAAGACGTTCGCCACCATGATGGTGCCGATCAGCGCGCCGATCTGGGTGAAGGCGCCGCGGCCGGAGAACACGTGGGTGAACCCATAGGTCAGCGCGACCAGAAACACGTAGCCGACCAAGGCGAGCGCCACCTCGTAGCGCGCGAGCGGCGAGCGGCACAGGCCTTCGTAAACCAGCCACGACACCGCAAGGCTGACAAAGGCGATGCCGGCGGCCTGCGCCGCGGTCAAGTCGAGCACCGACTTGTCGATCAGAAACAGATCGGCGCCGAGATAATAGACGACGACCAGGAGCGCGAACCCCGACAGCCATGTCGTGTAGGCTTCCCATTTGAACCAGGTCAGGCTGTCCGGCATCTGCGCCGGCGCCACCATGTATTTCATCATGTGGTAGAAGCCGCCGCCGTGAACCTGCCACTCGTCGCCCTTGACGCCCGCCGGCAGTCCGGGACGCGGTTTGAGGCTCAGATCGAGGTGGATGAAGTAGAACGAGCTGCCGATCCACGCGATGCCGGCAATGACGTGCAGCCAGCGAAGGACCGCACTCACGGTTTCAGTGAGCACAAGCTCCACGATGCGGGGGCTCCCCTCGATTGACCCGGCCGGCACTAGAATGCAGAAGCGCCGTAATCTGTGCAAGCGCGCCGATGCCCGCGGTTTGAGCATTATCTGCCCCAATTTAGGTCCGCTCGCTGCGGGCGGCTTGGGCGGCGGCTTGGGCGAATGATCCGCCCAGGCCAAACGGCGAGACGGCGGAATGCTGGAACGATCTTTGCAAAGCCCATTGCAAAGATCCGGGCGCTGCCAAATACTGAGGCGTCCCTTTAGGCACTCAGGCCGCCGCTGCGGCAAAGTTAGGCAACGAGAGTTGGGCAGGCGTAGCTACCCCGATGAATGACATGTCCCCACCGGCCAATTCGTCACGGTCCGCGCCGCTCTTGAGTGCCGTCGGCATCAGCAAGAAATACGGGGATTTTCTCGCCAACGACGCCATCAACCTCGATCTTTACCCGGCCGAGATCCATGCGCTGCTCGGCGAGAACGGCGCCGGCAAATCGACGCTGGTCAAGGTCATGTACGGCCTCATTCAGCCGACCGCCGGCGAATTGCGCTGGATGGGGCAAAAGGTCGTGCTGTCCGGGCCGTCCGAGGCGCGCACGCTCGGCATCGGCATGGTGTTCCAGCATTTCTCGCTGTTCGAGAACCTCACCGTGGCCGAGAACGTGGCGCTCGGCCTGCCGCCGACGGAATCGTTCGCCGCGATCTCGGCGCGGCTCGAGGAGACCGCCCGGGTGTACGGCCTGCCGCTCGATCCCAAGCGCGAAGTGTGGCGGCTTTCGGTCGGCGAGCGCCAGCGCATCGAGATCGTGCGCGCGCTGATGCAGAACCCGAAGCTGCTCATCCTCGACGAGCCGACCGCGGTGCTGACGCCGCAGGAGGCCGACCAGCTCTTCATCGTGCTCAACCGCCTCAAGTCCGAAGGCCGCGCCATCCTCTACATCAGCCACAAGCTCGACGAGGTGAAACGGCTCTGCGACACGGCGACGATCCTGCGCGGCGGCAAGAAGGTCGCGACCTGCGACCCGCGCAAGGAGACCGCCGCGTCGCTCGCCCGCATGATGGTCGGCGGCGAGATCGGCGAGGTGAAGGCGGCCTCGGGACACACCCCGACCGTGCCCCGGCTGGTGATCTATCGGCTGTCGCTGGAACCGGACGACCCGCATGGCACGCATCTCGATGATATCTCGCTCGAGGTGCGCGGCGGCGAGGTGGTCGGCATCGCGGGGGTGGCGGGCAACGGCCAGGACGAATTGTTCGCCGCCTTGTCCGGCGAGCGGCTGTCATCGGCCGAAGGCGCCGTCGTCATCGACGGCCAGGCCGCCGGCCGGCTCAACGTCACCGAGCGCCGCCGCATGGGCGCCGCCTTCGTGCCGGAAGAGCGGCTCGGCCACGGCACCGCGCCGCGCATGAAATTGTCCGAGAATGCGCTCCTCACCGGCCATGCCGCCAGCGGCATGGTCAAGCGCGGCTTCATCAACAGATTGGCGACGCTGACGCACGTCGACCGCACCACCAAGGTGTTCGACGTGCGCAAGGCCAAGCGCGATCCGGAGGCGGTCAGCCTGTCCGGCGGCAATCTGCAGAAATTCATCGTCGGCCGCGAGATTCTGCGCGAGCCCGGCGTGCTGGTGGTCAGCCAGCCGACTTGGGGCGTCGATGCCGGCGCCGCGGCGACCATTCGCCAGGCGCTGATCGACCTCGCCGGCCGCGGCACCGCGGTGCTCGTCATCAGCCAGGACCTCGACGAATTGGCCGAGATCGCCGACCGCATCGCCGTGATGTTCCACGGCCGGCTCTCGGCGCCGCTCGAGCGGGCCGAGGCCACGCGCGAAAAGCTCGGCCTCTTGATGGGTGGAGCGCGCCCCGAAATGGCGGCCGAGACCCAAGAGGTCAAGCATGCAGTTAGCGCTTGAACGCCGGCCCGAACGCTCGGCGGTGATCGCGGTCGCGTCGCCGCTGATCGCGGTGGCACTCACCTTCGTGACAATCGCGATCCTGTTCGCGATCATCGGCAAGAACCCCGTCGAGGCGCTGTGGGTCTATTTCGTCGAGCCCCTGACCGATCCCTTTTCACTGCAGGAGATCGCCGTCAAGGCCACGCCGCTGGTGATGATCGCCGTCGGACTGTCGCTTTGTTACATCGCCAATATCTGGAATATCGGCGCCGAGGGCCAATTCATCGTCGGCGCCGTGTGCGGCAGCTGGCTCGCCGTGCGCACCAACGGCACCGACGTCGGCCATTGGGTGCTGCCGGTCATGCTGCGTCATGGGCGCGATCGGCGGCGCGCTCTATGGGCTGATCCCGGCGATTTGCCGAGTGTATTTCGGCGCCAGCGAAATCCTCACCAGCCTGATGCTGGTCTATGTCGCCGATTTCGGCATGGACTATCTGGTACGCGGGCCGTGGCGCGATCCGCACGGCATGAATTTCCCCACCACCGCCGCGTTCGATCCGGTCGCGTCGGTGCCGACCTTGATCGAAGGCGGACGGCTGCACGCCGGCGCCGTCGTGGCACTCATCGTCGTCATGCTGGCGACTGTGCTGCTTGGGCGCATGATCATGGGATTTGAAATCCGGCTGGTCGGCGCCGCGCCGCGGGCGGCGCGTTTTTCCGGCTTCAATTCCGACAATCTGGTTCTCTTCACCTTCGCGGTTTCCGGCGCGCTGGCCGGGCTTGCCGGCATCATCGAGGTCGCCGGACCGGTCGGACATCTCGATCCTGGGATCTCGTCCGGCTACGGCTTCACCGCCATCATCGTCGCCTTCCTCGGCCGGCTCAATCCGGTCGGCATATTGGTCGCCGGGCTGTTCCTTGCTTTGACCTTCATCGGCGGCGAGGGCGCGCAGATCTCTTTGCGGGTCCCGCTCGATCTGACCAAGGTCTTCCAGGGCATCTTGCTGTTCTACGTGCTCGCCTGCGATTCCCTGATCGTCTACCGCATCCGTCTGGTCCGCACGCTTCGGAAGCCCGCGCATGCTGCTGCTTGAAGCTATCATCCTGTCGATCATCTCGGCTTCGACGCCGCTGTTGTTGGCCGCATCCGGCGAGCTGGTGGTCGAGCGTTCCGGCGTGCTCAATCTCGGCGTCGAGGGAATGATGATCGTCGGCGCGGCCTGCGGCTTCGCCGGCGCCTATGTGTCGGGGTCGACGCTGGTCGGCGCGTTGTGCGGCATTCTCGCCGGCGCGGCCCTGTCGGCGATCTTCGGCATTCTGACCCTCGGACTCGCCGTCAATCAGGTCGCAGCAGGCTTGGCGCTGACCATCCTCGGCGTCGGGCTTTCGGGCCTGATCGGCGCCGGCTTCGTCGGCCAGAAGATCGTGCCCGCCCCGCACCTTCATCTGCCGTTCCTGACCGACGCTGCCCGGGGTCGGCCGCATCCTGTTCGGCGAAGATCCCTTCGTCTACGTGTCGATCGCGCTCATCATCGCGATCTGGTTGTTCCTCTACCGCACGCGGCCCGGCCTCGTGCTGCGCGCGGTCGGCGACAATCACACCTCGGCACACGCGCTGGGCTATCCCGTGCTGCGCATTCGCATGCTGGCGGTGCTGTTCGGCGGCGCGTGTGCCGGGCTTGCCGGCGCCTATCTGCCCCTGGCCTATACGCCGTTCTTCATTCCCGGCATGACCGCGGGGCGCGGCTGGATCGCGCTCGCGCTCGTGGTGTTTGCATCGTGGCGGCCAGCCCGTCTGGTCGCCGGCGCCTACTTGTTCGGCGCGGTGTCCATCCTCCAGCTCCACGCCCAGGCGCTCGGCTTCGGCATTCCTTCGCAGCTGATGTCGTCGCTGCCCTATCTTGCCACGGTGGTGGTTCTCGTGTTGATCTCGCGGACGCGTGGAACTGCCGGGTCCGCGGCGCCTGCCTCGCTTGGCCTGGTGTTCGTACCAGACCGTTGAGATTTCCTGCGGGGGGCGCCGCGGGTACGTCGTAGGGGAAACCAAGTGGGGAACGTCAAGACACGCCCGTCCCTGCCAATCCGGAGTGGAATCATGAAGAGATGGAACATCGTCGCGGTAGCCGCGCTGCTGACACTGGCCGCGGCCACGTTCAGTTCGTACGCCGCCGACAAACTGAAAGTCGGGTTCGTCTATGTCGGTCCGGTCGGCGATCTCGGCTATACCTATCAGCATGAACTCGGCCGACAGGCGCTGCAGAAGGCGCTCGGCGACAAGGTCGAGACCACCTATCTCGAGAATGTCCCGGAAGGCGCCGACGCCGAGCGCGCCATCGAGCAACTCGCGCGCACCGGCCACAAGCTGATCTTCACCACGTCGTTCGGCTTCATGGACGCCACGGTGAAGGTGGCGAGCAAATATCCGAACGTGTTCTTCGAGCACGCGACGGGTTACAAGCGCGCGAAGAACCTGGCCACCTACGCGGCCCGCTTCTACGAGGGCCGCTACATTCAGGGCCAGATCGCGGCCAAGATGTCGAAGTCGGGAACGATCGGCTACATCGTCTCGTTCCCGATTCCGGAGGTGATCTCCGGCATCAATGCGACGATGCTCGGCGCGCAGTCGGTCAACCCCAACATCAAGGTGAAGATCATCTGGGTGAACTCGTGGTTCGACCCGGGCAAGGAAGCCGACGCCGCCAAGGCGCTGATCGACCAAGGCGCCGACGTGCTGACGCAGCACACCAACTCGCCGGCCGCCATGCAGATCGCCGAGCAGCGCGGCATTCACGCGTTCGGGCAATCCTCGGACATGATCAAGTTCGGCCCGCACGCCCAGCTCACCGCGGACATCGACTATTGGGGCGGCTACTACATCGACCGCGCCAAGCTGGTGCTGGACGGCAAATGGACGTCGACGGACACGTGGGACGGGCTTGATAAGGGCATGGTCGTGATGGCGCCCTATACCAACATGCCGGACGACGTGAAGAAGATGGCGATGGCCACCGAAGCGGCGATCAAGGCCGGCACGCTGCATCCGTTCAAGTGCCCGATCGTCGAGCAGGACGGCAAGACCGTCGAGTGCAAGGGCGGCAGCCGGCTCGACAACGGCCAGATCCTCGAGCATGAACTGGTACGTCAAGGGCATCGACGACAAGGTCCCCGGCAAATAAGCCCGAACCTTCATCGATCAGAAAACGTCATGGCCGGGCTTGTCCCGGCCATTTGTTTTTAATCGCCGTTGCGGGCGCCGGCGAGCAATCCAGCGCGGCGGCACCGAGGCTGAGTTCATCGCCCCGTTACGCCAGCAGCGCGTGCGCCGCCGCCGAGTGCCGCCGGATCAGATCGGCGACATCGAGTCCCGGAATCTGACCGTTCTCCACCACCCACCGGCCGCCGACCATGACGCGGTCGGCGCGATGGGCGCCGCAGAGGACCAGCGCCGCGAGGGGGTCGCCGCTGCCGGAAAAGCGCAATTCGTCGAGCTTGAACAGCGCGAGATCGGCCATCTTGCCGACGGCGATCTCGCCGATGTCGTTGCGCCCGGTGCAGGCGGCTGAGCCCGTGGTCGCCCAGCGCAAGGCGTCCTTGTGGCTGACCTTGAGCACGCCATAGCGGCTGCGCTGCAGCAGGAATGCGGCGCGCACCTCCTGCATCAGATTCGAGGCGTCGTTGGAGGCCGAACCGTCGACGCCGAGGCCGACATGCATGCCGGCTTGCTTCCATGTCGCAGACCGGGCAATGCCCGGAAGCCAGCGTCTGATTGCTGCACGGGCAGTGCGCCACCGTGGTGCCGGCGCGGGCAAGCCGCTTGATCTCGCCATCGTTGAAGTGGATGCCATGCGCAAGCCAGACCCGGTCGTTGAGCCAGCCGCAATCCTCGAGATAATCGAGCGGCCGGCACTTGTAGAGCTGTTCGCAGAACGCGTTCTCGTCGTTGGTCTCGGCGAGATGGGTGTGCATGCGGACGTTCAATCGCGCCGCGAGTTCCGCCGTCCGCCGCATCAGCGACGTCGTCACCGAGAACGGCGAGCACGGCGCCAGCGCGATCTGCACCATCGCTCCCTCGCCGGCCTGGTGATAACGCGCCACCACGCGTTCAGAATCGGCGAGGATGGTGTCCTCGTCCTGCACGACGCTGTCCGGCGGCAGGCCGCCATCGCGCTGCGACAGGTTCATCGAGCCGCGCGTCAGCAGCACGCGCAGGCCGAGCCGCTTTGCCGCCGCGACCTCGATGTCGATGCCGTCTTCGACGCCCTGCGGAAAAACATAGTGATGATCGGTGGTCGTGGTGCAGCCGGACAGCATCAGTTCCGCCATCGCCAAGGTCATGCCGAGATCGAGCGCCTCCGGCGTCAGCCGCGCCCAGATCGGATAAAGCGCCTGAAGCCATGGAAACAGCTCGCGGTCGAGCGCCGCCGGCACGGCGCGCGTGAGCGTCTGATAGAAATGATGATGGGTGTTGATCAGGCCGGGCAGCACCACGTGTTCGGCGGCGTCGAATATTTTCACATCCGCCGTGGCGGGTGTCGTTCCCGCCGCCACCAGCTCGACGATGCGGCCGTTTTTGCCGACGATCCCGCCCTCGGCACCGTCGGCGAGAATGGCGAGGGGATTTTTGATCCACAGCGCTGGCTGTTCCTGATCAGACATGCTGACCGTGTCCTCTCGGCTAATGAGTTATACGCAATCCGCAAACTGCGTATAACGCAAGCTGACCCTCACGATGGTTCGCTGGCTCCATGCAGGAAATGGGCCGGCATCGCCCAGCCCAGTCACGCCGCCATCGCGCTGATCGCCGGCCACCCCACATTGCTGGCTTGGTGAATCATCCGCGCGACCCGCAGGATCAGCGGCTCTTCGAACCGCGGCGCGACGATCTGCATGCCGACCGGCAGCCCGTCGCCGACAGGCCGGCCGGCGCGGTCGCGGCCGGGAGGCTCACCAGCGTGATCAGATAAGCGGGCGCGATCCAGTCGATGTAGTTCTCGAATTTGCGGCCGTTGATCTCACTCGGGAAATTCATCTCGATCGGGTACGGCTTCACCGGCGCCGCCGGCGTCAGCAAGACGTCGTAGCGGTCGAACAGCCTGCGGAAGTGATGGAACATTTCCTCCCGCTTGTGTTCGGCGGCGGCGAAGTCGAGCGCATCGAGCTTCAGCCCGGCTTCGACATTGCCGCGCAGATTCTGGCCGAACGCCTCGATCTGGGCGAGACGCTGATATTGCTGCGCTACCATCCAGAAGCCGCGCCAGGTCTGATACGGCGCGCGGCCGGCGCTGGCGTCGAACTCGATGTGCTCGACCTTGGCGCCGCGCTTGCCCAGGGCCGCGGCCGCATCGCGGCAGATCGCGTCGATCTCCGCCTCGACGCCGATGCCGGCGATGTCGGAGACATAGGCGATGCGCAGCTCCTTGATGTCGTCGTTGTGGTCGAGCTCGGCGAGCGCGCTCTGCCATGGCGGCGCGACCGAAATCGGCGAGATGCGGGAGAAGCCGATGCTGGCGTCGAGAAACAGCGCCGCGTCCTCCGCGTCGCGCGCGAGCGGGCCGGGGACCTGCCCGGGATCCCAGGGTAGATGCAGCGGGTGGCTCGGGATCAAGCCCGGCGTCGGGCGGATGCCGACGATGCCGCAGAACGCCGCGGGGATGCGGATGGAACAGCCGAAATCGGTGCCGTGCGCGATCGGCAGCATGCCGGCCGAAACCGCGGCGGCCGAGCCGCCCGACGACCCCGCCGGACTGAGCGCCGGGTTCCACGGATTGCGGGTCGGGCCGAACAGCGCATTGTTGGTGTTGGCGCCGCAGGCGAATTCCGGCGTGTTGGTCTTGGCGAGCACGATGGCGCCGGCGGCCTTGAGCCGGCGCACCGCCTCGGCATCCTCGGTCGGCACATAGTCCTTGAACAGCGGCGAGGCGAAGGTGGTGCGGATGCCGGCGGTCGGCGTCACGTCCTTCACGCCGATCGGCAGGCCGTGCAGCAGACCGAGCGCTTCGCCCTTCATGACCGCGGCTTCGGCCAGCCGCGCCGCGTCGCGCGCCTGGTCGGCGGCCAACGTGATGATGGCATTGAGCTTCGGATTGATCGCCGCGATCGCCGCGAGATGGGCGTCCAACACCTCGACCGGGCTGACCGCGCGGGTGCGCATGAGCCGTACCAGTTCCCGCGCCGATTTACGCGTTAGAGTTACATCGACCATGCAAGACCCTATTTGCCCGACCAGTGCACGAAGCGCCGCTCGATGATGAGAAACAGAAGATTGAGACCATAGCCGAGCGCGCCGGCGGCGAAAATCGCCGCGTACATGCGCGGCATGTCGAACAATTGCTGCGCCTCGAACACGCTGTGGCCGAGCCCGTCCTGCGAGCCGATGAACATCTCGGCCACCACGATGATCACCAAGGCGAGCGAGACGCCGTTGCGCAGCCCGACAAAGGTCTGCGGCAACGATTCGCGCAACATCACGTCGAACAGGACGCGCAGCCGCGACGCGCCCATGACCTTGGCGGCCAGAAGCCGGGTCTTGCGCGCGTTCATGACGCCATAGGCGACGTTGAACAGGATCACCAGAATGGCGCCGAACGCGGCGACCGAGATCTTGGTCTCGTCGCCGACGCCGAACAAAACGAGGAACAGCGGGAACATGGCCGACGCCGGCGTCGAGCGGAAGAAATCGATGACGAATTCGAGCGACCGGTAAACCTTCTCCGAAGAGCCCAGCACGATGCCGAGCGGAATGGCGATCACGGCGGCGATCGCGGTCGAGGCCGCGGTGCGATAGACGGTCTTGACGAAGTCGAAGCCGAGCGGGCCGCCGTCCATGCCCTGCCACAGCGCCTTGAAGGTCGCCGCCGGCGACGGCAGCAGCACCGGATCGACCCACTGCGCCGCGACCGCCAGCGACCAGACGGCGAGAAGCCCGATCACGCCGACGACCGGCAGCAGCGCGCTGATGCGGTCCATCCTCATGGCCGCCGCACCTCGCGCTGAAAAATGTCGAGGCAGCGCGCCTTGACGGCGACGAAGTCCGGTTCCGACAGCGTGGAATCGGTGCGCGGGCGCGCCGCCGTCACCGGCACGAAGGCGGCGACCCGCGCCGGGTGGCGCGACAGCAGCAGCACCCGGTCGGCCAGAAACACCGCTTCTTCCAGATCGTGCGACACCAGCATCGTGGTCGTGCCGGTCTCCAGGAAGATGCGCTGCAGCTGCTCGCGCATGAACAGCGTCATCTCGTAATCGAGCGCGGAGAACGGCTCGTCGAGGAACAGAATTTCCGGATCGACCACCAGCGCGCGCAGGATCGACACGAGCTGCTGTTGGCCGCCGGACATCTGATACGGATAGAGTTTGAGGTCGAGCTTGACGCCGAGCCGCGCCACCAGCGCTTCCGTGCGCGCGCGCCGTTCACCCGCCGGCACCCGCATCAGTTTCAGCGGATAGGCAATGTTGTCGAACGCGCGCAGCCAGGGAAACAGCGCCTCACGGTAGTTCTGAAAGACATAGCCGAATTTGATCTCGTCGAGGCGGCGGCCGTCGAACAGGATTTGGCCGGCGTCGGGCGGCATGAGGCCGGCGATCATGTTGATCAAGGTGCTCTTGCCGCAGCCATTGGGGCCGAACACCGAGATCAACTCGCCGCGCGGTATGTCGAGATCGAAGCGATCATAGATGACGGTGTCGTCGAAGCGCTTGCTCAGGCCGCGGATGGTGACGTGCGGCAGCTGCATCGCGTCGTTCGGCGACGGCGTGGTCGACGGCACAGTGGCCGACGGCGAGCGAACGGCCTGCGGTGCGGCGCTCATCGAGCGTCACTCGCGTCGCTGAAGCCATTCACCATGTCGGCGCTCATTCAGAACGGATGAAGATATTTTCTCACGTCGACCTTTTCCGGCACGACGCCGATCTGCTGGCCGAAATCGGCGAATTTCTGCAGATCGTCGATTTGCTTGGGGGTCATATCCTTGACCATGACGTAGCCGAGCATGGGCACGTCGTTGACGACGTCCGCCGGCGTCATGGTGTTCTTGAGGAGATGCTGGCGCGCGGCCTGCGGATCCTTGTTGATGAAATCGATCGCCCTGGCCCAGCCTTGCGCGAAGCGCCGGGCGACGTCCGGGCGTTTGGCGATGAAATCGGAGGTGAAGGCGCAGCCGGCAGCGAACGGGTCAGCCAGCGGATCGCCGATCACGTATTTGGCGATCAGGCCGCCCTCGACGGTCTTGGCGACGCCGAGTTTGTTCATGATGGTCGCGGCCGGCTCGAGCGTGTAGCCGCCGTCGAACGTGCCGGCCTTCATGGCATTGACGTGCTGGCCCATGTCGAGCTGATCGATGGTGTAATCGCCGTCCTTGAGGCCGACTTTGGCGAGAATGCCCTTGGCGGTGTCGATATTGGCCGGGCCCGGCGCCGACATCAGCTTGAGCCCTTTGAAATCCTCGAGCGACTTGACCTTGTCGGCGAGACCGGAGCGGACGACGAATTGTTCCATCCTGTGGTTGACGTTCTGACCATTCACGGCGACGAACATGGCGACGCCCGGTTTTTTGACGTCGGCGTTCAAAGCCTCGAGCATCACCAAGACCGAGGCCACCTCGATCTGATTGGTGATGAGCGCGGCGATGTTCGGCGGCCCGCCCATCAGGGTGATGGTCTCCGGCTCGATATTGAGTTCTTTGAAGTAACCGAGATCGAGGGCGACGAAATAAGGCAGCGACGAAAGGATGGGGAACACACCGACTTTCACCTTGTCCGGCGCCTGAGCGACAGCCGGCTGGCCCAGAAGACCCAAAGCCAGAATTACGCCAAGCAGGAGTGGCCTAGCCGCTGAAAGGAAACCGATCATTTCACCAAGCTCATGTTTTCGCGTCGCTTTTTCTGCGTCATCCAAGCAAAGCTCGTGCCGCAAGAACCGGACGGCCCTCGCCCGAAGTGTCCACAATGTCGCGGACGAAAGCTACTCCCCCGCATCGATGATGGCGATGCAGGGCCCGCCGCCTTGCGGTCCCTGATGCATGGCGTCGACGGAGACGAACACCGCCGGATCGCCGATCGCCAGCGCCGCGATGGCGCCGACCGCGGCCTTGGCGTGGCGGTGCCACGGCACGTCGCTGTCGTCGAGCATGATCTGGCGCCGGCCGCGCAGCTTGCCGGTCCTGTCCGCCTCGCACTTCATGAAGCAATTGACCAGCTTGCCTTTGAGGTCTTCGGCGCGCGGCCGCTCGGGCAGATCGAGACCGGCATTGCGAATGGAGTCGTAGATGCCGTCGAGGTCGAGCGCGTCCTTCATCACCGCATGGCCGATGCGATAGCGGCCGCCGGCGCCCTTCTTGTTGCCGAGGAGCACGATCTGCGCCTGGGTCAATTCCACGCCCGACGAGCAGGAGGCGACGGACGAATAGAGGTCGAGGTTGTGGCAGATTTCTTCGGCCTTGGGCATTTTGATCTCGTGCAGGCCGACCGCGATGCCGAGCCCGGTGGTGCCGTTCGACACGCCCATGGAATCGTGCACCTCGCAGGCGACTTGCTTGCCGCGCGCGTGGGCGTCGAGCACCGAGTCGACGGTGAGCAGCGGCGTCTTGGTCTGCACGTAATGCACGTCGGCCGGGTCGTCGATGCCGGCGTCGCGCATGGCGGCGCGGACGCCTTCGGCGACCTTCTCCACCATCGCGGGCCGGCCGATGTCCTCGGGGAAAATCTCGGCGCTCAGCGCCGTGCCGATGACGAGCCGCGATTTGTCGGCCGGGCCGGTCTTGGCGTTGCGGGCGAACACCGTCGCGTGCGGGGTGATGACGCCGTCGCAGCCGCCCGACCACACCATCGGAATTTGCTTGATGTCGGCTTCGGAACGGCTGCCGAGCTTCTTCAAGACGGCGCGGAACGCCTGGTCGGCGAGGATGCGGGTGAAATCATTGACGCCGCCATTGCCTTCGGTCTTGCCGATCACGGCGATGACCTCGTCGGCGCGCGAACCGGCCCTGTTTGATCAGCGCCTCCATGCCGGACGCATCCTGCACGTTCTTCAGTTCGACTTTGGCGACTTCGATGGCCATTGCACGTTATCCTGATGAGAAAAAATGTTTGTTAGCTTGACCGAACCCACGGCTTGACTTCGCCGCGGATCATTTTGTCAAAGCCCGATCCGCGGTCGATCATCGGCCGCTCGCCGTGGGCGCGCGGCTTTGAGCTTCCGCCGCAGCGCTTCGGTCGCCGCCGCATCGATCGTCGCCTGCTGAACATCGTTATCCACGTTCAGCACGACGCCATAGGCGTCGCGCGCGGCGGCGAGCGAAACCTTGCCCTCGATCACGTCGCGCTGCACCAGTTCCGGCTCGCGTTCCAGCGGATCGCCCCAACCGCCGCCGCCGGTCGTCACCACGCGGACGATCTGCCCGGCGAGCACGGGCTCGCCATCGACCAGGCCGCCGAGATCGCGCGGCGTGCCTTCGGCGTCGACGGTGACGCAGAACGGCTTGCCGGCCTCGCCGCCATTGAGGCCGTAGCAGCCGAGCCGCACGCGGTCGGCGGTGACGATGGTGCGGCAATCGACCAGGGCGCGGTAGTGCTTCTCGTAGCCCAGGCCGCCGCGGCGCTTGCCCGCGCCGCCTGAATCCGTCCGCAGCGCCAGTTTCTCCACCAGCAGCGGGAAGCGCGTCTCGGTGAATTCGGCCGGCTGGTTGCGCGAATCCGGCACGATGTGGATGGCGTCGTTGCCGTCGGCATAAGCGCGGCCGCCGGAGCCGCCGCCCAGAACCTCGCGGGACAGGAACGTTTTGCCGTTGGGGTCGGTGCCGTAGAAGCCGGTGTAGCGGATGGTCTCCTGGTCGGCCGGCATGTGGCCCTTCGCGGCCTGCGCCACGACGCCGGCCAGAAGGCCGAGACAGCGCAGCAGCACGAACGAGCGCGCATTGGTGGCGGCCGGCCACTCCGGCGTGATCAGCGTGCCCTTGGGCGGAAAGACCACGTCGAAGACTTCGCAGACGCCTTCGTTGACGTGGATCTCGGCGGCGCGCTCGGGCGTGTCGGCGAGGTTGCGCAGGATCGGCGCGATCCATTTGATCAGGAAGGCGCCGCCGGCATAGTCCGCCGGCCAGTTGATCGGACCGGTCGATTGCGGATCGGTGCCGGTGAAGTCGAGCGTGATGCGGTCGCCTTTTTTGGTGAGCGTCAGCGCGAGCTTGTGCAGCTTCGGATCGGTGACGCCGTCGTGCTCGACATAGTCCTCCCAGCGGTATTCGCCGTCGGCGATCTTCGGCAGCAGTTCGCGGCGGAACACGTCGCGGCAGGTATCGAGGATGGTCTGGAAGCAGGCTTCCACCGTGTCGCGGCCGAACCGCTCGAACAGCTCCGCCATGCGGCGCGCGCCCATCAGGCAGGCCTGCACCTCGCTGTCGAGATCGGCGGCCAGCGTCTCGGGCACGCGGGTGTTACGCTTGATGATGGTGAAGACCGCGTCGTTGCGGACGCCCTGGTCGTAGAATTTGACCGGCGGAACGGCGAGGCCTTCTTCGAACACCGTGGTCGCCGTGCCCGGCATCGAGCCGGGCACCCGGCCGCCGATGTCGTCGTGGTGGCCGAAGGCCTGGATGTAGGCGACGACCTCGCTTTGATGAAACACCGGCACGGTCGAGCACAGATCCGGCAGGTGGCCGATCGAGCCTTCGGTCAGATAGGTGTCGTTCATCAGGAACACGTCGCCGGGCCTCATGGTCTCGGGCGGGAAATCGCGCACCACCGCGTTCGGCATGGCGGAATAGGAGCGCCCGGTGAGCTTGCGGCAATAGCGGTCGAACAGCCCGACGCGGTAGTCGTGCGCCTCGCGGATCATCGGCGAGCGCGCCGTGCGCTCGATGGCGAATTCGATCTCGGCCTCGATCGAGTTGAGCGTGCCCTCGACGATCTGCAGCACGATCGGATCGACCTCGCGCCCGGGCACATCCGGCGCGGTCGGCCACGGCCATTCCTTGGCGTGGACGTTCATCATGGTCGGCCTCCGCGGTTTTGCCGGCGGCGCGGATGATCAGAATGCCGTGCGGATCGACCTCGAGCTGCTGGCCCGGAAACACCACCGTGGTCGAGCCGAACTCCTCGACGATCGCCGGCCCGGCGATCTTGGCCCCGGCGCCCAGCGACGCGCGGGCATAGACCGGCGTTTCGCTAAATTTGCCGTCGAAATACACCGGCCGCGTCGCCGGTCGCGGCGGCGCGGCGGCGGCGGCGAGCTTCGGGATGCGCGGCCGGTCGATCTTGCCGAAGCCGGAGACGCAATAATTGACCAGCTCGACTTTCTGCGCCCGGCGTAATTGTAGCCGAAGGTTTTTTGATGCGCGGCGTGAAACGCGTCGGCGACCGCGGCGATGAAAGCCGCGTCGATGGCGCCGGACGGCGCCGGCACGCGGACTTCCATCGATTGCCCGGCGTAGCGCACGTCGGCTTCACGCAGCAGCGCGATTTTTTCGCGCGGGATGCCGTCTTTCTCGAGCGATGCGACCGCGTCCTGTTCCAGCGACGCATAGATCGTCGGCGACGGCGCCGAGGTCGATCGCGTCCTGGTGCATCACCTTGGTGACGATGTGGTCGGTGCGCCAATCGACCGACAACAGGCCGAAGGCCGAGAGGTTGCCGGGGTTCGGCGGCACGATGCAGGTCTTCATGCCCATGAGCGCCATCACCGCGGGCGACTGCGCCGGCCCGGAGCCGCCGAACGAGAGCAGCGCGAAGTGCGCGGGATCGATGCCGCGCTGGATGGTCATTTGCCGGATGGCATTGGCCTGGTCCCAGTTGGCGATCTCGATGATGCCTTCGGCCAGTTGTTCGACGCCGAGATTGCCGGGGAGCCGCGCCGCCAGCGCCGCGAGGCCGGCGCGGGAGCGCGCGACGTCGAGCCTGATGCCGCCGCCGATCAGTGCCGGCGGAATGCGGCCGAGCACGAGATTGGCGTCGGTGATGGTCGGCTCGTTGCCGCCGTTCGGGTAGCACATCGGGCCCGGCACGGCGCCGGCGCTGCGCGGCCCGACCTTGAGCTTGCCCTCGCGCGAGATCCAGGCGATCGAGCCGCCGCCGGTGCCGATGGTCTTGATGTCGAGCATCGGAATGCGCACCGGGAAGCGGCCGACGCTGCCGCCATTGGTGATCTTCGGCTTGGCCGCCTCGATCAGGCAGAGGTCGGTCGAGGTGCCGCCGGCATCGAGCGTGACGAGGTCGGGAAAGCCGGCGACTTCGGCGATGACGGCTGAGCCGAGCGCGCCGGCCGCCGGCCCGGACAGCGCCGTGGTGATCGGTTTGCGCATGACCTGGTCGGGTGCTGGCGACGCCGCCCGACGACTGCATCACCAGGAACGGCTTTTTGTTCAGCTCGGGCCCGAGCTCGTCGCGGATATGGTCGAGATAGCGGCTCATGTGCGGCTTGATGAACGCGTCGACCAGCGTCGTCACCGCCCGCTCGTACTCGCGATATTCCGGCAGCACATCGCAGGACAGCGACAGCGTGCAGTCCGGATATTCCTCGCGCACGATCTCGGCCGCGCGGCGCTCGTGCGCCGGATTGGCGTAGGAATGGATCAGGCACACGCCGACTGCCGCGACGCCTTGCTCGCGAAAAAACCGCGCCGCGGCGCGCACGCTCGCTTCGTCGAGCGGCCGCAGCTCTTGGCCGTGAAAATCCAGCCGGCCGCCGGCCTCGCGCACAAGGCGCAGCGGCACGATGCGCTCGGGCTTCACCCAGAAATACGAATTGCCATAGCCCTCCGGCACCGCCTGCCGGGCGATCTCCAGAATATGGCGAAAGCCCGCGGTGACGATCAGGCCGAGACCGGCGATCTCGCCTTGCAGGAGCGCATTGGTCGCGACGGTTGTGCCGTGCGCCAGCACCGCGAGATCGTCGATGCCGGCGCCCCACTCGCCGAGGATGGCGCGCACGCCGCGCACCAGCGCCACCGCCGGATTCGCCGGCGTCGACGACACCTTGGTGACCCGCATCGCGCCAGACTTGTCGTCGACGCAGACGATGTCGGTGAAGGTGCCGCCGGTGTCGATGCCGATCCGCAGGTTTGCCGGATGTCCGCTCACATTTACAAAGCCTTACGATGCTCCGCCGGTACGCTACTGTCTGCCAGCGCCGCATATATGCACAAGAAAACTCGATGTGCCATCGGCGTCTTTCGCCGTCAAAGCGCTAATAGATCTCCAGACATGCTGCGACATCGTGCTCAAAAGTAACGATCGCCTCGACGTGACCGCGCAACAGCTTTTCTATGGTTTCGGTCGGCTGATTGCCGCAACGAAGCCAGATGACCTTCGGCGGCGGGCCAATGAGCGATGGCTCTATCGGCAAAATCGACATCAAGCGAAACGAGCGTAAAGCCGTTACCACCGGCATAATTCCAGATGGCGCGATCCTCCGCTTCGGCCAATCCAAGAAGCCGAACTTGGCTGGAACCTGGGAAAAGATCCGCAAGCCGCGCGCAAAGCTTGAAGCTCAAATTCTCATCGAACAGAAGCTTCATTTAGCGGTGGTCACGAGCCGCCGCTCCCGGTCCGCGGCATAAGCCAAACATGCGCGGATATCGCTCTCCGTGAGTTCAGGATAGTCGGCAAGAATCTGCTCATGCGAAAGGCCTGCGGCGAGCCAACCGAGCACGTCGCCGACCGCAATCCGCAGACCGCGAATGCACGGCCGCCCGCCGCGTTTGCCCGCTTCAATCGTGATGACGTCCTGGTAGTTCATGCGTCGGCATCCAGGCCCCGAGAACGGAACACGTCAGAATAGCGCGAAAACGGTCGCAACTCCAGAAACCCAATTGCCCCGGGATTGTTTCAAAAGCGCCGAGTCGGCCGTTATTTCTTCAGCTCGAACACAATATCCTGCGCGCCCTTCCACAGACACAGCTTCCCCAGCGCCGCGAGATTCTCGCGGCCCTCGGTGATGGTCAGGAAATGATTGCCGGCGAGCTGGCCGACTTTGCTGGAAAAGCACACGCCGCCATAGGCGAGGAGAAACTCGGTCTCGCTGATGCCGCCGGGATAGAGGATCATGTCGCCCGGCGCCGGGTGGCTGGTGTGGTTCTCGTAAGGCAGGCCGAAATCAACGTCGCCGAGCGGTATCCAGCAGCCTTCGCCGCTCCAGCGCACGTGAATGATCTGCTGCCGGTAGGGCAGCAGGGTCAGGAATTTGGCGCAGGTCTTCGGCGCCGCCTGTTGTTCGAGGCGCGCTCCGAATTGGTAGGGGCCGGCGGCGATGCGAAGTGTGGTCATGATCCGATCCTGTCGATGAAAGTCGAGAGAACGCGCGCGGCGATGTCGATGTCGGCGGGGGAAGCGAATTCGGCCGGGTTGTGGCTCACCCCGCCGCGGCAGCGCACGAACAGCATGGCGAACGGAATGATGCGGTCGAACGCCATGGCGTCGTGACCGGCGCCCGACGGCATCCGCCGCGGCGTCGCCCCGCTTGCTTCGACCGCGGCGGCGAGTTGATCCGACAGCGCGGCATCGCAGACGGCGGCCGAGGCCTCGTGACCGTGGGTCCAGCGCTGCATCACGTCGCGGCGCGCGGCGATCGCGGCGACCGCGTCCTTGATGTCGGCGACCGCCTTGATCCGCTCCGGATCGGACGGGCTGCGGATGTCCAGGCTGAAGCGCACGCGACCGGGAATGGTATTGGGCGCCGAGCCGGGCACGTCGAGCTTGCCGACCGTCGCCACCAGGTTCGAGCGCGAACGCGCCTGCTCCTCGATCGCGAGCAGCATTTCCGCCGCCGCGGTGAGCGCGTCGTGGCGCATCGACATCGGCACCGTGCCGGCGTGGCCGGCAACGCCGTCGACATCGACGGCCGCCCGGGTGACGCCGTCGATAGCGGTGACGACGCCGAGCGGAAGGCCTTCCTTTTCCAAGACCGGGCCCTGCTCGATGTGGACTTCGATATAGCCGACCATGCGGTCCGGCGCGCGTGCCGCTTCGGCGAAACGCGTCGGATCGCAGCCGAACGCTGCCAGCGCCTCGCGGCGCGGCACGCCGTCTTCGCCAACGTCGTCGAGCGCCTTGGGGTCGAACGTGCCGGCGAGCGAGCGCGAGCCGCCGAGCGTCGAAGCGAATCGCACGCCCTCCTCGTCGCCGAACGCAATGACCTCGATCGCGAACGGGAAACGTTTGCCCGCCTTGAACGCCGCCTTCACCACTTCGATCGCGGTGACGACGCCGAGCGGGCCATCGAACCGGCCGGCGTTGCGCACGGTATCGATGTGGGAGCCGATGAGGAGCGTGCGGTCGCCGCCGTCGCGCGCCTCATAGCGGCCGACCACGTTGGCCAGCGGGTCGATGCGCACCTTCATGCCGGCGTCGCGCATCCAGTAGGCGACGAGGTCGGTGGCGCGGCGATGGGCGGGGCTGAGGTAGAGCCGGGTCAGCCGGCCGGACTCGTCGCTGAGCGCGGCAAGCTCGATGAGCCGTTGCGAGATTGCGTCGCCGAAAACCAGATTGTCCGCCTTCACGGCCTTAGTCCCTCGATTGCCGCGCCTTAATGGAAGATATCGCCCGGCTTGGTCAATTGCGTGCAACGCGGCCGGCGCCGCATTCGAGACTTGAAGACCCCGCCGGGCGTCTGTCATGGTGGAAATTGCCGGGCCTACAAGGCTGCAGCAGATTTGCAATGTCCCCTCCTTCCTCATCCGATTACCCGCGCGACCTCGCCGGCTATGGCCGCACGCCGCCCGATCCGCGCTGGCCCGGCCAGGCGCGCGTCGCCGTACAGTTCGTGGTGAACTTCGAAGAGGGCGGCGAGAATTCGATCCTGCACGGCGACAAGGCCTCCGAGGCCTTCCTGTCGGACGTGCTCGGCGCGGCGCCCTGGCCCGGCCAGCGCCACATGAACGTCGAGTCGATGTTCGAGTACGGCTCGCGCGCCGGCTTCTGGCGGCTATGGCGGCTGTTCACCGCGCGAAACATGCCGGTGACGGTATTCGGGATAGCCACCGCGCTCGCCCGCAACCCGGAAGTGGTCGCGGCCATGCGCGAGGCCAACTGGGACATTGCCTGCCACGGCCTGAAGTGGATCGATTACAAGGATTTTTCCGAGGCCGAGGAGGCCGCGCACATGCGCGAGGCGATCCGGCTCCACACCGAGGCGACCGGCGTGCGGCCGCTCGGCTGGTACACCGGCCGCAGCTCCGAGCATACGTTGAAGCTCGTTCTTTCCGACGGCGGCTTCCTCTATTCGTCGGATTCCTATGCCGACGATCTGCCCTATTGGGTCACGGGGCCCACGCCGCAAGAGCCGCACCTGATCATTCCCTACACGCTCGATGCCAACGACATGCGCTTCATCAACCCGCAGGGTTTCAGCACCGGCGAGGACTTTTTCGCTTATCTGCGCGACAGCTTCGATGTGCTCTATCGCGAAGGCGAGACCGCGCCGAAGATGATGTCGGTCGGGCTGCATTGCCGCCTCGCCGGCCGCCCCGGCCGGGCGGCGGGGCTCGAGCGCTTTCTCGATTATATCGGCGGCTTCGAACGGGTCTGGGTCGCCTCGCGGCTCGATATTGCGCAGCATTGGCATCGCGAGCATCGCGATCTCGCTGCAGCCGCCAAATCCATCGCTTGAACTCGAGTTTTTGCGCCGATGACCGCGATCCCGCTCGATGACCCTCAACACCGCCGACCGGGCGACCTTCCTCGCCGCGCTCGGCGAAGTGATGGAACACTCGCCCTGGGTCGCCGAAGGAACTTTCGCCAAGCGCCCTTTCGCCAGCCTCGCCGCGCTCTATCAGGCCATGACCGACACCGTGCGCGGCGCCGACGACGGCCACAGGCTCGCGCTGATCAAGGCCCACCCGGACCTCGCCGGCAAGGCGGCGCGTGAAGGCAAGCTCACCGCCGACTCGACCGCCGAGCAGGCCGGCGCCGGCCTCGACCGCCTGAGCGAGGAAGAGTTCGCCACTTTCCACCGCCTCAACGACGCCTATCACGCCAAATTCGGCATCCCCTTCATCGTCTGCGTCCGCCGCCACGGCAAGGAATCGATCCTGCGCCAGTTCGCGCGGCGGCTCGAGCACGACACCGCGGCCGAGCACGACGCCGCGCTGAACGAGATTTTCCGCATCGCCGCGCTGCGGCTCGATCAGAAGGTCAGCGCCCCCGACAAGCTCAAGGTGCACGGCCGGCTGTCGACGCACGTGCTCGATACCCATGGCGGGCAGCCGGCGGCCGGCGTCGCCGTCGAACTTTGCGAGATCGGCGCCAACGGCACGGCGCGCGTCCTCAAGCGCACCTCGACCAATGCCGACGGCCGCACCGACCTTCCGCTGATGGCCGGCGCGCCGATCCCGATCGCGACCTACGAACTGCGCTTCGCCGTCGGCGATTATTTCGCGCGCCGCAATGTGCCGATGACCGATCCGCCCTTTCTCGGCGTCGTGCCGGTACGTTTTACGGTCTCGGAGCCGGAGGGCGGCTACCACGTGCCGCTGGTCGTCACGCCGTGGTCGTATTCGACGTATCGGGGGAGCTGAAAAGCTTCACTGCTTCAGTTGATCGACTAGGCTCCAGTAGCATGGCTGCCGTTGATCTACGCGGCGCTTTTGCGTGGACGCGGTTTCGGTAAGTCAATCGACAGCTCTGAGTTCATTTTTCCCAGCGCTTCGTCGATCACCCACATATGCGAGCTGTGCCGCAGATCGAGCAGCCGACGCACCGAATTCTCGGGCATGCCCAACTCCTTCGCCAATCTCAGCTTCGACCATCCTTGCGCGCGCATGGTTTCGTAAACCGCCAATTTCGCGGTGACGAGCGACGGCAATACGGCGCGGTCGGATCCCGAATGCCCGGCGCCCTGTCGCGGCAGCGGCTTTCCGGCTTTCATGTAGCCTTCGAGCGCTGCGATAACGCAATCGACGGCATTGCGGCGAGCCTCTTCCTCGGTTTCGCCTTCCGTGAGGGCTTCCGGAATCCCCGGAAAGCGCACCAGCCACCAACCGTTCGGTTGTCGCTCCAGCCTGTATCGGTATCCGAACGCCATCATCCGTTCTCCAAGTCCCGTTTGGTCAATCCGAGCTGATCGAGCATGGCTTTGAGGAGACCAGGCCCGATTTCCTTTCTGCGATCCTTCAACGTCGTGAACCGGGCGCCGAAGTACAGGCGCCCATGGCTGCCTTGGCCATGACCGGCGTCGAAAGAGACCGGCACGCCGAGCCGTCGACCAATCTTCTTGATTTTCCTCTCGAATTCATGGCCGTTCATCATTCCTTATCGCACAAATATGTGCGAATCGCAACGCGTCACAACGCGCGACGGCACCGGCGGCGACCCTTTCCTTTGCTGCCGCCATGGGAGATGAATAGCCCGCACAATTTCACGCGTCCGAGAATCGCATGCCCGCACCAAAACCTCCAGCATTCGAGACCCTGAGCCTGCATGCGGGACAGCACCCCGATCCAGTCACCCGGGCACGGGCGGTCCCGATCTATCAAACAACGTCCTACGTGTTCGACGACGCCGACCATGCCGCCGGGCTGTTCAATCTGGAGCGCGCCGGCCACATCTACACGCGCATTTCCAATCCGACGACCGCGGTGCTGGAGGAGCGGCTGGCGGCGCTGGAGGACGGCGTCGGTGCCGTCTGCACCGCGAGCGGCATGGCGGCGATGCATCTCGCCATCGCCACGCTTTTGAGTGCCGGCGATCACATCGTCGCTTCGGCGTCGCTCTACGGCGGCACCATCAATCTCCTGACCCACACGCTGCCACGCTTCGGCATCACCACCACCTTCGTCAAGCCGCGCGACCTCGACGGTATCCGCGCCGCCATCGGAGCAAATACCCGGCTCGTGATCGGCGAGACCATCGGCAATCCTGGCCTGGAAGTGCTCGACATTCCGCAAGTCGCGAATATCGCCCATGCCGCCGGCATTCCGCTGCTGATCGACAACACGTTCGCGACGCCGTATCTGAGCCGGCCGCTCGACGCTCGGCGCCGACATCGTCATGCATTCGATCACCAAATGGATCGGCGGCCACGGCATCGCCATCGGCGGCGTCATCGTCGACGGCGGCCGCTTCGACTGGCAGGCTTCCGCCAAATTTCCGACCCTGACCGAGCCCTATGCCGGCTATCACGGCATCGTCTTCGCCGACGAGTTCGGCCCGGCGGCCTTCATCAGCCGGGCGCGCGCGGAGGGCTTGCGCGATTTCGGCGCCTGCCTGTCGCCGACCAACGCCTTCCATCTGCTGCAAGGCGTCGAGACGCTGCCTTTGCGCATGGAACGGCACATGGAAAATACCAAGGCCGTGGTCGCGTTCTTGCGCCAGCATCCGGCGGTCGATTGGGTGGTGCATCCGTCGCTCGACACGCACCCGGATCATCTCGCTGGCGCAAAAACTGTTGCCGAAAGGCGCCGGCTCGATCGTCAGCTTCGGCATCAAGGGCGGCCGCGCCGCGGGCCGCAAATTCATCGAGGCGGTGCGGCTCGCGAGCCACCTCGCCAATGTCGGCGACGCCAAGACGCTGGTCATTCATCCGGCCAGCACGACCCACCAGCAGATGGACGCCGCCGCGCTCGCCGCAGCCGGGGTCGGCGAGGAACTGGTGCGTATCTCGGTCGGGCTCGAGGCCGCCGGCGACATCATCGACGATTTCGGCCAGGCGCTGCGCGCCTCGCAGCGGGCTTGAGCCATGCAGCTGATTGTCGACGGCAAGGAGACCTTCGTCGCCACCGGCGGACGCGATTTCGATCCGTCGCTGCCCACGATCGTCTTCCTGCACGGCGCGGGTTTCGACCATTCGGTCTGGGTATTGCCGGCGCGATCGTTCGCCCACCACGGCTTCGGCGTACTGGCGCCCGATCTGCCCGGCCATGGCCGTTCGGCCGGTCCGCCGCTCACCTCCGTCGGCGCGCTGGCCGAGTGGACGGCGGCGCTGATCGACGCCGCCGGCGCAAGCGCGGCGCGGCTCATCGGCCATTCCATGGGTTCGCTGATCGCCTTGAAACCGCGGCGCGGCACCCGGACAAAGTCACCGGGCTCGGCTTGATCGCTATCGCCGCGCCGATGCGCGTGTCCGACGATCTGCTCGACGCCGCGAAAGCCAACGACCATGGCGCGGTCGATATGATCGCGATCTGGGGCTACGGCCAGCGCGCCACCTTGGGCGGCTCGGAGACGCCGGGACTGTGGATGCTGGGCGGCGCGGAGCGCACGCTCGAACACGCCGCGCCGGGCGTCATCTTCGCCGATCTATCCGCTTGCAACGCTTATGCGGAGGCCTCGCCGCGGCGGCCAAGGTGACGGCGCCTGACGGCGATGATCCTCGGCAGCCGCGATCTGATGACTCCGGTCAAGAGCGGCAAGGCGCTGGCCGCCACCATGCCGAACTGCCGCCTCACGGTGCTCGACGGCGCCGGTCACATGCTGATGAGCGAGCGTCCGGACGAGGTGCTGGCGGCATTGCGGGCGTAGACCGCTTTCTTGTTTTGTCGCATTTTCTTTCGGAAAACCGGTGACCACTTTTCCGGAAAATGCTCCGAGGCCCGCCGCTCAATACCCCGCCGCCAGCGCCCCGCGCGTCCGCGGATCGGCAGCGCCGACAAATCCCTCCGGCGTCACCCGGATGGAGTTCGCCGAGGTCGGCAGCAGCTGCTTCATCACGTGATCGCCGCGCGCTTCCAGCGCGGCGACGAGTTTGTCGGCCAATCCGGGCTCGGCGGACACGATGTCGGGCATCCATTGATCGTAGACCCGCGGTGCCGAGACGGCGGCGGCGAGATCCATGCCGCGGTCGATCTCATCGACCACGATCTGCAGCACCGCATTGATGATGCGGCTGCCGCCCGGCGAGCCGGTGACCAGGAACGGCTTGCCGTCCTCGAGCACGATGGTCGGCGTCATCGAGGAAAGCGGCCGCTTGCCGGGGCCCGGCGCGTTGGCCGCGCCGCCGAGCAGACCGTACGCATTCGGCGCGCCGGGCTTGGCGGCAAAATCGTCGAGCTCGTTGTTGAGCAACACGCCGGTGCCGGCGGCGACCAAGCCGACGCCGTAGCTGAAGTTGAGCGTGTAGGTGTTGGAGACGGCATTGCCGAAACGATCGATGACCGAGAAATGCGTGGTGTTATGGCCTTCCGGGCTGACTTCGACGGCGGGGTGGATGTCGCTCGCCGGCGTCGCATGGGCCGGATTGATGGTCGCGCGCCAGTGCGCCGCGCGGTCCTTCGAGATGAGCAGCTTGACCGGAACATCGACCATGTCCGGATCGCCGAGGAATTGCGCACGATCGGCGTAGCCGCGCTTCATGGCTTCGACCATGAGGAACAATTCCTGCGCTTCGTCGTCGTGCGCGAGATCGTAGCCTTCGAGGATGTTGAGCATCTCCAGGAGCACGACGCCGCCCGATGATGGCGGCGGCATCGACACGATGTCGTAGCCGCGATAGGTGCCGCGCACGGGCGCACGCTCGATGGCGCGATAGTCCTCGAGATCGTCGGCCGTCATCACGCCGCCGGCGGCCTCGACCGCGGCGGCGAGCTTGGCCGCGATGGCACCCTGGTAGAACGCCTGCGGTCCGTCCTTGGCGATCGCTTCGAGGGTATAAGCGAGGTCCGTCTGCACCAGACGATCGCCGGGACCGAGCACGGCGCCGTCGCCCTTGAAGAATATCGGCGCCGTCGAGGGCCAGCGCGCCAGGCGCGGGCGATCGCCCGGCAGGGAATCGGCCGTGTCGTCGGTCACCGCGATGCCGTCGCGCGCCAACGCGATCGCCGGCGCGATCAGATCGGCGAGGGTGAAACGGCCGGACCCGAATTTCTGCTCCGCCAGCGCCAGGCCGGCGACCGTGCCGGGAACGCCGATGCCGAGCGCGGAGTCCCGCGACTTTTGCGGATCGGCGTTGCCCTGCGCATCGAGAAAGGACTTGGCGTGGATCGCCCGCGGCGCGGTTTCGCGATAATCGATCGCGGTATCCTCGCCGCCGGCGCGGTGAATCACCATAAAGCCGCCGCCGCCGATATTGCCGGCGCGCGGATAGGTGACCGCCATGGCAAAGCCGACCGCGACCGCGGCGTCGATGGCGTTGCCGCCCTTCTGCAGAATGTCGACGCCGATCCGCGCCGCCGTCGCTTCCTGCGCCACGACCATGCCGTTCTGCCGCGACAACGTCCTGGGCTTGGCCGATCGTCGCGCCCGGAGGGCCATCGCCGTGCGCCAGAAGCGGCAGCGCGAGTACGCCGGCTAATGCCAAACAGGACAGGGGGAAAATCGAACGGGCGTGGAGATTGCGCATTGCGCGAAGGGTTTTAGCAGGCCGCGGGATGGATCGCCATCGGCGCGGGCAACGGGAGCCGGCCACAACGGCAGCCTGGTTCCGCTCGGTAGACGCGGCGTCAGACCTTGACTATATCTCCCCGCGCTGCCGCATCCTTGATGGCAACGGCGGAGTAGCTCAGCTGGTTAGAGCAGCGGAATCATAATCCGCGTGTCGGGGGTTCGAGTCCCTCCTCCGCTACCATCCTCGCCGGTGTCCGACCCGGAGACATGGGTTACGGAACGTACCTAAGACATGGGTGACAATCTCGTGCCGAACGGATTGTCGATGGTCTGCAAGGTCCTTTGCTCGAGATCGATGTAACCGAGATCATAGTGCATGAAGCTGACGAGCCAAATGCCCTCGTCGACTTCCTTGATGCCGAGCTTCTGACCGGCGAGCACGGTCGAGATATTGATCCTCTTGCGATGCATGCAGATACGGCCGCAGGCGGTGACCAGGATGTCGCGGTCGTGCCAGGGATATTCGAGTTCCGGCAGGCCGTCATAAGGCTGCGGTGAGGCGGTGTAGAACTCGGCGGGGCACCGCATAGCGAGCGCCTCGTGGGGGCGTTCGGCGTTGAATTCACGCACGAAGTCATCGAACTTGGCCTGCTGCTGCAGACTGTTCATCCCTGGTGGCCGAGTGGCCTCTTTCTTCAAGGTCAGGTGCATGCGCTCGTGGCGGCCGTTCTGCTGCGGACGGCCGGGCTTGATGCGCTCGATTGAGATGCCGAGCCGCAGCCACCAGACCGACAGGTGGGAGAGATTGTAGAGGCCGTTGGGACTGGCGAACGGCAGTCCATTGTCGCTTCGGATGGCGGCGGGCAAGCCGCGATCGCGGAACAGCTGCTGGAACGCCGCGATGACCGGAGCTTCGCGGGTCGATTCGAAGGCCTCGCACAGCAAGAGATAGCGCGAAGCGTGATCGGAGACCGTCAGGGGGTAACAGTAGCGGCCATTGCCGAGCTTGAACTCGCCCTTGAAGTCGGCGCACCACAGCGCGTTGGGCGCCGTGCCCGCCGACAGCGGCGTGCCGTTGGCGCGGTTCTTGCGCTGTCGGGCGCGCGTGACCAGGCCGTGGCGGTCGAGCACCGCATGCACGGTGCTCTTGGCCGGCAGGCGCACCTCGCCGGCAAGCTTGCGCACGAGCAGTTCGCGAATTTTGCGGGCGCCCCAGTGCGGCTTGTCGCGCTTGAGATCGACGATCAGCCGCTCCACCTGGTCCGGCAGCTGATTGGCATACCGCACCGGCCGGCGCGAGCGATCGGCGAGCGCATCGAGCGCATATATCCCCTATAGACAGTTAGAACAGAACGTGATATAGAACAGCCATTCTCCGATGAAGTTCGGCTATGGCGATCAAAGGCCCGACAGTTCAAGCGTTTAACAAGCGGTTCCCGGACGACGATTCCTGCCTCAATCACCTTATGCGGGTCCGGTTCGGCGAGCGGCTGACATGCTTTAAGTGCCAGAAGCAGGCGACCTATTACCGGGTTAAGGATCGTCGCTGCTTTACGTGCGAGCACTGCGGCTATCAGGTCTACCCGACCGCCGGAACGCCATTCGAGAGCACCCGGACGCCGCTGCGGGATTGGTTTTTCGTGATGTTCCTGTTCACGACTTCCCGGAACGGCGTGGCCGCCAAGGAAGTACAGCGGCAGCTCGGCGTTACGTACAAAACCGCGTGGCGCATGTGCAACCTGATCCGCAAATATATGGGCTACGTTGACGGCGATTTTCCGCTCGGCGGCCCCGGCAAGACGGTCGAAATCGACGAGAGTTTTTTCGGCGGCAAGACAAGCTCGGGCATGACGACAAAGCCGTCGTGTTCGGCATTGTCGAGCGCAACGGCGACGTTCTCACTCGCCACGTCCAGATGCGTACCAAGGCGCATATCATTCCGCATGTTGTGACCTACGTGAAGCCGGGAACAAAAATCTACACGGACGAAGGTTCGGCTTTTAAGCTGCTTACGGAACGCTACGGCTATGAACACGAAGCGGTCGATCACGGCGCGAAAGAATACGTACGCGGCGATGTTCACACCAACACGATTGAAGCCTTTTGGGCCAACGTCAAACGCGGGATAAACGGGACTTACGTGCACGTTTCAAAGAAACACCTTCAGACTTACCTTCGCGAGTTCGAGTATCGCCATAACCTGCGCCAGACGCCTTATCTGATGTTTGATTGTCTGCTTGTTGCTTTTCCGAAGGTTCGGGTTGGGTAGCCATGGCCTGCAAGAGGCGATCAAACCGGATTTTGGATTGTGATGTTTTGAGCGAGCTTTCTGATTTGTTCGGCATTGAAGCGTATCCTTGTATAGTCCAACTCATTCTCACGTTCGGCTCTTTCGGTTCCCCCTGCACCCGTAGTAATCCACGAAAGACGCCCACTTGACCAGTAATCTTGCCTTATTAGTTGATAAGGACCGAGTTCATCGGCGTCGAGTTGGTTTAATTGCTTTCTGCCCCAAGCGAGCACTTTTCCGTCAAATAGGCTCTGATACAGGACATCTTGGAAGCCAGGATATTCGCTTGCCTCGTTGAGAATTTCTAGCGCCTCTGTCATGGTCATATCGCGTGGGATTTCTATGGGGCTGGGTTGCCCGATAGCGGCGCCGATTCCAAAATTTATCGAAGCTTGCTTGATCCTGCTGAACCAGAGGCCCCATTGAAAACTTAATCCATCCCAGAGCGGCAGGCGTGCCACCCTATTGCGGTTAGCCTGATCGACGATTTCAATTTTGAGCTTGCCAAAAGTAAAATGGATTTGGCGTTTTTCATTCATCAGCCGGAGCAATAGGTCAGCCGTATTTGCTGGTATTCGCTGATCCAAAGTAATGGACCATTCTTGGGACGGGCCTGCGGTCTTCGAAATGTCGGCGCGCATTGAAGGTGTTGGAAGGGCACCTCTCGCCGCGGGTTCAGAATCGCCAGCGACGCCAAAACATACGGCCCCGCTTATCCCATTAAGCTCGATAGTGGTTCCCGTTCCATTGTAAGCCACTATGGAGATTTCGGCGCGACGCTCGGCTTCGAGAGCGCCCAAACTAAGAGCAATTTGGCCGACATATAAGCCTGTGTCGAGCGGGCGTTGCAATGTAGGCTTAGATGATTTCTCGGAATTTGTTGCGGACAATTCGGTGGCTGCTTGCGATTCGCGAAGTCGAACAAGTGGCGACCGCCACCGGAAGCTCACAAGAAATCGCCAGATGGTGCGATCGTAACCAGAATCACGAATCAAAAAGCTCGCGCAAAATAGGCCAAGAGCCAGGACTGCCAAAGAAATCAAAGTGGGTGCGCTGGACATTATGACGAGCGCTTTCCCAACGTCTTCTGGAAGACCGACGATGCCAAAGAAGTTCGAGAGTCGACTGGCCTGTGTGAGCAAAATGTAAAGCAAGCTGCCGATCGCACCCGCTGCCTCGACCGTTCTGCGCATACTTCATCCTCGCTTCCGCCTCGGTGCACGCCAAGGTCGAATCGGGGGAGGGGGAGCACATGCGGAATATGTAGCATTTCGGCGTAACTGTTCAAAGGGGATATATGTGGCATCGAGCCCCTGCTCCTTGTAGCGGTTGAAAATTTTGTAGCCGGTCTTTCGGGATATCCCGAAAGACCGGCAAACCTCGCTCATCGTCTCACCGTCCAGCAGTTGGGCGACGAACCGCAGGCGCTCGTCCATGACCGAACACTCCTTCCACGGCATCAACACCTCCCGCCAAATGGCGAAAAGTGTTACCCATGTGTCCGGTACAAACCGTCACCTATCTCTCGGGTCGGACACCGGTCTTAAAATAAGCTTTTGGTTTCAAACGGTTCGCCCTGAAAGGGGTTCGGAGCCACTGGGTTACATCTCACAGGGATGTGCCACAGGTCTCTGCCCCGGAAAGAATGAGCGAACCATGGCCCGGGCGCCGTACCTCACCCGCCGCGAAGGCGGTCGCTACTACCTGCAAATTCGGTTGGGAAAAGTCGCCAAAGCCCTTTAAGGCCGCGATTTTCTGCGCGCGTCATTGAGAACGAGCGACTACGCGGAAGCGAGGAAACGTCTCGTGGACAATCTCGGCTGGGCTCGTGAAGTTGTCGATGCGCCGGACCTCGAAGCGCTAGGTACGGTGCTGCACGCGCGGCTGACCGCCTACGCGGGCCAAGGCGCGCCCACGACCGAACGTGTTCTGGCCGTGCGCGTCGCCTACGAGAATCAGGTGCGGAGTGTCAAATCGCATCCAACTGCGACCCCATTTCGCGCCCAAATCCGACCCCCCCTGCAGGCGGGCGAATGCTTCTGCTCTGACGGAGCCGAGACCGGCGTCGCGGAGCCCCACATAGCGGAGCAGAGCCGGTCTTGGCGGGCCGCGAGTGGCGAGCTGGAGGTTACGCGCGGTTCTTGAAGCGCCAGCTATCGCCTGCAACAATTGGTGTAGCCGCCGCTCAATTCGACCTGCCATCGTTGCCTCCTCATCCGATTCCGTGTGCAAGACCGAATTGTATGAGGGCCCGGCGGGACAATTCCGGTCCAAGGCCGAAGTGAAATAGGAGGGGAAGAACGGAGCTCAAGAACCCTTTTTCAAAAATCTTTCGCTTGCCTGAGTTCGGCGCTGCCACCTTGAAAAGGCACTGGGTTTTCGCCATACGATCACACCTGGTGGTCGTGCGATCATACCTGATTGTGGAGACCTGCAAAGGCGGAATAATTCGCCCGCCTCCTCCCCGCTCGGAGCGGTCTTGCACGCGACCGGCGCCGAACTAAATCATACTGCCGCGCATATAACTCTTCGGAAAGGAGACAAAAGAAACTCGAGGCCAACAATGTCAGACGCCCTCAAGAAGATCACTTCCTGTTCCGCCATCGAGGCGTTCGAACCCGAGCTCGGACAGCTCCTCCAGCCAAACCGCTTTTTCCGACACCCCGGCGACGTGGTGCGAGATCCTACGCTTACCGTCGCCGAAAAGCGGGCAGTGCTGGCCTCATGGGCCTCCGATGCCTGTGCCGTCGAATCCATTCCTACTCTGCGGCAGATGCCCGGATCGAACTATGTTGTCCGGTTCGACGACGTGATCGACGCCCTGCAAGCGCTCGACGAAAGCGCCACCAGCGAGGACAGGCCGGGAGACCGAAGGTTCGGAGCCGCGGGTCGCGATCGGAACCATGACGGGGCCCGGAGAAGGGTTCTACCGACACCGGCAATTGGTTTTGAATCTCGGGCCGAGGGTACCTCTTGACGGCAAGAACAGCGCACCTAAATCGATGCTCGCCGATCGCCGTCAAAGGGATCGGCAAATTCCCCCGGGGCGCCCGGCTCTTTGGGCGTCCCTCGTATCCATGTTGCTCAGTGGAGGATGTGGCTATGAGGAACTTCGACTTCACTCCCCTCCGGCGGTCGACCGTCGGGTTCGATCGCCTGTTCGACCTCATCGACGAATCGCTGACATTGACGGACGGGGATAATTACCCGCCTTACAACATCGAGCGTATAGGTGAGGACAGCTATCGCGTCTCGCTGGCTCTGGCTGGCTTCAAGCCGGACGAGATCACCGTGACGGCGGAGCAGAACACGTTCACCGTTGAAGGCCGCAAGGCAGACAACGCTGATCGCGGGTACCTCTACCAGGGCATCGCCAGCCGTCCGTTCTGGCGCCAGTTCACTCTCGCCGACTACGTTGAGGTGAAAGGCGCATCGTTCGAGAATGGGCTGCGGCACATCGACTTGGTACGAGAGCTACCGGAAGCTATGAAGCCGCGCCGGATCGAGATCAAGTCCGATATCAGCGGCCAAGACAAGCACCAAATCGAGCAAAAAACGGCGGCCTGAGCGCCTCCGCCGCTGCAGGCCTGATCGGGTTTCCCGCACGCGGCTTGGCCGCGCGCCGGGAGCTAACAAAGGAGGTGTGACCATGAATGTCAGAGATCTCATTCCCTGGAACCGAAGCGGCCTTGTTCCAGTGCGACGTGCCGAGGACGGAAACCCTTTCCTTCCCCTGCATCACGAGATGAATCGCTTGTTCGACGAGGCGTTCCGCGGGTTCGACATCGCGCCATTCGGGTTCGACCGCGTCTTCAGCCGCGCTTTGTCCTGGCCGAACATCGAGGTGAGCGAGACTGACAAGGAAATGAAAGTCATCGCCGAACTGCCGGGCCTCGAGGAGAAGGATGTCGAGGTCAAGCTGTCAGACGGCCTGCTCGTCATCAAAGGCGAGAAGAAGACTGAGAGGGAAGACGAGGATCGCCTGTTCAGCGAGCGCTACTACGGCCGCTTCGAGCGTCGTGTTCCGGTGGAAGACATCGAGGAAGACAAGGTCAGCGCGTCGTTCCGCAATGGCGTGCTCACGGTGATCTTGCCGAAGCTGCCGGAAGCGCAGCAGCAGGCCAAGCGCATCCCGATCAACAGCAATTGAGGGGACACCATCGGCGGGAGCGCGCCGCTCCCGCCGATGTATCGAACAATGCTCCCAGAGCCGATCATGAGCGCAACAGAACAGTGGAGAGACCGGGTCGGCGTCCCGCAAGTCTCGCTCACGCCTTCGACGTTTCCGCCGGATGCCATTGCGGTGATCTATCGCCCGGCACGGTCAGCGATGACATCGGGACGGGCGAACACGCGGTCGTGGAAGCTCCGCTTCGAGCGCCGCTCGCCGCCGTTCATCGAACCGCTCATGGGATGGACCGGCGGCGATGACACGCTGACACAGGTCGAACTGACCTTTCCGACGGCGGAAGCGGCCATCGCGTATGCGCGCCGGCAGGGGCTCACATTCGTCGTGCATGGATTGGAAGACGTCGCAATGGCAAAATCCCACGCAACTTCGACTGCATACCGCCGCGAACGGAGCCGGCCGGCGAGCAAGCCCTGGCGGCTGCAATGGGTCGAAAGCACACTCGGATCGGAAACCGGGCGATATCCCGCCGAAACCGATCGCGCATTGGTCAATCCCGCGGCTTGCTTTGCCAGCCCGGATGAAGTGGTGCGCGATCCGAAACTTTCCACGGAGCAGAAGCGTGAAATTCTGCGCCGGTGGGTATTGGACGCCTATCTCATCGAGGTCGCGATGACGGAAGGAATGCCGCAGGGCGAGCCCTCGCGTTTGGATGAGGTGGTTGATGCGTTGATCGACCTTAATGACGCAGAAAATTCGGCCTCTCTTGCCCAAGCGGGGCACGCGCATGCCACCAACGCCTATCGAGCAGCGCAAGCGGCATGAAGATGGAGGCGACGATGCGCATGACTAACGAGTTTGCGGAAGTGCGTGCACGGTGGAAGCAACTGTCGTTCTACCAGAAGTTTGAGCACGCCGTAATCTTCATTCTCAGTGCCCTGATCGCCATCTTGGTCGTGCTTGCGGTATGGACTCTGTGCTGAAGATTTTCGCGAGTGTTCGTGCGAGCAGCTTCGATCCAACCGATTACTCCGCGTTCCAGGTAGTGTTCGGAATGATCTTCACGGTAATCATCGCGCTCGAATTCGAACGGTCCCTTTTGGTGATTGCAGAACGCGATCGAGGGGTGGTGCAGGTTCGCACGGTCATTCTTATCGCGCTGCTCGCGATCGTACGAAAGCTAATGATCATGGATATGTCGGTAACGGACGTCCAGCAGCTTTTTGCGCTTGCTGCCGCGATCCTGGCGCTTGGCGGCGTGTATTGGCTGATGCGTGATCAGGACAAGCGCGAAGACGTTTAGCTATGTTTGTTTTAGAGCACGGGAGCTGTCTGTCGCGAGACTATCAAATTAGTCGCGGATATGTCGCACGCCTTCCCGGCCTCGTCGCGGCGGTTGCGGTCGAATGCGGTCGAATGACGCCAGATGCGGCGGAGATCGTGCCCGAGGGTCAATAGCTTAGCCGCTAACCCGCTGAAAGAAAACAACTATCACTTTTTGTTCTGGTCGTTCTACGAATCCCGGGGGCGGCGATGGCCGGCTGACGTGTTGTGCGTTGCCAAAAATGCGCGTGCTGAATGGCAGAGATGGGTCAAAAGCGCCGCCGCCGGCAGGGGCTCAGGTTCGCGTAGGTCCGTTGCTCCTCGAAAGCGACCGTCTGCAGCCGAAATTCGGCCCTCCGCTACGAGCCACCGGGCGCCATTGGGGTACTATAATCGTTGCTTCGGACTCTTGTGAGGCAGACGCAGCATGGCCAGCCACGTGATTGAAATCGCCCGGCAGGAGGGAACCGAGTTCGGCTCCGTGCGTCTGACCCTCGAGGACGACGGTGCGATCAAGATGGACGCGCAGGACATCGGCCCCACCGTCACTACATTCTGGGGCGAGGACGAGTACGAATTCTGGGTGCGCGTGGCGCCGCCGTCGCTGCCAAAGCTCGTCTTCGACTGTTGCGCGAGAAGTTCGCGGGACAGTTGGGCGCGGTCGATGCGTTCCGAGACTGGTGTAAAGCGCACGGCGTCGAGCACGAATTCGATTCCTGGGTCTGAAGTCACGGCCGTCATTCGGGCCGCCAGTCCGGCTTGCCAGAGGCTGGGAAAACAGCAAAAATTCGTGCCGGTTCGGCGTTAATATGGGAAATCCGCTTGAAGATGGATCGGAGGGTAATATGGTCTCGAGAATCGCTTCGTGTTCGTGCGGCCAGTTGAAAGTTACGTGCGAAGGCGACCCGGTCAGAGTATCCATTTGCTGCTGTGGGGCCTGTCAGAAGCGAACAGGCTCCGTGTATGGCGTTGGCGCATATTTTCCGCAGGCTCAGGTCACGTCGATCGCGGGGCAAGAGAAGATGTTTATGCGGACGTCAGACGCTGGGCGATGGCTGCGCTCACGTTTTTGCCCTGAATGCGGATCGACGGTTTACTGGGAGGCGGAGTTTCGGCCGGGTTTTATAGGCGTCGCAATCGGCGCGTTGGCCGACGCCGAAGATTTGCAACCGGTAGCCGTTGTTTGGACAAAGCAAAAGCACGCATGGGCGCCGATTCCGACGGACATACCTGCCTACGAAACCCAACCCTGAATGGGGCCATAGCGCGACAATCTGGATGAGAACGGCGCGGCAATCAGGATGAGAGCCGGCGGCCGTGAGAATAGGAATAATTGCGTTGAGCCTGGGCCGATGCAAGCCGTTTTGACGGCGCCTCCTGCGGTTGGCGGTGTGTCAAACGCGACTGGAGGGGGCAAGCTGCAGGTGCAGCCGTCACCTTATTTGGTCGGCGGAGCCCGTCGGTGTCGTCGGTTTCGCGCCTAGCTTATAAACTGGATCCGATTTATTGGACGCGCTCATGTGATGCGCAGATTATCGAGAGAGCGACGCGGCGCTTCGATACGCGGAGCCTGACCGCCGCGTAGGACGCTGTTTCCTTCGAACAGGCTGCGTTGGTCGATCGGCGACGGATCGAGCCAGTCGCTCTCCTGCATCGAGCCGGAAAGACCGTAGACCGAAAGCGCGTTGGCGTACGTCACCTGGCGGATGGCCTCGGCGTCAATTCCACGCTGCGCCATCAGCGCCGCCGTCTTCGGCACGGCCAACGAATTGGACACCCCCCAGTCGCAGGCGGAGTCGACAATGACGCGCTCCCACCCATAGTGGCGCACGATTTCCGTCATTCTCTCGTTGCCCATCTTGGTGCTTGGATAAATCGAGAAGCCGGCGAAGAAACCCCTGTCGAGCACTTCCTGCACGGTCTCCTCGTTATTGTGATCGATCACGCAGTGACTGGGATCGAAACCATGTTCTGTCAGTACGTCCATCGTGCGGGTGGTGCCACGCTTCTTATCGCGATGCGGGGTGTGGATCATGATCGGCAGGTCGAACTCCTTGGCGATCTCGATTTGTCGCCGCAAATATTTGTCTTCCAACGCCGTTTGCTCGTCATAGCCGATTTCTCCGATAGCGACGACGCCATCCTTGATCGCGAAGTGCGGGAGCACCTCGATGACGGCTTCGGCCAGCGCCTCGTCGTTAGCTTCCTTTGCATTGAGTCCGACACAGCAATAGTGGCGGATGCCGAACTGGCCGGCGCGGAATTTCTCGAAGCCGATGATGGCGGCCAGGTAATCGATATAAGAGCCGAGATTGGTGCGCGGCTGGCCGACCCAAAATGCAGGCTCGATCACGGCGACGATCCCGGCGCGCGCCATCGCCTCGTAATCGTCAGTGGTGCGCGAGATCATATGCGCATGCGGATCGACGAACATTGTTCCGATGGGAAGCGGCACGGATGCCGAGGTCGCATCGAGCTTTGCATTCGATCCGTCCGCGGTCATTGCGAGATGCGAGCCGCAGCATGGGCATACAAGCGTGCTGCTCTGACCGCCATTCGTATGAGCGCCGTTCGCGCCGTCTTGTTCGGCCATCTTCGCCTCCGCAATTTCGGATTAGCGCACGACAGCTTACGAGAGAAGTCATTGCGCGTTCAAGATCGTTGCTTGTTTCCCTTACGTATCGGCCATCATGATGTCAGGAATAACCTAGCCCTCGAAGATATGGGCAAGGATCGTCTGCTTGATCGCGGTCGCGTCGATCGTTTCATCAGCGACGAGCCGGGCCTCGCTGGAAATGAACAGCGGCCCGGCATTTGCATCGTCGATCGGACGGCCATGCGAGCCCTTCACCAGCGTCGCATCAAGTGGGACCACATCCATCAGCGTGCGCAGTCCGAGCGCGCGCTTGGCGAGCCGCAGGCCCACGGCAAATTTGGGAAACCGGATCGCCGGGTCAACGAACAGCTCGA
Organism: uncultured Pseudomonadota bacterium; assembly: GCA_963836095.1. Taxonomy (GTDB): domain Bacteria; phylum Pseudomonadota; class Alphaproteobacteria; order Rhizobiales; family Xanthobacteraceae; genus BOG-931. The sequence goes on from CAWIHU010000005.1 coordinate 103,933, forward strand.
CGGGGTCGTAGCCGGGCTTGCGGTGAATCTCGACCAATCGCGCGAAATCGGGCGCCCGACGGTCGTCGAGCCAATAGTAATACGTGAACCAGGCGTCCGCCCGCGCCACGGCGACAAGCTCGCCCGAACGCGGATGATCGAGGCCGAAGGCGGCCTGCGCGGCGCGATCGAGGACGCAATCGACCCCCGGCAGCGACTCCACGATGTTGCTGACTTGTTCAACAAGACCGGATTCCGAAACGTAAATGTGAGCGATTTGGTGATCGGCGACCGCAAAGGCGCGCGACTGCGGGATGTCCAGCAACTCACCGCCGTCTTCGACGCGGACCCGCAGCAAACCTTCGGAACGCAGCGCGCGATTAACGTGAATCGGCGTCGAAACCGGCGTGACGCCGTATTCGGACAGAACGATCACTCGGGTATGATCGCGCTCGGCGTCGGCGATGATCTCGCCAGCGACGGCATCGATCTCGGCCAGGGCCACGGCCGCGTGCGGATCGTCGGGTCCGAAGCGTTGCAGATCGTAATCGAGATGCGGCAGATAAACGAGCGTCAGTGTCGGCCTGCGCGTACGCCTGACATGGACGGCGGCCTCCGCAATCCAGCGCGAGGCGGCGATCGAGGTCCCCGGTCCCCAGAATTGGAATAACGGAAACCTGCCCAAGCGGGCCGTTAGTTCCTCACGCAGCTCCAGCGGCTTTGTATAACAGTCCGGCAGCTTGCGCCCGTCGGCTTTGTAGATCGGCCGCGGCGTGACGCCGAGATCATGGGATGCCGCGATGTTGTACCACCAGAACAGATTGGCACAGGTGAACGAGGGGTCGCGCCGCTTGCCGGCTTCCCAGACCGTTTCGCCCGCGATGAGCCGGTTTGACTGCCGCCACAGCCACACCTCCATGAGGTCACGAAACAGCCAGCCATTGCCGACGATGCCGTGCTCGCGTGGCAGCGTGCCGGTCATGAAAGTTGCCTGCACCGCGCAGGTCACCGCCGGCGTAATGGAACGGAGCGGACGCATCGCGCCGGCGCGCGCCAACGCAGACAAACGTGGCGTATGGGATCCAAGATGACGCGGTGTCAGGCCGACGATCACCAGCACAAGCGTCGGATGCATCGCCGCTCATCTCTCGATTGCGGATTTGACTATGACAGCGGCGGGTTTCAAAATAAAGCAGTAATTCTCAATCGTTCGCGGTGCCGTCATGAACGTCGCGGCAAAGTCGGACAGCTTCGCGACACTGTTGAAGCTCGGCCGCATGTCCAACCTGCCGACGGTATGGACCGACACGCTCGCCGGGGCCGTGCTTGCCGGTGGCGTCTTGTCCGACTGGCGTTTCGGCACAGCTTTGGTCGCAGCCTCGCTGTTCTATATCGGCGGCATGTATCTGAACGATTATTTCGATCGGGCCATCGACGCGCGCGAACGGCCCGGCCGACCGATTCCTGCCGGCGATATCACGGCGACCGCGGTATTTGCTCTCGGGTCCGGCATGCTTGTCCTCGCTGTCGTGCTGTCTGGCTTGACCAGCGCCGCAGCGGCCTGGACCGGTATTCTGCTCGCGCTCGTCATCGTCGCGTATGATCGCTTCCACAAAGGCAATCCATCGGCGCCATTGATCATGGGCCTCTGCCGCGCGCTGGTCTATGGCGTGGCCGCAGCGGCGACAACGCGCAGCGTACCGCAGGCTGTCGTGATCCCGGCGATCGCCCTGCTCGGCTATGTGGCCGGCCTCACTTATGCCGCGCGGCAGGAAAATCTCGACCGGATCGGCAATCTCTGGCCGCTCTTGCTGCTGGCGGCGCCGATGCTACTGACCCTGCCGATTCTGGGCGACGGGCTTGGCCCGGCCGTCATTTATATCGCGTTGCTCGCGGCGACCACGTATGCGGTCTATCTCTTGGCGATGCGACCGACGTTCGGCGCGGTGTCGCGCGCGGTCGGCATCCTGATCGCTGGAATTTCGCTTGTCGACGCGGCCATGTTGGCGAGCGCAGGCGCCCTCGAGCCGGCTCTCGCGGCCGTCCTCGGTTTCCCCGCGACTTTGGCGTTACAGAGATTTATTCCGGGAACGTGACGGATGCGAGCACCGGTGCTTGACCAAACTGCGCCATCACGAACCGAACCCGCCGCGGCGATCACGCTCCTGCGGCGATGGCTTGCCGGTGTCGCCCCTACCGAACCGCTCGCTTGGCTCGATAGTGAAATCGAGCGGCAGAACCACGGCCTCGATTCGCGCCGCCTCGCGATGGCGCTCGGCTTGGCGCGGCGTAAATTCGGGCGGCGTGCGCTCGATCTATCGACCGTTGATTTGGCGGCGGCACAAAAGCTGCGCCCCGGCTGGCAGCCACAATTCTGGGCGAGCGACGAGGCCGCCCGGGTCGCGCTCCTGCTTGCGACGCATCACGGCGACGACGATCGCTTCGCGGCGCTCGTTGACCAACTATGCCGCAGCGCGGAAATCAACGAACACGTCGCCTACCTGAAGGGGTTCGCCGTTTTTCCCGCCGGCGCAGCGTTACATGGGCGGGCCCGCGAAGGCGTGCGGTCGTCGAGCGCACTGGTTTTCGCCGCTATCGCCTGTCGCAATCCCTATCCGTCCGACCATTTCGATGAGGCGGCGTGGAATCAGATGGTGGTCAAATGCGTGTTCGTCGGTGAGCCAATCGAGCTCATCGTCGGCCTCGCGGAGCGCCGCAATCCCGAACTGATCAACATGCTGGTCGACTTCGTCGCCGAACGCCATGCCGCCGGCCGGCCCCTGCCGGAGCCGGTGTACCGCTTTATCGCCGGTTCTACAAAAGCCGGCTGAGCTCAGCCCGTACCCAGGGTCGCCGTCGAACTGGAGATGATGTCGCGTGCAAGCCGGAGGGGGTTCCCGGGGCGCTCTACTATTCAACTTCCAGGAGCAGGGCTTTTGGAATAACATCCGCAGGCTATCAGGCAGCGACGACCGCGCTTGGCGCGACGGAGCGAATTGAATGGCTTTCCATATCGGGCCTTACCAGGTGCGCGACGCCCTGCATCAGGGGCGGGACCTATCGGTCTACCTCGCGGTCCGGAGCAGCGACGGCTTGCCACTCGTCGCCAAGGTCCCCAACAGCAACCGGCCGCCGAACGCGGTCTGCGAGCGTCTGAGCAACGAGGTCCAGATACTGCAGCGCCTCGACGGCGCTGTCCGTTGCCGCCGGCTGCAAGCGCAGGAGCCGTACGGCACTGGCGTAGCGCTCTTCTTCGAGCCGGTCGAGGGCGTTACCCTCGCCGAGCACCTGTCGCAGCTACAGTTGCCACTGAATGAATTTTTGCGGCTGGCCCTGCAAATGACCGAGGCCGTAGCGGCCGTTCATGATGCCGAGACCATACACCGCGACATCTGCCCGGAGAACTTCATCGTCTCGAGCACGACCGGCAACATCACACTCATTGATTTCGACCGCGCTTCACTCAGCCCGCGCGAGTCGGTCGAGGTGCGCAGTCCCGGTTCGCTCCAGGGCACGCCCGCCTATATGTCGCCGGAACAGACCGGACGCATGAACCGGTCGGTCGATTACCGGACCGATCTGTATTCACTGGGCGCCAGCTTCTACGAGATGCTCACCGGGGCTCCGCCCTTCGCGGCTGACCAACGGCTGTCGCTGATCCACCAATTGATCGCGCAGGCGCCGACGCCATTGCGCGCGGCGCGGCCCGCCTTGCCGGCGGTGGTCGAGGCGATCGTGCTGCGGCTGCTCGCCAAGGCACCCGAGCTGCGTTACCAGAGCGCCGCCGGCCTATTGGCCGACCTCAGGGCCTGCCACAGCGGGCTGGGGCCCGACGGCAGCATCGCGGCTTTCGAGATCGCGCGCACGGACGTTCCCAACCGCTTCCACATCCCCGAGCGGCTGTACGGCCGCGAGACCGAGATCGAAACCATCCTCGCCGCGTTCGGGCGCACCACGGCTGACGAGGCGCCGACGCTCCTGCTCGTGGCGGGCGAACCGGGCGTCGGCAAGTCGAGCTTGGTGAGCGAGGTGCACAAGCCGATCGTGGCGAGCGCGGGCTATTTCATCGCGGGCAAATTCGACCAACTCAAGCGCAACGTGCCGCTCGCCTCGCTGATCGAAGCGCTCCGCGACCTCGTGCGCCAAGTACTCACTGAGCCCGACAACCGCCTGCGCCAGCATCGCGCGCGGATCGAGCAGGCGCTCGGATCGATCGCGCAGGTGATGGTCGAGGCGATCCCGGAGCTCGAACGGCTGATCGGGCCTCAGGAGCGCGTGCCCGAACTGCCGCCGCTGGAATCACAGAACCGCTTCCGGCAGGCGTTCCGCGCCTTCGTCCAGGCCTTTGCCCAGCCGGAGCATCCGCTCTGCCTCCTGCTCGACGACGTGCAGTGGGCCGATTCGGCCACGCTCGAATGGATCGAGGCCACCATGCTCGACCGCGGGCTGGGGCCGCTGTTGCTGATTTCGGCCTATCGCGACAACGAGGTCGGCCAATCGCACCCCTTTGCTCTGGCGGTCGACCGGCTGCGCGGCGCCACAGTTCCGATCGAGACGGTATTCCTTGCCCCCCTGTCGGTCGCGACGACGCGGCTCATCGTGGCCGACACTCTGGTGCGCGACGACGCGCTCGTCAGTGAGTTGACCGAGGTCATCCAGCAGAAGACGCAGGGCAACCCATTCTTCATCAACCAGCTTTTACGGGCGCTCCACCTCGACGGCGCGATCCGCTACAGCTCGGCTGCCGGCGTTTGGACCTGCGACCTCGAGGCCATCCGCGCCAGCGAGATCACCGAGAACGTCGTTGAGTTCCTGAACGGACGGATGCGCGAGCTGCCCAAGGCGGCGCAGGAGATCCTGCAAATCGCGGCCTGCGTGGGCAACAGCTTCGACCTCGACATGCTGGCCACAGTGTCCGAACGCAGCCCCGAGGCACTCGCCGAAAGCCTGCAGGTCTCGCTCGAGCAGGGACTTATCGATGCGATCGGGCAGGGATCGGCCGGGCGCCTGCGCTACCGCTTCCAGCACGACCGCGTGCAGCAGGCGGCCTATCGGCTGATGGAGGTCGAGGAGGCGCGTCAGGTGCGGCTACGCATCGGCCGCCGCCTGCTCGCCGACTGCGACGCGCCAGAAAGCGATGACCGGCTATTCGAAATCCTGCAGCACCTCAACTTCGCGCGCGCGCTGAGCGACGACCGCGACGAGCAGCTGACGCTGGCGCGCCTCAACCTGGCCGCTGCTGTCCGGGCGCGACATTCGACCGCCTACCTGCCGGCTAAAGAGTTCGTGTCGACGGGCATGGAGGTCCTGCCGCAAGACGCGCCGCAGCGGCTCGTGTTCGAGCTCAGCCTGGAGCGCGCCGAATGCGAGCATCTCGCCGGCGACGACCAGGCCGCGGAGACATTCTTTGAGGCTGCCGCGCCGCTCGCGCGCGACGATTTCGAGCGTGCCGAAGTCCATGAGCGCCACATCCAATTCTACACCAACAAAGCGCGGTTCGATCGCGCCTTCGCGACCGGGCTCACGGCGACCCGCATGCTGGGCATCCGGCTACCCGCCAAGTTCTCGCCCCCGGTGCTGATCTGGGACCATCTTCGCATCTTGCAACTCATCGGCAAGCGCGAGCCGATGGAGCTGCTCGATCTGCCGGAGCTCTCCGACGAGAGGCTGCGGCTCGCCATCCGCTTCATGGCGTTGGTCGCCAAGTCGGCCTATCAGCTACGGCCGGAGCTTTGCGTGCTGATCTGTGCGCGGATTGTCTATTTGAGCCTGCGATACGGCTACACCCAGGACACCGCGATCGGCTTTTTGGCTTATGGCGTGATCTTCCGCGGCGGCGTGCTGGGCAACCACAAAGTCGGCGACGCGTTCGGCCAGCTCGTGCTGTCGCTGGTCGATCGCTTCAAGCACGAGCGCATCCGCGCCGAGACGACCTTTGTCTACGGCTACTTCGCCAACAGCTGGATCCGGGGCCTGGCCAACTCCGAGGAGGTGTTCAATCGGGCCTACGAGGCCGGCGTGGATGCCGGCGATTTCTTCCATGCGAGCTGTGCCTGTAGCGGCATCGTGCAGAACATGCTGATGCGCGGCGCCGAGCTCGAAGCGGTGCGGGCGATGTCCTTGCGTTTCGAGGAATTCCTGCGGCGCGTGCAGACGACCGACAACATCGGCACCATGCAGGCCATTCGCCAGACCGTGGCCAACCTGCGCGGCGAGACCGCCGGCCCGGGCTCGTTCTCCGATGCGGCGTTCGACGAGGCGGCGTTCCAGGGAACGCTCGGCAGCTACGGTTCACCGCACTTCGCGCACTTCTACCATGTCGACAAGCTGCTGACGCTGCTGCTGTGGGGCCGATACGACGAAGCGCTGAAAGCGTCGCGCGCCTCGGCAAAGCTGCTCAAGGACTCGCCCGGGATGCAGCACGCGGCGGAACACCATTTCCTGACCGGCCTGTTGCACGCGCGGCTGTGCGACAAGGCCTCAGGGCCGGCGCGGCTCGGCCATCGGCGCGCGGTGCGGCGAGCGGCGCGGTTGTTCCGAAAATGGGCGGCCGACGCGCCGGGCACGTTCCGCCACAAACAATACCTGCTCGAGGCCGAGTTGCGGCGAACGGCCGGCGGCCTCGAAGCGGCAGCGCGGCTCTATGACCAGGCGATCGACGCGGCGGAGCAGGCGGGCTATCAACAGGTGCAGGCCCTGGCGCACCAATTCGCCGGCGAGCTTCATCTCAGTCGGGGCGCCGAGCGCACCGCGAGCTTTCACCTGCGCGAAGCCACGCTCGGCTATCACCGCTGGGGTGCGCGCGCGCTCGCCTCCGAGCTCAAGCGCCGTCATGAGAAACTGATGGGCGGCCTCGTGCTCGATGCGGGTGCGGCCGACCTGCGGCAACGCGGGGAGCGCGCCGGCGAAACGCTCGACCTCGAAACCGTACTCAAGGCGGCGCAGGCTATCTCGGGCGAGGTGCAGTTGAAGGAGCTGTTCCGGCAGCTGATGACGATCGTGCGGCAGAATGCCGGCGCCGAACGAGCTGCGCTGCTGCTGACGCGCGACGGACAGCTGCTGGTGCAGGCCGAGATCACCGCGCAGGGCGAGGTGAAGCTCCTGCAGTCTGTTTCACTCGACGATTACCAGGACCTGGCGCGGTCCATCGTCAATTTCGTGGTGCGCTCCGGCGAACCGCTGATCCTGGCGGATGCGTCAACCGAGGTGCGCTTCCACAGCGACCCGCATGTGGCGCGCAACGGGGTGCGCTCGGTGATGTGCGTGCCGCTGCATTATCTCGGCGAGCCTTCCGGCGTGCTTTATCTCGAGAACAATCTGGCGGTCGGCGCCTTCACCGAGGAACGCATCGAGATCCTGAAGCTGCTGTCGGGCCAGATCGGCGTCTCGATCGCCAATGCCGAGCTCTACGAGCAGCTCGAGGAGAAAGTGCGGCTGCGTACCGCGCAGCTCGAGACGCGCAACCGCTTCATCAGCCGCACCTTCGGCCGCTACCTCTCGGACGAGATCGTCGAGCTGCTGCTCGAGGCGAGCGAGGGTGCGGGGCCGGCGGGCGAGAAGCGGCTTGTGACTTTGGTGTTCTCCGACTTGCGTGGCTTCACAACCCTTGCCGAAGGACTGCATCCGGAGGAAGTGGTCGCACTGATCAACACCTATCTCGGCGTGATGACCGAGGTGCTGACCGCGCATCAGGCGACGATCATCGACTTCGTCGGCGACGCCATTATCGCGGTTTTCGGCGCGCCGACCTCGCGTGGCGACGATGCGGCCCGCGCCGTCGCCTGCGCCATCGACATGCAGCGCGCGATGGAACGGGTCAACCAGATGAACGCGACGGCAGGCTACCCGCCAATCGGCATGGGGATCGGGCTCAACACCGGCGAAGTCATCGTCGGCAGCGTCGGCTCGGAGAAGCGCGCCAAATATACCGTGCTTGGCAGCCACGTGAACCTGGCGGCGCGCATCGAGGGCTACTCAGTGCAGGGCGACGTGTTGGTTTCGCCCAGCACGCGCGCGGCGGTCGGGCCGATCCTGGAGATCGCCGCCGAAGTGCGCGTCGAGCCCAAGGGGGTCAACGAGCCGGTGACGATCAGTTATGTGCGGGGCATCGGCGGCAAGTACGCGACGCGTCTGCCGATGCAGGACGGTGTGTTGACGCGGCTGTCGCCTCCGCTGAAGGTTCGATACGTCGTGGTCAGCGACAAGAAGGTGGGCGACGAGGAGGTCGAGGCGTTGCTGGAGGCGCTGTCGGAGCGGGAGGCGGAATTGCGAAGCGACGCGCCCCAAGCGCTGACCGACGTGCGGCTGACGCTTCCCGGCGGCGCTGACGGGGCGCTCCACGCCTACGGCAAGGTCCTGCCGCGGCCGGCGGAGGCAACGGATGGCTGCTTCCGGCTGGCCTTCACCTCGCTCACCGACCGCACGCGCGCAGCCCTGCGCGAGATGGTCGGCGCCGGAGCAACCTAATCGGGGGAAGCCATGTCGATCGAGCCCGAGGACCTGCGCTGGTTGGAGGCGTTCATCGCACGCGAGCGCGGCGTTGCGGGGACGGTCCATCGCGTGCGCGACGACGACCTGCATCTCACCGCCGCACTCAATATCCCGCCACCGGTCCTGGCAGCCGTAACGGTGGTGGCGCGCGGCAAGGGTATGGCAGGCTTGGCCCAGGCGCGCGGCAAACCGGTACAGACGTGCAATCTCAAGGTCGATGACAGCAGCCAAGTGCGGCCGCTGGCCAAACTGGTCGACGGCCACGCGGCAATCGCGCTGCCGGTCATGGCGGTGGACGGGGCCGTCCGCGCCGTGGTTGGAATCTCGTTCGGCTTCGCGGGCGAGATCGCGCCCGACGCCGAAAGCGCGCTTGTCCGTTCGGCGGCGACCTTGCCGTAAGCGCGCCCTATCGTCTACGCCGGACGGGTCGAAAGGCGGTCGCTGAACAGCCAGAGCATTTTGTTTTTGTTTTTGCTCTGATCTTTCAGAAAGCCGGCACGCGCTCCCGGATCACGTCCGGGACAGGCACTGTCCGGATCATGCTCTTGTCGCCGACCGTTTCTGCTGGACCGGCGACAGGACTCCGTTGGCGAGATGGCCTTCGCTTGCCGGGATATAGCCGCTCGAAGGAAGGTTGGTCAGGACCACCCGATAGAGCGCGCTGGTCGCCTGGGTGCCGTAGTTGGGGATCTTGGGGAGCGGATAGTCCGCGTCGACCCCGCCATAGATGTAGCCGATGGTCGTCGTACTCCCGGGAGCGATCTGCGCAAGGTCGACGATCCCCTCCGGCGACACGGCTTGGTTCAGAATGGTCGGCACGGGTATGAAGTCGGTCGAGGCGCCGTGCAGCCGATTGTCTGCGACCGGCGCCGGCGCGATGTATTGCGCATAGGTGCCGTTGGCCCCTTGCGTGAGGATGCCGATGTCGGCGACGAACGGCAGTCCGTCATTGCGGCCCTCGGCGGTCACCGTGTTGTACATGGCCTGCTGGTCCGCGGTCTGCCAATACCAGGACCTGCTGATGCCGCCGAAGAAGGTGTGATACACGGCCCTTTGTTGCGAATCCCACACCGCCACGACGGGGCATTCGTACTGGTTGAACAACTGCGCCACCGAGCGGTCGGTCGTCGCCACGAGTTGATTGGCGCGCTGCGAGACATAGACCGGGTTCATGTAGCCATCGAGCTTGCCCGGCGGGAAGACGCCGCCGAACGCCGCGACCCGCCGTCGTCCGGTGACCGGATCTATGGTGTCGACGTACGGCCCATCGCGTCGGTGAAACGGCGCGTCAAGGTCGGCGGAGGTGAGTTCGCCCATGCCGATGGCCCGACGCTGCGGATCGAAGCGGAAAAAGCGCACGGCGTTGATATAGGTCTGCTGGACCGAGCCGACGAACGGATTATAGGAGGCTTCCATGTACTGGCCGAACAGCAGCAGGTAGCGGCTGCCCAACCGCCGCAATGCGCCGCCCGTCACGGCGAAAAAGGGATCGTGCTGCACGCTGATGATGTTGCTGAGAGCCGCGCATTTATCCTGCGCCGTCTGCGCCGAGAGCATCGTCGCGGCAAACGGGACGACGGGAACGCGCAGCAACGTGTCGAAGGTGCGAAACTGACCGAGCCTGCTGTCGTAGCCATAGCCGCCGACGATCAGCCATTCGCCGGCGTCGCGGTCGTAGTAGAACTGCTGGTTGGTCGACATGAGCGGGTCGCCGATCTCGGGATCGAGCCAACTGAGATCGCCCACCGCGTAAACCGAACCGCTCTCAGGATCGCAGCGCCACACTGTCTGGTTGGGTGCCGGGAAATTGTCGCCGCTGGTCTTGAACCGGTGCAGGCCGACACGGCGGCCACCCAGCATGAACCAGCTGCCCGAGGGGTGAACCAGCCATGAATAGGACTGCAGCGCGGGCCGCGTGATGCCTGTCAGCTGGGGCATGAACTGGAACTGCAGCGTGAAGGGCAGCGTGGCATTCATGACGCGCCTCCCGAAGGCGGTGGCGGTGTGGGCTGTACCAGCTCCTGCAGATCGGCGATGTAACTCAAGACGTGCAGCACCTTGTCGGGTGACAGATCGCGCGTCACGGGCATGTAGCGCGTATCGTTGAACCCGCGCGTCATGTAATACGGGATCGCGCCTGCAGCGATCTTGCGGCCGTCGGGCAAAACGTAGGGCACGACGTTGCCGCCGTCGTAGGCCTGCCACGGAGGATTGACGGCGAATGTGAAGAAGGCCTGCTGCTGCGTGAGATCGATCTGATCAGTCATGCCGGGATAGAGCTTCATATAGGGCGTCATGATCGCCTGGACCGTCTCCCAGGTCGGCTGCACCTGGTACTGCGAGTAAACGACGCACGAGATCAGCAACTCCTGCCGCGGCGGCACGTTGTTCATGTTCGGCGGCCCGATCAGCGGCTCGTAGAGGACGATGAAATAAAGCTGGCCGTCGAGTTGCGGCGTTCGGTAACCCGGGTCGGCCAACACGGTGAGGGTTACGGTGCAATTGCCGTTGGCATCGACGGCGCTGGCCTGCGCTTCGAGCGCGCCCTGGGCTTGGGCGGTATCGCCCTGATATCCCCCATTCCATGGCACCGAAGCCCCCTGATTGGTCCGCACCACAGGCACGGCGATGACCGCCGGCTGATAACCGACCAGAGGCTGCCCCCATTGCGTGACGCGCACGCGCGCGGTCGCGGTCGTGCCGGCGTGGCCCGGCAAGCGGAACACCTGGTCGATCGCGTCGAAGACAATTCCGCTCGGCTTCTCGGACCAAAGCGCGGGCCCGCCGATGTCGTCGCGCGTCGTGACCAGGCTGAGCGGCTGGTTCTGCGCTTGCCACTGTGCCTCGGTCACCGTCAATTCGATGATGCCGCCGAGGTTCTGATAGAGGTCTTGCGTGACCTGGAAGGGGCCGATCGGTCCGGTCGAGCCGTCGCCGAGCGTAGCCGACAGCTCGCCGAGGGGAACCGGTGGCCCGCCGGGCTCTTGGATGCAGACGGCATCAGCAATGTCGATCACCAGAAGCATGATGCCGGGCGTGCGTTGGACGAACTTGAAGGGCGCGCTGTAGAAATAGGGCCAGTACCACGGCGAGCTTGCCGGAGAGATCGGCCGCGGGTCGAGCCAGCGGCCGCCCGGGATGTGCGGCGCCTCGCCCGGCAGCACCGGACCAAGCGTCGCGACGACGCGGCCAAGATTATAGTCGTCGTGCCAGGGCACGTTGTTGTAGGAATCGAGCACCATGCGGATCGACAGCAACAGGTTGCCATTCGCATCGGTCGTGGTCGCCTCGCGCAGCTCCCCGAGAACGCCGCCGACCGTGTCGGGCCAGGTACTGGGATTGATACGCAGGGTGCTCTGATAAACGGCGCAGGCGTAGGTGTCGCCGCCGAAGCTGGCATGGCCGTAATCGTCCCACGACTGCCAGCCGCGTGTCGGCAGCACACGCTGGAACCACAGGCCGTTGCAGCAGCAGGGGTCCATGGCGCCGACAATGTTGACGTCGCTGTTGACGCTGATCTGCAAAGTGAAGCCGAAGATCGTCGGCACGCCCTGCTGATAGACGTCGAGATCGGCGATCTTGGCAGCCGAGGGCTGGTCGGTGCTGTTGGCGGTCACGCCCAGAACCGGGTCGCTCTCGACGAACAGGCCCTGATCGTCGATCGCGCCTTGCACCTTCACGTCGACGAACTTGAAACGATGCAGGCCCTTGGGATTTTGCCACGGCGACGGCCGCGTCACGTCCTCGTCGTAGTGCGAGGGGTCATTGTTCACGGTCGAGGGATCGGTGAAAAAGGTGCCGCCGAGATAAATCCTCGGCCGATCGAGATAGCTCATCGTCGCGGCCCTCCCCTACGCGCCAACTTTTTTAATGTTATCACAACCTAAAGTCGGCCGCCAGCGCGTTCAGCTTGTCGCTGCAGAGGCATGGATTTGTTTGTTGTATATGTAACAAACACGCGGATTCGTTAGCAACGTCGATAACGACGGGCGCTTCTGCAACGTATGCGTACCGATGCGAATGCGAAAATTTTGATTAGGAACCCGCTGCTCTACGGCCAAGCACCGGCTGCAGCCGACCGATTGTAGATGAGGCCATCGGCAATGGACGTCGCGCGCATCACTTATGCTGCAATTTGTTGAAACCCCTCCGGCTTACTGCCTCGGCCGGCGCGGATCCGTCACGAGATCCAGCAGCTGGCTGGCCGGATCGAAAACAACCGAGTCGACCCGGAACACATGACCGCTGCCGCCGTCGGCGTTGGGGTTGGACGGGACAAGCAGCCGGTCTGTGACGAGACGGCGGATCGCGCGGTCGACCGACGCGACCGACATCGACCTTTGAAAAATGCGGATCACATCGCGCCGGGCCAAGGAGGGGAGATCCGCGCCGCAATACAAATCTAAAGCGCCTTTTTTGCCCGCTCCCTCGATTGCCAACCGTTCGAGAAAAGGCGGGCACTCATCCATCTCCATGATTCCTTCCCAATTCGCTTAGTCGGCCTCGCGCTCGGCCACACAGCAGTGCGGAGCCTCGACGCCACCGTTCCATTCGCTCAGCACCGCGCCGGTCGCGGGATTTGGCCGGAACGTGGTGCAGCCTTTCAGACCCATGTCATACGCCAAGTCGTAGATCTGCCTGAAATCTTCGAACGGCGTGTTTCTCGGAACGTTTATTGTCTTGGAGATCGAATTGTCGACGAAAGGCTGGAGGGCCGCCTGCATCTGCAGATGGGCTTTGAACGGAAGCTCGCCGGCGGTGACAAAGCCGTTCGGCACTCCCGTCGCCGCGCCTGTCGTCTGTCGCCATAAGTTGAGTGCGTAGTCGGTAAGCATGAACGCCTTCGGCGTTCCGTCCTCCGCAAGCACGCTGCGTTCGTAGGAGGCGGCGAAGATCGGCTCCAAGCCGCTCGATAAGTTTCCCGCCAGCAGGCTGATCGTTCCGGTCGGCGCAATGGCGAGCAAATGACTATTGCGGATGCCGATGTCGGCAATTCCTCTGCGAATATCGTCGGGCAGGTCGCGGATGAAAGCGCCGCTAAGATAACGATCCCGCTCGCAGTAAGGAAAACTTCCTTTCTCCTTTGCCAGCGCAATGCAGGCCCGATAAGCGGCATGGCAGATGCGCCGCATGATATCGGCGGCCATAGCGAGGGACTCGGCACTGCCGTAGGTCAGTCCGAGCATGACCATCGCATCGGCGAGGCCGGTAATGCCAAGGCCAATGCGTCTCGAGCCGCGGGCATTCTCCGCCTGCGCAGGAAGCGGGAAGCGTGACGCGTCGATCACATTATCGAGCAGCCGCACGGCGACTTGTGTTGTTTGCTCGATGCCATCGAAATCGATCCGCGCGCCGGGCGTAAATGGCGAGAGGACGAAACGGGTGAGATTGAGCGAACCCAGGTCGCAGGCGCCATAGGGCGGAAGTGGAATTTCCCCGCAGGGATTGGTGGCGCTAAGCCGCTCCCGATACCAGAGATTATTGAGATGGTTGATCCGGTCGATAAACAATACGCCGGGTTCGGCGTAATCATAAGTCGCGCGCAAAATGCGGTCCCACAATCCTCGCGCGCTGATGTACCGCGTAACGCGACAAGGTACCGGCCCGTCCTCGCCCGGCCATTCGCGCAGCACCGTTTCGTCCCTACCGTCAAATGCGGCGGCCGGAAACACCAGTGGCCATTCGTCATCACCGCGCACCGCAGCGATGAAGGCGTCCGTGATTTGTACGGAGAGGTTGAACCGACGCAATTGTCCGCTCTGCTGCTTGGCGGTGACGAATTCCTCGATATCGGGATGATCGCAGCGCAACGTCGCCATCATGGCGCCGCGCCGGGCGCCGGTGGAGAGGATGGTGCCGCACATGGCGTCCCAGATACCCATGAAGGAGACGGCGCCAGAAGCGATATTGCCGGCGCTTTTCGCCGGCGTGCCGCGCGGCCGCAAGGTCGAGAAATCCACCCCGATGCCGCCGCCCTCCTGCATTGTGAGCGCGCCCTCTTGCAAGGCGCGGAAGATGCCGGGAATGGAGTCTTCGATCGCACCCATGACGAAGCAATTGAACAGCGTCACGTTGCGTGCCGTTCCGGCGCCGGCTTGGATGCGGCCGCCAGGAAGGAACTTGAAATCCTGCAGGATGGCGAAGAACTTCTCCTCCCAAACACCGGCGTTGTTCGGCTCGACAGCGGCAAGCGCGTGGGCGACGCGGCGCCAGGTGTCCGCGATGGCGTGCTCGACATGGCCGCGATCGGCGTACCGATACTTCGTTTCCCAGATGTGATGGGAAATATCGGTTGCAATCTCGCTCATAGCGCATCCAAAAAAGCTTAATCGGTCCATGCGAATGCTCGCATTGGGACAGACCGATGATAGCCGGGTTCGTAAGGTGACGCCCGCCAGCGGGTCCGGATCTGCATCAAATTGCAGGGATTGGAGGCGCGGTACAAACGACCAGCATGGAGGTGCTGGCCGTGCCGGTGCGAAACGCGGAAGTCGCGGCGATCTTCGATCAGGCCGCAGAGCTCCTTGAAATCAAGGGAGAAAATCAATTTCGCGTGCGCGCCTATTGGCGCGCGGCGCGCACCATTGAAGGCCTGCCGCAAAGCGTCAAAAGCCTGCTCGCGGCCGGACGCGATCTGTCCGAGCTTCCCGGTATCGGCAAGGACTTGGCCGGCAAGATTCCGGAGATCGTCGAGACCGGACATTCCCCGCCGCTGGACTCGCTAAAGCGGAAGCTGCCGGGCCAACTCGGCGAGATCGCCACCCTTCCGGGCCTCGGCCCGAAGCGTGTGAAGCTTCTGCACGACAAACTCAAGGTGAGCACGCTCGCCGACCTTGAGCGGGTCGTCAGAACGGGGTGATTGCACGAGCTTCGCGGGTTCGGGCCGATTATCGAAAAGAAGCTTTCCGCCGCGCTCAAAAAGCCTGTGACCAAGAAGCGCTTCAAGCTGCCGGTCGCTGAAGCCGAAGCGGACGCGCTGGTTGGCTTTCTGCGCAATAGCGGCCGCGTCGCCGTTGCCGGCAGCTATCGCCGGTGCCGCGACCCGGTCGGCGATCTGGACGTTGTGGTGACTGCGAAGGATGGCGCGACGGTCGGCGATAAGCTCGTCGGCTACGACAACGTCCCCGAGGTTCTCGCGCACGGTCCGACGCGCACGACCGTTGTGCTCCGCTCCGGCCTGCAGGTCGATGTGCGCGCCGTACTGGAGGAGAGCTATGGCGCCGCGCTGCTCCATTTCACCGGCTCGCAGGCGCACAACATCGCGCTGCGCGGTCTTGCCGCTCATCGCGGCTGGAAACTCGACGAGTACGGGCTGTTTTCCGGCAAGCGGCGCATTGCCGGACTCACCGAAGAGGAAATCTGCAAAAAGCTCGGACTATCCTTCATTCCTCCAGAGCTGCGCGAAGATCGCGGCGAGATCGCGCTTGCCGCGGCGAACAAGCTGCCGCGTCTGGTAACCCCCGCGGAAATTCGCGGCGATCTCCACGTTCATTCCGATTGGACTGACGGCACGGCGTCCATTGAAACGATGGCCGAAGCGGCGCCGGCCCGCGGCTATGAGTACATTGCGCTGACCGATCACAGCCGCCGCGTCGCCATGGCGCATGGTCTCGATCGGACGCGGCTCAGCCGGCAAGGCCGCGAGATCGATCGCTTGAACGCGCGCCTGCACGGCCTGACCATTCTCAAAGGGATTGAGGTCGACATCCTCAAGGACGGCAGCCTCGACTTGCCGGATGCAAGCCTCGCCAAGCTCGATGTAGTCGTGGCCTCTGCTTCGCCAATCTCGCCTCCGCACGACGGTAGCGTCATTATCCGCACTAGCCGACTGCCTACTTTGATCTCAATCAAAAGAATTCGGAGAGTCTTATTTCTGTTATTGATGGCGACTTTGCGTCGATCGAGGCTGCTCTTCCTTTATTGATTGAAATCAAAAAGTGCCGGGGGCATCCGACTAGTCTTCCTTTTCCCACTGGAGATTTTGCCATGCCAACTTTCATCATGTTGACACGTTTGAACCCCGATGCGGTTCGCGCGCCGCGCGGGTTGGAGCAACTTGAGCGCGATGCCATGAAACGCGTGCGCGAGGAATGTCCCGATGTCGAATGGCTCAGCAGCTATGCCGTTCTGGGGCCGTGCGATTACCTCAACGTCTTCATCGCAAACGACATCGAGACGGCGGCCCGCGTATCGGCGCTCATTCGCACGTTCGGTCACGCACATACTGAAATCTGGACGGCGACGGAGTGGGACCGATTCAAGGATCTTGTCCGCACGCTGCCGGGAACGGCCTGACATTAACCTCAGCGAGCGCACGTCGATCGCTCTGATCACCCCTTGATGCAGATCAGCGGCCGCAGGCGCGCGACGCGGCGGGCGAGACCCGCCTGTTCGGCCGCGGCAACGACCGCGGCCACGTCCTTGTAGGCGCCCGGCGCCTCTTCGGCGACGCCCCGCATCGAAGGGCTTTTGATGAGGATGCCGCGCTCCGCGAGGTCGTCGACGATCTTGCGTCCGCTCCACTGCTTGAGCGCCGCGTGCCGCGACAGCGCCCGGCCGGCGCCGTGGCATGCCGAAGCAAACGCCTTGCTTTCGGCCGTCGCTTCGCCGACCAGAATGTACGAGCCGGTCCCCATGCTGCCGCCGATGAGCACCGGCTGGCCGACGGGGCGCAACGCGTCGGGCAGGCTCTCGTGCCCGGGCCCAAATGCCCTGGTCGCGCCTTTACGGTGAACGAAAAGCTCGCGCTCTCGTCCCGCGACCGTGTGCGTTTCAACCTTGCAGGTATTGTGCGAGACATCGAACAAGAGCTGCAGATCGCAACTGGGAAAAAAATGAGCAAAAACGCGGCGCGCGTAATGGCCGAGGATTTCGCGGTTGGCCAGCGCGCAATTGATGGCCGCACGCATGGCGCCGAGATAGCGTTGGCCGACATCCGAGACGATGGGGGCGCAGGCGAGTTCTCTGTCAATCAGCTCGATGCCCGAGGCCTTCGCCGCCAGCAGCATTTCCTTCAAGAACTCGGTCCCAATCTGGTGACCCAGCCCGCGCGAACCGCAATGGATGGTCGCGACAACGTCGTCCGGCGAAAGTCCGAAAATCTCCGCGACCTTGGCGTCGAAGATTTCCGTAACGACCTGAACCTCGAGGTAGTGGTTGCCCGAACCGAGCGTACCCATCTCGCGCCGCTGCCGTTCTCGGGCGCGTTCGGAGACGTTGGCGGGCTGGGCGCCTGCCATCCTGCCGTGTTCCTCAATTCGTTCGAGGTCGCGCGCCTCGCCCCAGCCGCGCTCGACCGCCCAAGAGGCGCCGCCCGCCAGCATCGCGTCCATGTCGCTCTCATCGAGCGCGATGGGACCTCTGCTGCCGACGCCGGCCGGGATTTGGCGATACAGCGAGTCTGCCAGCGCGCCTTGCACCGGAAGGATGTCGGACACCTTGAGACCGGTCAGCATCGTGCGCACGCCACAGGAGATATCGAAGCCGACCCCGCCGGCCGACACGACGCCGCCTATTTCCGGATCGAAGGCCGCCACGCCGCCAATGGGAAAACCGTAGCCCCAATGGGCATCCGGCATGGCGTAGGACGCTTGCACGATCCCCGGTAGCGTCGCGACGTTGGCGGCTTGTTCGTAGACCTTATCGTCCATGTCGCGGATGAGATTTTCGTCGGCATAAATGACCGCCGGCACGCGCATCGCACCGTGCGGCTCGATGCGCCAGGTGGTCGCGTCGACACGGGTGAAGCAGTTCGTATCCATTGGCCCAGCTCTTCTACACGTCCACGACACAGGCCGCCGACCAGCCTTCGCCTTCCCGCGTGACGCGTAATGCCGTGTAGGTTGCGCCCTTCGGTTCGCAAGCTGGCGCGTGCCGCGCGACGTCGACCGGTTCGCCCCACAACGTGGCGGCGAGCATGGTGCCCTCGATCCTGATGTCAAAGCGAGCAAACAACATGCGGCGGACCGCCATCTCGTAAATGATCGCGTTGAGCCAGTCGACAAACAACAGCTCAAGATCGGGCGCGTCGCATTTGACTTCGACGGCACGGAGTGACTCGACCGGTGCGCGGGTCACAACGGCGGTCAATGCAAGCGCCCCTTGCTCAAACGCTGCCGCTGGCGTCGCGCCGAAGCCGCGCACGCCGATATCGGCGTCGTGGGGAAAATGCTCCCATCCTGCGTGGCTCATGACCGGCGGCGCGATCATGTTCGCAGCGCATGTTTGCCGATGAGCTTGACGGTCGACGCCTGCGTGCCTTTGTCGCCGGGTTCCTCGGCGTAGGTCACGCGCGAGCCCACCGCCAAGCGGGAAAATGCATCGTCGAGCACGCTGTTGCGGTGGAAATAGATCTCTTGTCCGTCGCTGGTCTCGAGGAAGCCGAACTCGCCGGAGGGATCGAGCCGCACCACCGTGCCGATCGGCGGGCCTTCGTGTTCCTTCACCTGGCCCTGGGCGCGGCGAACCTGATCCTGGAGCTGCCGTCGCGCGTGCTTAAAGGCGTCGTTAAGCGCGAAGGTGAGGTCGGAATGCCGCTCGTCCTCGGGCGGGGTGCGCTCGACGTTCACCTCGCGGCCGTCGGGAAGCGCGAGACGGATGTGGACCTCATAAAGTCCGCCCTTGCGATGATGCTCACCAGGCCCTTTCAGTATGACCCGGCACGCGGTGATACGGCCCCAGCGCTCTTCGAGTTGCGCCACATGCGTGGCGATGGCTTCTTCGATTGCCGGGGTCCCGGCCATGCCTTGAAATTGGATTTCAGGCGGGGTTTGCATTTCCTGCTCCTATTGGTACAGCTCGCTGCAACGGTGAAGTATCTAACTTAAAATACATGCCGATTGCCTAGAGCCCCATTTCCGGCTCGACGACACGTTCTTTCCTATCCTCAGGAATCTCGGTCATCGTCGCTTCGGTAAGCAGTAGAACGCTTGCTACCGAGACGGCATTTTCGAGAGCGACGCGAACGACCTTGGTCGGGTCGATAATTCCCGCCTCCATCAGATCGACATACTCCTTGCGTGCTGCATCAAAACCCTCGTTACCTTTTCCGTTCAGCATCCGCGCGACGACAACACCGCCATCGACAGCGGAATTCTCCGCGATTTGGCGGGTCGGCACTTCGAGCGCGCGCTTGAGAATTTGCACGCCTGTTTTCTCGTCGCCTTCGCATTTAGTCTCTTCCTGCGCCACCGCATCCACGCAACGCAGTAACGCCAACCCGCCGCCGGGCACGATCCCTTCGGCGACGGCAGCCTTGGTCGCGCTGATCGCATCGTCGACTGCCTCCTTCTTCGATTTCATCTCCGATTCTGAAGGGGCGCCGACCCGGATCACGGCGACGCCGCCGGCGAGCTTTGCCAACCGCTCCCGCAGTTTCTCTTTATCGTAATCGCTGGTCGTATTCTCGATTTCGCGCCGAATCTGCTCGACGCGCCCATCGATCTGACGACGATCGCCGGAGCCGCCGATGATCGTGGTGTTCTCCTTGTCGACGACAATCCGTTTGGCACGCCCGAGTTGGTCGATGGTCACGTGTTCGAGCTTAACACCAATATCTTCGGAAACGGCCTGCCCGCCGGTCAGGACCGCGATATCCTCCAACATGGCTTTGCGCCGATCGCCAAAGCCAGGCGCCTTTACCGCGCAGCTCTTGAGGGTGCCGCGAATATGATTGACGATCAAGGTCGCCAGCGCTTCGCCTTCAACGTCCTCGGCCACCACAAGCAACGGGCGTCCGGATTTCACGACTTCATCGAGAAGCGGCAGCAGGTCCTTGAGGACGCCAATTTTCCGATCCGAGATCAGCACCAGCACATCCTCCATCACCGCCTCCATCTTTTCGGGATTGGTGATGAAGTAGGGGGACAGAAAACCGCGGTCGAACTGCATGCCTTCGACAACGTCTAGCGCGGTTTCCGTCGTCTTCGACTCTTCAACGGTGATCACGCCCTCACTGCCGACCTTGTCCATGGCGTCGGCGACGAGTTCGCCGATCGCCGAGTCGTTGTGGGCGGAAATGGCGGCCACCTGCGCCGTTTCCTTACGGGTCTTGACCGGGCGCGACAGCATTTTCAGGGCTTCGACCGCGCACTTGGTCGCCCGATCGAGACCGCGCTTGATGTCGATCGCGCTCGCGCCCGCTACAACGTTCCGTACTCCATCGGCAAAGATAGCATGTGCCAGGATTGTCGAGGTGCTGGTACCGTCACCAACCATGTCGCCGGTCTTCTCCGCCGCTTGGCGGAGCATGCGGGCGCCGAGATTCTCCTCCGGATCCTTAAGGTCGAATTCCTTGGCGATGGTCACGCCGTCGTTGCACACGATCGGCGCGCCCCACTTCCTCTCGATCAGTACCGCCTTCGACCGCGGTCCGAGCGTGACACGTACGGCATCGGCAAGTTGCGTGGCGCCACGCAATATCTTTTCGCGGGCGGCGGAGCGGAAGAGGACTTGCTTGTGTGCCATTGGATCACTACCCGGGAACGAGCCGCGTCGAAACCGAGCGACCATCAATCTATCATTGAGCGGACTTCACGCGTCTTTGATGCATATCAACGCGTGCCGGCGTGGCCGGACTTGCCGAATTGAAGGGCCAATTCGAAGGTCGAAACAGGAGCAAACCCAGAAGGAGCCTGAACGACAGCGCCTGGAGGCGGCTCTTTGAAGAGGGTCTCGAAAAGGCTTTTCCGGCCTCCGATGTCGTGGCGGTGACGGAGCGGCGCCGTCCGGCGATGCCTTGTGCGTACGATTCCTGTCCTAAAGCCGGAAAAGACTTGAGGACGGAGACCCCGAGGCACTGGCGAACGGAGAGGCTGAAAATGCCTCCATCACCACCAAGCGCCTGCAAACGATCATTTGCAGATCTGACCCCGTGGGAGCAACGCATCCTGCGCATGCGTTTCGGCATCGGCGGCACTACCGATCATACCCTCGAAGAGGTTGGCAAGGAATTCGGCGTGACCCGCGAGCGCATTCGTCAGATCGAAGCGAAGGCACTTGCGAAGCTCCGCGATCCGGCTCGCTCGCGCAAGCTCGCGACGTTCATCGACAATTGATCAGCCAATACGAAGCTTGGCATTCGGACAAGCGGTTACGAAAGGCTGGTCGGTCGAGCCCAAGCGGCGCCGTTCGGCAATAGACACGGCTGAGCTGTGAGTATTAATCACCGCCGTCTTCGGGGAACATCGGGAGCAGGTCGTTCAGTATGATCCCCGTCGCCCCTTTTACCGGGGCGGCGTATTCGTGCGGGCCAAGGTCGTTCGCCGCTTTGGTCAATAGAACACGCGCTTCCGCGTTCGAAAGAATGTTCTTGTCGACCAACGTTCTAAGCAGCGAAACGAGTACGGCGCTTGCTGCATTCCCAAGCTCAAGTTCGCGACCTTGTCCATACATGCCCGTCTCCCGCTCCACCGTCCCTACGCGCTCTTATGACTTTCAGACCTCCGATTGGAGGGCGCGCGACGCATCACACTGCCAGGCGCCGCTTGTCGTAGAGCCAGCCTTCTCCGTTGCATCGCGCGCAAACACCGCCGTCTTGGCGCCCAGTCGCACGGCAATCCGGACACTCCGTCCATTCGTCCGCGGCTAACGCACTGCGAATGACGCCTGGACATTTGCCCCCGGAGGCAAGTGGCCTCGCACATTTCTTGCGGAGTTGATCAAACGCCCTGATAACTGCGTGGCATCGCGGGCAAATACCGACCGGGCGCTCACGCTTGGTGACGTTCAATTCTCCGCTGTTGGACATCAGTCGCCCCAGGGCCGGAAAGCGGATCGAGCTGCCTGATATCCCAAATATCGGCATTCATTATTGACTCGGATCAAATCCGAGCTGCGAACGCTGCCGTTAGACTGAGCTCGGCAGATCGGCGGCATGGCCGGATGTGGCCGACAAATTCTGCAAGCCTATGGCGCAGACAAATACGATGGAAATCACGGCGTCCGAGTCAAAGCAGCATCGGCGCGCGCAGCACGCCGATGCGACGCGACGCGCATTGGAGCAAAGCCTGCTTTATTCGGAGGAACTCGGCATTGATCTGGCGCGGGGAACGGACGCTGCGTACTTCCGCTGGTTTCTCGCCAGCCTCCTGTTCGGTGCCAGAATTTCGGAAACGACAGCCAAGAACACCTTTCGCGCGTTCATGCGCCATGGTTTGACGACGCCGGCCAAGATCGTAGCGGCCGGATGGGATTTCCTCGTTTATCCGGTGATGCGCGAGGGCGGCTACGTGCGCTACGACGGGCGCAAGTCGACGCAGATCCTGCGTGACTGCGGGGCGCTTATCGCCGACTACGGCGGTAGCTTGGGCCGCCTTCACGCGGCTGCGCGCGATGCGCGTGACCTCGAGGAAAGGTTGCTCGCATTTTACGGCGTCGGGCCGGTGACCACGAACATTTTCCTGCGCGAGCTGCGTCCCTTTTGGGCCAAAGCAAATCCCGATCCGCTGCCGGCCGTGAAAATTTCGGCGAAGCGCCTATCCGTCGATCTTGCACGCTACAGGCGCAAAAGCCTTCACCTTTCGCCCGAGTGGAGGCCGGGCTTATCCGACGCCGGCGCGAATTCTCCGGAAAATAGTTCGCGGTGCCATGCGAGGCAAAGATCGCACAGTCGACCTTGTAAAGGAGCCTACTCGTGAAGGACTGGAACGTGGTCATCAGCGTCTACCAGGATGGCTTTAGGCGAGCGCTCCGCGCCTTGAAAGAATTTGGGCCAGTTGAGCGAAGCCCTTACCACAACGTCCTTGTGATGAAGGTCGAGGATCCCACAGCGTTGCTTGCAGCCATCGAACAGAAAACTGAAGAGAACACTGCGCTCTATGACGCGATCTCACGCGTCGCACCCGCAGTGCGCACTATTGAGTTTCACTCCGTGGAGGAGTTCCGGGAGAGACTCAAACCGATTCTGGTCGAGTGGTCGTCGCGCCTGACGGGGAGCTCCCTTCACGTGCGACTACACCGGCGTGGGGATAGACACGATCTACGAACACCAGACGTTCGAGCGCTTGTTTGACGACTTGCTCCTTGATGCAACGGCGGCGGCAGGTGCGCCGTGCAAGATTTCGTACACGGATCCGGATACGGTAATCGCGATCGACACGGTTGATGATCGCGCCGGAGTTGGGCTGTGGACTCGTGAAGATCTCGCGCGTCACCGCCTGTTGCGACCAGAATAATTGCGCGATTTCAGTCGTATTCAACGCAAATGGCGCGGCCGGATGCTCACGCGACAGGGCGTCCCGTCCTCGATCGAAATATCGGCTATCGCGAACTGGCTGATGTTCCAGGCATTGGTCATCAGATGGCTGGTCGGCCGCGGCGTCGTGAAGGTGGAGATGCCGGCGGCGAGCGACAGCGGCAGCAGCAGCTGATCAGCAAGATGAAGCTCAACCGCGCCGTCGGAGGCATGATGTTCGCGCAAAGCAGCTACTGCTTCGTCGGCAACGGCCTCGGAGGGCTTACCAAGCCGACCATAGCCACAGAAGCTCGCCGCCATGTTCTCGTACTTGGCCACAAGAAAAATGCCGGCGCCCGGGCCAGTTGCGGTCACGCGCTGCGGCAGGATATTCACCGGGACACCCAGGTGTCCAAGGGATGCCCGCGCTCGATCCGCCATGCGCTGTGGAATGTGAGCGGGCAGATTTGCGGCGACGGCGGTGCCGGCGACCTGCCGCAAAGCGCCGCGGTCCACGATCTGGATCGGGTTGAGCCTCGGTCCGCCGCGTTCAATTCCGATTTCGCAGGAGATCTCGCCGTTGCCGACCGGATAAAAGCCCCAGCGCTTCAGTTCGGCGTCAATGCGAAAGCCTATTCGGCGCAAAGCCGGGAAATAGGCATGCACAAGATCATCGAATGATGGGGCCCATTGCACGTGGGTTCCGCCGCGCAGCACCAATGTGGATGCACGATCGGCCAGCGCTAGCGGGACCAGGAGCGTCTGGAGAATAAGGCTGACGGAGCCGGCGCTGCCTCGCTCCGCAGTCTCGGCCACGTCAAAGGCGTACGAGCCAGATTTGGGCGGGTGCGTCGGCGAAAAGCTCAATTCAGTCGAGCCGAGCCGATCTCCCGAAACGGCCGCGCCGGTGATTGTCGCTGCGGCCCTCACGGCGGAAAGATGTTGCGGCAACAGCCCGGGATTGCGTCGGCCGGCACGGATGCTGGCGAGACGAAACGGCCGCCCAGTCACGGCCGACAGGCTCAGCGCGGTCCGCAGTATCTGGCCGCCGCCTTCGCCATACGAGCCATCAAGGGTGAGGACATCCATACTGCTCCTCAAGCGTTGCCGCAGTTGGCAGCCTTTATTGACTCAAGTCAAACCAGTCGGGGACTGCAATTGCTAGCTTTGCGGCCAGCGGAAGACCAGTGGACAACCACGCGCTATCTTATTGAGACGCGCGTTCAAGAGCGCAGACCGGAACATGGCCGATAACCTCACCTGCACTTGGACTGGCGCGTCAGGCAAGATGTACGTCTACGAAATTTACGCGCGCCATCCAAAGCTGCCGCCCAATGAGCCGGGCAATTTCATCTACGCGAAGATGGACGAACATAAGAGGTGGCTGCCGATCTATATTGGTGAAGGCAACTTGACGCAGCGAGCCGGGCCGGACCCTCGCGGCGTCGCATGCATCGATGCGAAAGGCGCTACCCATGTGCATGTGCATGTGAACTACGATGGCGACGACCGCGTCACAGAGGTAAAGGATCTGCTTGAGAATTTTCCGCAGGCCTATGCTCCCGATGGGTGCAACGAAAAAACGAGCGGCTGAATGCCGAGCCTTTCGAATTGCGGATAGACGTTATGGCAGAAGAACCATTCGAGCTCTCATCCCGCCCGATACTGGCACAAGCTTGAAGATGGCCGCATCCAATGCGACCTGTGCCCGCGCTTCTGCAGGCTGCATGAGGGCCAGCGCGCCTTCTGCTTTGTGCGCGCGCGGCAGGGCGACCAGATCGCGTTGACGACGTATGGCCGCTCAAGCGGCTTCTGCGTCGACCCGGTCGAAAAAAAGGCACTCAACCACTTCCTGCCGGGAACGCCCGTCCTGTCGTTCGGAACCAGCGGCTGCAATCTGGGCTGCAAGTTCTGCCAGAACTGGGACATCAGCAAGGCTCGCGAGTACGATGTCCTGGCCGAGCGTGCTAGTCCGGAGGATATCGCGCGCATGGCTGAACGGGTCGGATGTCCGAGCGTCGCCTACACCTACAATGATCCGACGATTTTCCATGAATACGCCATCGACACCGCCAGCGCCTGCCACGCGCACGGCATCAAGAGCATTGCGGTGACCGCCGGCTATGTTTGCGCCGAGCCGCGCGCCGACTTCTACCGCCACATGGACGCCGCGAACATCGACCTAAAGGGCTTTACCGAGGACTTTTATCACAAGGTCTGCTACGCCCATCTGCAACCGGTGTTGGATACGCTCATCTATGTGAAGCGCGAGACGCAGGTGTGGCTGGAAATCACCACCCTGCTCATTCCCGGCCTCAACGACTCGGAGGCCGAGCTCGAAGAAATGACGCAATGGGTGGTGGAGAATCTCGGTTCGGATGTGCCGTGGCACTTCACCGCCTACCATCCAGATTGGCGCATGAGGGATATTCCGCCGACGCCGCGCAAAACACTTTCTCGCGCCCGGGCGATCGCGATGAAGAACGGCGCGCGTTATGTCTTCACGGGAAATGTGCACGACCCGGCTGGTCAAGCCACCTACTGCCATAATTGCCAGGCGCTGCTGATCGGACGCGATGGTTACGAAATCACGGCTTGGCACCTGAGCGCCGAAGGCAATTGCAATACGTGTCAAACCCATTGCGCCGGCGTGTTCGCGCGCTCGCCCGGTTCATGGGGCTCGAAGCGGATGCCGGTCACAATGGGTGCGGCGGCCGCATGGCAATGAGCCCGCCCCTGCTCGGCTTGGTGCCGGCGTCGGTAACGCTTGAATGCGAATCGGCTACCACGCCCACTTCACCTGTCCGAGCTCGCCGCCCTCCGGTGTCACGTACAGGTCGCCGAATTGGACGATGCGGACCTTATCGCGCTCGACCACCGTTGTAAGCGCAATCGTGCCTCTCGCAAAATCGATGCGCTCGATGATCCCGAGCCCCAAACACCGGCCGCTTGCGTCGGCGAGCCCGCAAAGCAGATTGCGCTCGAAGCCCGCGGGCAACAGCTTGCTGTCCGGCGGCGGCGCCACCGGCGCGCCGACGATCAGGATACCTTCGGAGCTTTTCTCGGCGTGGACCGCACCTTCAAGCTCGATCGGCTTGCCGGCAAAAAGAAGGGTGCGCTGAAAAATCAGAGGCTCGAGTGGCAGCTCCAACAACGTAGCGTCGGCAAAATGCCGCGCATAGGACCGCCGGCGCATCTCGATCCTTTCGTAATCGTCCTTGCCGTGCGCCTTGCGCGAAGGCTCGACTGTGATGATGGGCACGTGCCGATTGGCCAGCAGGATCGGCGCAAGCTCGCTTCGCCTCTCGATGGCGATAATGACGTCCGGGCGAACGGCTTCGATCTTGTAGTTTTTGAGGATGCGGCCGGACTCATGGACCAGACCGGTCGTGTCGATGATGACGAAAGCGCCGCGCGCCTCGCGCGCAAGGCTTGCCGTCCCTATCACCAGCGGCAAGAAGCGCCCCATCGGGCCGGTGCTGCCGACAAAGTAGTAGCCCGCAGGCGGCACGGTCGAGAAATCGACCGGTGCAATGGGATAGCCCAGCGTGACTGCCGCCGGCGGACCGAGATTGCTCTGGCCGATATCCGCGTCGACAAAGGCCACCTCGGCCTGCTGTGCCAGCAATGCGCCCGCCAGGTAGCGGCAGAAGCTGCTCTTGCCGACAGCCGAGCCACCGATGACGAGGATCGTGCGGAAGCGACGCTCGAAAATCTCCGCGGCTGCAGCTTCCCACTCTGACGGAACGTGGAGCTTGCGAGCCGGATCGGCGATCAACACCCGCCTCCCGCAACAGCCCGGCGGCGAGCGGTTACGCTCCTCACCCGATGCGCCGATTTTTTAGGCGGGTCGGCGGCAGCCTTTGGCCGTTCAATGGTCGTATGTCGCCGTTCTTTGGCGTCATACACGGTCACTTGCAGTTGCGGATGCCACCTTTTGATCGCCAGCGCCGCCTTCTCGGCTGCTTCGTATGTTCCATATCCGGATTTCAATTGCCGATCG
This sequence comes from uncultured Pseudomonadota bacterium, assembly GCA_963836095.1. Classification (GTDB taxonomy): domain Bacteria; phylum Pseudomonadota; class Alphaproteobacteria; order Rhizobiales; family Xanthobacteraceae; genus BOG-931. The sequence goes on from CAWIHU010000005.1 coordinate 131,577, forward strand.
ACCGCGACATGAAACTGTTCGATGAGAGGCGGTTGCGCGCGTTTTTTTGGCCCGACTGTTACTTCATCGACGGCAATCGGCTTGTTCGCCCTTCTCGCCGGGTTGGAAGACCTCGTTCGTCTGCGCATCGTCACTCTACTCACCTCATTCATTGCCGCTGATAAAAGCCGACGAGTTCAACGAACTCCAAAATATAGGGCGACGCCAGTGCGATAACCTCCACACATGTGACGGTGGGGCCGACAGGCAGCGACGCCTCACTGAGCGCATTCAGCCGGAAATGATAGCGGTGGGGCTTGTCGCCGCGCGGCGGACAGGGGCCCACGTAGCCGGGCTTGCCGAAATCGTTGATGGCTTGGCGAAAGCCATTCGCCAGGCTTTCCGCGCCGTGCCCCTCCTTGAGCCCCTGCCAGTGAGGCGGAATGTCGAAAGCAGCCCAGTGATGGAATATTTTGGCGGGCGCGTCCGGATCGTCGCAGATCAGAAGGAAGCTGCGCGTGCCCTCGGGGGCGCCGGACCAAGCGAACGGCGGCGACACATTGTCACCGTCGCAGGTATATTCCTTCGGAATGTCGCTTCCCTGTCGAAAGGCCGCGCTTGTCAGCCTCAACGGCATGTTTGCCTCCATAATTCTCGACGGGCGCCCAATAACGATAAGGCAAATTGCGCCGACACGACCTTGACCCATGTCAACAATGACAATGCATCCGCGGGTTAGTGGGAGCGATAGTCCCGTTGCTGCAATAGACGGACCGTGACATGCCCGAATTGCCCGACGTCGAGACTTTCAAAAGCGTGCTCGCAAGCAATGCCTTGGGTAAGACGATCGAGCGGGTCGTCGTGAGCGATCGGCGTATCCTGGGCAAGCTCGCTGCGCAGACGTTCATGAGCCGCCTGCAAGGCGCCAAGCTCGTTGCCGCCCGCCGTTACGGCAAGCACCTTATGGCCAACATCGATCGCGGCGGCTGGTTGACGCTGCATTTCGGCATGACCGGCGCGCTGCATTTCGTGCCGCAGCCGGACCAGGAGCCGCCATTCACGCGCGTGCGCCTCGATTTCGCCGACGACGGTTGCTCTCGCTTATACCAACAAAAGGATGATCGGACGCGTAGGCCTGATCGAGGATGCCGCCGATTTCATCACCGAGGAAAAACTGGGGCCGGACGCACTCGACCCGCACTTCGACCTCGCTGCGTTCAAAGCGGCCATGCTCGGCAGCAAACGCGACGTCAAAGCGGTTCTGATGGATCAACAAATCATCGCCGGCATCGGCAATATCTACTCCGACGAGATCCTGTTCCAGGCGCGTCTCGATCCCGCCGCGCGCGCGGAGAGTCTTACCCCGAGCCAGCTCAAGCAGCTGTTTGCGACCATGCGCAAGGTGCTCGAGACCGCAATTGCCCGCGGCGCCGGCTCGGAACAGTTCACGGAACGGATGCCCAAGGGCTCGCTTTTGCCCGAGCGCAAGAAGGGAGGTCACTGTCCGCGCTGCGGATCGCCCCTGAAGATGATCAAAGTCGGCGGTCGCACGGCCTATTGCTGCCCGCAGTGTCAGAATTGTTGACTGGTTTCGGTCGCTGGTGCCGCTCCGACAGCCGCTTACGCCTATACCGGTGCTCCAGGTCAGGGATGCCCGCACGAGGAAAATTGATCGCGACGGATAATCGGCTTGACCTAAGTCAATACGCCTGCGGGAGTTTCACGACTTTAGTTAGCGTTATGGAAAAATCCGTTCCGGGTGCCGACCATGCCGCAGCGGCCGCTGCGCGCGCATTGCGCATGCACGCGTATTATAGAGGCAAGATCGCCACGATCTCAAAAGTGCCGTTAACCGGCGCCGACGAGCTCTCGATCTGGTACACGCCGGGCGTCGCAGAACCTTGCCGTGCGATCGCAACCGATGCCGAGGCATCCTTTTCTTATACGAACCGAGCCAACGCCATTGCCATCGTGTCTGACGGATCGCGTGTGCTCGGCCTCGGCGACATCGGTCCGGAAGCGGGCCTGCCGGTCATGGAGGGCAAGGCGTTGCTCTTCAAGCTGTTCGGCGGCGTTGATGCCGTCCCGCTCTGCATTCGCGCACGCCAAGCCGAAGATATCGTGCGCACCGTCGAGCTGATCGAACCGTCATTCGGCGGAATCAATCTCGAGGACATTGCCCAGCCGAAATGCTTCGGCGTCCTCGATGAAGCCCGGCGCAGAGTGTCGATCCCGGTGTGGCACGACGACCAGCAAGGCTCGGCCACCGCTGCGCTCGCTGCTTTGCTGGCGGCACTGGAGATAACCGGCAAATCGATCGATCGAATACGTATCGTGTTGTTTGGGGTCGGCGCGGCCAATGTGGCAACCTACCGGCTGCTCAAGGCCTATGGTTTTGATCCGAAGGCGATCGTGGCTTGTGACAGCAAGGGCATCCTGCATCCAGGCCGCAACGACATCGAGCGCCAGCAGCTGCAATTCGCCGACAAATGGCGGATCTGCCTGGAAAGCAACGGCGATGGCCGCAGCGGCGGGCCCGAGGCCGCGTTCCTCGGCGCGGATGTCTGCATTGCCTTTAGTCGTCCAGGACCGGGTGTGATCTTACCGGACTGGGTTCGCACCATGGCGCGTGATGCCGCCGTATTCGCCGCCGCCAATCCCGTACCTGAAATATTTCCAGAGGATGCCATCAATGCCGGCGCCCGCATAGTTGCGACCGGTCGCAGTGACTTCCCCAATCAACTCAACAATTCCTTGGTTTTTCCCGGGCTGTTCCGTGGGCTTCTCGACGTCCGCGCTCGCACGATCAGCGATCGTATGGCGATTGCAGCCGCGCACGAGCTTGTCGCGGCGGCGAGGGAAAAGGGCCTCGCGGCCGATCGGCTGCTCCCGCCGATGTGCGACTGGACGGTGGCGGCCCGGATTGCCGGGGCGGTCGGAGAGGCCGCCGTTGCCGACGGGCTGGCGCGAAATCCGCTGAGCCGGGGCGAGCTCGAAAAGCTTGCTATCGCCGCAATCGGCGCCAGCCGAGCTTGCGTTGAAGACCTTGTCAAGGCGGGACTGATCTCACCGCTTCCCCAGTAATTTTGCTGTGCTTGAAACGGCACTGACAACCAGCCGAATTCCGGCGGAGCCGGACAGGGGCGATGAGCCTAGAACGTGCGGACCACGAAGCGGTGGACACTTGCAAGCCGCTTTTCGCCATCGGCTCGGCTCATGCCGGGATCGATGCCGCTCAAATAGAGGTGCTGCACCATTTCGATCCCGCAGAATTCCATCAACCCTTCGTCATAGATGGTCCGAAGCGCACGGAGGGTGCCGCCGCTCCTGAGCTCCTCTTTGCTCGCTCCCGACGAACTCTTCGTGCTTGGGTGGGCGGCGATAACAAGATGGCGCATCTGCGCCTCCTGATTGGCAATGGCAACCGAATACAGGACCGTGCGAGCGCCACAATTGATGCAGGTCAAATAACTCCGGTCTAAATGTCGTTCCCGGTACGAGCCCGAACGCCGTGCAGCGGCGCTCCGGCCTATGGCAACGCGGTTGTCAAAGAATAATCAAAGCTTCAGAGCTCGCTCCCGATCACCTCGTGGCGGCGCTGCCACGTGTCATGAACCGCTTCCTCGACGAACCTTGGCGGAAGCGCGGGCGCCGCGGGATAGGTGTCCTTGAACCAGGCGGAAAGTTGAGCGGCAAATTCCGAGAGGGTTGCCGGCGCGTCCCCGGCCACGATGCGTCGATAGGCTTCGGCCGCAACAAGGCGTCTCGCCGTTCGACGGCCGGGCCTCCCCTCCCCGGTTGCACCGATGATTTGCTCTGTCATCCAGGTCTTCCGCCGTTTTCCGTCGGCTGCGGCCAAACGCGTTGTTCGAGACCAACAGGATTTCGTTGCGAACGAGCTTTGTGCCCATAAGCATTCTTATATTTCGAGATCCGCCCTGCAAAACCTTGATCGAGATCAATCCCTGACCAACCGACCTTGAGATAAGTGGCGCGATCGCGGTCTCGGGGGGCAGTAATGTCTGCATTGCCGGTTCTGCTTATTGTCGCCATCCTGGTGGTGCTCTTGCCGCTCTTGTTCGGCGAGTTGATGTTAGCCACCCTGAGCAAGCTGCACCTCACTCCAGGCATGGCGCTCGCATGTGTGATCGCGATCTTTGTCGGGAGTCTCGTCAATATCCCGATCAAGTCTGTTGTTCGCGACTCGGAACGTCATCGAGCATCCGCTTTCTGTCTACGGGCTCGGCGGCTTCTGGCCGCAGCTGCGGCGCGTCCGCCGCACCACGATTATTGCCGTGAATGTCGGCGGCTGTTTGATCCCTGTGGGACTGGCGCTCTATGAAATCGTCTACCTTGCCGCGGTCAGCCTGTCGGGACTTGCCGCAGCGGCTGCCGGCTGCGTCGCGAACGTGGTTGTTTGTTACCTGGTTGCCCGACCGATAGCCGGCGTCGGCATTGCCATGCCCGGTGTAATCTCGCCCGTCGTCGCCGCTGTGTTGGCTTTGTTGCTCGCTTCCGACGTGGCGCCACCTGTCGCCTTCATCATCGGCGTGATCGGCCCGCTCGTCGGCGCCGACCTGTTGCATCTCAGGGATGTCGAAGTGAGTGAAATCGGGGTCGTCAGCATCGGCGGCGCCGGTACTTTCGACGGCATCGTCCTGTCGGGTATCGTTGCCGCCTATCTGGTTTAAGCCCGATTTGCCGATAGGACACAAACGCGAGCGCGGAGGGTCGGGTTTTCCCGGGTCAATCGGCAGCCTCTCCTCATTACGCCGGGTATCCTACGGTCTGCGCGAATGTCACGAACTGCTGATCGGGCAACCGCAACGTGCGCGCCAAGCCCGGATAATCGACGGCGCCACGAAATACGCTGGCGAGCCCTTCCGAGGCGCAGAACAGATAAACATTCTGACCGATGAAGGCGGCATCGACAGAAGCGTACAGGCGACGCTCCTCCGGCGTGATGTCGGTCATGCGCTCGCCGTGGGCGACATAGATGAGGTTGAGCGCGGCGCTTGCCACAAAATCCTGATGCCCGGTGCGCGCGCGGATATCGTCCGGGAGATGGAAAAGCAAACTGTGCGCCTTCGGCTCATAAATCCAGACCCCGTCGGCCGAAGCCAGATAAAGGTCGATCACCATGACGTGGCGCCAGTACGGCGCGGTACGGTCGCCGCTCGGGCGATTGATGCCGAAGGCGGACCACAACAAATCCGACAGAACTTGTGGCGGAATCGGTCGCGGCGCGTAGTCGCGCGTCGAATGCCGTAGCGCGAGGGCGGAGATCAACGGCATGCCTCCGCTCTTTCGCGGCGGCGGCAATTCCATGACCTTCGGCTGTTGGCGAACGGCTGTTGCTCCGGCTGGAGCTCCAGCTTTGGCGTGGCGCTGAGGCATCGTATTGGCTCCTCATCACTCGACGGACTCGTCGCCGACGGCAGGCCGCAGAACTCCTATTAGCAATTGGAAACTTTATCGGAGCGACGATCAAATCCATTGATGTAGGTCAAGAATGCCGATTTCATAGGATCGATAACTCGTACTGGCGATTTCCGCTCGTTCACGAGCTGCTTGCGCGGCGCGGGCGGTCGGCAAAGGCGACCATGACCTCATTCATGAGACCATCCTCTTGCCCGCTGTAGCGCGGCGAGAAATGAAACGGCTCTACCCGGCGCACGGCGGCCTCCCGCGCGATCGATCCGGCGGCTTGCGTCGTCAAATGCGCGCGCTCGGCCGCCAGTGCCGCGTCGGCTTGCGCAAAAGCCGCCTCGATGAACAGCACATCGGCATTGCGAACGAGCCGGACGATTGCCTGCCGATTGGCGAGCGTATCGGCCACGTCGGTCACGTAGCCGATCTTCTGGCCCGGCGTGACCGTCACCGCCGAACGCAGCTCGCGAAGCCGCATTTGACGTGCATGCGACGTTTCCGAGTTTGGACCGACCACAATTGGATAATCGTCCGGCTTGTTCTCGATCACCGCACGCTTGAGGTCACGCAACCACGGCCCGACCGGCAGCCCCAATTCGCTCAGCCGGTTCTTCCAGACATTGACGTGCGCGGCCTCCTCGATCGCGAACCCTAGGCAGGGGGTGCGATGATCCAAAACGGCGGTCGTGACGCGGAACGTCGGCTCGCTGCAGACAACTCCACCGCTCAGGCGACCGCCGTCGGCCGCCTCGACGGCGAACGCATGCTTGAGACAAAGCCGCGCCGTGCGGACCGCCAAATCGGGGGCAATTTCGGTTACGACGAAGACGAGATCGAGCGGGAAACGGTCGACAAGATTCCACCGATAGGCAAGAAGCTTGTGATGTACATGATCGATGAAGCCGCCCGGCCCGTAGAGCCGGACAGTCTTGTCGCGCCCGACCAGCACGCGTAGCAGCCGATCAAATCCAATGAAATGGTCGATATGCGTATGCGAGACAAAGACGTGTTCGAGGCGCTGGATTTTTCGCGGCGACAAATTCGCTATGTCGCCGAGATCGAACATGATCGCGCGTTTTTCAAACAGCGTCTCGATATAGAGCGCCGGATCGCCGGATCGCCCGTTGACCAGAGCAGGATGCAGGAGCGGCCGCATGGAACGAGTTTACAGCCTTTGCCAAGCGCAGCGGCATTGCGCTAAGTCCCGATCCGGCGGTCGACAGCAATCGCTCTCGGCGAACCGGGAACCCATCCAGGATAGGCAGATGATGATGCGCATATTTGCAGCCACGACCCTTGATCTGAATCAAGGGGAAAACCGCTGAGCGGATGAGGATAGATGAGCGTACGTAAGACACGTCGCCATCCGAGTCAGACCGCCTTTGTGTGAGCGAATAGGATACGAACATGGCCAAGGAACCAGCGACTGCGGAACATCGTGGCGCACTAGCGACAGCCGACGACATCCGGCGCATTCTTGGGCACTTGGATGCGGCAAAGCTGTTCGACATCATAGCGCTGCGACCCAGCATCCTCAACGTTGAGGAAGCGTCCCTCTGGCTCGCTGGAGATTCCGACATCTTCGGCGCCGGCCAGCCGCTCAAGCCCGTGGCGGGCGCGATTGTCGCAGTTCTGACCGCCGACGAGGAGGAGGAGCCGCCAGCGACGGGCTGAGCAAAAATGCGCGCCTTTCGCGAACTGGCGGAGGTTCTTCAGAGACTGGAGCGTACCTCCTCGAGTTCGGCGCTCATCGCGATCCTCGCGGCATTCCTGGCAAAGCTCAGTCCGGACGAGGCAAGGGCCGTCGCCTATCTGCTGCGCGGAGAAGTGGCGGCGCCGTTCACGTCGCTGGAAATCGGCATGGCGGAGCGAATGGTCGCGCGCGCCATGGCGGAGGCTTACGCGGTATCGCAACGACGCGTGGAAGCACTTCTGGCAACCACCGGCGACCTCGGCACTGCGGCGGAAACCCTCGCCGGCGCCAAGCGCGGACGAGCAAAGACGATCCTCTCCGTCTTCGACGAACTGCAAGACATCGCTCGCGCCTCGGGCCCAGGCTCGCAAACGGCGAAGATTGCCCAACTGGCGCGGCTGCTGTCCCGCGCATCCGCTCTCGAAGCAAAATACATCCTGCGCACGGTTCTCGGCGCCCATCGTGTCGGCGTCGCCGACATGACGTTCCTGCGCGCCTTGGCCAAGGCCTATGCCGGCAGCAGCGAGCACCATCAGGCGGCGGAAGCCGCCTATAACGTGCTTTCCGATCTAGGCGAGGTCAGCCGCCGCATGGCGCGCTCGGGCCTTGCCGGGCTCAAGCGCGTCGCTCCGGTTCCCGGCACCCCGGTGCGCATGATGCTCGCTTCGCGCGTGCAAAACCTCGCTGAAGTGCCGCTGCACATGCGCGGCGCCATGTTCGTCGAATACAAATATGACGGCGAGCGCGTGCAAATTCACCGCGATGGAAGCGGCGAGGTGCGGGCTTTTTCCCGCCGGCTCGAGCCGATCACCCACCAGTATCCCGAGCTCATCGCCGCATTCAAGAAATCCGCCGTTCCCAATAATACCATTCTCGAGGGCGAGATCGTCGCCTTCGACTTCAAGCACGAGCACCTGCTGCCGTTTCAGACGCTGATGCAACGCCGGCGCAAATACAACGTCGCACGCTACATAGCGAAAGTTCCGATCGCCCTTTTCCTGTTCGACCTCTTGCTCGTCAACAAGCGCAACGTGCTCGCCCGGCCGCTCGCGGAGCGCCGCGAGCTGCTGCAGGATTGCGTCAAGCCATCCGGATTTATTCGCTTGTCGAAATATACCGTGAGCGAAGACATCGCCGTTGTCCAACAGTGCTTTCATGAAGCGCTTGACTATGGCGCCGAAGGGGTCGTGATCAAATCGGCGGACGGCCCCTACCAGGCCGGAAAGCGAGGCTGGTTGTGGATCAAGTTCAAGCGGGAGTATCGCAAGCAGCTTGCCGATACGTTTGATCTCGTCGTCGTCGGCGCCCTGCGCGGCAAAGGCTACCGGGCGGGGAGTTACGCATCGCTGCTTCTTGCGTCCTTTGATCCCGCCACCAACAAATATTATTCACTGACAAAGGTCGGCGCGGGCTTTTCCGATCAGCTCTTACGCACTCTTCCCAAGATTCTCAAGCCCTACGTTATTCGGAAAAAACATCGACTGGTAGAGACCGGGATGATTGCAGACGTGTGGTTCGAGCCGGTCAAGGTCGTTGAAGTCGCCGGGGCAGAGCTTACCGTCAGCCCGGTCCATACGGTCGCGCATCATCTCGTTAAGCGCGGAGGGCTGGCGCTGCGGTTTCCTCGCTTCGTCCGATTTCGCGACGACAAAACGACTGAGCAGGCGACAACCGTACGAGAGATCTACGATATGTATCGGTCCGCGACGCGGAAACCGTCTCGCAGCAGGCGAATATTCAGATGATGTTCCGAAGGGCTATCCTGGAGGATAAACAAAGAGGATTTCGTTCTCCCTAGCCACAGCGCATGAACGATTGGCGCGACGCTGGTCACCAGCGTCGTAGCGTGCATGCGCTGTTCTAGGGCAGGAAACCGCTGTCGTTGGCGAGCTTCCGTGGCAGATAATCGTCAACAACATAATTGAGGCCCCACTTGGCAAGCGCCTGCTGCTCGGCGCGAACTCCCATTTCGAGCATTTGCTTGATCGCGGCGATCCACTCGGGATGGGCCATAATGAATGGATCGTTCTGCAATGCGTCTTGGGCACGCTTGATGTCGGTCGTTGCCAGCGGGTGGGTCGCGTCCTGAAGGCCAAAATCGATAATATCCTGAGGTGTCACACCCAAGAAGCGCGCCCGCGGCACGCACAGGAACCGGTTTATGTGCGCCGCGTTACCGGATCCAACCTTGAGCGTACGGTAGATATTGGCAAACCCATAGGGATCGCAATCTACAAAGCAATAGACGGGCAAATTCTGTTTGTCGGAAAGAAGGCGAATGAAGCGCCGGGTTGCACGGGTCGGCACCCCGCCCATTTCAACGATAATGCATCGTGCCGCCTCCCAAAACCGATGATTATTGAGGCGCTGAAACATGCCGCCGGTTTCGATGGCAAGCACGAAGCGTGCATCGGTCCGGAAGCTCAGATGTTCGACCGATCGCGGAATGCTATAGGCACCGCTTCCCAGCCTCGCGCAATCGATCTCGATCGCCTCCCCCGTCGCGGGATTTCTGTCGACCACGGTCAGTCGACCCGCCACCGCGCCACCGTGCGATTCCGGATAGAAGCGCAACTGCTCGCGTGACAGCCCATGCATCGACGCCATCGCCTCGATGTCGTCCATAATGGCGTCCAACTCGGCTTGCTCGTCGAAGCGGCATTCGCCCCAGTTCTTGCTGATGTAATAAACCTCACGCTTGGTGGCGAAATCGTCATGCTTGATCATCGCCTGCGACGTTGCCATCAGACGAAGGGTTTGCGCGAAAGACCGGGCCGTGTTTACCGTCAGGGCGCGCACTTTGCACGCGCCGCCAAGCTCGAAATAACCCTTGGCTTCGTCATACTTCACATTGTCGAGACTGCGGACCGGGAGCTTGATGTTCGGCAGCGTTCCGTCGTCGATATTGCCGCGGACTTGCTTGGCAATCGATTCAATCAGCGCGACGGTCGTGTTATCCAGGTCGCTCGGCGTGGCGTCGGAGCTGCGGTTGTTCATGGTTCGGGCCTTCGGGTCGTGCGGCTCTTGCGGAGCAGGTCATCCAGCCTGTTCACAGTGGAGTCGCGTTCCTCATTGCTGAGCGCGAGGATTTCCTGCAGCGCGATGCCGATGTGCGGGAGATACTTCTCGATATAAGCGCGCCTGTCATTTTCCTGGTGAAGACGCGTCTCGCGGCGCAAATAGTGGGCGAGATTGCGCGCACAGTGTTGCAGCCCCAATTTAATTTCCTTGAGGATTTCCGGATACGGTTCAATCGCCTCTTTGGACTCGGAGGTGTAGGGAACCCAGACCGATGCGACGTGAACCAGGATGACCATCGGCGCGATCGGCAATGCTCCCTTGGGCTGATGCAGGCCATAGGTCCGCCAGTTCGTTTGCATGACGGCCTTGGTGATGGCGCAACTGGATTGCTGGTAAAGGAGCGGCACCCGGTTCGCAAAGCGCAAGAGACGAACGGGCTCATCCTTCTGCGCTATAAGGTGTTCGGCAGCGTTTGTCTCATGCGCTTCCTTTTCACGCCTATGGCCGCTCTCGTCGGCTTTGACGCCAACGTCACTGGGGCGGCCATAGGCGATGGCGATTTCCACTTGGAACGGGTTTCCACGGTAGATTGAGGCTGGCCGCGTAGCGACGGTATAAAAATCAGCCTGCAACTCCTTGTGCAATCCTTCCAACAGCTGCTTTTCGCCAATCGGGACAATACAGTCGGTGCGCGGTGCCAAGACGCGCGTTTTTTGAATAGCCCGGTGCAGCGCAACGGCTTGCGCGTGCGCGATGTGCTTTGGATAAGAGCGTTCGCTCAATTGCTTGCCGGCATGCTCGATGATCTTGAGCGCCGTCTTCTTCCCCACGCAGGAAAACTCGTCGACGAGAAATCGCAACAACGTGCGACTTGCGGTGTTGCTCAACATCTGGATGAGCCGGCCGAGCTCAATGCCGTGCGGATGGGGTTTGATTTCTTTCGGTCGAGGCGGCAGCTTGTCCGTGCTGCGGGCGAAACTGACCGTCTCTCCATGCGGGTCCCGGTAGGTGATGGTCAGATGCGGATTGGCGATGGCCGTCTGCTTCAGGTAGACCTCGATTGAATGCGGCCCCTTTTGATAATGGCCCTCCATCTCGATCTCGACCCGCGTCCCGTGAAGACGGTCCCATTCGAGCCGCTTTTTCTTGTGGATGTCCGGCCGGTTCTTGGCTGTATCAAGCGATACGTAGAGTTCGGAGGCAAACTCATCGCCCGCAATGCGGCTGATGATGTGCACCGGCTTGCCGACGGTGAGCTGCCCGTACATTCCCGCGGCCGAGATCCCCATCCCCTGTTGGCCGCGCGACTGGCTCAACTTGTGGAATTTCGAGCCATAGAGGAGCTTGCCGAAAATGTGCGCGATCTGGCTCTCTACAATTCCCGGGCCGTTATCCTCTACGACCACCCGCGACTTACCGAGCCGATCGTACACCTGCACATTGATATCGGGGAGTATGCCCGCCTCCTCGCAAGCATCGAGGGCATTGTCCACCGCCTCTTTGACCGCGGTGACCAATGCCTTGGCGGGCGTGTCAAACCCGAGCAGGTGACGGTTCTTGAGAAAGAACTCGGAGACGGAAATATCACGCTGCCGGCTCGCCATTTCGAAGGCGGTGGCGGGTGCGGCTTGGCTATCAACCATGAATCAGTCGCACCCACATTCTGGCTTGCGAACGATCAAAGGGTACTTCGGAACGATGCTTTTCACGCACGCGCCAAAGACGAACCGCGCGCTCCGGCCTCGTTGAACTATGTGCTGACGCCAGAGCTTTTCGATTGCCGGCCATTCCAAAGACGGTGCGCACCCGTCTCCGTGAGCATCTGGTAATCGGCAAGCGGATGCTTGCGGTCTTCGGCTATCATCTCAAACTGCCGACCGGCCCATTCTTGATAGGCGGTCATCGCGTCCGGGATCGAACGCGCTGCCGCCAATTTCGACCAAAACTCGGACGTTCAGATTCGCTTCCGATTGCATCCGGTCGAACCAATGCCGGTTCATCTCTTGAAGCTTTTCGAGAAACTCCGTCCGCGCGTTGACGAAACTCTTCGACGCGCTTCTTCCCCATTGCGGCAAACTCCGTCGGCATTGGTTGCAGTGATTTCTCCATTCGCTCGCTGGCCCCCTCGCTGCGAGATTCCTTTTGCGCCATCACACGCCTCCCTCCATCGTATTAATAGCTAAGTCTCGCAGACGAACCTCGGCGTTGATGTGGATCAAACCCAACACTTCCTTGCTGCCGCCTCCGCCTAACCCTAATCCTTTTCACCCCGCGTAGCCATCCTGGCCCGGCGTCGCCGCCACGATATACAGATGACGAACGTCGGGCATGGGGGGTAATTCAGCATTCTCACCCCGATTCCACTCATCATCATGCCGATCAGGCCCGCACCAAATTCGACATGAGAGATCTGCCGAGCGACCAAGCCGGGCCGGGCAGGCGATGACTTGCCGCAATCACGGCCTCGACCGACTTGATGATCCATTCGCAATCCGAGTCTGAAATGATCAGCGGTGGCAGAAACTTGAGCGCGTGGCTGTTGGTGCCGGCGACCTGGCACAGGATCTTGTGGTCGGCAAAGAGCGGTATCGTAATGACCTGACAAAACAAGCCCTCGCGGGCCGCCTCGATCAGATCCCACTCCGTCCTGAGCGCAAAGGATCGCGGGCGTGCAAAATCAATTGCTATCATCATGCCTTTGCCGCGAACCTCATGCACGAGTTCGTAGCGCGCACTCATCGCCGAAAATGCGCGCATAAGACGCTCACCGGTCCTTGCGGCCCTTTCAACAAGCCTTTCCGAGGCGAGCACCTCGAGGGTCGCGATACCAGCAGCCATCGCCAGGTTATTCTCCGCGAATGTGGATACCGCCACCATCGCGCGATCCATGCGATCGAATATTTTGTCAAAGATTTGCTTTCGCATCAGGACGGCACTGACAGGTATATAGCCGCCGGACAACGTCTTGGAGAGGAGAACGATATCAGGCTCCACGTTCCAATGCTCGACGGCAAGGAATCGGCCCGTGCGCCCAAGACCGGTCTGAATCTCGTCGGCGATTAAAAGCGCTCCATGCCGGCGGCAGAGATCGGCAGCGCCCGGTAGATAATCAGCAGCCGGCACATTGACGCCTTTGCCCTGAATCGGCTCCACGATGAAAGCGGCAACATTGCCGCCGTTCAGCGCATGTTCGAGTGCGGAAAGATCGTTGAACGGAATACGCACGCAATCCGGCAGGAACGGCCCGAACCCGCTGCGAAATAACTCGTCGCCGGTAATGGACAAAGCGCCGTACGAAACGCCATGAAAGGCATGATCGCAATAGACGATGCCCGAACGACCGGTGGAGGCACGAGCAAATTTCATGCCGGCTTCGACGGCCTCGCCTCCCGAATTCGCAAAAAGCACCTTGTCGAGATAGGGGACTTGTTTTAGCAAACGTTCAGCCAATATGGCGGCCAGCCTTGGTGCATCCATTTGAATGAGGTTCGGCAGATCACTGTCGAGCACGCTGCTGAGCGCGGCGCGGACCGCCGGATGATTTCGGCCGATAGCAAAGACGCCGAAACCGCTCAGGAGATCGAGATATTTTGTCCCCTTACGGTCATAGAGATATGGCCCTTCACCGCGGCAAAAGCCGACATCGTAGCCGACCATCTTGAGCATCCGCACGAGCTGCTCATTGCTGTGGCGGCCATATAGCGCATAGCAATCGCTCTCGTGACGCGCGAACAGTGCGCGCATGTCCAGACCAGGCGCGTCGGCTACAGCGCCTGTCGTGAGCGAAGTCTCATCAACACGATCGTTGGCCGTCGCATGCATTGGCCGCCTTTGGAAACCTTTGATCTCGTATCTCGTAATTAATGATCCCTTGGGGATGACACATATTGATCTAAGTCAAGCCGATAACTTTCATGCGCCTGACAATATGTTGAACCAGCGGAATCCTAGGGACAGAGCAGAGCGATCATGCCTGGTATCGAAGAACTGAGCACCGCGGTGAATTCGGCGGAAGAGTGGATCGATGACCTCATGCGGCGCCTCGGTTGGACTGATCGGGAACGCGTTTATCTCGTCCTGCTCGCATCATTGCATGCGCTGCGTGACGCGTTGGCGCGGGACGAGGCCGTCTACATCGGGGCGCAACTGCCGCCCTTGCTGCGCGGCCTTTATTATGAAGGCTGGCATCCCGGCACGCGCCCAGCCACGCGCAGCCGCGTTGCGTTTCTGGAACGCATCCACGACGGCGTACACCGCGACCCGGGCATCGATGCAGAAGAAGTCGCTCGGGCGGTATTTGCCTTGCTCGCCGCGCGCCTGCCTGCGGCCGAGGTCGAGGACGCCAAAGCGGCCACGCCAAAGCAGCTGCACAACCTATGGCCAAGCTGAGGTATCAATTATCGGATGAGCCCCGAGAACGCGGACTGCGTGCAGGCCGCAGCGATCGAATGCTGCGTGCTCGGCAACAATCACATCCTCGATTGGGGCCGGCGCGGGCTGCTCGACACCTTGGCCACTCTCGAGCATCTCAAGATCAAGACGGCCGGCGCCGGACGAAATTTCGGCGAAGCCAGCACGCCCGACCGTGCTTTGCAAAGGGGCGAGTCGGTACCAGCGAGTGGTCAATTCCTGGCTGGAACGCGGCCGAGCACCGCGAGTACCGCGGCCGGCGTCATCGGCAGTTCGTGCACGCGCACACCGATCGCGTTGTAGACGGCATTGGCGACCGCAGCCGCGGTCGCAATCGTCGCCGGCTCCGCAATCCCACATGCGTCTGTTGCGCTGATCGCCTGATAGTTTTCGAGCACAACGACCTCGATCGCGGGCGTTTCGTGCGGGCCGGCGAGCTTGTATTGCTCCAGGTCAGCGTTGACCATGCGCCCGGTGGCGTGATCGAGGAGGCGATTTTCGAACAGCGCAAATGAGATGCCCATAATGATTCCACCGTGGATTTGACTCTCGATCTGCCGTGGGTTCATCGGTCGTCCGCAATCATGTACTGCCGTAACACGTTCCACCCGCACGCTGCCCGTCTCGGTATCGACGGCTACTTCGGCGAACTGAACGCCGCCGAGATCCTCACGCGCAATGTTCATGGGGCTACTGAGGCGAAAGCCGCCATAATTGTCGCCGCGCTCGGCAATAGCGCTCACTACGTCCTGATCGAGGAAGCTGGACGCTTCACGGAAGCTGATGTCGCGCGAGGGGCTGCTGCGAGAAAAGATTCGACCTTGGCGAACCGCGAGATCCGCCGGCTGCGCGCCGAGTGCAGGCGCTGCTGCCGCAAACAGTTTTTGGCGGACCTGATAGGCGGCTTTACGCGCCGCCGGCGTAATCGAGCCGGCGGTCTTACTACCGCCCGAACTCGGACCAGGCGGAAAGTCGGTATCGCCGATGCGCACCGATATGTCCTCGGGTCGCAATCCCAATTCTTCGGCGACGACCTGCGCCAGCAACGTGCGGATACCGCTGCCGATATCTTGCACCGAGGAGCGCAACTCGACCGAACCATCGCGATTAAGTCGCACTTCGCAAGCAGCGCTGGCCTGGACAATGCCCGGCCAAAATGACTGGGCCACACCGACGCCGCGCTTCACCGGGCCGCCCTCGGCGCCAGCCGGCTCGCGCCGACCCCAGCCGAATCGCTCGGCACCGATCCGACGCTCCTCGCGCCGCACCGCGCTCGGATCGATCCGGTCACGCAGCGCCAAAGGATCGAGGCCGAGCTTGTCTGCAAGTTCATCCACCATCTGCTCGAGCGCGAAGGCGCCCTGCACGTTGCCGGGCGCCCGCATCGGACAGCCCGGCGCAGCATGCATAAGCACGTCATGCTGGGCCATTTCGAAGTTCGGGCAGTCGTACATCGCCTGGGCAATGTTGCCGACGCCAGCGCCCAAATCGACACCGGCCGTGCCGTAGGATAGGAGTGAAATCGCAGTCAGCGTTCCATCGCGGCGCGCGCCGATGCGGAGGCGCTGCCATGTTCCGGGCCGATTGCCGCCGGCCTGCTGTTCTTCGCTGCGGTCAAACACAAGAGCGACAGGCGCGCCGGCCTTCCGCGACAACTCTACGGCGATGTAGCCATAATCGCCCACGCTCAGCTTCGAGCCGAAACCACCACCCATGAATTCAGCGACGACGCGCACCCGTTCGCGCGGAACGTCGAAGGCTGCCGCCAGGTCATTGCGCACACCAACCGTATCCTGAGTGGAGATGTAGACGGTCAGACCTTCCGCCCGCCAATCGGCAACGATTGCATGCGGCTCAAGGCAGCAATGCGTCTGTACTTGCGTACGAAACTCACCATCGATGATGAGGTCTGCTGCTCGGAAACCTTGCGTGACATCGCCGCGTGGGCCGCCAAAGAAGGTGCTCGTGGTCGGGCCGAACACGTTTCCCGTTTCGGTCACGCGGGATGCAACGGGGCTTCCGGATTGGCTGTCGGCTGCTTCAAAAACCCGTGGCGCATGGGGCTGACGCGCCTCGTCCATATCGACGACAAACGGCAAGACCTCGTAGTTCACTTTGATCAGGCGAATGGCCTCGTCCGCGCTGCTTCGAGTGGTCGCGGCAATTGCGACAATGCTGGCACCAACATAGCGCACCATCGGCAATGTTCCGGGCCCTCCGACACCCATGCGCATGGCTTGGCGGCTATTTTCTGTCACAACGTGGACAGCTCGCACGTCGGCGTGCTGCTCGGCTGCACTGGTATCGATTGACAGAATGCGCGCATGCGGATGCGGCGAACGCAGGATGCGCGCAAATAGCATGCCGGGCAGCCTGACATCCACCGTGTAGCGGGCAGCGCCGGTCACCATGGCACGCCCGCCAATCCGCGGTATTGATTTGCCGATAACGGTTAGATCGGCGTTCCGCGCCAACGGCGGCGGTTCACTGGCTGGAATTTGCCGGCTGGTTTGGCCGAGCGAAACGCCGGCAATGCCGAGCGCAAACTTCTCTGTTCGGGTGCCAGAGCCGGACATGGATTAGCAGCCTAGAACGTGCGGCGGACGAAACGGCGGATATTCGCCAGCCGCTTTTCGCCCTCCGCTTCGCTCATGCTGGGATCAATTCCGCTCAGATAGAGATGTTGCACCATCTCGATCCCGCAGAATTGCATCAGTCCTTCGTCATAAATGGTCCTCAGCGCGCGGAGAGTTCCGCCGCTCTTGAGCTCCTCTTTATTCGCTCCCGAAGTCGTAATGATCACACCCTTCTTGCCGGCAAGTCCCGGCAGGTATTCTCCGTGCTTGATCACATAGGCGAAGCCTGCACAGAACACTCGATCGAGATAGCCCTTCAGCATGGCGGGAAAGCCGCTCCACCAGAGCGGCGAGATCAGTGTCACGACCTCCGCGCGACGGATCGCAGCCTGCTCGTCTCGAATGTCCTTCGACGCCTTACCGCGGCCGATGGCCGCCAGATCGCGCGCCGACATGACCGGATTGAAATTCGCAGCATAAAGATCGCGGCACTCGACGCGATGTTTGCGCTCGATAAGCGCCGCCACGTAAGATTCGACAACGGCGTGGTTGAAACTTTTCGTGCTTGGATGAGCGGCGATGACGAGATGGCGCATCTGCCCCTCCTCAGTGGCGACAGCAAACGAATACTGCACCGCGCCAGCGAGACAATTGATGCAGGTCAAATAAATTCCACCTAAACGGACCAATACTGCGTCTAATCCGAGGAGAGTGATCGATGGCAGAGAGCACAACCGATCCCCCTGTTTGGTTCATCACCGGTTGCTCGAGTGGCTTCGGCCGGGAGTTTGTCCGCGCAGCACTTGCGCATGGGTTTCGCGTCGTGGCAACGGCGCGTGATCCGAAGAAGCTCGGCAGTCTGATCGCCGGGCATGAAGACAAGGCGAAGGTGCTCGCTTTGGATGTGACGACGCCAGATCAGATTAAACATGCCGTCAGCGAAGCCGAGCGAGCGTTCGGACGCATCGACGTGCTCGTCAACAATGCCGGCTATGGCTATTTGGCTGCGGTGGAGGAAGGAGAGGAGAAGGATATCCACGCGATATTCGAGACCAACTTCTTTGGCGCGGTTGCCATGATCCGAGCGGTTCTGCCGGGAATGCGGGCACGCAGGCACGGATATATCGTCAATATCGCATCAGTCGGCGGGATCGTCGGCTATGCCGGTTCGGGCTATTACGCGGCCACGAAATTCGCAGTTGAAGGCTTGTCGGAATCCCTGGCGCAGGAGGTCGAACCGCTGGGAATCCACGTCCTTATCGTCGAGCCCGGTCCATTTCGGACGAATTTCGGGCGATCCGTAAAGCAATCGCCCAATCTCATCGCTGACTATGAGAACTCGGCCGGCAAGCACCGCCAGGAAACCATGGCACGTAGCGGCAAACAAGCGGGCGATCCGGCGCGGGCCGCCGAGGCTGTTATCAAGGCGTTGCAGTCGGCCACGCCACCGCGACATCTGGTGCTCGGCCATGCAGGTTTCGACAACGTCGAAAACCAGTGGCGGTCTTTGCTGCACGAAGCCGATCTCTGGAAAGCGACCAGTCTGGGCGCTGACTATCCCGCAGCGTGACGCACACGCACATTGATCTCTCCTTGACCGAGATCAAGGCAGTTTTCCTCCGACTGCCACTCTTGGACACTCGCTAATGAGTGCTACCGGCCACCGCTCACGGGTGTCCTAGCGGGATCTATGCGGAGGAGAGCGACATGGCAGACGGGCCAGAGAAATTAGAGAAATCACAAGCGCGCAGCGATCTCTTTCAGCCGGTGCGGCTTGGGCCATACCAACTCGCGAACCGCATCGTCATGGCACCGCTGACGCGGAGCCGCGCCAGCGAAGACGGCGTCCCGCGTCCCTTAATGGCCGAATACTATGCGCAGCGAGCCTCTGCCGGGCTGATCATCGCGGAGGGGACCAACATTTCGCCGCAGGGCAGAGGCTATGCCTTCACGCCGGGCATCTACAATGACGCGCAGGTCGAGGGATGGCGGCAGGTGACTGAGGCCGTCCATGCTCGCGGTGGTCGTATCTTTCCGCAGCTCTGGCACGTGGGGCGCGTATCGCATCCCTCGCTGCAGCCTCGCGGTGCTCTCCCGGTGGCCCCTTCGGCGATTCGCCCGGACGCCACGTCCTATACCACGGCCGGATTCCAACCCTGCGTGACGCCGCGCGCGCTCGCAATTGGTGAAATTTCGGAGATCGTTGAGCAGTACCGTCGTGCGGCGCGACACGCCCTGACTGCCGGTTTCGATGGCGTCGAGATTCATGCTGCTAACGGTTACCTCATCGAGCAATTCCTGCGCGACAGCACGAACAAGCGAACCGACTCCTATGGCGGATCGCGCGAGAACCGGGCGCGCCTCTTGCTCGAAGTGATTGGGGCAGTGACACGGGTCTGCGGCGGTGAGCGCGTCGGTATTCGACTGTCGCCGGTCAGCCCAGTCAATGGTGCTGACCTCGACAGTGATCCCGCCGGAACCTATGCCTATGTCGTCGAGCGGCTGAACGCGTTCGGTCTGGCTTATATCCATATCATCGAGGGAGTGACTCAAGGGCCGCGCGAAGTCCCGGGCGGATTCGACCTCCGGATCCTGCGGCAGTCATTTAACGGCCGCTATATCGCAAATAACGGCTATGACCTTGGATTGGCGCTCGAGGCGCGCCGCCGCAACCTTGCAGATTTTATTTCTTTCGGCCGGCTCTACATTGCCAACCCGGACCTCGTGGAGCGATTACGGATCGGCGCGCCGCTGAACGTTCCAGATCGTGCGACCTTCTTCGGCGGCGGTGCGGCAGGATATACCGACTATCCGGCCTTGACGCCGGCGGAAAAAGCGGGCGCGTTCGTGGTTAACTGATACCGGATTCCTGCGTGCATTCAGGCCTGTCAGCAGGCGCTCTTTTCGGCCGATTATTTTTGTGTCCACATTAGTGGACGACCAGGATCAACAGGTCACGTGAAAAAGCCCGATCTTCTTTGCACGCGACCTGTTGAACAGATGGATCGCTTCCGGCGTCGGCTGCAACAGGACCTTGCAGCCCTTTTTCGCGAAATAGGCTTCTGCTTCCGGCGAGAGATGCACATTGCCGGTTTGCCCCGAGCCAACAATGAGCTGCTCGCAGCCGCTCTCGAAGACAAACTTCGCTTCGTCTTTCGAGAGCACGTGTGAGGTGCCGTAGTACTTCTTAGACAATTTCTTCTTCCGCTTCACGACTTCGCCGGAGAGGCGAACGACCACGTCGTGCTCGTAGGTCTTTCCGTCGATCGTGATGGTGCCGAATGTGGTGCCTTCGATCTCCATGGCCTGATCCTTGGTTCCTACTGCCATCTTGGAGCAATCTGATATGGCGCAGGGACGAGAGTGCCTTGACTTTGCGCAACAGCCGACGCTCGTGAACCGGTAAAATCGACCCCGAGGCACTTTTATTACGGCGCCGGCAGGCAAGCCGTGTCCGCCTGACCGCGTATAGATGCCGGTGTTGACAAGCGAAGCGGCAGAACATGAACATGCCAACGAGCCGTGACGGAATCCAACTCGTCAACGCTGAAAGCCTGGAGTATGAGTTGAACCGGGTGCGCGCGGCAGCGGCTGGCTCGCTTCCGGCATCCTTCGCCATCGATCGGTCACCTGGCGGTCGATCGGGAAGCTGCAATATTCCTGGGCGCCGGCCGCGCGTTGCTGCTGCAACTTGCTCACCCTTGGGTCGCCATCGTAGCGGTCTTTGGCTGATCTGGACTGATCGGAACGACATGGACGACATGGAAACCGGCAAACTTCAATTTGTTAAGCAATGTCGGCAATGCTTCGGCCGTACGTTCATGAATGTCATGCAGCAGTAATATCCCCCTTCTCTTATGTTTACTTGATGTGTATCAAATCAAAATTCTTTCTTGCCGCCGCCTCCACTCGATCCCCCTCACGTTGAGCAATCCAGCCCTGCGTACAGTCAATTATTGGGCCCCGCGACGTTGACACGAAGACTCAGGTGGAACGCCGCGCCCACCCCTCGCCCTAGCAGACCTCGTGGCCCCGCTCAGACGAGTTCTTTTTTCGCGTCGGGGATGGTCGATCGTCGTCTGTCGGATAAAAATTCTGGTTATGCGCAGTTGCGACGCCTCCGTGCGCCCAAACCAGCGCACCTGATGCTACCGCTCTTGTGGATAGTATTGTTTGAGCTTTTCTCGCTAGCATGATTATGGGATGTGGTTCCGGCACGTTCGGGATCGCCGGGTCCCCGAAGCCGCCGACTTTGGGGAATTCGAGCTGTAGTAGGCGCTTCGCATCATGTTGCTGTTCTACTCTCTCACTGGTCGTCCAGCCCGGAGGCCGATCATAACCTATTACGTGGCCCCACCATTCACGTGCACCGAAGGCGGCTTGGCGCGGTCAAGCGGTGGAATGCTTGCGACGCTTCAGGGTCGGCATCTTCGCGACGCCGCTTTCAATGTCGATTGCGGCGGGCGTGAGCGCGAGCACTTCCGGAATGCGTCCGCCGCTCTGGCCGAGGGTGAGGCAGAATTGGCGCGCTTCCCGTGCGCGCTTCGCGCGGCCTCGATGAAGCGCGGCCGCTCGCCGACGTTGAGATACTTCCGATTACCGAAGGGACCGAAAATGAGGCCGTCGTAAAAGCCGCTCACGCATTGAGGCTCCTGCTGAAACAGAATGGCAAATTCTGTTTCAGCACGGGAGGTATTCGCCGAATTGCAACGAATTTACGCGCAGCCATGCAGATGCCATGCAGATTTTTTTCATTCTGCATGGCACGTAATCGATGCCCGAAATCTTGTGGAAAACATTGGGGTTATGGCGCGCCCGAAGAGATTCGAACTCCTGACCCCCAAATTCGTAGTCTGGTGCTCTATAGCAGAGCGATCGACCGCAGCTTTAATCGTTCCCGATCTCGAACAGTCGCACCGACGACCCGCTGATTAAGAGGCAGAGTGAGTCTCGTTCATCGCCAGAGCGCGGATGCGGATAAAGCATCGCAAACCGGAGCCCGAGATTGCAGGGCCAGCGAGCATAACGCTTGAGCCGATCGCGTCCGATCCGTTCACGATGTCTGCGCCGAACGCTTGCGATTTGTCACCCGAGAATGTACCTGTGTTACATCCGTCGTATCAAATAATCGGGCGAACGACGCGTGTGAAATCAACGGCTTAGGACCGAGCAGGTAGCGTATCCCTCCTCCGCTACCAAATTTCGTGTCCGGTCCGTTTACCCGAACTGGCATCCCGCCGCGGACACGACTTACGCGGCCGCCTGCCGGCCCACTCTATTTTGCTGGGGCCCTTCCCGCTTGCTGCCGCCAAGCTGAGCGCGGATCCAGCTCCAGAGCGCCTCGATCTCCCGCGCCGCCCGGCAGTCGCGGTCGTATTCGCTAACGCCGAGGCCTGCGGCCATGGCATCCTGAAAATCGACGCGCGCGGACAGCATCGGCTCGGCCAGAACGCCGAGACCCATCAAGCCTTTTGCGGCGTCGCTCGCACGCGAGCTGTGGTAGGTCGGCGGGCACTGGTTCAGGACGAACGCGGCTTGGCGCTTCGCCAGAAAGGCAGCGCGAAAAGTCGCCGCCGTCGCCTCCACATCCATGCGGGTCGGGCGCACCGGCAGCAGACACAGGTCCGCGGCTTCCGTCACCAGGCGGGCCGCCGCGCTATCGCTTCCGGCGGTGTCGAAAATCGCAAGCGTAAACCCAACGTCGGCGAGCCCTTCGAGAACCGCGCCGAGCCGCGGCAGGCGATCGCGTTCGAGCGGCTCGACCATGACTTTGTTCGGCGTGTTGGCCGCCGCTCGGCGCTCGCCCCAGCGAGCCAATGACCCCTGTGGGTCAAGGTCGAGCGCGATCACCCTTTCACCCGCCATCGCCGCCGCGACGGCGAGCGATGCCGCGAGCGTGGTTTTTCCCGTTCCGCCCTTTTGCGTGAGCAAAGCTATGGTGCGCATGGAACTATTCCCTGGTCCATTCCTGACACGCCGCCTCGCATCCGGACCATGCGCCGGCTGTCTATACGGTGAATGCGCCCGACGTCCGGGGGCCGTTCGGAATCTCGATATCGACAGCAAGGGTCGATACCGATTTGCCGCGATCCATCTTGATCTGCACCCGCTCGGGCTCGAAGGCGATGTGACGGCTGACCACCGCGAGAATCTCCTCGCGCAGAACGCTGAGCAGATCGGGCTGACTGCGCGCAATGCGTTCGTGCGCCAGCAGGATTTGCAGGCGCTCGCGCGCGACGTGCGCGGAGCCGCGGCGAAACAGGCCGAACAGGTTCATGCTGCCTTCCGTCCGAATAGCTTGTTGAAAATTCCTCGACCTTCATCGGGAACAAGCATGGGGATTTGCGCGCCCTTGAGACGGCGAGTGGCTTCGAAGTAGGCGCGGGCAGGCGCGCTCAGCGGGTTGTTCAGCGTGACGGGCGATCCGACATTCGAAGCGCGCAGCACTTCTTCGCTTTCCGGAACGATGCCGATGAGGGGGATCGACAGAATTTCGAGCACGTCGTCGATCGACAGCATCTCGCCGCGCGCGGCGCGCGCCGCATGATAGCGCGTGATGAGGAGGTGTTTCTCGATGCGCTCGCCGCGCTCCGCTTTCTCGGTTTTGGAGTCGAGGAGGCCGATGATGCGATCGGAGTCGCGCACCGACGACACTTCGGGATTGGTGACGATGATGGCCGTATCGGCGTGCCGCATCGCCAGCGTCGCGCCACGCTCGATCCCGGCCGGACTGTCGCAGATGATCCAATCGAATTTCGCGCGCAGCTGCGCGATGACGCCGGCGACGCCCTCTTCGGTGAGTGCGTCCTTGTCGCGAGTCTGCGAGGCCGGCAGCAAATAGAGATTTTCCAGCCGCTTGTCGCGAATGAGCGCCTGCGGCAGCTTGGCGACACCGTTGATGACGTTGATCAGATCGAACACCACGCGCCGCTCGGCGCCCAGCACCAAGTCGAGGTTGCGCAGCCCAACGTCGAAATCGATGACCACGACCTTCTCGCCCTGTTGAGCGAGAGCCGCGCCCAACGCGGCCGTCGACGTAGTCTTGCCGACGCCGCCCTTGCCTGATGTCACGACCACGACACGGGCCGATGTCGCTTCGGCCATTGTCGTTTGGGCCGTTCTCTCTCGGGCTATTGTCTCTTGGGACGATGTGGTTTGCGCCATTTCTACGCCTTTCGTTGTTCTAGTTCATCGCCGAGATTTTCAGCGTGTTGCCGTCGAGCCAGGCCTGGGCGGGTCCGCGGCGCAGGCTTTCTTCGATGTCGTCCGCCGTCCTGTAATACGGGCCGATGGCCAAAAGCTCCGCCTCGAACCGGTGGCAGAAGATGCGCGCGCGGGCGTTGCCCGCGACGCCCGCCATCGCCTGGCCGCGCAGCGCGCCGTAAACATGGATCGATCCGCCGGCGATGATTTCAGCGCCCGATCCGACCGAGCCGAGAACGGTGATATCGCCCGCGATGAAAACCACGGATTCCCCGGAACGCACCGGATTCTCGATCAGCAGCGATGCCGCCTCTTGTTTCTTCGCGGCGGCCGGCTCGACAGCAGCTTGTGGCGGGCTGGGCTCCGGCGGTTCGATGTCCGGCGTGCCGCGTCCGCGACGCAGGATCGGAGGCAGCTTGGCCGCACCGTCGGCCGGATCGATGCCTTCGATGCCGAGCACGCGGATATTGCGCTCCTCGAGGCTAGCGACGAGATGCGCAATCGCGTTCGGGCTCAGCTGCACGGCCGATAGATCGAGCGCGACAGGATGACCGGCAAAAAAGCCCATCGAACGCTCGAGCGTGGCGTCGAGATCCGTCAGCCAGTCCATGATCGGGGGCTGCGGAGCGAGGACGAACGCCATGTAGGAGCGCGCCCGAAACGTCAGCGACTGGCGTTGGCGAACGAGGCTTGGCACGGCGCCTCTCCAATTCCGATGATTCGAATTGGTTAATAAACTGCGTAGGGATGGTTAACGGCTGGTTAACGGCCTCGCTCGCCGGGCGGTCGGAAGCTCGCCCGACGCAAAGCGCCGGGCGTCCCCACGCGCCGAACTTCGCTATCGCGTCAAGTGCTGGGCTTTACAACTCGGTCGGCGCCTTGCCGGCGTTCTCTTTGACGGTCGTCTGCGCCGGCGCGACCTTGGGGCCGCCCTTGGAGACGCCGACCAGAGCCGGCCGCAGCATGCGATCGCCGATCATGTAGCCGGGCTGCACCACCTCGACCACGAAGCCGGCGGGCACCGAGGGGTTGGGCACTTCGAACATCGCCTGGTGGAAATTCGGATCGAACTTTTCGCCGCGCGGCGTGAACTGGCGCACGCCGTTCTTTTCCAGCGCCTTCAACAACTCGCGCTCGGTCAGCTCGACGCCCTCGATCAGCGCCTTCACTCCGGCCTCCGCGCTGGCGCGCAGCTCCGGCGACACCGCGTCGAGCGCGCGGCGCATATTGTCGGCGACGACCAGCACGTCGCGGGCGAACGACCCGATGCCGTAAAGCCGCGCGTCCGTGACCTCGCGCTCGGTACGGCGGCGCAGATTTTCCATCTCGGCCAGCGTGCGCAAGAGCCGGTCCTTGAACTCGGCGGCCTGCGCTGCCGGATCGGGCTGCGCCGGCGCCGCCGGCGCGGTGGCTGGATCGTTGGCTTGCGGCGCACCCTCTGGCGGGGCCGCTGCGTCCTCGGCACGCGCGGTCTGTTCCGTCATATCCTTACCCATGGTCTCGGTTGCCCGGCATATCAGGGTTCGGACGGCAAAAATCAAGCGCGGATGCGGCCGCGGCCCGCAGCCGACCGCAGCGCCGTCGCCGCAAAACCCTCATCCCGCTAGCAGCTTGCTCACCACCTTGGCGGTATAGTCCACCATCGGAATGATGCGGGCGTAATTGAGCCGGGTCGGGCCGATGACGCCGAGCACGCCGACGATCTGGCCGGAAGCGTCGTGGTAGGGCGCGACGATGGTGGAGGAGCCCGACAGCGAGAACAGCTTGTTCTCCGAACCGATGAAGATGCGCACGCCCTCGGCCTGCTCGGCGCGGCCGAGCAGATCGATCACCTCGCGGCGGGTCTCGAGGTCGTCGAACAAGAGCCGCACGCGTTCGAGGTCGGCGAGCACCTTGAGGTCTTCGAGGAGATGCGCCTGCCCGCGCACGATCAGCTTGCGCTCGTCGCTTTCGCCGCCCGACCAGCTGGCGAGCCCCGCGGCGATGATCTTTTGCGTCAGTTGATCGAGCTCGGCCTGGCCTTCCTTCACCCGGCGCTCGATCTCGTCTTTGACATCGGCCAAGGTGCGGCCGCGGATGCGGGCATTGAGGAAGTTGCCGGCCTCGATCAGCGCCGAGGTCGGCAAGCCGACCGGCAGGTTGAGAACGCGGTTTTCGATCTGGCCGTCCTCACTGACCAACACCGCCAGCGCCCGCTCGGGCTCGAGCCGCACGAACTCGACGTGCTTGAGCCGCGGGTTGGACTTCGCCGTGAGCACGACCCCCGCGGCCCGGCTCAAGCCGGACAGGAGCCCGGACGCCTCCGTCAGCACGGCTTCGAGCGATTTGGCCTGGCCGGAGCCGGCGACCTGGGCTTCGATCGCCTTGCGGTCGCGTTCGGTCAGGTCGCCGATCTGCATCAGCGCATCGACGAAGAAGCGCAGCCCGATCTCGGTCGGCAGCCGGCCGGCCGAGGTGTGCGGCGCGTAGACGAGGCCGAGTTGCTCCAGGTCCGACATCACGTTGCGCACCGAGGCCGGCGACAGCGTCATCGGCAGGATGCGCGACAGATTACGCGAGCCGACCGGCTCGCCAGTGGCGAGATAGCTTTCGACGATCAGACGGAAGATCTCGCGCGAGCGCTCGTTGAGCTGGGCAAGACTGAGCTGATTGGCGCCGAGCGGGATATCGTGGCTGGCCAAGGACAATGCCCTCCGATGGAGGGAGAATTGTCTATTTCCCTGCGGTCTTGCAAGTGAGAGGCGATAAGCGGGCGGCGATTACCCCAGCAATTCCGGCGCGGTGAACACCGCCTCGAGACCGATCCCTTCCCGCTCGAGGGCTTCCGCCGCGCCTTGCAGCCGATCGACGATGGTGATGATTTTCTTCACCGTCGCGCCTTGCTGGCGAACGGCGTGCACCGCCTGCATCACCGACCCGCCCTTGGTCGTCACGTCTTCCAACAGCACCACCGTGCTCCCGGGACGGAAATTGCCGTCGATCTGCTGATCGGTGCCGTGCCCCTTTTTTTGCTTGCGCACCACGAAACCGGCGAGCGGGCGGCGCGTGAAGCTTCGCATCGAGACGCCGACGATGACCGGCACCGAGCCGAGCTCGAGGCCGCCGACCGCCTCAACGTCGTCATCGCCGCTCAGCATGTCGTAGACGAGGTCCGCGACCAGATTGGCCCCTTCCGCGTCGAAGGTGGTCGGCCGCATATCGAGGTAGTAGTCGCTCGTTTCCCCGGACGCGAGCTTGAAGTGCCCCTTCAGAATCGATTTTTGCTTGATGATCTCTAAAAGGCGTCCCTTCTTTTTCGCGCGTTCCGCTGGGAGCATCGACGGATCGTCCTTTGTTGTTCGCAACCGGCGCGCGAGGCGCAAAAAGTCCGGCGCCTCTGCGGAATCGCATCGATCCAAGCCGGCCTTTATATGAGCGCTGCTCACGCTGCAACACAAGGCGTCGACTTGTGCACGCGCACGTGAGCGCAGCAATCGCCCTCCGCCGGCGGTATCGTGCCCCTTGTCGCGGCCATGCCGGAGCGCCTAAAAAGCCTGCCGCAGCCGGGCCGTTCGCCCCCGCCGCGCTTTGAGGAGATATGCATGCGGCCGAGCCGCCGACAGCCCGATGAACTGCGCCCCGTGTCGCTCGAAAGGAGCGTGGTCAAATTCGCGGAAGGTTCGTGCTTCGTGAAGTTCGGCGAGACCCAAGTCCTGGTCACGGCGACGCTGGAAGACCGCCTGCCGCCCTGGCTCAAGGGCCAGGGCCGCGGCTGGATCACCGCCGAATACGGCATGCTGCCCCGCGCCACGCTCGAACGCACCCGCCGCGAGGCGTCCGCCGGCAAGCAGAACGGCCGCACGGTCGAAATCCAGCGCCTGATCGGCCGCAGCCTGCGCTCGGTCGTCAACCTCAAGGCGCTCGGCGAGCGGCAGATCACCATCGACTGCGACGTCATCCAGGCCGACGGCGGCACCCGCACCGCCTCGATCACCGGCGCCTGGATCGCGCTGTTCGATTGCCTCGCCTGGATGAAGACGCGCGACATGATCGATGAGGAGGTGCTGCGCGACCATATCGCCGCGGTCTCCTGCGGCGTGTGCGGCGGGGTCGCCGTGCTCGACCTCGATTACGCCGAAGACTCGCAGGCCGAGACCGACGCCAATTTCGTCCTCACCGGGTCCGGCCATATCGTCGAGGTGCAGGCGACCGCCGAGAAGGTGCCGTTCTCCGAGGAGCAGCTCACCACGCTGCTCGCGCTCGCCCGCAAGGGCGTGACCAAGCTCATCGACTTGCAGAAGATGGCGGTGATGTGAACGCGATGGCCCATCGCCGCATCGCGGGCCGGCTCGTCATCGCGACGCATAATCCGGGCAAGCTCACCGAATTGCGCGAGCTGCTTGCGCCCTATGGAATCGACGCCACATCGGCGGGTGAGCTTGGCCTCGACGAGCCCGAAGAAACCGGCATGAGTTTTCGCGACAACGCGCGCATCAAGGCGGAAGCCGCCGCGAAGGCATCGGGCTTGCCGGCGTTCGCCGACGATTCCGGCTTGGCGGTCGACGCGCTCGACGGCGCGCCGGGCATCTATTCGGCGCGCTGGGCCGGCGCCGACAAGAATTTTGATCGCGCCATGCGCGAGGTCGAGCACAAGTTCCGCGCGCTCGGCGCGACGACACCGGAACGCCGCCGCGCCCATTTCGTCTCCGCGCTGTGCGTCGCCTGGCCCGACGGTCATGTCGAGGAATTCGAGGGCCGCGTCGACGGTACGCTGGTGTGGCCGCCGCGCGGCGACAAGGGTTTCGGTTACGACCCCATGTTCCTGCCCGACGGGCACGCGCGCACATTCGGCGAAATGCCGAGCGAGGAGAAACACGGGTTGCCGCCGCGCGGCAAAGGCCTGTCCCACCGCGCCCGCGCTTTTGTCATGCTCGCGAACGCGTGCCTGGCCTTACCTCCCCCGCCCGCGGGGGAGGACGGTGCGCCGAGCGCGCCGGGTGGGGGTAAGTCATGAGCATTACACTCACAGGCCCCCTCCCCGACCCTCCCCCGCAAGCGGGGGAGGGAGACAAGGCCTTTGGCGTCTACGTCCACTGGCCGTTCTGCCTGTCGAAGTGCCCCTATTGCGACTTCAACAGTCACGTGCGCCGCGCGCCGATCGACGAGGCACGTTTTGTCCGCGCATTGTCGGCGGAGATCGCCACGACGGCCGAACTGGTACCGGGGCGCACCGTGTCCACGATCTTCTTCGGCGGCGGCACGCCGTCGCTGATGCAGCCGGCGACGGTCGGCGCCGTGCTCGACGCGCTGGCCAAGCACTGGCACATCGCGCCCGATGTCGAAGTCACGCTCGAGGCCAACCCGACCAGCGTCGAGGCCGCGCGGTTTCGCGGCTATCGCGCAGCCGGCGTCAACCGCGTATCGCTCGGCGTACAGGCGCTCGACGACCGCGTGCTCGCGGAGCTCGGGCGGCTGCATTCGGCGGACGAGGCGCTCGCCGCCGTCGCCATCGCCCGCAGCGTGTTCGAGCGCTACTCGTTCGATCTGATTTACGCGCGGCCGCGGCAGACGCCGCAGGAATGGGCGAGCGAACTCACGCGCGCCATCGCCGAAGGCGGCGAACATCTGTCGCTCTATCAGCTCACCATCGAGCCCGAGACGCCGTTCTTCGCCCTGCATGCGGCCGGCAAGCTCACCGTGCCCGACGAGGATACCGCGCGCGCGCTGTACGACACGACGCAGGAAATTTGCGCCGCCCACGGCCTGCCGGCTTACGAAATCTCCAACCACGCGCGGCCCGGCAGCGAGTGCCGGCACAATCTCGTCTATTGGCGCGCCCACGAATATGCCGGCATCGGCCCCGGCGCTCATGGTCGACTCGACGTTGCGGGCGACCGCCACGCCACCGCGACGGAAAAACGCCCCGAGGCCTGGCTGACCCGCGTCGAGACCGACGGCCACGGGCTCATCACCGACGACGTGTTGACGCGCGAAGAAATATCCGACGAGTTTTTGCTGATGGGCCTGCGGCTGGCGGAAGGCATCGATCCCCAGCGCTTCACCGCGCTCTCCGGTCGCCCGCTCGATCCCGCCCGCATCGCGGTGTTGCGCGAGCATGGCCTGGTCGAAACCACGGCCGCCGGGCATTTGCGCGTCAGCCTGCCGGGGTTTCCGGTGCTCGATGCGGTGGTGGCAGATTTGGCGGCGTGAACGTCTTCAAATCCCCGAGGCGCCAAAGCTTTTCGGCGGCGGCGACACCACCTGGACGCCGGTCGTGGTGATGCGCAGCACGGCGAGCCCGCGGTCGTTGGTGCCGTCGGCACGGAAACGGAACAGGCCGTCGATGCCGGAGAAGCCCGATGGGTTGGTCAGGGTTTCGGTCGAGAAGCGCTGCGCGCCCTGCGTCTTGGTGAGCGCGGCGACCAGCGCGACCGCGTCGTAAGCGAGCGTCGCCGTTCGCACCGGCTGCTGTCTGTAGCGCGCGGTGTAGCGGGAGACGAAACCGCGGTAGCCGGCGGCGTCGGGCGCGGCATAGACGCCGCCGTCGAGCGCCGTCGACGACAGGATGCGCGGGTCGTCCCACAGACCGGTGCCGAGCAGCTGGATTTTTTTGGTGTTGAGGCCGTCGGCGACGAGCATCTGGGCGAGGTCCGGGACCGAGTCGCCGCTGTCCGGAATGAACAAGGCGTCGGCGCGGGTCGCGGCCAGCGCGATGTTCTTGGCGGGACCGGCCATGGCCGCCTTGTCATGGGCGTAGCGCTCGAGCGCGACCACTTGGCCGCCGCGGCGCGCGACGGCCTGGCGGAAGGCGGCCTCGACGACGGTGCCATAGGGGTTGTCGGGGATGAGCGCCGCATACGAGCGCTTTCCCGTCGACGCCGCGTATTGCACGATGCGCTCGACGTCGGTTTCCGGCAGGAAGCTGAGGAGATAAATGCCGCGCGAGGCGACATTGGTGTCGGTCGAAAACGCGATCACCGGAATGTTGCGCGCCCGCGTCACCTGCCCCACCGCGCTGACCGCCTGCGCGAACAGCGGCCCGAGAATGATCTGGGCACCCTCGGCCATGGCCTGTTCCGCGCCCTGCCGCGCCGCCTCCGGGTTGCCGCCATCGTCCTTGACCAGGAGCTGAACATTGGGGGACTTGAATTCGTCCAGCGCCATTTCCGCGGCGTTGCGCATGGCCTGACCGGCAACGGCCGCATTGCCCGGCGCCGTCAGCGGCAGAATGAGGCCGGCCTTGACCTCGCCAGTGCCCAATGTCGCACCCGGCGCCGGCTGCGGCGTCGGCATGGCCGCACCCTGCGACGGCTGCGACTGCGGGAAGTAATTCGACACGGCGGTGCAGCCCGCGAGGAACGTTCCGGCTCCCGCCAGCAACAACCCCGCAAGGGTGCGGCGCCGCGACAAGACGGCCGCCGTCTCCTCACCGTGCACGTTCGGGGACACTGCGGATCTCCTTAGCGGCCTGAGCGCCGGCAGCATAGGCACTCCAATCTGTCATATTGGCGGCGAATGGTTAACCAACCGAAAAGGATAGCGAATTCGGCCGCGGCGACGGCGAATTCGGCCCCAGCGTGACGCCGCGTCGGCCGCCCCTTAGAGTGCTGCCGATGAGCAACCAAGGCGACGCGCCGACAAGCACGCAGAAGGGCTACCGGCTCGGCCAGCATCGGGTCGAGGCGGCGCGGCCGGCGCCCGGATTGCACATTGTCGCGACCCCGATCGGCAATCTCGGTGACGTCACGCTGCGCGCGCTTTCCGTCCTCGCCGGCGCCGATCTGATCGCCTGCGAGGACACGCGGGTGACGCGCAAGCTGCTCGACCGCTATGGCATCGAGACCCCGCTCACCCCTTACCACGACCACAATGCGGAGACGGCCCGGCCGAAACTGTTGCAGCGCCTCGCCCAGGGGGCCGCCGTCGCGCTGGTGTCGGACGCCGGCACGCCGCTCGTTTCCGACCCCGGCTACAAGCTGGTGCGGGCCGCCCAGGAAGCCGGCTATCCGGTCACGGCGATCCCGGGTCCATCGGCGCTGCTCGCCGCCCTGACGGTCGCCGGCCTGCCGACCGACCAGTTCTTCTTCGCCGGATTTCTGCCGCCGAAGGAGACCGGGCGGCGCGCCCGCATCGCCGAACTCGCCCGCATCCCGGCGACCCTGGTGCTGTACGAAACCGGGCCGCGGATCGCCGCGACGCTCGCCGATCTCGCGGCGGGGCTCGGGCCGCGCGATGCCGCGCTGTGCCGCGAACTCACCAAGCTGCACGAGGAGGTGCGGCGCGACAGCCTCCCGGCCCTGGCGCAAAGCTGCGCGGCGAGCGAGGTGCGCGGCGAGATCGTGCTGGTCATTGCCCCGCCGGCGGCGGCGGAGCAGCCGAGCCCGGACGAGGCGGATGCGATGTTACGCGCGGCGCTGGAGCGTTTGTCGCTCAAGGATGCCGTCGGCGAAGTGGCCGATGTGACGGGCTTGCCGCGGCGGGAGCTTTATCAGCGCGCGCTGACATTGGCCAAGGAAGCTGCAGAGGACCATGGCGCGTCGCGCTGAACCGCTGCAGCCGCCGCGGCCGCCGCGCAAGGAGCGCGTGGCGGCGTTTCGGCTCGGACTTTCGGCGGAAAGCCGCGCCGCCATGCTCCTGATCGCCAAGGGCTACCGGATCGTGGCGCGGCGTTGGAAAACGCCGCTCGGCGAAGTCGATATCGTGGCGCGCCGGCGCCGCACGCTGGTGTTCGTCGAGGTCAAGGCGCGCGAGCGCATCGATGACGCCGCCGAGGCGGTGACCGAGCGAGGGAAGCGCCGCATCATCGCCGCCGCCGAACTGTGGCTCGCCCATCACCCCGACGACAATGGGCGGGACATCCGTTTCGACGTGATATTGATCGCGCCCGGCACCATCCCGCGGCACATCGCCAATGCCTTCGACGCCAGCCGCTGAACGGATTGCTGAATTGATCCCGGCGCCATGGCGGACGACGGCGAAATTGCGTAGAGCTTTGCCGCCGCGCCAACCCGGCTTGTGATCGATACCAGGACCAAAAATACCATGCCCTTGAACGTCGTCGTCCAGATGGACCCGATCGAACGGATCAATATCCGCGGCGATTCGACGTTCGCGTTGCTTCTCGAAGCGCAGCGGCGAGAGCATGCGCTGTCCTATTACACGCCCGACCGGCTGGCGCTGCGCGACGGCAAGGTGACGGCCGCGGTGCAGCCGCTGGCGGTGCGCGACGTTGTCGGCGATCATTTCACGCTCGGCGACAAGCGCCTCGCCGATCTCGGCACGTTCGACGTGGTCTTGCTGCGGCAGGATCCGCCGTTCGACCTCGCTTACATCTCGACCACGCACATGCTCGACCGCATTCACCCGGCGACGCTGGTGATCAACGATCCGAGCCATGTGCGCAACGCGCCGGAAAAGGTGTTCGTCACCGAATTCCCCGATCTGATGCCGCCGACCTTGATCACCCGCGACCTCGACGCCATCAAGGCGTTCCGCGCCGAGCACGGCGACATCGTCATGAAGCCGCTTTACGGCAAGGGCGGCGAGGCGGTGTTCCGCCTGGCGCGCGAAGACCTCAATTTCGGCTCGCTGTACGATTTGTTCGCCACCCTGATGCGCGAGCCCTGGGTCATCCAGAAATTCCTGCCGGCGGTGCGCGACGGCGACAAGCGCATCATCCTGGTCGACGGCGAGTTCGCCGGCGCGGTCAACCGCGTGCCGGCGCCCGACGATCTGCGCTCCAACATGGTGCGCGGCGGCGTCCCCAAGGCGACCGACCTCACGCCGCGCGAGCGCCACATCTGCGAACGCCTCGGCCCGGCGCTGCGCGAACGCGGCCTCCTGTTCGTCGGCATCGACGTGATCGGCGATTACCTGACCGAGATCAACGTCACCTCCCCGACCGGCATCCGCGCCATCAAGAATCTCGGCGGCCCGGATATCGCGGCGATTATTTGGGACAGGATCGAGGCGAAGCGCGCCCGTTAGGCGAGAACGCCGCCGTTCGCGAGCGCGGCCACCACGTCCGGATCGGCGCGTAATTCTTCCACGGAGCGTGGTTCAGGAATAGTCTCGCCGTCCGCATGCGCGTCTTCAACCCACAAATTTATCGCTTCGTCGGCGTTGCGGAGCGCAGCCTCGACGGTACGCCCGCCGGAGGTGCATCCCGGCAAGTCGGGAATGACAACGCCGAACACGCCGGGCTTTCCGTCTACGATCGCAATATAGCGCGCCATAACGTTATTTGTTCCTGCCAGACAGATCAGCGCGCCGGCACCGGCGCGGCGCCAAACCCCGCGACCGGCTTGGTGATCGTCAGCACCAGCCCCGACGCGATGAGGCACAGCATGCCGGCGACGATGAAGGCCGGCAGATAGGTCGAGAATTCGGTGCGGGTGAAACCGGCGCCGAAGGCCGCCGACGCCGCGCCGAGCTGATGGCCGACGAACACCCAGCCGAACACCATGCCGGCGCGCTCGCGGCCGAAGCGCTCGGCGGCGAGCTTCACCGTCGGCGGCACGGTGGCGATCCAGTCGAGCCCGTAGAACGCCGCGAACAGCGACAGGCCGTAGAACGTGAAGGTGGTGAACGGCAGATAGAGCAGCGACAGCCCGCGCAGGCCGTAATACCAGAACAGCAGCCAGCGATTGTCGAAGCGGTCGGACAGCCAGCCCGAGCCGATGGTGCCGATGAAATCGAACGCGCCCATCATGGCGAGCACGCTCGCGGCGGCGACCGCGGCGAGGCCGTAGTCGCTGCACAACGTGACGAAGTGGGTCTGAATGAGGCCGTTGGTGCTGCAGCCGCAGATGAAGAAGGTGGCGAACAACACCCAGAACAGCGGCACGCCGGCCGCCTGCCGCAACGTCGCGAACGGCGACGTAAGGAGAGGCAGCAATCCCTGGGGCGCGACGGGCGGCGGCGCGACGACGGTCTCGCCATAGAGCGGCAGATTAAGGTCGCTCGGCCGGTCGCGCATCAACACCATCGCGACCACGGCGGCCAAGGCGAGGAGCCCGCAGACGAACACCAGCGCCATGCGCCAGCCGTAAAGCGTGGTCAGTTCGGCGATGAGCGGCAGAAACGCCAGCTGGCCGGTCGCCGAGCTTGCCGCCAGCATGCCCATCACCAAGCCGCGACGGTGCACGAACCAGCGCGTCGCCACCGTCGCCGCCAGCACCATGGCGGTTAAGCCCGTGCCGACGCCGACCACGATGCCCCAGAGGAAAATGAGCTGCCACACCTGCGTCATCGCGAGCGACGCCATGAGGCCCGCGACGATCAGAGTGAGCGCGCAGACGATGACGCGGCGCACGCCGAACCGGTTCATGAACGCTGCGGCGAACGGACCGAAGAAGCCGAACAACAAAATGCGGATCGCCAATGCGGTCGAAATCTCCGCGTTGCTCCAGCCGAACTCGTGTTCCAGCGGGACGATCAGCACACCGGGGGCACCCAAGGCAGCGGCCGTCACCAGCATGGTGAGAAAGGTGGCGCCCACCACCACCCAGCCATAATGGATGTTGCGGCGGGCGAGCGCGGCGGCAAGCGCGGTCGATGCGGTCATTTTCAGTTCCCGTTCGCGGGGGGTCGAACGACAAGAAACAAATGACGAGGGCCGACTGCGAATGACGGCCATCATCTTTGGCTTGCGTATTGATGACGATCGTCATATAAATTGTCAAGCAGTTGGATCAGGGCGCGTGACGGTGCGCATGGCTGGTCCGCATTTCGAGCAAAGACACGATGAGAGTGACCCGCGAAAAAGCCGCCGCGAACCGCGACCGCATCGTCGAGGCGGCCGGCGCGCTGTTCCGCGCCAACGGCTTCGACGGCATCGGCGTCGCCGACATCATGAAGGCGGCCGATCTCACCCATGGCGGCTTCTACGGCCATTTCGCCTCCAAGGACGAATTGATCGGCGAGGCGAGCCGCCGCGCCATGGGCCGCGCCGCTATGAACTGGGAGCGCGTGGTCGCGAATGCGCCCGACGAGCCGTATGCGGCGCTGTTGAAACACTATCTGACGCCGCGCCACCGCGACGATCCCGGCCAAGGCTGCGCCTTCGCCGCGCTCGGCGGCGACGTGGCGCGCAGCGGCAAGAGCGTGCGGCGAACCTTCGCCGAAGGCCTGCGGCCGCTCATCGACATTCTCGGCAAGGCGTTGCCCGGCCTCTCCAAAGCGGCACGCCGCCGCAAGGCCGTCGCCAGCATGGCCGCGATGGTCGGCGCGTTGACGCTCGCGCGCGCGGTCGGCGATGAAACGCTGTCGAATGAAATCCTCGACGCCGTGCGCCACGAACTGCTCGCCGCCGCTGGGCGTTAGCCCGCGCAGGCCGTACGCCGCTTCGTCCCGTGTTCCCTAAATGTTCTTGACGCCGCCGCCTTATCCGGTAGTCTGCAACCTCAAGGCGGGGCAAACATGGTTCAGCGCGTCTCCACGGTGGCGTTCGAGGGCATCGAGGTCAGACCCGTCGATGTCCAGGTGCAGGTCGCGCCGGGGATGCCGGCCTTCACCATCGTCGGCCTGCCGGACAAGGCGGTGTCGGAAGCGCGCGAGCGCGTGCGCTCGGCCATGATCGCCTCGGGGCTCGCGCTGCCGGCGCGCCGCATCACCGTCAATCTCGCGCCCGCCGACCTGCCGAAGGAAGGCAGCCATTACGACCTGCCGATCGCGCTCGGGCTGATGGCGGCGATCGGCGCCATTCCGCATGACGCATTGTCCGGCTTCGCGGTCCTCGGCGAACTCGGCCTCGACGGCTCGATCGCGCCGATCGCCGGCGTGCTGCCGGCCGCCATCGGCGCCAATGCGCGCGGCGAGGGTTTGATCTGCCCCGCCGTCTGTGGGCCGGAAGCGGCGTGGGCGAGCCCCGATATCGAGATCATCGCGGCCTCGTCCCTGATCCAGCTCGCCAACCATTTCAAAGGCACGCAGGTGCTGTCGCGCCCGCAGCCGAAAATCCTCGAAGTCAAGGGCACCGCGCTCGACCTCGCCGACATCAAGGGCCAGGAAAGCGCCAAGCGCGCGCTCGAAGTGGCCGCGGCCGGCGGCCATAATCTGCTCATGGTCGGCCCGCCCGGCGCCGGCAAATCGATGCTGGCGGCGCGGCTGCCGTCGATCCTGCCGCCGCTTGCGCCCGCCGAACTTCTCGAAATTTCGATGGTCGCCTCCGTCGCCGGCGAGATCAAGGGCGGCGCGCTGACCAACCGGCGGCCGTTCCGCGCGCCGCATCATTCCGCCAGCATGCCGGCGCTGGTCGGCGGCGGCATGCACGCGCGGCCCGGCGAAGTCTCGCTCGCGCACCACGGCGTCCTCTTTCTCGACGAACTGCCGGAATTCCAGGCGCAGGCGCTCAATTCGCTGCGCCAGCCCTTGGAGACCGGCGAAGTCTCGATCGCGCGGGCCAATCATCGCGTCACCTACCCGGCGCGCTTCATGCTGGTCGCGGCGATGAATCCGTGCCGCTGCGGCCGCGCCGCCGAGCCGGGCTATGCCTGCCGCCGCGGCCCCAACACGCGCTGCACCGCCGACTACCAGGCCCGCATTTCCGGCCCGCTGATCGACCGCGTCGACCTCCACATCGAAGTGCCCGCCGTGACCGCCGCCGACCTGATCCTGCCGCCGCCGGCCGAAGGCAGCCGCGAAGTCGCCGAGCGCGTGGCGCTCGCCCGCGAACGGCAGGCCGCCCGCTATGCGGCGATCGGGCTGCCGCACATCCGCACCAATGCGACGGTGTCCGGCGCGGTGCTGGAAGACGTGGCGCGCCCCGAGGGCAGCGGGCTCACTCTGTTACGTGAAGCCGCGGACGCGATGCGGCTCTCGGCGCGCGGCTATCACCGCGTCTTACGGGTGGCGCGCACGCTCGCCGATCTCGACGGCGCCGACAAAGTCGGCCGCGTGCATTTGGCCGAGGCGTTGTCCTACCGGGCGCTGGCGGATGAAATCAGGCGCGCGGCGTAAAGTCTGCAAAAATCACCCGCCGCCATTGTGGACGCCGCCGCGCATGCCGATCGCCGCCAAAAACTCCTGGCGGGTCTCGGCGTTGTCGCGGAACACGCCGAGCATGCGGCTCGTCACCATGGTGACGCCGGTCTTGTGCACGCCGCGGGTGGTCATGCACTGGTGCGCCGCCTCGGCGACCACCGCGACGCCATAGGGGTTGAGCACGCCTTCCAGGCAGGAGGCGATCTCGGCCGTCAGCTTCTCCTGGATCTGCAGGCGGCGCGAATAGACATCGACCAGCCGCGCCAGCTTGGAAATGCCGACCACGCGGTTGCGCGGCAGATAGCCGATATGCACGCGGCCGATCACCGGCGCCATGTGATGCTCGCAATGCGACTCGAACCTTATGTCGCGCAGCACCACGACTTCGTCGTAGCCGCCGGTCTCTTCGAACGTGCTCTTGAGATAGTCGCGCGGATCTTCATTGTAGCCTGAGAACCATTCCTCGTAAGCGCGCACGACCCGCGCCGGCGTGGCGCGCAAGCCCTCGCGGTCGGGATCGTCGCCGGTCCAGCGGATCAGCGTGCGCACCGCCGCCTCGGCCTCCTCGCGCGTCGGCCGCGCTTGCGCGGACTGCGCCTTGGGGCGCTTCGCACTCACCGTCTTGTCCATTCACGTTCTCCGGCAACGGGCACCGCCGCGTGCCCGCAGATAAGCGATGTTAACAAAGCATCAACCCTCGCTCCAATCGCCATTCCTGGAGGCAAGGGTTGCGCAAGGTTCATAGGCCAAATTGCCGTACCTACAAGAGCGTACTTACAAGAGCCCAGCACTGGCGGCTTGTCGTCGACAGGCGTGACCGGCGCGCCGAACGGAAGGGACCATGCGCCCGCGCGCCATCCTCCGCCGACCTGCCGTTCTTTCCCGTCGGCTGTTCTCCCTCGTCATCCGCGCGATCGTGATCACGTCGATGTCGTTCGGCGCCGCGTTCGGCTTCATGTCGGGAGCCATGGCGCCGGGCGCGCATTACGATCCGCACTCGTTCGCCATCGGCGTTTCGGCGCTGTTCGGCGCCGCCTGCGGCGCCTTGGGTATCCTGATTTCCCGCATCCGGCAGATGAAGGCGGAGCTGCGCGACCTCGAGGCGCGGCTCGAACAGGCGGCCGACCGCAACTGGGAAATCCGCGAAGCGCAGGAACGCGCCCGGAGCTTCTTCGAGGCGCAGGGCGACGTGATCGTGCGCCGCGACGCCGAAGGCGCGATCACCTACGCCAACGACGCCTTCTGCGCGCTGGCCGGCCGCGACCGCGCCGAGCTGTTGGGAACTGCGATTACGCTCGCCGTCGACACCCAGAGCGAGCCCCGCCTCTTGCCCGACGGCACGCGCGTCTACGACCAGAAGATCGCGACCGCGCAGGGCCCGCGCTGGATCGCCTGGCACGAGGTCACCGTGCGCGGCGATGTCGGCAGCGAAATGCAAAGCGTCGGCCGCGACGTCACCGACCGCGCCAACGCCGAGCGCGCGCTGGAAGAGGCGCGCGACCAGGCCGAGGCGGCCAACCGCGCCAAATCCCACTTCCTGGCGATGGTGTCGCACGAGATCCGCACGCCGCTCAACGGCATCCTCGGCATGGCGGACCTTCTCGCCGACACGACGCTGACCGCCGAGCAGGCGGCCTACGTCAAGGCAGTGAAGACCTCGGGCGACACGCTGCTGTCGCTGATCGAGGAAATCCTCGATTTCTCCAAGATCGAGGCCGGCCGCATCGACCTGGCGGCGCGTCCGTTCGCGCTTGCCGCCTTTGTCGAGGAGGCGGCCGAGCTGCTCGGGCCGCGCGCGCAGGCGAAGGGGCTCGAGATCGGCTGCTTCGTCGACGAGCGGCTGCCGCGGGAGGTCGTCGGCGACGCGGCGCGGCTGCGCCAGGTGCTGTTCAACCTTGCCGGCAACGCCATCAAGTTCACGGAAGCGGGCGGCGTCTCGATCATCGTCGAACCGGGCGAGCGGCCGGATGCCGTGACTTTTGCGGTGAGCGATACCGGGATCGGCATCGCTGCGCAGGATCAGGCGCGGATCTTCCTCGAGTTCGAGCAGGGTGACGGCGGCTCGACGCGACAAGTTCGGCGGCACCGGCCTCGGCCTCGCCATCTCCAAGCGGATCATCGAGAGCATGGGCGGCTCGATCGCGCTGGAAAGCCGCCCAGGCGCCGGCGCTACCTTCCGCATCACCGTTCCGCTGCCGCCCTCGGGCGACGCCGACGCCGCGCCGCCGCTCGCCGTGCCCGATCTGACCGGCCAGGATATTCTCATTGTCGCGCCGGCGGCGATCGAGGCCGCGCTGATCGCGCGGCGGCTGCAACGCTGGGGCGCCCACACCGTCATCGTTCCCGACGAGCAGGTCGCCGCGGCGCTGTTGCCGGAGCAGACCTGGAGCACCATCCTGGTCGACGATGCGCTCGGCATGCCGGCGAGCGAAGCTTTGGCGCGGATGGCTGCGGCGATCCCACGACGGCTCGTCCTGGTCACGCCGGCGACGCGCGACAAGCTCGCCGCGCTCAAGGCCGCGGGTTTTACCGGCTACCTGGTCAAGCCGGTGCGCGCCGCCTCGCTCGCCGCGCGCTTTGCCGCCGACGATGCGTTCGACCGTGGCGCCGCGGCCGAGACGCCGGAGGCATCGCGAGAGCCCCGGCCCGCCGGCAGCCTGTCGATCCTGGTCGCCGAAGACAACGAGATCAACGCGCTCCTCGCCCGCGCCTTGCTCGTCAAGCTCGGCCATCGCCCGGTCATGGCCGCGACCGGCGCCGCCGCGGTCGAATCCTGGCTCGCCGCGCGCGCCGCCGGCACGCCTTACGACCGCGTGCTGATGGACGTGCACATGCCGGGCATGGACGGCATCGAAGCGACGCGCCGCATCCGCGCGCTGGAAGCCGAAACCGATTCCGCCCGCACGCCCATCGTCGCGCTGACCGCGGCCACCTCCACCGAAGACCGCGACGCCTGCCTCGCCGCCGGCATGGACGGCTTTCTGGTCAAGCCGCTCGACCGCGAACGCCTAGCCGCGGTGCTCGCGGCGGGGACCGGGGCGGCGCTGGCGGCGTGACGCCCTGCCGGCATTTTTGTCGCGACAGCGCCGACTAACGACGCTTATCCCAAACTCAGCGAACTTGACATTTGGACAAAACAAGAACAAAAATAAATCATGAATTGCGTTGTTCACAGTCGAGCAAAGCACATGTCCGAGTTTGACG
This sequence comes from uncultured Pseudomonadota bacterium, assembly GCA_963836095.1. Taxonomy (GTDB): domain Bacteria; phylum Pseudomonadota; class Alphaproteobacteria; order Rhizobiales; family Xanthobacteraceae; genus BOG-931. Next base: position 173,055 of record CAWIHU010000005.1, read on the forward strand.
TCCAGACGTCTTTCGCGCTATCCCTCGATTCACGGAGCGATTCGATGGCGCGGTCACCGGGAACAATACGAGATGCCATTCTCGCCTATTTGTCGGAAACGACTGGGCGCGAAGCTTCTGTCGCAGAGATCGGGGCGGCTGTCGCCAAAAAGCTCGGCGATGTACCGGCCTCCTCAATCCGGTCGTATCTCAATCTGAATGTGCCCGGCCAATTCGAACGCACCGGCCGCGGACGATACCGGCTCAAAAAAAAACTGAAGGCCGAACCCCATAAAATCGAGTTTCTGTCGGTTGTCGAGGGCCGGGCTCAGATCGTGCCTGCCGATTGCTTCGATTGGCTCGCCAGACGCGAACCGTGTTCAATACATGCGGTTGTCACCGATCCGCCGTACGGCCTCGTCGAATATACGGAGAAAGAGCAGATCAAGCTCCGCGCGGGACGTGGCGGGGTCTGGCGCATTCCACCGTCGTTCGACGGCCACAAACGCGCGCCTCTGCCGCGGTTCACGGTGCTTGACGAGCACGACCGCAAGGAGCTGCACTTGTTTTTCAAGCGGCTCGGCGATGCGCTCGGGCGCGTTGCCGTGCCGGGCGCCAATATTGTGGTCGCGAGCAATCCGCTCCTTGCACATATCGTAGCTTCGTCCATGGCGCAGAGCGGCTTGGAGATACGCGGCTACATCTCGCGCCTGACAATGACGATGCGCGGTGGCGACCGGCCGAAAAACGCCCACCAGGAATTTCATGGCGTGAGCGTGATGCCGCGCTCGATGTGGGAGCCCTGGGTGCTGTTGCGCAAACCGCTCGACGGCCGCGTTCAAGATAATCTGCGAAAATGGAAGACGGGCGGCTTTCGCCGTCCGAATGCCGAGCAGCCCTTCGGCGATGTGATCCGGTCGAATCCGACGCCGCGCGCGGAACGTAAAATCGCGCCGCACCCGTCGCTGAAGCCTCAGGAATTTCTACGCTCCGTGGTTCGGGCCGTTCTGCCGCTCGGAGAGGGCATCATCCTTGATCCGTTCGCGGGTTCCGGTTCGACGCTGGCGGCAGCGAACGCCGTGGGCTACGAAAGCATAGGTCTGGAGAAAGACCCTACCTACTATCAAATGGCCATCAGAGCCGTTCCTGCTCTTGCCACTCTTCCGGCAAATCATGCAAGCTCTGCTTCCCGTAGCGTTGGGGGGAGCGGTGCCACTAAAACTGCCAAAAGACTTGAAGCAAGTTCATATTGAAAGAGCGGTCGACTACGTCGAACTAGAAACGGCCGATCTCGTCGATATTTACCTCGAACAAGCCAATGTTTTCAGCGGCATTGTCGGCATATACGGGATCAAAGCGCTTCATTCGGTCAGCCCGTACAGAAAGCACAAACACCCCGACGTAGCCCAACAGCGCTTTCCGGATTTGTCGCTGGGCGGGAAGTTGAACCCGCCAGCTTCGCAAGCGTTGGAATCGAAGGGGAGCACACGGCCCTGGGCCATCCAGTCCCACTACGATCATCCGGGCTGGTATATCGTGTGGCGCTACCTCGTGGATCCGACGTGCAGCATAAAGAAGAACCGCCCGGTGGTAATCTGGCGCGTCGACGTCGCGTTTTTCGATAAGACTGATTGGAAATACGAAACAAGCAAAGCAGGCGCCGGCCGCGGCGGCCGCACGCACACATTCGGCATTCAATCGCCGGCGGAAAAGTTGAAAGATTGCGCAGCTTACGTTCTCGACAGCGTCGAGTTGAAGGGCGGGAAGCCGGTTCTCAAAGATGAACTGCCAACTGTCTCTGCCTCGCCGAATAAATTGCCAAAAGCGTCCAGGAAGCAATCGTAGCCGGATGGACTCGCTTATTGGCCTTTCGAGTGCAAGCGACCGGCGTCTCTCATCTTGAGACGATTCGGCTTGACCATCGTCCGCTTTTCAGATACATTTAGCGAATCTCGCTCACCAAGGGACGCCTTTCGCGAGGGTACTCCCGAAAAGCGGAGCGAGTGCGGTGCCTGCGCGCGGGAAGATACAGCCCGCACCCGGGCAGCTTCGGGCATCATCGGACCGGCACTACGACCGGTCTGGGAGGTGCGTTCCCTGGACTGGGACTGGCGGGCGCGGGTAACGCCCGTTTAGGAACGCAAGGTCTTTCGGCCCCGGTTGGTCGAACCGTACAGGATCGAACGTCCCGCCTCGTCCCAGGAAGCCTGGCCTGAAGTTGCGCCCGCGGGCCGAGAGGCCCAACGGCTAGAGCCGCGGTGGAACGCCGACAGGCGAGCGCGTCCCGCAGGACGCGCGCCGCGCCCGTAAAGGCGCGGAGGTTGGACTATACGTTTGCCGGCGTTCCGCCTTCCTTTTTTCTTTCGTCATTGCCGGGCTCGACCCGCCTGCGGGCCATAGCCCTTCGGCGGGCGAAGGCCGGCAATCCATGCGGACGAGACGCTCCATCGGATTGGCCGATAGGTTTCGGGGCCGCGAGTCAGCATGGACCACCGGGTCAAGCCCGGTGGTGACGAAGTGATTTGCTTGGCAAAAACTCGGGCGCGATGGCGCCGCGAGAACGGTGACGCACGGCCCAGGCGCGGCTATATGACGGCCCCGTGACTGATCTGCCTCAATAAAACTTGCGCACGGCCGTGGTTCTTTGGCGCCTTGGAGGCAGGTGACTGAGCCATGAAATCCGAAATCGTCGCGGAACTCGGACAAACCGAACTGCTGTTGCCGGCGCTGATCGCCGAGGGTCTCGCTGCCAATAACCGCATCAAGGCGCGCTTGAGCGTGCTGCAGGCGGCGGCGCGGCATGCGCGCGAACCGGGCGCCGCGGGGCTTGATCTGGCAGACGAGTGCCGGACCGCCGGGATCGACGCCGTCGCCGCCGAGGCGCTGGTCAACCGTTCCGCCCAGACCGCCGGGGAGCAGATGTCGGCGCCCGGTCTCGCCAGCCTGGGCGGCGCGATCTGGGATGATGCCGCCACCATGCTCGCCGCCGTCAAGGCCGGCGACCCGGCCGAGGGCGACCTTGCGGCCGCGCGTCTCGCGGCCATCCAAAAAGATGCGCACCTCGGCGCCGGCGACGATATCGGCCTCGCCGAGGTCACAAGATTGACCGGCCTGTTCGACGGCGGCGGCGACAGCCTGCACCGGCTGGTGATGGATTTGCACAAGGCGCTGAACCAGCTCGCCGCCACCCATGCCGAGGAGGTGATTGCGGGCGCCCATGTCTACGGCTTGCGGGACGAAGACCGGCCGGCGATCGAAGCATTCATGCATGGCGTCGCCGCAACGGCGAAGCTCAAATTCAGCCATCCTGGCCTCGCGACCACGGCGGCGCGCACCGGCGACCGGCTGACGATCCAGAACGACATCGGCGAAACCGACGCCCATGTCGTCGTCATCGCCGTCGATCCGGATGCCGTGACGGTGACCTACACCGACATCCATTTGCCGCGCGCCAAGTTCTTCACCGAACTCTTGCGCGGCTATCCCGTGCAATGGAGCGGCCTCGAACGCAAAAGCGCGGCCGGCCTCGGGCGACGGCGCTTTCTATCTCATCACCGGCCGCTATGCGTTCGAAAGCGGCGTCCGCCGCGATGCCTTTCTCGAGACGCTCGGCGCTTCGCTGGTGTTTCTGATCGACTGGAACAAAGCCCGCAAGGTGCTGCGCGAATGGGTGTCGAAGGCCGACGCGGTGCGCATTCTGCAGTGGGCCGCGTTGCATCGTATCGGCCACCGCGGCTTCCTCGAACTGGGCGGCAGCGAGCTCGTCGCCGCGGCGGTCCATCACGCGACGCCGACGCGGATCGGCTTCGGCGAACGGCTGGACCGCGCGCTCGGGCACGAGGCGGCGGTCGATTTCGTCAAAACGGTGCTGCGCATTTCGACCGAAGCCTTGCTGCAAGGCAGCTCGATCCGCCTGGCGCGGGACCGGATCGAGGCAGAGCTGGTCGGTCACCTGCAGCGCGTCGAAGCCACCCTCCTGTCGATCGTGATCGATCAGGCCGGCCTGGCGCGGGAAATCGCGGACGGCATCGCCCGCTTCGTCGCCGAGCGGCAGGCGAACCGGCCGTTCGATTGCGCGGCCTTGGCGCAGCGCGCCCAGCGCATCGAGGAAAAGGCCGACCGCATCGTCGCCGAGGCGCGCAGCGAAATCGCGCGGTTCGAAGCCGATCGCGGCATCGAACGCCTGGTCAATCACATCGAAGATGCGATCGACGAGCTGGAGCAGGCGGCATTCATCGCTTCGCTCGTTCCGCCGGCGTGGCCGCGAATTGCTCGCCCGTTGTCGAGCTTTGCGCCGCGGCCCTTGCGCGGCACCGAAGCGGCCGCAATCGGCATCGCCGCCGCGGCCGAAGTTCCCGACGGCCATCGCGTCGATAGCGAGGATGCGCTTGCGGCCGTCGGCCGGCTCATCGACGCCGAGCATAAGGGCGACACGGCGGAGCGCCTGGTGACGGCGACATCCTGACCGGCGAGTTTCGATTTGAAAACGGCGTTGTCGGTCATGGAACTGGCGCGCGCGCTGGAACGCGCGACGGATCGGCTGGCGGGCTTCGGTCAATGCTGCGCGAGCACGTGCTCGCCGATCTTTCGGCATAGGGTTGAGGCGGATCACATGCAGATCGAGCGGATCGGCGCCGGATCGGTCGAGCAACATCCCGCCGACATGGTCGGCGCCAAGGCCGCCAATCTCGCCCGCATAGCGGCGCTGGGTCTGCCGGTGCCGCCGGCCTTCGTGCTGCCCATCGAGCTGTGCGCGGCAATCGTCAGCGGGAGACGGCGGCGCGGCAAAAGCTCGCCGACGGACTCTGGCGGAAGGAATCGAATTCCTCGAAAAGGCGACCGGGAAGACAGTTCGGCGACCGCCGCCGGCCGCTTTTGGTGTCGGTGCGCTCCGGCGCGGCGCGGTCGATGCCCGGCATGCTGGATACCATCCTCGATGTCGGCTGTACGACCGCGGCCCTGCACGGCCTGATTCGCATGACCGGTCATCCGCGCTTTGCGTTGGATTGCCGTCGCCGCTTTCTCGAAAGCTATGGCGACGTCGTGCTCGGCATCGATGCCGCGGCTTTCGCGGCCAAGCGCAACGAAATGATCGCCGCCGAAAAGCGTCGGCGGCGAAGGCGATCTCGACTGCGAAGCGTTCGAGCGGCTGGCGAAGGCGTACCAGCGGGTCGATCGAGGACGAGGACGGCGTACTGAGCGGAAACCCGATGGAGCAACTCGACGCGGCGGCCCATGCGGTTTTTCGCTCCTGGACGAGCGAGCGCGCCGCACCTATCGCAGGCTCCAGCATTTCGAGGATTTGCAAGGCACCGCCGTCACGGTGCAGGCGATGGTGTTCGGCAATGGCGGACCTTCCTCCGGCGCCGGCGTCGCCTTTTCGCGCGATCCTTCGACCGGCGCGGCCGCGCCCGTGATCGACGTGTTGTTCGAATCCCAGGGCGAGGACGTCGTGTCCGGCAGCCACACTCCGGAAACCGAGGAGGCGATCGCGCGCTCGCTGCCCGCCGTTGCCGCGCAATTGCGCGAAGCACTAACAGCGGCTCGAACAGGAGTTCGGCGACATGCAGGACGTCGAATTCACCATCGAGAACGGCAAATTGTGGATTTTGCAGACGCGCGCGGCCAAGCGCTCGCCGCAGGCGGCGCTGCGCTTTGCGATCGACTTCGTCAAGAGGGCCGCATCGCGCCCGCCGAGGCGTTGCGGCGCTTGAACGGCGTGGATCTCGTGCGCACGTGACCAAACGAACTTGTCATCGCCGACGCAGCCGTCGGCGCACGGCACCGGCGCCTCCGGCGGCATCGCCGTCGGCCGCGCCGGCGTTCGATCCGGACAGCGCCGCGCGCCTCGCGGAGAGCGGCGACGCCGATCATTCTGGTGCGTCCCGATACGAGCACCGCCGATGTCGCGGATTTGCCGTGTCGAGCCGGCATCGTCACCGCGGTCGGCGGGCGAACCGCGCATGCCGCCCTGGTGGCGCGGCAGATGGACAAACCCTGCGTCGTCGGCTGCGCCGAGCTCGCCGTCGATGTCGCCGCCCGCTGCGCGCGCTTGCCGCAGGCGCCGCTCAACGAGGGCGATTGGCTGTCGATCGACGGCGGCGCGGAGCGCTTTATCTCGGCCGCGGCCGCATCGTCTCCGATCGGCCGGAAGCCGAGCTTGCGGAAGTCGAACGCTGGCGTCAGAGCCTGCGCAGCGCGACTTCCTCGATTTCGTGACTCTCGCCCTTTGTCAGAATGAGATCAGCGCGCGGACGCGTCGGCAGAATGTTCTCGTGCAGATTGACGAGATTGATGCGGTTCCAGATCAACGTCGCGGTGGCGGCCGCTTCCTGGTCCGAGAGCAGCGCGTAGCGGTGAAAATACGATTTCGGGTCGGCGAAGGCGGTGCCGCGCAAGGTGAGAAAGCGAGCGACGTACCAGGCCAGCAGGACGCGCTCGTCGGCGTCGAGATAGATCGAGAAATCGAAAAAGTCGGAGACGAACGGCACCGCTTTGCCGTCCTTGGGCAGGTTGCCGGTCTGCAGGACGTTGAGGCCTTCGACGATGAGAATGTCCGGCCGATCGATCTCGACCCATTGGTTGGGGATGACGTCGTAGATCAGATGCGAGTAGACCGGCGCGCGCACCGGCCGGCGGCCGGCCTTGATGTCGGACAGAAAGCGCAGCAGCGACGGCAGGTCGTAGCTTTCGGGAAAGCCCTTTTTCTCCATCAGGCCTTCGCTCTCGAGGACGGCGTTGGGATAGAGAAAGCCGTCCGTGGTGATGAGATCGACCTTGGGGACGTTCGGCCAGCGCGCCAGCAGCGCTTGGAGCACGCGCGCCGTGGTCGATTTGCCGACCGCGACCGAACCGCCGACCCCGATGATATAGGGCATCTTGGCGTCTTCGGTGCCGAGAAAGCCCTGCTGGGCGCGAAACAGCCGCTGCGTCGCCGCCACATAGAGCGACAACAGGCGCGACAGCGGCAGATAGATCGCCTCGACCTCCGCCATCTCCAGGCGGTCGTGCATGGAGCGCAGCCGCGCCACTTCGGCGGGCTTGAGCGTCATCGGCGTGTCGTCGCGCAGGCTCGCCCAATCGGCCCGCGAAAATACCCGATACGGCGGAGACGTCCTGCTCGGTACGTTGCTCCATTGCGGATGGCCCCTAACCGCCTTTGCGCGCGGCTTTCTCGTCGATGCCCGATTGCCGCGTCCGTTCCGCCAGCACCGCCTCAACGTCAGCGAGCGTGACCTCGCGCGTGTGCAGAACGACGAGCAGGTGATAGATGAGATCGGCGGTTTCCGCGATGACGCGGCCGCGGTCCTCGGCGATGGCGGCGATGGCGACTTCGACCGCCTCTTCGCCGAGCTTCTTGGCGCAGTGGGCGACGCCCTTGTCGATCAGCGTGCGCGTATACGACGCTTCCGCGCTCGCCTTGGCGCGCGTATCGATACGCCGTTCGAGATCGCGGAGGGTAAATGCGGCCATGGCCAATCCAATCGCGGCACGATCGTGCGCGTTATGCCCGGTTCTCATCGCGTAAGTAACATCTCCGCCGATCATCCGCGAGAGGGCCCGCTATGGATCGAGCCGCACGGGCAAGCCGGCGCGCGCCATGTATTCCTTGGCCTGGCGCACCGAGTACTCGCCGAAATGGAAGATCGAGGCGGCGAGCACCGCAGTCGCGTGGCCGTCGCGGATGCCTTCGACCAGGTGCTCGAGATTGCCGACGCCGCCGGACGCGATGACCGGGACGGTCACGGCGTCCGCCACCGCGCGGGTGAGCGGAATGTCGAACCCCTGGCGCGTGCCGTCGCGGTCCATCGAGGTGAGCAGGATTTCGCCGGCGCCGAGCGCCACGACCTCGCAAGCGTAAGCGACGGCGTCGAGGCCGGTCGGCTTGCGGCCGCCATGCGTGAAGATTTCCCAGCGGTCCGATTCGCCCGGCTGCGACACTTTCTTGGCGTCGATCGCGACCACGATGCATTGATCGCCGAATTTTTCGGCGGCCTCTTTCACGAATTCGCGGCGCGCGACCGCGGCGGTGTTGATCGACACCTTGTCGGCGCCGGATGTCAAAAGCGCGCGGATATCGTCGATGGTGCGCACGCCGCCGCCGACGGTCAGCGGCATGAAGCAGGCCTCTGCCGTGCGGCACACCACGTCGAGCATGATGCCGCGGTTCTCGTGGCTCGCGGTGATGTCGAGGAAGGTCAGCTCGTCGGCGCCGGCCTCGTCATAGGCGATCGCCGCTTCCACCGGATCGCCGGCGTCGCGCAGATCGACGAAATTGACGCCCTTGACGACGCGGCCGTCCTTCACATCGAGGCAGGGAATAACGCGGACTTTAAACATTTTGGCCGGCCTGCGCGGTACGGATCATATGCAGGGCCTCCGCCGCATCGAGCCTTCCATCGTAGAGCGCGCGGCCGACGATAGCACCGGCGAGCTTCTTCGCCCGTGGCTCCAAGAGCGCACGCACGTCGGCGAGCGAGGCGAAACCGCCCGATGCGATCACCGGGATCGACACCGCATCGGCAAGCGCGATGGTGGCCTCGAGGTTGAGGCCTTGGAGCATGCCGTCGCGCGCCACGTCGGTGTAAATGATGGCGGCGACGCCGGCATCCTCGAAGCGCCGCGCGATGTCGAGCGCGGAAAGCTCCGAGGTCTCGGCCCAGCCCTCGACAGACACCTTGCCGTTGCGGGTATCGAGGCCGACGGCGACCCGGCCCGGAAATTCCTTGGCTACCGCCTTGACCAGCGCCGGATCGCGCACCGCGGCGGTGCCGATGATGACGCGGGTGACGCCCTTGGTCAGCCAACTGGCGACGGTCGCGCGGTCGCGGATGCCGCCGCCGAGCTGCAGCGGAATTTTGACCGCCGCGAGAATGCGCTCGACCGCCGCCGCGTTCATCGGCCGGCCGGCAAAGGCGCCGTCGAGATCGACGATGTGGAGATACTCGAAACCCTGCGCGGCAAAGGTGCGCGCCTGCTCCGCCGGGTCGCGATGAAACACGGTCGCGCGCGCCATATCGCCCTGCTCGAGGCGGACCGCGAGACCGTCCTTGAGATCGATGGCGGGGAAAAGGATCACGGGTTCCAGTTCAAGAAATTCGCGATCAAGGCCAGACCGAGCCGCTGGCTCTTTTCCGGATGGAATTGCGTGCCGACGATGTTGTCGCGCGCCACGATGGCGGTGATCGGACCGCCATAGTCGGCCTCGGCGACGAGGTCGACCCGTTCGGCCACCTTGAGCGCATAGGAATGCACGAAATAGGCATGCAGGCCCTGCGGTCCGAGCGCCAGACCGTCGACCAGCTTGTGCGGACGCGCGACGTTGAGCGTGTTCCAGCCCATGTGCGGGATTTTCAGCTGCGGATCGCTCGGCACGATGCGGTCGACCTCGCCGGCAATCCAGCCGAGCCCGTCGGTGACTTCATATTCGCGGCCGCGTTCGGCCAGGAGCTGCATGCCGACGCAGATGCCGAAGAACGGCCGGCCCTTGTGATGGACCGCCTCTTCGAGCGCCGCGACCATGCCGTCCACGCTGTCGAGGCCGCGCCGGCAATCGGCGAAGGCGCCGACGCCCGGCAGCACCACGCGGTCCGCGGACGCCACCACGGCCGGGTCGTTGGTCACGATGATCGGCTGATCGTGCCCGCTGTCGCGCGCGGCCCGTTCGAACGCCTTGGCGGCGGAGTGCAGATTGCCCGAACCGTAATCGACGATGGCGACGCTCACCGGCCGGCTCCGGGGTCGGGAAACAGGCCGATCACGTCGGACGCTTGCGGGATGTGCGTTGCCGGCGTCTGCCGCCGCGGGTGCGGACGGCTCGAGCGAGGCTTCGTGCACCCACGCATCGAAAAAGCGGCGCTCGGCGTCTTCGAGCGTATCGCCGCTGACGAGCCCGATGTTCTTCCACTTGCGCTGCGCCAGCGTGAAACGCCGCAGCGTCGGCGCCTCGAGGCCGACCAGCACGGCGATGCAAAGCTCGACGAGGGCAATGACCGCCGGCGAAACACCGGCATAATGCAGGGCCGCTTCGAGGCCGGCGGCCAACACGAGATAGATCACCAGCACCAGCCACATGCGGTGCCACAGCATCCACAGCGCCGCGACGAGAAAGGCCCAGAACGAAAACCCGTCGCGCACGAAGGCGAACCGGTCCGGATCCGGCCCGACATCGGTGGCGCGCAACGGCGGCGCATGGACGGTAAAAACGGACATGACTTTGTTCCACTTTGCTCGCGGCTCGCGCGATTACCGCTTAGATGGGAAACAGCGCGTCAGCCGCCAAGCGTTCCTTTACCCAGGCTTTGCTTCACCCAGCGTTCCCTTGGTCGACGGCACTTCGTGCGCGGCGCGCGGATCGATCGCGACCGCCGCACGCAACGCCCGCGCCAGCCCCTTGAAGCAGGATTCGGCGATATGATGGTCGTTGCTGCCATAGAGCGTGGCGACATGGAGCGTCACCGCGGCGTTCATGGCGAAGGCCTGGAACCATTCCCGCACCAGCTCGGTGTCGAACGTCCCGACCTTGTCGCGGGTGAACGCCGCGTCGAACACCAGGAACGGCCGGCCGGAAATATCGATCGCGACGCGGGTCAGCGCCTCGTCCATCGGCACGTGCACGTCGGCGTAGCGGGTAATGCCCTTCATGTCGCCGAGCGCCTGCTTCACCGCCTGGCCGAGCGCGATGCCGACGTCCTCGGTGGTGTGATGATGGTCGATATGCAGGTCGCCGTTCGCCTTGACCTCGATATCGATGCGGGCGTGACGCGCCAACAGGTCGAGCATGTGGTCGAGAAAGCCGATGCCGGTCGCGATCGAGGACGCGCCGGATCCGTCGAGGTCGATAGCGACCGCGATGTCGGTTTCCTTGGTCTTTCGCTTGACTGCCGCTTTGCGCATGGGGCTTCCCGCAATTTTGCGCCTTTTATCAGGGCTTGCAGGGCGGCGCCAATGCTCCGCAGCGCACATTTGCATTGCCGGCGGCCGCTTCCTAAATCATGGCTTGAACAAAGGTTTTTCGGCCGATGAATCCCCCAGAATCCGGACTTTGGCACGGCACGACCATCCTGACCGTGCGCAAAGGCGGCGTCGTGAGCGTCGGCGGCGACGGGCAAGTGTCGATCGGGCAGACCATCGTCAAGTCGAACGCCCGCAAGGTCCGCCGGCTCGGCGGCGGCGGCGTGGTCGGTGGCTTCGCCGGCGCGACGGCCGACGCCTTCACCCTGTTCGAGCGCCTGGAATCCAAGCTCGAACAGTACCCCGGCCAGCTCATGCGCGCGGCGGTCGAGCTCGCCAAGGACTGGCGGACGGACCGCTATCTGCGCCGGCTCGAAGCCATGATGATCGTCGCCGACAAGGACGTTTCGCTGGTGCTGACCGGGACCGGCGACGTGCTCGACCCGGAAGCCGGCGTCGCCGGCATCGGCTCCGGCGGCAATTACGCCCTCGCCGCGGCGCGCGCGCTGATCGACGGCCCGCTCGACGCCGAGACGATCGTGCGCCGGGCGCTCGATATCGCCGCGGACATCTGTGTTTACACCAACCGCAACGTCACGATCGAGACGTTGAAGGCCGCCTGATCAGGCGCCGGGCCGCTCGCTTTGATGGTAGTTGACGCATGAGTGACTTCTCCCCCCGCGAAATCGTCTCGGAGCTCGACCGCTTCATCGTCGGACAGGCCGACGCCAAGCGCGCGGTCGCGATCGCGCTGCGCAACCGCTGGCGCCGGCTGCAGCTCGACGACCGGCTGCGCGACGAGGTGCTGCCGAAGAACATTCTGATGATCGGACCGACCGGCGTCGGCAAAACCGAGATTTCCCGGCGTCTCGCCAAGCTCGCCGGCGCGCCGTTCCTCAAAGTGGAGGCGACCAAGTTCACCGAGGTCGGCTATGTCGGCCGCGACGTCGAACAGATCGTGCGCGACCTCGTCGAGGTGTCCATCGCGTTGACGCGCGAACGGAAGCGCAAGGACGTTGGGGCCAAAGCGCAACAGGCCGCCGAGGACCGCGTGCTCGATGCGCTGGTCGGCGCCGGCGCCAGCCCGCCGACCAAGGAGAGCTTCCGCCGCAAGCTGCGCGCCGGCGAACTCGATGACAAGGAGATCGAAATCGAGGTGCAGTCGTCCGGCGGCATGCCGATGTTCGACATTCCCGGCATGCCCGGCGCGCAAATGGGCGCGATCTCGATCGGCGATATTTTCGGCAAGCTCGGCGGCGGCCGCACCAAGACGCGGCGCGTCAGCGTGCGCGATTCCTACGATATTCTCATCAACGAGGAATCCGACAAGCTCCTCGATAACGACCAGCTCACCCAGGAAGCGATCAAGGTCGTCGAGAACAACGGCATCGTCTTTCTCGACGAGATCGACAAGATTTGCGCGCGCGACGGCCGCATCGGCGCCGACGTATCGCGCGAAGGCGTGCAGCGCGATCTGCTGCCGCTGATCGAAGGCACCACGGTCGCGACCAAGCACGGCAGCGTCAAGACCGACCATATTTTGTTCATCGCTTCGGGCGCCTTCCACATCTCGAAGCCGTCCGACCTGTTGCCGGAACTGCAGGGCCGGCTGCCGATCCGGGTCGAGCTCAAGCCGCTCACGCGCGACGATTTCCGCCGCATCCTGACCGAGCCGGAAGCCTCGCTGATCAAGCAATACATCGCGCTGATGGCGACGGAGGGCGTGACACTGGAGTTCACCGAGGACGCCATCGACGCCGTCGCCGACGTCGCGGTCGCGGTGAATTCCAGCGTGGAGAATATCGGGGCGCGGCGGCTGCAGACCGTGATGGAGCGGGTGCTCGACGACATCTCGTTCGCCGCCCCCGACCGCGCCGGCGATACGGTGAAGATCGACGCCGATTACGTGCAGGCGCACGTCGGCGATCTGGCCAAGAACGCCGATTTGAGCCGGTTTATTTTGTAGCAGCGCTCGTTACAGCTACGACCTGGCCGCTTCTTTGCTCGGCTCGTTCCGGCCCTCGCGCGGCTTCGAACCGATCTCGCGGATCATCGCCATCCACTTTTCGACCTGCGCCAGCGCGTGGTCATCTGACGCGGCCCATGGGCCGGAACTTGGGCTGGAAGCGGAACTGGACTTCGCGGTATTCAACTCGGACATTTGCTGCGAGCTCCGATAGGGTCGCAGCCTTTGTCGCAGACGAAGTTGACCAATTCCTGGATACCGTGTGTCAACGCCGCCGTAAGGTTAACGCATGTTTGATGAGCCGCGCCGCAATCGCACGTAAAGCGCGCCCTGGCCGCCATGGGAGGCGTGCGCGTCCTCGAAGCCGATGACGAGAGCGCGAAACTCCGGCAACGCCAGCCACAGCGGCACCTGGCGCTTGAGCACGCCGCGTTCGCGTGCCGCATCGTTGCCGCGATCGTCCAGACTTCGACCCGTTCCCTTGCCGGTGACGACGAGCACCGTGCGCGCGCCCTCCGCCTGGGCACGGTGGAGAAAGCGCCGCAACGCCGCATACGCCTCGGTTTGCGTCATGCCGTGCAGATCGAAGCGTGCATCGATCGGCTCGCGGCCGCGCCCCACCCGCTGCCGCAGCCGCCGGCCGAGCGGCGCGAGCGGCGGCGATTTTTTCTCGAGCGCGGGTGGCGCGACATTGCTCACGGCTTGCGGCACAATAGGCGCCGCGGGCCCGCTGTCGCGAGTAGGCGCTTCAGGCGTATCCGCCGCCTCGCGCAACGGCGTGATCGAACGCACGAAGCCGGTCCAGAGCGCGCGTTCTTCGTCGCTCAAGCGGCGGCGCCGGCTCATTGCTGGTGCCGTGGTTTTTTCTTTGCGGCCGCCGGCTTATCGTCCGGCGGCGGCGGTTCCTCGGCGGTCGGATCGTCTGCCGCGTCGGCGCTGAATTGCGCGAGCGCGCCGGGGCTCGGGCGCTCCGGCGGCAGCGGCACGCCATGGGCCGCCTCGACCGGATCGAGTTCGCGTGGCAGCAGCATGACGAAATCGCCGGGGTTCTTGATGCGACCGGCCATTCGCGCGGCTTCGTCGCCCGCGCCGAAATAGATGTCGGCGCGGGCCGGTCCGACGATGGCCGAGCCGGTGTCTTGCGCGAACATCAGGCGGCGAAACCTGGTCGTGGATTTTTGGTTCGCGATCGGCAAATCGGCGGCGATGAAAAACGGCGTGCCATAGGCGTGCAAAGAGCGATCGACCGCGATCGAGCGGCCGGGCACCAGCGGCACGCCCTGCGCGCCGATGGCCTCGTCCTCGGTGGCCAGATCGGTGATGCGAAAGAACACGTAGGATTTGTTGAGCCGCCGCACGTCCTTGGCCTCGTCCGGATGCGCCTCCATCCATTCGCGGATGCGCTGCATCGACATTTCATCCTTGGGAATGATCTTGCGGTCGACCAGCGGCCGGCCGACGGGCGTATAGGGCCAGCCATTGTGCGAATCGTAATTGACGCGAAGGATGGTGCCGTCTTCCAGCCGGATCCGCGCCGAGCCTTGAATCTGCGCGAACAGCACGTCGACCTGACTGCGCAGCCAGCAAATTTCCAGGTGCCAGCCGTCGAGCGCGCCATCCTCGATCTCGCCGCGGTCGTAATAGGGCACGATCTTGCGGCGGCCGACGCGGCGGCCGACCTTGACGCCCTTGGACGGAAACGCATCGCCGAGCTTGCGCCGCCCCGACACGACCAGATTGGGCGGCCGGCGGTAGAGCGGCGCCGTGAAGACGCCGGTCGGCACGCGCGAGCCCTCGATGATCGGCTCATAATAGCCGGTCAGAAAGCCCGTCGTGTCGCCGAGCTTGACGATGCGCAGCGGCCGGAAATTATCCTCGAAGAATTGCCGCGCGCCGTCGTCCTCGAGCGGGATCGCCGCGACGGCGCGCTCGCAGATCGCCTCGAGCGCCCCGATCATTGCCGCGCCGTTCGCAGGGGCGGACAGCGCCGAAGCGCCCGGCCGGTGATTGGCGTTCAACGCCTGACAGCTCGTCAGGAAAGCGGCGAAGGCGGTAGCATGATCGTCGCTCGACCAGCCGTCGATATCCGCCCAATCGATCGGTTCATATTGCGTATCGGGAAACTTCAGCGGATCGGCCGCGGCGCCGTGCGCGGACATGGATGCGCCGGCTATTCCCACCAGAAGTCCCAGTACCACAAGCCCCGTGCGGGGGACGATCAGCCCAAAGTTCCGACAACGTGCCGCCGTCGGCCCCATGGTCCGGCCTCACTGCCCGGCTTCGGTCGCAACAACTTTCCAGTTGGGATCGCGCGACGAAACGTCCCGCGCGAAGGTCCAGACGTCGGTCACGTCGGTGACCCGCTCGGCATTGCCGTCGATCACGGTCCCGGAGCGGTCACGCGTCGCGGATATGAGCTTGGAGACGAAGCGTACGGTGATCTGGGCGGTGCGGTTGCGCAATTCGGCGGCGGTGATGGTCGCGTCATCGATCGAGACGAAGCGGGTCTCCACGGTTTCGCCGCGGCCTTCGCGTTCGGCGATCGCGGCCTCGAAGCCGTCATAGACTTCGCGCGACAGCAAGTTGCGCAACTGCCGCCGGTCGCCCTCGGCAAACGCCGTCACGATCATCTCGTACGCGGCGCGGGCACCGGTAATGAAGTGCTTGGCATCGAAACCCGGTTCGGCCGCCGCGATCGCATCGAGGCCGGCCGCGACGCTCGAACCGCTCTCCGCGAGGCCTTTCCAACGATCCGCAGGCGGCGGAGCAGCGGTCTCTACCGGCCGGGGCGCGGGTTCGGCCGGTCGCGGCGGCAGAGCCACGACCTTGTCGCTTGCCGGAGTCCGGACGGCATCCCGCGCCGAATACGGGTCATAGGGCGGGCGTTCGCGGCCGGTGCGCTGGCCCAGCACGCTGCGGAGCCGCAGAAAAATGAACACGGCCAGCGCCAGGAAGATGATGGTGTAAATATCGAACACGTCTCACATTCTCTCGGCGTCGGGTACGCTTAAGGCCTCATGGCGCCGCACGGTACGCCAGGCGGCGGCTCGAATCTGCTAGTCCGCATGGCGGCAGCCCGGCCTCCGCCTTTTTCCAATCCCTGCTCTATGTAGGAACGCGCAGGGAACCATCCAGGGGCCGCTCGGATAATAGCGGGTCGTGGCAAGCTTAAACGATCGACGGTGGTCCGCCAACCATCGAAGGCCGGCAACGTTACCGGTTAGCATTGAATTGAGGCGAAGCTAGTCCAGCTCGGCTCACCGAGAAGAACTTAAATTTCAACCCTGTCCGGCGGTCCAGCCGCCGATCTGGCCGCCGCGTTCGACCGGCTTGCGACCGCAACAGTGACAAGGCCGCCATTGTTCCCCCGCCGGGCCTGTGTTAGCGAAGCGCCCGACGCCCAAGCGCCAAAGGAACGCTTCCCACGGAACGCTTCCGAAGGGACTCTGAAGGGGCGGCTCCGGAGACAAACATGTCGGCGACCAATGGCGGTCCTCAAAACGACGGTCCTCAAGCGCAAGCGGCGATGCCGCAGATCGGCGTCCTGGCGCAATATGTGAAGGACCTGTCGTTCGAGAACCCGAACGCGCCGCGGTCGCTGGCGCCGACCGGACAACAGCCGAACATCAATATCCAGGTCAATGTCGACGCCGCGCCGCAGAGCGGCACCGACGTCGAGGTGACCCTTCGGTTGGAGGGCAAGGCTGAATCGCAAGGCACGCTGCTGTTCGGCTTCGAGTTGATCTTCGCCGGTATTTTCCGCATCCAGAACGTGCCGGCCGAGAGCCTGCAGCCGCTCGTCCTGATCGAATGCCCCCGGCTATTGTTTCCGTTCGCGCGCGAGATCATCGCCACGACGGTGCGCAATGGCGGGTTCCCGCCGCTGCTGCTCGACCCGATCGATTTCGTCAATCTCTACCGGCAGCGCCTCGCGGCGGGGCAGCCCGCGACGCCGCCGCAGCCGCTCAATCCGAACTGATCAGTCCGAGCCGACATAGTCGCGCCAGATCGCCGTGTCGCCGAGCGATGCGATGAAGCCGCGGTGCGCGGCGCGCTCTTCGTCGCTCAGCCGCGATACAAGCGGCACGGCGCGTTCGCGCACCACGATCGGCTCGCCGGCCACGCGACCCGGCGCGGCCGCTTGCGCCAGCACGAGCTGGGCCTGGCGCGCGCCGATCAGCTCGACATAGACTTCCGCCAGCAACTCGGCATCGAGCAGCGCGCCGTGCTTGGTGCGGCGGGAGTTGTCGATGCCGTAGCGCGCGCACAGATCGTCGAGCCGGTTCGATCCGCCGGGATGCTTGCGGCGCGCCAGCATCAGCGTATCGATCATCCGCTCGCGCCCGATCAGCGGCCGGCCGGCCCGTTCGAGCTCGGCGTTGAGAAACCCGACATCGAAGCCGGCATTGTGGATCACGAGCGGCGCGTCGCCGAGAAACGCGACCAGTTCGTCGGCGATCTCGGCGAAGAACAGCTTTTCCTTGAGGAACTCCTCGGTCAGGCCGTGAACCGCCAGCGCCTCGGCCGGCATGCTGCGCTCGGGATTGAGATAGCGGTGAAACGTCTGGCCCGACGGTATGCGGTTGATCAGCTCGACACAGCCGATCTCGACCAGCCGATGGCCCTGGAAGGGGTCGAGGCCCGTCGTTTCGGTATCGAGCACGATCTCGCGCATGATTTCTCAGTCGCTGGAGCTTTCAGCCGGCGCCGCACGCAGGTGTTACGAATCACCGCCGCTGTCGCGCATCTTAGCGATGGCTTGCAGAATGTCGCGGACTTGCGCGCGTGTGTGGTCGAAGCTCTGTGAACTGTCGACGATGAAGTCGGCGCGCCGGCGCTTTTCCGCGTCGGGGACCTGTTTCCCGAGGAGCGCTGCGAATTTTTCCTCGGTCATGCCCGGCCGCTCGAACGCCCGACGACGCTGGACGTCGGCCGGTGCCGAAACCACCACCACGGCATCGCAGCCGCGCTCCGCGCCGGTCTCGAACAACAGCGGCACGTCGAGCACCACGACCTTGGCGCCGCTCGAGCGCGCCTGCGCCAGAAATCGATCCCGCGCCGCGCCAACGAGCGGATGAACGATCGCCTCGAGCTTGGCGAGCGCGGCGGCGTCGCCGAGCACCCGCGCGCCGAGCCTGGTGCGATCGACCTTGCCGTCCGGCCGTCACCCCCGGAAACGCCTGTTCGATCAGCGGTACGGCTTCGCCCTCGTAGAGCGCATGCACGGCGGCGTCGGAATCGTGCACCGGAACTCCCGCCTCGGCGAAGAACGAAGCCGTCCGCGATTTGCCCATGCCGAGCGAACCGGTGAGGCAGATAATGAAAGGCCGCTCGCCGCTCATGACGGCAGACAACCGCGTCGCCGCAGGAATTCGAGCGCCGGCATCAGCGGCAACCCGAGAACCGTGAAATAATCGCCCTCGATCCGCTCGAACAGCTGAATGCCGAGACCCTCGAGCTGATAAGCCCCGACGCTCGCGGTGGCCGCAACGCCGACGGTATCGAGATAAAGCTCGAGGAATTTTTCGGAGAAAGCACGCATCGTCAGCCGCGCCACACCGACGTGTTCGAATAGAACGGCACCGTCTGCCATGAACACGACGGCCGAATGCAATTCGTGGCTGCGGCCGCGCAGCGCGAGCAACTGCGCCTTGGCGGCCGCGCGGTCGGCCGGCTTGGCAAAGCGCTGCTCATCGAGCGCCAGAACCTGATCGGCGCCGAGCACCAGCCGGCCCGGATGGAGCCTCCCGGCGGCGGCGGCCTTTTCGCGCGCCAGCAGCAACGCAACCGCGCCGGGCGCTTGCGACCCCGCTTGATCTTCGAGACGCCGCTCGTCGATATCGGCCGGAGCGACCGCAAGTTCCACGCCCGCCGCTTCGAGCAATGCCCGCCGCGCGGCGCTGCGCGATGCCACGATGAGCGGATCGGAAGCAAGCCACATCGGCATGGCGGTAAGAGACATGGCGCTACGGCGCCGCGAGCCGGCGCCGTTCGCCGAGCAGCGCCAGCACCGCTGCCGCCGTCTCCTCGATCGAGCGGCGCGTCACGTCGATCAACGGCCAATTGTTGCGCGCGCACAAGCGGCGCGACGCCGATATCTCGTTCGCCACCGCTGCTTTGTCGATGTATTTGTCGTCGTCGCGGTGAGCCTTGAGACCGAGCAGCCGGTTCTGCCGGATCTGCACGATCCGCTCCGGCGTCGCGACCAGACCGACGATCAGCGGATGCTTGAGCTGCTCGATCACCGGCGAGATCGGCACCCCCGGCACCATCGGCACGTTCGCGGTCTTGACGCCGCGATTGGCGAGATAGATCGAGGTCGGCGTTTTCGACGTCCGCGACACGCCGACCAGCAACACGTCGGCCTCTTCCAGATCGTCGGTCAGCTGACCGTCGTCATGCATCATCGTGTAGTTGAGCGCATCGATGCGGCGGAAATATTCGGCATTGAGCGTGTGCTGCGCACCGACCTTATGGGTCGATTCGGCGCCGAGATAGGCCTGAAACAGATGCAGCACCGGACCGAGCACCGACAGGCACGGCAGACCGAGCGTCCGGCATTTTTTCTCCAGGCGCTGCACCAGGTCCTGCTCGAGCAAGGTGTAGAGCACGATCCCCGGCATCTCCTCGATCTGCGCCAGGACGCGATCGAGCTGCCGTTGCCCGCGAACCAGCGGATGCACGTGTTCGACCGGCGCAACCTTGGTGTACTGGGCCGCGGCAGCCCGCGCGACCGTGATCAGCGTCTCACCCGTCGAATCGGAGACCAGGTGCAAATGGAAATAGTTAGCGGTCAGAGGCATCGGAAGCCTTGTGTAACCTGTCGATGACTGGGGAGAAGGCCATGCCTCGCCCTGGGGTGCAAGAACCCTGGCGGGAAAACTGGCAAGACCGTCCACACCCCTGCCGCGCCGGCGCGAAATGTGGCGGCCCGCCGCGCTACGGTGAAATGTGGATAGGTACCAGAAGGTCAAGTTCGAAACGCGACGAAAAAGCCGGCAAAAGCACAGACAACCGCCTCACCTCGCCATCCACACCACAATTCAGCCGGCAATGGGAATATGTGGGCATGTTGTGGACAGCGTTGACGTTCCGATGAATGAGTCTAATCAACCGACCAAACGCTACAACAGTCTATTTTAAATCTTATTTAGATTAGAATGGGGAAATGACCGATCGCTCCGCGACCAGCCCGCTTTTGCGCGTCCTCTCCGGCCAACGTCAGACCATTCCGCCGATCTGGCTGATGAGGCAGGCCGGCAGATACCTGCCGGAGTATCGCGCGCTTCGTGCGCAAGCCAATGGCTTTCTCGATCTGTGTTTTGATCCGGCTCGCGCAGCGGAGGTAACGTTGCAGCCAATTCGCCGTTTCGGCTTCGACGCCGCGATTCTGTTTTCCGATATTCTGGTGGTGCCGCACGCACTCGGTCAGCGTGTGACGTTCGTCGAGGGCGAGGGTCCGCGGCTCGACGCCCTTGGCGATCCGCAATCGCTGCAATGCCTGAAGTCGGAGATCGATCACGCGGTCTTGGCGCCGGTCTACGAGGCGATTGCACGAATCAAACAGGATTTGCCGGCCGAGGTGGCATTGTTGGGGTTTTGCGGCGCGCCGTGGACGCTTGCAACCTACATGATCGCCGGATGTGGCACGCCCGATCAGGCGCCGGCGCGGCTGTTCGCGTATCGGTATCCCGACGCCTTCGCGCAGCTGATCGATGTGCTGACGACGGCGTCGATCAGCTATCTGGTCCGGCAATTTGCTGCCGGTGTCGACGCCGCGCAGATTTTCGATACCTGGGCCGGCGTGTTGCCGGCCGATGAATTCGGCAAATGGTGTATCGAACCGCTGGTGCAAATCGTGACGGAGGTGCGCCGCCAGGTGCCCGGCGCGAGGATAATCGGATTTCCCCGCGGGGCCGGCACCAAGCTGACGCACTACCTCGATCGTGTCGCCGTCGATGCGGTCGGTCTCGACTGGATGATCGCACCGGAATTCGTGCGCGCCGAGGTGCAGCCGCGCCGGCCGGTCCAGGGCAATCTCGATCCGTTGGCGCTGTTGGCCGGCGGTGCGGCGCTTGACCGTGCAATCGACGGTATCTTGGAGGCATTCTCGCCCGGGCCGTTTATTTTCAATCTTGGACATGGCGTATTGCCGGACACGCCGATTGCTCATGTCGAGCGCTTGGTCGCGCGTGTCCGCGGCCGGTCGGCGTCGCAGTGAAATATTTTGCGGGCGCGGGAGCTTGATCGTGGACATCTACAACTGGATCAAGGCGTTCCACATCATCGCGGTCATCAGCTGGATGGCGGGGATGCTCTATCTACCACGGCTGTTCGTTTATCACTGCACGGCCGAGCCAGGTTCGGTGCAGTCTGAAACCTTCAAGGTGATGGAACGCCGCTTGCTGCGGGCCATCATCAATCCAGCCATGATCGCGACCTGGCTGCTCGGGCTCTGGCTCGCCTGGCACGGGCCGGATGTCCGCTATGGCTGGTTCGCATCGGGGTGGCTCGAGGTCAAACTAGCCCTGGTGATCATCCTTTCCGGCGTGCATGGGCTGTTCGCCCGCTGGGTCAAGGCTTTCGGCGCCAACCGAAACCGGCATTCTCAAAGATTCTACCGAATAATCAATGAGGTACCGACGATTCTCATGATCGCAATCGTGCTCCTGGTGGTGCTGAAACCGTTCTGAGCCGCGGGCGTTTGCGGTGCAAAGTGTCCGTCGAACCGTCGCTACCCCTTGCTTGGACTGGCGACTTTTCCTATCTTCGTGCTATCCCACCGAACGTAGGCGGATGCAGTTGAGTTCTGGCTCCAGTCACCTGGAGCCGGCAGATGCATCGGGTCCGAGGCCTACCGCAATCTCCTCGCCACCCAAGACCTGCGATCCTCCCCTGCCGGCGCCGAGGCAACCGATCGTGTTGCTGGCCGATTCCCTTAGGACATTCCGTATGCGGGAAATGAAACTTCAGGACCTCAAGACCAAGACGCCGGGGGAGCTCGTCTCCTTCGCCGAGGAGCTCGAGGTCGAGAACGCCAGCACCATGCGCAAGCAGGAGCTGATGTTCGGCATTCTCAAACAACTATCCGCCCGCGAGACCGACATCGTCGGCGAAGGCGTCGTCGAGGTTCTGCCCGACGGCTTCGGCTTCTTGCGCTCGCCGGAGGCGAACTATCTGCCCGGCCCCGACGACATCTATGTTTCGCCCTCGCAAATCCGCCGCTTCGGCCTGCGCACCGGCGATACCATCGACGGGCACATCCGCAGCCCCAAGGAGGGCGAGCGCTACTTCGCCCTGCTCAAGGTCAACTCGATCAACTTCGAGGACCCCGAGAAGGCGCGCCACAAGGTCAATTTCGACAATCTGACGCCGCTCTATCCCGACGAGTGGCTGAAGATGGAATACGAGGATCCGACCAAGAAGGACCTCTCCGCCCGCGTCATCGACATCGTGGCGCCGATCGGCAAGGGCCAGCGCGCGCTGGTCGTGGCGCCGCCGCGCACCGGCAAGACGGTGCTGCTCCAGAACATCGCCCATTCGATCACGCACAATCACCCGGAATGCTATCTGATCGTGCTGCTGATCGACGAGCGGCCCGAGGAAGTGACCGACATGCAGCGCTCGGTGAAGGGCGAGGTGATCTCCTCGACCTTCGACGAGCCGGCCGTGCGCCACGTCCAGGTCGCCGAGATGGTGATCGAGAAGGCCAAGCGCCTGGTCGAGCACGGCCGCGACGTCGTGATTTTGCTCGACTCGATCACCCGGCTCGGCCGCGCCTACAACACCGTGGTGCCGTCCTCCGGCAAGGTGCTCACCGGCGGCGTCGACGCCAACGCGCTGCAGCGCCCCAAGCGCTTCTTCGGCGCCGCGCGCAATATCGAGGAAGGCGGCTCGCTGACCATCATCGCCACCGCGCTGATCGACACCGGCAGCCGCATGGACGAGGTGATCTTCGAGGAGTTCAAGGGCACCGGCAATTCGGAACTTATCCTCGACCGCAAGGTCGCCGACAAGCGCACCTTCCCGGCGATGGACATCACGCGGTCCGGCACCCGCAAGGAAGAACTGCTGGTGCCGCCCGATCAGCTCAAGAAGATGTACGTGCTGCGCCGCATCCTCAATCCGATGGGCACCATGGACGCCATCGACTTCCTGCTCGACAAGCTGCGCAACACCAAGAACAACGGCGAGTTCTTCGATTCGATGAATACGTAAGAGTGTTTGTTTGAGCATGTCCTATTCGCAAAACCGGGTTCCACTTTTGCGGGACATGCTCTGAGCGTCAGCCGCGTCCGCCGGTCGTTCTGATCGGCACGGCGCGCTGGCGCACATTCAGCGCGTAATCCGGATCGATGAAGCACATGCCGCCTTTGCCGGTGGCGTTCTCACATTCCACATTGGTCGAGTAGCCGCATTCGATGACGGAATGATCCTTGGTGCCGTACCCGCACCATTCGTCGGCCTGCGCACTGGTCATCGACGCTGCCGTAACAATCGCCGCCACTGCCGCCAAGACCAATGCCGTCAAGACGAAGCCGCTTCGCATGGGTCGATCTCCGTGCCACGCGCCCCATGGCAGTACAGCACGAAACCGCCGCGAACGGATCAGCGCGTCAATTATGTCGCACCGCCGCGATGGTGCGCATGAGCCCGGCAGGGTCGCCAACCGGCAGCGAGCATGTTTCGCCGATGCAGACGAAGGCTTGCGGCTCGCTGCCCGCCGCGATCTTGACGCGCGCCGGATGGCCGGCAGGCAGAGCGTCGCCGGCGGCGGCGTGAAACACCACCCGGTCGAGCGCGGGGAGCGCGCGCGCGGCGGCGAGGAGACTTTCGGCGGCCGCACCCTCACCCGTCACCACGATCTCGGCGACGCGCAGGCGCAGATCGACGGCGTTCAAGAGCGCCATGTGCATGTACAAGTTTTCGCTCGCAGCGGGGGCGATGGCCGCGATCAGCCGATCGGCCTTGGCGCGGAAACCGTCGTCGCCGGCAAGCAGTGCGAGGCGCACCAGATTCTGCGCGGCGACGGCATTGTGGTTCGGCGTCGCTTCGTCGGCGGTCGAGGCCGGGCGGATCACCAGGTCTTCGGCGTCGGCGGCGGTGAGATAATAAGTGCCGGTCTCGGCGTCGAGATAGTCGCGGTCGAGCGCGCGCTGCCAAGCCAGCGCCTGACCGAGATAGCGTTGGCTATCGGTCGCCTCGTGAAGCGCGAGGGACGCGCGGATCATGGCGGCGAAATCGGACGCGAGCCCGGGAAATTTGAGCTGGCCCTGCCGCCAGGAATGGCCGAGGCGGTCGCCGCGCGTCATCGCGCCCGCCACGAATGCGAACGCGCGCTCGGCCATCGCGAGCCATGACGGCTCGCCCAACGTCAAGCTGGCATTGGTCAGCGCCGCGATCATCAGTCCGTTCCAATCGGCCAGGATCTTGTCGTCGAGGCCGGGACGCACCCGCGTGTCGCGCACCGCGAGGAGTTTGGCACGCAGCGCCGCGAGCCGCGTTTCATCTTCTTCCGTCCGCGTCTGCGGCTTCAGACGGTTGAGGATGTTGTGGCCTTCGAAGTTGCCCTCCGGCGTCACGTCGTAGTGCGTAGCGAAATACGCGCCGTCCTCGGCGCCGAGCGCCTGCATGATCTCGTCGTAGGACCAGACATAGAATTTGCCCTCTTCGCCCTCGGAATCCGCATCGAGCGACGCCGAGAACGCGCCGTCCGCCGTGGTCATCTCGCGGGCCAGCCAGGCGACCGTCTCGTGGGCGCGTTGGCGGTAAAGCGGCTTGCCGGAGCGGCGATAGGCGATGGCGAGCAGCTCGAGGAGCTGCGCGTTGTCGTACAGCATCTTCTCGAAGTGCGGGGTGAGCCAGCGCTCATCGACCGAATAGCGCGAGAAGCCGCCGCCGAGATGATCGAAAATGCCGCCCTCGCAGATGCGGTCGAGCGTGATCTCGACGGCGGCAAAAAAGCGCGCCCCCTCCCTACCCTCCCCGCTTGGTTAGGGAGGGGGTTGCGCAGACCGGCGCGCCACAACAGTTCGAACAACGCGGCCTGCGGAAACTTCGGCGCGCCGCGGGTGCCGCCATTGACCGGATCGATGATGCCGCCGAGCTGGTGCGCGGCGTTGTCGAGTTCGGCGATGCCGATGGTCGCGGCGCCTGTGCGCGCGGTCGCGGCGAGGCGGTGCATCAGGGCCGTGCGGTTGTTCTCGATCTTTTGCGGCTCGTCGCGGAACAGTCGCGCCACTTCACGCAGAACGTCGACAAAGGCCGGCCGGCCGTAGCGCGACGTGTTTGGAAAATAGGTGCCGCCCCAGATCGGCTCGCCTTTCGGCGTCAGAAACATGGTCAGCGGCCAGCCGCCCTGTTCGCCGAGATGATGCAGCGCCGCCATGTAGATTTGATCGATGTCCGGGCGTTCTTCGCGATCGACTTTGATGTTGACGAAGAGCTCGTTCATGACGCGCGCGGTCGCGTCGTCCTCGAAACTCTCGTGCGCCATGACATGGCACCAATGGCAGGCGGCATAGCCGACCGAGAGCAGGATCGGCCTGTTGGTACGACCGGCCTCCGCCAGCGCCTCCGGCCCCCACGGCCACCAGTCGACCGGGTTATGCTGGTGCTGCAGGAGATACGGGCTCGTCTCGCGGGCGAGGCGGTTTTGGTGGGGGGTGACGATGCTCATCGCCGTGATCTTAAGGCGGACAGGACTGCCGAGCTAGCTGCCGTTTGGAGGTTCCCGTTCGGCGGCGTCCCGGTCAGCGCGGCATCACGCAAGGCAGCGTTTGTCGACTGTGCCGTCGATAAATCCGGAAATCATTGTCGGTCGTCAGCAACACTGGATCGGTCAGCGTTTCGGTCATACGGACGAGACAGGCGTCGGTAAAGCTCATCGGCACATCGGAATATTTTTGCATCAGCGTAAGGACCTCTTCCGCTGAATCGTCAAAACGGAAGGAAGCAACGATCGGGCCCCGCCGAAGAAGCGCTGCGAACGCCCGAAACCCACTGGGACCGAGCAAAAATAGCGTCTCCGAAATCACCGCCTCGCAAGTCTTCCAAGGGGGTGAATATTGCAATGCTTGAGCATCAGCCCAACGGTGATGGGTCTCGCGACGATCGAGGAGCGTGACGAGAAAACTGGCGTCAACGATGACGCTTGCGGCCATAGCCCATCGCCTTGAGGTAATGCTTCGTGCGAGCGCCCAGGTCAGGCGGCAATCCGTCCACCGAGCCGATGAGGTCGGCGATGCGCTCGTAAGCCGCTGGGCGCTGTCGGTCCCCAGGCGTGGCACGGATCAAGCGCTCGCGGACCACGTCGGACTTCGAAAGCCCGCGTTCCCGCAACTCCGCCTCGATCTCGCTGACCAGGGCCTCCGGCAAACGCACGGTCAGGGTTTTCATGGCCGTGAATGTATTACATGCCCGGCAGCGACGCAATACACACTCGTCCGCTGAAGGATCATTGCAGCTCGGCTGGAGCACCAGCGGAATTGGGGCTAGATGCGTCGTCGATGACGATCATTCGCCCCACCATCTTCGCCCTGTCCTCCGGGCAGCCGCCGGCAGCGGTCGCGGTCGTGCGTATCTGCGGACCGGAGGCGCAGCGCGCGCTCGAATTATTGATAGGCCGCGTCCCCGAACCGCGCCGCGCAACGCTGGCGCGCGTGCGCGATCTCGCGAGCGGCGAAGTTATCGACGAGGCATTGGCGCTGTGGTTTCCCGCGCCGCGCAGCGAAACCGGGGAGGACATGGCGGAGCTGCAGCTGCATGGCGGGCACGCGATCGTCGCGGCCGTGTTGGAGGCGCTTGGCAAGATCGAAGGCTGCCGGCCGGCGGAGCCCGGGGCGTTCACCCGGCGGGCGTTCGAGAATGGCCGGCTCGATCTGACGGCGGTGGAGGGGCTCGCCGACCTCATCGCTGCGGACACGGCGGCGCAGCGCCGGCAGGCGTTTCGTCAGCTCAAGGGTTTGATCGGCGACCGCGCCGAGGCTTGGCGGCGAAAAATCATTGAGGCGCTGGCCCTGGTCGAGGCGCGCATCGATTTTTCTGATGAGGCCGACGTGCCGGAGAATCTGATCGGGCCGGCGCTTCACGCTGCGCAGCAATTGCGCGACGAGATCGCAGAAAAACTGGCGGGCAGCGGTCACGCCGAGCGCCTGCGCGATGGTCTGGTCGTCGCGATTGCCGGGCCGCCCAATGCCGGTAAATCGACGCTGCTCAACCGGCTGGCCCGGCGCGAGGCGGCGATCGTGTCGCCCTATCCCGGCACCACGCGCGATGTGATCGAGGTGCACCTCGACCTCGCCGGTTACCCGGTCACGCTACTGGATACCGCCGGCATCCGCGACAGCAGCGACCCGGTCGAGCAGGAGGGCGTGCGCCGGGCCCGCACGCGCGCCGACGCTGCTGACCTCGTGCTATGGATCAGCGATACATCGACTACTGGTATAGCTTCGGAAAATACAGAAGAAATCGTAATAAAAACAGATATTTGGCTCGTGAATAACAAGGCTGATTTAGTTGCGGATAAGCGGGGGAAAACTGGTGAATCTCGATTCGACCGAGGAACCGCAAAAACTTTCACGATCTCTGCGGCGACCGGCGCGGGCGTGGACGGCGTCACCGACGCGCTTGGAGCGTTCGCACGCGATTTCTTTTCCATGATCGAAGCGCCGGTAGCCACGCGGGCGCGGCATCGCGCAGCGCTGGAGCGGACGGTTGCGGCACTGGATCGGGCGCTGGGTGAGGGCAAGTCGGGGCGCGAAGAGGTCGTCGCGGAAGAATTGCGGTTGGCGGCGACGGAACTCGGAACGTCTGACCGGCCGGGTCAACGTCGAAGATATTCTTGACGTGATCTTTCGCGATTTCTGCATTGGTAAATAAATCGTCAACGGTTGTGGCGGTAGAGTTCGTTGTTTCACGTGAAACACCTTTCGCGCCGCTGATGGTGCCGGCGGCTTTTGACCGCCAGGCTTTTGACCGCCATGTGAGGCTTGGCTAAAAGGGCCTCGCTTTTCTGGAGCAAAACGAATGGATGCCCGCTTCGATGTCATCGTCGTTGGCGGCGGTCATGCCGGCTGCGAGGCCGCGGCCGCGGCCGCGCGCATGGGCGCGCGCACCGCGCTGGTCACCCATCGTTTTGCGACGATCGGGGCGATGTCGTGCAATCCGTCGATCGGCGGGCTGGGCAAGGGCCATCTGGTGCGCGAGATCGACGCCCTCGATGGCCTGATGGGGCGCGTGGCCGATGCCGGCGGCATCCAGTTTCGGCTGCTCAATCGCCGCAAGGGGCCGGCCGTGCGCGGGCCGCGGGCGCAGGCCGATCGCAAGCTCTATGCCGCCGCCATGCAGGCCGCGCTCCGCGCGACGACGGGTTTGACGGTGATCGAAGGCGAGGTCGATGACCTGGTGACCGATGCCGGCGTCACCGGCGTGCGGCTCCAGGATGGCCGAAGCTTCGGCGCCGCCGCCGTGGTCCTGACCACCGGCACGTTCCTGCGCGGCCTCATCCATATCGGTGAGCGGCAAATCCCAGCCGGCCGGGTCGGTGAGGCGCCCGCGCTCGGCCTTTCGGCCACACTGACCCGCGCCGGCTTCGCGCTGGGACGGCTCAAGACTGGCACGCCGCCGCGGCTCGACGGCACGACCATCGACTGGGCCGCCACGGAGCTGCAGCCCGGCGACGAGCCGCCGGAGCCGTTCTCGGTGCTCACGGCGCGCATCACCAATCCGCAGATCCAGTGCGGCATCACCCGCACCACGGCGGCGACCCACGAGATCATCCGCGCCAACGTCCACCGCTCGCCAATGTATTCCGGCCAGATCACGAGCCGCGGGCCGCGCTATTGCCCGTCGATCGAGGACAAGATCGTGCGCTTCGGCGAGCGCGACGGGCATCAGATCTTTCTCGAGCCGGAGGGTCTCGACGACACCACCGTCTATCCGAACGGGATCTCGACGTCGCTGCCGGAAGACGTGCAGCTCGCTTTGGTCGCGTCCATTCCCGGGCTAGAGAAGGCGCGGGTCGTGCGGCCGGGCTATGCGATCGAATACGACCATGTCGATCCGCGCGAGCTGCTGCCGTCGCTGGAAACCAAGCGTTTGCCGGGCCTTTTCCTCGCCGGCCAGATCAACGGCACCACCGGCTACGAGGAGGCGGCCGCGCAAGGCCTCGTCGCTGGCCTCAATGCCGCCAGGCGCGCCGCCGACGGCGCGCCGATCATGTTCGACCGCGCGGAAGGCTACCTCGGCGTCATGATCGACGACCTGGTGACCCGCGGCGTCACCGAGCCCTACCGCATGTTCACGTCGCGGGCCGAATACCGGCTGACGCTGCGCGCCGACAACGCCGATCAGCGGCTTACCGACAAGGGCATCGCGGCCAGCTGCGTCGGTCCTGCGCGCGCGAAGGCGCATGCGGCCAAGATGGCCGCGCTCGATGCGGCGCGGGCGATGGCGCGGGAATTGACGCTGACGCCGAGCGAAGCCGCTCGCCATGGCGTCGCCTTGCGCAAAGATGGCCAGCGCCGCTCCGCATTCGAACTTTTGTCCTATCCGGACATCGGAATTGGCGACCTGGCGCGCGTCTGGCCGCGCTTCGGCGAGCTCGAGCCAAAAATTGCCGAGCAGCTCGAGACTGACGCCAAATACGAGGTCTATCTTTCGCGCCAGGCGGCGGACGTGGAGTCCTACCGCCGCGACGAAAGCGTCGTCCTGCCCGACGACATCGACTATGGCGCACTGCCCGGCCTGTCGAACGAGGTCCGCCACAAGCTGCAAAGCCATCGGCCGCGCACGATCGGTCAGGCCGGCCGCCTCGACGGCATCACGCCGGCCGCGTTGACCTTGCTGGTCGCCCATGTCCGCCGGCAGGGCCGTAGGCCCAGCCGCGGCGCGGCATGAGCGCGAGAGGCGACGCAGGGACGCCGCCGCCGCCGGTGCCGGAAGCGGAGCTTGCAGCGGACCGTGCGCGGGCGCTGACTCTCACTCCTGTTTCACGTGAAACACTCCGGCGGCTCGACGATTTCGTCGCCACGTTCCGTGACTGGCAGAGCCGGATGAATTTGATCGCGCCTTCGACCGAACCACACCTGTGGACCCGTCACGTGGCCGATTCGCTGCAGCTCCTGGCGCTGGCGCCGCCGCAGGCGCGCATCTGGGTCGATCTGGGTTCCGGCGGCGGCTTTCCCGGCTTGGTGATCGCCTGCGCGCTGGCCGACACGCCGGGAGCGACGGTGCACTTGGTCGAAAGCAAAAAGAAGAAGGCGGCGTTCTTGCAGGAGGCGGCGCGCGTGACCGGCGTCCCGGCGGTGGTCCATGCGGTTCGGATCGAGGAATTCGTGAAAAACCCGCCGAAATCGGTCGATGTCGTCACCGCGCGCGCCTTGGCGCCGCTTGCCGAGCTTCTGGCGGCGGCCTATCCGTTGTTGAAAAAAGGCGCCCGCGGACTGTTTCCGAAGGGACAAGATGTTGCCAACGAATTGACCGAGGCCACTAAATATTGGAAGGTTCAGGCCAGCCTCGCGACGAGTTCGAACCGACCCGAAGGGCCGAATAGTCGTCGTGCAGGGCATCGAACCGATCGTTCGACCGGCCGGGCGCCGAGGAAATCAAGCGAAGCGGAAGAGACCGCAAGAGAACCGGAAAGAACAAAAGGGTCGGCTGCCATGAGCGACGATGCATCGAACGACCAAGCCGCCAGCCTGATCGCCTTTCCGACGCCCAATCGCGACACGGAAGCACGATCGACCAAAGCGCCGCGGGTGCTCGCCGTCGCCAATCAAAAAGGTGGCGTCGGCAAGACCACGACGGCGATCAACCTCGGCACCGCGCTGGCGGCGATCGGCGAAGAGGTTCTGATCATCGACCTCGATCCGCAGGGCAATGCCTCGACCGGGCTCGGCATCGATCGCCGCGACCGCCGTTTTTCGACCTACGACGTGCTGGTCGGCGAGGCGGCGTTGCGCGAAGACGCCATCGTCGCGACGGCCGTGCCGCGGCTGCATATCGCGCCCTCGACGCTCGATCTCGCCGGGCTCGAGCTCGAGATCGGCCAGGCGCGCGACCGCGCCTTCCGCCTGCGCAGCGCGCTGTCGCCGCTCAACACGCCGGCGCCCGGTCGCGTCGATTTCACCTACGTGCTGGTCGACTGCCCGCCGTCGCTCAATCTTCTCACCATCAACGCGATGGCCGCGGCGCACGCGGTTCTGGTGCCGCTGCAGTGCGAGTTCTTCGCGCTCGAAGGTCTGTCGCAATTGCTGAAAACCGTCGACTCGGTGCGCGAGCAGCTCAACCCCGGCCTCACCATCCACGGCATCGTGCTCACCATGTACGATGCGCGCAACAATCTCTCCGGCCAGGTGGTCGCCGACGTGCGCGAGTTCATGGGGCGCAAGGTCTACGACACCATCATCCCGCGCAACGTGCGGGTGTCGGAGGCGCCGTCCTACGGCAAGCCGGTACTGGTCTACGATCTCAAATGCAGCGGCAGCGAAGCCTATCTGCGGCTCGCCACCGAAATCATCCAGCGGGAAAAGCAACTGGCCGTCGGCGCGGCCTGACCGAACAAACAAACGCGACCAAACAAACATGAGCAACTGGGAATACGGATTGTCGGCATGATCAGATTCCGGGAGAGGCCGCGATGGCGGACGAAGCAGCGCGGAAGCGATTAGGCCGCGGCCTCGCCGCGCTGATCGGCGACGTGCGGGCCGAGACCTCGGTCGAACGCCCCCGCGGGCAACGGCGGCTGCCGACCGGTTCGATCCGGCCCAACCCGCGCAATCCGCGGCGCGCGTTCGCCGAAACGGAGCTCGATGAACTCGCGGCTTCGCTGCGCGAGCGCGGCATCATTCAGCCGATCGTGGTGCGGCCGGGGCGCGGCGCGGCCGACGGTTACGAGATCATCGCCGGCGAGCGGCGCTGGCGCGCGGCCCAGCGCGCCGGTCTGCATGAGGTTCCGGTCGTCGTCATCGAGGCCACCGACGCCGAGGCGCTGCAACTCGCGATCGTGGAGAACGTGCAGCGCGCCGATCTCAATCCGCTCGAAGAGGCGGAAGGCTACCGCGCGCTAATGGACGAATTCGGCAACAGCCAGGAGGAAATCGCCAAGATCGTCGGCAAGAGCCGCAGCTACGTCGCCAACACCTTGCGGCTCTTGAAGCTCTCCGACGCGGTCAAGGCGCATATCCAGTCCGGCGCGCTCAGCGCCGGCCACGCCCGCATGCTGATCGGCGCGCCCAACGCCGACGCGCTGGCCGAGGACATCGTCGCCCGCAACCTCAATGTCCGCCAGGTCGAGGCGATGGCGCGAGAGCGCGCCCATAAGAATGGCAAGCCGGCCCATGGCCGCACGCCGCGCGGCGCGACGGCGAAGGCCGCCGACACGCTGGCGCTGGAGAAGCGCATGTCGGATGCGCTCGGCCTCACCGTCTCGATCGACGACCATGGCGACCGCGGCGGCAAGCTCAGCATCCACTACCGCAGCCTCGACCAGCTCGACGACGTGCTGGCGCGGCTGGAACGGCGGCATTGAGTGAAAGCGATGAAGGCGGCGCGGTGAACACGTCACTGTAGGACGTTGCACTCTCGCGCCGCAACCTCGTGTGCGTTGGTTTGCGCAGCCAGCTTGGATTGTGAGTACGAAAAATAACGTAGCGGATTAGCTGCCTTAAGCCGCCCAACGCGCACGAGCTGGAGAAATATCGCGATGGCGGCGCAAGAACCAAATAGCGTCCACGTCTTTGTCAGTTATAGCCACAACGACCGTCGCTGGCTTGATCGTCTTCAAATTCATCTAATGCCATTGATGAAAGATTATGAGCTCGATTTGTCGGACGATGCAGAATTAGACCTGGTTCTCGGTGGCGAGATGAAATTCGCGACGCGGTGAAGAAAGCTAACGCGGCTGTATTGCTCATAAGTGCAGACTTCTTGGCGTCTGAGTTTATCCGCACAAATGAGTTGCCTCCACTTCTCAAATCCGCAGAAGAGGAAGGAGCGCTAATTCTGCCCGTTATTGTCAGTCCAAGTCTATTCTTACGCAATCCGCAACTCTCCCAATTCCAAACGATCAACAACCCCTCTACTCCCTTGACTCAGCGTCAGATTGGGGAAAGGGAAACCGCATTCGTCCGGGTGGCGGAAGCTTTTGCTTGAACGCTTAGCATCCGCCGGCGTACGGGCAATTCAATCAACGACAACTGCAAAAGTTGTGCATGCAGAGAATTTTCTCGAACACTCGACTTGGATTCTTACCCCTAGAATTGGCGATTGGATTCTTGATGAGCAAAATGGTCGGATTCTTGGTGCAGGAATGCGTGCTTATCTCTTGTCACGGGACGAGTATGGAGACGCGCCATTCTCAATTCTTACAACTCTGAAATTTACAAACTTTACATATGGTACTACCAAGCAGACGCCGGGCATGAATGCGGGAATTATATTCGGTTGGAAAATCGAAAAGGAAGCAAGTCGGTACTATAATGTTCTTCTTACGGGGTCTGAATTATTGGTGGAGCGAATAGGATTCAAGGGAGGCAGCGAGAGTGGTGACTACGAACACATTACTGAACCTGTTCCCTTGATGATCGAGAATGGAAAACCTTACACGTTTCAAATAGACGTAAAAGACAAAATCGATATCGCAGTCAATGGTCGCACTATCCTGTCTCTTGAGCGGCCGACAGGCGCCCTTGGCAGAGTGGGTCTCAGGCCATGGCGAAGCCAGATGGAATGCACAGGTTTCCGTGTAGAAAGCCTGTAACTGCACAATTTAGTCAATACTTGTTGTGCAAATTCAAAACCCATTGACACGCTAATCATCTAGACCTTATTTCAACAGTTAGCTACTCCGCCGCCGTCCGTCCCGCTGCCGGCGTCCGAACCGCCGGTCGATGTAATCGACGACGATCTTCTGGAAGTCGGCGGAGACCGTCGGGCCGCGCAGCGTCATCGCTTTCTTGCCGTCGATGAAGACCGGCGCTGTCGGTGTTTCGCCCGTCCCCGGCAGCGAGATACCGATGTCGGCGTGCTTACTCTCGCCCGGCCCGTTGACGATGCAGCCCATCACCGCGACGTTGAGGCCTTCGACGCCGGGATAGCGGGTCTTCCACTCCGGCATGGATTCGCGGATGAAGCTTTGGATGCTCTGCGCGAGCTCCTGGAAGGTCGTCGAGGTGGTGCGCCCGCAGCCGGGGCAGGCGGCGACCAGCGGCACGAAGGTGCGCAGCCCCAAGGTCTGCAACAGCTCCTGGCCGACCTTCACTTCCAGCGTGCGGTCGCCGTTCGGCTCCGGCGTCAGCGACACGCGGATGGTGTCGCCGATGCCCTGCTGCAGCAAATAGCCCATCGCCGCGGACGAGGCGACGATGCCCTTCGAGCCCATGCCGGCTTCGGTGAGGCCGAGATGCAGCGCGTAATCGGAGCGCCGCGCCAGTTCGCCATAGACGCCGATCAAGTCCTGCACGGCGGAGACCTTGCCGGAGATGATGATCTTGGAGCGCGGCAGGCCGATTTCCTCGGCCCGTTGGGCCGAAAGCAGCGCCGATCGCACCATGGCCTCGCGGGTCACGTCGCGCGCATCGACGGGCGTGGCGGAATTGGCGTTCTCGTCCATCAGATGCGTGAGCAACTCCTGGTCGAGCGAACCCCAATTGGCGCCGATGCGCACCGGCTTGCCGTGACGGATCGCGGTCTCGACGATGGCGCCGAACTGGCGGTCCTTCTTTTCCTTGAAGCCGACATTGCCGGGATTGATGCGGTATTTGTCGAGCGCCTCGGCGCAGGCCGGATGGTCGGCGAGAAGCTTGTGGCCGATGTAATGGAAGTCGCCGACGATCGGCACGTCGACATTCATCTTCGAGGAGCCGCTCCTTGATGTGCGGCACGGCCGCGGCGGCTTCGTCGCGATCGACCGTGATGCGCACCAGCTCCGAGCCGGCGCGCGCCAGCGCGGCGACCTGCCGCGCGGTCCCTTCAACGTCGGCGGTGTCGGTGTTGGTCATCGACTGCACCACGACGGGCGCGCCGCCGCCGACGGTGACATTGCCGACCTTCACGGCAACGGTACGGTGCCTCGCAGCGGGACCGGAGAATTGCATCATCGGAACAGTCCTTTTGGGCAATCCCATTAGCACATTTACCGCCCTCGCAAGGGCGTGGGCCGAGACTGGATATCGCGATCTGGATATCGAAACCTGGATATAGCGTCACCGCGGCCGATTGACGAGCACCAAGCCGACGGCCACCAGCGCGACGGCCACCGCAAAAGCCGGGGTCAGGGGCTCATCGAGGACGAGATGGCCGGCGGCCACCCCGAATAACGGGGTCAGAAAAGTGAACGCCGACAGTCGGGTGGCCGAATAACGCACGATGAGTGCGAACCAGACCACGTAGGTGAACGCCACGACCCAAACGGCTTGATAGACGAAGGCGCCGATTGCAAGCGCCGAGGGGACCGCCTGGATGCGCTCGCCAAGGGCCAGGGCGGCGAGGGCGAGCAGCGGGGCCGAGACCACGAGCTGGTACAGCATGGTCTTTTCGGCCGAGACCCGGTTCAGCGGGCTCACCTTGATGATCAGCGTCGTCGCCGCCCACGCCGCCGCGGCGCCGACCATCATCAGGTCGCCCAGGGTCTGGCGCGGATCGGCCGCCGGCGTCGGCAGGCCGAAGGCGATGACGATGCCGGCGAACGACAACAGGAGGCCGGCCCACTGCGTCACATGGAAGCGTTCGCCGGGGAGGAACCACCGCGCAGCGACCACCACGATGAACGGCGCCGTGTAGAGGAACAGCACGGCGCGGGTCGCCGTCGTGAAGACCAGACCCTGATAGACCAGCAGGAATTCGAGGGCGAACAGAACGCCGGCGGCGCCGCCGGCCCATAAAGTGCGATCACGGGCAAACAGGGCGATGCCGCGCAGCCGGCACCATGCGCCGACCAGCAGCGCGGCGATGAGCGAGCGCGCCGCCGATTGCGTCAGCGGCGGAATGTCGTGAATGGCGAGTTTGACGGCGACCTGATTGAAGCCCCAGCTCAGGCACAGGACCAGCGTGAGCGCGATCGCGAGCGCGTCGAGCGGACGGGATTTTACCGGCGGCATTGCGGCACTCAAAAAGGGGAAAAAAGGGAAATCGCTGACGGACGAGATGGCGTCATTCGTCGCGGCAATGGGCGCAGATCCCGGCGATCTCGATGACGGGACTTTTCGGCGTGAACCCCGCCGCACGGGCGGCGGTCTTGAGGGCGTCGCCCACGCCGGCGCTCGGCGCCTCGCCGACGGCGCCGCAGCGTTCGCAGATCAGGAACACCATGGGGTCGCTGCCGGCATGATCGTGCACGCAGGCGACGAACGCATTGCGGCTTTCGATGCGATGGACGAGACCGTTGTCGCGCAGGAACTCGAGCGCGCGATAGACCGAAATCGGTGCCGGGCGGGCGGCATGCTTGAGCCGCTCCATGATCTCGTAGGCGCCGAGCGGCTTGTGGCTCGCGAGTAACGCTTCCAGCACCTGCCGCCGCATCGGCGTCAGTCGCTGCGCCCGCGCCGCGCATAATTCTTCCGCATGGGCGATCGCCGCGCTGGCGCAATGCCCATGGTCATGATCGGGCGCGGGAAAGATTGCGAGCGCCATCGTCATTATTCCCTTCGTATCCCTCGCGTCATGATCGCTTGCTCATGATCCCTTGCGTCATGCCATGGTCATCGAAATGGTCATCGCGTTGTCGCAGCGCCAGTAAGCCGCACTTTTGCGGCATTGTAGCGACTTCGATCGTATCGCAAAAATGGCGGGACGCTCGCTTTTGATGTTGCACCGCAATACGATGCGTCCCACATTCCGACCGGCTTCGGCCGAAGGCAGGGCAACAGGCGGCGTCACTCCTTAAGGAGCCTTAAGGAGCGCCGTTTTCACACGGGGAATCGCCATGTTGAAAGGAAAGTCCGCGCTCGTCACCGGGTCAACGTCAGGCATCGGGCTCGCCATCGCCCGCGCGCTCGCGGCAGACGGCGCCAACGTGACCATCAACGGGTTCGGCGATCCGGCCGCGATCGAAAAGGAACGCGGCGGCATCGAGAAGGATTTCGGCGTCAAGGCGCGCTATTCCGCCGCCGACATGACCAAGCCGGCCGAGATCGCCGCCATGGTTCACGATGCCGCGCAGGCGTTCGGTACGCTCAACGTCTTGGTCAACAATGCCGGCATCCAGTACGTCGCGCCGATCGAAGAATTCCCCATCGAAAAATGGGATCAGATCATCGCCATCAACCTTTCGGCGGCCTTCCATGCGATGCGCGCGGCGGTGCCGGGGATGAAATCGCGCAAATGGGGCCGCATCATCTCGACGGCGTCCGCGCATTCGCTGGTCGCCTCGCCGTTCAAATCCGCCTACGTATCCGCCAAGCACGGCATCGCCGGTCTCACCAAGACCGTCGCGCTCGAAACGGCGACCTTCGGCGTCACCGTGAACTGCATCAGCCCCGGCTATGTCTGGACGCCGCTCGTCGAGAAGCAGATACCCGACACCATGAAGGCGCGCGGCATGACCGAGGAGCAGGTCAAGCGCGACGTGTTGTTGGCGGCGCAGCCGACCAAGGAATTCGTCACCGTCGAGGAGGTCGCCGCGCTCGCCATCTATCTCTGCTCGGACGCCGCCAAGGCGATCACCGGGGCCAATCTTTCGATCGACGGCGGCTGGACCGCGGAGTGAGGTCCGGCTTTTCGACCGTCCGCCGAATTGGCTTCGCCGGCAGGCGGCGCCAAAATCGAATTCCAAATCAGTACAGTTTGAACAGATGATTGAAACGGTCATGAGCCCGGCTGTCCGTGGATGTGGATTCCGGGCTAGCAGTGCGCGCGGCGGAACGACGACAGCATGAAAAACCTCATCACGTCGCTGTTCCCCGGCCGCGGGCCGGAAAAACCGGCCGCGTCGAACGTCAAGCGCATCAATCTTGCGCTGCAGGGCGGCGGCGCCCATGGCGCCTTCACCTGGGGTGTGTTGGAACATCTGCTAAGCGACGAGCGGCTGGCGATCGAAGGGATTTCCGGCGCCTCGGCGGGCGCGGTCAACGCCGTGATGCTTGCCGACGGTCTGGCGCGCGGCGGCCGCGCCGAAGCGGAAAAGCGCCTCGCCGATTTCTGGCGGGCGGTCTCGAGCACGGGCAATCTGCCGCCGGTGCAGCGCGCGGTGATGGAACGGCTGTTGTCGTTCATGCCGCTCGAGGGCTCGCCGGTTCAGGCCTGGTTCGATGCGCTGTCGCGCTATTTTTCGCCTTACGACGTCAATCCGCTCAATATCAATCCGCTGAAGGATCTGATCGACCGCTTCGTCGACTTCGACGCGCTGCGCAATTTTGCCGATCTGCAAATCTTCATCTCCGCCACCAACGTGCAGACCGGCCGCATCCGCGTTTTTTCCAAGGAGAAGATCACCGCGGATGTGGTCATGGCATCGGCCTGCCTGCCGATGCTGTTCCGCGCCGTCGAAATCGACGGCGTGCCGTACTGGGACGGCGGCTATCTCGGCAATCCGCCGATCTTTCCGTTTTTCGGCACCACCTCGACCGAGGATGTGCTGGTCGTGCAGATCAATCCGTTGATCCGGCACAAGACGCCGACATCGTCCACCGAGATCATGAACCGCATCAACGAGATTACCTTCAACTCGTCGCTGTTGTCCGAGTACCGCGCCATCGAATTCGTCGCCCGGCTGATCGATCAAGGCCGGCTGCCGCGCGGCACCGGGCCCGGCGAGTATCGGCGGATCAACGTCCACCGCATCCTGCTGGATCGCTTCGGCTCGCATTTGGACGCCGCCAGCAAACTTTCGACCGATTACGATTTTTTCGAAGTGCTGCGGGTCGACGGCCGCCGCGCCGCCCGCCGCTTCCTCGACGAGCATTTCGACGATATCGGAGTGCGCAGCACGGTCGATCTGCGGGCTGAAGCGCACGCCGAGTGGGCGTAGTATTCTCGCGCTATGACCACCGCACCGCTGTTGTCCGCCGAAGTCGGCTCCGCCCGGTTGGAAATCTGCGTCGCCGACATCACGACGCTCGAGCTCGACGCCATCGTCAATGCCGCGAACCGCAGCTTGCTCGGTGGCGGCGGGGTCGATGGCGCTATCCATCGCGCCGCCGGGCCGCAATTGCTGGCGGAGTGCCGGACGCTGGGCGGCTGCGAGACCGGGCAGGCGAAAATCACCCGCGGCTATCGGCTGCCGGCCAAGCACGTCATCCATGCCGTCGGCCCGGTGTGGAGCGGCGGGAATGAAGGCGAGGACGCCTTGTTGGCATCGTGCTATCGCGCGGCGCTCGATCTTGCCGCGGCAAGCCGCCTCGCGTCGCTGGCATTTCCGGCAATCTCGACCGGCATCTACGGCTTCCCCGCCGATCGCGCCGCGCGCATCGCCGTCGGGACGGTCGTTTCCGAACTCGCGGCCGCACCGCGAGGCATCACGCGGGTGGTGTTCTGCTGCTTTGCGGCTGAATCGGCCGGGCATCACGCCACGGCGTTTGCCGAACTGGGCATCGCCTAGGCGGCGCCGGCTCGTGTATAGGAATCAAATCCTGGATTGATAATATCGCAATGCTGCTTTGCAGCGTCCGGTATAGAATTCGTAAGCTACCTTATATTATGTCGGCATCGAAATAAACCCGAACACAGGCGGCCAGCTCATGCCGACGCCATCACGGAAGCGCGAATTCGCTTTTACACTCAACGATGTAGCCCGTCTGTTGCGGACCTATGCCGACCACAGAGCGGCGCAGTTCGGGATCACGCGGGCGCAATGGGCGGTGCTGGTGCGCCTGGACCGCTGCGAGGGCCTCAAGCAATCGGAACTCGCGGAGATGCTCGACCTGCAGCCGATCACGCTGACGCGGCTTCTCGACAAGCTCGATGACGGCGGACTGATCGAGCGCCGGGCCGACCCGGCGGACCGCCGCGCCAAGCGGCTGTTCCTGATGCCGGCGGCAAGGCCGTTGCTCGATCGGCTGGCCGCGCTCGGCGAAGACATGATGGCCGGCACCCTGGATGGGATCGAGCCGGCGGACATTGAATGGATGATCACGCGATTGGGTACCGTGAAGGACAATCTGCGCCGGCTCATCGCGCATCGCAGCGCCGGCCCGGTCGGGGGGGAACACCATTATGGCTGAGGCCGCCCGCAAAGCCATTGCGCCGGTCCGCGACGAAGCGCCCGAGGCGCCGCGCACGCCGGTGACGCCCGCCGCCGCGCCGGACAAGCGCGCGCAGGAGCGCACCGCGGCGACCGAGGCGCTGCGCCGCCTGAAGCGGCGCGACCGCACCCGCTGGACATTGTTCGCCCTGGTGCCGATCGCGCTCGTCATCGGTATCTACTGGTACGTCACCGGCGGCCGTGTCATGTCGACCGACGACGCCTATGTCGGCGCGGAGAAGGTCGGCATCGCGACCGACGTGTCCGGCATCGTCCAGGAGGTCGACGTCACGGACAACCAGCATGTGGCGGCCGGGCAGGTGCTTTACCGGCTCGATCCGCGCCAGTTTCAGATCGCGGTGGACAATGCCAAGGCCAATCTGGCGCAGACGGCGCTGTCGATCGAGGCGATGAAGCAGGACTACAGACGGATGGTCAGCGACGCCGCCGCGCAGGCGGCGCAAGTCGATCTCGACCAACTGAACGCCGACCGCGCGGCCACGCTCTTGCACAGCAATACGGTCGCGCAGTCGAACTACGACCAGGCGCACTACACGCTGGAAAACGACAAGAGCAAGCTCGCGGCCTTGCGTGAGCAGGCGCAGGTGCAGCTCGCCCGGCTCGGCGGCAATCCGGACGTCGTCGTGACGGAACATCCGCAATATCTGCAGGCGCAGGCGCAGCTCGCGGAAGCCCAGCGTCAGCTCGACCACACCGTGATCAAAGCCCCGTTCGCCGGGACGGTGACCAGCGTGCCCTCGATCGCGCCGGGCAAATACCTCGCCGCGTCGACCACCGCGTTCTTTCTGGTCGACACCGATCATGTCTGGGTCGACGCCGATCCGAAAGAGACCGAGTTGACCCATGTCCGTCCCGGCCAGCCGGTGACCGTCACGGTCGATACCTATCCGGACTACGAGTGGCACGGCACGGTCGAGGGCATCAGCCCCGCCGCGGCCCAGGAATTCGCACTGCTGCCGGCGCAGAACACCAGCGGCAATTGGGTCAAGGTGGTGCAACGCGTGCCGCTGCGGATCCGCCTCGATGTCAGCGACAAGAGCCTGCCGGCGCTGCGGGCCGGGATGAGCGTCGTGGTCAACGTCGACACCGGCCACGCGCGCGGCTGGCCGCATTTCCTGACCGGGTGGTTCGGCCATCGCCGAACCGGATCGTAATGGCCGCCGCCGGCGCCCCGGAGATTGCCACCAACCGCACGGCGATCACCGCCTGCGCGATCGTCGCAACGTTGATGCAGGCGCTCGACACGACGATCGCCAATGTCGCGCTGCCGTATATGCAGGGCAGTGTCGCCGCGAGCCAGGACCAGATCGACTGGGTGCTGACGTCCTACATCGTGGCCGCCGCGATCATGACGCCGCCGACCGGCTTTCTCGCCGGCCGCTTCGGCTTGAAGCGGCTTTTCCTCGTTTCCATCGCCGGCTTCACCGTTGCTTCGATGCTCTGCGGCATGGCGCAGTCGGTGACGCAGATCGTGCTGTTCCGGGTGCTGCAGGGCGCCTTCGGCGCCGCCCTGGTGCCGCTGTCGCAGACCGTGCTGCTCGGCGCCTATCCGCGCGAGCGCCAGGGTTTTGCCATGGCGCTGTTCGGCGTCGGCGTGATGGTCGGCCCGGTGCTCGGCCCGGTGCTCGGCGGCTGGCTGACCGAGAATTACAGCTGGCGCTATGTCTTCTACATCAACCTGCCGATCGGCATCGGCGCGCTGCTCGGCATCATCGCCTTCCTGCCGGAGACGCCGCGCAACACCACGGCCAAGCTCGACTGGTTCGGCTTCGGCACTTTGAGCCTGGCGATCGGCGCGCTCCAGGTCATGCTCGACCGCGGCGAGCAGCAGGACTGGTTCGGCTCCGCCGAGATCGTCATCGAGGCGATCGTCGCCGTCGCGGCGCTCTATTTGTTCATCGTTCACATATTCACCGCCGAAAATCCGTTCGTCCGGCCGGCGCTGTTTCGCGACCGCAATTTCGCCGCCGGCGTGCTGTTCGTCTCCGTGATCGGCCTCACTTATTATTCGTCGATGGCGCTGCAGCCGCCGTTTCTGCAGGAGCTGATGGACTATCCGGTCATCACCGCCGGGCTGGTGATGGGGCCGCGCGGCGTCGGCACGATGGCCTCGATGCTGATCGTCGGCCGGCTGGTCGGCCGCGTCGATACCCGCATTCTGCTCGCCATCGGGCTCGCGCTCACCGCCTGGTCGTTCAATCAGATGACCGGCTGGACGCCGGACGTGTCGCAGGAGACGATCGTCGCCGTCGGCGTCGTGCAAGGCGCCGGCCTCGGCTTTTTGTTCGTGCCGCTGAGCGCCGCGACCTTGTCGACCTTGCCGATGGCCACGCGCACCGAGGGCGCCGGCCTCTACAATCTGTCGCGCAATATCGGCTCGAGCGTCGGCATTTCGGTCGTCAACAGCCTGTTGATCGAGAACACGCAGGCCAATCACGCCAGCATCGTCACCCACATCAACCCGGTCAACCGCGCGCTCGAAACCGGCCTCATGGCGCAATACTGGAACCCGCTGACCGCCGCCGGCCGCGCCGCGCTCGATGCCGTGGTGACCCGGCAGGCGCAGATCATCGCCTATATCGACGACTACAAGATGTTGATGATCGCGACGCTCGCGGTGCTGCCGCTGCTGATGGTGTTCAAACGGCCATCGACCAAGCGCGCCGCCGAGGCGGTCGTCGTGAGTGACGGGCATTGAAATAAACAAAAACGGCGCCGCTTTCGCAGGCGCCGTGATCTTTTGGTGTTCAAACGCGCGCCGTCGGCGCGCCGGCAGTGGCGGAATTACTCGCCGCCGGCCGCCGCTTCGCGGGCCTCGCCGCCCTCGGCCTTCTGCTTCGCCTCGAGGTCTTCGCCGGTCTCCTGATCGACGACCTTCATCGACAGCCGCACCTTGCCGCGGTCGTCGAAGCCGAGCAGCTTGACCTTCACCTTGTCGCCTTCCTTGACGACGTCGCACGTCTTCTGCACCCGGCGCGACGCCAGCTGGCTGATGTGGACGAGGCCGTCCTTGGAGCCGAAGAAATTCACGAAGGCGCCGAAGTCCATGACCTTGACGACGGTGCCCTCGTAGATGTGGCCGACTTCCGGCTCCGACGCGATCGACTTGATCCAGTTGATGGCGGCCTTGATCGCTTCGGCCTTGGCCGAGGCGACCTTGACCGTGCCGTCGTCCTGGATGTCGATCTTGGCGCCGGTCTTTTCCACGATCTCGCGGATCACCTTGCCGCCCGAGCCGATCACTTCGCGGATCTTGTCGACGGGGATCGAGAACACCTCGATGCGCGGCGCGTGCTCGCCGAGCTCGGCCCGCGCCGAGGTCAAGCGCCTTGCTCATCTCGCCGAGAATGTGCAGGCGGCCGTCCTTCGCCTGGCCGAGCGCGATGCGCATGATCTCTTCGGTGATGCCGGCGATCTTGATGTCCATCTGCAGCGAGGTGACGCCGCGCTCGGTGCCGGCGACCTTGAAGTCCATGTCGCCGAGATGATCCTCGTCGCCGAGGATGTCGGAGAGGACCGCGAAGCGCTCCTCCTCCTTGATCAGGCCCATGGCGATGCCGGCGGTCGGCCGCTTGAGCGGCACGCCGGCGTCCATCAGCGCGAGCGACGTGCCGCACACCGTCGCCATCGACGACGAGCCGTTGGACTCCATGATCTCGGACACGACCCGCAGCGTGTAGGGGAACTCGTTGTGCGCCGGCAGCACCGGATGGATGGCCCGCCACGCGAGCTTGCCGTGACCGATTTCGCGCCGGCCGGGTGCGCCGATGCGGCCGGTCTCGCCGACCGAGAAGGGCGGGAAATTGTAGTGCAGCAGGAACGTTTCTTTGTAGGTGCCCTGCAAGGCGTCGATGAATTGCTCGTCCTCGCCGGTGCCGAGCGTCGCCACCACCAGCGCCTGGGTCTCGCCGCGCGTGAACAGCGCCGAGCCGTGCGCGCGCGGCAGCACGCCGACCTCGGACACGATCGGACGGACGGTCTTCACGTCGCGGCCGTCGATCCGGGTGCCCGTGTCGAGAATATTCCAACGCACGATCTTGCCTTCGAGCTCCTTGAAGACGCCGGCGACCTGAAGCTTCGAATATTTCGGATTCTCCGCGCCCTCGGGGAGGAAGTGGCCGAGCACGCGGTCTTTGGCGGCCTCGACCGCCTTGTGGCGTTCCATCTTGTCGGGAATCGCATAGGCGGCGCGCAGCTCTTTTTCGATCAGGCCGAGCATCTCGCGTTCGAGCGCAGCATTGTCCGGCAGAGTAAGTTCGCGCGGTTCCTTGGCGGCCTTCTCGGCGAGACGGATGATGGCTTCGATCACCGGCTGGAAGTGGCGGTGACCGAACATCACGGCGCCGAGCATCACGTCTTCCGTCAGCTCCTTTGCCTCCGACTCGACCATCAGCACCGCGTCCTGGGTGCCGGCGACGACGAGGTCGAGCTGGCTCTCCGACATTTCGTCGATCTCTGGGTTGAGCACGTATTCGTTGTCGATGAAGCCGACGCGCGCGGCGCCGATCGGACCCATGAACGGCGCCCCGGACAGCGTCAGCGCGGCGGAAGCGGCGACCATCGCAACGATGTCGGGATCGTTCTCGAGGTCGTGCGACAGCACGGTCACGATCACCTGGGTGTCGCAGCGCCAGCCGTCGGCGAAAAGCGGGCGAATCGGACGGTCGATCAGGCGCGACGTCAGCGTGTCCTTTTCGGTCGGTCCGCGCTCGCGTTTGAAATAGCCGCCGGGAATCCGGCCGGCCGCGTAATATTTCTCGGTGTAGTTGACGGTCAGCGGCAGGAAATCAATGCCTTCCTTGGGCTGCTTGGCGGCGACGACGGTCGCGATGACCGTGGTGTCGCCGTA
The DNA here is from genome assembly GCA_963836095.1 of uncultured Pseudomonadota bacterium. Classification (GTDB taxonomy): domain Bacteria; phylum Pseudomonadota; class Alphaproteobacteria; order Rhizobiales; family Xanthobacteraceae; genus BOG-931. The sequence continues at coordinate 218,001 of CAWIHU010000005.1, forward strand.
GGAGGCGAGCACGGCGCCGTCGGCCTGGCGGGCGATCTTGCCGGTTTCTAGCGTGAGCGGGCGTCCGCCCCAGTCAAGTTGCACACGATGAATGTCGAACATAGCGATTGTCTCTCATGGTTTTCGCGGAAAGCGCGAAAGCCATAAGCAAGACGGCGAGACGCTGTCGGCGCAGCACGGCTGCAAACCTTCCAGCGTCCGGCGATCCTGCCATGGCCCTCGGACCTTCCTATGGTTCAACGGCGGGCATTGGGCCCGTCGCAATGATCGGCAGCGTTGCTGCCGCATAATGAGCGGGCGCTCGACGCGCTCCGCGAACGTGTCAACGGCGGATACCCAGCCGTTCGATCAAACCCTTGTAGCGATTCTCGTCCATCCGCCGCAGATAATCGAGGATCTGGCGGCGCTGCGACACGAGCTTGAGCAGCCCGCGGCGCGAATGGTTGTCTTTGACGTGCGCTTTGAAGTGTTCGGTCAGGTTGTTGATTCGCTCTGACAGCAAGGCAACCTGAACTTCGGGCGAGCCGGTGTCGCTGACTTTGGCACCGTACGTCTTGACCAGTTCCGCTTTACGCGCGGTCGTAATCGACATCGTCAAATACCTTCTTGTCTGGCGGCACGACCTGTGATGCCGGTCAAATTGAACACGCGCTTGGGGACGATCTCGCCGCGGTCGACCTCGGCTAAGGCGACGAGCTGCCCGCTCGCCGCGACCTGAACCAGGCCGCGGAAGACGGCAGCATCCCGTCCGCGCAACAAAACGGCTTGGCCCCGGTGGAGCCTTGCCGCATCTGCCGGGCTCACGGCCAGCGCCGGGATGTCGTCCAGCGCGGTCTCGATCGGCAGGAGTGTATCGGCGAAGTTGCCTTCACCAGCGGCGGCTCTATGACACAAAGTCTCGAGCCGTTCCAGCGAAATCATGTCGCGCTCGCCGAACGGCCCGACCCGGCTGCGGCGCAATGCGGCCACATAGCCGAATGTTCCCAGTATCCGGCCGAGATCCCGGGCGAGCGCGCGCACATAGGTTCCCTTGCCGCATTCCGCCGCCAGCACGGCATGGTCCGGATCCGGCGTCTCGAGCAGCTCGAGCCGGTGTATGGTTACCGCGCGCGGGGCGATTTCGACGATTTCGCCCTCGCGGGCGAGGTCGTAAGCGCGCTCGCCGGCGATCTTGATGGCGGAGTAGCGCGGCGGCACCTGTTCGATCGTGCCGGTGAAGCCCGGCAGTGCCGCTCTGATCGCCGCGGCGTCGGGGCGAACGTCGCTCCGCTCGATGATGCGGCCTTCGGCGTCGTCGGTGTCGCGCTCCTCGCCCCAGCGGATGGTGAAGACGTAGGTCTTGCGGCTGTCGACCACGAACGGCACGGTCTTGGTGGCCTCGCCGAGCGCGATCGGCAGCGAGCCCGACGCCAACGGATCGAGCGTACCGGCGTGGCCGGCGCGCTTGGCCGAAAACAGATGCTTGATGACCGCGACCGCGTGGGTCGACGTCATGCCCACCGGCTTGTCGAGCACGACCCAGCCGTGAACGTCGCGCTTTTTTTTCTTCGCCGGTTGCGCGGGCCGGTCGGCTTCGCCTTGCGCGGGACCCGCGGCAACGGGATCCAAGATCTCTACGGACATCACTCGTCCTTTTCGCCGCCGAGGTCGCGGCGGACTTCGGGTGTTCGCAAAAGCTTCTCGATCCGTTCCGCTTCGTCGAATCGTTCGTCAATGCGGAATCGAATGTCAGGAGCAAATTTCAGGTTAACGCGCCGCGCGATCTCGCCGCGCATGTAACGCTTGTTGCGCTCGAGCGCGGCGAGCACGTCCTTTGCGTCGCGGCCGCCGAGCGGCATGACGTAGATCGTCGCGAGCCGCAGATCGGGCGACATGCGCACTTCCGGCACCGTGATCAAGTGCGCTTCGAGGACCGGATCATGGATATCGCCGCGGGCGAACAAGGCGGCGAGCTCGTGGCGAATCAGTTCGCCGACGCGCAACTGACGCTGCGAGTTGCCGGCGGGTTGATCGCGACGGTGGTGACGGGGCATTTTTGTTTTCTGTTCTTTCGGGATGCCCGGGGTTGACCCGGGCATCCATCTTGGGTTCGTGACGATCGGTTTGGCTGCATGGATTGCCGGGCCTTCGCCCGCCGAAGGGCTACGGCCCGCAGGCGGAATCAAATCCGGCAATGACGCCACAAAGCGGCTGGTCGGCGCGGACGCCTCATCACAGCGTGCGCTGTACGCTCTCCACGCGGTAGCATTCGATGACGTCGCCGGCCTTCATGTCCTGATAGTTCTCGAACGCCATGCCGCATTCCTGGCCGGCGAGGACTTCGCGGGCGTCGTCCTTGAAGCGCTTGAGCTGCGACAGCTTGCCCTGATGCACGACGACGTTGTCGCGGATCAAGCGGACATTGGCGCCGCGCTCGACGACGCCGTCGGTGACGCGGCAGCCGGCGACGTTGCCGACCTTCGAGACCTTGAAGACTTCGAGAATGACGGCGTTGCCGAGCATGGTCTCGCGCAGCGTCGGCGGCAGCAATCCCGACATCGCCTTCTTCACGTCGTCGACGAGCGCGTAGATGATGTCGTAGTAGCGGATTTCGACGCCGGCGCGCTCGGCGGCTTCGCGCGCTTCCTTGTGAGCGCGCACGTTGAAGCCGATGATGGCGGCGCCGGACGCTTCCGCCAATGTCACGTCGGATTCGGTGATGCCGCCGGCGCCGGCATAGATGATCCGCGCCGCGACTTCCTCGGTCGACAGCTTGTCGAGCGAACCGACGATGGCTTCGATCGAGCCTTGCACGTCGCCCTTGATCACCAGCGGGAATTCCTTGCGGCCCGCGGTCTTGAGCTGCGACATCATCTGCTCGAGCGAGCCGCGGGTCCCGGTCTGCCGCGCCGCCTGGATATCGCGCTTCTGGCGCGCGCGATATTCGGTGATTTCCCGCGCCCGCGCTTCGGTGACGACGGTCGCGAGGCGATCGCCGGCTTCCGGCGTGCCGTTGAAACCTAGCACCTCGACCGGCATCGACGGGCCGGCCGCGACCACGGAATGGCCGGTATCTGAAACAAGCGCGCGCACACGGCCAAATTCGGTGCCGGCGACGATGATGTCACCCGGCTTGAGCGTGCCGCGTTGCACCAGCACGGTCGCCACCGGCCCGCGGCCGCGGTCGAGCCGCGCCTCGATGACCGTGCCCTCGGCCGGCCGGTTCGGATTGGCTTTCAGTTCGAGAACTTCAGCCTGCAGGGCGATCATATCCAAAAGCTTGTCGAGGTTGGTCTTCTGCTTGGCCGAAACCTCGATCTCGAGCACGTCGCCGCCGAGCGATTCGACCTGAATCTCGTGCTGCAGCAGTTCGGTGCGCACGCGTTCGGGCTTGGCGTCCGGCTTGTCGATCTTGTTGATGGCGACGATGATCGGAACCTTGGCCGCCTTGGCGTGCTGTATCGCTTCCACGGTCTGCGGCATGACGCCGTCATCGGCCGCCACCACCAGCACCACGATATCGGTGATCTTGGCGCCGCGGGCGCGCATGGCGGTGAACGCGGCATGACCGGGCGTGTCGATGAACGTCACGCGTCCGCCGGACGGCGAGGTCACCTGATAGGCGCCGATATGCTGGGTGATGCCGCCGGATTCGCCGGCCGCGACATCGGTCGAGCGGATGGCGTCGAGGAGCGATGTCTTGCCGTGGTCGACATGGCCCATGATGGTGACGACCGGCGCGCGCGGCAGCAGACTCGCTGGATCGTCGGGCACATCGAACATACCCTCTTCGACGTCGGCCTCGGACACGCGGCGCACGGTGTGGCCAAGCTCCTCGGCGATGAGCTGGGCGGTGTCGGCGTCGATCGTGTCGGTGATCTTGGCCATATGGCCCTGCTTCATCAACAGGCGCACGACGTCGACGGCGCGTTCGGCCATGCGGTTGGCGAGTTCCTGGATCGTGATCGTTTCCGGGAGCGTGACTTCGCGCGCGATTTTTTCCTTCGGCTCGTCGCGGTGGCCGGTCATGCGCTGGACCCGGCGTCGGAACGCTGCGACCGAACGTTCGCGCTCTTCGTCCGCCGACAGCGCGGTGACGACGGTGAGCCGGCCGCGGCGTTTTTCCGCGCCGGCGCGGGGCGTCTTGGGTGCGGGAGCCGGCCGCGCGGCGACGGCACCGCCGGCACCACGACGGGCGGTACGCGGGGCTTCCTCTTCGTCCGCTTCCTGGGCGGGACGTGCGGTGGCGATGCTCGGCTTCAACGCCGCCGGCGCCGCCGCTTCCGGGAAGCGCTTCTTGGCGACTTCGTCGGTCTTGCGTTTGATTTCTTCGTCGTGCTTGCGGCGCTCGTCTTCCTCGCGCTTGCGCAGTTCGGCCGCCGCCCGTGCGGCGCGCTCCGCCTCGTCGCGGCTGTGGCGGATGCGTGCTTCTTCTTCGGCAATCTTGCGTTCTTCCGCCTCGCGCAGGCGCGCGTCGGCGAGCGCGTGGGCGCGGGCACTGCGCTCTTCCTCGGTGAGCGTGCGCAACACCACGCCGGAGGGCTTGGGCGCCGGGTGAGCGGCGGCCGCCGCACTCGCCGGCTTGGCGGCAACGACGGGGCGCTTGGGCGGCGCGGCGCGCTCGACCGGCGCGACCGGCTCGGGCTTGCCGTCGCCCGGTCCGCCGGCGCGGCGCTTCACCTTCTCGACGACGACCGCCTTGCTGCGACCATGGCTGAAGCTCTGGCGCACGACGCCCTGCTCGACGCCGCCGCGCTTCAAGGTCAGCGTCTTCGTCGAACTTACGCTCAGCTTCTCGCCGCTATTCTTGGTCGTCTCAGTCATACGCGTCATATCCTCGGCCGGCTCAAGTTCGGCGCAGCCTGTCCGGCCTGTTTGTGTTGATCGCCGGCCCGAAACCTTTCGAGGCGCCGGCAGCGCGCCAGGAAGGTTTCGCTCGCAGGCCCGGCGAGCACGGCTGCATGTATCACATTTGGGCGGTTCAATGCCAAATCCAATTGTTCCGCCGTCAGGAATTTAATCATAGCCGGCGCGGCGCCCGCGGCTTGCCGATGACCTTCTTGCCGACGAATTGCGGCGTCGAGCTTGCGCACGCCCTCCGGAGCGGCTTCCGCCGCGTGCAATAGGGCGACCACGTGGTCGTGCGCCAGCGCCGCCTCGACCTTGGCGAAGCCGGTCGCCACCAAACCGGCCTTGCCGGCGACGGCGAGCGCATCGATCACGGCCCGTTCCAGCAGCTGTTCGGTGCGGCCGATCAGGTCGGAAGGGAGCCGCACATCGCGCTTGAAGCCGCGGGCGAAGGCCTTGCGCTTGATCGCCTCGCCCAGCGCCTCGTGCGTCGCCGTCACCCAGACGCCGCGTCCGGGCAACTTGCTTTTGACGTCGGGCACCGCCTCGCCGTCGGGCCCGACGACGAAGCGGATCAGATCGCCGATCGGCCGCACCTCGCGCGTCGCCACGCACAGCCGCTCGGGTGCGCGGGCGTGCGGCCCGGCATCAAGTTCGCTGTCGTGGATTTGATCGGTGCGCGCTTCGGCCACCATGCGTTCGGTCTGCTCCCCGTTCAAGCCTGTTCAGCCGCAACGGCCGCTTCCTCGGGCGGCGCCGCCGCCGCCGCGAGATCGGCCTCGTCGACCCAGCCGGCCGCGAGCCGCGCCTGCATCACGATCCCCTCGGCCTCCTCGCGCGAAATGTCGAAGCCGTCGAGAATTCCAGCCTCGCGGACGGTCTCGCCGTCCTTGCGCTCGCTCCAGCCGGCGAGATCGTCGGTCGCGCAGCCGGCCAAGTCCTCGATCGTCTTGATGCCGTTCTCGCCGAACCGCACGAGCATGGCCGTGGTCACGCCCGGCACCTCTTTGAGGGCGTCCTCGACCCCGAGTTCCTTGCGTTTGGCGTCGAGCTCACCCTCGATCTTGTCGAGATATTCCTGCGCCCGCGTTTGCAGCTCGCGCGCGGTATCTTCGTCGAAGCCTTCGATGCCGGCGATCTCCTTGGTGTCCACCAAGGCGAGCTCCTCGACCGAGTTGAAGCCTTCCGAGGCCAGCAATTGCCCGATCACTTCGTCGACATTGAGCGCGTCGATGAACAAGCGGGTGCGGTTCTCGAATTCGGCCTGGCGGCGTTCCGACTCTTCCTGCTCGGTGAGAATGTCGATGTCCCAGCCGGTCAGCTGCGAGGCGAGCCGCACGTTCTGGCCGCGGCGGCCGATGGCGAGCGAAAGCTGCTGGTCGGGCACCACCACCTCGATGCGCTCACGCTCTTCGTCGAGCACCACTTTGGCCACTTCGGCCGGCGCCAGCGCGTTGACGACGAAGGTGGCGATATCGGCCGACCAGGGAATGATGTCGATCTTCTCGCCTTGGAGCTCGTTGACGACGGCCTGCACGCGCGAACCGCGCATGCCGACGCAGGCGCCGACCGGATCGACCGAGGAATCGCGCGATTGCACGGCGATCTTGGCGCGCGAACCCGGATCGCGCGCCACCGCCTTCACCTCGACGATGCCGTCATAGATCTCCGGCACTTCCTGCGCGAACAGCTTGGCCATGAATTGCGGATGCGTGCGCGAGAGGAAAATCTGCGGCCCGCGCTGCTCGCGGCGCACGTCGTAGATGTAGGCGCGGATGCGGTCGCCGTTGCGGAACACCTCGCGCGGCAGCATCTCGTCGCGCCGCACGATGGCTTCGCCGCGGCCGAGATCGACCACCACATTGCCGTACTCGACCCGCTTGACGACGCCGTTGACGATGTCGCCGATGCGGTCCTTGTATTCGTCATATTGACGGTCGCGCTCGGCTTCGCGCACCTTCTGCACGATCACCTGCTTGGCCGATTGCGCGGCGATCCGCCCGTATTCCAGCGGCGGCAGCGGGTCGGCGATGGTGTCGCCGATCTGCGCGGCAGGATGCCGGCGGCGCGCGTCCTCGAGGCTGATCTGGGACGACGGATTGTCGACCGCCTCGACCACCAGCATGTGCCGCGACAGATGCAGTTCGCCGCTTTTCGGATCGATCTCGGCGCGCACCTCGGTCTCGCTGCCGTAGCGCGAGCGGGCCGCCTTCGCGATGGCGTCTTCCATGGCGCCGAGCACGATCTTGCGATCGATCGCCTTCTCGCGCGCGACCGCCTCGGCGATCTGCAGGAGTTCGAGTTTATTGGCGCTGACTGTCGCCATGAGTTCAGTCTCCTTTGCGCTGGCCGGCGCGGCGCTCGTGCGCTGCCGCGGCGTCCCTCGGTTGGAAATGATGTGATTTGCGTCCGCTGTTCGCGCGCTGTCCGGCGTCGCGGTGGCGAGGCCGATGGTCGCGCGCTTGGTCCGGTAGTTCTTGGTCTGGCAGTTCTTGGTTCGGCAGCCCTTGGTTCGGTAGCCCTTGGTTCGGCAGCCCTTGGGCCAGTTTGTCGCCGTGCTTGCTGCGTCGCAGTGATTCGGCAATGAGCGCGTCGGTGAGAACGAGTTGCGCTTCACCGACGTCATCAAGGCGCAACAGCACCTCGGGACGGTCGGCCGCGGTCGGCTCGCCGCTGCGGATGCGCACATGCTCGCCGTCGGTGCCGATCAGCTCGCCGCGAAACCGGCGGCGGCCGTCGACCACCGCGACCATCTCGATATTTGCGATGTGACCGGCATAGCGGTCGAAATCGGAGCGCCGCACCAGCGGCCGGTCGATTCCCGGCGAGGAGATCTCCAGCCGATACGGTCCTTCGATCGGATCGGCGACGTTGAGTACCGGCGACAGCGCCCGCGACACGGCTTCGCAGTCCTCGATGCCCAAGGTGCCGTCGGGCCGTTCCGCCATGATCTGCACGGTGCAGCCCGCCATTGCCGAAACGCGCACGCGCACCAGCCGATAGCCCAACTCGGTCAGCACCGGCTCGGCGATCGCCGCGACGCGCGCCGCCCGCCCCGACTCGGTGACGAGTTGCGGCTCTTGGGCAAAGGCTTCTTGGCCAAACGTCGTCAGCCTCTCGTCCATGGCGTTCGCGGCCGTGCGTCCTGCTACGTTTACATTCTATTGGCGTCCGGCAGAGGAACCGTCGGGCCTCAGGTAACAAAAAGAGCGGGTCCCGGGGGGCCCACTCTCAATAACCGTTCGGATCGACCGACCGTTATGAGGTATCCATTGACGGACCTGGCGAATATAGCGTTTTCGCCAGCCGTTGCAAGTAGCGATGCGCAGGGCCGTTTGGCGCGACCGCAAACCGCCCGGCCGCTGCGGCTTCCCGGCTCGGTATTTTCACGAAGAATTACCAAACTATTGGCACCATCGGCGACCCCGCGGTCGGGCCGGTCCGATGGAACCAAGCATGGGCTCTCCTCTTTCACTAATCCCCGAACTCGAACACGTCGTCCAGCACGGCTCCCGCGAACGACGTGAGGAAACGTTGGAACGCATCACCGCTTTGTTTCTGGGCGGCGCGGACCGCTACAGCGACGCGCATGTCGATCTGTTCGACGATATTTTCGGACTGCTCATCCAGGAGATCGAGACCAAGGCGCGGGCCGTGCTTTCCGGTCGTCTGGCGCCCGTCGACAACGCACCGATCAAGCTCTTACGCACGCTCGCCAATGACGACGACATCGCCGTGGCCGGGCCGGTGCTCAAACTGGCGCCGCGGCTCGCCGAGGCGGACCTGATCGGCGTCGCCCGCACCAAGAGCCAGGCGCATCTCAAGGCCATCTCGGCGCGCCACGCGCTGGCCGAGGCGGTCACCGACGAGCTCGTGCGCCGCGGCGACCACGAGGTCGCCCGCCGGCTTGCCGACAATCGCGGCGCCCGTATCTCAGAAAAAGGCTTCTATCGCTTGGTCAAGCGCGCCGAGGAGGACGGCATTCTCGCCGAAAAGGTCGGGCTGCGGCCTGATATCCCCTTGCCGATGTTCCGCGATCTGCTCACCAAGGCGACGGCCGTCGTGCAAAAGCGCCTGCTCGCCTCGGCGACGCCCGAAGTGCGGGCAGCGGTCTGCGACGTCCTCGTCAAAGTTGCCAAAGAGGTCGGCGCCCGCGTCGGTCCGCGCGACTATCGCCCGGCGCAACGCGAGGTGCTGTCGCTGCACCGGGCCGGACAGTTGAACGAGACGACGGTCGCTTCGTTCTGCAACCCCGACAAATACGAGCATATGGTCGTGGCGCTCGCCGCGCTCGCCAAGGTGCCGATCGAGGTGGTCGATCGGCTGATGAGCGGGGACCGGCCCGATACCGTGCTGATCCTGTGCAAGGCGGTCGGCCTGAGCTGGGCGACCGTCAAGGCCATCATCATGGCGCGTGCGGACGGCGGCGGGACCTCGAGCTACGGGCTCGATACGGCTTTCGACAATTATGGACGGCTGTCGACGTTGACCGCGCACCGCGTGGTGCGCTTCTGGCAAGTGCCGAGACACTGACGTTCTCCTTGGAGCATGATCTCTTTCGGAAAACCGGTATCCACTTTTCCGGATCATGCTCTAACAACAAGCGCAGCCGTCAGAGCCTCCGAAAAATCAAAAAACAGGTCGGCCGTTCGGCCTGTGCCGCCTTGGCGTTGTAGCGGGTGCGGGTAAAGTCCGGCCACGGCTTGCGCCAGTCGTCGGCACATTGGGCCGTCCACTCGAAGTCGGACGATCGTTGAACGTGCTGCAGCGTCCATGACGCATAATCCGCGATATCGGACGCGAAGCGGAATTCGCCGCCGTGCCGCAGCAGGCGGGCGAGCTGCTCGACCGTCGCATCCTGAACGAAGCGGCGTTTCCAATGGCGCCGCTTGGGCCAGGGATCGGGATGAATGAGGTCGATGCCGGCCAAGGCTGCCGTCGGCAGCCACGCCATCAAGTTCGCCGCGTCGTCGAAGTGGAGACGGATGTTCTCGAAGGCCCGCGCCCTCGATCGCCGCCAGCGCCTTGGCCATGCCGTTGACGAAGGGCTCGACGCCGATAAAGCCGGTCTGCGGCCGCGCCTGCGCCTGCGCCACCAAGGCTTCGCCGCCGCCGAAACCGATCTCGAGGGCGACTTCCGTGACCGGAACTGGAAAAAGGCTGCGTAAGTCGGCGGGCGCGGGCTGCGATAGATCAAGCGCGAGCCGCGGCAAAAGTGTCTGCAACAGCTCGGCCTGCCGCTTGCGCAGCTTGTGACCTTTGCGCCGGCCGAAAAAGGCGCGCGCAGGATGCGGTTCGGTATCCATCGATTGCAACAGGGCCGCGCTTCGCCAGATTCGGGCGCACCAACGAAAACACCCCCGAGCCATATAGGCCCGGGGGTGCGTATGCCATAGATCGAAATATCGAAGCGTCAGCGAGGATGTCCGCCCGCGTCACAGGTGGGCGGACGATCGATCTCAGCTGAAGCTGCGGCGCAGAGCGTCCGCCAGATCGGTCTGCTCCCAGGAGAAGCCGCCGTCCTTTTCCGGCGCACGGCCGAAATGGCCGTAGGCGGAGGTGCGGCGATAGATCGGCCGCGTCAGCTTGAGCGTGCGGCGGATGTTGGTCGGGCGCAGCGGGAACAGCTCCGGCAACAGCTTTTGCAGCTTCGCCTCTTCCACCTTGCCGGTGCCGTGGGTGTCGACATAGAGCGACATCGGATCGGCGACGCCGATGGCGTAGGCGATCTGGATGGTGCAGCTGTCGGCGAGGCCGGCGGCGACCACGTTCTTGGCCAGGTAACGCGCGGCATAGGCGGCCGAGCGGTCGACCTTGGTCGGGTCCTTGCCGGAGAAGGCGCCGCCGCCGTGCGGCGCATAGCCGCCATACGTATCGACGATGATCTTGCGGCCGGTGAGGCCGCAGTCGCCGTCGGGACCGCCGATGACGAAATTGCCGGTCGGGTTGACCAGGAAATCGCTCGGGCTCTTCGGCATCCAGCCTTCCGGCAGCGCCGATTCGACCGAGTCGGCGATCATTTCCTTGACCATTCCCGGATTGTATTTCTGGCCGTTGCGGCTCTGCGCATTGTGCTGCGTCGAAACCACGACCTTGGTGGCGCCGACCGGCTTGCCGTCGACGTACTTCACGGTGACCTGGCTCTTGGCGTCGGGCTGCAGGTCGAACAACGCACCGGATCGGCGCTTTTCCGACAGCACCTTGAGGATCTTGTGCGCGAAATAGATCGGGGCCGGCATGAACGAGCCCTTTTCATAGACTTCGCTCTCGGTGCAGGCGTAACCGAACATCATGCCCTGGTCGCCGGCGCCTTCCTCTTCGGCGGCTTCCGAGTGTTTCTTGGCGTCGACGCCCATGGCGATGTCCGGCGATTGCCCGTGCAGCAGCACCTCGACATCGGCGCCGTAAAACGAGAAGCCGTCCTGATCGTAGCCGATATCCTTGACGACCTGCCGCGCCGTTTCCGCGATCATCTCGCGATTGATGACGGCCTTGTCGCCATGCTTATGAAACAACGGAGCCTGGCCGCGGCCCTCGCCGGCGATGACGATCTTGTTCGTCGTGCACAGCGTCTCGCAGCCAAGTCGTGTATTGACCTTGCTGTCGTCGGCGATTCCGAGCTTGACGTCGTTTTCGATAAACAGATCGAGGACCGCGTCCGAGATTTGGTCGCAAACCTTGTCCGGGTGTCCTTCCGACACCGACTCGCTGGTGAACAGATAGTTTGAACGTTGCACTGCGAAACACTCCCCTTGTCGTTCCTTGCTGATCTTGCCTTGCAGATCTTGCCTTGCCTGTCGTGCCGGATGCGTGCTCGACAGCACACTGTCAAGCGGCACGTTTCCGCAACAGGTTGTTGCAGCGTCCCCCAGCGCGGTCAAGATGTGGGCTAAAAGTGGGCGCTAGCCGCCGTCGTGCGACGGCTCTCAGTGCCGATCGGTCGCGGCGATTTGCTCGACCAGGTCGACGATGCGCCGGCGCAATTTCGAGTCGGTAATACGCATGAAGGCCTTGGTCAAAGCGAGGCCGTCGGAGGTGGCAAGGAAATCGGAGACATAAGCGGGCGACGGGGCTTCGCTCATGCCTTCCATCCGGCCGCCCAGCTGCACCGCCGGCGCCCCGTCGAAGAAGAAAGACACCGGTACTTGCAGGATGTGGGAGATTTGCTGGAGTCGGCTGGCACCGATCCGGTTGGTGCCCTTTTCATACTTCTGCACCTGCTGAAAGGTCAGGCCGAGGGCGTCCCCGAGCTTCTCCTGGCTCATCCCAAGCATCATGCGGCGCATGCGCACACGACTGCCGACATGCTTGTCGATTGGGTTTGGTGCCTTCTTGGCAATCATAGTAACCAACTCCTGTATCCCCTATTGACCGCGCCGGCTGCGCGTTTACCATCACGATTGCATCGGTAGTCATATCAAATTTGCAGCCGTTGAATACTGCAACATGCCTATTTACCACGGTTCTCACCGTGTTCTTTTCGGATAACATCATTCTGAAATGTGATTATCTCCAATATTCGCGAGTATAATGCCGGCAGTATTGTACACGCTGCGGTTGTTTAAATGCGCTGATTACACCCAGCGGTCGATATCTGGCATGCTTCCAGGGGTCCCGGCCGCCGATTTGCCGTTTCACCTCGAGATAGATTTATCTCTGGTCTAGGTGATCAGACTTTCACAAGGTTTGCGTGCAGCCGTCGCCAGATCACCGCAAACAAGGCCATCGCCGCAATAAGCAAGACGGGGGCGTCGCCGACACGGGCGTAAATCGGAGCGGCGACCGGTCGCGGCAGCGGGGAATCGAGCACGCCTTCGGCGCCGAGCGGCAACGCGCCGACGATTCGCCCGAGCGGGTCGATCACCGCGGAAATTCCGGTGTTCGCGGCGCGGACCAGCGGCAGCCCTTGCTCGATCGCGCGCAGCCGCGCCTGTTGCAGGTGCTGATAGGGACCGCTGCTGATGCCGAACCAGCCGTCGTTGGTGACATTGACGATCCAACCCGGGCGCGGCCCCTTCGGCATCAACTCGTCGGCAAAGATGGCCTCGTAGCAGATCAGCGGCAGCGCTGCGGGAGCGCCCGGGATCGATATCAGTCTTCGCCGGTCGCCGGCCAGGAATCCGCCGCGTTGTTTGGTCAGCTGCTGCAGACCGAGCCTTTCGAGCAAGCGCTGGAACGGCAGATATTCCCCGAACGGCACGAGGTGGACTTTGTCGTACAGCGACAGGATCGAACCGTCGTGGTCGATCACATAGATCGAGTTGTAGGCGGCAGGCTCGACCGGATTGACCGGCTCGGCCAGCCGGACCGCGCCGGTGACGAGAACGGGACCTTGACGCAACAGCGCCGTGATGCGGGCCAGCGCGTCGGGCTCGCGGGCGAGAAAAAACGGAAATGCCGATTCCGGCCAGATCAGATGCGTGACGTCGTGCACGCCGAGCGATTGCGGTCCGGCGGCGCGATCCGACAGCGCGATGTAGCGGTCCATCACTTCGTGCCGCGCGGCGTAATTGAACTTCACGTCCTGCTGCAGGTTCGGCTGCATGATGCGAAGATGGACGCCCTCGACCCATCGCGTCGGCGTGCGCGCGAGCCGCACCGCGCCGAAGCCGCCCATGGCGACAAGAACGGCGACGGCGATCGCGAGCGGCAGCCATGCCCGGCGGGTTTCGACACGATCGTCGGTCAAAGCGGCCGGCGTTGCGAACATTACGACCGCAACGAACGTCAGACCCCAGATGCCGATCACCGAGGCGCTTTGCGCCAGCGCCAGCGGATTGGTCAGCGCGTAACCGAAGGCGTTCCAGGGAAAACCGGTCAGGAGGTGGCCGCGCAGCCATTCGGCGGCAGTGAGCGAAACGCCGAACGCCAGCAGGCGCAGCGCACCCCTTATCCACAAGGCGCGGGCCAAGGCGATGCCGAATGCGGTGAAGATCGCGAGCAGCGCCGGCAGGCCGATAACGGCGATCGGCAACAGCCAGCCGAAGGTCGGCGCGTCGACCAGAAAGGCATAGCCGATCCAGTAAAGACCGACGAGAAAATAGCCGAAGCCGAACCACCAGCCGATGCCGGCCGCCGCGGCGATGCCGCCCCAGCGGCCGGTTCCGGCCCCGTCGATCAGCCAGACGACGGTCGGAAAGGTCACGAACAGCACCGGCCAGAGATTCAGCGGCGCCATCGCCAGCGCCGACACCGCGCCGGCGGCGAAGGCGATCAGCCAACGCCGCCAGCCCCAGGCCAACACGATGGCATGAATGAGCCCCTTCGGCTTCACGGCGGCGGCGGGGAATTGGAATTGGGTCGATTGGCCTCTTCGCGCGGCGCCGGACGTGGCGTTGGATTTGGCGTTGGATTTGGCGTTGGGTTTGGAACCGGGTTTGGCGCCGGGCTCCGCAACGCCGCCAATTCGCGGGTGTTGGCCGTGCGGCGGTCCTTGCTGCGATAGATCTTGACGCGTTTGACCCGGCGCGGGTCCGCATCGAGCACCTCGGCCTCGAAGCTCGCCGGTCCGGGCACAAGCTCGCCCCGCACCGGCACGTGGCCCGCGCGCATGACGAGGTAACCGCCCACCGTGTCAACGTCCTGCGCCGCCTCGCCAACGTCGAATTCCTCGCCGATTACCGCGCGCACGTCGTCGAGGCTGGCGCGGCCGATCGCCAGAAACGAGCCGTCGGCCTGGCGTGTCACCGCCGGCATTTCGGCCTCGTCGTGTTCGTCGGCGATGTCGCCGACGATCAGCTCGACCAGATCCTCGATCGAAACCAGGCCGTCGCTGCCGCCATATTCGTCGATGACGAGCGCGAGATGGATGCGGGTCGCCTGCATCTTGGCGAGCAAGTCGAGCGCCGGCATCGACGGCGGCGCGTAAAGGATTTCGCGCACCAGCTTGGCGGCCGTCAGCGTCATCGACAGATCGATGTTGGCGAGATCGAGATCGGGCAGCGCCGGCGGTCCGGCTTCGTCGGCCGCTCCGGTGGGCGGGCGCGGCCGCTGCGCGCGTTCGGCCATGAAGCCGACCAGGTCGCGGATGTGGACCATGCCGGCCGGGTCATCGAGCGTATCGTTGTAGACGACCAGCCGGGAATGACCGGCGCCGGCGAACACCTTCACGAGTTCGCCGAGCGAGATGTCCTGCTGCACGGCGACAATATCGGCGCGCGGCACCATGACGCTCTCGATGCGGCATTCGCGCAGGCCGAGAATGTTCTTGAGCATCGCCGCTTCGGCGGGGGAGAAGCCCGATTCCGGCTGCTCGGCCGTGAGGACAAGTTCGAGATCGGCCCGCGTCGCCGCAGCCCTCCACCCGAACAGAATGCGCATGACCCGGCCGAGCCAACCGTCATGCATGTCGTTCGGCTGCGGCACGACCGCGGGAAGACCCCGATGCTCGGTGTCATTCGGTGTGCTGCGCTGGGTGGCTTCGGTCATGGAGCTTTGGTCATGGAGCTTTCGTCATGGGAATGAGGCCGTCACGGCCTCCGGCGCGAGGTTACGCCCGCGTAGGGATCGGGTATCCCGAGCCGGTGCAAAATGTCGCGTTCGGCGGCCTCCATGGCTTCGGCGTCCGCGCTCTGCTCGTGATCGTACCCCAAAAGATGCAGGAAGCCATGGATCGCAAGGTGGGCGACGTGGTCGGCGAACGGCTTGCGCTCGGCGCGCGCCTCCCGCGCGATCGTCTCATGGGCCAGCACGATATCGCCGAGGAGCCGCGGCTCGCCGCCGGCCTGCGCCGTCGGGAACGACAGCACGTTGGTGGCCGCGTCCTTGCCACGCCAGGCGTGGTTGAGCTGGCGAATGGCCGAATCATCGGTCAGCACGATAGCAAGCTCCGCCGCCCCTGTTGACAGCGCCGCGGCGGCTTGGGCGAGCGCGCGGCGCAGCATCGGCCTGACGTCGTGTTGGCCGTTTTCCTGGCCGTTTTTCTGGCCGTTTTTTTGGCTGCCGTGGTCGCGCCAAAGCGCGGAACTCGACGACAAAGTCGATCTTGAACGCCGCCCGGGTCTTGCGCGCCACCTGCATCGTTCCGACCGTCATCGCTTGGCCGCCGCCGCCTTGTCGTACGCCGCCACGATGCGCGCGACCAGTTCGTGGCGGATCACGTCGGCGGCGGTGAACGTGACATGGCCGATGCCCTCGATGCCTTCGAGCAGCCGCACGGCCTCCGAAAGCCCGGAAATCTGCCCCGGCGGCAAGTCGACCTGGCTCGGATCGCCGGTCACCACCATGCGGCTGTTCTCGCCGAGCCGGGTGAGCAGCATCTTCATCTGCATCGCGGTGGTGTTCTGCGCTTCGTCGAGAATGATGGCGGCGTTCGACAGAGTGCGGCCGCGCATGAAGGCGAGCGGCGCGATCTCGATCTCGGTGGTTTCCATCGCGCGTTCGACGATGCGCGCGTCCATCAGGTCGTAGAGCGCGTCGTAGATCGGCCGCAGATAGGGATCGACCTTCTCGCGCATGTCGCCCGGCAGGAAGCCGAGCCGCTCGCCCGCTTCGACCGCCGGCCGCGACAGCACGATGCGGTCGACCTCCTTGCGTTCGAACAGATGCACCGCGTGTGCGACCGCGAGCCAGGTCTTGCCGGTACCCGCTGGGCCGGTGGCGAAGATCAGCGGATGGCGCTTGAGCGCCCGCACATAGGCGTCCTGCGCCGCCGTGCGGGCGCGCACGCGGCGCTTGCGCAAATTGATCTCTTCGAAATTCTGCCGCGCCGAAGCCGGATCGAAATCGAACAGCGAGCCTTGCGCCAAGGCGAGGCGGATGGCGCCCTCGACATCGCCCTGCACCACTTCGTCGCCGCGCTCGAGGCGCTCATACAGCGCTTCCAGCACCCGCTGGGCCTGCTCGCCGGCCTCGCGCGTGCCTTCGAGGGTGACCTGGTTGCCGCGCGAGTTGGCGACGACGCCGAGGCGCCGCTCGATCAGCGCGAGGTTTTGTCCGTATTGCCCGAACAGGGCCGAGGCGAGGCGGTTGTCGTCGAAGGTGAGGGTGAGCTGCGTCTTGGTGTCCGGCGCGACGGCAAGCGTTCCGGCATCGGCCGCGAGGGGTTCAACGGGACCATTCGTTCGCATTCAGGCTCCTGCGCCGATCAGATCCGGTGCATGCAAGGTGGCGTCCGCATCGACTTGTGCGGCGTCGGTCGATTCCGCAAGCGTGCCGAACAGGCTGTTGGCGGCGACCGCGGTGATGGTGACGGCGGCGATCGTGCCGATCAGCGCGCGCGGCGCCTCGACCTGCACCGGCTGCAAATAAGGCGAGCGGCCGACCAATTGTCCGTCGTAGCGGCCGGGGCGCTCGAACAGCACCGCGAACGTGCGGCCGAGGCAGCTGCGGTTGAATGCCGCCTGGCTTTGGTCGATCGCCGCTTGCAGGCGGCGCAGGCGATCCGCCTTTACGTCTTCCTCGACCTGATCGGCCATCTCGGCGCCGGGCGTGCCGGGGCGCGGCGAATACTTGAACGAGAACGCGCCCGAATAGCCGACCGCGTCGATCAGGCCGAGCGTGGCGGCAAAATCGTCCTCGGTCTCGCCGGGAAAGCCGACGATGAAGTCGGAGGTCAGCGCCAGATCAGGCCGCGCCGCGCGCAGCCGGTCGACGACGGCGAGATAATCCGCGCTGGTGTGGCGGCGGTTCATGGCGGCGAGGATGCGGTCGGAGCCCGACTGTACCGGCAAATGCAGCTGCGGCATCAGCTCAGGCAGGTCGCGGTGGGCGGCGATGAGGTCATCGGCCATATCGAGGGGATGGCTCGTGGTGTAGCGCAGTCGTTCGATACCGTCGATTTGCGCCAGCCGTGCGACAAGCCGCGCCAGCGACCACGGTCCGTCCGCTCCGGCGCCGTGATAGGCGTTGACGTTCTGCCCGATCAGGGTGACTTCGCGCACGCCCGCGTCCGCCAGCCGCTCGACCTCGCCGACGATTTTTTCCACCGGCCGCGAAATTTCCGCGCCGCGCGTATAGGGCACGACGCAGAACGTGCAGAATTTGTCGCAGCCCTCCTGCACCGTGACGAAGGCGGCGACGCCGCGCGCGCGCGTCGCCGCGGCCGAGGGCGGCGCCAAAGCTTCGAACTTGTCCTCGACCGGGAATTGGGTGTCGACTACCTTGTCGCCGCGTTGCGCGCGGCCGAGAAGCTCCGGCAAGCGGTGATAGTTCTGCGAGCCGACCACCAGATCGACCGCCGGCGCGCGGCGGACGATTTCCTCCCCCTCGGCCTGCGCCACGCAGCCGGCGACCGCGATGAGCATGCGCCGGCCATCCGCCGCCGCGGCTTCTTTCAGGCGGCGCACGCGGCCGAGCTCGGAATAGACCTTCTCCGCCGCCTTCTCGCGGATGTGGCAGGTATTGAGAATGACGAGATCGGCGTCCTCGACGCTCGCAGTCTCGACGTATCCCTCCGGCGCCAAGGTGTCCGCCATACGCTGCGAATCGTAGACGTTCATCTGGCAGCCGAACGATTTGACGTAGAGTTTGCGAGAACCTGTCATTCCGGTCGCTTTTACCTCGTACCTTGCCCTGTCGGCGCTCTGTTGGCCGGTGAATTCGCTGTAATCATAGCCTGTTTGCGCCCATACGTCAGCCAAGGTCTGCGTCAGCCAAGGTCTGCGTCAGCCAAGGTCTGCGTCAGCCAAGGTCTGCGTCAGCCAAGGTCGCGGCGCAGCACCAGCGCCGTTGCGCCGCTGCCATAATAACCTTGGCGCCGCCCCACCTCGTAAAAGCCGGCATGGTCGTACAGCCGGCGGGCCGGCGTGTTGTGTTCGTCGACCTCGAGGAACAGCGCTCGAGTGCCGAGCCCGGCCAGGCGGCGCAGATGCAGATCGAGCAGCGGCCGGGCCAAGCCGCGGCCGCGCCAAGCCGGCGCAATGGCCACGGACAGGATTTCGGCTTCGCCGGCGGCCGTGCGCGACATGACGAAGCCGACGACTTGGCGGCCGGCGGTGACGCGGTGGGTAACGACGGCGCGGTCGGCGAGGAGCCGCTGGAATTCGACTTCGCCCCAGCCGCGCGGAAACGAGGCGGCATGGATCGCCGCGATGGCGGCGGCGTCACGCGGCAGCGCCTCGGAAAAGGCCGGCTCGGGCCGCGTCAGCAGCCGGGTGACGAAGTTCATCATCGGCGCGGCAGTTGCGCGGCGTTCTGCGGCTGGGCGTCCGGTGCGCGCAGATAGAGCGGTTTTGGGGGCGATTGCCCCTCCGGCACGACGGCGCCCATGCGTGCGACCCAGGCGATGTCGGGCGCGCCGCGTTGCTCGATAGCGGCTGCCGCGATGCCGTCGCGCGCCATCGCGGCGGCGATCGCCTGCGCCGCCGAACCGACGATTGAGGACGAAGCGGCCGCGGCCGCTTCGACGGCTTCGCGCAGCGACGCCAGCCGCGGCGCCGTCAACGTTCGGCCGCCGGGGCCGAACACCTGCAGGTAGACATGGTCGTGCCGCGCGTCGATCGCCGCGATCACCGGCACGGTAGCGTCGGCGTTCATCTGCGGCGCCGCCAAAGCGGACAGGGTCGACAATCCGACCGCCGGCTTTCCGGTGGCGAGCGCGATGCCGCGCGCGGCGGCAATGCCGACCCGCAGTCCGGTAAAGCTGCCTGGCCCGGTCGTCACCACCACGCGGTCGAGCTCGCGAAACGCCGTCCGCGCCTCGTCCATGATCCG
Source organism: uncultured Pseudomonadota bacterium (assembly GCA_963836095.1). Taxonomy (GTDB): domain Bacteria; phylum Pseudomonadota; class Alphaproteobacteria; order Rhizobiales; family Xanthobacteraceae; genus BOG-931. Next base: position 237,480 of record CAWIHU010000005.1, read on the forward strand.
GGCGACCAGCGGCATCAGCGCCTCCGCATGCCCGCGCTCCATCACCAGGCTCTCGGCGGCTACGATGCCATGGTCGGTGTCGAGCACGGCCGCCGAGCAGGCCGCCAAGGCGGTATCGATGGCGAGAAGGCGCATCAGCCGAACCGTCGGTTCGGGCCACGACGAGGCTGAACGATCGCAGACCGCAGGCTCAAATCGTCCTCAAACCGGCCGGACCTCGACAACGTCGGGAACGAAGTGCCGCAGCAAGTTCTGGATGCCGTGCCGCAGCGTCGCCGTCGATGACGGACACCCGGAGCATGCGCCCTTCATATTGAGAAAGACCACGCCGTCGCGAAAACCGCGGAAGGTGATGTCGCCGCCGTCATTGGCGACCGCGGGCCGCACGCGCGTCTCGATCAGCTCCTTGATGGTGGCGACGGTCTCGGCGTCGGCCGAATCGAAGAACTCGTCGCCGTCATTGTCGCCGGTGCTGCCGGCCGCGACGAGCGGCGCGCCCGACATGTAATGTTCCATGATGGCGCCGAGGATCATCGGCTTGAGCTGCTGCCACTCGCCGCCGTCCTTGGTGACGGTGATGAAGTCGGAGCCGAAGAACACGCCGCTGATGCCCGGAATGCCGAACAGCTGCTCGGCGAGCGGCGATTGCGCCGCCTGCTCGCGATCACGCAGGTCGAGCGTTCCGTTTTCGAGCACGGCGCGGCCGGGCAGGAATTTCAATGTCGCCGGATTCGGCGTCGCTTCGGTCTGGATGAACATGAAGCCCTCCGTGCCTTGATGCTTCCCATTATAGCCCGGCCGGCCGCGGCCGCGCCATGATACTCAAATCACTTTCATACGTGGCGAATTTCCCTGAAAGTTCAAGTGGCTTGGCGGAGCGCGGTTTCCCGGATGCGGTGCAGCACGTTAGTGATGCACTGCTGATCCGGGACCGTCAAAAACGCGGAGTATCCGAAGGTCCCGGTTCTGCAGCGCACCGCTTCGCGGTGCACTGCGCCCGGGAAACGAATTCAAGTTCTACCCCGACAGCGCGTCGATTTCCTCGTCGGTGAGGTGCCCCGGCACGATCGCGACCGGGATCGGAAAGTCGCCGGCGGTGCGGCCGATCGTGGCGACGAGCGGTCCCGGCCCCTCCGAACCGGTGCCCGCGGCGAGCACGAGGATGAAGATGTCCTCGTCCTCGTCGATCAGCCGCAGGATTTCCTCGGCCTTGTCGCCCTCGCGCACCACCCGCTCCGGGGTGATGCCGGCGATGCCGTTGGCGCGGGCGGCGTATTTGCTGAGCTGGGCGTCGGCCTCCTCGTGGGCCTCCGCGCGCATGATGTCGGCGACGCCGAGCCATTGCTGGCCCTGGTCGTGCATGTCGATCACCTGCAGCATCACGACGTTGCCGCCGATGCGCGTCGCGCGCCGGCTGGCGAAATACACCGCGCGGTCGCATTCCGCGGTGTCGTCGATCACCACCAGCAGCTTGGGCTTGTGGCCGGCTTCGTAACTGCGGCGTCTGCGAGACATCAAGCTCCTCCGGAGCGACCGGAACAGCCGTTCCGGTACGTCGACGTTTGTTCTTGAATCCAGACGGCAGGGTAACGCGGAATGCTGCCACGACGGCGCGCCGTCGCACAAGCGGCGGCGGTAGCGAGTATTGCCTTAAGCCCGGACGAAACCGACGATGTCCTTGACCGCTTTCATGGTTTCGCCGGCGAGTTTTTTCGCCCGCTGCGAGCCCTCGGCCAGGATCGAATCGATCGCGACCGGATCGCGCAGCAGACGCTGCATTTCACCGCCGATCGGCGCGAGCTTGGCGACGGAGAGGTCGATCAGGGCCGACTTGAAGGCGGAGAATTGTGCGCCGCCGAATTCGCCGAGCACGCCGGCGCGGGTCATGTCGGCGAGCGCGGCGTAGATGCCGACCAGATTGTCGGCCTCGGGGCGATGTTTCAGGCCGGCTTCCTCGCTCGGCAGCGGCTCCGGGTCGGTCTTCGCCTTGCGGAATTTCTGCGCGATGGCGTCGGCGTCGTCGGTGAGGTTGATGCGGGAATAGTCGGAGGCATCCGACTTCGACATTTTCTTGGTGCCGTCGCGCAATGACATCACGCGGGTCGCCTCTCCCGTGATCACCGGCTCCGGCAATGGGAAGAAAGTGTCGCCGTAGCCGTGCTCGTGGATCGAGTGGCCGAAGTCATTGTTGAATTTCTGCGCGACGTCGCGCGTCAGCTCGAGGTGCTGCTTCTGGTCCTCGCCCACCGGCACATGGGTGGCGCGGTAGACCAGAATGTCGGCCGCCATCAGGGCCGGATAAGCGTAAAGCCCGACCGAGGCGTTCTCGCGATCCTTGCCGGCTTTCTCCTTGAACTGCGTCATCCGGTTGAGCCAGCCGAGGCGGGCGACGCAATTGAACACCCAGGCCAGCTCGGCATGTTCCGCCACCTGGCTCTGGTTGAACACGATGTGTTTCGCCGGGTCGATACCGCAGGCGATGAACGCCGCGGTGACCTCGCGGATCGCCTTGGGCAGCTCGGCGGGATCCTGCCAGACCGTGATGGCGTGCATGTCGACGACGCAATAGATGCAGTCGTAACGGTTCTGCAGCTCGACGAAGCGCTTGATCGCCCCGAGATAGTTGCCCAAGTGCAGGTTGCCGGTGGGCTGCACCCCCGAAAAAACCCTCTCCTGAAACGCCATGACGGTCTCCCAGACAGCGTGCGCCACATGCCATGCCCACGGCTTGTTCTGCAAGGGCCGGTCGTTATAGTGCGCCGCGTTCTCAAGGCGAGTTTACCCATGACAAAAGCCCGTTACGACGTCCTCGGCATCGGCAATGCGATCGTCGATGTCATCGCCCGCACCGAAGAAGATTTCCTGCTCGCGCAGGGCATGAACAAAGGCGCCATGGCGCTGATCGACGAAGCGCGCGCGGAAGCGATCTACGAGGCGATGGGGCCGGCGATCGAGAACGTCGGGCGGGTCGGCCGCCAATACCATTGTCGGCCTGGCCTCGCTCGGCACGCGCTCAGCCTTCATCGGCAAGGTCAAGGACGACGAGCTCGGCCGCACCTTCGCCCACGACATCCGCGCCGCCGGCGTCAATTTCGCCACGCCGCCCGCCGCCAACGGTTCGTCGACGGCGCGCTGCTATGTGCTGGTCACGCCGGACGGCGAGCGCACGATGAACACCTTTCTCGGCGCCGCCCAGGACCTGCATCCCAACGACATCGACGCCGAAGCGATCGCGGCGAGCGCCATCGTTTATCTCGAAGGCTACCTGTGGGACCCCAAGAACGCCAAGGACGCCTTCATCAAGGCGGCGAAGATCGCGCATGAGGCCGAGCGCACGGTGGCGCTGACCCTGTCGGATGCCTTCTGCGTCGATCGCTGGCGCGCGGAATTCCTGCATTTGATGCGCTCGCGTACGGTCGATCTCATCTTCGCCAATGAGAGCGAGCTGCACAGCCTTTACGAGACCTCCGACTTCGATACGGCGGTGAACGCCCTGCGGGCCAACGTCGCCACCGCGGTGGTGACGCGCAGCGAGAAGGGCTGCCTGGTGGTGAGCCGCGCGGGCACCGAGGCGGTGCCCGCCTTCCCGGTCGACAAGGTCGTCGATACCACCGGCGCCGGCGACCTGTTCGCCGCCGGGTTCCTGTCCGGCCTCGCCCGCGGCGCCGACGACCGCACCTGCGGCCGGCTCGGCGCCCTGGCCGCGGCCGAAATCATCCAGCACCTCGGCGCGCGGCCGGAAGCCTCGCTCAAGGATCTGGCGCGCGAGAACGGGCTGTTGGACTGATAATCTCTCGGATCAGCAGGGCTCGTAAGATTACCAAAATTTAAGCGGATCGGCGCGACCTGAAACGGTCGCGCTAACCCTTTCCTAACCAAAACCGGTCTACCGACGGATGATCCGCCATCCGGAGGTTTTTGAGCATGGACGAGAGCGCGAAAGAAGGCGCGGGCGAGCGCGAACCGCAGCAGCCCGACGCCGCCAAGGCGCCCGCCAACCAAGCTGCTGCGCCGAAGTCTGCCGAGGCCAAGCAACCCCAAGCCAAGCCGCATCAAGCGGCCGGCGGCGCAGACCACGGCAAGGCGGACGACGACCGGCTGCCGGTCGTGTGGTCGCCGAAGCTCGATGCCGGCGATGACATCGTGGCGGAGCCGGCCCAGGCCGAAGCCGACGACGAACTGTGGTCGTTCGCGCACGGGTTCGAGCATGAAGCGATGAAAGAGGAGCAAGGCGCGGCCGCCGCATCGGCCAGTTCGTCGCGCTCGATGCGGTTTGCGCTGCTGGCAGCTTCCGTCGCCATTGCCGCCGCGGTCGGATCGTTTACCGGAACCCATTGGATGATCGGCGCCGGCCACAGTGCCGATCGTGCCGTCGGGGCAAAAGCCGAGATCGCCGACGCCAACACGGTGCAGGCATTGAAGGCCGAAATTGCCGAGCTCAACGCGCTGAAAGCGAGCCTCGATGCTTCGACCCGCGGCTCCAGCGCCCAGATCGGCAAGCTCGCGGACCGGCTGGACCGGCTCGAGCACGCCCAGGCGGAGCCGGCGGCCAAGCTCGCCCATATCGCCGACGCGATCGATCGCCTGGAAAAGCGCACCGCGGCGCTTCCGGCGGCGCCGGAGACGACCGGCTCGATCGCAGCGAACCCTGCGGCCGCGCAGGGCTCGGCAGCCGCCGATGTAAAACAGCCCAGCAACGTGTTGCACGAGTGGGTCGTGCAAGGCGTGCAAAATGGCCGGGCGCTGGTCGAAAACCGTTACGGCGGCATGTTCGACGTCGCCATGGGAAGCATCCTGCCGGGTCTCGGCCGGGTCGATGCGATCAAGCGCCAGGACGGCGAATGGATCGTCGTGACGCCGCGCGGACTGATCACCTCCACCGGACGGTGATGTCTGCCATGCGCCGTCGCCACGGCGTTTGTTGAAGCGCCGCTCGCCCGGCGCCTTATTCCATGCCAGGCCACATTGCCGGCGAGTTCAAAGGTCGCGCTGCTGCACGGCTTTTGAACTCCCGTTGCAACCGTTGCGCCCGCTTTCGGCCGGTGGGCGATCATGTATAACCTTTCTTCGTTATCCTGAGGCGGCGGCCAACGGGTCCGGCCCAAAGTGGCCGGCCCGATGACAGGCTCCGCGGCCCTCGAAGGATGCTGGCTGAGGCGCTGGAGCTGCCGCCCTTCGAGGCTCGCTGCGCTCGCACCTTCAGGGTGACGGAAAGAGGTTTCGCCCATGCTGAGCGCCGAACAGAACGATCTCATCACCCGCACCACGCCGGGCACCGCCGCGGGCACGCTGATGCGGCGCTACTGGCAACCGGCCGCGCTGGTCGACGAATTGTCCGGCAACCGGCCGGTGAAACCGGTGCGGCTCCTCGGCGAAGATTTGGTGATCTTCAAGGACGACAAGGGCCGCTACGGGCTGATCGGCCGCAACTGCCCGCATCGCGGCACCGACCTCGCCTACGGCCGGCTCGAAGACGGCGGCCTGCGCTGCGCCTTCCATGGCTGGCTGTTCGACGTCAACGGCAAGTGCCTGCAGACGCCGGCCGAGCCCGACGACAGCAATCTGTGCGCCAACCTCGAGCACAAATCCTATCCTGTGGTGGAGAAGAGCGGCATTCTGTTCGCCTATCTCGGCGGCGGCGAGCCGCCGGCGTTTCCGGATTTCGACTGCTTCACCGCGCCGGGAACGCACACCTTCGCCTTCAAGGGCATGATCGATTGCAACTGGCTGCAGTCGCTCGAGGTCGGCATCGATCCGGTGCACACCTCGTTCCTGCACCGCTTCTTCGAGGACGAGGACCCCGACAAGGGCTACGGCAAGATGTTCCGCGACCGCACCAAGGACGCGGACATGCCGATGACCAAGATCATGCGCGACTTCCCGCGCCCGCGCATCGAGGTCGAGCCGACCGATTACGGCTTTCGGCTGATCACGCTGCGCGAGATCGGCGACGCCAAAGCGCACGTGCGCGTCACCAATCTGATCTTCCCCAACGCCTTCATCATCCCGATGAGCCGCGAGATGACGATCTCGCAGTGGCACGTGCCGATCGATGACGTGAAGCATTACTGGTACGCGATCTTCACCTCGTTCGGCTCACCCGTCGACAAAAACGAGATGCGCCGCCAGCGCCTCGAACTCTACGAATTGCCCAATTACGTGCCGCGCAAGAACAAAGCGAACGACTACGGCTTCGATCCGCACGAGCAGCAACACGCGACCTATACCGGCATGGGCACCGACATCAACGTGCACGACCAGTGGGCCTGCGAATCGATGGGCGCGATCCAGGACCGCACGAAGGAGCATCTCGGCACCTCGGACAAGGCGATCAGCGCCTATCGCCGCCTGCTGCGGCAGGCGTTGGAGCAATCCGGCAAGGGCGAAAAGCCGATGATGGTGCTCGACAAAAGCGCGGCGGCGAAGCTCACCGGCCCGGCTTGCGTCGACGGCATCGCCCCGGCCGCCGATTGGCAAGGCTATTGGCAGCGGACCGATCGGGCGCGACACGAGACGAAAAGCTGGGCTTAGCGAATAGGGAATGGCGAATAGCGAATAGGGAAAGTGCGATAAACTCCATTCGCTATTCGCCACTCGCCATTCGCCCAAAAACAAATGCCCCCGCGTAACCGAACCCCCGCCAGCTTCGTCGAGCGTCACGGCCTTTGGACCGCCGATCAGGCGCGTCAAGCCAAAGAAGTCGCGCAAAAAATCAAACAACAAAAACTCGAGCTGATCCGCTTCTCCTTCGCCGACCAGCACGGCGTGCTGCGCGGCAAGACGCTCCTCGCCGCCGACGCCGTCGGCGCGCTGACGTCGGGCGTCACCATGACGACGACGCTGCTCGCCAAGGACACCGCGCACAAGACCGCGTGGCCGGTGTTCACGCCCGGCGGCGGCTTCGACATGGCGGAAATGCAGGGCGGCGGCGATTTCGTCATGGTCGCCGACCCGGCGTCGTTCCGCGTGCTGCCGTGGTCCGAAAAAACCGGCTGGCTCCTGTGCGACATCTATTTCACCAACGGCAAGCCGGTGCCGTTCTCGACGCGGCGGATTCTCCAGGAGGCGCTGCAGAAACTTGGCGCCGCCGGCTACGATTACCTCGCCGGCCTCGAAGTCGAGTTTCATCTGTTCAGAATAGAGAACCCGCGCCTGACGCCGCAGGACGCCACCTGGCCGCCGCGGGCGCCCGAGGTGAGCCTGCTCACCCAAGGCTACCAGTATCTCACCGAGAGCCGCTTCGATCAGGTCGAACTAGCGCTGGAGCCGATCCGCCGCGGCATCGCAGCGCTCGGCCTGCCGCTGCGCTCGCTCGAGATCGAGTTGGGTCCGAGCCAGTGCGAATTCACCTTCCGCCCGCAGCCCGGCCTCGAGGCCGCCGACACCATGATCCTGTTCCGCGCCGCCGCCAAACAGATCGCGCGCCGCAACGGTTATCTGCTCAGCTTCATGTGCCGCCCCGGACTGCCGAATTTGTTTTCCTCGGGCTGGCACCTGCACCAGTCGCTCATCGCCCGCAAAGGCGGCCGCAACGCTTTTGTCGGCGACGCGCGCGCCGGCCTCTCGACGCTCGGCCTCAATTTCCTCGGCGGCCTCCTCACGCACGCCCGCGAAGCCGCCGCCTTCACCACGCCGACCGTCAACGGCTACAAGCGCTACCGCCCCTATTCGCTCGCCCCCGACCGCGCCATCTGGGCCCGCGACAACCGCGGCGTCATGCTGCGCGTGCTCGGGGAGCCCGGCGACCCCTCGACCCACCTGGAAAACCGCGTCGGCGAGCCCGCCGCCAACCCCTATCTCTACATCGCCTCGCAAATCCACGCCGGCCTCGACGGCATCGCCAACCGCACCGACCCGGGCCCCTCGGCCGACACGCCCTACGAGGCCAAGGCGCCGCTGCTTGCCGAAGAATCTCGGCGAAGCGCTCTCCGCGCTGAAGACAAGCAAAGTTTTCAGAACAGCCTTCGGCCCCGATTTCATCGACTATTTCGTCCACCTCAAACAAGCCGAACTCGCCCGCTTCACCGCCGAGGCCGGCGTAGGCGCCGCCGGCAGCGACGTGACCGCGTGGGAGCACAACGAATATTTCGATCTTTTCTGATCTAGTTGGGTGCCTCAGCTAACGTGCTCGGTACGCAGCGCCGGGCCTCCCAGGGCCCGTCATCCTGAGGTGCTCGGCCGAAGGCCGAGCCTCGAAGGACGCACGGCCCAGCGCTGCGGCAGGCATCCTGCGAGGGCCGCTTCGCGGCCGCCTCAGGATGAGGTAACATTTCTCATCGACACGGTTCAGGATGATGGGTGGATTCGTCTACATGCTGCGATGCGCTGACGGCTCCTACTATGTCGGCACGGCGACGGGCGACGATCTAGAGAAGCGCATCGCCGAACATCAAGCAGGCGTGTATCCCGGCTACACGTTCACGCGTCGGCCGGTTCACCTTGTTTGGTCTGGATACTTTGATCGCATCACCGACGCTATTGCCGCCGAACGACAAATCAAAGGCTGGAGTCGAACCAAGAAGCAGGCGTTGATCGAAGGCGATTGGGCGGCGATGAAGCTCCATGCCAAGCGGCGCGGAGGAAAAGCGAAGCCGCATTCGTCAGCCTGAGGTGCTCGGCGTGGAGCGTGGATCCTCGAAGGGTGGCCGAGCACTTCCGTAGTGCGTGCTTCGAGGCTCGCCGGCTTCGCCGACGAGCACCTCAGCATGACGAGGTTTTTTTTCGCTCGCATCAAACTTCGTCATCCTGAGGTGCTCGGCCGAAGGCCGAGCCTCGAAGGATGCACGGCCCCAGCGCTGCGGCAGGCATCCTTCGAGGGCCGCTGCGCGGCCGCCTGAGGATGACGGGAAGCGTGAGCCAACCCCATCGAGCAGTTCCGCTCCGCAACACCCTGTGCTTGAATGCCGCCGATTTCAAAATCCCCGGTCGGTGTCGCCACGTGCCCATCTTCATCTCAGCAGTCACGAACGAATTCGGCAAGGCGCGCGATGCCGTACGCAGCGATCTCAGCGCACGCGGCCGAACCGTCACCGTCCAGAGCGATTTTCAGCAGGACCCGGACAGCGACACGTTGCTCGGAACGCTCGCCAACTACATCCGCGATTGCAAAGCGGTCGTGTGTGTCATCGGCAAGCGTAGCGGCGCGTGCCCGCCCGCGCGCGCCGCTGAACGCTTCCCGGGCGTGCTGCCGCCAGGCATCAAAGAAGCGAGCTATACGCAGTGGGAATTCTTTCTGGCCCGACACTACAAGCGGCGCACCTACACCTATATCGCGCGAGACGATTACAAGCCGGACCAAACGACGGTCACAGGCGACCGCGCCGATTTGCAGCGCGACTACCTCGATTTTCTCAAGGCCGACGGCGTCCACTACACGGAGTTTGCGACCGCCGAAGAACTCCGCATCGCGGTCCTCCGCGATGAACCGAATATCCCGGCTGGGCCCACGCCGACGAAGCGATCGAATTCCAAGCCCATCGTCCTGCCATACCCGAGCATCGGCGATTTGTTCAAAGGCCGCGATGATTTCATGCGACGTTTGCACGAAAGCCTCACGCGGGCGCGCGGCGGCCGGACGGCGATTTTCAGCCAGGCGCTCTACGGTCTCGGCGGCATCGGCAAGACCCGCGCGGCGGTGGAATATGCCTGGGCGCACGCGGACGAGCATTCGGCTTCGTTGTTCGCCGTCGCCGAAACGCCGGAGGCGCTGCGGCGCAATCTGGCGGCGCTGGCCGACGCGTTGCTGCCACAACTCGACACCACCGACGACGCAGTGCGCCTCACAGCCGTGCTCGATTGGCTCAAGGCCAATCCCGGCTGGTTCCTGATCCTCGACAACGTTGACACCAGGGACGCGCTCGCCGAGGTGGAGCATCTGCTGAGCGGGCTCGTTGGTGGCCACGTCATCGTCACGAGCCGACTCTCGAACTTCTCTGGCAATTTCCAGCCGCTCGAACTCGATGTGCTCCCGCTTGATGACGCGGCGGCATTCCTCTTGGAGCGCACCGAGGGCCGACGGCGCACGACGACCGCCGACGCGGCCGAAGCGCGTGAACTCGCCGAAGAACTCGGCAAGCTCGCTCTCATGTTGGAGCAAGCGGCGGCTAACATCGCCAAGCGTCGGCTCACCCTTGTTCAATATCTGGAACAGTGGCGCTCGAAAGCGTAGCGAAGCGCTGGAATGGTTCGATGAGACCGTAACGGGCTATCCGCGCGCCGTCGCCGTCACTTGGCAGACGTTCGGTCGCGCAGGTGAGCGAGGGCGGCCGGCGGCTGCTCGAACGGCTTGCCTGGCTCGCGCCGGAAAAGGTGCCGGAATCGCTGCTCGATGTGCCGGTCCCCAGCGCCGAACCCGAGAACCTGCGCGCTGCCTGCGACGATCTCGCCGCCTATTCGCTGGTAACCCGCGACGCCGAAGGGCCGTTCTTCCTCGTCCATCGCCTCGTGCAGGACGTAACGCGCCGCAGCCTCGCGGGCGAGGCGCGGCACCGCAGTTTGGTCGAGGCGTTGGTTTGGATCGACGAGGCGTTCGCAGGAGACGCGGACGATTTTCGCAATTGGCAGACACTCGACCCGCTCGCTCCGCATGGGCGCACGGTGACGGCGCACGCGGACACCGCGGGGATTGCTGAGCCGACGGTACGGCTGATGAATGAACTCGGCATGCTACTTGATGGAAAGGCGCTGCATGTCGAGGCCGAGCCGCTACTAAACCGAGCACTCGTCATCGATGAAAAAAGATTGGGGCATGATCATCCCGTTGTCTCGACCTATCTCAACAATATTGCGCGATTGCTGATAGAGACCGAGCGGTTCGCTGAAGCCGAGCCGCTAATGCGCCGAGCGTTGGCCATTGGAGAAAAGAGCTTCGGGCCGAACAGTCCCAACGTCGCAACCCAACTCAACAACCTCGCCCAATTGCTACAAGCCACCAACCGGCTCGTGGAGGCTGAGCCGGCGATGCGCCGCGCACTCGCCATCAACGAAAAGAGCCTTGGGTCGGACCATCCCAAAGTCGCGATCCGCCTTAACAACCTCGCCACCTTGTTGCATAACACCGGCCGGCTCGCTGAGGCCGAGCCGCTGATGCGCCGGGCGCTCGCCATCGACGAAAAGAGCTTCGGGTCAGACCATCCCGACGTCGCAATCGACCTCAACAACCTCTCCCAATGTTGCAAGCCACCAACCGGCTCGACGAGGCCGAACCATTGATGCGCCGAGCCGCTGCGATCTTTGTGGAATTCACGCGCCGGACGAGGCATCGCCATCCGCATTTGGAAGCGGCGTTTGCGAATTACGCCGGCCTTCTTGCAGCCAAGGGGAAGGGGAAGCGGTCATCGACGCCGCGCGCGCGGAGCTGTTGCGGCAGTTATCTGTAGTACGTCATCCTGAGGCGCTCGGCGCGATAGCGCCGAGCCTCGAAGGATGCCGGCACGGTGCTGCTGCCCTGCGTGCTTCGAGGCTCGCCGGCTTCGCCGTCGAGCGCCTCAGCATGACGAGGTCGATAACAGCCTTGTCAAAGGACAACTACAGTGACGACCTGTCACCGATCTTGACAAAGATCGCCTCATACGATACAAGCCGCACCGAATTGCTCACGTAAGGGAACGTGTCCCGGAGGCGATCCTGGGATGCGGGGCGAGTGCGGTGCCCGCGGGCGGTTTCGCAAACCGCACCCGGGCAGCTTCGGGCATCATCTGGCCGGCACTACGACCGGTCCGGGAGGTGCGTTCCCTGGACTGGGACTGATGGGCGCGGGTAACACCCGTGGAAGAGCGCAAGGTCTTTCGCCCTTGGTTGGGCGAAGCTCACAGGATTGAACGTCCTATTTCGTCCCAGGAAGCCTGGCCTGAAGTTGCGCCTGCGGGCCGAGAGGCCCAAGGGTCAGAACCGTGTGCGGAACGCCGACAGGCGAGCGTCCTCCGACGAGGGCGCGCCGCGCCCCGCTGGGCGCGGAGGTTGGATTACACGTCTGCCGGCGTTCCGCCTTCCTTTTTTGTTGTTTGTTTGATGGGTGGTGCGGGCGCCCACAAGGGGCGCCCCTACGGATCGCAAGGGTGATAAACCATCGTTCCGTAGGGGCGGCCCTTGTGGCCGCCCTCGGCCTCGACGCTTGTCAAAAACTCGGGTGCAATTGCGCCGCGAGAACGATTGCAATTTCAGCTGCCCCCGCGGCCCCGCCGAGGTCAGCCGAATTTCTTCTCGCCCTCGACCCAGGTTTCGCTGACCTTGATCGCCATGATCTTCTCAGGGTCGGTCTTGTAGGGATCGCTCTCGAGGATGGTCAGATCGGCGTCTTTGCCTTGCTCGAGCGTGCCGATCGTGTCCTCCAGTCCGATCTGCCGCGCCGCGTTGATGGTGATCGCGGCGAGCGCGGCGTCGAGCGTGACGGCCTGATCGGGGCCGATCACCGAATTGTCGATTTCGCAGCGCCGCGTCACGGCGGTCTGCACCAGGCGCAGCGGGCCGATCGGGGACGCCGGCGCGTCGGTGTGCAGGGTGAAGGGGATGCCGGCCTTCGCGCAGGCGCCGGCGGGGACCATGAACTTCGCCCGCTCCGGCCCGAAGATGCTGTCGCGATAGGCCGCGCCATAGAGGAACAGAAGGTTCGGATGGAAGCTCGGCTCCACGCCGAGGCGCTTCATCCGGTCGAGCTGGTCGGAACGCGCCATGGTCGCGTGTTCGATGCGGTTGAGCCCGGTCGCCGCCTTGGCGCCGTACGCGGACTCGATCGCATCGAGCGCCGCATCGATCGCCGCGTCGCCGTGGCAGTGGATCATGATCGGCCAGCCGGCGTCCTTCGCCGCCCGGCACATCTCGGCCATCTGCGCCTCGGCGAAGTTGGTTGCCCCCTTGCGCGTACTGTGCAGGTAGGGCTGCGTTTGCGCGGCGGTCTCAATCTGGTTCGAGCCGTCGGCCCAGAATTTGATGCCGTAGAGCGAAAACCGGCTGTCGGGGATTTTCCTCGCCTTGGCGCCGGCGCCCAGCGCGGCGAACGCCTTGCTCGCTTCGATCTGGTCCGCGCTCAAGCTCGCACTCAGTCGCGTGGCGAGCGTGTTGGACAGCTTGGCGAGCGGCTCGATCCATTCCGGCTTGACGGTGCCGGGCTCGTGCAACGTCGTGTTGCCGACGGCCGCCACGCGGTTCGTATATGTTACGAGCGCCTTCGCCATCATCTCCGGCGTGATTTTGGGGATGGCGACGGCGAAGAAGCGCAGCAACGCGGGTTCCTCGTAGATCAGGCCGTTCAACTTGCCGTCCGGCCCGCGGCCGAAACGGCCGCCGCCTTGAAGGTCGCCGACATCCTCGGGGATTTTGGCGAGCGCGAACGCCATCGAATTGGCGGCCGCGGCGTGTCCGTTGACGTACAGGACAAAGATCGGATGCGTTGTCGATATCTCATCCAGTTCCTGCATGGACAGGTCGCCACCCTGCAGCAGGTTGTCGAAGTTGCCGGCGCTGGCCCACCGACCCGGCGGCGTCTTAGCGACCGCCGACTTCAGCGCGGCGATCACGGCTCGACGCTCCGAATACTTCGCGTATCCGACATCGATCAGGAGGTCGGCGAACAGCGCGGACAGGCAGGTGTGATGATGCGGATCGATGAACCCCGGCAGCAGCGTGCGGCCCTCGAGGTCGACGATCCTGGTCGCGCTGTCAGCGAACGCCGAAACGTCCGCCACCGATCCGACGCCAAGAATTTCGCCGCCGCCGATCGCCAGCGCCTCGACCGCGTGTCGCTCGGCCGTCATCGGAATGATCGTCCCGTTGCGGAAGATCACCTCCGCACCGGCGGCGGCGTTGGCTTTGCGAAGAGCCGTCATCGCCGCGGCGGTGGCCGTGACCGCGTAGGCCATGAACTGGCGCCGACTGGCCGTGGCCGGCGAGACGCCGAATGTCAGCTTATCCGCGATGAGTGAACTTACGCATGCTCGGCACATGATCGGGATCCGCTTTCAGATTGCAGCGGACATTGACCGAGACCCGTGGCGGCCGTGTCGTATTCTTGAATTAACGGCTTACACCCGGTTAATGGCGAGCCGTCACCGTTTCCAAGTCGTCATTGCCGGGCTTGACCCGGCAATCCACGCGGATGAGCCGTTTTTAAGAAGAGCGTCTGATTGCCGACAGCCGGCGTGGGCCACCGGGTCAAGTCCGGTGGCGACGAGGTATGTGCTTCGGCGGCCCCGTCACACATCCACGCTGGCGGTGAGCGCGTGCTCCTCGATGAACACGCACCCGGCCTTGAGGCCGACGTTGGCATTTTAGTGAGCATCCAAATACGCATGGGGCTCAAAGCGATCTTCAATTTCGCAGAACACCATCGTCCCATTCGCCGGGATATCGCGCATCGTATATCGCTTTGGAATACGGCAAATGATCTCCATTTTTGGCTCATTCAGCGCCGCGATGCCTAGGCCGAGAGCATGTGGTTTTGAGCCAACAGCAAGTGCCGTAACCACATCCGCTCCAGATTGGCGACAAAATTCTGCCGCTTCCTGTGCGACCTTCAGAGCGTCGAAAATTCCGATCTTTTGCTGGATCAAAAGAGCCTCATTCAACAGATCACCTAAACTGTCGGCTTGGCCAACCGCGGCGTGCTGAATTATGATCAATCCTAGGCGATTCGGCTCATATTTTTCAATAAATGGGACCGTGAGACCGACTTCTCCCCCCAGGGTGACCAAAAGATCGCGAGACCCGGGAATCGGTGAAGTAGCTTCAAAGAACGGAACGGGTAAGGAATCCCATTTCCCTTCAGAAATAGGACCTATTTCGGTACCTACAATTTTGCTTGTGTGTGCTGGCTCTCCGACGCCAGTATAATCGCCTTCCGAGTATATGCAATCAAATCGCGCGAAATAACCCTTTTTAAAACCCATACCTAAGATTACGAGAAGATAAGACTTCGGAATGCAAGTGATGTCACAAAGCACTCGTAGCGGTCGCCGTTTTTCTAGGGTCCTCGCCGTCAGAAAATCGTCCAACCGTCTCACATTGTCCGAATAGGAAAAGGACCTTGCGAAGTCGAACCTCGGAAAATTCTTTACAGACGCCTGACAGCTGCTTCGTAAACGCGAGCTTCCTCTCATGAGGCTCTTGCTCCGTCGTCTCAAATCGCAATGCATAAAGTTTCGGAATCATCGTTCCTAATGCCGACACGGCTTGCGTGCAGCGGCTTTCCCAGCTCACCGCGCATAAGACCAAATCGTATTTATCCCTGACGAACGACAAGTCGGTACAAGGAAACGTCTGGCGAATAGACAGGCGACCCACGGCCACCGCATGTTCAATGAACATCGGAGTTTCCGCCCAGCGGCAATTCTGGTTGCACTTCAGAAGCGATTTTCCCTGACGTTGCCTGAGCCCACGTCCGGGGATTGATGGGCATCGCTCTATCGCACAACTGCCACAAATCGGACGCCGCAATCGTGGTAGCCTCGTATGGTCCACGAAACGAGAATCGAAAATAGGGTGCAAACCTCCTGTGCAACCGGATTATCAGCGTCCCTCTCTCAGGCTTTTCGCGCGTAAGTATATCACGCGATTCGGGATCGGCAGTTCTAATGTAGCCCGCGAGTTCCGCGTGACGAATAGTATTCCAAATCACCGACTCTCGTGCAGCAATCTCACTATCTGAGCCCTCGCGGTGGCTCTGGAAGCGGATCTCAAATATTCCACGTTCTGCGCGGCCTAAAACACTAGGATCCTTCGGATCAGATTGAAGAATAGAAGTATAGTAGCCGAGACCGTCGATTAAACGGAGCACGACATCGAAGTCTCTTTCTCCCCGAGCGCTGACCCCTGCATGGAACGCTTGACTAGCTTCGAAAATCCCATCGGTTTGGGTTGCGTAGGCAATCTGGGAGCCGGATATGGCGAATTTGTCTAAGCTTTCCTGAGTCGCGGTATCGAGGCCATGGCGCTTCGCGTACGCTTCGTATATGAAGCCCAATATTTCGAGAAAGTCTCTGATCGAGCCGTCCGCCAATGAGACAACTACGTTGGCGCCGCCAAGCGGTATGGTCTTAAAGTCGAGCGTGGCGGAAAGGTGGAGCAAGGCTGCCCGCTGCTTTCTTCGTAACCAGGCCGCATCCGCCTTGGTAGTCAACGTCGCCGCGCGAGCAAGCAGGTGATTTTCGTCATCCGCCCCAAACGAAGTCTTGAATGATTTCGCTTTCGGCTCCCAATGAAGCAAAATATACGTCTCATAGAACGGAAGCGTTCTGGTTCCACTCGCGGATTTTAAGATGTCAGGTAAATGGGATGCTAGGCGCTCCGCCGATTTCTCCAGTCTCTTGGCAATGGGGCTCACAGAGCGCTTAACGATA
Source organism: uncultured Pseudomonadota bacterium (assembly GCA_963836095.1). Lineage (GTDB taxonomy): Bacteria > Pseudomonadota > Alphaproteobacteria > Rhizobiales > Xanthobacteraceae > BOG-931. The sequence continues at coordinate 253,811 of CAWIHU010000005.1, forward strand.
TTTCCCATGATGTCGTTGATGTCGCGAAATCCAAGCCTCGTATCCAACGCAAAGAAGTCATGAATGCGCGCTTTAGACCGCTTGTTTCTGACGCTTTCAGAAACATCGAATAGCAATCGTAGGCTTACGACCGATTGACATAGCTCGCGAAAACTTTCATCGCTGCGCAAGTCAAGGGAAATAACTCGTCGGTCCGCGTCAGTAAGCGGCTGTTGCTCAATATAGGTTCGGCTATTTTCGAATTGCGAGCCGACATAGCTAATGACCCACGATACCGGAGAGCTGCACGTTCTTACAAGCGTATTTATACTAATTTGCTGTGAGGTATTGAGCACTTCACAATCATCAAGACAAAATTTGAACGTCGCCTTTCGAGCGCCCCTTCGGGCCTTAAGCGTTATTATTTGCGCCAAATCTCAAATCGCAAATCCGAGCAACTCTCCCGGTTCTCTTGCGGGCAGCCGATCGTTTATAGATTTAATGGTGCCGCGGCCGGCTGCTTGGTTCATCTGGCGCACGATAATTCTCAGGAGCCGCGACGTATCGGGGAGCGTATGAACTGTTAACGCCTCCCCTTCCGCGAATTCGCGCAATTTTGGAAACTCGGAAAGGAGCAATTTGGGAAACTCAAGCTCCTGGCGAGGTTCAAACGCTATGTAGCCTGATATCCGTAACTCGTGCGAGGCGTCAATCGCGCGCTGTAAGCACGTTAACTCTAGTAACAGTGAAAAATATCTATGAAGTTCGAGTTCGGGAGTTGGCGTTTCTGGATAGACGCGCTTCCAATCTATCGCACTGAGTGCCGCTGTGAGATGATCGGGAAACCTGACATAGCAAGCAATGCTTTTGGCGTCGTCGAATGTGCGCTGCAACCGCAATGACGTATTTTTCGTTAGATCTTCCCAACAAATGCTTCGTAGTAAAGTTGTCTTACCGCTACCTCTGCTTCCGCTCACGTAAAAGGACTTCTCGGCAGAAAGTTGATCTGCGACGCTGCTATACCAAATTAGTTGCTGGCCGTCCCGATGATGTTCCCATCGAGTCGGACGAAAAGGATTTATCGGAACGTCGGTCATATTCGCGCTCCAATAATCCAATTCGTGGCGGTCATCTCGTAATTCTCGATACTCACCCGCCCGTCACTCTCCAGAAGCTCCAGGTCCTCCTTGAGATCGGCTTCGGTTTGATAGTGCTTTGCGGCGGCTTTCCGAAGGTCATGCCAATAGATCTCGCGAGCAGCCAGGATAATTCGGTACAGCTCCGAGAGAGACGTGCGTTGCGACCTTCGGCGCTGCGCAATTAGGGAGATCGTAGCGGGCGCGCTAGGTCTAATATACCCCGCTTGATCAAATCGCCACTTTAGAACTCGGCAGCTCAACGGTATCCCGCCACGCGTAAATACCAACTCGATAATGTTAAATCCGTGCGTAATTTCCGGGGCCGCGATTGTGACGAGCGGAAACCCTCCTGGTATTTGTAGGATCTCAATTGGATCTTGATGGATGTGCCCATGAAGATAAATAACCGGTTTACCTAACTCTTGAAGCAGCGACCTCAGGGCGCCTGAGTTTACCAACTCAGTATATGGGGCGAGACGAGGCAACCGTTGAGGAAGCAGATTGTGATGTGCCACGACAATTAAAGCGTTTGATTGCCGCGTCCGGGTGTCCTCCATCAGCTGCTGTATCGCTTCGGAGGCAAACGCTGGCGTGTCTAGTTGGCGTTCGTAATATGCGCTTATTTCTCGTTTCGTGCGGCCCCTCTCGATCGCCTTGTCTATTGCCGCTTGGACGTCCTCGCGAAACTCCTCGGGGATAAATTCGGGAGAGCCACACCCCCAGCAACTATTTAGCATTGCGACCAAGGCCGAGGCGTCAGAGGATTGAAGACGTAACCACAGCGGCTCTTTTATGGGAATTACTGGGAGACCTGCTTCGGTCAACGCGGCTGTCAGCGGCGTAAATTTGGCGACGTTGGACGGCAATTTCGCGAGTAAACGATCAATATCGTGATTGCCGGGCACAATGCCTACCGCTAGCTTATTCAGCTCGCCATGACTTCCTATCTGCAGTGCGTTTGCTAGGTAGCGCGCGCATGCCTGGTAGCCGCTGAGTTGTCCAAGATTTGTGAGGTCCCCCATAAAGAGCAAGCCAGCGACCTCAGACGCACTGATCATTTCATAGATTTTCTCGAACGCCTTCTTGAGGGGCTGTTCGGAGATTATGCCCTTGATATCAGGAGGGAAGCGCGCATCTTTGTCATCAACGGAGCGGTAAGAGTGCACTGCACTCGGTAGGTGCACATCTCCAACCTGGAGCAGTCGCAAGCGCGGCAGCAAAGAGCGTTCCCCGCCGGATATACGGCACTCAGGAATCGGGTTCCCTTAGCCGAGAATTGTACTCGCTCATTTGGCCAATACAACAGTTAGTTGGTATATTTGCGTTGGCTGAGGTGCGGTTGGTGGTTTCCGGAGGCGCGTTTCTTAGGCCGTAGTGGGAAATACACCGCTGCTACAGATTGTCGTTTGCGGTGCACAGGCGCGGCGTCCCAAGATGCCGCCCACATCGTCGGGTTAATGACGAATAGCCCCGTCACACATCCACGCTCGCGGTCAGCGCGTGCTCCTCGATGAACAGGCGGCGCGGCTCGACCTTGTCGCCCATGAGCTCGTCGAAGATGGTGTTGGCGTCGTCGATTTCCTTGACGCTGACTTGCAGGAGCGTGCGGGCGTTGGTGTCGAGCGTGGTTTCCCACAGCTGCGTCGGGTTCATTTCGCCGAGGCCTTTGTAGCGCTGCAGGCTCACGCCCTTGCGGCCGGCCGCGGTGACGGCTTCGAACAGGCCGACCGGGCCATAGACCGGCGTCTCCTCGTCCTTGCGCTTGAGCACGCCGGGGCGGGCATAGGCGGCCTGCAGCGAGACGGCGTATTCGTCGAGGCGGCGGGCGTCGGCAGAGCCGAGCAGCGCGTGGTCGAGCATGGCGACTTCTTTGACGCCGCGCACCGTGCGCTCGAACTGGAAACCTTGGCCTTCGGTGAACTCGCCCTGCCAGCCGCGCTCGGTTTCGTCCGCCAGCGCGTCGAGGCGCCGCGCGATATAGGGCGCCGCGGCCGCGGCCTTTTCCGGATCGCCGAAGATTTTTGGTGAGAGCACGCCGAGGATCGCGGCCTGCTCGACCACCTGGCGATTGTAGCGGCTGTGCAGCCCGCGCAGAATATTGCGGATGACGCGGGCGTCATCGACCAGCGTGCGCAAATCGGCGCCGGCGCGAACCTCGCCGGAGGCGAGCCGCAGCGACGCCTCTTCGAGCCCGGTGGTGGTGAGATAGTCCTCCAGCGCCCGCTCGTCCTTCAAATATTGCTCGGACTTGCCGCGCGCGATTTTGTAGAGCGGCGGCTGCGCGATGTAGAGATGGCCGCGGTCGATGAGATCGCGCATCTGCCGATAGAAGAACGTCAGCAACAGCGTGCGGATGTGGGCGCCGTCGACGTCGGCGTCCGTCATGATGATGATCTTGTGATAGCGCAGCTTGTCGACGGTGAATTCGTCGGCGCCGATGCCGGTGCCGAGCGCGGTGATCAGCGTGCCGATCTGCTCCGACCCCAGCATCTTGTCCATGCGCGCGCGTTCGACGTTGAGGATCTTGCCGCGCAGCGGCAAGACCGCCTGGAATTCGCGGTTGCGGCCCTGCTTGGCGCTGCCGCCGGCCGAATCGCCCTCGACGATGAACAATTCGGATTTGGCCGGATCGCGCTCCTGGCAATCCGCGAGCTTGCCGGGCAGCGAGGTGATGCCGAGCGCGCTCTTGCGCGTCATCTCGCGCGCCTTACGCGCCGCCTCGCGGGCGGCGGCGGCCTGGATGACCTTGCCGACGATGGTCTTGGCCTCGCCCGGATGTTCCTCGAGCCAGGCCTTGAGCATGTCGTTGATCACGCCTTCGACCACCGGACGGACTTCGGACGACACGAGCTTGTCCTTGGTCTGCGAGGAGAATTTCGGGTCGGGCACCTTGACCGAAAGCACCGCGGTCAGGCCTTCGCGGCAATCCTCGCCGGTCAGCGCGACTTTTTCCTTGCGGGCGGCGCCGCCGGATTCGGCGTAGGAGGTGACCTGGCGCGTCAACGCGCCGCGAAAGCCGGCGAGGTGCGTGCCGCCGTCGCGCTGCGGAATGTTGTTGGTGAAGCAGAGCACGCTTTCGTGGTAGCCGTCGTTCCACCACATCGCGCATTCGACGCCGATATTGTCGCGGTCCGCCTTGATGATGACGGGCTGCGGGATGAGCGGCGTCTTGTTGCGGTCGAGATAGCGCACGAACTCCTCGACGCCGCCTTCGTACTGCATCGTTTCGCGCTTCTCGACCGCGTGCCTGGCGTCGATCAGCGAGATGGTGATGCCGGAATTGAGAAACGCGAGCTCGCGCAGCCGGTGCTCCAGCGTGGCGAAGTCGAACTCCGTCATGGTGAAGGTTTTTTTCGACGGCAGGAACGACACTTCGGTGCCGCGGCGATCGTAAGCGGCGCCGGTAACGGCGAGCGGCGCCACCGCTTCGCCGTCGCGGAACTCCATGGAATGCTCGCGGCCGTCGCGCCAGATCGTCAGCTTGAGCCATTCGGACAGCGCGTTGACCACGGAGACGCCGACGCCGTGCAAGCCGCCGGACACCTTGTAGGGATTGCGGTCGTCGCTGCCGCCGAACTTGCCGCCGGCGTGCAGCTGCGTCATCACCACCTCGGCGGCGGAGACGCCTTCCTCGTGCATCTCGGTCGGAATGCCGCGGCCGTCGTCGCGCACCGTGCAGGAACCGTCAGGATTGAGGGTGACCGTGACGTGCTTGGCGAAGCCGGCCAGCGCCTCGTCGATGGCGTTGTCGACGACTTCGTAGACCATGTGATGCAGGCCGGAACCGTCGTCGGTGTCGCCGATATACATGCCCGGCCGCTTGCGCACGGCGTCGAGCCCCTTGAGCACCTTGATCAATTCCGCGCCATAGGCCTCGGCGCCGGCGTCTCTGATGGCGTCTTGGCTCATTTTGTCTTGGCTGGATCTATCCGGGGTCGCCGGGCTCGGTTTGCGGACGGGTTCGGCCATGCTTGTCGCTTTCGAATCACTGGCAAAAGCACGTTTCGACGAAGATTTGTTGTACACCAAAAGGGGGCCTCGTACAGGGCAAAGTCGCCTTTGCTAAGATATTGTCGCAACGCCATTTTTTCAAGATTTAGGGCGGTCGGAAAAGGCGCCGCCAAAGGGGCCGAGAAGGCGATAAAGAAGGAGGTCGAAAAGGCGGCCAACGAAGCGCCAAAGCGCCGCCCGGCGGCGACCGTCGAAAAGACGGTTTTTGGCGCTGTAAACGGTAGCCCGCAACCGCGAACCGCAGCATTGGTTAGCGCATCGTTACGGAAGGCGCCACGTGCGGAGATCAGGATCGCCCGCGCCGGCCTCGCAGGCGCGACGGGGTCGGCAACAGGTGCTCGTCGCCCGGTTGGTATTCGGGCGCGGGGCGCAGGAAGCAGCCGAGCGCTGCGGTCCAAATCTCAACGCGGTCCAAGTCGTCTTGAAGCCGCGCCAGGGCTTCCATGAGGTTGCAGACGATCTGATCCTCGGCGTGCTCCATGCCGCCGGCCGGCATCCGATCGTGATCTGCGGGTTGTCGCTCTCTCAGAATCGATCTCTCTCTGTTCTTATGGGGTTAAATGCGGCTTGCCGCTCTTGTTCCATGGCGGGCGTCGATCGTTGACATGAGCGGACGGGGCCAGTGCGCCGCACAATGCGCAATACCGGCCTAGTTCCGGGCGCGGAGCGGTGGCCGCGACGCGATCTGCCCGGCGCGGATTTCGAACATCGCCGCCGTGTCGCCGACCTCGACGAACAGGGCCGGATCGGCGCCGGTCATGAAAACCTGGGTGCCGAGTTGCGCCAGTTCCCGGTGCAGTGCGGCGCGCCGCGACGGATCGAGATGGGCGACGATTTCGTCGAGCAGCAGGATCGGCGCGATGCCGGTCATCGCGGCAATCAGCCGCGCATGCGCTAGCACGAGGCCGATGAGAATGGCTTTCTGCTCGCCGGTCGAGGCCTCGGCCGCGGAGATTCCCTTATCGGCGTAGATGACCGACAGGTCGGTCAGATGCGGGCCGTCGAGCGTGCGCCCGGCGGCGGCGTCGCGGCCGCGATTGTCCCGCAGCACGGCGCGGTAGCGCTCCTCGATGTCGACCGCCGGATGCTCCGGCAGCAGCTTTTCCATCCAGCCGTCGAGCGAAATCTCCGCCGGCGGAAAGGCCAATTCCTTGCGGCCGGCGAGCACGGCGCCGAGCCGGCGCACCGTCTCGGCGCGCAATCCGGCGACCGCGACGGCGAGTTCCGCGGTTTCGTGCTCGACGGCATCGAGCCAGTGCGAATCGGGCCGGGGGTCTTCCAGCAGCCGATTGCGCGACCGCAGCGCCCGATCGAGCGCATTGACCCGGCTGCCATGCTCGGCGTCGACCGCGAGCGCCAGGCGATCGAGAAAGCGCCGGCGCTCCGATGGCGCGCCGACGAACAGTAAATCCATGGCCGGCACGAGCCAGAGCACGCGCAGGTGATCGGCGAACGCGGCGGCGGATGGGACCGGCTCGCGATCGATGCGGCAGGTGCGCGTCATGGCGGAGCCGTCGTCGGGCCTGCGCTCGATGCCGGTACCGAGCGTCGCCAGCCCCAGCGCGCCTTCGACCTCGGCAGCGACCGCCCAGGAGCCATCACCCTCGCGGAAGGCGACCTCGTCGAGCGTCGCCCGCCGCAGCCCGCGGCCGGGCGCGAAAAACGAAATCGCCTCGATCAGGTTGGTCTTTCCGGCGCCGTTCGGCCCGACCAGCACGATGGTGTCGGCGCCGGTCTCGAGCGCCGCCGCATGATAGTTGCGGAAGTTGTTAAGGGTCAGGCGGTTGATCCGGGCGGATGTCATTTAGCTGAGATAGGGTGCAAAGACGCAGATGCCGGCACGAGGCCGGGCATGATGCAGACCGCACGACCGGCCGCCTACACCCGCATCGGCATGAGTACGTAGAGCGCGCCGTGCGGATCCTTGTCCTGGATCAGGGTCGGCGAACCCGGATCGGCGAGCTTGAGCACCGCCGCCTCGCTTTCGATCTGGGCCGCGATATCGAGCAGATAGCGCGAGTTGAAGCCGATATCGAGCGGCTCGGCTTCGTATTCGACTTCCAGTTCCTCGGTCGCGCTGCCGGAATCGGGGTTGGTGACCGACAGCAACAGCCGTCCGGGGGTGAGCGACAGCTTGACCGCCCGCCCGCGCTCGCTCGACACCGTCGACACGCGGTCGACCGCTTCCTCGAATTCCTTCTTGTCGACAATGAGCTCCTTGTCATTGCCGACCGGGATGACCCGGGCGTAATCCGGGAACGTGCCGTCGATGAGCTTCGAAGTGAGGATCACTTCGCCGACGGTGAAGCGAATTTTCCCCGCCGACAGCTCGACCGTCACCTCGGTGTCGCCGGTGTCGATCAGGCGCTGCACTTCGCCGACCGTCTTGCGTGGCACGATGACGCCCGGCAGGCCGGCGGCGCCGGCGGGCAAAGCGAGCTCCATCTGCGCCAGGCGATGGCCGTCGGTCGCGACCGCGCGAAGGGTCGGCGCCTGCTCGGTGCCGGCGGCGTGCAGATAGATGCCGTTGAGGTAATAGCGCGTTTCCTCGGTCGAGATGGCGAACTGGGTCTTGTCGATCAGCCGCTTGAGATCGGGCGCCTTGAGCGTGAATTTGTGCGTCATCTCGCCCGGCGCCAGATCGGGAAAATCGCTTTCGGGCAGCGTCTGCAGGGAAAAGCGCGAGCGGCCGGCGCGGATCGACAGCGCGGCGCGATCGCCCGCGGCCTCGAGCACGACCTGCGCGCCCTCGGGGAGCTTGCGCACGATGTCGTAGAACATGTGGGCCGGAACCGTAGTCGATCCCGCGGGGCCGACTTCGGCCGCGATGGCATCGACGACCTCGAGGTCGAGGTCGGTGGCCTTGAGGCTCAGCTTGGAGCGGTCGGCGCGCACCAGCACGTTGGCGAGGATCGGAATGGTATTGCGCCGTTCCACCACGCGATGGACGTGGCCGAGCGACCGCAACAATTCGGAACGCTCTACGGTGACCTTCATCACGGAACCCGGTTCACAAGGGACAACAAAAGTGGCGCGGCATGAGGCTTTCGGCAAGGGCGGCAGCGCCGACGGGGCGCCTTTTCCCCTGCGTTTCACGACGCCCGCGACGGCGGTGGGTCCACGGCGGCGGTAAGGCGTGCGACCGACTTTGCTGCAGGGGCGTCAGCGGTGCTGGCCTCAGCGGAGCCGACCCTCAATCCTGCAGCTGGCGTTTGAGCGTCTCGATCTCCTCGGCGAGAGCGGTGTCGGTTCCCGCGAGGTTTTCGATTTTCCGCACGGCGTGCAGTACCGTGGTGTGGTCACGGCCGCCGAAGCGTCGGCCGATCTCCGGGAGCGAGCGCAGCGTCAGAACTTTGGCGAGGTACATCGCGACCTGGCGCGGCCGCACCACGTTGGCGGTGCGGCGCGACGACAAAAGGTCGGCGCGGCTGACATTGTACTGACGGGCTACGACGCGCTGAATGTCTTCGATCCGCACGCGTTTCGGTTCGGCCGGCCGGATGAGGTCGCGCATCTCCCGCTCGGCCATTTCGAGCGTGATCGGCTGACCGGTGAGCTTGCTGTGGGCCAGCAACCGGTTGATGGCGCCTTCCAGGTCGCGGCCATTGTGCGTGACCGATTTGGCGATGAAGGTAAGCACCGGCGCGGGAACATCGAAACCGGGATGGTGAATGCACGCCGCGGCGATCCGGCTCTTGAGGATTTCGAGCCGCAGCTCCTCGCCGAGCGAACCGATCTCCACCACGAGCCCGCCGGCGAGCCTCGAGCGGACGCGGTCGTCGAGGCTTTCGAGGTCCGCCGGCGGGCGATCGCTGGCGATCACCACCTGCCGGCCGGCATCGATCAAAGCATTGAGGGTGTGGCAGAATTCGGCCTGCGTCGAGCGGCCTTGCAGAAATTGCAGATCATCGATGACCAGAGACGTCGATGGCGCGCACCGCTTCCTTGAAAGCGAGCGTCGTCTGCGAGCGCAACGCCGAGACGAAGCCGTACATGAAGCGCTCGGCGGTCAGGTAAAGCACCTTGCGGTCGCTGCTGTTGCCGACCCAGGTGATCGCCTGCAACAAATGCGTCTTGCCGAGGCCGACGCCGGCGTGAACGTAGAGCGGGTTGAACATCAACGGCTCGCCACGCTGGCTGGTCGCGACTTGCTTGGCGGCGGCATGGGCGAGGGTGTTCGAGCGGCCGACAATGAAGGTCTCGAAGGTTAGGCGGGCGTCGAGCGGAGAACCGCCGAGCGCTTCATGCACGCTCATGAACGGCACGCTGGCCCGCATTTCGACGCCATTGTGGTTCGGAGCGTGCGCGTTCCCGGACGCCGCCGGCGGCGCCGCGGTCTTGGGCTTCGGAGCGGCCGGGCGCATCGTCGCCGAGCGGACGCTCAATTCCAGGCGCGTGATATCGGATTCCTCGGCGCGCCACAGGTTGAGCACGCGGTCGCTGTAATGGGCCTGGATCCAGGTGCGCAAGAAGCGCGTCGGCACCGACAGCCGGACCGCCCCTTTATCGACGCCGTCGAGTTCCATGCGAGCGAACCAGCTCATGAAGACATCGTCGCCGAGTTCGGTGCGCAACCGGCCCTTAATTCGCTGCCAGCGCTCCTGATCCGTACCCATCATTTGGCCTGCTTCTTTTCGGGAAAGGACTTTTTCGGGAAAGACTCGGCGGACGAGCCCGGCAGGGCATAGCCCACCATGCCTGACTTCGCGGAGACGCAACTTACGGGGAGAAGGGATTGTGCCGACGGCGCGTCCAAGCCTGGAACGGCCCGTGGGCGCTCGACGCCGAACGTCAGCCGCTGGGCGCCGCCGTCATCGCGGTCAGCCGGCATGCGGTCGAGGGGCACGCGGTCAAGGGGTAAAGGGCACGCAAATAGACGATCGCCCGTTCAGAGCGGCGTTCGCGCCGGTCCGATATGCTGCGATCCTCGTTCCAGCCGAGGATGGCGTAAGACGTATGGCGGATTATCGTCTTCATGCCCCCACCTCCATCGCTCCCAGATTCGATGGTTCTCACCAGTCGTTCTAGGCCGTCGTTCCAAGTAGCCGTTCCGAGTAACTGTCCAAGTAATCGTCCAAGTATCGGGCGGTCATCGGGACCGCAATTCTGTACTCAAGAGTACTCGGCTCCGCTTACTAAGAACAGACGCAGGTTTCTACGCAAGAACTTATTACTACATACGTTCGCGGGCGCGCACTGGAGCACACACTACGGGACACAATTCACCTACTCTCATTTTCAATGAGCTTTTCGCCGCGAGCCGCTGTGTGAAGGATCTTCGGGCGACCCCGAAGAACGACCGAACGATAGCATGTCGTCCCAGGGCCGCAACAGCGAAAGTGAGCTATTTTTGGTTCGGGCGGCGCGAACCGTTTGGTCGCCTGGGTGCCCGAAAGCAGCCACAAGGCTTTTGAATTTAAAGCTTAATTAATCATGGCCGAGAGGCCCAGACCTGCCGTTTTTCGGTATTGTCGCGCGGTCCAAAAAAGCCCGCCCGCATTTAACGGAATTGTGGCTGACTCAAAGTCCCACCGTCCTCGTGCCCATTAACTCCTTCAAGGCGCGGCAATTATTTTGCTCAAAAACTCAGGGATGCCGTCAGATATCCGCTTCTCAGTATCGTGAAAACGGCCCCGGTCCGGCCCGCGGCAGCATCAACATACCATTAACATTTATTTTTACGGATTATTGCGACAATTCTGCAACAGATTAATTATTCACCCACAGATATCAACGCAAAAACGGCCCGTGGAGCGGCTCCACGGGCGTCATCGCGACCAAAGGGCTGAAGCCGTTATTGCCCCAACTTGGCGATGCGGTGCGCGAGCCGCGACACCTTCCGCGACGCCGCATTGCGGTGGACGATGCCCTTTTGCGCGGCGCGAACGATCACCGGCTCGGCATCGGTCATCGCGGCCTGCGCGCGGGTGCGATCGCCGGTGGCAATCGCTTCTTCCACCTTGCGTACGGCCGTACGCAAGCGGGATCGCCGCGCTTTATTGATCACGGTACGGCGCTCGATTTGGCGCGCGGCCTTCTTGGCGGACTTTGTATTGGCCATAACCTGGAACACGAAACGTGTGAGTGAGCGGCGCTTATAGGGGCGCGGCGCCGCGGCGTCAACGCCTGCGTCGGACCTCTTGGCCGTTCCTGGAGGGTCGGGCAATTCCAGGTCCGGATTCCAAGTGCGGAATCCAAGTCCGGGTTCCAAGTCCGGGATCCAAGTCTAATTGGCGGAACGGTCGAGGCCTTTGGAGCGGGCGAAGGGATTCGAACCCTCGACCCCAACCTTGGCAAGGTTGTGCTCTACCCCTGAGCTACACCCGCATCCGAAGACGGTCGGGCGGCAACGCGCCGCCGCGGCAAGCTATGCCAAAGTGTCGAGCCCTTTGCAACCACGTCCCCCCGGCTTGGCGCCTTGGCCCGTGAAGCCTTGGCCCGTGAAGCCTTGGCCCGTGAACCAGCGGTTGGCCTTGACACACCAACCGCTGTTTACCCTCCCGCTCCGACCATGGCCGCACGTCTTGGGCGCGGGCGCGTCAGAAGATGCCGGGGATCAATCGCGCGTGCACTTTCTCGCGATATTCCAGATATCCCGGCAAACGCTTGGCCAAAAGGTTTTCCTCGTCGCTGATACGCCACATCAGAATGATCAGCATCGGCACGAGCAGGACCAGTCCCCACAGCGAGCCGAGCGCCAGCGGCATGCCCAGCAGGAACAACAGCGAGCCGGCATACATGGGATGCCGGAGCATCGCGTAGGGCCCCGCCGAGACGACCTTCTGACCGTCGGCGATTTGAATGGTCGCCGAGGTGAAGGTGTTCTGCCGGTAGACCAGGAAGACCACGTAAAATCCCAACACGACCAGCGCGTTCCCGGCGACGACGATGACCGGCGTCTGCGGCGACCAGGCGAACCGATGGTCGAGCGCCGGGATGACGAGAAGCCCGGCGAAGCCGACCGACGCGATGAACATGACGATCTTCTGCGAGATCAATGCCTCGGCCGTGGGGCCCGCCTTGACGCGGCGGCACAACAGCGACCGATCATGCCTGATAAGGTAGAGGTTGGTCAGTGACGACCCTAAGAAGAAGATGGCCAGAAAATCCCAGGCTTGCCAGTACCGAACCGTTCCCGCAGGGATAAAGAGGAACAGAGCCATCGCGGCGCTGAGCGCGCCGAGTTCGGCCCACGCTTTCATACTCAACTTGCTCATGGTGCATACTTTTCACGGCATGCCCCCACTCTCACCAGACGATCTGTTCGATTATTTGGATAGCCTCGATATCCGGCACAAGACGGTGCAACACCGTCCTGCGTTCACGGTAGAGGAGGCGCGCGCGCTGCGCGGGCAGGTGCCCGGCGGCCACACCAAAAATCTGTTCCTGCGCGACAAGAAGGGGACGCTGTATCTCGTGGTGGCGCCGGAAGACGCGGTGATCGAGCTTAAATCCCTGCACCGGGTGCTCGGCGCATCGGGGCGCTTCTCGTTCGCCGCGGCCGATACCATGCGCGACGTGCTCGGCGTGGAACCCGGCTCGGTCACCCCGTTCGCCGTGATCAACGACAAGGCCTGCCGGGTGACCGTGGTGCTCGACGCCGGCATGATGGCGCAGCCGGTACTCGCCTTTCATCCGCTGGTGAATACCGCGACGACGACGGTATCGCGCGAGGATCTGGTGAAATTCCTCGAATCCACCGGCCACGCGCCGCGGATCGCGGCGGTTTCGACCCCGCCGGCCTGACGATTGCATTTATCGTGGTTTCCCACCATCTACTCGGGCAAATACGGAACATTCGCCCCGACGGGGCCGAGGGCAAGGCAAAATGCTGCAACAGGCTGGAACCGCCACCGCGCCGGCGGACGCGCTCATCAAGGAAACGACCACCCAGACCTTCGTCAGGGACGTCATCGAGGAGTCGAAACGGCAGCCCGTGCTGGTCGACTTCTGGGCGCCGTGGTGCGGCCCGTGCCGGCAGCTGACGCCCATCCTCGAGAAGGTCGTGCGGGCGGCGAAGGGCAAGGTCAAGCTCGCCAAGATGAACATCGACGACCACCCGCAGATTCCCGGCCAGATGGGCATTCAGTCGATCCCGGCCGTGATCGCGTTCGTCAACGGCCAGCCGGCCGACGGCTTCATGGGGGCGCTGCCGGAGAGCCAGGTCACGGCTTTCCTCGAACGGGTCACCAAGGACCGCATCGGCGGTGAGGCCGAGGACTTGCTCAAGGCCGCGGACGCGGCCCTGCTGGAGGGCGACCCGTCGGGCGCCGCGAACCTCTATGCCGAACTGCTCGCCGAGGACAACACCAACGTCCACGCGCTTGCCGGCCTGACGCGCTGCTACGTCGAAACCGGGGCGCTCGAGCAGGCGCGCCAGACGCTCGCGATGGTGCCGGAAGTCCAAGCGCAACGAGCCCGCGGTCACCGCGGCCCAGGCGGCGCTCGATCTGGTCGAGCAGGCGAAATCGCTCGGTCCGCTCGCCGAGCTGGAACAGAAGGTCGCCGCCGATCCGCTCGACCATCAGGCGCGGTTCGATCTCGCGCTCGCGCTCAACGGCAAGGGCCGTCGCCTCGAGGCGCTCGAGCACTTGATCGCCATCGTCAAGCGCGACCGCAAATGGAACGATGACGGCGCCCGCAAGCAGCTCGTTACGTTCTTCGAGGCCTGGGGCCCGACCGACGAAGCCACGATCGAGGGCCGCAAAAGGTTGTCGTCGATTTTGTTCGCGTAGCCGCTTAATCTTCCGCCGGCGAAGGCGAGGCGCGGTCGCTCGCGTGCGGAGTGCGACATGCCGATGAATGCCGTCTATAGGGGACCGGCCGATCTGCCCGACGTGATCCCGGTGTTTCCGCTACTGGGCGCGCTGCTGCTGCCGCGCGGGCAGATGCCGCTGAATATCTTCGAGCCGCGCTATCTGGCGATGATCGACGACGCGTTGCGCTCCGGCCAGCGCCTGATCGGCATGATCCAGCCCGATCCCGTGCACTCCAAGCCGGACGACCAAAAGCCCGATCTGTTCCGCATCGGCTGCGTCGGCCGGATCACCCAGTTCGCCGAGAGCGGCGACGGGCGTTATCTCATTCAACTCACCGGCATCGCGCGCTACCGGCTCGACGAGGAACTGGTCGTCGACAGCCCGTATCGCCAATGCCGGGTGGATTATCGGCCGTTCGTCGACGACTTCACGCCGCGCAAGGGCGAGGATAAGGTCGACCGCAAGGCGCTTCTGCATGCACTGTCGGATTTTCTCAAGGCCAACGATCTCAAGGCCGACTGGGAAGGCATCGAGAATGCGCCCAACGAGGCGCTGGTCAACGCGCTGGCCATGATGTCGCCCTATGGGGCCGCGGAGAAGCAGGCTATGCTCGAAGCGCCGGACCTGAAGACCCGCGCTGAAATCCTGGTCGCCGTCACCGAGATCGAGCTCGCCAAGAGCAAGACCGGTGAAACGCCGCTGCAGTGACAATCCCGGAGCATTTTGATGGCCTCACCCTCCGCCGACCGCGCCGCCGAAGGCGTCGATCCCAAACTTGTCGACCCCAAGCTTCTGGAAATCCTGGTCTGCCCGGTGACCAAAGGTCCGCTCGAATACGACGCCGAGCATCAGGAGCTGATCTCGCGCGCCGCCAAGCTCGCCTATCCGATCCGCGACGGCATTCCGATCATGCTGCCCGAGGAAGCGCGCCGGATCGATTGACTTCTCCCTCTCCCCGCGCGCGGGGAGAGGGTAGGGTGAGGGGGCCTCGCCGCCCATCGTTGAATTGGGCCGTTCTGGACAAAATCCGCAAAGCTCAGAATCGCGGCGAGGCCCCCTCACCCTCGTTCCCCCCGATCAAGTCGGGGGTCACTCGACCTCTCCCCGCGTGCGGGGAGAGGTGGAAGGAAAACATCCATGATCAAGATCTGGGGCCGCAACACGTCGTCCAACGTGCAGAAGGTCATGTGGGCGGTCGCCGAAATCGGCCTGCCGCACGAGCGCATCGACATCGGCGGGCCGTTCGGAAAGAACCGTGAGGCGGAATATCTGGCGATGAATCCCAACGGGCTGGTGCCGACATTGGAAGAGGAGGACGGCTTTCTGCTGTGGGAGTCGAATTCGATCGTGCGCTACCTCGCCGCCAAGCACCGCGCCGAAGTTTTGGAGCCGGCCGATCTGCGCGCGCGGGCGTGGGCCAGCGCCTGGATGGATTGGCAGCTCAGCGTGTTCGCGCCGGCGCATCTTCGAGTGTTTCTGGGGCCTGATCCGCACGCCGCCGGAACAGCGCAACCATGCGGCGATCGATAATTCCAAGAAGCGGACCATCGCGGCCGTGACCATCCTCGATGCGCGCCTCGCCAAAACCGCCTATCTCGCCGGCGAAAACTTCTCCTACGGCGACATTCCCGCAGCCGTGCTCGCCAACCGCTACCGTCAGATCGTGCCGGAACGGCCGCCGCTGCCGCATTTCGAGCGCTGGTACGCCGCGATCGCGGCCCGGCCGGCCTTCCGCGACCAGGTCGCGGCCGTGCCGCTGGCGTGAGGAGATTTGCCGCGCCGTTCTGGACAGCGGCGGACCGAGCCACTATAACCCACCGCGCTCTTGCGGACCCCCTCTGGCGGTCGCCGCGGCGAGCGCTCAAAGTGGGCCCAGGTAGCTCAGTTGGTAGAGCACTGCACTGAAAATGCAGGTGTCGGTGGTTCAATTCCGCCCCTGGGCACCATATTTCCTTAAGCGACAGATTCTAACCTACAATTCGCCGAAAACTCCCGGCAGCCTATATTGAAGCCAGGGGCATCGCCGGAGCTTGAATGCTGCCGCGCACCGATCGATCGAAGAGCCGTGACGGCCGTCTGAGCCGCCGTGCTTTCGTGCTGGCGCTCGGCGCCGCCGGCGCGGCGCTCGCCGGCTGTACCACGGCGTCGGTGACGTCAGGCGAGGGCGACACGGCGCCAAATTTCAAGGTCGTTCGCTTCGATCGGGCGGAGCCGCCGGGCACCATCGTGGTCGATCCCTCGAGCCACCTGCTCTATCTGGTGCAGGGCGGCGGGCAGGCGCTGCAATACGAGGTCGGGGTCGGCAAGGAAGGCTATGGCTGGTCCGGCGAGGCGACCATTCACAGCAAACAGGAATGGCCGGACTGGTACCCGACCAAGGAATATCTGGACCGCAGGCCCGAGATCAAACAGGCGATGACCGAGCTGCCGAGCGGCACCGGCATGCGCGGCGGGCCGGAAAATCCGATGGGCGCCAGGGCCATGTATCTGTGGCAGGGCAAGACCGACACGCTCTACCGTATTCACGGCACCAACGAGCCCGACACCGTCGGCCATGACGTCTCGGCCGGCTGCATCCGCCTGCGCAACGCCGATGTCGTCGATCTCTATAACCGCACGCCGGTCGGAACGCGGGTCGTCGTACTGCCTCCCCATTCCGCATAGAGCATTTTCCATTTGCCGGCGGTCGGCTCGGGGTTGATTAACGCGCCGTAAATGGATGTTGGGTAGCTATTTGACATACCCAGCAACCGACAGGTGCGAAGGGCGATGTTGCGGATCCTCGAGCGCTTCACGCGAACGGTGATGGGCCGGCTGTTCGAGCGCAAAAGCTATTTGCTCGAGCTCCTCCTCAATAACACGACCCAAGGCGTGGTCATGTTCGACGCCTTGGGGCGCCTCGTCTTTCGCAACGATCAATATGTGTCGATGTATGGGCTGTCGCTGGATATCGTCAAACCCGGCGCATCGCTCATCGACATCGTCAGCGATCGGGTGAAATCCGGCAGCCTCAATCGCGATCCGAGACAGTATGTCAGCGAACTCCTGGAAGAGATGGCCGCGGGACGGATCGTCAGCTTCGTGAACGAGTCGCCGGACGGGCGCGCGATTTCGGTCATCAACCGGGCGATTCCGAACAGCATCTATTGGGTCGGCACCCACGAGGACATCACCGCGCGCCGCGCGGCGGAGCGAAAGAGCGCGTTGCTCGACGAGCAGGAAGCGCGCCGCGCCGCCGTCGAGGGCGCCATTGCGTGGTTTCGCGGCGACATCGAGGGCATTCTGGCGACCGTCGCCGACAGCGTCGTGGCGATGAAATCGACCGCGACGCTGCTGTCGGCCGCCTCGAACGAGACCACGGCGCACACCGCGGGCGCGGTGGCGACGTCCAATCAGGCGTTCGGCAGCGTCGAAATCGCGTCTACCGCGGCGGACGAATTGTCCAAATCGATCGCCGAGATCAACCGTCAGCTTGCGCGCGCCGCGGAGGCGGTGGGCGCGGCCGCGGCGCAGGCGCAGTCGACCAACCAGGACATCACTGATCTGGCCCAGGCGGCGCAGAAAATCGACGATGTCGTCAAGCTGATCCAGAGCGTCGCCGGTCAGACCAATCTGTTGGCGCTCAACGCCACCATCGAGGCGGCCCGCGCCGGCGCGGCCGGCAAGGGTTTTGCCGTCGTCGCCTCCGAGGTCAAAGCGCTTGCGGTGCAGACCGGCCAAGGCAACCGATGTCATCGCCGGCCAGATCGCCGCGGTGCAATCCTCGACGCAGAGCGCCGTCCGCGCCATGGGCGACATCGCCGGCCGCATGCAGGAGGTCCGGCTGTTGACCGCGGCGATCGCCAATTCGGTCGAACAGCAGAACGTCGCGACCCGCGAGATTTCCACCAATGTCGCGGCAGCCGCCACGGGCACCAAATCGGTCGTCGCGGTGCTGGAGCGCGTGGCCGGCGCCACCTCGGACATGCGCAATTCGGCCGACACCGTGCTGACGGCGTCACAAGCCGTCGAAGCCGCCGCCGACAGCCTGCGCGGTAGCGTCGACGGCTTTCTCCGCAAGGTCGCGACCTAATTTGCTTCCGAAACGGCGGGCTGCGCAACCAGGGACTGCAGCGGGAATTTGTCGTCGCGCACTTGTGCGAAGGTCGGCGAATGCCGGCGGTCGAGCAGCCGCCGCGCGATCATGTGATCCTGCGCCCGGTTGAGGCTGTCGACGCCGATCAGCGTCTCGCCGCGGAAATAGAATGCGGAAAAACGAAAATCGCCGCGGTCGCCGCGGAGTTCGACATGGTCGTGACCACCCGACTGCCCCGCCATCTGCAGCTTGATGTCGTATTGATCGGACCAGAACCAGGGTGAGGCGGTGAAGGGGCGCTCGCGCCCGACGAGGCTCGCGGCCGCCGCCTTGCCTTGCTCGACCGCGCACTGCACCGATTCGAGCCGCAGCAACGTGCCGTCGGGCAGGCGCCGCGCCGCGCAATCGCCGGCGGCGACGATGCGCGCATCGCCGGTGCGGGCGCATTGATCGACGATGATGCCGTGCGCGCCGTCCAGTCCCGCCGCGACGGCAAGCTCCGTGTTCGGCACGAGGCCGGCGCTGAGCAGCACGAGGTCCGCCGCAAACGTCCGCCCGTCGGCGAGGCGCACGCCGCGCGCACGGCCGCCATCGCCGACGATTTCGCTGACCATGGCGCCAAGCTCGATGTCGACGCCGCGCCCTTTATGCAGATCAGCAAACACCTCCGAGAGGAGCGGCGACACCGCGCGGGCCATCAGGCGGGGCGCGGCCTCGAGCACGGTGACGCGCTTGCCGAGCATGCGCGCGACCGCCGCGACCTCGAGGCCGATGAAGCCACCGCCGACGACCACCACCGTCTCGGCGCCGGCCAAGGCGCCGCCGATCGCCACGGCGTCCTCGATGCCACGCAAAGCGAGCACGCCGGCAAGATCGCGGCCGGGGATCGGCAAGCTCCGCGCGCGACCGCCGGTCGCGAAGGCCAGCCCCGCATAGGGCACGACCTGGCCGTCGGCGAGGTGCACTGTCTGATCGGCGCGGTCGATCGCCGTCACGGCGACGCCCGGCATGAAGACGATATCCTTGCGGGCAATCGCCTCGGGCGAACGCAAGGTCAGCCGCGCCGGGTCCATCTTGCCGAGCAGCACGGCCTTCGACAGCGGCGGCCGCTGATAGGGCGGATGCGGCTCGCCGCCGATCAGCGTGATGGCGCCGTCATATTGCTCGGCGCGCAGCGCCTCGGCGATTTGCAGGCCGGCCTGGCCGGCGCCCACGATCACGATTCCCGCCGGCATCGATCAGCCCTGGGTCTCGGCGACGCGGACGATCAGGCCTTCGAGCGCCGGCGCCGCCGTGATCCGGCAGCTCAGGCGGCTGTTGGGGCGAAGTTCGGCGGCAACGCTGTCGAGCATCAGTAATTCATTCTCCCCGGGCGACGGCACGTTCGCCGCCGCGGCGCCTTCGATATAGACGTGGCAGGTGGCGCAGGCGCAAGAGCCGCCGCATTCCGCCTCGATGCCTTCGACGCCTTCACTACGCGCCGCCTGCATCAACGTCCAGCCGTCAGGGACATCGATGCCGACGGTCCGGCCGCCCGGCTCGATGAAGCTGATATTGGCCATGACCGGGCCCCTAGGCGGCGGCCGCCACTTCGTAGACGAGTGGACTGCGGAAGGTCGAGGACGGCATCCAGCGCAACGCCTGGTCCGCGGCGACCTGGCCGTAGTCGGGAACCACCCGATGGAATTCCTCCATCGCGATCCGTGTCGCCATGCGGGCGATGGTGGCGCCGAGGCAGGCATGAACCCCGCCGCCGAAGCCGAGATGGCCCTTCGGCCGGCGATCGAGATTGTAGACGTCGGCATCGGCGAAATGCCGGTCGTCGCGATTGCCCGAGCCGTAGGCGAGGCAGACGAAGTCGCCGGCCTTCATGGTCCGGCCGTGCAGCTCCACGTCCTTGACGAGGCAGCGGCGGAAGCGTTGGGCCGAGGTGTTGTAGCGCAGCGATTCCTCGATGGCGTCGGGGAGCCGCGCCGGGTCGGCGACGCAGGCGCGCCGGACGTCGGGCAGGCGGGCGAGATTGTAAGCGAGCATCGCCATGAAGCCGCCGAGCGACTCGATGCCGGCCATGATCAGCGTGGTCGTGGTCAACAGCACTTCGCGCTCGTCGAGCCGGTCGCCGTCGATCTCGGCCGCGGCAAAATGCGAGATTAGATCGTTGGCCGGCTTGGCGCGCCGCTCGGCGATCACATTGGCGGCGTAGTCGCGCACCCAGTCGAAGGCCGCGATGTGCGCGGGGCTCTTGGCGCGGGTTTTCGGGTCGGACTGCACCATCAGCACGGCCTTGTCGCGCACGGTCGCCTCGTCGCCGCCGAGCGGCAAACCGAGTGCGGCAAACAACACGCGCACGGTGTATTTCGAGGCGAAATCCTCGATGAAGTCGAAGGTCGGCCGTCCTTTGAGCGCATCCGCGCAGTCGCGCGCCATGGTCCGCATCGGCTCGGCCAGCGCCTCGAGATTGCGCTTGAGGAAGGCATGCTGGATCAGCGCCCGCAGCCGGTCGTGACGCGGCGGATCGCTGGAGCCGAGCGTCGCGCCGGCGCGGCCGGGCAGTTCCGTCATCAGATTGCCCTGGGCCGAGGAATAGGTCTGCCAGTCGTTGAGCGCGCGCAGGATGTCGCCGTAGCGCGACAGCACCCACATCCCGGCGTCCTCCGACCAGAAGCACGGCTGCGCGTCGCGCAATTCCTTGTAGGCCGGAAACGGATCGGCATCGATTGCCGGCGAGAACGGATCAAATCGCAGCATCATTTCCTCCCGGTGGTCGAACATATGTTCGAGCCTTGCGGGAAAAGTGCGCGCCGCCGGCTTGGCGAACAATGGACAAGCGCGGCAATTCTCTGTACTTTTCGTTCATTCTGCGAATGGACCGCCGCCGTCGCTTCGCCCCGACAGGCCAGCAAAATGCGATCAAATCCGGATATCCGGCGCCCGCGCCGCCTCGAAATACCTGTGTTTTCCCTCTACGGCGAGGCGCGCCTGCCGGCGCCCGAGCG
This sequence comes from uncultured Pseudomonadota bacterium, assembly GCA_963836095.1. Taxonomy (GTDB): domain Bacteria; phylum Pseudomonadota; class Alphaproteobacteria; order Rhizobiales; family Xanthobacteraceae; genus BOG-931. Next base: position 274,770 of record CAWIHU010000005.1, read on the forward strand.
CTTCCATATCGAGGACATTCGCTCACGCTCGGAGCGCTACGATTGGGAAATCAAGTCGCACAGCCATCGCGGACTGTTCCAGATCATCTTTCTGTTCGACGGCAAAGTGCGGGTGCGACTCGATCATGTCGCCAGCGAGGCCGCCGCGCCGTGCGCGATCATCGTGCCGTCCGGCACGGTGCACGCCTTCGGCTTCCAGCCGCACGCGCACGGCTATGTGCTCACCGTCGCCGAAAGCGAGTTCTCAGCGCGCGGCGGCGCGCCGCTGGCGCCGGCGGGGCGATCGCTCGCGCCCGGCGTCGTCGATCTCTCCGCGGTGCCGGGCGAGGTGTCACGCATGGCGCATCTCCTCGCGGAAATCCAAACGGAATTCCGCGCGCAGGCCGCCGGCGTCGCGACCGCGCTCGAAGGCCTGGTCGGCGCTTTGTTTGTTCTGGTCGGGCGCCGCAGCGCCGCCGGCCACGATGCCGACCCGCGCAACCGGCGGCGCTCCGAAACGTTCGCCCGTTTTCGCAGCCTGGTGGAAGCGCATTTCACCGAACACCGTCCGGTCGGCTTTTATGCGCAGGCGCTGCACATGACCGAGAGCCGGCTGAACCGGCTGTGCCGCGCGACCATCGGTAAGTCCGCGCTCGAGATCGTCAATGACCGTTTGTTGCTCGAGGCGCAGCGCAAGCTCACCCATATCGCCGCGCCGGTGTCGCTCATCGCCTATGAGCTCGGCTTCGCCGATCCCGCCTATTTCTGGCGCTTCTTCAAGAAGCACGCAGGCCTGACACCGTCGCAGTTCCGCGCCCGGCAGCATTAGCCAGCCGTTGCGGAGGTATCAGATAACGGCGTGCGGTGTGCAAATACCCACCAACAAATTTTTCGAGTGGCATTGTCGCTGACGTGATCCGGTCGCGTCGATTCCCCGTACACAAGCATATGTGCGAGCAAATTTGATAATCGGCCGCGGCGCGTCGCTCGCAACGATCAGCGTCAATTTCACAGCGCGCGCTGCCGCGCCGGCTCGAGCGCGATGCGGGCGAAGGTGGTCATGATCCGCAGCCCGGCGCGGAGCGAGCCGGAGAGCGAGCCGGCGACCTTGGATTCGCCGCCGATGCGGCAGCGATAGGCGACCGGGAGTTCCAACACGCGCAGCCCGGCGCGCGCCGCCCGCATCTGCATTTCGAGATTCCAGCCATAGGTCATTTCGCGCATGCCGAGCGCGAGCAGCGTGTCGCGGCGCAGCGCGCGAAACGCGCACATGTCGGTATAGCGCACGCCGTACAGGAGCTTGATCAGGGCTCCGGCCGCGAGGCCGGCGAGAATCTGATGGCTCGCCATGCTGCCGCGCTCGCGCTCGCCGCGGGCGCGCGAGCCGATCACGAAGTCATAGTCGCCAGAGCGCAGCGCCGCGACCATGGCTGCGATCGCGGCCGGATCGTCGGCGCCGTCGCCGTCCATGAAGACGACGATGTCGGCGGTATCGGCGGCTTGCGCGCCGGCAAGGCAGGCGCGGCCATAGCCGCGGCCGATCGTGATCACCTCGGCGCCGGCGCGGCGTGCGCAGTCGGGCGTCCCGTCTCTGCTGCCGCCGTCGACGACGATGACCCTGCCGACGATGTCGCGCGGCAGGTCGCCGATCACGGCGCCGATCGATTCGGCCTCGTTGAAGGCCGGGATAATGACGGCAACGCCTCCCGCTGTCATTTCCGGCACGACCGTCGCGGCCATCGCTACAGGCTCCAGCGCAAGCCGCAGCTCGCGCAGGCCGCCGGCGGCTCGCCCGAAACGAGCGCCTTGCGGAAATCGCGATAGGCTTCTCCGCTCCAGATTTCACGTAGCGTCTGCTGGGTGGCATCGCCCAAGGTGTAGTTCTCATAGCCGCGCTGCGAGAACGGCGCGATGCAGCACGGCAGCGCGCGGCCGTTGGCGGTGATGTACATCAGCGTCCAGGGCCGGCGGCACAGCGACCATGGCGAACCGTTGTCGTGGCGTTTCAGGCTCATGCCGGGCTCGGAGGCGGCGCCCGAGGCGCTGAACGTGACGCCGAGCGATTTGGCGAGCGCAGTCGCGCGCTCGATGTAGATCGCTTCTTCGCCGGAAAGCTGCTCGTAGAGCGCCTGATCGGGCCGCGCCTTGCCGATGGCATTGTCGTTGAAGAACACCAGGCGCTGCAGGTACACCTCCTTGACGCCGGTGTCGGCCGCGACGCGCACGAAATCCGGCAGCTCCTCGATGGTCTCGCGCAACCCGGTCAGCCACGCCGACACCCGCGGCTTGCGATGGCCCTCGCGCTCCTGCAGCTCGCGGAAGGCGCGGACGTTCTTGAGGATGCGGTTGAAATAATTCTTGCCGCGAATGGCGCGATAGGATTCCGGATTGGCGGCGTCGAACGAGACCCGCAACTCGTCGAGTTCGGCCGCGATCAGGGCGCGGCCGTTCTTCTCGTTGAGCACGGTGCCGTTGGTGTTGAACAATACATAGGTGCCGCGGTCCTTGAGATGGCGCACCATGCGCGGCAATTCCTTCACCAGCATCGGCTCGCCGACGCCATGCAGCACCGCGCGATGCAGATTGGGGACCTGATCGACGATCGAACGAAACAGCTCCCAGCTCATGTCGGCCGGCGGCTCGAGCTCCTCGTAGGTGCGCGGGCAGGTGGTGCACAGGAGATTGCAGCGGTTGGTGGTCTCCAGATAGAGACACACCGGTTCGTGCTCCGGAAGCTCGCTCTCCGCCTGCACGGCCTCGAAATAGCGCCGCGGGTCGACGGCCGTTTTCACTGTCGTCTCCATTATCGCTTCGTCCTCAATGCATGGCGGATCACTGACATCACCGATCCTCAAGCGTGCTTCAACACCGCCGGCGTCGGCTTGGCGGGGCGGGCATCCAATCCCGTGTCCGGCCCCAGCCCCAGCGCGCTCAGCAGTGCCGCCGTATGGCTGGCGTGGTGTGGTTCGCCGGGACCGAACTTGGGTTTCCGCGCCGGCATGCGGCGGACTTGGCCGCTGAGCAGGCGCAAATCCTCGATGTCGTCGATGTCGTACCAGGCCGGCAACACCTCGACATCGAGCCCGATCTCTTTGGCGCGCGCGAATGTCTGTTCGGCGACGCGGTCGGTGCTCCAGGCAATGTCCTCGAACAGCCTTTGATGCGCCAATTTGAGCCCGAGCAGGTAATAGCCGCCGTCGGTCGAGGGACCGAGCACCGCGCGATCGCCCGGCCGGGCGAGAATCTCGGCGGTCTCCACCAAGAGCGCGGTCGGCAGGTTCGGGCTGTCGGCGTTGAGCACCACGGCCGAGCCGTGCCCTCGGCCGAGGATTTGGCGGATGGTATGCAGGAGGCAATCGCCGAAATTCGGCAGCCAGGCGTCGATCAGGCCGATGGCCGGCGGCAGAATTCGTGCAAAAAAATCTTCGCTGCCGGGCGGACCATAAGCGGCATAGCCGCAGATGCCGGCGTGCTCGCCGGCAAGTAGCATGTTGTTGGTCACGTCCTGCAGGAATGCGGTATTGAGCGCGGCGGCTTGCTCGTAGGTCAAAGGCGGCACCAGCCGCGTCTTGGTGCGTCCCGGCGCCGACGCCTTGGCCATGACCGCGATACCGCACGTGGCTGCGGCGTCGCCGCGCCGTTGATGCTGTTTCCGATCGGATCGGCCGTTCAATCGCCCGGCGCGGTTCACGCCATGCCCCTTTGGAAATTGGCCCTGAAATCAGCAATCAACACGAATACGCATGCGTTCGGCCTTGTTTGGCAAAGTTCCCTGCCACCCGCCAATCAAGTCCGCCTCACCTGCGACAAGTCGGCAAACACCAAAAAGTTATCAAACTCACCGAGTCGTGATCGCTAATAGCCCCGAGTCAGGGCGACCCGGATCGTCGCGTCGCGCGGGAGCGCAGCGGCGTCGCCCGCGTGCCAGGTCGGCGCGACCGCATATTCGCTGCGCGGCATATCGAGCGACGCCAGTTCGCGGCCGCGAATGCCGACGACCTCGATCGGCACGGCGACCGGACGAACGCCCCAGCCGAACAGCCCGCCATAACCGATGATGAGCTCGATCTTGTCGCTTTTCGTGCGCACGACCTCGCGGACATAACCGAGCGTGCGGTGACTGTCGTCGAGCAGCGGCAGCCCGATGAGATCGCCGACCCGCACGGGCTGCGGAAAGCGCGCCTGCATGCGCTGTTCCGGCGTGAGCACGGCGGGGCTCGCCTTTGCCGTGCTCGTCGGGGCCGCCGCGGCTATCGATCCGATCAGAACAAAAACCGCGCCAAGCATGCGCGCGCCGGGTCCCGTCATATGTCGGCTCCTCATCAAGAACGCCGCGCGAATTTGTGAAGCGGCTTGCATTGCCCGTGATCGGTCGCGTCCATACTGTCCGCTCGCCGCAAACGGGGCGGCGGGAACATCGCGGAGAACATTTTGATGACGACGCGTCACGTCAAATCAAATTCCCGCCAGAGACCGTTGAAGCCGCCGGCGCCGCATCGCCTGCATCCGCTGCCGGTGCGCATCATGCACTGGATCAACGCCGTGGCGATCTTCATCATGATCGGCAGCGGCTGGAAGATTTATAACGACGACGTGATCTTCGGCTGGCTGCATTTTCCCGACGCTTTGACCATCGGCGTATGGGCGCAGCACGGCTTGCAATGGCATTTCTTCGGCATGTGGATCTTCGTACTCAACGGTCTCGCCTATCTCGGCTACGGCATCGCGACCGGCCGCTTCCGGCGCAAGCTGTTTCCCATTTCGATCCGCGAGATTCTCGTCACCGTCGGCGAAGCGCTGCGCTTCCGTCTCGGCCATGACGACCTGACGCATTACAACGCGGTGCAGAAGATTCTTTATCTCGGCGTCATTTTGATCGGAATTTGCATCGTCATTTCCGGCCTGGCGCTGTGGAAGCCGGTGCAATTCTCCGAGCTGGCGGCGTTGTTCGGCAGCTTCCAGACCATCCGGCTGGTGCATTTTCTGTGTATGTCGGCGATCGTCGGGTTTTTGGTCATCCACGTGGCGTTGGCGCTTTTGGTGCCGCAAACGATCCTGGCGATGCTGACCGGCGGGCCCGTCGTGGACGACACGCCGCCGCGCGCCGTGCCGGCTCCCGTCGAAGCGGCGCGCTAAGGCGATAACACACCGAGGGATGACGCCATGTCGATACGCACCCGCACGCCGTCGCTGTTTCGTCCCGACAAGGCGATCGACCAGAGCGTGCTGACGCAGGACCGCCAGCTTCTGGCCGCCATCGACCGCCGCAATGTCCTGCGCGGCGCGCTCAGCCTCGGCGCGCTGACATTGCTGACCGGCTGCGACGTGACCGAGGAGGAGCCGGTGCAGAAAGTCTTGCGCGCGGTGTCGGCGTGGAACGACGGCGTGCAGGAAACGCTGTTTCGTCCGAACCATCTGGCGCCGACCTTCAGCCCGGCCCAAGTGGTCAAACCGCCGCGCTTCAACGCCTATTACAGCATCGAGGACGTGAAGCCGCTTGATGGCGCGACGTGGCAGCTCGAACTGGCCGGCCGCGTTGCCGACAAACGGCCATGGAGCGCGCGGCGGCTTTACGAATTGCCGGAGCAGGAAATCATCATCCGCCACGTCTGCGTCGAGGGCTGGGATTATATCGGCCAATGGTCCGGGCCGAACCTGAAAGGCTTTCTGCAACGGGTCGGCGCGGACCTGACGGCGAAATATGTCTATTTCCACTGCGCCGACGACTATACCGAAAGCATCGACATGGCGACCGCACTGCATCCGCAGACCATCCTCGCCACGCGTTACGCCGGCGAGGTCATCGCCGACCCGTTCGGCTATCCGCTGCGGCTGCGCACCTCGACCAAGCTCGGCTACAAGAACGCCAAATGGATCAAGGCGATCGAGGTCACCAACGACTTCACCGAGACGTTCTGGAGCAAACAGGGCTTCAATTGGTTCGCGGGGATTTGAGCGGCGTGGCGCGCACGTAAATCCGCCACGCGCCGGCTCGGCTGTCCGTCAGCCGATAATCGGCGCTGGCGGCGAACGGATCGTTGGTCCAGGCGCCGTCCTGCGCGGTCACGACGATGACGTCGCAGCCGTAGGTCTTCGCCAGCGCGCCGACATCGTCCGGTGTGCCTTGCCCGGCGAATACGCGGACGAATTGCGCATTGATCGCCTCGCGGCGGTGCGGCGGCAGCGGCGTGTAGGCGAGCGCCAGTTCGCGGCCGGCGAAGCAGGAGCTGCGGTCGGCAAGGAGCGCCCAGGAAATGTTGACTGGCCACGCCGTGATGTCGCTCAGAAACAGCGGATTGTCGGCAACGCGCATGCCTGGGCCGGCATAACGGCGCACCGCGGCCCACATTGCGGGAGTTTGCGCGAAGATTTCGCCGCCCGGCCGGGGCAGGCCGAGGAAATAATCACGGATGGTGATTGTCGTGTCCGGGAGAGACAGCACGAAGCCGCCGATCGCGAGTGCGGTGATCGCAAAGCGCCGGGGTGTCAGCGTCAAAGCCGCGGCGGCGCCGACGATCAGAATGGCTTCGCCGGGAATGACGGCGCGCAGCCCGAGGTCATTATTGTCGCCGAGCGTCGAGACCAACAGCCACGACGTACCAAGGCTCGCGCCGACGACGCAAATGAGGGCCGTCACCGCGAGCTTTTCCGGTCGGGGCATCGTGGCGCGCAACGTGGCGCGCAACATGGCGCCAAGGCCGATGACACCGGCGAAATAAGTCGCGGGCAGTTCGATCGGCAGCAGCACCAGCCAATAGGCCGGAAGGTCGAGCCAGCGGCGAAGCGGCTGCGGCACCCATTCGCCGAACACTTCGTAAGGCGCGACGAGGAGCGGGTGGCCGTTGCCGCGCGCCGCCACGGTTGCCAACTGATCGCGAATGAATGGCGCGGCCAACGCAGCAGCCAGCACCGCGGCGCCCGCCAGTCCGGCGATAAACCGAAGCCGCCGGCCGGGCGTGACCGCTGCGAAAACAAACGGCGCCGCGCACGACGCGCCGATGGCGAAGGTCACGCCGCCGACAAAGGTCGAGCTTTCGAAGCCGGCGACGATCGTCAAAGCGAGCGTCGCCAGCAACAGCGGGCTCTGCCGCCGCGCTATAAAGCTGATCAGCACGACGGCGGCGACGACGCATGACGCCGCCATCAAATGTTGCGGCACCCAGGCGGCCTGAAACAGCCAGCCCGACAATCCGATCGGCTGCGCCAGCCACGGCGTGAGATTGTCCGAATGTATGATCCAGCCGAACGTCGTCCACAGCGAACAGGCCATCGCGAGTACCACGACCCAGATCGCGGCCGCGGATCGACGGCTCAGCCAAACCGCGAGACCCATCATCAAGGCGAGCGATGCAAACGCGGTGAACCACGTCACGGCAACGTCGCCGTCCCATCCGCTCACGGGCAGCGGTAAGGCGAGCTGCGCCGCGCTGAAATGCCAGAGATAGTAGTAGACGAGGTGCCCCGGCGTGCCGGGCTCTGCGAACACGGGGTTCACCGGCGGCAGGCCGAGCCGCATCATCGCGTCGATGATGGCGACCTTGGCATGGTCGAAGATCGGATCCGAGAGTCGCACGGACCCGGCGGCGAGCTTCGGCAGGATCGCGGCCGCGGGCGCCGCCGCCAATATCCCGGCCGCCGCGAAGGTCCACAGCGGGATCGTCGCCGCATCGTCCGCCTCGCGCTGCAGCGCCGGCATCCACAGCGAGACGCCGGCGACCGCGACACATAGGACGGCGACGGCGAGTATGACAACAGGATGAAATCCGACGGCGGTCAGGATCGGCAGCGTCGCCGTGCTGTGGACCGCCCAACCGATGACCGGCGCCGTGCCCGCGGCCAGCGCGCGCGGCAACAGGCGGCGGGTCAGCGCGTAGCCCAGGAATGTCCAGAACGCCGCCGCGATGAGTGCGCAAAGGACGGCATTGACAGGCGTGGCCATGAGGGGTCGGGCTCTCGTCGCGCGGTTCCGCGCTCATGGTAATCGCTGACGCCTATTCAAAGCCATGGCCCTTTCAAAACCATGGCGCATTCAATGGCGCATTCATAGGTTAGAGACACCGATCGGGTGAGATACCGCGGTCGCGGACGATCTTGGCCGGAGGTTCGACCCATGCCGATCGGCAATATGAGCAGGGAAACGCAATTTCATATCGGCTATTGGATCGCCGCGATCCTTGGTCTGATGGTCCTGCAATATTTCTACATCGCAGCGCAAAACATCGCCTCCATCCCCTACAGCCAGTTCGAGCAGCTGCTGCACGACGGCAAGATCGCCAAGGTCGGCGTGTCCGATCGCTACATCCAGGGCACGCTCAAGGAGCCGCTGGACGGCAAGACCGAGTTCGTCACCACCCGGGTCGACCCGCGCTTCGCCGACGACCTGCAGAAATACAATGTGACCTATACCGGCGAGGTCGAAAGTTCGCTGTTGCGGGACCTATTGTCCTGGGTCGTGCCGGCGGTGCTGTTCTTCGGCATCTGGATGTACCTGTCGCGGCGCGTCACGCAAGGGTTTGGCGGCGGCCTGATGTCGATCGGCAAGAGCAAGGCCAAAGTCTATGTCGAGACCGATACCGGCGTGACGTTCGACAACGTCGCCGGCGTCGATGAAGCCAAGGACGAGCTGCGCGAGATCGTCGATTTCCTGCAGAATCCGGCGCGCTACAGCCAACTCGGCGGCCGCATGCCCAAAGGCATTCTGCTAATGGGGCCTCCCGGCACCGGCAAGACGCTGTTGGCGCGCGCCGTCGCCGGCCAGGCCAAGGTGCCGTTCTTTTCCATCTCCGGCTCGGAGTTCGTCGAGATGTTCGTCGGCGTCGGCGCCGCGCGCGTGCGCGATCTGTTCGAACAGGCGCGGACCAGGGCGCCGGCCATCATCTTCATCGACGAGTTGGACGCGCTCGGCCGCGTCCGCGGCTTCGGCCCCTATGGCGGCCACGACGAAAAGGAGCAGACCCTCAACCAGCTCCTGGTCGAGATGGACGGTTTCGATTCGCGCAGCGGCCTGGTGATTCTCGCCGCCACCAACCGGCCCGAGATTCTCGATCCCGCTTTGCTGCGGGCCGGCCGCTTCGACCGCCAGGTCCTGGTGGACCGGCCGGACAAGAAGGGCCGCATCGACATCCTGCACGTCCATCTGCCCAAGGCCAAGCTCGCGAGCGACGTCGATCCGGAAAAAATCGCCGCGCTGACGCCCGGCTTCACCGGCGCCGACATCGCCAATCTGGTCAACGAGGCGACGCTCTTGGCGACCCGGCGCGGCGGCGATGCGGTGACGCTCGCCGATTTTACCAACGCCGTCGAGCGCATGGTTGCCGGCCTCGAAAAGCGCAACCGCCTGCTCAATCCGAAGGAGCGGGAAATCGTCGCCTATCACGAGATGGGCCACGCCATCGTCGGCGTGTCGCTGCCCGGCAGCGATACGGTGCACAAGGTGTCGATCATTCCGCGCGGCGTCGGCGCGCTCGGCTACACCATCCAGCGTCCGACCGAGGACCGCTTCCTGATGACGCGCGACGAGCTGGACAACAAGATGGCGGTTCTGCTCGGCGGGCGCGCCGCCGAATTCGTCGTGTTCGGGCATTTGTCGACCGGCGCCGCCGACGATCTGCGCCGCGTCACCGACATCGCCCGGGCGATGGTCACGCGCTACGGCATGTCGGACAAGCTCGGCGGCGTCGCCTACGAGCGCGACCCGCATACCTTCATGAACGGACCGGATATGCCGATGTGGCCGCAGCAGCAGGAAAACTACGCCGAGGAGACCGCGGCGACGATCGACAGCGAGGTTCGCGGCCTGGTGCAGGCGGCGATGGAGCGCGCGCTCGCGATCCTGCGCGACAAGCGCGACGTTCTCGAACGCAGTGCCCGCAAACTCCTTGAAAAAGAGACGCTGGAGGAGAAAGATTTGATCGAGCTGATCGGGCCGCCGGCGGGTCCGCCGGTGCGCGTCGCTGCCGAATAGAGGCGACGCGGCGAGAGGAGGTTTCGATGTCGATGGACTATGACAATAGCGCCCGGCCGGGCGCGTATCGGGCACTGACCGCGGTTGCGGTCGGGATCAATCTCCTGGGCGGCGTCGAAGTTGTGTACGCCGGGCCCTGCACCACGGAAATCGCGCGAGTCGAGCAGAAAATCCGCCAGGTGCAGGCGTCTGCGCCGCCGGGCGGCGCGGGCGAGCCTAGTTTGCCGCAATCGGTCGGGGCTCAGCTGCACCATCAGCCGACGGTCCGCTCGGTCGAGGGTGCCGAGAGCAAAGCCAGCGCGGAGGCCGCCGCCGCCCTCGATCGCGCCCGCAAAGCCGACGCCGCCGGCGACGCGAACGCCTGCACGGATGCGCTGCAAGACGCCAAGGATCTTTACGGGATTGAGTAAAAATAAACGCAGTAACGTGCGTGCGTCGCTGCCAAGCCCCTCGATACCAAGCCCCTCAATACGCCTCTTCCGCATAAATCGGATCGACCGAGCCGGCCCACGGCCCGTGAAACTTTTGCAACAGCTCCTGCGCTGGAACGGTACCGCGTGACAGCCGGTCTTCGAGGGGCTCGAGATAACGCGTCTCGTCCTGCCGGCCGAAATCGAGACGCTTGCGGCGCGCCAGTCCCGCACGCGAAAGCTCGAGAACGTCGACCGCGACCTCGAAAACGGTACGGCCGGCGATGGTGGCGGCGAGACCCTCGCGCGGCACCGCGTCCCGCAGCTGCTGACGCTCCTCTGCGCTCCAGTGTTTGACCAGATCCCAGGCGCCGTCGAGACTGACATCGTCATAAAGAATGCCGACCCACAGGGCCGGCAGCGCCAGCAAGTCCGGCAGCGGCCCGGAATCCGCGCCGCGCATCTCGAGATAGCGCTTGAGCCGCACTTCCGGAAAGATCGTGGTGATGTGGTTCGACCAGTCGGAAATCGTCGCCCGCACGCCGGGCATGCCGGTGAGCTTGCCGGCCATCAGGTCGCGGAACGATTGGCCGGCCACGTCGACATACTCGTCGTCGTGTTTGACGAAATACATCGGCACGTCGAGCGCGTAATCGACCCAGCGTTCGAAGCCCATGCCCGGCTCGAACACGAACGGCACCATGCCGGTGCGCGCCATATCGGTGTCGCGCCAAATCTCCGCGCGGAAGGAGAGAAAGCCGTTGGGCTTGCCTTCGGTGAACGGCGAGTTGGCGAACAAGGCCGTCGCCACCGGCTGCAAAGCGACCGACACGCGCAGCTTCTTGACCATGTCGGCTTCGGACGAGAAGTCGAGATTGGTCTGCACGGTGCAGGTGCGATACATCATGTCGAGGCCGAGCGTGCCCACCTTCGGCATGTAGGCCGTCATGATCTTGTAACGGCCTTTGGGCATGCGCGGCATCTCGGCGCGCGTCCAGCTCGGCGTCATGCCGATGCCGAGAAAGCCGATGTGCAGCGGCTCCGCGATCTCGCGCACCTGCGCGAGGTGCGCCATCAGCTCCCGCGATGTCTGGTGCACGGTTTCGACCTGCGCGCCCGACAGCTCGAATTGACCGCCCGGCTCCAGCGTGATGGCGCCGCCGCCGGTCACGTCCAACAGGCCGATGATGTTCGGCCCTTCCATGATCGGCTGCCAGCCGAGCAGGAGTTCCATGCCTTCGAGCAGCGCGCGAATGCCGCGGGGCCCTTCATAGGGCACCGGCCGGTGGCCTTCGAGCGTGAAGGCGAATTTCTCGTGCTCGGTGCCGATGCGGAATTGCGACTTCGGCTTGATGCCTTGAGCGATCCATTCGACGAGTTCGTCGCGCCGCTCGATCGGCCTCAAATCGACTTGGTCACGCGCCATAGAGGGTCCCGGAAGCAATGCGGCGCGACCTTACACATCGCGCGATAAAGAGCAAACCGACGCGGTCGGTGACCGTTCCGGGCCTCCGGCGACGCCTCGCAGCGCCGATTTGTTTAAGCGACCGCCTTGCGTTTTTCCGGCGCGAAGCGGTGGTAGAAGGTGTCGCCCGTCTTCGCCATGTCGAGGAGGAGCGGCGACGGCTTGAAGCGGTCGCCATACTTCTTGCGCGAGCTTGCCGCAAAGTTCGACGAACGCCTTCGTGCCCATGCCGTCGATATAGGAGATGGTGCCGCCGGAGAACGGCGCGTAGCCGAAGCCGAGAATCGAGCCGACATCGGCCTCGCGGACATCGGTGACGACGCCTTCCTCGATGCAGCGCGCGGATTCCAGCGCCTGCATCGCCAGGAACCGATGCTTGAGTTCGTCGATGTCGATGGTATCGGGATCGAGCTTTTTCGGCTGCAGATCGGCGAGGCCCGGCCATAGCCGCTTCGGGCCGCTTTGCGGGTAGTCGTAAAAGCCCTTGCCGTTCTTGCGGCCGAAACGCCCGCGCTTCTCGACCATCTGATCGAGCAGCTCCTTCTGGCGTTGATCGATCGCCTGCGGCCCGAGATCGGCTTCGGTCGCCTTCAGGATCTTCCAGGCGAGATCGACCGCGACCTCGTCATTGAGCGACAACGGCCCGACCGGCATGCCGGCCATGCGCGCCACGTTCTCGATCATCGCCGCCGGCACGCCTTCTGTCAGCATCAGCTGGCCTTCGCGGATATAGGTGCCGACCACGCGTGAGGTGTAGAAGCCGCGCAAATCGTTGACCACGATCGGCGTCTTGCGGATCGCGCGTACGTAATCGAGCGCGACGGCGAGCGCCGCGTCGCCGGTCTCCTTGCCGAGAATAATCTCGACCAGCATCATACGCTCGACCGGCGAGAAGAAGTGGATGCCGACGAAGCGCGGCTGATCCTTGAAGGATTTCGCCAGCGAGGTGATCGGCAAGGTCGAGGTGTTGGAGCCGAAGATGGTCTGATCGCCGATCACGGCCTGGGCCTTGGCGATGGCTTCTTCCTTGACCTTGCGGTCTTCGAACACCGCCTCGATGACGAGATCGCAACCCTCGAGCGCCGCATAATCGGGGGTCGCGGTGATGCGGGCGAGCAGCGCGTCGCGGTCGGCGGCGGTGGCGCGGCCTTTGTTGACCTGGTCCGTCATCAGCTTCTGTGAATGCGCCTTGCCCTTGTCGGCCGCTTCCTGATCGCGGTCGATCAGCACGACGTCGATGCCGACGAGCGCGCTGGAATAGGCGATGCCGGCGCCCATGAACCCGGCGCCGAGCACGCCGATCTTCTTGATCTTCTTCGGCGGCACCGAAGCCGGCCGGCGCGCGCCCTTGTTCAATTCCTGCATGGAGACGAACAGCGAGCGGATCATCGCCGCCGCCTCCGGCGACTTCAGGATCTTGGCGAACCAGCGCGACTCGACCCGCAGCGCCTGATCCATCGGCAGCTGCAGTCCCTCATAGACGACCTGCAGGATGGCGCGGGCGGCCGGATAATTGTCGTAGGTCTCGCGCCGGTAGAGCGCATTCGCCGGCGGGAATACCATCATGCCGCCCTTCGAATAGACCGGGCCGCCGGGCAGCTTGAAGCCGTCGACGTCCCACGGCGCGACGGCCTTGCCGCCGCCCTTGATCCAGGCTTTGGCGGTTGCGACGAGATCCGCCGCCGGCACCACCTGGTCGACGATCTTCATCGCTTTGGCGCGACTGAGGCGGAGCTGATCGCCCTTGAGCAGGAATTGCAGCGCGTCGGCGGGCGGCAGCATGCGGGCAATGCGCTGGGTGCCGCCGCCGCCGGGGAACAGGCCGATCTTGATTTCCGGCAGACCGAGGCGCGTCTTGTCATTGTCGGCCGCGACACGGTGATGGCAAGCGAGCGCCAGCTCGAGGCCGCCGCCCATCGCGGTGCCGTTGAGCGCCGCGACCCACGGCTTGCCGCAGGTCTCGATGCGGCGGGCCATCAGCGACAGCTTGCGGCTTTCCTCGAACAGCCGCGTGTTGGCGGCCTCTTCGCCCTGGGATTTGACCACATCGACGAAGGTGCGGCTCAGCCCCTCCAGCATGGTGAGGTCGGCGCCGCCGCAGAACGCGTCCTTGCCCGAGGTCAGCACCGCGCCCTTGATGGCCGCGTCGGTCGCGACTTGCTCGATGATGGCGGCGAGCTCGGTCATCACCGTCTGGTCGATGACGTTCATCGAACGTCCCGGCATGTTCCAGGTGATCAGGGCAATGCCGTCGGCGTCGGTCTCGAGGGTGAAATTTTGAAAGGACATTTGCTCAGCTCCCGCTTTTCTTCCCCTCCCCCTTGTGGGGAGGGGTAGGGGTGGGGGTCGGCGAGCTGCCACAACGCAGCAATCAAATACAAGCACAGCCCCCACCCGGCTTCGCTGCGCTCGCCACCCTCCCCACAGAGGGGGAGGGTAAAGCAACTACACCCGCTCGATGATCGTGGCGGTGCCCATGCCGGCGCCGATGCACAGCGTCACCAGCGCGGTATTGAGATCGCGCCGCTCCAGCTCGTCGAGCACCGTGCCGAGGATCATCGCGCCGGTGGCGCCGAGCGGATGGCCCATCGCGATCGCGCCGCCATTGACGTTGATCTTGTCCGGATCGATCTCGAACGCCTGCATGAAGCGCAGCACCACCGAGGCGAACGCCTCGTTGAGCTCGAACAGGTCGATGTCGCCGAGCGACATGCCGGACCGCTGCAGCACCTTCTTGGTCACGTCGACCGGACCGGTGAGCATGATCGCCGGCTCGGAGCCGATATTGGCGAACGCGCGGATGCGGGCGCGCGGCTTGAGGCCGGCCGCTTCGCCCGCGCCCTTGTTGCCGAGCAGCACCGCGGCGGCGCCGTCGACGATGCCGGACGAGTTGCCGGCATGATGGACGTGATTGACGAACTCGACCTCCGGATGCTTCTGCACCGCGACGGCATCGAAGCCGCCCATCTCGCCCATCTGCACGAACGACGGCTTGAGCGACGCCAGCGACTGCATGGTCGTATCCGGCCGCATGTGCTCGTCCTTGTCGAGGATGGTGAGCCCGTTGACGTCCTTGATCTTCATGACCGAGCGGTTGAAGCGGCCTTCGCCCCACGCTTTCGCGGCGCGCTTCTGGCTTTCGACCGCGTAGGCGTCGACGTCGTCGCGCGAAAAGCCGTATTTGGTCGCGATCAGGTCGGCCGAAATGCCTTGCGGCACGAAATAATGCTCGACCGCGATGGTCGGATCGACCGCCCAGGCGCCGCCGGAGGCGCCGATGCCGACGCGGCTCATCGATTCGACGCCGCCGCCGATCGCCATGTGCTGCTGACCGGACATGATCTGCGCGGCGGCGAAATTGATCGCGTCCAGACCGGACGCGCAGAAGCGGTTGAGTTGCACGCCGGGCACGCTGTCGCCATAGCCGGCGACCAGCGCGGCGGTGCGGGCGATATCGGCGCCGGCCTCGCCGACCGGATCGACCAGCCCAACACCACGTCGTCGACCAGGTTCGGGTCGAGATTGTTGCGGCTCTTGATGGCGCCGAGCGCCTGGCTTGCGAGATTGAGCGCGGTGACCTCATGCAGCGAGCCGTCGGTCTTGCCGCGGCCGCGCGGGGTACGGACATGGTCGTAAATGAAGGCGTCGGGCATGACGTGTCCTCGCCTGGTGAGCCGTCTTCCCTGGACGGGCGGCTGGGCATCCGTGAAACCGGACGGTTAGTCATATAGTGCAACCGCCGGGAAATTGCAGCCAGGAAGATGGATTGCGTCCGCTCGTCAAGCAGAATGCGCCCAGATATTACCGAGATATGCTGGCAGCCTGGCAATGGGATGAAACTGCGGTAAAGTGGCGGAGTTCGAGGAGAAATCTATGAGTGATCCTGCACGCATCGTGCTTGACTCAGCCGTCCTGGCCGGCAAGCCAGTGATCCGTGGGACCCGCCTCTCAGTCGACTTCGTCATCGGCCTCATGGCCGATGGCTGGACTGAGGCGGATATCTTGCACAACTATCCCGGCGTCTCCCACGACGACGTTGCAGCTTGCCTTGCCTACGCCCGCGATGTGCTGAGATCGGAAAAAGTGTATCCGAGCGCCGCGTGAGATGCGCTTTCTCGCTAACGAGAATTTCCCTGGCGATGCCGTAACCGCACTTAAGTCAGCCGGGCACGACATAGTGTGGGTTCGTACCGCGGCACCCGGAAGCAAGGACGAGGACGTATTGGCATGGGCCGAGCGTGAAAGCCGCGTGCTGCTGACCTTCGACAAGGATTTTGGCGAGCTTGCCTGGCGTGCTGGACTGCCGGCATCGTGTGGCATTGTGCTGTTTCGGTTGCCGATGCCGCCGGCAGCCAAGGTTGGAGCTATTCTCGCCGCCAGGATTGGTGAACGAACTGATTGGGTCGGACACTTCACGGTGATTGAACCGGGGCGCATCCGCATGCGAGAGCTTGCGGTTCGATAGAACGAATTTCGATCGAGCCGAAACGCGCTCTTCAAGGCGTCATTGCCGGGCCGCTCGCTTGGCGCTGACCGTGGCACTCGGGACCAGTTCGAAATTACGCGACGCGCGTCAGCTTTGGGCCAGGAAGAGACTCATGCACTGCAGCAAAGAAGTCCCGGAGACCGAACGACAGCATTCTTGTCGTTCCCATTCCAGCATCGGTCCCCCTGGGAGAGCGTTTCCTTCACACGACCGGACGTTGCCCCCATATAATGCAACCCGCGAGGAAATGCACCCGGACTAAGGGGGTAGACCCGGCGGGCCGAATAGCCATGTGGCGTTGCCAACTCGCAACGCCAACTCGCAACGACATGTGACGACAAACCCGGATGCGACGGCGGGCGCCGCCCGGTAGGATCGGCGCATGACGGCACGACCAAATCCCGCGAGCGGCAGCCCGACCAGCGAACAGCCCTTATCGCCCTGCAACCGACGCAGCCACGCCGGACCGCGGCGCGGTGCGCCGGTTGTTGCTGTTTTTCGCACTGGTCTACGTGGTGGAGGGCGTCGGCCAGGTCGGCGGGCTGATCGCGCAGCCGCTCACCTACTACCTGAAACAGGGCCAGGGCTGGAGCCCGCTCCAGGTCACGGCCTTCCTCGCCATCTTCAATTTTCCCTGGATCATCAAGCCGGTCTATGGCGCGTTCTCGGACTTCGTGCCGCTGTTCGGCTATCGCCGCAAAACCTACCTCGTCGCCGCCAACGCGGTCGCAATCGCCGCGTTCGTGTGGGCGACGCAGCTCACGGCGCCGAGCGATCTCGTCTGGGCGCTGCAGCTCACCGCCTACGCCATGGCGATATCGAGCACCGTGTGCGGCGCCGTGCTGGTCGAGAACGGCCAGCGGCTCGGCGAAAGCGGGCGGTTCGTGAACCAGCAATGGCTGTGGTTCAACGTCGCGGCGATGGTCGCCGCGATCGTCGGCGGCCAGCTCGCGCACTATTTGTCGCCGGCGGGCGCGCTGCATGCCGCCGCGGCGATCGTGGCGGCGGCGCCGTTGGCGGTGCTGTTCGGCACGGTGTTTCTGATCGACGAGAAAAAGGCGCGCATGGACCTGCCGTCATTGCGCGCGCGGTTCGCCGGACTGGCGGCGGCGTTTCGCAAGCGCGAGCTGTGGCTGGTCGCGTTTTTCCTGTTTCTTTATTATTTCAGCCCCGGCCTGAGCACGCCGCTCTATTACACGATGATCGACCATCTGCACTTCTCCCAGAGCTATGTCGGCATCCTGGGATCGATCGGCGCCGCCGGATGGGTCGTCGGCGCGCTGCTGTATGGTTGGCTGTTCGACGATTTCTCCACCAAGCGCGTGCTCAATCTGAGCATCGCGTTCGGCACCGTGGCGACGGCGGCCTATCTCTTGCTGTTCAACGAAGCGGCGGCCGCGATCTTGAGTTTCGCCAGCGGATTTGCCGCCATGCTCGCCACCGTGGCGACGGTCACGCTCGCCGCCGATTTCTGCCCGCCGCGATCGGAGGGTTTCACCTTCGCGGTGATGATGTCCATCATCAATCTCGCGACCTCGTCCGCCGACATCGTCGGCTCTTTCATGTTCGAACGTTGGTTCGACAACCGACTGACGCCGCTCGTTCTGGTGTCGGCGGCATTCACGGCGTTCGCGTTCGTGCTGGTGCCGCTGCTCAAGCTCGGCGGCAAGCGGCAGGGCGTGGCGGTGAGCGAATAATCACGATCGTCATCCTGAGGCGCTCGGCGCGACGCGCCGAGCCTCGAAGGACGCACGACCCCGGCGCTGCGGCAGCATCCTTCGAGGCCCGCGCTTCGCGCGGGCACCTCAGGATGACGGGTGAGCCGCCTACTCCGCCGCGACGCGGGCCGCGCCGGACCGGGCCGACACGATGAAATCCATCGCCGCCTGCACGCCGCCCTTCTTGTGCGGGACGCCGGCGAGCGAGAGCGCCATTTCCGTCGCCGCCAGCGCGCCGATCATGGTGGCGTCGTTGATGTCGCCCATATGGCCGATGCGGAAATACTTCTTGGCGTAGGGGCCGAAGCTCGCGCCGTAGGAAATGTTGAAAGTGTTGAGCGCCAGCTCGCGGAATTGATCGGCGTCGTGGCCGTCCGGCAGCAGCACGGCGGTGACGGTCGGCGAGTAGTAGTTCGGGTCGCGGCAGAGGATGTCGAGCCCCCAGGTCCGGACCGCCCGCCGGGTCGCTTCGGCCAGCCGGTCGTGCCGCGCGAACACGTTGTCGAGACCCTCCTCGTGCAGCATGGCGATCGATGTATCGAGGCCGTACAGCATCTGGGTCGCCGGCGTGTAGGGGAAGAAGCCCTGCTTGTACATCGTCAGCATGTCGTCCCAGATGAAGAACGACCGCGGCAGCTTCGCCGTCTTCGACGCCTTCAGCGCCTTCTCGCTCACGGCGTTGAACGACATGCCCGGCGGCAGCATCAGACCCTTCTGCGCGCCGCCGATGGTGACGTCGACGCCCCATTCGTCGTGGCGGTAATCGGTCGAGGCCAGCGAGGAGATGGTGTCGACCAGAAACAGCGCCGGATGGCCGGCGGCGTCGATGGCCTTGCGGATCGCGGCGATCGGGGAAAGGCAGCCGGTCGCGGTCTCGTTGTGCAGCACGCAGACGGCCTTGATCTCGTGGCCCTTGTCGTTGCGCAGATGCTCCTCGATGACCTTCGGGTCGGCGCCGGTGCGCCAATCGGTCTTGATGAACTCGGTCTTGAGGCCCAGCCGCTCCGCCATCACCTTCCACAGCGTGGCGAACTGGCCGGTCTCGACCATCAGCACCTTGTCGCCGGGCGACAGGGTGTTGGTGAGCGCGGCCTCCCAGGCGCCGGTGCCGGTCGCGGTGTAGACGATGACCGGCTGCGTGGTCTTGAAGATGGTCTTGATGCCCTCGAGCACGCGCTTGCCGAGTTTGGCGAATTCCGGACCGCGCTGGTCGATCAGCGGCATGTCGATCGCGCGCAGGACGCGGTCGGGAACGGGCGTCGGCCCGGGGATTTGCAGGAAATGACGCCCGGGGAGGCGCGAGGCATTCTGCGGCATTTTCGACACTCCTTCAGGCGCTTTAGACAATCCCGGCCGCGTCCGTCATCGGCGCCACCGCGCGGCTTTGTTTGCCGAATGCAGCAGTCGGGTCAAGCCTTCATTTCTTGGGGTCTGGACGGGCCCGTTCCCACCGGCAGCGCGGATGAGCTGCCGGCCCAGAGCTAGCTAGCCCCATAGGCGTTACGATTGAATATGTTTCCCGGGCGCAGCGCAGCACGCAGTGATGCGCTGCAGAACCGGGACCTTCGAATACTCCGTGTTTGCGACGATCCCGGATCAGCAGTGCACCGCCATAGCGCGTCGAAGACGCGCGTAAACGCGCTGACGGCGCTGCACTGCATCCGGGAAACGAACTCCAGCCACTATTTTTCCGCCTCCAGCGCGCTCTCGTGCCAGCGCCGCAGCGCCAAATAATTCACCAGCGACAGCAGGTAGAAGATCACGACGCCGGCGACGGAGAGGAGCAGCAGCGCCGCGAACATGCGCGGAATGTTGAGCCGATAGCCCGATTCGGCGATACGGTAGGCGAGGCCCGAGCCGGCGCCGGCCGAGCCGGCGGCGATTTCGGCCACCACGGCGCCGATCAGCGACAGGCCGCCGGCGATGCGCAGGCCGCCGAGCATATAGGGCAGCGCCGACGGCAGCTTGAGGTGCCAGAGCACCTGCCGGCGCGAGGCGCCGTAGAGCGCGAACAGCGCGGCGAGGTTGCGGTCGACCGAATTCAATCCCAGCGTCGTGTTCGCCAGCACCGGGAAGAACGCCACGATCCAGGCGCAGACCAGCACCGCCGCCTGCTGCGGCAGGTAGATCAACAGCAGCGGCGCGACGGCGACGATCGGCGTCACCTGCAGGATCACCGCATAGGGATACAGCGAATACTCGACCAGCCGCGATTGGTTGAACAGGATCGCCAGCCCGACGCCGCCAACCGTCGCCAAGAGAAAACCCTCGACCGTCGTCGCCAAGGTCACGCCGAGCGACCGCAGCAGCAGAATACGGTCGGCGATCAGCGTCTGCAGGATCGCTCCGGGCGCCGGCAGAACGTAGGGCGGAATATTTTCGAGCCGCACCACCGCTTCCCAGATCGCAAGGCCGAGCGCCAGCACGACGATGGGCAAGACGATGCGGAGCACCCGGTCGGTCATGCGCCGCCTCCCGCCGCCATGGCGCGCGCCAGCGCGTCCGACGTCCGGCGACAGATGGCCGCATAGTCGGCCGAGGTGCGGAACGCCGCGTCGCGCGGATAAGGCGCCTCGATCGCAAGCTCGGTGAAGACGCGGCCCGGCCGTGCCGCCATCACCACGACGCGGCTCGGCGAGATAGACCAATTCGAACACCGAATGCGTGACGAACACGATGGTCGTGCGCAGCGTCTGCCACATCGCCAACAGATCGTCGTTGAGCTTGAAGCGCGTGATCTCGTCGAGCGCGGCGAACGGCTCGTCCATCAGGAGAATTTGCGGCTCGGTGACGAGCGCGCGCGCGATCGAGACGCGCATGCGCATGCCGCCCGACAGTTCGCGCGGATAGGCGTTGCCGAATTTTTCCAGGCCGACGCGGGCAAGCGCGGCCGTAACGCGCGCCGCCGTCGTATCGGCCGGTGCGCCCGTGAGCTTGAGCGGCAACGCCACATTGTCGAACACGGACGCCCACGGCATCAGCGTCGGCTCCTGGAAGACAAAGCCGATGCGGCCGTCGTTGCGGACCGCGTGTTGCGCCTGCGGCCATTCGACGGCGCCCTGCGTCGGCGCGGTCAAGCCGGCGATCAGCCGCAGCGCCGTCGATTTGCCGCAGCCGGAAGGGCCGAGCAGCGCCACGAATTCGCCGGCGCGGATATCGAGATCGAGCTCGGCCAGCGCCACGGTGCCGTTCGGAAAGGCCTTGCCGACCCGGCGCAGCGCGACGAGCGTGGCGGCGCGTGATGGCGTCATGGCACTCAGGTCCGCGCTGCTACGGCTTCGGCCGCAGCTCGAGCCCCACCTTCTTGTCGACGAATTGCAGCGTGTAGGATTTGCGGTAGTCGAGCCCCGCCTTGACGACGCCGGCCCGCACCATCTTGTCGAAGAAGTCCTTCATGCGCGCGTCGGTCATGGCGCCGACGCCGAGCGTCAAAGCATCGCCGGAATCGACGATGCCGTAGTGCTTCATCGCCCCGACCGAATAGGCCAGCAGCGCGTCGGTCATCTCCGGGTTCTGTTGCTTGATCAGGGCGTTGCCGGCGCTGTTGTCGTGGTAGATGTAGTTCATCCAGCCGATGATCGAGGCATCGACGAAGCGCTGCACCACGTCCGGCTTCTTCTCGAGGAGATCGCGGCGCGCCTCGATCAGCGTCGAATAGGAGGAGAAGCCGTCGTCGGCGAGCAGAAAGACCTTCGGTTTGAATTTGCCTGCCTGCTCGACGGCAAAGGGCTCGGAGGTTACATAGCCTTGCATCGCGCTGTTCTTGTCGGCCAGGAACGGCTGCGGATTGAACGTGTAGGGCTTGGTGCGATCTTCTTTGAAGCCGTAATAGGCCTTGAGCCATTGAAAATAGGTCGACATCCCTTCCGGTGAGACGAACAGCGTCAACTTTTTCAAATCTTCGAGCTTGTCGATGCCCTGACCGGGATGGGCGATGAGGACCTGCGGGTCCTTCTGGAACATCGCCGCGACCTCGACCGTCGGCACGTTTTGCGCCACGGCGTCGAAGCCCTGCAGCGTATTGGCGCTCAGGTAGAAGTCGATCTTGCCGACCAGGAGCAGCATCCGGTTGTTGGCGCTCGGCCCGCCCGGCAGGATGGTGACGTCGAGGCCGTATTTGCGGTAGGTGCCGTCCGCGAGCGCCTGATAAAATCCGCCATGCTCGGCTTCCGCCACCCAATTGGTGCCGAACGTGACTTTGTCGAGCGCCTGCGGCGCGGCCGGCGGCCGTCGACAGCGCCGCCGCGCACAGGCCGAGATAAGCTAAAATATTGCAAGACCTGGTCGCGAGCCGCATGGGATGCTCCTTTGCCGGCGCCGGTGTGACAATATGGCAGCCGGGCCCGATTGGCGAGTGAACGAGAATGACGTTACCCAAACGCGATTGGATGGAAATGACCTGGCAGGACGTCGCCGAGGCCGGCGCCGAAACCCGGCGCTGGATCGCCGTCCTGCCGCTCGCCGCGGTCGAGCAGCACGGGCCGCATCTGCCGCTCGGGGTCGACACCTTCATCGGCGAAGCCTATCTCGCGCGCGTGCGCGACATGCTCCCCGACGGACTTGCCCGTGACGTTCCTGCCGGTGCAGCGCATCGGCGTATCGGTCGAGCATCTCGCTTTTCCCGGCACGCTGAACCTGTCGCCGGCAACCGCGATCGTGGCGTGGAGCGAGATCGGCGAATGCCTGGCGCGGGCCGGGCTGCGCAAGCTCGTCCTCGTCACCAGCCACGGCGGCAATGTCGCGGCGATGGAACTGGTGGCGCGCGACCTGCGCGCGCGCTTCGGCATGCTGGCGGTCACGGTCGGCTGGCACCGCTTCGGCTATCCGGACGGAACGTTCTCCGGCGAAGAAAAAAAGCACGGCATTCACGGCGGCGACATCGAGACCTCGCTCATGCTCGCGGCGAGGCCGGAGACGGTGCGCATGGACCAAGCCCCCGCGGCGATATCGGCGAGCGTGGCGATGGCGCGCGAGTTCAAATGGCTCGGCGCCTACCGCCCGGCCGGCTTCGCCTGGATGACGCAGGATCTCAACGCCACCGGCGCCGTCGGCGATGCGACGCTCGCCACCGCGGCGAAAGGCTACTCCTCGCTCGCGCATGGCGCGCGGGCTTTCATCGAACTGCTACGGGAGGTCGATAGTTTCGACCTCGCGCGATTGAGTGAGGGGCCGTCGGCAGGCGCCAAAGGCGGCTGACAACGTCATGACGCAACGAAGGAGCTCATGCCATGTACATGACCACCGAGGACGGCACGGAACTTTACTTCAAGGATTGGGGCGGCGACGGCCAACCCGTCGTGTTCAGCCACGGCTGGCCGCTTTGCTCGGACGCCTTCGAGGACCAGATGTTCTTCCTGGCGTCGCACGGCTATCGCTGCATCGCCCATGACCGCCGCGGCCACGGCCGCTCGAGCCAGCCGTGGGACGGCAACGACATGGATACCTACGCCGACGATCTTGCCGAACTCGTCGACGAACTCGACCTCGAAGACGCCATTCATGTCGGCCACTCGACCGGCGGCGGCGAGGTGGCGCGCTACATCGGGCGGCACGGCACCGAACGCGTCGCCAAGGCCGTGCTGATCGGCGCGGTGCCGCCGGTGATGCTCGAGAGCGCGGCCAATCCGGGCGGCCTGCCGATCGAGGCGTTCGATCAAATCCGCTCGTCCGTGCTCGCCGACCGCTCGCAGTTCTGGAAGGAGTCTCAGCCTGCCGTTCTACGGCTACAACAGGCCGGGCGCCAAGATTTCCGAAGGCGTGCGCGAATCGTTCTGGCTGCAGGGCATGATGGCGGGCATGCCGGCGGCCTATTTCTGCGTCAAGGCGTTCTCGGAGACCGACATGACCGAGGACCTGAAAAAGTTCGACGTGCCGACGCTCATCCTGCACGGCGACGACGATCAGATCGTGCCGATCGCCGACTCCGCGCATGCTGTCCGCCAAGCTGATCAAAGACGCGACGCTCAAGGTCTACAAGGGCGCCCCGCACGGCATGTGCACGACGCTCAAGGATCAGGTCAACGCCGACTTGTTGGCGTTTCTCGAGGAATAAAGTGTCGTTATTCCGGCGCGGCCCGCAGGGCCGAGCCCGGAATCCATACCATAACCACCGCCATGGCAAGATGAACTCGGTAAGCGCCGCGTCGGTTCGGCTTTAATTAGCGAGTAGCCCGCATTGCGCGCGGCGGAACGCTGCAACGATCGACCGGCCGTTCAGACCGCCCAGTCTTGCGTCCGCAGTCCCGGTACGCGCGCGAACTCGTGCGTATTCCCTGTCACCAACAGCGCGTCGCGCCGGCGCGCCTGTGCGGCGATCAAGATGTCATAGGGACCTATCGGTGTTCCGGCCCGTTCCAGCCCGGCGCGGATGTCGCCTGCTTCCTCTCCGTCTTCCAGTTCGAACGGCCAGGGCGTCACGTCGAGTGCCAGGAAAGTCGAAAGGTTGGCGGCATTGTCTTGTGGCCGCGCGCTTTTTTTGATGCCGTACCACATCTCATAAAGCACGATCGCCGGAATGCCGACGACCGTACCGTCCGCGAGAATCTGCATCAGCCGCCGCCGTATGTTCGGAACACGACCGTTGATCGCCGCGATGACAATGTTGGTATCGAGACAAATCATGAGGCGTGAGGCAAAACCTAGTCGTCGAAATACTTTCGTTCGTCGATCGGCATTGGCGGCTGTTCGGGGCGTCCTTCGGGCAGGAAATCGGCGCCGCCGCGCCGATCGATCTCGGCAAATATTGCTTCCATCGTCTCGCGATCCCGCTCGACCGGCTCCAGCAGCACCGCGCGCCCGATGCGCCGCACATGCACCTCTTTGCCTGGCATGCGAAATTCCTTCGGCAGGCGCACCGCTTGGCTGCGCCCGTGCTTGAAAAGCTTGGCCGTGGCTTTGTCGGTCATATACGGCACACCCGAATGATAGATATCGAATGATATATATCGTCCATTCTGCATTGCCGCAACGGTAATTCATGCGACGAGCCCGTAGGGCGGATCAGCGGAGCGTGATCCGCCAATCACTGCCCAAAGCGGCGCAATACGCTTCGCTATTGCGCAGGCCTCCGCATTGCGTACCGGGTCGATGCCAGGTGCGCGGTATGGTATAGTGCAGAAATGACCAGCAAGACCGCCGCCAAGCCCGCCAAGGACAAGCGCCGCCGCACCACCATGGATTACGTGGATTACGGTGACACTGCATTTAATTTCCGATGCCAGCCGGCCGATCGTCAGCATGGATACGCGGGTCAAGCCCGCGTATGACGGTTTGAAGGCGTCGCGAATAGCGAGACGTCTCTTGACATGTGTCCCCATATCCGTTACAAAACACCAATCTCGCTCATGTAAAGGACGCCAGCCGGCGACACCGGCTGACGGAGCGAGAGCGGTTCCCGCGGGCGGGGGCTCGTCACCTCCGCTCCCGGGCGGCTCCGGGGAATACGCCCGGCCGGCATGAAGACCGGTCTGCGAGAAGCTCGCTGGACTGGGACAGGAAGGCGCGGGTAACGCCCGTTGAGCGGCGCAGGATTTTTCGAACCATCGGGATCACGCGCTCCGACCAAGTCCCGGGAAGCGCGTTCTGGAGCTGAGCTGTGGCGTTGGCTTGCCGCAGCAAGTGCCGTGGTGGAACGCCGACAGGCGAGCGCGCTCCGCTTCAGCGCGCAGCCGCATCCGCTCGATGCGGCTCCAGTGCAACAAATGCGTCTGTCGGCGTTCCGCTTCCTTTTTTTTTGTTTATTTGTTGGGCACGATCGAGCCGACAGTCGGTCCCACCGCCGGCTCAGGCGTGACGCGATCCTGCTCCGCGGGACGATTTTGTGAATGGCGTCGGCAAAACTCGGGCGCGCATGCGTCGCGAGAACGAACTTGTTTGTTTCACCTCTCCCCGCGTGCGGGGAGAGGTCGAGTGAGCGAAGCGAGCGAGGGTGAGGGGGCCTCTCCGCGATTCTGAGCGATGCGGATCAAACATACGGCGTGAGAGACATCCCGTGGATACTCAGCCCAGCGGAGAGGCCCCCTCACCCCGACCCTCTCCCCGCACGCGGGGCGAGGGAGTGCGAAGCGTGCTGGCGGACGATTTACGCCGCGATCCTCACATATTCGAAATCGCCCGGCTTGTTGTCGATACCCATGCGCGGCGGGGCGATCCAGCCGGCGAACTGGCCCGGCTCCGAGACCGGCTGCATCAGGCTGACGATGTAGTCGCCGTCGTCCTTGGTCGGCAGCCATTTGCCGACCTCGCGGCTCCAGGTCGCTTGGTCGAGCAGCACGCCGCCCGGCGACGCCTGCACGTTCTGGAATTCGCCGATCTGGCGGTGGAACGCGACGTGCGGCAGTTCGAGCTTGAAGGCGACGCCGGTCTTGCCGATGATCTTGTTCCAGCGGTCGACGCCGCGCTGGCAGTCGGTAGTGTAGTCGTCGCGCAGCCGCATATTGACCGCGGTGAGTGCCGGCTCGTCGACCCGCTTGATCTCGCCGTCGACGAATTTGAGCACCGGATAGACCGCGGTCTCGAGCCGGTGGTCGTCCTCGATCTTGGTTTCCTGGAAGCGGCCCTTGAGGCTGGCGTTGAACGCGTTGGCGGCGTTGGTCGAAACCTCCGAGCCGAACAGATCGAGCGACAGCGAATAGTGCAGGTTGAGTTTCTTCTGGATGGTCGGCAGGTCGATGACGCCGAGCTTGCGCACCTTCTCGATGTCGGTGGGGTCGTCGACGCCCGCGGCCACCATCGCCTCGCAGGTGCGCTGGATGGTGCGGCCGACGCCGGTCTCGCCGACGAACATGTGGTGCGCCTCTTCCGTCAGCATGAAGCGGCAGGTGCGCGACAACGGATCGAAGCCCGACTGCGCCAGGCTTTCGAGCTGCATCTTGCCGTCGCGGTCGGTGAAGAAGGTGAACATGAAGAACGACAGCCAGTCCGGCGTCGCTTCGTTGAAGGCGCCGAGCATGCGCGGCTTGTCGGCGTCGCCGGAACGGCGCTGCAGCAGTTCCGCGGCTTCCTCGCGGCCGTCGCGGCCGAAATATTTCTGCAGGATGTAGACCATCGCCCACAAATGCCGGCCTTCTTCGACATTGACCTGAAAGACGTTGCGCATGTCGTAGAGCGAGGGCGCGGTCTTGCCGAGGTAGCGCTGCTGCTCGACCGAGGCTGGCTCGGTATCGCCCTGGATGACGACAAGGCGGCGCAGCAGCGCGCGATATTCGCCGGGTATGTCCTGCCAGACCGGCTCGCCGTAATGCCGGCCGAACGGAATCTTGCGATCCTCTTCCTTGGGCGCGAGCAGAATGCCCCAGCGGTATTCCGGCATTTTCACATAGTCGAACTTGGCCCAGCCCTTGGGATCGACGGAGACGGCGGTGCGCAGATAGACGAGCGCCTCCTGAAAGCCCTCCGGCCCCATGTCCTTCCACCAGTCGATGTAGCCGGGATGCCAGTTCTCCAGCGCCCGCAGCACCTGACGGTCTTCGGCGAGATTGACGTTGTTCGGAATCTTGGTGGTGTAGTCGACCGCTTCGATGTTCATGGTTGGGGCGTTCATTGTTGGACTCCTGTTCCCTTGCTCGGCCGCACGTCTCCCTCTCCCCGCGTGCGGGGAGAGG
Source organism: uncultured Pseudomonadota bacterium (assembly GCA_963836095.1). GTDB lineage: Bacteria > Pseudomonadota > Alphaproteobacteria > Rhizobiales > Xanthobacteraceae > BOG-931. The sequence goes on from CAWIHU010000005.1 coordinate 302,394, forward strand.
GTCGGGGTGAGGGGGCGCTTCCGCTGGGCTCAAACTCGCGGAGAGGCCCCCTCACCCGCCGCGCTTCGCGCGACGACCTCTCCCCGCGCAGCGGGGAGAGGTGAATTCCGTCACACCCGGCGCGTATCGAACACCGGCTTCTGCCCGGTGCCGTAGCGTTTGAGCGCGCCCTCCTCGCCGATCGCGTTGGGGCGCTGGAAGATCCAGTTCTGCCACGCGCTCAGGCGAGCAAAGATTTTCAATTCCATGGTTTCCGGTCCGGCGAAGCGCAGATTGGCTTCGAGCCCGGTCAGGCTGTCCGGCGAAAAGCTGGCGCGCTCTTCCAGGAACACGCGCACCTCGTCGTCCCAGTCGATGTCGTCGGGCGTGAAGGTGACGAGCCCGAGTTCTTGGGCGCGCTCGGCGTCGAGCGTCTTGCCGCGCTCGGCTTGCGCCGCGGCAAGATCGGCCGGATCGGCGAGAAACCGGCTGGCAAGCCGGGTCAGCCCGTTCGACATCGGATAAGGGCCGAAATTGGCGTTGGTCAGAACGATCGTTGCCGGTGGTCTGTTATCCCCGTCGCGGGTGCCGAGGAACATGTACGTGCGGTCGCTGGCGAAAGGCAATTCCGCCAGCGTGCCGGCGAAGCACGAGCCCGGCTCGATCAGCGTGACCAGCGAGCGCGAGGTGAGATCGACGCGCTTGAGCACCCGCTTCCAGTAATTGCGGATCTCGTGCACCAGCCAGTGATCTTTGTTGGCGTCGAGGAAATGTTCGTAGGCGACCACGTCGGCCGGATCGCCCGTGGACTTGAACACGATCGCGGCGACATCGAACTCGTTGAGCCGGATATTGAGGATGGCGTCGTCGAGTTCGCGCGCGAGCTTCAGCGGCCAGAATTCCGCGCCCAACGTCATCAAGGCGTCGATCGACGCCGGCGGCGGCGCGTCGGGTCCGCGCAGCGCGATGGTGGCGATGCGCCCGCCGCGATCGAAGGCGACGGAGACGAGGCTGTAATCGACGCCGCTTTCGGTAAAGCTGCGCGTCAGCGGGGTAAGCGTAATGCCCGGCCCTTGCGCGCCGCGGCGCGATTTCGCCGCGAATTCCCTGGCGCGCGCGGCGACCATCTGCTCGAACTTCGAGCCGGCTACGACTTCGTCGACCAGCCGCCACTCGACCGCGCGCTTGCCTTTGATGCCTTCTTCTGTCGTGCAGAACACGTCGGCATGGTCGCGGCGGACCTTGCGCTTGTCGGCGACGCGGGTGAGGCCGCCGGTGCCCGGCAGCACCGCCAGCAGCGGCAGTTCCGGCAGCGCGACGGTCGAGGAGCCGTCATCGACCAGCATGATGTGGTCGGCCGCGAGTGCCAGCTCGTAGCCGCCGCCGGCCGCCGCGCCGTTGATGGCGCAGATCGTCGCAACGCCGGAATGCTCGCTCAGATCCTCGATGCCGTTGCGCGTCTCGTTGGTGAATTTGCAGAAATTGACTTTGTGGGCGTGGCTCGCGCCGGCCAGCATGCGGATATTGGCGCCGGCGCAGAACACCCGCGGCTTGCCGGAGCGCAGCACCACGACGCGCACCTGCGGATGTTCGAAACGCAGCCGCTCCAAGGCGTCGGCGAGTTCGATATCGACGCCGAGATCGTAGGAGTTGAGCTTGAGGTCATAGCCCTCGAACAGACCGCCGCGCTCGTCGACGTCCATGGTGAGCGTGGCGATCTCGCCGTCGATGGCGAGCTTCCAGTGCCGGTAGCGCGATGGCGCGGTCTGGAAATCGATGCGCGTCTGGCCGTTGGCCAACGGCCGCTCGGGGGCGTGGATTGCGTGAGGGATTGGCTCATCTTCGAGGCCTCGGCCGGGGGAATCCTGCCCTGATGATGCGATTGTATTATAGTGCATGAACCGGTTCGGCTCTTATGCACTATACTGCATCAGGCCGCAACCCCGGAATCGGCGGGCCGTATGGCTCTCGCCATGATCGCGCAACAGCCGATTGATGAAGCCGGCGGTGGTCTCGAGCGTCAGCGCCGGCGCATCGCGATGGGGCGAATGGCGGACGCCCGGCAGCACCGCGGTTTCGACCGGGCAGAAGCACTCCGCCTGCACGGCTTCGACCTGCTCGAGCGTGCCGTATTGGTCATCGGCGCCCTGCACGACCAGGATCGGCACGCGGATATAGCCGAGCACGTCGGTGATATCCCATGTGCGGAACGCCGGATCGAGCCACGGGCCGTTCCAGGAATAGAAGGCGCAGTCGACATCGGCGTGCCAGCGCGCGAGCTTGTCGCGCAGGTCGCCGGACTCGAACGCTTCGCGGGCGCGCTGGATTTCCGCAATCCCCGCATCCTCGGTGAAGAAATGCGGCGCCATCAGCACCAGGCCGCGCACCCGGTGATCCTGAATGCTGCCGCCATAGATCGCCGCGATCGAGGCGCCGTCGCTGTGGCCGAACAGAATGCCGCGCTGAAAACCGATGGCCGCAAGCACGCGCGGCAGCACCTCGCGCGCCTCCTCGTCCATGAAGGTTATGGCGCGCGGCAGCGGGCCGGGGCTCGATTTGCCATAACCGGCCCGCGAATAGACGAACACGCCGGCGCCGGTCGCCGCGGCGAGCTTTTCGGGGAAATCGCCCCACAGCCCGACGCTGCCGAGGCCTTCGTGCAGCATGACGATGGTCGGCGCCGCGTCCGGGCGCGGGCCGATCATGCGGTATTCGAGCCGCATGCCGGGAAGTTCGAGGAAGCCGTCGTCGGGCAAGCCAATAACCGCGCCTGTATTCGTACTCGACACTTCACTCACGCGGGGCTCCCGGTCCATGACGCAACAGCTTGAAAAAGCTTGGTAAAGCTTTGCTCGACCGAATCGCCGGAAGTATCGACCGCGGTCTCGGCGCGGGCATAATCGGCACGGCGGGCCTCGAGAATGGCGACGAGGTCCGCCATGGCGCCGCGGTTCTGCGCCATCGGGCGGAAATCGCCCTGCGCCATCACGCGGCTCATATGCTCGTCCGGCCGCGCCTTGATCCAGACCGTATGGGTCCGGCGCAACAAGAGCGCATACGTCTCCGGGTCGGACACGATGCCGCCCGGCCGTGGTGATGATCGCCGCGTCATGCTCGTCGATCACGCGCTGCAAGGCTGAGCGCTCGTGGCGGCGGAACGTCGCCATGCCGGCCATCTCGATGAGGTCGGGAATGCTGGCGCCGTAATCCTCCTCGACCCGGCGGTCGAGCTCGACCAGCGGCCAGCCCAGATGCTGCGCCAGCATCCGCCCGAGCGTCGATTTGCCGGCGCCGCGCAGACCGATGAGGGCGATGCGCCGCCCGCGGTCGCCGCCGGCGCGAAGCGCGACGCGTGCCTCGATCTCCTTGGCAAGCGCCGGCAGCTCGCCCTCCGGCACATGCGCGACGAGATCGAGGATGACGCCGAGCGCGGCGGTGCGCGCGTCGGTCTCCGGCATCAGCGCGGCGGCCGGAAGTTCGAGCGCCTGGGCGATCGCACGCAGCACGCTGACGGACGGATTGCCGGCGCCGCTCTCGATCTGCGCCAGATAACGTTCCGATGTCAGCGAGGCTTCCGCCAATTGCCGCCGCGTCATGCCGCGCTTGGCGCGATGGCGCCGCACCTCGCGCCCGATCGCGGCCAAAAACGCAGCGGTGACGGCCGCTTCGTCTTTACCGGGGGCAATTGGCTGGTCGCCGAGCGCGTGATTGGCCGCACGTTCCGCCATCTGGAAATGCCACCGTTCGCCGATATGCATTATAGTTCATGCACTATAATGCACCACAGTGACTGTTAGCAAGCGGTGCGGCCCCTAAAGTATTTTCGGCCAGCCGCGGGTCTCCGATGCGGTGGGTGCTTCGCTTTCCTCGATGGCATCGGGGCCAGGATCGTCGGGGGCGTGAACAAGCGGGATCACGGCCTCGGCTTTCGGTGGCCCACGGCGGCGTGCTGGCGCGCCAGCGAACGTCGCGCCGGTCTTTGGTTCCTCTGGCTTCGCCGCTGCTTTCGGCGCCTCGCTGGCCGCCGCGACCGGCAGAACCGCAGCCGGCTCCGGCTCGATCACCGGCGCGGAGAGAACGCCGGTCAGCGGCACGCGCCAATCGAAGGCATCGAGCCGGCCGGTGACGGGAGAGACAGGAAGCCAGCGGTCGGAAACATGGCCGTCGGCGGTCCAGGCCGGATCGGGCGCCGCATGGAGCGCGCGCGCCAGCCATTCGCGGGCGCGGCCTTCATCGCTGTGCTCGGCGCGCTCCAGTTCGGCCATCAACAGCGCGATGCGCCTGGTCGGCGTCCCAAGATAGGCGGCGAGCGCGGCGCGGGCCTTGCCGAACTGTTGTGCGTCGAGTGCGGCGCGAGCGAGCGCCAGCGCGCCCTCGACATGGCCAGGCACTTTCTTCGCCAGTGCTTCGATGCGCTTGAGGCGGTCGCGCGCCGTGTCGCCGAAGCGAAGATCGGCAAAGACGCGGGCGAGCTCCGGGATGCGGATGGGCCTGCCAGGCCTTGTTGAGGATCCGTGTCGCTTTGCGCAACTCGCCGCCCTCGGCGAGCATGCGGCCGGCGAGCGCAGCGGCGGGCACCAGCGTCGGCGACAGCTTCGCCGCTTCGAGCGCAAACGCCTTGGCATTGTCGCGGTCGGTCTCTTCGACGGCGAGCGCGCGGGCGGTGAGCATCACCGCGCGCTGGCGCTGATAGATCGCCTTGTCGAGCGAGCGCTTGGTGCTTTCGAGGAACGCCAGTGCGCCGGCCCAATCCCCGGTGGCGCAGCGGAATTCCAGCACGGCCTTGCCGGCCCAGGTCAGCACCGGACTGGTCCGGACCGCCTCTTCGGCGAAGGCGCGGGCGCTGGCGACGTTGCCGCGCCGCTGCGCCTCGACGAACAGCCCGTGCAGGCCGAGCGCCTTGGTATCGGCGCGGCTCGCCATGGCGCGGAACGCGCGGTCGGCGCTATCGCGGTCGCCGGCGAGCTGCGCCGCCTGGGCATGAAGGAGGAGCGCGAGCGGTTCGGCCGGCGCGATGCGCTTGGCTTCCGCGCTGTGCTTGCGCGCCGCGAGGAGATCGCCGGCGCCGACGGCAATGAGGCCGCGCGAGATCGCCTCGTAAGCGCGCTCGCCGCGGCGCCGGTGCAGCAGATTGAACAGCGTGAACGGCGAATTCAGCACCGCCCGCAATACGGTCCACAACAGCGCCAGCACCGCCATCGCCGCCAGCACGGCGCTGGCGAGCACCATGAGCGACGTTTCGATGCGCCAGCCTTGCCAGGTGACGACAACGTCGCCCGGCCGGTCCGCAAGCCAGGCGACGCCGAGCGACAGCGCGCCGACGACGATGAGGAAGAAGACGACGCGGATCATTGCGTGACCGGCCTGCCGAGCGCGGCCAGCGCATCGGCGGCGATGCGCCGGCTCGCCGCAATGGCCGCTTCCCGCGCCTGCGCCTTTTGAATCCATGGTGTGGCAGCCGATCGCGCGGCATCCGGCAGCCGGGACAATTCGATCAGCGCATTGCCGATATCGCCGCGCGCCGCGGCAGCATCGGCACGGGTCAGGACCGCGCCGGGATCATCGCCACGCGGCGCATCGACCGGCGTGACGCGGATGATCTTTTGGGCGTTGGCCTGGAGCCGGCCGAGAAACGTATTTTCGCTCGGCGCCGCACCGGACGCGCGCTCGAGCGTCGGGGTGAGCGTCGCAAGCTCCTGCGCCATCGTCTGTGCCTCGGGCATGCCCGAAGCGGCAAACGGCTCGAGCGGCGTCAGCGCGCTCGCATCGACGCTGAACGATTTCACGGCGCCGAGTTCGGAAGCGTAAGGCACGCCGCGCTCGACCGCGGCGCGCAGCGCTTCGGCGGCGACGGCGAGGCGCGCGGCGCGGTCGTCGGCGCTGGCGGGGCGATGCGCAACGTCGTCGGAAAGCGTCGTCATGCCGTGCTCGATCCCCGCGACGCGGTTAGCCAGCGCGTCGAGGTCGCTGCGCTGAGCGCCAGCCTGCGCCGCGCTTTTCGACGCTTCGGCCGCGGCCGCCGCGCTCCGCGCCGTCACGGCGATGTCGTCGAGCCGGCGATTGAGCGCCGCCAGCGCATTGTCGAGCGCCTTGGTCTCGGCTTCCGCCGCGGCGAGCCGCGCCGCCAGCGCCTCGTCCGGCCGCCGCGCCGCAATCGCCGTCTCGATCTTGTCGAGCCGCGCTGAAATATCCTTGACCGCGGCGGTGTCGGATGGCGGAGCGGCAGCCGGCGCTCCGCCGGGCGAGGACCCGAACCCCGCGAGCCAAAGCACGGCGACGATCACCAGCATGACGACCGCACCTGCGGCCGCCCCGATCATATGAGCGACCTGCGGCCGCAAGCGCCCGAAATGAAACTCGCGCCCCGCGCCCGGCGCGGCGGTTTGCTCGGCGCCGCTCGCCCCGGCCGGTCGTTCGGCCGCGACCTCGGTTGCCGTCAGGTCGATGGTCGGCGGCCGGCGACGCGCCGTCCCTTCGGCCTCGTTCGTCATGCGCGCTCCACAATGGGCGACCCGATTCGATGCCCGGCTGCTCGCTGCCCCGGCATAGTACGCGGCAATGATGCCGGCAACATGTTGGACCAAACGCCGCCGTGCGGGCTCGCCGACATGCTTTACGACGCTGGCGGAATAAGCGCGATCAACGCGGCCTCGGTCGGCTGCGGCGCGATGCGGATGTCGGTCGCGCCGGTTTGCGCCAGCGGCTCCGCCGCATGCGCGGACAGGCAAAACTGCGCAGGCTTTGCCACCGCCGCTGCGACGAGGTCACAGGCGCGGGCAGCCGCGACGTAAGCCGCGGCGCTGCGGGGCGAGTAATGCAACACACCGTCGATGCCGTCCGTGATCGCTTGAACCGCGTCGGGGGCAAAGCTGGTGGCGGCGATGGCGCGGTAAACCACCACGGTTTCGACGGCGAAGCCGCGCGCGGCCAAATCGCCGACAAGGTCACCGGCGCGCTCGGCGCCGGCGAGGTAAAGGAGCGCCGCACCGCGGGGCAGGCGCTCCGCGACAAATCGCGCGAGATCGCCGACATCGCCGTCGGCCGAGGCCACCTCGGCGAAGCCCGCTTCGCGCATGGCCTCCGCGCTGCGTCGGCCGACGGCAAAAACGGGCAGGGTGCGTAACATCGGAAAGCGCGGATGCGCCGCGATCGCCGGTCCGGCATTGGCGCTGGTGACGAGGATCGCCGCCCAAGGTCCGGCGCCGATTTCCGCGTCGATGACCGCTTCGATGCGCAAAAGCGGCGCGATGACGACGCTATGGCCCCGCGCACGCAGGATTGCCGCGGTGCGCTCCGCTTCGGGTCTCGGTCGTGTCACCAGGAGCCGCACCGCTCAAGGCCGCGCAAAAAAGTCGGGGCCGCCGCGTTCTTTCAATTCGCGGCCGGCGTCGGCGCCAAGCGCGGCGGCGTCCACGCGGCGGCCTTCGCGCGAAACCTCGAAGGCCTGCGTGCCGTCGGGCTTGACGATGATGCCGCGGAAGCTGATCGCGTCCCCGTTGACCGTCGCATAGCCGCCGATCGGCGTGCGGCAGGAGCCGTCGAGCACTTCAGGAAAGGCGCGCTCCGCCGCCAGCGCGGTCGCGGTGTCGGGATCGGCGATGGTCGCGACAAGCGCGCGCGTGGCGGCATCGTCCGCGCGGGTCTCGAGCCCGATCGCCCCTTGGCCGACGGCGGGCAGGAATTCGCTCGGATCGAGAATGGCGGTCGCGGCCGCGATGAGGCCGAGCCGTTTCAACCCGGCGACGGCGAGCAGCGTCGCATCGACCTCGCCGGCCTCGAGTTTGCGCAGCCGCGTTTCGACGTTGCCGCGCAGCGACACCACGGTGAGGTCCGGCCGCGCCCTTCGGACCAACGCCTGCCGGCGCAGCGAGGCGGTGCCGACCACCGCGCCGGCCGGCAGATCGCGCAAACTCTTCGCCTTGCGGCTGATGAAGGCATCGCGCGCATCTTCCCGCGGTAGGAATCCCGCCAGCATCAACCCCGCGGGCAGCACGGTCGGCACATCTTTCGACGAATGCACCGCGAGATCGATCGCGCCGGAGATGAGCGCCTCCTCGATCTCCTTGGTGAACAGCCCCTTGCCGCCGGCTTCCGCCAGCGGCCGGTCCTGAATCGCATCGCCGGTGGTGCGGATGACAGTAATCGCTACCCGCTCCGGATCGAGATTGGCAGCCGCGGCGAGCCGGCTTCGCACCTCGTGCGCCTGCGCGAGCGCAAGCGGCGAGCCGCGCGAACCGATGCGTAAGAGAGCTGCGGTGGCGGAGGATTGTGTCATGGGACCTTCAGGTGCTAGGCCGCGCCAACCGTAGCATAATCCCATGATCATCCTCGGCATCGAAACGACCTGCGACGAGACCGGCGCCGCCGTGGTCGAATTCACCGCGGACGGCGAGCGCGGCCGCATTCTGTCCAACGTGGTCCTCTCGCAGATCAACGAGCATGCCGCCTTCGGCGGCGTCGTCCCCGAGATCGCCGCCCGCGCCCATGTCGAGGCCCTCGACCTCATCATCGCCAAGGCGATGGCGGAGGCCGATCTCGGCTTCGCGGCGCTCGACGGCGTCGCCGCGGCCGCCGGGCCGGGGTTGATCGGCGGGCTGATCGTCGGGCTGACCATGGCCAAGGCGATCGCGCTGACCCACGACAAGCCCCTGATCGCGGTCAATCACCTCGAAGCCCATGCGCTGACGGCGCGGCTGACCGACGCCACCGCGTTTCCGTATTGCCTGTTCCTCGCTTCCGGCGGGCACACCCAGATCCTCGGCGTGCGCGGCGTCGGGGATTATCTCAAGCTCGGCGGCACGGTCGACGATGCGATCGGCGAGGCGTTCGACAAGACGGCGAAGCTCCTTGGCCTCGGCTACCCGGGCGGCCCGTTGGTCGAGCAGGAGGCGTTGCGCGGCGACCCGACGCGGTTTCACCTGCCGCGGCCGATGGCCGGCCGCCATGACGCCAATTTTTCGCTGTCGGGCCTGAAAACCGCGCTGCGCATCGAAGCGGAGAAAGTCGCGCCGTTGAGCGATCAGGACGTTGCCGATCTGTGCGCCTCGTTCCAGCAGGCGGTGACCGACGTGGTGATCGATCGGCTGCGCGTTGGCCTGAAACTGTTCCGCGCCCGGGTCGGAACGCCGACGGCGCTCGTTTGCGCCGGCGGCGTCGCCGCCAACCAGGCGATCCGCAAGGTCCTGCACCGTGTCGCGTTCGAAGTCGGCACCATGTTGGTGGCGCCGCCGCCCGCTTTGTGCACCGACAACGGCGCCATGATCGCCTGGGCGGGCGCCGAACGGCTCGCGCTCGGCCTCACCGACGGATTGGATTTCGCGCCGCGGCCGCGTTGGCCGCTGGAGCAGGTGACGAAGGTGGCGCCAGCAACGTCGTTTCCCGGGCGCAGCGCAGTACGCAGCGTAGCGGAGTGATGCGCTGCAGAACCGGGATCGTCACGAGCGCCGAGCTTGGGACGGTCCCGGATCGCGGGACAACGCTTCGCGTTGCCCCGCGTCCGGGAAACGCTGCGGGTTACTGCTCGAACCGGTCGATGAACCAGCGCAGCAGGCGCATCCAGACCTCGTCCTTGCCGACGGCGTCCTCGATGCCGTGCTCGAGGTTGGGATTGTCGTTGACTTCCATCACCATGAAGCCGCTGTCGGTCTGCTTGATATCGACGCCGTAAAGGCCGGCGCCGATCGGGCGCGCCGCGCGCACGGCGATGTCGATCAGCGCCGGCGGCGCCTGGTCGAGGTCGAAGGTGCGGGAGCTGCCTTCGCGCGCGGAACCGTCGGCGCGGTGCTTGACGATCTGCCAATGGCCGCGCGCCATGCGGTACTGGCAGACGAACAGCGGCTCGCCGGCAAGGACGCCGACGCGCCAATCGAACTCGGTCGGCAGGAATTTCTGCGCCAGCAGGAGGTCGGTCTCCTCGAACAGTTCGTCGCAGACGCGCTTGAATTCGGCCGAGCGATTCGACCTTGTGCACGCCGCGCGAGAACGAGCCGTCGGGAATTTTGACGACCAGCGGCAGGCCGAATTCGTCGATCGGCTTCGCGAGGTCGGTGTCTTCGGTGATGATCACGGTCGGCGGCGTCGGCACCTGGTTCTGGCCCAGCAGCTCCATCAGGAACACCTTGTTGGTGCAGCGGATCATCGAGATCGGATCGTCGATGACCGGCATCCCTTCCTGCCAGGCGCGGCGGGCGAAGCGGTAGGTGTGATTGTCGATCGAGGTGGTTTCGCGGATGAACAGGCCGTCATACTCGGCCAATTCGGCGAGCTGGCGCTTGGTGATCGGCTCGACGTCGACCGAGAGCTTCTCGGCGATGCGCGCGAAGTGCTTGATCGAGGCCGGCGACGACGGCGCCATCTTCTCGTTGGGATCGTAGAGGATCGCGAGGTCGTATTTGGCGATGGAGCGCGCCTTGGGATCGCGCCATTCCCGCTTGGTGTGATTGTGCAGCGACTCGCGGAAGAATTCGCCCTCGCCGTTGGCGAGCCGGGTGATGTTGCGCGGGCGGATGCGGTCGATCGAGAGCCAGGTGCCGGGGTCGACGGTCACTTCGAGCGCGGGGCAGCGGAACCAGTCGAACAACAGCCGGCCGAACGATTCGAAGCGGGTATCGCGGGCGATGCCGAAGCAGACCAGCAGCCGGAACGGCGCATCGGGCTGATAGTCGGCGCGCCGGGCGCAGCGGTTGAGCTCGTCCTCGAGCTCCGGCAGCGCGTGCTCGTAGAGCTTCTGCTCGCGCAGCTCGAGCATGGTCTCGACGGTCGGCACCACCCGGTGGCCGCGCGCCTCGGCCAAGCAGCGACGCGTAATAGCCCTTCGACTGGTAGGCGTAGGAGCGCGACAGGTTGACCAGCTTCGGCCGCCCCATCTCGAACAGGCGCGGCCGCGCCAGGTAATCGCTCGTGGTGATGACCTTGTGCGGGGTTTCGGCGTTGGGCAGATCGCGGGGCTGGTCGACCAGGATGACCCAGCCGGTCATGGATGGGTCCCTTTCTAGTCCCGGACGCGCGAGCGAAGATTGATCATGCGTTCGTCTGCGGAGCGGCGCGGCATTTTATGCGGCACGGCGCGGGGGCTAACGCCGGACATCGAAGAGCTTCTCGAAGCGCAGGGCATCGCCGTGGTCGCCATAATAATCACAATGCCTGCCGAAAAATCGGTAGCCCGATTTTTCGTAGCGCGCAATCGCTCGCGTGTTGTGTTCATGAACTTCGAGACGCATGGCCTCCCGGCCGTGGCGCTTGGCGGCGTCCTCAGCCGCCGCCAGCAACAATGGCCCGAGGCCTCGCCGCACAAGGTGGGGCGCGACTGCGATGGAATAAAGGCGGGCGAGCAAAGAACGCGGTGGAAAAAGCACGAGCGCATAGCCGGCGAGCCTTTCGCTGCCGTCCTCGGCGACGATCAGCGCGGCGGCCGGCGACGCCAGGAAATGGCGGAAGCTTCGTCGCGACAGTCGGTCGGTCTTGAAGACCGCGGTCTCGATGGCGATCAGCGCGGCCAGATCGCCATGACGGCCCCGGCGCAGTCTTGCCTTGTGGGGTGCCGCAGCGGCCGCTCCGGTCACGACGGCCGTCCGTGCTCGATACGCGCGAGCATGCCTTCCAACAGCTCCAGCCGGTCGGCCTCTGCCGGCGGCTTGTCCCAGCGCAGCCGGCTGATGCGCGGGAAGCGCATCGCCAGCCCGGATTTGTGGCGGGTCGAGCGCTGCAGCCCCTCGAACGCCACTTCCAGCACCAGACCTTGATCGGGCTCGTGCAACACCTCGCGCACCGGGCCGAACCGGTCGGTGGTGTTGCGGCGGACGAAGCGGTCGATCTGCAATAATTCCTCGTCGGTGAAGCCGAAATAGGCCTTGCCGACCGGGACCAGCTCGTCGCCCTCTTCGCCGCGCGTCCAGACGCCGAAGGTATAGTCGGAGTAATAGGACGAACGCTTGCCGTGGCCGCGCTGCGCGTACATCAGTACGGCGTCGATGATGAACGGGTCGCGCTTCCATTTCCACCATGGCCCTTTGGGCCGGCCGGGCAGGTACGGCGCGTCGCGCCGTTTGAGCATGACGCCCTCGACCGCTTCGGCATCCGCGCCCGCCCCGGCCGCCGCCGGGTTGCTGCGCGCCGCCGTCAGTTCCTCCCAGCTCGCGAACGCAACGAGCGGCGACAGATCGACGCGCGGGTCGCCGAGCCGCGTGACGAAGTCTTCCAGCCGGGCGCGGCGCTCGGCAAACGGCAGCGCGCGCAAATCCTCGTCGCCGTCGGCCAGGAGGTCATAGGCGCGCAGATGCGCGGGGAATTCGGCCAGCAGCTTCGGTGTGACGGTTTTGCGATTGAGCCGCTGCTGCAGCACGTTGAACGACTGCACCCGACCGTCCCGCACGATCAGAAGTTCGCCGTCGATCGCGCCCGGCAGATGGAAGGCGTCGAGGAGATCGGGAAAGCTTTTGGAAATATCCTCGCCGGTGCGCGAATAGAGCCGGGCCGTCGTCTTGCCGTGGCCCTGGCCGGCCGCCGCCTGCACACGAATACCGTCCCATTTCCACTCCGCGATAAACGCAGCGGGGTCGAGGCCGGCGAGGTCTTCGACTTCGAGGGCATGCGCCAACATCGGCGGCCGAAACGCCACCGGCCCGCCGCCGGCCGGCTTGTCGCCGCGGCCTTCGAGCCAGGCGAACAGCTCGACATAAGGCGGCGCGAGACTCGGCCAGATCAGCTCGATGTCCTGCGCATCGCCGGCCCCGAGCGCCGCGACCGCGGCTTTCGCCAGCCGTGCCGACACCCCGACCCGCAGCGCGCCGGTGACCAGCTTGATCAGCGCCCAGCGCCCGGTTTCGTCGAGCTGATCGAGCCAGCGGGCGAGTTGCTGCGGCAACGCCGCTTTGCCGAGGGTGGCGAGCGTCTCGATGACTTCGGTGAGTTGCAGTTCCCCTCCCCCGCCGCCGCAGGCTTTCCTCCCCCGCGTGCGGGGGAGGGTAGGGAGGGGGCTTGCGGCTGGGACGTTTGCTCAAGCAGCGAACGCTTGCCCCCTCCCGCTTCGCTTCGCTCGCGACCTCCCCCGCAAGCGGGGAGAGGAAGAACCTGGGCGCGTCGGCCACATCAGCGCGACGGTCTCGGAGAGGTCGCCGACATAATCGTAGGACAGCGCGAACAGCACCGGATCGGTGCGCTCGGCGATCAGGCTGCGCACGAGGCCCGGTTTGGCGTATTGGAAACTCAAAGCCCCGGTCAGCGCGGCCAATGCCCAGCCGCGCTCGGGATCGCCCGTCGAGCGGAAATAATCCGTCATCAGCCTAAGTTTGTTGTTGCGACTGTGCTCGTAGGCGAGGCGATCCAGAAGTTCGGCGAAGCGGTTCATGCCTCCGCCTCACCGACCGCTTCGGTTGCCTCGGTTTCCTCCTCTTCGTCGCCGTAGCCGACGATGTCGAGCGGACGCGCTTTCAGGCCGCGCGTGGTGCACCAATGGACGAGCGCGTCTTCCTGGCCGTGGGTGACCCAGATTTCGCCGGCGCCGGTCGCGGCGATCGTCGCGGTGAGCCCGTCCCAGTCGGCGTGGTCGGAAATGACCAGCGGCAGCTCGACGCCGTGCTGGCGCGCCCGCGCCCGTACCCGCATCCAGCCGGAGGCGAAGGCGGCGACCGGCTCGGGAAAGCGGCGGGTCCAGAGATCATTCAAGGCCGACGGCGGGCACAGCGTGATGGTGCCGGCAAGCTCCGCCTTGCTCGTCCCGCGCACCGGGCGCAATTCGCCGAGCGCGATGCCGCGGGAGACATAGTAGACGGTGATCGCCTCCATCGCGCCGTGCAGATAGATCGGCGGCGTGTAGCCGGCCTTGCGCAAGAGCGCGATCACCCGCTGGGCCTTGCCGAGCGAATAGGCGCCGACGAGGTGCGCGCGTTCGGGAAACACCGCGACCGAGTGCAACAGCCTGCCGATCTGCTCGTCCGGATCGCCATGGCGGAACACCGGCAAGGCGAAGGTCGCTTCGGTGATGAAGACGTCGCACGGCAGCAGCTCGAACGGCGCGCAGGTTGGATCGGCGACGTCCTTGTAATCGCCGGAGGCGACGATGCGCAGGCCCTCGGCCTCGACCGCGATCTGGGCGGAGCCGAGCACATGCCCGGCGGGATGGAAGGTCACTTTGACGCCGTCGAGATCGAGGCTCTCGCCGTAGGCCACCGTCTGGGTGGTGCCGGCGAAATCCTCGCCGTAACGCAGCCGCATCAGGTCGAGGGTTTCTTGCGTGGCCAGTACCGCGCCGTGGCCGGGGCGGGCGTGATCGGAATGCGCATGGGTGATCAGCGCCCGCTCGACCCGGCGCGTCGGATCGATATGGAAGGAGCCGCGCTTGCAACAGACGCCGGCCGGCGTCGGCAGGAGAAGGTCTTCGGGGCGCATGCGCATTAGATAAACTTCAGCCTTCATTTCGGAAGCAGTTACCGGGCAGGCGGTTACCGGATATGACCGGGCCATGTCCGACACCGGCCCGCTGTTCGTGTCCTCTGGCGATCTCATCGCCGACCGCCGCTACAAATGGGCGCTCGATCAGGCAGCGCAGGGCGACTTCATCGGCGCGGCGGATATTCTGGCGCAGACGGTGGAACTCGTGCCGCGCTTCGCCACCGCCTGGTTCGCGCTCGGCGCCATCCGCGACCGGCTTGGCGACCGCGACGGCGCCGTAGCCGCGTTCGCGCAGGCCCGCGATGCCGACCCGGAGGATTATCACGGCGCGCGGCTGCAGCTCGCCCGGCTCGGCGCCGGCGAGCCGACGCCGGCGATGAGCGAAAGCTATGTGCGCCGGCTGTTCGACCAATATGCCGGGCGCTTCGATACGGCGCTGACCGAGCGCCTGAGCTATCGCGGCCCGGCCGTGCTGCGTGATGCCGTGGAAACCGCGATGCGCCCGGCCGGCCGGCCGCTGCACTTCGCCGCGACGCTCGATCTCGGCTGCGGCACCGGGCTCGGCGGCGCCGCGTTTCGTGACTGCACCGATCGTCTCGTCGGTGTCGATCTGTCGCCGGCGATGATCGCCCAGGCGGAGGCGAAGGGTTTTTATGACCGCCTCGTCGCCGCCGACATCGCCGCTTTCCTCGCCGACGAGGCAGCGGACGGTGCGCATTATGATCTGGTCCTCGCCGCGGATGTGTTCGTTTATGTCAACGACCTCGCGCCGATCACGGCCGCGATCGCGCGCGTGCTCGCGCCGGGCGGGGTCGTCGCCTTCACGGTCGAGACCCATGGCGGCGACGGCGCAAAACTCTTGCCGACGCTGCGCTACGCCCACGGCGCACGGTACATCCGCGACGTGCTCGCCGCGGCCGGCCTCGCGCCTCTACTTCTCGCCGCGGCAACGGTACGGACCGAGAAGGGCGTGCCGGTCGACAGCCTCGTCGTGGTGGCGCAGGCCTCGACCCCATAGCCCGCGATAGCTACTTCTATCGGGTGACCGTTCTCGAACGCGCCGCGATCCTTCCGGACACGTTCGCGCGCTGGTTCGCCAGCCGCGGCTGGACGCCCCGCGCCCATCAGCTCGAACTCCTCGCCAAAGCCGAAGCCGGCCGCTCGGTGCTGCTGATCGCGCCGACCGGCGGCGGCAAGACGCTGGCGGGTTTTCTGCCGAGTTTGGTGGAACTAAGTGGTGGGCTTACCCGCGCACCCACTTTTCCTCCCCCGCTTGCGGGGGAGGGTAGGGAGGGGGCCCTCGGGCGCCACGGCGGCACCGACCTGCCCCCTCCCGCCTCGCGGAGCCGTCATCGGGCCGGCCACTTCGGGCCGGACCCTTGGCTCGGCGACCTCCCCCGCAAGCGGGGGAGGAAAACTGAGAAGCACCGGCCGCGACTTGCGCCGCGAGGGCGGGCTGCACACGCTCTACATTTCGCCGCTCAAGGCGCTGGCGGTCGATATCGCCCGCAATCTGGAAGCGCCGGTCAAGGAAATGGGGCTGCCGGTCCGCATCGAAACGCGCACCGGCGACACGCCGACCTCGAAGCGGGCGCGCCAGCGCCGCGACCCGCCGGAGATTTTGCTCACCACGCCGGAGCAGCTGGCGCTGCTTCTCGCTTCCGCCGATGCGCCTTATCTGTTCGGCTCCCTCGAGCGCGTGATCCTCGACGAACTGCATGCGCTGGTCACTTCGAAGCGCGGCGATCTGCTCTCGCTCGGCCTCGCCCGGCTGTTTCGCATCGCGCCGCAGCTGACCAGCGTCGGGCTGTCCGCGACCGTGGCGGAGCCGGAGGAGCTTGCGCGCTTCATGGTGCCGCAACGCGCGGGCGCCGCGCGCGCCGATATCGTCATCGCCGCGAGCGGCGCCGCGCCCGATGTCACGATGCTCGATACGAAGGAGCGGCTGCCGTGGGCGGGTCATTCGGCGCGCCACGCGCTGGAAGAAATCTACCGCCTCATCAAGGCGCACCGCACCACGCTCGTTTTCGTCAACACCCGCAGCCAGGCCGAATTCATTTTCCAGGATCTCTGGCGCATCAACGACGACAATCTCGCCATCGCGCTGCATCACGGCTCGCTCGACGTGGCGCAGCGGCGCAAGGTGGAGACCGCGATGGCCGCCGGCCGGCTGCGCGCCGTGGTCTGCACCTCCTCGCTCGACCTCGGCGTCGACTGGGGCGACGTCGACCTCGTCGTCAATGTCGGCGCGCCGAAGGGCGCGTCGCGGCTGCTGCAGCGCATCGGCCGCGCCAATCACCGCATGGACGAGCCGTCGAAAGGCGTGCTGGTGCCGGCGAACCGTTTCGAAGTGCTGGAATGCCGCGCCGCGCTCGACGCCATCGCCGAGAACGCCCAGGACACGCCACCCTTGCGCCTCGGCGCGCTCGACGTTCTGGCGCAGCATGTGCTCGGCTGCGCCTGCGGCGCGCCGTTCTCGAGCGACGAGCTTTATGCCGAAGTGACGACCGCGGCGCCCTATGTCGGCCTCACGCGCGCGGATTTCGACTCGGTGGTCGATTTCGTCGCCACCGGCGGCTACGCGCTCAAGGCCTACGAGCGCTTCGCCCGCATCCGGCAAGGCAAGGACGGACGCTGGCGCATCGCCAACCCCAGCGTGGCGCAGCGCTACCGGCTCAATGTCGGCACCATCGTCGAGGCCGACATGCTGAAAGTCCGCCTGGTGCGCTCGCGCGCCTCGCGCATGATCCCGCGCGGCGGCCGGCTGCTCGGCGAGGTCGAGGAATATTTCGTCGAGACCATGGTGCCGGGCGACACCTTCGTGTTCGCCGGCGAGGTGCTCAAATACGAGACGCTGGTCGAGGACGAGGTCTATGTGTCGCGCGCGGCCGCGGAAGACCCCAAGGTCCCCGCCTATGAGGGCGGCAAATTCCCGCTCTCGACCTATCTCGCCGCGCGGGTGCGCAAGATCGTCGCCGATCCGCGCGCCTGGCGCGAACTGCCGGCGCAGGTCCGCGAGTGGCTGGAAATCCAAAATTGGCGCTCGCAGATGCCCGGCGCCCGCGAACTCCTGATCGAGACTTTTCCACGCGGCAGCAAAAATTATCTCGTCTGCTATCCGTTCGAAGGCCGCCTGGCGCATCAGACGCTCGGCATGCTGCTGACGCGGCGGCTCGAGCGCGCGCGCATGAAGCCGATGGGGTTCGTCGCCAACGAATACGCGCTCGCGGTCTGGGGCATCGGCGACGTCGCGGCGCACATCGCGCGCGGCGACCTCTCGCTCGAACTTCTGTTCGACCAGGACATGCTCGGTGACGATCTCGAGGCCTGGCTCGCGGAATCCTCGCTGATGAAGCGCACGTTCCGCAACTGCGCCATCATCGCCGGCCTGATCGACCGCCGCTTTCCCGGCGAAGAAAAATCCCGCCGCCAGGTCACGATCTCGACCGATCTGGTCTACGACGTGCTGCGCACGCACCAGAGCGACCACATGCTGCTTGCGCGCCGCGCGCGCCGACGCCGCGACCGGCCTATTGGACGTGCGCCGCCTCGGCGAGATGCTGGCGCGCATCCGCGGCCACATCGTTCATCGCCCGCTCGACCACGTCTCGCCGCTCGCCGTGCCGGTGATGCTCGAGATCGGGCGCGAGACGGTCTACGGCGAGGCCGCCGATACGCTCTTGGCCGAAGCGGCGGACGAGCTGATCAAGGAGGCGATGCACTGAGCGCGAGCAAACAAAACCCGTCATTGCGAGCGAAGCGAAGCAATCCAGGGGAAGCGGCACGGCCCACTGGATTGCTTCGTCGCTATCGCTCCTCGCAATGACGAGACCTAAAACGCCTCCATCGGCAGCGCCATCGTGCTCGCGGCGCCGGCCTTGATGCGGGCGAGATGGGTCGAGGTGCCCGGCAGCATGCGTTCGACGAAGAAGCGGCCGGTGGTGAGCTTCGCCGCCATGCGTTCGCCGGCGCCGTTGCCGGCCGCCGCTTTCGCCTTCGCCGCTTCGGCGATGCGGCACCACATGTAGCCGAGCGCGACCAGGCCGAACAGATGCATGTAATCGGTCGAGCCGGCGCCGGCGTTTTCCGGATTGGTGAAGCGCGTTCTGCACGAACCACATCGTCGCCTGCTGCAATTCGCCGAGCGCCTGCCCGAGCGGCTTGACGAACGGCTCCAGCGCCGCGTCGCCGGCGTGCTCCTTGATGTAGGCCTGCACCTCGGCGAAGAACGCCTGCAACGCGCGGCCGCCGTCGCGCGGCAGCTTGCGGCCGACCAGATCGAGCGCCTGAATGCCGTTGGCGCCCTCGTAGATCATGGCGATGCGCGCGTCGCGCACGAACTGCTCCATGCCGTGCTCGGCGATGTAGCCGTGACCGCCGAACACCTGCTGCGCCATCACCGTGTTGGCAAAGCCCTGGTCGGTGAGCACGCCTTTGATCACCGGCGTCAGCAGGCCCATATGATCGTCCGCCGCCTGCCGCTCCTTGGCGTCGTCGGAGCGATGGGCGACGTCGCTCTTGAGCGCGGTCCACAACACCAGCGCGCGCGCCGCCTCGTTGAACGCGCGCATGGTCATCAGCATGCGGCGCACGTCGGGATGGACGATGATCGGATCGGCCGGCTTGTCCTTGAACTTGGGTCCCGTCAAAGCGCGTCCGGCGAGCCGCTCCTTGGCGTAGATCACCGCGTTCTGATAGGCGACCTCGGACAAAGCCAGCCCCTGCACGCCGACGCCGAGCCGCGCTTCGTTCATCATCGTGAACATGGCGGCGAGGCCGCGGTTTGGTTCGCCGATCAGCCATCCGGTCGCGCCGTCATAGTTCATCACGCAGGTGGAGTTGGCGTGAATGCCCATTTTCTCTTCGATCGAGCCGCAGGAGACGCCGTTGCGCGCGCCGAGCGCGCCGTCCGCTCCCGGCATGAATTTGGGCACGATGAACAGTGAAATACCCTTGGTGCCCTCGGGCGCGCCGTCGATGCGCGCCAGCACCAGATGCACGATGTTGCCGGCGAGATCATGCTCGCCGGCGGAAATGAAAATCTTGGTGCCGGTAATCTTGTAGGTGCCGTCCGACTGCGGCGTCGCGCGGGTCCGCACCAGGCCGAGGTCGGTGCCGCATTGCGGCTCGGTCAGATTCATCGTGCCGGTCCATTCGCCGGCGATGAGCTTCGGCAAATAGAGCGCTTTCTGCTCCGCCGAGCCGTGGGTGGCGATCGCCGCGGCGGCGCCCTGCGTCAGGCCCGGATACATGGCGAAGGCCATGTTCGCCGCGCACTGAAATTCGCCGATGGCGTGGCTGAGCGCCACGGGAAGGCCTTGGCCGCCGTATTCGGCCGGCGCCGCGGCGCCGATCCAGCCGCCCTCGGTCAGGCGCTTGTAGGCGTCCTTGAACCCGGTCGGCGTCGATACCGAGCCGTCGCCGTGGCGCTTGCAGCCTTCCTTGTCGCCGACGCGGTTGAGCGGGGTGAGCACGTCCTCGCAGAACTTCGCCGCCTCCGCGAGCACCGCCTCGATGAGGTCGGGCGTGGCGTCGGCGAAGCCCGGCAGGTTATTGTAGCGATCGATGTGAAAAACGTCGCTCAACAGGAACATGACGTCGTCGACGGGGGCCTTGTAGCTCGGCATGATTGTCTTCCTCGGCACGGCGCCCGCCGATCGTTCAGCGGGCCGGACTGCATACGGTAGAATGTAGCCGATTTTCGCCGGCGATTAAGACGGAAATTCATCGCCCGCCGGCCATCGGGTCCGAGGCCGGCCGGCGCGGGTCGGTAAGGCTGATGCTTCAGGGCGTTGCGGTAATTCGGCTTCTGGTCCGCGCCGGCGACCTCGGAGCCTATCCGGCGGCGTTGCGCCGCGGTGCGGCCTCGTCGAGCAGCTTCTGATAAAACGACGAGTAGATCTGCCGCAACTCGGCGATCGCTTTTTCGAGGCCGCGCTTTTGTTGTTCCAGGAGATTGATCTGCTCCACGCATTGCTGGCGGGTGAGATGCAGGCCGTCGCCCTCGGGCTTGCCGACCAGTTCCCTGATTTCCGCGAGCGTGAAGCCGAGCCGCCGTCCGGTGAGGATGAGGGTGATGCGCTCGCGGTCGTGGCGGCCGTAGAGACGGATGGCGCCGTGACGCTCCGGCTTGATCAGGCGTTTTGCTTCGTAGAAGCGCAGCGCGCGCAAGGTCATGCCGAATTCGCGCGCGACTTCTCCGATCGTCATCAGCGCTTCGGCGCTGGTATCGGCTGCGGCCATCGCCGGCGCATGTTTGCCGTCGGCGCGAGCGGTATTGGCCGCTCTTTTTTGGTCCGCAACAGATTGATCAGCGTGCCGCATCATCAGTCCGACGCCACCTGCAGATGTCGCGCCCGACCAGTTCGCATCAATTCCGGTCCCGGCGAAAGACGTAACGGGCAACTGTAACGGTTACGGGACGCGAATTTGTACTGCGTATTTTTTGCTCACATGCGCAGCGCGTTACCGTTACCGTTACGCCACGCTGATTATTGCATGATTGCCGCCGTTCTGGAGGTACGGCGGCGAAAATCGTTTCGCGGTAACGGAGAACCCGGTTCTTTAACCCGTTGTTTACGGTAATCCTGAAAAGTCGGCGTCGAGGACAGAGGACCGCGCCCGTTACGTTTATCTGTCGGTGACCAGCGGCTTGATCGGGGCACATCTCGCTCCTCGCACGGTGTTTGGATGTGAGAATGAAATCGGGCGGTCCGTGGAATCTGAGAGGTCTCCGTCCGGAAGCGCGCGAGGCTGCGCGCGCGGCCGCGCGCCGCTCCGGCATGTCGGTCGGCGAATGGCTCAACAGCGTCATCGAGCCGGCGGACGACGACGATATCGGCGGAGCGCTGCGCTCTCCGCCGCTTGCGCACGAGCGGGCGGCGCGATGGCAGCATGACCTTCGCCCGCACGTCCGCGAAGATTTTCATCCAAACTTCGACCAGGATTTTCACCAGCAAGACTTTCGCCAGCAAGACTTTCACCAGCAAGACTTTCAACGGAACGACCGGGACTACGCGCCGCGCGGCCGCCACGCTGGCGCGCCCTACCGCGAGGCGCCGCGGCGCGAACATGCCGATCATGTCCGCCGCGAACGCGAGCGCGAGCGCGACCACGAGCGCGAAGAGGTCGGCGCCCGTCTCGACGATCTGTCGCGGCAGGTCGAACGCTTGGCGCGGGCCAGCATGGCCGCGCCGCGTCCGGCGCCGGCGCAGCGCCCCTGGCCGCAAGCGCCGCGCGATGCGGATGACGAATCACTGTCGCGCCTGACCGGCGCGCCGCCGCGCCGCGCCGGCGACGCTATGCCGGAGCGCACGCCGCTTGCTGGGATGGCGTCGGCCGGCACGCCGTCGGCAAGCGCCGCCGTGCCGATGGGCAACCAGGAAATATCGATCGAGCAAGCGGTCGCCGAAATCACCGCGCGGCAGCGTGCGCTCGACAGCGAGGAACAGGCGCCGGTTGCGCCACCTCTATCGCCGCTGTCGGCGGAAGACGTTTCTTCCGCGCGCCCCGAAGGCCGGCGGTTCGAGCGCATGTCCGAGCCCGCGATCGACCTCACCGGGCTCGAGCGGCAGTTGCGCCAATTGACGGCGCAGATCGAGACGCTGCGGCCAGGCAACAATCTCGACAAGGCGATGGCCGGCTTGCGCGACGACCTCGCCGAGATCGGCAAATTGATCACGGAAGCCCTGCCGCGGCGTGCGGTGGAATCGCTCGAGATCGAAGTCAAGGCGCTGGCCCAGCGGATCGACCACAGCCGCCAATCCGGCGTCGATAGCCACATGCTGGCGGGGCTCGAGCGGGGTCTAGCCGACGTGCGCGAGTCGCTGCGCGGCCTGACCACGGCCGAAAGCCTGGTCGGCGTCGATGAAGCCGTCAAGGCGCTGGCGCACAAGGTCGATTTGATCGCCGCCAAGGACGATCCGGCGGCGCTGCAACAGCTCGAGACTGCCATCGGCGCGCTGCGCGGGATCGTCTCGCACGTCGCCTCCAACGACGCGCTTGCCAAAGTCGCGGAAGACGTGCGGGCGCTGGCGGCCAAAGTCGACAGCCTCGCCAACACCGCGGCGAGCGGCCACGCCATATCGGCGTTGGAGAGCCGCCTCGATACGCTGGCGAGCGCGCTCAATGCGTCGACCGAGGCCGGGCAGGCGGTTCCGCGCGAACTGGAAAAGCTGCTCGCCGGGCTGATCGAAAAGCTGGAATGGGTCCAGCTGACCCACACCGATCACGCCGCCCTCGCCCACCTCGAAGACCGCATCGCCATGCTGGTCAAGCGGCTCGACGCGTCCGATGCCCGCCTCGGGCAGCTCGCGGGCGTCGAACGCGGGCTGGCCGATCTCCTCGTGCTTCTCGACCAGCTGCGCGGCAGCAAGAGCGGCGACGGCAAGATCGTTCTCGGCGGCGACATCCAGCGCGATGTCGCGCAGATCAAGCAGAGCGAGCGCCGCACCCAGGATTCGCTCGAAGCCGTCCAAGGGACGGTGGAGCACGTGGTCGATCGCCTCGCCACCATCGAAAGCGGCCTGCGCACCGGCGACAAGGTGCCGGCGTCGCCGGCGGCGCTCGCGCCGGGGCAATCATCGCAAGCCCAATCATTGCAAGCCTCCGCAATTCCGCAGCCTTCGCCGCCAGCACCGCCCGCGCCCAAGGCCGCTTCTGCCGCGCCCGCGATGCCCGCTGCGATGCCGAAATCGACTCAGGTCGAGCCCGCGTCCCGCGCCGCGGCGCCCCGCCCCCCCATCGATCCCAATCTGCCTCCCGACCATCCGCTCGAACCGGGCTCCGCCAGCGGCCGTTCCCGTCAGCCGGCCTCGGCGGCCGACCGGATCGCGGCCTCCGAAGCCGCGGTCGGCGCCAAGCCGCCGGTCATTGCCGACCCCGGCAGCAAGTCCGATTTCATCGCCGCCGCCCGCCGTGCCGCACGGACGGCTGCGCTCGACACATCGGAGCAGGCTCCGCGCTCCGAGGCCGCCGCAAGCGTAGCCGCCGTAACTAAAAATCTGCCGCAGCGCCTGCGCCCGCTGCTCGTCGCCGCTGCGGTCGTGGTTCTGATCGTCGGCGTCGTGCATATCGCTTCGCGGTGGTTCGAGGATGGCGCCGGCGGGCCGTCCGACGCACAGATGGAGCGGGGGGCGCCGAATGCCTCAGGATCGCCGGGTTCCGGTCCGGCGAAGCCGTCCGCCCCGGCGCCGACGACGTCGCCGCTGACGGTTGCGCCCGTCCAGCCGCCCGCGAATGCGGCCGCGCCGCCGAACACTGCTCCGGAACCGCCCGCGTCGGGAGGAACAACGGGCGTAAAACCCCGACGGCAGTCACTCAATGACGGGCCGGTTCCGTTGCCGACGGCCCAAGAAACGCCCCGCGAAACGGCCGCCGTCGCGGGCGCGCCGGCCGGCGATGCGATCGACGCCGGGATGAACACGGCGGCGACGCAATGGTCGGCACCCGACGTTACCGGTTCGCTGCCGCGCCCGGCATCGCCGAGCGCTCCGGCAGTTCCGGCGCCGACCCCACTTCCCTCGCCTGCCGCCGGCGGCCTCGACGACAAGCTGCCTGCAACAATCGGTGGGCCGGCGTTGCGCGCGGCGGCGCTCGGCGGCGATCCGGCCGCCGCTTACGAGGTCGCGACGCACTTCGCCGAAGGCCGCGGAGTGGCGCAGAACAACGAAGAAGCCGCGCATTGGCTCGATCGCGCCGCCAAAATGGGGCTTGCCCCGGCGCAGTTCCGCCTCGGCAGCCTTTACGAAAAGGGCCTCGGGGTCAAAAAGGACCTCGCCGCGGCGCGCGACCTGTACCGGGCCGCGGCCGACCAGGGTCACGGCAAGGCCATGCACAATCTCGCGGTGCTTTACGCCGAAGGCATCGACGGCGCGTCCGACTATCACGCCGCCGCGCACTGGTTCCGCGCCGCGGCCGACCGTGGCCTCACCGACAGCCAGTACAATCTCGGCATCCTCTATGCGCGCGGCATCGGCGTGGACCAGAGTTTTGCCGAATCCTACAAATGGTTCTTCCTCGCCGCCAAACAGGGCGACAACGACGCCGCCAAGAAACGCGACGAAGTCGCATCTCACCTTGACCGCGGGGCGCTTGCCGCGGCGCGCCTGGCGGTGCAGGCTTGGCGGGCAGAGCCGCAGCCGGTCGAAGCGATTACGGTCAAAGTTCCGCCCGCCTGGAATTCGCCCGCGAGCGCGACGCCGGCAGCGAGATCGAGACCGCGGGTGAGCGGCGCGAAAACGCCGCCGGCGGACACGACCAAGGTCGACTGAGCTTCACACCCGCCGGTTCGGGCGAAGGCGTCGGCGCGCCGCTGAGAAGTTCACCAAGCATCATCACATTTCCTGCCGATCGCGCGCGACCGGTATGCTGGAAGCCGGTACGCGGGTAGAAGGGTTGGAGTCGCGTCCCCAACGCCCGGTCCCCGATTCGTGCAGATTTATCTTCCGATCGCCGATCTTCCGGTCAATGTCTTCCTCCTGTTCGCGATGGGCATTGCGGTCGGGTTCGTCTCCGGCATGTTCGGCATCGGCGGCGGATTTCTGATGACGCCGCTCCTGATCTTCATCGGCATTCAACCGGCCGTGGCGGTGGCGAGCGTTACCACGCATGTGGCGGCCTCCTCCTTTTCCGGGGCGATCGCCTATTGGCGGCGCAAGGCGCTCGACGGCACGCTCGCGTTCACGCTGCTCGCCGGCGGTATCGTCGGCACCGCCGGCGGCGTCGCGCTGTTCACCTGGCTGCGCGCGCTCGACCAGCTCGATCTGATGATCGGGCTGTCCTACGTGACACTGTTGTGCGTCGTCGGCGCGTTGATGGTCGGCGAGGCCGCACGCGCCATCATCCGCAGCCGGCAGGGCAAGCCGGTCGAGCTCCGTAGGCCGGGCAGCCATGTCTGGTTTCACGGGCTGCCGTTGAAGGTCCGCTTCAAGCGCTCGAAGATCTACGTGTCGGCGATCCCGGTGGTGGCGATCGGCTTCATCATCGGCTTCATCGGGGCGATCATGGGCATCGGCGGCGGCTTTCTCCTGGTGCCGATGCTGATCTATCTGCTGCGGGTGCCCACCGCGACCGTGATCGGCACCTCGATGGTCCTGACCTTCCTCACCATGGCGTCGGCGACGGTGCTGCACGCGGCGACCAATCATCTCGTCGATGCGGTGCTGGCGCTGATTTTGATGGTCGGCGGCGTCATCGGCGCCCAGTTCGGGGCGCACGCCGGGCAGCGCATCCGCGGCGAATGGCTGCGGCTGTTTCTGGGCCTGCTTGTGCTGTCGGTCGGGTTGCGCTTCGCCTCCGAGCTGGTGCTGCGGCCGGACGACCTTTACTCGATCCGCGTCATCGAGGGCGCGCCATGAGGCGCGAGCCTCGGCGCGCGGTCGCGGCGGCGTGCGTCGTCGCCGCTCTGTTCGCCGCCTCTGCGCCGGCCGCGGCGGAGCGCCTCGTCGTCGTCTTGAGCAATCACCACGTCATGATCACGTCGAGCTATACCGGCGAGAATCTGGTGCTGTTCGGTTCGGTGGAGCGCGATCCGACGCCGTCGCGGCACGGCTCCTACGATATCGTCGCCACCGTTACCGGGCCGCGGGAAACGCTGCGCACCCGGCGCAAGCAGCGCGTCGTCGGCATCTGGGTCAATGTCGCGGCGCGCACCTTCGTCGATCCGCCGTCCTATCTCGCCGTTGCGGCGAACCGCCCGATCGAAACCATCACCAACGCCGACAATCGGCGCCGGCTGCAACTCGGCATCGCCAATACGCCGCTGCCCGAACTCATTCACAACGACATCGGCGAGGTGGCGAACGACCCGTTCCGGGCGGCGCTGGTGCGGCTGATGCAGGAGCGCGGGCTCTATATCGAGGAGCCGAACGCCGTGACTTTTCTGACGCCGACGCTGTTTCGCGCCGCGATCCCGCTGCCGGCGCAGGTGCCGGTCGGCAACTACGGCGTCGACGTCAAACTGTTCGCCGACGGCGTCATGATCGCGCGCACCAATTCCGCGTTCGAGATCGTGAAGGTCGGTTTCGAGCAGTTCGTGGTCAACGCCGCGCGCGACCACGGCGTCCTCTACGGCTTTGCGACAGCCATGATGGCGCTTCTGACCGGCTGGATCGCCAGCATCGTGTTCCGGCGGGATTGAGCGGTTTCAGTCTTTCAGTCCGGCAGGCACCGCTCCGCGGCGAAGGCGTAGAGCCGGCGATCGCCGAGCATGTGCGCGGTGAAGGCGAGCGTGCCGAACAGGCCGGCAATCGCGCGATCGCGCACATTGAGCCCGCCCGTGAACGCGCCGAACGCCGGCATGACGAGCCGCCTGCCGTCGCTGGCGAAGCAGCGCCGGCGGATCGCGCGGCCGCGCCGCGCCACGCGCGCCAACGGATGCAGATGGCCGGCGACCTCGCCGGCGCATGCTTGCGCCGACGGCTCGTGCCGGAAGGTGAGCGACCCGATCGCCACCGCGTCCGCGAAGCGGCCGCCGATGCCGTCGGTCGGATCGGGATCATGGTTGCCGGTAATCCAGAGCCAATCGCGGCCGCGCTGCAGTCCCGTCAGTGTCGCACGGTCGGCCGCGGCCATGCGCAGCGGTCCGCCGCCGTCATGAAAACTGTCGCCCAGCGCGATCACCAGGCGCGGTGCATAGCGTGCCGTCAGTCGTGCGAGCCGTGCCAGCGTCGCTGCCGTGTCGTAAGGCGGCAACAGCACGCCGCGGGCGGCAAAGGCCGAGCCTTTTTCAAGATGCAGATCGGCGACGACGAGCAATTGTTCGTCCGGCCAAAACAATGCGCCGGCGGGATCGGCGACGAGCGTCGTGTCGGCAAGCGTGATCGCGGTGTCGGTCCGATGGCGCGGGAGCGCGGGCACGGCCGAGGTGTTCGTGGCGGCGCCCAAGTCCGCACCTATGTCCGGCTGACCGCCTGCGAGCGCCTCGCAAAGCTCGGCTTGGTCTAACTGTTCCGCGTCCAACCGTTCCGAAATCCATATCGCCCGCGCCGTCGAATCGGCGACGAGGATCGGGCTAAACGGCCCCGGCGTGCAAGTCTTTCGACCCAGGTCATTCCACCCAAGTCATTCCACCGCGGGCGGAACGGATTTCGCCGGCAATATCGAGGAGTGCTGCAACATCTCGGATCGCGTGAGCAATCGATTGCCCATCGAGACGGCGGTGGCGGCGACGACGAGGCAGACGGTCAGCGTGAGCGTCGCAATCAATTCCAGCGCGCGCCGCTTCGATCGCGCCGTTTCGTTTCTTGGCGGCGCGAAACCGGGATTGCCGCTCAGCTCGGTCATGGTCGTCATCCTTTGCGAATCACAGCCCTTGCAATATCGGCGCCGACTTGGGCGAAGCCGTTGAAGAAGAAAGGCGATTTCGTGAGTTTTGGTTAATAAAGCGTTAACGCCGCAGGCACCGCCGACGATTAAGAACGGCTGTGACTTTGCGGCAACTGAAGGCCGCCCGCGGCCGAAAGTCCGCGTTATTTCGCGATGGCGACGGCGGTCGGATCGAAATCCATCGTCACATGGCCCGGCTCTTCGGCGACGCGCGCGAGCCAGGCGCGCACGGCGGGAAATCCGGTCAAATCGAAATCGCACAGATGCGCGACGTGGGTGTAGGCGTAGAGCGCGATGTCGGCGATGGAATAGCGGCCGTCGGCGAAGAAATCATTCAATACGAGATGTTTCTCCATGACGCCGAGCGCGCGATGGCCTTCCTCCATCCAGTCCTCGAAGGCGTGGCTTTGCAGGTCGCGTCCACCTTTGACGAGGGTGAGCCAGAAATAGGCCGCGCCGATGTTCGGCTCCAGACTATGCTGCTCGAAGAACATCCACTGCAACGCCTCGGCGCGGCCGACGCGATCTTCCGGCACCAGCGCGGACGAGCCGGCGATGTACCAGAGAATGGCGTTCAACTCGGCGAGATAGCGGCCGGGCCCGACTTCCAGAAGCGGCACCTGGCCGCTGGGATTTTTGGCCAGGAATTCCGGCGTGTGGCTTTCACCTTTGAGAATGTCGACCTCGATCAGCCGATAGGGAATTCCAAGCTGCGCCAAAGCCAGACGCGTCTTGTAGCTGTTGCCCGATCGCTGCATCGAGTAGAGCGTGAACATGGAACCGCCGCGTACTGCCGAGGACATGCCGCTGCCGACGAAAGCGCCGCCGAATAATCTTCGCACGGCGCGATCGCGCGACGAGTAAAATGTATATTACTCGAACGCGGCGATGTCGTGGCCTGGCGACGATTTGGAAGAAATCTGTGCCGATGACAGCGGCGCGCAGGCGAGATGAACTCTGCTGCGGCGCAATATGAGAACGAATGTGACGAGCATGACGGGAACCCCGAGCGGGATCAGTGTCAGATGCGCGACGTTGCGTGCCGCGAGCGGCACGAGCCACAGCGCCGCGAACGCCGTCTTTTCCCAAGGACCGAAGCCGCGAGCAATCCCGTCGGCGACAACGAAGGCGATGGCCGGCGCCAGCACCATCATGTCGTAATCGAAGCTGTAGGGTGTGGCGAGAATAGCACTGAGGCAAAGTGCCGCCGCCTTGAGTGGATAGGCCGCGTCGCTGCGCCACAGTCGGGTGAGCGCGACGGCGATCGCAACGGACAGCACGCCTTGCAGCGCGTAAGCGACCGGAATGGACGCGCCCCACATCCGCGCCCAAGCAAAGGCGCTTTGGATTTTGTACCAGCCGGTATCGCCCTGCTCGAGCGCGACCTGACGCGTGAAGCGGGTCGAATCGAGGAACGCCTGCCATACCTGCGGCCCGAAGGCGAAGGTGGTGACGATGCTGAGCAAGACCACCGTCGCCGCCGCGGCGGCGAAACAACGCCAGCGGCCGGTCGCCGCCAGCGCCAGCGGAATCATCAGTCCGTATTGCGGCTTGTAGATGAGAAGCCCGAACAGAATGCCGGCGAGGAGCGGGGCCCGATCGAGCTTGACGAGCGCCAAGCCGAACAGCGCCGCGGTGAGGAACCCGTTCTGCCCGTGGCCGATATTGATCAGCACCGCCGGAAAGGCGGCGGCGAGGAGCAGCCAATCACCTCTTCCGAGCACGAAGAGGTCAGCTGCGCGCCGCTGCAGCGAGGGGGCGACAATCGCCCGCACCGCCAGAAGATAAAGCCCGAACGTCACCGCCTGCCACACCGCGAGCGCAAGGCCATAAGGCATCAGCGCCAGCGCGGCGGCGACGAACAAAAAATACGGCGGATAGTGCCAGCCATAGATCGGAGTCGCGCCGCCGAAGATTTGCTGTTCGCGCGCGTACTGCAGCGACAGATCGAACGGCGCCCGCGCATCGCCGTCGAGTACGTAGGTGCCGGCGGCATAGACGTTGGAGAAGTCGGTTCCGAGCGGCCGCCCTTGCAGATCGACGCCGCCATGCGCGGTGACGACCAGATAGAGAAAGCCGGCGGCGGACGCGATCAGGACCGCCGCCGCCACCAGCCGTACCCGCTCGCGCGTCAGCCAGGCGCCGGTCCGCAACATCTCGACCGTCCGCTCCATCGCGGCTTCCCGTGTTCGGAAAAGCAAAAGCCGCGGCATTAGGCCAGCGGAGCCTTAACGGAGCATTGAACGACTACGCGTGGCGCCCGCGCACGGCGTTCCGCCGCGCCACACAATTTAGCGAGGGGAGGCGCAGAACGCTTGCCTCCGCCCGGTCCACGTCTTACCAAGCTCGCGCTCCGAACCTTGAGCGTGGAGAACGCAACAATGGCCTTTCTCGCGGACCGCATCTTGAGCATCAAGCCCTCTGCCACCATCGCGGTGACGGACAAGGCGCGGGCGCTCAAAGCGGCCGGCCGCGATGTGATCGGGCTGGGTGCCGGCGAGCCCGACTTCGACACCCCGGAGAACATCAAGGAAGCCGCGATCAAGGCGATCCGCGACGGCAAGGCGGGGAAATACACCGCTGTCGACGGCATTCCGGAGCTCAAGGCGGCGATCGCGCGCAAGTTCAAGCGCGAGAACGAGCTCGGCTACAAGCCGTCGCAGATCATCGTCGGCACCGGCGGCAAGCAGGTGCTGTTCAATGCGCTGATGGCGACCGTCAATCCCGGCGACGAGGTGATCATCCCGGCGCCGTACTGGGTCAGCTATCCCGACATGGTCGTGCTCGCCGGCGGCACGCCGGTCGAGGTCGCGACCACGCTCGAATCCGGCTTCAAGATGTCGCCGGCGGCGCTGGAACGGGCGATCACGCCGAAGACCAAATGGATCATCTTCAACTCGCCGTCGAATCCGACCGGCGCCGCCTATGCGCGCTCTGAACTCGAGGCGATCACCGACGTGCTCGTTCGCCATCCTCATGTCCACGTCATGGCGGACGACATGTACGAGCATTTGGTCTACGACGACTTCAAGTTCTTTTCGCCGGCGCAGCTCGAGCCGCGCTCTATGAGCGCACGCTCACGGTCAACGGCGTGTCGAAGGCCTATTGCATGACCGGCTGGCGCATCGGCTATGCCGGCGGTCCGGAGCCGCTGATCAAGGCGATGGCGGCGATCCAGTCGCAGTCGACCTCGAACCCCGCCGCGGTATCGCAATGGGCCGCCGTCGAGGCGCTCGACGGTCCGCAGGACTTCATTCCGAAGCACAACAAGATCTTCAAGGAGCGCCGCGACCTCTGCGTCTCCATGCTCAACCAGGCCAACGGCATCCGCTGTCCGAAGCCGGAAGGCGCCTTCTACGTCTATCCGTCCTGCGCCGGCACCATCGGCAAGACCGCGCCGACCGGCAAGAAGCTCGCGACCGACGAGGATTTCGTCACCGAGCTCCTCGAGGCCGAAGGCGTCGCCGTGGTGCAGGGCACGCCGTTCGGCTATGGGCCGGCGTTTCGCATCTCCTACGCGACCGCGACGACGGCGCTCGAGGAGGCCTGCGCCCGCATCCAGCGCTTCTGCGGAAATTTGAAATAGCCGCTCCTCGCCCGTCTCGCCCGGCCCGGATTCGCGAGACGGCGCCGGTATTCTCGCCTACAATCCGCCGCCGAGCCCCTTGGGGGAGCCGGGTGAGGGAGAATGCCCATGCTTCGTACAACAGCGGCGGCGACCGCCATCGCGGCCGCCGCCTTTGCCTCGACCGCCGGGCCGGCCGCAGCGCAAGACCGAATCCAGGTGGGAACGCTGGAATGCTCGTTGTCGTCGAGCATCGGCTTGATCGTCGGATCGCAGCGCAACGTGAATTGTAATTTCAAACCCAATAACGGCCCGCCGGAAATGTATACGGGGACGATGACGAAGATCGGCCTCGATATCGGCGTGACCAGCGCCACCGCAATCATCTGGACGGTATTTACCGGAACCAACCGCTATTCCGGCATGCTCACCGGCACCTATACCGGAGCACAGGCGGAAGCGACCGTCGGCGCCGGTCTCGGCGCCAACGTGCTGGTCGGCGGCTCGAACCGGACGGTGGCGCTGCAACCTTTGTCGGTGCAGGGCCAGCTCGGGCTCAACATCGCCGCCGGCATCGGACAGCTGGAGCTGCACCCCGTCCAATAACGACTGACCGTCGCGAGGCCGCTTCTGGGCTGTCGCGCCGCAACGCGTCGGCACACCTTGTCGCGCCCCTTGACCGGCCCCGCCTCGGCCTGAAACGATGGCGCCGAGCCGACCCGCCGCCCGAACCGAAACGACGGGTCAGCGCCGGGAGACAGTCATGGCGACACACGCAAACAACGGTGCGCGCGCGGCCGGCCCGCGCTGCGTCGCGCTGGTCGGTCCTTTCCAAAGCGGCAAGACCACGCTTCTCGAGGCCATCCTCACCCGCACCGGCGTGATCGCGCGCCAGGGCACCGTCGAGGCCGGCAGCACGATCGGCGACGCCAGCAAGGAAGCGCGCGACCACCGCATGAGCGTCGAGCTCACCGTGGCCACCGCGAACTTCATGGGCGATCCCTACACCTTCCTCGATTGTCCGGGCTCGGTCGAGTTCATCCACGACATGCGCGCGGTATTGCCCGCGATCGACGTCGCCGTGGTCGTCTGCGAGATGGACGAAAAGAAAATCCCGCAGCTGCAGCTCGTGCTGCGCGCGCTGGAGGATCAGAACATCCCCCGCGTTCTGTTCCTCAACAAGATCGACAAGGTCGACGCCGGCGTGCACGACGTGCTCGAGCTGCTGCAGGGCGCCTCGCGCACCAAGCTGGTGCTGCGGCAAATCCCGACCTTCGCCGGCGACATCATCACGGGCTTCGTCGATCTCGCGCTCGAGCGCGCCTTTGTCTACAAGGAGCATGCGCCCTCGCAGATCGTCCCGCTCGAAGGCGACGCCGCCGACCGCGAGAAGACGGCGCGGTTCTCCATGCTGGAGACGCTCGCCGACCACGACGACGAGCTGATGGAGCAGTTGCTCGAAGACATCCAGCCGCCGCGCGACAAAGTGTTCGACGATCTGACGCGGGAGCTGCGGGACGGCCTGGTCTGCCCGGTGCTGATGGGAAACGCGAGCCGCGCCAACGGCGTGTTGCGGCTGCTCAAGGCGTTGCGTCATGAAGCGCCGGGCATCGCCGACACGGCCAAGCGTCTCGGCGTCAAGGCGAACGGCGACGCCGTCGCCTATGTGCTCAAGACCCAGCACACCGCCCATGGCGGCAAGATGTCGATCGCGCGCATGCTGGCGGGCCAGGCCGGCGACGGCACCGTCTTCCTGTCCGGCGACGACGAAGCCGGCCGCGTCGCCGGCGTGTTCAAGCTCGTCGGCGAAAGCAGTGAGAAGCGCGGTCCGGCGATCGCCGGCGACACCGTCGCCTTCGCCAAGCTCGACCGCGCCAAGACCGGCGACACGCTCAGCGCCGGGAAAGCCGCGCACAAGCCGCTCGCCAAGATCGAGGCCTACCCGCCGGTGCTGGCGATCGCCATTACCGCTAAGGAGCGCAAGGACGACGTGAAGCTCGGCCAGGCCCTGGCCAAACTGGCGGAGGAGGACCCTTCGATCACCATCGTGCACAATGCGGAGACGCACGAGGTCGTGCTGTGGGGCCAGGGCGAGATGCATTTGCGCGTCACCACCGAGCGGCTGAGCGACCGCTTCGGCGTCGCCATCGAACGGCGTCAGCCGTCGGTCGGCTATCGTGAAACCATCCGCAAGGGCATCGTCCAGCGCGGCCGTCACAAGAAGCAGTCGGGCGGTCACGGCCAGTTCGGCGACGTCGTGCTCGACATCAAGCCGATGCCGCGCGGCGCCGGCATCTCGTTCGACGAGAAGATCACCGGCGGCGTCGTGCCGCGCAACTACATCCCGGCGGTCGAGGAAGGCGTCATCGACGGCCTCAAGCACGGCCCGCTCGGCTTCCCGGTGGTCGACGTCACGGTGTCGCTGATCGATGGCTCCTATCACACCGTCGATTCCTCGGACATGGCGTTCCGCATCGCCGGCCGCATCGGCGTCGTGGAGGCGTTGCCGCAGTGCCAGCCGGTGCTGCTCGAGCCGATCCATCAGGTCGAGATCGTTTGCCCGACCGAGGCGACGGCGAAGATCAACGCGCTCCTGTCCGGCCGCCGCGGCCAAATTCTCGGCTTCGACACCCGCGCGGGCTGGGACGGCTGGGACGTGGTGCGCGCCATGATGCCGGAGGCGGAGATCGGCGATCTCATCGTCGAAGTCCGCTCCGCCACCGCCGGCGCCGGCACCTTCACCTTCAAGTTCGACCACATGGCCGAACTGACCGGCCGCACCGCGGATCAGATCGTCGCCGCCCGCCGCGCGGCGGAGTGATACAGCGTCAAATCGCTCTCCACGGCCAGAGCACCGATGTTCCATCCACGGTGATATTAAGCACCATGTCAAGTAGGTCTGCTATTCGAAGCAAGTGTCTTGTGTTTTTCCTCCGCAGGCCAAGCGCGAGTTCAAATCCAGCGTCGCGTATTCCCTCAGGCCTCTGGCGACGTCCGAGACGAGTTACAAATGCCCGTGCCAAAAGCTCCACGCCTATATCAATCTGATCCTTATTTCCCGGGAACAGAACTCGTACAAGACCTTCCAGAAGGGTAATCGTCTGACGAGCCGCAATATCCCATCCGTTCTCTAAGTCTGAATTGAAGTAGCAAGTCCGCACGCGTTCCAGGCGAATCCAAACCTTGTCTGATTGTTTCGCCTTCATATAAATTTGCAAAATATGGCACTCGCAATTCAACGCCCATCTCGCGCCCCAATACGTTCTCGAGTTGCGCGCAATATCCCGCAAACGCTTCATGCGTGCCACAAGATGTATAGCTTTCTCAATGGTAAGCTGATCATGGGTTGCTAATTCGCACAAAGCTTGATTCGCCGAAGCGGCGACAAAATCGACGCCAAACTGGCCGGCCGATCGATCCTTGGCTGCCCTGGCGCTTTTTTGCATCATTTGGCCCGCATCCCCATGTCGACCAAGCAGCAGGTACACGTAACCAAGCTCGTAAAAATATTGAGCCTTAAGCTCTGAAGACATTTCCGCGGGATCGATTCCTTCCAGGAGATGTTGCGCGCGCCCCAATACCCCCACTGCCGAACGGCGGCGTGTCAGCTCAGCAAACTTTATCAATAGACTAGTCTTTCCTGGATCATCGGCGGGTAAACTAGCTAAGTGCTGTTGGATCAAATGTGATCCCTTTGCGTATTTTCTGACGACCTGAAAAGCTCCGATCTGGCTGATAACATCCGAAACCGAGGTCGGTGGCATATCCCTTATTGGTTCGAATCGCACGATTGTTTCCTGAAGTGCTGGTCGATAGCCATTCAGATGGCCGCCCCTCCAATCTCTTGCCGCCTGCACCATATGATTGATCGAACAATAGCCGCTGTCATATGCTCGATGGCATTGAGAACAAAGGATGATCAGGTTCTCTTCATGTGTTTGCCCGCCGATTTCCAACGGGACAATGTGTGCTGCTTCAAGTTTCAACGAAGCTCGGCTTTGGTTGCAATAGCCGCATGTCATTCCGAATTTCTTGAGCAACTTACGGCGAAATGCCTTGGTTTCGTTTCGCCTTTTGCGCAATGGATCAAGTTTTCTGACTTCGGCACAATCTTTTCCCAGTGCCTCAATCATTGCCGACGACGATTTGATGAGCGACTTCATAGGGCGCTAACTGATCCATCCGGTACGCACCCTATGGTTGTATATTGTGTTTTGTCAATCTTTCATGCTGACGGGGTTCCAGCCGCGGCCAAATTCTCGGTTTCGACACCCGCGCGGGGGCTGGGACGGCTGGGACGTGGTGCGCGCCATGATGCCGGAAGCGGAGATCGGCGACCTCATCGTCGAAATCCGCTCCGCCACGGCGCCGGCACTTTCACCTTCAAGTTCGACCACATGGCCGAACTGACCGGCCGCACCGCGGATCAGATCGTCGCCGCCCGCCGCGCGGCGGAGTGATCCTTACACCGAGCTGGCATGGTCAAACATTCTGCATTCCGAGCACGGCCGCCGCGTCGGCCCGTACCCGCTCGGTGAGCGCGGCGGCGGCGATCAAGGATTTGCCGTGGGACGAGATTATACCAACGGCCTTTGGTGGCGACTTGTGATTCGTCATTGCGAGCGAAGCGAAGCAATCCAGGGGAAGCGGCACGGCCCCCTGGATTGCTTCGTCGCTGCGCTCCTCGCAATGACGATAATGAAGGGTCAATATCAGAGGCCGTTGGTATTATTTGCTCGAACTTGGTCCGTCCAGCCGTCCACATGAGGGCACGATGAGCGAATTCCGCATCGAAACCGACAGTCTCGGCGAGGTCCGTGTCCCCGCCGACAAACTGTGGGGCGCGCAGACGCAGCGCTCGCTCGAGTATTTCAGCATCGGCATGGACCTGATGCCGCGCGAGATGATCACGGCCTACGCCATCCTGAAAAAGGCGGCGGCCGACGCCAATCATGCCGGCAAGCGGCTCGACGGCAAGGCGCATGCGCTGATCGTCGCGGTCTGCGACGAGATCCTCGCCGGCCGGCATCACGACATGTTCCCCCTGCATGTGTGGATGACGGGAAGCGGCACGCAATTCAACATGAACGTGAACGAGGTGATCTCGAACCGCGCGAGCCAGCTCGCCGGCACGGCGCTCGGCAGCAAACAGCCGGTGCATCCCAACGACCACGTCAACATGTCGCAATCATCGAACGACACGTTCCCCTCCGCGATGTACATCGCCGCAGCGATCGGCGTGAAACACCGGCTGGTGCCGGCGGTGAAGGCGCTCCACGATGCCATCGCCGCCAAGGCTGCCGCGTGGGACGACATCATCAAGATCGGCCGCACCCACATGCAGGATGCGACGCCGCTGACGCTCGGCCAGGAATGGTCCGGCTATGCCGGCATGCTCGCCGACGATCTCGAACGGCTCGAGACGGCGCTGCCGGGCGTTTATCGGCTCGCGCTCGGCGGCACCGCGGTCGGCACCGGGATCAACGCCGCGCCGGGTTTTGCCGAATCAGCCGCCGCGGCAATCGCCAAGCTGACCGGCCTGCCGTTCGTCACCGCGCCGAACAAATTCACGGTGCAGGGCGCCCATGACGCGCTGGTGCAGCTGTCCGGCACGCTGCGCACGCTCGCCGTCTCGCTCTACAAGATCGCCAACGACATCAGGCTGTTGTCCTGCGGTCCGCGCGCGGGTATCGCCGAACTGATCATCCCGGAAAACGAGCCAGGTTCGTCGATCATGCCCGGCAAGGCCAACCCGACCCAGGCCGAGGCGCTGACGATGATCGCCGTTCAGGTGATGGGCAACGATGTCGCCGTCGGCTTCGGCGGCGCCGGCGGTCACTTGGAGATGAACGTCTACAAGCCGCTCATCATTCAGAATGTCATGCAGTCGATCGCGATCCTGAGCGACGGCTGCACGAATTTCCGCAAATTCCTGATCGAGGGCACCAAGCCTAATCTCGAGCGTATCAAGGAATATGTCGAGCGTTCGCTGATGTTGGTGACGGCATTGGTGCCGGTGATCGGTTACGACAAGGCATCCGAGATCGCGCATCACGCGATGGTGCACGACCTCACGCTCAAGGCGGCGGCGCTGCAAGCTCGGCTACGTCACCGCGGACGAGTTCGACCGCATTGTCGATCCGGCCAAGATGGTCAAGCCGTACGTCGCCCGCGAATGATCCTCATGGGCGTCAAGTTAAGCCGTTTCCCGGATGCAGTGCGGCATGAAATGCTGCACTGCTGATCCGGGATCGTCGCAAGCACCGAGTTTCCGAAGGTCCCGGTTCTGCAGCGCATCACTGCGTGCTGCGCTGCGCCCGGGAAACGTGTTGCGGGCGACCAATACCGCAAATCGTCTGGAATGCGGTTACGGTTCGCACACGATATTCCCTGTTCCGGCTGCCGAATTAACCGTGCCGCCTTACCTCCTGGGCCATAACTCGAACGACCCACGAAGAGAACGCCGCCGTCCGCCGGCGTTGGGGCAAGTGCTCATGCTGCAATCGCTGCACAAATTGTTCGGATCAAAGGCGCCCGCGCCGATAGCCGACGGGGCCAAGATCACCCTCGGCGAGGTTTTGCAGAAGAACTGGTTCGAGCAATGGTACCAGCCCAAGATCGATCTGCGCTCGAAGCGCCTGGTCGGCGCCGAGGCGCTGGTGCGCGCAAGGCGGCCCGACGGCAGCCTGGTCAGCCCCGGCAGTTTTCTTCCCGGCGCCAAGGAAGAGGACATGCTGGCCTTGACCGAACGCGTCATCCTCACCGCGCTGCGGGACTTCGAGGACTGCGCGGCCTTGGGCGCCACGATCAAGCTCTCCGTCAATGTTCCGGCGTCGGCCTTCGTCAAGCTGCCGATCGTACAGATGCTGCGCGAGGAGCGGCCGCGGGCATCCAACTGGCCGGGCCTCATTCTCGAAGTCACCGAGGACGAGGTCATGCACGACCTCGAGATCGCCAACGAGGTCGCCGACGAACTGCGCCGGTTCGGCTGCTCGTTGGCGCTGGACGATTTCGGCGCCGGCTATTCGTCGCTGGCGCGGCTGCGGCAATTGCCGTTCAGCGAGCTCAAGATCGACCGCAGCTACGTGACCGACTGCCATCTCGACCGCGTCAATTCCGGCCTGTGCGAGACCATCGTCGAGCTCGCCAAGCGCTTCGACTTGAAAACCGTGGCCGAGGGCATCGAGACCACGCACGAGAGCCACAAGCTGCAGGGCATCGGCTGCGACATCGGCCAGGGCTTTTTGTTCGCCAAGCCGATGTCGAAGGACAGCTTCGTCGCCGTGCTCGGCCGCCGCATGGTCAAGAAGCCGGCCGCGAAGGCGCCGGCCGGGCCGGCGCTGTTGCGCGGACTGCTCGCGCAGGGCTGACGGGCCCCCCTCCCTACCCTCCCCCGCAAGCGGGGGAGGAAAACCGTGTGGGTCAGACTTCGACAGTCAGATTTGCGCCGCGCTCGCCGCGAAACGCTCGCTGCGCAGCCCATCCAGCCGCGCGAACCGGATCAGCGAAAAATGCCCGAGCGGCGGCATGGCGCGGCGCTCGATGATGCGCACGCCGCCGTGCGCGGCCGCCCAGCGCGACAACCGCTCCCAGCGGAATTCCGCCCGCCAGCCGAGCTGGCGCGCGAACGGCGCGAACCAGTGTTCGAGGTCGGAGCGCAGCCCGGTTTCGGCGCCGAGATGATTGACCAGCACGATCTCGCCGCCCGGCTTGAGCACGCGGGCGAACTCGTCGAGCGTCGCCTCGGGGTTCGGCACGGTGGTGATGACATATTGCGCCACCACCACGTCGAAGGTCGCGTCGGCGAAGCCGAGATGCTGCGCGTCCATCACCGCGAGGCCGTCGACATTGGTGAGCCGGTGCTCGGCGACACGCTCCTTGGCCTTGCGCAGCATGGGCGCGGACAGGTCGATGCCGACGATGCGGGTGGTCCAGCGGTATTCGGGCAGCGAAATGCCGGTGCCGACGCCGACCTCGAGCACGCGGCCGCCGATGCGCTCGGCCGCCGCGACCGACGCCTTGCGGCCGCGCTCGAACACCGCGCCGAACGTCAAATCGTAGATCGGCGCCCAGCGCGCGTACGCCTTGGTGACTTTGGCCTTGTCGAGTTCCCCGGTCATCGCACTCGTTACCGCAGCCTCGTCACTGCGCCGCAACCAGATCAGCAGCCGATAGCGGCTTGACGCCCGCCGCACCGACCGTGTTGGCAATGATGCCGCCGCCCAGCACGCGGGCCTGGCCTTCGGACGCATCATAGAACGCGCAGGCCTGGCCGGGGGATACGCCATCCTCGCCCGCGATCAGCTCGACTTCGACATCGTGCTCCGCCGCGCGGCGCAGCCAGGCGGGCTGCGGCGACCGCGTCGAGCGCACCTTGACGTAGACTTCGGGATGCCGCTCCAACGCTTCCTCGAGCGTGCCGTCGCCCAGCCAATTGATGTCGCGCAGCCCGATGCGGCTCGTTCGCAACGCCTCGCGCGGTCCCACCACGACGCGGCGGGAGCGGGCGTCGAGCCGCACGACATAGAGCGGCGAGCCGGTCGCGATGCCGAGCCCGCGCCGCTGGCCGACGGTGTAATGGATGATGCCGTCGTGGCTGCCGAGCACGCGTCCGTCGAGGTCGACGATCTCGCCCGGCGCGGCCGCGCCCGGCCGCAACCGTTCGATCATATCGGCATAATGTCCGCTCGGCACGAAGCAGATGTCCTGGCTGTCGTGCTTGTCGGCAACGGAGAGGCCGAACTGACGCGCCAGCTCGCGCGTCTCCGCCTTGGTGCGGTCGCCGAGCGGGAAACGCAAAAGGTCGAGCTGCGGCCGCGTCGTGGAGAACAAGAAATAACTCTGGTCGCGCTCGACCTCGCGCGCGCGGTACAGCGCGCGGCTGCCGCCGGGCAGCGCGCGCGACGCGACGTAATGCCCGGTCGCCAGCACCTTGGCGCCGAGCTCGCGCGCCGTGTCGAGCAGGTCGCGGAATTTGATCGACTGATTGCATTCGAGACAGGGCACCGGCGTCTCGCCGGCGACGTAGCTCTCGGCGAAGCGGTCGATCACCGCCTCCTTGAAGCGGCTCTCATAGTCGAGCACATAGTGCGGAATGCCGATACGCGCGGCGACCGCGCGAGCGTCGTGAAT
This sequence comes from uncultured Pseudomonadota bacterium, assembly GCA_963836095.1. GTDB lineage: Bacteria > Pseudomonadota > Alphaproteobacteria > Rhizobiales > Xanthobacteraceae > BOG-931. Next base: position 342,784 of record CAWIHU010000005.1, read on the forward strand.
GTCGCGGCCGGCGCAGCAGGCGCCCTTGCGATGGGTGGCCGCGCCGTGGTCGTAAAGCTGCAGCGTGATGCCGACCACATCGTAGCCGGCGTCGGCAAGGAGCGCCGCCGTCACCGACGAATCGACCCCGCCCGACATCGCGACGACGACGCGCGTGTCGGACGGTCGGCCCGCGAGGTCGAGACTGTTCAACGTGGCCATATGGCCAAAACTCCCTGCGGCGGCGCCATGTGCGGCGATGGCGCCCTCCCTCTCTTACTATAATCGCCGCCGCGACGCTTCGCCACGCCGACGGCAACAGAACTGGGTAAGCTTTCCTGGGCAAGTCTTGCCGTCGAGCCTGCAAAAGCTGCCGCGCGACGGGTGCTCGGCAGGCCTAATGCTTTGAATTCATGCGATTTGACGCAGAGGAGGCGCTGGCCCGGTGGTTGCAAGACCGTTTCGCCGAGTTCCGGATTGCAGAGGTTGCCGTGCCGAGTTGCAGCGCCAGAAATTACCGCTTCGCCATCCTATACGCCGCCGCAATGGTCGCAACCAGCCGCGACCCAACCAGCCACGCTCCAAGAGACTACGTCGCAGCCGTTCGCGGCTTTGCTCGAGGCGACTGCGTCGGCGACCGCGCAGCCGCCCGCCACTCCGGCCTTGCAAACCAGCCAGCAGAGCGAGGCCAATAGCCCTTCCGCAACCGCGCCGGTCGCGAGTTCGGTCACCAACGGCGCGAGCGCATCGGCGACCAACGCCGGTAACGGGAACGGTGCGGGCAGCGGTCCGAGCGGGACGAACGCGAACGCGGCGAATACGAACGGGAGCAGCGCCAACGGTGGGGCCACCCAGCCAGGGGGCGCCCCAGGCAACGCCACAACTGCCGCGGCAACGAATGGTGCGGGCAGCGGTCCTACGCTCGCGCTATCGCCGCAGGGAAAGACGGCGGCGAATACCGTCGGCGGCAATTCGAAGAAAGATGACGCCTCCGACGATGACGGCAGTGTCACGACGGCTGCGAGCCAGGGGCAAGCTGGTATCTCAGGGCAGCCGGTTGCGGCGGTGATTGCCAACACCACGGTCGACACGACCCCGACGGCGGCCGCTGCGTCCGGCTCGCCAGCGACTTCGGCCGCGGCGATTGGCGCGCAGGGCAAGGCGCACGGCAAAGCCGCAGCGCTCCTGGATGCCGGGCCCGATACGGGCTCAGCGCCGGCGTCGAAGGATGCCGCTACGGCGGATGGCGCTGCCTCCGCCACAGACGCGGGCGGCGGCGCCAACGCTCCGGCCGCGTCCGCCAAAGGCGCCGATCCTCAGGCGCCAGGCGCCGTCGCGGCGCAACAGGCCCAGATCGCGGCCACCGACCCGAGCGCGACACCGGCGGCCGCGGGCGGCGCCGATGCGGGCGCCGATCTCGACCACGCCGCCGCCGCGCGAGTTGGGACGTCAACCGCAACGGCGACGCCCGATCAAACCGCCGCACCGAACGCGCAGAAGGCCAACGCCGCGGCGAGTGCCGACCCGGCACCGAATACGCTCGGCTTCCTCAATGCCGCCGCGACGCCTGCGACGAGCGCCGGCGCCACCGCCACCACGGCGGCAGCCGGGACCAATGCGGCCGGCGCCGTGTCGATTGCCGGGCTCCCGGTCGCGATCGCCGCGCGGGCGCAGGAAGGCTCCAATCAGTTCGACATCCGGCTCGACCCGCCGGAACTCGGACGCATCGACGTGCAGCTCAATGTCGACGGCAACGGCCAGGTGACCTCGCACATCACCGTCGACCGTCCCGATACGCTGGCGCTCCTGCAAAATCAGCAGCCGCATCTCGAACGCGCCCTCGATCAGGCCGGTCTCAAGACCGCCGACAACGGCATGTCGTTCACGCTGCGGGATCAATCTTTCACCGGACAGAACAACGGCAACAACAACGGCAGCGGGTCGCCATCGGCTCGGGCGCAGATCGTCGTTCCCGCCAGCGACCTGCCGCCGGTCGCGGTGACGCAAGCCTATAGCCGTATCGGTCTCGGCGGCGGGATCGACATTCGGGTTTAAGCGTCCAAGCGTAAAAGGCCGCCTGTCAGCAAGCGTGAGGAAGAAGCGAGGCCATCATGACCGTTTCCACCACCACGACGTCGGCACTCACCGGAACGTCGAGCACGTCCAATACGACGGGCTCGTCAACGTCCTCCACCAACGCCTCGCAACAGCTTGCCGGCAACTTCAACACCTTTCTCCAGCTCCTGACCACGCAGCTGCAGAACCAGGACCCCCTCAACCCGCTCGATACAAATCAATTCACCCAACAGCTCGTCGAGTTCTCTTCGGTCGAGCAGCAGATCAACACCAACAGCAATCTGCAGACGCTGATCTCCCTGCAGCAGGCCTCGGAGGCGACGTCGGCGCTGCAATTGATCGGGTCGACCGTCACGGTCGGCGGCACCACAGCACCGCTTTCCAATGCGACCAACACGCCGGCGACATGGAGCCTCACCGCCTCCGGGGCGGGGACCGGCCAGGTCACCATCACCAGCGCGTCGGGTCAGACCGTTTACACGGGAACGGTGTCGCTCAGCGCCGGGGCGCAGAGCTACAGCTGGAACGGCCAGGGCAATAACGGCACGACCTATGCGGACGGCAATTATACGCTGGCGATCAATGCCACCAGCGCCAGCGGTCAGGCGCTCACAGTTACGCCGGGCGTGCAGGGTACCATCACGGCGGTCAATGCCACCCAGAGCCCGCCGACGATAACGATGGGCGGACAGAACTATCCCATGAGCTCGATCCAGTCGGTCTCGAGCAGCAGTTCCACCGGCAGTCTCAGTAGCAGCATCAGCAGTCTCAACAGCAGCATCAGCAGTCTCAACAGCAGTGTCAGTACTCTCAGCCAGTATCTGTAGCGCGTCTCGGCGCGGTCATGCCGCCGACCGCGGCCGCATGGCCGTGACCGCGCATCCGCGCATCTCGGTAAGGCGCGGCCGGCGACGCGGCTCCCGGCCGTTCGAGCGGAAAAAGTCCTTCAATCGACAAATGCGCTTAGCTAAATTTTAAGCGGCCACACTTATGGTCTCAGCCTTGTGGTGTGTCGAGTTCGTGAGAGTTTGCTATGGCTGAGCCCCATCGCCCGAGGGTCAAGTATGTCATCGGGCCGGACGGTTCCCCGCTGACCATCGCCGATCTGCCGGCGCCGGGAACGAAGCGGTGGGTCATCCGCCGCAAGGCAGAGGTCGTCGCCGCGGTCCGCGGCGGTCTTCTGTCGCTCGAAGAAGCGTGCAGCCGCTACACGCTCACCGTCGAGGAATTTCTGTCCTGGCAATATTCGATCGACCAGCACGGCCTCGCCGGCCTGCGCACCACGCGCATTCAGCAGTATCGCCAGTAACGCAATCCTGATCGCCCGCCTCGAGCAGCCGGCCGCCGCGCGCGGTCGCCGCTTCGCGTCGCCGCGGCGCAACGGTAACGATGCGCCGTCGCGCCGACAGCGATCGAAGGCGGGCGGATTTGCGTCTCCCGCCTCCGCCGTTAACCGGCCGCTAACCATAGACCGGGCAAATCTTGCCGACCAGGACGCGTTCGTTCGGCGGGGGAAGCTCAGTGCAAGGTCTGCTCGAGTTCGTGAAGACGCTTGGCGCTCCTCGCATCGCCGCGATGCTCGCCGTTACCGTCGCGCTGGTCGGCTTCTTCGGCTTCCTCATTCTGCGGGTGACGACGCCGCAGATGACCCCGCTCTTCACCGATCTCAGCTTCGAGGACTCCGCCGCGATCGTCAAAGAGCTCGACCGCCAGGGCGTGCAATACGAACTGCGCAACGACGGCAACATCGTCATGGTGGCGAAGGATCGCGTCGGCCGGCTGCGCATGACGCTCGCGGAGGGCGGCCTGCCCAAGGGCGGCGGCATGGGCTACGAGATTTTCGACAAATCGGACGCGCTCGGCACCACCTCTTTCGTGCAGAACATCAACAATCTGCGCGCGCTCGAGGGTGAATTGTCGCGCACCATCCGCGCGCTCGACCGCGTGCAGGCCGCGCGCGTGCATCTGGTCATGCCGGAACGTCCGCTGTTCTCGCGCGACAAGGTCGAACCTTCCGCCTCGATCGTGCTGAAGGTACGCGGCACGCTCGAGCCGCAGCAGGTGCGCGCCATCCGCCATCTGGTCGCCTCCGCGGTCAACGGCCTCAAGCCGCAGCGCGTGTCGATCGTCGACGAAGCGGGCCGGTTGCTCGCCGACGGCGCCGGCGACGATGCCGGCGGCGAGATCAGCGCGGACGAGCGCCAGATGGCGTTCGAGAAGCGGATGCGCGAGCAGGTCGAGGCGATCGTCTCTTCCGTGGTCGGGCCGGGCCGCGCCCGCGTCGAGCTCACCGCGGATTTCGACTTCAACCGCGTGACCCAGACTTCGGACAAATACGACCCCGACAGCCGGGTGGTGCGCTCGAGCCAGACTCGCGAGGAATCTTCGGCGTCGAACGACGGCCGCGAGAATCAGGTGACCGTCGGCAACGAAGTCCCCAACGGCAACCAGCGTACCGCCAACGGCGGCGCTGAAAATGCCGCCGTGCCGCGCGATCAGAACCGGAAGTCCGAGGAGATCGTCAATTACGAGATCTCCAAGACCACCAAGACCGAGATCATCGAAGGTGGCCGCGTCAACCGCGTCTCGGTCGCCGTGCTGGTCGACGGGACCTACGGCAAGAACGCCAAGGGCAAATCGACCTATCAGCCGCGCAGCAAGGAAGAAATCGAACAGATCGCCGCCCTGGTGCGCACGGCGATCGGCTTCGATGCCAAGCGCGGCGATCAGGTGCAGGTCGTCAATCTGCGCTTTGCCGAGGCGCCGCCGATCCCGATCAGCGAGCCGACGACCTGGCTCTCGATGCTGCAATTCACCAAGGACGACATCATGCGGGCGATCGAGATGGGGGTGATGGGCGTCCTCGGCTTCGTCGTGCTTCTGATGGTGGTCCGCCCGCTGGTCCGTCGCGTCATTGCGCCGGAGGATCGCGTGCGCATCGCGCGGCCGGCGGGGATGATCGCCGGCGACGGCGCGGCCGGCGCGAACCTGCCGGTCGCCGCCTCGGCGGCCGCGGACCAAGCCATCTCGGCCGAGCCCAGCAAGACCGCCAAGATGATCGAACGTCGCGCAAATCCAGGGCCAGGTTCACGCCCAGTCCGTCCAGAAAGTCGGCGAGCTCGCCGACAAGAATCCGAACGAAACCGTTTCCATCATCCGCCAATGGCTCAACGAGACCAGCAACGCCGCTGCTTGATCGCATGACCGATACCGCTTGAACCATGCCGCCCCTTGAAGAATCCGAACTCGGCTCGGCCCGCACGGACGTCACCAGCGCGCTGGAAGCGCTCGCCAGCCGTGCGGCAGCCTCGAACAGCGCCAATCGGCGGCAACTCACCGGCCCCGAGCGCGCTGCCGTGCTGATGCTCGCGCTCGGCGAGCAGCACGGCGCCAAGATTTGGAACATGCTCGACGACGAGGAGCTGCGTCAGCTTTCGATCGTGATGTCGAACATGGGCACGATCGAGGCCCAACTGGTCGAGAATCTGCTGCTCGAATTCGTGTCGCGCATGTCGGCTTCGGGCGCGCTGATGGGCAATTTCGACCACACCGAGCGGCTGTTGCAGCAATATCTGCCGCCCGAGCGGGTCAACAACATCATGGAGGAGATTCGCGGTCCCGCCGGGCGCAACATGTGGGAGAAGCTCTCCAACGTGCAGGAAGAGGTGCTCGCCAACTACCTCAAGAACGAATACCCGCAGACCGTCGCTGTGGTGCTGTCCAAGATCGGGCCCGAGCACGCCGCGCGCGTGCTGGCGATCCTGCCCGAGGAGCTGGCGCTCAACGTCGTCAACCGCATGTTGCGCATGGAAGCGGTTCAGAAAGAAGTGCTGGAGCGCGTCGAGCAGACGCTGCGCACCGAATTCATGTCGAACCTGTCGCAGACGCGCCGGCGCGACGCCCATGAGGTGATGGCGGAAATCTTCAACAATTTCGACCGGCAGACGGAGACCCGCTTCCTCACCGCGCTCGAGGAGGACAACCGCGAGAGCGCCGAGCGCATCAAGACCTTGATGTTCACGTTCGACGATCTCACCAAGCTCGACGCCGGCTCGGCGCAGACGCTGATGCGCCACGTCGAAAAGGAAAAGCTCGCGGTCGCGCTCAAGGGCGCGGCGGAACCGGTGCGCCAGTTCTTCCTCTCCAACATGTCGACCCGCGCCGCCAAGATGCTCTTGGACGACATGGGCGCCATGGGCCCGGTGCGCTTGCGCGAGGTCGACGATGCGCAGGCGCTTCTGGTCAATCTGGCCAAGGATCTCGCCGCCAAGGGCGAGATCGTGATCTCGAAATCCCGCGGCGAAGAAGAGCTGGTGTACTGATGAACCCGGTAGCGAAGCGCGCACGAAGAACCCGGTTTCCGCGATGGGCGGTAACGATGGTGCCGTCGCGATGAGCGCGCCGACCAAATTTCTGTTCGATGTCGACTTCGCCGCCGACGGCAAGCGCGCGCCGGCCGAGCCGACGATCGAACTCGCCGCGCACGCGGTGAAACTCGCCGAAGCGGAGACGGTGGCCCACCGCCGCGGCTATGCCGAGGCCAAAGCCGAGGCTGCGACCGAGGCGGAGCGCCGCATCGCCGACGCCATGGAGCGGATCGCGGCGGGTCTCACGCAGGCCCATCAGGCGCTGGACATGATCGAGGCCCGGCTCGAATGCGAGGCCGTCGAGGTCGCGGTGGCGGTGGCGCGCAAGCTCGCCCCGGCTTTGATCGCGCGCGAGCCATTCGCCGAAATTTCGGCGCTGGCGACCGACTGCTTTCGCGAGCTGCGGGCGACGCCGCATATCGTCGTGCGGGTCAATGACGCGCTCTATGCGACGGCGCGGGAAAAGCTCGATGCCGTGGCGCGCGCCGCCGGCTACGAGGGCCGTCTGGTGGTGATGGCCGAGCCCGGCATCGCGTTCGGCGATTGCCGCATCGAGTGGGCGGACGGCGGCGTCAATCGCGACGGCGCCGCCGCAGCGGCGGCGATCGGCGACGCGGTCGAGCGCTATGTCGGCGCCAGGCGCAGTGCCGCGGGCGCAAAACGCAGTGCAGAGGAGGTGGTCCAATGAGCGACGATGCCAAGGTGCCGCTGCCGAACCTCGAGGACGGCGCGACGGCGACCGACATGACGCTCGCCGCGGCGGAGCCCGAAGGCCCGACGACCCGCATCGCCTCCGAGCTCGAGGCGATGTTCGACGTTCCGGTGCAGGTCTCGGCCGTGCTCGGCCGCGCGCGCATGGATATCGGCAATCTGTTGAAGCTCGGCCCGGGCAGCGTGCTCGAACTCGACCGCAAGGTCGGCGAGGCGATCGATATCTACGTCAACAACCGCCTGGTCGCCCGCGGCGAAGTGGTCCTGGTGGAAGACAAGCTTGGCGTGACGATGACGGAAATCATCAAGGCGGAACGGTCGTGATGAGAGTATGGCGAATGGCGATTGGCGAGTGGCGAATGGGGATCATGCGGCCCCGACGTTTCCATTCTATTCCCAACTCGCCATTCGCTATTCGCCATTCGCCCGTCCGCCCATCCGCAGACGCGAAAAAGGAATAACATCATGCGGCTCTTAATCGTCGGCTCGCTCAAAGGTCAGCTCACGACCGCGACCAAGATCGCGATGGACAAGGGAGCGACCGTCACCCACGCGGCCGACATTACCCAGGCGCTGGCGGTGCTGCGTTCCGGCCGCGGCGCCGACCTCCTGATGGTCGATGTCGCGCTCGATATCCGCGATCTGGTGGCGCGGCTCGAGGCCGAGCACATCCATGTGCCGATCGTCGCCTGCGGCACCGGGACCGATGCGCGCGCCGCGGTCGCGGCCATCCATGCCGGCGCCAAGGAATACATCCCGCTGCCGCCGGACGCGGAATTGATCGCCGCGGTGCTCGCCGCCGTCGCCGACGACGGCCGCGAATTGATCTACCGCGACGACGCCATGGCCCGCGTCATCAAGCTCGCCCAGCAGGTCGCGCCGAGCGAGGCCTCGGTTCTCATCACCGGCGAATCGGGCACCGGCAAGGAGGTGCTGGCGCGCTACGTGCACGGCCGCTCGAACCGCGCCAAGAAGCCGTTCATCTGCGTCAATTGCGCCGCCATCCCGGAGCAGCTCTGGAATCCGAACTGTTCGGCCACGAGAAGGGCGCCTTCACCGGCGCGGTGGCGCGGCGGGTCGGCAAATTCGAGGAGGCGAACGGCGGCACGCTGCTGCTCGACGAAATTTCCGAGATGGACGTGCGGCTGCAGGCCAAGCTGTTGCGCGCGATCCAGGAGCGCGTCATCGACCGCGTCGGCGGCGCGCGGCCGGTGTCGATCGACATCCGCATCCTCGCCACCTCCAACCGCAATCTCGCCGAGGCGGTGCGCGACGGCAGTTTCCGCGAGGATCTGCTGTTCCGGCTCAACGTCGTCAATTTGAAAATCCCGCCGCTGCGCGAACGGCCGGCCGACGTGATCGAGTTGGCGCAATATTTCATCCGGAAATACGCGGCGGCGAACGGCGTGCCGGCGCGGCCCTTGTCGGCGGAGGCGCGCCGCACGCTCAGCGTCAATTATTGGCCGGGCAATGTGCGCGAACTGGAGAACACCATGCACCGCGCCGTGCTGATGGCGAGCGGCCCCGAGGTCGGGCCGGAGGCGATCCTTGCGCCCGACGGCGGCCGCCTCGATCAGCAGCGCAGCGCGGCGTCGGTCGCCCACGCCGCGCTCGCGGCCGAGCAGGTCTCGCGCGCGCTGGTCGGCCGCACCGTCGCCGAGGTCGAGCGCGACCTCATCCTGGAGACGCTCAAGCACTGCCTCGGCAACCGCACCCACGCCGCCAACGTGCTCGGCATCTCCATCCGCACGCTGCGCAACAAGCTCAACGAATACGCCGCCGACGGCGTCCCGGTGCCGCCGCCCGGCGGCGGCGAGCCGCGCGTGGCGGCGTAATGCTTTCGTCGTCACCCTGAGGTGCTCGGCGCGTAGCGCCGAGCCTCGAAGGGCGATGGCCGCAGCGCTTGGGCTGTGCGTCCTTCGAGGCCCGCGCGGAGCCTGTCATCGGGCCGGCCACTTCGGGCCGGACCCGTTGGCGCGGGCGCCTCAGGATGACGGCGCGGAATTTACGCGTCCAGGCTCTCGACGATCACCGTTTCCACCTCGCCGGCGCCGTCGCGGCGGAACGCGGCGGCCTTGTTGTATTCCTCGGAGGTGAAGCAGGCGACGCCCTGCTCGAAGGTCGGGAATTCGATCACCACGAAGCGCTGGAATTTTTCCGGCCCCTCCATGATCTGAAACCGGCCGCCGCGCGCCAAAACCTTGCCGCCGTACTTCGCGAGAATGGCCGGCACCTGGTCGGCGTATTTCTTGTACTCGACCGGATCGTTCACCTTCGAACGGGCGACCCAATAAGCTGGCATGGGGGTTTCCTCGATCGTTATCGGTAGAGCTACAGGGGGCGAATGGCGAATGGCGAATAGCGAATAGTCGATCCCCATTCGCCATTCGCCACTCGCCATTCGCAAACTACTGCACCACAATCGTCGTGTTGCGCATGCCTTCCTGCCGCACCAGGTCGAACAGGACGGCGGCGTTGGCGGGATGCAGGCGGATGCAGCCGTGCGAGGCGGGGCCGCCGAGCCGCGAAATCTCGTAGCTGCCGTGGATGGCGAAGCCGCGGTAGAAGAAAATCGAATGGGGCATCGGCGAATTGTAGTATCGGCTCGAAAACCAGTGCACCGCCATGAGCTGCGGGTGGAAGGTCCCCGCCGGCGTGCCCAGGCCGGGCCGCCCGGTCGAGACCGCCCAGCTGTAACGGTAAAATCCGTCGACGCTGACTTCCATCGTCTGGGTGGAGCGGTCCACGCGCACCAGGACATTGGCGTCGGCGCGATGGGCGGCGGGCAGGAAGACAAGGGAAAGAGCGGCCAATAAAGCGGACAGTATGACGCGGCGCATGCAGTCAGCCCCTAGTGTTCGGTTCAGCCCCACCGTAATATTGTGGCCGCCGCGGCGCCGTGTAAAGCGCACGATGATTTGATGGGAAATGAAGCGCTGACATCGAACCGTCATTGTCATGCAATCGGCGTTGCCGCGGAAGATTCGCCGCTGGACAGGATGACCGACTCGCGGCAGCGTATCGAAACCGCGCTCGCGCAAGTGCATTTCGGCAAAAATCCGTCACATCGCACGGCGCGGCGGAGAAGCGGTGATGCGGTTTTCAGTTCGTTTGATCTGCCTGTCGTTTCTGCTGTTCGGCGCCGGCGGAGCGGCGCTGGCGCAAGACATCGGCACGGTCGAGGATAAGGCGCTGCCACCGCTCGCCCACCCGGTAACGCCCGCGACGCCGGCCAAAGAGCTGTTCGGCCGCAAGACCACGCCCAACGTCGCGCCGCCGCGCTCGATCGGGTTTTACAGCGAAGGCTGCCTCGCCGGCGGCCAGATGCTGCCGATCGACGGTCCGGCGTGGCAGGTCATGCGGCTGTCGCGCAACCGCAATTGGGGGCATCCGCAGCTGATCGCCTTCCTCGAGCGCGTGGCGGAAAAGGCGCAAAAAGTCGGCTGGCGGGGGCTCCTGGTCGGCGACATGTCGCAGCCGCGCGGCGGGCCCATGCTCACCGGTCATGCCAGCCATCAGGTCGGGCTCGACGCCGACATCTGGCTCGACCCGATGCCCGACCGCAAGCTCTCGCGCGAGGAGCGCGAGTTCACCTCGGCGACCAACATGGTCGCGGACGATCGGCGCGACGTCGATCCCAAGGTGTGGACGCACGAGCGCACCTCGGTCATTCGCACCGTGGCGCAGGATCCGCTGACCGAGCGCATTTTCGTCAACGCGGCGATCAAAAAAGCGCTGTGCCGCGAGGCCGGACCGGATCGCGCCTGGCTCGACAAGGTGCGGCCGTGGTGGGGGCACGATTATCATTTCCACGTCCGCGTCTATTGTCCGCCCGACAGCCCGCAGTGCAAGCCGCAACCACCGCCCAGACCGGAAGAAGGCTGCGGCCACGAGTTGGATTACTGGTTCACCGAGGGGGTGCTGCACCCGGCGCCGCAGCCACCGCCGCAGCACTTGATGACGCTCGCCGCCCTGCCCGCGGCCTGCCGCCAGGTTCTGATGGCGCCGTGATCGTCATTGCGAGCGAAGCGAAGCAATCCAGGGTCAGCGGCAGTGACTCTGGATTGCTTCGTCGCTGCGCTCCTCGCAATGACGATAGGCGCTCTCAAATACCGTTCGTCCCGAACAGCGCGTGCTGCACGGTTGCAGCGAGGAGCACCAGCGCGGCGGCGAAAACGACCGTCGCGGCGGCGAACGATTGCGACGGCTGCGCCGGCGACTTCATCAGCACGGGCAGGCCCTTCACCAACAGATAAGCGCCATAAAGGCCGGCGAGTTCGAGAAAGCGCAAGCCCGGCAACAGCAGAAACACGCCGCACAGCCACACCGGCGTAAAGGCGTACACCGCCACCTTGACCGCGCGGCCGAAATCGCGCCGCCCGCCGAATCGCGGCGCCATGAGGTCGATCAGAAACCCGACCAGGATCACGATCGCGAACGCGGCGAAATAGTTGAAGATCGCGCCCAGGACGGCAGGGCCGATCGGCGCGCGCACCGTACCGATCCCGGGCACGACCACACCGATCAGGCAGGCGCCGATCAATCCGCAGACCGCCGGAATAAGCGCGAACGGCGCGACGTAATGCGTCAGGAGATAGGCCGGATCGGCGCCGTCCTCCTCGATGCCGGCCCAGGCCGCGGCCGGGTCGGCAATGATCGCGCCGGCGCGCAAAACGACGTTCAAGGCACTCATGGCGTTCATGACTGACTTTTCGCTTCGGCGCGGATCAGCGCGGCGCCTTTTTCCGCGATCATCATGGTCGGGGCGTTGGTATTGCCGGACGTGATGGTCGGCATGACGGAGGCGTCGATGACGCGCAGGCGATCGACGCCGGCGACGCGCAAATGATCGTCGACCACCATCATCGGGTCGGACGGCAGGCCCATTTTCGCGGTGCCGACCGGATGGAAGATGGTGGTGCCGATGTCGCCGGCGGCCTTGACCAAAGCCTCCTCGTCGTCGCCGACTTTCGGGCCCGGCAGATATTCGTCGGGATGAAACGGCGCCAGCGCCGGCTGCGTGACGATGCGGCGGGTCAGACGGATCGACGCCGCGGCGACGCGGCGGTCTTCGTCCGTCGACAGATAGTTGAGCTTGATGAGCGGCGCCTCGGCGGGGTCGCGCGAGCGCAGCCGCACGCTGCCGCGGCTCTCCGGCTGCAGATTGGCGACGCTCGCGGTGAAGGCCGGGAATTTGTGCAGGGGCTCGCCGAAGCGGTCGAGCGACAGCGGCTGGACATGGTACTGCAGGTTCGCCCGCATGTGGTCGGGACCGGAGCGGGTGAACAGGCCGAGCTGCGACGGCGCCATGGTCAGCGGCCCGCGCCGGAACAGCGCATATTGCGCCAGCATCGACGCGACGCCGAGCAGCGAGTGATAGCGCTCATTGAGCGTGACGATGCCGTCGACCTTGTAGATCAGGCGGAGCTGCAGATGATCCTGCAGGTTGGCGCCGACGCCAGGCCGGTCGGCGACGACCGCAAGGCCGTGGTCGCGAAGATGCTGACCCGGCCCGACGCCGGACAACAGCATGATCTGCGTCGATCCGATCGAGCCGGCGGCGAGAATGACCTCGCCGCGGCAGCGCGCGGTCCGTGTCTGGTTGCCCTGCCGCCAGCGCACGCCGACGGCGCGGCGGTCGGCGAAGCTGACGCCTTCGACCAGGCATCCGGTTTCGAGCCGCAGATTGGCGCGATGAAGCACGGGCTTGAGGAACGCGGTCGCCGCCGACCAGCGCCGGCCGCGCTTCTGGTTGACATGGAAGGCGCAGCAGCCTTCGTTGTCGCCGGTGTTGAAGTCGGGGACCGATTTGATGCCGGCCTGCGCCGCCGCGGCGCGGAACGCGTCGAGCAAATCCCAGCGCACCCGCGGCGCTTCGACGCGCATTTCGCCGCCGCCGCCATGCAGCTCGCTCTCGCCGAGAAAATGGTTCTCGTGCTGCTTGAAATAAGGCAGCACGTCGTCCCAGCCCCAGCCGGCAAGACCGAGCTGGCGCCAATGATCGTAGTCGGCGGCCTGCCCGCGCATATAGACCATGGCGTTGATCGCCGAGGAGCCGCCGATCACCTTGCCGCGCGGGTAGGCGAGGCTGCGGCCGTTGAGGCCTTCGTCCGGCTCGGTCTTGAAACACCAGTCCGAGCGCGGATTGCCGATCGCGAACAGATATCCGACCGGGATGTGAAACCAGATCCAATTGTCGCGGCCGCCCGCCTCGAGCACCAGCACGCGGCTCGCCGGATCGGCCGACAGCCGGTTGGCGAGCAGGCAGCCGGCGGAGCCCGCGCCGACGATGATGTAATCGTACTCGCCCTCGATCGCCTCGGCTTCGGCCATTCCTCACCCCGAACATGGACGCTGCGGCTTCGCAGCGTGATTTCATCGGAACATACCACGCCGCGCCGTTGGGGCGCGACACATCGGCGCGGCCCCCAGCGTTTCCCGGATGCAGTGCGGCACGAAGTGCTGCACTGCTGATCCGGGATCGTCACAAGCACGGAGTTTCCGGTCGCAAACTCCGAGTCTCCGAAGGTCCCGGTTCTGCAGCGCATCACTGCGTGCTGCGCTGCGCCCGGGAAACGTAGGACCGTGACGGCTTTGACCGGTCGCTGACGCCGGCTGCTATGGTCCGCGACAGCGACGGACGGCGCGCTGCGCGCGTGCCGTGCGAGCCCGGAACGACGGTTCCCCAAGGCGGTCGTGTCGAATTTCAACTCCGCGCGTCGTCGGTAGCGAGCGCGCGAGCGGCCGAACCTTCAGGAGAACCACCGTGCTCGGACGGAGAGTGATTATCGCGGCTATCGCCGCATGCGTCGCGATGGCGGCGGCGCCGCAGGGCGCCGCGGCACAACAGCAGAAACTCGTCGTCTTCGCCGCCGCGTCGATGAAAAATGCCCTCGACGACGTCAGTGCCGCGTTCACGAAACAAAGCGGAATAGCGGTCGCCGCCAGCTATGCCGCGAGTTCGGCGCTGATGAAGCAGATCGACAGCGGTGCGCCCGCCGACGTCTTCGTATCCGCCGACATCAAATGGATGGACTACGGCGTGCAACATCACGTCATCAAGGCGGACACCCGCGTCGATCTTCTCGGCAACCGCCTGGTGCTGATCGCGTCGAAGGACTCGAAAATCGGCGCGCTGACGATCGGGCCCGGCTTCGATCTTGCCGGCCTCGCCGGCAACGGCCGTATCGCGGTCGGCGACGTGCGCGCGGTTCCGGTCGGCCTTTACGCCAAGGCCGCCTTGGAGAAGCTCGGCATCTGGGCCGCCGTCGAGCCGAAACTGGCGATGACCGAGAATGTCCGCGCCGGGCTCGTTCTGGTCGCGCGCGGCGAGGCGCCGCTCGGCATCGTCTACGCGACCGACGCCAAGGTCGAGCCGAACGTGAAGATCATCGGCGTGTTCCCCGAGGAGTCGCATCCGCCGATCATCTACCCTGCGGCCATGACGACGAACGCCAAACCCGAGGCCGCGCGATATCTCGCGTTCCTACGCACCCAGGCGGCGAAGTCGATTTTCGAGTCCTACGGCTTTACGGCGCTGGTCAAGCCGGCATCGTGACGGGCGCGGCCATCGGCCTTTCGTTCAAGGCAGCATTGCAATTAATGCAGCCTTGCAACGACTGTCCGAGGGATTATCACTCCACTCCATGGAATCGAAAACCGCGCTGGGCGTTCTGTGCGGGGCGGGCGCGGCATTGTGTTGGTCCCTCGGGTTCGTCGCCGCGCGCCACGGCGTCCTTGTCGGGCTTTCGCCTCTCGTCATCGCCCTGCACCGCTACGTCTGGCCGGGCCTCGCTTTGATCCCGATGATCGTCGCCAATGGCGCCGGCGACCTCGCCGGCGTCGGCTGGCGCCGCGGCATCACGCTCGCCGTGTTCGGCGGGCTGCCGCTGGCGCTTCTGAGCTACATCGGCAACGTCTATGTCCCGCTGGGCCACGGCGCCGTCATCCAACCCTCCAGCGCCGCGCTCGGCGGCATGATCCTGGCGCGGTTCGCGCTCAAGGAGCCGTTGCCGGCGCGCCGTGTCGGAGGCGCGCTGGCGATCGTGATCGGTCTTTGCGTGATCGGCGCCGAATCGCTGCACGGCATGGACGCTCACGCGGTCGGCGGCGATCTTTTGTTCGTCGCCGCCGGCGCCTTCTTCGCCGTGTTCGGCATGCTGCTGCGGATGTGGCGGCTGACGCCATTGCGGGCGACGGCGATCACCAGCGTATTGTCGCTCGCGGTGCTGCCGGCGCTGGCTTTCCGCTTCGACAACATGATCGCGGCGGGCTGGACCGAGAACCTCATGCAGGCCGTCGCGCAAGGCGTGATCGCCGGCGCCTGCGCGACTTATCTGTTCGCGCGCGCGGTAGTGCTGCTCGGCGCAAGCCGCGCTGTGCTGTTCCCCTCGCTGGTGCCGCCGTTCACGCTCATGATCGCCTATGTCACGATCGGCGAGGCGCCGAGCTTGGTGCAGCTCGTCGGCTTGGCTGTTGTCGTTATCGGCTTTCAGTTGACGCAGAAGGGGTGATAGCCGGTCGTCTTCAAAGCCGAGCGTATCAGATTATCGCCGAGATTCCTGCGGCGGCCCATCTTGCATCGTCATGCTGAGGTGCTCGACGCGGAAGCGTCGAGCCTCGCTGTGCGTCCTTCGAGGCGCGCTGTCGCGCGCACCTCAGGATGACGAGGCGGTCGCTCTGTTGCCGATAAAAGGACAGTCACTTGACAGATCGTCGCCGAATGAGGTACAACAGCGGCGAATCTCGCCCATCGTAAAAGGACGCCTGCCGGGTGACTCCGGCTGGCGGGGCGAGTGCGGTTCCCGCGGGCAGCGGCTCGTCACCGTTGCTCTCGGGCGGCTTGGGCAGGACACGCCCGACCGGCATCATGACCGGTCTGCGGGTGCAATCTCGCTGTGCTGGGACAGCAAGGCGCGGGTAATGCCCGCGAGTGACGCATGGAAGGGCGGTCCGCCGGCTTTCGCGTCTTGCGTCGCGATGCGCGCGTCTTTCGAACCATCGGGACGCGCGCGCCGAGCTATTCCTAGGAAGTCGCGTGGCTCGAGCTGAGCGGTGGCGTTCGGTCGCTGCCGCAAGTGCCGTGGTGGAACGCCGAGAGGCGAGCGCCCTCCGATGAGGGCGCGCCGCATCGCAAGATGCGGCGGTTGTTGAACAGCGTTTCTCGGCGTTCCGCTTTCCTTTTTTCTTCGTCATTGCGAGCGTAAGCGAAGCAATCCAGACTCTGTGCCGCCGACTCTGGATTGCTTCGTCGCTTCGCTTCTCGCAATGACGAGGCAATAGTATATCCGCGCCTGATCGTGATGTCGCCGGTCCCACCGCCGGCGCCCTCTGACGAAGATCACGGCCGTCGTTTGTTTGTTTGCTTGGTCGTCCGCATAGCTCGGGCGCGAAGGCGCGCCGCGAGAACGGTGGCGTGCAATCCGCCCCCGCGGAGCGTGGCGCAGCGGGGGAGGGGGACCGCGCGAAGCGCGGTGGAGGGGGCCTGCGGCGGTGGAGGAAAATTACGGGCCGAGGAAGATGCGACGCGGTCGTCGCCCCCTCCACCACCGCGCTTTGCGCGGCGGTCCCCCTCCCCCGCGCAAGTGCGCGGGGGCGGATGAAGGATCACGCCGCCTTCCGACTCGTCAGAAACTCCCCCATGCGGTCGAGCGCGCGCAGGATATTTTCCGTCGAATTGGCATAGGAGACGCGCACATAGCCCTCGCCGAGCACGCCGAAATCGGGTCCGCCGATCAGCGCGACGCCGGCTTCTTCCAGGAGCGCGGTGGCGAGCGGTTTGGCTTTCCAGCCGGTGCGTTTGACGTTGGGAAACGCGTAGAACGCGCCCTTCGGCGTGGCGCACGACATGTTGGGCAAGCGGTTGAGGCCGTCGACCACGATCCTGCGGCGGCGGTCGAACTCGGCGACCATTTTCGTCACTTCGTCCTGCGGACCGGTCAGCGCGGCGAGCCCGGCATATTGCGTGGCGGCGTTGACGCAGGAATGCAGATTGACCGCGAGCTTGCGTGCGTAGTCGTAGAGCTTGCCCGGCCACACGGCGTAGCCGAGCCGCCAGCCGGTCATGGCGTAGGTCTTGGACCAGCCGTTGAGCAGAATGAGGCGATCGCGGATCGACGGATATTGCAGCAGCGAAACATGCGTCTCGCCGTCGTAGAGCATGTGATCGTAGATTTCGTCGGACATGATGGCGACGTCGGGATAGCGCTCGAGCCCGGCGACGAGCCTATCGATCTCGCGCTTGCCCGTCACGCCGCCGGTCGGATTGGCCGGCGAGTTGAGAATGAGGAGCCGCGTCTGCGGCGTAATGAGGTTCAGCGTCTCCTCGGCGGAGAAGGCGAAGTTGTTCTCCTCGCGGATCGGCACCGGCACCGGCCGCGCGCCGGTGAACTCGATCATCGAGCGATAGATCGGAAAGCCGGGGTCGGGATAGAGGATGTCGGCGCCCGCTTCGCCGAACATCAGGATCGAGATGAACATGGTCGGCTTGCCGCCGGGAAAGATCATGACGGCATCCGGCGAGACGCCGACATCGAACCGCTTGCCGAGATCGGCGGCGACCGCCTCGCGCAGCGGCAGAATGCCGACGGCCGGCGTGTAGCCGTGATGGCCGTCGCGCAACGCCTTGACCGCGGCCTCGACGATGAAATCCGGCGTGCGGAAATCCGGCTGGCCGATGCCGAGATTGATGATGTCGCGCCCCTGCGCAGCAAGCTGCGTGGCGCGCGCCAGCACGGCGAAGGCGTTTTCCTCGCCGAGGCGATCGAAGGCAGGAACGGTTTTCAGCATGGGCTCCTCAGCGCATCTACGCGGCCATCGTCCTAAAGGTAATTCGGCCGGGCTCTCCGGTCCTGCGATGCGGCTTCATCACGATCTCGATGTCTTGCTCGAACACGGTGAGCATTTTCATCAGGCGTTCGGCGGAATAGTCCTCAAAGTCGCCGCGCAGAAGATGGGAGAGGTCGGGCTGGGTGATGCCCAACAGCTTGGCCGCTTTGACCTGGGTCAGGCCGCGTTGTTTGATGAGGCGATGCAGTTGCGCCACGATGCCGGCCTTCAACAACCGTTCCTCTGCATTGGGCAAGCCAAGATCGGCAAAAACATTACCGCTGCCCTCGTAGGCTTCGATTTTCTTCGTCATGGCTTCAGTTCGGGCCGCCCGATCTTCACTGCTGTGATTATGGGGATACCCCCATATTCATGTCAAGAAATCATTCCGCGCCCAATCTAAGCTTCCGTACCGGTTTGCGGCTTAGTTTAGGCGATGCCGGGGGTGGTCACGCCAGACTCGCCCTTTCGCCGCTCGCGCACCCGCCAAGCCGACCTATCTAACCATCGAGGGCCTCCGGAGACGGCGATGACCAAGAGCAACGGTTCCCGAAATTCGCAAAAGACCCGCTTGCGCTCGCAATTGTGGTTCGACAACCCGGATAATCCCGGCATGACGGCGCTCTATCTGGAGCGCTATCTCAATTACGGCCTGACGCGCGCCGAGCTGACATCGGGCAAGCCGATCATCGGCATCGCGCAGACCGGTTCCGATCTGAGCCCGTGCAATCGCCATCATCTGCAACTGGCGCAGCGGGTGCGCGAAGGCATCCGCGATGCCGGCGGCGTCGCGTTCGAGTTCCCGGTGCATCCCATCCAGGAGACCGGCAAGCGGCCGACGGCGGCGCTCGACCGCAATCTCGCTTATCTCGGCCTGGTCGAGGTGCTGTACGGCTATCCGCTCGACGGCGTGGTGCTGACGACCGGCTGCGACAAGACCACGCCGGCCTGCCTGATGGCGGCGGCGACGGTCAACACGCCGGCGATCGTGCTCTCCGGCGGGCCGATGCTCGACGGCTACGGCAAGGACGGCAAGCTGTTGGGCTCCGGCACCGTGATCTGGCAGGCGCGCGAGGACATCGCCGCCGGCAAGATCGACTACAAGGAATTTCTCGACATCGTGGCGTCGTCCGCGCCGTCGATCGGGCATTGCAACACGATGGGAACCGCGTCGACCATGAACGCCATGGCCGAGGCGCTCGGCATGTCGCTGCCCGGCTGCGCCGCCATCCCGGCGCCTTATCGCGAACGCGGCCAGATCGCCTACGAAACCGGCGTGCGCGCGGTCGAGATCGTGCGCGAAGACTTGAAGCCGTCGGACATCCTGACACGCGCCGCGTTCGAGAACGCGATCGTCGCCTGCTCGGCGATCGGCGGCTCGACCAACGCGCCGATCCATCTCTGCGCCATCGCGCGCCATGTCGGCGTCGAACTTGCGATCGAGGATTTCGAGACCGTCGGTTACGACGTGCCGATGCTCGTCAACATGCAGCCGGCCGGCGACTATCTCGGCGAGGATTATTATCGCGCCGGCGGCCTGCCGGCGGTGCTGCACGAATTGCTGGCGGCCGGCCGGCTGCACGGCGATGCGCACACGATCAACGGCAAGACGATCGCCGAGAACGTCGCGCGGGCCAAGGCGAGCAACCCCGCCGTGATCCGTCCCTACGATCGGCCGATGAAAGCGCAGGCCGGCTTCAAAGTGCTGCACGGCAATCTGTTCAACTCCGCGATCATGAAGACGAGCGTGATCTCGGAGGAGTTCCGCCGGCGTTATCTCGGCGATCCGCAGCATCCCAATGTGTTCGAAGGCCGCGCCGTCGTGTTCGACGGGCCTGAGGACTACCACCGCCGCATCGACGATCCGGCGTTGGCGATCGACGAGGACACCATCCTGTTCATGCGCGGCGCCGGGCCGATCGGCTATCCGGGCTCGGCCGAAGTGGTGAACATGCAGCCGCCGGCGGCGCTGATCAAACGCGGCGTCACCGCGCTGCCGTGCATCGGCGACGGAAGGCAATCCGGTACGTCCGGCTCGCCGTCGATCCTCAACGCTTCGCCGGAAGCAGCCGACGGCGGCGGGCTGGCGTTGCTCGAGACCGGCGACCGCGTGCGCATCGATCTCAACCGCGGCACCGCCGACATGTTGGTCGCGCCGGAAGAACTGGCGACGCGCAGTGCGGCGTTGAAGGCAAGTGGCGGCTACCGTTATCCGCCGAGCCAGACGCCGTGGCAGGAAATCCAGCGCGCCATGGTCGATCAGCTTGCCGACGGCATGGTGTTGGCGCCGGCGGTCAAATATCAGCGGGTGGCGCAAACTTTCGTGCCGCGCGATAGTCATTGATGCCCGTTCGGGCGCTCAGCAAGATTTTCCGGGTGAACTTTTCATGAGCAATTCCCGTCCGTCGGTCGCCGACAAGCGCGCGACATTCCGCAAGCTTCACGAGGCCGGCTGCTTCGTTATTCCCAATCCGTGGAACGTCGGCAGCGCGCGCTATCTGCAAGGCCTCGGCTTCAAGGCCTTGGCGACCACGAGTTCCGGTCACGCCCATTCGCTCGGCTATCCGGACGGCGGGCAAAGCCGTGACGCCGTGCTGGCGCATTTTCGCGAGCTGGTCGAGGCGACCGACGTGCCGCTGAACGCCGATTTCGAAAACGGCTTTGCCGATACGCCCGACGGCGTGGCCGAGAACGTGGCGCGCTGCATCGCGACCGGCGTCGCCGGCCTGTCGATCGAGGACGCGCCCAATTCCCCACCCTACCCTCCCCCGCTTGCGGGGGAGGGTAGGGTGGGGGCGCTCTACGATTTCGACCTCGCGGTTGAGCGCGTCAAAGCCGCGCGCGCGGCGATCGACCGGGCCGGCGGCGATGTCGTGTTCACGGCGCGGGCGGAAAATTTCATCCGCGGCGTGCCCGATCTCGACGACGCCATCCGCCGCCTCGAGGCCTACAAGGACGCCGGCGCCGATTGCCTCTATGCGCCGGGCATCAAGACCCGCGAGCAGATCGAGGCCGTGGTCAAGGCGGTCGCACCGAAGCCGGTGAATTTCCTCAATGGCTGGGCGCTGGGCCTGACCGTGAACGACCTCGCGGCGCTCGGCGTGCGCCGGATCAGCGTCGGCGGCTCGCTGGCGCGGGCGGCGATGCACGCCTTCATCCGCGCCGCGACCGAGATTGCTGACGACGGCAAGTTCGACAGCTTTGCCGGTCTGATCTCCAATCCGGAGCTGAACAAGTTTTTTGAGAATGACCGCAAGACCTGGTCGTGACAAGACCTGGTCATCACGAGAGTAGCGTGAGGCGAAGATGAGCAACAGACTGCAAGACAAAGTCGCGCTGATTACGGCAGGGGGACAAGGCATCGGCCGCGCGATCGCGGAAAAATTCGCCGCCGAGGGCGCCAAGGTGATCGCGACCGACCTCGATGCGAACAAGCTGAAAGGCTTGAACGCCAAGCTGCACAAGCTCGACGTGCGCTCGCAGCCCGATATCGACGCGCTGCGCGGGGATGTCGCCGATGCGTTCGGGCCGCTCGATATTCTGGTCAATTGCGCCGGCTATGTGCACCAGGGCACGGTGCTCGACTGCACCGACAAGGATTGGGACTTTTCATTCGATCTCAACGTCAAGTCGATGCACCGCATGATCAAGACGTTCCTGCCGCCGATGCTGGAGAAGAAATCCGGCTCGATCGTCAATATCTCCTCGGCGGTATCCTCGATCCGCGGCGTTCCCAACCGTTACGTCTACGGCACCACCAAGGCCGCGGTGATCGGGCTCACCAAGGCGGTCGCCGCGGATTTCATCAAACAAGGCATCCGCTGCAACGCCATCTGCCCGGGCACGATCGAATCGCCGTCGCTGGGCGAGCGCATCAGCGCGGTGTCGCAGGAGAGCGGGCGCACGCTCGACGCGGTGCGCCAGAGTTTCGTCGCGCGCCAGCCGATGGGACGGCTCGGCACGCCGGAGGAAGTCGCGTGGCTCGCGCTGTTCCTCGCCAGCGACGAGGCGAGCTACATCACCGGCCAGGCCCATCTCGTCGACGGCGGCATGGCGCTGTAACCCATGCACATTCTCATCACCGGCGCCGCGGGCATGATCGGGCGCAAGCTGACCGCGCGGCTTGTCAGCGACGGCGCGCTCAATGGCCGCGCGATCGAACGGCTGACGCTGTTCGACGTCAGCGCGCCGCCGCGGCCGGAAAAATTCGCCGCGCCGGTGGAGATGATCGGCGCGGACGTCACTGACGCGAAGGCGCTCGGCGCGGCGATCGCCGACCGGCCCGATGTGATCTTTCATCTGGCCGCGATCGTTTCCGGCGAGGCCGAGCTCGATTTCGACAAGGGCATGCGGGTCAATTTCGACGGCTCGCGCACGCTGCTCGAACTCGATCCGCGCGGTCGGCGCCCCCTATTGCCCGCGGGTCGTATTTTCATCCTCGATCGCGGTTTACGGCGCGCCGTTCCCGGAGGCGATCGGCGATGACTTCGCGCTGACGCCGCTCACCTCGTACGGCACGCAGAAGGCGATGGTCGAGCTCCTGCTTGCCGATTACACCAGGCGCGGTTTTCTCGACGGCGTCGGTATCAGGCTGCCGAGCATCGTGGTGCGGCCGGGCCGGCCCAACAAAGCGGCGTCGGGATTTTTTTCGTCGATCATCCGCGAGCCACTCGCCGGCGAGGAGGCGGTGCTGCCGGTCGGCGAGAATGTGCTGCACTGGCACGCCAGTCCGCGCGCGGCCGTCGGCTTTCTTACGCACGCGGCGGGATTGACGAAGGATCAACTCGGCCCGCGCATCAATCTCGCCATGCCCGGCGTTTGTTGCACCGTCGCCGAGCAGATCGCCGCGCTGCGGCGGATCGCCGGCGACAAGGTCGCGGCCCGCATCCGGCGCGAGGCCGACCCGCTCGTCATGCGCATCGTCGCCGGCTGGCCGAGCCGGTTCGACCCGCGCCGCGCGCTGGCGCTCGGGTTCCGGGCGGAAACTTCATTCGATGACATCATCCGTGTTCACATCGAGGACGATCTTGGTGGTAAATTCACATCCTAATTTTTGATTCTGTCACAAATCTCTTTTCTTGCGGGGCGCGCGGCGTCAAAGTGAGACCATGCGATATGTCTCGACCCTCCTGCCGGCCACGTTGGCGCGTCGCTACAAGCGCTTTCTCGCCGACGTGGTATTCGAGTCCGGCGACATGACGACGGTGCACGTCGCCAATCCCGGCGCCATGACCGGGCTCGATCGGCCGTTCTCGCGCGTATGGCTGTCCGAACTCGGGCAATGCGATGCGCAAATTGCCCCTGACCTGGGAACTGGTCGAGACTGATCTCGGCAGCGGCCCCGAACTCGTCGGCGTCAACACGGCGCTGCCCAATTTGTTGGTCGACGACGCCCTTGCGGCCGGGGTCATTCCCGAATTGCGCAATTATCCCACCATCCGCCGCGAAGTGAAATACGGCGCCAACTCGCGGGTGGATTTCGTGCTCGAAAGTCCGACGCGGCGGCCCTGTTATCTGGAAGTCAAGAACGTCCATCTGATGCGCACGCCGCGGCTCGCCGAATTTCCGGATTGTGTGACCGATCGCGGCGCCAAGCACCTCGACGAGCTGGCGGCGGTGGCGGCGAGCGGCGCGCGCGCCGTGCTTTTGTTCGTCATCCAGATTCCCTCGGCCGAGCGCTTCGCCGTCGCCGGCGATATCGATCCGGCCTACGCCGCGGCGTTCAAGCGGGCGCGCGCCAGGGGCGTGCAGATGCTGGCCTGGCGCTGCTGCATCGATTTGGACGGCATCGCCATCGCCGCGCCGGTGCCGTTCGTGGAAGGATGAGCGGCGCCGCCGGGGCGGCGATTTGTTGCTTGTTACGAAGAGGCGGAGAAACCGGTCAGGCGCGAGGTCCGGGCCAGGCCGTGCTCGGTCTTTTCCCAGCGCTGCGGCGCATAGAGAAGCTGAAACAGCGCCCGCCAGGCGGCGAGCGAAAGCAACAGCCAATAGATCGGCGCCGACGCCAGCACCCAGGCGACGGCGAGAAGCCCGCGCCGTTTCAGCCCAACGGCGTTCGGCAGGATGGTCGACGCGTAGCCGCTCAGCAGCGCGGCGATGAACAAGGGCGCCAAGCCGCCGGGCACGGCGTCAGCGGTTGGCGCGGTCGCGACCGCGTAGCACAGCCCGGCCATGAAGATCGGATGCACCAGGGCGGACAACACGTTGCCGGCGAACAACAACTGAAACACCAGCGTGCCGGCGGGCCCGAGGTCGCGCACGAGGGCGTGCGGCCGGCGCATGTGCACCAGCCAAGTCTGCATCCAGCCCTTGTACCAGCGGGTGCGCTGCTTGAGCCACGGCACCAGGCGCGCCGGCGCCTCTTCATAGGTTGCGGACGCCACCACGTCCGTGCGGTAGCCGAGGCGGCAGAGCCTGATGCCGAGGTCGGCGTCTTCAGTCACGTTGTAAGGATCCCAGCCGCCGACCCGCCGCAGCGCTGCGGTGCGAAAGTGGTTGGACGTTCCGCCGAGCGGCAGCGGCAGGCGCATGGCGGCGAGGCTCGGCAGAACCACGTCGAATTGCCCGGCATAGTCCGCCGTGAACATGCGCGTCAGCCAATTGTCGGTCGTATTGTCGATCGTCAGCGCCGCTTGCACGCAGGCGAGTTTGTCGTCGGCCGCCATGAACACGTCGAGGGCGCGGCGCAGCTGATCGGGGACCGGTATGTCCTCGGCGTCATAGACGACGATGAACTCGCCGCGCGCGAAGGCGAGCCCGACATTCAGCGCTTTCGGCTTGGTCCGCGGTCCGACCGGCGGCGCCGTGATGATTTCGAACGGGGGACCGAGATCGAGCCGGGCGAGGACGCGGCGGGTCTCGTCGTCGGCGGGTTCGAGAATGAGCTTCACGTCGAGTTTTTCCGGCGGATAATCGAGCGCGCGGATCGCGGCGACGAGGTCGGTCGCCACCGCCGCCTCGTGGTAGAGCGCGCAGATCAACGTGTAGATCGGCAGCTGTTGATTGCGGCGATGGATCGTGCGGCGCGGCTCGTTGCGCGGGAACAAAATGCCGGCGAGCCGCAGCGCGGCCGCGGCCAGCAGCACCGCGCCCAAGATCGTCTCGAGCACCGCCATCGTTGCGGGCGAAACGACGGGAAGCGCCGCGACGGCCGCCATCGCCAATGCGATCGCGGCGATACGCCAGGCTCCGTGCGCCCGCGGCGCATTCGAGAACAGTGGTCGGGCGGTCCGAAGCCCTTCGGCGGCGCGCCGACCGAGTGCCTTACCGGTATGCCGCGTCACGAAACGGCGCAGCCGCTCGTCCGATGTGAGCCGGAACGAGCGCAGCCATTGCGGCGTCGGCCAGCGCGGATCGGCAAGGTTGCGCGCCGTGAGGCAACGCGGCGCAATAATCCAGATCAGCGTGCCGCCCTGGCGCAACGGCAAAAGGCCCGCGCCGGCAGCCTGGATCAGGTCATGGTCGTCGAGCGGACAGTCCGCCCGGGCTATGGTGTCGAGCGGCTCGTAGGATGTGCCGAGGGAGGCCGCCAGCGCATGGAGATAGGCCTCTTCGGTAATCGCATCCGCGGTGATCAGGACTCGGTCGGCGCCAAGACCGATCGCCTGCGCCCGACGTTCCGCGGCGGCGAGGATGCGGTGCGGCAGCAGGCCGTGCAGGCACGCGAGTTCCGGGCAGAGGCTCGCCGACGCGGCTCGCGGCAGGCTTTGCCGAATCCGGCGGACGACCGCACGCGGCAGTCTATCAAGCCAGCGCTCATCTACTTCCGCGCGTCGAGCCGTCGCCCCGACGCCGACACCGAACGCCACAGACGCCCCCAAGATTCACAAAACAGCCGCGCGCGATCCACCTGCCCCATCTGCGGCGCGCGGCTGGGAGCTGCATGCTAAACGTAAACGAGCATTGATCAACTAAAAATAGAGCAACTAAAAATAGAGTGACGGGTTGAAGGCAGCCTCGCTCGGCTGCCGCGATGCCCGGCGATACAGCAGTCCTTCAGCGATCGAGCACGGCGCGAACTTTGCTCGCCAGTTGCCGGATCGCGAACGGTTTGCTGATGAAATTGATGTCGGGATCGAGCACGCCGCCGTGCACGACGGCATTGCGGGTATATCCGGTGGTGAACAGGATCTTGAGATCCGGCCTGCGCGCCAGCGCCGCCTCGGCGAGTTTCTTGCCGGTCATTTCCGGCATCACCACGTCGGTGAACAAAAGCGTCACGCCCGGGGTGGCATCGAGCAGCGCCAGCGCCTCCATGCCGCTCTCGCTTTCGATCACCGTGTAGCCCAACTCGCGCAGCAGATCGGTCGAGAGACAGTTCAGGGGGGATGGGGCGCGACTGATCTGTCATAACGGTTCCGCGCGTTCATGGCCAGCACGAGCGGCCGGCATCGACACTACCTATTGCCGCACCAGCAGAATCGGATCGGAACTTTCAGGAACGCGCTGCCAGGCGTTGGCGTCGTTTTCCTCGAACCGCCAGGTCTGCCCGCGCGGCGAGAGCAGCACGAGTTCCCCTTGGTTCATGCGCCAGGAGTTCGGCCCGAAGCGGGTGATCAGCGGATCGCAGCCGGGTTTGACCTTCAGCGCCAGGGTGTCGCTGCCGGCGGGCGTGTTGGCGAGCGTGAGTGCGCAGATCGGCTTGCCGGTCCCGCGCGCAAAGGCCCAGTCGCCGACCATGTCGTCGGCCGAGCGCACCGGCGCCGCCGCCGCGATCTGAAGAATGTAGCGGCCTTGGCCGGGCTCGAAGCCGTCATAGATGCCGGTCTCCGCCTCGGTCAGCTCGATCACCGCGCCGCCGTGCGCGTCGATGAGGCGCAACGCGCCGAACTTGTCGGTCGTCCAGGCGACGATGTCCTTGGTCGCGGGAAACTGCGTCGCGCAATTTCGGTCGATGTCGAGCTTATAGCCGCCCGCCACGACGTCGGGGCGAAACACGAAGCGGCAGACCTTGTCGCGATCGGCGTTGGAAAACTCCCAGGCGCCCGACATGACCGTGCTGGGTTCAGGCTTGGCGGCCTCGCTCGGCGGCTGCTCCGCCGGCTGCGCGTCTTGCGCGACCGCAACGCCGCCGAGCGCGCTCACGAAGGCGGCGATCATCGCGCCACGCCAAAGACGGCGACGGTTCATATTCACGCGCGGATTCATGCGTGAAAGTTATCACGGCCTTGGCATGTCGTCATGCATCGTCACACGACAGCGTCAGTCTTGCCGCCAGGCCCGCCACGGCGTTTCCGGCACCGGCGTCAGCGGCGGCTTTCCTGCGGCCCAGGCCAGGATGTTGTCCACCACCAGCTGGTCCATCATTTCGCGGGTGAAGACCGAGGCCGAGCCGACGTGCGGCAGCAGCACGACATTGTCCATCGCGATCAGCGCCGCGGGCACCTCGGGTTCGCGGGCGAACACGTCGAGGCCGGCGGAGAGGATTTTTTTCTGCTGCAGCGCCGCGATCAGCGCGTCCTCGTCGACCACGGAGCCACGCGCGACGTTGATGAGAATGCCCTCGGGACCGAGCGCTTCGAGCACGGGCGCGCCGATCATGTTCCGTGTCGCCGCGCCGCCCGGCACGATGATCATCAGCACGTCGACGGCGCGGGCCATGTCGATCAGGTTCGGATAGTGCCGGTAGGGAAGGTCCGGCCGCTCCTGGCGGGTGTGGTAGGCGATCGGCGTCCCGAACGCTTCGAGCCGCCGCGCGATCGCCATGCCGATGCGCCCCATGCCGACCATGCCGACGGTGCGGTTGCGCAGCGTCGCCCGGCTCAAGGGATACGCGCGCTCGCGCCATTTGCCGGCGCGCAGATAGCGCTCGGCCTGCGGCAACTCGCGGACCGTGCACAGGAGCAGGCCGATCGCGGTGTCGGCGACTTCTTCGGTGAGCACGTCGGGCGTGTTGGTGACAACGATGCCGCGGCGCGCGGCCGCGGCTGCGTCGATATGGTCGTAGCCGACGCCGAAGCTCGCGATGATGTCGAGATTGGGCAGCCGGGCCATGAGCGCGTCGTCGACCGGCAGCATCGCCGAGACGGCCATCGCGCGCACATGGCCGAGCGAAGCGAGAAGCGTCTCGCGGTCCGCGCCCGCGAGACTATGCACGGTGAAGGCGGACAGTCCTTTCGCGATGACCGGCCGTGACGGCCCGACCAGCAGGACTTCGGCGCGTCGCTCAGGCAAATCGTTTCTCCCGCACGATCCGACAGGTTCAAACGATGAAGGGGACCAAGGCCGGCACTTCGGCGCGGTAGCGCGCGTATGCGTCGGGAAAGGTCTCGCTCATGAAGCGCTCCTCGGTTCTGATCTTGAGGAGGAATCCGAACGTGATCAATGCGAAGGCGATGAGGCCGCGCCACTCGCCGATCGCAATCGCTGTGCCTAAGATCGCCAACAGCAAGCCGGTATAGATCGGATGCCGGACGAAGCGGTAGGGACCGCTGCGAATAAGCGCGTGGTCGTGCTTGACGGTCACGGTGCCGCTCCAGTTGCGTCCGAGGTAGCGGCGGGCCGAGACCGCGATGGCGATCCCGGCGGCCAGTATGACCAAGCCGAGCCAATAGGCGATCATGGTCGGCGGCAGAAACCGCTCATCAAGCCAGGGCAACGCCTTCACACGAAACGCCAACAGCAGGGCGGCGAGCACGATCAGCGCCACGTGTAGCATACGGGTCAGGCGCGGTTCGTGCCGCCGGGTCGCTTTCACATCGCGCGCGGCGACGAACCAATAGGCGAGCCACCCCAGCCACAGGATGGCAAATGGCACCATGAAAACCGAATGGAGCACGCCTGTTCCGCGCCTTACACCAGCATGTTCACCGGCGTCTCGATCAAATTCTTGATCGCCGCCAGGAGTTCCGCGCCGAGCGCGCCGTCGACCACGCGGTGGTCGCAGGACAGCGTCGCGGTCAGCACGCTGACAAAGCCGACGCTGCCGTCGGGCTTCTCCACCGGTTGCCGGCGCGCGGCGCCGACCGCGAGGATCGTCGCGTGCGGCGGGTTGATGATGGCCGAGAATTCGCGCACACCATACATGCCGAGATTGGACACCGCGGAAGCGCCGCCCTGGTAGTCGTGCGGCTTGAGCTTCTTGTCGCGGGCGCGCGCGGCGAGTTCCTTCATCTCGATCGAGATGGCGCTGAGCGTTTTGGTCTCGGCGTTGCGGATCACCGGCGTGATCAAGCCGCCGTCGAGCGCCACCGCGACGCCGATGTCGGAGTGCTTGAAGCGCAGGATACGGTCGCCGGCCCACACCGCATTGGCGGCGGGGACGCGCTGCAAAGCGAGCGCCAGCGCGCGGATGATGAAGTCGTTGACCGAAAGCTTGAACAACTCCTTGCCGTCCCGGTCCTTCGGTGCGGATGCGTTCGCCTCCTCGCGCAGCTTCTTCAGGCGATCGATTTCGACGTCGGCGGTGAGGTAGAAATGCGGGATGGTCTGCTTCGCCTGCATCAGCCGCGCGGCGATGGTCTTGCGCATGCCGTCGAGCGGCACTTCCTCGTAGCTCGCCGGCTCGTACAGGGCCTTGACCTGCTCGGCGCTGGGGCCTTCGGCCAGCGCCGCCGGCGCGCGCGCTGCGGCGGGAGCGGCCGGACGCGGGGCGTTTTCCACGTCGCGGGCAATGATGCGGCCGTGCGGACCGGTGCCGCTCAATCGCGACAGATCGATGCCGGCTTCGCTGGCGAGACGCCGCGCCAGCGGCGTAACGGTGACGCCGCCGGACAGCCGCGCCGGTCCGAAATTGTGTGGCGGCGTGCGCACCTCGAAGAACGGATCGAGCTTGATCGGCCGTTGTGGGGCGGAAGCCGCGGCGGCCGCTATCGCGGGCGCTGGTTGTGCGGGAGCGGGTGCCGTGGGCGGTGCCTTGGCGGCGGCCGGCTGCGTGCTCGCCACTGCGCCGACCTTATCGCCGATCACGCCGACAACGGCGCCGACCGGCGCCACTTCGCCTGCCGCGACGCGGATCTCGCTCAAAATCCCGGCTTCGGTCGCCGGCACTTCCATCGACACCTTGTCGGTCTCGATCTCGAACAGATTATCGCCCGGCTTCACCGCGTCGCCAGCCACTTTGAACCACTGCGTGATTTTTCCCTCGGCGACGGTCTCGCCGAGTTGGGGCATGAGGATGTTCATCGACAGCGGCTCACCAGTTCACCGAAACGTATTGCGTGTCCAAGAATTCCATCAGGCCTTCGTGGCCGCCTTCGCGGCCGAGGCCGGATTGCTTCATGCCGCCGAACGGCGCCGCGGGATCGGAAACGATGCCGCGGTTCAATCCGATCATGCCGAAGTCGAGCTTTTCCGAGACGCGCAGGCCGCGGCTCAAATCCTTGGTGTAGACATACGCCACCAGGCCGTATTCGGTGTCGTTGGCGCGCGTGATCACCTCGTCCTCGGACTTGAAGGTCTGCAGCGACGCGACCGGGCCGAAAATCTCCTCATTGAGCATCTTGGCGTCGTCGGAGACGTTGGCGAGAACGGTGGCCGGATAAAAGAAGCCGGTGCCGCCGGGCGCCTTGCCGCCGGTCAAGACGCTGGCGCCTTTTTGCACGGCGTCTTCGACCAGCTCGATCACCTTGTCGAGGCCTTCCTTGTTGACCAGCGGCCCGAGCGCGACGCCGTCGTCGAGGCCGTTGCCCATCTTCAATCCGGCCATCTTCGCCGTGAGCTTCTTGGCGAACGCGTCGTACACTTTTTCGTGCACATAGAAACGGTTCGCGGCCGTGCAGGCCTCGCCCATGTTGCGCATCTTGGCGATCATGGCGCCGTCGATCGCGGCGTCGATGTCGGCGTCGTCGAAGACGATGAACGGCGCGTTGCCGCCGAGCTCCATCGCCGGCCGCAGCACATTGTCGGCGGCCTCGTGGAGCAGCTTGCGGCCGACCTCGGTCGAGCCGGTGAACGACACCACGCGCACGCGCGGATCATGCAGCATCGCGCCGACGACCTTGCCGGAGGAGCGCGACGGCACGACGTTGACGACGCCCGGCGGCACGCCGGCTTCCTCGAGGATCGGCATCAAAGCCAGCATCGTGAGCGGCGTGTCGGAGGCGGGCTTGAGCACCACCGTGCAGCCGGCGGCAAGCGCCGGGCCGATTTTCCGCGTGGCCATCGCGGCGGGGAAATTCCACGGCGTGACCAGGACGGCGATGCCGGCCGGCTTGTGGTGCACCAGGATGCGCGCGCCCGACGCCGGCGCGATCGAATTCTGGCCGATATTGCGGACGCCCTCCTCCGCGAACCAGCGGAAGAACTCCGCGGCATAGGCGACCTCGCCGCGCGAATCCGACAAGGCCTTGCCGTTCTCGATGGTGATCAGCTTCGCCAGGCGCTCCTGGTCGCGCATGATCAGCTCGAAGGATTTGCGCAGGATCTCGCCGCGCTCGCGCGGCTTCTTGGCGGCCCAGCCGGGAAAGGCGGCGGCGGCGGCGTCAAGCGCCGCCTTGGCGTCGTCGACCGTGCCGCTCGCGACCGAGGCGACCTTGTTCTCGGTGGCCGGATCGATCACGTCGAAGCGGCCGCCGTCGGAGGATTTGCGCCATTTGCCGCCGATCCAAAGGTCGGTCGGAACGTTGGCGAGAAGATTGTCGTACCTGGCGCTCATCCCAAAAACCTCTTCTATTCAAGAACCTCTGCTCAAGGCACTGATTTCCCGCGCTTCAGCTCGACCAGGATGTTCTGATAGGGCTGACCGCTGAGATTGCGCAGTTCGTGCTTCTCGCCGGCGTCCTTCCAGATCACGCCGCCGACCTTATCGTCGGCGATGATGGTGTGGCCGCTCACGTCCTCGAGCTCGATCTTGCCACCGCTGACATTGATGATGACGTAGTCCATCTTGTGGTGATGCCAGGGCTTCTTGCCGCCCGGCGCCACCTTCATGTCCCACACCCGAACCTGATCGTTCTCATAGATGACTTCGGTCCCGATCGGGCCGCATGGATTTTCGCGTGTCGGCTCGTTGGCCATGTTTGTTTCCTCCTTGCTTGTGCGATGCGGAGCCGCTAGCCGCCGAGGCTGCGCTGCACCCGCTCGGCGATGCGATCGACGCTCGGCAAAGCGAGATCCTCGAGAATGTCGGCGGATGGCAGCGGAATGTGCGGCGTCGTGATGCGCACCGGCGGTCCGTCGAGATCGTAGAACGCCTCGTCGGCGACGATGGACACGAGCTCCGCGCCCCAGCCGCACAGCCGCGGATTTTCCTCGACCGTGAACAGCCGGTGCGTCTTCGCGACCGAGCCGAGAATCGTCTGCGTGTCGATCGGCACGAGCGAGCGCACGTCGACGACTTCGCAATCGATGCCGTGTTCGGCCTTGAGCTTCTCCGCCGCCGCGACCGCGCGCGGCACCATCAACGCCAGCGCGAGGATGGTGGCGTCCCTGCCCGGACGCACGATCTTGGCGCTGCCGAGCGTATCGACGATCTCGCCGTCCGGCACTTCGCCCTTGGTGGCGTAGAGCGACTTGTGCTCGAGGAAGATCACGGGGTCGGGATCGCGCACCGCCGCCGCCATCAGCCCGATCACGTCGCGGGGGCTCGACGGCGCCACGACCTTGAGGCCGGGGATCATCATGCACCAGTTCTCGACGCTCTGCGAATGCTGGGCGCCGAAGCGCGCGCCGCCGCCGTTGCCGGTGCGCACGACCAGCGGGACCTTGACCTGCCCGTTGGTCATGTAGCGGCTCTTCGGGAATTCGTTGGCGATATAGTCGAAGCAGACGGCGATGAAGTCCGAGAACATGATCTCGGCGATCGGCTTCAATCCCGTCATCGCCGCGCCCATGGCGGCGCCCAGGATCGCCTGCTCGGAGATCGGCGTGTCGCGCACGCGCAGCGGGCCGAACTGCTCGTAGAGCCCAACGGTCGCCTTGAACACGCCGCCGGCCTTGGCGATGTCCTCGCCGAGGAACACCACGTCCGGGTCGCGCGTCATTTCCTGAGCGATGCCGCGGATGACGGCGTCGCGATAAGTCAGTTCCGCCATGCGAAGCCTCCATCGGCATAAACGTCGGTGGTGAGGAGATCGAGCGCCGGCGGCGGCGATGCCTTGCAGGCTTCGGTCGCCTCGTCGACCTCGCGTTTTACCTCCGTCTCGATGCGCGCGATCGCCGCTTCATCGATGCCGAATTGCCTGAGCCGCTCGCGATAGGTCTTGATCGGATCGCGCTCCTTCCACTTATCCAGTTCGCCCTCCGGGCGATATTTCGCGGGATCGGCGCGGGAATGGCCGCTGTAACGGTAGGTCATGCATTCGATCAGCGAGGGACCTTTGCCGGCCCGGGCCTTGTCGTACGCGGCCATCGCCGTGCGGTAGACCTCATCGGCGTCATTGCCGTCGACGACGATACGCGGCAGGCCGTAGGAGGCGGCGCGGTCGGCGGCCGGATGCTCGACCGCGGTGACGTCGCTGATCGGCGTGTATTCCATGTAGAGATTGTTCTCGCAGACGAAGATCACCGGCAGCTTCCATACCACGGCGAAGTTCAGCGCCTCGTGGAAGGCGCCGATATTGGTGGTGCCGTCGCCGAAGAAGCAGACCGACACGTCCTTCTGCCCCTTGTATTGCGCGCGCCAGGCGGCGCCGCAGGCGATCGGCAGGTGCGCGCCGATGATGGCGTAGGACCCCATCACGCCGTGCTCGACCGAGGTGAGATGCATCGAGCCGCCCTTGCCGCGCATCAGGCCGATGTCGCGCCCCATCAGTTCGCCGAGCACTTTGACGATCGGCACGCCGCGCGCCAGCGTGTGGGCGTGGCCGCGATAGGTGCAGAAAGAAAGATCGCCGGGCTTCATGGCGGCGGCGAAGCCGGCGGCGACGGCCTCCTGGCCGAGCGACAGGTGGCTGGTGCCCTTGACGAGATTCTGCAGAAACAGATCGTAGGCGCGTTGCTCGGCCTCGCGGATCTCGACCTGCAGCCGATACATTTCGAGCCGCTTGTCCTCGCCGATGTCGTCATTGAGGCTTGTCTTCGCGGCGAGCGCGCGGTCCTCGATCTTGGCCATGAATGATCCTCAGGAATTGCCCGAAAGGCGCTTAATGCCGGGTAGGCTCTCTTGTTGCCCTTAGGCTCTGTTGCCTGCAAGGCTCTCGGAGCGCGCGCAACTTAGCGCCACTTGTAGAGTGGTGGCAACGCCCCCGTCGCGGGCGCTTGCGCTGGCGACAATTCTGCTATTCCACTGGAATTAGCGTCCGCCGCGTCAGGAATTTGGCCCAACCGGGAGATCGTGATGACTCACGAGCGCGAAGACTACGGCAGCAGGGACAAAGGCCTCGATTACGTTCAGCGCTTCTTCGGCGGCCCACCGCTCGCGGTGATCGGACGGCTGGTGCTGCTGTCGATTCTGGTGGGTGTCATTCTCGCGGCGTTGGGCCTCGATCCCTGGAACATTATCGAGTCGGTACGGCTCCTTGTCCTGCACATCTGGAACATGGGCTTCGACGCGGTGCGCTGGCTTTGGCAGTATTTTCTGCTCGGTGCCGTGATCGTGGTGCCGATCTGGCTCCTGGTCCGTCTGGCGAAGGCGCCGCGCGGACGCTGACGCCCCGGCATTTTGGGCGCGCCATGTCGGACGCGCCCAAAATCAATCGGACGCTCGCGCCAACGGCGGCCTAACCCTGCAGCGGTGATTATTCGTCGATCGGGCGCGGATCGGCCGGCCCTTGCCCATCGCCCTCGCCCGCCGCTGACTGGTCGCGCGGGCCGCGATGGCGCCGGCGGCGCCGGTGCAACGGGAAGCGATCCGCCGAGCCTTCGAAGCCGTTCGAGCCATTCGGCGCCGGTTGCGGCTGCGGCGCGAGCGGCTGACCTCCGGTGATGAATGACGGCAGCCGCTCGACATCTTCCTCGTTGGCGGGCGCGACATGCTGCGTCCGCGGCTGGAATTGCGGCTGTTGCATCTGCGGTTGCGGCGCTTGCGGCTGCTGTTGATAGAACGGCTGCTCGCGCGGCGCGAACGGTTCGCCGGCGATGACGGGCTGCTCGTTCTCGCTGTCGTCGTAGCCGTCGTCGGCGCCGCCGCGATACTCGCCGTTCTGTTGGAAATAGGCGGGCTGGGTCTGGCGCAACTGCTCCTGCGCGCTCGCGATCAGACGGAAATAGTGTTCGGCATGCTGATAGTAGTTTTCGGCGGCGACGGGGTCTCCGGAGCTTTGGGCGTCGCGGGCAAGCTGGAGATACTTCTCGGCGACGTGGGATGCCGTGCCCCGAATTTTCACGTCCGGTCCATTGGACTCGTACATGCGCGACAATGGATTCTGGTGATGACCACCACTTTTGCGGTTGCGACCCCGCATGCGCTTATTTTGACCGTTTCTCATGGTTTTCTGTTCCAACCAATCCCCTTACCTGCAGCGGTACGAATGCCGCCGTCGCAGTAGCTTGCGTTACAATTCACCGTCTGCGTTTGTCTTACGCGTTGTTTGTCTTGCGGGGTTTCCCCGCGCAAATCCCAGCGGCGCGCCGCGCGCGACGCTGCAAACGCCGCTTCGGCGTCCGCCGTTGTGACCTCTTCATGAACGTCACGAACCTTCAGCAATGCAGCCCTATAGCCCGACGCCGGCGGACTTGCCGCGGCGAACCCCGTCTGCGGCATTCGGGACGAATCCGTGCCGCGCCATTATCATTTCTCGATCTTTGACTTCTCGGTCGTTGAATATGGCGATTCCGTCTGCCTCAAGCCTGGCTGCCTTGAGTCTGGCGTCCGATCACTTTGGCGTCCGATCAGCTCTATTGTGGCTTTCGCCGTTCAAATGGGCCTGTTCATCGGCCTGCGTTGATGGCCTGCGTTGCTGCTTCAGCCTGCGCTGCCAACCTTCGAAAGGGACGCTCCAGTCGCTCAAGCCGGGCGTTCAAGGCAGCGTGGCACGATCACTTCGGACCGATTCCGTGCGCGCAAACTAGTCCGTTCCGGCAAATATTCCAAGCGCTTTTTTGGTGCGTTTTTGCCGGGGCGCAATGCTCGCCGCTCATTGCTGCCGTCGCCCGTCTGGCGCAACTTTTCTCGCAATCAGGGCGCGAGCGATGCCGTTAAGGTCGGTACGCGGCGGCTCCGGCGCAAGTCCCGCCGCCGAAAAAAGCGCGGCAACGGCCTCGGCCTGACCGGCGCCGAGTTCGACGACGACGAAGCCATCGGGCGCGACCAGCGCCGGCGCCGCCTCAGCGATCGCGCGATAGAAATCGAGGCCGTCGGCCCCGCCATCGAGCGCCCGGCGAGGGTCGAAATCGCGCACCTCCGGCGCGAGCGTGGCGATGTCGTCCGACGCGACGTAAGGCGGATTGGAAACGATCACGTCGAAGGGGCGGCCAAGCGCTGCCGCCATGTCGCAGGCGACGAACGCCGCGCGTGTCTGGCCGAGGCCGCGCGCATTGGCGCGGGCGCGCAGCAAGGCGCCGACGTTGATATCGGTTGCAACGCCGGTGGCGTTCGGCAATTCGGCGAGCAGCGCGAGAATGAGCGCGCCGCTGCCGGTGCCGAGATCGGCGATGCGCAAGGCCCGCCGACGCGCGCCGGCCGCATCGATTGCGGCGAGCACGGCTTCGACGATGGTTTCTGTTTCGGGACGTGGCACCAAAGTCGCGCCATCGATCGCAAGTGTAAGGCTCCAAAACTCCTTGCGGCCGAGGATGCGCGCGACCGGCTCGTGGGCGAGCCGTCGTCGCGCCAGCGCGTTAATCATATCGGCTTCTTCACGGCCGAGTTTGCGCACGCCTGCCGCCACCAGCGCCGCATGGTCGAGGTTAACAGCCTGGCCGACGAGAAGACGGGCATCGAGCTCCGGCGTATCGAGCCCGGCGGCGCGGAATTGTGCGGCCAACGCGTGCCGCCCGGCGTCGACCGTGCCGCCGGCCTCCGCGCCGGGCTCGACCGACAGAGCGATGGCGCCGTCGTCCGCAATCATCGCACGGTCTCCTCGGCGGCGAGCTGCGCCGCCTGATGCTCGGCAACCAGCGCGTCGATGATCTCGCCCAAGGCCTCGCCTTCCAAAATCTGCGGCAGTTTGTAAAGCGTCAGGTTGATGCGGTGGTCCGACACCCGGCCCTGCGGGAAATTGTAAGTGCGGATGCGCTCGGAGCGGTCGCCGGTACCGACCTGGCCGCGGCGCTCGGCGGCGCGGGCAGCGTCCAATTTCTGCCGCTCGAGGTCGTAGAGCCGGGTGCGCAGCACCGCCATCGCCTTGGCGCGGTTGCGATGCTGCGAGCGATCTTCCTGCATCATCACGACAATGCCGGACGGGATGTGCGTGATCCGTATCGCCGACTCGGTCTTGTTGACGTGCTGACCGCCGGCGCCACCCGACCGCATGGTGTCGATGCGAAGATCGGTGTCGTTGATGGGGACGTCAACGTCCTGCGCCTCGGGCAGCACGGCGACGGTCGCGGTCGAGGTGTGGATGCGGCCGGACGTTTCGGTGTCGGGCACGCGCTGCACGCGATGCACGCCCGATTCGAATTTCAGCTTGGCAAACGCGCCGCGGCCGCGGATTTCGGCGATGATTTCCTTGTAGCCGCCCATCGAACCTTCGCTCGCCGTGACGACCTCGACCGTCCAGCTCTGCTTGGCGGCGTAGCGCTCGTACATGCGGAACAGATCGCCGGCGAACAGCGAAGCCTCGTCGCCGCCGGTGCCGGCGCGGATTTCCAGCACGACGTTGCGCTCGTCCATCGCGTCCTTGGGCAGCAGCGCGAGACGCAGCTCCTGTTCCAATGTCGCGCGCCGGGCCTCGAGCTGCGGCCGCTCCGCCTCGGCGATCGAGCGCATCTCGGCGTCGGTCGACGGATCGTCGATGAGGCTCTCGATGCCGTCGAGTTCGTGCTGCGCGGCGCGGTAGGCGTTCACCGCCTCGACCACGGGCGCCAGTTCGGCGAATTCGCGCGACAGCTTCACGAACGTCTCCGGCGGCAAGACGCCGGCGAGGTTGCGTTCCAGTTCCGCATGGCGAACAACAATTGCGTCGAGTTTCTGCTCAGGGATCATCAGGACTGCTTGTCACCCCGGCCACAGTGCCGGGCACCCAAAGGGTGATCTCATCGAAGTCTTGGTCGTACGCTAAATACCTGCTTTCACGCCGAATAAAAGGCTTCGCCTTGGCGCTAAATCTGCAAGCCGTTGTCGGCGGCGTATTTTTCGAGCTGGGCGCGGATCGGCACGCCGCACGACTTTTCGATCAGCAGGTCGAGAAACGCCGCCACCTTGTGGCAATCGACGTCCAGCAGCATCGCCTTGACCGGCCCGACCGCCGAAGGCGTGACCGACAGCGAGCGGTAACCGATGGCGACCAGCGCCAGCGCGCCAAGCGGCTGCGAGGCGAGTTCGCCGCACAAGGTTACCGGCATTTTGTGCTCGCGGCACTTGTCGGCGATATCCTTGAGCGCGCGCAAGACCGGCGCCGAGAGCGGATCGAACCGGCCGGAGACCCGCGGATTGCCGCGATCGACGGCGTAGAGGAATTGCACCAGATCGTTCGACCCGACCGAGAGGAAATCGACACGCGCGAGCAGTTCGTCGAGCTGATAGAGCAGCGAAGGAACCTCGACCATGCTGCCGACCTCGACCTCCTCGGGCAGCTTATGGCCGTGCCGGCGCAGATGCGTCAGCTCGCGCTCGACCAGCTCCTTGGCTTGAATGAATTCGTCGACGGTCGCCACCATCGGAAACATTATTTTCAGGGCGCGCCCGGCGCCGGCGCGCAACAGCGCCCGCAATTGGGTGCGCAGGAGACCGGGACGGTCGAGCCCGAGCCGGATGGCGCGCCAGCCGAGCGCCGGATTCTCCTCCTCGACGTTGCGCATATAGGGCAGCACCTTGTCGCCGCCAATATCGAGCGTGCGGAACGTCACCGGTTTGTCGCCGGCGGCGTCGAGCACGGTGCGGTAGAGGGCGTATTGCTCGCTGGCGCGCGGAAAATTCGGCGCCACCATGAACTGCAGCTCGGTGCGGAACAGGCCAATGCCGGCGGCGCCGGTATCGACGATGTGCGGCAGATCGACGGTCAGCCCGGCATTGATGAAGAGCTTGACCTCCTCGCCGTCCCTGGTCACGCACGGCTTGTCGAGCAGCGCCTGGTATTGCAGTTGCCGCCGCGCGCGCAGCCGTACCCGTTCGGCATAGGCCGCCTCCATGTCGGGCATCGGCCTGATGTGCAGATCTCCGGTCGAGCCGTCGACGATGATGGCATCGCCGGGATCGGCGATGCCGGTAGCGTTGTCGATGCCGCCGACCGCGGGGATGCCGAGCGCGCGCGCCACGATGGTGACGTGCGAGGCCGGGCCGCCTTCCTCGAGCACCAGGCCGCGCAACTTTTTGCGGTCATAGTCGAGCAGCGCGGCGGGGCCCATCGAGCGGGCGACGATGACGGCGTTGTCCGGCAGGTTCTCGCGCGCGGGCGCGTGACGGCGGCCGGTGAGCTGGCGCATCAGGCGGTTGGCGAGATCATCGAGGTCGTGCAGCCGATCGCGCAGGTACGGATCGGTCTGACGCAGCATGCGCGCGCGGGTATCGGACTGCACGCGCTCGACCGCCGCCTCGGCGGTCAGGCCGGTCATCACCGCTTCTTCGAGCTTGTGAAACCAGCCGCGGTCGTGGGCGAACATGCGATAGGCCTCGAGCACGTCGCGATGCTCGCCACCGTCGACCACGTCGCCGTGTTCGAGCATTTCGTCGAGATTCGAGCGCAGCGTTTCGACCGCCGCTTCGAGGTGTTTCAGCTCTTTTTGGACGTCGTCGGCGATGTAATTGGTGACGACGACGCGCGGCTCGTGCAGCACGACATGGCCGAGCGCAATGCCGTCGCTCAAGGCGGCGCCCTTGAAATGAACCGAGCGACGCGCCGCCGGCTCGGCGCCCGGACGCGCCAGCGCGGAAAGCTCGCCCGAGGCGATCATCTCGGCGAGCACCATCGCCGTGGTCTGCAGCGCCTCCACTTCCTCTTCCGAATAGGTGCGCCGCGCGCGGTTCTGCACCACCAGCACGCCGAGCGTGTTGCCGGCGCGCAGGATCGGCACGCCCATGAAGGAATGGTAGATTTCCTCGCCGGTCTCCGGCCGGAAGGAGAACGCCGGATGCGCCTGCGCGTTGGAAAGATTGATGGCGCTCGC
This sequence comes from uncultured Pseudomonadota bacterium, assembly GCA_963836095.1. Lineage (GTDB taxonomy): Bacteria > Pseudomonadota > Alphaproteobacteria > Rhizobiales > Xanthobacteraceae > BOG-931. Next base: position 382,827 of record CAWIHU010000005.1, read on the forward strand.
CTGGCTCGACACCAGGCCGACCAGGCCTTCGTCCGAACGCAGCACGGTGTGGTGCACGGCGTCGCGGTTGAGGCCCTCGGTGGCGTAGAGTTCGAGCGTGGCGTCGACGCGCAACACGTAGACGGAGCACACCTCCGCCACCATGTTCGCGGCAATCAGCACCACGATCTTGTCGAGGCGTTCCTGCGCGCTGACCGGCTCCGCCATGACTTCGCGAAGACGGCGCAACAGCACGCGCGGACCGCCGAGCGCGCCACGCATGGCGTGAGGTCCCTCGGGCCTTCCCTCTAGACCGGCGCGCCGCCCGCGTCGTACCGGCCGTGATCAAAGAGGATTCCGCTCGGGCCCCGGCCCGCAGCGAGCGTCCTCAAGCCTATATCGAATGCGGCATGCAAACCGCAAGCCAGAGACGAGCATATGACGACGCAGCGGAATTTGTGCGGCGCAGCGCGAATCAGGACGTCGCCTTGTCCAGCCCGTACAGCGAATGCAGCGTCCGTACCGCAAGTTCGGTGAAAGCGGCGTCGATCAGCAATGAGAACTTGATTTCCGACGTGGTGATGGCGCGGATATTGACCGCGCGTTCGGCCAAGGCGCGGAACGCCTGCGCGGCGACGCCGGCATGGCTGCGCATGCCGATGCCGATGACGGAGATCTTGGCGACGTCGGTGGCGCTGTCGAGCCGGGCGTAACCGATCTGCGCCTTGGCCTTGCCGATGACTTCGAGCGAGCGCTGATAGTCCGCGGCCGGCACGGTAAAGGTGAGGTCGGTGGTTTTGCCGTCGGCCGACACGTTCTGCACGATCATGTCGACATTGATGTTGGCGTCGGCGAGCGGGATGAAGATGGCGGCCGCGACGCCGGGCTTGTCCTGCACCTCGCGAATCGAGATTTGCGCCTCGTCGCGGGAGAAGGCGATACCGGTGACGACTTGCTGTTCCACAATCTCCTCCTCGTCGCAGATGAGGGTTCCGGGCGGGATACCGTGCGGGTCGATGTCCTCGGGCCGGTCGAAGCTCGAGCGCACGAAAATACGCACATTGTGCACCATGCCGAGCTCGACCGAGCGCACCTGCATGACTTTGGCGCCGAGCGAGGCGAGCTCCAGCATCTCCTCGAAGGCGATCTTGTCGAGCCGCCGCGCCCGCGGCACCACGCGCGGGTCGGTGGTATAGACGCCGTCAACGTCGGTATAAATGTCGCAGCGGTCGGCGCGGATGGCGGCGGCGACCGCCACCGCCGAGGTGTCGGAGCCGCCGCGGCCGAGCGTGGTGATGCGCCCGGTTTCCTGGTGCACGCCCTGGAAGCCGGCGATCACGGCGACTTCCCGGCTCGCGCTCATCCGCCGGATCAGTTCGGCGCCGTTGACGTCGAGAATGCGCGCGGAGGCGTGGGCGTTCGAGGTCAGGATCGGAAGCTGCCAGCCCATCCAGGAGCGCGCGTTGATGTCCATGTCCTGCAGCGTGATCGCCAACAGGCCCGCGGTCACCTGCTCGCCGGTGGCGACGACCGCATCGTATTCGCGCGCGTCGAAAATGCGCCGCGCTTTCAGCGCCGCCTCGCACCAGGCGACGAGCTGGTTGGTAGCGCCCGCCATCGCCGACACGACGACCGCGACTTCGTGGCCGGCGTCGATCTCGCGCTTGACGTGGCGCGCGACATTGCGGATGCGGTCGATGTCGGCGACGGACGTGCCGCCGAATTTCATGACAAGACGGGCCATAAGGGTTGTGGCGCTCTCTTTCGTGGCCGCGCTTGGCGGTTTGCTTCGCGCCCGCCGGCGCCCCGTGCGTGGCGGGCCGGCGCGAAATGGCGCGTATTGATAACGGCGAGGTGGGCGCGCTGCAACCGGAGCATCCCGGGGACGCGACGTCGGGCCGATCCGCGCGGAAAGCGCTAAAAAAGCAGCGCCGCGGCATCAGGTTGCCGCGGCGCGTGGAGAGGGAGCGCGTATCGATGGGTGGAAGTTCTAGGACCGCGGCCGATCCTGGTTCTTGACTTTTGCCGCCTTGGTCCGGACCGGTAGCGCGGCGTCTTGCAAACACACCGCGGTGCCGACCAGCGAAGACCAGAACGCGATCCATATGAGAGTTGGCATGGCCGGTTCTCCTTTAGGATCACCCTTGCATACGAAACGTTTCAAACGCCCTTTGAGTTCCTGTTAAACTTTCTTAAAAACGGCCGTTACAGCGAGTCGGATGCGCACGGGGCAAGATGCAAAAAATAGAGAAAATCGCCGTCATCGGCGGCGGCCTGATGGGGCATGGCATTGCTTATCTGCTGGCCGATGCCGGGCATGTCGTGCGCATCTTTGAAGCAGCCGCCGAGAGCCGCGCGTCGCTGCCGCGCCGTCTGCAGGCGCTGGTCGAATTGTTCGACGCCGATGCCGCGCTGCTGCAGCGTATTTCCGTGCACGATCGGCTCGATGCGGCAGCCGACGGGACCGGCTACGTGTTCGAGGCGGCGCCGGAGCGGCTGCCGCTCAAACAACGGCTGTTCGCCGAACTCGAAGACGCGGTCGCGCCGGAGACCGTGCTGGCGAGCAACAGTTCGGCCATTCCCACGACCGAGATCGCGCGCCATCTCAAACACCGCGAGCGCGTTCTCGGTACGCATTTCTGGAATCCGCCGCATCTCGTTCCCCTGGTCGAAGTGATCGAGAACGAATGGACGAGCGGCGAGGTGTTGCACAAGACGATCGATCTGTTGCGCGCTGCCGGCAAGACGGCGGTGCATGTGCGCCGAGATATTCCGGGCTTTGTCGGCAACCGGCTCCAGCATGCCCTCAAGCGCGAGGCGATCGCGCTCGTCGCCGCCGGCGTGTGCGACGCCGAAACGATCGACACCGTGGTCAAGGAAGGTTTCGGCACCCGCATGGCCGTGCTGGGACCGATGGAGCAATCCGATCTCGTCGGACTGGACCTCACGCTCGAGATCGCCGAAGTGCTCTATCCCGATCTCGACCGCACCGCCGGGCCGCATCCGTATCTGCGCGACAAGGTCAAAGCCGGCAAGCTCGGCATGAAATCGGGCGAGGGCTTCCGTCAATGGACGCGGGAAACGGCCGACGCCGTGCGCCAACGTCTCTCGCATTTCCTGGTCGCGCAAGCGAAAGGGCGAAGGTCCTGACGTGGTGAATGTTCACGTCGCGCCGAAATTGCCCCTTGCCTCTCGGCAGGGCTTCGATCATCTGCGTCGCATCGCCGCCGCGATTGCGGGGCACCGTGCGGCGCGAGCGCGGGGCATTGTCGCGCCTTTAGTCGAAGATGACCGCGGGCCGACGGAGTAACCGAGCGATGAACGAACAGCGGGAGCGTCGACTTTCGTGGCTGTGCTCGAGCGGCGTTCTCGGTCTCGGCGTTGTCGCCTTGATCGCTGCCCTAATCGATCGCGTTTCGGCCGAACCGGCCGCGGCGCCGCGGCCGCCTTGCGGCCAGCGCTGCGTTCTGGTCGAGGTGACGCGGGTGGCCGACGAAATGTATTCGCCCAAGGTCATCCTCACCGGAAGCATCGAGCCGAAATTCTCCAGCAACATCGCGTTTCGCACCAGCGGCAAAATCGAGCAGCGGTTTGCCAATGTCGGCGACCACGTCGAACCGGATCAGGTCCTGGCGCGGCTCGATGCGCGCGAGCAGACGGCCAATCTCGATGCCGCCAAGGCGATCCTGTTGTCGGCGCAGGCCCTGCTGACCCAGGCCACCGCCAACTTCGATCGGCAGACCGAACTTCTGAAGAACGGCTACACCACGCGCCAAACCTACGATCAGGCGCAACAGCAATTGCGCACGCAGCAGGCTGCGGTCAATTCGGCCGAGGCCGCGGTCGCGACCGCCCAGGAGCAACTCGGCTATACCGCGCTCAAAGCCGGCGTCGCCGGCATCATCACGGCGCGCAACGTCGAGACCGGGCAGGTCGTGCAGGCCGGCCAGACGGTTTTCACCGTGGCGCAGGATGGTCCCCGCGACGCCGTGTTCGACGTCTACGAAGCTGTGTTGACCGATCCGCCGAGCCCGGTCGTGCAGGTTTATCTGCAGGCCGATCCGCGCATCGCGACGACCGGAACGGTGCGCGAGGTTGCGCCGACGGTCGATCCCGCATCCGGCGCCGTGAAGGTCAAAGTCGCGTTGGATAATGTGCCGCCGGCGATGTCGCTCGGCGCGGTCGTCGTCGGGCTGGGCACCTTCAAGCCGCGCCACGCGATCGTATTGCCGCGCGGCGCGCTGTTTCGCTGGCACGATGCGCCGGCGGTGTGGCTGCTCGACCCGAAAACGCGCGTGGTGAACCCGACGGTGATCACCATCGATCGTTACGTCGGCAGCGAGCTGGTGCTGTCGGGCGGTGTTACTCCCGGCCAAACGGTGGTCACCGCCGGCATCCAGTTTCTGTACCCTGGCCAGATCGTCGACATTGCAACGAGCGAGCAGGCGCCATGATCTCGCGTGCCGGGTCTTCTCGGTTGACGATGCGCGCCCGCGTGGCTTTGCTCGTGCCGGCCGCGCTCGTCTTGGCCGCCGCCGGCCTGTCCGCTTGCAGCAAGGAGACGCCGCCGCCCACGCCGCCGCGCCCAGTGCTGACGATCAAAATCACGCCGATCACGACCGAGCGGTTCGGCCCGTTCGCGGGTACGGTCGAAGCCCGGTACGAGACGCAACTCGGCTTCCAGACCTCCGGCCGGATCGTGGCGCGCGACGTCTATGTGGGGGATCGGGTCAAGAACGGGCAGCGGCTCGCCGCGCTCGACCCCACCATCGCGCAACTGGGCTTGACCCGCGCCAAGGCGGACGTCGCCGACGCCGATGCCCAGTTCATCAATGCTGAAGGCATCGCGCGCCGGCAAAGCCATTCTCGCCGGCGGAGGGCAGTTCCACCCAGGCGGCGCTCGATAACGCCGTTGCCGGCCGCGACACCGCCAAAGCGCGGCTCGATCAGGCGCAAGCCGCGCTTCGGCTCGCCGAGCACCAGATCGGCTACACCGAATTGACCGCCAATTTCGATGGCGTCGTCACCGCGTGGTCGGCCGAAGTCGGCCAATATGTCAATGCCGGCCAGGCCATCGTGACGATCGCGCGTTCCGACAGCCGCGACGCGGTCATCGATATCCCGGACGATTTCATGGCGCGTGTCACGCCCGGCATGGAGTTCAACGTGCGGCTTCAGGAATCGCCGCGCATCACCGCTAAGGCGAAGGTGCGCGAGATCACGCCGCTCGCCGATCCGATCACGCGGTTGCACCGTGTGCGGCTCACGCTCGAGGATCCGGTCGCTGCGTTCCGCATCGGCACCACCATCGCCGTCGAATCCGAGCACGCCATCACGCCGAAAATCCTCGTCCCCTCGGCCGCGGTCGTCGATGGCGACGGCGGGCGCTACGTCTGGGTGCTTACGGACAACGGCACCAAGGTGGCCCGGCGCGTCATCGAGGTCGCCGGTACCGAGGGCGACAATGCCGTCGTCAAGTCGGGGCTTGCCGCCGGCGACCGCGTCGTGGTCGTCGGCGTTCACAGCCTGCACGACGGGCAGGCGGTCGCGGGTGAAGCGGGAACCGCCAGCAAAGCCGAGGCCGCCAAGTTATGACCCGCTTCAATCTGTCGGAATGGGCGCTCGCGCACCGCTCCTTCGTCGTGTTTCTGATGATCGTCGCGGTGGTGGCGGGCGCGATGTCCTATGCCCGCCTCGGACGCGAGGAGGATCCCTCCTTCGCCATCAAAGTCATGGTGGTCGCCGCCGAGTGGCCGGGCGCCACCATCGGCGAAACGTTCGATCAGGTCACCGACCGCATCGAGAAGGAAGTCCAGCAGGTCGAATCGCTCGACTTCACCCGCAGCTACACCGTTCCGGGCCGCACCGTCGTCTTCGTCCAGTTCAAGGACACCACCGATCCGAAGAAGCTGCCGGATTTGTTCTATCAGGTCCGCAAGCACATCAACGACATTCGCAGCAGCTTTCCCGACACCCTCAAGGGCATCAGTTTCAACGACGAGTTCGGCGACGTCTTCGGCAACATCTACGCCTTCACCTCCGACGGCCTGACCATGCGGCAGCTGCGCGATTATGCCGAAGACGTCCGCAATGCCGTGCTGCAGGTCAAGGACATCGGCAAGACCGAACTGATCGGCCCCCAGGACGAGGCGATCTATCTCGTCATCTCCGCCCGCAAGCTCGCCGGTTTCGGCATCGATTTGCAGGCGCTGTTTCGGACCTTGCAGGCGCAAAACGCCGTCGTTCCTTCCGGCGTCATCCAGGCCGGCGCCGAGCAGGTCCTGCTGCGCGTCGGCGGCCAGTTCGTGTCGGAAGAAAGCCTCAAGGCGATCAATCTGCGCATCAACGACCGGTTCTTTCGGCTGACCAACGTCGCCGACGTTCGTCGCGGCTACGTCGATCCGCCGGAAATGCTGTTCCGCTACGACGGCCAGCCCGCCATCGGCCTCGCCATCGCCATGCGCAAGGGCGGCAACCTGCTCGACTTCGGCGCAGCGTTGAAAGCCAAGATGCGCGAGGTCGAGGCGACGCTGCCGATCGGCGTCGGCGTGCATCTGGTCTCGGATCAGCCGCGGATCGTCGAACAGGCCGTCGGCGGCTTCACCGAAGCGCTCGGTGAGGCCATCGTCATCGTGCTGCTGGTGAGCTTTCTGAGCCTCGGCATGCGCGCCGGGCTCGTCGTCTCGATCTCGATTCCGCTGGTGCTCGCCGTCACCTTCGTCATCCTGGACATCTGGGGCATTTCGCTGCAACGGATCTCGCTCGGCGCGCTGATCATCGCGCTCGGACTTCTGGTCGACGACGCGATGATCACCGTCGAGATGATGGTGGCGCGGCTCGAGGCCGGCGACAGCAAAAACACCGCGGCGACCTTCGCCTACACCTCGACCGCGTTCCCGATGCTGACGGGCACGCTCGTCACCGTCGCCGGCTTTCTGCCGATCGGCTTCAACGCCAGCGCGGCGGGCGAGTACACGTTCAGCCTGTTCGTCGTCATCGCCGTCTCGCTGCTGGTGTCGTGGATCGTCGCAGTGCTGTTCGCCCCGGTGGTCGGCGTCACCGTCCTGCCGGCGGCGATGCGGCGCCACGCCGAGCGGCCGGCCCGCCTGATGACGCTGTTCCGAACCGCGCTGGTCGCGGCGATGCAGTGGCGCTGGATCACGATCGGCGTGACCGTCGCGGCGCTCGCACTTTCGGTGTTCGGCCTGCGCTTCGTGCAGCAGCAGTTCTTTCCGTCGTCCGATCGGCCCGAGATTCTGGTCGACATGACTTTGCCGCAGACGAGCTCGATCGCCGAAACGCGCCGGCAGATGGACAAGTTCGAGGCGCGGCTGCAAGGACGACCCCGACATCGAGCAATGGAGCTCCTATGTCGGGCAGGGCGCGATCCGGTTCTATCTTCCGCTCGACCAGCAGCTCAGCAACGCCTTCTTCGGCCAGATCGTAATCGAGGCCAAATCGCTCGAAGCCCGTAACCGCGTCATACCGAAACTCGAGCAATTCGGCCGCGAGCACTTCGTCGGCACCGACGTATTCGTCCATACCCTGGATCTCGGCCCTCCGGTCGGGCGGCCGGTGCAATACCGCCTGAGCGGGCCGGATCTGCAATCCGTCCGCGAACGGGCTTTGACCCTTGCCGGCATCGTCAGCGCCAACGCCCATGTCGAGCCGCCGACCTTCGATTGGGACGAGCCAGGACAAGGTTGCTGCGGGTCGAGATCGCGCAGGACAAAGCGCGCCAGCTCGGCATCACCTCGCAGGAGCATTGCCAACTTTCTCAACGGCGTCGTCGGCGGCACCAACATCACCCAGGTCCGCGACTTCGATTTATCTGATCAACGTCATCGCCCGATCGCAGGCGTTCGACCGCAATTCGATCGATACGCTGCAGACACTGCAGATCGCGCTGCCCAACGGCCGCGTCGTGCCGTTGCTCGCGTTCGCCCGGCTCGGCTACGACATCGACCAACCGATAGTCTGGCGCCGCGATCGGCTGCCGACCATCACCGTTCGCGCCTCCATCCACGATGCGACGCAGCCGGCGACGGTGGTCGAAGAGCTCAAGCCGTCGATCGACGCCTTCGCCAAGACGCTGCCGGCGGGCTTTAGCCTGGCGACCGGCGGCGCGGTCGAAGAGAGCGCCAAGTCGCAGGGCCCGATCGCCGCCGTCGTGCCGGTCATGCTGCTCGTCATGGCGTTTCTCTTGATGGTTCAGCTGCAAAGCTTCGGCAAGCTCGCTTTGGTCGTGAGCGTCGGCCCGCTCGGCTTGATCGGCGTCGTCGTGGCGCTGTTGGGCTCGGGCGAGCCGCTCGGCTTCGTGGCGCTGCTCGGCGTCCTGGCGCTCATCGGCATCATCATCCGCAATTCGGTGATCCTGGTGTCGCAGATCGATGAATTTCTGCACGAGGGCCGGACGCCCTGGAGCGCGGTCGTCGAAGCGACCTGCCATCGCGTGCGGCCCATTCTCCTCACCGCCGCCGCCGCGAGCTTCGGCATGATTCCGATCGCGCGCCAGGTGTTCTGGGGGCCGATGGCCTACGCGATGATCGGCGGCATTCTCGCCGGCACGGTGCTGACGCTGATCTTCCTGCCGGCGCTTTATGTCGCCGCCTATCGCATCAGGCCCGCAGCGGACGACACCAGCGCCGACGCCAGTTAATACGGCAACCCGACATAATTCTCCGCGAATGCCGTCGCGGCGGCTTGCGAACGGAACAGATAATCAAGCTCGGCGAGCTGGATCTTGTGGTCGAACGAATTGTCCGAAATCCGGTGCATCAGCGTCGTCATCCACCAGGAAAAGCGCTCGGCCTTCCACACCCGCGCCAGCGCCCGGGCGGAATAGGCGTCGAGCCCGGCGTCGGACTTCTCCGCATAGTGCTCGATCAAAGCGAGTGACAGATAGCGTACGTCGCTCGCCGCCAGATTGAGGCCCTTGGCGCCGGTCGGCGGCACGATATGAGCGGCGTCGCCGGCGAGGAACAGCCGGCCGAACCGCATCGGCTCGGCGACGAAGCTGCGCAGCGGCGCGATGCTCTTTTCGATCGAGGGGCCGGTGACGAGGCGTTCGCGCGCCTCGTCGTCGAGACGCGGCTTGAGTTCTTCCCAGAACCGGTCGTCCGGCCACGAATTCGATGTCTTCGGCGAGGCTGCATTGGATGTAATAGCGGCTGCGCGTCGGCGAGCGCATCGAGCACAGCGCGAATCCGAGCGGGTGGCGCACATAGATCAGCTCGTCGGAGACCGGCGGCGTGTCGGACAGGATGCCGAGCCAGCCGAGCGGATAGACGCGCTCGTGGCTGGTGATCGCCGCGGCCGGGACGCTTTTGCGGCTGACGCCGTGAAAACCGTCGCAGCCGGCGATGAAGTCGCACGCGATTTCCTGCTCCGTGCCGTCGGTGCTGAAGGTGACGCGCGGCCGGTCAGTGAAAATATCGCGCAAGGCGACATCCTGGGCGGCGTAGACCGTCGGCGCGCCGACCGCGGCGCGGCCGTCCATGAGATCCTTGGTGATCTCGGTCTGGCCGTAGACCATCACCGTCTTGCCGGTCATTTCCTTGAAAGAAATGCGGTGGCGGACGCCGTCGACGCAAATCTGGACGCCGTCGTGCACCAGGCCGTCGCGGTGCATGCGGCCGCCGACGCCCGCCTCGTCGAGCAGGTCCATCGTGACCTTTTCGATCACGCCGGCGCGGACGCGGCCGAGCACGTACTCGCCGGTCTGGCGCTCGAGAATGACGTTGTCGATACCGTGCTTATGAAGGAGCTGGCCGAGCAGCAATCCCGCCGGGCCCGCCCCGATAATGGCGACTTGGGTGCGCATGCAACGACCCTATAGCACCGGCAAACGCCCGCGGAAATTTCGATTCAATTGCAGCGAATTTCTTACCGGGATTGCAATGGCTTTGGTGTTCCATGGCGGTAATGCTCCGGCAATGGCGGGATGACATGCAACGCAACTCCCGGACCGCGGCGCGCCGTATCGGCGCGCGCACGATGGCACGCTCCACGGCGTGGGCTTGGCGCGATCTGCCCTCCGCGCGTTTCGCGATCGCGTTTTCGTTGTTCCTCGCACTCCTGGCGGCGGCGTTCCTGGTCGGTGGCCATGTCGTGTTCGACACGCTGCAGTTCGCGGTCGCGACCCAGGACGAGGAGCAGACGCATGTGGGCCAAATCTTCTACTCGCTGCCCGACAAGGCCTTTTGCCGCCACATGTCCTTCGACAATGCAACGTCTCAACTCGTCGCCGGCAACGTGGCGCCGTGTCCGCCACGGGATCCGTCCGGGCGGCACCAGACGGAATTTGCCTGGGGCCGCAGGCACTGAGGCGGCTGATAGCTAGGCGGATTTTCGGCAATTTGCGGGGCTTTCCCAGATTTGCGGGATTGACATGGCCGGCGAAGGCGGCCATCGACGACCGGCTTGGCCCCCGGTAGGGGGCTCCGCCCACGGCACTTCGCCCAAGGGCTCTGTTCTCGAGGGCTCCCTATCAAAGATATTGGGGGAAACAATGCGAACTATGCATCTTGCAGCTTTGGCACTGGTATTGGGTTTCGCCGCGGTCGTATCCGGCGTCCATGGCGCCGCCGCCCAGGGCGACCCGCGCCAAGTCTGTCAGAACGATGCACTGTCGCTTTGCGGCGAATTCGTTCCGGATGAACGGAAAATTACAGCCTGCATGGCGCGGAAGCATCGGCAGCTGAGCGCGGAATGCCGCTTCGCGATGGCCCACGGCGGCGGGCACGGCCGGCATGAAGGCCGCCGTCACCATCGGCATTGCCGGCATTGCGACTGATCGGCTTTTTCGTCGTGATCGAGGCGGCTGCGACGCGTCGCCGCGAACGACTTGAGTTGTCCGACCCGAAAATGCCATGGTGCCGGCGCGATAAGGGGACTACCGACGTGGTCGGGGCGGAATTCGCGGAGAGGGCATGCCGGGGGCGACACCAGCGGCGCTGAGAGGGACGTTGCAACATGCCAAGCGGTGGGGATGGCTCGGGGCAGTAGCCGCCGGGGCGCTCATCGCGGTTTTTGCGGGTGCCAAATCGCAATCCAAGGCGCAGCCGGGCGCCCGCGACGAGGCCATGGTGCTCGCCGCCGACGAAGCGCTCGGTCAGGCGATGCGCAGCGGCGACAAGAATATCGCCCGGCGCCTGCTGTCGCTGCAATTCACGTTCGTTGACGCCGGCGGCAAGGTTCATGGGCGCAGGGACGTTCTCGCTGGCCTTAAAGGTGTTGCCGCGACCGGCGTGAGCGACGCCAAGGTGCGCCGCTACGGCCTCCTGGCGATGGTGACGGGTCACCGTAAATCGGCGAGCGGCCGCGACGTGTTCTTCCTCGACGTCTGGGCCCGCCAGAAGGGCACCTGGCGCGCGCTGGTGATGCAGGACCTCGCCGATACCGCCGCCGATACGCGGACGGCGTCGCTGACGTCGCATCCGGAAACGGCCGCGTCGTGCAAAAACCCCTGCCAGATGCTTCCCTATCGCGTTCGCTCGGCATCCGAACAGGACATCGTCAACGCCTATCAGACGATCGTGAAGGCGATCGTCGCGCGCCAGCCCGACGCCTGGGGTAAACACGTCGCCGACGAGTTCGTACTGTACGGTACCGGCCGCGCGCCGTTGTCGAAGTCCGATCGCGTCGCTGCCATCGAGCGACAGCAAGAGCAGGGAACCTCGATCGGCGAGGTGCAGGCCATGCGGCTCTCGGTATACGGCGACGGCGCGGTGATGACCGCGAGCGAAGCGCTGCCTGGCGGGACGCAACCGCCCCACCGCACCACGCGCGTCTTCGTGAAGCGCAACGGCCAATGGCAGATGGCGATCAGCGCGTACACGGACGTCGAATAGCGCGCGGGTCTCCGTTTCAATTCAGCCTGTCGCGGCGCTCCCGCCGCTCGCGCGCTTGCCGGCGGAGCGCCGTTGCCGCATTTTGATAAGTCAAATCCGCCGGAGATCCTGATGGCTGCCATCGACTACGAAGCCGAGTACAACAATCGCGCGCGCGTGCCCGATCATCTGGAGATTTTCGCCCGCTATGTGCGGGACGCGGAAGACTATCGCGCGGAGACGCTCAAGCGCGACCGCGCGCAGCTCGGCCTGTCCTACGGCAACTCGCCGCGGCAAACCATGGATCTGTTCCTGCCCGACGCCGGCGAAACCGCGCCGCTCGCGCTGTTCGTGCACGGCGGCTATTGGCGTTCGCTCGATCCGTCCTCGTTCAGTCACATGGCGCGCGGCTTGAACGCCCACGGCGTCGCCGTCGCGGTCGCCGGCTACGATCTTTGTCCGATTGTCACGATCGCCGACATCATCGATGAAATCCGCCATGCCTGCACGTTCCTGTGGCAGCGGTTCGAGCGGCGTTTGTTGGTGTACGGCCATTCGGCCGGCGGCCATCTGACCGCGGCGATGGTCGCGACGGATTGGCGTTCGCTGTTTCCCAAGGCTCCGGCCGATCTCGTTCCGGCCGGCTACGCCATCTCCGGGCTGTTCGATCTGGCGCCGATGGTCGAGGTCGGCATGAACGCCGATTTCAAGCTCGATGCCGCGGAGGCGCGCCGCGTGTCGCCGTTGTTCTGGCCCGTGCCGGCCGGCCGCATCCTCGACGCGGTGGTCGGCGGCGACAAATCCAGCGAGTTCAAACGCCAGAGCAGCACCGTCGCGCAGGCTTGGGGGCAGAACGCGGCAAAGACGCGTTACGAAGAGCTCGCCGGCAAGAACCACTTCACCGTGATCGAGGCGCTGGCCGATCCGCAGAGCGCGATGGTGGCGCGGCTCGCCGAATTGGCGGCGCTGGTCAACGCGTCGGCTTGACGCTCGTTTGCGGGCCGAGCACGACGGCGGCGGACGCCGCGAATATCAGCGCGAACCCGATCATGTCGGGCGCGGTGGGTCGCTCGCCGATGATGAGAACGGTCATCAGCACACCCATCACCGGCGTGCCGAGGCTGCCGAGCGCGGCCGTACCGGCGGGCAATCGCCGCACGACCTCGAACCAAAGCGCATAGGCGAGCCCGGTGCCGACGATGCCGGTGAAGATCGCCGCGGCCATGGCGCCGGCGTGAGCGTGGTCGAGATTGAGACGGCCGTCGACGACGAACAGGCACGCCGCGATGACGAAGAACGAGATGATAAGCTGCCATGCCGTGATGCCCAACGGATCGGCTTCGACGCGTGCCCATTTCACGTAGACCGTTCCGGCCGCCCAGCTCAGGCCCGACGCGATCGCCAGCATGGCGCCGAGCGGCACGCCCGACTTGGTCAGGGGATAGATCAGGATTGCCAGCCCGAGAATGCAGATAGCCATCGCGATCATCTGCAGACCGCTCGGGCGTTCGCGCAGAAACAGCCACGCCAGCAACACGGTCCAGATCGGCATCGTGTAGGTGAGTATAGCGACCCGGGACGTCGCCGCCGTTATTTGCGCAAAGGCGCTGAACAGGCTGAACGAGGTGATGTTCAGGAGTGCGATGATCAGCACGTGCCCCCAGGCCTTGGCGCCCGGGATGCGCAGGCTGCGCCGCGTGGCCAGGCAGAATGCCAACAGCACCATCGCTCCGAACGCAGTGGTCAGGGTGCGCATGCTCAACGGCGGGATCTCGTTGAGCGCGATCTTCATCAAGGGCCAGGTGATGCCCCAGATGAGGCACATGAACGCGAGCATCAGGCGGGCCGCGACATCGCCGCCCGTTGGATGGTGCGCGCCCGCCGCGCCGCTCCCGACCGTCACGGCGCTTTCGGCCCGGCGGAACGGTACCAATCGGCGATGTGCGCGCCGGTCCAGAACTTGACGCCGCTCTTCTGGCGCACGGTCTCGAACACGCGGCGCAGATATTTGAAGCGGTGCGGCGCGCCCATCAGATAGGGATGCGCCACCAGCGCCACGACGCGGGCCGAATCGGCGGCATCGTCGTAGATCTGCTCGAACTGGTCGATTGCGCGCTCGGCATATTCCGAACCCTTGTGATGCTGGACCGCGATCATGGCGACGTCGTTGATTTCCTGCGTGTAGGGCACGTTGATGATCGGTTTGCCGCGCGTCTCGAGCCAGACCGGCTGATCGTCGAGCACCCAATCGGCGAGGTAATCGTAGCCTTCTTCGGCCAGGATATCGGGCGTCTCCCAGGTTTCGGTGAGGCCCGGTCCGAGCCAGCCGCGCGGCGGCATGCCGGTCGCTTCGAGAATGACCTCGCGGGTCTTGCGGATGTCGGCGCGCTCGTCCGCCACTTTCTGCATGTTGCGCTGGGTGAAGCCGTGCCCCATGAACTCCCACTCGCGCGCGACCGCCGCGCGCACGATGGCCGGATAGGCGGCGATCGCCGAGCCGTTGATGGCGAGCGTCACGGGGATCGCAAACTCGTCGAACAATTTGACGAAGCGCCAGAAGCCGACCCGGTTGCCGTATTCGTGCCAGGCCCAGTTGGGCACGTCCGGGCTCGGTGAGCCGCCGGCGGGCGGCGGCAGCACGGTGCGCGGCATCGGCTGCGTCGCGTCCCATTGTTCGACATTGACGATCACCCACACCGCGACGCGCGCGCCGTCGGGCAGCGTCAGCTTCGGTCTTTCGCTGATGGCCGAATAAGCGATGCGATCGGTCGGCAGCATCGGCTTCGGTGGCAGCGTCCTCGCCGCGGATCGGCGCGGCCGCGCCGGCGTCTGCCGTCGCGTGGTTTTCTTGGGCCGCGTGGCCATGGCCGAACCTCCCTTTCCTGGCGTCACGCCCGATGCGCGGCTTGCCGGCCGCGCGTCACTGCCACGCCGAACACTGTGAGGATTGCCGCGCAAATGCAACTCGGCAGGAAAACCATCCACGGCAGTCCGGTTGCGTCCCACAAGGCGCCGCTGATAGTCGGAACGAGGATGGCGCAGGTATAGCTGATGGTGAACATTCCGGCTGCCGTGCGCGACACGTCGCCGGGCGCGCTGAGATGCGGCGGCAAAGCGAGGATCGCGGTCATGGTGACGACGCAGCCGAGGCCGACCAGGGCCACGGCCACGGCGATGCCAAGCGCGGTCGGGGCGACCATCAGAATGACGAAGCCGGCGATCATCAGCGGGCCGAAGACGACGAACGGCCAGGCCCGTCCTTGCAGACGGTCCCGCTTCCATATGAGCAATGCGAGGCCGATGATTTGCGAGGCGTTGAGCCAAACAAATGCCGCGCTCAAGAAGCCGGCCTTGTCTTGGCTGGTCAGATAGTCGCCGAGAAAGGCAATGATCGAATAGAACGCGGCATTGTTGCCGCCGAAGGAGAGGCCGAGAAACCAGATCGCCGGACTGCCCCAGTCCGGCCACCAGCGCCCGCCGACCGCGGCGCCGTCGATGCGCTCGTCCCGGCCGCGCGGACTGAGCAGGAAAAACACCGGAACCATAGCAATCGAGATGATGGCCCAGAAGCCGAGATCGAGCCGCCAATTATTGCCGACAAAGGGCAGGACGAGCGGCAGGGTAAGGGACGACGCGATGGTCGCTCCCAGCACCATCCCGCAGGAATAAACCACGGTTCCGAGCGCGATGCGGTTCGGCATCCATTCCCGCACCAGCGACGGCAATGCCGGCTGGGTGATGGCAATGCCGAAGCCCATCACGATCACCGCCGCGTAGAGGGTCCACACGCTCCCGGCGCCGCCGCGGGCGGCGCCGCCCAGGGCGGCGATGGTCATGCCAAGGATGACCGTGAGCAACGAGCTGCTGCGCGCAACCAGCAGCGATCCCGGCACCGAGGCGAGGGCGAACACCGCGAGCGGCAATCCGACCACGAACCCGACCTGCGTCTCCGACATGTTGAGGTCGTCGTGGACGAGCGGGATCACCGGCGGCAAGGCCAGGATCGTCAGCCTCATGGCGATGCCGGCAAGACACAGCGCGGAGAGGAGCCTGACCAAACGGCCGGCGCCGAACGCGACGGCGGAACTTCCTATCGAGGACATCAAGGGCTTTGCTGGAACGGCAAGGGCTTTGCTGGAACGGAATGTGAGCGTTCGGTCAGGGTAAGCACTGCATGAGCGGACGACGGGGCGCAAGGAAGCGACCCCTGCAAAAACGCGAACAACCCATGCAAGGGCCGTTTCGCGCCGCAGCATCTTTTGCAAGCCTTGCTGCGAGTGACTTGCTGCGAGTGACTTGCTGCCGATTTCGAACAAATATAGAACGTGGCGCTTGGGAGAACGGAATGACGGATCTCGCCGCGGCTCACGACGCCCTTCGCTCGACCTTCGGCTTCGACGCGTTCCGTCCCGGCCAGGCCGACATCGTTTCGGCCATCCTCGACGGCCGCGACGTGCTCGCGGTGATGCCGACCGGCAGCGGCAAATCGCTGTGCTATCAGCTGCCGGCGCTGTTGCGCGACGGGCTTACCGTGGTGGTGTCGCCGCTGATCGCGCTGATGCGCAACCAGGTGGCGCAGCTTCGCGGCTATGGCGTCGCGGCCGCCGCGCTCAACTCCGCCAACGATCCGGAGCAGAACCGGTCGGTCATCGACGACATTACCAGCGGCGCGCTGAGGCTCGTTTATGTCGCGCCGGAGCGGTTGCTCAAAGCCGACACCCTCGAACTCCTCAAGCGCGCCAAAGTCGCGTTGCTGGCGGTCGACGAGGCGCATTGCATCTCGCAATGGGGCCACGATTTCCGTCCGGAATATGCGGCGCTCGGCACGGTGCAGGCGGAGCTCGGCGCCGTGCAGACCGTCGCGTTCACCGCCACGGCGGACGGCGCGACGCGCACGGATATCCAGCGGAAATTGTTCCGCCGCGAGCCGGCGGTGTTCGTGCACGGCTTCGATCGCCCGAACCTGCGGCTGGCGATGCGGGCCAAGACCGGCAGCCGCAAACAGATCACGGATTTCATCGCGGCCCATGCCGGGCAGAGCGGCATCGTCTATTGCGCCTCGCGCCGCAAGACCGAAGAACTCGCGGAGCATTTGCGCGCGGGCGGCGTCAAGGCATTGCCGTACCACGCCGGGATGGAAGGGGCGGTGCGCTCGCGCCACCAGGATGTGTTCCTGCAGGAGGACGGTGTCGTCGCGGTCGCCACCGTCGCGTTCGGCATGGGCATCGACAAGCCCGACGTGCGCTTCGTCCTTCACGCCGACATGCCCTCCAACATCGAGAGCTATTATCAGGAGATCGGCCGTGCCGGTCGCGACGGACTTCCCGCCGCTACCCTCACGCTCTACGGCATGGGCGACATTCGGCTGCGCCGCCTGCAGATCGACGAAAGCGACTTCGTCGGACGAGCAGAAACGCGTCGACCGGTCGCGGCTCAACGCGCTGGTCGCGCTGTGCGAATCGCCGCGCTGCCGGCGGCAGACGCTGCTCGCTTATTTCGGCGAGACGACGCAACCCTGCGGCAACTGCGATTTCTGCTGCGACGGCGCCGAGGTGATCGACGGCACGATCGCGGCGCAGAAGGCGCTTTCGGCCATCGTTCGCACCGGCGCGCGTTTCGGCACCGAGCATCTGACGAACGTGCTGCTCGGCGACAGCACCGAGGCTGTGGAAAAATTCGGCCACCAGCGCCTGCCCACCTTCGGCGTCGGCAAGGAATTCGAGCGGCAGGAATGGCGCGCGATCTTTCGTCAGCTGCACGGCGCCGGCATCATCGCGCTCGACATCACCGGCTATGGCGCGTGGACGGTGACCGACGCCGGACGGCGCGTGCTCAAGGGCGCCGATCGGGTCACGCTGCGCAAGGACACCCTCAAACCGGCGACACGCAAGGCCGCGCGCGCCGCCTTGAACGCGGCCGCGCTCGCCGATGGCGGCAGCGGCGACACCGCCCTTTTCGAGGCGCTCAAGCGCCGGCGCTCGGAGCTCGCCAAGGAGCAGGGCGTCCCGGCCTATGTCGTCTTTGCCGACAAGACCTTGATCGACATGGCCCGGCGCAAGCCGACCAATACCGCGGAATTGGGCGCCGTCCACGGCGTCGGCGCGGCCAAGCTTCGCCAATATGGCGAAGTTTTTCTCGACACCATTCGACAGCACGTGCGTTGAGGCGATGGGCGTGCCCGCCCGGCCGCGGCCGTGGTCAGCCTTCGCGGCCGTGCCGCCAGTTGTGAAATCGGCCGTCATCCGCTAGGTTCCGCGCAAATCGAAGCGGGCACGCGGCGGCGTGGGGCCGCCACCACTCCCGGGTATCGAATGGCGAAAGAAGAACTTCTCGAATTTCCTGGCGTCGTCACGGAGTTGCTCCCGAACGCCACGTTCCGCGTCAAGCTTGAAAACGATCATGAAATCATCGCGCACACTGCCGGCCGCATGCGCAAGAACCGCATTCGCGTGCTCGCCGGCGACAAGGTTCTGGTGGAAATGACGCCCTACGACCTCACCAAGGGTCGCATCACCTACCGCTTCAAGTGATCTCGATCGCCACATCATCTCGAGCTTTGTTTCCGCTCCGCCGCGCGGCCAAGCGCCTGCCGTGGCCCGCGAGCGCGCGGCCATGATCGGGCGGCCGAAATTCGTGCTCGCGTCTGGCTCGCCGCGCCGGCTTGCGCTCGTCAACCAGGCCGGCATCGAGCCCGACGCCCTGCGCCCCGCCGACATCGACGAGACGCCGAAACGGGGCGAGTTGCCGCGCGCCTGCGCGACGCGGCTTGCCCGCAGCAAAGCCGAGACCGCGCTCGCCATGGTGCGGCTCGACGAGGATCTCAAAGGCTCCTACATCCTCGCCGCCGACACGGTCGTCGCGGTCGGCCGCCGCATCCTGCCGAAGGCGGAGCTGCTCGACGAGGCGGCGCAATGCCTGCGGCTCCTGTCCGGCCGCAATCACCGCGTCCACACCGCGATCTGCCTGGTGACGCCGAAGGAGAACTTCCGTCAGCGCCACGTCGAAACCCGGGTACGCTTCAAGCGGCTCTCGGACGAAGACATCGAAGCCTATCTCGCCTCCGGCGAGTGGCGCGGCAAGGCGGGCGGCTACGCCGCGCAGGGCATCGCCGGAACCTTCATCGTCAAGATCGTCGGCTCCTATTCGAGCATCGTCGGCCTGCCGCTCTACGAGACCATGTCGCTCCTCGGCGGCGAGGGCTATCCGGTCCATTTCGGCTGGCTCAACACGCTCTGAGAAGTCACCGGCGTGGCGCGTTGCGGCCGCGCGCCCCATATTCCGGCCATGTCTGACGCTCCTCACGCGCGGCGCGAAAACGTCTGCCCCATCTGCGGCAAGCCGGTCGTCCATCGTTACCGGCCGTTTTGCTCGCGGCGCTGCGCCGACGTGGACCTCAACCGTTGGCTTTCCGGCGTCTATGCCGTGCCGGTGACGGAAGACGAGGAAGAGGACGAACGCCGCGATACGAGCGGCGATGCCCTCGATTAGGTTTGCGTTGATGCAAAAAACCTCTCGAGCGGCGCATCGGCGCGACTGACGCAAATTTAGACGGCGTTTCGGCTGCGCTTTGTTCGGCGGTCGCGGCTCGCTGCACTTGACCCCACCGCCAAAACACTTGCATCTGCGGGTTGATGCCGCTTGGTCGCAGCAGCGGATGGCGGCCCGGAACTTGCATGGAAATTGGGCAAATGGTCCGCACCGCGTAACAGCATGTCCATCCTCGTCGGGCTTCACCACGCCACGCGCTATACCTACGACCGGCCGATCAGTCTCGGCCCGCAAACCGTACGGCTGCGGCCGGGAGCGCACAGCCGGACCCGCATTCCGAGCTACTCGCTCAAGGTCACGCCGGCGCAGCATTTCGTTAATTGGCAGCAGGACCCGCACGGCAATTGGCTGGCGCGCTTCGTCTTCCCGGAAAAGACCACGGAGTTTTCCGTAACCGTCGATCTCCTCGCCGACATGGAGGTGATCAATCCGTTCGACTTCTTCGTCGAGCCTTATGCGGACACTTGGCCGTTCGAGTATCCGCCCGAGCTGCGCGAGGATCTATCCGCGTACGTCGAACCGGAGCCCGCCGGCCCGCTGATGAAGGAATTGATCGCATCGGTCCCGCGCGACAAGCGCAACACGGTCGATTTTCTGGTCGATCTCAATCAGCGCCTGCAGCAGATGGTCCGTTATCTGATCCGCATGGAGCCGGGCGTGCAGGATCCGGAAGAGACGCTGGCGTCGCGCGCAGGTTCGTGCCGCGATACGGCGTGGCTCCTGGTGCAGCTGTTGCGCCACATCGGTCTGCCGGCGCGCTTCGTCTCCGGCTATCTCATTCAGCTCAAGCCGGACGTGAAGCCGCTCGAAGGCGCCGCGGGCGCCGAGCAGGATTTCACCGACCTGCACGCCTGGACCGAGGTCTATCTGCCCGGCGCCGGATGGATCGGGCTCGACGCCACCTCGGGACTGCTGTGCGGCGAGGGTCATCTGCCGGTCGCGGCGACGCCGCATTATCGCTCCGCCGCGCCGATCACCGGTCTGGTCGAGCCGTGCGGAGTCACGTTCGGCTTCGAGATGAGCGTCAAGCGCATCGCCGAGCAGCCGCGCGTGACCATGCCGTTTTCCGAGGAGGCGTGGGCCGCGCTCGACGCGCTCGGCGACAAGGTCGATGCCGACCTTCAAGCGCACGACGTGCGCCTGACCATGGGCGGCGAGCCGACCTTCGTGTCGGTCGACGATTATCAATCGGAAGAATGGAACACCGCCGCGGTCGGCCCGACCAAGCGGATGCGCGCCGACGATCTGGTGCGCCGGCTGCGCCGAGCGCTTCGCGCCGGGCGGGCTGCTGCATTACGGCCAGGGCAAATGGTACCCCGGCGAAGTGATGCCGCGCTGGGCGTTCTCGCTCTATTGGCGCCGCGACGGCGTGCCGATCTGGCAGGATGAAAAGTTGATCGCGCTCGAGGCCGACGACCACAAGCCGACCGCCGCCGATTTACGGCGCTTCGCCGAAGGGATTGCCGCGCGGCTGGGCATCGCGGCCGACTATGTTCAGCCGGCCTACGAAGACCCGGCCGATCGGATGATCAAGCAGGGCCTGATCCCGGAAAATATCGATCCGACCGATCCGAAGGCCGACGATCCCGCCGAGCGCGCCCGCATTCTGAATTTGTTCGCGAACTATCGCGGCCAGCCGGCGGGCTTCGTGCTGCCGGTGCAGCGCTGGACGGCACGCGCGAAGCCGGGCTGGCTGAGCGAAGTGTGGCGCACCCGCCGCGATCATCTGTATTTGCTGCCGGGCGATTCGCCGCTCGGTTTCCGGCTGCCATTGCAGGCGCTGCCGTATATCGCGCCGGTCGATTACCCGCATCTGGTGCCGGCCGATCCGTTCGCCGAGCGTCAGCCCTTGCCGGTGCCGCCGCCACCGGTTCGCGCTTTCGCGCTCGCCGGCAACGGCCATGGCGGCGTACAGGCGCCGCCACTCGCTGCGGAGACCTTCGTCGCGCAAGGCGTTCCGCCCCCGCGCGCGGTCGCGCCGGGTGGCGGCGTGCCGGTGCGCACGGCGCTGACGGTCGAAGTCCGCGACGGCCGCGTGTGCGTGTTCATGCCGCCGACCGAGACGCTCGCGGACTATCTCGAACTCCTCATGACGGTCGAAGCGACTGCGGCCGCCCTCGGTCTGCCGGTCCATCTCGAGGGCTATGCGCCGCCGCCCGATCCGCGGCTCAACGTCATCAAGGTGACGCCGGATCCCGGCGTCATCGAGGTCAACATTCATCCCGCGGCGAGTTGGCGCGAAGCCGTCGAGACGACGCGGGCGCTCTATGAAGAAGCCCATCTCGCCCGGCTCGGCACCGACAAATTCATGCTCGACGGCAAGCACACCGGCACTGGCGGCGGCAATCACGTCGTGCTCGGCGGGCTTGAAGCAGCCGACAGCCCGTTTCTGCGCCGGCCGGACTTGCTGAAAAGCCTGGTGCTGTATTGGCAGCGCCGGCCGTCGCTGTCCTATTTCTTTTCCGGGTTGTTCGTCGGGCCGACCAGCCAGGCGCCGCGCTTCGACGAGGCGCGTCAGGACATGCTCTACGAGATGGAAATCGCGCTCGCCAACGTACCGCCGCCGCCCGGCGCGGCGCCGCCGCCGTGGCTGGTCGATCGCCTGTTCCGCAACCTTCTGGTCGACGTCACCGGCAACACCCATCGCGCCGAGATCTGCATCGACAAATTGTTCTCGCCCGACGGCCCGACCGGCCGACTCGGTCTGGTCGAATTCCGCTCGTTCGAGATGCCGCCGGACGCCCGCATGTCGCTTGCTCAGCAATTATTGCTGCGCGCGCTGGTGGCGTGGCTCTGGCGTGAGCCGCTCGACGGCACGCCGGTGCGCTGGGGGACAGTGCTGCATGACCGCTTCATGCTCGAGCATTTTATCTGGACGGATTTTCTCGAGGTCTTGGAGGATCTCGAGCGGGCCGGCTACGCGTTCGATCCGGCATGGTTCGAGGCGCAGCGGCAATTCCGCTTCCCGGTGTGCGGCAGCGTGCAGCATGCCGGCGTCACGCTCGAACTGCGGCAGGCGATCGAGCCGTGGTACGTGCTCGGCGAAGCAGGCTCGCCCGGCGGCACCGCGCGGTTCGTCGATTCGTCGGTCGAACGGCTGCAGGTCAGGGTCGAGGGCCTGACCGAAAGCCGTCACGTCGTGACCTGCAACGGCCGCCCTTTGCCGCTGACGTTCGACCGGCCGCAGCGGCGAATTCGTCGCCGGCGTACGTTTCAAGGCCTGGGCCCTGGCGTCCTCGCTGCATCCGACCATCGACGTGCAGGCGCCGCTGACGTTCGACATCGTCGACACCTGGAGCCGGCGCTCGCTCGGCGGTTGCGTCTATCACGTCGCCCACCCCGGCGGCCGCAATTACGAAACCTTTCCCGTCAATTCCTACGAGGCGGAAGCGCGCCGTCGCACCCGCTTCCAGGATCACGGTCATACTGGCGGCGTCATGGACATTCCGGCGCTTCGCGTATCGCTCGAATATCCGATGACCCTCGACCTGCGCCGTCCGTTCTGAAAATATCTCTGTCATGCAAGTCCATCTCGAAACGGTGGTCGAATTGGAAGCCGCAAGCCTGGAGCAGTTCGTTGCCGGCTATCGGCTGCTTCCCGGTGTTTTCGATGAGATGATGGACGGCGACGGCCGCGTGCGCGCGCACTGGCGGCCGTTTCTCGCCATGCTCGCCGGGCTCGGCGCCGAGGAAATCAATCGCCGCTTCGCCGCCGCCGACCGCTATCTGCGCGGCTCCGGCGTGTTCTACCGCGTCTACGAGGACGCCGCCGGCATCGAGCGCCCATGGCCGCTCAGTCACGTGCCGCTCCTGATCGAGCCTTCGGAGTGGAAAGAGCTCGAGGCCGGCCTCATCCAGCGCGCGGAGCTTCTGGAGGCGGTGCTGGCCGATTGCTACGGTCCCGGCTGGCTCATCCAGGACGGCCGGCTGCCGGCGGCGCTGGTCGCCGGCAATCCGGAATTCCTGCGGCCGCTGGTCGGCGTCGCGCCGCCCGGCGGCGCGCATCTGCGCTTCTACGCCGTCGATATCGGCCGCGGCGCCGACGGCCGCTGGTGGGTGTTGAGCGACCGCGCGCAAGCGCCCTCGGGCGCGGGCTACGCCATCGAGAATCGGCTCGCTTTGTCGCGCGCGTTGCCCGCGCTCTATCGCACCACGCGGGTGGAGCGGGTCGCGCCGTTCTTCCAGGCGCTGCAGGCCGAGCTTGCCGCCTTGAGCCGTCAGGACGACGCGCACATCTGTCTGCTCACGCCCGGGCCGATGAGCGAGACCTATTTCGAGCACGCCTATCTCGCCCGCTACCTCGGGCTTCTGCTCGTCGACGGCGAGGATTCTGATCGCGCGCGACGACGGCGTGTTCGTGCGCACGGTTTCCGGGCTGCAGCGGACCGAGGTCCTGCTGCGGCGCATCGATGCCGACTTCGCCGATCCGCTCGAGCTCAATGCCGCCTCGCGGCTCGGCGTCCCCGGTCTGTTGCAAGCCGTGCGTGACGGCAAGGTCGTGATCATCAATGCGCTCGGCGCCGGCCTGGTCGAAGCCCGTGCGATGCTGGCGTTCCTGCCGGCGCTGGCTCCGATCGTGCTCGGCACGGATCTCGCGATTTCGAATATCGCCACCTGGTGGCTGGGTCGCCCCGATATGCGCGAGGAGATGATCGGCAAGCTCGACAGCATGGTGATCGCGTCGGCATTCGAATCGCAGGTCGACGGGGTCAGAGGCAGCGAAGTCCTGGGCGCGAAGCTCGATGAGCGGGCGCGCGCGGCGCTGCTGCAGTCGATCCGCGACCGCGGCGTCGATTATGTCGCGCAGGAAGCGGTGACGCTGTCGAGTATGCCGGTCTGGCGCGATGGCGCGCTGCAGCCGCGGCCGTTCACGCTGCGGCTGTTTCTCGCCAAGACGGGCGAGCGTTGGCGCGTCATGCCGGGCGGTTTCGTGCGCATCGCCGAGCATGGCGACGCGCGGGCGGTGAGCCTGCAGCGCGGCGCGGCGACCGCCGACGCCTGGGTACTGTCGCACGGGCCGGTGGCGGAGACGACGCTGTTGCCGACCGCCGAGCGCATGGAAGTGCAACGCGCCACCGGCTTGTTGCCCAGCCGCGCCGCCGACAATCTGTTCTGGGTCGGACGCTATGTCGAGCGCGCGGAAGCGACGCTGCGGCTCACTCGCGCCATGATCAACCGCATCGCGGACACCGACGAGGCGGCGGCGCCGGTCATCGCCGGCATCGGCGCCTTGCTGGAAGCGTGGAGCGCAGTGCCGGCCGACACCGGCGCCGCGCCGCCGGCGTTCATTGCGCGCGCCGCCTTGACCAACGCCGAGCTGGAAGGCGCGTTGCCACGGCTCGCCGGCGCGGCGCGGGCGGCGGCTTCCGTCATCCGCGACCGCTTCTCGCCGGACGCGTGGCGCGCGCTCAACGATCTCGCCACCATGATCGCGACGCCGCTCGCGGTCGGTCCGGCCGAAAGCGTCATGATCGAGCGCGTCGAGGCCGGACTGCGCATCATCGCGTCGCTGTCGGGGCTGGCGCAGGAGAACATGACCCAGCTCGCCGGCTGGCGCTTTCTCGAACTCGGCCGCCGGATCGAGCGCGCGATCCTGACCAGCCGGCTGGTGCGCACCTTCGCGCGGCCGGGTGCGCCCGACGGCGGCCTCGATGTTCTGCTCGAGATCGCCGACAGCCAGATCACCTACCGCCAGCGCTACGTCATGGTCGCGGCGCGGGCGCCGGTCATCGATCTCGTCATGCTCGATCCGTCCAATCCGCGTTCGGCGGCGTTTCAGCTTGACCGCATCGAGACGCACTTGTCTGCCTTGCCGCGGCGCAATGCCACCGGCCGCTTGTCGCCGGTGCAGCAGATCGCCGCCTCGATCGCGACGCGGCTGCGCACCGCCGAGGCGGCCGCGGTCGACGAGGCGCTGCTGATCGAGGTCGCGCAATCCCTGATGAAGCTCTCCGACGCGATCAGCGCCGCCTATCTCGCCACCAACGAGCGTTCCGAATCGGTGTGGGAGGCGCTGGCGTGATCTATGACATCCGGCAGACCACGACGTGCGACTATGCCTCGCCGGTGGCGCATGCGCATCACGTGCTGCGGCTCACCCCGATCCCGCGCGCCGGCCAGCGCGTGCACGTCGCCGCGTTGCAGATTCTGCCGGAGCCGGTGCGCCGCCGCGAGGGCCAGGATTTCTTCGGCAATCGTCTGACCTGGATCGACATCGAGGAGCCGCACGAGACGCTGACGATCAAATTGGCGGCGCGCGTCGCGGTCGATCCTTTGGTCGAGCCCGATCCGGCGGCGACGCTGCCCTGGGAAGAGGTCCGCGAGGCCGCGTTCGCGATCGGCGACATCGGCCCGCTGTCGCCGGCGCATTATTTGTTCCCGAGCCGCATGGTATCGCTCGATCCGGAGATCCGCGATTACGCCCGCGAAAGTTTCCCCGCCGGCCGGCCCATACTCGAAGCCGCGATGGAGCTGATGCATCGGCTCAAGGCCGATATCGTCTATGAGATCGGCGCGACCACGGTCACCACCACGCCGCCGATGTCGTTCGCGCTGCGCCGCGGCGTGTGCCAGGATTTCGCGCACATCATGATTTCCGGCCTGCGCGGCATCGGGCTTCCCGCCGCCTATGTCTCGGGCTATCTCCGCACCCTGCCGCGCACCGATCCGACGCGCTTGCAGGGCGCCGACGCGATGCATGCCTGGGTGCTGGTGTGGTGCGGCCCGCCGGCGGCGCTCCCCGACACCTGGGGAAAGGAAGCGCGCGGCTGGGTCGGGCTCGACCCGACCAACGGCATCCTCGCTTCGGACCAGCACGTGGTGCTGGCGGTCGGCCGCGACTACACCGACGTTGCGCCGATGGACGGCGTCATCGTCGGCTCGGGCGGGCAGCGGATGGAAGTGTCGGTGAACGTCACGCCGGTGGCGTAAACGCCGCAGATCACGAAGTCCACCGATCACAAACCACTGTCGCTTGCTCCATGACAAGGTCAACAGCCATCTGTTGGAGGTCAGGCGGATATCCGTATTGGCGAAGAAGCCGCCGGACTTCGACGCGAAGTTTGGCTCGGACATTTTCTTTGACGGACCAATCAACGGTCACTAGCGGTTTGATCCGTCGGACGATCTCCTGGGCAAGTTCGCGAAGCCCTCTAACCCCCAGCAGATCGACGGCGGACTTGTTCTCCGCAAGTGCATCGTAGAACGCGATTTCGTCATCGCCAAGACCAAGCTCGTCGCCGCGACGGATTGAAGCACGCATTTCCTTGGCAAGATCGATGAGTTCCTGGATGACCTGCACGCTGTCGATTGCTCGGTTGTGATAGCGCGCGATCGCCTCCTCCAGCCGTTGAGAAAACCGGCGGGCTTCCACGATATTCTGCTTCTCGCGTGATTTCACCTGCCCGTTGAGCAACCGCCTAAGCGTTTCGATCGCGAGATTGCGCTGTTGCATTCCGCGGACTTCTTCAAGGAACTCGTCTGAAAGGACGGCGATGTCCGGCTGCTCAAATCCCGCGCGATGAAAAACGTCAAGAAGGCCATCGGCAATGACTCCACGCGAGAGAAGCTGAGACAACTCCAATTCGATATCGTGCCGGTCGCGGCGACCATTTCCCGTATACTTCACGAGGTTGGCGCGGATCGCCAACATAAAGGCGACCTCCTCGCGTATGCGGTCAGCCTCCGGGGTGCCGGCGGCAAGCGCGAACGCATGCGAAAGTTCCACGGCCAGGTCGAGGTAGCGTTTGCGACCGTCCGGCTGGGTTAGCACAGCCTCAACGGTCTGTTTCAAGATGTTCAGGCGCTGTCCCACGGAAGTGGTGAAGAACGTCCGCCAACGGACCGAAGCCAAGAAGTCCGAAACGGCCTCGTGCTTGGCTAGGAGGAGCCTCACAGCCGCTTCCTGATCGATCGCCGTTCGCTCCCGATCTGATTGGCTATAGGCTGCCAGTGCCTGCTTAAGCTCCGCTCCGAGCCCAAGATAGTCCACGATCAGTCCGCCAGGCTTTTGCCCAAACACCCGGTTCACGCGTGCAATGGCTTGCATCAGGCCGTGTCCGTGCATCGGCTTGTCCACATAGAGCGTGTGCAGACAAGGAGCGTCGAAGCCGGTCAGCCACATATCGCGTACAATAACCAGCGAGAACGGATCGTTCGCGTCCTTAAAACGGTCCGCCAGCTTTCTTCTTTCGCTCTTGCGACGAATGTGCGGCCGGAACTCGATAGGATCGGACGCACTGCCCGTCATAACGATCTTCAGTATGCCTTTGGCATCGTCAGTATTGACCCAATCGGGCCTGAGCTTGGCAATCTCGTCATAGAGTGAAACGGCAATCCGACGGCTCATGGCAACGATCATCCCCTTGCCGCCGCCCATAGCGTCACGTCGTTCCCCAAAATGGCCGACGATGTCCGTTGCAATCGTCTTCACGCGGTCCGGCGCTCCGGCGACCGCAACGAGACGTGACCATTTGGACTTATGCCGTTCGCGCTCTGAATTCTTCTTCATTCTCCAGTATTTCATCCGAGCCTTCATCAATCGCCTCCCGAACCTCCTGATCGAAATGCAATTGAACCAAGCGGGCCGTGTAGTAGATCGGCACAGTCGCGCCGTCATCGACGGCTTGGGCTATGTCATAGGTGTCGATGACGTTGCCGAACACTTGGTAGGTGTTCCGATCGGACAACTCGATCGGCGTACCCGTGAAACCGATGAATGTCGCATTGGGGAGCGTATCGCGAAGATGCGTTGCAAGCCCGTAATTGATTTGTCCCGTCTTGCGATCAACGTGCGCGCTCAGGCCGTATTGGGTCCGATGTGCCTCGTCAGCGATCACGATAACGTTCGTTCGATCCGAAACCACATCGTTACGCAGAACGCCGTCCGGCGCGAACTTCTGCATCGTCGTAAAGATGATCCCGCCTGACGCGCGGTTGAGCCGCACTCTCAAGTCATCACGACTTTCGGCTTGCTCCGGCGTCACTTGAAAAAGGTCCGGATGGCTAGAAAACGTGTCGAAGAGTTGGTCGTCGAGGTCATTGCGATCCGTGATGACCACGACAGTCGGGTTTCTCAGCGCGGGATGCTTTTCCAGCTTCGAGACATAGAATGCCATCGTCAGGCTCTTGCCGGAGCCCTGCGTGTGCCAGATCACGCCGGCCTTATGTGATCCATGGCTGCCGGACGCCCGCACTGTCGCAGCCAATGCCTTGTCTACGGCGTGATATTGATGATAGGCGGCGAGCTTCTTGTCGCGAGCCACGCCGTTTTCGACGGTGAAAGTGCCGAATTGGACCGCGAAGTCCAGAAAGCGCGATCGGTCGAAGACACCCCGTATCAGTGTTTCGAGCTCGGCAACGCCGGGCTCGACGATCGTTCGGCCATCCACCGTTCGCCATGGACCAAAGCGGTCGAAATCTGCCGTGAATGGCCCGATTCGAGCTTCCATTCCGTCTGAGATAACCGCCGCGGTGTTGAACCGGAAAAAGGAGGGTAGAGCGTCCCGGTATGTCATGATCTGATTGAAGGCGTGCCGCAGCGTTACATTAGGATTGGTCGCGCTTTTCAGCTCCAGTACCGCCAATGGAAGCCCGTTTACAAAGGCGATGATATCGAATCGCCGATGTTCCCGACCCACAATTACGACGAATTGGCTCGCGGCGAGAAAATCGTTCTTTTCTGGATCGTCAAAATCGATGAGGCGCGCTTTACGCGTCTGTAGCCCGTACTTTGCGTCCGGCACCTCGACGTCGACGCCATCTCGCAAAAGCCGCGTGAACCGCCGGTTCTGTTCCAGCAAGTCCTGACTTTCGACATTGAGGACCGCTCGGACCACCTGCGCGAACCCGTCCGCGCCAAGGTTAGGGTTTAGCCGGGAAATCGCGTCTTCGAGCCGTGAAAGAATCAGACTACGCGATAATACGCGCGGTGCGCCTGCGGCGTAACAGGCCTTGCGAGACGCCAGCCCAAAACCCCGTACCGCGAGGGCGCGAGCTACCCTCCGTCGCGAAAACCGAGGTTTGGTGGGGTGGTGGGTTGCTCGTAGTTCATCCAACAGGCCTCGCACTGCAGCAGAGTATAGCTCAGGAAGCCTCTGCTGTGTCGCCTTCTGCGGCACGATCGACCTTCCAACCGGCGACCTCGGCACGGTAGGCGTCATGGTCAAGCGCGAAAAGCACCTCGCTGGCATTGAAGCGGTAGGTCGCAAACTCGACTGGCCATGCATCATCGAATTCGGTGTTGAATTCCGCCTCGGCGTCGTAGCTCGCCTCCGGCTTCTGGCCACCAGGATTTCCGCCCTGTGGCTCTCGAACAGGAAGGCACTCAGGGCATCGACGGTCCCGCAGCAGCATCGCATGTCGCCGCGTCGGGCCGGACAATTGGCATCACCACATGGCGCAGGCCGGGGATATTGGAGAGTTGTGAGAGCGCGCGGACGCACCGTTGAGACTGCCGACCAGTGCGGTCAGGTGCACCTCGATATCCGCCTGTTCGGGATGTCAGGCGAACCCGAACATCACTCGGTCGATCAGTTTCTTGGCCCGTTGCGGTAATGGCGCTTCGTAGTCGATCGCATCGCCGCGTTCGCGTTCGATGGTGTTGCAGCAGCTTTGCAGCAGTTCGCGCGCAAGGCCGAGTCCGAGATGCGGATGCGCCTCCACATTGGCCTCGATCGCTTCGATGTCGCGGCGGAATCCGTCTCCCGCGTCGGGATAGCGTTCCAGAACATCGCGCATTTGGACCATAATGAACGGCACGGCATCAAACCCCAGCTTGTCCGAGGAGAGTTTCCGCGTCTTTCACGCGGATTTCGCCTGACATGAGTTTGGCGAGCACGAGGTCGCGGAGAGCCGCGAGAGTGCGTGATTCGGATCGGCCGAGTTCAATTCGATCAAGTAATGGCGCGGTGATCTTTGAAAATGCCGAACGAACGTCGGATTGCGCGATAATCGCTTCTACACCGGCAACTACCTGCGGTCGCACAGCCGGATATGCCGCCCCGTCCGCGAGATGCGCCAGGTGGTCGATAACGTTCTGTTGCGTGGTCGCTAGATAGACGAACTCTCGGCCGGTTGGCTGCTTGGGCCGCAGAACAGCGAACCCGGTGCTACCCGTCAGACCTTCACGTCCTATCAGCGCATAAGCTCCATTCCCTGGTCTGACGGTTCCCACAATCGTATCGCCCGGTCTCAAAACACGCTGCGCTCGGCTAGGCGCATCGGTGCGTTCAAAAACCTGAACGTCGCTTATTTCTCCCCACTTTGTGTTTGCGAGATCGACGTATTCGATCTCAGGAGGGTAATCCGCCTGCGACCAGGTCTCAGGATTAAGATCGGCTAATTCGCTGATCGGGCCGAAATGCCACCCTTCCGGAATTTCCCCGTTGTCAGTTTCCATGAGTGCAGCCGGGAAGAGAGCGGCCACTTCAGGCACTAGGCTGGGATCGCGGCCTTGCATTTTGCCGCGGACGGGGTCGAAATCGACGAACCAGTTCTTGAAGATCGCCCGCTGATCTCCTCCAGCGTTTCGTTGATTCGGCGATTGACCTCGATCTTCCGGCTAAGCGTAAAATACATCTCGCCGATTGCGCTTTGCGCCGCTCAATTCGGTAGCGGTATTTGAAGGCGAAAAAAATCGCCCTTCTTAAAATGCGGTATCAGCGTGCCGACATGCATGTTGCTGATCGCATGCTGCACCTGTTGGGACCGGATTGAGGCAAAGAGATACTTCGGATCGACTTTCTGCGGATCGGGCCGAAGTGCGACCATGTCCTGCGCGATACAGAAATCTATTGGATCTGGCACCAGACAGGCTCGTCCAGGTGTCCCTTTCAAAACGAAGATTATATCTCCGGGTCGTGGGTGAGATCGAAACCACGTATCATAGGTTTCTTGGGAGACGAACCGCACGCTCTCATAAGATGGATAGAGGCGGTCGTTCGTAATGCAATTCGTCGCAATAAGAGGAATGCCGGTTTCAGCCGTAGGGCATGTGCGTCCACGATTGTCGACGACGAACTCAAGGAGGCTATTGAATGGAACTAAGTCACACTGCATTACAGCCTCGCAAGAATTGAGCGAACTTTGGCCGTGAGCGCCTCACTCTCAGCGAAATCAGCTTCGAGTTAAATCTTTAGCGCCGAAAGGCGGTCGGAAAATGGCGTTTCATCTTCCTTTCTTGTTGCAGCGCCCACAAATCGACCAGGCGTCAGCATAAAGTCCTGCTCTGCGATCTGCTCTGTCTTTACGGCTTTACAAAAGCCGGGTACGTCCATGTAGTCCGGTGAGCCTCGCGCAAGCGTGATATGCTTCAACGATGCGACCAATGTCGTTCTTCCGGCCTGTCGCAGGATCGTCGACATTATCCAGAATACGCAGTGTGCGCGTCTCCATTCGGCCAAGCGCGCGAGCGTCGATGAACAACGTTTCCCCGCGCCGATCGCGCAAACGTTTATCCTTGAGGATGCCGTTCGACTTATCGCGGGCGAGAAACCAGAGGCAGACAGGTATCTGGGTTGTGTAAAAGAGTTGGCTGGGCAGCGCGACGATGCAATCGACAATGTCGGCTTCGACGATTGCCTTTCTGATCTCACCCTCGCCAGACTGATTTGAGGATAGGGAACCGTTCGCGAGCACGAACCCCGCAAGCCCATGCGGGGCGAGGTGATAGATGAAATGCTGCACCCAAGCGAAATTGGCGTTGCCGATTGGTGGCACGCCAAATTTCCAGCGAGTGTCCTGCCGTCGCCGCTCGCCACCCCAGTCCGACACGTTGAACGGCGGATTGGCGAGAACGAAATCTGCCTTGAGATCCTTGTGCAGATCGTCATGGAAGCTGTCCGCTGCGCGCGAGCCGAGGTTCGCCGTAATGCCGCGAATGGCAAGGTTCATCTTGCCGAGTCGCCACGTCTGCGGGTTCAACTCCTCGCCATAGATTGAAATGTCGTCGCGCCCGCCGCCATGAGCTTCGACGAATTTCTCCGACTGCACGAACATGCCACCCGACCCGAAACAGGGATCGAACACGCGCCCGGTGTAGGGCTCGATCATCCGCACCAGCAATTCGACGATACAGGTCGGCGTATAGAACTGGCCGCCCTTTTTGCCCTCGGCCGCGGCGAACTGGCCGATGAAATACTCATAGACGCGACCGAGCAGGTCCTGTGCACCGCCGCTTTCATCGCGCGCAAGGAGTTCGATCTTGCCCACGGAATCGATCACCTCGCCAAGCAGCCGCTTGTCGAGATCGGCACGGCCATAGGTCGTCTTCGGTAGCACGCCCTTGAGTGTCGGGTTCTCGTCCTCGATCGCGGCCATGGCCGCATCGACATCCTGCCCGATGGTCGGCAACTTTGCCTTGTCCTGAATTTCCGGCCATCGCGCACCCTTGGGCACCCAAAAGACATTTTGGGCGATGTACTCGTCGCGTTCCTCGGGGTCGGCGTTCGGAGTGGCCGCGAGTTCCGCGCGCTTGGCCTCGAAACTTATCAGAAATGAACTTCAGGAAAATGAGGCCGAGGACGATGTGCTTGTAGTCCGCCGCGTCCATATTGGAGCGCAGCTTGTCAGCCATCGCCCAGAGCTTCGATTCGAAGCCGAGCGAGGTTGAAGGCTTATTGCTCTTTCCGGCAGACGCGGCTGCGTCCTTCTGCGACCGACCGCGCGCCATGACCTCTCCTCCGGCTCGTAGCGTGGAGAGAATCACTTCGTCGCCCGCTGCGCAAGGCGTTTCGGCGGCGAGGGCTACTCGCGCGGCCCCGGACAATTATACTAGGCTTGCGATTATCGCGCTCGGCTGTAGCTCACCGAGGAGCAAAACACATGCGTGCCTATCAACTGCCCAAGGGCGGCGCCGGGATCGACGCCCTTGCCATCGTCGACCGGCCGATGCCGAAGCCGCTTTACCGGCAGGTGCTGGTCAAGGTCGCCGCCTGTTCGCTGAATTTTCGCGACCTCGGCATTGTGCGCGGCACCTATCGCATGCCGTCGCGCGACAACCTCGTTCCGCTGTCCGACGGCGCGGGCGAGGTGGTGGAAGTCGGACCCGGTGTGACGCGGGTGAAGGCTGGCGACAAGGTCGCCGGCTGCTTCTTTCAGCGCTGGCCGGGCGGCGAAGCGAATCCGGTGGAGGTCGCCGCCTCGGCGCTCGGCGGCGCCATCGACGGCATGCTCGCCGAGCACGTCGTGCTGGAGGAGGAGGGCGTCGTCAAAATCCCCGCGCATCTGTCGATCGAAGAGGGCGCGGCGCTGCCGTGCGCCGGCGTGACGGCGTGGAACGCCATCATGCATCACGCCAAGCTGATCGCCGGGAACACGGTGCTGTTGCAGGGCACCGGCGGGGTTTCGATCTTCGGGCTGCAATTCGCCCACGCCATGGGGATCACCGCCATCATCACCTCGTCGAGCGATGAAAAACTCGCGCGCGCCAAGGCGCTCGGCGCCGCTCACGGCATCAACTACAAGACCACGCCGGAATGGGACAAGGACGCGGTCGCATGGACCGGCGGCCGCGGCGTCGATCACGTCATCGAGGTCGGCGGCGCGAATACGCTGACGCGCTCGTTCGGCGCCATCCGCAACGGCGGCAAGATCAGCATGATCGGCGGACTCTCCGGCGGCGCGACCGAGCTCAATCCGGGGCTGATCTTCGCCAAGCGCGCCAACGTGCAGGGCATCTATGTCGGCTCGACCGAGATGTTCTTGCAGATGAGCGCGGCCATCGCCGCCAACAAGCTCAAGCCGGTCATCGACCGCGTGTTCGGCTTCGATGACGTGAAGGCGGCCTATCAGCACATGGCTTCCGGCTCGCATTTCGGCAAAATCGTCATCCGCGTCGGGTGAGAATACGGGACGCGTTCGAACGTGGCTGAAACGCGCAGGTCAGCTACGCTGCCGGCGGGCTTGCCTTGCAATCACGCGCTGCTGCAAATTTGCGGCAAAATTGACGCCGGCGAAGCAATTACAACCGGCGACACATCAGGCTTTGGGCGTCGCGCACCGCGCATCAAGCTCCAAGGCCTCGGGGAGAGACGATGACCAAGGCTTTGGAAAAGACCTACGACGGCATCATCATCGGCGCCGGCCATCACGGCCTGGTGCTCGGCTGCTACCTCGCCAAAGCCGGGCTGCGTATCTTGCTCGTCGATCGCCGGTTGCAATACGGCGGCGGCCTGACCACCAAAGAGGTCACGGCGCCGGGGTTTTATCACAACCTGCATTCCATCAATCATTTCCACATTTCCGAGACGCCGTGGTTCAAGGACCTCGGGCTGGAAGACCGCGTCACCTACATCACGCCGCGCTACGAGTTCGGCCAGGCCCACTCCGACGGCACCGCTCTGGTATTCGGGCGCGACCGCGAAGAGACGATCGCCAACGTCGCGCGCTTCTCGAAGAAGGATGCCGAGACGTTCCGCGAGTGGAACCGCCGCGCCGAGGAGATCACCGCCCGGATCCTGATGCCCGAGCGCTACGCCGAGCCGCTGCCGCAGGCCGAGCGCGAGGCCTTGCTGGCCAAGACCGCGATCGGCCGCGATTTTCTGGAGTCAGCCGGCGCCAGCCGCTCGACGTGGTCGACGAATTGTTCGAGGACGATCACGTCAAGCTGTTGTTCCTGTTCAAGGTCTCTTTGTTCGGCACCTGGCTCACCGACACGCTGTCGAAGACGAGCCCGATGGGCTCGGTGATCCGCGCCTTCGACCTGGAAACCGGTTATCAGCTCTGCCAGGGCGGCTCGTTCAATCTGGCGCGCGGCCTGATGGAGACCTTCATCGCCGCCGGCGGCACCTTTGCGCCGCAAGTCGCGATCGACCGCATCGTGATCGAAGGCGGCCGCGCGACCGGCATCGCGCTGGCCGACGGCCGCACCGTGCGGGCGCGCCAATTCGTCGCCAGCACCGTGGACGTGCATCAGACGTTCGAGACGCTCATCGGACGCGCGCAACTCCCTGCGGCGTTTCTGGAAAAACTCGACCGCTTTCAATATACCGGGTGGACGCTGTTCGGTCTGCACCTCGCGCTGCACGAGACCCCGCGATTTGCCGCCGCGTCGTTCGATCCGAACATCGACCGCACGCTCAAATGGAGCATCGGCGCCGAGACCATGGCGGATCTGTTCTCGGCCCACGAGGACGTCAAAGCCAACCGCGTGCCGCGCGTCGTCCAGTTCGGCTCGGGGCCGCTCAGCCTGATCGACCCGACCCAGGCGCCGCCCGGCAAGCATACGACCTATTGCTGGCACGTGATGCCGCTCGAGCCGGAACTGGGCGGCCAGGACTACGAAGAGTTCAAGCGCGAATTCGCCGAAAAGATCATCGAGACCTTCGCGCGCTATTGTCCGAACCTGACCCGCCGCAACATCATCGGCCAATACGTCTACACCGCGCAGGAATACACCCACGAGCTGATCAATATGCGCCAGGGCGACATCTTCATGGGCGCGTTCAACGCCGAGCAGGTGATGTACAATCACTTCGGCTACCGCACGCCGATTCCGAATCTCTACATGGCCGGCTCGGCGGGCCATCCCGGCGGCGCGATTTCCGGCGGCGCCGGATACATCACCGCCGGCATTATTGCGCGCGATCTCGGCGCGAAGCTATGGTGGCAACCCGCCGACGCCGGCGCGGCGCTCGGCGCGCTGGCGCAGGCGGCGTGATCGTTCCGCCGCATTCAATTCCGCCTTCAACAAGTTCATCAACTGAAATGAAAGACAGAGGCCGCCGTGTCCGAAACGTTTTCCGTCGCTGACAAAGTCGTCGTCATTACCGGCGCCGGCCAGGGCATCGGCCGGGCGTTCGCCAAATCGTTCGCATCGGCCGGCGCGCGCGTGGTGATCGCCGAACGCAATGTCGAGAAGGCGCACTCCGTCGCGCAGGAGATCGCGGCCGGCAACGGCCACGCCACGGTGGTCGAGACCGACGTCGCCGATGCGGAATCGGTCGCCGCGCTCGGCGCCAGCGTCGACCGCCAGTTCGGCCGCGCCGACGTTCTCATCAACAATGCCGCGATTTTCTCGACGCTCGAGATGCGTCCGTTCGACCAGATTCCGCTGCCCGAGTGGGAACAGGTGCTGCGCGTCAACGTCACCGGACCGTTTCTGTGTGCGCGCGCGATGCTGCCGCTGATGCGGCGGAACAAATTCGGCCGCATCATCAACATGGCGTCGGGGGCGGTCACGCTCGGCCGGCCGAACTATCTGCATTACATCGCCTCGAAGGCCGCGCTGGAGGGCATGACCCACTCGATGGCGCGCGAACTCGGGGCGGACGGCATCACCGTCAATGCCGTGCTGCCCGGCGCCACCTACACCGAAATCGCCCGCAAGACCGTCACCCCCGAGCAGAAGGAGCGGATCGTCGCGATGCAATGCGTGCCGCGGCCGCAGATTCCCGACGATCTGGTCGGCGTCGTGCTCTTCCTCGCCTCCGACGCGTCCGCCTTCATGACCGGCCAATCGCTCAACGTCGACGGCGGCGCGACGCACCGGTAGTCCCGCGCTGAATTAACTGGTTGCAAACAAATCAGCCGGCGGCGCCCGAAACGCGCTTCCCTCCAGCGCGGTTCGCCGTCATCTTCCTCGCGGCCAGAAACTGATTCGGGTGGGGCCCGATGTCCGGCGCCAGGATTTTTATCATCGCCCTCGGCATCATCGCGGCGGCCGCCGCGGTCGTGCCGCATCAGGCGCGGTCGCAGCCCACGGCAAAGCCGTATGAACGCGTGAGGGTGACGCCGGCGCCCGTGCCTGCCGATGCCGGCTTCACCGCGTTTCGGGCCAGCCTCGCCGCTATTGCCGCCCGCCGCGTGTTCGCCGAACTCGCCGGCAATGTCGTTCCGCACGGCTTTTTCTGGGATAGCGATTTCACCGGTTCGTTCGATTCGAAAAAAACCGGCGCGGAAAATCTGGCCGCGGCGATCCGGCTGGAAGAAGGATCCGGCCAGGGCTGGCAGATGCTCGCCGATTTTGCCGCCGAGCCGACCGCGACCGAAATCGCGGCGCTGCCCGGCGTCGTATGCGCGCCGGGCGCGCCGGCGTTCAGCCAGGACGATTTCGATCGTCTCGTCGATTCGACGCGCACGACCGCCGCCGACTGGGTATTTCCGCGCATCGACGGCCTCGAGCTGCACGCCGCGCCGCGCAGCGCGAGCGCCGTGGCCGAGAAGCTCGGCGGCCATTTCGTGCGTATCCTCGGCTTCGACACCACGCCCGCCAATGCCGACCCGTTGCGGACGTTCCTGGGCGCGGATCGCCGCGCCGAGCGGTCAAGTCGGTTACGTCGCGCCGGGTGGCCTGATGTCGCCCGGCGCGCCGCAGCTCTGCTACGTCAAAGACATCACCGGACGCTGGCGCATCGCCGGCTTCGTCGGCGGCCAAACCGGCCGTTGATTTGTTGACACCTGCGACGGACCGCCGCACCTCGGTCGCAATTCGGCGCTACGGATTCGGTCCCGCTCGCCGATCGCTCTGCCGTATTCGAAACCGGAGATCATTGCGATGCCCCGTTTTCCCATTGCCACGTTGCTGTTTCTCGCCGCACTGACCACGGCGGTGCTCGTTCCTGGACTAGCCGGCGCACAGGAGCCGCAGGTGCCGTTGCCGCCGGGTGGCTTCAAGCCGCCGCCGGCCGCTCCGGTCAAACCGTACAAGCCGGTCGCCGTCATCGGGCCGGCCACGTACAGCGATCCGGCCTTCGTCGCCTTCCGCAAGCAGCTCGCCGACATCGCCGCGCACAAGGATCGGGCCGCACTGGCCAAGCTCGTGGTGGCGCACGGCTTCTTCTGGATCCAGGACAAGGACTTGGCGGACAAGAACAAATCCGGCATCGACAACCTCGCCAAGGCGATCGATCTCGATGCCAAGGATGGATCGGGTTGGGACGTTCTTGCCGGCTATGCCGACGAGGACACCGCCGGGCCGCTGCCCGATCAGCAGAACGTGGTGTGCGCGCCGGCCGGCCCTAGCATCGACCCCAAGGCCTTCCAGGCCTTGATCGACGCTACCCAGACGGATGCATCCGAGTGGGGCTATCCGACCCAGGACGGCCTCGAAGTGC
Organism: uncultured Pseudomonadota bacterium; assembly: GCA_963836095.1. Lineage (GTDB taxonomy): Bacteria > Pseudomonadota > Alphaproteobacteria > Rhizobiales > Xanthobacteraceae > BOG-931. The sequence continues at coordinate 421,237 of CAWIHU010000005.1, forward strand.
ACAGCGCCGGACAGCCCAAGGCGCCGGTGATCGACAAGCTCGGCATGAATCTCGTCCGCGTGCTCCCTGACAGCGCGCCGCCGGAAAACGCCAATCAACCGCCATTCCTGCACGTGGCGACGCCCGCGGGCAAAGCCGGCTTCGTCCCCGCCGACTCGATCTCGGGGCTCGGTAGCGACCAGATGTGCTACGTCAAGGACGGCGGCGGCTGGAAGATCACCGGGTATTTCGGCGGCGCCGGAGAGTGACGGCCTGATCGCCGACCGAGGCGAGACGCATTCCGTTTCGGTCGAACCGGAATGCGGTCAGGCTTTCATGTTTGTCGCATTTTCTTTCGGAAAACCGGCAGCCATCACCGGATCAAGTCCGGCGGCAGGCTTTCCGGAAAATGCTCTATTGATCGCTTCCGGCCGCCGGAGGACAATGCCGCCGCAAGCGACCGGGAGGCGACGGGAGACATGGCGAAACGCCTGCGCAATTTGGCGTGGATCGGTGCGGCGGCGATCTGCATCGCGTCCGCGCCGGTGATGGCCGAGCAGCGGCCGCAATGGTCGCAATCGCTCACCAATTTTCAGCCGACCATCGCGGATCCGGCGCCCGGCGTCGATCACGGCAATTCGAGCGACGATCTGGCTGAACAATTTCAGCGTCAGGCGGTGTTCTATCGCTCGCAGCATCCGGTCGGCACCATCATCATCGAGACCGGCGAACGGCATTTGTATCTGATCGAAAGCGAGACGCGCGCGCTGCGTTACGGCATCGGCGTCGGCCGCGACGGCTTCACCTGGGCGGGCCTGTTGACCATCACGCGCAAGCAGGAATGGCCCGATTGGCGGCCGCCGCCGGAGATGATCGAGCGCCAGCCCTATCTGCCGCGCTTCATGGCCGGCGGGCCGGGCAACCCGCTCGGCGCCCGCGCCATGTATCTCGGCAACACCGTCTACCGCATCCACGGCACCAACGCGCCGGAGACGATCGGTCACGCCGTCTCTTCCGGCTGCTTTCGTCTGGTCAATGACGACGTGATCGATCTCTACGACCGCACGCCGGTCGGCACCCACGTCATCGTGCGGCAGAATTGATTTATAGGCTTCTGTAGGGTGGGCAAAAGCGCGGAAGCGCCCACGTGCGAACGACTACTTCGTCACGGCGCTCTCCACCGACTTCGCCGTCTGACCAAACAAAATGGCGCGTTCTTCCGCCGTGCGGACGCCGCCTGCTCCGGGATTGATCTTCGGCGTCCACGCGTAGGCTTTGACCACCGCGGGCCGCGCCTTGATCGCTTCCAACCAGCGCTTCAGGTGCGGGAAGTCTTCGATGTTCTGGCCCTGACGCTCCCACGGCAGCACCCAAGGGTAGGAGGCCATGTCGGCGATCGAATATTCGCCGGCGAGATACTCGTGATGGGCCAGTTGCTTGTTCATCACGCCGTAGAGCCGGTTCACCTCGTTGCGGTAGCGGTCCATCGCGTAGGGAATTTTCTCCGGCGCGTAGGCGCTGAAATGATTGTTCTGCCCGGCCATCGGTCCCAGCCCGCCCATCTGCCAGAACAGCCATTCGAGCGTGGCGACCCGCCCGCGCAAATCCTTGCCGAAGAACTTGCCGGTCTTCTCGGCGAGATAGACCAGGATGGCGCCGGATTCGAACACCGAAATCGGCTTGCCGCCGCCCGTAGGCTCATGATCGACGATGGCGGGAATGCGGTTGTTCGGCGCGACGGCGAGGAAGTCGGCTTTGAACTGCTCGCCTTTGCCGATGTTCACCGGGATGATTTTGTAGGGCAGTCCGGTTTCCTCGAGGAAGATCGTGATCTTGTGGCCGTTCGGCGTGGTCCAGTAATAGAGGTCGATCATGTCAAAGCCTGTCTTTCGGGGGGTGCAAACGGGGTGAATTTCGGGGTGCATTCGGTGTGAATGAGGCCAATCTAGCGTCTTCGGCCGGTGGCGCTAACCCTCGCCGGATGCATTGCTGCCCGACCGCGCCGGCGGCTCTCTTTAGGTGGTCTCGGGTAAGGAAATGACAATACGGCCCCGGGCATAGTCGCCGCGAGCGAACCCGGATCGAGACATGGCCGCCGTCACCGACGCGCGCGAGGAAGGCCGCAGCGCGATCGTCCTTTTGACATGGGCGAGCGCGATATTCGTCGTCCTCACCGCCCTGCACTATGTCTGGACGATCTCCTGGCCGGGCGCGATCCCGCGCGACGCCACCACGCTGGTGGTTGGGCGCGATTTCCTGAATTTCTGGATGTATGGGCGCGCCGCATGGTCGGCCGACCCCAGCCGCTATTACGACCCGCAAATCTACCGGGACGCGCTGACCGTGCTGTTGGGTCCGGACTATCCGGGGCAGAATTGGTCCTATCCGCCGAGCCTCATGCTCATCGCCGCGCCGTTCGGCCGCCTGCCATATCTCGCCGCGCTCGGCGTCTGGACCGCCCTCGGGCTTGGGGTGTTCGTCTGGGCCGTGCTGCGCACCGTCCATGAGCGCCGGCTGCTGCCGCCGATCCTGTTGTCGCCGGCGATGGTGTTCTGCCTGATCTCGGGGCAGAGCTCCCTGGTGACCGCGGCGATCTTGCTGACCGTGTTCGCGTGCCTCGACAAGAGGCCGCTCGTCGCGGGTATCCTGATTGGGACGCTGACGCTCAAGCCGCAGCTCGGGCTCCTCTTTCCGGTGATGTTGGCGGCGTCCGGCCGCTGGCGGGTTTTCGCCGCGGCGGCCGCGACCGGTGTGCTCATCGCCGCCGCCACGACGGCGGTCTTCGGCCCGCAGGTTTGGAGCGACTTCGTCCTCGAGGGTCTGCCGGTGCAGAACCTGATCCTGGTCGATCCGCAGCGGCTGGGCACCCTGTACTATCCGACCATCTTCATGAACGTGCACGGCACCGGTGTGAGCTACGGGCTCGCCATGGCCGCACAGGCCTGCTTTTCCGCATTCGCGGTCGGCGCGGTACTTTACGCCTTCAGATCCCGCAAGGACGCCGACCCGCGCTGGCTCGCGGCCTTGTTCTTCGCCTGCGCGATCTGTGCGAGCCCCTATTTCCTCGCTTACGATACGCTCCCCGCCACCTGTCTCGCGGTGGTTCTGCTGGCGAGCGGCACGCTCGATCCGCAAGGCCGCACCCTCGCCAAGCTGATCTATTGGCTGCCGCTCATCCAGATCGTGCTCGGAACCTGGCACGTTCCCGGCCCGGCGCTAATCCCGCCGGCGTTCGCCGCCTATCTGTTGCTGCGGCTGATCGGCGCTGGTGATCGGGACCGGCTGTGGACATGGCTGGCAACGGCGCGCCGGGCCGTGCGGTTCTCCTGACGCGCCTTCCTTTGGCCGGGACCGCGGCCCATATTCCCGGTGATGGTCAGGCCCCCCGACAAGCCGAAAAAAGCCAAGGATCCGGCAAAACCGACGCGCTCGAAAGCGGCGCGGCCGGATACCGCGCCGCTCAACTCGGCGCTCGCGGACTTGCTCAATCCCGCGATCGGCCAAGGCCGCGCCGGCGTCGGCTCGCAGACCGGGGACACGCAGCCGTCAAAGCTTGCACCGCCGTCGGATAATTCGTTCGATCGCCGCGCCGACTTTGCCAACGCACATCGCGCGCGAGCTTCGGTGGCACGCGGCTTCGGCGAGGCGCCGCAGCAGGGCTATGTCGCCAAGGCGCCAGTGCCACCCGGCGAAATCGACCCCGATCTCGCCCGCGCGCTCGGCATCGACGAACCGGACGATGAAGCCAAAGTCGATGCGCGCAATGTCATCACGCCCGATATGGGTCCGGCGCACTTGCGGCTGGCGCGACCGGCTTCGGGCGGTATCGACAGCGTCGCCGGCCTTGCCAGCCAGCAATCATTGGACCGCCTGCTGCGCGAAGGCCGCGCCGAGTTCCGCGACAGCGTCGGCGACAAGGTCTGGACCCCGCACCGGCCGCCGCGGCCGGAAAAATCCGAGGGCGGCCGCCCGCTGGTCATCAAGTCGGACTTCGAGCCGAAAGGGGACCAGCCGCAGGCGATCGCCGACCTGGTCGAAGGCGCCCGCCGTCATGACCGCACCCAGGTTCTTCTGGGCGTCACCGGCTCGGGCAAGACCTTCACCATGGCCAAGGTCATCGAGGCGACGCAGCGTCCCGCGCTGATCCTCGCGCCTAACAAGACGCTGGCGGCGCAGCTCTATGGCGAGTTCCGGAGCTTCTTTCCCGACAATGCCGTCGAGTATTTCGTGTCTTATTATGACTACTACCAGCCGGAAGCCTACGTCCCGCGCACTGACACCTATATCGAGAAGGAATCCTCGATCAACGAACAGATCGACCGCATGCGCCACTCGGCGACGCGGTCGCTGCTGGAACGCGACGACGTCATCATCGTCGCGTCGGTGTCGTGCATCTACGGCATCGGTTCGGTCGAGACCTATTCGGCCATGACATTCTCGATCAAGCGCGGCGAGCGCATCGACCAGCGCGCGCTGATCGCCGATCTCGTCGCCCTGCAATACAAGCGCTCGGGCGGCGATTTCTACCGCGGCGCCTTCCGTGTGCGCGGCGACGTGATCGAAATCTTTCCGGCGCACTACGAGGACCGCGCCTGGCGCGTGTCGCTGTTCGGCGACGAGATCGAATCGATCCAGGAATTCGATCCGCTCACCGGAGCGAAGACCGACGAGCTGGAATTCGTCAAAATCTACGCCAACTCGCACTATGTGACGCCGCGCCCGACGCTCTTGCAGGCGATCGCCGGCATCAAGGACGAACTGCGGGGGCGGCTCGATCAGCTCAACGCCGCCGGCCGTCTGCTCGAGGCGCAGCGGCTCGAACAGCGCACGCTGTACGATCTGGAAATGATGGAGGCGACCGGCAGCTGCGCCGGCATCGAGAATTATTCGCGCTATCTCACCGGCCGCAAGCCGGGCGAGCCGCCGCCGACCTTGTTCGAATATGTGCCCGACAACGCGCTCGTCTTCATCGACGAGAGCCACGTCACGGTGCCGCAGCTCGGCGGCATGTACCGCGGCGACTTCCGCCGCAAGGCGACGCTCGCCGAATACGGCTTCCGGCTGCCCTCGTGCATGGACAACCGGCCGCTGCGGTTCGAGGAATGGGACGCCATGCGGCCGCAGACGCTCGCGGTTTCCGCGACGCCGAGCGCCTGGGAGCTCAACGAATCCGGCGGCGTGTTCGCCGAGCAGGTGATCCGTCCGACCGGTCTGATCGATCCGCCGGTCGAGGTGCGCCCGGCGCGCACCCAGGTCGACGACCTGGTCGGCGAGGTGCGCGCGGTGGCGCAGAAGGGCTACCGCAGCCTCGTCACCGTGCTGACCAAGCGCATGGCCGAGGATCTGACCGAATACCTGCACGAGCAGGGCATCCGCGTGCGCTACATGCACTCGGACATCGACACCATCGAGCGCATCGAGATCATCCGCGACCTTCGGCTCGGCGCCTTCGATGCGCTGGTCGGCATCAATCTGTTGCGCGAGGGGCTCGACATTCCCGAATGCGCGCTGGTCGCCATCCTCGACGCCGACAAGGAAGGCTTTTTGCGCAGCGAGACCAGCCTGGTGCAGACCATCGGCCGCGCCGCGCGCAATATCGACGGCCACGTCATCCTCTATGCCGACGGCATCACCGGCTCGATGGAACGCGCCATGGCGGAAACCAATCGCCGCCGCGAAAAGCAGCAGGCCTACAATGCCGCCAACGGCATCACGCCGGAAAGCGTGCGCAAGGGCATCGCCGACATTCTCGACAGCGTGTACGAGCGCGACCACGTGCTGGTGGCGACCGGCCAAAAGGGCGCATATGGCTCCGGCGGCGAGTTCGAGGAGGCCGCCACTATCGGCCACAATTTCGAGGCGGTGATCGCCGACCTCGAAGCCCGCATGCGCGCCGCCGCCGCCGACCTCGATTTCGAGGAAGCCGCCCGCATGCGCGACGAGCTCAAGCGTCTCCGCGCCACCGAACTCGCGGTCGTTGATGATCCGACTGCGAAATTCTTACCCTCCCCTGCAGGGGGAGGGTCGGCGCGCGAAACGCGCCGGGGTGGGGTTCTCCCGCGCGGCAAAGTCCACAAGCCCGACCTCGACGAAATGGGCATCGCGCTCTACCATGAGGTCGCCCCGCACCGCGACGGAGCAAACACCGGAAAGCGCGGCGGTCCCCGCAAGCCGACGCTCGACGAGATGGGACCGGGCGTCGAATCGATCCCTGGCGAACGCGCCGGCCCGCGCTCGACATTGGGCCGCCCCGGCATGCGCGGCGGCTTCAAACCGCGCCGGCGTTAGGCCAAATTGCCGCGGACCGCCTTTGTGGTTGCCCTGTCATTGTCGCTGGGCATGATTGGGCGCGGTGGGCAAATTGAGGGCGGGCCACAATGCCGGAGATCTTCGTTCCCTACACGGGGCTGCATGCCCTTGCCGTCGCGGTGTGCGCGTTGTTGATCGCCGCGCCTGCCGTACTCGGGCGGGCGTTGCAGCAGGATCGCGAAGTACTGTTGCGGCGGCTTCTCGCCGCGCTCGCGGTGCTGTATTGGATCGCCTACAATACCTGGTGGAACTGGCACGGCCTTGATTGGCGCACCGGACTGCCGCTGCAATTGTGCAACGTCAACGGCCTGATCGCGCCGTTTGCCTTGCTGACCGGCCGGCGCTGGGCCCGCGCGACGCTGTATTTCTGGACCAGTGCGCTGACGCTGCAGGCGTTCATTCAGCCGGCGCTGACGCTCGGCCCGGCGTCGCTGGTATTCTGGGCGTTCTGGGTCGCGCACACCCTGATCGCCGCCTGCGCCGTCTATGACATCGTGGTCAGCGGCTTTCGTCCGGACTGGGGCGACCTCGGCCGCGCGTTGATCGCGAGCGCGGTCTATGTCGCCTTGGTCGTGCCGGTCAATTATTGGCTCGGCGCGGACTATGGCTTCATCGGCAATCCGGCGGTCGAAAGCGAAGTGCCGCCGTTCATTCTCATGCTCGGCCCCTGGCCGCAACGGGCGATCATCCTCGTCGCCATGGCGGCGGTCGGCTTCGTGATCGTGCTGTTGCCATGGCGTATCCCTTCCGTTCGCGCGGCGCTGGGTGAAACAAAAATGGGCGGCTTGAAACCGCGCCGGCTTGATGCGTGACACGCCGATCGCGCAGGCCGCCGTCGGTTACCTGGCCCGGGGCTGGTCGGTGCTGCCACTGCGGCACGGGGACAAGCGGCCGCTGATCCTGTGGGAAACGCTGCAGCAATCGCGCGCCGACGCGGCCACTCTGGCGCACTGGTTCGATCGCTGGCCGGACGCCAATATCGGCATCGTCACCGGCGAAATCTCCAACCTGATCGTGCTCGACGTCGATCCCAAACACGGCGGCGACGATTCGCTCAGCGAACTGGAACGCCGGTTCGGAGCGCTGCCCGAGACCGTGGAGGCGCACACCGGTGGCGGCGGCCGGCATCTTTATTTCACCCATCCCGGTACCGTCGTGCCCAATCGTGCCGGCTTGGCACAAGGCATCGATCTGCGGGGCGACGGCGGTTACGTCGTGGCGCCGCCGTCGTTGCATCCGAGCGGACAATTGTATGCTTGGGCGCCCGGGCGATCGCCCGACGAGGCGGCGCTGGCCGCATTGCCGCGCTGGCTCTTCTTCGCCGGACGCCCATTGCGGGCGGGGCGCTCGCTCGCCGAATGGCGGCAGCTCGTGCATGACGGCGTGCCTGAAGGCGAGCGCAATTCCACCATCGCGTCGCTGACCGGCCATCTGCTCTGGCATGGCGTCGATCCGCACGTGGTGCTGGAGCTGATGCTGGCGTGGAACCGCGTGCGCTGCCGGCCGCCGCTCGATGACGAGGAGGTGGCACGGGTCGTCGCCAGTATCACCCACCTGCATGAAGCAAAGACGCCACCCCGTGACGATGACGACTGATGCGGGCAGACGTGCGGCACAGGATGCGTCTATCCGCGGCATCCCAGCGATAGCGCAAACGTGAAGACGTCGCAAAAACTCGTCAAACGCCCGTCCGTATGTATCATCATGGCGACGCCGACCACGGCGCTGGATCGGGGCGTACGGAGCGATGAGCGCGAACAGCGACAGCGCGGATTTCTATGCCAGCGTGCCGGTATCCCGCGGCTTTCGCAGTTTGATGGATTGGGACCGCTACCGGCCGCTGCCGCGCGACTGGCTGATCGGCATGGCCAACGTCGTGCAATCGACCACGGCGATCGCGGAAAACCGCTACAAGGCGGTGAACATGGCCGGCGCCGCCGTGATCGCGGCGGTGACCAATGCGCTCGGCGAGCGCGAGTTTCCGTTCGTGTTCGGCGGTGACGGCGCGAGCTTCGCGGTCGCGCCGTGCGACCGCGACAAGGCGAGCGAGGCGCTGGCGACGACGGCGACCTGGGCCGCGGCGGAACTCGGCCTGACGCTGCGCACCGCGCTGGTGCCGCTCAGAGACATCCGCGCGCAAAATCTCGACGTCCGGGTGGCGCGCTTCGCCCCGTCCAAAAACCTGACCTACGCGATGTTCTGCGGCGGCGGCCTGGCATGGGCGGACGCCGCCATGAAGCGCGGCGAATACGCGGTCATGCCGGCGCCGCCCGGCACCTGGCCCGATCTGTCCGGGCTGTCGTGCCGTTTCGAGGAGTTCCGCTCGACGCGCGGGCTCATTCTGTCGGTTCTGGTGCTGCCGTGCCCCGATGTCGAGCCGGCCGTCTTCCGCGCGCTGACCGAGGAGGTCGTGGCGCTGATCGAGCAAAGCCCCGATGCCGGCCGGCCGCTGCCGCCGGGCGGTCCGCAAATCCGCTGGCCGCCGCAAGGTTTTGAACTCGAAGCCCGCACCTGGCGGAGCGACCGGCGCCTGCGTCGCCTGCGCGTGCTGATACGCACCTTCTTCTATTTCCTGGTGCTGCGGCTCGGCATCCGCATCGGCCGTTTCGTGCCGTCGACTTATCTGCGCCAAGTCGTGGAGAACTCCGACTTCCGCAAATACGACGACGGTCTGCGCATGATCGTCGACTGCACGCCCGACCTCGCCAACGACCTCGACCGCCGCCTCGCCACGGCCGCCCGTGCCGGCACCGCGTTCTACGGCCTGCATCGCCAGCAGGCCGCGATGATGACGTGCTTCACGCCGGCCGCAAGCCGCAGCGACCATGTGCACTTCATCGACGGTGCGCAGGGCGGCTACACGGCGGCGGCGACGGCGTTGAAGGCGGCGCGGGCCGCGGTGAAGGCGATCGTTTAGCGCGCCGCCGCGCATCGTGCGAACTGCGACACCCGGTTACCGCAGACATTATCTGCTGCGACATCTGCCGCGACGCCTGTTGTTGTTCGTCATTTTTTTTTCATGTTGGCTTTTCGGCGACTCAAGCTAATGTCGCGCCGCCGGATTCGGTTGGCCTTCGACGGGTCTTTCAGTCCGGCGCCGTGTCGGTCGCAGTCGGCGGCCGACGCCCAGGTCATCCGCCCTCGCGATGATCTCTCGCCCCTAGTGACGCGTGTTTCTGCGGGTCATGCGCTGGGCGTTTCTGCGAGGTGGAATGTTTCCCGATTTTCGTTTGATGATCGCGGCGGTGCTCGGTTCGGTCGTGGCGCTGATGTGCGGATTTGGCGTGTTTGCCGCCTTCCGCGTCAATCACGAGCCGCTGGCACGGCTGCCGTCGGCCACCGCGCCGTTGCAATTGGTCGTCGGCAACGCGACGCCGCTGCCGCTGGCGATCGCGGCGGCGCCGCCGACCGCGCTCGGCATGATCGATGCGCCGATCCGCAGCGATGGCGCCGGCGGAACGGCGGCACCGCTAGTGCCCGCCGTTGTGCCGGAGCCACAAACGGCCATCGCCGAACCCGAACTGGCCGCGCCACAAGCTTCACAGCCGCGCGTTGCCGAGGCCGAACCGCCGGCGCCTCGAGCCGCGGAACCGCCGACCATTGCGACCGTGCCGGCCGTCGTTATCGCGAACACGGACGAACGCGCCGCCGAAGCGCCCGCGCGGGAGTCGGACCCGGCTTCGGCCGCCAGTACAAGCCCGCCCAAGCCGTTGTCGCCACAAGACCAGCCGCAGCAGGCCACGCTGCCGGATGAAGAGCACGAGGCCAAGCGGCCGGCCGGCGTCGAGACGTTCGCCGAAGTTGGTGCCGTTGCCGATGCTGCCGCGGCACAGGCGCTTCCAGTCGCGAAGGCCAAGCAGGAGACTGAGGCGTCGCATGCCGACGCCGATGGCGAGCCGCAGAGCGCCACTGCCCATAAACCCGCCCGGCAGGTCGAAGAAAAAAGGCGCACGCGCGTCGCGGCGAGGACCCGCCGCGCCCATCGACCGCGCAGTACTGCCGTCGCCGATATCGCCGCGCAAGCGGGCGCGGCGTCACAGTTCGCCACCGCTCCGTCGCCGCAATTCGAGACCGCGCCGCAGCCCGCGGACGGGCTCGCGTCGCAGACCAACGGCGGGCGTCGCGTCAAACTCACGTCCCGAAAGCCAGCGCGGAGACGCTCCGCCGTGGGCGGGCCATTCGTCAGTCCGCCGCAACGTTGAAGTGCGGGCGGGTCGCCGGCTTGCACCAAGGCCGGCGTGAGCCCACGTAACGCGGGTGAACCAGATTTTCCCGCCTAGGCGCGAGACCCCGCTCTCCGTCCTCGATTTGTCGCCCGTGACTACGGCCACGCCGGGAGCGGTGGCATTGCGCAACTCGCTCGACCTGGCGCGGCTCGCCGATCGGCTCGGCTATACGCGCTACTGGCTCGCCGAGCACCATAACCTGCCGAGCATCGCCAGCTCCGCGCCCGACATCATGATCGGCCAGGTCGGGGCGGCGACGACGCGCATCCGCGTCGGCTCCGGCGGCGTGATGCTGACGAACCACGCACCGTTGATGGTCGCCGAGCGCTTCAAGGTGCTCGAGGCGTTGTTTCCCGGCCGCATCGATCTCGGCCTCGGCCGCGCGCCCGGAACCGACCAGATCACGTCCTACGCGCTGCGCCGCCGGCAGGACCCGCGCGACGGCGACGATTTTCTGGAGCGCTTCCAGGAGCTTATTCTGTTGGAGCGCGGCGGCTTTCCACACGGCCATCCGTTCCACAATCTGCGCGCCATGCCGGCCGACGTGGCGCTGCCGCCGATCTGGCTGCTCGGCTCGAGCGGCTACAGCGCCGAGCTTGCCGCCGCGGTCGGCATGGGCTTCGCCTTCGCGCATCATTTCGCCGAGCACGATGCGGAAGGCGCGATGTTGAGCTATCGCGCCCGCTTCAAGCCGTCGCAGGAGCTGCCGCAGCCCTACGCGATCCTCGCCACCGCCGCGATCGTCGCCGACACCGACGCGGAAGCCGAACGCCTGGCTACGAGCGCGGATCTGCATTTCGTCCGCCGCGCCAAGGGGGAATATCTTCCGCTCGCAGCTCCGGACGAGGCCGCCGCCTATCCCTACACGCCGGTCGACCGCGACCGCATCGCCCGGCAGCGCGAACGGCTGGTCGTGGGCAGCATGGACACGGTGAGGAAGCGCCTTAAGTCGCTGATCGCGGCAACCAAAGCCGACGAGGTCATGATCACGACCATGGTTTACGATCATGCCGCCCGCCGGCGCTCCTATGAGCTGTTGGCGAAGGCTTTCGGGCTGGTGGCGGCCGAGTGAGCGGACGCCTTGCGATGTCGCCACGGCGCCCGACCCGCGGCGGTTGTTATCGTTCTGTCTTTCATTATCATTAATCCACGAAATGGTCCCCCGACCGCGGCTCACCCCGTGGCGGGACAGCGGCGCGTCCACTAAGATTTGCGCCGCGAATCGCTCTTTTCGTTTTGGGCTGGGTGACCGACTTGAACACTGATCGTGCGCAGGTTGCCTCCGCAACCTCCCGCCATCGCCACCTCGACCAAATACTGCGCGGCACGGTCTGCGCGGCCGCCTTGGCCGCGGCTCTGGCGATCATGTCGCTGCCGGCCGCGGCGGCGCACGACGGGCCGAAAGACAAGCACAAGCCGAAGCACAAAGAGACGGCGCACGTCGCCAAAGACCCGTTCGACAGCATGCCGAAGGGTCCGTTGCAGATCATCATCTCCATCAATCAGCAGAGACTTCATCTTTACAGCGGCGGCGCCCACGTCACCGACGCCTTGATCGCGAGCGGCATGCCGGGCCACGCGACGCCGATGGGGGTGTTCAGCGTCATCGAGAAGGACCGCTACCACCGGTCCAACATTTATAGCAGCGCGCCGATGCCCTACATGCAGCGCATCACCTGGTCGGGCGTGGCCATGCATGAGGGCGTCGGGCTCGGCCATCCGGCGTCCCACGGCTGCATCCGCATGCCGCACGAATTCGCGGCGCGTCTGTTTTTGCTTCACAGCATCGGCGCGCGCGTCATCATCGCCCAGCCGGAATTGAAACTGACGGAGATCGCCGATCCGCATCTGTTCGTGCACAAGACCGCGCCGCCGCCGGCTTCGAGCGCGGCCGCGCCGGCGACGATGGAACCGATCAAGACCGCACAATCGATCGACAGCAGCAAGACGACGGATGCCGTCGTGTCCGATGCACCGGCCGGGCCGGTCGACGGCACGCGCACGTTCGTCTCGGTGAAGGACCCGGTGGCGTCCGCCGCGGCGACGGCCGATCATGCTGACGGCACGGCGAGCCGTGAGCCTGACGCCCCAAAAGCTGCGGAAGTTCAACCGGCCGAGCCGCCCGCGGAAAATTCGGCGGCCTCGAGCCCAAGCAACCACGCCGCCGACGCGCCCACCACTGCCGCCGAGCAGCAGCCGACGGAAAACGCAGCCGTAAGCAAACCGGCGACGATCGATTCGCCGAGCGCGCCGCCGCCCGATGCGGCTGCACACGCTCCCACGGAAGCGGCTCCCGTCGAAACCACGGCCACCGCAGCGCCGAAGCCCGATCCCAAGATTGATTCTAACGCCGAACCAAAGCTCGATGCCGCACCGGGCGCCGGCGAGACAGGCAAACCGGCGACGCCCGCAGTCGACGTTGCCTCGCCGACGCCAGCCGACACAACGCCCGCAACCGTGCCGGTCCCCGCGCCCAAGCCGCCCGTGATCGCGAAGCCCTTGAAGCACGATCCGATCGCGATTTTCATCAGCCGCAGGACCAAGAAAATCTACGTGCGGCAGGACTTCGCCCCGTTCTTTAGTGCGGCGGTGACGATCGAACATCCCGACGAACCGCTCGGCACGCACGTGTTCACCGCCATGGGATATCTGGACGACGGCACGACGTTCCGCTGGAACGTCGTCTCGCTGCCGGGCGAAGAACCGAAGCCCGCGCGCGCGACGGAGAAGAAATCAGAGAAGGACGCCAAAGGCAAAAAACACGAGGCCGCCAAACCAAATCCCGATCCGCAACCGCCGCAAACGCCACGACAGGCTCTCGCCCGGATCGAGATTCCTCAGAGCGTGATCGACCAGATTTCCGAGCTCATGGTGCCGGGCTCGTCGCTGGTCATCTCCGATCAAGGTCTGGGCGAGGAAACCGGAGAAGGTACCGATTTCATCGTCGTCACCCGCTGACACGCACGCCGGCAGCGTCGCGTATCGCGCCGGTGCCCTCGATCGGAAGTTCGTGGATGAGAAATTTAGGACGGCCGAGACCTGAGCCGAAGAGAATCGGTTCGGTCAAGGCCGCCCGGCCTCGGGTGGTGGTCGCCCCCGCTGACCGATCATCACATGAGCGCCATCACCGTAAGGCGCTCAACACCTTAAGTCGTTCGTCGGCCGAACAGCGCCGGCAACGTCAATCCATCGAGCACGTCCGGCGCTACGGCGTTGGAGCGCAGCAACAACACCGCCGCGGTCGCGAGCACCGAGACGGCCGCGAGCGCGAGAATGACGATGCCGGCGGCGCCGGTCGGCGGCCGGCGCGCGGGATCACGCATATTGCGCCTCCCCATTACCGAACGACCAATTCTCCTTGGCGACTTCCACGAGATTGATGAAGACGTCCTGCGGGCGCAGCCCGGGGTCTTGCCGGAGCCGTTCGACGACGCGGCGGTAGAGCGCCTTTTTCTGCTCGACGGTGCGGGTGTTGCTCACCGTCATTTGAATGATGACGAGATCGTCCGAGCGCTCGATGTCGAAGTAGGTCCGGTCGAACAGAAAATCCTGCGGGTCATGCGCAGAGATGATGGCGAAGAAATCATGCTCCGGCACGTTGAAGGTTTCACGCAGCGCCGCGTAGACATTGTCCGCGATCGCGCGCCGGTACGCGGCCGATTTGCCGGCACGCAGCGAAATCCGAAGCAACGGCATGGCATCCTCCATGGCAACGGCCTATTCGGGTGGCCCCTGCTTGGTAGCCGTCGCGACGCACTATGGGCGCTTGTCAGACATAATGAAAATTGATAATTTTCATCCAATACATTTGTGAAAGTGAACTATGCAGCTTGCCAATCTCGATATGGACGTGCTGCGGACGCTCGCCGTCGCCATGGATATCGGCGGCTTCGCCAAGGCGGCGCGGCGCCTGGGGCGGTCGCAATCGGCGGTGAGCCTGCAAATGCGCCGGCTGGAGGATCGCGTCGGCCGGCCCCTGTTTCGGCGGCAAGGGCGCAACCTGGCGCTGACCGAGGCCGGCGACGTGGTGCTGAGCTACGCGCGGCGCATCCTCGAACTCAACGATCAGGCCGTGGCGGCGGCGCGCGGCCTGGCACTGGAAGGCTCGGTGCGCTTCGGCGTGCCGCAGGACTTCGGCGATACTTGGCTCCCCGCCGTGCTGGCGCGCTTCACGCGCATGCACCCTTCCGTGCTGATCGAGGCGCGCGTCGACCGCACCCACAAGCTGGTCGAACGCATTGCGCAAGGCCGGCTCGATCTGGCGCTGCTGTGGAGCAACCCGGCACTGCCGAACACCAAGGTCGTGCGACGCTTGCCGATGATTTGGGTCGGCCGCAAGGGCTGCAGCTACGCGCCGGACGAGCAAATTCCGCTCGCCTTGTTCGAGCCGCCTTGCGTGTTCCAACAACCCGGCGTCGAGGCGCTGGAAAAAGCCAAGCGGCGGTGGCGGCTCGCTTTCACCTCGCCGAGCCTCAGCGGATTATGGGCCGCCGCCGCCGCCGGGCTTGGCGTCACCATCCGCACGCCGCTCGGCGTGCCGGCACCACTTGCGGTGCTGGATCGATCGAGCGGGCTGCCGAAGTTGCCGCAGCTTGCGCTATCACTTTATGGCGGGGAAGCCAATCCGCCGCCGGCGATCGTCCGCTTGCGCGAAATCCTGCTGGACGAATTGCCGTCGGCGATCGGCGGCGCTTACTGAAGCGAGAGGTCGGCGGCCCAACAACCGGATCGAGCCCGGATCGAGCCGCCATTCAGGCGACATGCGCGACGGTATATGTTAGGTCGCTGCGGGTGACGGATTAATCAGTCGAAGGAGGAACCACTTGGGTAAGCATTTTTCACTTGTTGCGTCGGACAGCTTCAAGCTCGGCGCCTACCGCGCCGACCCGAGCGGCCCGGCCAAGGGCGGCATGGTCGTGATCCAGGAGATATTCGGCGTCAATCATCACATCCGCGCGGTTTGCGACCAGTTGGCCGCGGACGGCTACGCCGCGGTGGCGCCGGCCGTGTTCGACCGCCAGGAGCCGAACTTCGAATGCGGGTATTCGCCCGACGAGATCGCCAATGCGCGCAAGTTCGTCGCCAATCCGGACTGGGCGGCTATGATGCGCGACGTGCAGGCCGCGATCGATGAGCTCGAGAAAGAAGGGCCGGTCGGCATCATCGGATTTTGCCTGGGCGGCTCGATCGCCTTCCTCGCCGCGGCCAAGCTCAGCGGGCTCTCGGCGGCCGTCGGCTATTACGGTGGCCAGATCGCCAAGAACGTCGATTCGGCGCCCAAGATTCCGACCCAGCTGCATTTCGGCGAGACCGACGCCTCGATCCCGATGAGCGACGTCGATCTGATCAAGCAGAAGCGCGGCGGCGACACGGAAATCTACGTCTATCCCGGCGCCGGGCACGGCTTCCATTGCGACGAGCGCGGCAGCTATAACGAGGCCGCCGCCAAGCTCGCCTGGACCCGCACGCTCGACTTCCTGGGCCAGCACATCAAGAAATAGTCGACGAACGGACGGCCGGACGGAGAACGGGGCGAAGGTGCTCTTGTCCTCCGTCGGCCGGGCTGCGTCTCGTCAGAACCAGCGCTCCTGCACGTTGACGGTGTCGCCGGGGCGCAACGGAAACGTCACGGGGACGGTCATGCGCGTCACCAGGCCATTGAGCGGCCGGCTGATCGTGACCGTCTTGCGGAAAGCGCGCGGCGTGAAGCCGCCGGCGATCGCCACCGCGGTCTCGACGCTCATATTGGCGACATAAGGGTATTGGCCCGGCTGGGTGACCTCGCCGAGGATGAAGAACGGCCGATAGGCTTCGATTTCGACCGCCACGTGAGGCTCGCGCACGTAGCCCTGGCGCAGCTTGTCGGCGATGCGTCCCGCCAATTGATTGGTCGTAACCCCGCGCGCCGGCACCGAGCCGATCAGCGGCATGTCGATGTTGCCGCCGGCATCGACGAAATACGAATTGGTCAGGCCGTCCTGGCCGAACACCACGATGCGGAGCCGATCGCCGGAATCGAGCGTGTAGGGTCCTTCATCGGTCGCCGCGTACGCCATCGGGGCAGGCATAGCGACGCGCGCGGGTACCGGCGCCGGTATAGGCGCGACGGTCGATCCGTACAGAACGCCATCGATGCCCTGCGGCTGCGGCGGCGGTTGCAGCCGTGCCTGCATTTGCGGCGGAGGAGGCGCGGCGGTCATGTAGAGGCCGCGCGAACCCGGCGCCGACGCGCAAGCCGCAACCGTGAGGGCTGCGGCAAATACCATCATCAAAGAGCGGATGACCCGCATACGCACAATCCGGCCCCGTTCGAGGGAACGTTGAGGCCCGATTAACGCCGGGTATGGTTAACAATCCCTAAGCGGGGCCGGCGGGCGCCGGAAATACGGGCCCTCGGACTCCCACGGGCGTTGGATTTTATTGCGATTTGCTGCCGCCGTTACGACCTAGCCAATCGGCGAGCGCCATAAGCAGGAGAGCAACCCCGAACATCAGCGGGAAGGCAATCGCCCAACCGAGCTTGACCATGTCGGTGGTCTTTTCGAGATCGAGATACCAAGCGAGCGCATCGACCGCGGCGATGACCGCAATCGAGCCGAGCAGTTTCTGCTTCAGCTCGCCGAAGCCGATATTGACCAGGCCCTCGGGCCACTCGGACTGCTCGTCCGGCCCGACACTTGCGAATGAAATTCTCGTAGGTCGAGAATATCACGATGAGGATCAGGTTGGCGGTGAGCGCGACGTCGAGCAGGTTGAGAACATCGACGACGAGGTCGTGCCAGCTCAAGCTCTGCAGCCTGACGGCGAGCCCGTAGAAATCCTCGAAGAAGCGAACGATCAGGAGCAGCAGGCAGCCGGCCAGGCCGAGCAGAAAAGGTGCGAGCAGCCAGCGGGACCAGAACACCGCTGCTTGAATGGCGCGCATAGAACCTCCCTACGCGGCCGACCGCGGCCGCGCGTGGTCGGCACTGTGCCGTCAATCGCCGCGCACGGTCAATGCGCGGCGACGCCGGTGCCGATCGGGCAGCTCACGCCGGTGCCGCCGAGGCCGCAATAGCCGTGCGGGTTCTTGGCGAGATATTGCTGGTGATAATCCTCGGCGAAATAGAACGGCGGCGCATCGCGGATTTCCGTCGTCACCGGCCCCATGCCTTCCGCCGTGAGCGCCTTGGCATAAGCCGCTCGCGACGCTTCGGCGGCGGCGCGCTGCTCCGGCGTGAAGACATAGATGCCGGAGCGGTATTGCGTGCCGACGTCGTTGCCCTGCCGCATGCCCTGGGTGGGGTCGTGATTCTCCCAGAACGTCTTGAGCAGCCGCTCGTAGGAAATCTTGTTCGGATCGTAGACCACGAGCACGACCTCGTTATGGCCGGTGCGTCCGCTGCACACCTCTTCATAGGTGGGATTGGGCGTAAGGCCGCCGGCATAGCCGACCGCGGTCACCCAAACGCCGTCGCCCAGCTCCCAGAATTTGCGCTCGGCGCCCCAAAAGCAGCCGAGCCCGAATATCGCCTTGGCCGTCCCTTCCGGGTACGGCCCCTCGAGCGCGTGGCCATTGAGGAAATGCTGACGGGCGGTGGGGATCGGCGTTGCCCGCCCCGGCAGGGCGGTTTCGGCGGTCGGCATTTCGACTTTGGTCCTGAATGCGAACATCGGGGGCTCCTTCGGTGGCCCTTGCAATATAAGCTTTGAGGGCGGCCGCCGCAGCCGGCGCGGCGATCACGATTCCCCGAGCGCGGCGAGAGCTTGGCCCGCGCGCCTCTGCAATGCCGCGGCGTGGGAGCGGCTTCCACCGGCCGCCTTTGCCGCTTATTGTGCCCGCCGCGCGCCGCGCGAATCGCTTTTGCCCGAGGAGGGGTGCCGCTGATGTTTCGGATGCTTGCGCTTGCCGGCGCATTGGCCGCGTTCGCGTTTCCGGCCGGCTCGATCTTGACCCCGGCGTTCGGCCGAGCAAGCCGCGCCGTCGCCACCCTACGGGCCGCCGATCACGCTCGACCAGGCCAAGCGCGCGATGTCGGCCGCCGAGCTCGAAGCCGCGAAGAATTCGTGGCAGGTCGCCATCACCATCCTCGACTCCGGCGGCAACATGGTGATGTTCCACAAGGTCGACAATGCGCAGCTCTCCGCCATCGGCGCCTCCGAAGGCAAGGCGCGCACGGCGCTGATGTTCAAGCGCCCGTCAAAGGCGCTCGACGACGCCATCGCCGCCGGCGGCGCGGGCCTGCGCCTCCTCGCCGTCAAGGACATCACCCCGCTCGAAGGCGGTCTGCCCATCCTCGCCGACGGCAAAATCGTCGGCGCCATCGGCGTCTCCGGGGCGCTGTCGTCGCAGGATGCGCAGGTCGCGAAGGCCGGGGCGGACGCGGTCGGGAAGTGACAGTCTCCAGCCGTGGTGACTTATGCATGCTGCGGGCAGCGATCTCCTCGGCTTCGCCGGCGAACGGCGGTTCGCAACGATCCTTGCCGACCCGCCATGGCAGTTCACCAACAAGACCGGAAAAATAGCGCCTGAGCATCGGCGGTTGTCGCGTTATCGCACGCTCACGCTCGAGGACATCAAGGCGTTGCCGGTCGCGCAAATTGCCGCGCAACCATCCCACCTCTATCTGTGGTGCCCGAACGCGTTGCTGCCCGAAGGCCTTGCCGTGATGAGGGCATGGGGCTTTACCTACAAGTCCAACATCGTCTGGCACAAAATCAGAAAGGACGGCGGCTCCGACGGCCGCGGCGTCGGATTCTATTTTCGCAACGTCACCGAGCTCGTTCTGTTCGGCGTGCGCGGCAAGAACGCACGCACGCTCGCGCCGGGCCGCCGGCAGGTGAATTTGCTCGCGACGCGCAAGCGCGAGCACTCGCGCAAGCCGGACGAGCAATACGCGATTATCGAGGCCTGCAGTCCCGGCCCCTACATCGAGCTGTTCGCGCGGGGGACGCGCAAAAATTGGTGCGGCTGGGGAAATCAGGCCGACGAAGCATACGCGCCGACCTGGAAAACCTACGCCTATAATTCGCTGCACGCCGCCGAATGACTGGTTCGTCGTGGCAGGACTTGTTCGGACTTGTTCCGGCCATCCACTTTTCGCGACCGGCCTCAGCCTAATGTACGATTCGATTTTGCGCGGCGGCGGTCGACGGCGCCGATCCCGGCAAGACCACCACGCGCGTGCCGACGTTGACGCGGCTGTAGAGATCCTCAACGTCCTCGTTCGTCAGCCGGATGCAGCCCGACGAAACAAACGAGCCGATGGTCGAGGGCTGATTGGTGCCGTGAATGCGGTAGACCGTGTTGCCGAGATAGAGCGCACGCGCCCCGAGCGGGTTGCCGTCGCCGCCGGCCATGAACCGCGGCAGATAGGGCTGGCGCTCGATCATCTCCTTGGGCGGATGCCAATCCGGCCATTCGCTCATGCGCGAGACGCGCTCGGTGCCCGACCAGGTGAATCCCTCGCGTCCGACGCCGATGCCGTAGCGCAACGCCTTGCCCTTGCCGAGCATCAGATAAAGGTAGGTGTGCGGCGTATCGATGATGATCGTGCCGGCCGGCTCCGAGCTGTTGTAGTCGACGAGCTGCCGCCGGAATTGCGGCGGCAGTTCCTTGGCCGGACCTTGTTCCGGCCGATCTTCCGGCGGCAGTGCCGCCACTACCGTGCCGCGATCCGGCCCGGTCGCGGCTCCCGTTGCGTCGCGCACCGAGCCGGTCGCGTCGGCGGGAGCGCCGTAGATATTCGCCGGCGGCCGTGGAATCCCGTCGTCGGGGGATGCCGCCGCGGAGGGCGGCGGCGCGCTGCCGCCGCGCACGAAATACGGCCGGTCCGGCGGCGGTCCATAGCCCGGCGGCGAATAAGGCCGCGGCATGCCGTAGGCGTCGCGATAGACCGGCGGGCCGTCCTCGTAGACCGTGCCGGGGGGGATCGTCGCCTGGCCATCATAGCCGGACGGCGGCGCGTCATACGGCCGCGGCGGCGGCGGATAGTAATCGGCGGGCGGCGGAGGATAGGGCGGATAGGACTGCGCCGATGCCGAGCCGGCGAAGCCGGCGAGGGCTACCCCGAACAGTGTCGATGCGAACGCGACAACAAGGATGCTTGCGCGCACGGCGACGCCCCCCGATGATCCCAAAGCGAGCCATTGTTTTGCAAAGAAGTTTGGGCGCAAACAAGGCAAGGCGCCGGCCGGCGGGTCAAATCGGGCGCCGCGGACCGGCGGCAGGCCCGCCGGGACGCAGCGATGGATAATGGATCGTAAACGCGCCGGCGAGCTTGTATGCTGGTATAGCGTGATTTGCTCCAATGGGCGTCCGTGCCGCCGCGGTGCCGTCGTGTTAAGACGCTTCCGTTTGGGATGGGACGCCAGGATTTTGGGAGACGCGGGTCTTGCGAGACGCGGGTCTTGGGAGACGTGAGTTTTGGGAGACGCGAATTGAAGGGGTTTAGCCGCGGCGCGCTGGCGCTTCTGCTCTTGGGGGTCATCTTGGGAGCGGCGCATGCCAGCGCGGAAGAACTCGGGATCGAGGATCTCAAGGGCCGGATTTTCGACGCCCACATGGCGCAGCGGACCTTCGTCAACGGCTTGAAATTCTGCGCCGAGCTCGACGGCACGAATTTTTATTTCCAACTGCGCAATCGCGTCCTCAATCTGGAGGACTATCATCGCGCGCTGGAAGATCTGGCGAAGGCGCAGGCGTTCAATCCGCAGACGCGGCGGCCATGGAACGAAACGGACGCCGCCCAGCGCTGGGACGAAGCGAAGAAACAGGCCGTCCGTGACAAGGAAAACTGCGCCCTGGTGGCGAGCCTGCCGGAGCTCGAGAAGCGCCTGGAACAGATGCAGGCGGCGCAGAATGTTGCGCCGCCCAAGAACTGATAGCAAAGAACTAATAGCAAAGAACTAATAGCAAAGAACTGACAGCAAAGAACTGACAGCAAAGGAACTCTTTCATGGCGTCCGTGAGCGATTGGAAGGTGCCCTCGTCCGAGCAGCCGAAGCCGGAGGATTACGCCTACGATCTCGACCGGGCGCTGGCCGCCATGGTGGCGTTGCGCGCGACGGTCCCGGCGGATGCGTTCACCGCGGAGACGCTCGGCACCGAACGCGCCGGCAACGGCGTCTTCATTCGCAACGGCGTCGTGCTCACCATCGGTTATCTCATCACCGAGGCGGAGACGATCTGGCTGACGCTCTCCGACGGCCGCTCGGTGCCCGGCCACGTGCTCGGCTACGACCAGGAGACCGGCTTCGGCCTGGTGCAGGCGCTCGCCAAGCTCGAAATGCCCGCGCTCGCGCTCGGCCAATCGGCGGCGGCTCCGGTCGGCGAGCGGGTCGTGGTCGGCGCCGCCGGCGGCCGCGCGCGTTCGGTCGCCGCGCGCATCGTCGCCAAGCAGGAGTTCGCCGGTTACTGGGAATACGTGATCGACGAGGCGATCTTCACGGCGCCGGCGCATCCGAACTGGGGCGGCACCGCGCTGATCGGGCCCGCGGGCGAACTCCTCGGCATCGGTTCGCTGCAGCTTCAGCACGCGGTCGACAAGGAGCCGGCGCAGAACATCAACATGATCGTGCCGATCGATCTGCTCAAGCCGGTGCTCGACGATCTGATGAAGTTCGGTCGCCGCAGCGGGCCGCCGCGGCCCTGGCTCGGGCTCTATGCGACGGAGGTCGAGGATCGCCTCGTCGTGGTCGGCCTCGCCGATCGCGGCCCGGCCAAGCGCGCCGACGTCCGCACCGGCGACGTGGTCCTCGCCGTCGCCGGCACCGAGGTGCACGACCTCGCCAACCTGTTCCGCCGCGTCTGGGCCCAGGGCAAGGCCGGCGTCGACATCCCCATCACCATCTATCGCGACGGCCACACCATGGAGATGCGCATCAAGTCCGGCGAGCGCGACCGGTTCCTGAAGGGCCCGAGTTTGCATTGAGTGCTTTATCCGAGCCGGCGTCGGAGCGGAGGGCGGCCACAAGGGCCGCCCCTACGGAAAATCCTCACCGCTTGGACATAATCGTGATCCGTAGGGGCGCCCCTTGTGGGCGCCCGCGCCGTCCATCAAACAAACAAAAGTCTCTCCAGGCGTCAACGCGCCTCGAACAGCGCCCGTAATCCTTCGCGATAGGTCGGATAACTCAGTGTCACTCCAAGCTCCCGCTTGAGCTTGTCGTTCCTCACCCGCCGGCATTCCTGCCAGAAGCTCAGCGCCATTGGCGTCATCGAGGCGGCGGCTTGTTCGAAGGGGATTTCCGGCGGCGCCTCGCGGCCGAGGAGCTGCGCTGCGAAGACGAGCGGGTCGGCCGGAGGGCTCGGCTCGTCGTCGGCGACGTTGAAGATGCCGTCGGCCGCGCGCGCGAAGGCGGCATCGATCGCTTGGGCGATGTCGGCGACGTGGATGCGGTTGAAGACCTGGCTAGGCTTGACGACGCGGCGGGCTTTGCCGCCGGCGATCTGGGTCAGCGCGTTCTGGCCGGGGCCGTAGATGCCGGCGAGGCGAAGCACGGCGACCGCCGCGCCGCGTCGCGCGCCGAGTTTTTGCCAGGCGTGTTCGGCGTCGAGCCGCGCTTGGCTGCGCGGCGAGGCGGGGCGCGGCGGCGTGGTTTCGTCGACCCAGGCGCCGCCATGATCGCCATAGACACCGACCGTCGAGAGATAGACGATCGTGCGCAGGTGCCGCGCGTGCGCCAATGCATCGCCGAACGCG
Organism: uncultured Pseudomonadota bacterium; assembly: GCA_963836095.1. GTDB lineage: Bacteria > Pseudomonadota > Alphaproteobacteria > Rhizobiales > Xanthobacteraceae > BOG-931. The sequence continues at coordinate 444,434 of CAWIHU010000005.1, forward strand.
GCAATGACCGCGTCGCCTTTGTCGTCGGGCGGCGCCGAGACCAGCACATGCTCGGCGGCGCCGATGGCGTCGCGTACTTCGGGCGTCGCGACGTGGCCATCGAACACGAGTGCCTTCAGCCGCCCGGCGAGATGTGAATTGAGCACCGCGGCACGTTCCGTCGTGCGCACGGTGCCGATGATGCGCTCGAAACCGTCGCCGTAAAGGCCGACGAAATGTTCCGCCGAGTAGCCGAGCCCGAAACAGAGAAGCGTGGACATCGGAGTCTCATTCCTGGTGCGCGGCATCCCATTCGGCGATGACGTCGGCGTCGGTTTCGTCGGCGCGGTGCCGCGCGGCGTGCGTCAGACGCGCGCGGTCGAGCCGGCCGAGCGCCCATACGGCGGCGCCGCGCACGAGCGGCGAGGCGTCGTCGATCAGCCGCTCGGCTGCGTCGGCGAGCGCTGCGTCGCCGCTGTTGCCGATGGCGATCAGGACGTTGCGCAGGAACCGCGCCCGGCCGATGCGCTTGACTGGGCTTTTGGCAAACAGCGCCCGGAAGCCGGAATCGTCAAGCCGCGCCAGGTCGGCAAGGTGCGGGGCCTGCAATGCGGTGCGCGCCGCCAGTTTTGCTTCGCGACCGGCCTGCGCGAATTTGTTCCACGGACACACCGCGAGGCAATCGTCGCAGCCATAGATGCGGTTGCCGATCAGCGGCCGCAGCGCGTGGGGAATCGGACCTTTGTGCTCGATGGTGAGGTAGGAGATGCAGCGCCGCGCATCGAGGCGGTAGGGCGAAGGAAACGCCGCCGTCGGGCAGATGTCGAGGCAGGCGCGGCAGGAGCCGCAATGGTCGACTTCGGCCTCATCGGGCGGCAACTCGAGCGTGGTGAGGATGGCGCCGAGGAACAGCCAAGAGCCATACTCGCGCGACACCAGATTGGTGTGCTTGCCCTGCCAGCCCAACCCCGCCGCGGCGGCCAGCGGCTTTTCCATCACCGGCGCGGTGTCGACGAACACTTTGATGTCGCCGCCGGCGCGGTCGATCAGCCAGCGCCCGAGGTGCTTCAAGCGCGGCTTGATGACGTCGTGATAATCGTCGCCTTGGGCATAGACCGAAATCGCCCCGCGGCTGCGTTGTTGCAGGACGGCGAGCGGGTCGTCGCCGGGCGCGTAATTGACGCCGAGCATGACGACCGCGCGCACCTGCGGCCACAGCGCGCGGGGATCGCCGCGGCGATCGACCTTTTCCGCCATCCAGGCCATGTCGCCGTGGGCGCCGTCGGCCAGAAACTCCCGCAGCCGTTCGCCCGCCTGCGGGATCGCGTCCGGCCGCGCCACGCCAAAGGCGTCAAAGCCCTGCCCGCGGGCGGCTTCGGCGAGCGCGGCCTTGAGCGCGGCCGGCGTCAGAAGTCGAGATTGGCGTAGCTCGGCGCCGGCGGCAGCCCCGCCAGCGTTTCGCCCAGCAGGGTGCGGAACGAGGGTCGCGACTTGACCCTCGCGTACCAGGTCTTGGCGGTCTCGTCTGCGTCCCACGGTACGTCGCCCAAATAGTCGATGGCGGAGAGATGCGCCGCCGCGGCGAGATCGGCATAGGTCAGAGTGCTGCCCGCGAGCCAATCGCGGGTGCGCACCAGCCAGCCGATATAGGCCAGATGATATCTAATATTGCTGCGCGCCGCGCGCAGCGTCTCGGTGCTGGGCGGCCCGCCGCCCTGCGTCGACGGCATGAAGCGCTTGTAGACCCGCTCGGTCACCAGCGCGCCGCTGACCTCCTCGAAGAACTTGTGGTGGAACCAGTTCATCAGGCGCCGCACCTCGATGCGCACGCCAACGTCGCGCGGCAGGAGCCGGAGCTGGCCGAGCGTCTCGCCATGCGTCTCGTCGAGGTATTCGGCGATGACGTCCGCCCCCGGAACCGGCGGGATGCCCTCGACGACCAGCACCGGGGTCGTACCGGCCGGATTGAGCGTGAGAAACTCTTCGCGCCGTTCCCAGACGCGTTCCTCCACCAGCCGCGGCGTGACGCCATATTCGTCGAGGATAAGCCGCACGAAGCGCGAATGCGGACAGAACGGATGATGGAACAGCGTCGGCATACCGTGTGAGGTCCCCCGGGGCTGACCCTCTTACAGGCGAAGCGAGGCCGCAGGCAACCTGCGTGCAGGCAACCTGTGCGCAGGTAACCCTTTGCCGTTGCCAGATTTCCCGTCGTGCGTCACAAGTCTGCCGAACCGATGCGGTAAGCCGCTCCCGGTGCCGCCGCATGCCCCGCTCTTTTCCGCGCCGCGGAGTTCATCATGACGTTGGACGTGATCAAGGCCATCTTCCTCGGCATCGTCGAGGGCTTGACCGAATTCATCCCGGTTTCCTCGACCGGACATTTGCTGCTGGTCGGGCATTTCTTCGGCTTCGACGACGAGGAGTTCGGCAAGGCGTTCACGGTCCTGATCCAGCTCGGCGCCATCCTGGCGCTGCTGGCGATCTATGCCGGCCGGCTGTGGCAGCTTTTCCTCGGCATGTTCGTGAGCGCGGAGGCCCGGCGCTTCATCCTCGGCGTTCTGATCGCGTTCCTGCCGGCCATGATCATCGGCGCGCTCGCCTACGGCATGATCAAGAGCGTGCTGTTCAATGTGTGGATCGTGTGCGCGATGCTTCTGATCGGCGGCATCGTGCTGTTGGTGATCGACTGGCTCGACCTCAAGCCGCGCTATCACGATGCCACCAAATTCACGCTGCCGATGTATCTCGGCATCGGCGTGATCCAGTGTCTGTCGATGGTCCCGGGCGTGTCGCGCTCGGGCGCGACGATCGTCGGCGCGATGCTGTTCGGCGCCGACAAGCGCGCCGCGACGGAGTTTTCGTTCTGGCTCGCCATGCCGACCATGGTCGGCGCGTTCGCCTATGAGGCCTACAAGAGCAAGGCGCAGCTCGGCGGCGGCAACATGTTGATCATCGCCATCGGCTTCGCGGTGTCGTTCATCGCCGGCTGGTTCGTGGTCAAGACGCTGCTCGGCTACGTGTCGCGGCACGGCTTTGCGGTGTTCGCCTGGTGGCGGATCGCGGTCGGCGCGCTCGGCCTGATCGCGCTGGCGCTGGGGATGTAACAGCAGAAGCGCGCTCACAGATCGGCGAGACACGCTTCGGCGCGACGCACAAAGATCGTAGCGCCCTGGCGTTCGGCAATGTCGCGCGCGGCGATGAAAGCCCGCCGGGCGTCCTCTTTGGCGTCGCGGTCGAGCGCCAGCAAGCATTGGCCGCGCAGGCGGTAGATTTCCGGCAGATAGAGGCCGACACCGGGCTCGTCGATCGCGGCGATGGCGCGATCGAGATGAGCAAGGCCATCCGCCGGCCGGCCTGCGGCCAGCAGAACTTCGCCCGCCACCCCAAGATAGAATTGCGGCACCGGGCCGACGCGCGTCGCGTTGTCGATCTCGGCGTCGATCAATCGCGCCGCCTCGGCGACGCCCGATCCGGTTGCGCTGGTCCAGCCGACAAGCATCAAACTGCCGGCGCGCCATGCCGACAGTCCGAATTTTTCCGCCAGCGCGGCGGCGCGTTGCGCAAGCGGCGCGGTTGCTTCGCGATCGCCGACAAACTGGTGGCACGTGGCGGCATTGTAGAGCGCGTGGGCGAGGCTGTTGGGATGGTTGAGGGTCTCGGCGAGAGCAATCCCGCGCGTCAGGACGTCTTGCGACCGTTCCCGGTCGCCGTACATTTGCAGCGCCAGCGCGCTCACGACATGCGCGCAAACGCCGGGATCGTGGCCGCCGAATTCCGCCCCGAGATGGCGATGGCGGGCCATGTCGTAGGATTCTAATCCGAGCCGGCCATCGGCGATCGCGGCGGCGACATCGCCGCGGAAAATGGCCGTCGACCAGCGGCAATGATAGGCTTCGAGCAGCAGATGGTCGTCGCCGGAACGCTGCGCGACCGTTACCAGCTCGCTGGCCCGCTCGCGCGCCAGCGCCGTCTTGCGCCCGAGATTGGCATTGAGCCACAGGCCCCATTTGGCCCGATAGACGGCGGCACCGTCGCCCAGCGTTTCGCCGATCTCGGCGGCGCGGCGATAAGCATCCGCGGCCTCTGAACTCTGCATGCCGTGCCTGATCCCCAATGTCGGGCCGAGCTTCAGCAGCAGATCCAGTTGGCGGCGCATCCGCTCGTCCGGGTTCTCCAAAGCCGCGGCCGATTTGAGGCCAGCGGAGAAATGCGCGATCGCCTCCTGATAGGCGGAGCGGCTCAGCGCGCGGTCGCCGGCGCGCTCTGAGTAGAGCGACGCAGGTCCGGGGAGATCGGCGAGGCCGAAATGGTGCGCCAGGATTTCCGGCTCGGTCTCGGCCAACGCCGGAAAGCGTTCTTCCAGCGTGCGCGCGATGCGCTCGTGCAATTGCTGGCGGCGCGCGCGCAGCAGGCTGTCATAGGCGACATCGCGGGTCAGCGCGTGCTTGAAACTAAAGGTCGGCTCGATCGCCCGCGTTTGCGGAAACACCAGCCGCGCGTTCGTTAATTGCGCGAGCGCGGTGTCGAGTTCGCCGGCGCCGACCGGCGCCACCGCGGCCAAGAGCGCCTGCGCGAACTGCCGCCCGATCGCCGCGGCGATTTGCGCGATCTCCTTGGCGGGACCGAGCCGATCGAGCCGCGCCATCAGCGAATCCTGCAGCGTCGCCGGTACCGCGAGGCGATTGGGCGTGGCGGACTCCGCGACCGTTCGGGTCAATTCCTCGACGAACAGCGGCACGCCGTCGGTCTTGGCCAGAATCTCTTCCAGCAGGTCCGCGGCGACCGACTGCGCGGCGGCGATGCCGGCGACGATCTCGGCGCACTGCGTCCTGCTGAGCCGGTTCAGCGCGAGCGAGCCGACATGATCGCGCCCCGACCAGGACGACGCGAATTCCGGCCGCGCCGTCACGATGACGAACAGGCGGGCCGCCACGATCGAATCGATGAGCCGCGTCAGCAAGTCCTGCGTGGTCGGGTCGATCCAGTGCGCGTCCTCGAGCACGAACAACACCGGTTCGCGCTCGGAAAGACGCACGAGCTGTTCGACCAGCGCCGACACGGTCGCGGTCTTGCGCTGCGCCGGCGTGAGCTGGAGCGGATGGTAGCGGCCGTCCGTCGGCAGCGAGAGCAGATCGGCGAGGAGCGGGGCCGTCGGAACGGCCGGCGTTCCGAGCTCCGCCAGCCACGCGTCGAGCTTGTCGAGTTTTTGCTCGCTCGAATCCTCCAGCACGAAGCCGGCGGCATGCTCGATCTGGCGCATCACCGGATAGAACGCCGTGTTGGTGTGATACGGCGAGCATTGCGTCACGATGCGCCGGTGCGGTTCGCCGCCGATGCGCTCGAACAGCGCTTCGACCAGCCGCGACTTGCCCATGCCGGATTCGGCGGTGATGACGATGGCCTGGCCCTCGCTTTGCTGCGCCAGGTGCCAGCGCTCCATGAGGAGGCCCATTTCCTGCACCCGGCCGACGAACGGGCCGAGCCCGGCGCGCGCCGCTTCGAAACGGCTGGCGACCGGCGCCTCACGCACGATCCGCGACACCGGTACTGGCTTGGCAAAGCCCTTGAGCGCATGCTCCCCAAGGTCTTCGCATTCGAATACCCGCCCGAGCAGACGGCACGTGGCCTCGCTCACCAGAACTGTGTTGGGTTCGGCCAAGCTCTGCAGGCGCGCGGCGAGATTGGGCGTCTCGCCGACGATCGCCTCTTCGCGCGCGGCGCCGGTGCCGACGATGTCGCCGACGACGACGAGGCCGGTCGCGATGCCGACACGGGTTTCGAGCGGCACGCCGTCCGGCCGCTTGATCTGCCGCACCGCCTCGACGATGGCGAGCGCGGCGCGCACCGAGCGCTCGGCGGCGTCCTCGCGCGCCTGCGGATAGCCGAAATAGGCGAGCACGCCGTCGCCCATGAACTTGGCGATATAGCCGTCGAACCGCGCGACCGCGCCGGCGCAGGCGTCCTGATAGCGCCGGATCAGGCCGCTCATGTCCTCGGGGTCGAGCGCGGTCGCGAGCGCGGTCGAGCCGACCAGGTCGCTGAACAGCACGGTGACTTGGCGACGCTGAGCTTCGGGCGCGGCGAGGGGTCCGGCGCGCTCGCGCGGCGCCGCCATGGCTTCGGCCGTCACGGCTCGCGCCGGCAGGCGCATCGCGCAACGTCGCGACCGCCTTCAACAGCTTGCGGCGATGACCGAGCGAAATGCCGAGCTTTTCCAGATCCTGTTCGGTCAGGTCGGGAAGAATGTCGAGATCGACGTCATTGGCGGCGAGCACGCCGGCCAACGGCTCCAAGCCGCACGCCTTCAGCCAATTGCGCAGGTCAGGCATCCAATACCCACTTCCGCCGCCGCCACGGGGGGCGCGATCGTCGCCGCGCCAAAAGCCGTCGACACTATAACTTCATGCCGTGACGGCACCAACCCGTCACCGCTTACGCGATCCGGCTGCGGAACTGGCCGGTCTTGCGGAAGCGCCAGAGATAATCCGGCACGATCGCCGCCATCGTCTCCGGCAGGATGCCGAGCCCTTCGAGCGTGCGGCCTTCCGCCTTGGCCGCGTCGGAGACGATATTGTCGCGCTTGAGCAGCTCGACCTGGTCGGGCGTCAGCGGCGGCTTGGGCAGGAATTGCAGGAACGCCGCCTGCAGCTTCATCAGCGCGTACGGCACCGGCACCAGCAGCCGGCGCCGCTCGATGGTCTGGAGAATGAATTCCATCAGCTCGCGGAACGTGCGTACCTCGGGGCCGCCGCACTCGTAGATGCCCGGCTTGACCGCGCCGTCGACGGCGCGGGCGATCGCTTCCGCAACGTCGCCGACGAACACCGGCTGAAAGCGGCCATGGCCGCCGTCCGGGAGCGGCAGCACCGGCGAGAGCTGCGCCAGCGCGGCAAAGCGGTTGAAGAAATCGTCCTCGGGCCCGAACAGGATCGACGGCCGCACGATGACAGCGCTGCCGCCCGACGCCAGCACCCGTTGCTCGCCCGCGGCCTTGGCGCGGGCATAATGCGAGGTCGAGCGCTCGTCGGCGCCGATGGCGGAGACATGGACGAGCCGGGCGCCGACGGCATTGGCCGCCTGCGCCACCGCCGCGGCGCCTGCGGCCTGAACGTCGTCGAAGCGCTGCTTGCCGCGCTCGAACAGGATGCCGACCAGGTTGATGACGATGTCGGCGTCGCGCACCGCGGTGCCGACCGATTGCGGGTAGCGCACATTGGCCTGGACGGGTTGGATCTGCCCGACCCGCCCGAGCGGCTGCAAAAATCCGGCGAGCTCCGGCCGGCGCACGGCGACACGGATGAGATAGCCGCGGTTGGCGAGCGCGCGCACCACATGGCGGCCGAGGAATCCCGAGCCGCCGAACACCGTGACGAGCGTCTCGAACCTTGATCTCGCGGTCATCGGCGGCGGAGATACAGGATCGGTTCCGCGCTGTACAGGGCTTTTCATGCGCATCCGCCGCGTGTGCCGCGCCGAACCCCGCGGGCGCCGATGCCACCGGCGCCACAGCCCGTAAAATCGGCCAATCGCCCAAAATCATCGGAAACGGCGCTCGATTGACAACGCCAAGCCCGCTCCGTACCTATCCCCGCACTTGCCCAAACGGGCGCCCAGGTGGCGGAATTGGTAGACGCACTAGTTTCAGGTACTAGCGCCGCGAGGCGTGGAGGTTCGAGTCCTCTCCTGGGCACCAGAATTCTCAAAATCTGACGGGTCATTTCACCCGCGCATCGTCACCGCCGGGCTTGATCCGCCGTGTTTCCCGGATGCAGTGCAGCGCGAAGCGGTGCACTGCTGATCCGGGATCGTCACAAACACGGAGTTTCCGAAGGTCCCGGTTCTGCAGCGCACCACCATAGCGCGTCGAAGACGCGCGTAAACGCGCTGGCGGCGCTGCGCTGCGCCCGGGAAACGTACTTAAGGCCTAACGCCTCAAGACCGGCAATGCCGACATGCAAAACCGTTCTCGCGACGCGTGCGCGCCCGAGTTTTGTTTTATCTGATCCCGAAAAGCCCGCCTGGATTGATCGCCGGCCGGATTGTTCTGCCGCGATCGCTTAGCTTTCCAAGATCATCACGCACGACCACGATAAGCCGAGGGGAAGCGGAACGCCGACAGACGCAGTGTTTCATGATGCCGTGCTGCGGCACGGCCGCGCGCCCTTCGGGACGCGCTCGCCTGTCGGCGTTCCACCGCGGCTCTTGCCGTTGGGCCTCTCGGCCCGCGGGCGCAACTCCAGGCCAGGCTTCCTGGGAAGAGGCGGGACGTTCGGTCCTGTAAGGCCGCGCCAACCGGGGCACGGAGACCTTGCGTTCCTAAACGGGCGTTACCCGCGCCCGCCTGTCCCAGTCCAGGGAACGCACCTCCCAGACCGGTCATAGTGCCGGTCCGATGATGCCCGAAGCCGCCCGGGAGCGGATGGCAAATCCGCGCGCGGGCGCCGCTCTCGCCCCGCGCTCAGGCATGCCGTCCAGAAGGCGTCCCTCGACGGGCGAGATTCGCGGTGTGTAACTCATATCGTGACACTTGTCAAGATTCGCGTCGCTATTCACGCGACAATATCCCAGGCCCGCTTCTGCCGCAGCGCGGGTGGATGCCCAGTTTAATGCACCTTCGCCCTAACTCCTATTAATGCGGCAATATCGGATCATCCTCCAGAGCACCGTGGCGGAAAACAAGCACCTCTACTTCAATTCCTTTCGGCAATCTCTGCCTCAGGGCTTGCATCGCTCGATTGAGGCCAGCCCCATTCTCCTCCATACAGGCGATGAGCACAACGTCGGGTCGAATCCGCGTAGCCGCAGATATCAGCTTTTCAATCTCGTTATCATCCAAAGCGGCCGAACTTTTTGCCTCACAGAGATATAGACGCCCATCCACGACCATTAGGGCGTCGATCTCGATCGGCCTCACATCCGGAACTTCCGGATAGTCCTGCCAAAGCTTCATGGACGGTGCGAAATAGAAGGAGTCGCGTGCCCGCTCCGATAACTGCCAAAGTGCGAAGATCACAGCCTCTCCGCCGTGTTCTCTGTAGAAGCCGATAACAAAATCATTGCCGCGGAAATGCCAGTCGCCGGACACCGGCGCCGCCTCCGGCCGTCCACAAACATCACACTTCAGGGTGCTCGAAATGCCCGCTATGGTCACCCAGTTACGATTGAAGCAGCGCCGGCATTGCCATTCCCTACCCTGAAACAGAATTTCTGTTTGGCATAAGTGTTGAAGCGAGCGGTCGAGGTGGTGCGTGTCTCTGTAAAACTGTTCGTCGTCTTTATCGACCGCGGGATGTTGCGCGGAAAATCTGTGAAGTGTTTCCACCCAAAGCCGAAGCAGCCACCGGTAGCGCACATGCCGATCGTCGTGCTGCACTTTCCGTCCGAACCGGATTGCTTCTCGCGCTAGACGTTGCAGCTCATCGTCGGTCGAAAAATTTAATTCGCCCCTCGGGCGACGCAATCGCTTCCTCAATGTCCGTAGCAGCTCTTCGCGAAGCGCCACGTTCTTTTCCGCAGGCACGGCGCCGAGTTGCAACAGAACGGTTCGCCAATATCCGCTCATTAAAACCGCAAACGCATCCGGAAGTGTCGCGAATTGACCTAAAACACCTAGCAGATACCGCCCTTTGTCCGAAGGCTCAGCATATCGGTATCGTGCCCGGGCCTGCGGAGCATTCATGCGATTTCGCTCAAACGGCAACCATTCACGTTCGGCACATAGTCCCGTCCGAAATGCATCGATGTCGTCAGGAATTGTGAGGGCCGTCGGTTTTCGCTCGACCTCCGCCGCAACTGCCAGCATCCCCGACCGCAAGACCCGAATAAAGTCCTCTCCGATGATGGCCCCGGTGTCTCCTTGCCTTTCGAGTTTGAAGGCGCGCTCAAGCCTAAGCCGTCGCGGCAACTGCCAAATGTGGCGAGTGTTCGCATACCTACAGTGATCATTGAGACGATCGATCGTCAAATCGATAATCCAATTACCCTGCCGCAAACCCGCAGGTGGTAGCGCCTCCCGAAAGTGCCAGGGCTGGGCGTTGGGAACATAGACACGATTGTCCTTGAATTCGGTTCTCTCGGTCGAAAGTCCTTCGCGAAACGTCACGCTGTTCCTGTAACCAACTCGCAACGGATTACCGAATTTCGGAACGCACGCGGAATGATCTTTATGGCTGACGACCTCTACGCCCAAATGCCCATGGTCGTTGTTGCGCAGAATCTCGGCAATTTTTTCTAGCGTCGCAGCGTCGATTGAACACGATCGCAAAAATATGTGGTCAGGACGGCCGCCCGCGTGCGGTCCCCTTTCCCGAATAATTCGCTTTAACAAGGACACGAATTTTTCGTCTTTGACTTTCTCCAACGAAACGCGGAGACCTGTAACCTCCGTTAGCCACAGGTCGTGATGCTGGTGGTGTCCGTTCCAAAACAGCAATCTGTCGTCGACGGTATCGCCGACAATTAAGCTCAAGGCGCCGGTCCAGCCATATGTCGACGCCGCGAACTCAAGTTGTGGTGCAAGTAGTTCGGATAGGTTCGCGAGCGTTAAAGGTCCGCCCCCGCGCTGCCCAAGCGCCGCCAACAGTTCCGCTTCGGTCGTGAGATACTGATTAGCCGCATGTTTCATCAGATGCTGAGCCGCGAGCGACTGCGGCGTGATCAGCGTCAGACAGCTGAAAAATTCGGGATGGGCTTGTGCGATCGGTGGTTGAAAACTCGTCGATACAAATCCAAAGTTTTCCTCCAGGAATTGGCTTTCGCTACGGTCCCAGAACCTGTCGAGAAGCTTCAAGTTCGTGATTTGCTCGATGAAGCCCCACGTTCTGGCGAGCACTGTGGGAATAATGGAAAGCGATGATACCATCGCGATCGGAAGATCGGGACGATAGCATCCGGGATCTGTTACATTCGCGCCGCCAAGTCTCTCATGTCGCTTCAGGTGCGCTGGACCATATTTCTCATGCATCCCGCCGACTACTTCATCCGAGAGCGGCACGAAGCTATAGATCACGTCAGCATCAAAAAACCAAAGCCAGTCGCCATAGCGGTCATCAATGCCTTCCGGCGTGGCCGGCACGATCAATGTTCGACGCCCGCCCCATCGGCTGTATGCCTCTCGAAAAATCGCATCCAACAACTCATTCGGGCAATTTGCCGGATCAATGAGATATGCCACGCGGAAAGGCCGCGCCGTCCCCAGTGCAGTCAGCTGAGGTGGTTTTGACCACATGTTCCACCCTTATCAGATTCGCCCCATGGGGATAACCGGGGAGGAGTACGTGGAGCCGGCGATACAATTCGACCATGACGACGGACAGCCGCGTCCGGCCGCGTTCGCCGACGAACACGGCTACCGCAATGATCATTGAGCGAAGTCAGGCGTCCGACCGCGAACAGCCGCAGCCGGCTGCGGCCGAATTCCGGGACCGCCGCCGCACGCGGCGGATTTGTGAGCGAAGACATGTCGCCGCCGAAGCGGTATAAACGCTGGCGACAACGCAAGCACGGTACCCGTCGAAATAATCAGGACTGGATGCCCCTCCATGCCGGAAAGTTCCGTTAAAACCGCCCTCGTCACCGGCTCGACCGACGGCGTCGGCCGCGTGGTCGCGACGCGGCTCGCCGCGGACGGCGTGCGGGTTCTGGTGCATGGGCGCGACGCGGTGCGCGGCGCCGAGGTGGTGGCGGAGATTACGGGCGCGGGTGGGACGGCGGAGTTCCTGCAGGCCGATCTGGCTTCGCTCGCGGAGGTGCGGCGGCTCGCGGCGGCGGTGCGCGCGGCGACCGGCCGGCTCGACCTTCTCGTCAACAATGCCGGCATCGGGCGGGGCCTTGATGTCGCCGCGCGCGAGGTCAGCGCGGACGGCTATGAGCTGCGGTTCGCGGTGAATTATCTCTCGGGTTTTCTGCTCACCCATTTGCTGCTGCCGCTCCTGAAGCACAGCGCGCCGGCGCGGATCGTCAATGTTTCCTCGCTCGGGCAGCAGGCGATCGACTTCGGCGACGTGATGCTGACGCGCGACTATGACGGCATGCGGGCCTATCGGCAGAGCAAGCTGGCGCAGATCATGTTCACTTTCGATCTCGCGCGCGAGCTCGACGGCAGCGGCGTCACCGTCAATGCGCTGCATCCGGCGACGTTCATGGCGACCAAGATGGTGACCGAGTTCGGCGCGCCGTTGACGACCGTCGCGCAAGGCGCCGACGCCATCATGAAGCTCGCGGTCTCGGGCGAGCTCGAGGGCCGGAGCGGGCTCTTTTTCAACAGCCAGAACGAGGCCAAGGCGAATGAGCAGGCCTACGACGCCGATGCGCGAGCGCGGCTCAGGACGCTGAGCCGCGAGCTGGTGGGCTTGGCGCCGTAAGTCCCGGCGCCGTGAGTTTTGGCGCCGTGAGCGGCGGCGCCTTGCGCCATTGCGGCAGGGATCGCCGCCGGATCAGCCAGCCCCACGGGCGCACCAGCGGGTAAAGCCATGACAGCGCTTCGGGCAACGGCATGGTTTCATGGTCGGCGGGACTGAACCACTCGCGTCCGACTTGGCTGCGCCGGTATCGCCAGTCGGATTTGACGGAGTAACGGTAGAGCCGGGTCCACAGCGAATCGCGCCACACGCGCTGCCATGAATCCGGCGCCGGGTCGGCGTACCACTCCGTTGCCGAATAAGCGCGCGCCAGCAGCCAGGCGCAACGCGCCACCGCGCTGCTGCCGCGGCACGCGGCCAATGCACGATCGCCAAGCGGCAATCCGAGCCAGTCATGCGACAACAGCAGTGCGTGCATGAACGGGGCTCGCAATCCGCAGGCGGTGGCGACGCGCAAAGCATCGTCGACGTTTTGCGATCGCATGGCGGCGGCGAAATCGACGAGCCATTGCAGCCTGGCCCAGCCATGGTCGGCGCCGTGGACACAAAGATAAAGCGGCAAGCGTTGCCGCGGCAGCGTCGCCACGGTCAAGTCGCCCAAATTGATCTCTTCTCTTTCGTCCCAGAGCGAGTTGAAATCGCACTCCAGGAGGTACGGATTGTCGGTCAAACGGTGATGCAACTCGACCATGCCGCCGGTCGCGGGATCGAGAAATTCGATCTCTTTGATCTTCCGCAGATACGCCGCCGAGTGCTGCGCCGAGGGAAAGCCTTGGTGCTGCACGTACCCCGCTTGCCCGAGTAGACGACGAGCCTGCGCAAACTGATCCGGATCGACCAGCAAATCGATGTCGCGCGCGACCCGCGCGCCCGGATCGCCATAGAGCTGCACCGCGAGCGCCGCGCCCTTGAGGACGAGAACGCGAACGCCGGCGTCGGCGAAGAGCTGCGCCAGCCGCCGCACTTCGGCGACTTGCGCCAGGCTGCGCCGCGCATTCGCCATGCTGAGCTTGCGCAATCTTTTCACGACGGCGTCGGGCAGATGCGGCGTAGCCGCATGCCTGCAGCCCCTCGAGGACAATTGCCGCGACCCGGTGCCGGCGCGCCCCGCGCACCATAGTGTCCCAGCGGGGGCCGGCGGCGGCGAGGCGGCGCATCTCCGCCGTTTCTTCCGCGCGCAAAACTTTCGCACGCACGTCGTCCGCGCGCCGCGGCTGGCGCAGCGCGAGACAGAACAAGCGAAATTCCGGCCCGAGGTTCATGGCGTGAGGTACATGGCGTGCCCACCGTCCGCACCGAAATTGCGGCGCTCGGGACTATATACCAGAGCGGGTGGTGGCCGTCATGGCGCGGCTAGCCCAATTCCCGCAGCTTGAACCTTTGGATTTTCCCCGTCGCGGTGCGCGGCAGATCCGGGCGGACATCGATCCAGCGCGGATACTTCCACGGTCCGGCGCGAGCCTTGACGTGCCCGCGCAGCGTTTCGATCAACGCATCGTCGGCGGCAAATCCGCTGTTCAGGACGATGAAGGCCTTCGGCTTGATCAAGCCGTCGGCGTCCTGTTTGCCGACCACCGCGGCCTCGAGCACCGCCTCGTGGGACGCGAGTGCCGCCTCGACCTCGAACGGCGACACCCACATGCCGCTCACCTTGAACATGTCGTCGGTGCGGCCGTTGTAGTGATAATAACCGTCGGCATCGCGGAAAAACTTGTCGCCGGTGTGGATCCATTCGCCGGCGAAGGTCCGCCGGCTCTTGGCGCGCTGGTTCCAATAGCCTTCGCCGGCGGTCGGTCCGCGCACGATCAATTCGCCGATCTCACCGTCGGCAGTGTCGTGTCCGGCCTCGTCGACGAGCTTGACCTCGTAGCCGGGCACCGGCTTGCCAGTGGTGCCGAAGCGGACGTCGCCCGGCCGGTTGCTGAGAAAGGTCTGAAACATTTCAGTCGAGCCGATGCCGTCGAGGATGTCGACACCGGCGGTCGCGCGCCAGCGCTCGCCGAGGGGCGCCGGCAACGCTTCGCCGGCCGATACCGTGAGCCGCAGGCGGTCCGAGCCGGCGCCGCGGCTCATGTCCTTGTGAGCGAGCAGCGAGGCATAGAGCGTCGGCACGCCATAAAAGATCGTCGGCCGATGCCGCCGCATGATGTCGAATACCGTCTCCGGCGTCGGCCGCTGCGACAGCAGCACGGTGGTGGCGCCGACCGACAGCGGAAACGCCATGGCGTTGCCGAGCCCATAAGAGAAAAACAGCTTTGCCGCGGAGAACACCACATCGTCCTGGCGGATGCCGATGACGTGTTCGCCCATCAGGCGCGCCGCCGCCATCATGGTGGTGTGGACGTGCTTGACGCCTTTGGGTTCGCCGGTCGAGCCCGACGTGTACAGCCAGAACGCCACTTCGTCGGACAGCGTCGGCGCCGTGAACAGGTCCGATCGTCCGCGGGCGAGCAGGTCGGAGAAACGATGCGCGGCGCGGCCCGCGATCGCGGCCATATCGTCCGCGCCCACCTCGTCCGCGCCCGCATCGACGACGATGATGGTGCGCAGGCACGGCAGACGATCGATGACGGAAAGGAGCGTGTTCAGAAGCGGCGCCGCGACCACGATCGCCGCGGCGCGGCTGTCGCCCAAAATATACGCGTATTGCTCCGCAGTCAGCAGCGTGTTGAGCGGCAGCACCACGATCCCGGCGCGCACGCCCCCCCAAAACGCGATCGGAAAGTCGACGGTGTCGTAAAGCAACAGCGCCAGCCGCTCTTCCGGCCGCAGCCCAAGGCTCAGGAGCGCTGCGCCGAGGCGGCAACTCTGGGCTTGCAGCTCGCCGTAAGTCAGCGCGCGCTCCGGGTCGATGAATGCGGTTTTGTCGCCGAGGCCGCGAGCGACAGCGGCATCGACGAAATCGGCGGCGGCGTTGTACGGCTTACGCCGCAAAAGGTCGTCCAACACGATTGGCTCCCCCCGCCGCCGCGCCGAACCCTGCCGTCATGCCGGCAGGTTGATCCTTTTTGTTTTTCTTATTGGGCCGACGCTGGCATCCCTGCGCCCGCGCTCATCATACGCGTCCGCGGCCTCGATTGACAAACCGGCCGGTGGCGCTCGCGGTGGATGGCCGTTTCGCCGCGGCCGTCAATCCCGCCGCGACGGAAACAGGGCGACCGGAAAATCCGCCGCCGAGCGGTAATGTTTCGGCACCGGCCGGAACATCGGCTGCGCTCCCGGGTCGGGCGCGACGATCGCGCGATAGAGGTGTGCGGGTCCGCCGGCATTGTTGTGCGCCGCAGCAGAAAATGGGTGCGGTGCGACCAAAGAAAAAAGGCGCCGGGGAATCCCCGGCGCCTCGTCGACAATATGCCGAACCGTTTGTCGCGCGGATCAGAACATCCGCGAGAACGCCCAGTACAGGATGCCGGAAATCGCCATCGCCGCCGGCAGCGTCAGCACCCAGGCGAGCGCGATGTTGCGGATGGTGGCGAGCTGCAGGCCGGAGCCGTTCGCCGCCATGGTGCCGGCGATGCCCGAGGAGAGCACGTGCGTGGTCGACACCGGCAGGCCGTAGCCGTCGGCGGCGGCGATCGTCGCGGCCGCGGTGATCTCGGCGCAGGCGCCCTGCGCGTAGGTCAGGTGCGTCTTGCCGATCTTCTCGCCGACCGTGACGACGATGCGCTTCCAGCCGACCATGGTGCCGAGGCCGAGCGCGATGGCGACCGCGACCTTGACCCAGGTCGGAATGAACTTGGTCGCATTGTCGAGCGAGGTCTTGTAGGCGCTCAGCACCTTGACGTCGTCGGCGGTGAGGTCGCTTTCCTTGTCCTTCATCAAGAACCGGATCGCCTCCGATGCCAGATACATGTCGTTGCGGGTGTTGCCGACCGAGGCGGCCGGCACCTTGGCGATCGAGCCGTACTGATGGACCTCGTCGGAGATGGTGCGCACGAGGACCGCCAGCGAAGGATAGGTGCCTTCATCGATGGTACGCTTGGCCACATAGGCGGTCACGGCCGGGCGCGGATTGCCGAGCACGTTGAAGCCGGCCGCCTTGTGCTCGATGACGGCGCTCGCGGCCTGCGAGTTCGTCACGAAGCGTTCCAGCTGGCTTTCCGGCATCGCGCGATTGAGCGCATAGGCGGTCGGCACGGTGCCGATCAGGATCAGCATGATCAGGCCCATGCCCTTCTGACCGTCGTTGGAGCCGTGGAAGAAGCTCACCAAGGTGCAAGTCAGAACCAGGATGCCGCGGATCCACAAGGGCGGCGGTTCGTTGCCTTTCGGCTCGGCAAAGAGCGCGGGGATGCGAATGATGAAGCGGAGTGCGATGAGCAGGATGGCGGCGAGGGCGAAGCCGAACAGCGGCGACAACAGCAGCGCATAGCCAACGTCAATCGCCTTGCCCCAATCGACGCCCGACGTGCCGCTGCGCCCATGCAGCAGCGCATTGGTGATGCCGACGCCGATGATGGAGCCGATCAAGGTGTGCGAGCTCGATGCCGGCAGACCGAACGACCAGGTCCCGAGGTTCCAGATGATGGCGGAGATCAACAACGCGAACACCATGGCGAAGCCGGCGCCGCTAGAGACCTGCAGGATCAACTCGACCGGCAACAGCGAGATGATGCCGAAGGCGACGGCGCCCGAGGACACCAGAACGCCGGCCAGATTGAACAGGCCCGACCACACCACCGCGACATTGGCGGGCAGCGAGCGGGTATAGATCACGGTCGCCACCGCATTGGCCGTGTCGTGGAAACCGTTGACGAACTCGAAGCCGAGCGCGATCAGGAGCGCGACGAACAACAGAATGAAGGGCGCATAGCTCGTGATCTTCGCGCCGGTTGCGCCGACATCGGCGTAGACGCTGTAGGCGACGAACAGCAGCACGGCGGCGACGGCGCCCGCGAAGATGATGGCGGTCACCGGATTGAAGGCGCCTGAGAGATCGGGTCCTTTGTGGGCGGCAGGTTCTATTGAACCGGGTAAGGCCATGTCGCTCATGTGAGCCCCTTGCTAGCGTTTGAAATTCCGGGAAGGAGCCGGACTTTGCGCGTGCTCTGTGACGGCTGGATGAAGGTTAAGAGCCGGTGAAATGTCACCGCCGCGCCGGCCAGGGCGATCGCGGGCGCACGGCGGCGATGGGGCGAGCATGAGGACGTGGCGCCGCACTCTCATGCCGCTTCCGGCAGCCCGCGCGCGGCCCGCGCATTAAACATAACTTACGGACGGTACTGAGAAATCCGCCTTCGTGCTTGATCCGCCGCCGGCCCGCGTGGCTATTCTGCCACGCGCTCGCAAAAGCGGCGTCGTCGGACCAAGCGCTTCGCGCTGTAGCTCCAGGATCATAAAGGTCGATGCGATTGGCGGGCACGCTCACGGCGATGTCGGACGCGCTGCGCAACGGGCGCTTGCGCGACTATCTCGGCATCCTGGTGGTGGGTTCGGGCGCCCGCATGTTCGGGCTCGTTTCGCAATTCGTCGTGCTGTTGATGCTCAGCCGCTTTCTGCCGAAGGACAGCTTCGGCCACCTCATGGTGGCGTTGGGCTTCTACCGGCTCATCGGCATCGCGCTCGGGGTCGGCGGCTCGCTCGTTTTGCTGTTCCACGTTTCGCGGCATCCCGACGATCGTCGCGCCGAGATCAAGCTGCAGCGCTTTTCGGCATTGATGACCGCTCTGCCCGCGCTGGCGATCGCAGCCGCGGCAATCCTCGCCGCAGGGCCGGTCACGAGCGCGCTCGGCAAGCCCTCGCTCGGTCCCTGGCTGCAAGAGATGGCGCCGTTTCTGGTGTTCACGACCCTGCTCATCGTCGCGACCGGCGCGTTGGAGGGGCGCTCGCGCGTTACCGCGTCGATCTTTTGGGGCGAGGCCGCGCCCAACGCGGTGCGGCTCGTGCTGCTGCCGCTGGTGGCGGTCATGAACCTGCCGGACGCCTTCGTCGCCCATGTCATGACGCTGTCGGTCGCGCTCCCTTGGCTGTGGCTGGCGCGGCGGATGTGGGACCGGTCGGTGCGCGGATGGCAGCTTTGGTCGTCCTGGGACTGGAGCTATTGCGGCAAGTTCGTCGCCTCGACGCTGTTCGCCAATCAGCTCGGGGCCGCCGACCTCGTCGTCGCCGGGCTGCTCTTGCCTGCGGCAACCGTGGCCGATTACGCGGTGGCGGCGCGGCTCGCGGCGCTGTTCACGTTCTTTCAGCTCGCCTTGCTCAAGCGGTTCGCGCCGCGCGCCGGACGGCTGCTCGCGGCCCAAGAATGGGCCCAAGAATCGGCCCAAGATACGACCCATGATCACGGCGCGCTCGTGCGCGAATTCGACGTTTGCCGGCGGTTGACCATCGCCAGCACGGCCTTGACCGTCGGCGCGGTGCTGTTGCTGGCGCCGCTGTTGCTGCCGCTGCTCGGCAATTACGGCGGCGCGCGCGTGCTGATGGTGCTGTTGGCGATACCGGCGATCGTCCAGGCGTTTTACGCCACATCGGATCGGCTGTTGATCATCGCCGGACAGCCGAATGTCGCGCTGTTGGTCACGGCGCTGTCGTTCGCGCTGTTGGCCTTGATGCCGTTCGCCACCGTGCCCTGGCTCGGCGCGGCGGCGATTCCCGCCGCCATGATGTTGGCCGCAGCCGTGATCGGTCCGATCATCATCATTCGAGCCTGGCAATTGTTGCATGTCCGCGGCATCGCCTGGCGCGACGCCGCGTTCATGGCGAGCGCATGCGTGGCGCTGGCCAGCGCCGCCCTTGCGGATACGACGGCGAATGTCGTGCTGGCTTGCAGCGTGCTCGGTGTGATGGCCGCCTACTACATCGTCACGGTAACGTCGCGCGCCGCGACCGACGACTATGGGCGCGAGTCGTCGCCGCGCCTGCCGCTGCTCGCGCCGGATAACGCGGCGCGGTAGACCGCGAGCGTGCGCCGCGCGATGGTTTGCCAGTCGTGCCTGACCATGATCCGGGCGCGCTCGATGTCGTCGAGTTTCTCAGATCCCGGCGCCGTGAACGCGGCCTGCAGATGGTCCGCCAAGCCGGCAATATCGCCGACCGCGACATAGCGGGCGCGCGGCAGCGCGAGTTCGCGGTGCGCGGCGATGTCGCTCAGGATAGCGGGCAAGCCGAAGCTCGCGGCCTCGAGTACGGCGATCGGCTGACCTTCGTGGCTGGACGGCAGAACAAAGACGCCGGCGTTGGCGTAAAGCGCGGCCAGTGCCGCGCCGGTCTGGTGGCCGAGCATGACGACGCCCGGCGTCTGCCGCGCCGCTTCCGCCACCGCCCGCGCGTAGGAGCCGGAATAGTCGGCGCCGCCCACGAGTGCGAGCTTCCATTGCGGCTGATGCAGCCTCGCATACGCGGCGATGAGGTCGAGCTGGCGCTTCTGCTCGTCGATGCGCGCGACCGTGACGGCATAAAGGTTCGGCGCGAGGCCGAACGCGTGCAGGATTTCCGGCGATCGAACGACGGCGGGCGGGTCGATGCCGTTCGGAATGGTGTCGACCGGCACCCGATAAAGTCGGGTCATCTCTTTGGCGAGGCCTGAGGCGACGGCGATGCGGCCGTGCGCGAACGCCATTCCGGCCCATTCGCCGCGCCGCAACAGCCAGCGGCCGAACGGACCCCATTTCTCATTGTGATAATTTGGCAGGTGATGCGTCACCACCACCCGCAGACCCAGCGCGCGCGCGAGTGGCGTGAACAGCGCCGGTCCGATGGCGTGAATGTGCAGAATGTCCGGGCGGGTGAAGCCGGCCCGCACGACGCCGAGGAGCGTGTGGACGAACGCTTCGACCCCGGTGACGCGCGGCGCCCACAGACGGGAAAGTTTGATGCCGCGCCAGGTCGGGGGCGCTTCCTTCGCAACATAAGGGCTGCGCACGATGGCTTCGACCCGGCAGCCGAGCTCGGCGAGCGCGCCGGAGAGTTTTTCGGCGTGCTTTTCCGCGCCGCCCTGGACGTCCGGAAAGCCGCGGATGCCGAGCATGGTGACGCGCAGCGCGGGTCGCGCTTCCGTTTCGACGTGATGCAAACTCGGCCGTTCGTTCATGGCAGCTTTTTCATGGCAGCTCGCTCATGACACGTGCGCCGCGACGGTGTCGTAGAGCGCGAGCTGGCGGTCGAGATAGACGGCGATGCTGAAATCGCGCTCGACCCAGGCCCGTGCGGCGGCGCCCATGGCATCGAGGCGGCCGTCGGGCAGGTCGGCGAAACGCGCGAGCGCATGGGTGAGCGCGGCGACATCGCCCGACGGAAACAGCACGCCGGTTTCCTCTTCGCGCACCAGCTCCGGAATGCCGCCGATGCGCGCGCCGATCACCGGGCGCCCCGCCGCATAGGCTTCCAGCACGGCGAGCGGCGCGTTTTCCTGCACCTCGGACGGCACGACGACCGCGCGCGCCTCCTGGATCACCGTGACCAGGGCGTCCTTGCTCAGATGGCCGGCAAACATCACGTCGGCGCCGAGCGTTTGCGTCAGAGCGCGCAACGCCGGCTCCATCGCTCCCGCACCGACCAGCGTGAGCGGCTGGCGTGCCGCCGCGGCGGCGCGCACCAGCGTTTCGACGCCTTTGAGCTTGTCGAGCCGGCCGCAATAGACAAAGCGCCGGCCGGCGCCCTTGCCCGGTTTGAACCGGCCGGTGTCGACGAAATTCGGGATGTGGACGAAGCGCTCGCGCGCCCAGCCCCACCGCACCAGCGTGTCGATCACATAGCGGCTGGGCGCGACGAAGCGGTCGATGTTCGCGTCATAAAGGCGAAGCAGCCGGTGCAGATAGGACTCCGCCATCACCAGGCTCGACAAGGCGAGCGACCCCTTGATGCAGCGGTTGAGCGCCACGTTGTAGAGCTTGCCACCGCGACAGCGCTCGCACGGTTCGCCGTTAAGGGTCATGGTATAGGCCGGACAGGCGAGCTTGAGGTCGTGCACCGTCATCACCACCGGAATGCCGCGCGCCTCGAGGAGCGGCAGCACCGACGGCGACAGATGATGATAGATGTTGTGGACGTGCGCGATGCGCGGCCGCACCGTGTCCAACAGTTCGCGCAGGCGCCGGCGCGCCTGCAGTGAATAGATCACCCGCGGCGCCCGCGCGAGTTTGGCGGCAACGCCGTAGCTCGCGCCGAACTCGATTTCGTCGGGGAAGAACTCCGACCACGGCGTCGGAAGGTTGTTCGGATGGCGCATGGCGAACGGCACGACCTGCCAGCCGATATTCTCGAACATGCGATTATGCTCGAGAAACAGCACCTCGGCGCCGCCGCGCGGATAATAATAATTGTTGATCGCGAGCAGGCAGTTGGTGGCTTGCAACATGCGATTACTCGCGCGACCTGGCGATGGCCTGGAAGCGCAGGCCGACGATGGCCACGATCATCAGGAACCACAGCGCGCTGCCGCCGCCGAAAAACACCGATTCGAACCCGGCCAGGCATAGTCCGAACAACCAAATCTGAACGAACAGCGTGGTCAGCGCCGGATCGCAGCCTTGCGCGCAGGCGCGGCGCAGATCGGCGAGCGGTTGCAACACGATCCAGGTGAGCGACACGGCGAGGCCGACGAGGCCGGTCGTCACCGCGAGATTGAGATAGCCGTTATGGGCATCGCTGGCGCGTAAGCCCCAGGATTCCTGAAAGCTCCACGCCGCCAACAGATCCGGCATGCTCCAAAACGCTTCGAAGCCGTAGCCGAACAGCGGCCGTTGCGCGAGCTTTTCCAGGGCGAAGCCCCAGATCACGTCGCGGCCGGTAAAAGTCGGGTCCGACATCAGCGATGCGACCAGATTTGTAATCGGCTCGAACATCACCGAGCCGACGGTCAAAAGGTCGATCAAGAGCGGCACGCCGACGACCAACGCAAGCATCGGCACAACGCCGCGGACGCGCGGGATGACGTAGGAGAGGATCAAGACGACGGGCAACAGATTGGTCGGCGATTTCGAGTGCGTGAAATAGAGAAAGACGGCGGCGGCGGCGACGATCGCGATCCCGGCGAACCGGTTCCAGGCGCGATAGACGAACAGCCCGACGAAAATCAAAAGCACCATGCCGGCGCCGGCGCCGTTCTTGTGGGTGAAGAAGCCGCGCCAGTCGCCGGCGAGCTCGGGCTCGGCAACATCGGACGCCTGGTGAATGGAGAGATGTGGCAGGAAGGCGACGCCGAAATAGCAGGCTAAGAGGATGATGATCGCGGCGATCGCCAGGAGCCGGGCGAAATGCTCCTTGCCGTAAGGCAAGAGCAGCAACAGCGACGCCTGAAAGATGGTGAAGCCGGCAAGCACGAGACGCCGGCCGGCAACGTCGGGATAGGACGACAGCACGGCGGAGATCGCGAACACGGCGAACGTCGCGACAAGCGGCAGCGTCACGGCGCGCGTCACCATGACGGTGCGCCTGAAGACGGCGAAAGCCATCAGCGCGCCGGTCAGCAGCATCGCGCTCGCCTGGCTGATCAGAACGCCGCTGTCCTTGGCTTCGAGCAGGTGCGGGTCGCTCAAATCCTGGAACGGCGAGGCCGTGAACCACGTCAGCAGCACGGTCGCCAGGAACAAAAAATCGCGCAGCGCCCGATCGCCGTCGATGGCGCCGGCGGCGGCCTGTCGCTCGGGCGTGGCGACACTTGTCATCACGTGCGCTCTTGTTCGCGGCACACGGAATCGCCGCCTGTCGTATTTGCGCCGGAACGCCTCACCACGGGGTTAAGGCGCGATGTTCCGTGGGCCGGCGCGGCCGTCGCGGCCCTTCCGGCCGCGGCGTCGCGAATGACGACGCTGTCGATCCACGCCGACGGATCGATGCGCGCGTGCAGCAGGCCGGGCCACAGTCCCGCGGCGTAGACGTTCCAGGCCGCCACCGAATAGACGCCGACGCCGACCGAGCGGCAGCGCACCGCCATCACCGCGAAGGGGAGCAGCGCCAGCATGGCAACGGTCAGCGCCGCGGCACCTGCGCCCGCCAGGACGAGCGGCACCACGATCAAGCAAAGCCACCACAGGTGCACGGCGGCCGACAGCGCCACTTCGCGCCGCAGTCTTGTCAGCGTCAGCCAAAAGCGGCCGCGGCCCAGGGCGGCGCGCAATATCTCGCCGGTGCCGAATGCGAATCCGGTTTTCCAGCGCCGAAGCAGCATGGAATAGGCGTTGCCGCTGTGGCCGTAATGATCGATGGCCGGAATGTCGATGCGCGCCAGCTTCCATCCCGCCGCGATAAGGCGCACGCCGAGCTCCAGCTCTTCGATGCTGTGCAGGTTGCGGTCGCCGAAATAGCCCGTCGCCGCGATCGCCTCGCGCTGATAGAGCCCGCCGCAGTCGAGCCGCGTCACTTCGCCGGGACGGCGGTCGGCATCGTCGGCGGTCGCGCGTTTGACGTACTCGAAATTACGCGTTTCGCGCTCGACGATGCGCCCGCCGACGCCGGCGAATGGCGCGTTGCTTTCCAGAAAGCGAACGGCGGCGGCAAGAAAGTCCTTCCGCAGCCGCATGTCGCCGTCCATCAGATAGACGTAACGCCCCGCGCAGTACTGATAGCCGAGCTGGACCCCGGCGCCGCAGGAGCGGTCTTCGATCCGCTTCAAGGCGACGATCTTGATCGGATAGCGCCCCGCAATGGCGACGGTGCGGTCGGTCGAGCAGCTGTCGGCCAGGACGACCTCGCCATCGATGCCGTCGAGCGCGGCCAGCGCGCTCTCGATCGCGGCCGCGACATGGCGCTCTTCGTTCAGCGCCTTGATGACGATGCTGACGGTCGGCCGTGAGTTCGTCATGACCAGGCCTTGCAGCGCTTATGCCGCGCTCGCTGAATTCGGCGTCTGTCCTTGGCGACTTCCTTGGCGGTTTTGTCCCTGCAGCAGGCGCACGCCCATCTTCACCTTGTCCTTGAGCGTCTTCTGCGAGAGGCACGTCATCAGGCAGAGGCGGTCGCAGGCGACGGTCTGCCGGCGGATCTCCTGCGCCTGCGGCCCGTACCAGATGTCCCGCGCGCTCTGTTCCAGCAGACTGCCGACCGCCGGGTAGAAGCTGCACAGCGCGACGGTGCCGTCGGCGCGGATGAAGAAATTGCGCAGCCCGACGCGGCACGGCATCGTCTCGACCGGCGCCTTTTTCTCGCGGAAATGGTCGACCATGAGACGCAACGTGTCCGCCGGGATGAGGAGCGGCGCGCCGGCCTGCTGCATCTCGATCAGGCGCTCGATGACACGTTCGAGCTCGGGCAGATCGTCGTTCTCGATCCACAGCTCGTCGTAGGTTTCCGGCGTCCAACGGTCGACCGGCTGCGGACTGACGCTGCTCGCGCCGACGGCGACGGCCCATTCGACCAGTTCCGGCAGCCCGCGGAAGTTCTTCGAATTCACCGTCGGCTTGATGGTGATCGGGAATTTCTTGCCCTGACGTTCGCGCTCCGCCAGCAGATAGCCGATGCCTTTGGAAAGCTTGTCGAACAGGCCGTCATAGCCGCGCAGATGATCGTGCAGCTTTCCGTCGGCCGAATCGACCGAGATGTTGACGTTGAAAGGATTGCTGGCGACGATCTTGGCCGCGTTGCGCGGCGTCAGCGCCGATCCGTTGGTGGTCACGCCGGCGGAGATGCCGTTGCCGTTGCACCACGCCAAGAGATCGATGAAACCGGGTTTGATGAAGGGCTCGCCGCCGCTGAAGTTGATGGAGAAGTCGCCGACAAAATCCTTGACGCTCGTCAGCGCGTTCTTCCATTCGTCGATCGTCATTTCCTTGACGTAGTGCTCGAGCCGCCAGAATTCGCAATAGCGGCATTTGACGTTGCAGTGCTCGTTGATGAATGCGTAGAACGTCACCGGCTTGGTGTAGTCGTGCCCGGTGTGCAGATAAATCTCTTCGGCGGCGGCGTTGACCGCATGCTTGAACGCCAATGCCGCCAGTCGCGACGCCTCCATTTTGGCTCCAATTCGCTCGTTCCACGCCGCCCGACCGGTGTATTAGCAAGCGCGCCGGGGAACCGGCCGACTTGTAGCGGTTAACGCTAACGGCGCCGCGCGGACGCCCGAATCAGGGGATCGGCTGGTACGATTGAACCGCCGGCGCGTTCGCGGCCTTGCGTTGGGCGTGAAAGTTCAAGCCGAGCGCCTCGGCGATGCCGGGGTCGATCTCGTCGCTCGTGTCGTTGCGCGTCAACGCAAACCCGCCCTCGCCGCGATAGACCCACACGCCCCAGCCGAAACCGCGCGCTTGCGCGGCGACGCTGACGTCGTGGAACCATTTTTCGCGCTCGGCCGCCCGCGCCGCGTCACGTTGCGACGCGATCTTCCTCGCGCCGAACTCGCCGAGCATGATCCGATCGGGCGGAACGTGCTGTCCGCGCGCCCAAGCGGCGACGCGGTCGAAGGCCGTCGCGATCGAGTCGGCGTCGAACGCCGAACGGCGATACAACTCCAGCCGTGCCCGCGCGTCGTGATAGGCGGCGTATTTCTCCGCCGGCGGGAGATCGCTCTTGGCGATGACGCCGGCGGTCGCTTCGAGGCTGTCGTCGAGCGGGCGCGCCAGCGCGGGGTAGGGCACGTCGGCGAGCCAGCGTGCCGGGTTCCACGACGCGCCCTGGTGCGTGAACTGATAAGGATCGTAGTAATGGAACGAGAACAGCGCGGCCGGATCGGCGGCGAATGCGCTCGTGCGCATGGCGATGAGAGCCGCGACGGAGGCTTCGTCGCCGCCTTCGAGCACCAGGATAAGCTCGGCCGAGACGGCACGGGCGGCCGCATAGGCGGCTTCCAGCATCGGCTGCCATTCGTCCTGCCGTACCGGCGGCTCGTTCATCGGCTCGAGCGCGACCTGTTCGGAATGCAGGTCGCCCAACAGCCTGGCGGTGCGCCCGATGAGGCGCAGATAGTCCTGGAACAGCGGCGTGTCCAAGCCGGCGGTCAGGTTCTGCGCGGTGTAGTCGGGATCGAGATCGCTCGGCTGAAAATCGACAATGACGGCAAGCCCCGACGCGAGGATCAGCTTCACGCGATCCAACAATACGTGGTCCATGTCGTCGCGCCGCGCGCCGTGAAATTGCAGAAATGGGCCCGGATCGACGGCGAGCCGCACATAGTCGAATCCCGTGCGCTTTAATATTTGCAGCTCGGGCGCGGTCAGCACGCGCGACGGGTCCGCAAACGGCGGGAACGTGAACGCATGCGCCGCTCCGGGCTCGACTGCGGCCCATCCCATCACATGGGACAGGCCGATACCGCGCTGAAAGCGCGCGCCGACATCCGCCGCTTCGGCGTTCGCCGCCAGGAGAACAAACCACGCGGCGGCCGACGCAATGAGGATGATCGCAAGTCCAAGGATTTTCGCCGGCTTCATCGCGCCTCTTTTCGGTGTGGCGTGTTCATCGGACACATTCAGGGCAGCGCGGCCGGCGCGAGCGGCGCCGCATTTGCGGCCGGCGCCGGGCCCGCGATCACTCGACTTGGCAGCCAGTCCGCCGGCCGAGCGCGCGAACGCAAAAAGCCCGGCAGGAAACACAGCGCATGGGCATTCCAAACCGCGACGGAATAGATGCCGTTGCGGACCGATCGCCAGCGCAGGCTCATGGCGACGAACGGCAAAGCGACGACACCGGCAACGTCGAGCCAGCCGGCAGGATCGCTGGCGACCAGCGCGCCGCCGGCAATCGTCGCCCACCACGCGGATACGAGACAGCAAATCAGCAAATTCTTGTCGTGGCGCACGATGAACCAGAAATGCGGCCGCCCGATGGAAGCCCTGATGATCTCGCCCGGCCCGAACGCGTTGCGGGTCACGATGCGGCGCAGCAGCAAGGCATAGGGACTGCCCGTATGCCCAAAGTGATCGACGGCGATCGCGGGAATTCTCGCCAGGGTCCAGCCGGCGGTTTGCAAGCGCGCGGCCAATTCGAGTTCCTCGCCGCCGTGCATGTTGCGATCGGTCAGATAGCCGGCCGCCTCGATCGCGGCGCGGCGGTAGAGGCCGGAGCCGTTGAGCCGCGTCACCGCGCCCGGCCGGCGATCCGGATCGAACCGCTTCACGCGTTGCACATATTCCAGATTGGCGAGGTCGCGATCGATCACGGCGCCGCCGACGCCGGCGACATGAGCATGTTCTTCCAGGTAGCGAATGGCGGCGGCGGGAAAATCGGCGTGAAGCCGCATGTCGCCGTCCATCAGACACAGGAATTTGCCGCAGCTGTACTGGAAGCCCAATTGCGCGCCGGCGCCGCACGAGCGATCGGCCGCGTCGTCGAGGCGCGCGATGCGGATCGGATAGTTCCGCGCGATCGCGATCGTGCGATCGGTCGAGGCGCCGTCGGCCAGGATCACCTCGCCGTCGAGGCCGGAGAGCGCAGCGAGCGCGCTCTCGACGGCGGTCGCGATATGCCGCTCCTCGTTGAATGCCTTGATGATGATACTGACGCTCGGGCGGGCTCTGTCCAGCATGTGACCAACGCTCGCGGCCGCTCACATGCGCGCGATCGGATCGCCGAGCCGCGAATGGACGGCCCGGTTGAACCCGTTGAGCTTGCACTGCAGCGTCGACGCGTTTTCGTGCCATTCGAGGCAGACCCGCGGCAGCGCGTGGAGCTCGTTCCGGTGCTCGGCGAACACCATGCCCGGACGCGTCGTCACGGCGGTGCGAAAGCCGAGCGAGCGGGAAATCTCAGCCTCGCGTTTGCCGCAGGCGCGCGAATGGCCGAACGGATAAGCAAAATGGTCGACCGGCTCGGCGATGATGCCTTCCAAAAAGCGGCGGTTCTCGTCCATCTCCGACCGCACCGTCGCGGCGTCGGCGCGCGCCAGATTGACGTGCGTCATCGTGTGCGCCCCGATGGTTACCAGCGGATGGTGCGCCAGCTCGCGCAACTGCGCTTCGGTCAACGCCTCGCGATCGACCAGCGCGCCGATGTCGATCCCGGCAGATGCGATGGCGTGGCGGACCGCGGGCAGCAGATCGAAGTCGTTGTGCACGGCCGCCTCGATCGCCGCGAAGGTCGCTGCCTTGCCGGCGGCATCGGCGCACACGAACGTGCCGAGCCCCGGCAGCGAGATTCTATCCTGCGCGCGGATCAGTGCCCCGAGCCCGAACCACCAGCCGTCGATATCGCGCGTGACCATTCCGGT
Source organism: uncultured Pseudomonadota bacterium (assembly GCA_963836095.1). Taxonomy (GTDB): domain Bacteria; phylum Pseudomonadota; class Alphaproteobacteria; order Rhizobiales; family Xanthobacteraceae; genus BOG-931. The sequence continues at coordinate 472,847 of CAWIHU010000005.1, forward strand.
GGTGACGTAAACGGTGAACGGCGCCGCGAACTTTTCCATGATCGGAAGCGCGTGCGTGACGTTGTCGGCGAAGCCGTCGTCGAACGTGAAGGCGGCGAACGGCCGCGACTGCGGTAGGCTCAAGCGGCGTATGGCTTCGTCCAAGGTGACGAAGTCCACCCCGGCGGCCTCGAGCCGGCGCAGAATCCATTCCAGCCTGCCGACCGGGCAGCGCAGCGTCCGATCGGGATGCACGGCGTCATCGGCGACGACGCTGTGCAGGGCGAAGATAATGCCGCGGCCGCGGTAGCGGGCGCCGAGCGCGCGGCTCAGACCGGAAACGTGCGCGGTTCTGTAAACGGCGGCTTTGATGAAGGACTTCATCGGCACGGGATTCTGCTCGGCTTGGCGACGGACGGGGGACTCCGCGGGACAGATCGGCCAGCAAGAAATGCCGCCGATTGCCGGAAAGCATTCACCGTTCATTTACCTAATCCCGGGGGCTTCCGCCGTCTGTTCCTGGAGGTAACCCTAACGGGTAGCAGGCACCCTGCGGTAGTCAGGCCGCCGCGTCGCCGGTCAGCACCGCGCCGCGAACCTTGCGCGCGTCGAGACCGAAGCTCGACACCAGCCGATTGATGACGCGCTCGCTGTTGCGGTCGGCTCTCACGACCAGCACGATGTGGTCGACGAGACCGGCGAAGAATCGACCGCCCGGATCGCGGTCGCACTCCATGGCGGTAACGATGACCATGTCGAACCGCCGGGTCTGGGCGAACGCGCTTCTGATGTCGTCGTCCTTGATGTCGCGATCGCGGCGGGTATGCGGTGCCACGAATGCCAGCAGATTGATCTTGGTTTCGCGGTCGCGGACCACCGCGTCGGCAAGGAGACGCCGGCCGACGGCGACGTCGACCAGCCCGGAATTGCTCTGATCGGCGTCGACCGCCGCGAGCGTGCGCCGCTCGAGATCGGCGTCGATCAGCAGCACCTGTTGGGTCGTGGCGGCCACGGCGGCGAGGCTGAGCGCGACGGTCGCGGTTTCCTCCTCGTCGTCGGCGGCAACGACGAGAATGCTCGGATTGCCGTGCTTGACGTGACTTTCCTCGACGGCTTCGAGCACCCTGCCGATTGCATGCGAAAAAGGCGATCGCCCGTCGACCGCGGCGGTCAAGCCGAACTCCGGGTCGATATCCGGCAGGATGGCGAGGATCGGAACGACGGCGGCGGCTCCGGCGAGCCGCTGCTGCGGCTCGGCGGTCCGTTTCCGCCTGCGCCGTCCGGCGCGGTGCGGGCGGGTCGGCAGGTTCTCGCCAGGTATGTTTTCACCGGGCGCGCCGCGCATCAGCACGATGCCGATGCCGGCGGCGACGCCGAAAACCATCGCGCCGGCGCCTAGCACGGCGCTCGACGGCGGCGAAGAGCGGCGCAAGGGCGGGTCGGCGCGCGAAATGATGCGGATGTTCTTGGTGTCGAGCCGTTCCTGCTCGCCGGTCTCGCGCGCGCGCACCAGAAACGATTCATAGACGGCGCGGCTCGCCTGCACGTCGCGCTCGAGTTCGCGCAGCGTCACCAGCGCCTCGTTGGTGGTGATCGCGTTGTGCTTGAGCGCTTCGAGATTTTTGCTGAGTGCCTCTTCGTTGGCGCGCGCGCTGTCGTACTCGCTGCGCGCGGACTGCGCGATGCGGTTGACCTCCTCCTCGATCATGTGGCGGAGCCGGTCGGCCTGCGCCTGGATATCGATCACCGCGGGGTGCTTGGCGCCGAGCGTAGTCATCTGCTCCGCCTCGCGGCGCATGACCTCGGCATATTGCGTGCGCAGCGCGGCGACGGTCTGCGACGCTATCGCCTCGGGGACGGCGCCGACGTTGCCTTTCGACTGCTGCAGCCGCTGCACCTGTTCGTAGCGCGCCAGCGCCTGCGCGGTGCGCGCTCGCGCCAGGCCGAGCTGATTGCTCAGTTCGGACAGCTGCTGCTCGCTGATCAGTTGGCCGCCCGCACCGCTGCCGCCGCCGGTGCCGCCGACGCCGAGGCCGACGCCGACGATGTTGTTGCGGGCCTTGAATGCCACGACGCGATCCTCGGCTTCCCGCACCCGGGTCTTCAGCTCGTTGAGGCGCGCGGACAGCGACTGCGAAATCTGCCGGGCGGCGTCGGAGCGCACGTCGGTTTGTTCGGCGAGATAGGCCTGCGCCACCGCGTTGGCGAGGCGCGCCGCTTTTTGCGGATCGCCGGCGGTGACGCTGACGTTGACGACATAGGTGCGGTCGGCGCGCTTGACCTTGATGGCGCGCTTGAGCGCATTGAGCGCGGCGAGCGACGGATCGGTGGCGGGAATCGTGCTGCCGGTGTCGCCCAGGCCGAACGCCGCCATCAGCTCGCGCAGCGGCCCCGGCGGGCCGCCGAAATTCGGGTCGCGGTCGAGCGCTTCCGCATTGATCACGCGGCGCAGCACACTGTCGGAGGTGAGCACGCGCACCTGACTTTCGACCTGCAGCACGGCGGCGTCGCTGACCTGATTGGCCGGCACCAACTCGCTGCCGACCGCGTGCAAATCGGTCGGATCGATGAGAATTTGCGTGTCCGCGGTGTAGCGGTGCGGCACGAGGACGACGATCAGTACCGCCACGAGGAGCGATGCCGCGGTGGTCCAGAGTACAGTGGTCTTGCCGCGCCAGACCACGGACCAGAGTCTTTGAAGATCGAGGCCTGGAAAGGAGTTGAACCCGACGGCGACGTTGCCCGCCCCGGCGGCTGCCGATTTGATTTGACGCGGCGCTTCGAACATTCCGCACTCCAGCGAGCCGTGCCGGATGCCGCTGCGACGGCGCAGCAGGCTCGCTTGACTTCACTCAACATCTCAACGCCCGGGGACTTAGCGCCCGAGACTCAACGCCCACAACTCAATGCTTATGCCGCCGGGCATGTCCACAACATCCCGCCGGCGACCCGTGGCCGCCAAGATTTCATGAATGATTAAAGTTAACGCGCGGTGAAACGCCGCGACAACGCGCCGTTAGCGCCGGCGCGGGCGCCACAGGCCGGACAGCGCGGCGACGATGACGACGAACGCGATCAGCGGGATCCAGATCAGCAACGCGCCGAGGAAGACCATCAGGAGAATCGCGGCGATCGCGCCGATCGCCAGGAGGAGCAGCGCGCCACTGAAGGGTCCGAGCCGGGTTATGTAGATGCGGTGCGTCCCGGCCGCCCCGGCAAATGGATAGGTGCCCCACGGCGGCCCGTCGTGCAGACGGTCCGGCGGAATGATCTCGGGTTCGGCCCGGGGCCTTTCGGGCATGTCTCTATTGTTCGTCATGAGAGCCTTTCGCCGCCGCAGCCTTTCGCTACGAGCACGCCACTTCAGGAAGCCGGTACGTCGCCCCAGCAGCGGACATCAACATGACGAATTTAAGCGCGATGATCGTGACCGCAACAAGACGGCGCCCGGCGGCGATCACGCGCGGCGGAGGCATTTGGCCGCACGGCGGGGTCACCCGGATGACAAGAGTCCGGGAGACGCCGCGCTCGCCCATCACTCGGCGGCGAGCCGCACCTCCGGCGCCGCCGCGCGCACGTCGGCTTCGACATGGGGCTCGAACTGCACGAAGTTCTTCTGGAACATGTCGACCAGCTTGCGCGCCGTCTGATCGAACTCGAGTTTGTTCTGCCAGGTTTTCTGCGGATAGAGCAGATGCGGCTCGATGCCGGCGAGTTGGGTCGGCACGGCAAAGCCGAAATAAGGGTCGGTGCGGAATTTGACGTTCTTGAGCGAGCCGTCGAGCGCGGCGCCGAGCAGCGTGCGCGTCACCTTGATCGGCATGCGGCGGCCGACGCCGTAGATGCCGCCGGTCCAGCCGGTATTGACGAGCCAGCAATCGACGTCATGCACGCTGATCAGTTCGCGTAAGAGATTGCCGTAGATCGAAGGATGACGCGGCAGGAACGGCGCGCCGAAGCAGGTGGAGAATTCCGGCTGGACGCCGACCAAGCCCTTTTCGGTGCCGGCGACCTTGGCGGTGTAGCCGGAGAGGAAGTGATACATCGCCTGCGCCGGCGTGAGCTTGGCGATCGGCGGCATGACGCCGAACGCGTCGGCAGTGAGGAAGACGATATTCTTCGGCATGCCGGCGCGGCCAGTACGCGACGCGTTCGGAATGAAGTCGAGCGGATAGGCGGCCCGCGTGTTTTCGGTCTTCGAATCGTCGTCGAAATCGCAGATCCGCGTGTCCGGGTCGAACACCACGTTTTCGAGCACGGTGCCGAACCGGTGCGTGGTGGCGTAGATTTCCGGCTCCGCTTCGGCCGACAGCCTGATGCATTTGGCGTAGCAGCCGCCCTCGAAATTGAAGACGCCGTTGGGGCCCCAGCCGTGCTCGTCGTCGCCGATCAGCGTGCGCTTGGGATCGGCGGACAGCGTCGTCTTGCCGGTGCCGGACAGACCGAAGAACAGCGCGACGTTCATCGGCCGGCCCGACATTGGCCGAGCAGTGCATCGGCATCACGCTTTCGGCCGGCAGATAATAGTTGAGCACCGTGAACACCGACTTCTTCATTTCGCCGGCGTAATAGCTGCCGCCGATCAGAATGATGCGCTTGGTGAAGTCGATCGCGACGATGGTCTCGCTGCGCACGCCGTGGCGCTTCGGGTCGGCCTTGAACGACGGCAGCACGAGGATGGTGAAGTCGGGGACGTAATGGGCAAGCTCGGCGCGCTCGGGCCGGATCAGCAGCGCGCGGATGAACATCGAGTGCCAGGCGAGTTCGTTGTAGACCCGCGCCTTGATCCGGTATTTCGGATCGGCGCCGCCATAGAGGTCCTGCGCGTACAGCGTCTTGCCTTTGGCGTGGGCGATGAAATCGTCGAACAGCAATTGGAATTTGTCGGCCGGCAGACGGCCGTTCTTCTCCCACCACACCGTTTTGTCGGTCGAGTCGTCGACGACGACGAACTTGTCCTTGGGACTGCGGCCGGTGTGCACGCCGGTTTCGGCACAGAACGCCCCGCCATGGACGAGTTGGCCTTCGCCATTGGCGATGGCGTGTTCGACCAGGACCGTGTCGGGCGCATTCCAATGAAGCGCAGCAAGGTCTTTCAAGCCGAATTTTTCAACGCCATGCGCGGCGTTCCGCAGACCCGTTTCCTTCACGCTTGCCTCCGCACCACGCCCGGCCAGCGCGCCGGGAACGATTGACATTACCAGGGCCGCCGGGGGAACGACCGAACGACACGACCCGCCATCGTGCGGGCGCGCGACCTATAATTGGCATCCTATCATTTGCCAAGGCGCTTCCTCAATCGGCGCCGGTACATTGCAGTGCAGCAAAGCGGTGCAACAAATAAGCAAACATTGCCCGGCGATCGTGCACCAACGCGCAAAACCGGCGAAAAGTCGAAACGCCGCCGCCGGAAATCTAGCGGGCGGACCGCGCGGCCTTCGCCAAGTCCACCATGACGGTGCGCAAATCGTCGGTGCCGGTGACGCGCTGTGGGAATGCCAGCCGCAAAGTGGCGTCGCCGCAGGCGAGATCGAGGCCCTCGGGATCGAGCCCGGTCAATCGCCATGCGCCGTCGGCGGCGCCGAGGAGCTTGACGGCATAGAGCCGCACCGCCTCGGCATGGTCGGCGTTCATATGGGCGATCGCGCTTTCCTCGGCCGCGATCAAATCCGCCGCGCCGTCAACCTGCGTCAGCACGTCGGCGGCCTCGAGATCGGCGGCGCGGGCGAAGCCGCCATTGAGATGCGCGGACACCATGCCGAGGCGCCAGAACGAAAAGTCGGCAAAGCCGGCATACAGCTCCGATTTCGGGTGGCGGGCGAGGAAACGCCACCGGGCGCGCTTTTCCTCAGGCTCGTCCCGCTCGAGGCGAGCAAAGTTCCCCAGCACCGTCAGGCGCGGATGAGCGAGCGGATCGCCGCGCCCCACTGCGGCCAATAGCAGCGAGCCGCGGGTGTCCTGCTCGAGGTTCGCCGTATGGGTCGCAAGCCGCGAAATCAAAATCAGCGGCGAACCGTTGCTGTCGGTCGCGACGTTAACCAAGGAGGCGAACGGATGCCCGGTATTGCGGTCGATGGTCGCCAATGTGCCCGCCCGCGTTGCCCGGAGCAGGGTCTTGGCGAGCGATTTGGGCTCGAAATCGCCGCTCGCCGGCGGCGCATTTTCAGGCAGCCGGTCGGGCATGACGCCGGGGCGGGCGGTTTGCGCTCTATCGGGCTCGGCCATGTGCCTTCTCCGTGCTTTCCGGGGCTGCCACACGAATTGCCCCGATTCTGCCTTGTGGCGTCACACTTCCGCCTCTACATGGGGATTTAAAGGCTTATGGGGCCGGGGCTGGTGCAGCTTGCGGCCGACTCATGCTAGAAGGCCGCCATGCCGACCATCGCTCTCGTCGATGACGACCGCAATATCCTGACTTCGGTGTCGATCGCACTGGAGGCCGAGGGATATCGCATCAACACCTACACCGACGGTGCCTCGGCGCTCGACGGATTCAAGACCGCGCCACCGGATCTCGCCATCCTCGACATCAAGATGCCGCGCATGGACGGGATGGAAACGCTGCGCCGGCTGCGGCAGAAATCCGACGTGCCGGTGATCTTCCTCACCTCCAAGGACGAGGAGATCGACGAGTTGTTCGGCCTCAAAATGGGAGCCGACGACTTCATCCGCAAACCGTTCTCGCAACGCCTCCTGGTCGAGCGGGTCAAAGCCGTGTTGCGGCGGGTCTCGCCGAAGGACGGCTCGGCGCCGAAGGAAATCGACAGCAAGGTGCTCGAGCGCGGGCTGTTGCGCATGGATCCCGAGCGTCACACCTGTACCTGGAAGAACGAACCGGTGACGCTCACGGTGACCGAGTTCCTCATCCTGCAGGCGCTGGCGAGCCGTCCGGGCGTGGTCAAAAGCCGCAACGCCTTGATGGATGCGGCCTACGACGATCAGGTGTATGTCGACGACCGCACCATCGACAGCCACATCAAGCGGCTGCGCAAGAAATTCAAGGCGAGCGACGACGAATTCGATATGATCGAGACGCTCTACGGCGTCGGCTATCGATTCAAGGAATGACGGCAGCCGCCGCATGGTCTTGCCGGCCGCGCTGCGGCGAGCCAAAGCGCGACGGCGGGCCCGGGCTTTGATCCACGAGAGCATGTCCCGCAAAAGTGGACCCCGGTTTTGCGAAAAGGACATGCTCCAGCAACACGAGAGCATGTCCCGCAAAAGTGGGCCCCGGTTTTGCGAAAAGGACATGCTCCAGCAAACAGCTCTGACGGGCTGGCCGACGTGCGGTAGAATGACCGCAGGCAATACCGGAACCCGCTAACCAACCCGGTAGACGACGTGCTCGACCGAACCGCAGACAGCTTACGGGCCAGCCAGGCCGACGTATCGATCGGGACCGACGCCGAAAATCTCGACGGCGGCGACGTGAAGGTTACGCGCCGCGGTTTCGGCAGGATCACCGATCTGCTGCGGCGCGCCGGGCAGTTCTTCATTACCCAGAGCTCGTCGAGCCTCGGTCGCCGGATCGTCTTTCTCAACCTCGCCGGCCTGCTCGCGCTCGCCATCGGCATCACCTATCTCTCGCAATTCCGCGCCGGGCTGATCGATGCGCGTATTCAGAGCCTTTTGGTGCAGGGCGAAATCATCGCCGGCGCGATCGCGGCATCGGCGACGGTCGAGACCGATTCGTCGATCACGATCGACCCGGACAAGCTTTTGAACCTGCAGCCGGGCGAGAGCTATGGTCCGTCCGAGGACGCGCTCTACGGCATCGATTTTCCGATCAATCCCGAGCGGGTGGCGCCTCTGCTGCGGCGTCTGGTGTCGCCGACCAAGACGCGGGCGCGCATCTACGACCGCGACGGCGTGCTGTTGGTCGACAGCCGCAATCTGTTCGGCCGCGGTGACGTGCTGCGCTTCGACCTGGCGCCGCCCGACGCCGAAAAACCCGGCTTGATCGAGCGGACGCTCGTCGCCATCCGGATTTGGCTCGGACGGGGCGATCTGCCGCTCTACCACGAGCTCGGCGCCGAGAACGGCAAGGGTTACCCGGAAGTCGAGCAGGCCTTGAACGGCCAAAACGCCAGCATGGTGCGCATCAACGAGCGCGGCGACGTCATCGTCTCGGTCGCGGTGCCGGTGCAGCGTTTCCGCGCCGTCCGCGGTTCGCTGATGCTCTCGACCCAGGGCGCCGACATCGACGACATGGTGGAGGCCGAGCGGCTCGCCATTCTCAAAGTGTTTTTGATCGCCGCCACCGTGATGGTGCTGCTCTCGATCCTGCTCGCCAGCACGATCGCCGAGCCGGTGCGGCGGCTCGCGGACGCGGCCGAAAGCGTGCGCCGGCGCATTCGCTCGCGCGTCGAAATTCCCGATTTCACCCGCCGGCGCGACGAGATCGGGCATCTTTCGGGCACGCTGCGCGACATGACCAATGCGCTCTACAGCCGCATCGAGGCGATCGAAAGCTTCGCCGCCGACGTCGCGCACGAACTGAAAAATCCGCTCACGTCGCTGCGCTCGGCGGTGGAAACGCTGCCGCTCGCCAAGACCGACGAGAGCCGCGGGCGGCTCCTCGCCATCATCCAACACGACGTCCAACGGCTCGACCGGCTGATTTCGGACATTTCCGACGCGAGCCGCCTCGACGCCGAGCTGCAGCGCCAGGAGGCGGCGCCCGTCGATTTCGCCAAGCTCCTCGGCACGCTGGTGGCGGTCGCCAACGAGGTCAAGCGCGACGACGGGGTCAAGGTCACGCTCGCTTTCGAGGGCGGCGATGCGCGCGCCTTCCTGGTGCCGGGGCACGATTCGCGGCTCGGGCAGATCGTCGACAATCTGATCGAGAACGCGCGGTCGTTCTCGCCGCCGGGCGGCACCGTGCGCGTGGTGTGCCGGCGGCTCAAGAGCAATATCGAGATCGTCGTCGATGACGACGGCCCGGGGGTGCGGCCCGACGCGTTGGACAAGGTGTTCGAGCGTTTCTACACCGATCGCCCGCACCAGGGTTTCGGGCAGAATTCCGGCCTCGGCCTGTCGATTTCCAAGCAGATCGCCGAGGCCCATGGCGGCACCATCTGGGTCGAGAACCGGATCGGCCCGGTCGGCGCGGACGGCGCGCCGGAGGTGCTCGGCGCCCGTTTCGTCGTGCGCCTGCCGGCGATGTGATCAAGCCCATCGTGATCAAGCCCATCGTGACAAGCCCATGACCTCCGCGACCATTCACGCCTCGGCCGTTTTGGTCGGCGCGCGGGCGGTGTTGATCCGCGGCCCTTCCGAGGCGGGCAAGTCGCGGCTCGCCTTCGAGCTGATCGAGGCGGCGCGGGTGGGCTTGGTGCGGTTCGCGCGGCTCGTCGGCGACGATCGCGTGCATGTGGAGGCGGCCGGCGGCCGGCTCTTGGTGCGGCCCGCGCCGGCGCTCGCCGGACTGATCGAGGTGCGCGGTGTCGGCATTCTGCGGCTCGCTTATGAGCCGTGCGCCGTGGTCGGGCTGGTGGTCGATCTTGCGGCCGCCGATGCCGAGCGACTGCCGCCGACGGAAAAGCGCGTGACCGCTGTTGCGGGTATAAATCTACCGCGGCTTGCGGTCGCACCGGGTTCCGGGGCCTTGCCCGGGCTTCTCGCCCTCCTCACTTCATCCGGCTATGCCCAAACGGACGGCCAGGAATGCGGCTTTTAAGAGTGCGGCTTCGCAATCTCGTCCTGCGGTTGAGCCATCCGCAATAGCACCATTCAAGCCGGTTGCAGATTGGTAACCCTAACGGGCCTAGACTATTCCACGGCATGATCGACGGCCGGGAAGCCAAGCCGATTGCCAAGCCGATTTGCGCTACCGCAATGCACCAATCGCCGAAATCTGCGGAAAATGGCCCTTGCGTTGGGCCTTCGGATGGTCAAGATGAGGGCCCTTTCGTGCGGTGCACCGAAAAAGAAGCGCCCGCGGGGAGCTGTATGATAGGTCTTGTGCTGGTCACCCACGGGCGGCTCGCGATCGAGTTCCGCGCGGCCTTGGAGCACGTGGTCGGGCCCCAAAGTCAAATCGAAGCGGTCACCATCGGTCCCGACGATGACGTTGAGGAGCGCCGCAAGGATATTATCGAGGCGGTGAAACGCGTCGACAGCGGTGACGGCGTCGCCATTCTCACCGACATGTTCGGCGGCACGCCGTCGAACCTGGCGATCTCGGTCATGAGCCGGCCCAAGGTCGAGGTGCTGGCCGGCATCAATCTGCCGATGCTGGTGAAGCTCGCCAAGGTCCGCGACGAATTTCCGCTCGCCGAAGCGGTCGCCGCCGCCCAGGATGCCGGACGCAAATACGTCACCATCGCCAGCCGGGTCCTGACCGGCAAATGAGCGAGACCGGCCGACCCGCGGAAGCCTGCAGGCCCGATCAGCCGCCGTTCCGCGATGGCGCGGTGGTCCGCGAGATGGCGATCCGCAACCGCAAGGGACTGCACGCGCGGGCTTCGGCCAAGTTCGTGCAAACCGTCGAAAAATTCGACGCCGACGTGCGCGTCATGCGTTGCGGCGAGGTGGTCGGCGGCACGTCGATCATGGGCCTGATGATGCTCGCGGCGGCGTCGGGAACGTCCATCACCGTCGAGGCGACCGGGCCGCAGGCGGCCGAAGTCGTCGACGCGTTGGCAGAGCTGATCGGCTCCCGATTCGGCGAGGATGATTGACCGGTATGGCGACGGATCGAGCCGCCGCGGCGGCAACATGAAGGAGAGGGCGATGATTTTTGGCAAATCAGGATCCGGGGCGCGGAACGAGAATTCGGCGACCGAGCTGCCGCCGGTGTCGCTCGACACCCCTGTTGCGGCGGCACCGCCGCCGCCGGCCGCCGCCGCGACACCCGCGCCCGAGCGGCCCATGGCGTCCTTGAGGTACCTCGATCGTCCCGATCTTGCGGAAACCTTCGCCGATTTCGTCTCCGGCCTCATCTTCGACGGGCAGACGTTGCGGATCGAATTCGCGGTCACGCGCCTCGACGAGGTCAAGGCCGGCGCGCCGATCACCGGCCGCCGCTACCCGGCGTGCCGGGTGGTGCTGCCGCCGGCGGCGGCGATCGACCTCATCAACCGCATGCAGCAGATCGCGGCGGCGTTGACCCAGGCCGGGCTGGTCAAGCCTGCGGCGCGCTAAACTAAGAAATCGGCCGTCGTTTTGTTCTCAGCGCGGGCCCTGTCGGCCTGCCGCGGCCACTTTCAGATCGGCGACGAATTGCGTGTAAGCCGCGTGCCGCGTGTCCTCGTCCTCGATGCGCAAGAGCGCCGAGGGGTGAACGGTCACGACCAGACGCGTGCCGTCGTCCAATGCCATCGGCTGGCCGCGCACCTTGGCGATGGTCAGCGTGCGCCCGACGAGGCTGCGCGCCGCCGTTACGCCCAAAGCGACGACCGTCGACGGCTTGACCAGGCCGCGCTCGAAATCGAGCCAAATCTTGCAGCGCTCTATCTCGTCGGTGTTGGGCCGCTTGTGCAGCCGCCGCTTGCCGCGCGTTTCATGTTTGAAATGTTTCACCGCGTTGGTGACGAAGGTTTCCTCCCGCTCAATTCCGGCGTCGCTCAGCGCGCGGTCGAGAACGCGCCCGGCGGGGCCGACGAACGGCTTGCCCTCGATATCTTCGCGGTCTCCCGGCTGCTCGCCGACCAGCATGAAAGCGGCGCGGCTCGGGCCGTCGCCTGGAACAGCTTGCGTCGCGTCACGATAAAGCGGGCAGCGCGTGCAGCTCGCTTCGGCCTGCGCCAGCTGACGCAGCGATTTGATCGACGGTACCGGTCCCTCGAGGTCTGCATCCATGGGAGGGAAATACCTCGCTGGGGGCAAAGTTCATAGGCGAAACGTTCATCGGCGAAAAGTTCATGGGCGAAACAAAACTGACGGGCATCTCACCATGATTTGCCTGCACCGGCACGACCGCAGCGAGGCCGCGGCCCGCGCTGCCGACCGGTCGCGTTCTGATAAAGTGGGCAGCGTGCGCGCGTGGGCAAATCGGTTGGGAAGCGCATGCTTTCGTGCCGATAAAATGCCTCGCCTCGAGCATGGACATAAAGAGATCTTTATGTCTTTAGTCGCGCCGCGCCGCCGGCCCTGCCTTGGATCGGCGGCAATTTCCAGTCACTTGCAAGTCATCGGACCATCCAAGTCACTCGGATCAAGTCCCGCGGACTATCGAACGATCGCCAAGGAGCGCCAAGGATTACCATGAGCACGTCGACCAAGGCCAAAGCTTCGCACACCGACTACGTCGTCAAGGATCTCAGCCTCGCCGAATGGGGCCGCAAGGAACTTTCCATCGCCGAGACCGAAATGCCCGGTCTGATGGCGACGCGCGAAGAATACGGGCCCCAGCAGCCGCTGCGCGGCGCGCGCATCGCCGGCTCGCTGCACATGACCATTCAGACCGGCGTCCTGATCGAGACGCTCGCGGCGCTCGGCGCCGACGTCCGCTGGGCCTCGTGCAACATCTATTCGACGCAGGACCACGCCGCCGCCGCCATCGCCGCGGCCGGCACCCCGGTGTTCGCGGTCAAGGGCGAATCGCTCACGGAATACTGGGAATACACCCACCGCATCTTCGAATGGTCCGACGGCGGCGCGCCGAACATGATCCTCGATGACGGCGGCGACGCCACGCTGCTCCTGCATCTCGGCATCCAGGCGGAAAAGACTCCGCAGGTGCTGCATCACCCGAACAACGAAGAGGAAGAGGTGCTGTTCGCCGCGATCGCGAAGCGGCTGAAGGAACAGCCCGGCTGGTACTCCAAGACCGCCAAGGATATCCGCGGCGTCTCGGAGGAGACGACGACCGGCGTCCATCGGCTCTATCAGATGGAAAAGGAAGGCCGGCTGTTGTTCCCGGCGATCAACGTCAATGACAGCGTCACCAAGTCGAAGTTCGACAATCTCTATGGCTGCCGCGAATCGCTGGTCGACGGCATCCGCCGCGGCACCGACGTGATGATGGCCGGCAAGATCGCGATGGTCGCCGGCTTCGGCGACGTCGGCAAGGGCTCGGCGGCGTCGCTGCGCCAGGCCGGCTGCCGCGTGCATCGTCTCCGAGGTCGATCCGATCTGCGCGCTGCAGGCGGCGATGGAAGGCTACGAAGTGGTGACGATGGACGAAGCCGCGCCGCGTGCGGATATCTTCTGCACCGCGACCGGCAACGTCGACGTCATCACCATCGAGCACATGCGCAAGATGAAGCACCGCGCCATCGTCTGCAACATCGGCCACTTCGACAGCGAGATTCAGGTGGCGGCGCTGAAGAACCTCAAGTGGGACAACATCAAGCCGCAGGTCGACGAGATCGAGTTCCCCGACGGCAAGCGCATCATCCTTTTGTCCGAGGGCCGTCTGGTCAACCTCGGCAACGCCATGGGCCATCCGAGCTTCGTCATGTCGTCGTCGTTCACCAACCAGACGCTGGCGCAGATCGAATTGTGGACCAACCAGGGCAAATACCAGAAGAAGGTCTACACGCTGCCAAAACACCTCGACGAGAAGGTGGCGCGGCTGCATCTCGACAAGATCGGCGCCAAGCTCACCCATCTGTCCGACAAGCAGTCGACCTATCTCGGCATTCCGGTCAGCGGCCCGTATAAGCCGGACCAGTACCGGTACTGAGCTTCGTCTTGTAGGACCAATACCCCGCGGCGTCGTACGGCCACACGCCGCGGGGCACGACCGTGAACTGAAACGTCATCGGCTTGCCGGACAATCCCAAGAAGCTGCGGCGGAACGTTGCGGTCGTCGTGCGTGCACCGGCACGTGCAAAGGCTGCAGACTCTCTCCGGCACCATGCTGCGTCGCTTGTGCAGACGACCGTGAGGCCGTGGACAACGATCGCGGTGCGGCCTTTGGCGGTCGACGGATTGAGCGACAGAGGCCGTGCTTGCCGCATATAGAACGGCAGGCCGGCGACGATGTCGGGCGATCCCCACAGCAATTCCGCCGGATTGCCCGCGAACGTCTCCGCCATTTCCGCGACCTGGCGAAAATGCGCCCGGTACGCGTTGCGGCTCGACATCAGCTGCTCGTAGGCGACGACGGGCGAGACGACGACCGCGAGCAAGCTCACCGCCAGCGCGAACAGGCCGCCGCACGCCACGTCGCGCGAGTCCACAGTGATGTAGCGGGTGGCGAAGAGCACGATCGGGAGCAGCGCCCAGTTCGGATAGGTCCAGACCGGCGTCAGCCGGTAAGGGCTCGCCAAATTCAGCAAGGCCGGCAGCACAAGGGGCACGGCAAACAGCAAAAGCACTTGCCGGCGGTCATCACCCTCTGGCCAGGCGATGTCGGCGAGTGCGGCTCTGCTCGGTCGCATCGTGGCGAGGAATATCAGGGGACCGACGATGTAGGCCGCCGCGCCGAGCACAAAATGCGCCGAGTTCCTCAGCGCCGCGCCGAACGAATCGTTGCTGAAGACCGAGCCGTGCATGTACGTGTAGGCTGCGGCGCCACGCTCGGTCGCCAACCAGACCACGTGCGGCGCAATGACGATGGCCGCGGCGGCCGCCATGACGTAGGGCGCCGGCGAGCGCCAGAAGCGCCGCGTTCCGGGACCCGAGACGGCGGCCACGGCCATGCCGGCGACCAGGAACAGTCCCCAATATTTGCCGAGCACGGTCAAGCTTGCGAAAGCGCCGGCAAGAAAGGCATCCAAAACGCCGAGACCACGCCGGGCGCGCAGATAGAACAGCAGGGTCGCCGCCCAAAATGGGATCAGCACCGTATTGGCATTGAAGATCGCCGCCTTGAACGTGTAGAGCGGAACGATGGACAGGGCGGCAAGGCCCAGCAGCGCCCGATATCTGTCAAGGTGATCACGCAGCAACCGCCATATGACGGCGAGGCCGACAGTGACCGTGGTTACGGCCAACAGATACGCCGCCCAATCCTGGCGCGGAAAGACGGTAAACCACAGACCTTGCACCCACGCCGTCATCGGCGGATGCTTGTAGCCGAACGCGAAATGCTGGGCCCACACGGTCGCTTCGCTGGTATCGTAGTGCACGTCGATCGGCGCGAAGACCACGATGTCGTAGACGAACCACAAGGCGAGGAAAGCGCCAAGCACCGCGGCGACGACGGCTCCTTCCGGACTCTCGGCGACGATGCGCTGCCCCTTGCCGACGATCTTGCTGACGAAGCGAGGCGGCCGCAGGCGTTCGACGATGCGTTGGGTTGACATCAGGTTCGGGCGCGTGCGTGTGGCGGACCGGAGAGCACTACCACGCGCGCGCGTCCAAGCGAACAGCGGCTGGTTCACAGCTAACCGATTGTTTAGGTGCCGCGGCGTCGATCGCTCAACGCGGCAACGGCAAGGCCGGCGAGCAGAAAAATCGACCAATACTTGCCCGAGCATGCCGTCGGCGGCGTTAATCCCGGCCAGCACCGCCCAACCGGCGCGGCGCGTTTCCAACGAGCGCAGGAACCCCACGTGGTCGCCGCCCAAAAGGGAATTTCCACGGTGTTGGCGTCGAATTTAAGGTCGTGGAAATTATAGAACGGCACTAGCGTCAGCAGCATGATGCCGATGACGCGCTTGTCGGGCGCAAGATAATGTGCCGACACCCGCCAAGCGATCCATAAGGCCGCCGTAGCCAACACCACCGCGAGCGGATAATAGGCCCACACGTCAAGCGGAAATATGCCGAACCAGACCCGCACCAGCCACGCGCCCATCGGCGGATGTTTCGGTGTGCCGAGCGTGATCTCCCGCGACCAGGCCACCATCTCGCCCATGTCGAAGTGAAGGTCCTGGCTCCTTGGCGATGACGGTGTAGAGCGACCACGCGGCGGCATATCCGGCGAGCAGCAGCGCCATGGCGCCCTCGCAGCGCGCCTGATCGATCAGAGCGTCGAACAGACGCTCCAAGGCATGGCGTGCCGGTCGGTCGGTTTCGGCCAGGGTCATGAGCTTGGCGGGCTGCGCATCCCTATCCATCCAGGCGACAGATAAGGCCAAAAGACGGCACAGGTCGAGACATCGTTGGCAGCGTGTGTGGATTGCCGCAGCCGTGATTCTGCCGCCTTCGCGCCCTATTGACCTCGCCTTTGACGCTGCATGGCGGCCTTATTGGAGGGGTTGAGGATGCGCTTGTTTCGGCCGGTGGAGTCGAAAGCGAAGGAATTGGGCTGGATTGCCACCACGTTTTTCACGCCCTTTATCGATCCGGCGGCAGCCGAATTTTACGACAATTTGGTCGCCGGCGGCTACGAACCGGATGAAATGGTGAAAGTACTGCCGAGGCACAAGCTCATTTACATCGCCGTGCCGAAGGTCGCGTCGACTAGAATTCGACAGACGCTGGCGACGGTCGCGGGCCGGCATACGCGTTCTCTACAGGCGAGCCGTCAGGCCAGATTTCGCGGCCCCTACGGCCCGCGCAGCATGACCAAGAGTTCGTTTTTTCGCTTGGCAACGAACCCGGAGACGCTGCGATTTTCATTCGTTCGCAATCCGTATGCGCGTACGCTTTCATGTTGGGCCGACAAGTTTCGCGGAAAACCTCTGGTCCCTGGTGACCATTATATAGGTCTCTACCTGGCCCTGCGGCCTGAGATTGCAGCCGATCTTCCCGTCGGCGCGGATCAGACGCTGCTATTTTCGCAGTTTGTTGCGTTCGTAAGCGCCGTGGCTAGGAGCCGTTGCGATGTGCACATCCAGGCGCAGCACGATATTCTGTCAATGCCGGGAATTGAATTGGACTTCATCGGCAGGGTGGAAAGCTTCGAGCGAGATTTCGCGCGTATTTTGGATCATTTGGGTGCGAGCGATGTCCTGCGTCAGGGAGCAATGATCCCGGTCAACGCATCGAACCACAATCGCTTGGCGGCGTATTACACGCCTGAACTCGCCGATCGCGTCTACCGGGCATACGAGTGCGATTTTGACCGCTTCGGCTATTCGCGCGCGATCGCTTGATAAGCGAATTTTCAAGTTCTTGCCGGGCGCAATTTACGGTTCGGCGGGCCAAGCGAGAGCTGGCAATGGCTTGCCGCTCACGGACGCGAGTGTTATCTGCGCCGCATGAGTGCGGCTCCGATCGAAAACATCCGTAATTTCGCGATCATCGCCCATATCGACCACGGCAAGTCGACGCTCGCCGACCGGCTGATTCAGCTGACCGGCGGGCTGGAAGCGCGCGAAATGGTCGAGCAGGTGCTCAATTCGATGGATATCGAGCGCGAGCGCGGCATCACCATCAAGGCGCAGACGGTGCGCCTGAATTATCGCGCCCGCGACGGCAAGGATTATGTTCTCAACCTGATCGACACGCCCGGCCACGTCGACTTCGCCTACGAGGTCAATCGGAGCCTCGCCGCCTGCGAGGGCTCGCTGCTCGTCGTCGACGCCAGCCAGGGGGTGGAGGCGCAGACGCTCGCCAACGTCTATCAGGCGCTCGACAACAACCACGAGATCGTGCCGGTGCTCAACAAGGTCGATCTGCCGGCCGCCGAGCCCGACAAGGTCAAGCAGCAGATCGAGGACGTGATCGGGCTCGATGCCTCCGACGCGATCCTGATCTCGGCCAAGACCGGTCTCAACGTGCCGGAGGTCTTGGAGGCGATCGTGCACCGGCTGCCGCCGCCCAAGGGCGACGCCGCGGCACCGCTCAAGGCGCTCCTGGTCGACTCCTGGTACGACACCTATCTCGGCGTCGTCGTCCTGTTCCGCGTCGTCGACGGCGTGCTGAAAAAGGGCCAGCGCATCCGCATGATGGGGACGAACGCCGCCTACGACGTCGACCGCGTCGGCGTGTTCACGCCCAAGCGCGTCGAACTCGACGAGCTCGGCCCCGGCGAGATCGGCTTCTTGACCGCCTCGATCAAGGAAGTCGCCGACACCCGCGTCGGCGACACCATCACCGACGACCGCAAGCCGGTGGCCGAACCGCTGCCCGGCTTCCGTCCGGCGATCCCGGTGGTGTTCTGCGGGCTGTTCCCCGTCGACGCCGCGCAGTTCGAGGATTTGCGCGCCGCCATGGGCAAGCTCCGCCTCAACGACGCGAGCTTCACCTACGAGATGGAAACCTCGGCGGCGCTCGGCTTCGGCTTCCGCTGCGGCTTCCTCGGCCTCCTCCACCTCGAAATCATCCAGGAGCGGCTCGAGCGCGAATTCAATCTCGATCTGATCGCGACGGCGCCGTCGGTCATCTACAAGATCAAGCTGCGCAACGGCCAGCAAATGGAAATTCACAATCCGGTCGACATGCCGGACCCGAACCACATCGAGGAAATGCAGGAGCCGTGGATCGAGGCGACGATCCTGACGCCCGACGAATATCTCGGCTCGGTGCTCAAACTGTGCCAGGACCGCCGCGGCGAACAAAAAGAGCTGACTTATGTCGGCAACCGCGCCACTGGTGAAATACCACCTGCCGCTCAACGAGGTGGTGTTCGATTTCTACGACCGGCTCAAATCGGTGTCGCGCGGCTACGCCTCGTTCGACTATCACCTCACCGACTACAAGCCGGCCGACCTCGTCAAGCTGCAGATGCTGGTCAATGGCGAGCCGGTCGACGCGCTGGCCATGCTGGTGCACCGCACGCGCGCCGAACAGCGCGGCCGCGCCATGGCGGAGAAGCTCAAAGAGCTGATCCCGCCGCACATGTTCCAGGTGCCGATCCAGGCCGCGATCGGCGGCAAGGTGGTGGCGCGCGAGACCGTGCGCGCCTTCCGCAAGGACGTGACGGCGAAATGCTACGGCGGCGACGTGACGCCGCAAGCGCAAGCTTCTGGACAAGCAGAAGGAAGGCAAGAAGCGCATGCGCCAGTTCGGCAAGGTCGACATCCCGCAGGAGGCGTTCATCGCCGCGCTGAAGGTGGATGTGTGAGGGATGGCGGCTGATGATAAAGGCCGCCATCACGATAAATGCCTAAGCCCCTATAGTTCACAAGGCACGCCCGAGACGCAATCCTGGAACGTGAGCTGGATCGGACGTGGATCGAGAGGACGGTAAGGAACCAGAATGGTCTCGCCAGGATCCGCAACGGCCGGGTGTGCAACGCAGGTTCCGTCACGATTCCGGAGTTCGGCAATCGAGTGCTTCGCGTTGCCTGTTTTGAAACCGCCGGACGCGAATCGTATTTTGACCGTATTTTTCGACCGAGACGCACGGAGGCCGTCATGGCACCGAGGATCACGTATCGTCCCGAGGACAATGCGGCCTATATCCGTTTGTCGCAGGGAAAGGTCCTGGAGAGCGCTGAACTCGCCCCGGACGTCGTCTTCGATTACGACGCAGAGGGCCGGATCGTCGGCATCGAATTGCTCGATGCCAGGGCGTAACTTTCTCCGGAGCTTCTCACAGACGCTGCTCAAAGTGGCCATCTTGGCCGCGAGATCTCACTTCAGGAAGCCAGCTGAAACCTGCGGCGATCCCGCCGCGCTTTTCGCCGCCTCCACCGCCACGATATCCCGCAGCAGCCGCCCCAGCAGGTCCGAGCCGGTGATGATCGGCGCTGCGCGCCCCAGACCAAGATCAGATCGTGGTCGATCACGTCGTCGCCGGGCCGCTCCGGCGCGACCTTGAGGCGGCCGATGACGTCGCCGAGCTTGGTCTGCATGTCGCGCACCATGACCGGGCGGTGCCAATACGTGGTCGGGTCGCTGCGCAACTCGTCGAACAGCGCGTCGCGCAGGAAATGATGGGCGTCGAGCACGAACACCGGCTCGCCATTGTCGACGTCGGTCACGATGACCCATTTCTTGCCGGAGGCGTCGACCTGACGAAGGAACGGATCGTCCAGGCGAGCGCTCGAATTTCGGCAGCACGCAACGCTGGTTTGCGAGCGGCAGGCTGATGATGCTTTCGGTGTGGACGGGTTCGCCTTCGTCGCTGACCAGAATGTCGTCGAGGTCGAGAAAGTTGCGCGCGCCGAGCGCTTCCAGCCGGCTGATGTCGCCCCCGCTTCCGGCGCTGCGCAGCGATCAAGGACCGGATATCGCGTTCGGCGAGCCAGGTGATGCCTTCCTTGCCGAGCCAGGCGTCGAGCAGCAGCGCCGTGGGCTTGGCCAGCGGATACAGCGCCACGAGGTAGAAATTCAGGAACGGCAGGAACCGCGCGGTCATCGCGAGCGCGTTGCGCGAAAAATAAGCCTGCGGAATGATCTCGCCGAGCAGCGTGATCGCGAAGGTCGAGAACAGGAACGCGCCGACGCCGGCGAGCACCGAGTCGGACAGGAGCGTCAGCAGGACGTTGGTGCTGACATTGCCCCAGATGATGGTGGTGAGACCTGATTGGAGCTCTGGCGCAGCTCAAGCACGCGCGCCGCGTCGGCATTGCCGCCGTCGGCCTCGAGCTGCAGGCGCAATTGGCTGAGGCTGAACACCGCGAGATTGAGGCCGGCGAACAGCCCGGTCTGCACGATGCAGGCGACGATGCCGAGCCAGATCCAGATCGGGGGGATGGAAGCCATGGAATGTCTCGAAATCAGGTTTTGGACTTGGGGGACATAAGTTCGAGCAAAATGGCGTTAACCCGTATTTCTCACACACTGAGAGAAATACGGGTTAAAGGATTGCTCGCCACCGAAGATAGGCCAGTTGCGTGACATTGAGATTGAACGCGCAGTGAGATTGAGGCGGGCGGAATTAGACGCGCGCGGCAACTTCCCGCACTTGCACGATCAAGGGCATTTCCCGTAACATGTTACGAAAGCTGAGTAATGACAAATGCCGCAAAAGCCGAAAAGATCGCGCCCAAAGACGCCCCGCGAGCGGATGAGCGCCCGGCGGGAGCGCTTGCGCGCGCAGGGTCTAAGACCGGTGCAGCACTGGGTCCCCGACCTGCGCGATCCGCGGGTGTTGGCCGATCTTCGGCGGCAAGGACGCCTACTCGCTCGACATCCCGAAAACGACGCCATCGATGATTGGATCGATGCGGTGTACGACTGGAGCGAATGGCGGTGAGGCGCGGCAATGTCGTGATTGTCGCGCATGGCGAGTTTGGTCGGCCGCGTCCCGCAATCGTGGTGCAGTCGGACGAACTCGGGGACGCCACCGCGACAGTGCTCGTTTGCCCGATAACGTCAGAATTGACGGAGAGATTGCCCGTCAGGCCGATCATACAGCCAGCCGAAGAAAACGGGCTTCGCATCCGCTCCCAAATCATGACGGACAAGTTATTAGCGGCGCCGCGCGACCGGGTGCGCGCCGTGATCGGGGCTATCGACTCTGAAACCAGCAACCGGCTTGATACCGCACTGTTGCTCGTGCTCGGCCTGGCGCGCTAGCCGCCCACAGCGCGCGGCGTCAATCGACGATCCGCCTCACAACATCGACGGCAGCACGCGGTCCGGCGGCCGATGGCCGTCCATGAAGGTCTTGATGTTGACGATGACCTTCTCGCCCATGTCGATGCGGCCTTCGAGCGTAGCCGAGCCGAGGTGCGGCAGCAGGATCACCTTGCCGGCGCGGGCGAGCTTGACGAGTTTGGGGCTCACCGCCGGCTCGTGCTCGAACACGTCGAGGCCGGCGCCGGCGATCTCCTCGCTCTCGATCAGACGCGCCAGCGCATTCTCGTCGATCACCTCGCCGCGCGCGGTGTTGACGACGTAGGCCTCGGGGCGAATGAGTTTCAGGCGGCGCGCCGAGAGCAGATGATAGGTCGCCGGCGTGTGCGGGCAATTGATGGAGATGATGTCCATCCGCACCAGCATCTGGTCGAGGCTTTCCCAATAGGTGGCGTCGAGCTCTTCCTCGATCCGCGGCGCCACGCGGCGGCGGTTGTGATAGTGGATCTGCAGGCCGAACGCCTTGGCGCGGCGCGCCACCGCCTGGCCGATGCGGCCCATGCCGACGATGCCCAGGCGCTTGCCCCAGATGCGGTGGCCGAGCATCCAGGTCGGGCTCCAGCCGTTCCATTCCTTGTCGCCGAGTAGGACCTGCGCGCCTTCGGCGAGCCGCCGCGGCACCGCGAGGATCAGCGCCATGGTCATGTCGGCGGTGTCCTCGGTGAGGACGCCCGGCGTATTGGTCACGGTGATGCCGCGCTGCAAGCGCGGTCGCCACATCGATGTGATCGACGCCGTTGCCGAAATTGGCGATCAGCTTCAGCCGCTCGCCGGAGTGGCTCAGGATCGCGGTGTCGAGGTGGTCGGTGACCGTGGGCACCAGCACGTCGGCGTCCTTGGCGGCCTCGACCAGCTCGGCGTGGCTCATCGGCTTGTCGTCGAGATTGAGCCGCGTGTCGAACAATTCGCACATGCGCGTTTCGACGCGCTCCGGCAGCTTCCGGGTCACCACTACCAGAGGCTTCTTGCCAGCCGCCATCGTCGCCCTCGTGCCTCGCTGCGCCACACCGAGATGCCGCGACGGCAGCACCGCTCGGCTACCGTTGAGGTCTCGTTAACCGGCCTCGCCGACACTCGCGGACGGAGGCGGTACGTTAATTTCTCTCTAGCAGATGGCTGCGCTCCTACAAAGCGGGCCGGGTTCCCCGGCGCGGTCGAGGTACGCTGAACATCCGGGTAGTGCGGCCATGACAGGGCAACGTGGCAGGTCGACCATGCTTTGCGTGCGGGCCGCAATCGGCGCCGGTGCTGCTGGCGCTCGCCTTGGCGCCGGTGTTGCTGGCGCTTCCTCTGGCGCCGGCCCGCGCCGGCGGCGATGCCGCGGGGAGCGGGCTCCCGGTACCGCGCTTCGTCAGCCTCAAGGCCGATCGCGTCAATGTCCGCGGCGGGCCGGACAAGGACCACGACGTCGCCTTCATCTATACCCGCACCGGCTGGCCGGTCGAAATCACCGCGGAGTTCGAGAACTGGCGGCGCATCCGCGACTCCGACGGCTCGGAAGGCTGGGTCTACCACTCGCTCCTGTCCGGCAAGCGCACGGCCGCGGTGCGGCTGAAATCCAAGACCGACCTCGCGCCGCTGCACGCCGAGCCCAACGGGCAAAGCCCGGTGACCGCGCAACTGCAATCCGGCGTCCTCGGCACCATCAAGCGCTGCACCGGCACCTGGTGCCGCCTCGCCGGCGACGGTTTCGACGGCTGGATCGAGCAGGGCAAGCTCTGGGGGGTGTACCCGGACGAGAAGGTGGAGTAAGCGGCGTTGCTGCGAGCGCCGCGCCGATCGCCGCGCCCTCGTCATCATGCCCTCGCCCCATGGGGGAGAGGGCCGCCGCAGCGTTTCAACAAACTCTGACGGGTGAGGGGGCTCCGGCGCTGGGATTGATTGTTCTGAGAGGCCGGAGCCCCCTCACCCCGACCCTCTCCCCCACGGGGAGAGGGGGCGCGGCGGCCCGGAATGACGGACTATTTTTTGCGCCTTAGCCGCACCACCACGTCGATCCGCGCGATCTCGTAGCCTTCGGGCGGCTCCGGGGTCTTGCCGAGCACCACGTCGGAGGAGGGGACGTCGAGCAGATCGTCCTGGTCCTCGATGAAGAAGTGGTGGTGCTGGGAATTGTTGGTGTCGAAATAGGCCTTGGTGCCGTCGATCATGAGCTGGCGCAGCAGGCCGACCTCGGTGAACTGGTGCAGCGTGTTGTAGACCGTGGCGAGCGACACCGGCACCTTGAGGTGGGTCGCTTCCTCGTACAGCATCTCCGCCGTGACATGGCGGTCGCCCTTGGCGAACAGGATCCAGCCGAGCGCCATGCGCTGCCGGGTCGGGCGCAAGCCGACATCGCGCAGCTTCGCCTTGACGTCGTGCCAGGGGCAGCCGGTGCGGTCGGGATGCGCAGGCGCGGCAGCCGGCAGAGACGGGCTCACAGACCGCGAGGAAATCTGCGGCACGGTCGACCCGGGGGCGCCAAAGGCGGTCGGACGCTCTGTCATGCTACACCAAGTCGTCTCCGTGCTCGCTATTGAGGCCCATCGCGGCCACCGCGAGATCGTTGCAAGTGAAATCATTATACGCCACCTTGCGCGCGCCGCAACTCCCTGGCATGCCGCGTCCGGGGGCTGCCCGGCGATCACGAGCCGCACGCCGGGATGCAGCTTTGCCGTGATGTTCCCATATGTTAGGGAATCGCGCAATCGACCGGCTGCGGCGGAGACGCGCACCATGCAGGAACGCCGTTCCAACTTCGACTATGAGGATCTCCTCGCCTGCGGGCGCGGCGAATTGTTCGACAAGGGTCCGCAATTGCCGCTGCCGCCGATGCTGATGTTCGACCGCATTTCCGAGATTGCGGAAGTCGGCGGCGAGTACGGCAAAGGCTTGGTGCGCGCGGTGCTCGAGCTCAAGCCCGACCTCTGGTTTTTCCCCTGTCACTTCAAGGGCGATCCGGTGATGCCGGGCTGCCTCGGGCTCGACGCGATGTGGCAGCTGCTGGGCTTTTTTCTCGGCTGGCTCGGCGCGCCGGGGCGCGGCCGCGCGCTCGGCATGGGCGAGGTCAAGTTCTCGGGGCAGGTGCTGCCGACCATGAGGAAAGTCGTCTATGGCATCGACATCAAGCGCGTGGTGCGTTCGAAACTCGTGCTCGGGATCGCCGACGGCTGGCTCTCCGCCGATGACGCGGTGATCTATCGGGCCGCCGATCTCAAAGTGGGGCTATTCCAAGACGCGGCGCCGCAGGCGACCGGGGGTTAGAACGGGCATCCCGCGGTGCGGCCCCGGCTTGCGGTCCGGGGCGCGGCGGGCTTTGGGACATACGAGGCGAATATGAGGCGGGTCGTCGTTACCGGGATGGGCATCGTCTCGTCCATCGGCAACAACACGCAGGAAGTGCTGGCGTCGCTGCGCGAAGCAAAATCCGGCGTCGTTTTCGCCGACAAATACGCCGAACTCGGATTCCGCTGCCACGTCCACGGCGCGCCGACGCTCGATCCAAGCGAAGCGGTCGACCGCCGCGCCATGCGCTTTCTCGGCGGCGGCGCCGCCTGGAACCACGTCGCCATGGAGCAGGCGATCCGCGACGCCGGATTGGAGGGAACCGACATCTCCAACGAGCGCACCGGCATCGTCATGGGCTCGGGCGGGCCGTCGACCCGCACCATCGTCGAGAGCGCGGACATTGCCCGCAGCAAGGGGCCGAAGCGGGTCGGGCCGTTCGCGGTGCCGAAATCGATGTCGTCGTCGCCGTCGGCGACGCTCGCCACCTGGTTCAAGATCAAGGGCGTCAGCTATTCGATCTCCTCGGCCTGCGCGACCTCGAACCATTGCATCGGCAACGCCTACGAGCTGATCGGCAACGGCAAGCAGGACGTGATGTTCGCCGGCGGCTGCGAGGAGCTCGACTGGACGCTGTCGGTTTTGTTCGACGCCATGGGCGCGCTGTCGTCGAAGTTCAACGCGACGCCGGCCAAGGCCTCGCGCGCCTATGACGCCGACCGCGACGGCTTCGTCATTGCCGGCGGCGCCGGCGTGCTGGTGCTGGAGGAATTCGAGCGCGCCAAGGCGCGCGGCGCGCGCATCTATGGCGAAGTCGCGGGCTACGGCGCGACCTCGGACGGCGCCGACATGGTGGCGCCGTCGGGTGAAGGCGCGGCGCGCTGCATGCGCATGGCCATCGCCGGCGTCAAGGCGCCGGTCGACTACATCAATCCGCACGCGACCTCGACGCCGATCGGCGACCTCAAGGAGATCGAGGCGATCCGCGCGGTGTTCGGCGCCGGCGACAAATGCCCGCCGATCTCGGCGACGAAGTCGCTCACCGGGCACTCGCAAGGCGCGACCGGCGTGCACGAGGCGATCTATTCGCTTTTGATGATGAACAACGGCTTCATCTGCGAGAGCGCCAATATCGAGAACCTCGATCCGGCGTTCGCCGACATGCCGATCGTGCGGACGCGCCGCGACGATGTCAGTCTCGGCTGCGTCCTCTCCAACTCGTTCGGCTTCGGCGGCACCAACGCCTGCCTCGTGTTCAAGCGGCCGGATGCGTAGGTTTTTGTTTTCGTCATTCCGGGGCGCGAGCGAAGCTCGCGAGCCCGGAATCCATAGTCCCAGGCATCGCGAATTCTTCTACGACGCTGGGGTTATGGATTCCGGGCTCGCGTTTCGCGCGCCCCGGAATGACGCCAAAGTAGGAATGGCGGCATGTCCGATCTGATGCACGGCAAGCGCGGCCTGATCATGGGGGTCGCCAACGACCATTCGATCGCGTGGGGTATCGCGCGCACGCTTGCCGCGAACGGCGCCAAGCTCGCCTTCACCTATCAGGGCGACGCGCTCGCCAAGCGGGTCAAACCGCTCGCGGCGTCGGTCGGCGCCGACCTCGTCCTGCCGTGCGACGTCGAGGACATCGGCTCCGTCGACAAGGTGTTCGCCGAAATCGCGCGGCAATGGGGGACGCTCGATTTTCTCGTCCACGCCATCGCCTTTTCCGACAAGTCCCAGCTCTCCGGACGCTATGCCGACACCAGCCGCGACAATTTCCTGCGCACCATGCTGATCTCGTGCTTCGCCTTCACCGAGGCGGCGAAGCGCGCGGCGGCTTTGATGCCGAACGGCGGCGCCATGATCACGCTCACTTATCTCGGCGGCGAGCGCGCGATGCCCAACTACAACGTCATGGGCGTCGCCAAGGCGGCGCTGGAAGCCTCCGTGCGCTATCTGGCGATGGATTTCGGCGGCAGCCGCATCCGCGTCAACGCGATCTCGGCGGGACCGGTGCGCACGCTCGCCGGCGCCGGCGTCGGCGACGCCCGCATGATGTTCGCGTTCCAGCAACGCCACTCGCCGCTGCAACGCGGTGTCACGCTCGACGAACTCGGCGGCGCCGCACTTTATCTGTTGTCCGATCTGTCGACCGCGGTGACCGGCGAAATCCATTTCGTCGATTCCGGCTATAACGTCATGGCCATGCCGAACCCCGACGCGTTGCGCGCGGATCGGGAGCGGAACGATCCCTAGTCGCACGATGGAGCGAACATGACCGCAGCAGAACATTATGCCGCGCGAGTCGATGCGGTGCTGGCGCAACGCGCGCGGCTGCGCGGGGCGGAGCCGTCGGGCGATACGTACGGCGCTCTCGAGCCCGATCATCCGCTGCTCAAGGCCAATCCGCGCCGGGCGCTCGACGCCAACCTCCAAGCGCTCGCCGATCTGATCGAGCCGTCGGACGCGATCGTCGATGTCGGCGGCGGGGCGGGGCGCATGTCGCTGCCGCTGGCGCTGCGCTGCCGCTCCGTCACCAATGTCGATCCCTCGGCGAGCATGGGCGCAGCCTTCGTCGCCAACGCCAAGGCCGCCGGCATTTCCAATGTCGACCTCGTTCAGGGGGACTGGCTCGCGGCGGACGCGCCGCAAGGCACCGTCGCGCTCGTCAATCACGTCACCTATCTCACACGCGACATCGTGCCCTTCATCGAGAAGATCGAGCGCGCCGGCCCGCGCCGCGTCATCCTGACGGTCAACGCGCCGCCGCCGCCGTCCTGGAACCGCGCGCTGTTCCAGCTCGTCCATGGCGAGGCGGAGGAAGTGGTGCCCGGCCATGCCGAACTCATGAACGTGCTGTGGGAGATGGGCCGGCTGCCCGATCTCACGATGCTGGAGCCGCAGGACGTGCGCCTCACCGTGCCGCTGCCGAGCCGGGAAGCCGCGCTCGCCTTCGCCGTGCAGCGCGTCGCCAACGAGCAATGGGCCCATTGGCCGGCCGACGCCGCATTGGCGGCCCGCACCCGCGCCACCGTGGAGCAGCATTTCGACGACCTTTACGCGCAGGGCGCCGACGGCTTCACCCCACGCTGGATCAATATCGGCCGCGAGGTCCTCATCACCTGGCAGCCGGGCAAGTAGCGATACCCCCAGCTTTGACGACTATTACAACGTCGCCAGATGCGGCATGACCTCGTCGCGGAACAGCGTCAGCGAACGCAGCGCGTCGGTGAGCGACATGGTGCCGAGGAAGAGGTAAGTCAGCAGATAATTGACGCCGAGCTCGCGCACCTGCCGCTCGATCTCGGCGCGCACCGTCGCCGGCGAGCCGACGATGGCGCTGCCGTTGGCGATGGTGTCCTCGAAGGTCTGGCCGTGCGGGATGACGAGGCGCGAGGTGAGCCCGGTGTCGCCCTGCTTGACGCGCAGCCAATTGAGGTTGGCGAGATGCGCCTCCATCGCCGGCTTGCCGTAGCGGTGAGCTTCTTCGTCGGTGTCGGCGAGGAAGATGTGGCGCTGAATGCCGATGACCGCGCCGCCGGGAAAGCCGGCCTTCGGCTGTGCCGGAGCGCCGCGTTTCGCAAGTGCAGCTTTGAAGGTTTCGATATTGCTCTTGGCCGCTGCGGTCGGGCCAAGGGTGACATAATGCAGGCCGTGCTCGCCGCCCCAGGTCGAACCTGTGGCGTTGGATGAGGCGTACCAGAACGGCGGCTGCGGTTGCTGCAGCGGCCGCATCGCGATCGGCACGTTCTTGTATTCGTAGTATTTGCCGGTGTAGCTCAGCGTATCGCTCGTCAGCCCGGCGCTGAGGCAGTGGAACGCGTCGATGAAGATGTCACGCGCGTCGTCGTGCTCGACCTTGTGAAACTTGAGCTCGTAGGGCGATATCCCGCGGCCGACGCCGACGTCGAGCCGGCCGCGGCTCAGATGATCGAGCATGCAGATTTCCTCGATCAGCCGCAGCGGCGAGTAGAGCGGCAGCAAATAAACCAGCGGCCCGAACCGCAGGCGCTTGGTCGCGCGCGCGACTGCGCCGAGATAGACGCTCGGCGACGGCACCAGGTTGAGCGGCGTCTGGTGGTGCTCGGCGACATGCAGGCCATAGAAGCCGGCCGCGTCGGCCGCGGCGGCGAATTCCAGGCGCTCGTCGTACAGCGTCGCCAAAGGCCGTTCGCCGTGCTCGACGTGATCGAAAATTCCGATTTTCATTGCGATTTGCCCATCCTTGACGCGATTTCGATCGCGTAATTCCTCGCCGGTTGGCTTTTTGCCATCTTTGGCGGCGCAATGCCAAGCCGCCGGCGTGCCGACGAGGTCTGCGTTGGTCCCCCTTGCCACCATCGCCCCGGCAGGCCACATCTCCCGCCGATATGCACACCGTGACGCACACCGTTGCCCCCGCCATCGAACCGGTCATCGCCGTCGAGCGCCTCGTCAAGATCTACAAGCGCGTTCCGGCCGTCGACAACGTCTCGTTCGCGATCGCGCGCGGCTCGATCACCGGCCTCCTCGGCGGCAACGGCGCCGGCAAGACCACGACCATCGCCATGATCATGGGGCTTCTGATGCCCACTTCGGGTCGCGTCAGCGTGCTCGGGGCGGAGATGCCGCGGCAGCGCTACCGCGTGCTGCACCGCATGAACTTCGAAAGCCCCTATGTCGACATGCCGATGCGCCTGACCATCCGGCAGAATTTGAAGGTCTTCGGCATGCTCTACGGCGTCGCCGACCTCGCCGCGCGCATCAAACAACTCGGCGAAGAGCTCGATCTGACCGGGCTGTTGGACCGTCCCACCGGCCGGCTGTCGGCCGGGCAGAAGACGCGGGTGTCGCTCGCCAAGGCGCTGATCAATTCCCCGGATTTGCTGCTGCTCGACGAGCCGACCGCCTCGCTCGATCCCGATACCGCGGACTGGGTGCGCGCCCGCCTGGAGCGCTATTGCCGCGAGCGCCATGCGACGGTGCTGCTCGCTTCCCACAACATGGCCGAGGTCGAGCGGCTGTGCGATCGCGTCATCATCATGAAGCAGGGACGCATCGAGGACGACGACACGCCGGCGCGGCTGTTGACCCGCTATGGCCGCCGCACGCTGGAGGAAGTCTTCCTCGACGTCGCGCGCGGGCGCGGCGAAACGCGCGAGGCGGCGCAATGAGCGCGCTCGGCCAGACCGTCTCCGCACCCTCCGCCGCTATTTCGATGCGGCGCATCGCGGCGATGATGCTGCGCTATTGGTACCTGTTGCGGTCGTCGTGGCCGCGGCTGATCGAGCTTGTCTACTGGCCGACGGTACAGATGATCACCTGGGGCTTTCTGCAACTTTACGTCATGCAGAATGCCGGCTTCTTCGCGCGCGCCAGCGGCACCTTCATCGGCGCGGTGCTGTTGTGGGACATCCTGTTCCGCGGCCAGCTCGGCTTCTCGATTTCGTTCCTGGAAGAAATGTGGGCGCGCAACATCGGCAATCTGATGATGTCGCCGCTGCGGCCGTTCGAGTTCGTCACCGCGCTGATGGTGATGAGCCTGGTGCGGCTGTCGATCGGCGTCGTGCCGGTGACGCTACTCGCGATTTTCTTCTTCGGCTTCAACCTCTACAGCCTCGGATTCGCGCTGGTGGCGTTTTTCATCAATCTGATGCTGACGAGCTGGGCGGTCGGGATCTTCGTCTCCGGTCTGGTGCTGCGCAACGGCCTCGGCGCCGAGAACCTCGCCTGGTCGATCATGTTTCTGTTCATGCCGCTGACCTGCGTCTATTACCCGGTGACGACGCTGCCGGTCTGGCTGCAGCCGGTCGCCTGGCTGTTGCCGCCGACCTACGTGTTCGAGGGCATGCGCGAACTTCTCATCGCGCACACCTTCCGCCACGATCTGATGCTCTATGCCTTGGCGATGAACGCCGTCCTGATGGCCGGCGGCGTATTTGGTTTTCTCAAGCTCTTGCAGAGCGCGCGACGCCACGGCTCGTTGATGCAGACCGGCGAATAGCAACGGCCGATTGGAAAGTCGGTTGCGATGACGCGGCCACAGCGCCGCAGCCGCAGTGCCGCATGCCCCTGGCGCTTTGCTCTCGGAACACCGAAATCTCACTCGAGAATCTCTCTTGGGAAAGGATTGGAAAACAAATTGCCTCAGACTGACGCCATGACATATGATCGACACAATGCTGCACTGCGGCAGGCTGGGCAAGGACCAACGATGGCTATTGGAGAATTCGGCGGCGCGCCTGCCGTGCCGGTCGAAGGTGGGCTTTTATTGTCCACCCCGATGTACTGGTACTATGAAATGAGCCATGCCGCGCTCAATCCGTCGCGCGCTTTGGCCGACGCGACGCGGCTGTTCTTCAAAAATCCGCTCAATCCGCTCTATTCCACGACGCTCGGAAAATCGGTCGCGGCGGCGTGCGAGCTGTTCGAGCGCTCGACCCGCCGCTACGCGCGGCCGGAGTGGCGCATCGCCTCGACGCTGGTCGGCGGCGAGCGGGTGCCGGTGCATATCTCGACGGCGTGGGAGCGGCCGTTCTGCCGGCTCATTCATTTCGAGCGCGCGTTCGAACATCCGCCGCGCCGGCCGCAGCCGCGTCTGCTCATTGTCGCGCCGATGTCCGGACATTTCGCCACGCTGCTGCGCGGCACGGTCGAGGCCTTCCTGCCCAATCACGACGTCTACATCACCGAGTGGGTCGATGCGCGCATGGTGCCGTTGGCGCAGGGCAAGTTCGATCTCGACGATTACATCGACTACGTCATTTCCATGCTGCATGCGCTCGGCGGCGAGACCCACGTCCTCGCGGTCTGCCAGCCGGCGGTGCCGGTCCTTGCGGCCGCCGCGGTGATGGAAGCGGACAACGATCCCTACGTGCCGACCTCGATGACCTTGATGGGCGGCCCGATCGACACCAGGGTCAATCCGACCGTCGTCAATACGCTGGCCGAACGGCGCGGCATCAACTGGTTCCGGCACAACGTGATCACCAAGGTGCCGTTTCCCAATGCGGGGATGATGCGCAACGTCTATCCGGGCTTTCTGCAGCTCAACGGCTTCGTGACGATGAATCTCGATCGGCACATCGAGGCGCACAAGCAGCTGTTTCAGAATCTGGTGAAGGGCGACGGCGACTCGGCGCACAAGCACCGGGAATTCTACGACGAGTATCTGGCCGTGATGGATCTCGGCGGCCGAGTATTATCTCCAGACCGTCGATACGGTGTTCGTGCGTCATTTGCTGCCGCGGGGGTACATGACGCACCGCGGCCGGCCGGTCGAACTCGACGCCATCACGCGCATCGCCTTGCTCACGGTCGAAGGCGAGCACGACGACATTTCCGGTGTCGGACAGACCGAGGCGGCGCAACGATCTTTGTTCCGGCATTCCCACCGACCGCAAGGCCCATTGGCTGCAGCCCGGCGTCGGCCATTACGGCGTGTTCAACGGCTCGCGTTTCCGTTCGGAAATCGCGCCGCGCATCGCCGACTTCGTGCTGACGATGAGCCAAAGCGCGCGAACCTCGCGCAACGGGTCCGGCAAGCGCGAGCCATCGAATGGTATGGCGCGCCCGCGCGGCGATCGCCCGGCCACCGTGGCCTCGTAACGTCGGCTCTTGGCGTCGCCTTTTGGCATCGCCTTTTGGCGCAGGCGAACGCGGTTAACGCGCTGCGATTGCTTCGGTTTCGCCGGGTCGGGCGGCGCTTTTTCGGGTTCATTTCCGTTAACACCTTGAAAAGGCGCCATGATTTCAGAATCGCGTGGCGTCAAAGTGCGCACATTGCGGCGGACAAAGCTCTGAAGCTCCGTTCACGCCAATGACACCATTCTGTGGGATAGTTCGCCTTCCGAAACCCCAAGATATTGTATGCACGCGCGCTTGCATCAAAGTGACTTCACGGCGCGTTGGATATGGCAATATCCGTCCCGGGTTGGGTCGGGGTTTGCCGCCATGCCGCTGCGTGCGTTACTTTATCGTCGCCCGAGTGAACCTCAGGCGCTCGAGGTCATTTTCGATCGATCGATCTATCTGGTGCGGCTGCGGCGACACCGTCAGGCGCGTCGTTACACGCTGCGCATCCTGGCGGCGACGCGCGAAGTGGTGCTCACCATCCCGCCGCGCGGCACCTTGAAAGAAGCGCGCGAGTTCGCGCAGAAGCACGGCGGCTGGATCGCGGCGCGCTTAGGACGACTGCCCGAGGCGATGCCGTTCGCCCACGGCGCCGTGGTGCCGCTGCGCGGCTTGCCGCACCGCATTGCGCACCGGCGCGGCGTGCGCGGCACGGTGTGGACCGAACTCGACGGCAACGGCGAGCGGCTGTTGTGCGTGTGCGGCGAGGCCCCGCATATCGACCGCCGCATCGGCGACTTTCTGCGGCGCGAGGCCAAGCGCGAACTGGAAGCCGCCAGCCGGCGTCATGCCGACGAGCTCGGCATCACCATCAAGCGCGTGGTGGTGCGCGACCAATCGAGCCGCTGGGGGTCCTGCTCCACCTCCGGCGCGCTGTCCTATTCCTGGCGGCTGATCCTGGCGCCCAGTTTCGTGCTCAATTACCTCGCCGCACACGAAGTGGCTCACCTCGTCGAAATGAACCATTCGCCGCGGTTTTGGCGGCTGGTGCAGCGTCTCTGTCCGGGTCACGAGCGCGCCAAGGTCTGGCTCGACGTCAACGGCAGCGATTTGCACCGCTACGGCCTGACGACCGGGAACGGCAGCCAGCGCTGAACACCGGCGTTTCCGGACATCAGGTCCGGACGATCAGTGCGGCGCGGTCGATTTCACCGCGACCAGATCCGCGGGGGCGGGCGAAAACAGGCTCGCGGACATTTTCGCCGCCACCACGATCAACGTCGCCGCCAGGACGAGACGCAGCGCGGTCTCCGGCAGGCGGAGCGCGACATAGCTGCCGAGCACGATCCCGGGCACCGATCCCACGATCAGCGAGACGAAAACCTGGACGTTGACCGAGCCCAGGAACCAATGTCCGATGCCGGCGACGAGCGTGAGCGGCACCGCGTGGGCGATATCCGAACCGACGATCCGCGCGGCGGGAAGTTTCGGGTAGAGCAGAAACAGGCAGGTGACCCCGATGGCCCCGGCGCCGACCGAGGAGATCGACACCAAGGCGCCAAGCACGCAGCCGATCGTCGTCGTGAGGATCGCGACTTGCCTTGTGGTGAGAGCGGCGAGCCGCGCCGCGTACCGCGTGACCACCTGATCGCGAAACACGAGCGCTACGGCCGCGACGATGAGCGCAAACGTCAGCACGCTGTTGATGAGCAGGCGTGCCGCCGGACCGTTGATGTCGAGCGTGCTCAACGCGTAAAGCGTCAGAATCGTCACCGGAATGCTGCCAGCGGCGAGCCGCCGCACCACGCCCCATTCGATCGTGCGGTTGAGACCATGCACGACACTGCCGGCCGTCTTCATCCCCGCGGCCTGCAACAGGTCGGTCCCGACGGCGGCCGCCGGGTGCATGCCAAACAGCAGAATGAGGATCGGCGTCATCAAGGACCCGCCGCCGATTCCCGTCATGCCGACCAGCATGCCGATGGCAAATGCCGAGATGGCGTAGGCCGGCTGTAACGCGTGGATCGCGCTCATGACGCTATACTAAAATTCTACAGCAACGCGCGAGCGACGGTAAGGCCGCGCCACCGGCGGGCGTCGCGGCGCCGCGGCACAATGGTGGCCGGGTAGTAGAAGTTTCCACGCCACGGTGCGACGGCGACGGGAACCATTTCCGGCAGGAGATTTTTGACCGGGCCGGAAACCTCAAGGCGGCAAAAATGCATGCCTGTTTTGTGATCAATGCGGCCGGCAACCAACGTCGCTGGGTTCTTTCGCGGCGCGTTCTTCAGTCGGACGACGGCGTCGCGCCGGCTGCCGCGCGAGCGCGCATGCATTTGTTTGTTCGGAAGGACCAGAAATTCGGGCGATTTGCCGCAGCTGATAACACTAACGCGTGAACCGCATTGCATCCGCGCGGGGCAATCCTATGTTGTCAATATTAGGCCAGACCGGACGGCTTCCCCATCCCCGACACCCCGCCGTCCGGCCCCAATAAGCCTAAGTTGAGGCAACAACTCAGGAACCCCAAGCGCGTACACTGCTTGGGGTTCTTTTTTGTGGCGAACCGGTGGCGGTCGCCAAAAGATCAATATTTTACCAGCTCGCCGAGCAGGCTTGCGGCCACGGTGAGCTTCGACAGGGTCAGGCCGGACGCCGCTATCTCGTTGATCGCCAATCGGATTCGCTCGACCTCGGTGTGGCGTGAGGCAACCCACGCTGCGACCGCGCCGGCACCTGTTGCACCGCTTGTCATGACCGCGGCGGTGAGCCGGCGCTCGGCGTCGCCGATCGAATCACATGCGCCGTCGAGCGCCAGCCGGTCGAAATAATCGGTCAGCGGGATCGTTTTGGCGGCACTGATGATGCTGTCGAGGCGGAAGAAGCTGCCGGCGGCGAAATAGGTCGCGGCGACTTCGCCGATCGCCTTGCCGGTGCGGTCGGCGACCGAAACGATGTCGGGGGCGGCGGCGAGCGGCGCCAAATCGGCGATGCGGCGGACCAGTCCGTCGGGTACGCCCGCGGCGCCGAGCTCCCGCCGGCGCTGCGCGCGCGCCTCCAGTGCCTCCGCAGAGAGGGCGCCGTCGAGCGCGGCCGCGACCGCGGCAATGCCGTCGCGATAATGGCCGACGACGTCGGCGAGCCCGTGCGACAATTCGGCGTTGCGCAGAAACCAGACGATGCGATCGAGCAGCAGATCCTGCACTGCGGCATAAAGATCGAGCTGCAGCTTGCCGGCGACGCGATTGTCGAGACCGTCGATCGCCGTATTGAGTGCGGTCATGGCGTAGCTGTCGCGCACGGCGGCGAAGGCGGCGGCGATGGCGGCGGGCGCGGCGCCGGTCTGATCGGCGATGCGCACCATCAGCGAAGGCCCGCCGCGGTTGATCATCGAATTGGCGAGCTGCGTCGCGATGATCTCGCGGCGCAGACGGTGATGGTCGAGCGCATCGGGAAACCGCGTGCCGATCGCGTGGGGAAAATAGCGGCCGAGCTCGCGGCCCAGATAGGGGTCGTCCGGCACGGCGGATTCGAGCAAGTCGTCGTACAAGGAAAGCTTGGCATAGGCGAGCAGCACCGCGAGCTCCGGCCGCGTGAACGGCTGCGATCGGCGGCGGCGCTCGGCGAGCTGCGTATCGTCGGGGAGAAACTCCACCGCCCGGTCGAGGAGCCCGCGCGCCTCCAAACCCTGCATCAGCCGCTGCAGAAAGCCGAAATCCTCCATGCCCCGGCGTTCGGACAGCGACAGCGCCAAAGGCTGCAAATAATTGTTGCGCAGCACCAGCGCGGCGACCTCGTCGGTCATGTCGACCAACAGCGCGTTGCGTGCCGCCATCGTCAGGCGGCCGTCGCGCAGCGGGATGCTGAGCGCGATCTTGATGTTGACCTCCATGTCGGAGGTGTTGACCCCGGCCGAATTGTCGATCGCGTCGGTGTTGAGCCTGACGCCGCGCAGCGCCGCCTCGATGCGGCCGCGCTGGGTCATGCCGAGATTGGCGCCCTCGCCGATCACCTTGCAGCCGAGGTCATGGCCGCCGACGCGGACGCCGTCGTTGGCGCGGTCGCCGACCGCCTCGTCTGTTTCGTCGGCGGCGCGGACATAGGTGCCGATGCCGCCGAAGAACAGGAGATCGACCGGCGCCTTCAGAATGGCGCGCATCAGTTCCTGCGGCGTCACTTTCTCGCCGACGCCGAACAGCTTCTGCGCTTCGGCCGACGGGTGGATTTCCTTGGCCGTGCGCGGGAACACGCCGCCGCCCTTGGAGATCAGCGCGCGATCGAAATCCTGCCAGCTCGACCGTGGCAGATCGAACAGCCGCTGGCGCTCGACGAAGGTGTGCTCGGCGTCGGGCGCGGGATCGATGAAGATATCGCGATGATCGAAGGCGGCGACGAGGCGGATCGTCCGCTCACGCAGCATGCCGTTGCCGAACACATCGCCCGACATGTCGCCGACGCCGACCACGGAGAACGGCGTCTTGCCGATGTCGATATCCATTTCGCGGAAATGGCGCTCGACCGATTCCCAGGCGCCGCGCGCGGTGATGCCGATCTTCTTGTGGTCGTAGCCGGTCGAACCGCCGGAGGCGAAGGCGTCGCCGAGCCAGAAATCGTGGGCGGCGGCGAGGTCGTTGGCGATGTCGGAGAATGTCGCGGTGCCTTTGTCGGCGGCGACGACCAGATAAGGATCGTCGCCGTCGTGGCGCACGACATCGGCCGGCGGCACCACGCCGGTGGTCCCGACGCCGATATTGTCGGTGATGTCGAGCAGCGTCGAGATGAAGAGCGTGTAGGCGGCGGTACCCTCCGCCTGCACCGCGTCGCGCCCGCCGCCCGCCGGCAGCCGCTTCGGCACGAAGCCGCCCTTGGCGCCGACCGGGATGATCACCGCGTTCTTGACGTTCTGCGCCTTGACCAGGCCGAGAATCTCGGTGCGGAAATCCTGCGGCCGGTCGGACCAGCGGATGCCGCCGCGCGCGACCTTGCCGAAGCGCAAATGCACGGCTTCGACGCGCGGCGAATAGACGAAGATTTCGTAGAGCGGCCGCGGCCGCGGCGCGTCGTCGAGCCTGCGGCTCGCGAACTTGACGGCGATCAGCTCCTTCGGGTCCCCCCACCCTACCCTCCCCCGCTCGCGGGGGAGGGTAGGGTGGGGGAGCTGAAAGAAATTGGTGCGGACGGCGGACGTGACCGCATTGAGGAAGCGGCGCAGGATGCGGTCCTCGTCGAGACTGTCGACCTGCTGCAGCGCGGCGTCGATCGCCGTCACCACGGCGTCCTGCCGCGAATTGCGTTCCAGTTCCGGCACGCCGAGGTGAGGATCGAACCGCGTGTGGAACAAGGTCACGAGCTGGGCGGCGATGCCGGCGTGCCGGCGCAACGTCGTCCACATGTAGTCCTGCGAGTAGTGGACGTGGATCTGCCGCAGGAAGCGCGACAGCGTGCGGATGAGCGCGATGTCGCGCCACATCAGGCCGGCGGCGAGGACGAGCGCGTTGTAGCCGTCATTCTCCGCCCGGCCCGCCATGACGACAAGGAAGCAGGTTTCGATCCGCGTCTTGAGGACGCCGAGGTCGAACGGCTCACCTGATGCGCTCTCGAGCGTCACGTCGTGGAACCAGACCTCTGCCATCCCCTGCGGCCGGATGTGGTAGGTGCGCTCGTCGACCACCCGGAAGCCCATGTTTTCCAGGACCGGCACGCGTTCGGACAGCGCGATCGGCCGGCTGCGGCTGAAGACCTTGAGCCCGGCGCTCGTCGGCGCGGCGCCGGCGTCGCGGTAAAGCTCGACCCCGAGCGGGCGTTCGGCCGTCAGCGCCTCGAGCACGCCGATGTCGGCGACGGCCGTCGCCGGCGGATAGATTTCGCGATAGTCGACCGGAAACGCCTCGCGATAGCGCGCGCCGAGCGCGCGCGCCGCCGCGGGCTCATGATGGCCGGCGAGCGCCGCGTCGAGCGCATCGATCCAGCTGCGCACGATGGCCTCGACCGCGCGGTCGAGCGCAGCGCGGTCGTGCTGCGGCGTTTCACCCTCGTAGCGGCCGATGATGAAATACACCCGCACCAGCGGACCTTCCGGGAAGAACGGAAAGAACGCGCGCACCCGGCCGTTGTAGGTCGCCGCCAGATAATCGCCGATCAGCGCCCTGATGCGGCTGTCGTAACGGTCGCGCGGCACGTAGACGAGCACCGAGACGAAGCGGTCGAAGCGGTCGCGCCGCGGCAGCACGCGCACGCGCGGGCGCTCGTCGAGCGCGAGAATGGCGAGCGCGAACTGATAGAGCGTGTCGTCGTCGATCTGAAACAGTTCGTCGCGCGGGTAGGTCTCGAGCACATTGACCAGCGCCTTGCCGGAATGGCCGTCGGGGTCGTATCCGGCACGGGTGATGATGTGGTCGACCTTGCGCCGCACATAGGGAATGGTGCGGACCGAGCGGGTGTAGGCGGTCGAGGTGAAGAGCCCGCAGAACCGCCATTCGCCGATCAGCCCGCCGTCGCCGTCGAAGCGCTTGATGCCGATGTAGTCAATTTGCACGCGGCGGTGCACGCGCGCGCGCATGCCCGCCTTGGTGACGATGAGGAGCTTCGGTTCTTCGAGGAACGCGCGGATTTCCGGGGTGACCGTCACCAGTTGATCGCCGCGGCGCAGCATCCGCGTCTCGTGCGAGCGCAACAGGCCTAGGCCGGTCTCGAACCGCGGCTCGAGCGCGCCGCTGTCGGCGGTAAAGGTGTAGTCGCGCGCGCCGAGCAGCGTGAAATTGTCGTCGGCGATCCATGCGAGAAACTGGACGGCCTCGGCGATTTCGTCCGCCGGCAGCGGCGGCGGAGTTTCGCGCAGCGCGCCGATGACGGTGTGCATCCGCGCCGACATGGGCTGCCAATCCTCGACGCAAACGCGCACTTCGGCGAGGATGTCCCCGAGCACGACGACGATCTCGGCGCGCTGCGCCGCATCATCCGCGCCGGCGACGTGGATGTGCATGAGGCTTTCGCGCGGCCCGGCGCCTTTGCGCGCGCCCTTGTAGGTGACGAGCTTCCCCGCCGCGTCGCGCTCGACCGCGAGCACCGGATGAACCAGCAGCAGGATTTCGAGGCCGCGCTCGGTGAGTTCGCCGACGACCGAATTGACGAGGAACGGCATGTCGTCGTTGACGATCTCCAGCACCGCCCCGCCGCCGGCCGCGGCGGCCGCTTCGCAACGGATCTTCGGCGTGCCCGGCGCGCGGTCGAGGAAAAACGACCACGCCTGTTCGGCGATGGCGGCGAGCTGCTCGGGCCGGTAGCGGGCGAGATCCTCGGGCAGCGCATGCTCGAACAGATCGGCGAAAAAATCCGATGCAATGTCGGCACGGCGTGCCTTAAGCGACGCGGCGGCGGCATCGATGAGCGCGACGCCGGCGCGGTCGAACTCTCGAGTCTCCAGGCCCGCTGGAGCCTCTTGGGCCATTTGGGCGCGAGGAACTTCCTGCACGGTCGAGCTTCCTCCTCCACAAGGCGGATATGAAACCGGTTGTGCGCGCGGTTCTCGCCGCGACTCATTCGCGCTCTTGGCGCCATGATACGCGCTTCGGGGCGCGTCATCATAATGCGGGCGGACGTGATAGAGGTATTCCCGCCCACGCCGCCGAACGGGGCGCAGTGTCGCACACTGGAACGACCGCCCGAACGACCGCCCGAACGACCATCAGAAGGGACCACGATGGCCAAGCGCAAGACCAAATCCACCCCCGCCGGCCGTCTGCCGCAGCGCGCCCCGGCGACGGTGGGAGACGACACCGACATCACCGCGCTCGGCCTGCCGGCGGCGCCGTTGTCGCCCGAGATGGCCGCCTATTTCGCCAAATGCGATGAAAAACTCGGCTTCGTGCCGAACGTGCTCAAGGCCTATGCCTTCGATGCGGCGAAGCTCGGCGCATTCGTTGCCATGTACAATGATCTGATGCTGGCGCCGTCGGGCCTGAGCAAGCTCGAGCGCGAGATGATCGCGGTCGCGGTGTCGTCACACAATCGTTGCTATTATTGCCTGGTCGCCCACGGCGCCGCGGTGCGGCAGCTCTCCGGCGATCCGCCGCTCGGCGAATTGATGGCGATGAATTATCGCGCGGCGCGGTTGTCGAAGCGCGAGCGCGCCATGCTCGATTTCGCCGTCAAGCTCACCGCCGAGCCGTGGCAGGTCGAGGAGGAGGATCGCGAGCGTCTGCGCCGTGCCGGCTTTTCCGCCCGCGATATCTGGGACATCGCTGCCGTCGCCGCCTTCTTCAACATGTCGAACCGGCTCGCCTCGGCGACCGACATGCGTCCGAACAGCGTCTATCATGGACAGGCGCGCTGAGACGGGCTGAGGCCTTGCTGCGCTGGATGATATTTTTTCTTTGACATGGCGGCGATGACGCCATGAGGCAAATTGCCTATGATGCCGTTATCGAATCAGGGCTTCGGAGGCTCCGATGCGTGCAGCCGTCGTGGGCGTCGTAGCGTGCATGGCCGGCGCTTGGTTTTTCGCCGGATCGGCCTTCGGTGCGCCGGCCGGCAAGCTGGCGCCGAACGATATCAAGACGACGTTCTTCAACGGCCAGCCGTTCATCGCCGCGACGACGTCGAACATCAAGTTCAAGATGACATGCTCGGCCGACGGCAAGATGAAGCGTGTGCCGGCGAGCGGCGGCGGCGCCAGGGGCGAGGGCACCTGGAAGCTTTCCAAGGACGGCTTCTGCAGCTCCTGGAAGGGCGCCAAGGAGACCTGCTTCACCGTGGTCGCCGCCGGCGACAACAAATGGTCGGTGATGCGCGGCTCCACCATCATGGCGACGTGGAGCAAATAAGGTAGGGTGGGCACCGCGGCGTGAGCGCCAAGCCGCGTGGGCAAGATCGGACGCGCGCGGTGCCCACGCGAATTACGGCGCGGCAGCCGATTTTACCCGCCCTACCTTCATCTCGAACATCTGTCGCATCATATTGCCCCATCGGCTCAATCCGTGCGACATGCCTCGGCACGAGACCATGTCGCTCGCGCCGCCAGGCATTTTGCGATCGAGATTGCGGCCCGCAAGGAGACGAAATGTTCGCGCCAATAGTGCGTGAGATCGGGAGGATATCCTTCCGGCGACTCGTCAGCAGCGCTTACAAACGGCTTCTAATGATGCTTCACGACGACAAGTTCTTCGTGGCCTCGTATTACGGATGTCGAATGCTCGTGAGAATGGGCGATCTGACCGGTCGAGAAATCGGCCGCCGGTGGGCTGACCGAAAGCAGCTCAGCTTTTTTCTGCGCGAATGCGAAAGGCGACATCCGGCGATCTTTCTCGACATCGGAGCAAACGCCGGCCTTTACACGTGCGTCGCCTTGGTGGCCGGCAAAATCCCTCGAGCTATTGCATTTGAACCCGATCGGCGCAATGCGGCCAATCTGGCTGCAAATCTGCTGATGAACGATCTGCTCGATCGCGTTGACGTACATGCGGTGGCCGTCGGCAGTCGATCGGAAAGGCTGGCGCTCGTACCAGGCCCGTCGATCAATACTGGAGTATCAAGGTTGGCGCCTCGCGACACCTCTCCGCAGGACGGCTATTTCGTCAACGTCGTGCGTATTGACGAGCTGTTGCAGCTCTCCGGTCTCGTTCTATTTGTCAAGATCGATGTGGAAATGCACGAATGCGAGGTCTTGGCGGGGATGACGCGGACATTGAGGGACAATGACGGTCTGGTGCAGATCGAGTCTTTCGCTACGAAAGCGTCAGTCATCGCCACGATGCGGGAATGCGGTTACAGTCAGGTTGCACAGTTCGGTGACGACCTCGTTTTTGAAAAAGCAAAAAGTGCCTAGGCCAAGCAACGCGGCGGCATGACTTCCGATGAAGAGCACCCGGATCGGCGGCGCTGCAGCGTTTACAGACGAGCCTCGCGGCGGGCTTCGCAAAAAGATGGCAGTCGATCGACAAGGGTCACGCGTGTGACGACAGATCACGGATGCTCGGGATCTCGCCCGAAAGCGGATTGGCCGGGTCCCAGCCATAGCGCAAGGTCTCGAACCGCATCGCGCGGGCGTCGAGCATGACGAGACGGCCGACCAGATTGTCGCCGAAGCCGACGATCTCGCGGATCACTTCCAGCGCCGCCATCGAGCCGACGACGCCGGCGAGCGCGCCGAGCACGCCGGCTTCGGCGCAGGCCGGCACCGTGCCGGGCGGCGGCGGTTCGGGGAACAGGCAGCGATAGGTCGGGTTCGGTCGGCCGTCCTTGCCCTGCTCGTGGGCGCGGATGGTGGTGAGCGTACCGTCGAACGGGCCGAGCGCCGCCGTCACCAGCGGCTTGCCGGCGAAGTAGCAGGCATCCGACACCAGATAGCGGGTGGCGAAATTGTCGGAGCCGTCGGCGACGATGTCGTAATGGCCGATCAGGTCGAGGGCGTTCGCCGCAGTCAGGCGGACATCGTGCGCATCGACCGCGACATGCGGGTTGAGCCGGCTGATGACCGCCGCGGCGCTGGCAACCTTCGGGAGGCCGATATCGGCGGTGGCGTGGATCACCTGCCGCTGCAAATTCGACAGCGACACGGTGTCGTCGTCGACCACGCCCAGCGTGCCGACGCCTGCGGCGGCGAGATAGAGGAGCAGCGGCGCGCCGAGCCCGCCCGCGCCGACCACCAGGACACGGGCGCGGCCCAGCGCGGCCTGTCCGGGGCCGCCCACCTCGCGGAGCACGATGTGGCGCGCATAGCGCTCGAGTTCGTCGGCCGTCAGCATGGCGCCAACATAATGACGGATGGCGTGCCGAGCCATGGGCGAGGCAGCGATTGGACCGCGCTCCGTGTTCGGCTAGGTTTCGCCAAGCGGCGGGAGACGGGACAATCACATGAGGGTGGCGGCCATCATCGTCGGGCTTGCGGTGGCGGGCTTGCCGGTTCTTGCTTCGACGGTTCCGGCCCATGCCAAGGCCCGCAAGCCTGCGGCCGCGGCATCGGCGCACAAGGCGGAAGCAACGAGTCACGGCGGCAAAGGCAAACACAGG
Source organism: uncultured Pseudomonadota bacterium (assembly GCA_963836095.1). Taxonomy (GTDB): domain Bacteria; phylum Pseudomonadota; class Alphaproteobacteria; order Rhizobiales; family Xanthobacteraceae; genus BOG-931. The sequence goes on from CAWIHU010000005.1 coordinate 515,945, forward strand.
GCCAGCAGCCCGGCGCCGGCCGCCGCCATGGCGGCTTATGCGGCCATGCCGGAAGCCGACCGGTTGGCCATCCAGGCGGATCTCGCCTGGGTCGACGCCTATGAAGGCGGCGCCGGCGGCGATTTCGATGACAAGACCATCGCCGCGGTCAAGACATTCCAGAGCCGCAACAGCGGCAAGGCGACCGGCATCCTCACCGCGCAAGAGCGCGATCTGCTCGCGACCGCGGCGAAGTCGCGCGAGGACAATGTCGGCTGGCGCGTCATCGAGGATACCGCCACGGGTGCCCGCCTCGGCGTGCCGGAGAAACTCGCGCCGCGCGCCGGCGCGACGCGTCTCGGCAGCCGCTTCAGCTCGGCCCAGGGCCAGATCAGGATCGAGACTTTCCGTCTCGCCGAGGGGGCGTTGCCGGCGCTGTTCGAAGAGGAGAAGAAAGCGTCGAAGCGCGAAGTTCATATCAGCACGCTCAAGCCGCAATCGTTCATCATTTCCGGCGTGCAAGGCTTGAAGAACTTTATCGTTCGCGCCGAAGCGAGCGGCAGCGAATTGCGCGGCGTCACGGTGCTCTACGATCAGGCCACCGAAGGGATCATGGGCCCGGTCGCGGTGGCGATCGCCGACACGTTCGCGGGATTTCCCGATCCCAACAGCGCGCCGCCGGCGGGGATGAAACGAACGGTCGAGTACGCGACCGCGATCGTGGTCGGCGCGGCGGGCGATCTGATCGCGCCTGCCGGTGCGACCGACGCTTGCCGGTCGATCACGGTGCCCGGCCTCGGCAATGCCGAGCGCGTCGCCGCCGACGCGACCGCCGGGATGGCGCTGCTGCGCCTCTACGGTGCCCGCGACCTTGCCGCGGTACCGCTCGCGGCCGTCGCCGCCAAGGATCGCGACAAGGATGGCGACGTGACGCTCGTCGGAATTCCCGATCCGATCGCCCAGGCCGGCGGCGGAGCGGTGACGAAGATCCCCGCCCGGCTCAGCGCCCAAACCATCGAACCGGCGCCGGCGCCCGGCTTTGCGGGAGCGGCCGTCATGGACGCGCAGAGCCATTTCCTCGGCGTGGTCGGCATCAAGCCGCAGGCGGTCGCCGGCAACGGGCCGGCCGGCAGGCAGGCGACGTTGATCTCGGCCGACAGCATGCGCGAATTTTTGTCGGCGCACGGCGTCAAGCCCGACATGGCCGCGGATCATGCCGCGATCGAGCCATCGGTTGTGCGGGTGATCTGCGTGCGCAAGTGATTATCTGTTCGCGAACTTCGCCGGGCGCTTGGCGACGAACGCGGCCATGCCTTCCTTCTGGTCGGCGGTCGCGAACAATGAATGAAAGACGCGCCGCTCGAACCGCACGCCCTCCGCGAGCGAGGTCTCGAACGCGGCGTTGACCGCCTCCTTCGCGCCCAACACCGACGGCAGCGACATCGACGCGATGGTCGCGGCGACCTCGAGGGCTTCGTCGAGCAGGTTCGCCGCCGGCACGATGCGCGCGACGAGCCCGGCGCGCTCGGCTTCCGCGGCGTCCATCATGCGGCCGGTCAGGATCATGTCCATCGCTTTGGCCTTGCCGACCGCCCGGGTGAAGCGCTGCGTGCCGCCGATGCCGGGGATGATGCCGAGCTTGATCTCGGGCTGGCCGAACTTGGCGTTGTCGGCGGCGATGATGAGATCGCACAGCATGGCGAGTTCGCAGCCGCCGCCCAGCGCAAAGCCGGCGACCGCGGCGACGATCGGCTTGCGGACCTTGCCGATGTGGTCCCAGGTCGCGGCGAAATCGCCGAGAAACGCCTCGATGAAGCTCTTGTCCGCCATCTCCTTGATGTCGGCGCCGGCCGCGAACGCCTTGTCCGACCCGGTGATCACCGTGCAGCCGATATCGCCGTCCGCCTCGAACAAATCGATCGCCGCATTGAGTTCGCGGATGAGCATGCTGTTGAGCGCGTTCAAGGCTTGCGGGCGATTGAGCCGGATCAACCCGACCCTGCCGCGCGTCTCGACGATGATGGTCTCCGTGTTCATGACGTTGCTCCCGATGCTGGCTTTGAGCCGCTCAGCGCTGGCGCCAGACGAAGGCGGCGCTGACGACGAAATTCCACACGCTGGTGATGATCGCGCCGCAAAGCCCGGCGATCCACCATTGCAATTCATAATTGTAGATCCAGGTCGCGATGCCGATGTTGGAGACCGCGCCGACGGCGCAGATCGCCTGGAAGCCGACGAGGCCGGTCACGAACCGCCAGCCGGTGAGCCGCTGGTCGCGATAGGTGAACAGATTGTTGAGGACGAAATTCCAGGTGATGGCGACGATGGTGGCGAACGTCTGCGCCACGCCGAACGACACAGCGATCACCATCAGAAGGCGCAGCACGGTCAGATTAACGGCGATGCCGGTGAGGCCGACCAGACAATACAGCAGGAAGCGCGCCGAGACGGCGTCGTTGGTCAGCTTCAACGTCACCAGCGCGGCGAAATCGAGCGCGATCTTGGTGTCGAGTTTGCTCTCGCCGTGCTGGCGGGCGCGGAAGGTCGACGGCAGCTCCAAGGTCCGCAGCTTGCCGCGCGCGCTCGCCAGGATGTCGAGCAGGATCTTGAAGCCCTGCGACGAGATCGCCGGCGCGACCGCTTCGAAGCGGTCGCGCCGCAGCATGAAATGTCCGCTCATCGGATCGGTGAGCTCGATGCCGAGCAGGAGCCGCACCACATCATTCGACCAGCGGCTGACGCGGGCGCGTTGCTGCGACAGACCGGCGGCGGAGCCGCCGCCGAGATAGCGGCTCGCCACCACAACGTCGGCGCGGTCCGCGCGCAGACACGCGAGCATCGGCACGAGCCGCGTTTCGTCGTGCTGCAGGTCGGCGTCCATGACCGCGATGTAGCGCGCCTGGCTCGACAGCATGCCCTCGAGGCAAGCGCCGGCAAGGCCGCGGCGGCCGATCCGACGGATGCAGCGCACGCGGCTGTCGGTCGCGCCGATGGCGCGCGCCGCCGCGGCGGTGCCGTCGGGCGAGTTGTCGTCGACGAACACCACCTCCCAATCGCAGCCGGCCAGCGCGCGGTCGAGCCGTTCGACCAGGATCGGGATATTGGCGCGTTCATTGAACGTCGGCACGACGACGGTAAGCTCCGGCGCCGGCCGCACCTCGCTTGCAACCTTGTGCGCGCGCGCTGAAATCGGCCGGCGGACCGGATGATGAGGCGATGTCCATCGGGTCGGGACATAACGCGATGCGTGCGCCGATTTCAATGCCGTTTGCCGGGTTGCACCGTCGCGCGCAACGCGGCGCAACGTCATTTCTGGCAGGTCGGGCAATAAAACGTGGAGCGGCCGTTCTGCACGACGCGCTTGACCGTGCCGCCGCAGCCGCGCGTCGGGCACTTTTCGCCTTCGCGGTCGTAGACGCGGAAATGATGCTGGAACATGCCGAGTTCGCCGTTGGTGCGTTTGTGGTCGCGCAGTGAAGACCCGCCGGCCGCGATCGCGTCCTGAAGCACGGCTTTGATACCGGCCACCAGCCGTTCCGCGCGCTCGTTCGGCGCGCCGGCCTTGCCGGCGATGGTCGCGGCGAGGCGCAACGGCGAGAGCCGCGCGCGGTACAACGCCTCGCAGACATAGATGTTGCCGAGCCCGGCGACGACTTTCTGGTCCAGCAGCGCCGCTTTGAGGCTCGTCTTCTTGCCGGCGCAGGCGCGTGCCAGCATCGCGGCGTCGAATTCATTGCCGAGCGGCTCGGGGCCGAGTCCAGCGAGCAGCGGCTCGGCGTCGATGGCCTTGCGCGCGACGATCTTCATGAAGCCGAAGCGGCGCGGGTCGTTGAAGGTGACGATCGCGCCCGACGACATGTGAAACACGACATGGTCGTGGGCGGCAAGATCTTGGGCAGCATGACTGGAGCGTTCGTGGTAATAGGCGCCGGGCTTGTTGCCCCCTTCGGCGCCGAAGACGTGGAACGAGCCGGACATGCCGAGATGCATGATCAGCACGTCGCCGGAGGAAAGATCGACCAAGAGATATTTGGCGCGCCGGCCCAGGCCGGTCACGGTCTTGCCTTCGAGCCGCGCCGCAAAATCCTTCGGCAGCGGCCAGCGCAGATCGCCGCGGCGCACCTCGACCTTGGTGAAGCGCGCGCCGTCCATGGCCGGCTCGAGGCCGCGGCGTACCGTCTCGACTTCAGGAAGTTCGGGCATGGCGCGCTGGTCTTGGCGGGTCTCCGACCCACACATAGCGCCCCGGCACCCACCGCGCTATGTTGCCCGCCGAAGAGGACAACGAATGACAGCAACGGCCGATTTCGGTTCGCGCAAGGTGCCGCTCGCGGACAAGCAGGCGATGGTGGACGACGTCTTCCGCAGCGTGGCGCGGCGCTACGACCTGATGAACGATTTGATGTCGTTCGGGCTGCATCGGGGCTGGAAGGACGCGCTGGTTAACGCGGTCAATCCGCCGAAGCAGCGTCCGTTCGCGCTGCTCGATGTCGCCGGCGGCACTGGCGACATCGCCTTTCGGGTCGTCAACGCCGGCGGTACGGGCACGCAGGCGACGGTCTGCGACATCAATGCCGACATGCTGGCGGTCGGGCGCGAACGCGCGCAGGCACTCGGTGTCGGCGACCGCGTCACCTTCACGGAAGCGAACGCCGAAGCGCTGCCGTTCGCCGAACGCAGTTTCGACGCCGTCACCATCGCGTTCGGCATCCGCAACGTGCCGCGCATCGAGCACGCGCTCGCCGAAGCCTTTCGCGTCCTCAAGATCGGCGGCCAATTTCTCTGCCTCGAGTTCTCGGCGGTCGATGTTCCCGGGCTCGATCGGCTTTACGATCTCTATTCGTTCAACGTCATTCCGGCGCTCGGCCGCATGGTCGCCGGCGACGCCGAATCCTATCGCTATCTGGTGGAATCGATCCGCCGCTTTCCGAAGCCGCCGGAGTTTGCCGCCATGCTGCGCGCCGCCGGATTTGCGCGCGTGTCGTATCGAACCATGAGCGGCGGGATCGTGGCGCTGCATCGGGGCTGGCGCCTGTGATTGCCGGGCCTGCGCATCTCGTCAGGCTCGGCCGCGCCGGGTACGTGTTCGCCCGTGAGGGCGTGCTCGGTCTGATCGACCCGGCGATGGTGCCGGCGCCGGCGCGGGCGGCGCTGCGTTTGGCCCGCGTGTTCGAGCGCCCGTCGGGCGGCGCGGCGGAAACGCGGCTGTCGACCGCGCTGTCGCAGCTCGGGCCGAGTTACGTGAAGCTCGGCCAGTTCCTGGCGACGCGGCCGGACGTGGTCGGCACCGTGCTCGCGCGCGATCTCGAACGGCTGCAGGACCAGATGCCGCCGTTCCCGCAACAGGAAGCGGAAGCGGCGGTGGCCGCGTCGTTCGGCAAGCCGCTCGGCGCCGTGTTCGCAAGCTTCGGTCCGGCCGTCGCGGCCGCCTCGATCGCGCAGGTGCACCGCGCCGAAATCGACACCCCGACCGGCCGGCGCACGGTTGCGGTCAAGGTGCTACGGCCCGGCGTCGAACAGCGCTTCCGCGCAGATTTGCAATCTTTCACCTACATCGCTCGTCACGCCGAGAATTTTTCCGCCGAAGCGCGGCGGCTGCGGCTGGTCGAGGTGGTCGACACGTTACGGCGCTCGGTCGCGCTGGAAATGGATTTCCGCCTGGAGGCGGCGGCAAGTTCGGAAATGGCGGAGAACACCAAGGCCGATCCCGACTTCCGCATCCCGGCGGTCGACTGGGACCGCACGACCAAGGAAGTGCTGACGCTGGAGTGGATCGACGCCACGCCATTGTCGGACCGCGCCCGGCTCGACGCCAAGCACTTCGACCTGCCGCAGGTCGCCCGCGCCCTGATCCAGACCTTCCTGCGCCACGCGCTGCGCGACGGCTTCTTTCATGCCGACATGCATCCCGGCAATCTGTTCGTCGACGACGACGGGCGGCTGGTGGCGGTCGATTTCGGCATCATGGGCCGGCTCGGCGCCAAGGAGCGCTTGTTCCTCGCCGAGATCCTTCACGCCTTCATCATCCGCGACTACCGCCGCGCCGCCGAGGTTCATTTCGAGGCCGGCTATGTGCCGCCCGAACATTCGGTCGACAGTTTCGCCCAGGCCATCCGCGCCATCGGCGAGCCCATCCACAGCCGTACCGCCGAGGAAATCTCGATGGCGCGGCTCCTCACGCTGTTGTTCGAGGTGACCGGCCTGTTCGACATGCGGACGCGGCCGGAGCTGCTGCTGCTGCAAAAGACCATGGTGGTGGTCGAGGGCGTGGCGCGTTCGCTCGATCCGAAGCTCGACATGTGGTCGACCGCCGCGCCGGTGGTGCGCGAATGGATGACGCGCAATCTCGGTCCCGCTGGCAAGCTCGAAGGCGCGGCGCTCGGTGCCGGCGAGATCGGGCGCTTCGTCACCCAGTTGCCCGGCATGCTGACGCGCGGCGCTCATCTCATCGGTCAGCTCGACGAACTGACGCGCAACGGCCGTGTGCTGGCGCCGCGGATGGTCGCCGAGCTCGAGAAGGACGAAGCGCGTCGCGGCCGCTGGACCGTCGCCGCGTTGTGGGCGATCGCGGCGCTGCTGCTCTGGATCGTGTTGAGCCGGTGATTGCATTGATTGCAGTACAATCAGGGCTGCCTATACTTAGGCCCGTGATCGATGGGGTTCAGTCGTGGCGAGCTTGACGCTTCGAAAGTTGGACAGCCGTCTAAAAAAGCGCTTGCGTTTGCAGGCGGCACGCCATGGGCGATCCATGGAGGAGGAAGCGCGCCTGCTTCTCGCGGCCGGCCTTGAGCGTATGCCTCGAGTTCCTGGTAACGTCGCCGATGCCATTGCTGCGATCATGGACCCGCTTGGCGGGGTCGAACTCGATCTTCCCATGCGGAGTTCGGTTCGCGAACCGCCGCGTTTTGACAATTGGCGCGATGACGCTTCAAATTGGCGCGATCGCCAGGGCACGGCATGACGATCGCGACGCGCAACGTTGCCGATTTTGACGATTGCGGCATCCAGATCGTCGATCCTTGGGGCGATTGAGCGCCATGCTGCAGTCCCGGCGCATCCTCCTCGTCATCGGCGGCGGCATCGCCGCCTATAAGTCGCTCGACCTCATTCGCCGTCTGCAGGACCGCGGCGCGCAGGTGCGCTGCATTCTCACCGCGGCGGCGCAGCATTTCGTGACGCCGCTCGCTGCCGGCGCGCTCACCGGCGAGCGCGCCTTCACTGATTTGTTCGATGCGCAGGGCGAATTCGACGTCGGTCATATCCGCCTGGCGCGCGATACCGACCTCGTCGTCGTCGCGCCGGCGACGGCCGATCTGATGGCCAGGATGGCGGGCGGCCACGCCGACGATCTCGCCGCCGCGGTCCTGCTCGCGACCGACAAGCCGGTCCTGATCGCGCCGGCGATGAATCCGCGCATGTGGGCGGCGCACCCGACGCAGCGCAATCTCGCGCAGCTCGAGTCCGACGGCGTGCATGTCGTCGGGCCCAATTCCGGCGAGATGGCCGAGCGCGGCGAATCAGGTCTCGGCCGCATGGCCGAGCCGCTCGAAATCGCCGCGGCCGCGGAGGCGCTCCTCTCTGGCGGCGGGCCCCTCGCCGGCAAGCGCGTGCTCGTTACCTCCGGACCGACGGCGGAGCCGATCGACCCGGTGCGTTTTATTGCCAACCGTTCGTCCGGCAAGCAGGGCCATGCCATCGCCGCCGCCGCCGCGGCCGCCGGCGCCGACGTCGTGCTGGTGAGCGGACCGGTCAACCTCCCCGATCCGCCGGGCGTTTCGGTCGTGCGCGTCGAGACCGCGCAACAGATGCTGGCGGCGGTCGAGAACGCGCTTCCGGTCGACGTCGCCGTATTCGCCGCCGCCGTCGCCGATTGGCGGCCGCGCAGCGTGAGCGCCAGCAAGATCAAAAAGCAGCGCGGCGGCCCGCCGACGCTCGAATTGATCGAAAATCCCGACATCCTGGCGACGATCGCCCATCGCAAATCCGGGCGTCCGCAACTCGTCATCGGCTTTGCGGCGGAAACTGACGACGTTCTCGTCAACGCCAAAGCCAAGCTCGCCAAGAAGGGCTGCGACTGGATCCTGGCGAACGACGTGTCGCCCGCAACCGGCATCATGGGCGGCAACGTCAACACGGTGAACCTGGTCACGCCCGCCGGCGTGGAAAGCTGGCCGCCGCAGTCCAAGGACGACGTCGCGCGTGCCCTGATTGGGCGCATTGCCGCCGCGCTGACGGACGTGCGGCCGTGAGCGTAAAAGTCCGTGTGCTGCGGCTACCGGACGGCGCCGATCTGCCGTTGCCGCAATATCAAAGCGCCCAGGCCGCCGGGCTCGATCTGCATGCGGCGGTGCCGGCCGATGCGCCGGTCGAACTCGCGCCAGGCGCTCGCGTCATGATTCCGACCGGGATCGCCATCGCATTGCCGCCAGGGACGGAGGGGCAGATCCGGCCGCGCTCCGGCTTGGCCATCCGCCACGGCGTCACCGTGTTGAACTCTCCGGGAACCGTCGACAGCGACTATCGCGGGCAATTACACGTTATCCTTGTAAATGTTGGGGCCGAACCGTTCGTAATTCAGCGCGGCATGCGCATCGCACAACTAGTAATCGCACCAACGATACACGCAGAAATTGTTGATAGTGTCAGCTTAGACGTCACCGAGCGGGCGGATGCTGGTTTTGGTTCCACCGGTTTGGCGGGGAACATTTTCAAAAAGCAAGATTAATACAAAGTTCGTCTGGACCGAAGCTGGAGCGTAATATATTACCACTCACCCAAACCAACGACTTTCTGCAACGCTGCGATCAGCTTTATGCCGTTGCTTTCTCGCAAAGGGGTTCTTGCCATTGCCGCCGTCATCGACGTGGCGATGCAAGGGCGGGCGCATCCGATATCAGCGAAAGCGCTTGCGGCGCGCCACGGCCTGCCGCCGCGCCATCTCGAACCTGTGCTGCAGGCCCTGGTGCGCGACGGCATACTTAAGGGCATCCGCGGCCCGCGTGGCGGCTACGAACTGGCGCGCGAACGCCGCCAAGTCTCGGCCAACGATATCCTGCGCGCGGCCGGAACGGTCGAGGAACCCGGCGAGCCGCCGCCGGTCAACTCGGAACTCCTCACCAAGGTCGTGCTGCCCGCGCTGGCGAACGCGGAGCAGGAGTTCGGTGTCGCGCTCAGCCGCATCAATGTCGAGGACATGGCGGTCAACGCGGGGCGCCTGATCAGCCCGCTCGACTGAGCGTCGAACCGCGGCTATCGCGACAAGGCGCCATCGTTCACGGTCTGGACTTTTTCGGCGCCTCTCGGCTTGAGAGTAAAGTCGAGCGATTCGCGGCTGGCGGCGCGGCGATGACAGCCGACAGAGGCACCAGGGGCATGCCGGACAAGTTCCGGACGATGCGGCATTACGCTCATCCATGGCGAAGCGGGTTCTTCGCCGCCATCGGCGTTGCCGTGTCCATCTTCTGGTCCGGCTCGGCCGCCGCCGAGGAGCGGCCGGCGTTTGAATGGCGCGCGCTCGTGCTCGATGCGTCGCGCAGCCTCGACCGCCACGAGATCGTCGCGCTCGTCCTGATCTGCGGTCTTTTGTTGTTCGCCGTCGTCACCGCGATCGTTCTGGTGCGGACGCGCGCGCGCGCGATCCGCCAGGAAGCCGCGGCGCACGACGAAACCGCGGCGCTGCGTGCCGATCTCGACCGCACCAACGCCCTGCTGCAGTCCGAGCCGCAAGTGGTCGTCGATTGGCCCGCGGCCTCCGACGAGCCCGGCATCGAGGGGGACCTCGACATCGTCGGCGTCACCGCGCCGCGCCGCGTGCTCGCCTTCGGCAGTTGGCTCGATGCCGCCAAGGCGCAGGCGATGGAGGAGGCCGTCGAAGCGCTGCGGAGCCGCGGCGAGCCTTTCGCCATGACGCTCACGACCAATGCCGGCCGGCCGATCGAAGCGCTCGGCCGCGCCGTCGCCGGCCGCGCCGTGCTGCGCCTCAAGGACGCGAGCGGCGTGAAACGCGAGCTGTTGGATCTCGCCGCGCGCCACGAGGCGTTGCTGGGCGAGGTCGCCTCGCTGCGCACGCTGATCGAACGGCTACCGTCGCCGGTGTGGACGCGGGACGCGACCGGGCGGCTCAATTTCGTCAATGCCGCCTATGCGCGCGCGGTCGAGGCGCGCGATGCCGGCGACGCCGTCGAGCGGCATCTGGAACTGCTCGACAGCACCGCGCGCGAGGCCATCGCGCAGTCGCGCCGCGCGAGCGGCACCTATGCCGGCCGGATGCCCGCCATCGTCGCCGGCGCACGGCGCAGTTTCGACGTGCTGGAGTTCCGCACCGAGACCGGCAGCGCCGGGCTCGGCATCGACGCCACCGAGGCGGAGTTGATGCGCAGCGCGCTCGCCCGCATGGTCGATGCCCACCGCCGCACGCTCGACGCGCTGCCGACCGGCGTCGCCATGTTCGACGCCGAACACAAGTTGACGTTCTACAACGCCGCCTACCGCGCGCTGTGGGATCTCGATGCCGCCTATCTCGATCAGGGCCCGACCAATTCGGCGCTGCTGGAGGAGCTGCGGGTCGCGCGCAAGCTGCCGGAGGAAAGGGATTTTCGACAGTGGAAGGCGCAGCTCCAGGACAGCTATCGCGCCGTCGAGGCGACCGACCACACCTGGCACCTGCCCGACGGCCGCACCTTGCGCGTCGTCACCACGCCGAACCCTGACGGCGGCGTGACGTATCTTTTCACCGACGTGACCGAGCGGCTCGAGCTCGAGCGGCGCTTCGAGGAGCTGATCCGCGTTCAGCGCGAAACCCTCGACAATCTTGCGGAAGGTGTAGCCGTGTTCGCGAGCGACGGCCGGCTTCGCCTGCACAATGCCGCCTTCGCCCGCATGTGGCGGCTCTCGCCGCAACAGCTCGCCGACCGCCCGCACATCGAAAAGATCACGACGCTATGCCGGCCGCTGCACGGCGATCATCCGACCTGGCAGGCGCTGCGCGCCGTCGTCACCGCCATCGACAATCGCGCGGCGATCGAGGACCGGCTCGAACGGCGCGACGGCAGCGTGGTCGATTGCACCACGGTGCCGCTCCCTGACGGCGCCACCCTGGTGACGTTCCACGACGTGACCGACAGCGTCAATGTCGAGCGGGCGCTGCGCGAGCGCAACGAGGCGCTCGAGGACGCCGACAAGATCAAGATCGACTTCGTGCACCACGTCTCCTACGAGCTGCGCTCGCCGCTCACCAACATCATCGGCTTCGTTCATCTGCTCGGCGACCCGGCGACTGGTGCCTTGGCGGCCAAGCAGCGCGAATATCTCGACTACATCACGGTCTCGACCGACACGCTGCTCGCCCTCATCAACAACATCCTCGATCTCGCCACCATCGATGCCGGCCGCATGCAGCTCAATCTCGGCGCCGTCGATATCCGCGCCACCATGGCGGCGGCCGCCGAGGGCGTGCAGGACCGGCTGGTGGGCTCCGGCCTGGTGCTCGACATCGAAGCGGCGGACGACATCGGCAGCTTCATCGCCGACGAGCGGCGCCTGCGGCAGATCCTGTTCAACCTGCTCGCCAACGCCGTGAGCTTCTCGCCCGCCGGCGCCACGGTGACGCTCGAGGCCGAACGGCGCGCCGATGCCGTCGTATTCTCGGTCAGCGATCGCGGTCCGGGCATTCCGCCCGACGTGATGGAAAAAGTGTTCGACTGGTTCGAGACGCATTCGCTCGGGTCACATCATCGCGGCACCGGCATCGGCCTGTCGCTGGTGCGCTCGTTCGTCGAGTTGCACGGCGGTACCGTGACGATCAATTCCGTGGTCGGCGAAGGTACGACGGTGACCTGCGTATTCCCGGTCGGCGCTCCGGCCGCCGCCCGGCTGACGGCGGCGGAGTGAGGCTGTGCAGGACCGGGCGGTTCCGCAGACGTTGATTCTCTTGTAAAATGAGCCATATATGGGTCTTGCAAGGGTGATTCCGATGAACCCGGCTCTTGTTATGACGACGGTCAACGCACCACACCGCAAGAAGCTGACAGCGGAGGAGATTGCCCGTTGCTTGAAGGATCCCGAAGCAGCAAAGACGATTCCGGGTCATATGTCGTCGTTCTTTGGCGACGTGAAGCCCCAATTGCAGTGCGAGTTTGCCGCGCTCTTCGACATTTCGCACGCGCAGCTCGTAGAAGCCGCTAAGGCTTTTGCGAAATATTCGGGCGCGTCCTACCCGCTTGCAGCGTGACCGGCTCTCCGAAGCAGCACTGGGCGCAGTTATTCCGGGTGGCTCCTTGATCCTCAAAAGCGGGACTTCCAGTTCACGATTCGTCCTTTTGATTATTTTGGTGACGGCGTGGAATTCCTAAAAATCGTATTTGATGCCGGAGAAATCGACTTCATCGTCGACAGCCCGAAAACCGCCGATCCTGTGACGGTGCGCGAAATAGAAGGCTGGTCCACTCGCCTTGAAACCATTCAAGAAATCATAGCGAAGAAAATAATTCATCGCGGGTCGAGCATGCCGCCGCGCGACATATTCGATATCGCGGCCGCCGCGGAGCGACACTCCAATGAGATCATCCTTGCCTTGCGGCAATATCCCGGTGTGATCGCACGGACCATCGATGCTCTTGACCGGCTAAACCCTGAATTTGTCAAAGGGGCAATCGCGGAGTTGGAGGTGCGAGATCGATTCCAGACGATCGCCGCAACCGCGCTGGATCGGGCGAAGCGGCTTTTGCGGGCGGTATGACGTCAAGAAGCAGCTACGTCGCCAGGCACGGCGGATAGCGCGGCTCGAGCGTCGCGTCATCGCGACCAAGCCTACAATTTGGCTATGGATTCGTGTAGGACGTGCCGGAGGACGAGGATCGGGTTTGGCAATTGATCCGGCCTCAGGGGACCTGGCATGCACCTCATTGAGAATTTCGACCTGACCAACGAATTCAACATCCTGCGGATGATCTGCGGCCTGTTCCTCTTGCCGCACTGCTACGCCAAGCTGAGCAATCTCCAACTGACGTACAAGATCTACACCGATTTCCGGCTGTATCCGCAGTGGGCCTGGATCTATTCGTGCATCGCGGTGGAGATCGTGTGCGCGATCGGCATGGTGTTTGCGATCGAGACGCGCTACGTCGCGACGTTGGAGGGGGTGTTTCTGTCGGTCGCCGCCTGGGCGGTGTGGCGCTATAGCCAGGGGAAGTGGCTGTGGAATGTCGGCGGTTACGAATACTGCGTGTTCTGGGCGATTTGCTGCTTTTTGGTCGCCATCCACGGCTGACAGGCGCGGCTGACGCGGCGACGGCGGACACGCCGGATTTGGGTCACCCGGAAAAGTATCACCCGGACAGAAATCACCCGGACAAGTAACGGAACGCGGCCATGTTTCCGACCGCCCCCGGCGGCGCCGGCTTCAATGTGACTTTGGCCGACGAAACGGCGACGGCCCGTTTCGCCGCCGACATCGCCATGGCGCTCGAGCCGGGCGACCTCGTCACTTTGTCGGGCGACCTTGGCGCCGGCAAGACCACGTTCGCGCGCGCGCTCATCCGCCTACTCGCGGGTGACGACACTATCGAGGTGCCGAGTCCGACCTTCACGCTCATTCAGGACTACGAGCTGCCGCGCTTTCCGCTCGTCCATGCCGATTTCTACCGGCTCGGCGGCGCGACCGAGCTCGCCGAGCTCGGCTTCGACGATCTGCCCGAGGCCACGGTGGTTCTGCTGGAATGGCCGGACCGTGCCGCCGGCGCGCTGCCTCCCGACCGCCTCGACATTACCTTCACGCTCGCGCCGCAGCTCGGCGCGGACGTCCGCAATGCCCGCATCGTCGGCTACGGCGCCTTCGCGGCGCGCGCGGAACGCATCGGCCAGGTGAAGAGCTTCCTCGATCAGTCCGGCTTCGCCGCGGCCCGCCGCCAGCGCCTGCAGGGCGACGCCTCGACCCGCATCTACGAACGCCTCACGTTCGAGGATCAGACCATGATCCTGATGAACGCGCCGCGGCGTCCCGACGGTCCGCCGGTGCGCGACGGCAAGCCCTACAGCGCCATCGCGCACCTCGCCGAAGACGTCGTGCCCTATGTCGCGGTCGCGGCCGGGCTGCGCGACCACGGCTTCTCGGCGCCGGACGTGCTGCAGGCCGATCTCGACCATGGCCTCCTCCTCGTCGAGGATCTCGGCGACGACCGCATCGTCGCCGGCGATCCGCCGGCGCCGATCGAGGAGCGGTATCAGGTCGCGGTCGATGTGCTGGCGGCGCTGCACGGGCAGCGCCTGCCCGAGGTGCTGCGCGCCGCGCCGCAGCGCGAGTATCGGCTGCCGCGCTACGACATCGAGGCGTTTCTGATCGAGGCCGAGCTGTTGCTCGACTGGTATCTGGTCGGGGCCAAGGCGGCGGCGACCGACGCGGCGCGCGAGGAATTTCTCGCGCTGTGGCGCGAGGCGCTGATGCCGGCGATCCAGACGCCGCCGACCTGGGTATTGCGCGACTACCATTCGCCGAATCTTGCTGTGGCTGCCCGATCGCGAGGGCGTCGCGCGCATCGGCGTGCTCGACTTTCAGGACGCGCTGATCGGTCCGGCGCCCTACGACGTCGGTTCGCTGTTGCAGGACGCGCGGGTCGACGTGCCCGAAGCGCTCGAGGTCGCGCTGCTCAGCCGCTATGCCCGCGCGCGCCGCGTCCGCGATCCGCGGTTCGACATGGCGTCGTTCACCCGGCTTTACGCCACGCTCACGGTGCAGCGGACGACCAAAATCCTCGGCATTTTCAGACGGCTGGAGCGGCGCGACGGCAAGCCGCAATATCTTCGTCACATGCCGCGCCTATGGACCTATTTGCAGCGCTCATTGGCGCATCCGGCGCTGGCCCCCCTCGAGGCTTGGTACGAAATCCATGTCCCACCCCCGGATGGGCTATAATGGCGCGAACGGGGTAAGGTCCATGACGGCTCCTTCGCGGGCGTTTGTTCTCGCCGCCGGCCTCGGCACGCGCATGCGGCCGCACAACGGCCAGGTGCCGAAGCCGCTGGTCGAGGTCGCGGGAAAATCGCTGATCGATTACGTGCTCGACCGTCTTGCCGATGCCGGGGTCGAACGGGCCGTCGTCAACGTGCATTATCTCGCCGACCAGATCGAGCGGCATCTGGCACCGCGCCGGCGACCCGACGTCGTCATCTCGGACGAGCGCGCGGAATTGCTCGGCACCGGCGGCGGTGTCGCCAAGGCGCTGCCGGAACTCGGCGACGCGCCATTCTTTCTCGTCAATTCCGATACGGTGTGGCTCGACGGCGTCAAACCCAATCTGGCCCGGCTCGCCGAGGCGTTCGACCCCGACAGCATGGACGCGCTGCTGCTCCTGGCGCCGACGACCGACAGCATCGGCTATGCCGGCCGCGGCGATTACGCCATGCTGCCGGACGGCCGGCTGCGCCGCCGCGCCGAGCGCGAGGTGGTGCCGTTCGTCTATGCCGGCGCCGCCATCCTCACGCCGGCGCTGTTCGCCGACGCGCCGGCGGGCGCGTTTCCGCTCACGCTGCTGTTCGAGCGCGCCGGCGAAAAGGGCCGGCTGTTCGGCCTGCGGCTCGAAGGCGTTTGGATGCATGTCGGCACGCCCGACGCGGTCACCGCGGCCGAGGCGGCGCTCGCGGGGGCGAGGTAGAACACTTCGAGCTACGCCTACGAATCGGATAGGGTCGTGGGATGCCCCCACGCGTGTTCACGATTCCGCCGTCGGCGCCGTTTCTGCCGACGCTGATAGCCGCCTTGACCGGCGGCGGGCTCGGCTTTCGGCTCGCCGACGATCCGCTGGCGCTCGCCGCTGTCACGCTTTATCTGCCGACGCGGCGCGCCTGCCGGCTCGCCCGCGACGCCTTCCTCGGCGTTCTGCAGCACGACGCCGCCATCCTGCCGCGCATCGTCGCCATCGGCGATATCGACGAGGATGAAATCGCGTTCGCCGAGGCGGCGACCGGCGCGGTCGCGGCCGATGCGCTCGCGCTGCCGCCAGCGCTCGGCGGGCTCGAACGGCGCCTGCTGCTGGCGCGGCTCATCAGCGAATGGGCGAAGTCGCCCCTGGTTCGCGCCGACGGCGGCGTTCCATTGGTGGCGCAAACGCCGGCGGCGGCGTGCGCGCTGGCCGACGATCTGGCGCGCTTGATCGACGACATGACCATGCGCGGCGTGCCGTGGGACAAGCTCGACAAGCTGGTGCCTGACGCGCTCGATCCGTATTGGCAGCTCACGCTGAAATTCCTGCAGATCGCGCGCGAGGCTTGGCCGGCGATCCTGCGCGAGCGCGATCATATCGAGGCGGCGGCGCGCCGCGACGCGCTGATCAAGGCGGAGACGGCGCGCCTTGCCCGCAACACCGACGCGCCGGTGATCGTGGCCGGCTCGACCGGCTCGATCCCGGCCACGGCGGAGCTGATCGCGATGGTCGCGCGCCTGCCGCACGGTGCCGTGGTGCTGCCGGGCCTCGATACCGATCTCGACGAGGCGACGTGGCGGCTGATCGCCGGCGAGCCACCGCCTTCCGCTTCCTCGCGGCTGGCGCAAGGTAGGGACGCGCCGTCCGCTCCCGGCCATCCGCAATTCGCGCTGCAGGCGTTGCTCGCGCGCATCGGCATTGCCCGCGACGCCGTCGCGACGCTCGCGGCGCCGTGCGGGCGCGAGCGCCTGGTCAGCGAAGCGCTGCGCCCCGCGGCGGCGACCGACCTGTGGCGGCAGCGCGCCGCCGACCCGGGGTTCGAAGCCCATGCCGAGGCGGCGTTGGCCACCGTCACGATGATCGAGGCCGCCAATGCCGAGGACGAGGCGCTCGCCGTCGCGGTCGCGCTGCGCCAAGCGGTGGGTGAGGACAAAACCGCCGCGCTGGTGACGCCGGATCGGGCGCTGGCCCGTCGCGTCAACGCCGCGCTGGCGCGCTGGAACATCGTGGCGGAAGATACCGGCGGCGATGCGCTGATGGATACGCCGGCCGGTGTGTTTGCCCGGCTCGCGGCGGAAGCGGCGCTCGGCGGCCTCGCGCCGGTGACGCTGCTCGCCTTGCTAAAGCATCCGCTGCTGCGGCTCGATGCGGGCGAGGTTGCGACGGCCGCGCTTGCGCTGGAACGCGCCGTGTTGCGCGGGCCGCGGCCGCGCGCCGGCACGGCCGGGTTTGCGAGCGCGCTCGCCGCGTTTCGCGCGCAACTGGCAAAATTCCGGCGCAAGGAGCCGGTCGACCTGCATCCGTCCGATCCGCGCACCACGCTGACCGACAGCGAACTCACAGCCGCCGCCGATCTGGTGCGCCGGCTCGCCGACGCGCTGGCGCCGCTCGAAACGGCCGGGCAACACGCGCGCCCGCTCAGCGATCTTGCCGCGCGCCATCGCGACGTGGTGGCCGCGCTGTCGCGGCACGGCGGCGACGAGGTCGCCTTTGCCGGGCCGGCCGGCGCCAAGCTTGCCGCTGCGTTCGACGAAATGGCGGCGAGCGATGCCGCGGCTGGTGTGATCGTCGCGCCGTACGACTACGTCGAGCTGTTTGCCGTGGCGCTTGCCGGCCGCGTGGTGCGCCGGCCGCCGCAGCCGGGCGTGCGCGTGCGTATCCTCGGTCCGCTCGAGGCGCGGCTCACCGACAGCGATTGCGTGGTGCTCGGCGGCCTGGTCGAAGGCACCTGGCCGCCGGAACCGGCGACCGACGCCTGGCTCAGCCGGCCGATGCGCAAGGACCTCGGCCTCGATCTGCCGGAACGCCGCATCGGCCTCTCGGCGCACGATTTCGCGCAATTGCTCGGCGCGCGCGAGGTCATCCTCACCCGCGCCGCCAAGCTCGCCGGCGCGCCGACCGTGCCGTCGCGCTTCGTGCAGCGCCTCGCCGCCATGGCCGGCGAGCGCTGGCCGGCCGTCGGTCGCGCGCGGCAATGTCTATCTCGACTGGGGACGCGCGCTCGACCGTCCGGAGCAAATAACGCCGTTGCCGCGGCCGGCGCCGAAGCCGCCGCGCGCCGCGCGGCCGGCCGGCCTGTCGGTGACCGACATCGAGCATTGGCTGCGCGATCCTTATACGATCTACGCCAAGCACGTGCTGCGGCTCGCGCCGCTCGATGCGGTCGATGCGCCGCCGAGCGCGGCCGAACGGGGTACGTTTATCCATGCCGCCGTCGGCGTTTTCACCCAGCGTTTCGCCGATGGCCTGCCGGCGGATCCCGAGCGCGAACTCGTCGCGCTGGGGCGCGAGTATTTCGCCGCGCTCGACGCCTTTCCGGAGGCCCGCGCCTTCTGGTGGCCGCGGTTCCTGCGCATCGCGCGCTGGTTCGGCGCCTGGGAAGCCGGCCGGCGGCCCAATCTCACCGAACTCCTCGCCGAGATCCGCGGCGAGATCGAGATTCCGCTCGAAGCCGGCACGTTTCGGCTGCGCGGCGTCGCCGACCGCATCGAACGGCGCAGCGACGGCCGTTACGCCATTCTCGATTACAAGACCGGCTCGGCGCGCACCGAGAAGCAGGTCCGCACCGGGCTTGCCCCGCAGCTCACGCTCGAAGCCGCGATGCTGCGCCGGGGCGGCTTCAAGCCGATCCCGGCGGGCGGCTCGGTCGCCGAACTCGTCTATGTCACGCTCAAGGGCGGCGAACCGCCCGGCAAGCAAGCAACGATCGATTTCGAAGACGGTACGCCGGACTCGCAAGCCGACCGCGCGCTGGAAAAACTCACCGCGCTGGCGCGCCGCTTCGAGGACGACAACGAACCCTATCGCTCGCTCGTCCATCCGATGTGGAAGACGCATTACGGCGATTACGACCATCTCGCCCGCGTCAAGGAATGGTCGGCGACCGGCGGCGTCGACGATGAGGTCGGAGGCGGCGAATGAGGTCGCCGAGCATCATTCCTGCCGCCGTGCTGCGCCTGCAGAGCGAGGTGTCCGACCCGTCATGCTCGGCCTGGGTCGCCGCCAATGCCGGATCGGGCAAGACCCACGTGCTGGCGCAGCGCGTGATCAACCTTCTGCTCGCTGGTGTCGAGCCGGAAAAAATCCTCGGCATCACTTTCACCAAGGCGGCCGCGGCCAACATGGCGAAGCGCGTGTTCGACACGCTGTCGCGCTGGACCACGCTCGACGATGCGGCCCTCGACGCCGCCATTGCCGAGCGCAGCGGCAAGCCGCCCGACGCGCGGCGCCGGGCGCTGGCGCGGCGCTTGTTTGCCCGGGCGTTGGAGACGCCGGGCGGACTCAAGGTGCAGACCATCCACGCCTTCTGCACCCAGCTCCTGCACCAGTTTCCGTTCGAGGCCAATGTCGCCGCGCGCTTCGGCGTGCTCGATGACACTGCCCACGTGCAGCTTCTGGAGCAGATCACGCTCACGGTGCTGCTCGAAGGCGCCGCCGCGCCCGACAGCCCGCTCGGCCGCGCGCTGGCGGCGGCCATGATCGCCGGCGCCGATCAGACGTTCCGCGACGTGGTGCGCGAAGCGATCGGCCGCCGCGACAGCATCGCCCGCTGGGCGATCAACGCGGGCGGCGTCGAGGAGGCAATCGCGGCGCTGTCGCAGACCCTCGGCGTCGATCCAGCGCTGACGCAAGCCGAAGTGGATGCCGCAATCGTCGACGGTTCTTTGCTGCCGCCGTCCGAATGGGCCGCGGCCGCGGCGCTGTGCAAGACCGGCTCGGTGCGCGATCAGGAACAAGGCGAACGCCTGACCCAGGCGGCGAACGCCCGCGGAACCGAGCGCGTCGAGGCCTATCTGAAAGTCTTCATCGACACCAATTGCAAGCCGCGCAGCAATATTCTGACCCAAAGCCTCGCCCGAAAGCATCCCGACTTGGCGCAGCGATTGTGCGAGGAGCAGGCGCGGGTGTGGGCGCTGCGCGAACGGCGTAACGCCGTCATCTGCCGCGAGCGCAGCGCCGCGCTCGTCACCGTCGCCTACGCCGTGCTCACCCGCTATCGCGCCGAGAAGGAGCGCCGCGGCCTGCTCGACTACGACGATCTGATCGACAAGACGCTGTCGCTCCTCGAAAACGTCGACGCCGCCTGGGTGCACTACAAGCTCGATCTCGGCATCGATCACGTGCTGATCGACGAGGCGCAGGACACCAGCGCCAAGCAGTGGGAGATCATCACCCGCCTGACCGCAGAGTTCACCGCCGGCAAGGGCGCGCGGGATCTCAGGCGCACCATCTTCGCCGTCGGCGACGAGAAGCAATCGATCTTCTCGTTCCAGAACGCCGCGCCGAAGGAGTTCGCGCTGATGCGCCGCCGTTTCCAGAGCGCGCACGACAATGCCGGGCTCGATTTCGTGTTTCACAAATTCGAGCACTCGTTCCGCTCCGGCGACAGCGTGCTCGGCGCCGTGGACGAAGTGTTCAAGGCGAGCCACATCGCGGCGAGCGTCACCACCGATACGGGCGGCTTCCCACCGCATATCGCCTTGCCGGATCAGCCCTCCGGCATGGTCGAAGTGTGGGAGCCGGAAAAGCCCGATCCGCGCAACGACATCGAGGGCTGGGAAGCGCCGTTCGACACCGTCAACGAGACGAGCCCGCGCGTCAAACTCGCGCAGCGGATCGCGCGCACCGTGCGCGGCTTCGTCGCCGACGGCATCGCGGTCGGCGCCGATCGCCGCCCGGTGCGCTATGGCGACGTGCTCATTCTGGTGCGCCAGCGCGGGCCGCTGTTCGAGGCGATCATCCGCGCCTTGAAGAACGAGAACGTCGAGGTCGCCGGCGCCGACCGTCTCGTTCTTACCGAGCATATCGCGGTCATGGACTTGATGGTGCTGGCCGATGCGCTGCTGCTGCCGCAGGACGACCTGGCGCTTGCGACCGTGCTGCGCAGCCCGCTGTTTGCGTTTTCCGACGAGGAGCTGTTCGCGATCGCCTGGGACCGCGGCCGTGTGTCGCTGCGTGCGGCGCTCGCGCGCAAGGCCGCCGATACTGAACAAAACGAACAAACAAAAAAATTCGCCGCCGCCGCGGCGCAGCTCGACGCGCTGACGCAACTGGCGCGGCGCGAGACGCCGTTTGCCTTTTATGCGCATCTTCTCGGCGCCGGCGGCGGGCGGCGGCGTTTCCTGGCCCGGCTCGGGCCGGAAGCGCACGATGCGCTCGACGAATTCCTCAACCTCGCGCTCGACTATGAGCGGCGCGAGACGCCGTCATTGCAAGGGTTCGTGGCCTGGCTGCGCGAGGCGCGCGTGGAAGTGAAGCGCGACATGGAGATCGCGCGCGACGAGGTGCGGGTGATGACGGTGCACGGCGCCAAGGGCCTCGAGGCGCCGATCGTCATTCTCGCCGACACCATGACTGCGCCTATGGGCCCGCGGCCGCCGCGGCTTCTGGAGCTTGATGGCGGCGCCGTCGTCTGGGCCGGGCGTAAGGACGACGATGTGCCGGTCGTCGCGGCCTCTCGCGCCATGGCGTTGGCGGAAGCGGAGCATGAATATCGCCGGCTTCTTTATGTCGCGATGACGCGCGCCGCCGACCGGCTGATCATCTGCGGCGCCGACGGCGAACGGACCCGGCCGAAAGGCTGTTGGTACGACCTCATGCGCGATGCGCTAGCGCCGCTCCTGGTCGAGGAGACCGACGGCGGCGAGAAGGTTTTTCGCTACTGCAAATCCGCGGACGGCGGTTCGGCCGAACCTGCTGCCGGAACGGCGGGTGCCGCCAAACCGCCAGCCGTGGCGTTGCCGGCGTGGCTGCGCCAGCCGGTTGCTGCCCAAGCCGCGCGGGCGGTCCGGCTGTCGCCGTCATTGGCCGACGAGGAAGAGAGCCGCGCGGCTGTCGGTCGCGGCAACTGCCGCCGACCGGCACAAGGCGCTGGCGCGCGGGCGCATCCTGCACCGGCTGATGCAGGCGCTGCCGGATATTCCCGCTGCCGGCCGCAAGGCGGCGATCGAGGGCTATTTGGCGCGGGCCGGGGCGGATTTGCCCCGCCGGACCAGCAGGCCGAGCTGGCGCGGCAGGCCCTCACCATCCTCAACGATCTGGTATTCGCCGAGGTGTTCGCTCCGGGAAGCCGCGCCGAGGTGCCGATCATCGGCCGCATCGCCCGCGGCAACGGCGCGCCGGCAATCGAGGTCGCCGGCCAGGTCGATCGCCTTGCCGTGACGCAAGAGAGCGTGCTGATCGTCGATTACAAGACCGACCAGGCCGTCCCGACCCGACTGGACGATGTGCCCAAGCCCTACGCCACCCAGCTCGCGCTCTACCGTGCGGTGCTGGCGTCGATCTACCCGGGAAAAAACATCCGCGCCGCGCTGATCTTTACCGGTGGGCCAAGCCTGGTCGAACTGCCGGCGGCGGCGATGGGCGCCGCGTTGGCCGCCATCGTCGGCCGGGTCACGCGGGAGTGAAGTTCCCTTGACGCCTCCGGGTGCCGTTCATACGTTCGTCACCCTGCCCGAATCTGCCACTGCCCGAACAACGACTGCCGAACAACGAGGTTTTCCATGGTCGAGAAGGTAACGGATGCAACGTTCGATCAGGACGTGCTCAAGGCGAGCGGTCCGGTCGTGGTGGATTTTTGGGCGGAATGGTGCGGCCCCTGCCGCATGATCTCCCCGGCGCTCGAGGAAATCTCCACCGCGCTCGACGGCAAGGTCAAGATCGTCAAGCTCAATGTCGACGAAAACCCGGCGACCGCGGCGAAGTACGGCATCATGTCGATCCCGACCCTGATGCTGTTCAAGGGCGGCGAACTCGCCTCCCGCCAAGTCGGCGCTGCGCCGAAGGCGAAGCTCCAGCAATGGATCACCAGCGCGGTGTGATCGCGCTGTCGTCATTGCGAGCGAAGCGAAGCAATCCAGAAGTCAGCGGCAGTGACTCTGGATTGCTTCGTCGCTTTGCTCCTCGCAATGACGATCAATGCCGAAAATGCCGGGTCCCCGTAAACACCATGGCGATGCCGTGGTCGTCGGCGGCTTTGATCACTTCGTCATCCCGCACCGAGCCGCCGGGTTGGATGACAGCCGTGGCGCCGGCTTCGATCGCGACCAATAAGCCGTCGGCGAACGGGAAGAAAGCGTCGGAGGCCACCACCGAGCCCTTCGTCGCCGGCTCCTCGAGGCCGAGCGCCTCGGCGGCGTCGATCGCCTTGCGGGCGGCGATGCGGGCGGCGTCGACCCGGCTCATCTGCCCGGCCCCAATGCCGACGGTCGCGGCATTCTTCGCGTAGACGATCGTGTTCGACTTGACGTGCTTGGCGATGCGGAAGGCGAAGCGCAGATCGCGCAATTCGGCGTTGGTCGGCGCGCGCTTGGTGACCGGCGTGAGCGTCATGTCGTCGACCACGGCATTGTCGCGCGACTGCACCAGGAGCCCGCCCGCGACCGTCTTCACGGTCAGGCCCGCCGCCCGCGGATCGGGCAGGCCGCCGGCAATCAGAAGCCGCAAATTCTTCTTGGCGCCGACGATGGCCATGGCCTCTTCGGTCGCCGCCGGCGCGATGATGACCTCGGTGAAAATCTCGGTGATGGCGCGCGCGGCCTCGGCGTCGAGCCTGCGGTTGAGCGCGACGATGCCGCCGAACGCCGACACCGGGTCGCAGGCGAGCGCCTTGCGATAGGCGTCGAGCAAGTCGTCGCCCTCGGCGACGCCGCAGGGATTGGCGTGTTTGATGATGGCGCAGGCGGCGGTGCGGTCGGGGTCGAACTCGGCGACGCATTCGTAGGCCGCGTCGGTGTCGTTGATGTTGTTGTAGGAGAGCTGCTTGCCCTGGACCTGCAGCGCGGTGGCGACGCCGGCGCGGCGGTCCGGACTGCGGTAGAATGCGGCCGTCTGGTGCGGATTTTCGCCGTAGCGCAACGCCTCGATCAGCCGGCCGCCGAACGCGCGGTAATCCGGCGCCGGTTCGCCGAGCGCCGCGGCGAACCAGTTGGAGATCGCGGCGTCGTAGGCCGCGGTGCGCGCGAACGCCTTGGCGGCGAGCCGCCGCCGCAGCGCGAGCGTTGTCATGCCGCCATGCAGCGCGAGCTCATCGGTGAGCGCTGAGTAATCGCTCGGCTCGACCACGACGGCGACGTCGATATGGTTCTTGGACGCGGCGCGGATCATGGCCGGGCCGCCGATATCGATATTCTCGATGCAGTCCTCGAAGTCGCCGCCGCGCGCCACCGTCTGTTCGAACGGGTAGAGGTTGACCACCAGAATATCGATCGGCCGGATGTGATGAAGCTGCATCGCCTCGACATGCGCGGCATTGGCGCGGATGGCGAGGAGCCCGCCATGCACCGCCGGGTGCAGGGTCTTGACGCGGCCGTCCATCATTTCCGGAAAACCGGTCAGCTCGGCAACGTCGAGCACGGTAAGCCCGGCGTCGCTCAGCGCCGTCCGCGTGCCGCCGGTCGAGACGAGCTCGATGCCGTAGCCGGCGAGCGTCTGGGCGAATTCGACGATGCCGGTCTTGTCGGAAACGGAGATCAGGGCGCGCGTCGCGCGGCGCAAATGCTCGGTCATTCTGTCTCTTCACTCGCTGATTGCGGCTTCTCTTTACCCGCTCTTGTTACTCGCTCTTGGCTTCGCGGGGGAGGTAGAAGGGGTCCCGCCGCACAGGCGCGCGCAGCCCAGCGGCGGAAAAGTTACAGCGGCAGCTTGGGCTCCTCGTCGCGGACGCGGCGCGAGGTCGCGGCGGCGGCGGGGCTCGCCTGCCGCAAGGTCCAGGCGACGCGGGGCGTGCGCCTCGCCTGGCCGTGGATGACCATTTGCACCGTGCGGCGCGGGCCCTCGGTCCCGGCGAGATAGACGCTGTCTTCCAGCTCGACCGGCGCGTCGGGCGCGTTGAAGGTCCACACCTCCTTGTTCGGCGTCATCAGCATGACGCCGTGGCCGTCGGACAGCTTGCTCGCCTTGATCGTCGGATGCAGGTGAAAGCGCACGGCATAATTGTCGCGCGTGGTGCGGATGCGCGGACCGCCGTCGGCGGCGAGAAACACCTCTTCGCCTTCGAGCCGGGTGCCGTCGGTGGCGAGCATCAGCGTGCGTTCGTGCACGATGCCGAACGGCTTGGCGTAGCCGTCGTGCGCGGCGCGCAGCGCGATCGCGTCGGGCCGGTTCTCGCGCGTCACCGAGACCCGGCTCGGGCCGCCGATGAGCGGCGCGCCGCCGAGCACGCGGCGGAACGCGGCGGTATCGGCAAAGCTCGCCGCGGAGGTATCGTTGAACGTGACGGTCGAATGCGCCGCGGTGGTGCGCGCGTGGCGGCGCCATTGCGCCCGCGCCATGGTCGGCACGCCGCAATTCACGACGATGAGGCTGTGCTTGGGCGAGGAAAACTCGAAGGAGAGCCAGCCGGCATGGGCTTCGGTGCTGATCTCGACCGGCGGCGCGCGGCCGGTATCCATGATGAGCACGCCGCCGCCGGCCTCGACGCGGTGATAGCCCGAATGCGGCGCGTGCGACAGCGGCGCGCCGCGCGATTCGTCGTAGGCGAGCAGCGTCAGCAACTGATCGGCCGGCGTCGCCCCCATGCCGTTGAAATGAGCGAACGTCCCGTCCGAATGGCGGAAGAAGCGCAGCATCGGCATCATGCGGTCGATGGCGTTGAGGAGCGCCTGCGGCGGCACGATATTGCGCGATGCGAACAACTGGCGCAGCGGCAGGAACTCGAGCAGCAGCTCGATGACGGCGCCGGGATTGCGGCTGATATGGCCGCCGTCGGGAAGGATCTGCCGCTCGATCTCGCGCGTCAGGCGGTCGGTGGCGGATTTGATGTGGCGCGCCTGCCCGGCGACGCAGAGCGCGGCGTAGGCGAGCGCGACGGTCGCCTGCATGCGCCCGACGCCGCTATGGGCGTCGCCGACGGTGTGGCGCAGATAGCGCACCTGGCGCACCAGGCTGCGCAGGAAGCGCCGATAAAAGCGCACATCGGCGTCCTGCAGCACCAAGGTGGCCTGGCTGAGCCAGGAGATGACGCGCCGCGACAGTATGTCGGGCCGCCACGCCAGCGGGTGCCATGCGCCTTGCAGCGCGATCCATTCGTCGACCAGCGCGCGCCCATTGGCGCGGGTGATGCCGAACTCGGCGGCACGCAGATGGCGCAGCCAGTCGAAGCCGAACAGCGCCGTCGCCCATTCCTCCGACGGCGGTTCCATCTCGAACACCGAACGGCCGTCGCAGATGACGACTTTGCCGGCAAAGGCGAAGCGGCCGGCATAGATTTCGTGGGCGAGGGTCGGATCGGCGGTGCGCAGGTCCTGCGGCGCGATCAAGAGCCGGTCGTTCTTGAGCCGGCCTAGCGAGAAGGGCAGCAACGGGTGGCCGTCGAGGCGTCCGGCCAGCCGGCGCATTGCGCCGCGCAGCGCGAGCCAGGACAGCCTTGCATGGTTCGCGACTGAAACGCGCGACATCGACGCGCCCGCCCCTCCTTCGGCGATGTTGGATCGCAAGCCCTTGCGATCCGCAGCCCGCCAATTCCACATGTAAGAATCGGTGGCACCATAAAGAACGGTATGGCGGCGGCCAAGCGAAGGGGCAAACCAACGACGGTCTAGAGCTTT
The DNA here is from genome assembly GCA_963836095.1 of uncultured Pseudomonadota bacterium. Lineage (GTDB taxonomy): Bacteria > Pseudomonadota > Alphaproteobacteria > Rhizobiales > Xanthobacteraceae > BOG-931. The sequence continues at coordinate 542,385 of CAWIHU010000005.1, forward strand.
TGCAGCCGGGCGGCGTAGAAGCCGTCGACCCCGGCGAAGCGCAAATCGGCATCGGGAAAATGGCACGGCAGGGTGCGCAGATCGCCGTCCGCGGTGATGAATTCGTCGTGGCCGAACACCTCCGCCGCGGTGATCGGCCGCCGCTGCAGGCTGTTGTCCCGCGCCAACAGGTCGGCGACGACGGCCACGCCCTCTTCGGGTTCGAGCGAGCAAGTGCAAAAGACCAGCGTGCCGCCCGGCCGCAACAGGGTGGCGGCATGGGCCATGAGCCGGCGCTGCAAACCCGCCAGGCTGATAATATCGCTCTCGCGCTTGAGCCACGGCACGTCGGGATGGCGGCGGATGGTGCCGGTCGACGAGCAGGGCGCGTCGACCAGCACCGCGTCGAACGGCTCTGCCGTCCATTTTTCGACATCGGCGCAGACGATTTCGGCGGCAAGCGACAGCCGCGCCAGGTTTTGGCGCAGCCGTTCGACCCGCGCCGGCGCCCGGTCGACGGCGGTGACGTGCGCACCGGCGGCGGCGAGCTGCGCCGTCTTGCCGCCGGGCGCGGCGCACAGATCGGCGACGCGCAGGCCGCGCACATCGCCGAACAGCCGAACCGGCAGCGCCGCCGCGGCGTCCTGGACCCACCAGGCACCCTCGGCGAAGCCCGGCAACGCGGTGACGTTGCCATGGGCGACGAGCCGCACCGTACCTGTCGCCAGCACGCGGCCGCCGAGCTTTTCCGCCCAGCCGGCTGCATCGCTTTTCACCGTCAGATCGAGCGCCGGTTCCTGGCCGTTGGCGGCGGCGATGGCGTGCGCGGTCGTCTTCGCCATAGGTCGCGATCCAGCGCGCCATCAGCCAGGGCGGCGTGTCGAGCACGGGCAGGTCGAGCCCGGCCAGGAGCGCTTTGCCTTCGCGGGTCAGACGCCGCAGTACCGCATTGACCAGCTTGGCATAATGAGCGGCATAACGATCCGCCTGCGCGAGCCGTACCGAGAGATCGACGGCGGCATGGTCGGGCACGTCGAGGAACAAAATCTGCGCCGCGCCGAGGAGGAGCGCGGTCTCGACCCGCGGCGCCTGCGCCGGCGTACCGTGCTCGAGCATGCCGGAGATCAGATGGCGCAGCGTGCCGAGCCGGCGAATGACGGTCGCGACCAGCGCCCGCGTCAGCGCGCGGTCGCGGTCGGCGAGCGCGGCAAGTCCCGGATGGGCGCCGGCGCCGTCGAACTGGTCGTCGAGCGCGCGGCCGCGGCGCAGCACCGCCTCGAGGATATCGGCGGCGATGCGCCGGGCGGCGAGGCCTTGCACCTCCGCGCTGTTGTCGGGCCCGCTTCGGTCGGATTTGTTGCCGGCTGGTCGTTGCGGCTTGCGCGCGGCTTTCATCGAGCATTCCTTGTGCCTGCGCCCTATATTCCGCGCGTGCCTTCCTGTCACACCAAGTCACCCTCCCGTAAAGTCGAACCGATGCCGAACGACCCGCAAACCCTTCATCCTCCCGCCGACGCCCCGGAGAGCGTAGCCGAGCGTCCCCGCTGACGCCGGCGGCCCAGCGCGCGCTCGCTGAAGCCGCCGCGCGGCGCGCGGCCCACGATGGGGCCGAAGGGTCCAAGGACGCGCCGAAGGAAATCAACGGCCGCAGCGGCCCTGAACCGACCCGCTATGGCGACTGGGAAGTGAACGGCATCACGTCGGATTTTTAAGCCCGGCAGCGGGTCGGACCGACACGCCGCATTGACTTTATTCCCGACATATCGGAATATAATCCCACGCTCAATGATTGATTCCTGAACCACGACAATCATTCAGAGTGGGCTCGCCATGCCGCACCATCCGGCCTTTGCTGCCTTCGCTCGGCCGCGCCGCGGCGGGATATATGTCCTGGCGGCGGGAATGTTCGTGCTGGGCGTAGCGGCCGGTACGGTGGCCCGGCCCGCGCTGGCGCCGCGCGCTGCAGCCGCCATTGCGCCGACGCAGCCCGCGGATGGTGTCGAACCGGCGCCACCTGCCGGCGTGAACTCAGGAATATCGCAAGTGCGGCTGGTCTACCCGGCCGAGGTGGTGCGCGTCATCGACGGCGACACGTTCGAGGCGCGGGTGCAGGTGTGGCCGGGGATCGCGATCGATACCAAGGTGCGGCTGCGCGATATCGACGCGCCGGAGCTTCATGCCCGCTGCGACGACGAGCGCGTGCGGGCCGAGGCGGCGCGTTCCGCGCTCACCGCGCTGCTCGCGGACGGCGGGGTCGCCATTTCGCGAGTCGGGATCGACAAATATGGCGGCCGCGTCGACGCGGCGGTCTCGACCCGCAGCACGAGTGACGTGTCCGCCGCGCTGTTCAACGGCGGCTTCGCGCGCCGCTATGACGGCGGCCGCCGCGGCAGCTGGTGTTAGTCTGGAGCGTGTCCTTTCGCAAAAACCGGTTCCGACTTTTGCGGGACACGCTTACTGCACCACCACCTTGGTGCCGACATCGACCCGGCTGTAGAGGTCGGAAATGTCCTCGTTGAACATGCGGATGCAGCCGTAGGACACGAAGTGGCCGATCGAGCCCGGCTGGTTGGTGCCGTGGATGGCGTATTCGCCACCGGCGAGCGCCAGGGCGGCGACGCCCATCGGGTTGCGCGGCGAACCGCCGGGAATGACGTTCGGCAGGTTCGGGTGATCGCGCCTGACTACGGCCGGCGGCGACCACGCCGGTCTGCGATACATCGCGGCGACGCTCGTCACGCCGGACCAGCGCTTGCCGTCGCGGCCGACGCCGACCGGATAGCGAATCGCTTGGCCGTTGCCGATGAAGAGGTAGAGCCGCCGCTCGTTGGTGCGCACGACGATGGTGCCCGACGAATAGCTGTCCTTGGTGGCGACCACTGCGCCCTTGGCGAGCGCCGGGATCGGCGCCAGCGCCACCAGGCCGAAAACGGCCGCGACCGCGGCCGAAGCCAGTAATTTCCGCTGCATGGTTGAGATCCCTAGAGACTGCCCCAATGGCTCACTGCCCCCAAATCGCGCCGCCCCGCGCGGATGCGAACGTAAACGGTATGATAGTCGATCGGCCGCGCCCGCTCAGCAAAGCTGGCGCAAACCGGTGAAGTTTTCCCAAATTTTCCGTTGGTGTGTTCTGCGCGCACCAATCCGCGCGGGCGTCGCGATGCTGCTTAGTCGGCGTAGAGGTCGGCGACCGCGAGTTCCAGGCCTGGAGGGTCGAGGGTGATGGTGCCTTCGGTGACGACGTGGGTCAGAATCGTTTCGCCGGTTCCGCGGGAGTGATGGACGATCAGCGGCTGCGTCGGCTCGACGATAAGATAATGGGCCACACTCGGCAGCCGGAAATAGCCGGCGAGCTTGATCGAAACGTCGAATTGACGGGTGGAGGGGGAAAGGACCTCGACGACGATGACGGGATTAGGGACTTCGATCGCCGATGGTGGAAGCTTCTGGCCACAATAGACCATGGCATCCGGTTCATAGGCCGTGGCTTCGTCGATCCGAACCGTGCTGCCGTCAGGAAGAACTCGACAATTTAGCTTTTGTCGACGAATCGCACTTTGCAAAGCCGCATAGACTGCACCTTTGCGCTCGGCGTGGCCGACCGTTTCGGGTGACATCGCATAAATTTCGCCCCTGAACAGCTCGTACCGGCCGGGCTGGCTCATGGCCCAGGTCAGGAATTCATCGACGCTCATGCGCGGCTTGGTCAGCGCGTTCATGCCGCGAGCATAGTCCGCTCCGGCGCCCAAAGCGAGTTTGTGCAAAGCACAAACCCTACGCGTCGCGCCGTTGCACGCCAAGTTTTTGATGCTGCCTGCAGGCGCAGATCCGCTACGCGCTCTTCCTGTTCTGCCGGTTATGGACGAGGTCATCCACCACCGCCGGGTCGGACAGCGTCGAGGTGTCGCCGAGATTGCCGAACTCGTCCTCGGCGATCTTGCGCAGGATGCGGCGCATGATCTTGCCGGAGCGGGTCTTCGGCAGATTGGGCGCGAACTGGATGAGGTCGGGCGAGGCGATCGGGCCGATCTCGGTGCGCACCCATTGCACCAGTTCCTTGCGCAGCGCTTCGGTCGGTTCCTCGCCGTTCATCAGCGTGACATAGGCGTAGATGCCCTGGCCCTTGATGTCGTGCGGATAGCCGACGACGGCGGCCTCGGAGACTTTCGGGTGGGCGACCAGCGCCAACTCGACCTCGGCGGTGCCGAGCCGATGGCCGGCGACGTTGATGACGTCGTCGACGCGGCCGGTGATCCAGTAATAGCCGTCGGCGTCGCGGCGGCAGCCGTCGCCGGTGAAGTATTTGCCGGGATAGGCGGAGAAGTAGGTGTCGACGAAGCGCTGGTGGTCGCCATAGACCGTGCGCATCTGCCCCGGCCAGGAATCGGCGATACAGAGATTGCCGGTCGCCGCGCCTTCCAGCACCTTGCCCTCGGCATCGACCACTTCCGGGATGACGCCGAAGAACGGCCGCGTCGCCGAGCCCGGCTTGAGGCGGGTCGCGCCCGGTAGCGGCGTGATGAGAATGCCGCCGGTCTCGGTCTGCCACCAGGTATCGACGATCGGGCAGCGGCCGTCGCCGACGACGCGGTGATACCATTCCCACGCTTCCGGATTGATCGGCTCGCCGACCGAGCCGAGCAGCCGCAGCGACGCCCGCGAGGTCTTTTTCACCGGCGCATCGCCCGACTGCATCAGCGCGCGGATCGCCGTCGGCGCGGTGTAGAAGATGTTGACCTTGTGCTTGTCGATGACTTCCCAGAACCGCGAGGCGTCGGGATAGTTCGGCACGCCCTCGAACATCAGCGTGGTGGCGCCGTTCGCCAGCGGGCCATAGACGATGTAGCTGTGGCCGGTGACCCAGCCGACATCGGCGGTGCACCAATAGATGTCGCCGTCGTGATAGTCGAACACGTATTGGTGCGTCATCGCGGTGTAGACGAGATAGCCGCCGGTGGTGTGCAGCACGCCTTTCGGCTTTCCGGTCGAGCCTGAGGTGTAGAGGATGAACAGCGGGTCCTCCGCGTGCATCTCGGCGCACGGGCACTCGTTCGTCACCATGTCGGCGGCCTCGTGGTACCGAACGTCGCGGCCGGGAACCATGTTGACCGGGGCGCCGGTGCGCTTGACGACGATGACGTGGTCGACGCCGCCGACCTTGTCGATCGCCGCGTCGGTATTGGCCTTGAGCGGGACCTTGCGGCCGCCGCGCAGCCCTTCGTCGGCGGTGATGACGACGTTCGACTTGCAGTCCTCGATGCGGCCGGCGAGCAAGTCCGGCGAGAAGCCGCCGAACACCACGGAATGGATCGCGCCGATGCGGGCGCAGGCAAGCAGCGCATAGGCCGCTTCCGGGATCATCGGCAGATAGATGGTGACGCGGTCGCCCTTCTTGACGTTGCGGTTGCGCAGAATGTTGGCGAGGCGGCAGACCTGGTCGTGCAGCTCGCGGTAGGTGATGTGCTTGGAATCCTTCGGGTCGTCGCCTTCCCAGATGATCGCGACCTGGTCGGCGCGGTGGGCGAGGTGGCGGTCGATGCAATTGTACGCAGCGTTGGTGGTGCCGTCCTCGAACCACTTGATCGACACATTGTGGCGGTCGAACGAGGTGTGCTTGACCTTAGTGAAGTGCCGGTACCAGTGGATGCGCTTGCCGTGCTCGGCCCAGAAACTGTCGGGGTCGGCGAGCGAGTGCTCGTACATTTTCTTGTAATCGGCGTCCTTGATAAAGGCGCGTTTGACCCACTCGGCGGGAACTTCGTAAACCTTGTCCGACATTGTTGTTTTCCTCCAGGCGCAACACGCCCGACGCGGGCTGACTAGACCATGATCCAAATCAATTGAATTGGCTCATGGTCTAATGTGTCGAACCGTCCTCTCAGCGCCTATTATGCGATGACGGGCGGACCAGCGACAAGGCTGTGGTTGGCTTCGGACGCGGCGGTCGATGCGGCAAACCGTCGGCGCGGACCCGGCCGCGGCGCAGCAAAACCCGCCGGGGGCAAGCCCGTCACGACGCAAGCCCGTCACGAAACTGTCAGGCTTTGACGCCGCCCATTTTACAGACGAGCTTCCACTCCTCCGCCGTCACCGGCTGCACCGACAGCCGGGCATACTTCACCAGCGCCATGTCGTCGAGCTTCGGCTCAGCCTTGATCGCCGCGAGCGTCACCGGCTGCGGCAGCGGCTCGCCGGCGCTTACGGTTACCGCGACCCAAGGCTCGTCCTTCCCCGCCGTCGCGTCGGGAAACTGCTCGCGGATCACGTCGCCGATGCCGACCACCTGCTTTTCGCCGCCGCTGTGATAGAAGAAAAATTTGTCGCCCTTCTTCATCGCCTGAAGGTGCTTGCGGGCGGTGAAATTGCGCACGCCGGTCCAGGCGTCGCCCTTGGCGCCGTACTTGCGGAAGTCTTCCCAGGAATACACGTCCGGCTCGGACTTCAACAGCCAGTAAGCCATGGTCATTTCCTCCCGTTTCATCCCTCGGCCTTGAATGGCCGCGACAGCAGCGAGTCGATCGCTTCGTCGACGCTGATCGCTCCGCTCAACAACGCGGCGACCGCGGCCGAGATCGGCATGTCGACCACGCGCTCGCGCGCCATCTCGACCAGCACCGACGCGGTGAAGACGCCTTCAGCCAGGCCGCCATGAATCTCGTGCGGTTTTTGGCCGCGGCCGAGATGCGTACCAAAACTGTAATTGCGCGATTGCGGGCTCGAGCAGGTGAGGATCAGATCGCCGAGGCCCGACAGCCCCGTCATGGTCTCGAGCCTGCCGCCATAGGCCCTGCCGAACCGCACCAACTCGGCGAAGCCGCGCGTCGTCAGGGCCGCCGCGGCGCTGGCGCCCAGGCCGCGGCCGGCGACGACGCCGGCGGCGATGGCCAGCACGTTCTTGGTGGCGCCGCCGATCTCGGCGCCGCGCATGTCGGTCGAATGATAGGGCCGAAAGCTGGCCGAGCCGATCGCCTGCGCCAACGCGGCGGCAAGCGTGCCGTCGGGCGCGGCCAGCGTCACCGCGGTCGGCAGCCCGCGCGCGACGTCGGTCGCGAAGCTCGGCCCGGACAGGATCGCCGGCGCCGCCCGCGGCGCGCACTCAGCGACAACCTCGCTCATGAATTTTTTGCTGCCGCGCTCGATGCCTTTGGCGCAGACGATCAGCGGCGTGCCGTCCGCGATCAGCGGCGCCAGCGCCGTGGCGGCTGTGCGCACCTCTTGCGCCGGGACCACCAGAAGAATCGCGTTTGCCCGCGCCGCATCGGCGATGTCGGGCGCGATCGCGATGCCCTCATCGAGGGTCACGCCGGGCAGATACAGGCTTTGCCGTTTGTGCCGAAGCTCGGCGGCGTTCGCCGCGTCGCGCGCCCACAATGTGACCTGCCGCCCGGCCCGCCGGCACGACAGCGCGAGCGCCGTGCCCCACGAACCGGCGCCGATGACGGCGATGTGGTTGAACATCATAATCGACCAGCCCGGCCGCGACGGCAAAGGGGATCAGAGTGTTTCGCCGCGCAGCAGCTTCGGCACTTCGCCGACCAGCCCCGCCGCTTCACGGATAAACAGGCGTTTGAGGTCCGGCACGCGATCGACCAGGCCGAGACCGATGTCGCGGGCAACGCGCAGCACGCCGGAGCTGTTGGAGAACAGGCGATTGAGGCCGTCGGTGGCAAGGCCCATCGACATCGTATCGAAGCGCCGCCAGCGCTGATAGCGCTCCAACACGTCGGCCGTGCCCGGATCGAGCCCGAGGCGCACCGCATCGACGATCACCTCGGCCAGCGCGGCAACGTCCCGCAGTCCCATATTGAGCCCCTGCCCGGCGATCGGATGAATGAGGTGCGCGGCGTCGCCGACCAGCGCGATGCGTTCGGCGATGAAAGAGCGGGCGACGAAGAAGCCGAGCGGGTGCACGCGGCGGGCGCTCACCGACGTGATCTCACCGAGATGCAGTTTGAAGCGGCGTTCGAGCTCGGCGCGGAACGCCGCGTCCGGCAGCGCCATGATGCGTTCCGCCTCGGCCGTCCGCTCGGTCCACACGATCGACGACCGGTTGCCCTTGAGCGGAAGGATCGCGAACGGCCCCGACGGCAGGAAGTGCTCCTCGGCGCGCCCGTGATGCGGTCGCTCGTGGGTAACGTTGGTGACGATCGCCGACTGGCCGTAGGACCAGCCATGGGTTTGGATGCCGGCGTGCTCGCGGATCGACGAACGAGCGCCGTCGGCGGCGACCAGGAGCTTCGCCGCGATCACGGTGCCGTCAGCGAGTGTGACGTTGATTTGCTGTGTAGAGCTACGCGGCTCCCTCCACCCTCCCCTGGAGGGGGAGGGTCGCGAGCGAAGCGAGCGGGGTGGGGTGCTCGGCGGCGCCGCGATCACCCCACCCCGACCGCCTGCCGGCGGTCGACCCTCCCCCTCCAGGGGAGGGTAAGAGAAGTGTGCGACCGCGGTTGCCAGCAACGAGACCCCGACTTCCCTCGCCTTCGCCTCGAGCGCCGCGAGGAGGTCGCGATTTTCGACCATATGGGCGAATGGCTCGCCGGGTTCAACGTCGCCGGCGAAGGTCAGGAAGGTCGGGCGCACCGCGTCGTCGAGCCGGCTGTCGGTCACCACCATGTCGAGGATCGGCTGCGCCTTGTCGGCAATGTTTTGCCAGGCGCCGATCGTCTCGATGAGCCGGCGCGCAGCGGCGACGATCGCGGAGGCGCGCTCGTCGTCGTCACGGCTCGTGCCGAGCGTCGGGTCGGCGACAGCGACTGCGAAGGACGGCCCCAGCGCCTGACGCAATGCGATGGCCAACGTCAGCCCGGCGAAGGCGCCGCCGGCGATCAGGATATCGATAGTGGCGTTTTCCCGGGTCATGACGCCTCAACGGAGTTCTCGGCTGACGGCCGACCATTTCTGGACCGCAGCCGGCAGGCAGCATAGCATCGTCCGACACGCCTCGCGAATTCGCCATCGGTCGTCCTTGCGACGGCGAGGCCGGCGCGACGGCAGATGGGAAATGCTTCATGTCGGCAATTCAGGATGTTCTCGGCGTCCTCGATCTCGAACCGCTCGAGGTCAACCTGTTCCGCGGGCGTTCGCCGCCAACGAGCTGGCAACGCGTGTATGGCGGCCAGGTGATCGGTCAATCCCTGGTGGCGGCCTGCCGCACGGTCGATGAGGTGGCGCAGCGGCCGCCGCATTCGTTGCACGCTTATTTCCTGCTCGGCGGCGATCCCAAGGTGCCGATCATCTACGAGGTCGACCGCATTCGCGACGGCAAGAGCTTCACCACGCGGCGCGTCACGGCAATTCAGCACGGCCAGGCGATCTTCTCCATGGAAGTGTCGTTCCACGGCGCTGAGGACGGCTACTCCCATCAACTGCCGATGCCCGACGTGCCCAAGCCCGACGCATTGCCGAGCGAGGCCGAAGTCAAGGCGCGGGTGCTGCCGCTGATGCCCGAAGCGGTTCGACGCTATTTCGAGCGCGAACGCCCGATCGAGCTGCGGCCGGTCGAATACGAGCGCTATTTGGGCAAAAAGCTCGAGGGCGGCCGCTTCCACGTCTGGATCCGCTCCAACGGCCGCCTTCCCGACGAGCCGGCCATCCATCAGTGCGTGCTGGCTTATGCCTCGGACATGACGCTGCTCGACGCGGCCCTCATTCCGCACGGCAAATCCGTCTTCAACGAGGACATCATGGCGGCGAGCCTCGACCACGCGCTGTGGTTCCATCGGCCGTTTCGCGCCGACGAATGGCTGCTGTATTCGCAGGACAGCCCGAATTTCAACGGCGCCCGCGGCTTTTCGCGCGGCTCCATCTTTGCGGCGGACGGCAGGCTGGTGGCTTCGGTGGCCCAGGAAGGGCTGCTGCGGCAACGCCGGGCCAAGCCTTGAGAATGAAAAGCTATCGTCCGAAATTTATCGCTTAATTTTTGGTCTTGTTGCCGCTATCGTATGCATGTCCATTCGGCGGACCAGCCCGGAAATGATGCATGAAACTCGTGATCGCGATCATCAAGCCGTTCAAACTCGAAGACGTACGCGATGCCCTGTCGGCCATTGGCGTACGTGGCATGACGGTTACCGAGGTCAAGGGATATGGCCGGCAGAAGGGGCACACCGAAGTTTATCGCGGCGCCGAATATGCCGTGAATTTCCTTCCCAAGGTCCGGCTCGAAATCGCGGTCGCCGCGGCTGATGCCGACCGCGTGGTCGACGCGATCACCACCTCCGCCAAAACAGGACGGATCGGCGACGGCAAGATCCTGGTGGCACCGATCGATCACGCCGTGCGCATCCGCACCGGCGAGACCGACGCCGACGCGCTCTAAAGTTCAAAAAAATCCCGGGGGGACCGATGAAGGTGCCGAGGCGCGCCGTTGTTGTACGTGCCATCGTCGCACGAACGATGGCCGTGGTTGGAGTGCTCACGGCATTTGCCGGAGGCGCGGCAATGGCGCAGTCCCCGGCCCAGCCCGCGGCGCAAATCTCGGCCCAGATCAACGCCGCCGATACCGCTTGGATGATGGCGGCGACCGCCCTCGTCCTGATGATGACGATCCCGGGATTGGCCCTTTTCTACGCCGGCATGGTGCGTAAGAAGAACGTCCTCGCCACCATGGCGCAGAGCCTCGCCGCGACCGCGCTGGGTTCGATTCTCTGGGCCGCGCTCGGCTACACGCTGGTGTTCGGCGGCGACGCTCCGCTGCTCGGCGACCTGGATCGTTTGCTGCTGCGCGGCATGGCGATGGACGCGATCAGTCCGTTCGCCAACACGATTCCGGAATCCTTGTTCATGCTCTACCAGATGACGTTCGCCGTCATCACGGCGGCGCTGGTCGCCGGCTCGGTCGCCGATCGCATGCGTTTCTCGGCATTCTTTTGGTTCGCCGGCCTTTGGCTGATCTTCGTCTATGTACCGATCGCCCACTGGATTTGGGGCGGCGGCTTTCTCGCCAAGGCCGGTGTGCTGGACTTCGCCGGCGGCACGGTCGTTCACGTCAATGCCGGCGTCGGCGGTCTCGTCGCCGCGATCGTGCTCGGCGCGCGCCGCGGTTACGGCCACGACAATTTCGCGCCCTACGATCTGACGCTGGCGGTGATCGGCACCGGCCTTCTCTGGGTCGGCTGGTTCGGGTTCAACGGCGGCTCGGCGCTGGCCGCCAATTCGCGCGCCGTCTTCGCGATCGTCAGCACCCACCTTGCGGCTTCGACCGGCGCCCTGACCTGGATGGCGCTCGAATGGTGGACGCGCGGGAAGCCCTCGGTGCTTGGCATGATCTCGGGAGCGGTGGCTGGGCTCGGCACCATCACGCCGGCGTCGGGTTTCGTCCTGCCCTGGCACGGCGTGGTGATCGGGCTGGTCGCCGGCGCGGTGTGTTTCTGGAGTTGCACCAAGCTCAAGCTCTATTTCGGCTACGACAATTCGCTCGACGTGTTCGGCGTTCACGGCGTCGGCGGCGTGGTCGGGACGCTGTTGGTCGGGGTCTTCGCCACCCGCTCGGTCGGCGGGGTCAGTGGCCTAGTCGAGGGCAATGGCGCCCAAGTCGCAATCCAGCTTTACGGAATTGCGGTCACATTGGCGTGGTCCGCCTTCGCCACTTTTATCCTGCTGAAGGCCGTCGCGGCGTTCATTCCGCTCCGTGTCGACAAACAGAGCGAGATCGAAGGATTGGACGTCACCCAGCATGGTGAAGCCCTGCAATAACGGCTCTTCGGCGGCTCTGCACATCCGCTGCATATTTTTTGTGCAACATGTCCGATGTTTGAGCGAACGCCGTGCCGTACCCTTACTCACGAGCGTGATGGTTTATGACGCGCCGCGGAATCACCCGGGATTCCCTGAATTACCGCTATTTTCGCAACATTGTCAGCAACTGGCACGGGGCTTGATTCCTAAGCCGGCGTCACTGCCGCGGGGGGCTGATTCCTGCGCGGTCATCGTAATGGGTCTGCCCAAATCTGTGCATTGCAGCGCGGGCAGCGGGAGATCGAACCAATGAAAATCGTCATGGCCATCATCAAGCCCTTCAAGCTCGACGAGGTCCGCGACGCGCTCACCAAGATCGGCGTTCAGGGGCTGACCGTCACCGAGGTGAAGGGCTATGGGCGGCAGAAGGGCCATACCGAAATCTACCGCGGCGCGGAATACGCCGTGAGCTTTCTACCCAAGATCAAGCTGGAAATCGCCTGCGCATCCGACCAGGTCGACAAGGTCATCGAGACGATCAGCACGGCGGCGAAGACCGGGCAGATCGGCGACGGCAAAATCTTCGTGTTCGGTCTCGACCATGCGGTCCGCATCCGCACCGGCGAAACCGATGCCGCGGCCCTCTAGGCAAACCCGCACGAACAGGAGTGAAATCATGAATTTGAAGAGATTTTCGCGTGCGGGGCTCTTCGCTCTCGCCGGAGCGCTGTTGCTCGCCGTCGTGCTGAGCTTGCCGACATTCCATGCGTCCTACGCGCAGACGCCTACGCCCGCAGCGCCCGCGGCCGCAGCGCCGGCGGCGGCTCCCGCTGAAGCGCCGCCACCGGCGTGCGATGCCAAGACGTTGGAAAAATGCACGCCGAACTCCGGCGACACCGCCTGGATGCTGACCTCGATGGCCATCGTCCTGATGATGACCATCCCCGGCCTCGCCTTGTTCTACGGCGGCATGGTGCGCAAAAAGAACGTCGGCGACACGGTGATGACGAGCTTCGCCATTACCTGCCTGATCAGTATTCTATGGCTGTTCTTCACTTACAGCTTGGCGTTTCGCTCCGGCACGCCGTTCATCGGCGGGCTCGATCGCGCCTTCCTCCAAGGCATCGTCAGCGACATCTCCAAGGGTATCGGCAATCCCAACCCGCTGGCGCCGACCATCCCCGAGACCGTCTATTCGATGTTCCAGCTGACCTTCGCGATCATCACCGCGGCGCTGATCGCGGGTTCGTTCGCGGAGCGCATGAAGTTCTCCGCCATGCTGTGGTTCATCGGGCTGTGGGCGATCTTCGTCTATTCGCCGGTCGCGCACTGGGTCTGGGGGCCGGACGGCTTCCTCAACAGCGCCAACCCCGATGCGAAGTTTCACGTTCTCGACTTCGCCGGCGGCACGGTGGTGCATGTCAACTCGGGCACGGCCGGCTTGATGGCCGCGCTGATGCTCGGCAAGCGCAAGGAGACCGCGCCGCCCCACAATGTGGTGCTCACCTTGATCGGCGCCTCGCTCCTCTGGGTCGGCTGGTTCGGCTTCAACGCCGGCTCCGCCGTCAGCGCGGGGATGCAGGCCGGCATGGCGATGACCGTGACGCATCTTGCCACCGCCACCGCCGGCTTCACCTGGATGATCGTCGAATGGATCATGCGCGGCAAGCCGACGGTGCTCGGCATCTGCTCGGGCGCCGTCGCCGGTCTCGTCGCCATCACGCCGGCCTCGGGCTTCGTCGGTCCGATGGGCTCGTTCGCCATCGGCGTTGCCGCCGGCATCGTCTGCTACTGGGGCGTCACCGGCCTCAAGCACTTCTTCGGCTACGATGATGCGCTCGATGCCTTCGGCGTTCACGCCGTCGGCGGCGCCACCGGCGCCATCCTGACCGGCGTGTTTGCCATCAACGAGTATGGCGGCACTCCCGGCCTCATCGAAGGCAATGCCGGCCAAGTGCTCAACCAGCTCATCGGCGTCGGCATCGTCGTGGTCTACAACGTCGTCGTGACGCTGATCATCCTCTGGATCGTCAACATGGTGATCGGCCTGCGCGTCACCGAAGATGTCGAGCGTGAGGGTCTCGACCTCGCGCTGCACGGCGAGACCGTGCAGTAACAAAGCAAACAGCGGCTGGGCGGAAGACCCGGCACTGCCCCGCCGTTGGGAGGCTCTGGCGCAATCCAGGGCCTCCTTAATTTTTTGCGGCGCAGCAAAACCGACGCTGGCCACCTCGCGGCAGCGCGGTCATTAACCCTTCCCGACGCCGCCCTGTGCCCGCTGCGAGGTGAGACAAAGCGCGGCCTGGACAAAGTTGGGCCGGAATGTGGTATGGCACCGCGCGAAGCGTACGAAATCGCGAAACAAGGGGGAGGACCCTATGGTGCGTCACTATCTATTCGCCGCGGCTGCCGCCGCGCTTGGTTTGTCCGCGACCTGCGCGTATGCGGAAGATACGGTGAAGATCGGCTACATCCTGCCGATGACCGGCCAGCAGCAATCGACCGGCAAGCAGGAATCCGCGGCGATCAAGCTTTACCAGGCCCAGCACGGCGACACCGTCGCCGGCAAGAAGGTCGTGGTCATTCTCAAGGACGACGGCGCGGTGCCCGACAACACCAAGCGCATCGCCCAGGAGCTGATCGTCAACGAAAAGGTGAACTTCCTCGCCGGCTTCGGCGTGACGCCGACCGCGCTCGCGGTGGCGCCGCTCGCGACCGAGGCCAAGGTACCGGAGGTCGTCACGGCGGCCGGCACCTCGATCATCACCCTGAAATCCCCCTACATCGTGCGCACCAGCTTCACGCTGCCCCAATCGAGCGTGCCGATGGCGGATTGGGCGGCGCAAAACGGCATCAAAAAAGTCGTCACCATGGTCTCCGACTATGCGCCGGGGCTCGACTCCGAAAAGTCGTTCAAAGCGGAATTCACGGCGAAAGGCGGCGAGATCCTCGATTCCATCCACGTCCCGCTCGCCAATCCCGACTTCGCGCCGTTCCTGCAAAAAGCGGCCGACGCCAAACCTGACGCCATCTTCGTGTTCGTGCCGTCGGGACAGGGCGGCACCTTCGTCAAGCAGTTCGTCGAGCGCGGGCTCGACAAGGCCGGCATCAAGATCATCGGCCCGGGCAACGTCATGGACGACGACCTGATCAACGGCATGGGCGATGCCGTCATCGGCACCGTGACGGCGCATCTCTATTCGGCCGATCACAACTCGGCGATGAACAAGGACTTCGTCGCGGCCTTCAAGAAGGCGAATGGCGGCATGCGGCCGAACTTCATGGCGGTGAGCGCCTATGACGGCATGCACCTCATGTATGCGGCGATTCAAAAGGCCGGCGGCAAGACCGATGGCGACTCGCTCCTCGCGGCGATGAAGGGCATGAGCTGGGAGAGCCCGCGCGGCCCGATCTCGATCGACCCGGACACGCGCGACATCGTGCAGAACATCTATATCCGCAAGGTCGAGAAGAAGAACGGCGAACTCTACAATGTCGAATTCGCCACCTTCCCGGCGGTCAAGGATCCGGCCAAGGCCGCGATGCCGAAATAAAGCGCGCCGCATTGCCGGCGGGCCGAGCCGCACGATCGTCGCGGGACGCGGGGTTTGCCCCCGCGTCCCGCAAATTCGCCGCCGTAGACCTTGCCAGGACGGCAGGGCCGTGGTTGTGAGTCTCAGCCGGATGCTGCCGCGGCGAGCCGGCCCGAGACGGTCCGATGGGTGAGGGTGGGGCCGCCAGCGCCGTTGTCGCGTGAGTGTGGGGTCTTCGGTCGATCATGCTGACCGTTCTGTTCGACGGTGTTTCCTACGGCATGCTGCTGTTCGTGCTGGCGTGCGGGCTCGCCGTCACGCTCGGCCTGATGAATTTCGTCAATCTGGCGCACGGGTCCTTCGCCATGGCCGGCGGCTATATCGCCGTCGTCCTGGTCAACCGGCTGGGTGTGCCGTTCGTGCTCGGTCTGGTGCTCGCCTTCCTGTGTCACGGCCGTGATCGGCGGCTGTCCTCGAGCGCACGCTCTATGTGCACGTCTACGACCAGAGCCATCTCGACCAGGTGCTGTTCACGATCGGCCTCGTCTTCATGTCGGTCGCCGCCGTCGATTACATCATGGGATCGTCGCAGCAATTCGTGCAGATCCCGGACGCGCTGCAGGGCCAGTTCAACGTGTTCGGCGTCGGCATGGGCAAATATCGCCTGCTGATCATCGCGATCTGCGGTCTCCTCACGCTCGGCCTGCAGCTCGTGCTGACGAAGACCCGGTTCGGCAGCCGGCTGCGCGCCGCGGTCGACGATCAGCGCGTGGCGCGCGGGCTCGGCATCAATGTCGGCGCCGTGTTCGGCATCACCTTCGCGGTCGGCTCCGGGCTCGCGGGACTGGGCGGCGCGCTGGGCGCCGAAATTCTCGGCCTCGATCCGATCTTTCCGCTCAAATACATGATCTATTTTTTGATCGTGGTGACGGTCGGCGGCACGTCCGAGCATCACCGGGCCGTTCCTCGCCTCGATCCTGCTCGGCATCGCCGACGTCGCCGGCAAATATTATGTGCCGACGCTCGGCGCCTTCGTCATCTACACCATCATGATCGTCGTCTTGATCTGGCGGCCGCAGGGCTCTGTTCGCCCGCGGCGGTCGCGGTGACGCGCGGTGACGCGACGCATGAACCCGCTGGCCGAAGCCGTCGCCGCCTTCTTCTGACGCGCCGCGCGCGGCTGGTCGCCGCTCGAGATCGCGTTCTGGCTGTTCGCCTTCGCCAGCATCTGGCTGTTTCCCGACCAAGCATCTGATCCTGACCGAGACCGCGATCCTTGCTTTGTTCGCGCTCTCGCTCGATCTCATTCTCGGCTATGCCGGCATCATCTCGCTCGGGCATGCGGCGTTTTTCGGCCTCGCCGCCTATTTCGCCGGCCTGCGTCGCCAAATACGGCATCATCAACGAGCCGGTCGATCGCGCTCGTCTGCCGCCGGCCTGGTCGCGGCGGTGCTCGGCTTTGCCACGAGCTTTCTGGTGCTGCGCGGCTCGGACCTGACCCGGCTGATGGTGACGCTCGGCGTCTCGCTGATGCTGCGGCGAGATCGCCAACCGCTATTCCAACATCACCGGCGGCGCCGACGGCCTGCAGGGCGTCGACATCGCCCCGGTCCTCGGCGCTGTTCCGCTTCGATCTGTACGGCCACACGGCCTACGTCTATTGCCTGATCGTGCTGTTCGTCTGCTTCGTCATGGCGCGGCGCATCGTCTATTCGCCGTTCGGCCTGTCGCTGCGCGCGCTGAAAGGCAATCCGCTGCGCGCCGCGGCGATCGGCATTCCGGTGAAATGGCGGCTGGTCGCGATCTATACGGTCTCCGCCGGCTTTGCCGGCATCGCCGGCGCGCTGTTGACGCAGACGACCGCGTTCTGCTCGCTCGACGTGCTTTCGCTCGACGGTCGGCCGATCTGCTGCTCGTCCTCATCATCGGCGGCACCGGCTATCTCTATGGCGGCTTGATCGGCGCGGTGATCTATCAAGTTCCTGCAGGACTGGATCGCCGACCTGACGCCGCAATACTGGCAGTTCTGGATCGGCCTCGTGCTCGTGCGTCATCGTGCTGGTCGGCCGCGAGCGCGTGGACGGCTGGATCGCCGCTGCGCGCGGCTGCCGTGGCGCGGCTCGGCGATCGCGCGTGGGCGCGAGTCCGGCCGCGTTCCGCCGCGCTCGGCAGCGCGACCGACGGCGGCTGAACGATGGACACTGAACCATGCCGATCCTCGAAACCATCGGCCTGGAAAAGCGCTTCGGCGGCATCCTCGCGGCGCAGGACGTCAATCGTTCGCCGTCGAGAAGGGCGCGCGCCACGCGCTGATCGGGCCGAACGGCGCCGGCAAGACCACCTTGATCAATCTGCTCACCGGCGTGCTCAGGCCGACCGCCGGCCAGCATCATGCTCGAAGGCCGCGACATCACCGACGCTCGCGCCGCACCAGCGGGTGCGGCTCGGCATGGCGCGCACCTTCCAGATCAATCAGCTGTTCCTCGATCTCACGCCGCTTGAGAACATCGGGCTCGTCGTCTCCGAGCGGCTCGGCTCCGGCGCCGACTGGTGGCGCGTGGTCGGCGGCCGAAGTCCGCCGTCACCGACGAGATCGTCGAAATCGTCGAGCGCTTCCGGCTCGACCGACGTCATGCACGAGCGCACCGCGATCCTGCCCTACGGCAAGCAGCGGCTTGCTCGAAATCGCGCTCGCCTTCGCCTGCCGGCCGCGCGTGCTGCTGCTCGACGAGCCGGCCGCCGGCGTGCCGGAGGCCGAGCGCCACGAGCTTCTCGCCACCATCGAGGCGCTGCCGGCCGAGGTCACCGTGCTGCTGATCGAGCACGACATGGACCTCGTGTTCTCCTTCGCCGACCGCATCTCGGTGCTGGTCAACGGCGCGCTGTTCGTCGACGGCGCGCCCGAGGAGGTCGCGCGCGATCCGCGGGTCAAGGCGGTCTATCTCGGCGAGGAGCTCGATGGCTGATCTGTCTGACCATCGAGCAGCTGTCCGCCGGCTATGGCGAGGCGGTGGTGCTCTCCGACGTCTCGCTGTCGCTGCGTCGAAGGCCAGGCGCTGGCGCTGCTCGGCCGCAACGGCATGGGCAAGACCACGCTGATCAATACCGATCGTCGGCGTCACCCGCTATTTCTGCGGCACGATCACGCTCGACGGCGCCGACATCACCCGGCTGCGGCCGGATCAGCGCGCCCATCGCCGGCGTCGGCTGGGTGCCGCAGGAGCGCAACATCTTCAAATCGCTCACCGTGCACGAAAACCTCACCGCGGTCGCGCGGCCCGGCCGCTGGACCACCGACAAGGTCTATGACGCTGTTTCCGCGGCTCGCCGAGCGGCGGCAGAATCTCGGCAACCAGCTCTCCGGCGGCGAGCAGCAGATGCTCGCGGTCGGCCGCGCGCTGGTGCTCAATCCGCGCGTTCATGCTGCTCGACGAGCCGCTCGAGGGGCTGGCGCCGATCATCGTCGAGGAATTGCTCGCGGCGCTGCGCCGCGTCATCCGCGACGAGGGCATGTCGGCCATCCTGGTCGAGCAGAACGCGCAAAAGATTCTCGGCGTCACCGACCGCGCCGTCATCATCGAGCGCGGCGCAGTGGTCCACGCGGCCGACAGCGCGACGCTCTCCGCCGACCGCGCCGCGCTCGAAACCCATCTCGGCGTCACCGACACCGGCCCGCGCAAGTACGGGCGGGCGAGGCACTGAGCTTGTTTCAGCTCGTCATTGCGAGCGCAAGCGAAGCAATCCAGCTTCTTTGCCGCCGACTTTGGATTGCTTCGTCGCAAACGCTCCTCGCAATGACGAGGATAATAACGCCCTCCGCTCACGCCGGCTGGCGGATGGCGTAGCCGATGTGGCTCATGAAATCCCGCTTGCCGAGATTGACGCCGTTGTGGCGCAGGATGTCGTAGGCGGTGACGACGTGAAAATAGAAATTCGGCAGCGACCAGTCCCGCAGCAGCTGCAGGCCGGTCATTTCCACCGTGACGCCCTGCAGCGGAAAGCGGATGACGCGATCCGCCGCGCCTTCGAAGTCGGCCGGCGAAAACGTCGCCAGATAATCGATCGTCTTCGCGATCCGGGCCTTGAGCTCGGGCAGCGTCTTTTCGTCGTCCTCGAAGCGCGGCGCAGTCTGGCCGGTGAGCCGCGCCGCGGCGCCCTTGGCGTGATCGCAGGCGGTCTGCACCTGGCGGATCAGCGGAAACATGTCGGGCGCCAGCCGCGCGGCGAGCAGCGTTTCAATATCGAGCTTGTTGGCGGCTGCGTGCTCCGCGCCCTTGTCGAGCAGGCTGGAGAGGACGCGCAACAACGGCGTGAAAGTCCCCATCGCCATGTCGTGCAGGGCATTTGTCATTCGTGCTTTCCTCCGGCCGTGTTTTTCGGCCTCGGGTCATTGTACCACGAGAAAGCCCCTGGTCTCCTGGTGGAAGTCGTCGAAGAATTCATACCGGCCGGGCGAGAGCGCACGGACATTGACGACGCCTTCGCTGCCGGCGGTGATGACCTTCTCCACCCGCAGCGACACGCTTTCAAACTCCATCGGCGCTGCGTCGAGGTTCTTGACGTGGATCGCCAGCGGCCGATTGGCCGGCGCATGGATTTCCGCCGGCTGAAAGTGATGGCCTTTGACCGAGATGGCAACCGTCGCGCTCGGCTCCGCACGTGAACGAGACGCCGCGGCCGTTAGCGCGACAGCGATGGCGAGGAGCGCGAAACATGTTTTACGAAACGCCAAAGTCGGCTGCATGGCTTTCCTCCTGCAGGTTCCGTTTGTCACAGCGCCCGTCGGCGCGTTCTGATAGAGCATGATCTAAAATTCGAATTCGAGCAGCAGCCGCGCGCGTTGGCGGGAAAAATCCGTCAAGTCGAGCGCCGGCACCACCCCGACCTCATGCCCCGCGACTTGGCTTTCGAAGGCGGCGCTCACCAGCACCTTCGGCGCGATTTGCCAGAAAAACGTCGGCCCCAGATACACGGCATCGCCGGTGAACGTATTGAAGCCCAGTCCCTCGTAGTGCCGCAGATACCAAAGGTCGGCGCCGATCAGGACCTTGGGGACGATTTGATACGCCACCGCCGACGACACGCCGAACGTCGATTCGAGGTCGGATTCACCGGTGTCGACGTCTTTCGTCGTCTCCGGCTCGTAAAGCAGATTGAAACCGAGGAACAGCCGGTTCTTGATCAACTCGGTATCGGCCTCGAGCTTCGTCTCCACGCCGTAATTCTGCACCCGGTCGCCGTTGGTTTCGTCCAGGCTGTGAAATTCCGGCTCGACCGACAGCGTCACCGCGAACGGTGACTTCGGCCCGCGGTCGATCAGTAGCGATCTGATGTCGGCTGAGAAGCCGTTGAGGCTGCCATTGGTGCGGTCCACGAGGCCCGGCACATTGCCGATGTTGTAGTAGGAGACCGTCGGCCCAAGCTCGATCTGCATGTATTGCGTCGGCGTGTATTCCAATTCGAGCTCGGTCTGCGTCGCGGTGTAGCGGCCGCCGCGCTTGCCGAAATCCATTTCGGTGTCCGGCTCGAACGCCTTTTCGCCTTCGAGGCCGGTCGAGGAGCCGACGGTGAAATTGCCGAAAATGTATTTGGTTTCGACCTCGTGGAACGCGCTGTCATCGAACGCCCGCGCTGGCATCGCGCCAACGAAAATCAGCGCGCCGCCGACGGCGCAGGACAAAGAAAGAGTGCGTAGGTGGCGAAGCATCATCATCGGTGAAATGGTCTCGCGAATGAAAGGGCCGCGACGGCAAGCAGACGCAATAAATGCTCTGCGCCAGAGGCGGTTGTCAAGGATACAAACAAATATCGACCGAGATTAGAGCAGTTCTATTTGGAACATTGGTCGTATTCTAAAGTATCATTAGAACGCTTTGAAACTGCCGGCTGCGCGGCGCCGTGGATCCGAGTATGCCCTGGCCGTCATTGCTGCTGCACCTGCACCGTCACGTGCGACAGCGAGCGAAACCGGCGCAACAGCGCGCGATAGTATTCCGGCCCGCGCTGGCGCCGCGTCGCGACCGCCAGGATCGCGCCGAGATGCCCCGGACCGAGGCGCCACAGGTGCAAGTCGGTCAATTGATCGCCATCGGTCTCGATCATGGCGCGCATGCGCTCCGCCATGCCGCGATCGGGGTTCATGTCCAGCAGCACGGCGCCGGTGTCGCGCACGAGCGTATAGGCCCAGGCGGCGATGACCACCGCGCCGACGAGCCCGACCACCGGGTCCATGAACGCCCAACCGAACAGTCGTCCGAGCAACAGGCCGACGATGACGAGCAGCGAAACGGCGGCATCCGCCAGCACGTGGACGATGGCCGAGCGCATATTGTTGTCGCGTTGCGCCGCGGCGGGCGCGTGCTCGTGTTCCTCGAACGCGCCCGCGTAGACCTGGCGGCCGCCGTCGACCGAGATACGCGCCGCAAAGGCGTGCGGCTCGGGAATTTCGTCGACGGACTCCAGATAGCCGCCGCGGGTGGCCATGGCGAAGCTTTGGCGCGCCCCGTCCGGGCGCACGGTCTCGACCGTCACGGTCTCGGCGGCGGGCGCGGCGCCGGGAAACGCCAGGCGGAAGCGCGGCGGTACGCCGTCTTCGAAGATTTCGAGCGTCAGGGGCCCGGCGTCGGTCTGCCAAGTATGGGCCTGGTCGTGTTCGTGGCCGGCGTGGGCATGACCGAGACCTTGGCCGTGATCGTGATTGTGATCATGGCCATGATGGTGGCCGCCGCCGCTGAGCAGAAGCACGCTCGCGACATTGACCGCCAGTCCCAATACCGCAATCGGGATCGCCTCGTTGAAGTTGATCGCGACCGGCCAGATCAAGCGCGTCAGCGCCTCGTAGCCGATCAAGAGCGCGATCATCGCCAGCACGATGGCGCTGCTGAAGCCGGCGAGATCGCCGAGCTTGCCGGTGCCGAAGCTGAAGCGTTCGTCGTCGGCGTGGCGGCGGGCGTAGCTGTAGGCGAGCGCGGCGAGCAACAGCGCTGAGGCGTGCGTCGACATGTGCAGCCCATCGGCGACCAGCGCGATCGAGCCGAAGGCGAGGCCGCCGACGATCTCAACCACCATCATGACGGTGCAGAGCGCGATCACCATCCAGGTGCGGCGCTCGTTGCGTTCATGGCCTTCGCCGAGGAAAACGTGGCTGTGCACGTCCGGAGAGCTATCGGTCATGTCCGCCGTCCTCACCGCAGATAGGATTGCACCGCCTCGATCAATTCGTCGGCGCCGCGTTTGCGCTCGGCGTCCTTCGCCGGGTCGACCACGTGCAGCCGGATGTGGTCCTCGATGACTTCGGTCATGAGGCCGTTCATCGCGCCGCGGGCGGCAACGATGAGGTGGAGGACCGTGGCGCAGCCCTCCTCGCCCTCGATGGCGCGTTCGACCGCCTCGATCTGGCCCCGCACCCGGCGGATGCGGTTCATGAGCTTGGCTTTCTCGCTTTTAGTGTGAGACATGGGTTGACTTGGCTCGCGCTCATAACATAGGGGGTATCCTATGGATGATACCCTATAGGGTATTTCCTGGCGGGCCGAAAGCGCGAAGTCGATGCCGCTTTCGTCGCTCGTCGGAAGAAAGTTCCAGGTCGGAACAGCCGAACGACGGCGCTATGCTGGCAGTCAGCCCCGAGCTTGGTGCCTTGCTCGGCCTTTTGTTTCGGCCAAGCGGTCCGACGATAGTGCTTGGACGACGCGGCATTCGGCAATGCGTCCGCCCGCACAAGCCGCCAGGGTGTCGCGCAGTTCGCTGCGAAGTCTTTCGAGGGTCGCGATCTTCGCCTCGATCATTGCCAGGTGCCGTGTGGCGATTTGGTCGATTCCTGCACATGGACGCTCGCGGTGTGCCGCGAGATCGAGCAACTCGCGCAAATCCTCGATGGAAAAACCAAGCTCCCGTGCCCGCCGGATGAAGGCCAGGCGATGCACGTGCTCGCTGGCATAGCTGCGGTAATTGCCGCTGGTGCGGTCCGGTTTGGGCAGCAGGCCGATCCGTTCGTAATAGCGGATGGTCGCAACCTTCGTTGCTGTGGCCTCACCGACCTGACCAATGCTCAGACCTGCCAAGATCTTGCCTGCCATGGCCTTGACCCTATAGCGACTACAGGGTTCAGGGTAGCATCTTCGCCATCTTGAGCGAAAGGGATGCAATCATGGCCGCCCATTGTTGCGCACATCATCATGGCGACGATGCCGGCGACCAGGCGCGCCAAAATGCGTACCGGTATGTCCTCTGGACCGTGTTCGCCATCAACGCGGTCATGTTTGCAGTCGAGATCGGCGCCGGGCTCGCCGCCGGATCGGCTTCGTTGCAAGCCGACGCGCTCGACTTCCTGGGGGACGCGGCGAACTATGCCGTCAGCCTGTTCGTCGTCGGGATGGCGCTGCGCTATCGAGCGATCGCCGCCCTCGCCAAGGGCGCCACGATGAGCCTGTTCGGATTGTGGGTGCTCGCCGCCACCTTTTGGCACGCTTGGCATGGCACACTGCCACAAGCCGTTACGATGGGCGCGGTCGGGTTCACTG
Organism: uncultured Pseudomonadota bacterium; assembly: GCA_963836095.1. Taxonomy (GTDB): domain Bacteria; phylum Pseudomonadota; class Alphaproteobacteria; order Rhizobiales; family Xanthobacteraceae; genus BOG-931. Next base: position 566,095 of record CAWIHU010000005.1, read on the forward strand.
CACTCGTAGCCAATGGCGTATCCTTCGGGATGCTGTGGCGGCATCGGGGCGGCGACGCCAACATGCGCTCGGCATGGATTTGCACGCGCAATGACGTGCTCGGCAATATCGCCGTACTGCTCGCCGCGCTCGGCGTATTCGGCACCGGCACCGGCTGGCCGGATGTGATCGTCGCCGCCATCATGGCAATCCTTGCGCTGCAGGGGGCGGCGACAGTCGTCATGCATGCCCTGACAGAATTACGTTCAACTGGGGCGGCGATCTTGGCCGCCGCGCGCCCTTCCGAAACTCCCGTCAAGTTCTGATGGTCCGCGCAACTCCCCGGACCTGACTACCAGGGCGCCGCTCACGTGATGGCATCGAGCCTAAGGCTCAGCGTCGCGAACGCAAAAACTGAGCGAACGCCTTCAACGTCGTTTCCGAAACGTAATGCTCGATGCCTTCGGCGTCAGCTTCAGCGGCCTCGACGGGGACGCCCATCGCGCGAAGCACATCAACGACGAGCCTGTGGCGGGCGCGCACGCGCGTTGCCAGCTCTTGTCCGCTTTCCGTCAGAAAGACACCACGATAGGGGAGGGCCGTTGCCACGCCTTCCCGCTTCAGCCGCGAGATGGTTTTGACGGCGGTGACATGGGAAACGCCGAGGCGGCGCGCAATATCTGTGGCACGTGCCTCTCCGGTGCTGGCGAGCAGGTCAGCGATGAGCTCGACGTAGTCCTCGAGCAGAGCCGCCGATTGGGCCGAGCGAGCCTTGCCGAAGCGGCGCGCCTGGGTCTGCTCGGCCGGAAGCCGTGACGGAGTATCGAGCCTTTTTTCCATAGCGCGTTGGGACATCGGTCCTCCTCGTGATCGCACGCGTCGCATCCTTGACCGGGCGCCGAACGAGAGCGGTTTCAACGACTCAAGGTAACGCCGACGATACAACATTGTTATTGTATTGACAATTGATGCCAGTTCCGTATTGTGTAGCATCGGTTACGAGTTGACGCCGACACTGGATGCGCAGAGGCCGCAAATGGACGATTTAACGGTGCGACCGGGGTCACTCACGGAACGCAGCATCGGGGTGGCGCGCGGGATATTGAGCGGAGAGCGCCGGAGGCCAAGTGCGTATCTGGCCTTTGCCGGTCCGGCAGTGGTCGTTTCGATCGCCTACATCGATCCCGGAAACTTTGCGACAAATATTCAGGCGGGTGCGAAATACGGCTACGGCCTGCTCTGGGTCGTGCTCTTGGCCAACCTGATCGCGATGTTGTTTCAGGCTCTGTCGGCCAAGCTCGGTATCGTCACCGGACGAAATTTGGCGGAGATGTGCCGCGAACAGTTTCCGCGGCCGGTCGTCTGGGCGATGTGGATCGTCAGCGAAGTCGCTGCCATGGCGACCGATCTGGCGGAGTTTCTCGGCGGCGCCATCGGGCTCGCGCTCCTGTTCAACATGCCCCTCCTTGCCGGCATGGTCGTCACCGGCGTCGTAACCTACGGTATCCTGATGTTTGAACGCTCCGGCTTCCGCGCGTTGGAGCTGATCATCGGCAGCATGGTCGGCATCATCGGGCTTTGCTACCTTATCGAGATGTTTATCGTTCCGGTCGATTGGCGCTCGGCAGGATTGCATACTGTTCTGCCGCAGATCGCCGACGCCGAGGCCTTGCTGCTTGCCGTCGGTATCATCGGCGCGACGGTGATGCCGCACGCCGTTTATCTGCATTCCGGCCTGACGCAGGCACGAACGCCGGTCGATAACGCGGACGAGCGGCGCATGGTGCTGCGCTTTTCAAATCGAGAGGTCGTCATCGCGCTGACGGTCGCCGGCATGGTCAATATGGCGATGGTGATGATGGCGTCGGGCGCCTTCCATGCCGGTCATCCCGAAGTCGCGGAGATCGAAACCGCCTATCACACGCTGACGCCGTTGCTCGGCATTGGGGCTGCCGGTGTGTTCTTGCTCTCGCTCATCGCATCGGGGATATCGAGCTCGACGGTTGGGACAATGGCCGGCCAAGTGATCATGCAAGGCTTCGTCGGGTTTCGGATTCCGATCTGGGTTCGACGGCTGGTGACAATGATTCCGGCCTTCGTCGTTGTCGGTCTGGGCGTGAATGCGACCAATGCGCTCGTCGTCAGTCAGGTCGTGCTCAGTATCGCCCTGCCGTTGCCGATGGTCGCTCTCCTCATCTTTACCCGGCGATCAGACATCATGGGCGAGTTCACCAATGGCCGGCTGACCAATATCGCGGCGATAGTCGGGACCGTGGCGGTCTTGGGGCTCAATATTTTCCTGATCCTGCAGACGTTCGGCGTGCCGATTTCCGGCTTGTCCGGCGGCGACTAACGGCCGTCACGCGCATGTGCCGGATTGACGTTGGAACGGGCGTAGCGCTTTTATCAAAATGTAGCATGAGCTATATCATGGTCCACAGGGTTAATATTTCCTTCCGCATCGTGCCCGGATCGATAGTGGGGGCGGCGATGCGTTGCCGACTTTTTACATCGTGCGAACGGATGCTTATTCGAATAATTCCATAGTTGTGTCCCAATATTGTCGGGGACTTCTTTGCGTGTTACCCGAAGATACTGAAAACGTACGCGGTTTTACTTTATTATAAACTAAAACAGGGGCAGGTAGGATGTTGCTTGGGGGTCGTCGGTGTCGATCTACTTTCAGAGGAATGCGTCGGCGGGGGAAGCCGACGAAGAAGCTCGTCACCAGCGCCGTCATCGTTGCCGCGCTGGCGACCGCGCAACGCGCGCTCGCGGCCGACGATATCACTGTGACGAAGGCTCCGCCGGCGCCCTCCGCGTACGATTGGAGCGGCTTCTATGTCGGCGGCCATCTTGGTTATGCATGGGGAAATTCGAACTGGACTGCCACCGGGATCGTAGCGCCGACGTCCCCCTATCCGGCGCGCTCGACCTTTATCAACCGTTCGATCTCTTCACCGAGGCGGGTAGCTTCTTCGCCGGATTGCAAGGCGGCTATGACTATATGCTGCCGAACCGCGTCGTCGTTGGCGGCGAAGTCGATGCATCGTTCCCTGCCTGGCCGAATTCCGCGGGAACTTCCATCGGCGGCACCTCGACGTTTGTATCGCCGACGGTTGGCGCAGAGAGCTACAGCGAGACGATGCTGTCCTTCGGCACGGTGCGCGGCCGCATCGGCTATGCGCCCGGCAACTGGTTGCTTTATGCGACCGGCGGATTTGCTTGGGCTTACGACAAATTGACATTGACGCAGCTTGCCAACGGTACAACGGAATCGCCGTTCCTGTGGCGGCTCGGTTGGGCGGCCGGGGCCGGCGTTGAAATGCCGGTGGCGCCGCATTGGACCGCGCGGCTCGAATATCTCTTCACCGATTACGGCGCCAGCAGCATGACCTTCCCGGTCGCCGGGCAGAAGATCGCTTCGGATTTTTCCCCGCAAGAGCTGCGCGCAGGCTTGAACTATCAGTTTGGCGCCGATCCGTTGTCATCCGCTCGGAGCCCAACGGCGCCGGCTGTGCCGGATACTGATCGTGTCAATTTCCACGGCCAGACGACGTTTGTCGAGCAGGCCTATCCAGCGATCCGGTCGCCCTACGAAGGCGCCCAGAGTCTCCCTGGCGGCGGGCAGGGCCGCGAGACCGTTGACGTCACGTTCTATGCCGGCGTGCGGTTGTGGCAGGGTGCCGAACTGTGGATGAACCCGGAGATCGATCAGGGGTTCGGGCTCGCCAACACGCTGGGCGTGGCCGGATACACCAGTGGAGAAGCTTATAAAGTTGGATCTGATTATCCGTATACGCGCATCCAGCGAGCGTTCGTCCGCCAGACGATTGATCTCGGCGGCGCGGTCGAGAAAGTGGATGCCGGCATTAATCAATTCGCCGGGAGTCAGACAGCCGACCGGCTTGTCATCACCGTCGGCAAATTCGGCGTCGTCGACGTCTTCGATACCAACAAATATGCGCATGACGCGCGCAACGATTTTTTGAACTGGGCGGTCATCGACACCGCGACGTTCGACTACGCCGCCAACCCGTGGGGCTATACGCTCGGCGCCGCCGCCGAGTGGTACCACGGCGGCTGGACCCTGCGCGGCGGACTGTTCGATCTCTCGATCATCCCCAACGATATCGAACTCGATCCGACGTTTCAGCAATTCCAGTGGGTGGCCGAGATCGAGCGCCGTTACGATTTGTGGGGACATCCCGGCAAGATCGCGGTCACCGGCTTTCTCACGCGCGGCCGCATGGGCAGTTTCGAGGATGCGATCGCGCTCGCCGCAACCACGGGCGGTCCGGCCGACATTGCCGCTGTGCGGCAATATCAAAGCCGCGGCGGCGTGAGCATGAATCTCGAACAGGAGATCACGGCCGACGTTGGCGCCTTCCTCCGCGCCGGCTGGGCCGACGGTAACATCGAGCCGTACGAGTTCACCGACGTCGACCGCACCGTTGCGGGCGGCGTGTCGATCGCCGGCAAGCAATGGGGCCGGCCGGACGACACCGTCGGCGTCGCCGGCGTTGTCAACGGCATCTCCAATGTCCACGAGGCGTTCCTGAACGCTGGCGGCCTCGGCATTCTGATCGGCGACGGCCAATTGCCGAATCCCGGTCTCGAAGAGATCATCGAGGCGTATTACAGCTACGCTCTGACCTCCGGGATGAAAGTCAGCTTCGATTATCAGTTCATCGGCAACCCCGGCTACAACACCGATCGCGGTCCGGCGAATGTGTTCGCCGGGCGGTTTCACTCGCAGTTTTAGAGCGAACGATGAGCCGGAACATTGCAATGCGCCGGTCGGTCCCGTGGGCACGTTGGAAATCGCCGCGCATCGTCGCGTTCCTGCTGCTGCATGCTGTTGCTGGTCGGCGCAGTCTACCATGCGCGCTCTGCCGGCGGCCTTCCGCTGTGGATCGAGATCATAGGCTTCCTCGCGATCAGTTTGGCGATTGCCGTTCTCATCGAATGGGGCGGAAGGCGCGGCGAGAGACGATAGGCCAAAATCCGCCGCGCCGCCTCGCAACTTCAGTTGCGCCGGCACCCATCCGACCACCGGCCATGTTGCCGTTGCGACACGCCCGGCCATTTCCGGCGGGTAGGCCGCCGCGCCGCCATCGCCGCAGCCTCGACGGTTAGGCTATTGAACTTGCCCAAAACCGTGGTGCGGCAATCGAGCGGTCACATGAATGTCGCCGCCAGACCGGATGTGGGGCGGGGCTGTCGTGAAAAAGTTGGTCGTGGGGGCGATCCTGGGCGGCATGGCGCTTGCCACCGCGCAGCGTACGTTCGCGGCCGACGACATGCTGCCGATCAAAGCGCCGCCCGCCGCTTCCGCTTATGATTGGACCGGATTTTATGTCGGCGCCCATCTCGGCTACGCCGTCGGCTCATCGAATTGGTCGGCCACGTCGACAGCGGCGGCCGGGCCGGCGCTTGCCGGCTCGCTCGATCTTTACAATGCGTACGGTCTTTTCACCGGCACCGGCAGCTACCTCGCCGGCTTGCAGGCGGGCTATAACTATCTGCTGCCGTCGCGAATTATGCTCGGCATCGAGGCCGACGCGTCATTCCCGAACACGGTCGACGGCACCGCGACGCTCGCCGCGCCATCGATCGGCATGGCGAGCTATGCCGACGAGGTCGAATTCTCCGGCACGGTGCGCGGCCGCCTCGGTTATGCGCCCGGCCCTTGGCTGTTTTATGCCACCGGCGGCTTTGCCTTCAGTTACGACCAATTCACGCGCACGCAACTCGCCGGCATGCCGGCCGGAGGCACCGCTCCCCCGGGCGCGGCGGAAACCTTGTTCATGGTGCCGCGCGTCGGCGGCGCGGCCGGCATCGGCGCCGAACTCGCGCTGACGCCGCACTGGGCGGCGCGGCTGGAATATCTCTTCACCGATTACGCCTCGCGCGGCGTGAGTTTTCCCGCCGGTGCGCAGCGGTTCGATTCCGACCTCGCGTTGCAGACCCTCCGGGTCGGCCTCGATTATCAGCTCGGCCACGATGGCGTCGATCCCTTGATCTTCACCGCGGGACCGTCGGCGCTCGATCTCGACCGCTTCGTCGTGCAGGGGCAGGGGACCTTCATCGAGCAATATGCCGCGCCGTTCCGCGCGCCTTACAGCGGCACCAACAGCCTCGCGCCGAATTCCGGCCGCGAGACCGCTGACATCATGCTGGCGGGAGGATTTCAAGCTGTGGCGCGGTGCCGAACTGTGGATCGATCCCGAGCTCGGCCAGGGTTTCGGACTGAGCAACACCGAAGGCATCGCCGGCTTCCCCAGCGGCGCCGCGTTCAGGGTCGGCGCGTCGGTTCCGTATCCGCGCATCCAGCGGACCTTCATCCGGCAGACCATCGATCTCGGCGGCGACAGCCAGAAAGTGGATGCCGACTTCAATCAGTTCGCCGCCTCCCGCACCGCCGACCGGCTGGTCATCACCATCGGCAAATATTCGGTGTCCGACATTTTCGACACTAACAAATATGCGCAAGACGCGCGCAAGGACTTCATGAACTGGGCGCTGATCGACGCCGGCACGTTCGATTACGCCGCCGACGCCTGGGGCTACACCTATGGCGCGGCGCTCGAATGGTACCGCGGCCAATGGACCATGCGCGGCGGCTTGTTCGACCTTTCGAACGTGCCGAACAGCACCGATCTCGATCCGACGTTCCAGCAATTCCAGTGGGTCGGCGAAATCGAGCGTCGCTATGATCTTTGGGGCCATCCCGGCAAAGTCGCCGTCACCGGCTTTCTCAGCCGCGGCCGCATGGGCAGCTTCGAGGATGCCATCGCGTTGGCTGCGATCACCGGCGGCCCGGCCGATATTGCCGCGGTCCGGAAATACCAGAGTCGCGGCGGCGTCAGCGCGAACCTCGAGCAGCAGATCACGGCCGATCTCGGCGTATTCATGCGCGCCGGCTGGGCCGACGGCGACATCGAGCCGTTCGACTATACCGACATCGACCGCACCGTCGCGGGCGGCGTCTCACTCAAAGGCGAGCCATGGCGACGCCCGGACGACACGGTCGGCATCGCCGGCGTGATCAACGGCATCTCCAGCGTCCATGAAGCGTTTCTCAACGATGGCGGCTTGGGCATCCTGGTCGGCGACGGCAAGCTGCCGAATCCCGGTCTCGAACAGATCATCGAGGCGTATTACAGCTACGCGCTCACCTCTGCAACCAAAGTCACGTTCGACTATCAGTTCGTCGTCAATCCCGCCTACAATACCGACCGCGGGCCGGTGAATATCGTCGCCGGGCGGTTCCATACCCAGTTTTAGGATTCCGCATGCGGTTTCAGGTCGGCCGCCGTCCCGGCCGTTGCGGCGGAACCGACAGGCCCTTCCTGTCGCCCTCGCAATTAACCACATTTGGCGCCGCGCCGGTTTTGTTCGCGTGATCCCGGAACTACAGGGCGGCCAACGAATTAGGCCCAATGGGCGCCACTGTTGCCGGCTTGTTTATGCTCTGCACCCGCGCGAGGCGTGCCGGCCGTTAACCAAGAGCCGGTGGAAGGAGCGAGCGGTGGGGGGGTCAATGCAGGTGTCTTCGGTCGGCACTGTGCCGGCAACGCCGACGGTCCTTCTCGTCGAAGACGAGGTTCTCATTCGCCTGATGATCGCCGAGGAGCTTCGCGACCGCGGCATTCATGTTCTGGAAGCATCGAGCGCCGACGAAGCCTTGACCGTGCTCGAAAGCGCGCTGCCCGTCCACCTCCTGTTCACCGACGTTCATCTGCCGGGCGCCATGAACGGCGTCGCGTTGGCGAACCTGGCGCACGTGCGCTACCCGCACCTGAAACTTATCATTACGTCGAGCCAGGAGCCGGCCGGCGGCGCGGTCGCGGACAGTTTCATCCCGAAGCCTTATGACCTCCCGGCGGTGATCAGGCGGGTCGAAGCATTGTTGACGCAATTTCTCGATGACGGTTGAAAGCCCGCCGGTCTTGACGAGGTCGAAGCGAATCGCGCTCTCGCTGGAGTTGAGGATCTGAGCCCTGCTGCGGACATTGCAAGCTGCGGCGGCGACCGCGCGCCCGTATGCCGTTGCCGCGACCCAGGCAGGGCTGTATCATTTTGACACCCCGATAGAATCTGGCCGGGGCGGGGCCGCGCGCGTTTTCCGCGTCGCCAAGGTGCGGCCGGCCGTTTAAGATGCCGCCGGGAGCCCGCACTTGCCGGGAAGAGCGGCGGAATCGCCAAGGAACGACCATGTCCACGTCCCTGATGACGGCGCGCCGATTTGCGCCCCTGTTCTGGTGCCAATTCTTTTCGGCGTTCGGCGACAATTTTCTCAAGCAGGCGCTGGTCCTGCTGATCCTGTTCCAGGTCAGCGCCAGCAATTCGGGGGCCTTGATCCAGCTCGCCGGCGCGGCTCTGACCTTCCCCTTCTTCTTCCTGTCCGGAATCGGCGGCGAGCTTGCCGACCGCTTCGACAAGGCGACCGTCGCGCGGCGCCTGAAGCTGTTCGAGATCGGCGTCGCCGCGCTCGCGGTCGCCGGTTTCGCGGTCCATTCCCTCGGCGTGCTGTTCCTCGCCGTATTCCTGTACGGGGTGATCGCGGCGCTGTTCGGCCCGATCAAATACGGCATTCTGCCTGACCACCTCGCCCGCGAGGAGCTGACCAAGGGCAATGCGCTGGTCGAGGGCGGCACGTTTCTCGCCATCCTGATCGGCACCATCGTCGCCGGCTTGGCGGCCGCGGGCGGCGGCGACATCATTCATTTCGCCTGGCTGATGATCGTGTCGGCGGCGGCGTGCTGGATCGCGAGCCTGTTCATCCCGGCGACCGGCGAGGGCGCGCCGCATCTGCGGGTCAACCCGAACATCGCGGCGTCGACCATCGCGCTGATCCGATACATCCGCGCCGAACCGCGGCTGTGGTGGGGCGCCATGGTGGCGAGCTGGTTCTGGCTCGTCGGCATCGTCGTGCTCTCGCTGCTGCCGCCTCTGGTCACTTATCAGATCGGCGGCACCGAAGGCGTCGTCACGCTGTTCCTCGCCATTTTTTCGGTCGCGGTGGCGGTCGGGTCGGCTCTCGCCGCATGGCTCGCCCATGGCCGCATCATGCTGTTACCGACGCTATTTGCCGGCGTTCTACTCGGTATTTTCGCGCTCGACCTCGGCTGGACCGCGTCGGCGCTCGCGCCGCCGTCCGTTCCCGTCGACCTTGCGCATTATTTCTCGTCGCCGCATGCGATCCACATCGCCATCGACCTCGCCGGGCTCGCCATCGCCGGCGGTCTGTTCATCGTGCCGACGTTCGCCGCGGTGCAGGCCTGGGCCGGGCCGGATCATCGCGCGCGCGTCGTCGCGGCGGTCAACGTGCTCAACGCCGCCTTCATGGTCGTCGGCGCGGTGTTCTTCGGCTTGCTGCAGAAGCTCGGCTTGAGCGTTCCGCTGCTGTTCGCGCTGATCGGCGCTGCCAATCTCGTCGTCACGGTCATCATCGCCCGCACCTTGCCGACCAACTGGCTGATCGATTTCCTTTCGATCGTGTTCCGCAGCCTGTTCCGGCTCGAGGTCACGGGGCTCGAGAACGTCGAAAAGGCCGGCCACAACGCCATCATCGCCATGAACCATGTCAGCTTTCTCGACGCGGCCGTGGCGGTGTCGCTTCTCCCCAAGCGGCCGGTGTTCGCCGTCGACGTCGGCATATCGAAGCGATGGTGGATCCAGCCGTTCCTGCCGTTCGTGCGCACGATGGCGATCGATCCGCTCAAGCCGATGGCGCTGCGCACCATCATCAATGCGGTGCGCGACGGCGACATGCTGGTGATCTTTCCGGAAGGCCGCATCACGCTGACCGGCAGCCTGATGAAAGTCTATGACGGCGCCGCCATGATCGCCGACAAGTCGGACGCGATGGTGGTGCCGGTACGCATCGAAGGGCCGGAGAAGACGCCGTTCAGCCGGCTCACGGCGGCGCAGGTGCGCCGCCGCCTGTTCCCGAAGTTCAAGGTCACCATCCTCGAACCGGTGAAGATGAACGTCGACCCGGCGCTCAAGGGGCGCAAGCGGCGCGCCGCCGCCGGCGCGGCGATGTACGACATCATGTCGGACCTGATGTTCCGCTCGACCTCGATCGACCGCACCATCGTCGAGGCGGTGATCGAGGCGGCGCACGTCCACGGCGGCAAGTGGCTGGCGATCGAGGATCCGACCAGCGGCCGTTTGACCTACAAGCGGCTGTTGCAGGCGACGCGGATCCTCGGCGCCAAACTGATGCCGCTCGCGCCCGAAGGACGCCCGCTCGGCGTCATGCTGCCGACTTCCAACGGCGCCGCGGTGACGGTGCTGGCGCTTTTGTCCGGCGGCCGCGTGCCGGCCATGATCAATTTCAGCGCCGGCGCCGCCAATGTTCTCGGCGCCTGCCGCGCGGCCAAGATCGATACCATCATCACCGCGCATGCGTTCGTGGAAAAGGCCAGGCTCGAGAAGCTCATCGCCGCGATCGAAAAGGACTTGCGCATCGTCTATCTGGAAGACGTGCGCAAGACCGTGAGCTTCGCCGACAAGCTGCGAGGGGCGCTCCGCGCCACCAAGCCGCTGGTCGAGCGCAAGCCCGACGACTGGGCGGTGATCTTGTTCACCTCGGGCACGGAGGGTACGCCGAAGGGCGTCGTCCTCTCCCACCGCAACATTTTAGCGAACGTCGCGCAAGCCGAGGCCCGCATCGATTTCGGCCGCGACGACCGGCTGTTCATGGCGCTGCCGGCGTTCCATTCGTTCGGCTTCATGGGCGGCATCGTGCTGCCGCTCGTTTCCGGCGTGCCGACGTTTCTTTATCCCTCGCCGCTGCACTATCGCACAGTGCCGGAATTGGTTTACAGCATCTGCGCCACCTACATGTTCGGCACCGACACGTTCCTGGCCGGCTATGCCCGCATGGCGAACGCCTACGACTTCCGCTCGCTGCGCTACATCATCGCCGGCGCCGAGCCGATCAAGGAATCGACGCGCCGGATTTATCTGGAAAAGTTCGGCATGCGCATCCTCGAAGGCTACGGCGTGACCGAAACCTCGCCGGTCGTGGCGTTCAACACCCCGATGTTCAACAAGTTCGGCACCGTCGGCAAGCTGTTTCCGGGCATGCAGGCGCGGCTGGAAAAGGTCGAGGGCGTCGACGACGGCGCCGGGCGCCTATTCGTCAAGGGCCCCAACGTGATGCTCGGCTATCTCCGCGCCGACAAGCCGGGCGTGCTCGAGCCGCCGCACGACGGCTGGTACGACACCGGCGATATCGTCGCGATCGACGAGCAGGGCTATATCGCCATCAAAGGCCGCGCCAAGCGCTTCGCCAAGGTCGGTGGCGAGATGATCTCGCTCGCGGCCGTCGAGATGCTCGCCGCCGAGCTGTGGCCGAACTACAATTCAGCGGTGATCGCCATCCCCGACGATCGCAAGGGCGAGCGGCTGATCCTGGTCACCGACAAGCACAGCGCGACCCGCGCCGAATTCCAGGCCTATGCGCGCTCGAAACATGCCGCCGAGCTGATGAATCCCTCCGAGGTCATCATCCTCGACAAGCTGCCGCTGCTCGGCTCCGGCAAGCCCGATCTCGTCACGCTGCAGAAATTCGTCGCCGATCAGGCGGCGGCCAAGGCCGCGGCGGCGGAGTAGTTCGCCGCGGGCTCGGCCGCCGGGGCCGCGCGCTATTTTATCTTCGCTGCCTTTTTAGCTTGTGCGCCGGCGCGCCCGGCTAGCGGCCGCAACGCGCGTCCGCGGGCGCCGCCGCATTGCTGAAGATCCGTAAACTTTATCTGTTCACTTCGCGCTAAGCGATACACATCCTGTAAAGAATACCGCTTCAACCAATCTTCAGCATAGCGGGAGAAGCCGGCGCCGCTTCACCAATTCCACACTACCGGCACCCCAATACTCGTCACGACATACGAAGAACTACTGACGCGTCAGCAGGGGACAGACGTGCGAACCAGTACGGTCGTGATGATCGCCTTTGCAGTCCTGTTCGGACTGATCGCGGTGTTCCTGGCGCAGACCTGGCTCAACAACCAGGCCGAACAGCGCATGCGGAGCCTCGAGGCGCAGAAGAAGCCGGACGTACCGGCCCGCACGATCGTGGTCGCCGCCCGCCCGTTGCGCTTCGGCGACGAGCTCGCGGGAGCCGCGTTGCGCGAAGTGCCGTGGCCGCAGGACGCGCTGCCGCGCGGCGCGTTCGCCAAGATTGCCGAACTCACCGCGAGCCGCCGCGTCGTGGTTCTGCCGATGGAGGCGAACGAGGCGGTGCTGGCGTCCAAGATCACCGGTCCGGGCCAGCGCGCGACGCTCTCCGCGGTGCTGGGCGAGGGCATGAAGGCGGTCACCATTCGCGTCAACGACGTCGAAGGCGTCGCTGGCTTCGTGCTGCCTGGCGACCATGTCGACGTCGTCCTCACGCGCCAGACCGATAAGGACAACGCGTCGAACGACGTCATCGTGCAGAACGTGCGCGTTCTCGCCGTCGACCAGCAGGCGGACGCGCGTGCCGAGAAGGCCGCGGTGGTCAAGGCGGTCACGGTCGAAGTCGACGAGACCGACGCGCAGAAGCTTTCGCTCGCGGCCGCCGTCGGAACGATGTCGCTGTTGCTGCGCAAGGCCGGCGAAGTCGGCGAACGGCAGGCGCTGCGGGTGACGCTGAATGATCTCTGGCGGGCCGCGTCGCGGCAGTCGGAGTTGCCGGTCGCGACCGTGCTCGTCATGCGTCCGATGAAGGGCGAGGGCGGCTTCAAGCGCGAAGAATACAAGGTGCCGGCCGAGAACGCCGGGGAGCCACACTCGGCGGCGTTGTCGACGGCGCAGCCCGCGCACGATCACGATTGAGCGAGACGGACGACAAGAAGTTTTGGGGCGTGAAACGGGGAACTCGAGACAGGACTTTGGGACGAGACTTTGGGACAGGAGCAGCGGCTGGGGAGGCCGACGTGAACAAACAATACGATGACGCCAGCATGAGCAACAGCCGGTACATCGCACTGGCAATCACCGCGATGCTCGCCGCCGCGCTGGCGCTTGCCGCGGCGCCGGTGCGGGCCCAGCAGCGGATCGCCTTCGCGAACTCGGAACACACGATGAGCGTGCCGGTGACGATCGGCAAGACCGTCGACGTGCGCATCGACGATCTGTCGGTCGCCAGCATTACCGTCGGCGATCCTGAAATCGCCGACGCCAACCCGCTGACCGACCACAGGGTGTCGATCCTCGGCAAGAAAGCCGGCACAACTCGCGTCACCCTCTATGACGAGGACCGCAAGCAGTCGAAAATCTTCAACGTCGAAGTGTCCTACGACATATCGCGGCTGAGCACGGAAATCGGCCGCCTGTCCGGCGGCGGCATCAAGGTGTCGTCGGTGAACGGCCGCATCATGCTCAGTGGCTCGGCGCCCGACGCCGTCAGCCTCGACCGGGCGGTGGTGATCGCGAGGCAGTTCAGCAACAACAACGATCCGATCAACACCGTGTCGGTCGCGGCGCCGCAGCAGATCATGCTCGAGGTCCGCTTCATCGAAGCTTCGCGGCAGGCAAGCCGCCAGCTCGGCGTGCAGTGGAACATGTTCGGCAACTCCACCGTCGCCAACATCGGCAACCAGGTGCCTGCCTCCAATCTGCCGATCACGACGGTGGGCGGCGCGTTCCAGCAGCCGGGCGCCAATGCCGGCGGTCAGAACCTGACCGGTAATTTGCCGCTGTCGACGGTGACCGCGGCCGGCGTCCTGTCCGGCAGCGCGCCCTTCGGCTTCATCGTCAGCCAGCTGATCGGCGGCTCGAACTCGCTCAACGTCGCAGTCAACGCGCTCGAGCAAAAGGGCCTCGCCCGCAGCCTGGCGGAGCCCAACCTGGTCACGCTGTCGGGCGAGACCGCAAGCTTCCTCGCCGGCGGCCAATTCCCGGTGCCGACTGCGGCCGCGCTCGGCACCATCTCCTTCACGTACCAGCCTTACGGCGTCGGCCTCTCGTTCACGCCGACCGTGCTCAAGGACGGCCTGATCAATCTCGTCATCAGGCCGGAGGTGAGCGAGATCGATACCTCGACGACGGTAACGGTCGCCGGAACGTCGGTGCCGGGCCTGATCACGCGCCGGGCCTCGACCACGCTCGAATTGCGCGACGGCCAGAGCTTCATGCTCGGCGGCCTTTTGCAGAACACCAGCCAGACGGCGCAGAATCAATTGCCGTGGATCGGCGACGCGCCGGTGATCGGCGCCCTGTTCCGCTCCAGCCAATATCAGAAGAACGAAACCGATCTGGTCATCGTGGTGACGCCGCACATCGTGCATCCGCTGGCGCCGACGCAGACCGTGCACACGCCGCTCGACAACACACTGCCCGCCAACGATGTCGATTTCTTCCTGATGGGCCAGGCCGAAGTCAGTCCGGCGCTGGCGCGCCTCGCCGTCGGCGCGCTCAACCGGCCCTATGTCGGCCACATCCTCGACCTGCCGAAGAATGGAGTGACCTATGTCTCGGCCAAGGATTGAGCCAAAGATCGAGCCAAGGATTGAGACGAGCATCGAACGCGCCGCTTGCAGGATCGTGGCAGCGGCGACGCTCCTCGCATTGCTCGCCGGCTGCTCCGATCTCTACTTCGATCGCCGCGAAACGATTGCGCTCGGCGCCGGCGACGCCCTTGCGGCCAATGCCGTCGAACAGATGGTCGACCCTTGGCCGGCGCACAGCGGCGACACCAACATCCCTGTCAACGGCGAGAGGATGCAGCGGCCGTCGAGCGCTACCGCACCGACAAGGTCAGCGCCGCGAAGGACGCTATGACGGCCCAAGGCGGAAGCCCGGCGCAGGGGCAAGCGCAGAACGTCAACGTCAAGTTGGCGGTAACGGCGTCGTCCGGGGGCGGCGCGTCGCCGACAAGCAGCGCGTGTGCCCAATGACGGCAATTGTGATCTCGACGCGACAGCGAGGTCTGAGCATGCGGATCGGTCGATCCATAACTCCGGGGGTCCAGGCGAGGGTCGTCGTTCTCACCGCCGACGAAGGCTTCGAGGAGTCGGTCCGCGCCACCTTCGGCACCAGTGCCCAGATCGGCCTCGACATCATCAAGGGCCGGCTGTCGGAGCGCGACCAAGTCGAGCTCGAAAGCGCCACTGTCGTCGTCGCCGACGTCGATGGCGGCGACGAGGCGGAGCTGGAAGCGCTCGAGCGGATCGTGTTGCGGATCGGCAACCGGCCGCCGGTCGTCGCCATCACGCAGAATTTCGACGAAGCGGTCGCGCGCCGTCTGATGCAGATGCGAGTCGCCGATTTTCTGACCAAACCCGTATCGCCGATCGATCTGGTGCAGACCTGCGCGCGCGTCGCCAAGCCGCCGCCCAGCGCGGAAACGACCGAAGCGCAGATTTTCACTTTCCTGCCCGCCGTCGGCGGCGCCGGCGTCACCACGCTCGCGGTGCAGACGGCGATGCTGCTCCTCAACAGCGCGGGCACCCGAGACAAGACCGCGACCTGCCTGGTCGATCTCGATTTTCAGCACGGCGCCTGCGCCGATTATCTCGACATCGAGCCGCGCCTCAATCTCAACGAGATCGAACCGCGGCCGGAGCGCCTCGACCGCCAATTGCTCGAGATCATGTTGTCGTACCATCCGTCTGGTCTGGCGGTGGTCGCGGCGCCGAACCGGCCGGCGGAGATGCGGTCGTTCGATCCCGACGTGGTGACGCGGCTCCTCGACCTGGTTTCGTCGAATTTCGACTATGTCGTGTTCGACATGCCGCGCACTTGGTTCTCGTGGACCGACAGCGTGCTGCTCGGCTCCAACAAGCTGTTCATCGTCACCGAAACGACCGTGCCGGGCTTGCGCCACGCCAAGCAGCTCGTGGAAGCGGTCCGCGAACGGCTTGGCGACGGCCCGAAGCCCCAGGTCATCATCAACCGCTTCGAGCAGAAACTATTCTCGACCGGGCTGCGCCGCAGCGACATCGAGCAGGCGATCGGCGAATCCTTCGCCGCCTGCATTCCGAACCATTACGGCCTGGTGCGCGAGGCGATCGACCGCGGCGTTCCACTCGACGAGGTCAAGCCCGGCAACAAGATCACGGCGCAGATCAGGAAGCTCATTCTTCCGCAGGGCGGCGCCAAGCCGGGCAAGGAGCCGGCGGCGCTGGCGAAGAAGCTCAAGCTGTCGCTGGCGCGGACTTGAGGTGTGGTGATGGCAGGTCGCTTCACCGCACGCCGCGTCTCCTCGCCGGAACTGGTTCCGGCCGAGGAAAGCGTGCTCGAGGGCGTGTCGTGGACGGTGTTTCCCGAAGCGCCGCCGGAGGCGACGCCGTCGGCGGCGTCGGCGCATGCCACCAATCCGCTCCTCACCGACAAGCTTCTCGACGCCAAGGTCCGCCTGCACCGCCGGCTGATCGAGGAGATCAATCTGTCCGCGTTGGAAAAGCTGCCGGAGGAGGAAATCCGCGGCCATATTCAGCAGCTGGTATCGCAATACGTCCTGGTCGAGCGGCTGGCGCTCAACACCCAGGAGCTCAACGAATTCGTCTCGGAAATCCTCGACGAAATGACCGGGCTCGGTCCGCTCGAGCCGCTGCTCAAGGACCCCACGGTCAACGACATCCTCATCAACGGTCACGAATGCGTCTATGTCGAGCGGGGCGGCATGCTCGAGCCGACCGGCGTGCGCTTCAAGGACGAGGCGCATCTCCTGCGCATCATCAACAAGATCGTCTCCGCGGTCGGCCGCCGGGTCGATGAAGCCCATCCGATGTGCGACGCGCGCCTGCTCGACGGCTCGCGCGTCAACGTCGCGGTGCGCCCGGTCGCGGTCGACGGACCGCTGATGTCGATCCGCAAATTCTCCAAGAAGCCGATGAACCTCAACAAGCTCGTCGACATCGGCGCGCTGCGGCCGCAAATGGCCGAGCTATTGGCGGCGGCGGTGAAGGCGCGGGTGACGCTGATCATCTCCGGCGGTACCGGCTCCGGCAAGACCACGATGCTCAACGCGCTGTCCGCTTTCATCTCCGAGAAGGAGCGCCTCCTCACCATCGAGGACGCCGCCGAACTGCAATTGCAGCAGCCCCATGTCGGCCGCATGGAGACGCGCCCGCCCAACACCGAGGGCAAGGGCGAAATCCGCCAGCGCGATCTGGTCAAGAACGCGCTGCGCATGCGGCCCGACCGCGTCATCCTCGGCGAGTGCCGCGGCGAGGAAGCCTTCGACATGCTGCAAGCCATGAATACCGGTCACGAAGGCTCGATGGCGACCATCCACGCCAACACGCCGCGCGATGCGATTTCCCGCCTCGAGCAGATGATCGGCATGGCCGGCCTGCCGATGACGGTCGCCTCGATCCGCGGCCAGATCGCCGCCGCCATCCGCGTCATCGTGCAATTGTCGCGGCTCTCCGACGGCAAGCGCCGGGTGATGAGCATCGCCGAGATCACCGGCCTCGAAGGCGACATCGTGCAGATGCAGGAAATCTTCAAGTTCGTGCGTACCGGCACGTCGACGGACGGCAGCGTGCAAGGCCATTTCCAGGCGACCGGCGTACGCCCGCGCTTCCTCGCCGACCTCATCGCCATGGGGATCAAAATCCCCGGTTCCTATTTCGACCCGTCGCAACCGCTGTAAAGCCTGGCCGCGGCCACGGCCAAGTGCCACGGCCAAGTGCCACGGCGAAGACGCCAATTAATAATAGACCACGAATGGTCAAGAGTACCGATTGTTAAAGGAGTGATGCCAAAACACTGAAGCCATGGCGTTCCAAATCGATCCGATCTACCTGATCTGGCTCTCGGTCGCGATCTCGGCGGGGCTCGCCGCCGAAGCGGTCTATCTGCTCGGCTTTTCCACCGCCTCCTACCGCAGCCGCATCAACCGGCGGCTGATGCTGTCGAAGGAGGAGAAAAGCCGCGAAGCGGTGCTGATCGAGCTGCGCCGCGAGCGCGGGCTCACCGCGGCCGGCGATTACCGGCTCGGCCTGGTCGCCCTCAACCGGCTGATCCTGCAATCGGGCATCACCATCGGCTTGTCCCGCATCCTCGTCATCATCGTCATCACCACGGTTATGGTGTTCGTCGCCGTGCTGGTGTTCCGCGACAGCGTCGTGGAGGCGGCGCCGGCCGCGCTGTTGAGCGCCACGGCGCTGCCTTACCTGGTGCTGCGCTTCTTGCGCGCCCGACGTCAAGGCAAATTCGCCGCGCAGTTCCCCGACGCGCTCGACATGATCGTGCGCAGCCTGCGCGCCGGCCATCCGGTGCCCATCGCCATCAACATGGTGAGCCGCGAAATGACCGACCCGATCGGCACCGAGTTCGGCATCGTCTCCGACGAAATCACCTATGGCGCCGATCTCGAAACGGCGATGCGCAATCTCTACGCCCGGCTCGGTTCCGACGATCTGCCGCTGTTCGTCACCGCCGTCGGCATCCAGGGCTCGACCGGCGGCAATCTCGGCGAGATTCTGGAAAACCTCTCCGGCGTGATCCGCCAGCGCTTCAAGATGCGGCGCAAGATCCGCGCGCTCGCCTCCGAGGCGCGCGCCTCCGCGATGATCCTCTCGGCGCTGCCGATCGGCATGTTCATCGTGGTCCAGGTGGTGGCGCCGGACTTCTACGCCGCGGTCTGGCACGAGCACCTCACCAAGGTTCTGCTCGGCGGCGCTGCCGGTTGGATGCTGATGGGCAACCTGATCATGTTCAAGATGGTCAACTTCAAGGTCTGACTTAAGGACGCGGCCAATGGATGCGAATGTCGGCACCGGCCTGTTCGGCGACAGCGCTGCGCTCATGCTGAGCGTGCTGATCTTTCTCGCCGTCGGCACGCTCGCCTTCGCGGTCATGCTCGGCGCCCGCGCCCGCACCGCGGTGCGCCGCCGCGCCCAGCGCGTCAACCTCGACGAGGGCGCCGCCGGCGGCGGACGCTCGCTGCGCAATTCGGGCGTGAAGGCGGCGCAGCAGCTGATCGACTATGCCACCAAGCATTATTCCACGACCGACAGCAAAGACGTGAAACTGCTGCGGCGCCGCCTCACCCAGGCCGGCATCTACGATCCGCGCGCCGCGCAATACTTCTTCTTTGTGCGGCTGGTGCTGGCGGTCGGTGGCGCGGTGGTGGCGTTCTTCGTGCTGCCGATGCTCGCCATGCAAGGCAAAAGCTCGTTCTGGCTGTTCGTCATGGTGGCCGGCCTCGTCGGTTATCTGACGCCGAGCTTCTGGCTCGACAAGCGGGTCAAGGCGAAGAAGGCCGAGCACCAGGCCGGCTTCCCCGACCTCATGGATCTCCTGGTGGTCTGCGCCGATGCCGGCCTCGCCATGGAGGCTTCGCTCGACCGCGTCGGCCGCGAGCTCGGCGAGGCGTATCCGTCGCTTGCCGCCAACATCCACATGGCGACGCTCGAGATTCGCGCCGGCCGCACGCTCAGCGAGGCGCTCGACCACCTCGGCGACCGGCTCGGCCTCGACGAGGCGCGCTCGTTCGCGACGCTGATCCAGCAATCCGACGAACTCGGTTCCTCCATCAGCGACGCGCTGCGCGTCTACAGCGAGGACATGCGCCACAAGCGCATGTCGCGCGCCGAGGAAAAGGCCTACGCCCTGCCGGCCAAGCTCTCGGTGCCGATGATGGTGTGTATTTTTCCGACGCTGTTCGTGGTGATCCTGCTGCCGGTGATCGTGCGCATGTCCACGGGCAATTGGCAGTGAACGTGGTCACGGGAAACTGGTGACCTGAGTTTCGCGTTCGCCTGCGCCCTTTCGGTGTTCCGCTCCCGCGAGCGCCGGCCTATGCTGTGCTTTTCGTATTTGAGACCGGAACGGGCGAAGGGGAGGGTAGGGTGCCGACCAGAAAGCATTATTTCGTCGAGCAGCGGGCCGACGGCCGCTACGCCGTGCGCGCCAAAGGATCGAAGCGCGCCAGCGCGATCCTCGCGACCCAGCGCGAAGCCATCGCCCGGGTCGACGCGCTCAATTCGGCCGATCATCCGGACGTGGAGCGGGTACGCAACACCAAGGTCGGCCACCGCGACAAGTGGCGCGCGAAATAACGGCGGCGGCGACGCGCTACGGGCTGATGCTCGGAGAGCCGGGCAGCTTCTTCACGCTCTCGGAGATGATTTTCGTCAGCTGCATCACGGCCTGGCTCAAGTCGGCATAGTCCATGATGTCGCGCTGAACGCGGTGGCCGTCGGCTTCCAGCTTGTCGCGCAAGCTCTGGAGTTCGCCGATCAGGTCGTCGATTTCTCGCGCCGAGTTTCCCGCGACGCGGCGCAGCAATGTGTTGAGGTTGTTGGCGCTGACTTCGCTCTCGGCCGAGCCTTGAGCGGTTGTTTGGTTGGTCGCTTGGTTTGCCCCTTGCCGAAAACCGGCGCCGTCACGCCGCACCAGTTCGCGGATATTGCCTTCGACTTCCATCTCGATCGAGCGATCGAGCGGTTTGACATCGAGCGGTTTCACAGAACTCATGACGCACCCCTTCCACCCGCCCGTTGCATCCGGGCGGTTACACCGACGCCAATGGCCGCATGAAAATGTGACGACTTCGCGGCCCGCGGCGTTCCAAAACCCGGCTGTGGATTTGGAACTGCGCCGCGGTGCGCGTGTTGCGCGTTTCGCTACGTGCTCGTGTCTTCGCTCGCGCTTTCCAACGCGGCGGCCTCGCGCCAGATCGCGATCAGCACCGAGATGATCGCCGGTCCAAGGAACAGCCCGATCAAGCCGAAGCTTTCGAGCCCGCCCAGAATGCCGAGCAGGACCCACAGGAACGGCAGCTGGGTCGTGTTGCCGATCAGGGCCGGCCGCGCGAAATGATCGGCGGCGGTGGCGACGACCGAGCCGAACACGACAAGCGCGATCGCCATTGCCGTTTTCCCCTGGATCAGCAGGACCAGGGAACAGCCGATAAAAATGAGTGGCGCGGCGAAAGGAATGGAGCCGAGCACGCCGGTCGCGAGCCCGAGCGAGGTCGCGTGCGACAATCCCGCCACCGCATAGGCGACGCCGAGCAGCACGCCTTCGGCCAAGCCCACCAGCACCAGCCCGTTGACGGCGCCGCGCACCGCGACGACCGCATTGCGGCCCAGCCGCCCGCCGGGCGGGCCGAACAGCTGTTCGCCGATGGTTTGCGATTCCTTGGCCACGCTCGCGCCGTCGCGGTAGAGGAAGAACAAGGTGACGAGCGTGAACACCAGGATGCTCAGGCGGCTCGCCACTTCGATCCCGAGCGCCCGCGTCAAACTCAAAATCCCGCCGGCTTCGGCGTGGCCGATGAGCGCGCCGATCGCCCCCGGCGTGGCCAGGTTCGCCTGCCACCAGGTCGCCGCGGCCGGGCCGACATAGGGCAGCCGGGACAGCCACTCGGGCGTTGCGAGGCCGTGCTCATGGACCTCGCGCACCCACTGCACCAGCGCGCCGCCGTCATGGGCCGCTTCGATGCCGAGCGTGATCAGCGGCAGCACGACGACCACCGCCAGAACGAGCGTAAGTATCGCCGCGACCCAGGTCCGTCCGATGCCGCGGCGGGCGAGGGCTTCGCGCAGCGGCCAGGTCGCGATCGCGAGCACCACGGCCCAGGCGAGCGACGGCAGGAAGTGCCACAGCATCCACACGCTCGCCAGCACCACCGCAATGATGAGGCCGGTGCGCGCGACCCGCTGCGTATCCCATTGTGAATTCACCGTGTCGCTCTTTGGTGTCGTGCGGCGTCTCGTCACCGCATCGTCCGGCGCATCCTACGCCGCGCGCGTCAATGCGCCAGATCGAACCCGACGGTGACGTGCACGTGCAAGGTGTCCTCGCCGGGCGAGATCGGCACCGACGCGGCCCCAGCCGCCATTGCCCGCAGCATCGGATAAGGCGGCGGAGCGCCGGCATCTTCGGTGATCCAATTGACGTCGCCGAGGCTCATGCCGGCGGCATGGGCGTAAAGCTCGGCCTTGCGCTTGGCGTCGGCCATCGCCGCCTCGCGGGCCTCATCGAGCGCCTTGACGGTATCGGAATGCAGAAACTCCACGCTGCCGGCCTCGGTCGCCCCGGCTGCAATCAGGCGGTCGAGCGTCTCGCCGACCTTGTCGATCTGGCGGATCGTCACGCCGAGTTGATTGGAGACGGAAAAGCCGGACAGTTTTTGTTCGTTCTGCTGCGTCACGTAGACCGGCTGCACGGTGAACCGCGCCGTCTGAATATCCTTCTGCGCCACGCCGGCATTGACCAGCGCCGCCATGACCGCGGCCATGGCTTTGGAATTGGCGTCGGCCGCCTCCTTGGCGGTCTTGCCGCGGGTGGTGACGCCGCTCCTGATCCTGGCATGGTCCGGCGCCAGGGTGACGCTGCCGTCGCCGACCACGACGACGCGCCGTTCGGGCGGCCGTTGCGCATCGTCCGCACGCGCCGGCGCCGTGGCACAGGTTGCTGCAGCAATCATCGCCGACAGAGCGAGAATCGGCCGCGATACGGCCGTAATGCGATTCGCTTTAGCTCTCATGGTCATCCCCTCCCGGTTTTCAATCGTCGTGTGAATACCATTTGCGGAACTAATAAGGCGCTAGGCGTTGCCGATCGTGCTTTCGGCCGCTTGCGGGAGAGGGCGGCTCCGCATTTCAACAACAAGAATGGGTGAGGGCCTGTGGTCTAAGAGCCCTCTAACCCGCTACCCGGCCCTGCGGTCCGTGCCTTCGCCCGCGGTCACTTCCACCACCAGATGGTCGCGGTGCTCGCGGCCGTATTCGTCGATCGCGCGCACCGCGATGCGATGGGTGCCGGCTTCGAGATCGGCGGGGAGGCGCGCCGACCAGATGTGGGAGGAGGGTTCGGCCTTGACCCACGGTTTTTTGGTCGCCTCGTTGCGGGCGAACACCTCCTCGACGAACGGATCCGGCCGCCGCACGCGCTCCATCCTCACCGGCGCGCGCGCGCCGATGCGGTATTCGACCGACGAGCGCGGGCCGCCGTCGAAAAAATTGACGACGACGCTCGCCGCGGAGACGCCGTCCCGCGGCAGCGGCGAGCCGAGCAGCGCGCCCATGCGGTATTCGCTGTAAAGCTCTTTGCGGTCGCGGTGGAAATCCTTGTCGAGCACGATCCGCATCTGCCGGCCGTTCGGCTCGTTGGCCGGTTGAAACCGGGTCGAATAATTCGGCCCGTCGATCGACAGGATGTGAAAGCCGTTCGGGCTGCCGTCGCGGCTGTCGGCGGCGGCGATGCCGCGATGATCGTACGGGCCGCTCCACCAGGAGCCCGATACCGCGGTCATGACATGATGATGGTGCGGTGCAGCCCCTGCAAAACCGTCGTCGGCGCCGAAATAATGATGCTCGGTGGTGTGGGTGTGGCCCGAGAGGCTCAGCGTGTGCGGCCGCCCGCCGAGCAATCGCAGAAAGTCGGCGCGGTCGGCGGTGTTGGTCGAGCGGTCGCGCGGATCGAGATAATTGCGCAGCGGAATGTGCATCGATGTGACGATCGGCGTCTCAGGCGGATAGTTTTTCAGCACATTACCGACGAACGCCAATTGCCGCTCGCCGATGCGGCCTTCGAACGCGCCGCCGCCGCGCGGTTTGGTCGGATCGAAGCCGAGATAATTGACGTTGTCGAGCATCAGGAACAAGGCGCCGCCGTATTCGAAGGCGTACGAGGGCGGCCCGTAGGTGCGCTTGAAGGTCTCGCGCGAGTAGCGCGCGTCCGGCGCCTCGTAATCGAGGTCGTGGTTGCCGCCGATATTGTACCAGGGGAGCCCGATCGTGCCGATGATGCGGTTGAGCCGCGGATAGAGCGACAGATCGTCGAACATGATGTCGCCCGTGGTCATGCCGAACGCGGCGTTGGTGTTGCCGATCAGGCCGGTGACAACGTCGTCGCGGATGAAATCGACCTCGACCGCGCTTTCCGGCTGCGGATCGGTGAAGACGATGACCTCGAATTTCTGCGGCTCGTCGCGCTTGGTCAGCGGAAAATCGACCGCCTCCGGCAGCGGCCCGGTCGGCGCGAGGCCGCGATAGCGCAGATCGAGGTTCGGCGGCGTGCCGGCCGGCTGATGGATGTAATAGAACCGCGGCAGCTTGTCGGCGTCGACCGGCACGGCGTAGCCGGTCGGCTTGATGACGAAGATGATGCTCTCGTCGTCGACCGGCAGCGTGTAGCGCCCGGCCGCGTCGGTCTTCGCCACCTCGCGGCCGTTCGACACCAGAACGCCGGCGATGCCCGGATCGCCCGGTTGGCGGCGCGCGCCGCCGGAGCGGTTCTCATAGACCGTGCCCGACACCGTACCGCCGGTCGTGGCGGCAAGCGCTCGGCCGGCCGGAGCGAGCACGGCGGCGACCGCCGCGGCCGTGCCGTATTTGACCACATCGCGGCGCGAGGGCGCGAAATCGTTGCCGAAAAATTCGTCGCCGAAACTCATCGCTCGATCCTCCGCTGCCGGAACGTTGCGATTGCGGAACGCTTGAAATACGCCGCATCTCCATTGTGACAAATATTCGGCAGTACTGACTGAAATGTGACCGCCGCCATCGGGCTAGGCGGCGGGCGCAACGTGAGAATTCGCTAGCCGCGGCATTTTTCGTCGCCCGCCCTGATTGCCTCGCGTCATTCCGGATCGCCGCAAAGCGGCGAGTCCGGAATCCATACTCACAGCGCTGGGATTGTGGATTCCGGGCTCCGAGCTTCGCTCGGCCCCGGAATGATGACATGCACGGGCAACAGATTATTTAATCTTGATCTGGTCCGCGGACTTCAAGATGATCTCGGGCTTGCCCTTGTAGAGCCGCACCGGTCCGGTGATGTCGACGGTTTTGCCGTCGAAATCGTCGGCGTCGGGAAATTTGCCGGCGTCGTCGGAGAAGATGACGGCGGTGAAGGGGTTGTCGGGATAACGTCCGCCCATGTCGATGAACGTCATTCCCGATCCGGTGGTGTGGACGTTGCTGACGGCGCCTTCGATGGTGACGGTTTGGCCGACATGCTTGCCGGCGTCGGCCGGCTGGATCGTCTCCGCCAATGCCGGCATTGCGATCGAGGCGAGCGCGAACGCGAGGATGAGTGCCTTCAAGTATTCCTCCCTTTAAGACCGCTGCCGACACGGACCATGCAATGAAAATCCGCTTTTCAATCTTAGCACGAATTCGGTTCAAGTCGTCATACCGAAGCTCGCGCCCCGGGGGTGACGAGGTTGCCGCCCCCCCGCGAGGAATTCCTTAACCCTCGTCGCCTAACTTTGAGGTTCGGGCGTCGGCGGGCCCGCCGGCGGCACGGGGCGTCTGTTGGCTGAGGCGGATTGGGCCGGGACGCGCCGCGGTCCGGAGCACGGGATGAGTAGCCGAGGTGCCCAGGTCCTGGTCCTGCTGGCCGCGTGTCTGACGTGCCTGCAAGGGTGCTCGACCGCGAGCAAGCTCTCAGATCTGGGCAAGTCCAACGACCAGACGGCCGCGGCCGACGCCAAGGCCGACGCCAAGGGCGATTTTCCTACCACGGCGGCGAAGGCCAATGGCGGCGAGGTGACGGGCTCGGTCAACGTGCAGCCGGCCGAGCCGGGGGCGAGCGGCGAGCCGGTCGCGCCGCTGGCGAAACCCGGTCTCCTCGGCAGCCATCCCGACGACGATCTTGCCCTCGGCAAGCGTTATTTCCGCAGCAACAATTTCGCGCTCGCCGAGAAATCGTTCCGCAGCGCGGTGGAAAAACATCCGCACGACGCCGAGGCCTGGGTCGGCCTCGCCGCATCCTACGACCGGCTGCACCGCTTCGATCTCGCCGACCGCGCTTACGCCGAGGCGATTCGCATCGTCGGTCCGACCGCGCAGATCCTCAACGACCAGGGCTTCTCCTACATGCTGCGCGGCGACTTCGCGCGGGCGCAGAAGAAGCTGCAGGACGCGCAGCTCAAGGATCCGGCCAATCCTTACATCCAGGCCAATCTTCGCCTGCTGCAGGACAGCTACCGCGAAGGCAAATCCGTGCAGTAGGGGCGCCCCTTGTGGGCGCCCGCCGCGCGCGCCGCGACGCAAGGGCCGCCCCAAGGCCGCCCCTACGATGCCTTGCGCTGCGGATGCTACGTCGCGATATGAGCGTGGGCTTTGAGGACCTGGAACTAACACGCGCCTGAGCGAGAAGAGTTGATGTTCGAAGCATTCCGCAATTTCGTCGCCGAGTTCGTCGAGGGCGACCGACATCCGAGCCAGTTCGTCGACGGTGATTACCGGCTCGCCGCGGCGGCGCTGCTCGTGCATGCCGCCGCGATCGACGGCGAAATGTCGCAGAGCGAACGCGACAAGCTGCATGCGGTGGTCAAGGACCGGTTCGCGCTCAACGACGCCTCCGCCGACGAACTGATCGACAAGGCGACGCTCGCCGAGCACGAGGCCGTCGACCTCTATCATTTCACTAGCCTGCTCAACCGCTCGCTCAACGAAGCCGGCCGGACCCGCCTCATCGAGATGATGTGGCAGATCGTCTACGCCGACGGCGCCCGCGACGAATTGGAGGACAATCTCCTCTGGCGCGCCGCCGATCTGCTCGGCGTGTCGCAGCGAGAGCGGATCGAACTGCGCCAGCGCATCGGCGCGCTGGCGGCACAAGGGGGCGAAGCTTCGTGAAGCCGGTCACGCTGATCACCGGCGCGTCGGCGGGGATCGGCGCGGCGCTGGCGCGCGTCTTCGCCGCGCACGGACACGAGCTGGTTCTGGTCGCGCGGCGGCAGGAGCGGCTCGCCGCGCTTGCCGCCGAGATCGCCGCTGCGGGCGGCGCGCCGCCGACGGTGTTGAGCGTCGATCTCGAGCGGCGCGACGCGGTCCCCCGCATCGTCGCGGAGCTTGCCGCGTGCGGGCTCGACGTCGCCAACGTGGTCAACAATGCCGGCTTCGGGCTGATCGGGCCGGCCGCTGGGCTGAGCCGCGACGAGCAGCTCGGCATGGTCGATCTCAACGTCCGGGCGCTGACCGAATTGTCGCTCGCCTTCGTCGATGGGCTGGCGCGCCATCGCGGCGGCATTCTCAACGTCGCGTCGGTGGTCGCGTTCATGCCCGGCCCCGGCATGGCGGTGTACTACGCCAGCAAGGCCTATGTGCTGTCGTTCAGCGAGGCGTTGCACCAGGAGCTCATCGACCGCGGCATCCGGGTCACGGCGCTGTGTCCGGGACCGGTGCCGACCGAGTTTCAGGCCCGCGCCGGCCTGCGCGGCGGCGACCGGATGCAGGACATGTTGTCGCTGTCAGCCGCGCGCGTGGCGCAGATCGGCTATGACGGCTTCATGCGCGGCCGGCGCGTGGTGGTCGCCGGGCTCGGCAACCGGATCGCCGTCTTCGTGCTGCGTTTGTTGCCGAATGGCGTGCTGTTGCCGCTGATGGAGCGGGGGACGCGCGGGGCGGCCGCGCGGTCGTAGCGGTCGCTTCCCGGATTGCGACTCAGTTTCGCCCAGCCTTGAATTTACGCGCCGACGCGGTACGAAATCGTACGAGTGTTGTTAGATTCCGCGGTCATGCCACAGCCGATTCTGATCATCCTGCACCAGGAGCATTCCACGTCGGGCCGTGTCGGCCGTGCCTTGGCGGAGCTCGGCTACCAGCTCGACGTGCGCCGGCCGCGGTTCGGCGATCCGCTGCCGGCGAGCCTGTCGGAGCATTCCGGCGCGGTGATTTTCGGCGGGCCGATGAGCGCCAACGACACCGACGATTTCATCCGCCGCGAGATCGACTGGATCGCGGTTCCGCTCAAGGAGGACAAGCCGTTCCTCGGCATCTGCCTCGGCGCGCAAATGTGCGCCCGGGCGCTGGGCGGCAAGGTTTTCCCGCATCCGCAGGGTCATGCCGAGATCGGCTATTACCCGATCCGGCCGACCGATGCGGGTCTTGCCGTCGTCGATCCCTGGCCGGAACAGGTCTATCAATGGCACCGCGAGGGCTTCGACCTGCCGGCGTGCGCCGAGCTGCTGGCCGAGGGCGACCTGTTCGAGGTGCAGGCGTTCCGCTACGGCCGCGCCTATGCGCTGCAATTTCATCCCGACGTGACGCATTTGACGATGCACAAATGGACCACGCGCGGGTTTTCCCGCCTGGAGATGCCGGGCGCAAAACCGCGCGCCGCGCATTTCAGCCGACCGCGCGGTGTACGATTACTCCGCGCGCGCCTGGCTCAGCGAATTTCTCGACCGGTGGATCGGGACCTGAAACGGTCGCGGCGCGTGCGCGCTGCGTCTCTAACTCTTGCTGGCGAGCTGCTGGGCGAAGTAGGCGACGGTCTTGGTGTAGACCTGCGAGGCGTTCCACTGCAGCAGCACCTGGAAATTGGCGGTGCCTTCGCCCCAGGGCTGACCGCGTTGCCAGCCATAGCCCTTGAGATAATTCGCGGTCGACGCGAGCACATCGGGCACGCTGCGGATGAGGTCGCGGCGGCCGTTACCGTCGTAGTCGACGGCGTATTTCAGATAGGACGACGGCAGGAACTGGGTCTGGCCGATTTCGCCCGCCCAGGCGCCGCGCATGTCGGCCGGGCTCATGTCGCCGCGCTCGACGATCTTCAGCGCCGCCAAAAGCTCGCCGCGGAATTTGTCCGGGCGCCGGCAATCGTAGGCGAGCGTCGCCAACGCGCGGATGGTCGGGAATTTGCCCGAATTGGCGCCGAAATCCGTTTCCAGCCCCCAGATCGCGACGATGACCGGTCCCGGCACGCCGTATTGCTGTTCGATGCGGGCGAACACCGAGCCGTATTGCAGCAGAAGCTTGCTGGCGCGCGACATCCGCGGCGGCACCATGCGGCCGGAAAATTGCTCGAAACTCTGGTGAAAGACGCCTTGGGCGTGGTCGCGGGCGATGATGGTCGGATCGTAGGTGATGCCGCCGAGCGCGCTGTCGGTCGTACGCTGGGAGATGCCTTGCGCGACGGCCTCCTTCTTGAAGCCGTCGAGCCACGCATTGAAGTCGCCGCCGCACGGGGCGGTCGCCGCCGTCGCCACCTTGCAGCCAAGCCCTACCCCGAGCCCCAGCGCCAAAATCCACGGCAGCACGAAGGTCAATCGAGCGGTCGGCAATCGCATGGCAGGGTCCTCGCGCAGCACGGCAGGCAATAAGGCAATGAATCAGCGCATTGGGTCGCGATTATGGTGCGCTCGCCTGTCCCGTTGCGCAACTCCGGCGTGAGGTGAACCCTCGCGGCGCTTTGGAGGCCCGAGCCGAAGCTGGCGCTGCGAGCGAAGACTGGTGGAGCCGAGGGGAGTTGAACCCCTGACCTCCGCAGTGCGATTGCGGCGCTCTCCCAACTGAGCTACGGCCCCGCCGCGGGCCCGTCCGGCCCGAGAGAATGCAACCCGATGGAATGCCGATTTGGCGGGCGCCGGCCATTTAGGGCCGGGCACCCTTGGTGTCAAGGACAGCCCCCGAGGACCATCCGAGGACCACCCAAGGACCGCTTAAAGGACGGCCCAGATGGTCTCCCAAAGACGGCGCCGGTAAGGTTTGGCGAAAAGCCGGGTTGGCGCCTTGTTCGCGCCGCCGCAAGCCGCTAGTTTGCGTCATCCTCCACGCTGATTGTGAGCCATGCGCGCCCTTTTTCTCGTCATCGATCTTGCCCTCGAATTGTACATCTGGATCGTGATTGCCGCGGCGATCTTTTCCTGGCTGGTGGCGTTCCACGTCGTCAATACGCGCAACCAGGTCGTCGGCATGATCGGCGAATTCCTTTATCGCATCACCGAGCCGGTGCTGCGACCGATCCGCAACATGCTGCCCAATCTGGGCGGCATCGACATTTCGCCGGTCATCCTGTTCCTGATCATCATCTTCATCCGCTACGTGATCGCGCTCTACATCCTGCCCAACGTCTACTGAGCGCCGTGACCCGGCCGCCCTGGACGGCGCTCGATGGCGGCGTCGTCATCGACGTGCGGCTCACGCCGCGCGGCGGCCGTGACGGAATCGACGGGGTCGAAGAGCTCGCCGACGGCCGCGCCGTGCTCAAGGCGCGGGTGCGCGCCGCGCCGACCGAAGGCGAAGCCAATACGGCCCTGTGCCGGCTGATTGCCAAGGCCTTGCACACCGCGCCGCGCCAGGTCGAGCTTGTGGCCGGCGCAACGTCGCGCGTGAAGCGCGTTCGCGTTGCCGGCGAACCGACGGCGTTGATTGCGACGCTAAGTCGCTTGATCGGCTGAGGGCGGGCGGGTCAGCTGTTCCAGCCGAACGCGACCTTGTCGAGCACGCGGGCGCCGAATTTCTCCGAGGAGCGGGCGACCGCCTTGCCGCCGAGCGCGCGATAGAACTCCACGGCGGTCTCGTTTTCCGACAGCGCCCAGACGATCAGCGATTTGAGGCCGCTCTGCGCCAGATCGCGCCGCGCCGCGGTGAACAGGCGGCGGCCGAAGCCTAATCCCTGGAATTCCGGCCGCAAGTAAAGCTCGTAGATCTCGCCGTCATAGTACAGGCTGCGCGCCCGGTTGCGTCCGTAATTGGCGTAGCCGGCGACCTTGTCGCCGAACTGCAGAAGCGCGACGCGGCTGCCTTTGCGGATGGCGCTGTCCCACCAGGCCGGGCCGCGGCGGTTGATCAGGCGCTCGAGCTCGGTGCCAGGGATAATGCCCTGATAGGCCGCTCGCCACGCTTCATCATGCGCTTGTGCGACCATGCCGGCATCGGCGGCCTTGGCGCGACGAATCTCGATGAGGACTGTGCTCATGGCGCGATCAAAGCAAGCGATACGGAAGGCTTCAAGTGCGGAGATTCACGATCGGTTAACGATGTGGATTATTAACGGAATCGCGGCCGTCGCGCCATCGTCGCGAGCGGAAAAATTCAAGGCCTGTCCGTAATGTGGCCCGGCTGTTGCACCAGCGACACGGTAGGCTGGTATTTTACCGGCGCACCTGCGCCGTCGTTGACCGGGGCGCCAAAGCGGCCGGCGCGCCGGCTATTGCCGACCCGACATGACGGTTAGTCTTAAAAGACTCGGAAGACCGGAAAGACCCGAAAGGCTGCAACCGCGGAAGGAGCGCTAGACCCGCTCGGCTTCCTTGCGCCGCTCGTCCCTTTTGCGGTCGTTGGGGTCGAGCAGCTTCTTGCGCAGCCGGATTGATTTCGGCGTCACCTCGACCAGCTCGTCGTCCTCGATATAGGCCAGCGCCTTTTCCAGCGTCATGCGAATCGGCGGCGTCAGGCGAATCGCTTCGTCCTTGGAGTGGGTGCGGATATTGGTCAGCTTCTTGCCCTTGAGGACATTGACCTCGAGATCGTTGCCGCGGGTGTGCTCGCCCACGATCATGCCGCGATAGACCTTCCAGCCCGGCTCGATCATCGACGGGCCGCGGTCTTCCAAATTCCACATGGCGTAGGCGACGGCCTCGCCTTGATCGGTCGAGATCAGCACGCCGTTGCGGCGCCCGCTGATTTCTCCGCGGTGCGGGCCATAGGCGTGGAACAGCCGGTTCATCACCGCGGTGCCGCGCGTGTCGGTGAGCAATTCGCCCTGATAACCGATGAGCCCGCGCGTCGGCGCGTAAAAGATCAGCCGCACGCGCCCGCCGCCGGACGGCCGCATCTCCACCATCTCGCCCTTGCGTTCGGCGAGCTTCTGCACCACCACGCCGGAATGCTGTTCGTCAACGTCGATAACGACTTCCTCGATCGGTTCGAGCAGTTCGCCCGACGGGCCGTGCTGAAACAGCACCTTCGGCCGCGACACCGAAAGCTCGAAACCCTCGCGCCGCATGGTCTCGATCAGGATGCCGAGCTGCAA
Source organism: uncultured Pseudomonadota bacterium (assembly GCA_963836095.1). GTDB lineage: Bacteria > Pseudomonadota > Alphaproteobacteria > Rhizobiales > Xanthobacteraceae > BOG-931. Next base: position 597,739 of record CAWIHU010000005.1, read on the forward strand.
TTCGCCGCGGCCGGCGACCTCCATCGAATCCTTCTCCGAAGACTCGGAGATGCGCAGCGCCACGTTGCCTTCCGCCTCGCGCAGCAGCCGCTCGCGAATCACTCGGCTCTGCACCTTGTCGCCCTCGGTCCCGGCGAGCGGCGAATCGTTGATGCGGAACGTCATGGTCAGCGTGGGGGGATCGATCGGCTGCGCCGGCAGCGGTTCGGTGACCTCGGGCGCGCACAGCGTATGCGAGACGAAGGCCTCCGGCAGGCCCGCGACGGAGACGATGTCGCCGGCGACCCCTTCCTCGATCGGCGCCCGCTCCAAGCCGCGGAAGGCGAGGACCTTCGTCACGCGCCCCTCCTCGACCAGGTTGCCGTCGGCGTCGAGAACCTTGACGGCCTGGTTGGGCTTCACGCTGCCGGAAAAGACCCGTCCGGTGACGATGCGGCCAAGATAGGGATTGGCCTCCAGGATCGTCCCCAGCATGCGGAACGGGCCCTGCTCGACCACCGGCGGCGCGACGTGGCGGACGACGAGGTCGAACAGCGGCGCCATGCCCTGGTCCTTCGGACCGGCGGGGTCGGTCGCCATCCAGCCCTGCTTGGCGGAGCCGTAGAGGATGGGGAAATCGAGTTGTTTTTCGGTCGCATCGAGCGCGGCGAACAGGTCGAAAACCTCGTTGGCGACTTCGGTAGGGCGGGCGTCGGAGCGATCGACCTTGTTGATGACGACGATCGGTTCGAGCCCCATCTTCAAGGCCTTGGAGACGACGAATTTCGTCTGCGGCAACGGACCCTCGGCGGCGTCGACCAGGACCAGCGCGCCATCCACCATGTGCAGAATGCGCTCGACCTCGCCGCCGAAATCGGCGTGGCCGGGCGTATCGACGATGTTGATGCGCGTGTCCTTCCAGACGAGCGAGGTCGCCTTGGCGAGGATGGTGATGCCACGTTCCCGCTCGAGGTCGTTGGAATCCATGGCGCGCTCGGCGACGCGCTGATTCTCGCGGAACGAGCCGGATTGCTGCAGCAGGCGATCGACGAGCGTGGTCTTGCCGTGGTCGACGTGGGCGATGATGGCGATGTTGCGCAGGTTCATGCGAGCCGTGTTAAATGTAACGGGCCCCCAAGGGGCCCGCTCGTTGAGCCGGAATATAGTCAGCCGCCCGCGTTTCGCAACGCGGACAAATCGGGGCTGGCGGGAACAGAGGGAGGGTGGTTAAGCTAACCGCCGCCGTCGCCTTCTCCGGCGCGAGGAGACCGGCGGCAGAGGCAGATTGCGAGGTCTCATGCGCTCTCCGCTGTCCCCCTACAGCGCCCGTCGCATCCTGTGCGTATTCCCGGCCTACACGCCCTCCTTCGGCACGTTCTCTCATGCCTACCGCCTGTTTGGGCGGGTGCGCGCGTTCATGCCGCCGCAGGGTCTCTTGCTGATCGCGGCCTACATGCCGGAAAAATGGCCGGTCCGCTTCATCGACGAGAATATCGCGCCGGCGAGCGCCGCCGACTTCGCCTGGGCCAACGTCGTCGTGGTCAGCGGCATGCACGTGCAGGCGCCGCAAATCCACGACATCGCCCGCCGCGCCAGGGCCGCCGGCAAGGTGACCGCGCTCGGCGGTCCGTCGGTGTCGAGCACGCCCGAAGTGTATCCGGATTTCGATTACCTCCATGTCGGCGAGATCGGCGACGCCACCGACCGGCTCATAGCCCGGCTCGATGACGACTGTACGGCGCCGCCCGCCCAGGAGCGGTTTGAAACCGTGGAGCGGCTGCCGCTGTCGGATTTCCCGGTGCCGGCCTATCACCTCATCGATCTGGGGCGATACCTGCTCGGCTCGCTGCAATTCTCGAGCGGCTGCCCCTACCGGTGCGAGTTTTGCGATATCCCGGCGCTCTACGGCCGCCAGCCGCGGCTGAAGACGCCCGAGCAGATCGCCGCCGAACTCGACGCCATGATGGCGCAGCCCTACCATCCGACCGTCGTCTATTTCGTCGACGACAATTTCATCGGCAACCGCAAGGCCGCGCGGGAGATGCTGCCGCATCTGATCGCCTGGCAGCGAGAGCACGGCTTCCCGCTGCGGTTCGCCTGCGAAGCCACCCTCAATCTCGCCAAGCAAAGCGAAATCCTCGCGCTGATGCGCGAGGCGGAGTTCCACACGGTGTTCGTCGGCATCGAGACGCCGGAGGTCGACGCCCTCAAGCATATGCGCAAGGACCAGAACGCCACGCTGCCGATTCTCGAAGCGATCAATACCCTCAACAGCTACGGGCTCGAAGTCACATCCGGCATCATTCTCGGTCTCGACACCGACTCAAACGACACCGAGGAGCGGATCAAGGCCTTCATCGACGCTTCGCAGGTGCCGATCCTCACCATCAATCTGCTGCAGGCGCTGCCGAAGACGCCGCTGTGGGACCGCCTGCATCGCGACGGCCGCCTGATCGCCGACGACACCGGGCTCGAAAGCAATGTGCGCTTCCTGCGCCCCCACGACGACGTGGTCGAGACGTGGCGGCGCTGCGTCGCTCACGCCTACGACCCGGAGCGCTTGTTCGCGCGCTTCATCCATCAGGTCGACGCGACCTATGCCAATCGCGAGGTCGGCGCGGTGCGCGGCAAGCTCACCTGGAACAACATCAGCACCATGCTGGTGCTGATGTTCAACATTGTCTGGCGGATCGGAATTCGCGCCGATTTCCGCCGGCCGTTCTGGCGCGCGGCGCTGCATGCGCTGCGCCGCGGCCAGATCGACCAGGCGCTGGCCATCGGTGTCGTCGGCTTTCATCTGATCCAGTTCTCGCGTGAAGCGTTGCGCGGCGAGCACAACGCGTCGTTCTATTCGGCGCAAGCGCGGCGGAACGCGGAAGCAAAGCTGCAGGCGGAGATGGAAAGCTTCGCCAATCGGTCCGAGAGGACCGAGCGGGCAAGCACCGCGGCTTAGGCGGCCGCCGCTTTGGAGCCGGAGCTGGTCGCATCGGCGTCGGTATCGGTGCCGATGCCGGCGTGGTCGAGCAGCATGGCGCGCCGCGCGGCGATGGCGAAGCGCAGCTGGTCGAGCGCGAGCGAGAACGACATCTGCACGGTCTGGTCGTATTCCTCGTGCTCGCCTTGATGGATGATGGCGACCACCAGATCGTCGACGTCGACTTGAATCTGGTCGAGCGCGGCCAAGCTCGGCGCCGCATGGGCTTTGCGCACCAGATCGATCAGCCGTTGCAGTAGCCGCAGCCGGCGGGTCCGGCTGCTGTGACGGAAATAACCGGCCACCGCGGCAATGGCCGATCCGAAGATCGGAAAGATCAACAGGCCGTAGAAGATATCGTCGCCGTATTTGTCGAAAAACGATTTTTGGTCGTCGCCCAGATATTCGTGGGCGCCGCGGTGAACGATGACCGCCGCGTCCTTCTCGGTCTTGGGCGCCTCGATCTTGACCTCGCCCGGCAACGCGGCGGCCAGCGCCAGCCGCGACGTGTAGATCAGCCGCGCCAGCGCGCCGATATCGTCGTGATCCAGCGACTTTTTGGCGACCAGATATTCGGGGAAGCTCAGGCTCTTGAGGCTGTCGTCCGGCGTCGGCGGGTTGCCGCCGAACGTGCCGGCGTCGATGTCGACGGCATCGAAAGCCGGATCGCGCTTGGCGATGCCCTCCGCCTGGCCGATCGGGATGAAGGTCGGCGCATGGCCGTTGATGGTGGCGGCGGCGACCGCGTCGGTGATGGCGTGGCCGGTCGCCGGGCCGGCGACGAAAATCACATCGACCTGATGGTCGCGGACGGCGGCGGCGAGCGCGCTCGGATCGATCGGCGTGATCGCAACCTTGTCGCGCGGCACGCCGTAGTGCCGCAAGACGAGGTCGAGCAGGTTCGCGTTCGCCTCGGTGCCGGTCACGATGCCGACACGGCGGCCGGCGAGCTGCGGGATTTTGTCGAGCGCGTCCGGCGCGGCGGCGGCGGCCGGGGCCTCGGCGGCATCGTCGCTATCGTCGGCGTCGTCGGCTTTGGCGGTCTTCGCGCTCTTGGCGCCTTTGTCGTTCTTGGCGTTCTTGTCGTTTTTCGTTGCCTTGTCGTTCTTCGCCGTCTTGCCGCTTGTTTCCTTCTTGTCGGCGGCACTCGCTGCGTTCTTGTCGGGGACCGCAGCCTCTTTGTTCGCGACGGCGGGCGCCGCCGCCGGTGCCGCCGCGGCAGGCGCGGGCGGGACGATCAGCGCCAACACGTTCTGGCGGACGATGGCCACCACGGGCCAATCGGGCGAGGTCCCGGTCATGCTGGGCAATATGGCAAGATCGGCTTGCCCGTCGGCGATTGCCGTCGCGCTTTGCGCCGGTCCGGCGGTGGTAACGCGGCGCAGGACGATCTTGTCGTGGCTATGGGTGAATTTGTCGGCGAGGAATTCGACGAGCCGTGCGTCGACGCTGCCGTTCGGTCCGGCCGCGACCCTCAAGACGGTCGGCTTGGTGGTGAAATAGAACGCGGTCCACAGGCCGCTGGCGAGAATGACGGTTCCCACTATGGCCACGAGCCAAGTATGGTGCAGAAACATCCGCACCCGGCCGCGCACGATATGGTCGAACAACTCGATGTTCTTGCTCAATGTGCGTCCCGCCGGCGCGCCGCCGCCCAGATGCTGGGCAAGCCAAAGCCTCATGGCTAACGCCGGGCGATGTGACAGCGCCGCAGTCATTTGTTAATCCTAACACGGCTCCGGGGTTTTGAATTCACCGCGCGGCGGCGACCTGACCGCGCAAATATTTGACTTGGTTAATGTCGGTACCACGACGACGTTCCGTCAAGCGGCGCCGCGGCCGGACGATTGCCACGGCCCGATCTTGGTGCCGCTCGGCATCGCCTGATGCAGCATGAGCATCTTGCCGATCGTCTCCGAGGTCACGAGGCCGATCAGCCGGTCCGACGCGTCGACCACGCCGACCGCCGGCACGGATTTTTCCTGCAACAGCTTGAAGGCCTCGTCGAGACAGCTGCGGTTGCTCACGGTCGGCATGCCGCCACTCATGACCTGATCGACACGGGTGGCGGGGCCGAGCTGCTTGAGAAAGCGGATCAGGTCGTTGCGCACCAACACGCCGAGCGGACGACCCGCGCCGTCAACGACCGGAAACTCGCCCTGGCTGGTGCGCAACAGCGTCTCGACCGCGGTATCGACATGCTCGTCCGGCGTCAGCGTCTCGAATTGCGTCAGCATCGCCGCGGTCACCGGCACGCCCTGCGACATGGCGCGGATGGCGACGAGATGCGCCTCGGAGGTGGCGGCGAGATAGACGAAGATGGCGATGAAGATCAAGAGCGGGTTGCCGAACAGGCCGAGAAAACCCAGCGCGAACGCGACCCATTGGCCGATCGCGGCCGCGGCCTCGGTCGCGCGCACATAGCCCATCCGCGAGGCGAGCAGCGCGCGCAGCACGCGCCCGCCGTCCATCGGAAAGGCCGGAATCAGATTGAACACGGCGAGGAACAAGTTCACCGCCGCGAGCCGATCGACCATGCTGACATCGGCGCTCCCCAGCGCGGCCAGGCGATCGGCGGAAAGGTTCGCCCCGCCGGCGAGCACCAGAAGGAGCGCGATGACGACATTGACCGCCGGTCCCGCAATGGCGATGAGAAACTCCTCGCCGGGTTGCTCGGGGATGCGCTCGAGCCGCGACACGCCGCCGATCGGCAGCAAAATCACGTCAGGTGTTTTCACCCCGAAGGCGCGCGCCGTCAGGATGTGGCCGAATTCGTGCAGCAGCACGCAGACGAACAACAGCACGACGAAGACGAGGTTGCTCCATGCCGCTTGCGGCCCGCCGGAGATATACGCGATGCCGAAAATCCACGCCAAGAGCAGCAGGAAGGTGATGTGGATGCGGATCGCCGTGCCGGCGACCGAGCCGATAGTCAGGGACCAGGACATGATGATTGCTCCGGGAGTCTCTGTGACGGTCGCTGCGGCGGCGATGACGGCAACCTCTCGGAAATCTCGCGTGTTGCCCCGCCGCCTGATAGATAAGGATTCCGCCGCCCCTTTGCGAGAGCGGCCGGCACCACGCGCGTTTTCATGGCGGGAGGCATTCCGTGCGACAAAAGCTCAGTGGCGAGGCGCGCAGCCGCGCGCTGGCCCGGCTCGACGGCTGGAACGAGGTCAGGGGCCGCGACGCCATCGGCAAGAAATTCGTCTTCGCCGATTTCAACGCGGCGTTCGGCTTCATGACGCGCGTCGCCTTGATGGCGGAGAAGCTCGATCATCATCCCGAATGGTCCAATGTGTACAAGACCGTCGATGTGATCTTATCGACCCATGATGCCGGCGGTTTGACGGAACTCAACGTCAAGCTCGCCGAAGCCATGGACAAGTTCGCGGCGTCGTGAGCGGTTTGCAAGCTCACGGCCGCAAGCACGATCTTTCCCATCACTTTGCGGTCGGCGATGGCGGCGAGGGCGGTGGTGATCTCGGCGAGGGGATAGGCAGCGTGGACGTGGGCGCTGAGCTTGCCCTCGGCGCACCACCGCACGATGTCGGTCATCAGCGCCTGCTGCGCTTGCGGCTCGCGCATGGTCCAGGCGCCCCACAAAACGCCGCGGATGTCGCAGCTTTTCAACAGCACGAGATTGAGCGGGAGTTTCGGAATCTCGCCGGCGGCGAAACCGATGACCAGATAACGGCCTTCCCAGCCCAGCGCGCGCACCGCCGGTTCGGCATAAGGGCCGCCGACCGGATCGTAGACAACGTCGACGCCGCGCGCGCCGCCGAGCCGCTTGAGGGCATCGCGGAGATCCTCTGTGGCGTAGTTCACGGTCTCGTCGGCGCCGTGCTGGCGGGCGAACGCGAGCTTCTCGTCGGACGACGCGCAGGCAATGACGCGCGCGCCCATGATCTTGCCGATCTCGATCGCGGCGAGGCCGGTGCCGCCCGAAGCGCCGAGGACGACGAGCGTCTCGCCCGGCTCGAGCGCGGCGCGGTGGCGCAGTGCGTAAAGCGTGGTGCCGTAGGTCACGCTCAGGCCCGCGGCGCGGTCGAAGTCGAGATTCTCCGGCAGCTTCGCCAGCCGCTCCGTCGGCGCGGCGACGCGCTCGCGGGCCGCGCCCCAGCCCACATAGCCCATGACGCGGTCGCCGGGCGCGAAACCGGTCACGCCGGCGCCGACGCTCTCCACCACGCCGGCGAATTCCGCCGCCGGCGAGAACGGAAACGGCGGCTTGTATTGGTATTTTCCGGCGATGATCAGCGTATCGAAGAAATTCAGCGCGGCGGCCATGACCCGCACCGTTGCTTCGCCGGCGCCCGCCGTCGGCGGCGGGATGTCCGCGAGTTCGAGCTCGCCGGGCGGGCCGAAATGGGTGCAGAGGATGGCTTTCATGGTGGTCCCGTCATTCGAGGGCGCGCCAAACGCGCGGGCCGGGACTCCATAACCACGAAACCGGCAGCGTGTGGAAGTGGGTCGCTGCGCCCTGCGCGCGCTGAAAAAACTCACGCCTCCGAGACGCCGGCGGCGATGAGGAGACGGCGCAACCGCGCGAATGCGAGCCGCAACCGCGACTTCACCGTGCCGAGCGGCAAGTTCAGCATTTGCGCGATGGTGCTGTGCGACAGCTCCTCGAAGAAGGCAAGCGTCACCAGCGTCAGTTGGTCTTGCGGCAAGGCGTCGAGCGCGGCGCGCACGCGTTGCCTGCGCTGGGCGGCGTCGATGCGATCGTCGCTCGCCTCGCAGGTGTCGGGAATGGCGAAAAAATCCTCGGCGTCGACGGCGAACTCACGGCACCGCCGCCTTACGTCGACCCGGCGGTTGCGGGCGATCTGAAAGATCCAGGTCGCGGCCCCGGCCTTGCCGGCATCATAGAGATGCGCCTTGCGCCAGATCGTTTCCATCACGTCCTGCGTCACATCCTCGGCCGTGACCGGGGCAACGCCGAGCCGAAGCAATTGCGATTGCACGCGCGGCCCGAAGTGATCGAACAGGCGCGTGAAAGCTTCGCCGTCGCTGCGCGCACCGACTGCGGTCAAGAGCGCGTCATAGTCCACCACCCGCGGCGCCGGAAATTTGCGCCGGTAAGAGGGGTCGCCGGTTTCCATCCGGGACATGATGTTCACGGCACGGCTCTCCTTCACGCTGACGGGGCGCCACCACGATCTCGCCTCGGGGGCCGGCGAGCGGTGAGGGCTGTCACGCAAGTCAGTATTGGGGATTTGCCGGTATCTGGATGTGCTGGTCGTCACGTTTTGCCGGGCGGACGGCTATGGACCGCCGGCCGCCGCGGTCTGCGGCGGCCGGCACCTTGCCGATTTCGTTCCCTCGCGGCCGGAAATGGGTTAAACTTGAAGGGCTTGGTTTCAACGCCACAGGCATGACTTTTTCCGGGGGCCGATGTGAGCGAGGTTCCGATGCACATTGATCGACGCACGCCGCCGCTCGTCTCACTATTCATGACGGCGGCTTTGACGGCTTTGATGGTTCCGGCGCTTGTCTCGGAAGCCCTAGCTCAGGAACCCACCGCGCCCGCTCCCACCACGCCGCTGGCGCCGCCGGGAGCTGCGACGCCGGGATCGGCAAAGCCCAAAATGCCGCCGAAGCCTCACCATGCCGCGGTGCCGAGCGCGGCCGTCGCCGCCGCCGGCGGCGCGCAGCCGTCGCTGCTCGGCCAATATGGCGACTGGGGCGCCTACACGGCCTCGCCGGGCGGCAAGAAGGTCTGCTTCGCGCTGGCCAAGCCGGCATCCTCGGAAACGACGCCGCCCAATCGCCCGCGCAATCCGTCCTACATGTTCATCTCGTCGCGTCCGGCGGACAAGGTGTCTAACGAGGTGTCGATCATCATCGGCTATCCGTTCAAGCAGAATGCCGATGCCACGGCGGAGGTGGGCACGACCTCGTTCGCGCTCTACACCCAGCAGGACGGTGCCTGGATCAAAAATGCCGCCGAAGAGAGCCACATGATCGACGCCATGCGGGCCGGCCAGAACGCCGTGATCAAGGGCGTTTCCGCCAAGGGCACGAAAACGACCGACACGTTCTCGCTGCGCGGCCTCGCCCAGGCCCTCGACCGCACCGGCCAGGAATGTAAATAAGGGTCGCCCCGGCAGGGAAAGTTGCGAGCATTAGGAGCAAGGGATCAGGGCCGCCGCCTCGCGCTTTACCGGCAAGGGCCTATCTATGCGTGAGGCGCAGGCGCGCTCTCCCTGTTCGGATGATTTTATGACCTCCGTGAACCTGCCGGAAAGTCCCCTCTCGCGTGGCTTCGTCGAGAAGCAGCCGCTGGCGCGTTACGTCGCGCCGGCGCAGCCTTCGTTGGTCGGCCTGTCGCGCGCCGGGCTCGCGGAAGCCCTCGGCGGCGCCGGAGTGCCGGAGCGTCAGCAGCGCATGCGGGTCCAGCAAATCTGGCAATGGCTCTATGTGCGCGGCGCGCAGAGCTTCGATGAGATGACGACGCTGCCGAAGGATCTGCGCTCGGCGTTGGCCGAGCGTTTCACGGTGGCGCGGCCGGAAGTCGTCACCGAGCAAATTTCGATCGACGGTACCCGCAAATGGCTGATCCGGCTGCCGGGCGAGTTCGACGGGCTGCCCCACGACGTCGAGTGCGTCTACATCCCCGAGACCGACCGCGGCACGCTGTGCATTTCCAGTCAGGTCGGCTGCACGCTCAATTGCTCGTTCTGCCACACCGGGACGCAGCGCTTGGTGCGTAACCTCACGGCGGGCGAAATCGTCGCCCAGGTCGTGCTGGCGCGCGACCGGCTCGGCGATTGGACCGCCCCGACCCAGCCCAGCCGTGCCAGCAGAGGTGGGGAAGCGAGCGAAAGCGGGAACGAGGGGCCGGCGAAGCGCCTCGTTTCCAACGTCGTCATGATGGGAATGGGCGAGCCGCTCTACAATTTCGACGCGGTGCGCGACGGCCTCAATGTGGTGGCCGACGGCGACGGCCTGAGCCTGTCGAAGCGGCGGATCACCTTGTCGACCTCGGGGGTCGTTCCCAACATCGCCCGCGCCGGGAACGAGATCGGCGTCATGCTGGCGGTTTCGCTCCATGCCGTCACCGACGATCTGCGCGACGAATTGGTGCCGCTCAACCGCAAATATCCGCTGCGCGAATTGATGCAGGCTTGCCGCGACTATCCGGGGCTTTCCAACGCGCGGCGCATCACCTTCGAGTACGTCATGCTCAAGGGCGTCAACGATTCGCTCGCCGACGCGCGGGCGCTCCTTCGTTTGGTCAAGGGCATTCCGGCCAAGATCAATCTCATCCCGTTCAACCCCTGGCCGGGCAGCAGATACGAATGCTCCGACTGGGAGCAGATCGAAAAATTCTCCGCGATGATCTTCGATGCCGGCTATGCTTCGCCGGTGCGCACGCCGCGCGGCCGCGACATCCTCGCCGCCTGCGGCCAGCTCAAAAGCGCGACCGAAAAGCTCTCCGCCCGCGAGCGCTTGGCGCTGCGCGCGATGGCGCTGACGGATTGACGCCGCGCGATGGCCGTCGTCACCCGTGTCCTGGCGGTGATCCTTGCCTATGCGCTCGCGTGCCTCGGCGCCGCGATCGTGCTCACCATGGGCACGCTGATGCCGCAGTGGCACGATCTGACCTCGGCCGAGCCGCAAACCTTCGTGCTGTGGTCGGTGGTTGCGGTGGCGACCGCGATGATCGCCGGAACGGCGATGCTGCCGACGCTCCTCCTCGTCGCGCTGACGGAAGCGTTTGCCTGGCGTTCGAGCCTGGTCTATGCCGCCATGGGCGGCGTGATCGCGCTGGCGTTGTCGTACGGCACCGACTTTGCCGGCTATCTCGGTCAACCCGGCAGCGACCTCGCCCATGAGCGCGAGGTCCTGGCCGCGGCCGGGATTGCCGGCGGACTGGTCTACTGGCTGTTTGCCGGGCGCAACGCGGGTGTGTGGAAGCGGGGAAGTCGGACTTGAGGCACGGGAAGCTTTGCGCGGTGACGGCGCTGCGGCTGGGCGGGCGGCGCGCATGAATGGCACCGGATTGGCCATTGCGCTGGCGATCGGCGCGCTGGTCGGCGTCGTGTTCGGCATCTTTCCGCAACTCGATATCGCACTGGCGGGACTGTTCTACGATCCGTATCTGCACGCGTGGCAGCTCGAAGGAATGGACTGGCCCGGGTGGGTCCGCGACGGCGCGAGTTACCTGATCGCCGCGATCGCCGCGCCGGCCGTGATTGCCGTTGTCGGCAAGTTGCTGCTGCCGCGCCGACGCATGTTGATCCCGGGCCGCGCGGCGTTGTTTCTGCTCACGACGCTCGCGCTCGGGCCCGGCATTCTCGCCAATACCATTCTCAAGGATCATTGGGCGCGGTCGCGGCCGTTTTACATCACGGCGCTGGGCGGCGCGGACCACTTCACCGCCTGGTGGGACCCGCGCGGCGACTGTCCGAATAATTGCTCGTTCATCGCCGGCGAACCTTCCGGCGCGTTCTGGACGCTGGCGCCGGCCGCGCTGATGCCGCCGCAATGGCGACCGCTCGCCTTCGGCGCGGCGATCGCCTTCGGCGCCGGGGTCGGGCTGTTGCGCATGGCCGGCGCGGGGCATTTCTTCACCGACGTGGTATTCGCCGGCGTGTTCATGTTCACGCTGATCTGGCTGTTCCACGGCCTGATCTACCGCTGGCGCGCGACGCGGCTCACCGAGATGGGCGTCGAGCGCGCGCTGGCGTGGCCGGGCGAGACGCTACGCGCGGCGGTCGCCGCGCTGGCGCAGCGCCTCGGCGGGCGCGCGAGCACGCGGTTGTAAAGATCTGCGCGGCCTGCTTAAGGGTACGAACAAATCGCTTTCGCAACTGTCTTGAATTCAGGATTGCCGATGTCCCAGGACGACGCCGCCAAAAGCGTGCAAAAAGTCGTGCTCGCCTATTCCGGCGGGCTCGACACCTCGATCATCCTCAAATGGCTGCAGACGACCTATGGCTGCGAGGTCGTCACCTTCACGGCCGATCTCGGCCAGGGCGAGGAACTGGAGCCGGCGCGCGCCAAGGCGCTCACGCTCGGCATCAAGCCGGAAAACATCTTCATCGAGGATTTGCGCGAGGAGTTCGTGCGCGATTACGTGTTCCCGATGTTCCGCGCCAATGCGGTGTACGAGGGGCAGTATCTGCTCGGCACCTCGATCGCGCGGCCGCTGATCGCCAAGAAGCAGATCGAGATCGCGGAGAAGGTCGGCGCCGACGCCGTCGCCCACGGCGCCACCGGCAAGGGCAACGACCAGGTGCGCTTCGAGCTCGGCTATTACGCGCTCAAGCCCGACGTGAAGGTGATCGCGCCGTGGCGCGAATGGGACTTCAAGTCGCGCGAGGCGCTGATCGAATTCGCCGAGAAGAACCAGATCCCGATCGCCAAGGACAAGCGCGGCGAGGCGCCGTTCTCGACCGACGCCAATCTGTTGCACACCTCGTCCGAGGGCAAGGTGCTGGAAAACCCTGCGGAAGAGGTGCCGGACTACGTCTATTCGCGCACCGACGATCCCGGCGCGGCACCCGACGAGCCGGATTACATCACGGTCGATTTCGAGCGCGGCGATGCCGTCGCCGTCGACGGCAAGGCGCTGTCGCCGGCCGCGCTGTTGACGCAGCTCAACACGCTCGGCCGCCGCCACGGCATCGGCCGGCTCGATCTGGTCGAGAACCGCTTCGTCGGCATGAAATCGCGCGGCATGTACGAGACGCCGGGCGGCACGATCCTTCTCGCCGCCCACCGCGGCATCGAACAGATCACGCTCGACCGCGGCGCCGCGCACCTCAAGGACGAGCTGATGCCGAAATACGCCGAGCTCATCTACAACGGCTTCTGGTTCTCGCCCGAGCGCGAGATGCTGCAGGCGGCGATCGATTTGAGCCAGAAATTCGTCACCGGCCGCGTGCGGCTCAAATTGTACAAGGGCAGCGTCGGCGTCGTCGGCCGCGAGAGCAAATATTCGCTCTACGATCAGGACCTGGTCACGTTCGAAGAGGGCAAGGTCGCCTACGACCAGCGCGACGCCGCCGGTTTCATCAAGCTCAACGCGCTGCGGCTGCGCACGCTTGGGCAGCGGAAGAAGAAGCTGAAATTGTGAGCCGGGTGCGTCTCCCTCTCCCCGCGCGCGGGGAGAGGGTCGGGGTGAGGGGGCCTCGCCGTTGTCTTCAACGATGACGAGATGTCTGGCGACTTAACGCTTTCGACTTCACGCTTTCGATTTTGAGCGCTCAGACTCGCGGCGGCGCCCCCTCACCCGCCGCGCTTCGCGCGACGACCTCTCCCCGCGCGCGGGGAGAGGTGAAACTTAAACCTGCCGCTCGACCATCAGGCGCTTGATGTCGGCGATGGCTTTGGCCGGGTTGAGGTGTTTCGGACAAGCCTTGGCGCAGTTCATGATGGTGTGGCAGCGGTAGAGCCGGAACGGGTCTTCCAGATCGTCGAGCCGTTCGCCGGTCGCCTCGTCGCGCGAATCGGCGATCCAGCGATACGCTTGCAGCAGCGCGGCGGGGCCGAGATAGCGGTCGGAGTTCCACCAATAGCTCGGGCACGAGGTCGAGCAGCAGGCGCACAGGATGCACTCGTAGAGCCCGTCGAGTTTTTGGCGGTCGTCGTGGCTCTGCTTCCATTCCTTCTGCGGCGTCGGCGACACCGTGTGCAGCCACGGCTCGATCGAGGCGTGCTGCGCGTAGAAATTCGTCAAATCGGGCACGAGGTCCTTGACCACCGGCAAGTGCGGCAGCGGATAGATCTTGACCGCGCCCTTGATCTCGTCGTCGCCTTGATGCAGGCGAGCGTGTTGGTGCCGTCGATGTTCATCGAGCAGGAGCCGCAAATGCCCTCGCGGCAGGAGCGGCGGAAGGTCAGCGTCGGATCGACGTTGTTCTTGATCCAGAGCAGCGCGTCGAGAACCATCGGCCCGCAGGCGCCGGTGTCGACATAATAGGTGTCGATGCGCGGATTGTCGGCATCGTCCGGGTTCCAGCGATAGACGCGATACTCGCGCTCGGTCTTGGCCTTGGCCGGATGCGGCCAGGTTTTGCCTTCGACGACTTTCGAGTTCTTCGGCAGCGTGAACTGGACCATTTCTTGAACCTCAATACATCCGCTTAGTACACGCGCTTTTTGGGCTCGACGTAGGCCACGTCGTTGGTGAGCGTGTAGGTGTGCACCGGCCGGTAGTCGATGGTGACCTTGCCGTTGGCGAGATCGAGCCAGGCGAGCGTGTGCTTCATCCAGTCCTTGTCGTCGCGGTCGGGAAAGTCCTCGCGCGCGTGGGCGCCGCGGCTTTCGGTGCGATTGGCCGCCGAGTCCATGGTCACGACGGCTTGCTCGATCAGGTTGGCGAATTCCAGCGTCTCGATCAGGTCGGAGTTCCAAATGAGCGAACGGTCGCTGACGCCGATGTCGGAGACGCCGTCGAACACGTCGTGGATCAGTTTGGAGCCTTCCTGCAGCACCTCGCCGGTGCGGAACACCGCGCAATTGGCCTGCATCACGTGCTGCATTCTCGCGCGCAGCTGCGCGGTCGGCGTGCCGCCCGCGGCATGGCGGAATTTGTCGAGCCGCGACAGCGCGCGTTCGGCGGAATCCTTCGGCAGCTCGGCCTGCCGGTCGTTGGGGGTGAGGATGTCGGCGCAGCGCAGCGCCGCAGCGCGGCCGAACACGACGAGGTCGATCAGCGAGTTGGAGCCGAGCCGGTTGGCGCCGTGCACGGAGACGCAGGCGGCTTCGCCCAGCGCCATCATGCCGGGCACGACATGGTCGGGATTGCCGTCCTTCTTGATCAGCACTTCGCCGTGATAGTTCGTGGCGATGCCGCCCATGTTGTAATGCGCCGTCGGTACGATCGGCACCGGCTCACGGGTGAGGTCGACGCCGGCAAAGATGTGCGCCGATTCGGTGATGCCGGGGAGCCGCTCGGCGAGGATCTTCGGATCGAGATGGTCGAGATGCAGGAAGATGTGATCCTTCTTCGGCCCGACGCCGCGGCCTTCGCGGATTTCGATGGTCATGGCGCGGGAGACAACGTCGCGCGAGGCGAGGTCCTTGGCCGACGGCGCATAGCGCTCCATGAAGCGCTCGCCCTCGGAATTGACGAGATAGGCGCCTTCGCCGCGCGCGCCTTCCGTGATGAGCACGCCGGCGCCGTAAACGCCGGTCGGATGGAACTGCACGAACTCCATGTCCTGCAGCGGCAAGCCGGCGCGCAGCACCATGGCGTTGCCGTCGCCGGTCTGCGTGTGCGCGCCGGTGCAGGAGGCGTAGATGCGACCGTAGCCGCCGGTCGCGAGGATCGTCATCTGCGCCGAGAAGCGATGGATGGAGCCGTCGTCGAGATTGAGCGCGACCACGCCGCGGCAGCGGCCGTCCTCGTCCATGATCAGGTCGATGGCGAAATATTCGATGAAGAACTCGGCCGAATGGTGCAGCGCCTGGCCGTACATGGTGTGCAGCATGGCATGGCCGGTGCGGTCGGCGGCGGCGCAGGTCCTTTGCGCGGTGCCCTTGCCGAAATGGGTGGTCATGCCGCCGAACGGGCGCTGATAGATCTTGCCGTCCTCGCGGCGCGAGAACGGCAGGCCCCAGTGCTCCAGTTCGTACACCGCCTCCGGGGCGTTGCGGCACAGATATTCGATCGCGTCCTGGTCGCCGAGCCAGTCGGAGCCCTTGACGGTGTCGTACATGTGCCAGCGCCAGTCGTCCTCGCCCATATTTCCGAGCGCGGCGGCGATGCCGCCTTGCGCCGCCACGGTATGGGAGCGCGTCGGAAACACCTTGGTGATGCAGGCGGTGCGCAGGCCGGCCTCGCTGCAGCCGACCACGGCGCGCAGGCCCGAGCCGCCGGCGCCGATGATGACCACGTCGTAGGCATGATCCTCGATCGGATAAGCGCGGCCGTCGATGCCCGGCGCCGCCGCGCCGTTCGTTCCATTCGATGCCATGCTCACACTCCGAACGACAGCTTGAGAATGCCGTAAGCCGAGGCCAACGCGACGGCGATCGCAAAGAACGTATTGCCCATGATCAGGATGATCTTGGTGCTCTCGTCATGCACATAGTCCTCGATGATCACCTGCATGCCGAGCCGCATGTGGGTGGTGGTCGAGACGATGAACAGGAGCATGATGATGGCGACCGCGGGCGAGCCGAGCACCTGCGCCGCGGCCGCCTGGTTGCGGCCGAGCAGCGTGATGATGATGAACACGGCCGCGATGGTGAGCGGGATATTGGCGACGGCGGTGAGGCGCTGGCGCCAGAAATGATTGGTGCCGGACCGTGCGGAGCCGTAGCCGCGGACGCGGCCGAGCGGCGTGCGGATGTGCTTCGCCGGCGCCTGGCTCATCGCGGTCCTCCCATCGCCAGGAAACCGACGATCCAGAGAATGATCGTCAGCGCGATCGAGCCGATCAGATTGGCGGCCGCGAGCCATTCGCGCTCATGCGGCCCAAATCCGCGGCCGCTGTCCCAAATCAGATGCCGCACGCCGCCGAGCAGATGGTGGATCAGCGCCCAGGTGTAGCCGAATATGATCAGCCGGCCGATCCAGGAGCCCGCGAACCACTCGAATTTCGCGTAGGCGTTGGGCCCGGACGCCGCCGCAATCAGCCACCAGGCCAAGATCAGCGTGCCGAAGTAGAGGCCGAAGCCGGTGATGCGATGCACGATCGACATCATCATGGTCAGCATCGGCCGGTAGATTTGCAGGTGCGGCGACAATGGCCGGTCAGCGGGGGCCCTGGTTTCTACCATTTCAATTCATCCGATCGTCGCGCGGCGTTGGCGCCAAGCTTGGAACCGTTCCTATCCAATCCCTGCACATGCCGCAACGTTGCAAGAAAGCATCATGTCGCACTGCGTCGCGGAGTTGCTTCGCCGAACACGAAATAATAGCGTTAGAACTCAGCTGTTCAATTGGCATTCCGCAAAGTCCGACTTCGCGGAATCCGAAGGCTAATCCGAAAGGCCAAATCGAAGACCATGCGGTTCGATCTCGCCGATCTCAGTCTGTTCCGCCATGTCGTCGAGGCGGGCAGCATCACCCGCGGCGCCGAGCGCGCGCATCTGGCGCTCGCCGCCGCGTCGACCCGCATCCGCGACATGGAGGCGGCGCTCGGTGTCGCATTGCTGACGCGCGGACGCCAAGGCGTGACGCTGACGCCGGCTGGCCGCACGCTCATCCAGCACGCGCGCGCCATTCTGCGGCAGGCGGAGCGCCTGCACGAGGACCTCGGCGCCTATGGCGGCGGCCTCGCCGGCCAGATCCGGGTGTTGTCGAACACCAATGCGCTGACGGAGTTTCTCCCCGAGGCGCTGAGTTCGTTCCTGGCCGCGCACCAGAATGTCAGCGTCGATCTCGAGGAGCGGCTGAGCGACGAGATCGTCGGCCTGATCGCCGAAGGCGTCGCCGACCTCGGCATCATTGCCGGCACTGTGGATGCCGGAACGCTGGAGACCTATCCGTTCCGCCGCGACCGCTTCGTGCTGGTGGTCGCGCGCGACCATCCGTTGGCCAGGCGCGCCAAGATCGGCTTTGCCGACGTGCTCGACCGCGACTTCGTCGGGCTCGATCGCGCCAGCGCCCTGCAGCGCTTCCTCGCCGCGAAGGCGGTGCGCATCGGCCGGCCGCTGCGCTTGCGCGTGCAATTGCGCAGCTTCGACGCCGTGTGCCGGCTGGTCGAATGCAAGGTCGGCATCGGCATCGTGCCGGAGACGACGGCGCGCCGGGTCGCCAAG
Source organism: uncultured Pseudomonadota bacterium (assembly GCA_963836095.1). GTDB lineage: Bacteria > Pseudomonadota > Alphaproteobacteria > Rhizobiales > Xanthobacteraceae > BOG-931. Next base: position 615,416 of record CAWIHU010000005.1, read on the forward strand.
ACCATGGCGATCGCGGTCGTGCCGCTGATGGATGCCTGGGCCGAGCGCGAGCTGACGATCTGCATCCGCAGCCTGGCGGAGCTGCCGCTCTATGCGCGGCAATTGGTGGAGCATTTACGCACGCAAGGCTGAACGGCGGGCTTGCCAGAAGCGTAAAGCCACTCCAGACTTCCATGAGAACCGGAGGTTCTCAATGCTCGGCCGTTTTGTTCGCCTGCCGGCGCTCGCGCTTTTCCTGTCCGCGACTTTCCTGTCCACGACTTTCCTGGCAACGACCGGCCTGAACGCGCAGACACTGCCGCTGCCGGACAACTTGACCGATCTCAATTCCGAACAAGGGGAACAATTCTTTTCCGAGAGCGGCGCGCTGCCGACCTATTTTGCGGTGGCCGACAATTTCGTGACGCAGAAGACCGGGGCCTATTGCGGTGTCGCCAGCATGGTGATGGTGCTGAATGCCTTGCACGTTCCGGCGCCTTCGACCCCGGCCTACGAGCCTTACCACATCTTCACGCAAGACAACGTGCTCGACGAGCACACCGACGCGATCCTGCCGCGCGAAGTTCTCGCCAGGCAGGGCATGACGCTCGATCAGCTCGGCGCGCTGCTCGCGCTCCACCCGGCGACAATCGAGGTTCATCACGCCGCCGACGGCGGTCTCGACGCGTTCCGCGCCAGCGCCCGCGATTATCTCGCCACGCCGGGCCATTTCGTGATCGTCAATTATCTGCGTAAAGCGCTCGGGCAAAAGACCGGCGGCCACATCTCGCCGCTCGCCGCCTACGACGCCAAAGCGGACCGATTCCTGATTCTCGATGTCGCCCGCTACAAATATCCGCCGGTTTGGGCGAAGGCGTCCGACTTGTTCGCGGCAATGAACACGCCGGACGCGGCCAACGACAACAAAACGCGCGGTTACGTGCTGCTTGCTAAGGCCACGACGCAATAGCTGGGCGACGCGTCTTCCGAGGTCCTCCGCCGTGAGGAGTACGCGTCAGACATGTACCAAAAGAGTGGCGGCGATCACTTCGCCGTCAGTGACGTAGTGATTGACCTGTTTGGCCGGCAGGTGCTGACGGGCCTGGTATGAACTGATTTCGCCGATGACATTGTTTTTTCTCAGGTCGTCGATGATGTAGTCCCGCTCGGCATTCGTGTCCGAATCGGTGGCGTGGGTGATCTGGAAGGTGAGCTGCGTCAGCGAGAATCCGGTGTCGCGGGTGCCGGCGCCGACCCAGTAGACATGCTCATGGTCCGGGGGCCGGTGGGTCTTCAGCCATAAATCCGCCGTTCCGAGCGTCGCCTCCGCGCGCGTCAGGCTCAGGGCCCAAAAGCGAATATGGTGGCGCTTGCGCGGGCTGTTGTCGATCGCCTTCTGAAATCCGATGTCCTGGCCGCGTCCGAACAGATAAAGCGTGCTGAACGGCGCCGTCGGATAGGGCGAATTGAGCACGAAGGCGCGGACCATGCGCCAGGAGCTTCTCGGCGTGAGCCGATCGGCTTCCGACCATCCGGCGGCCGCGAATGCCGCGCGCAACTGCTGCAACGTGCCGGCCAGCACGAGATTGACGGGATCGCCCGGCAAGCCGTCGCCCGTCAGCGTATAGCGCGGCACATGTCTGCGCTGGAGGATCTTCAGGCTGATGCGCACGACGCGCGGCAGGATCACGTAGGCCGCCATGGCATAGGTGACGGCCACGGCCAGAATGGCCGGCAGCCTGTGGTCGACGAATCGGAAGACGACAAAGACGATCAGCCAGACAGTCAGCACGCCCAGCGCGAACACCAGCAAACGCCGCAAGAAGCGGATCAGCAGTCGCAGCATCGGGCCAGTATAGTCATTGTTGGGCCGTGATCGGCAATTCCAGGCGCCTCCAAGACCTCCGCACCCTCAGCGGGCAGGCCCGCGGCGTCAACTTTGTCGCTTTCTCCTAGGCATGGACCTTTGCCGTCAGTTCGATCCCGAGTGCCTTCATCACCGCTATCGTTGTCTTCAGCGTCGGATTGCCGTTTGCGCTGAACGAACGATAGAGTTGTTCGCGGGACAGGCCGGTCTCGCTGGCGATCTGGCTCATACCCTTGGCGCGGGCCACCACGCCAAGCGCATGCGCGATGTAGCCGGTGTCTTCGGTTGCGAAGGCTTCGGCCATGAAGGTCGCGATCGCCTTGTTGGAGGTAAGGTCTTCGGCGGGATCGTAGGTTGTCAGTTTCTCTGCCATTTCATTCCCAGGCGGGAGGCGATCAACGCCCGCGCGCGCTCGATCCTGAGGTCGCGCTCGCCATTTGCGAAATGTTTCGGTCTGCTTCAGTTCGAAGCCGCGGCACTGTAGTTTATAAACGACAATTCAGTCAAATCGATCCCGCAAATCGATGTTGCCAAGCCGTCATTACGCGCGCCGGTTGCGCCCGCGAGAATCTGCGGCCCAGGGGAAACAAGATCACCGCGGCATCAGCACCCAATAATCGAGGTCGAGCAGCACCGCCGGATCGTACTCCTCGCCGGTCTTGAGCGGGTAGTCGTCGCAGGGGCGGTCGCGGGTCGCGATGGTGCGCAGCCTCAAGCCGCCGACGTCGTCGCGGCCCGGCAGCTCGGATTTTGCCAGCACCTCCGACCAAGCGAACACGGTGCCGCCGGCGAACAGCGGCGCGACGTGGCGGCCGCCATTGATGGCGGCGACGTGGAAGGCGTTGGCGAAGCCGTTGAAAGAGAGCGAGCGGGCGAGCGAGATGACGTGGCCGCCATAGATGAGCCGGCGGCCGAAGCGGCCCTTGCCTTCCATATATTGATTGAAATGGATGCGCGCGGTGTTCTGATAGAGCCGGGTCGCGGTCATATGCTCCGCCTCCTCGACCGTGACGCCGTCGACGTGATCGATGCGCTCGCCGACCGCGTAATCGCCGTAGAGATACGGACTGCCGGACAGCGCGGTGTCGTAGCCGGCAAGTTTGATCGGCGGACAGGCTTCGCCCAACACCTTTGGGTCGAGCACGGTCGGCAGCCGCGGCACGTGATCGCCGGGCGCCGGCGCGGCCTCGTCGCGTTTGCGCACCATCACCCAGCGCACGTATTCGAGCACGGGCGTGTTGTCCTGCTTGTAGCCGGTGGTGCGCACATAGACGATGCCGGTCTTGCGGCTCGAATTTTCCTTGAGTCCGATCACCTCGGACAACGCGGTGAGCGTATCGCCCGGATAGACCGGGCTGCGGAAATAGCAGCCGGCATAACCGAGATTGGCGACCGCGTTGAGCGATACGTCGGGCACGGTCTTGCCGAACACGATGTGGAAGACGATGAGGTCGTCGATCGGCGCCCGCGGATAGCCGACCGCCTTGGCGAAGTCATCGGAGGACTGCACCGCGAAGCGCGGCCCGAACACGCCGTTGTAGACGGCAACGTCGCCGACGGTGACGGTGCGCGGCGTCGCGTGCCGGATGACCTGGCCGATGCGAAAATCTTCAAAGCAATTACCGGGGCTCGTCTTGGACATTGGCAATACCTTTTCGTCGGGACCCGGCGTCCGTGCGGAGGGTTCATAACGCAGCGCAGCGCGCCGGGAAAGCGCCTCGGCGGGCGCCGGCGCGGTTCACGCGGCCGTGACAACGCGGCTGTCCGGTTCCGCTCACGCTGCCGTGTTGCGGTGTGGAGCATGCCGTGACGCGAATGTGAGCGGTCGATGCGGACGGCTTTTGTTATAGCTCCACGCCAGATCTCGATACCCTGACGAGGGTTTGAAACCATCATGACGATCGATGCCACGGCTTCGCCGTCGACGCTTCCCGACCGGGCGGCGGCACCTTTGATCCATCCCGGCTGGGTGCGCGTGACGCATTGGGTCAACGCGCTGGCGATGCTGATGATGATCGGCTCGGGCTGGCAGATTTACGATGCCTCGCCGCTGTTCCCCTTCGCGTTTCCGCGCGAGATCGCGCTCGGCAACTGGCTCGCCGGCGCGCTGCTCTGGCACTTCGCCGCCATGTGGCTCCTGGTGATCAACGGCGTCGTCTATGTCGCGCTCGGTCTTCTGACCGGCCGCTTTCGGCGCAAGCTGTTTCCCATTTGGCCGCGCGAGGTGCTCCGCGATCTCGTCGCCGCGCTGCGCGGCCGCCTCGGCCATGACGATCTGTCGGTCTATAACGCCGTGCAGAAGCTCCTCTATATCGGCATCCTGCTCACCGGCGTTGTGATCGTGGCCTCGGGACTGTCGATCTGGAAGCCGGTGCAGTTTCACTGGCTTACCGGCTTTTTCGGCGGCTACGACACCGCGCGCTACGTGCACTTCGGGGCGATGACGGCGATCGTCGCCTTTCTGGTCGTGCATGTGGCGCTCGCGATCCTGGTGCCGAAAAGCCTGCGCGCGATGATCGTCGGCCGCTGAATCGCGAGGAACATCAACATGGCTGGTGAGCGTAAAAAAATTCCCGGCGTCGATCCGAAGCTGCTGGTCAAGGACGCGGCGAAACTCTTGCCCGAGCCGTCGCGGCGGCTGTTTCTGCGCGGCGCGGTGAGCCTGGGCGCGCTGGCCGCGCTGTCCGGCTGCGACATCATCGACAATGATACCTCGGAGAACGCGCTGCGCGTCATCTCGACGTTCAACGACCGCGTCCAGGCGTTGCTGTTCAACCCCAATACGCTGGCGCCGACTTACCCTGAAAGCGCGATCACGCGGCCGTTTCCGTTCAACGCCTATTACAGCGAGGACGAAGCCCCCGACATCGACGGCGACAAATGGCAGCTCGAGATCGGCGGCCTCGTCGACAACAAGAAGCCGTGGACGCTCGCCGAACTCACCAAGCTGCCGGAGGTGTCGCAGATCACCCGCCACGTCTGCGTCGAGGGCTGGAGCGCGATCGGCTCCTGGCAGGGCGTCAAGCTGTCGGACTTTCTCGCGCTGATCGGCGCCGACACCACGGCCAAATATGTCTGGTTCCAATGCGCCGAGGGCTATTCGACCACGATCGACATGCCGACCGCCTTGCATCCGCAGACGCAACTGACGCTGAAATACGATCACCAGGTCCTGCCGCGCGCCTACGGCTTTCCGATCAAGATCCGCATCCCGACCAAGCTCGGCTTCAAGAACCCGAAATACGTCACCGCCCTGTGGGTGCAGAACAACGACGCCGGCGGCTATTGGGAGAATCAGGGGTATAATTGGTTCAGCGGGCTGTGACGGCGCCGGCTGCGGCGGCTGCCGTCGCCCGCGAATCGCCGCGCGTTACTTCAGGTAGCCGTGCTCGCGCAGGATTTTGTCGAACGCTTCGCCGGTCTCTTTCTGCACGGTCTGCAGGCGCGGCACCAAAGCGGTGGTAAACTCGCCCATCACCTGCGGCAGCACGTGCAGCGCCTTCGCCCCGGTCGGCGACTGATAGAAGGCCGCCAGCTCGTGCAATTCGGCCACGGTGAAGTGGCGCGCATAGATCGGCGGCGCGTCCTTCATGGCTTCGTCGATGAAGGCGACCTGAATACGATCGAACGCCTGGCGCATTTCCCCGAGCGTGGCGTCGTCGATCTTGTCGGCGTGCGCCTGGGCTTCCACCTGGGGCCACAACGCGTTGGTGACCTGCCCGGTGAGCTGCTTCATCATATCGCCGGACAGAATCGCGAACAGCTCTTGCGCGGCCTGCACCCCCTCGGGCGACGGCGCGTCGTCCGCGCGCGCCTGCTGGCCGGCACCGGCGAGGAGTAACGCGACGGCGACGACACGTAGGATTCGCATGATCAGACCCCTCTCGATCGCGCCATGCTTATCATATCGCGGGCCCGGCGCGAATGTCGCTTCCGCCGCGCGCGCCGCGCCGGGGGCCGACCCCACAGTTGCCATCTGCCGGTCTGGCGATTAGCACTGCGCCCGCATTCTCCGCATTCAAGGTCGAAGTTCATGCCCGATACGAAAAAGCTCCTGCTCCTCCCCGGCGACGGCATCGGTCCGGAAGTGATGGCCGAGGTGAAGCGTCTGCTCGGCTTCTTCGCCGAGAAGGGCATCGCCCAGTTCGACACCGAGGAGGGGCTGGTGGGAGGCTCCTGCTACGACGCCCACCAGGTCGCGATCACCGACGAGACCATGGCCAAGGCCCATGCGGCGGACGCGGTGATCTTCGGCGCCGTCGGCGGGCCGAAATGGGACAAGGTGCCCTATGAGGCGCGGCCGGAGGCAGGGCTTCTGCGCCTGCGCAAGGACCTCGGGCTGTTCGCCAATCTGCGGCCGGCGATCTGCTACCCGGCGCTGGCGGAATCCTCGAGCCTCAAGCGCGAGGTGGTCGAGGGGCTCGACATCATGATCGTGCGCGAGCTGACCGGCGGTGTCTATTTCGGCGAACCGAAGACCATCACCGACCTCGGCAATGGCCAGAAGCGCGCCGTCGACACCCAGGTCTACGACACCTACGAGATCGAGCGCATCGCCCGCGTCGCCTTCGAACTCGCCCGCGCGCGGCGCAACAAGGTCACGTCGATGGAGAAGCGCAACGTCATGAAGACCGGCGTTCTCTGGCACGAGGTCGTCGCGCAAGTGCACGCGCGCGAATACCAGGACGTGCAGCTGGAAAACATGCTGGCGGACGCCGGCGGCATGCAGCTGGTGCGCTGGCCGAAGCAGTTCAACGTCATCGTCACCGACAATCTGTTCGGCGACATGCTGTCCAACGTCGCCGCGATGTTGACCGGCTCGCTCGGCATGCTGCCGTCGGCCTCGCTCGGCGAGGTCGACGCCAAGACCAAGCGGCGCAAGGCGCTGTACGAGCCGGTGCACGGCTCGGCGCCCGACATCGCCGGCAAGGGCATGGCGAACCCGATCGCCATGATCGCCTCGTTCGGCATGGCGCTGCGCTACTCGTTCGCCATGGGCAAGGAAGCCGACCTCATCGACGCCGCGATCGCCGCAACGCTCGCCAAGGGCTTGCGCACCGCCGACATCAAGTCGGAGGGCACGACGCTGGTCGGTACCGGCGAAATGGGCGCGGCGATTATCGGGGAGTTGGAGCGTCTGACGGCCTGAGCCGCACCGCTTATTGGTAGGGGCCCGAATTAAGCCCGGGGATGTAAAGCGGCGGGGGGATCGGGAAGCTGCCTTCGCCGCGCAGGTCGGGTCCGTAGACCCAGTTCGGGCGGCCGGGGTCGCCGCCGGGCGGAAACGCGTAATCGCTGAATTTGCGGTCGCCGACCGATACCTCGGTGCCGGTGTCGAGATAGGAGCGCCGCGGCACGACGATCACGGTCGTGGTACCGTCCTCATGGTGGATGATGGTACGGGTCGGCTGGATCACGGTGCCGGCGGCCGACCGCTCGACGGGCGGGTGCTTCGGTTTCGTTGCTGCCGCGGCGGAGCCGCTCACCCACGCGCCGACAGCAAGGGCAGCCACGATCGCGACACCAATACGCATGTTACCTCGCTTCCCCATTATCCCAGTCTAGCCTGATTTGCCGGCTCGTCCTAGAGCCTTATCGGTCTGATTGAAATCAGAACGCGCCTCGGTGCCATTCGTTCGTTTCGCATATTTCGCCGGACACCCGTTTGACACAGGTCAGGTGTCGCCCCATTGGCCCCGTACGGGACAGGCTCACTGGGCGCGGTGGCGACCGTGGGGCTTGTTCAACCGCAGGCCGGCGACATGATCGTGACGCTCGGGCGTGGCGGCGAGGATAGGGATTGCGCTGGCCGCAGAAGGTGCGCTTGACCTCGGCGCGCGCGAACAATTCGGCGACCTTGCCGTCGCCCCCGGCGGAAAGGATCGTGAGCCGGTCGATCGCGCACGCGAGCGTTGCCCGGCTGACGGCCTGGTCGCGGGTGTTGCAATACCAGCCGGCAATTTGCAGCGAAGGATCGTTGAAGGGGCGGGCGAAGCCGAGGCACCGGCGCTGCCTGGCCTGACCGGCGATGGCGAAGTCGACCAGAGCCACCGGGCCGAATTTGCTGTCGAGCACGCCGGCAGGCTTGACGTCGTCGGTGATCGGCAGGCCGACGATGCGCGCTGCGATCTCGCTGGCCGCATCGATGAAGTGCTCGCCGGCGCCGCCCGGACGGTAGATCTCCAGGTTGGCGTAAACCCCGCCGCCCTTGGCCTCGCCCCGAGTTCAACTCGCCCCACGTCAATATGTCCTTGCGGGCATCGTCGGCCTCGCGGCGCAGGATGGCGTAGTGCGTGGGACTGCCGCCGTCCTCGGGCAGGATCAGATCGAAGGCCGGATGCGGGCGCTCGACATCGATCCATTGCGGCCGCGGCGCCGGTTGCGGGGCGGCTTCCACCAGTTCGGGCACGCGGAAAAAGCCGGCCACAGCGATGGAAAGCACGAACAGCCCGCCCATATAGGCGAGCAGGCGCACGATGGTGCCTTCGATGTCTTCCGGCACCGTTCGCGACAGCGTAGGCACGTGAGCCCCTCCAGCGGCGTTGTGTTGGGAGATTTTCTTGCTTAGAACCGCTTGCGCTCTCCTTCCCGGGATACCCGCGAGCAGAGCGAAATTGCGAAGGAGAGTTAACGATGGGTTACAGCGTCGCCGTCGTCGGCGCGACCGGCAATGTGGGCCGGGAAATGCTCGACATTCTGGCCGAGCGTTCGTTCCCCGCCGACGAGGTCATTGCGCTCGCCTCGCGACGCAGCCTGGGCACCGAAGTCTCCTATGGCGACCACACGCTGAAGGTCAAAGCGCTCGAGCATTACGACTTCTCGGGCACCGATATCTGCCTGATGTCGGCGGGGTCGGCCGTATCCAAGGAATGGTCGCCGAAAATCGCCGCCGCCGGCGCGGTGGTGATCGATAATTCCTCGTGCTGGCGTTACGACAGCGACGTGCCGCTGATCGTGCCGGAGGTCAACGCCGACGCCGTCACCGGCTTCCGCAAGCGCGGCATCATCGCCAATCCGAATTGCTCGACCGCGCAGCTCGTCGTCGCGCTCAAGCCGCTGCACGACCACGCCAAGATCAAGCGCGTCGTCGTCTCGACCTATCAGTCGGTGTCCGGCGCCGGCAAGGATGCGATGGACGAACTGTTTTCGCAGACCAAGGCGGTGTTTCAGATCAACGAGGTCGAGGCGAACAAGTTTCCCAAGCGCATCGCCTTCAACGTCATTCCGCAGATCGATACGTTCATGGAGGACGGTTACACCCGGGAAGAGTGGAAGATGCTGGTCGAGACCAAGAAGATCCTCGACCCCAAGATCAGGCTCGTCGCCACCTGCGTGCGCGTGCCGGTGTTCATCGGCCACTCGGAATCGGTCAATATCGAGTTCGAGAACCCGATCACGGTCGACGAGGCGCGCGAGGTGCTGCGCAACGCGCCGGGCTGCATCGTCATCGACAAGCACGAGCCGGGCGGCTACGTGACGCCGTACGAGTGCGCCGGCGAGGACGCGACCTATATCAGCCGCATCCGCGAGGACGCGACGGTCGAGAACGGGCTCGCCATGTGGATCGTGTCCGACAATCTGCGCAAAGGCGCGGCGCTCAACGCCATCCAGATCGCCGAATGCCTGATCAATCGCAAGCTGATCACGGCGAAGCAGAAGGCGGCTTGAACCAACTAAGTCGTCACCCTGAGGTGCTCGCCGATGAAATCGGCGAGCCTCGAAGGGCGGCGTAGCGGCTGTGCGTCCTTCGAGGCCCGCGCTTGCACGCGGGCACCTCAGGATGACGGGGCCTTGGCAAACAATCGTGCATGCTCGCCGGCGGCGACCTGGACGAACTTCCCCGTCGCGTCGTCCCGCACCGAAAGCTCGCCGGTCGCGACGCCGAAATAGGCGCCGTGGATCGCGACCTCGCCGCGCTCGATCAGCTTGCGCAGCCCCGGAAACGTCAGGAGGTTGTCGAGGCTGTTGGCGATGTTGGCCTGCTCGAGCCGCGCCAGATAATCCGCCCGCGACAGTCCGCCGGGCGGGCCGGCTTTTTCGGCTGCCGGCGCCATCAGGCGCATCCAGTTGCCGATGAAATCGCCGGGCGACAGCGGCGCGGCGTTTTCCGCGAAGGCTTTGACGCCGCCGCAATGGGCGTGGCCGAGCACGACGATGTGCTTCACCTTGAGCGCCGCGACGCCGAATTCGAGCGCGGCGGAGACGCCGTGGGCGTGACCGTCGGGCGCGTAGGGCGGCACGATATTGGCGACGTTGCGCACCACGAACAATTCGCCCGGCCGCGCGTCGAAAATGACCTCCGGCGACACCCGCGAGTCGCAGCAGCCGATCACCATCACTTCCGGCGACTGGCCGGTTTCCGCGAGCTCGCGATAGCGATCCTGCTCGAACGGCAGTCGGCCGTCGAGAAAGGCGCGATAGCCTTCGATGAGACGCGGGGGAAACGTCATAGATTACACCGACCGACCCGTTGGCGAGGCGCGAGACGCCGGACAAATGCGCCATTGGCATGGCCCCTGCAAGGCCGTTATGGAGAGGGAAACGAAGAGGAGCAAAACCATGTCCATCCGCCCGCGCCGCAGCGTGCTCTACATGCCCGGATCGAATGCGCGGGCGCTGGAAAAGGCCCGGCAGCTGCCGGCCGACGCCGTCATTCTCGATCTCGAGGACGCGGTCGCGCCCGACGCCAAGGCGAGGGCGCGCGAGATGATCGTGCAGACCTTGAAGACCGGGGGCTTCGGCCATCGCGAGGTGCTGGTGCGGATCAACGGGCTCGACACCGGCTGGTGGCTCGACGATCTCGCCGTCGCGGCCGCCGGCCCGGACGCCATTCTGGTGCCGAAAGTGTCGACGCCCGAGCAGCTGCGCGAGGTGGGCAAGCACCTCGTCGGCGTCGCCAAGGAGGCGAACGTCCGGGTCTGGGCGATGATGGAGACGCCGCTCGCCATGCTCAATGCCCGCGACATCGCCGCCGCGGCGCTCGATCCCGCGACGCGGCTCGCCGGCTTCGTCATGGGCACCAATGATCTCGCCAAGGACACGCGCGCACGCATCGTGCCCGGCCGGGCGCCGATGCTGCCGTGGCTCATGACGTGCGTGGCGGCGGCGCGCGCCTTCGGTCTCGACATCCTCGACGGCGTCTACAACGACCTCGGCAATGCCGAGGGGTTTGCCGCGGAGTGCAAGGAGGCGAGCGACCTCGGCTTCGACGGCAAGACGCTGATCCACCCGCAGCAGATCGTGCCCTGCAACGACGCCTTCTCGCCGTCGGCGGACGAGGTCGCGTGGGCGCGGAAAATCATCGCCGCGTTCGCTCTGCCCGAGAACAAGGGCAAAGGCGTCATCCAGGTCGACGGCCGCATGGTCGAAATCCTGCACGCCGACATGGCGCGGCGCACGGTCGCGATCGCGGACGCGATCGTGCAGGCGCAGCCGGCTGACGTTCGTCGTCATGGCGAAGACACCCTCAGGTCTTCAGCCGATAGCCGGTCTTGAAAATCCACCACACGATGGCCAGGCACAAAGCGAGAAACAGCACGATGACCGCGACGCTGACCGCGATATTGACGTCGCCGACCTCGAAAAAGCTCCAGCGAAAGCCGCTGATCAGATAGAGCGACCGGATTGAACAACGCGACGGTGCGCCAGAACGGCGGCAACACGCTCACGGAATAGAACGTGCCGCCGAGGAACGTCAGCGGCGTGATGATGAGCAGCGGCACGATCTGCAGCTTCTCGAAGCCGTCGGCCACAAGGCCGAGAATGAAGCCGAACAGGCTGAAAGCGACCGCGGTCATCACCAGGAAGGCCAGCATGAAGACCGGGTGGGCGATGTGCAGCGGCACGAACAGCGCCGAGGTCCCCAGAATGATCAGGCCGAGCACGATCGACTTGGTCGCCGCCGCGCCGACATAGCCGAGCACGATCTCGAACGAAGACACCGGCGCCGACAGGATCTCGTAGATGGTGCCGGCGAAACGCGGGAAATAGATGCCGAACGCCGCGTTGGTCACGCTCTGCGTCAACAGCATCAGCATCATCAGGCCGGGCACGATGAAGGCGCCGTAGCTGACGCCGTCGATCTGGCTGATGCGCGTGCCGATGGCGGCGCCGAACACGATGAAATAGAGCGAGGTCGAGATCACCGGCGAGACGACGCTCTGGAAGATGGTGCGCCGGGTGCGCGCCATCTCGAAGCTGTAAATCGCGCGCACGCCCAAAAGGTTCATGGTTTGTCGGATCCTGGCTTGTCGCTTCCCGGCTTGTCGCTCACCAGATCGACGAAAATGTCCTCGAGCGAGGATTCTTCGGTGTGAAGATCGCGGAAGCGCAGGCCGACGCGCTGCAGATCGTCGATCAGGCTGGTGATGCCGGTGTGCTCGCTCTGGGCATCGTAGGTGTAGACGAGACGGTGGCCGCCGCCCGCAAGCTCCAGCCGGTGCGGCTCGAGCTCCGGCGGCACCGCCGCGATCGGCTCGCGCAGCTCGATCGTCAATTGCTTGCGGCCGAGCTTGCGCATCAGCGCCGTCTTGTTCTCGACCAGGATCAGCTCGCCCTTGTTGATGACGCCGATGCGGTCGGCCATCTGCTCGGCTTCCTCGATATAGTGCGTGGTCAGGATGATGGTGACGCCGGAATCGCGCAGCGCGCGCACCATCTCCCACATGTCCTTGCGCAATTCGACGTCGACGCCGGCGGTGGGCTCGTCGAGGAATAAAACCCGCGGCTCGTGCGACAGCGCCTTGGCGATCATCAGGCGGCGCTTCATGCCGCCGGACAGCGTCCGCATCGCGTTGTCCTTCTTGTCCCACAGCGACAATTGGCGCAGCACTTTTTCGAGATAAAGCGGATTCGGCGGCTTGCCGAACAGGCCGCGGCTGAAAGTCAACGTCTGCCAGGCCGTGGAGAACGGATCGTTGGCGAGTTCCTGCGGCACCAGGCCGATCAGCGAGCGGGTGGCGCGATAGTCCGTGACGATATCGCGGCCGTCGACGGTAACGCGCCCGGCAGATGCAGTGACGATGCCGCAGATGATGCCGATCAGCGTCGTCTTGCCGGCGCCGTTCGGGCCGAGCAACGCAAAGATTTCGCCGCGCTCGATCGAGAGGTCGATCGCCTTCAAGGCCTGAAAGCCGGAGGCGTAGGTCTTCGAGAGCTTTTCGACGGAAATGATGGGGGGCATTTTTCCTTGCCGGCGAATCGGGCGACCGTTTTACGCGCCGGCGGTGACGAACGCGAGGCGAAACCCGCAAGCCGGCCATGCATCTTCTCCCTCTCCCCGCTGCGTGGGGAGAGGGTCGGGGTGAGGGGGCGCCGCCGCGAGTTTGAGCGGTCCCATGAGGTCTCCAGCGCCGTCGCCTCGATCCCAGCGCTCAAACTCGCGGCGGCGCCCCCTCACCCTCGCTTCGCTCGACCTCTCCCCGCGCGGCGGGGAGAGGTTAAGCGGAGCCGTTCTCGCGACGCCGCCGCGCCCGAGTTGTGCGATACCAAGGGAGCAAACAAACAACGGCCGGGCGTGATCTTCGTCAGACGGCGCCGGTGGTGGGACCGGCGACGTCACGATTACGCGCGGAGAATTCGTAGCCTGGGTTGAGCGCAGCGAAACCCAGGGGACGACCTCGACACTTCGCAGCGCTCCCGGGTTTCGCTGCCGCTCAACCCAGGCTACGAAGAAAAAAGGAAAGCGGAACGCCGAAAGGCGCTGTTGCGTAACCTCCGCATCTTGCGATGCGGCACGCGCCCATCCGGGCGCGCTCGCCTCTCGGCGTTCCACCACGGCACTTGCGGCAGCGACCGAACGCCACCGCTCAGCTCGAGCCACGCGACTTCCTGGGACCTGTTCAGCGCGCGCAACCCCGATGGTTCGAAAGATCGCGCGCATCGCACCGCGGCCCGAGGTACGGCGAGACCGAACGGCACTCGCGGGGATTACCCGCGCCTTCCCTATCCCAGCCCAGCGAGATTGCACCCGCAGACCGGTCGTGATGCCGGTCGGGCGTGTCTTGCCCAAGCCGCCCGAGAGCCGAGGTGACGAGCCCCAACCCGCGGGAACCGCACTCGCCCCGCCGGACGGAGTCACCCGGCCGGCGTCCTGATACGTGGGCGAGATTCGTCGCATTTGTACCTCATTTAGCGACGATTTGTCAAGAGCGGGTCTCCTCATCGGAGACGCATTTCATACGCCGTCACCCTGAGGTGCGAGCCAACGGGTCCGGCCCGAAGTGGCCGGCCCGATGACAGGCTCCGCGAGCCTCGAAGGGTGCTGGTACAGCGCCGCCGCCGTGCGTGCTTCGAGGCTCGACGCTTTCGCGTCGAGCACCTCAGCATGACGAAGCTGAGTGGCGCCCCGGTCATCCCGGCCATGCGTCGGGACCGGGCGCCGAACGTTTGCGACGGCGGCCCCATGCGTTAGCATCGACGGCAACACGGCGCGGGATCAACTTAAGCCGCACGATAAAAGAGGAAGACCATGCCGACGCTCGACGACCGCATAACGGACATGACGCTCAAGATCGCCGGCCTGGTGCCGCCGGGCCAGGAACTGCATCGACGCGTCCTGTTCGACCAGCTCTACGCCTCGTTGCCGAAGGACCCCGAGGCCAAGGTGCAGATCTACACCGCCGAGATCGTGCCCCAGGGCTGGACCAACTTCCATTGCCACAACGGCGCGACCTTCTTTCTCGCGCTGCAGGGCATTTTCGAGGCGCATTTCGAGGAGGGCGTGCTGATCCGCGCCAAGGCCGGCAACGTCTATTCCGAACCGATCGGCAAGATGCACCGCGGCCACAACCCGCACGACACTCTACCCTATCTGTGCGTCGGCTTCTGCATCACCGCGCCGGACCGCGAGCACGTCACCAACGTCGTGAAGGCGTTTTAGAAGCTGGTGGGGCGGATCAGATTAGCTAATCTTGCTGCGTCAGAAAGCGCAGGGCGTGCGCCAATCTGCCCTCGCAAGGGGCGAGGGCACGATGATCGACGTGAGAGAAGACAATGAACGAAGACCGGGATATTCGAGCGGCTTTGGATCGCCACTGGGCAGCCTCGGACGCGAATGATTTCGAGGCGGAGCACGAGATTTACCGGGACGATGCCGTGCTCGAGTATCCGCAGTCCGGCGAGCGGGTCCGCGGTCGGCGCAATATTCAGGCGTCGCGTACTGCGCAGCCGAACAAGAAGCGTTTTACGGTGCGGCGCATACTCGGTGCCGCCGACCTTTGGGTCACTGAATTCATTCTCACCTACGACGGCGCGCCGTCTTACACGGTGAGCATCATGGAATTCAGCGACGGCAAGGTCGCCCATGAGACCCAGTACTTCGGCGATCCCTTCGCGCCGGGGCCCTCGCGCGCGCAATGGGTCGAGCGCATGCGCTGAAATGTTCGGTTTGTAATCGAGGCCACGAAGTACGTGGGTCACGAAGTACCTGGGTCCCGCGTATCCGATGGCCTGGCAGCCGTCACGAGCGGATCGCAGGGCGCTGCCAGGCCCAAACAAGTCCGTAATTATATTTCTGTACGATTAGCGTTTAATTTTGAGATTTTCTGCCGACGTTTTGCCCTTGTTCGCGACTTCCTCGTATTCGACGATCTGTCCCTCATCTAAGCCGCTAAGGCCGGCTCTCTCGACGGCCGAGATATGGACGAACACATCTTTTCCGCCGCTCTGCGGCGCAATAAATCCATACCCTTTTTGCGAATTGAACCACTTCACCGTGCCGCTTGCCATTCTCGTTTCTCCGCTGCCGACAATTCAGGATAGCCTTGGGAAGCGGAGATGACAACGCCGATTGCGCACAATCGGCGTTCGCAAGACGGAACAAGTTCGTTGCTGAGTGCCACGTCGGCCTGTATGACCTATCCTGCCGAAGCCAAGAAAGCGTGACATGTCAAAGCAAGAGATGCGCGACGAGACCGAACGTCTGGTCAAAGAGGCCTTGGAGCGGAAAAACCTCACCGTCAAGCGGGGCAAGACCCGTATCGAGAGCAAATGCAGAAAGTGCGGCGCGCCAAATCGCGTCTCGGCGGATCACGGGCAGGTTCGGGTGCCGTATACATGTAAGGAATGCGGCGAGAAGCAAATGACGTTCTGATGACAGCGCGTAGGATGGGTTGAGCGGAGCGAAACCCATCATGCGGCGTCGCGGCTGCTCGATGGGTTTCGCCTTCGGCTCAACCCATCCTACGTCACACCCAAGGCCGCAATTCCGCGGCCTTGTGCTCGAAGCCGTCGATCTTGTCCTTCTTGACCATGGTCAAGCCGATGTCGTCGAGGCCGTTGAGCAGGCAGTGCTTGCGGTGGGCGTCGATGTCGAACTTGATGACGCCGCCGTCGGGGCCGCGGATTTCCTGCTTTTCCAGGTCGACGGTCAGCGTCGCGTTGGCGCCGCGGTCGGCGTCGTCGAACAGTTTTTGCAGATCCTGCGGCGACACCTGCACCGGCAGGATGCCGTTCTTGAAGCAGTTGTTGTAGAAGATGTCGCCGAACGAGGTCGAGATCACGCAGGTGATGCCGAAATCCTTCAGCGCCCACGGCGCGTGCTCGCGCGAGGAGCCGCAGCCGAAATTGTCGTCGGCGACCAGAATCTTGGCCTTGCGATAGGCCGGCTTGTTGAGGACGAAATCCGGGTCCTCGCTGCCGTCGTCGCGATAGCGCTTTTCCGCGAACAGGCCCTTGCCGAGCCCGGTGCGCTTGATGGTCTTGAGGTATTGCTTCGGGATGATCATGTCGGTGTCGACATTGATCATCTTCAGCGGCGCCGCGACGCCTTCGAGAATTGTGAATTTTTCCATAGCGTGGAACTGCCCATTCGTCATTGCGAGCGAAGCGAAGCAATCCAGACTTTGTGCCGCCGACCCTGGATTGCTTCGTCGCTTCGCTCCTCGCAATGACGGTAAGTGATCCCACAGGAACGAAGCCGGCCCTACATGGCGCGTCGGCGCCGGCCGGTCAACCCTGCGCGGCCGATGCGGGCTCCGGCGCCTTGAATTTCAATTCGCGGTCGAGCGTGCAGACCTGGATGTGGTACTCGATGTAGTACTTCTCGCGGGCGAGCTTTTGCGCCGCGAGATGCTCGGGATTGGTGCGCCAGGCGCGCAGGCCGTCCGCGTGCTCGAATTCGACGATGGTCACGCGCTCGCCGTCGTCGGCGAGGAAGTCCTTTTCCGAGACAAAACCGGGCATCGTGCGGGCGATTTCGGCCATGCGCTTCGCGAGCGCGACGTATTCGTCGCCGAGGCCCGGCCGCAGGCGGGAGCGGAATACCGTCACGATCATCGGGCAGCTCCTTTGTCGAGAGCCCTATCGGGTTGCGTCGTTCAGCGCCGGTGCGCGGTGCCTGTCGATTTTCACGATATCGCTCCCGTTGTTTGCTCCGCGGCGTTTTCGATCGCGGCCATGTCCGCGTCGGAAAGGCCGAAATGATGGCCGATCTCGTGCACCAGAACGTGCTGGATGATCGCGCCCAGCGTCTCGTCGTGCTCGGCCCAGTAATCGAGGATCGCCCGGCGATAGAGCCAGATCATGTTCGGCATCTGCACCGGCGCGCTCTCGGCGCGGAACGGCAGGCCGACGCCCTGGAACAGGCCGAGCAGGTCGAATTCGCCGTCAGCGTTGACGGCGTCCATTGCCTCTGCGCTCGGGAAATCGTCGACCTGAATGACGACATCGGCGCACAAGTCGCGAAATTTTCGCGGCAGCCGGCGAAACACCTCGCCGGCGAGCACCTCGAACGCGGCGAGCGAGGGCGCCTTGATGCCGCGCCAGGCGAGGGGATCGGGGGCTGTCTTTGCCATGGTCTTAGAGCATTTTCCGGAAAAGTGGTCGCCGGTTTTCCGTAAGAAAATGCGACCAACGGTATAGTGTAGAGCGGATTGGCGGCGCTGTCAGGATTGACCGGCGGATCGCGATGCCGGACCTTCGGTCGCCGCGATGACATAAGAACGGAACAGGTGATGCGTCAGACTTCGCGGATCGCGGTTTTCAGCCTGGCGGTATTGTTCGTCGCCAGCGCGGCCTTAACCGCGGCGGCGCAATCCCATTCGACGCGCCACGGCGTGCGGCCGCGCGTCGAGGTCAACCCGGGCCGGCTGCTCTACCGGCGCTGCGAAGTTCAATACGTCCTGCAATATCGTCCGAGCGGGACGGTGCTGTTCCCGGCGAAGCATTGCTGGTGGGTGCGGGGGTGAACGGCGGCAGCTCTTCTCCCTCTCCCCGCACGCGGGGAGAGGGTCGGGGTGAGGGGGCGTTGCCGCCGCCTGAGCGTATCCTTGAATGCTCAGACTCGCGGCAACGCCCCCTCACCCGCCGCGCTCCGCGCGTCGACCTCTCCCCGCGCGCGGGGAGAGGTGATTACCGCCACTCCCGCACGTCGACGAAATGGCCGGCGATCGCGGCGGCGGCGGCCATGGCGGGCGACACCAGATGGGTGCGGCCCTTGTAGCCTTGGCGGCCTTCGAAATTGCGGTTGGAGGTCGAGGCGCAGCGTTCGCCCGGCGCGAGCTTGTCCGGGTTCATGGCGAGGCACATCGAGCAACCCGGCTCGCGCCATTCGAAGCCGGCCTCGAGGAAGACCTTGTCGAGCCCCTCGGCCTCGGCCTGTTCCTTCACCAGCCCGGAGCCCGGCACGATCATCGCGTTCTTGATGTTGCCGTTGACTTTCTTGCCGTCGACGACGCGGGCGGCGGCGCGCAAATCCTCGATGCGGCCGTTGGTGCAGGAGCCGATGAACACGCGGTCGATGGCGATGTCGGCGATCTTCTCGCCGCCGGCGAGGCCCATATAGGCGAGCGAGCGTGCGGCGGCCTCGCGCTTGTGCGCGTCCTTGATGTCGTCGAGGCGCGGCACGCGGCCGGTGATCGAGACCACCTGCTCGGGGTTGGTGCCCCAGGTGACGAGCGGCGGCAGTTTGGCGGCGTCGAGCCGGATCTCGCGGTCGAAATGGGCGCCGTCGTCGGAACGGAGCGTCTGCCAGTAGCGCACGCGCCTCGTCCCAGGTCTTGCCCTTGGGCGACTTCGGGCGATCCTTCAGATACGCATAGGCCTTGTCGTCCGGCGCGATGAAGCCCGCCTTGGCGCCGGCCTCGACCGACATGTTGCAGATGGTCATGCGGCCTTCCATCGACAGCGCCGAGATGGCTTCGCCGGCATATTCCAGCGCATAGCCGGTGCCGCCGGCGGTGCCGATCTCGCCGATGATGGCGAGGATGATGTCCTTGGCGGTGACGCCGTCCGGGAGCTTGCCGTCGACGACGGCGCGCATGTTCTTCGACTTGTTCTGGATCAGGGTCTGCGTCGCCAGCACGTGCTCGACTTCCGACGTGCCGATGCCGTAGGCGAGCGCGCCGAACGCGCCATGGGTGCCGGTGTGGCTGTCGCCGCACACCAGCGTCACGCCGGGCAGCGTGAAGCCCTGCTCCGGCCCGATGATGTGGACGATGCCCTGGCGCTTGTCGAACTCGTTGAAATATTCCAGCCCGAAGAACTTGGCGTTCTCGGCGAGATAGGCGATCTGCGCCTCGCTCTCCGGATCGGGATTCTTCTGCCGCCGGTCGGTGGTCGGCACATTGTGATCGACGACGCACAGCGTCTTATCGGGCGCGTGCACCTTGCGGCCGGAGAGCCGCAGTCCCTCGAACGCCTGCGGGCTCGTGACCTCGTGCACCAGATGCCGGTCGATATAGATGAGGCAGGTGCCGTCCGGCTCTTCGTCGACGAGGTGGTCGGTCCAGATTTTATCGTACAGGGTGGAGGGTTTTGCCATCGCTGCTCACCAGGCAATGCTCGTCACGTCAACTAGTGCGAAACTGTGTTGTTGTTCGTCATTGCGAGCGAAGCGAAGCAATCCAGAGTCGTTGCCGCCGACTCTGGATTGCTTCGTCGCTGCGCTCCTCGCAATGACGGTCAACATCAAAGGGCGCTGGATTACTCCGCCGCCTTCGGCTTGGCGGCCGCGCCCTGGGCGCTGTGGTCCTGGCGCTCGGTGATGCGGGCGGATTTGCCGCGGAGGCCGCGCAGGTAATAGAGCTTGGCGCGGCGCACCTGGCCGCGGCGCACCACCTTGATCGAGTCGATCATCGGCGAATAGAGCGGGAAGACGCGCTCGACGCCCTCGCCGTAGGAAATCTTCCGCACGGTGAAGTTTTGGTGGAGCCCGCCGCCGGCACGGCCGATGCAGACGCCTTCATAGGCCTGCACGCGGGTGCGCTCGCCTTCGACGATCTTGACGTTGACGATCACGGTATCGCCCGGCTGAAACTCGGGGATTTCCTTGTTGGCGGTGAGCTTCGCCACTTGTTCTTGTTCGATTTCTTTGAGCAGGTTCATGGCGAATTCTCCAACAGCTGCGCGTGCCTGAGCGCGGCTCCGACTTGGGGTCAGGCTTTGGGTCTAGCGGGTTTCGGGCGAGCTTCTACGCTACCGCGCGGCGTTTGTCACCTTGTCGTCACTCGTTATTGCCGGTTCGCGCCGGGAGCGGGCGCCGCGCCGCCGCCAAATCCGGGCGGCGTTCGGTGGTAATTCGCTCCGCCTCCTGCCGTCGCCAGGCCGCGATCTTGGCGTGATCGCCCGACAGCAGGATTTCGGGGATGGCGAGCCCCTCCCAGACCTGGGGCCGGGTATATTGGGGATATTCCAACAGGCCGTCGGCGAAGCTTTCCTCGGCGCCCGAGGCCGGCTTGCCCATGACGCCTGGCAGCAGCCTGACGCAGGCGTCGATCAGCACCATGGCGGCGATTTCGCCGCCGGACAGCACATAGTCGCCGATCGAGACCTCTTCCAGGCCGCGCGCCGCGATCACGCGCTCGTCGACCCCCTCGAACCGGCCGCAGACCAGGACGGCGCCGGGCCCGGCGGCCAGCGCCGCGACGCGCTGCTGCGTCAGCGGCGCGCCGCGCGGCGAGAGCAGGAGACGCGGGCGGTCGTCGGTCGCCACGGCGTCGATGGCGCGGCCGAGCACGTCCGCCTTCATCACCATGCCCGGGCCGCCGCCTGCCGGCGTGTCGTCGACGCTGCGGTGCTTGTCGGTCGCGAAGCCGCGGATGTCGACGATGTCGAGCGACCACAGGCCGGCCGCAAAGCGCCTTGCCGGCGAGGCTCGCCCCCAACGGTCCGGGAAACACCTCGGGGAGGATGGTCAAGACGCTCGCGCGCCACATCATGGCCTCGGCTCGGCCTGAGCTTTTGGCGCCAGGGAAAAGAGGTCCTCCGGCGCCACCACGACGATCCGTCCCGCGGCGATATCGACCTCCGGCACGGTCGCCTCGTCGAACGGCAGCAATTGCGTCTTGCCGCCGGCGTGTGGGCGCACTTCGATCAAGTCGCCGGCGCCGAAATTATGCACGGCGACCACGGTGCCGAGCGCCTGTCCGGCCGGATCGACCACGGCAAGACCGATGAGGTCGGCGTGGTAGAACTCGTCGGGCCCTTCCGGCTCCGGCAGCCGGTCGCGCGGCACGTAGAGCTTGGTGTTCGCCAGCGCTCGCGCCGCTTCGCGGTCGCTGAGGCCCGCGAGGCGCGCCACGAAGTGATCCTTCGCCTGGCGCAACTCCTCGATCCGGAACACGCTCCCGTCCTCGGTCTCGAGCGGGCCGTAGTCGACGATCGCCCGCGGATCGGCCGTGAACGAGCGCAGGCGGACCTCGCCGCGAACGCCGTGCGCCGCGCCGATCTGGCCGACGCAGATGCGTGCGCCGCCGGCCATCGCTTTGCGCTGTTACGCCGCCGGCGCGGCGGGGGCGCCGGGGGCCGCCTTGGCCGCTTCGGCCTGCGCCTTGCGCTCCTTGCGCGGCACCGCCTTCTCCGGATTGTTGCGCTTCGGCCGCTGCATCACGCCGGCGGCGTCGAGAAAGCGCATGACGCGGTCGGACGGCTGCGCGCCTTTGGCCATCCAGGCCTTGGCCTTGTCGAGATCGAACTTGAGGCGCTCGGTCTTGTCCTTCGGCAACAGCGGATTGAAATAGCCGAGCCGCTCGATGAAACGGCCGTCACGCGGCGACCGGCTGTCGGCGACGACGATGTGATAGAATGGCCGCTTCTTGGTTCCGGCGCGGGCCATGCGGATCGTCAGCATCTTTTAGTTCCTTTCGTTCATTGAAACGGAAATCACTTCTTCTTCCCGAAGCCTGGGAAATTCGGCGGCAGGCCGCCCGGCAGCTTGGGGAGGCCAGGCAGACCTCCCGACGCGCCGGGAAAGTTCGGCGGCAGGCCCGGCAGCCGCGGCATGGCGGGCGGCAGACCGGCACCGCCGGGCATTCCGCCCGGCATTTTCTCCGCGAGCTTCGCCATCTCTTCGGCGCTCGGCATGCCGCCGCCGAACCCGAGCATGTTGGCGAGGCCGGCCATCGGTCCGCGCTTGGCGCCGCCCATCGCCTTCATCATATCGGCCATGGTGCGGTGCATTTTCAGAAGCTTGTTGATGTCTTCCGGCCTGGTGCCGGAGCCGGCGGCGATGCGGCGCTTGCGGCTGGCTTTGAGGATATCCGGATGGCGCCGCTCCTTCGGCGTCATCGAATCGATGATCGCGACCTGGCGCTTGAGCAGGGTCTCGTCGAGATTGCGCTCGGCGAGCTGGTTCTTGATCTTGGCGACGCCGGGCAGCATCGACATCAGGCCCGACATGCCGCCCATGCTCTGCATCTGCATGAGCTGCTCGCGCAGGTCGCCGAGATCGAAGGCGCCGCGGCGCATTTTTTCCGCGACCCGCGCGGCTTTTTCGGCGTCGATCGTCGCCGCCGCTTTTTCCACCAGCGCGACGATGTCGCCCATGCCGAGGATGCGGCCGGCGATGCGGGACGGATCGAAATCCTCGACCGCATCGAGCTTTTCGCCGGTGCCGATGAGCTTGATCGGCTTTCCGGTGACCGCGCGCATCGACAGCGCCGCGCCGCCGCGGCCGTCGCCGTCGACGCGGGTGAGCACGATGCCGGTCAAGCCGACGCGCTCGTCGAACGCGCGGGCGAGATTGACCGCGTCCTGGCCGGTCAGCGCGTCGGCGACCAGCAGCACTTCGTGCGGGGAAGCGGCGCGGCGGACCTCCGCCGCTTCGGTCATCATCGCCTCGTCGAGGGTGATGCGGCCGGCGGTATCGAGGATGACCACGTCGTAGCCGCCGAGCCGTGCCGCCTGCTGGGCGCGCGTCGCGATCTGCACCGGCGTCTGGCCGGCGACGATCGGCAGCGTGTCGACGTCGACTTGGCGGCCGAGCACCGCGAGCTGTTCCATGGCCGCCGGGCGCCGCGTATCGAGCGACGCCATCAGCACTTTGCGCTTCTGGGTATCGGCGAGGCGCTTGGCGATCTTCGCCGTCGTCGTGGTTTTGCCGGAGCCTTGCAGCCCGACCATCATGATGGCGACGGGCGCCGGCGCGTTGAGGTCGATCGGCTCCGCGCTCGAGCCGAGCGTCGCGATCAGCTGGTCGTGGACGATCTTGACGACCATCTGGCCGGGCGTGACCGACTTGATCACGTCGACGCCGACTGCGTGCTTCTTCACCTCGTCGGTGAAGGCGCGGGCGACATCGAGCGCGACGTCGGCCTCGATCAGCGCGCGGCGGACCTCGCGCAGCGCCGCCTCGACGTCGGCCTCCGACAGCGCGCCGCGCCGGGTCAGCCGGTCGAGGACGCTATTGAGACGCTCGGAAAGACTGTCGAACATCCATTTTCCTTTCGTCATGCCCGGGCTTGACCCGGGCATCCATGCGGCCGAACCACCCCATGGATTGCCGGGTCAAGCCCGGCAATGACAATGAGCGCCCGAGGGCGCATCGCGCTGTCGGGCGGGGCCTCCGGCCTCTCGGGCCGGTCGGCGATCAAAAGCTTTCAGTCTCTTGCGAGAACGGCCGGAACGTAGTGAGCGCGGCTTGCCGTGTCAACCGAGCCGTCGGCCGCGCCGGCGGCTCATTTCACCAAGACATAGACGTTAACCACGAGGTGATCCGCGCCGGTGGTGAGCGGGTCGGTCACATATTGCTCGATGAACATGTCCTTGGCCTCGAGCCGCTTTTCGTCGAGGTAATTGGTGATCGCCTCGTAGGTATTGTCCAGCGAGTCGTAGGAGCCGCGGTGCACGAATTTGAGCGCGTGGCCCTCCGGCGACGTGCCGGCGGAGATATCGCCGCTCGGCGGGCTCTTCGGCGCTTCGGCGACCGGAATGGCGGCCTCGAACTGGAAGCCGGTGTCGTCGGTCGCGGTAAAGATCGTCATCATCTCCCCGTCGATCTTAAGACCCTGCTTGTCGGCATAGGCCTTGAGCTTTTTCAGCGCGCCGGTGACGGTCTCGAACGCGTTGTCCCAGGTGCCGGTGCTCTTGAGGTAGACGATCGGCTTGGCGGTGAGGGTGGCGTCCTCGCCGAAAGCGTCGCCGGGCGCGGCCGTCGCGCCTGGCGCCGGCGCGGCGTCGGGCTTGGTCACCTCCGGCTTTGCCCCCTCGGGCTTGGTCGCGGTGGCCGGCGGCGTCTGCGCGGGCGGCTGCGCCGCGGGCTGCGCTTGCGATGACGGCGGTGCAGCCGCGATGAAAATCATGGACGCCACACCGATAACGAGCGCGAAGCGAAGCAACATCCGATTCTCCCATCTGCGGTGCGGCATCGCCGCAGGGCGCCGCTGCCCGATTCTTCGTCCCCGTACGGATTTTAGCACGGTGCGCGCCGGCCGCCGCAACGCGATCATGCTATACTGGCACCGGAGACCCGATACCTCATATAAGTCCGCGGACAATCGGATTTGGAGGGGCCGGTATTTTGGGCCCGTTACCATTGGGCGGGTAGTCATGGGCGCGTTGGCGAACAGGGATTTTGTGAAGATGAACGGTCTCGGCAACGAGATCGTCGTCGTCGACCTGCGCCATGCGCCGGGCCAAATCGACGCCGCCGAGGCGCGCGCGGCGGCGCGCCCATGAGTTCTACGACCAGCTCATGGTGCTTTATCCGCCGCGCGGGGCGAGCGACGCCGCAATCCGCATCTACAACAATGACGGCTCGGAAGCGGGAGCCTGCGGCAACGGCATGCGCTGCGTGGCGTCGCTGGTCAGCGCGGCGAGCGGCAAGGCGGCGCTCGCGTTCGAAACGCCGGCCGGCCTGGTCGCTTGCTGGAGCGCGGGCGACGGACTGTTCACAGTCGATATGGGCGTGCCGCGGTTCCGCTGGGACGAAATTCCGCTGGCGCGGGAGGTTGCCGATACCCGCGCGCTCGACTTGGATTTGATCGGTTTGGACTTGATCGGTTTGAACTTCGGCCCGCCGGGTGCGCCGATTTTGCGGGCGCCGTCGGCCGTCAACATGGGCAACCCGCATGTGATCTTCTGGGTCGACGACGTGCAGGCCTACGATCTGCGCTCGATCGGCCCGCAGCTCGAACACCATCCGATGTTCCCCGAGCGCGCCAACATAACCTTGGCTGCCACGCCGTCGCGCGATCATATTGTGATCCGCACCTGGGAACGCGGCGCCGGTCTCACCAAGGCTTGCGGCTCGGCCGCATGCGCGGCCGCGGTCGCCGCGGCACGGCTCGACCGCACCGGCCGCAAGGTAACGGTTACGCTCTCCGGCGGCGATCTCGCCATCGAATGGCGCGAGACCGACGATCACGTGCTGATGACCGGGCCGGTCGAATACGAGCACAAGGGCCGCTTCGAGGCCGCGCTGTTCGCCGATCTGGGAGCGGCCTGACGATGAGCGTCGAGGTCGTGACCTTCGGCTGCCGGCTCAACGCCGCCGAATCGGAAGTGATCCGCCGCGAGGCGGAACAGGCCGGGGTGCGCGACACCGTCGTCGTGAACACCTGCGCCGTCACGGCGGAGGCAGTGCGCCAGGCGCGGCAGACCATCCGCGCGCTGCGCCGCGAACGCCCGCACGCCAGGATCGTCGTGACCGGCTGCGCGGCGCAGACCGAGCCGCAGACCTTCGTTGATATGACCGAGGCCGATCAGGTGCTCGGCAACACGGAAAAGCTCGACGCGGCGGCGTGGTCGCGCGCGCGCGCCGCTTTCGGTCTCGCCGACGCGCCGAAGGCGATTGTCAACGACATCATGGCGGTGAAGGAAACCGCGGCGCATCTGATCGAGGCGTTCGAAGGCCGCACCCGCGCCTTCGTGCAGGTGCAGAACGGCTGCGATCATCGCTGCACCTTCTGCATCATCCCCTACGGTCGCGGGAATTCGCGCTCGGTGCCGATGGGCGCCGTCATCGACGATGTGCGCCGGCTCGTCGCCGCCGATTACCGCGAGATCGTGCTCACCGGCGTCGACATCACGAGCTACGGCGTCGACCTTCCAGGCACGCCGAAGCTCGGCACGCTCACCAAACAAATTCTCAAGCACGTTCCCGAGCTGCATCGGCTGCGGCTGTCGTCGATCGATTCGGTCGAAGCCGACCGCGATTTGCTCGACGCTTTCGCCAATGACGCGCGGCTGATGCCGCATCTGCATCTATCGCTGCAGGCGGGTGACAATCTGATCCTCAAGCGCATGAAGCGACGGCACCTGCGCGAGGACGCCATCGCCTTCTGCAACGACGTGCGGCGGCTGCGGCCGGACGTGGTGTTCGGCGCCGACTTGATCGCCGGCTTTCCGACCGAGACGGACGACGCCTTTACGCGATCGCTCGATCTCGTCGCGGAATGCGGGCTGACGCATCTGCACGTCTTTCCGTTCTCGCCGCGGCCGGGCACGCCGGCGGCGCGGATGCCGCAGGTTT
This sequence comes from uncultured Pseudomonadota bacterium, assembly GCA_963836095.1. Taxonomy (GTDB): domain Bacteria; phylum Pseudomonadota; class Alphaproteobacteria; order Rhizobiales; family Xanthobacteraceae; genus BOG-931. The sequence continues at coordinate 641,950 of CAWIHU010000005.1, forward strand.
CGCGCGAGATCGTCAAAGACCGGGCGCGGCGCCTGCGCGAGCGGGGAGCGCTTGCGTTGCGCACGCATCTTGACGCCGAGGTCGGCGCGACACGCCGCGTGCTCACCGAGACGCACGAGCGCGGCCGCACCGAGCAATTCACGCCGGTCAAGCTGGCGGCGCCGCTTGCGCCCGGCACGATCCTCGACCTCCGCATCGCCGCGCACGACGGGACGCATTTGCTGGCGGCGTAAATTATTCCGCCGCTTGCGGCGCCGCCTCGCCGGCCCATCCGCATTCCTTCAGCGTGGCCTGCATATGCGGCGGCACCGGCGCGACCACGTGGATCGGCGGCTTGTTTTTGTAGAGCGGGACGACGATCTCGCGGGCGTGCAGATGCAGCATCGGGCCGCCGCCGCGCGGAGCATGGCCGTAGATCGTATCGCCCAGGATAGGCCAGCCCATTTCCGCGCAGTGAACCCGCAGCTGATGGGTGCGGCCGGTCACAGGTTCGAGGGCGAGCCAGGTGCGTATTTCACCCTCCCCTGCAGGGGGAGGGTCGATGCCGCGCGCAAGCGCGGCGTCGGGGTGGGGTGATGCGGCGAGGCCGCGCACCCCCACCCGACCTGCCTGCGGCAGGTCGACCTCCCCCCTCCAGGGGGAGGTGTAAGAATAACGCCCCATCACCTTCCACTTGGTCACCGCGGGTTGGCCGTCGGGATCGTGCTTCATCCACCAGCCGCGCGTCTCGTCGAGGCGGCCGAGCGGGAGTTCGATGACGCCTTGCTCCGCCTGCGGCGCGCCCTCGACGACGGCCCAATAGGTCTTGGCGATGGCGCCGTTCTTGAACAACTTGCCGAGGCTCGCCAGCGCCTTGCGGTGGCGGCCGAGCACGAGGCAGCCGGAGGTGTCGCGGTCGAGCCGGTGTGCCAGTGCCGGCGCGCGCGGCAGGCCGAAGCGCAGCGCGTCGAAATAATCCTCCAGGCTTTCGCCGCCCTTGGGACCGCGATGCACGGCGAATCCCGCCGGCTTGTCGATCACCAGCATCAGCCCGTCGCGGTAGAGGAGCCGCGACACCATCTCGTCTGGAGTCATGGTTGCGTACCTTGGCGAAACCGCTATCACGGGCTCCGCATGAGCGACAGCGTTAGCAACGTTAACGACAGCGCGAAGAAAAACTGGTGGCGGCGGCTCACGGGCGGGCTCAAGCGCACCTCGTCGGCGGTCGGCGGCGCCATCACCGACCTCGTCACCAAGCGCAAGCTCGACGCGGCGATGATCGCGGACATCGAGGACGTGCTCATCCGCGCCGATCTCGGCCTCGACACCGCCGGCCGCATCGCCGCCGCGCTCGGCCAGGGCCGCTACGAGTCCGGGATCTCGGCGGACGAGGTGAAGGCGGTGGTCGCGGCCGAGATCGAGAAAGTGCTGGCGCCGGTCGCGCGGCCGCTCGCGATCGACGCGGCGCAAAAGCCGTTCGTCATTCTCGTCGCCGGCGTCAACGGCTCCGGCAAGACCACGACCATCGGCAAGCTTGCGGCAAAATTCCGCGCCGAAGGCCGCTCGGTGATGCTCGCCGCCGGCGACACGTTCCGCGCCGCCGCGATCGATCAGCTCAAAATCTGGAGCGAGCGCGCCGGCGCGGATTTTGTTGCGCGCGAAGCCGGCGCCGACGCCGCGGGCCTCGTTTTCGACGCGTTGCGCGCGGCGAAAGAGCGCGGCGTCGACGTGCTCTTGATCGATACCGCCGGCCGGCTGCAGAACCGCACCGAATTGATGGAGGAGCTGCAGAAAGTCGTGCGCGTGATCAAAAAACTCGACCCCGCCGCACCGCACGCCGTTCTCCTGGTTCTGGACGCCACCGTCGGGCAGAACGCGCTGTCGCAGGTCGAGATCTTCGGCAAGGCCGTCGGCGTCACCGGCCTGGTCATGACCAAGCTCGACGGCACCGCCCGCGGCGGTATCCTGGTCGCGATTGCTTCGAAATTCGCCGTGCCGATACACTTCATCGGCGTCGGCGAAAGCGTCGAGGATTTGGCGCCGTTCTCAGCGCTCGACTTTTCGCGCGCGATTGCGGGGATTGAACCGACATGACCGAAACGGCGAAACCGCAACTCAATCCGCTGCTCAAGCTCGCCTTCGACCTCGGACCGCTGGCGTTGTTCTTCTTTGCCAATTCGCGCTACGGCATCTTCGCGGCGACCGCGACTTTCATGGTGGCGGTGCTGGCGGCATTGGCGGCGTCGTATCTGTTGACGCGCCATCTGCCGATCATGCCGGTCGTGACGGCGGTGATCGTCCTCGTTTTCGGCGGCCTCACCCTCGTCCTGCACAACGACGTCTTCATCAAGATCAAGCCGACCATTCTCTATGCGCTGTTCGGCGGCGTGCTGCTCGGCGGACTGTTGTTCGGCAAGGTGTTCCTGGGGGTGTTGTTCGAACTCGCTGTTCCACTTGACCGACGAGGGCTGGCGCAAGCTGACGGTGCGCTGGGTGATCTTCTTCTTCGCGCTCGCGGTGCTCAATGAAATCGTCTGGCGCAACACCTCGACCAATGTCTGGGTGGATTTCAAGGTGTTCGGCGTCATGCCGCTGACCTTGCTGTTCGGCGCGCTGCAATATCCGTTGTTGCAGAAATACGCGGCGGAGGAGCCGGCGGAGTGATGCGTTTCCCGGACGCGGTGCAGCGCGTTAGCGCTGCGCCTCTGATCCGGGACCTTCGCGGGCGCGGCGTTTGTGACGATCCCGGTCCAGCAGCGCACCACTTCGTGGTGCGCTGCGTCCGGGAAACGAATCACGATCCCGCCTTCAGCGCCTTCTCGATCTCCGGCGTGAGCACCGTGCCGAGATTCTCCGACGTAATCGGGCCGACCAGCTTGTAGGCGATGCGCCCGTCGCGGCCGACGATGAAGGTCTCCGGCACGCCATAGACGCCCCATTCGATCGCGGCGCGGCCGTTGTGGTCGGCGCCGGCGGCGGCAAACGGATTGCCGTAGCGGCCGAGGAAGCGCCGCGCATTGTCCGGCTCGTCCTTGTAGTTGATGCCGACGACGCGCAGGCGGCGGTCTTGCGCGAGCTGCATCAGCAGCGGCGCCTCGTCGTGGCACGGCACGCACCACGACGCCCAGACATTGACCACAGTCACCGCGCCCTTGAAGCTCGCGGGGTCGAGCCCGGGCACCGGCGCCCCGTCGCGATCGAGGCCGGCGACCGGGGGCAGGTTCGTCTGCGGCGCCGGATGGCCGATCAGCGCCGAGGGAATGCGCGACGGATCGCCGGCAAACAGCCGGATCAGGAACAACAGCACCAGCAACAGAAAAATGGCGAGCGGCGCGAACACAAAGATACGGCGCCGGCGAACGCCCGCGTTCTCGTCCCTGTTGTCGTTGGCCGCGGCGCTCATACGTCGCCCCGCGCACGCTCCATGGCCGGCCGCACCGGGGGCGGCGGCTCGGAGCCCGAACGGCGCGAAATGCCGCGGCGGTCGAAATCGGCGAGCGTGCGCCGCAGCGCGCGGTAGTCGAGCATCACCCACGCCACCAGCGCGCCGACGACGACAACCGCGGCGGCATAAGCCGCGACGATGAAGCCGAGATGAGGGATCGCTGCCATGGTCAGGTCGTCGCGCTCGCCTGCATCAGCCGGATCGACCGGATGCGCCGGCGCAGGATTTCGTTGCGCATCGCCGCTAAGAGCAGCGTCACGAACAACAACGTGAACGCCAGCGCCATGATGAAGAGCGGGATGAGGATCGAAGGATCGATGGTCGGACCGCCGACGCGGAAGATCGAGGCGGGCTGATGCAGCGTATTCCACCAGTCGACCGAGAATTTGATGATCGGCAGATCGACGGCGCCGACCAGGGTGAGAATGGCGGCCGCGCGGGCGGCGCGCGAGGGCTCCTCGACCGTGCGCCACACGGCGATGACGCCGAGATAAAGGAGAAACAGCACCAGGACCGACGTCAGCCGGGCGTCCCAGACCCAATAGGTCCCCCACATCGGGCGGCCCCACAGCGAACCGGTGACAAGGCACATCAGCGTGAAGGCCGCGCCGAGCGGCGCCGCCGCCTTGGCCGCGACGTCGGCGAGCGGGTGGCGCCACACCAGCGTGCCGAGCGCGGCGACCGTCATGATCCCCCAGCCGAGCATGCCGAGCCAGGCGCCGGGCACGTGCAGGAACATGATCTTCACCGTCGCGCCTTGCTGATAGTCGTCGGGCGCGATCAGCACCTGATTGATCGCGAACGCAAATACGATCACCGTGAAGCCGGAGAGCCACGGGATGGTGCGGTTGGCGAAGGCCAAAAAGCGCGACGGATTGGCGAGGTCGGTGATCGGCATCGGCAGCTACCTAATCCAAATGCCCGTGCCGGCACAATCCCCGGCTGCGGAACGTGGATTTCAATTTATTCCATTTCCTGACGCAACGCCGCCGCCGCGGCGAACGGCCCGACCACGAGGCTCGCCAGCGTCAGGGCGCAAAGAATGGTGAACGGCGTGCCGAACGGCACCGGTCCGACCACGGCCGCATTGGCCGCGCCGACGCCGAAAATAAGCACCGGCACGGTCAGCGGCAACACGATGACCGCGAGCAGCAGTCCGCCGCGACGCAGTGTCACGGCGATGGCCGCGCCGATCAGGCCGATGAAAGTCAGCGCCGGCGTGCCGACCAGGAGCGTGAGCACCAAGGCGCCTTCGGCCGGCGCATCGAGGTCGAGCATGAGGCCGATCACTGGCGCCGCGATGACCAGCGGCAAGCCGGTGGTGAGCCAATGGGCAAGGCCCTTCACCGCGACCACGAGTTCGAGCGGCGCGCGGCCCATGAGGATGAGGTCGAGCGAGCCGTCCTCGAAGTCGGCGGTGAACAGCCGGTCGAGCGCGAGCAGGCTCGCCAGCAGTGCGGCGATCCACAGGATCGCCGGGCCGATGCGTTTGAGCAGGACGAGGTCGGGCCCCAGCGCGAACGGCATGAGCGTGACGACGACCAGGAAGAACAAAACCCCCATCAGCGCGCCGCCGCCGACGCGGATGGCGATGCGCATGTCCCGCAGGAGGATGGCGGAGAGCGGGGTCATGGTAATTTCTTCATCCTCCCCCTGCAGGGGAGGGTGTAGAAAGTGCGCCTCGCCGCCTCATTGGACAGCCCCCAACCGCAGCTCCTGCGCGTTGTCGAGGCCCAGCGCGCCGTGGGTTGCCGCGAGGATGAGGCCGCCATCGGCGAGGTGCGCCTGCATCAGTTCCGTGAGCCGCGCTTGCGCCGTGACATCGAGTGCGCTGGTCGGCTCGTCGAGCAGCCAAAGCGGGCGCTTGACGGCGATGAGGCGCGCAATCGACAGCCGCCGCTTTTGCCCCGCCGAGAGATAAGCGGCCGGCAGGTCGGCGAGCTGATCGAGACCGACCGCCGCCAGCGATCCGGCCGGGTCGCCGGTGCCGTCGCCGAGGAAGCCGGCCCAGAACCGCAAATTCTCGGCCACCGACAGCGACGGCTTGAGCGCGTCCAGGTGGCCGACATAATGCGCCTGCTCGCCGATGGTGAGTTCGTTGTCGCCGCCCTCGATCACGAGCCGGCCACGGGCGATGCGGAGGAGCCCGCAAATCAGCCGCAGCAGCGACGATTTGCCCGCCCCGTTGCGGCCGGTGACGGTCAAGGCTTCGCCGGCTGCGACGCTGAAACTCACGCCGGCGAACACCTCGCGGCCGCCGCGCCGGCAAGCGAGATCGGAACCGATCAATCGCATCGGCGGCGTCCCGTGCGCGGCGAGCAACAAGCTTTCTTGCTTTGTCGCATTTTCTTTCGGAAAACCGGCGTCCACTTTTCCGGAAAATGCTCTAGCCGCATGTTCGATCCTCGTGTCCGATCTGGCACAAGACTTGAAAAGCTCTTATAAGCCGCGGGACGGATGGCAGCGCGCCGGCGACGCCTGTTGTCCCCGGCGCCGACGCTTCCGTTGGTGCACGTTTCGGCAACAATTTACCTCCAATTTGCGCCGGCGGGCGGCCGGCAGGATGGGAAAATAATCATGACATCGCTCGATAGCTTCAAGTGCTTGCGGCCGCTGAAGGTCGGCTCCAAGACTTACGCCTACTACAGCCTCCCGGTGGCGGAAAAAAACGGGCTCAAGGGCATTTCGCGGCTGCCATTCTCGCTCAAGGTCCTGCTCGAGAACCTGCTGCGCAACGAGGACGGCCGCTCGGTCAGCAAGGAAGACATCCAGGCCGTCGCGCAATGGCTCAAGACCAAGACCTCCGAGCGCGAGATCGCCTTCCGGCCGGCGCGGGTGCTGATGCAGGATTTCACCGGCGTTCCCGCCGTGGTCGACCTCGCCGCCATGCGCGACGCCATGAAGATGCTGGGCGGCGATCCGAAGAAGATCAACCCCCTGGTGCCGGTCGATCTCGTCATCGATCACTCGGTCGTGGTCAATTTCTTCGGCGACAAGTCGGCGTTCAAGAAGAACGTCGCGGAGGAATACAAGCAGAACCAGGAACGCTACCGGTTCCTGAAATGGGCGCAGCGCTCGTTCGAGGATTTCCGCGTGGTGCCGCCCGGCACCGGCATCTGCCATCAGGTCAATCTCGAATATCTGTCGAAGACGGTGTGGACCGCGAAGGACAAGATCAAGTTCGACGGCAAGGTCACCGCGACCGAGCTCGCCTATCCCGACACGCTGGTCGGCACCGATTCGCACACCACCATGGTCAACGGGCTCGCCGTGCTGGGCTGGGGCGTCGGCGGCATCGAGGCGGAAGCCGCGATGCTCGGCCAGCCCTATTCGATGCTGCTGCCGGAAGTGATCGGGGTGCGGCTCAACGGCAAGCTCAAGGAAGGCGTCACCGCGACCGACCTCGTGCTCACCGTGACGCAGATGCTGCGCAAGCGCGGCGTGGTCGGCAAGTTCGTCGAGTTTTTCGGTCCCGGCCTCGACAATCTGTCGATCGCCGACCGCGCCACCATCGGCAACATGTCGCCGGAATACGGCGCCACCTGCGGCTTCTTCCCGATCGACGACGACACGCTGAGCTATCTGACCGAAACCGGCCGGCCGGCCGATCGGGTCGCGCTGGTGAAAGCCTATGCCAAGGCGCAGGGCCTCTATCGCACCAAATCGACGAAGGATCCGGTCTTCACCGACGTGCTCAAGCTCGAACTCGGCTCGGTCGAACCCTCGCTCGCCGGGCCGAAGCGCCCGCAGGACCGGGTCGCGCTCAAGGACGTCAAGACCGGCTTCGCCCAATCGATGGAAAAGGAATTCGGCAAGGGCGCCGAGATGGACAAGCGCGTGTCGGTCGCGGACCGGCAATACACGCTCGGCCACGGCGACGTGGTGATCGCCGCCATCACGTCGTGCACCAACACCTCGAACCCGAGCGTGATGATCGCGGCCGGGCTTGTCGCCCGCAAGGCGGCCGCGCGAGGGCTCACCGTCAAGCCGTGGGTGAAGACATCGCTCGCGCCCGGCTCCCAGGTGGTCGCCGAATATCTGGAGAAAGCCGGACTGCAGAAGGATCTCGACAAGCTCGGCTTCAATCTGGTCGGCTTCGGCTGCACCACCTGCATCGGCAATTCGGGGCCGCTGCCGCCGGAGATTTCCAAGGCGATCAACGACAATGATCTCGTCGCCGCCGCGGTGTTGTCCGGCAACCGCAATTTCGAGGGCCGCGTCAACGCCGACGTGCGCGCCAATTATCTGGCGTCGCCGCCGCTCGTCGTCGCCTATGCCATCGCCGGCTCGATGCAGATCGATCTCGCCAAGGCGCCGCTCGGCACCGATCAGAAAGGCCGCAAGGTCTATCTGCGCGACATCTGGCCGACGACCCGCGAGGTCAACGCCTTCATCCGCAAGAACGTCACCAAGAAGCTGTTCCAGCGCAAATACGCCGACGTGTTCAAGGGCGATGCCAATTGGCGCAAGATCAGCGTGCAGGGCGCCTTGACCTATCCGTGGGACGACAACTCGACCTACGTGCAGAACCCGCCCTACTTCTCCGGCATGGCGAAACGGCCGGAGGCGCCCACCGACATCATCGACGCGCGCGTGCTCGGGCTGTTCCTCGATTCCATCACCACCGACCACATCTCGCCGGCCGGATCGATCAAGGCCGACTCGCCGGCCGGCAAGTACCTCATCGGCCACAAGGTCAAGCCGCTCGACTTCAACCAATACGGCACAAGGCGTGGCAATCACGAGGTGATGATGCGGGGCACCTTCGCCAACATCCGGCTCAAGAACCAGATGGTGCCCGGCGTCGAGGGCGGCTTCACCGTGCATCAGCCCGACGGCGAGCGCATGACGATCTACGACGCCGCCATGCGCTACAAGAAGGACAAGGTGCCGCTGGTGGTGTTCGCCGGCAAGGAATACGGCACCGGCTCGTCGCGCGACTGGGCGGCGAAGGGCACGATCCTGCTCGGCGTCCGCGCGGTGATCGCCCAGTCGTTCGAGCGCATCCATCGCTCCAACCTGGTCGGCATGGGCGTGGTGCCCCTCGTGTTCGAGGAGGGCACATCGTGGCAGACGCTCGGGCTCAAGGGCGACGAGACGGTCACTATCCGCGGGCTGCACGGCGACCTCAAACCGCACCAGAAACTTCAGGCCGAGATCGTCGCGGCCGACGGCAGCCTCGAGCGTGTGCCGCTGATCTGCCGCATCGATACCGTCGACGAGCTGGAATACTTCAAGAACGGCGGCATCTTGCGGTACGTGCTGCGCCACCTCGCGGCGTAGATGATTTATTTGCGATCATGCTGCACTGAAGCATGATCGGTTCTGGAAACAAAATGCCGCCCCGGAGGAGGCTCCGGGGCGGTGGCGTTCTCGGCATCGTGACCGCGGCCGGCGTCGCCTCACCGCGAATTGAGTAGAAGGTGAGCGCCGCGGCCGATATCAGTGCGGCGGCTGCGGGCATGCCGGCGAAAGGAGCGGGCAGCGTGGAGAATCCAATGCGTCGCCACTTGGGGACCCATTTGGCGACGATCCCCGTTATCGCCGGCGTGCTGATCGCATTGCACGGCATCGCCGGCGCCGGCGAACCGCACGCGTTTCTGGAATTGTTCACCAGCCAAGGCTGCTCGTCCTGCCCCCCGGCGGACCAATTGCTGGGCGAACTCGCGGTCGAACCCGGCGTCGTCGCACTCAGCCTGCCGATCGATTACTGGGACTATCTCGGCTGGAAGGACACGCTCGCCAATCCGGCGCATTCGGCACGGCAGCGTGCCTACGCCCATGTGCGCGGCGACCGCGAGGTCTATACGCCGCAGATCGTCGTCAATGGCAGCATGCACGTCCTCGGCAGCGACCGGGCCGCGGTCGAGCACATGATCGTGCAGACGGAGCGCAACAGCGCCATCATGTCGCTGCCGGTCCACCTGTCCATCGTCGGCGGCGATCTGACCGTGACGGCGGGGGCGGCCGCGAAGGAGCACCTCACCGGCGAGGTCTGGCTTTGCTCCCTCGATCGCGTGGTGACGGTGGCGATCGGACGCGGTGAGAACGGCGGACGCACGGTCACCTACCACAATGTCGTGCGGCGTTGGCTCAAGCTCGGCGACTGGGCCGGCACCGCCGCCAGCTGGACGGTGCCAACGAGCGAAGTGATGACCGACGGCGCCGATGGCGCCGCCGTCCTGATTCAGGAAGGCACGCGCGACAAGCCCGGCGTCATTCTCGGCGCCGCCATCGCTCCCGTCGGACAACACACGGCGGTCGATAGGAGCAACACCACGGAAGCTCAGTGAGCCAGGCGCGGGCGGAGGAATGACCTTCCATCGCTGGCGAGCCGGACCAACGGCCTTTGGTGTTGACCCTCGATGATCGTCATTGCGAGGCGACAGGGCGTTCACGCCCGTCTTCGACGGGCTATGGCGACGAAGCAATCCAGAGTCTGCGGCAGTGACTCTGGATTGCTTCGCTTCGCTCGCAACGACGAGTCGCTAACAAAAAAGAGGCCGGCGGATGCCGGCCGAAGATTGGGGGATTGAACCGTACGCGGAAAACGAAACAACAATGGCCCGGTCCGTCCACGCCCCGGGGGGCTGGGGGGCTGAGGAATCCGGAGCGCGATCCGGACCGGGCCCTGAGGCAACGATCCCTACGTGCCAGTCTAGCTTGGCGTGTGCTTGGCCGAAATAGGGCCGCTTTATGATTTACTTAACGAATCCGTGATTCCCGCGGTCGAAAATGTCGCACCTGCCTGATTATGGGGCTGAAATCATGCGTTCGCCCCTTCCCCCATACCGCGCGGTATCGCGCTGATGCGCCAGGGCTTCGAGAAGCCCCTTGCCGGCGCCCGCGTCCGGCGCGATCATGACCTCCGCGTGACATTGCCGATGACACTGCCGATGACGATCCCCAACCCGATAATATCCCCCATCATACAGGAGGCGCCGCATGGCCATCGGCGATACTGAACCGAGCGCTATCCGCGGGGGCGAATTACGCGCGCCCGCTCCCGCGCCGACAAGCAAGGTCACCTTCAGCCGCCGCGAACTTGACCGCATCCTCAGTCTCTACGGCCGCAAGGTGGCCGACGGCGAATGGCGCGACTACGCCATCGATTTTCTCAAAGACCGCGCGGTGTTTTCCGTCTTCCGCCGCGCCAGCGAATTCCCGATTTATCGCATCGAAAAGAATCCGCGCCTGTCGCGCCGACAGGGCGCCTACAGCGTCATCTCGGCGACCGGCCACATTCTGCGGCGCGGCCAGGAACTCGATCGCGTGCTCAGCGCGCTCGACCGCTCGCTCCGCGTCGTGGCGGGCTGAACGAAATTTCGCGGCGACCGACGGTCTGCGGCGCCAAGCTGACGCAGCGTCAGCTTAGCGCCGCGGCCACACAGGGCGTGAAAGCGGCAGGTCGGTTTGGCCGAAACTCATGACAATCCGTCCTATGCCCGATCTCGAACTGTCGTGGTCACGGCGCTCGGGATCGCGCAGACGCTGGCCTGGGGGTCGAGCTATTATCTGCCGGCGATCCTGTCCGGCCCGATCGGCGCCGGCACCGGGGTGTCGCGCGAGTGGGTGTTCGGCGCGTTCTCGGCCGCTTTGTTGATCGCGGCGTTCGCCGGCCCGGCGGTCGGCCGGCTGATCGATCGCCGCGGCGGTCGCGGCGTCCTGGTGCTCTCGAACGTGGTGCTGGCGATCGGGCTCGCTGCGCTTGCGGCGGCGAACGGCGCCGTGGCGTTGTTGGCCGCCTGGGCGGTGCTCGGCGTCGGCATGGCGCTCGGACTTTACGACGCCGCCTTCGCGGCGCTCACGGCCCTTTACCGCCACAACGCGCGCGGACCGATCACCGGCATCACTTTGTTCGCCGGCTTTGCCTCGACGGTGAGCTGGCCGCTCTCGACCGTGCTCAACGATGCGATCGGATGGCGCGAGACGCTGCTCGTCTGGGCGGGGCTCAATCTGGTCGTGGCTCTGCCGCTCAATTTGCTGCTGCCCGTTCCGGTGCGATCGTCCGCGCAGCGCTCCCACCAGGCCGATCACGCGATCGGCTGGAAACCTTACAAGGAAATGCTGCTGCTCGCCTTCGTTTTTGCCGCCGGCTGGTTCGTCACCGGAGCGATGGCCGCGCACCTGCCGCGCCTCCTGGAGAGCGCGGGGGTGACGCCGCTCGCGGCGATTGCCGCGTCCGCTCTGGTCGGACCGGCGCAGGTGGCGGCGCGTATCGGCGAGCTTGTGGTGCTGCGCCGCATCCACCCGCTGGTGTCGGCGCGGATCGCCGCCGTACTGCATCCGATCGGCGCCGCGATCTTCGCCCTGGCCGGACCTGCCGCGGCGGTGGCGTTCGTCATTTTCTACGGCGCCGGGAATGGGCTTTTGACCATCGCGCGCGGCACCGTCCCGCTCGCCGTGTTCGGCCCGGACGGCTACGGCGCGCGCACCGGGCTCCTCGGCGCGCCGGCGCGCGTGGCGCAAGCATTCGCGCCGTTCGTGTTCGGGCTCCTGCTCGACGCCATGGGCGCTTCGGTCATTGTGGTCTCGTCGGCGCTGTGCCTTGCCGCGTGCGCGGCCCTGCTCGGCGTGCGCGCGGGGCGGCCGCGATGACCGGACAAACAAAAAGCCCCGGGCCGGAGCCCAGGGCTTTGTAACGAGACTTGCCGTGCTCGCTCAGCGGCGGTCGCCCATCAGGCGCAGCAGCATCAGGAACAGGTTGATGAAGTCGAGATAGAGCCGCAGCGCGCCCATGACCGCCTTGCGGCCGGCCACGGTGCCGTCGTCCATCACGTCATACATCTCCTTGATCTGCTGGGTGTCCCACGCGGTCAGGCCGGCGAAGATCAGAACGCCGGCGATCGAGATGAGAAAATTCAGGCCGGCGCTTTGCAGGAACATCTGCACCACCATCGCGATGACGAGGCCGAACAGGCCCATCACCAGGAACGACCCGATCGGCGAGAGATTGCGTTGCGTGGTGTAGCCGTAGAGGCTCAGCGCCCCGAACGACGCCGCGGAGATGAAGAACACCCGCGTGATCGACGTGCCGGTATAGGTGAGAAACACCGAGGACAGCATCAATCCGAGCAGGCCGGCATAGAGCATGAACAGCCCGAGCGCCGTCGAGGCCTGCAGCCGGTTGATGCGGAAGCTCATGAAGAATACGAGGCCGAGCGTGGCGACGAACAGGACCAGCGTCAGCGGGCCGCCGAAGATGGCCTGGCCGAACGCCGTAAGGCCGCTGACGTGGTGGCCGACGACCTGGATGCTGTCGCCGCCGGCGGCTTGATAGGTCAGCCAGGACACGACGCCGGTGAGCGCTACGCCCGCGGCCATGTAGTTGTAGACGCGGATCATGTACGCGCGCAGGCCCGCGTCGATCGCGACCTGGTCCGTGCGATAGCCGGGCCGGGCAGTCGCGTAATTCCGGTCGAAGTCCGACATAGAGGATACCCCTTGGTTAACCCCGGCACCGGCCGGGCTGCGTCCGGTGTCGGACGCAAAAAACTTGTCGGGTCGAATTTAATGCCAAAGCGGGACCCGCGCCAGATGGCCCGGTGCGATAATTGGCGGCGGTTACCAAGCTTTAATCCGGCCTGTTTCGCCGCTTCGGCACCGGACTATCAGAGATTCCTCAATACCTGCGCGGGCTTGTGGCTGAGCGCATTGAATGTGCCGATCAGCCCCAGAACGACCGTGACGATCAGGGCGGCGCAGGCCGCGGCGGCGGCCTGTCCGGTGATCCAGTGGAACGGAAGTTCCATGACCCGGGTCAATACGAGCTGGGCCGCGAGCGTGCCGAACGCCATGCCGAACACCACGGCAGCAAGCCCGATCAGCAGGTATTCGAGCGCATAGGCGGCGATCAGGCGCGCCCGTGTCGCTCCGAGCGTCCGCAGCACCACCGCGTCGTAGACGCGAAAGCGCTGGCCGGCGGCGAGTGCGCCGCCCAGCACCAGCGCCGCGGCGAGCAGCGTCAGGGCGCTGGCGCCGCGCAAGCCCAGCAGCAGATTGCCGACCATCTGGTCGACCGCGTCGAGCGCGTCCTTCACGCGCACGGCGGAGACGGTCGGAAACGTCCGCGCCAGCGCCTTGACGATGGCCGTCTCTTGGGGGCCGGTCTTTTGGAGACCGGTGCCGCCGTCGGCGAAGGTCAGCGTCGCGATGTCGGTGTGGGGCGCGCCGGCAAAAGTGTTCGGCGAGAACACCAGCACGAAGTTGATGCCGAGGCTCTGCCAATCGACCACGCGCAGATTGGCGATGCGCGCCGTGACGTTGCGGCCGAGCACGTTGACGGTGACGGCATCGCCGAGCTCGAGGCCGAGATCCTTGGCCGTTCTGCTTTCCACGGAGACGAGCGGCGGCCCGGCATAATCGGCGGGCCACCAGTCGCCGGCGACGATGCGCGAACCTTGCGGGGCCGCGGTCGCATAGGTGATGCCGCGGTCGCCGCGCAGCACCCAGGCCGAGCCTTCGCCGGGCTTGAGATCCGCGGCCTTGATGCCCTTCGCCGCGACGATGCGGCCGCGCATCATCGGCACGCGGTCGATCCGCGAACCCGGCGCCTGTTGGTGCATCAGCGTATCGAAGCCGCCGGCTTGGGCGGCGGGAATGTCGAGAAAGAAGAACGCGGGGGCGTGTTCCGGCAGCGCCGCGGCGAACTCGCGATGCAGATTGCCGTCGATCTCGATCACGGTGACCAGGAGCGACAATCCTAGTCCGAGCGACAACACGACGCTCGGCGTCAGCGCGCCCGGCCGGTGAATGTTGGCGATCGCGAGCCGTAGCAACGTCGAGCGCACGTGCGGCAGCCGCCGCGCGAGCGCCATGGTCAAGAGCGCGATGAACCGCAGCGCCACGAAAATGACTGCGGCGGAGCCGACGAAGATCGCGGCGAGGTAGCGGTCGTAGGCGAAGAAGATCGCCAGTGCGGCCAGCGCGGCGACGACCAGCGCCGTCGCGATGATGTAGCGCCGCCGCGGCCAATGCCGCTCCGCCGCGATTTGGTCGCGGAACAGCATGGCGACCGGAACATCGCGCGCGCGGCCGAGCGGCCACAGCGCGAACGCCAAAGCGGTGAGAAGGCCATAGACGATCGCCTCGATCAGCACCGCCGGATAAAACGCCGGCGCGACCGGCAGCGGAATGGCGGCGCCGAACGCCCAAGCGATCGCGAACGGCAGCGCGGCGCCGAGCCCGGCGCCGATCAGGGTGGCGAACAGCGCGACCAGCATGATCTCCGCGCAATAGGCGACGAAGATGTCGCCGCCGGTCGCGCCGAGTGCCTTGAGGGTGCCGATCACGTCGCGCTTGCGCGCCATGCTGGAGGCGACCGCATTGGCGACGCCGACGCCGCCGACCAACAACGCGGTCAAGGCGACGAGGGTGAGGAATTGGCTGAAACGCTCGACATTGCGCTCGAGCTGCGGCGACGCTTTTTGGCGGGTGCGGATTTCCCAGCCGGCGTCGGGGAATTGCGCCTTGGCCAGCTTTTCAAGCGCCGTGACCGCGGTCTCGCTCGCTGCGCCCTCGGGCAGGCGCAGCCGGTACTGCCAGCGCACCAGACTGCCCGGTTGCAACAGTCCGCTCGCCCGCAGCGCGGCTTCGCTGATCAACAGGCGCGGGCCGAAACCGATGCCGCCGGCGAGCTTGTCCGGCTCGCTGATCAGCGCCGCGCGCAGTTCGATCGCGACGGTACCGATGGTGATGCGATCACCGGGCTCGAGGTTGAGCTTTGCGAACAAGGCAGGGTCGGCCGCGGCACCGAAGGCGTCGCCTTGCTTTGCCAGTACGGATGCGAGCGGCAGGGCCGGGTCGGCCGTTGTAGCGCCGAACAGTGGATATCCGTCGTCTACGGCTTTCACTTCGACCAGCGCAGAGCGACTGTCCGTTGACCTTGCCATCGCCCGCAGCGTAGCGGCCACCGAAACCGTGCCACGCGCATCCAAAAAAGCACGCTCGTCCGCGGTGGCCTCGCGCTGAATGAGGGTGAAGGCGAGGTCGCCGCCGAGGATGACGCGGCCGGCTGCGGACAGGCCGTCGGACAGGCTTTGAGCGACCGAGCCGACGCCGGCGATCGCCATGACGCCGAGCACGATGCAGGCGATGAAGACGCCGAAACCGCGCAGGCCGCCGCGCAGCTCGCGCCAGGCCAAGCGCAAGGGAAGCGGCATCATGCCGGCTCCGCCGGCTGCAGCGTCGGCGCTGTCGTGATCCGTCCCGAATGCAGATGCACCACGCGGTCGCAGCGCGCCGCCAGCGCCGTGTCGTGCGTCACCAGGACGAGCGTGGCGCCGTGATCGCGGTGGCCGCGAAACAACAATTCGATGATCTCGCCGCCGGTTAATTCGTCGAGATTGCCGGTCGGCTCGTCGGCGACCAGGATCGCCGGATTGGGCGCGAGCGCGCGGGCGAGCGCGACGCGCTGCTGCTCGCCGCCGGAGAGCTGGGCCGGATAATGCGACAGGCGTCGGCCGAGCCCGACCGCTTCGAGCTCGCGCTGGGCGCGGGCGAACGCGTCGCGCGCGCCGGCAAGCTCGAGCGGCACGGCGACGTTCTCGAGCGCCGTCATGGTCGGGATGAGATGAAAAGCCTGAAAGACGATGCCGACATTCTTGCCGCGGAAGCGCGCCAGCGCGTCCTCGTCGAATTTCTGCAGGTCTTCGCCGGCGACGACGACGGCGCCGGCATCGGGGCGTTCGAGCCCCGTCATCACCATCAACAAGGTCGATTTGCCGGAGCCGGACGGGCCGAGCAGCGCCACCGCCTCGCCGCGTCCTATATTGAGGTCGATGTCGTGCAGGATATGAACGCGAGCGGCGCCGCGGCCGAGCGCGAGATTGACCCCGCGCAGCGCGACCGCGTCCGCTGCGGAAGGATAGGACGAAATGTCATTCATGCTATCGGCCGACCCGCGCCCCTGGCTGTTGATCGCTGCCCGCTCATATGGGGCGAGCTTCCCCCGGCGCCAAATCGTGCGCGTGGCGCTGGCCGCGGCGGTTTGCGGCGCGGCGCTCGCCGGCTCTGGCGCGGCGGCACACGCGCAGCCGCCGGCGCCGGTCAAGATCGTGGCATTGGGCGATTCGTTGACGGCGGGTCTCGGCCTTGCCGACGGCGACAGTTTCCCGACGCGCCTGCAAGTGGCGCTGGCCGCGAAAGGGGTCGCGGTCACGGTCGCCAATGCCGGCGTGTCCGGCGACACCGCTTCCGGAGGCCTGGCGCGGCTCGACTGGTCGGTGCCGGACGGCACCGACGCGGTCATCCTCGAGCTTGGCGCCAACGACATGCTGCGCGGCATCGATCCCAGCGCCACCCGCGACGCGCTGGATACAATTCTGCGCCGGCTGCGGGAGCGCCATATCGCCGTTCTCATCTGCGGCATGCGCGCGGCGCCGAACCTCGGCGCCGACTATGGCCGGGCGTTCGAAAGCATTTATCCCGCGCTCGCCGCCAAATACGACATCCCGCTCTACCCGTTCTTTCTCGACGGCGTTGCCGGCAGTTTGGGCCTGTTGCAGCACGACGGTCTGCATCCCACCCCCGCGGGGGTCGCCGCGATCGTCGCGCGCATCTTGCCGCAGGTCGAGGATCTGGTCGGCCGGATCCGGAGCCAACATGTTCGGGGCGAAAGGCCGTCGTAACGGTTTGCGTTCATAAAGGGTTGCGTGCCGCGCCCCTAGACCGCATTGTCGAGTCCGCTGCGAATCGCCGACCACGAGCCGCAGGGTGTCATGCCCCGTTTGTTTACCGGTCTGGAAATACCCCCGCGCGTCGCCCAGTCGCTGGCGATGATGCGCGGCGGCTTGCCGGGCGCTCGCTGGATCGACGCGGAAAATTATCACATCACACTGCGCTTTATCGGCGATATCGACGACGGCTTGGCGCGCGACATTGCCGGCCTGCTCGCTCGCGTGCAGCGCGCGCCGTTCGAATTGCGCATCGACGGGCTCTCCTCGTTCGGCGGCCGCAAGCCGCGCGCTTTGGTCGCGGCGGTGCCCGCCATCAGCCCGCTGATGGAGCTGCAGGCGGAACATGAAAGGCTGCTGCAGCGGCTCGGGCTCGAGCCCGAAGGGCGCAAATTCACGCCGCATGTCACCCTGGCGCGGCTGCGCAATTCATCGAGCCGGCAGGTCGCCGATTATTTGACCGCACGCGGCCATTATCGCTCGTCGTCGTTCGAGGTTTCCCGCTTCGTGCTGTTCTCCTCGCGCTCCTCGGTCGGCGGCGGCCCCTATGTGGTGGAGGCCGCCTATCCGTTCGAGGCGTCGGAGTTGCGCTGGGCGCAAGCACGCTGACGCCGTCAGGCGCGCAGCATCCGTGTCTGCAGATCGAGCATGGCGGTGGCGAAGCCGTGATGGTCGGCCATGATCTCGCGCATGAACGACAGCGGGTTCGGGCGCACGGATTCCAGTTCGCCGACGACGCTGCCGAAATCGAACGACAGCTCGGCGTCGAATTTGCGCGCCAGTTGCTGCATGCGCCGGTTCTCGGCGAGACAAGCCATGTGCAGGAGCCGGTAGCCGCGGTTGCGGGCGGCCAGCAAGGTGCGGCGAAGCAGCACCGAACCGACCCCGTGGCTCTGCCACGGCTTTTCCACGCTGAACGCGGCCTCGGCCTGGTGCGGGAAGCCGGCCCCGAGCGGTCGCAATTCGGCGGCGCCGCGCAATACGCCGTCGACGAAGAAGCCGTGCACCACGGCGTCGAGCGCCAACGACATATCGACGTATTTGCCGACGAAATCGTCCGATACGCCGCCGCCAAATCGGCTGTGCCGGCTATCGGCATCGAGCCGCAGCATATGCTCGCGATATTTCGCCAGCTCGGCGATCCACAATTTGCGGACGATGCCGCCTTCGGGAAGTACGTCCTGCATTCCAAGGGTCTCCTGACTTTGTCAAAGACCCTCCCGATCGCCTCCTCCGGCAGACCCGCGCAAAGCACCTTAAGCTCGGCGCGAATCGAAACCACTATGTCGTGTACCTCCGGACTGAGGCAAGGAGATGCCCGGCCGGGCATGCCTGCATCCCGTGTACGCATGACTGAGGCGGGACGCAGGGCTGACAGATGCGCATGACTATTCAACGACGCCAATGGGCAGCCACGGGCTGACATTCAATCTTGGCACGGGACCTTGGCACGGCGGGTGCAACGCCGTTAAGCGTGGGGCCCTCGCCGCGTTTCATCCACATCGGTCGACAGAATTCAAATGGTTAATTGAATTTAAATGACGAATTCGATCACCGCGCGCTATGCGGCCGCCGTCGCCGCCGGCCGGGTCGAGCGCGACGCCGCGCAGCTTGCCGTCGTCGAACGGCTGGCGCGGCTCGAGACGCGGATCGCGCAGCACCGCTTGGCGCGCAAATCCTCCTCGCTCGGCTGGCTGTTCGGCGGCCGCGAGAGCCGCGAGGCGCCGATCAGGGGCATTTACATCCACGGCGACGTCGGCCGCGGCAAGACCATGCTGATGGATTTGTTCTTCGAGGCGAGCCCGGTGCTGCGCAAGCGCCGCGCGCATTTCCACGAATTCATGCTCGACGTGCACGAGCGCGTGCACGCTTTGCGCCAGAAGATGAAGCAGGGCGGTCACCCCGCCGAGGATCCGATCCGCCTGGTGGCGATGGCCTTGGCGCAGGAGGCTTGGCTTCTCTGCTTCGACGAATTCCACGTCACCGACATCGCCGACGCCATGATTCTGGGCCGGCTGTTCAAAGAGCTCCTCTCCCGCGGCGTCATCGTTGTCGCCACCTCGAACGTGGCGCCGCAGGAGCTTTACAAGGACGGCCTGAACCGGGCCTTGTTCGTGCCCTTCATCGATCTCATCGAGCAGCACATGGATGTCGTGCGGCTCGACGCGCGCACCGACTTCCGGCTGGAGAAAATCGGCAGCCTGCCGGTGTGGCGCGTGCCGCTCGACGCGGCGGCGGACTTAGCCCTCGACGATTTTTGGCGGCGGCTGACCGGTGACGAGGATGGCGGCGCGCAGGAGCTTGTCGTCAAGGGGCGCACATTGCACGTGCCGCGCGCGGCCATGGGCGTCGCGCGCTTCACGTTCCGCGAATTGTGCGAGGAGCCGCTGTCCGCCGCCGACTATCTGCGGATCGTGCGCGAATTCCACACCGTCATTCTCGACCGCATCCCGGTCATGAATTTCGACATGCGCAATGCGGCCAAACGCTTCATCACGCTGATCGATACGTTGTATGACGCCAACGTGAAACTGATCGCCTCGGCTGCGGCCGAGCCGGACGCGCTCTATCGCGCCGACGAGGGTTTCGAGGCGCTGGAGTTCAAACGCAGCGCGTCGCGTCTGATCGAGATGCGATCGCAGGCCTATCTGGCGCGGCCGCATGGCGCCGCGCGGGCGGATGTTTCCAGCGCCTTCGCCGGCATCGTCGAGACCTGACGGTCAAAGTGCGGCGGGAATCGAGTGGGCGGCTTGAACGCGTCTGCCGAAAGGTCTAATGACCCCGGCAGCCGGGCTTCCTTTTGCCTCACAAGGAAATTTCTCGGATGGCGCGAAACAAGATTGCATTGATCGGCGCGGGCCAAATCGGCGGCACGCTGGCACACTTGGTCGGTCTCAAGGAGCTGGGCGACGTCGTGATGTTCGACGTCATGGAAGGGGTGCCGCAGGGCAAGGCGCTCGACATCGCCCAATCCTCTCCGGTCGAAGGCTTCGACGCCCGCTTCAGCGGCGCCAACTCCTACGAGGCGATCGAGGGCGCGGCGGTCTGCATCGTCACCGCCGGCGTGCCGCGCAAGCCCGGCATGAGCCGCGACGACCTCCTCGAGCATCAACCTCAAGGTGATGGAGCAGGTCGGCGCCGGCATCAAGAAATACGCGCCGGGCGCCTTCGTCATCTGCATCACCAACCCGCTCGACGCCATGGTGTGGGCGTTGCAGCGCGCCTGCGGCCTGCCCAAGCCGATGGTCGTCGGCATGGCCGGCGTGCTCGATTCGGCGCGGTTCCGCTATTTTCTGGCCGACGAATTCAACGTCTCGGTCGAGGACGTAACCGCGTTCGTGCTCGGCGGGCATGGCGACTCTATGGTGCCGCTGGTGCGGTATTCGGCCGTCGCGGGCATCCCGCTGCCCGACCTCGTCAAGATGGGCTGGACCACGCAGGCGCGCATCGACGCCATCGTCGATCGCACCCGCAACGGCGGCGGCGAGATCGTCAGTCTGCTCAAGACCGGTTCGGCCTTCTACGCACCCGCGACCTCGGCGATCGCCATGGCGGAAAGCTATTTGCGCGACAAGAAGCGGGTGTTGCCGGCCGCGGCCTGGCTCAACGGCGAATATGGCGTGAAGGAGCTTTATGTCGGCGTTCCGGTCGTCCTCGGCAGCAAGGGCGTCGAGCGCGTCGTCGAAATCGAGTTCAACAGCGCCGAGCGCGCCATGTTCGAGAAATCGGCCCAGGCGGTGGCGAGCCTGGTCGAGGCGTGCAAGAAGATTGCTCCCGAACTGGGGAAATAACCCGTCTCATTTCCCGGGCGCGGCGCAGCACGAAGTGGTCGCTGCAGACCCGGGATCGTCGCATGCGAAGGTCCCGGATCAGCGGTGCACCGCATCCGGGAAACGTGCAGAGAGCGGCCCATGAACATCCACGAATACCAGGCGAAAGCGGTGTTGCGGGAATTCGGCGTGCCGGTGCCGCGCGGCCTGCCGGCCTTCACCGCCGAAGAAGCCGAGAAGGCCGCCAACGATCTCGGCGGGCCGGTCTGGGTGGTGAAGGCGCAAATCCATGCCGGCGGCCGCGGCAAGGCCGGCGGCGTCAAGGTTGTCAAATCGATCGCCGACGTGCGGCGCGAGGCCGAGCGGCTGTTGGGCTCGACGCTGGTGACGCACCAGACCGGGCCGCACGGCAAAGAGGTGCGCCGCCTCTACATCGAGGACGGCTCGTCGATCGATCGTGAATATTATCTCTCGGCCCTGGTCGACCGCGCGACCTCGCGCATCGCCTTCGTTGCCTCGACCGAGGGCGGCATGGAGATCGAAGAGGTCGCCCGCACGCAGCCGGAGAAAATTCTGTCGTTCTCCGTCGATCCGGCGACGGGCTTCATGCCCCATCACGCGCGGCAGGTGTCGCGCGCGCTCGGGTTCAGCCGCGAGGTGGGCAAGCAGGCCGAGGCCGTGTTGCCGAAGCTCTATCAGGCGTTCGTCGCCAAGGACATGAATCTCCTGGAGATCAACCCGCTCGTCGTCACCAAGGCGGGCGAGCTGGTCTGCCTCGACGCCAAGATCGGCTTCGACGACAACGCGCTTTATCGCCATCCCGACATCATGGCGCTGCGCGATCTCAGCGAGGAAGACGCCAAGGAAGTCGAGGCGTCGCGTTACGATCTCAACTACGTCGCGCTCGACGGCACCATCGGCTGCATGGTCAACGGCGCCGGCCTCGCCATGGCGACCATGGACATCATCAAGCTCTACGGCGAGACGCCGGCGAACTTTCTCGACGTCGGCGGCGGCGCCTCCAAGGACAAGGTGAGCGCCGCATTCAAGATCATCACGTCCGACCCGAACGTGAAGGGGATTTTGGTCAACATTTTCGGCGGCATCATGCGCTGCGACGTGATCGCCGAGGGCGTGGTCGCCGCGGTGAAGGAAGTCGGCCTGCCGGTGCCGCTGGTGGTGCGGCTCGAAGGCACCAATGTCGAATTGGGCAAAGAGATCATCAAGAACTCGGGCCTCAACGTCATTCCCGCCGACGATCTCGACGATGCGGCACAGAAGATCGTCAAGGCGGTGCGGGAGCAAGCGTGATGCCCATCCTCATCGACAAAGACACCAAGGTCATCTGCCAGGGCTTCACCGGCCGCAACGGCAGCTTTCATTCCGAGCAGGCAATCGCCTACGGCACCAAGATGGTCGGCGGCACCTCGCCCGGCAAAGGCGGCACGACGCATCTCGGCCTGCCGGTGTTCGAATCCGTCGCCGAGGCGCGCGACAAGACCGGCGCCGACGCGAGCGTCATCTACGTGCCGCCGGCCGGCGCCGCGGACGCGATCTGCGAGGCGATCGACGCCGAAATGCCGCTGATCGTCTGCATCACCGAGGGCATTCCGGTGCTCGACATGGTGAAGGTGAAGCGCGCGCTGTCGGGCTCGAAGTCGCGCCTGATCGGGCCGAATTGCCCGGGCGTCATGACGGCCGGCGCCTGCAAGATCGGCATCATGCCCGGCAACATCTTTCAGTCCGGCAAGGTCGGCATCGTGTCGCGCTCGGGCACGCTCACCTACGAGGCGGTGTTTCAGACGACGCAAGTGGGTCTCGGTCAGACCACCGCGGTCGGCATCGGCGGCGATCCGGTCAAGGGCACCGACTTCATCGAGATCCTGGAAATGTTTCTCGCCGACGCCGCGACCGAGGCGATCATCATGATCGGCGAGATCGGCGGCTCGTCGGAAGAAGACGCCGCCCAATTCCTCAAGGATGAAGCCAAGCGCGGCCGCAAGAAGCCGACCGTCGGCTTCATCGCCGGCCGCACGGCGCCGCCGGGACGGCGCATGGGGCATGCCGGCGCCATTATTGCAGGCGGCAAGGGTGACGCCGGGTCGAAAATCGCCGCCATGGAGGGTGGGGGCATCACGGTGTCGCCGTCGCCGGCGCGGCTCGGAAAGACGCTAGCTGAAGTGATGAAATAGGATTCACTTCTAGCGCCTTTTCGCTGCCGCATCGCGATACTAAATAGGGTACAAGTGAAATCGCCTGACCGGGCCGGGCTGATTCGAAGTTTCGCCTTTTCACACCATTTGGTGTCACTGATCGCTGCTTCGCTCTCCGTCAGCCAGTCGCTTGAGCCCGGGAACCGCGCACGAACCTGCCAGTCAGTCGCCCTAGGAAACCACCCATGTCTCGCCAAGACGCGAATGCCGCTTTCGCTTTGACCTCGTTCCTCTACGGCAGCAATGCCCCCTACATCGAGGAACTCTATGCCCGCTACGAAGCCGATCCCAAGGCGGTCGACGCCGAATGGCAGTCGTTTTTCCAGAGCCTGAAAGATGATTCCCGCGACGTGATCGAGGCGGCGCACGGTCCGTCGTGGCGGCGATCCGACTGGCCGCTGCGGGAACGCAGCGATCTCACCGCGGCTCTCGACGGCGACTGGGGCGAGGTCGGCAAGGCAGTCGGCGCCAAGGTCAAGGCGCAGGCGCAAGGCAAGGGAGTCGAACTGTCGAACGCCGACGTCGAACGGGCGACGCGCGACTCGGTGCGCGCGCTGATGCTCATTCGCGCCTACCGCGCCCGCGGGCATTTTCACGCCGACCTCGATCCGCTCCATCTGCAGCCGCAGAACAGCGAAAGCGAGCTCGACCCGCACACCTACGGGTTCACCGACCAGGACTTCGACCGGCCGATCTTTCTCGACATGGTGCTCGGCCTGCAATTCGGCACCATCCGCCAGATCGTCGCCATCCTGCGGCGGACCTATTGCCAGACGCTGGGCGTCGAGTTTCTGCACATTTCCGACGGCGCGCAGAAGGGCTGGATCCAGGAGCGCATCGAAGGTCCCGACAAGGAGATCACCTTCACCCGCCCCGGCAAGCGCGCCATCCTCAACAAGCTGGTCGAGGCCGAAGGCTTCGAGAAATTCTGCGACCTGAAATTCACCGGCACCAAGCGCTTCGGCCTCGACGGCGGCGAATCGATGATCCCGGCGCTCGAGCAGATCATCAAGCGCGGCGGCGCGCTCGGCGTGCAGCAGATCGTCATCGGCATGCCGCATCGCGGCCGGCTCAATGTGCTGGCGCAGGTCATGGGCAAGCCGCACCGCGCCATCTTCCACGAGTTCAAGGGCGGCTCGTCGACGCCCAACGAGGTGGAAGGCTCGGGCGACGTCAAATATCACCTCGGCGCCTCGTCCGACCGCGAGTTCGACGACAACAAGGTGCACCTGTCGCTCACCGCGAACCCCTCGCATCTCGAGATCGTCGATCCGGTCGTGCTCGGCAAGGTGCGCGCCAAGCAGGATCAGCTCGGCGCGACGTCGGAAGACCGCACCATGGTGATGCCGCTCCTCATTCACGGTGACGCGTCGTTCGCGGGCCAGGGCGTGATCGCCGAGTGTTTCGGGCTGTCCGGTCTGCGCGGACACCGCACCGGTGGTTCGCTGCACTTCATCGTCAACAATCAGATCGGGTTCACCACCGATCCGCGGTTTTCGCGCTCGTCGCCCTATCCGTCCGACGTCGCCAAGATGATCGAAGCGCCGATCTTCCACGTCAACGGCGATGATCCCGAGGCGGTGGTGTTCGCCGCCAAGGTGGCGACCGAGTTCCGGCAGAAATTCCAGAAGCCGGTCGTCATCGACATGTTCTGCTACCGCCGGCACGGCCACAATGAAGGCGACGAGCCGTCGTTCACCCAACCCTTGATGTACAAAGCGATCGCCGCGCACCCCTCGACGCTGGAAATCTACGGCGACAAGCTGGTCGGCGAGGGTGTCGTCACCGCCGGCGAAGTCGAGAAGATGAAGGCCGATTGGAGGAGCCGCCTCGACGTCGAACTCGAAGCCGCGCAGAGCTACCGCGCCAACAAAGCCGACTGGCTCGACGGCCGCTGGGCCGGCTTCAAGACCGCCGGCGACGGCGACGATCCCCGCCGCGGCAAGACCGGGGTGGATATCGCCAAGCTCGAGGAGATCGGCGCCAAGATCACGACCTTGCCGCCGGATTTCCATCTGCACCGCACGCTCAACCGTTTCTTCGACAACCGGCGCAAGTCGATCGAGACCGGCACCGGCATCGATTGGGCGACCGCCGAGGCGCTGGCCTTCTGCTCGCTGCTCATCGACGGCCACCGCGTGCGGCTGTCCGGTCAGGATTCCGAGCGCGGCACGTTCTCGCAGCGCCACTCGGTGCTGACCGACCAGGAGACCGAAAAGCGCTACACGCCGTTCAACCATCTCGGCGGCGGCCAGGCCCGCTACGAGGTCATCAACTCGATGCTCTCGGAAGAGGCGGTGCTCGGTTTCGAGTACGGCTATTCGCTCGCCGAGCCCAGCGCGCTCACGCTGTGGGAAGCCCAGTTCGGCGACTTCGCCAACGGCGCGCAGGTGTTGTTCGACCAGTTCATCTCGTCGGGCGAGCGCAAATGGCTGCGCATGTCCGGGCTCGTCTGCCTGCTGCCGCACGGCTACGAAGGCCAGGGACCGGAGCATTCCTCCGCGCGGCTCGAGCGCTTCCTGCAGATGTGCGCCGAGGACAACATGCAGGTCGCCAACTGCACGACGCCGGCGAACTATTTCCATATCCTGCGCCGGCAGCTCAACCGCGAGTTCCGCAAGCCGCTGATCCTGATGACGCCGAAGTCGTTGCTGCGCCACAAGCGCGCGGTGTCGCGGCTCGACGAGATGGGGGCGGACACGACGTTCCATCGCCTGTTATGGGACGACGCCCAGCTGTTGCCGGACGAGAAGATCAAGCTTCGTCGCCGGACGCCAACATCCGCCGCGTCGTCCTGTGCTCGGGCAAGGTCTATTACGACCTCTACGAGGAGCGCGAGAAGCGCGGCATCGACGACGTTTATCTGCTGCGCGTCGAGCAGCTGTATCCGTTCCCGACCAAGGCGCTGATGACGGAGCTGTCGCGCTTCAAGCAGGCGGAGATCGTCTGGTGCCAGGAAGAGCCGCGCAACATGGGCGCCTGGGTGTTCGTCGATATCTTCATCGAGTGGGTGCTCAACCAGATCAACGGCAAGCACCGCCGAGCGCGCTACGCCGGGCGGCCGGCGTCGGCGTCGACCGCGGTCGGGCAGATGTCGCTGCATCTGGCGCAGCTCAAGCAGGTGCTCGAAGAGGCGTTGGGATGATTGTCGCGCCGGCATGCCCGGTCTTGTGCCGGGCATCCGCGCTGACGGCGTGACCGCAGCAAACTGATGGCCCCGCGCTGGCCGTGACGAAGAGGATGCCATGGCTGAGATACGCGTTCCGACGCTCGGAGAATCCGTCACCGAGGCGACAATCGGCAAGTGGTTCAAGAAGGCCGGCGACGTCGTCGCCGTCGACGAGCCGCTGGTCGAGATCGAGACCGACAAGGTGACGATCGAGGTGCCGGCCCCCGCCGCCGGCGTGCTGACGGACGTCGCGGTCAAGGACGGCGAAACCGTCGCGGTCGGCGCGCTCCTTGGCGCCATTAAGGAAGGCGCCGCCGGTGCGGCTGCGGCGAAGCCCGCAGCGAAGGCCGCGGAAGCGCCGCCGCCGGCCG
Organism: uncultured Pseudomonadota bacterium; assembly: GCA_963836095.1. Lineage (GTDB taxonomy): Bacteria > Pseudomonadota > Alphaproteobacteria > Rhizobiales > Xanthobacteraceae > BOG-931. Next base: position 668,570 of record CAWIHU010000005.1, read on the forward strand.
CTCCGGCTCCCGCCGCGGCCAAGGCGGCGCCAAGTCCGGCACCGAGCCCGGCGCCCGCCGCCGCCGGCGCGCTGGCGCCGTCGGTGCGCAAGCTCGCAGCCGAAACCGGCATCGACGCCGCGGGCGTGCCCGGGTCCGGCAAGGACGGCCGCGTCACCAAGGGCGACATGCTGGCCGCGATCGAGCGCGCGGCGGCGCAGCCGACGCCGGTCGCTTCGTCCGCCGCCGCGATCCAGGTGCGCGCCCCCTCCGCGCCGGACGACGCCGCGCGCGAGGAGCGCGTGCGCATGACGCGGCTGCGTCAGACCATCGCCCGGCGCTTGAAGGAGGCGCAGAACACCGCCGCGATGCTGACGACCTTCAACGAGGTCGACATGACGCACGTGATGGCGCTGCGCAGCCAGTACCGCGAGCTGTTCGAGAAGAAGCACGGCGTCAAGCTCGGCTTCATGGGTTTCTTCGTGCGCGCCTGCGTGCAGGCGCTCAAGGAAATTCCCAACGTCAACGCCGAGATCGACGGCAACGACATCATCTACAAGAACTATTATCACATGGGCATCGCGGTCGGCACCGAGCGCGGCCTGGTGGTGCCGGTGGTGCGCGATTGCGACGCGAAGACGCTGGCCGAGATCGAGAAGACCATCGCCGATTTCGGCCGCCGCGCCCGCGACGGCTCGCTCAAGATCGAGGACATGCAAGGCGGCACCTTCACCATCACCAATGGCGGCATCTACGGCTCGCTGATGTCGACGCCGATCCTCAACGCGCCACAGTCCGGCATTCTCGGCATGCACAAGATCCAGGAGCGGCCGATGGTGGTCGGCGGCAAGATCGAGGCGCGGCCGATGATGTATCTTGCTTTGTCCTACGACCACCGCATCGTCGACGGCCGCGAGGCGGTGACGTTCCTGGTGCGGGTGAAGGAGTTGCTGGAGGATCCGGCGCGGCTCGTTCTGGATTTGTGATATACCGTCACAATGGCAACGGTCGCTCGGGTCGATGGCATCAAAATACAGTTCTACTGGGATGATCATCCCCCGGCGCATTTCCACGTCGAGTATGCCGAGTATCGTGCTCAGGTCGCCATCGACAACTTGCAGATCATCAAGGGGTATATTCCTGCCGCGCAGTTTCAAAAGGTGAAGACATGGGCCAAGTCGCGAAAAAGCCAGCTGCACGCCGCTTGGATGCAGTGCCTATCAGATCTACATCCCGGCAAAATCGCGTGAAGAAATTGCCGCGCATCGTTTCGGCCACGCCTGTTATTCATGGCGTTCTCAAGATTGTGTGGAACGACGGGTACGAAGGCGTTGTCGACCTCCGACCGACGATCGCTCGAGGAAGAATCTTCACCTATCTGCAAAATCCAAAGAATTTCTCCAAAGTGCGTGTCAGCGAATATGGCCATTCGGTAGAGTGGATAAATGAAAAGGGGGAAGAGATCGACTTCGGGGCGGATACTTTGCGGGCAAAGGCTGAGAATCAGGCTCGGCTGAATGAAGTGGCGTCGATACTGCAGTATTGAAGGCATATCGGTTTGGACCGTCGTGTCCTAACAACTTAGCGTGTGATTCATGTCCTACGACCTCATCGTCATCGGCACCGGTCCCGGCGGCTATGTCTGCGCCATCCGCGCGGCGCAGCTCGGGATGAAAACCGCCGTGGTGGAGAAACGCGCCACCTTCGGCGGCACCTGCCTCAATGTCGGCTGCATCCCGTCGAAGGCGATGCTGCACGCCTCGGATCTCTACGAGGAGGCCGGGCACAGTTTCGCGCAGATGGGCATCAAGGTCGGCAAGCCGAGCGTCGATCTCGCCGCCTTGCTCAAGTACAAAGACGGGAATGTCGAGGCCAACGTCAAGGGCGTCGATTTTCTGCTCAAGAAGAACAAGATCGAAGCGTTTCACGGCGCCGGACGCATCGTCGCGGCGGGCCGGGTCGAAGTGAAAGCCGACGACGGCTCGACCCAGACGCTGGAGACGAAGGCGATCGTCATCGCCACCGGCTCGGATGTCGCGCGCCTTCCCGGCATCGATATCGACGAAAAGCGCGTCGTGTCCTCGACCGGCGCGCTCGAACTTGCCAAGGTGCCGCAGAAGCTCCTGGTCGTCGGCGCCGGCATCATCGGGCTCGAACTCGGCTCGGTATGGCGGCGGCTCGGCGCGCAGGTGACGATCGTCGAGTTTCTCGATCACATCCTGCCGGGCATCGACGGCGAAGTGGCACGGCAATTCCATCGCATGCTGCAGAAGCAGGGCATCGCGTTCAAGCTGTCGTCCAAGGTCACGGCGGTCGATACGTCGGGCAAGGTGCTCAAGGTGAAGGTCGAGCCGGCCGCGGACGGCGGCGCGGCCGAGACGCTCGAGACGGACATCGTCCTGGTGGCGATCGGGCGCGTGCCCTTCACCGAAGGGCTCGGCCTCGAAGCGGTCGGCGTCAAGATGGACAACCGCCGCCGCGTCATCGTCGATCCGCATTTCCAGACCAATGTCGCCGGTATCTACGCCATCGGCGACGTCATCGCCGGACCGATGCTCGCGCACAAGGCGGAGGACGAAGGCGTCGCGGTCGCCGAACTGATCGCCGGGCAGGCGGGTCACGTCAATTACAACGTGATCCCGAACGTGGTCTACACCACGCCGGAAATCGCCTCGGTCGGCAAGACCGAGGAGGAGCTGAAAGCGGCCGGCGTCGCTTATCAGGTCGGCAAGTTTCCCTTCACCGCCAACGCCCGCGCCCGGGCCAATTTGGCGACCGAAGGCTTTGTGAAAATCCTCGCCGACGCCAAGACCGATCGCGTGCTCGGCGTGCACATTCTCGGGCCCGACGCCGAGACCATGATCGCGGAGGCCGCCATCGCCATGGAATTCGGCGCCTCGTCCGAGGACATCGCGCGCACCTGCCACGCCCATCCGACCTTGAGCGAAGCAGTCAAGGAAGCGGCGCTCGCCGTCGCCAAGCGCGCGATCAATTTTTGACACGCAGAATGACGAGCCGGACTACTCCACCACGATCTTCACTTCGCTGCCGGGCTTGAGCTTCTCGCCGGGCTCGAGGCCGTTGAGGATGCGGAAGCGCTCCAACGGGCGATCGGCGACCGCCATGCGGGTCGCTATTTTCTCGACGGTGTCGCCGCGCGCGACGGTGACGATCTGCAGCCGCAGCGGTTTGGCTTCCTCGATCTCGGCGAGGCTCATGCGGCGGAACGTGCCGATCGACTCGCGGAAGATGCGGTCGGTCTCCGGCGTGTGGTGCTTGCTGGCGAAGATGAAGCGGTAGACGTCGCTGCCGAAGCGGAGGGCGTAGAGCCGGAAATCCCATTGGTCGCCCTTGGCCGCCGCGGTGGCGCCGGGGAAACCGTTGATGGTGATGTCCTCGACGGTCGCGGCGTCGATGTTCTCGATCCAGCCGGAGGTGAGATAGGCGGCGAGCGTCTGTTCGGCCGGCACGCGCACGACATCGAGCCGCAGCGCCTGATTGCCGCCGTGCTTGACGCCGAGCACCGCTTGCGCCGTGTTGTCGAGCTGAAACCCTTCCGGCGCGGTGAAGGTGAAGCCGAGCCGCGGATGCAGGAAGCGGCGGCCGCGCACGAAGCCTTCGCTCGGATCCTCGCCGAACACGATGCCGTCGATGCCGGCGAGGTAGGTGTCCTTGTCGCGCCCGAACGTCGGCGGCGCATTGGGCGTCGAGCCGGTCGCGCCGCTGTACTGCCGGGCATTGACGCGCGCATTGGTGATGCGCTCCGGCGTCGCCGGATGCGAGGAGAGAAAGTCGGCGGCGCGCGGATCGATCGCGCCGGTCTGCTGCGGCTTGAGCTCGGAATTATGCTCCATGGAGGTCAAGAACCGCACCGCGCCATAAGGGTCGTAGCCGGCGCGCGAGGCGATGCCGATGCCGATGGCGTCGGCCTCGAGTTCCTGGGCGCGCGAGAAGCTCGCCAGCGCCAGTTTCGATTTGGCGAGCGCCAGCGCGCCTTCCTCCGGGTCGCTGACCACGTCGGTGAAGACGCGGCTTCTGAGGTCGGCGAGCCGGGCCTGCTCCTCGCGGATCGCGGCGTGGCGCGCGATGACGTGCCCCATCTCGTGCGCCAGCACGGAGGCGAGCTCGGATTCGTCGTTGGCGAGCGCGATCAAGCCGCGCGTGGCGTACAACTGACCGTTCGGCAGCGCGAACGCGTTGATCGACTGCGAATTGAGCATCGTCACTTTGTAATGCAGGTCAGGCCGCTCGGACGCCGCCACCAGCCGCTCGACCGTCTGCTCGACCATACCCTGCAGCTTGGGATCGTTATAGACGCCGCCATAGGCCGCCAGGATGCGCTGATGCTCGCGCAACGCCGCCGGCGACATGTCGGCTTCCGCCGGGCTTTGCCGGCGGCGGCAGCGCCGCCTGCGGCGCCATGGCGGGCGGCGAGGCCGTGCAGGCGGCAAGCAGCAGCGCCGTGGCGGCGATGGCCGCATGCGCCAGCCGCCGGCCTGCAACAAACCGGCCTGCAACGAAGGCAGGATCGACCAGCCTGCAATCGACCGGCCTATAATCGACAATGGCGACAATCCGATCACCACTTCAACCCCGCCCGTCCACCGCGGCGTTCGGCCGCGGCGGCGATTTGCGGCGCTCACTCGCGCTCGGACAGCTCGATCTGCTCCGGCTGCGCCGCCTCGATCCACGGACCGCCGCGCTCCTCGATCCAACCGCGAACCCGCACGCGCTTGCCGGCAAGCCGCCTCAGTGCGAGCCCCGCCGCCGCAAATCTACGCTCGTTTCGCTTCGCGATCGTAACCGTGAAGTCCTCGGTCCACCGCCGCCCGAAATTCACGTATATCGTCGCCCCGCTTTGGCGCACCGACAACACCTTGCCCTCGACCAGCGCGAAACGGCCCCGTTGCGCCAGCACATCCACGGGTTTGTCGGCGTCGAGTAAGTCATAATACGAATTGGCCCAAAGGCCAAGCTTGGCCTGCCGCGCGGCGCCTTCGGCGCGCAGGAGTTCCGCGGCGCAGGGCCGGCTGCCGACCCGCGCCGCGACCCGGGCCAAGCCGGCGGCGAGGAGCTGCGTCTGCGCCAGGCGGTCGCCGCCGTCGCGCACGGGAGCGGCGTAGGCGAGCAGTCGACCGTAACGGTCGGAGGGCACATCGGCGCCACGCAGGATGACGTCGCCGTCGCTAAACAAGGCCGCAAGCGCGTCCCTCGCCGCCGCGCCGCCCCGGGCGCCAGCCGATGGCTCCGGCAGCGCCGGCACCTCGATCGCCGCCAGCCGCACCTCGCGGCCGTCGTCGAGCACAAAAGTGCGGCCGTCGATGACGCGGCGTACCGTGCCATGCGCCAACACGCCGCCCCCGCAGACCTCTGCCGGCGCGCGCGTCTCCTGCGCTGAGGCATCGGCGCAGAGGACTGCATGCTGGGCGGCGAGTGTCGCGACCAAGACCCCAGCCCGCCAACCGATCATCGGCGTCGAGCGAAAGGCGGTAACGCGGAGAGACTGGGGCATGTTAGCTTGTCGCTGACGGCACGACGGTTCGCGATGTACATTCATCCAAAGAGATTTGAATTCAGCTCGATCCGTTCGGAACAGGGTCCACGAAGGAACGCGTGATATGCCCGAGTTGCTAGATGGATTATCCGGAACCGTTGCAAATCTTCACCGCAGCCTGAAACCAACCGCTGACGCTATCGGATCGCTCCTGGTCGACGCTTTCCATTATCTGGCTCTGTTCGGGATAGGCGCGACGACAGTGTGGTCGGCCGTTGCGGCTTTCGTCGACATGGTCGGCAGAGGACGGGCCGATCTTTCGGACATCCTTCTTTTGTTTATCTACCTCGAACTTGGCGCAATGGTCGGCATCTATTTCAAAACGACAATACTTCCCGTTCGTTACCTGGTCTATATCGCAATTACAGCTCTTAGCCGTGTCCTCATCGAGCTTGTCGTCGCCGAACATCGCGCGGGGTCCGATGTTCTCACTGTGGCGGGAGCCATTCTAGGTTTGTCGTTTGCTGTGCTGGTGTTGCGGTTCGCCGGCGAAACGTCCAACGGTCTCGATGCGGATCTCCGATCCGTCAAAAGCGACGAATGACATGGGCGACGAATGACATGGGCGACGAATGAGGATGGGCGACGAATGACATGGCATCGGTATCGCTCGTCATGCCCGCCCTCGTAGGGTGAGACAAAGCAATCCCATTCTCGCGGCGCGTTTTTGTTCGCGTCCGAGTTTTCTGAGAGCGACGCGAGTGGCGAGTAGCGAATTGCGAATGGGGCGAGTGGCGAACAGTGTATTTTCGCCATTCGCCATCTCGCCATTCGCTACGACGAAAAAAAGGGAGGCGGAACGCCGAAAGGCGCTGTTCCGAGACCTCCGTGCCCCCACCTTCATCCTCCCCCGCATGCGGGGGAGGACACAGGAGGGGGCACGGCACGCGCCCTTTCTCACTTCCTCCCCCGCTTGCGGGGGAGGGTAGGGAGGGGGCGCGCTCGCCTGTCGGCGTTCCACCACGGCTCTGACCCCTGGGGCTCTCGCCCCTCAGGCGCGACTTCAGGCCAGGCTTCCTGGGACGAGGCAGGACGTTCGATCCTGTAAGGCCGCGCCAACCGGGGCACGGAGACCTTGCGTTCCTAAACGGGCGTTACCCGCGCCCGCCAGTCCCAGTCCAGGGAACGCACCTCCCAGACCGGTCATAGTGCCGGTCCGATGATGCCCGAAGCCGCCCGGGGAGCGGGCCGTATCCTCCCGCCCGCGGGCGCCGCACTCGCTCCACCTCCAGGAGTACCCTCGGCCGAAGGCGTCCCCAGTGAGCGAGATTCGAGGTTTTGTAACTGAACTGGGGATGAATGTCAAGAAGTTCGTCACTGGACGCGTGTCGGCTTTTATGATTTAGGGACGCCGTGGGTGGGCTGAGCGCCAGCGAAGCCCACGCGGAACCTCGACGTTTCTTGCGCGGGCAGCGCTACGCGCCTTCATTTTGCTTGCTCCCTCCCCTCGGGCAGCGAAATGCTGTAGTGTGGGCAAAGGCGCGAAGCGCCGTGCCCACGTAACCGCTCGAGCGAGTCCTGGTGTCACGCTATCGCCGCGCCAAGATCGAGGGTGGCGCGTTCTTTTTCACGCTCGCACTTGCCGACCGCTCCAGCGATCTGCTGGTGCGGGAAATCGATCGCCTGCGCTGCGCCTACAAGGTGGCTCAGGATCGCCTTCCCTTCGAGACCATTGCCATTTGCATCCTGCCCGACCACCTGCACGCGCTTTGGCTCCTGCCCGAAGGCGATGCCGATTTCGGCTCGCGTTGGAGCATCTTCAAGTCCGGCTTCTCACGCGGCCTGCCAGTGGCGCCATCGCGCTCAAGGAGCAAAATCGCCAAGCGCGAAAGAGGAATTTGGCAACGCCGCTTTTGGGAGCACGCCATCCGCGATGACGCCGATTTGGAGCGCCACGTCGATTACATTCATTACAATCCCGTCAAGCACGGACTTGTCTCCTGCGTCGCCGATTGGCCTCATTCAAGTTTCCACCGCTATGTTGAACGCAGAATCTTGCCGGCAGACTGGGGCGGGGACGTGGTCACTGTCGCCGGTCGCTTCGGCGAATGAAACGCGTGGGCACGGCGCTGCGCGCCTTTGCCCACCCTACGCTTGCTGAACCGGCGTCAACGATGCGCACACATCTGGCAGCAAAAAAGGGTTCGATCGTGATGGTTTTCAAAAGCCTGATGGCAATTCAGGCTGGATTGGAAGCTGCACACGACAACGGGCAAACACTTGATGAAGAGGAGCGATTTTATAAACAAGCCTATTACCACGCGTGCGACGTGGACAACGGCACGTTAGCTGATGCTTCTTTAATCATCGTTGCTGGCCACGCAGAAGATGCGATGGAGGTCACAATCACTTCCGGTCCTCACACCGGATGCCACGGCTTTGTCTCTTTTCATCAGACAAAGGTGACTAATCTAGACGCCCTTGAACGATGCAGCGCCGCAAAGAATTGCGTCGAATCAAACGAAGTGGAGTGAAGTCTGTGGCCTTCCAGACTGGCATCAAAATGGCCACATTGGCGGCGCTCGATATGTGAAGCAAAATGGTTGATATCAATCTGCAATTCGATAAGCTAACGAAAAATCAAAAGAGCGCGTTTGACCAGACGGTCGCCTGGATTAATGAGCTAATCAACAATCACGGCTTTCGGCTTACAAAGACCGACAAGCGCCAAGGATGTACGGTTGAAGTAACGCGGAACCAAGACAGCCCCGTCTGGGCACGAATGAACATCAGAGTGGAGTTTGTGATTGGGGAAGACATAGACGATAGGTGCCGTCCGGCATGTGGTTGGAATTGGAGCGGCGCGATCTCCAGACTATTGAAGTTATCTGATTAGGCGGCGAGGTCAATTGGCTGAGCGAGTGGCGTTGCGGCGAGGGTGTGCCAGCCATCGACCTTGCGCATGTTGATCTGGCCCGAAGCGAGCAAGGCCCAGAACAACATCGCGGCGGTGTCTGCGGACGGCAGCACGGTCTGCGTCTTGATCCTGCGCTTGAACTCCTCGTGCAGCCGTTCGATCGCGTTGGTGGTGCGCGCACTGCGCCACTGGCTCGACGGCAGGCGGGCGAAGGTGAAGAGACGCTCGCCGGCTTCTTCCAGGCTGTCGGCGACGGCGCGGTGCTTGAGTCGCCATTTGCGGACGAAGGCCTTGCGGCGGGCTTCGATCTCCTCACGCGTGGCGGCGTAGATCATGTCGTTGTAGTCGGCGGTGATCTCCTCGTGCAGGCGCTCGGGGGCGTGCGCGAGGAGATTGCGATGCTTGTGAACCGTGCAGCGCTGCACCGGCGCGTCGTCCCATACGGCGGCGATCGCGGTCTCGAGCCCCTGTGCGCCATCGACGATGAGCAAAGCAGGACGTTGCAGGCCGCGCTTGACGAGATCGTCGAGGACGCTGCGCCAGGCCGCGGCGCTCTCGCCGCCCATGCTCTTGATCGCCAGCAGCACCTTCTGGCCGTCGGCGCGCACGCCAATGACGACAAGGAGCGAGATGGCTGTCGCCTTGCGGTCGAGCCGCACGCGCACCACCGTGCCGTCGAGAATGAGCCGCACGATCGGCTCCGCGGCCAGCGAGCGGGCGCTCCATGCGTCCCAGTCGCTCTTCACCTTGCGCCACACCCGGCTCACCGTGTCCTTGCCGACCGCGCCGCCGAACAGGGCACCGAGCGCACGGCGCACCCGGCGCGTGTTGGTGCCGGCAAGGTAGCAGCTCGCGATCAGTGCGTCGGCGGTCAGCGTGCGCCGCTGATAGGCCCGCAGCGCTTGGCTCTTCCATTCCGTCGTCCGGCCTTCGGCGCTCTCCAGCCGGGCCCGCGGCACCGCGATCTCGATCGGCCCGAAGCTGCCGGTCAACGACCGCGGCCGGCTGCCGTGGCGATGCCCCGCAACGCCCGCTCTCGCTTCATCGCCGGCCGCTTTGCTGCGCCCGTAACGCGGCCGGGCCAGCAACCCGTCGAGCTCCTCGCGGATCAACTCCTCGATGAATTGCCGAGCCCGACCGCGAACCTCGGTCTCGATCGGATCGGACCAATCGTCGAAAAGACGCGGAACCGTCTCTGCTTCAGGCTGCAAGGAATCAGGCGTCGTGGTAATGCTCGTCATGGCGTGGTCTCCAGTCCGACGCGCTAACGCCGGATGATTCGAGGTTGATCACCCCGGAGACTACGCCACCTTCAATTCCAACCAACTCCGCGACGGGACCTAGACGATAACCGCGTCCTGTCCGAATACTCCCAGATTTCTGCCGATTGCACGATGACTAATCCGACCAACGAAGAGGACGACGTACAATTCGGCGGAGAATGGCCGCTGACCGTTTCTGGTCTCAACAAGGCGAAACAAAAACTAGAACGGTTCTTGGCCAGATTTAAGGAATGGAATTCTAAATTGGCATCTGGAGGGACAACATCATGACGTGGTCCATCGTCTTCGCGTTTCTTTCTGCTGCGATTTGGCTCGCGGCTGCACTAATCCCTATCCCCAAGACTGCTTGGTTGGTATCCGGTGTCGGCGGCGGCCGTCCTAGTCCAGAACTGGACGCAGTCCTCAGCCGCCTGCGACTGCAATCCTACTTCAACGCTGCGGCTGCCTTCTCTACCGCTATTGCAGTCTTGCTCCAGTTCGCCTGACGAGCCCGCCTCAGTGGCAGGCTTTCGGGTTACGGTGACGGTGCTGGACCCGTAATCCGTGTCACCGTTATCCCCCGATGTATTTCCCCGGCATGGATCGGCTCATTCCGAACCCGTGCGGCTTCGTGCCGAACCTGCGCCAGACCATCGTTCTGCCGGGCTGCGGCCACTGGATCCGGCATGAGCGGCCGGCGGAGGTCAACGCTGCGATGATCGAATTTTTGCGCGGGTTGTGAAGGACTGCACCGGATTACCGCTGACGAGCCCGGTAAGCGAGTCGCTGCTTTCGGCAAGCCGCAAGAATCGCTACCATCCAGTTCGGCGTTCGTCTTGGGCAATCCGGTTCAACCGAGCATGACAAATCAATTGACCCCGGCGCGATCCACCCGCCTTCGCGCTGCAGGCTTGCGCGCACGGGCGCAAGCGCTGCGGCCGCTGGCACCTGCGGCTATTGTGACGTTTGCGGCTGCGGCCGTGCTGGCGGCGCTCACCGCAGCGCCGCCCGCTGACGCCGCGGTCAAGAGGGCGCATCCCGCGCGTCCCACCGAGGCGACGGCCCCGCGCGAGGCCGGCGAGCCGATCATGGCCATCGTGTCGATCAAAAGCCAGCAGGTGACCTTCTACGATGCCGACGGCTGGATCCTGCGCGCGCCAGTGTCGAGCGGCACGACGGGCCGCGAGACGCCGGCCGGCGTCTTCGCCGTCGTGGAGAAGGAAAAGGACCACCACTCGAGCCTCTATGACGATGCCTGGATGCCGAACATGCAGCGCATCACCTGGAGCGGCATCGCGCTGCACGGCGGACCGCTGCCCGGCTACGCCGCCTCGCACGGCTGCGTCCGCATGCCCTACGACTTCGCCGAGAACGCTTTCGACAAGACGCACGTCGGCATGCGGGTGATCATCTCGCCGGGCGACGCGGAACCGGTCGGGTTTTCCCATCCGTCGCTGTTGGTGCCCAAGCCGGCGATGATCGACGCGGCGCCGGCGCGCGCCGAAGCGCTCGCCCGCGAAGCGGACGATGCCGCCGAGGCGGCGGCCGCCGCGAAGACCGCTGTCGCAACCGCAAAGCGCGAGGCGGCGGCGGCCGCGGTGGCGGTGCCCAAGCTCGAACGTCTCGAGAGCCGCGCCGACGCCGAGCTCGCCCGTGCCGAAAAGGTGCTCGCCGCCGCCAAGACGGACGAAGCCAAGGCCATGGCTGAGGACTTAAAGCAGAAGGCTTCCGCCAAAGTCGAGGCGCTGCACGCGCAGCTCGAGGCCGCCACGGCCGACCAAAAGGCGAAGCAGGAAGCCGTTATGGCCGCCCAGGCGGCCGCCAGGACGGCCGAGGCCAAACGGGTCGAGGCCGCCAAGGCCGCGAAGGACGCGAAACTCGCGCTCGAGCCGGTGTCGATCTTTGTCAGCCGCGCGACGGGGAAGCTTTACGTGCGGCGCGATACGCATGAGCCGGTGCCGGACGGGGGCGAGAGGTTCGACGCGACCCTCGAAGTCCCGGTCACGATCCACGACCCCGGCAAGCCGATCGGCACGCACATCTTCACCGCGGTCGCGCGCACCGGGGGCGGCTTGCGCTGGACCGCGGTCACGATCGACGACGGCGGTGACGCCAAGGACGCGCTCGACCGCATCAGCTTCCCGCAGGAGGTGCTCGATCGCGTCGCGCCCACCGCAGTGCCGGGGTCCTCGATCATCGTGTCGGACGAGCCGCTCAACGGCGAGACCAACTATCGCACCGAGTTCGTCGTGGTGCTGAACAACCAGCCACAGGGCGGCCTCGCGATGCGCCGGCGTCCGGACGCTGTCGAGGAGGCGCGCCATAACGGCTGGGGCGACGGCTTTTTTGGTTTCAATCCCTTCCGCGATCGGAACTCCCAATACGGCGCTGCGCGCGAGCGCGGCGGCCAGTCCCATTCTCCCTGGCAACAGGGATCGTGGTGAAGCCAGTAGGTAGGGTGGGCTGAGCGAAGCGAAGCCCACGCGGGCCTCGCTCGGGAGTCAAAGAGCGTGGGCATGGCGCGGAGCTTGTCATCGGGCCGCGCTTTGCGCGGACCCGTTGGCGCCTTTGCCCACCCTACGGAATTACCCCGCTTTGCGGTGCCGCGCGGAGGCGCGGGTCGGCTTGGCGGCTGTTTTGCCCGGAGCCTCAGCGGCGGCTTTCTTGCCTGAAATCGGCAGCAGCATTTCCTTCTGGCCCTCGATGCGCTTGCGGCCTTTCTTTGCGGCGGCGGGGCGCGCGTTTGGGGCGGCGGCACGCGCGGCCGGCTTCTGCTCGGCCTGCACGGAGCGGCGCAAGGCATCCATCAGATTGATGACCTTAGCCGTAGGCTCGACCTTCGGCACCTCGATCCTCTCGCCCTTCGCCTTCTTCTCGATCAGCTCCTGCAGCGCCCGCTCGTAATGGTCCTCGAACGCTTCCGGCTTGAAGTGCCCGCTTTTGGTTTCGACGATGTGGCGGGCCAGATCCATCATGTCCTTAGTGAGCTTCACGTCCGGTATGTCGTCGAAATACTCGCCGGCATCGCGCACCTCGTAAGGGTAGCGCAGCAGCGTTCCCATCAGGCCCTTGCCGCGCGGCTCGAGCGCGATGACGTGCTCGCGGCTTGTCAGCACCACGCGGCCGATCGCCGCCATCTTCATCTGCTCGATGACGTTGCGGATGACGACGAAGGCGTCCTGCCCGACCTTGCCGTCCGGCGCGATGTAATAGGGGCGGATCAGATAAAGCTCGTCGATCTCGCTGCGCGGCACGAATTCGGCGATATCGATCGTCTTGGTGCTGTCGAGCGAGATCGCCTGCAGTTCGTCGTCGCCGATCTCGACATATTCGCCCTTGGCGACCTCATAGCCCTTGACGATCTGGTCCGACGCCACCTCTTCGCCGGTTTCGGCGTCGACCTTGCGGTAACGGATGCGATGCCCGGTCGCGCGGTTGATCTGATTGAACGTGATCTTGTCACGCTCGGAGGTCGCCGGATAAAGCGCAATCGGACACGAAACGAGCGAAAGGCGCAGATAGCCTTTCCAATACGCACGGGGGGCCACGATCTACTCCTCGACAACACGGAACACCAACCATCATAGCGCGATCCGGATCCGCAGGGGAGCCGTTGGCAGCCATATGTTTCTGTTTTGTTCCAGCGAGTTCGTTTTCGGTAAAATATTTCACTAAAACGGTCATGCCACGGGAACGCGGCCGCGAACCTTCGAAGAAAACGGGCCTCCAGAGAAAACGGGCGCCGCGACGTTGGCCGGCAACGCCACCGGCTTCCGGCGCGACAAAAGCCGCCATCGGCAACGCTTGATGCGGTGGCGAAATAGCGCGCATAACGCATGACCGGCCCAAAAGTTCCCGTCCACCTTGGCCTGAGATTTAATCGTCGGCGGCTCGACATGCGCTATACTTTCCAAGCGCGGCAATTCCCTCTGCGCCTGGCCGCGACGTGTAAGATCGCAGCTTAAACAGCCGAGCGAATTAACGATGCGGGTCCGGGACGGCGCCATGGAAGATCTGGCGAGACGTGTCCAAGAGCTGGACGCGCTCTACGGCTTCACCGAAAAGCTGTTTCACGCCAAATCGCCGCGCAACGTTTACGACGCCGGCCTGGATACGGTTCTGACCGCGCTGAACTGCGAACGTGCCTCGATCTTGTTGTTCGACGAGGCGGGCATCATGCGCTTCGTCGCGTGGCGCGGCCTGTCCGACGACTACCGGCGCGCCGCCGAGGGCCACTCGCCCTGGGCCGTCGACGACGGCGCGCCGGCGCCGGTCTGCATCGACGATGTCGCCGGTGCCGATCTCCCCGAAGCCTCGAGGGCCGCCGGCGCGCGCGAACGCATCGGCGCGCTCGCCTTCATTCCGCTGGTGGCGCGCGGCAAGCTCATCGGCAAGTTCGTGACCTATCACGATCGGGCGCGCCGCTACGGCGCAGAAGAGATCGAGCTGGCGCTGACGATCGCGCGCCAGCTCGGCTTCGCGATCGAGCGCAGCCGCGCCGAAGACGCCTCGCGCGGCCGCGAGGCGGCGCTCGAAAGCATCATCGACCAGACGCCGTTCATGCTGACGCGCGTCGCCTCCGATTATACCGTCCTGTTCGCCAGCCGCGCCTACGGCGAAATGCTCGGCCTTTCGAGCGATGCGATCGTCGGCAAACAGCTTGTCGATGTGATGGGCGAAGCGGCATTCAACACGGTGCTCCCGAACATTGAAAAGGTTCTGCGCGGGGAGCCGGTGCACTATGAGCAGGCGGTCCCCTATAAGGGCATCGGCCCGCGGATCCTGCGCGGCGTCTATACGCCGGAGCGCGACGAGCGCGGATTTGTGAAAGGCTATTTCGGCTCGCTCGTCAACGTCACCCAGCGGGCACAGGCCGAAGCCCGGCTCGCCGCGTTGAACGAACAATTGGAGGCGGAGGTCGAACGGCGCACGCGCGAGCGCGACCGCATTTGGAACGTGTCGGAAGATCTGCTCGGCGTGTCCGATTTCGAGGGCTATTTCATCAGCATCAACCCGGCCTGGACCAGGACGCTGGGTTTTGGCGAAGACGAGATCAAGTCGCTGCACGTGAGCGCGCTGCGGCATCCCGAGGATGCGGCCCATTCGATCGCCGGACGGGAAAAGCTGGCGCGCGGCGTGCCGACAATTCGCATGGAAAACCGCTTTCGCCACCGGGACGGGTCCTGGCGCTGGATCGCGTGGACGATGACGGCGGAGGACGGCCTGATCTACGTCGCCGGCCGCAACGTCACGGTCGAGAAGGAGGCCGCCGAGGCGCTCAAGCGCGTGCAGCGGCAATTGGCCGACGCGCAGAAGATGGAAGCGCTCGGCCAGCTCACCGGCGGCGTCGCGCACGACTTCAACAATCTTTTGATGATCGTCGGCGGCTATGCCCAGATGTTGAAGAAACACGCGGTCGAGCCGCGCAACGCGCGCGCGATCGAGGCCATTCAGGGGGCGGTATCGCGCGGCGAAAGCCTGACCCGGCAGCTGTTGTCGTTTTCGCGGCGTCAGCCGCTCAATCCGGTCATCGTCCATCCGGCCGAAGCGGTCGAGGCGATCCGCGACGTGCTGTTCGGCTCGACGCACGTCAACATCGATCTCGCCATCGATATTCCGCAACACACCTGGCCGATCTGCGTCGACCGGTCGGAGTTCGCGCTGGCCTTGGTCAATATCGCCATCAATGCGCGCGATGCCATGCCGGCGGGCGGGCGCCTGTCGATCTCGTCCGTCAACGTCAGTTTGGACGGCAACGGCGGTCCCGACGGCCTCTCCGGCGATTACATCGCGTTACAAA
>CAWIHU010000006.1:0-412420 GCA_963836095.1 uncultured Pseudomonadota bacterium
TCGTGGGAGAGGGCGGCCGCAGCGTTGGAGCTTGCACGATCGGGTGAGGGGGCGCGGCGGTTCCGCGGGCCCTCACCCATTCTTGTTGTTGATAGGCGGAGCCGCCCTCTCCCGGGAAAGCCTTGGCCGCCACCTGATCCCGCAAACAGCCAGCGAGCTCGTGGGCGTTCACGGCGCGGCATCCGCTGTCCCGACGTCGGCCGAATACGTTTAGCCGGGCGGACCAAGGCTACTTCTCCGGCAGCGGGATGAACTCCTTCTCGTCCCCCGGGATCAGCGCGAACCGTCCGCTCTTCCACTCCTCCTTCGCCTCCTCGATGCGCTCCTGGCGCGAAGAGACGAAATTCCACCACAGGTAACGCGGACCTTCGAGCGCGGCGCCGCCGAGGAACATCAGCCGCGACGGCTTGGTCGCCCTAACGGTGATGCGGTCGCCGGGGCGGAAGATCAGGAGGCGCGGCGCCTCGAACGTGTCGCCGGCGATATCGACCTCGCCTTCGGTGACGTAGATCGCGCGCTCCTCGTGGTCGGCGTCGAGCGGGGCGGAGGCGCCGGGATCGAGCAGCACCTCGGCATAAAACCACTCCGACACCATGCCGACCGGCGACTTCTGGCCGAAGGCGGAGCCGGCGATGACCCGCGCCCGCACGCCGGTGTCGGTGATGGTCGGAAGAACGGCCGCGTCGAAATGCTCGAACAGCGGCGCCATCTCTTCGTGGTCTTGCGGCAGCGCGATCCAGCTCTGGATGCCGAACATGCCGCCGCCTGACGTGCGCACGCTCGGCGGGGTGCGTTCGGAATGCGAAATGCCGCGCCCGGCCGTCATCAGGTTCATGGCGCCGGGGGTGATTTCGAGCGCGTTGCCTTCGCTGTCGCGGTGCATGACGCTGCCGTCGAACAGGTAGGTGACGGTGGCGAGCCCGATGTGCGGGTGCGGCCGCACGTCCATCCCCTTGCCGGCCATGAGCTGCACCGGACCCATCTGGTCGAAGAAGATGAACGGTCCGACCATCTGCCGGCGCCCATGCGGCAGCGCGCGGCGGACGGAAAAGCCGTCGCCAAGGTCGCGCACCCGCGGCACGATGACGAGTTCGAGGGCGTCGCAGGACGTTCTTGTCGCCAAGCACGGGGTCTTTGTCGGGCATCCAGCTCATGGAATTGTCTCCCTGTTCGGGCACTGTTCGGGCGGGCCGGTCGGCCGAGCATAGCCGAAAACCGGCAGCCGAGCGCGCCGCGGTTCGCGCCATGCGGATATGTATGCTAGGTCCGGCGGATCACCATGGCCCGGTTCGGGTCCGCGATCGACAGTCGGTCGACCCAATGACTATCGCACAATGATTGTTGCACCGCCCATCACCAGCGTGGCGCTCCTCCTCGGGCTCAGCCTGTTTCTCGGGCTGGCGTTCGAAGATTTTTTTGCGCGCACCGACACCAAGCGTCCCGGCGGCATCCGCACCTTCCCGATGCTCGCGTTCGCCGGAGGGGTGCTTTACCTGTTCGATCCGCAACATTTCGTGCCGTTTACCGGCGGCCTGCTTGTGCTCGGGGCCTGGCTCACAATCTACTATCGCCGCCATGTGCGCGAGCTCGACGGGCAGGCCGAGCCGAATGTCGGCCTGGTCGTTCCGGTGCTCAACGTGCAGGCCTATCTGCTCGGCGCCGTGGCGCTCGCCTTGCCGCCCTGGGTCGCGGTGACGATGACGGTGACGTCGGTGCTCTTGCTGACCGGCCGCGAACGGCTGCACGCGCTGGCGCGGCGCATCGAACTTCGGGAAATCATCATTGCCGGCGAATTTCTCATTCTCACCGGCATCGTCCTGCCGTTGTTGCCGAGCGAGCCGGTGACGACGCTCACGAGCATCACGCCGCGTCAGGCCTGGCTCGCTTTGGTGGTGGTCTGCAGCCTCTCCTACGCGAGCTATCTGGCGCAGCGCTATTGGACGACCGCCGCGCACGGTCTGTGGATGGCCGCGCTCGGCGGGCTTTATTCGTCGACCGCGGAAACGGTCGTATTGGCGCGGCAGGCCGCGACCGGCGCGGTCATGCGGCGCCAGGCGCAGGCCGGCATCACGCTCGCGACCGCCATCATGTACATGCGCATTCTTGCGGTCGTGGCATTCTTCAATTTGACGCTGGCGCGCGAGCTTGCCCCCGCATTGTGCGTGCTGTCACTGGCCGGCCTCGTGATCTCAGCGTTGCAATACTGGCTGCCCGATTGGACCGCGCGCCACAAGCAAGCGGGAACGACGTCGCCGGCGACCACGCTGCAGCCGTCCGGCGGCAACCCTTTGGAGCTTGGGCCGGCGGCGCTGTTCGCGATCCTGTTCATCATCGTGTCCCTGGTGACGAAATGGGTCACCACCACGTTCGGCACCTCCGGCATTTATTCGCTGGCCGCCATCGTCGGCGTGACCGACATCGATCCCTTCGTGCTCAATCTGGCGCAGGGCGGCACGCCGAACGTACCCAACAGCGCGCTCGCCGCCGCGATCCTCATCGCCGCTTCCTCCAACAACATTCTCAAGGCGGCCTATGCAGCCTTTTTCGCCGCACGCGCGACGGCGGTCAGCGTGGCCGCGCTGGTGCTGCTCGCCGCCGCCGGCGTCGGCATCGCGCTCCTGATGGGCGGCTTCTAGTCCAGCGTGGCTTTTTGATCCGGCCCGCCGCGCTTCAGCGGATGGTTTGGTCGCTCTGATAAATCGGCGTCAGCGCGCAATTCTTCTCGGCCGCGGTGCGTTGCAGAACCTTTTCCTCGCCCAGCACCGTTTCGTAGTCGGCGCGGTATGTCATCGTGCCGATCAACGCGCCGCCACCGTCGCCGGCCTTGTCCATGAGGCTTTGCAGCTCCTGCTGCCGCACGACCAGACCTTTCCACTGCCCGATCAGATCATTGCAACGATAGCCCACGTATCGGCTTGGATCGACGATGGCGGTCTCGGTCAGCCCGCACCCGGCAAGCGCCAGCGCTACAGCCATCGCGACCAGCTCGCGCTGGCGCCGGCCCAGAGCCCGACCCTGCCCCACGCCCGCGCCGACACGCCAACACGGCAGCGGACGGAACAGCCGCGCCGATCGATGTAGGCGCTCGCGCAAATCGGTACTCAATGCCATCCAGCGGCGTCCAAAAGGGCTTCCAAGCAAGCCCAGCCGACCCTGCAACCCGGTCGCAGGCTCCTGCGCCACAAATAAGGCGAGCCGGCGCGTGTCTACTGCTGCACGCCCATGAATTCGACGCCGACTATGCTCCCGCTGCGCCAGACCACGCGGCATTTGCGCCGCGCGCGGCCTTCCTTGGTCAGGAGCAGGATAAATTGCTCCGGCAAATCGGCGTCGGAATTGAGCACGATGCGCGCGCCGCTGTCCGAAATGTCGGAAATCGCGCACGGGCGTGGCGGCGTGGCCGGGTCGGCGACGATGCGTGCCGTATATTGGAATTGCCGCCGCGGCTTCCTGCGCAATTCGGCGCGGCCACGGAATTTGCCGGTAACGACCATCGTCACAGCCTCGAGCGCACGCAAGACCAAAAACACACAATCATTACGTTATTCCGTTACCGTTAAGACCCGGTAAAATTCACGGCTAAGGCGCGGTAAATCGGCGCTGCGGGACAATCGTGAGCGGGGCAGCGCCCGGACCGGCTGCGGCCGCTTCGGCTTGAAGCCTGGCCTGCCGCCGCAGCAGCGCGGTCGCCGCGGCCGGGCGCATCGGCCGGCCGAACAGATAGCCCTGCGCGAACCGGCACCCGGCCGAAATCAGAAACGCCCGCTGCTCCGCCGTCTCCACGCCTTCGGCGACCGCCTCGACGCCGAGCGCGCGGGCAAGCCCGATCACCGCCCGCACGATCGTCGCGTCGTCGGCGCTGGTCGTCACGCCGTCGACGAAGCGGCGATCGATCTTCAAGCGCGCCACGCGGAACGACCGCAGATAATCGAGCGAAGAATAGCCGGTGCCGAAATCGTCGATCGCGAGACGCACGCCGATGCGACGCAGCCGCTCGAGCTCGTCGGTGTGCCGCTGCGTCGCCTCCATCAGAACGGATTCGGTCAGCTCGAGCTCCAGCCGGTCGGCGGCAATGCCGCATTCGGAGAGCGCGGCGGCGACGACGCGGTCGAGATTGTCGGCCAGTTTGAACTGCCCGGCGGAGACGTTGGCGGCGACGACCTGCGGCGCAATGCCCAGCCGTTGCCACGCGGCGATCTGCCGACAGACCTCTTCGATCACCCACTGTCCGATCTGAAGAATGCTGCCGTTCGATTCCGCGATCGCAACGAACAATTCCGGCTGCAGCAGGCCGCGATCCGGGTGATGCCAGCGCAGCAACGCTTCCAATCCGACGATGCGCCCCGACGCGAGCTCCACCTCGGGCTGATAATACAGCTCCAACTCTCCTTTCTCGATCGCCGAATGCAGGCCCTCGCCGACCTCCACGCGTTCGCGAACCTTGTCGTCGAGCTCGCGGATATGGAAGCGGAACCGACCGCGGCCCTCGGTCTTGGCGCGATAGAGCGCGAGGTCGGCCTTGGTGAGCATGGCCTCGGGATCGGCGATGTCGCTCCGATAGGGCACGATCCCGACGCTGGCGCTCGAATGGACCTGATTGCCGTTGATCGAGACCGGCGCGGCGACCGCCCGGCAGATTTTGGTCGCCAGCGCCTCGACGGCGGCGATGTCGTCGGCGTCCTCCTGCAGCACCGCGAACTCATCGCCGCCGAAGCGGGCGATCAGGTCGGTCTCGCGCACGCAGCCCTTGAGCCGGTCGGCGACGACCTTGAGCAGCGCATCGCCGGCAGGGTGCCCGAGCGTATCGTTGACGTCCTTGAAATGGTCGAGATCGAGATAGAGCACGGCAAACGACATCGTGCCGCGCTTGGCGTGCGCGAACGCCAGGCGCAGGCGGTCGAGGAAGACGACGCGATTAGGGAGCCCGGTCAGCGCGTCGGTGCGCGCCAGTTCGACGATTTTCTGCTCCGCGCGCTTGCGCATCGTGATGTCGCGCAGAAACCAGATGCGCCCCAGATACTGCTTTTCCTTGCTGTCGTAGAGCGGCGCGGCGTGACGCTCGATGGTGCGGCCATCCGTGGTGTGCAATTCGTCGTGGCACGTCGCCTCCGGACGGTCGTAAAGGGCACGGACCTGATCGAGGAATTCGCGCTCGTCCGTCATGAACGAGGCCCCGATTTGCAATATCGGCTCGTAGCTTCCTTTCATCAGTTCCGGCGCGATGTTCCACATGTCGACAAAGCGTTGGTTGAACGCCGTAATCTGCCCGGTACGGCCAACGGCCAGAATTGCTTCCGGCGAATTTTCAATCGCCGCCGTCAGGAGGACGTGGGACGCGGCGAGCTGTCGTTCGGCCGTCTTGCGTTCGGTAATGTCCGTCATGACGCCTTCGATGGCGATCAAGCTTCCGTCGGCGTCCCGCAACGGCTTCGAATCGCTTTCGAACCAGGCGTCGGAGCCGTCCGCCCTTTTCAGGCGGAACTCCAGTCCGCCGCGATCCGTCTTCCGCTCCACCAACGACGCGATATCAGCCATCACTGCGGCGAGATCGTCGGGGTGGATCAATCGCGGCCATCCGTTCGGCTCCGCCTGCAGTTGCGTGGCCTCGTAGCCGTAGCGGCGGATGTTTGCCGACACGAAGACCAGCGCGTGCGGCTGTTGCGGCCCCAACCGATAGACGACCGTCGGGCTCGACTCCACGATGCGGTTGGCGTCCGCGAGCACCTGCAGACGCCGCAGCGATGCGATCGCCGCCCCGACCAGTTCGGCCAAGATTTTGATGGTGTCGATTTCGGCGCGAAGCCAATCGTGCGCGCTGCGGCAATTATCGAAGCCGATGACGCCGCTCAACTCGCCCTCGATGAAGATCGGAACCGCCAAGGCCGACTTGACTCCGAACGTTTCCAGAAACTTGCGCGCCGAAGGCTCGAAATCGCGAGTCCGCCCGGCGACCGCTTCGCCGCTCGCGAGAACGGGGAACCAGGAGGCGAAACCGACCTCCTTCATGCCGATCTTCAGATAGTCGGGCGGCAACGAAACTCCGGGTGCGCTCCAGCTGTAGGATTGCGCCAGCACATAGTGTTCCGCCGACTGGGGAGGGCCATCGCTCAAAAGGATGTGCAACCGATCCACGCCGGCCGCCTGACCGACCCGTTCAATGACCTTGGGCAACGAGGCATTGAGGTCGGACGAGCGCAGCAGCTCCTTGGCGCTGTCGGCGATGGCTTCGAGGATGGCATCGCGCCGATGGGCGGCGAGAGCGTCCGGCGAACGCTGCGGCCGCGCCGCGGGCGCTGGCGCGCTTGCATGCAGTTTCAATCGAGGGGCCACCATGTCACCGGGGCGATGAAGGCATCGAACTTTGGGGCGCGCCCCGAAACAATTTCGTCAAATGTTACGGCGCAAAACGTCGCGATGTGGTTGTCGCAATCGTTCAAATTGCGATGAATCGGCCACCCCGGTATTGACGCCTTACAAATCCCACATGAGGGTTCTTGGACGTTCCTGACGAGTGAAGAGTTACAGTTAAAGTACAGGAACTGGTGCGGGCGGCCGGACTCGAACCGGCACAGCACTTTCGCGCCGAGGGATTTTAAGTCCCTTGCGTCTACCATTTCGCCACGCCCGCGGCGGGCGCGATCCTAGTCGGCCGAAGAGTCGCCGCCAAGCCGGACCGGGCCGGCGGGGCGAACTTCAGTCCGCGCCGACATGCCCCCACAGGCTGTCCCAGTCGGCGCCGGAGATGTCGGTGACGCGGCCGTCGCGCTCGTAGAATTTGTTGGGGACTTGGAAGATGGCGATCATCAAGCCCGCCTTCCGGGGTCCAGGCGACGTGGCGGCTGCCGGCTTCGCGCCAGACGAATTCGCCGGGGCCGACGGCGAGGCCTTCGGCCGGGCCTTCCTTGTCGACCAGGCGGCCTTCGAGCATCCAGGTCTGCTCGATCTTGACGTGCTCATGGTCGGGCAGGACGGCGCCGGGGGCAAGCCGCATCAGCGCGGTGACGAGGCCGGTCGCCTTGTCGAGCAGCAGGCCCTTGACCTCGCAGCCGGGGAAGCGCGTCTGCCGCCATTCCATCTCGGCCGGACGCACCACATGCGAATGGGTGTCGAGGGTGTCGTGCTTGCCTTTGGGAGTGATGGCGTCCATGGGGGCCTCCGTTTTCGGTCGCGATGAGCGTCGTTGCCCTACAGCCCCGCTTCGTTGATCGGCGGCTGGAAGGCGAGACCGGTATCCCAGGGAAAATAGATCCAGGTGTCCTGCGACACTTCGGTGATGAAGGTATCGACCAGAGGCCGGCCCATCGGCTTGGCGTAGACCGTGGCGAGATGGGCGCGCGGCACCAGATTGCGCACCACTCTCGCGGTCTTGCCGGTATCGACCAGGTCGTCGACCAGGAGGACGCGCGCGCCCTCCCCGCCGCCGCGCGCCACGATCGAGGGCGCCACGTCCTTGAGCACCGCGAGTTCGCCCTGGGCGGTGCCGGTATAGCTCGACACGCACACCGTCTCGATCAGCTTGATGCCGAGTTCGCGCGCCACGATCGCCGCCGGCACCAGGCCGCCGCGGGTGATGCAGACGATGGCCTCGAACGGCCCGGCGCCCGAAAGCCGCCACGCGAGCGCGCGGGAATCGCGGTGAAACTGATCCCAGGACACCGGGAAAATCTTTTCGGGGCGCGGCACGGCCTGCTCCGGTTGCTGCGCTTCGGCGATCGTCATCGAAGGTCCTCTCGGCAAAGGTGCAGTGCACAAGTCTCTTGGCAATTGTGGCGGAACCACAACAACCAGCCGATATCAGACCGCCCCCACGCCCGGCAATCGCCGAATCGCGCCTTCAGGGGATTTCGTACACCGTTGTCTCGTCGGCGATGCCGCGCAGCGCCGCGCGCTGCATGGTCGGCTGCAGGCCGGCGTCTTCGAGGATTTTCGCCGCCTTGGCGTCCGCCACGACCGGCGCGGTGACGAAGATGGCGCGCGAGGAGGCGAGCCCCTGCACCCGCGCCGCCATGTTGACGGTCTGGCCGAAATAATCCTGGCTGTCGTTGAGGATGACGGCGAGGCACGGCCCCTCATGGATGCCGATCTTGAGCAGCAGATCCTCGTTGCCGCGCTCGGCATTGATGCGCGTCATTTCCTCGCGCATGCGCAGCGCCGCCTTGACCGCGCGGTCGGGCGTCGGAAACGTCGCCATCACCGCATCGCCGATCGTCTTGACGACCGCGCCCGCCTCCGCGGCCACGGTCTCGTTGAGGACGCCGAAATGGTGGCGCACCAGATCGTAAGCGACGAGGTCGCCGACGCGCTCGTACAGCGCGGTCGAGCCCTTGAGATCGGTGAACAGGAACGTCAGGCTGGTGATCTTCAGCCGCTGATCAACGTCGAGGGTGTCAGTGCGATAGATGTCGCGGAAGGTCTGGTTGGTCAGAAGCCGTTTCGCCGTGACGAACGGCCGGCGGCGGCCAAGCAGACGGTGCAATTCATCGCCGGCGATCCACAGCGACGGCAGCACCCGGCGGTCGGTCTGGTTCTCCAGCGACAGCCGCAACGGCCCTGGCCGCAGTTCGATGGTGCCGACCGGCGCCTTGACCTTGTTGAAGACCATCGACAGCGTCTGGCGTTCGCGCGTCGGCTCGCCCTTGACGTCGATGAATTGCGTGCCGTGCGTCACCGGATCGAACACGATGACGAAATCGTTCGGCAGCTGCACCGACAGGACCGCCTTCTCGCCCGGCGGCAGCTCGATTGAATCGACGGTGATTGCGCTGAGTTCGTCGTCCAGATTCTCTGGCAGATCGACACCCGAACACCAGAATATCTGGCGATAATATTCGACCTCGGGGAGCGTATCCGGATTGTGGGCGGCGATGTGGCGAAGCCGCGGACTCACCGTGAAGGTGACCTCGACCATCTCGTCGAGCGTCGGCTTGTAGCCCGCAGCACACAGTCCGCAGGCATATTCTTCGCGGTTGATGGTCTTGAGCGTGGAGCCGGCATCGAGCACGCCGCCGCAACCGGGGCAGAGCACGTTCCACGACAATTCGAACAGACCGAGCCGCGCGGCGTGGAGGAACGCGGCGATGGCGCGCTCCTCGTCGAGGCCGTGCTTGGCGGCGAAAACGAGCACGTTGATGCGGCACAACTCGCGGTCGGAGGCCTCGCGCACCGCCCGTTCGATCGCCGCCACGCAGTCGGCGTCGGCCGATTGCCGCAACACGCCGAAAAGGGCTTCGCTTTCGCTCATCGACCGAACCCCGCAGGCGCCAGAATTTCGCATATCTGGGCAGCAAAAAACTTAGGCGTCCCTTTCCGATGCCGCAAGGCGCATCGACGTGATGTAAGTACCTCTTCATCACCGCAAATTGAGTGGCGGCCGGTATCGGCAGAAGACGCGATCCGAACTTCCTACTCGGCCGCGAGCGCGGCCTTCACTTTGACCAGCATCGCTTCGACCGCGGCCTTGGCGGCGGCGAGCCTTTGCGGGTCGCGCGAGCGCACCACCACGTTGGTGTTGGGGCCGCGCTCCTCATCGAGGAACGGATAGGAGCCGATGACGACGCCGGCATGGGTTTTGGCGACCTCGCCGAGCTCGGTGCCGATGTCGCCTTCGCGGCAGTCGGCGCGCACGCTCTCCGACAGCATCTTGGCGCCGGTCTCGAGCGAGGGCGCGACGTCGTCGAGCATCGCCTGCATGATGTGCGGCACGCCGGCCATGACGATGACGTTGCCGATGCGAAAACCCGGCGCCGCCGACACCTTGTTGAGGACGAGTTCCGCGCCCGCCGGCATGCGCGTCATCCGCATGCGCGCCTCGTTCATCGGTCGCGCCGATCGTGGCGAGCCGCGGCGCGCAAAATCGCGACCGCGCGCGGATCGTAGTCGATCGGCACGCCGAACGCCTTGGCGACGGCGTCGGCGGTGATGTCGTCATGGGTCGGCCCGATGCCGCCGGTGGTGAAGACGTAGGTGTAGCGCTGACGCAGCGCGTTGAGCGCGGCGACGATCTCCGGCTCCTCATCGGGGACGACCCGCACCTCCTTGAGATCGACGCCGAGCGCGGTGAGATATTCGGCGATATAGCCGATATTCTTGTCCTTGGTGCGGCCGGACAGGATTTCGTCGCCGATGACGAGAAGACCGGCGGTAATGACATCGCTCTTGTTCTCGGCCGCGCCGGTCATGGCTTTATCCCCGCTCTGTCGAGATTCTCCCTAGCGTGCCGGGCTTGGCTGCTCAAGCCCGCATGATCTTTCCGCCCCCGCGCAAAGCGCGGGGGAGGGGGACCGTCTTGCGCAGCAAGATGGTGGAGGGGGCAACGGCCACGCCGCTGGCACTAACGCCCGTAATTTTCTGCACCGCCGCACGCCCCCTCCACCGCGCTTCGCGCGGTCCCCCTCCCCCGCTTCGCTGCGCTACGCGGGGGCGGACGAGCGCCATCGTTCTCGCCGCGCGTTTTTTGTTTGCGCCCGAGTTTTTCCGGCACGAAGCAAACAAACCCGAGCCCGATCTTCGTCAGACAACGCCGGTGGTGGAACCGGCCGCCGTCAAGATCACGCTCAGTCAACTCGTCACCACCGGGCTCGACCCGGTGGTCCATGCTGAAGCGGCGCCATCATACCGGAGCAAAGGGATATGCGGCTGGGCCCCATAGATTGCCGGGTCAAGCCCGGCAATGACGACGTAAGGGACGAAGCAAATAAACGAAGAAAAGGAAAGCGGAACGCCGACAAACGCTGTTCAACAACCTCCGCATCTCGCGATGCGGCACGCGCCCTTACGGGCGCGCTCGCCTGTCGGCGTTCCACCACGGCACTTGCGGCAGCGACCGAACGCCACCGCTCAGCTTCAGCCACGCGACTTCCTGGGAATAGGTCGGCGCGCACGTCCCGATGGTTCGAAAGACGGAGCGCTTCGCAACGCCTGGCCCAAACGCTACCGGCCAGCACGTCACCGCGGGCGTTACCCGCGCCTTCCTGTCCCAGCCCAGCGAGATTGCACCCGCAGTCCGGTCATGATGCCGGCCGGGCGTGTCCTGCCGAAGCCGCCCGGGAGCACAGGTGACGAGCCCATGCCCGCGGGAACCGCACCCGCTCCGCCACCCGGTGGTCCGCCGGATGGCGTCCTGGGGTTGGCGAAGATGTTGTCGCGGAAGGAGAGCACGGCGCCCTTGGGGGCCAACGTCGATCTTTTCGAGGTTGGCCCGGCAGCACAGCGTCTTGATGGCGACGACTTGCATGAGATCGCCAACCTCCTCGCGCATCGAGTCGAAGCGGTCGACAAGTTCGGCGGCGAAGGCATCGATCTCGCGGTCGTCTTCGATTTCCGATAGGCGGCGGTAGAGCGCAAGGCAGACCGGCAGCGCAGCGAGGTTTGCCCCGGATTTCGCTACCGCTCATCCGGGCTACGCTTGCTCGTTCTTGATAATCCAAGGCTAAGTTCCGCTTATGATCATCAACTAACGCCCGAAATAGCTTTGCCAGATG
This sequence comes from uncultured Pseudomonadota bacterium, assembly GCA_963836095.1. Taxonomy (GTDB): domain Bacteria; phylum Pseudomonadota; class Alphaproteobacteria; order Rhizobiales; family Xanthobacteraceae; genus BOG-931. Next base: position 11,481 of record CAWIHU010000006.1, read on the forward strand.
CGCTGGGCTACACTCTTCTTGCTCTCGGCTTCGTACAAAGCATTTCGCCAGCGCTCGTATTTTTCTGCCCGCTGCTTGTAAGTGTTCGCGTTAGGGGGGTCTTCAATAGCCATGTTTATTTTCGTCAGAGCAGCAGCGGAATAAGCAAAGTCCTTAAAGTCCAGCTTCTTGAAACTTGACGATCCATCGACGTGATCGGTGCAAATTTCATAGTACCAGCCAAGCCGGTCTTTTGCCTCGCTAACAAACAAACTCGGATCACCATTTGGCTGGCTGGCGTACTGCCACGCGTTCTCTAATGCGCGGTCAACTTCATTGCTGAGAAGAAGCGTATTGCATGTAGTGGTAAATTCAGAAATCATAGTGACAATAGAGTTGATGTTGGTGTCGATCATCTTGTTTTCAGCGGGACAGTACGTAATGTTGTGCCCTGCCTTCCAAGTGCTTAGCCTTTCATCGTGCCGGTCCACGTAAATCACACGTTTGATTTCGCCGCCGTCCAGTAGGACGGCGCGATATTCGGGCACAACCCGGTATAATTCGTGATTTCGCGTGCAATCTTGTGCCCGCGCTCCAGTGGCAGTCATCAATAAGGCAACAGTAAGTATTGCGATCGTTCGCATGGAATGGGATTTCTCCGGATCGAACCCAGGGCGGATGGTAGCGATTTCGCGGGCTTTTGGAAGAGCCATGCGTTCCCCGAAGGGTGTTCTTGGTGCGTGCAGTCGGGGAAAGCCGGAGCGCATTCCGGTTCGACCGAGACGCAACCCGATCCAGCCTCAGGTAAGTCCCTGAGTTGGTGGAACTCTGCGGTCGGCTTATGACTGCGCCAGCATCGAACAACAGACCTCCGCCATGGCCGACCCCCGCCAGCACGAAAAATACGAGTCGCTCATTTACGCCTGCCACGCGCTGGCCCCGGTGCGCACGGCGGTGGCGCACCCCTGCGACGAGACCTCGCTGCGCGGCGCGGTCGAGGCGGCGGAGGCGAAGATCATCAAGCCGATATTGGTGGGGCCGCAAGCGCGCATTCGCGCGCTGGCCGCCAGCCTCAACCTCGACATCTCGCCGTACCAGCTCGTCGATACCCCGCACAGCCACGCCTCGGCGGCGAAGGCGGTCGAGCTTGTCCGCAAGGGCGAAGCCGATGCGCTGATGAAGGGAAGCCTGCACACCGACGAATTGATGGCCGAGGTCGTCAACAAGGACACCGGCATCCGCACCGCGCGGCGCATCAGCCACGTCTTCATCATGGACGTGCCGACCTATCCGAAACCCTTGTTCATCACCGACGCTGCGGTGAACATCTTTCCGACGCTCGAGGACAAGGTCGACATCGTGCAGAACGCCATCGACCTCGCGCACGCGCTGCGGATCGCCCAGCCGAAGGTCGCGATCCTGTCCGCGGTGGAGACGATCACGTCGAAAATCCCCTCGACCATCGACGCCGCGGCGCTGTGCAAGATGGCCGACCGCGGCCAGATCACCGGCGCCCTGCTCGATGGTCCGTTGGCGCTCGACAACGCCATCGATCGCGAAGCCGCCAAGATCAAGCACATCACCTCGCCGGTCGCCGGCGACGCCGACATTCTGCTCGTGCCCGATCTCGAGGCCGGCAACATGCTGGCGAAGGAACTGAGCTTTCTCGCCAACGCCGACGCCGCCGGCATCGTCCTCGGCGCCCGCGTGCCGATCATCCTGACCAGCCGCGCCGACAATGTGCGCACCCGCATGGCCAGCTGCGCGGTCGCCGCGCTCTACGCCCACGCCCAGCGGATCGCGGTCGCCGACGCCGGCAAACTGGTCGACTAAATCGTGGACTAAATGTACGCCATGCGCGAGCCGATCCTGGTCATCAATGCCGGTTCTTCGAGCATCAAATTCTCGGTGTTCGAGACGATGCCCGACCGCTCGCTCACTGCCGGCGCGCACGGTCAGGTCGATGGGCTCGGCGCGAAAACCGGAACGCCGGCGCGGATCGAAGTCGCCGACGCGCAGGGCCGCAAGCTCGCCGACGAGGCCATCGCCGGCCACGACCACCATGCCGCGATGGCCGCCATTCATGACTGGTTCGCCGCCCATGTCGGCAGTAAATCGGGCTTTGCCGGCGTCGGCCACCGTGTGGTCCATGGCGGGCTCGCTTATGCGGAGCCGGTGCTGATCGACGATCGCGTGCTGGCCGCGCTCGAAGAGCTGGTGCCGCTCGCGCCGTTGCACGAGCCGCACAACATCGCCGCGATCCGCGCCGTCGCCGCGGTCGCGCCGAATGTGCCGCAGGTCGCCTGCTTCGACACCGCGTTTCATCACGACGCGCCGCCGCTCGCCCAGGAATTCGCCCTGCCCCGCGCGCTCACCGCCAAGGGCATCCGCCGCTACGGCTTTCACGGCCTGTCGTACGAGTACATCGTCTCGGCGCTGCCGCGCGTCGCGCCCGAATGCGTCGGCAAAAAGCTCATCGTCGCCCATCTCGGCAACGGCGCCAGCATGTGCGCGATCGCCGACGGCCGCAGCATCGCCACCACCATGGGCTTCACCGCCGTCGACGGCCTGATGATGGGCACGCGCACCGGCGCGCTCGATCCCGGCGTCGTGCTTTATTTGCTCGACCACGAACGCATGGACAGCAAGGCGATCGAGCGTCTGATCTATCAGCAGTCCGGCCTGCTCGGCGTTTCCGGCCTGTCGTCGGACATGCGCACCTTGCTCGCCAGCGACCGTCCGGAGGCGAAGGAAGCGGTCGATCTCTTCGTCTACCGCATCGGCCGCGAACTCGGCTCGCTGACCGCGGCGCTCGGCGGGCTCGACGGCTTCGTCTTCACCGCCGGCATCGGCGAACACGCGGCGGCAATCCGCGCCCGCGTCTGCACCGACGCCGCGTGGATCGGGATCACGCTCGACGCGGATGCCAATGCGGCCGGCGGCCCGCGCATCTCGCGCGCGGATGCCAAAGTCTCGGCCTGGGTCATCCCCACCGACGAGAATCTGATGATCGCCCGCCATACCAGGGCCTTGCTCGATGGCAGAGTGCGTTAACTGGTCGTCATTGCGAGGAGCGCAGCGACGAAGCAATCCAGAGTCGGCGGCAGTGACTCTGGATTGCTTCGCTTCGCTCGCAATGACGAACGCATTCGTTCAAAACGCGCTCAGCGATTGCCGGTAACGCGGAGAATAACCTCCAAGACGCTGGACACGCCGAACAGGAGCACGTGGCCGACGGCGTCCAAATCGACGCCCAACCGGTCGCCCAGCATCGGCAGGATGATCAGAACGCCGAGCAGGATCAGGATCCCGTAAGGTTCGAGCCGGGCGAACGATGCCGCCGCGGCGCGCGGCAGCAACGCCATCAAAATCCGCCCGCCATCGAGCGGCGGGATCGGGAACAGATTGAACAACGCCAGCACCACGTTGAGAATGAGCGCGTTGCGCAGATTGCTCGCCAGCCATTGCGCGCCGGTCGGCGGCAGATAGCCGACGAGGTGAAACGCCAGCGCCGCGACGACGGCGAGCGCGATGTTCATCGCCGGTCCGGCGGCGGCGACCAGCACGGTGTCGCGCCGCGGGTGACGCAGCATGCGAAACCTCACCGGTACCGGCTTGGCGTAGCCGAACAGGAACGGCGCCTGCAGCAACAGCAGGATGCCCGGCATCAGAATTGTGCCGACCGGATCGATGTGCTTGAGCGGGTTGAAGGTGACGCGGCCGAGCCGCCAGGCGGTGTCGTCGCCGAGCAGGTGCGCGACATAGCCGTGGGCTGCCTCGTGAAAGGTGACGGCAACGATCACCGGAATGGCCCAGACCGTCGCCAGAAGAATGATATGATTAAACACTGCTGCAATCCTTTTTGCCGCGCAAGCCTTTTGCCGCACCAGTCGCGCGGCGCCAATCACGGCCTTGTTACATCTGCATATTACATTGCTCATGCTCGAATTCCCGAGCATTACCCAGAATTAATTTGCTCTCCACGGTCACGTAACGCGCCCTCACCATCTTGGCTGCAGGCGTGCCGTACGGCACTTTTGCATCGATGGAGAACAATCATGCCGGATACAAAAAATTCCGCTCACCGCACCCCGCTGACGGCGCGCCGTCTGGTGCTGCTCGGTTCGGCGGCCGGGCTCGCGATCGCGCTCCTGGCCGCAGGGCCTGGCGGCTACCTGCCGACCAGCCTGCCCAGCAGCCTGCCATCGTGGTCGTCGTCAGCACTCGCTGCCGACACCGCCCTGCCACATCCGGCCAGCTTCGCCGATCTGGTGACGCGGGTGAAGCCCGCCGTCATTTCAGTGCGCGTCAAGATCGACGAAGGCGCCAAGCAGGTGAGCATGGATGACGGCGACCAGAATGAGAACATCCCGTTTGCGCCGGGATCGCCGATGGAGAAATTCTTCCAGCAATTCGGTGCTCCCGACATGCCACACGGCATGCCGCACCGCCATGGAACCATGATGGGCGAAGGTTCCGGCTTCTTCATTTCGAGCGACGGTTACGCCGTCACCAACAACCACGTCGTCGACCATGCCTCCTCGGTCGAGGTGACGACCGATGACGGCACCATCTACACCGCCAAGGTGGTCGGCACCGATCCGAAGACCGACCTCGCCTTGATCAAAGTCGACGGCAAGAGCGACTTCCCGTTCGTGAAATTCGCCGACCACGCGCCGCGCGTCGGCGACTGGGTGGTCGCGGTCGGCAATCCGTTCGGTCTCGGCGGCACGGTGACCGCCGGCATCGTCTCGGCGCGCGGCCGCGACATCGGCGCCGGCCCCTATGACGACTACATTCAGATCGACGCGCCGATCAACAAGGGCAACTCCGGCGGACCGGCGTTCAATGTCGACGGCGAGGTGATCGGCATCAACTCGGCGATCTATTCGCCGTCCGGCGGTTCCGTCGGCATCGGCTTCGACATCCCCGCCGACACCGCCAAGATGGTCGTCGCCCAGCTCGAGGCGCACGGCCACGTCACGCGCGGCTATCTGGGCGTGCAGGTCCAGCCGGTCACCGCGGCGATCGCCGACAGCCTCGGCATGAAGAAGGCCGAGGGCGCGATGGTCGACCAGCCGCAGGACGGCAGCCCGGCGGCCAAGGCCGGCATCCAGGCCGGCGACGTCATCACCACGCTCAATGGCGCGCCGGTCAAGGACGCTCGCGAGCTTGCCCGCGCCGTTGCGATGCTGGCACCTGACAGCGCCGTCAAGCTGGAGGTCCTGCGGCACGGCGAAGTACGGACCATCACGGTGACGCTCGGGCAAATGCCGAACCAACGGCAGGCGCAGGCCGAAGCCGAGGGCCCCGCCTCGATGAAAGGCGTGCCGCATCTCGGCCTTTCCGTCGCGCCCGCAACCGACGTTGCCGGCGCCGGCGGCAAGGGCGTCGCGGTGACCGGCGTCGATCCCGACGGCCTCGCCGCGCAGCAGGGCATCAAGACCGGCGACATCATCCTCGATGTCGGCGGCAAGGCGGTCGGCAATGCCGGCGACGTGCGTGCCGCGTTGGTCGACGCCAAGGCGCACGGCAAGCAGAACGTGCTGATGCGGGTGAAGACCGCCGACGCGACAGTGTTCGTCGCCGTTCCGCTCGGCAACGCCTGACCCCTCGCTGCGGCGGTCGCTGGGCCTATTCGGCCGCGGCGACCGCCGGTCTCTAAAAATATTGCCCTTTTGACAATCGCGCCGGTGATCTTTCGCCGGCGCGATTGCGCTTGAGGCACATCAAAGCGGAACTTCGCGTGACAAATAACTTGGCGTGGCGTTCTTGGAGCGTGGCGTTTTTGGAGAATGACACGAGTGAACCATGGCGGAACCACCGGTCACCGGCGATGGACGGATCAAGGGACGGCTCATCGCCGTTCACGGCTCGGTCGTCGATGTGCGTTTTCCGGCCGGAGCCCTGCCCGGGATCGATGAGGGCATCGAAATCGAGCGCGACGGCCACGATCCGCTCGTCGCCGAAGTGCAGCAGCATCTCGATCCGGTCACCGTGCGCGCGGTGGCGTTGGAGAACACCGCCGGGCTGAGCCGCGGCGCCGCGGCGGGCGGCATCGGCGGTTCGATCCGCGTGCCGGTCGGCGACGCCGTGCTGGGGCGACTTCTTGACGCGGTCGGCAAGCCCGCCGATCGCGGACCGCCGCTGCCGCCCGACACGCTCTATCGGCCGATCCACGCGCCGGCGCCCGCCCTCGACCGGCTCGGCGCGGGCCAGCAAATCTTTCATACCGGCATCAAGGTCATCGACCTCTTGGCGCCGTTGGTCACCGGCGGCAAGGCCGCCATGTTCGGCGGCGCCGGCGTCGGCAAGACCGTGCTGATCATGGAGCTGATCCGCACCACGGTCGAAAAGCACGCCGGGCTCTCGGTGTTCGCCGGCATCGGCGAACGGTCGCGCGAAGGCCACGAGTTGTTGCTGGAACTGCGGCAGTCCGGCGTGCTGGCGCGGACCGCGCTGGTGTTCGGCCAGATGAACGAAGCGCCGGGCGCACGCTGGCGCGCCGGGCTGACCGCGCTCGCCATCGCCGAGTATTTCCGCGACGGCGCGCACGAGAATGTGCTGTTGTTGATCGACAATGTCTATCGGATGGTGCAGGCGGGCAGCGAGGTCTCCGGCCTGCTCGGCCGGCTGCCGTCGCGGGTCGGCTATCAGCCGACGCTCGCCAGCGAGATCGCCGAATTGGAGGAGCGCATCGCCTCGGTCGCGGGCGCGGCCATCAGCTCGATCCAGGCGGTTTACGTACCGGCCGACGATTTCAGCGACCCGGCGGTGGCCGAGATTTTCTCTCATCTCGATTCCTCGATCGTGCTGTCGCGCGACATGGCGAGCGAGGGCATGTATCCGGCGGTCGATCCGCTGGCCTCGACATCGAGCCTGCTCGATCCGCGCCTGGTCGGCGAGGCGCATTACCGCACCGCGCAGGACGTGCGCAAAGCCATCGCGCATTACCGCGAGCTGCAGGAGATCATCGCGCTGCTCGGCATCGAGGAACTCAGCGCGACCGATCGCCAGGCGGTCAAGCGAGCCCGGCGTCTCATGCGCTTTCTCACCCAGCCTTTCATGGTCACCGTCGCCTTCACCGGCAAGGAGGGGCGCACCGTCGAGCTCGACGACACGCTGCAAGGCTGCCGTGCGATCCTCGACGGCGAAACCGACGACTGGGCCGAGCGCTCGCTCTACATGGTCGGCGCCCTCGGCGAGGCGCGCGAGCGCGAACGCGCCGCCAAAGCGGGGGTGCCATGAAAAAGGCCATGAAGCTCACCGTCACCACGCCGCTCGCGGTCGTCGCGGAAGCCGACGACGTCGCCCATTTGCGCGCGGAGGACGAAACCGGCGCGTTCGGCATCCTGCCGGGGCACGCCGATTTTCTCACCGCCTTGGCCATCTCCGTCGTCAGCTGGCGCGACAAGCGCGGGCGCGAGCATCACATGGCGGTGCGCGGCGGCATGCTCGACGTGCGCGGCGGCGCCGCGATCACCATCGCGACCCGAGAAGCAGTCCCCGGCGACGATCTGCATCAACTCGAAACCGAGGTGCTGGCGACGTTTCAACGCCGCACCGACGCCGAGCTTACGGCGCGCACCGACGCGCACCGGCTCTACCTCGCCGCGATGCGTCAGATCTACCGCTTCGTGCGCGGGGAACGCGGCCCGGCGATGCCTCAGTCGTTGCGCGGCGTTACCGACGAAGGTCTCAACCAATGACGGACAAGCGCAACGGTTCGGACCGATTGGAAGAAGCCGTCAAAACACGGCAACGCCGCCGCGAGCAGGAGCGACGCGACCGCGAGCCCTCGCTGGCGCAGAACTTTGCCATCATCGGCACGCTCGGTGCGACCATCGTGGTGCCGACGCTGATCGGCATCTTCGCCGGCCGCTGGCTCGATCGCCATTTCGGCGGCGGCGTGTTCTGGACCTTCGGCCTTCTGGTCGCCGGCCTCGCCTTGGGCTGTGCGGCTGCCTGGAACAGGATAAAGACGCCATGACCGCGTTCGTTCCCGTACTCGGCCAAGCTGTGGCGATGGCGATCGCCGGCGTCGCCTTCGGCCTCACCTACTTCGCGACGCTGCGACGGTCCGTGGCGGCGCTTGCCGGCGGCGGGGGCTGGGTCCGGCCGCTGGCGCTCACACTGGCGCGCCTCGGCGCCGCGGTCGTGTTTCTCGCTCTGGCGGCCAAACTCGGCGCCGCCGCGCTGATCGCCGCCTTTCTCGGCTTCTTGCTCGCGCGCACCATCGCCTTGCGGGCCGCGCGGAGGGCCGCCTGATGCGCGGTTCGCCACTCGTCAGCGAAATTCTGTTTTACGTCGGTCCAGTCGCGATCTCCCGGCCGCTCGTCACCACCTGGGTCATCATGGCCGCGCTCGCGGCGTTTTGCGGGCTGGTGACGCGGCGGCTGCGGAAACGGCCGGACGCCCGACAGGCGGTGCTCGAAATCATCGTCACCGGCATCGTGTCGCAGATCGAGGACGTGATCCGCCGGGACGCACGGCCGTTTCTGCCGCTCCTCGGTACCCTGTTCATCTTTCTCGTCGTCGCCAATCTCTCCGGCCTCCTGCCCGGCGTCGAAGCGCCGACGGCGAGGTTCGAAACGCCGGCGGCACTGGCGCTGATTGTGTTCTTCTCGGTGCATTACTTCGGCATCCGCGCGCGGGGCTTGCGCGGCTATCTCGCAAGCTTCGCCGAGCCGCGCCTGATCATGCTGCCGCTCAACATCCTCTCCGAAATAACCCGGACCTTCTCGCTGATGGTGCGGCTGTTCGGCAACGTCATGAGCGGGGAGTTCATCATCGCGCTGGTCGTGGCGCTGGCGGGATTGTTTCGTGCCGATCCCGCTGATGGTCCTCGAGATCCTGGTCGGCGTCGTGCAGGCCTACATCTTCACCGTGCTCGCAACCGTGTTCATCGGCGCCGCCGTCGGCAGCGTCGAAACGGGCTGAAGGAGGTTCTATGGACATCAAGCTCATTTCGATCATCGGCGCCGTCGTCGCCGTCTCGATCGGATCGATCGGCCCGGCGCTGGCCGAGGGCCGCTCGGTCGCTGCGGCAATGGACGCCATCGCCCGCCAGCCCGAAGCGGCCGGCACGGTTTCGCGCACACTGTTCGTCGGTCTCGCCATGATCGAGACCATGGCGATCTACTGCCTGGTGGTCGCGCTGCTGCTTTTGTTCGCCAATCCCTATGCGGGCTGAGCGATGCATATCGACTGGTGGACGATAGGCCTCCAGACCGTCAATTTCGTCATTTTGGTCTGGCTGCTGCAGCGCTTTCTGTATCGAGCCGGTGCTGCGCATGATCGATGCCCGCAAGGCCGAGGTCTCGCAGCAGTACGACGACGCCCAGGCGGCCGAGCAAGCGGCCGCAACGCACCTCAAAGCCGTCGAGGCTGAACGCGCAGGCATCGCCGCCGAGCGCGAGGCGGCGCTGCGGGCGGCAACGGCCCAGGCGCAGGAAGCGGCCGACGCCTACCGTGCTCAGGCCAAGCGCGATGCGCAGGCCCTCATCGACGACGGGCGAAAAACCTTGGCCTCCGAACGTGCGCAGGCGCTGGCCGAAGCACGCAAAGCCGCGCTCGACCTCGGCGCCGAGTTCGCCCAGGAGCTCCTCGCCGACCTGCCGCTGGAAGTCCGCACCCAGGCCCGGCTGGAACGGGTCGAGCAATATTTCGCCAAGCTCGATCCCGCGGAGCGCAACGCGCTGCTACGCCAACTCGCCGACGGCCAGTCCCTGACGGTGGTGACGGCAGCGCCGCTTCCCGCGCCGATGGCTGACATCTGGACCGAACGGCTGCGCCGCATGCTCGGCGGCGACATCGGCCTCGCGTTCGCCGTGGCGCCCGAGATCATCGCCGGAGTCGAACTGCATTTCCCCAGCGCCATTCTACGCTTCTCCTGGCAGAGTACGATCGCCGCGGCGCGCGCGGAGCTTGGCGGCCATGTCGACGCTCACTGAAGACTTTCACGGCTGGCTCAAGGCGAGCCGCGACCGATTAGCGACGCTGACGCTCGAGCCGCGCCTCGAGCAGATCGGCCACGTGCTTCAGGTCGGCGACGGCGTCGCCACCATAGGCGGACTGCCACAGACGCGGCTCGACGAATTGCTGATTTTTGCAGGCGGCGTGCGTGGTCTCGCCGTCGATCTCGACGAGGAGACCATCGGCTGCGTCCTTCTCGGCAACAGCACCGGCATCGCTGCCGGCAGCGTCGTTCACGGCACCGGCGAGGTCGCCCGCGTGCCGGTTGGCGACGCCCTCCTCGGCCGCGTGGTCGATGCGCTGGGTAGGCCGCTCGATGGCAAGGAGCCGATCGAGGCGACGCATTTGGCTCCGGTCGAAGCGCCCGCCCCCGCGATCGTCGATCGGGCTCTGGTGACGCGGCCGCTCGCGACCGGGCTTCTGGTCATCGACGCCATGATCCCGCTCGGCCGCGGCCAGCGCGAACTCATCATCGGCGACCGCGGGACCGGCAAGACCGCCATCGCCGTCGACGCCATCATCAACCAAAAATCGTCCGACGTGATCTGCGTCTATGCCGCGGTCGGCCAGAAGGCCTCATCGGTCGCGCGGGTCATCGGCGCGGTACGCCGATATGGCGCGCCCGAGCGCTGCCTGTTCGTGATCGGCGAGGCCGACGCTGCGCCCGGCCTGCAGTGGCTCACCCCCTACGCCGCCTGCACCATGGCCGAATATTTCATGGCGCAAGGACGCGACGTACTTCTGGTGATCGACGATCTCACCAAGCACGCCGCGTCGTACCGTCAGATTTCGCTGCTGCTGCGCCGGCCGCCCGGGCGCGAAGCCTATCCCGGCGATATCTTTTATATCCATTCGCGGCTGTTGGAGCGGGCGGCGAAGCTCGCGCCCGAACGCGGCGGCGGTTCGCTGACGGCATTGCCGATCGCCGAGACGCAGGCCGGCAATATCAGCGCCTACATTCCGACCAACCTCATCTCCATCACCGACGGCCAGATCTACCTCGATCCGCGGCTGTTCTATGACGGCCAGAAGCCGGCCGTCGACGTCGGCAAAAGCGTGTCGCGCGTCGGCGGCAAGACCCAGGCGCCGTCGCTCAAAGCGCTGTCGGAAAGCCTCCGGCTCGAATACGCGCAGTTTTTGGAGCTGGAAGTCTTCACCCGCTTCGGCACCATGGTGGACGAGCGCACCCGCAAGGTGATCGAACACGGCCGCCGCATTCGCGCCGTGCTCGGGCAGCGCCAATTCGCGCCACTGTCGCTCGGCGAACAGGTGGCGCTCCTCGCCGCGCTGAGCGACGGCGTGCTCGACGCCGTGCCGCTCGAACGCGTCGACGCGTTTCGCGCCGCGCTCGCGCCCTGGCTTGCCGAACACTGCTCCGGCGGTGCTGGCGCTCGACGATCGAGAGCAAGCCGTTGTCGCAAGAGCTGCGCGAGCGCCTCAAGGCGGCGCTACTTGCGCTCGCCCAATCGATCGCCGTCCCGGCGGCGCGCGCGGCGGGGGTGCGGCCATGACCCGTCTTGGTCGAGCTGCAAGGGCAGATCGCCAGCATGGGCGAACTTTTGGACATCGTCGGCGCGATGCGCTCGCTCGCCGGCATGCGCGCGCAGGAAGCGCAACGCGCGCTCCCCGGCGTACGCCGCTATGCCGACTCGATGGCGGCCGCGGTCGGCGCGGCGCTGATGCTGCTGCCCGAGCCGGTGCCGCAGCCGGAACGCGGCCATCATGCGCTCATTCTCTGCGCCTCCGAGCATGGCTTTGTCGGCGGCTTCAATGAAAGACTGCTGGAAGCGGCCGAAGCCGACCTGAAGCCGAAGGATCTCCTGTTCATGTTGGGGAGCCGCGGCGCGGCGCTCGCCGGCGAACGCGGGCGCAAGGTGGTCTGGACACGGCCGATGGCGACGCGCCTCGACGGCGTTCCCGACGCGGTCGATCGTCTCGCCGGCGAACTCTATGCCCGCATCGTCCGCGGCGAGATTTCCAGCGTTGCCGTCATGTTCGGCCGCAGCCGCCAGGGCGCGGGCGCAGCGACGATCGCGCAACGCCTGCTGTTGCCGCTCGACGTCAAAGCTCTGTCGGCCGCGCCACCGCGCCAGCCGCCACTGCACAATCTGGCGCCGCGGCCGCTGGTCGAAAAGCTGATGGCCGAATACGTCTTCGCGCTCTTGACCGAGGCCGCCGTCGAATCGATCGCCAGCGAGAACGCCGCGCGCTTTGCCGCGATGGACTCCGCGCACGACAATGTCACCAAGAAACTGTCGCAACTGCGCCAGACCGCCCGCCAGGAACGGCAGAGCGAGATCACGTCGGAACTGCTCGATCTCATCACCGGCGCGGAAGCGATCGTCAAGCGGGGGCGGGCTACTGCCGCGACCTCCGATCAGGGAACAAAACGACGTTGACGGTGATACTGTCGATGCGTCGACCGCTCGGCTCTCGAACGCCGCCGCCGAGCTCATCATTTTCACTCGAGGCTGCGTCGCGGCCGACCATTCGAACCCGCGTGTCCAGCAAATGCCACCAAAGACAAAGCCAGCCGTCAAGGCTTCCGAATTCGCACTCACCAGCGTGCCGGCGTTCTGGCCGGTGGCGATGGCAGCGGCGCTCGCCGAAAGCGGCGCCGAGCTTTACGCCAAGAACCTCGAATTCGTCGAGGAAGAGATCAAGATCCACGACGAGCTGCGCCCCAAGCTCGCGACGCCGAACCGCGCGCGGCTCGAGCTGCGGACGATGACGCTGCGCGATTACGGCGCGGCGGGCGCCGGCACCGGCCCCACGCCGACTTTGGTCGATGCACCGCATGCCGGGCACACCGCCATGATCGCCGATTACCACAAGGGCCAGAGCCTGATCGAGACGCTCCTCGCCAACGGCATCGGCCACGTCGCGCTGACCGACTGGAAGCCGGCGACCGACGACATGAAGGATCTCGAAATCGACAACTATCTTTCCGAGATCGTCGTCGCGATCGACGACCTCGGCGGCCGCGTGAACCTTGTCGGCCTTTGCCAGGGCGGATGGGTCGCAGCCATGGTGGCCGCGCGTTTCCCCGACAAAGTGAACTCTCTTGTGCTGGCGGGAGCGCCGATCGACACCGACGCCGGCAACGGGCCGATCAAGCGCATGGTTCATGAATCCCAGATGTCATTCTACGAGGAGTTGGTGGGGCTCGGCGGCGGTCTCATGATGGGTAAGTACATGCTGCAGGGCTGGAAGAACATGCATCCCGAGCAGCATTACATTCAGGACCACGTCGATCTTTATGAACACATCGACGATCCAATTTACGTGGCCAAAGAAGAGACATTCAACAGCTGGTACGAGAACCCCATCGATCTGCCGGGGCGTTGGTATCTCCAGGTCATCCAGCAACTATTCAAGGAGAACCGGCTCGCCAAGGGGGAGTTCGTCGGGCTGGGCCGTAAGCTTAATCTCCACGATATCACATGTCCGGCCTATTTGCTCGCAGGCGCAGACGATGACATCACGACGCCCGAGCAGGTTCTTGATGCCGCCAAATATCTTGGCACGCCGAAGGACAAAATCGAGAAAAAACTCGTGCCGGGCGGTCATGTCGGGCTGTTCATGGGCTCGCGCAATTTGCGTGAGGTCTGGCCGACGATCGCCAAGTGGATCGGCCAAGCTCAATGAGGCGAAATTCAACGATGCCTTCGCCGCGCTTATGTTCAAACCGCCTAAAATGTGAGCAATGGTCGGGGGCTACCTTATGCCGATTGGCGGCCCCTCCCCCTATCGTCCTGAGTTGGCGTAAAGATTGCTATGCAGAGGTCGGCGCCAAAGGATTGTGGGGGTGAAATGGAGCGGCCGGGGGGACCGAAATGTTCGACGAGATGACGGGCAGCGGCGGTGACGTGCGGCCGGCTTATGCGGAACTGTCGCAATGGCTGGGCCAGGTCACTCCCGACGTGCTCGACTTCCGCCGGCGCGAGGCGGAGCTCATCTTCCGCCGCATCGGCATCACCTTCGCGGTCTATGGCGACCCCGAGGCGCAGGAGCGCCTGATCCCGTTCGATGTCATCCCGCGCATTCTCGCCGCGGCGGAATGGGAGACGCTGGAGCGCGGCCTGGAGCAGCGCGTCAAGGCGATCAACGCCTACATCAAGGACGTTTACGGCCGCCGCGAGATCCTCAGAGCCGGCGTGGTGCCGGAGGACCTGGTGTTTCAGAACCCGGTGTTCCGCCCGGAAATGAACGGCCAGAAGGTGCCGCACGATATCTACGTCCATGTCGCCGGCATCGACATCGTGCGGGTCGACGCCGACAATTTCTACGTGCTCGAGGACAATGCGCGCACGCCGTCCGGCGTCTCCTACATGCTGGAGAACCGCGAGATCATGCTGCGGCTGTTTCCCGAATTGTTCTCGCGCTACCGCGTGGCGCCGGTCGAGAACTATCCGGACGAACTCCTGCAGACGCTGAAATCGGTGGCGCCGCCGACCGCTTCGGCCGAGCCGACCGTGGTTCTCTTGACCCCCGGCGTCTACAATTCCGCCTATTACGAGCATTCGTTCCTGGCCGACAAGCTCGGCGTCGAATTGGTCGAGGGCCGCGACCTCGTGATCAAGAACGACGTCGTTTTCATGCGCACCACCGAGGGCCTCAAGCGCGTCGACGTCATCTATCGCCGCATCGACGACGATTTCCTCGACCCTCTGGTGTTCCGGCCCGACAGCGCGCTCGGCGTGCCCGGCCTGATATCGGCCTACCAGGCCGGCAACATCACGCTCGCCAATGCGGTCGGCACCGGCATCGCCGACGACAAGGCGGTCTACAGCTACATGCCGGACATCGTGCGGTTCTATCTCGGCGAGGAGCCGCTTCTGAAAAACGTGCCGACCTGGCGCTGCCGCGAGGGCGAGCATCTCGCTTATGTGCTCGACCACCTCGAGGAACTGGTGGTGAAGGAGGTGCACGGCTCGGGCGGCTACGGCATGCTGATCGGGCCGAAGGCCGACAAGGCGGCGATCGCGGCGTTCCGCGCCAAGCTCAAATCCGACCCGAAGAACTTCATCGCCCAGCCGACCTTGGCGTTGTCGACCTGTCCGACCTGCGTCGAGGAAGGCGTGGCGCCGCGTCACGTCGACCTGCGCCCGTTCGTGCTGTCCGGCCGCGACCAGGTCCGCATCGTGCCCGGCGGCCTCACCCGCGTGGCGATGAAGAAAGGCTCGCTGGTCGTCAATTCGAGCCAGGGCGGCGGCACCAAGGATACCTGGGTGTTGCACGGATGAAGACGCCTTCCCGCGCCCGCGGCGGAGGTCAGGAGTAGAGCATGCTGTCTCGCACGGCCGACAATCTTTTCTGGCTCGCCCGCTACGTCGAGCGCGCCGAATATCTCGCCCGCATCCTCGACACCACCTACCGGCTCACCGCGTTGCCGCTCGCCTATGTCGGCGCCTCCAACGAATGGGAATCCGCGGTCGCCACCGCCGGCTGCGCCAACGCCTTCTTCGCCACCTATTCGGAGGCGAACGAGGAGACCGTCACCGAGTTCCTCGCCTTCTCGACCGCGAATCCGTCCTCGATCCGCAACTGCTTCGAGACCGCCCGCATCAATGCGCGCTCGGTGCGCACGGCGCTGACGATCGAGATGTGGGACACCATCAACAGCGCCTGGCTCGAGCTCAAGAAATGGGGCAACGGGCCGCGCTCGCGCGAGGAATTCGCCCGCTTCCTGCGCTGGGTGCAGGAATCCTCGCTGCGCTTCGACGGCTCGGCCTACCGCACCATGCTGCGCAACGACGCCTATTGGTTCTCGCGGCTCGGCGTCTTCATGGAGCGCGCCGACAACACCGCGCGCATTCTCGACGTCAAATATCACCTGCTGTTGCCGGCGCAGGAGCAGGTCGGCGGCCCGCTCGATTATTTCCAATGGGCGGCGATCCTGCGCTCGGTGTCGGCGCTCACCGCCTATCACTGGGTCTACCGCGCCAACGTCAAGCCGTGGCTCGTCGCCGACCTGTTGATGCTCAAGGACGAGATGCCGCGCTCGCTGGCGAGCTGCTACGAGAACCTGGTGCAGAACCTCGACCGCATCGGCAACGCCTATGGCCGCCAGGGACCGGCGCAGCGCCAGGCCCGCACCATAAGGGCGCGGCTCGAAAACAGCCGCATCGAGGAGATCTTCCAGACCGGGCTGCACGAGTTCATCGACGATTTCGTCGAGGACAATAACCGGCTCGGCACCGCGATCGCCCAGCAATATCTGCAATAAGCGGAGGACGACCATAAAGGAGTGAGGACAAAACGGCGTTGCGTCGTCTATCATCTCCCTTAGACCGCCCGTCCTCCGGCATCCGTTCGCTGCATGCGCCTGCGCATCGCCCACACCACGGTCCACCGCTACGATCCGCCCGCGACCGGCGTGATCCAGGTGCTGCGGCTGACCCCGCGCAACCATGACGGCCAATACGTGATCCGCTGGCGCATCGACGTGTCCGCCGACGTGCGGCTCGCCGCCCACGAGGACGCGTTCGGCAATCTCACCCACGTGTTCTCCGCCGACGGCCCGTTCGACGAATTGCGCGTCGAGGTCGACGGCGAGGCGGAAACGCAGAACACCGACGGGGTCGTGCGCGGCGCCGTCGAGCGGTTTCCGCCGACCTTGTTCCTGCGCGACACCGCCGTCACGCAGGCCGACACGGCGATGCGGGACTTGGCGCTGGGCATTCGCGGCGCCGACGGCGGCGACGTGCTCGGCGTCCTGCACGAGCTCCTCGCCCGCCTGCACGAGGACATGGCTCACGATCCCGCGCAGGCGACGACGACGGCCACGGCGGCATTCGCGCGTCAGCGCGGCTCGACCCAGGATCTGACCCACATCTTCATCGGCGCGACCCGCTGCCTCGACATTCCGGCGCGCTACGTCTCCGGGTATCGATGCCCCGATGGCGAACTGGCGCAAGGCACGCATGAGGGCACGCACGCCTGGGCGGAGGCCTATGTTCCGAGCCTCGGCTGGGTCGGCTTCGACCCCGTCATCGGCGCCTGTCCGACCGACGCCTATGTGCGCGTTGCCATCGGCCTCGATGCCGAAGGCGCCGCACCGGTCCGCGGTACGAGGTACGGCCACGGCGACGAGAGCCTGGAGATTGCCGTCAAGGTCGATCAATAGGGTTGGCCGAAGGCCAACCGCGCCCCGCCGCCTCCGCCATTGCCGCGCGCCGACGGCTGCCGATATAACCACGCCAGCGGGGAGCCAGGACGCCTGATGACCTATTGTTGCGGAATTCTCGTGCGCGAGGGACTGGTGATGTTCGCCGACACGCGCACCAATGCCGGCGTCGACAACATCGCCACCTTCCGCAAGCTCCACGTCTTCAAGGATACGGGCAAGCGCATCATGGCGATCGCCGCCGCCGGCAACCTGTCGATCAGCCAGACGGTCCTGAGCATACTGACCGAAGGGTTCGACAATCCGGACAATGGCGAGCGCGAGACCCTGATGAACGCGCCGACCATGTTTCAGGCCGCCCAGCGCGTCGGCCACGCCATCCGCACCATTCACGACACCGAGGGCAAGGCGCTCGAAGCCTCCGACGTCAAGTTCGACGTCTCCTTCCTGTTCGGCGGCCAGATCGCGGGCGAGCGCATGCGGCTGTTCATGATCTATTCCGCCGGCAATTTCATCGAATGCACGACCGACACGCCCTATCTGCAGATCGGCGAGCACAAATACGGCAAGCCGGTGCTCGATCGCGCCATCGGCTACGAGATGGATCTCTACGACGCGCTCAAGGTCGGGCTGGTCTCGATCGATTCCACCATGCGCTCGAACCTCAGCGTCGGCATGCCGATCGATCTCCTGGTGGTGCGGCGCGACGCCTGCGACGCCGAATTGATCTATCGCATCGAGCCGGGCGAGGCGTATTTCTCCGATCTGCGCGAGCGCTGGTCGGCGGCGCTGCGGGCCGCCCATATCGCCATTCCGCGGCCGCCCTATCGCAACAAGCGCTGACGCTGACGCCTCAGACCGCGACGCGCCGGGAAATTTACCCGCCATTAACTCTCGCCGCGAAATTCGACGGGCGGATGGCGGAAAGCGCGTATTCCGCCGGCCTGGAAACGATTTGCAACCATTCTGCCCTACCGTCCTGCCCAACGATTGTTCGGCAGGCAACGGTCTTTCGCCAGGCAGTGTTCTTTCGGCAGGGATGGGAGCGTGATCACTTCGGCGCGGGCACAGATCGCCGAGGAACGCGCGGGATCGCGTCTGGACCGAGCGCGTCCGAGCCTCGTCGTTCCCATCGTCATCATCGTCGCCGTCGCGATCGTTTGCGTGGTCGTTGCGGTATTGACCGCGGCGCAACGAGCCGATGAAGTTTCGCAGCGCCGCGAGCAGAACCTGATCGAGCAGGCCCTCGCCCAGCGCGGCGCGCGGGTGTTGCGCGAACTCGACGGCATTGCCGCCCGGCCGAACGCCGCGACCGCCATCCGCACCGATTACGACCCGCAATGGGTCGAGCGCAGCCTGGTCACCTGGCTGCGGACCTTCTTCGGCCACGACCTCGTCGTCGTGGTCGACGGCGCCGACCAGATCAAATATCCGCCGGCCGCCGCGGCGAGCGATCCTCCCGCGGCCGATCTGCCGCGGGAGCTGGCGGATGTCCTCGCGCTCATGCGCTCCCGCCTCGGCGCGATGCCGCCTGGCGTCGTTGCGGTCGCCGGCGCCGACAATCCCCTCGAGCCCGGCCGCCATTTGGCCCTGATCGAGCGGTTCCGCGGCCGGCCGGCGATCGTCGCGGCGGTGGCGACCGGCTCCGACGCCGAGCTTGCCGCAGGGAATGACGGCGCGCCGATCGTGGTCTCGGTCAAATATCTCGACGACGACATGGTCGCCGAGATCGGGCAGCGCCTCGCGCTCCCTGGCCTGCACATGATCGGCGGCGCGGCGCCCGGCAAAACCGAACAGGCGAGCGCGATCACCGGCGCCGGCGGCGACACTATCGCACGCTTCGCGTGGACGCCGACGCGGCCCGGCGGCGAGATCGTCGCGAGGGTTCTGCCCTTCATCGTGGTGGCGATCGTCGGCTTCGCGCTGATGGTCGGGCTCGTCATGCGCTACATGCGGCGGACCGCGCAGACGATCGCGGCCGGCGAAACCCAGCTGCGCCACCTCGCCTTGCACGATCCGGTCTGCGGCCTGCCCAACCGCATCTGCTTCGGCGAGCGGCTGGAGAACGTCATCGAGGAAGTGCGTCGCGGCGGTCCGTCGGCGGCGGTGTTCTACATCGACCTCGACCACTTCAAGGACGTGAACGACACGCTCGGCCATCACATCGGCGACGAGCTCATTCTCAACGTCACGCAGCGCCTGAGCCGGGTGATGCGCGGCGACGACCTCGTCGCCCGGCTCGGCGGCGACGAATTCGCCATCATCACCGTCTGCGCGTCGGACTCCTATTCGCTGCAGGCGATCGCCGGGCGCATCATCGCCGCGGTGTGCGCGCCCTACGCCATCAACGGCCACAACATCATCATCGGCGCCTCGGTCGGCATCGCCGTGATCGACCGCCGCGCCAGGCGACGCCGCCGACATTCTGCGCTATGCCGACATGGCGCTCTACCGCGCCAAGAACGAAGGCCGCAACCGCGCCTGCATCTACGATACGGCGATGGATGCCGACCTGTCCAAGCGCAAGCTGCTCGAAGGCGATCTGTTGCAGGCGATCCGGAACGACAGCCTGCGGGCGGCCTATCAGCCGATCGTCAACGTCTCCGGCGACACCGTGGTCGGCGTCGAGGCGCTGGCGCGCTGGACCCATCCGACCGCCGGCGAAATTCCGCCGTCCGAATTCATCCCGGTCGCCGAGCACTCCGGCATCATCATCGAACTCGGCGAATGGATGCTGCGCCGCGGCTGTCTCGACGGCCGCAACTGGCCGGGACTCACGGTCGCCGTCAACGTTTCGCCGCTGCAATTCCGCCGCTCCGATTTCGTCGAAGTGGTCGAACGCATCCTCGCGGAGACCCGGTTCGAGGCGAACCGGCTCGAACTCGAGCTGACGGAGAGCACCCTGCTCGGCAACTTCGAGACCGCGGAACTGTCGATGATGCGGCTCAAGGCGATCGGCGTGCGTTTCGCGCTCGACGATTTCGGCACCGGCTATTCGAGCCTGCTCTATCTGCGGCGTTTCCCGTTCGACAAGCTCAAGATCGATTCGAGCTTCGTGCGCGCGATCGAGAAGGCGCCCGATGCCGCGGCCATCGTGCACGCCGTCGTCAGCCTCGGCCGCGGGCTGGGCATGAAGGTCACCGCCGAAGGCGTCGAGAACGCCGAGCAGCATCTCTTCCTGCGCGCCGCCGGCGTGCACTCGATGCAGGGCTATCGCTTCGGCCGGCCCGGCCCCGCCGGCGACATCACCAAGCGGCTCGCCGCGCCCGACGACTATCGGGTCCGCAACCCCGACGAGGAAATCGCGCTGGCCTCGTAGCCCGGATCGCGCGCCGCGCGATCCGGGGTCGGCCGCGACCAAATCAACAACTCCGTCGGCCTCGCGCTCCCGCCCGGATTGCGCTCGGCGCAATCCGGGCTACGGTGTCCGAGGTACGAGAGGAGACGCCGATGTCCGGACAAAAGATCGCGGTGGTGACGGGAGCCGGCAGCGGCATCGGCAAGGCGGCGGCGCTCGCTTTGTCGCAGGAGGGCTACAAGGTCGTGCTCGCCGGGCGCCGCCAGGACGCGCTCGAAGGCGTGGCCAAGGAAGCCGCCGGCGAGACCCTCGTCGGTGCCGACCGACGTGACCGATGCGGCCTCGATCCGCGCCTTGTTCGCCGCGACCAAGGACAGCTTCGGCCGGCTCGATCTTCTGTTCAACAACGCCGGCATCAGCATGCGCGCGACGCCGCTCGAGGAGGTGCCGTTGGAGCGCTGGCTGCATATCGTCGCCACCAATCTGACCGGCGTGTTTCTGTGCACCCAGGAAGCGGTGAAGATCATGAAGGCGCAGGAGCCGCGCGGCGGCCGCATCATCAACAACGGCTCGATCTCCGCCCACGCGCCGCGGCCCGGCAGCGCCGCCTACACCGCGACCAAACACGCGGTCACCGGGCTCACCAAACAGACCGCGCTCGATTGCCGCGCCTACGACATCTGCTGCGGCCAGATCGACATCGGCAACGCTGCGACCCCGCTGACCGAGAAGATGGCGGTCGGCATGCTGCAGGCGGACGGCCGCACCATGCCGGAGGAGCGCATGAACGTCGACGACGTCGGCCGCGCCGTGGTCTACATGGCAAGCCTGCCGCTCGACACCAACGTGCTGTTCATGACCGTGATGGCGAACAAGATGCCGTTCGTCGGGCGGGGCTGACCGGTTTTCAGAACCTCCCATGCTCGAACACTGGCACGAATTTTACGGTTTGCTCGGCACCGCGGCGGCGGCGCTGGTGGCGCTCCTGTTCGTCGCCGCCTCGATCGCGACCGGCCGGCTCAGCGCCCGGCGCGGCAGCCCCACCCGCACCTTCACCAGCCCGGTGCTGGTGCACTACACCTACGTGCTGTTCGTGAGCCTCGTCGCGCTCGTGCCCGTCAACACCGACATTTCGCTCGCGGTCATCGTCGGCATCAGCGCAGCCGCGGGCCTCGCCTATGCGATCTTCCTCATGGTCCGCGTGCTGCGCAGCAACGCGACCGACATCGACGATCGCCTCGCTTACGGCGCCGGCCCCCCGGTCGCCTATGCCGCGGCGCTTGCCGGCGCCGTACTGATTGGCACGCGTTCCGAGATCGGCCCGCCGCTTTTGGCCGGCGGGCTGATCCTTCTGATCCTCGTCAACATCCGCAACTCGTGGGATCTGACGGTGTTTTTCGCCCAGAACCACGGCGACGGAAATGCGGGCGGCGGGCCGCCGCGCGGGTCTTAACGGTTCTTCGCGCGCTTCGATCCGTGCTTGTGCTTATGCACAGGCCTCGGCTCATAGGGCCCATAGACATCGCCGCCAATCACCGACGTCGTGTAATTGGTGCCCGTCCAGCAGCCGCATCCGCCGCAACCGCCGCAGCCGCAACCGCCGCAGGCGCCCATCGCAAGCCGCGCGTGGGGCTTGACCGTCGGGGCATTGTCTCGGTCGAACACATAGAACGTCGCCAAGCTGACGTTGGCGATTTCCTCTTCGCGCAGCATGATGGCGTGACCGACCAAGGCCGGCCGCGTCACCGCGTCCGGTGCCGGCGTACCGGTCGTCGCCGACGCGGCGCCCGCCAGCGAGAGCGACAATCCGGCCGCCCCCAACACCGGACCGGCTTTGCTCCTGCGTTTCTTGTTCGTCGTCTGCTTTGTGGTTGCCATGACGGCATTCTCCTTATTCGGGACGTTGCATTCGGGGACGTTACATACGTTACATTCGGTGAGGTTTCGAGCGATCGATTCTATGCACCATGATGTAGGAATTATTGCCGCCGAGGCTCGGCACGAAGCAAGTGACAATGAGATCAGGCCAAAGTGACGCAGCTGGGCGGCAGTCCGTCGGCGACGGCTTGCGCCGTCGTCTGCGCATAAAAATCGCGCGGCAGGCACTGGCGTGCGGCGCGTTCGGGCGCGCCGATATTCGCCGGCGTCGCCGCCAGGATATATTTTGCCGCTGCACCGGGACGCGATATCCGGCGCCGCAATGACGCGAATGCCTCGTCATCCTGAGGTGCTCGGCGCCAACGGGTCCGGCCCGAAGTGGCCGGCCCGATGACAAGCTCCGCGCCGAGCCTCGAAGGACGCACGGCCCCGGCGCTGCGGCAGCATCCTTCGAGGCTCCCCCGATCAAGTCGGGGGTCGCACCTCAGGATGACGGCGCGTCACCACCATAAGGACGCTGTCGCAACGTGAACATTGCCCTCACCCCCACCCTCTCCCGCAAGCGGGAGGACGAGGCGCTGGCGCGCCGCGGGAGTACGCGCCTGCCCCGCTCCGACGTCCACACCCGGACCTGACGAATCCGCGGACGCCGCGCTACACTCGCTCCAGTCCGGGGAATCGGGGCTTATCCATCATGCAGAACCTGCAATCGGCGGCCGGGATCGTCGCCATCATTCTTTTTGCGTGCTTATCAGCGAGAACCGGCGCGCGGTGTCGTGGCGGCAGGCGGCGATCGGACTCGTCGTCACCATTGCGCTCGCGGTGCTTCTCCTCAAGGTGCCGCAGGTCAAGGTCGCGTTCGTGTGGATCAACGACGCGGTGACGGCGATCGCGGCGGCGACGCGGGCCGGCACCGGTTTCGTGTTCGGCTATATCGGCGGCGGGCCGCTGCCGTTCGCGCCGAAGACGCCGGGGTCGGATTTCATTCTGGCGTTCCAGGCGCTCCCCGTCGTGCTGGTGATGAGCGTCCTCTCCTCGCTGTTGTTCTACTGGGGCATCATGCCGCCGATCGTGCGCGGCTTTTCCTGGGCGCTGACCCGCACGCTTAACGTCGGCGGCGCGGTCGGCCTCTCGACCGCGGCCAATATTTTCGTCGGCCAGGTCGAGGCGCCGCTGTTCATCCGGCCCTATCTGGCGAAACTTTCGCGCGGCGAAATGTTCGTGGTGATGACAGGCGGCATGGCCGGCATCGCCGGCACGGTGTTCGTCCTCTACGCCACCATCCTCAGCTCCGCGATCCCCGATGCCGCCGGCCACATCGCGGTCGCCTCGATCCTCGGCGCGCCGGCGGCGATCCTCATCAGCCTGATCATGGTGCCCGACTCCGGCGAGAACCGCACCGACGCGCTCATCGGCGAACTCGAGCAGCCGGCGAGTTCGACCATGGATGCGATCGTCATCGGCACCGTGGCCGGGCTCGAACTTCTCCTCAACATCGTCGCCATGCTGATCGTGTTCATCGCGCTGGTTTCGCTCACCAACTCGATCCTCAGCCTGTTGCCCGATTTTCTCGGCGCGCCGCTGACGCTGCAGCGCGTGCTCGGCTGGGTGATGGCGCCGGTGTGCTGGCTGCTCGGCGTGCCGTGGTCGCAGGCCGTCGCCGCCGGCGGGCTGATGGGGATCAAAACGATCCTCAACGAACTCGTCGCCTATCTGCAGCTCGCGGCGCTCCCGCCCGGCACGCTCGATCCGCGCTCGCGGCTGATCATGCTCTACGCCATGTGCGGCTTCGCCAATTTCGGCTCGCTCGGCATCATGATCGCCGGGCTCGCGACCATGTGCCCGGAGAAGCGCGACGAAGTGGTGTCGCTGGGCTTGAAATCGATCCTCTCCGGCACGCTGACGACGTGTCTGTTGGGGGCGATCGTGGGGATGGTGAGCTGACCGAACCATCGCGGCCGAAACAATCGCCCCCGAACAGTCGCCTCAGTGAGACTAAAGGCGCGGCGTACAAGCGACGCAAGTGGCAAAATCTCAGGATTATTTTGCCGCAGCCGCTCGCTCTATTCCGTCACGATGCGATCGAGCACCGCCATCAGCGCTGCGGGCGCGGTGACATTGGGGCTGTGGCTGGCGTCGAGATCGTGGACTGTCCACCCCGGTTCTGTTTGCGCACGCGCCGCGAACTGCGCGAACGGTTTGTGCTCCGCATAGCGCAGGCAGTGAATGTAGATGCGCGGCAGCGTCGGTGGCGCCTGCAGGCGGAGCGGCTGGACGAAACATTTGACGGATTGCGGCAGACGGAATTTCATGATCCAGGCGACGTCTCGGCCGAGGTATCGGGCGGCACCGGATTAGGCGTGACGCGCCAGCCGTCGCCCGCGCCGACGCTGTCCAGAAGCCGCCGCCGTTCCCCTTCCGGCGGCAGAAAATCGACCAGCGCCTGACCGTCCGCTGGCACGAAGGCGTCGAGATAGACGAGCTTCGCGATGCGCTCGCGGGCGCGATCGGCGACGCCCGTCGCCACCATCCCGCCGTAGCTGTGGCCGATCAGGACAACGTCGTGGAGATCCTCGTACGCGAGCACGCCGAGCACGTCCTCGATGTGCGTGTCGAGATCATTCGCCGGATTAGCAAGATGCGCGCGCTCACCAAGCCCTGTATAGCTCGGCGCGAAGAAATCATGTCCCGCCGCCGCCATCAGCGGCCGCACCTTTTTCCACGCCCACGCCGACGACCAGGCGCCGTGGGCGAGCACGATGGTTGCCACGATTGTTTCCTCCCGGTTCTGTTGGCTCGCACCGCGTTTTGGTAGAGGTGGATCTGCCGGAGAAAGCGCAAGACCACAAGCACGCCTACCCGCCGCGCGGCGTGCCCAAATATTTGCCCATGTAGGTATGGAACAGGCCGCCGGGATCGTATTTCGCCCGCAGCGCTTCGAGACGTGCGAGGTTCGCCTCGGCGATGAACTTGAACGGCCGCGCGCCGAGATTCTCGTCGGCGAGCTGAATGCCGCTGGCGAGCGGCTCCAATGCCTTCATATGATCGGTGACCCAGGCCTGATGCCGGGCGTCTTCGCGCTCGTCCCGCCAGACCGAATAGAGCGCGATGTAGAGGTCGTCTTCCATGGAGAACGCCATGTCGGGCCGCGGCTCGGTCGGGCCCCACAGCATCCACATCATGTGCGAGGGCGCGTCGGGCAGCGTGCGCGCGATGTCGCGCATGCCGGGAAGGAGCGCCTCGACCGGCGCGTGCGTCCACATATTGTCGGCGGCGTAGCGCGCGCCCGGCGGATAAAGCAGATCTTCGCCGGCCTGCAGCCATCGGTCGAGCGAGCCCGAGGCGTTCACATCGGTCATCACCGCCTTGGCCCGCACCGGGCATTGCTCGAGAATGGCGAGCGCCGCACGCGCCTCCTCTTCGGTGTCGGCGATCACGGGCGCGGTCAAGAGCGCGCCGGGCCCCTGATGCCCGAGAATGTCGCGGCGGGTGAAGACCAGACACTCCATGGCGCGGGACAGTTTCGGCTGGACCGCATGTACGAAGCGCAAAACCTCGTCATAGACCTCGATCGGGTAGACATAATCGCTTTTCAGAAACGCCTTCGGGCGCGGATAAACCGTCAGATAAAACCGCGTCACCACGCCGAAGAATCCCGGCCCGGCACCGCGCGCCGCCCATAACAGATCGGCACTGCGCCTGGCGTCGGCGTGCCACATCTCACCGTCGGCGGTGACGACATCGATTGCGCGAACGCTGACGCAGGCCGGGCCCCATGCCCGCGAATTCCAGCCGAACCCGCCCTGCAGCAGGAAGCCACCGAGCCCGACGCTCATGCAGTGGCCGGTGGGAAAGCACAGATCGTATTTGGCAAGCGTGCGGTTGAGCTCGGTGCCGATCAGCCCTGGCTGAATTTCTGCGGTGCGCGCCTCGCGGTCGACGACGAGTGCATTCATCCGCGAGAGGTCGATCAACATGCCGCCGTCGCGCAGGAAGGCACCGGCCCAACTGTGGCCGCCGGAGCGCACGCCGATCTTGAGACCGTTGCGTTTGGCGAGGCGCACGGCGGCGATAACGTCGGCATCGCTCGCCGCCTGCACGATGACGTCGGGAAATCGGTGCGGCAAGCGCGCGTTTTTGACGGCGGCCGAGCGGGCCTCTTCGTAACCGGCCTCGCCGCGGTAAAGCGTGCGGCCTGTCAGTTCTTGCGCCATGGCCCAATTATGGCCGACAAGCCGCGCGCTTGAAAGCCAATCCGCTGGGCCGCATCGCTTCGCGGAAGAGGTGCCTCAATGCAACCGGAACTCGCCGGCGACCGCGCGCAGCTCGGCGGGCTTGATCAGCCGCGAATGGGCGACCGTCACCGAGTGCAACGGTCCCTCGAGCTTTTCCAGCCAGAAATTGAGGAACTTGTTCAGCGCCGGAAATACCGGATGAAGATCGTAGTCCTGCCAGACGTAAGTTTGTAACAGCCACGGATGGTCCGGCCGCCGGTAAAGAATGTTGGCCGTGGTCAGTCCATAGCCTTCGAGCTGTAGACGAAAGTCTTCGCAAACCATCGCCGTCCTCCAGTCCCCAAGTCACGCGCCATTGTCACGAAACCCACACAGTCATTGCAAGCCCGAAAAATGAATAAGTTGTGTATTCTCAAGGCATTAGCAGCATAGCCCGGACATTGCTACCAAGCCGGCGGCCGTGGGTTCCAACTTATGGGCCAACGGCAATTTCTGGGACTGAGTTCCCAAGTTCCGACCGTTGAAATTTTCGCGAACCGCGGGAACCGAACGCGTTAACCAGAACCCCGGCAATGCTGTTGGCAATCACCCCCGATGAGTGCTAAAAATTTTGCACGGCCCTCTTGCGGCCATCGTTAGCGCCCTTATGTCGCGCCAAGCGGTTCGCCGAGGGAATGCAACGCACGCGGGCCGCGCATCCAAACCCCTCGTGTTTTCATAAACTTAGGAGGACACCATGAAGTTTCGTCCGCTTCACGACCGCGTCGTCGTCAAGCGCATTGATGCCGAAGCCAAGTCTGCCGGCGGCATCATCATCCCCGACACCGCCCAGGAAAAGCCGTCGCAAGGCGAAGTCATCGCCGTCGGCCCGGGCGGGCGCGACGAAGCCGGCAAGCTCATCCCGATCGACATCAAGGTCGGCGACCGCGTGCTGTTCGGCAAATGGTCGGGCACCGAGGTCAAGATCGATGGCCAGGATCTCCTGATCATGAAGGAGTCCGACATCATGGGCGTGCTCGACGAGCCCGCCGCGAAGAAGAAGGCCGCGTAACCCAACTCACAACGTCATCCTGAGGCGGCCGCGAAGCGGCCCTCGAAGGATGGCTCTCAGTGCCAGAAGTTGCCTCAAAGGTTGGCCCTTCGAGGCTCGCGGCATAGCCGCTCGCACCTCAGGGTGACGACTGGAAACCAGGAGAGATTCACATGGCTGCCAAGGAAGTCAGATTTTCCGTCGACGCGCGCGACAAGATGCTGCGCGGCGTCGACACCCTCGCCAACGCGGTGCGGGTCACGCTCGGCCCCAAGGGCCGCAACGTCGTCATCGACAAGTCGTTCGGCGCGCCCCGCATCACCAAGGACGGCGTCACCGTCGCCAAGGAGATCGAGCTCGAGGACAAGTTCGAGAACATGGGCGCGCAGATGGTGCGCGAGGTCGCGTCCAAGACCTCCGACATCGCCGGTGACGGCACCACCACGGCGACCGTGCTCGCCGCCGCCATCGTCAAGGAAGGTTCCAAGGCGGTCGCCGCCGGCATGAACCCGATGGACTTGAAGCGCGGCATCGACCTCGCGGTCGAGACCGTGGTCGAGGAACTCAAGAAGAACTCCAAGAAGGTCACCTCGAACGAAGAAATCGCCCAGGTCGGCACCATCTCCGCCAACGGCGACAAGGAGATCGGCCAGTTCCTCGCCGAAGCGATGAAGAAGGTCGGCAACGAGGGCGTCATCACGGTCGAAGAGGCCAAGTCGCTCGAGACCGAACTCGACGTCGTCGAGGGCATGCAGTTCGACCGCGGCTACATCTCCCCCTACTTCATCACCAACGCCGACAAGATGCGCGTGGAGATGGACGACGCCTACATCCTCATCAACGAGAAGAAGCTCTCGGCGCTCAATGAGCTGCTGCCGCTGCTCGAAGCCGTCGTGCAGACCGGCAAGCCGCTTCTCATCGTCGCCGAGGACGTCGAAGGCGAGGCTCTCGCCACGCTCGTCGTCAACAAGCTGCGCGGCGGCCTCAAGGTCGCGGCCGTGAAGGCGCCGGGTTTTGGTGATCGCCGCAAGGCCATGCTGCAGGATATCGCCATCCTCACCGGCGGCCAGGCCATCTCCGAAGACCTCGGCATCAAGCTCGACAACGTCACGGTGGCGATGCTCGGCAAGGCCAAGAAGGTGATGATCGACAAGGAAAACACCACGATCGTCAACGGCGCCGGCAAGAAGGCCGACATCGAGGCCCGTATTGCGCAAATCAAGGCGCAGATCGAGGAGACCACCTCCGACTACGACCGCGAGAAGCTGCAGGAACGGCTCGCCAAGCTCGCCGGCGGCGTCGCGGTGATCCGCGTCGGCGGCGCGACCGAGGTCGAGGTGAAGGAGCGCAAGGACCGCGTCGATGACGCGATGCATGCGACCCGCGCCGCGGTCGAGGAAGGCATCCTGCCGGGCGGCGGCGTCGCGCTGTTGCGCGCCACCGAGGCGCTGAAGAAGGTCCGCACCCACAACGAGGACCAGAAGCACGGCGTCGAAATCGTGCGCAAGGCGCTGCAGGCGCCGGCCCGCCAGATCGCGACCAACGCCGGCGAAGACGGCTCGGTCATCGTCGGCAAGATCCTGGAGAACGAAGCCTACGCCTTCGGCTTCGACGCTCAGGGCGGCACCTATGTCGACATGGTCAAGAAGGGCATCATCGACCCGACCAAGGTCGTGCGCCAGGCGCTGCAAGGCGCCTCCTCGGTCGCGGGCCTCCTCATCACCACCGAGGCGATGGTCGCCGAGCTGCCGAAGAAGAAAGACGCCATGCCGGCCATGCCGCCGGGCGGTGGCATGGACTTCTAAGTCTTCACGTCAGGCGACGTGGACATGCGAAGGCCCGGGAGCGATCCCGGGCCTTTTGCTGTTTGGGGATAGCGGGTCAAAAACGCAGCCGGAAAAAAGAAACGACCACAAACGATCGGTGCGCGTTCATCCGGCGTCACCGGCCGCTGTGGCCTGCCACTAAGCGGGTCGAGCACTTACCGCCGCGGCGTGGTTGAAGTATTGTCGCGCGCGGTGACAGCGGTGTGACGCACCGCTTGCCGAATAAATAAGGCGTCCGCGATGGCAACAAAGATAGGAAAAATTTACATCGGCGTCGGCGGCTGGAATTACGCGCCGTGGCGCGGCGTGTTCTATCCGGAGGGGCTCGCGCAGGCGAAGGAGCTGAGCTACGCCTCGAGCCACCTGACTTCGATCGAGATCAATGCGACCTTTTACGGCTCGCAGAAGCCGGAGAGCTTTCGCAAATGGGCGGCGACCGTGCCGGACGGCTTCGTGTTTTCGGTCAAGGGCCCGCGCTTCGCCACCAACCGGCGCGTGCTCGCGGAAGCCGGCGATTCCATCAAGCGCTTTATCAATTCCGGCGTGTTGGAGCTGCGCGACCGGCTCGGCCCGATGCTGTGGCAGTTCGCGCCGAGCAAAAAATTCGACGCCGCGGATTTCGGCAAATTCCTCGAACTGTTGCCGCGCCAGGCCGACGGGCGGACCTTGCGCCATGTCGTCGAAGTGCGGCACGCGAGCTTCCGCACGGCGGAGTTCATCGCGCTGATGCGCAACTTCGCGCTCCCCGTGGTGTTCACCGACCACGTCACCTACCCTTCGCTCGCCGACCTCACCGGCGACTTCGTCTATGCAAGGCTGCAGCGCGGGCAGGACGAGATTGCGACCGCCTATCCGGCGAAGGATCTCGACGCCTGGGCCGGCCGCTTGAAGCTGTGGGCGCAAGGCGGCGAGCCCGACGATCTGCCCCGCGTCGCGGCGGCGGAGAAGACAAAGCCGCCGCCGCGCGACCTCTTCTGCTACGTCATTCACGAAGGCAAGGTGCGGGCGCCCGCCGCGGCCATGGCGCTGATCGAGCGGCTAAACGAGAGATGAGCGAGTGGCGAATAGAGGGAAGAACACACCATTCGCCATTCGCTATTCGCCACTCCCCATTCGCCATATCGGCGCTCTAATAAATCGTGTTGTTCGATTTGCGCAGGCGCCGCACCAAAGCACGCATCACGTTGAGCGCGAAATACGGCGTGTGGCCGACCATGACGAGAAACTGCTTCTCGGTGACCGGAATGAGCGTCACGTCGGTTTCCGCCACGGCGGTCGCGCTGCGCGGTGCGTTGTCGATCAGTGCCATCTCGCCGAAAATGCTGAGCTCCGGCAAAGTGTCGAGCAGCCGATTACCGAGGTGGATGCCGACCTTGCCGCTCTTGATGACGAACAGCTCGTCCGCCGGATCGCCCTCGCGGAAGATGACCTCGCCCGCCTTGAAGGTGCGCACGGGGGTGCTGGCGCTGGCTAAGATACTGAAATCGACGGGCTTATCCGTCATGCTGCGTCCCCCTGCTCATGGATGATTGCCATCTCATGTCGGTCGTCGATTACAGTTTGATGACAAGATGCGGGTTGGCGGGTGTGAAGTGATGACGTTGACGCACGACGAGGGGACAAAAGAGGGCACAAAACGCCAACGGCCACGAAAGACGAGGCGCGCGTACATCCGGCGTCGCCCGCATCATATCCGTGGCCGTCCCGCAACGGAGCCCGAAAGGCACGACCCAAGGGCCGGCAGCGCAGGCGTCAACGTTGCTGAGAGACAATATAGGCTTCCGCCCGGCATATTCAAGGCCAGCGTACGCGCCTTTACCTCCAACCCGCACGCATTCGCTGCGCGAGCGCCGCCGCCGACCGGAACCAAGCGGATGGTGGTACGTTTGCAGCATCGCGTGCCGGTGATCGGCTGGCGCCGCCATGGCGGCCGATATAGTCGTGTACGCGTAGCACTACGACCTGGGAATCCCGTGCTGTTTGATCTAACCTGAGCCGCAGCATTGTTGCGTCGTTTGCATCCAGCGATCATTTAAAATCCGGGAGACAATCATGACCATCAATCAACCAGCCGGCCCGATCGGGCGCGCGGTCGTCGGCGCCATCCACGAGCATTGGGGACTTTTCCTCGCCGAGGGCATCATTCTCGTCTTGCTCGGCGTGGTGGCCATCGTGCTACCGCCGATCGCCACCATCGCCTTTACCTTCGTGATTGGTTGGGTCTTTCTGTTCGGCGGCGCGGCCGGGCTGTTCACGACGTTCTACATCGGGCGCGCTCCGGGGTTCTGGTGGTCCTTGATCTCCGCCTTGATCGGCATCGCCGCCGGCGTGATCCTTTTGGCGCGACCGGTCACCGGGGCGCTGTCATTGACCCTGGTGCTGATCGCCTTCTTCGTGGTCGAGGGCATCGCTTCCATCATGTATTCGATCGAGCATCGCAATCAGCTCACCGGGCGCTGGGGCTGGATGCTGGTCTCAGGCATCGTCGATCTCATCCTGGCTGGTATCATCCTCGCCGGTCTGCCGGAAACGGCAGTGTGGGCGATCGGCCTCCTGGTCGGGATCAACATGCTGTTCGGCGGCTCGGCGCTGATCGCCATGGCGCTGGCGGCGCGCAATCCGGCGTAGCGCGACCGGACGTTTCCCGGGCGCAGCGCAGCACCATAGCGCGTCGAAGACGCGCGTGAACGCGCTGACGGTGGTGCGCTGCAGAACCGGGACCTTCGGAAACTCTGTGTCCACGACGATCCCGGATCAGCAGTGCATCACTTCGTGCTGCACTGCATCCGGGAAACACGAGCTACTTACTCCGCCGGCACCGCCTGCGGGACCTGCGCCTTCTCGACGCCGTTGGCGATTGCCGCGATCGAGAGCACCGCGACCAGAAAGCCGAACGCGACGAAGGCGGTGACGCCGAGCACCAGGCCGAAGCCGCCGCGGCCGTAGAGCAGCGCGATCATCGACACCGCGACGCCGGAAATCATGAAGGTGAGGAAATAGCGCACCGCATAGACGCGGCCGCGCCAGGCGTCGGCCGTGTAGCGCGCGATGACGAGATCGTTGACCGTGATCTGGGCGTAGATCGCGGCCATGGTGAAGGCGAGCGCGAACAGAACCGTCACGCCGCTCGCATACGACACCCAGACGACGCCGCAGAACTGCAGGATCGCGCAGGCCGCGAACAGGATGTGCGGGCGGATCAGCTCGACCAGCCGGCCGACCGCGAGCTGGGCAACGGCCCCGCACAGGAACACCACGGAGGTCAAGCCGCCGACGGCAAGCAGCGAAATGCCGCTCTCGACGCGCTCGTCGACGATCTTCGGCAGCGCGACCGACAGCGTGTTGAAGACGAGTCCCGCGCACAGCGCGACCACGACGAACAGGCCGAAGATCACCGCCGCCGCGGTCGCGGACAACGCCACGTCGGGCGCGGCATTGCGCGCCGCCTTGTGCCGCGCCTCCTGCGGAACGAACCGCAGATAGGCTGCGCCGGTCGCGATGCACACCAGCCCCGGCACCAGGAAGGCGCCGCGCCAGGACAACGCGGCGGTGAGCGCTGCGGTGATGCCGGCGGCGAGCGCGACGCCGAGATTGCCGCAGACGCCGTTGAAGGCGAGCGTGCGGCCGCGCTGCGTCGCCGCCTCCAAAACCATCGCGGTGCCGACCGGATGATAGATCGCGGCAAACACGCCAAGTACAAACAGCGCAACCGCGAGCGTCGCCAACGTCGGCGCGAACGCTGCGCCGATCAACGACAGCCCGCAGCCGAGATAGAACGCGACCATCATGTTGCGGCGGCTCCAGCGGTCGGCGAGCCAGCCGGCCGGCAAAGAGAACAAGCCGAACGCGATGAAGGACGCGGTCGAGAGCGCGATCAGGTCCGCATAGGAGCGGCCATAGGCGACCGACAGCTCGATCACCACCGTCGGATAAATCAGAATGACGAAGTGATCGAGGCCGTGGGCCGCGTTGAGAAAGCCGATGGCAAGCCGCCGGCGCGCGGGATCGTCGGCGGGCAAAGCGTCGATGGTCATTGGATCGGTCCCGGTTAGGACTGAGATTCTATCGCGCAGCGACGCGGGCACCAACCGCAATTCCGCGGCGAATGGAGCGATCTCGTTCTGGTTTCATAGCACTAGACTCTCGCGCTAAAGGCGCTACATTTGGTAGCAGGATATGGGGGCGTGGGGGCCTCGGGTGCGTTGGGCGCGGCGTTGGGTGGCGGCCGTGGCGGTCGCTGCTGCATGGAGTTTGTGCGGTGCGTGGCGCGCGGCGGCAGCCGACGGGCCAGGCAATCCGTCGTATTTGTTGTTCGGCGGCACCGACCTCTGGCGCGACGGCGCGTTCCTCTACGGCGGCGTGTTGTGGTCGCCCGGCGGGCTCGACGACAACGGCTCGCGGGCGCCGGGCTTCACCTTCAAGCTTCTCATGAGCGGCGGCGATTACAGCTACCCGTCCGGCGCTCTGCGCACCGAGGTCAACGGCGCCATGGTCTCTGCGGCCGCCCTGCCCGGCTGGCGCCTCACGCGCGACGCGCTCACCGTCAGCCTGTTTGCCGGTCCGGTGCTGCAGGATTATCGCCTGACGCCGAACGATCCGGGGAGCCGCCTGCACGGGTTCTACGCCGGCGCGCAATTCGCCGCCAACGTCTGGTACCAGCCGAGTGCGGCGACGATGGTCGCCGTCAACGGCACCATGCTCTCCATCGGCCCGACCGGATCATTGCGCGCCGCGTTCGGCGAGCGTTTCTTTGCGCCGGTGTTCATCGGGCCGGAGACCCAGGCGCTGTGGTGCGCCGAATATCAGGAGCTGCGCGTCGGCGCGCACCTGACCGGCTGGCGCTTCCAGGCGCTCGAATGGGAGGCGGGCGCTGGCTGGGCGGTCGACAGCGACCGCCGCGGCGGCCCCTATGTGCGGCTCGGCTTCAACAAGCGGTATTGATCGCGGCTAATTGGTCCGCATACGTCATTTGACGTATTTGCTGCACTGCAGCGCGAGAGCCAGGATCGCCTGGGCGCAGCTTGACCGCCGCCTGCCACTCCAAGCCTTCCCGCTCCCTGTGGGCGCGACGGCATCATGGAGCCGCCGATGTCATCGGACGATCTGCCGGTTGCGTTGCAGCCTGCCCAGATGCGCAGGCTCGTTGTGGGGACGGCCATCGCGTTCGCGGCGGCGCTGGCGGCCGTGTTCGCCGAGATGGGCGTGTATTTTTGGATCGCCGCCGGCAGCGCCCTTGGCGGAATGGCGCGCTACTGGTTCTCCGGCGTCGCGGCCCGGCTTTGGGGGGAGACGTTTCCGTGGGGAACGCTGCTGATCAACGTGATCGGCTCGTTCGTCATCGGCTTCTTCGGCACATTGACCGGTCCCGACGGCCGCGTCTTTGTCGGATCGACGGGGCGGCAATTCGTCATGGTCGGAATCTGCGGCGGCTATACGACGTTCTCGTCCTTCAGCCTGCAGACGCTCAATCTCCTCAATGACGGCGAATGGCTCAGCGCCGGCGGCTATGTCGGGGCCTCCGTCGCGCTTTGTCTGGTCGCGGTGTGGGCGGGCTATGCGCTCGGGGTCGGTCTCAACAGCTTGAAATTCATATAGAGCATGATCCGGAAAAGTGGATGCCGGTTTTCCGAAAAGATCATGCTCCATTAAAAAGCTAGATCGTGGTCACCGCCCGGGAATGGATTTGCGCATGGAGGTTCCGCAAGACAGTGTGCTGCTTCGCATCTTCCTCGGCGAAGACGACAAGTTCGAGCAGTTGCCTTTGTACGAGGCCATCGTGCTCCGGGCGCGGGAGATGCATCTCGCCGGCGCGACCGTGATCCGGGGACCTTTGGGTTTTGGCCACTCCAGCCACATCCACACCACCAAGGTCTTGCGGCTGTCGCAGGATCTGCCGCTGGTGATTGAAATCGTCGACGGCCAGGACAAGATCGACTCCTTCCTGCCGGAACTCGATCGCATGATGGCGGGCGGCCTGGTGACCTTGGAAAAGGTCAAGGTGCTGCGCTACGGCGCGCCGTAGCCACGCGTCGTCCGCCGTGGCGCGACCCCGCCTGCTCTTCCTACAGTTTGGTGCTGCCGTACTGCAGGACCTGGACCTTCTCTAGGGTGACGAGGCCGCTGGTCATCATGCCGTCGAGCACCGGCAGGAAGGCGTCGATCTTGTCCTGCGAATTCGACGATCTCGACGATCACCGGCAGATCCTGCGACAGGCGCAGGATTTTGGTGGTGTGAATGTGGCTGGAATGGCCGAAGCCGATGTGTCCGCGCAACACGGTCGCGCCGCCGAGATGCATTTCGCGGGCTTTGAGGACGATCGCCTCGTGCAGCGGCAGATGCTGAAACCGGTCGTCCTCGCCGAAGAAGATTTGCAGCAGCACGGCGTCGCGTGGAATTTGCATGCTCAGGCCCCTTTCATCATATTGAGGGACGCGGCCAGCACGAAGCCGGCCCAAACGCCGATCAGACACAGCACGACCGACAGAACCACATTACCGCCGGCGCGGAAAAATTCGCCGTCGTTCATGAGATTGAGCGTCTGCAAGCTGAACGACGAGAACGTGGTGTAGCCGCCGCAGAATCCGATCATCACGAACTGGCGCGGGGTCGAGCCGACGAACAGCCTGCCGTCCGGGCCGGTCAGCGTGGCGAAGAAACCGATGAAAAACGAGCCGGTGACGTTGATAACGAGCGTGCCCCACGGGAAGGTCTCGCCGAACATCTGCGCAATCACCCCGGACAACCAATAGCGTCCGGTCGTCCCCAGCGCGCCGCCGATCGCCACCCAAAAATACGTCACCATCAAATCCGCGCTCCCTGCCTGTGCAGAAGCTAGACCGCATTCCGTTTCGGTCGAACCGGAATGCGGTCTAGTTTCTTACTTTTGCGCATTTTCTTGCGGAAAATGCTCAAGATCAGATTCCGTTGCGCGTTCCCACCCGAACACGAGCGTCATGTCGCGCTCCTCGCATCGTTTTGTTTTGATCGTCCAACAATCCCTCGACGCCTGGAACTGCAAACCAAGCCTGCGCTCAATAAAGCACCAGCGCCAGAATGATGACCAAGAGCGCGCCGATCAACGCCAGGTAGAAGTTCAGGTGTCCGGACTGCAGTACCTTGAAAGCGTCGGCGGCGGCGAAGACGGCGCGGGTCACCGGCGCGAAGAGGTAGGGGCCGAAGATCGGCGCAACGTCGTGGGTGAATACCAGCCGGTGGATGAAATAACGGCTGCCGTTGGCTTCCCGCGTCGTCTCCTCCGTCGGCCGATAGACGAAGCTGTAGAAGGTTCGCAGCGCGTTGGAGAATGTGAGCGCGGTGGTCGACGCCCGCGCCGGATCGTGATCGAACCCGCCGTACCAGACCGGAACCCGGCGCACGGCAAAGCGGCGATTTGCGACCACCAGCAGCACGGGCACGATGGCGAGGAGCGGCATGACGACGACCAGCATGGTCGGCGAGATGAAAGCGAATTTGGCGGTCAGCGGCACCAGCAACAAACCATCATGCATCATGCGGACGGCGCCCGTTCCGAATTCGGCGGTGACCGCCAGCTGCAGCGCGTCCAGCCAAATCGGCATGCCGACGGCAAGCGCCAGCACGCCCAGTCCGAGCAGGCCGACGGCGACACCGATTGCCGACGGAACCGGCGGGAAATCGCGCGCCGAACGCCCGAGCAGGCCGACGCCGAAAACCTTGACGTAAGTCGCAAACGCGATCGCCACCGTCAAAGCAAGACCGGCGCCGCCAAGCGCCATGACCAGCCGGCTCCCCAGCGTGTCGAGCCGGAAGCCCTGGAAGACGGTTTCGAACATGTACCATTCGCTGACGAATCCCGCCTGCGGCGGCATCGCGGCAAGGCTCATGGCTGCAAACAGCGCCCCGAGGCCGAACAGCCACGAACTGTGCCGCAACAGGCCGGTCTGCAGAATGCCGTAGCCGCCGGTCGCGCGATAGACGCCGTCGGCGGTGAGAAACAGGCCGCCTTTGGCGAGCGCGTGCCCGGCCAAGTGCAGAAGCGACACCGTCCACGCCAAACTCGCAAGCTCGGGCTTGCTCCGCCCGAGGAAGATCAGGGCCGCCCCGAGCATGGCGACGGCGAGCGAAGCGTTTTGCGCCGACGAGAAACTCAGGAGCGTGCGCCAGTCTTCCTGCTGGAACGCATAGAGCGCGGTCAGGATGGCGCTCAGCACCGCGACGATCATGACAAAAATGCCGAGACCAGAGGCGACCGCGCCGTTCTGGCCCGGGCCCCATTCCAGCAGGCCCCGCGCCAGGCCGTAGAATGCGGCGTTGAGCACCACGCCCGACATCAGGGCGCCGGTCGCACCGCTGCCCGCACCATAGGCGCTCGGAAACCACTCGTAGAACGGCAGCAGACCGAGCTTGGCGCCGAAGCCGATGACGAGCAGCACGCCGATAGCGGCCGATGCCACGACCGACAAATTGCCGGCGGCAACGCCGAATGCATCGAACGCAAGTGAGTCCGCCGCGACAGCGAGCCGAAGGATCGCCACCAGCAGCGCGATCGCCCCGACCTCGAGGAGTGCCAGCATGAACAGCACCGGCCGGCCGGCATTCGCCGACAGCCGCTCGCTGAGGATCATGACGGCGCCGCCGAAGCTCATGATCTCCCAGGCGATCAAAAACCCCGCCCCGTCGCGGACGCCGAACACGCCGAGCGCGCCGAGGAGGCTCATGGCGGCGCCGAACAGCCAACCGCTGCGGCCTTGCCGCGCCGGCGTCGCCAGCGCACAGGCCAGCGCCGCCGGAACCAGGCCGAAGCCGAGCAACCACAGGCCGTCGGCGGTGATATGAAATGATACCGCCGCGCCGGCGAGCCGCGTCGGCAACAGCACGGTAGCGGTGCCGTCGGGCAGCGCCAGAACGGCCGCACCGATGCCGGCGCCGGCGCCGAGAAACAACAATAGGCGCGCGAGTGCCGCGCCCCGCCCGGTGAGCGCAACCAGGGCGGCCGCGAGCCAGGCCAACGATGCCGCGGCGAGGAGTTCATTCGACAAGCCGGCCTCCTCTCACCCGTTGCGACGCCCGGTCGAGAAACATCAGCAGCGCCGCGATGATCGCGGCGGGGTTGGGCGGACAGCCGGGCAGATAGACGTCGATCGGCAGGACGCCGTCGAGCCCGTGGCCGCACGCGTAGCCGCCCTCGGCGACGCCGCCCGACACGGCGCAGGTGCCGACGGCGAGCACCCAGCGCGGCTCCGCCATCGCCTCATAGGTCGTGCGCAAAGGACCGAGCATGGCGTTCGTCACCGGCCCGGTCACGAGCAGAAGATCGGCAAAGCGCGGCGAAGCGGTGAAGAAGATGCCGAGCCGGTGCAGATTGTAGAACGGGTTGTTCAGCGCCTGCAGCTCGGATTCGCAGCCGTTGCACGAGCCGGCGTCGACATGACGGATATGCAGGCTGCGCCGAAACGCGCGGCGTCCGTCTGCGCTGGCCATCGGAGCGGTCGCGGCATCGTCTTTCCAGATCAGGTCGTCGCGCGCCCGCGCGCCGAACGCCCAATCGGACGATGGAGCGATCGCCCCGGTCGGGCAGGCCTCGACACAGAGCTGGCAGACGACGCAACGGCCGTAATCGACATTGAGCCGGCCGGCGGCGTCCGCCGATGCGCGCATGGTGATCGCCTTGGTCGGGCAGATGTCGGCGCAGGCATCGCAGCCTTCGCCGCACAGTTCCGGCTTGTAGCGCGGCATGCCGAGGAAGCCGGCTTGGCCGTCGGTCCCTTCGGCGAGCGGCCAGGGCGTGGTCTGCTTGCCCTGCAGCAAACCCAGCAATGTCCATTGCGGCATGGCGCGCTCCTAACGGTCGCATCCGGCGATGGTGAGACCGAAACTGGCTTCGTTGATCGCGTAATCCATCATGTTGCTGTCGTGCACCGTGAACGGAAACACCCGCCAGTTCGAGAACGACGGCGATTTGATCTTGACGCGCGCGAGCTTGCCGGCGCCGTCGATATGCACGGCGTAAAACAGCGTGCCGCGCGGCGCCTCGCTCCAGCCCAGGCCCTCGCTGTTGGGCAAGGGATTGCAATCCGCGCGCACCGGCCCGTCCGGCAACGCATCGAGCGCGCGCTGCATCAAGGCGATGCTTTCATTCACCTCCGCCATGCGCACCTGCGCGCGCGCATGCGCGTCACCGGCCGCGCGCGTCGCCACCGCCGGCACAAGCTCCGCATAGGCGGCGTAAGGATGGTCGCGCCGCAAGTCGCGGTCGATACCCGACGCGCGCTCCACCGGTCCGGTGGCGCCCTGATCGAACGCCACGCGGGCATCGAGCTGCCCGGTGGTGATCAGGCGGTCGAGATGGCTCGCGGTGTTTTCCATGTGCGCGGCGTAGCGGGCGAATTTTTCGCCGAGCTTTTCGAGTTCGCCGCCGAGCCACGGCTGCGGCGCCAGATCGCGCCGCAGCCCGCCGAGGCCGATGACGCTGCGCAGAAACCGGCTGCCGGTCAGCCGGGTGTTGAGTTGCTTGGCTTGTTCTTCGAGGAGCTTGCCTTCGGCCTCGCCGACCTTGAGCGTGGTGGTGTGGCAGAGGTGGCCGAAATAATGCAGGTGATTGTAGAGCCGCTCCATCTCCGCCAGCAGCAGGCGCAAAAAGCGCGCCCGTGGCGGAACGCTGCAATGCGATGCGGCCTCCACGGCCTGGCAGTAAGCCAGCGCATGCGCGAGGCTGCCGACGCCCGAGACCCGCTCCGCCAGCACCACCCCGCGCGCCGGCGCGAGGCCCTCGAACCGCTTCTCCATGCCGCGGTGCTTGAAGAACAGCCGCGGATGATAATGCAGGATCGCCTCGCCGACGTAAAAGAACAGAAATTCGCCCGACTCGACCACGTCGGCGCGCACCGGACCGAACGGCAACAGCTGCACATCGGCTTCGGCGCCGGCAAGTTCGGGAATGATCTGTCTCGTGCGTTCCACTTGCAGCGGACGATCCGGCGGATAATCCGGATCGAATGGCGGCTTGTCGGTCACGACGCCCTCGTGCAGCACCAGGCGATGCGGCTGCGGCTGATCGAGAAAGCGCAGCCCGAACAGGTCGGTGATCTCGCGCTCGTACCAGCTCAACAGCGGCGAAACATCGGCGAGGCTCGGAACCGGCTCGCTCGCGTCGCAGCGCCAGATCGCGAACGGCGCCAGTGCGGCGGGACTGGCGGCATAGCGCAGCTCGAGCCGGTGCGGCTCGGGATACCAGGCATAGGCCATCTGCATCCGGCCGCCGGAGGCGAGCAGACGGCGTCGCGGCATCCTTCAACTCCGCCGGACGCAGCGCTGTTGCTTCGCCGGGGTCACGGCACGGGCCCCGTCAGAATCCGCGCCGCGGCCATGAAGTGGTCCCACAGGTCGCTCGGCCACCAGACGCCGAAGACGAGAAGCGGAGCCAAAGCGAGCCACATCGGCGCCACGCACCACCGGCTCATCGGCGCCGGCCGATGGTCGGACGCCGGCGCGGCATCGAAATACATGATGCGGAACTGGTTGAGAAAGCCGACGAAGATGACGATCAGCAACACGGCCATGGCGTAGACGGCCCAGTCGTAGCCGCGCTCGAACCCGGCGCGCAGGATCACCAGCTCGCTGAGGAACAAGCCGAATGGCGGCGCGCCGGTGATGCCGGCCGCCCCGGCAAGCCACAACGCCCCCGGCACCGGAAAGCGCGTCCCAGACCTGGCGGATGCCGCGCGATTTCCTTCGAGCCGTAGCTGCGCATGACATTGCCGGCGCCGAAGAACATCAGCGACTTGTTCAGCGAGTGGTTGAGCATGTGATAGAGCGCCCCGGCGACGCCGAGCGGTCCGCCGAAGCCGAAGCCGAGCGCGACCACGCCCATGTGCTCGACGCTGGAATAGGCCATCAGCCGTTTGACGCCGTGCTGACGGACGATGAAGAGCGCGCCGACGAGCAGCGATAGCACCCCGAACGCGACCAGCGCGGTGCGGGCCAGCGTTCCGGTGTGCGCGGCGTCCGCGATGGTGAGATAGCGCACGATACCGAGCATGGCGCTGTTGAGCAGCGCGCCCGAGAGCATGGCCGAGATCGGCGCCGGACTTTCGCTGTGCGCGTCCGGCAGCCACGAATGCATGGGCGCGAGGCCGACCTTGGTCCCGTAGCCGACCAGCACCAAGAGGAACGACAGCGCTGCGAGCTCGGAATTCATTTTCGGCGCCGCTTGCCGCAGCGCGTCCCAGGTCATGTCGTAGGTCGGACCGAGCACGAAACTGCCGCACCAGTAGAACAATACGGTCCCCAACAGCGCCAGGCTGATGCCCGCCGAGATGATGATGATGTATTTCCAGGCCGCCTCGATGCTCTCCGCCGCACGTTCGAACCCGACCAGGAAGGTGCTGACCAGCGTCGTCAGCTCGATCGCGATCCAGTACAGCCCGGCATTGTTCATCACCGAGCTCAAAAGAATGGTGAGCGCAAATCCGGCGAACAGCGCGTAGAAACCTCCACAGCGTCTCGTCCTCGCCGATGAGGCGCATGTAGCCGATCGCGTAGATCGAGGCGAGCAGATAGACGACGGCCGTGCACAGGATCACCCAGGCGCCGGTCAGGTCGACCACCACATAGTCCGCCAAATAGAAATACGGCCCGCGCGCGCTGAGCGCCGCGAGCGGGACCGCCGCCGCGAACACGACGATGCTGGCGGCGAGATTGAAGCCTTCGGCCGCGCGCGCGCCGCGCCACAGCATGCAGGCCGCCGCCGCCGCCGCCGGCGCGATCATCATGACGACGAGGAGCGCGCCGGTCATGATCAGCCCACCAGCCGCTTGAGATCGAGGCTGCTGGTGCTGCCGACATGGGCCACGAGATAGCGCACGAGCACGCCGAAGCAGGCGACCACGACCAGAAGATCGAACAGGATGACGATCTCGATGAGCAACGGCATTCCCGGCACCAGGATCTGCGCGCCGAGAAAGATGCCGTTCTCCAGAACCAGCAGGCCGAGAATCTGGCTCAGCGCTTCGTGCCGCACCGCCAGCATCAGAAATCCGATCAGTTTCATCGACAGCATGATGGTCAGGGCCAGCACGGCGACGGTGCCGGCAAGCCCGAGCGACTCGCCGATGTGATAGGACACCGCCAGCGCGAACACGACGGCCATCGCGCCGGCGACCAGCGCCGAGCTCGGTTGCAGGATCTCGTGAATCTCGCGCGCCACGTCGAGCCGGCGGATGATGCGCCAGATCAGGTAGGGCAGCAGCAGGCCGCGGAACAACGCGGTCAACGCCGCGATCAGATAAAGCTCGGGATAGCCGCCGTAGAAACCGACGGCCGCCGACAGCGCCGCGATCACCCAGGACTCGGCGGCGAAAGCGTACAGGTAGTTGTTGAGCCAGCGCGATCCCAGCATCACGAACGCCAGCATCAGGCTCACGATCGCCATCAGGCTGAAGATCGCGGACGCCAGCGGATCGAGATGCGCGGCCAGCATGATTACACCAGTTGCGTTCCGACGAGGGCGAGGACGGCGAAGACGAACGACGCCGCGAGCAATTCCTGATAGCGATAGAAGCGCAGCCGCGATTGCGCGGTCTCGACCACGACCACGGCGCAGGCGACGACCGTGAATTTGAGCATCAGCGCGGCGACCGAGCCGGCCACCCCGATCGCCGTGCCTTCGCGCGACAGGCCCCAGGGAATGAGCAGGACGTTGCAGAAGATGGTGTAGAGGATGAACTGCTTCATCATCGACGCCCAGCGCAGGATCGCCAGCAACGGCCCGGAATATTCGAGGATGCGGGCCTCGTCGATCATGTAGACTTCGATGTGGGTGCTGGAGTGGATCGGCAAGCGGTCGGTCTCCACGATCAAGAGCGTGAAGAACGCCAGGATCAGGAACAGATGGGCCGGGCTGAAATAGACCGCCGGGCTGCCGACGAGGAGATGATTGACCACGAAGGGCAGCATGGCCTTGGCCAACAGCGTGATGCCCACGAACACCAGAATCAGCGTCGGCTCCGCCAGGATCGCCACCATCACCGCCCGGCTCGAGCCGATGCCGCCATAGGCGCTGCCGCTGTCGAGACCCGCCAGCACGATCATGAAAGAGCCGAGCGTGAGAACGAGGCCGCCGCCGAGAATGTCGCCCATGTCGGACAGCGGCAGCGGAAAAT
Source organism: uncultured Pseudomonadota bacterium (assembly GCA_963836095.1). Classification (GTDB taxonomy): domain Bacteria; phylum Pseudomonadota; class Alphaproteobacteria; order Rhizobiales; family Xanthobacteraceae; genus BOG-931. The sequence continues at coordinate 54,970 of CAWIHU010000006.1, forward strand.
CGGTCAGCACCGGAATGAGGATGGGAACCGTCAGCATCGCCGTGAAGGCGACGAACGGCGCGATCCAATAAATCCAGGAGGCGGTGTGCGGAACGACGATCTGCTTATGGAAAAGCTTCCAGAGATCGCGATAGGGCTGAAAAACGCCCGGCCCCTGCGCGAGCTGCACGCGTTCTTCGAACTGCAGGATGATGCCCTGCACCAGCGGTGCCAAAAGCACCACGGCAAGAACCTGACAGATTTGCAGAACGATGTCGCGAGCGGCCACGCGCAACTCCTTGCGTCCACGAACGAACGAAAGGAGTCATCAGCCCCGCGGGCGGTTTAAAGGCGAACCCCATCGCCTCGCTGATAATCAACCAGCGGCAGGCAAAGTACGGAAAGATTCCGCGGAGAGTCAAGCGCCTTGCCGAGATTGCACGGCCGACGTCAAGGTGGGCTACCGCCGCAGGATCGAAGTTGACGCTCCGGCGTTGTCGGAATGCCGCGGGAATTCACAGGAGGGACAGCCATGGCCGACAACGGACTGACCACCATCGCGAGCCGGCACGGCGTCAAAGCCACGATCGACCGGCTCGCAGCCGCCGTGACGGCGAAGGGATTGACCGTGTTCGCGCGGATCGATCACGCCGCCGGCGCGGCCGCCGTCGGGATGCCGTTGCGGCCGACCGAGCTCTTGATCTTCGGCAACGCCAGAGGCGGCACGCCGCTGATGCAGGCGCAGCAGACGATCGGCATCGATCTGCCGCTCAAGGCGCTCGCGTTCGAGGATGCGGCCGGCAAAACCTGGCTCGCCTACAACGAACCCGCCTGGCTCGCGGCACGCCACGGTCTCGCGGGGCCGGACGCCAACGCCGCGCAGGCGCTGGCCGGCGCGCTTGCCGCGCTCGCAAAGACCGCGGCCGGCGAATAACGACGAACGCTTCCGCCAGCTCAGCCCTTCTCGTCGCAGGCCCAGGCGCGCACGACGCAGTCGCGGCCGCCGAACTGGTAGCAGCGGCGCAGCGAGGTGTTCTCGGCCTTGCCGAGATGATTGTTGACGGCCCAGCCGAACGAGCCGCACGGGTTCTTGGCATCGACCGCAAACGCTGCGCAGCCGCGCTTGATCTCGCCGACGACCTTGCAGGTGCCGGTGCATTTCTTGGCTGCGGCGCTGCGCGCGTCGGTCACATGCTTGTAGTCGTAGGCATAGCCATAGGCGCCGCAGGAGCCGACGGCGAAGGCGCCGGCGGCGTCGGCCACGCCGATCGTCGCCATCAAGCTGCAAGCCGCCGCGAGAGCGAGCGCGGAAGTCCGCCCGATACGGATCATGGAATCCCCTCCCCAGAGGAACACAGCAAGGCTAGCGAGGAAGGGTTTCCAGTCGGTGAATGATGTCCGTCACCCCCCTCAATCCACGATCGGCGCCGCCAAAGCCTCGGCATTGCCGGCAGCGCCCAGCCGGTCGAGGGTGGCCACGAGCCCGGCGGTATCCGGGCAGATGATCAGGCGCGTCGCCCGCCCCCAGCGCAGATGGGCGACGTGAATGCCGCGATTATAGGTGCGCACATTGTCGGTCCCGGAATTGGTCTCGTCCCAGTCGACGACCGCGATGGTGTTCCACGGCCCGCCGCTCACCGTGATCGCGCGCAGATCGAAGTGGATGTCGGGCAACAGCCGATAGAGCCGCTCATACCATCGCCGCGTCGCCGCGAGCGTCGTTCGCGAGCCGCCGAGCGCATGGTCGCCGAGGAAGCAATGCTCGAACCGCGGCGCGAACAGTTGCAGCACCGGTTCCGCATTGCCGCGATTGACGGCGTCGAACAGCTGCCTGATCCGATGGCGAACGAAAGCGTGATACATGCAGCCCTCATAGTTCAATGATTGAACTATCTCATATTGAGTTCAATCATGCAACCCAGTATGGTCGCGCCATGAAAAGAACCAGCTTCGCCAGGATGCACTGTTCGCTGGCGCGCGGCCTCGATCTGATCGGCGACTGGTGGTCGCCGCTGATCGTCCGGGACCTGTTTCTCGGCGTCGCGCGCTTCGACGATTTGATCGAGGATTTGGGTATTTCGCGCAACCTTCTGACGCGGCGTCTCAAGTCGCTGATCGCCAGCGGCATCATCGAACGCAAGGCCTACCAGCGCCGGCCGCTGCGCTACGAATACGGTCTGACACCGGCCGGGCGCGACCTGGTGCCCGCCATTCTCGCCTTGACCGCCTGGGGCGACCGCTGGGCGCGGCCGGCGGAAGGCAGCCCGATCCTGTTCGTGCACAAGACCTGCGGGCACCGTTTCGAGCCGCGGGTCACCTGCTCGGCCTGCGGCGAGGCGATCAGGAGCGAGAGCGTCAAGGCCGTGGGCGGTCCCGGCGGGGCGGCGAAGCGGGGGACGAAGGTCGTGGCGCGGCGGCTGCGGGCGGCGGGTCATACCGACGACGCTGGATTCTGACTCGTCATGCCCGGCCTTGTGCCACGGGTGTCCGGTTAAAGAAATCTAAAGTCCTTGAAAGTGCCTGCAGCGGCGTGATGCCCCGCCCGCGACATTTGCCGAAGTCACGTGGCAGGCTGTGACGATTGTCCAGAAAACGGGTGGCCGCGCTGGCGGCCACGGCACACAGTCACAGACGACCTCGTCAAAAGCAAAAGGTCCGCACCATGGCGAAATCCTATTACAGCACAGTGCTCGATCATCCCGCCGATGAAGTCTGGGCCGTGATCCGACCGTTTGATCATTATGCCTGGGCCGGCGTCGAGGGCACCACCGTGATCGAAGACGGCAAGGCCGGCGATCAAATCGGCGCCGTGCGCCGTTTTAGCCACGCCGGGAACACCACCACCATCCGCCAGATCCTCCTGGCACACTCCGACCGCGAACGTTCGTACACCTATCGCTTCAGCGGCCCCCCGCCATTTCCGGTGCATGATTTCGAAGCGACGTTGCGGGTCAGTCCGATCACGGCGGACGATCGCGCATTCGTCGAATGGTGGGCGACGTTCGATTGCGGCGTGCAAGAGTGCGACCGATGGGTGGATTTCTTTGCGCAGCAGGGCTTTGCCAAATGGCTGGGCGCGCTCCAGCAATTCATGGCAAATGAAGCCTCGGCGCGCCGTGCGAGAGCCATCCGATGAGCGTTGCCGCGGCGGGCTCCGTCACCCCCGAACGCTTGATGGGATTCACATTCGGTTTCGCGCCGCCTGCAATCATCGAGGTGGGAATTCGCCTGCGTATTTTCGATCTGCTCGATGCGAGTGCAAAAACGGTCGGAGAACTCGCCACCGCTACCGGGGCGTCGGTTCGCGGACTACGGATTATTCTCAATGCTTTGGTGGGGCTCGATCTCCTCGCCAAAGACGCGTTCGAACGTTTTTCGCTGACGGCTGAAAGCCACGAATTCCTCGTCGCCGGCAAGCCGACGTTCCACGGCGCATTCTTTCTCCTCACCAGCGAGCGGATGCTGCGCGAGTGGAACAATCTCTGCGCCATCGTCAAAAACGGGCGACCGTCGCGGCGCATCAATCAGGAGGAGGACGGCACGGAGTTTTTCCGGCAGTTCGTCGAAGATATTTTTCCCATTCACCTTCCGGCCGCGCAGCGCCTGGCGGAAGCGCTGGGCGTCGCGGGGACGACTGCGCCGCTCTCGATCGTCGATCTCGGTGCCGGGTCGGGCGTCTGGAGCATCGCCATGGCGCAGGCGGCGCCGCAGGCGCAGGTGACGGCGGTGGATTGGCCGGGCATCGTGCCCATTACCCGGCGCGTCACGAACCGCGCGGGCGTCGCGGCGCAATACCGGTTCGTCGAAGGCGATCTGCTCGCGGCCGAATTCGGCGGCGGCCACGCGATCGCGCTGCTCGGCCATGTTCTTCACAGCGAAGGCGAAGAACGAAGCCGCCGGCTGGTCAAAAAGGTCTTTGACGCGCTCGCACCGGGCGGTCAGATCGCCATTGCCGAAATTTTGGTCGATCCCAACCGCACGGGCCCGCTGCCCGCGCTGCTGTTCGCGGTCAACATGCTCGTGAACACTGCATGCGGCGATACATATTCGCTCGAGGAAATCAGCGGGTGGCTGCAAGATGCGCGATTCGAGCGCGTCCACACCATCGATGCGCCAGGCCTGGCCCGCAAGATCATCGTGGCGGCCAGGCCGGGCTGATCGCGCTTTCGGTTCTGCAAGATGTCATGCCACGTCGCGGTTGCCGACGCGGATTAGGTACGTTCCAGCTCCGCCTTCACCGCCGCGAGCGCTTCCGGCGTGTCGACGTCGGTGAGCGCGGCGGTGCCGGTAAGCGGCACTTCGGCGACGGCTTCGCTGTAGAGGCCGATCAGGTGGCGGGCGCCGATGTCGCCTTCGACCGCCATCAGTTCGGGGAAGAAGCGGCGCGTCCACACCACCGGATTGCCGCGCTGGCCGTCGATGGTCGGCACGGCGATGAGCGCGCCCTTCTCCGGGTCGAGCGCGCCGATCAGGCGGTCGATCAGCGCGGCATCGACCTGCGGCATGTCGCCGAGGCAGACGATGACGCCGTCCGTTTCCGCCGGCAGCGCGGAAATGCCGGTCTTGAGCGAGGTGCCGAGGCCGTCGGCGAAGGCCGGATTGTGCACGAGCTTGACCGGCAGGCCGGCGAGCGCCGCCTCGACGCGCTCGCGCTGATGGCCGGTGACGACGATCACCGGCCGCGCGCGCGACGCGAGCGCCTCCTCGACGGCGATGCGCACCAAGGGCCGGCCGCCGATCTCGGCGAGCAGCTTGTTGGGTCCGCCCATGCGGCTCGAACGGCCGGCGGCGAGCACCAGCGCGGCGATGTTGCGCTCGGCCGCGCGCGGCTTGCGCGACACCTCTTCGCGCGGCAGCGGCCGCGTCACGATCTCCATCAGCAGGCCGCCGACGCCCATGCCGGTGATGTCCTCGCGCGGAACTTCAAGTCCGGCGAGGAGCCGCATGAGCACCCAGTCGAATCCGTTCTCCTTCGGGCTGCGCGCGCAGCCCGGCGCGCCGATCACCGGATGGCCGGCGGCAGCATTGCCGATCAGCAACAGATTGCCGGGATCGACCGGCATGCCGAAACCCTCGATCGCGGCCGCCGATCGCCTCCAGCGCCGCCGGAATGACATCGCGGCGGTCGGCGATGGCCGAGGCGCCGAACACGATGACGAGTTCGGCGCCGTCTTTGAGCACCGCCTCGATCGCCCGCGCCAGCGGCGCTTCCTCGTGCGGCACGCGCCGCTCGGCGACGATCGCGGCGCCGGCCGGCGCGAGCCGCTCGGCCGTGACCTTGAGCGTCTTGTCGATCACCTTCGGCGCGAGCCCCGGCAGCACGGTCGAGACCACGCCGACCTTGCGGATGCGGTAAGGCGCGACGCGCACCAGCGGCTGCGGCGCGGCGGCGAGCGCGCGCTCGCAGGCGGCCTTGTCGACGGCGAACGGAATGATCTTCACCGTCGCGATCATCTCGCCGGCGACCACCGGCTTGAAGGCCGGCAGCGTCGCCGCGGTGATCGCTTCGTCGACGCGGTTGAGGCGGTCGATTGCCGCCTTGTCGACCACGAGGACGCCGGGCCCTTGCGCGAACAGATTGGCGCGGCCGGTGAAGGCGCGGTCGACATGGACGCCGTCGCCCGCGACGGCGGCGGCGATCGCGGCCGCCGCGGCGTCCTCGGAGACGTCGCCGGGTTCGAGCCGGGCGACGACGATGTCGGGGACGCCGGCCGCTTCGAGCGCGGCGGCCTCGGCTTCGCCGATCAGCGTGCCCTTTTTGAGAACCAGGCCGCCATGGCGGATGGTGTGCACGGCGGTGGCGCCGATCGCGGCTCTGGGCGCGACCGCACCGAACTTCACGACACGGCCCGCACGGCGGCGCGCGCGGCCTTGCCGGCATCGGCAGCCGCCGCGCTCGGCGTCGCGGGTTCCTGGCGCAGCCGCGCGGTGATCTCGGCGATGATCGAAACGGCGATCTCCGCCGGCGACACCGCGCCGATATCGAGCCCGATCGGCGCATGGATGCGGGCGATGTCGGCCTCGCGCAAAACCTTGGCTCTTGAGCCGGTCGACGCGGCGGGCATGGGTTTTGCGCGATCCGAGCGCGCCGATATAGAAGCAGTCGCGCGCCAGCGCGTAGGCAAGCGCCGGATCGTCGATCTTCGGATCGTGGGTGAGCGCGACGAACGCGGTGTAACGATCGATGCCGAGCGGCGGCAGCGCCTGGTCCGGCCATTCGGCGATGACCTTCACGTCGGGAAAGCGCTCGGGCGAAGCGAACGCGGTGCGCGGATCGACGATGGTCACGTCGTAGCCGAGGAGCTTGGCGATCGGCGCCAGCGCCTGGCTGATATGGACGGCGCCGGTGATGACGAGCTGCGGCGCCGGCACATAGACGGTGAGGAAGACGCGGCCGGCCGGCGTTTCGACCATGCCGCTCTTGCCGCTGCGCAGCCGCTGCCGCCAGGGCGTCCGCGAGCGGATCCTGCGCCACGTCGGCGGCCTTGACCAGACGCTCGTCGCCGCTCGCCACGTCGGTGACGACGATCGACGGCGCGGCGCGCGGCGCGCTCGGTGTTGAGGGTCGTGAGGAGCGAGAGTTTCATGAACGCGATCATACCGCGAATGGCGAATGGCGAGTAGCGAATAGGGGCAAGGCCGGCATTCCCCATTCGCTACTCGCCATTCGCCATTCGCCCTTTCTTAGTCCACCTTCTCCACGAACACCCGGATCGTGCCGCCGCAGGACAGGCCGACCTTCCAGGCGGTTTCGTCGGCGACGCCGAATTCGAGCATTTTCGGCTTGCCGCTGTCGATGACGTCGAGCGCCTCGGTCACCACCGCGCCTTCGACGCAGCCGCCGGACACCGAGCCGAGAAAGTTGCCGTCGCCGTCGATGACGAGGTTCGAGCCGACCGGCCGCGGCGCCGAGCCCCAGGTCTCGACCACCGTCGCCAGCGCCACCGCGCGGCCTGATTTGCGCCAGTCCTCGGCGGCTTTGAGAATGTCGTTGTCGGTTGAAAGCATTTTGGGGCCTCCGGATTCTTTAGGGGCGAATGGCGAATGGCGAGTGGCGAATAGGGATAAGAGGTCTAATTCGCCATTCGCCATTCGCATTCGCCATTCGCCAATATAAGGCCTCACGCGATCTTGCGCATCCACACCTTGGGGTCGCCGGCCCGGCCGCCGCCGTCGCGCAGCGCCTCGACCAGGGCAGCGAGCGACTCCAGATTGTGGACCGGCCGGAACTCGTCGACATAGGGCAGCATGGTCGCGATGCCGCGCGCGCGCGCCTCGAAGCCTTCGAACCGCAGCAGCGGATTGAGCCAGATCAGCCGGCGGCAGGAGCGGTGCAGCCGGTCCATCTCGAAGGCGAGCGTGTCGTCGGCGTCGCGCTCGAGCCCGTCGGTGATGAGGAGGACGACCGCGCCCTGGCCGAGCACGCGCCGCGCCCACAGCCGGTTGAAGGCGTGCAGCGACGACGCGATCCGCGTCCCGCCCGACCAGTCCTGCACGCTCGCCGAGCAGGCGGCGAGCGCGTCGTCGGGATCGCGCGCCTTGAGCGCGCGGGTGACGTTGGTGAGCCGCGTGCCGAACAGAAACGTCGAGACGCGTTTCTGCGCGTCGGTCAGCGCGTGCAGGAAATGCAGGAACAGGCGGCTGTACTGCGCCATCGAGCCGGAGATATCGAGCAGCGCGACGATCGGCGGCTGCTTCGTCTTCGGCCCGATGAAGCGCAGATCGATGAAGGCGCCGCCGCCCTTGAGGCTCGAGCGCAAGGTGCGGCGCATGTCGATCAGATGGCCGCGGGCATTGGGCGCCAGGCGGCGGGTGCGCACCTCCGCGAACGGCCGCACCAGCCGCTGCATCGCCGCCTTGGCGGCGGCGATCTCGGCATTGGTCATCTGCGCGAAATCTTTCTTCTGCAGCACTTCGCGGTCGGACACCGTCATGCGGGTGTCGAGCTCGATCTCCTGCTCCTTCTTGAGCTTGTCGTCGAGGCCGGCGAACAGCGCCTCGTGGATGCGCGTCGCGCCGGCTTCGGGCGGGCGCGGCGTCTGCGGCGCCTGCGGCAGCATCATCGCCATGAGCTGATCGATGTAGCCGCGGCGGCGGAAAAAGATGCGGAACGCCTGGTCGAAGATGAGCGAATGCTCGTGGCGCTTCACGAACACCGCGTGCAGCGTCCAGTAAAAATCCTGGCGGGTGCCGACGCCGGCCGCCTGCACCGCCGCGAGCGCATCGAGCACCGCACCGGGGCCGACCGGAATCCCCGCCGCGCGCAGCGCGCGGGCGAAATAGAGGATGTTCTCGGCGAGGCGGCCGGTTTGCTCCTGCCCTCCCCGCGCCTCCTCGACCGTCATTGCCGGGCTCGACCCGGCAATCCATGCGGCCAAGCAACATGGATGCCCGGGTCAAGCCCGGGCATGACGAACAAACATGTGCGGCGCTTTATGCACACTGTCGTTTACTCCGCCGCGCGCAGCTCCGACTTCACCTCGTCGAGCAGCGTCTTGACCGTGCTGCCGTCGAGCTTGGCGATGTCGTCCTGGTATTTCAGCAGGACGCCGAGCGTGTCGGACACGGTCGCCGGATCGAGCGCGACGACGTCGAGTTCGGTGAGCGCGGTCGCCCAGTCGAGCGCCTCGGCGACGCCCGGCGACTTGAACAGCTCCTGCTTGCGCAAGGCCTGCACGAACGCCACCACCTGCTCCGACAGCTTCTTGCCGACGCCCGGCACCTTGGCGCGCACGATGGCGAGTTCGCGCTCGGCGCTCGGATAGCCGACCCAGTGATAGAGGCAACGCCGCTTGAGCGCGTCGTGGATCTCGCGGGTGCGGTTCGAGGTGATGATCACGATCGGCGGCTGCGCGGCCTTGACCGTGCCCATTTCCGGGATGGTGACCTGAAAGTCGCTCAACACTTCGAGCAGGAACGCCTCGAACGCCTCGTCGGTGCGGTCGAGTTCGTCGATCAGCAGGACCGGCGCGCCGGCGGTGTCGGGCTCGAGCGCCTGCAGGAGCGGCCGCTTGATGAGGAAGCGCTCGGAGAACACGTCGTGCTCCAGCCGGTCGCGGTCGTGCTCGCCCTCGGCCTCGGCGACACGGATCGCGATCATCTGCGCGGCATAGTTCCACTCGTAGACCGCGGCGGCGACGTCGAGGCCCTCGTAGCATTGCAGCCGGATCAGCCGGCGGCCGAGCGTCGCGGACAAAACCTTGGCGATCTCGGTCTTGCCGACCCCGGCCTCGCCTTCGAGGAACAGCGGCCGGCCCATCTTGAGGGCCAGATAGAGCACGGTGCCGAGCGAGCGGTCGGCGAGGTATTCGGCTTCGGCCAGCAGCGCGACGGTCAAGTCGATCGAGGCCGGCAGCGGTCGGGGGGAAAGCTTATTCATGAGGGCAATTTAAGCACCCGCGAAGAGTTTGTCGCCTGGGCGGGACAAATCCTTCGCGCATGGCAAACCACTTGGCAAACGCGTAGGCGTCAGGCCGTCCCATACACATACGGAACGGCCGCCGCGAGGGGCTCAATCCTCCTCGCCGCCCTTCTCGTTCGCCTCGGCCACGGCGCGGCGGGCGAGGACGCCGATCAGGTGGGCGCGGTATTCGGCGCTGCCGTGAATGTCGCCGATCATGCCGTCGGCGGGGACGGTCAGGCCCTCGAGCGATTTCGGCGCGAAACGCTTCGCCAATGCCTCTTCGAACGCCGGCACGCGGAACACGCCGCTCGCGCCGGCGCCGGTGACAGCGACGCGGATTTCGCTCGGCCGCTTGGCGACGAACACCCCGACCAGCGCGTAGCGCGACGCCTGATTGCGGAATTTCTGGTAGGCCGCCTTCTTCGGCAGCGGGAAGCTGATGGCGGTGATGATTTCCGCCGGCTCCAGCGCGGTCGAGAAGATGCCGGTGAAGAAATCGTCGGCCTCGATCTTGCGCTTGTTGGTGACGATGGTGGCGCCGAGGCCGAGACAGGCGGCGGGATAGTCCGCGCTCGGGTCGTTGTTGGCGACCGAGCCGCCGATGGTGCCCATGTGGCGCACCGCCGGGTCGCCGATCATGCCGGCGAGCTTGGCGATGACCGGCGCGGCCTCGTGCACCTCCGACGAGGTGTGCACGTCGACGTGCCGCGTCATCGCCCCGATGGTGATCGAGCGCGCGCTCACTTCGATGCCCGCGAGGCCCTCGATGCGGGAGAGATCGATCAGTTGCGGCGGCCCGGCGAGCCGCAGCTTCATGGTCGGCAACAGCGTATGCCCGCCCGCGAGGATCTTGGCTTCCTCGTTCTCGCTCAGCAGACTGGCGGCCTGCCGCAGGGTGTCGGGGCGATGGAAGGTGAAGGCGTACATGGCGGTCTCCGTCGATTTTCGTGGTTATGCCGCGTGCGGCAAGGTCCGACCTGATTTCTGCAGCGCCGCCCAGACTGCCGGCGGGGTTGCCGGCATGGCGATCGCTTCGGTGCCGATGGCGTCGGTGATGGCGTTGATGACGGCCGCCGGCGCGGCGATGGCGCCGGCCTCGCCGCAACCCTTGATGCCGAGCGGGTTCGACGGGCATCTGGTCACCGTCGTCTCCACCTTCAGGGTCGGCAGATGGTCGGCCCGCGGCATGCAGTAGTCCATGAACGAGCCGGTGACGAATTGGCCGTCCTTGTTATAGATCGCGCCCTCGCACAAAGCCTGCCCGACGCCATGGACGATGCCGCCATGGACCTGGCCCTCGACGATCATCGGATTGATGACGACGCCGAAATCGTCGACCGCGGTCCAGGCGACGATGTCGGTCTTGCCGGTCTCCGGATCGACCTCGACCTCGCAGATGTGGCAACCGGCCGGGAAGGTGAAATTGGTCGGATCCCAGAAGGCGCCTTCCTTCAGCCCGGGCTCGAGCTCTTGGCCGTTGAATTTGTGGGCGATGTAGGCGTTGAGTGCGACGCCGCCCCAGGGCACGGACTTGTCGGTGCCCGCAACGCTGAACTTGCCGTCCTTGAATTCGATGTCGGCTTCGGCGGCTTCGAGCAGATGCGACGCCACTTTTTTCGCCTTGGCTTCCACCTTGTCGAGCGCTTTCACGATCGCCGACATGCCGACGGCGCCCGAGCGCGAGCCGTAGGTACCCATGCCGAACTGCACCTTGTCGGTATCGCCGTGCACGACGGAAACGCTCTCGAGCGGAATGCCGAGCCGGTCGGAGACAAGCTGCGCGAACGTGGTCTCGTGTCCCTGGCCGTGGCTATGCGAGCCGGTGAGAACTTCGACGGAGCCCGTCGGATTGACACGCACCTCGGCGGATTCCCATAGGCCGACGGCCGCGCCGAGCGAACCGACGGCGGCAGACGGCGCGAGACCGCAGGCCTCGATATAGGTCGAGAACCCGATGCCGCGCAGCTTGCCCCTGCGCGCCGCATCGCGCTTGCGTTTGGGAAAGCCTTGGTAATCGGCAAGCTGCAGCGCTTTGTCGAGGCTCGCGCCATAGTCGCCCGCGTCATAGCAAACGATGACCGGCGTCTGATGCGGAAACGATTTGACGAAATTCAAGCGGCGGAATGCCGCCGGATCGCGCCCCGTCTCGCGCGCCGCGAGTTCGACCAGGCGTTCGACGACGAAGGTCGCCTCCGGTCGCCCGGCGCCGCGTACCGCATCGACCGGCGCGGTGTTGGTATAGACCGCGTCGACCGCACAGTAAATTTGCGGAATGTCGTACTGGCCGGAAAGCAAGAGAGCGTACAGATAAGTCGGCACGCACGACCAGAACAACGACGGATAGGCGCCAAGATTGGCGATGGTGTGCGCGCGCAGGCCGATGATCTTGCCGTTGGCGGCAAGGGCGAGCTCGGCATGGGTGACGTGGTCGCGGCCGTGCGCATCGACCAAAAATGATTCGCTGCGTTCGGCGGTCCACTTAACCGGACGGCCCACTTTCTTCGCCGCCCAGACGCAAACCGTCTCTTCGGCGTAGATGTAGATTTTCGACCCGAAGCCACCGCCGACATCGGGCGCGATGACGCGCAGTTTGTTCTCAGGCGCGATGCCGGCAAACGCGGCGAGTACGAGCCGCGCCGCGTGCGGGTTCTGGCTCGTCGTGTAGAGCGTGAACGTCTCCGAGCCCGCATCATATTCGCCGACCGCGGCGCGTGGTTCGATCGCCGCCGGAACGACGCGGTTGTTGACGATATCGAGCTTGGTGACGTGGGCCGCCGCGGCAAAAGCAGCATCGGTCGCCGCTTTGTCGCCGAGCTGCCAGTTATAAACGGTGTTGTTCGGCGCGATGTCGTGAATTTGCGGTGCGCCGGGGTTCATCGTTGTTTTGGGATCGATCGAAGCCGGCAGCACGCCATAGTCGACGACGATTTTCTCGGCAGCGTCCTTGGCCTGCGTGTAGCTGTCGGCGATCACGACGGCGACCTCGTCACCGACGTAACGCACTTTGTCGTGGGCGAGAGCCGGCCCGGGAGCTGCCTTCATTGGCTTGCCGTCGCTGCCGGTAACCGTCCAACCGCAAATGTGGGCGCCAATCTTAGCGGCCGCGAGGTCCGCGCCAGTGAAGATGGCAACCACGCCCGGCATGGCGGCGGCCGCCTTGGTGTCGATCGATTTGATGGTGGCGTGAGCGTGGGGCGAGCGCACGAAGTAGGCGTAGGTCTGGCCGAAGCGATTGATGTCGTCGGTGTAGTGTCCCTTGCCCGTGATGAAGCGGTGGTCTTCCTTGCGGCGCACTGCAGCGCCGATCCCGGTCGCGCTCATTGCAGTCTCCTCCGGCAGTTTATCGACTGCCTATTGATGGGTTTATTCGCGTGGCGACGCTTCCTCGGTACCGCGAGGCGCAGTTATTCGGCGGCTTGGGTGGCCGCGCCGCTCCCCGCCATGGCTTTGCCGCCGGCGGCGATCGCCTTGACGATGTTGTGATAGCCGGTGCAGCGGCAGATATTGCCTTCCAGCTCTTCGCGGATGACGCGGTCTTCCAGCTCGTTGCCCTTGCGGCGGACGATATCGACGGCGGTCATGATCATGCCGGGCGTGCAATAGCCGCACTGCAGGCCGTGATTCTCGCGGAACGCCTCCTGCATCGGATGCAGCGGCCCGTCCGCCGGCGCCAGGCCCTCGATGGTCAGCACATGGGCGCCGTCGATCTGCACGGCGAGCACGGTGCACGATTTCACGGCCTTGCCGTCGACATGCACGACGCAGGCGCCGCATTGCGAGGTATCGCAGCCGACATGAGTGCCGGTCAGCCGCAAATTTTCGCGCAGCAATTGCACCAGGAGCGTGCGCGGATCGACGTCCGCAGTGACAGGTTTGCCGTTAACGGTCAGGGATACGGCCGCCATGAGCGCCTCCTCGGAAAATCCCTCGAAACGTCTTGTTTGCGGGTCGACTTACGGCCGCCCGCGCGCTCCAGGGCCGAAACGGCGACGATCATGCCGGGATTCGTACTTTGGAGCTGGAATTAGTCTGAACCGCGGCGTTACCGGCGGTCAAGGGCATTTCGCGCACAAAGTGCGCCGGGGAATGTGATGCATGGCGAGACGGTCCTCGTCGGGCTCGGTCCGGCAACGTCATGAACTCGGCGAAGGCGGGCTCACCGCCGCGGCGAATTTCTGGAAGAAATCGTCGGCCATCTTCTTGGCCACGCCGTTGATGAGGCGCTGACCGAGCTGGGCGAGCTTGCCGCCGATCTGCGCCTCGACATTGTAGCTCAGAAGCGTGCCGCCGTCCTTCGGCACCAGCTTCACCGTGGCGCCGCCCTTGGCGAAACCGGCGACGCCGCCGTCGCCCTGGCCGGAAATCGTGTAGCCGTTCGGCGGATCGAGATCGGACAGCGTGACCTTGCCTTTGAACCGCGCCTTGACCGGGCCGATCTTGGTGGTCGCCACCGCCTGGAACTCGGTCGACGACACTTTGTCGAGCTGCTCGCAGCCGGGAATGCAGGCTTTGAGCGTTTCGGTGTCGTTGAGTTTCTCCCACACTGTTTCCCGCGGCACCGCAAGCTGGTACTCACCGCTCATCGTCATGGCCATTGCTCGGTACTCCTCGGCCGGGTCGCTTCCCAAAACGCTCCGCTTGAAGCGGGGCGCGACCTACCGATTAGCGCCTCGGGCGGCGGCTGGAAAGGCCCCATCACGCAGGGATGACGCAGGGAGGGAGATCGGCCCATGCCGGATATCGACGCCGACGGCTGCAAAATCCATGTCGAGGTGGAGGGCCCGGAAGGAGCCCCGGCGCTGATGCTGTCGAATTCGCTCGGCACCGATCTTTCCATGTGGCACGACCAGGCGGGAACATTCGCCCGGCATTTCCGGCTCGTGCGCTACGACCGCCGCGGCCACGGCCGTTCCGACGTGCCGGGCGGCCCCTATGCGATGGAGCGGCTCGGCCGCGACGTGCTCGCGATCCTCGACGGGCTCGGCATCGCGCGGGTCAATTGGTGCGGACTGTCGATGGGCGGCATGGTCGGGCAATGGCTCGGCGCCAACGCGCCTGAACGCATCGACAAGCTCATCCTCTCCAACACCGCGAGCTATTATGCCGACAAGCAGATTTGGGCCGACCGCATGCGGTTTGCCCGCAACAACGGCATCGCCGCCGTCGCCGCCGCGACCATGGAGCGCTGGTTCACCAAGGATTTCCGCGAGCGCGTCGCCCGAGGCGATCGCCCGCATGACCGAAATGTTCGCCAAGACGGACATCGAGGGCTATCTCGGCTGCTGCGCCGCAATCCGCGATATGGATTTTCGCGAATCGCTGCCGAACATCATCGCGCCGACGCTGGTGATCGCCGGCCGCTCCGATCCGGCAACACCGCTGGAGAGGAATACCTTCATCAGCGAGCGGATCCCCGGCGCCAAGCTCGCCGTGCTCGAGGCGGCGCATCTTGCCAATGTCGAGCAGCCGCAGGCCTACACCGACACCGTGTTGGGATTTCTTCTCCGCACGTAAAGACGCCGGGGGCCTTCGAGCACGTCTTCAAACGCCGAGCATCAGTCCGGCGCCCAGGGCGCGTCAAACGTCACGCCGGGGTGCGACGATCCATGGTAATTCGGGTCGCCCGCGGGCCAGGTCGACATGCAGGGCGGGAACTGGTTTTGATACGGCCACGTGCACCGGCCCCGGTTCGGCGCGGCGCCGTAAAGTTTCCGACCAATTCCGGCTTCCCTGTGCCTTTGATGATGGTTCCGCGCGGTGTGCGCACGCGGATGCACCGTTGCCGCGTGCGTGCGGTCGGCGCGCTGATCAGCTTGCGCGACCGAGAGCATCGGCGGCGAAAGCAACGCGACGGCGACTGCGGCGATGACCGCATGGCGCGAGGTTACCTGCTTCGGCATAGTTTTACTCCTTGGCGACGCCCAAGTGCGCGCCGGCCCATTGTCCAACATGACGTTCTCACAATAAGTCGATTCTCGCGGCGCCGTTCCGCCACGCACCTACGCTCACGGCTCGCAAAATTGCCCTGAGCTTCCACTGCACCGGGCGCACTCGCTCTCTCGTCCTGAAACACTAGTCCAACCTTGGAAAATAAGCACCGATCAGTGCCGGCGGTGCGATGTCCAAAAACGCGGCGGCGGCTCGCGATCTGCGAACCGCCGCGCGCGTTGTCGGCTGCCGTCAGCGGCCGCCGCCGTGCTGGCCCTGATCCGGCCGGTTCTGGCCGCTTTGCTGCTCGCCGGGCTTATGCTGGGTGCCCTGCTGCTGCTGGTCCGGCCGGCGCTGGCCCGCCCCGCCCTGCTGCTCGTTCGAGCGGTTCTGGCCACCCTGGCTTTGCTGGCCGGGCCGATTTTGGCCTTGGCCCTGTTGCTGATCGCGCGGATTTTTCTGCTCGTTGGCCATCGGACGTTCTCCACTGGTTGGATTGTGCATCTACGCCAATGTTAACGCCGGGCGCCGGCCGCCGGTTCCCGCCGCGGCTGTGGCAATCCTCATCAATCAATTGAAATTAAAGGATAATTTACCGGCGCCTGCCGCACTTAAGGCGCATTCGGCGCGGCTCAAACCGGCTTATAGGCGCGGTCGTGATAGACCAAAGCCGGACCCGAGGGACCGAGCCGCACCGCCTCGACGACGCCGAAAATCACATTGTGCGAGGCCATGGCCTTGGTCTCGAGCGTGCGGCAATCGAACGCGACGACGGCGGAGGCGAGCACCGGCGAGCCGGTCTTGAGCGTCATCCATTCGCCGATGCCGAAGCGCTCCTCGCGCGGCACCTTGATGCGGCCGGCGAACATGTCGGCTAATTGCTCCTCGGCGGCGCCGAGCGTGTTGACGCAGAACACGCCGTTCTGCATCAGCACCGGCGCGCTGGCGCTGCGGCGGTTGACGCAGACGAGCAGCATCGCCGGCTGATCGGTCACCGAGGACACCGCTGTCGCGGTGAAGCCGGTCTTGCCGGCGAGCCCCGCGGTGGTGACGACGTGCACCGCGGCGCCGAGCCGGCTCATCGCTTCGCGAAACGGCCCCGGCTCGACCGCGGCAAGCGGCTCCGGCGCTACCGCCATGAAGGCGCCGTCCATGGCGTCGTCGGGTCGTTGATCAGTCCAACTCATGTCGATCTCACGGTAGAAAAGTCATGAGCGTGAGAATGACGGATCGCGGCAGCGTGGGCAATGCCCCACACGTTCACTCGGCGGCACGGGCCGTATCCGGCAGCCCCGGATAGGCGACGTCGTCGGGGTTGAGCCAGGCCGGATCGGTCCAGCCGTTCTCGTCGTATTCGGCCATGCATTGCTCGGCGAGCGCGGTCATGCGGTCGAGCGTGCCGGAGGCGCGCGCGTTCCACAGCGCCTGGATGCGGATGTCCTCGTGATTGCCGGCGTAATTGCGCTCGTAGAGCTCGTGGCGGCCGCCGAACTCGGTGCCGATCGCGTCCCACAGGAGCTTCATGATCTTGATGCGCTCCTTGTAGCCGATGCCGTGGGAGCCGCGCACGTAGCGCGCGAGATAGCGGTCGATCGCCGGATTTTTGAAATCCTTGGCCGAGGACGGCAGATAGATCAGCGACGAGGCGACGATCTTTTCCACGATCTCCTTGACGCGGCCATAGGCGTCGCCGGCGAACACGCGATAGCTCGAGCCCGACTGCAGGTTCGGCAGCACCGCGCCGTTGACCCACGGCGTCGGATTCATCGCCATCGCGTCGGTCAGCGCCCAGAACAGATTGCGCCACGCGATGACCTCGCCGAGCATCGCCTGATTGCCGCGGAATTCGTCGGAGCCGGCGACCCGCAGCGCCTTGGCGATGACGCCGACCATGAATTCCAGCTTGACCGCAAGCCGGGTGCAGCCCTGGAACTGATAGCCGGCCAGAAACCCCGATTGCGGGAAGAACACCTTCAGCTTCTCGATGTCGCGATGGAGCAGCACGTCTTCCCAGGGAATGAACACATTGTCGAACACGAAGATGGCGTCGTTCTCGTCGAAGCGCGACGACAACGGATAATCGAACGGCGTCCCCATCACGCTCGCCGTCATCTCGTAGGAGGCGCGGCAGAACAGCTTTACGCCCGGCGCATTCATCGGCGCGATGAACATCACCGCGAGATCGGTGTCGTGCAGCGGCACCGCGGCGTTCTGGCCGAGGAAATTGTAGTGCGTCAGCGCCGACGAGGTCGCCACCACCTTGGCGCCGGAGATGTAAATGCCGGCGTCGGTGTCCTTCTGGATGGTGATGAACACGTCCTTGACCTGGTCGGCCGCCTTGGCGCGGTCGACCGGCGGATTGACGATGGCGTGGTTCATGAACAGCACGTTTTCTTGCGCGCGGCGCGTACCAGGCCTTGGCGTTGTCGGCGAACTTGCCGTAAAAATCGTGATTGGCGCCGAGCGTATTCATCAGCGACGCTTTGTAGTCCGGCGAGCGCCCCATCCAGCCGTAGGACATGCGCGCCCAATGCGCGATGGCGTCGCGCTGGGCGACGAGGTCCTCGCGCGAGCGCGCGACGCGGAAAAATTTGTGGGTGAAGCCGCCCGAGCCGGTGTCGGTCGGCGCGGTCAGGATCGCCTTGGTCTTGTCCGCATGCAGCGCGTCGTAGAGCCGCGCGATCGAGCGCGCGGCATTGCGGAACGCCGGATGGGTGGTGACGTCCTTGACGCGCTCGCCATAGACATAGACCTCGCGCCCGTCGCGCAGGCTTTCGAGATATTCCGCGCCGGTGAACGGCCGGCCTTTCTCGGCGATGGCGTCTTCGGCTCTGGCCCGGTCCATGCGGGGCTCTCCTCGTTCGTTATGCTTTGCCCATTGGGCTTCGCGCTGGCGTAGCCCGGAGGCGGTGGGACGACAAGGGAGGATCCGTAGGGGCGCCCCTTGTGGGTGCCCGTTTGCGGCGCCGCGGGCGGCCACAAGGGCCGCCCCTACGGCGTGGCGGCGTTGCTGCACGCTGGTGCCCCTGTTAAGACTTGCCCCTGTTAAGACTTGCCCCTGTCAAGATTTGGCGCCGGGGAATCGAAAGGCGGCGGACGCATGGAATATTTCGTCCAGCAGCTCATCAACGGCATTACGCTCGGATCGATCTACGGCCTGATCGCCATCGGCTACACGATGGTCTACGGCATCATCGGCATGATCAACTTCGCCCATGGCGACGTGTTCATGGTCGGCGCCTTCACCGCGCTCATCGCCTTTCTGGTGCTGGTCGCGCTCGGCGTCAGCGCGGTGCCGCTCGCGCTCTTTATCGTGCTGATCGTCGCCATGGCCGGCACCGCGCTCTATGGCTGGACCGTCGAGCGCATCGCCTACCGGCCGCTGCGGCATTCGTTTCGCCTGGCGCCGCTGATTTCCGCCATCGGCATGTCGATCGTGCTGCAGAATTTCGTCCAGGTCGCCCAAGGCGCGCGGGTCAAGCCGATGCCGCCGCTCATCCGCGGCGGCTACACGCTGATGGAGAGCAACGACTTCGCCGTGCGGCTCTCCAACATCCAGATCATCGTCATCGTCACCACGTTCGTGCTGATGGCCGCGTTCTCGTATCTGGTCGCGCGGACAAAACTCGGCCGCAACATGCGCGCGTGCGAGCAGGATCTGAAAATGGCGGCGCTGCTCGGCATCAACGTCGACCGCACCATCTCGCTCACCTTCGTCATCGGCGCGGCGCTCGCCGCCGTCGCCGGGCTGATGTTCCTGCTCTATTACGGCGTCATCGATTTCTTCATCGGCTTCCTCGCCGGCGTGAAGGCCTTCACCGCGGCGGTGCTCGGCGGCATCGGCTCGCTGCCCGGCGCCATGCTCGGCGGCATCCTGATCGGCCTGATCGAGACGATGTGGTCGGCCTATTTCTCGATCGAGTACAAGGACGTCGCCGCGTTCTCGATCCTCATCATCGTGCTCATCTTCCTGCCGACCGGCATTTTGGGCCGGCCGGAAGTCGAGAAGGTGTGAGCGAGGGGCCGCGCGTGCCGCGCGAGAACGCAGCCATCACATTCGCCGAGGTCGCCGCCGCGCTCAAGGAAGCCGCGCTCGCCGCGCTGGTGGCGCTCGGCCTGTTCGTTCTCATGATCGGCGTGCGCACCGAGCAGGGACCGACCGGAGCGCTGGTCGTCACCACGCGTTTCGACACGCTGGCCGCGATCGTCGCGGTGGTGTTTGTCGGCCGGCTGGTGCAAGCGCTGACGCGGCGGCGCGTCAATTTTTCGCTCGGCGATCGCATCCCTGCCCGCGTCGAAAGCCGCCGCGTCCGGTCTGACGCCCTATGCCGCCGCCGGCTTCCTTGTTCTCGCGCTCGTGACCCCGATCATTTTCTACAGCAATCGTTATCTGCTCGACCTCGCCATTCTGATCGTGACCTACACGATGCTCGGTTTCGGCCTCAACATCGTGGTCGGCCTCGCCGGGCTGCTCGACCTCGGCTATGTCGCCTTCTACGCCGTCGGCGCCTACTCCTACGCGCTGATCGCGCAGACCTTCGGCCTGTCGTTCTGGATCTGCCTGCCGCTCGCCGGCATCCTCGCCGCCTTCGCCGGCGTCCTGCTCGGCTTTCCGGTTTTACGGCTGCGCGGCGATTATCTCGCCATCGTGACGCTCGGCTTCGGCGAAATCATCCGGCTCATCCTGCTCAACTGGCAGGATCTGACCGGCGGCCCGAACGGCATATCCGGCATCCCGCGGCCGTCGTTCTTCGGACTGCCGTTCAATTCGTCCGAGCACGGCTTCGCCGCGACGTTTGGGCTACACTACTCGCCGACCCATCGGATCGTGTTTCTTTATTACGTCATTCTCGCGCTCGCGCTCCTCACCAATTGGGTGACGTTGCGGCTGCGCCGGCTGCCGATCGGCCGCGCCTGGGAGGCCTTGCGCGAGGACGAGATCGCCTGCCGCGCGCTCGGCATCAACACCACCAACACCAAGCTCACCGCGTTCGCCATGGGCGCCATGTTCGGCGGCTTCGCCGGCGCGTTCTTTGCCACGCGGCAGGGTTTCATCAGCCCGGAATCCTTCACCTTCTCCGAATCGGCGTTCGTTCTGGCGATCGTCGTCCTCGGCGGCATGGGCTCGCAGCTCGGCGTCGCGGTCGCCGCGACCGTCATGCTCGGCGGCTTCGAATTGTTCCGCGAGTTCGAGCAATACCGCATGCTGGTGTTCGGCGTCGCCATGGTGGCGATCGTGATCTATCGTCCGCGCGGTCTCGTCTCGACCCGCACGCCCTCGGCGTTCCTGCACGAGCGCAAGATCGTTCCGGCCGCGATCCTGCAGGACGCGCGCGCCAGCATCGAGACGCCGACATGAGCGCGGCGTCAATTCTCAGCGTCGAGCATCTGACCATGCGGTTCGGCGGCCTGACCGCCGTCAACGATCTTTCCTTCACCGTGCGGGCAAAAGACATCACCGCCTTGATCGGGCCGAACGGCGCCGGCAAGACCACGCTGTTCAACTGCATCACCGGCTTCTACCAGCCGACGTCGGGACGGCTGCGGCTCACCCACCCCGACGGCGCCGCATTCGCCCTCGAGCGACTGCCCGGCTTCCGCATCACCAAAGAGGCGCGGGTCGCGCGCACGTTCCAGAACATCCGGCTGTTTGCCGGCATGACCGTTCTGGAAAATCTCCTGATCGCGCAGCACAACACACTGATGCGCGCCTCCGGCTTCACCGTGCTCGGCCTCATCGGCGCGCGCGGCTATGCCCGCGCCGAACGGCAAGCCGTCGACAAGGCGCGCTATTGGCTCGACCGCGTCGGCCTGATCGAACGCGCCGACGATGCCGCCGGCGCGCTGCCCTACGGCGCGCAGCGGCGGCTCGAAATCGCCCGCGCGCTGTGCACCGACCCGGTGCTGCTGTGCCTCGACGAGCCGGCCGCCGGCCTCAACAACCGCGAGAGCGCCGAACTCAACGAATTGCTGCTGGCGATCCGCGGCGAGCACGGCACCTCGATCCTGTTGATCGAGCACGACATGGGCGTGGTGATGGAGATTTCCGACCACATCGTCGTGCTCGATTACGGCGAGAAGATCGCCGACGGCGCGCCCGCCGACGTGCGCAACGACCCCAAGGTCATCGCCGCCTATCTCGGCGTCCCCGACGACGCGGTCGCCGATGTGGAAGCGGAGGCCGGACTGTGAGCGCGCAGCCGTCCTCAGAAGCAACCGGCGATCCGCTGCTGAGCCTGCGCGGCGTCAAGAGCTATTACGGCAACGTCATCGCGCTCAAGGGCGTCAACGTCAACGTCCACGAAGGCGAGATCGTCGCGCTGATCGGCGCCAACGGCGCCGGCAAATCGACGCTGATGATGACGGTGTTCGGCAGCCCGCGCGCCCGCGAGGGCGAGATCCGCTTCGCCGGGCGCGACATCACCGCGCTGCCGACCCACGAGATCGCCAAGCTGCACATCGCGCAGTCGCCCGAGGGCCGGCGCATCTTTCCGCGCATGACGGTGATGGAAAACCTGCAGATCGGCGCCACGGTGGCGCCGACGAACGATTTCAGCGCCGACATCGAGCGCGTGTTCACGCTGTTCCCGCGGCTGCGCGACCGCCGCCAGCAGCGCGGCGGCACGCTGTCGGGCGGCGAGCAGCAGATGCTGGCGATCGGCCGCGCGCTGATGAGCCGGCCGCGGCTTATCCTGCTTGGACGAGCCTTCGCTCGGCCTCGCGCCGCTCCTGGTGCAGCAGATTTTCGCCGCCATCCGCGCGCTCAACGAGCGCGACAAGCTCACCGTGTTCCTGGTCGAGCAGAACGCCTATCACGCGCTCAAGCTCGCCCACCGCGGCTACGTCCTGGTCAACGGCGAGATCACGCTTACCGGCAACGGCCGCGAGCTGCTGCGGCGGCCGGAAATCCGCGCCGCCTACCTCGAAGGCGGCAAGCGCTGACACTCCCTCTCCCCGCCGCGCGGGGAGAGGGTCGGGGTGAGGGGGCGCCGCCGCCGGCTATTACCGCTGAGATCGTTACATGGCGCCGGAGCTTCATGCGGCGGGGTTGCTCCAGCGGCTGAGGCGTCTCCACGAAACGTTTGAGCAGAGCATGCGTCGAGGCCCCCTCACCCCACCCTCTCCCCGCGCGGCGGGGAGAGGGAGTCGCGAGCGGCGAGACGGTGCCACGCTGACGTAAATTCGGGCGAGAAATCGCGCCGCGCCGGTGGTAGCCTCCCGCATCGCAATGTTGCGGCGAGGAGAACGGATATGACGAAGCTGCGGCTCGGCGCCCTTGCGCTCCTTTTCGGCCTCCTTGCCGGCCCGGCCATGGCGGCCGACATCCTCGTCGCCGTCGCCGGCCCGATGACCGGCGGCCAGGCGACGTTCGGCCGGCAGATGAAGAACGGCGCCGACCAGGCGGTCGCCGACATCAACGCCGCCGGCGGCGTGCTCGGCCGTAAGCTCAGGCTCGAGATCGGCGACGATGCCTGCGACCCCAAGCAGGCGCGCTCGGTCGCGGAAAAGCTGTCCGGGATGGGCGTGGTCGCCGTGTTCGGCCATTATTGCTCGTCGTCGTCGATCCCGGCGTCCGACGCCTATCTCGACGGCGGCGTGCTGCAGATCACGCCGGCCTCGACCAATCCGCTCTTCACCGAGCGCGGCCTGTGGAACACGTTCCGCACCTGCGGGCGCGACGACCAGCAGGGCGGCTTCGCCGCCGCTTATCTCGCGAAGAACTTCAAGGACAAGAACATCGCCATCATCGACGACAAGACCACTTATGGCAAAGGGCTCGCCGACGAAGTGAAGAAGGCGCTCAACGCCGCGGGCGTGAAGGAAAAGCTTCACGAGTCCTACAATATGGGCGACAAGGATTTCACCGCGCTGGTCTCCAAGCTGAAATTGAACGGCATCGATATCGTCTATGACGGCGGCTACCATCAGGAAGCCGGCCTGATCGTGCGGCAGATGCGCGACCAGGGCCTCAAGACCGTCCTGATGGCCGGCGACGCCATGGCCGACCGCGAGTTCGCCTCGATCACCGGCCCGGCAGGCGAAGGCGTGCTCTTCACCTTCGGCCCCGACCCGCGCAAGCGCGCTTCCGCTGCCGCGATCGTCAAGGAGTTCAAGGACAAGGGCATCGATCCCGAGGGCTATACGCTCTACACCTACGCCGCCGTGCAGGCCTGGGCGCAGGCGGCGAAAAAGGCCGGCACCACCGACCCGCAGAAAGTCGCCGCCGCGCTCCACACCGGCTCCTACGACACCGTGCTCGGGCCATTGTCGTTCGACAAGAAGGGCGACATTACGTCGATCGGCTGGGCGGTCTATCGCTGGGACAAGGACGGCAATTACGACGAGATCACCGCGCTGTCGAAGAGCTGAAGTTTCCCGGGCGCAGCGCGATAGCGATGCGCTGCAGAACCGGGACCGTTACAAATGCTGCGTCCGAAATCGTAAGGGCGCCTCGACTCGTAATTGCGCGCGAAAGCGAAGCAATCTAGCGCGGAGACGGGGCTCCGGATTACTTCGCCGAATTTGGTCCGCAGCGTTACGGCGCGCCGGTTAAGCACTTGCTCAAACGCAAAGGGCCGATTTTCTGGTCGAAACAGAGACGAATAGAGCCAGGGTTACGCGGTCACATGTTTGGCACGCTCATGACCTAACAAAAGAAAATGAAGAATTTCCTTGGACCATTCCTCCAGGTCTTGCTCTTCTTTTGCAATTTGTTCTGCTGGCAAAAAAGTTCCTTGGAGGGACGTACCCTGCTTTTCCATGAACTCAGCATTGCAAAGCGCAATTTCGACATCGTCGCTCTCAGCACGCCATTCATAAACAAATGCCATGTGTTTTTTCGTACTCCCATCAGAAGGAATGTAAACCGCACCTAAAAGACAAAGCCCATCGGCATTCGCGTAGATACGAAGCTCCTCTTGAAGTTCTCGTCGAGCTCCCGTACCGATCGAACCTTTTCCGCGAGGACCATCTTCTCGGCGAACGTGGCCGCCAGCCCAAACGGTAATTTTCTTATGCAACTTGTTGCTGGATTCCCTTTCTTTTCGAACCAATCTTAAAATGTGTCCAGAACGATTTCTCACGATTACAACAGGCAGCGGTTGAATGCGACTGGCGTCAGCTTCAACCTTCTTTCTCGGTTGAAAATCCCCCTCGTTTTCAAATATGTCAATTAGACGTTGAGCGGCAGGTCTTTGTGCAACGATTTTCTTTTGCAGCGACGGGAAGGCTGCCCTAGATGCCGACAGTATTTTTTCATCAATAGACTCCCTTATCCAATTCAAGATCTTTGTTGCCACTGCTTCACACGTTTCTTTTGGGTGATTATCGTATCGCTTCGCCGAGGTATCCAAAGAAAAGATTTAATCGTCACAGACGCCGCGTTTGCGAAGGTCCCGGATCGGCGGCGCATCGCTTCGCGCTGCACCGCGTCCGGGAAACGTTGCATCATCCGATCTTCCCCAGCACCGGGAACATCTCCAACAGCCAGTAGCTCGCCTGCGACACCCCGCCGGTTAAAAACGCGATGCCCGTGAGCACCAGCAGGCCGCCCATCGCCTTCTCCACCAGACCGAGATGGGCCTTGAAGCGGGCGAGGAACGCGGCGAACGGTTCGACCGCGAAAGCTGCGATCAGAAACGGAATGCCGAGCCCGAGCGAATAGACCGCGAGCATGCCGGCGCCTTTGGCCACGGTCTCCTCGGACGCCGCGACCGCCAGGATGGCGGCGAGGATCGGCCCGATGCAGGGCGTCCAGCCGAGCGCGAACGCGAGCCCCATCAGATAGGCGCCCCACAGGCCGACCGGCTTTGTGACCTCCATGCGCTTTTCGCGCATCAACAGGCCGATCGGCGTCAGGCCGAGGAAGTGCAGGCCCATCACCATGATGGCGAGGCCGGCGACGATCGCGAGTTCGTCCGAATAGGCGCGTAACAGCGCGCCGACCGCGCTGGCGCTGGCGCCGAGTGCGACGAACACCGTGGAAAAACCCGCGACGAACAACAGCGCGGCCAACAGCGTGTCGCCGCGCACCTGCGGCTCCGCCTCCCGATCGGCCAGCCGCTCGAGCGAGGTCCCGGTCAGGTAGACGAGATAAGGCGGCACCAGCGGCAGCACGCAGGGCGACAAGAAGCTCAGCGTGCCGGCGATCAGCGCGGCGGCGATGGTGACATGCATGGCCCGCTCTCATGCCCGGCCGGTCGGCGCGGTGCAAGCGCGCCGGCGCCGCACGCGCGAGGATTTGATTGTGGCCGTCATTCCGGGGCCGGCCCCGATGGCAGGCTCCGGCCGGAGCCCGGAATCCATAAGCCGGCTGGCGCTAGCGCTTCCGCTACTCTCAGGATCTGCGGTGAGGCCCCGGGCTCAGCCTCGTTCGGGCTGCGCTCACTCGAGCCGCGCCCCGCGCAGCGCGGAGAGGGTCCGCCTATGCGCAACCTCATCACCGACGTGCCGGGCTTGAAGGTCGGCCATGCCGAAGATCTCCGGCTCGGCTCCGGCACGACCGCCGTCATCTTCGACGCGCCGGCGGTCGCCTCGATCGACGTGCGCGGCGGCGGGCCTGGGACGCGCGAGACCGCGCTGCTTGATCCGGCGCAGACGGTCGAAGGCATCGACGCTATCACGCTCGCCGGCGGCTCGGCGTTCGGCCTCGACGCGGCGTCCGGCGTGCAGGCCTGGCTGCGCGAACAGGGCCGCGGCTTTGCGGTGCGCTCGGCCCGCGTGCCGATCGTGCCGGCGGCGATCCTGTTCGATCTCCTGAGCGGTGGCGACAAGGATTGGGGCCGCTATCCGCCCTATCGCGAACTCGGCTATGCGGCGGCGGCGACGGCCGGGGTCGATTTCGCGCTCGGCAGCGTCGGCGCCGGCACCGGCGCCACCACCGTCAATTGCAAGGGCGGCATCGGCTCGGCCTCGGCGCAAGCCGCCGACGGCATCCTCGTCGGCGCGCTCGCAGCAGTGAACCCGGCCGGCAGCGTGCTGATCGATCGCGGCCCGTGGTTCTGGGCAGCACCCTACGAGCGCGACGGCGAATTCGGCGGCCGCGGCTTTCCGGCGGCGTTCCCCGACAACGCGCTGGAGCCACGCACCAAGGGCAGCGCCCGCGAAAATACCACGCTGGTCGTGGTGGCGACCGACGCAATTCTGACCAAGGCGCAGGCGAAGCGGCTCGCGGTGATGGCGCAATCCGGCCTCTCTCGCGCCATTTATCCCGTGCACTCTCCGCTCGACGGCGACGTGGTATTCGCTGCGTCGACAGGCCGGCGGCCGCTGGCCGACGGGCCAGTCGCGTTCACCGAACTCGGCGCGCTCGCCGCCAATACCGTGGCGCGCGCGATCGCGCGCGGCGTGTATGCGGCGTCGGCACTTTCGCTACCCGGCGCGTTGTCGAGTTGGCGGGATCAATTCGGCCGCTGAACCGGGCGCGGTTGCAGCGGGATACCGCCGGGATACTGCGACGTGCCGCGAAAACCACAGGGTAACGACTTCAACTCCGTAATCCGTCGTTTTCGTTGACTTGAACTTCAGATTGCGCGTTCACTCGTAGGCGCGGGTCTAGGGGCGGAGAGTGCGATGAGAGTATTGGCGATCGTCATCGCGGGATTGATGACTTTGGGCTTGGCGGCCTTCGGCGTAGTTGCCGCGCAAAAAGCGACGCTGCCAGCCGCGGTAGCCGATATGGCCCGCAGCGCCTTGCACGCGGACTTGCACGCCGAGACGAAGGCCGCCGCCCCAGCGGCCCGATCGGCAGAGCGCGTGACCAACGTCGCGGTTGCGAGACCTGTTCCGCCGGCCTCACCCGTGCGCGTTGCGGAGAATACCCCGGCCGTGGCAACGCCGGCAGCGGCAGCGCCCGCCGCCGCGCAAAAGCCGACCGTCCCGGCGGTTCCAGCTTGCGACAAGCCGGGCGGAATGGGCCTCGCCCGCGTCGTCGAGATCGACACCACCGGCGGGCCGGCGTTCGGCTTCGAGCATTTCAAGCAGTACGATTTCCTGCGCGACAAGGAAGTCGTGCTCACCTTCGACGACGGGCCGTGGCCGGAGAACACGCCGGCGGTGCTGCACGCGCTCGACAGACGAATGCCTCAAGGCGACGTTCTTCGAAATCGGCGAGCACGCGACCTGGCACCCGGAAATCACCAAGCAGCTGATCGCCGCCGGCGAGACCGTGGGCAGCCACACCTGGTCGCACAAGGATTTGGCGCGCAATCCCTACGCCTCCGATCTCGAAAAGGCCAAGCAGGAGATCGAGATGGGCGTGAGCGCCGTGCACATGGCGGCCGCGGCGCCGATCGCGCCGTTCTTCCGCTTCCCCGATCTGCAACAGCCGCCGCAGATGCTCAGCTATCTCGCCGAGCGCAACATCGCGACCTTCTCGACCGACATCGATTCCCGCGACTTCAAGCTGCGCAAGCCGGAGCTGGTGATCAAATCGGTGATGGGCCAGCTCGACAAACGCGGCAAGGGCATGATCCTGCTGCACGATTTCCAGCGCAACACCGCCGCGGCGATGCCGGAACTGCTGCGCCAGCTCAAGGCCGGCGGCTACAAAATCGTCCACATGGTGCCGCGCGGCGCCGTGACCACGCTGCCGCAATACGACGAGATGGTGATGAAGCAGGACAAATACGCCGTCACCAACACGCGCCCGGTGTCGAGCGTGGTGAAGACGATCGGGGAGTAATTCCGCGTCAACCAATAAACCGCTCGGCGCTATACGGCTTCGGATCGCAGAACGGCGTCGCCCCGGTCATCAGCTCGGCGATCAGGCGCCCGGTCGCCGCGCCCAGCGTCAAACCCCAATGCCCGTGACCGCAAGCGAGCCACAGGCCGCGCTGGCGCGGCGCGCGTGAGATCGCCGGGCGGGAATCGGGAAAACACGGACGGGCACCGAGCCAAGGTTGCGGCTCGACCGCGGCACCGAGCGGAAACAAGGCGCGCGCCACGGGCTCGACGCGTTGAAGCTGCACCGGCGTCGGCGCGGCATCGCGCGCGGCGAACTCGATCCCGGTGGTGAGCCGGATGCCCTGCTCCATCGGCGCGAGAACGTAGCCATTCTCGGCATCGAGCACCGGGCGGCCGAGCGTCGCGTTGCCCTGCGCGCGGTAATGGCGGTGATAGCCGCGCTTGACCGCGAGCGGCAGATTGATGCCGAGCGGACGCAGGAGGTCGCCGGCCCACGGTCCGAGCGCGACGACCACATCGCCGGCATCGACCGGGCCGAAAGTGGTCTCCACCCGCCAAT
This sequence comes from uncultured Pseudomonadota bacterium, assembly GCA_963836095.1. Classification (GTDB taxonomy): domain Bacteria; phylum Pseudomonadota; class Alphaproteobacteria; order Rhizobiales; family Xanthobacteraceae; genus BOG-931. The sequence continues at coordinate 83,523 of CAWIHU010000006.1, forward strand.
GCGGGCCGGCGCGGTGCAGCGAGCGGGCGTCGCCCTGCAAGGCAATACCGCCGAGCGCGGTGAAGCGCGCCGCGTAGGCGCGGGTCAGTGCCAGCGGATTGCTCACGCTCACTGCGCCAGCCCAATGCACGCCGTGGCGGAAGGAGGCCGCGAGGGCCGGCTCGAGCGCGAGCGCCCGTCGCGATCGAGCGGCACATTGGCGATGCCGAACCGCGCCGCAAGTTCGAGCTCCGGCGCCTGCGCCGCGAATGCGGCATCGGAGCGGTAGAGCTTGAGCCAGCCGTTGCGGCTGAAATAACGCTCGGCGCCCGCCTCGGTGGCGAGCGCCTCATGCTCGGCGACCGCGCGGGCGAACAAAGGCCGCATCAGCCGCGCCGTCTCGACCAGCCGTTCCGGCCGCGAGGTGGCGCGGAACGCGATCAGCCAGGGTGCGACACGCGGCAGGCAGGCGAGGTGGTAATTGGCCAGCGGCGAGCGCTTGAGCGCGATGCGCGCGAGCGTCGCCCAATCGGACGGAAACGCCGCCGGGAAGACCGTGTTGCCCTCGATGATGCCGGCATTGCCGTAGGAGGTGCCCTCCCCGGCGCCGCTGCGGTCGACCAGCGCGACCGCAAGGCCACGCTTGGCGAGGTTGAGGGCGATCGAGGTGCCGACGATGCCGGCGCCGAGGACGATCACGTCGGTACGCGCCAAGAAAACCTCCGCTGTTCTACCGTTCAGGTATGAGCATGGGGAGGCTGAGCGACAAGGGCCGCACGACCGGCAAATTTAGTTCAATTCCGACGCGGTTACACCGTCGCGATCGTCTGCGTCGACGACGCGTTCAACAATTGCGCCTGCATCTGGATCAATTGCTCGATGAGATTGTTGTTCGCTACATTGCTGGTGCCGCTGGTCGAGGCGGCGTCGGCCGTGGAAGACGACGTGCTCGACGACGGGGCGGACGTCAGCGACACCGACGAACCGTTGGCATAAGTGATGGTCGTGGTGGACGAGCCGTTGGCGTTGGCGGTGCTCTGGCTGGTCGCGCCGCTGTCGGCCGCCGTCAGTGCGTTGAGAATACCGCCACCGCCGCCACTGCCACCCTCACCGCCGCCCATATGGTGATGATGGTGATGGCCCTCGCCCGGCTGGCTCTGCTGCGTCGCGTCGGTGCCGCTCGAGCCGTCGGCACTGCCGAGGAGCGACGATGCCGACGACGATGCTCCGCCGTTCTGCAGCGCCAGCAAGGCTTGCAGGGTCTGCGGGCCGAATTGCGGAAACGAAATCCCGGCGCTCGATGTTGTCCCGGTGGTCCCGGTCGTCCCGGCGGAAGCGCCGGACGTGGCCGAGGATGCCGTGCCGCCGCCCTGCTGCTCGAGTGCGCCGAGCAGCTGCGCCAGCGGGTTACTTTGCGCACCGGTCGTGCCCTGCGGCTGCTGCTGTTGCCACAGCGCCTGCAAGGCAAGGTAGTTGTTATTGTTCGACCCGCCGACCGACAAGGACATGAGACGCTCCTCAAACCGCCGGCGACGCGCCGGTTGATACAATTGGTCCGGCACGGCCGTTGCAAGGGCGGGGCCACGGCGCAACCAACGGCAAAACAATGATTTTTCTAAGACGGCGGGGCGCCGCGGGGCGACAATTCTGCCGCGCGCGGCGAGCCGCCCGGCAAATCTTGCCGATCTCCGCGCACGCTTCGACGGCGGCCTTAATCGCCCAACGGGAGCGACGTTGCCCGCCAATGTCCGGCGTGTTACGCGATCAACGACTGTCGGAGGAACGCTTGCACCGCCCGCTCATCATCGCCCCCTCGATCCTTTCCGCCGATTTTGCCAAGCTCGGCGACGAGGTCCGCGCGATCGATGCCGCCGGCGCCGACTGGATCCATGTCGACGTGATGGACGGCCATTTCGTGCCCAACATTTCGATCGGGCCGGACGTGGTGAAGGCGCTGCGGCCGCACAGCCAGAAAGTCGTTCGACGTGCACCTGATGATCGCGCCGTGCGACCCTTATCTCGAGGCGTTCGCCAAGGCCGGCGCCGACATCATCACCGTGCATGTCGAGGCCGGCCCGCACATCCACCGCTCGCTGCAGGCGATCCGCGCGCTCGGCAAGAAGGCCGGCGTCACCCTCAATCCCGGCACGCCGGTCGAGACCATCGCGCCGGTGATCGATCTCGTCGACCTTATTCTGGTCATGTCGGTCAATCCCGGCTTCGGCGGCCAGAAATTCATTCCCGCCGCGGTCGACAAGCTGCGAAAAATCCGCGCGCTGGCGGCGGGCCGGCCGATCGACATCGAGGTCGACGGCGGCATCACGCCGGAGATCGCGCCCGCAGTGGCGCGCGCCGGCGCCAACGCTTTGGTCGCCGGCTCCGCCGTGTTCAAGGGCGGCACGCCGGAGTCGTATCGCGCCAACATCGCGGCGATCCGCCAGGCGGCGGCGCTGGACCGAGGGGAAGCGGCGTAATGGGCATGCTGATCGACGGCAAATGGAACGGCGACGAGGACTCTGCCGGCGGAAACCGGCAAGGCCGGCAACTTTCAGCGCGTCGACAGCGTGTTCCGCGACCGCATCACCGCCGACGGCTCGTCGGGCTTCAAGGCCGAGGCCGGGCGCTATCACCTCTATGTCGCCTATACCTGCCCGTGGGCGCATCGCACGCAGATCTATCTGGCGCTGAAGAAGCTCACCGGCGCGATCAGCGTCGCCATCGCCGTGCCGGGGCTGCGGGAGCAGGGCTGGACGTTCGAGGACAATCCGGCGTTTCCCGACTGCACGCCGGACCGGGTCAACGGCTTCCGCTATCTGCACCAGGCCTATGCGGCGAGCGATCCGCATTATACCGGCAAGGTCACGGTGCCGACGCTGTGGGACAAGAAGACCAAGCGGATCGTCAACAACGAATTCTCCGAGATCATCCGCATGCTGAATTCGGAATTCGGCGGCATCGGCGCCGATCCGACCGATTTTTATCCGAAGCCGCTGCGCGCCGAGATCGACCGCGTCAATGCCGAGGTCTACGCCAACATCAACAACGGCGTTTACCGCTGCGGCTTCGCCAAGTCGCAGGCGGCCTACGAGGAGGCCTACGACGCGCTGTTCGCCACGCTCGACGACATCGAGGCGCGGCTCGGCCGCCAGCGCTATCTGGTCGGCAATCAGATCACCGAAGCGGACTGGCGGCTGTTCCCGACGCTGGTGCGCTTCGACGTCGCCTATTTCTCGCTGTTCAAGTGCAACAGGAACCGCATCGCCGACTTTCCGAACCTGTTGAACTACATGCGCGAGCTTTACGCGCATGCCGGGCGTCGCCGAGACGGTCAAGCCGCGCTACTACGTCATGGGCTATTATTCGATCCGGCGCGTCAATCCGACCGGCATCATCCCGAAAGGCACGCCGGTCGATTACCGGCAGCCGCACGATCGGGCGCGGTTCGCGGCGTGAAGGGCCGATAGACAATCGCTTGCTCGGCGCACCCTTGCAGTTTTGTAGTCTATAGGCTACTGTCGGGCGTACAACGTCATGACAGACGTATATCTGCGTCAGACCGACGAATTTAGGGACTGGTTGCATCGCCTGCGCGATGAACGAGCCAAAGCGCGTATTGGCGCTCGTCTTCGGCGTTTGGAGCGGGGAAATCCCGGAGATACGCGATCACTGGCGCGGGGACTAATGGAAATGCGCATCGATTATGGTCCCGGCTACCGGGTCTACTTTACGCATCGTGGCGCGGCGATTGTGCTCTTGCTGTGCGGCGGCGACAAACGTACCCAACCACGCGACATCGACAGGGCGCGGGAACTGATGGAGGGTCTGGAATGACGAGAACCACACCGTTCGACGTTGCCGATTATCTCGCCTCACGGCAGGCGCAAGCCGAGTACATCACGGCAGCTTATGAAACCGGAGATCCAGAATTCATCCGTGACGCCTACAATGTCGTCGCCCGCGCTCGCGGCATGGCGCAGATAGCCGAAGAAACCGGCTTAAGTCGAGAGAGCCTCTATAAGGCACTCGGTGAAAGAGGGAATCCGGAATTCGGCACGGTGATGAAGATCAATCGCGCCCTCGGCATCGCACTTTCCGCTCATCCCATCAAATCCGCTCGCGCGCCGGCGCGCAAAACCGCCAAGCGTCCCCGGTAGCAAAGGCATGATCCCCAACCACAGCCGCCCGCGAATAGCGGCGCTCGCTCGCGGGGGGAGAGGCAACAAACACTGCTATGACGAATGCGAAAGAGAATATTGAAGATCAACTTTCCGATCTTCTTGACGATGGCGCTTTCAGAGAAATTGATGCGCGCTTCCGACGCTTCAATTTATTTGAAGCCGTTGGCGCGGTTCGAAGCGAGCTTCGACACTCAAATTTTCTTGCCTATCTACTTTCGCCTGGCCGACCACATGCCTTGGGGAGCGAAATACTTGAAAGGTTTCTTCGCGCACTCCTCTCGAAATTACCCATGCCGACCGCCCCATCGGCATCCTCGATATCATTGTCGGCGACCTTGACACCGCAATCATTGAACGCGAGCGAGACAATATAGATATCCTAATCGAGATTACCGCATTAAACTTCGTAATTGTCATCGAAAACAAAGTTGGCGCGGCCGTTACGGAAGACCAGCTTTCCGGTTATAAGGCGATCATCCAAAGCAAATACAAGCGCTGGCGCTACCTTTTTGTCTTGCTTAACCCGAACGGCTCTAGACCCCAAGACTACGACGATAAGGATTACCTTACATTCAGTTACTATGACCTCGCACAACTCCTAGATAAATACTTGGGCGAACGAAGGGCTTCTTTGTCCAGTGAAATCGCTTTAATTCTAGACAACTATGTGGACGCACTTAGGAGGCACGTGGTGGAAGATACCAAGCTTCAGGGAACGGCTCGGCTTCTCTATTCGAAACATAAAGAAGCATTTGATTTCATTTTTGCTAATCGCCCTCAACCCGACGATCTACTGGAACCTCTTAGTGACTTAATCAAAGCAAATCCAATTTTTGTTATTGATAGCCCCTCGCCGAGACGCGTTCGCTTCGCACCCGTAGAATGGAAAAAACATCAGGTGCTTAATTCTTGTTCGCCCACCAAGTGGACGAAAACTGGTAAAAGCCTTCTGTTCGAGCTTCAAGCCCATCGGGCCTCACCTCGGATAAACGTGAGTTTAATCTTAGGGCCCGCCCCGGAGGCGTTTCGGCAATATATTTATTCGGAAGCAAGCAGAAATTCAGCGGTCTTTATTGGCATGACAAAGCCCTTGGGCAGAGAGACATCGACAATTTATGTACACGACCTTCTTTCCGATGGCTCCGCTCGGAATTTAGATGAAAACGACAAGGCGGCGCAGCTCGATATCGCATGGCGGCGATTTGAGAATGAGGATTTGAAATCGATAATGATGGAGATTGAGAAATTTGTGGGGTCTTACGAAGAAGCAATAGCGTCGCCTGAAACGGCCAAGTTGAAATGATCCCCCGCTACACCCGGCCCGAAATGGCGGCGATCTGGTCGCCGGAGACGCGCTTTCGCATCTGGTTCGAGATCGAGGCGCACGCGGCCGACGCCATGGCCGAGCTCGGCATCATTCCGAAGGAGGCGGCGACAGAAGATCTGGGCCAAGGGCAGAAACGCCAAGTTCGATATCGCGCGCATCGACGAGATCGAGCGCGAGGTCAAGCACGACGTCATCGCCTTTCTCACCCATCTCGCCGAGATCGTCGGGCCGGAAGCGCGCTTCGTGCATCAGGGCATGACCTCGTCCGACGTGCTCGACACCTGCCTCAACGTCCAGCTGGTGCGCGCCGCCGACCTTCTCATCGCCGACGTCGAGAAGCTCGAGGCCGCGCTCAAACGGCGGGCGGAGGAGCACAAATACACGCCGACCATCGGCCGCTCCCACGGCATCCACGCCGAGCCGACCACGTTCGGCCTCAAGCTCGCCTACGCTTACGCCGAATTCGCCCGCGCCAAGGCGCGTCTCGAAGGCGGCGCGCCACGAAGTCGCGACCTGTGCGATCTCCGGCGCCGTCGGCACGTTCGCGCAGGTCGATCCGCGGGTCGAAGCGCATGTGGCGGAAAAAATGGGGCTTCGGGTCGAGCCGATCTCGACCCAAGTCATTCCGCGCGACCGCCACGCCATGTATTTCGCGACGCTCGGCGTCGTCGCCTCCTCGGTCGAGCGGCTGGCGACCGAAATCCGCCACCTGCAGCGCACCGAGGTTCTGGAAGCCGAGGAGTTCTTTTCCGAGGGCCAGAAAGGCTCCTCGGCCATGCCGCACAAGCGCAATCCGGTGCTGTCGGAAAATCTGGTCGGGCTCGCCCGCATGGTGCGCGCTTATGTGACGCCGGCGATGGAGAACGTCGCGCTCTGGCACGAGCGCGACATCTCGCATTCCTCGGCCGAGCGCATGATCGGCCCCGACGCGACCGTGACGCTCGATTTCGCGCTCGATCGGCTCGCCGGCATCATCGACAAGCTGATCGTCTATCCGGACAATATGCGCCGGAACCTCGACCGCCTCGGCGGCCTCGTCCATTCGCAGCGCGTGCTGCTCGCGCTGACGCAGAAAGGCGCGACGCGCGAAGACGCCTACCGCCTGGTCCAGCGGAACGCCATGAAGGCCTGGCGCGGCGAAGGCGATTTCCTGGAACTGCTGAAGGCCGACGCGAAGTCGGCAAATATCTAAAAACGCAGGAGCTCGCTGCGAATTTCGACCTCGATTTCCACTTCGCCCAGGTCGACACGATCTTCCGCCGGGTTTTTGCCGCGACGACGTGAGCGGGACGAGGCCGGCAAACCATACCGCCGGGCGATCAACTGTCCACCGTTTGTCCACGTTATTGTCCCAACACACGTTTGCCCGACTTACCCCCCTGACGTAACGTAACTTGAACATTTTGGAGAATTCCCTCGGACGATTCTGGGGGACTTAAGTTTCTTTGGCGGGACTTGAGTTTCGAGGGAAGCATAGATCAGGGGCGAATGATGGGACGTCTGGTGCGAAAGCCGCAGCTGCCCGACCTCGACCTGCAGATCGCCGGGCTCGAGGGCGTGTTGCAGTCCGGCCTCGGCGGCATGCAGGTGGCGGGCGCGCAAGTCGGCGACAATTACATCGAGCGCATGGCGAAATACGTTCCGGCCGAGGTCATCGCATTCTCCCTGCTGATCAACGCCATCCTCGATCAGGCGATGAAATCCGGCGGCAAGAATGCGGCCATGGCAGGATTTTCGGTCTCGAGCATTGCGCAGGCCGTGCTGGTGCTGGCCTGCATTCTCACCCCGCTGTTCTGCTGGTACGTGCGCGAAGAGGGCGACGCCTGGGTCGTCAACGCCTTCGTCTCCACGATCGCCTTCCCGTTCTGGGCCTATCTCACCGGGGCAGTCGCGTTCGCCGGTTATCACGACGGCAATCTGGCGGCGATCCTGGTGATGACGTTCACCGTGGTGAGCGGCCTCGTCGCGCCGTTGCCGAGCCGGTCCAGGCGGCGGGGCCGGCAGCACGCGGTCGAGTACGAGGAAGAGCAATTCGTCGAGGCGGCCTGAGCCGCCTGACCGCGCGGCCCGCGCGATCACGATTGCGAACGCCCGATTCCTCGTGTTTTCTGCCGCCCAATGGCGGAACGCGAAACGATTCTGGTGTTCAACTCAGGGCTCGGCGGGCTCACGGTCTATCGCGAGATCGTGGCGGCGCGTCCCGGCGCCGATTTCCTCTATGTCGCCGATGATGCCGCCTTCCCTTATGGCGGGATGGACGAAGCGGCCCTGCTCGCCCGCGTCATCGACCTGATCGGCGACCTGATCGAACGCCACCGGCCCGACCTTGTCGTCATCGCCTGCAATACCGCCTCCACCATCGCTTTGCCGGCGCTGCGCGAGCGCTTCGCGGTGCCGTTCGTCGGCACCGTGCCGGCGATCAAGCCCGCTTGCGCCGGCTCGGTGACGCGCCGCGTGTCGGTCCTCGGCACCGAGGCGACGGTCGCGCGCGAATACACCCGCGCGCTCATTCGCGACTTCGGCCAGGATTGCCGCGTCACCCTGGTCGGCTCGAAGCGGCTTGCCGCCCATGCCGAGGCCGAACTTGCCGGCACTCCGGTCGACGATGCGGCGATCGCCGCGGAACTCGCCCCCTGCTTCGTCGCCGATGGCGCGCGGACGGATACCGTCGTCCTCGCCTGCACCCATTATCCGTTGCTGGTCGAGCGATTGCAGCGGCTCGCGCCATGGCCGGTGAACTTCCTCGATCCGGCGCCCGCGATCGCACGTCGCGTGGCGGAGCTGCTCGGCGAGGCCGCGGCTCCGCCATCGGCCGGCGCGACCCGTGCCGTATTCACTTCCGGACGCGCGCCGGCCGCCGCCCTCGCCCGCTTCGGCATCCGCGTCGATGAGGCGGCAACGACGGACGCTCGCTGATCGCCCACCGGTTTTCACGCCGCCAAGCTTGTCGACCAGTGCGGCCACCGCTACGCTTTTACCGCCAGCCGGGACCCTGTAAGCGAGGATGCAAACATGACCGTTGCCGCCGCGAACGAGCGCTCCGCCTGGTACTCGAACCGCTGGGCCCAGCTCGTCCTGGGCGTGATCGCCATGATGGCGATCTCCAGCCCGCAATACGTCTGGACGCTGTTCACCGGGCCGCTCAATCAGAAGCTCGGCACCACGCTCGCCGAGCTGCAATGGACCTTTTCGCTCCTGGTCATTCTGCAGACCTGGTTCTCGCCGTTTCAGGCTTATCTGGTCGACCGCTTCGGGCCGCGCCTTCTGATCTCGATCGGCGCGCTGCTGTCCGGCGGCAGCTGGGTGGTGTCGTCCTATGTCGACAATATCTGGGCGCTGTATTTCACCTATGGCGTGCTCGGCGGCTTCGGCACCGGCATCATCTATGTCGGTATCATCGGCCTGATGGTGCGGTGGTTTCCCGACCGGCGCGGGCTCGCGACCGGGCTTGCCGCGGCGGGTTACGGCTTCGGCGCCTTCTTCACCAGCTTCCCGATCGACAGCATGATCAAAAGCTCCGGCTATGCCCATACGCTGGTGGTGTGGGGCATCATCCAGGCCGCGATCGGGATCATCGCGGCGCAAGGCCTGCGCTTGCCGCCGCAGCACGACGAGACGACAAGCGCCGCACCCGCGGTCGCCGCGGCGGGGCCGCAGCAGAGCCGGCGCAGCTTTTCGCCGCGCGAGATGCTCAAAAGCCCGGTGTTCTATCTCCTGTTCATCATGATGAGCATGATGTCGACCTCCGGGCTGATGGTCACCTCCAATGTCGGACCGTTCGCCAAGGAATTCGGCGTCGCCAACATGCTGGTGCTCGGCATGGCGGCGCTACCGCTGTCGCTGACGCTGTCGCGCGTCACCAACGGGCTGACCCGGCCGTTCTTCGGCTGGATCTCCGACCATATCGGCCGCGAGGCGACCATGGCGCTCGCCTTCGCGCTGGAAGCGGTCGCGATCCTGATCCTGTTCGCCTATATCGACCAGCCGGCCTTGTTCGTGGTGCTCACGGGCCTCGTTTTCTTCGGCTGGGGCGAAATCTTTTCGCTGTTTCCGTCGACCCTGACCGACACCTTCGGACCCAAATACGCGGCGACCAACTACGGCTTTCTCTACATTGCGCAAGGCGTCGGCTCGATCCTCGGCGGACCGGCTGCGGCCTTCCTCAAGCAGGCGACGGGAAGCTGGACCGCCGTCTTCATCGTCGTCGCGGTGCTCGATGCGGTCACCGCGCTCCTCGCCATCACCGTCCTGCGGGCATGCGGCGGAGGCATTTGGCGGCCGGGTGAGCCGTCGGCCAACCGAGGTTTGACACCGGCCCTGTTTCCCCCTAGAAGGCCGCCCACGGCGCGGGCCTTTGGTGGCCCGCGTCGCGTTTCGCGACCCGTGGTTTGCCCCGGCGCTTCGGTGGCAAGCCTGTCGGTTCCGGCAAAAGTCCGGAGCAGTAGGAGGGCGCGATCCTCAGCCATTACCCGGCATGATCCCGAAAAGTGGTTTCCGGTTTTCGGAATCAGATCATGCCCAATCCAAGTCAGCGAGGACGCGATGACCAAGCGCCATGAGGCGAAGTACAAGATCGACCGCCGGTTGGGCCAGAACATCTGGGGCCGGCCGAAAAGCCCGGTCAACAAGCGTGAATACGGCCCCGGCCAGCACGGCCAGCGGCGCAAGGGCAAAGTCTCCGATTACGGCGTGCAATTGCGGGCGAAGCAGAAGCTCAAGGGCTATTACGCCAACATATCGGAGCGGCAATTCCACGGCATCTACGACGAGGCGCGGCGGCTCAAGGGCGACACCGGCGCCCATATGCTGGGGCTTCTGGAGCGCCGGCTCGACAGCGTGATCTATCGGGCGAAGTTCGTCCCGACGGTGTTCGCCGCCCGGCAATTCGTCAACCACGGCCATGTCATGGTGAACGGCCGGCGCGTCACCATTCCGAGCCTGCGGCTGCGGGTCGGCGATCTCGTCGAGGTCAGGGAGAAGTCGAAGCAGCTCGCGCTCGTTCTGGAAGCGACCGGGCTCGCCGAACGCGACGTGCCGGATTACATCAACGTCGACCACACCAAGATGACGGCGAAGCTCGCGCGCATCCCGACGCTGAGCGACATTCCCTACCCGGTGCAGATGGAACCGCATCTGGTGGTCGAATACTATTCGCGTTGACGAAGCTTACGGCGTTGCGTCGAGATCAAGGGGTGGCGAAACGCCACCCCTTTTTTGTTGCGCGATCTTCTCTTCGCCGACCGCGGCCAGCACGTCCTCGCAGCGCATCGGCGCGAAACCGGGATGGAAGCGTTCGCGGCCGAGGCGATAGATCGCGCGATTGTAGGGCGCCGGCACGCCGTGCTCGGCGGCGAGGCGGACGATATAGCCGGTGATGGATTCGAGCTCGGTGTCGTACGCGCCGCGCAGCATGACGTCCTGCGTCATGCTCGACATCGCCATCGCCCGCAGCCGGCGCTGGAAGATCGGACGAAGGAGCCAGCCCGGCAGCAGCGCCGCGAGCGTGAGGAACGCGAATGACGGAATGCCGGGGATGCGATGCTCGCGGTAGCCCGCCGCGCGAATGACGCGCACACCCTCCCGCAGGGTCTGCGACAGGAGTTCCTGATAGGCCGCGAAGTTCGATAAAGGCAGCGCGCCGCGCCCCACCAGCGCATCGAGCGCGTTGGTGAGATTGATCACGATCTTGGTGTGCACGGCGTCCTGCAGCCGGTCGACGATGTGCGTCGGGCACGCCGGCGCCAGCACCGCGTGCACCGCCCGCACATCGGCGTCGCGCGACGGGTCGAGGGCGCCGATCAGAAGCGGCCCCTTGCGCTGATAGCCGATCACCGCCGGCGCGTCCTGGCGGGCGTTGTAGCCGACCACGCAATAGACCACGCGGCTGAAAAACTTCGGCAGGATCCTTTGATTGTCGATGCCGTTCGCCATCGACACGATGATCGGCCGGTCGCCGAGCGCGTCGCGCACTTGCCGCGCCGCCGCTTCGAGGCTGTAGTTCTTGACCGCGAGCACCACGATATCGGCGTCGCCGGCCTCGTCCGGCCGGTCGACCGCCTTTACCCGAACGGTGCGGCGGGTCGCCTCGGGCGCGGCGAATTCGTAAATCGTGATCCCGGTCGCGCGGAGCGCGCCCTGAGTCGCGCCACGACCCATGATGGCGAGCGAGCCGCCGCATTCCGCTAGCCACGCCGCCACGGACGCGCCGATGGCGCCCGCTCCGATGAACAGGACTTTTGTCGTGCTCAAAGCGGCGCCCCTATTGCGGGATTCCCAACCACGACAACGGCATAACTGCCGTCAAACATCGCACGGTTGTGCCGGAAAAAAGGGCGATATGCACAGCTTTTCGGCTCAATTGTGGCCCACGGCTTGAAACTCGAGGCGACCATAGTAGCGTGATGGCGGACCCGGCGCCGCAAATTCACGGGGCCCGGTCGGAAAAAACTGAAAACGGGGAGAAACGCACATGGATGCGTTGCAGCGGGTTAAATCTTGGATTGGATCGCTCACGGAAATCGGCCTGATGCTGTTGGCACTGGCAATCGTCGCCGCGTTGCTCGTCGGCGCGAACCTGCCGTTCTTCGGCAGCGTCACCGCCAATATCATGGCGCTCGTCAAAAGCCTTGGTGACGCCGGCCTCGTCGGCCTGATCACGCTCGGCATCATCATCTGGCTGTTCTCGTCGCGTAAGATGGCCTGACGTACCGCGCGACCGACCGCAGACAACACGCGATCGGAACAGCGTTGGGTGGCGAGAACGAACTGACGAACTCCCACCCAACGATTTGAGGGCGTGCGATGTTGGACTATCTGGACAAAGCCAAGCAGTATCTGTGGGCGTTCGTCGAGCTCGGGTTCCTCGCGGTTCTGTCCGTGATGCTGATCTATTTGATCCTCGGACAGGATTCCGGCGTGTTCGTCTCCGCCGTCGCCGACAATGTGCTGAAATTCGTCAATGCCGTGCCCGCCCAAAGCCTGGTCGGGATCGCCATCGTCTTGGCGCTCATCGTGCTGATCAGTCACCGTATCCGCGAGCGTTGACACGCCCGCGCGCCTAGCGGTGGGACCGGCCAAACAGAACCAGCCAAGCAGCGGCCAGGCGGCTTAAGCCTGGACGCCCTCCTTGACCGCAACGCCCTTGTCCTTGAGGTGCGACGCCAGCTCGCCGGCCTGGAACATCTCGCGGATGATGTCGCAGCCGCCGACGAACTCGCCCTTCACATAGAGCTGCGGAATGGTCGGCCAGTTGGAATAGCCCTTGATGCCCTGACGCAGTTCGTCGTTCTCGAGGACATTGAGCCCCTTGTACGACACGCCGAGGTAATCGAGGATCTGCACGACCTGGCCGGAAAACCCGCACATCGGGAATTGCGGCGTGCCCTTCATGAACAGGACGACGTCGTTGGCCTTTACTTCATTGTCGATGAACTGGTTGATGGACATCGTGATCTTCCTGGTGATCTTCTTGGCAGTTGGCTGGCAGTTTTGCCGGTGGTCTTTGTGCGTGTGCTGGCGGCCCGGAGCGGCCGCCGCCGCGCCGGCGTCATGCCGTTGCATGTGAATATATGTAGCGCAAAACGCGTGCAAAGCCCAATGCCTTGATTTCAAGCCAAGAATTTATCGTTGGATTTATCCTTGGATTTGGAATCCCGGCTTCGGCGCAGCGTGCAGCAGGAAATTCCACGCGCAGCGGGAAACGCAGAATGGCCGCCGCGCCGCCGCCGTCCCTAAGGCGTGCCGGTCTGCAGCGCCAAGGCGTGCAGCTTGCCGCCCATTTCGGCCTTGAGGGCGTCGTAGACGATCTGGTGCTGCTGCACCCGCGATTTGCCGCGAAAGGATTCGGCGATGACGGTCGCGGCGTAGTGGTCGCCGTCGCCGGCGAGATCGCGGATGGTCACCGTTTCCGGAACATGTCGCAAGCCGCAAAAAGGGATACAGCACCAAACTTAAAAGGAAGAAACAAACTGGAGCAAATCTCCGGCCGCCCGCCGCGGCTTGTCCGTGTCCTCTTTTGAGGCATCATAGCTCCAAGGCTGAAGCGTCTCAATGACACTGGATACCTGCCTACCTTGCGCAAATGCCAGAACTAGGGCGACAAACAAGACGTGCGGTTGGAGATCGCGGTAAAGCAGCGCGCCCGAGTCAATTAAGCGCAAAGTGCTCTGATAAGGATTATCGAGATATTGATCCGGGAATGCTGACAACAGGACAGCGATCTGGGAACGGTTCTTAGTGAGAAAATCAATCAAACCATTGCCACCTGGCAATGAATTCGCCGTTCCGCTGTGATAAAGAGAAACGACCAAGCCTAAGAGATCATCATTGGAAATGTGTGGTGAAAGATCCAGCCTGGATATGCAACGACTTGGCGAACTTTCCTTGAGCCCTCGCGGATTGCCAACGTCGTCGGTGTACGCCCACCTAGGAATGGTCCGGCAGCGCCAGTATTCTTCGCTTGCACCTTGAATTCACCGTGGCGCGTAAATATCGCAGCCTTCCTTCCGTAAATTCCGCGGAACGCCACGTCGTCAAAGTCCATGGGTTTTACTTCAGCCGCGTGGATGATCGAGGCCACGTTGTTTTCCGAAGTGCTGCGGAATGCAACGTATACACCCGTGGGCAAATCTTTTGACAAAACACAGTGCAGTGCCGCGAGCAGATTCGAATTGAACGTCGGTTCGCGGATGCTCTAGCGAATAAAACGAGCCGGTCAGACAAATGCGCGCGTCGGCGCGGCCAAACAATAGATCAACTGCCGCCGCCGTGTACGGAAGGGTATCGGTGCCGTGGGTAATAATAATCCGCTTCACGCCCTTTGCGAGGCAGTTTTCGACGGTATGTAAAATCGTTGACCAATCGTCAGGTTCTATATCCTCCGAATGCTTGTTAATCGACGGAACAATCTCAACGTCGACATTGTTTGCCGCTGCCACTGTTGCGATCTCATCCCGCAAGATCCGCCCTGAGCGATCGATCGCCAGTAAACGTCCTTCGATAAGCGAACCGATCGTTCCACCGGTCGTGACGACAGCGATTTTTTCCGACATTCCCATATGACCTTTCTTTTCACCTCAACGCTTAACCAACTGGGTCAGTTTCAAAGTCAATTTCCACAATTTCGCCGTCTTTTACTCGAATTTCCGAAGTCCGTATGCTGTCCGCGGATCGCGCGAGGATAGTTGCGAGCACGGTGCGACAGTACCCGGCCAAAAACTCGCCGAATAGCCTTCCTCCGTCTCCATCGTATAATTTGCGACGGTGGGTTATAGATATATTAATTTTACGCGACCCTTGGGATTCCCCGGCAAGAACACCCCATCCGGTACGGCTATCGTACTCCAACCACTCGTACAGCCTGCTTTTGAAGTCCAACTGATCCCAAGGTAAGCCTCCTCTCGCGCTGCGAGTGTTCTTGTCGTAAATCTCAGGCAGGTGCTGAGCAAAATCAATGGCCGCCACCTCGCCTGTGTGCCTTAATATAGGTTTAAGTTGATCCATTCCAACTTTGTTTCCTAAATTTTTAAGAATTTCACTAAAGGTCTTGATTCTAAAAGCGATATTTGGCTCGGTTCCATTGTAGAGGGTGCCACGCTTATCATACCAGAAGCTTGCATCTTGGCGGCGCAGTCTGCGTTCTACCTGAAGCTGCTCATGGATCAACACCGCCACCACCAAGAAATAAAGGATCACAATTACGGCAGCGACAATTATACCTGTATCTGCATTACGAATATCGACCTTGAGATAGTCTAGAACCTTCGTCGATAGTAGTGCCAATCCTCCGGTGACCAACGCTACTATTGCGCCCGCCCTCGCCCAGGGTAACTCCTTGATGTAAGTGCGGTAAACATTGGTCACATCATTCCATAGTTTGACCGACATTGTTCCCACCCTGGTTGCAATCGCGCTGTCAGTAATCTAATTGCACGAATGAAGCAATCACAGGGACTTCTGCGACACTTTACACCCTTACGGCGTGCCGGTCTGCAGCGCCAAGGCGTGCAGCTTGCCGCCCATTTCGGCCTTGAGGGCGTCGTAGACGATCTGGTGCTGCTGCACCCGCGATTTGCCGCGAAAGGATTCGGCGATGACGGTCGCGGCGTAGTGGTCGCCGTCGCCGGCGAGATCGCGGATGGTCACCGTCGCGTCCGGAATCCGGGCCCGGATCAGCCGCTCGATATCGTTCGAAGCCATCGCCATGGCGAGCCTCACCTCCTCTATGAAGCGGACCGTGTGCGGACGCCGGCCCGGCCGCAACACGGTCACGCGCAAACTGGCGCAATGTTACGACCAGAATGCGGCGCGCGCGCCATGGCGTCAATGTGTCGCCGCCGATTGGGCCGCCGGCGCCGCTTAAGTCCACAGCTCCTATGTCCAAAGCTCTGTGGTCGCGAGCCTGGCGCCGTCGACCAGGGCTTTGAGCTTGGCCCAGGCGAGCTGCGGGTGGATGCGGCCGCCAAAACCGCAATCGCTGCCGGCGATGACGTTCTCGCGGCCGACGATGTTGGCGTAGCGCACGATGCGGTCGGCGACGACCTGCGGATGCTCGACGATATTGGTGGCGTGGCTGACGACGCCGGGGATGATGATCTTGCCGTCGGGCAGCTTGACCTCCCGCCATACCCGCCATTCGTGCTCGTGGCGGACATTGCCCGCTTCGACCGAGTAGGCGCCGGCGTTGACCTTGAGCACCAGGTCGACGATGTCGCGCAGCGGGATGTCGGTCGTGTGCGGGCCGTGCCAGCTGCCCCAGCAGATGTGGAAGCGGATGCGCTCCGGCGGCAGACCGCGCAGCGCATGGTTGAGAGCGTCCATGCGCGCGGCCTCGAATTTCTTGAACTCCGCGAGCGGCGGCTCGGGATTGATCATGTCCCAATTGTCCGGCAGGCTCGGATCGTCGATCTGCACGATGAGCCCGGCGTCGACGATCGCCTTGTATTCCTCGCGCATCGCGTCGGCGGCGGCGAAGACGAATTCCTCCTCGGTGTTGTAAAAAAGATTCTCGCCGCGCGCGAAGCTGCCGGGCCCGATCGCGCACATAAAACCTTCGTCGGCGCCGGCGGCGGCCATGGCGTTCTTCAAATTGGCGATGTCGGCGGCGATGGCGGCATGGCCGGCGTATTTGATCGGCGCGGTGCAGACCGGCCGCCGGCTCGGTCGGCGCGCGGCGCTCCCCAACAGCGTGCCGGTCGATTCCGGATCCTGATAGAATTCGCCGAAGTTCTGATAGTCGCGCCGATTGCTGAAGGCCGTCAGCGCCACCTCGGCAACGCTCGATTTCTTGTGCTCGGAAGCCGGCAGCGTTTCCGCCGGCGCAAACCCTTGCATGCGCGCGAAGGCGTAGTTCCACCACACCCCGTAATCGTAGTTCGACGCCATCGGCTTGCCGAATTCGCCGTCGTCGGGAATGTCGATGCCGACGTCGTGCTGCTTTTTAACCACCCCGGCGACGGCGTTCGCGAGGATCTTGGCATAGGCCGCGTCGTCCTTGCTCTCGCCGCTCGCGCGCGCCCGGTTGATGGCGATGAGGTCGGCCGGCCGCGACAGGCTGCCGGCGTGCGTGGTCAGGATACGATCCGTGCTGCGTTTCATGTTGTTCCTCCCTGCGCGTCACTTTCGTACAGCCGCGGCCGGCTCACAAGCCGCTGTGCTGGCATGCCGGGAATGCGATTTTCCCCTATTTCTCTCGGTGGAAGGCCCTGTTCGTCCGACGGCGGGCCGCTCGCCTCGTCGCTGCAACTTCATCTCCACGGGTGCCGCACGCGCCCCCTTCTCCCCGCCGCGCGGGGAGAAGGTCGGGATGAGGGGGCGTCGTCGCTGCTGTAGCGTACGAGAGAATTCTCTGGCGCCTTCGCTCCTCTCCGCAAAGCTCAAACTCGCGGCGGCGCCCCCTCACCCGTCGCGCGGAGCCTGTCATCGGGCCGGCCACTTCGGGCCGGACCCGTTGGCGCGCCGACCTCTCCCCGCGCGGCGGGGAGAGGTGAAAAGCAAACATCGTTCTCGCGGCGCCCCTTCGCGCCCGAGTCATGCCGGCACCAAGCATCGAAGCAAAAAGGCCGGGCGTGATCTTCGTCAGATGGCGCCGGTGGTGGGACCGGCGCCATCACGATCACGCGCGGGCAAGCCAGGCCGTAGCCCGGATTGAGCGGCAGCGAAATCCGGGAAAGCGCTGCCGCTTGAAAGGCCGTCCCGGATTTCACTTCGTTCAATCCGGGCTACAAAATAAAAGGAAAGCGGAACGCCGAAAGGCGCTGTTCCGTAACCGCCGTGCCTCACGGCACGGCGCGCGCCCTTTTCTCTTTCCCTCCCCCGCTTGCGGGGGAGGGTTGGGAGGGGGCGCGCTCGCCTCTCGGCGTTCCGCCACGGCACTTGCGGCAGCGACCGAACGCCACCGCTCAGCTCGAGCCACGCGACTTCCTGGGAATAGTTCAGAGCGCGCGTCCCGATGGTTCGAAAGACGGAGCGCATCGCAACGCATGACGCGAAACCCGGCGGACCGGCCTTCCATGCGTCACTCGCGGGCATTACCCGCGCCTTGCTGTCCCAGTCCAGCGAGATTGCACCCGCAGACCGGTCATGATGCCGGTCGGGCGTGTCTTGCCCAAGCCGCCCGAGAGCCGAGGTGACGAGCCTTAAGCCCGCGGGAACCGCACTCGCCCCGCCAACCGGAGTCACCCGGCCGGCGTCCTGTACGGGGGCGAGATTCGTGGTTTGTACCTCATTAGGTGACGTTCTGTCAATCGTTCGTCGCATGATCGGCGACGAGGCGATACCCTACCTCGTCATCCTGAGGTGCGCGCGCCAGCGCGCCTCGAAGGACGCACCACGGCGCCGTCATGCGTGCTTCGAGGCTCGACGCTTCGCGTCGAGGACCTCAGCATGACGATGTCTTGCCGTCATGGCCGGGCTTGTCCCGGCCATCCACGTCTTTTTTGCTCGGCCCAAAGACGTGGATGCCCGACATGAGGCCGGGCATGACGCCTCAGGTGCGCGCGAGCATAACGTCACTGAGGTGCGAGCGCGGCGAGCCTCGCAGGGTGCTGGCATAGCGCCACCGCCGTGCGTGCTTCGAGGCTCCCACTTCCGAGTTGAGTTCGGAGAGGTCCGGGGCCGTGCCAATTCCGGACGATCACGCGAAAAAAAAGCGCGAGGGGTCCGCATAAAGGCCGCCAATATAAAGGAATCAATCTGATAGCCACCTTGAAGGCGACGGTCCGAGTATGTGATATTATAGGTTATCATATTTACCGTCGACCGAACCAATGGCTCGCCGTTCCACCCCTCAGCCCCCACAAGATCGAGTTCTCACGCCCCTGCAGATGCGAAACGGCATCGAGCGACTACGGAAGCTCGTCGAAGAATTGAAATCACTAAACCCGCGATCCGTTCAAACCTATCGATCACCGCCCTTTGATACGGTCGGCGCATGGAAGCAGACCTTAGCCCGAGAGCTTGAGGTCGCAGGCTACGAAATCGACTGGAACAAGGTGATGCGCTCATGAACCGTTCTCTGTTCAAATCCATTTTGGCTAGTCAATCTGACCAATCATCGAATGAGGACGAGAGCTCATTATGCGAAAAATCCAGGCATCAGACGCCAAAGCGCATCTTCCGAGCTTGCTCGACGAGGTCGAGCGCGGCGAGACGGTCGTTATTACGCGCCACGGCGAGCCGATCGCCCGCATCGTCCCCGAACCCGATGATCGTCAGGAGACAATCAATCGGGTGATGGCCGAGATCGAGGAATTCCGCAAAACGATGCCGCGTATTCCGTTGGAGGAAATACTTTCATCGCGGTGCCGTTGATCGGCGATGCGCCGGGATAAGCAGTCCTCCCCGAAGCCCGTTCAACTCATTCTGCGTGCTGCGCGCCTGTCGAGCTTAACGACGCTGCCCGGTCCCGAAGGTCGATCTCATTTTATCGTCACATGCTTGTCACACGATGCGCTTGCGGGATGTTCCACTGTTTCAAGACGTTGGGGGGGAGCGTCGGAGGCTCGCGGCGACCGGCATTTTTCGAAGCTCGCTCGTCGCGAGCGATGTACTACTAAAGGTAGAGCGCCAGCTAACAGGTGCATTACCGCTCACGCGGTACGTGAAACCACTTTATTATGAGCGCAAACATTGTAAAAATTGGCCCCTAGCGGATAGGGAGACGGCTTGTGGCTAGCGACGAGTATGCGCATCGCTGTTTCGATTTTGTCTACCGGATGCAGAACGCGACGGATGTCGACGAAATCTGCACGGCGATCAACAAAGAACTGGCGTGGTTCGGTCTGTCGGCATTCACGAGCCTGTCGGAGGTCGCCCCCGGGCGATCGATGGCCGACTGCCTGTTGGCGAACACCAGGCCGGAGGAATACAGCCTGCGTTACGTCGCCAAGAACTATATTGAAATCGATCCGATCGTCACCGAACTCAGACGCACGGTTCGCACCTTTTCCTGGAGCGATGTGCAGTCCAATCGGCCGTTGAGCAAGGCCGAACGTTGGATCGTCGCGGAGGGCAGCGAGTTCGGGCTGCGCGACGGCTTGACGATACCGATCCCGTCCGCCTCCGGCCTGCTCGATGTCTTCAGCCCTTGCGGACTGGAACCGAACCTGTCGGAGCGGGCCCGCCAGGCGCTCGACATGATCTGCACCTTCGGCCACAAGGCCCTCAAGCTCGCCGTGATCGAAAAAATGCGCAACAGGCCGCATCAGCCGCTGACGGCCCGCGAACGCGAGATCATGAAGTGGGTGGCGATCGGCAAGACCGACGACGAGATCGGCATGATCCTCAGCGTCAGCGCCGACACGGTGCATTCCCATCTCAAGAACGCGATGCGCAAGCTGGATGCCGGCCGCCGCACCTACGCCGTGGTGCAGGCGATCCGGTTGGGCGAAATCGCCCTGTAAAGCACGACTTCCTCTGTCAATCACCTGAACAGGGGATACGCCGTTGCGTCCCCAGCAGCGTAGCTAGCGGCCTCGGTTTTGGACGGGGTCGCCATGATCAGGGTCTTCACGGGCCAGCAACGGGCCGACAACAGTGCCGTATTCGAACGGCTGTTCCGGCTGCGCCGCGAAATCTTCATCGAACAACGTCGGTGGTCGATTCCTGAGCATCTCGGCGGATTGGAAATCGACGAATACAACGTCGACGACGCCGTCTACCTCCTCAACGTCGACGAGCGCGGGGAGATTTTGGCGGGCGTGCGCCTGACGCCCACGGAGCGTTGTTCGTTGCTGGCCGACAGCTTCGCGCATCTCGTCGAGAACGGCCAGCCGTTGCGAGGTCCACGCCTTTACGAGGGCATGCGCTTCCTGACAGCCCCGCGTCTGTCGCGGCACGAAGCGGCGCAGGCACGCTGGCGGATCCTCTACGCCATGGTCGAATGGTCCATCGCGCACGGCGTCGCGTGGATCCAGGCGATGACCGATGCCGAATTCTTCCGGACCTTCGTCGACATGACCATCCACACCACGCCGCTCGGGCTGGCCCATGCCTATGCGGGCGGCCGCGACGCGCCAGGGGGTGGCGAGTGCGTCGCCTTCCGCTGGCCCGCGACGCAGGCCGTCCTCGATGACCTTCGCCAATACGGCGAACGGGAGCGGCTATCGGCTCCCGCCCATATTCATTGAACGCACGCCCATTGAACGCCGAACCAGGGAGAGCAGCATGTCACTCGCGCGACCGATCACCCCAGACGAGGTTTCGTTCTATCATCGCAACGGCGTCGTCCTGCTGCGCGGGATTCTGGATTTGCACGCGGTGAATACGCTGCGCCGCGCCATCGACGCCGCGGTGGCGAGCATGGACGAAAGCCCCGCCGGCTACGACCTCAGTCTGGTCCGCCGCGCCGCCGAACACCAAGATTCCGAGGTGTTCCGCCAGGCCGACGGCGGCCAGCACGATGTCAGCGGCATCATGGCCTACGTCAAGGCGAGCGGAAAGCCGTTCCTGGTCGATCGCGTGCCGCAGGATGACGGCAGCTTCCTGCTCGACACCGGCCTCGCCGCCAGAATCCGCGACTTCAAGAAGTTCGCGCTGGAGGGGGCGTCCAGCGAAATCGCCGCGGCGCTTCTGCAATCCGAGACCGTCCGCTTTTTCAACGACCAGATTTTCGTCAAGGAGGCGCGGACGCCGGACCGCACCGCGTTCCACCAGGACGCGACCTATTTCGAGATCGAGGGCGACCAATGCTGCGTCCTCTGGGTCCCCGTCGACCCGGTGCGGCTCGAGAGCGGCGCGATGCTGTACGTGCGCGGCTCCCACCGCGACGGCCGGCTGTACCAGCCCAACGTGTTCATGACCCAGACGCCGCTGCCGGGTGCGCTCGGCGAACCGCTGCCCGACATCGAAGGCCACATGGACGACTACGACCTCATCTACTTCGAAACCGAGCCCGGCGACGTGCTCGTTCACCATTACCGCACCATCCACGGCGCCGGCGGCAACACCACGCGCTATCAGGTCCGCCGCGCCGCATCGCTGCGCTATTGCGGCGACGATATCCGCTTCAAGACGCGACCCTGGGCGCCCAAGCAACTTCACCACACCCACCGGCTCAACGACGGCGATCCATTGTCCGGTCCCGACTTTCCCGTGGTGTGGACCAAGTCGAGGGAAGAGGAAGCGGCCTAGGGGCGTCCCCGGCGGGTCGGACCGGATACAGGGGGGCAAACGCGTGATTACTGAAAAGTCGGGTTCCAAAACCGCATGCGCGCCGGCAGCGACCCGCGAGCAGTTGGTCGCCTATCTTGCCTATGCGGTCGACGAGGTGGCGTTCTACAGCGGGAGCAGCGCCCTGCTGTTGCGGATGGCGATCTCGGACCTGGAGGCGGAATCGGCGCCGGCGCATTCGGGACACGCCATGCATAAGCTGTCGTGATGTCGATGGTTGTGGCCCGAGTCGCCCCGAGTTGCGGCGTGGCGAAAAGCCGACCGGGGTCAGAGGTGACTTTCGCCCGCCATGTAGGCCGGCAACCAGCCTTCGAAGCGTTTGGTCAGAGCGTCGACGCGCAGCGGGCGCTCGTCGGGTAGCGCAAGCACGGGGCCGCCGGTGGCGCCAAGGCGGAATATCGCGACGCCCGCCGACGCGGCGGCCCGCATTATTTCGGCGACCGCGTCCGGCCGTGCCGTGACGATGTAGCGGCCCTGATCTTCGCCGAACCAGAATGCATGCGCTGGAACGGCATGCAAGCGGTGCGGCACTTCCAGGACCGCGCCGATGCCCGACGCCATGGCCATCTCGGCGAGCGCGACCAGGAGGCCGCCGTCGGACACGTCGTGCGCGGCCGTCACCAGGCCGGCGCCGATCAGCGCCATCATCAGATCGTGGTGGCGCTTTTCCATGCCGAGATCGACCGGCGGCGGGGCGCCCTCCTCGCGGCCGCAAATGTCGCGCAGATAGAGCGATTGGCCGAGCCAGCCTTTCGTTTCTCCCATCAGCAGAATGACTTCGTCCTCGGCTTTGAACGAAAGCGTCATCGACCTGGTAAAATCGTCGAGGAGGCCGACACCGCCGATGGTCGGCGTCGGCAAGATCGCCCGGCCCAAATCTTTTCCGGGGAATTTGGTCTCGTTGTAGAGCGAGACATTGCCGGAAACGACCGGGAAATTCAGCGCCTTGCAGGCTTCGCCGATCCCTTTGATGCAGCCGACCAGCTGCCCCATGATGTCGGGCCGCTCGGGATTGCCGAAATTGAGATTATCCGTGAGTGCCAACGGCTTGGCGCCGACGGCTGTGAGATTGCGATAAGCCTCCGCCACCGCCTGCTTGCCGCCCTCGAACGGATCGGCCTCGCAGTAGCGCGGGGTGACGTCGGCGGTGAGCGCGAGCGCCTTCGGTCCCTCCTCGATGCGCACCACGGCGGCGTCGCCGCCCGGCCGCTGCACCGTGTTGCCGAGAATGACGTGGTCGTACTGCTCGAAGATCCAGCGTCGCGACGCCAGGTCGGGCGAGCCGATCAGCTGTTCCAGCGCGTCGGCGATGCTCGTCGGCGGCGTGACCGACGCCGGATCGATCACCGGCAGCTTGGCGCTTTCGACAAAGGGCCGGTCGTAGACCGGCGCCTCGTTGCCAAGCTCCTTGATCGGCAAATCGGCCATCACGTCGCCGCGGTGCTTGACCACGAACCTTTTGCTCGGCGTGGTTTCGCCGATCACGGCGAAGTCGAGGCCCCATTTGCGGAAGATCGCCTCCGCCTCCTTTTCCTTGTCCGGCTCGAGCACCATGAGCATGCGCTCCTGGCTCTCCGACAGCATCATCTCATAGGCCGACATGCCGGTCTCGCGGCACGGCACCTTGTCGAGATCGAGCGTGACGCCGAGATCGCCCTTGGCACCCATTTCCACGGCGGAGGACGTCAGCCCCGCCGCACCCATGTCCTGGATGGCGACGACGCAGCCCTTGGCCATGATTTCGAGGCAGGCCTCGAGCAGGAGCTTTTCCGAGAACGGATCGCCGACTTGCACGGTCGGGCGCTTCTCTTGCGCGTCGGCGCCGAATTCGGCCGACGCCATGGTGGCGCCGTGAATGCCGTCGCGCCCGGTCTTGGAGCCGAGATAGACGATAGGCATGCCGACGCCCGAGGCGGCCGAGTAGAAAATCTTGTCGGTCCGCGCGATGCCGACCGCCATGGCGTTGACCAGGCAGTTGCCGTCATAGCGGCGGTGAAAGCGCACCTCGCCGCCGACCGTCGGCACGCCGAACGAATTGCCGTAGCCGCCGATGCCGGCGACGACGCCCGAGACGAGATGGCGGGTCTTCGGATGACTGGGATCGCCGAACGACAGCGCGTTGAGGCAGGCGATCGGGCGGGCCCCCATGGTGAACACGTCGCGCAGAATGCCGCCGACGCCGGTCGCGGCACCCTGGTAGGGCTCGATGAAGCTCGGGTGGTTGTGGCTCTCCATCTTGAACACGACGGCAAGCCCGTCGCCGATGTCGATCACGCCGGCATTCTCGCCCGGCCCCTGGATCACCCACGGCGCCTTGGTCGGCAGCGTGCGCAGATGGATTTTCGAGGATTTGTACGAGCAGTGCTCGTTCCACATCGCCGAGAAGATGCCGAGCTCGGTGAAGCTCGGCGTGCGGCCGATGAGCGCGACCAGGCGCGCGTATTCGTCCGGCTTGAGGCCGTGCTGGGCGATGAGGTCGGGGGTGATGGCGGGTTCGCTGCGGATCACGGGGCGCGCTCAATTTGCACCCTCTGCCATATCGGCATGGGCAAGTCACGCCGCCACTTTGAAATAGTCCACCAGCCCGGCGAACAGTCCGCGCCCGTCGGTCGGGCCGATCGCCGCCTCGACGTGGTTTTCCGGGTGCGGCATCATGCCGAGCACATTGCCGTGGTCATTGAAAATACCGGCGATGGCGTTGATGGCGCCGTTGTGGTTCCAGTTCGGATCGATCATGCCGTCGGGCGAGGAGTAGCGGAACGCCACCCTGCCCTCGCCCTCGAGCCGCGCGATGGTTTCGCCGTCGGCGATGTAATTGCCCTCGCCGTGCGCGACCGGGACCTTGATCACCTGGCCGGCATTGTAGCCGCGCGTGAACGGCGTGTCGGAGCGCTCGACGCGCAGATAGACGTTGCGGCAGATGAAACGGAGCTGGGCATTGCGCATGAGCACGCCGGGCAACAGCCCCGCCTCGCAGGCGATCTGAAAGCCGTTGCAGACGGCAAGGACGAGCCCGCCCTGCTGCGCGAAGGCGCGCACGGCGTGCATGATCGGCGCGCGCGCGGCGATCGCCCCGCAGCGCAGATAGTCGCCGTAGGAAAAGCCGCCTGGGATGACCACGAGGTCGGTGCCCGCCGGCAGCGCGGTCTCGGCGTGCCACACCATCGCCGGCTCGCGGCCGGAGACGAGCCGCAGCGCGCGCGCCATGTCGCGCTCGCGGTTGATGCCGGGAAAGACCAGCACGGCGGATTTCATCGGCAGCGCTCCATCTAAAGCTTCTCCGCGCCCTCGACCGCGGCCGGCTGCCCGGGCGACAGCGCCGGCCCTTCCTCGATCCGCATCGCCTCGATGAATTGAGTGAGGGATTTTTGCGCCAGTTCGCGGTTCGACGACGCCGATTGAATGCGGATCATGGCCGGACCGGCAAAGATGATCGTGATTTCCACATAGGCGCTCGCCTTGCCGCGCGTCAGCTTGCTTTCATTGACGACGGCCGGATAGCCTTTCAAGGTCGCGGTTTTCGAACTCACGGTCTCGAACTTTTCCGCTCCGTCGGAGAGCACCTCGCGCGCCGCGTCGATGGCGCGGATGCTCTTGGGCAGATCGACCTTGGCGAATTTTTCCAGCGCCTGCGGATCGGGGTGGCGGGTCGGGCTCTTCGAAAAGACGAACGAGACGGTTTCCGTGTCGGGGCAAGCGAGCGGCTTGCATTTGAACACGCGCTGCAAGCCGTTGGCGGAGCGCCGGGCGTCCCATTTGTCCGGCTCCGGCGCCTGCGTCGTCACCCGCACGCTGCCGGGTTTGACCGGCGGCTTGGGGACATCGCCTTCGGCGCGGGCGGCCGTCGCCGCCGACATCGCTGTCAGCGCGCCAAGGAGGAGTGCCAGGATCGATCTTCTCATCGTCGCTTCCGCGCAACCGATGCGGCCAAACTACCACAGCTCACGCTACGGCAGAACTTCGACGCGGTAATTCTCGATCACGGTGTTGGCCAGGAGCTTTTCCGCCGCGCTCTCGAGTGCCGCCTCGGCGCCGGCCCGGTCGGTGCCCTCGATCTCGATGTCGAACACCTTGCCCTGGCGCACGCTCGCCACGCCGCCGACGCCGAGCGAGCGCAACGCGCCCTCGATCGCCTTGCCCTGCGGGTCGAGGATGCCGGATTTGAGCGTGACGGTGACGCGGGCTTTCATGGACTACTCGCAGGCTCGTTTCGCGTTAATAGATTTCCGCCAGTGGCAGCGAAACGCCGAGAGCCGAAAGCTCCAGTTTCTCAGCTAGGGATCGGAGATGCCGCCCGGCAAATCCTTCGTCGCGCGCGAATACAACGACATCGACTGCGTCCTGCGCAATAACAATATAATGAGTTAACGACCCAAGGCTGGTATAGGCAGTACGTTTCCAGCGCAGATCGCGCTCTTTGGTCGAAGGCGAAAGGACTTCGAAAGCAACGATGACTTCACTCGTGTCCCGTTCCAAAGGATCCTGAGACGATGCGCGATTCGGGATGATCAGAACGTCTGGCTCAGGTCGATTTGTTCGAGAAACGCGCACCCCTAGTCCGGGAAGCGTCACCCAGGACGCGTCGGCCGCTCGTTCTTGCAATGTTAGCGCGACAAGAACGTTCTTAATGATCCGTTGGTGGATAGGACTGGGTGACGCATTCAAGACCGGCTCCCCGTCGATGAGTTCCCACTTCTCCTCATCGGGCCGCGTGTCGGTGAAGCCATAGAACTCCTCCACCGTCATCGGACCGGTTTTGATAGTGGGAACGCCCATGGAAAGCCGCTCCTTCGCACTTACCCCTTGACCAGCACCGGCCCCGCGCCCTGCGGGCGCTCGCCTTCGCCCATGATGCCGAGGCGCTTGGCGACTTCGGTGTAGGCTTCGAGCAGCCCGCCGAGATCGCGGCGGAAGCGGTCCTTGTCGAGCTTCTCGTTCGACTTGATGTCCCACAGCCGGCAGGAATCCGGCGAGATCTCGTCGGCGACGACGATGCGCATCATGTCGTTCTCCCACAGCCGGCCGGTCTCCATCTTGAAATCGATGAGACGGATGCCGACGCCGAGGAACAGCCCCGACAGGAAGTCGTTGACGCGGATCGCGAGCGACATGATGTCGTCGATCTCCTGCGGCGTCGCCCAGCCGAACGCGGTGATGTGCTCTTCCGACACCATCGGATCGTTGAGCTGGTCGTTCTTGTAGTAGAACTCGATGATCGAGCGCGGCAATTGGGTGCCTTCGTCGATGCCGAGGCGCTGCGACAGCGAGCCGGCCGCGACGTTGCGCACCACGACCTCGAGCGGAATGATCTCGACCTCGCGAATGAGCTGCTCGCGCATGTTGAGCCGGCGGATGAAGTGCGTCGGCACACCGATGTCGTTCAGGTGCTGGAACACGTACTCGGAGATGCGGTTGTTGAGGACGCCCTTGCCCTCGATCACCTCGTGCTTCTTGGCATTGAAGGCGGTCGCGTCGTCCTTGAAATGCTGAATGAGAGTTCCCGGCTCGGGTCCTTCATAGAGGACCTTCGCCTTGCCTTCATAGATGCGGCGACGGCGGCTCATCGGAGTGTACCGTGGCTTGGTGAAATCCATGGAATGCCGTGGCTCCAGTTTTAGTATCGAGGTCCGCGGCGGCGGCGGCAGCGGGCACGCAACTCGAACGCAAGCGGCCCCTCCGCAGTCCGCAAGCTAGCTGAACGCGGCGCGGAGTACAATCGACATAGACCCGCGCGGCGCCCGCCGCAACGCCGATGTTTCCCGCGCATGACGGTTGCCTTGACGAGGCACCCTCGATATGCAAGGCGCAAGATATATAGGGCGCAAATCGGAAAACATCAGTCGCAACATCCTAGTCGTAACACCGAAGACGTAACATCCATCAGCCGTGCGATCGGCCGCAGGCTTGAAGCCATGCGATCGCGATCCGGGCAAGATCAAGGCAACGGGTCATGACCACGTTCGACAAGCGCGAGGAAGGTTTCGAGCAGCAGTTCGCGCATGACGAAGAACTCCGGTTCAAGGCCACCGCGCGCCGCAACAAGCTCGTCGGCCTGTGGGCCGCGGAAAAGCTCGGCCTCACCGGCGCCGAGGCGGAAAGCTACGCCAAGTCGGTCGTTGTCAGCGACATCGAAGAAGTGGGTGAGCACGACGTGATGCGCAAGATCCGCAAGGATCTCGAGGCCAAGGGCGTCGTGCAGTCGGACCACCAGCTCGGCCGCGTCATGACCGAGCTGATGGAAAAGGCGATCGCCGACATCAAGGCCGGCAAATAAAGCCGACAAGAAAAGCCGACGAATCGTGCCGGCTCGTAACACGTAACGCCGGCATGTAACGCCAAATCCACCACAGCAAGTCCACCCCAGCCAGTCATTCCAAGCCCGTCAGGGATTCCCATGGCCATTCCCGCCTTCACCTTGGCCCGCCGGTTGCGCGCGGGCGAGACCGTTTTCAGCGGCTGGTGCGGTCTGCCCTACCCGATCGTCGCCGAAACGATCGGCCGCGAAGGTTTTGCGGCGGTCACCCTCGACAGCCAGCACGGCCTGTGGGACCCGAGCACGATCCTCGCCGCGGTCGCCGCGGTGCGGCAGGCCGCCGCAGCCCCGGTGGTGCGCGTGCCGGTCGGCGATTTCGCCTTCGTCTCCCGCGCGCTCGATTTCGGCGCCGAGGCCATCATCGCGCCGATGATCAACACGCAAGCCGACGCGCGCGCGTTCGCGGCCGCGGCCAAATATCCGCCGATCGGCGAGCGCAGCTGGGGACCGCACCGCGCCACGACGCTCGCGGGTCTCACCGACCAGTCGGTCTATCTGCGCGAATCAAACGACCACATCGTCACGCTGGCGATGATCGAGACGCGCACCGCGCTCGCCAATCTCGACGCCATCGTCGACACGCCCGGCATCGACGGCTTGTTTCTCGGGCCCTCCGACCTGTCGATCGCGCTGTCGAACGGCGCGAGCCTCGACCCGCTGTCGAGCGAGGTCGAGCACGAACTCGACCGCATCCTTGCCGCCACGGCGCGGACCAAACAAAATTCCCGGCGCCTATTGCCACACCGGCGAACGCGCCGCGGCGCTCGCCAAACGCGGCGTGCGTTTTCTCGCGGTGGCGAGCGACCTCGCCATGCTGCGCGCAGGCGCGGCCGCGGCGCTCGAGGCGCTCAAGGGCTGAGATAACGGCCCACGGGAAATTCAATCACGTCGCGCGCGGCAACATCCGCGTCAGCGTACGGTCGCGCAGCACCCAATGGTGCCACAACGCCGCGACCATATGGAGAGCCGCGAGAATCAGCAGCGCGTTGGCCAAGAGTTCGTGTGCCTCGCCGACATTGTGCGCGAACGCGCGATCCGCGACCCACGGCGAGGGAATGGCCGAAAGACCGAAAATCGGCACCGCATGGCCGCGCGCGAACTGCAGCGTTATTCCGGCGGCCGGCACCGCGACCAGCAGCGCGTAAAGCGCGGCATGGCTGATGCGGCTCGCAACCTCGACCAGCGCTCCGTAGCGGGTGCGTTCCGCCGGCGGCGGCGCGCTCACGAAGCGCCAGACGAGGCGCAGCAGCAAAAACGCCAGCACGCTCAGCCCGAGCGTCATGTGAATGAAGAGGCCGGCGGCGTGGGCGCCCTTCGGCAGGTCGTCGCCGAATTGGCCCAAGAGCCAAGCCGCGACCACGAACAGGGCCGTGAGCCAATGCAACGTCTTGCGCGATCGCGCCGTAGCGTGTCGTCGAATTCGCCAATTGCATCATGCCGCCTTGCCGCCTTCCGCGTTGCCGCCTTCCGAACTGCCGCCGGCGCACGGATAGCCCGGCGCGGCGGCGGCGATTTGATCTTACGCAAAATTCGACGGCGCCAAATCGACGATGCCCGCCCGATTCGCTCGAGCGCGCCGGCCACGTCGGATTCAACGTCCGGGGCGCGGAGCTCGACGATGGTGTAGCCCCGCCCCACAAGCCACTCCCGCCGCTGCGCGCGCGTCCTGGCCGCCTCCGCGCTCTCCTCGCGCGGCGCGATCTCGACGACCAGCCGCAGCGGAAACGAGACGAAGTCGCAGATGTACGGCCCGACCGGCGTTTGCCGCTTGAAGCGGCGCCCGGCGAAGCGGCGGTCGTTGGTGAGCGCCTGCCACAACAGCCGCTCCGCCTCGGTCGGATTGCGGCGCAGAAGCCGCGCCAGGCCGCGCACCGGGCCGTGCTCCGGCAGCGTGCCGCCGCCTTCGTGCTCGGCGAGCAGCGTCCGCAGCATCTCGGCCTCGGCGCCGTCGAGTATGCCGCCGCGCGCCGGCCCCTTGCGGCCCTCGGCGATCGCCCTGATGACGCCGTGCAGCGTCTGGATGTCCTGCTGCGTCGGGCCGATGCGGGTGAAGATGTTGCGCAGATTGATCTGCATGGTCGCGCGCTTGTCCGGCGGGCGGAAGAACTCGACCCGCTCCAGCTCGCGTTCGAGCGACGCGAAGAAGGCGAGCAATTGCTGTTTCGGCGCCGGCGCGGATTTTTCCGGCATGGTGAAGGGCAGCTTGCCCGCCGTGCGCAATTTGAACCATTCGTAGGCGACGATCACCACGGCCTGCGCCAGATTGAGCGAGGCGAAGGCCGGATTGACCGGCAGCGTGAGAATAGTGTCGGCGAGCGCGACCTCTTCGTTCTCGAGGCCGTTGCGCTCGCGGCCGAACACGACGGCGACGGTTTCGCCGGCATCGACGCGCGGCGCCATCGCCGCGGCCGCCGCCGCCGCACCGACGACGGGCTTTGCCTGGTCGTGGGCGCGCGCGGTGGCGGCGAGGACGAACGCGCAGTCGGCGATCGCGTCCTCGAGGCGCTCGTGGAGCGAGGCGCCGTCGAGAATATGGTCGGCGCCGACCGCCATGATGCGCGCCTTGGGATTGGGCCAGGCCTGCCGCGGCGCGACGAGACGCAGCCGCGACAGGCCGAAATTCGCCATCGCGCGCGCCGCGGCGCCGATATTCTCGCCGAGCTGCGGCTCGACCAGGATGACGACCGGGCCGGGAGCGGCGGCCCATATTTTGGTTCGGTCGGTTCCTGCGCCGGGCATGGCGACGTTTTAGCGGCCGGCGCCGCCGGCGCAATGGCGGCTTTCTCGAGCCCAACGCCAATGCTATAGCGACGCCCGCCGGGGTGGCGGCGTTGCGACTAAACCCCTCGGTCCCGCTATTCTCTTATCCAGCCCGGGATGCAAAGGTCATCACTCACATGGCGAAAATCAAAGTGGCTAATCCGGTCGTCGAGATGGACGGCGACGAAATGACCCGGATCATCTGGCAGTACATCAAGGACAAGCTCATTCATCCCCATCTCGACATCGACTTGATGTATTTCGACCTCGGCATCCAAAAGCGCGACGAGACCCGCGACCAGATCACCATCGACGCGGCGGAAGCGACCAAGAAAGTCGGCGTCGCGGTCAAATGCGCCACCATCACGCCGGACGAGGCGCGGGTGAAGGAATTCAACCTGCACGAAATGTACCGCTCGCCGAACGGCACCATCCGCAACATTCTCGGCGGCGTCATCTTCCGCGAGCCGATCATCTGCAAGAACGTGCCGCGGCTGGTGCCCGGCTGGACCCAGCCGATCATCATCGGCCGCCACGCCTATGGCGACCAGTACCGCGCCACCGACTTCAAGGTGCCGGGCAAGGGCAAGCTCTATCTCACCTTCGTCGGCGACGACGGCCAAGAGATCAAGCGCGAGGTGTTCCAGTTCCCGGCCGCTGGCGTCGCCATGGCGATGTACAATCTCGACCAGTCGATCGCCGATTTCGCCCGCGCCTCGATGAACTTCGCGCTCGCCCGCGGCTATCCGCTCTACCTCTCGACCAAGAACACCATCCTCAAGGTCTATGACGGCCGCTTCAAGGACATTTTCCAGGAGATTTTCGACACGGAGTTCAAGGACAAGTTCGCGGCGAAGAAGATCACCTACGAGCACCGGCTGATCGACGACATGGTCGCCGCGGCGCTCAAATGGTCCGGCGGCTATGTGTGGGCGTGCAAGAACTACGACGGCGACGTGCAGTCGGACACGGTGGCGCAGGGCTACGGCTCGCTCGGCCTGATGACCTCGGTGCTGACGACGCCGGACGGCAAAATCGTCGAGGCGGAGGCGGCGCACGGCACCGTGACGCGGCATTACCGCGAGCATCAGAAGGGGCGCGAGACCTCGACCAATTCCATCGCCTCGATCTTCGCCTGGACCCGCGGCCTCGCCCACCGCGCCAAGCTCGACAACAACGCCGAACTCGCCCGCTTCGCTTCGACGCTGGAGAAAGTCACCGTCGACACCGTGGAGTCCGGCTTCATGACCAAGGACCTCGCGCTTGCTGATCGGTCCGGACCAGAAATGGCTCACCACCACCGGCTTCCTCGACAAGATCGACGCCAATCTGCAGCAGGCGATGGCCGGCGCGTAACAGGCGCACGTGTCGCGCTCGAGATCGCCGGGCCCGATCCGCAGCGGCCCGGCGTGAACCTCCCTGAGCGGCAAGAGTTCATCCACCATGACCAGCCGCAACCGGATCGGAACCATCGCCGTCGTGGTCGTGCTGCTTGCCATCTTGGCGGCGGCCATATGGTACGCCGCGCAGGCCTTTACCGGAGTGGAAGGTCCGCCCATGCCGGCGGTCGGCTATCTCGCCATGGGGTTCGGCATTTTCTTTTCACTCGTCATCGGTATCGGCCTGATGGCGCTGTTGTTTTATTCGAGCCGCCACGGCTATGACGAGCCCTACCGGGCCGACGAGGATCAACCGTAAGACCCCGGCGGCCACTGCGCATGACCTACTCGTCATGGCCGGGCTTGACCCGGCCATCCACGTCTTAGGCCGTGCCGGCGATTTCCTTTAAGATTTGCAGCAATTTTGTGACTCGTATCAACTTGGTTTGAACTTTTGTTCGTTAAAACACGTAGCTGCGTGGCGGCCGGTGCGAGCCGTGTCCGCCGCGGCGCAACAGCTTAAAGAACCACAGGCGCGCGGTGCCGCGCCGAACCCTCGGGGGCATCAATGATCTATTTACCCAATTCCGTCCGCGTCGGCGCCCTGGCGCTCTTCGCCGCGGCCGCCGTCACCACGTCGGGCTTCGCCGCACCGCGCTATGACGGCACCTGGAGCGTCTCGATCGTCACCAAGAAGGGCGATTGCATCGCGAGCTACCGCTACCCGATGCGGATCGCCAACGGCGTGCTCGCCAATGCCGGCGACATCGCCATTGACGTCAGCGGCAAGGTCGCGCCGAGCGGCGTCGTCAAGGTCATGGTCAGCCACGGCGACACCCACGCCGCCGGCTTCGGCCGGCTTTCCGGCAATGCCGGCAGCGGCTCCTGGCGCGGCGCCTCGTGCTCCGGCTCGTGGCGGGCCGAGCGGCGTAGTCTGTAATGCTGTAGTTTTAGTCTAAGCGGCTATCTGAGCTCTCTCTACCGTCATGGCCGGGCTTGTCCCGGCCATCCACGTCTTTGCCGCGTGGCCTAATTGTTTGCTGCGTGGCCTAATTGCGTTTCCCGGGCGCAGCGCAGCGCGCAGCGGTGCGCTGCAGAACCGGGACCTTCGGAAACTCCGCATTTGCGACGATCCCGGATCAGCAGTGCAGCATTTCATGCTGCACTGCATCCGGGAAACACGGCTTAAGCCTCACCCTTCCGCGGCGTCGTCGGTCTCCTCGGCGGTTTCGCCGGCCAAAATCTTCTCGGCGATGAGGCCGGCGTTCTGGCGGATCGCGACTTCGATCTTGGCCGCGATGTCGGGATTGTTCTTGAGGAAGGTCTTGGCGTTCTCGCGGCCCTGCCCGATCCTTTGGCTGTCATAGGAAAACCAGGCGCCGGACTTTTCCACCACGCCGGCCTTGACGCCGAGATCGATCAGTTCGCCGTTCTTGGACACGCCCTCGCCGTACATGATGTCGAACTCGACCTGCTTGAACGGCGGCGCCAGCTTGTTCTTGACCACTTTTACGCGCGTCTGATTGCCGACCACCTCGTCGCGGTCCTTGATGGCGCCGATCCGGCGGATGTCGAGGCGCACCGAGGCGTAGAATTTGAGCGCGTGGCCGCCGGTCGTGGTTTCCGGCGAGCCGTACATGACGCCGATCTTCATGCGGATCTGGTTGATGAAGATCACCATGGTGTTGGAGCGGCTGATCGAGGCGGTGAGCTTGCGCAGCGCCTGGCTCATCAGCCGCGCCTGCAGGCCGGGCTGGCTGTCGCCCATCTCGCCCTCGAGCTCGGCGCGCGGCACCAGCGCCGCCACCGAATCGATGACCAGAACATCGACCGCGCCGGAGCGCACCAGCGTGTCGGCGATTTCCAGCGCCTGCTCGCCGGTGTCGGGCTGCGAGATCAACAGGTCGTCGACATTGACGCCGAGTTTGCGGGCATAGATCGGGTCGAGCGCGTGCTCGGCGTCGATGAAGGCGCAGATGCCGCCCTTCTTCTGCGCCTCGGCGAGGCAATGCAGCGCGAGCGTGGTCTTGCCCGACGATTCCGGGCCGTAAATCTCGACCACGCGCCCGCGCGGCAGCCCGCCGATGCCGAGCGCGATGTCGAGGCCGAGCGAGCCGGTGGACACGGTGTCGACGTCCATCGCGGCCATGTTCTTGCCGAGCCGCATGATCGACCCCTTGCCGAAGCTGCGCTCGATCTGCGACAGCGCGGCATCAAGGGCTTTCGATTTGTCCATGGACGATCCTTCGACGAGACGAAGCGCTGCACTCATTGTGGTCGTGCTCCTTATGACCGGGATTACCGAGTCCGGCAACGCGCCCGCCGGGCCCCGCGAATGGCAATGGCGATCGGGCTAATGTACACGATCTGTTCTATGTTCGCAATATGTTCTTTTGGGGGGGCCCAGTTATCAGGGGTGCTACTATCGCATGTGTCCCCTACTAGCCCTAGGATTGGGCCGAGAGAGGTTGCATGCGGTGGTTTAGGCAGAGCACGGTCGGAATCGTCGGCGACCTTTTGCTTGTCCTCCCATTCATTCTGCGACTTGTGGAATGGGTGCTGGAGCTACGGATCGTTCGCATAGGGCTCGGGATGGCAAATCTCGGGCAAGCAGTCGATTTCACTATCCAACATTTGGAAAATCCAGGTTGGATTGGTAATGGTTGGGTACAAATTGCGGCCATTACAGTCGGACTTACACTTATTTTTTGGGACCGCAAAAGACCTTGGTGGCTTCCGTCCCCTGAACTGAGTTCGCGCCAAATGATCATCAGCGGGTTAGTAATTATAATTTTCGGAGTTACTATTGTAGCGATAGGGCTTTGGCAAGCGCCTGAAAATCCGCCTGTCACCACTCAAGCAGCGGGGACGACGCCACCAACAAAACCGCAGCGAAAATATTCTAGTGCCGACGTTCCTAAGCTGACACCAATTGTTCAACGAATTTCCGAAATTGTAACATCAGAAGGCGCCCCATTGGCGTTTGAGATTGCTAATTACTGCGGGACGCTGCAGCAGAAATTAAATGCCTCAGGAACCCAAGAAACAATTAGTCAGTTACAATCGCTTGCTGATCGCGCTAATAAATTTGGCACTGAAATAGACGACATCCAAAATAGGGCCGGCTACTATCAGAACGAAGTGAATTACATAATTGATGCAAAAAATGGAAACTTGGCTCAAGGGGTCGCACAAGAAATAAAAAATGTCACACGATGGATGACTGGGATTGCGAGCCCCCCAAATCCGGCAGGATTTGAAATTCTGCAAAACATGGATTTTCAACTTCAATCTAAAGTCCGTGACTTTCAGAAATGGGCTGCAGACACTCCCCGCCGAATTCAAGAAATTAGATCTGATCTAGACGCAGCGACGGACCAGACTGTAACTGCGCTACTACCTGGCGATGCGCAACGCATAAACGAAGCTCTAGTTAACATTTATGGAATCATTCGAGATAAAATACATTCTCCGTTTGAAACTTATCGTGGCATTTTGCGATCTATAAATGAGGATCAAGAATGGCCCGGCGGCTGGAAGGCTGTTTTGGGTGATTTGACAAAGAGCGCGACAGCTTTAGACGGTGCGGAAAAGCAAATCAACGCAGTAATCCATGACAACTCCTATTACGAGAAAGACCTACGAGAAGTAGTAAAACTAAATGGACTAGACGGTGTACGTTCGGATTTAGGCGAGCTTATAAGCCTGATAAAAGGAGTTGCAGAGGTATACCCATCCATGGATGGAAAAATAGCCGGGATATTTGGACCGCAGATCAATAAATTTAGCGCTAACATAGAAAAATATAATTGGCCTGAGGAAACTCTTCGGAAAATCGAAGCAGAGCAACAGAAATTGAGGGCGCGATGAGCCGAGAACCTTCTCAGCAAGCGTAGCCGAGAACCTTCTCAGCAAGCGTAGCCCGGATGAGCGTTAGCGAAATCCGGGGCTTGCTTCGTCGCTACTCGGCATCGTCGTCATGGGTTTAAGCAGCGTCATGGGAATCGTGGCGCTCATATTTCTGCGACGGCAAGAGAGATAGGACCGCCTCAGTTTCGTAGGGTGGGCAAAAGCGCGTAGCGCTGTGCCCACGTCAGCGTCAACGCAAACTCAGCGTCACGCAAAAAAGTCAGCACGTGGGCACGCTTCGCTTTGCCCACCCTACGTTTATTTGCAACCGTGCGATTTAAGGATTGTCCGCTGCACGACGGCAGCAGATCAAGGCGCTTTTCGGTGAGGCCGAAGGGCGGAATACGCTTCGCTATTCCGCCCTAATGGCTGATGCCACCCTTTTGCGCGACTTAGTGGTCGGTCGAATTACCGGGACTTTGCGAGCCATGGTAGTTTGGGCTTCCGGTAGGCCATGTCGACATGCACGGTGGGTTTTGGTTCTCGTACGAAGTGCAAACGCTGGTGTTCGCCGCTTGCCGCTGTTGCATCAAACTTTTGCGGCACCCTGAGGTGGGCACGCTTTGCTTTGCGCCCCCTCCGCGCGCTGCGCCTTGCTGATGGCTCAGAACGTTAGGTGAACATCCTTAGTTGCCGGATCGGCCGGGCCGCGGTCTTTGCGACTATGGGTGCGTTTATTTACCGATGCCCGGACACGGGCCTGAAGGTGCAGGGTTGGCTTGCGGAGGATCCGTCATCCGCGGACGACGATGGTACCTATGAAACTGTGCTCTGCGCGGTCTGCGGGAGGGGCCATATGGTCAATCCCAAGACCGGCAAAGTCGTCGGCGACGACGCGGGCTAGCCCGCCGACCACCCCGCCGGCGGCTTTTTTATCGAAGTTTCGTAGGGTGGGCAAAAGCGCCAACGGGTTCGCGCAAAGCGCGGCCCGATGACAGGCTCCGCGCTGTGCCCACGTCAGCGTCGACGCAAACTATGAGTCCGCACGTCGGCACGCTTCGCTTTGCCCACCCCACACTTGCCGTCGCCGCGGCCGAAAAAGGGCGAATCGACACCTCGACGACAAAATAGAGACGACAAAATAGAGAACACAAAAGAAAGGCCCCGGTCGCGGCGCGATCGAGGCCAAGGTTCATGGTGGTGGCGGACACCTAGCATTCGTCGCCCGCGCGTTCAACCAAAAAAGGAGCGCGAAATCTGTTCGCTGACGTTTTTCCTTTCCCCGGCGCGATCTTGGCGCGATCTTGGCGCGATCTTAAGGGAAAAAGGAGGGGCCCCAGTCGCGGGGCGGGAGGGGCGATGCGCCTGGGGCCGCTAGGATGGACTTGACGATTCTGTCTTGTACGCCAAATTGTACACCTTTCACGCGCTAAATCCAGGATTGTCCCAGGGCAGGATTGTCGCAAGGCAGGATTATCCCAAGGATTATTGTCCTTAGTCGGGCGCGGGCCAATGAACCGGTAGCCCCGTGCGGCGTTGATTCGCGGGGTGCAGTCGCCCGTTAAGGGGCGACGCGTCGGAAGGGTTTGAATTGGCCCCGGAATACACAGGCGGCGCCGGCATGCCTGCTTTGTCTTTGCTTTGTCATGGCGACGCGGCGGCCGATGGTGCTACTATTGTCTCGCCCACTTCATCGGCGGGTAGGTCTAACCTTAGGGTCCGGACGAGCCTTGATGCACGGGGTCGCTACCCATGGGTGCGGTCAAGTAGCCGGTCCATTGTTAGGCGGAGGAGCCGGGGGTCGCTCCCCCGGCTTCCTCTTTTCTGGCCACCGTGTTTCTGGCCACCGTGTTTCGACCATTTCGCAATCCCGGCCAAAAACCCGGCCAAGAAAAAGCCGAGCCTGGCCGAGGAGTAGCGCCATGCCGATCATCCAGCTTCTGGCCAACAGCTCGTTCGATCCGGAAGCGGTCGCAACGCTCAGCGCGGCCTTCGACGATGCCTGGGAGGCGGTCAGGCGCTCGGGCAGCTCGCTCTCGCGCCCGGCTTACGAGCGCGGCGCACGCGAGGTCCTGGCCAAATACATCATCGAATTGGCGCAACGCGGCGAGCGGGATCGGCGCCGATTGAGCGCAGCCGCCGTCGCCTATCTGACCGAAAACTACAAGGAATAGCCCCGAGGAATCCCCCACCGTCTCCGCCCGGCCGCGCGCCCGTCGACAGAACCGGCCGCGCCCGCGCGCATCGCCCGAAAACAACAAAAAGAAACAAAGAGAAGGGCGGCTGATCTGGATCAATGCCGCGGCGCCGCAGCGGCGTATCGAGCGCACATGCACGATGCCCCGACCAAGCGCCCGGCCGATCAATCCGCACCGCTGTGCCCGCATTGCGGCCAGCCGATGCGCCTCGTGCGCACGGTTCCGCGCCTCGGTGGGCTCGCCGAGCTGCACACCTTCGAATGCCAGCCGTGCGGTATCTGCCTGACCGCCGCGGTGGAACCGCGCGACGATGGCGGCATGCGCTACGACTTCGCCCAATCCCGCTGAATCCTTTCAACTCGTCATGCGCGGGCTCGACCCGCGCATCCATGTTGACGCGTCGCATAGTGGCCCTTGAAAGTCCCTGCAAGCGCCGCCGCCGCATGGATTGCCGGGTCAAGCCCGGCAAAGACGATGGAGGGTCAACAACAAAGGTCAGCGCGGATCACTCCCCCGCCCGGCCGGCCGCGCAGGCTTCCCAAATCCGGTCGAGCAGCGTGTTGCCGAGGAACGGCTTTTCCACGATCGGCACCTTGGCGAGCGCGGCGCGCGCGGCGAGCGTCGCATTGGGCTGACTGATGATGAGGATCGCCGGCGCGTCGATGTTGCGCGCCCGCAACTTGAGGATCAATTCGAACCCCGTCATCGCCGGCATGCGCTGGTCGATCACGAAGCAATCGAAATCGTCGAGGCCGTCATCGCGCAAGACCTCGACGCCGCCGCCATAGGTGCGCACGGCAAAGCCTTCGAGCTCCAACGCGAACTTCAGCGAGTTGCAGACGGCGGGATCGTCATCGACGATCGCGATGGCGGACCGGACGGTGGAAGATTTGGCCCGCGGGGACACGTGCGCCTGCGCCTTCATGCATGGTTGCGGTTCGGTACAGAAAATACGCAAAGCGGCGCTGCGGCATTGACATGGCTCAATTCCAGAGGGCGCGAATGGCGAATAGCGAGTGGCGAATGGGGGTAAAATAGGCCATTCGCCACTCCCCACTCGCCACTCGCCACTCCCCACTCGCCACTCGCCACTCGCCATTCGCCACTCGCTATTCGCCATTCGCCCAGCTTCGCTATTCCCCCAAAAGCCCGACGACCAGCGCCATGCGCACCAGTTCGGACAGGCTGCCGGCCTGCATCTTGTTCATCAGATTGGCGCGGTAGATTTCGACCGTGCGCGGCGAGATGCCGAGGTCGTAGGCGATCTGCTTGTTGGCGCGGCCGGCGACCAGCCCGCCGAGCACGTCGCGCTCGCGGCTCGACAGCGTGGCGAGGCGGCTTTCGACCTCGCCGCGTTCGGAGCGGCGCTTGGTCTCCGCGTCCTGCTGCTTGAGCGCCGAGCGCACGCTCGCCAGCAGCACCTCGTCGTCGAACGGCTTTTCGAGAAAATCGGCGGCGCCGATCTTCATGGCTTCGACCGCGAGCGGCACGTCGCCATGGCCGGTGATGACGATCACCGGGGCGCCGACACCGAGCTCCTTGAGCCGGCGCACCAGCTCGATGCCGCTGATGCCGGGCATGCGCACGTCGGTGATGATGCAGCCCGGCACGAGGCCCGGCAAGGCTTCGAGGAACGCCGAGGCGGACGGGTAGGTCTTGACTTCGATCTTGGCCGTGCTCAGCAGGAACGCCAGCGACTGGCGGATCGCATCGTCGTCGTCGATCACGTGAACGAGGGGCTGGTCAGACGGCATCGCCGACTTCCTCCTTGCTGACGGAAGGGAGCGTGAAGGAGAACACCGTTCCCCCGCCGGGATTGGGCCGCGGCGCAATCGACCCGCCGTGCGCCTCGATGATGGTGCGCGAGATCGACAAGCCCACGCCCATGCCGTGGCGCTTGGTGGTGATGAAGGGTTGGAACAATTGCGCGGCGACCTCCGGCGCGATGCCGGTGCCGGTGTCGACACGCTGATGGTGACGAGGTTGTCCTGTGCCGGCGCGGTCGAAATGACGAGCTCGCGCTTCTCGGTCTCCTCCATCAATTCGATGGCGTTGCGGATCAGATTGAGCAGCACCTGCTGAACCTGCACCTTGTCGGCGAGCACGAAATCAAGGCGCGGGTCGAAGGCGAAGCGCACGCGCACGCCGCGGTCCTTGGCGCCGACCAGCGCGAGCGCGCTCGCCTCCTCGATCAGCTTTTTCACGTCCTCGACGCGCCGCTCGCTTTCGCCGCGCGCCACGAAATCGCGCAGCCGGCGAATGATGTCGCCCGCCCGCAGCGCCTGATCGGCGGCTTTTTCCATGACGTCGCGCAGCGTTGCGGCGTGTTCGTCCTGGCTGTCCTGCAGGAGGCGGCGCGAGCCTTTCATGTAATTGGCGATGGCGGACAAGGGCTGATTGAGCTCGTGGGCGAGCGCGGAGGCCATCTCGCCCATGGCGGTCAGGCGCGACATGTGGACGAGTTCGGACTGCAATTCCTGCAGCCGCGCCTCGGTCTGCTGCCGCTCGGTCAGGTCGCGGATGAAGCCGGTGAAGAAACGCTGCGTGCCGACCTTCATCTCGCCGACCGCGAGCTCCATCGGAAAGGTCGAGCCGTCCTTGCGCTCGCCGACCACGACGCGGCCGATGCCGATGATGCGCCGCTCGCCGGTGCGCAGATAGCGATCGAGATAGCCGTCGTGGTTTTCGCGATAGGGCGACGGCATCAGCAGCTTGACGTTCTGGCCGCGCACGTCGGCGGGGGCATAACCGAACAGGCGCTCCGCCGCCAGGCTGAACGACTGGATCAGGCCGCGGTCGTCGATCACGACCATGGCCTCGGGAATGCTGTCGAGGATGGATTGCAGGTGCGCCTCGCGAGCGAGCGCCGATTCCGAGCTCGTGGTCGCAGCGCTGCGCCAGCCGCGCAGCATTTCGCCGCGCCACGACGTGCCGACGCCGACCAGCGCGAACACGGCGGCGTTGATGATGTCGGCTGCGACCACGGCGCGAACATCGATGACGAAAAAAACCGCGCAGACGAGGCCGAGAATAGTGGCGAAAAGTCCCGGACCCCAGCCGCCGACGGCCGACGCGATCAGCACGGCGGGCAGGAAGAACAGGTAGGACGCGTTACCGGCGAGGAACAATTCGAGCGTCAGGCAAATCGCCAGCGCGGCCGCGATCGCCACGAGCGCAATGCCGTAGGGCCGCAACGCCGCGCTCCAGGTCACGCCCGCCGCCGCGAGCGTCAATCCCGGCTTAGCGGCGTCCGCGGCCCCGTGCGATTGTCGATGTGCCATCGCGAATGCCGGTGCCCGTCGATCCTTATCGCCCCAAACCTTATCGCCCTAGACCGCGCTCGCCGCGGCCGGCCCAGCAGCATCCGGGAAAGCCCTTAGGGATAACATCTGAATTTTTCCCTTGCCCTGCGGCGCCTACCAATAGCCCCCGACAAACCCGGAGGTAAAGCCCCCATGCTCACCCAGACCCCCGTCCGGACCGGCCAAGTCCGTCCCTTCACCCCGTTCATTCCGACCGCTACGCATCACGCTGCAAGCGACCGGCAAGACCGCTTGCAAGAGCCCTTGGCGCAATCCATGCAACTCATGGGCGCCACCTTGTCCTATCCGCGCAACGCCGAAATCTTCGGCGAGAACGAGCCCGCCGAGTATCTCTACAAGGTCGTCAGCGGCAGCGTGCGCACCTACAAGATCCTCAACGACGGCCGCCGCCAGATCGGCGGATTTTACATGCCGGGCGACATTTTCGGCCTGCAGTTCACCGACGAGCACACTTTCTCGGCCGAAGCGATCACTGACACCAAGGTGCTGGTGATCAAGCGCAGCGCGCTCGCGGCGCTCGCCGGACGCGATGCCTCGATCGCGCGGGAACTGTTCAACCTGACCGGCCGCGAGCTGCGGCGGGTGCAGGAGCACGTGATGCTTCTGGTCAAGAGCGCGCAAGAGCGCGTCGCGAGCTTCCTCATCGAGATGGTGGAGCGCGCCGCCGGCGGCAACATCGTCGAGCTGCCGATGTCGCGCCAGGACATCGCCGATTATCTCGGCCTGACCATCGAGACCGTGTCGCGCACGCTCACCGGACTGGAAAGCGCGGCGACCATCGAGGTGCCGTCATCGCGCCGCATCGTGCTGCGCAACCGGGCCGCGCTCAACCGCCTCAACGGCTAGAGCCGCGCTTGCCGAAAGCGACGGGCGCCGCTGATCAGGCGTCCGTCCGGCGAACGCTTGGCGAAAAAGGAATACGACGATGCAGGTCCGCGATGTCATGACGCGCAACGTGATCTCGATCGCATCAGACGAGACCGTGCTCAAAGCCGCCGAGCTGATGCTGCAGAACAGGATCAGCGGCCTCCCGGTCGTCGATGCGACCGGCAGCCTGGTCGGCGTGGTGACCGAAGGCGATTTCCTGCGCCGCGGTGAAATCGGCACGCAGCGGCGACGGCCGAAATGGCTGGAGTTCCTGGTCGGGCCGGGCCGGCTCGCCAGCGATTACGTGCAGGCCTCCGGCCGCCGCGTGCAAGAGGTCATGAGCACCGACCCCGTGACCGTCAGCGAGGACGATTCGCTCGAGACGGTGGTCGAACTGATGGAGCGCCGCCACGTCAAGCGCCTGCCGGTGCTGCGCGACGGCAAGATGGTCGGCATCGTCAGCCGCGCCAATCTCCTGTACGCGCTCGCGAGCCTCGCGCGCGACGTGAGGCCGCCGGCCGGCGACGATGCGGCGATCCGCGAGCACATCCAGGCGACGCTCGCCAAACAACCGTGGGCGCCGCAGGTCAACGTCGTGGTCAACCGCGGCGTCGCCGAATTGTGGGGCACCATCACCGACGAACGCGAACGTCAGGCGCTCGTCGTGGCGACGGAAAATGTCGCCGGCGTCACGGAAGTGCACGACCATCTTGTTTGGGTCGAGCCGATGTCGGGCATGGCGTTCGGCTCGCCCGAGGACGAGGCCAAGGCGCGCGCCGCGCAACCGGCGCAGAACGCCGTCCACTGAATCCTGCAACGGCGCCGCGGTTTTCTTATCACGGCGCCAAATCAAGGTGCGACCCCCAT
This sequence comes from uncultured Pseudomonadota bacterium, assembly GCA_963836095.1. GTDB lineage: Bacteria > Pseudomonadota > Alphaproteobacteria > Rhizobiales > Xanthobacteraceae > BOG-931. The sequence goes on from CAWIHU010000006.1 coordinate 127,231, forward strand.
GCTCGGCAGACAAAAGCGCCAAAAAAAGCGCAACGAGCCGTCGCGCAATTTGCTGGCCGTGGCGATCGCCGCCGCGACTTTATTGCCGCTCTCAGCGCACGCCGAAAGCACGCTGTCGCCGTCCGAGCAGCGCGGCTTCGTGTTCGTGCGCACCAATTGCGCGCGCTGCCACGCCGTCGACAAGGTCAGCCCGAGCCCGCTCGAGATCGCCCCGCCGTTCCGCACGCTGCACGAGCACTATCCGGTCGAGAGCCTGCAAGAATCGCTCGGCGAAGGCATCGTCACCGGGCATCCGACGATGCCGGAATTCCAGCTCGATCCCGGCCAGGTCGACGACGTGATCGCGTATTTGAAGTCGCTGGAGCGTTGAGCGGCGGCCTATTTTGGCTGCTGTCCCTCTCATGCGGGCGCGTCGCAACTCATTCGCCACCAATTCGCGACAGGCGTGAGGAGTTTCCCCACCGTTCATTCATGGAGCGCGGGGTAAACCCACAATGACGCGTGGAAAAAGGCCGCGATTTGCCTCGCGCAGTCCGGCGTCTTTGATCTGCGTCAAGAACGGGGTTCGCCGTGCGTGCTTGTTGCAAATGTTTCGCCGCGCCTCACCGGCTGTGGCGGATTCTCGTGGGGTGAACCATGGCGCAAGCGCACGCACAACCAAAATACATGACCTTCGGCGAAGGCGGCTTAGCCTTTGCCCTGGCTCTCCTGGCCATTTTCTCGATCGTGGTCGCGGCCAAGGCCTATACGCCGGCATATGCGTTTCACGCATATCTGTTTGCCGCGGCGAGCGTGGCTTCGGTGTTCGCGATTCTCAACCGCTTTTTCGAGCGCGACGCGGCACCGCCGCCGCTGACGATCGACGGCAAGCCGAACTACAATATGGGGCCGGTCAAGCTCGCCACCATCCTCGCGCTGTTCTGGGGCATCGCCGGATTCATGGTCGGGCTCTATGTCGCGCTCGAGCTGGCGTTCCCGTTCCTCAATTTCGACATTTCGTACATCTCGTTCGGGCGGCTGCGCCCGCTGCACACCTCGGCCGTCATCTTCGCGTTCGGCGGCAACGTGCTCATCGCCACCTCGCTCTATGTCGTGCAGCGCACCTGCCGCGCGCGCATGGTCGGCGATCTGGCGCCCTGGTTCGTGGTGCTCGGCTACAACATGTTCATCGTGATCGCCGGCACCGGCTATCTGCTCGGCATCACCCAATCCAAGGAATACGCCGAACCGGAATGGTACGCCGACCTTTGGCTCACCATCGTGTGGGTGGTGTATCTCTTGGTCTATCTCGGCACCATCATGCGGCGCACCGAGCCGCACATCTACGTCGCCAATTGGTTCTATCTCGCCTTCATTCTCACCATCGCCGTGCTCCACCTCGGCAACAACGCCGCCGTTCCGGTCTCGGTGTTCTCGCCGAAGTCGTACATCGTGTGGTCGGGCGTGCAGGACGCCATGGTGCAATGGTGGTACGGCCACAACGCCGTCGGCTTCTTCCTCACCGCCGGCTTCCTCGGCATCATGTACTACTTTATTCCGAAACGCGCCGAGCGGCCGATCTACTCCTATCGGCTCTCGATCATCCATTTCTGGGCGCTGATCTTCCTCTACATCTGGGCCGGCCCGCATCACCTGCACTACACCGCGCTGCCGGACTGGACGCAGACGCTCGGCATGACCTTTTCGGTGATGCTGTGGATGCCGTCCTGGGGCGGCATGATCAACGGCCTGATGACGCTCTCCGGCGCCTGGGACAAGCTGCGCACCGACCCGGTGCTGCGCATGATGGTGCTGTCCGTCGCCTTCTACGGCATGTCGACCTTCGAAGGCCCGGTGATGTCGGTCAAGGCGGTGAACTCGCTGTCGCACTACACCGACTGGACCATCGGCCACGTGCATTCCGGCGCGCTCGGCTGGGTCGGCTTCGTCTCGTTCGGCGCGATCTACTGCCTGGTGCCCTGGCTGTGGAACCGGCCGCTCTACTCGCTGCGGCTCGTCAACTGGCACTTCTGGATCGCCACCATCGGCATCGTCGTCTACGTCACGTCGATGTGGGTGTCGGGCATCCTGCAGGGCCTGATGTGGCGCGCCTACACGCCGCTCGGCTTCCTCGAATATTCCTTCATCGAGACGGTCGAGGCGATGCATCCGTTCTACGTCATCCGCGCGATCGGCGGCGCCCTGTTCCTCGTCGGCGCGCTGATCATGGCCTTCAACATCTGGCGGACGATCTATCCGAGCAAAGCGCTCACGCCCGTCGTCGCCTTGGCCCCGGCCGAGTAGGAGGATCACCTATGACGACCCATACCTCGCTGTGGCAGCGGCACTGGATCCTCGAACGCAATTCGATCCTGCTCCTGCTCGGCATCCTGATCGTGATCGCCATCGGCGGTCTCGTCGAAATCGCGCCGCTGTTCTATCTGCGCAGCACGATCGAGACCGTGTCTGGCATGCGGCCCTACACGCCGCTCGAGCTCGCCGGGCGCAACATCTACGTCCGCGAAGGCTGCTACCTCTGCCATTCGCAGATGATCCGGGCGTTGCGCGACGAAGTCGAACGCTACGGCCATTACTCGCTCGCCGCCGAAAGCGAGTACGACCGCCCGTTCCAGTGGGGCTCCAAGCGCAACGGCCCGGATCTGGCGCGGGTCGGCGGCAAGTACTCCGACGACTGGCACCGCGATCACCTGAAGGATCCGCGCGCCGTGGTGCCGGGCTCGATCATGCCGGCCTATCCGTGGCTGTTTACGACCGATCTCGACTTCGCCCACATCGCCGAGGACATGAAAGTGCAGGCGTTGCTCGGCGTGCCTTACAGCGCCGACATGATCGCCAACGCGGCCGCCGACGTGAAGACGCAGGCAACCGCGGACGCGCCGGACGCCGACGCGCTGGCCAAGCGCTATCCCAAGGCGCAGGCGCGCGAGTTCGCCGGCAATGCCGGCCGCGTCACCGAGGCCGACGCGCTGATCGCGTACCTGCAGATGCTGGGCACGCTGGTCGACTTCAAGCTCTACGACGACAAAGCCAACATCCGCTGAGGAGAGAGACCGTGTCCGAGACCTATCAGTTTTTCGCACATCTCGCCCAGACCTGGGGGCTGATCTACTTCTTCGTCTTGTTCATCGCAGTGCTCGTCTACGCGCTCTGGCCCTCGCTTCAGAAAGACTTCGACGAACAGGCGCGCTTGCCGCTGCGGGAGGATTGAGAAATGACGGATGCGAAACATACCGGCGCCGAAGCCAAGGTCGGCACCACCGGCCATGAATGGGACGGCATCACCGAGCTCAACACGCCGCTGCCGCGCTGGTGGCTGTGGCTGTTCTACGCTTGCATCGTGTTCTCGATCGGCTACTGGATCGTCTATCCGGCCTGGCCGCTGGTCTCGTCCTATACCAACGGCACGTTCGACTGGCATGCGCGCAGCGCCGTCGCCCAGGAACTCGCCGCGCTGCAGGTGCAACGCGGCCCGATGATGGCCAAGCTCGCTTCCGCCTCGCTGCAGCAGATCGAAACGACGCCGGAACTGCTCGACTTCGCGCGCGCGCTCGGCCGTCCCGCCTTTGCCGACAATTGCGCGCCGTGTCACGGCGCCGGTGGCGGCGGCGCCAAGGGCTATCCGAACCTCGACGACAACAAATGGCTGTGGGGCGGTACGCTCGCCGACATCTCGCAGACCATCACCCACGGCGCGCGCGCCGGCGACGATGACGGCCGTCAGGGATCCATGCCGGCGTTCGGGCGCGACGGCACCTTGAAGCCCGATCAAATCTCCACCGTCGCCGATTACGTGCGCTCGCTCGCCGGCCTCAAGACCGAGCCGGGCGCCGATCTCGCCGCCGGCGCCAAAATTTTCGCCGGCAATTGCGCCGTCTGCCACGGCGCACAGGGCAAGGGCAATCGCGATGTCGGCGCGCCCAATCTGACCGACAATATCTGGCTCTATGCGCCGGATAAGAAGACGATCATGGAAGGCATCACCAACGGCCGCGGCGGCGTCATGCCGGCGTGGGGCGGCAAGCTCAGCCCTGTCACCATCAAGGCGCTCACCGTCTACGTCCACACCTTCGGCGGCGGGGAATGATCGATGTGCCCTGGCAGTGACCTTGCGCACGCCGCGGCTGTTGCCGATACGCAGCCAGGGCAGTCTTCCCTCGCGGCGCTCGCCGACGAGGCCGCGCGCACGACGTTGCGCGCGGCTCCGCCGGAGCCCGACTTCCCCGAGGACGATCAGCCGCTCTACGAGGCGCGCAAGAAAGTCTACCCGCAGCACGTCGAAGGCACTTACCGCCGCATCAAGTGGATCGTGCTCGCGGTCACGCTCGGCATCTATTATTTCCTGCCGTTCATACGCTTCGACCGCGGGCCCAACGCGCCGAGCCAGGCCGTGCTGATCGACTTTCCGGCCCGGCGCTTTTATTTCTTCTTCATCGAGATCTGGCCGCAGGAGTTTTATTACCTGACCGGCCTGCTCATCCTCGCGGCGATGGGCCTGTTCCTGATGAACGCCGTCGCCGGCCGGCTGTGGTGCGGCTACCTCTGCCCACAGACGGTATGGACCGACCTGTTCCAGGCGATCGAGCGCTTCGCCCAGGGCGACCGGCGCGAGCATCTGCAGCTCGATCGCGAGCCGTGGACCGCGGACAGGATCTATCGCACCGTATTGAAGCACTTTCTGTGGCTGTTGGTGGCGTGGTGGACCGGCGGCGCGTGGGTCCTCTATTTCGGCGACGCGTTCCAGACCGTGCACGACCTCGCCACGTTCAAAGCGCCGTTCATCGCCTACGCCTTCATCGGCATCCTGACGTTCACCACCTACACGCTCGCCGGCTGGATGCGCGAGCAGGTCTGCGTCTATATGTGCCCGTGGCCGCGCATTCAGGCGGCGCTGACCGACGAATACGCGCTCAACGTCACCTACCGCTACGATCGCGGCGAGCCGCGCGCTTCGTTGAAAAAGGCCGAGGCCTTGCGGGCGCACGGCGCGCGCGCCGGCGATTGCATCGATTGTCAGCAATGCATCTATGTCTGCCCGACCGGCATCGACATCCGCCAAGGGCCCAATCTCGGCTGCATCCAATGCGGCCTGTGCATCGACGCCTGCGACGCCGTGATGGCCAAGGTCGGCCGGCCGGCGCGCCTCATCGCCTACGACACCGACATCAACATCAAGCGCCGGCAAGAGGGGCTCGCGCCGTTCTTCCGCATCGTGCGCACGCGCACCGTGCTTTATGCGGTGATCATGATCCTGGTCGGCGGCGTGATGGCGTATGCGCTGGCGACGCGGCACAACGATGCGGTCAACGTCATCCACGACCGCAATCCGCTGTTCGTGCGGCTCGCCGACGGCGCGGTTCGTAACGCCTACGGCGTGCGCCTCATCAACAAGACGCTCGACGAGAAGAGTTTTGCGCTCACGGTGAAGGGACTTGCCGACGCCGAGATCGAAGTGATCGGCGCGGCGACGCGCTCGGGCGGCAATCCGGTGATCGAGGTCGGCCCCGACCAGACGCGCGAGGTGCGCGTTCTCGTCACCACGCACCAGAAACTCGCGCCGGGGGCCTCGATCCCATTGACCTTCACCATCGTCCCGGCGACCGGCGGCACCGCCGCAAGCGCCAACGACCACTTCCTAGGACCGTGAGGCGGTACCCATGTCGAAAGATCTTTTCGGCGATACAGGCTCCAACATCGTCCGCTTTCCGCTCGCGTCGGCAGCGCCGTCGGGCGCGCCGGCGCCCGGACGGCGCGGCACGCCGGACATCCGGCCGGCGCGGAGCGCCGATCCGGAGCGCAAGCTCACCGGCGGCATGGTGCTGGCGGGGCTCATCGCCTTCTTCGGCGTCATTTTTGCCGTCAATGGCGTGCTGGTCCACGAAGCGCTGTCGACCTTCACCGGCCTCGAGACGGAAAGCTCCTACCGCGCCGGGCAAACCTTCGAGCGCGACGTCGCCATGGCCAAGGCACAGGACGAGCGGCATTGGCAGGTCGATGCCAATCTCCTTCCCGCCGTCGCCGGCGGCGCCCTCATCGATATCCGCGCCCGCGACGCCGCCGGCGCGCCGCTGTCCGGCATGGACGCAACCATCACGCTCCAGCGGCCGACCGACCGCCGGCTCGACCATGCCGTCGCCGTGCGCCAAGATGCGCCCGGGCATTTCCGCGGCAGCGCCGACAATGTGCCGGCCGGCCAGTGGGATCTCGTCATCGAGCTGACGCGCCAGGGCGAGCAGCAATTCCGCTCCGTCAACCGCGTCGTCTTGCATTAGGAAGCCGCGAACGGCGCCGCGGCGAAAGGCAAGGACGATGGCGGAAACGCTCGATCTTTCCATGTTCGTGGAGCCGGGCGACGCCGGCATCTCGCACATGACGCTGGCGGTCGAGGGCGTCTCCTGCGCCGGCTGCATCCGCAAGATCGAGACCGGACTGGCCAAGCTGCCGGGCGTGGTGGACGCGCGGCTCAACTTCACACAACGCCGGCTCAGCGTCGACTGGCGCGACGACGAGATCGATGCCGCGGGCATCATCGCCGCGGTCGAGGGCATCGGCTATCACGCCCACCCGTTCGCGCCCGAACGCGTCGAAGCGGACGAGAGCGCGCAAGCCAAATGGCTGATGAAGTGCCTCGCCGTCGCCGGCTTCGCGGCGATGAACGTGATGCTGCTGTCGGTCTCGATCTGGGCCGGCAACGTCTCCGACATGACGCCGGAGACGCGCGACCTGTTTCATTGGCTCTCCGCGCTGATCGCGCTGCCCGCCGCGGCCTATGCCGGCCAGCCGTTCTTCCAGAGCGCGCTCAAGGCATTGCGCGCGCGCCATCTCAACATGGACGTGCCGATCGCGCTCGGCGTGATCCTGGCGCTCGGCCTCTCGGTCTACGAGACCGCGACGCATGCCGCGCACGCCTATTTCAATTCCGCGATCATGCTGGTGTTCTTTCTCTTGATCGGCCGCTATCTCGATCTGGCGATGCGGCGCAAGACGCGGCAGTTCGCCGGCAATCTCGCCTCGCTGAAAGCGGAGTTCGCGCACCGGCTCGAAGCCAGCGGCGAACTCGTGCGCGTGCCGGCCGCCGCGCTGCATCCCGGCGACCGCCTGCTGGTGCGGCCGGGCGAGCGCGTCCCCGCCGACGGCACCATCATCAACGGTTCGTCGGATATCGACGAGAGCCTGGTGACCGGCGAGACGCTGCCGCGCGCGGTGCGCGCCGGCATGACGCTTTATGCCGGCAGCATCAACATCTCCGGGGCGCTGACGATGCGCGTCACCGCCGCGGGCGCCGGCACGCTGGTCGAGGAAGTCGAAAAGCTGTTGGACCAGGCGACGCAGGCGAAGTCGCAGACCGTGCGGCTCGCCGATCAGGTCTCCCAGTATTATGCGCCGGTCGTGCATGTCACGGCGGCGCTGACTTTGATCGGCTGGCTCGTCGCCGGCGCGAGCGTGCATGACGCCATCGTCATCGCCATCGCCGTTCTCATCATCACCTGCCCGTGCGCCATCGCGTTGGCCATTCCCGCGGTGCAGGTGGTCGCGGCCGGAAAACTGTTCCGCTCCGGCGTCATTCTCAACGGCGGCGATGCGATCGAGCGGCTGGCGCAGGTCGACACCGTGGTATTCGACAAGACCGGCACCTTGACGCTGCCCGATCCGAGCGTCGATGAGACCTTGCAGATCGCGCCGGAAACGCTGGAACGCGCGGCGCGGCTCGCGTTGTCGAGCCGCCATCCGCTCGCCGCGGCGCTGGCGCGCCAGGCGCGCGAGCGCGTCCCCTACCCCGGCGCCGTCGAGGAGCCGGGCCGCGGCGTGCGCGCCATGATCGACGGCGCGGAAGCGCGGCTCGGCAGCGCGAATTTCTGCGGCGTCGCCGCTGCCGACGCCGCCGTTCCCGACGGCGGAGCGTCGATTCATTTGGTTCAGCCACGCCGGCAACACCGCGACCATCGCCGTCCGCCAGACCTTGCGGCCGGACGCGGTCGAAGTCGCCGCCGCGCTGCGCCAACGCGGCCTGCAGCTCTTGGTCCTTTCCGGCGACCGCGCCGCCGCGGTCGAACCGGTGGCGCAAACGCTCGGCATTCAGGATTGGCGCGCCGGGCTGACCCCGGCTGAAAAGATCGCGGCGATCGCAGCGTTGAAGGCGCAAGGCCGCCGCGTCCTCATGGTCGGCGACGGCTTGAACGACGCGCCCGCGCTCGCCGCCGCGCATGTATCGTTGTCGCCGATCACCGCGGCGCACTTGACCCAGGCCCATGCCGACGCATTGTTCCTCGGCGACCATCTGGCGCCGGTCGAGCGCGCCATCGCCGTCTCGCGCCAGGCGCGCCTTTTGATGAAACAAAATCTCGCGCTCGCGGCGATCTACAACGCGTTCGCCGTGCCGATCGCCATCGCCGGTCTGGTGACGCCGCTGATCGCGGCGGTGGCGATGTCGGGCTCCTCGCTCCTCGTCACCTTGAACGCGCTGCGCGCACGGCTTTAAGCTCTCGACCCCCGAGGCGTGCCATGAAAGACCCGCCATGAACGTCCTCATCTATCTCGTCCCGCTGGCGCTGCTGCTCGGCTTCACCGGCCTCGTCGCGTTTCTGTGGTCGCTCAGGAGCGGCCAATACGACGACCTCGACGGCGCCGCGGTGCGCATCCTGCCGGACGACGATCTGAAGAACTAGGCCGTGAACTTCGTGTCGCCGGAAGTCTTTGATCGGCACGACCAGGGAGAGCGCCGATGTTCGAGGTCATCTACCTGTCCGTGCTGGCGTTGGCGGCGCTGCCGTTGGCGCGCACCCTGATGCAAGGCAGTGGCGGCGATCGCATCGCCTTGGTGCATCGGCTCTATCGCGATGCCGCCTACATTCTGGTTGCCGGCCTCGCCATCATCGGCGTTGAAGTAGCGCTGGGCATCTCGCTGGAGATCTACTGGTTTCGAGAGCTTGGCCAGAGCCACCGCTATTGGCTGTCGCTCGAATACCGCGTGGCGATTTTTCTCGTGGTGCTGCTCGCGGTCGGCTTGTTCGTCGGCGCCAATTTGCGCATGTTGGCGCGCTCCTATGCGGCGGTACCGCCGAGCGCGCCGTTAATCGTCGGCCTCGGCTTCGCCGCCGTGGTCGGATTTTTCGCCACTCCGCTCTGGGTTCCCCTCATGCGGTTTCTGGGTGCCGAGCCGGCCGGCATCGCCGATCCCGTATTCGGCCGGGATATTTCTTTCTATTTGTTGGCGTTGCCGCTCTACGACGACATCGTCGATTTCGTCATCGGGATTCTCGGCCGTGACAATCGCGGCTTGGATCGTCATCGGAATGACGGCTGGCGGAACGCTGGCGTTCGTCAATCGCCTGGCCCCGGAGGAGCCGTTTCACACGCAGGGAAGCGTCGTGGTGCTGTCGCCACGGCCGCGGCGGCGGGCGGACTGGACGACCTGGATACGGCAGGGCTTGGTTCTCGGTGCATTTTTATGCGTCATCCTTGCGGCCAGTCGGTTCTTGGCCCGCTATCACCTCGTTCTGAACGGACACTCGAAGGTGGTGGCCGGCGCCTCCTATGCCGACGTCAATTTCTGGCTGCCCGGCTACGACCTCGTGGTCGTGTGTTGGCTCGTGGCCGCGGCAATACTCGCGCTGGCGGCGGTCGTTCCGAGCGTTCGCGGCTGGTTGTTGCTGCGGCGGTCGCATTGGCTCGCGCCCGCCGCGACGCTGGCGCTGCTTGTCGTGGGCGCCTTCGTGGTTCCCGCCGCGATCGAGGATATTTATGTCGGGCCGAACCAGATCACGCTCGAGCTGCCGTATCTCGTCAGGAGTATCGCCGGCACCCGCCGCGCCTTCAACCTCGAGGGCCCCTCGGTCGAGGAGCGCGAGTTCGCGGTGTCCGTCAACGCCGTTGACGGCCGCCGATCTGACCAAGGACGCCGCCACGCTGCAGGACGCGCGCATCTGGGATTGGCGCGCGCTCGAGCCGCAACTGCAGCAGATCCAGGGCCTGCGGCCCTATTACATCTTTCGCGGCGTCGATATCGATCGCTATCAGATCGACGGCGCCGAGCGGCAGGTCATGATCACGGCGCGCGAGCTCGACGTGGCGCGGCTTCCCGCGCCGGCGCAGGTCTGGGTCAATCTCGCCCTCAAATACACCCACGGCTACGGCGTCGTCGCGGTCCCGGTGAACGAGATCGATGCGCGGGGCAATCCGGTGCTCTGGGCCCACGACATTCCCGTCATCGCCAAGAAGGACCTTTCGGTCAGCTCGCGGCCAGATTTATTTCGGCGAGCTCACCGACGACCGCGTTTACGTGCACACGACCGAGAAGGAATTCGATTTTCCCCAAGGCCAGGCCAATGCCGAGACCGTGTACCAGGGAACCGGAGGCATCCTGCTCTCCAGCTTGTGGCGCAAACTGGTCATCGCCCGCGCCTTCGACGGCCTGCGGCTTTTCATCTCCGGATACTTCACGCCCGCGAGCCGCGTGATGCTGCGCCGGAACATCGTCGAGCGGGCGCAGACGCTCGCCCCGTTCCTGAGCTTCGATCACGATCCCTACATCATCGCGGACGGCGATCATTATTCCTACATTCTCGACGCCTACACAACGTCGGCGAATTATCCCTACAGCGAGGCTTATCAGGGTTCGGTGCCGGCGTTCCGCGGCCTGAACTACCTGCGCAATTCCGTCAAGGCGGTGATCGACGCCTATAATGGCGCGGTGACGTTCTACGTCTTCGACCGGCACGATCCGATCATCAACGCCTATCGGCGCCTATTGCCCGAGCTTTTCAAGGACGCGCGCGAGATGCCGGACAATCTGCACCGGCATATCCGCTATCCGGAGGATATCTTCACGGTGCAGGCCGAGATGTACGGCACCTATCACATGACCAACCCGACCACCTTCTACAATCGCGAGGATCGCTGGGAGGTGCCGCACGAGCTTTATCGCAGCAGCGAGATCGCGATGCAGCCCTATTATGTGACGACGCAGCTTCCCGGTACCGACAAGCCGCAGTTTCTGCTTATGCTGCCGCTCGCGGTCGCCGGCAAGAACCAGATGGCGGGCTGGCTCGCGGGCCTGTGCGATGGCGACAATTACGGGAAGATGGTGGCGTTCCGCTTCCCCAAAGGGACGTTCATCGACGGCCCGGCGCAGGTCGAATCACGGATCAGTTCGGACAGCCGGTTCTCCGGGGATCTCACGCTGTGGGATCAGCACGGCTCGCGGGTCATTCGCGGCAATCTCATCGTGCTGCCGCTCGTCGACAACCAGCTCATCGTGATCGAGCCGGTCTATATCGAGGCGGAGCAGACCAAGATCCCGATGCTGGCGCGCGTGGTGTTGGGGCAGCTGTTGCCCGACGACCGCAACATCGAGTGGGCGAGCACGCTGACGGACGCCGAGCGCCTCCTTGTCGGCGCTGCGGCGCCGGCGGCAACCGCGGCCGGCGCGCCCGCCGCGGCCGCGGGCAATGCAACGCTGGAGCGTGCCCGCGCTTTGTTCGGCGAGATGCAGCGGGAATATGCTGCCGGCAATTTCGGCCGCTATGGCGAGCTTCTCCAACAGCTCGGCAAGCTGCTGCAGCAGCAATGAGGTTCATGATTTGACGCGCGCCATGTGCGCGCGGCGATTTGCTGAACTCTCGAGCGGTAACGAGAACGCGCCGTCATCCGCCGCCGAAATTCAGCGGGGAAAAGACGAGGTCGAGCGTCTTCCACTGTTTGTATCTTGCCGCCGGCAGCATGGTGTAGGGCTGGCATTTCTGCAGCGCATTCATCGCACTTTCCATCAGGGCCTGCGCCTTCGGCGACGTGATCGGCCGCAGCGGGCGCGGCGGCCTCGCCAGCGTACCGTCGGGGTTGAAGGCCACCCGCAGCGAGACCGCGATCCTGTCACTGGGGCCAATCCCGGTAGGCAACATCGAGCAGGAACTGACACGTTCGCGGAACGCCAAGGTGAAGTCGTCCGAAATCTGGTAGGTATCGATGGCCGGAGCCGCGAAACCGCCCCCGAGCTGTCCGCCGACCAGCGCGAGCTGCGCAAACGTTTCGGCGGCCGCCGGTTCATCGGCAGTCTCCTCGGGCGGCGACGGCGGCGGCGGCTCGGACGTTTGCGCCTGCGCCATGTCGGGTTGAGCCGTCTCAGCTTGAACCGGATCGGGCGGCGCGGTCTCGGCGTGCGCCGGCTCGGGCGGCGGCGACTGCGGCGGTGCTTTCGCCTCGTCGGCGTCGCGCTGCGGCTTCGACGGCTGTTGTTGCCGCGGCTGTGCGGACGGTTTGGGTGGCGCCTGCTGCGGGGCGGCGCTCATGTTATCGGATTTGACCGGCAACTCGGATCCGGACGACTTCAGCTCCGAAGGCGTGCCTTCAAACCGCGGCGCTTCGTCCGGCGGCACGATGTCGACCACCGTCGCCTCGGGGAGTATCGACGCGGTCGGCTCGGGCGGCGGCGGCATGAGCCCATTCGCCGCAACAATGAGCAAGCCCAGCACCACGATCCCCAGGTGGCCGAGGACCGAAATAGCCAATCCGGGGTGAATGAAACGCTTCAATTTTATCATAGAACAGTCGTGCCGACGCCGCCCCGGCCTGCCGGCACAGTATAGCGGCTGCCGCGCAGATTGTCTTTCATCTCGGCCGCGTGCACGCGGAACCCGAATTTCAAAGCCCCAGCCGCACCACCGCCAGGTCCGCCTCCTGCGGATCGCCGCAGACCTCGAAGCCGAGGTTGCGGCACATGTCGAGCATGGTCACGTTCTCGCGCAGCACCTGGCCTTCGATGGTGGCGATGCCCTCCTTGCGCGCGTATTCGATGATCATCTGCATCAACAGCCAGCCGAGCCCGTGGCCCTTGAGGTCGGAGCGGACCAGCACGGCGTATTCGCCCCGGTCGCGCTCGGTGTTGGCGTGCAGGCGCACGACGCCGAGCATTTCGCCGGTCGCCTCGTCGAGGGCGAGGAACGCCATCGCCCGCGCGTAGTCGATCTGGGTGAAGCGTGCGATGAAGCCGTGGCTGAAGTCCTTTACGGGAGCGAAGAAGCGCAGCCGCAGATCGTCGAGCGTGACCGCGGACAAAAACGGCGGGTAGAGCGGCTCGTCGTCCGGCCGGACCGGGCGAACAAAGATCGCATGCCCGTCCGGCAATTTGACGTGACGCTCCCACTCCTTCGGATAGGGCCGGATGGCGAAACGCGGATGGCCGAAGGCGCCGCGGCCGGCCGCGTCGTCGGGCGCGATCGACACGCGCGCATCGACCGCGATGACGCCGGTCTCGTCGGCGAGCACCGGATTGAGATCGATCTCGCGGATTTCCGGAAAATCGGCCGCGAGCTGAGCGAGCTTGACCAGCATGAGCGCCACCGCCGGCTCGTCCGCCGCCGGCACGTTGCGATAAGCTTTTAGGATGCGCGAGACCCGCGTACGCGCCATCAGCACGCGGGCGAGGTCGAGATCGAGCGGCGGCAGCGCGAGCGCCTTGTCGTCGATCACCTCGACGGCGATGCCGCCGCGGCCGAACACGATGACCGGACCGAAGGTCGGATCGTCGGCGACGCCGGCGATCAGTTCGCGCGCCTTCGGCTTGATGATCATCGGCGATATCGTCACGCCGCTGATGCGCGCCTGCGGCTTCGCCGCGCGCGCCCGGCGCAGCATGTCGGCCGCCGCCTCGCGCACGGCCGGCTGCGTGGTCAGATTGAGCGCGACGCCGCCGATCTCCGATTTGTGCACGATATCGGGCGAGAGGATCTTCACCGTCACCGCTTGCCCCGCGGCGAAATAAGGCTGTGCCGCCGCCGCGGCTTCGTCGGGATCGCGGGCAAGATGCGCCGGCGTCACGTCGATGCCGTAAGCTGAAAACAGTCGCGCCGCCTCGATCGGGTCGAGCCAATGGCGGCCTTCGCCCAACGCGGCGGCGATGACGGCGCGCGCCGCGGCCGTATCCGGCACGAAATCCTGCGGCAGGCTCGGCGGCGCCGCCATCAACAGACTGAGCGCGTCGCGATAGCGCACGACATGCATGAAGCCCGTCACGGCATCGGCTTCGGTCGCATAGCTCGCGATGCCGGCGGCGTTGAACGTCTCCGTCGCGGCGGCGCTGCCGCCGACCCATACCGCCAGCACGGGTTTTGCGGGCGAGCGCTTGTCGCGATGTTGTTTGGTGACGGCGGCGATCGCTGCCGCGGCGTCGGTCGACGAGGCGAGCGCGGTCGGCACGTTCATGACCAGGACGGCGTCATTGGCGCGGTCGTCGAGCAGCGCATCCATCGCCGTGGCGTAACGGGCCGCGTCGGCGTCGCCGGCGATGTCGATCGGATTGGCATGCGACCAGATCGGCGGCATCACGGCGTCGAGCTTGGTCATGGTCGCGGGCGAAATGTCCGCGAGCACGCCGCCGAGATCGGCCAGGCGGTCGACGGCGAGCACGCCGATGCCGCCGCCATTGGTCAGGATCGCGAGCCGGCGGCCGGTGAAGGCGCCGAGGCGTCCGAGCGTCTCCGCAGCGGCGAACAATTCGTCGAGATCGAACACGCGCAACAGGCCGGCGCGGCGGAACGCGGCATCGTACACCTCGTCCGAACCGGCGAGCGCACCGGTGTGGGTCGTCGCCGCCTTGGCGCCCTGGGCGTGGCGGCCGGCCTTGATCACGATCACCGGCTTGCCGCGCGCGGCAGCGCGCGCCGCCGACATGAATTTGCGCGCGTCGCGGATCGATTCGACGTAAAGCAAGATCGCGCGGGTGGCGCGATCCTGGGCGAAGTAATCGAGCAGATCGCCGAAATCGACGTTGATCGCATCGCCGATCGAGACCACCGCGGAAAAGCCGACGCCGTGCGTCGCCGCCCATTCGACCAGCCCCGCGGCAATGGCGCCGGACTGCGAGATCAAGGCGAGATCGCCGGCGCGCGGATTGGAGGCGGTGAAGCTCGCATTGAGGCCGGCGCGCGGCACCAACACGCCGAGGCAATTGGGGCCGATGAGCCGCAATCCGCTCGCGCGCGCGATCGCCGCGCAGCGTTCGGCGAGCGAACCTTCGCCGTGACCAAGGCCGGCCGTCACGATGATCGCGCCCGGCGTGCCCTTTTCGGCGATGGCGGTGACGGTGTCGGGCACCATGGCCGGCGGAACGGCAACGACGGCGAGATCGGGGACGACTTCCAGCTTCTGGTACGATTTGACCGTGCGCACGCCGTCGATCTCGTGATAGCGCGGATTGACGAGATGAACGTCGCCGGGGAAGCTGCGCAGGTTGCGCAGAATGGCGCGCCCGACCGACCGCTCGCGCGGGCTGGCGCCGATCACGGCGACCGAATGCGGCACGAAAAATTTTTCCAGACGGTACGTCGACATCGCATCGGTCCGGTTATGGCGTTCGCAGTGGCAAAGCCGCAGCTTGGATTTAGCTCCGCACCGGCACTGTATATTCGGCCTCCCTCGAAGACGATTTGATCCAAGTCGCCTGGTCGCCGATGGCCGATTGACACTCCTTTTCGGCAATGAAACGCTGGACGTTGGTTAGGGGGCGGAACAGGGGGAAATGCCATGCGCGTGTCCATCGCGATTGTCGCCGTCGTCGCGGCGTTTACCCTGGCGGGATGTTTTGAGGGTCCGCAAGGACCGGCCGGTCCAGCGGGCGTCGCGGGCCCGCAAGGGCCGCAGGGCGAACAAGGCCCGCCCGGACCACCCGGCCCGGCCGGATCGGTCGGACCGCCGGGTCCCGCCGGCGCGGTCGGCCCGGCCGGACCGCCCGGTCCCTCCGGAGCGACAGCCCTGCACCCGGTGCGGCAGGAGAACTGCCCTGCCGGCAACTGCGTGCTGACGTGCAGCGCGGGCGATACGATGGTCTCGGTCACGTGTCCCGGCGGCAAGATCACGTTCACCACCACCGGCAACACCGAAACGGCAACGTGCGCCTCGCCGAAGGGGCCGGCGCTGGCGCTGTGCCTGCGGCAGTAATTACGCCTCGATCACGATCTTCGGCGCCGGCGCGGCCTTCGACCTTGAGGCCGTCGCGCACGCGCGCGGCGATGGCGCGGAAGGCTGCCGCATGGGGCCCGTCGGGGTCGGTCGCGACCACCGGCGCGCCGGCGTCGGATTTTTCGCGGATATCCATGGCGAGCGGCACCTCGCCCAGGAACGGCACGCCGAGCCGCTCGGCTTCGTGCCGCGCGCCGCCATGGCCGAAAATGTCCGAGCGCGTGCCGCAATGCGGGCAGATGAACGTACTCATATTCTCGACGATGCCGATGACCGGCACGTTGACGCGGCGGAACATGGCGATGCCGCGCCGCGCGTCGATCAGCGCGAGATCCTGCGGCGTCGAGACGATGACCGCGCCCTTGAGCGGCACCGCCTGCGCCATGGTGAGCTGCGCGTCGCCGGTGCCGGGCGGCATGTCGACCACCAAAACGTCGAGCTCGCCCCAATCGACCTCGCGCAGCATCTGCGTCAAAGCCGACATCACCATCGGCCCGCGCCAGATCATCGGGGTTTCTTCCTCGACCAAAAAGCCGATCGACATCACCGGCATGCCGTAGCGCACGATCGGCTTCAATCGCGTGCCGCCGGCGGTCTGCGGCCGTTCGCGGATGGCCAGCAGCTTCGGCAGCGACGGGCCGTAAATGTCGGCATCGAGAATGCCGACTTTCAGGCCGAGGTCGCGCAGCGCGAGCGCGAGATTGACCGCGACCGTCGATTTGCCGACGCCGCCCTTGCCGGACGCCACCGCAATGATCGCGGTCACGCCGGGAATGCCTATAGGCCCCTGCCCTTGCTGTCCATGCCCGTGTCCGTGCTGGCCGTGTCCGGGCGCTGGACCTTGCGGCATCGGCTGGCGCTGGGGCGGCGGCGCGCCGGCGGGCCGTCCGGCGCTGCTGCCGCCGCCTCGCTCGGCGGTGAGCGCGATCATGGCCGACGTTACGCCGGGAATGGCGCGCACCGCGGTTTCCGCCTGCGCGCGCACGCTTTCCCATTGCTTGACCTCTCCAGCATCGACGGTGATGGAGAAGAACACCTTGCCGTCATTGGCGACGATATCGGAAAGCTTGCCGGTGGCGGCGAGCGGCCGGCCCTCCGGCGTCGGCACGCCCGCAAGCTTGGCCAGAACCTCGTCCTTGAGCGTTGCCATGGGCGCTTCTCCTTGCGCGGCCCTTTTCGGACCGCCGCCGAACCGACTATATGCCGCCTAGATAGGACAGTGCGGCTGACGGCTCAATTGCCGGCACGCCCGCCCGATGGAGGACTAGATGGCAAAGGTGGCGTTTGTCGGCTTGGGCGTGATGGGCTTTCCCATGGCCGGGCATCTCAAGACGAAGGGCGGGCACGACGTCACGGTCTATAACCGCACCGCGGCCAAGGCGGAAAAATGGGTCGCGCAATATGGCGGCAAGAGCGCGCCGACGCCGCGCGCAGCGGCGCAGGGCCAGGATTTCGTCATGGCCTGCGTCGGCAACGACAACGATCTGCGCCAGGTGATGCTGGGCGAAGACGGCATCTTCGCCGGCACGCGGCAAGGCGCGATCGTGGTCGATCACACCACCGCGTCGGCGGAGATCGCGCGCGAACTCCACGCCGCGGCCAAACAGCGCGGTTTCGACTTCGTCGATGCGCCGGTGTCCGGCGGCCAGGCCGGCGCCGAGAATGGCGTGCTCACGGTGATGTGCGGCGGCGACGCCGCGCCGTTCGCCCAGGCGGAAAAGATCATCGCCGCCTATGCGCGCGCCTGCAATCTGATGGGCGCCTCGGGCTCGGGCCAGCTCGCCAAGATGTGCAACCAGATTTGCATCGCCGGCGTCGTGCAGGGCCTCGCCGAGGCGCTGCACTTCGCCCAAAAAGCCGACCTCGACATCGAGAAGCTGATCGCCACCATCTCCAAGGGCGCCGCGCAGTCCTGGCAGATGGAAAACCGCTACAAGACCATGGCCGCCGGCAAATTCGATTTCGGCTTCGCCGTCGACTGGATGCGCAAGGACCTCGATATTTGTTTGACCGAGGCGCGGCGCAACGGCGCCAAGCTGCCGCTCACCGCGCTGGTCGACCAGTTTTATGCGCAGGTGCAGGCGATGGGCGGCAAGCGCTGGGATACGTCGAGCCTGATCGCGCTGTTGCAAAGGTGAGGCGGCGGATGACCGCCAGCAAAGTCCCGGAAGTCACGCTCGTCTTCTGGATCATCAAGATCGCGGCGACGACGCTCGGCGAGACCGGCGGCGATACGCTCACCATGACGCTCGGTTGGAGCTACCTCGCGGGCACGGCGCTGTTCCTCGCCGCGCTCGTGGCGCTGATCGCGATCCAGATCGCGGCGGACAGGTTCCATCCCCTGCTCTATTGGGCGACCATCATCGCCTCGACCACCGCCGGCACGACGATGGCGGATTTCGCCGACCGGTCGTTGGGGATCGGCTATGCCGGCGGCGCGTCGCTGTTGTTTGTCGCGCTCATCGCCGTGCTCGGCCTCTGGTACTGGTCGCTCGGCTCGATCGCGGTCGCGACCGTCACCACGCCGAAGGTCGAGGCGTTCTACTGGGCCGCGATTACTCTCTCGCAGACCC
Organism: uncultured Pseudomonadota bacterium; assembly: GCA_963836095.1. Lineage (GTDB taxonomy): Bacteria > Pseudomonadota > Alphaproteobacteria > Rhizobiales > Xanthobacteraceae > BOG-931. The sequence continues at coordinate 145,752 of CAWIHU010000006.1, forward strand.
TGGGGACGGCACTCGGCGATTGGACCGCCGACGACACCGGGCTCGGTTATGGCGGCGGCGCGCTGGTGTTCGCCGTCGGTCTCGCGGCGCTCGCCGCGGCGTATTACTGGACCGGCGTGTCGCGGGTGTTGTTGTTCTGGACCGCCTTCATCCTGTCGCGGCCGCTCGGCGCCACCGTCGGCGATTTCCTCGACAAGCCGCTCAGCGAGGGCGGGCTCGCCTTGAGCCGGCCGCTCGCCACCGCCGTCATCGGCGTTTTCATCGTCGCGTGCATCCTCGTGCTGCCGCAGCGGGCCGGACAGCATCCGGCGCACGCCCCGTCAAAATCATGAGCGCGCGCCGCGACCAAGCGGTTCAGGCCGGCACCACCGACGTTGACGCGGTGCGCCAGGCGATGATCGGCCAGAAGGTGAAATCGCCGTCCGGCTTCGAGGTGACGATGCTGCCCAATCACCACATGGCGAAGCCGGTGATGATCGGCGAGATCCAGGCCAACGGCCAGTTCGCCATCGTCTACAAGAGCAAGGCGCTGCCGCCGCGCGCATGGAGCCCCTACGTCGTCGCCAACAAGGGCAAGGTCGCCGACTGGTCCTGGCCGTGGGCCTGCGGCGGCTGCACCGCGCCGAAGTACCGGACGTTCTGACGCGCTCGAACTCCCGAGGCGCGGCCGCATCCCCCGCGCTCCCTATGGCCTGGCGACGGCGTCCCTCCGTCGCCAGGTTTTTTTTTGCTCTTTGGGATACGTCGAGCCCGAGTTGCGCTTTTGCAGCGCTGAACGGAGCACGGCAGGATAAGCCGGAAAGCGACCGATGATTGCGGGACAACAAAACCGCGCGATGGGCCAATTTCTGACATTCGGCTACGGCCAACCTTGTGGTGCACCCGGTATCGATGTATCGGTGCAACGCATAGGTGCACGCCGTCGCCACCGAAAATTGGCGAGGGTGAAGTCGTATGGGCATATCTTCTTTAAAGGCGAGCGCCCGGAGCGAAGCCCCTAGGGGCGCAAATCAAGCGGGCGCTGCCTCGCTGTTTTTCGCGAGCTAGCCGCAATGCGTACTGCGTTGAGAAGGACGGGAGTGAACGTCCTGGGCGACATGCCCTGGGGGACGCACGTCTGCCTGTTTTACGAAACCAAAGAAGACCTGCTCGATACCGTGGGCCCCTATTTCAAGGCCGGACTGGAAAGCAACGAATTCTGCCTGTGGGCTCCTTCCGACCCGGTGACGCTGGAGGAAGCGCAGTTGGGGTTAAGCCAGCGCATCCCGGAATTCGATCGGCATCTGGAGGCTGGCAACATGGAAATCACTCCGGGGCGCGAGTGGTATCTCGACGGAGATCGGTTCGACCTCGACAGGATCAACAACGCTTGGGACGAAAAATTGCGCCGCGCGCTGGCCGAAGGCTATGACGGAATGCGTGCGAGTGGGAACGCGTTCTGGCTTCACACGAAACATTGGGAAGAGTTTTGCGACTACGAGCGGCAGCTTAACGCGACACTTGCGGAAAAGCCGATGATGGTGTTGTGCACCTATCCGATGGTCGTGAGCGGAGCCGCGGAAGTCCTGGACGTGGCGCGAGCCCATCAGCTCGCGGTGGCGCGGCGAAAGGGCGACTGGGGAGCTCGTTGAGCCTGCGCCCGCAACGGTGAGAGAGCATTCGCTGACGCCGCGCGAACGCGAAGTTCTGTGGTGGGCGGCACAGGGCAAGTCGGCGTGGGAGATCGGTGAAATTCTCCATATTGCCAAGCGGACCGTCGACGAGCACACCCAGAAAGCGATCCGTAAGCTCGGCGCCGTCAACAGGACGCAGGCCGTCGCCATCGCGTTCAGCGAAAGGCTGCTCGGCAAGAGTTCGCCTTGAGGCAAAACCGAGCTGCAGCTCTGGCAAACGGGTTCGTTCAGACCGATAGCGAAGCAGCTTAAGCGGCGTTCGCCGAGCGGTGCGTAAGATCGCATCATCGGGGAGTACGACGGCGCGACCGTTACAAATACCAATGTCAAGAATACCAATTTTGCATTCTCGCGAATTGCACAACATTAGCCTCGAAATCGTCGTCACTTCCAATTCGGAATTGCAATTATTCCGGCGGACCGATCATGGCAAAAAACGATACCGCGCCTTTCGATGTCAAGGCCTTCGTCGTCAAACACGGCGGGGGAAGGAGACTATGCCGCAGATTGATGAAATCCGCGATGAACTCAGCCGAATTTTGAAAAGTGCGGCATTTCGGGGCTCGCCCCGGTTGGCAAGCTTTCTTACTTTCGTGATTGAGGCAACGCTTGCCGGTCAGGCCGACAGGATCAAGGGCTACACAATCGCTACAGAGGCGCTGGGGCGCGGCAGCGACTTCGATCCTTGAGTCCGACGCGATTGTGCGGGTCGAAGCGTCGCGGCTGCGGGTCGCCCTCGCACGCTACTATGCAGGAGCGGGCGCCAGCAATTCTGTGGTGATCGATCTGCCGCGCGGGACCTATGTCCCGACCTTCCGCAAGGGCACTTCCGTACCACCATCCGCAGGCTCGCCGACGATCGAGAGTCTTCGCTTGGAAAATCAGCGCATTCGTTATTCGATAGTCTCGTTGGCCGCGGCGTTATTGCAAAACACCGCACTCGACCCTTTCATGTACCATCACGACATCAATAGCGCCGACGCGGAACACCTTTTGCGCGAGGCCGAGGAATGCTTTCGCTGCGCAAGAGGCCTCGAAGCCGCCGGTCACGAACTTTCAGCGAAAGCTGTCGAAGTTGAGACGATGGTGCAACGCTGGAAAAGGCTGAAATAGGTCAGACCTCCGGCTAGGGCGTTCGACGTGCGCGCGGTCCTGCCGGGGAACCCGGAAGCGGAATGCTTGCTGCAGTGGCACGTAACCGGCGCCATCGAGTGTGCAGAGTTATCGACGGCGAGCCTGCGATGGCCGACATGGGTCGTTGTCGACAGCGCCGATCAGTCCTGCCTACCGAATCAGGTCCGCTTCGCCCTGAAAGCAGACCTGAGGCTGGACGCGACAGCCTACGTGCTAAATGAGTCCACGCCCCAACCCGAGCCCCTGAGTGGCAAAGGGGGCCTTAGCGCCGCACCGTCGCCGGGGGTTTTTTAACGCCCGGCCAATTCGCAATCATTCATCCTTTCGGCAGCGAGCAGCGCTGCTGCCTGTCTTCGGCCCCCTGCAGTACGACATAATCCATTTCAGCGAGCCAGCCGAACGCCGCTTCTTCGACCACGGATTCGGTGAAGGCCGCCATCGTCACTCCGGTTCGGCAAGCAGCGTCGCAACGTCCCGACGCAACGCGGCGAGCTTGCTTTCGACGACACCCCAGACGAGGAGGTTGTCCACATTGTTGTAACCGTGGATCAGCACGTTACGAAAAGCGATGATGCGCTGGTGTTCGCTGATCCGCGCAGCGATGGCCGCGTCACGCTTTGAAAGCCGAACCAATGCCTCGCCGATGATCTCGAATTTTCGTTCGACCGCGGCGCGCAGCATCGGGTCTTCCATATAATCCGCGAGCGTTTTGCCACCGGTGAACTGCGCGATCTGCTCAGCCGCCTGCGCGATGTCTTCGAGATACTTTTTCGTCTCATGCTGCATAGAGCAGAGCCTTGGTGCGTTCGACGCTCTGACGGAAATAGCGATTATGGATCGAGGCGGCCGACACCAAATCCACGCGCCTGCCGAAGAGCTGCTCCAACCCCTCCTTGAGGCCGAAAAAAGCATCGACATAGGCGCCGGGCTGCAAGGGCTGGAATTCGACCAAAAAATCGATATCGCTCCGCGCCGGGTCGAAATCGCCGCGCGCCGCCGAGCCGAACACGTCGAGCCGGCGCACGCCGAAGCGGCGGCACAGGTTCTGCAATTCCTCACGATGCAATGCAATGTCGTCGATCATCGTGGCTCCGTGGTGGACGCCGCTTCGTTCACCCCGCCAGCGCCGCGTGGCGCGAAGGCTTGGGTACCGGATGGCCGAGGTCGCGCGCGGCCTCGATCCAGGCCGCGATTGCATCCTGGATGTTTGCTACTGCTTCTTCCGGTGTGTCGCCGTCGCTCATGCAGCCGGGCAGGTCGGGCGCGGTCGCCAGAAAGCCGCCGCCCTCCTCCGCCGGAAGCGGTTCGACCACGATCGGATATTCAAGCCTGCTCATGTCAGCCGTCTTATCGTGTCGATGAACGCGAAGAATATTTCATTATATACAATATACCATCCGTCCTCGCGTCATTCCGACATCGTCATGCTGAGGTGCTCGACGCGAAGCGTCGAGCCTCGAAGCACCGCGGTGCGGCACCGCCAGTGTGTCCTTCGAGGCGCGCTATCGCGCGCGCCTCAGGATGACGAGGTCGGTGAGCGCTGCGTCGCCGATGGTGGGACGATCGCTGACAAATCGTCGCCAATTGAGGTACAAAGTGCGAATCTCGCTCATCGTAAAAGGACGGCGGCCGGCGACACCGGCCGATCGGAGCGAGTGCGGTTCCCGCGGGCGGAGGCTCGTCACCTTTGCTCCCGGGCGGCTTCGGAACAACGCCCGGCCGGCACTAGGACCGGCCTGCGAGGTGCTCGCTGGACTGGGATAGTCCCAGGAAGCGCGTCCGGAGCTGAGCTGCGGCGTTGGTTCGCTGCAGCAAGCGCCGCGGTGGAACGCCGACAGGCGAGCGGCCCCCTCCCTTCCCTCCCCGAGGGGGGGGTGGGGTGGGGGTCGCGCCGCGCCCCCTCCTGTGTCCTCCCCCGCAACGGGGTCCCCGTCGCGCAAGCGCGACGGGGTGCCCCTCGGGGGAGGATGAAGGTGGGGGCGCGGCCGGAAGGTTACGCGTCTGTCGGCGTTCCGCCTCCTTTTTTTAAGAGGCGAATGGCGAATAGGGAGTAGCGAATAGGTGTGACGACTGGCGTCGACTATTCGCTATTCGCCACTTCGCTATTCGCTCGTGCCGCCCTCGATCGTGATCAAGCTGGCCGTCCACCGCCGGACTTGATCTGACGAAGATCGGACCGGCTCCGTCTTTCTTGCGCGTGGTTGCAGCAAAGTCCGGGCGCGAGCGCGTCGCGGAAACGGTTTCGCTTGTCCCGAGGAGAGAACAAGCGCCCCCGGCCACGGCAGACGAATGGAGTGCAGCATGGCCTCAGCAAAGCAGAAAACGTCGGTGAAGCGTGCAGCGGCACGCGCCAATAGGGCGCCCGGCGAAAAGGAGTTCACCAAACGGCGAACTGTCGCCGAAGGACTTGCGCTCGCCGATGCGGCGCACGCGGCGGTGTGGCGGCTTTATTGCGACGTGTTCAAATTCTGGCGCGCCTGCCGCGTCAAGCGATGCCGCCGCCACCGGCGCTGCGATGGCGAGCCGGCGGCCTGTCTGATGCGTGGGCTGCCTTCGGTGCCGGAGGCGGAGCGGCAAGCGGCGGCCGCGGCGGTGATCGCCGGCGGGCCGCGGCGCATTCCGCCGGCGACGCATCTGGAATGGAATCTGCGCCGCGAGCCGCTGCCGCTCATCACCGCCTGGCGGAAATGACGGCGCGCGCAATGCACGTGACGTCCCCGCCCGCGAAGCGCCGGCGGATAAAGTTATGCCTTGGCGCTCGGGCGCGCTCGCGACCGCGGCGTGCCAGCGCTTCACGTTGGTCAGTTCGTCCGGCACGGCGAGCTTCGAGACTTTCATGAAGTCGACCGACACCAGGCCCGTGATGTCGGCGATCGTGAACGTTTCGCCGGCGACGTAGGTGCGTTGCGCGAGTTCGCCGTCGAGGAAGCGCAAAAAATCGAAAATGCGCGGCTTGTTGGCTTCGCCCCAGGCCGGCACTTGCGGGTCGACCATCGCCTTCATGGCCGGATGCAGATGCTGGAATACGCTCGACACCGGCAGATAGAGGTGAAGCTCGAGGCGCCGGTTCCACATTTCGACCAGCGCGCTCTCGAGCGGCCCGCGGCCGAACAGCGGCGGCTCCGGATAAAGCCCCTCGAAATAGCGGCAGATGGCGACCGATTCGGCGATCGCGGTGCCGTCGTCGAGCACGAGCGTCGGCACCCGCCGCATCGGGTTGATCGCGGCGTAGGCGTCGCTGCGCTGCTCCAAGGCGCCGAGGTCGACCGCCACGATCGGCACCTCGATCCCCTTTTCGGCCAGAAATATCCGCACCCGGCGCGGATTGGGCGCGCGGCCCCCGTCATAAAGCTTCATCGCGATCAGCCTCCCTATCCCTTTGGCGCCACGAACGTATCTGCCAACGTAGCTTGCGCCGACGCCGCTTGCCAGGGCGCTCCGATGCCCGGGACTCGCATAAACTCCAACACCTTCTTAACCGGCGATCGTGCACCCCTACCCGCTTAAGCCTCGTCTTAAGGAATTTGGGTGATTTTTAGCCTAAATCTTCGCCGCCGTCGGATTGCAATGCCCCGCACGTTCAGCGACCAGCGCGAACCGGCTTCGTCCGCCTCGCCGACGAAGCGTCGCCTTGCCGCGCAGCACGTGCGCGAGGCGCGCGACCGGCTGACCTCGACCAGCGGCACGCGGCCGTTCTTCGACTATGAATTGCTGCGGCAGTTCGCCCAGAACCGGCTGTCCGGTTCGCTGGTGATTCTCATCCTGATCGTCACCATCGGCGTGCTGTCGAGCCTGTGGACCGGCGCGCTCACCTCGGGCGTGTGGACCGGCGGCGCGCTCGTCATTCATCTCATCATCGTACGCAACTGCCGCCGCTTCCTCGAGGAGACCGCCAGCACCGCCAATTTGCGGGCGTGGCGGATGCGCTTCATCATCCTCGATCTGTTCTTCGGCATGGCGTGGACCTTCATCCTGGTCAACCCGATCGGGGTCGGCGAGCAGGCCGCGACCTTCATGCTGTTCGTGATGCTGCTGTTGGTGGCCATTTCGAGCATGCTCGCCTCGAGCGTTCCGGTCGCGGTGTTCGCGCTGACGCTCCCGGTCGCGTGCGCGATCGCGCTCGACTTCGCCGTCAAGGGCACGCTGCACGATTACATCCTCGCCGTCATGGCGCTGGCGGCGGAAGGCTATTTTTCGCTCTTGGCGTACCGGCTCTATACCACGACGCTCGCCACGCTCGAGGCCCGCGCCGAAAAGGACGCGCTGATCGGCGAACTCGAACAATCGAAGTCGATCTCCGACGAGGCGCGCCGCCGCGCCGAAGCCGCCAACATCGCCAAATCGCGCTTCCTCGCCCAGATGAGCCACGAGCTGCGCACCCCGCTCAACGCCATTCTCGGCTTTTCCGAAGTGATGAAGGCCGAGATTTTCGGGGTTCATGCCGTGCCGCTGTACAAGGATTACGCCGCCGACATCCACAGTTCCGGCGTGCACCTTTTGAATCTCATCAACGAGATCCTGGATCTGTCGCGCATCGAAGCCGGCCGCTACGAGCTCAACGAGGAAGCGGTGTCGCTCGCGCGCGTCGTGGAGGATTGCCACCATCTGCTCAAGCTGCGCGCCGGCAATCGCGGCATCACCATCCACGAAATGTTCGAGCCGGACATGCCGCGGCTGTGGGCCGACGAGCGCGCGGTGCGCCAAATTTGCCTCAACCTCCTCTCCAACGCCATCAAGTTCACGCCGCAAGGCGGCGAAATCTGGCTCAAGGTCGGCTGGACCGCGTCCGGCGGGCAATACATGAGCGTCAAGGATACCGGCGCCGGCATCCCCGAGGAGGAAATCCCGGTGGTGCTCGCCTCGTTCGGCCAGGGCTCGAACTCGATCAAATCGGCCGAGCAAGGCGCCGGCCTCGGCCTGCCGATCGCCAAGAATCTCATCGATCTTCATGGCGGCACCTTCACGCTCAAATCGACGCTGCGTATCGGCACCGAGGTCGTGGTCACCTTCCCGCCGGAGCGGGTCATGTCCGCAATGGCGCCGATCCCCCCAGACGCGCCGCCGATCGCGCCGCACGGCGATATGATGTCGACGGCCGACGAGGCGCTGTCGCGGGCGCGCAAATCGCTGTTCGGCTAGACCGCGCCATAACATTGCCTTCGCCGCCACGCTGATTATGGTGCGGCTGTTTGTTCTTAAAGGTAGCCATGGCCGATCGCGAGACCATTATCGAGGCCGGCGTCGCGAGCCCGTGCACGCGCGTCTGCGCGGTGCATCCGCGGCTTAAGCTGTGCGTCGGCTGCGGCCGCTCGCTCGACGAGATCGCCGGCTGGATGGCGTTCGACGCCGGCGAGCGCGCTCGTCATGGCGGCGCTGCCGTCGCGGCTCGCCTTGCTGCGCGGCGCGGACGCGCCGCAGCCGGCGGCGTGAAAGGATGAAGGCCGTGCGCCATGTTCTGCAGTGGCTTGTGCTGACCGCCATTCTGGTGGGCCTCCTCATTCTGATCAGCCGCCACGGCGAAGGCACCATCGGCCCGCTGTCGAACAAGGATTTCTCCGCGCTCGCCTACAAGATCGCGCTCTTGGTGTTTCTCGGCGGCACCGCGCTGACGCTGTTGCGCGGCGAGCGCTTCACCCAGGCGCTCACCGCCGCGCTCCTCTGGGTCGTGTTCGGCCTCGTCCTGGTGGTCGGCTACTCCTACCGGTTCGAGTTGCGCGAGATCGCCGAGCGCGTCGAGGCGGAGCTTGTTCCCGGCCACGTCATCGCGCACGGCCGCACCGTCGAGGTCGCCCGCGCCATGTCGGGCGATTTCGACGTCCGCGGCGCAGATCAACGGCGTGCCGGTCGCCATGGTGCTCGATACCGGGGCAAGCTCCGTCGTACTCAGCCGCGAAGATGCCAAAGCCGCCGGCCTGCCGATCGAGGTGCTGGCCTATACGGTGCCGATCGAGACCGCCAACGGCCGCACCCGCGCCGCCTCGGTCCGGCTCGACCGCATCGCCGTCGGCGGCCTGGTCGAGCGTTCGGTCGAAGCCTTGGTCGCGCAACCGGGCCAGCTCAAGACCAGCCTGCTCGGCATGAGCTTCCTCAACCGGCTGCAAAGCTGGGAAGTGCGCGGCGACCGTTTGGTGCTGCACGGCTATCCGTGAGGCCCGTCGGGCCGTCAGATCAAGCTGATCAGAAACCGCAGCGCGACGAGCTGCAAGAAGCAGCCGAAGGCGATTTCCAGCGTGCGGCGCGGCAGGCGGTGGGCGAGACGGGCGCCGTAGGGCGACATGAAGCTCGCGACCGGCGCCATCACCACGAGGCCGATCAACGAAACGAACCCGATCGAGAGCGGCGGCAGCTGCGCCTGGTGCGGCAGCCCGGCGAGCGCAAAGCCGATCGAGCCGGCGACGGTGATCGGCACGGCAAGCCCTGACGAGGTGGCGACCGCATTGTGGATCGGCTGCTTGTAGAGCGTCAGCACGATGGTCGAGAGCCCGCCGCCGCTCACCCCCATCAACGAGCCGCCGAGCCCAATGCCGAAACCGTAAAGCGTCATCGGCAGCGGCCCGGGCAGCGCTGAACCGAGGCTCCAGCGGTTCGAGGCGAACAACAATTTAGCCGCCATGAAGGTCGCGATGACGACGAAGGCCAGCGTGAACACGGCGGGCGGCGCGAACGCCGCGATCACCGCGCTGACGGCGACGCCGGCGACGGCCGGCAGCGCCCACGCTCGGATCACGCCCGGGATCACCAGGCCCCTCGCCCGATGCACCAGAAAGGAGCGGATCACGGTCGGCACGATGATCGCGGTCGAGGTGCCGACGCACAGCTGCATGCGCACGTCCTCCGGCACGCCGAGAACGCGAAACACTTCGAACAATACCGGCACGATGACCGAACCGCCGCCGACGCCGAACGATCCGGCGAGCACCCCGGTGACAACTCCGGCGACGATGATCGTCAGCACAAGCCAGAGGATTTCGTGCAGGGGGACGCCGAGAAGCATGTTGGATGGATTCCCACGACCAACTCAGGAGCGAACGTCCCCGGCAGGCTCATCGTTGCGACGATCGGCGCCCAAGCGCGGATCGGCGTCACATATGTCGCAAGATTACGCCGCGGGCCAGCCCACGAGCGGTTAGGAGACATGCGATTTGCGGTAGCTTCGGACTAAGCGGCAACGTCCGCGAGATCGGCCGAGACCGCATCCCCGTCGCGGACCAAACGAAGCGCGGCGGCGAAGAATTCAGCGCCGGCTTCCGTCGCGCCCGGGGCGCCGGCGAGGTGGCGGCGGAAGGCGCGCGCGCCGGGCACGGCGTGGAACAGGCCGTGCAGATGCCGGGTGATGGCGTGGAGCCGCGTGCCGTGCGCGAGCTCGCGCTCGATATAGGGGATCAGCGCCAAGGCGACCTCTTTCGGCGACGCGAACGGCGCGGGCTCGCCGAAGAACAGCGGGTCGACGATGAGAAGCCGCCACGGCTCCTGATACGCGGCGCGGCCCAGCATGACGCCGTCGACGTGGCCAAGATGCGCATGCGCTTCCTCGACACCGGCGAGGCCGCCATTGAGAACTACGGTGAGCCGCGGATGCGCGGCCTTGAGCCGATGGACACGGCCGTGATCGAGCGGCGGCACGTCGCGGTTTTCTTTCGGCGACAGGCCTTGGAGCCAGGCCTTGCGCGCGTGCACGATCAGCGCATCGGCGCCCGCGCGCTCGACCGCCTGCGCAAAAACTTCCAGCGCCTGTTCGGGATCCTGCGCGTCGATGCCGATGCGGCATTTGACCGTGACCGGCACCGCGACGGCCGCCTTCATGGCCGCGACGCAGTCGCCGACCAGCGCCGGCTCGGCCATCAGGCACGCGCCGAAACTGCCCTCGCGAACGCGATCCGAGGGGCAGCCGCAGTTGAGATTGATCTCGTCGAAGCCGAGATCGGCGCCGATGCGCGCGCATGCCGCAAGGGCCCGCGGCTCCGAACCGCCGAGCTGCAACGCCAGCGGATGCTCGGCAGCATCGTAACGGAGGAGCCGCGTCCGGTCGCCGTGCAGCACCGCGCCCGTGGTGAGCATCTCGGTATAGAGGAGCGCCCGGCGCGTCATCAACCGATGGAAGAACCGGCAGTGCCGGTCGGTCCACTCCATCATCGGCGCAACGGCAAAACGCCGGTTCCTTCGACTTTCGATATTTCTATGATTAGCATTCATTTCCAAGCACTTGACTACCGTCTCATTCAGGCTGATGGGCGACCATTGAAGCCTATTTTCGCAACCGTATACAACATTTGGTATTACACGAAGGAATGTTGTACCGATCGGCACGATCATTGAACGGACTCGCAAAGACGGCACGACCGCCTATTTGGCGCAAATCCTGATACCGGGCCGACATTGATCGCCCGCGGTCATTCTCGGGTACGCGGTCTTATCGCCCGCTCATGATCGGCCCGCGTTCAATCAGCGACGATCCATTCGCGGGCCCGCGCGGCGTCGGACAGCGGAAAGACCTTCGCCGTCCCAGGCAGGAGAAAACTGAAGAAATGCACCATGTGCTTGATCCAATCGAACGTCGGTGACGACGGCAATCCGCTCCCAACGAGACAAATGTTCCATTCCGACTTTGAAGTCTTCCCACGCGGCCCCAGGATCGATGCCCGCGAAATCTGCGCCGGTTTCGTAGTAGAGCCGTACCTTTTCATGCGTGACAAGAGCGTCTCTGACGGCCGGCACCAGAACCACGTCATAATCCGCTTTCGTTACGCGACCCTTGCAGACGAAGGCGACGACGTTGCCGGGAAAATCGGAAAGCTGAACGATCATAGAATTGCCCTCGCGAGTTTCTTCGAATCTGTCTTCCAAGTAGGCCGATCGGTACCGCAACAATGAGATTGGCGAAAGCCGCCGGCGGCGAAGATCGCTCCCGGCCGACAATCGGCTTCGGAAAGCGCCGACTGTTCGTGAGTGAGCCCGCTAAGACCCCGGACCGGGCAAGCGGAGGACGTTTCCAAAGCGCTGCGCGCTGCCAAATGCTCAGCCGAAGGCGGATTGGCGTGCCGCCGTCCGTTGGGCCCGGAGCCAGCCATACCAGTCGGCCATCCCCTCGCCGCTTCGCGCCGAGACTTGCAGGATCGTCGCGTCGGGGTTGATCTTGTTCATATTGGCAATGGCCTGCGCGAGCGAGAAATCGAGATGGGGCGATAGATCGATCTTGTTGAGGACGACGATCGAGGCGGCGCCGAACATGTGAGGATATTTCAGCGGCTTATCCTCGCCGTCCGTCACGGGAAAGATGACGACTTTTGCCCGCTCGCCGAGGTCGAAGAGCGCCGGGCAGACGAGATTTCCGACGTTCTCGATGAGCACGACCGCGCCGGGCGGAGGCTCGAGCGCGGCAAGCGCCCGCGTCACCATTCCAGCATCGAGATGGCAGCCGGTGCCGGTATTGACTTGCACGACCGCGGCGCCCGCTTGGCGAATGCGCTCGCCGTCGTTCGCAGTCGCCTGATCACCCTCGATGACGTAAAGCGGCAGCTCGCCGGCGAGATCGCGGATCGTGCGTTCGAGCAAGGCTGTCTTTCCGGCGCCCGGAGAACTGACAAGGTTGAGCGCGAGAATCTCGCGGCCGGCGAACCAAGCCCGGTTTTTCGCCGCCAAATCATCGTTCTTTTTGAGAATTCGCGTCTCGACCTCGACAATATCCACGCCCGCATTGCGGTCGCCGTGATGCGAGTGGGAGTGGTCATCGGCGGAATGACGGTGCGAGCCATGGCGATGCTGGTCGTGCGGTTCGTCATGATCGTGGTCGTGGGGATGCGAATGGTGAGCGTGATCGTGCGGGTGTGAATGGTGAGCGTCGCTCTCGTGGTCGTGCACGGCCGCAATCGTCTGCGCCTCGCCGGTCTGCAGATCGAGCAACGTTGTCTGGTCGCCTTGGCAGCCGCAATTCGCGCACATCAGAAGGCCTCTTCCAGCTCGATGGATTTGACGTTCAACTCGTCGCCCTTGAGCCGCTTGAAGCGGAACGAGCCGCACGGACAGACCGTCAGCATGGATGGAGTGGCGAACTCGGCGCCACAAGCCTCGCAGCGTGCGAGCGCGGCGATACCGCAAATCTCCAAGCTCGCGTTTTCGGCTTCCGTTCCCTTGGCGACCTCGGGAAACCACAACGCAATCGACTCGGTCATGACGCCGGCCAATTCGCCGATCTCGACGACGACGCGGTGCACCTTACGGCCCTTCGCCGTCGCCGCCACCACCTCGACAATGCCGCACGTGATCGACAGTTCGTGCATGGCGAGCCCCTTCAACAGATGCGCGGGAGCTGCTCGCCGACCAGCATGTCGACGATGCGGCGGCCGCCAAATACCGTGCGCATCGTGACGCGGCCGGGCTCTCCGGACGTCACGCGGCCGATGATGCTCGCCGCGCCGCCGAGCGGATGCGCCCGCAGCGCCGCAACCGCGTCCTGCGACTGCTCAGGCGGAACAACGGCGACGATTTTGCCTTCGTTGGCGAGATAGAGCGGATCGAGCCCGAGAATTTCGCAAAATCCCCGCACCGCGTCGCGAATGGGGGTCGCAGCCTCGTCGATCTCGATCGCGACTTGCGCCGCTTCGGCGATCTCGTTGAGGACGGTCGCCACGCCGCCCCGGGTCGGATCGCGAACAAAGCGCGTGGCGGGGGCGGCGGCCAAGAGCGTCGCGACGAGGTCATGCAAGGGCGCGCAATCGCTCGCGATCGGCGATTCCAAAGCGAGGTCGCCGCGCGCACCGAGGATGGCCGCGCCGTGATCGCCGAGAAGGCCATTGACGAGAACGACGTCGCCTGGCATCGCACGCGATGGGTGCCGAGGTCGATATCGGGCCCGATCGTGCCGATCCCGGTCGTGGTTATGAACATCTTGTCGCAGGCGCCCTTGTTGACGACCTTGGTATCGCCGGTGATGATTTGCACGCCCGCCTCGCGCGCCGTTGCGGCCATCGAGCGGGCGATCTTTCGCAAAAAATCGATGGTGACGCCCTCCTCGACGATCACCGCGCACGACAAATAGAGCGGAACGGCGCCGCCGACCGCGAGATCATTGACGGTGCCGCAGACGGCAAGCTTGCCGATATCGCCGCCGGGAAACACCAGCGGATCGACGACAAAGGAATCGGTGGTGAAGGCGAGCCGATCGCCGCGACGGGCCAGCGCCGCAAGGTCGAGCCGCGCCTGATCGTCGAGCACCGCCAGCAGCGGATTGTCAAAAGCCTCGACAAAGACGTCGTCGATGAGATCCTTCATCGCCTTGCCGCCGCCGCCATGGGCGAGCGTGACCGTCGGCACCTGGACCTTGCCGCGCCGGCGTTTGGCGATGAAGGGAGCGATGTTCATGCCGCCCCCGCTTCGGCCGCAGCCATCTCGTCCTGCCGCTTCACCCCGCCGTATTGGAAGTACGCCGAGCAAGCGCCCTCGGACGACACCATCAGCGCGCCGAGCGGCAGCTCCGGCGTGCAGGCCGTGCCGAACACTTTGCACTGCCACGGCTTGATCACGCCCTTGAGCACCTCGCCGCATTGGCAGGAGCTGGGATCGGCGATCCTGACGTTCGGCACCGCGAATTTGCGCTCGGCGTCGAAGCGGGCATATTCCGCGCGCATCTTCACCCCGGAATGGTCGATGGAGCCGAGCCCGCGCCATTCGAAAAATTCGCGCAGCTCATAGACGCGGGCGACGGCGCGCAATGCCGGCGAATTGCCGGCTTCGGGCACGATGCGGGCGTATTGGTTCTCGATTTCGCTGCGGCCCTCCTTGATCTGCTTGAGCACCATCCAGATCGATTGCAGCACGTCGAGCGGCTCGAAACCCGCCACCACCATCGGCTTCTTATAGAACCGCGCGATGAACTCGTACGGCGCGGTGCCGATCACCATGGAGACGTGGCCCGGACCCAAAAAACCGTCGAGATGCAGATCGGGACTGTCGAGGATTGCCTTGATGGTCGGGACGATGGTGATGTGATTGCAAAAGACCGAAAAATTCCCGATCCCTTCGCGTTCGGCCTGCAGCACCGTCAGTGCGGTCGAGGGCATCGTGGTTTCGAAACCGATGCCGAAGAACACGACTTCGCGCGCGGGATTGCGCCGCGCCAACGCAAGCGCGTCCATCGGCGAATAGACCATGCGCACGTCGGCACCGTCGGCCTTGGCCTGCAGCAGGCTCTTGCGCGAGCCCGGCACCCGCATCGCATCGCCGAACGTCGCGAAAATCACCTCCGGCCGCTCGGCTATGGCGACGCAATCGTCGACGCGCCCCATCGGCAGAACACAGACCGGACAACCCGGCCCGTGCACCAGTTCGATGGATTTCGGCAGCATGCCCTCGATGCCGTAACGGAAGATCGAATGGGTGTGGCCGCCGCAGACTTCCATGATCTGGATCGGCCGAGTCCCGGTGGTTTTGATCGCGGCGGCGAGCGCCTCGATCTCCCGCACCAAAATTTGCGCCTTGACCCGGTCGCGGTATTCGTCGACGTATTTCATGCCGCCGCGCCCTTTGTTGTTGCCGAGCCGCGATCGTCCGCGAGGATCGTGTGTACCAGATCCCACAGGATGTGATAGGCCGCGACGTGGCACTCCTGGATGCGATGAATCGAGGTCGTCGGAACGATAAGACAATAGTCGCAGACGCCGTTCGACTTCATCTTGCCGCCGTCGCCGCCGGCGAGTCCGATGGTCGAAAGCCCCATCTCCTTCGCCTTAGCGAAGGCGGCGATGAGATTCGACGAGTTGCCGCTTGTTGAAATGCCGATCAGGCCGTCGCCGGCTTTCGCTTGGGCGATCACTTGGCGGACGAAGACGTGCTCGAAGCCGATGTCGTTGCCGACGGCGGAAATCATCGCCAGGTCGGCGACGAGATTGATCGCGGCGAGCGCCGGCCGGCCGGCGGTGATCGGGTGCACGAATTCGACGGCGACGTGCGACGCATCGCAGCTCGAGCCGCCATTGCCCATGGAAAACATCCGGCCACCGTGGCGATAAACGCCGGCGAGCGCCTTGGCCGCCGCGACCAGAATATCGGCCTGGGCACCGAAAAAGCGCGCATTGGTCTCGCGCGAGTCGCGGGCCTTCTCTTCCACCGAATGCAGCAAGGCCGCATCGAGCGCCGCCGCATTCTGTTGCTTGCCGTGCAAGAACGGATAGAGAGCCTCGAGTTCGCCGGCGTTGCTCATGCGCGCGGCTCTCCTTCCGCCGATGCGATCTCGTCATTGGCAGCGCGCATGCTTTCAAGCTCCGCTTGGGCTTCGCCCAGCTCTTGGAGGAGCTCGAGCGTCGCGGCGGCCTCGTCAGCGTCGATGCGGCTCATGGCAAAGCCGACGTGGACCAGCACCCAGTCGCCGACGCAAGTTTCCGCCGGGTGGACGTCGTCGACGATGCAGCTGATATTGATCAGCCGCCGGACGCCGCAGATATCGACGGTCGCGAGCATATTCTCCGCATCGTCTATTCTGACGATGCAGCCTGGAATGCCGAGACACATGGTCGCGTCCTTTCTTGGGGCGTTGCGGTTTCGAGCAGGCGCGCAGCGCCGATGGCCGCCTGGCCGAGCGCCAGACCGCCGTCATTGGCCGGAACGTCGGCGTGGGTGAGCACGACAAATCCCGCCGCGCGCAGTTCCGCCGCCACGCTCTCGAACAGGATGCGGTTCTGGAAGCAGCCTCCGGAGAGTGCGACGGTGTCGAATGGCGATCCGTCGGCGGCGCGCACGGCGAGCCGTTTCGTCGTTTCGACCAAAGCTGCGGACAAGCCATGGTGAAACCGCAGCGCCGTATTGGCAGCGGGGAGACCGCGGCTCAGATCGTCGAGGAGCATATTCCACATCGGCGCGGGATCGATCTGTAGGAGGCCGTTCGGCAGACACGAAACGGCAAACGGATATGCCGCGGCCGCATCGGCGGCGGATGGTCGCGCCCGCTCCGCCAACGCCTCGAGCCGCATCGCCGCTTCGCCTTCATAAGCCTGCCGCTCGCGGCAGACGCCCAGCGCCGCAGCAACCGCGTCGAATAAGCGCCCGCACGAGGATGCCGCCGGCGCATTCATTTGCTTTTCGATCATGGCATCGAGCAAGGCGCGCGGCTTGCCGTCGAGGTACGCATAGAGATCGAGAGCGGAAAAGCACGCCGTCAGTCCCGTCCAGCCGACCGCGTCCATGACATGCGCATAGAGGTTTCGCCACGGTTGACGCGCGGCCTGTGCCCCGCCCGGCATGGCGACCGGACGCAGCCGTGCCAGCCGCCGAAACCTGAGATAATCGGCCAGCAGAAACTCGCCGCCCCACATCGTCCCGTCGTCGCCGAGGCCGAGGCCATCGAGAACGATGCCGAGAACAGCGGGCGCCTCGAGCGGATAGCCGTTCTCGGCGAGACAAGCGGCGACATGGGCGTGGTGATGTTGCACACGCAGAAGCGGGAATTCCCTGCTGCCGGCCTCTGCATGCCCTAATTTCGACGACAGATATTCCGGATGCTGGTCGACGACGACGGCCGTAGCCTCGTGCGCGAAGAGTTGCCGATAGAGCGCAAGGCTTTTTCGATAGTCGTCGAAGGTGGCGGCGTTCTCCAGGTCGCCAAGGTGCTGCGACAAGATCGCTTGTCCGTCCTTGACGAGGCAGAACGTCGCCTTGAGTTCGCCGCCCATTGCCGTGAGTTCGGGTGCGGCCGCAAATCCGGCTGGCAGCTTGACCGGGCTCGGCGCAAAGCCACGGGCGCGGCGAAGCACGCGGGATTTTCCGGCCATGACCCGCACGACGGAATCGTCGACCCGGTTGGCGATCTCGCGGTCGTGAACGAGCGCAAACGCGGCAATGCCGGCAAGCTTTTCCCGGGCTTCCGCGTCGTCGACGACCGGCGGCTCTTCGGAGATATTACCGCTGGTCATCACCAGCGGACCGTCCATGCCTTGCAAAAGCAGATCCTGCAACAGCAGAAGATGCAGCGGAGTCGTCGGCAGCATGAAGCCGAGCGTGTCGAGGCCGGGCGCAACCGTGTCGGGCAGATGCTGCGGACTTTTGGCGCCGAGCAAGACGATCGGCGCCTGTACTGCGGTGAGCAGGCGTTCTTCCTCGGCGTCGATCGAGCAATAGCGGCGGATGACGTCGAGATCGCGCGCCATGAGCGCGAATGGTTTTTGTTCGCGCCGCTTCAGCCGGCGCAGGCGGCCGACCGCCTCGGCATTCGTGGCATCGCAGGCGAGTTGATAGCCGCCGATCCCCTTGACCGCGACGATCGCGCCGCCGGCGATGAGCTTTGCAGCAAGCGCCACGGCGTCGGCGGCGCCGTCACATTGCGGCGCAGGCGCCGCAAGCGCGATCAAGGCCGCCGTCGGGCCGCAGTTCGGACAGGCGACGGCTTCGGCATGGAACCGCCGATCGTTCGGATTTCCATATTCGGCGCTGCAATGGCGACACAGCGCAAAGGGCGCCATGGTCGTATTCGTCCGATCGTAAGGGATGGCGGTCACGATGCTCAGCCGCGGTCCACAATGCGTGCAGCTCGTGAACGGGTAGCGGTAATGGCGATCGCTGCGGTCGCGCAATTCGGCGGCGCACGCTTTGCAAACAGCCGCATCGGGAGCGATCTCGGTCTTTGTTCCGCCCGCCGCACTCTCGGCAATGCGGAATTCGCCAAAAAGCGCGCCGGTATAATCCCGCGTCTCGATCGCATCGACGCGCGCCAGCGGCGGCAGTGCGCGCTTGATGCCGTCGAGAAACGCGGCGATCCGCCGGCGCTCGCCGCCGACCCGCAGCAGCACGCCCTCGGCGTCATTGCGAACTTCGCCGGCAAGGCCAAGTTCGTGCGCCATACGCCAGATTGTCGGCCGGAAACCGACGCCCTGGACTCGTCCCCGAACCCTGATTTCGAGCGCCTGGAAAGATTTCGGAGCGAGCGCAGTCATGACTTCACCAGCAGCGCCGCATGACCCCATGGTCAATATTAGCGGAATAGTGCTGTCGCGTCCACTTGGAGTGGGAATCGGCAGATTGCAGCCAATGCAGCCCGCCGATGCGGATCACGTCCCGTAGCGGCGACGTATGGCTTTTGTCCAAGCGGCGCCCACCGCTGCCATGCCCGCCGGCAACATTCATAAGAGCCAAGTCTGCTCGCATCGGCCTACGTTTGCCGATTTTTCGAACGCCTCAGCGGCGCCGCTCGCGGGCGCGGCTTTGTCATCATGAAGTAGGTATCGAAGATCGGGTCCAGTATCCCGCTCAAGCTGATCCAGTAAAACCAACCGATCATTATCTTCATCAGATGATCGAGCCGGCTCGGGCGTCTTTTCACGACCGGAGCGGTGAACGAGCCGATCACAAAGGTGCCGCGACCGTCACCGAGATCGACCGGACAGTTGGTGCGGCCGTCGAAGGTGGCCGCGATGCCGACCAATCGCCTGGCGACGACCTGGGCCTCGAGATGCGCTTCAATTCCCGCCTTCGAGGTCGGAATGTTGGTGCCGTCGCCGATGGCGAACGCCGAATCGAAGCCTTTGACGTGCAGCGTCTCCTTGTCGGTGATGACATAGTGGTCGGCGTCGACAACGTCGGCCGGCTCGAAGGCGATCTTGGCGCCGACGAACGCCGGAATGACGATCGGCAGGTCGTATTCGATCGTGTCACCTTCGATCGAAACGATCGTTCGCTTGGCGGTATCGATGCGGTCGACGTCGAAGAACGGCAAAACTTCGATGCCGCGCTCTTTCATGATCGGCTCGATGATCTCGTTGATCGGTTCCGCCGGATAGGGCCGCGGGTAGGGTGTGAAGAAGACGAGCCGGCTCTTGTCGCGCAACCCCTTTTTGCGCAGCAGCCGGTCGGTGAGCAGAATGCCCTCGACCGGCGAGGGCGGGCACACGCAGATCGGCGAGGCTTGTCCTAACGCGATCGTTCCGCCTCGAAACGCGTCGAGCGACGCCCACAGCTTCTGCGCCTGCGCGACCGTGCTGTGATAATCGCCGAACCGCTCATTGAGCTCGTTCAAGCCGGGAATTTGCGTCGTGTCGGTGTCTGCGCCCGTCGCCAGCACCAGGACATCGTAGCCATAACGGCCGCCGGATTCGGTTTTGACGGCGCGGTGCGGCAGATCGACGAGCGTCACTTTGTCTTGCACGAAGCGTACGTGACGCGAAAGCAGACGCCGCTCGTCACGTACGATGTTCGAGCTCGCATTGGCGAACGCGACGTACAGCAAGGCGGGCTGGAACATGTGTTCCGACGAAGCGCTCAATACCGTGACATCGAATTTGCGATGGCTGAGCCGGTTGGCCAGCATGGTGCCGCCGGTACCGCCCCCGACAATGAGAACCCGCTGCATGACGTCACCGCCGCACGATACGAAGGACTGCGACGATCTTGTCTCCTTTGTCGTCGATGGAGACCACCTCGTTCTTGGTCTTCGTAGCCCAGGCGCGCACGTCGGACTTCACGCCCGGATCGGTCGCCCAAAGCTCGATGACGTTACCCACCTTCGAGCGCCGATAGGCCAAGGCCAGATCGAGGATCGGTCCCGGGCATGACGAGCCCCGCGAGTCGACGACGGTATGCGATGCAACCTCGCTCATGGATCACCTTCAGATAAAAAGGGTCTGGCCATGCTCGGCCTGCTGCAGGAAGGTCGCCGCGCCGACGACGTCGTCGACGAGGTCGTTGAAATCTTCTTTCTTCAGCCCCATCACGCCGCTCATCATCGAGCAAGCGTAGATTTTAGCGCCCAGATCCTTGGCCTGTCGCAGCATCGTATTCCATGGCGCGACATGGGCTTGCTCCATTCCCTTGGCGAGCGCCGGCGCCATGGCGGTGAACTCAGCGGGGAACGGCAGCTGCTCGACCTTCTTCGTGAATCCGCGCAAGGCGAAGCCGGTCACGAAGATATTGACCTCTGTGCCCATTGCCGCGGCGGCCTGGGCAAAAACGCCGAGCGGAATGAATTTGTCGGCGGTTCCGCTGAACATAACGATCGAGAGCTTGTCGTGCTCATTATTCTCAGCCGGTGTCGACATGGCTTAAATCTCCGTTGGATCGGCGCCTTCGGCGCGCTCTATAGATATTTAAAATACTTTCGACCGCGGCCGACATTGACCCAGATCAACTCATCCTGGATCGGACAAAAAACGCTTGCAACAACACCTCGACGTAATCGCCGTCGCGGTCGGGTGCAGCGCACGCCTGCACCCCTATAGCCAAAGACTGGCAGCCAGACTGTCAGATACCTGACAATGCACCTGACACATTCTACAAAGCGCTTGGTGCCGCGTCTGCGTCAGGTACGGATAGGGTTGAACAGGAACAACGCCCTTTTGACACGACCAAAGAAGCGGTGCCCGCCGCCAGACGCGCTGGCCGGCCGTCATCGGAACAATTTGCCAACCAGAAAAGCGATGACGCCGCACGAACCAGCCAACGAAATTGCCTTTGATTTCAGTACGCGCCGAATGTATGCTCCGCGAGATACGCGCGACGTCCCGCCACGGTCAGCGCCTTCGCGCGCCGCGGCGCGCCCCCGCTACCAGGTGGCCACCAGCGAAGCGGCGATCATCTGCACGGTATAGTTGGGGTTGTCGTAAGCGAGCCAGAGCGCGTAGTCCGAGACCGTGGGCGTAAATGCGGCGAGCGGATCATTCTGCCAATTACTGACGGAATTGCGCTCCCAAGTATAGCGCAGCCGCGCCTTGACGTCGCCTTTCCAGCCCATTTGCCGGACAAAGGTGGGATCCAGCTTATATGTCGCCGTCGCATCGACACGTTCGAACAACGTCGTGTCGTTCGGATATGCCGGGGTACAGGCTGCGCATATCTGCTCGTCGACGCCGTCAGAGATCGTATAGCGGCCGTCAAGATCGAGTTTGTTCGGTATGGCCGCATATCTCACCGCGGCCGTTACAGTATTGACATATGTCTTGTCGGCGGTGGTCACCAAAGGAGCAGCGGGAAAACGCGAACTATCGCCGCTGGCATTGTACATCGATTGATCATAATCCTCCCAATAGTAGGAAACTACGATCGACAAATCGCGCGTGACCGCCCAACCGACGTTGACGCCGGCGCTGAGTGACTTGCTGTCGCTCAGGCCGTATTGGTTGAGCGGATTGAGGCCGTAATAGTCGTCCTTGTATTGCACGCTGGGGGTGATGGTGACGCTGGGAAAGGCCACGACATCGAGGAGAAAGTTCGCCTTGGTCCGCTGCCGATTGTCGAACATGAATTGTTGATAGGCGGAAGAATACCACCACGAGTTATATCCCCCAGATGCCGTTTGCGTGCAGCAATTGCCCAACACCGACGTCGGGAATTGAATGCTGCGCACGAAGTCCGCGTAGTCGTCGGTGTCGTAGCGCCGGTCGGCGTAATAGCCGCTCGCGCGCGCGGTCAACCAGCTCGTCGGTTTCCAGTCGACCGAAAGCTTTGCGGAATTTTCGTTGGTGATGTTGACGTCGGTTTCTGTGTAATTGTAGCGTTCGTAGCCGTAGGCGGCGTTGAAGTTCCATTGCTGGACGGGCCGCCAATTCAGCTCGGCGCCGGCGTCCTGTTTGATGTAGCTGATCGACAAGCTCGAAATCGCGTTTTCAAAGCTGCCGGCTGCGCCGCACGGATTCCCGGCCGACGGCGCAACGCCGGTGCCGTCCAGGGACACCCAGCACGGGAAGACGATTTGCGGTGTTTGGTTGTCGAAGTCGTAATACCGGTAACTCAGTTTCGACGTCAAAGTCGGAGTGATTTTGCTGGTTATGACGTTATTGCTCAGAAGCGTATTGATCTCACCATCGAGGCTGCTCGTCGGCAGGCCGACATTCTGATTGACAAAGCCGAAATTGACCGCGTTCCAGGGAACCCCCCAAGGGCTTGCTTGGGCGGCGGGGTTGCTCGTCATCGGCTGAAACGCCGCATTCTGTATCATCATGATGTAGTTGAAGGTGCCGACGTAGCGGCTCTGCAGCGGCAGATCCGCCGCCAGCGTTCCGCCGACGCCATTGGCCGCATTGCTGGGCGGGGTCGACAGCTGGGCGCTTGGACATGACGTTGTTCCTGCCGTCGTTGTCGTCGGCGTCGCGCACGTGGCGCCGAAAGGATTTTGCACCGTGTAATTCGAGATGTTGTCGGTATAGACCGAGCCGCTATACGCCACCTTGAACGTGTATTTCTGGCCCCACGGCGAGGTGCCGAGATATTCGCCGTTGGCGCCGAAATTCTGCGTGCTGTCGCTGACCGGCGCGCCGACTTGGACCGGAACGTCGCCGTGCGTAGCCGCATTCACGGCGCCGCCGCCAAAGCCGATCACGCCGGCGACCTGCGTGCCCGTCCTTTCCATATGGGAATAGTCCGCCCTGATGTCCCAGGCGTCCGTGGGCGTCCAGCGGTAGTCGACCGACGCGGTGTCGCGCTGGATGCCGATATCCGTCTGGTGCAGGTAGGGATAAAGAAACGCCAAGCCCGTGCCCGGAGGGACGCCTGTCGAACTAAAGGGTTGGGCGACTCCGGCCGGCAACGTCAGCGCGTTGCTGCCGACCCCGAGATAGGGCGTCTGCGCGCTGGTGCTGTATACATGCGGCGTCTGATCCCATCCCACCGAGACGTATTGTTCGCCGATCTTCGAAGCCTGCAGCAGATAAGCCTGGTCGCTGAAGCCGGCGAAGTTCGAGGCGACATTGTTGGCCCACAAATCGACCTGGTAGAGCCCGTCATTGCTGCCGGTGGCGACATGGCCGCCGCCGAATGCGCCCGGCGCGACGATGCTGTACTCGTAATAATTCGCCAAGCTTTTTTGTCCGAGATAGACGTAGCCGGGGATGGGGCTGCCGGCGGTGTTGCCCCAGATCGAGCCACCGCGTGTCGGATCATTGAGGAAATCGCGGCCGCCGATTTCGATCTCGCCGTGGGTCCACCAGGACGGCGCCGATGGAGCCGCCTTGAGCGGCAATGGCGTGGCGTTGGCCGCCGGTTCGGCCGGCCATCGATCGGAGGTGGCCAATCCGTCGGTCCATGCATTGGCGCCGGTCGCCGAGCCGCCTTGACAGCAGGCTTGTTGGGCGAGCGCGCCGGTCGAAACCAGCCCTGCCGCGCTCAACACAGCGCCGACTATACAGGCTCGAACCCATCCGCCGCGACGTGACATCGCCCAACCCCGATAAAAGCCCTCGCGCTCTACTTGTTCGACTCCCTGCGTCTGCTCTGAGCGCCTCGGCTCAGCGCTGGAACGCTGCACCGGCCGGACTGTTGCTGCCATGAATTATGGTGTGGCAATTCTGGCATGCATTGCCCATCGTAAGCACTGAACCCGGTCCGGTTGCTCCCAGCGGCCCGTGCGGACCTATCGTGTGGCACTCGAAGCACAGCCGCGGCATCGACATTTTCAGCGAGAATTGATTGATGGAGCCGTGTGGATCGTGGCAGTTCAAGCAATTCTCGCGTACCGGCGCATGCTCGAACAGGAACGGTCCGCGCTTCTCGGCGTGGCATTTGTAGCAATTGTCGTTGATCGAATCTTCGCGCAGCATCCCTTCGGTGATGCTGCCGTGCGGATTATGACAATCGCCGCACACCACCTTGCCCTCGCGCATCGGCATGTGCGCCGAGCGGAACATTTGCGCGCGGCGGTCCTTGTGGCATTGGAAGCAGGTGTCGGGCTCGAACGGCGTTTTCAACTGGTGCTGGGCCGACACGTTGCGCATGACCGTGTGGCAATCGCTACAGGCGAGGCCGCGCGTCTCGTGGACGCTGCCTTCCCAGTAGACTCTCTCGCCGCGCTCGTGGCAGCCGAGGCAGATGCTGTTGTTCTCCTCCGCCGTGCGGCTGTCGTCGTCGCTGCGAAACGAAATGATGCCGCCAACGCCGCGACCGCCACCGAGCCGCACATGCTCCGAGCCCGGCCCATGGCAGG
This sequence comes from uncultured Pseudomonadota bacterium, assembly GCA_963836095.1. GTDB lineage: Bacteria > Pseudomonadota > Alphaproteobacteria > Rhizobiales > Xanthobacteraceae > BOG-931. The sequence goes on from CAWIHU010000006.1 coordinate 170,448, forward strand.
TCTCGCATTGCATTTTGCCCTGCTTCTGCAGCCGGCCCATGAGCGTGTAGTTGAAAACAGCGACTTGGTTCCCATGACAGCCTAGGCAGGCTTTGCTGCCGACATAGGTTGCCGCCACCTCCTGCTTCTTGGGCGCGGGCGGCGCCGGCGGCTTGGCGGGCGGCGCAGCCGGTCGATTGCCGTTCTGCTTTTGCAAAAACTCACGCAATGCGTCGAAGGCGTTGTCGGCCTCCGCCACCCTGATCTTGCCGGATGCGGCCGCGTTTGTCCGACCGCCGGGAAGCCGCAGCGCGAAGTCACGCAGCGCGGCGACCGCGTTGTCGTCGCCGGCGGCGTGGACCGGCGGCGCCGTTGCAGTCCAGATCTGCTGCGCGTATTCGCGTGACGCGACGTAGGGATCGCCGAGGACCGCGGCTTCCTGCGCGCGGGCTAGCTGCGCGAATCCGATCCAGGATCCGCACATGATCGATCCGCACACGATCCCGAAAACGGCAAACGCGAGAAAAAATCTGCGGACAACGCGGAAATCATCGCAGCGGGCCACTTCGAGGAGCCCAAGCACATCGCCAACGCCGACGAATTTGCCCATCACCAGCGCCGCCCGTTACCCGCGCGATGATTCCAGGTCGCGCCGTTCCAAAAATCAAGCTGAATCGGGATCGACAAATTTTTACTCGAGAGCTGTGGCAAGAGCGCCACAGATGCACGCGCAATGCTGCGGCGCCAATAGAAACTTCCATTGTCATTGATTTCGGTCAAAACAAAATCAATCAAACGTGCGACATTTTGGCCGTGTCACAAATGCGGTTTCACACTTTGAAACGCGATGAGGCGACGGCGTGACTTGAATCCTGAAACGGCGGTGCTACAATCTGTTGGGGAGCCGAAGCGTGGACGAAGCGTTCAAAAGCTGAACCGGTCAACAGGAGAACTTCGATGCCTGACACCGAAGTTTCGACGCGCGACCCGAGCAAATCCAATTCTACATCTAGTTCTACGCTCTTGTATCTGACGGCTGGCCTTGTGGCAGTTAGTCTGGCGACCGGCATGGCCATGGTGGCTTCTTCGAAACCGGCCGGAGCGACGGCCGCATACTCCGCCCAGACCGGCTTGCCCTGCGGACGATGCCACGTTGCTACAAGCGGCGGCGGCAAGCTCACGAGTTTCGGCGCGGCCTGGGCGCGGAAGCACAAGTAGTTGCAGTGGCCGAACTGAGCGGCCGAACCGAATGCCAGCGCGGATATGGGTCCGGCGCTTCGTTTTGAACTTCAGGAGCAGGGGTGGGCAATGACCGGCTTTGGCCTGCGTGAAGAACTGGAGCAGCGCGGTATTTCGCGACGAGATTTTTTGAGTTTTTGCGCATCGATGGCGGCGGTGCTGGGGCTGCCGGATGAAGCGACCTATGCCATCGCGGCGGCGGTCGAGAGCGAGGCGCGGCCGATCCTGGTGTGGCTCGAATTTCAGGACTGCGCCGGCAATACCGAATCCTTCCTGCGCGCCACGCATCCGACCGTCGCCGATCTCATCCTCGATTCGATCTCGCTCAACTATCACGAGACCCTGATGGCGGCGGCCGGCAGCCAGGCCGAAAGCGCGCTGGAGCAGACCGTGCGCGACAACAAGGGCAAGTACATCGCCCTGGTCGAAGGCTCCATCCCGAGCGGCGCCGACGGCGCCTATTGCACCATCGGCGGCCGCGCCGCGCTCGATATCGCGCGCGAAGTCTGCAGCGGCGCCGCCGCCACTATCGCGGTCGGCACCTGCGCCTCCTTTGGCGGCATCCCGGCGGCGCGGCCGAACCCGACCGGCGCGTTGTCCGTCGCCGACGCCGTGCCGGGCGTCCGAAATCTCATCAACATGTCGGCCTGTCCGGCCAATGCCGAGAACATCACCGCGCTCATCGTCTACTTCATGACGTTGAAGCGCTGGCCGCCGCTCGACCAATACCGCCGCCCGCTGTTCGCCTATGGCACGACCATTCACGATTCCTGCGAACGGCGCGCGCATTTCGACGCCGGGCAATATGTCGAAGCGTGGGGCGACGAAGCGCATCGCCAAGGCCATTGCCTCTACAAGATGGGCTGCAAGGGTCCGGCGACGTCGCAGAACTGTCCAGTCGTGAAATGGAACGAAGGCACCAATTGGCCGATCGGCTGCGGTCATCCCTGCCTCGGCTGCGCCGAACCGAATTTCTGGGACACCATGACGCCGTTTTACGAGCGGCTTCCCAATGTCGTCGGCTTCAACGTCGGCAGATGGGTCGACCCCGTCGGGCTCGGTCTCACCGGGCTGGTGGCGGTGGCGGCCGCCCTTCACGGTGTCGGCGAGGTCGTGCGCCATCGGCTCGGTAAGACGCCTTCGGTCGAAGACAGAGCGGAGTCGGAATAATGGCACGCATCGTCGTCGATCCGGTCACCCGCATCGAAGGCCATCTTCGCGTCGAAGCCGAGGTCGACGGCGGCGCCGTCACCCAGGCCTGGTCGTCGTCGACCATGTTCCGCGGCATCGAGCTCATTCTGCGCGGCCGCGACCCGCGCGACGCCTGGGCGTTTGCCCAGCGCATCTGCGGCGTGTGTACCACGGTTCACGCCATCGCCTCGATCCGCGCCGTCGAAAAAGCCATCGGTGCAGTGCCGCCGCCCAATGCGCGGATTCTCCGCAATCTCATCATGGCGGCGCAGAACGTCCACGACCACGTCGTCCATTTCTATCATCTGCATGCGCTCGACTGGGTCGACGTGGTCAGCGCGCTCAGCGCCGATCCGGCCAAGACTTCTACGCTCGCGCAATCGATCTCGGACTGGCCGCTGTCGAGCGCCGCCTATTTTTCCGGCGTGCGCGAGCGGGTGAAGGCGTTCGTCGACCGCGGCCAGCTCGGCATTTTTGCCAATGCCTATTGGGGCCACCCGGCCTACAAATTGCCGCCGGAAGCGAACCTGCTCGGCCTCGCCCATTATCTCGAGGCGCTCGAGTGGCAGCGGCGCTTCATCAAGATCCACGCCATTCTCGGCGGCAAGAACCCGCATTTGCAAAGTTTTCTGGTCGGCGGCATGGCGACGCCGGTCGATCCCGACTCGCAGTCGGCGCTCAACATGGATACCATCGCCGCGCTGCACAAGCTGGTGGCCGACGGCAAAGACTTCGTCAGCCGCGTCTATCTGCCCGATGTGCTGGCGATCGCCTCCTTCTACAAGGACTGGGCTTCGCTCGGCGCCGGCGTCGGCAATTACATGGCCTATGGCGACTATCCGGAGGACGACAGCGCCAATCCGGCGTTACTGCTGCCGACCGGCATCATTCACGGTCGCGACATGAGCAAAATCGCTCCCGTCGATCAGGCCATGGTCACCGAGCAGATCGCCCATTCCTGGTACGATTATTCGGCCGGCAACGACGCAGCACTCAATCCCTTCAAAGGCGAGACCAACCCGCACTACACCGGACCGAAGCCCCCCTACAAATTGCTCGAGGTCAGCCAGAAATACAGTTGGCTGAAATCGCCGCGCTATGACGGCGCTGCCATGGAGGTCGGTCCGCTCGCGCGCATGCTGGTCGCCTACAATTCGGACCGGCCGCGCGTCAAGGCACTGGTGGACAAGGTGCTGGCAAGCCTCGGCGTCGGCCCTGAGGCCCTGTTCTCGACACTGGGCAAAATCGCGGCGCGTGCGGTCGAAGCGCAAGTGCTGGTCGAGGCAATGGATCGCTGGGTCGCCGAACTCGCCGACAGCATGGCGCGGCGCGACTATCGCATCCAGGATAACTCCAAATGGGACCCGGCAAGCTGGCCGAGCGATTGTTTGGGCTACGGCTTCCACGAGGCGCCACGCGGCGCGCTCGGACATTGGGTTCACATCAGCAACGGCTCGATCGTGAACTACCAATGCGTGGTGCCGAGCACCTGGAACGCCGGCCCGCGCGACGCCAAGGGCCAGCCCGGACCCTATGAGGCCGCTTTGGTCGGCACGCCCGTGGCCAATCCGGAGCAGCCTTTGGAAATCCTGCGTACCGTGCATTCGTTCGATCCGTGCATGGCCTGCGGCGTTCATGTGGTCGACGCGACCAAGCGCGAACTGGCCCGGGTGCGGGCGATGTGAACGAGGTGATCGATGTGAACGCCATGGCGACATCACCGCAGCGGAAAGTCGTTCTCGAGCGCGTCTATGTCTGGCAATTGCCGGTGCGCCTGACGCACTGGCTGCTGTTCTTTTCGATCCTGATCCTGTCGGCAACCGGCTATTACATCGGCCATCCCTTCATCGCCGTTCCCGGCCCGGCGAAGAATCATTTCGTCATGGGGACGATCCGCGCCGTTCATTCCTATACCGCGATCGTATTCATGCTGGCGGTGCTGGTGCGGCTCTACTGGCTGCTCGCCGGCAACGCCTATGCTCGGCTGAGCGAGTTCGTCCCGCTCTCGGCGCGGCGCTGGCGCAGCCTGTGGCGGACGCTGCTGTATTATTCCTTCATCCGCCACGATCCCGACGACTATGCCGGCCACAACGCGCTGGCGGCATCGACCTACTTGATGATTTTCGCGGTCTATGTGCTGATGATCGCGACCGGCCTCACGCTTTATGCGGTCAATGCCGCGGTCGGCTCGCCGTTGCGGGTGTTCGACCTGCTGGCCCCGTTGTTCGGCGGCTTGCAGATCGCGCGGCTCATCCATCATGTCGGCATGTGGATCATCCTGATCTTCGCCGTGATGCACATCTATTTCGTGTTGCTGTCGTCGATCATCGAACACATCGGCACTTTCAATTCGATCTTTTCCGGCTACAAATTCATGCCGGTGCGGAAGGCGGACCGGTCGTGAGCGACGCATCCGCGCAGACGCCGGCGCGAAAGACCATCGAGGTTCTGGTCCTCGGTCTGGGCAACGTGCTGCTCGGCGACGACGAACTCGGCGCCGCGGCGGTCGCGGCGCTCGAGCGCGATTACCGCATCCCGCCCGGCGTCCGCCTCGAAGACGGCGGCACGCTCGGACTGGCGCTGCTCGCCTTGATCGGCGACGCCGAACGCGTGATCCTGGTCGATGCCGTCAACGCCGACGCCGCGCCGGGAACATTGGTGCGGCTCGAAGGCGCCGATGTCATGGACGCGGTGCGCGACCGCCTGTCGCCGCATCAGGTCGGCGTCGCCGACCTGCTCGACGCGGCGCGGCTGATCGATTGCTACCCGGCCGCGGTCACGCTTATCGGCCTCGTCCCCGATGCCCTCGATCTGGCGGTGGTTCGGTCGCGCGCCGTCGACGCCGGGCTCGAGCAACTCGTCGCGGCCGTTGCCCGCGAGGTGCAAGATCTTGGTTACGAGATGGTCCCGGACGCGGAAGCTGCAAGTGGGCATCGCCCTATCCACAATCTCGCTCGTCATTTCGGGATGTGAGCCGCGAGCGCCGCAGCCGCCTGCCGGCCTGTTGGCGTCGGCCACGGCGCGCGCGGCCGGCGCGGCGCTGTTCGCGCAGAATTGCGCGATCTGCCATGGCGCGGCGGGCGACGGCCACGGCCCGCGGCGGGAGGCGATCAGTCCGCCGCCGGCCAACCTGACGCTGCCGCCGTGGTCGCAGCCGGAGGCCGCCGGGAGGACCTTTCTCGCCATTCGCGGCGGCGTACCGGGGACGGCGATGGCGTCGTGGCGGATGCTGGGCGACGAGCAAATCTGGCAGCTCGTTGCCTTCGTCACCTCGCGCCAAGCCGCGCACCAAGACCGATAGCTTCATGCCGTCGCCACGCCAACCGTCCGCCGATCATGACCGCCTACAGCCAGCGCCGGCATCTGCCTTACACGGCGCCGTGACCCGATGTTCGAGCGCTTCACCCAATCGTGGATCTTCGCGCCGGCCGCCGCCGGCGGCACCAACGTCGAATATCACGTCGATTTCGAGTTCCGTTCGCGTGTCCTGCGGATGCTGATGGGGGCGTCGTTCGCCGACCGGGCGGCGGCGACGATGACGGCCTTCCAGCACCGGGCGCATCAGCTTTACGGCGGTCGATCATGACCGCGACCGAACAAGTGGAGATCTCGCAATGCGCATCAATCGCTGGCTGTTAGCTGTCCTGCTGGTCGTCGCGGTCGTCATCGGCGCGGGCGGCATCATCACCAGCATCGCCTTCAACCGCTACACCTCGACCGACGCCTTCTGCACGTCCTGCCACACCATGGCGCTGCAAGCCGACGATCCGTTTTTCCAGCACTCCGCGCACCTCGCCAACGCTGAAGGCGTGCGGCCAAGCTGCGGCGACTGCCACATCCCGCGGAATAACTGGTTCGTCGAAACCTACACCCATGTCTCCTCCGGCACGCGCGACGCCATCGCTGAACTCGTCCACAGCAATTTCAGCGATCCGAAGGTCTGGGCGGCGCACCGGGCCGATCTCGCCAAGGAGGTTCGCGCCGACATGCACGCCCAGGACAGCATCACCTGCCGCAGCTGTCACGACGCGAACGCGATCCATCCGGCGAGCGACGCCGGCCGCACCGCGCACGCGATGCTAGGCCGGGGCAACGTCACCTGCGTCGATTGCCACAGGAACCTGGTGCATCCGCCGGCGCAGCCGACCGCGGAGGCGAAGTGAACGACCGCAAAATTCGGGTGCTTCGGCGTTAGCGGCGGCAATCGGATAATACTGCGGCGGCGGGCGCGACGGGCAACCCCATTCACGCGTGCATGGCGCGCGGATTGCTGATGCAGCCGGGTGCCATGGCGCAATTGGCACAGCGGCCCGACGGCATGGCGCCCGGATCGGCTTCCGGATTGAGCCGCGGCTCGGCGCCGAGCCAGTATAGGAAATTCGCCATGATGCAATAGCCGGTCGCTGCGAACCACACCATGGCGCCGCCGACGAACAGCGTGAACAGGCTCCACCATGGGCTCAGGGTCAGCACCAGGATCGACGCGACCGAAATATTGAAACCCACTGCGATATAGATGCGGCGCTCGAGATACCAACGGTCGATTTGCAGGAAATAAAGGTTCCATCGCGTCGGCGTCGCCGAGCCGAGCATCGGCGTGAATCCGAACAGGCGCAGCACGTTGCCGACCGGGCAGAAGCCGGTGAGCGCGACATTGATGGAAACGAGCCCCGTCGCCGTCACGCCGAGGATGAAGAGCGGATTGACCAGGAGGGCGAGCGTCGTGCTCGCCAACAGCACCACCCCGGCGATCAGCCAGACGGTACGTTCGATGTACCAGCGGTGGGTCGGAACGATATAGTTGCCGTAAGCGCCAGTTCGTATCGACATGAACAAATCCTACCGCCAAAACCGCAGGCGTGCAAGAATGGCGATGCCCCTTAACGGTCAGGCACGAGCCGGCGTCATGCCAGCAGCCCCAGAGCGAGCAGCAGGCTGAACAAAGCCTGCATCAACACGGTTTGTACGAGAATTTGATTGAATCCGCGGCCGCGCGGTTCGCGCGCGAATTTGCCGATCAACAATCCCACCAGCGGCAGGGCGACGAGCGCCGGCCATGTGTGGCCGCGGGGCAACGCTTGCGCGATCGGATAGAGGAGCGCAAACGGCGCCAGCATCAGCGCGGCGTATATCCAGGTCGTCACGCGCGGCCCGGCGATGATCGCCAGCGTGCGGCGGCCGACACGCGCGTCGGCAGCGGCGTCGCGATGATTGTTGACCAGGAGCACCGCCGCCGTCGGCAAGCCGACCGCGAGGCCGGCTTCGATCGCGACCGGCGTCAATCGCCCGGTGCAGAGCCAATATGTGCCGCCGACGGCGCCGAGGCCGAAGAACGCCAGCACGAACAATTCTCCGAGCGGGGTATAGGCGATCGGCAGCGGGCCGCCGGTATAAGCCCAGCCGAACAGGATGGACGCGATACCGAGGAGCAAGATCGGCCAGCCGCCGACCCAGATCAGATAGCCGCCGACCAGGGCCGCCGCGGCGAAGCACGCGCAGGCGGCGCGGTCGACGGCATCGCCGTCCAACAGGCCGGACGCGGTCGCGCGCAACGGTCCGACCCGATCGGGCCCGTCGCCGCCGCGTTTGGAATCGGCCGCGTCGTTGTGCAGATTGGTGCCGAGCTGAATGAGCATGCTGCCGATCAACGCCGCCACGATCGCCGGCCAAACCAGCTGCCGTTCGACCGCCCAGGCGAGCGCCGTTCCGACGATCACCGGCGTCGTCGACAAGCTGAGCGTGCGCGGCCGCGCCGCCATTACCCATGCTGATAGTTTGGATATTTTCATGCGCGATTTAAGCGACGACAGACGATGACCGCCGGCGACACCGCCGGTTCTATTGCTGAACTCGCGGCGACGGCCGCGACCGGCGCGTGAGCGATGGTGTCCCAGACCGACCAGCTTCAAACTCGACAGAGGAAGCTTAGCATCAAGACGCCGCAACCGTTAGGCTTCGCCTGCGTCATTGGCGTCAACGCGACGCCCGCATCTATCGCGTCGTATGGGCCTGCAGATAGGCGGTCAGCAACGCCGTTTCGTTCGGCTCCAGCGCCGCATTGCTCGCTTGGGTCTTCATGATGACCGGCCACTGGTTGACGCCGAGCGCGTTGAGCTGCTGGAAGCGCGTGACAGGCGGCGCATTTCTGCGCGTAGAGATCGGCCGCGCTCTTCCATACGGTTTGCACGTCGTCGACCAGCGCATTGCTGGCCGCCCAGCCGTCGACCGTCACCGCCTGATAGGCGGTGCCGTTGACGGTCTGCGACGTACCGGGCGCAGCATGGCCGGTATAGCCGTTGATGAGAACGATGTGCCGGTTCGGCGCGGCCATCACGACCGCGCTCGCCCCTTGGGCAGACCAGCCATGCACCGCGACATGCGTCGCGGCGCCGGACTGGCCGAGGACGTCGACGGCGACGCCGGGCTGCAGCGCGCCGACCGGCTTGCCGCCGGCGGCGTCGAGCAAAGGCGCCACCGCATTCGTGTAACGCTGCGCATCGGCGGCGTGGAGGGGAGCGAGCGCGCTCTGCGCCACGAACCCCAGCAGCAAGCACGCCGAAGCAGCGACTTTTTTCATGTTACTCACACTAACGTCGCTGATGTCGCTCAAGCTTTTTCCGCCACGGCGTGCTTCGCGGCGATGAGGCCCTGCACCATGGCGCGCGCCAAGCCGTGCATGCTGAAACCGCCCGCCAACTCGCCGCCACAGTAGAGACCGGCAATGACGGTGCCGTGAAAGTCGACGACCTGGCTGTTGGCGTTGATGCGCAGGCCCGCGCGCGTGTCGTGCACCGCGGGGGTCGCCCAGGCGGCATAGAACGGCGGCTTGGCGATCTTGTGCAGCGGTTTGGGTTTGCCGAAGTCGTCATCGACGCCGGAGTCGACGAAGGAATTGTAGCGCGCCACGGTCTGTTCCAGGTTTTCCGCCGGCATCGGCACGCGCTGGTATTGCATTTTGATCGCCTTCGCGAGCTCGCCCAGCGTGTTTGCCGTGAAGAAGAAGCCGGCCTTGGGATCGACATGCGGCGGCGTCGGATCCCAGCGTTCGCGGGTGACGGCGTCGGCATCGAAGATCGCCCAGATCGGCCCGCCGCCATTGTGGCCGTCGCCGATGCCGGCCAAGGCCGCATTCAGCCAGTTGTTGGGATTGTATTTGATGTTCTTGGCGTTGAGATAGCTGTCCTGGGTGTAGGGCTTGATCGAATCGTAGTCGTTGGCGGTGAAGCCGCCGGAGGTTTCATCGTAGAAGCGCTTGCCCAGCATGTTCACCATGATGGCATCCTGCCAGTTCAGCACGCGCAGACCGGAAGCGCGGGCCTTGTCGAACACGGCGCTCCCCGGCAGCCACGGCTGAATCAGCTGCACCATCGGCAAATAATTGTATTGCCCGCCGATGAAGCCGGGCTTGCTCAACACCGAGCCGAATTCACCGGTCTGATTGTAGAGGCCCCAGAGCGAGGCGCCGACCGCCATGCCGGCCAACTCGCCGCTGGCGTCCTGATTCGACCAGGGCATGCCGGCGAGGCAGCAATATTCTTCGGTCAGGCGCGGATCGAACATGCGCCGGAAATTGAGGTTTCCGGTCGAGCCGCCGGTGCCGACGATCACCGCCTTGCGCGCGCGGATGTTGAGCTTCTTGCCGTCGCTTTCGACCGCGATGCCGATGACGCGGCCCGAGGCCGGCTCCTGACGATAGATCGCCGTCATCCGATGCTGCAGCAGCACGTCCACGCCGGCCTTGCGGGCGGCGGCTTCGAGCGGACCGGTGACGCCGGCACCGATGGCGGTGAGCGTGCGCTCATCCGGGTCGAGCGGCTTTCCGGTCCAGACATTCGTCCAGTTCATCGCCGCGGCGTGCATCACCCGCGGCGCCGAGTTGCCGGAGGAAACGCCGTCGAACGAATCCGGAGGCTCGTCGATGAAAACCACGCCGTGCCCGACCAGCCAATCGTAGGCGGCCGGACTGTTGTCGACGAAGGCGCGGATGATCTCACGATCGTTGTAGCGATAGTCCGGGAAGCCGTTCGGCTCGACCACCGACCAGTCGGTCAGGTCGCGGAAGTAAAGGTCCGGCGAATCGACGATGCCGGCCTTCTTTTGCGCGGCCGTACCGCCGCCGAGCACGACATTGCCGCCGCTCGTGGCGGCATGCCCGCCGAGATGATTCTCGGCCTCCACCAGGATCACCGATGCGCCGGCTTCCTTGCAGGCGGTCGAGGACGACAGACCGACGGCGCCGCCGCCGATGACCACGACATCCGCCTCGCGATCCCACTTTCGTGGCGGCGTTTCATATTGTGCGGATGCGCCGTGCGAAAAACCGAGGGTCGACGTAGTCGCCGCCGCCGTGGCGACGGTGGCGTTTTTCAGCAGATCGCGTCGCGAGAATTTCGAATTGTCGGTCATGACACTCTCCCTGGGAATTGTTCTTATTCACTATCATTGGAGGAACGGCGCTCATTGACACAGATCAAGACGCGGCGGTCGTTCGAGCCGAACGCGGGCAGCGAACTTCGATTCAAATTTGGAAAAGTCATATCGGAAACTCGCATTAAAACTGTCACATTCTCGGCTAGCGGCCGCACCGTTTGCCGCGGGAGCGACCTGTGAGCTGCCTCAAATCAGGAGCACTGCGCCTGGTGGAAGATGATGAAATGCACCATCGCCCGGTCGCCGGCGCCATGAGAGAGATCGACGCGGCCGGGCGCCGCCGAAAAGCCGAGCGTCCGCGGCCTCGCCGCAAGTGAGCACGAGCCGCGCGAGGTATTCCGCGGCGGCAAGCACGGCTTGGGGACGGGAAACAAGATAGGGGCGGGAAATATGTCGCGTTCACGACGCAAATTTTTTGTTCGCATCCTTGCCATGGACTCCGCGATAGCAATCGCGTAATCTTATAAGATTCCTGACTGTCAAAGCCCCGTGCTGCACCGCACGCGAGTGACCAAGGGGCGTGCCATGAAGAAATTGTTGGCGGCAGTTCTTCGACGCCACGCCGGAGCGGCTTCCATGTCGGCGGCGATGGCGGTCGCGGGCGCGGTTGCCACGCTGGCAATCCTGTGGGTCGGAACGATGGCTGCCGCGCACCAGCCCTCGCACAAAGAAACGGCCGCGCACGCGCGACCGAACGCAGAGGCCAATGCGGCATGTCTGAACTGTCACCGCACGGCGACGAGTTACGTCGTGTCGGAATGGGAACGTTCCAAGCACCATGAAAATGGCGTCGGATGTTTTGATTGCCACGGCAGTGATGCATCGAACCCGGCGGCCTATGAACATCAAGGCCAAACCATTTCCGCGCTGGTGAGCCCAAATCAGTGTGCGCGCTGCCATGCCGATGTTGTCAAGGAATACGAGGGGTCGATCCACGCGAAATCCGGCCTTATCGCGCAAGCCGGAACCTCGCTCGGCGGCGGCTCCTACTGGAACGTCGCCGCCTCGGTGCTGGGCTGGATTCCCTGGGACTTCAGCCACGGCATGTTGAAAAAGCCGGGCGAGGTCGTCACCTTGGGCGACCGGCCGATTACCTATCACGGCAAGCCGGTGCTGGATAAATACTGGGCCGATCTGAAAAACAATCCAGCCCTGCAGTGGGGCAGCTACCCGAGCGGCCTCGACCAGCCCGAAAAGTCGGTGAAGGATTCGATCCAGGTTTTCGCCGATTGGGGCTGCCTGTGGTGTCACGGCTCGACCGTCAAGATCAAGGAAAAGACCAAGACATCGGTCACGTTCTTTCCGGAAACCTATCCCACCAACGGCGCCGGTCGCGTCAATCCTGACGGCTCGCTCGGCAGCTGCGCCGCCTGCCATACCGCACACAGCACGGATCTGTCGGTCGCCCGCAGCCCGAACACCTGCGGCCGCTGCCACGAGTTGGAAGATCATCCAAATCTCGAAGCCTATCTGCGGTCGCTGCACGGCGGCATCTATTTCGCGACGCAGGCCAAAGCCGACTACAGCAAGAGCGCGGCGGTGCCCGGAAAGGACTATTTTGGCCCGACCTGCGCCACCTGCCACATGGGCGCGGTTTATGACGCCGGCAAGATGATCTATCCGCCGACGCACGACCCGGCCTCCATCTCGATGTGGAAGTTCGGCTCCTGGCGCACCACGTTCATTCGCAAGAAGGGCATGCTGCACCCCGACGTTGGCGAGGTGTGGATCAAGGTCGACCCCAATTATGGTGTCCGCCTGGTCGACAAGGATACCGCGGGCGCGACGAAGATCGCGATCAGCTATCCGAGCGACGGGCTCGAGAACCGCAAGCGCGGAATGGCGGTGTGCAATCAGTGCCATTCCAAGCAGTGGACCGGCAACTTCTTCGCCGTGGCGGACAGTTCGATCTACATGCTCGACCACATCCGCGAGATGACCTTCGACATCGAGAAGGCGCTGCAGCAAGCCGGCGTCTACACGCCCGAGGACACGATCATGATCCGCAACATCGGCGCCATGGGCGTGCGTCCGACGCAGATCATGATGTACCACACGGCGCCGGGCGAGGTCTGGTGGGACGGGCTCATGCGCGTGAGCCAGGAGTTCGTCGAATACGTCGACACCAAGGTCACGCCGCGACTGGGAGCGGAAAAGACCAAAGAATGGGTCTCCTGGATCCCCGAATACGAAGAGCGGATTCGCGACTTGCGCAGCGGCAAGGGCCCGAAATGACTGCGCACTGGTAATGACGTTGATCATCGGGCGCTGCCGCGTCGTCCTCCTCACCAGGTGAAGCGGATGCCCGCCGTGCCGGAATAGCTCGGCGTATTGTAGAGATCGGCGTTGAAGCTGGCCGTGAACGAAAGGTGGTCGCTGACGTTGAACTTCGCGCCGGTATTGAGCCGCGGGAAGTCCGACGGGGCCTGCGCGCCCTGGATCGTGAAGGGGAATCCAGGTGCCGCGATGAATGACACCTCGATCGAGCGCTGCGGCTCGAACTCGTGCACCCACTCCCCGCGCAACCAGCTGTAGAGAGAATAGCCGGCGCCGAGGTCCGTCTTGACGTCGAATTGCCCGCCGACATAGGCCGGCACGGACGGGATGGTTTGCGCCGCATAGGACAATCCGATCGTACTCGCGCCGCCGCCGGCGGCCTCCGTGAAACCGTTCATTTGCAGGTAGTTGAACTGCGTCCCGATGAGCGGCTTGAGTTCGATATTGCTCTCCAAATGAAAGCGGTATCCGGCTTCGAACAGGCCGCTCGCCGAATAGCTTCCGAACCTGCCGGAATCCTTTTCGGTAAAGCCCGGAATGGCCGTGACCGGCGCGCCGAACATCCCCGGCAGCGCCGCACCGGGAATGATCGCAGTCCGGTTCTCCTGATTGGCGAAATAGTCGAAGTCGAGCATCGCGATGGCGTAAGCGTCGTCGGCGCGGATGGCGGCGTAGGCCGCGGCGTGGGTGGCATTCACGGTGCCGGTCGTGACGCGATCCGGCACGCTGAACGAAAATGTTCCGTACCCGGCCGCGGCGCCGACCAGGAAATGGGGGCTCAATTGATAGTCGAGCCCGGTGCTGAAGCCGCCGCCGAGATCGCTCGTCGCCGCGGACCCGACCGTGGCGTTGCCGGCGTAGCTGGCGCTGCCGCCGTGCCGCCAAAGGCAAAAAATCCGCTCGACGTGCCGCCATTGCCGCCGCCGCCGCCGATCGATTGGGCGAGAATGCCATCCGCCTGTGAGGAATATGTTTGGAGGACGCCTTCATTCGTCACGGTGACCGAGCCGCCGGGGGTCGTGTTCGAGCCGCTGCCGCCCATGGCGAAGAGACCGCCGGAATTGGCGCCGTTGCCGCCGCCGCCGCCGATCGACTGGGCCTCGATGGCGTTGGCGCCGAAGCCTTGAGTGGTGATCGCTCCCGAATTGCCGACATTGACCGTCGCGCCGATGCCGCCCGCGGCGCCGCTGCCGCCGAGCGCGAACAGGCCCGAGACGCTTCCCGCGCTGCCGCCGCCGCCGCCGATCGACTGGGCGAGAATGCCGTGCGCGTACTGACCCGTCGTCGTTATGGCGCCGGAGGCGTTGACGGTGGCGCCCCCGCCATTGCCGCCCGTGGAACCGCCACCGCCGCCTGAATAGAACAGGCCGAAACCGCCCGCCCCGCTGCCGCCCGCGCCGCCGAGGCTATAGACGGCGATGCCGTCGCCGTAGTTGCCACTGGTCGAAATGGACGAGCCCCTGGCGGTGTCCACTTCGGCCGCACCGGCCTGACCGGCGTTATTTCCGCTGCCGCCGCCGGAATAGAAAAAGCCGCCGCCGCCGCCGCTGCCGCCATTGCCACCTTGGCTGATCGCTGAGATGCCGACATTGCCGGCGCCCGAGACGGTGATCGAGCCGCCGTCGAAGCTTGCCGTCGCCGCGCCGCCATAGCCGCCCGCGCCGCCCGAGCCGCCGCTGCCTCCGATCGAACCGCCGCTGCCGCCGTTGCCGCCATTGCCGCCGATACTCTGCACGAGGATGCCGCCGTAGTTTCCATTGGGCACGACGCCCGTGAAACTGACCGACGCGGTTCCGCCATCGGCACCGGGGCCGCCGTCGCCGCCGTCACCAATGAGCGTGGCGTCGCCGCCGTGGCCGCCGGTCGACCCGAAAGAAGAGCCGATGATCGCGATGTTCGTACGGCCGGCGCCCACGGTCACGGCGCCGCTCGTCGGCGTGACGACGTTGAACGTAACTTGCGGGCCGGAATTCCCGGAGGGGCCTACTTGCGCCGGTGTTCCCGCCACCGCAACGCACGACGTCCCCGCGGGGGCGCCGCTGTTGACGGTGCAGGTCGGCGGAGAAGCGGTGTTGTCGATCGTGCAATCGCCAGCGGTCGAGCAATTGTAACTCGCCGTGCCAGCCGAGCCGTCGCTCGGCGTCGATCCCGTCCCCTGAAACTGGATTTGGCTCGGACCCGTCGTGACGTTGTTGATCTCGAGATCGTTGATGCCCAACGACGTGTTGAAGTTCTGATTCCCGGTGAGGTCGCCGCTGCACGTCTCCGTCGAACCGCTCTGCGAGCACTGCGCCAGCGCCGTGCCGGGCGCTCCCAACAACACGCACGCACCGACGGCGATCGCCGCCACGAGCCCGAGCGCCGCGCCGGCGCGTCGCGAAATCAGGCGATAGCGTTTTGCGAATTCCGCAATAGCCGCATGCACCCCGTCACGGAGTGCTTCACCGACAATCGAGCGGCTGGACGCCATTACGTGCCCCGCCACCCAGCGCGAATCGGCGCCGAGCGATCAAATCCACGATGTTGATTGGACGCGCACCTCCCCCGACGGTCCGCCATGGGTGACCGCATGCGGGAAGGCGACTCGACGATGCACGAAGGCTGACGCAACCACTGGGAGAGCGGGACGAAACGGGCCCCGAGCGATCAAAAATCGATACGCAACCGAACGAACCGTCGCCTCTGCGGCGGCGACGGCTCATTGGAAGAGAAAATGAACAACAGATGGTTAATGAGTACCGATAGGCGCCCAGCGATACCGCCGCCTACGCCGCGTTGGCCAATGTGCGCACCCCCGCGCCTGACGCGGTCAACCGCGTCGCCGGTCGCTCTTCAGTGTTTCATTAACGGCGTTTCCGGTGTCCAATGCCGGCCATGAACGGGCGAGCCCAACGCCCGCCGCATCGCCAGGAAGAGCCATGACCACGAGCACGAGCACCACCGCAGCTGCCGCCGTCATCCAAAAAGCGCCCGGTTATCGCCGCATCGCGACCGAGGAGGCCTGGGCGCCGCCCGAACTCATCAATCTCTATCAGCGTGAGCTCGAGGCGAAGACGATCGACGATCCGGGCTTTTACAGCCTGTGGGGCTTTTTCGCCGGCGCCAGCGAGCGGGCGCAGGCGCTGTTGGCGCGCATCCAGGACATCGGCGAGCGGCGCCTCGCCGACATGGACGCGACGGGCATCGATCAGCAGATCGTCGCCCTGACCGCCCCCGGGGTGCAGATTTTCGACGCCGACTTGGCGACGGCGCTGGCGACGCGGTTCAACGACGAACTCGCCGAAGCGGTCGCCCGACATCCGACCCGCTTTGCCGGGCTCGCGGCGATCGCGCCGCAGGATCCGCGACGCGCCGCGCAGGAGCTCGAGCGCGCCGTACGCGGGCTCGGTCTCAAGGGCGCCATCGTCAATTCGCACACCCGCGGCGAATATCTCGACGATCCGAAGTTCTGGGACATCTTTGCCGCCTGCCAAGCGTTGGGCGTGCCGCTCTATCTGCATCCGACGACGCCGTCGAAGGCGATGATCGAGCCTTATCTGGCGCGCGGCCTCGACGGCGCGGTGTTCGGCTTCGCCGCCGAGACCGGGCTCCATGCGCTGCGCATGATCGTCGCCGGCGTGTTCGACCGCTTCCCGCGTCTGCAGATCGTGCTCGGCCATCTCGGCGAGGCGCTGCCCTATTGGCTCTACCGGCTCGATTTCATGCACGGCATCATCGTGCGCACCAACCGCTATGCGTCGGCGAAGCCGCTCGCGAAGCCGCTCAGCGCCTATCTGCGCGAGAACTTCCATTACACCACGAGCGGCATGGGCTGGGCGCCGCCGATCATGTACGTCCACGGCGTGATGGGTGCGGACCGCCTCCTCTATGCGATGGATTATCCTTACGAGTACGTCGCCGAAGAGGTCGTCACGCAGGACAATCTGCCGCTCTCCCCCGCCGACAAGCTGAAATTCTTTCAGACCAACGCCGAGCGGCTGTTCGCGTTGTAGCGAGCAGACGGCGAGAGCTGGAACGAATGTCGCGGCGCGCGGTTGTTCGGTCGGTTTGCCGCCGCGGCAATGCGGTGGATAAAACTGTTTGTGTCGTGCCCGCCATCTGAGGCCAACGGAGACTGATGATGCCGACGACCACCCGGCCGCCGCTGCCGCCCTTCACCATGGAAAGCGCGGCGGCAAAAGCGCGCCTGGCCGAGGACGCCTGGAACAGCCGCGATCCCGCGCGCGTCGCGCTGGGCTATACGGTCGACAGCGTCTGGCGCAACCGCGCGGAATTCATCACCGGGCGCGCGGCAATCGAGGCGTTTCTGACGCGCAAATGGAACCGCGAGCTCGATTATCGGCTCATCAAGGAATTGTGGGCCTGCAACGACAACCGCATCGCGGTGCGCTTCGCCTATGAATGGCACGACGACAGCGGCCAATGGTTCCGCAGCTACGGCAACGAGAATTGGGAGTTCGGCGAGGACGGCCTGATGCGCCGGCGCATCGCCAGCATCAACGATCTGCCGATCGCCGCGGCCGAGCGCAAATATCATTGGCCCTTAGGCCGCCGGCCCGACGATCATCCCGGGCTGAGCGCGTTGGGTTTTTAGTCGGCAGGGGAATCACCTACGACCCCGTGAGTTATAGAGTTCCTTGCTATAGCTCAATCCATGCCATATTATGAGTTATAGATAGGTCTCTATAACTCATGATGTGGAACTGGCAACAACCCGACTGGCCGAACTTCACCTACAATTCAGCGGCCTTGGAGCCCCTGGAGAAGCAGTTTCTGCTGCTATCCGGCCAATTCCTGGGCGCCTACAAGCATATCGGCGTGGACGAGAAGGAGACGCTCAAAATTGAGCTTATCAGCGACGAAGCCGTAAAGACCTCCCAAATCGAAGGCGAAATCCTCAATCGTGACAGCGTCCAGTCCTCGCTACGCCAGCAGTTTGGGCTCGGAACGGAACGGCCGGGCGTGAAACCGCAGGAGCGTGGCATCTCCAAAATGATGGTTGATTTGTATCGCGGCTTCGCCGAACCGCTCACTGACAAGACAATATTCGATTGGCACGCCATGCTGCTGGGCGGAGATAGATCCATTCAGGTACTTGGTAGCTTCCGCACGCACCCCGAACCCATGCAGGTTGTTTCCGGTCCGGACTATAAGCGCATCGTGCATTTCGAGGGCCCGCCGTCGGCGCGTGTACCCGATGAAATGCAGCGGTTTATCGCATGGTTCAACAACACGGCGCCGGGTGCGAAGAACCCGCTGCCCGGGCTGACGCGTGCCGGGATCGCGCATCTTTATTTCGTGTGCATTCACCCGTTCGAGGACGGCAACGGTCGGATTGGTCGCGCGCTCGCGGAAAAATCATTGGCGCAGAACCTTGGGCAGCCCAGCCTGATTGCGCTCGCCTATACCATCGAGCGCAAGCGCAAGGACTATTATGCCGCGCTGGAACGCAATAACAAGAGAAATGAAATCACCGACTGGCTGACGTATTTTGCGGGCACGGTTCTCGAAGCGCAGAACAACACTATCGCGCGCGTGGATTTCTACGTCGCGAAAGCGAAGCTCTGCGAAAGGCTGCGTGGCAAGCTGAACAAACGTCAAAGCAAGGCGATTGCCCGAATGTTTCAGGAAGGAATCGACGGCTTCAAGGGCGGCCTGAGCGCGGAGAATTATATCAGCATCACCCAGGCCTCCCGTGCCACCGCGACACGCGATTTACAGGACCTCGTCGAGAAGGGGGCGCTCATCAGGACCGGGCAGCGGCGACACACGCGGTATCGCCTGAAACTTTCCGATCGGCAGTGATCGAATATAGCGCCCACGTGACGCCGCCGCACGCCAGCTGGACACCTGGCTAGGCTCGACATGTGCGGCACATGCATATAGTATGCGCACATGCCCAAAATGATCCAGCTTCGCCACGTCCCGGATGCCCTGCATCATCGGCTCAAGGCACGCGCCGCACTCGCGGGCATGTCGTTGTCCGACTATCTCGTCCGCGAGGTCGGCAAGATCGCCGAGCGTCCGACCTTGGAGGAAATACGAACCCGCCTCGCCTCGTTGCCGCCGGGCCGGCTGAAAACCTCACCGACGAAGGCGATCCGGGAGGAGCGCGACCGGCGCTGATATGACCCGTGATCGTGCTCGATGCGTCGCTCGTGATCGAGGTCCTGCTCCGCACCCCGCTCGGGGTTCGTCACACCGACCGCGTGCTCGGCGGCGAGGAAGCGCTTCACGCGCCGCATCTCATTGACGTTGAAGCGCTCCAAGTCCTGCGCCGACTGACATTGGCAAAGGAACTCGATGCACAAAGGGCCGCCCAGGCGCTTGTGACGCTCGTCGATCTCCCGCTGGTTCGGCACGACCACACGCCGCTCATCGGCCGCATCTGGGAGCTGCGAAAGTCCGTGACTGCCTACGATGCGGCCTATATTGCTCTGGCGGAGGCGCTGCCCGCGGTCCTCCTCACCTGCGATGGCAAGCTTGCCCGATCGCACGGACATCGTGCGCGCGTCGAACTCCTGACCTAAGATCAATGCGACCTGAGCCAATCGCGCGCGGCGCGCTGCGCGGCGGCGACTTCGTTCTCCGACATCTGGTCGGCGATTTCGCGCCGCAGCCGCACGGCGTCGGCGTTGCCCTTGGCGGCGGCCAGATTGAACCATTTGTGCGCCGAGACGAGATCGACCGGAACATCGCGGCCGACCGAATACATCATCCCGAGCGAGAACAAGACGTTGCCGGCGGCCGGCCCCTCGCCGAGCGGCGCCGTGGTGCTGTCGAGTACTTCGAAACGAGCCATGGTGCTTTCCCCTGTCCTGACACCTCTGCGCTATCGCGCCTTGCCGGCTCCTTTGCCCCCAGCCGACGCGGCCATCATCTTCAGAACATTTGAATGGTGGTTTAAACAATGCGATGAATCAAAACTGAACTCCGCCCGCGGCGATGCAGCAAAATCGGCAACGCATCGTTAGCCAAAGCCGCCCGCCCGGCGTTGCGGCGCGGGGCTTGTCCCGGCCCGCCGACCTTGCATTCGCGGACGCCTCGGCTATCTTTTTCGCCGGGACGGATGGCGCCGGCCATGCGCGGATTTACGGAGGACGAACGATGAAAAGCTTACATAAAACGGCATTTCGTATGACTGCGGGCCTCGCCTTTGGCGCCGTCGGGCTCGCGGCACTGGCGGTCGCGCCGGCCCTGGCGGCCGACCCGTTCGGGACCTGGTCGACCGAAGACAAGAAGGGCAAGGTTCGCATCGCCGACTGCGGCGGCGCGCTGTGCGGAACGCTGGTTTGGCTCGCCGAGCCGCTCGATCCCGAGACCAAGCAGCCGAAGACCGACAAGAACAATGTCGACGCCGCCAAGCAGAGCCGGCCCCTCCTCGGCATACCGATCGTGCTCAACATGAAGCCCGCCAGCGCCAACACCTGGGAAGGCAAGGTCTACAATTCGCGGGACGGCAATACCTATTCGGGCTCGTTCACCCTGACCGGCGCCAACACCGCCGATCTCAAGGGCTGCGTGATGGGCGGCCTGATGTGCAAGACCGAGAACTGGACCCGCTCGAACTGATTTTTCGGGCGGGCCCTCCCCCTTTCAGGGGGAAGCAAGAGTCGAGAAACTCACTGCGCCTGCTGAAACATCACCGCGCGCGCTGCCCGAACAGCACCGCGCGCACCTTCGGGTCGCGGATATCGACCTTTGCCGCCGCTTCGACGCGGATCGCAAACGCTCGCTTGACGGCGGGGCGGGCGCGGATCGTTTCGAACCAGCGGTCAAGGTGCGGAAACTGTGCCGGCAAATCCTGCCCCATCCGCTCGGCGAGCTTGACCCAACCGACGCAGGCCATGTCGGCGATGGAATAGCGGCCGGCGAGAAATTCGCGGTCGGCAAGCCGGGTGTTCATCACGCCGAACAGGCGGTTGACCTCGTCGGTGTAGCGCGCGATGGCGTAAGTGATCTTTTCCGGTGCGTAGCGGCGGAAGTGATTGGCCTGCCCGGCCATCGGCCCGAGCCCGCCGACCTGCCAATAGAGCCATTCCTCGGCCGCAACGCGGGCGCGTTCGTCGCGCGGGTAAAACTTTCCGGTCTTGCGGCCGAGATATTGCAGGATGGCGCCGGACTCGAACACCGAGATCGGCCGCCCGCCGGGGCCGCGCGGATCGACGATGGCGGGAATGCGGTTGTTCGGCGAGATGGCGAGAAACGCCGGCGCGAACTGTTCGCCTTTCGAGATGTCGACCGGCCGCACCACATAAGGCAGGCCGCACTCTTCCAGCATGATCGAAATCTTCCAGCCGTTCGGCGTCGGCCAGTAGTAAAGCTCGATCGGCTGCGATTGCGCTCGCCGCGGCGGCGCAGCGCGTTTCGCCTTCGTTGTGGCCGGCGCGCGCGGCATGGTCATCTCCTTTATCGCGTCGTTGTTCGTGCGCACGCACCTCACCGCAATACCACGTCAACCGACCTAAGAAAAACGGCGCCGCGCATTGCCGCGCGGCGCCGCCAAGAAACAAAGAAGAACAGCCGTCATACCGAGGGCGTCGGCGAGATGCTAGCGGGTCGAGGATCGAAACCGCCGGCTCATCGATATGCGTGGCTCGAGCCACGCGCGATCAACCGGTCATGTCGAGGTTCGGACTGCCCGACCCCGTCTTCACCGCCGCGCACTTAAGCGCGGCAATGAAGCTCAACCCTCCGTCCCGCCGACGCCTCCGCCGTCCACCTGAGCCGGCGCGTCTTGGACGATCTTGTATTGGATGAACCAAATTGGGATCAACCGGATTTGGATGATCGGGTGTTTGGTGACCATCGATCGACCTCGACTGCTGCCGGCCCGTGTGACGCGATCATCGACATCTTTGGATGCCGAGGACCGAGAACGGCGCTGATTACTTCTTCTTCGCCGCCTTCTTCTTCGCCGTCTTCTTCACGGCCTTCTTCGCCGCTGCCTTCGTGGTCTTTCGCTTCTTCGCCATTGCTGCCCTCCTAGCATTGAGTGGATGGCGACATCGGTGCAGTGCAGTCGCGAATCGAGCTGCACTAACCATCGATTACTACAGCAGAAAAAAAATAACAGTGACTCCACTTAATTTTGTGTGTAAGCCCCGCGCCCCGCGCGCGCGCCGCCGCCGCTGCCGCTGTGCCGCTCGAGCAACACGGCGCCGACCGCTTTGTTTGATGCGATCGTGCGCGACTTTTAGGACGAAAGAGAGAAGTGCCGATAAAATGGGCATTTGTGACATGCCGCGCGACGCAGTGCTGAAAGTGCTGCGCACGTCTCATGCACGCCGCATCGGCTTCTTCGCGCGCGCAAAAACACCGCCGATGAGGGATTTCCCCACCCGAAAAAAATTTCGCGGCGAACGCGCCAAGAGGCGCTTCGAG
Organism: uncultured Pseudomonadota bacterium; assembly: GCA_963836095.1. Taxonomy (GTDB): domain Bacteria; phylum Pseudomonadota; class Alphaproteobacteria; order Rhizobiales; family Xanthobacteraceae; genus BOG-931. Next base: position 192,948 of record CAWIHU010000006.1, read on the forward strand.
CGGCTTCACGCGGCGCAAAACGCGCGAATTGGTGTCGAGCGATTCGCTTGTGCGCCGCGTTGGAGCACCGCCGCGCGGCGGTTTGCGGTTCCGTTTTCGCGGTGCAAAGAGGATGAAGGGCGCCCGCGCGCGGTTCGCGCGGACGACCAACAGACGACGCTCAGAGGCCGAGGCGCCGCTTGAAGAGATCGTTGACCGCCTGCGGATTGGCTTTGCCGCCGGACGCTTTCATCACCTGGCCGACGAACCAGCCGATCGCCTTCGGATTGGTCTTGGCGTCGCCGACCTTGTCGGGATTCTTGGCGATAATGTCGTCGACGAGCTTTTCGAGCGCGGAAATATCGGTGACTTGCTTCAAACCGCGGGCTTCGACGATCGCGCGCGGATCGCCGCCTTCGCTCCAGACGATCTCGAACACGTCCTTGGCGATCTTGCCGGAAATGGTGCCGTCGGCGAGGAGATCGAGCACGCCGCCGAGCTGGGAGGCCGAAACCGGCGCGGCGGCGATGTCCTTGCCCTCGCGATTGAGCCGCCCGGCGAGCTCGTTGATCACCCAGTTGGCCGCGAGCTTCGGATCGCGCCGCGCCTGATCGACGCCGTCGCCGCCGGCGACGACGTTTTCGAAGAAATCCGCCATCTCGCGTTCGGCCACCAGCACATCGGCGTCGTAGGCGGAGAGCGCGTAGTCACGCAGGTAGCGCGCCTTCTTGCCGTCCGGCAGTTCGGGCAGGTGCTGGCGCAGTTCCTCGACCAAGGCTGGCGACAATTCGAGCGGCAACAGGTCGGGGTCGGGGAAATAGCGGTAATCGTGCGCCTCTTCCTTCGAGCGCATCGAGCGCGTCTCGCCCTTGTCGGGGTCGAACAGCCGCGTCTCCTGCTCGATCGTGCCGCCGTCCTCGAGGATGCCGATCTGCCGCCACGCTTCGTAGTCGATCGCCTGGCCGATGAAGCGGATCGAGTTGACGTTCTTGATCTCGCAGCGGGTGCCGAGGTCGGCGCCCGGCTTGCGCACCGAGACGTTGACGTCGGCGCGCAGATTGCCCTTCTCCATGTCGCCGTCGCAGGTGCCGAGGTAACGCAGCACGTTGCGCAGCTTGCCGATGAAGGCCTTGGCCTCGTCGGCGGAACGTAAGTCCGGCTTGGTCACGATCTCCATCAGCGCGACGCCGGAGCGGTTGAGGTCGACGAGCGACATGGCGGGATGCTGCTCGTGCAGCGACTTTCCGGCGTCCTGCTCGAGATGCAGCCGCTCGATGCCGACGCGCACCGTCTCGCCGTCGGGCAGATCGATCGTCACCTCGCCCTCGCCGACGATCGGCTGCTTGTACTGGCTGATCTGGTAGCCCTGCGGCAGGTCGGGATAGAAATAGTTCTTCCGGTCGAACACCGATTTGAGATTGATCGTGGCGTTAAGGCCGAGCCCGGTGCGCACGGCCTGGCGCACGCACTCTTCGTTGATCACCGGCAGCATGCCGGGCATGGCGGCGTCGACCAATGAGACGTGCGAATTCGGCAGGCCGCCGAACGCGGTCGAAGCGCCGGAGAACAGCTTCGCCTGCGAGGTCACCTGGGCATGGACCTCCATGCCGATCACCACTTCCCAGTCGCCGGTCGCGCCTTTGATCAGCTTGGATTTTCGCGGGGTCGGTGCATCCATGATGCGTTCATATCGCCTTCAGGTACTTCCCACTTGCGGGAAGGGCAAACTACTTCCCCTCGCGCCAGATGCCGAGCGCTTCCTGCGCGGGGCGGTCGGAGATCGAGAAGAGCACCGACGGCTCCGTGGCGCGGTGGGCGTAGCGCTTCCACGGCGGCACGACGAAGACGTTGTTCGACCCCCATTCGAACACTTCGCCTTCGACCTCGGTCGAGCCTTTGCCCTCGGCGCAGGCGAAGATGGTGCCGTCGGTCGAGCGGTACGGCTCGCCGCGGAAACCTTCCGGCAGCATGGCGAGGTGCGCGCTCATGGTCGGCAGGACCGCGCCGCCGGTCATCGGGTTGGCGTAGCGCACCCGCGCGCCGTGACTTTTGTCGATGTCGCCCGCTTGCAGCATGCGCGCGATGATCGGCCGGGTGCGGGCATAGGTGTAGTTGATGACCGGGGTGCGGTTCATCGGATGCCGCGCCGCCGCCGTGCCGTCGGGCAGCACGCCCGACCCATAAAAGCTCAGCGAGTCGCCGTCGCGGCGCGTGGTCTCCTGTGTCGGACTGTCGAAATCCTCGCCGAACGAACTCTCGAAGAAATTGACGGTCGGCGCGTCGAGCACGTCGAGCCACAGCATGGGCTTAGCCGAGGTGTTGCCGTGATCGTGCGGCGCCCAGTTGGCGGTGATGAGGAAATCGCCACGCGACATGACGGCCTTCTCGCCCTCGACCGCGGTATAGGCGCCGTCGCCGTCGAGCACGAAGCGCACCGCCGAAGAGACGTGACGGTGGGCCGGGGCGACCTCGCCCGGCATGATCATCTGGATGCCGGCGTAAAGCGTGTTGGTGATGCGCGACTCGCCACGAATGCCCGGGTTTTCCAGAATGAGCACCCGGCGCTTGGCTTCTTCCGCGGTGATCAGGCTCCCCAATTCCAAAACCAGCGACTTCACATCGTCGTAATGCCAGACCGCGGGCACACAGCGCGTCACCGGCTCGTCCGGCACCAGGTCACCCATGACCTTCCACAGCGGGGTCATCGAGTGCTTGGAAATGCGGTCGTAATAGGCCTGCCGCACCGCCTCGATGTTATGGGTCGGATCGGGCGTGCCGTGGCTCGGCTTCTTCGCGGTCGCGGTCGTCATGTACATCCTCGTGGATCGCATGGGCATTGTTGCGACGACTATAGACAACGCCCTTCGCCGCTCAAATAGCACAGAAACGCCGCGAATGATGGGGCTGCCATGCGGGGCGCGGCTCCTCAACTCACGTATTCACATTGCCGCCGTCGACGGCGATGGTCTGACCGGTGACGAAATCGCTCTCGGCCCCGGCGAGGAAGATGAGCGCGCCGATGAGGTCCTGCGGATGCTCGTCGCGGCGGATGGCGCGGGCGGCGACCGAGGCCTTGCCGGCCGTCGCGGCGTGGTGCGGGTTCTGCTCCATCACTGTTTCGCTCTGCGTGAAGCCGGGCGCCAAAGTGTTGACCCGCACGCCGTGCTCGCCGAGTTCGCGCGACAGCGCGCGCGTGAACGCCATGATGCCGCCCTTCGAGGTGACGTAGTGCAGCATGCGCGGAATACCCTTGTAGGCGGTGGCGGAGCCGATATTGATGATCTTGCCGTAACCTTGCGCGATCATGTGCGGCACCACGTGCTTCACCATCAGGAACGGGCCGCGCAGATTGACCGCCATCACCTTGTCCCAGACCGCGACATCGATCGCGGTGCACGCGGCCTCCTGCAACGGCGCGAACAGCGCGGCATTGTTGACGAGGACGTCGATCTTGCCGAAGCGCTCGATCGTCTGCGCGACCAGCGCCGCGACCGCCGCCTCGTCGCTGACGTCGGTCACGGCACTCGCCACCGAATTGGCGCCGTGGGCGCGGGCGATTTCTTGCGCCGCTTCCTTGCCGTCGGCGATATCGGCGATCATCAGCCGCGCGCCTTCGGCGGCAAGCGCCTGCGAATAATGGCGGCCGATCCCCTTGGCGCCGCCGGTGACGATTGCAACCCGGCCGTCGAGACGACCCATGTTTGTTTCCTCCCGTCCATTTTTTGGTGGTGTTCAGCTCTTGGGCCCGTGCTGCACGATGAACTTGGCGAAGGCCACGAGCTGCTGGCCGATGAATTTCTTGGTGGCTTCGTCGGTGATCTGCCCGGTGTTCGCGTCGATGCGCTGCGAGGCGTTGCCGATGAAGATTTCCGGCTTGTTGAGCGTCACGGCGTCGAGAAAGATCATCGACCGGCGCAGGTCGTATTGCATGCGGCCGCCGCCGAGCGGCCCGCCGGTCGCCGACTGGATCGCGATCGGCTTGCCGGCGAACGGCTGGTTCTCGACCCGCGACACCCAGTCGATTGCGTTCTTGAGGCCGCCGGGAATGGAGAAATTATATTCCGGCGTGTTGAAGATGACGCCGTCGGCGGCGCGTACCGCATCGGCGAGCTTCTGCACCGACGGCGGAATGCCGCTCGCCGTCTGGGTGTCGGCATTATAGAGCGAGAAGTCGGCGAACGGCGGCGCTTCGGTGATGGTCATGCCGGGCGGTGCCATGCCGGGCAGCGCGTTCATCACCATGCGATTGTAGGAGGCCTTGCGCAGGCTGCCGCAGATGCAAATGACGTTGAACGTTCGATCAGTCATGGGGCCCCCTCAAATGATTTCGAAAACCGGTCGCGGCGTTTGGCGGTTCATGCTCTTACGTGCTCGGCGTATCGAACAGCGCCGGCACGACGATCTCCTTCCAACTGTGCGGCGGGCTTTTGAGTTCGCCGTGGCGGCCGAGAAAATCGGCGAAGGCCTGCACGCCGTGGACGGCGCTGCCGAATTCGTCCCTGATGTCGGTGACGACCGCGTCGATCGCGCCGCCCGCGAGCGCCTTCGACGGCTCGTGCGCCAGGTAGATCTGCGCGGCGCGGTGCGGATCGTCGCGGATGATGCGTGCCGCCTCCTCCATCGCCTTGGCGATCACTTCCGGCACCTTCGGGTGCGTCACGATCCAGCCGCGGGTCGCGCCCATGACCAGGAACGAGGCTTTGCCGCCGATCACCTCGGCGGAGGTGAGAACCTTGCGGACGCGCCCGTCCTCGAGCGCGACCTCGGTGTAGGGCGCCGAGGCGAAATAGGCCGCCGGCCCGCCGCCGGCGATCAGCGCCGCGACGGCGTCGGACGGCGCCGCGACCACCATCTGTTTCTTCAGCCGGTCGAACTGGCCGAACAGTTTCTCCGACTGCATCTGCAGCAGATAGCGTTGCGGCGCGGTCGCGGCCGGCATCGCGATGCGGTCGGCGGGTTCGAGATCGGCGAGCGAGCGCAGGTTCGTCCGGTTCGTCAACAGCGACAGCGGCAGCGTGGTGATGCCGGACACCACGAGGATCTGCCGCGGCGTGTTCCTGGCCGCTTCCCACTGCACCAAGAGCGGCGCGATGCCGTAGGGGCCCATGTCGATCGCCCCCGACGCGATCGCGTCCTGCAGCGGCCCCGCGCCGGGGAAGCGCTGGTAGCTCGCAGTCAGATCGAGCTTGGCGTCGCGGCCGTACTTCTCGACGAGTTTGAGATCCTCGCAGACGTAGGTCGGCAGGAACGCCAGCCCGTAACCGATGCCGATGCGGACCGCATCGTCGCCACGCGCGGGCGCAAGCGCCGCGCAAAGAAAGATCAGCGCGGCGGCGGCGCGGCGTCCCGTCATACGGCCTTCTCTTCGACGATCGGGTTGCGCAGCACGCCAACGCCGGCGATCTCGACCTCGCAGACGGACCCGGGCGTCATCCATACCGGCGGCTTGCGCGGGTGGCCGACGCCGGAGGGCGTGCCGGTGAAGATGATGTCGCCCGGCTCGAGCGTCATGCCCTGCGTGAGGTAGACCAGCGTCTCGATCACCGGGAACATCATGTTGTCGGTGTTGTCCGACTGCATCACGGTGCCGTTGAGCCGGCTCTCGATCTTCAAGCCCTTGCCGCCGGGCGGCAATTCGTCGGCGGAGACGACCCACGGGCCGACGCCGCCGGTGCGGTCGAAATTCTTGCCCATGTTCCATTGCGTGGTCTTGCGCTGGAATTCGCGCACCGAGCCCTCGTTGCCGCAGGTGTAGCCGGCGATGCAGGCGAGCGCGTTGTCGGCGGTCAGATGCTTGGCGCGCTTGCCGATGACCACGATCAGTTCGGCTTCGTAATCCAGCGTCTCGCTCGCCAGCGGCCGGACGATCGGCTGATCGTGCGGCACCAGCGAGGTCAGGCTGCGCATGAAGATGGTCGGGAATTTCGGAATATTGTCGCGGTTCGGGCCTTCCTTGACGTGCTCGAGATAATTGAGCCCGAGGCAGATGATCTTTCCGGGATGCGCGACGGGCAGCGCATAGGTGAGACCCGCCAGCGGCCGCCGGGCGCTCGCGCCGGCGCGCTTGGCGATGTCGGCCAGCGGCGCAAGGTCGCCGCCGTGACGGCGCAGCCATTCGCCGAGATCGGCCGGCACGCTCGCGTCGACGGCAGAGAGATCGACGACCTGATCGCCGTCGATGAGACCGAGCCGCGGACCGCCTTGGCCTTCAAATGCTACGATTTTCATGGGCTTGTTTTCCTTGCCTGTCGCTGATCGCTTTCGCCGGTCTCGGTCGCCGAAACGGCCGGGACTATATCGGGCCAAACGGCGGCGATCTACCGCCCCTGCCGTGGGGAAGGTCAAGCGTCTGCACTGCGAATTCCGCGGGGCGGACAGCGCGCTGGGGCAAGGAATCTCGGGCGGAAAATCAGCCGAGAAAATACCCCCGCAAGCGTTCGCGCGCGGCGCACGCGGCGGCAAGATCGAAGCCGTTGACGATGGCGAGCCGGAAGCCGCCCGGCGGCATGGCGTGGCGTTCCGGCGCGACGTCTTCGTGGAAGGTGATCTGGACGCTGCTGACGCTTGCCATGCGTCCGACCTCCTCGACCAGCGCCAGCGGCGGATGGCGGTAGCGCCGGCCGTTCGGCCCGAACAGCACGACGCTGTAGCCGTCGCGGCGGTCGGCGTCGGCGAATTCCCAGGTCCCGCTCTCGTAAAGCCGAACCAGCGCCGCGATCCAGCCGGCGCCATAAAGGTCGGGCCACTGGTCGGCGAACCGCAGATGCACCTCGATGATGGTACCGCCGATGGTTTCGAGATTGAGCATGCCGGTATAGTCGGGAAGATGCGTGCGCACCCACTTGCCGCACTGCGCCTCGATTTCGGCGTCCGGCTCCGCATGGACGGTCCAATAGTCGAAAGTGCCCTCGCCCGCCGGCTTGCCGGTGACGTGGCGCCACCAGCGCGGCACGCCCTCGACCACCGCGACGTCGGACGAGATATGGCGGCCTTCGAGCAACGTCATCCAGAAATGGCCGGGGCGTATAATGACGTTCGTAATCTGCTTGGGACGCCAGAACGCGGCTGCCGATACCCATGCCTTTGAGATTGACGATGGGCTTCGAAAACACCGGAAAGCGCGGCGGCGGCGTACCGTGCGGACCCGCTTCCAACCCCTGGCTCAGCGCCACGCTGAGCTTGTCGTAGACCCAACGGTGCGCCGGGTACCATTGCCAGGCGTCGGCGTCTTCGGTCGGAATCCGCGCCGCGGTCTCGACTTCCGAAAAATATTGCAGGCGCCAGGGATCGGCTTCGCAGATCGGCATGAAATCGGACGATGAATGACCGAACAAGTCCAAGGCATACCGGCAAATCCGTCGTCCGTCATCTTATCGCCGATGATCGGCTATTTCCGCCGCGCGTGGGTGCGCGCCGCCTTTTTAGCCGCTGCCGCGCGCAGGGGCGGTGGGCAGCACCTGGATGCGCATGCTGATCGGCGCGCTGTCGGTCAAGGAGGGCGAGCCCGTCGACATCAACAATCTGGTCGAGCCCGGCGCCACGGCCGGCGCGCGCCGGGCGCCGATAAAATGGATAAATTGGGGAAATAGCAAGGTGCAGTCCAAACGTGTCACCGTAATGCCCGTAATTGGCCAGATCACTGGGATATCGCAATTTGCTGCGGTCATAGCGCCCGCGGTTCTTCGCCGTCCCCATCGGTGACCCTCCTCGAATCAGGTCACCCCTTTGAATCAAAACGATTCAAAGGATTCAAGATGTTCCCGGACAGACACTTAGGTTTTGCGGCCCACGAAGTTATAGTGAGTAAAGAGAGGAGCAAACCATTGATTGGAGATGTGTTGCTCCAATTCAAACAACGGTTCGAACACAACGTTGGAGGGGAATACCCTATAATAACGGACCGACTCTTGTTGGATGCCAACGCGGCGAAACCAACACGCAAGCGCTCCCCGCCACAGAACCCGCTCGTTACCCCAGATAAACCGGCCCTGTTCTGTTTCCACGTCAATCGTCATCTTAAATCCACGAAACCGGAACAATTGAAGTTGCAGAAATGGATTGAGCGCATTTGCCTCGGATAGGACGACACGACCTCCGGGGCGCAGCAACGATGCAATCCGCTCCACAACCGCGGCCCGTGGTTCGAGATGGTGAAAAGCCTGTTCCATCCAAATCAAATCAAATCCGCTGGTATCTTGGAATTTAGTCACGGGTACTAACTTGACTGAGCAATCGAACGTCCGGCCTGTTAAGCGCTGCAAGACCTCAAGACGCTCCATGGTGGTTGCTACGCAATGCGGAGAGGCATCTATTCCAGTCACCTTCGCGCCGTTCATTCCCCACCACAAGAACTCGGTCCCTGTACCGACGCCAATTTCTAACACGCGAAGATCGGGTATTTGTCGAATTATCTCCTCCGCTTCTGCGACTTGTGAATTGTACCAATAATGCATTCGTCGCGAATGCATTCCTCGAAAGTTTTGATAGTAATCATCGACCAACTTCTGGCTCTCCGCCGATAGAAGCCGGTGATTGAGCCATATCGCGAGAAAATCGGCAGCCGTCTTGGCCGACTTGAACGCCTCGCCAGCGACGTTGTCTTCGTTAGGTAGAACCCCGCCACTCATGTTTACACCCATATAAGTTCACAGACATTCCCCAGATGACTGGCGTGAAACGCGTTTCCCCCGGCCTCTTGCAAGACAGGCGCGAGGTGTGGATCGCTACTATAACCGACATTCTCTAGATGAATCCCAAATCGGCATGAATATTCGTGTCTTCCCGGCCTTCTTGCAAGACAGAGGCAAGGTGCGGACCGCTACCAGCACCTCGGGTAAAGCTCGCCCGCTCGACCTTGGCAATCACTCGGCGCGGCTCCAGGTCATGCGCTGGCCTACAATCGCGGCAATTTCCTGTGCACGCTGGCGACGCCCGGGCCAATCAAGGACCGGTCGCTGACAAGCGTGAAGGAGAAGCCCATCAAGATCGGCGCAAAGGTCGTTTGCCACGGACGCTATGTCGCCTTTCAGATAGCCGAGCTCGCCATGCCACGGCAAATGTTCCAAAAGGTTTTGCGGTTGATCGCGGTGATTTACGGCGGTGGATTTACGGGTGGATTTACGATTTACGGTGACACCTTACTATTTCCCCATTTCAATTTCCAAGCGGATTTACGGTGACACCTTACTATTTCCCCATTTCAATTTCTAGCTATAGGCGCCCATGGCCCGCCTCGCCCGCATCGTCGGGCCCGGACTGCCGCATCATGTCAACGGCGCGTGGCAACCGGCGGCAGAAGATTTTCTTCGAGGACGGCGATTACGCGCTTTACCGCGATCTCCTTGCCGAGCGCTGCCACCAGTCCGGCGTCGCGGTGTGGGCTTATTGCCTGATGCCCAACCATGTGCACCTCATCCTGGTGCCGGCGACCGCGGACGCGCTGGCGCGCGCGCTCGGCGAAACCCACCGCCGCTATACCGGCTTCATCAATGCGCGGCTGCGCGTCACCGGGCATCTGTTTCAGGGCCGCTTCGGCTCGGTGGCGTTGGACGAACCGCATCTCATCGCGGCGGCGCGCTATGTCGCGCTCAATCCGGTCCGGGCGCGGTTGGTGGCTCGCGCGCGGGATTGGCCATGGTCGAGCGTGCGCGCGCATCTGAAGGGGCGCGACGACGGCCTCGTCACCATCGCGCCGCTCATCGATCGTATCGACGGCCGCTTCGCCGACCTCATCGACACCGCACCCACGGCCGAAGACCTCGCCGCCATCCGCGCCGCCGAAACGATCGGCCGCCCGCTCGGCGCGCCGGCATTTCTCGCCCGCCTCGAAGCCAAGCTCGGCCGCCGGCTGCGGCCGGGCAAGCGGGGCAGGCCCGCCCGCGCGGGTAAATTGGGGAAAAAGTAACGTGTCACCGTAATTCCTTCTCGTCGGCGGTCATGCGCAGCGCGTGGACGCTGAACAGGCCGTCGGTCCATGCCGCAAGCGGCGACCAGCCGCTGCCGTGCGCCAGCGCCTGGAACGAATTGATCGAATATTTGTAGCTGTTCTCGGTGTGGATCGATTCGCCGGCGCGGAACTCGATGGTCGTGCCGCGCAGCTTCACCTTTTGCCGCCTGGTGCTGGCGAGATGCATCTCGATGCGGCCGCGCTCGGCATTGTAGCAGGCATGGTGCTCGAACGCGGCGAGATCGAAATCGGCGCCGAGCTCGCGATTGATGCGGGCGAGCAGATTGAGATTGAACTTCGGCGGTGACGCCGGCGGCGTCGTTATAGGCGCGATAGAGAATGTCGGGCGCCTTGACGAGATCGACGCCGACGATGAACAAGGCTCCCGGCCCGAGCACGCGTCCGGCGTGGCGCAGGAACTGCGCCGCCTCATGCGGCTCGAAATTGCCGATGGTCGAGCCGGGGAAGAAGCCGACCCGCCCCATGCCGGCGATCGCCGCCGGCAGCTCGGTGGCTTCGGTGAAATCGGCGGCGATCGGATACACGGCAAGCCGCGGCAGATCGCGGCGCAGCTGCGCCGCCTCCTGCTGCAGATATTCCCCCGAAATGTCGATCGGAACATAGGCCTCGACCGTCGCCGCGGCACTGATGAGAATGCGCGCCTTGCGGCTCGATCCGGCGCCGAACTCGATCAAGGCGCAGCGTGGCGGAAACAACGACGCCATCGCCGGCGCATGCTCGCGCAGCAAAGCGAGCTCGCAGCGCGTCGGATAATATTCCGGCAGCCTCGTGATCTGATCGAACAACACCGACCCTGCCGCGTCGTAGAAATATTTCGGCGGCAGCCGTTTCGGCTTGGCCGTGAGGCCGGCGAGAACATCGGCGGCAAACGGCTCGAGCGTTGATGCTACGGCCGCCGGGCGGAGCACACGTTGCGAACGAGAAGCCATGGCGCCGCTCAGCGTCCGTCGAAATCGGCGAGCCGCACGCCCGAGAACTGCCAGCGCGCCGGCGGATAGAAGAAATTACGATAGGACGGCCGCGAATGACCGGCCGGCGTCGCCAGCGACGAGCCGCGCAATACCATTTGATTGACCATGAACTTGCCATTGTATTCGCCGAGCGCACCGGGCTCGGCCTGATAACCGGGATAAGGCGAATAGGCGCTGCGGGTCCATTGCCACACTTGGCCGAACGCGTCATCGAGCGCGCCATTCCTCGCCGCCACCTCCCACTCCGCTTCGCTCGGCAAATGTTTTCCCGCAAAACGCGCGAACGCATCGGCTTCGTAGTAGCTGACGTGGCAGACCGGCAGCGCCGGATCGACCGGGCGCAGCCCGCAGAGCGTCATCGCAAACCAGGCGCCGTCCTCTTTGCGCCAATAGCCCGGCGCCTGCCAGCCTTGGGCCTCGACCTGCGCCCAGCCGTCCGACAGCCACAGGCTCGGCGTCGCATAGCCGCCCTCGGCCATGAATTCGAGCCACTCGCCGTTAGTGACGAGCGCGCGGGATATGCGCACGGGGGCCAGCAGCACCTGGTGCGCGGGCCGCTCATTGTCGAACGAGAAGCCTTCGTCGTCCCCGTGCCCGATGGCGTGAATGCCGGAGATCAGAACATCGCCATCGGCGCGAGCGGCACTGCCCTCGCCGGCCGGCCAGCGCCATTGCGCATCATAGACCGGATGGGTCTCGTTCTGCGCGAAGGCGTGCAGAATATCGGTGAGCAGCAATTCCTGATGTTGCTGCTCGTGGTTCAATCCGATCTCGACAATCGGGATGATCGACGCCAGATCGTCCGTCGTTTCGATCAGCGCCGCGACGGCGGCGTCGACATGGGCGCGGTACGCGGCCGTCTCGGCGACGCCCGGCCGGGTGATCAGGCCGCGCTGCGGCCGCGCCTGGCGCGGGCCGGCCGCGACGTAATAGGAATTGAACAGAAACGCGAACCGCTCGTCGAACACGCGGTAGCCCGGCGCGAACGGACGCAGCAGGAATTGTTCGAAGAACCAGGTCACATGGGCGCGGTGCCATTTGGTCGGACTGGCGTCCGGCATCGACTGCACCACCTGGTCCTCGGCCGACAGCGGCGCGGCGCGCCGTTCGGTCTCGGCGCGCACGCGGAAAAACGCATCGCGCCAGAACGCAGGCTCTTCTTTGGCACGCTTGCGCGACGCGGGAGTGGTCGAATCGTGCGTCTCAATGGACGACAGAACGACGGATCGTGGCATGATCGGGTCCGGGAAAACGGCGGCGCGAATAGCTGATGTCAATGCTACAATGCTAATGGGCGTCTCGGGCCGATAGTTCCATACCATTCGCGCCCCCGGGGCAATGCCGGCACGATCATTCTAACGGGGATGTGATCGAAAGAAAAATTTGCCGTCGAGGGATTGACGTTTGCGCAAAACGACTTAACGGCAACCGTGCACAGGGCCTTGGCGACATCATTGTACGTAACGGCCGGGGCTTTCCGGTCCAATCTTTGTCTCAACAGATCGCCGCGCTTGCTCGCCCGAACGGACGTGGCGAAATCGTGCGGAGCCGAAAGGAAGCAAAATGCCGGGACGCCGATCGACCATCGCCGTAGCGCTTGTGCTGGCAAGCTGCTGCGCCGCCGTTTTGGCGATGCCGCGCCCCGCGCACGCGGCACCGTGCCGCACGTCGGGCAATTATCAGAGCTGGCTCGCGGCGTTCGAGCACGAAGCGCAGGCGAAGGGCATCTCGCCGGCCGCCATCGCGACCGCGCGGCCGAGCCTCACCTATGAGCAGCGCATCGTCAACATCGATCGCGGCCAGCGCGTCTTCACGCAAAGCTTTCTGGAATTCTCCGGCCGCATGGCCAACTCCTATCGCATCCAGCAGGGCGCCGCGCGCATCAAGGCCAACGCCGCGCTGTTTGCCCGCATCGAAAAGCAGTACGGCGTGCCGGCGCCGGTCATCGTCGCGTTCTGGGCGCTGGAAAGCGACTTCGGCTCCAACATGGGCAACTACCATTCGCTCGCCTCGATCGCCTCGCTCGCCTATGATTGCCGGCGCAGCGACCGCTTTCGCGCGCAACTGTTCGACGCGCTGCGCCTGATCGAGCGCGGCGATCTCGAGCCTGAGGAGATGATCGGCTCGTGGGCCGGCGAACTCGGGCAGACGCAGATGATGCCGTCGGAATATTACCAGTACGCCGTCGACTATGACGGCAACGGCAAGCGCGACCTCATTCACAGCGTGCCCGACATGCTCGCCTCGACGGCGAATTATCTGGTCGGGCTCGGCTGGCACCGCGGCGAGCCGTGGCTGACCGAGGTGCGCGTGCCGGCGAAGTTGCCGTGGCAAGAGGCCGATCTCGCGATTCAAATGCCGCGTTCGAAATGGGCGGCCTACGGCGTCACGCTCGCCGATGGCGGGCCGTTGCCGGCGGACAATCTGCCCGCTTCGCTGCTGCTGCCGATGGGCCGGTTCGGGCCGGCTTTCCTCGTCTACCAGAATTTCCAGGTCTATCTGCAGTGGAACAACTCGCTCGTCTATTCCACCACGGCCGCGTACCTCGCCACCCGCATCGCCGGCGCGCCGCCGCTGCGGCACGGCACGCCGCCGGCGGGTTTGCCGTTCGCCGAGGTCAAGGAATTGCAGGGTCTCCTGGCGCACACCGGCTACGATGTCGGCGCCATCGACGGATTTTTGGGGCTCAAAACGCGCCAAGCGGTCAAGGCGATGCAGGTCAAATACGGGCTGCCTGCCGATTCCTATCCGACGCCGGAATTGCTTGCCCGCATGCGGGCTGGCCATTAGCTATGGCCAGTGGCGCGCCTTGAGCGGTGCCGCAGGAACGCGTCCGCCGCGTTTTTTCGTATTTTTTTCGTATAATGTCGGGCCACGGTTTGGCCGTATCGACGGTTACATAAAGATCTTCCGATCTTCCGATCTTTGGCAGTGTAACATTATAACGTCACTTTTGCCGGACAGTTTCGGCTGCTTTAGTGTGGGGCGCGGTGTCGGCGGGTTGAGACGGTGAGGAACTTCTCTATGCGGAACGACTATCTGCGGGTGAAACGACCCGCATTGATCGGACGATCAAGCTTCTTGGCAGTACTTGCCGCTAGCCTCATGAGTTGCATGGCATTTGCGCAGCCCGTGCTGGCGCAGGACGGCGCCAGCACGTCCGGCGCGTCAACACCACGCCCACCGCCGCTTCGCCGTCGCCGGCCGTCGCCACCGCCGGCCGTTTCGCCACCGCCGACCGCTATTGCGTCACCGCCGGCCGCCGCTACCCCCGCGCCCGCTACCCCGGCAGCGGAAGCCCCGACAGCCGCCGCGCCGCCGGCACCGATCGGCGCCACTTCCGGCGCGCCGTCGATCAGCGCCGCCGAACTGCCGCAGGATTTGTCGCCCTGGGGCATGTTCATGCACGCCAACATCATCGTGAAAGTGGTGATGGTCGGGCTCGCGTTCGCGTCGCTGCTGACCTGGACGGTGTTCGTCGCCAAGAGCCTCGAATTGCAGGGCGCGCGCAGCGCGGTGCGCACAGGCCTGCGCGCGCTCGCGCAGTGCGCAAGCCTCGCCCAAGCCCGCGAACTATTGCAGAAACAATTGGACGATCGCACCAATCCGGTGGCGCAGGTCATGGCGGCGGCGGCCGACGAGATGCGGCTGTCCACCACGCTGCCGAGCGAGGGCGTCAAGGAGCGCATCGCCTGGCAGCTCGAACGCATCGAGATGGCGGCGGGCCGCAAGATTTCGCGCGGCACCGGCGTCCTTGCCACCATCGGCTCGACCGCGCCGTTCGTCGGCCTGTTCGGCACGGTGTGGGGCATCATGGACAGCTTCATCGGCATTTCGAAGGCGCACACCACCAATCTCGCCGTGGTGGCGCCCGGCATCGCCGAAGCCTTGCTGGCGACCGCGCTCGGCCTCATCGCCGCGATACCGGCGGTCGTGATCTACAACGTGCTGGCGCGGTCGACGGCGCATTACCGCGCGCAGATCGGCGATGCGTCGGCCCAAGTGATGAAGCTCGTCAGCCGCGACCTCGACCGCGCCGAGAAGCCGCGACCGGGCGCCGTTTCACAAGCCGCCGAGTGATCAAGCCGGGCGATCAAACAAATGGCGATGCGTCTCGATCACGGCCAGGACGAACTCGACGAGGTCCACGACATCAACGTCACGCCGTTCATCGACGTGATACTGGTGCTGCTCATCATCTTCATGGTGGCGGCGCCGCTCGCGACCGTCGACGTGCCGGTCAATCTGCCCTCGTCCAATGCCGAGCCCAAGGAGAAACAGGACAAGCCGGTCTACCTCACGGTGAAGCCCGATCTCAGCCTCGCCATCGGCGACGATGCCGTCGCGCGCGACAATCTCGCCGGCGCGCTCGACAGCGCGACCGGGGGCAACAAGGACGAGCGCATCTTTCTGCGCGCCGACCGCAGCGTGCCCTATGGCGACGTGATGCAGGTGATGAACGCGCTGCGCGCCGCGCATTATCTGAAAATCGCCCTGGTCGGCATGGAAATGCGGGAGACCAAATGACCGCGCCGGCGCCATGGTGGATCGAGGACGACAGTCCGCGCGACATTGTGCGCTGGATCGTCGCGGGCGCCATCGTGCTCGGCGTCTATGCCGGCGCCGTCGGCGCTTACGTTCTGTGGCAGCCGCCGCCGACGGAGATCGGCGACGATACCGAGGCCGTGACGCTCGAACTCGCGCCGATCAACTCGACACCGGACGCGGAGGCAAAGGACGTCGCGCCGGCGCCCGAAACCATGATCGAATCCAAGGCCGAACCGCAGCCGCAAGAAAAGCCGCCGGAACCGGAAGAGACCAAGATCGAGCCGCCGCCGCCCGACGACACGCCGACCGCGATCCCCGAGCCGACGCCGAAGCCGCCGGAAAAGGTCGAACAGGCACGGCCGCCGGCGCCGATGACCGCCGAGCGCGTCAAAGGCGGCGCGCCGCGCATCGAACCTTCTTGGCAGAGCACGCTGGTGCGGCGCCTGCAGCAATACAAGCGTTACCCGAACGAGGCGCGGGCGCGCGACGAGCAGGGCGTCGTGCTGTTGGCCTTCAGCCTCGACCGCAACGGCCGCTTGTTGGCGCACCGGATCGCCCGCAGTTCGGGCTATCCCGACCTCGATGCCGAAGTGATGGCGATGATCAAGCGGGCGGAACCGCTGCCGGCATTCCCGCCGAGCATGCCGCAGTCACAGCTCGATCTGACCGTGCCGATCCGCTTCTCGCTGCGGTGACACGCAATTCGCTCGGCCCCGAAACGACGAAACGGCTCAGTCGTTATTGGGCATCGCATAAGGCTCGGGCGGCCGTGGCGTCGGGGCGAAGCCGGCGCCGGGTCCGAACCGGCCGAGCGGCTGCGTCGGCTGCACGCCGCCGAATTGCACATAGGGGCCGCCCGGGCCGCCAAGCCGCGTTCCGCCACTGCCGAAACGGCTGACTTGATCGTCCGGATCGCCAAATTTCGCACCATCCGAATTAGGCGTGCCCAGGCTTTCCATCGTAAACGCCTGCGCGGACGACCCTGCCAGTGGCACCGTTACGGCACCGAGCGCCAGCGCCGCCAGACCGAGAAGCGCCAAGCGTGCCCCATCACGTGACTGCATAGTCCCCTCCTCGCCGCTGCGCCTTTGAAAAGCGGATTCGAAAGCCGATTCGAAAGATGTACACTAGGATCGTGCCACACTTCCGTCATTACCAAAACATGACCGATCGCTCAAGACCGACGTGGCAACTCGTCGCTGACGGCCGATCGGGATATCAAGCGTTTTGCACGACGCTGACGCCAAAAGAGGAAAACCATGCGCAACAAGCCCTGCCTGAACCTGGCTGACGTAAAAGCAATGCTGACCGCCTGCGAAGCCGAAGCCGTCAAGAACAACTGGGCCGTTGCGGTCGCGATCGTCGATGACGGCGGCTTCCTGCTCGCCTTCCAGCGCATGGACGGCGCGGCGCCGATCAGCGCCGAGGTCGCGCTCGGCAAGGCGCGCACCTCGGCGATGACCCGCCGACCCAGCAAGTACTTCGAGGACCGCGTCAAGGAGCGTCCGGCCTTCGCCAATTTCCCGGCCGGTATCCTGATCCAGGGCGCGGTGCCGATCATGCACCAGAACGAATGCGTCGGCGCGATCGGCGTTTCCGGCGTGCAATCGCACGAGGACGAGCAGATCGCGCTCGCGGGAGTCAAGGCGCTGGCTTGAACCGCGGCGAACGCCGCCACCCGTGTCCGGCTGCAGCCTGCCGACGCAAGCGCCGGCCTGGGGCTTCGCCAGCGGTTATTTGATCTAAGTTGCCATTCCCGCCGACGGGACGACAGAGCTGCCGGTTGCGATCGGCGCCAAGATTATCGCCGTCGCCAACGGCGCCATCGTGCTGCGTACCGCGCCGAGCGACTTGATCGGCCGGCTCTGTGCGACTGGGCCGAAGGGAACTGTTGGTTCTCCTCCGACCGATATCCTCGGCGGTTGGTGCATCGGCGGAGCTTGGGCGATGGGTTGCTGGGTGCTGATGGCATGGCTGCAAAAGCGCTGGACAGGTCGAACCGCCCAGCCCGTTGTGACTGTCGTAACGGCCAGGATTGGATGGCTGTTTTCCATTTACTCGTCGTCGTCGCGTATCGTTTCTTTCAAATAAATTGATTTAGATCAATATCGTCCGTTGAATTACCCCAATATGCTATTTTGCAATCACGGCTGCATCCCATCCCAACCAGGAGCATCCAATGAGCACCCAAACAGAAATAGATCGGTTTTCCAACGACCTTCGCGCCAACACGGCGGCGATCGATGACAAGCTCCAAGCCGTGAACAGGAAGATTAAGGGAAAAGCAGACGACGCGGAGCGCGCTGTCCGCCAACAGATGGAGCTTTTTCAAAAAGAGATCGACGGACGCAATGCCGTCGCCGAAGCGGCAAAATCAAAAGTCAACGAGTGGATTCAAATACAAAAGACCGCGGCACTGAGCAAGATCGCCGAATGGAAGGCTAAGGGCGATGCGAAGAACCTGCAGGCGCGTGCCGATTTGGCGGACGAATACGCGGCGGCCATGTCGGTCATCGCGATCGCTGCAGTGGAAAATGCGGCGAAGGCTTCACTCGAGGCATTGCTTGCTCATTACGACGCGGCGGCGTCCAAGCTGGCGCGGGCTGTTCGATGAGCGCGGCAAAAGCCGACTTGCCGTAAGACTAGTCTAAGGCAGTCATTGTTGGCTAGTTGGCCGTGAGAGCGGCGCGAGGCGAAGGAGATACGATGATGGGGGACGTTCAAATTCTTGCCGTGCAAATTCCTCCGGAGCTGATCCATTACTGGGGATGGTTCCTGGCATTCGGGATCGGCTTGGTGGTGCTGGGCGTTGCCGCCGTCTTGCGGTCGATCACCGCCACAGTCGTCTCGATGCTGTTCTTCGGATGGTTGCTGGTGCTCGCCTCCGGTATCGAAATTGCCCAGGCCGTCATGGTCGGGCATTGGGCCGGCTTTTTCTACCACTTGTTGGCGGCGATCCTATTCGGGGTCACCGGCCTGTTCTTTGTAACGAGACCCGTGATCAGCGCCGAGGTAGCAACCGTCGCCATGGCGATGTTGTTCCTGATCGGCGGGCTGTTTCAACTGATCAGCTCTCTCGCCGTCATTTTGCCCGGCTGGGGCTGGCAGGCGGCGGACGGCATCATCACGTTCGTCCTGGGCCTGCTGGTTCTTGCCCAATGGCCCGCTTCCGGACTTTGGGTGATCGGACTGTTCGTCGGCATCGATCTGATTTTCTACGGCGGCGCCTGGATCGCGCTGGCGCTCGCTTTGCGCGCCATGTGATTTGGACATCATGTAATCTTTGACGTCATGCGATCTTTGTCGTCATGTAAGACTGATGTGTGACTGACAACAAAATCGTCGACCGCAGACGCGGTGCAAAACTCACTTTACAGACCAGAGGACACGTCATGACCGGCCCAAATTTATCGAGCTTGGAATTCGACCCGATGATTGCCGTGCTGGCCCGGAACTGGTGGGCGATCGCCATACGTGGTGTCCTCGGCATTCTGTTCGGCTTCGTTGCGCTCTTTCTGCCCGGCGCCACGATGCTGTCGCTGGTGCTCGTATTCGCCGCCTACACCTTCGTCGACGGCGTGTTCGCGATCATCAGCGCTTTGCGCGCGGCCGGCCAACATGAACGCTGGGGCCTTCTGGTGCTCGAAGGCATCGTCGACATCGCCGTCGCCGCCGTTGCGGTCCTTTGGCCGGGAATTACGGTTGTGGCGTTCGTGTTGCTGATTGCCGCCTGGGCCATTGTGACGGGCGGATTGATGTTGTGGGCGGCCTTTCGCCTCGACGTGGACAGCGGCCGCTGGTGGTTCGTGCTCGGCGGTGTTGTATCATTGGCCTATGGAGTGCTGCTGATCGTCGCGCCAATGGTCGGCGCGTTGGTCCTCACATGGTGGTTGGGCGCCTATGCCCTGATCTTCGGTGTCGCTCTGCTTGTTCTGGCCTTCAGGCTACGGGCCCGATTGCCGCATTAACGCATTGCGGAACCGCGCCGCCGTTACCGGGTTGAAGCGCCATGAAGCTCGGCATCATCGGAACCGGTACGGTCGGCTGCGCCTGCGCGCTCGCCGCCGTGACGCGCGGCAGCGCGCGCAAGATCGTGTTGGTGAACCGCACGCGCAAGACCGCGGAAGCGGTTGCGACCGACATGCGCTACGGCACGCCGCTCGGCCCCAAGGTCGACATCGCCGACGGCGATTATGCCGACCTCGCCGGCGCCGGCGTGGTCTTGATCACCGCCGGCATCAACGAGAAGACTGGCGGCGCGACCGACCGCAGCGACCCGCAAGGCCGCTTGCGGCTGCTCGACAAGAACAGCGAAATCTTTCGCGACATCGTGCCGCGCATCGCGCGCGCCGCACCCGAGGCGGTGCTGGTGATCGTCACCGATCCGCCCGATCCGCTCGCCGATATCGCGCGCGAGGCGGCGCCGAAATCGCGCGTGATCTCCGCCGGAACGCTCATCGACAGCCTGCGCTTTCGCGTCCATCTCGGCCGCCATTTCGCCGTCGATCCGGCCGATGTCGAGGCGACGGTGATCGGCGACCATGGCGTGAGCCAGGTGTTCCTGTGGTCGTCCGCCCGCATCGGCGGCGTGCCGATCGAGGCGCTGTTGCAGCGGCGCAACGAGACGCTCGAGGCGCTGCGCCGTGAGGTCGAGCAGGACGTGCGCTACGCCAACATCACCATCATCGAGGGCCACGACGCCAGCCAATACGGCATCGGCATCGTCTCCGCCCGCATCGCCGAAATGGTGCTGCGCGACGAGCGCGCGGTCGTGCCGATCGGCAGCTTGCAGAAGGAATTCGGCGTCACGCTGTCGCTGCCGAGCGTGGTCGGCGAAGGCGGCATCATCGAAGTCCTGCCGCCGGAGCTTTCCGCCGAGGAGCGTGAGGCGCTGCACAAGAGCGCCGCCAGTCTCGAGGCGGCGCTGGCGCACGTGAAAGGGCGCGCGCAGTCGGCAGCCTGACCGGCAGCCTCACGCCAACGGGCAGCCTCACGCCAACGGATCGGCCGGCAGTCCAAGCCGGAATTTGCCGTGATTTTCATACGCGGTGTCGCTCATCACCTGATGCAGCCCCGCGGAGTTGAGGTCGCGCAGCAGCCGGCCGATGACGTGCGGGTGATGCAAGCCGGTGTTGCCGGCGAAATGATAGGCTTGCGTCGCCGTTTCGATCGCGATGTCGGTCGCATAGACCGCCGCGGCGCGCACGTCGGCGACGGCCGCGCCGTCGGGAATTTTTCCGGCGCTGGCGATGTCGTAAAGCTGCTGATACCGCTCGTGCAGTAGCGCCCGCGCGGCCCGTAATTTGAGATCCGCCTCGCCGATGAAGCGATGCACGATCTGCCGCTCGTCGAGCCTGGACGAACGGAACGCGCCGCGCGTCGTTGTGGCGAGCTTGATCAGTTCATCGAGCCCGCGCCGCGCCGCCCCGATGGCGACGCTGCCGTGCTCCTTGGCGACATAGGCGAATGGCGGGAACAGATAGGACGGGCCGCCGCGCGCCGGCTTCGGCTGCAGCAGGTCCCACACGAAGGTCATCGCCTTCGGCACATAATAATTCTCGATCGAGAAATCGCACGAGCCGGTGCCGCGCAAGCCGACCACGCCGCGCCAATTGTCGTAGAGCGTGACGTCCGCTTTCGGGAAGCTGGTGAAGATGACGAGCGGCCGGCCGCCGTTTTCGGCTCTCGGTGCCTTCGACCACCGTGCCCGCGACGACCCACTCGGCGTGACCGATGCCGCTGTTGAAGCGCCAGCGCCCATTGACGCGATAGCCGTCGCCTTCGCGCACCGCGCGGCCGGCGGGAAAGAAGGTGATCGACGCGGTCGGCACCTTCCCGCCGGCGAACACGCGGTCGAGACCGGCTTGCGGCAGGAAGCTGCCGAGCGAGGCGATGCCGGTCGCGCCGACCATGGTGCACCAGCCGCTGGTCAGGTCGTGATAGGCGAGCCCCTCCAGCACCAGCATTTCGGTGACCGGGTCGGCCTCGGCACCGCCCATCGCGGTCGCAAGCTTGAGGCGAAACATGCCGGCATCGCGCAGCGCGTTCACCGCCTCGGGCGCGAGCGTTCCGAGTTCCTCGCTGTTCGGGCCAGAGGCGCGCAGCGTCTCGGCAATGCCGTCAACGGCCGCCAAGAGCATTTTCCGCTTCTCGAAGCGGTCCTCGGGAAACGCTTGAATCATTCCTCGCCCCTTTAGCTTTGTCCCCGGCATTGCGCCCGGGTCGACCGAGCATAGCCGCAACGAGCTGCGCCGCAGAAACGGGATTTTCCGGGCCTGCCAAAGCTGATAGTGCTGGCGCCCGTGAAACTCTTGTGAAGGGAAGAAACGCGATGCTTGCCGTTATCGGCGCCACCGGAAATACCGGACGCGCGGTTGTCAAAGAACTCAAAGCTCTCGGCCATTCGCCCGTGTGCGTCGTGCGCAATGCCGACAAGGCGCGCGAGGTGCTCGGCGCCGACGCCAAGACGGCGGTCGCCGAACTGACCGACCGCGCCGCGCTCGAAAAGGCGCTGGCCGGCGTCGAGAGCGTGTTCGTCGTCACCGGCCACAATCCGGAGATGGCGACCCAGCAGAACACCATCCTCGACGCCGCGCTCGCGGCCGGCGCCAAGTATCTGGTGCGGGTCGGCGGCGGCAAGGCGCTGGTCGGCCCGGATTCGCCCTCGGTCGTCGGCCGCGGCCACTTCGCCGTCGAGGAGCGGCTGCGCCAGAGCGGCATCGGCTGGGTGATCCTGCGTCCGGGCCTGTTCATGCAGAACGTCATGGGCCAGGCCGCCTCGATCAAGAACGACAACAAGATGGTTCTGGCGTTCGCCGCCGACCTCCCGGTCGCGCTGATCGACGTGCGCGACACCGGCGCGGTCGGCGCCCGCATCCTCGCCGATCCGGCGCCCCATGTCGGCAAGACCTACGAATTCACCGGGGCGCTGACGACCTACGCCGCGTTCGCCGACGTGTTCTCGCAGGTGCTCGGCCGCAAGATCACCTATGTGGGCCTGACCCCCGAGCAGGCGATGGAAGGCATGAAGGCCCGCGGCATGCCGGACTGGCTCGTCACCCACATGGGCACGATCGCCAAGATCGGCGCCGCCGGCGGCTTCTCGACCGAGAACACCCAAGTGATCCACGACCTCGTCAAGCGCGCCCCGATCACGACCACGCAGTTCGTCGTCGATCACAAGGCGCTGTTTGCTTGAGCTTTGTTTGTTCCCCTCCCCCTTGTGGGGAGGGGTAGGAGTGGGGGTCGCGCCGCTCGCTCCACCGCCCGAGAACTTTATGAACCGCCGCAGCCCCCTCCACCACCGCACCGCGCGCGCTGGTCCCCTCCCCCGCTTCGCTTCGCGGGCGGATCAACCCTATTCCAACCCCGACGCCCGCGCCTGGTCCTTCGCCATCACCGCCCAGTCGTTTTCGCCTTCGCCGTGGGCGACGGCGCCGACCAGGCGGTCGCGCCAGACATTGCCGCTCGGCAGCGGCACGCCGACGGCTTCGCCGGCGGCGAGCGCGAGGTTGGCGTCCTTGAGGCCCAGAATCGCGCGCTGGCCGGCGGGGAGATAGCGCTCTTCGAGGATGAGCTGGCCGTAGGTCTTGTAGGCCCAGCAGGCGAACAGGCCGTTGCTCAAAACGTCGTGCAGCACGTCGGCCTTGACGCCGTATTTGCGCACCAGCGAAAAACTCTCGCCGATCGCTTCGATGGCGCAGCCGAGCACGAAATTGTTGGCGATCTTGATCGCCGCGGCGCCGGCCGGATCGGGGCCGGCTTCAACGATGCGCCCGGCGATGGCCGCGAACAGCGGGCGGCACAAAGCGACGCTTTCCGCCGGCCCGCCCGGCACCATGCCGGCGGCGCCCGCGGCGACGACCTCGGGCCGGCCGAGCATCGGCGTGGCGATCAAAATCTGCCCGGCCTCGCCGTGCAGGGCCTTGAGTTTCTGGATGGTGGCGACGCTGTGGGTGCCGGCGCAGATGTGGATGCCGCCCTTCGGCAGCGATTGCAGCAGGCCGCCGGGTTGGCTCACGACATCGAGCACCGCCGCGTCGTCGGCGAGCATGGTGAAGACGGCGACGCCGTAATTCGCCGCGTCGGCGACCGATGCCATCGGCTTGGCGCCGGCGTCGGTGAGCGACTTCATCTTGTCGGGCGTGCGGTTGAAGACGCCGACATCGTGGCCGCCGTCGAGAAGGCGGCGCGCCATGGCGCCGCCCATGCGGCCGAGCCCGATAAATCCCACCTTCATCGCCGCGTCTCCTTAAAAACGATCCCGTCGTCGAGCTGTCCCGCCCAGCGTTGGTCCAAGCGGCGCGACCCCCACCCCTACCCCTCCCCACAAGGGGGAGGGGAACGTCGCACCTGCGATGCGTGTCACACCAATTGGTCGCGCACCCACTCGATCTCGCGCGAGACATAGTCGACGATGTCGCCGGTCTTGAGGCTGTCGGGCAGCATGTCCCAGGTGTAGGTCTCGATCTCGAGCTGGCGCGACAGCGGCGTCTTCTTGTGGAACGCGAGCGCCTCGACGATGGCGAAGCGCGTGGTGCGGAACTGGCCGAGATCGTCGAGGAAAACCGGCACGTGGATGTGGGTGCGCCATTCGCGCGGCCCCGGATTCTTCTCGTAAGCAGCGATGGCGTCGTCGACGTTGAGATAGCGCGTGATCTTGCCGTCGCGCTTCTCGAGCGTCTGGGTGAGGTAGATGGTCTTGGCGTAGCGCTTGAGCGTATCGACCGCGGCTTGGTTGACCTCCGGCACGTAGAGCGCGGCGGCTTCCTGCAGCTTGAACACCGGCACGCCGGCGTCGACCAGCTTCTGCAGCGACGCGGTGATGTCCTCGTATTCGACCGCCTGATGGCAGATGTCGTAGACGATGCCGAGATGGCGGCGCAGCGCGGCGATCGCCTCGGTGATCGGGATGCGCGCGAGCTTGGCGAGCCTCTCCACCGCCGCGCCGGAATAGAGGTGATCGCGGAAGAAGGCGATCGACTCGTCGGTGGTCTCGAGGAAGCAGAACGGCTCCGGCTCGAGCGCGAGCTGCACGGTCGAGCCGGTCTTGTCCTCGAGCGCGATCAAATGCGCGACCACGCGCAGCACATTCTCGGTGTAGGCCGCGATCACATCCGGGCCGGTGACGCGCGGCTTGAAGCCGAGCGGCGCGGTCTGGATCGACGGCGTGACGGTCCTGGGACAGACGTCGGCCAAAACGTTGGCGACGTTGATGGTGTATTGCGTGCGCTCCTCGGTGCGCCAATCCGGCTCGTAGACCTGCTCCTTCACCGTGTCGCCCTTGAAATGGCCGTAGACGAAGGCGTTGGCGGTGTAGATGTACATGTCGTTGTCGGCGAGGAATTTCTTCAGCTTGTCGCGCTCGGCAGGTGAGTTGGCGAGCGTTTCGGCGGTCGGCGCGGCGAGCCGAATGCAGACGCCGAAGGATTTGTTGCCGGCGACCCGCGCCTTCACCTTCGGCAGATAGGTGTTGAGCGACGCCCACAATTGCTCCCAATTGTCGGCGGGATGCACCAGCGTCGAATAGGTCAGAAGGCCGAGGCCGTTGCCGAGATCCATGGGCGGGGTTCCTGTTCTGGCGATTTCTGGCGATTAGGTTGAGATCGTTGCGATCAATGGACGTGTTCGATTTTCGCCGACGCGGCCGATGCGATGATGGCCTCGGTGGCGGCGACGCCGTGAATGATCTCCCCGTGCGGGATCGGGAACGCCGGTCCGCCGGCCGCGGCCTTGGCGAACGCTTCGATGGTGGCGCGGCCGGAATCGAACGGCGCCGCCTGCCAGACCTTGGTCTCGCCCTTGACCGGCTGGAACTTGCAGGTGCCGAACAGCCGCGTGCGCCGCTCTTCCGAGGAGGCGCCGACGACGTGGGTGACGCCCTCGAGCCGCACCCAGCCCTTGGAGCCGAATACCTGAAAGCTGAAACCGGGACCGGTCGTGGTCATGGTGCCGAGATAGCCCGACATGCCCTCCTTCATGCGGAACAGGATCGAGGTAACGTCGTCGTTCTCGACCGGCGCCGCGCGGCGGAAGCTCTGGGCGAACACGTGGTCGATCGGGCCGCATAGATCGATCATGCCGTCGACGGCGTGGACGCCCATCGGCATCAGGCCGCCGAGCGGCGTCTCGGCCTTGTCGGCGCGCCAATGGGCCGGATTGATGAACAGCGCGTTCGGAAACGTCATCGTCGCTTCGATGTGCAGAACGGTGCCGAGCTCGCCGGCGCGGATCATGTCGCGCAGCTTCACCATCTCGGGGTGGAAGCGGCGATTGTAGCCGATGCCGAGCGCGACGCCGGCCTTCTCGACGGCGGCCACGGCGTCCTGCGCCTGCTGCTTGGTGAGCGTGAACGGCTTTTCGCAGAACACGTGCTTGCCGGCGGCCGCGGCCGCGATCACCTGCGCCGCATGCATCGAATGCGGCGTCGCCAGCACCACGGCGTCGATGCCAGGATCCGCCAGCAGCGCCTCGTAATTCGGCGCCAGCTCGAAATTCTTCGCCTTGGCGAAGGCCTCGACTTCCGGCGTCATGGTGCGGGTGGTGCCGGCGACGAAGCCGATCACGTCGCTCCCCTCCACCGCTTCGACCAGCGTCTTGCCCCACCAGCCCAAGCCGACGATTGCTGCTCTGATCACTTGCTGCTCCTGCGAGCGTTGCCATGCTCGGTGTTGCTGCTGTTACGACAACGAAATCGGCACAACGGAACTAGTACGGCCAAACTAATGCGGCCAAGTCAGCACCGCGAGCGCGATGCACGAGAGCATCCAGAACACGCAATATTCGATGCCGCCGATGACCCAAATCCACTTCTTGGTGACCTTGTAGGTCGCAGCGCCGGCCACGAACAGATGGGCCGCGGCGATGGCGGCGACATAGGGCGTGTAGATCGCGAACACCAGGAGGATCGTCAGCACCGTCTCGATCGTGCCGGCGACATACATCCAGGTCGCCGGCGGATTGAACTTGGCGGCCTTGAAGAAGTTCAGCGTCGCGGGCTCGGTGAACTTGCCGACGATGTGCGGGATGAAGAACAGCCCGCAGATCAGCCGCAGAATGTTGACGCCGTTGGTGAGATCGAAAATATGCATAAAGCCCGACATCGCGCTCCCCCGTTACCCAAGCCCGTTTTTCCGCGGCTAGCTTTAGCCCGATCGTTTGCGGATTTCCAATAGTGCGCGCGCCGAGCGGCCGGCAAGGCGCGCCGGTTACGCCGCAATGCCGCGGCGAAGCGCCGCCCATCGGCCGATGGGCAAGGCCGTCGCCCATCGCCCCTTCGCCGGGCGGCGTCCAGGGCGCGTCTAAAGAATTTCGAACATCTGATAGATCGGCCCCTCCGGCAAGCGGTGGCCGACGCCGACGCTGATGATGGAATTGAGCCAGCCGTACTTCGGCGACGGCGGTCTCGAACGACGCCGAAATGCGCAGATAATAGTCGGTCGCCTTGACCACCTCGCCGCGGGCGATGCGGTCGAGCACCTCCTGCGGGCCGTGGCGGATGCCCGTATACGGCATGCCGATGATGGCGCCGTCGTCGGTCTTGAGCACGATCCGCACATTGATCATCCAGGCGCCATCGCCCGGCCGTATCGACTGCCAGTCGCTCCCACCGCCGGGAAACAACTCGCCGCGCAGGCGCTCGCCCTCGAAGCGGCCGCCGGTGATGACGCCGACCCGCCGGTCGACCCCCGGCGTCTTGCCGACATTGATGGCGGGGGCGACATCGAGCAGCAGCGTGAACAGCGGCCGCACCTGCAGCTCTGTCATTTCCGGCGGCAGAATTTCCGACAGCGGACGCGTGGTGGACACCGGCGAATCCTCCTTTTTTATTCGCGATTTGCCGGATCAAGGCCGGCTGCGCCGCGACACTAGGGTATTTCGGCGGTTCCGGAAACCGTTTCCCGGGCGCGGCGCAGCACGAAGCGAAGCGCAGTGGTGCGCTGCAGAACCGGGATCGTCACACGCGCTGTGTTTGCGACGATCCCGGATCGCGGCTGCGCCGCGTCCGGGCAACGTCAGCCATCCAGCTCCTTGAAGTACCGATAAATCCCCCATTGGCTGAACGGAATCCGCCGCTCCGAGGCGAGGTAGGCCTTGATGCGCGGGCGCTTCGCCACGCGGTCGTGCAGCGCGATCAGGCCCGGCACCTTCTTCTCGAACCGCTTCATGCGCTTCGGGAACGCGTAGCGCAGCCCCTCGACGATCTGGAACAGCGAGAGGTCGACATAGGTCAGGCCGCCGGCCGACGAGATATTGGCCGCCGTTCTTCTGCAGCACGCGCTCGAAATAGCCGAGGAATTTCGGCACGCGGTAGCGCCAGAAATCCTTGGTGCGGCGTTGCGCCGACGGGATCTGCTCCTCGAAATAGAGCCAGCTCGTCACCGGGTGATGGGTGTCGTAAATCTCGACGACGAGATCGGTGATGGTGAGCTGCAATTGATGCGTCCACAGCCGCCCCTCTTCGTCGCGCGGCGCCAGAGCAAGCCGCGGGCCGAGATAGAACAGAATGTTCGCGGTCTGCGCGATGACGGTCTTGCCGACCTTGAGGAAAGGCGGCGCGAACGGCGGCCGCGCCGCCGATTTGCTTTCGAGCATCCGCGTCATCGCCGCCATGCCGGTTTTGCCCTTGCGCGCGACATCGACATAGTCGGCGCCGGATTCCTCGAGCGCGAGCCGGACGAATTCGCCGCGGCCCTGGACAGTCGGCTAATAATAGAGTTCGTAGCGCATGGTTTGAGCCCGCTCAGCCGCGATATTGGTCGTCGCTCACCTTTTCCATCCATTCGACGGTCTTGCCGTCGAGCCCTTCCTGGATGGCGAGATGCACCATGGTCGTGGTCGGCCCGGCGCCATGCCAATGCTTTTCGCCCGGCGGGATCCAGATCACGTCGCCGGCGCGAACCTCGCGCGGCGGCTGCCCCCACGTCTGCACCCTGCCGACGCCGGAGACGATGTAAAGCGTCTGGCCGAGCGGATGGGTGTGCCAGGCGGTGCGCGCGGCCGGCTCGAAGCGCACGATCATCGCGCGCACCCGCGCCGGCTCCGGCGCCTCGATGATCGGGTCCCCCCACACCGTGCCGGTGAAATACTGCGCGTCCATCTTGCGCGACGGCGCAGAGCCGCTCGGGCGAATGTCCATGACTTTATCTCCTTTCACGGCCGCGCGGCCTGATGACGGCGGCGGCCCGGGCGCGGTAACATAATCGAAATCCGGCGCCGGTACGCTGACAATTGGCTCATCGCGCCGTAAGACGGCCGCAGTCGGCTTGCATGGTTCGACGCTTGGTTCGACGCTTTGGGGGCGGCGTGTGCGATTGGGCGGGGGAATGATGTCGAGAGTGCTGCGCTTTGCCGCCGGTCGCGCGCGATGCCTTGTGGTCATCGCCGCCGCGAGCGTCGCGCTCGCCGCCTGCACCAAATGCGATGTGCCGACACCCTGGCAGCACGGCGACGCCGGCAGCGCCCCCCTCGCCTGCCACAGCGACGCGCCGGTGCAGTAAGCCGTCATTGCGAGCGAAGCGAAGCAATCCAAATTCAGTGCCGCCAATTCTGGATTGCTTCGTCGCTTCGCTTCACGCAATGACGACTATGCCGCCAGCGTCTCCTTCACCGCCGCGACCAGCTGCTTGAGCGTGAACGGCTTCGGCAGGAAGCCGAATTGACCTTGTCGCGATCGGGCAGATGCTTCTCGAACGCGTCTTCGGCGTAGCCGGAGACGAAGATGATCTTCAGGTCGGGATTGCGGGTGCGCAGTTCCTGCGCCAAGGTCGGGCCATCCATCTCCGGCATCACCACGTCGGAGACGACGAGGTCGACCCGCCCGTTGGATTTTTCCAGAACGTCGATCGCCTCGACGCCGTTGCCGGCTTCGAGCACGGTGTAGCCGCGCGAGGCAAGCCCGCGGGCGTTGAGCGCGCGCAGGCCCTCCTCGTCCTCGACCAGAAGGATGGTGCCTTCGCCGGTCAAGATCGGCGGTCGCCGGCGCGCTTGACCTCGGAGGCGGCCGCGAGCGCTCGGCGATCGCCGGCGCATCGGGCGCCTGCGGCAGCGCCGCCGCTGCGGCGCGCGAGGCGCCTTCTCGCGGCGGCGACGTGGCGCGGCAGGAAGATGCGGAAGGTCGTGCCCTTGCCTTCGGCCGTGTCGACATAGACGAAACCGCCGGTCTGCTTGATGATGCCGTAGACCGTGGACAGGCCGAGCCCGGTGCCCTTGCCGACCTCCTTGGTCGAAAAGAACGGCTCGAAAATCTTGCTCGAGGATCGCTGCCGGAATGCCGGTGCCGGTGTCGCGACACCTCGACCAGCACGTAATCGGCCGCCGGCATGCCCTTGGCGTGGAAGCGCGCGCAGTCCGGCGCGGTGACGTTGGCGGTCTTCAGCACCGAGCCGGCCGCCCTCGGGCATGGCGTCGCGCGCATTGACCGCGAGGTTGACGATCACCTGCTCGAACTGCGAGATGTCGGCCTTGACCGGCCACAGATCGCGGCCGTGCACCACGTCGAGCGTCGACCTTCTCGCCGATCAGCCGGCGCAGCAGCATGGTGAGATCGCTCAGCACCTCGCCGAGATCGAGCACCTGCGGGCGCAGCGTCTGCTTGCGCGAGAAGGCGAGCAGATGCCGCACCAGGCTCGCCGCGCGGTTGGCGTTCTGCTTGATCTGCATGATGTCCTGGAACGACGGGTCGGTCGGCTTGTGGGCGTTGAGCAGAAAATCGGTCGCCATCATGATGGCGGAGAGCACATTGTTGAAGTCGTGCGCGATGCCGCCGGCGAGCTGGCCGACCAGCTCCATCTTCTGCTGCTGCGTGACCTTGGTTTCCAGTTCGCGCTGCTCGGTGGTTTCCAGCGCGTAGACGATGGCCGCTTCCTGGTCGCGCTCCTCCTCCTCGACCGCGGTGACGTAGAAGCGGCCGAAGCGCTCGCCGTGCGGGCCGCGCCGAGCGTGGCATCGACCGGCGCGATGTCGCCCTTGCCCGGCGCCGCCTGCGGCGATCGCCGCTTCGAGCGCGGCGCGGTCGCGCTCGGCGACCACGGCGCCGATCGAACGATCGCCGCCGTCGGCGCCATCGCCGCCGCAGCACGGTGTGGAACAGCCGCGCGAACAGCGGATTGGTGCGCACGATGCCGCCGTCGCGGTCGACGGTCGCGATCGCCATCGGCGTATGGTGGAAGAAGCGCATGAAGCGGATTTCCGCGGCGCGCTGCGGATCGGTGCCGTCGTCGCGGGCGCGATTGAGCACCAGCGTGCGCGAGGCGCCCGGCATGCCGTCGGAGCCGAAGGCGAGCTTGTGGAACAGCCGCACCGGCAACGTGCGGCCGCTGCGGGTCTTCAGATCGAGGTCGAGCACCTCGGTCTTGACCTCGCCCGGCGCGGCGCGCAGCGTCGTCAGCAGCGCGGCGCCGTCGCCGGCGACGAGGTCGGCGAGCTTGAGGCCGCCGGAGCCGACCTGCGCCAGATCCTGATCGAGCCAGTTGGCGAGCGTGGCATTGAGATAGACGATATCGCCCTTGCCATCGACGGAGAAGAAGCCGGCCGGCGCATGATCGAGATAATCGATGGCGTGCTGCAACTCCTGAAAGACGTTTTCCTGCCGCTCGCGCTCGCGCGTCACGTCGCTGAGCGACCAGACGGTGAGCTGGCGCGTCGCGCCTGCCGCCGCCGAGCGGGCGCACCCGCAGCCGCAGCCAGCGCGCCGGCCGGCCCTTCATGCCGGCGACGCGCACTTCTTCCTGCAGGCGCGTGCCTTCGCGCGCCGCCTTGAGCAGGCGGTAGATCGCCTCGGAAGCGTCGGCATCGCCGATGAACACGCGCTCGACCGGCCGCATGTCGTTGGCGTCGGCCGCGTCGATGAGATCGAGATAGGCGGCATTGGCGTAGATGACGCGGCCGGCATTGTCGGTGACGAGAATGCCGTCGAAGGCGCTCGTCGATCACGCGCCTTGATCAACGGGCTCGCCGGCTCGCGGCCCGAGAGCCGCAGGATGCCGCTGGCGAACGCGAACAGCGCGAACACGCCGATGGTGGCGAGCACCGCGAGGAAGCCCGAGGATGTAAGGCTCGGCATTGTTGCGGCCGAGCAGGACGATGGCGGTCGCCGCCGCGACCAGCATGGCCGCCACCAGCAGCACCAGAATGACGCTGCCGGCGCGCGCCGCGCCGGCACCGGCGCTGCGGTCGACCGCCTTGCGAACCGTGTGGCGGAAGTCCTTGCGGCGGAAGTCCGTGCGGCGTGAGTTCTCGGTGCTGATTTGCGCGGTCATCGCGGCCCCATTCGCGCCACATGGTGAGCGCTCGTCCCCGCGCCTGCGGGAACGAAGCTTCGCACAGCGAACCCGATTCCCGTCTCCGCGGCGAATGGTCGGAAATACCCTCATGTCGTGCCCTGTGCGGCCGGCGCATCGCAAGAGGGTTCGCGGCGAACCTCATGACCGCAAGCCCGCCGCGCCACCGCCGGCGCAGCCGCATGATGTAGCCGATGATTTCGGCGACCGCGCGGTAATGTTCCGGCGGAATTTCCTGGTCGATCTCGACCGTGCGCGTGCAGCGCGCGGGCGAGCGGCGGATTCTCGACCACCGGGATGTCGTGGGCTTCCGCGACCTCGCGGATCTTGCGGGCGATCAGATCGGCGCCCTTGGCGACGCAGACCGGCGCGTTCATGCCGCGCTCGTATTGCAGGGCGACGGCGAAGTGGGTCGGGTTGGTGATGACGACGGAGGCCTTCGGCACCGCCGCCATCATGCGCTTGCGCGCGCGCGCGGTGCGCAATCTGCCGCAGCTTGCCCTTGATGGCCGGATCGCCCTCGGTCTGGCGGAACTCCTCCTTCATTTCCTGCAGCGACATTTTCTGCCGCTCGTACCATTGCCGGTACTGGAACAGGTAATCGGCGGCGGCGATGATGGCGAGGATCGCCACCACCGTGCCGAGCATCTGCATCGCGAGCGACCGTGTGAACGGCAGGATCACCGCCGGATCGGCGCCGACAATGGCGGCGAGGCGGCCGCGCTGCGGCCACAGCAGCGCCGCCATCACCGCGCCGAACAACAGCGAGCTTGGCGAGCCCCTTGGCGAAATTGGCCAGCGCCTGCGCCGAGAACAGCCGCTTGAGACCGGCCGCCGGCGAAATCTCGCGACAATTGCGGCATGATCGGCTCGGCCGAGAACACGATGCGATGCTGGATGGCGTTGCCGGCGAAGCGCGGCGAGCGCACAGCAGCAGCAGCGGAACGCCGAGCGCGACGGCCGACCTCCGCCCGCGAGCTTCTGCGCCAGCGCCGCCAGCGCCGGACCGTCGGTCGGAATCTGATGGGAATTGCCGAGAAGGCCGCGAAACGTCGCTTGCAGGCTCGCCACCACCGGCCCCGCGAACACCATGAGCGTCAGCGTGCCGCCGCCGATGCATGAACCAGGTACTGACCTCGGCGCTCTTGACGACGTCGCCGCGGCGGATCGCTTCGTCGAGCCGCTTCGGCGTCGGGTCTTCTGTGTTCGCTCGTTGTCGTCGCTGTTCGCCGGCCATCGCGGACGGCTCAGGCGTGCGGCGCGAGCGTCGCGAGGACGCCGCCGGCATAATCGAGGAACACGCCCATCATGGCGCCGAGCACCAGCACGAGGAACATACAGCCCGAGCAGGATCGACAGCGGCAGGGCGACGAAGAACACCTGCATCTGCGGCATCAGCCGCGACAGCACGCCGAGCCCGATATTGAACATCAGCCCGAACACCAGAAACGGCGCCGAGAGCTGGATGCCGATGCGAAACGCGCCGGCGACGATCTTGGTGATCGAGCGCGGCGGCGTCGCCCGCCGCCGGCACCTCGCCCGGCGCGAACAGCGTGTAGCTGTCGTTGAGCGCGGCGATGACGAGGTGATGCATGTCGGTCGCGAACACGAGCGTGATGCCGAGCATGGTGAGGAAATTGCCGACGATCGCGCCCTGCTCGCCCTGGGTCGGATCGACCGCGGTGACGAAGCCGAGGCCGAGCTGCTGGGCGATCACCGAGCCCGCGACTTCGAGCGCGGAGATGGTGAGCCGGGCGGTCAGCCCGAGCATGGCGCCGATCAGAATCTCCTCGACCAGCATGCACGATGGCCGGCGCCAGCGCGCCGGGATCGATGTGATAGGCGTCGCGATGCAGCGGCAGCAGCACCGCGGCGAGCACGAGCGCGACGGTGAGCCGCATCCGCGACGAGATGTTCTGCTCGCCCAGTCCCGGCAGCAGCATCAGCATGGTGCCGGTGCGCGCGAACACCAAAAGGAACGCGGCCCCGAGCGCCGGCAGGAACGCGACAGTCGATGCGCACGGCTCTACGTGACCTCTCGTGTCCGCAAGTTCACACCGCTGGTGATGTGCGCGGCGATCCGCAGGAAATTGCTGTGCAGCGCGTCGGCCATGAACGGCAGCGCGATCAGCATGGCGAGGAAGATCGCCAGGATCTTCGGCACGAAGACCAGCGTCTGCTCCTGGATCTGGGTGAGCGCCTGGAACAGCGAGACGACGACGCCGACCACCAGGCCGACCAGCATCAAAGGCGCGGCGACGAGAATGAGCGTCACGATCGCGTCGCGCGCCACGTCCATCACTTCCGGTCCGGTCATTTGTTTGTTCTTCCCTCGCTTTGCATCGTCATCCTGAGGTGCCCGCGCGCAGCGCGGGCCTCGAAGGATCGGCCGAAACGTCCGAGCAGCACCCTTCGAGGCTCGCTCGCGCTCGCACCTCAGGGTGACGAGCGCGGCGAGACGAACCTTCAGATCGGCATCTTCAAGATGTCCTCGTAGGCGGCGATGACCTTGTCGCGCACCGAGACCAGCGTCTGGATCGCCGTCTCGCTTTCGGCCACCGCGGTGACGACGTCGATCATGTTGGCCTTGCCCGTGGCCACCGCCTGCGCCTGGGCGTCCGATTTGTGGCCGAGATCGCTGACCGCGTGCATGACGTCCTTGAGCACCGAGCCGAAATTCGGTCCGCTCTGCGCCGCGGTGTCGCGGCCGAGGCTCGACGGTCTGCTCGCCCATGCGGGCGAGCGCGGCATAGGCATTGGCGGCGACGGCGGGTGTCGGCATGTTTCACCTAGCTCTTGAGGATATCGAGCGTGCGCTGGAGCATGCGGCGCGTCGACGAGATGACGTTGAGGTTGGCTTCATAGGAGCGCTGGGCGTCGCGCAGATCGGTCATTTCGACCAGCGTGTTGACGTTGGGATATTTGACGTTCGCCCTTGGCGTCGGCGACCGGGTTGTCCGGCTCGTGCCTGACGCGGAAATCGGACTGGTCGCTGGCGACGCGGCCGAGCTCGACCACATTGGCGTCGAGCGCGCGGTCGAATTCGGCGCGAAAGGTCACGATGCGGCGCCGGTAGGGATCGCCGCCCGGCGTGGTCGCGGTCGAATTGGCGTTGGCGAGGTTTTCGGAGATGACCCGCATGCGGCCGGCCTGCGCGCGCATGCCGGTCGCGGCGATCGCGATCGATTTGATGAAGTCCATCATGGCGAGACTCCCGAGCTTCCGCTCTCCAGCGTTACGCGTCGCCGCCCGGCTTATTTGTCGACCGCCATTTTGATCAGCGCGAGGCTGCGCGTGTAGAGCGAGGTCACCGCGTCGTAGTCCATCTGGTTGCCGGCGAGCTTGAGCATTTCGTCTTCGTGGCTGACCGCCTTGCCGCGCGGACGGATTTCGTAGTGCGGGTCGGTGTCGTCTGCGAACTGGGAATCGGCGCCGCCGCTCGCGCCGATATGGCCGGGCTCGGTACGCGCCAGCGCCAAGGACGACGTCAGCGTGCGTTCGAAATTCGAGCGGCGCGAGGTCGCGCGCGCGGTAGTTGGGCGTGTCGGCGTTGGCGACGTTTTCGGCGAGAATGCGCTGGCGCGCCTGATGCCATTGCATGCGCGTGCGCAACATCGACAGGATCGGGATATCGGAGATCGGCATGGCCGGCCTGCCTCGTCTTCTACTAGGCAGAGTTTGCCGGGCGTATGGTTAACACCCGGTTAAGACGAGGTTTTGGCCGGTTTCGCCATTAATCCGCCGTTTACCATAGAAATGCTGCAATGTCGGGGACCGGGGGTTAATTCGCCTCTTGGTTTTAATTCTTTGTTAGTATTCGTGGCGGCAAATGCTGCCGGGGGCGTTAACCATTGGAAGCGATGGATCGCCTCTAAATGGACCGCCTCCAGAAGACGGGGAGTTAGGCGAATGTTCGAGGCTCTGTTCGGCGCCGGAATGCCGCTTGCCGTGCGCTTTTTCCTGGCATTCCTCATCGTGCTGGGGCTGATCGGGGGCACCGCGTGGGCGGTCCGCCGCTTCGGCGCCGGCCGGCTCGGCGCCTCTTCGGCGCGCGGACGCCAGCCGCGATTGGCGGTGATCGACTATGCGACCGTCGACACGCGGCGGCGCCTGATCCTGGTGCGCCGCGACAATATCGAGCATCTGTTGATGATCGGCGGCCCGAGCGACGTGGTCGTGGAATCAAACATCGTGCGCGCCGCAGCGGCCGCGACCCGCGATGTTCCGGTCGCGCGCGCGCCGGTACCGGAAGCGCCGCCGCGGGCGATGCCGTTGCCGGAGCACGGCGCTTGGCCGCTGCAGCCGGAGCCCGCCGCGCCGCCGCCGCGCGCGGCGCCGCGCATGGAGCCGCTGCCGGAAGACGTCGACTTCGCGCCGTTCGCCCATCATCCCGAACCGCCACCGCGTCCGCCGCGCGAAACGCTCGCGGCGCTTGCGGAAGAGATCGCGGCACGGCCGGTGCCGCCGCGCGGCCGCGCGCCGGCGCGCGCGCAGGCGTACGAACCGCGCCTGCCGCAAGCGGACGAAGCCGACGCCACGGCCGACCAGAGCCTTGCTGAAATGGCGCATCGCCTCGAAGCCGCTTTGCGCAAGCCCAAACCTGCGGCCGAAAGCCGCGCACCGCTGGCGCGACCGGCAGCGCCGCCGCCCAAACCCGCCACGGAAGAGTTCGAAGAGGCACTGCCGCCGCCCCCGCCTCCTCCCGCGCCGCGCATGCCGCGCGCCGCCGAGGCGAGACCGCCGCGCGCCGAGGCCAAAGCTCACGAGCCGCCCAAAGGCTTCGAGCCAAGGCCGGCGGAAGCCAGGCCGGCCGAAGCGAGACCACCTGAAGCCAGGCCTACCGAGGCCAGGCTTACCGACACCAGGCCCGCAGAAACCAGGCCCGCAGAAGCCAGGCCCGCGGAAGCCAGAACCGCCGAGCCCAAGCCGGCCGACAGCCGCAACGGCCAAGGCAAGGGACTTTACGACAGCCTCGAACAAGAGATGGCGAGCTTGTTAGGCCGTCCGGCAGGGAAAACCTGATGGCATTTGCTTGGGGCCGCCGCGTCCGTGTCAAAACGGTGGCGGCCTCAGTAGCGGCTCTGATTGTGTCGGCGACGCCGCTCGCCGCCCAGGACATCAGCATCAATTTCGGTCAAGGCGCCGCCGGCGGCGGCGGGCTCAACGAGCGCGTCATCCAGATGATCGCGCTCCTCACGGTGCTCTCGCTCGCGCCGTCGATCCTGGTGATGATGACCTCGTTCACCCGCATCGTCGTCGTGCTGTCGCTGTTGCGCACCGCGCTCGGCACCGCGAGCTCGCCGCCCAATTCGGTGGTCATCTCGCTTGCTTTGTTTCTGACCGCGTTCGTGATGGGGCCAGTGCTCAACCGCGTCTACAACGTCGGCGTCAAGCCCTTGGTCGCCAACGAGATCAGCGTCCCCGAAGCGTTCGACCGCGCCTCCGGCCCGATCCGCGGCTTCATGGAGAAGAACGTCCGCGACAAGGACCTGCAATTGTTCATGGACATGTCGGGCGAGAAGCCGCCGGACAAGCCGGAAGACCTCTCGATGCGCATCCTCGTCCCCGCCTTCATGATCTCCGAGCTCAAGCGCGCCTTCGAGATCGGCTTTTTGTTGTTCCTGCCGTTCCTCATCATCGATCTGGTGGTGGCCTCCGTCTTGATGTCGATGGGCATGATGATGCTGCCGCCGGTCGTGGTGTCGCTGCCGTTCAAGCTGATCTTCTTCGTCCTGGTCGACGGCTGGACCCTGGTCGCGGGCTCGCTCATTCAGAGCTACGGGACTTAAGGACAACGACGAGCCGCGGCCGACGAAGGAAGGACGAATTTTGTTGTGCGTGCTTTGCCGCCTCTGAGCATACGGCGACCTTTCGGATCATCGCTCTTGCTCGCAACTTGGCCAACATAGCCATATATGCTAGCCTTGATGACAAGCCCGCTTGGGAGCAAAGGCGATGCAAGTCAACATCCTAGAGGCGAAGAACCGCTTGTCCCAACTCATCAAATCGGTGCAGGCCGGCGAAGTGGTCGTTATCGCCAACCGGGGCGAGCCGGTGGCGAAGCTCGTGCCGGTCCAGCCGACCGCCGGCGCCGCGGGTGCCGGCAACGCACGCGGCATTCTCGACTGGCTCAAGAAACGTCACCTTCCCCCGTATGCGCGCCGCTCAGCAGAGGAAATCGACGCTACCATCGCGGAGGAAAGAGCGTCGTGGGATTGATCTATCTCAATTCCTGCCTACTGATTTATCTCACCGAAGACCGTCCACCTTGGGGCAATGCGGTCGCCGGCGCCATGGCAGGAGCTGCGCAGGCGCAATTCGCTATCTCGCCATTGGTAAAATGCGAATGCCTCGTCGGGCCGATCAAACGTGGCGATCCGGTCCTACAGCGCGATTTCACCGAGTTGTTCGAGCTCTTCGTCCTGCTTCCGTTACCTGAAGAGGTCTATCTGCAAGCCGCCCAACTTCGTGCTCGCTTTGGCCTCAGGACGCCGGATGCGTTGCACCTTTCATGCGCCCAGCATCATCGCTGCGATGCGCTCTGGACCAACGACGACCGGCTGACGCAAGCATCGCACGGACTGGCCCTCGACGTGCTCCACCGCTAGCGCGGATCATGCGCTCGCAGGCATCGCCGCTCGCTGCCGGAACCATCGCAGCCGGCCCGCGTTGAATCTCCGACAAACAAATCAGGTCGGAGGAAACGTCATGGGCTTTGGACGCGGAGCGCTGTTGTGGCTGTTGGGCGTGCCGTTGCCGGTGGTCATTCTGTTGGCGCTGTTTTGGCACCACTGAGCTTTTGTTGAAGCGCGTTCGTCGAACTATCGCGCTTCGGAACGGGCCAATAATGTTTTGAGAAGGCCCCGGCCGTTCGTCGGGGCCTTCGTTTTTGCCGTCGGCGAGGCCGCGGCCGGCGACCGATGCGCGACGCCGGCGGTGCGTTGCGAAGCGCGCGCGGCGGCGCGCGGTGATGCCGGCGCGGCGGCTCGCGTATCGGATGCCTTGGCCGACGGCGCCTTTGCCGGCGCCGCAGCCGCGGGCGCGGTGGTTGCAGGCGCGGCAGCCGCTGGCGCCGGGGCCGAAGGCGCGGCCGCCGGCGCGCTCGGCGGCGGCGCGCTCGATTCCGGATAGCGGGCCAGCATGTCGCGCAAAAAGCCTTCGAGGGTGTCGACCGACGCGGCGGCATGGGCGATGTCGCGGAATTCGGTGCCGCCGGTGCCGAGCGGCATGGTCGCGATTTCGAACGCATGGGCGTCCGGCGTCTGCGCCATTTTCGCGGCGTATTTCTCGCGGAACCGGCCCAGGCCGAGCGTGTCCTCGTCGAGCGCGTAGCCGATCGCGGCGCGCAGAATGTCGGTGCGCTCGTCCGCGTTCAAGGGCTGCCATTCCTTGTAGCGGTCGCCGTAATAGAGCTCGATCTGCTCGGCGGATTGGCGCCACCGCCGCGCCGCCCAGAGAATATCGGAGCGCAGCCTGATCGCCTCGCGGCCCTCGATGTTGGCGATCACTTCCAGCGCGACGTCGTGGCGCTGCAGATCCGACAAGGCCCGCGCCTCGAGCAACAACCGCTGCTGGCGCATCTCGGTCGCGACATCCGCCGTGCGCGTCGCCCGCAACGTCGCCAAGGCGCGATCCGGCTTGTGGTTGATCAGATAAATGACCGCGAGCCGCGTCGCCACTTGCGCGCGCGCCGCGCCCTGCAGGCGATGGTCGACCTGATACTGCAACAGCTCGGCCGCCTGGTCGAGCAGATCGACCGCCACCAGGCGGTCGGCGAGCCGGCGGATCATTTCGTCGCCGCGGCGGCCGATCGGCACCAGCTCGTGGAAGTCGTAGAACAAGGCGAGCGCGTCGACCGCCGGCAGCGCGTCGCCCTTGCCGCCGAGGAACAGCGTCTCGAACGTCGCCGCCGCTTCTTCCTCGATGCGGCGCGTCAGGTCGGACGTCGGATGCGCCGCCATCGCGCTGCGCATGACGTAGAACGAGTCGCGGTAGCGGCCCTCTTCGGTGTAAATCCGCGCCAGCACCTGCAGCGCCTCGACTTCGGTGTCGTCGCCGCGCCAGATGGTGGTCAGCGTTTCCAATTCGCTCGCGACCTCGTCGCGCTTGAGATCGCCGAGCGCGTAGCGCAGCAGCGTCTCGTGCAGCCGGCCCTGCGCCGCGGCCGGGCGGTCGACCGACTCCGCCGCGGCCCGGTAGGCGTTGAGCGCATCGTCGCGATGGCCGGTTCCTTCCGCCAGGCGGCCGACCAGGACCGATACCGCGGGCCGCAGCTCGCGCGGCACGCCGATGGTCTCGAGATCGTTGAGGTCGTCGGCGGCGCCGCCGAAATCGCCGACCTCGATGGCCGCGCGCATTTCTTCCATCAGCGCGATGCGCTGCAGCTCGATCGGCAGCGTGGCGATCGAGGCTTCCACGCTCTTGAAGTCCTGGCGCGCCTGCGCCCATTTGCCCTGCCGCGCATAGGCGAGCGCCCGCCACAGCGGCGCGTCGTGCTGATCGCCGACGACGGGATTGGCGAGGTCGCGCAGCGCGTCGTCGGGCCGGTTCATCATCAGTTCGGCGATCGCGCGCAGCACCGTCGCGGACGCGTCCTCGTTGGCGGGGCGCTGGTCGGCCAGCACCACGTCGAGGACGCCCTTCGCTTCCGGAAACATGTCGCGGGCGAGGTAGAAGCGGGCGAGATCGAGCCGCTGCATCGTCTTCTTGCCGGCGGGCGCGGCGGCCGCGGCGGCAATCAGGTTCGCCTGCCGTTCGCCATAGGTGGCGCCGCGGTCGAAGCCCCACAGCTGCGAATCGAACATCATCGGCCGCAAGCCGCTGCCGCGCAGCACGCTCTGCAGCGAATTCGACAGGATGAGGCCGCTCGGCCGGCCGATCACGACCTTGTCCGGGGTGAGCCCGACCTCGAGGTCGTCCGCACGCGGCACGATCGCCACGCCCTGGGCCGACGCCAGCGCGCGGAATTCGACGAAGTCCTGAGGATTGAGGAAGCCGCGGATCGGCGGCGCGGCGGTGACGACGAAGAGCTGGTCGCCGACCTCCGGGTCGGCGATGCGGTGCAGCCGCTGCGGCCGTTCGAACGCGATGGTCACGGTGGAGCGGTTGTGACCCACCACGTTGCGGGTGAGTTCGAGCGCGCGCGGCGGGTCGAGCACGGCGTCGCCGATCGTCACGGTCCAGACCGCGCCTTCGGTCGTGACGCTCTGAAGGCGCGGACGATCGAGCCTGATGCGCACGATCGCGGCGTCGGGCGTGCGCGTGAACTCGGCGTCGCGGATGGTCCGGGTCGCTTCGCCGTCGAGCGCCGAGAGGTCGATGACGGCCTTGGCGTCGAACACGATCCACAGCGTGTCGGCGCGCTGAAACACCGCGCCAGCCGTGGCCGTCGGGAAGGGAAACGACAGCATCAGATTGACGCCTTGCCGGGACAACTCGACCGCGACAGTGTCGGCCGAACTTGTATTCGGCGCGGAAGCTGCCGGCTTCGCCTCCGGCGCCGGCGCGGCGGGGGCCGTGGGTGCCGCTGAGGCGGCCGGTTGCGTCGCCGGCGCGGGCGGGGCGGGTTTCATCTCCGCGGACGACGCTGACGGCGCGGCTTGCGGTGGCGCGGCTTGCGGTGGTGTTGGCGCCGGCGGCGTGGCTTGCGGTGCGGGCGGCACGATTTTCAGCTCGGCCGCGGGCGCGTCGGGCGCGTTCGCCGCAATCGTCGCCGGCGGCGCGACGTGCGGTTGCTCCTGAGCGGGCGCGGGCACCGGCGCGGCTGGCGCGGAGCTTTCGGCGGCGGCCTTTTCGAGCGCCGCGGCGGCGCGGATCATGCCGGGCGTCGCATTCTCGGCCGCCCCGCTCTTTGCGGCCGCTTTGTTGGGGGCATGGTCGACGTCGACGACATAGGTCTGGTCGTCGCGGAAGCTGCGCACGTCGACTTTTTCCGCAAACGAGAACCGCACCAGCGTCGAGGCCTCCTCGACCTCCGATTTGATCACCGCGATGGCCGCGGGCAACTCGGCCTCGGCGTCGCCGAAGTCGAACTTGATCGGCGCGTCGAACACCAGCGTGAGCCGGTCGGCGGCGCGCTCCGCCGTGACCGCCGTCTGATCCGGCAGCGCGAAGACGTAACGCGTAAAGGTCGGCTGGGTGGCGACGCGCACGCGCACCGGCGCGACCTTCTTCTGCTGCGCGGCCTGGCGCTCGAGGCGTTCGAGCCGCGTCGCTTCGCGCGCCCGGCGGGCCAGTTCGTCGATCACGTCCTGCGGCAAGGACGGCGGCGCGGCGGTCCAGCTGTCCGGCATGAGATCGACGAAGAATTTGTGCCCGGCGACGATGGAATTGACCTTGAGCTTGCGCGCGAGCCCGATCCGCACCGCTTTGCCGTCCGGATCGCGCCGCGCCGCCGCGACGTAATCGGGCGCCTGCGCCGACAGCCGGTCCACGGTGACGCTGATCGGACTGCCGAAATTGATGATCAGCACGTTGCCGGACATGTGCACGCTGGCGTCGATGTCGTCGCTCATCGCGAACACGAGCCGGGCGTAGCCGCCGCTCGTGTCGACCGTCAGATCGGACTTGGTCGGATCCCCGGCCGCCGTGGCCGGCGCCAAGGACAATGCGAAAGACGCCGCAACCAGCAGGAACAAGCCGAGCGCCAGC
Source organism: uncultured Pseudomonadota bacterium (assembly GCA_963836095.1). GTDB lineage: Bacteria > Pseudomonadota > Alphaproteobacteria > Rhizobiales > Xanthobacteraceae > BOG-931. The sequence continues at coordinate 235,343 of CAWIHU010000006.1, forward strand.
GCCTTCCGGATGGTGCAAACGCACGCCATGACCACACTCGACCAACGCAACATACTGACAGGAAGACGCTTTCGCGGCCGCGCCGCCGGCGCCCCGAACGCCGGCTTGACTCACCGTAAGCCGCGGCGTTTAACGCCCGATTAACGGCTTTCTCAATGATTCCAGAAGGTTATGCGGCGGGAAGGGGCGAATGGCGAAATGGCGAATGGCGAATGGGGGATCGGCGCCGTCTCCCCCCATTCGCCATTCGCTACTCGCCACTCCCCATTCGCTATTCGCCATTCGCCAACTGCTGATCCATAGTGCGGCCCACATTCACCCAGCTTCGCAGCCCCCTCTATGCTCAGCGCCTACCCCACCGATCGAGCCGGCGGCCGCCCATTGTCCGCTGCCGCCTGGATCGACCTCCTCGAACCGAGCGAAGCGGAACGGACCGCGTTCGAGAGCGCGTTTGCACTGCGGGTGCCGACCAAGGAGGAACTGGCGGAGATCGAGACCACCAGCCGGCTGCGGGTCGAAAAGGAGGCGCTCTATCTGACCGCGCCGCTCATCGTCGCCAGGGACAACGAGCCGTGGATCGTGGCGCCGACCGGCTTCGTGCTGTCGAACCATGTGCTGATGACCGTGCGGTCCGCGCCGTTGGCGGCGTTCGACACCGTGATCGCCGAACTGGCGGGCGTGGACAAGCTCGATCCGGCGTTGGCGTTCGTGCGGCTGATCGAAGTCCTGGTCGACCGCATGGCCGACCTTCTGGAAGCGAGCAGCCGCGACCTCGACGAGGCCTCGCACGTCATCTTTCATCGCGACGAGGCGCGGGGCCGGCGACTGACCCATGAGACCGCGCTGCTGCGCCGGCTGATGATCCGCACCGGCCGTACCAGCGAACGCATGGGGCGCATCCATTACACCCTGGTCTGCCTCGATCGCATGGCGAAATTCACCATCGAGCGCGCCCGCGACTGGATACCGCGGGACCTCTCCAACCGGCTGCAGATCGCCTCCTCCGACATCGCCTCGCTGGTGCATTTCGCCGAGGCTCTGGTCGGCCGCATCCAATTGCTGCAGGACGCCGCCACCGGCCTCATCAATATCGATCAGAACGACGTGATAAAGGTGTTGACCGTCGCCTCGGTGGTCGGAATTCCGCCGGTCCTGGTGGTCGGCGTCTACGGCATGAACTTCAAGATCATGCCGGAGCTGAACTGGACCTGGGGCTACCCTTATGCGCTCGCCGTGATGGTCGTAACCGCGCTGGTGCCGCTGATTTGGTTCAAATTAAAGGACTGGATTTGATCAGATAGCAAAGGATTTTAATCGTTCTGGGGTCGGGGCGAACGAGGTTCGCCGGCAGCAAGACACGGACAGCAGAACATGAAGACCATCGCCGCGACCAAAATGGGGTTCGTCCTGACGCTCTTGGTCGTCTTGATGTTGGTCGGCCTGCCGCTGGCCGTGTGGCTGGACCTGACAAACCTCACCGAAACGAGCCTGCGCCGCCAGGCGAGCGATCTCAATTCCATCATCGGCAGCGTGCGCAGCTATTATGCCACCAACGTGGTCGGCCGCATCCTCGCCGCGCCGGGCATCGCCACCAGAGTGGTGCATAATTACCAGGACATTCCCGGCGCCATTCCGATCCCGGCGACGCTGTCGCTCGAGCTCGGCCAGGTGATCAGCGCGCAGCAGCACTCGATCCTCTATCGCTTCGTCTCGGATTACCCGTTCGCCAACCGCGCGCCGCACCAGCTCGACGCGGTCGAGACCGACGCGCTGCGCAGCCTGCGCCAAAATCCCAATCAGGTGCTGAACCTGGTGTCGAGTTCTCTCGTTGGTCGATCGGGTCCGCCTGCTGTCGCCCGTCATCATGGGCGCGGCTTGCGTGAGCTGCCACAATTCGCATCCGGAAAGTCCCAAACGCGATTGGAAAGTCGGCGACGTTCGCGGCCTCCAGGAACTGACGATCGCGCAGCCGATCGGCGACGACCTGTTCGCGCTCAAATACCTGCTGGCCTATTTCATCCTCGTCGCCGCCGTCGGGATCCTGTTCATCGCGCTGCAGCGGCGGCAGGCCGCGCTGATCCAGGGCATCAACGGCGAACTCGAAACCGCCAACGAATTCCTCGCGGCGATGTCCATGAAGATCTCACGCTATCTGTCGCCGCAAATCTACAAAAGCATATTCAGCGGCCAGAAGGACGTGACTATCCACACCGAGCGCAAGAAGCTCACGATCTTCTTTTCCGACATCAAGGATTTCACCGCGACCACCGAGCGGCTGCAGCCCGAGCAGATCACGCAGCTCCTCAACGAGTACTTCACCGCAATGTCGAAGATCGCGCTCGCGCGCGGCGGCACCATCGACAAATTCGTCGGCGACGCCATGCTGATCTTCTTCGGCGATCCGGAAACCAGGGGCGCCGGCGAAGACGCCAAGGCGTGCCTGCGCATGGCGATCGAGATGCAGGACCGCATCGCCGGGCTCAACGCCAAATGGCGCAACGCCGGCATCGAGCACCCGTTCCGGGTGCGCATGGGCATCAACACCGGCTATTGCAACGTCGGCAATTTCGGCAGCGACGACCGCATGGACTACACCATCATCGGCGCCGAGGCGAACCTCGCCGCGCGGCTGCAATCGATCGCGGAGGCCGGCCACATCGTCGATCAGCTACGAGACCTACGCGCTGGTGCGCGACGTCGTGCGCGCGCAGCAGCTCCCACCGATCACCATGAAAGGCATCAGCCGCGAGGTCGTGCCCTACGCCGTCAACGGCATCGTCGACGCGACCGGCGCGGCCATCCACGTCTTCAGCGAACACCAGACCGGGCTCGATTTCTATCTCAACGCCGACATGATCGACGCCGCGCGCGCCCCGCACATCCGCAAGGTCCTGCAGGATGCGCTCGATGCGCTGAAGGCCGTGGCGCAGCACGCGTAGGGGGTGGCAGCCCGTCCGTGCCGTCGTGAGCTTCGCTATTTTGACAGCGTAGCGCCTACCAACGCGACGATGACCAACGCGATCCCGACAAGTTGAACGACTGTCAGCGCTTGACCGAGCAAGAAGACGCCAAGGCCAGCGGAAATGATCGCGTCCGCATAGGCAATGAGCGATGTCCGCAATGGCCCGATCATCGATATGGCAACAAAGAACGCGATGATGGCGAACCCATAGAGTTCGGAAGCAACCAAGAAGCTGATCCAGCCGGCAGAGGTCCGAGGCAAGGCGAACTCGCCAGTCGCGAGGCAGATTATCAGCAACAATGCGCTCGCAGCCGCCATCATGCAGAGCGTCAGCGGCCGCGCGTCCCCCTTGCCGAATACGTGGCTGGAGACGGTAATCACGCCGGCCCAACCGACGGCTGCAAGCAGCGCCAATGCGACGCCTCCGACATCGAGATTGCCGGTGCGCAGGTCGAGCGCCAACGCAAGTCCGATCAAAGCCAACACAATGGCGGCGACCGTTCGCCACCCGAATTTCTCCCAACCGAGCAGGCCGACGATCGCGGCCGATATCAACGGAAACAAATAGAAGATGAGTATCGCCAAGGCGAAGGGAATCGAATTGAACGACTTGAGCAACGCCCACGAGTAGAGTGCGGTTACAAGCCCGAGACCAACGGCGATCGCCGTGTCGCGTCGCGTGAGCGCCAATGAAATGCGGCCCCAGCCCAGCCAAAGGACGAGTGTCATCGACGTCAGCAAGAACCGGACGGTCGCGACAGTGAGCGCGTTGCTACCCCCGTGATAGGCAAGATTGGCTGCACCATTCGACAGCGCGAACGCGACAGCCGAAGCGAATGCCACCAGGATGCCCGCCCAGCTTTTCGGATACGAACGGACGTTGATTACCGACATCGCCACCCCCCCGGCCTCGAGGCGACTTGGGCCTCCGGCTCTGCGCCCCGTATGTCGCAAAGAGTCGCCGCAGGCGCAACGGAGCTGTCGGAGAGGCTGGTTGCATCGTCGTCCAGAGAGACCGGCCGGACTACCGCGCCCGCACGCCCGCCGCCATCTTCCGCCCCCCTGCTCCGGCCCCCGCATCGCCTCGAGCTCCCGGCGCAGCGCCTCGGCGAACACCGCCGTCGCGATCGGCAAATTGCGCCCGCGCAAATGGCCGAACACGAGGTTCGCGCGCGGCACGTCGCGGCCGTCGATGTCGCGGGCGATGACGCCGAGCTTGTTGCCGGCCGGCAGGGTGCCGATCTTGATCTGAAACGAGATCACGCCGGCATGGATGACGAGCCCGCGCAGCATTTCGAACGAGTTCGATTCCGCCGCGAGCTTGAAGGTGAGCCCGGTGCGCGCGGAGAATTCCTCGAGCAGTTGCCGCCCGCCGATCGAGCGGTCGGGCAGCGCAACGGGATAACCGGCGCAATCGGTGAGCCGCAGCAGCTTTTTGCCGGCGAGCGGGTGGTTCTTCGCCATCACCGCGACCAGCTGCTGTTCGAGCGTCATCAGCGGCTGGAAGCTGGCGAGAAAACGCGGCCGGAACACCAGCACCAGATCGACCTCGTAGGCCGAGAGCGCCGCCATCGCCCAGTCATGGTCGGCGACTTTGAGGTCGAAGGACACGAACGGATGGGTCCTGCGGAATTCGCCGATGCGGCGCGGCAGAAAATCGAGCGCCAGCGCCTGGCTGCAGGCGATGCGCACGGTGCCGCGGCGCAGCCCCTTGAGGTCCTCGATCTGCGACTTCATGCGCTCGACTTCGCCGCTCTGCTCGCGCAGATAATGCACGAAGACCTCGCCGGCCGCGGTCAGCCGCACGCCGCGCGGCAGCCGCTCGAACAGCGGCGCGCCGAGTTCCTCTTCCAGGTCGGCGATGCGGCGATTGACCGCGGAGGCGGTGACATTGAGCCGCTCGGCCGCCTTGCGGATCGAGCCGGCGCGCGCGACCTCATCGACATAGTTCAATATCCGCAGGTGTTTCATGACGCTGCTGCTTGGCGATGCTGTCTCGGCGTGGGCCCGGCCGGCCTAGAGTAATGCCTTTTCGGCATCACTCTAGCGAGAAATCGGCGGCAGATGGCAACGCTCGTCGGCGCTAGGCTCCGGTCAACGTGCTTCGCGTTTCGGATGCCGGGCCGAACCGACGCGCCATCGCGAGACGCAGCCTTTCGACATCCGCCGAGCAGGAGCCCGACATCCATGACCGTCGACCAGCCGCTCGCTGACGTCATCGCGCTTGCCGCCGCGATCGCCACTGAGCGTGCCCGTTCGCCGCCGCGGCGCCCGCCGCCGCCGCAGACCAAGCTGAAAATGGTGCTGAACTGGAAATACCAGGGCCCGCAGGGCTGGTTCTTCCTCGCCGACGACCGCGGCTACTACAAAGCCGCCGGCCTCGACATGACCATCGACCAGGGCAACGGCTCCGGCGCGCCGATCCCGCTGGTCGCCAACGGCACCTATGACGTCGGCTTCGGCGACATCAACGCGCTGATCCAATTCGCCGCCAAGAAGCCGGACGACGCGCCGATCGCGCGTCTACGTCATCTACAACCGGCCGCCCTTCACCATCGCGGTGCGCGCCGACAGCCCGATCAAGACGCCGAAGGATCTCGAAGGCAAGACGCTCGGCGGCGCGACCGGCGACGGCGCGCTCAAGCTGTTCCCGGCCTTCTGCAAGATCGCCAAGATCGACTGCACCAAGGTCGAGCATCACCAACATGCAGCCGAGCCTGCGCGAGCAGATGCTGATGAAGGGCCAGGTCGACGGCGTGTTCGGCTATGTCAACACCATCCGCTTTTCGGCGAAGCTGATCGGCGTCGATCCCGACAAGGATATCCGCTTCATCAATTACGGCGATTACGGCATGGACCTTTATTCCAACGGCATCATCGTCTCGAAGAAGCTCGTCCAACGACAATCCCGAGGCGGTGAAGGGGCTCGTCGCCGCGATCAATCACGGCATTCGAGGACGCGCTCAAGGACCCGGACGCCGCCAGTCGCCGCGGTCGCCAAGCGCGAGCCGCTGATCAAGGTCGCGGTCGAGCGCGAACGGCTCGACGCCACGCTCAAGGACGAGATGAACCATCCCGGAGATCGCCAAGATCGGGCTCGGCAATATCGACCCGGTCGCGACTCGAAGCGCGCAATCGACATTCTGGTCGATGCCGAGAACCTGCCGCGGACACCGACGGTCGATGAAATCTTCACCCCCGCCTTCCTGCCGCCGATCGATCGAATTGCCCAAGAAGCTGTTCTAAACCACTGAACGCATCGGCTCTCTCCGTCCACTGACGGAGCGAGCAATGCTGCCAATCGCTCGAGCAACGTCGCGGAACGGGGGCGTGACATGGAGTTGAATCTCAATGGCCGGGTGGCGATGATCACCGGCCCGGCGAAGGGGATGGGCGCGGCCATCAGCGCGGCATTCGCCGCCGAGGGCGCCGCGCTGGCGCTGCTCGGGCGCGACCACGCCGCCATCGAGCCGGTCGCCGACGATGGTCAAGGCCGGCCGGCGGCCAGGCCATCATCGTGCCGTGCGATCTCACCGGTGCCGCAGCAATGCGTCGATGCGGCGGAGAAGACCAAGGCGGCCTTCGGCGGCCGCATCGACATTCTGGTCAACGTCGCCGGCGGCTCGGGGCCGATCGGCAAGACCGGGGTCGAGACCACGCCGGAAGAATTCGACGACATCGTCACGCTCAACATGAACGGCTGCTTCCACACCATGCGCGCCGTGCTGCCGGCGATGATCGCGCAGCGCTACGGCAAGATGGTCAATGTCGGCGGCACCTTCGGCATGCGCGGCCGCGCCGGGCGCATGGCCTATTCGGCCTCGAAATGGGGCTTGCGCGGCATCACCAAGAGCTTCGCGCTCGAAGTCGGGCAATACAACATCAACGTCAATTGCGTCGCGCCCGGCATGGTCGACGGCCCGCGCTTCCGCGAAAAAGTCTGCGCCGAGATGGCGCTAAGGCTCGACATCAGCGTCGAGGAAGCCGCCAAGCGCCACGCCGCCGATTACGCGCTCAGGCGCGTCACGCTCGACAGCGACGTCGCCAATGCCTGCCTGTTCCTGGCGAGCGACGTGTCACGCCAGATCACCGGCGTCGATCTGCCGGTCGACGGCGGCTGGGCGATGCTTGTGAGGGCATGACTATGGCCGCAACCGCCGACCTCGTTATCAACAACGGCACGGTGGTCACGCCCGACGCCGCCTGATCGATGGCCGGCATCGCCATCAAGGACGGCCGCATTCTCGCGATCGGCGCCGACGCCGCCATGCCGCCGGCGGAGGAAACGCTTCGACGCCGCGCGGGCTGCATATCCTGCCCGGCGCCATCGACGTCCATGTGCATTTCCGCGATCCCGGCTATCCGCACAAGGAGGACTGGGCGAGCGGCACGGCGGCCGCCGCGTTCGGCGGCGTCACCACCGTGTTCGACATGCCGAACACCATCCCGCCGACCGGCGACGCGCGAAACGCTTGAAGCCAAGCACGCGATCGCCGCGCAAAAGGCCTGCATGTCGATTTCGGCCTCTACGGACTGCTCGGCGACGACACCATCACCAACGTGCCGGCGCTGATCGCGGGCGGCGTGATCGGCTTCAAGCTCTATATGGGCAACACCTTCGGCAAGATCCCCTCGCCCTCGACACCGGCGCCATGCTGGAAGCCTTCGAGGTGGTGGCGCCGACGGGCAAGCGCATCTCGCTGCACGCCGAAACGAACTCGATCATGGAACGGCGCCAGGAGCGGCTGGTGGCGCGCCGGCCGCCACGATCCGCTGGCGCATATCGCCTCGCGGCCGGCGGTGGTCGCGGTCGAAGCGGTCAGCCGCGCCGCGATCCTCGCCGAGTGGACCGGCGCGCGCATTCACATTCTGCATATTTCCTCGGCCGAAGAGCTGCGGCCGCTGCGCGAGGCCAAGGCGCGCGGCGTCGACATCACCGGCGAGACCGGCCCGCATTATCTGATGCTGTCGACCGATGATTACGAGGCGCTCGGCGGCATCATCGCGCGTCAATCCGCCGGTGCGCGAGCCGCGCAACCAGGCGCCGCTGTGGGCGGCGCTTCGCGACGGCACGATCGACATGATCGCCACCGACCACGCCCCGCACACGCCCGAGGAAAAAACCCGCAACGACATCTGGGCGGTCGATTGCGGCTTTCCCGGCGTCGAGACGCAGATGCCGCTGATGCTCACCGCCGTGAACGAAGGCCGTCTATCGATCACCGACTATGTGCGCCTGAGCGCCGCCAACCCGGCCAAAACCTGGGGCCTCTATCCGCGCAAGGGCGCGCTCGCAACCCGGCGCCGACGCCGATCTCGCCATCGTCGATCTTTTACGCGAGCACACCATCGACGACGCGGCGCTGCAGTCGCGCTCGAAAATCACGCCGTGGAACGGCCGGCGTGTCAAAGGCCTGCCGCTGCACACTTTGGTGCGCGGCCGCTTTGTCATGAAGGACCGCGCGCTCGGCCGACGGCGCGGCGGCTGGGGCCGCTCGGTGCACGCGATCCAGGAAGATGCCGGCACCCGTCTTGCATAATGCCGGTGAGACCATGCAGGCGATCGTGCGCCAGACTGAGCGGATACTCGACCGGAGCCGCCGGCGAACGCGGCGTCACGCACAGCGTGGAGGGCAAGCGATGATATCGACCAGAGTGCGCGACCCGCGGCTGCATGCGGAATTTTTCATCGAGCTGGAACAGGTGACGCTGAGCTACGGGCGGGCTGAGATAAAAAGTCGACGCGCTCGGCGTCACCACGCTGCGCTTGAAGCAGGGCGAATTCGTCGCGCTGGTCGGCCCCTCGGGCTGCGGCAAGTCGACCATCCTCAAATTGGTCAGCGGCCTGATGGCGGCGACGCAGCGGCTACGTCTATGTCGCCGGCCGCGAGGTCGGCGCCGAAGCGGTCCGCGTCGGCATGGCGTTCCAGAACCCGACCATGCTGCCGTGGCTCACGGTGCGCGACAACGTCATGCTGCCGCTCGAAGATCGTGCCGCCGTTCCGCGCAGCAATATCGCGCCAAGCGCGAGACCGAATTCCGCGACCGCGCCGACGCGCTGCTCGAGGAGGTCGGGCTCGCGCAGCTTCGGCGACAAGCATCCGTGGCAACTTGTCCGGCGGCATGCTGCAGCGCGCCTCGCTGTGCCGCGCGCTGATCCACGAGCCGCAGCTTCTGATGCTCGACGAGCCGTTCGGCGCGCTCGATCAGTTCACGCGCGAGGAATTGTGGGCGATCATGCAGGAACTGTGGCTCGAAGCTCCGGCCGACCGTGCTCCTCGTCACCCACGATCTGAAAGAGGCCGGCTATCTCGCCAACCGCATCTGCGTGATGCGGGCGCGGCCGGGGCGGATCATCGACGACGCCGAGGTGCCGTTCGCGCGGCCGCGCACGATCGAAATGACCTATACGCCGGACTTCGTCGCGATGACGCAGCGTCTGCGCGAGCTGATCGTCTCGGCGCGCCCGGCGAAGGAGACCGCGTGATGAACGCCGCAGCTAGCGCCGCCGGCATCGCGTCGACCGCCTTCATCATCGGCTTTTTCCTGATCTGGGAGGCGCTGTGCTGGGCGTTCATCGGTCAGCGACATCGTGCTGCCGAAGCCGAGCGAGATCATCGTCACGCTGGTCGAGCGCCTGCCGGCGCTGTGGCCGCATATCGTGCAGACGCTCTATACGACCCTGATCGGCTTCGGGTTCGGCATCGCCATCGGCATCGCGCTCGGCGTGCTGATCGGCTCCTCGCGGCTCGCCTACGACGTCGCCTACCCGCTGCTGATCGGCTTTGCCATCGATCCCGAAAGTCGCGGTGGTGCCGATCTTCGTTCTTGTGGTTCGGCGCCGGCACGGTGCCGGCCGTGCTCACCGCGATGATCATGTGCATCTTTCCCGATCGTGGTGAACGTCGCGACCGGGCTCGCCACCACCGAGCCGGAACTGGAAGACGTGATGCGTGCGCTGCACGCCTCGCAAGCTCGACATTCTGTGGAACGTCGGCTTGCCGCGCACGATGCCGTATTTCTTCGCCTCGCTGAAAGTCGCGATGACGCTCGCCTTCGTCGGCACCGTGATCTCCGAAACCGTCGCTTCCAACCGCGGCATCGGCAACGTCATGATGATCGCGTCGCTCGAATTTCGACGTGCCGCTGGTGTTCGCCGGCCTCTTGATCCTCGCCGTCGCTGGGCGTCGCGCTCTACGCCGATCTTCTCGCTGATCGAATGTCAACATCACCGGCTGGGCGCACCGCAAGGACGAACGTTGCGATCGGGTTGATGCCTGTCGGCGTTCGCAGGCTGCAATGGCGGACGCCTTGCCTGTCCACGCCGTCGCAGCATGAACTCCTAATCATCTTCGGCATCGATGAGCCGCTTCGCTGTCGCCGCATGAACGAACCGTAATGTTTGTTGCAGCGCCGAATATCCTATCAAACAAATCAACAATCCGTGACGTGCGGACCGGCGCATTGTTTATACATGCAAATCCGTTGTGCCCGGTCCCTATAACGATAACGGTGACACGTTACTATTTACCCGATTTAACCGACGATTAATCCATATCCGCGCGTGCGCGCCTGCCCCGCCTGCGCGGCCGCAGCGTGCGGCCGAGTTTCGCTTCGAGGCGATCGAGAAACGCCGCCGAGCCGAGCGGGCGACCGATCGTCTCCGCGGCGCGAATGGCGGCGAACTCTTCCGGCGTCGGTCCCGTTTCCAAAAGATCGGCGAAGCGGCCGTCGATGCGATCGAGCAGCGGCGCCACCGTGACCAGGCCATCGTCGCGCCGCTGCAAATGCGCGCGCACGCTCGACCACGGCCAGTCCCGCGCGCGGCGCACCAGCCGCGCCCGCACCGGATTGAGCGCGACATAACGGGCCGCGGCGAGGAGATGCGGTTCGTCCATCGCCACCGAGCCGAAGCGGCCCTGAAACAAATGCCCGGTGACACGCAGGCGCGCATTGACGAAGCCGGTATAGCGGCGGTGGGTTTCGCCGAGCGCCAACGCCAGGGCGTCGGCGGTCGCCGGCACCAGGATGAGATGGACGTGGTTGGGCATCAGGCAATAGGCCCACACCGCGACGCCGGCCTTGCGGCAGCGCTCGGCCAACAGATCGCGGTAGAGCGCATAGTCGCCGTTCTCGAAGAAAATCTTCTGCCGCCGGTTGCCACGCTGCGTGACGTGATGCGGCAGACCGGGCACGACAATGCGGGCGAGGCGGGCCATGCGAAACTATAGCAAAGGGATTAATTCGGGGAAATAGTAAGGTGTCACCGTTGTCGTTGTTGACCGGGGGCCGTAATCCTCCATACGCCATCAGCCGGCGTGCGGGTGCGCCAACAGCGGTTGCTGCGCCGTTTGCGACGCCTCCGTGATCAGCGTGCCGCCATGGCCGTCGGCCGCGGTGACGAAGCTCGACGCCATGTAGTTGCCGAGGAGCGCGACATTAGCGCTATGGGCGCCGTCGCCGACCGACAAGGTGCCGCCGGTGCCGCTATTGTTCGCCGCATAGCCGAGGGTGAGATTATTGCCGCCGAAGGCGATCTGCGACAGGTCGATGCCGTTCTGCGCGCCCAAGCCCTTGACCGCGCCGGTGAAGGTCGCCGGCTGATCGAGCACCAGCTTGCCGGTCGAGCCGGTGAAGCTGACGTTGCCGGAATCCGGCGTGTCGATCTCGAGGATGGCGCCGTTGCCGACCGCAGCCGGCGCATTGCCGGGCTGCTGCAAGGTGACGGTCGGGTCGGTGATGATGGTGCCGCCATGGCCGTCACTATTGAGAATAAAATTTGAAGACGTGTATTCTGCTCCGCTACTCGGATTCCAGCCGGCGAGATTGAGGCTGGCGAGCACGCTGGAGCCGTTATGCACCTCGAGTACGCCGCCACTACCGTTCGTATTGGGGCTGAACGTGACGGTGTCCTTCACGCTGCCGATGGTATAGGCAATATCGCTCAAATCAATCGCGTCATCTGCGAGGAAGCCGGAGATGGTGCCGCTGTAATAATTGCCGTACGCCGGACCGCCCAGCTCCAGCAGACCGCTGGTATTAATCACGAAGCTGACATTGGTGTTGGAACGACTTTCGAACGCGATCGTATCGATCGCGCCGGTGATGGCGCCCGTGGTATTATTGACCGTTCCGCTCCCGTCGATCTCGGCGCCGCCGCCGCTCGCGGCATTTACCACCGTGATGGAGCCTTGGCCGGTGACCAGCAGCACGCCGGAATTGGCGACGCTGTAAGATACGTCTCCCAACGCTCCGGTCATAGACGCCGAGCCATTCAGTTGCACGGCGCCGCTGGCATTGGCTGCGATGGTTCCGAGATTGGTGAGGAACGTATCCACGGTGACTAGGCCGCCGGCCGAATCCGCCTCGATCGTCCCGGTATTGGTGAAGGACGAGGTGCCCGCCTCCACGAGAAGTTCGGCCTCTTGCGTCGCGGCCATGATGCCGTGGTTGACGAGCCCGGTATTCGCAGCGGCGTTTCCCGGATCCATGACGATCAGCGAAGTGTTCTCCGCCTCGATCGTGCCGTTGTTGGTGATCAGGGTCGGTATGGCAATGCCGGTCACGTCGAGAAGCGTTTGGCTGTTGTCTAAACTATATATCAAACCGGCATTGCTGATGTTCGATTCGATCGACATCACGGCGTTGCCTTGAACCTGGACAGTGGCGGGGACGACGGGATTGGCGGCGGTGCCATTGGTGAACGGGCCCTCGATGGTGAAGTCGCCAGTGATCGCATACAAGCTTCCGGTATTGCTGACGCTGCCTTCAAGGTTGATGTCGCTCGCGCCCGTGCCCCCCGTGCGTATTACGTTGGAATTGGTGACAGCGCCTATGACCTCGATATCACTGCCGTTCTCGGCCTCGAGCGTGCCGGTATTGGTGAGCGTGCTTTCGAAGACCAAATCGCCGCCGCTGGACGTCAGCGTGCCGCTATTGGTGTAGGCCGCGTAATAGGTGACGTTCGGATCGATGATCGCGAGAGTGCCGTTGATATCCTCCGCTTCGAAGTCCGCCGGTTCGTACTTTCCGACCAACACGACGCTCGCCGAGTGCGTGCCGTCGGTGACGGTCAGAGTCCCGCTGGTATTGGCGCTGTTGGCGGGCGTGTAGGTGAAGCTCTCGCCGGTATAACTGATGTCGGCGAATTCGATGTATTGGCCGGTGTTGCCGCCGTCCACGGGGCCAAATCCGCTGACCTTGCCGGTGTAGGAATTGCTCAGTCCGCCGAGTTCGAGCCCGCCGTCGCCGGTAGCCTGGAAGCTGACGTTTTCGCTGCTGGCGCCGGCGATCTCGACAATGCCATTGCCGACCTCCGCCGTGCCGCCGGTGACGGTGCCGTTGATATGCACCCAACTACCGGCGCCGCTTGCGAACAAGGTGCCGGCACTGGCGACCGTGCCGGTCACTACCAAAGAGCCGCCGTTCAGCGTTTTGACAACGGCGCCCGCGTCGATCGTCCCGCCGGAGATCGTCAGGGAGGTCGTGCCCTGGACCTCGACAAGCGCTGCAATCGTCGCGTTTTTGATCTCATCGCCGGCGGTGGTCGTCAGGAACATCGCACCGCCGGTGGTCTCCAACTTGCCGCCGGAGATGGTGGTATTTTCGAGATCGACAAAGGCGCCCGTGCCCGACGCCGAAACGAGGCCGGTCGCAGTATTGGTGATGGCGACGCCGTCGAGCAGCACCGTGCTCCCCACGGCCGCGATGGTTTTCGAGTTGGCGACATTGCTCTTGATGTCGAGGCCGCCGCTCGCGGTCGCCTCCAGCGTGCCGGTGTTGGTGACCGTGCTGGTTCCGGTATCGAGGATCAACGACTTGCCGGCATTGGCATCGAAGGTGCCGGAATTGTCGAGCTTGAGATTGCCGTCGCTGACGTTGCCGATCGTGCCGGCGCCGGCGATCGTATTGTTGACATTGGTCAGCATGGCGGGGTGGCCATTGCTGAGGATCTGATTGTTGCTGCTGTTCGACAGCGTGACCTTGCCGCCGCCGGACAGGGTGACCGTGCCGTCGACGTAGAGATTGGCTGCAGAGCTGGTCGTGGTCAGCTCGATCGTGCCGGCATTGGCGATGGTGCCGGCGAGGTTCAGGTAGCTGCCGTTGACCTCGACGGTCGCGCCCGCCGCAATCGTGACGCCGCTGAACGCGACGGACGTCAGGTGGGTGCCGTTGAGCTCGACGGTCGAACCCGCCGCAATCGTGACGCCGTTCAACACGCTGTTGCTATTGTCCTCGATCGCACCGCCGGCCGCGGTCTTCAAAGTGCCGCCCGTGACGGTGCCGGAATCAAGAAAGACAAAGGTGCCATTGGCGAACAAGGTGCCGGCATCGGCGATCGTGCCGGTCACAATGAGGACGCCGCCGCTCAGAGCTTCGACAATGGCGCCCGCGCCGATCGTTCCGCCGGAGAGCATCAGGGCGGCCAGATTCTCGACCACAACGAGCGAGCCCGCCGCAATCGTGGCATTTTTGATCTCATCACCGGTGCTGGTCGCCTCGATCGCCGCGCCGGTGCCGGCGGTCTTCAAGGTGGCGCCCGTGATCGTTGAATTGTCGAGATCGACATTGGCGCCCGTGCCGGAGGCCTCGACGGTGCCGCCCGCGACGGTGGTATTTTCAAGTACGACCTTGGCGTTCGTGCCGGAGGCCAAAACCAGGCCGCCGGTGTTGGTGATGGTGACGCCGTCGATCACTACCTTGGTATTGGTCCCCAGTGCCTCGATGGTTTTCGTATTCGTGACATTGCTCTTGATGTCGAGGCCGCCGCCCGCGGTCGCCTCCAGCGTGCCGGAATTGGTGGTCCTGGCGGTGATCGTTAAAGTTCCGGGCGTCTGGGCGCCACCGCCAAAAACAGTGCCTGTATTGTTCAAGTCGCCTTCGATGGTGCCGATGCCGAAGAGGTTGCCGGAATTATTGAGCGTGCCCGCGTCCACCACAGAGGCGGCGTTGAAGATTCCCATGCCATTGCTAGTGCCGCCGCCGCTGTTGGTCAGCGTGCCGTCGACCGTGAGGGTGCTGCCGGCGTCCGCCGGGTAGAAGTAGTCGAGCGCGAGTTTGCCGGTGTTGGTGAAATTTTTGTCCACCGTGACGGATGCGCCGTCCTCCAGGTCGAATCCGGCGTCGGAACCGGTGCCGGCGTTGCTGACGTTGCCGGTCACCGTCAGTTTCGAATGCTGGATAGACATCGCACCGGTCGCGGTGTTGTCGATCGTGGCCACTTTCGCCGTGGCCGTCGAACTCTCGGCGGCGTCGCCGATAAAGACGCCATTACTGGTCGCGGGCGTGCTGCCGAGACTGCCGCTGTTGGTCAGCGTGCCATCGATCGTGAGGGTGCTGCCGGCGTCCCCCGGGTAGAAGTAGTCGAGCAAGAGTTTGCCGGTGTTGGTGTAATTTCCGTCCACCGTGACGGACGCGCCGTCCTCCAGGTCGAATCCGGCGTCGGAACCGGTGCCGGCGTTGCTGACGTTGCCGGTCACCGTCAGTTTCGAATGCTGGATAGACATCGCACCGGTCGCGGTGTTGTCGATCGTGGCCACTTTCGCCGTGGCCGTCGAACTCTCGGCGGCGTCGCCGATCAAGACGCCATTACTGGTCGCGGGCGTGCTGCCGAGACTGCCGCTGTTGGTCAGCGTGCCATCGATCGTGAGGGTGCTGCCGGCGTCCCCCGGGTAGAAGTAGTCGAGCACGAGTTTGCCGGTGTTGGTGAAATTTCCGTCCACCGTGACGGACGCGCCGTCCTCCAGGTCGAATCCGGCGTCGGAACCGGCGCCTGCGTTGCTGACGTTGCCGGTCACCGTCAGTTTCGAATCCTGGATAGACATCGCGCCGGTCGCGGTGTTATCGATCGTGCCCACTTTCGCCGTGGCCGTAAAACTCTCGGCGACGTCGCCGATCAAGACGCCATTACTGGTCGCGGGCGTGCTGCCGAGACTGCCGCTGTTGGTCAGCGTGCCATCGATCGTGAGTGTGCTGGCGCTGCCGACCCCCAAAGCGCCGCTGTTGGTGAACGAACCGTCGACCGTTACGGTGGCGGCTAATTCGCTAGGGTGGAAACCAATGCCGATTCCGGCGATGCCGGCGCTAGAATCGGTGCCGTTATTGCTGACATTGCCAAGCACCGTCACGGTCGCATTCTGAATGCCGATCGCGCTGCTGGTAGCGGCGTTGTCGAGCGCGCCCAAAGTGACTGTGGTCGATCCGCCAGTCGAATTGCCGATTCCAAGGCCGTGCTGTCCGGAAGGGCCGCCGTCGTTGGTCAGCGTGCCGGTGACGGTGAGAGAGCCACCGGATTGGCCCGAGAAATAATCGATGAGAAGAGTCCCCGAGGGACCGATGTCGAGGACACCCACCGTTTCGGTAGCGCTGAAAAGCTCCGCGCTGCCTGCATCGATCGTCGCGGTATCGCCGCTGCTGTCAGGGACCCCGGTGGGGTTCCAGTTCGTGGGTGTGGTCCAAGAGCCCCCAAAGCTACCCGTCCAAGTAATTGTCGCCATCGATGCCTCCTAATCGGCATTCCCCTGGATGACTTCCGGCACAACGTAAGCGCTAGTATACGGCGGGCTTCCCGGAAAACAAAGGCGGGCGGCGCAAGGCTCCCGGCGTTTCCGTCGCCCGCCGGCGCCCCAGCCATTGAGCCGCGAAAACTACGTTCAACCGGCGATTACGGTGACACCCATTAGCCGGCCGCTCGTCAAGGGGCGCGAATATTTTTTTGGCGGCGCCGGCCGCCAATCCTATGATCGCTCTTCTCCGGCAGTCGTGTTCGAACCGCGCCCGTTTCTTCGGTTGTGGCTGCGAACGAAGGACGAATCGCGCCAGACACGCATCAGGATCAAGCGCGGGTCGAACGATGGCCGGCGCCCTGGCGGCTTTGCCGCCCCAGAAGAACGTTGGTAGCGCAGCATTGCGTTGCGCAACATCGCCCGCGTGAGAGTAGGTCGCCCATTCCTCAATGCCCTGCCCCACTCACGGCGTCGTCGATCGCCCCTCGATCTTCGGCAGTTCGCCGTTCGGCTTCTCCGCGGCGTGGGCGCGGCTAGCGAGTTCGACAGTCAGGTGTTCGGCGACGTCAGGCGACATCTGCGCCAAAATGTCAGCCATGGTGCGCGGCTTGATCTGCGAGGCGACGTTGATGAGGACGCCGAGCTCGAGCCGGTCGAAGATCTTGGCGGCGTCGCGCGGCTTCATGTTTTCGTACATGGCGACGAGGCTCTTGAGGCGGATGGTTTCGGCCTCGTCCTTTTTCTCCGACGCGGCGGCGATGTGGGCTTCGACCTCCTTGAGTTCGGTGAGCCGCGCCTCCACGCGTTTCTCGGCGGCGGCGAGGAGCCCCTCGCGGATGTCGAGTTCGCGCGCGCGGGTGTCGAGCTGCTGGCGGCGCTCCTGCAGCCGTTCCAGGATCACGCGCTCGGCGCCGGTCGGGAGCGCAGCCATGCCTTCGATCTTGATCACCGTGCCGTCGGGCTTGCCGTTTTTGGGCGGCCTGCCGCCTTGGCTTTGTTTGCTGCCATCGCCGGGTTTGGCCGCATCGGCTTTGCTCTGGTCGCTTTTCGCCTCGCCCTCGCCGCTCTCCGTCTTGACCGATCCGGTGATGTCCGCGCTGCCCTGATCGGCCACCAACGGCGCGAGCGCCGGCAGCGCCGGCGGCACCAGCGCGCCGGGCGGCGCCGGCGGCGTGTCGCCGGCGTTGGGGAAATTGAACATCTGCTGCGCCCACGGCCGGTGGTCCTCGTCCGGCGGCGCGCCCGGCGTGACATGCACGACATGCGCGGCGGTCTCGGCCGCCGGCGCCTCATCGCTGGCGCGCCCGCCGCCGCCGAGCACCAGATCCGCCGCCTTCAATGTCAGCAGACAGACCGAGGCGACCAGCACGATCGGAATGAGCCGCAGGTCGCGGACGAGACGGATCATGCCGCGTAGCCGTTGACCTTCGAGCGCAGCTTGTCGGCGAAGGCCTTGGCCGCGACGGCGACGGCCTGCGGGTCGTGACGCGGCGGCACCGGCACACCCAACGCTCCCGGCACGCCCCGGCCGGCCGCCCGCCGTGGCGATCTGCGAAATGCGATCGAGCACGTCCTTGCCGGCGGCGATGCCGCGGTCGAGATCGGCGCTGTAGCGTTCGGCGCTGGCGAGCCGCGCCCCGAGGCCGCGCTCGCATTCGGAGACGGTGAGCTTCAAACCGCCGATGGCGCGCTCGGCGATCTCGGTCGCCGTCACCAGCTCGGAGATGGTCGCGCGCAGCGAATGCTCGTCGGCTTTGAGCAGCTTGAGCCGCCGGTTGAGCATCATGCAGTAGCCGATCGTCAGCACCAGCAGGATCGCGACGGTCGTTTCGATGATCATTCCAAGGGCGTTCGTCACGGTGCCTCCATCCTGTTGCCGGTGCCGCCCGCCATCTCGAACATGGCGAACGTCATGTTCGGTTTACGCAACGGTTTGGCCACCCGCACCGCGACGCGGTCGCCGACGCGGCCCATGCGGCCTTCGGTCAGCGTCACGTCGCCGCAGCGCACGATCACCAGCGCGTCGGACTTGAGTTCGAGCATCAGCGTGTCGCCGACCTCGAGCTTCATCATCTGCTTGAGCGGCAGCCGCGCCTCGTAAAGCACGGCGTCGACGGCGATTTCCGCCAGGCCGAGCTCGGTCGCGAGATGGCCTTCCCAGGTCGCATCACGGCCGAATTTCTCGCCCATGAACATCTGCAACAAGACGTCGCGGATGGGCTCGATGGTGGCATAGGGCAGCAAGAGCTCGATCGACCCGCCGCGGTCTTCCATGTCGATGCGCAGCCGCACCAAAATCGCCGCGTTCGCCGGCCGCGAAATGGCGGCAAAGCGCGGATTGGTCTCGAGCCGGTCGATGTTGAACTTGACCGGCGAGAGCGGCTTGAAGGCGAGCTCGGCGTCGGCGAGCACGACCTCGATCATGCGCTTGACGAGGTTCGTCTCGATCGTGGTGTAGGGGCGGCCCTCGATGCGGATCGCGGTCTGGCCGCGGCGGCCGCCGAGCAGCACGTCGATGATCGAATAGATCAGGTTCGAATTGACGGTGATGAGGCCGAAATTCTCCCACTCCTCGGCCTTGAACACGCCGAGGATCGCCGGCAGCGGAATCGAATTGAGATAATCGCCGAACCGCACCGAGGTGATGCGGTCGAGCGAGACTTCGACATTGTCCGAGGTGAAGTTGCGCAGCGAGGTCGTCATCAACCGGACCAGCCGGTCGAAGACGATCTCCAGCATCGGCAAGCGCTCGTAGGAGACCATCGCCGAATCGATGATGGCGCGGATGCCGGAATTGTCGTTGAGCGAGATGTCGGACAGGGAAAAGCCGAGGAGCGAGTCGATCTCCTCCTGGGTGAGGACGCGCTCGGCGCCGCCCTTGGCGGCCTGAATGAAATGGCCGTCATCGACCATGGCCGCCCATTGCGCCGCCATGGCTTCCGCGCCGGCGCCACCTTCGGCCGACGCTCCCGCCGCGGCGCCCGGGCTCGCGCCGTCGCCGCCGGCGGCCTGCTCGGCTTCGAGCGCGAGGCCCCACTCGGCCGCCAGCGCGTCCTGATCGATCTGATCCTTCAGCGCCATGTTGTTATTCCGATCGAATTGTCGCCGTCGCTCATTCCCGGTCGAGTGGACGGCAAGAAGTCACTGCACCACGATTTCCTTGAACAGCACGGCGTTGATCCGGTTCGGCGCGATCGCGGCGTTGACGCGCCGCGTCAGCTCCTCCTTGAGCCGGTAGAGGCCGGCCGAACCGTCGAGATCGGTCGGCCGCAATTCGCGCAGATAGGTCTGGAAGGCGTCCTGGAGCCGCGGCATGACCGGCTGGATCAGCGTCGCCATCGCCTGGTCGGGCAATTCCAGCGTCACCTTGACTTTCAGATATTGCGTGCGGTCGCTGCCGCTCGCCGACAGATTGACCAGGACGTCGGGCATGTCGAGGAACACGACCGGCGCGGCCTGCGTCGCCGCCGCCGCTGCGGCGTGCTTGCCGCCGATGAAGTGGTAGGCGCCGTAACCGCCGCCGGCGAGCACAATAAGGCCCGCCGCCGCGATCAGGATCGTCTTGATCGGCAACCGGAGCCGGAAGGCGTGGGCCGCCTTCGCCTCTTCACCGGCCGCGCCGTCGTCTTCGTTCGTGATTACATTGGTCGCCATCACCGCTCCGCTGGCCTGGAGTGCGCGCGCAGCCAGCGGGAAAATTACGCAGAACGATCGCCGCGACGGCCGCTTGGCACCGGTCGCGGTGCCATTGCACCGAAAGCTAGGGAGCAATGGTTAACAGATACTTGCTGAGCGGTATGCCGATGGGAAGTTTTTGCCGGCCAAAAGGTAAATAGCGGCTTTTTCTGCCCGTCCGCCAAACCCCGCAAATTCTGCTAAGCCTTTAGGATTGCTCGCCTTCTACGGCTGGCATGGCTTCTGCAATCGATTTATCCGTGCCCGGCTTGGGAGAGCCGGCGGTGCCAAGAGAAGCGGTCGGCGAACGGCAGCTTCCAGGTTCGCTGAACTTCGGGGAGAGTACCGATGCAGAATGCCCTTCTCGTCGGCTTGTCGCGCCAGATGGCGCTCAGTCGCGAGCTCGACGTCGTCGCCAACAACATCGCCAACATCGACACCACCGGCTACAAGGCCGACAACGCCGCCTTCACCGAATATCTGATGCCCGGCGCCAAAGACAACGAATTCCGCGGCAAGGACCAGCGCGTCTCGTTCGTCGAAGATCGCGCCACCTGGATCGATCTTTCCCCCGGCGCGCTCGAGCGCACCGGCAATCCGCTCGACGTCGCCATCGACGGCAAGGGCTATATCGCGGTGCAGACGCCGCGCGGGGTGCGCTATACCCGCGCCGGCTCGCTCGCCATCAACGCCTCCGGCCAGCTCGTCACCCAAAGCGGCGATCAGGTGCTCGGCAATTCCGGGCCGATCACCTTCCAGCAGACCGATCACGACATCAGCATCAGTCCCTCCGGCATCATCAGCGTTCGCGAAGGCAGCGGCGGCACCAGCGCCAACCGCGGCACGCTGCAGGTCGTGAATTTCGACCAGCCGCGCCGGCTGCAGAAGGACGGCGATTCGACCTTCCTCGCGCCCGCCGGCATCAATCCCAACCCGGCACCGGCCTCGACGCGGGTGGTGCAAGGCGCGATCGAGAAATCCAATGTCCGCCCCGTCGTCGAAATGGCGCGCATGATCGAGATCACGCGCAGTTATTCCGACATCGCCGCGATCCTGCAGCAGCAGGGCGATCTGCGCAAAAATTCGCTGCAGCAATTGGCGCAAGCGCCATCATCCTCCTGACCTACCCCGCTTGCGGGGGAGGAAGGTGGGGGAAATTTGAGGATTTAAACGATGCGCGCGCTCGACACTGCAGCGACCGGAATGGCGGCGATGGACCTCAACGTCCAGGTCATCGCCGGCAACATCGCCAACATGACGACCACCGGCTTCAAGAGCCAGCGCGCCGAATTCCAGGACCTCGTCTACGAGCACGTCCAACGGATCGGCGCGCAAGCCTCCGACAACGGCAACATCCTGCCGGTCGGCATCGAACTCGGCTCCGGCGTCAAGACGGTCGGCACGCCGCGCCTGATGACGCAAGGCACGCTGCAGCAGACCGGCAATACGCTCGACGTTGCCATCCAGGGCAGCGGCTGGTTCAAGATTTTGATGCCGAACGGCACCTTCAGCTACACCCGCGACGGCTCGTTCCAGATGAACTCGCAAGGCCAGATCGTCACCGCCGAAGGCAACCTGGTGCAGCCGACCATCACCATCCCGGTCAATTCGACCGGGCTGACCATCAACCAGCAGGGCCAGGTCTCGGTCACGCTGCCCGGCAGCACGACGTTGAGCCTGCTCGGCCAGCTGACGGTCACGACCTTCATCAACGACGCCGGCCTGCAGGCCAATGGCGACAATCTGTTCACGGCGACGCCGGCTTCGGGCAACCCGCAGGACGGCATCGCCGGAACCAACTCGGCCGGCACGCTGCTGCAAGGCAGCCTCGAGCAGTCGAACGTCTCCGCGGTGACGGAGATTTCCAACCTGATCGCGGCGCAGCGCGCCTACGAGATGAACTCCAAGGTCATCACCGCGGCTGACGAGATGCTGCAGACGACCTCGCAGTTGTTGAAGTGAGAAAGGCCCGTGCCATGATCCGCTCCGCACTCCGCCTCATCGCCCTGGACCTGGCCCTCGCCCTCGCGCTCTCCCCCGCGCTCTTGCCCGCGCTGGCCCGGCCGGCCGCCGCGGGAGACGACAAGCCGGCGCTGCGCGCCAACGTCGTCGTCACCGGCGACATCGTGCGCATCGGCGACATCGTCGAGAACGCCGGCATCGTCGCCGACGTGCCGATCTTCCGCGCGCCCGATCTCGGCACCAAGGGCGCGGTCGCGACCGAGCGCGTGGTCGAGGCGATCCGCCCGCACCAGCTCATCGGCATCGACACCCGCGGGCTCGCCGAAGTGATCGTGACGCGGGCGAGCCGCGTCATCACCGCGCAGGAGATTTCCGGAGAGATCGCCCACGCGCTCGAAGGCCAATACGGCTTCAGCGACGCTCAGCATATCGGCCTCGCCTTCGATCACGCGCCGCGCTCTTTGCACGTCGAGCAGGACGCGACCGGCGCGCTCGAAGTGACGGCGCTGTCCTACGATCCGCGCTCCGCGCGCTTCGACGTGACGCTCGATCTGCCGTCGAGCATGGCGATGCGGCGGCTCGCGCCGCACTTCACCGGCACCGCGATCGCGACCATCGACGTGATCACGGTCGACCACCCGGTCGAGCGCGGCGAGGTGCTCAAGGCCTCCGATCTCGTCGTCGGCCGGCGGCCGAAGTCGGAAGGGCCGGCGATCGGCGATATTCACGCTGCCGCCGGGCTCGCGGCGCGCCACGAATTGCGGCCGAACCAGCCGCTGCGCGAGGCCGATGTGATGAAGCCGGTCGTCGTGCAGCGCAGCGACACCGTGACCATCGTCTACGAAGCGCCCGGGCTGTCGCTGACGCTGCGCGGCCAGGCACAGGAAGCGGGCGCGCTCGGCGACCAGATCAATGTCGAGAACGTGCAATCGAAGCGCGTCGTCCAGGGCGTCGTCGCCGGCCCCGGCCGCGTGACGGTCACCGCCAAGCCGATGCGCGTCATCGACGCCGCGCCGGCACCGGCGCCGGCGGCCGCGCCCGAACCCGCGCCCGCCCCGAAGATCCAGCCGTCCGAAGCCCCGCAACCGGAACGTCGCGTGAGCAGCGCCGAGTGAGCCGGCAAGTCGTGAGTCAGTGCGCCGTGAGCTTAGTGAGCAGTGAGCTTAGTTTGCAGTGAGCCAGTGACCTGATGTTGAAATCCCATTCGCGTTTCCGTCATCACATGCGGTCGCTGCTCGGCACCGCCGCCGCGGCGTCGCTCCTGACGAACTGCACCGCGATCGACCGCCTGAAGACGCTGACCGAGCCGCCCGCTTTGTCGGCGGTCGAAAATCCGACCACCAAGCCGGGATACAAGCCGGTGCAGATGCCGATGCCGACGCCGCAACCGGCCTCCTATCACCCCAATTCGCTGTGGCGCAACGGCTCGCGCGCGTTCTTCAACGACCAGCGCGCGCACCAGATCGGCGATATCTTGACCGTGAAGGTCAACATCAACGACACCGCCCAATTCCAGGATCAAACGAACCTCAGCCGCTCCACCACCGAGGATTCCGAACTCACCAATTTCCTCGGCGCCAACGCGCTGCCGCCGGCGGCGAAGAATTTCGTGCCCGGCTCGCTCCTCACCGCCAACAGCAATTCGCAGAGCAACGGCACCGGCACCATCAACCGCCAGGACCAGTTGGTCACCAACGTCGCGGCGGTGGTCACGCAAGTGCTGCCGAACGGCAACATGGTGATCGAGGGCAAGCAGGAGGTCCGGCTCAATTACGAGATGCGCGAACTGATCGTCGCCGGCGTGGTGCGCCCGGAAGACATCCAGAGCGACAACGCCATCGACATGTCGAAAATCGCCGAGGCCCGCCTCGCTTATGGCGGCCGCGGCCAGCTCATGAACATTCAGCAGGAGCGCTGGGGCCAGCAGGCGGCCGACGTTATCTTGCCCTTCTAAAGCATCGACAAATACGCAACCGGCTCCCAGCGGGGTCCTTCACGTCGCGCGAAAAGGACCCCGGCTCGACGCGGCCTCCGGAAGCTCCCCTCCGGAGGCCGCAACTTTTTCTGCTTCCCCTCCCCACCCGGGCCGCGCTTGCGCGCGCCCGGGCGCAGGCTCTTGTGGGGAGGGGTAGGGGTGGGGGTCGCGCCGCACGCGCGACGCTCGTCATTTGTTGAACCGCCGCAGCCCCCTCCACCGCCCTTCGGGCGGTCCCCCTCCCCCGCGCAAGAGCGCGGGGGCGGAAGGGGCTACGCCGTCGCGCGAATAAATTCCAGCAACGCCGCCCGCAGCGCTCCGACAACACCGTCCCAATCGCCGAACCCCGGCTGCCGGAACAGCCGCGCGCTCGGATACCACGGACTGTCGCCACGCTCCCGCAGCCAGCGGAAATCCGCGGCGAACGGCAGCAGCAGATAAAGCGGCTTGCCCATGGCGCCGGCGAGATGCGCGAGCGCGGTATCGACCGCAATCACCCCGTCGAGCGACGCGAGCACGGCCGCCGTGTCGGCGAAATCGCGGAAATCCTGACCGATCCGCACAATGTCGCGGCGGCTGTGCAACAGCGCGGCGTCTTCCTCGCGCACCTCGTGCTGCAGACTGACGAAGTCGATGTCGGCGAGATCAAACAACGGCGCGAGCGTCGCAAGCCGCAGCGAGCGGTTGACATCGTTATCGTGCGCGCGCGCCCCCGACCAGGCAAAGCCGACGCGAAGCCGCCCGCCCCGCGGCGGCAGCCGCGCCCGCCACGACGCGACGTCGGCGTCGGCCGGCGCGAGATAAGGCACATGCGCTGGAATGTTCGTCAGGTCGGTCGCGAAAGCGAGCGGCAGGCTGAGCAGCGGGCACTGACAATCGAACCGCGGCAATGGCGCGTTGCGCGCGACCACGCGCGTCACACCCGGCAAACCTTCGACAAGCCGCACCAGTTGCGGCTGGACTTCCAGCACGACCTCGGCGCCGCGGGCGGCGACGAGCGGCGCGTAGCGCACGAACTGGATGGTGTCGCCAAAACCCTGCTCGGCATGGAGAAGAATGGTCTTGCCGGCAACCGGCTCCTGCCCCAGCCACAACGGCGCCGCGAAATTGCGCCGCTGCGCCGACAAGGCGCCGCCCCAGCGCGCCTCGTAGCCGCGCCAGCCGGCCGCGAAATCGCCCAGCGTCAGGCGCACGGCGGCGTCGACGAACCGCGCCGGCGCGAAGTTCGGACTGGCGGCGAGCGCGCGCGCCACGCCCGCCAGCGCCTCGTGCGGCCGGTCGAGCCGGCGCAGCGCGATGGCGCGGTTGGTCAAGAGCTGCGCGTTGCGCGGCGCACGCACGAGCGCCTGATCGTAGACCGCGATCGCCTCGGCCGGGCGGTTGAGCTTGAACAGCGCATTGCCGTAATTGCCGAGCGCGTCGATATTTTGCGGATCAGCGGCGACGAGCCGCTCGAAAACTTGCAGCGCCTCGTCGAGCCGGCCGAGTTCGAGCAACACCACGCCGCGCCGGTTGAGCAAATCCGCGTCGTCCGGCTCGAGCCGCAAACCCTCGTCATAGGCGACCAGCGCGCGTTCCAATTGTCCGAGCGATTGGAATACCAGCCCCAGGCTCGCAAAGCCGTCGGCGCGCCGAAGGTCGCGCTTGAGCGCTTCCTGAAACCACGCCAGCGCCGCATCGAGCCGCCCGCGCTTGAAATGGATTTCGCCAAGACAATGCAGCGCATCGAAACTGTCGGGATTTTGCGCCAGCACTTCGGCGCACAGCCGCTCTGCTTTGCCAAACTCGCCCTCCGCGCAAGCGCGCCGGGCGCGCTTGAGCGCACGCGAGGGATTTGATGGCGCCGACGGTAAGGAGCGGTTCGGAACGTGCAGCAAGGCGAAAGCCCGCGGGATCGTTGGTTAACGATCCGTAACCGCCCATGGTTAACGAAAGCTTTATGGCGCCCGTCACGCCACCGGCGCCATCTGACGAAGATCAAGCTCGGCTTTTGTTTGTTTGCTTGGCATCCGCAAAACTCGGGCGCGAAGGGGCGCCGCGAGAAGGGAATTATTTTACCTCGCCCGCTTTTGCAGGAGAGGTGGGGCGTCTACGCCATGCGGTTTCCCGGGCGCAGCGCAGCACCACAAGCGCGTTCACGCGCGTCTTCGACGCGCTATGGTGATGCGCTGCAGAACCGGGATCGTCGCGAACTCGGCGTTGAAGCTTCCGGCGCGTGACGATCCCGGATCAGCGGTGCACCGCTGACGCGCTGCACCGCGTCCGGGAAACAGTCGTTTGGGCTTAGCGCTTTGGACGTACAGCACGAAGGGTCGGCGGTGCTTGAGAAGAATTACTGGCGGTGGAGCATGCGGCCCGACCCCCACCCCTACCCCTCCCCACAAGGAGGAGGGGAAACTACTCGTCCCGATACACCCGCTCGCGGCGCTCGTGGCGTTCCTGCGCTTCGATCGACAGCGTGGCGATGGGGCGGGCTTCCAGGCGCTTGAGCGAGATCGGCTCGCCGGTCTCCTCGCAATAGCCGTAGGTGCCGTCCTCGATGCGCTGCCAGCGCGGCGTCGATCTTGGCGATCAGCTTGCGCTGGCGGTCGCGGGCGCGCAGCTCGATCGCCCGGTCGGTCTCCGAGGAGGCACGGTCGGCGAGGTCGGGATGGTTCTGGTTGTCGTCCTGGAGATGCTGCAGCGTCTCCTTGGCCTCTTTGAGGATGTCCTCGCGCCAGTCCAGCAGCTTCAACCGGAAATACTCCCGCTGGCGCTCGTTCATGAACGGCTCCCGCTCCGACGGCCGGTACACCTTGTCGAACGGCGGCAGCGGCTTGCCGTTCACCGGCTTGCCGTTACTGACGGAAATATCGTCGGCTCTGCCGTTTTTGGTCTTCGCGAACTGCATCGACATCGTACTCCGCGCAACGACGCGCGAGGTCCTCCCCGCGAGGTTGGCTTATATATCGAGGGTCCGTGACAGAGACAATAAAATTGATGCTTTCCGATACCGCCCCGGCGGCGGCTTACGACCGGCGGGTGTGGGGCGCGGAAGGGGCCGGGACGCCAAGAAAAGGTCAGTTGAGGCCGGCTTTGGCCAGTTCGACCGCGACCCGCAGGTCGATCTCGCCCAAAACCTGGTCCAGCCGGTCGTCGCCCGAACCGTCCATGAGGCCGGCCGCGGCCGCTTGCAACCGCAGCAGCGTTCCTCGGTCGAGCCGGCCGGAAAGGAGGGCGACCTTGAGCTCGTCGAGCGCATCGAGCGCCCGGCGGCCATGCTTGACCGCCCGCTTGCGGCGTTCGACCGGGTCTTCGATGCCCTGGAGCGCGATCAGTGCGTCGATGCCGCCGAGCGAGCGCACGGCGCCCGCTGCGGTCTGCGTCTGCGACGTTTCGCTTTCGGCAAGCGTAAAGCCGCCGCCCGCCGCGCGCCGGGCCGCCGGCGCCGTGGACATCGCGACAAAGCTCGTGCCGTTCGGTCCGATGATGCGCATGCCGTGAAGGTGGGCCGGTAAGGTTAATGCGGCGTAAAAAAGTTCCCTCCCACCCGGCAACAATTGCCGCGGCCGGCAAGGGATACGCGTCCATGGGCATCGTCCCCGACCCGGCAACCCAGGCAATAGCCGTTTGTATCCAATATCTTACGCCTAATCTCTGGGCCTGGCACGCGATTGGCATCGGATTCTCCGTCCGACCTCTTGGGGAGCAAGATGGCAGGGACGTTTTACAAGGCGCTCGTCGCCCTGATCGCGGTCGCTTGCGCGGTGTCGCCCGCGCGCGGCCACGTCGCGCATCAAGGACCTCGCCAGCATCGAAGGCATCCGGCAGAATCAGCTGATCGGCTACGGCCTCGTCGTCGGCCTCAACGGCACCGGCGATACGCTCAACAACGCCCCGTTCACCCGGCAATCGCTGCAAGGCATGCTGGAACGGCTCGGCGTCAACATCCGCGGCCAGCAAATCCGCACCGGCAACGTCGCCGCGGTCATGGTCACCGCCAATCTGCCGCCGTTCGCCACGCAGGGCACGCGCATCGACGTCACCGCCTCGGCGCTGGGCGACGCCAAGAGCCTGCTCGGCGGCACGCTGCTGGTCACACCGCTCCTCGGCGCCGACGGCAACGTCTATGCGGTCGCCCAGGGTTCGCTGGCCATCGGCGGCTTCGCAGGCCGAGGGCGAGGCGGCCAAGGTCACCCGCGGCGTGCCGACCGTCGGCCGGCTGCCGAACGGCGCCATCATCGAGCGCGAGATCGAATTCTCGCTCGCGACGCTCGGGTCATTGCGGCTGTCGCTGCGCAACGCCGACTTCACCACGGCCAAGCGCATCGCCATCGCCATCAACGATTATATCGGCCCGCCGGTTGCCGAGCCGCTCGATCCCTCGACCGTGATGCTGACGCTGCCGAAGAAGTTTCCGCAGAACCTGGTGGCGACGCTCACCGAGATCGAGCAGCTCCAGGTCGAGCCGGACGAGGCGGCGAAGATCATCATCGACGAGCGCTCGGGCGTCATCGTCATCGGCCGCGACGTGCGGGTGTCGACGGTCGCAGTGGCGCAGGGCAATCTCACCGTCACCATCTCGGAATCGCCGCAGGTGAGCCAGCCGGCGCCGTTCTCGCGCGGCCGCACCGTCGTGGTGCCGCGCAGCCGCGTCGGCGTCACCGAGGAGGGCAAGAAGCTCGCGCTGGTCCAGGAGGGCGTGTCGCTGCAGCAGATCGTCGACGGGCTCAACGCGCTCGGCATCGGGCCGCGCGATCTGATCTCGATCCTGCAGGCGATCAAGGCCGCCGGCGCGATCCAGGCCGACATCGAGGTGATGTGATGACGACCGCCGCCGCAGCTCTGAGCCTCTCCTCCGGCGCCATCGACGAGCGCGCAGGCCGCGCAGGCGAAAGCCGCGCTCACCGATCAAGGACAAGGCCAAGGCGCACGCCGCCGCGCAGAACTTCGAGGCGATGTTCCTCAACGCGATGTTCCAGCAGATGTTCACCGGCATCGACGGCGACGGCCCGTTCGGCGGCAGCGGCGCGCTCAAGGTGTGGCGCTCCTTCCTGACCGATCAATACGCCAAGACCTTCGCCAAGGCCGGCGGCCTCGGCATCGCCAGCCACGTCTACGGCGAATTGATGAAGCAACAAGGAGCGCACGCCTCATGAAGCCGATCACCACGGCCGCGGAAGCGGAGCAGGCTATCGACGAGATGATGAGCCTGGTCGAACAGCTGCGCGGCGTAGTCGAGCAGGAGACGGCGCTGGTGCGCGCGGGCAAGCTGCGCGCGGCGGCCGCGCTCGAACCGTCGAAATCGGCGCTCGCCGGGCGGCTTTACACCGGCAGCGAACGCCTCAAGGCCAACGCGAAATTCCTGCAGCGCACGGCGCCGGCGCGCTGCGCCGCGCTCGCCGGCCTGCAGGAGGCGCTGCGCGCGGTGCTGCAGAAGAACATGGTCGTGCTCGCCACCGCCCACGCGGTGTCGGAGGGGATCGTGCGGCGGCTCTCGGGCGACCTCGCCCGCAAGGCCTCGCCGCAGGTCTACGGCGCCACGGGGCGCACGACGGCGCCGAGCGGCAAGCAAGGCAAGCCGCTCGCGCTCAGCCGCGTGCTGTAGCGTTTGTTGGGTGGCGAGGTTGTTGGTGCAAACAACGTTCGGCGCGGCGCGGCCTTAAGGCCGCGCGACGCCCGTCAGCTCGGCGCGCAGCCGCGCCAGCGGGCCGCGCCAATCGCCGATCGCGGACTGCCGGAACAGGCGCATGGTCGGGTACCAGGGCGTATCGGTGCGATCGAGCATCCAGCGCCAGTCGGGCGAGAACGCGACCAGCATGCCGACCGCCTTGCCCATCGCGCCGGCCAAATGGGCGACCGAGGTGTCGACGGTGATGACGAGGTCGAGCAAAGCGACGACGGCGGCGGTGTCGGCAAAATCCCGAAAATCGTCGCCGAGCTGCGTGACGCCATGGTTGCGCAGGACGATCGCCTGCGGCACGGCGACGTCCTTTTGCAAGCTGACAAAGTCGATGCCCGGCACCGACAGCAAGGTGGCGAATTGATCGAGCGGGATCGAGCGGCGGCGATCGGCGACATGAGCCGCGCTGCCGGCCCAGCATACGCCGACCCGCAGCCGGCCGTTGTTCGGCACCCGCGCGCGCCAAGTTTCGATAAGCGCCGGGTCCGGCCGGATATAAGGCACTTGCGACGGAATGGTCGCGAGTTCGGTCCCGAATACGAACGGCAAGCTCAAGAGCATGCAGTACAGATCGAAGTCGGGCAGCGTTTCGCCATCGGCGATGACCGCCGAAACGCCCGGAACGGACGCCAGGAGGCCGACCAAGGGACGATGGACGCCGAGCAGCACTTTCGCGCCGAGCGCGGCGACCATGGGCGCGTAGCGCGCGAACTGGATGGCATCGCCCATGCCTTGCTCGGCACAGAGGAGAATCGTCTTGCCCGCGATCGCGCGTTTCGCCGCGCCAAATCGGCCGCGGGAAACTCACCCGCCGGGCTGCGAATTTCGGGTGCCGCCAACGCCGTTCGTACTCGGCCCAGCCGGTGCGGAAATCGCCGACGCAGAGCCGCGCCAACGCCTCGTTGAACTGCGCATCCGCATGCTGCGGGTCGCGCGCCAGCGCGGCCTCGTAATTCGCCAGCGCCTCCGACATGCGGTTGAGCGTCGGCGCAGGTATTGCCTTGCTTGAGATAGGCCGGCACGAATTCGGGATCGATGCGCAGCGCCGCCTGGTAGCTCGCAAAAGCGTCGTCGAAGCGGCCGAGCTCGGCGAGCGCAGCGCCCCGATTGCTGAGCGACTCGGCATCGTCGGGCGCCGCCTTCAAAGCCGCGTCGTAACTTTCGATCGCCTCTTCATAACGATGCAGGCGCGCCAAGATGCGGCCGCGGATGTTCAAGGCGGCAATGTTGTGCGGATCGCCGGCGAGCGCGGTCGCCGCGGTGCGCAGCGCCTCATCGAGGCGATCGAGCTGCATCGCGGTACTGGCGCGTTTGACGCGGATCGCAGTGCTTTGTGGCGCGAGCAAGAGCGCAATGTCGTAGCTCGCGATGGCTTCGTCGTACCGACTAAGGGCAGCGAATGCGTTGCCGCTGTTCCAATAAGCCTCGATCAGACCGGGATCGAGCGACAGCGCCCGCTCGTAGCTGGCCAAAGCCTCGTTGTCGCGACCCAGGTTTTTCAACGCATTGCCGCGATTACAGTGCAGGATGGCATCGTCGGCGCCGTTCGCCAGAACGCGATCGAAGCTCGCCAGCGCCTCTTCGTGGCGTTTGAGCGCGCCGAGCACCATGCCGTAATTGGCGAGCGCCGGCGCCGAGTCCGGTCGTGTCTGCAATGCCTTTCCGATCAGCCGCAACGCCTCGGCATTGCGGCCGTGTTGATATTCGATGAGGCCGGCGAGGTGCAGTGCCTCGACGCTTTCCGAATCGGCCGGGCGCTCACCAGCGGGATTACGATCGTCGCAATGCTCTTGCCGACGTGGCGCCACGTTCGCGGAACGCGCAGCCTTCGTACGGTGGCCGGTTGCGCGCTTGCCCATCTCTTCCTCGACTGAAGTTTTGCTCGACTGAAGTTTTGCGGACCGCGCGGTGCGTGACGAAGCAAGCAGCCCACCTGCCCGACTCTCAAGGTCAGCCGACAATGGTTAATCAGCCGTAAAAGGCCGTGCCGTGCACACGCTAAATTAACCGACAGCCGCCACAAATCGGGCGCGGGTGACGCCGCAACGCGGAAAAAGGTTCGGACAATGGGAATTGGCAGCATTTCGTTCTATCAGCAGGACCAGAATTACTGGAGCAACCTGCAAGCCCAGAACCAGGCGTCCACGGCGGAGAGTTCGCTGATTTCCGCGATGGGCGCAGCCATGACAAACGAGAGAAACCGGATTGTCGCAGCATCGCCAACCAAGCCGCGATCACCCGGGTCAACAAGCAAATCACCGACCTCTCACAGCAGTTGATCAGTTCGTCGAGCGGCAGCTCGACCTCGTCGTCGACCCCAGGAGTCGAGCCAACCCACATCGTCGAGCCCCTACGCCACCGCGGTCGGGACAGTGCCGCTGTCGTGGAACACGTCGCTCCTGACGCTCGGCATTCCGCAAAACGGCACTATCACCGTCAGTGACGGCACCAACACGACCTCGTACGCCTCGAACGGCTCCGACACCGTCGCCAATCTGGTCAGCGCCATCAGCGCCAATGTGGCCGGCAACGCCTATGTGAGCGCCTCACTCAACAGCAGCGGCAAGCTCGTCATCACCGCCAAGAACACCACCGAGACGATCACCGTCGGCGGCACTTTCGCCAGCGACGTCGGATTCGGCCAGAACAACACCACCTTCAAGCCGAACAGCACTGCCACGCCCGTCACGCCGCAATATTCATCGGGCGCGACGACCAATTCAAGCACCGCCAGCCATAGCAGCAAGCCGCCACTCGAGCTGACGGCTGCCTTGAACGAAACCAGCGCGGAATCGGTACTGACGGCTTCGGGCTTGGCTGGCACACTGGTTAATATGTTGGCGTGACTGCGGCCTTCCGCACGCCCCATATATTGCCCGCCTTCGCGGCGTGATCAGAACCCTTACCTAAGTGCCGACGAACTGCGACGACAGATCGCCGCAAAACGTCATCGGGCCGACGTGATTGAGCCGGCTGTCGAGGTCGGCCCAGATTTCGCCGCCGATATCGATCCAACGCTTGCAGAAGGCGAAATCCTCGCTCAGATAAGTGCCGTCCTCGGCGATCATGCACTCGAACAGGGCGAAGCGGTTCTCGCTTTCGGTCAAAGCGTCGAGCGAGTGGTCGCGGCGGTAGCGAAGCTGCGGATAGTGCGCGCACATGCGTTCGAGCGCCGCCCGCCGGATCATGAGAAAGCCGGTGCCGGCGTAGCGGACCTTGACGAAGCCGCCCTTTTCGATAACCGCGTTGCCGTCCTCGACCTCCATGACGTAGCGCAACGCCGCCGCGGCCGGATTGCGCCGACCGGTCGCCATCGTCGTCTTCACCTTGTCCCAGTCGATGCGTTTGATCGGATAAACGGCCGCGCACATGTCGGCGCCGCTGGTGACGAGGCGGAACACCTGCTCCGGCTCGAAGCCGATATCGGCGTCGATGAACAACAGATGGGTCGCGGCGGGATCGTCGAGAAACTGGGCAACCAGGCTCGCCCGCGCCCGCGTGATCAGCGCATCGCCGTCCTTGAACAAGACCTTGACGCTGAGACCGCGGTACGACCGCGCGCGCGATTGCAGCTTGAACAAGGACGTCGCGAACAGCGCGGAAATTTGCCCGCCGAAACACGGCGTGGCGACGACGAGGTTG
Organism: uncultured Pseudomonadota bacterium; assembly: GCA_963836095.1. Taxonomy (GTDB): domain Bacteria; phylum Pseudomonadota; class Alphaproteobacteria; order Rhizobiales; family Xanthobacteraceae; genus BOG-931. Next base: position 268,726 of record CAWIHU010000006.1, read on the forward strand.
ACCGGCGCGACGGCGGAGGACGGCTCGGCGGCCGGTTGTTTCACTGCTCGCTCCGAGGCGGAGATGGCGGACATAGAGGATAACCGTTCGCGGACGAGAGCCACATCCGAGAGCCACGTCGGCGACATATCGTTAGCCAATAGCGAACGAGAATGGTTAACGCCGGATTAAGCGGCGGTGCACGGCTTCTGATTTGTCCGCTTGCGCGAGGCGGAAGCGACATTGGCAGGCGTTGAAAGCTCCGGCGTACTTGATCCAGTTTAATCTGCTGGTTGCCGACAGCGCGCCGCGACGGGGCCGCCCCTCTTTTGTCGGTACTTTTACGCGTCTTTAAGCTGAATAAGGCAAAGCTTCGACAGCCGATCACCTCGATCGGACCACGCACTCGCCGGTACAGTACGTACAGCAAGTGCACGCCAGTACGGCCTGTAACCAGAAGGGTACCTCTATGTCTGACATTACCTTGACCTCGGGCATCCGGCAGAATCTGCTTGCGCTGCAGCAGACCTCCGCCGATCTGAACACCACCCAGGAAGCGCTTTCGACCGGCAAGGCGGTCAACTCGGCCTCCGACAATCCGAGCGCCTATTTCACCTCGCAGACGCTCACCAACAACGCCAACGCGCTGAGCGCTTTGCTCGACCAGATCGGGCAGGGCTCGCAGACGATCAGCGCGGCCGACAACGGCCTTACCGGCGTGACCAGCCTGCTGCAGCAGGCGCTGTCGACCGCCACCCAGGCGCAGCAGTCGGCCACCGGCACGCTGACCTATTCGTCGATCACCGGCACCGGCACTATCGGCGCCGACTCGACCCAAGTCACCGGCAACACCTTCTCGACCACCGGCCTGACCGCGGCCACGCTGTCGACCACGTCCACGACCGACGCCGAAATCACCGGCAATATCCAGACCGGCGATAAGCTGGTTTTCCAGGTCGGTAGCACCGCGGAAACGGCGACCTACGGCGCGTCGGATAGCGGCGCGACCTTCAACACCACCGCGCACCTGGCGTCGTGGCTGCAGACCCAGTTCGGCACCGCCGCGACCGTGACCGATGACGGCACCAACTTCTCGGTGACCAGCAACGTCGTCGGCACCAACGTTACCACCGTTGGCGGCACCGGCGTCACCACCGACGGCGTAGCCTTCAGCGCTCCGACCACCAGCAGCGCCGGCAGCTCGCTCGTTCTCACCGATGCCGGCGGGGCGAACTCGACGTTCTATTACGTCAACAGCGCCAACACCTCGGACGCGGCGGCGGCCGCCAACGGCACGTTCTCGAACCTCGCCGAGCTCGTTGACGCCGATCAACGGCACCAACAACACTCATGCGGACATCACGGCGAGCCGGTCAACGGCGGCGCCCAGCTGCAGTTGGCGAACCATCCGGAACCACCGGCTCGATCACTGTCGGCGGCACTGTCGGCACGGCGCTGGGTTTCAACACCACCGCCTACGACAACAACTACAACAGCTCGCTGGCGACCGCCGTCGGCAGCCAATCAGACCCTGACCATCCAGGTCGGCACCGACACCGCGCACACGCTGACGTTCGGCACCGGCACCGGTCAGATCTCGACCCTGGCCGGCCTGAATACGGCGTTGGGCGGCATCAGCGACGTTACCGCCACTGTCAACGGCTCGGGCAAGCTTGTTCTGACCCCGACTTCGACCAACACCATCACGGTCAGTGGCTCGGCCAATGCCACCGTCGGGCTGGCCAGCTCGACCACGCCGAACGCCACGGTGGTGACGCCGAACTCGACCCGCGCGACGCTGCAGACCAACTTCAACAATCTGCTGACCCAGATCAACCAGCTGGCCAGCGACGCGTCCTACAACGGCGTCAACCTGTTGACCGGCAACAACCTGACGGTCGACTTCAACCAGGCGGGAACGAGCAGCCTGACGATCCAAGGCGTCAATGACAGCTCGACGGGACTCGGCCTGAGCCAACTCAACAGCAACGAGTTCCAGGACGACGCCACGATCTCGACCATCATCTCGAACCTCAACAACGCGATCTCGAGCGTGCAGGCCCAGACCGAAACGTTCGGCACCAACGCGTCGACCATCACGACCCGGCAGACGTTCGAGACGAACCTGATCAACACGTTGCAGACAGGCGCCTCGAACCTCGTGGCGGCGGACCAGAATCAGGAGAGCGCCAACCTCCTGACCGAACAGACCCAGCAGCAGCTGGAAATCTCGGCGCTGTCGATCGCCAACCAGGCGAACCAGTCGGTGCTCAAGCTGTTCGGCTAAGCCCTTTCGGGAACAGGCCGACGAAGGCGGCGGGGCGAAAGCCCCGCCGTTTTGATTTCAGGAACCACCGCCGGCCACAGGCTTAGCCGGGTCTTAACCCGCGTCGGCAACCATGCAACGAATCGTCAAGGACGGCGCGCCGTGGCTCTCAAGATCGAACTCAAACCAAACGAGCGGGTCATGCTCGGCGATTGCGTCGTCACCAATCACGACCAGCGCACGCGGCTGACGATCGAGGGGAAGGTCCCGATCCTGCGCGAGACCGACATCATGCGGCTGAGCGCGGCGACCACCCCGGCCAAGCGGCTCTATCTCGCGATCCAGTTCATGTACATGGCGAAACAGCCGCAGGATAATTACGGGCTTTACCTTCGCCTCGCGCAGGAAATCCTGCAATGCGCCCCGAAAGCCGCGCCTTTTATCCGGCGTATCAATAATCGGATCTTAACGGGCGATTTGTACAAAGCATTGAAGGAAGCACGCAAGCTTGTCGGGTACGAGAAGGAGCATCCGGAAATGAGCTACGCTGCCAAGGCTTATGCCAAGGTCGCCAACGAAACAGCGTCGCCGCGGGAGCTGGAAGCGTCCCTGCTCTTGAAGGCAGCCGCCAAACTGCAAGCCGTTCACAATTCCTGGCAAGTCTCCTGGCGCAATTCCCGGAATGACAAGCCGAGCGGACTACACGACGCCGTCATGTTCAATCGCCGGCTCTGGACGGTTTTCATCGACGCCGTCAATCGCGCCGACAACAAGCTGCCGGCGGAGGTCTGCCGCAACGTGCTGCGGCTCGGCGTCTACATCATGGCGGAAACGTATTCGCTGATGACCGAGCCGAAGCCAGAGCATCTGCAATCGATCATCAGCATCAATCGCGGCGTCGCCGCCGGCCTGCGCGGCAAGGCTTAGCGCGCCGCAGCGCGGCCGGCTGAGGCGCGCGGCACGTCCAATCGGAGCCGTCCGCGCAGATGCGGGACGCGCTTCACATCCATGTTAGCCGCGAGCGTCCGCATAAAAAACAGCTCTTCCTTGCTAGCGATTGCAAATTCGGAGTATTCACGTCGCTCGTCGCGGAAATCGGCGTCCGAAATGACCGCTTCGAACAGATCACGCCAGCCGGACCCTTCCACATCGGCGCCCGCGCCCTCGTGAAAGAGCATTTTTTGCCGATCGCGAATAGTCATCGGCAGCTCACCTGGATACAAGTCGTATACTGCCCGCAATGGCATCTTGCCGACCGGCCCCGCGCCGGTCTGCTTTACCAAAGCCGATCCATCAAGCTCAGACGCATAGCCGACCACCGTTTGGTCGAGGTATGGTTCGCGTATCTCGAGCTGGAATCGCATCGAGCAGCGATCCACCCTTTGAAGATTTGCGCGATGCATCATGCCCAAGCATTGTCTTTGGACGTAACCGCCCAGGTCATTTGTTTTCATAAAGGCATATTCGAGCGGCTCGTAGCCCGCGAACAACTCGTCTGCACCCTCGCCGCACATCGCGACGCGAAAGCCGTCTTGATGAATGCGCTCGGAAAGCAGATAGGTGTGAAGGCTCGGACGGATGACCGCCGGCTCGAACGTTTCCACCGCGTTGACTACCGCCTCGATCAGAGACAGCGTTCGGGCGCTCCACGCGTCGACGGCGACCTCGCGCAGATCTAGTCCGGTCTCGTCGGCATAGCGTTTGGCATGGATCCGGTCGGGCGCGTTGGCGCCGACAGAAACATAGCCCGGCATGGCGGGGCGGATTTGGCGCGCGTAGTGCACGACAAGCGTGCTGTCGAGGCCCCCGCTAAATAGCGCCGCGACCGGAAGGTCGGGCGGCACACGCACGCGCACGGCTTCGGACAAAATCCGGTCAAGCTCCCGCGGCGAGGCGGCGCTCAATGCCGTGGACGCCGGCAGGCTGTAATGACGGCCGCAGAAATTGCGGGTGAGCACGTAGCCCGGGGGCAAAAACAGGACATCGTCGCCTTCGGTCGCGTCCAGCAAGGGCCGAATTTCCGAGCAGAACAGAAAGCCTTTTGGCGATTGTATCAGATAGAGCGGCTTCACCCCGAAAGGGTCCCGGGCGGCCAGGAATTCTCCGGTCGCGGTATCGACCGCAACGAAAGCATACATGCCGGCGAGGCGCCCGATCCCAGCCGAGCCCCAGGTCCGCAGCACGTTCGCGACAACTTCCGTGTCGCATTCCGTACGGAAGCGGACGCCGAGCGTCTCCAATTCTTGGCGTAGACCGACGTGATTATAGATTTCGCCGTTCAAGGAGACGAGAAAGCGATCGTCGAAAGACGGTTGCGGCTGCACGCCATGGGCCGCATCCACAATCCGCAGGCGGCGCGTGCACATTGCGGTATTGTGTCCGACCATGACGACCGGATCGGTAACGTCGCCTCGATGCAGCATGCCCGCGACCAGGCGTCGGACAGCCGTTTCGGCGCCATCCCAATCAATGGCAACCGCGATTCCGCACATCACGCCCCCGAAATTGCGAAGTATCACAAAAATGCTTGAGGCCAACATCGGTCGTTAAGATTAACGGTTGGTTACAATTTCGGCGGCGTTTCCCAAGCGCCATCGGGACCCTCGCCTTCGATCTGATCCGCGCACATCGAGGCATTGTGCGCGGCGCGGCGGTTCATCGACGGTAACAATAATCGCATGTTAACGGGCCGGTTGTATCGCAAGCCTCGAGCCCGCTGCGGCACGGGCGAGTTGCGACAGCAACGGAGCGATGCGGCAATCTCGAAGCCTCTCACAACCGCCGCGCACCGCGGACGAAGTCGAATGCCAGAAGCGAAGCAATTGATTTCAGGCGACGCCTTGAAAGCAGCCGCGTTACGGTACTCGGGCGACATGCGGGCCCGGATTCAGAACGAGCAAGGCGGCCTGCTCAGCATTTTCGACGGCTGGTTCACCCGCGTGGTGGCCCGCCTGCTGCAATTCGATCCGGCGCGGTTCTGGGAAGACAGCGTGCGCGACTACGCGGCGCAGTCGCCGCAGGGCCGGGACCTGCAATGGGACCTGCTGCGGCTGCGGCAGTTTCTCGATCGCCGGCAGCAGGGCCGTTTCGTCGAATTTTCCGAGCGTGAACGCTGCGCCGCCTTCTACCAGCCGCGGTTCGGCACCGAATTCGGCGTCGACGTGCAACTGACCTGCCAGGGCGCGCCCTCGCTGATCCATTGGCGCGGCACGGCGATGATGAAGAACGTGTTCGATTTCGCCATGTATCCGGCGCTGATTGGCGAGCTGCGCCCGCGCACCGTGTTCGAGATCGGTTCCGGCTTGGGCGCGAGCGCCGCCTGGTTCGCCGACACCATGACGTTCTGCGGCAGCCCCGGCCACGTCCATTCCGTCGATGTCAACAAGGCTCGGTTCGACCATCCGCAGATCAGCTTCTACCAGGGCGACTGCGCGGATCCGCAACGCTTGTTCGATCCGAAGCTGCTGCGCTCGGCGCCGCATCCGTGGCTGGTGGTGGAAGACGCGCACCACAACGTCGCCGGCGTCTTGGCGCACATGCACGAATTCCTGGCGTCGGGCGATTATCTGGTGGTGGAAGACACCGACGTGAAGCGCGAGGCGATCCGCGCCTTTATCGGCGCGCACCCCGGCGATTATCTCGTCGACACCAAGTTCACCGACAATTTCGGCCGTAACGCCACCTGCGCCGCCGATTCGATATTCATCCGGACGCCGCTTCCCGCCGGGCGGAGGTGAGAACGGCGCCGGCCGCCATCGGCTCATCCTTCGCCGCGCGATCAACCCGCGGACGGCGCCAGATAATTGACGAGGCTCAACTGTGCGAGCCGGGCGGTGACCGACATCGACGCCGAAAGATTGTTCTGCAGCGTCAAGAGCTGCTCGCCGACCTGATTTTGATTCACGCCGTCGATGTTCTGCAGCATGTCCTGCAGCGTGGTTTGCGTCTGCGTGTTCAGCGTGCTGGCGTTCTTGATGGTCGTTTGCGCGTTGGCGAGGTTGGATTCGATGTCCGTGATCGACTGGGTGCCCGACTGGCCGGCGAGGTTCGCTTGGACGCTGCTGCTCAGCGCCTGATAGCTCGCCTGGGCGTTCGGATCACTCGACGAGAAAGTGGTCGCCGCGAGCGCGCCGACGTTCGCGAGCAAAGACGTGATCGCCGGCTCGGTGGCGCGCATGCCGTAGGCGACCGTCATCGACGGGCCGACTTGCGCCGTCGCCGTCTGCGCCGCCGGCGTGCTGCCGTTTTCGCCCGTGTACCAGAAGACGGTGTTGGCGCTGGTGCCGTTCACCAGCAACGTCGCGGTGGCGTAATTCGGCCCCGCTGACCCGCTGCGGCGGGTCCGCGAAGAAATCATTGGCGGCTTCGATGGCGGACGCCGCAGGCAGCGCCGTCTGCGCCAGATTGCCGACGGCGGTCGTGAGCGCGGTCTGCAGATTGGTCGCGGTGTCCGACGGCGTCGCGCCGATCGTGAACTGGTTCGCGCCCGGCGGCGAACTGGTGGTGGCCGTGCAGCGTGACGTCCTGGGTCGTGCCGTCGGGCAGCGTGAGGCTGAACTGGATGTTGTCGCCGGCATTCGGATTGGTGGCGCCGAGCGCGACCGAGATCGACGGCGGCGAGCCGGTGGGACCCGTGACGGTCGCGCCGGTCAGACTGGAGTTCACACTCGCGAGCTGAAAGCCGAACGGCGAGCCGTCCTGGCCGACGGTCACGGTCGTGCCGCTAGCCCCGATGGTCAGGCGGCCGAGGCCGCTGCCGAGATCGGCTTGCTGGCGTTGCTGGATCACGGTCGTGAGGCCGGCCTGCGCGCCGTTGCCGTTGAGAATTTCATTGGTCGGGGCGACGGACGGCTGATCCGTCGCGCTGCCGGAGAAGATGTAATTGTTGCCGACCTGGGTGTTGAGGGCCGCCAGGATCTGATCGAGATAACCGGCGGCGGATTCCTGCGTCGCCGTCTGCCCCGTGGAATCGAGTGAAAAAGCGCTCTGGTCGCTCACCGCCGCTTGCACCGACGTCTGGGCGTCGCCGAGCTGCGTCAGCGCCGACTGCGCGATGCTCAGGGTCGTTCCGACATTGCTCGCCGCCGTGTTGTAGCCGTTGATGGCGGAAAGCTGCGCGTTGAGCGAAAGCGCGAGACCGGCCTGCGAAGCGAGATCTGAATAGTTTGTCGCCACCTGCCCGGTGCTGAGCTGCAGGCCCAGTGTATTGAGCTGGTTCATCATGTCGGTCTGCGCCAAAACGTTGGCGGCGGTGATCGATCCGGCTCCGGTGATACTCATGACCCATTAACCTATGATCTGAAGCAGCGACATCATCATCTGTTGGATGGTCGACATCACCCGTGCATTGGCGCTATAGGCGTTCTGCAATGCGATGAGATTCGACAGTTCCGTATCGATGTTCACGCCGGACTGGTCGTTGAACCGCTGCTGCAGCGCCGTCACGACGGCGTCCTGGCCCTGCTGGACGTTGCTCGCGGCATTGGCCGCTTGCGCCTGCTGACTGACGAGCTGGCTCATATATTGCGACAACGTCCCGCTATAGGGCGAGGTCGAGGTGCCGATCCCGGTCGTCGGCGAAAAGGTCAGCGACGCCTGCGTCATCTGATTGAGCAGGAAGTCCGGCCGCGTCGGATCGCCGGAGGTGGCGGTCGAGGAATAGGCGACGAGACTCGAGGGCGAGGCGACCACCGCCGGGTTGACCTCGATCAGTCCGGCCAAGCCCGTCGTTTGCGAGCCGCTGGCGGTGATCGCGCCAGTGATCGGCGTGCCGTTGCTATCGGTAAACAGCGGAAGCTGTGCATTGCCGCTCGACAACGACGTCACGGTCGAGGTCGCCGACAGCGAATTGACGGTGTTGCTGCCGCCGTTGTTGAGCACCTGCAGGACGGTGCCGGAGGGATTGGAGAATTGCAGGTTCGTGCCCAGCGCCGCATTGAGCTGCGACACCACCGCGCTCATGCCGGCGGAAAAATTGACCCCGATCACCGGATTGGTCGAGTTCGCGCTCGACTGCGGCAGCGAGCCGCCGGCGCCGAGCGCGACGATCGTCACCGTGTGCTGGGTATTGGTGCCGTCGGTGTAGCTGAGCGTCACGGTATTGCCGGGGAGCAGCGAACCGACGTCGACGCTGTATCCAGCCTGGGCGCCCGAACGTCACCGCCGTGCCGCTCGTCGTCTGGTTCGACAACGCCTGCGACATCTGGTTGGCCATCTCGTCGAGCTGGGCTTGCGCCTGCGGCAGAATATTGTCGCGCATCTGCACATAGGCGGCGATTTCGCCCGACTGAATGGCGTTGTCGGCCAGAAGATCGATGCTGGAACCGCCCGGCACCGTCAGCGTAATGGTGCCGACGCCGTCCTGGCTCGGATCGGCGCTCCATTGCGCGGTCGCCGACAACGTTCCGGCATTGTCGAAGCTCAACTGCGAGGCCTCGGAGTTCGCCACCAGCTGCTGCCCGTTGCCGGTGAAGACCGAAATTTGGTTGTCGCTATTTTGCACGACCCGGACGTTCATGAGCTGCGACAGCTGGGTCACGTCCTGGCCGCGCTGATCCTCGAGCGCCGCGGCGGCGCTGTCGGAACTCGACGAACCCTCGAGCTGTCCGTTGATCTGCGCGATCTGCTGGATCAGCGTGTTCGCCGACTGCACGTCGTTGCTGATGCCCTGCTCGGCCTGGGTGCGGATCTGTTGAATGCCGGACGTCATCGAGTTGAGATTTTGCGCGAGCGACTGCGCGGCGCCGACGACGGCGCTCTGGGCCGGTCGACGACCCGGGATTGGTCGCCAGCGACTGCAGCGCGGTGGTGAAATTGTTGTAGATCGCGTCGAACGACGTCGACGAATCTCGGCGTGCCGTAGATGTTGCTGCAGCTGCTGATAGAGCGTGCGACGTCGTGTCCGCGTACGAGCCGCCCGAGGTTTCCGTCCACAATTGGCTTTGCAGCAACGGTGTTGAGATTGCGGTTGATGCCGGTCGACGTCGACGCTGGTCCCGCCCTGGCCGACGGTCCCGACCTCGACCTGATTGACGCTCTCCTCGACGTAGCCGGGCGTGTTGGCGTTCGCCACGTTGCCGGCAATCACCGACAGACCCTGCTGGGTCGTATTGACGCCCGCCAGCGCGGCGGACAGCGCCTGGGAAAGGCTCATGGCTAGCGCCGTCCCTGCGGCTTACGGTTTGCGGCCCAGGCGCCCACGGAACGCCCTCACTGGATCACTTGCAGCAGGCTTTGGATCATCTGGTCGGCGGTCGACATGACCTTGGCATTGGCCGAATAGGCCTGCTGCGCCACGATCAGATTGACTGAACTGGGTGGCGATATCGACGTTGGAGGCTTCGAGCGAACTGCCGGTAATTTTGCCGGTGGCGCCGTAGATCGGCGGCCCCGAACTGGGCGTCGCACGCGAAAGCGCCGCCGTTGAGCGCCTGTGAGCGAATCCTCGCCGTTGAACGTCGCCAGCGTGAATCTCCGCCAACGGAATGGTCTGCCCGTTCGAGAACGAGCCGGTGATGCGGCCCTGGCTGTCGACCGCGACCGACTTGCAGTTGACCGGCGGCAGAAGCCGTTCTGCTGCAGCTGGTTGACCTGCGCGGTGCCGTTGGTGTCGGCGAATTGGGTGAGGCCATTGGCTGCCGAAATTGAGCTGGACGTTGCCGAGCGAGTCGCCATTGACGGTGAGATTGGGCAGCGTCAGCGCTCGACGATCGGCGGCGTGAGTTCGCCGTTCGAATTGAATGTGAACGTCGTGCCGACATTCTGCCAGGCCGCTTGCGTGCCGGTCGCGTTCGAATTGGTCTGGTAGAACAGATGCCACGAATTGGCGCCGGACGCGCTGCTGACTTCGGCCCAGCGGAACTGAACGTTGACGGGGTTGCCCTCGGTATCATAGGCGGTGATGGAGCCGCCGTCGATCGACTTGGTTGGTGAAGGTGGTGACATCGTTGCCGATGACCGTGCCGTTGGCCGGCAGCGGCCGACAGCGTTTGGATGCCGAATTTCGCTGCCGAGGCAGTGCCGCCGACGGTGATGCCGGCGGTCGGATCGGTCGCGGTGATCGAAATGTCGCCATTGGCGGTGTTCACGTTGCCGGTCACGCCGGTCAGGCCTTCTATCGCGGTCTGCAACTGCGCCAAGCGTCGCGACTTGGCCCGTTCCGGTGCCGAAGGTGATCGTCTGCGGCCGCGCCGCTGCCGACCGTGACGCGTCAGAGTCTGCCCTTGCGCCACCGCGCTTTGGGTCAGCAGATTGGTCGGCTCGAAAGCATTTTGCGCCGGCGCCGAAACCGATATCGGCGGACGCCGGTGCCGCCGACGGTGATCGATGCGGTGGCGTTCGTGCCGGTGAGCACCAGATTGCCGCTGGCGTTGAGCGACGGCGCTGACTTTGCCGCGCTGCCGCCGTTGATGGCGGTGATCAGATTGCCGATCGGTGTCGGTACCCTGTCGACGTGTAGGTCGTCGTATTGGTTCCGTCGTTGATCGTGATCGTGTCGCCGGAGTTGATGCCGAGGGAGGCAAGCGTGGTGCGCGTCGGCGAGGCCATTTTTGGTGCCGGTACCCGGCAGCCACCGCGTCCGGCTCGAGCGTTGCGCCGGTACCGGTGATGGCCGCCGCGATCGGCGCGCCGGCGATCGGATTGGCTTGGAAGCCGCTCGGGTCCAACATCCCCGTCGTCGGCGTTGCTCGGCAGGTTGGCCTGGTATTGATCGTCGTCGTCGCCTGCGCCGGCACGAAATTGTTGTCGAATTGCAGCACCTGCGGAACGCTGCCGACGGGATTCCCGGTGCGTGGCATCGATCGGGATGCCCATGAGGTAATAGCCGGAGCCGTTGACCAGATAGCCGTTCTGGTTGAGCTGAAAATCGCCGGCGCGCGTGTAATAATTGACGCCGTTGAACTGCGGCTGATTGTCGGTGAGGCCGGCCGGCTGCTCCACCACGAAATAGCCGTCGCCGTTGATCGCCATATCGGTGGAGACCGACGTGCTCTGGATCGATGCCTTGCACGGTGTTGGTGGCGACGGAATTGGCGACGACGCCGCCGGCGGTCTGCTGTCTGCGACCCGGCCGCCGAGACCAGATCGGCGAAGCTGGTGTCGGTCTCCTTGTAGCCCGTGGTCTGCGAGTTGGCGATGTTGCCGGAAATGTTCTGCAGCGCGAACGATTGCGTCTGCAGACCGGCGACAGCGGTAGTCAACGCATCGAAAATACCCATGACATCATCTCCAACTCGAACAGCGAACGCGAGGCTGCCAGCCAAGCGGGCGGCAGCTATTTCCAGTCGGAACTTCAGCAAGCGCCGTGCCATCGCTTTCGGGCGCTTTTTCAATGAGTTACGTCGGGCGCCGCGGCTGCGCCTGGTACAGATGTGCCGGCCTTCGGGCAAAATTTGCCGAGCATCGGCGCGCCGGGTGTGATGTAACCGCCACCGCATGCGCCGCGGCGCGCCTTGTGAACGGCAAAGCCGCCGTGGTTAAATTGCAACAACAACGCACCGACAACGATACGAAGGAATGCTCATGCGTTTTGAAGGTACCAGCGCCTACGTCGCCACCGATGACCTCAAGGTCGCGGTCAACGCCGCGATCGCGCTGGAGCGTCCGCTCCTGGTCAAGGGCGAGCCCGGCACCGGCAAGACCGTGCTGGCGATCGAGGTCGCCAAGGCGATCGGCGCCCCGCTCATCGAGTGGCACATCAAGTCGACCACCAAGGCGCAGCAGGGGCTTTACGAATACGACGCGGTGGCGCGGCTGCGCGACAGCCAATTGGGCGACGCGCGCGTCAAGGACATCCGCAACTACATCAAGCGCGGCAAACTGTGGGACGCGTTCGTCGCCGACGAGCGGCCGGTCTTGCTGATCGACGAGATCGACAAGGCCGACATCGAATTTCCCAACGATCTCCTGCAGGAACTCGATCGCATGGAGTTCTTCGTCTACGAGACCGGCGAGACGGTCCGCGCCCGGCGTCGGCCGGTCGTGGTCATCACCTCCAACAACGAGAAGGAATTGCCCGACGCGTTTCTGCGCCGCTGCTTCTTCCACTACATCCGCTTTCCCGACCCGGACACCATGCGCGCGATCGTCGAGGTGCATTTTCCCGGCGTCAAGCACCGCCTCGTCGCCGAGGCGCTGCGGCTGTTCTACGAGATCCGCGACGTGCCCGGCATGAAGAAGAAGCCGTCGACCTCCGAGCTGCTCGACTGGCTCAAGCTCCTGATGGTCGAGGACATCTCCGCCGAAACGCTGCGCGAACGCGACCCGAAGAAGCTCATTCCGCCACTCCATGGCGCGCTGATCAAGAACGAGCAGGACGTGCATCTGTTCGAGCGCCTGGCGTTCATGGCGCGGCGCGAAAGCCGCTAGCTACGGCGCGGCGCGGTGCGCCACTTCGCGGGCGTGCGCTTGCCGTTCGGCAAGCGCGGCCTGCGCCCGCTTGACCCAATAATACACCTGCGTCGCCGCGCGGCCGAAAATGCCGCCGGCCCAGACCAGTTCGAACGGGGAAAACTGCTTCCACGTCTCGTCGCTTTCGACGATGGCGCGGGCGATGAGATTGCCGGCCATCGCCGTGGTGTTGAGCCCATGGCTGCCGAAACCAGAGGCGAGCCAGACGCCGCGGGTGAGCTCGCCGAGTTGCGGCATGCGGTGGAGGGTGTTGCCGAGCGTCCCCGACCAGGCATAGTCCACCGTGACGGCGTCGAGCTGCGGATAGGTTTCGGCGATGTCCGCCGTCAGCGCGCCCATGTAGCGGCGCGGATCGCGCGGCCACATCGTCGCGCGGCCCGACCACATCAGCCGGTCGCCGCCGACGATGCGGTAGTGGTTGTCGGCGAGGTCGCTGTCGCTCACCGCGCCGCGGTAACCGATCGCATCGTGCAACGGCGCGCCGAGCGGCGAGGTGGTGATCACATAGGTCGTGACCGGCAGGAGCGTGCCGGCGACCTGCGGCACCAGGTCGCCGATCCGCAAATTGCCGCACAGCACGACGTGATTGGCGCGCAGCCGCGCCGCCGGCGTGACGATGCGCTTGCGCACGCCGGCGGGATCGATCGACAAGGCCGGCGTCCGCTCGAAAATACGCGCGCCGGCGCGCTCGGCCGCGGCGGCGAGACCGAGCGCATAATTGAGCGGATGAATGACGAGCGCCCGCGGAAAATGGATGGCGTGGAAATAGCGCTCGCTGCGCAGCACCGCGCGCACGCGCTCGGTCGGCCAGCCTTCGACCTCGCCGCCGAATTCGCCCAGCAGGCCGAGGAAATTCGTGAACGCGTCGCCATTGTCGGTCTTCGACACATAGAGCCAGCCGTCCTCGGAATCGATCCCCGTCATCGCCTCGTCGCGCAACGCCGCGCGGACGTAATCGAGCCCTGATTGCGCCAGCGCCCACAGGTCCTTGGCGTTGTCGAAGCCGACGCGGGCGATGACGCCTGTCGAGGCTCGCGGCAAAGCCGGGCAGGACGAAACCGGTGTTGCGGCCGGAAGCCTTGGCCGCCAGCCGATCGGCCTCGATCAGCACGACCGACCAGCCGCGCCGCGCGATTTCGCGCGCCGTCGTCAGTCCGGCGAGGCCGCCGCCGATGACGCACACATCGACGTCCAGATCGACGCTGAGTGCCGGCCGCCGCGGCGCGATCACCATGTTCGCGGCGTACCAGCTTTCGCCATAGGCCGCGGTACCGGCTGGATCCATCACGCTCTCGTCGCTCTCGTTCGGTAAGGCTGCGCCCGCATGGTCCGCATGCTAAACTCCGGGCAGCGAGAAAGCGAACATCGCTGTCATATCCCGCCCGAGCAGGTCTCGACCGATCATGTCCCGACTGATGTTGCTGCGCCACGCCAAGACCGCGAGCGCCGAGCCCGGCGAAACCGACCGCGACCGCAAGGTCACGGCGCGCGGTCGCGCCGACGCGCCGGTCATTGGCGCCTACATGGCGCACCACCGCCTGCTTCCGGACCTGGCGCTCGTTTCGCCTGCGGTGCGCGCCTTGGAAACCTGGGACCTCGTTGCCGCTGAGTTGCCCGCCAAGCCGCGCCTCGTCAAGGACGAGCGCATCTACAATGCGAGCCTGCGGCGGTTGTCAACCGTGATCCGCGAGACGCGGGAAGCCGCGAGCATCCTCCTCGTCGGCCACAATCCGGGCCTGCACGAACTCGCGCTCAGTCTGATCGCCTCCGGCGATGTGGAGGCGCGCGAGCGCCTGTTCGAAAAGCTGCCGACCTGCGGGCTCGTCGTCATCGACCTGCCGTTCGACGACTGGTCGAAGCTGCACGCCAATTCCGGCCGGCTGGAACGCTTCGTCACGCCCGGCCTGATCACGTCAGCGACCGAGTGAAACCGCCCAGCACGGACATGGCCGTGGCGAGATGCGGGCGCGCCCGCTCGCGTGCCTTTCGGAGCTGCTGGTGACGGCGCTCAAAATCCATCACAGAACGGTCTATCGCTTCCGTCAGCCGGTCAGCCTCGGGGCCCACCGCCTGATGCTTCGCCCGCGCGAAAATCGCGACCTTCGCTTGATGTCGCACACTTTGGCGATCACGCCAGCCCCGGTCTTGACCTGGGCGCATGACGTTTTCGGCAATGCCGTCGCCATGGCCGCGTTCGCGACCACGACCGACACGCTCGCGATCGACAGCGTAGCGGACATCCTCATCAATGCTGCGCCCTGGCCGGTCTTCGACATCGCTGCCTCGGCCATCTCGTACCCGTTCCGCTATGCCGATGACGAGTGGACCGACCTCGGCGCGCTCGCAACCGAGCAATATCCGGATCCGGCCGGACGATTGCGCGCGTGGGCGCGCGGCTTCATCCGCAGCAATCCGACCGATACGCTGTCCTTACTCAAGGACCTGAGCCTCGGCGTCGCGGCGCGGATCAACTATCAGAGCCGTGAGGTCGAGGGCACCCAGTCGCCGACGGAGACGCTCGACCGCGGCTGGGGCTCGTGCCGCGATTTGGCGGTGCTGTTTGCCGAAGCGGCGCGCAGTCTCGGTTTCGGGGCCCGGGTCGTCTCCGGCTATCTGCACAATCCGAACCTGGACCGTGCGGGCTCGATGGGCGCGGGCTCGACCCATGCGTGGGCGGAAGTCTATGTGCCGGGCGCGGGCTGGATCACCTTCGATCCCACCAACCGCAGCGTCGGCGGCTTCAACCTGATCCCCGTCGCGGTCGCACGCCACATCCGGCAAGTCATGCCGGTGTCCGGCAGCTTCGTCGGCGCGACCGACGCCTTTTGGGGGATGGAGGTCGAGGTGTCGGTCACGTCATAGGCGCGAGGATCACTCCGGCCGCGGTTTTGATCAATCGACCGGCGTCTGACTGCAACGGCTCGAGCAGCCGATCACTTTGCGGAAGTTTTCCGCGGCAGTTTTCATTTTGACGAAATAGGCGCGGAAGGTCTTGGCAGGATCGGCGAGCGTGCCCGCGATCAAGACGTCGACTTCAATGCGGGCATCATTCTTGCCGTCGTGCTTCACATAAGTATACGCCTTGGCAAAGCGCTTGTCGGTATTCCATTTGTTGATCGTCTGCAGGGAAAAGTCGTTGGGCACGGTATAGCCCGTATAGAACTGGAAGCTGGCGCAGCCGCGCTGCTCGAGCGGCCCGCTGCCGCAGTCGTAGAAGAAGATATCCCAACTGAAGCCATCGACCGTGGCTTTGACGCGCGGATCGCCGCTCTTGTCGCTGTTGATCTTGGCGGCGTATCCGAGCGCTTGCAGTTGACCGGCGACGACGCCGGCACTGATGGTGCCGCTCGCGGACGAGTCCTCGGCGCGAGAGGCGGACGCCGTGACCATAAGCGCCGACGCCGCGGCGAGCGGCAATGCGATCCATAATTTCATCTAAGACCCCCCCTTATTGGTAAAACTCCGGCGACTTCTTCTGCGCGTCGCTTTGCGCCTTGTCGTGATTGATCCAGAGCTGGGCGTGCTCCTTCTCCAGAATGTCGGCGATGCGCTGCATCGAGGCGAGGGTCTGCTCCTTGCTGAAATTGAAGCCCGGCACGCGCCGATTGTCCCAATTGTCCTTGAAATGGACGGCGTCGCCCGAGAGCACCACCGCGCCGGTCTGGGGCAATCGCACCAGCAGGGATTGATGACCCGGCGTGTGGCCCGGCGTGGAAATGATCGTCACCGAGCCGTCGCCGAAAACGTCGTGGTCGCCCTCGAGCTTGGTCACCGGATGATTGGGATTAAAGCGTGGCGCGCCGCCCTCGCCCGGCCAGTCGTATTCGGCCTTCTGCACGTAGAGCATGACCTGCGGGAATTCTTCGACATTGCCGATATGGTCGGGGTGGGTGTGCGACACCGCCATCGCCTTGATGTCGGCCGGCTTGACGCCGAGCGCGGCAAGCGCGGCGGAGAGCGTCTTCGGCTTGGTCATGTGCATGCCGTTCGGCGCCGTCACACCGTCCGGTTTGGCGGCGATAGCGTCGGCAAGACCGGTGTCCCAGAGGAACCAGCCCTGGGCGTGATGGATGAGATAGCAATTGTCGGACAATTCGATCGGCACGCCGACATTGACGCCGGGCGACCAGCGCGACTGATCGGGCGCGGTAATGTGGCCGCAGTCGAAGACGTAGAGCTTGTCGACCCCGGCGGCCGCGGCCGGCAGCGAACCGAGCGTCGCGGCGCAGGCAGCGACGGCGAGAAATGCGAGCTTCATGGATTCCCTCCCTTGTTTGTTTGGCGAATGGCGAATGGCGAGTAGCGAATGGCATCAACGGCCGTTTCCCTATTCGCTACTCGCCATTCGCTATTCGCCTTCCCTTCCGCTGACGCGCGCCCCGGAATGACTCGTCACCCCGCCAGCGCCGCCAAAATCCGCGCCCAGCTGCGGATGCCCTTGTGGAAGCATTTCAGATCGAATTTTTCGTTCGGCGAGTGCACGCGGTCGTCGTCGAGCGCGAAGCCGACCATCAGCGTGTCCATGCCGAGCACGGTCTTGAAGTCGCCGACGATCGGGATCGAGCCCCCGGCGCCGACCGTCACGGCCTTCTTGCCCCACTCGTCGCTGAGCGCGGCGCGCGCCTTGACGAGCGCCGGATTGTCGAACGCGACCTGGAAGGCCGGCGCGCCGGTGAAGTTGCCGAACTCGGCCGAGCAGTCGGCCGGCAGGCGGGCACGAACGAAGTCGCGGAACGCGGCGCGGATTTTTTCCGGGTCCTGCGTGCCGACGAGGCGGAACGACACCTTGGCCATGGCCTTGCCGGGGATCACGGTCTTGGCGCCCTCCCCGGTATAGCCGCCGAGGATGCCGTTGACCTCGGCCGTCGGCCGCGTCGCGATCTGCTCGATCACCATGCGGTCCTTCTCGCCGGCCGGAATTTTCAGGCCAACCTGGCCGAGAAATTTTTCCGGCGTCAGATTAAGCCCGGCAAGATCAGCCTTGATGTCGGGGGGCAATTCCGGGACGCCGTCATAGAAGCCGGGGATGGCGACCGAGCCGTCGGGCTTGTGCAGCGCCGAGAGAACGTCGGCGAGGACATGGATCGGGTTGCGCGCCGCGCCGCCGAACAAGCCGGAATGCAGATCGCGGTCGGCGCAGGTGAGCCTGACCTCCTCATAGACCAGCCCGCGCAGCGACGTGGTGATCGAGGGCGTCGCGGCGTCCCACATGCCGGTGTCGCAGACCAAAGCAAGATCGCGGCGCAATTCGGCGGCATTGTCGCGCACGAAGCCGAACAGACTTTTCGAGCCGCACTCCTCCTCGCCTTCGATCATCATGGTGATGTCGAGCGGCAGCTGGCCGGTCACCGCCTTGAAGGCGCGGCAGGCCTCGATGAAGGTCATCGCCTGGCCCTTGTCGTCGCAGGCGCCGCGCGCGACGATGATTTTTCGCCCGTCGTCGAGCGTCTCGATGCGCGGCTCGAACGGCGGCGTCTGCCACTGATCGAGCGGATCGACCGGCTGCACGTCGTAATGGCCGTAGAACAGGACGCGCGGCGCACGCGCGCCGCCCTGCCCGTCGGCGGCTCCGTTGCCGCTGGTGCCGATCGCGACCTTGCCGATCACGACCGGGTGGCCCTGCGTCGGGCGTACGCTCGCCTCGAAGCCGAGGCTGCGCAGATCGGCCGCGACCGAGTCGGCGGCGGCACGGCATTGCGGCGCAAACGCCGGATCGGTGGAGATCGATGGGATGCGTAACAGCGCGAACAGACGCTCGAGGCTGGCGTCGAGATCGCGGTCGATCCGCTCGAGCACCGCGGGGAGAACTTGTGAAGCCGTCATTCCGTCACCTTCTTTCGCGCCGCCCTCATCACGCCGCCGCTCGCATCACCCTGTTACCGATGCGCGGTCGGCGAGCGCAGAACAAGTGCGGTCGTCGCCGGCGCGACTTTCATGAATACTTTCCCGGCCCGACCCGCATGGCGCGGCAAAACCGGCAGGGGCTGCGTCACGTCGCAACTGTATAATGTCCGCTGCCGCCATTTCCACTGCCGCTGCCGCCCGCGGAGCGTTGCACGATTGCAACGGACGCCGATCTTCTGCGCCGAATAGGCCGCCGGCCGACCGATGTCCTTGTCACCCCAAGGCCGAGTGTTCAATATGGCGAAAACCCGCCGGAAGTGCGGGAGAGGGGCATAAATGGAAGAGCTGATCGGGCGTCTCGCCGCCGTCACCGGCGTCGATCGAGCGGCCGCCGAGAAGGCCGTGGGGATTATTCTCGACTTCCTGCAAAAAGAGGCACCGCCCGAGCTGGTCCAGCCCGTGCTGGACAAACTTCCCGGCGCCGAGGCGCTGATCAAGGCCGCGAACGAAGAGGGCGGCCTCGGCGGGCTTATGGGGGGCGCCATGGGCGGAGTCATGGGCGCGGGGATGCGCATGATGTCCGCGGGCTTGAGCATGGGTCAGGTGCAGGACTTCACCCGTCAGTTCGTCGCGTTGGCGCGTGAGAAAGTCGGTGAGGACGAGTTCGGTGCGATCGTCGCGGCGATCCCCGGACTCGCACAGTTTGTTTGAGCACGAACGCGTTTGATAGCCCGATATTGCCCGATTGAGGGGTCGATGGCTTATCCGATCAGCAACATCCGAGCCATCCAAGCCGACGCGGCGGAGATCCTCAAATCCGACGGCATCCGCACGACCATCGGGTTGTTGCGCAACGCCAAGACGCCGAAGCAGCGCCTCAAGATCGCGGAAAGAGTGGGGATCGACGAGCGGTACGTGCTGGATTGGGTCACCGCCGCCGACCGCATGCGCGTCAAAGGCATCGGCTGGGAATACGCCGAGCTTCTGCGCGTCGTCGGCGTTAAGACGGTCAGCGAGCTCAAATTCCGCAACCCGCACAAGCTGGTGCAGGCCATGACGGCGGCGAACGCCAAGCGTAAGCTGGTGCGGCTGTTGCCGTCGGAAAAGACCGTGACGCGCTGGATCGATGCCGCCAAGGCGCTGCCGCCCATCGTTCGCTACTGACGCGGCCGACCACGGTGCGGTCGCGGCGCCGACGCCCGGACGCCTTGACTCCACGCCGGTGACCGCGCAAAGCGGCCGTCGACCGAGCAGACATTCTTCCTTCATTAGGCAGAAGGACGGCCTTGCCGATGGCCATGGCGGTGAACCCGCGCACCCTTTCCGCTCCGGCCGGCCCCTCGGCCGGCGGCAACGCGCTGGCGCGGCTTTTGGCCAAAGCGCGGCCGCTGGTCATGGGCGTCGTCAATGTCACGCCGGACTCGTTTTCCGACGGCGGCCGCTTTCTCGATCCGGCCGCGGCGATCGCCCAGGCGCGGCGGCTCGTCGCCGAAGGCGCCGACATTCTCGATCTCGGCGCCGAGTTCGACGCGGCCTTATGGCGGCGCCGTCCGCGTTGCGCTCGAAGACGAACGGGCGCGGCTCGCGCCGGTCTTGGCCGAGGTGGTCGCGCTCGGCGTCCCCGTCTCGATCGACACGCTCAAGGCGCCGATCGCGGCGTGGGCGCTGGCGCAGGGCGCGGCCATCGTCAACGATGTCTGGGGACTGCAAGGCGACCCCGACATGGCCCGCGTCGTCGCCGACCATGGCGCGCCCGTTATCGTCATGCACAATCGCGAAGCGGCGGATCCGACGATCGACATCGTCGCCGATGTCACGGCGTTCTTTGCGCGCTCACTCGAGATCGCGGAACGCGCCGGCATCGCCCGCGACCGCATCGCGCTCGATCCCGGCATCGGCTTCGGCAAGACGCCGGAGCAATCGATGATCTGCATCGCCCGGCTCGACGCCTGGCGCAGCTTCGGCCTGCCGCTGCTGGTCGGCGCCTCGCGCAAGCGCTTCATTCATACCGTCGTGCCGTCCGAGCCGATGGAGCGTCTCGGCGGCTCCATCGCCGCGCACCTGATCGCGGTCGAGAACGGCGCAGCGATCGTGCGCGTCCATGACGTTGCGCCGACGGTGCAGGCGCTGGCCGTCGCCGCCGCCATCAGGCGCTCGCGATGAGCGACACCATCTTCGTCACCGGCCTCGTCCTCCACGCCTATCATGGCGTCATGCCGCACGAGGCCAAGGTCGGGCAGCCGTTCAAGCTCGATCTCGTGCTCGATGTCGATCTCGGCGAGGCCGCGCGCACGGATTCGCTCAAGCACACGGTGTCGTACGACGCGCTGACGATGACGGCGAGCGAGACGTTTCGCGCCCGGCGCTACAAGCTCGTCGAGGCCGCCGCCGGCGCCGTCGCCGAGGCCGTGCTGGCGCACTACCCGCAGGTCCGCGGCGTCCGCGTCACGGTGCACAAGCCGCATGCGCCGATCGCCGCGACGTTCCACGATGTCGGCGTCACCATCGAGCGCAAGCGTGAGCGCGCCCGAGGCTGAAGCCTTCATCGCGCTCGGCGGCAATGTCGGCGACGTGCGCGCGACTTTCGAACGCGCCATCGCTTGCCTGTGCGACGGCGCCGCCGTGCGGCTCCTCGCGCGCTCGTCGGATTACCGCACGCCACCCTGGGGCGTCACCGACCAGCCGGACTTCGTCAATGCGGTCATCTTGGTTGCGACGACGCTCGCGCCCCGCGCCCTCCTCGCCCGCGCGCAAGCTTGCGAGCAGGCGCTCGGCCTCGACCGCACCCGCAAGCGCCATTGGGGCCCGCGCCCGATCGACATCGACCTGCTGACCTATGACGACCTCAGCATAGCCGACCCCGAGCTGACGCTGCCGCATCCGCGCCTGTTCGAACGCGCCTTCGTGCTCGTCCCGCTCGCCGAAATAGCGCCGGAGCACATCATCGCCGGCGTTCGCGTGGGCGACGCGCTCGAACGCGTCGACACAAGCGGGATCGAGAAGCTACCCCCGCGATAACGAGCACAAGTCCACCTCGATAGACACGCGCAACTCACGACCCTAAACTCGCCGCGAAAGCGCTGGACGAGGGGCGCCAGCTATGGCCGAGCAGAAAATCGAGCGACGCCTCGCCGCCGTTCTCGCGGCGGATGTCGTCGGCTATAGCCGCATGATGGCGGCCGACGAGGAAGGCACCCTCGCGCGGCTCAATGCCCACCGCCGCGAATTCTGGGAGCCGACGATCGCGGCGCATCGCGGCCGCATCGTCAAGCGCACCGGCGACGGCATGCTCGTCGAGTTCGGCAGCGCTGTCGACGCCACCCGTTGCGCCGTCGAGACTCAGCAAGGCATGGCCAAGCGCAACGAGGATGCGCCGACCGCCGAGCGCATCGACATGCGCATCGGCATTCACATCGGCGACATCATCTTCGAGGAAGGCGATATCTTCGGCGACGGCGTCAACATCGCCGCCCGGCTCGAAAGCATCGCGCAACCCGGTGGCATCTCGATTTCGGAGGATGCCTGGCGGCAGGTCAACGGCAAGGTGACGGCCGATTTCGTCGACACCGGCGCGCAGAGCCTGAAGAACATTCCGAGGCCGGTGCGTGTCTATCGTTTGAAGCTGGAGGAAGTCCACGCCGTCGAGACGCCGCCCGCCGCGCCGTCCCCGCACCCGGAGACGCCGTCGATCGCGGTGCTGCCGTTCCAGAACATGAGCGGCGACCCGGAACAGGAGCATTTCTGCGACGGCCTGGTGGAGGACATCATAACCACCCTGTCGAAGCTTTCAGGCTTGCGGGTCATCGCGCGCAATTCGAGCTTCGTCTACAAGGGCCGCTCGGTCGACGTGCGCGAGGCGGCGAAGCAACTCGGCGTGCGCTACGTCTTGGAGGGCAGCGTTCGCAGAAGCGGCAATCGCATTCGCATCACCGCCCAGTTGATCGATGCAAAAGACGGCACGCATGTTTGGGCGGAACGCTACGACCGCTCGATCGAAGATATTTTCGCCATCCAGGACGAAATCACGCTAATCCTGGCGACGGAAATGCAGGTCAAACTCACGGAGGGCGAGCAGGCACGGCTGCGTTACACGACCACGCATAATGTCGAAGCCTGGACCCATTGGGTACAGGGCCTGTCTTACTATCGCCAAGCGATCAACAAAGAGAACACCGCTGCGGCGGTGCTCTGCTGGGAAAAGGCGCTGGCGCTCGATCCGGCATCGGCGGCGCTCAACGCCATGCTCGGCTTCATGCACAGTGTTGAGGCCCGCTTCGGCTGGGGCGAGCGCGACGCCACAATCGGCAAATCGCGCGCTTACGCCGACCGCGCCCTTGCGCTCGATCCCGGCAACGCCGACGCTCATATTTTGCTCGGCGTGCTGGCGGCGTGGAACAGGAGCTACGAGGAAGCCGCGTCACATGTCAGGAGAGCGGTCCTCTTGGCGCCCGGCGCGGCCGATGTTTTGAACCTCGCCGCTTTCATCCTCGCGCCGTCGGGATACCCCGAAGAGGCAGTGGCGCTGTCGCAAAAATCAGTCGCGTTGAACCCCAACCATCCGGCGGTCTATTTCGGCATCCTCGGCAATGCGTATCGTCTGTCAGGGCGGTTTGACGAAGCGATCGCCGCTTTCGAAGCCTATAATGCGCGCCACCCGGGGTTCGGTCTCGTCGACCTGGTGATGGCCCATCGGGAGAAAGGTCGAGCCGATCAGGCACAGAACGCCGCAAAGCGTCTCCTTGCCGCGCGACCGGATTTCACGATTGCGGCGTGGTTAAAAACGCAATATCGGCGCGACGAAGCCCGCCTGCGGGCCGATGTCGCGGCGCTTCGCGCCGCCGGACTCCCTGAAGGGTGAGTACAATAGAATAGCTGTTTGCCGTGTGTGGCCCACTACGGGCATGAGATTTGCAGCGACGACGCTGCGGATTCCGCCCCGCTCGCGGACGAGGTTGGCCTACCCGGCCCGCCATGGCATTTTGCGCCGATGATGGACACCGAGACAAAAACCCTGCCAATTGCCGCCGATTTTCCCGCCGCGACACGCGAGGACTGGCGCAAGCTGGTCGATACCGCGCTCAAAGACGCGCCGTTCGAGCAGCTGTTCAGCAAGACCTATGACGGCCTGACCATCGCGCCGCTGTACGAGCGCGCGGCGGCCGCGGCGCCGGTGCCGGGACGCTCGCCGGGGGCGGCGTGGGCATTGATGCAACGGATCGATCATCCCGATCCGGCCGCGGCCAACGCCCAGGCGATCGCGGATCTCGAAAATGGCGCGACCGGCCTCCTCCTGGTGTTCGCCGGCGCGGCGAGCGCCAACGGTTTTGGCCTCGATCCTTCGCCGGCGGCGCTCGCGCGCGTGCTCGACGGCATTCACCTGGACGCCGGCGTGGCGATCGAGCTTGATCTGTCGGCGCAATCGCGGCAGGTCGTGCGCGACCTCGCCGATCTGATCGCAAGCCGGGGGCTCGCGCCGTCGGCCGTCAATCTGCGCACGGGCTTCAACGTGATCGGCGGCTTTGGGGTGTCGGGCCACCACGCCGCGGCGTGGGACGAGATAGCGCCGCATATGGCCGGCGTCATCGCCAAAGTCGCCGGGGCCGGTTTTCGCGGGCCTTTCGTGGTCGCCGACGGGCGCGTCATTCATGACGCCGGCGGTTCGGAGGTGCAGGAGTTGGCGTTCGTGCTCGCCTGCGCCGTCGCCTATCTGCGCGCGCTCGAAGGAGGCGGCCTCCCTCTCGCCGCCGCGCGCGACGCCATCTATTTCCGGCTCGCCGCCGACATGGACCAGTTTCTCACCACCGCCAAATTCCGCGCGGTGCGAAAGCTGTGGGCTCGCGTCGAGGACGCCTGCGGTCTTGTGCCGAAGCCGGCCACGGTCACGGCCGAGACCGCTTGGCGCATGATGACGAAGCGCGACCCCTATACCAACATGCTGCGCACGACCATTGCGGTCGCGGCCGCCGGCCTCGGCGGCGCCGACGCCGTCACCGTCGTCCCCTACACCGCGCCGCTCGGCTTGCCCGACGCCTTCGCCCGCCGCGTCGCGCGCAACACCCAGCTCCTGCTGCTGGAAGAGTCCAACCTTGCGCGCGTTGCCGACCCCGCCGCCGGATCCGGCGCGATCGAAACACCGACGCACGAACTCTGCACCGCGGCGTGGTCGCTGTTCCAGGAGATCGAACGCGCCGGCGGCGTTTGGGCGGCGCTCCAAGCCGGAATGATCCAGCAAAAGGTCGCCACCGTGCGCGCCGAACGGCAAAAGGCGGTCGCCCGCCGCAAGGACATGCTGACCGGCACCAACGAATTTCCGAATATTTTTGAAACGACGCCGGCGGTGCTCGATGTTGCGCGGGCGGCGGCTCTGGCCGCGGGCGCAGCGGCGCTGCCGCGCATCAAACTCGCCGAACCGTTCGAGGCGCTGCGCGAAGCTTCCGACCGCATCGTCGGCAAGACCGGCGCGCGACCGAGCATTTTTCTCGCCACGCTCGGCACCCAGGCCGAGTTCACCCCACGCGCCAGCTTCGCCAAGAATTTCTTCGAGGCCGGGGGCATCGAGGCGGTGACGACCGACGGCTTCGCGAGCCTCGATGAGATGGTCGCCGCATTCAAGGCATCGGGCACGGCGTTCGCCTGCCTGTGCTCGTCGGACGATGTTTACGCCCGGGACGCCGTCGCCGCCGCCCAGGCGCTCGCGCCCCACGCGCGGCATCTCTATTTGGCGGGGCGACCTGCCGAGCAGACCGCCTTGCAGCAGGCGGGCGTGCAATCCTTCATTTACGCGGGCGGCGACGCGCTGGCGACACTGCGCGCCGCGTACGCTATGCTGGGCATCGAGATCGAGTGACGCGATGACCAAGATCCCGAATTTCGCCGAGATCGGTTTTGCCGAAACGAATGAGCCCCCTACCGCGGCGGGCGAACCCTGGCTCACGCCGGAGGGCATCGCCGTCAAGGGCGTCTACGGCGCCGGCGATATCGCCGGCCTCGATGGCCTCGACGGCTATCCCGGCATCGCGCCCTATCTGCGCGGCCCCTACCCGACCATGTACGTCAACCAGCCCTGGACCATCCGGCAATATGCCGGCTTCTCCACGGCGGAGGATTCCAACGCCTTCTACCGGCGCAACCTCGCCGCCGGGCAGAAAGGCCTGTCGATCGCCTTCGATCTCGCCACCCACCGCGGCTACGACTCGGACCACCCGCGCGTGTCCGGCGACGTTGGCATGGCAGGCGTCGCGATCGACTCGATCTACGACATGCGCACGCTGTTCGCCGGCATTCCGCTCGACCGCATGTCGGTGTCGATGACCATGAACGGCGCCGTCCTCCCGGTGATGGCGCTCTACGTCGTCGCCGCCGAGGAACAGGGCGTGCCGCCGCAAAAACTCGCCGGCACCATTCAGAACGACATCCTCAAAGAATTCATGGTGCGCAACACCTACATCTATCCGCCCAAGCCGTCGCTGCGCATCATCTCCGACATTTTCGCCTACACCTCGGCGCACATGCCGAAGTTCAATTCGATCTCGATCTCCGGCTATCACATGCAGGAAGCGGGAGCGACCGCCGACCTCGAACTAGCCTATACGCTCGCGGACGGCGTCGAATATGTCCGCGCCGGGCTCGCCGCCGGACTGCCGATCGACCGCTTCGCGCCGCGGCTCTCGTTCTTCTTCGGCATCGGCATGAATTTTTTCATGGAGGTCGCCAAGCTGCGCGCCGCGCGCGTTCTGTGGGCGAAGCTGATGAAACAGTTCGACCCGCAGGACCCGCGCGCGCTATCGTTGCGCACCCACTGCCAAACCTCCGGCTGGTCGCTCGCCGCGCAGGACGTGTTCAACAATGTCGTGCGCACCGCGATCGAGGCGATGGCGGCGACCCAAGGCGGCACGCAATCGCTGCACACCAACGCGCTCGACGAGGCGCTGGCGCTGCCGACGGATTTTTCCGCCCGCATCGCCCGCAACACCCAGATCGTGCTGCAACAGGAGAGCGGCACCACGCGTACCATCGATCCGTGGGGCGGCTCGTTCTATGTCGAGCGCCTCACCAACGATCTCGCCGCGGCGGCCTGGACCCACATCCAGGAAGTCGAGGAGATGGGCGGCATGACCCGCGCCATCGAGGCGTCGCTGCCGAAGCTGCGCATCGAGGAGGCCGCCGCACGCACCCAGGCGCGCATCGATTCCGGCACCCAGGCGGTGATCGGCGTCAACAAATACCGCCCGCACGACGAGGCGCCGATCGATATCCTCAAAGTCGACAACGGCGCGGTGCGGCAATTGCAGATCGACAAACTCTCCCGCCTCAAGACGGAGCGCGACCCGCAGGCGGTCGCCGCCGCGCTCGAGGCGCTCACCCGCAATGCCGCCGGCGGCAACGCCAACCTGCTGGCGCTCGCGATCGAGGCCGCGCGCGCCAAGGCGACGGTCGGCGAGATATCACTGGCGCTGGAGCAGGTCTTCGGCCGCCACCGGGCCGAGATCAAAACGATCTCCGGCGTCTACAGGCGGGAGGCCGGCATGTCCGACGCCGTCGCGCGGGTGCACAAACGCGTCGAGCAATTCGAGGAGGACGAGGGCCGCCGCCCGCGCATCCTGGTCGCGAAGATCGGCCAGGACGGCCACGACCGCGGCCAGAAGGTGATCGCCTCAGCCTTCGCCGATCTCGGCTTCAACGTCGATATCGGCCCCTTGTTCGCGACGCCGGCGGAAGCCGCGCGCCAGGCGGTCGAGAACGACGTGCATATCCTCGGCATCTCCTCGCTCGCCGGCGCGCATCTCACGCTGGTGCCGGAACTCAAGGCCGAGTTGGAGCGCCACGGCCGCTCCGACATCATGGTGGTGGTCGGCGGCGTCATCCCGAAGCAGGATTACGACGCGCTCAAAGCCGCCGGCGCCG
This sequence comes from uncultured Pseudomonadota bacterium, assembly GCA_963836095.1. Taxonomy (GTDB): domain Bacteria; phylum Pseudomonadota; class Alphaproteobacteria; order Rhizobiales; family Xanthobacteraceae; genus BOG-931. The sequence continues at coordinate 296,129 of CAWIHU010000006.1, forward strand.
AAGCGATTTTTCCGCCGGGCACCGTGATCGCGCAAGCCGCCGATGCGCTCCTCGACACGCTCAACCGGCGGCTCGGGCACGCGAAGGCCGCGGCGGAGTGAAACTGATCTCCATCATGTGACAGAATTCTCACATGACCCGCGACGAGATCATCGCCAAGTTGAAAGAGACCGCCCCGGCGTTGCGCGCCGAGGGCGTGACGCGGCTCGCCATTTTCGGCTCGCGCGCCCGCGGCGACGCGCGCGAAGACAGCGATCTCGACGTGTTGATCGATGTCGATCCGGGAGCGGGATATCGCGGATTCCGCCTTTTTGGCGTTCTCGCCGACGCCGAGCGAACTGTCAGTGCGGCGACGGGGATTCCGGCCCAAGCGACGATGCGCACCTGGCTCGAGCCACGGGTAGCCGAGCGCATCGCCGACGATGTCGTTGAAATCTTCTGATAATGCCTCCGACCTTGGCCGATCGACTGGTCGTTTCGGCCGCGAAATGCGCGGCTTCTGATCAAACAGAGCAACGCTGCAAATGCAAACCGGGGGGCATAATATGCGCGTGCGCGACATTGCCGACGCAGGACTGAAGGTATAACGTGCAGCCACGCCGCCACGATGGACGTGCCGAAGTCCCTTTTGTTTTCGAACGGCAGCGCGCATGCCGTCGGCAAGCATCCGTCCTCCGGATCCGCATTTTCCGGTCTATTCCGCGTCACAGTGCAGTTCAAACAAACAACTTGCAGAGGAGACGGGAATGCCTTTATTCATCACCTATGCTTCGTATTCAACGTCCGCCACCAAAGGCTTGGTCGACAAGCCGTCGGATCGCTCCGCCGTCATCAAGGCTATGGTCGAAAACGCCGGCGGCAAGTATGTCGCGATGTACTTCACGACCGGCTCGAATAACGTCGTGCTCGTCACCGAGGTCCCCGACGGTTCGGACGCGGTAGCGCTCGGCATGGCGGTCGCGGCCACCGGTTCGCTTGCCAAGATCGAAACGGTGAGAGCCTGGACGCCGGCCGAATTCAAGAGCGTCGCAGAAAAAGCCGCCAAGGTTGGCAGCACCTACACACCGCCCGGACGGTGAAACAAGGCGCGGCGCGCTCGGGCGCCGTACACCGCACGCCACGTCGGTTCGGCGACGCGCCAAAAACTCGGGCCGCCGCCGGATCATTTGATCGGCATCAATGTTGACATCCCGCTTCCGCGGCGACTATGGCGGCGAAACGGGCCGCGAGCAGCGGCGCCCTATGGAACCCCGGGAGTTTGCGACGTGACCAAGCTTTCAATTCCCCACGACGCCATCGTCTTCATCGGCGACGGCCGCAAGGCGCTGTTTCTGCGCAATGCCGGCGACGAGAAATTTCTCGACCTTAAGGCCGAACAGGTGTTCGCCGAGGAGAACCCGCCGACCCACGAGCAGGGCACCGACCGGCCCACAGTCGCCTTTGCGCATGCCGGGTCGCATCGCCGCGTCGGCATCGAACAGACCGACTGGCATCGGCTGGAAGAGGACCGCTTCATCGAGCGCGTGGCGGCTGCTCTGGAAGATGTGGTGCGCAAGCGCGGCGTGTCCGCCCTCGTTGTCGTGGCGCCGCCGCGCATGCTCGCCGATTTAAGGCACGCCTTCCACCCCGACGTGCAAAAGCGCATCATCGCCGAAATCGCCAAGGATTTGACCAAGCATCCGGTGTCGGAGATCGAAGCGCATTTGCAGGGGTAGGCGCTTGCACGGCTGAGCTTATAAGTCGCGTAGCGATGGGCCGCGTTATTGCGCCTGCGCCTCTCGCGGGCTTTCCGGCGCGGACGTCGCAACCGGCACGCCACGTCGCGGCGGTCGGCCGCCGAGCGAGGTCAAGAAGGCGCTGAACGTCTTGCTCGCCAGCAGCGCGTCGCGGCCGCCGGCGATCGTCATCTCGACCTGATCGGGCGGCAGGTGAAGATTGGTCTCGACGGCGTCGAGCGCGGCGGCGCGCTGCTCGCCCAGTTGCTCGAACGCTACCCGGCCGACGAAGAATTTGACGTCGCGGCAATTCCACCCCTTCGGCGCGCCGAAGCGGCGACGGTCGGCCGGCGAGAGCTTGCAGCGCCAGTTGACCAGCGAGTTCCTGCCACTCGTCCATGATTTCCTGGAACGCCGAATAGCTGCCGACCGCACCGGACCCGGTCGCGGTATCGGACGCCGCCGTTATGAGATCGGTGCCGGTCGGCCCTTCCACGGTCTGCGCCCACGGCCCGGACGGTGCTCGACCGGCGTCAGTGACGATGAAGAGGAGCCGGCGGATCTTGACCGCCTCCTCGGGCTCGAGCGGTCCATAGGGCGTGCCCGAGGCGAGCCGCGCAATGGTGAAGCCGGCCAAGCCGTAATTGTCCACCATGCCGCCGTCGAGCAGCTTGACGTAACGCACCTCGCCGGAGCGATAGCGCACCAACGCGTCGGCGAAGAGCTTGAGCAGCGGCGGCGCGTCGGGGTCGGCGTGGGCGCGCTGGACCCAGTCCGGCAGGGGGATATTGCAACGGCCGGGAAAGCCCTGGATCACCACGGGCGCGAACACCACCGGCACCGCCGCCGATGCGGCGACCGCGAGCGAGATCGGATAGTCGGCGAGGTCGCTGCACAGCGCGTTGAAGATCACGCGGCCGAATACGAACGGCGTGCGGTCGTAAATGTCGGAAGCGTTGATCCAGATGAACGGGCGGCGGTGCAGCAGCAGCGTCCTGAAGGTCGCATGGTTGAACAGATTGTCGTCGAGCCATTTCGGAAACAGCGTCGGGTCGTTGATTCCGCCGCCGAGCCCCTTGGCGATGCTGAGCAGATTGAGCTTGATCTGCAGGTTTTCTTCCGGATTGCGCAGGAGGAAGCGCTGCTTGAAGTCGGTGAGCGCGCCGCGCCGTTTCAGGCCGTAATAGGCGGCCAGCACCGAGCCGCCGGAGACGCCGGTGACGAAGCTGACGCGGTCGAGGAGCGAGCCGCTCCCCGCCCCGCTCGGTAACGGCGTTGCCTCGAGCCCGGTGAGCACGCCGTAAGAAAACGCTGCCGCGCGGGTGCCGCCGCCGGAGAACGACAGCGCAATGACGGTATCCTGAAACTCGGTGTCGAGACCGCCGCCGAATTCGGCTGCCGGCTTGAAGCCGGGATCGAGCGGCAGGTTGATCGGCTCGTTGTGGATGGCTTGGGCGCAGGAAACCAACAGGGCCGCGCACGCAATAACGTGCGCCGCGCGGACTGGACGCTGCAACCACCCCCGCACCATAACCCGCACCATAAGCCAGAAAGTGTTATCGGCAGCGCGCCGGGCGGTCAAGCGCGCCCCGGCGCGGATGAAATGGATGATTGCCGTTACGGTTAACGGCATCGAACGGCCGCCTCGGCCGGACTCGCGGTCCGATACGGCAAGCTTGCCGGATCACTTTTGCGATCACGTGCGGGCGCAGCGGCCGGAGCACCGCCGCGTCGCACACCCCGCGGCGCATCAAATTCGCACTATAAATCAACATGTTACCAGCGTCGGCGCGGTCTTGGGTGCAAGGAAGTGGCGATTTTGGCGGACATCTCACTCAGAATCGGGGGAAACCCCTGTCGTAGCGTGACAGAATGGTGAAGGTGGCCGCCCGCGGCCGTCCCAAGCCGGCCCTGACGACGGTATCCCGTGGGGGTGTCCCGGAGCGGAGCGCCGGCCGCCGCGCCGACCCACACCGACGGAACCTCGCAGCTTTACTTTCTGCACCCTTTCGAATCCCTCACCGATTTCCGATACTTGCGTCGGCCCGTCGCGATTCGTCCCCGCTATTCCCACATTTAGCGGTTGATTCAGGATTTCATACTAAGTCTTGACGCACGCGACGGCCTTGGCCTAGCCTTCTCAAGTTCGGCGCGGGAGTACCGAGGCCCGCCGGACTCTCCAAAAAGGGGTGTACAGGCTGCCGCGCGCATCGTGGCGCGAGGCATAGGCTTTGTCGTGGGTTCTATCCTGCCGGGCGGGGCTGGTTTTTTTGCGGCCGGATGCGGGCGAACTTCGCTCGCTCGCATCGCGGGAACAGCGTCGACGGCTTATATTATGCGGGTTTCCCGCATGACCGCCGACGCAGCTCCGGAGTGTGTTGCGTACCTGCGTTTGCAATGGAAAGGGGCAAGAGATGCGGATCGAGCGGCGCTACACCATAGAGGGACGATCGCCTTACGCGGATATCGGTTTCCGCCTGACCACGAGCGAGATCCGCAATCCGGACGGCTCGATCGTCTTCCATGCCGACAATGTCGAGGTGCCGGCGGCGTGGTCGCAGGTCGCCTCCGACGTGCTGGCGCAGAAATATTTCCGCAAGGCCGGCGTGCCGGCGCGGCTCAAGAAGGTCGAGGAAGCGACCGTTCCGTCCTGGCTGTGGCGCAGCGTCGCCGACGAAGCGGCCCTCGATGATCTGCCCGAGAAGGAGCGTCTCGTCGGCGAGACCTCGTGCAAGCAGGTGTTCGACCGCCTCGCCGGCACCTGGACCTATTGGGGCTTCAAAGCGAATTATTTCGACAGCGAAGCCGACGCGCAGGCGTTCTTCGACGAGCTGCGCTACATGCTGGCGATGCAGATGGTGGCGCCGAACTCGCCGCAATGGTTCAACACCGGCCTGCATTGGGCCTACGGCATCGACGGGCCGAGCCAGGGCCACTTCTATGTCGACGACAAGACCGGCGAACTGACGAAGTCGGCGACCGCCTACGAGCATCCGCAGCCGCACGCCTGCTTCATCCAGTCGATCGCCGACGATCTCGTCAACGAGGGCGGGATCATGGATCTGTGGGTGCGCGAGGCGCGGCTGTTCAAATACGGCTCCGGCACCGGCACCAATTTCTCCAAGCTGCGCGGCTCCGGCGAGCGGCTCTCGGGCGGCGGCAAGTCGTCCGGCCTGATGAGCTTTCTCAAGATCGGCGACCGCGCCGCGGGCGCCATCAAGTCCGGCGGCACCACGCGCCGCGCGGCCAAGATGGTGATCGTCGACGTCGATCACCCCGACATCGAGCAGTTCATCGACTGGAAGGTGGCCGAGGAGCAGAAGGTGGCGAGCCTCGTCACCGGCTCGAAGATCAACCAGAAACACCTGCGCGCGGTGTTCAAGGCCTGCGTCAACTGCGAAGGCTCCGGCGACGATTGCTTCGATCCGGACAAGAACCCGGTGCTGCGCCGCGAGATCAAGGCGGCGCGCAAGAACTTCGTGCCGGACAATTACATCCAGCGCATCATCCAGTTCGCCAAGCAGGGCTATACCGATATCTCGTTTCCGATCTACGACACCGATTGGGATTCGGAAGCCTATCTCACCGTTTCCGGCCAGAACTCCAACAATTCGGTGCGGGTGACGGACGAGTTCTTGAAAGCCGTCGAGGCCGACCGCGGCTGGGATCTGACCTGGCGCACCAAGCCGGGCAAGATCTCCAAGACCGTGAAGGCGCGCGACCTGTGGGAGAAGATCGGCTACGCCGCCTGGGCCAGCGCCGATCCCGGCCTGCAATTCCACACCACCGTCAATGACTGGCACACCTGCCCGGTCTCGGGTCCGATCATCGCCTCGAACCCGTGCTCGGAGTACATGTTCCTCGACGACACCGCCTGCAATCTGGCGTCGCTGAATTTGCTGGCGTTCGCCCCGCTTCCCCCCTCCCGCTGCGGGGAGAGGGTCGGGTGAGGGGGCGTACCGCAGGCTCAGATCGCGGAGAGGCCCCCTCACCCGGAACGCGCGCGAGCGCGCTTCCGACCTCTCCCCGCTCGCGGGGAGAGGTCTCGACTTCGACATCGCAGGCTACGAGCACGCGGTGCGGCTGTGGACCATGGTGCTCGAAATCTCCGTGACCATGGCGCAGTTCCCCTCGCGCGAGATCGCGCAGCTCTCCTACGAGTTCCGCACGCTCGGGCTGGGCTACGCCAATCTCGGCGGCTTGTTGATGTCGTCGGCGATCCCCTACGATTCGGACGCCGCCCGCGCCATCTGCGGCGCGCTCTCCGCCATCATGACCGGCGTTGCCTATGCCACCTCGGCGGAGATGGCGGCCGAGCTCGGCGCCTTCCCGCGCTTTGCCGAAAACCGCGCGGCGATGCTGCGGGTGATGCGCAATCACCGCCGCGCCGCCCATGGCGAGCGCTCGGGCTACGAGCAACTCGCCATTTCGCCGGTGCCGCTCGACCACAAGGCCTGCCAAATCTTGGGTGACGGTGGCGCGCGGCTCGTCGAACACGCCAAGCTCGCTTGGGACCGCGCGCTCGCGCTCGGCGAGACGCACGGCTACCGCAACGCCCAGGCGTCGGTGATCGCGCCGACCGGTACCATCGGCCTGGTGATGGACTGCGACACCACCGGCATCGAGCCCGACTTCGCGCTGGTGAAGTTCAAAAAGCTCGCCGGCGGCGGCTATTTCAAGATCATCAACCGCGCGGTGCCGGCGGCGTTGCGCGCGCTCGGCTATGGCGACAACGACATCGCCGATATCGAGGCTTATGCCGTCGGCCACGGCACGCTCGAGGACGCGCCCGCGATCAATCACACCACGCTCAAGACCAAGGGTTTCTCCCAGGACGCGCTCGACAAGCTGGAAAAGGCGCTGCCGACCGCCTTCGACATCAAGTTCGCCTTCAACAAATGGACGCTGGGCGTCGACTTCCTGCGCGACGAACTCGGCGTCGAGGAGGACGACCTCGCCGCGCCGAGTTTCGACCTGCTCGCCTTCCTCGGCTTCACCAAGCGCGAGATCGACGCCGCCAACATCTTTGTCTGCGGCGCCATGACGGTCGAAGGCGCGCCGCACTTGAAGCCCGAGCACTATGCCGTGTTCGACTGCGCCAATCCGTGCGGCCGCACCGGCAAGCGCTATCTCTCGGTCGAGAGCCACATCCGCATGATGGCGGCGGCGCAGCCCTTCATCTCCGGCGCCATCTCCAAGACCATCAACATGCCGAACGAGGCGACGGTCGAGGACTGCAAGGCGGCGTATCTGCTGTCCTGGAAGCTCGCGCTCAAGGCCAACGCGCTCTACCGCGACGGCTCCAAGCTGTCGCAGCCGTTGCAGAGCCAGCTCATCGCCGAGGACGACGGCGAGGACGAGGTCGAAATCCCGACCTTCCTGGAAAAGCCGCAGGCGGCGCGCGCCGCCGGGCTCGCGGAAAAGATCGTGGAGAAAGTGGTCGAGCGCATCGTCGTCATGCGCGAACGCGAGCGCATGCCCGACCGCCGCAAGGGCTACACCCAGAAGGCCGTGGTCGGCGGCCACAAGGTCTATCTGCGCACCGGCGAATACGACGACGGCCGGCTCGGCGAAATCTTCATCGACATGCACAAGGAAGGCGCGGCGCTGCGCTCGCTCCTCAACAACTTCGCCATCGCGGTGTCGCTCGGCCTGCAATACGGCGTGCCGCTCGACGAATATGTCGACGCCTTCACCTTCACCCGGTTCGAGCCGTCCGGCCCGGTGCAGGGCAACGACTCGATCAAATACGCCACCTCGATCCTCGATTACGTGTTCCGCGAGCTCGCCGTGAGCTACCTCTCGCGCTTCGACCTCGCCCATGTCGAGCCGACCGAAGGCGGTTTCGACGCGCTCGGCAAAGGCGTCGACGAGGGCCGCCCGTCGGCGGACACGCGCTTCGTCTCGAAGGGCCTCACCCGCTCCCGCACCGACCGCCTCAAGGTCATGCAGGGCGGGCACGGCGAAACACCCTCCCCTGCAGGGGGAGGGTCGGGCCGGCGAAGCCGGACGGGCGGCGGGGCAACCTCCAAAGTCACCGCGCTGACCACCTCCGGCCCCCGCGCGGAAATCTCCGGCTCGACCGCGCTCAAACGCGCCGAGCCCGAACCCGACCTCTCGCCGGCGCAAGCGCTCGAGCACGTCAACCGCACCGACGCCCGCTCCCACGCCAAACAAGCCGCCGCCGAAAAACGCGCCGAAGCCCGCGCCAAGGGCTACGAGGGCGAGGCGTGCGGGGAGTGCGGGAATTTCACGCTGGTGCGGAACGGCACGTGCATGAAGTGCGATACGTGCGGGTCGACGACGGGGTGTAGCTAAGAATGCCATACGACTTACGACGGCTTCGCCGAAGCAAACATGAAAAGGGTAAGATGGCGCCATTTCCGCATCCGATCACGATCGGATTCGCCATGGTCGCAGCAATCGGCACGCTTGTGTCGTTATATGCGTTCTTCAAACCCCAGAGCGACGCAATGGCCGATAAGAATATCCAACTCACCCAAACCATTATTGGTCACGACGTTCAAAATTCCGGCCCAGGAGTTGGCGAAGAAATTGTAAATACTGGTGGCGGTATAGGTGGCGAAGTACACGTAACGGCACCTGCAGGCACATCGGTAATTGGAACGCGTGTAGATTTAGAACGGTCCCGGTATCGGCATGCGTGTTATTAACTCAGGACAAGGCGTTGGTTTCAGGTCGACAGTGGTCGTCGGGCCAAAAGAATGAGATAGGCATTACGAGCATTACGTGAGCCAGCGTAGCCTGGATGAGCGAGCGCGTAGGATGGGTTGAGCCCTTGCGAAACCCATCATACGGCCGACCCGATTGATGGGTTTCGCTTCGCTCAACCCATCCTACGAGTTCTCCGGCCGATCCCAGCAATGTTTCGATTTCGCTTGCGCGAATTGCCGCCGCAATCGATTTCGCGCGGCACCGATTCGCTTGCCACGTCAAGCGCCAGAGAATCGCGTCGCGTTCCGTTAACGGCATATGAACCGCCGAGCAAAAAAGGTTGGGACTCCGAACCCGACTCTCGTTCATGCTGCGCGGGCAATTCTTCAAGCGAGTCTCGGAGCCGCCGATGAACGCGTTGCTCGCCGTTGCCCTCATGGCTGCCTGCGTGGCCAACGTGGTTTGTCTGCTCGGTCATTTGTAGGGTGAGCGCAGCGTGTAGGATGGGTTGAGCCCTTGCGAAACCCATCACACGGCCGACCCGATTGATGGGTTTCGCTTCGCTCAACCCATCCTACGCGTTCGCCGGCCGGCAAATTTTTCGATTCCGCTTGCGCGCGATACGCGCTACTGGCTGCATGCACGGGGGCGCGAAAAGAAAGGTGCCCAAATGCTGCGGCTTTCGTCTGCACTGGCCCTCGCGCTTTCCCTGTCGCTGATCGCGCCGGCTTCGGCCGCGCCCGCGCACAAGATACCGGCGCAGAAGCGACACCACGTCTCGCGCCACTGGCACGGCTACGGCTTCCTGCCCGGCTATCGCCCGCCCGAGGTGATCGCGCGCGACCGCGCGGCGCACGACTGGGAGGTGAACGGGCCGCTGTACCAGTTTTACGGCCCGGCCTGGCCGGGCTTCTACGACAACCGCTGTAACGGCGGCGGCTTCGGCCCCTGCTATACGCAGACGCCGATCGGACCGATCTGGAATTGCGGGCGGTAGCAGAAAGCGTAGCCCGGATGGAGCGGAGCGTAATCCGGGAACGGACTCGCCGGCGGCAGGGCCGCCCCCGGATTACGCTCCGCTCCATCCGGGCTACTGATAGAGCTTCAGGGATGGTTCGTTATCGACGAAATTTTCTGCCGGGCGGCACGTTCTTTTTTACGGTGACACTCGCCGACCGTCGATCGTCCGCGCTTGTCGAGAACATTGATTTGTTGCGCTCCGCCTTTCGCACGACGCGGCGCGAGCGGCCGTTTTCCATCGATGCCGTCGTCGTTCTCCCCGATCACTTGCACGTCATCATGACCCTGCCGCCGGACGATGCAGATTTTCCCGGACGATGGAAGCGCATCAAAAGCCTGTTCACGCACCGTGTCGTCACCCGCGGCGTCGCGTGCGAGCGCGATCAGCGCGGGGAATATGGGCAAGCGGGCCTGTAAAACCAGCACAGCACCTTCCTCGTCACCGCCGGGCTCGACCCGGCGGTCCATGGTGAGGCGCCGGCAAAATGGTGCGGTCAGCGCACGATCTCGTCCCAGAGATCACACCAGTCGGGATTTATCGAGCAGATCAGATCGATCTTCCATTGCGCGACCAGTGTATAATGTTTTTCTCGCGCTGAATAGCGGCGATCGTAGTCGCGTGCTGCTCGTAATAGACCAACGTCTTCACGCCGTACTCTTTGGTGAAGCCGTCCGCCAATCCTTCACGGTGCTGATACACGCGTTTGATGAGATCGCTCGTCATGCCAATGTAAAGTGTTCCGCGCGGGCGGCTCGCAAGGATATAAATCCAAAAGGTTCTCATGCTGCACGTCAGCATGGATTGCCGGGTCAAGCCCGGCAATGACCATGAGAATATTGGATAATCCGGGGACGGACACGGACCCGCCAAAGCGGCACGGCACTCCTCCCCCCGTCACTGCCGGGCTTGACCCGGCGGTCCATTCTGAATTTCCGCACAAACACGCTCACCGTCCGCAAGCGCTGGCGTGAAAGGACGCAGCAGCCAGGAACAGCCACGACGCGGCACGTCCGCATGGATCCGGGCTACGCGCGCCCCGCTCACGCGAACGGATACATCACATGCGCCGCGCCGGCGCGGATGTAGCCGGTGCCGATCGCGCTCAACAGGCCCTCGATGCCATCGAGCGTCTTGTCGATCAGGCCGCGCGGTTCGCCGGTCTCCAGCATGGTCTTCAGTTGCAGCAGCCCCTGGTTGGCGGCGTCGATCCGCCGCGCCAGCACCATCGTCACGTAAAGGAGTGCCGTCGGGTCCTGCAGCAAGGCCGCGGCGTCAGCGGCATGAAACTCCGATGGTTCCAGTGTGCGGACGTCCGCGCTGTGCGGTGCATCGAGCAGCGCCGAAAGCTCGCCGAACACCGCGCCGGGTTCGGAGACCTGGGCAAACTCGATATCGCCCTTGAAAATGCTGACCGCGCCACTTTTGAGAATCAAAAGCCGCCCGGTTTTGGTGCCTTCGGCAAACACGGTTGCGCCGGCGTCGTAGCTTTCGACCGGCAAGGCGGCCAGCCGCTTTTCCCAGGCCTCGAAATCGTGGATCAGCGCCATGTCCGCTAAGCCCCTCATTGCCGCATTGGAGTAAGACCCTTCACAGGGACGCCCATGACAGGGACACCCATGACAGGCTGTTCGAAAAGGCTACTATGGACCCGTGCGCAGGCGCAATCGCGTCGGGGCGCCGCCCGCTCGCAAGGAGACATCCGGATGAAATTCTTCTGGCACGCCGGCGTCGTGATGGCGCTGTCCGTCCTCTTAGGCTTGGCGGCCCCACCCGCACGGGCGCAGGCGCCGGTCACGACGGCCTCCGGCCTCACCATCATCGACGCCAAGGTCGGCACCGGCGCCTCGCCCAAGCCGGGGCAGACCTGCGTCATGCATTACACCGGCTGGCTCTACGAGAACGGCAAGAAGGGCAAAAAATTCAATTCCTCGGTCGACCGCGGCCAGCCGTTCGAGTTCAAGATCGGGCTGCATCAGGTCATCGCCGGCTGGGACGAAGGCGTCGCCACCATGAAGGTCGGCGGCCGGCGCACGCTGATCATTCCGCCCGCGCTCGGCTACGGCGCCAATGGCGCCGGCAGCGCCATTCCGCCGAACGCGACGCTCATCTTCAACGTCGAGTTGCTCGCGATCAAATAGCGGGCGGCCGCATCATGCCGGACAACCGAGAGCGATAATCGAGGCGATCCACAGCGATATCGCTCTCGGCGCGGGACGATAGTGCTACGGCGTCTCGGCACATTTGCCGGGGTGCGCCAAGCTCACGCCCGCCTGCTGGCGCGTACAATCATTAGGGTAGGTTTTGCCGTTGCAGCCGCAAACCGGCAGAAAGATCTCGGAACAGATATGGGGCTTGAGCACGCAGGTCCCCTGCATATCCGGCACGAGGCAAGTCCCCGGCGGATGCTCGCAAAACTGATGCGGCCCGCAGACCAGGCCGATGATGCCGCCGCATTTGGCGCCGACTTTGGCCATGCTCGGCGAAATCGAAAAGCCACCCAGCAGAATGGCGGCAAGAGCGATGCGCAGTGCGATTGATCTGGACATCCGTGTTCCCCCGTTGTGATGAATGCGCGCTTGCGGCGTTTTTCGCCGTAAAAGCGCGATGGCATCGTCACACAACCATTACGGTATTTCAATCCCACCCGGAACCGAAACGAGCTTCAGCACGGCCGCGCCACCGCTTTCACCGCGGCCGTGTGACGACGCGGCGGATACCGCCGCGTCGCGCCGCGATCAGACCCTCATGCTCGCTTGAATTCCCCGCTGCCATGCGCCGCGCTGACGCCGATCGACAGTCCGGCTCCGGTGACGCCGCCAATACGCTGCCCGTTGCGCCAGAAGTCGATGTAGGTGATCCCCCCTATGACGGCGATGTTGAAATCCGCCGGACCGGGCAACTGACTGGCGGGTATATTCATCGCGCCCACGGTCCACAGCTTGCCGCCGCCGAGACCGACACCCCACGCCGTGCCTGAATAGGTGAACTTTTCGCCGGTGGAGTAGTCCAGCGTCGGGTTGGTATAGAGGGTGCTGTAGATGAACGCCGTCGCCCATGCAAAAGACCCGGAAACGGGGTATTCGACCAACTTTGCAGCAACCGCGTGAGGGCCGAGTGCCGCAAGCTCCCTCGCCGCCGCTGTGGCCTGGTTCGCATACGCCCGCAGCTGATCGTCGCTTAATATGCCTGACATGACACAACTCCTTGTTACAGTTTAGTCATATTTGCGCCTTAAGCGCGAGTAACTGATAATAAGGTTGTATTGTATTTCAATATGAAATTTAAACGTGTTTGCAATGGCACAGACGATGAGACAACGATGACGCTCATGGTGACGGCGCACTTCATTCCGTGGCGCGCCGCCCGGATTTAGCTCGCACAGCCGACCCGGCGCGGCCGCGAATTGCGCTTCTTCTCCATCCAGGCTGCGCGCTGACATGCCGCCCAAACCGGATACAATGATGCCATGGATGATTTCCCGATCGTTCCGCCGTTCATCGTCAAGGACACGCCGAAGCCGCGGCGGCTGACGACGCTGAAAGAGGCGCACGACTATGTCGCCGAGGCGTTGCGCCTGGGCCGGCCGGCGCCGTGGCGCGAACTGTGGCACCGCCTCAAAGCCGCGACGACCGAGGAGGAAGCCATCGAGGCGATCGGCGACCTGCGCGAACTCCTCATCGAAGAGGATTTGCTGATCCCGTCGGGCAGCAAAGCCTAGCAGTCGACAAGCCTCGCCACCGTTTGTTTACCCCTTCGCCGCACCATGGCGGGCCGCGTTGGGAGAAGCCGCGTGGGGATGCCCGAGCGTTTCATCATGGGCGCTTTCGCCCTGTTCATCATCTGGACGATGGTGCGCGCCTGGCGCTCCGGCCGGATCTATTCCGGCATGTGGAGCTTCGACGCCGGCGACAGCCCCTTCATGTACACCTTGATGCTGGCGGGACACGCCTTCATCGTCGCGTTGTTCGTGTGGACCGCAGCCGGATACGATCCGAAGAGCTTTTTAGCTCTGTTCGGCGTGGGCTGACGTGAATGCCTTCGCTCGGGCCGGCCGCTTCGGGCTGGTCCCGTTGACTCAATCCGGGCTGCGGCGCCACAACAGCACATCGACGCTCCACGGTCCGGGACCGGCAAAGACGAGATAGAGGAACACGAAGCAGTACATGATCGCCAGTTCGCCGTGGTTGAGATAGGGATAGAATCCCTGCGGCGCGTGGATGAGGAAATAGCCGATCGCCATCTCGCCCGACATGATCAGCGCCGCCGCGCGCGTGAACAGGCCGAGCGTCAGGAGAATGCCGCCGGCGAATTCGATGGCCGCGGCGAACCATTCCAGATCGAACAGCGCCGGATGCGGCGCGTTCGGCGACGGAAAGCCGAAGAATTTCGACGGCCGTGCTGCAGAAACAACAGCGCCGCCATGATGCGCAGCAGGCTCAGCACATAGGGCGCCAGACGTTCGAGGAAAGCAACGAGCCCACTGGCGGGCGACTTGTCTGGCAACGTCGATACTTGGTCCATGGAAATCCTCACGAATCGTCCGCGCATGCGCGCGGTGTAACGGCGATAACGCTCAGACGCACCTCACAAGATTATGATGCGTTCTCGCCCTACACGCGCCCCTCATCCGCCTTCGCCTTCCGGCGCCGGGATGCGCTGCTCGTGGAAGCCGCGCTCGATCATGGCGTAGACCTCGCGCACCAGAATGTGGGTCGCCACCTCGTTCTCGGTGCGGCCGAGTTTGCCGAGGGTGGCGAGCAGCGCCAGGTAGTTGAAGGTCTCGAGCGGCAGCGTCAGGCTTAGAGCCTTCGCGTCCGAGCGGTTTTCGGGACGGGCCATGGAATTTTACGCGCGATCCAGAACTTGGTTAAAACATGATTATTATGGCGTTATAATTCTTGGCACGCGAGTTCGAATCATGCAAGATTTTGGCCTGGCGAGGGTTTTCGCTCAACAAACTTAAAGCGGGCTCCAGAACGGGGCTCCTGCGTCCAACTTATTGTTTTCGCATGATCTTTTTTGGGGGCCGAGCAGTTCGACTCCCGGATCATGCGCCAAACGGCGGGCTTGCACTCCCTTTCGGCGCGGATGCGGCTCGGTGATCGCGGTGCCCGTACTTCCAACAAGTATGGCGCCGGCGCGCACCGAATTCGCGTCGGTCGGGCTGGTGAGCCCTCGCGGGCGCTTGTTGCGCGTTTAAGTCCCTCGCCCTGTCGGCGGCCCAGAACAGGCCGCGGCGAACGAGAGGCCATTGTTATGACGCTTGCGACTTGGACGCCGGAGCGCATCGCGCAGCTCCGAGACTTTGTCGATTCCGGGCTGACCTGCAGTCAGATCGCCGCCGAGATCGGCGTCACCCGCAACGCCGTGATCGGCAAAATCCACCGGCTCGGCCTGTCGCCGGGGCGGCCCGCGGCCCAGCCGGCGCGCTCATGCCCGCCGCGCGGCCGGCGCCCGCGGCTGCCGTCCCCGCGCCAGATGCTCCGCCTCGTCTACGCCGACGCGCCGGGCATCGCCGAAGGTACCGGCACCCAATCCGAGGTGATCGACAGCACCCAGCGCTGCTCTTTGCTCGAACTCACGCAGAACACCTGCCGCTGGCCGGTCAGCGATCCGGGCGCGGCGGATTTCAGCTTTTGCGGCAACGACGCGCATACGGGCTTCCCTTACTGCGCGGCCCACGCCCGCATGGCCTATCGGTCTCCGGCGCGGCGCCGCGCTTAGAGCAAGGTCGCTGGCGCGTCACGGCGCAACTTGCGGGCCAATCCGCATCGGCGCCTTATCCGCATTAGCGCCATATTCATTGAATCCCGGTTACACGAAGTCGCATGACACCGACGCCGCAATCGCTGCTGGCCGAACTCGATGCGACATTGGTCCGGGCGCCGGATACGTGGCGGCGCTCGGCGCTGCGCCAGGTCGTCGATCTGTTTCTCGGCGGTGCCGGGGCTTATACCCGCGACCACGTCGGCGTGTTCGACGAGGTGATGTGCCGGCTGATCCAGAACAAGGATCGGCCGACGCTGGTCGATTTGAGCAACAAGCTCGCCCCGGTCGACAACGCTCCGGCCAAGGTCATCGGCAACCTCGCCCGTCACAGCGACGCCGCCGTCCACGGACCGGTTTTGGCGCACGCCAAGGCGCTGCCGGACAAGGAGCTTGCGGCCATCGTCGACAAGGACCGCGTCGACCCCGCGCTGCTGGGCAAGATCGCAGGCCGGCCGCAACTCGGCGAGGCGGTCACCGACGTTCTGCTCAAACGCGGCAATCGCGCCATCAGGCGCGCGATCATCGATCACCCCGACGCGCGCATTTCGGAAGCGGGCTTCGCCCGCGTCATCATGAGCCTCGACGGCGACAAGGATTTCGCGGCGGCGATCGCAAAGCGCCCGGATGTGCCGCCCGAGCTGCGGCTGTGGCTCGATAAGATCCTGAAGCCCGCGTAGGGCGGCCCGCTCTCGCCTCGCAAGCGCCGCAACCGGCGCTTTCACTCAATCGGCGCCGCCCAAATACGCCGCCTGCACCTTTTCGTCCTTCGACAGCGCTTCCGCGGTATCGGCGCCGACGATGTGGCCGTTGTCGAGGAGATAGCCGCGGTCGGCGATGGCGAGGCTCTGGCGGGCGTTCTGCTCGACCAGAAGGATGCCGACGCCGGTTGCCTTGATGCGGGTCAGCGTACGGAACAATTCGGTGCACAGAAGCGGCGACAGCCCGAGCGAGGGCTCGTCCAGCATCAGAATGTCGGGGGCCGACATCATGGCGCGGCCGACCGCGACCATCTGGCGCTCGCCGCCGCTCATGGTGCGCACGAGCTGCTTGCGGCGCTCGGTGAGTTTCGGGAACAGGCTGAGCACCCGCTCCAGATTTTCCGCCTCGCGTGGGCGCGCGCGCGCCGGGTGGGCGCCGAGCGTGAGATTCTCCTGCACCGTCAGGTCGGCAAAAATCCCGCGGTCCTCGGGCACCAGCGCGATGCCGGTCTCGACGATCTCGTGCGCCGGACGGTGGGTGATGTCGGCGCCGTCCATCAGCACCGTGGCGCCCTCCATCTTGCGAATTTGCCCGGCGATGGCGCGCAGGAACGTGCTTTTGCCGGCGCCGTTGGCGCCGAGCATGACCACGATCTCGCCTTTCGTCACCGTCGCCGAGACGTTCTCCAGCGCGCGGTGGCGGCCGTAGAAGACCGAAACGTTGCGGCTCTCAAGCATAATCATCCCCGAGATACGCGCGCACTACGCCGTGATCGGCCAGCACCTCGGCCGGCGTGCCTTCGGCGATCTTGACCCCGCTGCTCATGACGATGCAGCGGTCGCACAGGCTGCGGATCGCGTGCATCACGTGCTCGACGATGATGATGGTGCAGCCCTGGCTGCGCAATCGCTCGATCAGGGTGATGCCGACTTTCAGCTCGGTCTGATTGAGCCCGGCGAGCCACTCGTCGAGCAGCAGTACCTTCGGATCGGAGGCGAGCGCGCGGGCGAGTTCGACCCGCTTCTGGTCGATATAGGTCAAGGCCGCGACCGCGGCGCCGCCGGCGTTCGGCAGGCCGACCCGCTGTAACAGGTCGTGGGCATGGTCCTCGAGCTCCTTGCCCCAGCGCCGCGCGTGCCCGAACACGCCGCCCGCCATGACGTTCTCGAGCGCCGTCATCGCCGGCAGCATGCGCACCAGCTGGAAGGTCCGGGCGACGCCCTTGGCGGCGACGCGGCTTGCGCCGGTGCCGGAAATCGGCTCGTCATAAAGCCTGATCTCGCCCGAGGTCGGCGTCAGCGCGCCGGAGATCAGGTTCATCATCGTGGTCTTGCCGGATCCGTTCGGCCCGATCAGGCCCAAAACTTCCTTCTCGGCGAGCATGAACGACATGTTGTCGACGGCAACGAGGCCGCCGAAGCGCTTGCTGACGGCGGCTGCGGTCAAGGCCGTGGTCTTGGCCGTGGTCTTGGCCGTGGTGGCGGCGGCGTCAGGCATTGCGGCTGTTCCAGCGTTGCTGCAGGTGTTTCAACGAGGCGGCCGCGGCGTCGAGGCCGCGCTGCAAATGCGCGCGCGCGCCGGGCGGCAGGATCGTGCGGCGGGCGAACGCGTCTTCGGCGAGACCGGTGATGCCGTTCGGGATGACGTAGACGATCAACAGGAAGCAGGCGCCGAGCAACAGCGTGGTCTGGTTGGGAAAATTGATCGAGATCACCTCCCATAAGAGGACGAACGGAATGACGCCGAGGACCGGTCCCCACAGCCGGTGCGTCCCGCCGAGCAGGGCCATGATCACGACCTGGAACGACAGGAACGGGCTGAAGGCGACGCCCGGCTCGACGTAGCTCCAGCGCGGCGCCACCAGCGCGCCGGCGATCGCGGCGAACGTCGACGAGATGACGAACAACACCACCTTGGCGCGCGCGGTGTTGATGCCGCAATGCACCGCGACGACCTCGTCATTGCCGATGATGCGCAACGCAAAGCCGAGCCGCGAGCGGCCGATCCACCAGCCGACCAGATAAACCGCCGCGGCGAGCAGCAGCAATTCCCAGTAATACACGTTCTCGCTGCGATCGAGCAGCACGTAGATGCCGCTCATGGTGCCGAGGACGTGCTGCAGCCAGGTCATGATCTGCCGCACCAATTCGGCGAGCCCGAGCGAGAAGATCACGAAATAGACGCCCGATACGCGCAGCGTCGCGAGACCGACGACGGCGGCGAGCGCCGCGCCGGCGAGCGCGGCCAGAACGATCAGCAACGGATAGGGAATGATCTCGATGCCGCCGGCCACGGTGTACATGCCGATGCCGAAAAACGCCGCGGTCGACAGCGCGATGTAATTGGTCGGCCCGGAGAACAACAGCCACGAGGTGGCGAGCGCCGTATACATCACGATCGAGATCGACAATTGCAGCGCATAGCCGTCGGCGACCAGCGGCACCAGGGCGGCGACGACGAACAGCGCGATGCCGATCAGAAAATAGCGCCGCTCGCCCGCGCCGACGATGTCGCCGACCCGGATGGACTGCAGGGTCGGCGCGATCCTCGCGCGGATCGCTTCGCCGCGCTCTACGAGCTTGTTCAAGTTGCTGGAGCCGTGCGCCTCCCGAACGGGCCTCAGGGACTGCAGGGTCTGCGTGATCCTCTCGCGCATCGCTTCGCCGCGCTTTGCGAGCTTGTTCCAGTTGCTCAAGCCGTGCGCCTCCCGAACAGGCCTTCCGGCCGCACCAACAAAACCACCATGAAGAGGACATAAGCGGCCGCGAGCGTGAGCCCCGGATCGATCAGGGTCGCGACCGCCGTCTCGGCGAGACCCAGGATGAACGCCGCGACGATCGTGCCGCGGATGTCGCCGACGCCGCCGAGGATGACGATGATCAGCGCCTTCAGGGTGAAGACGACGCCGAGCGACACGTCGAAGGTCAGGAACATGCTGAGGAGGCCGCCGCCCGCGGCCGTCACCGCGCCGCCGAGCGCGAACGCGAGCGCCGAGGTGCGCGCGACATTGATCGAAACGAGTCCCGCGGCCGAGGGATTGACCGATACCGCGCGCAGCGCGAGACCGGCCCGGGTCTTGTGCAGCCAGAAGTAAAGCCCGCCGCACAGGATCAGCGAGCCGACGAACGCGACCACGCGGTTGAGACCGTAGGGTTCGCCGAAGATGAGGATCGGCCGCGCCAGGTAGGCGTAGTCCAGATATTCGCCGCCGAACACCGCCAACAGGATGCCGACGCTGATGAAGCTCAAGCCGAAGGTGGCGAGGATGCTGTCGACCTCGAGCTTGCCCTGGCTCTTGGCGCGCCGCACCAGCGGCAGGATCAACACCCGGTAGATCGCCCAGTTCAGCACGAAGGCCGCGGGCGCGACCAGGATCAGCGCATAGAGCGGGCTCGCCTTCGCGGCGCTGTAGAACCAGAACGTCGAGAACGCGCCGGCGATCAATATCTCGCCGTTGGCGAGGTTCATGATGCGGGCGACGCCGTATTGCAGCTGCAGCCCCATCGCCATCAAGGCATAGGTGCCGCCAAGCAACAGGCCGCTGATGATGATGTCCATAGCGAACGGCTTTACGGATGATGGATTCCGGATCGGCAAGTGGCAGCCGGACCATTTGACGGACGGCTAAAAGTCGCCCCGCATCGCCTCGTCCCCGGTCCGCTGCGGGACCGGAGACGAGTTGCAACGTCAGAGCTCTGGTGGCTCATCGAAGAGCGTTGCGACCGCCTTCGGAGCTCGAGGTTCTCAACCCCAACTGGTCTTCAGCTTCACCTGGCCGTAGTTGCCGAAGCCCTCGCCATTGACCGCGGCGAAGAAGCCGTTCTGCCACTGGCCGACGGTGTAGACCTTGTCGAGAATCTGGCCGGGCAACTCGACTTCGCCGATCAGGGTCTTGAACTTGCGGTTCCTGAAATGGGCGGCGATGGCCATCCGATCCATCGAACCGACGGCCTCGATCAATTCCGTCAGCATCTGGAGCATGGAGTAGTAGAATGGGCTGCCCCAATAGTCGGCGTCGACGCCGGTGACTTCCTTGTGTCGCTTGTAGAAGGCCCGGATGTCCGGCGTATCGACGACGCCGCCCGCGCCGAGCACGTTCTCCGCCGCCGCGCCGTTCTTCAGCGAGAAGCCCTGGAACGCGCAGCCGACCGCGCTGTAATACGCCTTGACGTTGAGGCCTTCGATCTTGGCCGCGTCGGCGAGACCGAACGTGTCCGGCGGATAAGACCAGGCGACGAAGGCGTCGGGATTGGCGGCCTTGGCGGCCTTGATCACCGGCGAGTAATCCTGCGTGCCGAGCGGATAGGACTTGTCGTAGACGATTTCGAAGCCGGCTGCCTTGAACAGCGGCCGTCCCGCATTTGCAAGCTCGATGCCGAAATCATCGCCGACATTGACGACGGAGACCTTGTTACCGATCTGGCCGGCGTCCTTGAGTTTCTTCAGAACGCCGATCGCGCCTTTGGCATAGGCGGTGGTCGACGACTGGAACATGAAGAAGCCGGGGTACCGCTTGACGAGGTTCGGTCCCTGGTCGGTGACACAGGCCTGGGTGAGCTGCGGGTAGTTGTACTTGGCGAAGATCGGCGCGACCGCGAGATTAAAGCCGGTGGCATAGACGCCGCCGATCCAATCGGCCTTGTCGACGGTCGCAAGCCGCTCCACGGCCTTAATGGCTTCGGACGGTTGTGTGCGATCATCGTATTCGATCAGCTCGACCTTGCGTTGGCCGTCCTTGAGCTTGAGGCCGCCGCGTTCGTTGACTTCGTGGGCCCACAGCTTGTAGGGCGGGAAATGGGTGACCGCCGCGCCGGGCGCCAGCGGTCCGGTTTTCGCACCGACCACACCGACCTTCACGGCTGCCGCGTCCGCTCTCGCGGCGCGATAGCCGACCGAACCGGCCACCGCCGTTGCTGCGGAATATTTCAGAAATTCGCGACGTCGCATGGACTCCTCCCTCTTGGTATGCGCCGTTGCCGGGATTGACCACCCGAGTCATTTTTGGCGCCGGGGTGATGCTAGCGTTATAAAATCTGATTGCATAGTGCATTCGACGCCCACAGCCGCGCGTTTTTGAGGCGCGGTAAAAATCCGCGCCGGCCATCGCTGCGCGGAGTGGGCCAGCGCCCTTCCGACTCGATCTGCTAAAAAAGCAAGCACTGGTTGAGGTGGGCGGCAGTTTGGCCAAAGATATCAAAAGGCACATTGGACGAAGTGGCGGCACCGCCGTTGCCATGCCGTGGACATGGGATCTTGATCGCATGTTTTGCCGCCATTTTTTTCGGCGCCCCGTTCGGTATTCGAACAGCAAACGGCCGAGCGCACGCTGTGGTTCTCGCGTGCGCGCACCGTTTCATCTGAAACTACTTCATCTGAAACTACTCTTCCGGCTCGGTCGTGAAGAACAACGGATAGCCCTTCTGTTTGCCGAGCTCCGTTGCTTCCTTGGCCTTGGTCTCGGCAACGTCGCGCGTATAGACGGCGATGACGCAGGCGCCTTTCTGATGTGCCGTCATCATGACGCGATACGCCTGGTCGGCGTTCATGCGAAACACCGCCTTGAGGACGAGAACGACGAAGTCGCGCGGCGTATAATCGTCGTTGAGCAGGATCACTTTGTAGAGCGGCGGGCGCTGCGTTTTCAGCTGCACCTTGGTGCGCGGCTTGACGATGGTCTTGGACATCGAAAAACCCTTGGACATCGAAAGGCCCACGGCGCGTGGCGATGGGCAAAAGTATAATTCAGGCAAATCGACAATCACAGCCGCCATGCGGCCGCGGCGACGTGTGCCAGCTACCCGGTCGCGCCGCCGTGCGTCGGCGTGGTTACGTCATGGAGCTGTGCTTGGAACCGCGTACGGAACTGTGCCATCCTTGCGCATTCATCGCCCCGTCCCGTGGAGGTCGTCGTGCACATACTCTGGATCATCATTATCGGCTTCATCGCCGGCATCATCGCACGCTTCCTGATGCCCGGACCGAACAATCCGGCCGGTTTCATTCTCACCACGGTGCTCGGCATCGCCGGCGCGTTCGTGGCGACGCTGATCGGCCAGACGATCGGCTGGTATGGGCCCGATCAAGGCGCCGGCTTGATCGGCGCGGTCGTCGGCGCGGTCGTTGTGCTGTTTGTCTGGCACCGGCTGGTGGTGCACGGGGTGCTTCCCGATCCCGGCCGGCGCATGCTTTAGCCGCAGCAAGCGGACGCTAGCGACGGCAAGCGGACGTCGCCGCTTGCCGCGGTCTGCTGTCGGCTCAGCGGCCGAGCGATCCGCCCAGTCGCCGTTGAACCACCGAGACGCGGGGCGTGCGGCGCTCGACCACGACCGCGCGTGGCGCACCGGCGCGGCCGGCGATGGTGACGCGATTGACGTCCTTGCGCTGCCCCATGCGCAACACCGCGACGCGGGCCTCGTCCGGAGAGACCTCCATCAGCGAAGCGACGATTTCGATCTGCTGCTTGGGATCATCGGTCAATCCTTGGGCCGCGACCACCGCCTCATCCACGGTCGGCGGATCGCGCCGCACCCGTCGCCGGCCGTCCTTCGTTTCCCAAATGTCGCTCATCTCGCACCTTCTTCTTTTCTTTGGCCGCTCTTGTCTTTGGAACTCTTGTCTTTGGAACTCTTGGGCCTTCCTAGCCAAAGGTCCGCCGCCCCAAGGTCTTTCCCTGGTAAAACTCCTGCCGCGCCGGCGTTCCTCGCTCGACAACGCAATTATCGGCGTTCTACCGCGTTGCAGCAAGAAAATTGTGCAATGCACATACAGCAAATTCGGCTACGGCATCTGCGTTCCACGCGCACCCGTTGGCCACGCACAATTATAAACGATTCTGGCGCCCGCAACCGGTAATGGTCGAGCGAATAATTTCTCTGTCCGATCGGCCCAAGGCGGCGCCGGCGCCTTGGTGACGCCGCGTCTTCGATGCTTCGCCCTCGCCTTCGAATCAAGACCCGGAGGCAAGAAGCCCACGGCAGCTTGCGCGCGGTCAAAAAATTGACGCGGCAACCGCCCTTAAGGGCAATCGCCCACGAGGAAATCGCCTTAAAGAAGAAATCGCCCCGAGGAAAATCGTCCCGAGGCGATTACGCTTCAGCGCGGCGGCATCTCGCTGAACAGCACACCGCCCTTCGCCTTGGCGGATTTTGCCGTTTCGACGAGCGAAACGGTGACGGCTTCCGGCGGCGCGCCGACGTTTTTGACGACGGCTTCCGTAATGTCCTTCACAAGCCCACGCTTCTGCTCGATCGAACGGCCTTCCAAAATGTAAACGATGACTTCCGGCATGGCAGACTCCTTTGCGGCATCAAGACCTAAATTGACCGAAAGTCGTAATCAAGGGCCGGCGCAGGCTTGCCTCGCGGCCGGCCTCGTACTATCGGGACATTCCCGTTTCGGGACACTAGGGGAGCTGACGATGAAGAAATTGGCTTTGGCAGTTGGTGTAATGGCGTTCGGGTTCACCGCCTCGACCGCCGTTCGTGCCGACTACGCCGTTGTCATGTTCAAGGACGGTCATTGCCGCCCGTGGGCTGACAGCAAGGCCGCGCCGGCCGGCGCGGGCTGGAAGTATCACTGGGTCGGCCTGAAGAGCTGGCAGTTTGCCGCGAGCAAGAAGCACTATGCGCTGAAGAAGCACTGGTGCAGCTCGTTCTATCCATAAGACCGTTCTATCCATAAGACCGTTCTATCCATAAGACTCAGAACGCGAATAACCGAAAGTGTGCGCGGTCCGGCCGGTTCGGGCCGCGCATTTTTTTTACGTTCTATCCTCCTTCGCGATCCCGCTTTCCCGCGTCTTTGATCGCTCACGGCTTTGGCGAGCGCCCGGGCTTGCTTCGCGATCGCGGCGACCCTACGTCAAAAGCGTGCGGGCTGGCGCGAGAGGAAGCTGACGATGACCCGATTAGCACCCGTAAAGCGACTGGCACTGGCAACAGCCGTACTGGCGCTTGCATTCGCCGCCGCGCCGCCGGCGCGCGCCGATTTCGCCGTGGTGAGATTCAATTCCGGCTATTGCCAGGTCTGGTGGGACAGCACCGCCACCCCATGGGGTGCCGGCTGGAGCAAGATCGCGCTCGGATTGCCCGACGCCGACGCGGCCCGAGCGGTGCTCTACAACGCCATCGCGCAAAACGTCTGCCGATAATCGCGCGCAACAATCAACCAGCATCAAGGCGCGGGCAGCGGCACCGGTGGCCCCGCCTTGCACTCACCTCTTGCACTCACCTCTTGCACTCACCTCTTGCACTCACCTGCCGCTGAAGCGGAAATAGCCGTCGGCGGGCTCATCACCGCTGTAGTTGAACAAGCGCTGGAACAGCAGCGGTCGGCCCGCGCCGTTGTTGGATGCCACGGGCGGCTGGTCGCCGCGCGCCGCGTAACGCGGCGCAGCGCGGTGTTTCTTGGCGACCTTCTTTGGCGCCGGCGGCGGGTCGGCGGCGGGAGTTGAATCGGCCGCGGGCGTCGCGGCGACGGCTGGCACCGCCTGGATTTCCGTGACCGAAGACTCCGACTGGGCGTTCGCCGCCGGTGCCTCGGCCAAGGCCGCCATCGCGGCCGGCGGTTGCGTGGTCGACACGGCGCTCGATTCGCTCGCAGCGAGCTTCGCGGCCGGGGCCGGGGCCGCGTTTTGCGCCGGCTGGGTCTGCGTTTGGGCGGACGGCGCCGCAGGTCGCGGCGGCGCGGAGGTCGCGGCGGACGATACCGCGACGCCATTGCCGGTGGCCGCATGTTTCACGGCCGCGGGCGCGGCGTCCGCGGTGGGGCGCGCCAAGGTGCGCGCCGCTACCGAAGCTGCAGGCAGGCTGTCATCGGCCGCGGGGTGATCGACCAGCGAGAACACAACTGCCGCGCCGGCCGTCGCGCCGATCGCCGTTGCAACAATGACCGTCCGGGCCGTGCGGAGGAAGCTCGGTGCCGGGGCGAGGTAGCCCCACTCCGGATGGAAGTTCCCGGCATTACGCATTACCAACCTCCTAGGCAAACTTAACGCTGCCCGTACCCTACTGCCTCCGCCGTTGCTCGACCGCAAACGCGCCGACCGCGGAACCAGTTCCTCCTACCGCAACATATGGCTTAACGGCCGGTGTTCCGCCTCGCAAGCGCGGGGAACTAATTACCCCGGCCTGTTGCCGATTACCCCGGCCTGTTGCCGATCGGCACCAGGTTGCCTCCGGCGAGACGAGCGATGCTCACCAATTCGCACTGACGAGGTGGCCGGCGGACGGAGAACCCGTCGCCGGGTCCTCGCCGCGGCCCGCGGAACCGCCGAACCATGACGGAATGCCTTCGATCACGTCAGCCGCGCGTTGCGTGGCGCCGACGACGCTATCCTTGATCGCCGCCGTCTTGTTGATCGCACGGGTAATCAGGGAAGGCCCGGCGCTCACGCCCGGTTGCGCCGGCCCGATGGCCAGCGGCGGGCGCGGCACCGTCGTATCGATCGCCGGCGGCACGGCCTGGTACGCCGTGACCGCGGCCTCATGATAGGCCGGCAGGCCGGGCGGCTGCGGCGCAGCGGCAATCGGGAACTCGCGCTGCGGAACCAAGGCGGCCATCTCGCGCGGCGGTGCCGGTCTTGCCGCGATTCTTGCCGCGATCATCGCCACCACCGGCCGATGCGGCGCCGCGGCCGCGGGCCGCGTCTCGGCCGCTGCAGCGACGCCGGCGCGTACCGGGGCGTGGTCTGCCGCGAGCTTCTCTCCGGCGGCGAGCCGGCTGCGTTCCGCTTTCATCTCGGCGTTGAGGAAATCGAAGATCAGCGCGTGCTCGTCGCGCACCAGCTTCATCATCTCGGCGGAAGCCGGGGCATGCTGCTCGCCAATCGGCGCCGGCACCGCGGCGTAGCCCCAATGGTAATGGCTGAACAGGAAACCGCCGATCACGCTGGCGAGCGCTGCCGGCATGATGTCGAGCACGAATTTGGCGAGGAAGCGCAGCACCAGCGGCGTGTCGTTGGGCATCATCCCGATCTCTCCGGCAAACGCTCATTTTTTCAAACGCGCGATTGAATTTCAAACACGTGTTATAGGCGCCCGCTGGCCGGGAAAAAGGAATTTTTGCGGCAAATCGAGAATTTCAGCCGGAGAAGGTCAAGCCGGCAGCGCCAGCCCGCCGACGGCCCAGCCGCAAATCAGCGCCGTGAGCCGATCGACGGCGGACTGATCGAGCGAAAGCCCGATCGGCGGCGCGGCGAGCTGCTCGCGATTGCGCACGAACACGCTGCATTGTCCGATCAGCCACACCGCCGCGATCATGAGCGTACCCTGATCCGCCGTCGGCTGAAACCGGCGCACCAGATCGACGGCGAGGCCCATGAACGGCGCCGCCTCCTCGCTCATGAGCTTGCGGAACACGGCGGTCGGCTGCACCGTCTCCCAGTTGAAAATCCGCAGATGACGGCTGAGTTCGTCGCGCGCGCTCAGGGGCCGTAACTGCTGACGGACGAACTCCGCCAGCGCCGCTTCGCGCGACAGCGCCTTGATTTCCTCGGCGTGCGCCACCTGGTGTTGCGTGAGCGCGCGGAACGCGGCCGAGAGCACCTCGCGGTAAAGGCCGTCCTTGCCGGCGAAGTGGTAATTGACGGCGGCCTGGTTGACCCGCGCCTTGGCGACGACGGCGCGGATCGAGGTACCGTCATAGCCGCGCTCGGCGAACAGCCGCTCCGCTGCTCTCAAGATGCGTTCGCGGGTGATTTCCGATGGTCGCGTCATGGGCTGTGCTTTTTGGCCGTGCTTTTTTCAAACTGGCGTTCGAATTCGACATAAGCGCTGGCGGCCGGCTTTGCAAACGGCCGGTTGGCCGCGCCGGCAGCGGCAACCGGCACGGCTTGAACGGACGGCGCGATGACTTCCACCCACGGGCCCCGCTATCGTCGCGCCATGATCGGATCGCACCGCATCGAAGGCTACGCCATTATTTCCGCCGACGGCATGATCGCCGACGGCAAGCGCGCGATGCCGGCGACGATCCGCAACGACGCCGACCAGAAATTCCTGCAGGCCGAGCTCGACCGCGCCGCCCTTGTCGTGCACGGGCGGCATTCGAACGAAGGCGGACCGCGCGCCGCGCGCCGCAAGCGTCTCATCCTGACGCGGCAGGTCGCGTCGCTCGCGCCCGACCCGTCGCATCCGAACGCGTGGCTGTGGAATCCCGCGGGCGCGACCTTCGAACAGGCGGTCGAAGCGGCCGGCATCGGCGCCGGGGTCATCGCCATCATCGGCGGCACGGAGGTGTTCGGGCTTTTCCTCCCCCGCTACGATGCCTTCCATATGACGCAGGCGGCCAACGCCAAAATCCCCGGAGGCATGCCGGTGTTTCCGCAGGTCGGCGGGCGGATGACCGCCGCTGATGTGCTCGCCAGCCATGGTTTGCGGCCCGTCCAGCGGCGCGATCTTGATGCCGCCGCCGGCGTCACGCTGACCACCTTCGAACGTCAGACAACTTAGCGCCGCGCCAAACGCCGCCTATTTTACCGTGATGTCGCTTCGCTCCCCTCGCCCGCCCCGATCCGCCTTGCTCGAACCGCGCGAAAATCCGCTCGCCTACGAGATCGCGCGCGAGCAGGCGGGGGCGCTCGGCCGGCTCGGCCGCGCGCTCGAGCAGGCGATTGCCGCGCTCGCGGAATTCGATCAGGCCGCGCGCGCACTTAAGGACAATTCGGCCGCGGCCGCCGCGGCCGATGTCGCGCCGCCCGGCCCGACGCGGGCCGAATTGGTGCGGCGGGCGAGCGACGCGCTGTGGTGCTTCATCGTTCAGCGCGAAGCCTGCGGCCTGCGCGATCCCCGCCCGGTGCTGCGCGACTATCGGGTGCCCGCCGAGGTGCATCACCGCATGGGGGTGTTCGGCAAGATTCCACAGCGCTGACCGGGCATTGCTCGCGAGTCATTCCCCAAAGTCATTCGCCGCCGTCGAAAGCCTTTGTTCATCGTTGCGGCGGCATTCTTGGCGGGCATTCACAGGGCGTGACGGCGCCCAGGGGCAACATGCGAACCCTCCCCCTCCTCGACGAACTCGAAGCCGCGCTCACCTCCGGCACCAATACGCGCCGGATCGAGATGCTGACGCGCATCACCGATCTCTTCGTCGGCGGCGCGACGCGTTATTCCGAGGATCAGATCGGCCTGTTCGACGACGTCATGGCGCGCCTGGTGCACACCATCGAGGCCAAGGCGCGCGCCAAGCTTTCGCACCGGCTGGCGCCGGTCGCCAACGCCCCGGTCAACGTGGTGACCATGCTCGCCTTCGACGACGACATCGAGGTGGCGCGGCCGGTGCTGACGCAATCGGAACGGCTCGACGACCGCACGCTCGTCGCCAATGCCTCGAGCAAGAGCCAGCAGCATTTGTTCGCCATCGCGCAGCGCAAATCGCTGAGCGAGGCGGTCACCGACGTCCTGGTGGAACGCGGCGACCGCAACGTCGTGCACTCGGTGGTCAAGAATACCGGGGCGCGCTTCTCCGACGCCGGCTTTCGCGTCCTGGTCACGCGTTCCGCCGGCGACGACGACCTCGCGGCCGAGGTCGGCATGCGGCCCGACATTCCGCGTCAGCATTTTCTGGTTTTGCTGGAAAAGGCCTCGAGCGCGGTGCGCGCCCGCCTCGCCGCCGAGAATCCGCAGGCCAACACCACGATCGAAGGCGTCGTCGCCGAAGTCGTCGGCGGCATCCGCAACGAGGCGCGCAACGCCTCACCGGATTTCGCCGCCGCGCGGGAGGCGATCGAGCGGCAGAACCGCATCCGCCGCATCGGCGAGGCCGAGATTTACCAGTACGCGCGCGAGCGCAAGTTCGAGGAGACGGCGATCGCACTGTCGCTGTTGTGCGATACGCCGATCGACGTGGTCGAACGCGCCTTGCTCGATCCCGGCGCCGAGATCGTGCTCATCCTGGCCAAGGTGGCGGGCCTGTCCTCGACCACCACCAAGGCCATCCTGCTCCTGCGGGCGGCCGACCGCGGCATGTCGGCCAAGGACCTCGAGCAGGCGCTGTCGAGCTTCAACCGGCTGCAGCCGGATACGGCGCGCCGGGTGTTGGGCTTCTTCCGCACGCGCGTGAAGAAGCCGGCGGAAATGATGGTCCAGGCGAAGGTCGTCAACGCTTAGAGCGCGATGACGCTCGCCGCGACCGCTATTCCGCGGCCACCGGCATCACGAACAATAGCCCGGCTCGATCTGCTGCCACGCGCCGTTGGGGTAGCGGTAGTAGCAGCCGCCGCGCCACCAGTAATAGCCGCTCGCCCGACGCTGCGCCTCCGAGGCGATCACCGCGCCGGTCGTCGCGCCGATGACCGCCCCCGCGATGGCGCCGCCCGGACCGCGTCCCAGCACGCCGCCGACAATTCCGCCCAGCGCCCCGCCGACGATCGCGCCGCCGAGCGGGTCCTGCGCCGCAGCCTGCTGCACCGGCGCCGCTGCCGCGAGCGCCAACAACACCCCGGCTGCCAAAGGCCGTAGCATCTTCGTTCTCCCCTCTTGCCGGCCGTTGCGCCAACCCGGGCGAAACCGGCTATGCCTGGTCCGTCGCCGCCCAACGCGGCGAACACAATCATAAAACATTGACGGGCGAAAATATGACGCCGCCGCGCCGCGGGAGCGCCCACCACACCCCGGTCGCTTGCCGCGGTGAGCCTTGAACAAATGACAGAAATACAAATAGAAGGTCGCGATCCCGTTCGCTGAGCGAACACCACCATCCCACCGCCCCACTCCCCCGCGCTGGCCGAGACTCCGAGGCATTTGGCTCGCGGCCCATTGCACGTCACGGTGGGCAACGAAGGAGTGATTTCACCTCTTGCAAAAATGCTCTAGATTGCGCCTAACAACGCGTGTTCATTTGGGAGGAAATAGCCATGAAACTCTACATGCATCCCGTTTCGATGACGAGCCGTCCGGTCCGGCTGTTCATCGCCGAAAACAACATCCCGGTCGACGAGGTGGTGGTCGATCTGTTCACGGGCGAGCACATGAAGCCGCCCTACACGGACCTCAATCCGAACGCGCTGGTGCCGATGATCGAAGACGGCGATCTGCGCCTGACCGAGAGTTCGGCGATCCTCAAATACCTCGCCGACAAGATCGGTTCGCCGGCCTACCCGAAAGACTTGAAGGCGCGGGCCAAGGTCAACGAGATGATGGATTGGATCAACACCAATTTCTATCGCGACTGGGCCTACAATCTCGCCTATCCGCAACTGTTCCCGAACCTCAAGCACCGCAGCGACGAGGCCCAGGCGGCCACCATCGAGCGCGGCCAGGAAAACGCGCGGCGCTGGCTCAAGGTGCTCAACGACCATTGGATCGGGCCGAACAATCAATATCTGTGCGGCAACCAGATCACGATCGCCGACTATTTCGGCGCCGCCTTGGTGACGCTCGGCGAAGTCATCCGCTGCGACCTGTCGGCCTATCCGAACGTGCAGCGCTGGCTCGGCAACATGAAGAAGCTGCCGAATTGGCCCAAGATCAACGAAGTGTTCTACGGCCTGGTCGAATCGGTCAAAGAGCAGCCGTTCCACGCGATCTGATGGATTGCGGCGGGAACTGATAACGGACGACGGACGCGGCGGCGCTTTGGTTCGCCCGCCGTCGTCCGTTTTTCGTTGTTCTTTTCTTTGCTGCCCGACAACAAACTGAAACCTTCCTGGGACGGAGAGGCGCCATGAGAATGAGCCGCGACCATATTCTGACGAGCCATGCCGGCAGCCTGCCGCGTCCGGACGATCTGATCGAAGCCAATCGCGCCCGCGAGGCCGGCGAAACCACCGACGCGGCGGCGTTCGAGAAGACTCTGCAAAAGGCCGTGACCGACGTCGTGCGCATCCAGAAGGAGGCCGGCATCGACGTTCCCGGTGACGGCGAATTCGGCAAGGCGATGGGCCACAAGGTGAACTACCGCGCCTGGTGGAGCTACATTTTCAACCGGCTTGGCGGCCTCGATCTCGCCGGGCCGGGTCTCTACTCTTCCGGACCGAAGCGCAGCACGCCGGGCCACGTCGTGCTGACGAGCTTCGCCGACCGGCGCGACCGCGCCCGGTTCCTGCCGGTGTACCAGGAGGAAGTGACCACCGGGCCCGGGATGGCCAAATGGCCGGTCTGCGTCGCTCCGATCGTCTACAAGGGGCAAGACGCGATCAAGGCGGACATCGCCCATTTCAAGGCGGCGCTCGCGGCGAGCGGGGTCGAGGAAGGCTTCATGACCTCGGTCGCGCCGGCGAGCGCCGCGCGCTTCGCCAACACCTACTACAAGACCGACGAGGAGTTCATCTTCGCCTGCGCCGAGGCGATGCGCGAAGAATACAAGGCGATCGTCGATGCCGGTCTGATCCTGCAGCTCGACGACCCCGCCATCGCCGAGAACTGGGACATGGTCAATCCCGAGCCGACGGTGGAGGACTACAAGAAATTCTCCATGGTGCGCGTCGAGGCGCTCAACCACGCCATCAAAGGTCTGCCCGCGGACCGCATCCGCTTCCATCTGTGCTGGGGCAGCTGGCACGGCCCGCACACGACCGACATCCCGATGCGCGACATCGTCGAGGTCATGCTGGCGGTCAATTGCCAGGCCTATTCGTTCGAAGCCGGCAACGTCCGCCACGAGCATGAATGGACGGTGTGGGAAGACGTCAAACTGCCCGACGGCAAGATCATCCTGCCGGGCGTGGTGAGCCACGCGACCAACGTGGTCGAGCATCCCGAGCTGGTCGCCCAGCGCATCCTGCGGTTCGCCAAGGGCGTGGGGCGCGAGGCCGTCATCGGCTCGACCGATTGCGGCCTGGGCGGGCGCGTGCATCCCATGATCGCCTGGGCCAAGCTCGAAGCTCTGGCGCAGGGCGCGGCGCTGGCGAGCAAACAGCTGTGGGGATGAGACGGCCCGCGGCCGCGTTGTGCTGCGGCCGGATGCGGTAGGGTGGGCTGAGCGGGGAGCGAAGCCCACGCGGTCGAGCGTCGAAGGTAAGGTACTTCAGTCCCGGACTTCGCGTTGTTCAATCCGATCTACTTTCTGATTGGAAGGGGCGGGCCGCAGCCCGCCCCATTTTGTGCATTCGCTTGTTAACGGGAGGCCCTCAATCACCAGACCGCTAAGTCTTTCGGTTCCCGAAACGCTTGCACGTTCGAGGTGTGAAGTGGTTTGATGCGTTCGTCAACGAGAATTTGCGCGGCAGGGGGAGTGGAATGGCTGGAAGCGCGACACGACCTTATCGCCTCGGCCTCGATCTCGGCACGAACTCGCTCGGCTGGTTCGCCGTTTGGCTTGACCGAGACGGCGATCGCCATCGCCCAACAAGCCTTGGCCCCGGCGGGGTGCGCGTCTTTCCCGACGGCCGCGACCCGCAATCCGGAACATCGAACGCCGTCGATCGCCGCACCGCCCGCAGCGCCCGCAAACGCCGGGACCGTTTCGCCGATCGCTATTTCGGTCGCCGCACCGAGCTGATCGACGCGCTGGTGCGTCACGGCCTGATGCTGAACGACGTGACAGAACGCAAGAAGTTGGAGGGGCTCGACCCCTACGGGCTCCGCGCCAAAGCGCTCGACGGTCCCCTGCCCGCGCACCATGTCGGTCGCGCCATCTTCCATCTCAACCAGCGCCGCGGTTTTCTCTCGAACCGCAAGACGGACAAGAAGGAGGACGACAAAGGCGCGATCAAGCAGGCCGCAGGCAAGCTCAAGGAGGCGATGCAGGCGAAAAAAGCGCGCACGCTCGGGGAATTCCTGTGGCACCGTCATCAGAACCGCGAAGGCGTGCGTGCCCGCAACATCGCCAGCGGCCCCAAAGCCGCTTACGACTTCTATCCGACGCGCGATCTCTTGAGATCCGAATTCGATACGATCTGGGCGGCGCAGGCGCCGCACCATCCCGCGATGACGGATGCCGCACGAGAGGAAATCGGCCACATCGTCTTCTACCAACGCCCATTGAAGCAGCCTCCCGTCGGCAAATGCTCGCTCGACCCTGCGACCGAACCATTCGAGAAAGACCCGGAGGGTTATCGCTGCCCGTGGGCGCATCCGCTCGCCCAGCGCTTCCGCATCTGGCAGGAGGTACGCAATCTCGAAGTCGGCGAAACCGGGCGGACCATGACGAAACTGACCAAGGAACAAGGCGACCTCGTCGCACTTGCGCTTTTGCAGAACAAGGAAGTGAAATTCGACAAGCTGCGGACGCTACTGAAACTTCCCGCCGAAGCGAAGTTCAACCTGGAATCGGAGCGCCGGACCGCCCTCGATGGCGACGAGACTGCGGCGCGACTTTCCCACAGGGCGCTGTTCGGCAAATCCTGGCGCGGCTTCGATTTCAAACGCCAGGTCGCCATCATCGAGGAAATGTTGAACGAGCCCGATGAAAGCGATCTGGTGCGCTGGCTCGCGGGCAAATGCGACCTCGCTGCGGAAACAGCCGGGAAAATCGCCGATGCGGCGCTGCCGGAGGGCCATTGCCGGCTCGGCCTGCGGGCGATCGAGAAATTGTTGCCGCATATGAAAGCCGGCCTCGGCTATCACGACGCGGCGGCCGCCGCCGGGTATGACCATGCCAAACTGCCGACGGGCGAAATTCGCGACAGGCTGCCCTATTACGGCGAATGGCTTTCCGACGCCGTGGTCGGCAGCGGCGACCGCCGCGACACCAATGAAAAGCGCTTCGGTCGGCTGCCGAATCCCACAGTGCATATCGGCCTCGGCCAGCTTCGCCGCCTCGTCAACGGCTTGATCGACGAGTTCGGGCCGCCCACCGAGATCGCCATCGAATTTACCCGCGCTCTCAAGCTCTCGCCGCAAGAGAAGGCGGAGTATCAGCGCGAACAGCGCCGCAACCAGGAAAAGAACGAGGCCCGCGCCAAGGACCTCGCCGAACATGGCTTGCCCGCCACCCCGCGCAATCTGCTCAAGATGCGATTGTGGGAGGAACTCAATCCCCGTGATTCGCTCGACCGCAAGTGTCCGTTCACCGGCGAACAGGTCGGCCTGGCGCGACTGATGTCCGACGAGGTCGAGATCGAGCACTTGGCGCCGTTCACGGAAAGCCTCGACGACAGCGCCGCCAACAAGACGGTCTGCATGCGCTACGCCAATCGCGCCAAGCGCAAACAGTGGCCGCATCAAGCGTTCGGATCGAACCCGACGATTGACGGCTTCACCTACCGCTGGGACGAGATCGCCGCGCGCGCGGCCATGCTGCCTAAGAACAAGCGCTGGCGTTTCGATGCGGATGCACGCGAACAGTTCGAGAAAGGGGCGGCTTCCTCAACCGGCAGCTCAATGAAACGGGATGGCTTGCGCGACTGGCCAAACAATATCTCGGCGCCGTGACAAATCCCTACGACATCTGGGTCGTGCCCGGGCGTCTCACCTCCATGATCCGCGGCAAGTGGGGTCTCAATTCCCTGCTGCCGGACCACAACTATGCCGGCGTGCAAGACAAAGCCGAAGATTTTCTCGCCGCGACCGACGATATGGAGTTTTCCGGCGTGAAGAATCGCGCCGACCACCGGCACCACGCCATCGACGGCCTGGTCGCCGCGCTGACCGACCGGTCGCTGCTATGGAAGATGGCGAAAGCCTATGACCAGGAACGGGAAAAGATCGAAATTCCCACGCCGTGGGACAAGGAAAAACTGCGCGTCGACCTCAAGGCGGCGCTCGATCGGATGGTGGTTTCGCACAAGCCCGATCATGGCGTTCAAGGCAAGCTCCATGAGGACACCGCCTACGGCTTCGTGAAAGAGCCGGAAAAGGAAGGCGCGAACCTCGTCTATCGCAAGCCGGTCGAGGCGTTGAACGAGAACGAGATCGAGCGTATCCGCGACCGCCGCCTGCGCGACATGGTCCGCGCGCATGTGGCGGCCGAGAAGCTCAACGGCGTTGCGCTTGCCGACGCGCTGCGGAAGTTTCATGCCAAGACGGACGATCCGCACATCAGCAACGGCCTACGTCGGGTGCGCCTGCTCAAGCCGGAGAAGCCCGAGTATCTCGTTGCAGTCCATGATCGGCGTAGCGGCGTTCCCTACAAAGCCTATTCGGCCGGCGAGAATTTTTGCGTCGAAATATTCGAGACGGCGGACGGCAGGTGGAACGGCGAAGCCGTACGCCGTTTCGACGCCAATCAGGATGGCGGTCGATCGCGCTGGCGCCAGGAGCACCCGGATGCCCAGTTGGTCATGCGTATCCACAAGGGCGATCTGATCCGCCTCGAGACCGACGGCAAGAACGAAATCATGGTCGTTCATCGACTCGACGCGGCGGCGCGACGATTCAAGCTCGCGCCGCATAACGAGACTGGAAATCTGGATCGCCGACACGCCACGAACAATGAGATCGATCCGTTCCGCTGGCTGATGGCGTCTTACGGGACGCTGAAAAGTATGGGCGCCGTCCCAGTCCGCGTCGACGAACTCGGCCGCCCATGGCGCATTCAGACAGAGGCGTTAACCAAACATTAACCCGCCCATTGCTTGCGGACGAACTTCGCCGCAACCTTGCGAACCGCATGCGCGCGGGCGCAAGAGGCGCCGAGGCGATGGTCGGGCGAGTTATCGAAGTCGCGACGGACGGACGGCATCTCGCCGTCGATCGTGGATTTTTGACGGTCGCGGAGAAAGGCGCGGAGGTCGGTCGGATTCCGCTCGATGACCTTGCCGCCGTGGTCGC
Organism: uncultured Pseudomonadota bacterium; assembly: GCA_963836095.1. Taxonomy (GTDB): domain Bacteria; phylum Pseudomonadota; class Alphaproteobacteria; order Rhizobiales; family Xanthobacteraceae; genus BOG-931. The sequence continues at coordinate 331,657 of CAWIHU010000006.1, forward strand.
CAACGCGCACGGGCTGACTTACTCGAATAATCTCATGGTCACGCTGGCGACGCGCGGCGTGCCGGTCGTGTTGTGCGGGCCGAACCATCGCCCGGCGGCCGTCGTGTGGCCGGTGGACGGCCATCACGCCCAAGCCGGCCGCATGAGCGACCAGGCGCAGGCGACCGCTCCGCTCAAGAAGCGTCTCTGGCAGCAAATCATACAGGCAAAGATTATTGCGCAAGGGGCGACCTTGGCCGCGGTCGGCGCGGAGGCCGGTGGATTTCGGCTGCTCGCACGAAAAGTTCGGGCGGGCGATCCGAACAATGTCGAGGCCGAGGCCGCGCGGCGGTACTGGCCGCTTCTCTTTGGCCCGGAGTTTCGCCGCAACACCGACGGCGGTGGACTCAACGGGCTCCTGAACTATGGCTATGCCATTTTGCGCGCGGCAACGGCGCGCGCTGTCATGGCGGCAGGGTTACACCCCAGTCTCGGCCTGATGCATGCGAACCGGGGCAACGCGCTCGTGCTGGTGGACGATCTGATGGAGCCGTTCCGCCCGCTGGTCGATCGCGAAATCCATCGTCTCAAAGGCGAAGGAGTGCCCGAAGTCTCCTCGGAAGGCAAAGCGGCACTCGCGCGCCTCATGGTCATCGATCTGCCGACGGAAGACGGAATCAGTCCGTTGTCGACCTGTCTCGATCGGCTCGCGAACTCCCTGGCCAAAGCCTATGCCGGGGAAGGCGATCGGCTGGTTCTGCCGCGCGCCGGTCTCCCGCTTGGTTTCTGAGATCATCGTGACCGCCGGCGAAAAAACAGATTCGCCGACCGCGCTGTCGGGCTATCGAATCATGTGGCTGTGCGTGTTTTTCGACTTGCCGGTTGGAACCAAGAGGGAGCGCAAGGCGGCGACTTGCTTCCGCTTGAACCTGCTCGATCTCGGCTTCGAAATGACGCAATTTTCGGTCTATTTGCGTTTCTGCGCCGGCAAAGAGCAGGCCGAGAGCTACGAGCGCAAGATCGAACAGGCGATGCCGAGCGCCGGCAAGGTGCACATCCTCGCCATTACCGACAAGCAATACGAAAACATCCGAACCTATCGTGGACGAAACCGTGAACAAAACCTCAAAAACCCCGAACAGTTCGCCTTGTTTTGACCTTGGGCGGCGGGGTTTCTGCTTCTGCAATGGAAGAAAAAGGCCCTGTTTCCAGGGCCGTGAGGCGGTAGCTACTATAGCGGTCTGGTGATTGAGGGCCAACCGCAACATGATCGAGGAGGTGAACTCTGCCCCGGTACTATAGCGGTCTGGTGATTGAGGGCCAACCGCAACCAATCGTCCTGCGCGTGCTCTCGATCCATGACTATAGCGGTCTGGTGATTGAGGGCCAACCGCAACTGTGGTCGAAGCAGCGCGAGATATGACGAGAACTATAGCGGTCTGGTGATTGAGGGCCAACCGCAACCAGTTTTCCGGCCGCGACCGGGCCGTGCATACTATAGCGGTCTGGTGATTGAGGGCCAACCGCAACGATCCATGAAATATGGACCTCCGCATCACCACTATAGCGGTCTGGTGATTGAGGGCCAACCGCAACTGTGTTCCAAGGCACGCCGCCTGCGTTCGGACTATAGCGGTCTGGTGATTGAGGGCCAACCGCAACGGGCAGCACCGTCTGACAGTCCCCAACGGACTGTCAGACGGTGCTGCGCTCTGCGCGATGGCGGCCGACAAGATTTCCCCTGCGGAACGCGGGCGGGCTGGGGATTATGCCCTTCTTGGTAAGCGAGCTTCCACTCCCGGATCAAGTCCGGGGGGCATGCTTTTTTGCGGGACGTGCGATAAGATCACGCCGCGACAGCAAAACCGATTGAGCATGCGGCCGCGAGGTGACCGATGAACTCTGCAAACCATCCACGCGCCGCTCTGCTGCCGATCTCAGCGCTATGCGTCTTTCAAATCATGTTCCAAATCACGGCCCCCGGCGCGCGCGCCGACGATCTCGCCCGCGCCTATCGCACCATCGCCTCGAAGGAATTCGTCGATCTCACCCACAGTTTTGGGCCCGACACGCCGGTCTGGGCCGGCTTCGGCCAGGCCAAATTCTCGCCGGCCGCCGATCCGAAGACGCACGAGGCTTACACCATCCCCAAGGACGGGTTCCGCACCACCTACTACGAGATGGTCGGGCAATACGGCACCCATGTCGATCCGCCGGCCCATTTCGCCGAGCAAGGGATTACGATGGACAAAATCCCGCTCGAGCAAATGATCCTGCGCTTGGTCGTGCTCGACGACACGCCCTACCTCGCCAAGGATCCGAACCACGCCTTCTCGATCGCCGACCTCAAGGCCTGGGAACGCGTGCACGGCCGGGTGCCGAAGGGCGCGTTCGCGGCATTGCGCACCGACATGTACAAGGACTGGGACGCCAATCCGGAGCGCTTCAAGCGCAGCCCGTTTCCCGCCTGGGATTTCGAGACCATCAAGTTTCTGTACGAACAGCGCCACGTGACGGCGACCGGCCATGAAGCCATGGACACCGATACCACCGACAAGATGGACTCGGAGACCTACATCCTGCAGCACGGCCATTATCAGATCGAGGTCATGGCCAACCTCGACAAGGTCCCGGCAACCGGCGCGCTGATCGTGGTCACGTGGCCGAAAGTGCGAGACGGCCTCGGCTTTCCGGCGCGGGCGTTCGCCATTCTGCCTTGAGCTCCGTAGGGCGGATTGCGGCAGTGTCATCCGCCATTTAACCGCCGGACGACGCGCTTGCTGTAAGCCCGCGTCGTATCAGGATAAGGTTAGTACGTGAGTCGCCCATCGCCGGGCCTTTCATTTGTCTGCAGGACTTTTCCGGGGCGGCGTTCCTTTCGGAGGATGCGCTGGTGAGACACTTTCCGATTCTGGCGGCGTTGACGCTGACGGCGTGCGCCCTGCCAGGCGCATCCGGTACGGGGAGCTTCATGAGCGGAATGCACCCGACACAAGAATTCTGCGCCTCGCGGGGGCTGACGCTCGATGCGAAGACGAAGCAGTGCGTAACGCCTGCGCCGCCGACGACGGCTTCGCCGTCAGCGCCGGCGGTGACGGGATCATTGCCTAAAGCCGCTCAAACGCAGCCGCAGTCGCAACCAGCTCCTCCCGGACCATCGGCGCCGCCGGCAGCACCGGCGCAACTCCCACCGCAGGAGCGCCAGCGGGCCGCCCCATCGGTGCCGATCGAGCCCAATGCGGTAATTTACGCCGAACTCGCACAGGACTTCGACCTCATGACCGAACTCGCCCATTTCGTGCGAGCCAGCGGCTATCGGTGCGACAGCATCAGCGCGCTCCAGCCGCTGACGGCGTCCCGCGGATACAAATTGGTGTGCGATCGCTTCAATTACAAATATGCGATCGAGCAAAAAGACGGCCGCTCGATCGTCACCGTGGAGTAGCTATTCCAAGCGCGGGCAATGACAGGGCTTTCAAGTTCACAAATAGTCCCATCACGCAACTAAGACCGGCTCGGACGCCCGAGCCGGTCTTTGCTCTCGTCACGCGGCCTGGCGCTGCGTCTTCATCCAGGCGTCGATCTCGCGTTCGGCCTCGGCCTTGGCGAAGCCGTAGCGCGCCTGCAGCCGGTCGGCGAGTTCGTCGCGGCGCCCGCCGATGCGCGTGAGGTCTTCGTCGGTGAGCTTCGCCCAATTCTTGCGGACCTTGCCCTTGAACTGCATCCAATCGCTCGCAATCTGATCCCAGTTCATCGCCTGTCTCCTGGTTGGACGGGCGGCGCCATGACGAGCGCGAGAGGCATGGCGCCGGCCGCCGTGCGGAGCGCGGATGACAGTCCGGCGATGCGGCCCCAATTCGGCGATATCGAGGTCATTGCGCGAAACAATTCTGGTCCGGATGGGGCGGAGCAGACCTAAGAAACAGTGAATCGAAACGAATACGCTGCGGCGCACCTTCCGCCGCGGCTTGACGGAACGTGCGCCCTCGCCGAAGAAAACGTCATGACCGCGCTCGCCTCGGCTTCCGACGTTGCGCGGCTGGCGCACGACATCCGCGCCGGCGACCGCACCGTGCTGTCGCGCGCGATCACGCTGATCGAGAGTAAGCGCGCCGATCACCGCCGCAATGCCGCCGCGCTCACCCAGGAGCTCCTGGCCTCGACCGGCAAGGCCGTCCGCGTCGGCATCACCGGCGCCCCCGGCGTCGGCAAGTCGACCACCATCGATGCGCTCGGCTCGATGCTCACCGCACAAGGCCACAAGGTCGCGGTGCTCGCGGTCGATCCGTCGTCGCGGCGCACCGGCGGCTCGATCCTCGCCGACAAGACGCGCATGGCGAACCTCGCCAACGACGCCAACGCCTTCATCCGGCCCTCGCCCGCCTCCGGCACGCTCGGCGGCGTCGCGGCGCGCACGCGCGAAACCATGCTGCTGTGCGAGGCCGCCGGCTACGACGTGATCCTGGTCGAGACCGTCGGCGTCGGCCAATCGGAAATCGCGGTCGCCGACATGACCGACTTTTTCCTCGCGCTGATGCTGCCGGGCGCCGGCGACGAGTTGCAGGGCTTGAAAAAGGGCGTCGTCGAACTGGCCGACATGATCGCCGTCAACAAGGCCGACGGCGACAATCTCGCCCGCGCCAAAGCCGCCGCGGCGGAGTATCGCGCCGCGCTTCACATCCTGGTGCCGCGCTCGCCGCACTGGACGCCGCCGGTCGTCACCTATTCGGCGCTGACCGGCGACGGCATCGCGGCGTTGTGGGCGCACGTGCTCGATCATCGCCAGCGGCTCACCGCGTCGGGCGAACTTAGCGCGCGGCGCGGCGAGCAGCAGGTCAAATGGATGTGGGCGATGCTCGAGGAGCGGCTGTTCGAGCCGTTGCGGTCCGACCGCGCGATCAAGGCCGCCTTACCGAAGATCGAGGCCGAGGTTGCGGCCGGTCGCCTCGCCCCCAACGCGGCGGTCGAGGAGATCGCCGCCCTGCTCGGGCGCTGAGCGCGCCTACCCCGCAACGCGCCGTTAACTGTGCCGGTAAAAACGGAGACTGTACCGCCGCGGCACAGCCTTGTGGCACACGGTTTGATGCGCCTTGTGGTGCGCAACAAGGAGTGCTTGCCGATGGGTATCGATCGCCGCCGCCTGTTCGCCGCCTTGGCCGGCGCCGCCGGCACCGCCGGGGTGGTTTCGGCCGCCGCAACGCCCGCGCTTGCCCGCCGCAAGCGCGAGGAGCGCGAGGAGCGCGAGGAACGCCACCACGAGGAGAAGCCGGAACAGCAGGTCAACTCCATGCCGATCCGGGACGTGACGCCGCGCACGGCGATCGACGGCTCCTCGCTCGGGCTGCGCCCCAACGCCGCCGAGGACCAATCGAAAGCGTTCCAGCACGCCATCAACGTCGCCGCGGCGGCCCGCGCCGTGCTGCACGTGACGCCCGGGTTCTATCGCGCCGGCGCGCTGCACCTGCCGCCCTACGCCCGGATTGCCGGCGTGCCCGGCGCCACCCGCATCGTCATGTCCGCCGGCCCCTCGATCCTGGCGGCGACCGGCAGCGACCATATCACCGTCAGCGGCCTCGTGCTCGACGGCGGCGATATTCCGGTGCCGCAGCGCCGCGCTTTGCTGCATGTCACGCAAGGCCGTTCGGTACGCATCACCGAGTGCGAGATCGTCAATGCCGGACGCAACGGCATCACGCTCGAGGGGGTCGAGGGCGAAGTCAGCGGCAACACGGTAAGCGCCGGCGACGTCGCGATTTTCTCGATCGACGCGCGCGGGCTGCGCATCGTCGGCAACACCGTGCGTGGCGCCGGCAACAACGGCATTGCGATCTGGCGCACCTACGCCGGCGACGACGGCACACTCGTCGTCGACAACCGCGTCGAAGGCATCAGCAACAAATCGGGCGGGTCCGGCGAGTACGGCAACGGCATCAGCGTGTTCCGCGCTGACAACGTCATCGTGCGCGGCAATCGCATCCGCAAAGCGGCCTACTCGGCGGTGCGCGGCAACAAGGCGTCCAATCTGCAGATCGTCGGCAACACCTGCACCGGCCTCGGCGAGGTCGCGCTCTATGCCGAGTTCGGCTTCCAAGGCGCCGTCATCGCCAACAACGTGGTCGACGGCGCGGCGATCGGCGTTTCGGTCACCAATTTCAACGAGGGCGGCCGGCTCGCCGTGGTGCAGGGCAATCTCATCCGCAACCTCACCACCCACCGCCCGAACGGCGCCGACGCGGACGACGACGCCGGCATCGGCATCGGCGTCGAGGCCGACACCGTGGTGACCGGCAACGTCATCGAGAGCGCCCCCCGTGTCGGCATCGCCGCGGGCTGGGGCCCTTATCTGCGCGACGTCGCCGTCACCTCGAACATGATCCGCGACGCCGATTTCGGCATCACCGTCTCCGTCGTACCCGGCGCCGGCACCGCCATGGTCGCCGACAATCTGATCTCCGAGACCCGCCGCGGCGCCATCGTCGGCATGGAATGGAAGAAGCCGGTCACCGGCGACCTGTCCAAGGACGGCGCCAGCCGCTACGCCCAATTGTCGATCGGTAACAACCGGGTGCGGTGAACGGGACCGCCCGGATCGCCCACTGTGCAATCCTAGAGTTGCCTGCGGGCCAGGATCTTTCCCGGACACCTGTGACGCTCGACAAAAGCTTGACATATTATGGTAATATCACCATAGCTAAGTCGTGAAGCTCGCGCATCACCTGCTGAAGCCGTGCTTGTTCGTAGGACCGAGCCGGCGGGAGTTGAAAGCCTTTCCTGATGAGGTCCAGGGCAGCATCGGGCATGCCTTGCACCAAGCACAATGTGGAGAAGAGCCGGACGCGGCGAAGGCGCTGAAGGGGTTTGGCGGCCGCGGCATCCTGGAAATCGTGGAAGACCACGACGGCAACACCTACCGCGCCGTCTATACTGTCCGTTTCGCCGGCCTGATCTACGTGCTCCATGCGTTTCAAAAGAAGTCGAAGAAGGGCATCGCGACGCCGAAACAGACCCTCGACCTCATCAAGTCGAGACTTCGGAGCGCCGAGGAGGATTTCCGCGCGCGACGGAAGGAAAGAGAATGAAGGAAAGAGAATGAAGGAAAGAGAATGAAAGCCACGAAGAAGCGCCGACCAAAAGTCGAAGTCGGAAGCGGGAATATTTTTGCCGATCTCGGCCTGCCCGACGCCGAAGACATGCTGCTCAAGTCCACGATCGTGATCGAACTCAGGCGGCTCATCAAGCATCGCAAGCTCACGCAAACGGCGGCAGCGAAGCTCATCGGCGTCGGCCAAGCCGATCTCTCCAAGATCCTGCGCGGCCATTTTCGCGGACACTCGGAGGCAAAGCTGATGCGGATGCTGACCGCCTTCGACCAGGACGTGGAGATCACTACCCGACCTCACCGAAAGGCAGGTGAAGCCGGACGAATTATCTTCAGCCCTCGTGCGGCGTAGTCGAAGACGTATTTCAAATGCCCGCCACCCAAGCCGACAACAGATCGGGCGTTTCCGCGTCGCACTGACCGCAATCTGCACGACGCGGGCTCAGCCCAGCGCTTCCGTCACCCGCAACGCACCGACTTCGATTCCATTCCGATTGCGCAATATCGGCTGCGCAAAGCGCGCCAGCGCCGCGCGCTTGTACGGATTCATTCCGTATGCTATGTGCTTAATATGAATAAGGTATCCTCGTCATGCCGCGTAACGTGACCGAAAGCGGGCGGATCGAACTGCGCGTGCGCCCGGAAGAAAAAGCCACGCTCGCGCGCGCCGCGACCCTCAAGCGGCTTGATCTCACTGGCTACATCCTGCGCAACGTGCTGCCGCAGGCCGAGGCCGACATCGCCGAGGCCGAGCGGCTGAAGCTCAGCGAGCGCGATTCTTTGCGCGTGCTCGAACTCCTCGAAAATCCGCCGCCGGCCCCGAAGCGGCTGGTGCGCGCGGCCAAGGCCCGCTTCACGCTGCGATGACAGCGATCGCCTGGCAGGAGGCCGCGATCGCCAAGGAGCACGATCGCGGGGCGTTCGACTGCGGCGATGCCGACCTGAATATCTATTTGCAGCGCTATGCCCGGCAGAACCATGAAACAGGCGGCGCCAAATCCTTCGTCGCTGCGCCGATCGATGCGCCGACGCGCGTGCTCGGCTTCTACACCTTAAGTCCGGCCTCGATCGAATATGCCCGCGCGCCCGCGATCGTGAAAAAGCGTCTGGCGCGTTACGAAGTGCCGGTGTTCCGCCTCGGCCGGTTGGCCGTCGATCGAACGGTTCAAGGCCGCGGGCTGGGCACCGCGCTTCTGCTGCTCGCCGGTGAACGCTGCATCCGCGTTGCCGGCGAAGTCGGCGGCGTCGCGCTGCTCATCGACGCCAAAGACGACAGAGTTGCACGATGGTACGCGGAAAACGGGGCGCTCGCGCTCGCCGATGCGCCATTGTCGCTTGTCCTGCCGCTGTCGGTCATTGCTGACGCATTGAAGCGCGGAACTTGACGACATCCGCCCTTACGCAACAGCGCCCAGCGCTTCCGTCACCCGCAGCGCACCGACTTCGATCCCGTTCCAATTGCGCAATATCGGCTGGGCAAAATGCGCCAGCGCCGCGCGCTCGGCGTCGTCGAGCGGCAGGAAGCGTGCGATCAGCGTCGCCGTGATCACCTCCGCGGCGCGGCCGGCGCCGTCGTCGCATTTGATCGCGACGCCGAAACCGAGTTCGGGCAGCGCGGCGCAAAAAACGCCTTCGGCGCCGGTCTTCACATACGCCCGCGCGCCGAGGAGCTGCATGATCTCGGTGCAGAAGCGCCCGGTGCCGGCGACGTACCACGGCTTTTGCGCGCAAGCAGTCCGTAGCCGGGCGGCGGCCTGCGCCCGCGCGGGCGTCAGCCCGGTGCCGGTGCCGAATTTGGCGAAGGCGAGCGCCAGATTCTCGAGCGGTATCGCCCAGGTCGGCACGGAGCAGCCGTCGATCGCGCGGTGGTCCGGCGGCAATGTCGTTGCGGTCAAATCTTCCAGCACGGCGTGAACCTCGCGCTGCACCGGATGCTCGGGTTGCCAATAGCTGCCGCGATCGGCATCCAGGGCGCAGGCGAGACAGAGAAAGCCGGCATGCTTGCCGGAGCAATTGTTGTGCAGGGCCGAGGGCGTGCCGGAGCGCGCCAAGGCAAAAGCGGCCGGCTGCGACAGCGGCCAATGCACGCCGCAGCGCAGCGCCGCCGCGTCGAGACCCGGCTTTCGCCAGCATGCGGGTGACACCTTCCACATGGGCGGGTTCGCCGCCGTGCGAGGCGCACGCCAGCGCAAGCTCCTCATCGCTCAGTTGGTAGCGGTCGGCGGCGCCGGATTCCACGAGCGGCAGCGCTTGCAGCGCCTTTATGGCTGAGCGCGGAAACACCGGCTGGGCCACGTCGCCGGCGGAGAAGATGACGCCGCCGTAGGCATCGACGACCGCGACCGCGCCGCGGTGGCGGCTCTCGATCCATTGACCGCGGATGACTTCGACCAGAACCGGGTTGGCCATTTTATTTTGTTTGGTCGGGATCGCGCGCTCAGCCGCGCATCGTCGCGCCGCGCCACAGCGCAGGGCCGGCGCGCAAATATTGCGGCGGATGGGTCACCTCGCCGCCGAGCGCCGTCGCAGCGTGCCAGGCCCAGTGCGGATCGTCGAGAAAGGCGCGGCCGAGCGCGACCATGTCCGCGCGCCCTTCCGCGACGATGGCCTCGGCCTGCGCCGGAGTGACGATCAGCCCGACCGTGCGCGTCGGGATGCCGGCGTCGCGCCGCACCGCCTCGGCGAGCGGCACGTTGTAGCCGGGCGTCGACGGCGGCGTGGCGCTGGTGGTGACGCCGCCGGAGGACACGTCGACATAATCCAGTCCAGCCGCCTTGAGCGCCTTCGCCAACTCGACCGCATCCGCCACGGTGAGGCCGCCTTCCGTCCAATCGCTCCCGGTCAGGCGCGCGCCGAGCGGCGTGCCGCGCGGCACGACGGCGCGGACGGCCCGCGCCACCTCGAGCGGAAAGCGCATCCGGCCGTCGAGCGAACCGCCCCAGGCGTCGTTGCGGGTGTTGGAGATCGGCGAGAAGAAGCCGTGCAGCATGTAGCCGTGGGCCATGTGGAGTTCGATGGCGTCGAAGCCGATGCGCACCGCGCGCCGCGCCGCCTCGGCGAACAGCACGATGACCCGCGCCATGTCGTCCTCCGTCATGGCGCGCGGCAGATGCCAGCCCGGACCGAACGGCAGCGCCGAAGGCGCCATCGTCGGCCAGGGGTCCTCGGCCGACGGCAAGGCCTTGCCGCCTTCCCACGGCCGCTGCGAGGACGCCTTGCGCCCGGCGTGCGAGAGCTGAACCGCGAGCTTGGCGCTGCCGATCCGCCGGCAATGGGCGACGAGGCGCGCCAGTCCCGCTTCGCAGGCGTCGGAATAAAGCCCAAGGCAGCCGTGCGTGATGCGGCCTTGGCGCTCGACATGGGTCGATTCGACGACGAGGAGGCCGGCGCCGGAATTCGCCAGCATGCCGAGATGGGTCATGTGCCAGTCGTTGGCAACGCCGTCATCGGCGCTGTACTGGCACATCGGCGAGACCACGATGCGATTGCGAAGATTAAGGTCCGCCAGCCGCAGCGGCGTGAACAGGGCGCTTGTCATGAACGCTCATATCGGCGGGGCTTCGAGTGCAGGCAAGATGTACCGCCGCGCGCGCGATCAGACGCCCGCGTCGCCGTCGTCTCGCGGCACCAGGATTCGCGCCCACTTGTCGCGCAGCACCACCGCCTCGCGGATCGCCTCGAGCAGCTCCGTCGAGGTGTAATAGTGCCGCCACCGGCCGGTGTCGCGCAGCTCGTCGAGATGCAGGCGGCGACGCTCCGCCAATGCGAGCCACTTGCGCGCCACGCTGTCGTACGGGCCGGGTTGCCGTGCCAACATGGAAAGACCAGAAGCGCCGATCCAACCGGGAATTGGCCTGTTTTTGGAAACGCGGTTTCACTTGCGACGCCAACCACTTCCGACGCTCGCAACGCCAACCATTTGCGAAAGCGCACTAAACCACCTGCGGCGCGCAATACCTTGCTGCGCCCGACGACTCGCAACGCAACGACTTGCAAACGCCAAACAGCCTGGAAACGCAGACCACCGACGACACGGACTGCGGCGGCACGCGGCTACCAACAATACAGAGGTATGGCCGTAGGTGCTGTGCACGAACGGCGCATTGATAAACTGATTCTGTTGATAACTCTGTTGAAAACTTTGCGGCCGCCTACAGCCGCACACGCAGGGCGTGCGCCAGCTCGCCGACGATACCGCGGCGGAACAACAGCACGCAGACGACGAAAATCACTCCCTGGATCACCAGAACCCATTGCCCGAACGGCGCCAGGTAATTCTCCATCGCGATGACGACGAAGGCGCCGACCACCGGGCCGAATACGGTGCCGAGGCCGCCAAGCAGCGTCATCAGCACGACGTCGCCCGACATCGCCCAGTGCACGTCGGTGAGCGAGGCGAGCTGAAACACCAGCGCATTGAGCGAGCCGGCGACCCCGGCCAAAGTCGCCGACAGGACGAAGGCGACGAGCTTGTAGCGCTCGGTCTTGTAGCCGAGCGAAATGGCGCGCTGCTCGTTTTCGCGGATCGCCTTGAGAACCTCGCCGAACGGCGAATTGATGATCCGGTAGATGAAGAGAAAGGCGGCCAGCACGACGACCAGGATGAAGACGTACATCGTCATCTCGTGCGAGAGGTCGAACACCCCGAACAGGCGGCCGCGCGGCACGCCCTGGATGCCGTCCTCGCCGCCGGTGAATTTCGCCTGCAGCGCGAAGAAATACATCATCTGCGCCAAGGCCAAGGTGATCATGGCGAAATAGATGCCCTGGCGCCGGATGGCGAGGCTGCCGACGATGACGCCGAGCACCGCGGCGGTCACAGTGCCGACGAGAACCGCGAACTCCGGTGGCAACATCCACGCTTTGGCGGCGTGGGCGGCGAGATAGCTCGCCCAGCCGAAGAACATGGCATGGCCGAACGAGATCAACCCGACGTAGCCGATCAAAAGGTTGAAGGCGCAGGCGAACAAGGCAAAGCACAGCGCCTTCATGAGAAAGACCGGATAGGCGACGAATGGCGCGACGACGAGCAGCGCCACCATCACGACGAAAGCCGCGCCGAGGCTCCAGCTCGTCTCCTGGCGACGGACCAAAAGGGTGGAATCGAGCGCCTTCTCCATCACGCGTTCCGTCCGAACAGACCGGCCGGCCGAATGAGCAGCACGATCGCCATGATGACGAAGATCACGGTGTTGGACGCTTCCGGATAGAACACCTTGGTCAATCCCTCGATGATGCCGAGCGCAAAGCCGGTCACGATCGCGCCCAGGATCGAACCCATGCCGCCGATCACGACCACCGCGAACACGACGATGATCAGGTCGGATCCCATCTGGGGCGAGACGTTGTAGATCGGCGCCGCCATCACGCCGGCGAGCGCGGCGAGCGCGACGCCGAAGCCGTAGGTCAGCGTCACCATGCGCGGCACGTTGATGCCGAAGGCGCGCACCAGCACGGGGTTCTCGGTCGCCGCGCGCAGATACGAGCCGAGCCGCGTGCGTTCGATCGCGAACCAGGTCGCGAGACACACCGCGAGCGACAAGACGATCACCCAGGCGCGATAGTTCGGCAGGAACATGAAGCCGAGATTGCGCCCGCCCTGCAGCGCATCCGGCACCTGATAAGGCTGCCCCGACGAGCCGTAAACGTTGCGGAACAAGCCTTCGATGATGAGCGCCAGCCCGAAGGTGAGGAGGAGCCCGTACAGCGGGTCGAGCTTGCGCAGATGCTTGAGAAACAGCCGTTCGATGATGACGCCGGTCAATCCGACCACCAGCGGCGCCAGGATCAGCGCCCACCAATAGTTAATTCCCGGATCGACGTGCTTGTATTCGACCGCGATGTGCGCGCCGGAAAAATGCAGGATCGGAACGTCGAACCCGCTCAGCAGCATGAACGCCGCGAACGCGCCCATCATGTACTGCGCGCCATGGGTGAAGTTGATGATGTTGAGCATGCCGAAGATGACCGCGAGCCCGAGGCTCAACAGCGCATAGAACGAGCCGTTGATCAGGCCGAGCAGCAATTGGCCGAACAATGCCTGCGACGGGATGCCGAAGATTTCGAACATCGTTGGGCCGATCCCCGAACTTTCAGTCGTATCGACGCGTCATTGCCGGGCTCGACCCGGCAATCCATTTGGCCGCGTCGTTCGCGCAAGCTTGGGGCTTACGGCACGGCCACATGGACCACCGGGTCAAGCCCGGTGGTGACGAATGAATAACGACGACGCCCCAGCCCAACGTCGTCACTCGCATTCACCCCCCGACCAGCGGACAGCCGCCGTCCTTGAGCGGCCGGAACGCCTCTTCCGCCGGAATGGTGGCGCGCAGCTTGTAGACGTCGCCCGGATATTTCGACTCTTCCGGCTTCTTCACTTCGAACAGATAAGCGTCGTGGATGTTGCGGCCGTCGGCGCGGATATAGCCCTTGCCGAACAGCGGATCGTCGGTCGGCATCTCCTTCATCTTGGCGACGACGGCCTTGCCGTCGGCGTCGCTCTTGAGCGCGGCGACCGCCTTCAGATAATGGGTGACCGCCGAATAGACGCCGGCCTGGACCATGGTCGGGAATTTGCCCGGCCGCTCGGCCTGGAAGCGCTTGGTGAAGGCGCGGTTGGCGTCGGTCATGTCCCAATACCAGGTCTCGGTCAGGACCAGGCCCTGCGCGGTCTTGAGCCCGATGCCGTTGACGTCGGTGATGAAGACCAAGAGGCCGGCGAAATGCTGCCCGCCGGCGGTAATGCCGAATTCAGCGCCCTGCTTGATAGCGTTGATGGTGTCGCCGCCGGCATTGGCAAGCCCGATGACCTTCGCCTTGGAGGCCTGCGCCTGCAGCAGGAAGGACGAGAAATCAGCGGTATTGAGCGGGTGCAGCACGTGGCCGAGCACCTTGCCGCCGTTGGCCAGGACGACCTTCGAAGTGTCGCGCTCGAGCGCATGACCGAAGGCATAATCGGAGGTGAGGAAGAACCAGGTATCGCCGCCGGTTTTCACCACCGCCTTGCCGGTGCCGTTCGCGAGCATCCAGGTGTCGTAAGTCCAATGGATCGTGTTCGGCGAACATTTGGGGCCGGTCAGATCCGAGGACGCCGGGCCGGAGCCCAGAAAGACCTTGTTCTTCTCGCGCGTGACTTCGTTCACGGCGAGCGCCACGCCGGAGTTCGGCACGTCGACGATCATGCCGACCTTGTCGACGTCGTACCATTGGCGCGCGATGTTGGCGCCGATGTCCGGCTTGTTCTGATGATCGCCGCTGATGACCTCGACCTTCATGCCGTGGGCGGCGGGGTCGAAATCCTGCACCGCGAGCTTCGCCGCCGCGACCGAGCCGGGCCCGCCGACGTCGGCATAGAGGCTCGACATGTCGGTGAGGACGCCGATCTTGACAACGTCCTGAGCCTTGACCGTCGCCACACCGCACATCAACGCGGCGATGGCGACTGCAAATCCGCTGACGCGTTTCACGATCATTCCTAGCCTCCCTCTCCGCGGGCGTTTGGACCTCGCGGCGTTCGTATTACCAGTTACCCGGTCCTTGATATCAAACTCCGAGATAGTCGTGCAGCTTTTCCATATTGGACTTGAGTTCGGCGGCCGAGAAATGGTCGACGATGCGGCCATGTTCCATGACGTAGTGGCGATCGGCGAGCGCCGCGGCGAAATGGAAATTCTGCTCGACCAGGAGGATGGTGAAGCCCTGGGCCTTGAGCGTTTCGATCGTGCGCCCGATCTGCTGGATGATCACCGGCGCGAGCCCCTCGGTCGGCTCGTCGAGCAGCAGAAGTCGCGCGCCGGTGCGCAAGATGCGGCCGATCGCCAGCATCTGCTGTTCGCCGCCGGACAGCTTGGTGCCCTGGCTCGACAGCCGTTCGCGCAGGTTGGGAAACAATTCGAAAATGCGGTCGAGGTCGAGCCCGCCGGGCCGCACCACGCGCGGCAGCAGCAGGTTCTCCTTGACGTCGAGGTTGGCAAAAATCCCGCGCTCCTCCGGGCAGAAGGCGATGCCGGCGCGCGCGATCGCGTCCGACGTGGCGGCGATCAGTTCGCGGCCCTCGAACCGCACCGAGCCGGTGCGCTTCTCGATGATGCCCATGATGGCCTTGAGCGTCGTCGTCTTGCCGACGCCGTTGCGGCCGAGCAGCGTCACCACCTCGCCCGGCTCAACCGCGAGCGTGACGCCGTGCAGGATGTGCGATTCCCCGTACCAGGCCTCGAGGTCCTCGAGCGCGAGCAGCGCCCGCGCGTCCGCGGCCTTCGGCGCCGCCGTCGCCACCATCGCGTCAGGCATGACCGGTCCCGAGATAGGCCTCGCGCACCGCGGGATCGGCGGAGACGGTTTTGTAATCGCCTTCGGCCAGCACCTGGCCGCGGGTGAGCACGGTGATGCGGTCGCACAGATCGGCGACGACGCTGAGATTGTGTTCGACCATCAGCACCGTGCGCTTGACCGCGACCGTCCTGATCAGCGCGCTGATCCGCTCGATGTCCTCGCGGCCGAGCCCGGCCATCGGCTCGTCGAGCAAGAGGAGCTCGGGCTCCAGCGCCAGCGTGGTCGCGATTTCGAGCGCCCGCTTGCGGCCATAAGGCAGCTCGACCGCCAGCGCGTCGACATAGGGCGACAGCCCGACGTCGGCGATCAACCCCAGCGCACGATCGTCGAGACCGTGCAGCGCCCGCTTCGAGCGCCAGAAATCGAACGAGTTGCCGCGGCGGCGCTGCAGCGCGATGCGCACATTCTCCAAAACGGTCAAATGCGGGAACACGGCCGAAATCTGGAACGAGCGGCCAAGGCCGAGGCGCGCCACGTCGGCGGGCTTGACCGCCGTGATGTCGCGGCCGTCGAACACGATGCGGCCGCGGGTCGGCGCCAGAAACTTGGTGAGGAGGTTGAAGCAGGTGGTCTTGCCGGCGCCGTTCGGGCCGATCAAGGCATGAATGCTGCCGCGGGCGACGCGCAAATTGACCGATCGCACGGCAATGAAGCCGGCGAATTCCTTGGTCAAATCTTCCGTCTCGAGGATGATTTCTTCCGGCACCACGACGCAACCCCGCTCCCCATGGGCAGCATTCTCGTTGGCTTTGCGCGGGGCGTAAAGGGCGACAGGTCAGCGCAGGTCGGTTTTTTCCGATCGTCCGGCCCTAACAGGGACCCGAGGACAACGCTGCGCATTGGCAGCTTTCTCGCGTTTGCGGGTGGATTTGCATCGTTACTGCAAGCTTGCAAGCTGGCGGGACATGGCACTCCTTCTTGCCATATTGCCATATCAAGCATATGACTACCCATATGAAAACAACGCTTAATATCGACGATACGGTGATGGCCGAGCTCCGACGTGAAGCCGCGCGCCAAGGTCGCACCATGTCGGAAATGGTGGAAACCGCACTGCGGCTGTTTTTTCGCGCCCAGCGCAAGCCGCCGACGATCCCGCCGCTGCCGACGTTTCATGGCGGTATCGAGCGCATCGATATTGCCGACCGAAACGCTTTGTATGATGCGTTGGAAGGCGATCGGGATCGGCGTCTTTACGGCGCGACGAAAGAACAAGAGTGATTGTCGTCGACACCAATGTCTTGGTTTACGCGGCCAATTTGGATTCGCCCTTTCATAGCCCCTGCCACGACTGGCTCAGGCGCCAGCAGCGACAGCTCGGCGCGTGGTACACGACTTGGCCGATCCTATACGAATTCTTGCGCGTGACGACGCATCCGCGGATACTGCCGCGGCCTTACGGCACCACGCTGGCATGGAAGTTCGTCACGGCGCTGCTCGCGTCGCCCGGTTTATCGGTCCTCGTTGCCACGGAACGTCATGCCGATGTCGCCGGTCAGGTGATTGCGGAATTGCCGCATCTTGCCGGCAATATCCTCCACGACACGCATACGGCAATTCTCATGCGCGAGCATGGGATCAAACAAATCTGCACGCGGGATACCGATTTCAGCCGGTTCCGATTCCTTGAAGTGATCGATCCGCTGCAGTTGTAGGCGTGGGCCGGACGCGCCGCAGGCACCAGCGCCTAATATGCGCTTATTGCGCCAGCGTATTGGCGACCTTGTAGCTCGCTTCGGTCTTGGCCTTGATGTCATCGAGCGTAACGTCGGGGGCAAGCTCGATCAGGGTCATGCCGCCGCCCTTGCGGTCGATGGTGAAGACGCCGAGATCGGTGATCACCATGTCGACCACGCCGGCGCCGGTCAGCGGCAAGCTGCAGCTGTGCAGGAGCTTCGCCTCGTTCTTGGCCGAATGCTCCATCACCACGACGACCTTCTTGACGCCGCCGACGAGGTCCATGGCGCCGCCCATGCCCTTGACCATCTTGCCGGGGATCATCCAGTTGGCGAGGTCGCCGTTCTCCGCCACCTGCATGGCGCCGAGGATGGCGATGTCGATATGGCCGCCGCGGATCATGGCGAAGCTGTCGGCCGAGCTGAAATAGCTCGTCGTCGGCAGCTCGGTGACGGTCTGCTTGCCGGCATTGATGAGGTCGGCATCCTCCTCGCCCTCGAACGGGAACGGGCCGGTGCCGAGCATGCCGTTCTCGCTCTGCAGCTGCACGCTCATGCCGTCGGGGATGAAGTTCGACACCAGCGTCGGAATGCCGATGCCGAGATTGACGTAAAAGCCGTCACGCAGCTCCTTGGCGGCGCGGGCCGCCATCTGATCGCGGGTCCAAGGCATCAGACTTCCTCCCCGGTGCCGGCGGGCGCGTCGGCCGGCGTACGTTTGCGCACGGTGCGTTGCTCGATGTGCTTTGTCGCGTTCGGCAGGTGAATGATACGCTGCACGTAGATGCCGGGGGTGACGATGTGGTCGGGATTGATGTCGCCCGGCTGCACCAGATGCTCGACCTCGGCGACGGTGACCTTGCCGGCGGTCGCCATGATCGGATTGAAATTCCGCGCCGTCTTGCGGTAGACGAGGTTGCCCTCGGTGTCGGCCATGTAGGCGTGCACGATCGAGAGGTCGGCGACGATGCCGCGCTCCATCACGTAGCGCTCGCCGTCGAATTCGCGCTCGTCCTTGCCTTCGGCGATCAGCGTGCCGACGCCGGTCTTGGTGAAGAAGGCCGGCACGCCGGCGCCGCCGGCGCGGATGCGCTCGGCCAGCGTGCCCTGCGGGTTGAACTCGATCTCCAGTTCGCCGGCGAGATATTGCTGGGCGAAGGTCTTGTTCTCACCCACATAGGACGCGATCATCTTCTTGATCTGGCGGGTGTCCAGCAACACGCCGAGGCCCTTGCCGTCGACGCCGCAATTGTTCGAGACCACGGTCAGGTTCTTGACCCCGGAATCGCGGATGGCGAGGATCAGGGACTCCGGAATGCCGCACAGGCCGAACCCGCCGGCCATGATCAACATGCCGTCCGTGAGCAACCCGGCCAACGCGGAGCGCGCGTCCGCATGGACCTTGTTCATGACCCCTCCATCTCTCCCGGCAACGCTTCAACCAGACCGACAGATACGCATAACTTGGCCGGTGGAAAGGTCAACCCGTCATGGACTGACGTAGGTGCCGACGACGGGCAGCGGGATGGTGGGGTGCGGGTAATAATTCCACGCCACGAAGATGACCGCGAACAGGACGCCGGCGATGATCGCGCCGACGAAGCGGTTGCTGAGCGAGATCAGGGTCCCCAGCAACGACGCGATGAACGCGAACACCGCCATCAACCCAACGAACACCCAATTCACCGTCGATAAGTCGATAGGCATCGTATGCTCCTGGTTGTGCATCTACGCGGGGAGAGGCAACCGATTCGAACTGCAATGCGGGCACCTTAGCCGAGCTTCCCTCCTTGCGCGATTGCCTTGGCCTCGCTGCGCACAAGAAGTTATAAGCGCGCTGCGGGCGGCGGCGCGACCGTCCCGCGGGCCGATCCGGCCGTGGCGGTGACGCTTCCGGATTGCTAACGCCGAACGGTACGATCCGCAACAGGGCGCGCGCGGCGCGCGCCGTACGCGATGGACGCGCGGGGAGAAAACGACGTGGTTGAGCTTTCCGAACGCCTGCAGACGCCGATCTCGACGACCGAACTCGACCGCCGCTGGGCCGCCGTGCGCGCGGCCATGGCAGCGGAAAAGATCGACGTACTGCTGATGCAGAACAACAACGATTACATGGGCGGCTACGTCAAATACTTCACCGACCTGCCGGCGACCAACGGCTATCCGCTCACTGTGGTGTTCCCGCGTGACGACCTGATGACGCTGGTCAGCCAGGGGCCGTTCGGCGGCGTCAACAATCCGACCGCGAGCGGCGACGGGATTTGCCGCGGCGTCAAGCAATGGCTCACCACGCCGAGCTACGCCTCGTGCCATTACACCGCGAGCTACGATCCCGAACTCGCGGCCAACGCACTCGCGCCCTATGCCGGCGGCACCATCGGCCTCCTCGGCACCTATCAGATGTCGTTCGCGCTGGTCGATTATCTGCAGAAGGGCCGCTTCTCCAACACGCGCTTCGTCGACGCCTCCGATCTCGTCGACCGCATCAAGACGATCAAGAGCGCGGAAGAACGCGCGCTGATCCGGCGTACCGCGGCGATGCAGGACGGCGCCATGCGGGCCGCGTTCGCCGCGGTCGAGCCGGGGATGCGCGACCGCGACATCGCCGCGATCGCGCAATGCTACAGCCAGCGCCACGGCAGCGAGAACGGCATCTATCTGTGCGCGTCGATGCCGGCCGACCGGCCGGCGGCCTTCAGCCAGCGGCATTATCAGAACCGCGTCATCGAGGATGGCGACGTCGTCGCGCTCCTGGTCGAGGATTCCGGTCCGGGTGGCATGTATACCGAGCTTGGCCGCACCTGCGTCGTCGGCAAGGCCTCGGCCGAACTCCAGGACGAGTTCGCGTTCGCGCTCGAAGCACGCAAGTTCAATCTCGACCTGCTCAAGCCCGGCGCGCGCTGCCCCGACATCTTCGCCGCTTATAACGACTTCATGCGCCGGCATGGCCGGCCGGAAGAAAAGCGGCTGCATGCCCACGGCCAGGGCTACGACCTGGTCGAGCGGCCGCTGATCCGCCAGGACGAGCCGATGGCGATCGCCCAAGACATGAATATCGTCGTGCACCCGACCTATATCCGCGGCCACGTGCTGTCCTGGGTGTGCGACAATTATCTGATCGAAGCCGACGGCCCGAGCGAGCGGCTGCACCATTTTCCCGAGGCCATCACCGAACTCGGCTGATCGATCGGACCGGACGCCCCCGCCCGCCTTTCCCGCACGATGCGGATGATCGCCGCGCAAAGCGGATAGCCGCCGCCGCACGACCGCTCGAAACTTCCCGATCGCGAGCAAGCGCAAGCGAGGCGGGGTCATGCGAGGTCTCGACGGCAAGACGGCAATCGTCGCGGGCGGGTCGACGCTGATCGGCCAGGCCGTCGCGGCAACGCTCGTCGGCTATGGCGTGCAACGTCGTCATCGGCGACATCAATGTCGCGGACGGCGAGACGGCCGCGAACAAGCTCGGCGGCAAGGCGCGCTTCATCCGTTGCGACCTCTGCAGCGACGCCGACATCGCCGCCCTGGTCAAGGCGGCGGTCGAAGCGACCGGCCGGCTCGATTATCTCGTCAACGTCGCCTGCACCTATCTCGACAACGGCGCGGAGACGACGCGGGCGGACTGGCTCAAGGCGCTCGATGTCAACATCGTCGGCTCGGTGATGCTGATGCAGGCGGCGCGGGCGCACCTGAAAAAGAACAAGGGCGCCATCGTCAATTTCGGCTCGATCTCCTCCCGCGTCGCGCAGACCGGCCGCTGGGTCTATCCGGTCTCCAAGGCCGCGATCCTGCAATTGACGCGCAACCAGGCCATGGATCTCGCCCCCGACGGCATCCGCGTCAACGCCGTTTCGCCGGGCTGGACCTGGAGCAACATCATGGTCGAGCTGACCAAGGGCAACCGCGCCAAGACCGACAGCGTGGCGAAGCCGTTCCATTTGCTCGGCCGTACCGGCAACCCCGAGGAAGTCGCGGAGGCCGTGGCCTTCCTGCTGTCGGACAATGCGAGCTTCATCACCGGCACCGACATCCGCGTCGACGGCGGCTACACCGCCATGGGGCCGGAGCGCGCCGATCCGGCCATTCCGCTGCTGATGGAGTGACGTGCATGACTTTTCAGACGCCGCCGGGCGCTTGCAGGAGGGGAACATGAGCAAACGCGTGATCACCATCGTCGGCGGCGGCCAATCGGGCCTGCAGGTCGGCAACGGCCTGTTGTCCGCGGGCTACGACGTCCGGCTGGTGCAGGACCGCACCGGCGATGACATCCGCAACGGCAAGGTAATGTCGAGCCAGTGCATGTTCGACAAGGCCTTGAGCAACGAGCGGGCGCTGGGGCTCAATTTCTGGGACAAGGAATGCCCGACGGTCGAATTCGATCAGTTTCATCGTGCCGGCGCCCGACGGCTCGGGCAACAAGGCGATCGAGTGGAACGGCCTCCTCGACAAGCCGGCCCAGGCGGTCGACCAGCGCCTCAAATTTCCGCGCTGGATGCAGGAATTCGAAAAGCGCGGCGGCATAATCGAATACAAGGAGGCAACGCCCGCCGATCTGGAAAAATACGCCGCGGAGTCCGATCTGGTGATCGTCGCCGCCGGCAAGGGCGACATCGCCAAGATATTCGAGCGCGACGCGCAGAAGAGCCAATTCGACGCGCCGCAACGCGCGCTGGCGCTGACCTACGTCACGGGAATGACGCCGCGGCCACAGCATTCGGCGGTGCAGTTCAATCTCATCCCCGGCGTCGGCGAATATTTCGTCTTCCCCGCTCTGACCACGACGGGGCCCTGCGAGATCATGGTGCTGGAAGGCGTGCCGGGCGGCCCGATGGATTGCTGGGCGGACGTGAAGTCGCCCGACGAGCATCTCGCCAAATCCAAATGGATTCTCGACACCTTCCTGCCCTGGGAAGCGGAGCGCTGCAAAAACGTCGAACTGACCGATCCGAACGGCATCCTGTCCGGCCGCTTCGCGCCGACGGTGCGCAAGCCGATCGGCACGCTCCCGTCCGGCAAGGCCGTGTTCGGCATGGCGGACGTCGTCGTCCTCAACGATCCGATCACCGGCCAAGGCTCCAACAACGCGTCGAAGTGCGCCAAGATCTATCTCGACGCCATCCTCGCGCACGGCGACAAGCCGTTCGACCGGGCTTTCATGCAGGCGACGTTCGATCGCTACTGGGATTACGTGCAGTATGTCACCGGCTGGACCAACGCGCTGCTTCAGCCGCCGCCGCCGCACGTCCTCAATATCATGGGCGCCGCGCAGGGCATTCCGGCCCTGTCTCACCGCATCGCCAATTGTTTCGACGAGCCGCTGGATTTGTTCCCGTGGTTCGCGGTGCCGGAAGAGGCCGACAAATATCTCAAATCGCTCGCGGCATGACGGCGGCGCACGCGCCGCGGCCGTTCACGCGCACGCGTCGGCCGAGCCGGTCGGCGCCACGCGCGCCGTCTGCGACGGCAATTCACCGAACTGCGCGCGGTAATGCGCGGCAAAGCGCCCGAGGTGAGAGAAGCCGCAATCCAACGCGACCTTGGTCACGCCGGCCGCCCCGCGCGCCTCGCCGCGTTGCAAGGCTTGGCGCGCTTTGTCCAATCGCACGCGTCGCAGATAGGTCATCGGCGTGACGTCGCGAAAATCGCGGAAGCCGGAGAACAAGGTCCGCACGCTGACGCCGGCGACGGCGGCGAGCTGTTCCACCGTCACGGCCTCGGCGTAGTGATGCCGCAGATAGTCTTCGGCGCGCCGCACGAAATGCGGCGCCGGCGCCGCGCCCGGCCCGGCCAGCGCCGCGCTCATGTTGCTCGTCTGCCCGTAGATGAGCGCGTTGAGAAGCGCGGACGCCATGTGCGCGGCGACGCGCTCGTTGGCCAGCGGATGGGACGGCGCGCCGGCGCGCCGCGCCAGCATCGTCTCCTCGGCGAACAGCGTCACGAGGCGAAGAAAATACCGTCCGGCCGGCCCGTCGAGACGCAGCTCCGGCTCGAACTCGAGCGGCCGGTCGAGCGCATGGCCGAGATGGGCCGCGCAATGCCGCTCGACCAGTTCGCGCTCGAAGCGCACGCACACCTGCGCGTTGCCGGCATGCCAGCGCATGTGCAGCGGCAAGGTCGGCGAAACGAGCGAGGCGGCCTGCGGCGTCGAACGAAAGCGCCGGTCGCCGCACAGGATCGCGGCGTCGCCGGCGACCGGGATCTGCACCAGGAAAAAATCATCGAGCCGGTCGGGATCGATCTCGACCTCCGCGCCGTATTCGAGCCGATTGAACGACACGGCGCCCTGGCGCAGATGATGCATGCGCGCCTGCAAATTCCTGCCGTTATCGTGCAGGCGCAACAGATGCGGCTTGAAGATACGCGCGACGCCCTGGCGAACGGCGTCGAAATCGCGCGACGAGAACACCAGGGACTCGTCGGGAAACGCCGCATCCACCAACTGCCGACCACCCAAATCCATGGGCATTCTTCCGAGCAGCCGAACCGCGATGCCGGACCGGCGGACGAATTCGTCCACGCCGATATTATTCAAAGGCTAACGCAAAGCGCGAGCCGCGTGAAGGTCCTTCATGCCTATATATTTGACACCGGAATTTTCCGCCGGCACCGCGCTGGCGCGCCCGCCGCCGTGGCTATCCCTTCTTGAGCGTGCGCGCGACATAATCGCGAATGTGTCCGAGGGTTTCGCTCGCCGCCCAGATTTCGGTCACGGTCTTGTCGGTCGCCGCCCCGCTGCGCTCCATGCGCTCGCCGACGGGCTGGCGGATTTGCCGCTTGGCCTGCGCGAACGCAAGCGGCGCCAGCGCCGCGAGTTTCTCCGCGGCGGCGACGGCTTCTTCCATGAGCCGGTCGGAAGCCGTGAGGTCGTCGACCCAGCCGCGTTGCAACGCCGTATCGCCGTCATAGGTCGCGCCGCCATAAGTGAAATCGGCGAGATGGCGCGCCGGCACCGCGAAACGCACGATCTCGAACGCGAGCGCTGGAAACGGCACGCCAACGAGTAGCTCGGTGATGCCGATGCGCCCGCTCGCGCCCGCCATGATGCGCCGATCCGCACAGCAGGCGAGCACGCCGCCGCCGGCCACGGCGTGACCGTTGATCGCCGCCACCACGGGCTTGGGATGAAAGAACACCGCGTCGTAAAGCCGGTGCAGGACGGGCAGAAACGCGCGCACATAATCGGCGCCGCCCGCGCTCAGCCGGACCAGATCGACGCCGGCGGAAAAAATACGGCCCTGCCCGGTCAGCACGACCGCGCGCGCGTCCGCCGTGCGCAAGTCCTCGAAGCACGCCGCCAGTCGTTCGCACAGCGCGATATCGAGCGCATTGGCCTTGCCGTGCGCCATGGTGACGACGGCGATGCCGTGATTGGTTTTCACGTCGATCATGAGCGGCCATAGACCTCGCTGGTGCGATCTCATCACGCGGCCCGAGCACGATAGCGTAGCGGGCGCGGGCGAGCGAGTGGAGCGCCCGGTCTTAAGAACATCGTTAAGCGTGACCGCATTTTGCCCGCGATTTGCGCCAAAAAATCCCCGATTGCGTCAACGTGAGGCCATGCCCGCCTGCCCCGATGCAGGCGCAGGTCCAGGTCCGTCAGAGGCAGTCCATCACGGGCAGTCCATCACCGGCACATGGAGGACGCAATGCTGACCATTCGCATCGTCGCCGCGGGCGCGTTCTTGTTGTCTCTGCCGCTGATCGCGGGCGGCGGCACGACGGCGCAGGCCACAGCAGGCGCCGAGCCCGGCAAGCCCCTTCAGCTCGTGCAAGTGGCGAACGCGCCGGGCAAGGCAAAGACGAGACCGCATTTGCGGATCGCGCATCACCGCGGCAAGATCCGTTTCGCCGCGGCTAAGGCCCATACGACCCATCACGACGAGGTCTCTGAGGTTGCCAAAGCCGCTCCGGCGGCCGACGCCCCACCGGCCAATGTCTGGCCGAACGACCCGAGCGGCCCCGCGCCGGCGAACATCGCGGCGGGCCTCACGATGCAAGCGCCGCCGTCGGCCGTGCCCGCACCGAGCGAACTCGTTGTCGGCGGACGCACGGTGGACGTGGTCGCTCCGGACCAGGCCAATGAAATCGACCTCGCCGCCGACGCGCCTCCGACTGCGGCGGCCGCGCCGCCGCCGGATGACGCCGCCGCGACCAAGCCCGCAGCCGCCACCGCGTTCGTCGCAGCGCGTGATGGGGCGGACGCGGTCGGCAGCGCGTCCTGGATCGCGCAGGTTCTGGCCGCATTGGGCGGCGCGGTCGCCGCCGGCTCGGTCGCCTGGTTTTTGATCGGCTCGGCGCCGCAGCGAACGTACAGCTGATTTGCAGCTGATTTTGCGGCTTTTTTTGCGACGCCGAGCTGAACGCGCCGCGGTACCAGAGGACCTGAGCCGGCCTTCAGAGGCCGCTCCATCTTCCGCCGCGCGTCGTTCTTCGGCGCACCGAGACACCTCCCGGCGCCGCGGTTGCTCGAACAATGCATTAACGCCTCGAGCCATAAAATTTTTCAGATCGACGCGCGCCGCCTCATAATGATCGGCGCCGACGCGGACACGCCGTCCGACGGGCGTTTTTGCTGTTCAGATAGAGCTTTGTGCATCATGCATCTGCGCGTGCTGGCGAGGCCCTTGGTCGCGCTCCTGTTTGGAACCGCGATCAAGCTGGACGATCTCGACGAGCCGTCGCGCCGTCGGATCCGGGCGGCGCAGATCGATGCCGTGGTTCAGCTCGTGCCGCTGACCATGACCATCAATATCCTCAACGTCGCCGTGGTCGACATCGTGTTCTGGGACGCCGGGGCGCCGAACGTCTTCCTGGCGATCTGGAGCGTGCTGATCACGCTCCAAGCGACCGCCGGCTTTTGGTCGTGGTTCCAAAGCCGAAGCCGACGCCCGACCGGCGTTTCCCGACGCGCCATAAGGCGCACCGCGGCCTATGCGGCCGTGCTGGCGTGCTCGTGGGGTGCGGTACCGCTCGCGCTGTTTCCCCATGCCGACCTGACGCGCCAATTGCTGCTCGCCAGCCTGATCGCCGGCATGATTTCGGGCGGCGCGTTCGGTCTTTCGACCGTGCCCGTTGCCGGCCTCGCTTACACCTGGACGATCGTGATCGCGTCGGTCGCCGCGCTGATCCTGGCCGGCAACCATGTGTTCATCGCCGTGGCGTTGCTGCTCCTCCTTTACGGCGTCTTTCTTTCACACAATCTCGTCGCCCACGGTAACCTGTTCGTCGGCCACCTGCGCGACGAATTGAAGCTCGAAGCGCAAAGCGATCTCATCAGCCTGCTGCTGCACGATTTTCAGGAAAACGCGAGCGACTGGCTGTGGGAGACCGACGCGGGCGGCGCGTTGGTACGCGTGTCGGATCGCCTGGCCGAGGTCGTCGGCAAGCCCGCGTCGGAACTCAACGGCGCCGTGTTCGCCGACGTGATCGGCGGCCAGTACGAATACCGGCCGCCCGAAATGGCGGACTTGTTCAAACGCATGGCCGCGCGCGCCGCGTTTCGCGACATCACCTTGCCGGTTCGTTGCGGCGACGACCGGTGCTATTGGCTGATGTCGGCCAAACCGGTGTTCGACAATGCGGGCGCCTTCACCGGCTATCACGGCGTCGGCTCCGACGTGACGGACAAACACCTCGCGGAAGAGCGCATCGTGCGGCTGGCGCGCTACGACACGGTGACGGAGCTGCCGAACCGGGCGTACTTCCAGGAAGCCGTCGAGCGCGCGCTGATCGAGGCGCGCGACAACCGCACCACGGTGGTGCTGTTGTGTCTCGATCTCGACCAGTTCAAATCGGTCAATGACACGCTCGGTCATCCCGTCGGCGATGCGCTGCTCAAACAGGCCGGCAGGCGCATCCGGGCCTGCGTGCGCGGCCGCGATTTCGTCGCCCGGCTGGGCGGCGACGAATTCGCCATCCTGCAGCATGCTCCCGATCTGCCGGCCGGGACCATGACGTTGGCGCGCCAGATCATCGATGCCTTCCAGGTGCCGTTCAAGCTCGAACCGGGCGACATCCTGATCAGCACGAGCATCGGCATCGCGGTGGCGCCCGCGGACGGCGACGCGGCCGACCCGCTGATGAAGAAAGCCGATATGGCGCTCTACGCCGCCAAAGCGGACGGCGTCGCCCGTTACCGCTTCTTCGAGCCGGCGATGGAAGCATGGACGCAACGGCGGCGCACCTTGCAGGGCGGCTTGCAGTCGGCGCTGCGCAGAGGCGAGATCCAGGTCGCGTTCCAGCCGGTGCTCGACCTGCGCACCGATGCGGTGGCCGGCTGCGAGGCGCTGGTGCGTTGGAATTCGCCCGAGTGGGGCATGGTGTCGCCGGTCGAGTTCATTCCGATCGCGGAAGCGACCGGGCTGATCGAGCCGATCGGCGAATGGGTGCTGCGCGAGGCCGTCAAGGTGGCGCGCCAGTGGCCCGCCGACACCTTCGTCGCCGTCAATCTGTCGCCGGTTCAATTCAAGAACCAGAGATTGCTGGCAACGGTCGTTTCCGCGCTCGCGGAGAGCGGATTGCCGCCGCAGCGGCTCGAGCTCGAAGTGACCAAGTCGATCTTCATCGACGGCAGCGACCAGCCGCAGGTCATGCTCAAGAACCTGCGTGCGCTCGGCGTGCGTACCTCGCTCGACGATTTCGGCACCGGCTATTCGTCGCTGAGCTATCTGCAGCGTTTCCCGTTCGACAAGATCAAGATCGACAAGACCTTCATCGACGAGGTCGCGGCGCACGACGAAACGCTCGCCATCATCCGGGCGATCGTCGCGCTCGCCGAGGCGCTCGGCATGTCGACGACGGCGGAGGGGGTGGAGTCCGAGCTGCAAGTCCGCAAATTGCGCGAAGCCGGCTGCACCCAAATTCAAGGCTATGTGTTCTCCCCGCCGCGCTCGGCGCCGGAAATCGCCGCCATGTTCGCCTCCGCCGGCGGCGGGGACTTCGGCTTGGCTGAAGGCCAGACAAAAAAGGCCCGAGCGCAGGCCGGGTGACATTGGGTTTTCGAGTCTGCGACGGCGTTGGCGAGCGTTGTTTCCGGACTTCCATCCTGACATACTTCGAGCACACCTGGAGAACGTCGCGATCAGCGCAGGCGCGGATGACACACGATGCTCATTCGGCGGCCGGCTCGCCGCGCGATCTCAGCTACGGCGCTGTCGCACGGACGCACGCCTGCGACGTTGCGTCGATGTTGTTTCTGTTCGTTGTCACCAGTGTGTCGGCCGGTCGGGTATGGCGGTTCCCGTTCGACGACGAGATTTATACGCTCACGCTGATCGAACGACAGTCCGCGCTCTCGCTGCTGACGACATTTCCGACTAGCCTAGATGTGCATCCGCCACTGTCCTATCTGGTATTCTACGGCTTGCGTCAGATCGGCTCGGGCGAGCCGGGAATGCGGCTATGCAGCCTGGCAATGACGGCGCTCGCGCTCGCGCTGTTCCAGCTTCTTGCCTTGCGCTCGACCGTGCGCCCGCCCGCGAACGTCCGCCGCGCCGGCGATCCGCGTGATCGCGGTGCTGCTGTTCGGCCTGACCCCTCTCGCCATCAGCCAAGGCGATGCGCTGCGCTGGTATCCGTTGTTCGCTTTATTGACCGCGCTCTTTGTCACGCTGTACCTCGCCCCGCGCGACGGCGCCGCGCAATTGTCGTCGGCTGTGGCGCTCGGGCTGGCTGCCTCGACCAACTTTCTCGCGGTGCTCTTCGTTCCCGCGTTCGCGGTGTATCGCTATGGGCTGCAGCGCCGATTTCGCTGGTCGTTCGACCTGATCTATTGGCTGCTCGCCGCGGCCAGCGCCGGTCTGGGGATATATACTGCCGTTTGGCTGCTGGCGGCACGCCCGGGGCTGGTCGATGCGCAGTTCGGCAACGGCATCGTCCGCTCCGTGCTGACCGATACCCTCGGATTTTTCGGCGGCGATACGCTCGGCTCGAGCCAGGCCTGGATCGTCGCACCCACCGTCATTGTATTTGCGATCGCGGCAGCTTCGGCAATCGACCGCAAAGAGCCGGGGAAACCGGCTCATTTGCTGCTGTTGATGCTGGGCGCGACCGCCCTGATGGCAGTGGCCGGATTCGGCAAGCCGCGCTCGTTCCTGTTTCTGGCGCCGATCGCGGCCGTGTTGTTGACGTCGTTTTTCGATCGGCAGATGCGGGTGGGCCATGGCGGACGCTTGCTGGCGCTGGTCGCGCTGGTGCTGGCCACATCCGTTTCAGCCATCGCCAACGTCAACTCCGGAACCCATCCTTTCAAGCGCAATGCGGTCATTCCCTACCAGAGCATCCTGGATTTCATTCACGGCAACGAGAAGGGCCGCGTGCTGGTCGTTTCGACCGACCCGGTCGTTCCCTGGCTGCTGCGACCAAACCGCGACGACCGTTGCGCCGGCTATTTTTTCGGCGCGGCGCGCTGTCTCGAACTCCGGACGCTACGATTCGGTCTTTGTCATCTTCGGTCATAGCGACAAGTCGGCGAACGAGGCCGTCATGCGGAAATTCGACAACGTCGTGGCGAGCGTCACCGCGGGCCGCCGCAAGGTCGCGACGATGGGAGCGGGTCTTGACGAGGATGCGACGCTGAAGAGCCGGCTGACCGGCGTGCCCCTCGACCGATATATTCTGACTGTCGACTATTATCGGTAATGCGGGCTTTCATCCCGCCGCCTTGAGCGACGAGAACAGCTCATAGGCCTCTTTCGGCTTGGCGTTGCCGTGGACGACGGCGTTGATGGCGGCGATCATCGCCTTGGGCGCTTCGGACTGGAAGATGTTGCGCCCCATGTCGACGCCGGCGGCGCCCTGCTGCACGGCGTTGTAGGCCATCGTCAGCGCGTCGAGCTCAGCGAGCTTCTTGCCGCCGGCCATGACGATCGGCACCGGGCACGAGGCGGTGACGGTCTCGAAGCCGTCCTCGACATAATAGGTCTTGACGTATTGCGCGCCCAGCTCGGCGATGATGCGGCAGGCGAGCCGGAAATATTTGGCGTCGCGCACCATGTTCTTGCCGACGGCGGTGACGCCCATGACCGGCATGCCGGCGCGCAGGCCGGCATCGACGAGCTTGGTCATGTTGTGCACCGAGCGCGTCTCGAATTCGCCGCCGATGAAGACCTGGATGCCGACGCCGGCGGCGTTCAAGCGCACCGCGTCGTCCATGTCCATGGCGATCTGTTCGTCGGAGAGTTCCTCGCGCAGGATGCTCGGACCGCCCGACGCCCGCAGCACCATGGGCTTGGTGGTGTCGGCGGGAACGAGCGAGCGCAGAATGCCGCGGGTGCAGAACAGCGCGTCGCAGGACGGCAAGAGCGGCAGAATGGAGAGGTCGATGCGTTCGAGCCCGGTAGTCGGGCCCTGAAAATAGCCGTGGTCGATCGCGAGCATCACGGTGCGGCCGGTCGCCGGGTTGAAAACGCGGGCGAGGCGGTTCTTCATTCCCCAGTCGAGCTGGTGGCAGCCCTTGAGGAAGAACCCCGGCGCGGCCTGCGGCCGGTCGGCCGAATAGCGCTCCCCTTCCTTGTCGACTTCCGGCATTGGCGCTCCTTGGTATGCCGTCCCGACTTGGCGCGTGGGGTTGAACCTATGCGCCAACGCTGTCCTGCCAGCAAGGCGGTGGTTCCGTAGGGGCGGCCCTTGTGGCCGCCCGTTCGTTGGCACGACGCACGAAAAGGGCGCCCACAAGGGGCGCCCCTACGGAAGATCCGTCTGGAATCCCCCTTGGCATAGTTCTCGTTATGTTCTAGTCTCCGCCTCGGAACATACAGGGAACACAAAAGGCCGCCGCGGTGATCCAATTTCCGACCCTCTCGGTGATGCAGAAGAACCGCGCGGCGGTGGCGGCGGAATTGCGTCGTCTGTTGCCCAAAATGGAGGGGTTTCGGACGGCAAAACCGCTTCCCATCGGCGTCTCCGCCATCGACAGCCATCTGCCCGACGGTGGTCTTCACGGCGGAGCCTTGCATGAGATCGTGCCCGAAGACGGCGGCGCCCCCGCTGCCGTGGGCTTCATGGTGGCGCTGCTGGCGCGTCTGTATTCCCCTCCCCAGCCGAACTCGGGTGTTCCCGAGTTCGGCCAATATCAAAGTGATCGAAGTCGGAAACATCCGACTTCGATTGGGGAGGGGTTGGGGGTGGGGGTCGTGCCGCCGCAGCCGATAGTCGAGGAAGGTGAAGACCTCCCCGCTCGTACTTCTCGTCCCGACCCCCCACCCTACCCTCCCCCACAAGGGGGGAGGGAAAAGAAAGATCATCCTTGTTCTGTCCGGCTACGGCGCCGGCCAATACGGCCGACCTTACGGGCATGGCTTGAGCGTCCTCGGCCTCGATCCGGCCCGCGTCATCCTGGTCGAGACGGCGCAGCGCAATGACGCGCTCTGGGCCATGGAGGAAGCGTTGCGCTCGGGAGCGCCGGCCGCCGTCGCCGGGGCGATCGACAAGCTCGATCTGAAATTGAGCCAAAGGCTGCACCTCGCCGCCGTGGATGCGGGGTTGCCGCTGTTTCTGTTGCGACCGGCGAGAGATGCTGGAGGCGAGTGCAGGCGCGACGCGCTGGCGCGTCGGTCCGGCGCCGGCCGCGCGCGACCGCTTCGGCCTTTTTCTGCGCCCGCGCTGGCATCTCCTGTTGGAACGCTGCCGCAACGGGCGCGCGGGCGAATGGACGGTGGAGTACGATCATGTCGCGCATCGTTTCAGTCTGGCTGCCGCGCTGGCCGATCCTGCGTTTTCTCGCGGCGCAGGCGAGAAGGCCGCCGCAAGATCCTATCGTCCCTGAAAAACCGTTCGTCCTTACCGTCACCACCAGCGGCGGACCGCGCGTCGCCGCCTTGAACGAAGCAGCCGAAGCCGCGGGGCTCACGCCCGGCGAGCCTCTGGCCGACGCGCGGGCGAAAGCAGGTTTTTTGCAGGCGCGCGCCGTCGATCCGGCCGCCGATGACGCCGCGCTCAAGCGCCTGACCTTGTGGGCGACGCGCTATACGCCGACCGCCTCGCCGTGGAACGAGGAAAACGGCGCCGACGGTTTTTTTCTCGATATCGAAGGCGCCGCCCATCTGTTCGGCGGCGAAGCGGCGCTCCTCGCCGATCTTGCGCGGCGGCTGTCGGACAATTTCGGCCTGCCGGCGCGGCTTGCCGTCGCCGCAACGCCCGGCGCCGCCTGGGCGCTGGCGCGGTTTCACCCCGCGTCCTGCCCCATCCTGCCGGCGGGCGAGGAGGCCGCCGCGTTGGCGCGGCTTCCCGTCGAAGCCTTGCGGCTGTCCGCGCCAACCTGCGCGACGCTGCGCCGGCTCGGCTTCAAGAAAGTCGGCACGCTCCTCGACAAGCCGCGGGCGCCCTTTGCCGCGCGCTTTTCGGCCGAACTCATCCGCCGGCTCGACCAGGCGCTCGGCCGCGTCGAGGAGCCGCTCGTCCCCATCGTGCCGCCGCCGGTCTATCACAGCCTGCGTTATCTCATCGATCCGATCTTCACCCAGGAGGCCGTCGTCGCGCTGGCGCGCCGCCTGATGCAAAACCTCGTCCATGTGCTCAGCCGCGACGATGTCGGCGCGCGCGCGCTCAAATTGTCGCTCTACCGCGTCGACGGCGAGGTGAAGACGGTCGATCTCGCACTGACCTTGCCGACGCGCAGCGTCCCCCATGTGGCGCGCATGATCGAATTGAAGCTCGAGGCACTGGCGGCGACGCAGGATGCCGGTTTCGGCTTCGAGGCGGTCGGGCTCGCCGTCATCCGCGCCGAGCCGATGCCCGCGCGGCAGACGGAACTCGATGTCGACCATCATGAGAATGACGACCGCACGGAGCGTCATGCGGCCTTGATCGATGCCTTGCGCCAACGGCTCGGTCCGCACAGTGTCCGGCACTTTGCGCCCGTGGAAAGTCACCTCCCCGAGCGCGCCGAAACGCTGACCGCCGCGACCGCCGCGGCCGCCGCGCCGGCGGCGGCCTGGCCGGCGCCGGAGCAACAAACGCGCCCGCTGTTGTTGTTTCCGCACGCGGAGCCGACCGAAGTCACCGCGCTCATTCCCGACGGACCGCCGCGGCGCTTCCGCTGGCGCGGGGTCACCTACGAAGTCGCGGGCGCGCAGGGCCCGGAACGCATCGCCAGCGAATGGTGGCGCCGCCCCCTCCCTTTGCCTTCCCCGCAAGCAAGCGAGGGGCTAACCCGCGACTATTACCTCGTCGAGGACGCCCACGGGCACCGCTTCTGGCTGTTCCGCGAAGGCCTTTATGGCCGCGAGACGGCAGCGGCGCGCTGGTTCGTGCACGGGATATTTGCGTGAGTGTTTTCGCCTGAGATGACAGATGAGCGCCTATGCCGAACTTGCCGTGACCACGAATTTTTCCTTCCTGCGCGGCGCGGCGCATCCGGGGGAAATGGTCGAGCGCGCCGACGACCTCGGCCTCGCCGCCATCGGCATCGCCGACCGCAATAGTTTTGCCGGCGTGGTGCGCGCTTACGACGAAGCGCGGAACAGAAAAATAAAGCTCCTCGTCGGCACCCGCCTCGTCACGACCGACGGTTTCGAAGTTCTGGCCTATCCGACCGATCGCGCCGCCTATGGCCGGCTTTGCCGCCTCATCACCGCGGGCAATCTCAAGGCCAAGAAGGGCGAATGTCATCTCCGCTTCGACGACATCCTCGCCGCCAGCGAAGGGCAGATGCTGATCGCTTTGCCGCCAATCACCTCCCCCTGGAGGGGGGAGGTCGGTCCGCGTAGCGGACCGGGTGGGGGTGACAGCGCTTGGGCCGCTCACCCCACCCCGGACGGCTTCGCCGTCCGACCCTCCCCCTCCAGGGGAGGGTTTGAAATTTTCACCTCGCGCCTCGCCGCCCTGGCGCGCACGGCGCCCGGCCGCACGTTTCTTGCCGGCGCGCATTATCATCGCGGCGACGAGCCGCGCCGCCTCGGGCTGCTGGACGAACTCGGCACACGCGTTGGCGCTCCGCTCGTCGCCGTCAACGACGTCCTCTATCACGCGCCGGAGCGCCGGCCGCTTGCCGACATCGTCACCTGCATCCGCGAGAAATGCACCATTGCCGAAGCCGGCCTGAGATTGGCGGTCAACGCCGAGCGGCATCTCAAACCACCCGAGGAAATGGCGCGCCTGTTCGCCGCCTTTCCCGAAGCCATCGCCCGCACCGTCAAGATCGCCGCAGCCTGCCGCTTCACGCTGAGCGAACTCAAATACGAATATCCCGACGAGCCGGTGCCGGCCGGCAAGACCGCGCAGCAGCACCTCGAAGACCTCACTTTTGCGGGCGCGCGCGAGCGTTATCCGCACGACCGCTATCCTGACGGCATCCCGGCCGAGGTGCAAAAGCGGCTGCGGGACGAACTCGCCGTCATCGCCAAGCTCGACTACGCGCGCTATTTCCTCACCGTCCACGACGTGGTGTCGTTCGCACGCCGGCAGCCCAAGGAAATCCTGTGCCAGGGCCGCGGCTCGGCGGCGAACAGCGCGGTGTGCTATTGCCTCGGCATCACCTCGGTCGACCCGGACAAAACCAACCTCCTGTTCGCCCGCTTCATTTCCGAGAACCGCGGCGAGCCGCCCGATATCGACGTCGATTTCGAGCACGAGCGGCGCGAGGAGGTGATCCAGTACATCTATCGGCGCTACGGCCGCGACCGCGCGGCGATCTGCGCGACCGTCGTGCATTACCGCTCCCGCCGCGCCATCCGCGAAGTCGGCAAGGTTTTGGGCTTGACCGAGGACGTCACCGCCGCGCTCGCCAAGACGGTGTGGGGCTATAGCGATGGCCTCCCCGACGATCACGTCCGCCAAGCCGGGCTCGATCCCGATAATCCGGCGATCCGCCAGGCCGTCGTCCTCGCCGACGAACTGATCGGATTCCCTCGCCACCTCTCGCAGCATGTCGGCGGCTTCGTGCTCACCCGCGCGCCGCTCGACGAGACCGTCCCGATCGGCAATGCCGCCATGGACGAGCGCACCTTCATCGAATGGGACAAGGACGATATCGACACGCTCGGCCTGATGAAGGTCGACGTGCTCGCGCTCGGCATGCTGAGCTGCCTGCGGCGTGGGCTCGATCTTCTGGGGCAGCACTACGGCAAGGACTATTCGCTCGCCACCCTGCCGCAGGAGGACGCAGCGGTCTACGACATGCTCTCGCTCGCCGACTCGGTCGGCGTGTTCCAGGTCGAGAGCCGCGCGCAGATGTCGATGCTGCCGCGCCTGAAGCCGCGCTGCTTCTACGATCTCGTCATCGAGGTCGCGATCGTGCGGCCGGGGCCGATCCAGGGCGACATGGTGCATCCCTATCTGCGCCGCCGCGACGGCATCGACAAGGAGCATTACCCCTCCCCGCACCCGGCGCACGGCCCCGCCGACGAACTGAAAGAAGTGCTGAAAAGAACGCTCGGCGTGCCGCTGTTCCAGGAACAGGCGATGCAGATCGCCATCACGGCGGCGAAATTCACGCCCGACGAGGCCGACGGGCTGCGCCGCGCCATGGCCACCTTCCGCCATACCGGCAAGGTGCATCTGTTCCGCGACAAGTTCATCGGCGGCATGACCGAACGCGGCTACGATCCCGACTTCGCCGCCCATTGCTTCAGCCAGATCGAAGGCTTCGGCGAATACGGCTTCCCGGAAAGCCACGCGGCGAGTTTCGCGCTGCTCGTCTATGCCTCGGCCTGGATCAAATGCCGCCATCCGGACGTGTTCTGCGCCGCCATTCTCAACAGCCAGCCGATGGGTTTTTATCAGCCCGCCCAGCTCGTGCGCGACGCGCGCGCCCACGGCGTCGAGGTCCGCGGCGTCGACGTCAATTTCAGTGAATGGGACTGTACTCTAGAGCCCACGGCTGAAGACCGGCACGCGATCCGACTCGGTTTTCGCCTGGTGCACGGCCTCAACGAGGACGAACTCAAAAAGCTCGGCGCCGCGCGCGGCAACGGCTTTGCGTCGATCGAACGGCTCGCGGCGGTCGCCGGCGTTTCCCGCTTCACCATCGAGCGGCTGGCGGAGGCCGACGCGTTCCGCTCGCTCGGCCTCGATCGCCGCGCCGCGTTATGGGCGGCGCGGCGGCTCGATGCCATCGGCATCGACGCGGCACGGCGGATCGCCCGAAAAACTGACAACGAACAAAAGACCGACAAAGCCGACGAAACGCTGCCGCTGCTGATGCCACATCTCAGCGAAGATCTGTTTCCGGAGCCGAAGGTCACGCTGCCCGAAATGGCGCTCTCCGAGCATGTCGTGGAAGACTACGTGGCGACCGGGCTGTCGCTGAAAGATCATCCGGTGCGGTTTTTCCGCGAGCGCCTCACCGCGCTCGGCGTGTTGCGCAATGCCGAACTCCGCAGCAACCCCCACCCTACCCTCCCCCAGGGGCACCCCGCCGCGCTCGCACGGCGGGGACCCCGTTGCGGGGGAGGGATAGGGAGGGGGACGCCTGGATCACCGTCGCCGGCCTCGTCTTGGTGCGGCAGCGACCGGGCACCGCCAAGGGCGTCATCTTCATGACGCTCGAGGACGAGACCGACATCGCCAACATCATCGTCTGGCCGAAGGCGTTCGCCCGAAATCGCCGCGTCGTGATGACATCGCGGTTCCTCGCCGTGCGCGGCCGCCTGCAGCGCGCCGGCCTCGTCGTCCACGTGGTCGCGGAGCAATTCATCGACCTGTCAGTGACGCTCGCCGAATTGCGCGACGATCAACCCCGCGACGACGGCGATCTATTCTCGCTGCGATCCTCGGGCATCCAGCACCCACTGGACGCGCAGCTTCTGCTCAGAAGCAGAGATTTTCATTAGTTGGTTTCCCGGGCGCAGCGCAGCACCACAAGCGCGTTCACGCGCGTCTTCGACGCGCTATGGTGATGCGCTGCAGAACCGGGATCGTTACGCACTCCGAGTCTGCGACGATCCCGGATCAGCGGTGCACCGCTAACGCGCTGCACCGCATCCGGGAAAAGCGGCTTATTAGCCCTTACCCACGCACTTCCCCAGCACGCGCGCCAGACGTTCGGCGAACAGCCGCGGCTCCGCTACCCGGTCGCCTTCCAGCACCCGCGCCTCGTCGAACAACAGATGCGTCGCGTCTTCCTTGAGCCCACGCGCGTCGTCGCCGAGCGTGGCGAGCGCGGCGATGAGTTCGTGACGCGGATTGACTTCGAGGATCGGCTTCGAGGCCGCGTCGAGCCGTCCGGCGCCCGCCAGCAGTTTTTCCAGCGCCCGGTCGGGGCCGGTTTCCGAGGCGACCAGACAGACCGCGCTGTCGGTGAGCCGCTCGGAGGCGCGCACCTCGGCGACCGCCTCGCCGAGCGTGTTCTTCATAAAGGCGAGAAAAATCTTGGTCGCCGGTTCGATCTCGGTTGACGGCGCTTCCTTCGCGTCGGCGGGCGCGATCAGCGCGAGGTCGGCCGCCCCCTGCGTCACCGACTTGAACGGCTTGCCGTCGAACGACAAGCCGGACATGACCCAGAAATTGTCGACCGGATCAGGCAGCAGCAGCACCTCGACGCCGCGGGCGCGAAAGCCTTCGAGATGCGGCGAGGCTTCGAGCCGCGCGATGTCGTCGCCGGCGAGGTAATAGATCGCCGTCTGATTGGTCTTGAGCGCGCCGACGTAATCCTCGAGGCTGCGCCAGCCGCCCGCGGAGGCGGTGGTCTTGAAGCGCGCG
The DNA here is from genome assembly GCA_963836095.1 of uncultured Pseudomonadota bacterium. Taxonomy (GTDB): domain Bacteria; phylum Pseudomonadota; class Alphaproteobacteria; order Rhizobiales; family Xanthobacteraceae; genus BOG-931. The sequence goes on from CAWIHU010000006.1 coordinate 369,376, forward strand.
AGCGCGAGCAGCGCGTCGCGACGCTCGAAATCCTCGTACAGGCCCTCCTTCAGCACCGCGCCGAAATTGTCCCAGATTTTTCCGTAGGCCTCCGGGTCCTTGTCGGCGAGCTTTTCCAGTTCGCCGAGTACGCGGCTGGCGGCGCCCTTGCGGATCGCTGCGAGGAGCGGGCTCTCCTGCAGCTTTTCGCGCGAAATGTTGAGCGGCAGATCGGCCGAGTCGACCAGGCCGCGCACGAAGCGCAGATAGCGCGGCAGAACGTCGGCGTCGTCGGTGATGAAGACGCGCTTGACGTAGAGCTTGATGCGGCCCTTGCGGTCGGGATCGAACAGATCGAACGGCCGCGAGCCGGGCACGAAGAACAGCGACGTATAATCCTGCCGCCCCTCGGCGTGGAAATGCACGGTCAGCGCCGGGTCGTCGAACTGCCCGGCGATGCTGCGATAGAAATCGGTATAGTCGGCGGGCGTGATCGCCGATTTCGGCTTCGCCCATAGCGCCGCGCCGTCGGAAATTTCGGCGGCCTCGGCGCCGGGCTTTTCGATGATCGTGATCGGCACCGGCACGTGGCCGGAGTGCTGCTTGATCAGGCGCTCGATGGTGAATCGCTCGGTGAACGATTTCGCGTCCTCCATGAGATGAAGGACGACGCGGGTGCCGCGGGCCGGCGCCCCCACCCTTCCCTCCCCCGCTTGCGGGGGAGGGTTAGGGAGGGGGTCCACCGGCGACACCGAATAGGTGCCTTTGCCGTCGGACGACCATTGCCACGCCTCCTCGCTGCCGGCGCGGCGCGAGATCACGTCGACGCGCTCCGCGACCGTGAACGCCGAGTAGAAGCCGACGCCGAACTGCCCGATCAGCGTTGCGCCCTCGGCACTCTGCGCCGCCTCGACGCGGTCCAGAAACGCCTTGGTGCCGGAGCGGGCGATGGTGCCGAGCGCCTCGACCATCTCCTCGCGCGCCATGCCGATGCCGTTGTCCTCGACGGTGAGCTGCCGCTTTTCGGCCTCGATCGCGAGCGTGATGCGCGGCGCGGCGTCATCGCCCAACAGCGCGGGATTGGCGATTGCCTCGTAGCGCAGCCGTTCGCAGGCATCGGCGGCGTTGGCGATCAGCTCGCGCAGGAACACGGAGCGGTCGGAATAGACCGAATGCACCATCAGGTGCAGAAGCTTGGCGACGTCCGCCTCGAACGGGCGGTTTTCGACGCGGGTCTGCTCGGTTGTGGCCGTCATGGTGTTGTCCCCCGGGCGTTGCACATTCGCGCCCGAGATGGAATCGCCCGCGCCATAATTCAAGGCCGCATCGACACCATATCGACCCCCGCCGCGCTACGGTTGGGACAGCACGTCCGGCGTACGCACGTGCTCCGGCCGGAAGCCCATGCCGACGAGACGAGCCGGCAGGCGACGCAGGACCGGGAAGGCGTCGAGCAGCTTCATCACCGCCGGCGGCCGCGGCCGGGTCTGGGCGGCGAGCACCGAGCTGATCACCCGATTCTGAATCGCGATCTGAAGCCATTGGGTCAGACGCACCGGCAAGGTGCGGCGCGCCTCGACCGCGGCCAGGTCGGCGTCGCTCAGGCGGCGCGCCTCGAGCGGCGCCGCCAGGCGGTTCGCGGCCGCGACCGCGTCCTGAATGGCGAGATTGACTCCGACGCCGCCGATCGGCGACATCGCGTGCGCCGCGTCGCCGATGCAGAGCAAGCCCGGCCGCCACCACCGGCGCAGGCGATCGACCGCGACACTGAGCAGCTTGACGTCGTCCCAGTCCTCGAGTTCGCCGATCCGGTCGGCCAGGACCGGCGACATGGCGACGACCCGGCGGCGGAAGGCATCGAGGCCCTCGGCCTTGACGCGCTCGATACCGCCTTTCGGCGATGACGATAGGCGCACTGCCAATAGTCGCCGCGGTCGAGCATGATCATCATGGCGCCGGCCTCGACGTGGCCGAAGGTCTCGGTGGTGTCGCTCGTCCTTGCGCGATAGGCGGAACCACAGCACGTCCATCGGCGCCCCGTAATCGTCGCCGATCAGCCCGGCGCGCTCGCGCACCGTGGAATGCCGGCCGTCGGCGCCGACGACCAGATCGGCCCGAATAGTCAGTTCGCCATCCGGCGTCTTGGCGATGACGCCGGTAATGCGCCCATTCTCCTCGATCAAGTCGACCGCCTCGGCGCGCATGCGCAGATCGAAACCGGGATAACGCTTCCCCTGCGCGGCCAGAAAATCGAGAAAGTCCCATTGCGGCATCAGCGCGATGTATTTGCAGACCGTCGGCAGATGAGTGAAGTCGGCGATGCCGACGCGGACGTTCGCCGATCTGGCCGCCGAGCCGTTCGACTTTCTGGTGCGGCAGCTTCAGAAACTCGTCGAGCAGCCCGAGCTCGTGCATCAGTTCGAGCGTCGAGGGATGAATGGTGTCGCCGCGAAAGTCGCGGAAGAAATCCGCGTGCTTTTCCAGAACGACAACGTCGACGCCGGCGCGCGCCAGCAGAAATCCCAACATGACGCCGGCCGGCCCGCCGCCGGCAATGCAGCAGGTGGTCGTGACGGGAGACGGGGGCATGACGATCTCCGGAATTGAATCGGGAGGTTAGAACGGCGTTGCAGCCTACCTCGACACTCGGGAATCACGCCTTTATACTTGATGTCATGAGCACGCACAGCGTCGCGGAAGCCAAATCCAAGTTTTCGGAATTGATCGACCGCGCCCTTGCCGGCGAAGACGTGATCATAACGCGCCATGGCGAGCCGGTGGTGGAATTAAAGCCGGTCGCAGCAAAGCCAGCGCCCGCTTCCTTGAAGCGCGTAACGGCGGCTGATCTCGTTTGGCTCGCCGCCCGCCGGGTGAAGTTACGGCAGCCGGCCGAAGATGCAGGGACGCTCCTCAGCAGAATGCGCGACGAGAGCGAGCGCTGAGCATCATCAATTTTCGCGGCGACCGGTACTCGACAAGTCGGCCTAAAAGTCGTGCCGCTTCAGCTCACCCCGAGCTTCTTCTGCAGGCTGGTCGACGACGTGGTGTATTGGAACACCAGGCGCTTGTCCGGATAGACATAGTGGTGCGCCTTCTGCGCCATCAGCGCCGCCTCGTGGAAGCCGGACAGGATGAGCTTGACCTTGCCGGGGTACCAGTTGATGTCGCCGACGGCGAAGATGCCCGGCGTCGAGGTCTCGAACGCGGCGGTGTCGACCGGGATGAGTTCTTCGTCCTTGAGCTCGAAGCCCCAATTGGCGACCGGGCCGAGCTTCATGGTGAGGCCGAAGAACGGCAGCATGGCGTCGCAGGCGATGTCGAAGGTCGAGCCTTCGTTGCTCTTGACGATGACCTTGGCGAGCTGGCCGTCATTGCCCTCGAGCGCCGTCACCTGACCGAGCAGGAAGTCGATCTTGCCCTCGCCGGCGAGCGCCATCATCTTGTTGACGCTGTCGGGCGCGGCGCGGAATTCCTTGCGCCGGTGCAGGAGCGTGAGGTGGCCGGCGATCGGCGCGAGATTGAGCGTCCAGTCGAGCGCGCTGTCACCGCCGCCGACGATCAGGACGCGCTTGCCGCGGTACGCCTCCATCTTGCGCACCGAATAGAACACCGACTTGCCTTCATAGGCTTCGATCCCCGGCATCGGCGGACGCTTGGGCTGGAACGAGCCGCCGCCGGCGGCGATCACCACGACCTTGCTCTCGAATTCCTTGCCGAGGTCGGTCGTCACGCGGAACAGATTGTCGCCGACCTTCGTCACCGTCTCCACCATCTCGCCGAGATGGAACTGCGGATTGAACGGCTTGATCTGCTGGTGCAGCGCGTCGACCAGGCCATGGGCGCTGATCATCGGAATGCCGGGAATGTCGTAGATCGGCTTTTCCGGATAAAGCTCCGCGCATTGTCCGCCGGTCTTGTCGAGAATGTCGATGAGGTGGGCCTTCATATCGAGCAGGCCCAGCTCGAAAACCGCGAACAGGCCGACGGGGCCCGCGCCGATGATCACAACGTCGGTCTTGATAGGTTCGCTCATGTCGTATCCGTGCTCGTCTGCAATACTGGGTTTGCCGGGGTTGGCGCGTGTCTAGAACATGATCCGGCAAAGGGGAAGCCGGCCACGGGCGACGGCGCCGCGCGGCGGCTATTCCGGAATGAGCGGCCGGTCCGGCAGGCGCGGGCTATTTGCGCCTCAGGCCTGCCGCTCCGGGGTGCGCACGGTGAGGCCGTCGAGGTCCTCGCTCACCTTGATCTGGCACGACAACCGCGAGCTCGGCTGCCGGTCGTAGGCGAAATCGAGCATATCCTCTTCCATCGGCGACGGTTCGCCCACCTTTTCGCGCCAGGCCTCCTCGATATAGACGTGGCAGGTCGAACAGGCGCAGGCGCCGCCGCATTCCGCCTCGATCCCCGGCACGCCGTGCCTGATCGCGGTCTCCATGACCGTTGAACCGACTTCGCCCTCGACCGTACGTGGCGTGCCTTCGGCATCGATGAAGGTGATTTTGACCATGGCTCATTCGTGATGGAAGATTGAAAATCGGGCGCGGAAAGATGATCGCGCCGGCTGCGGCCGTCTCTTCTATCGGCTCGCGCCACGTGACGCCAGTGCGACGCGCGCAGTATTTGTGACCGTCGCCGGACGCCGGAGCGGTCTGGCTTTCTCGCTCTAGTTGACGGCCGAACTGACACCCAAGCGCGTCCCGATGGCCGCACACGCCTCGCGGCCGGCGGCATCGAGTTCGGCAACGCAAGCGCGAAAAGCCGCCGCGCCGGTGCCTTTGGCGGCCGCCTCTTCCACGCGCTCGGCCGCGTCGGCGACCCGCCAAGCGCCGATGCCGCGCGCAGAGCCCTTGAGCGTATGGGCCGCGGCCGCGGCCACGGCAGGCTCGCCGCCCGCGACCCGCGGCAGCAGGAGCACGACTTGACGGGCGAAAATCTCCAAAACCTCCCGTTCGAGGCTGGTGTCGCCGAGCGTCATGCGTTCGAGATGGCGGTCGTCGATGACCATATGCATGTGCCGCGGATCGGCCGCCGTCAGGCGCGATAAACTCATGGTGTCTCCCCTACCCACCGGACCTTCGCCCGAACCCTGTCGAAACAACAGCGCTTGCAAAACAACCGAGCTTGCCGAAGCCATTGCCTCGATCGCCAGCCTTAAGCGCGCATCGCCGAAAATGGAGTAAATCAGGCGCAGGAGCGGTGATTTTTCGCCCGCTTGGCGCGCCTGTTCCGCGGCGATGGTGTTGAAAGCCTTAGCGGCGGTCGTGCAATTGAAACGAAAGCTTGCCTCTCCCGACAACATCCCCGTCGGTGCCGCACGCCGGCCGCATTTGTTGGCAACCAAATGGCGGCGCCCGATTGAGCTACCGCCAAACTGTGTGCCGGTTATGGTATCTAAACCGTTAACGATGATTAAAGGGACGTTACCACACCCAGTTTCCTTCGATGCGCCAAACCGATAGGATGCGCAACTGCGGTAGGACACGAAGGGCGGGGTGCCCGATGTGCCGGCTTAGAACCTGAACGATCACGCGCTCGTGGCGCGGCCTGACCATTCGCTGAGCATTCTTGCTTCGAGCGTTCTCGCTTCGGGCAACCTTGCTTCGAGCCATGTTGGGCCGACCCTAGTCCAGCGTAACACGCGAGGCGACGACCGATATGGCCAACAATCCCAATAGGATGAAGGACCCGACGGAAGCAGCGCTGTCGGCGATCCAGGAAGCGCTCAATCTGCGGGACGAGGGCGAGGGCGAGGGCGAAACCGAGCGCCAGACGGCGGATAACGTGCTGGAGGCGCTGCCCGGCCGCGGCGCATCAGCGTCGCGCCGCGCCGCGGCGGCATCCGGCGCGGCCGACATGGTCGACCCGGACGCCATCGGCACGCGGGATCTCGAGGCCGCCGCGCTGCCTGCGGCGAACGACGACCAGCGGTCGATCGGTCATATTTTGCAGGCGCTGCAGCGCCGTCCGGCGCAGACCTCCTATTTCGTCGCCGCGATCTTTTCGTGCGCCTGGGTGGTCGGCTGTCTCGCTTTGTCCTGGGCCTATCTCTCGGATCTCAACGCGGCACTCGGCCCGGGGCATTCCCCGGCGGCCATCATGATCGGGCTCGGCGCGGCCGCGCTGTTGCCGATCATCTTCTTCTTCGGTGTCGCCCACATGGCTTGGCGGGCGCAGGAACTGCGCCTGATCGCCCAATCGATGGCGCAGGTCGCGATGCGGCTTGCCGAGCCCGAAAGCGTGGCGCGGGATTCCATCGTCACCGTCGGACAGGCGATCCGCCGCGAAGTCGCGGCCATGGGCGACGGGGTCGAGCGCACGCTCGCGCGCGCCGGCGAACTCGAGGCGCTGGTGCAGAACGAAGTCGCCTCGCTCGAACGCACCTACAGCGACAATGAAGTGCGCATCCGCAGCCTGTTGCAGGAGCTCGCCAACCAGCGCGATATTCTGGTCGGCCAGGCCGAGCAGGTGCGTGCCGCCATCGGCAACGTCCAGATCGACCTCTCGCACGATCTTTCGACCATCAGCGACATCGTCGGGGCGCAGGTCAACGAGGCGGCGCAGCGCATCACCCAGTCGCTGGCGGAAAAGGGCGAGGACATCACGCTCGCGCTCGGCCAGATCGGCGACACCATGATCCAGCAGCTCTCCGAGCGCGGCGGCGATCTGATCGAGCGCCTGGCCAACACGAGCGACGAAACCACGCGCGCGATCACGACCGCGAGCGAACAGCTCACCAGCAGCCTCAATTTCAAGACCGACCACATCGGGGAGGAGTTCTCCGCGATCGCCGACGGCCTCGAGGACATGATGTCATCGCGGCTCGACCGCGTCACCGAAGGCTTCTCGGAGAAATCGCTGGCGATCCTCGACCTCATGGCGGTGCGCTCGCAGGACCTGACCGACACCATGACCGGCCGGGCCCAGGAGATCACCGACACCATCATCGACACCTCGAGCAGCCTCGCCGAGACTTTCGCGACGCGCGCCGACGAGGTCAACAACACGCTCAAGGCCTCCGGCGAGTTGCTCATCCTCGATCTCAATCTGCGCGGCAGCGACGTGGTGACGAAGCTCGAACAGACCGGCGCCCGCATCACCGACACCATCCTCTCGCGCAGCACCAAGGTGACGGATTCGTTCCGCGACAGCGCCGAACGCCTCGCCGAGGTGGTCGCCGCCCGCGGCGACGCGGTCAAGGAGATGCTGTCGAGCCGGCTCGCCTCGTTCGAAGACATGTTCAACCACTCGGGCGCCGAGCTCGGCGAGAAGATTTCGCGCGACTCCACGACGCTCGGCAATCTCATCACCCGCCACCTCGCCGAATTCGACCGCACGGTGAAGACCTACGGCACCGAGCTCGTCGAACGGCTCGGCGCGCGCACCACCGAGGTCTCCGAGTTCGATGCGCAGCTACGTCGATAGTTTCGACAGCCGCGTGTCGTCGAAGGCGACCGAAGTCACCACCAATCTCGACCAGCGTCTAGCGCGCTTCCAGGAAGCGGTCGACAGCCGCACGCAGACCCTCACCGATGCCTTGTCGAGCCGCGTCATGGACATCGCCAAGACGCTGACCGAAGGCGGCAAGGAGATGGTGACCGCGCTCGATCGGCGCATGAGCGACGTCGTCACCACCATCGATGGGCGCGGCTTAAAGCTCGTCGAGAGCGTGAGCGCGCAGGTCTCCGATATCGACAAGGTTCTCGCCGCCCGCGCGGCCGAAGTGACCCGCAATCTCGACAGCCGCATCGGCCAGGTGGAGCAGCTTCTGCTCGGCCGCGCCGAAACGGTCACCGAGCAATTGGAACAGCGCAGCCGCGCCGCGGCGGAACTGCTCGGCGCGCGGGTGGAAGCGCTGTCGGAATCCATCAAGACCAATTCCAGCAACGCCGAACGCACCATCGCCCAGCTCGCCGTGCGCACCACCGAAGCGCTCAACAAGAGCGCGGCGGCGAGCGCGGCCGCGACGGAAGCGCTCAATCGCAGCGCCGCCGAAGCGACGGCCACGCTCGGCCGCAGCGCCGGCACGCTGTCGACTTCGATCGACAAGAGCGCGGCGGCGGCGAGCGAGACGATCGGCAAGACGGCGGCAACCGCGACCGATCTCCTCGCCAGGAGCGCGCTCGCCACGTCCGAAACCATCAAGACCAGCGCCAAAGAGGCCGAGCGCACGCTGGTCGGCACGAGCGGCGACGTCGCCCGCTCGGTCACGTCGAGCGCCGAGCAGATCAATGCCCGCATCGGCGACATGACGCGGCTCCTCGACGACAAATCGAACGGGCTTCTGTTGGCCTTGTCGGGCAAGGGTCAGGAGTTCGCCGGCGAAGTCACCCGCGTCACCGACCAGGCCGTCAAGGCGATCGAAGCGAAGAGCTTCGTCTTCACCCAGACGATGATGGACAACTCGGCCGAGATCGCCCGCCTCATCAACGAAGCGAGCCAGAACGCCACCACCGCGGTCGCGCGTACGCTCGCGCAGCTGCAGGAGGGCACGCAAGGCGTCACCGAGGGCGCCAAGCTGACCATCAAGCGCACGCTCGAGGATCTGCAGAGCGCCACCAAGGCCGCGATCGAGGAATCCAAGCAGACCGCCTCGGCCACGGTCGCCGACATGCTGGAAACCCACGGCATGCTGCGCTCCGACACCACCTCCTTGTTCGAACGCCTGCGCGAGGCCAACATCCTGCTGCAGGAGGTGCTCTCGGGCGCGCACGAGAACATGAGCGCGATCGAGAAGACGATGGTCACGCGGGTGTCCGACTTCGTCGCCGCCATGACCGACCTCAGCAGCAAGAGCGACACCACCGCGGCCAAGGTGGAGCAGCACCTCGGCAGCTTCAACAATACGACCGCCAAGGTGCTGGAGGACCTGAGCGGGCTCGCGGCCCAGTTCAGCACCCACGGCCGCTCGCTCGCCGCCGCGGTCGAACTGCTCGACCGCAGCAACCGCGAGACCGCCGAAACCGTCACCGAGCGCGAAAGCACGATCGCGGCGCTGGTTTCGGCGCTCGATTCCCGCACCGACGATTTCGAGGAACGGTTGCGGCGCTTCTCCAGCCTGCTCGAGGAATCGCTCGATGCCGCCACGGCGCGGTCGCGGCAGATCGCGGAAATCGTCGCCGAGACCAGCAACGAAAGCGTCCAGACGATCGAACAGCAATACGAATTGGTGCGCAACACCGCGGAGGAAGAGCGCCGGCGCACCAACGAAACGTTCAACGCGGTCTATGACGACGCCGCCGGCCAGATGCAGTCGATGTTCAACCAATCCGCCGAGCGCTTCACCGATATCATCCAGGGCATGAAGGCGATGGCCGCGGAGATGCAGCAGGAGCTGGAGGCGACCCGCGCCGAACTGCGCCGGGGCATTCTGGAGCTGCCGCAGGAGACCGCCGACACCGCGGCACAAATGCGCCGCGTCATCGTCGACCAGATCGAGGCGTTGGCCGAGCTCAATCGCATCGTCGCCCGCCATGGCCGCACGCTCGACGCCGCCGAGCCGCCGGCGCGGCGTGAAGCCGAACCGGCCTTCGCCGCCGGCGGCGGCGGTGGTGGTGGCGGCGGACGGGTGCGGCCGTTGCGCACGGAGACCGCGGCGGCACCGCCGGTTGCGCCACGCGGCGACATCACCGGCGCGCCGGTGCGCCGGAGCGAACCCAATCCCCCGCTCAGCCCGGTCGCGGGCGGCAAGGACGCCGAGGGTCGCAACGGCGGCTGGCTCAGCGATCTGTTGACGCGGGCCTCGCGGGAAGAAAGCCCGCCGATCGCCCCGCCCGGCCCGCGCGAAAGCGCGCGCGGCGCGGAGCGCCCGCAACGCGACAGCGTCGACTCGCTCGAAACGCTCGCGGTCGACATCGCGCGCATGATCGATCACGAGGCCTCCGCCGAATTGTGGGAGCGCTACAAGCGCGGCGAACGCAATCTGTTCAACAAGCGTCTCTACACGGCGCAGGGCCAGAAGGCGTTCGAGGAGATCCGGCGCAAATACCGCGCCGACGTCGAGTTCCGCGCCACGGTGGAGCAGTACATCCACGAATTCGAGCGGCTGCTCGAAGAAGTCTCGCGCGGCGACCGCGGCGGCACGGTCGCGCGCAACTACCTCACCTCCGACACCGGCAAGGTCTACACCATGCTGGCGCACGCGGCGGGGCGCTTCGAGCAGTAGTCCTCACCGAGGGCGCTGGCGCGCCGCGGCCTCGCGGCGCGACTTCCACTTTGGCGGGACATGCTCTAGCGTCGGTGGCATGGAAGCGTCGGTTTCCTTGCCCACCGCCGCGGATGTCGACGATGCCGCCCGCCGGCTCGCCGGGGTCGCGTTGCGCACGCCGCTCGTGACCTCCGCCGCGCTCGACGCCATGACCGGCGGGCGCGTGTTTCTCAAGGCGGAGACGCTGCAGCGCACCGGCTCGTTCAAGTTCCGCGGCGCCTACAACAGGCTCGCGACCATCCCTCCCGAACAACGGGCCGGCGGCGTGGTGGCGTATTCGTCCGGCAATCATGCCCAAGGCGTCGCGGCGGCGGCGCGACTGCTCGGCATGCGCTGCGTGATCGTCATGCCGCGCGACGCGCCGCGGGCCAAACGTCTGCGCACCTTGGCGCTCGGCGCCGAAATCGTGCCCTACGACCGTGCCCAGGACGACCGCGAGGCGATGTCGCGCGAAATCGCGGCGCGCCGCGGCGCCGTGATCGTGCCGCCCTACGACGACGCCTTGATCATCGCCGGTCAGGGCACCGCCGGCCTCGAGATCGTCGAGGATTTGGCCGCGCTCGGACTTACCCCCGATGTCGTGGTCGTCACGGCGTCCGGCGGCGGCTTGACGGCCGGCATTGCGCTCGCGGTCCGGGCGCGGGTCCCGGAGGCGGCGGTCTACACCGCCGAGCCGCAGGGTTTCGACGATCACGCGCGCTCGTTTCGCAGCGGCCGCCGCGAAGAGAACGCCGCGCTGACCGGCACCATCTGCGACGCCTTGATGGCGCGCACGCCGGGCAAGCTCACCTTCGCGATCAATCAAAATCTGGTCGGCGCGGGTGTCGTCGCCAGCGACGAGGAAGTCGCGGCCGCGGTCGCCTTCGCCTTTTCCGAGCTCAAGCTGGTGGTCGAGCCGGGCGGCGCGGTCGCGCTCGCCGCGTTGATGACCGGCCGCGTCGACGTGCACGACAAAATCGCCGTGGCCGTCCTCTCCGGCGGCAATGTCGATCCGGAACTGTTCGTCCGCCTGGTGGCGTAGCGGCGTTGCGCCGCCGCCGTCCTTATCCGCTCGATGCCACTAAATCGAAGCCACTCGAGCCGGGTGCGCGGCCACAAACAGGGCCCGACCGCGATCGGCCCTCTCTTACGCCGACAAATGCCACGCCGAACAGCAAACAGCAGAAGGCGACGCTTAAGCCCCCGCCCCGGGCATGAAGCATCTGATCTGCGTATTCCCTGACGCGTCTTTGTAGGGCCATACTACGGCGGGGCCGAATCGGTTCGGTTCGGTCACAACCGCCGCGTCGGGGACGATGACCCATTCCCCCTCCAACCGCACGCGGTAACGGCCCTCTTGTGTATCCCAGTCGACATTTTCGACCTTGAAGCCGTCGGCGAACGAACAACACAAGCCTTTTCGCACTCGCCAGTTGATCGAACCACGCGTGCAGCGGCTCGTTGGCATAACGGCCGTCATCATGCGCCGATACGCTAGTCCGGAACGAACGCCACGCTCACGAACACAACGCTCGCACACGCAACGCCCGCACACAGCACCCTCGTAACAGACGCAGTCATGCACAACGCCACAGCCGCCAATGTGGAACCGTTGAGTTTGTGCATCATGGCCTCCAGATGAACCTGTTGTGCGGACCACGAACGAGATGGTCCGGCGACCTGGAGAGAGAAAAGCTGTTCGCCTGCGCTCGTTGTTGATCCGCTGGTGTTGGGTTAAGCAACTTCCGTGCCGGTTACGCGAGTCGCCAGCAGAGGCCCGCAACTCTGAACGAACGATGAATGCGCCCGGCTGCGGCGCCTGCTTCAGCAATCAAACGTAATCAAAAGAACGAAGGTGGCCCGCGCGAGCGGTATCAGGTGCTAGCTGAACAGCGCGATCAGCTCTTCTTCGCTGAGCGACGCCAGCGGATCGCTCGGCGCCGGGCGCGGGATGCCGCGCGCCATCGGCGCGGCCGGGCGGGATTGCGGCGTGGAACTCTCCAGCGGCAATCGCATTTGCGGCGACGGCGCCGCGGCGAGACCGGCGGCCGGTGATGCGGCCGGCACCGCATGGTCTATTTGGGCGGCGGCTGGCGACCGCGCGTCGTCCTGCAATTCGACCGCGCCGGCCCTGCTAGGTCCGGCTGCGCCGCCGTCGTACGCGATGGGCATATCAAAGAGACGCATCGCCCCGCCGCTCGCCGGCGCGGCGGCGGTAGATTGCGGTGCCGCAGGCACGGTCTGCGGCGTCGGAACCGGCGATGGCATCGGCAAAGGTTCGAACAGATCGGCGGGATCTTCTTCGGGACCGGGCGCCGCCTGCAAATCGGGCAGCAACTGCTGCGTCGTCTCGGTTTCCGTCAGGATGGTCGCTGTGGGCTCGGCGGCTGCGGGTGTTTGGATCGGCTCGGATATTGATTCCAAGACGGTATGATCAAACCGTTCGACACCCTCGCTGCCGGGCGCGGTGCCGCTGCCTAAAATATGATCAGCGGTTGCGTCAGCCTGCCGGGCGTCGTCAGGTACGATCTCCGTCTCGTCACGTGAGACCAGAGCGGCATTTTCCTCCGGCTCCGGTTCCGAAGGAACGCTCCCCTCTTCCAAGCCGCTCGCCGCCTTCGCCAAAACAGCCTCGGCCAAATCCGCGGCGGGCAAGTCCATGACGGGCAAGTCGACGGCTGGCAAATCCCCGGCGGACAAATCCGTCGCCGGCAAATCTGCCGGGCCCAAATCTGCCGGGCCGATGGACGGCTCGTCGGGCAAATGCGGCGGCACCACTTCGCCGGCATCATCGGGCGCAACCCCTAGCGATGAAGCGGCGCCGGGCAGTTCGGTAATGTCAGCCCGTGGACTTTCGGGCGGCGGCGGCGGCGTTTCGTGCTCGCTCGGCGTGCTGGGAGCTTCGATCGCGCCCGACGCGACCAGCGCCGCCGCCATCTGATCTCCAGCGTCAGGCGGTTCGACTGCCGCTGAGCTTCGTTCGGCCAAACTCTCCGCCGCCACATCTTCGATCGCCGCCGGCTCGCTCAGCGGCCGATCCGGCGACACGACCTCATCGACCGCCGGCTCGGACGCCGTGGGCTCTGCTACCCGCTCATCTTCGGCCAATTCCCCGGTGTCGAGCTGCTGGATGACCGCCGGTTCGTGCGGCTCTGGTTCGGGGACCGCTGGCAACTCGACGTTCTGGCTCGGCTACTGCGGCCGCTGCGGCCGTTTCATCGCCGACCGGTTCGGCAGCAGAGGCCTCCCCAGGGGTCGGCATGTCCGACAGGCTCGATTCGGCGGGCGGTCCCGGCGTGTCCGCGCCGCCGACGTTCGCGCCGCCCTGCCCGACCTCAGCGTGGGGCTCGGCCACCGCTTCGAACGCGGGTTCCGGTTCCGCCGGCGGCGAAAGACCGTCGGCGAATTCACCAAGCGGTTCAGGTGCCGGCTCGCCGGTTTCGTCGGGCGCGGGAGGTTCGTCGGACGCGGGAAACGATGCGGCGAGGGCGCCGATCATGGCGGCGAAATGCTCATCGGCCTCCGCGTCCGCCGCGGAGCGTTCCGCCAGCAAGGCATCGGGGATATCCCCTTCTTCGCCGAAGCCGTCATCCGCGATCGCCTCGGACGGCGTCTCGCCAGGGGTCATGGCCGCGGGCGAAATGCCGGCCCCGACGACGGCGTCGGCGACCATGGCATGGACACGGCCCTTGAGTTCGCGCAGCAGCGCGAGCGCATTCTGGGCGCGCTCGGCGGCGGCGTCGCCGCGCGCAAAAATCTCGCCGAGTTCGCGGATCGCGGCCTCCAGCACGTTGGACATTTCCGCGTCCACGTCGCGCTCGCGCAGCGCAAACGCGACGTCCTGGATACGCTCGGCGGCGGCAAAGCCCTCGACCGCCAGCCGCAGGGGCGCCGCGAATTCATCCTCGATCCGGCCGATCGCGACGGCGAGGTCGGCGATCTCGCGGGCGACCGCCGCCGGAACCTGCGGCACCGGTTCGCCACGCACCGCCGCCTCGACGCGCGCGATCGCGCCGGCGAGCAAATGGGTGTCGGCGAAGCGATTGCGCCCCGCGTATTTGGTGAGGAACCAGCGGCCGCGCGCCGTCGCCATGAGCTCGGCATACAGGGCGTCGTAGTCCGCCTCTTCCGGCGGACCGGCCAGGATTTCCGACAAAAGCTGCGGATCAGAAGGCATCGCAACACCAAGCTTACGGCCATCAAACAGCATAAGCGCCACGGTGGCGCAATCGGGGCTCGCGTCGTTGATCCCCCGATACCCACAGGCGGCTCGCCCGTGGTTCTAACCCCACAAATCCAACTCGGCCGGATAGGCCAGACTGCCCTCGTAGCGCAATCCGTCCGCCCGGTCTTGCGCCAACAACAGCGGGCCGTCGAGGTCAATGAAACGCGCGCGCTGCGCCACCAGCATGGCCGGCGCCATCGACAGCAACGTCGCGACCATACACCCGACCATGATCGTCAGCCCGCGTTGTTCCGCTCGAGCGGCCAGAGCCAGCGCCTCGGTAAGCCCGCCGGCCTTGTCGAGCTTGATATTGACGGCGTCGTATTTGCCCGCAAGAGCGTCGAGCGAGGCGAGGTCGTGCACGCTCTCGTCGGCGCAGACGGGAATCGGCCGCTCGATGTGCGCGAGCGCCTCGTCGCGGCCTTCCGGCAGGGGTTGCTCGATCAGCGTGACGCCCGCCTGCGCGCAAGCCGCAAGGTTTCGGGCGAGAGTGTCACGGTCCCAGCCTTCATTGGCGTCGACGATCAGTTCCGCCCGCGGCGCGGCGCGGCGCACCGCGGCAATGCGGCCGGCGTCGTCCTCGCCGCCGCCGGGGCCGCCAAGCTTCAGCTTGAGCAAGGGCCGCCAGGCCGCGCGCTCCGCCGCTTGGGCCATCTCCGCCGGCGAAGCTAGCGAGATCGTGAAGGCGGTGACGAGCGGCTTTGGCGTTTCAAGCCCAGCCAATTCATGGACGCGGCGCGCTGCCTGCTTGGCGTTAACGTCCCAGTAAGCACAATCGAGTGCATTACGGGCAGCACCGGCGGGCATGGCGCGTTGGAGGGCGGCGCGATCGGATCCCGCCTCGAGTGCCGGGCGAAAAGCCTCGACGGCCGCCACAATGCCGTCCGGAGTTTCGCCGTAGCGTGCATAGGGGACAGCTTCACCGCGGCCGCGGTGAATGCCATCGCTGAGCTCAGCCACCACCACGACGGCCTCGGTCTTGCTTCCGCGGCTGATCGTGAACGTTCCGGCCAGTGGCCAGCGCTCGGTCCGTACGGAGAGGTCCATGCGAGGCGCACTATGACCGGGGAATTCTGGTGGGCTCAAGAGATTTGGGCTCGAGTGCGTCACCGTGCGCCCGGCCCCACACGGAGTGAAAATCCTTGAGCGCCGCCGCACTCACCGGCACCGTCAACGGCGAACGCCTGGCGCTCGCCGCGCTCGGGGCCTGGACCGCCGAAAATGCGGCCGAACTCGAGACGATCGTCGAGGAAACCGCCCGCGGCTATACCGGCGCGCGCAGCGTCGACATCGACCTCGGCAAGCTCGAACGGCTGGACACCTTCGGCGCCTGGCTCATCGAGCGCCTGCAGCGCAGTTTTGTCGCCGGCGGCTCGAACGCGCGCATCGTCGGTCTCGCCGACGCCGACCGCGGCCTCATTGACGAAGTGCGCGGCGCCAACAGCGCGCCAGCCACCCAAGCCATTGCGGACAACACTATACTGGTCGGGCTCGATAAGATCGGCCGCGCCGTCGCCGAGATGGGCTGGTCGCTCGTCCTCATCGCCCACATGCTCGGCGCGGTGACTGCCGCGGTCGGGACGGTCATCATGCACCCGCGGCGCCTGCGCCTCACCTCGACCGTGCATCAGCTCGACCGCGTCGGCCTGCGCGCGGTGCCGATCGTCACCTTCAGCACGTTCCTGATCGGCGCCATTCTCGCGCAACAGGCCATCCTGCGTTTCCGCACCTTCGGCGCCGACGCCTATGTCGTCGACATGATCACGGTCATGGTGCTGCGCGAGATCGGCGTGCTCATCACCTGCATCATGGTGGCGGGCCGCTCCGGCAGCGCCTACACCGCCGAACTCGGCTCCATGAAGATGCGCGAGGAGATCGATGCCTTGCGCACCATGGGGCTTGATCCGGTCGAGGTCCTGGTGCTGCCGCGCGTCGTCGCGCTGGTGATTGCGGTGCCGCTCCTCACTTTTCTCGCCTCGATGGCCGCACTTTACGGCGCGGGCCTCGTCTGCTGGCTCTATGTCGGCATGACGCCGGAAGCCTATCTCGAGCGGCTGCGCGAGGCGATCTGGCTGCCGACGTTCGAGATCGGCCTGATCAAGGCGCCGTTCATGGCCTTGGTGATCGGGCTCGTCGCCTGCGTCGAGGGCTTCGAGGTCGAAGGCAGCACCGAGTCGCTCGGACTCAGAACCACCGCGTCGGTCGTGAAGTCGATCGTGCTCATCTTCATGCTCGACGGCGTGTTCGCCGTATTCTTCGCCGGTATTTTCGGATCCTAGATGCGCAACGAGGCGGTCATCAGCGTGCGCGATCTGGTCGTCGGCTTCGGCGCGGCGCCGGTGATCGATCACCTTGCGCTCGACGTTTTCCGCGGCGAGATCCTCGGCTTCGTCGGCGGCTCGGGCGCGGGCAAATCGGTCCTGATGCGCACTATCATCGGCCTCATCCCGAAGCGGCAAGGCACCATCAAGGTATTCGGCGCCGATCTCGAGAGCCTTGGCCCGCGCGAGCGGCGCGCGATCGAGCGGCGCTGGGGCGTGCTGTTCCAGCAGGGGGCGCTGTTCTCCTCGCTCAATGTGCGCCAGAACGTGCAGTTTCCGATGCGCGAGCACCTCCACGTGTCGCCCCGGCTGATGGACGAGATCGCGCTCGCCAAGCTCGATATGGTCGGCCTCGACGCCTCAGCCGTCAGCGAGAAATTCCCGGCCGAACTCTCCGGCGGCATGATCAAGCGGGTGGCGCTCGCGCGCGCGCTCGCGCTCGATCCCGAGATCGTATTCCTCGACGAGCCGACCTCCGGCCTCGACCCGATCGGCGCCGCCGAGTTCGACGCGCTGATCCGCACCCTGCAACGCACGCTCGGCTTGAGCGTGTTCATGGTCACCCATGACCTCGACAGTCTGCACGCGGTGTGCGATCGCATCGCCGTATTGGCGTCGGGCCGCGTGATCGCGACCGGGCCGATCGAGACCATGCTGGCGTCCGAGCACCCCTGGCTCAAATCCTATTTCCGCGGCACGCGGGGGCGCCAGATCGCGCGCGATCCCGCGCCCGCGGCCGTCCACCACTGAGGAATGCAGACCCTTACGAAAGACGCAAAGAGGCCCCGCCCATGGAAACCAAAGCCAACTACACCGTGATCGGCGCGTTCACGCTCGCCGTCATCGCCGGCGTGTTCGGCTTCGTCTACTGGTTCGAGAACAGCGGCGGCGGCGTGCGTACCGCCTATCGCATCGAGTTCGCCGGATCGGTATCGGGACTGCGGACCGGAGCGACGGTGCTGTTCGACGGCCTGCAGGTCGGCGAAGTCACGCGGCTCGCGCTCGATCCGCACGACCCGCGCAAGGTCACCGCCATGATCGCGGTTCCGGCCTCCGTGCCGGTGCGCGCCGACACCAAGGTTGCCCTGCAATTCCAGGGACTGACCGGCCTCGCCGAGGTGGCGCTCACCGGCGGCTCGCCGGACGCGCCGCTTCTGGTCGCCGACGCCGGCGGCATCCCCACCCTCACCGTCGACCGCGACGCCGCCGCCGACGTGACGCAGGAGGCGCGCAACGTGCTCTCCCGCATCGACGGCCTGGTCGCCGACAACGAAGAAGCGCTGCGCGCGTCGCTGCGCAACATCGAGACCGTGACTTCGGCGCTGGCGCAGAATTCGCAGCGCCTCGACCACGTGATGGCCGGGCTCGAGACGCTGGCCGGCGGCCCCGACGGCAAGGGCCAGCTCGGCCAGGCCGTCGAGTTCGATCCAGCACCTCGCCGACAACCTCGACAAACGCACCGACGAGATATCGGCCGGTCTGCTTCGCTTCTCCAATTCCGGCCTCAAGGAATACGAGGGCTTGGCCGTCGACGGCCGCCGCACGCTCGCCGAGCTGCAGAAGGCCATCAAGAACTTCGATCAGCACCCGAGCCGGCTGATCTTCGGGCAGTGAAATTCAAATGCGCAGAGCCGCGCTCATCTGCGCTGGCGTTGTTCCTTCTCGCTCTCGAATGCGCCGCACGCGTAACACCGCTATCGGTGCCTTGCGGTCACTATGCCTGCTCCGCGTGTTTCGGCGGCTCGATCCGGAAAATTCGGTCCTGGACTAAGTCTTGCTCGATCCGAGCTTTGCCTCCATATAGGCGACCGCCCCGTCGAGCGTGACGAGTTTCGGATAGTCGATCTCGGGAATGTCTATCCCGAGCCGATGGTGAACGGCGGTAATGAAGTTGAGAAAGTCCATCGAGTCGATGTCGATGGCCTCACGCAGATCCGCGGTCGGATCGACGGTCGCCATATCGAACTCCGGCGCGATGTTGTTGAGCTCCTCCTGGAGCACTTTGCGAATGTCGATGTCGCTCATAGTTTGCTCGGCTCCTGCAATAGCTTGCCGACCTCGGCCAAGAACAATGCTCCCGCATGTCCGTCGCTCACGCGATGGTCGCCGGAGAGGGTGAGGGTGACCACTGACCGCGGTCCGATGGCGCCGCCGTCGACGACCCACGGGCGCACGACGATCTTGCCGAAGCCGATGATCGCTACCTGCGGCGGATAGATGACGCCGTAGAGCGCTTCAACCCCTCGCTCGCCAAGGCTCGATACCGTGATGGTCGGATCGGCAATCTCTGAACTACGGATGCGTCCGGCACGCGTGCGCTGTATCAGGTCGCGCATGCCAGCCATCAGCTGATCGATGGGTAGTTGATCAGCATCGTGCAGCGCCGGTGCCGTCAGCCCGCCGCCGCGAATGGCAATAGCCACGCCGATGTGCACGGCCTTGGACGGCTCGAATTTATTGTCGCGATAAAACCCGTTGAAGGCGGGAAAGCGGCGCGCGGCGAGCGCGACCGCCTTGATCGCCAGCGCCCCGATCAGCACGCGGCTGTCAGGTGGCAGCGTCGCGTTTTTTTGCGTCAGCCATTGCTCGCAAGCGGTCACGTCGACCTGATGTTCGAGATAATAGTGCGGGATTTCCCGCTTCGATCGCGCCATCGCGGCGGCGATGGCGGTTCGCATCGCGTCGAGATCAAGCGAAGGTGCTCGTTTCTTTTCCGGCGCCGGAGCGGCGAGGACCGCGCCGAGACGGCGCTCGACATCGGCATAAGTGATCGCCCCGGTAGGGCCTGTGCCCGTTATTGTTGACAGATCAATGCCGCGTTCTTCGGCGAGCCGCCGTGCAGCTGGCGACGCCGGCGCGCGCGCAGCGGCGCGAGGCGCGACGGGCGGCGGCGGAGGCGATGGCGGCGCCACGGAAATCGGCACTGAAGGTGGCGCCGCGATCGGGACGGCCGGTGCGGCAGGTGCGGCAGGTGCTGCCGGCGCGGCCGGCGGCGGAGCCGGCGCGGCCACAACTGGCTTGGCTTCGCCTTCCATTCCGATCAGTGCCAGCGGCGTGCCGACCGGCACCTTGGTATGGAGATCGACAAGGATCTTTTCGATCTGGCCGGGCTGGAAAGTTTCGATCTCGATTGCGCCCTTCTGCGTCTCGATCACCGCGACAATATCGCCGCGCTTGACCCAATCGCCGGGTTTGACCAGCCATTCGACCAGCGTGCCCGCCTCCATGTCGGAACCGAGGGAGGGCATGCGGAATTCAGCCACGGCGTGCTCCTACAGTCTCCCCAACGCGGCCTTCGCGGCCGCGACGATCTTGGGGGCCTGCGGGATCGTCGCGTTTTCGAGATGGCTGGGATAAGGAACAGGTACCTCTTCGCTGCAGACGCGGCCGATCGGCGCATCAAGCGCCCAGAACGCCTGCTCGACGATGCGCATGCCGACCTCCGCCGCAAGGCTGCCGCTGCGCCAACCTTCATCAACGATAACCGCCCGCCGGGTCTTGGCGACCGATGCCATGATGGTCGCGTCATCGAGCGGCCGCAGACTGCGCAAATCGATCACCTCCGCCTCGATGCCTTCGGCCGCAAGTGTCGCAGCCGCATCGAGGGTCTTCCACAGCGAGCCGCCATACGTGATGAGCGAAATGTCGCGGCCTGGTCGGCGGACGGCCGCTTTGTCAATGTCGACCGGTCCGGCATCGGCGGCGAGCTTGCCGCTCATATTGTAGAGCATGACATTTTCGAAGATCAGTACCGGATCGGGATCCTCCAAAGCCGTCCAAAGCATGCCGCGCGCATCCTCGACGGTCGCCGGCGCCAGCACTTTGATGCCGGCAATATGCGCATACCAGCCTTCGAGGCTATGCGAATGCTGGGCGGCAAGCTGGCGGCCAGCGCCGGTCGCCATGCGGATGACCAGGGGCACGCCGAACTGGTTTCCCGACATGTGACGCACCGTCGCCGCGTTATTGAGAATCTGATCGAGCGCGAGCAGACTGAAGTTCACAGTCATTAATTCGACGATGGGGCGCATGCCAGCCATTGCCGCCCCGATGCCTGCGCCGGTGAAGCCCGACTCGGAGAGCGGCGTATCACGAATCCGCTCGGGGCCAAGTTCGGCAAACAGTCCTTTGGTCACGGCGTAGCAGCCGCCATAGCGGCCGACGTCCTCACCCATCAGAAAAACACGCTCGTCGCGCTTGATCGCATCGCGAATGGCCGCGCGTACCGCCTCGCGGTAGGTGGTCTCGATGGTTTCGGGCCGGGCCGTCTCTTGCTGCATGACGTTTCACCGCTCGGCCGAAACGGTCTTTTCCGCATAAACGAAGCGGGTGAGGTCATCCACCGACTCCCAGGTTCCTGCTTCGGCAAAGGCGACCGCCTCGGCTATTTCGGCGTCGACCTCGGCTTCGAAGCGCGGAATGTCTTCCGGGTGAACCATATGATTGGCCTGCAGCCATCCTTGGAACCGAATGATCGGCTCCTTCGGGCGCCAGGCTTCGACCTCAGCCTTGTCGCGGTAAAGTTGGGCGTCGAACATCGAATGCGCGCGCAGCCGATAGGTCCGGCATTCCAGAAAATACGGCTTGTGGTTGTTTCTTACCGCGTGAATGGCCCGACGAGCGGCGGCTTCGACGGCAACCACATCCATGCCGTCGACAGCCTCGGCAGCGATTCGATAGCACGCCGCCTTTCGTTGAATGTCGGTTTCGGATTCTGAAAGAGCCAATGCCGTTCCCATCCCATAGAGATTGTTTTCACAAACGAACAGCACCGGCAGACCCCACAAAGCGGCCAGATTCAAGCTTTCGTGAAACTCGCCTTCGGCAACGGCCCCGTCCCCAAAAAAGCAGACAACGACGATGTCACCACCTTGCATATGGTCGGCAAGCGCCAATCCAACCGCCAGCGGCAGGCCGCCGCCGACGATGGCATTGCCGCCATGGAAATTCGTGGCCCGGTCGAACAAATGCATGGAGCCGCCGCGTCCGCGGCTGCAGCCTTCCTGCTTGCCGTACATTTCGGCCATGACCGCGGTCATCGGCACGCCGCGCACCAGCGCGTGTCCGTGCTCGCGATAGGCACTGACAATCCGGTCGCGTTTCTCCAACACCGGGATGATGCCGACCGCGATCGCCTCCTCGCCATCGTAAAGATGCATAAAGCCGCGGATTTTCTCTTGCGTATAGAGCTCGTAGCACTTGTCTTCGAAGTGACGGATACGGATCATCTGCTTCAAGAGATCCAACATGTGCTCGCGCGACAGATGCGGCTTGTCGGTTAGTGCGGTCATCGCTCCTCGCTTTCGAGCGTGGAAATGTCGCCTTCGGGCAGGCCGAGCTCGCGGGCCTTGAGCAGGCGGCGCATGATCTTGCCGCTGCGGGTCTTTGGCAAGTTCTGCCGGAACGCAATATCTTTCGGCGCCACCGCCGGCCCGAGACGCTTGCGCGCGTGGCCGAGCAATTCCTTGCGCAGCGCCTCGCTCGGCTCGAAACCGCCCTTGAGCGCAACGTAGGCCTTGACCACCTCGCCGGCGGTCGGGTCGGGAATGCCGATGACGCCGGCCTCCGCAACGGCAGGATGCTCCATCAGCGCGCTTTCCACTTCGAACGGACCGATGCGATGGCCCGCGCTCTTGATGACGTCATCGCTGCGGCCAACGAACCAAAAATAGCCCTCGCTGTCGCGCATCGCGAGATCGCCGGTGAGATACCAGCCGCCCACGAAGCACTTCCGATAGCGCTGCTCTTCATTGAGGTAGGCCCGCATCATCGACGGCCAGCCCGGCCGCAATGCGAGCTCGCCCATGGCCATAGGCTTGGTGATTTCGCGCACGCCACCGTCTTCCAGGTGCTCGACGATGCCGGCCGTGACCCCTGGCAGCGGGCGCCCCATCGAGCCCGGCTTCACGTCCATCGACAGATAATTCGAGATCATGATGCCGCCGGTCTCGGTCTGCCACCAATTATCGTGGAAGGGCTTGCCGAACGCTTCGACGCCCCACACCACCGCCTCGGGATTGAGCGGCTCGCCGACACTCGCCATCAGGCGCAATTTTGACAGGTCGAACCGCTTCGGAAAATCGGCGCCGGTTTTCATCAGCATTCGGATGGCTGTCGGCGCCGTGTACCAGATTGTGACCTTCTGGTCCTGCAGAATCCGACACCACCGCTCGGCGTCGAACTCGGCCTGGTCGACGATCATGGTCACGCCGTTCGTCAGCGGCGATATGATTCCGTACGACGTCCCGGTTATCCATCCGGGATCAGCGGTGCACCAGAAGATATCGTCAGCATGCAAGTCGAGCGCGAGCCGGCCGGTGATGTGGTGCGCGACAACGGCTTCGTGCACGTGCACGGCGCCCTTCGGCTTTCCGGTGGTGCCGCTGGTGAAGTGCAAGAGAGCCATGTCTTCGGGACTCGTCCATACCGTCTCGAAGGAATCCGACGCCTGCGCCAATGCTGCGTTGAGGTCGATAGTGTCGGGCGGAGGCTTGCTCGAACAATCGATGAGGAAAACATGCTGCAGGCTCGCGAGCTCTTTGCGCCAGGGCTCGACCTTGCGCCGATAGAACGCCTCGGTGGTGACAAGCGCCTTGGCATTGCCGATCGTCATGCGCGCCTTGGCCGGCTCCGGCCCGAACGCCGAGAACAACGGCGACAACACGCTGCCGTTTTTCAACGTGCCGAGGGCGGCAATGTAGAGTTCCGCATTGCGCCCGAGAAGCAAATAGAACTCGGTCGCCCTTGGCGATGCCGTGCTGCGCCAGAACATTGGCGAAGCGGTTCGTCTGCGCGCGCAGCGCCGCGTAGCTGAAATCGCGAATTTGATCGTCGCGGCCGATCCACCGCAATGCCAGCTTGTCGCCGCGGCCGGCCAACACATGGCGGTCGACGGCCTCATGCGCGATGTTGAGGCCGCCGCCGGGTAGACCGTCGAGCAACGCCCGCGCCTTCGCCCATGTAAAATTGTTTGGCATAGCCATCGTAGTCCTGAAGGTTGGCGCCGACATAATCCTCTGGACGTTTTCGGATTCGCTCGCATTCCATGGCCGGCCTTCGCTTTGTTTAAGCCGGCAAGATGCACGACGTAGATCGAGCCAGCCTTGACGTGGGTCAATTCCGCGACGAACCGCCGGGCCAGCCGCAAACCCGGACCCCGCCGCGCGGGCTCGCCGCCACTTTCCTGGTGATCACGTTCGCGCTCGCGACTTCCTGCGGCGCGCCGACGCCGGCACTCTGCGCAGGCTTCGCGCCGTCGGCCGCGAAGATGGCGTCGCACAGGCGCTCGAGCATCGGCACGCCACGCACCTCGGTCTCGAACAGCGGCACGATGGCGCGCACGCTGTCGTCGAACTCCCGCCAGATCGTCTGCATGTGCTCCTGCTGCATGGCCACGCGGTTCTTGACGAACGCGGCGGCGTCCGGACCGACCGATGCAGGGTCGATGACCATGTTGACCAGAACGCCGCCCACGGGAATCCCGAAGTCCTTGAACCATTGGATGAAGCGCGTGACCACCGCGATCGGCAGCGCTTCCGGCAGCGTCACGAAGAAGAATGACGTGAGCGCGGGGTCGGTGAGAAGCTTGCGCGCGTGCTCCATCCGGTCGCGGAAGGAGACGAGGTACTCCATCAGCGGGTCCGCCTCCTTCTTCTTCGTGAAAGAGAGCATCTCCCGCAGCGTCCGCGCCTCCTCGCGGCTCTTGAGCATCTTGTTGACCCACAGCGAGTAGACCGACGACATGCCGAGCAGGCGCCGCGCATTGGCGGTGGGCGCGGTGTCGAAGACGTAGACGTCGTATTCATTCTTGAACATGAGGTCGATCATGTTCTCGAACATGGCCGACTCTTCGAACGCCGGGTTCATCGTCGCCAACTCCACGAAGTCGTCGGCCTTGGTGGTGATGTCCGCGAACTTGAGGAACCAGCGAATCTTCTCGCGGATCTCCACCTTGCTGCGCTCGATGCTTTGGCGGGTGTCGATCTCGTAGGCCCAGAGGTTGGGCACGCCCTCGACGGGGACGTGCTTGCCGAGCATGTCGTGGCCGAACAGACCCGTCAGGCTATGCACGGGATTGGTTGACACGAGCAGCGTCCGGCGTCCCTGCCGGGCGAGCCCGATGGCGGCGGCGCCGGCGAAGACGGTCTTGCCTACGCCGCCCTTGCCGCCGAAGAAGAAGTACTTCAGCGTCGGGTGCTCGCGCAGATAGCGGCCCATCGGCATCTGTGATCTCTGCCACGGCGTTTCCCCGTTCAAGCGAACATGATGGCGGCCAGCTTCTCGATCATCGGCAGCCCGGTGACGTCGCGTTCCATCTCCGGCACCTGCGACAGCACCTGGTCGCCGAATGCTGTCCGCAAGTCGCGCATGTGCTGGTCCTGCATGGCGATGCGGCGGCGCAGATATTCCGGGATGTTCTGGTCCAGCAGCTCGTGCGGGATGACCCGGTTCACCACGTAGCCGGCGATCGGCACGTCGAACTGCGCAAACAACTTCGCCGCCTTCTGCGTGTCATTGATGACCATGGCTTCCGGGATCACCACGAAGAAGAAGCCCGTCTTCGTCTTGTCCGTGAGGATGCCCGGCCGACGTGTTGATGCGGTTCTTGATGTAGAGCAGCTCCTGGAGGATCTGGTCCTGCTCGGTCTCCTTCTCGCGCCGGAGCCGGCTGACCATCTCCTCGTACTCGCGCATTTCCTCCCGCAGCTTGGTGATCTTGTTGATCCACTCGTCGTAGACCTTGGCCATCGACAGGTAGTAGAGCGCGTGACCGAGGGGGACGAGATCGTAGATGTAGTAGTCGTAGTCGCCCTGCATGACCACGTCGACCACGGCGTCGAAAATTGCGCTTTCTTCCATCGCCGGCTCGGCGCTGGCCGCCTGGATGTAGTTCTCGATCTCCTCGGGCACGGCGGGCAGCCCGTACATGTCCAGGATCTTCTGGCGCACTTCCTGTTGGTAGGTCCGGATGTGGCTGTCGGCGTCGATCTCCTGGGCCCAGAGGTTCTTCATGATTTCCACGGGCCCCTTGCCGAAGATGTCGCGCTTGAAGATGTCGGTGAGCGACGCCTGGGGGTCCACCGAGAACACCAGCACCTTCTTGCCCTGGCTCGCGAGCCAGTACGCCGTCGCTGCGGAGAAGGTGGTCTTGCCGACGCCGCCCCCGCCGCCGAACATGATGTAGCGGCGCTCAGGATGCTGCAGCAACACGTCCTTGAGTTTCATCACCGCCCCCTAGAACATCGCGTCCGCAACGTCTTTCTCGCGCAACATGCGCCGCTTCCACGTGGCGATCTGCGGCACGACGTAGGGCAGGAGTCGCAGGCTGTAGTACGGCGGCAGGATGGGGACGCCCAAAAGGTCGCCCATGGTGATGAGGATGAAAAGGTGCTCCATCGACGCGCGCGTGCGCAGCGCCGCGCGGCTCATGTCGTGCGCGGCCATGCCGTAAATGGTTTCTCGGACAGCGTCTAACCAACTCTTCTTCGCTTCTGCTTTTATTTCTTCGGTCATAGCCATTTCCCTCACAATCCGTGTAGATGGTGCTCGTGGCTGCTGCCGAACTCGCGCTCGCGGAGAACTTCCCGCTTCCACGCCTCGATCTCCGGCACGACCCAAGGCAGCAGGCGTAGCCCGTAATACGATGGCAGGATCGGCACGCCGAGCATGTCGCCGAACACACCGACCATGAACAGCCTATCCATCGAGGCGCGCATTTCCAGCGCCTGCTGCACGAACTCATAGCTGGTCATGCCGTAAATGAACTCGCGCAACACCCGCTTCCACCCACCGGCACCGGGTGTGCTATCGTCCGGTCCGCCATGACGACAATCATCGCTGTTGCCGCGGTTGCGCTCGTTGCCTGGTTTGCCGCCGGCACGATCTGGAATGTCCGTAGGGGCCGCCTGCTGATGCACTGGATGCAGGGCGGCCTGCCGGTGCTCGGCGGGCGCACCACCGTGCGCTGGCTGGGCTCGACCGTGGTTGAGATGGTGATCCGCGACGGCAAGTCCCCGTTCGCCAGCGTTACGCTCGTTATCTTCCTGGAGGCCCGCGATGCGCCCTGGATGTGGGCGCTCGGCCGCGGCCGCGGCCGCCGCGACACGCTCATCGTCCGCGGCGTGCTGCGCGTGGCTCCGCAAGTCGAGTTCGAAGCGCTCGATCCCGTGAGCTGGTCCGGCCGCGACGCGCGTCCACGCGTCCCGCCGGAGTGGCAAGTACGCCAAGCCGCCGCTGCCGGTGACGTCGTCGTACATTACGCCAATGCGGCGGCACTCGCCTATGCCGACACGCTGCTGGGATTGGCCCGGCGCACCGGATTGGTCGTCAAAAGATTGTCCGTGCGCCGCACCGAGCCGCATTTCCAAATTCACGTCCCCCTCCCCGACAAGCACCAGCCAGCGCGCGACTTCTTCGAAGCCGTGCATGCGATCGCCGAGCGCGCGCTGGACTGACATGATCTGACCCGCCTATTCCGCGGGCACCGAGCGCGCGGCCTGCGCCGCGTGGGTTGCATGGTAACGGCGGTAGGCTTTGTACCCGTCCCACCCGATGAGTAGGGCCGCCACGAACAAGAGCACGGAAACCGCGATCATGGCCCACGCGCCGGCCACCGGCAGCCCCGTCATCTTCGGGTTGGCCGCGATCGTCACGTAGAGATTCCGCGCCGTGACGGCGGTTGCCGCCAGCGTGGTCACGTACATGAAGATCATCGGCACCAGAGCGTAACTCGGATTGCGCTTCTCCGACTTGAGCCACACCGACACCACGATCAGGCTCAGGGCCGCCATCAGCTGGTTCGACGCGCCGAACATCTGCCAGAGGTACACCCATGTGCCGGTGAGCACGAGCGCGGCCGTGAGCACCATCGCGATCATGCTCGACACGTGCATGTTGCGCACGGGCGGGATGATATCGCCGACCCACTCGGTGAGCGTCACGCGCATCACGCGGAACACCAGTACGGTCACCGTGAGCACGATTATCACGAACGTGCCGAACCCGAGCGCGGTGCCGTAGATCTCGGGGATGAGCCCGAAGGTTCCGGCGTATATGAGCTTGCCGACGCCTAAGGCAAATCGGCCGCCGCCGCCGCCGACCCCGGCGATGGAGACGGCGGTGAGCGACAGCATCGCCAGCGTGAACTCGCCGAACATCGCGCCGGCGCCGACGGGCAGGCAGTCCGTCTCGTATTCGAGTTGCCGCGCGGTCCCTATCGAGCCGACGAGCGAATGCCAGCCTGAGATCGCGCCGCACGCGATGGTCACGAACAACATGGGCCACAGCGGCTGCCACGCCTTGCCCGCCTCAATCGCGAATCCGAGGTCCTTGACCGCGGGTAGCGCGAACGCACCGATGAGGTTCCCCGCCGCGTCCTTGGTTCCGAGCAGCGGCGCGGCGACCATTCCCACCGCGCTCAGCAGGATGGTTATCAGCATGATCCAGAAGCCGATATAGGCCACGGGCTGCGCGTAGCGCCAGATCGGCAGATTCGCTCCGAGGTAGCTGAAGGCGAACAGGAACACCATCCAGAACAGGTAGTTCGGCAGCGTCTTGAGCTGACCGGTCACAGCGTCATATGCGGGCGTCGATGGACGCGTGCCGTCCGCGCGCGGCGCCGGGATGCGAGGATCGGCCATCGTCGGGTCCTGGACCGCGATAAGGGCGCTATGGCCGCTGATGCTGTCGACCTTATCGTTCACCCATGCCACGGCGGACGATACCGGGCCTTGCACCAGCGCGCCACCCGCGCCCGGATGCTGCCCCCAGGGTCCGAGCGCCATGGCGCCAAGCGTGACGGCGACGACGAGGAACGTGACGGCGGTAATGCCCATCTTCCAGCGGTACATCATCTGGCCGGCGAGCAGCCCCATCAGGCCGAGCATCACAATGCCGAAGGGGACGTCCGGACGCGCCGACAGGATGGCCGCCAGAATCCCGATGAACGCGCCGGCCAGCAGCATCAAGTAGAAGAAGATGAATATGAACAGGATCGTGCGCGTGCGGGGAGCGATCAGCCGGTATGCGATCCCCGACAGGCTGTTGCCGTCGTTGCGCACCGCGACCATGATGGCGGAGTAGTCGCTCGCCCAACCGATGAAGCTGACGCCCAGGATCAGCCAAGCCAACGAGGGGAACCACCCCCAAAGATTTGCGGCGGTGATCGGTCCCACGATGGGCCCTGCGGCCGCGATCGCCTTGAAATGATAGCCGAACAGCACGTTGCGGCTGGTCGGCATGAAGTCGACGCCGTCCATGTACATCCGGGCTGGCGTCGCCCGTTTCGCGTCAGGCTGGATGACGTTCCGGTCGATGCGTTTGGCGTACAGGTTGTAGGCCAAATAAACGGTCAACACGCTGATGATGACGATCCAAAGGCTGCTCATGACTTTGCTCCTTCCTCGATATCGAGTGACCGCTACCGCGTGTGCACGCTAGCTAGGAATGCACGACTCCGAAAATCTGGCTGCGGGTGAATGCCCTTGTACGTTCGTCCCCTCGAGCTCGGCGCAGTGATTTGCTCTTCACCTCCGGCCTTATTCAGAATGGGATCGCGCGAGAGCGACACCATCGTGCCTTGGTAGTGTCCCGCTCGCAAGCAGCGCCCACTTTGACCGAAATCAAAACATCCGTCATTTATTTTTCGTCTATCATCGGCGGCGCGGCATTGCTGTGCCGCACTGCAGCAAAGAGCCGTACAGCGAACGTGGCGGGCCAATCCCCTCTTGTTAGAAAACCGCCGTGGATGAATTCAATATGGCCGGTTGACGGATTACGCGGAAGCGTATTCGCGCACGACCCCGCTTGAAAACGGCATCGGCCTTGCGCTCGAACTAGGCAGCGATACCGGTTTTTTGGTCGTCCATGTCGAGCGCCTCGGGCGGCGCCGGCTGGGACAGGTCGCTGTCGACCCAGGCGATGATTTCGAATCGCCCGTCCTCGTGCTCGACCAGCGCCGTGCAGCTCTCGACCCAGTCGCCGCAGTTCATGTAGCGGATGCCGAAATTGTCGTGGATGACGGCGTGGTGAATGTGGCCGCAGATGACGCCGTCGACCTTGTGGCGCTGCGCCTCGTCGGCCAGCGTCTGCTCGAACGCGCCGATATAATTGACCGCGTTCTTGACCTTCTGCTTCGCCCATTGCGACAGCGACCAGTAGGAAAAGCCCATGCGGCGGCGCACCGCGTTGACGTAGCGGTTGACCGTGATGGCGAGTTCGTAGGCGGTGTCGCCGAGCAGCGCGAGCCAGCGCGCGTGCTTGACGACGAGGTCGAAGATGTCGCCGTGCACCACCAGATAGCGGCGGCCGTCCGCGGCCTCGTGGATCGCCGTCTCCACCACCTCGATGCCGCCGAAATGCGTGCCGTAATAGTCGCGCAGAAACTCGTCGTGGTTGCCCGGCGCATAGATCACCCGCGCGCCCTTGCGGGCCTTGCGCAACAGCTTCTGCACCACGTCGTTGTGCGCCTGCGGCCAGTACCAGCCCTGTTTCAATTGCCAGCCATCGACGATGTCGCCGACCAGGTAGATGGTGTCGGCGTCATGATAGCGCAGAAAATCCAGAAGGCGCTCGGCCTGACAGCCGCGGGCGCCGAGATGGACATCGGAAATGAAAAGAGTACGGAACCAACGCGTGCCGTGCTCGGTGGTCACGATGCTGTTCTCTCGATCTCTGTTAAACCCCAATGGGCAGATAAATGCGTTCGATTGCAGAACGATGACAGAGGCAATCATCGCGATGGCGCAGGCATTTGTATTTTCACGGTGTTGTCATAACGCCTCGGTAAACGTTGCGGGTGATGACATTGCCGATTCTCGCTGCGACCACGTTCTGTATCGCCACGGCCGCCCTTCAAATCGCCAGCAGCGCGATCGCCGCGGTTCGTTTGCGCCGAACCGCTTTCCGCGCGGTCGCTGAGTCGCGCGCCGAGGCCGATGCATTGGCGGCCCAAACGCCCAAATCGACAACCGACCGGCTCCATCCCCCGGTCAGTCTGGTCCGACCGGTCTGCGGCCTCGACAATTATGCCGCCGATACGTTGCGCTCGACCTTCGAGCTCGACGATCCGGAGTGCGAAATCCTGTTCTGCGTCGCTTCCGCCGACGATCCCGTGGTGCCGCTCGTAAAGTCCCTGATCGCCGCCTACCCCAAGGCCGATGCGCGGCTCCTGATCGGCGACGACCGCGTCAGCAGCAATCCCAAGCTCAACAACGTGCTCAAGGGCTGGCGCGCCGCGCGCCATGACTGGATCATCATCGCCGATTCGAACGTCATGATGCCGCGCGACTACACCGCGTCGTTGTTCGCGAGCTGGCGGGAGGACACCGGCCTCGTCGCCTCGCCGCCGATCGGCTGCCGGCCGCGCGGTTTTTGGGCCGAGGTCGAATGCGCCTTCCTGAACACCTACGAGGCGCGCTGGCAATACGTCGCCGATGCGCTCGGCTTCGGCTTCGCGCAGGGCAAGACCATGCTGTGGCGGCGGGCCGATCTCGAGCGCGCCGGCGGCATCGAAATGCTGGCCAACGAAGTGGCGGAAGACGCGGCGTCGACCAAAGTCGTCCGCGGCGCCGGCTTGAAAGTCCGGCTGATCGACCGGCCGGTGGCGCAGCCTCTGGGCTACCGCACCGCGGCCGAAGTCTGGAATCGGCAGGCGCGCTGGGCGCGCCTGCGCCGCTCCAGCTTTTTCTTCTTTTTCCTGCCCGAATCGATTTCCGGCGGCGTGCTGCCGATGATCGTCTTCGCCCTGATCGCGCCCGCGCTCGGGCTGCCGGTGGCGCTGAGCGTCGCTTCGTTCGCGGCCGTGTGGTACGGCAGCGAAATGCTGCTCGCCGCCGCCGTCGGCTGGCACCTTTCGCCCCTCTCCCCGCTCTATGCGATGACGCGCGACCTCATCCTGCCCGTCCTTTTCGTCGCCGCCATGCGCAGCGACGATTTCGTCTGGCGCGGCAATGAAATGCAGGTCGAGCGCATGCGGCCGCGCGGCATGATGGCGCGCGTGCGGCCGCGCCTCGTCAAACTGGCGCCGCGCGCCCGCGCACGCCTGCGCGAGTTGCGCGAACGGATGTCGTGATTTCTTGTTCTTTTTTGTTCGGTGCGACATTCGCCGATTTAGACTTCGTCCGCCCGGCTACTCCATCCGCGCTGCATCGTCGGCGATCGCCTCGAGTGCCGCGGCATGTTCGGGAAAATCCGCCGCGATCCAAGCCGCCTCGGCCGCGCGCATGGCGGCGCCGAGCGCCGGCCCCGCGGCCATCCCGCGGCGGAAAAAATCGGCGGCCTTGAGCGGGAAAACCGGCGCCGTCCAGCGCCGCGGCAGCGTCGCCAGCGCGGACCAGGCCGGGTCGGCCGCTCCCGCCGGCGAACGCGCCCAGGCGACAAGAACCCGGTCGACATAGGACTGTGCCCCGAGCTGATAAAGGAGCGCGCGCGCCGCCGATTGACCGTTCGCAGGTTCGATCTGCCGCCAGCCCTCCAGCGCCACGAGCCGCTCGCTCTCGGCGTTGGCGAGACGAAGCCGCTCCGAGAGCCGCTCGGCGTCCTCCGCGATCAGTACGTTGAGCGCGCCGAGGCGGCGCACCGGGTCGGGCGCGGCGCCGATTGTTGCTTCGACCTTCGCCATGTTCTCGAAACCGGCGAGCAACGGTACGCCGCCGAGCACCATGCCGAGCAGACCGCTTTCCGCCATCGCCGCCAGCGTCGCCGTCGCGCGCGGGGCGACGAGGAGTTTCATCAGCTCCATGCGCACGCGCTCGCGCGACAGCGTTTCCAAGCCGGCCCGCGACGCGATGCAGGCGTGGAGATCTGCGGCCTCCGGCGGGCCGCCGCCGAACCAGGCCTGGAAGCGGAAGAAGCGCAGAATGCGCAGATAATCTTCGGCGATCCGTTGCAACGGATCGCCGATGAAGCGCACGCGGCGCGCCGCGATGTCGGCAACGCCGCCGACGTAATCATGAACGACGCCGTCGGCGCGCGCCGACAGTGCGTTGATGGTGAAATCACGCCGCTCGGCGTCCGCCCTCCAATCGCGGCCGAAGGCGACGCGCGCCTTGCGGCCGAACGTCTCGACATCCTCGCGCAACGTCGTCACTTCGACCGGCGTATGATCGACGATGACGGTGACGGTGCCGTGCGCGATGCCGGTCGGCACCGCCTTGCAACCCGCCGCCTCGACCCGGCGCACCACTTCCTCGGGGAGCGCCGTCGTCGCCACGTCGACCTCCTCGACCGGCATGCCGAGCAGCGCGTTGCGAACCGCGCCGCCGACGACGCGCGCCTCCTCGCCGTCGCGGTCGAGCAGCGCCAGGAGGCGCGCGACCGGTCCGTCTCTGAGCCAGGCGGCGTCGCGCAGATGAACGTCGTGCGTCACCTCATCGCTCCTACGGCCTGGCGCGCGAACGGCGCGGGGACTCCGACGACCTTCATCGCCGCGGGCCGCGTCATGCGCCGTAGATCCGTTCGTAGAGATTGCGCAGGATGCCGGCCGTGATGCCCCAGATATGCCGGTGCTCGAACGGCATGGCGTAATATTCGCGCACGACGCCGCGCCAATCGCGGCTGCCGCGCTCGTGATTGGCCGGGTTCATCAGAAAATCGAGCGGCACCTCGAACGCCTCCGTCACCTCGCTGGGATTGAGCGTCAGCGCAAAATCCGGCTGCACGCGCGCGACCGTCGGCAGAATGCGAAAGCCCGAAAACGTCAGATAGAGATCGAGATAGCCGAGCGGCTCGACCAGGAGCGGCGACAATCCGACCTCCTCCTTGGCCTCGCGCAGCGCCGCCGCGACCGGGCTCTCGTCGTCCGGGTCGATCTTGCCGCCGGGGAAGGCGACCTGGCCGGCATGGCTGGTCAGCTCCTGCGTGCGGATGGTGAGGAGGACGGTCGGCGCGGCGCGATCGACGACCGGCACCAGCACCGCGGCGGGTTTGGTCGCGGCAACCCCGGCGTGCTCCCACAATGCCGGGTTGAGATCGAGATCGCCGCGCGCGCCCTCCGCGGTCGGATCGGTCAGCGACGGCGGCACCTCGAGCGTCAGCCGTCCCCGCGCGCGCTGGAAAAAATCTTCCGCCGGACCCGGCGTCAAGCGCCGCAACGGCGCACGCTGGTCGTTCACGCCAAATCCCTCACCGCTTCGGCCGGCGCCATCGGAAAGAACACCCCCATCGACGTCACCCCGAACATCGCCCGGCCTTCCAATTCGCGCTCCTCGCCGCGCTCGACAAGGTCGAAGAATAGAGCGCGCTTGACGAGCGCCCATAGACCCCGGCGAACGTGAAGATAGGGCTTCAGTCCGCCGGTCGCCGTTTCCGGCTCGAACCGCAGCGCGTGCGCTTCGCCACAGCGGATCCATTCGTCGACATTGGTGCGGAAGTTCAGCGCCGGGCCGGCCGGCGTGTCCTCGGTCGTCAGTTCGACCGCCGTGAACGGCGCGTCGTCGACGATTATGCCGCACTTCTCCACCGGCGTGACCAGAAAATATTTGTCGTCCTCGCGCTTGAGCACGGAGGCGAACAGCTTGACCAGCGCCGGGCGGCCGATCGGTGTTTTCATGTAGTACCAGGTGCCGTCCGCGCCGATGCGCATGTCGAGATCGCCGCAGAATGGCGGGTTCCATTGCTCGACCGGCGGCAGCCCTTTGGCGGCCTCGCGGCGAAGAACGCCGGTGATCGCTTCCAAGCCCGCTTGCCTTTCCCGCGGTTGCCTTTCCCTCGCCTGCCCTTCCTTCGCCATGGTTCGCCGTGACAACTTGAAGCGTGGACCGACCATTCCGGGGCCAGCACCCTCGCGGGAACGTGATCGCGCGGACACGATCGCATCGCCGCAAGCCCGGATTGTGTTCCCCGTGGATGCGAGAATCAGCGCAACATCGGCGTCCATGCGGCCTGGCGCATATATTGCATCGCGCCTCAGCGATGCAATGCGTCCTGCCGCAAGCGGCGATGATGCCTATGTGATCCGATTGGGACTGCGGTTCAAGCCGACTGCTGTTCAAGCCAAGGAGTTGCCCATGCCCGCTGCCGGCGGAGAAGGGATCGAGAAACTGGAAGACATGATCGTGCGGACCGCGGAGGCGACCGCCGATCACGTGCGCGCCGCCAAAGCCGCGATCGGCGCCATCATCTTCGGCCAGGACAAGGTGATCGAGCAGGCGCTCATTACGATCCTGTCCGGCGGCCATGGCCTCCTGCTCGGTGTTCCCGGCCTCGCCAAGACCAAGCTGGTCGAGACCATGGGCACCGTGCTCGGGCTCGATGCGCGGCGCATCCAGTTCACGCCGGATCTGATGCCGTCCGACATTCTCGGCACCGAAGTGCTCGAAGAGAGCGCGAGCGGCAAGCGCAGCTTCCGCTTTTTGTCCGGCCCGGTGTTCGCTCAGCTTCTGATGGCCGACGAAATCAACCGCGCCTCACCGCGCACGCAATCGGCGCTGTTGCAGGCGATGCAGGAGCAGCACGTCACCGTCGCCGGCACCCGCTACGATCTGCCGCGGCCGTTTCATGTGCTGGCGACGCAGAACCCGCTCGAGCAGGAAGGCACCTACCCGCTGCCGGAAGCCCAGCTCGACCGCTTTCTGATGGAGATCGACGTCGGCTATCCGGACCGCGAGGCCGAACGGAAAATCCTGTTCGAAACGACCGGCGCCGACGAAGCGCGGGCGAAGCCGGCGATGAGCGCCGAAGATCTGATGGGCGCCCAGCGCCTGGTGCGGCGGCTGCCGGTCGGCGAATCGGTCGTCACCGCGATCCTCGCTCTGGTGCGCTCGGCGCGGCCGGGACCGGAAGGCGGCGAAGCCGCCAGGCTGATCGCCTGGGGGCCGAGCCCGCGCGCCAGCCAGGCGCTGATGCTGGCGGTGCGCGCGCGCGCGCTGCTCGACGGACGGCTCGCGCCCTCGATCGACGACGTGCTCGATCTGGCCGAGCCGGTGCTCAAGCACCGCATGGCGCTGACCTTCAGCGCGCGCGCGGAAGGTGAGAGCATCGAAGGCGTCATCGCGCGCCTGAAGGCGCGAATCGGATAAGCGCGGAATGGCGGTCGAACAGAGGCGCGTCCTTCATCACGACATCCCGGCGGTGCAACGCGCGGTCGGCGACGGCCGCACCCTCGCCGCCACGATGCCGCGCCTGATGCTGGAAGCACGCCGCGTCGCGGCCACCGTGATCCACGGCCTGCACGGCCGCCGCCGCGCCGGGCCCGGCGAGAATTTCTGGCAGTACCGCCGCTTCGTCTCCGGCGAGCCGGCCGCCCGCGTCGACTGGCGGCGCTCGGCGCGGGACGATCATCTCTATGTGCGCGAACTGGAATGGGAAGCGGCGCACACGGTGTGGATCTGGCCCGACCGCTCGCCGTCGATGGTGTTCGCCTCGCCGCTCGTGCGCGACACCAAGCTCTACCGCGCACTGGTCGTCGCGCTGGCGCTCGCCGAGGTTTTGGTCGAAGGCGGCGAGCGCGTCGGCATCCCCGGCCTGATGCCGCCGACCGGCAGCCGCAACGTGATCGAGCGCATGGCGCAGGCGATCCTGCATGACCGCGGCGAACGCACAAGCCTGCCGCCGAGCTTCGTGCCCTCCCCGCTCGCCGAGATCGTGCTCTTGTCGGACCTCTGGAGCGACATCGCCGACATCCGCCACACCTTCACGCAGCTCTCCGGCAACGGCGCGCGCGGCCACGTCGTGCAGATCGTCGATCCGGCCGAAGAGACGTTTCCGTATTGGGGCCGCATCGAGTTCATCGAACCTGAAGGCGCCGGCCGCATCACCGCCGGCCGTGCCGAGGCCTGGCGGGCGGATTATGCCGCGCGCATCCGCCGCCACCGCACCGACATCCGCGCCGAGACCGACCGGCTGGGCTGGAGCTTCATCATCCACCGCACCGACCGGCCGCCGGGCGAGCTTCTGCTCGCGCTCCACGCCCGCATCGGCGCCTCGACGGGCCAGCAGCGCGGCGCCGGCGCGCCGCGCGCATCCGCGCCGATGGTGCCGGCATGATGGGCGCCTTTTCGCTCGGATTTGCCGAACCGCTCGTTCTCATCGGATTGCTGACGCTGCCGGTGTTGTGGTGGCTGCTGCGCCTGGTGCCGCCGCGGCCCCGCCGCATCGAGTTTCCGCCGACGCGCCTCCTGCTCGACGTGGCGCCGCGCGAAGAGACGCCGGCGCGGACGCCGTGGTGGCTGACCCTGATGCGGCTCGCGCTCGCGGCGCTCTTGATCTTCGCGGCCGCGGGCCCGCTGTGGAATCCGCCGGTCGCGGCGACCAAGACGCACGGGCCGATCGCCATCCTGATCGACAATGACTGGGCCGCCGCCACGACCTGGGACGCGCGCTTGCGCACCGCCGACGACATTCTCGCGCGGGCGGACGCCGACCACCGCGCCGTCGCGCTCGTTCCGCTCGGCGACGGGCCGCGCGACATTTCGTTCACCACCGCCGGTTCGGCGCGCGTGCGGCTGCACCAGATCAAGCCGACGCCGCACACCATCGAGCGCGCCGAGGCGCTGCCCGCGATCACGCGGTTTCTCGCCGCCACCAGCGATGTCGAACTGATCTGGCTGTCGGACGGGCTCGCTCTCGGCGGCGGCGACGCGTTCGCGGCGAGCCTGGCGCAAGCGCTCGGCCGCCGCCCGATCACGATCGTCGCCGGCGGCATCGCCGGGCCGCGCGCGCTCACCGCGGCCGACAACGCCGCCGGCGCGCTCGGCGTCAAAGTGCTGCGCGCCTCGGCCGGCGCGGCGGAGGCCGGCACCGTGCGCGCGCTCGACCTCAAGGGCCTGCCGCTCGGCGAAGCCACCTTCACATTCAAATCCGCGGACACCGAAACCACCGCCGAGTTCGATCTGCCGGTCGAAATCCGCAACGACATTGCGCGCATCGACATCGTCGGCGAACGTTCCGCCGGCGCCGTGCAGCTGCTCGACAAGCGCTCGAGCCGCCGCACCGTCGGCATCGTCTCCGGCGCCACCGCCGACACCTCGCAGCCGCTGCTGTCGTCGAGCTATTACATCGAGCGCGCGCTCGGCCCGTTCGCCGATGTGCGCCTCGCGCAAGGCGAATCGCCCGCCGAAGCGGTGACGCATTTCATCGATCAGAACCTGCCGATGCTGGTGCTCGCCAACGTCGGCAACGTCGCCGGCGACGCTCATGACCGTCTCGCCCACTGGATCGACGAGGGCGGCGTGTTGGTACGCTTCGCCGGACCGCGGCTTGCCGCCTCCGACGACGATCTCGTTCCGGTACGGCTGCGGCGCGGCGGTCGTATCCTCGGCGGCAGCCTGAGCTGGGACAAACCGCAGCCGCTGGCGGCGTTCTCGCGCGAGAGCCCGTTCGCCGGCCTGCCGATCCCGAGCGACGTGACGGTGAGCCGCCAGGTGCTGGCCGAACCGGATTCCGCGCTGAGCGAAAGCACCTGGGCGACGCTCGCCGACGGCACGCCGCTCGTCACCGCGGCGCGGCACGGCAAGGGTCTGATCGTCCTCTTCCACGTCACCGGCGACACCCGCTGGTCGGACCTGCCGCTGTCCGGCACCTTCGTCGAGATGCTGCGGCGCATCGTCTCGCTCGCCGCCGCGACCAGCCACGTCGCGGCCGACAGTGCGAAGGGCAAGGCGGCGCGCGAAGTGGCACGCGAAGTCTTGCCGCCGAGCCACGCGCTCGACGGCTTCGGCGCCTTTGTCGCGCCGCCGCCGACGGCGCGGCCGGTGGCGGCGGATTTCTCCGGCAACGCCAACGCCGATCATCCGCCCGGATTCTATGGGCCGCCGGAAAATATGCTCGCCGTCAACACGCTGGCCGCGACCGACCGGCTCGGCCCGCTCGATTTCTCGGCCCTGACGACGGCGAGCCGCGACGTTTACCGCGCCACCGAACCGCGCGATCTGCGCGGCCCGATCTTTCTCGCCGCGCTCGCTCTGCTCGCGCTCGATACGCTGATCGTGCTCTACCTCGGCGGCGGTCTTGCCCGGCTCCTGCCGCGCACCGTGCGCGGTGCCGCAGCCTTGCTGGCTCTGTTCGTCGTCGCCGCGTTTGCCGTCCCGCGCGCCTACGCCGGCGAAGCACCGGACCAGGCGGCGCCGCCGGCGGTGCTCGAGACCAGGCTCGCTTATGTCGTCACCGGCAACACCGAGGTCGATTCCATCAGCAAAGCCGGTCTCGGCGGCCTTACTTTGTTTCTGGCGCAACGCACCGCGCTCGAGGGCGGCGAGCCGGTCGGGCTCGACATCGCGCGCGACGAGTTGGCGTTTTACCCGCTGATTTACTGGCCGATCGTGCCGGGCGCCCCGCGCCCCTTCGAGCGAAGCGCTCAAACGCATCGACACCTACATGAAGCAGGGCGGCACGGTGCTGTTCGATACCCGCGACGCGGTGGTGGCGCCGCCGGGCGCCGGCGGCGAAACGCGCAGCCCGGGCATGCTCGAACTGCGCAAAATCCTCGGCTCGCTCGATCATCCCCGAGCTCGAGCCGGTGCCGCGCGACCATGTTCTGACCAAGACCTTCTATCTGTTGCGCGACTTCCCCGGCCGTTTCAATTCGGGCCAGCTCTGGGTCGAGGCGCTGCCGGCGAGCGACAACGAGGATAGTTCGCGTCCGGTGCGCGCCAGCGACGGCGTCTCCTCCATCATCATCACGTCCAACGACCTCGCCGGCGCCTGGGCGATCCGGCCGGACGGCCAGCCGATGCTGCCGATGGTCGAGGACGAGCCGCGGCAGCGCGAACTCGCCTTCCGCGCCGGCGTCAACATCGTCATGTACACGCTCACCGGCAACTACAAGGCGGATCAGGTCCACGTGCCGGCGCTGCTCGAACGCTTGGGGCAGTAGGAAAGCTTACTATTGAAATAGTAAGTTCATATGATACTTATCGCCTTGCGTCGATCGGAGATTCGCTATGGGCAAATATGAAGCATTACAGCAGTTCTTGGCCCGGACGGACCAAGCGTTGCGGCGTATGGGCTTTGGTGAAATCGAGAAGATTTTGGGCTTCAAACTGCCCAAGAGTGCCTACGAGCATGAAGCCTGGTGGAGCAACAACGCGACCGGCCATTCGCACGCCCGCGCTTGGCTGAAGTTCGGCTGGCGGACCGAAGCCGTCGACCTGGCTGCACGCAAGGTCACGTTTCGCCGTGAGGCCGAGTTGCCCCCGCAAGCGGCACCGACGCCGAAACGCGACCCATTTGGTTGCATGGCCGGCACGCTGACGATCCTCCCGGGTACCGATCTCACAGCGCCGTCCGGCGACAAGTGGAACGCGGAAGAAGGTCGGCTGCTGAATGAATGATTTTCTGCTCGATACCTGCGCCCTGCTTTGGCTGGCTGAAGGCATTGAGTTGGCTACCGATGCGCGCAAGGCGGTCGCCCGCGGCAAACTCAACGTGTCTGCAATCAGCGTCTGGGAGATTGCCAATCTTGTGCGCAAAAACCAGATCGTGCTCACGATGCCCGTTGCAAAATGGTTTCAACAGACCTCGCACATGATGGAAGCGGCGCTGTCCGAACTTACGATCGAGATTCTCGCAGGGTCGTGCGAATTACCGGGTTCGCCGCCCAACGATCCGGCCGATCGCATCATCATCGCGACAGCCCGCGAAGCCCGCATGGTGCTGGTGACGCGCGATAAGCATATTCTCGCCTATTCGCGCGCCGGCTACGTCCGAACAATGGTGTGTTGAAGATGAACTTCGGTATCGCGTTCGCCCCGCTCGTCAGCTCGGAAATTCTCTGGGCGGCCGCCGCCGTGGCGGCAGTGCTGGCGCTGCTGCTGATCGCCACGCGCAGCCGCGGCGCCGATCGTGCGCGCGGTCGCGTTCGGCTTCATCGTGCTGGCGCTGGCGAACCCCTCCTTCACGCGCGAGGACCGCGATCCGCTCAACTCGGTCGCCGTCGTCGTGGTCGACAAGAGCCCCAGCCAGGAGTTCGGCGACCGCGCGCGGCAGACCGAAGCGGCGCGCGCGGCCGTCACCGAGCGGCTGCGCCGCGTGCCCGGGCTCGAGGTGCGCGTGGTCGAGGCCGGTCAGTCGAACGCCGAGACCGACGGCACCCGCCTGTTCTCCGCGCTGAGCGCGAGCCTCGCCGACGTGCCGCCCGATCGCGTCGCCGGCGTCATCATGATCACCGACGGCCGCGTCCACGATGTGCCTCCCGACGCCGGCGCGCTCGGCTTTGCCGCGCCGCTCCACGCCCTCGTCACCGGCAACAAGAACGAGCGCGACCGCCGCGTCGCGCTGATCGCCGCGCCGCGCTTCGGCATCGTCGGGCAGCCGCAGACCATCACCTATAGGGTCGAGGATCAGGGCGCCAATGCGCGCACCGCGCAGGTGACGGTGCGCCGCGACGGCGAGGTGGTGGAGACGGGCCCCGTGCCGGTCGGCGTGGCGCAGAATGTCGACATCCCGATCCCCCATGGCGGCCCCAACATCGTCGAGATCGAAGCAGCCCCGCTCGACGGCGAACTCACCACCGTCAACAATCGCGCCGTGGTGTCGATCGACGGCGTGCGCGACAAGCTGCGCGTGCTGCTCGTCTCCGGCGAGCCGCATGTCGGCGAGCGCACCTGGCGCAATCTCCTCAAGTCGGACGCCTCGGTCGACCTCGTCCACTTCACCATTCTGCGGCCGCCGGAAAAGCAGGACGGCACGCCGATCAACGAATTGTCGCTGATCGCGTTCCCGACCCGCGAATTGTTTCAGCAGAAGATCAACGAGTTTCAGCTCATCATCTTCGACCGCTACGCCCGCCAGGGCGTGCTGCCGATGATCTATTTCGACAACATCACGCGCTATGTGCGCGACGGCGGCGCGGTGCTGGTCGCCGCCGGGCCCGATTATGCGAGCCCGACCAGCATCTGGCGCACGCCGCTCAACGCCATTCTGCCCGCCGAGCCCGACGGCAACATCACCGAGCGCGGCTTTCACGCCCGGCTGACCGAGCTCGGCAAGCGTCATCCGGTGACGCGCGACCTCGAAGGCTCCGACAGCGACCCGCCGCACTGGAGCCGCTGGTTCCGCATGATCGACACCCGCAACTGCGACCGGCACGACGGTGATGCAGGGCCCCGACAAAAATCCATTGCTCGTGCTCTCGCGCGAAGGCGAAGGCCGCGTCGCGCTGCTTCTGTCCGACCATATCTGGCTGTGGGCGCGCGGCTTCGAAGGCGGCGGCCCGCATCTCGATCTGCTGCGGCGGCTGTCGCACTGGCTGATGAAAGAGCCCGAGCTCGAGGAAGAATCGCTGCGGCTCATCGTCAGCGGCCACGATTTGATCGTGCGGCGGCAGACCATGGGCGAAACCG
This sequence comes from uncultured Pseudomonadota bacterium, assembly GCA_963836095.1. GTDB lineage: Bacteria > Pseudomonadota > Alphaproteobacteria > Rhizobiales > Xanthobacteraceae > BOG-931. Next base: position 411,364 of record CAWIHU010000006.1, read on the forward strand.
TCGCCGACATGACACTCACCTCGCCCGCCGGCGCAACCCGCACGCTCAAACTCGATCCAAAGGAGCCGGGCGTGTGGGAAGCGAGCGTTCCGGCGAACGAACTCGGGCTATGGCGCGCGACCGACGGCAAAGTCACCGCGCTCGTCAATATCGGCCCGGCCAATCCGCGCGAGTTCGCCGAAGTCACTTCGACCACGTCGGTACTCGCCCCGATCGCGTCGGCGACCGGCGGCAATTCCCGCCGGCTCGATGACGGCCACGGCCTCACCGTGCCGCGCATCCTCGCCGTGCGCTCCGGCGACACCTACCATGGCGACGACTGGATCGGCCTGAAAATGCGCGACGCCAGCGTGGTCCGCGGCATCGGCGTGTTGCCGGCGTTCGCCGGCTTTCTCGGCCTGTTGTTGTTGCTCGGCAGTGTCGCCTGGACCTGGGCGCGCGAGGGGCGGTAAGCTCGCGGCGGCTTCAATTTCACCTCTCCCCGCGTGCGGGGAGAGGTCGAGCGCAGCGAGGGTGAGGGGGCGCCGCCGCAACTCTGAGCGGTGCCGATCGAAGCGCGCAGCAGACATTGCGGCGCTGCTCAGACTCTGCGGAGAGGCCCCCTCATCCCGACCTTCTCCCCGCGTGCGGGGAGAAGGAGCAGGTTACGGCAGCGGTTTGAGCAAAAAGTCCTCAGGCATCGGCGCATCAAAATCTTCCGCCACGTAGGGAAACACTTCTTTGACGCCGCGCCGCTTCAAAAATACGTCGCCGGCTTCCAGAGACAGCGCCTTCGCGCGATGCGGAACGAGATCGAACACCGGCTTGCCGTTGCGGGTGACCACGACCGTTTCGCCCCTCTCGACGAGACGCGCCAGCGCCGTCAGGCGGTCTTTTGCTTGCTTGATCGATACCGTGGTCATGTGTTGGACGATAGCCATCGATCGCCCTCCGGGCAAGGCGCTGCCTGGCCGCCTAGCCCTTCGTCTCTTTATCATTGACAATTGTCCCTCTTTGCGATACAAAATTACGAATCTCGCTCACTCGAGGAACGTGTTCTAGAGGTGGCTAGACCCAA
>CAWIHU010000007.1:0-644155 GCA_963836095.1 uncultured Pseudomonadota bacterium
GGGATGCTATACACAGGAATGTTACATGAACGAAAACTGGTACCTAAAAAGTACCCAGGATTGAAATTCTTCAATCGGTCCCGTAGCTCAGCCGGATAGAGCAGCGGTTTCCTAAACCGAAGGTCGCAGGTTCGAGTTCTGCCGGGACCGCCAATAATCAATAGGTCAAGTATCGATCAAAAAGCTGGCTCCTATTTAGCTCCGCGAGGATGCGGTGCCGCGCGTCCGAGGGCCACGCGGCCGCGCTTCGCGCAAGCTCCTACCGGCATGAGGGGTACTTTCGCCCGCGGCTAAATGCCCAGAGAAGCCAGCCGACCAGCACCGCGCCGCATGCCAGCGCGGCCATATCGACGGTGCGGCTGTGTGCAACCACGGTCGCCAAGGCGAGAGCGCCAAGGCCGAGATTGATGGCAAAGACCCGCGCTACGATCTCCGTTACCGTAAAGCCGCGGTCGGTGGCGCGTTGATAGTAATGCGTGCGATGCGCCTGCCAGATGCGTTCACCGCTCAGCAAGCGCCGTAGAAGCGTGAGCGTGGCATCGGCGAGGTAGTACAGTGGCAGCAGCAAAGAGGCGGGGAGGTTGTTCTGGCCGGCGAGGAGGACCAGGAGCCAGCCGAGCAAAAGGCCTATCGGCAGACTACCGACGTTGCCGAGAAAAAGCGTGGCAACCGGTCGGTTGAAATAGGCAAAGCCGAGCATCGCGCCGCCAAGCGCCAGCGCCACGACAACACTGTCGGGCGTAAGCGCGCCCAGACATCCCAGGACCACTAGTGCGCCGGTAATCGGAAGGACCTCGGCGACGGTCATCCAGTCGATACCGTCCATGAAGTTCACGAGATTGACGAACCACAATCCGCCGACGAACAGCGACACTCGTTCGATCCACCACGGCACAACGGGTACGACGCGCAAATGATCCGGTAATGCGTAGATCACCGCGGCGATGACTAGCGCCTGCAGGACGAGCCGCGGCGCAACGGCGAGCGAACGGATGTCGTCGGCAGCGCCGACAGCCGCCATCACGACAGCGGCAGCGATGACGGTCATCAGCGGCGCCGCGATCGCGCTGCCGAGATTGAACATCCCGAGCTCGGTCGCCGCGACAGTCGCCGCGATCACGGCAATACCGCCGCCCCGAGGCGTCGGTTCGCGGTGCGAGGAACGGGCATTCGGCTTCGCCAGCGCAAAGCGCTGCAGCAAGGGACGCAAAGCCACAATCAAACCGACGCATAGGAATGCGGAAAAAGCCGCAATCATTGCGCCGCGGACCGCCCAGATGGCTGTCATCCCATCGTTAATTGGCTCGATCGTCATCCGGACGCAACGTGTCGCGACGAGGAATCCCGCGTTGGTGCCTGCCACCACTCCTATCGCTCCACCGGCAGGGGCGCAATGCTCAGCCTGGTTGCGGCAGGATCACTGGCACAAACGAGATTTGTGCTCTTTTCTCGTTAGCACGATCTAGGGTCGCGAAGAAGGTGACGCGCCGCATTCGGATCGTCACGCGCGATCACGTCGCCACGGCGGCGGCGCTGGTTGTATTCCATCCTTGCTTCCGAACACCGGGACCTTGCGGCGCTCTTCGATTGGCTGATGATCATTCCCCCCGGCTATCTGGTAATACACCGGCGGGCTTTTTCCAGCTCTACATGGCGAAGTAGTGTTTCGCAACCAACTCAGGCGGCCCCTACGAGACCATGAATTTCCAGAGCAGAGCGGCAATAACGCCTGTCTCCGCCGACACCACCATAAATAGGATGTTGATCATTGCGGCGCTCCATTGTTAACCATGACAAATGGTGTGCGATTTGCAGTTAAGAAGGTGTTAACCAAGAAAAGACAAAGCCGCAGAAAATCCCGAGCGAAAATGCCTTGACGATAATGGAAGGGTTCGCAAACCGGCGGAGACGAACGTGCGCCTTTCCAATGCCCGCTAGCAAGCTCGCCCCGGTGTTGCCAAACGTTGTGATCGCCAATCGTCCGCTAGCAATAGACGCTGCGAGGCCGACGACATAGCCGGCCGGGCTTCATGACGCTTGGCCGTGGAAATCTGGCATCGCCTCACGCAGTACGCCGACGATCGCGGCGCGTTCAGGACACGCGAGGCCGAGGCCCCGATCGAGCTTCGCAATCCATTCTCTAACCACTTCCAGCGGCGGGCAGACCGGGGTGGCGGCGACGACGCCGGCGATACCGATGTCCGTGCTCGGCTCCTCGCGGGCGAATAATATTTCCTTGAGCCGCTCGCCGGGGCGGATGCCGGTGAACACGATGTCGACGTTGCGTCCGGGCTCCAGACCACTCAAACGGATCATGTGTTCGGCAAGATCGAAAATTTTGATCGGCTGTCCCATGTTGAGCACGTAGACCGAGTGCGCCGAACGCGCGGGACCGAGCGCGTGGCTGGCCGCCATTATGACGAGGTCGCAAGCTTCGCGAATGGTCATGAAGTAGCGAACCATGTCCGCGTGCGTGACGGTCACCGGCCCGCCGGCCTCGATCTGCGTCTTGAATTTGGGGACAACTGAGCCGTTGGAGGCGAGCACGTTGCCGAAGCGGACAGCAATCATGCGGATCGGCGGCTTGCCGCCATCGGCGCCCCGCGCAGCGTCGGCGTCCAAGGCTTGACAGTACATTTCGGCGAGCCGCTTGGTCGCGCCAAGCATGGAAACCGGCTCGATCGCCTTGTCGGTCGATATCATCACCAGCGCTTCGGCACCGCCGGCGAGCGCCGCGTCGGCGACGTTGACGGAGCCGAAGACGTTGGTCTTGATCCCCTCGCCCCAATCGCGTTCTACGAGCGAGACATGCTTGAGAGCGGCGGCATGAAATACCAGGTTGGGTTCGGCATCTTCTATCAGGCGAAAAATTCGTTCGCGATCGCGGATGTCGGCAATGTGTCCTGCGACTTCGGTAGCGGCCGATTTGGCCGTGAGCTTCTCGAGCACTGCATGCAAAGCCGCTTCCGAATTTTCCAGGATCAATAGCCGGCGTGCGCCGAAATTGACGACACGATCGCAGATCTCGGAACCGATCGAGCCGCCGCCGCCGGTGACCACGACCGTCTTGCCTTTGATAAAGTTCTCCAGCCACCGGTAATCGATCTTCACGCTCGGGCGCAGCAACAGGTCCTCGACGTTGACGGGCGCCAAGCGCAGCGCTTCCTCACCGCTTTCGAGCGAAGGCAGGCGGCTGGTGGCAAGGCCGAGCCGCCGCGCCTGCATAAGCATCGTTTCCGGATGGACTTCCGGCGCAAGCACATCCGGTGTCAGCACCAGGTGAGCGACGTGTATATTCTTGGACGCCAGCGAGGAGACGACTTTATCAATGTCCGTCAGATAGCCACGCACCGGAATTCCGCGTAGCGCTTGGCCCTGGTCGGCCAGCGAAGGCGACAGAATCCCTACCGGCTTGATTTTGCTGACCGCCCCGCTCTCGATTGCGCGTAGGAGGACTTCGACATCCGCCGCGCGACCGGCCACCAGCGTCGGAATCGCTTGCGTGCCGTTGGCGCGGCGCTGCGTGCGCGCGCGCCTGAACTGACGATAGGCAATGCGCGGCCCGCCGAGAAGGAACATCTGCAGCAGCCAGTAGAGCGCAAGCGTGACCTTGCCGAAAAAGAAAACGCCGTAAATCTGCGGCGAGACGAGCACGTAATCGAGCACAAGCAGCGAAAGCGCCAGCACGGTCGCTGCGCGGACGATGTTCCAAAGATCCGGCAGCGATGCGAAACGCCACTTCCCCATATAGAGCTGGAAAAGCCAATAAACCACGCCAGCGTACACCAGATAGCCGGGCAGGAAGATTATTAGCCAGTCGAAGCGCTCCGCGAGGCCAGCAGTTTCGAAGCGAAAATAGAATGCAGCCAGGATCGCCGCCGCAGTGGCGACGAGATCGTGAATGACGATCAAGATGCGACGCGGGTTACCGAAAAATCCCCTCATGGTCATATGCTACCATAGATTGCCCGGACGAGAAAAGAGCACCAGCCTCATCTGCGCCAGCGATTCTGCTGCAACCAGACGAAACACGGGCGGCTGAGCATTGCGCCCCTGCCGATCGCGAGGCACTATCCGCTATCGTTCCGAGACCCGTCTCAGCCCCTCCGCTGAATGTGAATCTCGCCGACTATCCGAGTCGCAATTACAACTTAATGCGGCTTTCTGAATCAGTCGAACTAATCAAGGCTCCGTCATCAGATCGAAGTGCCCGTAGTGAGTAGAAGATAGATGTGCGATCTCTTCAGTAGCGAGTTCGAGGCCCCTTCTCCGTTTCTATCGTTCACGCAGCACCTCCTGTTTATACTTGAGAAGCGGAGAGAGCAGATAACTGATGATCCGGCGCGATCCCGTCTTGATCTCGACGGTGACAGCCATGCCGGGCGAGAGATTGAGGAGCCTATCTTCCACCTCCATCTGTGTCCGGGCGAGCGAGACGCGGGCGGCGTAGACTAGCTCTTGGTTCGTCGGTTCGCTCAATTCGTCCTGTGCGCCTTGCTGATTGGGGTTCGCTCTATCCGACGGCTTGTCGCGCGTGATCGCATCCGACGAAACGCTCACGACCTTGCCGTCGATGAGGCCATAGCGGTTGAAATTGAAAGCATCGATCTTGATCTCCACGTCCTGGCCGGCATTCACGAAGCCAACGTCCCGATTCTGCACCATAGCCTCGATCTCGATGTGACTCTCGATGGGCACCACGACGAGTAATGTTTGCGCCGGTGTCACGACACCCCCGATCGTGTGTACCGCTAGTTGCTGAACCGTACCGTCGACTGGCGCCGTGAGGACCTGCAGCGCGGCGCGGCGCCGCGCCTTGATAAGGTCTTCGCTGAGGCCTTTAGCCTTGCGCTCGGTCTCGACGAGCTCGCCGTAGCGCGCCCGTCGGTACTCCGCATCGGATTGCTTCCGCTGTTCGTCTATCGCGGCGATTGTCGCCGCCAACTCGTCATAGTGGCGTTTCTGCACTTCGAGTTCGTGCTGCGCTTCGACGAACGGCTGCAGTAATTCCAAATAATTCGCTTTGGAGCCGGTCGTATGCTCGTAGAGGGTTTTGCGGATCTCCAAGCGCTCCTGCAGGATGGGCAGCGATGCCTCCAATTTGCCGATGGTCGCCGCAATCGCTTCGCGCTCGGCCACCTTCTGCTGGCGTTGCCGGTCAAGAACGGCAAGTTTCGCCTTCTGTTCGGCGGTCTGGTCGAGGAGGAATTTGCGCTGGAGCGCCATCAGCGCCGGCGGCGCATCGGCCGGCGGCATGAAATTCGTCAGTGGATCGCCATCGGCCAATTCCGCCTGCAGCCGCGCCACGTCGAGCTGAGCGGCCATGAGATCGCTTTCGTAATGTTTCCATTCCGCCTCGTCCATGGTCGGATCGAGCTCGATCAGGGTCTCGCCGGCTTTGACCATTTGTCCGTCGTGAACAAGAATGGCCCGCACGACGCCGGCCTCGAACGGTTGGATGACCTTGCTGCGCCCACTCGGGATGATCTTGCCTTTCGCCGAGGCAACGATGTCGACCCGGCCGAAACAGGCCCAGGCGAGCGCGATGCAGGAGAGGCCGACGAGGGAATAGGCGATCGCACGGCCGATTGGCGAGGCTGGCGTCTCGACAATTTCGAGCGCCGCCGGAAGGAATGCGAGATCGTCGCTGTCCGGGCGCTTCTTGCGCTTGAACGGCACATTATTCTCAATGGACTTCATGGATGCCTGCCTGCGACCGGTAGAGGTTCGCGTAGCTGCCGCCGGTCCTGATCAGTTCGTCGTGCGTGCCGTACTCGACAAGTCGGCCGCGATCGATGGTGATGATGCGGTCGCTGCGGCGCACGGTGGAAAGACGGTGTGCGACGATGATGACCGTCCGGCCCTTGGCGATCTCCTTCATATTCTCCTGGATAACGCGCTCGCTCTCGTAATCGAGCGCGCTCGTCGCCTCGTCGAAGATTAGAATGCGCGGGTCCGTGATCAGTGCGCGCGCGATCGCGACCCGTTGCCGCTGGCCGCCCGAAAGGGTGTCGCCGCGCTCTCCGACGATGGTGTTATAAGCCTCCGGCAATTCTAGGATGAAATCGTGTGCGCCAGCAAGCTTTGCTGCCGTGATGACGCGCTCGATCGGAAACACGGGATCGGCGAGCGCAATGTTGTCGCGGATCGAGCGGTTGAAAAGGATATTTTCCTGCAGGACGACACCGATTTGCCGTCGCAGCCACGCGGTATCAACCATGGCTAGATCGACGCCGTCGACAAGGACGCGACCACTTTCGGGCACGTAAAGCCGTTGGATTAATTTCGTGAGGGTGCTCTTGCCTGAACCGGAGGGTCCGATGACGCCGATCATCTGGCCGGGTGCGACCTTGAAGGTGACGTCGTGCAAGACTTCCGGCCCGTCGATGCGATAGCGGAAGGTGACGTGCTCGAACGCAATCTCGCCGCGGATCGCCGGCATTGCGGCGCGGGTGGGTTTGAACGTCGGCTCGGCCGGCGTGTTGAGGATGTCGCCGAGGCGCGCGATCGACAGCCGCGCCTGGTGGAAGTCCTGCCAGATTTGCGCGATCCGTAGCACGGGCGCGCTGACGCGGCCCGCGAGCATATTGAAGGCCACTAGTTCGCCGACGGTCAGGTCTCCATCGATAACCAGCTTGGCCCCGAAATAGAGAACGCCGGCAGTGACAAGCTTACTTACGAGCTGCACGGCATTACTCGCCGTGTTGCCGAGCCGCAAGACGCGAAAACTCGCCGCAACGTAGCCGGCGAGCTGTTCCTCCCAGCGGCGCTGCATCTGCGGCTCCACAGCCATGGCCTTGAGCGTCTCCATGCCGGAGACGCTTTCCACTAGGAAGGCCTGGTTTTCGGCGCCGCGCGCGAACTTCTCGTCGAGCCGCCTGCGGAACAGCGGCGTCGCGCCGGCCGAGATGCCGATGTAGAACGGGAAAGCTACCAGCACGATCAGGCTCAACAGCGGCGAGTAGAGGAACATCACCGCCAGGAACACGAAGGTGAAGAACAAATCGATGACTAGCGTAAGTGCGGAGCTGGTCAGGAAGTTGCGGATGTTTTCCAGCTCGCGGACGCGCGCGACGGAGTTGCCGACCCGCCGCGCCTGGAAATAGCCGATTGGCAACGCCAACAAATGCCGGAACAGCCGCGCGCCGAGCTCGACATCGATGCGATTTGTCGTATGCGCAAACAGATAAGTGCGCAGAATTCCGAGGATAGTTTCGAACACCGAGATGGTGACGAGCCCGATGATAAGCACATCGAGCGTGCTCAAGCTGCGATGGACAAGGACTTTGTCGATGACGACCTGGAAAAACAGCGGCGAAATGAGCGCGAAGAGCTGCAGAAAGAAAGAGGCGACGACGACCTCGGCCAATTGGTGCCGGTACTTGTAAATGGCGCCGAAAAACCAGGTAACGTCGAACCGGCGCGACAGATCGGTGAGGCTGGCGCGGCGCGTCATCAGCACCATGCGACCGTCGCAGGCCGCCTCGAACTCGGCCCTGGTCATCAATGTCGGGCGCGGCGCATACGGCGATTGGACGAGCACCTTGTCGTCACCCGCCTTGCCGAGCAGGAGAAATCCGCCGTCCCGCCGCGCGCCAATGGCCGGCAGCGGCGTCGGCTAGAACAGGCGCGGTCACGTCGATTTGCCCAGAGGAGCTCCTGGCACGGCATAAACTGTAACACACCGCAAATCTCGCCGGTAGCTTGGCGCGGTCGCTCCGCTTCCCGGCGCTACCACAGTGCCGTTCGACAATTGCCTCGAATGCTCGTATGTTTGGTGACATTGTCAGAACTTCGGCGGTTTCGATTTCATGGGATTGATGCGCGTCGCCACATTGGCCGGTATTCCACGACGCGAGCGACCATGAGTCGTTGGCCTCCGCCGGTCAATTCAGGTTTGTTTGCGACGTTACGGCTGGTACGCCGGAAGGCCCGCGCCCGTAGCGACGGTGCCATTGCGGTGGTGCTTAGGACTATCGTGGCGACGCTCGTCGTTGCGTCCGCCGCCGTCGCCGCACCGTCGACCAAGAAAATCGATGTCAAAGATTTCGGTGCGCGAGGCGACGGGACCACGGAGGCCACTGCGGCCATCAATTCCGCCATCGCGGCGTTGCCGAAAACAAACGGCGTGTTGTTCTTTCCCTGCGGCACATATTTGATCAGCGGAAGTCTCGCGCCGATTACCGCGGACGGCACCACGATCGCCGGAGCCAGGGAAGGCCAAAATTGCGTGACCCTGAAGCTGATGGGCGAGGCGCCGATCAAGGTGCTGACGATCAAAGGAGGCGGCCTCGGCCCGAAGCAGCGCTTCGCGAAAGACGCCACGCGCAATAGCTTCACGCTCGTGCCTGGAGGTATGGCCGCGGCCGGAATCGTTGCCGGTTCCTACGTCCTGATCTCGGACTCGGCAGTCGCCAGTAACGGGCCCAATTCGCCGTTGATATCGACCCAGGAAGTCGTAAAGATCACATCGGTCAGCGATGATACCGCCCGGATTTCCGGCCAGTTCGCCAATAAATTCCCGCTACGATCTGATATCCCGAACCGCGGCGGCGATCCGTCAGCGCAAGTGCTTCGTGCGCCGGTCTCGAATGTGAAGATTTCGCACCTGACGATCGACGGCTCCGGCCATGCGGGGCCGTCGGCAACGGCGCTGTCGTTGCTCTATGTGGTAAACTCCGAAGTGAGCGACATTGCCGTGAGCAATCTCGTCGAGATGCCGGGGCAGACGGACACCTTGAGCTTCGACACCGGCTATATGAACACGATCAAGAAGCTGAGCTGCTTCTATTGTGGAAACGGGACCAAGAGCGGCGGACACACTCTAAACGTCGACCGGCAATCCTACGCGACGATCGCCGATATCACGATCGTCAACACCAGCCAGCAATTCGTGTTCGGGTTCGACACCAATGGCCTCAACTGGAGCAAGCTCGACAATGCGAACATCGACCAGGGTGGGGCGAATGGCAGGCCGTTCAAGCTGTTGCGATCGAACCACAATACGTTCAACGCGGTGAGCGTCAAGAACGGAGCAGGCAATCACAACGGCATCAGCGTGACCGACATGTCCGCGTACAACACCTTCAACAAATGCTCCGCGGTCGGCAATACCGGAAATGGGATAGCGGTGTTCGGCAATTGGAATGTCTACAATACATTCAACAGTTGTACGTCGATGTACAATACCGGCGCTGCTTTTGCTACGGGGCGAGATGCCTTCAACAATTTCGAGGATCGTCACCTCACCATCGTCGGCGGCACCTTTTGCTGCAATCGCAGCCCGGCGCCGGGGGCGTTGCTGCAGGTCAATTCCGACGCTTTCAAGCTCAGCGGCGCGAGCATATACGCGGATCAGCAGGGCGGTGCGTCGGGAGGTGTCGTCGTCGGTAAGGGCCACACCGGCTGCGAGATCGACGCAACCCGCTTCGCGCATCTGCCCGCGGGACGCGAGATTGTGGCCGACCCCGGCGCTTGCCGGGTCGGCAACAATGCCGTACAGCCTTAGGTCACCAACATGCCGCGCAAATGGGTCAAGGAGTTTGCGGCTGCCCAGGGGTGAACCAGCGCGCTCGATGGTGCGGCCGGTGAGGGGTTCGGAGGTGGCGATGACGGCGCGCCGAGGGGTGTGGCCGTCGTAAGGATTGCCCGGTTGCGTCTTGGCGTGCAGCAGGAGCTACCGCCGTGCGCGCGGGCATTGGTGGTGACGGTCGAGGTTTTAGCGCCGAACTCGTAGGGCGCGGCCGCTAAACGAACTCACGCAGCTTTGCGCGGCCCAAACCGGAGTTCCTATGTAAATCGGCCCGGACCCGACGACCCACTCGGCGGATTTCCCCTCCAACGTCTGCCATATTGAGGCCTTTTTGCGACTAGGGGTTGATCGAGCGCGCTTGGTCGTTATGATGTTACTGGAAATTCGAACCGATACTCGGTTAGCGTGGCCCCGGGGGGACAAAGAGCAATGAGCGCGGTGCGGGTAACAGGGTCAGCGGGCTTGATCGGGGCGGAATCGGTCCGCTTCTTCGCCGCCCAGGTCTTCGCCGCCCAGGTCTTCGCCGCCCAGGTCTTCGCCGCCCGGGTCTTCGCCGCCCAGGGGTTCGATATCGTCGGCATTGCCAATGGCATGCGTCGCGTCTTTTTCGGCCGCGACGCGAGCACTGCCTGGAGTCGCCAGCGACTAGCGATCGAGGTCAAGAGTTACCAGCAACACGACGGTGATATCCGCTACCGCTTGCTCATCAATTCAATCTTCGCTCGGTACGGGAAGGCCATCACGGCAGTTGTCCATGGCGCGGCTCAGCCTTCGCACGATTGGGCGGCGGGCGACCCACAGACCGATTTCGCGGTCAACGCAAACGGCACCCTGAACCTACCCGAGGCGACGCGGCAAAACTGCCCGGAAGCGGTCTCCATCTTCACGAGCACTGACAAGGTGTACGGAGACGCTCCGAATACGCTGCCGCTGCGACAACGACGCTATTCTGCCAGAACTCACCGAGGGAGCCATTTGGAAGCTCCAATCGGCGAGCGACTAGATGCCGACCGAGATGTGCGCTCACTGGGCTAGTAAGACGCCGTCGGGATTGTTATCGAGGATCATTCCGGTGCCGCCATTCGACGAAACGCCACTTCGGAAGAGCCTGGACTCCCTGATCAAACCACAAACGATCGGGCTGGTGATAAGTCTAAGTCATGATGACTATGCGCTCGTTCTCGGCGGCCTGCAAAACTGTGTGGGCGACGAAGAGCAGGCGTTTACGGATCGCGGTTGGGTCTATCTTCATCTTTGCCCCGCACAACCGCTGCCAGTTCTCGCCGAGAATACTGCACCGGAGAATTTCCTGGTATCTGTCCGCGCCAACGGAAGCCGCGTGGGCGTCGTAGATTTCGCGACCTTGATGCGGGAGATGGGGCGCGCTGATCTCGTTCGTTTGCGTCGAGTTCCTCGTGCTGCATCATCTACTGGGTTTTTCTCCCGAGCTGGTCGTCGACCTCGCCCAGGCATTCGCACCGAACAAGACGATCGCCTGGGTACATGACTTTTTTACACTGTGTCAGCACCCGGCAATGCTTCGCAACAACACTGCATTCTGTGATGGGCCAGAGCCGAATTCCCGCGACTGCACCACCTGCATGTATGGCGGTGCCAGGCGCAAGCTTCACCTCGCCCGTTTGGGGTATCTGTTCGATGCATTGCGACCCGATTTGCTCGCACCTTCGGAAGCAGCACTCACGTTTTGGCGCACCCGCAGCCCTCTGCGATATTCCACTGCAAGTGTTTTTCCCCATTGCACGTTGCTGATGGAACCTACCCTGCTCGCCCGTAAAAGCGAAGCGCATCTACGCATCGGCTTTGCCGCGGGGGCTTGGCACCACAAAGGCTGGGACGTTTTCGAAGAGCTTGCGTCCCGCTTCCAAAATGATCCACGCTATTCGTTTTTCCACTTCGGCGCGACCAGTGCAAGTTTCTCGAGCAAACTCACGTTTATTCAAGTCGTGGTTACCCCTAAAGAGCGGTTCAGCATGACGGATGCGATCCGTGCCCATGAGATAGACGTGATCGTCAATTGGTCTCGATGCTATGAAACATTCTGTTTCGCAGCCTACGAAGCGGTGGCGGCCGGCGCGTTTGTGCTGGCACCAAAAAGGGCCGGCAACATCGTACCGGCGGTATCACAAAAAGGGGTTGAACAAGGAATGGGACTTGACAGTGATCAAGAGCTGTTTCGTCTATTCGCCGGAGGCGATTTGTTCGAGTTGGCGAAGCGCCGGCGCTACGGTAAATTGCGGATCGAGCCAGGTACGGTGCGCTACCTTAAATCCAAGGCGGCTCTCAATTTCCGGTTCCGAGCAGTGCGGAACTTGTTCTCGAATGCCTGCTGAGGCAGCAATGCTCAAGTTCGAACAACGTTCGAGCGAACCGTATTGACGGCGCCGCATTCGATAATTTCCCTTGCAGCTCTCTCCGCGTCGAGTGCCCTGCAGACGATCGCCTGCCAACTTGTCAGTCCAAATTGGAGAAGTCGTTTGCGCACCCGGTCCGGGTGAAGTTTTGAAGCAATCGTCCGATCGCGCCTCCGCGATTGGTGAGCTTCACCATTAGGAGCATCCGCCGTGGCACGCGCCGTAGCGCGTCGCTCGTGCCGTCCAATCCGGCGAGCGTTCACAGAATGCGCCGTTCGCGCAATCGATGGCACCAAGGCTTTGGTCTGTCTAAACAAATGAAAACCAACAAATAGCAAACCATACCGATATGCGAACGGCAAGAGGGGCCCGGAGGCGGATCGCAGCTTGCCACGCCCCTCAACAGTGAAGTGCGGGTCGACGCGCGAGGTGTTCCACTCCCACGGCTAGTCCGACAGGCAACCAGATTGTGACCCACGGCCACGTCGGGAACGTTGTCAGCAGCTGGTAATCGACAATGCCCGCGCACACGATGACGAGTATGAGACAAAATGGGGTGAGCTTGCCGGTCTGGAGCCAGTAGCGCCAAGTCCAGAATAATCCGCCGAAAAGCATTACCAGCATCGCACCGGCGGCGAAAACGCCACCGCGAATTTGCGCGGAAAGGACCAGGTTGTGTGGGTGAAAAGCGATAAATCCGTCATGCATCGGGACGTCGATATCGGCAAACTGTCCATAGCCGACAAGTGGATGTTGCGACGCTTCGGCGAGGTACCGGCCCCATATTTCCGGCCGATACGAAAGACCCCGAACCAATAGCGCGTCCCACGTGCCGGGCAATGTTATGAGCAGCAAGATCGTAAGGATCACGAAAAACGGAATCACGAACCTCATCACGCGAGATTTTATGGCGGCAATGACTGCGACGCTGAGCGCGACCGTCACGATAGCGTTACGAGATTGAGTCCACAGAACGGCGAGCAGAAGGATGACGATGCTCGCACCCAGCACAGCAAGCCTGGCGTAGGACAATCGTGAATCAACGATCGTGCCGATCGCGCCGACGATAAACACCGAATAAGTAAGGCTGATCGTCGTCGAGCCGAAATACTCCGGCATGCCCAGCTGCGGAACGAGCCGGAAGTCGGACAGCGTGCCAGAAAACGGCACATTGAACGCGAACTCCACCATATTGACCAGAGCGCTCGTCGCGACAATCGCCGTCATCACAGAGAAAAATGCTGTTAGAAAAAATGGCTGCTTCGACATTAAAAACGCGGTCGCCGCCACAAACGCGAGGACTTCGACGGAGAGAGCGAGATGTTCGGCGCGCCAAACGATGGGAGACCGAGAATCCCACCACCCGGAATTTCCGTAAATGACGGTACACAGCCACAGAGCTAAAACGTAGATCGCGGCCGCTCGCAGCAGGAAAGATCGAGACAGGCCAAACAGGCCGGCCAGATGCTCCAAGTAAAACGCAGTCGAGCTGCGCGCCGGTCCGGCGGGCCGGGAAGCGGCCAGCGAGCCGATCAGCAGGGTCGGAAGAACGACAAAGACAAAGATGTAGTGGGCCAAAAGAAGCGTGTTGGTCAAAAAAATGCAGCCGAGAAAGACGCTATACCCCGCGAATGCGAAATCAGACCAGTTGCATGCCTTCACCAGCCACCGACGTGGTGTCACAGACTAGTTCTCGACACGACCGGCCTTTGTAAGCGTAAGAGTAAGAACCCTACACCGATTTCGTGCGGTGCGGACCTCGCAACCGATGCATTCCGGCAAGCCATCAACAGTTCCCGAGCGAGAAAACTTGTCACTTAGTACACAATAAATGAATCGGCGATCTCTTGCAAAGGGTTTTCCGCGCTCAGCCGCCGACGCCATCCTCTCCGCCGTCGGCTCTGACCTACGCCTCATCCTCGCCTGACTGAGGATTTCGTCAGCGTCCTCACGCGTGCCCTGAAGTGGCTTCCGGGTTTGGGACCGGTTGACTGATTGTGATTGGGGTCGTTCCGTCAGAGCAGACAGAGCGGAGCATGACGCAGAGAACGAGCCGGAAGATTGACGCATCCCAACTGGATTTACGCGTGGGAGAAGCAGCTGCTGGATCAGGCCGCGCGACGTTCGCGAGCGGCGACGGCGAAGGCGCGGCGGAGCGCGATCATGAGATCGAGCGGCTGAATGCCAAGATCGGCGAGTTCATCGTGGAACGGGATTTTTTAGCCAAGATGTCCGGAAATGAGCAGCCCCGGACCGCCGCCAACTCGCTGACCGAAACGATGGTAAGCTGTCGATCCGCCGCCAGTGCGAGCTGCTCGGGTTGTGCGTTCCGGCCTGTACCAACCGCCGGTGCCGGCCACCGACAGCGATCCGGGCGCGACATGGAGAAGCTGCGCGCCCTTGCTGAGGTTCAGCCACGGTTCGACACCGTCATCGGCGGGTTTGTAGATGGCAATGCGGTGATGCGGGCGCAGTGAGGTTACGCGCTCACGCGTCCAGCGATTGCCATAGCCTGTCACCAATCCGGTCCTGCTCAGGATGCCGCCGATTTGTGTCATCGGCGTCGTTTGAGACGCCGCATTTGTTAGAGTTGAAGTCAGCATCGATTGAGCACGCACCTTTTGCATTTCGGCTAATCTATGTCATTCGGCTTCTGATCAAGAACATCGTCTAATTGCCAGCCTCGGCGTCACACAAAAACCAGTTTAAAGTGTTGACGTTGCAGCCCCTTTGTTTCCAGCAACCTCTGCCGCACACTGATCGACATGCTATGGCCTTTACACGGCTCGATCGTGCTGACAAAGAGAATTAGCGACCAGCTTGTAGAGCTGCCGGCACTGATGTCTTGCTGGTCGCCAAGGTGGCATCGAAATCGAGATGAACGATGCAAGGCTCGACAAGAGCAAGATCGTTGCGCTTGCAGTACGCCACAATGTCGCTCGAGACTCTTTGCGAGTTGACCAGGATTTTGTCAGCCAAGGGAAACATTTCTCGATACAACTTGCGGCGGGGCCACATTTTCATCTTGCCAGATTATCCAACAGGCGCTGCCCATATTGGGTTTTGCTAAGCTTGGCGGCGAGCGCCTTGAGCTGGGCGGCATCGATCCAGCCATTGTGGAACGCGATCTCGTCGGGCGCGCACACGAGTTGGCCCTGCCGGTGCTGCAGGACGCGGACGAATTCGGCGGCTTCCAGCAGCGAATCGTGGGTGCCGGCGTCGAACCAGGCGAAGCCGCGGCCGAGCCGCTCGACCGCAAGCCGCCGTTGGCGCGCGTAAAGGAGATTGAGGTCGGTGATCTCCAGTTCCCCGCGCGCCGAAGGCTTCAGGCTTTTGGCGAGTTCGATCACGTCTTCGTCGTAGAAATAAAGGCCGATCGCGGCCCAGTTCGATTTCGGCGTCTGCGGCTTCTCCTCGATCGAGAGAGCCTCGCCGTCCGGCCCAAGCTCGACCACGCCGTAACGCTGCGGATCATCGACCGAATAGGCAAAGATGGTGGCGCCGTCGCGGCGCTGATCGGCGCGCTGCAGCGCCTCGGACAGGCCGTGCCCGTGGATGATGTTGTCGCCGAGGATCAGACACGAGGGATGCCCGCGGATGAAATCGGCGCCGATGACGAAGGCCTGCGCGAGGCCTTCGGGCGCAGGCTGCACGGCGTAGTCGATACGCAAGCCCCACTGTTTTCCGGTGCCGAGCAGATTTTGAAATGCGGCCTGGTCGTGCGGCGTCGTGATCACCAGAACGTCGCGGATGCCGGCGAGCATGAGCACGGATAGCGGATAATAGATCATCGGCTTGTCGTACACCGGCAACAGCTGCTTGGACGTGACGATCGTCAATGGGTGCAGCCGCGTGCCCGAACCGCCGGCGAGAATGATTCCCTTACGCGACATGATTTGCTCTTGCTTCGCCAGCGTTTGCTTGTTCGGCCGCGACGATTGCGCGGGTCGTCCGATCCACCTCGTCGGTCCATGGCGGGGCGGCAAAGCCGAACGTCTGCGCAAAGCGGCGGCAATCGAGGCGGGAATTGGCTGGGCGCTGCGCCGGCGTGGGATAATCCGCCGTCGCGATGGCGATGACCCGGGGATGGCGGCCGGTGAGCGGGGCCGCCGTAGCAATGATACGGCTGGCGAAACCATGCCAGGTGGTCACGCCCGCGGCCGTGAAATGATAAGTGCCACAGACATCGTCGCCGCCGTAAAGCCGCGGCGCGATGCGCAAGATCGCTTCCGCGATGGTCCGCGCCGACGTGGGCGAGCCCGCCTGATCGGCGACGACGCGTAGCTCGTCGCGGGTCGCGGCCAGGCGCAGCATGGTCTTGAGAAAGTTCTTCCCGAACTCGCTGTAGACCCAGGCGGTGCGCAGGATGACGTGTTGGCGCAGTGCCTGGCGCACGGCAACTTCGCCGGCGACTTTGGTGCGCCCGTACACATTGAGCGGGCCAACCGGATCCGATTCGACATAGGCGCCAGCCTTGGTGCCGTCGAACACATAATCGGTCGAGATATGGACGAGCGGCACGCCGACGCCGGCGCAGGCGGCGGCGAGCACGGCCGGGCCGATCTCGTTGCCGCGCCGGGCCTCAGCGATGTTGCTCTCGGCGAGATCGACGGCGGTATAGGCCGCCGCGTTCACGACCAGAAGCGGCTTGTGGCGCGCGAGCGCCGCCGTGACGGCCGCGCTGTCGGCAATATCGCCGTCGCCGTGCGCCAGGGCGGTCAGCGCGACCTCGCTCTGCGCGGCGGCGCGCGCCAACTCGCGGCCGAGCTGCCCATTGCCGCCGAACACGAGGATCACGTCAGCACTCCAAGGCGCTCGCCGCCATAGACGCCGTCGCGGATGCGCTGCCACCACGGCCGGTTGGCAAGATACCATTCGACCGTCTTACGCAGCCCGCTGGTGAAAGTCTCGCGCGGCCGCCAGCCGAGCTCGCTCGTCATCCGGCTGGCATCGATGGCATAGCGCAGATCGTGCCCCGGACGATCGGCGACGAAGCTGATGAGCGCGTCGTGGCGGCCGATCGCGCGGTCGGGAGCGAGTTCGTCCAACAGCGCGCAGATCGCGCGCACCACCTCGATGTTCGTTTTCTCGCTGTCACCGCCGATGCAATAGGTCTCGCCGAGGCGGCCCTTGGCGGCGACAATGACGAGCGCGCGGGCATGATCGTCGACGTAAAGCCAGTCACGGACATTGTTGCCGGCGCCGTAGACCGGAAGCTTCTTGCCCTCGAGGCCGTTGATGATGGTGAGCGGGATCAGCTTTTCGGGGAAATGATAGGGTCCGTAATTGTTCGAGCAGTTGGTCACCACGACCGGCAAGCCATAGGTGTGGTGCCAGCTGCGCACCAGATGGTCGGAGGCCGCTTTGGAGGCCGAGTAAGGCGATCGCGGCGCGTAGGCCGTGGTCTCGCAAAAGCGGCCGTGCGCGCCCAGCGAGCCGAAAACCTCGTCGGTCGAGATATGGTGAAAGCGAAAATCGGCCCGCCGGTCGTCCGGCAGGCCCTGCCAGTAGCGCAGCGCGGTCTCCAGAAGAATATGCGTGCCGACGATATTGGTGCGGATGAATTCGGCCGGGCCGTCGATCGAACGGTCGACATGGCTCTCGGCGGCGAGATGCATGACGACATCGGGGCGGTAGTCGGCGAAAACCTCCCGCATCTTGTCGGCGTCGACGATGTCGGCGCGCACGAACGCATAGCGCGGGTCGTCGGCGACCGGCGCCAGCGATTCCAGATTGCCGGCATAGGTGAGCTTGTCGACGACGAGCACGCCGTCGGCGGTCGAGCCGATGATGTGGCGCACCACTGCCGAGCCGATGAAACCGGCACCGCCGGTCACGAGAAATCGCCGCTGCGAACGCGTCATGGCCCATCATACCGAAACGGGGAAGCGAAATCCGCAAAGAAGCCGAGGGCGCGGTCCTTGTCCGAAAGGACGACGTCCGCGGCCGCCACCGGCCAACCGATGGCGAGCGTCGGGTCGTTCCAGATCAATCCCTGCTCGGACGCGGGAGCGTAATATTCGTCGACCTTGTAGGCGACTTCGGTGTCCGGCTCCAGCGTGCAGAAGCCGTGGGCGAAGCCGCGTGGCACGAACAATTGCTCGCCGCCCGCCGCCGTCAGCCGCTCCGCGACCCAGGCGCCATAGCTCGGCGATCCGACACGCAGATCGACCGCCACGTCATAGATGCTGCCCCGCACGACGCGCACCAGCTTGGCCTGCGGCTCGGGCGGAACCTGGAAATGCAGTGCGCGCACTGTTCCAGGGCGCAGCGACAACGACTGATTGTCTTGGACGAAATCCGCCATAATGCCCGCGGTCACCGCGGCGCGTTTGTTGTAGGTCTCCACGAAATAACCGCGCGGATCGCGAAAATAGCGCGGCCGCAGCAGCAGAACCCCGGGCAGTTTGGTGTGCGTCACGTCCATTATCGTTCCAAACCCGGTTGCTTTCAATCGACCGGCACGACGAAACCGTCGGGTACCGCGGAATAATGCGGTAAGTAGCAGGGGTCGCGCGCGATGGCGCCGCCATGGCGGTCTCTCATCACCTGCATTTCCTTCTCGAAGCGCAATCTCTTCTCAGGCGTGTCCTCGTAGCCGCGACTGCTCGACTCGAGGTGGAAAAGTTCGGCGAACGGCGTGAGGATATTCCGATAACCCAGGGACCGGACCTTGAGGCAAAGATCGACATCATTGAACGCCACTGCAAATTCCTTCTCGTCAAATCCACCCGCCGCCATGAAAATGGAACGTTCGACCACAAGACAGGCACCGGTCACGGCAGAATAGTTCGAGGCAACGAGCAGCCGCCCGAAATAGCCGGGGTCTTGGCGTGGCCGATTGCGAAAGACGTGGCGGGCGACTTCCGAGGGATCGACCACAATGCCGGCATGCTGCACCCTGCCGTTCGCATAATAGAGCTTCGCGCCGACACAGCCCACGCCCGGCTGTGACGCGTAGCCCACCATATCCTCCAGCCAATCCGGAGTGATGACGAGGGTGTCATTGTTGAGGAAACAAAGATAGTCGGCACGCGAGCACTCCGCGGCGCGGTTGTTGAGGGCCGAGTAGTTGAATGCGCCGGGATGCGCCCGGACATGAATCCTTGTGTCGTTGCGATAGCACTTCAGGACGTCGCTGGTCGCCGGTTGCACCGAGTCGTTGTCGACCAGGACGATTTCATAATTTTGGTATGTCGTTTTTGTCAAAATGGAGGAGACGCATTGTCGCAGCAGCTCCGCCTGGTCGCGAAACGGAATGATGATGGAGACTTTGGGCTGAGGGTCTGGAAGGCCGTAGCGGATTCGATGGAAACCGCCGGCGACAATTTCGACGCGGGCGTTCACTGCGCGCCGCGCGAAGTGCTGTTCCAGCGCACGTTTGCCGGCAGCGACAACGCCAGGATCGGCGGCGGGAAGCGTCGCCACCGGCCCGGGCACGGGAGGTCGGCGCTCGCGCCGGTGATACAAGACCGCGGGAACGTGTCCGATCCGTGCGTCATCGATCGCCTCCACCATGCGCAAATTGGCATCATAATCCTGCGCGCCGTCAAAGTCGTCGCGCCAGCCGCCGATCTTTCTCAACGTGTCGGTGTGGTAGGCCGTCGCGCGGTCGAAATAGTTATAGGAATAGAGCAGTTCGCGCGAGAATTGTGGTCTGAAATAAGGTCGGAATCTGCGCTCATTCTCGTCGATCCTGTCGTCGTCGGAATAGGCGACGCGGGCGTCGGGTCGGCTGCCGAAATACTCGGAGAATGCCTGCACCGCAATCGGCGCGAGCGTGTCATGTTGATCGAGATGGACCGTAAATGGCGCCGAAGACAGAGCGAGCGCGGTGTTGAGTCGGGCTGGTATCTCGCGCATTGGCTCTGAAATTTTCAGCGTGGCCCGCTGCCGTCGCCCGGTCGCAGCGGAAAGCACCTGGCGGGCGGCCGCGCTTGCCGAGGCGTCAACGGCGATACAGAGCTCCCAGTTGGGCGTCGTCTGCCGCATCACCGACTCGATCGCCTTGCGCAGATAGGGAGGGTGCGGGTCGCGTAGCGTCATCAGGATTGAAATCGGCGGGCGCTCGATGCTTCGCGCATGCGAACGCGCCAACATTCGTTCGACCGCGACGCTTTCATGCCGTTCGATCCACCACCGGTAGAGCTCGTCTTCGCCGGCGAATTGCTGCGGTCGACGGAAATCGCGTATGACCAATAAAGACTGCGGCGGCCGGAGGAACGATTCGACGAACATGCGCGGCCGACGGAGCATAAGGGTTCTGAGAAAGGGGCTTTTGAGCGAACGCCAAACGAATTCGAGTGCTGACACGGGTCGTAGCGTCGCCGATACTGCGTCCCCCGGCTCACAGGGTTCGAGGTGCAGTGCCAGCGACGCGACACTTGATTCGATGAAAATGTAGGCGGCAAAGCGGTTCTCGCGCACAAGGTTGTCGAAAGTCGCAACCGGCTTATCTGTCTGCTCCAGGGCCTCGATAGCCAGCCTTTCCAGGGGGCGTTGCGGGGAGAGGATCTTGATCCGGTACCAGCCCCGAATTTTGTGGGCTTCAGCGTCCAGGATGACTCGCCGCGTCCTATCGCTGTCCGAAGCACCAATGCCGCCAGGCAGAGACGCAACCGCGTTCGGAACGCTAATCGTCCGGCGAAACATGATCACCGATGCCAAGGTCAACCGATGCCAAGGTCAATTGTGGGCTCGAAGCAAGGTCAATTGTAGGCTCAAAGTACGAGTGTCCGAGGTCTCCGCACAAGCCTTCCTCGAAGTCTCTATGTTAGCGTGCACGAGCAACTGTCGCAATCTCCCTTAGAATGCGTCACCCGTGTGTGGTTATGTGTGGTCAATGGCCTTGATGGCAAAATCGCACACCGCAACTGAAGGGTCGGGAGCTTTCAGAGCGCAAGCACGAACGCCGCGGTGACCACGAAAGCTAGGCTCCAACTGATAGGATCGCGTAGCGCAAACACGATCGGATCGTCGTCGAGGATCGCGCGATGGCTCAGCAACCAGATTCGCATAACCCATAAGATGATGGCCGCCGGCGCGACATAGAGCCATACAATCTCGCGATAAAAGCCGGAAGGTGCCGCGTCGTTCGCAATGTAAAGCAACATGATGATAATCGAGGCTAGGCTGGCGCCAACCCCGAACACCAAAGTAAGCGGCCAGTCTTCGGCGCGATAGCCGCGGCCGGGAACAATCGTCTGGCCGTCCTGCACTGCCCGCATCAGTTCAACATGCCTCTTGGAAAGGGCAAGCGACAAGAAGAAAAACATCGAGAAGGCGAGCAACCAGGGGGACTGGCCGAGCGAAGCAACGGCTGCGCCCATTAGGATCCGGCTTGTGAACAAGGTTCCGATGACGAAGACGTTGAGCAGCGGAACAGGCTTGACGCGAAATGAATAGAGTGCGGTGAGCGCGAAATAGCCGCTCAGCGCCAGCCCAAAGTGGCGCGATAGCACAAAGGATGCAATAAGCGAAGCCACGATCCCGAGCCCCGCCACGGTCAAGCCCGACGCGATCGATAAGTGACCGCTCGCGAACTGCCTATAGCGCTTGGTCGGATGCCGGCGATCGGCATCAAGGTCGGCAAGATCATTTATTATATAGGTCGAGGAGGAAAGCACGCAAAGAATGAGGAATCCGAACACTGTCGCAGTCAGCTTGTGGGGATCGAATAGCGCGTGGCCTGTGATTAACGGAACGAAGATCAGAATATTCTTTGACCACTGGTGTGGACGCAGCGCCAAAGCCCATTGCGCGAGGGAAGGTCCGCCGCGGTCGAACTCGGCCAGTACGGGTGTTCCCGCCGCCACAAGATCGCGCGCCATATTGGGCCCAAGGTCGCAAAGGATTGCACCCGCTGAGGCGAGAAAGATCGGTCGATCGGCCACGCTGTCTCCGGCATAAATGAAACCGGCCGGAAAGCGCCGTTGAAGATAGGCGGCCTTTGCGTCGCCCTTGAGATTGTGAGCGCCATCGCTTCCCGTTGCCGAGGTGAAAAGGCCGAATTCCGAGCGCACACGATCGGCGATGGATTGATCGGCTGCCGTCACCAAGTGGATCTCGCGACCGCGGTCACGCTCGGCGCGAATGAGTTCGACAAGATTGTCGCGTGCAGGCAGGACGGCGATATCCAGTTGGTGTTGGTCGCTCAGAAATCGCTTTGCCGCCGCGCGGTTGTGCAGACCTTTGAGAGCGCCGATGGCGCCAATGCCAAACGAACGAAAGAGCGTGGCAATGAATGTTTCATGCAAAGTATCAGTCAATAGCAGAGAGCCATCGAGGTCAACCACAAGCGGGATAGAACAATCGATCGGGATGAGGTCCGCGTAGGCTGTCTGCCGTTCGGAATGCGTTATGGTGGTTTCGGTCATCGGGCAAATCCGTCCCTCGAAACTCATCTCTAGCAAAGGATGATGTGAGTGGGAACGTCGGTAGGCCGGCATGCTATCCTAGGCACCACCCAAGGTGAGCGAGGCGATACGCTCGAAGTGCGGGCCTTTTTGTGCAGTATGTCGCCTTCAACCGAGCGAAGGTCACCCCCGTCCCAATGAAAATCGGCTCCGCCCTGATCGCATTCGGTCTTCTGACCACGCTTTACGTCGGAGCGCTCGTCTATGTCGACCAGCAGAATCACATCTTCGAGCACGGCGTCGATCTTGTATCCTTGTTGCCGCAAGTTGTCCTGTTCGCGTTTGCGTCCTTCGTGTTACGCTTCGTCCGCTGGC
Organism: uncultured Pseudomonadota bacterium; assembly: GCA_963836095.1. Classification (GTDB taxonomy): domain Bacteria; phylum Pseudomonadota; class Alphaproteobacteria; order Rhizobiales; family Xanthobacteraceae; genus BOG-931. Next base: position 22,635 of record CAWIHU010000007.1, read on the forward strand.
ACTGGTTGCTCGGCCGCCGAGGTTTTCACGTGCGGTGGCTTCCCGCCTTTTTGGCCTATCTTGCGGGTTTTGCGCTGACGGTTTCGCCGGGAAAAGTGGGAGAACTGGTGCGGATTCGCTATTTCGGCGCGATGGGCGTACCGGCCGATCAGGTGATCGCCTGCTTTGTCTTCGAGCGCTTGCTCGATCTGGTCGTCGTCTTGCTGCTGGCCGCGCTGCTTGCGGGACTGGCTCCAGGCTTGGCGGTGGCCGTCGCTTTTGTTTCCCTCGTCGCTATTACGATCGTCGTCCTGTCGCGGTCTGCAGGCCTCTGGGTTTCGCTGGCGAAATGGCTGCAAGATGTGCAATGGGAACGGGCGGCAAGGCTCGCCTCAGCCATCGGCGGAGGCCTGGCGGGCGCGATGAGCTTCTTCCAACCAAGCGAGCTTGCCGTCCCGATTATGCTTGGAGTGGCGGCTTGGACAATCCAATCTTTCGGTTGCGTTTACCTGTTGGCCAAGCTCGGAGTTGCTATACAGCCGCTCGCGGCCTTTGCGCTCTATCCGCTGGCGTTGCTCATCGGCGCCGCTTCCATGTTTCCTGGCGGCGTCGGCACGACCGAGGCAGCAATCGTTCTGCTGCTGCGCGGCTTCGGGGTACCGCTTGACCTTGCCGCGCTCGCAGCCGTGGGAATGCGGTTGAGCACTCTCTGGTTTGCGATGGCACTCGGGTTGCTTTCCGTCCCCACGCTCGAACTCCTGGCGCGGAAAGCGAAAAGAGGATCGGCGTTACCCGCCGCCACTAGATCTCCTTTTCGATTCTTTGCGCGAAAGAAAAACGCTTATGGCCGACGTAGCTCGTGAAGACTGGAACCGCAACTCCGAAAAAATGTGCAATAGTGTACGAATGCCACGTAAATGCCAGCCACGGAAAAACGACTTCGGCAAGACCAACGCTCACGATCCAAACCTGGATGGCCGCTACGACGTTGACGGCGGCGAAGCGGACATATTCGTCGTGCACCGCGCGTCCCGACCGAGCGAATACGAACCGTCGCGCGAGCACATAGGCTGTCGTCATGCCGCAGAGATACGCGACGATCACCGCAATCTCGAACGGCATGATGCGATTGAACGCGATCCGCGTGCCGAGATTGACGAGCGCGGCAATGCCGCCCGTGATCAAAAAGGATGCAAATTCGCGGTGCACGGCTTTTCCGTCGGCTCGCGTCACGGGATGCGCTCCGCCATAAGCTTGCCGAGCCGAACGCTCTCGGAAATACCGCGATCTTCGGGGTAGTAGAAGCAGGTATCGGCAATTTGCAACCCGCCGATCGATGTTTCGATGGGCGGCAGCGTCGCGGCGAAACCGGGCGGACAGACCGGCTGGGCATGACGAAGCCGGCCGATCTGGACTGCGATCAAGTCATCGTCCGTCAACGCGGTGTTGAGGAGCTTGAGATAACCAAACGCCTCAGCGCCAAAGAAGCTGTCGTCCCTGGCGAATTTCGGATTTGTCGTGGGCATGTAATAAGGAACGTAGACGATGCTGTCGCCGGTCGGGCGCAGGTTGGAAAACTCGACGATCCCGGGAATTGCGAACCGCCGATCGGAAATGTTGATCCAGAAATGCGGCGATATCGAACGCCTCAGGCGGAACACCACGCAGACGACACCGATGTTGGCGACCGCGTCGTAAGCCTTGCGTTCATCTTCCGGCAGATCGGGCACTAGCCGAGAGACAAACGGCGTCGGCACTGTCGCGATGACGGCGTCCGCCGGGTAAGTGTTTGCACCCGCCGTGACGCCGGTGACACGCCGGTCGCGGCACTCTATTTTGGTCGCCGGCGTCGCCAGCACGATCCGGCCGCGACGCGCTTCGATTTCCTCAACCAACGCCTTTACCAGGGTTTCCGAGCCGCCCTCTACATAGCCCAGTTCTTCCTGGAACATCGAGCGGCGCGACGTTCCCAATCGCTTGATTCGCGTCCAGATCCAAGCGGCCGATATATCGTCGGCGTATTCGTGAAACTTCAGATCGAACAGAGGCTGCCATAAGCGTTCGTAAACCGAGTGTCCGCACCAACTTTCGATCCAGTCTTTGGCCGACGAGTTCTCGAGTGGCCGCCAGTCGGTTCGCCTTGTCGATGCGAACATCATCAGGCCGTAGCGCAGTTTTTCAACGATCGAAAGGTGAGGAAACCGGATGAGTGAAACGGGATCACCCCAAGGATACATCGCGCCGTCGAAAAAATAGCCCATTGTGGTGGGCACCCAGCGCAGCTTATCGCCAAGGCCAAGTTCGGCGAGCAGGTCGAAAGTTGCGTGATCCGACTTGCAGACGAAGTGATAGAAGCGCTCGATCGACAAACCGCCGAAATCGAAATGGGCCGCCATGCCGCCCGGTTCGGAAGCGGCCTCTATCACGGTCACCTGATGGCCGTGGTTGAGCGCGTGATAACCAGCCGCGAGGCCCATAACGCCGCCGCCGATGACGACAACGCGGCTCACTTCAGAACTCCAGAACGAATTTGGAGTAGATCGGATCGCAAAAGGTCTGTTCGAGCGCGGCGCGAAGCGGCGTCGCCTTGACGCCGAAAATGCCCGGCCAGTCGATCACTGGAAAGGTCTCGGGGATGACCAGAGCTTCCAGCTGACTCGTTGTAAAGGGCGGATTGGAATCAAACTTGGCATAAATGAAAAGCAGCGCCCAAAACAGAGAATAAGGCACATGGACGATCGTTGCTTTGGGTTCGACGATATCGTGGATGAGCCTGATCAGCGCGCCATAGTCGATGTGCTCCAATCCGGAGATATCATAGGTCCCCGTAATTCGGCTTTCCAGGCTCGCGGCGATTATGGCTGCGAAATCGCCTACATAGAGCGGTTGGCGGATGAACTTGCCGTCGCCGGGAATCGGGAAGATGGGCGACTTGTCCATGAAGCGTCTGAGCCATCCCAGATGTTTGCGATCGAACCAGCCGAACATCAGGGTCGGGCGCAGGACGACGTGCGCTATGTCGATCGTGTCGATGAAGCGTTCCTGGATTGTTTTGGTGCGGGTATAAAAATCGTCGGCGCGAGAATTCACGACGGATGACGAGATGTGAACGAAATAGGGCGTCGTCCGTTCATGCATGGCGGCGGCGATCGCCTTAGTCGCTGTGACATTGTTGTCGACGAACTCCTGCTCATTCAATCCGCCGATTTGCGCCTGGTTGAGCACGAGCGCATCGGCACCGGCGAGCGCCTCGGTCCAGGGCCCCTTCTTGGCGAGATCTGCCTCGATCACCTCGATCTCGGGATGGATTTGGCGCAGTAGCGCCGTGTTCATCGGATGTTTGTCGATGCCAACGATGGCGTTATCCGGATTCGCCTTCAGCCTGGCGATCAGATTTTGTCCGACCAGGCCGGCTGCGCCGGTAATGATGATCTTGCGCATCATATGTTCAGTCGGTTGAAAATCCATGTCGGAAGAAAGCGGATGATCAGCATGATGCAGCCCCAGAACCAGGGCGCATAGGCCACCGGCCCACCGCGATCTGCGGCGCGGCGGACCACCATCGCGATCTGCTCAGGGCTCGCCCAGAGCAAGCCTTTGCGAACAAATCCTTCTGTCATCGGCGTGATGGTCGGCCCCGGCTTGACGATGACGGCGCGTGCGCCGGTTCCGGCAAAACGATGCGCAATACCTTCGACAAGTGTCGAAAGGCCCGCCTTGGCCGCTCCATAGATGAAATTACCACGTCGACCGCGATCGCCCGCAACCGATCCCAGCACGACCAGTGATCCGCGGCCCTGCCGCTCCAACGCTTCCGCGGCAGCAAGCGCCCAGGCCGCTGCGGAAGTGAAGTTGACGCGCAGCATGGTTTCAGCCGCGGGCGGATCGCGCTCGGCCGCCGTCTGGTCGCCGAGAATGCCGTAGGCAAGCAATACGTGATCAACGCCGCCGAGCATGGCGACGAAACTCGCAAAGGCAGTCTCTATTTCCGCCATAGCCGAGAGGTCACGAACGACGATCTCGGCGCGCGCCGCACCGCGAAGCTTCAGATCGGCGGCGATCAATGCAAGTCTGTCAGCTCGCCGACCGACCAGCAATAAATCTGCACCCTCTTTGGCGTAGAGCCGCGCGGTTGCCGCCGCGATCGCCGATGTCGCGCCCAGAATGATTACCCGCAAAGGGACTTCCTTTCATTCATGATCCGACCCTTGCCCAAAAATGCGACGAGAAACGTGGATCGACGTGACGGCTGAAAGTCTCCCATTGCGGATAGCCTTCACGAAACATCGCGGCCGGGATACGGCCATCCTTGGCCGGATAGTTTCGGCCGCCCGCCTCGCGCACAATCGCATCGAGGCGGTGCATCAGAGCGAGGGTCGAGGGGCCACGGTTGGGAAAGTCAAGGGCCAAGGTGGTTCCTGCGCGGGGAAAGGATAAAAGGCCTGGGGAACGCTTGTCGCCGAAAGTCTTGAGGACAGCTAGGAAGGAGCCCTCGCCGGCCGTCGAGATCGCCTTCAACATAGCCTCGGTCGCATCGCGCGCCGGCGCCGACGGCACAACGGATTGATATTGATACATGCCGCGTCGGCCGTAGATTCGGTTCCACTGGCCGATGACGTTAAGCGGATAAAAAAACGGCCGATAGCCGATGCTAGCGCGGCCGGCCTTGCGCTCCCCATTTCGATAATAAAGCGCATTGAAGGCTCCGACTGCCCAATTGCTCAGCGCGAAGTTTGGAAGATTCGCCGGGATTGTGAGCCCGGTGCCGGCAGTATCCGCGCGGCAGGCTCCAGTCGCGGCGTGACGGCCTCGGCTGAAGAGGCCGCGACCAAGGGCGCGGCCTCGCGCCATGCTGTCGATCCAAGAGACCGTGTACTCGAAAGCGCCTTCGCTCTCGGCGGCGATTTCGAAGAACGCGTCGAGATCGCCGAAGGCGACGGTTTCGACTTCCATCATCGCGCTGTCGATCGGGATAACTTCAAACTCGACCCAGCTGATGACGCCGGTGAGGCCGAGCCCACCGACGGTCGCGGCAAAAAGACCTGTCCGATCGTCGGGACCAAGTTCGATCTCCTCATTATGATCGCGCAGCAGGCCCAGACGGCGGACCCAGCACCCGAAAGTGCCTGCCCCATGATGGTTCTTGCCATGAACATCATTGGCGACCGCACCCCCGAGCGTCACGAACCGCGTGCCAGGGGTGACCGGCAGGAAGAAGCCACGCGGGATGAGAATTCGAAGCAGAGCATCGAACGAGATCCCCGCCTCCGCGCGAAGAAGCCTCGTCTGTGGATCAAAAGCGATCGCGCGGTCAAGCCCGGTCATGTCGAGGATGGCGCCATCGGGATTGAGACCACTGTCGCCATAGGAACGTCTCAGCCCTACAGCGAGAACGCTTCGGCCGTCCTGGGTAGCGTCTCTCAGCAAAACCGGAAGCTCATCGCGCCAGAAAGGGCGAGCGACATCGTGTTCCGCCCGCAATACGCGACCCCAGGAAAGAATATCATTGCGACGGGAAAATTGCGTCAAAGGGCGATCATGAAAATGAAGACGGAGGATGTGGTAGTAACCGCTCCATAAGACCCCGCGGCCCCATCATTGAAAATAGCGCACTCGTCGGTTTCAAGACTCTGGGCCGTCCCATCTTCGATGGAACCCGCCACAATTCTGCTCCGCGCGCTCTTGGCTTCACGCGACACCATGCCGAAACGCCTCCTCTCGCGATTGCTGAAAGGACATTCGGTCGGCCGATTGACCCTGCCGCCTGTTCGGTTAACCTACTCGAAGATCCCGCCAAAATCAATTCCAACACAAATGGCGGTGGTATTGGCCGTGTGGCCGATGACGACGTATAATAACCCCTTGCTCGCCATCATTTTTCAAGGCAAAAAGGCTGGAGGCGATGAACGAGGAGCGCTATTCCTGCTAGATTTCCAGTGGTCTTTCGCCCGAGCCGTGACGCAGCCTCGGATTGTTATGCAGAACGACAAACCGTTTGTGTTCACTGGTGGACGTTCTCATCCTGAGATATCGGGGAATATCGCACTCGAACATATGCATCGTCACATTTACGCGCTGGCCTGCGCGGCAGGAAAAACCATCCTCGACATAGCGTCCGGAAATTATCCAGACAAGACCGATGGCGGAATAGTGTCGTCGAGATTTCGAATTATCGGCGATATCCTGAGGCGCTTCAGAAAGAGGCGCCGCGCCGCGCGCAAAGCCGACGCTCGGTCGAAAGCAAACGCGTTTCTAAACGAAATTGGATCGGTCGGCCGGGAATTTGTTCCGTTATTTAGAGGGAAGCCGGCGAACAAGAAGCAGGCTAAACTCATCTGCTTCTATTTACCGCAATTCCACGCCATTCCCGAGAACGACGCGTGGTGGGGGAAAGGCTTCACCGAATGGACAAATGTGCGGGCGGCCCAACCACAGTTCAAGGACCATTATCAGCCGCGCGTCCCGGGTGAACTCGGATACTATAACCTGCTCGATCCGGCCGTGCAGCGTCGCCAAATCGAGTTGGCCAAGCTCTACGGCGTGGAGGGATTTTGCTTCTATTTGTACTGGTTCGGCGGCAAGCGCTTATTGGAAAGTCCGATCGAGAATTATCTGAATGATCGCACTCTCGATTTGCCCTTTTGCCTGTGTTGGGCGAATGAAAATTGGACGCGCCGGTGGGACGGTCGCGATAACGAAATTCTTGTGGCTCAAAGTCATTCGCCGGAGGATGATCTTGCGTTTATCCGGCACATCGCTCCCTACATGCTTGATTCTCGCTACATCCGTGTCAACGGCAAGCCATTGCTGATCGTCTATCGACCGAATCTGCTGCCTTCACCGAAGGAGACAGCAAAGCGCTGGCGCGCTTGGTGCCGCAGCAATGGCATCGGCAATATATATCTCGCCTACGTCCAATCCTTCGAGCAGGTCGATCCAGCCCAATACGGTTTCGACATTGCCATCGAGTTTCCGCCGAACGCGGTTGCAACGCCGAACATCACCGATCAAATCGTGAGCCCGAGCAAAGACAATACGTTGGTCGTTTATGACTGGCGAGAATTTGTTTATCTGAGCGAGAGCTACAACAAGCCGAAGTACAAGCTGTTCCGCGGTGTATGTCCTGGTTGGGATAACTCACCAAGGAGGAAAACAAACGCTAACATATTCACGAACAGCACGCCCGCGCTTTACCAGCGATGGCTGGACAACGCGATCCGCGACACCAGAAAGCGCCATACCGAGCCCGACGAACGGCTGATCTTTGTCAATGCCTGGAACGAATGGGGCGAAGGTGCCTACTTGGAGCCTGACGCCGGCTATGGTTACGCCTTCCTTCAAGCGACGCGCGATGCCGTCTGCGGCGTCGAAAGCCAGGACGAGGAGTCGATCCTTCTGGTGACCCACGACTGTCACCCGAATGGCGCCCAATTTCTGTTCCTTGAAATCGCCAAGCGGTTGAAACTCGACGGCTTCAGGGTGGCGATCATAGCTCTGGACGGTGGCAAGTTACAGGCCGATTTCGCTCGGGTCGGCCGCATGATCAATGTCAAAGAAGCAGGCGCGACGGGCGTGCAGAAGTTTCTTGCCAGCCTCAAAGCCAACGGCACGCGAGACGCTATCACCAGCACGGTGGTTAGTGGAAGCATTGTGCCACAATTGAAAAAACTCGGCTTCCGCGTCTCGAGCCTTGTTCACGAATTGCCCGACACCATCCGCAACATGCGTCAGGAAGTCAATGCGGCAAGCATCGCCCAGTTCGCCGATAAGGTCGTTTTCCCTGCCGAGTTCGTGTATCGACGTTTTGGTGAAATTGCCTCGGTTAGTGCAGATAAGGTCGTCATTCGCCCCCAAGGCTTGTTGCGCAAAAACCCGTACAAAAACCGCAATGCCGAGGCGTACCGCGTAATCTGCGAAAGACATCGTCTCCCTGCAGACACTCAGATAGTGCTCAGCGTCGCCTACGCCGATTCGCGCAAAGGTCCGGACCTGCTCATTGAAATCGCCGCACGTGTATTGAGGGAACGGCCGAATACGACCTTCATTTGGGTTGGTGGCCTTCACGGGGAAATGGAGGAAAAGATCACCCGTCGTGTCCAAGAGCTCGGCCTGCAGAGACAATTGTTGTTTATTGGCTTCGACCGCGAGCCGATGGCGTATTATGCCGCGGCTTCCGTCTATGCGTTGCCTTCGCGAGAGGATCCGTTCCCCAATGTGGTGCTCGAATCCGCCGAGGTTGGCGTGCCGGTGGTTGCCTTCGTTGACGCCACTGGGGCAGGCGATTTCATTACCCAACAAGGCGGCCGTCTTGCCCGCTATCTGGACACGGAAGATTTTGCCCGGCAAATATGCGAGCTGCTTGTCGGACCGGCAAAGCAAGCGCCGAACGGCGTACCATCGCTGCAGCAATACACGCTCGATCTGCTGCACAACCTCAAGGGCTACCCGCGCATCTCCGTGATCGTACCCAACTATAATTACGAGCGGCATATCACCGCGAGGCTGGACAGCATCTTTCACCAGAACTTTCCGATCTACGAGGTGATCGTCCTTGACGACGCCTCCAACGACAAAAGCGTCGAAGTCATCGACGCCTATTTCGCGCGCACGTCCAATGAAGGCCGGTTGATCGTCAACGAGCACAATTCCGGGTCCGTGTTCCGCCAGTGGCAAAAAGGCGTCGCCAGCTGCAAAGGCGACATTTTATGGATTGCGGAGGCGGACGACCTGGCGGACATCAATTTCCTGCGGGAACTCGCTTCGTCGTTTCAGGACCCTGACATTGTGCTCGCTTTCAGCCAATCCAAGCAGATCGACGAAGACGGCAACGTGCTCGCGCAAAACTATCTGGACTATACCAAGGATATCTCCGATCGGTGGCGAAAGAGCTACGTCAACGATGGCCGCGACGAGATCCGCGGCAGCATGGTGATCAAAAACACCATTCCGAATGTCAGTGCGGTGCTGTTCCGCCGCAAAGCGCTCGAAACGGCGCTCGCGGATATCGGTAACGACTTGTTCGATTATCGAGTCGCGGGCGATTGGCTGGTTTACCTGCACGTGCTTTTGCAGGGCAAAGTGTATTACAATGAAAGATCGCTCAACCTGCATCGTCGTCACAGCAACAGCGTTACCAACGCCCTCGATGCCTCCAGGCATCTGGAAGAGGTTTGCCGATTGCAGGAGATAGGCAAATCCTTGAGCGTGCCATCGCGTGAGACCACGGCCAAGGCAGACGCTTATATCGAGAAACTGCGCGAACATTTCGCGATAGTCGCGAAAAGCTAGGGCCATGGTGTGGAATTCCGACAGGGCGCCGGGCAAGACGGTAATTCTGGGCGCGGGAGGATTTATCGGAATAAATCTGGCCGACGCCTTAGCGGCGCGGGGATACGATCTGATCTGCTTTGATCGGGTACTCTCGCCGCATTGGCCGAGAGCGGCAAAGGCGATTGTCGGCGATTTCGCCAGCCTGCCGGGCGAGCTGCTTGGAGAACTCGACGATGCTCTGGTCTTCCACCTAATCAGCTCATGTCGTCCTTCGCCGGACACAGCGCTTGCCGCTGAAGAGATCGCTCGCGATGTCGTCACCACCGTGCGTTACTTGGAGGAAACAAAGACGCGCAAGTTGCGTTGGGTTTTCTTGTCTTCCGGCGGCACGGTTTACGGTCAGAAGGACGACGATACGATCGCGGAATCGAGTTCGACAAATCCGATCTGTTCTTACGGTGCCGTTAAACTCGCGATCGAGCGCTATTTCGCTCTCTATGGCATGCTCCATGGCGTCGACCATGTCGTGGTGCGGCCCTCCAACCCCTTCGGTCCGTGGCAATATCCGCTAACCGGGCAAGGCATCGTCGCGACGTTGCTGTATAAGGTGCTCAAAGCGGACCCCGTGGAGATTTGGGGAGACGGGACGAACGTGCGGGACTACATCTACATTGCCGACGCGGTCGCGGGAATCGTCGCGGCGGCGATTGCCGGGAAAAATGGCGAAATATACAATCTTGGCACCGGCCGGGGGATGTCAGTCAATCGGTTGATCGGTATTGTCGGCGAGGCATTGGATCGAGAAGTCAATGTGAAATACTTTTCGGCAAGGCACATCGATGTCAGACGGAATGTCCTGGATGCGTCCAAGCTATCCTTCGATACCGGCTGGACGCCGACGACGACCATTGATGCCGGTATAAACGCGACCGTAGCTTGGCTGAAACAGAACGTCGCGCTGTAGCATCGGCCGTCTGGTCGCGATCGATTTCATCCATCTCGAAAGAAGCTGTGCCATGGACCGTCAGTACGAAATCCTGAAGACCGCGGAAACGCTCGCCGCCGATGGTGATCTGGCGAAGGTGTTGGTCGAGCTTCGAAAGCTCTCCCTCGTCGAATTCGGGAAGCTTTTGCTCGCCATGCCGGACGGGAAATTCCCTCGCCTGTCGGAGCTGCTTCCCGCGATGGCCTCGGCCGAGGTGCAACGGAGCTGGACCGGAGCCGACGGCCACGTCCTGCTTCGGCAGACCTTGGATTTCGTGCAGGCGGTGGAGGATCAGTTCTCACGGGTTGCCGGCCGCGGCTTGACGAACGCCAAGATCATGGATTTCGGCTGTGGTTACGGGCGGATTGCTCGATTGATGTACTATTTTACGCCGCCGCAGAATCTTTTCTGCGTCGATCCTTGGGACGAATCGATCCGGCTGTGTCACGAGAGCCGTCTCCCGGGACACTTTTTTGTCTCGGACTATGTCCCCCGATCGTTGCCTTTTCCCGATGCCGATTTCGATCTCGTCTATTGCTTTTCGGTTTTTACGCATCTGTCGATGAAGACGGCGACACTTGCGCTCCGTCTGCTTCGGCGCCACGTCGCTGCCGACGGCATACTGGTCATCACCGTCCGGCCCGAGGAGTTTTGGGCGCAAAAAGGCGCCATCGACCGGTCCTCCACGCGCACGCCGCAAGACATGCGCGAGGAGCATCGCCGCAGCGGCTTCGCCTTCGTTCCTCATTCGCGCGAACCGATCGAGGGCGACATCACCTATGGCGACGCTTCGATATCGGTCGATTGGCTGACGCGCGAGTTCCCCGAATGGAAGATCGAGAACGTCGATTTCAGTCCGAACGATGTTCTTCAGCGGAGAGTTTATTTGAGCCCCGCGAGATAGTTCGTCTGCGGAAGCGGAAGAACGCGACCTGTATGAATGCACCGCTCGTCCATCGCGAATTGCAGTCGCCGGACACATCTACTTTGGACGTGAGAATGGGGAGAGATCAACATGCCCGAGGTGAAGAATTTCGATCATTGGTTGCGTCATCAGATGGTCGCGGATCGCGCTGACTTCGATATTGACGAGTATCTGAAGAAATCAACCGTTTCCGATGACTTCAATGTCCGGGAGAAGCTAGAGCAGTGGAAGGAGATAGGCGTCGTCGTGTTCGAGGATGCAGTAGACACTGCATTGATCGACCTGTTGAACGAAGACATTGTATTTTTGGCCGAGCATCGTAAGGCATATGATTTGGAAATCGAATTTCGAGGTAAACGTCTGCCAATCTCTGAACTGGACGTTCCACCGCTGTCAGACACAGGGATAAAGTTCAATTGTATAGAGAACATATCCCTGGCTGCTCGCCGCCTCAGTCTCAATCGGTTTGTGTGCGGGTTTCTGCGACATGTATTTCAGGACGACGTCGCGGTCATCCAATCGCTTACGTTTTGGAAGGGGAGCCAGCAGCCCGCCCATCTCGATTACCCATGGGTATGCATCCAGACAAAATTGCCGCACTTGGCCGCGAGTTGGATTCCGCTCGAGGACATCCATCCGGATGCTGGTCCTCTGGCGTATTATCCGGGAACGCACAAGCCGAACGTGATTGAGCCATTCGACTGGGGCGATGGATCCCTCACGCAAACTTCCGCCAGTACCAAAACCCCGGGTGATTTCGCGGCCTATCTCGCCAACGAAATTGCACGGCAGAATCTGCAAAGGCAGATTTTTTTGCCGAGACGCGGAGACCTTCTGATCTGGCACGGAAACGTGTTGCACGAGGGGACCCAAGTCAATGATCCCGCCCGTACCCGAAAATCCTACGTTACCCACTATACGTCTTTGCATGCCTACCCGGCAGAACACAAACGACAAAATCAAGAAGCGACCTCATTGAATGGTGGTTTCGTATTTGAACACCCTTGGGTAACGACGCCGTCGACCCCGCTGCCGAGCTGGAGCTCTCTCGCCGTGTGACAGAGGCCTTCGAAATGAATTGCCTATTAGTGCCGACGAAACATTTGAGAGCACGGCGGGCTCACTATGTTTTTCGCGAGATCACCATATTGAACTCGCAATTGCCCCAGGCCGAAACGCTCGTAGACAAGAGCACCGCTATCAGGCGGGCGCGGCGACACGGCCGCGCGCCGCATGTAGCGTTTCATGCGTCCACTCAAATCCGGCCGCCGTCAGCAGCTCCAGGAGCTTCTCTCGGATGCTCTGATCTCGCGAAGATCCAAATGCCCCATCATAAGTCTAAAGAAGCCGCCTTTGCTGATAATCTTCTTAAGTCGCATGGAATAAGCCTACCGCAAAAGGATTGACTATGAGAAGGGTGTTTCCTCAAATTGATCTATGGGATGGCGCCTTTGGAAATTGGCTTGGGGGACAAAATGTTGGGTAGCGCCCCGACGGTCGCAGCCTCGTCAGATATCCTGGTAAGCCAATCGGGGGCGTGCTTGCGCATTACGCCGATCGGCATCACACCGACGATAACGATAGTTGAGCCGGGCGCGGCCGTCCTATATGTCCGATCAGAAATTCCTTCGGAGATTCGGGTATACCTTTCTCAATCCGGGTTATTTACAAAGGACGCTTCAACAACGCTTTCGAGTGGCCTCATCCAAGCAAAGTTGTTGTCCCAGACCTCGGAGATGGCTCGGCGTGGCATGTGCGGCTGGGCACGCCTGCGAAAAGCAACTCTGACCTCTGCGTTTCCCAAGGGTCGCTTCAGTAACGAAAGTCAACGGAAGAACAACTGATGCAAAGGGCCAGGCGCGTTGTCTGTTTTTAAAGGCAATTGTCCCGCGGGGTCGGAGGTAAAGTGGGGGCCGTGAGACCTTTGGAATCGCAGGGAATAGTAACGGCTGGATCGCCGTCAGTGTTGGCGCGCATCGCGAGCGGTGATTGCCTTCCCTGGCTCGTGTTCGTCGCGGCGCTTTGTCAGTTCATGTTCTTCACATGGTGGACCCTTGACCAGCCCATCGTGGACATGTGGGGCTTTCGTCCCGCGCAAACGGCTATCAGCGTGCCGTACATGTTGCACCAGGGGGCTTGGCTAGCCAATGTCGTGCCGGTTTTCGGAGAGCCATGGATTGTTGCACAGGAGTTTCCGTTTTATCAATGGTGCGTGGCGCTGTTGGTATGGGTGACCGGGGCGCCCATCGACCCTTGTGGAAGACTCGTCAGCGCGTTCTTTGCGGTGGCGGCTTTATGGCCGCTGTTCCTTCTCGCAAGAGCGGCCGGCATAGCGACGACGCACCGTGTCGTTCTTCTGACGGGCGGGTTTTGGCTGTTGGCCCCGGTGGTCGTGTTCTGGGGCCGAACCTTTCTGATCGAAACGACCTCGGTGTTCCTCAGCCTCGGATGGCTCGCTTTTTACGTGAGAGTCCTCACGCGAAGGCGTGTTGCCGATTACCTTGTTTGCTCGATCTTCGGCGCTCTCGCGGCGGCCGTCAAAATCACCACGTTTTCGGGCTTCGTCACCATCGGCGTGATCTATACCTGCGCGTATCTGTGGCAACGGCGAAATAGCCTCGCCCAGCAGCTGTTTCCGCTTCTGCTTGGCGCCGCGACCGTGCTTGTCTCGGCGGCGGCATTGATGCTCTGGGGCCGTTACACCGATAATTTGCTGCTGCAGAATCCCTTGGCGTCGGTCTTGCGTGTTTCCAGCATACCGGTGTGGTACTTCGGGACCTTGAGCGATCGTTGGAGCTGGCTGCTATGGGGTTGGGCGATCCGTTTGCGCGATCTGCCCGAGGCGCTCGGCCGCATTTGGTACATTGCCGGCCTCGGCATGATCGTCTTGGCTTTTTTGCGCGATCGGTCGTTTTGGACGGCCGTTGCCCTGATCGCGGGGTACCTCAGCGTTTATATGTTCTTTCCGGTATTACACATCAACAATGGGTATTATCAGGTCGAGAACGTCATCTTGCTTTGCGCGGCCGTCGCGGTCGTCATCGATGGTCTGCTCCGAGCCGGAAACTGTATTCCCGCTTATCTGATTCTCGTGGTAACGGTCGTGAGCCAAACCTGGATGTTATACGCCGGTCCCTATGGAGTAAGGCTCAAGGACGATCTTCATCGGCACCCGTACTATCTGGCCGGTCAGGCGATCAAGGCGGCTACGCCGCCAGACTCGGTAATCGTGGGGTTCGGAATGGATTGGGGCGCCGACGTACCGTATTACGCCGATCGGCGCGGCATCATGGTTTCGAACGGTTTTCCGCTCACCGCTATTCGTCAAGTGCTGTTCGAACAACGCGACCGATGGTTCGGCGGTCGCAAGTTAGGCGCTGTGATCGACTGCGCGGTCTTTGATAACCAACGCATCGATCCCGTCCTCGAGCCTATCCGCGACGCGCTCGAGCAAGAACTATCCGGCAGGACAATCGAGATAACCGGATCGTTCTATGGCGCGACGGTAAATCCGCCCAAATGCCAGATTTTTCTTCCGCACGAGTGAAGAGGATGGAACTGCAGCCAAGGGGCTCGAACACCTGCCTGTCGCGGTCGCGCGAGGGACTAGCTGCCGTGCCTCGCTACATTGCGAGCCGCCTGGGACTCCGATGCGGCTACTATCGGGGCGACGACCTCGGGCGCGAAAGAACGACGAATAAACTCGGCGTCCGCGCTCAGCTTTTGGTCTTGCTGAGGCGCCGCCTAATTTTTCGGCTCAGATCGTGTGGCGCATTGCCCAACTTTCTCACGGCAGCTTTAAATATCTGCCGCGAAGAGTCCAGTTGCCTCTGAAGCTCGGCCGTTTGTTTTGCGGTCGATTCGAGGACCGCTTCCAGCGCCATGTCGCGCTGCGCCAGATCGCTCCTGAGATGGGTAATTTCGTCTGCGCGTTCTGCCAGCGTGCCGCTTTAGGTCGGCGATCCGAGCATCCCGCTGCGCCTCCAGGCTCGCCAGCGTAGGGCCAAACAAGCGCGAAGCTGCCTCGAATCGCGCCGCGATGTCGTCGAGGACGGCACGTGCGCCGCTTGTTTCCGGCTCCCGCGACAGCTCCCTTAGAGCCTCGTACCCGGACATGGCCCATTCATGCATCTCAGGGTGTAGACGCGCCATTCCATCGGGAACGTGCTCGTGCTTCAATTGAGCGGTCAGGAAAAGGTCTATATCCGCCGCTGCGGCCTCCGTCGGTTTCGGCCATTCGATGCCCAGCACCGCCGCCATCCGCTCGGCTTCCGAATGCCAGTTCTCCAGGAAGTTGTCCCAGAGGATGAAAACCCTCGGCAGGTTTCGGCTGGCGGCTTCCGCTTCGAGCGCGTGCCGCAACCAGAGCAGAATGCCATAATTGAGAGACAGCCCATCGCGCGTGCGCAACGAATACGCCACTTCCAGCGGGTGGCGCACCGGAATGACGATCCGCGGCGTTATGCCCTCTTCCGCGAAAATGTCGAGCCAGAAGCGCGCAAACCGGCAGATGCGGGGGTCTTTGAGCACGAAGCACGCGCTGTCGCCATATTCAGAGGCGAGCGCAGTTTTAGCCAATTGCTTGAATTTTGCGGCAATCGGCGTGTCGTACCACTCGGGATTGAACTTGCGCCAATCGCTCCAGCATGTGCCGGCGCTCGCCAGCAATTCATCGTGGAGGGTGACAAGTTCGGCCGGTTCCCAGTGGCCTTTCGGGTTGCTTTCATTCGCCGGAAGTAACGTCCTCGGCAAATCTACCCCGAGGCGCGCCAATGTGCCGGCCATACCCGAGGTTCCGCTGCGGTGCATGCCAAGAACCAGCACGCCATTGCGCCGCGGACGATCCGAGGGCGGCACGAAGTTCGAAGGGGCCCCGTGTATTTCCACTACCATCGACTGTACATGCCGCTGTATTCTCAACCTCTTCCTTTGCGCCCATTACTGAATTTCTTACCACTACGCCGGAGTGCCCCGCAAGACCAGCTCGAAGATTGCGAACAGATATCGCCCCAACAAAATGCGCGACGCGCATTTGCCAGTTGATCCTGACCGGCTTTGCAAGAATAAACTTGAATGGTTGTTGGCGCGACGCCCTCCGACAGTCGTGAGCTGAAGGTCGATATCGCGCGTCGCTCGATCGTCCGTGACTAGCCGGACGACTGTCCTCTTTCAGATCAAAGAGCTGGAGCTGCGGCTGCCTGGCCGCTTTCCGTTGCTCTCGTCGAAGCTCAAGGACCGCACGCAGGTCAAAAAGCTTTTATACCGCAGCAAATCGCGCGAACTCCGATATCAACGCCGACAAGTCCGGTCCCGACCGAACACTACGTCACAGCCGTCATCCATGCGCGCCATCATCTGAGGCAGCAATTCGGGCGGGTCCTGAAGATCCGCATCCAGGACGAAAACCCTTTGGCCTCGACACATCTGCAGTCCGGCGGAAAGGGCGAGTTGATGGCCATAGTTGGCGACAGATTAATCGCGACAACGTGCTTATCCGAACGGCAAAGCTCGCGCATGATCTGCCAGGTGGCGTCCTTAGAACCATCGTTCACCAGGATCAGCTCGTACGAATCGCCAACGCACGCCTCGCAGCTCAGGCTGACACGGCGATGCAATTCGCGGATCCCCGTCCTGTTCATTGTAGCAAGGAACGACCGCTGACAATTTTAACCCCGACATTCGTCGCTCCTCCATTACTGAATGCGCCTCGCCGACCGTCCGCGACGTGGCTGAAGGCCTAGCGCTGATACAAAGCTTCCTTAAAATTGGCAGCCCTGTGCGACGAGCCGAACTGATCGAAATCGCCAAACGATCTGCCGACGACCCGGATTTCACAACAAAATAAGTCCAGTCTGCCGGCAGACACGTTGCTCCGTTCGATCAAAAGAAGAACGGCGGCAGATCGAGGTGGCAGTAGTCGCGATGGGCCAAGGCGTGGTCCGCGCGGGCGCATGGCCCCGTCGACCAGTAATGCCTGGCGTTGCTGTGGCACAGCCGGTAGTCGGCGCTGTGGGGCGCATAGCCGTACAGTCGGCAGATGTCAGCTGCGCCATAATCAGCCGCGCGGGTGCTGCCGGCGGCGCAGATCGTGCCGGCGACCAGCACGAGCGCAAGCGATTTGGCGATAGCTGATCGTGCGACTGCCATTCGCTGTTCCGGACCTTTCCGCCGCGATCACTCCGCCGCCCGGCGCGTTTCGAAGAACCGGTTGCCGGGCCGCGGCAGGCCGAGATTTTCGCGCAGCGTCGTGCCTTCATACTCGCGGCGGAACAGGCCGCGCCGCTGCAGCTCCGGCACGACCCGGTCGGCGAAATCGTCGAGCCCGCCGGGCAGATAGGGAAACATGATCGTGAAGCCGTCGCAAGCCTCGCTGTCGAGCCATTCCTCCATCTCGTCGGCGATCGATTGCGGCGTGCCGACCATGGCGAGGCCGGAATAGCCGCCGAGCCGCTGCGCCAGCTGGCGCACCGTGAGGTTCTCCCGCGCTGCCATGGCGATCACGCGGTCGCGCGCGCTCTTGCGAGGCGTTGCTCTCGGGGATTTCGGGCAGCGGCCTGTCAGGGTCGAAGCGCGAGGCGTCGTGACCGAGCGCGATCGACAGCGAGGCGATGGCGCTGTCGTAATGCACCAGGCTGTCGAGCTTCGCGCGCTTGGCGCGCGCCTCTTCGACGCTGTCGCCGACGATGACGAAACACGCCGGCATGATCTTCATGTGGTCGCGCGCCCGCCCGGCCTTCTCCATCCGCGCCTTGACGTCGGCATAGAACTCGCGCCCGGCGGCGATGTTGCTCGGCGGCGTGAAGACCGCTTCCGCGGTCTCCGCGGCGAGCTGGCGGCCGGAATCCGAGGCGCCGGCCTGCACGATCACCGGCCAGCCCTGCACCGGGCGCGCGATGTTGAGCGGGCCGCGCACCGAGAGATATTCGCCCTTGTGGTCGAGCACATGCAGCTTGTCGGGATCGAAATAGAGGCCGCGCGCGGCGTCGCGGATGAAGGCGTCGTCGGCCCAGGAATCCCACAGGCCGGTGACGACGTCGTAGAATTCGCGCGCGCGGCGGTAGCGCTCGCCGTGCTCCATGTGGTCGGTCATGCCGAAATTGAGCGCCGCGTCGGGGTTCGAGGTGGTGACGATGTTCCAGCCGGCGCGGCCGCCGCTCAAATGATCGAGCGAGGCGAAGCGCCGGGCGACGTGATAGGGCGCGTCGAACGTGGTCGAGCCGGTGGCCATGAGGCCGAGGTGCTCGGTCACCATCGCGAGCGCGGAGAGCAGCGTGAACGGCTCGAACGAGGTCACCGTGTGGCTGTGCTTGAGCGCGTCGAGCGGCATGTTGAGCACGGCGAGATGGTCCGCCATGAAGAACGCGTCGAACTTCGCGCGCTCGAGCGTCTGCGCGAACCGCTTGATGTGCGCGAAATTGAAATTGGCGTCGGGAAACGCGCCGGGATAGCGCCAGGCGCCGGTGTGGATCGTCGTCGGCCGCATGAAGGCGGCGAGGCGCAATTGACGTGATCCGCTCATGACGAACCTCGCTTTATCATTCCCGGCAGGAATCCCCGCATAAACCCCAGCAGGCGCCTCCTTTTATCGTGATCCGCAGCGCGAACTTCAAGGGCGCCGGCCTTTGCGGCGTCCGTCATTTCACCATGCGGGATCGGCGCAGCACAATCTCCCGCGCGTCGCAAGACACGAGCAATGTTATTCTCGCGGCGCGATCGCGTCCGAGTTTTTAGCAAACGTCGAGGCCCTGGGCGGCCACGAGGGCCGCCCCTACGGAAAGACGCCGTTCCGTAGGGGCGCCCCTTGTGGGCGCCCGGACCACCCATCAAACAAACAAAAAAGGAAGGCGGAACGCCGACAGACGCAGTGTCTCATGAGCCGCACCAGCGGGTGCGGCGCGCGCCACGGATCAAGTCGGCTTGCGCCGACCCTCCGCTGCGGGCGCGCTCGCCTGTCGGCGTTCCACCACGGCTCTTGCCGTTGGGCCTTTCGGCCCGCGGGCGCAACTCCAGGCCAGGCTTCCTGGGTACGAGGCGGGACGTTCGATCCGGTAAGCCTTCCTCGACCGGGAGGAAGAGACCTCACGCTTCTAAACGGGCGTTACCCGCGCCCGCCAGTCCCAGTCCAGGGAACGCACCTCCCGGACCGGTCATAGTGCCGGCCAGATGATGCCCGAAGCTGCCCGGGTGCGGTTTGCGAGACCGCGCGCGGGCACCGCACTCGCTCCGCATTCCAGGATCGCCTCTAGAACGCGTTCCTTGGTGAGCGAGATTCGGTGCAGTGTGTATCCGAACGGACGACATTTGTCAACAAAAGAGTGACGAAAGGCGTGCAAGCCTGGCAGAGCGTCCCCGGATTGTTCGCCGAGCCTGCCATCGGGCCGGCCACTTCGGGCCGGACCCGTTGGGTCCGTCCGGGCTACGTGCTGCGTCCCCGATTACGCTGCGCTCCATCCGGGCGACGTGCTTGATTCAAATCAACGCGTCGCAACGCTGCCGCGCTTACCGGAGTTTCAGCTCTCGTTGAGTGAGAACTGCAACTCGAAACCGTCGTTAGGCAAAGGACCAAGGCGTCATGACCCAGTTGCCGCACGCGTTCAAGCGCATACGCCTCGAATTGGCCCGTTCGCGGGAGTTTCCGAACGGGTCGGCGCAGCACGGCTACGAGCTCGTGGCGCCACTGGAAGCCGACGCGCATATCGATGTCGGGCTCTGGCAAAAGTATCGGGACAATTGCCGCGTGCGCCGGTTCTGGGGCGACGGCGAGGAGATCGGGTATCTGGTGCACAAGCCCGGCGGTTCGGAGCATGCGCACTGGATCTTCGATTACCACAAGACGACACAACATGACGACGAGTTTGGGTATCGGTTCGGAGCCCATGCCTTTCGTTTTGGCGAATATGTTTCGATCCGTGGCGAAGCGGGCGAGGTCCGCACATTTCGTGTGGTTTCGGTGGCACCCGTCGTCTGAGTCTTGCCGGCAAGTCCGCGCTCATCTCGTCCGCTGTGTGCATTTCGGACTCTAATGTCGGAACGTCGCGCCAATGCGAAAGGTGCCGGAAAGCGACATTTGGGCGCTGATTCCTCCCATGGACACGCAAAAATAGACGGTTGTCGGGAGCGAAACGATCGACGATGATGGTTCCGCGGCCGCATTTGTGCCGGCCGGGCGGGGCGGCGAAGCCGCACAAGGACAACGACGGCATCGGGAGGCATGGGTGAAAAAATTCCTTTTTGGAGCGGTTTTCGTAACGGCCGCGTCATTGGCGCTGGTCGGAGCCTCAGCCCAAGCCGCGGATCTCAAGATCGCGCTGATCTACTCGAAGACCGGCCCGCTCGAGGCCTATGCCAAGCAGACCGAGACCGGCCTGATGATGGGGCTCGAGTACCTGACCAAAGGCACCATGATGCTCGACGGCCGCAAGATCGTGGTGCTGCCCAAGGACGACCAGGGCAAGCCCGACGTGGCGAAATCGCAGTTGGAGCAGGCCTACGCCGACGACAATGTCGATCTCGCCATCGGCACCACGTCCTCGGGCGCGACCATCGCCATGCTGCCGGTCGCCGAGGATGCCAAGAAGATCCTGCTGGTCGAGCCCGCGGTCGCCGACTCCATCACCGGCGACAAATGGAACCGCTACATTTTCCGCAGCTCCCGCAATTCCTCCCAGGATGCGCTGGCCGCCGCGGTCGCGCTCGGCAAGGGCGACGCGTCGATCGGCATGCTGGCGCAGGACTACGCCTTCGGCCATGACGGCGTCGCCGCCTTCAAGGCGGCCTTGGCGGAAGCCCACAGCGACGCCAAGGTGGTGTTCGAGGAATATGCGCCGTTCTTCACCACCGATTTCACCGCGCCGGCGCAGCGGCTGTTCGACGCGCTCAAGGATCGGCCCGGCCGCAAGATCATCGGCATCATCTGGGCCGGCCCGAGCCCGCTCGCCAAGATCGAAGACCTCAAGCCGGAGCGCTATGGCATCGCCGTGTCGCCGGGCGGCAACATCCTGCCCGCCATGCTCGCCTACAAGCAGTTTCCCGGCATCGAGGGCACGATCTATTATTATTACGGCTTCCCCAAGAACCCGATGAACGACTGGCTGGTGGCCGAGCATCAGAAGCGCTTCAACATGCCGCCCGACTTCTTCACCTGCGGCGGCATGGCGGCGGCGAGCGCCGTCGTCACGGCCATCAAAAAGGCCGGCGGCACCGACACCGAGAAACTGATCGGCGCCATGGAGGGCATGGAATTCGACACCCCCAAGGGCAAGATGATGTTCCGCAAGGAGGATCATCAGGCGCTGCAGTCGATGTACGTGTTCAAGGTCAAGGCGCAGCGGCACCGGCATGTGGGATCTCCTCGACCTCGTCCGCGAGATCCCGATGACGGAAATCCCGGTGCCGATCCGCAACAAACGGTGAGACGGCAACCGCTCGGCCGGCAGTGCTCGAGACCCACGATCTGACGATCAGCTTCGGCGGCCACGTCGCCGTCAATGCGGTCAGCTGCGCCTTCCAGCCGGGCACGCTGACCGCAATCGTCGGGCCGAACGGCGCCGGCAAGACCACGTATTTCAATCTGATCTCCGGCCAGCTCAAGGCCACCGCCGGCCGCGTCCTGTTTCAGGGCGCCGACATCACGGCGCTGGCGCCGTCGCGGCGCGCGCGGCTCGGGCTCGGCCGCGCGTTCCAGCTCACCAATCTGTTTCCGCACCTCAGCGTGCACGAGAATGTGCGGCTTGCCGTGCAAAGCCGGCGCGGCGTCGGGCTCGATCTCTTTCGCACCTGGGGCGCGCACACCGAACTGATCGCGGCGGCCGACGACGTGCTGCGACAGGTCGGCATGTCGGCGCGACGCAATGTCATTGCCGGGCTGTTGCCGCACGGCGACCAGCGCAAGCTCGAAGTCGCCATGCTGCTCGCGCTCGAGCCGTCGGTGTTTCTGTTCGACGAGCCGACCGCCGGCATGAGCGTCGACGAGGTTCCGGTCATCCTCGATCTCATCGGCGCCATCAAACAACGCCGCGACTGCACCATTCTCCTGGTCGAGCACAAGATGGACGTGGTGCGCTCGCTCGCCGACCGCATCATCGTGCTGCATAATGGCGAACTGGTCGCCGACGGCGATCCGGCGACCGTGATCGCGCTCCCGGTCGTGCAGGACGCCTATCTCGGTGTCGCCGATGTCTGAGGGCGCACCGCTGCTCACGCTCGACGGCGTCAACACCCATATCGGGCCCTATCATATTCTGCAGGGCGTCGATCTCGTGGTGCCGCGCGGCGAGCTCACCATGCTGCTGGGCCGCAACGGCGCCGGCAAGACCACGACGCTGCGCACCATCATGGGGCTGTGGCACGCCTCCGCCGGCGCGGTGCGGTTCGACGGCGCCGACATCACCGCCTGGGCGACGCCCGACATCGCCCAGGCCGGCATCGCCTACGTGCCGGAGAATATGGGCATCTTCTCCGACCTGACGGTGCGCGAAAATCTTTTGTTGGCGGCGCGCTCGGGGGCGATCGACCCGGCGCGGCTCGAGTGGATTTTCGGCCTGTTCCCGGCGTTGGAGAAATTCTGGTCGCTCGCCGCCGGCGTTCTCTCCGGCGGCCAGAAGCAGATGCTGTCGATCGCCCGCGCCATCATCGAGCCGCGCCGGCTGTTTCTGATCGACGAACCGACCAAGGGCCTCGCCCCCGCCATCATCGCCAACATGATCGCGGCGTTCCGCGAGCTGAAATCGCCCGACACCACCATCCTGGTCGTCGAGCAGAATTTTTTGTTCGCCAAATCGCTCGGCGACAGCGTCGCGGTGATGGACAATGGCCGCGTGGTGCACACGGGCCGCATGGCGGCGCTGGCGGAGGATCACGACCTGCAGCACCGGCTCTTGGGCTTGAGCCTGGCGAGCCACCAATGAGCGCCTCAGCCGCATCAAGTTCCCCGATTGCGGCGCGCCGCCGCGACATCGCGCCGGTGCTGCTGGTCCCGGTCGTCGCGCTCGCTTCATGGCCGCTGGTCGGCGACTTCTCCACCTGGGTGACGCTGACCTTGGCCGGGCTCGCCATGGGCATGATCATCTTCATCATCGCGTCGGGACTGACGCTGGTGTTCGGCCTGATGAACGTTCTTAATTTCGGCCACGGCGCCTTCATTTCGATCGGCGCCTATACCGCCGTCGCGCTGGCGCCGGCGTTCGCCGGCCTGTTGCAGGCCGATTCCCTTGCAGCCAATCTCGCCGCCCTGGCGGCGCTGATCCTCGCCGCGATGGTAGTGACGGCGGTGATCGGCTACGCGTTCGAGCGCGTCATCATCATGCCGGTGTACGGCCAGCACCTCAAACAAATCCTGGTCACGGTCGGCGGCCTGATCGTCGCCGAGCAGCTCATCGTCGCGGTGTTCGGTCCGGTGCAGGTGCCGTTGCCGCTGCCGACGGCGTTCCGCGGCGCGCTGGTGTTCGGCAACGTCGCGATCGAACGCTACCGGCTGATCGCGGTCGGCGTCGGGCTGTTGATCTTCGCTCTCATGCTCCTCATCCTCAACCGCACCCGGATCGGCCTTTTGATCCGCGCCGGGGTCGAGAACGGCGAGATGGTCGAGGCGCTCGGCTATCATATCCGCCGCCTGTTCGTCGGCGTGTTCATGGCGGGCTCCGCGCTCGCCGGGCTCGGCGGCGTGATGTGGGGCTTCTATCGCGAGGCGCTCACCCCCGGCATGGGCATGGACGTGATGGTGCTCGTTTTCATCGTCGTCGTCATCGGCGGGCTCGGCTCGGTCGCCGGCTGCTTCATCGGCGCGCTCCTGGTCGCGGTGACGGCGAACTATGCGGGTTTCCTGGCGCCGAAGCTCGCGCTCGTGTCCAACATTCTGCTGATGGCGTTGATCCTGCTGTGGCGTTCGCGCGGGCTTTATCCGGTGTCGCAGCGATGACAACGTCACACCTGAAAACGTCACACCGGAAATCTTGGCGCAGCGTCCCGCGCGCGATCCTGTCGGGCGACCCGCCGCGCGGGCCGGCGCTCGTCGCCGTGCTGGCGGTGATCGTGCTCGGGCTCGGGCTGGCGCCGGTGCTGTTTCCCGGCACGGGCGCGCTCAATGTCGCGGCGAAGATCTGTTACTTCGTGGTGCTGGCCGCGAGCTACGATTTGCTGCTCGGCTATACCGGCATCGTGTCGTTCGCCCACACCATGTTCTTCGGCATCGGCGGCTATGGCGCCGGCCTCGCGCTGTTCAGTCTCGGGCCGTCATGGACCGCGATCCTGATCGGCACCGCCGCGGCGCTGGTCGTCGCGGTGGCGCTCGCCTTGGCGATCGGCCTGTTCTCGTTGCGGGTGCGGGCGCTGTTCTTCGCCATGATCACACTCGCGGTCGCCTCGGCGTTCTCGGTGCTCGCCTCGCAACTGAGCGCGCTGACCGGTGGCGAGGACGGCCGCACCTTCCGGCTGCCGGCCGAACTGCGGCCGAGCTTTCATCTCGCGGCCGGGCCGTTTCACATCAGCGGCCGTGTCATCGCCTATTATCTGGTGTTCTTTGTCGCGCTGATCGTTTTTTTGTTGCTGCTGCGGGTCGTCAATTCGCCGTTCGGCCGCGTGCTCTTGGCGATCCGCGAGAACGAGTTCCGCGCCGAGGCGCTCGGCTATCGCACCATGGTCTATCGCTCGATCGGCAATTGCATCGCCGCCGCCGCCGCCGCCATGGCGGGCGTGCTGTCGGCGATTTGGCTGCGCTACACCGGGCCCGCGGTGACGCTGTCGTTCGACATCATGCTGGATATTCTGCTGATGGTCGTGATCGGCGGCATGGGCACGCTCTACGGCGCGGTGATCGGCGCCACCATCTTCGTGCTCGCCGAGACCTATCTGCAGAGCGTGATGGTGATGGTGAGCCACGCCACCGCGGACCTGCCGCTCGTCCCGCTGTTGTTTCATCCCGACCGCTGGCTGCTCTGGCTCGGCGTTTTGTTCGTGCTCAGCGTCTATTTCTTTCCGACCGGCATCGCCGGCCGGCTGGGGAGGCGCCGTTGAACGTACCGGCGCAAGCGTGGCATCGCGGTCGGCAATCCCGCTCTCGCCTTCAGCGCGTCAGTTTCTCGAGTTCCGGGAACGGCGTGTAAGTGGCGCCGGCGCAGGGTTCGGCCGCCTGCTCGACGAAGTGGTCGAACCGTCCGGCGATGAACACGGCGGCGCTATCCTTCACGCCGGTATACTCCTTGCCGGGCTTCGGGCTGAGAACTCTTGGCGTTGTAGCGCACGCAGACGACGTAATGCTTGACACCGCCCGCCGCCTTGAACGCCGGCTCGGCGATGGCGGCATCGCAAATCCCGGTCGGGTCGTTCAAATAAGCATGCATGGCGGCGAGAATGTCGGACTTGTAGTTCGCCGGATACGCATCGACCCCGGGATCGGTGGGGCCTGCATCGTCGTCATGATGATGGTGCGCACAGGCCCCGAGCATGAGCGTCATGCCGATCAGCGGGATGCCGATCAGCGGGCTCAACAGGCGCCGGCGCGCAGCTTCCGTCCGCAAGAAACCCCGCACCAATCCCCGCACCTCAGTCCCCAAAGCTCGGCTTGCAGCCCCTGCGGTGGATTTAGCGCGGAATCACGGCACGCGCTACCGCCGATGCGAACGATCAAGCCGGAACGCGGGCGTGCGCCGCCGGCTGGTGAGAGGGTGGCGCAATCACCACATACGCGCATGGCGACGTGGTGTCGCATGGGGGAAAATCGCCTATAAGGGGCGCCCTTTTCATTGCCGCACGGCACAGGCATTTTTTAACCGCTTGGCATGCCCACCCTTGGCCATCTCATTCATGTCTATGGCCTCGCCGTTGTCGCCGGCGTGATCGGCCTCGAAAGCATCGGGCTGCCGTTTCCGGGCGAGACGGTGCTGATCTTCGCGGCGATCCTCGCCGGCACCAAGCACGATCTCAACATCGTCTCCGTCGTGCTGACGGCGGCCGCAGGGGCGATCGTCGGCCAATCGATCGGCTATGTCATCGGCCGCGAGTTCGGCTATTGGCTCCTGCTGCGCTATGGGCCTTATGTCGGCATCACCGAAAGCCGGATCAAACTCGGCGAATATCTGTTCCTGCGCCACGGCAGCATCATCATCGTCGCCGCCCGCTTCGTGCCGCTCATGCGCAGCGTGGCCGGCATCCTCGCCGGCGCCAACCGGATGCCGTGGCGGCAATTCCTGCTCGCCAATATCGTCGGCGCCTTCGCCTGGGCGGGCTTCTTCGGCTTCGCCGCCTATATGCTCGGGCGCCAGGTCGAGCGGGTGGCCGGCCCCTTGGTGATCGTCATCGGCATCATCGCCGCCGTCGTCTTCATCGCCGGCGCGGTCTTCATCCGCCGCCACGAGGCGCAATTGGTGGCGGAAGCCGAACGCGCGTTGCCCGGCCCGTTGCGGTGGAAACCTTAACGCTTCCTTGCCAGGCTGGAAGCACTATGCCTAAAGGCTTACTCTTGAAGGCTTGGCGCCATCGCGCCATATAGATCGGGTCACGGCGGATGGAATCCGCCTGACGCCGGGGTGCCGTGCCGGGCCCCGCAAAGTCGCTCTTGAGGACTTTGAAAGCATGTCCAGGGTATCGTCGCTGTCGTCACCGTTTCTGCTCGGTTTCGATGAGATAGAGCGTGTGCTCGATCGGGTTGGAAAAGCCGCCGACGGCTATCCGCCCTACAACATCGAGCGCGTGGCGCGCGACGCCAATCATCCCGAGCGTCTGCGCATCACGCTTGCGGTCGCCGGCTTCACCCGCGACCAGCTCGACGTGACGTTGGAGGAGAGCCAGCTCGTGATCCGCGGCCGCCAGCAGGACGACAAGAGCCGGCAGTTCCTGCACCGCGGCATTGCGGCGCGTCAATTCCAGCGTACTTTCGTGCTGGTAGAAGGGATGGAAGTGCTCGGCGCCGACCTGAAGAACGGGCTATTGTCGATCGATCTGGTACGGCCACAGCCCGACCGCGTGGTGAAATCGATCGCCATCAGGGACTGCGAATGACGAAACCCGAACGGACTCGACCGCGTTTGACTGGAAAGGAGTCGAGGGCCATGAGATCAGATGGCATGACATCAGATTCAGGATTGAACCGTCCCGATATCAAAGAAGGCGAAATGTCCGCCGAGGCGCTGGCGCAGCTCGGCGACGGGCAGATCGCCTACATGAAGGTGATCCGCTCCGAAGACGTGCACGTGCTGTTTCCGCAGGTGCCGGAGATCGAGCCGGGACACGAATTGTTCACGCTGCACGCGGCCGACGGCACCCCGATCATGCTGACCGACAGCCGCGAAGCGGCGATCGCCAATGCGCTGAGCCAGGAGCTCGAAATGGTGAGCGTGCACTGAGCGGGGACCGGTCAGCGACAGCCGATCAATGGGGCTCGCGACGGCGGCGTCGCGGGCCCCTTTTAATTTGTTCGATCACGCTGGGAGGATCAGGCGGCCGAGGCCGACGGCATCGCCAGCACGGCGTAGAGCGCTTCCGCGTCCTGCGAGGCGCGCAGCTTGTGGGCGACGGCGGGGTCGCGCAGCAGCCGCGCGACGCGCGCGAGCGCTTTGAGATGGTCGGCACCGGCGCCTTCGGGCGCCAAGAGAAGAAAGACCAGATCGACCGGCTGGCCGTCGAGCGCCTCGAAGTCGACCGGACGGTCGAGCCGCGCGAACAGTCCGAACAGCCGGGTGAGATTGGCCATCTTGCCGTGCGGAATGGCGATGCCGTTGCCGACCGCGGTCGAGCCGAGCTTCTCGCGCTGCATCAGGATTTCAAAGATCGCCCGCTCGTTCTGGCCGCTGAGCACGGCCGCGCGCGCGGCGAGCTCGTGCAGCGCCTGCTTCTTGCTGTTGACCTTGAGCGCCGGGAGTATCGCGTTCGGCGCAACGAGATCGCTGAGTTGCATGGGAATGACCTGGGGGCGCGGGCCGCACCCTGATGCTAAAGGCGGCGGACCATAAGGAGCGCCCACCCCGGCGTCAATGGGCATCCGCGGCGGCCGCCGCGGGTGCGTCGATCCAGCCGAAATGGCCGTCGGCGCGGCGATAGACCACGTTGATGCCGCCATGGGCGACATGCCGGAAGACGAGGACGGGCGCTCCGGTCATGTCGAGTTCCATCACCGCGTCGCTCACCGACAAGTGCTTCAACCGTGTAGTGGATTCGGCGATGATAACGGGCGTGAAGCCGTCGAGTTCCGCCTCGCCGTCCGGTTCCGGCGCGGCGATGACGTAGCTCGCCGCCTCGGCCGCGGCAAGATCCTCGGAATGACCCTCGGAACGCCCCTCGGAACGGTCGGCGCGGTGATCCTTGAGCCGGCGGTGGTAGCGGCGCAGCCGTTTCTCGATCCGCAGCGCCGCCTGGTCGGCGCTGGCATAGGCGTCCGATGCGTGGCCTTCGGCCTGCAGCGTGACCTTGGAATCGAGGTGGATGGCGCACTCGGTGCGAAATCCGAACCCGTCCCTGGTGACGGTGGCATGGCCTGAATATCCGCCGTCGAAATATTTGCCCATGGCTTGCGCGATGCGTTCGTTGATGCGCGCGCGCAGCGCGTCGCCGACATCGAGGTTTTTTCCCGAGACGCGAAACGACATGGCTGTTGACGACTTGGCAGCAAACGACATGGCAGCCTCCGCTGAAGCAAGTCCACCTGAAGCAAGTCCACCGCGCGAGGCGTCGACGCCTCTAGGTAAAGCTTGGCATCGCCGCGGGCGGAGTCAACGCGGTACTGCACCTGATGCGCGGATCAGGCGCAGGGGCGCTCAATTGACCGCGGCGGCCTGCTTCTCGCGGCGCCGTTGCACCGAGGAGGGGATGCGCATGGCCTCGCGGTATTTCGCGACCGTCCGCCGCGCGATGTCGATGCCCGCGTCGCGCAGCTTCTCCACGATGGTGTCGTCGGACAACACGTCGGTGGCGCTTTCGGCGTCGATCAATTGCTTGATGCGGTGGCGCACCGCTTCCGCCGAGTGCGCCTCGCCGCCATGGGAGGCGGCGATCGCGGAGGTGAAGAAATATTTCAGTTCGAAAATGCCGCGGCTGGTCGCCATGTATTTGTTGGCGGTGACGCGCGACACCGTCAATTCGTGCATGCCGATCGCTTCGGCGACGGTCTTGAGATTGAGCGGGCGCAGATGCTCGACGCCGCGGGCGAAGAAGGCGTCCTGCTGGCGCACGATCTCGTTGGCGACCTTGAGAATGGTCCGGGCGCGCTGGTCGAGCGCGCGCACCAGCCAAGTGGCGTTCTGCAGGCATTCGGCGAGATAGGATTTGTCGGTATCGCGCCGCGCCGTGGTCGAGACCTCGGCATAGTAAGTCTGGTTGACCAGCACCTTGGGCAGGGTGTCGGAGTTGAGCTCGACGATCCAGCCGCCGTCCGGTCCGGGCCGCACGAACACGTCGGGCACGATCGGCTGCACCACCGCCGAGCCGAACGCGAGGCCCGGCTTCGGGTTGAGGCGGCGGATCTCGGCCATCATGTCGGCGAGGTCCTCGTCGCCGACGCCGCAGATTTTCTTCAGCGCCGCGAAGTCGCGCTTGGCGAGAAGATCGAGCCGCGTGATCAAGGCTTGCATCGCCGGATCGAGCCGGTCGCGTTCGCGCAGCTGCAGCGCCAGGCATTCGGCGAGATCGCGGGCGCAAATCCCCGACGGATCGAAGCTTTGCAGGACGGTGAGAACGGCCTCGACCTGCGTGATGCCGGTGCCGAGCTTTTCCGCCACCGTTTCCAGATCGCTGGTGAGGTATCCGGCCTCGTCGACGAGGTCGATCAGGTACTGCCCGATCATCCGTTGCACCGGGTCGGCAATGGCGAGCATCAATTGCTCGCGCAGCCAGTCCGCCAGCGTAGTCTCGGCGGACACGAAGGCTTCGAGATTGTACTCGCCGTTGTCGCGGCCGCCGGAGCCGACGCCGGCCCATTCCGAATATCCCGCCGGGGTCTCGGCGGTGCGCGGCGGCCGCGGCTCGCCGTCGTCGGCGAAACCCTCGTCGGGGCCACTGTCGAGCCGTTCCTCGGCGCCATTGCCGCCGGGCGCGCCGTCGCCGCCGCTCCAGCTTTCGCCGTCCGCCGGGGGCTTGTCCGATGGTTCGGTGCCGCCCGGCTGGCCGACCGGGCCGTCGTCCTCGACGCTGCGGTCGAGCAGCGGATTGCGTTCCAACTCGGCTTCGACGTACGCCACCAGATCGAGATTGGACAATTGCAAGAGCTTGATCGCCTGCATGAGCTGCGGCGTCATGACCAACGCTTGGCTCTGGCGGATCTGCAGTCTTTGGGTCAGTGCCATTTGACAGGTAGGCCGGATTGGTCCGTTTCTTGCTTGTTTATGCTTACAGCAATTCCGTAGCCTTGTCGCTATCCGATTTTCGGCAGCCTCAAAGGGTGTCGGCGGCGCGGCGAATAGCGTGGAAATAGTGTGGAAATAGCGTGGCACCGGTAACGGAGTAGACCACAACCGGCGCAGAAAGCCAGACCTCCTGGCAGGCTCAGCTTAAAGCCGGAATTCCTCGCCCAGGTACAGCCTCCGCACGTCCGGATTGTTGACGATGTCGTCCGTCCGGCCCTCCATCAGGACCTCACCGGAATAGATGATGTAGGCGCGATCCGTCAGCCCGAGCGTCTCGCGCACATTGTGGTCGGTGATGAGGACGCCGATGCCGCGGTTGGTCAGATGGCGCACCAGCGCCTGAATGTCGCCCACGGCGATCGGATCGATGCCGGCGAACGGCTCGTCGAGCAGCATGTAATTGGGCCGCGTGGCGAGCGCGCGGGCGATCTCCAGGCGCCGCCGTTCGCCGCCGGACAGCGCGATCGCCGGCGATTTGCGGAGCCGCGCAATGTTGAATTCCTCGAGCAGCGCATTGAGATCGCGTTCCCGGCGCTTCTTGTCGCGCTCGACCACTTCCAGCACGGCGCGGATGTTCTCCTCGACATTGAGGCCGCGGAAAATGGAGGCTTCCTGCGGCAGGTAGCCGATGCCGAGGCGGGCGCGCTGGTACATCGGCAGCGCCGTGACGTCGTGGCCGTCGAGCTCGATGCGTCCTTTGTCGGCCTTGATCAGGCCGGTCATCATATAGAACACCGTCGTCTTGCCGGCGCCGTTGGGGCCGAGCAGGCCCACCGCTTCGCCGCGGCGGAGCGACAGGCTGACGCCCTTCACGACCTTGCGGCCGACGAAGCTCTTCTCGACGCCGTGGACGGACAGAAGGCCCTTGCGGTCGACGGGTGGACCGCTGTCGTCGCGGCGGCGCGGCCGCACCGGCGGGGAGCGCGGCTCCAGTTGCGGCGGCAGCGAAGGGACGGGCGGGGATAACGGCGGCGGCGGTCGAACCGGGCGCGGCGGCGCCTTGCCGCGCGCTTGATCCGCGCGCGCCGTCACGCTGACGATATCGAGATAGGTGCCGTTGATGGCGCCGCCTATGCTCGGCAGGTTGATGGCGTCCGCGGCGGCAACGCGTTTGCGGCGTGCCGGCGCAGGGCGGCGGAAATATGAGAAAATGTCCAACACGCCTTATCGGGTCAGGTCGGTTGCGAATCGTGACGGTTTCGGGTCCAGCGCGAGGACCTTAGCCGATTTCCGGCAGCGATGCTGCCTCCTTGGCGGCCTGCGGCGCGTTCAATTATGGCCGGGCCCCAAGGTCATGACGTTGGACGGGCTGCCATTGACGCCCTTGCCCGGCAAAATCAGGGCGCGCACGCGGCTCGGCGTGGTCGCCGTCGGTGTCGTGGCCGACTCGACCCGCGAAAAGCCGGTTTCGGTATCGACCACGACCCGGTCGCCGCGCACGACGTTCTTGCCCTGGCTGACGACGACGTTGCCGGTCAGCGTGATCGTCTTCGCCTTCAGATCGTAGACGCCGAGGTCGCCGCTGGCGCTCTGGTCCTTGGTGACGACCGTGACGTCGCCACGCGCCTCGACCCGGCGTATGTCGTGGGCGTCCTGCGGCAGACCGGTATTGGCATTGGCGGGCACGTTGGTCGGTGGTGCGGGTACCTTGGCCGCGGCGGCGCCTTCCTCCGGCCCATAGAACACGACCAGGGTGCGGCAATGGATCGTGGTGTCGCCCTGAACCACCTGAACATTGCCGGCAAAAGTCGCTATCTTGCTCTTGTCGCGCACCTCGAGCGTCGAGGACTCGATTTGAATGGGCTGATCCTTGTTCTGACCGACCCCTTGGAAGGGCCCGGGCGCCGCCGCCGGATGCTGGCCCTGCGCCGCCGCCGGGCTTAAGCCCGCCAGCACCGCCGCCGCCACGGCGCCATAGGCTAGACGGCGTATCGTGGGTGGGCTGGTCATGGCTGGTTTGCCTTGCGAGTATCGCTGTCGGGATTGAGCGTCATCGCGACGCCGCCGCTGAAGTTAAGCACGTTGCCATTCTCGGTCACTTCCAGGCGGTTGGCGTTGAGGAAGCCGTTGAGCAGCTTCACCCAGACCGGTTTGTTCGACACCACGTCGCCTTTGCGGACATCGACCGTCGCTTCGCTCAGCCGGCTTTCGTAGCCGGTCGAGGAGACAAGGTGGACATTGTCGGTCAGTGTCAGCATTTCGGACTTCAGGTCGTAGGTGCCCGAGGTCGCCGACATATTGACCGTGCTGCCGTCGGACAGGTCGACCTTGGCCTTGGGGCCGCGCAATTCGAGGAAATCGGGATTGGACACGTCCTGCGCGGCGGCGTCGGCGGTGAACGTATAGGGCCGTGAATCGCTGGTGAAACCAGAAAGCCGCGGCTGTTGCATGGTGATCTTGGTGCCCTTGATCACGAGCTTGCCGAGTTCGCCCGGCAGCTGAAATTCCCCGACGTCCGGCATGAAATTGGCGGCCACGACCGCGAGCAACAGCCCCGCGATGCTGGCGAGTACGCCGACGCGCAGCCAACGCACGAGCCGGCTGTGCCGCATCGCCGCGCGATAGGCCTGCTCGGAATTGCCGCGAGAGCGCCTGGAAAGCTTCACGCTTCCGGCGTCGTTGGCGGAATAGGCGTGGGCCAAAACAGGTAATTCCCCTCAAAGACCGCCGCCCCGATTCCCGGACCGGGGACCCCGAGTTTTACGGTTTTGCCGGCAAGTTGTCGCCTGCGAATGTGGCCCGGAAGGGGCCAAGAAGGGGCACAGACGGAGCCGAGACGGGCTAAAGCCCGTGCGGACGAGCCGATCCCGCCGGCGGCTCAGGGGAGGGTCAGGTATGGGCGAAGATATCGCCTTCGGTGAAGCCGGCGAGGTCAAGCCGCACCCGCTCGGGAAGGAACTTGAAGCAGGCAGCGGCCAGCGCCTCGCGGCCCTCGCGCGCCAGCATGGCATCGAGCCGCTCCTTGAGCGCGTGCAGGTAGATCACGTCGGCGGCGGCATAGGAAATCTGCGCGTCGCTCAGTTCCTCGGCACCCCAATCGGACGATTGCTGCTGCTTCGAAAGGTCGTGTCCCAAAACCTCGCGCACCAGGTCCTTGAGGCCGTGCTTGTCGGTATAGGTCCGCGTCAGCCGCGAGGCGATCTTGGTGCAATAGACCGGCTCGGGCATCACGCCGAAGGCCTTCGCGAGCATGCCGAGGTCGAACCGCGCGAAGTGAAAAATCTTGAGCACGCCGGGATCGGTGAGGAGCCGCTTCAAGTGGGGCGCGTTGGTGAAGTTCGCCGGGATGCGCACCACGTCGGCCGAACCGTCGCCGGGCGAAAGCTGAACGAGGCACAGCCGGTCGCGGGTCAGGTCGAGCCCCATGGTCTCGGTGTCGATGGCGACGGCGCCGGTGTAGCGGGACAGGTCCGGTAGATCGCCGCGATGCAGGCGGATGGTCATGCGCAAAAACGTTGCGGCGGAGCGCCGGGGGGATTTGGGGCGGTTTCCAGATCGGGGCCAATGGTTGGCGCAAGTACCGGACCAATGCAACCAAAATAGCGCCGGCTGCGGCACAATGGCGGCGGCGCCGCTCTGTTGCCGGCGCGTTCCATCCTGCATGTCCCGACATAAATACCACCATGACCCGGCCGAATGATCGTGGCAGAATTGGATGGGGAGGACGGGTTCGTCCATGGGTGGCGTTGTCAGCGTCGGTGGCGCCTGCGCGTCCGCCGACCGGTCGACGGCTTGGCCGGCACCTTGGCCGGCACCTCCGGCGGCGTTTGGGGCGGTATTTCGGGCGACATCATTTTGGGTGGTATTCTCGACCGCATGCCGATGGCTGGCGGCCGCGGCTGGGCTTGCGGCAGCTCTGTCGCCCGGCGCTGCCGCGGCGCAGACGGCCGCCGCGCAAGACGCCCCGACGCTTGCTGAGATCCAAATTCTTCCTGAAATTCACGTTATCGCGACCGCGCCCGTGGCGCCGCCGCCGCGCCGTCCCGTGCCCGCCGCCGCGGGGTCCGGCGCCGTCGCTGCTCCGGCCACGGCGGCCGCGCCCGCCGCTGAACCCGGCGCGGTCGATCGCGACAAAATTCCGTCCAACGTCCAGGTGCTCTCCGCCGCCGATTTCGACCATGCGACGGCGCCGGACCTGTTGGACGCCATGGCGCGAGCCTTGCCCGGCGTAGCGCTCGGCGATCAGACCGGCAATCAGTTCCAGCTCGACCTCAATTACCGCGGCTTCGTCGCCTCGCCGGTGATCGGCACGCCGCAGGGCCTCGCCGTGTATCAGAACGGCGTGCGCATCAACGAGGTGTTCGGCGACATCATCAATTGGGACTTCATTCCGGAAAACGCCATCAGCCGCATGACGCTCGTGCCCAGCAATCCAGTCTACGGGCTCAACGCGATCGGCGGCGCGCTGGCGTTCGATATGAAGAACGGCTTCGGCTATCACGGCGTCGAAAGCGACGCGATGGCCGGCTCCTATGGCCGGATCGGCGCGACCGTGCAGGCCGGCGGCCAGAACGGCAATTGGTCCGGCTACATCACCGCGGACGCGATCGACGACGCCGGCTGGCGCGAGGATTCGCCGTCGCAGCTGCGCCGCCTCTATGCCGATCTCGGCGCCCGCGGCGATACGACCGAGTTTCACGTGAGCTTCACCGGCGCCTCGAACAATTTCGGCGCCGCCGCCGCGACGCCGGTCCAGATGCTCGACCAGAACTGGGCGAGCGTCTACACCGAGCCGCAAACGACGCAGAACCAACTGGCGTTCCTGACCACGAGCGCGAGCTGGAAACCGAGCGACACGCTGACCTATCAGGCGGTCGCCTATTATCGCTTCTTTCAACAGAGCCACGTCGACGGCAATGGCACGGACGCGCAGAATACGGGCTGCCCGGATCCGTCCGTGCTGTGCTTTCCCAATCTCAACGGCAGCCTGTCCAATCTGGTGACGACGAACGGACAGACCGTTCCGGCGACCGGGGCATTGGGTTCGAGCGTATTGGGCGAAATCGACCGCACCTTCACGACGACCAACAGCTTCGGCGGCTCCGCGCAGGCGGCGTCCTCGGCGCGGCTGTTCGGTCACGACAACAATGTCGTCGTCGGCGTGAGCGTCGACCGCGGCCTAGTCCAATTTTCCACCACCAGCGAACTGGGCACGGTCAACGCCAACCAGTTCCCGACGGTGCAAGGTTCGGGCCTGTTCATCGACCAGCCGTCGGGCGACGTTGCGCCGGTCGGTTTGGGCGCGACGACGCTCTATACCGGCGTTTATCTCACCGACACCTTCGACGTGACGCCGCGGTTTGCCGTCACCGCCGGCGGCCGCTTCAACTTCGCGCAGATCACCCTGCAGGACGAACTCGGCAGCGACCCGTCGCTCAACGGCAGCCACGATTACAGCCGCTTCAATCCGGCGCTGGGCGCGACCTTCAAGCTCACGCCGAACGTGACGCTTTACGGCGGCTACGCCGAGGCGAACCGGGCGCCGACGCCGCTCGAGCTCGGCTGTGCCGATCCGCTGCGGCCGTGTCTCATCGACAATGCGCTGGTCGGCGACCCCGATCTCAAGCAGGTCGTGTCGCACACCTTCGAGGCCGGTTTGCGCGGCCACGCCGCATTGGCGGGCGGCGCGCTGAATTGGACCCTCGGCGCCTTCCACACCGAAAACACCGACGACATCGTCAATGTCGCGAGCCCGATCCCCGGCCACGAATATTTTCAGAACGCCGGCAACACGCTGCGCCGCGGCGTCGAGGCCGATG
The DNA here is from genome assembly GCA_963836095.1 of uncultured Pseudomonadota bacterium. Lineage (GTDB taxonomy): Bacteria > Pseudomonadota > Alphaproteobacteria > Rhizobiales > Xanthobacteraceae > BOG-931. The sequence continues at coordinate 58,881 of CAWIHU010000007.1, forward strand.
CGGCCTATACGGTCGACCGTTGGAAGCTTTATGCCAACTACACCTATGTCGACGCCACGTTTCTCAACGCGCTGACGCTGTCGTCGCCGTTCAATCCGTTCGCCAACGACGGCAATATTTACGTCGTTCCCGGCGATCATCTGGCCGGCATTCCGGACTATCGCTTCAAGGCCGGCTTCGAGTATCAGGTCACCAAGCCGTGGAAATTCGGCGCCGACCTCAACGTCATCGGCAGCCAGTATCTGGTCGGCGACGAAACGAATCAGAACCCGAAAATGCCGGCCTACTGGTTCGTCAACCTGCACTCGTCCTACAAGATCACCGACCATGTCGAGGTGTTCGGCCTGGTGCGCAACCTGTTCGACCAGCACTATTACGTCTACGGCACGTTCTTCGACACGACGTCGTTTCCCTATCTGAACCTGACCGATCCGCGCACCTTCATCCCCGGCATCCCGCTCGCCGCCTATGTCGGGGTGCGGGGCATGTTTTGATTGTCGACTTCGTTATCGCGACGAAATACGTGCTTGCGAAACACCACATCCGGATAGCCGGTGCCGCTGAGCAGCGAATTGTCGGCTCCGAACAGCGGCGTCCGGTCGTTGGTCGGCACACGCAGGACAGTCTCGAACGCAGCGGCGGCCGGCGTGTCGCACAGGCGGAAATTGCTGTGGCGGATGGCGAGCAAGCCGCCCGGCTTGAGGCAGCGGCTGAAGTCGGCGATCGTCGCCGCGAAGTCCTCGAAGCGAATGAGATGGTCGCAACGCGCGACGCCGGGACGGCCGAGGCTGCCGTGCCGCAGCACCGCCATGCAGAAGATCGCGTCATATCGGGCCGCGGGCTCTGCCGCGGTCGAGCCGGCGATTTCGAAGCTCATCCCCGCGTCCGGGCGGCGGTGCAAACGGCGGCGCGCGACGGCGATATTGCCGGGATTGACGTCGACGCCCTTTATGGCGGCGCGCGGAAAATAGCGGCGCAGTGAAAACACTTCCTCGCCGGTCGAGCAGCCGAACGACAAGATCGCAAGCTCGCGCTCGGCGCCTAGCGCCCGTTGGACAAAGGCGAAAAGCTTCGGGTAGCGGTCGGGCGCGGTGTCGTTGAAGGGCTGAAATACCTCGGCCGGCTGGCGCCACACCAGCCACATGACGCCGCGATAGGGACGGTCGGTCGCCAGACGCCGCAACATGCGCCACGCCCGAACCATCCGGTGCGGTTTGCGCGCCTCGCGTGCTGCGGTTTCTGTCATGAGTTGGAGGCTCTCCAGCGTCGCCCTGCGGCTTTCCAGCGTCCGGCCGCCTTTGCTCGACCGCTGTTGCAATCCAAGGCAGAATTGTAGAGCCGAAACACTGGCACGTAAGTTGTTTTTGTGGTTCACTCCCGTGGAGGTAAAGGAGCCGGGGTCTACGGCCGGGGAGTATGCGGCAGGTGCAATTTTATCGCATTTCCGGGCTTTCAGTGGCGAGCGAGATCGCGCTGCCGGGCTTGATCGACGGCGCGCCCGGGCTGGCGCCGCAAGTGACGATCCGGCGCGGGTATGTGCCGCGAGAGTTGCCCAACGCCGTGGCGCGCGGGCCCACCTGGCAGATCGCCAGCAGGCAATTCCTGCTGCGCGTGCCGGATATCGCCCGGTTCCTCCTCGTCGACGGCAACGAGATCGTGGTCGAGACGGAAACGCCGGCGCGCGAGGCCGACGTGCCGGTCTTCATCCTCGGCACGGTGTTCGGCATCCTGTTGCATCAGCGCGAGCAGATCGTGCTGCACGCCAGCGCGGTGCGGGTCGCCGGCAAGGCGGTGCTGTTTGCCGGCCCCTCTGGCGCGGGCAAGTCGACGCTCGCCGCGGCACTGGCGCAGCGCGGCTATCCCTTGGTCACCGACGACGTCTGCACGCTCACTATCGACGGCACGCCGCTCGTGCATCCCGATGGCCGGCAATTGAAGCTGTGGGCGCAGGCGATCGACCGCCTCGACCTCGCCCAGCAGCGCGGCGAGCGTGTCCGCGACTGCCTGGAAAAATATTACGTCGACCCGGCCGACGCCTTCACCGAGCCGCTACCGCTCGCCGCGGTCTACGCGCTGCGCGAAGCGCGGCCGCCACACAAGCCGGGCATCGAGCGGCCGAACGTGGTCGACGCCGCGCTCGTCTTGCGCCGCAACGCCTACCGCCCCTTGCTGGTGCGGCGGATGAATCAGAAGGCGAATTACTTTCATGCCGCCACTGCGATCGGCAACGCTGCCGGCATCTTTCATCTCACCCGTGCGCTCGACTTCGCCAAAATGGCGGAGGTGATCGCCATGCTGGAAGCGCACTGGCGGGAGACGAGTCTGATGGAGCAGGCGGCATGACCCGCACCATCTGGCTCGCGTCCTATCCGAAATCCGGCAATACCTGGTTCCGGATGCTGGTGGCGAATCTTGCGGCCAAGGACGGCAAGCCGGTCGACATCAACGACCTGCCGGAACGCGGCGGCATCGCCAGTGCGCGCGGTCCATTCGATTATCTCACGCTGATCGATTCCGGGCTGCTTACGCACGACGAGATCGATTCCCTGCGCCCGCGCATCTATGAGGAACTGGCGTCGGGCGCGCAGGACGATGAATACGACGCCCCCGAAGACGCCCCGCCGGTGCGCTTCGTCAAGGCGCACGACGCGTACACGCACACCGCCAAGGACGAGCCGCTGCTCGCCGGCCGGCGCGGCGCGGACGGCGCCATTGTCATCGTGCGCGATCCGCGCGATGTCGCGCCGTCGATCGCCAATCACAATCGCACCGATATCGACGGTGCGATCGCCCTGATGAACAACCGAGATGCCGTTTATTGCGCGAAGCCGGGCCGCATGGACACGCAGTTGCGGCAACAAGTGCCAGGCTGGAGCGGCCACATCGCGAGCTGGCTCGATCAACGAGATCTTCCCGTTCATCTGATCCGCTACGAGGACCTTCAGGCCGACACCTTCGGGATATTCCGCGCCGCGCTCTCCTTCGCCGGCCGCCCGGCCGACGATGAAGACATCCGTCGCGCGGTCGGCTACGCCGGTTTTGACGAATTGCGGCGTCAGGAAGCCGAAAACGGATTCTGCGAGACGCCGCGCCGACCGGGCGGGCGGTTCTTCCGTCGCGGCGATGTCGGCGCCTGGCGCGATGAACTCACGGCTGAACAAGTCGCCCGCATCGAGGCGGCGCATGCGCCGATGATGCGGCGGCTGGGCTATGAGCTTTCCGGCGCGATGCCACTGGCACGCGCGGGATAGCCTGTGATGCGAGTGGCGAATAGCGAGTGGCGAATAGATAGGGTGTGCGCTCCCACTCGCCACTCGCCACTCGCCATTCGCGTGGCACAGAAAGTTGCTTGAAATAGCCAACGGGGAGCAAGCATGATGGTCCGCAAACAAGGCGACTGGCTGGCCGCGAAGGTCGGCGACGAATTGGTGATGATGAGCGCCGAGAAGGGCAATTACATCGGCCTGAGCGAAGTCGGCGCCCGCATCTGGGAGCTGATCGAGACGCCGCAGGAGATCGAGGTTGTCTGCGCGCACCTGCAGGAGGAATACGAGGTGGTGCCGGAGGTTTGCCGGGCCGAGGTCGAAACATTCCTCAACGAACTGGTGACACATGGTGCGATTGCGCTCGATCCGCCGCCGGCTGCGTAGGTTCGGCGAGCTCGACAATCGCCGCCGCGCGCTGTTGGCCGAGGCGGTGGCGTGTTTGCTCGCGGTGCGGCTCGCTTTGACCTTCATTCCGTTTCCACGCCTGGCGCGGCAGCTCGGTGCCTTTGTGCCGCCGGCCGACGCGCGCGTCACGCAGGCGGGAGCAGGGACCGCGCCGGATCAAGCACGGCTCGCGGAAGACATCGGGTGGGCGGTGACCCGTGCGGCGCGCTACGTGCCGTTCAAGGCGGTGTGCCTGCCGCAAGCCATGGCGGCGCAGGTGATGCTCAAACGCCGCGGCGTCAACAGCGTCATGCATTTCGGCGCAGCCAAAGGCACGGGCAAGCCGCTCGACGCCCACGCCTGGCTCGACGCCGCCGGCGTCGAGGTTACCGGCTATCCGGTGGCGGAGAATTTCGCCGAGATCGCGTGTTTCGTGTGAGAACTAAGGCGATGGGCTGCACGATGGGCTGCACGGAGCGATCGGCGGGGTGCACCAGGGCTGCATAGGTTGCCTACATCACACACCCGTAAACAGGGATAAGCTGTTGAGTGTTGCATGTCTGCAACGGATTCGCTGTGTCCACAGAGATCGCTACTAGAGATTTGTGTCGGGGCTTAAATCCGCTTATAATTGTAAATAGATGTCTGTAAGTATCGGTTCCCAAATTGGGGAAGGGTGCCGCGATGGCCTATCCTGGGACTGACTTCGTTCCAAATGTTGTTGCCGACCTCACGCCGTTGTCTCCCGCAGCCAAGCGCCCATGGCAATCGCCTCGGATAATCACGCCTAGCATCGTCTCCGAAACGGCGACGAAATCCTCGAACACGACCAACGAGGCTCATAAATCGGCAACCTCGACAATTTTTTCTTCCTAATTATCGCCCCGGAACCATTCGACATAGCGCGCGGCTATGAAGGCGGTCATCGCTTGGCGCATGTCGAATTCGTTTCCTGAGGCATGCTGTTCAATGCCGCGGCGCGTCAACATCGCGCGCATGCGGGCAAAGTCGAAATAGCGTGACAGCCGGCCCGCCTTCTCCATGCGATCGATCTCGGCCAGCACCCTCGGCTCGATCCGCTTGGCCATGAGCAAAAAGTCCGGTCCCATACTGTCGTTGCCGGGCGGACGATCCTGGAATTCGGGCGGATACAAATCCTTCAGCGCCATGCGCGCCAGATAGCGCGCGCGACCGTTCTTGAAGTAAAGCGCCTCGGGAATGGCGAGGCCGAACTCAACGACGCGCTTATCGTGAAACGGTAGCGTGCGTTCGAGGCCGCGCGCGGCACAGGCGATCGAGTCAGACCGTGCCGCAGTATCTTGCTGCCAGCGAAGCGTGTGTTCCATGCCCATGCGCCGGCTGTCGTAAGCGCGCACGCGCCCTCGTGGGCGCGTATGTTCACTCTGGCCCCGGATGGCCTCGCGCAAAACCGGCATGGTTGGGCCGTGCAGAGGAAGCCCCTGGCGGAAATAATTCAACGCTTTCATCCAGGACATCGGCGCGACGGGTAAAATAACGTTACGAACGATGGTCTGTTTCAGGCTCTGGCGCAGAAACCGCCGCGTTGCGCCGAATTCGGCAATAAAACGGCGGAATTGTCCGGTGCGCAGAAGTTGGGCTAGGGCATGCTTGCCTTTTGGGTTGACCGTGTAATCGCCGCCGAAGCCATCCATCACGGTCCGCGCGCCGGCCGCAGCGATCTCGGCAAATATGGCTTGGGTGACGTAACGGTTCCCGCTGTGCCGGTTGTCGGCCGCCAGGAAGCCCTGTTCCATGCCGTTGAATATGTCGAGCCCCTCCCGCGTAACATAGCGTACGTCGAGATGGGGCATGTGGCGGCGGCAGATTTCCACCCACTGGCGCGCATGCCGGATGCTGCCGCGATAGTCTTCCGGCATGACCGACGACACGGCGACGAGCTTGCGACCTTGGGCGTTCACCACGGGGCCGGCCAGCGCGCAGATGGCGCCAGAATCGAAGCCGCCGCCCATTAGCACTCCGGCCGGCGCGATGGTGCGACGCAGCCGGCACGCCACTGCTTCGCCGAGCACCTTGCGATAGGTCTCGATGTAATAGGTCTCGTCGCGACCTTCATGGGCTGGGTCGGCATGCGGCTCCCAGTATCGGCGCGAGGTGATGGGGCGGTCGGCGCCAATGGTCAGCACGGTCCCACCGGGGATAATTCGAATACCTTCGAATATGGTAGCTCCGGCTCGCATCAGCGCTTGGGGCGGCAGCGAGTGCATGAGCCTGTCTTCCAGCAGCGTTCGCGGCACTTGCGGCAGCGCCCACAGCCCCTTGATTTCGGTGGCAAAAGCAAAGAACCCGTCGCCGTGGTGATAGAACACGTGGCGCTGTCCCATATGGTCGCGCCCAAGTGTCAACGTCTTGTCGCGCGCGTCCCATACCGCGAAGGCAAAATCACCGAGCAAATGATCGACGCAGTTGGAACCCCACTTTTTGTAAGCAGCCAACAGAAGCGCGCTGTCGGGTTTCTCTGCCGAGTCAGCGACGCCGATCGACAGCGTCGCGGCAAGTTCCTCGCGATTGTCAAGCCGCAGATCGGCGACGAGAGAGATTTCGGCGTCGCGCAACGGCTGCGTATCGAAGAGGTCCTCCCGGTTGATGTGCGTCATCAGGTGACCAAAGCCGATCGGGCCAGCACACCATGTCCTCGACCGGTCATGACCAAGATGTGCAAGCCGCGTCATTTGGCGTTCGAGATCGCGCTGCGCGACCGGCTCGCCGTCAAAGTGAAATATTCCGCAGATGCCGCTCATAAGTGGCAACTTTTAACCGTGGAATGAGGGCCCGGTCAATCCAGGCCAGATCCTGTGCCGGCCGATCACCCCTACCCCATCGGGATCCATTTTCATTCACCGGCGCAAATTTCGCAGATCTTAAAGTTGTACCATTGAAAATCACAATCTAGCATGGTATGGGTTCCGCATAACCTCAAATTGCCTCTGCTGCCTGGGGGGATTCATGGACTATTATCTCGGCCAAATCGGCATCTTCGGCTTCAATTTCGCACCGGTGAACTGGGCGCTGTGCGTCGGGACGATATTGCCCGTTTCGCAGAATTCGGCGCTTTTTTCGCTCCTCGGTACGTATTACGGCGGCAATGGGACCACGACCTTCGGGTTACCGGACCTGCGCTCGCGCACGCCATTTGGCATGAGCAACCAGACGCCTATAGGTTCGCAAAGCGGCGTAGAGAATGTGACGCTGCTGCAAACGCAAATGCCCAGCCACAACCATCTCATGCAGGTCAATAACAACCTGGCAGTCGAAGCGGCGATCGGAGGTCATGTGTTCGCTGCCGGTGTGCATTCCACCAGCCCCACCGGCATTTCCAGCTATGCGCAGACCCCCGCAAATGTGACGCTCGCGCAGCAGACGATTTCGGTTGTCGGCACTTCCCAACCGCACCCGAACATCCAGCCGTTCGAGACGGTGAACTTCTGCATCGCGACCTCGGGCCTCTACCCGCCACGCAGCTAGCCCGTCGCACGCATCGCGCTTGGAAAGCATGAAGGAATAAGGCCATGAGCACACCCTATCTCGGCGAAATCCGCATGTTCGGCGGAAATTTTGCCCCTTCGCAAAACGCACTTTGCCAAGGCCAATTGCTGAGCATTCAGCAGAACACGGCGCTGTTCGCCTTGCTCGGCACCTATTACGGCGGCAACGGCGTGCAGAACTTTGGCTTGCCGGATTTTCGCGGCCGGCTCGCAATCAACCAGGGCCAGGGCAATGGACTGAGCAACTACGTGATCGGTCAAATCGGTGGTACGGAAAGCGTGACCATAAACGTCAATCAGCTTCCGGCACATAATCACATCATGAGCGCTAATTCGGCGAACGCTTCCCAGCCGAAGCCGGGCGGCAACCTGCCTTCGTCGCTTATTTCCCCCGCTAAGGGCTTCTGGGTGGCGGCAGGTAATGTCACCGGATCGCCATTGCCAATGAATCCAAGTGCCCTGAGCATGGCGGGCGGTTCGCAACCGCACGAAAACCGCATGCCGATCCTCGCCATCACCTTCATCATCGCGCTCAATGGAGTCTTTCCGAGCCGCGGTTGAGCGGCATCCGCAATTGACGCGACGCTTTCGACGGGAGCTTGCAATGTCTGAACCCTATGTCGGCCAGATCGCTATTTTCGGCTTCAATTTCGCGCCGCAGAACTGGGTGTTCTGCAACGGCGCCTTGATGTCGATCTCGCAGAATGCCGCCTTTTTTTCCGTCATCGGCACTTACTATGGCGGCAACGGCACCACGACCTTCGCCGTGCCCAACATACAGAATTGCGGCGTCGTCGGCTGGGGGCAGGGCCCGGGCCTTTCCAACTATGTGATCGGTGAGACGATTGGTGTTCCAAACGTCACGCTCACAATGGCACAAATGCCGGTGCATAATCACATAGCAAACGGCACCAATGGAAGCAGTTACGGACTTACGGTGACCAATGGAAACTGGATGGGCGAACATGAGACCGGCAACGCTTATCTATTCACCGGAAGCCCTGACGGTCAAAATTCGTTCGCGCCGGGAGCCATCTCCATCGCTGGCGGAAATCAGCCACATTCGAACGAGCAACCTTATCTGGCCATGAACTTCTGCATCGCGCAGTACGGCATCTTCCCCACACGCAGCTGATGTGTTCGACCAATCCGCGCTGAGCGCGCGCGGGCTGAGCTTGCGGCCGGCGCGCGAGGAAGATGCGGCATTCCTGCGCGCGCTGTTCGAAACGGCGCGCCCCGATGCCCCCATTCTGGCGGCTTGGCCCGACGCGGTGCGGCAACCGTTTCTCGATCAGCAGTTCAACTTTCAGACCACGCACTATGCGCGGGTCCATCCCGACGCCGACCGGCTGGTCGTCGTCGCCGACGGCGCGCCGATCGGGCGCATCACCGTCTCGCGCGGATTGCAGGCTTGGTGCCTGGTCGACATCGGCCTTATGCCGGCGTGGCGCGGTCGCGGCATCGGCACCTTGCTGGTGCAAATGGTCCAAAACGAAGCCCGGCGCGTCGGCGCGCCGGGCTTGCAACTGACCGTCGACTTTCAAAATCCGGCGCGAAGGCTTTACCAGCGCCTTGGATTTGTCGCCGACGAAGAAAACATGCCGGCTGTCGCCATGAGCTGGCGGGCCTGACCGGCCGGCTTCAGTTGAAGACGGCTTGATAGACGATGCCGTCCTTGTCGCGCGCGATCGGGACGATGAAGATATCCATCTTCCCGAATCCGGCACTCTCGAATGGATAGATTCGCTGCGGCAGGATCACCGGTGTGGCGCATTTGAACAGGAGCGAGAACGGCTCCTTGCGCACGCCCTCCCAGTCGCGCGGCTGACCTTTGCTGGCCTGCACCAGCGTCATCTCGACCGTCGAAGTGCCCAGGTCGACGGCGAAGGTTTGGTTGAGATAGGGCGCGAAGCCCTCGTAAGACCCCATTCCCACGAATCACCTCGCCAGCTCAAGCGAAGCAGATTTCGACCTTGCCGCGGTCGACGCCGTTGCTGACTTGCGTGGCGAGCAGGTCGTGACGGCCGACCGCCGGATGCGACACTTGCAGGGTCTCTGAATGAAACGACAGCCGTTGCGGCGCGTGAAAGACGATGCCGAACTGCTGGCGGAACCGCGGTCCGGAATTCTGGCCGCGGCGCACTTTCCCCAGCGTCAAGGCATTCTCGCCCACCATGAATGTCTGACCGACCAGCGGTTCGAAATGCTCCGCTGTCAATTTCGCCAAATCGCTCACCGCGCGGGGAGAGGCGGCTGTCGCCCCTGCGGCAGCCTCCGCGGACATCGCCGCAGCCCGGGCCGGAAGGGAAAGCGCGACATCAGCGACGACGGTCGCCGCAATCAGCCCGAGCGCGTCGCGACGGCCGATGGCCGAGGTTTTGTGTGCTTCCGTCATGGGAGTCCTCGCGAGTTTGGTTGATCGTTTGCGTCAGAAGAGAAGAAGAGAGCCATCGAAAGCGCCGGTGGAATTGACGTCGGTGAAATCATCGCCGGCTCCAGATACGATGCTACTATATAGTGCAAAATAGTCAATACACACGGTAAAAGAGCGGGGAATGAAGCGCTTCGCCGACCTCGTCATGACCGACGAAAAACTGGCGAGCCGGCTAGCCGGAATCGCCGACGACCAGGCATTCATTGCCGAAATCACGGCGCACGCATGGGCGCAAGATATCGCGATGCCCGGCGAGCCGATGTCTGCAGCGCGCCGGCCCGACGCGCTCGGTTTAACTCGGTGGTCCCCGCCAGTTTGCGTCGGCTCGGCTCTGCCGCCGTGCCCTTGGCTGCCCGTCGCCGTTGTGACTGCGCCGGACGGTATCGCGGTGGATTGGGCCTGGCTCGGCCCGGAGCCGTTGCGGGCTTCGTTTTATGAGGATGAAATCCGGCGCGCCTTGGCGTTGCCATTCAACCGCGCGTTCCGTTACCGAACCGGCCTCGACGATCTCGTCTGCCGAAGCGCGGAGCTGGACGGTCTCAGGCCGGATGGATTTATTTTTCACATGTCGCGTTGCGGCTCGACCTTGGCGGCGCAGATACTGGCGGCGTTGTCGGACAGCATCGTCATTTCCGAAGCGGCGCCGCTCGATGCCGTGGTGCAGCTCTGTCGGAGGCTGGCCGATGCGGACGCAGTGGCGGCGCTGCGAGCGATCGTCGCCGCGCTCGGCCGCAAGCGCGGCGGCCATGAGCGGCGGCTCTTCGTCAAGCTCGATCCTTGGCATGCGCTGGCCTTGCCGTTGTTCCGGCGCGCGTTCCCGCATGTGCCCTGGGTGTTTCTTTATCGCGAGCCGTTGGAGGTGCTGGTCTCGCAGATGCGCCAGCGCGGCGTGCAGATGGTGCAACAATATTTTCCCCCGCGGTTCTTTGGCATCGAGGACGCGGCACTGCCGGCCGACGAGGAGTATTGCGCGCGTGTGCTCGGCGCGATTTGCCAAGCGGCGATCGATCATCACGGCCTCGGCGGCGGGTTGTTGCTCGACTATCGCGACTTGCCGGCGGCGGTCTTCACGTCGCTCCTGCCGCATTTCGGTGTGTCCTGCGACGAGACGGAGCGCGAGACCATGCGAGGCGTGGCGCGGCGAGATGCCAAATCGCCGATAACGCCGTTCACCGCCGACGCCGCGGCGAAGCGGCGTGAGGCGACCGAAAAGGTCCGCCGGGCGGCCGACCGCCATCTCGCTGCAATCTATCGTCGCCTGGAGGAATTGCGCGCGGGTCTTCGCGCGGGTCTTGCCGGCGGCGAGGTGATGGATACGGTCCAGCCCGGCCCGCCTTCGAGAGCGGGCATGGCCTCGGACCAATGATGGAGCGCTGGCTAGCGTGCCGGCTTCAGGCCGTCGGCACCGCGTGCACGCGGTCGAGGCTCACCGGCACCTGCCGGCCCAGCATGTTGAGCAGCACGCGGACGCGCCCGGAATTGTCCAGGCGGTCGAGCACCGCGAGCTGCTCGGCAAACGGCCCGGCCGCGAGCCGCACCGACGCGCCGATCTTCAGATCGGGCCGCAGGTCGAGGAGGCCCTCGGCGTCAGCGGCGGCGAGCATCGTTTCGACGACGCCCGGCGGGGCAGGGCAGGGCAGGTCGCCGCCCATGACCAGGCGCGATACGCCGAACGTGCCGTTGACGCTGCGCCAGCGGTCGCGGCTCAGATCGAGGACGACGAACAGATAGCGGGGGAAGAACGGGGCTATGACGGTCGAAAGCTTTCGCGCGTGGCGAATGGTTTTGCGCCGTTTCGGCAGAAAGGTCGGAAACCCTTGCGTTTCGAGCTGGACCTGGGCTCGTTTTTCGGCGAACGGCAAGGTATGGACCGCATACCATCGCTCGCCCTCGCGTCGCGGGATGGCACGCGTCAGCGGCGTCCGTTCTTGCAGAACCCGCGAACGTTCCAGAATTCGTGGATGCGCGGAACCGGCCGCCATTGCCATTACGCCACTGCCGCACGACGTTGTTGAATTTATCCCCGACAACCACAGCGGATACCACCTTAAGATGCCGAGAATCAAGCACTGCGTGCGGCAACTCCACAGAATCCGCTGGATTGGCGGCGGTTGCGTTGCATCACGGCAATTGGTCCAGCGCATCGAGCAATTCTTGCCAGCGCGCGAATGCCGTCGCGCGGGCGAAGTGCGTCTCCAGCATCTCTCTCGCGCGCGCACCCATGTCGGCAAGAGCCGCGGCATCGCGCGACAGCCGTGACAGGGTTGCGGCGAGCGCGGCGCCGTCACCGGGCGTGATGACGACGCCGCAAGCGTGCCGCCGCACGAGACGGCCGAGTTCGCCGTCCGCGGCGCCGATGACGATCATGGGTTTGCCCGCGGCGGCGATGCCGTAGAACTTGCTGGGAACGATCAGCCCCTCGAGTTCAGGCCGAAGCGATATCCAGTGCAGGTCGGGCACTGTCAGGGAATACTTCAGAGCCGTCTGGTCCTGATAGGGCACGAAGCGGAACAGGCTCTCGAGACCGCGTGCCGCGACGGCTCGCGTCAGGTCGTCAAAAAGCTTGCCGCCCCCGATCATCAGGAAAAGCATGCGCGGGTCGCCGCGCAGGCGTTCGGCGGCGGCCAGCACGGTGTCGATCTCGTGGGCTCGCCCCAGATTGCCCGAATAACCGACGACGAATTTGTTCTCCAAGCCCCACGCTTCACGCAACGGGTTGCGTGCGTTCGCGGCGGGTCGGATGTCGTCGTCGTCGCACCAGTTCGGGATGGTATGGACCCGCGCCGCGGGGATGCCGAAGGATTGAATCCTCTGCTTCATCAGATCGCCGACCACCACGGTCGCTTCGGCGCGCTGCAGGGAGCGCGTGCGCAACGCGGCGAGCGCGGCGGCGACCGGCCCGCGAACCAGGGGAACGCCGAGTTCGACCGCGACTTCGGGGTAAACGTCCTGCAGCCAATTGACCAGCCGCGCGCCGCTGCGGCGCGCCGCGGCCATGGCGACGACGGAGATCAGCGGCGGGTCGGTCTCGGCGACAATGATATCGTCCCGGCGCGCCAGCCCGGCGAGGCGGTGCCAAGCGGAAAGATAGAACGAACCATAGTCGACCGCGCGGCCGATGAGGCCCGCGCGCCCGAACCGCGTCGAACGAACGCGATGCACGCCTACGCCGCGGATGATTTCATGCGCCGGCAACGAGGCCCGCGGATCGTCGTACACCTGCGCGCCGGTGATGACGTGCACGTTTCGTCCGGTGCCGGCCAAATGGAAGGCGAGGTCGGAAAGGATTTGGCTCGTGGCCGAATAGTCGGGGAAGAAAAATCTGTTGATAAAGATCAATCGCCGCATCGGCGCTCGGCTCTCATCGGTTCGGCGCACGCGCTAGTGTCCTGAACCAAAAGTTCGACGGACTCCAAATCGACTTGATGATAACGGACTCTCCTGGTTTTGGGGAGGATTGGCGATGGGTCGACGGTTTGGGCCGCTGGAACTGGATGAGGTGGAACGCGCTGAGTTAACGTCGCTGGCTTCACGGCGAAGCACGGCACAGGGCTTGGCGTTGCGGGCTCGGATCATCCCGGCCTGTGCTGAAGGCGAGCAGAGCAAGGTCGTGGCGGCCCGCCTGGCTATTGATCCCGACACGGTTGGCAAGTGGCGTCGGCGCTTTGCCGAGCATCGGCTTGACGGTCTTTGGGACGAGCCGCGATCGGGGACGCCGCGCACTATCGAGGATGCCCGGATCGAGGCGGTGATCGTACGCACTCTTGAGACGAAGCCCCCCGACGCCACCCACTGGAGTTCGCGCGGCATGGCTCGGGCCTGTGGGCTGTCGGTCTCCACGGTACAGAGGATATGGCGCGCCTTCGGTCTGCAACCGCATCGGCTGGAGACTTTCAAACTCTCAACCGACCCCGACTTCGTCGCCAAGGTTCGCGACGTTGTCGGCCTCTACGTGACCCCGCCCGAGCGCGCCATCGTGCTGTGCGTCGACGAGAAGTCGCAGATCCAGGCGCTGGACCGCAGCCAGCCCATGCTGCCCATGCGACCTGGTCAGGCCGCGCGTCGCAGTCACGACTACAAGCGCCACGGCGTCACCTCTCTGTTCGCCGCCCTCGACATCGCAACCGGCCGGGTCATCGGCAAGTGCTATGGACGCCATCGCGCCGTAGAGTTCCGCAAGTTTCTCGATGAGATCGAAGCCGCTGTTCCAGACGATCTGGACGTTCATCTCGTCATGGACAACTACGCAACCCACAAGACGCCGCTGATCCGAAACTGGTTGGCAAAGAGGCCGCGCTGGCACGTGCACTTGACGCCAACCAGTTCATCCTGGCTCAATCAGGTCGAACGCTTCTTTGCGCTCATCACCGAGCGCAAGATCAGGCGCGGCATCTACCGCAGCGTGGCTGCACTACGCTCCGAAATCACTTCCTTCATCGAACATCACAACGCCCACCCAAAGCCGTTCCGATGGACAAAATCGGCCGACGACATCCTCAGCTCAATCGAACGCTTCTGTGCATACAATTCGCCAACCGAGGCTTAAAATGCCATCGAACTTTTGGTTCAGGACACTAGAGCCCTTTCGGTTCTGATTGAATCAGAACCGGGCTATAGCTCTTTGATGGAGCATGATCATTTCGGAAAACGGGCATCGACCCTCGATCAAGTCGAGGGCATTTTCCGGATCATGCTCTAACCTTCGCTCCAAGCGCATGCCCGGCGTCAGGGCATCTGCGGCCGGCGTCAGTATCGCGCGCGATAGTACAGATACTTCAGCACCTCGTTGTTGAAATCGATCACGCCGGAGCGATGGCGCCACCAGTCGGCGAGCGTGTAGTCTGCCGGCGCGTAAGTATGCACGATGACGCGGACCCCGAGCGGGGCGAGTTCGCGCTCGAAAATCCACCGGACGCGCCGGCCGGCGAACAGCTCCGTCGGAACGATGATGCTTTTGGCTTGCCGTTGCACCGCCCAGGCGCGAAGCGCGCGGGCCTCTTCGACTGTGCTGGACAGTTCTTCGCCAAAGTCGCCGATGGCGGTTTCGGGAACGCCGAGCTTGATGAGAACGTCGCGGTTGAGTTCGGTGTGGGTCGGTATCAGGCCGAGCCGCTCCGCTCTCCCCTTGCGCGCATTGGACACCAGGACGGTGTCGGCGAGGCCTCGCTTATAGAGCGTGGCGGCGGCGAACGGACGGACGTCGATACTGCCCCCCAACACCACGACGGCGTCCGCATGCGCCAGCTCGTCCGAGATGATCCATCCGGCGGCGATATTTTGCAGAATGGACGCCCGCTCGACCCAGCCGACGCCGATCGCAATCGCCGCAATCACAAGGCCGATAGCCGCTCGCCTCCAGCGTGCCTTCGGCGCCTGATCCTGCGGGCGGTCGAGGTCACGCCGTGCGTCGTGACGCGCTCGAGCTATCGCGCGCAAAGATGGCATCAAAGATGGGATCTGAGAAATCCGGCCCCCCCGATCACAAAGCACGCGCGACTTCGAGATGTATCCCGTCGCGGCGCGATCAGTTCAACACCGGGGCCGACACCGGGGCCGACGTTGCATTGTCAGGCGGTGCCGGGCCAAGCAGCTTCTGGATCAGCCAACTCAGGGCCAAACAGTTCCGGGTCAGGCAGTTCTCGGTCGCCTGCCCGCCGTCCGCCGGCGATGAGACACGTATGATCGAAGAGCATAACCGATCCCGGCGCCGACGACCAAACCAAAGACCAACTCGACCATGGCACAACCTTCGAGTTCAGTTGGTTCACAATACTAATATACCATAGGATGTAGTCATGGCGAAAAAGTGTCAACTGTGCATTGTGGGCACAACCGCGATGATCGTTGCCGAGACGACGGTTGCCCCGGCGGGGCGGCCGTTTTGAGAAAAAACATGCTTGAACAAAGCGTTAGATCCGGATGATGAACCCCGAAGAGACGATGCGACGAACAGTCATCCCATCGCAAGGCCGGCGCTCGCGTCGGAATTTCGCCGCACGAGATAATTGCCCAGCACCAGAAGGTCCATTTTGGTGCGGAGGAAGCAATCCAACGCCTCCTCGGGCCGGCAAACGACCGGCTCGTTCTCGTTGAACGACGTATTGAGCACCATGGGAACGCCGGTCAACCGGCCGAACGCCGCGATCAACGCGTAGTAGCGGGGATTGTGGCCGCGATCGACGGTCTGCGGCCGCCCGGTGCCGTCGACATGCGTGACCGCCGGTATCTGCGCGCGGCGCTCCGGGCGGATCGGGATGACCTGCAGCATGAACGGCACGTCGTCGTCGCGCTCGAACCAATCGGCCATGGCTTCGCGCAAGATCGAGGGGGCGAACGGACGGAAGGACTCCCGGCGTTTGATCTTGAGGTTGAGGATTGTCTTCATGTCGACCCGGCGCGGATCGCCGAGGATCGAACGATTGCCGAGCGCCCGCGGTCCCCATTCCATGCGGCCCTGAAACCAGCCGACCACCAGGCCCTCGGCTATGGCGCGCGCCGTCATGTCGACGAGGGCTTGCTCGTCGGCGATGTGCTGCACGCTGCAGCCTTCGGTCGTTATCGCCGCGTGCCGGTCGGAAAGGAGTGCGCGGAAGTCGGCATCCGTGAAGGCGGGACCCCAAAAAGCGTCGGCGATCTCCGCCGTGCGCGTGCCGTGGCGATGCCAGACGGCATAGGCGGCGCCGATCGCGCCGCCGGCATCGCCGGCGGCCGATTGCAGATAGCAGCGCTCGAACGCGGTGCGGACGCGGATCTTGCCGTTGGCGACCGAATTGTAGGCGCAACCGCCCGCCAGCGCGACGGCGGTGAGGCCATGGCGTCGCTGCAGCGTGTTCAAAAGATGAAAGAAGGCGTCCTCGTAGACGGCCTGCGTCGCGAAGGCGAGATCGCGGTGCCGATCCTCGATGGGAGCATCGGGACTGCGCGGCGGACCGAGCGCATCGACGAGCGCCGGCGAGAACAAAGGACCGCAGACCGGCTCCCCGCCGTGCCACTCATAGGCGATGTCGTCGCGGTGATGGCGGAAGTAGTTCAAATCGAGGCTGAACGTGCCGTCGTCATGCAAGGCGATCAGCTTTCCAACCTCGTGCCGGCCACACGGATTGCCGTAGGCGGCGAGCCCCATCAATTTGTATTCGTCGCCGTAATGCGGGAAGCCGAGATATTGGGTCATGGCCTGGTAGAAGATGCCGAGCGAATGAGGAAACAAGACGCGGCCTTCGAGCGAAAGCGACGTGGCGTTGCCATGGGCCCAAGCCGCGCTGGCGAAATCGCCGAAGCCGTCGACGGAGACGGCCGTCGCTTCGCGGAAGGGCGATGGATAAAACGCCGACGCCAGGTGAGCCAAGTGATGCTCGATGTAATCAACCGTGCCGGCGAACGGACGGCCCGGTAGCGCACGCAACTCCTCGACCATGCCCTTGATTTGCGCCCGGTTGCGCAGCCTGCTCAACAGCAAGCGCGGGCTCGGCCGGCGGGTCGCCACATAGGTGAGCTTGCGGAGAAAATTGGCGCGGCCGCTGCGGTTGACGGCGACGTGCGTGACGTCGCCCAGGTCGACCTTCGCCTCGTTCAAACAATAGGCGATGGCGCGGGCCGGGAAGCCGGCCCAGTGCTTGATCCGGCGAAACCGCTCCTCCTCGGCCGCCGCCACCAGTGCGCCGTTGCGCACGATGCAGGCGGCGGCGTCGGCATGGTAGGCATTGATCCCGAGAATGATCGATTCCGATGCCATGCCTGATGCCGCCGGTATCCGATCGGATAATAGCGCTACTTTATGCCTTCGTTCTCAAAATCGCCGCGGAGAGCGTCCATCTCCAAACACGCGACGATCATCGTTTCGTCACTGGCATTCTCGATACATCCCGATGAGCTCGCGGCCGGAGAGATACATCATGTCGGTGCCGAGGCCGCCGTTGCGGGCGATCCATTGTCGGATCGGGTCGGGGTAGAAGCTCATCAGGGTCCGCGTCGCCGGCTCGTTGATCACCCGAAAGCCGAGAAAGCCGGGCCGCCACGCGGCGTGAAAGCCGAACTGCGCGTTCCGCGTCACGCAAATTTGCTCGGGGCGCACGATCCCGAGCACCAGCGTGCACGCGGAGAAGCACGCGCCATCGATGATGACCTGTTCTCGCGCGTTGCGCAGCGCCGTAAAGCGCGCCCAATACTCCCCGATGTTTCCGCCGCGATCGTCCGTTATTCGGACGGCAGCTGTTGCATCGGTCGGCGTCGTCACGACGATGGCCGTCGCAAGCCACGCCGCAATCAAGCAAGCTGCCAAAGCCGGCGCATCCCGCCACACCGGCAAGGCTCCAAAACCCGCCAAAGCACGGCGTCGGCGAATTACGGACTTGCCGGCCTTACCAGATGTACCGGAGCGCGCCGACGCGTCACTTCGTATAGGATCCATCCCCCCACAGCAAACGCCGTCAAGGTGCCGCCTATGATCCATGGCTTGTCGCCCAAACCATGATCATCTGCAAACGAACCCGAGGCGCAAGGCGACAATGGGGCGACGCTCGCGACAGAGCCGGGTTGAACGTTCACCTGACATCCGTCTGGGTAGATGACGTTTGCCGCCCCATCGGGGCCGACCATAACGGAATCACCAACGTTCGCTTGCACGCGACCGTCGACCCGTTGGAAGCCTTGCCCTTGGCTGAAGGAGACGTTGCCCTGAACCGGCTCAATGGTCGCCATCTGGGCTAGGGCGCTGCTCGCAAAGATTGCCGCAGAGCAAATGCCGCAGATCAGTGAGCGCCAGATCATTGAGCCCAAGATCAGTGAGCGCATGATTCTTCCCCTGCATTCTCATTATCACCGCGGACCGTCGCCCGGCAAGCAACTGTGTAACAACTAGTTGCATTGTCACTTTCTTGCAACAGTCGGTCTTTTAAACGCCAAAATTGAATGAAAAATTTAGCGGTTCATATCTGCCGTGCTTTTGCCACCATACTCTTGACAGCCGGACGGTGCGTCCTGCAGGCGGTGGTTGTGGTTCAGCTGTGATTGATCTTCATTGCCATATACTGCCGGGTGTCGACGATGGGGCGAGCGACCTTTCGGTGTCGCTCGACATGGCGAAAGCCTCCGTCGCCCAGGGCGTAACGGTCGTAGCCTGCACCTCGCACATTCTCCCGGGCCTGTACCACAACTCCGGCCCGGCGCTGCGCGAAGCGACCCAGCGCCTGCAAGGCATTCTCGACGAGGAAGGCATTTCCTTGCGCCTTGCAACCGGCGCCGATGTTCACATGGTCCCCGATTTCGTCGCGGGCCTGCGTTCCGGCCGTCTGCTGTCGCTCGCCGATTCGCGCTACGTGCTGGTCGAACCGCCGCATCATTCGGCCCCGCCGCAATTGGAGGACTTCTTTTTCCAATTGATCCTCGCCGGCTATGTGCCAATTCTGACGCATCCGGAACGCCTTTCTTGGGTTCCGTCGCGGTTCGAGACGATGAGGCGCCTGGTGCAATCTGGGGTGTGGGTGCAAATCACGGCCGGTTCGCTCGCTGGTGTGTTCGGCCGCGATGCCTTATACTGGGCCAATCGGATGTTGGATGAGGGGCTCGTCCACGTTATCGCGACGGATGCTCACGACGCCGAGCGCCGGCGCCCCGACCTGGCTCGAGGGCGCGAGTTAGCCGCAAAGCGTGTCGGCGCCGAAGAAGCCCAGCGGCTGGTGGTGACGCGGCCGCTGGCAGCATTGCAGGATGCGGCGCCTTCAAGCGTACCGAGGCCGTTAGGGGTGGTTGCCGATGCCGAAACAGGAGATCGCCCGGAAGTTGCCGACAACTCCCATAGGCGCGGCAAAATTCGCGCGGGTCGCGCTGATCCTGGCGTGCGTAGCCTGGCTGGGCGGCTGCGGCGGCTCTTTGAGTAGCAACATCCAGCAGAACTCCTTCGCGACTACCCCGGCCGCCCAGTCCGCCGCCAAACTCACGGCGGGCGCGACCCCCGGCAACAGCGCCTACAAGATCGGCCCGTTGGACGTTCTCAGCGTGCAGGTCTTCAAGGTGCCCGATCTGACAAAAGACGTACAAGTCGCCGACGACGGCACCATCACCTACCCACTCACCGGCGCCGTGCCGGCCGCCGGGAAAACCGCCAGGCAACTCGAGCGCGATCTGGTGGAAAAGCTCGGCGAAAAATACCTGCGCGATCCGCAGGTCACGGTTTTCGTCAAGGAATACAACAGCCAGCGCATCACCGTCGAGGGCGGCGTGAGGACCACGGGAGTTTACGCCCTCAAAGGCAAGACCACGCTCACGCAGGCGCTCGCCATGGCCGGCGACGTCGACTCCACGATTGCTTCGGGCGACATCGTGATATTCAGAACGATCGACGGCAAGCGTTCCGCCGCAAGGTTCGATTTCGACGAGATCCGTTCGGGCAAGATCGAAGATCCGGATCTTCAACCCGGCGACGTCATCGTCGCCGACACGTCCGCTACCAAGGTCGCCCTGAACAACGTGCTGAAGGTGTTGCCGCTCGCCACGTCGGCGGCGATATTCGTGCCGCTGATGTGACGGATGATGCCTGGCGGATCGCCGATATGAACTATCAACGCGCCAATCCACCGGACGGCGACGCTAGGCCAAACGGGCTCGTCCCGGCGGCGCAAGGCCTGCCGGCGACGCGCGACGCCTATTACAGCGCGGTCGGCGCCTACGCCGGTCCCGGCGCCGAGCCGCCGTCGGATTTCCAGCTCGACCTGCTCGAATATCTGCGCGTTTTGATCAAGCGCCGGTGGCTCATCCTCAGCATCGCTGCGGCGTCCTTGGTCTTCGGCACGTTGATGACGTTGATCAAGACGCCGCTCTATACGTCGACGGTTCGCATTCAGATCGACCGCAGCGTCGCCAAGATCGTGGAGAGCGGCAACGTCACGCCGGTCGAAGGACCGGAACTCGAGTTCATGCGGACCCAGTACGAGCTCTTGCAGAGCCATAGCATCGCCGAGCGCGTGGCCTCGGCTCTCAAGCTGGGCGAGGACCCCGACTTCTTCAAGCCGAGGGAATTCTCGCTGATTCGCTACTTGCGCGGCCTCGTCCGCACCAGGGCCGCGCCCGCCGAGCGGAGCAGCAAAGTCAACTACGAGGCCGCGGCGGCGGGCGTCGTCATGGGCAACCGCGCCATCAAGCCGATCGTCGGGTCGCGATTGGTCGACATCACCTACTCCGATCCCGATCCGGCGCGGGCGCAACGAATTGCCGCGGCCTACGCCGACGCGTTCATCGCGTCGAATTTGGACAAGCGCTTCGAAGCCAATTCCTACGCCAAGGTCTTCCTGGAGGACCAGATAGCGCAATTGAAGCTGCGTCTGGAGCAGTCGGAACAGGCGCTGCTCGACTTCGGCGAAAAGGAAGAGATCGTTCAGACCAACGACAAGGCGTCCATTGCCGAGGCCAACCTCGGCAGCGCCAACGTCGCCATGAACACGCTGGTGAGCGAACGGATCAAAAACGAGCAATTGTACCGGCAGCTCGATGCGGCGAACGCCATCAACCTGCCGCAGCTCCTTTCGAACCCCGTCATCGAGGGGTTGCGCACCAAGCGCAGCATCCTGGTCACGGACTATCAGCAGAAACTCGAGACCTATAAGCCCAGCTATCCGGCCATGGTGCAGATCAACAGTCAGATCGCCGAGATCGATCGGCAGCTGGCGACCGAAGTCAGGACCCTCAAGGATTCTTTCAAGGCGGCGTACCAGTCGTCGTTGAATCAAGAAAATGAAATGCGCAAGCGGATCGAGCGCTTGAAGCAGGACGTCCTCGATCTGCAGAAGCGCAGCATCCGCTACAATATCCTCAAGCGCGAGGTCGACACCAATCAGTCGCTCTATAACGGTCTCCTGCAGCGCTTCAAGGAGGTCGATATCGCCGGCGGTGTCGGCGCCAACAATGTCTTCATCGTCGACAAGGCGACGTTGCCGGGCGGGCCGTCCTCGCCTAATCTTTCGCGCTCGCTGGTCATGGCGTTGCTGTTCGGATTGGCCGCCGGCATCGGCGTCGTCTTTTTGCTGGAGCGTCTCGACGACACGCTGCGATCTCCCGAAGACGTCGAGCGCGTCCTGGGCTACGCCACGCTCGGCGTCATTCCAAAAATCGGCCTGGGCACCAGCCTGGAGGCAGAGCTCGCCGATCCGCGCTCGCACATGTCGGAAGCCTATCGCTCGCTGTGCACGGCGTTGCAGCTGTCGACCGAGCGCGGCTTGCCGAAGACTATCTTGGTGACGAGCGCGGGTCCGGGCGAGGGTAAATCCACCACCAGCATGACGTTGGCGCGGCATTTCGCCAATGTCGGCCTCAAGGTTCTGCTGGTCGACGCGGACCTGCGCAAGCCGTCGCTTCACGTCAAGCTCAAGCTCGACAATACCAACGGGCTGAGCAATTATCTCGCCGGCGCCGCGTCGCCGCCGGAGCTCTTTCAGAAGACCGACCTAAAAAATCTCGCTTTCTTGGCGTCCGGGCCGCTGCCGCCCAACGCAGCCGATCTTTTGGGCAGCTCGCGCCTGCTCTCGCTCTTGTCGGTCGGGCTGGAAGTGTTCGATCTCATCGTGGTCGATAGTCCGCCGGTCATGGGGCTTGCCGACGCGCCATTGTTGTCGAGCGCGGTCTCGGCCACGGTCTTCATCATCGGCGCGGGTCTGGTGCGGACGCGGCTCGTTCGTGCCGCCGTCAAGCGGCTGCAGTTTTCGCGCGCCTCGCTGGTCGGTACGGTCATCACGCGGTTCGATGTCCGCAGCAGCTATGGTTACGGCTATGGCTACGGTTACGGCTATGGCTACGGCAGCGCCGGCTATTATGGCGGTAACGGCCGTGGCCCGGCCGGCGCCATTGCCGCGGCCGCGGAGACGCGGCGATCGCGGCTGACCAACATGCAAGCGGAGGGATGATGTCCGACAAGATGGCATTGAAGATTGCCATCGATCTCATGCATGTCCCTTCGCAGGTGCGGCTCGTGCGGTCGGAGCCTCTGCCGGACGGCGTGTTGATCCTGCTGCGCATCGCAGCGGGTGACGCCGATGCCGAGCGCGTCGGGGCTCTTTCGGTCGACCGCTCGGCGGAGGTGCTGCGCCAAGCCGCGACTTTCTTCGTCGAACAGATATTGTTCGCGCCCAATGCCGACAGCTATCGCGTGCTTGGCGCGGCGCCGCAGGCGACCGCCGCCGAGCTGCGGCGCAACGTCGGGCTGTTGTTGCGGTGGCTGCACCCGGATCTGGATCCGCAGGACGCGCGGTCGATCTTCGCCCGCAGGGTTACCGCCGCCTGGAACGACCTCAAGACGCCGGAACGCCGCGCCGCTTATGACCGGACGCAGCGGCGCGGCGGAGACGGCGGCGGATCATCGGCCAGGGGAGGGCACGCCTCATCCGGGCGACGGAGCAAGAGCCAGCCCTTTGCCGGCGGCGGCAGAGGAGGCCGCCGCGTATCGACGAGGAGCAAAGGCGGCTTTTGGCGCCGCGCCCTGTCGCTGCTGTTCGACGTGCCGCCGCAATGATCTGCCAAATCCGCGCGGGAGCAAAGATTTGGAACAACGCTGCCGCGGCGCGAGCCGCAGCCATGTGTGAAATACCGCGATGACAGAAGCACGTCGTGTCCCCCGCTTGCGGACGATCGCCCTCGGTGTCGCTGCCGCATTGCTGCTGTGGCAGGTCGTCGCCCAGAGCTTTGCCACCTACCTTGCCGACGGCGCGCCGCAATTGGCGTTGTGGCTTCACCCCGGGCTGCCCGCGGCGTTGATCGGCCTCGCCGATCAGGCCCTCGAGGCCGCCAGCAAGGTTCGCGCGGCGACCGAGGGCGTGGATCAGCGCGCCGCCCCGGCGGCCGACGCATCAGGCGACACGACCGCCGACCGACGGCTGCCGGCGCCAGGCGACGCCGGCAAATCCGTCGGCAATCTGGATCGCGCTTTTTCGGCATTTGAAACGGTCGGCCAGAATCAGAGCGTCACTCGACCGATCGCGCCCGATAACGCCCCCGCCGTTCGCGCGTGGGCGCAAACCGCGCTGCGCGGCCAGCCGCTGAGCGCGCATGCCTTGCGAATCCTCGGCCTGCTCGCGGAGGCGGACGGCGACGACGTCGGCGCTTTGCGGTTCATGGATGCTGCCGCCCGCCTGTCGCTCCATGACGGCGTGGCCGATTTTTGGCTGATGCAAAAGAGCATCCGGGCCAGGGACGACAAGTCGGCCCTGTATTACGCGGATGTACTTCTGCGGACGGCGCCTGACCTGGCGACGTATGTGGTACCGGTCCTGGTCCACATTGCCGAGGAAAAGGACTCGAGCCGGCTTCTCGACGCCGTGCTTGCTGATAATCCGCCCTGGCGCAAAGAGTTCTTCTCGGCGCTGCCGAACAGCATCACGGACGCGCGTACCCCGCTCGGCCTGCTCATGGCGCTGCGGCAAAGCGCGACGCCGCCGTCGCCGACGGAAGTCGGCGATTACGTCGACTTCCTTGTCGCCCGCAAATTCTACGACCTTGCCTACTATACGTGGCTGCAGTTTCTTCCGCCCGCGGAGCTGCGCAGCGCCGGCAAATTGTTCAACGGCAGTTTCGAAGTGACGCCGTCGGGCTCCCCGTTCGACTGGCAGATCCGATCCGGCGCCGGCGTGACCGTCGATATCGTGCCCCGCTCGGACAAAGCCGGCGGGCACGCGCTGCTGGTCGATTTTCAGTACGGGCGGGTCGAGTTTCGCAGCGTCACCGAACTCGTCATGCTGGCGCCGGGCGCATACGAATTCAACGGCCAATACAAAGGGAAGCTCGTCGGTCCACGCGGCCTGAAATGGCGCGTCGCCTGTGTCGGCGCGGCGTCCGCCGCGCCGCTCGGCGAAAGTCCGATGATCATCGGGATGACGCCGACCTGGAGGGCGGTCGCGTTCAATTTCACGGTTCCCGCCAAGGACTGCAGGGCGCAATTGGTCAGTCTCGACCTTGACGCGCGCATGGCTTCCGAACGGCTCGTTTCCGGATCCATGCTGTTCGACGAACTTCAAATCTCGCGCGTGGCGAACCCGTCCTGAGGCGGACGAACGAATGTCAGTTTAGAGACCATGGCTATCCCGGGCACAGTTCGCGAGCACGTCTTCGGCGTCGCCATGTCCTGGGCCATGTCCTGGCAGACAAGGCGAGCCGGGTTCAGCGGCCTGTTTTACGCGAGCGCGGCCATGATGACAGCGTCCTTGCTGCTCGGCGGCGGCACGCGCGGCGGCTTCCTGTCCGATGCAATTCTTGAATTGCTCGCCATCCCCGCCTTCCTGCTCGCGGTCGCCTCGCTCGCCGATTTGCGCTGGGGCAGCGCCGACGCGCCGCGCCGCGCGCGCTGGGCGTTGCTGTTTTGCCTGGCGATCGCCTTGCTGCCGCTCATTCAGCTCGTCCCGCTGCCGCCTCGGATCTGGACGCGCTTGCCCGGCCGCGAAGCGTCGACCGCGGTCTTTGACACCCTCGGCGGCGCGCGACCCTGGCTGCCGATCAGCGTCGCGCCGGACGCGACCGCGGTCGGTGCCCTGTCGCTGCTGCCGCCGTTTGCGATCTTTCTCGGGACGCTGCAGCTCGGCTACCGGGAGCGGCGGTGGATCAGCCTGTTGGCCATTGTGATCGGCGTCGTCAGCGTCTTTCTCGGGCTGACCCAGCTGGCCCAGGGTCCGACGAGTTCCTTGCGGTTTTTTGCCATCACCAACATCGACGGGGCGGTCGGTTTCTTCGCCAACAGGAATCACTTCGCCGCGCTGCTCTATTCGCTGCTGCTGTTCGCGGCCGCGTGGACCACCAACGTCATCGTCAAAGCCCGGTTCTGGAACGACCTGAGACGCCTCGAACCGCGGGTTGTCGTGCCGTTGACCGCAAGCGTCCTGGTCTGCGTCGTGCTGCTGGTCGGCGAAATGGCGGCAAGGTCGCGGGCGGGATTGGGCCTTACGCTCATCGCGCTGGCGGGCGGCGTCGCGTTGGCGGTCGTCGCTCGACGAACCTCGTCCGCGGTCACGCCGCGTAAATTGGCGCTGGCGGCGACGGTGTTGGTCGTGATCGTCGTCGTGCAAGTCGGCCTTTACCGGACTTTGGGCCGTTTCGTCGCCAATTCGCTGGAAGACGCGCGCATCGCGTTCGCGCACAACACGCTCGAGGCGGCGCTGGCGTTCATGCCGTTGGG
Organism: uncultured Pseudomonadota bacterium; assembly: GCA_963836095.1. Lineage (GTDB taxonomy): Bacteria > Pseudomonadota > Alphaproteobacteria > Rhizobiales > Xanthobacteraceae > BOG-931. The sequence continues at coordinate 84,633 of CAWIHU010000007.1, forward strand.
GTCCGGGGTCGGTACGTTCGTCCCGGTCTATGCGATGTTCGAGCGGCCGGGCGACGCGTTGCCCTTTGTCTACGCCAATCACGCGCACGACGACTATCTCGAGATTTGGCTCGAAACGGGCGTCATGGGTATCGCTCTCTTGGGCCTGTTCGTCATCCGGGTGGGGCTTATCGGCGTGAGATTGTGGCGGCAGCCTCCCGCCGGCGCCGGCGAACTTGATTGGTCGCTGATCCGCGCCGCGACCGTCGTCATTGCGCTCGTCATGGCCCATTCGTTCGTCGATTATCCGCTGCGCACCGGCGCGATGATGGCGATTTTTGCTTTTTGCTGCGCACTTTTGGTCGAGCCGCTGCGGCCGCCGCAACGCGAACCGCGCGGGTCGGAAAACCAACCGAGCGCGTTGGAAGGCGAATCGCGCGTGGCGCAGCGCGGTCGTCAGCGCGACGCGGTCGCGGCGACGAAAGTGCCGGCGGCGGCAAAGGCCTCCACCGTACCCGTGAACCGCCCGCGGCCGCCGGCCTTGCCTTCGGGTCAGCCGACCGCCGCGCCGGATGCTCCGCCCGCGCGGGGCGGCGGACGCTGGGGCGAAGACATCGAATGGCCGGACGCCTGGCGCCAATCAAACGGCTCGACAGACAATAAAGAAAGTTAGCAGGGCCGGCCGACGGGGCCGCGTTGTCGCGCCCGCTTGGTTTGCCGCTGAACTCGGAATGCGCAGTTCGCAGAAAAAAAGCGAGGGCGAGCCCCCTCCCAGGAAGCATCAAAATTGATATTTGATGACGCTTCTGCCTCGAATTGATATTTGTCGGTCAGACACCAAGCCCGGGGGCGCCGCGGTGCTCAAGCAAGAGAAGTTCGTCGGTCGTGTGACCTGGACTGTCATCTTAGTCGCCAATGCGGTCCTGTTCGCTCTTATTCTCGCGTCACCACCGTATTCGATTTATGATGAAGGCCCGTATGTCGCGGCGACAAAGCTGCTGGACGATTACGGGTTGTCGGTCGATTTCTTGCGTGGCATTCCAGGGGCGGCTGGCCCGCTGCACGCTGTGGTCTATGACGCGTTCATTCGCTTGTTCGGCCTCACCTTTCCCTATCCGCGTTTGCTGAGCTTTGCTCTTCTTTTGATGTCCGCTTGGCTGTTATCACGCGTCGCCAGAGCGACAGTGCGAGCTGCGGACTTTCCAGATCACGTCGGCGCCGGCCTGATCGGCGGAATCATGACGGTCCTCCCGACCGCCGCCGTTTCCGCCGGCATGGCGCTGACGGAGATGCCGGCGGTGTTCTTTGTCAGTCTTGCTTTGCTGCTGCTGGTCTGGACCATGGCGGCATCGTCGTCGAGCGCGTCCATCGCTTTTGCCGCCGCGGCGGGCCTTGCGCTCGGCACGGCCGTGCTCGGGCGCCAGAATTATCTGATGGTGCTGCCCTGTCTGCTGACGCTGCCGACGTGGACTGGGGATGCATGGCCGAGGGACCTGATGCGAATCGGCGTGCTTTGCGCGGTCACGATCGCTGTCGTTGTCCCGGTGTTCCTGATCTGGGGCGGGCTCGTGCCACCCAAAACCGCGTTTGTCGGGGAAGGTGTGGCGTTATGGAACGGCGTCTTGGCGATGGGATACGCCGGTATCGTCGGGTTCCTGATCGTGCCGGAAATCATCACCACGCGGGCGTGGCATGTTCTCGTCGCGGCCGTCATTGCGGTCGTGATCTGGGCACTGATTGGTGTCTCGACGATGCCGATGTACACGGTGGTTGGCGCAATCCTCGGCGAAGGCCGTAACGCCGCTTTTGGGGCCTTGTTCGGCTTGGTCATATCGTTCGTGGCAACGTATTTCACGGGTTGCACGGGTTATCACCTGTGGCGCAACCGTGATAATCGGATCACTCTTTTCCATGGGTTTACGGCACTGGCTGGCTTCGCTCGGGCGTCAAAGTGACCCATCAGTTCAGCTCGCGATACGTCTTCGTGTTTCTGCGGGTGCTGTTGCTGAGCCTGGCCCCGGCCATGCGCTTGACGTGGCACCTGCCGATCCGCGTCGCGGATCGGTGCCGGCGTAGGTTTGATCGGCGTTTACGCGTATCTGTCCGCTTCGGGGCCCTGACGCCGGCGTAGAGGGTCTCCATTTCGGCGGCGATATTTGCCCAGGAATGCTGCGGGGCCGCGGTCTTCCTGCCGGCCTGCCCCATTTGCTGCCGGCGAGTGGATGGCGGGAGGCGCACAAGGGAGTGCGGGACGCAGAGGATCGAAGGGAGTCGAACAGCAAGCTGGGCAGGGAAGTTACCAATTCTGCCGACCGCTTTGGATTGATCGGGCTTCCAAAGCGCGGCGTTCTGCGATACTTAAATCATTGGATTACGTGGGAAGAATTGGGTGCTTCCCGTTGAACTCGGAGCTTCGGTATCGGGTAGCGTTTCACCCGAAGTGCGGTAGCGTTGCATGAGCGCCATTAGCGTCAATCCGAGGACCGGTGTAATTTTGCAAATTATTCGGCCGGTCTGCGGGGCCGCTGATGATGCAATTCCATCCTGTCGGTGTTGCTACGACCTCGATGCATGGGGCCGAGCATGGGGCCAACCATGGGGCCAACCGCAAATCCTTAATGCCGTGAGGTCGCTCCTCGTTCCAGGTCTGCGCGAAGTCCGGCCTGGCGGCGGCCGGTCATCGAACGCTCGAGCGGGCGGGCTGAAGCTCTCGATGCCGACGACTGTGTGAAAGACAATTCGGTTTTGGACATGTCGATACGGACCTGGACGGTCGATCTCGTAATCAGCTGATGTGCGGAATTTCGGGGGCTTTCAATTTTTCGGGCAACGCGTCGCGTCCTAATACGCAGGTCGTGTCGCGGCTGAACGACATTCAACGGCAGCGCGGGCCAGATGGCGCAGGTCTTTGGGTTTCTGCCGGCGGCAGCGTCGTCTTCGGTCATCGTCAACTCGCTATCATTGACACGAGTGCTTCCGGTGCCCAGCCAATGACCGACGTGACCGGCCGTTTTACGATCACGTTCAACGGCGAAATTTACAATTACCGAGAGATTCGTCGCGCGCTTGAAAAGCGCGGGCGCCGATTTGCGACTGAGAGCGATACCGAAGTTCTGATTAACGCCGTCGCGGAATGGGGCGACGCGGCTTTCCCGCGCCTGAGGGGAATGTATGCGTTCGCGTTATGGGACGCGACGCTCGACGAACTCTGGATCGCGCGTGACCCGTACGGCATCAAGCCGCTCTACCTTGCCGTCGAGACCGGCACGTTATGGTTTGCCTCTCAGGCACGCGCTCTGGCGGCCGTTCTGCCGTCCGTCGGCCGGCGCGATCCGGCGGGACTGATGGGCTTTTATCTGTGGGGGCACGTGCCCGAGCCCTTTACCTGGTGGGCCGGCGTTCGCGGCCTGTCCGCCGGACATTTGTTGCGGCTCAAAAGAGGTTCCAGCATTGGCGAGCCGCGGCCCTTCGCCCGAATTGAGGACTGCTATGCGGCACGACGGACCACGTCTGAGGATCCGTCGGTGCCGCGAGACGCAATTGCCGAGGCCGTCCGCTACCACACGGTGGCTGACGTGCCAATCGGCGTCTTTCTTTCGTCCGGCATAAACTCTTCGGTGATAACCGCGCTGGCCGTTGAATCCGGCGCAAAGCTCAAGACGATTACCGTGGGCTTCGATGAATTCCGCGGCACGCCCTACGACGAAACTTCCTTAGCGGAAGAAATCGCCCGCAGGTTGGGAACGGATCACGCGACGATCAACATCAGCCGGAGCACGTTCGACGAATTGTTGGACGACTTCTTCGCTGCGATGGACCAGCCGACGATTGACGGTCTGAATACCTACCTCGTCAGTTGGGCGGCCGCATCCCAGGGTCTCAAGGTTGCGCTGTCTGGCGTGGGTGGCGACGAGCTGTTCGGCGGTTACCCGTCGTTCCAGGAAATCCCGCAGCTCGTACGGTGGGGACGATATCTGCCGGCCCGGAAATTCTCGGCGGCCGTCCTGCATTTGTTGCAAAGAACCGTTCTTAGGCGCACGTCGCCAAAACTGCGAAAACTGATCGAACTCAATCACGACGTTCCGAGCGCCTACATTCTTCGCCGCGGTCTGTTTCTCGAAGCGGAGCTCGAAGATCTCGTTGACGAAAGCGTCGTCGAGGAAGGGCTTCACGTGCTTTCTTCCCATGCGTCCGTGCGGCAATCAATTCGTCATTTGATCGAGCAAGGCGCTCCTATGCACGGTCAAATAGCCGCGCTGGAATCGATCTGGTACATGCGCAACCAACTTTTGCGGGACACGGACTGGTCGAGCATGCATTTCGGACTGGAGGTCCGGGTTCCTTTTGTCGATTACGCCTTGTTGCAACGGCTGGGACCGATGATCGCGTCGTCGCGCCCGCCGCAAAAGTCCGATCTTTTCGAATGTGCCCGCGATGTGCTGCCGGCGCAGCTGCGGGAGCGCAGAAAGACAGGCTTCGTCACGCCGGTCTATCGTTGGGCCGCGGAAGGTCGTTATCGGGGCGGCAACGGGCGCGCCTGGGCCTGCCAGGTTCATCGCCGATTTCGCATCGATGACGGGCGACGGGCCGGACCGGCCGGAGCCGCGGCCTAATGGAAGGATCCGGCCAAGTTGCATTTCTCCACAGCGACGGCTTTGGCGGTTTTGGCGGGATCGCAAAATTCAACCGCGATTTTCTGACGGCTCTCGATGCTGCATCGGTCGTCGAGCGCGTTTATGCCTTTCCGCGCCTTATTTCAAACCGGATCGTCGAAGAAATACCGAAATCGGTCATCTACTATCGCGGCAGCGCGCGCGGAAAGCTGGCGTTCGCGTCGAAAATCGTGGCCTTCGGATTTCGACGGCTTCCCGTCGATCTCGTCATATGCGGGCACATTAATCTGTTGCCGCTATCGTGGGAATTGGCCTGGGCATGCCGGGCGCGTCTCAGCCTGATTATTCATGGGATCGACGCCTGGACCCCGCCCCCCGGCTCGCGGCTTTGGCGCCGCCTGGTTTCGCGGATCGACAGCTGTTTGTCCGTGAGCCGCACCACCGCGGAGCGGTTTGCGGCGTGGTCGCACCTGCCGTTGCGGGCTTGCACCGTGGTTCCGAATGCGGTCGATATCGATCGCTTCAAGATGGAAGCGCCGGACCGGGCTCTGATCGAGCGCTACGGGTTGCAAGATTGCAAGGTGCTGATGACGCTGGGGCGGATGGACTCCCAGGAGCGCTACAAGGGGTTCGACGAGGTCATAGAATTGCTGCCCCGCCTGAAAGGCGTGGTGCCGAACCTAAAATATCTGGTGGTCGGCGACGGACCGGACCAGCCGCGCTTGAGGGCGAAGTGCGACGTCCTCGGCGTTGCGGCGGACGTCGCCTTCGCCGGCCGTATCAGTGAATTGGAAAAGGTCGCGCATTACAATCTTGCCGACGTCTATGTCATGCCGAGTTGGGGCGAAGGGTTCGGTATCACGCTCGTCGAAGCCGCGGCCTGCGGCGTTCCCATCGTCGGCAGCAGAATTGACGGCTCGCGGGAAGCGCTCCTCGATGGAGTCCTCGGTCGGCTGGTCGATCCGCATGATCGGTGCGAACTCGCGCGGGCGGTGCTCGACACGTTGCGCGCGGGGCGCCCCGGCGCACGCAAGGACGCGGTCGAGGAATTCGGCACGGCGAAATTCCACGCTCGCGTCGGCGATTGGGTCGCCGCTGAATTGAGCCACGGCAGGAAACGATGACGGCGTCCGAAGGCGTCGTTGGCGTCGATGCCGGCGCCGCGTCGGACGAAGCGGTGAAGCCCGATATAGGCGAGGCCGTCGACCTGGTCATCATCGAGGCCGGCCGGTCCGAACAGCATTATTGGCGCGACCTCTGGCGCTATCGCGAGCTTTTTCGCGTACTCGCGTGGCGCGACGTCTCGGTGCGCTATAAGCAGACATTACTCGGCGTCGCCTGGGCGCTGATCCGGCCGTTTCTGACCATGGTGGTGTTAACCGTCATCTTCCACAAGCTTGCCAAGCTGCCGGCGGACGGCACCGCGCCCTATGCATTGATGGTCTTTGCCGGCATGCTGCCGTGGACCTTCTTCTCGACGGCGCTGTCCGATGCCTCGAACAGCCTGACCGCGAACGCCAATCTCATCAGCAAGGTGTATTTCCCGCGGCTCATCGTACCCGCGGCCGCGGTGGTCGTCGCCTTCGTCGATTTTTTGGTGAGCTTCTCGATCCTGCTCGGGCTGATGGCGGTTTACGCCTACGCGCCCGACTGGCGCATCCTGTTGCTGCCGCTCTTCACCGCCGTCGCGGTTCTCGCCAGCCTCGGGCCCGGCCTGTGGATCACCGCGCTCAACGTGAAATATCGCGATTTTCGCTACGTCATCCCGTTCATCGTGCAGCTCGGCCTCTATGTCTCGCCGGTCGGCTTCAGCTCGAGCCTGGTGCCGGAGAAATGGCGGCTGCTCTATTCTTTGAATCCGATGGTCGGCGTCATCGACGGCTTCCGCTGGGCGATCCTGCGCGGCCAGACGCAAATCTACTGGCCCGGCTTCGCGCTGAGCCTTGCCGTCACCGGCTTCTTTCTTTGGCTCGGCGTGTCGCAATTCCGCAAGATGGAGCGTACTTTCGCCGATCTGATCTGACCGGCGCGGCAGCGAGGGCCCGATGAGCGAAAGATACCGATGACCGATACCGTCATCTCGGTCGAAAACCTGTCGAAACGCTATCTCATCGGCCACCGGGCGGAGCGCGAAAGCTATACGGCGCTGCGCGACGTCATCGCCCGCGGCGCGAAGAATTTTGCCCGCAAGGCGGCCGATCTGGCGCACGGCCGCTACCTCGTGCAAGCCGACACGGTCGAGGAATTCTGGGCGCTCCAGGACGTCTCCTTCGAGGTCGGGCGCGGGGAGGTTTTGGGCATCATCGGCCGCAACGGCGCCGGCAAATCGACCCTGTTGAAGATTCTGTCCCGCATCACCGAGCCGACCTGCGGCCGCGTGCGCATCGCCGGCCGGGTCGCGAGCCTGCTCGAGGTCGGTACCGGCTTTCACCCCGAACTCACCGGCCGCGAGAATATCTATCTCAACGGCGCCATCCTCGGCATGACGCGCGCGGAGATCAGGCGCAAGTTCGACGAGATCGTCGCCTTCGCCGGCGTCGAGAAATTTCTCGACACGCCGGTCAAGCGCTATTCGTCGGGCATGTATGTGCGGCTCGCCTTCGCGGTGGCGGCGCATCTGGAACCGGAGATTCTCGTCGTCGACGAGGTGCTGGCGGTGGGCGATGCGGAGTTTCAGAAGAAATGCTTGGGACGGATGGGAGAGGTAGCGCGCGGCGGGCGGGCAGTGATCTTCGTAAGCCATAATATGCTGGCGATACAGGCGCTATGTGGCAAAGCGGTCTTGTTGCAAAGCGGACAGGTGGTCTCATCGGGTTCTTCGGCGGAAACGGTAGCCCAATATGTTGCCTCACACTCGGACAAATTTGTTGCCAACGTCGACCTCGGGTCTCTGCCGCGCAAAGGCGAAGGAAGCGTGCGATTCAAAAGTATTGCGTTTCTCGGCGAAGATGGAAGCAGCCTGAATAATCCTAGTTCGGGAAACGAGCTTGTAGTTGCAATCGACTTCGTTGGGAAGCGCGTGGATCGACAGCCTGCACAACTCGGTTTAACATTCTACGACAACATGGATACCCCGTTATTTATTTGCGCCAATGAAGCATCGTGCAACGAACCGATCTATATTGGCCCGGGAGACAGAATAGAATGCCGGATTTCCCGTCTGCCGCTTAGTGCCGGCCGTTACAAGCTTGGGCTGTTTTTGGAACAGAATGGCGTGATCGAGGATTGGCTGCAGGAACTCGTTCAGTTCAACGTCGTCCACGGCAGCTTCTTCGCTTCGGCTCGGAATTTACCCGCGGGATGGGAGGGAAAGACCGTTCTCGTCGATCACACTTGGCGCAAGCTACCGGCGGACACGACGTCGAAGCTTCTGTTCGCGAAGCCGGATGCGTTAGCGTGACGTTTTTGCCGGAAATCGTAAAGGCCCCCCTGCGGCTGTGGTTGGAGCGTTTAGGTGCTCGGCCGAAGCGTTCTTTCGGTCTTAACGGGTTGGACAGCAAGGTTTGCGAGTATTTGGCATTTCGTCGCGGATTTTTTGTCGAGGCCGGTGCCAATGATGGAATCGCTCAGTCGAACACGGCGTATTTTGAGCGCTATCTCGGTTGGCGAGGTATTCTGATCGAGCCTATTCCGGAGCTGGCAATGCGATGCAGGCTCAATCGGCCGGGCGCTGTCGTCGAGCAGTGCGCACTGGTGCCATTCGAATTTTCGAGCGATGCAATCGAGATGAGATACTGCAACTTGATGTCGTTAGTCGAGGGTGCACGAGGGTCTGCCGAGCAAGACAATGCCCACGTCTCCGCCGGTCTGCAACACCTGGCGGAAGGCGAGAAACCGTACTCACTTCGGGTGCCCGCTCGCACACTCACTTCTGTGCTCGAAGCGCACCGCGTAGCCAGAATCGACTTCCTGTCGCTTGACGTCGAAGGATACGAGGCACCCGTTCTTCGGGGATTGGATTTCGCTAGATTTTCTCCCGAATATATTCTGATCGAGACCAACAACTCGACCAACGTCGAGGACGCACTCGGCGGGCGCTACCGCTTGATCGCGCAGCTATCCCATCACGATCGACTGTATCGATTGCAATGAACTGTCCGCCCGTCCTCTTTCTCGTCTTCAACCGTCCTGACACGACGGCGCGGGTGTTCGAGGCTATTCGGACGGCGCGGCCGGAACGGCTCTATGTCGCAGCCGACGGCCCGCGGCCCGACCGTCCCGGCGAGGCCGAGCGTTGCGCGGAGATCCGCCAGATCGCCACGGCGGTAAACTGGCCTTGCGAAGTCAGAACCTTGTTTCGGGATCGCAACCTCGGTTGCGGCGAGGCCGTCAGCGGTGCCATTAGGTGGTTTTTCGACAATGAAGAGGAAGGCATGATCCTGGAAGACGATTGCCTTCCGTCATCGGACTTCTTCAGATTCTGTTCCGAGCTCATTGAACGCTTCCGACACGAGCCGCAAGTCATGGCGGTATGCGGGTCCTGTTATGCTGAACCGGACGAGAACTATAGCGCGAGCTACTATTTTGGATATTACGCCGACCCCTGGGGTTGGGCGACGTGGAGACGCGCTTGGCGGCTGTATGATGGAAAGTTGGCGACTTGGCCGGCGTTTAGAGCGGCAGGACGGCTGAAAGTGCTGGGCTCAGCGAAGCCGTGGCGTGAAGCCTATTGGTCCGACTGTTTCGATATGACCCATCAGGGGAAGATCGACACATGGGATTACCAATGGATTTATTCGTTAATAGCACAAGGCGGAGTAGCTTGTTTTCCGGTTGCAAATCTGGTCTCCAACCTCGGCTTTGGGCTTGGCGCGACCCATACCACGTCGAAATCCGCTTCAACGCCGGCAAATCTGCCTCATCGGAAATTGGATTTCCCGTTAATACATCCCGCGAAAATTGAACGCTCGACTGTGCTGGAAGAGAAAGTCGAGGCGGTGCAACTCGGTCTCGGTCCTCGAAAGGCGGGACGGCGTGCCAGGCTGAGGACCGCGATCAATAAGGTGTTCGGATTGCGTTAAGGCGCGCCGTCCCATGAAACGGAACATCCTCATTACCGGATCGAGCGGCTTGATCGGCTCGGAACTGGTCGCGTTCTTCGCCGCGGCCGGCTGGTCGGTCTGCGGCATCGACAACAATATGCGGGCCGACTTTTTCGACGAGGCCGGCGATACGCGGTGGAACCAGCACCGGCGATCTCCGGGATAACTGCTTCATCGAAGCCCCACGTTGTGCCAACGTCTACAATATCGGCGGCGGACGCGCCAATTCGATTTCGATCCTCGAGGCATTCAAGATGGCCGCGGATATTTCCGGAAAGCCCGTGAAGTCGGTTTATGAGGACAGAGCGAAGATCGGCGATCACATTTGCTGTATTTCGAACCTCGGGAAGATGAAGACTCATTATCCACAACGGGACATCACCAAGGATTTCCGGACGACCTTGGCGGAGATTCACGCGTCTTGGGGCGCGCGTTCCGCCTGCGGCGTCCGGTCCTGATGAAAGAACCGTGAATGCTAACGACGATCAAGACGGTCGCCCGCCGTCTGCTTGGAGAACGGACGTGGGGCGCCCTGCAATATTATCGCCATCCGCAATACGGGGACGCATGGGGCGGGCCTTTCAATGGACAGCCCAATCGCGTTCGGATTGTCCAGTCCGTTATCGCGGCCCTGCATCCGGTGGCCTTGGTTGAGACCGGTACGTACCTCGGCACGACGACCGAATTCATGGCGCGTATCGGCCTGCCGGTGTACACGGTCGAGAGCCAACCGCGAAATTACGGCTTCGCCCGCGCACGATTGCGCCGGTTTCCCAATGTAACGATTCATTTCGGCGACAGCCGCACCGCGCTTCGTTCCTTCTTTGACGGGCCCCTGTCATCGAAACGGAACAAAACTATTTTTGTCTATCTCGACGCTCATTGGAACGAAGATCTGCCGCTCGCCGAAGAAATCGATATCATCTTTTCGTTTTGCCGCAGCGCCGTGGTGATGATCGACGATTTCCAAGTCCCCGGCGATCCGGGATATACCTATGACGATTTTGGTGAGGGCAAGGCGTTGACCCCCGCCTACGTCGAAACCGCAGTCAAAATGCATGGCTTGAGCGCGTTCTATCCGTCCCTGCCGTCATCCGAGGAAGGCGGCCTGCGCTGCGGCTGCGTCGTCCTCGCCAAGGATGTTACGCCGGCAAATGCGCTCGCGGCATCCGCTTTGCTGAAAGCTGCTTAAGCGATAACGCGATGGGGAATGTTCGATATATCGGCAGCGAAATCGCGGAGCTGAATTCCGACAACAACGAAGAGTCCATTCCGTATCCGAAAGTGCTTGTTCTCGGAAACCAAGTGCCGCATCTGCGATCGCCGAGTGCGATCCAGTTGTATCGTCTGTTCGCCGATTGGCCGCCCGACCATCTGCTGGCGGCGGGGCCGAATTATCATCCGGAAGCCGAGCGCCTGCGTTGCGGCTATGTCGCGTGGCCCGACCCGTACGAGCGCTTGGAGCGCACGCGTCTCAGAAAAGTCGTTCGTTCAATTCGCCACGGTGTGGGTCTCTCCGCTTTCAGCGGCAGGCTCGAGAACACTTTGCGGCGCTTTCGGCCGGACATCGTCATCACCTTGATGGAATCGCATATCTATTATAGCGCCGCCTTCGCATTCGCCTCCAGGACGAATTTGCCGTTTGTTCTCCTGATTCACGATGTCCCGGATATATTCGAGTTCGATTTTCAGCCGGCAGGCGCAATTCGCAGGTTGAGGGATGGCGCGATCTATCGCGGTGCGTCGCTGCGCTTGCTGGTTTCTGAGGAAATGCGACTGGAGCTGGAGCGCCGCTATGGGCCTGCCGGCGGCGCGGCAATGGTGTTGCCGGTACTGTCATCCGAAAACGACGATTTGTCGTCGGCGCCGGCGCGCAAGCGCGCAGAAGGTGATCCGTTCGTCATCGGCTACTGCGGAAGCCTGGGCACGAGGTATAGCGGGCTGCTGAAGGACGTTGCCGCCAAGCTCCGGGGTTCGCCGCTCCACCTGAACGTCTATTCCTTCGATGCGCCGGCATGGTGCGACGGCCGTGCGTCGCACTATCGTGGAGCCCTCACGATGCCCGAGCTTTGGGCGACCGTGCGCGAAGAGTGCGACGCGCTGTTGCTGCCGTTGACGGCAGATACCCCTCATGACGAGCAAATGGTTCGGTACAGCTTTCCGAGCAAGCTACCGGAATATCTGCGGCTCGGGCTGCCGGTGATCGCAGCCGTTCCGCCGTATTCTGCCGTAGCAAAGTGGACTCGACGATTTGACGGGCCGTTTCTTATGACCGAGCCGGACGCCGCCTCGATCGTTCGCGCCGCCTCCGAACTCGCGTGCAGCGAGGAGCTTTGCCGCTCGTTTGGCATCGGAGCAAAGCGGCTTTACAACGAGCAATTCAATCCGGCCGCGGTTCGCACAAGGTTTCGCCGGGAGATGGTGAATGCGGCGCGTTCAAGAGTCTTCCGACGAACCTGATCCATGCTCCGCGTCTAAAGTGACAAAGCCTCCGACGGTCTATTTCTATTGCCGCGATGGCGAGGCGCACCTCCAGGAAGATGTCGTCGCCTTGGCCGAAGGATTCCGGGACTTGGGAGTCCCATTCTTTGCAAATTGCAATTACTGGCACGAATCCCCTTGCAGCGGCGACTTCCTCGTTCGCCGCGACGCGAAAATCACCGCCGCGGACTGCGATATTGTCGTTGTCGGCTATACGTGGCCCTCTTGTCTGCTCCTTGGCTCCGACGGCTCATTTCACGAGTTTCGCCGCTCGCTGCCGGCCGATCTCTTTGCGCCCGGCCGCCGCGCCAAGAGGGTCTTCGTGGACAATCACGACGGATGGTTGACCGTGTCCTGGCAGCCGGAATTTCGGCAATTCGATCTGGTTTTGCGCAGCAAGTTGAATGCGAGAGCGTGGCACCCGAAAAACTTCGCGCCCTGGGCTCTCGGTCTGAATGCCCGGATTTTGCGCGCCACCGCCGGCGGGCCGGCATTTGCGCAGCGGCGGCGATCCGTTCTCGTCAATTACGGGGCGTCGCATCCCTACGATCATGGCACCCGCGCGTTGTGGCGAAACCGCGTCGAGCCGACCGTCGCGCGCACTCTGGCGATCGACCGGACCAGGGACGATCTTTCTGTCGAGCCTGCCGATGCTTATGAAAAGCTGATGTGGCGGCAGACAGGCCATCGCTATTCCGCCGCCTATTACGAGCGGTTGAAGAACGCGCAGGCGGTGGCGTGCTTTTGCGGCGAGCTCATTCCCGGGCTGCCGTTCCGCGCCGAAGCCTTGACCGTGGGCGGCCGCAAGGCGCTGTTGCGGCGCAAGTTTTACGCGGTTCTCGCGCGCGCTCTGCGCCGGCCGCCGCGCAGCGTGCAATGGGACAGCTTCCGTTTCTGGGAGGCGCTCGCCGCCGGCTGCGTCGCGATCAACATCGATCTGGAACGCTACGGCGTGACGCTGCCGGTGATGCCGACGAATTTCGAGCACTATGTCGGCATCGACGTCGATCGCCCGGAAGCGGCGCTCGCCGTGCTCGAAGATGAGGCCAAGCTCGAACAGATCGCCACGAACGGGCGCGCCTGGGCGCTCGCCCATTATTCGCCGGCCGCGCAGGCCCGCCGGCTGCTCGCCTACTGCGGAATGGCGTGAGGGGATCAGGTTGCTGTCGCCCTCGGGAGATGGAACGTCGGATGCGCAAGAGTATCCGTCGCTGATCGTCATTTCACAAGTCGTACCGCATTCCAAGGCCGCTGGATCGATCTTGCTGGCAAGGCTTCTGGAGGGCTGGCCGGCAGATCGAATTCAGGTGTTCGGACCGCTTCCCCCCAAGGATGCCGCAACGCTCGACTGCGCCTTCAGCGAATTCCGTCCGACGCTGTTACGCTTGCAGTCCACCCGCTTCGCTCCGCTCGCGCCCCCTTTGACCGCGTTACTCCCGACATCGCCTTTGAATATCATCGCAAAGCGGCCCGCAATTGTGCTCTCGGTCATGCAGACATCGATGTATTACAGCGCGGCGCATGCCATCGCTCGGCGGCTGAAGCTGCCGTTCGGCCTCATCGTTCACGACGACCCGGAGGAGATCGAGCGCCTGCGCTGGTGGGGTGTTACTGCCGCGCGCCGGCTCAATCGCCGGATCTATCGGGACGCCGATCTGCGGTTCTGCATTTCTCCGCAACTGCGCGATTTGCTCGAGCGGCGCTATGGAGCGCCTGCCGATGTCCTCTATCCGAACCGGTCGACATCGCTTGTGCCCCGTCCCATGGATTGGAACGCCAGGCTGCGGGGGCCGCAGCTCACGATTGGCTACGCCGGAACGATGGCTTACGGCTATGAGTGGCGGTTGCGGGAGCTCGCGCCCATTTTCCTCGCCGCCGGCGCCAAACTCCGCATCTACTCGTTGCAGCGACCCGAATTCCTGCCGACACCGGGCGTCGACTATGCCGGTGCGTCCGATCGGCCGGAAACCGTGTGGGAGCGGGTCAAAGCCGAATGCGATGCCGTGATCCTGCCCTATTGCCGTCCGCAAGACGGTCACGAGCAGCTCTATCGGACGCATTTTCCCAGCAAGCTGCCCGAATATCTGGCGCTCGGAATGCCGGTGATCGTGACCGGACCGGCCTATGCGACCGGCATGCAATGGGCCGCCGCAAATCCAGATGCGTGCATTCGCGTTGAAACTGACGAAGACGCCGAATGGGCGGCCCGCTGCAACAATTGAAATCAGACAGCAATCTTCGATGGAAGCTCGCGTCAAGGGCTCTCCACGCCGGGCGCGCATTCGATCCGGGCGAGATTTCCGCAACGTTTCATGCGAGGATTTTCTCGTCGGCGAGCGGGACGCAATGAGGATATTCGTCGCCGTTCGCCATTCCAACGATCCGGCCCGCTATTATGGCGGTTTGTGGAGCGGTAATTTCTATCCGGCCCTGCTCGAGCTGGGACATGAGATCGTCGAGTTGCAGACGGACCTGCTGCCGACCAGCCGCTTCATGCACATCAAGGGCGATTTCACCCCGCGGGAAATCGAAATCCGCGCCCAGACCACCGATAAAATCATCGACGAGGTGACGCGCGCGCACAAACAGAAGCCGATCGGTCTCTTCCTCGCCTATTTTTACAACGCCCATTTCGATCCCGCGGGCTTCGACGAACTGCGCCGATTGGGCATCCCGTCGATCAACTTCTACTGCAACAGCATCTATCAGTTCGACCAGGTCAGGGCGATTGCCGCCAAGGCGGATTTTTCCTGGCATGCGGAAAAGAATGCGCGGCACGCCTATCTGGCCGTCGGCGCAAATCCGGTGTGGGTGCAGATGGGTGCCGATCCGAAGGTGTACCGGCCGGTGGCCGGTCTGGCGAAAGCCGCTGCGTGCTGCTTCGTTGGCCAACGCTATGCCGACCGCGACCGGTGGATGGCCGCGTTGGTAAAGGCGGGCGTGCCTTTGGCCATCTACGGCTCAGGTTGGGGAGCTGCGGCAGAGGCCCGCTCCCAGGCGGAGCCAGCCGAGTATTTGGGGCGCCCATCGCCGCCGCCGCAAAGCTGGCGCAGTTATGCCGATGCCGTAGGCGATAACATCCGCGACGCCGGCTTTGCGGCGGGTGTGGCGCGCTCAGTCCGCCAATTCCAGTACCGCCGGGAGAGCCGCAAACTCGCGCCGCTCTTCGCTCGCTTCGCCAAGGGAAGCATTCCGTTCCTCTTTGAAGTGTTCTCCTCGCATGAAGTGATTCTTAATTTCAGCAACGTTTGGGGTGACGGGCGCCCGGGATCGAAGCTGATCCCGCATGTGAGGCTGCGCGACTTCGAAGCGCCGATGTGCCGCACCTGCTATGTGACCGGATACACGGACGAGATCGCCGAATTCTACGAGCCGGAGCAGGAAATAATCACCTATCGAAGCACGGCGGAGCTGGTCGACAAGGCCAAATACTACCTTGCTCATGCCGCTCAAGCGGAGAGTATCCGCGAAATGGGATACGCAAGAGCCGTCCGCGATCACACTTGGGCGCGCAGATTTGAGCAGCTCTTTGCAAAAATTGGACTTACGACAATGTCCACCGGATCGATAATAGCTTGAGAAAGGCATCCGAACGCGATTCAGGCGTGCCCGTCTCCGCAGTCGTCGCCACACGCGACCGGCCGGCGGTCCTGCGCCGCGCTCTCGACTCGGTTACTGCGCAAGATGTGACGCCCGCGGAGTTGATCGTCGTCGATGCATCGACCGATGAAGCGAGCCGCCACATCGTCGCGGCCGCGGCGCCGGCGCTCGAGAGCCGCGGCGGACATATCCATTGGGAGCGTGCGGCTGTAGCCGGCGCGGCGGCGCAACGCAATCAGGGCGTTGCGCTGGCGACGCAGGATTTCATCTGGTTCTTCGACGACGACATCATATTGGAGCCGTTCTGCCTGCGCCGGCTCTGGGAGGCCTTCACGGCAGATGCGAGCCTCGGCGGCGTCAACGCCATGATCACCAATCAGCGATACCAAACGCCCGGGCCTATCAGCCGCATGATGTTCCGGCTGATGGCCGGAAAGCCGCTGCCTTCGTATGCGGGACGTGTCCTCGGGCCGGCCGTCAACCTCCTGCCGGAAGACCGCGCGGATCTGCCGAATATCGTCCCGGTCGAGTGGCTGAACACGACCTGTACGCTTTACCGGCGCGAGGCGCTGCCGTCGCCGCCCTTCCCCAGCCGGTTTTCGGGATATTCGCCGATGGAGGATGTCTGCTTGTCGGTGACGGTGGCGCGAAAATGGCGGCTTGCCAATGTGCGCGCGGCCCGCATTTTCCACGACAGCCAAGGGGGCCCGCACAAGGCGGATCTGGCGGAGAACGAGCGCATGAAGCTGGTGAACCGACACTATGTCATGACTTCGGTTCTCGGGCGGAATGGAATCGGCGATTATTCGAAGCTTGCATTGTGGCAGCTGTTCGGGTTCGTCGGCGGCGCCGCGCAAGGCCGCGCCGCTCTCGGCGCGGCGCTGCGCGGGACCTTTCGCGGCATTCGCGACATCGCCCGCGCGCGCGCCATGACGGACGATGCCGTGCCGTCGGTCGTCGTTGGAATTGCGACGCGCAACCGCGCGGCGCTGCTCGCCAAGGCGATCGTCAGCGTGCAGAACCAATCGCACCGCCCGCTGAGAATTGCCGTCGTCGATGACGCGTCCGAAGACGGGACGCCGGAATTACGGGATCGTTTCCCGGGCATTGCGTGGCGGCGTTTGGAGCGGCCGTCCGGACACGTCGCCGCTCGCAATCTTATGATGTTGAGCGCCAAGGAAAAATATTTCGTCAGCCTTGACGACGACGCCTGGTTTCTCGAGGACAATGAAATTGCCCTTGCCGTCGCGCACATGGAACAGCATCCGCGAACAGCCGCCGTCGCCTTCGATATCCTTTCCCCCGAGCGCAGCTCGGAGCGCAGGCGGGGTACGGCAACGCCGGTCGGGATATTCATCGGCTGCGGTCATGTTGTCAGGCTCTCGGCGGTGAAAGCCGTCGGCGGCTATCGTCCGTTTCCGGGCTTCTATGGCGCGGAAGAAAAAGATCTCTCGCTACAGCTTCTCGATCGAGGCTATGACATCATTCGTCTCGATGGCGTGCACGTTTGGCACGACAAGACGCCCATGGTGCGCGATCTCGTGCGACAGCATCGTTCCGGGGTATGCAACGATTTGAGCCTGACCGTGCGTCGCACGCCCGCGGCGCTGCTCGGCGCCGCGCTGACGTGGAAATTCATCCGTCATCTTGTGTTTGCCCGGCGCAATCGACTGGTAGGGCCTTGCCTGCTCGGATTCGGCGACTTCCTGGGCCAGCTCCGATCCGTTTGGGCGTCGCGCGAACCGGTCAGCGTGGCGACGCTGGCACGCTTCCGTGCGCTCTCCCGTCCGCAAAAGCCACCGATTGGTTGAGCGGTCCGACCGGCGGCACGCCTTGTCCCTCGAAGCCCTCTTCCTGACAGCGTCCCGCGGCATGGCGAGCCGCTGCCGCCTGTGGTTCTATCATCGGCTCGGCCTGCGTCTGGGGCGGCACAACCGCATGGAGGGCGGCGGGCGTCTGCGGCGATGCAGCCAAATTGAAATCGGCAATTACAATGCTTTCACCCAAGGGTGCTGGTTGTGGCCGGAAGACGCGGATTATCCCGGCCTCCGCATTCGCATCGGCAGTTACAATTATTTCAACCGCAATGTGATGATCGACGCCTGCGGCCAGGTGGAAATCGGCGATCGCAACATGATCGGGCCGGAACGTTTATATCACCGACAGCAATCACCAATACGGCAACGGCGCCGCGCCGCATGAATTGCCGATGACGCGAGGCCGGGTGCGGATCGGCAACCGCTGCTGGATCGGCGCCAGGGCGGTAATTCTGAAGGACGTCGTTCTGGGCGACGGCTGCGTCGTCGGCGCCGGCGCCGTGGTGACGGGCCCGGTGGCACCGGGTGCCGTGGTGGCGGGTGTGCCGGCGCGGGTGATCGGGACCCGAAGCACGCCTGTTCAAGCTTCGCCCCAACCGACTTTTCCGCTCGCCGAAGAAAAATAGGACCGCGTCGGAATGAACCTTGCTAAGATCATACTGGAGGTTCGACCCGCGGTCAGGTCGCGCAGCGGAGCCGTAGAGCGTGATCTCGCAGGTGCGGGGTATCGGTGAGCCATAAGCCAAGCTCGACACTCGTCATCATCGCCAGCCATCCGATCCAATACCAGGTGCCGCTCTGGCAGGCGCTCGCCCGCGATGGACGTGTTCCGTTCGAAGTGTGGTTTCTCACCCGCCATGGTTTGGATCAAAGCCACGATGAAGGGTTTGCGAAGACGTTCGCATGGGACATCGATCTTTTGTCCGGCTATCCGCACCGCTTCCTGCAAACCGCCAAAGGAGCAGCGCCGGGCTCGTTCTGGCGATGCCGCCTGACCGAGCGGTTGCGCGACCGGCTGCGCGAGGCCGGGGCCAAATTTGTGTGGATTTAGGGATGGCAGGTGGCCGCTTATTGGCAGGCCGCTTTCGCGGCGAAAGCGATCGGCGCGCAGCTTTGGCTGCGGGCCGAAAGCAACGATCTTGCGCGGCCGCCGTGGTGGAAACGCCCGCTGAAGCGGGTGGTCCTGGGCGAACTGTTCCGCCATGTGGATGCCGCGCTCTATATCGGCTCGGCCAATAAGCGGCTCTACGAAAAATACGGCGTGCCCGCGAGCCGCCTGCACCCGGCTCCGTACGCCGTCGACAATGCGCGCTTCGCGGCGCAGGCCGCAGGCTTGCGCGGCGAGCGCGCGAAGCTGCGCGCGCGGTGGGGCATTCCGCCGGAGGCTTTTTGCATCCTGTTTTGCGGCAAGTTCGTCCGCAAGAAGCGGCCCATGGATCTCGTGCGGGCGGCGGCAATGCTGCGGCGAAGGCACCGTCCGGCGCGGGGCGTCCATCTGCTCTTCGCCGGGTCGGGGGAACTCGAGGCGGCATTGCGTGCCGCGTGCCAGGTCATCGCGGAGCCGTTGACGAAGGCGGATCCCGCCGATCCGCGGCCGCCGGCGACATTCGCCGGCTTCCTCAACCAGACCGAAATCTCCCGCGCCTACGTCGCCGCGGACTGCCTCGTCTTGCCGAGCGATTCCGGCGAGACCTGGGGGCTCGTGGTCAACGAGGCGCTCGCCGGCGGCCTGCCGTGCATCGTGAGCGATGCCTGTGGCTGTGTGGAAGATCTTATTTCTCCGGAATGGATTTATCGCCAGGGCCGGATCGATTTACTGGCTGCCAAATTGGAAAATCTTCGAAGCGAGTTGACGCCGGTTTCGGTGAAGGCCCCGTCTTCGTTCGACACCACGATATCGTCTGTCGTGGAACGATACGTCATTATGTCTACCCCCCATCGTCTCGCCGTTGACGCAAAGGTCCGTTGATGTCCCACGCGCGGACCTTGACGCTCTACGAGAGCTTGGCGCCGTTCTGGTTTTGGATAAATCGCTTCAGAGTTCTTCCAAGAGCCGATCGCCTTTTCGACGATGCTGACCCGGGCCGGATTCTTGAGCGCCGGCTTTTCGGGTTCCACTTTCCTTGCGATGTGTCGAAGCGCGGTCCGTCGCGGCTCATCTTCGTCGAAGGCGAGAGGTTTATTGCCGAACGCAAGATCATTACGCGTCTGCTCAAGCCGGGCTTCCGCGTCGTCGATGTCGGGGCAAATATAGGTTATTATTGTCTGATGTTCTGCCGGGCAATCGGACCAACGGGCAGAATTGTCGCGGTAGAGCCTTCACCCGAGAATTTGCCGCTATTGGAATTGGCAATTCGACGTAATGGAATGACAGACCGCGTCGAGGTTGTTTCATGCGCCGTCGGTGACGAGCCCGGCGTCGTCGGACTTGGCTCGGGCACAAACAGTGGGGTCTTAAAGGCCGCGAACGACGCTCCATTCCGGGTTCGCCTTGATACGCTCGACAATCTCATTCAAGGTCCGATCGATATGTTAAAGATCGACGTTGAAGGCTTTGAGGCGTTCGCCCTCAGGGGAGCAAAGCGCATTTTGAGGGAACAAAGGCCGACACTCTTTATTGAAATTCACCCGGCGCATTTGCTCGCGCTTGGCTCATCGGCTGTTGAAATAATTCAATTGCTCCACGAGTTTTACGACGATGTGGCGGTGTACGATCAAGACAGAAACGCTGGACTGATCCGAAAGTTCATGCGCCTCTATTTCTGGTACGGTCCCCGAAAAGTTCGGCATATTGCTGCCTATCTTTCGCGCGTCAGCAAAGAGGCCGATGCCGCCCCATTTTGGGCCGTCTGCCAAAAACACCGCACTGATGCGTAGCGCGGCTCTTCAGCCGATTATATGTCGGCTCCCATTTCGAGCGTATCCCACCCGAACTATGTAATTCTCCGATTCAATTGGGATAACAGGACCGGCTTGGAAAAAGGTCGTTTGTGAAAATGTCGCTACAGCGAAAAATCTGGATCGTCTGCGGTGCGGGATATGTATCCGGAAAGGAGATCGTGAGTTTCACTCTCGGCGAAGGTCTTCGCCAGCGCGGCCATGACGTGCGGTTCATGACCAGCAGATGGAGTAACGGCGACTTTCCGCGGCGGCTTTCGGCAGGACATTTCCCCAACAAAATCCTGCCATTGGGTTTCATCTCGATGAAGCTCAATCCTTACGCGGTCAAAGGCACGCTCCACCAATTGGTCCTCTGGCCCGCTCTCGTCTCAGGCTTCATCTCCCTCGCCGGCGCGATGGATCAGCACACCGTCATTCACACGAACTGGCATCACGCATTGCTGCTGTTGCCGTTTCTGGATCGGAATCGCGATATTTTCTGGGTTCACGAGGTGGTTCCGAAGTCGACGAGATATGCAAGGGTGTTCGGCGCCATCGCGCGGCGCAGCGGATGCATCGTCTGTGTTTCCGAAGCGGTGGCGCGCAGCCTCGAGGCGATCGACGTCCCGCCGGACCGGCTGGTTGTCGTTCACAATGGCGTAAAACTCCCCGCCGAGGTTGCGCCTCGAGGAACTCAAGACGTTCTCCGTTTCGGGATCGTCGGGCAAATCGGCGAATGGAAAGGTCATGATGACGCTTTCGACGCCTTGCGAATTCTGGCGGGTAGAGGTGAACGGATTGCGCTGAAGATATTCGGGGCAGGAAACGACGCCTACGTCGCCCTTTTGCGGCGGAAAGCAATGCAATTGGGTGTGGGACCGATGGTGGACTGGTGCGGTTATTTTAGCAATCGCGACGAGATGTTCTCCGAATTGGACGTGGTGCTGGCTCCCAGCCGATGGGTCGAACCTTTCGGCATGTCGGCTTTGGAAGCGGCTGCCTTTGGGCGTCCCGTCATTTGTTCGTCGCAGGGCGGGCTGCCGGAGATTGTGGAGCACGGGAGGACAGGCTTCGTCGTAAAGTCATGCCAGCCGGAGCTGCTTGCGCAAGCCATGAGCCGTTTCATAGAAAATCGGGAGCTCGTCTCCGAAATGGGAGACAGGGGCCGACGCCGAGCCGCGGAGTTGTTTTCGCTCGAGAGCTTTGCCGAGAAATTCTCCAATATCATGGAGCGGCGCGACAGCGTTCTACGCGCCGTCGAGCGCTCAATTCGGTAGATGTCTGTCCTCTTCGGCCATCCGTCGGGCTCGCCCTTTTCGTTTCATGCGGCGCTTTCGCATTATGAACAGCGGCGCCTCGCGGCCTTCTGTGTCCCGTGGATGCCGCGGCGTGGAACGTTGCGCTTGCTTGGAATGCTTCCCGGCGCCGGGGAGGTTGGGAGGCGTTTGAGCCGGCGCCGGTTCGAGTCGCTTGCCGACGCGCCGGTGATCCAAGGGCGACCGGGCGAGGTTCGTCGGCTAATGCTTCGCGCCTTAGGTCGTGGGTCCGATGCTTTGGCGGTTGAGGCGAATGAATGGATAATGCGCACAATGCGCCGGCAATGCGGCCGCGCGGATGTCACTGCGGTTCATGCCTACGAGGATTGCGCCCTTTATCAATTCGAGGAGGCGCGGCGACAAGGTAAGGCATGTATTTACGACATGCCGATTGGATATTTCCGAGCGTGGCAGAAGGTATTGTCCGACCTCGGTGGACGTTATGGGGATTGGATGCCCAGCGGCACTACGTCGTATGTTTCTCATACCCCTCTTGAGCAAAAGGAAAAGGAACTGGCGCTTGCAGACTTAGTGATTGTGCCAAGTGCATTTGTCGAGTTGACAATTCGCGAATACGTAAGCAACAAAACGATAGCTCGCGCGCGTTACGGCGTCGATTTGGATTTTTGGAAGAGTGACGGATCCAGATCTCCGAGGGAGTTCATGAGGTTCCTTTACGTGGGCCATGCTTCAGTGAGAAAAGGTACGCCGCTGCTCCTGGAGGCGTGGAAAAAGGCGACACTGAAAAATGCGGAATTGCTGCTGGTCGGACCCTGGCGCCTGGCGGAGGGTAAGCGGTTTGGGTTGCAGTCGAACGTTCGACATATTCCGTCGTGCTCATCCATCGCGCTCCGGGAACGTTACGCCGAATCCGATGTTTTCGTGTTTCCCTCGTTTTTCGAGGGATTTGCATTGGTTGTTCTGGAAGCTATGTCCTGCGGACTGCCAACGATAGCGTCTGAATTGACCGGCGGCCGAGGTGTTCTTACGCCGGAGTCCGGCCGGGTGCTGCCAACAGGCGACGTGGACGCCTTAGTCGACAGTTTGCGGTGGTTCAGCAGTCATCGGGAGGCGCTTCCGGCGATGAGACTCTGCGGCGCGGCGGACGGCAGAACGCTACACATGGGCCAATTATCGTGACACACTGAGCAAAGCCGTCGACCCGTTCGTGTAACCATCCGTGACGAGCCCTCGAACTGCCCCATGCCGATAGGGTTGCAGGCAGATGCCCGCCGCGCGCGGCGGAGATGAAAGGGCGTATTCAATGACAAGAACGACAGACGCCCGGCCAGGCGACCGTTCACTTGGGCCGCTGGGCGCCATGCGGATCGCCACGCCGAGACGGCAGCTTCCGCCCGGGCTCGCGCCGGTGTCCGCTGGGTTGCTGGTGCTCGCGCTCATGGGCTCGACGACCGTTCTAAGCGTTGCTGCCGTCGCGGTTCTTTTCCTCGGCGGCGTCCTGCTGTGGCGGCCGCGCGAATCTCCGATTTTGCTGTTTGTCTTCGCATTTCAGTGGCTCCAAGTCGTCACCGCGATTTTCTACGCGGGATGGCTGGGAATCGACTTGGACGATTATTCGACTTTTCATGGCGATATGCAGATGGCGGCAACGCTATCGTTGGCCGGGTTGACTCTGCTCGCCTGCGGACTACGCCTGGGCGCCGGTCGAGTGCAGCCGCGCGAATTGGAGCTTACGCGCCTGACCGCCAGCCGATTTCCCACGAAGGACTGGTTCTGGCTCTATCTTGCAGCCTGGACAGCGGCGGCTGTCGCGCAAGCCTTTGCTTGGGTCGTGTCGGGCCTGTCGCAGCCGCTGATCGCAACGAGCGGCCTGAGATGGGCGTTCTTCCTGATCTTGACCTACGCCGCGTTCAACTCGGGCGCCGGAATAAGAACTTATTGGCTCGCCGCCTTCGCGCTCGAACTCGCTTTGTCTCTCGGCAACTACTTCGCAGACTTCAAGACCGTTTTCATCTTCACGATCTTCGGTTTGGTAGCCTGCCAGGTGCGGTTCAGGCCGCGCGATTACCTCGGGTTGGCCGGTCTCGCGGCGTGCATGCTGGTCATGGGAATCGTCTGGAGCGACGTTAAGATGGAATACCGCAAAACCGGCGGGGGCATCGGCAGATTGGTCGAACTCGTATCTCAGGTCGACGGCGCCGCCATGTCGCACGGTCTCGAGCTGTTGATCAAGAGAATTGGCTACATCGAGTATTTCGCGGCGGTGATCAACTACGTTCCTCACTTCGTTCCGTACACGAATGGCGAGATCTGGGCGGACGCGATCGTTCGGCCGTTCACGCCACGGCTGTTTTTCCCGCAAAAATCCGGCATCGATGATTCGTCGCGGACGAATATGTACACCGGCCTCACCGTTTCGGGCGCCGAAGCTGGAACATCGATCAGCATTGGCTACATGGCCGAAACCTACATCGATTTCGGTCCGGTCTGGATGATGCCCGTGATCGCCGCCTTCGGCTATTTTCTAGGTCTGATCCACCGCCATCTGCTCGGTTCTCGCGGCTCGCGCGGCGTGTTGGGCATGGGGCTCGCGAGCGCCGTGCTGTTTCAAGCCGCAATCTTCGAGCAAAGCATCACCAAAGCGCTGGGGGGGATTCTCGTGGCGCTCCTCGTCGCATTCGTGCTGATCCGCTTTGTCATCCCCAGGTTGGTGCCATGGGTGCGCGCACCGGCTCCGGCGACGCGGTAGCCGCACCGCATGCGCATTTTGCACGTCATACCTACCTATTGGCCGGCGGTGCGCTATGGCGGGCCGATTTTCGCCGTGCATTCGCTGTGCCGGACATTGGCCGGCCGCGGGCATGACGTTGAAGTATTCACCACGAATGTGGACGGCATCGGCGACAGCGCCGTGCCGATTGAGATTCCGGTGCGGCTGGACGGCGTCAGCATCCGCTATTTCTCCGCAAGGCGGTGGCGGCGGCTGTACTGGGCGCCGCGGCTGGCGCGGGCGTTGAAGCGCGAGATCGGCGAGTTCGACGTCGTTCATATTCATTCCGTTTTCCTATGGCCGACCTGGGCGACCGCACGGCTTTCCCGCAAGACGGGTGTTCCCTATCTGATGTCGCCGCGGGGTATGTTGGTCAAGGAACTGATCGAGCGGCGCAACCGCCGGGCCAAGCGCGCATGGATCGAGCTGGTCGAAAAAACAAATCTCAAATCGGCGGCGGCAATCCATGCGACATCCGAGCTCGAAGCCTGCGAGCTTCGTGGCTTCGGCTGGCCACTTCCGCCCATCGCCGTGATTCCCAATGGCGTCGACGAAATCGGTAACGACCTTGATGGCGAGATTTCTCCCGATGTAAGAGGCATTGCCAGTGCGCGGCCGTATGCGCTCTTCCTGGGACGGATCAGCTGGAAGAAGGGCTTGGACCGTCTTCTGCTCGCCTTCGCGCGTACCAGCGTCGGTCAATTGGTGATTGCCGGTCCGAACGACGAGGGTCTGCTGCCGCAGCTTGTGCGGCTGGCTCGCGATCTGCAGATTTCCGATCGAGTCCGCTTTTTGCCTCGTGCGGTCACCGGGGCCGACAAATCGCACCTTTACGCATCGGCACAGCTGTTCGTGTTGCCGTCCTACTCCGAGAACTTCGGAAATACCGTGCTCGAGGCGATGCAATACGCCCGCCCGATCGTTGTGACTCCGGAAGTGGGAGCGGCGGAAATCGTTCGCCAAGCAGGCGGCGGCTGGATCGTCAACGGCGATCCGGCATCGCTCGGGGAGGCCATCGGCGGATTGATGACGGAGTCCGCATTGACGCGCAGTATGGGCGAAGCCGGCCGGCGACACGTCGCCGCACATTATGACTGGCGCACGATCGCCACCCGCATGGAAGCATTATATGCGGGTGTGATCGAACGCTCCGGCGAAGCCGAGCCATCGACGCAGCGGCATCCGTCATCGATGCACGGCGCCGGCGAGAGAACTCCGCTCTGAGGTGCCGCTTATGCTCGCCCACATCACGCCGGTCGTTTTGACCTACAACGAACTGCCGAACGTCGCCCGTACGCTTTCGCACCTCGGCTGGGCCAAGGACGTGGTCGTGGTCGACAGCGGGAGCACGGACGGAACCCTCGAGGAGCTGGCGCGATGGGCCAACGTCCGCGTCTTTTCCCGTCCACTCGATACGCATGCCGACCAATGGCGGTATGCCGTGACAGAAACGGCAATCATGACTCCGTGGATTTTGCGGCTCGACGCTGATTATCAGCTCACCGACGAATTGGTCGAGGAACTCCGCAGTTTGAATCCGCAAGCTGAGATAAGCGCCTACGCCATTGCGTTTGACTATGCGATATATTCCCGCAAACTGCGAGCTTCGCTTTACCCGCCCAACACGCTCCTTCTGCGCCGGGGCCGCTTCGACATACGCGACAACGGCCACACCGAATCGTGGGTGGTGGATGGGCCGGTGCAATTCCTGCGCGGCCGTGTGATCCACGACGATTGGAAAAGCACTCGGTCCTGGATCAATGCCCAGACCCGCTACATGAGCCGCGAGCTTACGAAGATATCGAGTGGCGATAGGCGCAGATTGAGGGATCGATTGCGGCTCATACCGCCAATCATGCCCATCGCGATCTTTTTTTACTGCTTGTTCGGCAAGGGCCTTATTTTCGACGGCCGCGCGGGACTTTTTTACGCGCTGCAACGACTGACTGCCGAGGCGGTGCTGTCACTCATGGTGCTGGAAAAGGCTCTCGGCGCACGAAAGTCGAAATAGGGCATGGGCCCTCCTCCTCCTCGGGATCCGGCAATCACCGGCGGTGCCGACGCATCAAGTGACGGAGTTCTCAAGCTCGATCTTGGCTCCCAATGATGCTAAGGCTGCTCGAAGCAGCCACCCCTCCGTCGGACGGGCGACAGCGGCAATGGCCGCGCTGGATTAGGATCATCGCCAAGGAATTGCGGTTGAGTTCGATCTTCATTGCAATCATCCCAAAAACCCGGACTAATGATTTGACCAACGGATCGTTGCCTCTGGACCTGCGCCGGCTCGAAGCGGAAGCGATCCATATATTCCGCGAGGTGGCGGCCGAATTCCGCAGGCCGGTGCTGCTCTACTCGATCGGCAAGGACTCGTCCGTCCTTTTGCACCTGGCGCGGAAGGCCTTCTTTCCGGCGCCGCCTCCGTTTCCGATCCTGCATATCGACACGACGTGGAAGTTTCGCGAGATGATCAGCTTTCGCGACGACACCGCGCGACGCCTGGGGCTCGATCTGATCGTGCACGTCAATCGCGACGGCTTGGCGCGGCGTATCGATCCGTTCACGCACGGCGCCTCGCTCTATACCCAGGTCATGAAAACCGAAGCGCTGAAACAGGCGTTGACCGAACACGGTTTCGATGCCGCCTTCGGCGGCGCCCGCCGCGACGAAGAGCGCAGC
Source organism: uncultured Pseudomonadota bacterium (assembly GCA_963836095.1). GTDB lineage: Bacteria > Pseudomonadota > Alphaproteobacteria > Rhizobiales > Xanthobacteraceae > BOG-931. The sequence continues at coordinate 111,768 of CAWIHU010000007.1, forward strand.
CGCGCCAAGGAGCGCATTTTCTCGTTCCGCTCCGCCGATCACGTCTGGGACCCGAAGAAGCAGCGGCCCGAGCTTTGGCGCATCTACAACTGCCGCATCGCCCCGGGCAAATCCATTCGCGTGTTCCCGCTGTCCAACTGGACCGAGCTCGACGTCTGGCGCTACATCGCGCAGGAGGAGATCCCGGTCGTCCCGCTCTATTTCGCGGCGCCGCGGCCGGTCGTTGCGCGCGGCGGCGGCCTCATCGTCGTCGATGACGAGCGCTTCCCGCTCGAGCCCGGCGAAAGCGTCTTGACCCGCATGGCTCGTTTCCGCACGCTCGGTTGTTATCCGCTGACCGGCTGCATCGAATCGACTGCCGCGTCGGCCGCCGAAATCGTCGCCGAGATGGAAGCGGCCCGCACCTCGGAGCGCGCCGGCCGGCTGATCGATCACGATCAGACCGATTCGATGGAAAAAAAGAAACGTGAAGGTTATTTCTGAGTGGAGCATCGTCGAAACCGTCGCGGCCGAACCCCTCGGGTCCGGCCGCGATCAGCTTTGCGTGCTCACCTGCGGATCGGTCGACGACGGTAAATCGACGCTGATCGGGCGTCTGCTCTTGGACGCCGCGCTCGTCGCCGACGACCACTACGCGGCCCTGGCGCGCGACTCGAAGAAGCACGGCACCGTGCCGGGCGACCTCGATCCCGCCTTGCTGGTCGACGGCCTCGAAGCCGAGCGCGAGCAGGGCATTACCATCGACGTCGCCTACCGCTATTTCGGCACGCCGCGGCGCCGCTTCGTCGTCGCCGATATGCCGGGCCACAAGGACTACACGCGCAACATGGTGACGGGGGCCTCGACCTCCGATCTCGCCATTCTTTTGGTCGACGCCGGCAAAGGCCTCTCCGAGCAGACGCGCCGTCACGCCTTCATCTGCGCGCTGTTGGGGATTCGCCATTTCGTCCTGGCGGTGAACAAGATGGACCTTGTCGGTTTCGACCGCCGGAAGTTCGAGCAGATTCGCGACGCGTTCGTCGCGTTCGCCGCCCGGTTTCCCGCCCATGACTTTCCGGCCCATGACATCGTCGCCATTCCGACCTCGGCGCTCTTAGGCGACAACGTCGTTCACGCCAGCGCGCGCATGCCGTGGTATCGGGGGCTGCCGCTGCTGCAGCATCTCGAATCCGTCGTCGTGGCCGGAAAACCGGCCGCCGGGCCGCTGCGTCTGCCGGTGCAATACGTCAACCGGCCGAACGCCACGTTCCGCGGCTATGCGGGGACGCTCGCTTCCGGCTCGCTCTATCCCGGCATGGAGATCGTCATCCCGCGCACCGGGGCGCGGTCGCGCATCGAGCGGATCGTGACCATGGACGGCGACCTCGAGCGCGCTTCCACCGCTGATGCGGTGACCGTGGTGCTGGCCGACGCCATCGACGTGTCGCGCGGCGACATCATGGCTTCGCCCGATCGGCCTCCCGCAAGGGCCGACGCCTTCGCCGCGCATCTGGTGTGGATGGCGGAACCGCCACTGTCGCCCGGCAGAAATTATCTGCTGAAATCCGGTGGCCAGACGTCCGGCGCCGTGGTGAGCGAGCTCAAATATCGCATCGACATCGAGACTTTCGATCACCTGGCCGCCGAGGAACTGCATCTCAACGAAATCGCCTATGTCAATATCGCGACCACCGAGCCGGTGTGCTTCGATCCCTATGACGAGAATCGGGATACCGGCGGCTTCATCCTGATCGACCGGCACACCAACGCGACGGTCGCCGCCGGAATGATCCGCGTCGCGCTGCGCCGCGGCGCCAACACCTTCTGGCAATCGTTCGAGGTGACCAAACAAGCGCGCGCGCGCCTCAGCGGCCAAAAGGCGGCGTTGCTGTGGTTCACCGGCCTGTCAGGCGCGGGCAAGTCGACCATCGCCAACATCCTGGAAAAGAAGCTGCACGCGCTCGGCAAGCACACTTTCCTGCTCGACGGCGACAACGTCCGTCACGGGCTCAACCGCGATCTCGATTTCAGCGAAGCCGGTCGCGTCGAGAACATCCGCCGCGTGGCCGAGGTGGCGAAGCTGTTCGTCGACGCCGGCTTGATCACGTTGGTGGCGTTCATCTCGCCGTTCCGCGCCGAACGGGAGATGGCGCGGGAAAACGTCGAGCCCGAGGAATTCGTCGAAATCTTCGTCGACACCCCGCTCGAGGTCTGCGAGCAGCGCGATCCGAAGGGGCTGTACAAGAAGGCGCGGCGCGGCGAGTTGAAAAATTTCACCGGTTTGGATTCGCGCTACGAGCCGCCGCAAAATCCCGAAGTGACGCTCGACGCGCTCAACGAGAACGCGAGCGACCTCGCGGATCGCATCATCAGGTTCATGCAGGAACGCGGCATGCTGTCTTAAGCTCGGGCCCCGCGGGGGGGTGGAAAGCCGACGACGTGTCGTGTAGGTTGCACGGCAACCAGCGGTGTCGGCATGAGCGCGAGAAGGATCTGGGTTGCAGGCCACAAGGGCATGGTCGGGTCCGCGATCACCCGCTGCCTCGCCAAACGCGGCGACGAGGTGCTCAAGGCCGGTCGCGAGGTCGTCGATCTGCGCAGCCAGGTCGGCGTCGAAGTGTGGCTGAAGCAGAACCGGCCCGACGCCGTCATCTTCGCCGCCGCCAAGGTCGGCGGCATTTACGCCAACAATGCCTTCCCCGCGGATTTCATCTACGACAATCTCGCCATTGAGGCCAATATCATTCACTCCGCCCATCTCGCCGGCGTCGATCGCCTGGTTTTCCTCGGATCGTCTTGCATCTATCCCAAATTCGCCGAGCAACCCATCAAAGAAAACGCGCTGCTCACCGGGCCGCTGGAGCCGACCAATGAATGGTACGCGATCGCCAAGATCGCGGGGATCAAGCTCTGCCAAGCCTACCGCAAGCAATACGGCCGGCACTACGTTTCGGTCATGCCGTGCAACCTTTACGGCCCCGGCGACAATTTCGATCCGCTGACGGCGCACGTTTTGCCGTCGCTCATTCGTCGCTTCCACGAGGCCAAGGTGGAGGGGCGTCACGAAGTCGTCGTCTGGGGCACCGGGACGCCGCTGCGGGAATTCCTGCACGTCGACGATCTGGCGCGGGCGGTCGTGTTCTGTCTCGACCGCTACGACGACTACGAGCACATCAATTGCGGCGCGGGCAGCGAGGTGTCGATTCGCGACCTCGCTGAAATCGTTGCGCGCGTGGTGGACTATCAGGGCAAGATCGCGTTCGACCCGACCAAGCCGGACGGGACGCCGCGCAAGCTCATGGATTCGAGCCGCATCGCCGCGCTCGGCTGGGCACCGGAGATCCCGCTGGAAGACGGCATCCGCGCCGCCTATCGATGGTACCTTGAAAACAACGTCGCCGCCGCGGCTTGATTGATCGCGTCCCGGCGGATCGCATCGCCATCAAGCGTTGCGATCATGTGTCGCCATCAAGCAATAAGCAAATATCCGCGCGTCTGGTTGGACGCTGACGGCCGAGTCCCGCGCACCCGCGCTGGCTCCGGTCGATCGGTGCGCTGCGCTGCCGCACCGAGGGCGTGCAGGATGTGCGCGTGAGGGACGGGAGCGTGAGGGGACGTGGGAGCACCCGCGGAGCACCCGCCGGATTGCAACCGGAAGACAATAAAATGGTTGTGAACCCGCCGAGGTTCAGTGATAATTAAATGATACTGCCGGTTGCTGTTGTGTCGGCCGCGTCCCGGCGGGCCCCTCGGGTATGGCGGTTTCGCGTGGCTCGTTTAAACTTGCGCTGGAAAATGCCGTCCTCGCATGCGCGACTGCTGCCGCGTGTCGCGCTATGGGAAGTTGCATGGGGCGGCCTCAGTCCGGTTGCCGCCTTTCTCTTGCGCGATGGCGCGCTGGTTCGACCCGTCGGCGTCGCCACCTATTGCGCGGTCGCGCTGGTTGCTTCATTGCTCGTCTTCCAATGGTTTCAGACCAGTTCGCCGATCTCGCGCTTTTATTCGATCAGCGACGCCCTCGAACTTGCCAAGGCCTGCGTGCTGATCGCGGCACTGTCCGCGGTCGCGGCTTTCGTGCTCACGCGGCTCGATGATGCGCCGCGGTCGATCCCGATCCTGCACCTGATGCTGCTGACGTTCGGATTGCTCGGTTCGCGCATGCTATTGCGGTTGCGTGAAACGCGCCGCGACACGCCGCCGCCCGATGCCGCCGACAACGCCGAGCACGTCCTGCTCATCCAAGCCTCGCGGCTCGCTTGGTTCTTCGCCAAGATGATGGACGAGTTCGCCCCGGGCCGCTGCCAGATCGTGGCGATCTTGGACGAACGGCCGGAACTGATGCACCGCTCGTTGAGCGGTTATCCGATCGTCGGTGCGCCGATCGAACTCGAGAAGATCGTCGCCGAGTATGCCGCGCACGGGGTGCGCATCGACCGCGTGCTGCTCGCGGCGCGACCGCAGGAGGTGTCGGCGGCGGCGTTCGAGGAGGTGTGCCGGGTGTGCCGGGAGCTTCGCCTCGGCTTCGAGGTTCTGCCGGAGCGGTTGATCGCCCGGCAACCCGCGGCGGTCGGGGACGAACTGAGCGCGCCGCGCGTCGAGGAACGCCCCGCGGCTGCGGATGCCGGCCTGCGACCCGCACTCGTCGGACCGTATTGGACCGTCAAACGTTTCGCCGATGTCGTCGTCGCGCTTTGCTTCCTGATCGTGACGTTTCCTGTGGCCCTCCTCGTCAGCGCGCTTGTTCTCTGTGACGTCGGTGCGCCCATCGTGTTCTGGCAACGCCGGGTCGGCCGCGACGGTGGTCCGCTTTACTTGTACAAATTCCGCACCCTGCAAGCGCCGTTCGACCGGCGGACGAAAGAAAAACGCGACGTGCGCGAGGCCTCCGCACTGGCGCGGTTCCTGCGCGCCACGCGGCTCGACGAATGGCCGCAGCTGTGGAACGTCCTGTCCGGCGAAATGTCCCTGATCGGCCCGCGGCCGCTGTTGCCGATCGATCAGCCGACGCAGTCGTCGTTTCGCCTCGCGGTCAGGCCCGGGGTCACCGGCTGGGCCCAGGTGTGCGGCGGCAGACTGATATCGGTCGACGAGAAGAACGCGCTCGACGAATGGTACATCCGTCACGCCTCACTGCGCCTCGATCTGGCGATTCTTGTCCGCACCGTGGTGATGCTGTTGACCGGCGAGCGCCGGAACGAAGCCGCGATCGCAGCGGCGCTGCGCGAGCGCTCGCGCGGCGAGGTCACGATGATACCCCATCTGCCGGAAGCCGCGGTGGCCGCGCTGCCGGATGACGTGATCGGCAAATTCGGCGCCGTCGGCTCCTAGTGTCCCGAATCTAAAGTTCGACGGACTCCAAATCGAACTCGATGATAACGGACTCTCCTGGTTTTGGGGAGGATTGGCGATGGGTCGACGGTTTGGGCCGCTGGAACTGGATGAGGTGGAACGCGCTGAGTTAACGTCGCTGGCTTCACGGCGAAGCACGGCACAGGGCTTGGCGTTGCGGGCTCGGATCATCCTGGCCTGTGCTGAAGGCGAGCAGAGCAAGGTCGTGGCGGCCCGCCTGGCTATTGATCCCGACACGGTTGGCAAGTGGCGTCGGCGCTTTGCCGAGCATCGGCTTGACGGTCTTTGGGACGAGCCGCGATCGGGGACGCCGCGCACTATCGAGGATGCCCGGATCGAGGCGGTGATCGTACGCACTCTTGAGACGAAGCCCCCCGACGCCACCCACTGGAGTTCGCGCGGCATGGCTCGGGCCTGTGGGCTGTCGGTCTCCACGGTACAGAGGATATGGCGCGCCTTCGGTCTGCAACCGCATCGGCTGGAGACTTTCAAACTCTCAACCGACCCCGACTTCGTCGCCAAGGTTCGCGACGTTGTCGGCCTCTACGTGACCCCGCCCGAGCGCGCCATCGTGCTGTGCGTCGACGAGAAGTCGCAGATCCAGGCGCTGGACCGCAGCCAGCCCATGCTGCCCATGCGACCTGGTCAGGCCGCGCGTCGCAGTCACGACTACAAGCGCCACGGCGTCACCTCTCTGTTCGCCGCCCTCGACATCGCAACCGGCCGGGTCATCGGCAAGTGCTATGGACGCCATCGCGCCGTAGAGTTCCGCAAGTTTCTCGATGAGATCGAAGCCGCTGTTCCAGACGATCTGGACGTTCATCTCGTCATGGACAACTACGCAACCCACAAGACGCCGCTGATCCGAAACTGGTTGGCAAAGAGGCCGCGCTGGCACGTGCACTTGACGCCAACCAGTTCATCCTGGCTCAATCAGGTCGAACGCTTCTTTGCGCTCATCACCGAGCGCAAGATCAGGCGCGGCATCTACCGCAGCGTGGCTGCACTACGCTCCGAAATCACTTCCTTCATCGAACATCACAACGCCCACCCAAAGCCGTTCCGATGGACAAAATCGGCCGACGACATCCTCAGCTCAATCGAACGCTTCTGTGCATACAATTCGCCAACCGAGGCTTAAAATGCCACGAACTTTTGGTTCAGGACACTAGAGCCTTATCGGTTCTGATTGAATCAGAACCGGGCTCTAGTTCTTTGATGGAGCATGATCTGTTCGGAAAACCGGTATCCACTTTTCCGGATCATGCTCTATCCGGCAAGGATCCTAACCAGCATAGAGCCGCTCGACCAGGCGGCGCGCCAGGACGCCGGCGACGCGGCGGCGGTAATGGCCGGGCGTGAAGGTCGTCTTCATCGCCATGATTTGATCGCGCACGAGTGCATCGAGCCCGGTCAGCACGCGCGCGTCGAGCGGAGCGCCGCACAGCGCGGCCGTGCCGGCAAGCCGCACCGGCCGCGGATTGGTGCCGGTAAAGGCGACGCGCAGATCGACGAGGCTGTCGCGCGCGCGCCGCAGCGCGACCGCGACGCCGGCGACCGGATATTCGATCGAGCGGCGGATGCGGATTTTGTCGTAAGCCGAACGCAGGCCCGGCGTGTTGTCGGCACGCGCGGCGACGATCACTTCGCCCGGGCGCAGCGACAGAAAGAATTTGCCGTCGCCGCGCGTTTCGGTCACGGGCTCGTCCTGGCGCGCATAGCCGATGTAAAGCTCGGCGAGCGGCACGACGCGCCGGCCGGCCGGCCCGGCGATGTCGATCTCGGCGTCGAGCGCGAGCAACGCCGGCGCGAGATCGCCGCTGAAGGTGGCGAAGCAGACGCCGCGGCTCTTCGGCGCCACGTGGCACATCGTGCCGGTGGTCTTGAGGCAATGACGATTGGCGCCGCGCCACCATTCGCTCTGATTGTAGAAGATGCAGCGGGTGTCGAGTGCGAGATTGCCGCCGAGCGTCCCCATGTTGCGATGGGTCGGGCCGGCGATCTGCCCGGCCGCCTGCGCCACCATCGGATAATGCCGCGCGATGTCCGGGTGCGTCGCCAGCTCCGACAGCGTCGTCGCCGCGCCGATCTCGAGCGTGTCGGCGTCCGCCTTGATGCCGCGTAGTTCGGTCACGGTGTTGATATCGATCAGCGCCGCCGGCGCGACGATGCCGCGCCGGATATTGACCATAAGATCGGTGCCGCCGCCGACGAGCCGGCTCTGCGGGTATGCGCGCCGCGCCGCGATCAGCTCGTCGAGCGTTCGCGGACGAACGAGGTCGAACGACGGCAGCGCGTCCATCAGGTGCTCCCGTTGGTCTTGCGACCGCGCGCCCGCTTTTCCAGCGCGGCAAACACCCGGTCGGGCGTCACCGGCAGATCGTCGAAGCGTAGCCCGATGGCGTCGGCGATGGCGTTGGTCAGCGCCGGCAGGAACGCCGCCAGCGAGCCCTCGCCGGCCTCCTTGGCGCCGAACGGCCCGTGCGGGTCGTTGCTCTCGATGATTCCGACTTCGATCGGCGGCAAATCCTGGATGGTCGGCACGCGGTAATCGAGCATGTTGCCGGTGAGCAGGAGGCCGTTGTGAAACGCGGTCTCTTCGCTCATCGCCTGACCCATGCCCATCCACACCGAGCCCTGCACCTGGCCCTCGACCGCGAGGCGATTGAGCGCCTTGCCGCAATCGTGCGCGACCCAGACCTTGTCGACGGTGACGACGCCGGTCTCTTCGTCGACGCTCACCTCGACCACTTGGGCCGAATAGCTGTAGCCCATGGTGCCGCCGATCGCCGCACCGCGGTATTTCTTGCCGCCATGGGATTCCGGGATGGTGGAATAATTTCCCGTCACGGTAATGGTGCCGCCGTCCTTGAGCGCTTCGGTGACGACGTCGTTGAAGGTGAGGCCCTTGTCCTGCGCGCCGGCGCGGAAGTACTCGCCCAGACATTCGATCTCGCCCGGCTTGGCGTCGAGCTTGCGCGCCGCCGCCGCGACCAGAACCGCCTTGAGATTCTGCGCGGCGTCGATCGCGGCATTGCCGACCAGGAAGGTGACGCGCGAGGAATAGGAACCATTGTCCTTGGGCACGACGTCGCTGTCGCCAGTGATGATGCGGATGCGCGAGAGATCGAGGCCGAGCACCTCGGCGACGCTCTGCACCAGCACGGTCGAGGAGCCCTGGCCGATATCGGCCGCGCCGGTCAAAAGCACGATCGAGCCGTCGAAATCGAGCTTGAGCTTGACCGTGGCGTGCGGCTCGCCCGTCCAGTTCACGGGCTTGGACGCGCCGCTGATATAATGCGAGCAGGCCATGCCGAGGCCTTTGCTGATACCGCCTCGGCCTTTCGGCAGTTGGCCTTTGCGAATTGTCCAGCCGCTTTCCCGCTCGACCCAATCGAGGCATTCGGGCAGGCCGTAACTGTTCACCATCAGATCGTTGTCGGTGAAGGTCGGCGCGCTGGGCAAAAGATTGGCGCGGCGCACCGCGAACGGATCGAGTTCGAGCGCGCGCGCCATGTCGTCGACGAGGCTCTCGAAGGCGAAGCGCACGTCAACGGTGCCATGGCCGCGGAAGGCGCCGCACGGCGGCGTATTGGTGAGCACGCGCTTGCCGATATATTTCACGTTGTGCAGGCCGTAGATCGCGTACAGCATCGAGCCGGCGTAAAGAATGGTCACGACACCATAGCCCGAATGGGCGCCGCCGCGCTGAATGCATTCGCACTCGACCGCGGTGATGCGGCCGTCCTTGCGCATGCCGATCTTGAGCCGGATGTCGGTCTCCGGCCGGCCGCGATGGGTGATGAAGGTCTCTTCGCGGTTGACGACGAGGCGTACGCAGCCGCCGGCCTTGCGCGCCAATAAGGCGGCGATCAATTCGACATTGAGCGTCTCGGTGCGGCAGCCGAAACCGCCGCCGACATAGGGCTTGATGACGCGGATGCGCGACATGTCCATGCCGAGCGTCTGCGCCAGCATCAGGTGCACGTAATAAGGCACTTGGGTCGACGCGTGCACGGTGATGCGGTCACGCACGGCGTCGTAATCGGCGACGGCGGCGTGCATCTCCATCTGGTTCTGACAGACCTCGGCGCAATTGTAGGTGCTTTCGCGCACGAGGTCGGCGGCGGCGAATCCCTTGGCCACGTCGCCCAACTCGAAATCAACGTCGCGCTCGATGTTGTTGGCGCGGTGCTGGTGAATCTCGATCGCATCGGGCGCCATCGCCGCGCGCGCGGTGTGATAGGCGGGGAGCTCACGAACTTTCAGCTTGATGCGCCGCAGCGCTTCCGCGGCGGTGGCGTCGTCGATCGCCGCGACGGCGGCGACCGGCTCGCCGCAATAGCGCACTTTCTCGCGGGCCAGCGGATGTTCGGAGCGGGCGATCGGCAGCACGCCGAAACCCTTGTCGCAGTCGGCGCCGGTGACGATTGCCTCCACCCCCGGCAGCTTGGCCGCTTCGGAAACATCCAATTCGACAATTTCGGCGTGGGCGTAGGGGCAGCGGAAAATGCGCCCGGCCAGCATTCCCGGTACGATGAAATCAGCCGTGTACTTGGCGCGGCCCGAGACCTTTTCCGGTCCGTCGACCAGCGGCACATGATCGCCGATCGCGTGGAACGGCACGATCTCGTTCATGGCGACAGGCCTGCGGCATGCAATTCGACCGCGTGTTGCACCGCTTCGATGATCTTCACGTAGCCGGTGCAGCGGCAAATGTTGCTGCCGAGTGCGTCGCGGATTTCGGCGTCGCTGGGGCGCGGGTTGCGCCGCAACAGCCCGGCCGAGGCCATGATGAATCCGGGCGTGCAATAGCCGCATTGCGAGCCCAACTTTTCATGGAAGCCGCGCTGCAACGCCGACAGCCGGCCTTCGTGCCCGAGCGACTCGATGGTATCGACGCGGCGCCCTTCGACGGTCGCGGCGAGCGTGAGGCACGACAGCCGCGGTTGATCGTCGATGAGCACCGTGCAGGCGCCGCACTCGCCGCCGTCGCACCCGGTCTTGGTTCCGGTCAGCCCGACGATTTCGCGCAGATAATCCAGCAACAGCAAGTTGTCGGAAGCCGCATCGCTACGCGCGCGGCCGTTGAGCGTGAGCTGGAGAATGCGCAGCATTGACATCCAAAGCAGGGTGCGGGGGTGCGCCGGCTTTTCTTATTATGCGGCCATTCATATCAGCACGGACGAGTCCGTTCAATCGGCACCGTGGCCGGCCTTCACACGACTTCGAAACGCGCGATGATGTCGTCCGGAATCGGATGCGATTTGATCTTGGCCGGATCGGCGGCGTCGCGGATCGCCCACACCCGCGTCTCGTGTCCCTCGACCAGAACGGCGCCGTCGCGCCGAACGACGCGATGCGCCACGTCGAAGCTCGAGCGGCGAAACCCCGCCATGTGCGACTGCAGCTCGACCTCGTCGCCGAACCGCGCCGGGGTGACGAAGGCGGCGCCAGCGTCGACCAGCGGGATGCCGAATATGTCGAGCTTTTCCCGCAATTCATGTGGTTTGACATCAAGCGCCGCCGCGAACAGCGCCCAGGTGCCCCAGTCGAAGAACTCAAAGAACCGGCTATTGAGAACGATCCCGACGGGGTCGCAATAGCCCCATTCGATGGTGAACTGCCGCCGGCTGACCAGCTTGGCCATGCGCGCCTATACCCCTACCCAATACCGCAACATCGAAGCTTGCGGCGGGGCTGTCAAACGATCCGTATTCGGAACGGTAGCTGCCTATTTTTTAGTCAAAATCAGCGTAACAATTCCATAGCCTCTGCCTAAAAAATAATCCGAGGCCAATGAGGCGGGCGCTGGCGAAATGGGAATTGAGGCGCAGAATCAGCAGCCTAACCTCTATGACAGCTTGGCACGCTCTTTGCGATTTACCCGCCGCGGGACGGCGCAAGCCGATCGACGCGCGTCTAACAGAGGGACATCGCGATGCACAACATCAACGACGCGGCCGCCAAGCGGTCGCGAGGAGGCCGTTGGCTTGCCGCCGCGGCCGGTCTTGCCTTGGGCAGCCTTGCCTTGGGCCTTACGGCAACTCTTCCCGCCCGGGCCGACGACACCATCAAAATCGGCATTCTCCATTCGCTTTCCGGCACCATGGCCATCAGCGAGACGACGCTGAAGGACGTGATGCTCATGCTCATCGACGAGCAGAACAAGAAGGGCGGCCTGCTCGGCAAGAAGCTCGAGCCGGTCGTGGTCGATCCGGCCTCGAACTGGCCGCTGTTCGCCGAAAAGGCCCGCGAGCTGATCAGCAAGGACAAGGTCGCCGTGGTGTTCGGCTGCTGGACGTCGGTGTCGCGCAAGTCGGTGCTGCCGGTGTTCAAGGAATTGAACTCGATCCTGTTCTACCCGGTGCAGTACGAAGGCGAAGAGAGCGAGCGCAACGTGTTCTACACCGGCGCCGCGCCGAACCAGCAGGCAATTCCTGCGGTCGAGTATCTTGCGAGTAAGGAAGGCGGTTCGGTGAAGCGTTGGGTGCTGGAAGGCACCGACTACGTCTATCCACGCACGACCAACAAGATTCTCGAGGCTTACCTTAAGGACGTACTTAAGGTGGCGCCCGAGGACATCATGATCAACTACACGCCGTTCGGCTTCTCCGACTGGCAGACCGAGGTCGCGGCGATCAAGAAGTTCGGCTCGGCCGGCAAGAAGACCGCGGTGGTGTCGACCATCAACGGCGACGCCAACGTGCCGTTCTACAAGGAACTCGGCAACCAGGGCCTCAAGGCGACCGACATTCCGGTCGTGGCGTTCTCGGTCGGCGAAGAAGAGCTCGCCGGTCTCGACACCAAGCCGCTGGTCGGCCATCTCGCCGCGTGGAACTACTTCGAAGTCGATCAAGACGCCGGCGAACGAAGCCTTCATCAAGGAGTGGCACGAGTTCATCAAGAACCCGAAGCGCACCACCAACGACCCAATGGAAGCCCACTATATCGGCTTCAACATGTGGGTGAAGGCGGTGCAGAAAGTCGGCACCACCGATCCGGACAAGGTGATCGACGCGCTGCCCGGCACGCAGGCGCCGAACCTCACCGGCGGCATGTCGACGCTGTTGCCGAACCATCACATCACCAAGCCGGTTTATATCGGCGAAATCCGTCCGGACGGCCAGTTCGACGTGGTGTGGAAGACCAAGGGCCTGGTGCCCGGCGACGCTTGGTCGGATTATCTGCCCGGCTCGAAGGACCTCGAGGCCGACTGGGTGACGCTCAAGTGCGGCAACTACAACAAAGTGACGAAGAAGTGCGGCGGGGCCTGATAACCGCTACACTCTGATCCGGTATGAACGTCGTAGCATCGGGAAGGCGGTTGACGCCGCCTTCCCACTTTCAGGCCGGGGACCATGCCCATGCGTTTCCATCGAGCTAGTCTCGCTACGCTCATATTGGTCTTCGGCTTCGTGCTGTGGTGCGCTTCCGCCCGCGCCGCCAGTCTCGACGAAGCGCTCGCGCATTTCACCGCCGACGATTTCAGCGAGACCTCCGACGGCATCACCGCGGTGACCGCGAGCGGCAGTCCGCGCGCCGAGGCCATCATCCGCGCCCTGCAAAACGGCCAGCTGATGTTCTCGGCCGAACGCAAGGCGGTGTACATCCAGGGCGACACCGGCAAGCTGACCGACGCCGCCACCGGCGCGCCGATTTCCGGCGCCGCGCCGGCCGATCTCGATATGGTGCGCATCAACAATCGGCTGCGCGGCGCGCTCGACGCGGCGGTCGGCGCGCTCACGTTGCTGTCGAGCAATCCCGAGACCCGCTACGAGGCGGCGCAGGCCGTCTTCAAGTCGCGCGACGAAGCCGCGCTGCCAGCGCTCGAGACCGCCCTTGCCAAGGAACAGGACCCCCGCGTCAAGCGCACCATGCTCGAGGCGCGCGCCGCGATCGTGTTGTTCCGCGACGACACCAAGGAAGAGGACAGGCTCGCCGCCGTCGACATCATCCGCCAGCGCGGCGATCAGGACGCGCTCGGCTTGCTCTCGAGCTTGCCCGCGGGCGCCTCGCCGGCCGTAACGAAGGCGGCTGCGAGCGCGATCGCCGTTATACAGAACCGCCTGGTGCTGTGGAACACGGTGCAGAATGCCTGGTACGGCATTTCGCTCGGCTCGGTGCTCCTGCTCGCCGCCATCGGCCTTGCCATCACCTTCGGCGTGATGGGCGTCATCAACATGGCGCACGGCGAGATGGTGATGCTCGGCGCTTATGTCACGTTCGTGGTGCAGGAGCTTATTCGCAACCACGATCCGGCGCTGTTCGACTATTCGCTGGCCATCGCGCTGCCGTTGTCCTTCATTTTCTCCGCGTTTGTCGGCATCCTGATCGAGCGCTTCATCATCCGGTTCCTCTACGGCCGGCCGCTCGAGACCTTGCTGGCGACCTGGGGCCTGTCGCTCATCCTGCAGCAGGCGGTGCGCTCGGCGTTCGGTCCGAACAACCGCGAGGTCGGCAATCCGTCGTGGATGAGCGGCGCGTTCGAGCTCGGCGGCATCACCATCACCTATAATCGGCTCTGGATCGTCTGCTTTGCGCTCGCGGTGTTCGTCGCGCTGCTCGGCATCCTGCGCTATACGCGGTTCGGTCTGGAAATGCGCGCGGTGACGCAGAACCGGCCGATGGCCGCGTCCATGGGCATCCGCACCGGCCGCGTCGACGCCCTCACCTTCGGGCTCGGCTCGGGCATCGCCGGCATCGCCGGCGTCGCCTTGTCGCAGATCGACAATGTCAGCCCCAATCTCGGCCAGGGCTACATCATCGACAGCTTCATGGTGGTGGTGTTCGGCGGCGTCGGTAATCTCTGGGGCACGCTGGTCGGCGCCTTTACGCTCGGCATCGCCAACAAGTTCCTCGAACCCTATGCCGGCGCCGTGCTCGGCAAGATCGCGATCCTGGTGCTGATCATCCTCTTTATTCAGAAGCGGCCGCGGGGCATGTTTGCGCTCAAGGGCCGCGCGGTGGAGGCCTGAGGTGAGAAGAAGGGCGACGTCGTGACCGGGCATCTCCTCATCCGTTCGCTCGACCGTGGCGCGGTGGCCTTCGTCATCGTGGTTGCCGCGCTGGCCGTGATCGTGCCGGTGTTCAATCTCGTGGTTCCGGAGACGTCCGCGTTCCATTTGCCGACCTATCTGGTCGCGCTGTTCGGCAAATACGCCACCTATGCGCTGCTCGCCTTGTCGATCGACCTGATCTGGGGCTATTGCGGCATTCTCTCGCTCGGCCACGGCGCCTTCTTCGCGCTCGGCGGCTATGCCATGGGCATGTATCTGATGCGCCAGATCGGCACCCGCGGCGTCTACGCCGATCCGATCCTGCCGGATTTCATGGTGTTCCTGAACTGGAAGGAGCTGCCGATCTATTGGTACGGCTTCCAGTTCTTCCCCTACGCGGTGCTGATGATCTTCCTGGTGCCCGGCGTGCTCGCCTTCGTGTTCGGCTGGTTCGCATTCAGGAGCCGCGTCACCGGCGTCTATCTGTCGATCATCACCCAGGCGCTGACCTACGCGCTGATGCTCGGCTTCTTCCGCAACAATTTCGGCTTCGGCGGCAACAACGGTTTGACCGATTTCAAGGATCTGCTCGGCTTCAACGTCCAGGCCGAGGCGACGCGCAACGCGTTGTTCTCGATCTCCTGCCTGGCGCTCATCCTCGCGTTCCTGCTTTGCCGCGCCATCATCGCCTCGAAGTTCGGCAAGGTGCTGATCGCCATTCGCGATGCCGAGGCCCGTGCCCGCTTCATCGGCTACCGCGTGGAATCCTACAAGCTGTTCGTCTTCACCCTCTCCGCCTGCATGGCCGGCTTGGCGGGCGCGCTCTACGTGCCGCAGGTCGGCATCATCAATCCGAGCGAGTTCGCGCCCGGCAATTCCATCGAGGCGGTGATCTGGGTCGCGGTCGGCGGCCGCGGCACGCTGACTGGGGCGGCGCTCGGCGCGGTCGTGGTCAACTACGCCAAGACCTACTTCACCTCCGGGGTGCTCGCGCCGTACTGGCTGTTCCTGCTCGGCGCGCTGTTCGTCGTCGTCACCCTGCTGCTGCCGCGCGGCATCATCGGCACGCTGCGGCACTGGACCGCGCTGCGGCGCGACCGCGCTTCCGCCGCCGCCGAGGACGGCGTGCGCGAGCCGCTGCCGGCCGAATAAGGATTTTGCGATGGAAGCCCTCACCTCAGCGCTCCTCTATCTCAACGGCGTCACGGTCTCGTTCGACGGCTTTCGGGCGCTCAACAATCTGTCGTTCGCCGTAGAGCCCGGCGAGATGCGCGCCATCATCGGCCCGAACGGCGCCGGCAAGACCACGATGATGGACGTCGTCACCGGCAAGACCCGCCCCGACACCGGCGAGGCCGTGTTCGACGGCCTGCACAATCTGACCCGGCTCGACGAAACCGAGATCGCCAACCTCGGCATCGGCCGCAAATTCCAGAAGCCGACCGTGTTCGACAGCCACACGGTGTTCGACAATCTCGAACTGGCGCTCAAGGCCGACCGCAGCGCGCGCGCCTCGCTGCTGTGGCGGGAGACGCCGCAGGAACATCATCGCGTCGATGAATTGTTGGAGATCATCCGCCTGACCGCGGTGCGCGATCGCCTGGGCGGCAGCCTGTCGCACGGGCAGAAGCAATGGCTCGAAATCGGCATGCTGCTGGCGCAGGACCCGAAGCTCCTCCTGGTCGACGAGCCGGTCGCCGGCATGACCGACGTGGAGACACGGCAGACGGCCGAACTGCTCAAAGAGATCAATCGCGAGCACACGGTCGTCGTGGTCGAGCACGATATGACGTTCGTGCGCGAGCTCGGCGTCAAGGTCACCTGTCTGCACGAGGGCTCCGTGCTCGCCGAGGGCTCGATCGATCAGGTCTCGACCAATGAGCGCGTGGTCGAGGTGTATTTGGGAAGATGAAGGGGGCGAATAGCGAGTGGCGAATGGCGAATAGGGAAGATGATCGAAACTGCTCAATAATCATTCGCTACTCGCCATTCGCCATTCGCCATTCGCTAAGGATCGAACATGCTCGACGTCAACGCCATCGATCTGCACTACGGCGCGGCGCAGGCGCTGCGCGCGGTTTCGCTCAAGGCCGAGCCGGGCAAGGTCACCTGCGTGCTCGGCCGAAACGGGGTCGGCAAGACGAGCCTCTTGGACGCGCTCGCCGGCCAGCATTTCGTCAGCCGCGGCACCATCATCTGGGAAGGCCACGACATCACCGCGCTGCGGCCGCCGGAACGGGCGCGACGCGGCATTTCCTACGTCCCGCAAGGCCGCGAGATTTTTCCGCTGCTGACGGTCGAGGAAAACCTGCGTTCCGGCTACGCGCCGCTCAAGCGCGAGGATCGCACGATCCCCGACGACGTCTTCACGCTGTTTCCCGTCCTCGAGGACATGCTGCGGCGGCGCGGCGGCGACCTGTCCGGCGGCCAGCAGCAGCAGCTCGCCATCGGCCGCGCGCTGGTGATGCGGCCACGCCTTCTCCTGCTCGACGAGCCGACCGAAGGCATCCAGCCGTCGATCATCAAGGACATCGGCCGCGCCATTTCCTACCTGCGCTCGCTCGGCAAGATCGCCATCGTTCTGGTCGAGCAGTATCTCGACTTTGCCCGCGAGCTCGGCGATCATTTCGCCGTCATGGACCGCGGCGCCGTCGTCTATTCCTGCGATCGCGACAACATCGACGAAGCTGCGGTGAAGCGGGCGATGGCGATTTGAGTTTTTGTCTTTTTTGATATTTTGGTCCGGTGATCGGCGTCGCAGGGGAGGGGCGGCAATTTGCTGGCGAACGCATCCGTGGATGACGACATCTTTGCCGGCAATCGCGCCGTCGGCCGCATCGCGCTGACCGTCGCCGCCGCGGCGGGCGTCAGCCGCCGCGCGCGCGTGCACGAAGCCGGCGCGCTGCGGGTGCGCTTTCCCAATACCGTATCGCGCGAAAACCTCGACGCCGTGATCGTCAACACCGCCGGCGGCATGGCGGGCGGCGACCGCTTCGGCATCGATATCGCGGTCGGCGCCGGCGCCAAGCTCACCGTGACCACCGCGGCGGCGGAAAAGATCTACCGCTCGCACGGGCCGGACACCGCGCTCGACATCAGGCTCAACGTCGCCGCGGGAGCCACGCTCGCGTGGCTGCCGCAGGAGACGATCCTGTTCGACCGCGTGCGGCTCACGCGCACGATCGACGTGACGCTTGCGCCTGGCGCGCGCGTTCTCGTGGCCGAAGCGGTCGTGTTCGGCCGCGCCGCCATGGGCGAAACGGTCGGCGCCGGTCGCCTGTTCGACCGCTGGCGCGTGCGCGTCGACGGCAGATTGATTTTCGCCGAGACGGTCCGCCTCGATGACGCCATCGCGCGGCGCCTTAATCAATGCGCGGTCGCCGCCGACGGCGTCGCCGTCGCGACCGTGCTCGAATTCCCCGGCGACGAAACGGCCGTTGCGGCGGTGCGCGCGATCGGAGAAACTTGCGCCGGGGAAGTCGGGGTTTCCGCCTGGAACGGCATTGCGCTGGCGCGGCTCGTCGCCAAGGACGGAGCTGCGTTGCGCCGCGATCTCGCCAACGTGGTGGCGGCGCTGGGCGAACGGCATCTGCCGCGGCTTTGGTTGAACTGAAGGGCTATCCATGCATCTCACTCCGCGCGAGAAGGACAAGCTGTTGATCGCCATGGCGGCGATGGTGGCGCGGCGGCGGCTCGAACGCGGCGTCAAGCTCAATCATCCCGAGGCCGTGGCGCTCATCTCCGACTTCATCCTGGAAGGCGCGCGCGACGGCAAAAGCGTCGCGCAATTGATGGAAGAGGGCGCCCACGTCATCACCCGCGCCCAGGTGATGGACGGCATCGCGACGATGATCCCCGAGATTCAGGTCGAAGCGACGTTTCCGGACGGGACCAAGCTGGTGACGGTGCATGAGCCGATCAGATAAGACGGATGCAACATCCTCGCCGTCATGCCCGCGCTTGTCGCGGGCATCCACGTCTTGTTGCGCGGAAGAAAGACGTGGATGGCCGGGACAAGGCCGGCCATGACGAATAAAGGGCATCATCCATGACTCCCGGCGAATACTTCATCAAAGACGGCGACATCGAGCTCAATGCCGGCCGCGAGGCGGTGACGCTCACGGTCGCCAATACGGGCGATCGGCCGATCCAGGTCGGTTCGCACTATCATTTCTACGAAACCAATCCGGCGCTGAAGTTCGACCGCGCCAAGGCCCGCGGCATGCGGCTCGACATCGCCGCCGGCACCGCGGTGCGGTTCGAGCCCGGCCAGACCCGCGACGTTAATCTGGTGGCGCTCGCCGGCGGCCGCACGGTTTACGGCTTCCGGCAGGAACTGATGGGCAAGCTGGACAAGAGCGCCGCGACGAAAGCGGGGGCGGCAAAAAGCAAGCCGGCCAAAACAAATAAAGCGGCAGCAAGGAAAGCCGCGCCAGATAAAGCCGCACCAAATAAGACGGCGGCGGCAAAACGGAAAAGATCATGACGGGCGGGCTTGCGCATGCCCACCCGTCACGTTCTCAGCCCTGCTGCCCGCGCTGGGACCGGCGACCAGATCAGCTTCCGTGCGACGCCGGCAGCGGCGTCGCCGCAGAGACCGACCCGATCTCGGCGATCTTTCACATCCGGCAGCGCCAAACGCGATCGATCTGACAGTGATGATAGCGCGCCGTTTTTGTTCTGCAAGTTAAAGCGTGATTTCGGACGATGGCTGATGCTTTGGGGATAACAATGTGGATTTGTTTGCACTGCGCCGCACCTGGAATACCACCGCGAGGTTCCACTTCGGAAAGCGCCGGCGTTGTACGTGCCCTTGCTTTTCGCTATATGTAAGGAAATTACCAAAAGGTAAGGACGGCCATGCAGACCTTTCAGGCCAAGCTCACGACCAAAGGGACAATTGACGCTGCCGGTCGATATCCGCAACGCGCTCGGTGTCGGTCCCGGCGACCAGGTCGAATTCGTTGTTCATCGCAGCGGCGAGATCCTTCTTTATGCCCGCAACAAGCCGGCGACCGCGATCGTCGGCGCAGGCGCCGCGTACGCGCGGCCGGTCGCGCGCGAGCAATATGACCGTCTGCTCGGCGAGGCCGTGGCGGCGCGCGGCAAGCCGGCGGCAACGCCGCGCGCGCGGCATAAACGACGCAGGGCAGGGTGATCGGGCTCGACACCAACGTTCTCGTCCGCGCGGTCGTCCTCGACGACGCGGGGCAGGCCGACCGTGCCGTCCGCCTTCTCCGCGATCGCAGCGCCGCCGACCCTGTCTTCATCAATCCTGTCGTGGCGGCCGAGTTGGTCTGGGTGCTTCGCGCCGTCTATCGCCTGCCGCGTGCGGCAATCGTCGGCATTTTGCGGTCGATGATCGAAAGCCCTGCCTATACGTTCGGCGAGCGGGACGCCGTGGTGCGCGCGTTCCACGACTATGAGAATGGCGTCGGGAATTTCACCGACCGGCTGATTGCCGAGATCAACGATTTGCACGGTTGCGCCACGACGGTCACTTTCGATGCCGACGCCGCTAAAGTTCCGCCCTTCAGCGCCATGCCCTAAAACCCTTGCTTTAAAGGTGATCCGATGCCGACCAGAATTTCCCGCGCCGTCTACGCCGACATGTTCGGGCCGACCACCGGCGACCGCGTGCGGCTCGCCGACACCGACCTCATCATCGAGGTGGAAAAGGATTTTTGTACCTACGGCGAGGAGGTCAAGTTCGGCGGCGGCAAGGTGATCCGCGACGGCATGGGGCAGAGCCAGATCAGCAACCAGCAAGGCGCGGTCGACACCGTCATCACCAACGCGCTGATCGTCGACCATTGGGGGATCGTCAAGGCCGACGTCGGTCTCAAGGACGGCAGGATTTTCGCCATCGGCAAGGCCGGCAATCCCGACATTCAGCCCGGCGTCACCATCATCGTCGGCCCCGGCACCGAGGTGATCGCCGGCGAAGGCAAGATCCTCACCGCCGGCGGCTTCGACACCCACATCCATTTCATCTGTCCGCAGCAGGTCGACGAAGCGCTGATGTCCGGCGTCACTTCGATGCTCGGCGGCGGCACCGGCCCGGCGCACGGCACTTTCGCCACCACATGCACGCCGGGGCCATGGCACCTCGCGCGCATGATCCAGGCGGCCGATGATTTTCCCGTCAATCTCGGCTTCGCCGGCAAGGGCAACGCCTCGCGGCCGGCGGCGCTGGAAGAAATGATCAAGGCCGGCGCCTGTGCGCTCAAGCTGCACGAGGACTGGGGCACGACGCCGGCGGCGATCGATTGCTGCCTCTCGGTCGCGGACGATTACGACGTGCAGGTGATGATCCACACCGACACGCTCAACGAAGTCCGGCTTCGTCGAGGACACCATCAAGGCGTTCAAGGGCCGCACCATCCACGCCTTCCACACCGAAGGCGCCGGCGGCGGCCATGCGCCGGACATCATCAAGGTCGCGGGTCTGAAAAACGTGCTGCCGTCGTCGACCAATCCGACCCGGCCCTACACCAAAAACACCATCGACGAGCATCTCGACATGCTGATGGTGTGCCACCATCTCGACCCGTCGATCGCCGAAGACCTCGCCTTCGCCGAAAGCCGCATCCGCAAGGAGACGATCGCGGCGGAAGACATTCTGCACGACCTCGGCGCGCTCTCGATGATGTCGTCGGACAGCCAAGCCATGGGCCGGCTCGGCGAGGTCATCATCCGCACCTGGCAGACCGCCGACAAGATGAAGAAGCAGCGCGGGGCGCTGCCGCAGGACAAGGGCGACAACGACAATTTCCGCGTCAAGCGCTACATCGCCAAATACACCATCAATCCGGCGATCGCGCACGGCGTGTCGAAGCTGATCGGCTCGGTGGAGAAGGGCAAGCTCGCCGATCTCGTGCTGTGGTCGCCGGCGTTTTTCGGCGTCAAGCCGGACTGCATCATCAAGGGCGGCTCGATCGTCGCCGCGCCGATGGGCGATCCCAACGCCTCGATCCCGACGCCGCAGCCGGTGCATTACCGGCCGATGTTCGGCGCCTACGGCCGCGCCCGCACCGCGTCCTCGGTGGTGTTCGCCTCCAAGGCCGCGGTCAAGCTCGGGCTCGGCAAGAAGCTCGGCATCCAGAAGGAGCTGTTCGCGGTCGAGAACACCCGCGGCAAGATTTCCAAGAAGAGCATGATCCACAACGACGCCACGCCCGATATCGAGGTCGATCCCGAAACCTACGAAGTCCGCGCCGACGGCGAGCTTCTGACCTGCGCGCCGGCCGAGGTGCTGCCGATGGCGCAGCGGTATTTCTTGTTTTGACGTTTTCTTTCCTGCCCCGCGAAGCGGGGAAGGGGGACCGCGCTGCGCAAGCAGCGCGGTGGAAGGGGCAACGGCTGTGTCGCTTGCTCAACCGCCGCATGCCCCCTCCACCACGCTTCGCGTGGTCCCCCTCCCCCGCTGTCGCGGGGGCGGATGATTCGCCGCCGTCCTCAGAAACGCCACGCCAGCACCTGCTCGACGGCGCTGCGCCGAATGACCCACTCGATGTGCGTCGAAGGCGGAACGCGGTGCGGCCCGCCGGCAATCGGCTTGTCCCGCCACGCGGGCATGATTTCGAGCCTCCGCGCCAATCCGCGCAGTTCTCGCGACGCCTGTGCGCCCGAGTTTTTGCAAACGCCGAGTCCGGGCGGCCACGAGGGCCGCCCCTACGCGCGGATGTTGCGATCCGTAGGGGCGCCCCTTGTGGGCGCCCAACCAAGCCATCAAACAAATAACAGGAAGCGGAACGCCGACAGACGCAGTTTCTCATGAGCCGCACCAGCGGGTGCGGCGCGCGCCACGGAAAAGTCGGCTTGCGCCGACCCTCCGCTGCGGGCGCGCTCGCCTGTCGGCGTTCCACCACGGCGCTCGCGGCAGCGACCGAACGCCACCGCTCAGCTTCAGCTTACGCGCTTCCCGAGACTCGGTCGGAGCGCGCGACCCCGATGGTTCGAAAGACCGCGCGCCTTTTTCGCGGGCGTTGCCCGCGCCTTCCTGCCCCAGTCCAGCGAGTTGCTACTCGCAGACCGGTCATGGTGCCGGCCGGGCGTATCCTGCCGAAGCCGCCCGGGAGCGGAGGTGACGAGCCCCCACCCGCGGGAACCGCCCCGCTCCACCAGCCGGTGTCACCCGGCGGGCGTCCTGTCGGTGAGCGGGATCGTCAGTATGTAACGGAAAATAGGATAGATGTCAAGACTATTGTCGCCATTAATGCGACGACAGTCCAATTCGCTCGCCGCGCCATTTGTCGGATTAATTTAGGTCCTTGCCATGAGTTCGTCATGGCCGGACTTGTTCCGGCTATCCATATCTTTGCTGCACGGCTCGACGACGTGGATGCCCGCGACAAGCACGGGCATGACGAGGCAATTAGATATCGTCGCGACGTCAAGCGGCCTCGCCGATTTCGAGCCGCACCGCTAGTCCCGCCGGTCTCGCCAAGTTCATGAGCGCATCGAGGCTGAACTTATCGATGCGGCCGCGCATCAAGTCGTTCAAGCGCGGCTGCGTCAGTCCTAGGCGGCGGGCAGCCTCGGACTGGCTGACCTTCCAACTCTCGACCTTCGATCGTACCGCGATCATGAGTGCGGAACGCGCCCGCATATTGGCCGCTTCGGCAGCCGTATCCTCGAGTGCATCCCACACGCTCGCAAACTTTTGCCTTTTCATCGTCAGTCCTTCCGCAACTCACGAAACCGTTTCACCGCGACTTCGATATCGAGCTTCGCCGTTTGCTGGGTCTTCTTCTGGAACGCATGCAAGACCACCACCCGGTCAGCAAGCGTTGCCAAATAGATCACCCGGAACGCACCGGAGCGATCGCGAATACGCAGTTCGCGAACGCCCGCGCCGATCGCTTTCATCGGCTTCCAATCGTCGGGCTCCAGGCCGCGCTGAACCCGATCGAGTTGGTAGCCGGCGGTCTGGCGCGCGCTCGGTGGAAAGTCCCGGAGCCGCGCGAGCGAGCGAGTCGCCAATAAATTCGACCGGTTTCAACGAAGTCCATCCTATATCAAAACTGATATAAAAATCAACTCCGAAAGCGGAACGCCATAGAGCGTAATAGCGTAGCATATTCCGCCGTTTGGCCGCGCCAAAGCGGTGGGTTACGGGCTTCGCCCTGACCTGCCCTGCGGCCGACGCTCGCCGATACGTTTTGCCATGATTCAGCCAAAGCTTTTGCGATATGGTCGAGCGCGGTCAAGGAGGGGGCTTACGTGGTCCGGGGACGCCGATTTTCTTTTGTGCTGAAGGGCTTGCTGCCGGTCGCGGCTGCCGCTTTCGCGGTGTTTATGTCCGCCACCGATGCGCGGGCGATCGGGCTTGGCGGGTGCGACGATGCGGCGGATGTGGCGGTGCTCACGGCGCCGCTGGCGCCGTGGCGGGGTGCGCCGCTGCGGGTCATCGTCGCGGTGGAGAAGCCGACCGACGGGGAATTGTCGCTGATCGGGCCGGACGGTGCTGTCGCGGCGGCCTCGCGGGCGCGGCTCGATGGGCCGCCCTATGTCTGGTTCGCCGAGGTGGCGTCGCCGGCGGCGGGGACGTGGCGCGCGCAGCTGACGCGCAGCGGCGGTCTCCTGTCCGGCTGCGGCACGGTCACGCGCGAGATCGCGGTTGGCGCCGCGAAACCGGCGCCGCCGGCCGCGACGCCGGGGAGCCTCTGGCCGTTGCGCGCCAATTGGAACCGCGCGATGGAGAACCTCTATTCCGCGTGGGTCGAAAAACTGTTCGACGCGCCGCTCAATTCCGAGCCGTCGTGGCCGGCGCTTTATCCGGTGCTGCGCGACCGCTCGCGCAACGTGCTGTTCAATTATCTCGGCGCCGGCGAAGACGAAGTGCCGATGGCGCTGCGGCCCGACTGCGCCGACCTCGTCTATTTCCTGCGCGCCTATTTCGCCTTCAAGATGGGACTGCCGTTCGGCTATTCGAACTGCTCGCGCGGCGGCGGCGGCCACCCGCCGCGCTGCGTCGCGTGGACCAGCGTCGCGAATGCGGGAGCGGCGGGCGGCGGGCTCGGTCCGGCGTTCGGACGTTATCTGCACGTCGTCGCCGACGCCGTGCAGTCCGGCTCGGTGCGCGTGCTCGGCGACCGACGAAAACACCGATTTCTATACCGTGCCGCTGACGCAGGAGACGCTGCGGCCGGGCACCGTCTACGCCGATCCCTACGGCCATGTGATGATGCTGGTGAAGCGCGTGCCGGAAGCGGGCGGCGCGGCCGGCGTGTTTTACTCCGTCGACGGCGAGCCCGACGGCACCGTGGCGCGCAAGCGCTTCTGGCGCGGCAATTTTCTGTTCGCGCACGAACCTTCGCTCGGCTCACCCGGCTTCAAGCGCTTCCGGCCGATCGTGCGCGCGGAGAACGGCGCCTTGCGGCGGCTGACCAACGCCGAGATCGCGCGCGATCCGCAATACGGCGACTTCTCGCTCGAACAGTCGAAGCTCTCGGTCGAAGAGTTTTACGACCGCATGGACGAGGTGATGTCGCCGGAGCCGCTCGATCCGGTGCGCGCCATGAAGGGCGCGATCGATTCGCTCGAAGAGCAGGTCAAGACCCGCGTCGGCTCGGTCGAGAACGGGCGCAAGTTCCAGAACAGCGGCAAGGGCGAGGCCGGCATGCCCGACGGCGCGGCGATCTTCGCCACCACCGGCGCGTGGGAGGATTTCGCCACGCCGGCGCGCGACTTCCGTTTGTTGATCGCGATCGACGTGGTGCGCGGCTATCCCGATCGCGTGGTGCGGCGGCCCGACCGCTACACCATGCCGTTCGGCAAGAGCGCCGAGGGCGTGAAGGCGGACCTGGAAGGCGTGCTCGCCTCGGAACTGGCGGCGCGCAAATTCTCCTATACGCGCAGCGACGGCTCGGCCTGGACGCTGACGCTCAAGGACGTGGTCGACCGCGCCGCGGCGCTGGAGATGGCCTACAACCTCAACGACTGCGTCGAGCTGCGCTGGGGCGCGGCGGAAGGAAGCGCCGAGGCGGCGACGTGCAAGCGCCGCGCGCCGCCGGCGCAGCGCGCCAAGATGGCGGACTACCGCACCTGGTTCCGCGAGCGCCACTGGCCGCCGCGGGCGTCTTAGCATCGTCATTTCGCTCGTCATTGCGAGCGGAGCGAAGCAATCCAGAGTCACTGCCGCCGACTCTGGATTGCTTCGTCGCTGCGCTCCTCGCAATGACGAGCGATGCCCAATCGGACCTTGCTGCCACCGCGCCGCGCCCTGTATGACGGCACGGAATGGAGTGACAGGCCGTGTGGCGTCCGCCGGAACGTATCCGATTTGAAGCGACCTTGGGCCGCGTGCCGTCGGCTCAGGAAGCGGTGGGGTCGCGGCTGTTCTCAGCCGTCGAGGTCGGCCCGGTCGCGCTTAAGCAGCGCACCTGGGTGCCGGCCATGGTGCCGTGGCGCGCGACCGCGGACGGTTACGTCACCGACGAAGTCGTCGCCTGGTACGAGCGCTTCGCGCGCGGCGAGCCGGGCGCGATCGTGGTCGAGGCGACCGGCATCCGCGACGTGCCGAGCGGGCCGCTGTTGCGCATCGGCCACGACCGGTTCTTGCCCGGGCTGCGCCGCCTGGTGGAGGCGGTGCGCGCGGCGAGCGAAGGCCGCACGCGGCTCTTCATCCAGCTGATCGATTTTCTCGCCATCCGCCGCCGCCCCGAGCCGGCGAAATTCTTCGAGCGGTTCTTGCAGGTGACGCCGGCGCACCGCGCGGCGCTCGGCGATCCTGATTTGTCCGAGGCCGAGGTGCGCGCGCGCCTCGCGGCGCTCACCGAAGCCGAGCTTGTTCGCGTGCTCACCGAGCGGGAATGGGAGGCGCTGCAGTTCGGCTACCGCGAGCGCGTCGGCGACGTCGAGCAGGCGCACATCCGCGACCTGCCGCAGGTGCTGCCCGGCCTGTTCGCCGACGCGGCCGCGCGCGCGGAGGCGGCGGGGTTCGACGGCGTCGAACTGCATTACGCCCACGCCTACACGATGGCCTCGTTTCTCTCGCGCACCAATGCGCGCACCGACGGCTATGGCGGAACGGTGGAAAATCGCGTGCGTCTACCGCTCGAGGTTTTTGGAGCTGTGCGCCAGCGCGTCGGCAAGGGTTTCGCCGTCGGCTGCCGCTTCTTGGCTGACGAGTGCATCGACGGCGGCAGCGAGGTCGACGATGCGGTTTATTTCGGCGTCGCGTTCGCGCGCGCCGGCATGGATTTTCTTTCCACCTCGCGCGGCGGCAAGTTCGACGACGCTAAGCAGCCCGGCATCGGCAGCGCCGCTTATCCTTACACCGGCCGCAGCGGCTACGAATGCATGCCGCAGTTCATCTCCGATGCGCGCGGCCCGTTCGGCCGCAACGTCGCGGCGACGGCGGCGATCCGCCAGGCGGTGCGCGAAGCGGGCAGCGCCGTGCCCGTCGTCTTGACCGGCGGCATCCACAATTTCGAGATGGCGGAAGATTTGCTGGCGCGCGGCCGCTGCGACATCGTCGGCGCGGCGCGGCAGTCGCTCGCCGATCCCGATTGGTTTCGCAAGACGCGGCTCGGCTACGGCGGCGACGTGCGCCTGTGCGAGTTCACCAATTACTGCGAAGGCCTCGACCAGAAACACAAGCCGGTGACCTGCCAGCTCTGGGACAAGCTGCCGGCCGCGCCGGGCGAGCCGCGCACCGCCGACGGCAAACGGCGCCTGACCGCGCCGGCGTGGAGCCCGCCGGGTTAGTTCTCGCGATGACGATGCTCGCGTCCTACCAGCCGGCCGCGGCGGCCGCCGCTTGCGGGTCGTCGTCCCGCCAATTCGCGGCAATGAAGCGCCGTCCGGTGACGCCGTCGGATTTGGTGCTGGCGAGATAGAGGAGCGGCGGCACCATGATCGCGGGATCGAGCAGCGTCGATCGCAGATGAGCGGGGAAGCCCGTCGGAATCATGCCCGTCGCCGTTGCGCCGCCGGGTAAGAGCGCGTTGACGGTGACGCCGGTGCCGGCGAGATCCTGCGACCAGATGATGGTCGCCGATTCCAGCGCCGCCTTGGACGGGCCGTAGGGCGAAAAGCCGCGCCGCCGCATGGTCTCGGCGTTCATCGAGATATTGATGATGCGGCCCCAGCCGGCGGCGAGCATCGCCGGCACGGCGGCGCGCGCCATCAGGAATGGGCCGGTGACGTTGGTGTCGATCACCAGCCGCCAAGCGTCGGGAGAGGTTTCCCAGAACCGCGTCGGCTCGGTCATGAAATTCTCGCTGACGTATTTCATGCCGCGCCCGGCATTGTTGACCAGAATGTCGAGGCGGCCGAAGCGCTCGAGCGCGGTCGCGACGATGCGGGCGCAGTCTTCTTCTCTGGTGACATCGCCGACCACCGGCGCGATGCGGCCGCCCGCTGCGGCTTCGGCGGCGACGTGGTCGACTTCATCGTGTTCGCGTGCCGCGGTCGCGACCACGCTCGCGCCGGCGGCAGCGAGCCCCAGCGCCATGGCACGGCCGAGCCCGCGTCCCGCGCCGGTGACGATGGCCACCCGTCCGGCGAGTGATTTTGTGTCGGTCGTCAAGGGCACCTCCCTGTCAGCGTCCCGGTGTCATACGAAATCCGGGCGATCGCTGCACGTCTTCCGCACGTCTTACGCAGCGCATTGACAATAGTTACAAACGTAACTATTTTGCCAAAAGCCGGTGCGCGAGCGTCCGGTATAAGAAGATGAACGCCGAGGAAAACGCACCATGAAACTTCAGCAAATTCATCACGTCGCCTATCGCTGCCGGGACGCCAAGGAGACGGTCGATTTCTACCAGCAGGTTCTCGGCATGGACCTCATCATGGCGATGGCCGAGGACAAGGTGCCGTCGACCAAGGCGCCCGACCCCTACATGCACGTGTTCCTCGATGCCGGCGGCGGCAACATCCTGGCGTTCTTCGAGCTGCCGAACTCGCCGCCGATGGGCCGCGATCCCAACACGCCGGACTGGACCCAGCACATCGCCTTCACCGTCCAGGATATGACCGCGCTTCTGGAAGCCAAAGCGCGGGCCGAGGCGGCGGGGCTCGAGGTCGTCGGCCCGACCAACCACTCCGTGTTCCAGTCGATCTATTTGGTCGATCCCAACGGCCACCGCCTCGAAGTGGCGACGTGGACCGCGACGCCCGAAAAACTCGCCAAGCTGCGCGACCTCGCGCCGGTCATGGTCGAGGAATGGAGCCGCACCAAAAAGCCGCCGCGCCAGGCGGCGTGGGTGCACGAGGAAGAGTTCGCGGTTTAGGTGCCCGTTGTTGCGAGCCAAAGCTGAAGACGAAGCAATTCAATCCAAGCGTTGTGCCGCCGACCCCGGATTGCTTCGTCGCTGCGCTCCTCGCAATGACGAGGTGGTGATTTCGTCATTGCGAGCGAAGCGAAGCAATCCAGAGGTAGCGGCACGGCGCCTGGATTGCTTGCCCCTGCGCTCCCCCATTTACGCCGCCAGCAGCCGCTTCAACGTCCGGCCAGCTTTCCGCGCCGAAGGTTTTCAGATCGTTGGTGAGGTCGGGCGGGCACATGTCGAGGAGCGAGGGCTGGAAGCTTGGGCGGGCCTTGATGCGCTCGAACCAGTCGGTGAGGCGCGGCCGCTTGCCGACCCACATTTCCGACATGGCCAGCATGTCGAGGCGGTTGACGTAAGGCGCCATGGCGATGTCGGCGAGCGAGAACGTGTCGCCGGCGAGCCAGCGCTGCTCCGCGAGCGTGTCCTCCATCTTCTGCAAATAGCCGTCATAAAGCCGGAACGTGCGGTCGACGCGCGGGGCGGCCATGCCTTGGCGCACGATCTCCTTCTTGCGCGCATGCCAGTCCGCCGTCACCGAGATCGGCGGCGTGCTCTCGAGAAACTCGTCGAGTTTGACCGGGCCGCAGGCGGCTGATGATGAAACGGTGGCAGGAGGCGAAGGTGAGTTCGGCGCAGGCTGGATGCAGCTGTTCGTCGACCGCCTTGGTCCACAGCCGCATCGCCGCGCGGTGTACCGGGTCGGCCGGCTCGAGCGGCGGGTCCGGAAACGACTCGTCGAGATACTCGTTGATCACGGTCGATTCGAGGATGACCTTGCCGTCGTGGACGAGCGTCGGCACCACCGCCTTGGGATTGAGCTTGACATAGGCCGGATCGAACTGGTCGCCGCGCAGGATGTCGATATAGACGCCGTCCCACGGCAGCGCCTTCTCCGCCAGCACCAGCCGAACCTTGGCGGCGCACACCGACGAGCCGTGATGGTAGAGCGTGATCATTGGCGGTTTTCCCTCGTTGCTGTTTTGGCGCGTGTTGGTTTGACGTGTGTTTGTTTTGCGTCGAGTTGTTTGGTTTGCTTGACGGACGCCGCGCCGTGGACGACGCGGCGCAATTGCGGACGGTCGCGGAACAACAGCCGCTCCCAGGGCGGCTCGCCGCCATAATGATCGGCGAGGTATTTGAGGAGCGTGCGCACCTTGGCCGGCACCTGCGGCGAGCGGCGGTAGAAGGCGTTGAGCATCGCCGCCTCGACGCGAAAATCGTCGAACACCGGCATGAGCGCGCCGCTGCGCAATTCCTCGACGATGGCGTAGATCGGCAATATCGCGACGCAATCGCCGGTCAGCGCCGCCTCGCGGATCATCCAGATGCTGTTGGACAGCACCACCGGCCGCAACGGCGGGATGCGCACCGGGCCTTGCGGCCCCATGAAGGTGATGTCGGCGATCGGCAGGATGTAATTGTTGTGCGCGCAGCGATGGTTTCCGAGCTCGTCGGGATGGCGCGGCCGGCCGTGGCGGTCGAAATAGTCGGGCGCCGCGACCAGGAGCCGCCGCAGCGGCACGATCGGCTGGCGGATGATGTCGCCACCGCCGACGTCGCTCGGCTGGATGCAGATATCGTAGCCTTCCTGGATCGGATCGTAGATGCGGTCGTTGTGATGCAGCTCGATGACGAGTTCCGGATGCTGGCGCTGGAACGCGCAGACGTCGCGCGCGAGCTGGTGTGCCAGGAACGACGCGATGCAGCTCACGCGCAGGGTGCCGGTGAGGCCGACGGTAAGCGAGCGCACCGCGGTCTGCGCTTCGTCCAGTTCGGCGACGATGCGCACGCAGCGCTCGAAATAGCTCGCGCCGGCGTCGGTCGGTGTCAGCCGCCGCGTCGAGCGCACCAAAAGCTGCGCCTCGAGCTTGCCTTCCAGCTCCTTCACGCGCCTGGTGATGACGGATTTGGACACGCCGAGCCGGCGCGCCGCGGCGGCGAAGCTGCCGCCCTCGACGACGCGAACGAACATGCGGATCGAGGCCAGTTCGTCCATCCCCGGGTTTTCCTCGCCGCGGCGGCTCCGCGTCCGCCGTTCATTGTTCTCGATTCGAGAACGATCCGTTTCCAATTTGGCTGATTATCAATAAAATCGACCCGATCTACTATCAACGCAGCTGGTCAAAAGCAAAAGCTAATTCGGGGGAGGACGGATGCCGCGCCGGCGCAACGCCGAAATGACCGGCGCCGGCGCGCCGGCCTCTCCCGCAGCGGAGGCTCCCACATGATCGTCACGCCGACCAATCCGAGCGTCACCGCGCTCGAGGGCCTGCACCTCTATCACGCCGACATGTCGAACTGCTCGATGCGCGTGCGCATGACGCTCACGGAGAAGGGCCTGCCCTGGACCAGCCATCATCTCGACCTGCGCAAGAAGGAAGCGGTGACGCCGGAATATTTCGGCATTCATCCCAAGGGGCTGGTGCCGACCTTGGTGCATGACGGCGTCGTGCACATCGAGTCGAACGAGATCATCGAATATCTCGATGAAACCTTTCCCGATCCGCCGCTGCAGCCGGAAGCGGAAGACGAGCGCGAGGAGATGCGCGAGTGGCTGCGGACGGCGACCGAGATCCACGTGCCGGCGGTCAAGACGCTCATCTATACGCGCAAGATCGGCAAGGTGCTGCGCAAGAACGAGGAGGAGGACGCCAAGTACCGGGCGCTGCAGCGCGATCCCGAGCTGCTCGACTTTCACGCCCATGCGACCGGCGGCAGCGGGCTGCCGCGGGAGCGGGTGGAGGCGGCGGAAGAGCGGCTCATGAGTCTGTTTCAGAAGGTCGATGATGAACTTTCGGAGCACGAATGGCTGGTCGGCGACCGCTTTTCGCTGGCCGATATCTCCTGGGTGCCGCTGCATCACACGCTGATCGGGGTCGACTTTCCGTTCGAGCGCTTTCCGCACGTCGTCGCCTGGGCGCAGGCGATCCGCGAACGGCCGAGCTTTCAGGAGGGCGTACTGAAATGGTGCCCGAAATTTTAGGACACGTGGGTGGCGGGGAAGGAATCGGCCATGGGAAGCCTTGACGGAAAAGTGGCGCTCGTCACCGGGTCGTCGCAGGGCATCGGCGCGGCGCTCGCGCTCGCGCTGGCGGCGGAGGGCGCCAAGCTCGTCGTCTCCGACGTTACCGATGCGTCGAACACCGCCGCCGCGATCAAGGACCGCGGCGGTGAAGCGGTCGCGACGACCGCCGACGTCACCGACAACGCCTCGCTCGCCGCGCTCATTGCGACCGCGGAGCAAAGCTTCGGCCCGGTCGGCATTCTCATCAACAATGCCGGCGTGTTCGGGACGCTCGACCTCAAGCCGCTGACGCAGATCACCGAGGACGAATGGGACATGGTGTTTCGCGTCAACGCGCGCGGCGTGTTTCAGGCCACCAAGGCCGCGATCCCGAGCATGAAGCGTGCCGGAGGAGGCGCGATCGTCAACATCTCGTCGGGTACCATCCTGCGCGGCGCGCCGATGCTGCTGCATTACGTCAGCTCGAAGGGCGCGGTGTTCGCCATGACGCGATCGATGGC
Source organism: uncultured Pseudomonadota bacterium (assembly GCA_963836095.1). Classification (GTDB taxonomy): domain Bacteria; phylum Pseudomonadota; class Alphaproteobacteria; order Rhizobiales; family Xanthobacteraceae; genus BOG-931. The sequence continues at coordinate 143,902 of CAWIHU010000007.1, forward strand.
GACCGAGCTTGCCGCCGACAATATCCGGGTGAACTCCATCATTGTCGGCTTTACCGCGAGCCGCAGCGTGCTCGCCCATCCCATGATGATGGAGAAGATCCGCCCGCACACGCTCGACGCGCGCATGATCAAGCGCGACATGACGCCCGACGACATCTGCGGCACCGCGGTGTTCCTCGCCTCGGACGCGAGCGCCTTCATCACCGGGCAGGCCGTCAATGTGGACGGCGGCGCCGTTACCTATTAGCGTTGAGCCTCGCCGACCGGCCGACGCAACGGCCGCGGCGGTCGCAAGAACGACCAGCGAGGAAACGAACCATGGCAGTATCCACGAGGGCGGACCAATTGCGCGAGGCGAGCAATCCGCTCTTCAACGATCGTAAGCTCAAACTCGGCACCTTCTGCAGCAACCTGTCCGGCGGCGCCACCATGTCGTCGATCGAAGGCACGCTCGAGGTCAAATGGGAGAACACCGAGGCGATCGCGCGCACCGCCGACGCCATGGAGTTCGAGGCGCTGGTTCCGGTGGGGCGCTGGAAGGGCTTTGGCGGCGCCACCAACTTCAACGGCGAAGGCTTCGAGTGCTTCACCTGGGCGGCCGCCATGGGCGCCATCACCAAGAACTCGGCGGTGTTCTCGACCTCGCACGTGCCGACCATGCACCCGGTCATGGCGGCCAAGCAGGGCACCACCATCGATCACATCAGCGGCGGCCGCTTCACGCTGAACGTGGTGACCGGCTGGTACCGGCCCGAGATCGAAATGTTCGGCGCGCCGCTGATCGAGCACGACGCGCGCTACGACATGGCATCGGAGTGGATCGAGATCATCAAGCGGCTGTGGACCAGCGAGGAGGAGTTCGATTTCGACGGCCAGTACTATCAGGTCAAGCGGGCGCTCAACGCGCCGCTGCCGCTGCAGCGGCCCCATCCGGCGATCATGAGCGCCGGCGCCTCGCCGAAGGGGCGGCAGTTCGCCGCCCGCCACGCCGACGTCAATTTCATCAATCTCGAGGCGCACGACTTCGACAGCGTGAAGAAGCGCGTCGACGCCTCACGTCAGACCGCCTGGGACGAGTGCAAGCGCGAGATCCAGGTCTGGACCAACGCCTACATCTTCCAGGGCGACACCGAGGCCGACGCCCGCGCCTTCTACAAATACTGCGTGTTCGACAAGGGCGACTGGGAAGGCGTCGAAAACCTGGTCAGCGTCATGGGCATCAACTCGCAGTCGATTCCCGCGCCGGTGCTGCAGACCCTGAAGGAGCACTTCATCGCCGGCTGGGTCGGCTTTCCGCTGATCGGCACCAAGGAGCAGATCGTCGACGGCCTGTCGTTTCTGCAACGCGCCGGTTTCGACGGCATCGTCTTGACCTGGCCGCGCTACGTCGAGGGCATCAAGGAGTTTCAGGCTGAGACTTTGCCGCTGGTGAAGCAGGCGGGGTTGCGGTGAGGTTTGTTTGTAGCCTGGGTTGACCGGAACGCGAAACCCGGGGGCGGCGGATCAGCTCGAACGCCGTTCCCTGGGTTTCGCTGCCGCTCGACCCAGGCTACGATTCGCTACGATTCACACCGCGGCGATGGCCTCGATCTCGATCAAAAAATCCGGGCCGTAAAGCTTCGACACCTCGACCAGGGTGACCGCGGGCGCGGCCGGCGGCGTCACCGTGGCGAAGAAGCGGTTGCGGGCCTCGCGATAGCTGAACAGATTGTCCATGTCGGTGACGAACACGGTGAGTTTGACCAGATCGGCCGCCGTGCAGCCTACGGCCTCGAGCGCCGCGGCCAGATTGTCGAACACTTGCGCCGTCTGCGCGGCAAAATCGTTCTTGCCGACGATCTCGCCGTCGCGGTTCACCGCGGTCTGGCCGGCGATGAAGATGAGGCGACCGGCGCGGACTTCCACCACTTGCGAGTAGCCGGGCGGCGTGCCGAGTTCGGGCGGGTTGATGCGCTTGATCGCGGGCTTGGTGTCGGTGCTCATTGCGGTTTCCCAGGCGTTCCTTCTGTCACGCCGCCCATAGCAGCGCCAATGCGAGCGCAGCTGGAACGGCCTGGATCAGGATGATCTTCCTGCTGACCGAGTAACCGCCGTAGAGGCCGGCGACGATCACGCACAGCAAAAAGAAAGTTTTGATCTCGAAGCCGAAGCCGGCGACGGGATGGACAAGTCCCCAAATCAGCCCGGCGGCGAGAAAGCCATTGTACAGGCCTTGATTGGCGGCAAGCGCGGCGGAGTCGTCGGCTTTCTGCTGCGTCAGTCCGAAGGCTTTGAGACCTTGCGGCTTGGTCCAGAGAAACATCTCCAGCACCAGAAAATAAAGATGCGAAGCGGCGACGATGGCGATGAGGATGTTGGCGACGAAAATCATGATGCTGAAACCTTGTAATGGGCTGGAGTATGCTTGCATTCAATTCGTCATTGCGAGCGAAGAAACGTAGCCCGGGTGGAGCGCAGCGAAACCTGGGGGCGGCGTTTGGTACTGCACGGTGGGTCCCTAGGTTTCGCTGCGCTTCAACCCAGGTTACGGAGTTACCCCCGCGCGCGCGCCCCCCGGTGGGCGGAGAGTTCGACGGCGCGGTCGGGGATGGTGAGGCGGAGCGTCGCGCCGATGGTGCCCTCGACCAGGCGGATGTCGCCGCCATGGGCGCGGACGAGCTCGGCGGCGATGGCGAGGCCGAGGCCGGTGCCGCCGGTGCGGGTCGAGCCCTGGAACGCCTCGAACAGATGCGCGCGCGCCTTCTCGGAAAAACCGGGGCCGGTGTCGGAGACCTCGATCACCACGACGGCGCCCTCGCGCCGGCCGGTGACGCGGATCTGGTCGCGGCCGGGGTCGCGTGCGGCGCGGCTTTCCATCGCCTGCATGGCGTTGCGGCAGAGATTGAGCAGAATGCGGAACAGCTGGTCGTAATCGGCCTCGACGGTGAGGCCGCGCTCGACCGCGCTGATCCAGCGGATCGGCGCGTCGGGGCCGATCCCGAGCGTCTCGTGCACCTCCTCGACCAGCGGCTCGAGCAGCAGCGGCTTGCGGTCGGGCGGCGGCTCCTGCAGGCGCCCGTAGGACAAAGTCGACTGGCAGAACGCGATGGCGCGCTCGAGCGAGCGCATCAGTTTTGGGGCAAAGCGCTGCACGTCCGGGTCCGGCAGCCGCGCCAGCCGATCGGAAAAAAGCTGCGCCGAGCTCAACAGGTTGCGCAGATCGTGATTGATCTTGGACACCGCGAGGCCGAGCGCGGCGAGCCGGTTCTTCTGCTGCAGCATCGAGGCGAGGTCGGTCTGCATCGCCGCCAGTTCCCGCTCGGCGGTGCCGATCTCGTCGGCGCGGCCCGACGGCACGATGATGCGGTCGCCGTTTTCCGGGTCGGCGCGGAACGCCATCATGTTGGCGGTGACCCGGCGCATCGGCCGCACGAACAGCTGGTTCAGCGTGATATAGACCAGCGCGCCGGTGATGCCGGAGATCAACAGCGAAATCAGCAACAGGTCGACCGAGTAGCGCAGCATCGCCTTGCGCAGCGGCGGCTCGTCGAGAATGATCTCGATATAGTCGCCGCCCATCGGCGCGGGACCGACCACGCGCATGACGTCGTGACGGGTGTTGAGCATCAACCGGAAGGCATCGACGATCGAGCCGAAGCTCGAGACATTGCGCATGTCGAGGTCGTCGGCGATCGCCGGCGGCGGGGCGTCCGAGACCGCGAGCATCAGCCGCTGCTTGCCCATCTTCATGGCGACGGCGCGGGCGCCGATCGAATCGAGAATCTGCTTGGCCAGCACGTCCGACACCATGTGGTTCGGCGCGGCATCGAGCACCAGCGCCGCGGTATAGGCGCTGGCCAGCCGGTCGTTGAGCCACATCAGCCGGTAAATGGCGATCGACGGCACATAGATCAGCACTTCCGCGATCATCACGAACAGGATCGTGAAGACGAGGAGCTTTCCCGAAAGCCCGAAACGCGGCACCCGAACCGGTTCCGGCCGTTGAACGGCGTCATCGTTCATTGGCAAAGTTCATGGGGCAAAGAAACTTGCACGCGGCCTTGGCCGCCGAACCATCGGACGAATCATGATGTCCGTTCAAAACCTTCGCAACCCCATAGTGCGACGCGTCCGCGGCGAGGTCAAACCGGAGCCGCGAAAGCGTCGCCGTGGCGCGGCTTCGCGCCCGGCGCCGGGGCGGGCTTTGGCCCTGAAATCAATGCCGTAGGCGGGAACGCCGGCATCCTTGGACCACGCTTGGAACAGCGCATTGACGCGCCTGAGGTCCTCGCTTATAAGCCGCGCCAACTGCGCGCCGGCAGGCCCGACCGGCGACGCGTGTCTTTGTGCGTGCGGGTTTTTGCGCGCGTTTGACGCTTCCAGATCGACCAGCGTGCGAAAAGCGGGCGCGCAGCGGAGAATATCCCGTGAAGAGGACCTACCAGCCGAGCAAATTGGTGCGCAAGCGCCGTCATGGCTTTCGTACCCGCATGGCGACCCGGGGCGGGCAGAAGGTGCTGGCCGCGCGCCGCGCGCGCGGGCGCAAGCGGCTGAGCGCGTGATCGGGGGCTTGGCGATGGGGGCTGTGGGCGCTCCCGCCCAGTTCTCCGACCGAGCCGTTCGTCAACATGTTGCCGTGGAGCGGCTGAGACGCCGCAGTGAATTCCGGGCCGTCGCGACCGGGGTGCGTTCGGCCGTTACGGCCTTCACCTTGCAAGCGCTGCGCCGCGCCGACGACAAGGCGCCGCGGGTCGGCTTTACGGTGTCGAAACAGGTGGGCAACGCCGTGGAACGCAACCGCGTGCGGCGCCGATTGCGGGAAATCGTCCGTCTCTCGGCCGCTACGGCCGCCGGCGAGCCGAAAACCGCAGGCGGATTACGCAGCGGTCATGATTATGTGCTGGTTGGCCGCCGGGCGGCGCTGGCCACCCCGTTCACGGAGATGATGCGGGAACTCGACACGGCGCTCGCCCGAATCCATAAGTCCGAGCGCGCGGGAACTGGTGGCGCCCGCCGCGGACCCCCACATGAGGCGGGTTCGGAAGCCCGTTCGCCGACCCGGCCGCAGCCGCACCGCTGAGACGGCCGACGACCGACCGAAGATCCGCCGCCAGCGCCTTTTTAGAAGAGCTCCGAATGTCCGAGCACAGAAACACCATCCTCGCCATCGTGCTGTCGCTCATCGTCGTCGTCGGCTGGCAGTATTTCATCGGCTATCCGCAGATGGAAAAGCAGCGCCGCGATGCGCTCCTCAAGCAGCACGAGCAGAGCGAGCTGCAGCAGCATGCGGCGCAGCCGAGCAACGCGCCGCAGCCGGTTCCGGCGCCGCAAGCCGGCGCGCCCCAGCCCGGCGCGCCCCAGTCCGGCGCACCGCCGCTGCCGAACGCGCCCGCCGCGTCCGGCACGCAGGCCCGCGAAGCCGTGATCGCCGCCACCCCGCATATCGCGATCGACACGCCGCGGCTCAAGGGCAGCATCGATCTGAAAGGCGCGCGCCTCGACGACATCGCGCTCGAGCAATACCGCGAGACCGTCGATCCGCATTCGCCGCCGATCGTGCTGTTCTCGCCCTCGGGCGCGCCGGAAGCCTATTACGCCGAGTTCGGCTGGGTGCCGGCCTCGGGCACCAGCCAGAAATTGCCGGGGCCGGACACGGTGTGGACGCAAGAGGGCACCGGCGCGCTCACCGTCGGTCATCCGGTGACGCTGACCTACGACGACGGCCAGGGCCTCGTGTTCCGCCGCACCATCGCGGTCGACGATCATTATCTGTTCACCCTCGAGGACACGGTCGCGAACAAGAGCGCCGGCACGGTGACGCTGTTTCCCTACGCGCTGATCTCGCGCCACGGCACGCCCAAGACGCTCGGCTATTACATCCTGCACGAGGGCCTGACCGGCGTCATGGGCGCCGACGGCCTGCAGGAAGAGACCTACAAGAAGATGGTCGACAAGAAGGAGGAGCACTGGGACGCGACCGACGCGTGGCTCGGCTTCACCGACAAATATTTCGCCGCGGTGCTTCTGCCCGACATCGACGCCAAGGTGCATGCGCGCTTTTCGTCCGGCGAGGCCGGCGGCCAAGCGACCTATCAGACCGACTACATGCTCGACGCGCAGACGATCGCGCCGGGCGCGACCGGCGCGGCCGACGCGCGGCTGTTCGCCGGCGCCAAGGAAGTCTCGGTGGTGGGCTTGAATTTCCCGCTCGGCATCGACGGCGGCTACAACGAGGCGCTCCATTTGAACCATTTCGATCTGTTGATCGACTGGGGCTGGTTCTATTTCATCACCAAGCCGATGTTCCTCGGCATCGACTTCTTCTTCAAGCTGGTCGGCAATTTCGGCATCGCCATCCTGATCGTCACCGTCATCGTCAAGCTCCTGTTCTTCCCGCTCGCCAACAAATCCTACGCCTCGATGGCGAAGATGAAGGCGGTGCAGCCGGAGATGGCCATGATCAAGCAGCGCTACGGCGACGACAAGATGAAGCAGCAGCAGGCGATGATGGAGCTCTACAAGACCGAGAAGATCAATCCGCTCGCCGGCTGCCTGCCGATCGCGATCCAGATCCCGGTGTTCTTCTCGCTCTACAAGGTGCTGTTCATCTCGATCGAGATGCGCCACGCGCCGTTCTACGGCTGGATCCACGACCTGTCGTCGCCGGACCCGACCAACATCTTCACTTTGTTCGGGATGATCCCGTTCGATCCGACGATCATCCCGGTGTTCGGCTCATTCCTGCATCTCGGCCTGTGGCCGGCGATCATGGGCGTGACCATGTGGGTGCAGATGAAGCTCAACCCGGCGCCGCCGGACCCGACCCAGCAGATGGTCTTCAACTATATGCCGATCATCTTCACCTTCATGCTGGCCAATATGCCGGCCGGCCTGGTGATCTACTGGGCCTGGAACAACTCGCTCTCGGTCGCCCAGCAGAGCCTGATCATGCACAGAAACGGCGCCAAGATCGAACTGTGGGACAACCTCAGGCGCACCTTCTTCAAGCCGAAGCCGAAACAGCCGGCGGAGTGACCCTTACCCCGCTGGAGGGGACGGGGTGGGGTGCGCGGCATTGCCGCCCGGCCGTGCGCCCTTCGACGCTGTCACCCCATCCCGCCGCGCTTCGCGCGACGACCTTCCCCCTCCAGGGGAAGGTGAAGCTGCGCCGCGCCGCGATTGACGCCGCGCCATCCTCTCGTAAGATGATGCCCAACATGAATAGCTGAGCGTCCGCCGCCGGGAGGAAAGATGCCCAAACGCAACGCCACTGCGGCCGTAATCGGCGCCGGCGACTTCATCGGCGCGGCCATCGCCAAGAAATTCGCCGCGGAGGGGTTCACGATCTTCGCCGGAAGGCGCAACGCCGATAAACTCGCGCCGCTTGTTGCCGACATCGAGGCGGCGGGCGGTGAAATCGTCGCGCGCGGGCTTGATGCGCGCAAGGAAGACGACATCGCGGCGTTCATCCGCGAAGCCGACGCGCACGCGCCGCTCGAGGTGTGCGTGTTCAATGTCGGCGGCAATGTCAATTTTCCGCTGCTGGAAACGACCGAGCGGGTGTTTCGCAAGGTGTGGGAACTGGGCTGCTATGCCGGCTTTCTGACCGGGCGCGAGGCGGCGCGCGCGATGCTGCCGCGTGGCAAAGGCTGCATCTTTTTCACCGGCGCGACCGCGAGCATCCGCGGCGGCAGCGGCTATGCGGCGTTCGCCGCGGCGAAATTCGGCCTCCGCGCGGTGGCGCAGAGCATGGCGCGGGAGCTTGGGCCGAAGAACATCCATGTCGCGCATCTTATCATCGACGCCGGCGTCGACACCGCGTTCGTGCGCGAGCGCATCAAACAACACGCCGGCGCGGCGGCGCTCGATAATCTCGACCCGGATCAGCTGATGCATCCGGCTTCGATCGCCGAGGCGTATTGGCAGCTCTACCGGCAGCCGCGCGACGCCTGGACCTTCGAACTCGACGCGCGGCCTTATCGGGAAACGTGGTGAAGGAGTTGCGCTGACATGCCCGCGCCAAAGGTGGAATTTCATTTCGATTTCGGCAGCCCCAACGCCTATCTCGCGCATCTCGTCGTGCCGGAGATCGAGGCGCGCACCGGCGTCGCGTTCGACTATGTGCCGATCCTGCTCGGCGGCGTCTTCAAGCTCACCAACAACCGCTCGCCGGCGGAGAAGATGGCGGGGATCAAGAACCGGCTCGCCTACGAGCAATTGGAGATCCAGCGCTTCGTCCGCCGCCACGGCATCACGCGGTACAAGTGGAATCCGTTCTTTCCGGTCAACACGCTGTTGATCATGCGCGGCGCGGTCGCGGCGCAGCGCGAGGGCGTGTTCAAGCGCTATGTCGACGAGATGTTCCGCTTCATGTGGGGCGAGCCGAGGGACATGGACGATCCCGAGGTGGTGCGCGCGACGCTCGCGGAGTCCGGCTTCGACGCCGAGCGTCTGCTCGCGCGCACGCAGGAGCCGGAAGTGAAAGAGCAGCTCCTCGAGAACACCGAAGCGACCGTCGCGCGCGGCACCTTCGGCGCCCCGACCTTCTTTGTCGGCGAGGAGATTTTCTTCGGTAAGGACAAGCTGGGCGAGGTCGAAGAGGAGATCGTCCGTGCCTCGGGTCCGTAGCCCGGGCTACGCGTCCGCCGCGATAACGTGAAAGAACGTCCCGCTGACATGGCCGCGCCGGCCGCCGGTCGTTTTCCAGCGCGCGGCCCTCACTGTCGGCGACTGCGGCGAACGGCGCGTCGTCGCCGGCGGCTGCGAGCGTGGCGTAGTGGAATTCGTGGCCGCGCACGGTCGCGCCGGCGCGACCGAGCGCGCCGTCTGATAACAGCCGCGCGGAACGATAGCCGAGATGCAGCCTGCGCTTGGCGAAGCTGGTGGAATGGCCGAGCAGGCCGGTCATGGCGTGGCGCCGGCCGGCGGCGTCTTCGAGGCTTTCGCCCAAAACCATGTAGCCGCCGCACTCGCCGTGCACCGGCCGCGTCTGCGCGAAGTTGCGCAAGCCGTGAGCAAATTTTCTCGCCGCCGCGAGCGTTTCGGCATGCAGCTCCGGATAGCCGCCCGGCAGCCAGCAGCAGTCGGCACGCTCGGGCGGCGGCTCGTCGGCGAGCGGCGAGAACGGCAGAATCTCGGCGCCGGCGCGCCGCCACGACGCGGTGACGTGCGGATAGATGAAGCTGAACGCGCGGTCGCGGGCGAGCGCGATGCGTTGGCCCGGCGGCGGCAGGGCCACATTGGTGATCGCCGCAGCGGCGATGTTCAGCGGCGCGGCGATGCTCATGACCGCGTCGAGATCAAAATGTTGTTCGGCGGCCTCGGCGAGGCGATCGATGAGCAGTGTCAGATCGGCATGTTCGCCGGCCTGCACCAGGCCGAGATGGCGCTCGGGCAAAGCGAGTGCGGCCTCGCGTCGCAGCGCGCCGAGGATGGGAATATCGAGCGCAGCGATGGCGTCCGCGACCAGCGTGCGATGCCGTTCGCTGCCGACGCGGTTCAAGATCACGCCGGCGATGCGCACGCGCGGGTCGTGCGTCGCGAAGCCGCGAACCAGCGCGGCCGCCGACTGCGCCTGCCGCGCCACGTCGATGACGAGGACGACCGGCAAGGCAAATTGCGCGGCGAGGTCGGCGGTGGCGCCGCGGCGGCCGGGCGGCGCCGCGGCGCCGTCGAACAGGCCCATGACGCCCTCGATCACCAGCGCGTCGGCGCCGGCGGCGGCGTCCATGGCGAGGCTGTCGAGGAGCGACGGCGCCATCGCCCAGCTGTCGAGATTGACGCACGGCGCGCCGGTCACCGCGGCATGAAACGCCGGATCGATGTAATCCGGCCCGGCCTTGGCCGCGCGCACGGCGACGCCGCGGCGCTCGAGCGCGGCGAGCAGCGCCAGCGTCACCGTGGTCTTGCCGGCGCCGGACTGCGGCGCGGCGATGATAAGCCCACGCGCGGTCATGCCGCGACCTCTGGATTGCTTCGCTTCGCTCGCGATGACGAATTATAACTCGACCCATGGACAAACCGGATCGCCCGTTGCGCCGGGGCTGGACCACCGGCACCTGCGCCGCCGCGGCGGCGAAGGCGGCGTATGCGGCGCTGGTGACCGGCGAATTTCCAGATCCGGTCGAGGTCACGCTGCCGCGCGGCGAGCGGCCGAGCTTCGCGCTCGCTTTGACGCGCCAGGATCAAACATCCGCCGCGGCGGGCGTGATCAAGGACGCGGGCGACGATCCCGACGTGACGCACGGCGCGCTTGTCATCGCGACGGTTCGCGCCGGCGCGCCCGGCGCCGGCGTGACGTTTCGCGCCGGCGAAGGCGTCGGCACGGTGACGCGCGCCGGGCTGCCGCTGCCCCCTGGCGAGCCGGCGATCAATCCGGTGCCGCGCCGCATGATCCGCGACGCCATCGCCGAAGTCGCCGCCGCGGCCGGCCGCGCCGCCGACGCCGAGGTCGAGATTTCGATCCCGGGAGGCGAGGCGCTGGCGGCCAAGACGCTCAACGGCCGGCTCGGCATCGTCGGCGGCCTGTCGATCCTCGGCACCACCGGCATCGTCGTGCCGTATTCGTGCGCGGCGTGGATCCACTCGATCCAGCGCGGCATCGACGTCGCCCGCGCCGCGGGGCTCGACCACATCGCCGGATCGACCGGCAGCAGTTCCGAAGCCGCCGTGCAGAAGCTTTACGATTTGCCGGAGATCGCGCTGATCGACATGGGCGACTTCGTCGGCGGCATGCTCAAATATCTGCGCGCCCATAAGCTGCCACGCGTCACCATCGCCGGCGGCGTCGGCAAGATGACGAAATTGGCGCAGGGCCTCACCGACCTGCACTCCAAGCGCGGTGAAGTCGATCTCGTGCGGCTTGCCGAGTTCGCGCGCGGGGCGGGTGGGTCGGCGGAACTGGGTGAGCGCATCGCAGCCGCCAACAACGCGGCGGAAGCCTTCAGCCTCGCGCGAGAAGAAGGTATCGCACTCGGCGACGCCGTCGCGCGCGCCGCACAACAAACCGCGGCGCGGATCGTCGAAGGCCGCGACATCGCGGTCGATGTTATTTTGTTTGATCGCGACGGCGTCTTGGTCGGCCGTGCGCCTTAACCTCGTCATTGCGAGGAGCGTAAGCGACGAAGCAATCCAGGGTCGGCGGCACAGAGGCTGGATTGCTTCGCGGAGCCTGTCATCGGGCCGGCCACTTCGGGCCGGACCCGCTGGCTCGCAATGACGGTTGAACTTCCTCACACCCCACCTCCCCGAAACCGGCGGCGGTAATCGGCGTCGTAAAGCGCGCTGTCGCGGAAATCCTCCGGCGCGAGCGCGCGGCCGACGAGGACGAGCGCGGTGCGTTCGATCTTGGCGGCGTGAACCTTGGCGGCGATATCGGCGAGCGTGCCGCGCAGGATCAACTCAGCCGGCGACGTCGCCTGGACGACGACCGCGGCGGGGCAGTCGGGGCCATAGAGCGGCGTCAGCTCTGCCACGATGGCATCGATGGCGTGAATGGCGAGATGAATGACAAGCGTTGCGCCGCTCGCGGCGAATATCGCGAGCTTTTCGCCTTCCGGCATGCGCGAGGCGCGGCCGGAGACGCGGGTCAGCACCACGCTCTGCGCAATCTCCGGCACGGTCAGTTCGCATTCAAGCGCCGCCGCCGCCGCGGCAAAGGCCGGCACGCCGGGCGTGAGCGAAAACGCAATGCCGCGATTTTCGAGCCGCCGCAGTTGCTCGGCGAGCGCCGAGTAGATCGACAGATCGCCCGAATGCAGCCGCGCCACGTCGAGCCCGGCAGCGTTCGCCGACACAAATTCGGCTTCGATTTCGTCGAGCGATAGCGGCGCGGTATCGACGATGCGGGCGCCGGGCGGGCAATGCGACAGCAACTCGCGCGGCACGATCGAGCCGGCGTAGAGGCACACCGGGCAGCGCGTGATCAGATCGCGGCCGCGCACGGTGATGAGGTCGGCGGCGCCCGGGCCGGCGCCGATGAAATGCACCGTCATGGCTTTGCCCCAGCGACGGCCAATGCGCAGGTCACGGCGCCAAGCGCAAGCCGCGGGCCGACGAGGCGCGCGGCGGGTCCGGCGGCGGCGAGTGCGGCCGCTTCGGCGACGGAGGGTACGCCGGTTAGTTCCAGCACGCGTTCGGAGTGCGTTTGCGTACGGCCGCCGGCGGCCTGCAAATCAGCTTCAGGCACCACGATGAATTTGACGCCGAGCTTTTTCGCCGCAGCGGCGATGCCGAATTCGCTCTGTTTCAGGGCGATGGTGGCGACGGCGGCGAGCGCGTCCAGAGAAACGCCGCCGCGCGCGAGCGCGGCGCGGATGGCGGCTTCGATATCCGCGGCCGGCGCGCCGCGCTTGCAGCCGATGCCGGCGACGATCGCGGTTTTGTTCAAGGTTGTGACCAAGGTTTTGTCCACACCCACTGCGTCACCGGCATCGCCGTGCGCCAGCCGGTTTTGTCGCCGACGGCGCCAGCGCGCGCAATTGCGATCCGTATCAGCTCGCCGCCGGAAGCGGCGTGGCGCGCGATAAGCTGTGCCTCGGTTTCGAGCGTCACCGCGTTGACAACGAGCCGGCCGCCGGCGCGCAGTGCCGCGATCGCGGCGTCGATGACGCGCGCGTCGGCGCCGCCGCCGATGAAGACCGCGTCGGGTATGGCCAGCGTCGCAAGTGCGTCGGGCGCGCTGCCCTCGACGACGACGAGTCGCGGTACGCCGAAGGCGGCGGCGTTGCGGGTTATGCGCGCGGCGCGGTCGGCGCGGCGTTCGATGGCGATGGCGCGCATCGCGGGATCGGCCAGCATCCACTCGATCGCGACCGAGCCGGAACCGGCGCCGATGTCCCACAATAATTCGCCGCGCCGCGGCGCGAGCGACGAGAGCGTCACCGCACGCACCTCGCGCTTGGTGATCTGGCCGTCATGTTCGAACAGATCGTCGGCGAGGCCGGAAGCGCGGGCGATGATGCGTGCGTCAGGCTCCGCCGCGACTTCGATGGCGAGGATGTTGAGCGCGTCGACCGTGCCGAGGTCGAACGCCGCCGCTTGCGTGGCGCGGATGCGCTCGCGCGGTCCGCCGAGCGCTTCGAGCACGGTGAGCCGCGAGCGGCCGAAGCCCGATTGGGTCAATAAAAGCGCCAACGCCGCGGGGCCATCGCCGTCGGAGGTCAGCGCGAGAATGCGCGCGCCGGGCTGCAAATGCGGGCGTATCAGGTCGAGCGTGCGGCCATGCACCGAGAGCAGTACCGTCTGCTGCAGCGACCAGCCGAGCCGCGCCGCGGCCAGGCTGAACGCCGACGGCGCCGGCAGGACGATCATCTCGCCGGCAGCGATCTTGTGCGCCAGCAGCGCGCCGACGCCGTAGTGGAACGGATCGCCGGAGGCGAGCACGCACACCGGGCGGCCACGATGCTGCAGCACTTCGTCGACGGCGCCGTCGAACGGGCTCGGCCACGGCCGCGCCGCGCCGCGAATGAGCGGCGCCGCCAGCGTCAGATGGCGCCGGCCGCCGAACACGATGTCGGCGGCGCCGATCAGGCCGCGCGCCGCCACGCTCAAGCCGTCGATGCCGTCCTCGCCGATGCCGACGATTGCCAGCCAGCGTGGCAATGCGGCAGTGTCGGCGCGCGATTGGCTCAGGCTCAGGCATGACAGGAACCCAGGCAAGAATACTCATCCTCGGCGGCACCACGGAAGCGCGCATGTTGGCGCAACGCCTGGCGCGCCGCGCCGATCTTGCCGTCACGCTGTCGCTTGCCGGCCGCACCGCCGCGCCGGCGGCGCAAGGCGTGCCGGTTCGCGTCGGCGGTTTCGGCGGCGTCGCGGGACTCGCGGATTATCTCCTCAACGAGCGCATCGTCGTGCTGATCGATGCGACGCATCCGTATGCCGACACCATTTCCGCCAACGCTGCCGCGGCCGCGCGACGCGCCAATGTTGCGTTCGTTGCGCTGCGCCGACCGCCTTGGACGGCGGTCGACGGCGATCGCTGGACCGACGTGAAAGAAGCCCGCGACGCGGTGCGGGCGCTGGGCACAAAACCCCGCCGCGTGTTCGTCGCGCTCGGCCGCCAGGAGCTTGCGCCGCTCACTGACGCGCCGAAGCATTTTTATCTGATCCGCAGCGTCGATGCGGTCGATCCGCCGCTCGATCTGCCCCAGGTGATTTACATCACTGCGCGGGGGCCGTTCAACGAAGCCGACGAGCGCGCTTTGCTGCTGGCTCACAAGATCGATGCCGTGATCGCCAAGAACAGCGGTGGCACCGCGACCTACGGCAAGATCGCCGCGGCGCGCGCTTTGGGTATCGAGGTCATCCTGTTGCGCCGGCCGGAAGCGCCCGCGGCCGGTGCGGTCGAGACGATCGACGCGGTAATCGCTTGGCTCGATCATACGTTGACCTCGGCGGCGGTGCGCGGCGTGTAGACCAGGGGAGGGCGCCCGGCGCGCGTGATGATCCGCGTGTCGCGCGAGCCGACGATGATCAGCGTCGCCATGTCGGCGCGGCTGGCGTCGGCTTGTTCCAGCGTCACGATGTTTGTTTGTTCGTCGGCGCGGCCGGCGGCGCGGCCGAACACGACCGGCGTTGCGGCTGGCAGATGGCGCCGCAGCCGTTCGAACGCCTTGTCGAGCTGCCACGGCCGCGCCCGCGACACCGGATTATAAAGCGCGATGACGAAGCCCGCGTCCGCCGCGGCGTCGAGCCGGCGTTCGATCAGCGTCCAGGGCTTGAGATTGTCGGACAGCGACATGGCGCAGAAATCGTGGCCGAGCGGCGCGCCGACGCGCGCCGCCACCGCCAGCATCGCGGTGATGCCGGGCACGACGGTGATGTCGAGCGCGCGAAAAGCTTTCCGGTCCGGCTTCGATCGCCTCGCACACGGCGGCCGCCATGGCGAAGACGCCGGGATCGCCGCCGGACACGATAGCGACGTGCGCGCCTTGCATCGCGTGATCGAGTGCGGCCTTAGCGCGAGCTAATTCCTCGCGGTTGTCGGAGGCGTGGCGGCTTTGGCCGGCGCGCGCCGGCACGCGGTCGAGATAGGTCGCGTAGCCGTAAAGCGCCTGCGCCTGCGCCAGCGCGTCGGTGGCTTCCGGCGTGAGATAGCGGGCGTCGCCCGGCCCCAATCCGACGACGGCGAGATGCCCGCTCACGGCTGTTGTTCCCAGCCCGGCACCAGCACGACGGCGAAGTAGGGCGCTTCGTCGTCGAGCTTGGCCGCGAGCGGAATCATTTTCGCATCCGCCATGGTGCCGCGCTCGACATAGATGGCGCGCGGCAGCTGCCCGCTTGTCTTCAGCGCGCGGCGCAGCTTTGGCAGATGCCGCCCGACCTTCATCACCACCGCGGCGTCGGCGTCGCCGAGCCGGCGCGCCAGTTCGGCTTCCGGCAGCGTCGCCGGCAGCACGGTGAACACGTCGTCGCCCTGCGCGATCGGCGTACCCGCCGCCGACCAGCAGCCCGACATGCCGGTGACGCCGGCGACGATCTCGGTCGTAAAGCGCGGCGCCAAGCGGGCGTGGAGATGCATGTAGGAACCGTAGAACAGCGGGTCGCCTTCGCTGAGCACCGCGACCACGCGTCCGGCTTCGATGTGCGCGGCGATCTGCGCGGCGGCCGCGTCGTAGAATTTACAGATGGTCGCGCGGTAGCTCTCGCTGCACGACGGCAGTTCGGTCGTGACCGGATAAAGGAGCGGCAGCTCGACGACGCCGGCGCGCAGGTGCTGCGCCGCGATCGCGCGCGCATGGCTGGTGTTGCCGGCCTTGGCGAAGAACGCGACCACGTCGGCGTCGTTGAGCGCGCGCACCGCCTTGAGCGTCATCAGCTCGGGATCGCCGGGGCCGACGCCGACGCCGATGAGGCGGCCCGCGCTCATAGCCCCGGCCTCGCCAGCGCGTTGATCGCCGCCGCGGTCATGGCGCTGCCGCCCATGCGCCCGCGCACGATCAGATAAGGCACGCCGCGCGGATCGGCGGCGAGCGCGTCCTTGGATTCCGCCGCGCCGACGAAGCCGACCGGAATACCGAGGATCGCCGCCGGCTTCGGCGCGCCGGCGTCGAGAAGGTCGAGGAGGCGGAACAGCGCCGTCGGCGCATTGCCGATCGCGACCACCGCGCCGGCGAGGCGATCGCGCCACAGTTCGAGCGCGGCGGCCGAGCGCGTGGTCCCGAGCTTTTCCGCGAGCGTGGCGACGCGCGCATCGTTGAGCGTGCAGATCACCTCGTTGCGGGCCGGGAGCCGCGCGCGGGTGACGCCGTGCGCCACCATCTCCGCATCGCACAGGATCGGCGCGCCGGCGGCGAGCGCGCCGCGCGCCGCCACGATCAGATTTGGTCCAAACACGACGTATCGCGCCGCCTCGACGACGCCGCAGGCATGGATCATGCGCACGACGACCTCGGCTTCCTCCGCGGAGAAGCGCGACAGATCCGCCTCCGCGCGGATGATGGCGAAGGACTTTTCGTAGATCGCCTTGCCGTCGCGCAGATAAGTCGGGCGTTCAGACATGACGCCCCTCCTGCATGGCGCTGGCAATCGCTTCCGATAGCCGATCCGGTGAGACGACCGCGAACGGCATGCCCCGCGTCGAGCCATTGGCGATGAGCGCGCAGCCCTCGGGCGTGCCGACGATGGTTAGCGCCGCGGCACTCGGATGGGCACAGCCTTTGGCGCAGCCGGAAATGTGGATCGTCGCTGCGTCATCAGGAAAGGCCCCTGTTTCGGCGGCGATCGACGGCGCGAGCGCGCGGGCGGCCATATAGGCCGACGCGCAAATCGGCGCGCCGGGGCAGGCGATGACCCGGCGCCGCGGATCGTCGGCGCGCACGATGAAGCCGAGCCGTTCGGCGGCATCCGTGAACGCACGCACCGTCTCCTGCGTCGCGCCGATCGTCATCAGCACGCGCCCCGGCGTCGCGCGCATCCCGCCGGCGCCGGCCGCTCGTGCAGCATGCGCCAAATATTCGAGCACGGACGCTCGCGCATGGCCGAACGCAAGCCCGACACCGCATGCAAACGATTCATCGCGCAGCCGATGCACGCCGATGACTTCCGCTGGCCCGCATGACGACGGTGGAGGGCTGGCAATCAACAAATCAGCAACCGCCGTACGGAACGCGGCGATGCCTTCGGCCTTCAAAATGTCGCGCGCGCGTAGGTCGCGACCGCGTCGCGCAATGACCTCCAAGAGCCGTGTTGCAGCCTCTACAGCCTGCGCAATCGCGACGGTACCGAGGCAGACGGCGCTGCTGTGATCGCCACCGATAGCAATCCGGAGCGCATCGCCGTCATTCGCTTCAAACCGCACGTCTGCCGAAACGGCATCAACGCCGAGCGCTCCGCCGCCGTCGATGACGACGGAGATTTTTGGCGCCAGCCTTGCAGAGAGCGATCGTTGTGTCAGCTCCCGGCGTAATTCGGCGGCGAGAGTGCGGGCATCAAAGAGTTCCGCTGGATCGAGCCCGGTGAGCGGATTGGTCAGAACCGAAATGCCGTCTGTGCCACGATGCCGAATGCGGCGATCGCGCCGGCAAATCGCGGCGCCGAGGCGGCGGTCAAGCCGCGCACTTGGATGCTGCCGCGCGCGGTGATTTCGATGACGCCGTTGCCGTGTTCGCGCGCGGCGGCGCACAGCGCGGTGAAAGCCTCGAGCGGGATGGTGCCGACCGGGAGAAGCCGGACCAGCAATCCGTCGCCGGTCGGCATCGGCGACGAAAATCCCGGACACGCGCCGCGCCGTTCCCCTCCCCCTTGTGGGGAGGGGTTAGGGGTGGGGGTCGGGAGGATGTGCGTGAGCGTCGCCATCACACCGCCTCCTCGACGTGCAGCGCCGCGAGGCCGGCATCGACATCGTTGCGGCGCGGATGCCAGAAGCCGCGGCGTCGGGCGTCGTCGAGCCGTTCGGCGATCGCGGCGGCGGCCTGCGGGTTCTCGCGCAGGAGAAAATCGCGCACGGTGGGATCGGCGACATAGGCGTCGTGCAACAGATCGAACAATTCGCCGGCGACGGCGTCGGTCGTTTGCGCGAAGGCGAACAGGCGATCGACGGTCTCGGCGAATTCCGCGGCGCCGCGCGGGCCGTGCCGCAGTTGCCCGGCGATGAAGCGCGGATGGACTTTGCCGCGCACGATGCGCGCGAGCGCCGCCGACAGCGTGCGCGCCCGCGGCCGCTGCGGATCGGTGGTATCGAGCATGACCAGATCGGCGGCGCGGCCGAGCAGTTTGGCCGCCGCGGCAAAGCCGCCGACGAACGCCGCGTCTTCCGCGCCGTCGAGCAGATCGCGGGCGGGATCGTCGCTGGCATGGACGAGGAGATCGGCGGCGCCGACGCGTTGCGCGAACGCGCCGGGTGTCGCGATGCCGTCGCCCGCCGCGCCGCCATAGCTGTGCGAGGCGGCGGCGAGATAGGCGGCGCCGATCGTTTGATGACCAACATCGCGACCTAACAAATCTTCGTACACCGGAACCGTAGGCGCCGGGCGCCGTGCCGAAGATGCGATCGAGGCGCGAACCTCCACTCCACCCTCCCCCGCTTGCGGGGAGGGAAGAGGGGCGGCGCGTCTTGCGGCGGCCAGCGGATTTTCATCATCAGCTTCGTCACGCGCCGCGACCGCCTGCACCGCGGCGTCGATCAGCGCGATCTGCGCGGGGAACAGATCGCGGAACAATCCCGAGATCCGCCAAGTGACGTCGACGCGGGCGCGGCCGATGGCGGCTGGCGGCAGCACTTCGACGCCGGTGACGCGGCCGCTCGAATGGTCCCAGATCGGCCGGCAGCCCATCAGCGCAAAGCCTTGCGCGATTTCCTCGCCGCCGGTGCGCAGAGTGGCGCTGCCCCAGAGGTCGATCACCACCGTGCGCAAAGATTCGCCGTGGGTCTGCAGATGCGCGCGGACGATCTCGTCGGCGGCGAGGCGGCCGAGGTCCATTGCGGTCGGCGTCGGCAGCGTGCGCGGATCGGCGGTGAAGAGGTTACGGCCGGTCGGCAGCACGTCGCGCCGGCCGCGCGTCGGCGAACCGGCCGGACCCGGCGCGACGCGGCGGCCGTCGAGCGCCGCGATGAGCGCCGCGCGTTCGCTCGCCGCGCTCGCGTGCCATGCCGGATCGTCGGTACCCGCCGGGACGCGGCCGTAAATGTGCTGGCCGTCCTTGATCGCGAGGTCTTTCAGATCGCACAGCCAGGCGTCAATGCGACGGAGCGCATCGTCGGGCTCGACCGCGCTTTCGACTCCGGCTTCGCGCGCGAGCCCGGTGCGCTGCGCCGTTTCGACGATGAGGCGCGCCAGGCGTTCGCGCCGGCGGCGGTCGAGGCCGTCAGCTTGGGCGTATTCGTCGATCAGCCGCTCGAGATCGCGCGCCTCGCCCGCAAGTCCGGCGTTCACGAGCGGCGGCGGCAGGTGGCCGATGGTCACGCCGGCGATGCGCCGCTTCGCCTGCGCCGCCTCGCCCGGATTGCTGACGATGAAGGGATAGATCACCGGCAGCGCGCCGGTGACGATTTCAGGAAAACATTCCGCGCTCAGCGCGACGGCTTTTCCGGGCAGCCATTCCAGCGTGCCGTGCGCACCCATGTGAACGAGCGCGTCCGCCCGTGCGACGTGCCGCAGCCACAGGCCGAACGCGACCAGCGCATGCCGCGGCGGCAGCGCCGGATCGTGATAGTCGGCGCGACGTTCTTGCGCGCGGCCGCGGTCGGGCGGCAGCGTGACCATGACGTTGCCGCAGGTTTGGACGCGAAAACGGAACGCGCCGTCGCGGCAATCCGGATCGTCTGCCGGCTCGCCCCAGGCTTTTCGCACACGTGCGGCGGATGCGGCCGGGATCTGGGCGAGCAGATTTTCGTACTGCGCCACTGGTAGCGCCGCATCGTCGGCGCCGGCGGCGAGGGCATCGAGCAATTCGCGCGATGTGTTCGGTGCGCCGGTCACGCCGTAGCCAGCGGCGGCGAGGTCGTCGAGCAACGCGAGAACGCTGGCCGGTACATCGAGCCCGACGGCATAGCCGGTGCGGCCCGCCGCGCCGGGATAATCCGGCATCAGCACGGCGACGCGTCGTGCGTGGCGCGGCAGGGCGCGCAGCCGCGCCAGCGCGGCGACGCGGTCCGCCACGGTGGCGACCCGGTCCGGTTCCGGCCGGCTCGCCAGTGCCGTGAAGGCCAAACCGTCCTCCGGCGGCAGCGGATCCTTGAAGGCGATCGTGCCGGCGAGGATGCGGCCGTCGAGTTCGGGCAGCACGATATGCATCGCGAGATCGGCGGCGCCAAGCCCGCGCGCGCTGTCGCGCCAAGCCGCGCGCCGCGTGGTCGCGCTGACGACCTGCAGCACGGGGACGTCCGGTTCGTCGAGCGGCGTCGGCTCGCCGCCGCTGCCCGCGGCGAACGCGGTCATGGTGACGATGACCGCGGGATTAAGCCGCACGGAAGCTTCGCGCAGGAACGCCGCCACGTCGGCGTCTTTCAGGCTGGTCACCACCAGCGGCGCCGGTGCCAAGCCGCGCGCTGCGAGCGCAGCATACAGCGCATCGATTGCGGCGGTGTCGGCGGCGAGAAGCGTTGCGCGATAAAAGATGATCGGCACGACGGGTTGTTTGGAAGGAAGCGAAGCCATCAAACGGTCGAGATCGACCGCGCCTTCGCCCGGCAGATAGCCAGCAACACGTGGCACTGCTGTGGGTTCACTTGCCGTAAGCTCATAACCGGCATGGCCGGCGAGCCGGCGCAGCAAGGCGCGCAAATTTTCCCGGCCGCCTTCGCGGAAGTAGCGGAGCAAAATCTCCAGCTCCGGCGGCGGCAGCGTCGAGGCGGCGGCGAGGCGGGTGTCGTCGCGGTCTTCGCCGGGGAGGACGGCGAGCGCGATGCCGCGCTCGCGCGCCACGGCAGCGAGCCGCTCGATGCCGTATTTCCACCAGTCGAGCCCGCCGAGCAGCCGGACCACGATGACCTTGGCGTGCGCGCCGACCTTGTCGATCCACAGATCGACCGACATCGGATGGCGCAGATCGCGCAGATGCGCGAGGCGGACGCGCGGCAGCGCCGCGCGCTCCGCCTGCCAGGCGGCGGCGAGGCCGGCAAGGTCGCTGTCGGCAAGCGAGAGCACCACGATGTCGCCCGGCGTCTGGCCGAGATCGACCGCTTCGACGATATCGTCGAGACTGGTCGAGCTGGTCGCGAGCAGATGCATCGCCGGTTCCGGTTGTTTGCTCAGCCGGCGAGCGCGCGCGTCACTGCGCCGCGGTCGAGGCCTTTCAAGCCGATCACCACGAGGCGGCCTTCGCGCGCCTCAGTGGCGGTCCACGCCCGGTCGTATTGATGGGTCACCCGCGGGCCGACCGCCTGCACCATGAGGCGCATCGGCTTGCCGGCGACGGCGGCAAAACCCTTGACACGCAGCACGTCGAACGCGTCGGCGAGCCCGGCGACGCGCTGGGCAAGCGCGGCGGGATCGGCGATTTCGGCGATCGGCACGACGAAGGAATCGAAATCGTCGTGATCGTGCTCGAGCTCGTCGTCGTGATGGGTGCGGCGGTTGGCGATGTCGTCCTCGGTGGCGATGCCGAGTCCGAGCAGCAATGCCTGGTCGACCTTGCCGTCGGCCGCGGTAATCACTTTGACGCTGCGCGGCAGCGCGTCGGCGATCGCCGCCAGCGCCTTTCGCATCCCGGCGTCGTCGATGAGATCGCGCTTGTTGAGCACGACGAGATCGGCGCAGGCGATCTGGTCCTCGAACACTTCCTCGACCGGATCGTCGTGGACGAGCGCGCTGTCGGCGGCGCGCTGCGCGGCCAGCGCCTCGAGGTCGGCGGCGACGCGGCCGTCGGCGAGCGCCGCGCCGTCGACCACGACCACGACGCCGTCGACGGTGACGCGGTTCTTGATCGCCGGCCAATGGAACGCCTGCACCAAGGGCTTCGGCAGCGCGAGGCCGGACGTTTCGATGACGATGTGCTCGACGCCTTCGCGCGCCAGAATGGCGTCGAGCGCCGGCACGAACTCGTCGGCCACGGTGCAGCACAGGCAGCCATTGGCGAGTTCGACGATGTTCTCCTCCGGGCAGGCGTCGTTGCCGCAGCCCTTGAGAATCTCGCCGTCGATGCCAACGTCGCCGAACTCGTTGACGATGACGGCGAGGCGGCGGCCCTGCGCGTTGGCGATGACGTGGCGGATCAGCGTCGTCTTGCCGGCGCCGAGAAAGCCGGTGACGATGGTGCAGGGGACGCGCGCGAGGTTTTGGGGCGTGCCGGTCATGAATTTGTTCCTGGCTCTGTTCTTGGCTCGAGTTCCGAGAAGTCAAGGGGCGGGACGCGCGCGATCAGGCCACGCTTGAGCGGCGCCGGCCGGCCACGCCAGGGCAGAATGCCGTCGGCGGCGCCGGCGAGGAGCCGCGCGCCTTCGATCAGCGCACCGGCGCTAGTTTCGTCGAGGCCGCCGAACACGTAGGTCCAGGAGCCGTTGCAGCGCATGGCGGCGCTGGGGCCGCGTGAGCAGTTGGCAAGGCAGCGGATCGGCCGCACGTCGACTTCGGTGCCGGCGGCGGCTTGCGCGGTCGCGACGGCGAGCATGGCGCCGGGGCGCGGTGCGCCGTCGGGCTCGCTGCTGTCTCCCGGCCGCCTGCAGGTGATGCAGACATAGATGGTCGGCAGCGTCATCGCGGCGACCTCATATCTGCTCGCCCAGCGACTGGTCGAGCCGCTGCCAGCGATAGATGAGAAACGACAGCGCCCAGCTTGCGATGAACACGGCGATGACGAGATAGCCGAAATTGGCGAGGCCGTCGTTGAGATTGCCGACCTTCGCCCAGAACGCGCCTTCGAGGCCGAGCTTGTCGGCGATCAGGCCCAGCGCCTCGATGCCGCCGATCATCACCGCGACCACGACCGAAATCGCGGTGATGGTGAGATTGTACCAGATCTTGCGGATCGGATTGAGGAACGCCCAGCCATAGGCGCCGACCATGAGCACGCTGTCGGTGGTGTCGATCAGCGTCATGCCCGCCATGAACAGCGCCGGAAAGATCATCACCGTGCCGAAGTGCAGGCCGCCGGAGACTTGCGCGGCGGCGACGGTGAACAGGCTGATCTCCGTCGCGGTGTCGAAGCCCAGCCCGAACAGAAAGCCGACCGGGAACATCTGCCAGCTGCGCGACACCATGCGGAACAGCGGCCGGAACAGCCGCGACAAGAGCCCGCGGCCGGACAGGAGCAGATCAAGTTCCTGCTCGGCAACGGGCTCGCCGCGCCGCGCGCGACGAAAACTCTGCCAGACGTGGCGCAGAATGATGAGATTGATGACGGCGATGGCGAGCAGAAAGAACGCCGAGGCGGCGGTCCCGACGATGCTGCCGATCGCCTTGAACTCGTGAAAATGCTCGCGCAGCATGTTGGCCGCGCCGGCGATCGCCGCGACCGCGATCATGACGGCGAGCGAGTGGCCGAGCGAGAAGAACAGGCCGGCCGAGAACGGCCGCTTGCCTTCCTGCATCAGCTTGCGCACCACATTGTCGATCGACGCGATGTGGTCGGCGTCGACCGCGTGGCGCAGCCCGAGCACATAGGCGAGCACGGCGGTGCCGATCAGCGTCGGCCGGCCCGCGAGCGCCAGCACCGCCCAGGTCCAGACGACGATGTTGACGATGATGAGAACGCCATAAAGCGCGGCGACCTTGGCGCGCTGATCGGTCGAACCGTCGTCGACCACCGACGTGAGAATGCCGAACACGAAAAGTCCTCGCCTGACCTGCCGTCGGCGCGAGCGAGGACCAAAAGGCCGCGGCCTTTTGGATCATCCACCGGTACACCCCGACCAGTGTTTGTCGCGTCGACTCGAGTGACGGCAGGTCTCCTGGCTCGCGGATCGTCGCCTGATCCCGCCTTCCCGGAGCGTCTGACGCGCCAGTGGCATTTTCGGACCAGACTACCCGCTCACAGTTGCGGGGGCAGCTGCGGATTGGGGAACCTCTCCCGCACCGCATTCCCTTTTCACCCTCTCGCGAGGGAACCGTCGTGGCGGCTACTTAGCGGGCAGGGCGGGGGATTTGTCAACGGCGGGGGGATTGCCGGTAGTGCTTCAGTTTGAATTTCGGCGGGCGCGGCCTGACGCATGCCCCCTAGTCGCGCACTCTATCTGCCTTTGGCCGGCGGGGCTGTCTGGCCGGAGAATTGGCCTCTATAGCCGCGTTCCGGCGTGCCCAGCGTAACCTCGAAGATGAGTTGACATATTCGCATTCCGGGCCGCAATTTGATCGGCAGCGAGCCGTGATTGATCATTTCCAATCGAATACGGCCGTTGAAACCGGAATGGATCGTCGGGGCGGTTATATGCACTCCAAGGCCCAGTCGGGCCAGCGAACTTTTACCTTCGACTCGCGCAGCGAGGCGAGAGTTTGTTTTCAGATCGACATATTCGCGAGTCCAGCCCAAAAAAAGTGTCTTACACGGCAGCGGAAAGCCATCCGAAGGAATCTCGATTACCTCTGTCAGGTCGGCGAGAGAGCTTTCCGGGCTGAAATCGACGTGATTGGGGTCGAGAACAGTTTCAACGCCGGCTCGTTGCCTTCTAAACCGTGTAAGCGATGGATCGAGCGTCAAATCGACGCTTGTGGAGCTGAATGCCTTTTCAGTCGGGCGTGGGTCGATCCTGATCAACTCACGCTCTATCGCAATCTGAATTTCTCGATCCGTGAGGATCAAGCCGCACCCTCCAGCGCTTCCCCAGCTAAAATGTCTTTAGAAACCCAAACGCGCCACGAGCCGCCGATGGTTTCCCGCGGAAGCTCGATTAAATAGTATCCATTATCTCGCCTGATGGGATAGCCGACCTCGATTGTCCCATCGACAATCGAACGGCGATCCACCACCAAGCGCTCCGGTTGCCCTTCGGCCGTTTGAATCTGCACGACAACTTCGCTTGGATGCAGGCCTTTTCCAACTTCGTCCACCTTCATGCGCATCGGGGTCCCCGCTTCTGAGTCTTTTGTCGTGACCACGGTATGGCTTCTCTGCCGATTCGATCCAGCTCAAGCGAACGATGAAGCAATTCTAGTTCACCATGTGTGAATAGCCATCGAACAAAACAAGAACATATCCCATATCCCACGGGGCGACAACTCGTTATTTATGCCTTCGGACTACGAGGCATCCGTTTTCGCCAGATATCGAAGCCTTGGGTCGATCGGCGCCCGTCAGCTCAACATCCCCTCCGGCCCCCGGCCGATGGCGGCGACGCCGGTGCGCGAGACTTCGACCAGGCCGAGCGGCAGCATCAGATTGACGAAGCTGTCGATCTTGTCGGTCGCGCCGGTGATCTCGAACACGAAGCTTTCCGTCGTGGCGTCGATGACGCGGGCGCGGAAGGCGTCGGCGAGGCGGAGCGCCTCCATGCGGTATTCGCCCTTGCCGCGCACCTTGACCATGGCGAGTTCGCGCTGCAGCGCCGGCCCGCCGGTCGTGAGGTCGATGACGCGGTGCACCGGCACCAGGCGGTCGAGCTGATTCTTGATCTGCTCGATCACCATCGGCGTGCCGCGGGTGACGATGGTGATGCGCGAGAGGTGTTTCTCGTGCTCGGTCTCGGACACCGTGAGCGAATCGATGTTATAGCCGCGGCCCGAGAACAAGCCGATCACGCGCGCGAGCACGCCGGGCTCGTTGTCGACCAGAACGCACAGCGTGCGGGTCTCGATGCCTTGGGCGATCGACGCGGCGGGGTAGTGGCTGGTCGCGGGGTTCGTGGTCACGTGGAAAACCTCGGTTGGATGCGCGAATGGCGAGTGGCGAATGGCGAATGGCGAGTGGAGAGTGGCGCGTGGCGAGTGGCGAGTGGTAGGAAACGGCTTGGCTTTTCTATTCGCTATTCGCCATTTCGCCATTCGCCCTCTTCCCACTCGCCCATCATCACACCATCACCTTGCCTTCTTCGGTGATGGCTTCCTCGATGCTGATCGCGGCGTCGCCGAGCAGCATTTCGTTGTGGGCGCGGCCCGACGGGATCATCGGGAAGCAGTTTTCCGCCGGATCGACCACGCAGTCGAACAGCACCGGCTTGTTCACCTCGATCATCTCGCGGATCTTCGCATCGAGATCGCCCGGATGTTCGCAGCGGATGCCGTGGCAGTGATAGGCCTCGGCGAGCTTGACGAAATCGGGCAGCGCTTCCGAGTAGGAGTGCGAATAGCGGCCGCCGTGCAGGAGTTCCTGCCACTGCCGCACCATGCCCATGTAGCGGTTGTTGAGGATGAAGATCTTGATCGGCAGGTCGTACTGCACCGCCGTCGACATCTCCTGCATGGTCATCTGCACCGAGGCCTCGCCGGCGATGTCGACGACGAGCGAGCCCGGGTGCGCGAGCTGCACGCCGACCGCGGCCGGGAGGCCATAGCCCATGGTGCCGAGGCCGCCGGAGGTCATCCAGCGGTTCGGCTCCTGGAATGGGAACAGCTGCGCCGCCCACATCTGGTGCTGGCCGACTTCGGTGGTGATGTAGGTGTCGCGGCTCTTGGTCGCCTCGTAGAGCCGCTGGATGGCGTATTGCGGCTTGATGATTTCGTTGGAGTTGCGGTAGGCGAGCGAGTTTTTGGCGCGCCAGCCGTCGATCTCGCCCCACCAGGTCTGCAGCGCCTTCTTGTCCGGCACGATCGCGCTCGCGCGCCACAGCCGCACCATGTCCTCGAGCACATGGGCGCAATCGCCGACGATGCCGAGATCGACCTTGACGTTCTTGTTGATCGAGGACGGATCGATGTCGATGTGGATCTTCTTCGAATGCGGCGCGAAGGCGTCGAGCCGGCCGGTGATGCGGTCGTCGAAGCGCGAGCCGACGGCGATCATCAGGTCGCAATCGTGCATCGCCCAGTTGGCCTCCCAGGTGCCGTGCATGCCGAGCATGCCGAGCCACTGCCGATCGGCGGCGGGAAAGGCGCCGAGCCCCATCAGCGTCGAGGTGATCGGAAAGCCGGTGAGCTTGACCAGTTCGCGCAAGAGGTCGCTCGCGGCGCGGCCGGAATTGATGACGCCGCCGCCGGTATAGAACAGCGGCCGCTTGGCGGCGGCCATCATGTCGATCGCCTGTTTGATCTTGTCGAGATCGCCCTTGACCTTGGGGTGGTAGCCGCGGTGCTGGAACTCCTTGGGCTTGAAGTAATGGCCCTTGGCGAACTGCACGTCCTTCGGGATATCGACCACGACCGGCCCCGGCCGCCCGCTCGCGGCGATATGGAAGGCCTCGTGCAGCACGCGCGGCAGCTCCTCGACGCTCTTGACCAGATAATTGTATTTGGTGCACGGCCGCGTGATGCCGACCGTGTCGCACTCCTGGAAGGCGTCGTTGCCGATCAGATGGGTCGGCACCTGCCCGGTGAGGACGACGATCGGGATCGAGTCGCACAGCGCGTCGGTGAGGCCGGTGACGGCGTTGGTGGCGCCCGGTCCCGAGGTGACGAGGACGGCGCCGACCTTGCCGGTCGAGCGCGCATAGCCTTCGGCGGCGTGCACGGCGCCCTGCTCGTGCCGCACCAGGATGTGCCGCACCTTGTCCTGTTGAAACAAGGCGTCGTAGATCGGCAGCACCGCGCCGCCGGGATAGCCGAACAGGTGTTCGACACCTTGATCGGCGAGCGCCGCTATCACCATTTCCGCGCCGGTCATCTCTGTCATGGCTCGCTCCGTTTCGTCGACTGCTTTGGCAAGTCTTGATTTGGAAAGTCCGGATTTCATGTATGTTTCAGGGTTTAGAAAATAAAAAAGGGGCCTCTGAGAGCCCCTGTCCTAGCGCACCGCCACGTCTCGCGGGTGGGATCATCCACCCCCGGCGGTGCGCCTTCCTACGAGAACCAGCGTCGTTGCAATGACGTGAAACACGGATTTATCCTGGTATTCGCCCTGACGGGCGCTCTGCGGCACTTTTTATAAGCATTGTGGCAAAGGCCGTCAAGTCAAATGCGGCCGGAATTTGGCGCGGTGCCGTCCACGCCGCTTCAAACACGCGTTTGAAATCGACGGGGCGGGCAAAACCGCAATCGTTAACGATCCGCAAGTGCCATGGCGCAGCCGCGATTTCGCGCGGCCGCGGTCAGCAAATCGCCTACGCGCCTTGCTTTGTTGCACTAAGCCGATGGCCGGGCGCGCCGAGATTTTCGACGCACGGCCCGGCAGGCCTTTTCTCCTGGGAGGGGGATATGGTTGCCGAAGCGCTACTGCTCGCATCCTGGCGCCACGCCGCGCTCGGCCTCGCCGCCGCGCTTGCGCTCTCAGCCGGGCTGGCGGCGCCGGCCGCGGCGTCGCAGCCGCCGCCAGCCGCCGGGGCGCACACGACCGATTCCATTCTGAAATGGATCAACGCCTACCGCACCAAGCCCGAACCCAACGGTGTCCCGGTGCTGGTGCATATCCTCAGCGACATGCAGGCCTTCAAGGACGCGGAAACGTCGGGCGCCTATGTCGGCTTCATCGCCGGCGTCCTCGGCGCCAATCCCGACCGCGCCGCGGCGCTCGTGACCAAAATGCTGACGATCGCGCCGGCAGATCAATGGGTGCTGGTGCGCGCGATCGCCTATTCCGGGCTGCCGAACTGGAAGAGTTTGCTGCGGACGTTCGCCGACCGGCTGCCGACGCGGCGCGCCATGATCGACAAATACCTCGCCGGCAAGCTGCCGACGCTCGATCAGATCGCGTTTCAGCCGGAAAAGCCTGGCATGATCGACAACATCAAGGCGGTGTTGAAGATCGACAGCGACCGCAAGAAGCCGATCGAGTTGTCGCCGAGCCCCGAGCTGATCGACATCCTGTGGGGCTATTATCTCGCGACCGGCTCGTACCCGCCGATCCACAGCATCATCAAGCTCCTGCCGCTTGCCAACGACAAGGACAGCGTCGACAATCTCACCACCGGCAGCGCCGCCAAGTTCACGCTCGCCAGCAACGCGGTGCGCGACCTCACGCTGCTCGGCATGCTGCGCTACGCCGCCAAGCACGAGCCGAAGGAGGTGGTCGCGGTGCTCAACGGCGTGATCGAGACCGCCGAGGATGTCGATACCGCGCGCATGCGCAAGGAATCGCTCGCCGCCATCGAGGAGCTCAAGCAGAAGGGCCCGAACTCGAAGCGCGAGCTGACCGGCTGGGGCCAGGTCGGCGAAGGTGCGCTATCGATGGGCTGCGTCGTCGCTGCGGCGACCGGGCAGATCGAGCTCGGCATACCCTGCGTGCTCGGCGGCGCGGCGTATTCGGCGGGCATGCAGTATATTTCGCATTAGCTAAGGCACACACTGCCAAACAACGAACCAGCCGCCGCCATGACGGCGGCCGGCCGGCCTTGGCTCGGAACAACAATTTGGAACGACGCGTCAGTTCGGACGGCAGTGGCCGTGCGGACCGCGATGCCAGCCGCGGCCGCAGCCGCCTCGGACCTGGGTCACGTCGCTGGAATGACCGGCGAGTTGGGAAATCGCCTGGCCGCTGGCCGGAGCCGCCGAAGCGCCCGCCATTCCGATGAGGCTCAGTCCGCCGGCCAACACGGTCGCGAGAACGAGAATGCGCATGTCGAATCCCTCCCTTGCATGCGGGCCACAATCTGGCATTGATATTTTACACGGTAAAGACGCCTTGCGCGGTCCCGCGAGGCAATAGACCTCAGTGCCGTTCGGTATCACCCCGTCAACTGCTTCAGTTGCGCCTCGACAGCCGCAAGCGCCGCCTCCGGCGCGACCCAGGCGAACTCCGGCAGCTGGTTGCGGAACCAAGTCGCCTGCCGCTTGGTGTATTGCCGGGTGTCGCGCTTGCCGCCCTCGATGGCTTCCGCGAGCGTGATCTCGTCGCCGAAATGCCGGATCAGCCAGGGCACGCCGTGCGCCTTCATCGCCGGCAGCGCGGGATCGAGGCCGCGCTGGGCGAGCGCGCGCACCTCTTCGATCGCGCCGGCCGCAATCATGGTGTCGAACCGCGTGTCGATGCGGCGATGCAGGGCGTCACGCTCGGGGGCGAGGAAGATTTTGGCCGCACGTCCGGCGTCGAGGCCGGCCGGCCGGTTTTCCGCGTGCCATTCCACCAGCGAACGGCCGGTCGCCAACACCACTTCGAGCGCGCGGGTGATGCGGGAGCGATCGCCGGGCATCAGCCGGGCCGCCGCGACCGGATCGTGCCGCCTCAGTTCGCCGTGCAGCGCGGCGACGCCTTCGCTCGCGAGCCGCGCCCGCACCGCCTCGCGCACTGCCGCCGGAACGGGCGGCACCGCGGCGATACCTTGCGTCAGCGCCTTGAAATAAAGTCCGGTGCCGCCGACGACGATCGCGGCGCGACCGTAACGCTTGGTCGCTGCGAGCGTCCCCGCGACGTCCGTGCACCAGCGGCCGACGGAATAATTCTCCGCCGCGTCGACGCGGCCGTAGAGCCGGTGCGGCGCCTGGCGCTCCTCCGCCGGCGAGGGCCGCGCCGTGATGATGCGCAGGTCGCGGTAGACCTGCATGGAATCGGCGTTGATGATGACGCCGCCGAGTTTTTCGGCCAGCGCCAGCGCCAACGCCGATTTGCCGCTCGCCGTCGGGCCGGCAATGAGGATGGTCGCGGGTTCGCTCACGGGGTTGACGTAATGCTCCGGCGCGGGAATTTACATCCGGAACGCGGCAGCGCGCTCCCTTGCCAGCGGCCTTGCCGCTGCTATGTTATATCCAAATATAACCCTGGAGTTCGTATTCATGCCCCACGCTGTCCGGCTGCGCAAGGTTGGCGGATCGGTGATGCTCGCCATTCCGAAGCCGATGCTCGAGGCGCTCGATCTCGCGCCGGAGGCGGCGGTCGATCTGTCCATCAGGGCGGGACGGCTCGTGGTCGATCCCAAGCGGCGGCGACGCTATTCGCTCGACGAATTGCTGGCGCAATGCAAGCCCGCGGCGCGGCGCTCGCGCGCGGACCGTGAATGGACAGCGGGCCCGGCCGTCGGCCGCGAGCTGATCTGATGGAGCGCGGCGATATCTATCTTGTTTCGCTCGATCCGACGACAGGCCGCGAACAGCAGGGCAGGCGTCCGGTGCTCGTGGTCACGCCGGGCAAATTCAACCGGCTGACCGGCGTTCCCGTCGTGCTGCCGATCACGACCGGCGGGGGTTTCGCCCGCACCGCCGGCTTTGCGGTGCCGCTGACGGGCGCGGGCACGCGAACGACCGGTGTCGTGCGCTGTGATCAGCCCCGTGCCCTCGATCTGCGCGCGCGAGGCGGCAAAAGGCTGGAGACCGTCCCTGAGCACATTGTCGACGAAGTGCTGAGCAAGGTCGTTCCGCTGTTCGAATAAATCCCGTATGTTCGTTGCGGTAAAATTGTGAGGTTCGACATGCCAATTTACGAATTTGGCGCGGATAGCATTAGTCGTCTTTCCGAAGTCACCTTTAGCTCGGCTGGACTTCATGAACGCCGAGACTTGCAACGTCTTCTTCGCAAACATATTGAGGTCCTTACGGAAGACACGTTGGTAATTGACGAAGAGTTTGGAGATTGGGAAGACTCGCGTCGAAGGATCGATTTGTTGGCGATAGACAAGAACGGAAACCTTGTTGTGATTGAACTAAAGCGAACCGAGGATGGAGGCCATATGGAACTCCAGTCAATTCGGTATGCTTCGATGGTCTCAACAATGACATTTGATCAAGCAGTCGATATTTACGGGCGATATCTCAAGAAAATCGGCAGGGATACGGATAACGCGCGTGAGACAATATTAGATTTTCTCGAGTGGGATGAGCCTGATGAGGATCATTTTGCACAAGATGTGCGAATTGTACTCGCATCCGCAGAGTTCTCGAAGGAATTGATATCGTCAGTTCTGTGGCTGACGGATCACGGCATCGACATTCGATGTATCCGACTGAAGCCCTATAATCTTGAAGGGCGTATCTTGGTCGATGTGCAGCGAATTGTTCCATTGCCGGAGGCTGAGGACTACCAATTCCAGGTTAGAGAGAAGGCGCAAAAGGAGCGTCAAGCCCGCGCGACTAACATCGATTTTACACGATTCGACATCCACATTGGCGACGAAGAATACAAGGCAATGTGGAAGAGAAACGCAATTTTGCAGATTTGCAAATTCCTTTGCGACAAGGGAATCAGCCCGGATGATATTACCGCCCTTTTTGATTGGCGACCGAATCGCGTGTGGTTCGCGGTCGATGGATTTCTGGATGCCGCGCAGTTCAGCAAAAAAACGCTTGAGCAAGCGTCGTCGGGTGGGCTGAGCTTTGTTCCCCGCCGATGGTTTTGTGACGAAGGTGAATTGGTACATGCCAACGGCAAAACCTACGCGTTCTCAAACCAATGGGGTGGGACCAATTGGCACAAAGCGATGAATCTTCTTAAAGACAAATATGGCGAATATAAAATCCTATTTACGCCGGTTTCTTGATTGAATTGCTGGGTTACGTTCGCTAGACGAACCGTTACAGACGAGTCGTTTCCGCTCAACCTCGGAGCAACCCTTTGTCATTGATAAAACCCTTCCGCGCGTTGCGGCCGGCGCCGGGACGCGCCGCCGAAGTGTTGGCGCCGCCGTATGATGTGCTGTCGAGCGCGGAGGCGCGTGAGCGCGCCGAAGGCAAGCCGTGGAGCTTTCTGCATGTCTCCAAGGCGGAGATCGATCTGCCACCCACAACCGATCCTTATGACGCCGCGGTCTACGCCAAGGCCGCCGAGAATCTGCGGCGCATGATCGAGGCCGGCGTGCTCGTGCGCGACGCCAAGGCTTGTTACTACGTCTACCGGCTGACCTGGCGCGGCCATGTCGAAACCGGGTTCGCGGCGGTCGCCTCGATCGCCGATTACGCCTCTAACCGCATCCGCAAGCACGAACTCACCACTCACGCCAAGGAGGACGATCGCGTCCGCCAGATCGAGGCGGTCAACGCGCAGACCGGGCCGGTCATGCTCGCTTACCCGACCGCGCCGCGGATCGACGCTTTGCTGGCGAACGCCGCCGCCGGTCCGCCCGCGGTCGACGTGACTGCCGACGACAATGTGCGCCATCAGCTCTGGGTGATTGCCGACGACGCCACCATCGCCGCGCTCACGGCCGCGGTCGACGCCTTGCCCGCGCTCTACATCGCCGACGGCCACCACCGCTCCGCCGCAGCGTTGCGGGTGGCGCAGGCGCGCGGCGGCGAGGGCTCGCACAGCTATTTCCTTGCGGTGCTGCTGCCGCAGCAACAAATGACCATTCTCGATTACAACCGCGTGCTGCGCGATCTCAATGGTCACACGCCCGACCAGATATTGGCCGCACTCGCGCGCCGCTTCACCGTCGCAGCGAGTGACGGCCCGGTGCGCCCGGCGAATGCCAACGAAGTCGGCATGGTGCTCGGCGGCCGCTGGTACCGGCTGACGCTGCGTCCTGAACTCGCCGCCGCGGCGTCAAAGAGCGCCGACCCGGTCGCCCGCCTCCCGGTGACGCTCGTCGCGCAAAACATCATCGAGCCGATCTTCGGCGTCACCGATCCGCGCCGCGACAAGCGCATCGACTTCGTCGGCGGCGGCCGCGGCCTCGAGGAATTGGAGCGGCTGGTCGCGTCGGGTCGGATGGCGGCCGCGTTCGCGCTCTACCCGACGCAGATGAGCGACCTCATGGCGGTCGCCGACGCCGGCGCGATCATGCCGCCGAAATCGACCTGGTTCGAACCCAAACTCGCCGACGGCATGGCCAGCCACGTGCTGGATTAGTGTTGGCGAATAGCGAAGTGGCGAATAGCCAGCAGCGCGAACGACTATCTCTACTCTTCGCCACTCGCCACTCGCCCGCTACGGCGCAAAATGCAGGCGCGGCCGGGAGACGTAAAGACGTGCTGGAAAGAAAAGGTTCCGCCGGAATCAGGAGCCCCAGGACGCAGCGGCCGAAGCCGGACGTCCTGGGGCTCATTGTCCGAGCGCGGGGGCGACGTTGCACCCGGCCAATGATGCAAAGCTACGCCGAGTTTCGCGCCGTGCCGAGTTACAAATTTGTAAGAATGGAACTTATTTACAAACATGAAAGATGGCCGGCGCTGCCGCGGAGTAGTAATATCATATTCTTCCAGATCGCCAATGGTATCATGCACCATCAGGCTTCAGGCATCAAAGGGGGAGACGCCACATGCGCATGATCAGACTTGCCGCGTTGGCGGTATTTCTTGCGTTACCCGGCGCAGCAGTGGCGGGGGATGACATGGCAACCTGCGCCGTGAAATGCCGCGCCGCCAATCCGAACGGCTGTGAAGGCAATTCGCGGGCGACGCAGATCTGCTTCAACAAATGCGTCGGCTATACGCATTGTTCGATCGCGGACGCGCCGGGACCCAAGCGCAAGGGGCAGTAGCGGGACACAGGCGATCCGGGCGACGCCGTTCTTCGAACGGCTGAGCCGGCCATGACGATGTGCATAGGTCGCAATACGCTGTTGGTCTTACACCGGTGGTGCGATGGCGCTAAAACCGCCGCATCATCGAGCGAACGGAGCGAACCAACATGACCGCAGCCAACATGACAGCGAACAAGACGCAGGAAGCCCTGGTGGGCGGCCAGTTCGGCGCGCGCGCGGCGGCCTATCTCGGCAGCGCCGTGCACGCGCAGGGCGCCGATCTGCAGGCGCTGGCCGCGCTGGTGCAAGGCCGCAGCGAGGCGCACGTGCTCGATCTCGGCTGCGGCGGCGGTCATGTCAGCTACCACGTGGCGCCGCACGTGCATGAGGTCGTCGCCTACGATCTTTCGCCGGAAATGCTCGAGGTGGTCGCGCGCGCGGCGGCGGAGCGGGGCCTCGGCAACATCGTGACCCGCCAGGGCGTGGCGGAAGTTTTGCCGTTCGCGGACGCCAGCTTCGATTTTGTCATGAGCCGCTTCAGCGCGCACCATTGGCGCGATCTCGACGCCGGATTGCGCGAGGCCGCGCGCGTGCTCAAACCGGGCGGCACGGCCGCCTTCGTCGATTGCATCTCGCCGGGGCCGCCGCTGTTGGACACTTTCTTCCAGGCGATCGAATTGTTGCGCGATCCTTCGCACGTGCGCGACTATTCGCGCACCGAGTGGGACGCGGCGATCACGCGCGCCGGCCTCGTGCTCGGGCCCGCGAGCCAGCACCGGCTGCGCATGCACTTTCCGGTGTGGATCGAACGCATGCAGACCCCCAAGGTGCAGAGTGACGCCATCCGCGCGCTGCAGGCCGCCATGTCCGTGACCGTCACCAGATATTTCGACATCGGACCCGACGGCAGCTTCGATCTGGACGTGGCGTTCATGCAGGCAGCGAAGCCGGCGCGCTGAATTTTCGTCGTCCGCGAAGCGAGGGAACGGACCCTGCCGGAAGACCGAAGCGGCGCAAACCAAGAGCTACGTTGGCGCGGTCGCTGTCCCGGCGGGGTGTGCTTAACGAGGCTTGGAAGCCAGGCCACGGTTCGCCCGGCGGAAAAACGTGGTAAGAAGATATCGGCGCGCGGAGGATGGGGCAGCGGATGCCGCGATACTATTTCAGTCTCGATGACGGCAAGTTCCTGGACGACGTGGATGGAACCCACTTGTCCGATCGGGCGACGGCTCTCCTGCATGCCGAGAAGCTTGCGCGCGACCTGGTCAAGCGATACGGCGACGACCGCAATTGGTGGCGGATGAGAAGCGTCGTCGTTGTCGACGAGCGCGCACATGTCGTCTGCACGGTGCCGCTGCGGGGCGTCAACGCCAGATAGCGGCCTGCCGATTCGCCCGTGCCGGTCAATCGGTTTCGGCGGGCGTCGCCAGCACGCTGTCCGCAGTCGTGGCGTGCCGCCGCGTCAACTCCTGCTGCAGCCCTTTTGCTTCGTCTTCCATTCCCATCCAGCGCAATTTGCGAATGAGCTTGATCAGCTCGTTCGGCGCCTTGTCTGTTGACGACGCATCAGAGGCATCAGCGGCATCGGCGGGCTTTTGTTGTTGTTCGGACCGCATTTCCATGGACGTTTCTCCAGCAGGTTTGTTCTTGTCTGCGCCATGGACGTCACCACGATGGAGCTTGCCGCGATGGAGCGCACCACGGCAGTATTCCCTTCGCGCCGATTCGCCGGCACAAGACAACTATTTTTTACCTCTTGGCCTTGCTTCGCAAGCCACTGGCAGTGCGCCGCAACATGCAACAAGCGCGCCGCAACATAACGCCGGCCCAGCGGCACATGGCTCTCGCATTGCTCGTTTGCGATGGCGGGTCTGGCTGCGCCGGCGAACTGGCGCTAAACGAACCTGATGCAGGCCGCCCCCGCCGCCCCCGCCGATACGCCGCCGAAACCTTCGCTGTCCGAACTGTTCGTCGCCTTCGCCACCATCGCGCTGCTGGGATTCGGCGGCGTCTTGGCGTGGGCGCGGCGCATGATGGTGGAGGAGCGCCGCTGGATGACGGCGGAAGAGTTCAACGAGACCTATGCGCTCTGCAACTTCCTGCCCGGCCCCAACGTCGTCAATCTATCGGTCGTGTTCGGCTCGCGCGTGCGCGGACCGCTCGGCAGCGTCGCCGCGCTCGCCGGCCTCATGATTCCTCCAGTGGTGCTGGTGACGTTCATCGGCATGCTGTACGCCCGTTTCGGCGACCTGCCGGCGGTACGCCACATGCTTGCCGGCATGGCGGCCACCGCCGCCGGGCTGATTGCGGCAACCGTCGCGAAGATGGCGGGGCCCCTATTTAGGAACCGCGCGATCGTCGGCCCGCTTGTCGCGCTCGCTACCTGCGCCGCCGTCGGCGTGATGCAGTGGTCGCTGCCGCTGGTGCTGGTGATCGTCGCGCCGGTGAGCATCGCGCTCGCCGGCGCGAGCCAATATTGGAGGCCGCGATGAAACCCGACGGCGGGCAGTTGGCCGTGCTCGCCGGCCATTTCGCGCTGTTGTCGTTGTTCGCGGTCGGCGGCGCCAATTCCGCCGTGCCGGAAATGCACCGCCTCGCCGTCGATCTGCAGCATTGGATGACGGACCGGCAGTTCACCGATCTGTTCGCGCTGGCGCAGGTCACGCCCGGACCCAACGTCATCATCGTGACGCTGATCGGCTATCGCGTCGCCGGATTTCCGGGCGCCGTGGTCGCGACGGCGGCGATGTGCGCGCCGACCTGTTTGCTCGCCTATGCGATCGGCCGCATTTTCGACCGGTCCGACGGGGCCGCGTGGCAGACATTGGTGCGGCGCGGCCTCGTGCCGGTCACCATCGGTCTGGTGGCGGCGACTGCCGTCGTGGTGGCGCGCGCCGCCGACACCGGCTGGGGCACCGCCGCCATATCGGTCGCGAGCGCGGCGATTTTCTATGTGTGGCGGCTCAATCCGCTCTGGGTGTTCGCCATCGCGGCGCTGATAGGGCTCGCCGGGTTGGTTTAACTTACTCCGTCCGCCGCGCGTGCGGGCCGCACGATGGTGACCGAACAGGCCGCCTCGGCGGCGACTTTTGCCGACACGCTGCCGAGCAGGCCCCGCAGCAGCGAGTTTTGCCGTGCCCCGATGACGAGATGATCGACATGATTGGCCGCGGCGAATTCGAGGATGGCGTTGGCCGGATTGACGGCATCGAGCACGTGCGCGGACAGCCGGTGCTCCTCCAGCTGCAACGGCTCGGCCCAATGCCGCAGCGCCACCAGGCGGTCGATCCGCTTGCTGTGGCCCTGTTCGTCCAAATCGAAGTCGAGCGCGACCCGGCCCTGCTTGAGCACATTGAGGCAGGCGAGCCGCGCCGACGGCAGCGTGGCGAGGATGCGTTGCGCGGTGACGCGCAGCGCATCGTTGAGCGGCGCCGAGCCTTCCGACAAATCGACCGCGACCGCGACGATCGGCGCCGCGGCGATCTGGGTCGCGGTCGCCGGCCGCGCGATCGATTTGGCGATGTCCTTGTTGAAGCGCCGCCGCAGCACGACGCGCAGCGGATCGCGGTCGAGCCGCTCGGATCGTTTGGTCAGCTTGACCTGGTCGGGATGGCTGAGATCGAACGCGACCTGCGCCGCGGTCGGATAGCGCCACGCCGGCTCGATCTCGATGCAGCGCAGGACGACCTCCTGCAGCCAGGGCGGATAGTCCGGCCGCAACCGCCGCGGCGGCACCGGATCGCGCCATAAGCGCCGGCGCATGCCGCCCATCGACTCGCTTTCGCCGAACGGGCGCACGCCGGTCGAAAAGAAGAACAACAGCACGCCGAGCGCGAACAGATCGCTGCGCGGATCGTTGCGGACGCCGAGCAATTGTTCCGGCGAGATGTAGGGCGCGGTGCCGAACGGCACGCGGAATTCCTCCAGCATCAAATCGGGCAGCCGATCATGATGCGACAAGCCGTAGTCGAGCAGCACGGCTTCGCCCGTGGGCCGGAACATGATGTTGCTCGGCTTGACGTCGAGATGGATGACGTTCTGGCGATGCAGGTCGTTCAACGCGGCGGCGATCTTCACGCCGATGTCGGCCACCTCCGCATAAGGCAATGGCAGCTCGGCGAGCCGCCGATAGAGCGACGCGCCGGGGATTCGCTCCATCACGATATAGGGCTGCACGCGAAAATCGCCGACGGCGAAGAATTTCGGCACATGGGCGCCGGAAAGGCGCGGCATGATCATCTGCTCCATCTCGAAGCTGACGATGGCCGCCGGGTCCTCGCCCTCGGCAAATTTCGGCACCTTCATCAGCATCGGGACCGAGTCGGGCTTCGCCGGATCGGGCGTCACGCGCGTCACGCGCCACAGCGTCGCCATGCCGCCGACATGGACGCGCTCCTCGATGCGGAAGCCATCGATCGTCGCGCCAACGTCGAGGTGTGGCTTGACCATGCCCTATTGCCCCTCGAACAAACGGTCGGCGAGCCGGGGCGGCAGGCCCATATTTCGAATGCCGGCGGCCGCCGCTTCGATGTCGTAAGGCACGCGGCAAAAGGTCAGCTCCGCCTGCGCGGTATCCAGCATGGCGAAGGCGGCGGCCGGATTGCCGTCGCGCGGCTGCCCGACCGAGCCGAGTACGGCTAGCCAGC
The DNA here is from genome assembly GCA_963836095.1 of uncultured Pseudomonadota bacterium. Classification (GTDB taxonomy): domain Bacteria; phylum Pseudomonadota; class Alphaproteobacteria; order Rhizobiales; family Xanthobacteraceae; genus BOG-931. The sequence goes on from CAWIHU010000007.1 coordinate 182,815, forward strand.
GCCGGCTGGGCAGCAATTGAATCGGGCGAACCGGTCACCGGCGTGAAGGCCGTCATCTTGCCGGTCGCCGACATGGTGTAGAGCGCCGGCCGGTGCACGTGGCCGCAAAACGTGATGGGGCACGGCGATGCGATCAGGCTGCGGGCGGCGCCGTCGATATCGGTGACATAGCGCCAGCTTTTCGGATTGCTAGCGTCGGCATGGACGTAGAGACGATCCTCCTCCTCGCGGGTCAGCGGCAGTTCGGCGAGGAAGTGCCGCTCCGCGGCGCCGAGTTCGCCGCGCGTCCATTCGATGACGATCTCCGCCTCGACGTTGAGACGCTGGCGCGGATCGCCGACCGCGGTGTCATGGTTGCCGCGCACGGCCATGGCGCCGTCCTCGACGAGGTCCATGATGGTCTTGACCGTCCACTCCGGATCGGCGCCATAGCCGACATAGTCGCCGAGGAGCACCGTTCGCTCGGCGCCGAACTCGCGCGCTTGCGCCAAGCAGGCGCCGAACGCCTGCCGGTTGGCGTGAATGTCGGCGAACAGCGCGATGAGCACTGCTGAAAAGCTCCCTTTTGACAGATTTGATCGGCCCAAGAATTTGATCAACCCACGCCGCTCGGCGTTGATATTCATCAAAAATCTAACAAACGCAATCGCGCTGCCGGCGGCGGCTGCGGCGATGCCGCTACGCGGCGCGCACGCGGGCGGTGAACAGGCTGGCGTCGCGGCCGAGCGCGGCGGCCTGGCGGTTGAGCTCGGCTGCCGCGGCGAGCACCTGGTCGGCGCCTTGGCCCGAACGGTCGACCAGTTCGCTGACGCCTGCGATGCTGTGCGAACGTCGAGGGTGCGGGCGGCGGCGCCGTCGACGCTCTCGGCGATCCTGCGCGCCGCGATATTCTGCTGTTCGACCGAATCGGAAATGGCGCGCGAGATCGCGCTGACCTGGTGCATCGATGTCACCATCGCCTCGTTGGCGTGGCGCACGACGTCGATCGCCTGGCCGACCGATTGGGTCTTGTGGCGGATTTCGGCCAAGGCCTTGGTGGTCTGCGCCGCGAGCGCCTTGACCTCCTGGGCGACGACGGCGAAGCCGCGGCCGGCGTCGCCGGCGCGGGCGGCTTCGATGGTCGCATTGAGCGCGAGCAGATTGGTCTGCCCGGCGATCGCGGTGATCAGCGCGGCGACCTGATCGATGTCCTTCACCGTCGCCACCAGCGCCGCGGTGTTGGCGACCGCGCTGTCGGTCGAGCGGGTCGCCGCGGCGACGATGCGCGCGGCATTGGCGACTTGCGCGCCGATATCGCCGATCGAGGCGGACAATTCTTCGATCGCGGCGGCGACGCTGGTGGCGCTTTCGGTGGTCTCGCCCGCGGTCGCGGTGGCGGTGCGGGCATGGCGGTGGGATTCTTCGAGCACCGCCGTCATGTCGCGCGCGAACGCCTCGAGCTCGGTCGCCGAGCGGCTCACCGCGGCGGCGATGTCGAGAATGTCGTGTTCGAACGCGACCGCGACGGTCTCGAGCGCCGCCGATTTTTCCGCGGCCGCGCGCTCGCGGTCGGACGCGCGCGCGTGTTCGGCTTCGCGCAGGGCCAGGGCGTTGTCGCGGAACACGGCGACCGCGCGGGCCATGGCGCCGATCTCATCGCCGCGACGCGCGCCGGCGACGGCGCCGCCGAGATCGCCGCTCGGCCATTTGCGTCATTGTCGCCGCCATCAACCGCAGCGGCCGGGTCACGAACAGCCGCGTCATCACGAACGCGCCGATCAGCGCCGCGGCGGTGCCGAGGGCGAGGATGACGAGGGTGGTGCGGTAGATGCGGGCGCTGTCGGCCGCCACCTCGGCCTCGGTGTCGCGCGAGCGCGCGCCGAGAATATTGATGAGCCGGTCCATGTGAAACGTCACGTCGTCGCGCGCCGGATCGAACTTGAAATCGGCGATGCGCTCGGCCTGATACCATTCGCCGCGCTTCACCGCGGCCTTGAGGTCATTCGCGATGCCGTGGGCGAGTTCCAGCTTGCCGAGAATGCGGTGGACATCGTCGGCGGCGGCGGGATAATCGACCAGCACATTGTCGAGCGCGCTCTTGGCGGCGCTGTAGTGGCCTTCGATCTCGTCGGCGGATTCCTTGGCGTCGTCCGCATCCGCGGCGGCGTAGGTCTTGTAGGTCGCGACGCCGAACGATTCGATCGCCGCCTTGGCTTCGGCGAGCGCGAGCCGCGCCGGCGCGATGTGGCGCGTCACCACCGCGTTGATGCGGTCGAGTTCGCCGAAACGGTCGAGACAGAACCAGTTGGCGGCGATCGAGAGAACGCCCAGCACGGCGATCAGCAACACCGCCTTGACCGCGATCGGCAGAAAAAAAATGATACGCGGCGAGCGGATATTCGACATGTGGCTTTGCGGTGGCGGTGGTTGAGGCGATGACGTGCGTTGCGGCAGGGATCGTCTAGCCGCCAATGGTTCCCGTCGGCTTAACGGCGGTGTTACGTTCGTGTAGGCTTAGTGTCACAAATTGGATTCGCCCGATTAAGAGAACAACAATGCGGCAATACCTCGATCTGATGGCGCGCGTGCTCGCCGAGGGTGTGGAAAAGCGCGACCGTACCGGCGTCGGCACCTGCTCGATCTTTGGGCATCAGCTGCGGTTCGATCTGGCGCAGGGCTTTCCGCTGGTCACGACCAAGAAGCTGCATCTCAAATCGATCATCTACGAATTGCTGTGGTTCTTGCGCGGCGACACCAACGTCAAATATCTGCACGATCACGGCGTCACGATCTGGGACGAGTGGGCCGACGAGAACGGCGACCTCGGCCCGATCTACGGCCGGCAATGGCGCTCGTGGCCGGCGGCGGACGGCGGCACGATCGACCAGATGGCGAACGTCGTCGCCGAAATCAAGAAAAACCCCGCGTCGCGCCGCCTGATCGTGACGGCGTGGAATCCGGCGGAGAACGACCGCATGGCGCTGTCGCCGTGCCATTGCCTGTTTCAATTCAACGTCGCCGACGGCGCGTTGTCGTGCCAGCTCTATCAGCGCTCGGCCGACGTGTTTCTCGGCGTGCCGTTCAACATAGCGTCCTATGCGCTGCTGACGCTGATGGTGGCGCAAGCGACCGGGCTCGAGCCCGGCGAATTCATCCACAGTTTCGGCGACACCCACCTTTATCTCAATCACATCGAGCAGGCTCGTTTGCAGCTCACGCGTCAGCCACGCCCGCTGCCGACCTTGCGGCTCAATCCGGCGGTCAAGGATCTGTTCGCGTTCCGCTACGAGGACTTTTCGCTCGAAGGCTACGAGCCGCACCCGCACATCAAGGCAAAGGTGGCGGTGTGAATTTTTGATCATTGCGTAGGGGCGGCCCTTGTGGCCGCCCGTCCTCATGGTCGTCCTCGATCAGGGCGCCCACAAGGGGCGCCCCTACGGCGATCGTTACGTCGGATTCTCCAGACTGAACGTCTGCGAATCGTCGTCATAGGCGAAGCTCTCGGCGAAGCGGCCCCAGGCGGTGACCGAGCGCAGCGTCTCTTCGGCGGCTTCGGTGCTCATGTGATCTTCCAGTTCGTCGAAGAAGCGGCTCTTCGGCGCTACGTGGTTGGCGCGCTCCTGCAGCACGCGGCGGATGTGGGCGGCGAGCGGCACATAGGCGAGCAGCTGGCGCTGGAACAGCTTTTTGCGGTCGTCCGTTCCCGCGTCGACGAATTGTCGGCCGGCGTCGGTGAGCTTGATATCGCCGCCTTCGATCTCGGCGAAGCGCAGCATCTGCAGCGCGTCGGCGACCTGGAACAGCTCGTCCGCCTCGAGGTGCAGTTCGTCGGCGATGACCGGCAGGTCGGCGTGGCCCTTGTAGGGATCGCCGGCCAGCGTTTCGAGGAAGCCGGACAGGAGGTTGGCGGAGACGCGCGGCAGGATGGTGTCGATCGAGGTCGCGACCGTGCCGGCCGCCGCCCCGATCCGCGGCGCCGTCGGCGCGCGCTGCGTCATCGCCACGTAGATTTTCTCGACCAGCTCGCGGAACGCCGGATCGAGCCGGTTGCGCGGCTGCTTCAAGTCGACCGCGATCTCGCGGATGATGCGGCCCGGATTGGACGAGAACAACAGGATGCGGTCGCACATCAGCACCGCTTCCTCGATGTTGTGGGTGACGATGAGGACGCCCTTGATCGGCAGCCGGCCTTCGCCCCACAGCTCGAGAAAGTCGGTGCGCAGCGTTTCCGCGGTGAGCACGTCGAGCGCGGAGAACGGCTCGTCCATCAACAGAATGTTCGGATGCACGACCAGCGCGCGGGCGAAGCCGACGCGCTGGCGCATGCCGCCGGACAGTTCGCGCGGGAACGCCAATTCATAGCCGTCGAGGCCGATCAGATCGATCGCCGCCAGCGCCCGCGTGCGGATTTCGGTTTCGGGCAAGCCGAGCGCCTCGAGGCCGAGCTGGACGTTCTCCAAGACGGTGAGCCAGGGGAACAGCGCGAACGACTGGAACACCATGGCGATGCCCGGCGCCGGCGCGTTCACCGGCTGGCCGAGATAGGTGATGGAGCCGCCCGCCGGCTGCATCAGGCCGGCGATCAGCCGCAGCAAGGTCGACTTGCCGGACCCGGTGCGGCCAAGGAGCCCGACGATCTGGCCCTGTTTCAGCTCCAATTCGATGCCGTCGAGCACCAGGAGCTCGCCGCCGTCGGCGCGCGGAAAGGTCTGACGCAAAGCGTGAATATCGAGGAGAGCGGCACTCATGACGATCCTTCTTTGCTCCGCTGCTTTGATCGGTTTCGGTAACGCTCGTTCAATCCCGCGATCGCCGCCGCCTCAGATGCGGAACTTGCGTTCGGCATAATGGTAAAGCGGGCGCCAGAACACCCGGTTGATGATGACGACGAACAGGCTCATCACGGCGATGCCGAGCACGATGCGGTGGAAGTCGCCGGCCTCGGTCTGTTGGGCGATATAGGCGCCGAGCCCCTTGGCTTCGAGCTTGACGTCGCCCCAGGACGCGACCTCGGCGACGATCGAGGCGTTCCACGATCCGCCGGACGCGGTGATCGCGCCGGTGACGTAATACGGCATTACCGCAGGGATCGCGATGCGCCGCCACCACAGCCAGCCGCGGACGCGGAAATTGGCGCCGGCGGCGCGCAGCTCGTAGGGGATCGCCATGGCGCCGGCGACGACATTGAACAGAATGTACCATTGCGTGCCGAGGATCATCAGCGGGCTCAGCCAGATATCCGGATCGAGCCGCAACGCGACGATCAGCGACACCGCGATCGGGAACAGGAGATTGGCCGGAAAGGCGGCGAGGAACTGCGCCACCGGCTGCACCACATTGGCGGCGTAGGGCCGCGTCCCGACCCAGACGCCGATCGGCACCCAGATCACGCTGGCGAGCGCGATCAGCACGACGACGCGGGCGAGCGTCGCAAATCCGAGCAGCACGACGGTGACGATATCGGCGGGGGTGATGTCCGCGATGACGAAATGCGCCACCTGCCACAGCGCCACGGCGGCGAGCGCGACGAGGACCACGGTCCATTGAAACGTGATCCAGGGATGCTGCTGCCGGCGCGGCTCGCGCTTCACCGGCGCGGCGCGCTCCGGCCAGCGCGCCAGCAGCGCGCGCCGCCACAGCGAAGCGAACGGCCGGGTCATGCGGTCGACCAGGCCGGAGCGGCGCAGTACGTCGAACACCCAGGACTGCGGCGGGATGCCGCCGGCTTCCTGCTCGAAGCGGAAACGGTCGGCCCACGCCACCAGCGGCCGGAACAGCAGCTGGTCGTAGATGAAGATGACGATCAGCATGGTGCCGATCGCCCAGGCGACCGCCGCGAGATCGCGGTGCTCGATCGCGAGCGCGATGTAGGAGCCGACGCCGGGCAGCGTGATCGTGGTGTTGCCGACGCTGATCGCTTCCGAGGCGACGACGAAGAACCAGCTCCCCGACATCGACATCATCATGTTCCAGATGAGCTGCGGCATCGCGAACGGCACGTCGAGGCGCCAGAAGCTCATCCACGGGCTCAGGCGGAGATTGCGCGAGGCCTCGACCAGCTCGGTCGGCACCGTGCGCAGCGACTGGTAGAACGAAAACGCCATGTTCCACGCCTGGCTCGTGAAGATCGCGAAAATGGCGGCGAATTCCGCGCCCAGCACGCGCCCCGGCGCCAGCGCCATAAAGAACACGACGGTGACCGAGATGAAGCCCAGGATCGGCACCGATTGCAGGATGTCGAGCAGCGGCACCAAAATCCGTTCGGCCCGTTTGTTCTTGGCCGCGAGCGTCGCGTAGGTGAAGGTGAAGAGGAGCGACAGCGCCATGGCGATGAGCATGCGCAATGTCGTGCGCGCGGCGTATTCCGGCAGATTGGCGGGATTGAGCGAGGTCGGCGACCGCTCGAGCTCGGTCAAGGGCGCGAACAGATGCCGGCTCGCCTCGGAGAAGAACACCAGCAGTCCCAGGATCAACAGGACCGCCAGCACGTCCCAGCGGCTGAACAGCCTCGCCCAGTCACCGACCGAAATCGGTACGATCCCGCGAATTTCGTCGGCGCCCGTCTGTCGATCCATGCTGTCACAGATTCTTCATGGCGATTTATTGATGACGAGCGCGGTGGCGGTGGCTGCTCGGGTCGCGCCCTGACCCGCGCTCCCATAACATCCGTGCCGCGGCGTTCAAGCGAATTATCCTCGTCCGCGACCTTAAACGGCGCGGAGCACAAAAAACCGCGCAGGGAGGCGCGGCGGTACCGTGCGTGCGGACGGCCATAACGACATGAAAGACCGTTCTCGCGGCGCCCCTTCGTGCCCGAGCTTTGCCATACCAAACGTCACGACGACGGCCGAGCCCGATCTTCGTCAGACGGCACCGGTGGTGGGACCGCTCGCCGTCACGATCAGGCGCGGATGTAGCCAAAAAAGGAAAGCGGAACGCCGAAAGGCGCTGTTCCGTAACCTCCGTGCCCCCACCTTCATCCTCCCCCGCATGCGGGGGAGGACACAGGAGGGGGCACGGCGCGCGCCCTTTGTCTCTTTCCCTCCCCCGCTCGCGGGGGAGGGTTGGGAGGGGGCGCGCTCGCCTCTCGGCGTTCCACCACGGCACTTGCGGCAGCGACCGAACGCCACCGCTCAGCTCGAGCCACGCGACTTCCCGGGAACAGTTCAGAGCGCGCGTCCCGATGGTTCGAAAGACGGAGCGCATCGCAACGCATTTTTACGCGAAGCCGACGGCCGGCTTCCATGCGTCACTCGCGGGCATTACCCGCGCCTTGCTGTCCCAGCCCAGCGAGATTGCACCCGCAGACCGGTCGTGATGCCGGTCGGGCGTGTCTTGCCCAAGCCGCCCGAGAGCCGCAGGTGACGAGCCGCGACCCGCGGGAACCGCACTCGCCCCGCCAGACAGAGTCACCCGGCCGGCGTCCTTTTACGATGGGCGAGATTCGTAGTCTTGTACCTCATTTAGCGACGATTTGTCAAGTGAATGTCCTTCTATTGGAGACGGAATCATCGCCTGCCTCGTCATCCTGAGGTGCGCGCGACAGCGCGCCTCGAAGGACGCATCACAGCGCCACCGCGCGTGCTTCGAGGCTCGACGCTTTCGCGTCGAGCACCTCAGCATGACGATGTGAGATCGATGCGGTGAGGAAAAGCCATGTCACGGCTTCTCCGCCGCGCCGCCGAACGCTTTCAGAAACTCGATCGGGAACGGGAACACGATCATGGAGGAGCGTTCGCTGGCGATGTCGAACAGGGTGCCGAGGTAGCGCAGCTGCATCGCCTGCGGCACTTCCGCGAGCATGCGGGCGGCCTCGACCAGCTTCTGCGCCGCCTGCTGCTCGCCTTCGGAATTGATGATCTTGGCGCGGCGCTCGCGTTCGGCCTCGGCCTGGCGGGCGATGGCGCGGACCATGCTTTCGTCGAGATCGATGCGCTTGAGCTCGACATTGGAAACCTTGATGCCCCAGCCTTCGGTCTGCTTGTCGAGCACTTCCTGGATGTCGGCGTTGAGCTTGTCGCGCTCGGCCAGCATCTCGTCGAGGTCGTGCTTGCCCAGCACCCAGCGCAGCGTGGTCTGCGCCAGCTGGCTCGTCGCCATCAGGTAATTGCTCACCTGGATGATGGCGCGCTCGGGATCGACCACGCGGAAATAGATGACGGCGCTCACCTTGACCGAGACATTGTCGCGGGAAATCACGTCCTGCGGCGGCACCTCGTCGACGACGACGCGCAGATCGACGCGCACGATCTGCTGAATGAACGGCACCAGGATGAACAGGCCGGGTCCCTTCAGTCCGGTGTAGCGGCCGAGCGTGAACACGACGCCGCGCTCGTATTCGCGCAGCACCTTCACGGACGCGTAGAAGAAGACCAGTGCCAGAAAGACGATGACGGCGAGGGCTGGAAGAAACATGGCCGTGCTCCTTGCTCTATCGTCATTGCGAGGAGCGAAGCGACGAAGCAATCCAGGGTCGGCGGCACAGAGTTCTGGATTGCTTCGCTTCGCTCGCAATGACGAGTGTGTTTACGCGGGAACGCGCACAATACGTTGTCTATCCCGTTCCGACCGCTTCGACGCGCAGAACGAGGCCGTCGCGGCCGAGCACCTTGACGCGGCTGCCGGCGGCGAGCGGCGCGGCGGCGCGGGCGCGCCAGATTTCGCCGGCGATCCGCACCCGGCCTTCGCCGCCGTCCCAGGCGACCGTCTCGCCTTCGGCGCCGATCAGCGCCTCGCTGCCGGTCACGACCGGCCGGCGGCGCGCGCGCAGCAGCACCGTGAGTACGACAATGAAGAGTGCGGCGCTGGCGATCGCCGTGCCGGCGATGACGCCGCCGGAGAGCGCGAAGCCGGGCGCCTGCGAGGGAAACATCAACAGCGCGCCGATGACGAAGGCGACGATGCCGCCGACGCCGAGCGCGCCGAAGGCGCCGATATGCGCCTCCGCCACCATCAGCAGAATGCCCAACAGGACCAGCGCCGCGCCGGCGTAATTGATCGGAATGAGCGCCAGCGCATAGAGCGCGACGACGAGGCTGATGGCGCCGACGAGCCCCGGCACCACCGTGCCCGGATTGAACAGTTCGAGAATGAGCCCGTAGATCCCCACCAGCATGAGGATGAAGGCGACGTTGGGATCGGTGACGAGGGCGAGAAGCTCCAGGCGCCAGCCGGGCGGTTTCGTCTCGACTTCGAGGCCGGCGGTGGCGAGCTTTTGCGGCTTGCCGGCGACGACGACGGTGCGGCCGTCGATCTGGCGCAGCAGGTCGGGAACGTTGTCGGCGATGGCATCGACGACGTGAAGCTCGAGGGCCTTGGCGGCGGGCAGGCTGGCGGCGGCGCGCACCGCTTGCGTCGCCCATTCGGCGTTGCGGCCGTTGAGGGCGGCGAGGCTCTGGATATAGGCGACGGCGTCGTTGACGATCTTGCGGGTCTCGGCGTCGTCGCTGTCGTTATTCTTGCCGAGCTGGATCGGCGTCGCCGCGCCGATATTGGTGCCCGGCGCCATCGCCGCGATCGCGCTGGCGTAGGCGATATAGGTGCCGGCGCTGGCGGCGCGGGCGCCGTTCGGGGCGACGAAGGTGGCGACCGGGACCGGGGAGGCGAGGATCGCGCTGATGATCTTGCGCATCGAGGTGTCGAGGCCGCCCGGCGTATTCATCACCAGGACCACCAGCGCGACCTCGCCCGGCTTCGCCGCGCCAAGCTCGCGCACGACATAGTCCGCCGTGGCGGGACCGATCGCGCCGTCGATGTCGAGCACCACTGCGTGCTGGGACGCGCCGGCTGCGGCCGGCGGGGCGAACACCGCCGGCAGCGCCAAAACCGCCGCCAAAACCATGGCGATCAGCAAGGCCGGCGCGCGCAACCGCGTCGTGCGCATCATGGCAGCGCCTCGTTCGTGTTCCGGACGGCATCGCGTCGCCGCGCCGGCGATTGTAATCGGCAAACAAGGCAGGGTCATTACCCGCGAGGTCATTCCGGCGCCGCGAGTTCCGGGTTCGGTTGCGGCGGCAGGGCGCAGGCCGCATAACATGCCGCGCTGCTGGCGGCCGGGAAGCGGAAAGGCGTCATGAACCCATTGCGAAGACTTAACCCATTGCGAAGACTTGCGGACAAAGGCCAGGCGGTATGGCTCGACGTGCTGAGCCGCGACCTCATCGCGAGCGGCGAATTGGCGCGGCTCATTCGCGACGATGGCGTCGCCGGGGTCACCTCCAATCCCGCGATCTTCGAGAAGGCGATCGGCGGCTCGGACACCTACGACGCGGAGATCGCCCGGCTTGCCGGCGCCGGCGAAGTCGCAATCGGCGATATTTATGAGCGGCTGGCGACGGCCGACATCGCCGCCGCCGCGGACCTGTTCCGGCCGCTGTACGAGGCAAGCGCCGGCCGCCACGGCTTTGTCAGCCTGGAAGTGTCGCCCTACCTCGCCATGGATATGCAGGGAACGCTCGTCGAGGCGCGCCGGCTGTGGCGCGCCGTCGACCGCCCCAATATTTTCATCAAGGTCCCCGCCACCGCGCCATCGCTGCCGGCGATCCGGCAATTGCTGGCCGAGGGCATCAATATCAACATCACGCTGTTGTTCGCGCAGCTTGTGTACCAGGACGTGATCGACGCGTATTTGAGCGCGCTCGAGGAGCGCGTCGCCGCCGGCGCGCCGATCGACCGCATCGCCAGCGTCGCGAGCTTCTTCGTCAGCCGCATCGATACCGCCGCCGACAAGCTGATCGCGGAAAAGATCGCCCGCAGTTCGGACGAGGGCGAACGCGCCGCGCTGGCGAAGCTTGCCGGCAAGGTCGCGGTCGTCAATGCCAAGGCGGCCTACCGGCTGTGGCAAAAGTGCTTTTCCGGACCGCGCTGGGAGCGGCTCGCCAACGCCGGCGCCGCGCCGCAGCGCCTACTTTGGGCCTCGACCGGAACCAAAAATCCGGCCTACAGCGACGTGCTCTATATCGAAGAGCTGATCGGCCCCGACACCGTCAACACCATGCCGATGCCGACCTTGGAGGCGTTCCGCGACCACGGCAAGGTGCGCAATTCCTTGACCGAAGGCTCATTGACGGAAGACTTGGCCGGCGCCGACGCGGTCCTCGCCGCGCTCGGCCGCGCCGGCATTTCGCTCGATGCCATCACTGGCGAACTCGCCGCCGACGGCGTCACGCTGTTCGCCGACGCGTTCGACAAGCTCAATGGCGCGCTCGCCGCCAAACGGCGACGCGCTTTGGGCGACAAGCAGAATTCGCAGACGATCGCGCTGCCGCCGCCGCTCGCCGATGCAGTCAAAAAAGCGAGCGAGGACTGGCGCGCGCGCGGCAACATCCGCCGGCTGTGGAGCAAGGACGCGACGCTGTGGACCGGGCGCGGCGAAGCGCAATGGTTGGGCTGGCTCGACATCGTCGAGAAGGCACTCGGCGATGTCGCATCCTTGCAGGATTTCGCCCGCGAGGTCCGCGCGGCGAATTTCACCGACATCTTGCTCCTCGGCATGGGCGGCTCCAGCCTCGGGCCGGAAGTGCTGGCGGCAAGTCTGGGCTCCGCCGCGGGATTTCCAAAACTTCATGTCCTCGACTCGACCGATCCGGACCAGGTCGCGGCGTTCGAGCGCCGCATCGACCCGGCGCGCACGCTGTTCATCGTGTCGAGCAAATCCGGCACCACGCTCGAGCCGAATGTGTTGATGGATTATTTCCTCGCCAAGGCGTCGGCCGCCATCGGCGCGGCGCAGGCAGCGAAGCATTTCGTCGCCATCACCGACCCCGGTTCGCGGCTGCAGCAGACCGCCGAGGCGAAGGGTTTTCGCCGCGTCTTCTTCGGCGTTCCCAGTATCGGCGGGCGCTATTCGGTCCTGTCCAATTTCGGTTTGGTGCCGCTCGCGGCGAGTGGTCATGACGTGCGCGGCTTCCTCGAAGCCGCGCGCGTAATGGTGCGCGGCTGCGGGCCCGACGTGCCGCCGGCGGAAAATCCCGGCGTAGCGCTCGGCCTCGCCATCGGCGTTCTCGCCCGGCTTGGCCGCGACAAGCTGACCTTGATCGCCTCGCCCGCGATCGCCGGCTTCGGCGCCTGGGTCGAGCAGTTGGTCGCCGAATCGACCGGCAAGAACGGCCGGGGCGTGATCCCGGTCGACGGCGAACCGCTGGCGCCGCCGGCGAGCTACGACGCCCATCGGCTGTTCGTCTATCTGCGCGATGCGACGCGGCCGGACACCGCCCAGGACGCGGCGGCCGCTGCGCTCGAACGCGCCGGGGAGGCGGTGGTGCGCATCGGCCTCGCGGCGCCGCAATATCTGGCGCAGGAATTCTTTCGCTTCGAGCTCGCGACCGCCATTGCCGGCGCGGTCATCGGCATCGATCCGTTCGACCAGCCCGACGTCGAAGCGAGCAAGATCGCGACGCGCGAGATGACGGACGCGTTCGAGCGCACCGGTGCGCTGCCCGCCGCGGCGCCGGTGTTCGAGGCGAACGGCATCGCGCTCTTCACCGACGAGCGCAACGCGCAGGCGCTGCGCCAGGCCGGCGCCGACGGCACGCTCGCCAGCTGGCTCGCGGCGCATTTCGCCCGGCTGCAGGACGGCGACTATTTCGCCGTGCTCGCCTATCTTGCCGCCGACGCGGCGCGGACTGCGACGCTGCAAGGCCTGCGCACGGCGGTGCGCGACAACAAGCGCGTCGCGACTTGCCTGCAATTCGGTCCGCGGTTTCTGCATTCGACCGGGCAGGCTTACAAGGGCGGCCCGAACTCCGGCGTGTTCCTGCAGATCACGGCGGAGCCCGCGGCCGACCTGAAGATTCCCGGCCGCACGGCGAGCTTCGGCGTGATCGAGGCGGCGCAGGCGCGCGGCGATTTCCGCGTGCTCGCCGAACGCGGCCGGCGCGTGCTGCACGCGCACATCGTCGACGATCTCGATGGCGGGCTTGCCGCGCTCGCGCAAGCGGCGCGGGAAGCGCTGGCGTGAGGCGCGATCAACGGTCGCCGCGGGTGAAGCGGAATTCGGTGCGAGCTACTGCGATCATAAGGGTCACCGTAATTTTTCCGGTGAGCGGTCGTGTATGAACGCTCGAAAACTACCGCGCACGTACGTCGACAGCAAGGCCGGCGGTATGACAGCACCTCGCGGTTCTGCGAGTCGAATGAAACGACGGCTGAGCAGAACCTTCGCCGGCCCATCGGGACGACGTAAACGGCCTTGCGCTTGGCTTTTCACCCAAGTTCCATGACCGTATCGAGCTCGCCACCTGCCGATAAAGATGCGGCGAAATCGGGTCGGGAAGCAGCTGCTGCCAAATCTATCGCGTAGCTGCTTCACGTCGACATCCGGTAATTCGAACACGGCACCGACGCAGCGGCGAGCTTTTCCACACTCGGCGAGACGACGTTCGCGCGGCTGGATGTTCTGGTTAATCCACCGCGGCAGGCCGCTTGACCGCAAGCCGCTCCAAAACTTCGCGTGCCTTGCGCAGCGAGAGACCATGGCGCGCCAACAGTCGAACGAAGTCGACGGGCTGATCGATCGAACCTGTCGGCAGCAGGAAAATCCTAATCGCGGCGGACGAATCGGAACGGGCGGGGGACTATGCCGCATGTGCGACGGTTGCGGCGACGTCGTCTCGATGCTGTTCTTTGGATGGCTGCTGATCTTGCCTCAGGAATTGAGATCGCCCAAGCTGTCATGGTGGGGCACTGGGCAGGTTTTTTTCAGGATCTTGCTGGCGGCGATGCGTTTCGGGATTACCGGGCCTCTTTATTGTAACGCGACACGTAATAGGCGCCGGGGTCATGACCGCCTATATGGCTCTGTTCTTCCTGGTCGGGGGGCTGTTTCAAAACGTCGGATCGATAGCGGTTACGGTGCCGGATGAGGCTGGCAGGTGGCGGATGGCCTCATCACCGTGGTGCTCGGTCTGCTCGTTTTTGCGGAATGGCCGGCGTCCGGCCTGTGGGTAATCGGCCTTTTTGTCGGTATTGACCTCGATTTTTTACGGCGGTGCTTGGATCGCGCTGGCGCTTGGCATGCGTATGATGTGAAGGACGCGCGCAAACCGTCGAGGATGGCGTCCGAGGCGAATATCGTCACAAATAAAACGAGGAGGAGAATGTCATGAGTGAAACAAGTGTCCGCGGCGCTGCATCGCCAGTATATGAGCTGATGATCGCTGTGCTGGCCCAGAACTGGTGGGCAATCGGCATACGGGGTGTTCTTGGCATTCTGTTTGGCTTGATTGCCCTCTTTCTACCCGGCGCCACAATGCTGTCGCTGGTTCTCGTCTTTTCAGCTTATGCCTTTGTCGATGGTGTGGTCGGGATCGTGAGCGCGGTTCGCGCAGCGCGGCAGCATGAACGCTGGGGCTTTCTCGTGCTTGAAGGCCTCGTCAACATCGGCTGTCGCCGCCGTCGCCGTGCTCTGGCCAGGAATTACCGTGGTTGCTTTCGTGTTTCTGGTCGCCTTTTGGGCGATCTTCACGGGCATATTGGAGTTGGCGGCCGCCTGCTCGGCTGCAATTCATCGACGGCCGCGGCTGGTTGATTTTTGGCGGCATCGTATCGGTGCTCTATGGTGCTTTACTCATCGTGGCGCCGATGATCGGAGCTGTGGTGCTCACATGGTGGTTAGGCGCCTATGCACTGATATTCGGCGTCGCTCTGGTCGTGCTGGCCTTCAGGCTGCGAGCTCGGCTCGATAAGCGCGACATGGCTCCCCGTTCGAACGGCGGCTTAAAAGTCAGCCGCCGCTGAGCGCGCAGATTGCTTCCCGGCTGCCGGGATAACGTGGCTACGACTTTGCAACGCCTCGGCCTTGCCGCGCGTCGATACTCCAGCCGCCGGCACCGAAGGCGAAAAGCTGGAGAAATCCGCCGGCCGCCTTTTAGCCGTGTCTCAGTCGGAGGGTCCAGTCCAGTCCAGTAAGGTGTCCCCGTAATCCGGCACGTAATCCACCCGGCAAATGACGCCGCGCCTCGACAGCGACTACTGCGAGACGAACTGCCGGATTCTGGCGAAGATGTCGGCCGGCGTGCGCACGCCCAGTTTCAGACGCGCTGCCGGCGTCACGCCGAACAGCCGCGCGGCGAACGGAATGCGCTGCACGACCACGAGCGTGATCCAGCTCAGGACCAGTGTGCCGGCGAACACCAGCGCGCCCTTGATCACGGCGAACAGGGTCGAGCCGACGAGCGCGTATTGCAGCCAAACGACGAAATCATAGTGCACCAGATAGAGGCTGTAGGCGTTGCTGCCGAGACCGTTGAGAGCGCGCGAGCGGTTGACGCCGAAGCGCAGGCTCGACGCGAGCATGAAGAAGCAGCCGGCGGCGCAGGCGAGCGCGAAGCCGACATCGGCGGCGCTCTCGATGACGAGCGGCGCCGGGCCGTTCATCGTCAACGACGTGAGCCCCATCCACAGAAACAGCGTCCCGAGCGCGACTGCGAGCCAGACCTTCCAGCGTCGCCCCAGCGGGCCGTCGGAGGAGACGAGGCCGTTATCGATGCCGCCGGTGCCGATGCCGACCCCGGCGAAAAAGTAGATCGAGTAGACGAGCGCGCGGGAGAACTGCAGGGCAAGCGGCCCGGAATTGGACCAGGCCCAGGGCGTGAAGGCGACCGCCAGCGGCACATAGCCCACGGCCGAGACCGCGACCAGCACGGCAAAATACCGTGCCGGGTGCTGGCCGAGCGTCGCCGAGGCGCGCCCGAGCGCCGGCAGCGCCTGGGGCGCGATCCAATTGAGCGCGATGACGACGAAGTTGAGCGCCAAGAGCTGCCACAGAAACCACAGCTGCCCGTTGGGCCAGAACGGCAGCGCGAAATAGGCGTGCCAATAGGCGGAAAGGCCCGGCGTGGCACCGGTAGCGAGATACGCCGGATAGATGGCGATCGGGATCAGGACGATGACGCCGAAGGCGAACGGCACGCCGAGCCGCAGCAGCCGATCGCGCGCGAACAGGAGGGCGGTCTTGCGCGTCATGCTCGGCCAGACGAACAGGCCGGACAACAGGAACATCAGCGACATCAGGTAAACGTCCTGCCAGGCGCAGAACAGGTCGAAGCCGTAGAAGTGCTTGGGATCGACGATTGGGAACGCGCGCCAATCGAACGGCGGATCGGTGAACGGAGCGTGGCTCACCACGACCCAGCCGAGATAGGCCAGCACCGAATGGAACGCGAGCACGATCAAAATGACGATGGCGCGCAGATTGCCGAGAGCCAAACTCGAACGTGACGCTATCCCCGGGCGCGGCATGCCTGTCAGATCCTCCAGCCGATTTTTATTAAACGGCGTTTCCGCGTGCAATCATGGTAGGCCGGGCCGGCATTGCAATCAATAAGATGCCCCAATTCACGGTTTAACGCCGCCGGAAGGCGCCGGCTTCGTCCTCAAAACACCGCATTGTGGAAAGAATAACCGTTGTCGAGCGGTGGTTTTGCGTCGTTAATGCCGCTACGCGCGCCAATTCGCCGCTTTGAACGGTCCTGCTTCGGGCAGAGCTGCTTCGGGCTGATATGAACGAATGGAGGGGTCTCTTGGCAGGACACTTCGCGAAAGATCTGGCGAGACGCTTGGTAACTCC
The DNA here is from genome assembly GCA_963836095.1 of uncultured Pseudomonadota bacterium. GTDB lineage: Bacteria > Pseudomonadota > Alphaproteobacteria > Rhizobiales > Xanthobacteraceae > BOG-931. Next base: position 199,361 of record CAWIHU010000007.1, read on the forward strand.
CTTGGCAGTTCCCTTGGCAACACAACTCACGCGGCTGATCGGCGCGGGGCTGGTCCTGCTCCTCGCCGCCATGACGCCCGCATGCGCCGCCGACCCCCTGGTGGCCGGGCTGTGGCAGAAAATCGATGAGGAAACCGGCAAGTCGGTGATCTGGTTCCTGTTCGTCGAGCAGGAAGGCATGCCGGGGGTTTATGAAGGCGTCGCCGCCAAGCTGTTTCCGCGGCCGAGCGACGGCCCCAATCCGCCGACCTGCACGAGCTGCAAGGACGAGCGCCGGAACATGCCGCTGCTCGGCATGCCGATCATCAAGGACATGCAGCACAACGGGCTGCGCTACGAGAATGGCAACATCCTCGATCCGCGCGACGGCAACATCTACCACGCGGTGATGACCTTGAGCCCGGACAGCCAGACGCTGACGGTGCGCGGCTATCTCGGCATCGAGCTCCTCGGCCGCAACGAGACCTGGTATCGGCTGCCGGATACCAGCCTGAAGGATCTCGACCCCATCGTCCTCGCCAAATACCTGCCCAGCGCTTTGCCGAAGCAGGTGGTGACCACGTCGGCGATCAAGCGTCAAACCAAGTCGGCGAATTCGGTGCGTTAAGTCTCGTCGTCATTGCGAGGCGCCCCAACGGGGCGACGAAGCAATCCAAAGTCCGCGGCAATGACTCTGGATTGCTTCGCTTGCGCTCGCAATGACGGGAAATCAATCGCCGCCGACGCCGAATTCGCAGCCCGGCGCGGCGTAATAATAGCGCGGCACACCGTAGCGGTCCTGGTGGATGACCGGCTTGCACCGCGCTACCCATTTGCGGTCGCGCGCCGCGGCGCGGGCGCGCGCATCCTCGCTGAACGGTTGCGGCACTTCGATGATGTGCGGATCGCCGCCGTCGCTCCACCTCGTGATGCAGGACGACATGCCGCCGGACCCGACGCAGTTCGTGCTGCGCATGTAATCCGCCGATGCCGGCACCACCGATGCCGGTACGGTACCGGCGGCCGACGAAATCGCCGCAAATGTTGCCGCGACGAGCCGCCACGGCAAAGGCGCAAATTGGCGACGGGACCACACGGCTTTCTCCCCTTGCAAATACGTGTGCAACCGTAGAGCAAGGCGAGTGCCAGCGGATCTGACCTGATTTGGCACAGATCGCCGCGTGGCCTGGCGCCGTTTTCAACGCTCGAGGATGACCGACGACGGCTGGCGCCGTTCTTCCCAGCCCATCCGCTCCAGTTCGGGAACGGTGTCGTCGTGCTGCGGGTAGCCGAGGCAGAAATAGCCGATGAACTTCCAGTCGGCGGGAACGTCGAGGGTCGCGGCGACCCTGGCGGGATCGAGGATCGACACCCAGCCCATGCCGATGCCGCGGGCGCGCGCGGCGAGCCAGATGGTGTGGACGGCGGTCACCGCCGAATAGTCGATCATTTCCGGCATGGTGTGGCGGCCGAGGCCGTGGCCCTGCGCGGTCGAGCGATCGGCGAACACGGCCAGATGGCACGGCGCCTCCTCGAGACCCGCGAGCTTGAGGCGGGCATAAAGCGCGGCGCGCTCGCCGCTCTGCGCCGCCAGCGCCGCGGCGTTGCAGGCGGCGAAGTTTTCGCCGGATCGCGCTGCGGCGCGCCGCGTCCTCGACGATGACGAAGCGCCACGGCTGGCTCAAGCCGACCGATGGCGAGAGGCAGGCGAGATCGATCAAGGTTTTCAAGAGGCCGTCCGGCAGCGGATCGCGGCGAAACCGCCGCACGTCGCGGCGCCACATCAGGAGATCGCGCAGCCGCGCGCAGAACGCCGCGTCGAATTCCGCCATATTCTCGGCGCCGGCGCGGTCATCGCATGCCTCGCTCAGCCGGACGCGAGCGCGGCGGCGAGCCGGCGCCACGCTTGCGCGTCCGCCGGCAGACCGAAGCGCAGCCAGTCGGCATGATCGGGAAACCGCCGCACCAGGATGCCGGCGCGGCCGAGCTTTTCGAACAGCGCGGGCGCCGCGGCCAAGCGCGCCAGCCGGAACAAGCTGGTGCCGCCGACAATGTCGAGGCCGGCGCTTATCAGGACCGCATCGAGCTTTTGCGCCCCCTGCGCCAGCTCGCGCCGTGTTTGGTCGATCCAGGCCGCATCGGCCAGCGCCTTGGCTCCCACCGCGAGCGCCGGGCCGGAGACCGCCCAAGGGCCGAGCATCGCCGCCAAGCGCGCCGCGAGCACCGGCGCGGCGAGCGCGAAGCCGAGCCGCAGTCCGGCGAGGCCGAAGAACTTTCCGAACGAGCGCAGCACGACGATGTTGGCGCGCAGCACGTCCGGCGCGAGGCTCGCGCCCGGCGGCCCGACATCCATGAAGGCCTCGTCGACCATGAGCACGCCGCCGCGTCCAGAGAGCTTATCCGCAAGCGCGATCAAGCCGGCGCGGTCGAAGAGCCGGCCGTTCGGATTGTTGGGATGGCCGACGATGACAAGATCGGCGTTGCCGCAGTCGGCGATATCGCGCGCCGCTTCGACCTGATGCCCCGCCAGTGCCGCGGCGCGGGTGTGTTCCGGGTAGCTCGGCACGACGACCGCGGCGCGTCCCGTGGGGACCAAGCCGGCGGCGAGCGGCAGCAGGATTTGCGTCCCCGGCGCCGGCACCACGCACGCGGCCGACGGCGCGCCATAGGCGCGCGCGGCGATGACCGCCAGTTCGGTCAGCGCGTCGACTGCCGGCAGGCGCGCAAACAATTCGGCCGGCAGGTGCGGCAGCTGGTAGGGACGGGGATTGATCCCGGTCGATAGGTCGATGAAAGGTTCGGGGGCGCCAGGGAATTGGCGCCGCGCCGCGCCGAGGTCGCCGCCATGCGGCGCGCGCTTCGTCCGGGTCAACGATTCCGAGAGGGATATCAGGCGAAAGCACCATGTCCGTCGCGCTTGCCCTCATCGCCATGCTGGTCGAGCTCGCCATCGGCTATCCGGCTCCGCTGTTGCAAGCGATCGGCCATCCGGTCACGTGGATGGGGCGCCTGATCGCGGCGTTGGATCGCGGGCTCAACCGGGAAGGAACGAGCCGCCTGCCCGGTGTCGGCGCGGTGGTGATTTTGCTGCTGGTCGTCGGCGCGGTTGCCGTCGTGGTCGCGCGCGGCCTCGGCGCGGTTCCGCTCGGAATCCTGCCGACGGCGATCATCGCCAGCAGTTTGCTCGCGCAGCGCAGCCTGCACCGCCACGTCGCCGCCGTCGCGCAAGCGCTCGACCAAGACGGCCTCGACGCCGGCCGCGCCGCGGTGGCGCACATCGTCGGCCGCGACACCGAGGCGCTCGATCGAAGCCGGCGTCGCCCGCGCGGCGATCGAAAGCCTGGCCGAGAATTTCTCCGACGGCGTCGTCGCGCCGGTCGTCTGGATGGTCATCGCCGGTCTCCCTGGCGCCGCACTCTATAAGGCCATCAACACCGCCGACAGTATGATCGGCCACAAGACGCCGCGCCATGCGGCATTCGGCTGGGCCGCGGCCCGGCTGGACGATCTCGTCAATTTGCCGGCCTCGCGGCTGTCCGCGCTGCTGCTCGTCGCCGCCGCGGCGTCGAGCCGGGACACCTCCGCCGCCGCGGCCTGGCGTGCCGTGCGCCGCGACGCATGGCGCCACCGCTCGCCCAATGCCGGCTGGCCCGAAGCGGCGATGGCCGGCGCGCTCGGCCTTTCGCTCGCCGGACTGCGCGTCTATGGCGGCGTGACCGTGGAAGACGCCGTCATGGGCGCCGGCCGCCGCGACGCTGGAGCCGCCGATATATTCCGCGCGCTCGCGCTCTACCGGCGCGCCGACGCGATTTTGATCACGCTCCTTGCCGCCGCCACGGCTCTCATCATCGGGCCAGGCTGAGCAGGCGGTCGAGATCGACATGGGCCGCGATATGCGCGGCGAGCGCGTCGAGCGTACGCTCGACCGCATCGTCATAGGCGATGCGCGCCGCGCCGGCGCCGAACCGCGCCAGCCACGCGGCGCGCTGGCGGTCATCGGCGAACAGCCCGTGCACATAAGTGCCCATCACCCTGCCGTCGGGCGACACCGCACCCTCCACTGTACCGTCGGCGAGCCGGGCAAACGGCCGGGCGCAATCGGCGCCTTCGGTCACGCCGATATGCATCTCGTAGCCGGCAAACGGCGCGCCGTCATTTGTTTGCCCGCGCACCGGTTCGAGCCGCTTGTCGTCCGACAGCGTGGTTTCGACGTCGAGCAGTCCGAGCCCGGCGACACTCCCCGGCGGCCCTTCGATGCCGGCCGGATCGGCGACGCTCGTACCGAGCATCTGATAACCGCCGCACAGTCCCAACACCATGCCGCCGCGGCGCCGGTGCGCGGCGATGTCGATATCGAAGCCGGCGGCGCGCAGCGCTGTCAGGTCGGCGATGGTCGCCTTCGAGCCGGGCAGGATGACGAGGTCGGCATCGCCCGGCAGCGCTTGGCTTGGCAGAGCTTGGCCCGGCCGCACGCGCAGGACTTCGACCGCTGGCTCGGCGTCGAGCGGATCGAGATCGTCGAAATTGGCGATGTGCGGCAGGAGCGGCACGGCGATGCGCAAGCGCGCGCCGGCTTTGGCCGGACGTATTTGCTCCAGCGCCAGCGCATCCTCCGCCGGCAACAGCCGCGCGTCGGCGAAATACGGCACCAGCCCGAGCGCCGCCCAGCCGGTCGCCTGCGCGATGCGCGCCATCCCCGCAGCAAACAAGTGAGGATCGCCGCGGAATTTGTTGATGATGAAGCCGCGGATCAGCGCCGCGTCGTCCGGTGCGAGCACCGCCTTGGTGCCGACGAGGCTCGCGATCACGCCGCCGCGGTCGATGTCGCCGATCAGAACGACGGCCACATCCGCGGCGCGGGCGAAACCCATATTGGCGATGTCGTTTTCCCGCAGATTGACTTCGGACGCGCTGCCGGCGCCTTCGATCAGCACGAGATCGGCCTCGCCGCGCAGGCGCCGGTAGCTGTCCAAAACGAACGGCATCAGTTCGCGCTTGATGTCCTGATAGGCGGCGGCCTTGGCGCTGCCATGAACGCGCCCCTGCACCACGATCTGCGCGCCGATGTCGCTCTGCGGTTTGAGCAGCACCGGGTTCATGTGCACGCTCGGCGCGACCTTGGCCGCCCGCGCCTGCAAGGCCTGGGCGCGGCCGATCTCGCCGCCGTCCGCCGTCACCGCGGCGTTGTTGGACATGTTCTGCGGCTTGAACGGCCGCACGTGCGAGGCCGCGCGAGGTGAAGGCGCGGGCGAGCCCGGCGACGATCAGCGACTTGCCGACGTCCGAGCCGGTGCCCTGGAACATCAGCGCGCGCGCTGCCATCATTGTTAGACCGTCATTGCGAGGAGCGAAGCGACGAAGCAATCCAAAGTCACTGCCGCTGACTCTGGATTGCTTCGCTGCGCTCGCAATGACGAATTCATTTGATCGAGGCCCAAATTAATACTCGATGCCCGGCTGTGCCTTCACGCCGGCGGCGAAATGATGCTTCACCAGCGTCATCTCCGTCACCAGATCGGCGGCGGCGATCAATTCCGGCTTGGCGTTGCGGCCGGTGACGACGACGTGGAGCCCGTCGCGGCGCGCTTTTAGCGCGGCGACCACGGCGGCGAGGTCGAGATAATCGTAGCGCAGCGCGATGTTGAGTTCGTCGAGAATGACCAGCGCGATGCTCGGATCGTTCATCAGCTCCTGCGCCTTGGCCCAGGCGCGTTCGGCGGCGGCGATGTCGCGGGCGCGGTCCTGCGTCTCCCAGGTGAAGCCTTCGCCCATGGTGTGCCAGACGACCTGTTCGCCGAACCGCGCCAGCGCGTCGCGCTCGGCGGTGTGCCAGGCGCCCTTGATGAATTGCACCACGCCGACGCGGTGGCCGCGCCCGATCATGCGCAGCGCGAGCCCGAACGCCGCAGTCGATTTGCCCTTGCCGGTGCCGGTATGGACGATCAGGAGGCCCTTCTCGATCGTCTTGCCGGCGACCTCGGCGTCCTGCACCGCCTTGCGCTTCGCCATCTTGGCGCGATGGCGCTCGGCTTCGGCCGGGTTTGGTTGCTCGCTGGCGCTGTTATCGCTCATGGTGTCCCTTTTATCGCAAGCGGCAGGCCGGCGACCATCAGCACGACTTTGTCGGCGCGCGCGGCGATGCGCTGGTTGAGCACGCCCTGGGCGTCGCGGAAGCGCCGGCCGAGCGGCGTCGCCGGCACGATGCCGAGCCCGACTTCGTTGGCGACAAGGACGACGGGCGCCGTCGCCGCCGCCAGTGCCTGTTCCAGCCGGGCGGTCGCAGTGTCGATATCCGCCTCCGCCAGCATCAAATTCGACAGCCACAAGGTCAGGCAATCGACCACCACCGGCATGCCCGCGCAGGCTTCGAGCGCCGCCGCTAAGTCGCGCGGCGCCTCCACCGTGCGCCACCGGCCGCCGCGCCGCGTCCGGTGTTCCTCGATCCGCGCCGCCATCTCCTCGTCCCCCGCTTCCGCCGTCGCGACATAGGCCCAAGGGGGCGGGAGCGCGACCATCAGGCTCTCCGCATAGCGGCTCTTGCCCGACCGCGCGCCGCCGACGACGAAGGTGATGGGTCCGCTCACGGCCGGCATTCTATCTCATCGGCACAGCGGATGGCGCAATGCATTCTCCTCCCCACAAGGGGGAGGGGAAAGGTCGAGAGCTACTCCGCCGCCCGCACCGCCATCCGCCCCTCGCGCAGGGTGAAGCGCGAGAGCGTGAAGGCAGCGACGGCGCAGAGCGCGATGGTCGCGGTCATCGGCAGGGCGGTGCCGTCGAAGAACGCGCTGACCACGGCGATGATGACCGCGCCGGTGAGCATTTGCAGGGTGCCGCCGAGCGCGGCGGCCATGCCGGCGATCCGGCCGTGATGTTCGAGCGCCAGTACCATCGAGGTCGGGATGACGAGGCCGAGACCGGTGAAGGAGAGGAACAGCAATGTCATCAGCACGGCAAGACTGGTCAGGCCGGCGGCGGTCGCAACAAACAACAGGACCGCCATCGCGGTGTACCAGGCGACCGCGGTCGCGACGACGCGGATCAGGCCGAAGCGGGCGGCAAGGCGGGCGCTGAATTGCGACGCGCCGATGAAGCCGATGGCGTTGATGGCGAAGGCGAAGCTGTACTCCGTCGGCGTCATGCCGAAATGGTCGATATAGATGAACGACGAACTCGACAGAAAAGCAAAGAAGCTCGCCATGCCGAACGCCGCCATGAAGGTCAGCGCCAGATAGTGATTGTCGCGCAAGAGGCCGCCATAGCCGGCGAGCACGGTTTTGAGATCGTTGCCGATGCGGTGTTGCGGCAGCCGCGTCTCCGGTAACAGGAACACCACCATCAGAAGCCCGAGCGCCGCCGCGACGGTGATGCCGGCGAACACGGCGCGCCAGCCGAACGGCACGATCAGGCCGGAGCCGATCAGCGGCGCGAGAATCGGGCAGACGCTGAAGACAAGCATGACCAGCGACATCAGCCGCGTCGCCTCGAGCCCGGTGTGCAGGTCGCGCACGATAGCGCGCGGGATCACCATCGAGACCGAGGCGCCGATGCCCTGCACGAAGCGGAAGGCGATCAGCCAATGGATGGTCGGCGCCAGGCCGCAGCCGATCGACGCAATAATGAAGAGCGTGAGGCCGACATAAAGCACCGGCTTTCTTCCCACCATGTCCGACACCGGGCCGTAGCCGATCTGGCACAGGCCGAAGGCGACGAAGAACGCCATCAGGGTCGCTTGGGTCGCCGCGGTCGAGGCGTCGAGGTTGGCGGCGATCGCCGGCAGCGCCGGCAGATACATGTCGATCGCAAACGGGCCGATGGCGCTGAGAAGGCCGAGGACGACGGCGTTGCGGGCGAATCCGGACGGCATGAGGCACCCTTTATTGCGATTGCGTGTTTAAGGGTGCGATGGCGATTGTGCAATGCAACATCGCCACACGCGGATCTGCTCCGCGTATTCGTCGCAGGAGCTATGTGCACGGTTTAGGCGCTAGGCGACTTGGCGCTAGGCGATTTGCCCGGCTTCCCAGCCGAGCATCGCGCGTTTGCGGGTCAGACCCCAATGGTAGCCGGTGACGGCGCCGGCCTTGCCGATGACGCGGTGGCAGGGAACGACGAAGGCAACCGGGTTCTTGCCGACGGCGGCGCCGACGGCGCGCGCGGCGGCTGGGGTGCAGACTTGGCCGGCGATGCCGGAATAGGTCGCGACCTTGCCCATCGGGATTTTCAGCAGCGCCTCCCACACCCGCACCTCCCAGTCGGTGCCGATGAGGACGACGCGCAGCGGCTCCTCCGCCCGCCACAGCGACGGGTCGAAAATGCGCCGCGCGACCGGCGCGGTCGCCCCGGTGTCGGCGACATAGGCCGCTTTGGGCCAGCGCGCCTTCATGCCGGCGAGCACGCTCTCCTCTTCGCCCGGGTCGGCGAAGGCGAGCCCCGCGAGGCCGCGCTCGGTGGTCATGACTAGCGCCTGGCCGAACGGGGAGGGGTGGTAGCCGAACCGGATGGTGGTGCCTTCGCCGCGCGCCTTCCACTCGCCCGGCGACATCGCTTCGTGGGTGACGAACAAATCGTGCAGGCGGCCGGGGCCGGACAGGCCGACCTCGTAGCTCGCATCGAGCACGCTCGCCGAATCCCGCAGCAATTGCCGCGCGCCGTCGAGGGTGAGCGCCTGCAGGAACGCCTTGGGCGTGATGCCGGCCCAGCGGCGGAACAAGTGATGCAGCTCGCTCGGCGTCACGCCGGCGGCCTCGGCGATGGCCTCGATGCTTGGTTGTTCGCGCCAGTTGTCGCGGATATGGCCGATGGCGCGGCGCACCACCTCGTAATCGGCGGCGGCAATCGTGAGCGGCGAAACGTCGGAAACGCGATCGGGCGACAGCATGGATGCCTCCATTCATTGCTCCCGATCTAGGCCGCGCGCGCGGTGCAAACCACCCGATTTCTGAAGAGGGCGAATGGCGAAATGGCGAATGGCGAATGGGGGAGAGGCTCGTTCATTTCTTACCCCATTCGCCATTCGCCATTCGCCATTCGCCACTTCGCCCCTACTCCAGTGCCGTCGGGGTCGGCCCGCGCCGCGCTTCGCCGAGCGCGCGCGACAAAGCGCGGGCGAAGCTCGCTTTCTCGTGCGGCGCGAGCGAAGCGGCGATCGGCACGCGGCGGCTGCCGGAGATCAGGAACAGGCGCTGAATGCCGAACTCCTCATGGACGATGCGGTCGAGCCGCACCCACAGCGGGTTGAGCGTCCATTCCTTGACGCGGCCGCGATGGCTGACCTGGCGCACGGTGAGCTCGGAAGACGTGACGGTGACGATCTCGTAGGCCCGCGCGGCGCGGAAATTGGCGCGGAACGCCAGATAGATGATCAACACGTCGAGCCCGAGAAAACCGAACACCGGCCAGGCGCCGAGCATCAGGAAGAAAATCCCCGAGCCGAAGCTGACGACCGCGAGCGCCGCCATCAGCACGGTGAAGCCGGTCCGGTCGAGCGAGCGATGCGGGGTGATGACGGCCGAAAAGATCGCCGGTTCGGTCGCGGTATCGTTGTCCGCTGTCATGACGACCACTATACGGGAAACATGGCGCGAAAGACCACCACGCGAAAGACCACCACGCGAAAAAGTCCTGGGAAAAAGCTCCCGGCGCGAACCTCGCCGAGCCAAGCCCGCACGCCGCAGGCCAAGGTCGGCGCCAAGGGCTCCCTCGGCACTTCGCCGCCATGGACAAGCGCCGAGGTCGCCGAAGCGTTCCGCCGGTTCGCGGCCGAGAGCCCTGCGCCGAAGACCGAACTTCAACACATCAATCCGTTCACGCTCCTGATCGCCGTCGTGCTCTCGGCGCAGGCGACCGACGCCGGCGTCAACAAAGCGACGCCCGCTTTGTTCGCGCTCGCCGACACGCCGGCCAAGATGGCCAAGCTCGGCGAGGACAAAGTGCGCGACCTGATCAAGACCATCGGGCTTTATCGCACCAAGGCGAAGAACGTGGTCGCGCTGTCGCAAATTCTCGTCGCCCAGCACGGCGGCGGGGTGCCGCGCGACCGTGCCGCGCTCGAGGCGTTGCCCGGCGTCGGCCGCAAGACCGCGAACGTCGTGCTCAACGTCGCTTTCGGCGAGCCGACCATCGCCGTCGATACCCACATCTTCCGCGTCGGCAACCGCACCGGGCTTGCCCCCGGCAAGACGCCGTTCGAAGTCGAGGAGAAGCTGATGGCGGTGGTGCCGGAACGCTACCGGCTCTCCGCCCACCACTGGCTCATCCTGCACGGCCGCTATATCTGCGTCGCCCGGCGCCCATTGTGCGAAAAGTGCCTGATCGCCGACCTCTGCAAATGGCCGGGCAAGACCGTGAATGCGCCAGCCGCGGCGCCGCGCTCGCCGGGTGGCGGCGAAACCGCCGCGCTTGCCAACAAGCGGCGAAACCTATAGCTAGAGCCCGCGCCGCAGGCGGTACCGGTCGCCGGTAGCCTATCCCGCCCGACGCAACCCGCGCCCGTAGCTCAGCTGGATAGAGCACCAGACTACGAATTTGGGGGTCAGGAGTTCGAAATCTCTTCGGGCGCGCCACTAAACCTCTTTTTCGAAACGTCATCGTTTCCCGCTGCTACCGGTTTGCGGTCCGGTTGCAAGATTGGTTCGTTGACGATCACGGCCGCGGGCCGGTCTCTAAGTGCTTCCACGTATGCCGCGAAGGAAATTGTCTTTTATTGATGGTCGCAACGCCGTAAGTAAAAATAGAACGATCTCCATTTATTGCTTTGCAACGTTTTGAACGCCAGACTGAGCTAATCAGACTAATCTGCGCGGCTCGCCGCATGCGTTCGTGCAGCCACCAAAAAATTGCAGCTTGAATCGTCGGTGCGGCATAACAAGGGGGCGGAGCGTGTCGTCACTCCCCCATAGCGGTCAAGGCCACGGCAAGTCGGCAGCCCTCGACGCCCTCGTCCACGTGGTCGACGACGACGAGGGCACGCGGGATTTGTTGCAGCTGTTGCTGAGGACGGTGGGGCTTCGCGCTGCGACCTATGCGGCGCCTTCCATGTTCGTCGAAAGTTTCGATCCGGCGCAACCCGGCTGTGTCGTGCTCGACCTTCGCATGCCGGAATCCAACGGCATCGAAATCCTCGGCTGGCTGCGGTCGCAAGTCAGGGCCGTCCCCGTGATTTTCATGTCCGGCTACGGCGACCTGGCGACGGTCATCCGCATCATGAAGCTCGGCGCGGTCGAATTTTTCGAGAAGCCGCTCGACAAGGAACTGCTGATCGAGGCTATACAGCGCTGGGTGCGCAGCGACGCCGTGGCCTTGCAAGCCTGGTTGCAGCACAAGCGCATGGTGGACCGCGTCGCGACGCTGTCGTGCCGGGAGCGGCAGGTGCTGGAATGCGTGCTCGACGGCATGTCGAACAAAGAAACGGCGCGGCGCCTGGGCGTGAGCCCCAAGGCGATTGAAATCTACCGCGGCCACCTCATGCAGAAGATGGGCGCCGACAACGTCGTGAAGCTGGTCACGCAGATCGCCGGCTGCGTCAAGTGCCGAAGCCATGCCGGCAGCACGCCGCCATGCCTGCAAAGGATCGCCTGCGAAAGCCTCGTCGACGGCGACTGAACGCACAAGCGCTCGCGCGCCGAAACGCGCGCTTAGGGAAAACCCCTTGCGGCCGAGATATTCCACCCAGCTAACGCTCAGGCCGCGACTGTGCTCTCGTGGCGGTGGTCAACGGACCGCATGCAACCTGAGGAAAAAGACATGGCAGTGGAAAAGACCATCGCGTCGACCAGCCTCGCCGAGGTCGTCGATCGCATTCTCGACAAGGGCGTCGTCATCGACGCGTGGGCTCGCGTGTCGCTGGTCGGGATCGAGCTGCTCGCGATCGAAGCCCGCATCGTCGTCGCCGGCGTCGACACGTATCTGAAATACGCGGAGGCCATCGGTCTCACGGCATCCGCCGAGGCCTGAGGCTGTGCGTCGTGGAGCGAAGTGGCTGCCAGTTTGCTCGCGGCAGCAGCGGCCACTTCGACCCGCTATTTTTTGGACGGGCACGCAGGCAATAGCGGACGAGCTAAGGCAACGCCCGCCCAGCCAGTAAGCGAGGCATTCCATGTCACGACCACGAGAGATGGCGCGTCTGACGAAAGAGCTGTCGCAGGCGGCGGCGTTCCGCAAGTCGATGATCGACAGAATGCGCAAGGCCACGCAGGCGACCTTGGCCGAGTGCGCGGAAATGCGTGGCGAAATGGTTCGGGACTACCGCGCCGAGATGCAGAAATTTCTCGCCGCGCTGAGCCGTGATGTGGCCGGCCATCGGCGCGCGATGGCGCACCAGGTCGTGCAGACACAGAAGCAGCTCGCGGCGACGGTCAAGAACGTGGCGGCGCACCGCAACGCGACGATGAGCGAGATCGCTCACTTCGCCAACGCGCGCGTGCGGGCCGCGAGCCGTTTTCGGACCGGTCTTCAACATCAAGTTCAAGACATCGCGATGCAGGCTGCGCAATTGCGGGATGCCGCCGGCGCGACGGTCGTGCAACTCGCCAACGCGCACCGAAAAATGGCCAAGCACCAGACCGCCGAGCTCAAAGCGGGCCGTCGGAAACTGCACACCGCCACCATGAAATTCGTCGATGGCATGCATGCGGAACGCATGAAGACGCATGAAATCTGGTCGGATTTCAAGCACAGCAAGGCGGCTTAGGAAAACGCCGACGAAAAAGTCGTGAGATCGACGGATGGCCGAGCGGTGCTACGGCTGAACCGCGGCGCGCCGGGCGCGGTGAGTAAGCGCGGGCGCCTTATCTGCTAGAGCCGGCGCTAGATGAGACGCTAGACCAGCCGCTACGGCGTTCGAGTTCGAGAACGAGTTAACGAGAGTAATCCATGCTCCTTGGCACCGGCAAAATCAGATCCGCAGGGCGAACCAGCGGCAGCATCGAAATCACCCTGCCGCCGGCGCTGCAGGCCTTGACCGGCCTGACCTGCCGCGTGCTGGTGCGGGACGGGCTCTATCCGGAGATCGTGCTGCTGCCTGATTTTTCCGACGCTTGGTCGCATCTCGAGGTGTTGTGGAAACAGCTGTCACGGACGCTCGGCGCGAATGGCGCGACGGGGCGCTTCACGCCGGACGCCTTCACGCTGACGCTGCTGCCGCCGCGGCATTCGCAGCGTGGCTTGCCACTGGCTTACTCCGATCTGGTGCAGCTGGCGCGCAGCGGCGCGAATTGCGGGGAAGACGAGCTCGAAGCGCTGGTGCGCGTGTTGTCCGTCCTGGCGGCATCGATCGCCTGCGACCTCGGGCTCGATCGGGCGTTCGCCCTGGGCTTTGGCGATGCCGTCGCCTACGTGGTCACGCAGCAGTCGGCGGGTTTCGGGACGGATTTCGAGCGCAGCATGGCGGCAAGTCTCTCCCGGCAGGCGCATTTCACGCGGCGTGCCGTCGTTGCGCCGTTCGACGACGATTTCTGGCTCGAGTGCGAACCTGCGCTGCGGCGCATCCATGAGCAGTTTCGTTCGTGGCAGGGCAAGCCGGAGCGTTACCAGGCCATGCGGCAGCAATGGTATCGCGCCCTGCAGTTCGAGAGCGTCCCGGGATGCGCCGACCGGCGCGCCAATGTGAGCGAATGAACATGCGGAGAGAGGCCAACATGCCGATGGCGTCGCGTTCGGTTCCCCAGCTTGCCGGAACCACGATCTCGCTGCGCGCGAGCACCAATTTCGTCGAGACCCCCGCGGTGCAGGATCTGAGAAATCGGGCGCTGAGTTACTTGCGTGCCGGCTTTCCGGTGCATTTTCGCGGCCCGGCCGGCTCCGGCAAGACGACGTTGGCCTTCCATGTGGCGGCCCAGTTAGGACGGCCGGTGGTGTTCCTCACCGGCGACGATGAGATGACGACGTCCAATCTGGTCGGCGGTCAGTTCGGCTACCAATACCGCAAGGTGGTCGATCGCTACATCCACACGGTGACGAAATACGAGGAGGATGCGACGCGGCACTGGTCCGATCACCGGCTGACCACGGCCTGCCGCGAAGGCCACACGCTCATTTACGACGAGTTCACGCGCTCGCGGCCGGAAGCCAACAATATTCTTCTCGGCGTGCTGGAGGAAAGGCTGCTGGTTTTGCCGGTTCCCAACCAGAACGAAAGCTACATCAGGGTGCATCCGCACTTCCATGCGATCTTCACCAGCAATCCGCAGGAATATTCCGGCGTGCACGATGCGCAAGATGCGTTGAGCGACCGCATGGTCATGATCGACGTCGATTATCTCGACCGCGAGACCGAAATGGCCATCACCGTTGCGCGGTCCGGTCTGCATGAGTCGAAGGTCGGGCGCATCGTCGATCTGGTGCGCGACTATCGGGCCTCGGGCGAATACGACCAGGCGCCGACGTTGCGGGGCAGCATCATGATCGCGCGGGTGGTCGCGGGGCAGAACCTGCGGGTTTCATCGGCCGATCCCCGCTTCGTGCAAACGTGCCTCGATTTGCTCGGCGCCAGAGCTTCCTTCTCGAGCCGCGCGAAGGATGAACGCGTCCAGCAGCGCAAGATGCTGATGAGCTTGATCGACCATCACTGCAATCCGGCGCGGAGCCGCGGCGACCGCGACGGCGGCTCGGCCGGTCCGGCGGAACAGTTGACGCAAGCGTAGCGTCACGGAGAGGAAACGATGGCACATGTCCGGGGAGTTCACGAGACCGGCGGGATCGAGGCGCTGCATGTCGTGCGCGCCAAGGCGCAACCCGGCACGCTCACGACGAAGCTCGCCCGCCTCGACCATCAACGCGGATTGCTCGAGCGCCAACTCGCCGTGTGGACCGAGAAACAGCAAGTGACCAGAGAGCGCCTGACCCTCGTGGAAAAGCAGATGGTCGAGGTCGGGCGATTGGTCCGCGCCTGCACCGTGCCGCATCGGCCCGAGACGCAGGCGGGCGGCGGCGGCCGCAGCGGGCGGGCAGGGCGACGGCGCGGCCGCTTCTCCGCAAAAGAAGCCGATGAATTTGGAATATTGAACCGCCGCCGGCAGACGGCGCCGCGTGAGGCAACGTTGTTGGAGGTCTAGGATCATGTCGAACCGGAAGACGAGTGCACGCAAGCATGCGCATGCGCGCGGAAGGCCACGCGGATGTGGATATCGGCTTTGGGTCCTTGTTCAAGGGCCTAGGCGATTTCGTCGGCGTGCTCGGCAAGCTGGTCGAGGCCGGCGAAAGTCAAATCGAGCGCACCGGCGAGTTCAAGGTCAAGGGGCTCGGCGACAAGGCCCACGGCGTCTACGGCGTCAGCGTGCGGGTCGGTCTCGGCGGCGAGCCCCATATCGAGCGGTTCGGCAATATCCGCTCGACGCGCGAGGGGCCGGAAGTGGTCGACGTGCGCGAGCCGTTGATCGACGTCTTCGACGAAGAGCACGAGATCGTCGTCGCCGCCGAACTTCCGGGCGTGCGGGAGGAGGCGATCCACGTCGAGGTGCGCGGCGACATCCTCTCGCTCAGTTCGTCGGGCGAACGGCGTTACGCCAAGGAGGTGCTGCTGCCGAGCGCGGTCGACGCCGCGTCGATGCAGCGGTCCTTCAAAAACGGCCTGCTTGGAGCTGCGATTGAAGAAGTCGTGAGCCATGACGAATGCGATCGAGCATTTTTCCCGCCATCGCGTGGAAAACACCGTTCTGCAGGTCATGGCGGACCGGCCGTGCGACGTCGATCGGCTGATCCGCGAGGAGGAAGCGGTCATTCGCCACTACGTCCGTCTCGGCCATTGGCCGCACGCCCGAGTCAACATGTTCGTGCTCGAGGACCTGCAGCCGCTCGTTCTGCAAATCAAAGGCGCCGACGGCGCTTTCCACGGTGGTCGCCAACGACATCGATCGCCGTCCCATGGTCAACGTCTACGACGCCGACGATCTCTCCGAATGCGCGGTGTTCGTCAATCGCGGCGCGCTCGAACATGACGGCCTCTGGCATGACGACGTCGCGCTGCGCGGCCTCTTGGCCCACGAGCACGGCCATCCGCTCGCCGAGAACGAAACCGTGCAGGCGGCTCGCGCCCTGTCGGTCAAAGTCACGGTGGACGGGCCGATCGCGACGGCCGTCGCGCCCGTCATCGATCTTCTGGCCGACCGCATGTGCGTTCACGCGCCGCAAGAGGTGTTCGCGAACGAGATGGCGGTGCGCGCCGGATTCGGCAATGCGCTGTTTCATCTGGACAGAAAGATCGTCGACAAGGCCAAGCTGAGCGTCGTCTGGCGCTCGTCGCTGGCGCAGAACCTGGAACAGCGGGTCGTTGCACGGAAGCTGAGCGCCGAACAGGCCGCGGCGCTGCTTCTGGTCGGCGACCTGCAGGCGCATCTGGTGTTCGCCCTGGAAATTGCGCCGTTTCTGCGCGCCGAACGGCGGCAGCAGGCGGAGGCGCTCGAGGCGGCGCTCATCGAGGGCGTGCTGTCGCACGTCGACCCGGCGGCGTTGCCGCTCTATGAGCAATGCCGCGATCATTATCTGCTGCTGCGGACCGATTGGAGCGCCGCCGAAACCAAAAAATGGAGCGGCGAGGCGCTGGATATTCTCGTCCGCGGATTGCGCAAACGGCACTTGCAGGTTCGCTTCGCGCTGGCGAGCCGTTCGACCCACGACGGCGGCGGCCACCGCGGGCGGAGCCGACAGCGGTTGCGCGCGGCGCCATCGGACATGACGAGGGTTTCGCATGAGGCTCGCTCCCCAACGTGCTCCGAAGGTTCACGCCGAAAGCGCGGTCGGCCAGTATCTTTATTGCATCGTGCGGTGTCGCGAGCCGCGGACCTTCGAGACGCTCGGCATGGGGGAGCGCGGCGACGTGGTCCACACCATCAATTTCGAGGACCTGGCGGTGGTCGCCAGCGACTCGCCGGAGGCGCGATACGACAATACGCGGCGCAACATGATGGCGCATATGCGCGTGCTCGACGAGGTGATGGCGGACTACACCGTGCTGCCGGTCCGCTTCGACAGCGTCGCGCCGAGCTCCGATGCCGTGCGTGAACAGCTGCTCGAGGCGCGCTACCGGGAGCTCACCGCGTTGCTCGACGGCATGGACGGCCGCATCGAGATGGGGCTCAAGGCGTTCTGGTACGAGGACGTGGTCTTTCAGGAAATCGTTCATGATAACCCGACGATCCGCCGCGTGCGGAACGGTCTCGCCGGCCGCGCGCTCGAAGAGACCTATTACGACCGCATCCGTCTCGGCGAGTTGGTCGAGAGCGAGCTGAAAGGCCGCCGCGACCGCGACGCCGACGGCATCCTGCAACGCCTGCGCCCGCTTGCCGAGAAGACGCAGGTCAACACGCCGATGGCCGATCACATGGTGGTCAATGCCGCATTCCTGATCGCGCGAGCGAAGGAGGCGGAGTTCGACGCCATGGTGCGTGCGCTCGACGCGGATATGGGGCGCCGTCTGCTCATCAAATGCGTCGGGCCGGTCGCCCCCTACAATTTCGTGAATGTCAGCATGCGTTGGGCCACGTGATGACGGCGGCGCGGCCGACGACGGCAAGGACCAGTGAGGTAGACGATGGGACTGCTCAGCACGATCGCGACGGCACCAGTCGTCGGTCCGCTCAAGGGCGTGTTGTGGATCGTCAAGACGATCGCCGAGCATGCCGAGCGGGAGCTTTACGACGAAGACAATATTCGCAGGGACCTCCTCCGGCTCGAGCAGCAATACGACCTTGGGAAGATCACGCTCGACGATTTTGAACGAGCGGAGAACGAACTGCTCGAGCGGCTCGATGTTGCACGAGGAATGAAGGAAGGACGTTAGCTCATGGCACGTCGCCTCACGGAGACATTGCGAAGGCAAGAGACGCCTTTGATCGAGAGCGAATTGATCGCTCCCGAAACAACGACGGCGGCCGACCGACTGCATCCGCGTGACAGGGGGGCCGATGCCGCGGCGGACGGCGGCTCGGCCGGAACGAGGGCCATCGGACGCCGCAAGGGCGAAACGAACAACGCTGCGGACATCGCCAAGCACGCGAAGGCCGAGCTGGAGGCCATCACCGGGCTCGATGCCGATCACGTTTCCGCCGTCGAGCACAGGCCGGATGGCTGGCATGTCGTCGTCGATCTGGTGGAGCTTCGGCGCATACCGGCGGCGACCGACGTGCTTGCCGCCTACGAGGCCGTGATCGGACCGACCGGCACTCTGCTCAGCTACCGGCGCACCCGCCGCTATTTTCGCGACCAGATGATGGAAGAGTCATGAGCAGCGTCAGCGCACACGGAAACTGCGTGCTCTGCCGCAATTCTTCGTAAGTACAGCCGGGTCGAACACAATATGGAACATTCGCTTCAAACCACCAATCTGGCCGACATTCTCGAGCGCGTACTCGACAAAGGGATCGTCATTGCCGGCGACATCACGATCTCGCTGGTGGAGATCGATCTCCTCAATATCAAGCTCCGGCTTCTGGTGGCTTCGGTCGACAAGGCGAAGGAACTCGGCATCAACTGGTGGGAAGCCGATCCGAAGCTTTCGGTGCGTGCGGGCGAGCTCGAGAAGGAAAACGCGACGCTGCGGCAAAGGCTCGTTCACCTCGAAGGGAACGGGCAAGCCATCACGGCGCGCCGAAAGGCGAAGCGCCGGCTGCGCACGGGAGCCTCAGCGGCCGGTTTGCCGTTGCCCTGAGATGGAGTCTCAGATGACCCAACGCCGGTCGATATGGAGGCGGGACGAGGCTGCGGTGCGGGTGAGATGAAGCGATGGACAGCGGTCCGATCAACACAACCTTCAAAGTTGCGGAAGCCCTGCCGAAGGACGTCGGCCGCGGTCTCGCCCGGCTCGACCCCAAGGACATGGCGGAACTCGGCGTTGAAACCGGCGACGTTGTCGAAGTCACGTCGAAGCAGACGACCGTGGCCCGCATCGTTCCCGCCCACGCCGAACTGCGCGGCAAGCATTTGATCCAGATCGACGGCATCGCCCGCGCCAACGCCGGCGCCGGTCTCGGCGAATCGGTCACCGTGCGTCGCACGGTGGCCAAGACGGCGAACAAGATCGTGCTGTCGCCGACCGACGCTCCAGCACGCGCCACGCGCGGACTTGAAGGCCGCTATCTGACCCGCCTGCTCGACGGCATACCGATGGTCACCGGTGACCGGGTGCGCGTCAATCCGATCGGGACGCAGACGCGCAACTTCGTCGTCGCCAAGGCCGTGCCGGCAGGACCGGTTATCATCACGCCCGCGACATCCATCACGTGCGAAGGCGGTGCAGAGCGCCGCCGCGAAGCGGTCACCTACGAGGATATCGGCGGCCTGCACCGGGAGATGCGCCGCGTCCGCGAGATCATCGAATTGCCCCTCAAATATCCGGAGGTGTTCGCGCATCTCGGCGTCGAGGCGCCCAAGGGCGTCCTGCTCTACGGCCCGCCGGGCACCGGCAAGACTTTGATCGCACGCGCCGTCGCCCACGAATCCAATGTGCATTTCATCCACATCAACGGGCCGGAAATCATCGACAAGCTCTACGGCGCGAGCGAGGCCAATCTGCGCAAGATGTTCGAGGAGGCGGAAAAGAACGCGCCTTCCATCATCTTCATCGACGAGATCGATGCCATCGCGCCGAAGCGCGAGCAGATGGCGGGCGAGCGCCAGGTCGAACGTCGCGTCGTCGCCCAGCTCTTATCCTTGATGGACGGCCTCGAAGCGCGCGGCCAGGTGGTCCTGATCGCGGCCACCAATCTTCCCGACTCGCTGGACCCTGCGTTGCGCCGGCCCGGGCGCTTCGACCGGGAGATCGAGATCGGAATTCCGGACAAGGAAGGGCGACGCGAGGCGCTGGAAATCCACAGCCGCGGGATGCCGCTGGCCGAGGCCGTCGACCTCGAGCGGATCGCCGGCATCACGCACGGTTTCGTCGGCGCCGACCTGGCCGCGCTGTGCCGCGAGGCAGCCATGAGTGCGCTGCGCCGGCTGATGCCCGACATCGATTTCAAGACCACCGATATCCCCTACGACAAGCTCGCCACACTCAAAGTGGAATGGGCGGATTTCGAGAGCGCGCTGGCCGAGGTGGAGCCGTCGGCGCTGCGCGAAGTCGCCACCGAAATATCGGATGTGCATTGGGATGACGTTGGCGGGTTGGACGAGGTCAAGCGCCTCCTGACCGAAGTCGTGCTGTGGCAATTGCGCTACGACGATTTGTTTCAACAGGCCGGCGTGCGGGCGCCCAAGGGCGTGCTGCTTCACGGCGTTCCTGGCGTCGGCAAGACCTTGTTGGCGAAGGCGCTGGCTGGCGAGACCGAAGCGAATTTCATCGCCATCAAGGGGCCGCAGCTCCTGAGCATGTGGATCGGCGAATCCGAGCGCGGCGTGCGCGAAGTGTTCCGCAAGGCGCGCCAGGCCGCGCCCTGCATCATCTTCTTCGACGAGATCGACGCCTTGGCGCCGCGCCGGGGCGGTGGCGGCGGCGGTGAGGTCGCCGAGCGGGTCGTCGCGCAGCTTCTGACCGAACTCGACGGCATCGAGGACCTCAAGGGCGTGGTGGTGCTCGCCGCGACCAACCGGATGGATCGGCTGGACCCCGCATTGTTGCGTCCGGGCCGGCTGGAATTCCACATCGCATTGCCGGCGCCCGACGCCGCGGCGCGGCGCGCCATCCTTCAAGTTCATATGAAGCGCATGCCGCTCGCCAAGGACGTCAAGATCGATGCGCTAGTCAAGCGCACCGAAGGGCTTGTCGGCGCCGACCTCGAGGGGCTGTGCCGGCAGGCGGCGCTGTTCGCGATCCGCGAGATCGTCGAGCCCGCCGCGGCCAAGGCGCCGCCGGCAAAGCAAGCCGCAGGGGCTCCGCGCGCAGCTGATTTGTTGCGCAAGCTGAGCATTACGAGCCGCCACTTCGACATGGCGCTCGCCGAGCGTCCGCCCGCTGGGAGTCCGTCATGAGCCGCGTCTATCTGTATGCCGTCGTCGCCGCCAACGAGCGGCCGCCACTCGATATGGAAGGTGTTTGGGATGACCGGCCGCAGGTCCGGGTCATCCGCGCCGACGCGCTGGCGGCCATCGTCAGCGCGGCGCCGCCGATGGAGTTTCATGCGTTGTCGCGCGAGGACGCGGTTCGCGCTTTGCTGGCGCATCAGCGCGTGGTGGAGAGCGTGATGCGCACTGCGGTAGCTCTGCCGGTGAAATTCGGCACGACGTTGCCCGACGACGCCGCGGTGGTCAGCATGCTCGAGCGCGGTGCTCCCATCTTGGCGGCGCCGCTCGCCGAGCTGGCGCAATACGTTCAGGTGGAACTGGTCGTCTCCTGGAACATCGACGATATCGTGCGCGAAGCTGCGGCGGATGACGCGATCGTGCGGTTCAAGGCGTTGCTCGCGTCGCAGCCCGCTGGCGCCAGCCGGGACCAACGGCTGGCGATCGGAAAGATGATGAAGGCGTTCGTCGATCGACGCCGGGAAGCGTGCCGGCTGCGCATCGTTACGGCGGTTCACAGCGTCGCGGCCGACATGGTCGAAAATGCGCTGATGGACGACCGCATGATCGCCAATCTCGCTTTGTTGATGGCGCGGAGCGCGGGCGAAGGTTTAGACCGGAAATTGGCCGAGCTCGACAAGGAGTTCGGCGAGCGCCTGCATTTCCGCTGCGTCGGGCCGTTGCCGCCTTACAGCTTTGCCACGGTCGAAGTCGAGCCTGCCGTCGTTCGAGGCCATCGACCGCGCGCGCCACGTTCTCTCACTCGGTGAGCGCGCCGACCTTGCCGAGATCAAATCGGCGTTTCATCGGCAAATTCGGCAAGTACACCCCGATCTCGTGCACCCCGATCTCGCGGCGGCTCCGGCGCGGGAGGGTGAGGCTAGTCAGGTGACCGACGCCTACAAGACACTGATGAGTTATGCCGAAGCGCTACCGTCCGTGGCGGTCGACGATGCCGCCGGTGCGGCCGGTTATCGCTTCGATCGCGGCGCCGTCGAAGGCGCGATCCTGGTGATGGTGCGCCGGCAGGCGCCGTCACGGCCCGCGGAAGCGCAGCCATGACACTCGCGAAAATCCGAGCAGCGTCGGCCGATCAGAGCGTGGTCTACGTCTATGGCGTCGCGCGCGCCGCGCCCGGACAGGCGCGCCGTCCGCCACGGCTCCCGGGCATCGTTCGTCAGGCGCCGGTCGAGCCGCTGGTGGATGGGAATTTGATGGCCTTCGTCAGCGCGGTCCCCAGCGCCCAATTCGGTGCGAGCCAATTTCGTGCGGCGCTCAACGATGCCGATTGGCTGCGGGATCGCATTCTGGCGCACGGAAAAGTGCTCGAGGAGCTGCGCGCGAGCTACAACGTCGTACCGTTCAGATTCGGCACCATCTATCTCGACCGCGCCCAGGCGGCGAAAGCCATGGCGCAACATCGCGCGGCGTTGTGCCGGGCGCTGGATCGGATCCAAGGCGCCTGCGAGTGGGGGCTGAAACTTTATTACGATGCCGACACGCTGCGCCGCCACGTCGAAACCGCATCGACGAGTATTCGATCGATGCGCGATGTGCTGGCGCAAGCGTCGCCGGGCGCCGGGTTCTTTCTGCAGAAGAGATACGCCAAGGCACTGGCGGATCAGATGGAAACAGTTGCAGCCGGCTGCGTGCGGCGCATGCGCGACAGTCTCGATCCTTGCGTTCGCGATGCCGCCGATATCAAGCTGCAGCCCGCGGCGGTGCACGGCCACGCGGCGGAAATGGCGATGAATGCGACCTACCTCGTGGCCGAACATGCCTTCGCGCAATTCCGAGAAACCGTCGCGGACTGGCAGAAGGAGCACGCGGCGCACGGCTTCGATCACGAGCTGACCGGTCCATGGCCGCCCTACCATTTTGTCTCGATCCAACAGTGAAAGCATCGGACATGCAGCCTCACCCGATCGACAGGGACCAACTCGCCTTATCCGAGCTGCTCGATCGCGCGCTGCACAAGGGCGTCGTGCTGTGGGGCGACGCCACCATCTCGGTCGCCGGCGTGGATTTGATCTATGTCGGACTGAAGGTCTTGCTGGCGTCGGTCGATACCGCCGAACGGCTCCGACAGGACGCGGGCGAGATGGCACGGGCCGACGCAGGAGCCGCCGAATGATCTATGTCTATGCCGTCGCCGATCGGCCGGAACGGCCGTTGCCCCGGCAACCGGGGCTGGGCGGGGAGGAGCTGAGCAAAGTCGTCTGGCGCGATATCGCGGCCGTCGTCAGCGCGTACGACGGCGTGGCGCCATTGCCGGGCACCGACGAGGTGTGGCGGCACGAAGCGGTGATCGAATCGCTCATGAGCGATTGCACGGTGGTTCCGATGCGGTTCGGCACGCTGGCGCCGTCACGCCGGCATGTCGACGATATTCTGTGTCGAACGTATCGCGCGCTGGCCGAAGACATCGCGCGCGTGCGCGGTCAGGTCGAGATTGGCATGCGATGCTTGAGCAATATTGCGGAGGGGGCGGAAGCCGATTGGGCTCCGGCAGGCCCTGTTTTGACGGTGCCGGGAACCGGGCCGGGGTCCGCGTATCTGCGCGCGCGCGTCGCCAAGGAGCGGCATTCGCGCGAGGGACAACGCGGCAAGCTGAGGCTTGTTCGCGATGTCTACGACAGATTGGCAAGCCACGCCCATGACAGCCGGCTCGACGACGGGCCCGAGGATCGGCATGGGATCGCGGCCGCGTTTCTGGTGCCGCGCGACCGCATGATGGCCTTTCGAGAAGTCGTCAGCGCCGTCGCCGACGCCAATCCGGACCTGGCGCTGCTCTGTACCGGCCCTTGGCCGCCCTATTCCTTCGTCGGGGCCGGCTCGCATGCGACAAACCACGGCGAAATGTGTCATGCGACCTGACGTCACGGCGGCCAGCCAAAAAGTCATTCACGCGCCCGACGATCAGGCCATGCTTGATCGGTTTGCCGATCGGCGTGACGCTCGCCAACGACAGCTCCCCGAGCGCGTGACTATTGACCCCGAAAAGGTCGAACGCGACCTCGCTCGTCTCGTGCTCGGCGTCGTCGAGCTGCTGCGCCAATTGCTCGAACGGCAGGCGGTCCGGCGCGTGGAGAGCGGCACGCTGAGCGAGGACGAGATCGAGCGCTTGGGCGAAACCCTGCTCAAGCTGGAAACGCGCATGCGCGAACTCAAGGCGGCGTTCGGTCTGGGCGACCAGGATTTGTCTCTCGAGCTGGGCCCGCTGCGCGACCTGGTTTAGTGCCGCTGGATCGCGCTCCGCGGGCCCTTCTCACCCCACGTCCGTCGAATGGATGCGCCGCTCTTCGCGCTCACCGCGCAACTGCCGGGCGACCAGCTTGTTGAGCGCGGCGAGGTACGCCCTGGCGGACGCGACCAGCGTGTCGGGGTCGGCGCCCTTTGCCGTCACGGTGCGGCCGTTCTCCGACAGGCGCACCGAGACTTCGGCCTGGGCGTCGGTGCCTTCGGTCACCGCGTGGACCTGATAAAGCTCCAGCACCGCCTCGTGCGGCACCATCGCCTTGATGCAATTGAACACTGCGTCGACCGGGCCGTTGCCCTCGCATTCCGCGATCGCCGGCTTGCCGTCGATGTCGAGCTTCATGGTGGCGCGCTGCGGCCCGCGCGTGCCGGCGATGACCGAGAGCGAGACGAGTTTTATGCGATCCTGCGCGGTCGCGATCTCCTCGTCGACCAAAGCCTCGATGTCCTCGTCGTAGACATGCTTCTTCTTGTCGGCCAGCGCCTTGAAACGTCCAAAGGCGTCTTCGAGCTGATTGCCGGCGAGGCGGTAGCCCAATTCCTCGAGCTTGTGCACGAAGGCGTGGCGGCCGGAATGCTTGCCCATGACCAGCGAGGTCTGCTTCACGCCGACGTCCGATGGCTGCATGATCTCGTAGGTCTGGGTGTGCTTGAGCATGCCGTCCTGGTGGATGCCGCTCTCATGGGCGAAGGCGTTCCGCCCGACGATCGCCTTGTTGTACTGCACCGGGAACGAGGTCACCGCGGCGACGAGCTTCGAGGCGCGGGTGAGCATGGTGGCGTCGATACCCGTGGTATAGGGCAGCACGTCGTTGCGCACCCGCATCGCCATCACGACTTCTTCCAGCGCGGCGTTGCCGGCGCGCTCGCCGATGCCGTTGATGGTGCACTCGATCTGGCGGGCGCCGGCGCGCACGCCGGCGAGCGAGTTCGCCACCGCCATGCCGAGATCGTCGTGGCAATGCACCGAGAAGCGCGCCAGGTCGGAATTCGGCACCCGCTCGCGCACGGTCTTGAACAGGTTGAAATACTCGTCCGGCGTCGTGTAGCCGACGGTGTCGGGAATGTTGATGGTGGTGGCGCCGGCCTTGATCGCCGCCTCGACGCAGCGGCACAGGAAATCGAATTCCGTGCGGGTGCCGTCCTCGCTCGACCACTCGACGTCGTCGGTATGGTTGCGGGCGCGGGTGACCTGCGCGATCACCATCTCGTAGACCTCGTGCGGCTCCTTCTGCAGCTTGTATTTCATGTGCACCGGCGAGGTGGACAGGAAGGTATGGATGCGCCGGCGCGCCGCTGGCTTGATCGCCTCGGCGCAGCGGTCGATGTCCTTGAACGCGGCGCGGGCGAGGCCGCAGACGACGGCGTTCTTGGTGCGCTTGGCGATCTCATGGACGGCGGCGAAGTCGCCCTCCGAGGCGATCGGGAAGCCGGCCTCGATGATGTCGACGCCCATGTCGTCGAGGAGTTCGGCGACTTCGAGCTTCTCCTCGTGGGTCATGGTGGCGCCGGGGCATTGCTCGCCGTCGCGCAAGGTGGTGTCGAAAATGACGACGCGGTCCTTCTCGGACTGGGGTTTAGCGGTCATAGTGTTAGATCCTTCTGGTCTCGCGCCCGTCGGGGCGCTCCGGGTTCTGCTGGCTTTTCCGTCAAACCCCTGAGTGCCCAGGCGCAAGCGCCCAGCCGGCCCTCAGGGGGCGATAAGGAGCAGCAGCCCGTTGAGAATGAGGGCAGCACCGGGCCGAGCCTTGGCGGCTCCCCGTCCGATCGCGAAATCGTTGCGAATCGACATGCCCGTCCTCGTCGGCCGCAAGGTGACGCAGATTTGGTAAAATCCGCCTTAAACCTCGCAGCCGCAGCTTTTGTATGGACGAAACGGTCGCAGCGCAAGGGCCGAGCTTTGCGCTACAATGCCGGAAACGACAGGGAGGCTGACCTATGATCGTCGAGTTCGTGCAGTTCAGTTATCCGCCGGGCATGACCCGCGAGCAAATTCTCGAAGATGCCCGCACGACTATTCCGCGCTGGCGGGCCAATGAAGAGCTTATCCGCAAGCATTACATCGCCGGCGAGGACGGTGTCGGCGGCGCATTCTACATCTGGCCCTCCAAGGCAGCGGCGCAGCGTGGGCACAACGCCGAATGGCTCGCCAACATCAAGGCGCGCACCGGAGCGACGCCGACGATCCGCTATTTCGATTTGTTGATGATCGTCGACAACGAGGCGGGCAGCGTCACGGAATTTCCGCCGAACGTCACGGCTGAAGCGGCGGAGTAATTCTTTCTGTCGCGCATGCGCCGCGCGTTCCAGGGCGTGTACTTAATAAACAGGCTAATGTCGCCTATACCTCCGAAAGTGAGCATGCGGCGGACATCTTGGAATGTCCGCTTAGGGCCAATAAGAGACACAGGGCGCAGCAATAAAAATGGGTTGTGTTTCGACACTCTTCGGCTACGCCCGTCCCACAAGGCCCCGAGCGATGGCAAATTCGAGTTTTGATGGCCCGCTGTTACGGTTTTCCAATCTTTTACTTCGATGTGCTTCGCCAAACCCAAGTTGCCAGGTTAAGCAATTCGACCCGGAGTGCGGGGTCATGGTGCACTCGCTTAGCCCCGTCCAAGTCGTTGAACAGCGTTCCTGACCCGATCAGTCCCGTCCTTTCCATGCCCTGGAAGCAGAGAGAAACGATGAAGCAGTGAATAGCTAATACGTGCATCGGCCACGCTCTTCGGGTCAACCTCGCTTTTCTCTTCGCCCTTGGCGCGGAAGACCTTTCGGAGGAAGGAGTGGTAAAAACCTGGATCCTTTGCCATCAGCTGATAGAATTCGAAGCCGTCGGCTACCATACTCGAGAAGCGGGAAAAATTGATATTCCCGAAGGGCAATGGCTTCCTCTGTGATATCGTTCCGCTTGTCCAACGCTTCGAGTACCGTCTCGACATAGTAGGTGGTCATCGCGTCCGGCACTGCAGATTTGGCATTGAGCTGCGGGATCACGCCGTCAAGCATCCGCAATATCAACCTGGAGGATACATCGCTCAAGCGGTTGAGCGACGATTGAATAGCCTCGACCAGCGCGCCCGTATCGGAGAAGCATGATCAGCGATCGCGTTAGCTCAGAACGAGAGCCTTTCACGAACTGGGGAGGACGATGTTCCCAATACGCGGCGACAACCTCCGAACCGAAGCGGCGCACAACATTCCAAGTCTCGAAACCGTCTGGCCAACCTTGCAACACGCTGCTGACGATCTCGGGTGACGCCCCTTATTCGCGACCGCGTCACGTAGCCAAGTCTCGGCACGCTCGATACCAACCGTCCGTCGGTAAAGGCCAGAAAGTCCGACTGTGACGGATGAAGTTGGATTACGCTCAAAGCTACCCGAAAACAGCTGCTCGACCTCGTCCGGCGAAAGCTCCGCGCCGTAGAGCGCTTCAATTACTAAATACGTGACCTTTGCCTCTTTCGCCAGCCGCAGAACCGCATCGGTTCCGCCGCTCGCATACAACTGGCGAAGGGCAGCTGCACGTCGCTGAGCTCCTCTGGCGATGTCCCCGGTTTCGTCTAAGGTCCAGGCGTCAAAAAGTGAGACGACTGTTGAGATCGGATCAGCGGGCGCGTATGTGTCTAAAAGTAACCGTAAGGGTCGCAATTCCTCTTCTGGTAGAGCCCATGGAGCCTCTTTGAACCGCTCATGGCGGGAAACTTCGTCGCGCAGTCTTACCCAGAGAGCTTTTCGTCCGTCGTCATCTAAATTCATCAATGCGTCGCCGAGTCCTCTGATGGAGTGCTCGCGCTCTCTTGGCGCAAATGACGCGATGCGAGGGACAAGCTCCAGCCAGCGGTTAAGTTCGTGGCCCGCAAGATTGACAGCTCGTTCTGAAACTGCCGCCTCATCGGCCCACAGTTCCCCATACGTAACTGGTCTGCGATCCGCAACTCCCGCTTCGCGAAGCCGAGGCTTCGCTGTTGGCATGGACGTGCCTCCGTGGATTGTCGGGAGCAGAGTGAGCAGAAGTTGCCACCCGACCTCGGGTAAGGTTTTTATGATCTCATCCAAAGCAGAGAGGCGCTCGGCCGACGGAGCATTGGTGTTGGGATTCCACAATAAGAAAATCTCGGTCAGGCTGCGATGCGGCCGGTTGCCCAGACGCCCGCCCGGATCAATCGCTGCCAAACGGGCCAGCACCATTACCGCGCGCCGAAAGTAACTCGGATCCCAGGCGATCGTTTCGAGAGCCCAAAGAACACCAGTGTGCTCGGACCTTGGATGGAGGAAGCCAGGTAGTTCCCTAAATATTGGACGGATCACCTCCCCAGTCCCCTCGAGCATGTGCTCGAGGGCCGACAGCAAAGGGTCGGGAGCCGCC
This sequence comes from uncultured Pseudomonadota bacterium, assembly GCA_963836095.1. Classification (GTDB taxonomy): domain Bacteria; phylum Pseudomonadota; class Alphaproteobacteria; order Rhizobiales; family Xanthobacteraceae; genus BOG-931. Next base: position 227,898 of record CAWIHU010000007.1, read on the forward strand.
TCCGCGATCAGCCTTAATTCGTTTCCGAAACTGGTGAGGAGTCGCGGATTTGTTCGCAGACCTGGCAAGTGATTTACAACTCGATTGGCGAAATTCTACCCGGACTCGTCCCCTAGATTGACCCTGGCAACCTCGCTCCAAACCGCGAGAAGATCTAACGTCGTTGCCAAGCCCTCCCGCAGCCACTCGCTGTAGCGAGGTGGTTTCGGCCGCAACAAATTCACCATTTCATCCGTGTCGGCTTCGGGCTCAAGTTGGGCGAATACCCTCAACATGCCGGTGCGGAGAAGCTCCGTGTCGTGCCGACTGATCAGCTGCCCGACACGAACGAACGCGTCCATCGGACGCCCGAACTTTCCAAACAGTCCCCTCCAAGTCGAATGGCGGGTCGGCGTGAGGCAGAAAGGCGCGAACGCGGCCCTCTATTTGCTGGTAGGGCAGCCCATCGGCGATAATTTCGATGATTTCCCGATCAAGGCTGTTAGAGGCGTCCCAAGCCCCAGCAAGAATGGCAGGCAACAGCTCCTGCCCCCTAGCAAGCCAAGCCGGCTCATCAAAGGCGCCACCAGGAATAAGTCGTGCGAGCGCAGTAAGGCTACGCCCGATTCCCAGAGCCAAAGTCAGCGTGCGATTTTCATCAAGGTCCATCGAACGCATCGCAACAGACATTGCGTAGGCTCCGGGCCTGTGCAACACGGGAACTCCCACCCCCTGCTGCTGGCGCCCAAGCGGTACAAGTGTTGTGCCAATGGTCGAAAACTGCCTTGGAGACCTGGCAGCATCGCCGCGGAGCAACAGGACGAGCTTGCCATCCGAAGCCAGTTGGCGACCGGCATCGACGGAATCAACGACAACCGCACGCGCCTCTAGAAATAGGCGTGTTTCTGCAGACGCTTTGCGTATTGCAGCGATAGCAAATGCGAGCACCTCGTCGGGCGAGTCAGCTACCAACGACAGTGCGTTTGAGGGCTGCAGCAAATCATTTATGAGCCGATCCGCTGTTTTGCTCCGTTCGCAGAGCAGTACGTCTTCGGTGATGGGAGGCCCAAAATGACCCGCGAAATTCTCCCAGAACTCGTCAGTGCTACGGAATTCCTGGACTGGGACGGTCTTGAGTGTATTTCGAGCGTGCCACGCCGAAACAGCTGGCCGCTGCTCGAGCCAAGTTTCGAGGGCTACGCCGTCAATGTATTGAACGTCAGACCATTCAGAGGACCTCTTGCAACACTCGACGAAGTCTTCGAGCTTGTTCTTTGCATCAGAGCTGTCCCATGTCCAAGGCGACACCATTACACCGGTACTACTTCGTCCGCTAATCGAGAAGTCGTACTTGTTTAAGTGAGAGACGCGTTGTGCGTCGCCGTAAAACACCGCGGGCCCTGTCGGCAGCGGGTCATTTTCGACCGATCCAGCGTGGCTTCGGGATGTCGGTCATACGCCAGGAAGCGGACATCGGGATCGCTAGCGTTTAAGAGCACACGCTATAGTTCATTCAAGCCCATAATGGCGGTGGCAGGCGGCGCAGATGCCGTCGAGACGATCGCTGACTTCCGAGATCGTTTTCAGATCGTGGGCTTCGGCGGCGATGTAGGCCTCGTTCGCGGCCTCTGCCAATTTCTGCGCGTAGGAATTCCATTCCGCATCGCGCGAGCGCTGCGGGATCATCAGCGCGTTGGTCGCCTCGGCGAGCGTCGCGGCGCCGCTGACGATCGCTTCCCAATCGGCGTCCGATTTGGGCGAGAGGTCATGCTCGCCCGTGGCGTCGATGGTGATGGCGTTGACGCTCCAGACGATTTTCGCCGCCGGCGTGAGCACGTGCTCCATGAAGGTCTTCATGTCGACATGTGCTTGGAACGGCGGCGTCGGCCCGGCATCTTCGCCGAGCGACGGCGAAGCAAATCGCCGCGACAACGACGGCCGCGGCCAAAACGCCGGGGAAGCAGCGGATGCCGATCATCTCAGCCGGCCTCCATGGTAAAGCCGATCCAGCGGCCGCAGGCGACGACCGCGATCCACAACAGGATCGAAACGCCTCCGGCCAGCCGCGCCGCCAGCGGCGGCTTTTTGTCGTTCTCCCACCGCCGCTGGTCTCTCGTGCTGATGGCGTGAAAGACCAGCATATTCAATCCGGCGACGCCGATCAGGACGAGCTTGGCGAGGAAAAAGCCGTTGCCCAGATATTTGGTGGCGTTGGAGATGAACATGAGGCCGCCCGAGGCGACCGCGACGACAAACGCACTCCAGGTGAGCGGCAGAATGCCCCGCGTGACAGTGCCGACCGAGCGATGAACGTAGGCGAGCCCCAATAGCCGCAGGTCGACGGCTAGAATGGAACCGACCACCAAACAAATCGCCAGCACGTGCACCAATTCGATCAGCGGGAACAGCACGTCGTTCTCGCGGATGTTGTCGGCGAGGCCGCTGTTCTCGAGATACGAAATCAGATCGAAGGCGTGAGCATCAGCCGACCTGCGTATAGGCGATCCAGCGGCCGGCAAACAGGACGCCGCACCAGATCAGGATGGAAACGGTCGCCGCCAAGCCTCCCGCCAGCCGCCGCGGCAGATTTCCTTCCCAAAATTCCGGCGCCGACGGCGAGCGACCATTGCAGGCCGGCGGTCAGCACGACGGCCGCGGCAAGAGAGGCCATCTTGAAATAAAACGTGGTGTTGAGAAGCGAACGCCGCGGCTCGCCGATGATCAACAGGCTTCCGGTGATCAGGAGCACCAGCAAGACCGGCCAGATGACGGGAAGGAAACGCCGCGCCACCTCCGGCAAGCGGAACATCGCGCTGCATGAGGTGGAGGAGCCGCAGATCGACCAGGACCGCGGAGGAAAACAACACCGCGACGGCGAGAATATGAATGGTCTGCAGGGTCGGAATGATCCAGCCGCCGGTCTGGATCGAATGGCTCAGCGGCGTCGCCGCCAGCCACTTGGCAAGGTCTCTGACGACGGCGTCGGTCATGATATTATTGATCGGCGGGCGTCAGGCTGAAGCTGAGTTCCTTGCCGGTCGGCAAATCGACTTTCATCAAGAAGCCGCCGGCATTGCCGTCGCGCAGCGGCGCGTAATGGAAAACGGCGTGGTCTCCAGGTTGCAGCGAGTGCTTGGTCCAGCCGGAACGGGTCAGCACGCCGGGGCTCGAAACTTCGAACACCCAGGTCTGCGGCGGTGCGCCATCCTTGGCACCGTCCTTGGCGCCGTCCTTGGCATCGGCCTCGATGACGAAGGTGATGTGCGGGTTGGTCCAATTGACCGTCTTGACGGTGCCTTGCATCGTCTTGGGATGCTCCATGTCGTAGGCGGCACCGGAGTGGTGCGCCGCCGCCACGCCGCCCAATCCCAGGAGCAGGCCGGCCGCCAGGAGAGCAATTCTGGGCAATTTCATCTTCAGCCTCATTTCACGGCGCGGACCGAGCCGTCCGGATTTTGCGGATGGGGAACGAAGATGTCGTTGCCGAACGCGTCCTTGCCCGGAACGAGATCCTCCTGCTCGCATTCGCCTTCGGTGATCTCGTAATGCCGCTCGGGGTAGCGGCGAAACAGGCGCGTCGTCTTCCAGGTCGCGGTCAGAACCTTCGGCGCGGTGATCTCGAGATCGTCGGCCAGCACGTTCGGCTTTGCCAGCCGGATGCGCTCGACGATGTGCATGTCGCCATCATTGGGAATTCCGACCGCTTCGCTGGTGGCGATATAGGCCTGCGGCGCGATGGCGGTGGTGTCGACGATGAGAACATCGCCGTCCCAGCGGCCGATCGAGTGGCCGTGCAGCGTCAGGTCGGGGTCGTCGGGATGCGGCCGGCCGTCCATGTAGATGCGCCGCATGCGGTTGCCGTCGACCTCGCCCAGCATGGTGATGCGGCCTGGCGTGGTCAGCCATTCGAACGCATTGTGCGTGATCAGCATCCAGCTCGGCATGCCGTGCGGCAGGCAATGGCTGAGCACAAGGAAGGGCCGGCCGGCCTTCTCCTCGGCGATCAGGCGCTGCACCTGCGGCACGATCTCCGGCTTCCAGGGCGGGGTATTTTCGGTTTCCTGGCGGTGTTGATCCCGGACGTCCGGAATCCACACGCCGTCGAAGTCGGACGGCGCCGCGCCGGCCCGGGAGACGGCGAATATCCCGATCAGCGCCGCGGCAAACAAGACTATAGCGGAGGTCTTCACGGTCCCATTCACCATTGCTGCATTCCCAGCATACCGTGTGCAGACAATCAGGCAATTGCGCAAAGCGAGTGACAGCTCTGCCGTAACGACGGCGGACGATGTTACTTGGCCGGATTACTTGGCTGGATTACTTGGCCAGATTACTTGGCCGGCTTCTCGGCGCGGAGCGCCCGCTCTATCCTTTTGAGTTCGGCGAGCGCCTTGCCCTGGACCTTGGGATAGTCGAGCTTCAGCTTTTCCAGCGCCGCGATGATCGCCGCGGATACGACCACCCAGGTGACGTGCTTGTGGTCCGCCGGCACCACGTACCAGGGCGCAAAATCGGTCGAGGTTTCCCGTATCAGGTCCTCGTAGGCGGTCATGTATTCGTTCCAGCGGCCCCGTTCGGCGATATCGTTCATGGAGAACTTCCAGCGCTTGAACGGCTCGTCGAGCCGCGCCAGGAAGCGCTGGCGCTGTTCCTCCTTGGAGATGTGCAGATGAAATTTCAGCACCAGCGTGCCGTTGCGCGTCAGTCGCCGTTCGAAGTCGCGGATTTCCTTGAAACGATGCTGCCAGATATCCTCGCCGTCGGCGCTCGCCGGCAGATTCTGCTTTTGCAGCAACTCGGGATGGACGCGCACCACCAGCACCTCTTCGTAGTGCGAACGATTGAAAATGCCGATGCGGCCGCGCGCCGGCACGTCCTTGTCGGTGCGCCATAGAAAATCGTGCTCGAGTTCCTCGCTGCTCGGCGCCTTGAAGGCATGCACCTCGCAGCCCTGCGGATTGATGCCGGTCATCACGTGCTTGACCACGCTGTCCTTGCCGGCGGCGTCCATCCCTTGGAACACCACCAGCACCCCCCACTGGCCTTGGGCGTAAAGCCGCTGCTGCAGCTCCTGAAGCCGGGCGACGCCGTCGGCGAGCATCGGCTTCACGTCGTCGACGTTGGTCGAAAGACCGAACCGTTCGGCGGGATCGTAATCGGCGAGCCGGAAGCGGGCCGGCTTGTCGATGCGGCAGGATTTGAGGATTTTCGCAAGCTTCATGGTCGCCTCGCGCGGGGCCGTGCCAAACTCATCGCCGCCACGCCTGTTCAAGATACGCCACGACAAAACGCGGCATGCGGGCATCGAGGTCCGCGGGGGCGCGCACGATGTGGATATCGGAAAATTCCGGCCGCGCTTCGCCGGCGAGATGACGCAGGATGCGTTCGCGCAGCGCCGCGGCGTTCTCGCGCGCGGTCAGGAGTTTGAGCACCGCAAGAAAGCCGCGGTCGCGCACCACGTGCCAGCCCGGCTCGGCGGCAAGCGCGTCGATTGCAAGGCCGGTCTCCTCGGCGAGCTCGCGGCGGAGGCTGCCGGCGAGATCGAGCTTGCCGGCGACGACGTCGCCCGGATCCGGCGTGCCGCAGGGAAAATAGATGCGGCCGGCGTTCGCCGTGTGCGGCGCCATCTCGCCCAGCAAATAGGCGCCGTCGGCGCTCCGCAACGCCGCGGCGGCGAAGACGTTCGAGACGTTGGGATCGGGAAAGTCCCAGTCGCGCCAGGCGAGGAAGCTCGCGAAATCGGTTTCGAAGCACGCGCCCCGCAGCACGCCGTCGTCGATCGTATAACGGCTCAGCAGCAGGACGCGTCCGTTCCACAGCGCCGGCTCGCCCTGCTGGCGCTCGACAAAATGCCGGTCGATTGCCGCGCGCCGCGCGATCGCGAACGGCCACGGTCGCTGCTCGAGGAGGATTTCGGCGCGCGCGATCGGAACGAGGTCGAGGGCCGGGAGGACGACGGACATGGCACAGAATTAAGCATCGCGCCGGCCCGCGGTCACCCATCATTCCGTCACGGCTTCCACGGATTGACGAACAGCCCGACCAGACCGGCGTCGCCCTTGGCGTGAACGGGGGCTTTGCCGCCCGGCGCGATCCGCTCGACCACCTCGTCGTGGGTCAGACCCGGCGGCAGTTCGGTCGGATCGAAGTCGGTGGCGATCAGAACGAAGGTGTAATGATGCGGCATCCCGGGCGGCGTGCAGGGACCGGAATAGTGGCCGACGCCGCGCGTGCTCTTGCCGCCGACATATTTGTCCGACGGCTTCGATACTTCGCCTTCGGCAAAGCCGGTGACCGAGGCCGGGATGCCGTAGGCCACCCAATGAAAGACCCCGGCGCCGCCGCGTCCCTCGGGGTCGATCATCAGAAAGACGAAGCTTTTGGTGCCGGCGGGCACGTTGCTCCAGGAGAACTCCGGCGAGACATTCTCGCCGACGCAGTTCGGATTATTGTTGGTGTTCGCCGCGCTGTTGGCGACCTTCTTCGGCATGACCTTGCCGTCCTGGAAAGTCGTCGTCTTCAGCGTGAACACGTCGGCATGCGCCGCCGCACCCGTCACCGCGGGTGCGAGCGCCACGGCCGCCGCCAGGACGAGACGCTTTGTCTGCATGACAATCCTCCGTGCGAGCCCTGCCCAAGGTAACCCTGCCCAAACGAGACGGTAATCGCCGCCCGCGGTTTTAGTTCCGGCTCTTGTCGACCAGCGCCCGCTCTCTGATCCACGGCATCATCTCGCGCAGCTTGGCGCCGACCTGCTCGATCGGGTGCTCGGCGAGCTTGGCGCGCGTCGCCTTGAACGAGGTCTGGTTGACCTTGTTCTCGAGCATCCAGTCGCGGGTGAAGCGGCCGGACTGGATGTCGGCGAGGACGTTCTTCATCTCGGCCTTGGTCGCCGCCGTGATCACGCGCGGGCCGGAGACGTATTCGCCGTATTCGGCGGTGTTCGACACCGAATAATTCATGTTGGCGATGCCGCCCTCGTAGATGAGGTCGACGATCAGCTTGACCTCGTGCACGCACTCGAAATAGGCCATCTCCGGCGCATAGCCGGCCTCGACCAGCGTCTCGTAGCCGGCCTTCATCAATTCGACCAGGCCGCCGCACAGGACGGTCTGCTCGCCGAACAGGTCGGTCTCGCATTCTTCCTTGAAGGTCGTCTCGATGATGCCGGCGCGGCCGCCGCCGATCGCGGAGGCATAGGACAGGCCGAGGTCGTGGGCGTTGCCGGAGGCGTCGCGGTGGATCGCCACCAGGCAGGGCACGCCGGCGCCGCGCTGGTATTCGGAGCGCACGGTGTGGCCCGGTCCCTTCGGCGCGATCATCAGCACGTCGAGATCGGCGCGCGGCTCGATCAGGTTGAAATGCACGTTGAGGCCGTGCGCGAACATCAGCGCGGCGCCGTTCTTCATGTTGGCATGGAGGTGATCGCGATAGATGTCGCCCTGCAGTTCGTCGGGCGTGAGCATCATCATCACGTCGGCCCATTTGGCGGCTTCCGCCACCTCCATGACCTTGAACTTCTCGCCCTCGGCCTTCGGAACGCCGGCGGAAGACTTGCGCAGCGCGACCGCGACCTCCTTGACGCCGGAATCGCGCAGATTGAGCGCATGGGCATGGCCCTGGCTGCCATAGCCGATGATGGCGACCTTCTTGCCCTTGATCAGGTTCAGGTCGGCATCGCGGTCGTAGTAAACGCGCATGGTCGTTACCCCTAGGTAAGCTGCAAGATTGGGCCCGGAACCGGCCGTTTTGTTTTCCGGTGCTGCTTCTATGGCGTGCGGGCCTGGGGGACAAGCCCCGAGGCGCCCGGCACCGCACCACGCGCCTCCCAGTGCTGAAGATGGGCTCGCACCAGAAATCGATTGATGCGGTCAAATTCGGCAGTCCGCGTGCAGGCGTCGATCAAGCTACGTAAGCGCGCTTCGGCTTGCTCGATCAAACGCACGGCATCGGACATGTTCACTTGCCCCGTTCTCACGGCGCGCAGCGTCGTCAGATCAGGCTCGGCGACGGGCAAAGTCAGGCGGCCATGTGCCATCAATTCGATACCCTCGAAGCCGAGGCGAAGCGCATGCATGGCGAATTTCGTGTCGTAGCCGTATTTAGCGACCAGCTCCGGCCGGTTGACCGTTCGCGTGCGTTGTCCAGTGAGCCGCATTTTCTGAGCTGTAAGGTAGCCAAGGAACCGCTCGCCGGACTCCTTACTGATGAAGGCATCCCGCATGCCAACGAGTTCGGCGCCGGCCGAGGTCTTGCAAATGTGCGACGGCAGCCAGAGGAGCAGGATCACAGTCGGGTTGCCGCGAGCGGCAAGCCGGCAGAACTTGCGTAAGCTGTACAGCGTCAGATCGAGATCGCCCGGCTGGCTGCGCACGCCGTCCGGCTGATCCCGATAGATGTAATGGTTATAGGATGTTAGTCCGCAGACATTTTCCGCGGGCTCGATGAACACCCCCATTTCGTCGCGGTCGTCCTGCCCCTCGATGGCGGTCCCATGCGCGGTTGAGCCAACCACCCCGCGCAGGATCTCGTTATCGAGAGCAACCGATCGCGGCGCCACCGTCATGCCTGGCTCCCCGCATGCATGCCATCGAACACTTCCCGCGCCCGGGCGATTTTTCCCTGGTTGCGGATCGCCCAGGCGCCGAGCGCGGAGACCGGATCGAGCAGGTCGTGGCCGAGCGTCGTGAGTTCGTAATCGACCCGCGGGGGAATGGTCGGGAACACCGTGCGCGTGATCAGCCCATCGCGTTCGAGGCCCCGCAGCGTCAATGTAAGCATACGCTGCGAGATGCCGCCGATCGAACGGCGCAATTCGTTGAAGCGCATTGGACCGCCGCCGAGCCGGGTGACGACCAGGACCGACCATTTGTCGCCGACCCGGGACAACACGTCGCTGATCGCGCGGCAATCCGCGGGCAAATGGACCTGGCTTGGCTTCATGGCGTGCGTTCCGGTGGACGATGACAATTAGTTACTTATTGAGTGTCGGTTATCGATTGTAACCAGGAAAATTCCCTATGACAAAGCGGCGTCTCGGTCCGCCAATAGCGCACAATCGAAGCCGCCGCGGATGAGGATCGACCGAGGGCCAAGAACAGCCGGCACCGGCGTTGCACCCGACCGCGCGCGCCGCCAAGCCTTCCATTGACCCGCCATTGCCTTTCGTGTCACGTCGCCCGACTTTTTCCCTGAGCCACGATCTCGGGATCGTGCCTGAATACGGCCGGAAACGACTGCAATTTACAATGGCAATGGACCGTTACAATCATCGCGAGGCGGAAGCCCGCTGGCAGCAAGTCTGGGACGAGCGCGGTATTTTCGCGACGCCCAACAAGGACCTCGGCAAGAAGTACTACGTGCTCGAAATGTTCCCCTATCCGTCGGGGCGCATTCATATGGGGCACGTGCGCAACTACACCATGGGCGACGTGGTGGCGCGGGTGAAGCGCGCGATGGGGTACGCGGTGCTGCATCCGATGGGCTGGGACGCCTTCGGCATGCCGGCGGAGAACGCCGCGATGGAGCGCAAGGTCCATCCCAAGGCCTGGACCTATCAGAACATCGCGGCGATGAAGGCGCAGCTCAAATCGATGGGCCTATCGCTCGACTGGAGCCGCGAGATCGCGACCTGCGACCCGAGCTATTACAAGCACCAGCAGAAGATGTTTCTCGACTTCCTGCGCGCCGGCTTGGTCGAGCGCCGGAAATCGAAGGTCAATTGGGACCCGGTCGATCACACCGTGCTGGCGAACGAGCAGGTGATCGATGGCCGCGGCTGGCGCTCCGGCGCCGTGGTCGAGCAGCGCGAGCTGACGCAATGGTTCTTCAAGATCACCCAATTCGCCCAGGAACTCCTCGACGCCCTCGACACGCTCGATCGCTGGCCGGAAAAAGTCCGGCTGATGCAGAAGAACTGGATCGGCCGCTCGGAAGGGCTTTTGGTGCGTTTCGCGCTCGACCCGACAACGACGCCGCAGGGCGAAACCGAGCTTGAAGTCTTCACCACGCGGCCGGACACGCTGTTCGGCGCCAAGTTCGTCGCCGTCGCGCCCGATCATCCGCTCGCGGCCGCGGCCGCGGCGAACAACAAAAAGCTCGCCGACTTCATCGCCGAATGCCGGCACCGCGGCACCGCGCAGGCCGAGATCGACACCGCCGAGAAGCTGGGTTTCGATACCGGCATCAAGGCCGTGCATCCGTTCGACCCGACCTGGAAGCTGCCGGTCTATGTCGCCAATTTCATTTTGATGGAATACGGCACCGGCGCCATTTTCGGCTGCCCGGCGCACGACCAGCGCGACCTCGACTTCGTCAACAAATACGGCCTCGGCAATGTGCCGGTGGTCTGCCCGCCGGGAGTTGACCCGAAGACTTTCGTCATCACCGACACCGCCTATGACGGCGACGGCCGCATGATCAATTCGCGGTTTTTGGACGGCATGACCATCGCAGAGGCCAAGGAAGAGGTCGCCAAGCGGCTGGAGAAGGAAAAAGTCGCGCAGCGCCAGGTGAACTTCCGCCTGCGCGACTGGGGCATTTCACGGCAGCGCTATTGGGGCTGCCCGATCCCCGTCATTCATTGCGAATCGTGCGGCGTGGTGCCGGTGCCGGAAAAGGATCTGCCGGTGACGCTGCCGGACGACGTGACGTTCGACCGGCCAGGCAATCCGCTCGACCGCCATCCGACCTGGAAGCACGTCAAGTGTCCGCAGTGCGGCGCGCCGGCGACGCGCGAGACCGACACCATGGACACCTTCGTCAACTCGTCCTGGTATTTCGAGCGCTTCACCGATCCGTGGATCACGACGGCGCCGACTGATCGGCCGATGGTCGATGCCTGGATGCCGGTCGACCAATATATCGGCGGCATCGAGCACGCGATCCTGCACCTCCTCTACAGCCGCTTCTTCACCCGGGCGATGAAAGCGACCGGGCATGTCGGCCTCGACGAGCCGTTTGCCGGTCTGTTCACGCAAGGGATGGTGGTGCACGAGACCTATCGCAAGGCGAATGGCGAATGGTTGATGCCGGCGGAGGTCAAGATCGCAACGGCGGGCGACATGCGCATCGCCACTCTGGCGGCGACCGGCGAGCAGGTCGAGATCGGCCCGATCGAGAAAATGTCGAAGTCGAAGCGCAACACCGTCGATCCCGACGACATCATCCGCGACTACGGCGCCGATGTAGCGCGCTGGTTCATGCTGTCTGACTCCCCGCCCGAGCGCGACGTGGAGTGGACGGAACGCGGGGTGCAGGCGCGGGCGGGCTTCGTCCAGCGGCTGTGGCGGCTGGTCGGCGAGGCCGCCGAAATCGCCGGCACGGCGCCGGCCGAACGGCCCGCCGCGTTCGCACCGGCGGCGGCTGCGCTGCGCAAGGCGACCCATCGGGCGCTCGCCAATGTGACCGCTGACATCGAAAAGCTGCACTTCAATGTCTGTGTGGCGCATATCTACGAATTCGCCAATGCTCTCAATGAGGTAATCGGCAACGCCGAGACCGAGGAGGGGACCGTTGCAGCGGACTTCAGCTGGGCCATGCGTGAAGCGGTTAACGTTCTCGTGCAACTCTTCCACCCGATGATGCCGCATCTCGCCGAGGAATGCTGGGCCGCGCTCGGCCACGACACGCTGGTGGCGCAGGCGCCGTGGCCGCAGGTCGAGCGCGACCTGTTGGTCGAGGACACGGTGACGCTGCCGGTGCAGATCAACGGCAAGAAGCGCGCCGATGTGACGGTCAGCCGCGACGCCGCCAATGCCGAAATCGAGGCTGCCGTTCTCGCCCTCGATGCGGTAAAAAGGGCGCTCGATGGCAAGCCTCCGCGAAAGCTCATCATCGTTCCGCAACGGATCGTCAATGTGGTGGCGTAGACCTCATCGATTGGCTTGGACCGTCCGGCTCGCGGTTGTTTTGGCCGCGGCCGGCCTGACCGCGGGCTGCTGGCAGCCGCTCTATGGTGAGCAAGGCGGCCCCGGCTCCGAGACCGTGCGCGACAAGCTCGCCGCCGTCGACATTCCGGCGATCAAAGCGCCGAACGGCTCGCCGACGCAGCGGATCGCCATCGCCCTGCACAACGCGCTGCAGTACGATCTCAACGGCGCCGCCGGCGCGAGCGCGCCGACGCACCGCCTGGTCGTCACTGTCGCCACCTCGCAGATCACGGTCACCATCGATCCCACCAGCGGGCGGCCGAGCGGACAAATCGATTCGGTCATCGCCAGTTTCCAGCTGATCGAGATCGTGTCCAACAAGATTGTGCTGAACGACAGCACCTACTCCCATGTCGACTACGACGTGCCCGGCGTCGAACAGCGTTTCGCCAAACTGCGAGCCCAGCGCGACGCCGAGGACCACGCCGTGCAGATGGTGGCCGAAACGATCAGAAACCGGCTCGCCTCGTATTTCGTCGCCGGGACTTAGAGCATGATCCGGAAAAGTGGATGCCGGTTTTCCGAAAAGATCATGCTCCATCTAGAGTGAAGCTTTAGCCGCTCCGCGCCATGGTCGCCGTCAAAGCCGCAGACGCCGATGCCTTCGTCACGCGCCCCGACCCGGCGCGGACGGTGGTGCTGGTTTACGGGCCCGACGCGGGCCTGGTCGGCGAGCGCGTCAATGCGCTCGTCAAGGCGGCGGTCGACGATCCGAACGATCCGTTCTCGCTGGTGCGGCTCGAAGGCGAGGACGTCGCCGCCAATCCCGGCCGGCTGGTCGAAGAGGCGCAGACGATCCCGCTGTTCGGCGGCCGCCGCGCGGTGTGGCTCAAGGCCGGCAGCCGCAACATCGCGCCCGCGGTCGAGGCGCTGCTCGCGCTTCCGGCGAGCGAATGCCGCGTGGTGATCGAGGCCGGCGACCTGCGCCGCAACGCGCCGCTGCGCGTCATCTGCGAACGCGCCAAAAACGCGGCGGCACTGCCGTGCTACACCGACACGCAGCGCGATCTGGAGCGCCTCATCGACGGCGAGCTGCGCGCCGCCGGGCTCGGCATGACGCGCGACGCCCGCGCGCTCTTGGTCGGCCTGCTCGGCGGCGACCGCGCCGCGTCGCGCAGCGAGATCAACAAGCTCGTGCTCTATGCGCGCGGCCGCGGCGAAATCGGCGTCGACAACGTCGCCGCCGTCGTCTCCGACGCTTCCGCGCTGGCGCTCGACGACGTCATCGACGCCGCCTTCGCCGGCCGCCCGGCCGAGCTCGAGACCCAGCTCGCCAAGGCGCGCGCCGCCGGCAGCGCGGTCGGCTCGATGTTCTATGCCGCGCAGCGCCAGCTGGCGCAGCTGCACCGCTGGCGTACCGCGATCGAGGACGGCGCGTCCTTCTCGCTCGACGCCGTGCAGCCGCCGCTGCACTTCCGCCGCAAGGGGCTGGTCGAAGCCGCGCTCAAGCAATGGAACGCCGCGCGGCTTGCCGCCGCCATGGCCGAACTCGCCGATGCCGTGCTCGCCTCCCGCCGCACCCCCGACCTCGCCGAAGCGATCGCCGAGCGCGCGCTGCTGTCGATCGCCGTCAAGGCGCGGCGGAGCGCGGGGTGACGCAGCCGAGTCCCAAAACACCGATGGCAGGCGAAACCCACTACGACTTCGTGTTCCTGGCCCACCGGGCCAACACGATCCGGCAGTACAAGCTGTATTCACAGCTCGTCGGCGCTCTCGCCCGCGTCGCGCCGTTCGCGTGGCGCGACCCGATCCCGCAACCGCTCGGCGGCCATTATGGCGTGACGCGAAGCCTCAATGACGGTTTGCGCAGGCTTGGCGTCCGCTTCGCCTACGCACCGCCCTTGCACAAGACGCGCGCGCGCGCCGCGATCGTCCTCACCGGCCTCGACGAACTGAAAGCCGCCATGGCCTGGCGCCGCCGCGGCGGCTGCGACCTGTTGCTGGCGGGACCGAATATTGTCGATAAGCCCGAGCAGCTCGACGGCATCATCCAGTCGCCGGACATCGATCGCATCGTCGTCGCCAGCGACAAGATGCGGCGGATTTTCGAGGCGGGCGCGCCGCACCTCGCGAGCCGGATGTGCGTCTGGCCGGCCGGCGTCGATGAAGACTATTGGCGGCCGACGCCGCAAAGCGAGCGCCCCAACGTCCTCATCTACAACAAACGGATGCCGGAATTGGCGAGCCGGCTGATGGCCGACCTCGGCAAGGCCGGCTTCCGCTGCGAGGCGATCAACTATGGCGACCATCGCCGCGGCAAATACCGGCTCCATCAGTTCCGCGCCGCGCTCGACCGCGCCTGCGCCTGCGTGCTGCTGACCGAAAACGAGCCGCAGGGAATTTGCGCCACCGAAGCCTGGTCGATGAACGTGCCGACCATGGCGTATCGCCTGCCGGGGTTGGAGACGGTCGATACGGTGCCGTATTTAACCGCGCAAACCGGCCGCTACTGGTCCCAAACGGACGAACTCGTCGCGTTGCTCGAGGCGGTGCCCGGCGCCGCGTACAAGCCGCGCGACTGGGTGCTCGCCAACATGACGGACGAAGTCTGCGCCGCGCAATTGATGGCGTCGGTCGAGCGCTTCCGCGCCGAGCGGGCGATGGGGGGTGAGGGTGAAAAGATCAATGCCGCTTGAAATATTGCACCGCGCGCTCGTGCTTTTCTGCCGCCGCGCGCGAGTCGAAGGTACCGAGATTGCGCCGCTTCCCGGTCTTCGGATGCTTCTTGCGCGAATACAGCCGGTATTTGCCCGAAGCGAGCTTGCGGATCATGAGATGCCTCGCGAACTCTGAATTGGCGCTCCGGATATCAAGCGTCGCGCCGATATCAAGTTCCGTGGGCGCGTTCAGCGCGAGCGGCGAACGTAAAATGGCGCGTTCAAGTCGCGGCCAAATGCCGGATTGCCCACAAGGTGTCCGCACCGAACGCCGGCATCTGTCGCTTGACTATAGAACCAACAGCCGAGGCGATAGGCGTATTGGAAGGGTCCGCGACAGTCGGCCTTGAATGCCAGCTCACAGAGAAAATAGCCGAGCACATCGCCTATTTGATGTGTCAATCGGTCGAAAGACATCCGTTCCGTCCTAGCTCTGCCCGCGTGCTGAATATAGCGATATAAGGCGTTAAGCTCCCGAGCGCTATTCAGCCGCCTGCCCGAACCCCGCGCGCGTGAGCCGCACGATGGCTTGGTCCAGCGCGGCGAGGAAGGCGGAGCGGTCGCGCGGCGAGAACGGCTTCGGGCCGCCGGTGATCGCGCCGGCCGAGCGCAGCGAATCCATCAGATTGCGCGTCGCCAGCGTCATGCCGATCGAATCTTTTGTGAACGCCCGCCCGTTCGGCGCGATCACTTCCGCTCCGGCTTTAACGCACCGGCTCGCCAGCGGCACGTCCGCCGTGATCACGATATCGCCGCGGGAGACCCGCTCCGCGATCCAGTTGTCCGCCTCGTCCATGCCCGAGCCGACGACGACGCGCTGGACAAATTCATCGCGCGGCACCGCGATGGGGCTGTTGGTGACGACGAGCACTTTGAGGGCGGTGCCTTTGAGGGCGTGGCGCTCGGCGACGCGGTACGCTTCCTGCTTTACGGGGCAGGCGTCGGCGTCGATGTGGAGGGAAATCACTGGCTCAATTCTGATCTTTCTTCGACGACTTTTTCCAACCTGGAGATGACGTCAAGAAAAAAAGCGATCTCTTGCTTATCCATCGGAACATCTAAGTTGCCGTGGATAAACTCGCTTCGTAGCCGAGCTAAAGAGCGAATCCGATCCGATTCGTCAGGGCTGACGTAGCCATCACCCGATATAAATTCTACCAATCCACTGGGCGTTTGAGGGCGTCCAAAGCTCCGTGGCATTAGAGCCCGGCAAATAGCCTCAAAAGTTGCCCACCCAATTAGAAGGGCCGATCCATAATGGCCCTCGGTCCAAAGCGTTTTCGCCTCATCGATTCTCTCTTGCAGTTTAGCGGGCGGTTGCACCGAGAGCGTCGCTCTCGAAGTCGTCGGCGTCACCCAAAAAACTCGAAGCTCCCAGTTCGGCTGCCCTTTAATTACGGAAGAAAGCTCTTGCAAATGCTGCCTAGCCTCCGGCGTTTCGCGAGCGATTTCGATCGCAAGATTTTTCTTATCGCTAAGCGCTATGGCATCTGGCGTATATCCCCGAAAAAATGGAGGCAAGACCCTATCGGACGGCTGCAAAAATACCTCATAGCCCTGAGCTTCCAACTCCGGCACTACGGCCCCCAATATCTCCATTTCAGAAGCGCGTTGGATCACGTTAGGTCCTCGAAAGGTCTGTCCGAAAGGCGGACATAGAGAACTGGCTTTGTTCCGGTGATAGCATCAAGCAGCGTCGCAGACGGATCGGAAAAGCGGAAGACGTTGCCGGATTCGAATTTCTGCACGACGACACGCTCAATCTGGCTATCATCCAAGTATATATGAGGCCATAACGCGTCCAGAGTCAGCTTTACGATATTATCTACGTCTCCCTGGCGCGGGCCTTCGGGGAAATAATAGAGCGTCGCGGCGAGCTGCTTTTGTGAGGCGAAGTGGGGTTGAGGAACGACGCATTCTGCGGCGGCCAAAACACGGGCCTTCCAGCCGTCCCTCGATACCGGGTTCCGAGATTGTGCTGAAACGGGCGTGCCAAGCACAAGAAACTCGATCGGAAATTCGATCTCCATGTCGAGCCGTACTTAGGCGTTGTTCTAGAGACTATTACACCCGCTCCACGAAACTATCCACCACCCGCTTCTCCCCGGCCTGGTCGAAATGGATCGTCAGCTTGTTCCCGTCGATCCCTGTGACGTTGCCGTTGCCGAATTTTTGATGAAAGACGCGGTCGCCGAGGGTGAAGGCGGAGATGGTGCCGGTGGATTTGGCGACCAGTTCGCCTTCGATGGTGAGGGGGAGGCGGCGGGTACTGCTTCCCGAGGCCGGAGCCCCCTCACCCGGTCGGGCTTCGCCCGACCGACCTCTCCCCCTCGGGGAGAGGTGAGAGGCGTCGCCTTCGTCGTAGGCGTGGTCGGGCTCGGCGAAGCCATCATCGTCGCGCTGTTTTTTCGCCTGCGCGCGTTGCCAGCCGGGGGTCGTGTAGCTCGAGCCGAACGAGGTCATGGCGTCGAAGCGGGAGGCGCCGTAGCCGCCATAGCCGCCGAAGCCGCCTTGCGATTCGGTGACTTCGACGTGCGGCTCCGGCAGTTCGTCGAGAAAGCGCGATGGGATGTTGGTCTGCCACAGGCCGTGCATGCGGCGGTTGGTGGCGAAATAGATTTTGGCGCGCCGGCGCGCGCGGGTGAGGCCGACATGGGCGAGGCGGCGCTCCTCTTCCAGGCCGGCGCGGCCCTGGTCGTCGAGGGTGCGCTGGTTGGGGAACACGCCTTCCTCCCAGCCGGGCAGGAACACGGTGTCGAATTCGAGCCCCTTGGCCGAGTGCAAAGTCATGATGCTGACGGCGTCCTCGGCGGCGCCCTTCTCGTTGTCCATCACCAGCGAGATGTGCTCGAGAAAACCCTGCAGGTTCTCGAACTCGTCCATGGAGCGCACGAGTTCTTTCAGATTCTCCAGCCGGCCGGCGGCGTCGGCGGAGCGGTCTTTCTGCCACATCTCGGTGTAGCCACTCTCGTCGAGCACGATTTCGGCGAGCTGGGTGTGCGGCAGGCTGTCGCGCTGCTTGCGCCAGCGGTCGAGCGATTCGATCAGGCCGCGCAGCGAGCCGCGCGCTTTCGGTTTCAGCTCGTCGGTCGCGACGATGGCGCGGGCGGCTTCGGTCATCGGCACGCGGCGCTTGCGGGCGTGGTCGTGGATGATCTGCACGGTGGCGTCGCCGAGGCCGCGCTTGGGCACATTGACGATGCGCTCGAAGGCGAGATCGTCGGCCGGCGAGTTGATGACGCGCAGATAGGCGAGCGCGTCGCGGATTTCGGCGCGCTCGTAAAAGCGCGGGCCGCCGATGACGCGGTACGGCATGCCGAGCGTGACGAAGCGGTCCTCGAATTCGCGCATCTGAAACGAGGCGCGCACCAGAATGGCGATCTCGTTGAGCGCATGCGGCGCGCCCGCTTGGCCGCCGCGCTGCAATTGCTCGATCTCTTCGCCGATGGCGCGGGCTTCTTCCTCGGAATCCCAGGCGCCGGTGACGGAAACCTTCTCGCCCGGCACGTCGTCGGTGCGCAGCGTCTTGCCGAGCCGGCCTTCATTGTGCGCGATCAGATGCGACGCGGCGGCGAGGATGTGGCCGGTCGAGCGGTAATTCCGCTCCAGCCGGATCACGACCGCGCCGGGAAAATCGTGCTCGAAGCGCAGAATATTGTCGACCTCGGCGCCGCGCCAGCCATAGATCGACTGATCGTCGTCGCCGACGCAGCAGAGGTTTTTTTGCTCCCTCCGCTCCCTCTCCCCGCGCGCGGGGAGAGGGTCGGGGTGAGGGGGCCTCTCCGCGGGCTGAGACGATGGGTCGGAATGAGGATGAGCTTCCACGGGCTCAGGCAGCTGAAACGCCCCCTCACCCGCCGCCCCCACCCTACCCTCCCCCGCAAGCGGGGGAGGTATGGAGGGGGCGTCGACCTCTCCCCGCGCGCGGGGAGAGGTGGTTGAGCGCTGCGCCAGCAGGCGCAGCCAGAGATACTGCGCGACGTTGGTGTCCTGATACTCGTCGACCAGAATGTATTTGAACCGCGCCTGATACTGCCGCAGCACCTCGGGCTGCTCGCGGAACAGGCGGATGTTTTCCAGCAGCAAATCGCCGAAGTCGGCGGCGTTGAGGATTTTCAGCCGCTCCTGATAGGCCTTGTAGAGTTTCAGGCCCTTGCCGTTGGCGAAGGCGGCGGCCTCGCCGGCGGGCACCTGCTCGGGCGTCAGTCCGCGGTTCTTCCAGCCGTCGATCAGCATGGCAAGGACGCGGCCGGGCCAGCGCTTCTCGTCGATGTTCTCGGCCGCGAGCAGCTGCTTGAGGAGCCGGATCTGATCGTCGACGTTGAGAATGGTGAAATCCGGCTTGAGGCCGACCATCTCGGCGTGCCGGCGCAGGATCTTCACCCCGATGGAATGGAACGTGCCGAGCCAGGGCATGCCTTCGACCACGTGGCCGACGATCTCGCCGACGCGGTGCTTCATCTCGCGCGCGGCCTTGTTGGTGAAAGTCACGGCGAGGATTTCGCCCGGCCGGGCGCGGCCGGTGGCGAGAATGTGGGCGATGCGCACCGTGAGCACCCGCGTCTTGCCGGTGCCGGCGCCGGCCAGCACCAGGACCGGCCCGTCCAAGGTCTCGACCGCCAGCCGCTGCTCCGCGTTGAGCCCGGCGAGATAGGGCGCCGCACCGCCGGCGCGCGCACGCGCGGCGATGCCGCCGGGCGTCGGCGCCGGCGGTTCGAGCGGATGACGGGCGTGCTTCAGGGGTTCAGCCAAGGTGTGGAATGTCCATGATTCTCATGGTCACAAAATGGCACCCGCAGCCTCGGTTTGCGAGGGCAAGCTACGACTTACGCATAGCTATCCGTCGCCCTGCACCTTCGGGCACCGGGAGGCTTCCATGCGCGGCCTTCATTTGCGCGAGCCGCGCGGCGATGTCGTCGGGGAAGGGCGCGGTCTTCTTGGCGTCCATGTCGACGTGCAGCGCCATGTTCTCGGAGGTCGCCGACAGCCAGCCCTCGTCGGCGTGAAACAGCTGCTCGAAGTAATGCAGCCGCTTGGCGTCGTAGTCGAGGAGCTGGAGCGTCACCCGCACCGGATCGCCAGCGTTGAGCTCGCGCAGATAGCGCAGGTGCACCTCCGCGGTGAAGCAGGAATGCCGGCGCTCCTTAAGGTAAGCGAGGCCGCAGCCGATGAGTTCATAGGCCTCGTCGACGGCGCGGTCGAACAGCACGTTGTAATAGGCCATGTTGAGATGGCCGTTGTAGTCGATCCAGGCGGGCTCGACGTGCATCACCGAAGAGACGAGCGGCGCGGGGAAGACGGCTTCGAGGTCGGAGCGTTCGAGCATTGCACCACTGCGGGGCGTGTCGACGCTGGGAGCTTTGGCCAATTCCCTGAAGCCGCGCAAGTCCGGCCGGCCATCGCCCTTGACCGCCGTGCGCACCCGGGCCTAGCTGACGCAAAAGCGAGACGATCACCATGGTCATGACCCAGACGAGGGAAACGAAGGAGGCCGCGCCGCGCGACCGCAAGGCGGTGGACAGAGTGATCGCCGCGCTCGCGGCGACCTTCGGCAACCGGCTCGTCACCTCGCAGGCGGTGCGCGAGCAGCACGGCAACACGCTCACCTGGATCGGCAACCAGCCGCCCGACGCCGTGGTGTTCCCGCAGACCACCGAAGACGTGCAGCAGGTCGTGCGGCTGTGTGCGCAGGAGCGCGTGCCGGTGATCGCGTTCGGCACCGGCACCTCGCTCGAGGGCCAGGTCAATGCGCCGCGGGGCGGCATCTCGCTCGATTTCCGCGACATGAATCGTCTCCTTGCCGTTCACGCCGAGGACCTCGACTGCGTCATCGAGCCGGGCATGACGCGCAAGCGGCTCAACGAACTCCTGCGCGATCAGGGCGTGTTCTTTCCGATCGATCCCGGCGCCGACGCCTCGCTCGGCGGCATGGCGGCGACGCGCGCGTCGGGCACGAACGCCGTGCGCTACGGCACCATGAAAGACAACGTCATCGCGCTCAAAGTCGTGCTGGCGAACGGCGAGGTGATGCAGACGGCGCGGCGGGCGAAAAAATCCTCGGCCGGCTACGATCTCACCCGGCTCATGGTCGGCTCCGAAGGCACGCTCGGCATCATCACCGAACTAACGCTGCGGCTTGCCGGCATCCCTGAGACGATCGCCGCCGGCATCTGTCCATTCCCGTCGGTCGAAGCCGCCTGCAACGCCACCATCATGACCATCCAGTCCGGCATTCCGGTCGCCCGGATCGAGTTGCTCGACACGCTGCAGGTAAAGGCCAGCAACGCGTATTCGAAGCTCGGCCTGCCGGAAACGCCGATGCTGCTGCTCGAATTTCACGGCACCACGGCCGGCGTCGCCGAGCAGACGCAGCGCTTCGGCGAGATCGCGGAAGAATTTGGTGGCGGTCCGTTCGAGCGTACCACCCAGGCCGAGGAACGCTCGCGGCTGTGGCAGGCGCGCCACGACGCCTATTGGGCGCAATGCGGGCTGCGGCCCGGCACATACTCGCTCGCGACCGACGTGTGCGTGCCGATCTCGCGGCTCGCCGAATGCGTCACCGAGACCCAGCGCGACATCGCCGCGCACAATCTGGTCGCCCCGATCGTCGGCCATGTCGGCGACGGCAATTTCCATGTCGGGCTGATGGTCGACCGCAACGACCCGCGCGAGGTCGCCGAGGTTCACGCCTTCCTGGAGCGCCTGGTCGAGCGCGCGCTGGCGATGGACGGCACCTGCACCGGCGAACACGGCATCGGCCAGGGCAAGATGAAATACTGGCGCACGAGCACGGCGAACCGGCGCTCGAAGCGATGCGCGCGATCAAGCGGGCGCTCGACCCGCTCGACATCATGAATCCGGGCAAGATCGTCAGCCTCTGAGACGGCCGGCGGCCGGCCGGGAGGCCGACACACAATCGCCCCGAATGCCTCCCATGCGTTTCGTCGCGGGCGCGGATGCCGGCGGCGGTGCCTTGGCGGCAGCCGCAACGGCGCGACGCGACGTGCAAACCGCCGCCGCCTGATCTAGGCTTTGATCTAGGCTTTGGCGGCCGCGCGTGCGGGCTTCGCACCGCCGACCACAACAACGCGGAGACGCCGTGCAGTCCACGCTGCTCGGACTGGCGATCGCAATGATTCTGGCGCTGGTTTCAGCGCTGGTCGCGCCCCTTGTTGTCGATTGGAACCGCTATCGCGCGGCATTCGAGGCCGAGGCCGGCCGCGTCACCGGCCTGCCCGTGCGCGTCGACGGCACGATCGACGCGCGCATTCTGCCGACCCCCCGCGTCGTCTTGCGCGACGTGGAGGTCGGCGCGGCCGCCGGGGCCAAGCTGACGCCGCTGCGCGCGGGCAAGATCGAGCTCGAGCTCGGGCTTGGTCCGCTGCTGCGCGGCATCGTGCAGGCGTCGGAAGTCCGGATCGTCGCGCCGCAGATCAACATCAGCCTCGACCGCGCGGGCGCGGTCGAGTGGCCGGCGCTGGCGGCGTCGGCGCGGCCTGACCTCACCATTTCGCGCCTCACCATCGAAAACGGCCGTGTCACCTTCGCCGACGCCCGCTCCGGCACGCGTGTCGTGCTGCAGAAGCTTTATTTCAGCGGCGACGTGCGCGCATTCCCCGGCCCGTTCCGGGGCGAAGGCGCCTTCGTCGTCGGCGACGCGCTCTACGGCTACCGCCTGTCCGGCAGCCGCGCCGACGAGACCGGCGCCATCAAGCTCAGACTGGGCCTCGACCCGACCGATGCGCCGCTGACGACCGACATCGAGGGAACGCTCAGCCTTGCGGGCGGCGCGCCGCAGTTCGACGGCAAGCTCACGCTGACGCGGCCGGTCGGCGCCGCGCTGGCGGGCGGCCAGACCGTGATGAGCGACCCCTGGCACCTCACCGGCAAGATCAAGGCCGATCCCGCCGGCGCGTCGTTGCAGGAGCTGGCCTTGCAATACGGGCCGGACGAGCGGGCGATCATCGTCAACGGCAACGCCACCGTCACCTTGGGCGAACACCCGCGTCTCGAGGGTGCGATGTCGGCGCAACAAATCGACGTTGATCGCGCGCTCGCCGCGCCCGATCTGACGCATCGGCCGCCGCTCGTCATGATCAGGAATTTCGTCGAGACGTTCGTGGCGACCGTGAAACCGCCGATCCCCGCCGAGCTCGCTGTGTCGATCGACGCCTTGACGGTCGGCGGCACCGCCATCCGGGCGCTCACTGGCAACGTCCGCTTCGAGGCGCGCGGCTGGAGCCTCGACGGCTTCAAGCTACACGCGCCCGGGCTGACCGACGTGAAAGTCTCCGGCCGGCTCACCAAGACGCCGCAGGGTCTCGCCTTCAACGGGCCGGCCGATCTGGAATCCGGCGATCTGAAGACACTGATGGAGTGGCTCGAGGGCCGCGGCGCCGCGCCCTCCGGCACGGCCGAGGCGTTGAGCGCGCATGGCGACGTGACGATCTCGAGCGACCGTTTCGCCTTCGATCACCTCGCGATGGCGCTCAATCAGGAGAAAATGGAAGGCCGGCTCGCCTATGCCTGGGCGGCCAAGGACGGTGCCACCGGGAAGGAGCATCCGGCTTCGCTCGAGGGCGAGCTCCACGCCGCGCAGCTCGACGTTGACGCGCTGACGGCATTCGCCAAGGCGGCAATGTCGGGCAGCAGCTTCGAGGTGCCGCGCGAGGTCGCGCTGACCCTCGACTTCGGTCAGGCGACGTTTGCCGGCATCGATGCGCGGACGGTCGACGCCCGCGTCAAATTCAACGCCGGCGTCTTGCAGGTCGATCGGCTGTCCGTCGCCGACCTCGGCGGCGCCAAGCTCGACATCAGCGGTCACATCGACGAACTGTCGTCGAAGCCGCGCGGGCGGCTCAACCTCGATCTCGATGCCGCGGCGCTGTCCGGCCTCGTCAAGCTGGTCGGCAGATTCGCGCCGCAGACGGCGGTCGCCTCGTATCAACGCTTCGCCAACCGCCTGGCGCCGGCAAAACTGCACGGCACCTTGACCGTCGATCACGGCGCCAATGCAGGTGCCGTCGCCAAGCTCCAGCTCGATGGACAGGCGGGGGCTCTCAACCTCAGCCTCGACGGCGAAGCGAAAGGCGAGCCCGACCGGCTCGGCGAAGCCGTGGTGCGTCTCGACAGCCGGCTCGATGGCGTGGACGGCACCGCGCTGACGCGGCTCCTCGGCCTCGACGGCGCGTTCGCCGTCGACCTTTTGCCCGGTCAGATGACGATATCGGCGAGCGGGGCGCTCAACGGCGATCTCCACGTCAAGGCGCTTGCCACCGCCGGCGGCTTTGCCGGCATGGGCGAGGGGGCGCTGCGTCTGACCGGCGACACGGCGCCGACGGGGACTTTCGACGTGAAGGCCTCCGCCGCCGATTTGCGGCCGCTGCATCGGGCCATGACCGGTCAGCCCGGCACCGCCGTGCCGGTCACGGCGAGCGCGAAATTGGCCGTGGCCGGGAGCGCCTTGTCGTTCACCGATTTGGCCGTGTCCGCCGCCAAAGCCTCGCTGCACGGCCGGCTCGCGCTCGATCTCGCGACCCCGATCGGGATCGACGGAGCCCTTGCGGGCGACGATGTCGACGCCGCCGCCCTCGCAGCGGCGCTGCTCGGCCTGCCGGGCGCAGCAGCGAGTGCCGCCAGCATTTGGCCGGCCGAGCCGATCGGCGCCGGCGCGTTCGGCGCCGTCAATGGCGCCGTGACGTTCGCATTCGATCGCGCCGCCTTTGCGCCTGGGTCGGTGGTGCGCGATTTCAAGGGTGTCGCGCGGTTCGAGCCATCATCGATCGTGCTCGACGATCTCAGCGGCAGCTTGGCCGGCGGGCGCCTCACCGGCGCGTTGACGTTCCGCCATGACGGCGACGAACTCGCCGCCAAGGGCCATGTGGAATTGACCGGCGCCGAAGCCGGCGCGGCGATCGCATCCGAGCCGAAATGGCTCGACGGGCGGCTGACGCTCGAGCTTGCGGGCGACAGCATCGGTCGGAGCCCCGAGGCACTGGTCGGCGCGTTGCACGGCGCCGGCACGATCGCGCTCGACGACGCGCACGTCGCCGGGATCGACACCGCCGCCTTCGACGCCGCCATGCTGACCGCCGATCAGGGCAACACCATCGAGCCGGCGAAAATCCGGGCTGCGGTCGGCGCCGCCATGGAGAAGGGCCGACTCACGGTGCCGCAGGGCGTCGCGGACGTGACGGTCACGGCTGGGCAGTTCCGGCTGGCCAATGTGAGGCTCAAGGTGCAGGGTGGCGGCCAGCTCGGCCTCGACGGCGTTTTCAATCTCAATACCGGCGCGGTCGACGCGCGCTTGACGCTGTCGCGGCCGCCGGCGGCAAATGCTTTGATTGCCGCGCCGCCCGAACTCGCCGTCACCGTCGCCGGTCCGTTCACCGCGCAAAAGCGCACGCCCGACATTGCCGAATTGCTGAACTGGCTGACGCTGCGCGCGACCGAATTTCAGACCCGCCGCCTCGAATCGATCGAGGCCAACCGCCGCAGCGACGTCTTGGGCGCGGCGCTGCGGCCGCCGTCGCCGCCGATCCGGTTCATCTCGCCCGGAACGGCGGCGGAGTCCGCAATTTCAGCCGGTGAAGGAACGCTGCCCGGGTCGCGCGGTCTCGAACGTCTGCGTCCGGAACCGCCGCCCCCGCCGGCGCCTGTTGATCCCGACCGGGCCACCGCCGCGCCGCCAACCGCCGGCACCAAGCCGTTACCGCCACACGCCGACAATGCCGCGACGGCCGCTGGAACCGGGGAAGCGAACCGCAAGCGTACGACGCCGCCGCCAACCCCGCCGGCCCGGCACAGGCCGTGGGACTTCCTATTCCGGTCGCAGAACTGACGAGGTGGGCGGCGGGACGATCAGCATTTCCCGCGGCGCCTGCCCATTGGTGCCCTCGCCGGTCCGCAGCCGATAATGATCGAGCACGAACAGGCGGATTGCCGACGACAGATTGCCATGCTGGCGTTCGGTGTCGATGGCCGCGACAAGGTCGGAGAGGGTCGTGCGCCGATTGAGCGCAATCTCCTTCAGCCCTTTCCAGAAGGCATCCTCCAAGCTGACGCTCGTCTTGTGTCCCGCGATAACAATCGAACGTTTTATGACCGGCGAATTCATTGCCCGTCTCCCATTTGGATCCGGTGTTGGTCGAGACTTTTCTGAGCTTTTTCGCTCCGGGTTTCCTCCAGCGTGCGTTCGCTTTTCGAACGCCCGTGGAGACGCCGGGACGCTTCAGCGTCCTGTTCGGCTTGTCGACGTTTGGCGCGCTTGCGCGCTGTCCGGAGGTTGACGAGGTCACCCATTTAAAGCTCGGCGGTAACCAGATGTGTTGCTGTTGGCCTTCTTCGTCTTGAACAATTACGCCGATACAGTGACGCTGGATCACGCAACCATCAGCCTTGGAGAACATGGTCCCAAGCTGCAAGGCGAAGTATGGCTGTACCCCAATGAATCAGGCAAGACACTCCTGTTTGAGCTAAAGTAATACCGCCGCTCATCTCTCAAGGCCGCGAAAAAAATTCTCGGAAGGAAACACAACCTTTTATCCAATACTAAATGAAGACTTTGACGCATAGCTCGAAAACATGGCGGTACTTTCAAGTGGAGAGGGCTGATAACTCTAGGTCACGGCGGTATATTGGCACAATCTACATTTTGAGCCAGTGAAAAAGATTCTACCGCAGATGGATGTATAATTAATTTTTATTGCCGATGCGAGTGTGGATTTCGCCGATCCGCTACGCTTGGCCGTCATGTCCCGGCTGACGCAGCGGCAGGCCGCTGTCCGGCCCGAAGTCACATTTCGCACTGTACCGAGGTCATGGCGCCCGCCTGCATCAGCCCGTCGAGGGTCGCGCCGGCGCTAAAACGCGCCTCACCGGCCCTCGCGCAACGCGATTGCCTTGGCGGCAGTGGGCGGGCCGCGGTGCGCGATCGCGCAGCTAGCGATTTATACCTAGTTCATGCCCGATCTGTGGCAGCGGGCATGGGTGGCCGCTATCAGCGAGCGTTCCGCCAATTCACGAATCCGTGCTCCGTTGGCGCGGATATCGACACTGCAATGGCCGCAATTGGCGACAACCGCAGCCTCCAGCGCGGCAAACGGTCGAAAGCCGGCCGGTTCGTCATTTCTTGCGGAAGCGATCCAGCCGAACGACTTCGCCGCCGCCTACGCCGTCGGGCTTTGGCTCTCCTGGAGCTTTGGGCTCTTCCGGCGCGGTGTCCTGCCGGGCGTCGGGTTTGCTCGCCAGCGCCAGCGGCCGGGCTACGACCGGCTCGGGATGCTCCACCGCCGCCGCTTCCGCGTCGTCGGCTCCCTCGGCTGCGTCGCCTTCGACCGTCTCGAACTGGAATCCGAATTGCACGGACGGATCGTAAAACGCGGTGATCGCCTCGAACGGCACGACGACCCGTTCCGGAACGCCGCCGAACGACAGGCCGACCTCGAACCCCTGCTCGGTGACCGCCAGATCCCAGAACTGGTGCTGCAGGACGATCGTCATGTCCCGCGGGTATTGGGCGCGCATGCGGTCGGACAGCCGCACGCCCGGCGCCGTGGTCGCAAAGGTGATCTTGAAGTGATGATCGCCCGGCAAGCCCTTCTTGGCGGCGTCGGCCAGCACGGTGCGTACGACCCCGCGAAGGGCCGATTGCGCGAGAATGTCGTAGCGGATGTGATCGGTGGCCATATCGGGCGCCATGTCAGGCGGGTATCAGATGGCGGACGGTGAAATGCCGGAACGTCGAAGCGGCGGAGAATACAGGCGCCGCGTGATTCTGTCCTGCGTCATCTCGGCTCCGCGCGGTCGGCATCTTGGTGCAAGAGGTGCTTGGTGTAAGAGGTGCCCGGCGCAAGAGGCGGATGAGAAAGAAGTGGAGGCTTCTGTTGCCAGGTGCCTCCGAACCCCGCCTGACGCTGCTAAGACGCCAGGGCTTCAAGTCGGCTTTTCGGACCGCTTACGCGGCCAGAGCAACCGGAGCATAGTTGTCGTTGGCAACTATGGATTTGGCCCGATAACGGCGGAACCATGCCGAGCAAAAGCACGCCCTTTACGCCCTCGTCGATCCTATTTCGACCCCGTAGGTGGGGACCGCGATTCGGCGAATGAAACGCCGGTCCCCGAAATTGGTGGAGTCGCCGGGTACTGCCCCCGGGTCCGAAAGGTTTATTACGACGGCCGTTTATCGCCATAGCCGGCTCGCGCCGGCACGAGGAATATATGCGTAAAAGGTTGGCGAAAAAAGGGGCGCGCAGGCCGCTTCTCGTCACTTAACCTTTGCCACCCTGAATTCCCCGACATCGGGGAGGAACGCGGTCAGGAGGCCGATCAGCGGCAGGAACGAACAGAGCCGGTAGACGAACTCGATGCTCGTCCAATCCGCCACTTCGCCCAGCACCGCGGCGCCGACGCCGGCCATGCCGAAGGCGAGCCCGAAGAACAGGCCCGACACCATGCCGACCCGGCCCGGCATCAGCTCCTGGGCGTAGACGACGATCGCCGAGAACGCCGAGGACAGCACCAGCCCGATCAGCACGCTCAAGCCGACCGTCGCCGCCAATCCGACATAGGGCAAAGCGAGCGTGAACGGCACGACGCCGAGGATCGAGCCCCAGATCACGGTCTTGCGGCCGAGCCGGTCGCCGATCGGGCCGCCGAAAAAGGTTCCTGCCGCGGACGCCGCGAGGAAGACGAACAGATCGATCTGCGCCACCTCGGTCGAGACGTTGAAGCGGTGCATCAGATAGAAAATATAATAGCTGGTGAGGCTCGCCAGATAGAAGAACTTGGAGAACATCAGCGCGATCAGCACGATGATCGCGCGCCGCACCTGCGCGGGCGGCAACGCGGTCAGCACGGCGGAGGGTTGACGCGTGGTCGGACGGGCGGGGGCGTGGTTCTTGTACCAGGGCCCGAGCGCGGTCAGGATGATCATGCCGGCGAGCGCGGTGAGCGCGAACCAGGCGAGGCTCGCCTGTCCGCGCGGCAGGATGAAGAACGCCGCGATCAGCGGTCCGAGCGAGGTGCCGAAATTGCCACCGACCTGAAACACCGATTGCGCCATGCCGTGGGCGCCGCCCGAGGCCAGCCGCGCGAGCCGCGACGATTCCGGATGAAATACGGCGGAGCCGAGCCCCAACAGCGCGCCGCCGGCGAGCAGCATGGCGAAGTTCGGCGCGAAGGCGAATGTCAGCAGCCCGAGAAGGGTGCAGCCCATGCCGACCGGCAGCGAATAGGGTTGCGGCCGGCGATCGGTAAAGAGGCCGACGACCGGCTGCAGCAGCGAGGCGACGCCCTGATAGATCAGCGACAGGAGGCCGATCTGCCCGAAGCTGAGATCGAAACCGCCTTTCAGGATCGGATAGATCGCAGGCAACAGCGACTGCGCCAGATCGTTGAGGAAATGGCAAAAGCTGATGGCGCCGAGGACGGCAAATGCGGTCGTACCGGCCTTTTGCCGGCCGATGATGGCCTAACTCACGGGGGGGAAGCCTTTTGTGCGCGCGAGAATCGACCCTGACTACGACGCCAGGGGCGGGCTTGGATACCCATGTTCGGGCATCCGAGCTATCGCAATCGGACAGAGCTGGCAGCTCTGCCGCAGGGCCCGCCTGGCTGAATGCGAAGCTCGAACGAGCTTCGCTGAGGCTTACGCCACGAGCTTGGACTGCCGCCGGTGGATGCTGTACCGGATGAGGGCGCAGGCGACGAGCGCCGCGCCGACGATGCCGATGACCAGCCAATTCTCCCAAGGCGTCGGGAAGCGCCAGAGCGCGAAGAGCGCGCCGGCGACCAGGACGACGGTCGTCAGCGCGGAACAAAGCGACCAGTTCGAACCGCTGACATCACATTGATTTGCAGAATGATCGACGGCGTGCCGCTTGTTGCCGTCGGCATCCATGTCGCTGATGAAGGTCATCGTACGTTTCCTCTCGCTTCCTGCCATCTTGCGTGGCGTGGACTAGCGTCGGCTTGCCGGGGGTAAAACCATAATAACACCCTTGGCGCGCAACGCGGAAGAGGATTGTGGGAGCAACCAGACGGCCCGCCGCGGGCCGTTGCTGGCTTCGTCGGGGCAGGGGGTCAAGAAAACTTAAACCAGGGCAACATGAATGGCCTGCCTCGATCGTCCGGCGTTGAACCCGGTTGCTCGCAAGCGCGGACGCGCCGGTGGCGAGACACCAACGCGTCGAATCATTAGCCGTGTGGGGCAGTGCGCGTTATTGCAGGCTCAGCGCCACGAAGCGCGTCTCGCCGTCGGCATTGGAGACGAGCAGCACCGCGACCTTTTTGCCCTGGCTCTTGAGCTGATCGAGGCGGGTTTGCAGGTCGGCGGGATTGCCGACGGCCTGGTACTGCGCCTCGACGATGACGTCGCCGGGCGTGAGGTGTTTGTCGGGCGCCGCCGATTGCGCATTGGGATCGACGGCGGTGACGACGACGCCTTTGACGCTGTCGCGGATCTTGTACTTCTTGCGCAGCGTGTCGGAGAGGCTGGACAGTTCCAGCCCCAGCGTCTTCTGCACGGCGGATTTCTGCTCGGGAACGACTTCTTTCTTGGTATCGAGCGAGGCCAGCTTCTCGCCGTCCTCGAGCCGGCCGATCTTGACCTTGTGGGTCTCTTCCTTGCCCTTGCGGATGACGACGACGTCGACCTCCTTGCCGACCGGCGTGTCGGCGACGATGCGCGGCAGATCGTGCATCTCCTTGACCTCGTGGCCGTCGAAGCTCACGACCACGTCGCCGGCCTCGATGCCGGCGGGCTTGGCCGGGCCGCGGTCGTCGACGCCGGCGACCAGCGCGCCGTGCGGCGGCTTGATGCCGAGGCTTTCGGCGATGTCGTCGGTGACCTGCTGGATGCGCACGCCGAGCCAGCCGCGTCGGGTCTCACCGTATTGGCGCAATTGATCGATGACGGCGACGGCCGAGTCCGAGGGGATCGCAAAGCCGATGCCGATCGAGCCGCCGGACGGCGAGATGATCGCGGTGTTGACGCCGACAACGTCGCCGTCGAGGTTGAACAACGGTCCGCCGGAATTGCCGCGATTGATGGCGGCGTCGGTCTGAATGTAATTGTCGTAGGGCCCGGAATTGATGTCGCGGTTGCGCGCCGAGACGATGCCCGCCGTCACCGTGCCGCCGAGGCTGAAGGGGTTGCCGATCGCGACCACCCATTCGCCCAGCCGCAGCTTGTCGCTGTCGCCGAACTTCACCGCCTTGAGCGGCTTCACCGGGTGCACGCGCAACAGCGCGAGATCGCTCTTAGTATCCTTGCCGACCAGTTCCGCCGTCAGCTTGGTGCCGTCGTCGAGGATGACGTTGATCTCGTCGGCGTCGGCGATGACGTGATTGTTGGTGACGACGAAGCCGGCCGGATCGATGATGAAGCCGGAGCCGAGCGAGTTGATGCGACGCGGCGCGTGGTCGGAATCATCGCCGCCGCCGCCGCCCTGGCTGCGGCGGTTCTTGAAGAACTCGTCGAAGAACTCCTCCATCGGCGAGCCGGGCGGCAGATCGGGCATCCCGTTCATGCGCGCGTCGACCTTCTGCAACGTCGAAATGTTCACCACCGCGTCGATCACCTGCTCGGCAACGTCGGCGATGTTCTCAGGGCCGCGCGCCGCCGCGGGCCACGCCGGCAGGATCATGATCGCCGCCGCAAGCGCGGCGACGGCCGGGCCGCGGGACATGAAGCGAGAAAGGTGGCGAGACATCGAGGTCTGTACTCCTGAAGGACGAGTTATCCAAATAGGTGCCCCCGCCCCGCGCTGGACGCAAGGCATATAGGCTGCTTTCCGTTAGAGCATGTCCTTTTCGTAAAACCGGGTTCCACCACCGGATCAAGTCCAGGCTTTTGCGGGACATGCTTTGGAACCATTAGGAACCCGATTAGGGCGGAAAAGGGGAGTAAAAATCCGTTCAACCCCGCACCAGCCAGACGATGACCACCCCGATCGCGGCCGAGACGATGCCGACGATGCGCAATTGACCGTCCGGCACGGCCAGCGCCGCCGCGATGGCGCGCTTGGCACCCTTGGGAAAGGCCGCGAACATGAGGCCCTCGATCGCAAACACGAGACCGATCGCGGCGAGGAAATCCGACATCGAAACCCGCGTGTCGCCGAACGGCGCGGCCTATTTCGGCGCCGCCGGCTGCGACGCGAGGGCCTGAGGCGCCGCGGGCTGCACCGCTGACGTCTGCGGCGTCGCTGAAGGCGCTGGCGACGCCGAAGTCTGGGGCGCGGAAGTCTGGGGCGCGGCCGGCGACGGCTTGCCTGACGGACTGGAGAAGTAACGGAAGAAGTCGGAATCCGGCCGCAGCACCAGACGGGTGTCGCCCTTCGGCAGCGCCTTCTCGTAGGCCTGCATCGAGCGGTAGAATACGAAGAAATCCGGATCGCGATTGTACGCGTCGGCGAAGATGCGGTTTCTTTCGCTGTCGCCCTGGCCGCGGACCTGTTCGGCCTGCGAATTGGCGTCGGCGAGCAGCACGGTCACGTCGCGATCGGCCCGGGCGCGGATTTCCTGGCTCTTCTGGCTGCCCTGGGCGCGGAATTCCGCCGCCTCGCGCTGGCGCTCGGTCTGCATGCGCTGATAGACGGCCTGGCTGTTCTGCTCCGGCAGGTCGGCTCGTCTGATCCGCACATCGACAACGTCGATGCCGAAGCCCTGGGCCTCGTGATCGAGCTGGCTGCGCACGCGGGCCATCAGCTGGTCGCGGTTGTCGCGCACCACATCGGTCAACGTGGCCTCGCCGAGCACGCGGCGCACCGACGAATTGAGCAGGATCGCCAGTTGCGAATTGGCGCCGTTCTCGCCGACGGTCTGATAGAATTTCAGCGCGTCGACGACACGGTAGCGGGCGAAGGCGTCGACCACCA
Source organism: uncultured Pseudomonadota bacterium (assembly GCA_963836095.1). GTDB lineage: Bacteria > Pseudomonadota > Alphaproteobacteria > Rhizobiales > Xanthobacteraceae > BOG-931. The sequence goes on from CAWIHU010000007.1 coordinate 260,343, forward strand.
GCCGCTTCTGGTCCGAAGCGATCACCTCCTGTGCCGGCGCTTCCAGGACGAGAATGCGCTTGTCGACATAGATGACGGCGTCGATGAACGGCACTTTGACGTTGAGGCCGGGTTCGGTGATGACGCGAACGGGTTGTCCGAACCGCACCACCAGCGCCTGCTGAGTCTGGTTGACGGTGAAGAACGTCGAGTAGCCGACGATGGCGGCCACCACGATGAGAACGGCGAGGACGCCGCCGGCAAGGCCGAGCCTCATTGATTGCCTCCCGACGGAGCGCCGCTGGTTGCCGACGGCCGCGTCCGCGGCAGCTCGGGGAGCGGCAGATAGGGTACGACGCCGGGGCTTTGCCCGCCGGTATCGATGATGGTCTTGTCGGCGCCGGCGAGAATGCTTTCCATGGTTTCCAGATACATGCGCTCGCGGGTGACGTCGGGCGCCTTCTTGTATTGGTCGTAGATCTGCAGGAAGCGCGACGTTTGGCCCTTGGCCTCCGCGACGGTCTGCTCGCGATAGGCCTCGGCGTCCTGGATGATCTTGGCCGCCCGGCCGCGCGCTTCCGGTACTACCTTGTTGGCGTAGGTCTGCGCTTCGTTCTGCGCCCGTTCGAGATCGGAGCGCGCCGCCTGCACGTCGCGGAAGGAATCGATCACCTGGTTCGGCGGGTCGACTTTCTGCAGCTGGACCTGCTGGATGAGAATGCCGGCGCCGTAGCTGTCGAGCGTCTTCTGCATCAAAGTCTGCACACTGTTCTCGATGTTCTGACGAGCGCCGGTCAGGATCGGCTGGATGGTCGAGCGGCCGACGACTTCGCGCATGGCGGCCTCGGCCACGGCTTTCACCGTCCCTTCGGGATTCTGGATGTTGAACAGAAAGTCGCCGACGCGGTTCGGCTTGACGATCCAGAACACCGAGAAATCAACGTCGACGATGTTCTCGTCGCCGGTGAGCATCAGGCTTTCTTCCGGCAGCTCGCGCACCGAGGTGCCGCGCCGCATGTCCTCGACCGGGCGCAGGCCGACGTCGGTCTTGTTGACGCGCAGCGCCGGCGGCGTCAGCGCGGTTTCGATCGGATAAGGCCAGTGATAGCGCAGGCCGGGCGGCTCCTCGCGCACGAATTTGCCGAACCGCAGCACGACGCCGATCTCCTGGGTATCGACGCGGAAGAAGCCGGAAAGGCCCCACAGCGCCAGCAGGACCACCACGACCAGCGCCACGCCGCCGCCGCCGAAACTGCCCGGCATCAGGGAGCGCAGCCGGTCCTGGCCCTTGCGCAGAAATTCCTCGAAGTCGGGCGGCCGCTGCCCCGGCTGTTGTGGCCCCGAGCCCCAGGGTCCGCGCGATCCCGAGCCCCAGGGACCGCCGGTTTGGTTGCTCCACGGCATCGATTGCCTCCTCAACACCGGGCCAACCCAGCCGGCTTGGGTCGCGGGGGATATAAGGGAGTGCAAGGCCCCTTGCAACGCGCAGCCATGCCGCGCCGGTTGCGGCAAGTGCCTTGACAGCCGGCAATTGTCAGTCCGGCGGCCGCCTTTCATAGGTGACGAACGCGAACGCCGCGTCGTCACCGGCCGCCGCTTCATGCTCGCTGCGGGCGGTTTCGCGCCAGATCCGCGGATCGATGGCCGGAAAGAACGCATCGCCCTCGGCCCGGCCATGAATGTGGGTGACGACGAGGCGGGACGCCGCCGGCAGTGCCTGGGCGTAGATATCGGCGCCGCCGGCGACGACGATCGCGTCGGCGCCGCGGCGCAGCGCATCGCCCTGCGCGGCGGCAAACGCGGCCGCCAGGTCCGGCGCCACCAGGACGCCCGGCGCCGCAAAGTCGCGGTCGCGGCTGACCACGATCGTGGTGCGGCCGGGCAGCGGCTTGCCGATCGAGAGGAAAGTCTTGCGCCCCATGATGATGGGCTTGGCCATGGTCAACGCGCGAAAATGCTGCATGTCCGACTTGAGCCGCCACGGCAGCCCGTTGCCGCGGCCGATCACGCCGTTTTCCGCCACCGCGGCGATGATCAGAATGGGTTGCACGTATTCGCCCGAATGTTTTCGCCCGTGTGTTCCGACGCGATCGGGTTCCGCCCGCGTCCGTGCCGGCGGCACCTTAAGGCTTCAAGCGCTTCCGTTGATCCAAATCAATATGCGCGTCGCCGACGACGATAGCATCCGCCCATGCTCAAAGACTTAAATCTGGACCAGGCCCATTTCATCGCGCTCCTCGCCAGGACCGCGCGCACACAGCGCGACGCATTGCTTGGCAACGTCGCGGAACAGGATCTTGACGGGATGACGCCCGGGCGGGGCGACCACAATCCCACGGCGGACCTCGGACTTGAGCCGCTGGCTGCCGACGATCCGCAAGCGGCCGCCCTTCGCGAGGCAATTACGTCGCTGTCGGCGCCGGCACGCCAGGAGTTATATGCGCTGATGCGCATCGGCCAGGGTCATCTCGCCGCGAAGAAATGGCATCGCGGATTGTCCGAAGCCGAGAGGCTCGGCGAGGATGCGATTACCGCAGCGATCATCGACGATCCCGATCTCCATGACCATCTGGCAAAAGGGCTTTACGAAGCCAAGCTGTCCTGACGGGCACAACGGCTGCGGCCGCGGTGGCCTGTATCAGCGGCGCGATCGCCCCTCGAGCAAAGCAGGCGATCTCCGTCGCTCGCGAGGCGTGCATCGATGTCATGTTCACGCCCGAGCGTCCTGACTTTCGCGCTCAACGTGCGCGCATCGCCGCGCACGATCGGCGAACCGCAATGGGTGAAGATCGCGCGATGCACGTGCGCCTTGGCGCACCAATCGAGCTGCGCCGCAATCGGCGCATGACCGATCAGGCTTCCGTCCTTCACGCGCACCATCGAACGTCGCATTGTCGCGCCATCGCCGATATAGACGCCGACGCCGGACAAGGCTTCCGCAGGGTTTGCCAGCAAGGCGACATCCGGCAGGTAAAAGAAAGCTGCGGCGTCGGCCGACACGCGATATCCGACGGCAGGCGCGCGGATCGAATGCTGAACCGGATAGGCCTTGAAGGTCAGTCCGCCGATCGCCACTGATTTTTTCAACGGCATATGTCGCAGGTCACGGATGGGAAAGCGACGCAGCAGGCGCCGCGTCTCTTTGGTCGCGTACACCGGACACGGCGCACCGTGAGCAAGGCCGCCGGCATGGTCGAGATGGGCGTGCGTCAGCACGATCGCGGTCGGTGCGATGGCGCGCAACCGGCCGAGCCAATCCGCGCCGCAATCCACCATGATGCGGGCATCGTCTTGCTGGACGAGCAACGCACTGTGGCGTCGGTGCCGACGGGAGCGAATCTCGATCTCGCCCCGCGTGCCGAGAAACGTCAGTTCAATCGCGCCGTCGTTCGGTTTCACTTTACAGCCGCTCGATTTCGAATTCCTCGCAGGAATAGCCGAGCATCGACAGGCCTTCCTCCAGAAAGTCGCTCACAAGCGGTGTGCCGAGCAGGTATTCCGCGGTGCGCTGATTGTGCGCGCGGGCGGCTTCCTCGCGTACGGCCGGCCAATCGCTCGCCGTGTAATCATCCCGTCCCAGCCACGCCAGCGCCACGAGATCGATCTGCTCGTCTTCAGACAGCGAGTTGATCAGCGAAGTGATCTCCTCGACCACCGGATCGTCCGCGTGTTCTTCGAGGACTGCGATGTCTTTATCATCTGACGGGTTCGATCCCGGATCGGGCTCGGTTACCTCGTCCTTGGCATCGAATTCCCTGGTCTTGATGATGAGAAAGCAGACCTTCTCCGGCGAGATTGTCAGCACGGACCCGTTTTCGTCGTTGCTTCGTTCCGTCTGCTCGGATTGCGCTGGCATGGTTGTCACCTCGGCTGCAGAGCGCGATGAATTGCGGCGCGGCGCGCCGGTTTTTCGCGACGCATTAGACCGGCAAGTCCGCTCGTAACTCATTGCGCCAAATCAATTCCGGCCGTGCCGCCCCGTAATAATGCCTTTGATCCAGATCAATGCAGAGAACCGGTTTGTTCTGTCGAATGCGATTACCGTCGTGCCGAGGCAAGACTGGCGAAGTACGGCAGCGAAACGTCTACGGGCGCGGACCTGCTTACGCGACGAACCAGTCTACTGGCGACGCATGGCGGAGGGACCCGTAGCTATCCTGTTCGAGCACCCCGTGAGGAAGACTCCGGTTCGACGGATGGGAAGCGCGGGTCCCGCGCATTTTGCGCCCATCACTCGGTCTGCTGGCGATCACGCCGTGATCGAAGTGAATAAAGTGGGGTTACGACGGGGGCTGATGCCAAACGCGGCCGACGACACAGTCATTGAGGGCTCGCCATGGAGAGTTTTCCAGTCGACATCGATGCCGAGCAAATTGTTCGCTGGATCATGGCGGAACAAGCAGCGGCGCCATCGGCATTCAAAACGACTGCGAGACTTGCGACCGAGGTACGCGAGATTCCAGAGCGCCGGGAGTATCACCTCGGCGATGAAGAGCGCGAGGAGCTGAGCGAGGTCGCCACGATCGCAACCTTGGACATCGCGCCGGCGCACGCCGGCGAAGGCTGGCAGCTGACCGTCACCGTGGAGGATGAAATCGGTCCGCGCGTTTCCGCCGAGGGAACAGCCCCCGCGGCGGAGCAACAGATCGATATCGGCACCTTCTACAACGCTTTCATTCGGCCGGGGCGAGGAACCGCGAACGTCGTTGCCGAGGTGGACGGCCCGTCGGCGCGCGCGAACGTGGCGCGGCTCATCGAGACTATCGAGCGAAACAAGCACGCGGCCACGAGTCGCGCATCGAAGACGTAACGGCATCGCGGGCGCGCTCAACTTGGCGAGCGGCGATCCTGCCGTCGCCCTTAGTCAAGGCCTTGCGGCTGCGCACGTTCGAACATCGTCAGCTCCCAGGTCGCGCGCCTTTCGTCATGGCGAAGCATATACAAACCGCCGTCGCTTCCCCTGACCTTGAAGTAGCGATAATCGGCGCCGGGCCACTGATCGATGTTGTCGACGATCTCGATCTGCCGGCTGTCGAAACGAATTCGGCGCAGCTTTTCAACGCCTTGGTCCACAAAGGTTTCGACTTGGATCTGCATGGGGTGCGCTCCGTCATCCTCTATAGAGCGTGGTTCACCGCCAATGCCAGACGGCCGTTATGGCCCGAACGCGGGCGGGCTTTTGCCAAGCGCACCCTCGGCAAGCCCGCCGAACGGCCTTTTAAGGGCGTTCGCCGTCCTCGCGCGCGACGGTATGGGCCGAGATTGGCGCTTTTGGCTCCGGATCAGCAGAAAAAGCTTGATTCTTGCACCCGTTGGCACCATGTCGAAGCCCAGAGAACGGTGCCGCGCGATGAGCCGGGCGGCTCGCCTTTTCCCGCAATTGTCCTGCAATTGCAGATCCGTGCCGTCGAGCGCCGGTGATCGTGGAGCCGGGGCTTAAAAGGCGCTCGGATGCATCGGTGCCTTATTCGCCAAGTCAAGCGTCCAGGAGCGCGTGCGTTTTCATGTCGAACGATCGTGGTGACACAACCTTATTGCTGGATGCGCCGCTCGGCCGCGATTGGAAGGATTCGTTCCTTCAGCGCCCGGAGCGCGCCGAACGCTATACCGATTTCGATATGCCGGCCCTCGAAGAGGAGCCGGAATCGCAGCAATTCCTGACGTTCGAACCGCTCCGGTCCGAGCAGGTCGCCGTCCGGCGGCCGACTACGGTTGGGCCAAATACGGCTGAGACAAGCACGGAACAGCGCGCGGTTGATGGCGCGCCGGAGAGCGATAGCAAGGCGCCGGCCGCCTCGGTCACCAACGTGCCGCGAGAGCCCACGGCTTTCTCTCGCGGCCTGGTCGATACGTATTTCCGTCAGATGGGCAACGCCGCCTGGCTCACGCGCGAGGAGGAGATCGCCCTCGCGACGCGCATCGAGACGGCGCAGCGGGCCATGCTGACGGGCCTCTGCCGCGTGCCGCTGCTGGTGGAGCAGATCGCGTCCTGGGCGAACGAGGTCGCCGCGGGGCGGCTTCGCCTCGCCAATCTGGTCCAACTGTCCGCAGCCGCGGCTGAGCCCGATGCGCCGGAGACGGCGCGCGGCGGCGATGCCGCGGTGGCCGAGCTTGACGACGCGGAGCCGCGGCCGGTCGCCGACGCCGCGGCCGAAAACGTTGCGGCCGCAACCGCGCGCCTGCAGACGGTCATCGCACTCGCCAAAGAGATCGGCGCGCTGAGCCGCAAGCGGCTCGCGGCCGTTGCCGGCGGCGGCGATTTGGCCACCCGCAGCCGTTCGCGTCTGCGCAACGTCATGTCCGCTCTCGCCGAGGCGGCGGCGACGCTGCCGCTGCATCCCGATCGCGTGGCGGAGCTGGTCGGGGCATTGGAGCGCGCGCAGCACGCGCCGTCTGCGCCGGCGCAGCAGCCGGGATTTGCGCATCGCGCCGGCCTGCCGGTTGCGGACTTCCGCGCCGTCCTCGCCGAGGTCGGCAAGGCGCGGCGCGAGATCAAGACCGCGCGCGAGCACATGGTGCGGGCGCATCTGCGGCTCGTCGCCTCGATCGCGCGCAAGTACCATCGCCGGAGTTCGCTCGACCTTCTGGACCTGATCCAGGAAGGCAATATGGGCCTGATGCACGCGATCGAAAAATACGATCATCGCCGCGGCGTCAAAATCTCGACCTACGCGACCTGGTGGATCCGCCAGGCGATCGTGCGCGCCATCGCCGACCAGGCGCGCACCATCCGCATTCCCGTGCATATGAGCGAGCACGCCGGCAAGGTGTTGCGCGAGCGCCGCCGGCTTTATCAGAAGGAAGGCCGCGACCCGACCGCCGCCGACATCGCCGCGCGGATGGGGATTCCGCTCGCCCGCGTCGAACAGGTGCTGTCGATGGTGCAGGAGCCGACCTCGCTCGACGCGCCGGTCGGCGAAGACGGCGACGCCACCTTGGGCGATCTGATTCGGGCGCCCGACGCCGTCGATCCGCAGGCGGTGGCCGAGGCGAGCGCGCTGCAGAAGATCATCGGCGAGGCGCTCGCGGATCTGACGCCGCGCGAGCAGCGCGTGCTGCGGATGCGGTTCGGCATCGGCGACACCACCGATCATACGCTCGAAGAGATCGGCCAGGAATTCGGCGTCACCCGCGAGCGCATTCGTCAGATCGAGGCGAAGGCGCTGGAGAAGCTGCGCGACCCGGCCCGCGCGCGCAAGCTCGCGACATTCGTCGATTGATCTGCGATTGATCGATCGGTCAGTGCGACGCGCGCGAGCGCGCGCCGTCGATCAATCGCCGCCGCCGTCGGGGAACATCGGCAGCAGGTCGTCGAGGATGATCCCCATCGCGCCTTTGACCGGGGCAACATATTCGTGCGGGCCAAGGTCGCTCGCCGCTTGCGTCAACAGCACGCGGACTTCCGCATTCGAAAGAATGTCCTTGTCGACCAACGTTTTTATCAGCGAAACAAGAACGGCACTCGCCGCATTGCCAAGCTCGAGTTCGCGACCTTTTCCATACATGCAAGTCTCCCGCGCGATTTCCGTCCGCGGAGCACCTGATATCGCAGACGATGCGCTGCGTTATTGACTCGAATCAATCCACGCTTGGGGTGCGCTATCTTTCGCCGCTGATGTTGGCGGCGTGTGTCGGCGCGAGCAGAAGCGCGACCGCGACGACCGCGGCGCAGAGCACGACCAGAGTGCTGGCAAGAAACACCGCGTCGAGACCGGCCGCCTTGGCGAGCAGCCCCAGCGCGGGATTGGCAAGCCCCAGCGCCAGATCGAGCCAAGCGGTGAAGGCGCCCATCGCAAGCGCACGGCTTTCCGGCGGCGCGCGACGGACCGCTTCCACGCCGAAGCCGGGATAAACCAGCGCGTAGCCGAGACCGGCGAGCGCCGCGCCGGCGAACACCAAGGTCGGCGAATGCGCGAGCCAGATCAACGCCTGGCCGGCCGCTTCGACGAGCACGGAGACCAACGCGACTTTAAGTCCGCCGACCTTGTCCGGCAGACGACCGAACAGCAATCGCCCGAAGATGAATGCGCCGCTCACCGCCGTCAGCGCGACCCATGCCTGGCCCCAGCCGCGCTGCGCGAAGACGAGAACGACGAACGTCGTGATCGCGCCGAAGCCGACGCTGCTGAAGGCGAGCCCCAGACCCGGCAGCAAGACTGCCCGAAGCACGCGCGTGAACGTGGGGCGGCTTTGGGACTTCGGCGCCACGGAGCGAAGCGGCGCGACGAGGCCGAGCGCGAGCAGCGGCACCACCGTTGTCGCTACGCCGATCGCAACGAATCCGTACGACGCGTAGAGCGCCGTGCCGACCGGCGCGCCGACGGCATAGGCGCCATACATCGCCGTGCCGACCCAGGTCATCACCGTGCCGGTATTCTTGGGGCCGACGAGCGCCAGTCCCCAACCCAACGCTCCGACGGTGATGAAGCTTTCCGCCGCGCCGAGCAGCACCCGTCCCGCCAGCAGGATCGTGACGGACGTACCCGGCGCGGCAACGAACGGACACGACAAGAGGTAGAACAGCCCGGACCCGGCGGCCACGATCAGGCCGGTGATGACGGCGCGCTTTGCGCCGCGCGTGTCGGAGCGGTGACCCGCCCAAAAGCGCGAGATCAGCGAGGCGGCAAACTGGGCCCCGGCGACCACGCCGACCATGAAAGTGCCCAGGCCGAGCCCTTGATGCACCTGCAGCGGCACGACCGGCATCGCGATCCCGATGATGAAGTAGGTGACGAAAACGGCCGAGACGATCGGCAGCAACGCCGCGAATACGCTCGTGGCGGGCCGAGGACTGGAAACGGTGAAGGACATTGCGGGCATCGCATTCATGGCGGGGCTCGGATTATCGGCTATTCGAACGCGGTGTCACGCGCGGCCCGGCGAGGGCGGCGGCCATGAGGTGGTTCGGCGGGTCAGGGCGGCGTTCCGGTGCGCCGTACATCGACAGCAGTGTGCGAATATTGGTCGTGACGGCGGCCGAGGGCTCAGCGCGCGGCCACGCGGCGATGCGCTCGACGCTCCAGGTCTGAAGCATGGTCTGTTCGATGTGCTCGGCCTCGAGCTCGACAACTTTGACCTGCTCGCGCAGCACCTTCGCCGCTGCGTCGAGCGGCGACGGCTCGGTAGCGAACGACTTGAGCGCGCGCCGGGCCTCGCGCAGTTTGACGACAACGTCATGCTGCCACCCCGCGACAAGCTCGGCGGCTTGCCGCACGTCGGCGTCGGATAAGAGGGCGCCATGCCGGGCGCCCGCATAGGCGCAGAACAACACCACATTGACGTCGATGCCGTACCGGTCTTGCAGGTCGAGACATTCGGCTTGGACGCCGGCGTCGGCATAGACGGACAGCGAGAACGTCCAAAAATCCGCGTCGGGCTCGGTCACGGCGACACCGACGGGCCGCTCTCGGCCCGCCATCGTTTGACCAGCCCGACGTCGATGTCGAACAGATCGAGGCAGCGGCCGACGGTCTGATCGACGATGTCGTCGATGGTTTGCGGGTGCTGATAGAACGCCGGCACCGGCGGCATGATGATGGCGCCGTTCTCGGTCGCCGCCAGCATGCTGCGCAGGTGGCCGGCATGCAGCGGCGTCTCGCGCACCACGAGGACGAGGCGGCGGCGCTCCTTGAGCGTCACGTCCGCGGCGCGGCTCAACAGGGTGTCCGTGGTGCCGTAGGCGATGTCGGATAAAGTGCGGATCGAGCAGGGCACGATGATCATGCCGCGCGTGCGGTACGAGCCCGAGGAAATGGCGGCACCGAGATCCGCATTCGGGTAGCTCGTTTGCGCCAGCGCCTGCACCTGGTCGACCGAGCGGCCGACTTCTTCCTTCAGCGTCAGTCCGGCGGTCTTCGAGACGATGGCGTGCGCCGGAATATCGTGAGCCTTGAGGACTTCAAGGAGCCGGACGCCGTAAACGGCGCCGGAAGCTCCACTGATGCCGACGATGAGCGGAAAATTCGTGTCCATCGCGCCATCTTGCCGAGGCTGCGGTCTGGCGCAAGCAGCGCTTGCGCCAGCTACTCTGCCGCCGGCACGAACGGCACCCGCTCCTCCGGATCGGGCTGCAAATCCCGCCGCACATGCGCCTCGCTGGTACCGTTGAACAACGTGCCGATGACGCCACGGTCGAGATCGCTGGTGCCGAACAAGGCGTCGCAGAGCGGAAACGTCAGGTTGAAGTTCCGCGTCTGCATGAAGCCGAGCATGTGATGGACGACGTGCATGCGGCGCACCGTGTTGATGAGCGGAACGTGCTCGAGCCAGGGATGCCGCTCGTCGTCGAGGTGCGAGAGCGTGTGCAGCCCTTCGTACATCAGATAATAGAGCGCCATGGTCAGGACGGCGATGTAGCCGGCGTTGGCCGAAACGAGCCAACCCAGCACCAGTGCCGGCGGGACCGCGGCTATGACGAAGGCGACCGGCGCGAACGGCGGGAAGAGGAGCGCGCGCCATTCCTTCTGGCCGTGATAAGTGAGATCCTGGTCGGTGAAGAATTGATGATGCACGGAGCAATGGCGCTTGTACGCCATCTTCAGGCCCGGCACCGGACGATGCAGCACGTAGCGGTGGCCGGCCCATTCCGCCCAGTTGCCGAACAGCGCGAACGGGATGATGAGGAGCCACTCCCACACCGTCGCGTTGTGAATGTGGTACCAGGTGAAGAGCGCGACGCCGACGGTGAAGACGAGGGTGAAGCCGAGATGATACTCGCCGCGGTACCAGGGCGGCGTGTCGTTGACGAACTTCTGGCGGAATGCGGCGAGGCGCTGCCGCGCGCGGGCGTCGTCGGTTCGATTGCCAGCCATGTGCTTCCTCCCCCGTGAGATGCCGGCGCTCAGTGCGTCACCGAGCCGCCGTCCACCACGACCGTCTGCCCGGTCATGAAATCGCTGTCCGCCGACATCAGGAACACCAGCGTGCCGAGGAGATCGTCCGGCGTCGCTTCGCGCTTGACGCAGCGGCTGGCGACGTTCGCCTTGACGATGGTCTCGGCCCAGGTCGGATTGGCGCGCACGTTCTCGGACATGATCAAGCCGGGCGCGAGACAGTTGCAGAGGATGCCGTCGTCGCCGCATTCGCGCGCGACGCTGCGCGTCAAGGCGACGATGGCGCCTTTCAACGTCACATAATGCAGCATCATCGGCGTGCCTTTGAACACCGTTCCCGACGCGATGTTGACGATCTTGCCGTAATGCTGGCGGCGCATCGCCGGCAGCACCGCCTTGACGCACTCGAACGAGCCGCGGACATTGACCGTCATGACGCGATCGAATTCCGCGGAATCGATCTCGTCGATCCGTTTCAGCGCCAGATTGCCGAACAGCGCCGCGTTGTTGACGAGGCCGTGTACGCCGCCGAACGCGGCTTCGGTCGCCGCGACGAACCGCCGGACCGCCGCGCCGTCGGTGACGTTGCACGCCATGCCGAAGCTCTCGCCGCCGGCCTGTTCGATGACCGCGACAGTCGCGTCGGGCGCCTGCAGATCGCACACGGCGAGCCGCGCGCCTTCCGCCGCAAGCGCCTTGGCGTAGGCCGCGCCGATGCCCTGCGCCGCTCCGGTAACGATGATCGCCCGTCCGTCCAGCCGTCCCATGTTCGATACCTTTGTTGTCAGCGCAGATTGTCCTTGGTCTCGGGAATGATGATGGCGCCGGCCAGGAACAATACCGAAATCCCGATGCTGAAGATCGCCAGCATGTTCGGCAGATCCGCGGGCGTCGAAGAGAACAGCGACACGAAGGTCGGCATCATGCCGCCGATGGCGAAGCCGATATTCCACGACAGGCCGGTGCCGGTCGCGCGCAGCGCGGTCGGGAAGCGCTCGTTGAGGAAGATGACGATCGGCGCGTAGCCGGCATTGCCGAAGAACGTCAGCACCAGGGCCCAGAACGCCAGCATGCCGACGTCCTGCGTGCGCGCCATGGCGATGAAGCAGAACGGCAGCAGCACGATGCGGATGATCGGCGAGGATCAGGAACATCCGCTTGCGCCCCCACAAGGTGGAGAGATGGCCCGCCAGCACCGATGCGATGATGACGACGAAGCTGCCGGCGATGAGGATCGCCGAGGTCTGCGCGCTCGGCAGCTTGCTCACGACCTTGAGGAAGGTCGGCAGATAGCCCGAGGTGAGATAATAGCCGGCGCCGCCGCCGATCGTGATCAAGAGGTTGACCAAAAGGACCGGCAGGTATTCGCGCGAGAACAACGCGCGCACCGGCGCGCGCAGCACCTTGCCGCCTTTGGCTTGGAGCTCGGTCCAGACCGGCGATTCCTCGAGCTTGTTGAAGATGAAGAAGCCGAGCACGGAACTGATGATCCCGAAGAAGAACATGCAGCGCCAGCCCCACACGGCGAACTGATCGCCCGGGAACGCCTCGGTCGCGACGAAATAAGCGATCGACGCAACGAGCGCGCCGATGCCGGCGCCGCCGCCGCCGATCAGCCCCGACATGGCGCCGCGCCAATGCGGCGGCACCGACTCAGTGCCGATGGTGTGGGTCGAGGCGACCACGCCGCCGACGAAGATGCCCTGGATCAGCCGCAGGATGATGAAGATGATCGGTGCCGCGATGCCGATCTGGTTGATGGTCGGCAAAGCGCCGAACAGCGCGGTCGCGATGCCGACGCCGACGACGGCGACGATCATGGCGCCGCGGCGGCCGTAGCGGTCGCCATAGGAGCCGAACAAGGCCGATCCGACCGGCCGCATCAACAGCGTCACGGCGAAGGAGGCGTAGACGGCCGCCAGCGACAAGGTCGGGACTGCCGACGGGAAGAACAGCTTGCCGACGACCGGCGCGACATAGAGCAGAATGAACAGGTCGAACAGATCGAGCGACCAGCCCAGCAAGGAGGCGACGATCGCCGTCACCATCTTGTTCTTGGCGACGGGCCAGGCTTCATTCGACGTTCCGATGGCGCTCGTCATCTCGCTCCCCCAATGTTGCTTTCTTGCTTGTCATGGCCGTCCGGTCGCACCCGGCGGCATCTTAACGACCATTAAATCACGGCGCGGCGCCGCCGCCCTTACCGGAAAGTCTCATTTCGTTTTTCCCGCGGCGCTCCAGGCGCGGCGCCAGTCGGCGCCCAGGGCGGCATCGATGACCGCCGCGAGATCGACCGCGTCCTCGCCCGGAACGCGAATCCGGGTGAATTTTCCCGGCGGCGCCGAGAGCGGAATTGTCGCGTCGATGCCGAGTTTGGCGCTGACGCCGTCGCGCGCGGACGGATCGAGCTTCGAGCCCTGAGCATCGGCGACGATGAGAAAGTCGCGGTCGGCCTGGGAGCGGGTCACCACCGCCCATTCGACGTCGCGCGCATTATGGATGTCGACGTCCTCGTCGACCACGATGACGTGCTTGAGATCGTAATGTCCGGCGAAGGCGCCCATGATGACGTTCTTGGCCTCGCCTTCCTGCCGCTTGCGCAGCTTGACGTAGAGCACGTAGCGGCCGACGCCGCCCATCGACAGATGGACGTCGAGCACGTTCGGAAAACTGCGGCGCAGATGACCGAGCAGCGTCGCCTCGCGCGGAATGGCGCCGAGCAGGAGATGCTCGTTGGCGCCGCCGACGATGGTGTGAAAGATCGCGTCGCGGCGGTGCGTCACGCGATCGATCTTGGCGACGTGACGTTCCGCGCGCTCGCCGTAATATTGCGGGAACTCGCCGAACGGGCCTTCCGGCGCGCGGCGGTGCGGCAGGATGCGGCCTTCGAGCACGATTTCCGCTTCCGCCGGTACCCGCACGTCATTCGTGAGGCATTTGACCACGTCGAGCGGCTTGCCGTGCAGCGCGCCGGCGATCGTCAGCTCGTCGAAATCGAGCGGCGCGATCGCCTGGGAGGCGAGCGAGGTCAACGGGTCGACGCCGATGGCGATGGCGATCTCGAGCGGTTCGCCGGCGCTTTCCGCCTCGCTGTAGAAGGCGAGCGTGTGGCGGGGCAGCAACAAAATGCCGAGTTCGTCCGGCGCGTTGATCTGGCAGCGGTGGATGGCGACGTTCTGCGCGCCGGTCTTCGGATTGCGCGCGATCAGAAGGCCGGCGCTGATATAGGGGCCGCTGTCGAGTTCGTTGTGCGTCGGGATCGGCAATTGCGCCGATGAGATCGACGCGATCGTGCACCACCTCCTGCGCCGGCGCGGCCTCGACTTCCCGCCACGGCAGCGGATGCGCTGCGGCGTCGGCGAAGCGCGCCAGTACGGCGTCCGGCATCACCCCCATGGCGTCGGCGATCCAGGCGCGGTCGCCGAGCAAGCCCGACACCACCGGGATGGCATGACCGCCGGGAGCCGGAAAGAACGTCGCCTTCTCGCCGTCGAGGCGCTTGGAAATCGCGGCCAGTTCGTAGCGCAGATCGACGCCCGGCCGCACGATCGCCAGCCGCTCGTGCGCGGCGAGATCGTCGAGCCAGCCGCGCAAGGTGGTGACCGGCGCGGTATTGGAGCGATGAGGAGGCGGCGTCTCTTGCATCGATTAAGTCCCCGGCGGTCAGGCGCCGCGAAATTTTGGCGCGCGCTTTTCGTGAAAGGCCGCGACGCCCTCGCGGAAATCTTCCGAGGTCCGCAAGCGGCTGTAGCAATGGCCTTCCAGTTCGATCGCGACCGCCAGCGAGGCCTCTTCGGTGTCGTTGAGGAGCTTCTTCGCCGTGCGTTGCGCGAGCGGCGAGAAGCCGACCAGTTCGCGCACCAATGCGTCGGTCGCGGCCTCGAGCTTGTCGTCGGCGACGACTTCGGTCGCGATGCCCCACTCATAGGCTTGCCGCGCCGGAATGCGCCGCGACCGCATCACGATGTCCTTGGTGCGGGTGATGCCGACGATCTTCTGCAGGCGGGCCGAACCGCCCGACCCCGGAATCTGCCCCAGCCTTTGTTCGGGCAGCGCATACTGGCAGGTCTCGGAGACGAGACGAAAATCGCACGCCAGCGAAATCTCGAACCCGACGCCGAAGCAATAGCCGCGATTGGCGACGATCACCGGCTTGGCGCAGCGCGCCGGCGCCGCGATATTCCACGCCAGCTTCGACACATGCTCCGGCGAGGCTTCCATGAAGCCCTTGATGTTGCCGCCGGAGGAAAAATGCTCGCCGACCGCGCGCAGCACGATCACGCGCACGCGCTCGTCTTCGTCCAAGGTCTCGAACACCAACCGGAGCTGATCGCGCTGCGCCATCTCGATGACGTTGAGCGGCGGCCGGTCGAGGATGACGTCGGCGCGCTGCTCAGCGACGTCGAGTTCGACCTCGAAGCCGTTGAGCGTCGCGAGACGCGGATCGTTGAAAGCCATTTTGTTCATGTTGCCGTTCCTGTTGGAGCCTCGATTTCGAATTCGCCGGCGACCAGCTTGCGGCGCAACAGCTTGCCGACCGGGGATTTCGGAATATGGGTGACGAAGATGTAGCGCCGCGGCCGCTTGAAATTGGCGAGGCCGGAGGTGCGGCAGAAGCGGTCGAACTCGTCCGCGTCGACCGGCGCGCGGCGCTTGATGAAGGCCGCGACGACCTTGCCCCAGCGCTCGTCCGGCACGCCGGCGACGGCCACCTCGGACACCGCCGGATGCAGGGAGAGGCAGCTCTCGATCTCGACCGGCGAGACGTTCTCGCCGCCGGTGATGATCATGTCGTCGACGCGCCCGGTGACGAAGAGATCGCCGTCGCCGTCGAGATAACCGGTGTCGCCGGTAAAGTACCAGCCTTGGCGCAGCGCCTTGGCATCGGCGTCGGGGCGGCGCCAATAGCCCTCGAAGGCTTCGTCGCTCAGGAGGAGCGCGATGATTTCGCCTTCCTCGCCGACGGCGGCGATATCGTCCGGCGTCGCGGCGCCGAGCTTGACCACGCGGACGCGCTGATTGATGCCGGCGCGGCCCGCCGAGCCGGGCTTCGCCGGGGCATTCTGGTTGATGGTGAAGGTGTAGATTTCCGACGAGCCGTAATGGTTGACGAACAGATCGGGCTTGAACGCGACGGCGAGTTCCTTCAGCAGCCCGTCGGTCATGGGAGCGCCGGCAAAGCCGAGCTTGCGCACGGAAGTCACATCGGTCTTGGCGAAAAGCTTATCGTGAACGAGGTCGTGATAGAGCGTCGGCACCAGATAAAGATTGGTGATGCGCTCCGACGCGATGAGGGCGAGCGCGTTCCCCACCTCGAAGCGCGGCAGGCAGACGAACGCGCCACCGATCAGCGACATGGCGAGGAGCGAGCGCACGCCCATGGTGTGATAGAGCGGCATGACGCCGAGCGTGCGTTCGCCATAGCCGTATTGATTTTGCGCGACGTGCGCGACCGCCGCCGCCCGCTCGGCTTGCTGCCGGCGCGGCACACCCTTCGGCTTCGCGGTCGTGCCCGAGGTATAGAGCATGACCGACCAGGCATCGGCGCCGACGCGCGGCAGCGCCGCCGCGGCCTCGCGCTCGATCATGGCTCTGGAATGAAATCTCGTCGCCTTGCGGCCGTTCGAGCGCGATGCGCGCGCATGATTTTGCCGCGCGCGATTGGCGCAGCTCAGCGGCGGAGGCGTCCTCGAACACGATCGCCTTGGCTTGTGAGTCCTCGACGCAATAGTCGATCTCATCGGCCTTGGAACGCCAATTGATCGGCGTGCAGATGATGCCGGCGAACTGGCAGGCCCAATGGATCGTCGCCGCTTCCCAGCGGTTTTGCAGCACCGTGACCAGATGGTCGCCGACTTCGAGGCCGAGCGCGTCGAAGCCGGCGACGGCCGCGGATATGCGGCGATACCATTGCGCGTAGCTCAGCCGCACCGGAGCCGTCGACGATCGCCAAAGCGTGCGGATCGCGTTCGATGCTGGCGAGAAAGCTGTTGCCAAGATCAAGCATCGGCCTTGGCCTCTCGCAGTCCTGGCGCGGCGTCCCGCAGTTTTGCCGCGGCGTCCAACGCAGCCGCCACGATCGGCACATAGCCGGTGCAGCGGCACAGATGCCCGCCGAGATACTCGCGCAGCTCGCGCTCCGAAGGATCGGCATGGTCGCGCAGAAAGATATCGAGCGACATCAGAATGCCGGCGGTGCAGAAGCCGCATTGCAGCGCATGATGGCGCCGGAACGCGTCCTGCAACACGCCGAGCCTGCCCGGCGCGGGCGCGAGACCCTCGACCGTGCGAATGGTCGCGCCGTCCGCCTGGACGGCGAGTGTCAGACAGGCGCGCGCCGGAACACCGTCGATCTCGATGGTGCAGGCGCCGCACACGCCATGCTCGCAGCCGACGTGAGTTCCGGTCATGCCCAGCGTGTGGCGCAGAAAGTCGGTGAGCAACATGCGCGGCTCGGCCTCGGCCTCGACCGGACGGCCGTTGAGGACGAAGCGCACGCGATGTCGCCGGTCGGCGCTCAGGCGCAGCATTTTTTTTGCGCCTCCTTGATCGTTGCGGCGCCCATGCGGCGGACGAGGTCGCGGCGGTAGCGCGCCGTCGCGTGCATGTCGTCGCGGGCGTCAAGCTCCCAGGCGAACGCGTCGAGCGCATCGTCGAGAGCGTCATCGTCGAGCACGGGAAAATCGCGCGCGACCGGCCGGTCGGCGACGCCGCCGACGGCGAGGCGGATACGATTCGCGCGAGCAGACGGCCGCACAGGCGACGATGGCAAAGTCGCCATGACGGCGGCCGTATTCGGCGAACGCGTAGCCGTGGTCTGCCCGTTTGTTCGGGACGACCACGGCCTCGATCATTTCCTGATCGCCGCGCTCGGTGGTCATGGTGCCGGTGAAGAACGCGCTCGCCGCGACGCGCCGGCGCCGCCGCCGCGATGTCAATTCGACCGCGCCTTCGAGCGCGAGCAATGCGAGCGGAATTTCCGCGCTCGGGTCGGCATGCGCCACTGATCCGCATACGGTGCCGCGGCTGCGCGTCTGCGCGTGACCGACCCACGGCAACGCCGCCGCCAGCAGCGGCGAAGTTCTCAGCAAGACCGGGCCATTCCAGCAGCTCGGCCTGGCGCACGCCGGCGCCGATACGGATGTCATTGCCGCGTTGCCGCAATTGTGCGCAGCGCCGGCAGATGCATGATGTCGATGACGACTTTCGGCCGCACCAGGCGCATCGACAGCATCGGCAACAGCGTCTGGCCGCCGGCGACCAGGCGCGCGTCGCTGCCGTGCTCGGCGAGCAGCGCATGCACCTCGCCGAGATCGTCGGCGCGGACATAATCGAAGCGCGCCGGCTTCATGTTCTGCTCCCGAACAGACGGGCCAGCAGACCGCGTCCGCGCGCGCCGCCGGCACGCCGCGCCAGCGCCGTGAAGAATTGCCGGATCACGATCTTGGCCGCGCCGTCGAGCAACCGGCCGCCGACCGACGCGACCTTGCCGCCGATCGCCGCATCGTAGCTGTACGTCACCTGCGTGCCGCCGTCGTCCAGCGGGATGAGCTTTATGCGGCCGCTGCCGCGCCCGTCGCCCAGAGCACCAGTGACGACGCCGCTCAAGGTCACGGCGCGCGGCGCGTCGAGGTCGGAGAGTTCGATGTCGGCCCGGTAGCGGCCTTTGACCGGGCCGACGCCGAGCGTAACGTCGGCGCGGAAATGCGTGTCGGAGAGTTTCTCGACCGCGTGGCAGCCGGGAATGATGGATTTGAGCGTTTCCGGCTCCAGTAGTATCGCCCATACGGAAGCGGGCGCCGCCGGCACGCGCGCTTCGCCGCTGCCGTGCAAAGCGCGGCCTTCAACCGGGGCTGCACGCTCCGCGCGGGGCGCGCGGGCCTCGCTCTCGGGGCCATGCAGAACGGCGGCGATTTTGGAGGGCGTGAGCGGCAGATCGATCGCGGCGATGCCGAGCGCATCGGCGACCGCGTTCGCGATGCACACCGGCGTACTCATGCAATTGCCTTCGCCGACGCCCTTGGCGCCGAGCGGCGTGAACGGCGAGGGCGTCTCCAGGTGCAGGATCACCGGGGACGGCACTTCCATCGCCGTCGGCACCAGATAATCGGCGAACGTGCCGGCAAGAAAGCTGCCGTCGGGCCCGTAGGCGTATTCCTCGTAGAGCGCCGCGCCGACGCGCGTGCGCGAAGCCGCCGGTGATCTGACCCGCGACCATGCCGGGATGCAGAATGCGTCCGCAGTCGTGCATGGTGACGTATTTGTCGATGCGCACGGCGCCGGTGACGCGATCGATCTCGACCGCGCAGAAATCGAAAATGAAGCCGTGGCAGAGCGACGAATTGATCTCGTCCGCCTCGGTCGGCGGGGTCAGCTCGGGCGGCGTCCAGAATACCGTCTCGCGCAGCACCTGATTTTCTTCCGGCGCCAGGCCCGGCGACCAATGGCTCATCGCCGCGAGCCGCGCGAACGAAACGCCGTTGTCGGGATTGTCGTGGGCCTGGATACGGCCGTTGGCGAATTCGACGGCATCGGCGCCGACATTGAGCTGCGCCGCCGCGAGCCTGGCGAGCTTGGCCTTGACCTTGTGCGCGGCAAGGTGCGCCGCGCCGCCGGTCGCCGCCGCGAACCGGCTGGAATAATTGCCGGAGGCGATCGACCAGGCATCGCGCGCGGTGTCGAGCTCGGCCATGACGCGAATGTCGGCGGGCTTCAAGCCGAGCGCGTCGGCCACGATCTGCGCAACGACGGTGCGGTGGCCCTGGCCCTGCGGCACCGAGGCGACGTGGACCGACACCGCGCCGAGCGGGTCGAGCGCCACCGTCGCCGTCGCCTGCGCGCCGTTCTTCGGACCGGCTTTCCGCCGCTCCTGCGGCGTCAGCACCGTGGTGATGTAGCCCATATTGGAAACGCTCGGCTCGACGACGGCGACGCAGCCGATGCCGTAGATGCGCCCCTCGGCGCGCGCCTTGGCGCTGGCGCTCGCGCAACTCGGCGAAACCGCCGTCGGCGAGCGCGGTCTCCAGGGCCGTCAGGTAATCGCCGGAATCCAACAGGCCGCCGGTCGCGGTGCGATAGGGAAACGCGTCAGACGGCACGAGGTTGCGCCGGATGATCTCGACGGGATCGATCTTAAGTTCGACGGCGATGCGCTGCATCAGCCGTTCCAGCGCGTAATAGACCTGCGGGCCGCCGAAGCCGCGATTGAGCCCGGTCGGCGTCTTGTTGGTCAGGACGACCCGGTTGCGCACCAGGACGTGACGGATGGCATAGGCGCCGGTCAAGTTGCCGTGCATGCGGTAGAGCGTGGCCGGCTCCGGCGCCCGGATATGGGCGCCAACGTCTTCGAGCTGATCCCAGGCGAGCGCTTGGACGCGTCCATCGGCGGCGACCGCGGCTTCCAATGTCACGACGCGGTTCGTCGCCGACACCGAGGCGGCGAGGTGCTCGAGCCGATCCTCGATCCACTTGACCGGCCGGCCGCTCACGCGCGCGGCGATGGATATCAGCACGATGTAGGGGAACACGCCTTGTTTGATGCCGAAGCTGCCGCCGGAATCCGGCGGCGTGCGCAAACGGAAACGATGACCCGGCACCTTCAGCGCCCGCGCCATGACGCTGTGCAGGCTGAACGGTCCCATGAAGTTCGCCAGCACGTCATAGGCGTCTTCGGCCGGATCGTATTCGGCGACGACGCCGTAGGTCTCGATCGGCGTGCAGGAATTGCGCGGATAGTGCACGGTGACCGCGACGCGGTGCGCGGCCTCCGCCAGCATCCGCTCCGGATCGCCGTAGCGGAAAGTGCGTTCGCTGGCGAGATTGCCGCGCAAGCCCTCGTGCAGCGCCGGCTGCGCCGGATCGAGCGCCGCGAGCGGATCGACGACCGCCGGCAGCGGTTCGTAGTCGACCTCGATCAGGTCGAGCGCGTCCTCGGCGAGATAGCGGTCGGCGGCGACGACGACCGCGACCGGCTCGCCGACATAACGCACCCGGCCGACCGCAATCGGCCAGCATTCGATCGGCGACCTGACGCCGACCGCGAGGCTCGCCGACAGCTCGGTCACCTCGCTGCCGGTGACGACGGCGACGACGCCCGGCGCGCCACGCGCCGCGTCGGCATTTATATGCGTGATACGCGCATGCGCGTGCGGCGACCGCAGAATGGCGGCGTGAAGCGTGCCGGGCTTTTCGCCGAGATCATCGATGAAGCGTCCGCGCCCGGTCAAGAGCGCGGCATCTTCGACGCGCTCGATCGACTGGCCACACCAGGTGGTGGCTACGACGGACATTCTCGAACGATCCTCCAGCGCGCTCTTTTGCAAGCGCTCGCCGCAAACGCTCGCACGGATGCGGCCCGGCGGCGAGGCCACGGCGTCTCGAGATTTACCGAAGAGTCTCATTTCATGCGTGCAGCGTCGAGCCCATGCGCGACACCTGGCGGAACTCGCTCGGGGTGACCCCGGCATGGTCGCGGAAGAAGCGGGTAAAATGGGCTTGGGCGCTGAAGCCGAGATCGCCGCCGACGAGGGACAGGCTGTCGTTCGTGTCCATCACCGATTTGACGGCGAGTTCCATGCGCAGCAGATTGACGTAGACATGCGGCGTCATCTGCGTCGAGCGCTCGAACAATCGATAGAAATGGGCCCGCGACAGCCCGGACTCTTTGGCCAGACGACGGACGTCGTGGACGATGTGCGGCTCGATGCGAATGAGATCGACCGCGCGGCGGATGCGCCAATCGAACCGCTGACGGTTGCGGCCGAACGTCCGGCAAGGCGGCCGACAGCGTGCGCCACGGCGTGAAGCGTTCGATCACCGCGATCATCAGGTCCGATAAGAGCCGCTCCAGCGCCGGATTGTCGCCCGGCTCGGCCATCATCAGCGCCGCGAGTTCCAGGGCGAGGCCGCGGATGCGCGGCGAGACGTCGCCGGCCTGCCGTTCGAAGAAGCCGGGTGAGCCGCTCGCGGCCCAGTTCGGCCGAAAGCTCTTGAGCCATTGCGGCTCGATATAGAGCGCAAGGATGACCGTGCGCGGACTTGCCGGGTGGTGGACATAGGCATGGGGTTCCCATGCATTGATCAACACCGCTTGTTGATCGGTCAGCGGCACCATGTTGTTGCCGACCGCGAATTGCGTGTCGTTGCCGTCGACCTTGAGGAGGACGTGACAATGCGGATGGGCATGGCGCACGAGCGAACGGTCCATGTCGAGCAGGGCGACACGGCCGAACGCGCCATGAGCTATGCGCAGTGCGTTTGACATTCTGTTGTGGCCGTTTTTGCCGCTTTGGCCTCTCCGGCGCCTTGGCTGCCTCCCAGCGCTGTCATTTTTACGCAAAATAGGTCATGCGCCTAGTCTCGAAAATAGCGGCCGGAGCCGCGCAGGCGTGGTCGGCGCGCCGATCCGGGGTCCATTTGCATCCTTGCCCTTGGCATCGCGCCCGCGATGCCCTAGATGTGCTGCCGCGAGCGCGCCTTGCGGCGCATTCGCCGCGGCGCCCTCGCGCTGACCGATATCTGGTGGTAGTTCCTAACCCCTTGGAATTCCTCGGTTAGGGCGCATAGCTCAGTTGGTAGAGCAGCTGACTCTTAATCAGCGGGTCCAAGGTTCGAGTCCTTGTGCGCCCACCAATATTTCCGATTGTCCGACCCGGAGACATGGGTTACGGAACGTACCTAAGACATGGGTGACAATCTCGTGCCGAACGGATTGTCGATGGTCTGCAAGGTCCTCTGCTCGAGATCGATGTAACCGAGATCATAGTGCATGAAGCTGACGAGCCAAATGCCCTCGTCGACTTCCTTGATGCCGAGCTTCTGACCGGCGAGCACGGTCGAGATATTGATCCTCTTGCGATGCATGCAGATACGGCCGCAGGCGGTGACCAGGATGTCGCGGTCGTGCCAGGGATATTCGAGTTCCGGCAGGCCGTCATAAGGCTGCGGTGAGGCGGTGTAGAACTCGGCGGGGCACCGCATAGCGAGCGCCTCGTGGGGGCGTTCGGCGTTGAATTCACGCACGAAGTCATCGAACTTGGCCTGCTGCTGCAGACTGTTCATCCCTGGTGGCCGAGTGGCCTCTTTCTTCAAGGTCAGGTGCAAGCGCTCGTGGCGGCCGTTCTGCTGCGGACGGCCGGGCTTGATGCGCTCGATTGAGATGCCGAGCCGCAGCCACCAGACCGACAGGTGGGAGAGATTGTAGAGGCCGTTGGGACTGGCGAACGGCAGTCCGTTGTCGCTTCGGATGGCGGCGGGCAAGCCGCGATCGCGGAACAGCTGCTGGAACGCCGCGATGACCGGGGCTTCGCGGGTCGATTCGAAGGCCTCGCACAGCAAGAGATAGCGCGAAGCGTGGTCGGAGACCGTCAGGGGGTAACAGTAGCGGCCATTGCCGAGCTTGAACTCGCCCTTGAAGTCGGCGCACCACAGCGCGTTGGGCGCCGTGCCCGCCGACAGCGGCGTGCCGTTGGCGCGGTTCTTGCGCTGTCGGGCGCGCGTGACCAGGCCGTGGCGGTCGAGCACCGCATGCACGGTGCTCTTGGCCGGCAGGCGCACCTCGCCGGCAAGCTTGCGCACGAGCAGTTCGCGAATTTTGCGGGCGCCCCAGTGCGGCTTGTCGCGCTTGAGATCGACGATCAGCCGCTCCACCTGGTCCGGCAGCTGGTTGGCATACCGCACCGGCCGGCGCGAGCGATCGGTGAGCGCATCGAGCCCCTGCTCCTTGTAGCGGTTGAAAATTTTGTAGCCGGTCTTTCGGGATATCCCGAAAGACCGGCAAACCTCGCTCATCGTCTCACCGTCCAGCAGTTGGGCGACGAACCGCAGGCGCTCGTCCATGACCGAACACTCCTTCCACGGCATCAACACCTCCCGCCAAAGGGCGAAAAGTGTTACCCATGTGTCCGGTACAAACCGTCACCTATCTCTCGGGTCGGACAGATTCCGGTTCCGTTACGCCCGGCAGGGTCACGCCGGGCTCCAGCGCCTGCTCGGCGCGGGCTTCGCGATCGGCGCCGGGTTTTGCCGCCGCGGCTGAACGTCCGCCAAAAGCCATCGGCAGGGTGGCTGTCAAACGGCCGTCCGCGAGCGGCTTGCGCATTCGATAGTTTCGCAGTGATGCAGTCAGTCTCGCGAAAAATCTGCCGCATCGGATCCGCTCGGCTGAACTGGTCGGCTCCCGTCTGCGCGAACGTCGCGTCCCCAACGCTATATTCGTACCGCTATATTCGTACGGCAATATCGGCTATTCAGGATGCGGCGTTGGATAATATTCGAGCGCCCGCGCGCCGACGCCGCCGCAGCGCGCGACCAGACAACAGGAATTGGCGATGCTCGAACTCTCGCCCGAAGAGTGGACGGCCATCCGTTTGTCGCTGCGGATCGCCGTGACGGCGACGGTGGCGAGCCTCCCGCTCGGCATCTTCGTCGCTTACGTGCTGGCGCGCTGGCGCTTTCCCGGCAAGGTGCTGATCGACGGCATCGTCCACTTGCCGCTGGTGCTGCCGCCCGTCGTCACCGGCTATATTTTATTGATCCTGTTCGGCCGCCACGGCCCGCTGGGCGCGCCGCTCGCCGAATATCTCGGCATCGTGTTCTCGTTTCGCTGGACCGGCGCGGCGCTCGCCTGCGCGGTGATGGGCTTCCCGCTGATGGTGCGGCCGATCCGGCTGTCGCTCGAAGCGATCGACCGCCGGCTGGAAGATGCCGCCGGAACGCTCGGCGCCAACGGGGTGTGGACGTTCGCGCTGATCACGTTGCCGCTCGCCTTGCCCGGGCTGCTGGTCGGGTCGATCCTGTGCTTCGCCAAGGCGCTCGGCGAGTTCGGCGCCACCATCACCTTCGTCTCCAACATTCCGGGCGAGACGCAGACGATTTCGGCCGCGATCTATACCTATACGCAGATCCCGAACGGCGATGCGAGCGCCTGGCGGCTGACCGTCGTCGCCATCGCGATCGCGCTCACCGCGCTGATCACGTCCGAGCTCGTGCAACGCGGCGTCAACAAGCGCCTTGCCACCTTCGCATGATCAGCGTCGATGTCGCTCTCGAGCTCGGGGCCTTCGATCTCGAAGTCGCCTTCGAGAACGACGCCGGAATCACGGCTTTGTTCGGCCGCTCCGGGTCCGGCAAATCGGTGACGATCAATCTGATCGCCGGCCTCGCGCGTCCCGATCGCGGCCGCATCGTGCTCGACGATCGGGTCCTGGTCGACACCAAGGCCGGCATTTTCGTGCCCAAGCACCGACGGCGCGTCGGCCTCGTATTCCAGGACGCGCAGCTGTTTCCGCACTTCAGCGTCAGGCGGAATCTCATGTTCGGGCGCTGGTTCGCGCCGCAACAGGAACCGGGCATCGCGTTCGACGCGGTCGTCGCTACGCTCGGCATCGGCCATCTGCTCGACCGTCATCCCACCCTATTGTCGGGCGGCGAGAGGCAGCGGGTGGCGATCGGCCGGGCGCTGTTGTCGTCGCCGAAGATTTTGCTGATGGACGAACCGCTCGCCGCGCTCGACAGCGAGCGCAAGCTCGAGATTTTGCCGCTGATCGAATCGCTGCGCGACGAGTTTCGGATACCGATCGTCTACGTGTCCCACGCCGTCGAGGAGGTCGCCCGGCTCGCGGCCCGCGTGGTGGTGCTGGAGAACGGCCGCGTCGCGGCGATCGGTTCGGTCGAGGACGTTTTGGGGCGCAGTCTCGCCTTTACCGGAGACAGCCGTTTCGCCCAATCGTCCATCGTCACCGGGCGACTGTCCCGCGTCGATACGATGTATGGCCTCACCGAGATCGCGCATCCGGCCGGGACCATCTGGCTGGTCGGCGAGGCGGGTCCCGTTGGGCGCGAGGCGCGCGTCGTCATTCATGCGACCGACATCACGCTCGCGACCCAGCCGCCGCCCAAGCTGAGCGTCCGAACGATCCTGGCCGGCACCGTGGCCGGCATTACGTTCGACGCACGGACCGCTGGCGAGGGTCGCCATTCGCCTCGACGGCCACGGGCAGCTGATCGCGCTAGTGACCCGCAAGGCGATCGACGAACTCGGGCTTCGCCGTGACGACCGGGTGTATGCGCTGGTCAAGACGGTGGCGCTCGATGAGCGCATGGTGGCGGCCAAGCAGCCCTGACCTCCTTGGGGTCAGTTCAGGTCACGGTGGAGCGCGGGGAGCACCAAAGTTGTCCGTCATCGTGGCCTTTCGGCAACACCTATTCCCCCGTCCTTTCGCTAGGATCGTTTTCGTGCATCAATAAAGCCGGGGCCGGCACGTGCATGGCGCCGCGGAGGCACAGGAGAGTTGCGTGAAGCGGATGTTGATGGCCGGCGCGTGCGTGCTCGCCGCCTTGGGTCATGGTTTGGGCCAAGCATTTGCGGCCGATCTGCCGGTGCCGCCGGTACAGCCCCCCACCGGCTATTTTCCGGCAACGCCGCCGACCGATTGGGGCGGCTTCTATGTCGGCGCCAACGGCGGCTATGGCTTCGGCACCAGCAATTGGACGGGAACCGCGGGTTCGACCGGCGGCTTCAATACTTCCGGGGGCATGGGTGGCGGCACGCTCGGTCTCAATCTGCAGACCGGCTCGGTCGTGCTCGGTTTCGAAGGCGATGCCGACTGGACCGACATCAACGGCAGCAGTTCTAATGTGTACTGCAGCTCCGCCGGCGCTGCCACCTGCGTCACCAGGAACTCGGTGCTGGCGACCGCGCGCGCCCGCGTCGGCTACGCGTTCGATCGCGTTCTCGTTTATGCCACCGGCGGCGGCGCCTTCGGCAACGTCCTGACCGGGTTTAGTCCGCCGACGACGTTCGACGATTCGGTCACTTTCGGCTGGACCGGCGGCGCCGGCATCGAGGTCGCTTTCGCGGAGCGTTGGACGGCAAAGGTCGAATACCTCTACCTCGATCTCGACCACACGGCCTGCACGTCCGCCAACTGCGGCGCCAATGTCCCAATTGCCGCGTCGTTCACGCAAAACATCGTCCGCGCCGGCGTGAATTTCAGATTCGGACCCTGGTAAAATTCCTGCGCGAACATTTTCTTCGCCGCCAATCACGGGGCGGAAGATCCGTGGCGATCCGTCGCTTCATGCCGTGCAGTTCGGCGAACGTCGCTCGGCGACATTCCGTGGTGCTGCTTGAACGCACTGGCGAAATGCGTGACGTTCTTGAAGCCGAACTGAAATGCGACTTCTTTGACCGTCACGCGGCTTCTGCCGACGTTCGTCAGTTCCTCATAGCAGTGATCAAGCCTTCGTCGGCGCATGAATTCGCCGACCGATTCGCCTGACTCGTGGAAGATCTTGTGAAGGTAGCGCAGCGATATTCCCGTCGCGGCGGCTATGCGCGCAGGCACGAGCTCCGGGTCGCCCAGATGTTCCTCGATATAGACGGCGCAGCGGCGATAGATGCCGGACCGTACCGCGGAGTTTTCGATCCGCAGCCCTTCGTGTCCGCTATCGAACCAGACGCCGATCATGTCGGCGACGCGACCGGCGCATCGATGCGCGGCGTCGGCGGGAATACGCGCTGCTTCTCGCGCGAGCGATTGCACGATTTCGGCCATGACGCGGCCGAGACCGGTGTCGGCGGCGCGAGCGATGGCAACGAATTCATGCGGATGCTTGACCCGCGACCGCAGCATGCCCGTCGGTATGCTGAGGTCCAGAACGTCCGTCGCTTCGACGTGTTCGAAGACATACGGCGCATTGCAATCGAACAACGTGAAAGAGTTCGGCCCGAGCCAGCATTCGCGGCCGTTCTGCGCGACGCGAAGGCGCCCGGAGCGGAGAAGGACCAGAACGAAATGTTCGTTCTTGTCTCCAGCAACGTGCGATTTAGTCCTCTCGCCATGTTCGCGGGTTGCCCGGATCTCGGTGAGCGTCAGAGGGCCAAGGGATGCGCATTCGATCGCTCCCGCGAAAATCGACGCGTCGCCGATATCGATCGTGCTCGTGCCGAATTCGGCGTTGATGAATTCGTGCCAGCCGCGGATCTTGTCCTGCGCAAGCGCGCTATTGAAGGAGAACGTCGCCATCGCGATCTTCTCTGGCCTGTTTGCCGATGGTGGTTCGTCGCGGGCTTGGCCGATCCGTGAATGCGGGAAATGCTAGCAGGCGGCCGGTTTGCGGTCCATGCTGGCCGACGAGGGTTCCCGGCCCGCCCGGCGGCCACCACAGCCGGCAACCCCAGCGCCCAATCTGTTTCGCCATAGCGCACTGCGGCGGTTCGATCGTTGACCCCTGCGATGCGGCGGCTTAAGCGCCGAAAGACCGTCCAAGCGAACCAAGTTTCGTCCGGGCGATCGGAGCCAAATGGGGAGGGCGCATGAGCAGCGAGATCAAGCGGGCAGACCGGCGGTCGACCAATCCCGTTTTCAACGCCCGCAAGCTCAAGCTCGGAACGTTTCAGACCAACCTCGATTATGGCTGCCTGATGGCCGATATCGACGGTCGGCTGGAAATCAGCTGGCCGAACACGGTGGCGCTGGCGCGGTTGGGCGACGACATGGAATTCGAGGCGATCGTGCCTGTGGCCCGCTGGCGCGGCTTCGGCGGCAGGCTCAATCCGCAGGGGCCGGGTTTCGAAACCTATACCTGGGCGGCCGGAATCGCCGCCTCGACCACGAAAGTCGGTGTCACCACGACCTCGCATTGCTCGCTCAATCATCCGCTTGCTGCGGCGAAGCAGGCGACCGCCATCGATCATATTTCCAACGGCCGTATGGTGCTCAACATCGTGACCGGGTGGAACAAGCCCGAGATCGACATGTTCGGCGTGGAGATGCTGCCACACGCCGAACGGTACGACATGGCGGAGGAGTGGCTTCAGGTCGTCAAGCGGCTGTGGACCGAGGACGACGAGGTCGATCACCAGGGCAAGTATTACAAGATCGTGCGCGGCTATCTGCAGCCTAAGCCGATCCAGCAGCCGATTCCGGCGATCATGAATGCCGGCGGCTCCGAGCGCGGCCGCCACTTTGCCTGCAAGTTTTGCGACCTCGTCTACGTCGCGCTCGCCTCCAGCAAGTTCGAGGACAACAAAGCGCAAGTGGAATCCTACCGCAAGCTTGCGCGTGAGGAATACGGCCGCGACGTCGGCGTTTGGAGCCTCGCCTCCATCTACCAGGCCGCAACCGAGAAGGAAGCCCGGGACTTCTACCACTATGTCGTCAACGAACGCGGCGACTGGGAAGCCGTGAACTACGCGCTTTCGACCATGGGCCTTACCGCGCAGACCTTCCCTCCCGGCGTCATCGAACACATGAAGGAGTTCTTCATCTCCGGCTGGAGCGGCGTTCCACTGATCGGCACCAAGGAGCAGATTGTCGAGGGCCTCGGCACTTTGTCGGCGATGGGGCTCGATGGAGTATTGCTGTCCTGGCCCCGCTACGAAGCGGGAATGCGCGAGTTCCGAGACGCCACATATCCGCTGGTCGTGCAGGCCGGATTGCGATAATGCGACGCGCGCTCAAGGCCTGAAGGTGACCGGACTCGCCTGCAGCTGCATCGCGCTCAGGCGTGCGCAAATGGCGTCCAGGATCACCGCCTGGGCGCGGTTGACGATCGCTTCCATCGAGGGCGTATCGGCGAACATCGCCGCCGCGCGGGCGACGATGTCGTGGCGGGTCGGCAATTCCGGCAGCGAGAGCCCCGCGAGCACGTCGGTGGCGCGGTTTTGCGCGCTCAAGAGCGCTTCCTGAATGGCGGTGAGGCTCGGCCCGGACAGCGCGGAGGCGATCGCATTGACGATCATGTCGGTATTGAAGCTGCCGGCAAGCTGCGCGGCGGCGCGCTCGATCACCCGCGAGCCGAGCCGATGCTGATTGCGGCGCACCTCGGGCGGCGGCGTCTTCAGATCCCAGACGACGCCGATGAATGACAGCGCCTCGAGAAGGTAGAAAGTCGGGTCGATTTCCCACCAGCGAAAGCCCTGGCGGGCGCTGCTCTGGTAGGCATGGTGATTGTTGTGCCAGCCCTCGCCCATGGTGAAGATCGCCAGGAACCAGTTGTTGCGGGAATCGTCGGCGGTGACGTAGCGCTGGCGGCCGTGCACGTGGGCGAGCGAGTTGATGCAGAAGGTCGCGTGATAGACCAGCACGGTAGAGAGGAAAAAGCCGATCACCAGGCCCGGCCAGCCGCCGATCAGAAACGTCAGCCCGGCGAGCAGGAGCGGCGGCACCAGCTCGTATTTGTGCAGCCACATCAGCTCGGGATAGCACGCGAAGTCGGCGACCTTGGTCAGGTCGGTCGTGTCGTGCCGGCGCGCGAAGATCCAGCCGACATGGCTGTAGAAGAAGCCTTTGTGCCGGGGCGAATGGATGTCCGCATCGGTATCCGAGAACATGTGGTGATGGCGATGCTTGGCCGCCCACCACAGCACGCTCTTCTGCGCCGTGGTCTGCGAGCAGAACGCCAGCACGAACTGAAACACCCGCCCGGTACGATAGGCGCGATGCGAGAAGTAGCGGTGATAGCCGGCGCCGATGCTGAAAATGCGCAGCCAGTAGAGCGCCACGCCCAGCGCGACGGCCTCGACCGTCACGCCGGTCCAGAACGCGGCGAAGCACGCCACGTGCACCAGCACGAACGGAATGGCCGACGGATACATGATGTCGTCGTGTTCGACGATATCTTCGGCGGAGGAGAGTTCAGGTTCGCTCACGTCTTTGCCTGCGAACGATTGATGGCGTGCAAACGATTGATTCCCTGCGAACGATTGAACCTACCACAGTTACAAGCTTAACAGTTACAAGCTTAAAAGAATCCCGCGAACTGACAAGTCAGCCGCGAGATTCTCAACCGAATTGCTCGGCCGACTGTTCTTGGGGCGAATCTTTGGGCCGACATCCCGCCGTTTATATGGCGCGGAGATTGTCCGCGGCAGTCTTGCCGGTGCGCCGGTCGGTGACGATTTCGTAGGAAATCTTCTGCCCCTCGTTGAGGGTGCTCATGCCGGCGCGCTCCACGGCGCTGATGTGCACGAACACGTCCTTGTCGCCGCCGTCCGGCTGAATGAACCCGTAGCCCTTTTGGCTGTTGAACCACTTCACGGTTCCCTTGTTCATGGGAGCCCTTCCTTCAGGTATGCGTTCATAAGACCGCGGGTCAGCGCGGCCGGTTCGTTCGAGGTTTGGAGAAGGTCGTCAGTCAGGCGCTCTAATGGCGGCAAGCCCAAGTCGTTCCCAAGTCGTTTCGTTCGGCCGAAACTTCGAAAGCAACTACATAAGGCGAAATCGCTTTATCTGCAAGCAGAACGCGGCGCGGTGCGATCGAATTCCCGGAGCCACGCGGTCACGCCGCGGCCGTGTTTGCGCTGCATCAATGTCGGCCCGCGCGCGCATTTGTTAATCTTACGGGCGGTTCTCGGGCAGTTCCGTGGGGCGGAGGAAACCGGCCTGCCGAGGTCCAGGCTGTTGCTCGCGGTTCGAGGTCGTGTCGTAGGAAAGTCACACAGCAGAATGTGGTGCGCGCGTGGACGTGAACTCCTGGCCATCGCCGGATTTGGATAAGTCGCCGCAGGGCGTCGACGCCGGCGCGGCGCCGGGCACGACGGAAAAAATCGACCGTTTCCTGGCGACGCAGCAGCCGGCTTCGCCGTGCGTCGTGGTCGATCTCGACGTTGTGCGGGCGCGATATGCCGCGCTCGCCGCCGCGTTTCCCGAGGCGACGATCTACTACGCGGTCAAAGCCAACCCGGCGCCGGGCGTGCTGGCAACGGTGGCGGCGGCCGGCGCCAAATTCGATCTGGCCAGCGCAGGCGAGATCGAACGCTGCCGGTCGCTCGGCATCGCGACCGAGCGTTTTTCGTTCGGCAACACCATCAAGCGCGCAACCGAGATCGGCCGCGCCTACCGCGCCGGCGTCGACCTTTATGCCTTCGACAGCATCGCAGAGCTGGAGAAGATCGCGCGCGAGGCGGCCGGCGCCCGGGTGTTCTGCCGCATACTCATCGAAACCAAGGGCGCCGAGTGGCCGTTGACGCGGAAATTCGGCTGCGCCCCCGACATGGCCATCGACCTCCTCGAGCACGCCCGCGCCATCGGCCTGCGCCCCAGCGGCGTCTCCTTCCATGTCGGCTCGCAGCAGACCGATCCCGCGCAATGGCGCGCGGCCATCGCCGCCGCGGCCGGCGTCTTTGTCGCCTGCAAGGGTCTCGATCTCGCCTTTCTCAACCTCGGCGGCGGGTTGCCGGCGCAATATCGTACGCCGATACCGTCGCTCGAGACCTACGCCGCGGAGATCGAGGCGGCGCTGCGCGAGCATTTCGCCGGCGCGCGGCCGGACATCCTCATCGAGCCCGGCCGCTTTCTGGTCGGCGACGCCGGCGTGCTGCGCTCCGAGGTGCTGCTGGTGGCGCGAAAGTCGCGCCGCGCCGAGAAGCGCTGGGTCTATCTCGACGCCGGCCGCTACAATGGCCTGCCCGAGACGCAGGGCGAACGCATCCGCTACCGCGTCCGCACGCCGCGCGACGGCGGACGTTGCGGGCCCGTGGTGCTCGCCGGACCGACCTGCGATTCGACCGATATCATCTACGAACGCGCCGGCTACGAGCTGCCGCTCGATCTGGCGATCGGCGAGCCGCTCGATTTTCTCTCGGCCGGCGCCTACACGGCAAGCTACGCCGCGGTGGAATTCAATGGCTTCGCGCCGATCCGGACCTATTGTATCTGATGTGACGCCGCATTCGGGCGCGGGCGCAAGCCGGCGGCGCGTCGTCACCACGGAGGCCGAGCGATGACCGATCGCCGTCTTTGTCTGTTCGCCCTGCAGGCGACGTCGGCGCTCGGCGCCGCCGTCGCCGCCGCGCTGGACCAGAACCTCGCCGCGCACGAAGAACGCGAATTCGAGGACGGCGAGCACAAGACGCGCCCGCTCGAGACCGTGCGCGGCGCCGACGTTTACGTGCTGCACAGCCTCAACGGCGAAACCGACCAGAACGCCAACGACAAACTGTGCCGGTTGTTGTTCTTCATCGGCGCGCTCGAGGACGCCGGCGCCGCGCGGGTGACGGCGTTGGCGCCTTATCTGTGCTATTCGCGCAAGGACCGGCGCACCAAGCCGAACGACCCGGTCACCACGCGCTATGTCGCGGCGCTGTTCGAGGCCGTCGGCACCGACGCCGTCGTCACGCTCGACGTGCACAATCCCGCGGCGTTCGAGAACGCCTTTCGCTGCCCGACCGTGGCGCTGACCGCGGCGCCGTTGTTCGTCGATTACGCCAAGGCGCTCGGCGACGAGCGGCTCTGCGTCGTGTCGCCGGATACCGGCGGCGCCAAGCGCGCCGATCTGTTTCACGAAGCGCTCGAAGCCGCGCTCGGCCGGCCGGTCGGCAAGGCGTTCGCCGACAAGCGGCGCAGCGCCGGGCGTCGTCTCCGGCGATCTGTTCGTCGGCGACGTCAGCGGCGCGACCGCGCTCGTCATCGACGATCTCATCAGCACCGGCGGCACGCTGGTGCGGGCGGCGCGCGCCGCGCGACGCGCCGGCGCCAGGCGCGTGGTCGCTTTGGTGACCCACGGCCTGTTCATGCCGGGCGCCGACGCGGCGCTGCTCGATCCGGCGATCGATCGTCTGGTCGTGACCGACAGCGTCGCCGCGTTCCGGCTCGGGGACGAAGCCCGCGCCAAGCTCGACGTGATTTCGGTGGCGCCGCTGCTCGCCGAATGCATCCGCCGCCTGCGCGCCGGGCGGACGTTCACCGATCTATTGGTATTCTGAGATTGCGTTCGATCCGCACCGCGTCGGCCGCGGCGAGCCGCAAATAGGTGAGGGCGAGCGGCTCCCATTTCTCCGGCGTGCGCGGATGGGGCTCGAACAGATGCGCGATGGCAAGCCGCGCCCGCAGCGTCGCGCGATAGCAGCGGTAGAAAACAAACAGCTCCTCGGTGTGGCCGTCGTTGAGCGCATGCATGATCCGCCGACGCAGATATTCGCCGGCCCAGCGGGCGCCCAGCCGTTCGCACTCGACGCACAGGAACGCGATCTCGTCGAACGGATCGACCATGCGCAGGCGCGCATTGAACTCCAGGCAATCGATAATCCGCACCGGGTCGCCGAGGCAGATGTGCTCGGGGCGCAGATCGCCGTGGCCGTCGATGATGCGGCGCGTGCGCACCCGCGCGTCGAGGAGCGCGCGGCGTTCGGTCAGAAACCGGCGCTGCATCGTATCGACGTAACGGATCGACCCGGCCGGCAGGGCGAAGCGCGGGTCGAGCAGCACACGGCGATTATAGGCGAGGCTCTGCCACAGTTGCGCGGCGTGCACCGCTGGAGAGATCAGCACGGCGCTGGCGCGACGATAGAACCCGACCAGCACCGCCGCCAGGCGATCGAGCTGCCACGTCTGCAGCCGGCCTTCGGCAATGACGCGATCGAGCATCTGGCTGGCGTCGAGACGCTTCATCACGACGAGCCAGTCGACGGTCGCGCCGGCGCCGCCGAGCGCGAGGCCGCGGGCCGTTTGGACGAGGGGAATGACGCCGAGGTAGGTGTCGGCGGCGAGCCGGCGGTTGAGCCTCAGCTCGGCGCGGCACGCCGCCTCGCGGCGCGCCAGCGTCGAGAAGTCGAGATAGGGAAACCGCACCGGCTTCTTGAGCTTGTAGGCCCGGTCGCCGGCGAGAAAAACCTGCGACATATGGGTCTCGTGCCGGGTCACCTCCGCAACCGGCGGCGCATAGGTATCGCCCCGCAGCAAATAGGCCACCTTGTCGGAGAGCGACGGCTCGGCGCCCGCGACCGGCATGGGGGCTTTGCTCGAGGCGTGCTCATCCATGCAACGAGGATAAAGCCTGTCGGGCCCGTGCGCCAATTGACGCGGATCAATCCGTCGTTCGGCCGGCGGGCTTACGGTCGTCTCGACCATCCGGCCTTGGCCGTTCACCAGTGTGCAGCAATTGTGCGCTGAATTACCCTTTAGTCTTTGCCGGAGATCCAATCATGGCTCAAATGGAATTAAAATCGGCTGCATCCGTCGCGGCGCCGGGTTCGCCCGATCAGACTCCCCCAGCTCCGCAGCCTCAAGCCCGGGCGCAGCCTGGGGCGCCGCAGCCCCTGCCGGCCGAGCGGCTCTATCGCGCCGCCGATCTTTCGGCGCTGACGTTCGCGACGACAGCCGATGTCGAGGCGGCAGACGGCCTCACCGGTCAGGACCGCGCGCTCGACGCCATCGCCTTCGGCACGCGCATCAACCAGCCCGGGTTCAATCTGTTCGTGATTGGCCCGAACGGCATGCGCGCGCAGCGCGCCGTCGAATTGGTGCTGCAAGAGGCCGCCGGCGCGCGGCGACGCCCGTCCGATTGGGTCTATGTCAACAATTTCGCCGATCCGCGCAGGCCCGTCGCCATCGAGCTGCCGGCGGGACGCGCCGGCGAATTCCGCGACGGCATGCGCGCGCTGATCGACGATCTCAAGACGGCGTTACCGGCGGTGTTCGAAAGCGAGGATTATCAGACGCGACGCGGCGCCATCGATCAGGCCTTCCAATCCAAGCAAGGCGAGGCGTTCGCGGCGCTCCAGGACAAGGCCGCCGCCAAGAACATCGTCGTCCTGCGCACCCCGATGGGTTTTGCGCTCGCACCTGCCGCGCGCGACGGCAAGCCGGTGCCGCCGGAGGATTTCCGGGCGTGGCCGGACGCCAAGCGCAAGGACGTGCAGGCGACGATCGAAGGGCTGGAAAAGGAGCTCGAGCACGTCGTGCGCCAACTGCCGCAATGGGAGAAGGAGCGGCGCGACGAGGTGCGCAAGCTCAATCGCGACACCGCGAAATTCGCCATCGGGCAATTCATCGACGGCGCGAAAGCGAAATTCGCCGATGTTGCGAAAATTCTCGCGCACCTGGAGGCGATCCGGGCGGATCTCATCGAGAATGTCGGCATGTTCGTGGTCAAGTCCGAGGGCGAGGAGGGGCCGCAGCTGCAGGCCGATTTCGACGCCCCGTTCGAGCGTTACACCGTCAATGTTCTGGTCGGCCAGGCCGGCCGAGAGGCGGCGGTGCCGATCGTCGAAGAGCTGCATCCGACGCTGAGCAATCTGTTGGGCAGCATCGAATACGTCTCGCAACACGGCATTCTCGTCACCAATTTCCGCTTCATCAAGGCCGGCGCCATTCATCGCGCCAATGGCGGCTTTCTCTTGTTGGATGTGCGCAGTCTGCTGACGGAGCCTTACAGCTGGGCGGCCTTGAAACGCGCGCTGCGCCAGCGTCAGATCAGGATCGAAGATATCGGCCGCTTCATCGGTCTGACCAGTACCGTGTCGCTCGAGCCCGATCCGATCCCACTCGACGTCAAGGTCGTGCTGTTCTGCGACCGGCTCCTGTATTATCTCCTGGCGGCCTACGATCCGGATGTCGGCGAGCATTTCAAGGTGCTGGCCGATCTCGACGACGACATCGACCGGACGCCGGCGAGCGAGGCCGCGCACGTCCGCATGATCGCCGCGCTGGCACGCCGGCACGATCTCAAGCCC
Source organism: uncultured Pseudomonadota bacterium (assembly GCA_963836095.1). GTDB lineage: Bacteria > Pseudomonadota > Alphaproteobacteria > Rhizobiales > Xanthobacteraceae > BOG-931. The sequence goes on from CAWIHU010000007.1 coordinate 296,610, forward strand.
GTCGATCGTGACGGCACCGCTTTGCTGATCGAACAGGCGGCGCGTCTGGCCGACCACGCCAACAAGCTGACGCTGGTTTCCGAATCGATCGGCGACCTGCTGGTGGAAGCGGACTTTTGCGCCGGCAAGGCGGGCCGCGCCGTCATCTCCCGCGCCGATGTCGAAACGGCGATCGCGCAGCGCATCCGCCGCTCGGCGCGGCTGCGCGACCGGGCGCAGGAAAACATCCTCGAAGAGGTGGCGCTGATCGACACCAGCGGTGCGCGCATCGGCCAGGTCAACGGTCTGAGCGTCGCCGAATTGGCGGGTTTCCGCTTTGGGCGGCCGACCCGTATCACCTGCCGGGCGCGGCCGGGCAGCGGCAAGGTCGTCGATATCGAGCGCGAAGTCGCGCTCGGCGGTCCGATCCACTCCAAGGGCGTGCTGATCCTGTCGGGCTTCCTGGCCGGCCGCTATGCGCTCGATACGCCGATGTCGCTTTATGCGAGCCTCGTGTTCGAACAGTCCTACGGCGGGGTGGAAGGCGACAGCGCTTCCTCGGCCGAACTTTATGCGCTTCTCTCGGCGCTTGCCGAGCTGCCGCTGCGCCAGGATCTCGCGGTGACCGGCTCGGTGAACCAGGAGGGGCAGGTTCAGGCCATCGGCGGCGCCAATGAAAAGATCGAGGGCTTTTTCGACATCTGCCAGAAGCGCGGCCTGACCGGCACCCAGGGCGTCCTCATTCCGCACGCCAATGTGCAGCATCTGATGCTGCGGCGCGACGTGATCGAGGCGTGTTCGGCCGGCAAGTTTGCCGTCTATCCCATCGCCACGATCGACGAAGGCGTGGAGCTGTTGACCGGCCGTGCCAGCGGCGAGCGGGGCAGTGACGGTCTCTATACGCCGCAGAGCGTCAACCGGCTGGTCGAGGACCGGCTGCGGGCGTTTGCCCATATCCGGCAGAGCTTCGGCCAGCCGGCCATTGCATCGAACGAGCACCGGCCATGAGCCGCCCGCCCGCCACATTCAAGCGCATGGTTGTCGGACTGCCGCAAAGCGTCGCCAACCATGCGGCAGTGGATGCGGCCGCGGATCTCGCCGAATTGCTGCGCATCGAGGTTGTCGCGACGTTCGTCGCCGACCCGACATTGGCGGCGCTGGCGGAATGGTCCGGCGCGCGCGAATTGCGGGTGCTCGATCAGGAATGGCGGGCGATCAATGTCGAGCAGATCACGCGCGAAGTCGAGCACGCCGCGAGCCTCGCGCGCGGCCGCTTTGCCGAGAGCGTCAAAAGCCGGACCATCAAAACAAGCTTCGACATCGTGGCCGGCGCGGAGGTCGCCGCTTCGCTCATTCAAGCGGGCGACATTGTCGCCGTCATCGAGCCGGGCCATCCGGGCGAACGGGTCACGCGCCAATTCACGCACGTCCTCGATGCCGCGTTCGCCACGGCCGCGGCGGTCCTGGTCATGCCGAGAAAGCTCGTGCGCGCCAGCGGGCCGGTTCTGGCCTTCGCCGCCGCCGGCGACGATCCGAGCATCCGCGCCGGGCTCGAGCTTGCAGCGGCGCTCGAAGAGCGGTTGATCGTCGTCCTGCCGCCGGACGCGCCGCTGCCGGCGGACATTCTCGCCGACGCGGCTGGGCTCGGCATCGCGGTCGAACGGCGTGCGGGCTATGGCGGCACGACGCTTGCGGCTCTCGCCGCGTTCTCGGCGCCGATCAGGGAGCGGCTCCGCGTGGTCGCGGGTGGCCGTCTCACGGACGACGTGAGCCGGCTGTTTTCGTCGCTGAACGGGATTCCGCTGCTGGTCGTGGCGAGCGGCCGGTCGGAGCCGGCGGAGGAACAGGACTGACCGGATTCAATCACACTCGCGCCGTTGGTTACAACTTTTTCAGCTTGATCTGCGCGCCATCCAATTCGTCGATGACGCTCTCATGCATCGTATCCATCAGGTCGCCGATGCTGGTGGCGCTCGCCATGCATCGTTCGTGCAGCTTGGTCCAGATGTCGGCGCACGCCGCGCCGAAGCTGGCATGGTCGTCGACCTCGTAGGCCGCTTCATGTAACCGCTTGCCGGCCTTGGTGACCTCCAGCTTCACTTTCATGTCAGCCCCGCCTGTCGGATCTCCGATGATCCTTGAAAAGTCGATCATGAAATGACCGAGCACGGTCCGGAACTTGCGCATTCCGGACCGTGTGGAGAGAACCGCAACGATCAGGCCGCCTTGACCGTGATCTTCTTTTCCGCCTTCTGCGCTTCGGCACTCTTCGGCAGCGACAGCGTCAGCACGCCCTTCTTGAAATTCGCCTCGATCTTGTCGGCATCGACGCCGTCCGGTACCTGGAAGCTGCGCTCGAACGAGCCGTAGCTGCGCTCGCGCACGTAATAGTCTTTCTGTTTTTCTTCCTTCTCGTCCTGCTTCTCACCCTTGATGGTGAGGACGCCGTTGGCGAACTTCACGTCGATGTTCTTCTCGTCCATGCCGGGCAGTTCGGCGGTAATTTCGTAGGCCTTGTCGGTCTCGGTGACGTCGACCGCCGGCATCGCGCCGAACGCGATCTCGGCCCGTCGGAACGGCTCGATGTCGAACAGCGAGCGCCGGAACGGCGAGCGCCACAAGCCGCCGTCGAAGTCCTCGAACAGGCGATCGACCTCGCGGCGCAGATTTTCGAACGGACGCCACATCGGAACCGGCGCAGTCGCGGTCGGCGTCTTTTCGGTCTTCACGGGCACTTTGACGTTGGCTTCAGCCATGACACATCCTCCAAATGTGGGTTTGTTCCAAAAGGTTGGTTCCAAAAGCGATTGGAACCCACCGCATATAGCCCCAGCTGCCCGTCTTGCACGTTGATATGCATCAAAGACGTTTCAAGCCCGCTCAACGATAAACTTCGACGACGAGATTGCGGCGATCGGCACGCTGATCGGCAAAATGGGCTTCACGAACACTTCACAAACGCGGCCAACCGCCGCCAGTGAGACAGACCAGCGAGAGAGACATGCAAACACCTCCTGAAATCGTGTATCAAGGCGTCGCCGCGACGCCGGGGCTCGAAGATGCCGTTGCCGCGCATGTGGCGCAGCTCGAAGAGCGCTGGGGCCGGGTGACGGCCTGCCGCGTCATCGTGAAGGGCCCGAGCGAGCATCACCGCCAAGGCGGACTTTATGAAGTTCATATTCGTCTCGCGTTGCCGGAGGGCCGCGAGGTCAATGTCGACCGCACCGCGACGGCGGACGAGCGGCGCGCCGATCTCGCCTTCGCGCTCAATGACGCGTTCAAGCGGGCACGCCGGCAGCTCCAGGATCAGGAGCGGCGAACCCAGGGGCAGGTCAAGCAGCACATCGGCGAACCGATCGGCACCGTTACGGAACTCGACCCTTCAGGGGAGTTCGGCTTCATCGAGACGGCGGACGGCGAGGAAATCTATTTTCACCGCAACAGCGTGCTCGGCGACGAGTTTTCCCATTTGCAAGTCGGCTCGCGGGTCACGTTCGCCGAGAAGGTCGGCGACAAGGGCCCGATGGCGTCGACGGTAAAGCTTCTCGGCAAACACGGGTTGCGCACGTGACCGCGCTGTCCGTTGCGCGCATGGCGTTTGTTGCGGATGCGGACAACGAAGGTCAGCGCGATGACGGCCGAGATTGAAGAACTCAGCGCCGCGGTGAAGGCGACCGATGATTGGATCGACGACCTGGTGCGGCGCCTCGATTGGCACGACCGACGCAGAGTCTATCTCGCTCTCGTCGCAACGCTGCATGCGTTGCGTGACGCCGTGACGCGGGACGAAGCGGTTTATCTCGGGGTGCAACTGCCGGCGTTGCTGCGCGGCGTCTATTACGAAGGCTGGCACCCCGGCGCACGTCCGACGAGCCGCAGCCGCACGGCCTTTCTCGATCGCATCCACGACGGCGTGCATCGCGATCCGGGCATCGACGCGGAAGCGGTCGCCCGTGCCGTATTCTCCCTCATCGCGGCGCGCGTGCCCGCGGCGGCGCTCGAGGATGCGAAAGCTGCCACGCCAAAGCCGATGCATAACCTGTGGCCCAGCTGACGGCGGATGATATTGCTTCTGCGCGGCCGCCCGTTGCGCCGTCGCGGCGTTCGATCAGGCTGTTCCTGTGCGGCGACGTGATGACTGGGCGCGGCATCGACCAGGTTTTGCCGCATCCCAGTGATCCCGTTCTGCACGAGGGTTATGCAGCAACGGCGCTTGATTACGTCCGGCTTGCCGAAGCCGCGAACGGCCCGATTCCACGGCGGGTCGACCCTTCCTACATCTGGGGTGTCGCGCTCGACGAGTTCAAACGCATGCGGCCGGATGCGCGCATCGTCAATCTCGAAACCGCCATCACCCGCAGCGACGACTACGTGCCCAAGGGCATCAATTATCGCATGCAGCCGGACAATATGGCTTGCCTCAATGCCGCGGGCATCGACTGCTGCGAGCTTGCCAACAATCACATTCTCGATTGGGGGCAACGCGGGCTCTTCGATACGCTGGCCGCCTTGCAACACATTCACATCAAAACCGCCGGCGCCGGGCCCAGTCGCGATCAGGCCGGCGTGCCCGCGGTGCTGGACATTGCCGGCAATGGCCGCGTGCTGGTGTTCGCATTCGCCTGCACGTCCAGCGGCACTCCCCGCAGCTGGGCGGCGACCAGCGCGAAGCCCGGCATCAATTTGTTGGCCGAAGTTTCCGAGGCAACCGCCGCGGTGGTCGCCGATCACATTGCGCGCATCAAAAAGCCCGGCGACCAGGTCATTGTTGCGGTCCACTGGGGCGAGAATTGGGGCTACGCTGTTCCGGATCAGCACCGGCGCTTTGCGCACGCGCTGATCGACAAGGCCGGCGTCGCCGTGATCCACGGCCATTCTTCGCATCATCCCAAGGCCATCGAGGTCTATCGCGATCGCCTCGTTCTCTACGGCTGTGGCGATTTCTTGAACGACTATGAAGGGATCAGAGGGTACGAGCAGTATCGCGACGACCTGGTGCTGATGTATTTCGCCGACATCGAGCCCGCGGGCACGCTGGCCGCGCTCGAACTCGTGCCGTTGCAAATCCGGAATTTTCAGCTCGTTCGCCCGTCCGAACAAGACGTTGCTTGGATGCAACAAACATTGGATCGGGAAAGCCGGAAATTCGGGGCCGCAATTTCAATGCGTCAGCACGGGCGGCTGGCTTTGTCGTGGCAACACGGCACGTAATCGCGCCGAAGCGTTTCCGAAAGCCAAACTCTCAGCGCCAGCGCCGTATCTGCATGGCCTGCCGGACCCGGCGTTCGGCGATGGCCAAAGCCGCGGCGCGCGGCAGCGTCTTGGCGCGGCGGCTTTCTTCCAACACCGCCTGTGTGTTGGCGCGAAGGCGCTCGTCGATCGAGGCGAACGCCTCGTGTTGACTGCCGCCGTGATATTCCATCGCGGCGCAGATGACGCCGCCGGCATTGGCGATGAAATCGGGAATGACGAGAACGCCGCTTGCGTGCAGCGCCTGCTCCGCTTCCGGCGTGCAGGGAATATTGGCGCCTTGCGCAACGAGCCGTGTGCGCAGCCGTGCCACATTGTCGGCGCGCAGCACGTCGGGACGCGCCGCCGGTATCCAAATATCGCAGTCGACATCGAGGATCGCGTCGGCGCCGAGTTTTTCGCCGCTGTCGTGATCGCGCAGCGGTCGGCCGGCCGCTTTCAAAGCGATCAACGCGCCAACGTCGAGGCCCGCCGCATCCGCTAGCGTTCCACTGGTGTCGCTCGCGGCGACGAGCACGGCGCCTTTGGCGGCGAGAAAGCGGGCCGCGTGCTTGCCGACGGCACCGAAGCCCTGAATGGCGATGCGGGCGCCGTGTAGATCAAGCTTGATGAACGCGCGGGCAACGTCGATTGCAGCCGCCAGCCCGAAACCGGTGGCGCCGATCTCATCGAGTGGAATGCCGCCGAGCACGCTGGGCAAGCCGACCGCGCGGCCGGCCTCTTCCCTGACCCAGGCCATGCATCGCTCGTCCGTGCCCATGTCGGGTCCGGGGATGTAATCGGACAGGTCGCGGATCGCGCCGGCAAAGCCGCGGATCAACTGCTCCTTGGCCGCCGCATCCATGCGCGGGTCGGCGAAGATGACGGACTTGCCGCCGCCATGCGGCAGCCCGGCGGCCGCGTTCTTCCAGGTCATCGCCCGCGCCAGCCGGACGCATTCCTCGACCGAAACGTCGGGCGCCATGCGGACGCCGCCGATCGCCGCGCCACAGGCGGTGTTGTCGACGACGACGATCGCCTTCAGCCCTAGACCAGGACGATAAAGATGGACGATGCGGGTCGGGCCGAACTGATCCGCGAATCTAAACATGTCTTCCATGGCGCCCCGCCCTTCAGGATGCTTTCGTGAGGTCGACAATGACGGCGCGCAGAAAGCGCGCGGCCATGCCGCCGGTAATGGCGCGATGATCGAACGTCAGCGACAGCGGCAAGGCGCGGTTGAGCGCGATCGATCCGTCCGCGGCCTGAACCGGTCTTGCCAAAATTCGTCCGGCGCCGAGGATCGCCACCTGTGGCGGCATGACGATGAGCGAAGCGTGCTGGCCGGCGATGGATCCGAAGTTCGACAGCGTGATGGTCGGCGCCCGCAAGTCGGCCGGCGTCAGGCTGCGGTCGTGTACGCCGCGTTTGAAAGCGTCGATGCGGTGCCGCCAATCCCGCGCCGTCGCCGCCGCCGCGTCGCGCAGGACCGGAACGAAAAGTCCCTCCGGGCTGTCGATCGCCAGCCCGACATCGATCGTGGCGTTCTTGCGCAGCGATAGCGCCGCGGCGTCGAAGCTGGCGTTGAGCGCCGGCTCGGCGCTGCAGCCGGCGATCACAGCCCGCACCAGCCGACACGTGAGATCCTCATCAGGCGGCCACGCCTCGATGTCGGCTTCGTCGTGAATGGTCGCGTGGGCGACCTCGCGCCAAGCCTGCGCCATGTTGACGGCCATGGTCCGCCGGGCGCCACGCAATACCTGCGGGTGCGGGCCTGCGCCGGTGTGCACGGCTGCGGCTTCCACGTCCGCCAGCACGATCGCGCCCTCGGGGCCGGTCGGCGTCACGCGCGTAAGATCGACGCCGAGCTGCCGGGCTCGCGCGCGCACTGCCGGTGTTGCCCGCACGGGCAACACCGGCGCCGCTGGCGCTGGGCCGGAAAGGTCGCCGACCACCGTTCCGCTTTCGGCGTGGCGGCCCTCTTCGAATTCGAGCAGCGGGGCGCCGACTTTCACCCTTTCTCCCGCCTTGACCAGCAGCTTGGCGACGTGGCCGGCCTGCGGCGACGGCACTTCCACGACCGCCTTCTCGGTTTCGACCGCGACCAGAGGCTGATCGACGACCACATGATCGCCTTCGGCGACGTGCCAGCTGACAATCTCGGCATCCTGCAAACCTTCGCCGAGATCCGGCAATGCGAACGTGCTCATGCGTAGACCATCACGCGGCGCGCGGCGGCGAGAATCCGGGCGGCGTTCGGCAGGTAATAGGCCTCGGTGCGCTGATAGGGCATCATCGTATCGTAGCCGACGACGCGCTCGATCGGCGCCAGCAGGCTGGTCATGGCGCCGGAACTGACGCGCGCGGCGATTTCCGCGCCGAACCCGCCGGTCATCGGCGCCTCATGTACGACGACGAGCCGGCCGGTGCGCGTCACCGAGGCCAAAATCGTCGCACTGTCGAGCGGCTTGAGCGTGGCGACGTCGATCACTTCGGCTTCGATATTCTCGGCGGCCAATTGCTCGGCCGCGTCCAGCGCTTCTTTGATCATCGCTCCCCAGGCGACGATAGTGAGATCGCGTCCCAGCCGCACCGTGAAACATTGCTCGAGCGGCAAGCCGGCGCCGTCGTCGGCAACGTCTTCGCGCGCGGCGCGGTAAAGCCGCGTCGGCTCCAGAAACACGACCGGATCGGGATCCCGGATCGCCGCCAGCAACAGGCCGTAGGCGCGCGCCGGCGACGATGGCATCACCACCTTGATGCCGGGAATGTGGGCGAACATCGCTTCGGGACTTTCCGAATGGTGCTCAACCGCCTTGATGCCGCCGCCGGCCGGCGAGCGCAGCACCAAGGGACAGCTCAGGCGCCCACGCGTGCGGTGGCGCAGACGCGAGGCGTGGTTGACGATCTGGTCGATGCAGGCGTAGGCGAACCCGGTGAACTGGATTTCGGCGACCGGCCGGAAGCCCTGCGCGGCAAGCCCGATCGACACCCCCGCGATCGCCGCCTCGGCGATCGGCGTGTCCAACACGCGCTCTGCGCCGAAGCGCTGAAACAAGCCGTCGGTGGCGCGAAACACGCCGCCGTCGATGCCGACGTCCTCACCCAGAACCAGAACGCGGGGATCGTCATCCATCGCACGCTTGAGCGCCGCATTGACCGCTTGCACCAAACTCAGCTCGGTCATGCTGCACCTTCGTTGGACGCGAGCGCTGCTTTGCGCTGTTCGTCAAGCTCCGCCGGCGCCGCCGCGTAGACATGATCGAACATCGACGACAAGGGTTGCGGCGGCGTCGCGAGATACTCCGTGGCGGCCTGCTCGACCACGTTGTTGCACTCGTGCAACAGGGCCTCTTCCTTGGCTTTGTCCCAGTAGCCCGCATTGGTCAGAAAATGGCGTAGGCGCACGAGCGGCTCGGCCGGCCAGTGCCGGCTGACCTCGGCGTCATCGCGATAGCGGCTGGCGTCGTCCGAGGTGGTGTGGTCGCACAGCCGATAGGTGACCGCTTCGATCAGGCTCGGTCCCAGGCCTTGACGGGCGCGCGCCAGCGCCTCCGCCACCATCGCACGCACCGCGATCACGTCGTTGCCGTCGACCTGCGCGCCGGCAATGCCGGCGGCTGCCGCCTTGTGGACCAGGGTCGGGGCCGCCGTTTGCTTGTCGCGCGGAACGGAAATCGCCCAGGCATTGTTGTTGATCACGAACACGGCCGGAACCTTGAAGACGCCGGCCATGTTCAGCGCCTCGGCGACATCGCCTTTCGAGGTCGCGCCGTCGCCGAATACGCAGACGGCGGCGCGTTTCTCGCCGCGCAATCGAAACGCCAGCGCCACGCCGACGGCGTGCGGCGCGTGCGAACCGACCGGCACGCAATTCGGAAAGTCCTCGCGCGGTCCGGCGAAATCATTGCCGCGTTCGTCGCCGCCCCAATAGAGAAACAACTCTTTCAGCGTGACGCCGCGCCAGAGCTGCCCGCCATGCTCGCGAAAACTCGGAACAAAAACGTCGTCCGGCGCCATCGCGGCGGCAGCGCCGACCGCGACCGCTTCCTGTCCCAACGAGGAGGCGTAGGTTCCCAGCCGCCCGGTCCGCTGCAGCGCGACGGCCTTGGCATCAAAAGTTCGCGTCAAGACCAGAGCGTGGTAAAGCCGCAGCAGTTCGGCTTGATTGCGGGCGAAGTCCGGCATGGGGCCGACGACCTTGCCCTCGCTGTCGAGTACGCGGGTCAAGGAAACGTCGATTTCTAAACCCGGCATGGCAGTAGCCCCGGCGGCGTTGACGCGCGCAACATCGCGCCAACCGGCATGACGCATATTGACCTATCTCAATCGGGGCAGGGCGCGAGCCTTGCTATAAATCTAAAACGTTCGGCACAGCCATCGGCGGGGAGTGCATATGATCACGCTCGAGGATTGCATCGGCCTGTGCGGCTTGACCGAAGCGGAGGTGGATGCCATCGCCGAGCACGAACACCTGCCTGAAATCGCCGCGGCGGCGCTCGCCGAATATCTGCTGTCGCAGCAGCAGGGCACGGCGAAGGTTCGCGACATGATCGTCGACGATATCCGTCAAGCCGAGCGCGTCGGCGCCGACAAGGCCCACGTGGTGACGCTGCTGCACGTCCTGCACCATTTCCTGCGGACCCATCCGGAGGCGACGCCGGCGCAGCATCCGTGGAGCAAACGCTTTTGATATCGGGCGCCGAAGGCGCGGTGGTTGATCCGATCGGGCAAGCGGGAGAAGATACATGCGGTTGCGATCGAGCGACTTTCACGACGGCGCAGCGATCCCGCGCCGCTTCACCTGTGACGGCGACGATCTGTCGCCGAGCATGGAATGGAGCGGCGCGCCCGGAGCAAACCCGCAGCTTCGTCATCCTCTGCGACGATCCGGACGCGCCAGCCGGCACCTGGCACCATTGGGCAGCCTACGACATTCCCGCCGCCAGCACAGGATTGGCGGCCGGCGCGGCCGCCGATCTCGGCGCAAAGGCGTTCAAGCAGGCGATCAACGACTTTCGCAAGCCGGGCTATGGTGGTCCGTGTCCGCCGCATCGGCACGGCATCCATCACTATCATTTTCGTTTGCTGGCGCTCTCGGTCGAGCATCTGCCACTGCACACCACCTCCCCATCGTGCCGCGAGGTCGAACACGAGGCGCGCCGGCATGCGCTCGCCGAAGCGACCCTGGTCGGGCTTTACCAACGATGACGGTTGCGAATGCGCAGGATATCGGGAGTGCCAAAGACATCGCCGCCCAATCCGTGCGCGTCTTTGTAGGGCTGAAGGTCGCGACCGAGATCGCGGCCCAACTCGTCCGGTTTGCCGCCGGTTTTGAAAGTCCGGCGGTCCGGCCGGTGGCGCCGGCCGACATCCACCTCACGCTGGTGCCGCCGTGGAACGAACCGGCCACGGCCGAGGCGATCGCGCGGCTCGGCCGCGTTGCCGGTCAATTCGGCGCTTTCGTATTGACGTTCCAACATGTCGGCTATGGCCCGCAGCCGGGGCGGCCTCGCCTCATTTGGGTCGATTGCGCGGCGAGCGACGACGTCACCGCGTTGCGCGTGGCGTTGCTGCAGGCCTTCGGGCAAGTCGATGAGCGTCCGTTCCAGCCGCACGTCACATTGGCGCGAATTCGCGGCAACGGCCTGGCGATCGCACGCCGATATCCCATCGACGCGCAGCTATCGTTGGAACAGCGCGTCGAATCGGTCGAGCTGTTTCAATCGCCGCCGCCGGGGGAGCGCGGCTACCGGATTCTCGCCTCGTCGCGATTTGATCTGAATCAGGCAGGCACGGGCGCTTCCATGATCTCCTGACGCCTGATGAATGCAGGCGTAACGATGCGACACATCATGGTGGCGACGGACGGCTCGGAGGGCGCGGATCGCGCGGTCGATGTCGCGGCCGAGCTTGCCAAGACGTGCGGCGGCGATTTGTCGATCGTCACCGTCGGCGGCAATCTGTCGGGCGACGAAATGCGTGAGCTGGCGCGCGCCGAAGGCAACATCGGCGATGCACTGGAAGCGCTGTCCGGGCAAATCCTCGCCGCAGCCAAGACCCGCGCGCAACGTCTTGGCGTCGCTCAGGTGTGGCTGCGCACGGGCTGGGGCGATCCGGCGCAATCGATCATCGAAATTGCCGCGAGCGATCACGCCGACGCGATCGTGGTGGGGCGCCGCGGTCGCGGCCGCCTCGCCGGCCTGCTGCTCGGCAGCGTATCGCAGAAGGTCGTCAGCCTCGCGCCCTGCACGGTGATCGTCGTTCCTTAGATCATGATCGATCAAGAAGTTGATGACGGTGCTATTTGGTCTTAGCGCGCGGTCGCGCGGAACCTTTTGGCACCAGATACCGCTCGAACCAGGTCGAGGCATGGTCGATGACCGCCTCCAAAGCGCCGGGCTCGGGAAACAGATGGCTCGCTCCCGGCACGATCTCCAGGGCCTTCGGGCCGGGCAGCCGTGCCAGCGCCTGCTCGTTGAGCTCGATCACCACGAAGTCGGCGCCGCCGACGATCAGGAGTGTCGGCGCCCCAACCCGTTCGAGTGCGTCACCGGCGAGGTCGGGACGCCCGCCGCGCGAAACCACCGCACCGACCCGGCGTGGCAGCTTCGCCGCCGCGACCAGGGCCGCCGCCGCGCCGGTACTGGCGCCGAACAGCCCGATCGGAAGCTTGGCGACCGCTGCTTCGCCCTCGAGCCAGCGCACGACGTCAACCAGCCGGTCTGCCAACAAAGGAATATCGAACACGTTGGCGCGATCGGCTTCCTCCTCGGGGGTCAAGAGATCGAACAATAGTGTCGCGAAGCCGTGATCGTTCAACGCCCGCGCCACCGCCGTATTGCGCGGGCTCAACCGGCTCGAGCCGCTGCCATGCGCGAACACCACGAGGCCATCGGCCTTTTCGGGTATTTGCAGAATGCCGGCGAGCCCGATCGGCGCGATGCGGATATCGCGGCTGGCGTGTGGCCTGATGCGTCCGGTCATGGCGCGGCCTTCAGACACGGCTTTTTGGTCCGGGCAATTGCCCTGGATCGAGCCCGAGCTGTTCGCAGGCCTGGTGCACCGCGCGCGGGTCGAGCGCGTGGTGCGGACCGCCGAGCTCGACGTCCGCCTTGCGGCCTTCTCGATGCACGGTGACCCTGACCGGCCCCTCGTGCCGCTCATGATGCACTCCCGGGTCGATGCGGCAGCCCTGCTCGACCAGCCATTTCCGGAATGTGGCGCTTTCCATGTGGTTTCTCCTGCCAGTCGCGGCCTTATGTTGCGGAAATTGCCGTCCGTTCCCTTGATCTGAATCAAGGGCGAAAGCCGCCATTGCCCTAACAGTGCAATCAGGCAGCGTCGGCCGAATGCGGCTTTTTCGCCGCGCTGAGCGTAGCATAATCAACCGAGCAGGAGGCCTGCGATGAGCAGCGTCGGTCTTGAAAGCATAGATCACACCGTCCAGCTGACGCATATTTGGATCAACGATCTCGACGCTAGGCTCGGCTGGGACAACAAACACCGGTCGTACCGGCTGCTGCGCGCCGTGCTGCAGGCCGTGCGCGACTGGCTGCCGGTCAACGATGCGGCCGGTTTCGGCGCCCAGTTTCCCGAGCTTTTGCGCGGGGTCTATTACGAGCATTGGCGGCCGGCGCGGACTCCGGTCAAGCAACGGAGCAAGGCCGACTTCATCGCGCGCATCGATGATGCATTCAAGGCCGATCCGCTCATGGAGACGTCCGAGGCCGTCACGGCCGTATTCGAACTTATCTCCGACAAGATCGCGGCTGGCGAAGTCGACAGCGTGCGCCACGAGTTGCCGGCGGATCTCAGGGCGCTGTGGCCGGGCCGCTCGCGGGCGGCGTGAGGCCGCTGCGACTCATGAGGTTTCCGGTTGCGCGGCGATGATGTCGCCGCATCGGTGGCACGGTCGTCATGGCACATAAGCAAGTCCTGTTCCGCTCCGCCGCCCGCGAAAAGATATTGCGCGGCGCCACGCAGCTTGCCGATACGGTCCGGGTAACGCTCGGGCCGCGGTCGAAGGCGGTGCTGATCGAGCGGAAGTGGGGCGCGCCGATCGTGTGCAACGACGGCGTGACCATCGCCAAGGAATTCGACCTCAAGGACCCGGAAGAAAATCTTGGCGCCCGCATGCTGCGCCAAGCGGCCGAAAAGACCGGCGACATGGTTGGTGACGGAACCAGCACGGCGACGATCCTGGCGCACGCCATTTTCGCCGACGGCGTGCGCAACGTGGTGGCCGGCGCAAGCGCGATCGACATCAAACGCGGCCTCGACCGGGCGACCAAACGCGCGATCGAGGCCCTGAAAGCGCTGTCGCGGCCGGTCAAGACCCGCAAGGAGATCGCGCAGGTCGCCGCGATCTCCGCTCACAACGAGCTGACGATCGGTGAACTCGTCGCCGATGCTCTGGAAAAAGTCGGCAGCGAAGGCGTGATCACCGTCGAAGAATCGAAGACGACCGAGACCGCGCTCGAGGTCGTCGAGGGCATGCAGTTCGACCGCGGATTTCTGTCGCCCTACTTCATCACCAATGCGGAGAAGATGGAGGCGGTGATGGAGGACGCGCTGATCCTGATCAGCGATCGGAAGATCGGCGTTCTCAAGGATCTGCTGCCGTTGCTCGATGAAGTGGCAAAATCCGGGCGCCCGCTCTTGGTGTTGGCCGAGGATGTCGAAGGCGAGGCGCTGGCGACACTGATCGTCAATCACATTCGCGGCGGCCTCAAGAGCTGCGCCGTGAAGGCGCCCGGCTTCGGCGATCGGCGCAAGGCCATGCTGGAGGATATCGCGGTCCTTACCGGCGGCCAGGTGGTGTCCGAAAATATCGGGCTCAAACTCGAGCACGCGACGATCGAGCAGCTCGGCCGGGCCAAGCGCGTCGTCGTCGACAAGGAGAACACCACGATCATCGGCGGGGCCGGCGATCGTAAGCAGATCGACGGACGTGTCGAACAGATCCGGCGCGAGATCGAAAAGGCAACCAGCGATTACGACAAAGAGAAGCTGCAGGAGCGGCTGGCAAAGCTTGCCGGCGGGGTCGCCGTGATCCGCGTCGGCGCGCCGTCGGAATCCGAGATGAAATCGAAGAAAGAGGCATTCGACGACGCGATCAGCGCGACCAAGGCGGCTGTCGCGGAGGGAATCGTGCCCGGCGGCGGACTGGCATTGTTGCGTTGCATCGACGCCGTGGCGCAGGAAGAGGCTAAAAGCGAAGGCGACGAAAAGACCGGCATGCAAATTCTCAAGCGCGCGCTGGAAGCGCCGACCCGCCAGATCGCGGAGAATTCAGCCGTCGACGGCGGCGTGGTGGTGGCGCGGATGTCGAGCGGAAAAGGCAACGAGGGATTTGACGCCGAGCGCAAGCAATATGTCGACCTGATCGAGGCCGGCATTATCGACCCGACCAAAGTGGTTCGCGTCGCGCTCGAAAACGCGGTCTCGGTGGCCAGCGTCCTGCTTCTGACCGAAGCGACGATGACCGAGATACCGGAGGCCAAAAAAGAAGGCGTCGCAGAGCCGGAAGCGGCTTTCTAGCCAATCAGCACACATCAGCCCGCCTAGTATTTGACGTATTCGACCATCGAGCAGACAAATGGAAACAGAAAGTATCAACGCCGGCCGACACCCAGGAGCTTCGGAATTGCCCGGCGTATCGGTCATGGACCGTTCCAGCTGGGAGCATTTTCCCCATGACGCCAACGTCGGCGTGCGCGGCTTCGGTCCGACGGCGGCGCAAGCGTTCGAGCAGGCGGCCCTCGCGTTGACCGCCGTCGTCACGCGCGCGGAAGTCAAGCCGCTCAGTCCGGTCGAGGTCAGGTGCGAGGCGCCGGATCTTGAACTGCTGCTTGTCGATTGGCTCAACATGATCATTTTTGAGATGGCGGTGCGGCGCATGCTGTTTTCGCGCTTCGACGTGAGGATCGATGGTGGCAGGCTCGAATCCGAGTTGTGGGGCGAGCCCGTCGATGTGGCGCGGCACGCGCCCGCCTGCGAACCGAAAGGCGCGACCTACACCGCACTGAAAGTCGCGCAGGACGCTGACGGCCTGTGGTCGGCCGGTTGTGTCGTCGACGTGTGAGGAGCCGGCATTGGACCTCGACCGCTTCACCCGCACCGACGCCACGACTTGGCGGATCGAACCGTTCGGCGCGATGCGCGTGCCGGCGATCATCTATGCCGACGAAGGTCTCATCCGGGACATGGACGACAAGGTCTATGAGCAGGTGACCAACGTCGCGACGTTGCCGGGGATCGTGCAAGCGTCTTATGCCATGCCGGACGCCCATTGGGGTTACGGCTTTCCGATCGGCGGCGTCGCCGCCTTCGATCCAGAGGAGGGCGGCGTCGTGTCGGCCGGCGGTGTTGGTTTCGACATCTCCTGCGGCGTGCGCACGATGCTGACCGGCCTGAAGGTCCCCGATATCGTTGCGGTGCAAAAATCGCTCGCGGAATCGTTGTTTCGGCAAATTCCGGCCGGCGTCGGCAGCGTCGGCGCCATCACGCTCGATCCGCCTGAGATGGCGGCGATGCTGGAGGGAGGCGCATCCTGGGCCGTCGCGCGCGGTTGGGGTGAACCGCGCGATCTCGAACGGATCGAGGAGCGCGGCCGGATGGCGGGTGCAGAGCCCGCCGTCGTCTCCGAGCGCGCCAAGGAGCGGCAGCGGCGCGAAATGGGCACGCTGGGTTCGGGCAACCACTATCTGGAGGTTCAGGCCGTCACCGAAATCTTCGATGCCAAGGTGGCGGAGGTTTTTGGGCTTGCCGTCGACGACGTCGTCGTCACCATCCATTGCGGCTCGCGCGGGCTCGGTCATCAGATCGGCACCGAATTCTTGCGGGAAATGCTGCTGGCGGCAAAAGACTCCGGGATCGTGCTGGCCGACCGCGAGCTTGCCTGCGCTCCCATCTCTTCCGAAGTCGGACGGCGCTACCTCGGCGCCATGCGTGCCGGCATCAACTGCGCGCTGGCCAACCGCGAAATCCTCGGCCATTACGCGCGGCGCGTCTTCGACCATTTCTTCCCCGGCTGCGACCTGCGGCTCCTCTACGACGTCTCGCACAACACCTGCAAAGTCGAGACCCACGCCGTGGACGGCAAGGATCGGGAACTTTTTGTTCACCGCAAAGGCGCGACGCGGGCTTTTGGACCCGGGCATGCCAGTCTGCCGGAGGCCTTGCGGCCGGTCGGCCAGCCGGTGCTGATCGGCGGCAGCATGGGAACCGGCTCGTACATTCTAACCGGCAAGGCGACGGCCGAGGCCAAATCTTTCGCCTCCGCCTGTCACGGCGCCGGGCGGGCGCTGTCGCGGCACGCCGCACTCAAGCAGTGGAGCGGTCGCAAGATCGTGGATGAGCTTGCCGAGCGGGGCATCATCATCAGAAGTCCGTCGATGCGCGGCGTCGCCGAGGAGGCGCCGGGCGCCTATAAGGACGTGGCCGCGGTCGTGATGGCGGCCGAGCAAGCGGGCTTGGCGCGGCGCGTGGCGCGGTTGCGGCCGCTGATCTGCGTCAAAGGATGAGTGATTGTTCGATCCGGCGGGCTGTCGGGTCGGTAGGACACGAGGTCGCTGCAATGCACATTCCGCACGAATTACCGGATGAGTTTCCCGAAGAGGCCGCGCTCCTCGCGCGACTGACGAAGACCAATCACGACTTCGGCCGATTGGCGGCGCGCTATGACGACACCAATCGTCAGATCTTTCGCATCGAATCGGGCGACGAGCCGACCGCGGACGAGGTGCTCGAACGGCTGAAGAAAGAGCGCCTCGCGCTCAAGGACGAGATTGCCCATATGCTCACGCAAGTCGAGCGCCGTATGTAGGCGCTAAGATTTCTTGCTGTGTCGCATTTTCTTACGGAACACCGGTGTCCGGTTTCCAGAAAATGCTCTTTACCGCCGCAACATCTTGCGCAGCTCGGCAAGCGGTCGTGTATTGATCACGTCGTCGGCGGTGAGCCAGCCGCGGCGGGCTTGATCAATGCCGAACCGGATGTAGTCGAAGCTATCGACGGTGTGCGAGTCGGTGGAAACCGCGAGTTTCAAGCCGGCTTGCTTCGCCGCATGGATGTGAACGTCATTGAGATCCAGCCGCTCCGGCTGGGCGTTGATTTCGAGATAGCAGCCGGTTTCGCGCGCGGCGGCGATCACGCGCTCCATGTCGATATCGTAGGGCTCACGTTCGCCGATCAAGCGGCCGGTCGGATGGGCGATGATCGAGACATGCCGGTTGTTCATGGCCCGGATCACCCGCTCGGTCTGCTGGCCGCGGGGTAGGTCGAAATACGAATGCACCGCGGCGACGACGACATCGAGCTTGGCCAGACTTGAATCCGGCAGGTCGAGGCGGCCGTCCTTGAGGATGTCCACTTCGATGCCTTTGAGAATTTTCAACGTTTTGAGTCGCGCATTGATGCGATCGATCTCGTGGCCCTGCCGCGTCAGCCGCGCCGGATCGAGGCCGTGCGCCATGGCGACGCGGCGGCTGTGATCGGTCAGCGCGATGTAGTCGTAGCCGCGCGCCTGCGCCGCCTCGGCCATGGCTTCGATCGGGGCGGTGCCGTCGGTCCAGTCGGAATGGACGTGAAGGTCGCCGCGTATATCCGCGCGCGTCACCAGCACCGGCAAATTGTCGGCCGCGGCCAGCGCGATCTCGCCGCGGTCTTCGCGCAGTTCGGGCGGGATGAAAGCAAGCCCGAGTTTCTTGTAGACGTCTTCCTCGGTCGCTCCGGCAATGCGCCGGCGTCCGGCGAACAAGCCGTATTCGTTGAGCTTCCAGCCGCGACGGACGGCAATGGTGCGCAGCGCGATATTGTGGGCCTTCGAGCCGGTGAAATACAGGAGCGCCGCGCCGAAGCTTTCCTTCGCCACCGCGCGAACGTCGACCTGCAGTCCGGAGCGCAGCACGACGGTCGTGCGCGTCGGGCCGTGCGCACGAACCTCGGCGACATTCTCGTATCTCACCAGTTTGTCGCCGACCGACGCGCCGTCCGCCGCGGTCACGACGACGTCGAGATCACCGACGGTGTCGCGCCGGCGCCGATAGCTGCCGGCGACGACGGCCTGGCCGCGATCGCGCAGGTAGGCGACCAGCGCCTCCGCCTCCGCTTCGGCGACCGATAATTTGAAGCGCTTTGCGGCGACCGGCTTTTGCAGCGCGGCCGCGAGCTTTTCTTCGATGATCGGTCCAAATCCGTGCAGCGCGTGCAGCCGTCCCGCTGCGACGGCGCGGCGCAGATCGTCGAGCGTGGCGACTTTCAGTTGATCGTGCAGGAGCTTGACGCGTTTGGGTCCGAGGCCGGGAAGTGCCGCGATTTCGCCGAGTTCACCCGGCAGTTTGCGTTTGAGCGTGTCGAGCAGCGTGAAATGCCCGGTCTTGACGATGTCGGCGATTTTCCCGGCCAGGTCCTTGCCGATGCCGGGAAGCTCGGAGAGGTCGGTGCCGGCCGCGATGAGGCTTTTCACGCTTTGCGGCAGGTTTTCGATGACGCGGGCGGCGCGGCGATAGGCGCGCACGCGAAACTGGCTTTGCCCCTCGATTTCGAGGAGTTCCGCGGCCTGATCGAACATCTCGGCGATTTCGGCGTTCTGCACCGGCACGGCGGCGCCTCCTTGCAGACCACGTGTGTACGCCGGCTTGGATCGCGTTGATTTGATGCAGATCAGATGGCCTCGTGGATCGGCCGCCGCGCAGGCGACTTGATCTCAGATCAAGGTGCGGCTGTTTGAATAGCGACAACCCTTGAGCGCACGAACGCGGAACGTCACCATGTACGAGCCGGAAGGGCGCCAATATCCTAATCTGGCTTTTCTCTGGCCGGCCTTTGCCGCCGCCGCGACCAGCAACATGGCCGCCATTGCCGCCCGGCAGTTCGCCGAGCTTGCCGTCGGGGTCGACGAAACGCCGGCGCGTGAGCCGAGCTGGGCCACGCCGAACACGGTGAGGCTCGAACTCAAGACCGTGCGGCTGCGCGATTTCAGCACCGCGGCCGCCGGCGTGCCGACATTGTTGTGCGCGCCGTTCGCGCTGCACGGCGCGGCGATCGCCGATTTCGCGATCGGACACAGCCTGGTGGGCGCGCTGCGCCAGGCCGGACTTCAACGCGTGTTCGTCACCGATTGGCGCTCGGCCGAAGACGACATGCGGCTTCTGACGATCGACGATTATCTCGCCCAGCTCAACGTGCTGGTGGACGACATCGGCGCGCCGGTCGATCTGATCGGCCTCTGCCAGGGCGGCTGGATGGCGCTCGTCTATGCCGCACGCTTCCCGCAAAAAGTCCGCAAGCTGGTGCTGGCGGGCGCGCCGGTCGATGTCGGCGCCGCCGCATCCTCGCTGTCGCAGATCGCCGACATGAGCCCGTTGCCGTGGTTTCACGAATTGGTGCAGATCGGCGATGGCCGGGTTCCCGGACGGAAGGTGATGAAATTCTGGGGAACCGGAACCGCCGGTAGCAACGACGCGCGCCAGGCGCTGCAGATCGAAGAGCCGGTCGATGCCGCGGCGTTCGCCGAGATCGAGGCGCGGTTTCACGCCTGGTACGCGTGGACGCTCGATCTGCCGGGCACGTTCTTCCTCGAAGTGGTGGAGAAGCTCTATCGGCGCAACGAATTGGCGGCCGGCAAGTTCGTCGCTTTGGGTCAGCGCGTCGACCTGAAAAGCGTCGCGCCGCCGATCTATCTGTTGGCGGCGCGGGACGACGAATTGGTGGCGCCGCCGCAATTGTTCGCGGCCGAGCATTTGGTGGCGACGCCGCCGCACCAGGTGCGCAAGGCCGTGGCCTCGGGTCATCACGTCAGCCTGTTCATGGGCAAATCGACGCTGGAAGGTTTTTGGCCGGGCATCGTGCGCTGGCTGCGCGAGCCGACGGCCGTCGCGAAGCCGCGGGCCGCGACCTCGCCGCTCCGGTCCAAAGAACCGAAGCATCGCGCGGTTACGTCGTAGTCGCCGCGCCGCCGCCTGGCTTGCGGGGCGGAAAGCGGGCGAGAATTTTAATGACCTCCTCGTCCGAGGTCTGACTGAAATCGCGATAATAAACCCCGATGGCGTAGAACAATTCGTGGTCCTCGAGGCAGACAACGTCATCGGCCTCCTGGCGCAGTTCGGCGAGGCTGTCGGTCGGCGCCACCGGCACCGCCAGCACCAGCTTTTTGGGATGCCGCAGGCGCGTCGCGCGCAGCGCCGCGCGGGTGGTTGCGCCGGTCGCAACGCCGTCGTCGACAACGATGGCGGTGTGGCCGGCGATTTCCGCGCGCGCACGATCGCCGAGGTAACGGCTGCGCCGCCGCTCGATTTCGAGGCGCTCGGCGTCGCACACCGCAGTGAACGCAGCCTCGTCGATGCCGGTCGATCGAATGACATCCTCGTTACGCACGATGACCGGCGCCGCGCCGTCGACGACGGCGCCCATCGCCAGCTCCGGTTGGAACGGCACGCCGACCTTGCGCACCAGAATGAGATCGAGCGGGGCATCGAGCGCCTTCGCGACCTCCGCGGCCACCGGAACGCCGCCGCGCGGCAAGGCGAGGATCACCGGGTGTTGCCCTTTGTACCCCGCCAATGCCGCCGCGAGCTTGCGGCCGGCGTCGGCGCGGTTCTTGAACGGCATGATGGTATCCTCGGCGTTTTCCTCGGCGCGTTATCTTTGGCGCGGTCTTTGCGCCGTTGCACGGTTCACTGCAGCAACACGTAGGACCCTGGCGCATCGCCGACCGGCGGATAGCCCGCCGTCGGCGCGCCCAGCGCCGGCGGCGCCAGCGGCGCGCCGGAGCGGTCCTTCAGCCACGCCGTCCATTCCGGCCACCACGAGCCTTCTTTGTGCGCTGCCTCGTTCCAGTACCGCTCGGGACTGACGTAATGCTGGTCGGTCTGTTTGGTGCGCACCCGGAAGCTGCGGTAGGGGTGCCCGGGCTCCGAAACAATCCCGGCATTATGGCCGCCTGCGGTCAGCACGTACGTGACCTCGGTTTCGATTTGCAGGTTGATCTTGTAGGTCGAACGCCACGGCGCGACATGGTCACGCTCGGTGCCGACGGCGAACACCGGTACCCGGATGTCGGCCAGGGTGGCATGGCCGGCGCCGGCCATCAAGCGGCCCTCGGCCAGATCGTTGTCCAGGAACAGCTTGCGCAGATACTCCGAATGCATGCGGTAGGGCATGCGCGTCGTATCGGCGTTCCAGGCCATCAAGTCGGTCATCGGCTCGCGCCCGCCGAGCACGTAATCGTGGACGGCCCGCGACCACACCAGGTCGTTCGAGCGCAACATCTGGAACGTGCCCGCCATCTGCCGGGCGTCGAGAAATCCCTGCTCCCACATCAGGTCTTCCAGGAAAGCGAGTTGGCTCTCGTTGATGAACAGCATGAGTTCGCCCGCTTCGGTGAAGTCGGTCTGGGCGGCAAGGAGCGTCAGCGTCGCGATCCGGTCGTCGCGGTCGCGCGCCATCGCCGCCGCCGCGATCGACAACAGCGTGCCGCCGAGACAATAGCCGACCGCATGCACCTTGCGGTCCGGCACGATCGCGTTGACCGCGTCGAGCGCGCCCATGACGCCGAGCGTCCGGTAATCGTCGAGCCCCAGATCGCGGTCCTGTGGTCCCGGATTCTTCCAGGAGATCATGAACACCGTGAAGCCCTGCGAGGTGAGATACTTCACCAGCGAATTGTGCGGCGACAGATCGAGGATGTAATATTTCATGATCCAGGCCGGCACGATCAGGATCGGCTCCGGACGCACCTCGTCCGTCGTCGGCGCGTACTGGATCAGCTCGATCAGCCGATTGCGGTAGACGACTTTGCCCGGCGTCACGGCAACATCGCGGCCGACGACGAAGTTTTCCGAGCCGACCGGCCGTTTGCCGCTGAACGCGCGCTCGAAATCCTCGGCGAAATTCTGCCAGCCGGTGATCAAATTGAGGCCGCCCGTGGCGACGGTCTGCCGCAGGATTTCCGGGTTGGTGGCGAGAAAATTCGACGGCGCGACCATGTCGAGCAGCTGCCGGGCGAAGAACTCGGTCATCTGCTCGTGCTGTTTGGAGACGCCGCGCACGCCGGTGGTCGCGTTGTGCCACCATTGCTGCTGCAAGAGAAAGCCCTGATAGATGAAGTTGTAGGGCCATTTCTGCCAATCCGCGCCGACGAAGCGATGATCCTGCGGCAACGGCTCGATGCAGTTCTCGGTCCTGCCGCCGGACAGCGCGAAGCGATAGGCATAGTTGGCGAAGCGCAGCGACTTGCGGGCCGCCTTGTCGACGAGCGCCAGCCGCTTGCCCGGCGCGTCGGCGAGGTGCGTCGCCCAGTCCAGATACGCCTGGGCGAGAGCGGCCGGCGAGACGCCGCCGGTGTAGCGGGCGATCGCGGCGTGCAGCGAGCGATCGGTGATGTCGGCGAGCGCCGTCACCGAGTAGCTGTCGCGCTCGTCCGGCTCGAAAGCCGTGCGGTAGGGCGCAGGGACGGCGATCGACCGCGTTCCGGCGATGACGGCCGGCAATTGCGGCACCGTCGGTGTTTCCGCCGAGCTGGCTTCGGATGCCGCAAGTGTTGTTTGGGTCATTGTTTTCTCTCGCTGTCAGCGATTCACTCGGCAAATATAATGATTGCCGTCGGGTACCGCACCGCACCATGATCTATGTCAACGGCGCCGTCTTAAGCGTCATTCGTTAAATCGCGCGCGTTAAATCTCCTTCACAACTCGGGTGTACGAGATCAAACGGCTGCGACGCGGCCGGACTACGGCAACGACAGGCTCGGCCGTGCCATCTGCTCTTCGCTGTGCCGGCGCACGATGTTCGGAAATGACCAGGGACGGCGCTCGACCGCTTCTCGATGTCGTCGGCCCGTGTCGCCGAGCGAGCGGATTTCTTCCCCTACGGCGTCTGCCGGGGCGGGCCGATCGCGCGACATAAATCTTTCAACGCCTGAGTTGTGCGTGGCCCGTTCACGCGACAGCGAGATTGCATCGCCGCGGTTGGGTCGGGCGTGCAACGAGGGCGCCCCGGACCGTTAACCAACAGAAATATTTAAGGAACTATACGAATAGGCAATTTTAAAGATTTCGATATGTTAACGAAATGTTAAGTGCGCAATCAAACCGAAGTATTTGCGCATATAGTACTCGGAGTCACCGCCATGCGCGTGTCGATCGCTCTCGCTGTATTTCTTATTACTACGCCGGTTTATGCCCAGACCATGGGAAGTACATCAGGCGCGTCGTCAATAATCAATATGAGCGACCCTCCTGCTCCCACAAGTACAACGAACCGTCTCGTCACATCGCCCACTGTGGTCGCTCCGGGCCTCACCGCCGCCGGCGTGGAAACCTGCCTCGGTTCAGCCGCCGGCGGCATATCGCTGATGGGTGGCGGCTTCACGTTCGGCACCACCAAGGTCGACGAAGGATGCACCATCCGTCTCCTGGCGCGGCAGCTTTTTGCCTTCGGCTTTCAGAAAGCAGCCGTGGCGCTGATGTGTCAGGACGAACGTGTGGCCGCCGCGATGTCGGCCGCCGGTTCACCCTGTCCGCGGCTGTTTGGCGAAGCCGATGACACCGATCGCAGCCGCGTCTCCGCCATTCCGGAGCGGCTCCCGCGGCAAAACGGCGTCGACTGATCCGGCCTCGAGCCCGCCCGACACTCGCTCGCCGGGCTTGGGGACGGACCAATCGGATCCGTCAAATCAAGCGAAGGAAGATGGTATGAAATCGCTCTGTTGTTTCGTCGCCGCGGTGGGGTTGCTGATGTCGGTCCCCGCCATGGTTCAGCCAGCGATGGCTCAGCAAGCTTACGGCAGTGGTGGCGGCACCACCAACATCTGGTCCAGCGCCCAAGGCACGTCCAATTCGTACGGCAGCGCCAATGGGTTCGGAACCAGTTCGTCCGGCGCGATGGCCACGGCCGGCGGCGGGGGTGGTCTCAGGGGGTTTGGGGGTGGGGGCGCCACGTCGGCCATCACAACGTCGTATGCCGGAACCAGTTCATCCGGCAGCGGCTATGCGCAGTCTCAGACCTCGGGCTACGCCGGCGGTACCGTTTCGGGGTTTGGCGGCCGCAGTCACTGAGCGAATCCGGAGGTCGCTGAGCGGATCAACAAGGATCGGCCGCGGAGCGCGTCCTCCGTGGCCGCGGCGTCGAACCTCAATCCACGTTGACCGAAGGCAAAATCCCGCTTGCTACGTTCAAAGGCTGAATGCGGCTGGTCATTCCGCCGGCGGCCCTTTCCGTGCCTCGTGTGTCTGGGTAATGATGCTCACGAGGGAACTGCGATATGGCCGATGACGCCGACGTGATCATCGTAGGAGCGGGCCTCGCCGGGCTCGTCGCCGCCGCCGAGCTGATCGACGCCGGACGCAAGATCATCGTGCTCGATCAGGAGCCGGAGCAGTCGCTCGGCGGCCAGGCGTTCTGGTCGCTCGGCGGAATTTTCCTGGTCGATTCCCCCGAGCAGCGCCGCATGGGCATTCGCGACTCGCACGCGCTGGCGCTCGAGGATTGGCTCGGCACCGCCGCGTTCGACCGCGAGGAGGATTTCTGGCCGCGGCAATGGGCGCAGGCTTACGTCGCCTTCGCCGCCGGCGAGAAACGCGCGTGGCTGCGCGAACGCGGCATCCGCTTCTTTCCGATCGTCGGCTGGGCCGAGCGCGGCGGCGGCAACGCCGTCGGGCACGGCAATTCGGTGCCGCGTTTCCACATCACCTGGGGCACCGGGCCCGGCATCATCGCGCCGTTCGTCGAACGCGTGCGCGCCGGCGCCGAACGCGGCCTGGTCACGTTCAAATTCCGCCACCGCGTCAACGAACTGACGAAGACGGGCGCTGGCGTTAACGGCGTGCGCGGCGACATTCTGGTGCCGTCGCACGTCGCGCGCGGACAAAAAAGCTCACGCGACGTCGCCGGGCAATTCGAGCTGAAGGCGCAGGCGGTGATCGTCACCTCCGGCGGCATCGGCGGCAATCACGACCTGGTGCGGCAGAACTGGCCGGCGCGGCTCGGCGCGCCGCCGCGGCGCATGATCACCGGCGTGCCCGACCACGTCGACGGCCGCATGCTGGCGATCACCGAGGCGGCGGGCGGAACGCTCATCAACCGCGACCGCATGTGGCATTACGTCGAAGGCATCAAGAACTGGGACCCGATCTGGACCGCGCACGCCATTCGCATCCTGCCCGGCCCGTCCTCGCTGTGGCTCGACGCGCGCGGCAGACGGCTGCCGGTCCCGCTCTATCCCGGCTTCGACACGCTCGCCACGCTCAAACACATCATGGCGACCGGCTACGATTATTCCTGGTTCATCCTGACCCGAAAGATCATCGAAAAGGAGTTCGCGCTGTCCGGCTCGGAGCAGAACCCGGATTTCACCGGCAAGAGCTGGCGGCTGGTGCTGCGCCGGCGTGACGCAAGGCATTCCCGGCCCGGTCAAAGCCTTCATGGACAAGGGCGAGGATTTCATCGTCGAGCGCGATCTCGCGACCTTGGTCAAACGCATGAACCTCGTCGCCGGCGGCGAACCCTTGCTGACGCTCGAAGGCGTCGCGCGGGAGATCGAGGCGCGCGACCGCCAGCTCGACAACGCGTTCGGCAAGGACATGCAGATCACCGCCATGCACGCCGCCCGCCGTTATTTCGGCGACCGGCTGTCGCGCGTCGCGGCGCCGCACAAATTGCTCGATCCCGCCGCGGGTCCGCTCATCGCCGTGCGGCTCAATATTCTGACGCGCAAGACGCTTGGCGGCCTGCAGACCGACCTCGACAGCCGCGTCATCGGCGCCGACGGCCAACCGGTGCCGGGCCTTTATGCCGCCGGTGAAGTCGCCGGCTTCGGCGGCGGCGGCGTGCACGGATACTCCGCGCTGGAAGGGACGTTCCTCGGCGGCTGCATTTTTTCCGGCCGGGCAGCAGGGCGGGCGGCGGCGCGCGCGGTGGGTTGAGTAGGTTTTGGGTCGAGTAGACTTCGTTGCGAGCGTCGCGCAATGCACTCGCGATTGCCGAGGTTCAGGGAGAAATCCAGTCCGCTGTGCCGCTTGCCCTGGATTGCTTCGCGTTCGCTCGCAATGACGAATTAGGACTCGCTGCCGCCCTTTTCCGACAGCTTGTCGACCTTCTTCTGCATTTCCTCGAGCTGGCGCTTGAGATCGGTGATGTCGCCGGTGCTCGCGGGCGGCGGCTTGGCCGGCTCGGCACCGGGGGCAGCCTCGCCGTCCTGGGTTTCGCGCCGGGCGAAGGGCGCGAACATGGTGAAGGCGCGCTCGAACATTTCCATGTTGCGGCGTACTTGGTCTTCCAGCGAAGGGAATCCACCGACGCCGAAGGCCTGCGCCATCTGATTACGGAATTTTTCCTGCTCGCGCGTCAGCGACTCGATCGAGACTTCCAGATAACGCGGCACCAGCATCTGCATGCTGTCGCCGTAGAAGCGGATCAGCTTGCGCAGGAACGTGATGGGGAGGAGATTCTGCCCCTCCTTGTTTTCCTGCTCGAAGATGATCTGCGTCAGCACCGAGCGGGTGATGTCCTCGCCGGTCTTGGCGTCGTAGACGACGAAGTCCTCGCCGGTCTTGACCATGGCGGCGAGGTCTTCGAGCGTGACGTAGGTCGAGGTGCCGGTATTGTAGAGACGCCGGTTGGCGTACTTCTTGATCGTGATCGGCTCGACGGTCTTTGTCGTTGTCGTTGCGGTCTCAGGCATTTGGGGGCGCCCCGAGGTTTTCCGCAAAATAGGCGGTTTTGCCGCGCACGGCTACCGTTTTGTGAAAGTGCCGATCCAGGGCGGTCACACCACCCCGTCGCAACGGGCCCGTTCGTCGACGGCGTCCCCAAGATTAGCGCCAAGATTAGCCCCAAGATTAGCAGGGTCTGTGAAGCGGGTTGGGCGCGGTCGAAGCTCGGACGCGTGCCCGGCATGGCAGCGATGCGGCTTCCTTCCGCCTTGTCGGCGGGCGGCCACATCCCTATGACATATATCAACTTGGCTGTATTCACCGGGCTGCGGCAAAACCCGTTCGAGCTTTCACGAGCCGGAAAGGACCTCCCATGAAAGACGATATTGTCATAGTTGGCGCGGTACGGACGCCGGTCGGCGCATTCAACGGAGCGTTCGCGACGTTGCCCGGTCACGAGCTCGGCAAGATCGCGATCAAGGCCGCGGTCGACCGTGCCGGGGTCGAGCCGGCGCGCGTGTCCGAAGTCATCATGGGCCAGATCCTGCAGGCCGGTCAGGGCCAGGGCCCGGCCCGGCAGGCGTCGGTCAATGCCGGCATCCCGGTCGAAGTGCCGGCCTGGAGCGTCAACATGCTCTGCGGCTCGGGCCTACGGGCGGTCGCGCTCGGCTATCAGGGCATCGTCAACGGCGATTCCGAGATCGCGGTGGTCGGCGGCCAGGAATCGATGAGCATGGCCCCGCACTGCGCGCATCTTCGCGGCGGCGTGAAGATGGGCAATTTCGAGATGATCGACACCATGATCAAGGACGGCCTGTGGGACGCCTTCAACGGCTACCACATGGGCAATACCGCCGAGAACGTCGCCCGGCAGTGGCAGATCACCCGTGCGCAGCAGGACGAGTTCGCCGTCGCCTCCCAGCAGAAGACCGAAGCGGCGCAGAAGGCGGGAAAATTCAAGGACGAGATCATGCCGGTCACGATCAAGAGCCGCAAGGGCGACATCATCGTCGATACCGATGAGTTTCCCAAGCACGGCACCACGCTGGAAGGCATCAGCAAGCTCAAGCCGGCGTTCGACAAGGAAGGCACCGTGACCGCGGCGAGCGCCTCGGGCATCAATGACGGTGCCGCTGCCATGGTGCTGATGACGGCAACCGAAGCGGCCAAGCTGGGCAAGACGCCGCTCGCGCGCATCGTGTCGTGGGCGCAAGCGGGCGTCGATCCGAAGATCATGGGCAGCGGGCCGATCCCGGCCTCGCGCGCCGCGCTGAAGAAGGCCGGCTGGAGCGTCGCCGACCTCGATCTGATCGAGGCCAACGAGGCGTTCGCGGCCCAGGCCTGCGCGGTCAACAAGGACCTCGGCTGGGACACCGGCAGGGTCAACGTCAATGGCGGCGCCATCGCCATCGGCCATCCGATCGGCGCGTCCGGCGCGCGGGTGCTGGTCACGCTGCTCTACGAGATGCAGAAGCGCAACGCCAAGAAGGGGCTTGCGACGCTGTGTATCGGCGGCGGCATGGGCATCGCCATGTGCGTGGAGCGCTGACCCGGAAAAGCGCTTCCCGTTGACCTACGTCATGGCCGGGTCCCTCCCGGCCATCTACGTCTTTAGCCCTGTTGCAAATTTCCGGCTGCTTGCAAAACTGCGCGGTCAAGAGCCGGGGTAAGGCCAAAGCCATCCGGTCAGCCGCCGGCCACGGGCCGGCATGAGACGAGGGAGGATTTCATGCCACGCGTCGCGATAGTGACGGGCGGAACACGAGGTATCGGCGCCGCGATCTCCAAGGCGCTCAAGGCCGCCGGCTATTCCGTCGCGGCCGTCTATCACGGCAACGACGAGGCGGCGCAGAAATTCAAGGCCGAGACCGGCATCGCCGTCTACAAATGGGACGTCGCCTCGTTCGAGGCCTGCGAGGCCGGCGTCAAGCAGGTCGAGGCCGACCTCGGCCCGGTCGACGTGCTCGTCAACAATGCCGGCATCACCCGCGACGCCCAGCTGCACCGCATGAAGCCGGAGCAATGGACGGCCGTCATCAACACCAATCTCGGCTCGCTGTTCAACATGTCGCGCCAGGTGATCGAAGGCATGCGCACGCGCAAGTTCGGCCGCATCGTCAACATTTCCTCGATCAACGGCCAGAAGGGCCAGTTCGGCCAGACCAATTATTCGGCCGCCAAGGCCGGCGAAATCGGCTTCACCAAGGCGCTGGCGCTCGAGGGCGCGAAACTCGGCGTCACCGTCAACGCCATCGCCCCCGGCTACGTCAACACCGAGATGGTGCAGGCGGTGCCGAAGGACGTTTTGGAAAAGTCGATCCTGCCGACCATCCCGATCGGCCGCCTCGGCGAGCCGGAGGAAATCGCCCGCTGCGTGGTGTTCCTGGCCGCGGACGATGCCGGGTTGATCACCGGGTCGACGCTGACCGCGAACGGCGGGCAGTATATTACGTGATCGTTCGGCTTGGCCGGCTAGGTCGAGAGTGCGCTACCCCGGCTCCCACCCCTTCGGCGCCAGCTCGAATTTCGCGAACTCGAAACCCGGCGCGACGGTGCAGCCGACCAGCGTCCAGTCGCCGAGACTTCGCGCCGCCTGCCAGGCGCGAGCTGGGACCGTCACCTGCGGCGTCTCGTCGGCGTGGATGTCGGAGCCAAGTCGGATGATTTCTTCGGTCGCGCCGTTCACCACCGAGAGCGCAAGCGGCGCGCCGGCGTAAAAGTGCCAGACTTCGACCGCGTCGATGCGGTGCCAATGCGAGCGTTCGCCGCGGGCGAGCAGGAACAGGATCGCGGTCGAGGCGGCGCGGCCTTCGACCTGACGGCTGTCGCGGAACGTCTCGCGGAAATGACCGCCCTCGGGATGCGGCTCGAGCTCGAGGCGACGGATCACCTCGGCGGCGGTCAGCTGTTTTGTCGTCACGGGCGGCTCGTTTTGGGTTTGTCGTCATTCCGGATCGCCGTGCAACGGCGAGTCCGGAATCCATATTCCCAGCCCCGGGATTATGGATTTCGGGCTCCTCGTTTCACTCGGCCCCGGAATGACGCGTCAAAACTTGTTCTTCCGTTCGCGGATTTCGGCGAAAACTTTCCAGGCCGGGCTGCCGGCGAGCCCGACCGACTGCGCGACTTCGGGCACGTCGGCGCGCAGGAACGGATTGTCGGCTTTTTCCGCCGCGATGGTGGCCGGGATGGTCGGCTTATGGGCGGCGACGAGCTGCGCCACCTCCTTGTCGCGCGCGGCGAGCGCCTGATTGTTCGGCTCGATCGTCTTGGCGAAACGGATATTGGCGGCGGTGTATTCGTGGCCGCAATAGAACTTCGTATCGCCGGGCAGGTCGCGCAGCTTGAGAAGCGAGTGCCACATCATTTCGGGGTCGCCCTCGATGACGCGGCCGCAGCCGATCGAGAACAGCGTGTCGCCGACGAAGGCGAGCTTGTCGGCCGGGAAGAAATACGAGATGTGCCCGGCGGTATGGCCCGGCGTTTCGATGACGCGGCCGCTCAGGGTGCCGACGCGCACGGTGTCGCCCTCTGCCACGGTTTCATCGACCGCCGGAATGCGCGCTGCTTCGCCGCGCGGCGCCACCACGCGGCAGTGATGGCGCGCTTTAAGCTCAGCGATGCCGGCGGTGTGGTCGCCATGGTGATGCGTCACCAGGATATCGGTGAGGCGCCAGCCGGTGCGCTCGAGCGCCGCTTCGACCGGCGCGGCCTCGGGCGCGTCGATCGACGCTGTCGCGCCGGTCTCGGGATCGTGCAGGAGCACGCCGTAATTGTCCTTGAGGCAGAGGAAGAGATCCGTTTGCGCGGGCATGGTACTCCCATCGGGTTCGAGCGCGTTCATTCCGGCACGCATTGGCGCGAGCTTGGAATCCCTATTCACCCGTCGTTTCAATTAGGCACTCGGTGCCGGACGCCGCAAGGCTGAGACCCAAGGATTCCGGGCTCGGCCGTTCGGGCCGCTTCGGAACGGTCCCGGCCCGCGGGCGGCGGCAAAACGTGCTATTTTCGCCGCCATGGACGTCGTCGACTTGCGTAATTTTTACGCCCAGCATCTGGGAACCGTGGCCCGGCGCTTCATCGGCCGCGGCATCCGGGCGCGCTGGCCGGATACGCGCGGGCTGCGGGTGTTGGGGATCGGTTATCCGACGCCCTATCTCGGCCTGTTTCGCGAGGAGGCCGAGCGTTGCCTTGCCATGATGCCGGCGGCGCAGGGCGTGCTGCGCTGGCCGACGGCGCGGCCGGCGCTGGCCGCGCTGGTGGAGGAGGACGACCTGCCGCTCACCGACGCGGCGGTCGACCGGGTGCTGCTGGTGCACGCGCTGGAAAATTCGTCCGACCCAGCCGGGCTGTTGCGCGAGGTCTGGCGCGTGCTTGCCGGCGGCGGCCGGCTCCTTGTCGTGGTGCCGAACCGCCGCGGCCTGTGGGCGCGGATGGATACGACGCCGTTCGGCTACGGCCGGCCCTATTCGCGCTCGCAGATCAACCAGCTCCTGCGCGAGGCCTGGTTCACGCCGACCGGCTGGGGCGAAGCGCTTTATATGCCGCCGATCGCGCGGCGGCTGTTTCTGCGCTCGGCCGCCGCCTGGGAGCGCACCGGCGCGACGCTGTCGGCGCCATTCGCCGGCGTGCACATCGTCGAGGCGACCAAGCAGGTCTACCGCCCTATCCCAGCCCGGCGCGTGCGGCGGCGGCTCGTTCCGGCGCTCAAGCCGGTCCTGGCGCCGTCGCCCGGAGCCGCGACGGTACCGCTGCCGGAGCGGGTTTAGCCCGGCCACGGCTCGGCGGTGACGGCCGCGGCGTCGGTTCCGATCAGATCGACCAGGCTGTCGAGCTTCCTGCGCTCGAGCGCGGCGACGAGCGCTGCCTTGATCTCGTCGAGGAGCCCGAGGCCGCGATAGATCAGCCCGGAATAAACCTGGATAAGGCTGGCGCCGGCGCGGAATTTGGCGAGCGCGGTCGCGCCGGAATCGATGCCGCCGGCGCCGATCAGCGGAAAAACGCCTTCGACCCGCACATAGGTCTCGGCCAGCATCCGGGTCGCCAAGGGAAACAGCGGCCGCCCCGACAGACCGCCGGCTTCGGCCGCTTTCGCGGTCTCGCGCAGGCCAGCCGGCCGCGACAGCGTGGTGTTGCCGACAATCATGCCGTCGACCCGGCGCGAACGGGCGATGCCGACGACATCGTCGAGCGCGGCGAGCGAAAAATCCGGCGCGATCTTGAGCAGCACCGGCGTCGGACCGGAGGTCTGCGCCACCCGCTCGCGGGCATCGACCACGCGGGACAACAGGTCATCGAGCATGGCGGCCTGCTGCAGGTTGCGCAGCCCCGGCGTGTTCGGCGAGGAAATGTTGACGACGACGTAGCTCGCGACCGAGGCGAAGCGTTCGATCAGCCGCACATAGTCGGCGACGCGGTCCGGGGCGTCCTTGTTCGCCCCGATATTGATGCCGACAATTCCGCCCCCCCACGCGCCGCCGCGGCCGGGGGAGGCAAGCGCCGCAGGCGCGGGGATCTGGGCGCGCGCCGCGAGGCGCTTGAGCACAGCGTCGGCGCCTTGCGAATTGAAGCCGAGCCGGTTGATCACCCCGCCGTCGGCTTCGAGCCGGAACACCCGCGGGCGCGGATTACCCGGCTGCGGCAGCGGCGTGATGGTGCCGACCTCGACGAAGCCGAAGCCGAGCCGCAGCAGCGCGTCGGGCACTTCGGCGTTCTTGTCGAAACCCGCGGCGACGCCGACGGGATTGGGGAAATTGAGGCCGAGCGCGCGCACCGCGAGCCGGCGGTCGTCGCGGGCCGCGCGCGGCAACGGCGCGAACTTCAGCGCCGCGACCGCGACGGCGTGGGCGTCCTCCGGATCGAGCGCATGCAGCAACGGCCGCGCCAGCCGCGCGAAAAAGCCGATCACGAATCAAGCTCCGCAATCACGTGACGGCCGTCGGGACCCTGCGTCAGCGGCCGCGACCAGCGCACGGCGGAAAGCGGCAGATCGCCGTAAAGGTGGGGAAAAAGCGCGCCGCCGCGGGAGATTTCCCACTTCAGGGCTGCGCCGAGGGCGTCGGCGTCGACCGCGACCAGTACGAGATCGGTCAAGCCGGCAAAATGCCTCGCCGCGGTTTCGGCAAGCTGCGCGGCGGTGGAAAAATGGATGAAGCCATCGTGCAAATCCACTGCCGCACCGCGAAACGCCCCTGCCGCGCCGGCCGCCTGCCACGCTGTCCGATCGCAGATCTTATAGATCGTCGCCACCTGTACGCCCTGGGACTATCGCTGCGCGAACCTATCGGCGCGTCATCGCGTGTTCAAGGCAAGTTGTGGAATGGCCGGCTAAACCGCAATGGCCGAGCCTTCGCCGACCTCTGAACGGACCTCGATCTCGAATACGGGCGCCCACGATTTTTGCAGACAAGGATCCATCCGCCCTGCGCTGCCCACCATGCCGACCGGCCCCATTAGGGCAGATTGCCACGCTCCCTTTTCATCAACCCGGAAGCGAGGCATTGTGCGCGCGACACTGTCGCGGCAAGCCCGAAAACGGGCGGCCCGCCAGGGTGCGAGAACGAAAGCCATTTGGGAGGAAAGCATGAACGATCACGTCACATGGCGTGGCATGGGCGGCATCGGCGCCGCCATTGTCGTCCTAAGCCTTGCTGCCGCGCCGTTGCCCGCCGCCGCGCAAAGCAGCGAACCGATCACGATCGGCTTTGCCATGTCGGTCACCGGCCCGCTCGCGCCCAACGGCAAGCAGGCGCTCGCCGGCGCCAAAATCTGGGAAGAGGAAACCAACGCCAAAGGCGGGCTGCTCGGCCGCAAGGTCAAGCTCGTCACCTATGACGACCAGTCCAATCCGGCCAACGTGCCCGGCATCTACACCAAGCTCCTCGACGTCGATAAGGTCGATCTCGTCGTCTCGGGCTACGCGACCAACATGGTGGCGCCGGCGATCCCGGTCGTCATGCAGAAGGGCAAGACCTTCATCAGCCTGTTCGCGCTCGACGCCAACAGCGAGTTCCACTACCCGAAATATTTCTCGATGCTGCCGACCGGGCCGGACACCAGGGCCTCCTTCACCGAAGGCTTCTTCCAGGTCGCGATGCAGCAGTCACCGAAGCCGACCACCGTCGCGCTCGCCTCGGAGGACGCCGAATTCGCGCGCAACGCCTGCGCCGGCGCCCGCGAGAACGCCAAGCGGTTCGGCGTCAACATCGTCTACGACAAGACCTTCCCGCCGGGCACGACGGATTTCTCGCCCGTCATCCGCGCGCTGCAGGCCAGCAACGCCGATCTCGTGGTGGTGTGCTCCTACCCGCTGAGCTCGGTCGGCATCGTGCAATCCGCCAACGAACTCAGTTTCACGCCGAAGATGCTCGGCGGCGCCATGGTCGGTTTGCAGGCGACCGTGTTCAAGGACCGGCTGAAATCGAAGCTCAACGGCATCGTCAATTACGAGACCTGGGTGCCGTCGCCGAAGCTGCTGGCGAAGGCCGCCGACTTCTTCAAGGTCTATCAGGCGCGCGCCAAGGCCGAAGGCGTCGACCCGCTGGGCTATTATCTCGGCGGCTGGGGCTACGCCTATTTCCAGGTGCTGGGCGACGCCATCAAGGGCGCGAACAGCATCAACGACGACAAGCTCGCCGACTATCTGCGCAGCCATGAATTCCACACCATCATGGCCGACGTGAAGTTCGGCAAGAACGGCGAATGGACGACGTCGGGAATGCTGCAGGTGCAGTATCACGGCATCACCGACGCCGCGAACCTCGAGACCTGGCGCGGCATGAGCTACCAGACCGTGCTGACGCCCGCCGACCAGAAGACCGGCGACGTGATCTATCCGTACGCGAAGGCGAAATAAGTTCGTTCCATTACGCCATTCCGGGGCGCGGGCCGTCGCCCGCGAACCCGGAAACCGCGTTCCCAAATCACGACCCGCGCGCTCCGCCTGAAGCGCGCGGCGTTTATTTGTAGTGGCGCGCGATCAATCGGTCGAGCGATGCCGCGCCCGGGCCCCGTGCGATCGTGACCAGAAAACAGGTGGCCCACACGCCATGGGTCGGCCAGGCGTCGGGATAAACGAAGATCTCGATGACCGCGGTCATGAACAAGAGCGCCGAAGCCGCAAATCGCGTGGCGAGCCCGATGACGAGCAGGATCGGGAATACGTGTTCGGCCGCGGCGGCCGCGTAAGCGGCGATCGTCGGGTCGATCAGCGGCAACCGATACTCGTCCTGAAACAAAGTGACGACGCTCGGCCTGAGATGCCAGCCTGCAACCTTGGTTGCACCGGACTGCCAGAATATCGCCGCCGGGAAGACGCGGGCGCCAAATGCGATGAACCAATAAGGAATGCCATCCATCGCGGCCAACGCCGACCGAATGATCCCGGCCGGACCGGGTTCGGACGGCGCTTTGGCGGAAAAGATATCGGTCATGGCAGCCGGCGCGGGTTCGGATCGGGAATAACCAAATCACGCACGACGCCCCAGCCGATGAGGCCGGCCAAATTGGCGGCGAGATCGAACGCCGGACACGCGGCCGCGGCGGCTTCGGCCGCCCTGCCGAGCGGCACGCCTTCGGCGAGCGCGCGCAGGAACGCCGCACCGCCCGGCGGCAGCACGCGGATTTCAACGTCGAGACGAGGGCGTATCACCAGCGCATCCTCGCCGCGCCAATTCTCGATGGGTGCGAGTTCGCGCTCGCCGGAGTTCATCGCCCAGATGGTGACGATCGGATGCGGCGAGCAGACGATTTCGGCCGAAGGATGCAGATCGATGCGGATCGCGCCGATGCGCTCGGCGTCGAGCGCCGCGAAGGCGCCAGCGTCGCGCGGCACGGCGTCCGCCGCATGATAGGCGCGGGTCCGCGCGGCCTCGAGCCGGGCGACGTCCGGGAGATACAAAAGCTCACGCGCCGGCTCGAATGCGGCAAGGAAGACGGGAAAGTCGTCGCCGTAGGTCGCAAGCAGCGGCGTGCGCGGCGGCTGCTCCGCCACGAACACGCGCGCCGTCGCGGCAAAGAACTCCGCGCCGACGAGCTTCTCGACCACGGGAAAGCGGGCCTCGAGGACCTGCACCAGGCCCGCCACCACGTTGTTGCGGTGGACCGCAAAACGCCGGGCCGGCACGGCCGCCTCAGGCGCGACGAGCCCGTGCGGTATCGGCCGTTCGCGGTCGAGCAGCGCCGTCGCAAATGATGTTTCGAACGGCGCCGGCATCGTCCTTCTCATGCCGCCGACGCGCGGGACGCGCCGGCAAGGACCGTCTGCGCCGTGACCGCTTCGGCGTGCAGCGTCGGCCAATCCGGCACATCGTTGTCCCATTCGATCAAGGTCGCGATCGGCCCTGTCCTGGCAATGACGTTGGCATAGAGCGCCCAAACCGCCGCCGCGACCGGCGCGCCGTGGCTATCGATCAACAGCGCCGCACTGTCCTCGCCTGCCTCCTCGTGGTGCCCGCCGAGATGGATTTCCGCGACTCGATCGAGCGGAAACGAATCCACATAAACTCCGGCTCCGCCGCGTGGTTGTTGGCCGCAAC
This sequence comes from uncultured Pseudomonadota bacterium, assembly GCA_963836095.1. Classification (GTDB taxonomy): domain Bacteria; phylum Pseudomonadota; class Alphaproteobacteria; order Rhizobiales; family Xanthobacteraceae; genus BOG-931. The sequence continues at coordinate 333,010 of CAWIHU010000007.1, forward strand.
GAAGACGTTGTTGACGTCGAGCAACAAGCCGCATCCGGTCCGCTTCGACAGTTCGGCGAGAAACTCGACTTCCGGAATCGTGCTGTCGGCAATGCCGACATAGGTGGCGGGGTTCTCGAGCAGCATCGAGCGGCCGAGCGCCGTCTGCACCTCGTCGATGTGCTCGGCCACGCGCGCCAGCGTCTGCGGCGTATAAGGCAGCGGCAGGAGGTCGTTGAAATAAACCCCGCCATGGGACGACCAGGCGAGATGCTCGGAGAAACTCTCCGGCTGATAGCGGTCGCAGAGCGTTTTGACCCGCATGAGGTGCTCGCGGTCGAGCGGCTGCATCGAGCCGATCGACAACCCCACGCCGTGAACCGACAGCGCATAGCGTTCGCGCAACGCGCCGAGTTGTGCATGCGGCGGCCCGCCGGCGCCCATATAGTTCTCCGCATGCACCTCGAAGAATCCGATCGGCTGGGCCGCGGTAACGATGTCGCGAAAATGCCGGGGCTTGAAGCCGACGCCGACGCACGCCGGAAGATTTGCGGTGATCGACATGTCGCGTTGCAGCTTTTGCCGAGGGTCGGGGATTAATTTACGGGGTGAAGGAAGCAGGGCTTAAGGAACAAAAGGCGCGCGAGGATACGGCACGCCCCATTGTTTGGTCAGGACTTGGTTTGGTCAGGACTTGGTGGGCTCGATCGAGCCGGTGCCCTTGGGAGTCTTGATCATCGCGCAGGTTCCCTTCGGCACATACTTCCAGGCATTGCCTTGAAAATCGGCGGCGGCGGTACCGGCACAGGTGGTGCCTGCGCCGGCGGCACAATCGTTATCGCCCTTGAGCGCAATGCCGAAGCATTTGTCCATGGTGGGTTGCGGCGGCTTCGGCGCGGCGGACGCTGGCGCGGCGATCATCGCGAGCGCGGCGGCGACGGCGCTGGCGAGCGTGGCGGTGGCGATTTTTGAGTTCATTGGGCGATCCTTTGCGGCGGTGTTTTGGCCTTTGCGGCGACGGTTCGGGGACGATCCTCACCCCGACAATTCGAAGATTTCATGGCGAAGCTGCGAGCGTCTATGACACGCGTCACACAGTCGTGTCGAACGCGGCCCCCGTCACAATCGTGTGAATAGGAATGGACAATCCTAATAATATTGCGGAGATTTTCTCGGAGCAAATGAATCCGCGAACTACTTCGTTTTCATCGCGTTGGTTGCTTCCCAATCCGGTCCCGGCGGCGCCGCGAGAAATTGATTGCACCGTTCGATCATGATGCGCGCCGGCTGATCGGACGGGCGGACCGCCAGCAGCTTCTGAAACAAAGCGACGGCGCCGGCGAAATCGCGGGCACGATAGGCCGCGAGGCCGGATTCATAGAGCGCAACCCAACGCGGCGGTTCTGCTCCGGGTTCGACAATGCCGAGCAATTCGTAGATCGCCAGTCCGCCCGCGCGTCCGTAGACCATCAGCCGGTCGAGTTCGCGTACCTGGATGCGGTCGCCGGCCAAGACGCGCGTTTCCTCGCCGATGATGACGTCGGTGCCATATTCCTTGTTGGCGCCTTCGAGCCGGCTGGCGACGTTCACGGCGTCGCCGATCACCGTATAGTTGAGCCGGAATTCCGAGCCGATATTGCCGACCAGCATGGTGCCGGAGTTGATGCCGATGCGCACCTCGAGCGGCTGGCCGCGATCGTCGGTCAATCCCGACGCGCGCAGCGCCTGCTGGCAGGCGAGCGCCGCCCGGCAGGCGTCGACGGCGTGATCGGCGTTGGTCGCCGGCGCGCCCCAAAACGCCATCACCGCGTCGCCGATGAATTTATCGATGGTGCCGTCGTGGGCGCTGACCTCGCGCGACATGGTGTCGAGATAGCTGGACAAGAGCGGCACGATGCGGTCGCCGAGGCGCTCGGACAGCCCGGTAAAGCCGGCGATGTCCGCGAACAGAACCGTGAGGGTCCGCATCGCACCGCCGGGGCGCGGCTCGACGCCCTCGCTCACCAGCATTTTCACCAAATCCGCGGGGATGTATTTGCGGAAGGCGGCGAGGCCGGCAGCCATGTCGGCGATCGCACCCGAAAGATTGGCGAGTTCGGTGATGCGCGAGGGATGCCGGCGCACCTGATCGAGTTCGAAGCGTTCGACATGCTTGAGTTCGTCGACGACCGTGATCAGCGGCCGCGCGATCACCCGCCGGCCGAGCCAGGCCGACAGGATGCCGGCGGCGAGAATGAGAATTGCCAAACCGACGAGCAAATGCCGAATCGTCGTTTCGATCGGACCGAGAAACTCCGCTTCAGGAATGACGGTCGCCAGCGTCCAGCCGGGAAAGGCGAGCGGCGTCAAGGTGACCGCATAGGCCAGTCCGCCGGCGATGAAACGTTCCCGGCGCGCAGTCTTGTCGTCGCCGCCGGCCATGTTGCCGGCCTGCTTGAACGCGCCACGGGCGATCGGCAGCAGGGGCTGGTCCGCCCGCTGCATGTTGAGTTCATCGGCATCCGGATCGGGTGCAGCGATCGTCGTCCCGTCGCGACGCAGGATGAACGCCGCGCCGGTCTTGCCGACGGCGAGTTGCGACAGAAACTGCGCGAGCCGCGTGTTTTCGATCATCACCGCCAGCACGCCCTGGCGCTTCTGGTAGACATCGACCGGTCCGGCATAGGCGATCGACGGCCGCAAGCCCACCGGATAGGTCGAGACCTCGAACCAGGCCGGATCGTCGCTGGCGATGCCCTTGCGGTACCATTCCTGTTCGGTGACATGGAAATTGGTGTCTTCGAACCGGCGCTTCTCGAACTGAATGTCGCCGACCACCACCTGATATTTGTCGACGCGGCGCTTGACCACGCCGTTGACCGGCGCGATCTCCATCATTTCGAGGCCGAGATCGCCGAGCTTGTGCGCGGCAAAAAACGCGTCGTCCGGCCAGCCGAATGCGACCCAGGAGATACTCGGCTGCGCCTGCAATTGCGAGAGAAACACGAACTCGCGCTTGTCGGCCTCGCGCGTCCCGAGCACGTTTTGCACGAACAGCGTACGGATCGCGGTGTGCGCCGCGCGCGCTTGCGTGGTGATGGCGTCGACTTCTTTTTCGACGGCCGCGACGATCTGTTCGTTGATGGTGGCGGCGAGTGCGTGGCTGTTCGCCTCGGCGGTGCGCCACCACAGCAGGTGGACGCCGACGGCGCTCACCACGATCGATGCAAGGACGAGACTGGAAATCGTGAGGCGAATGCCGATGCGCATGACGGTTGTTTATCAGCCTCGGGTCATGCCTGTGCGTCCTCTTCGCCGCGCTCGAGCGCCTTGCGGTCCCAGCGGGCCTGATCGGCCGCGGCGGCGTAGGTTTCCTGCAGGAAGCCGAGCAGCAGGGCGTCGGGGTCGGCGGCGGCGCGCACCGCGTCGTAGGGCAGGATGAATTGGCCGAGACCGGTGTCGTAGAATGCGTCGGGGGTGCGCAGGCGGGTATCCCCGTAGTCCGGCGGCTCGGGATAGGCATAGACGTAGAATGCGGCGCGACCGTAGCCGCCATTGCCCGGCCAGAAGCCGCAGCTCGAGACTTCGTGCGAATAGGCTTCCGCCATGGCCCAACTGGCGACGTTGGGCGTGACGCCCTTGGGTGGCGGCGCGGTGCGGCCGGAAAAGCGCGACACGGCGAGATCGAAGCTGCCCCAGAAGAAGTGGACCGGGCTCGCTTTGCCGATGAAGCGCGCGCGGAATTGCGTCATCACGCGCGCGGCGCCGACCAGCGCCTGATGGAAGCGGGCGACATAATGCGGATCGTAGTGCGCGTGATCGCGGTCCTTCTCGAACACCACGGCGTTCTCGATCTCGCTCGGCATCGTCCAGATATGCACGTCGATGCCGAGACGGCGCAGCCGCTCCATGAACGCGGCATAAAAGTCGGCGACCGCCATTGGTTCGAGCGCGAAACTCTCGTTGCGTCCGTCGCTCACCGCGATCACAAGGCGATGCTCGACGAAGTCGAACACGATATCGAATGTCCGCCCGGCCCACACATTCGCCGGCGCGACGAGGCCGCGGGAGTCCACCTGGAACGTCACGTTCCACCAATAATTCACCATGGGCGTCGCGGCGAGCCGCACCTTGCCGGCGACCTGGGTGAAGCGGTGCAGCGTCTCGCAGGTGTCGCTCCACGCCGCAAGCGGCAGATCCGGCCAAGGCGAATTCGCGCTCATTGTTTGGTCCTCGGCGAGTGTCGTCATTGCGAGGCGCCCCAAAGGGGCGACGAAGCGATCCAAAGTCGGCGGCACAGAGTCTGGATTGCTTCGCTTGCGCTCGCAATGACGATTGGACAAGACTAACGCGGTCGCGTGACCCGAAAAAGGCTCGACCGCACGAAAGGCATCGGGTCGTCCCAGAACAGCGCCGATTTAGCTTCGCAGCCGAGGAACCAAGGCAGCCATTGCGCCAGAGATACGCCGTCGGCGCGCGCGGCCGGCAGGTCTTTCCACGCTCGACACCAGCGGACGCCTGCTCTGGCCCGCACCACCGGCGGGCGTGAGATCCCGAGTAGATCGGCATAGACCAGCGCCGGAATGTTGACGCCGGCGACGGCGCCGGCGTGATGCCAGAGCGTGAAGCGCGGGTTGATCTCCAGGAGGCGGAGCTTGCCCTGCATGTCGCGCTTGAAATCGAGTTTGGCGACGCCGGTCAGGCCTAGCTTTTCGATCGCCGCGCGGCCCTGCGCGCGCACGTCGGGCGCATCGGTGATTTCGAGCGCGGTGGTGTGGCCGTAGCGGGCGGGATAGGTGCGCAATTTGCGGCCGGTGAATTCGGCGGCGATGCCGCCTTGGCCGTCGACGTAACAATGATAGCTTTCGATCCGCGCTTCCGCGCCGGGCACGAGTTCTTGCGCCAAAAGCGCAAGACCGAGGTCGCGCAATTGCGGCCACAGGCTTTGCAGCGCCACGAGGTTTTCGGCGGCGACCGCCTTGCGCAATCCGAACCGATCGTTCCAAGCGTCGAGCCTTGTCAGGGGCTTGATGAGGATGGGAAAGCGCAGGCCGATATCGCCGGGCCCGATGGCTGAAGGATCGAACCGGCGCGATGCCGGTACCGGCAGACCGTGGCGTTCGGCCAGCGCCCCAAACCGCGCTTTGTCGAGGAGGTCTTCGACCAGTCCGGCATCGGCAATGACGAAACGAAACGCCCGCGCCAGCCGGTCGCGAAACCGCGACACCAGCAGAAGCTGGGCGTCCTCTTCATAGAACAACACCGGCGGCTTGGGTTGCGCTTCGCCGAGTGCGACCAAGGCGTCAACCAGCGTCGCGTCGTCCGGCGCGAAGTTGTGCCATGGCAGGCGTATCCTCGCGGCGCGCGAATAGAGTGAGGGAACGCCGGGCCGCGTCACCACCGCGCAGGGAATGCCGGCCAGCGCCAGCGGCCGCAACAGATCGATGTCGCCCATGACGCAGGCGAGCGTGCCGCGGCCGTTGGCGGTGCGTACGCCGTCCGGCTCGCGCGGCCGCGCCGGCCGGGGCTGCGCCAACGCGCCGACGATGGAACGCGCGAAGCAGACCGCGCGCCAGGCCCACGGCGTCTGTTTCAGAAATCGCTTGACCCGGCGCCGCAGCATCGACGCACGCGCCGCCGCAACGCCCCGCGCAGTCACAGCCGCGACATGATCGAACATTTTCAGCTCGGCGTCGGACCATTCCAACTTGTAAGGCTCGTCGCCGATGGTGAAGTCGAAGCGTGCGAGGCCGAGACCGATGGCGTAGGCCAAAAGCTCGCGAACGTGCAGGATGCCGGGCCCGTAGCGCGCCGCCTCCGCCTCTTCGTCGTAGCTCGCCAGCACGTGATAATAGCAATCGCCGAACACGACGCCCAAATTCACCGCCGCGATATTGGCGCCGATCTCGATACGGCTGACGTGAATGAAATGCCGCAGCGCCGGATTGGACGCGAGGTCGAGGAAGAACGCGCGATGGCCAGCCGGCGCGAACATGTCGGCGATGCCCCTGCGCGCCAGGGCGCGCTTTTTCTGCTGCATCAGCGCGGCAAGCGTGCGCCCGGCATCGGCGGCATCCGCGGCACTGACGAAGCGGACTTCGCCGAACGCCGCCATGTTCTTGCGTTTGGCGCGGTCGCGCCGGCGCGTCGCCGACGAGCGCTTGGCGAAATAGAACGTCTCCCAATCCTCCCCCAATCGGGTCGAATGCGCGCCGCTGGCGTTGAGCCGGATATCGAGCAGCATGAAGGGATTGAACTCGCCGCCGACCGTCTCCGGCATTTTTTCCAGTTCGATCCAGTCGTGCCGGGTGCGCGGGTCGCTCTGCAGACGCGCGCACAACTCCCGCCACAGCGCGAGGAAGCGCGCGCGCGGCACGCGTTGCGCAAAGCCGGGTGCGAGGAGCGGCGCGTGATAATCGCAGACGGTCTCGCCGAGCCAGCACAGTCGCTGCGTCCAATGCGCGGGCGCGACGCCGAGCGGAAAGATGAACGCCGTTTCGCCGTCGGCGAAGCGTCCGACCACGATCGCCGGCCGCACGCCGTCGCCAAGCCCAATGTGCCGGTACCAGGTGGCGAGCCAATCGAACGCCTGGAACGGCGTCATTTCCGCCAGCCGCTCGAAGCGCCGCCATTCCGCTTCGACCGCGGCGAAGTCGCCATGGATCTTGAAACTCAGGTCGGGCGCGGCGCCGCTCGCCGCCGCGCGCGCGTGCGCCACGCCGGTCCCGCCGCCGTCACGCACGGGCCCGACGCGCTCGAGCGCCGTCAATGGTGTCACGCTTGCCACGGCATTCACTGCAACAGGCGGTCGTCGCCCTTCGAGCGTGATAAATCGCCAATAGCTAAGGCTGCATCGCCAGGCGTCGGCCGGCTGGCGTTAAGGTAAAGTGGGAGTGAACGAGGTCGCAAAAATCAGTAGGACGCCGCGGCGCTGATGTTTACCATCTTGCCGCCCGCCCACGGCGTCGATAGCTTGCGGTGAGGGATGCGACGATGGTTTTGCCGCTTTACGACGTCGACCCGATCGAGGGTAAGACCACGCCTGTCGTCACCTACGGGCTGATCGCGGTGAATGTCGTGATCGCCGTCGCGCTGTTCAGCCTTCCCGACGATACCTATAAGGCGCTGTTGAACGTCGTCGGCCTCGTGCCCGCAATCGAGACGCGCGAATTGCCGCGCGTCGGTCTCGTGCCGCGCGACTTCGCGCTGGTCACCGCGATGTTCGTGCACGCCAATTGGCTGCATCTCGCCGGCAATATGTGGTTTCTCTGGATCTTCGGCGACAATGTCGAAGACGCGCTCGGTCACGTGCGGTTTTTTGCTTTTTATATGCTGTGCGGGATCGCCGCCTCGGCCGCCTTCGTGTTCAGCGCGCCCGACGCGACCGTTCCGCTGGTCGGCGCGTCCGGCGCGATCGCCGGCGTGATGGCGGCCTATCTGATGATCCGGCCCTGCGCCAAGATCGAGGTGCTGGTAAGCGTCATTCCGGTGGCGCTCCGCGCCTATTGGGTCATCGGCCTTTGGATCGTGCTGCAAGCCATCAGCGTCGGCTCCGACGACGGCGTCGCCTATTGGGCCCATATCGGCGGCGCGATCGCCGGCGCCCTGCTCATCCTCGTCATGCGGCCGCCCGGCGTCGACCTGTTCGAGTGCCTGTCGCCGTCCGACCTGGACCGACCACGGACCTCCTGATCCACAGTTACCGGGAGCACTTTTAGCTGAGAACCGATCGCGGAAAACTGCGTTTGTCGCCGGCGTCGGCTGGGCGTAAACGGACGCCGAAGACGGAGTGACTGCATTGAGCACATCGAGCGGGCAAACCGACTTGACCCCTGTTCCGCAGCCTGTGGTTCAAGCCTTGACTCGCGCCGCCATTTTTCTGGTTGCGACGGCGCCCCGTGGGGAGGACAACCGCGCCGCGATCCGGTCGCTGTGCGGCGACCTGTCCGCCCTGGTCCGCGCGGTGGGCTTTCGCGACATCGAAGCCAACCTCTCCTGCGTGGTGGGAGTAGGCTCGGAGGCGTGGGATCGTCTGTTCGGGCAACCGCGGCCGGCGCAGCTGCATCCCTTTCGCGAAATCAAATCAGGCCCGCGCCATGCGGTTGCCACGCCCGGCGATCTCCTGTTTCACATTCGCGCCAAACGCATGGACCTCTGCTTCGAGCTGACGACGCAAATCATGGCGCGGATCGGCGACGCGATCACGCCGGTCGATGAAGTGCACGGCTTCCGCTATTTCGACGACCGCGATCTCATCGGCTTCGTCGATGGTACGGAAAATCCGACCGGACAGGCCGCCGTCGACAGCGTCCATATCGGCGCGGAAGATCCGGCGTTCGCCGGCGGCAGTTACGTGATCGTGCAAAAATACCTGCACGACGTTCGCGGCTGGAACGCGCTGCCGATCGAGGCCCAGGAGCGCATCATCGGCCGGACCAAGCTCTCCGACATCGAGCTCGACGACGCCGTCAAACCGACATCGGCCCACAACGCGCTGACCACGATCGTCGAAGACGGCAAAGAGATCAAGATCGTGCGCGACAACATGCCGTTCGGCCGTGTTGCGGACGGCGAATTCGGCACTTATTTCATCGGCTACGCGCGTTCGCCGCGGACGATCGAGCAGATGCTGGAGAATATGTTCGTCGGCCGCCCTGCCGGAAATTACGATCGTTTGCTGGATTTCAGCGTTGCCAAAACCGGCAATCTTTTCTTTGTTCCGTCGGCGACTTTTCTCGACAGCGTGGGAGAGGCGCCTGCTCCAGCCGGTCTGGAAAAAGTCGCAGCCGCGCCACCGGCGGCGGCGGCGCGTGACGGTTCGCTGGGCATCGGTTCCCTCAAAGGAGATCCTGCGTCATGAATAATCTTCACCGCGAGCTCGCCCCGATTTCCGATGCGGCCTGGTCGCAGATCGCGGAGGAGGCGACGCGTACCTTCAAGCGCCATCTCGCCGGCCGGCGCGTTGTCGACGTCCAGGGGCCGGGTGGTGTCGCGCTCTCGGCCGTCGGCACCGGCCACGTGCGCACCGTGGCGCCGCCATCGGACGGAATTCTCGCCCGGCAGCGCGAGGTGAATGCGCTCGTCGAGCTGCGCGCCCCGTTCGAACTCGAGCGCCAGCAGATCGACGACGTCGAGCGCGGCGCCGACGATTCGGATTGGCAGCCGGTCAAGGATGCCGCGCGCCTTATGGCCTTTGCCGAGGATCGGGCCATCTTCGAGGGCTATCCGGCTGCCGGCATCGCCGGAATCCGCAAGGGAATCAGCAATCCGATCAAGGCGCTTCCGGCCGACATCCGCGATTACCCCGACGTCATCGCCCAAGGGATCAGTCAGCTGCGGCTCGTCGGGGTGAACGGTCCCTACGCGGTGTTGCTGAGTGCCGATGCCTATACGGGATTGAGCGAGACCAGAGATCACGGCTATCCCGTCCTCGAACACATCAAGCGCCTGATCGACGGCGAGATCGTCTGGGCTCCGGCGATTGCCGGAGCATTCGTTGTTACCACGCGCGGCGGCGACTTCGGCCTGCATATCGGCGAGGACCTGTCCATCGGTTATCTGAGCCATGACGACAAGACCGTTCGGCTCTACCTCGAGGAAACATTCACGTTTCTGTTGCTGACGACGGAGGCCTCGGTTGCTTTGACTGTGCCCGAAACTAAATCGAACGGATGATGTCGGTCGGCGGCGTCCGGCGAACCGCGAGGCCATAGGTGCCGACGGCACGGAAAAACACGCATCGCATCGAGCGTTGAGATCAGCCATTGGCTTCATCGAAAATCCCCGAATTTCATCGTGAGGATTTTCCACGCGTCAACTCGGCCGCTTGCGGCGGCGTAAGGCGTCGCGCGACAATCGGGCGCGTCACCTTCACGGGACATGTTCATGAAAAAAATCGGATTCCTGTCATTCGGCCATTGGACCGCTTCGCCGCAGTCGCAGACGCGATCGGCGTCCGACGCGCTTTTGCAGTCGATCGACCTGGCCGTCGCCGCCGAGGAACTCGGTGCCGACGGAGCTTACTTCCGCGTCCATCACTTCGCCCGGCAGCTCGGTTCGCCCTTTCCGCTGTTGGCGGCTGCCGGCGCGAAGACCAAGCGGATCGAGATCGGCACCGCGGTCATCGATATGCGGTACGAAAACCCGCTGTACATGGCGGAGGACGCCGGCGCGGCCGACATCATCGCTGGCGGGCGTCTGCAACTGGGCATCAGCCGCGGTTCGCCCGAGCAGGTGATCGACGGCTGGCGCTATTTCGGTTACGCCCCGCCCGAGGGGATGACCGATGCCGACATGGCCCGACACCACACGGAGGTCTTGCTGCAGGTGCTGCGCGGCGAGGGCTTTGCGCGGCCGAACCCGCAACCGATGTTCCCGAACCCTCCCGGCCTCTTGCGCGTCGAGCCGTATTCGGAGGGTCTGCGCGAACGCATCTGGTGGGGCGCCGCTACCAACGGCACGGGAGAGTGGGCGGCCAAGCTCGGAATGAATCTCCAGAGTTCAACCCTCAAGATCGACGAGAGCGGACGCCCGTTCCACGTCCAACAGGCGGAGCAGATCCGGATATTCCGCGAAGCGTGGAAGGCGGCCGGTCATGCCCGCGAGCCGCGGGTGTCCGTCAGCCGCAGCATCTTCGCGCTCGTGGACGACCGCGACCGCGCCTATTTCGGACGCGGCAACGAGAGCGAGGACACGATCGGCTTCCTCGGCGACAACACGCGGGCCATTTTTGGCCGCAGCTACGCCGCCGAGCCTGACATTCTCATCGAGGAGCTCGCAAAAGACGAGGCGATCGCCGAAGCCGACACGCTGCTGTTGACCGTCCCCAATCAGCTCGGTGTCGATTACAACGCCCATGTCATCGAGGCGATCCTGAAACACGTCGCCCCCGGCCTCGGCTGGCGCTGATGCTCGGTGCCGACCACCAAGTCCATCTTATGACCACCAGGTCTATCTTATTGATTTAGCTGGTACAGCTGGGTGGACTCGAACCACCGACCTCCTGATCCACAGTCAGGCGCTCTAACCAACTGAGCTACAGCTGCACGGCCGGCGAAAACCCGCCGCAAGTGCGCGGAAACTATGGGGAACGCCCCGGTTTGGCAAGAGCGCGCCAGGCCAGACCGCGCAAGGCAAGAGCGCGTGCACTCGGGAGCGTGCGGCAGCGCCACCAGCCCGCGCAAAACAAAAGCCCGGGGGCGAGCCCGGGCTTTTCCGTCAGGGGACAAACAACGCGAACGCGGTTCGGGGGTGGGAGAACCCTTAGACCTTGAACGCCTTGCTCATGCCGCTCTTGAGCGGCTCGGTGGTTTCGGCGGCGAGCTTCTGAGCGAGCGCGCCCAGTTCCTTGCTCTGCGCCGTCATGGCTTCGAACTGCTTGCGGGCGTGCGCGCTGGAAAGCTCCATGACTTCCGACATCGTCTTCGCCGCGAGCAACTCGCCGGCGAAATCGAACGCCGCATTGGTGTTGGCGCGCGTCGCCTCGATCACCTTGAGGCCGTAATCGGACGCGCCCTTGCTGGCGGTCGAATACGTGGTCTCGAGAACGTCGGTCGCCTCTTCGGCGGCGGCCTTCATCTTCTCGTAGGTGTCCTTGGCCTGCGCGACGCCGCGTTCCGCGAACTCGCGGAAGGCCGCCGGCATTTCGACGTTGGGGATTTCGAACTTCGGCATTTCAAATTTCGGCATTTCGAACGGACCCGCCGCAGGCTTGCTCGCCTTCGCCTTGGGGGCAGTTGTGGCTTCTGCCATGATATTTGTCCTTGGTTTTATGCGCTTGGGCTGTTGCACCTGAGTTTTTTCGATCGGCCCCGCCGCCCGTCGCGCGAAGCCACCTCTCCTCCAACCCCGGAGCCGAACTCAGCATGGTTCGGTTCTCGTCCGGTTCTTCCGAATTGTCCTATAGCAAAGTCCTTGGTGCAACGCAATAGAAAAATATTGCATTGCACAATTATCTCAAGTTTATGAAATTGCTGTCCGAAATCGCGTCTGCGCGATCGTCACGGCGATTTCAGGACTTAGGTTTCGCAGCATCCATAACCAATTTGGCAGCACTTTGACCGAGCTCCTGGGCCTGGGTCGAGATCGTCTGCATTTGGCTCGCCAGGAACTCGGATTGCAGCCGCATGACCTCCGCGGGATCCTTCGCCCGCATCAGCCTTTGCGCGAAATCGAACGTCGAAGTCATGTTTTTCTCGGCGTAGGCCATCGATTTCCAGGCGATGTCGCTCGCGCCCGTGCGCGCCGCCTCCGCCTGACCGTGCCACTGTGTCACAGCCTTGTTGGCCGCGTCGACGACGCCATTGAAGGCGGTGCGAGCATGCGACACGCTCTGCTCGACGAAGGCGCGGACTTCGTCGGGCATCGCAAACTGTTCGAACGGTTCCTTGGCCATCGTCAGCTCCCCATCGCAGCGGCATTCGATCCTAACGTGAATTGAGCGCCGACTTGAAGCCGCTTCATCGCTCCGCCCGCGGCCGGGCCGGATTAAGGTTATCCCCCCTTGGGAGGCGGGAGAAGGGGGCGCAGCATGGACGCAGCAGACGGCCGGCTCTATTAAGACTTCGTTAGGCAATGAGTGCCGTTGCATGCCGATCGTGGAGTCAGAGTTCGCGCCGTTGCGCGACCCGCGAATTGCGGCCCAGCTCATGGACCATGCGTTAGGCACGTCGCCGGCGTGGCTCTGGAGCACCGACGGGTCGCGAATTTTGTGGGCGAACGCGGTTGCCGCCGCGATTTTCGGGGCGGCGAATGCCGTGGAATGCACGCAACGCCGGTTCGCGGCCAAGGATGCGGCCAAGGATCATGCCGCGGCGGAAGTGCTCCGGCTTGCGAGAACCTTACCGTCGTCAGGGCAAGCGCGGCTGGAACGGCTGCGCGGTTTCGGCGCCGGCTTCGGCTGCGCTCTCACCTGCACCTGTGCGCGGGTGACGCTGAGCGACAGCCAGGCCGCGGTGCTGATCATTGCGGCCGAGCCGGCGGGACCGGCGCTGACGCTGCGCGAGCGCGTCGAGCGGCTGTTTCCCGATCATGGACAAACGCTGGCGGCGTTTTCGTCCGGCGGCACGCTCATCTATGCGACCGCGGCCGCGCGGGCCCGCTGGCGTGGTGCCGCGACATTGTCCGCCCTCGGGCTCCAACTCCCTGGGCTCGATGCGCTCGCTTCCCAGGCGCTGACCGCCGGCCATGCCGCCGGCGCAACGCCCGCCGGCCCGGTCGAGATCGATCGCCTCGGCCGCGATGCCGCCGCGGTCCTGGTCGTCACCTTTGCTGCGCAGCAGAACGAAGCCGCGCAAGCTCGTCACCAGGCAGCGCCGCAACCGCGCGAAGCCGCCACGATCGCGGCGCCGCCACAGCCATCGGCCGCTCCGCCACAGCCATCGCCGCCGCCATCGCCCCTCGCGGCGCCACCGCCGGCCGCCGCGCTGGCGGAAGCGGAAGCCCCGCATCCCGAGCGCGGCGCGCCCCAGTCGGAGCGCCGCTATCCGCTGCGGTTCGTTTGGCAGATGGATGCCGACGGCCGCTTCGTAGTCGGGTCCGACGAATTCATCGAGCTGGTCGGACCGCGCACCACGGCAGCGTTCGGCCGGCTGTGGAGCGAAATCGCCACCGCGCTCAGGCTCGATCCCGACAACCGGGTGGCCGGGGCGGTGGCGACGCGCGAAACCTGGAGCGGCATCGTCGTCTCCTGGCCGGTGGATGAAAGCCAGGAGCGGCTGCCGGTGGAGCTCTCGGGGCTGCCGGTGTTCGATCGCGACCGCCAGTTTCGCGGCTATCGCGGTTTCGGCGTCTGCCGCGACGTCGGCCGCATCAACGAGCTGACCCGGGCGCGCCGCGAGCGGCCGCTCGGCTTCATGCCGCCGGAAGAAGCGCCGCAGGAGGCTGCGCCGGCGGCATCGGTGGCGCTCACCGCCGCGGCCCCCGCAGCAACTGAACCGGAACAACCGGCCGCGCCGGCGCCCGTCGTCGAAGCCGAAGCGACCGCCGCCGAAGCGGTTTCGACCGCGGCACGGGCAGAGCACCCGTTGCCCGGTCCGCCTCCTGCGGCCAACGTGGTGCCGTTCCGTGCCAACATGCCGGGCGAGCCGCGGCCGCCGAGCCTGAGCCCGTTGGAACGCAAGGCGTTCCGCGAACTGGCGCAGGAACTGAACTCACGCTTGCGCGGCGACCACGAAACGCCCGGCCCCGAAGGCGCAGCCGCAGCCATCGAGGCTCTGCCTGCTCCAGCCGGCGAGCCGCCACCGGAAACGCCAGCGATCGAACCGGCGGCCGAAGCGGCAGCCATCGCGACCGCGCCGCAGCCCGAGACCGCCGAACAACCCCCGCAGCCGGCACAGCCATCATTCGAAGCGCTGCTCCTCGAGCGTCTGCCGCTCGGCGTTCTGATCTACCGCGACGACGTATTGCTCTTTGCCAACCGGCACCTCTTGGAATGGAGCGGACACGAAAGCCTCGACGCCTTGGCGGCGGCCGGCGGCCTCGCCGCGTTGTTCGCGCTGCCGGGCGTCGGCACGCTGGCCGAGGGCGGCGACGCGGCGCTGATGTCGCTCGTCACGCCCGACGGCGGCGCCCCGGTCGAAGGCCGTCTGTTTGCCGTGCCGTGGAGCAGCGGGCCCGCGCACGTGCTCGTCCTCGCCAGCGCCGAAGCCGAGCAGGGCCGGCGCGCCGGCATCGTCGCGCTCGGCGCCGCCGAGAACGAAATCCGCGAGCTCAAGGCGATGCTCGACGCCGCGGCGGAGAGCGCGTTCGTGCTCGACCGCGACGGCCGGATCGCGGCGGTGTCGGGCGGCGCCGAGGCCCTGTTCGGCCGCGCGGCGACCAAGCTTGACGGCCGCGCATTCGGCGAACTCCTGGTGCCCGACAGCGAGCGGGCCGTGCGCGACTATTTTGATCGCTTGGCGCGCGCCGCGCTGGCGCCCCAACTCGTCCAGCATCCGCACACCTTGCCGGACCAGGCGATCCCGATCATCGCGCGCCTCGGCACCGGCGAGACCGCGCCGTTCACGTTGACGCTGACGCGGCTCGCCGCCGACCGCTTCGGCGCGATCCTGCGCGACGCCGCGCCATTGCAGAAGGCCGAGGACGAACTTCGCGCGGCCAAGCGCGAGGTGCAGAAAGCGACGGCGACGAAGATGAATTTCATCGCCAAGGTCAGCCACGAGATCCGCACGCCACTCAACGCCATCACCGGCTTTGCCGAAGTGATCATGTCCGAGCGCTTCGGTCCGATCGGCAACGAGCGCTATCGCGAATATCTCAAGGACATCCACGTCGCCGGAACGCACCTCGTCTCGTTGCTCAACGACCTGCTCGACCTGTCCAAGGTCGAGACCGGCCAGCTCGATCTCAATTTCGCCGACGTGAGCCTCAACGAGCTGACGCAGCAGTGCGTCGGCATCATGCAGCCGCAGGCGAGCCGCGCCCGCATCATCATCCGCACCTCGCTGACGCCGGGGCTGCCCAAGGTCATCGCCGACGAACGCTCGCTGCGCCAGATCGTGCTCAATCTCCTGTCCAATTCGATCCGGTTCACCGGCCCCGGCGGCCAAGTGATCGTGTCGACGGCGTTCGCCGACAGCGGCGAGGCGGTATTGCGGGTGCGCGACACCGGCGTCGGCATGAGCCCGAAGGACGTCGAGATCGCGCTGGCGCCGTTCCGCCAGACCGCCATTTCCGCGAGCTGGGGCTCCGGCGGAACTGGCCTCGGCTTGCCGCTGACCAAGGCTTTGGCCGAAGCCAACCGCGCCAATTTCAGCATCAAGAGCGCGCCGAACGCCGGAACGCTGGTCGAAGTCGCCTTCCCGCCGGCGCGCGTGGTCGCGCAATAGGCGCAATCTGTGCTAAAGTTCAAGAAGGGGCGTTGCGCTGGCCTGACGGCGGATGCGCGGGGTGCGTCAATGCGGACGGTCCGATGCCTGCTGATCCTCGTCTTCGCCGCAGCGGCATTCGTTCCGACGGCCGCGGCGGCGCGGCGGCCGAACAAGTCGATCTCCTTCTAGTACTGGCGGCCGACGTGTCGCGCAGCATCGACGGCGCCAAATTCCAGCTGCAGCGCGAAGGCTACGCCGCCGCCATCTCCGACCCGCAGGTGCTCGACGCGATCCGCTCAGGTCCCAACGGCCGCATCGGCCTGACCTTCATCGAGTGGTCCGGCGCCGGCTCGCAACGGGTGCTGGTCGATTGGACGATCATCGCCGACGCCGCGAGCGCAAAAGGCTTCGGCGACCGTCTCGTGGAGGCGCCGCGCTCGTTCGCGGATCGCACCTCGATCTCGGGCGCGATCGAGTTCGCCATGGGGCAGCTCGCCCACGCGCCCTACAAATCCGGTCGCCGCACCATCGATATTTCCGGCGACGGCACCAATAATTCCGGCCGCGGCGTCACGGAGGCGCGCGACGAGGCGCTCAATCATGGCGTCACCATCAATGGCCTTGTCATCTTCAGCGAGACGCCGCTGACCTGGAATCCGGACCACACCAATCCGCCGGGCGGCCTCGACAATTATTATCGCAACAACGTCATCGGCGGTCCCGGCGCCTTCGTCATGGCGACGCAAAACTTCGCCGCGTTCGGGCAGGCCATGGTGAAAAAGATGATTGCCGAAGTCGCGCAAGCGCAAACGCCGCGACGGGCCACGGTACTCCGTTGAGCGCGCGCCGGCGCGGCCACGAAAGCGACACAGATGACGGACATGTGTGGTCCTCACGGACCATCCGCATCGCCGACAGGCCCAGCGAACATCGGAAGCGCATCTCGTGACCGCGGCTATTGGCTTCAAACGCCTGGCGATCGCCGTTGCCGCCATCATCGCGGTGGGTTTCGCCGTTTTGGTCGCGCTGGCCTTCTTCATTATTCCCGCCGCCGCGGTACGGGACGCCGTCAGCAAGGAGATTCATAGGGTGACCGGGCTCGACCCGGTGTTGCGCGGCGACGTCTCGGTCTCGCTGTTTCCCGCTAGCACGGTGCGCTTCCATGACGTGCTGCTCGGCGACGACAAGACCGGCGCGCCCGCCGTGGTGGCCGAAGAATTGACGGCGCACCTGCGCTACTTCCCGCTGCTCGCCGGGCGGATCGAAATCGCCGATGTGACGCTGGTACGGCCGACCATCACCGTGACGTTCGCGGCGAATGGGCAATCGAACTGGTCGGGATTGATCGCGTCGCTCGCGCGCGCGCTGCAGCCGGACCGCGACCGCACCGCATCGTTCTCCGAGATCGGCATTCGCGAGGGCGTCGTCATCGTCCACAACGCCCAATCCGGCAGGACGGCCAACGGGCGGCTCGACGGCGTCGACTTTCAGCTCGCCTGGCCGTCGATCTCGCGCAGCTTCGGCGCCAATGGCCGCTTCGTGTGGCACGGCGAGCCGGTGGAAGCGAACCTCACGCTCAGCGATTTCCTGGCCGCGCTGACCGGCGAGCGCTCCGGCGTCAAGCTGCGGCTCGCCAGCGCCCCGCTGAAATTGGCGTTCGACGGCGCCGCGAGCGACCAGCCCACGCTCAAGATCGACGGCACGCTCAGCCTGGACGCGCCGTCGCTGCGCGAGGTCATCCGATGGACCGACGAGCGCGAGCTGCCGTTCGGCGGCTTCGGGCGTTTTGCGCTGCGGGCGAAGAGCGAAATCGGCGGCGGCGTGGTGTCGCTGTCCGGGGCCAATATCGAACTCGACGGCAACGTCGCGGAGGGCGCGCTGACGCTCTCGACCGATGACCGCAGCGCCATCCAAGGCACGCTCGCTGCCGACGGCCTCGATCTGACGCCTTATGTTTCCGGCATTCGCCTGATGGCGGCCAACGAGCGCAACTGGGACCGGTTGCCGTTCGCGCTCGACGGTCTCGCCGATTTCGACCTCGATCTGCGCCTGTCCGCGGCCAACGTCAAAATCGCGACGGCATCGCTCGGCCGGACCGCCGTCGCCGCCACCGTGCGCGGCGGCAAGCTCGACGTGACGATCGGCGAATCGCAAGCGTTCGGCGGCGCCGCCAAGGGCTCGCTCGGCGTCGCCAGCGCCGACGGCGGCATCGCGGTGACCTCGCGTGTCCAGTTCGCGGACGTGGACCTGGAAAGTTGCCTCAGCCAGGTGTTCGGCATTCACAAGCTGGAAGGCCGCGGCAATCTCGCGCTCAACGTCGACGGCGCCGGCGCCTCGGTGATGGCGATCACCAATACGCTCAACGGCACGGCGAGCCTCACCGCCCATGACGGCGCCATCGCCGGCATCAATGTCGAACAATTGCTGCGCCGGCTCGAGCGGCGGCCGCTCGGCGGCACCGGCGACTTCCGCTCCGGCCGCACGCCGTTCGACCAGTTCGGCCTCGACCTCAAATTGGTGCAGGGCATCGTCTCGGTCGACAGCCTGCGCGTCGACGGTCCCTCGGTGCGGCTCGCCCTCGGCGGTCAAGCCTCCGTGCCGGCGCGCGACCTCGATCTCAAGGGCACGGCGACGCTGATCTCGAGCGCGACCGCCAACGAATTCGAGCTGCCGTTCGTGGTGCAGGGCCAGTGGGACGACCCGATCCTGATGCCCGACCCGCAAAGCCTGATCCGCCGCTCCGGCGCGGCGGCGCCGCTGCTCGAGGCGATCAAGGACCGCTCGGTCAGCGGCGCGGTGCGCTCGGTGATCGACCGCATCCTGGCCGCGCCGGCCGCCACCTCGGCGGCCCATCCGCCGCCGCAAGGCGCTAAATAATTTTCCGGCGCGCCGGCCGATGCCCCGCCGCGGCTGATGCATTATGATTCGACCGCCGCGAATCAGCGCGGGCTAATCCCGCGACGGGGGCAGGGATGCTCAACCGCCTCACCCGCACATTGGTCAAGGTGGTGGTCGCTTCGCTGATCGTCGGCACGATCCTCTCCCATTTCGGCATCACCACCAGCGAGCTGATGCGCGCCGCCGGGCTGTCCTCGGAGCGGATCGAGGAACTGGCGCGCGAGGGCGTGGCCTGGGCGCTGCCCAATCTGCTGCTCGGCTCGGTGGTGATCCTGCCGCTGTGGTTTTTGCTCTATCTGATCCGGCCGCCGGACGAGAGCCGGGATTGATCCGCGATCCTGGGGGACTTTTGCGGCCGTTAGAGCACGCTCTCGATATCGGTCTTGGAAAAATCGTCGCCGATGAAGAGTAACGGGCAGGATTGCTCGTTGGCGAGGGCGTAGGCAAAGCAGTCGCCGAAGTTCAAGCCAGCCGGGTGGATGCCCTTGCCCCATCGCTTCTGCGCTTGTGCAACACGCCGAGCCGACGCTGGCGTGACGCTGACAACCTCGATCCCGAGATCGTTGATGAGCCGCTCGAGCTCTTCGGTCTCAACCTCTCCGTCGCGCGACTATGAGAGATTCGGCGAGCGTGCCGGCAGACATCAATATTTCGGTCTCGGTTTCGAGAGCTTTGCTGCAGACTTCGGCTTTTTGTTCATCGAATACGATCGCAATAAGAGCGGACGTGTCGACCACGATCATTTGGGGAGGCCGTATTCGTCGTAGAGAAAATCCTGGCTTCTCGCCGCGTCGGGCCCCGGCGTTGCCTTGGCGCGGCCGGCGGCGCGGACCTCTTCAAGGATCCTTCGGCGCTCGACTGGATCGAGCGGCTTTTTCTTGGTGACGGCAACGAGGCGCACGGCCGGTTGATCGTGCCGGGTCAGAATGACCTCTTCGCCCTCTTCGGCACGCCGAACCAACTCGGTTAGTTGGCCTTTTGCCTCAGCGATAGATATCTTCATGGCAGGCCCATTTTCACTATTGGTCGGTTCAGAATTGAAAAATGGACCGGACGACGCTTGACGTCAAGGCTGCACGGAAGCCGACGCGCCTCTTCCGGTAGTGAGCTTGCCGAACAGCGACGCGGCCGTCACGGCGACCGCGACCACCGCGATCATGATGCTGCACACGGCGTTCATCTCCGGCTTCACGCCGAGGCGGACCTCGGAATAGATTCGGATCGGCAGCGTGGTGGCGCCCGGCCCGGTGGTGAAGCTGGCGATGACGAGATCGTCGAGCGACAACGCGAAGGCGAGCATCCAGCCGGCGATGACGGCGGGCAGGATCAGCGGCAGGGTCACGGCAAAAAACGTCTTCAAGGGCGACGCGCCGAGATCCATCGCCGCCTCTTCCAGGCTGCGGTCGAAATCGGCCAGTCGCGACTGCACGATCACGGTGACGAAGCACATCGCCATGGTGGTGTGCGCGATGGCCACGGTCCAGAAACCGCGATCGGCCGCGACGGCGACGAACAGCAACAGCAGCGACAGACCGGTGATCACCTCCGGCATGACCAGCGGCGCGTAGATCATGGCGGCGAACAACAGCCGGCCGCGGAAGCGGCCGAACCGCACCAGCGCGAGCGCCGCGAGCGTGCCCAGCACCGTCGCCGCGCTCGCCGAGAGGAGCGCGAGGCGGATGCTGATCGACGCCGCGTCGATCAGCGGCCCGTCATTGACGAGCACGGCATACCAATGCAGCGACC
Organism: uncultured Pseudomonadota bacterium; assembly: GCA_963836095.1. GTDB lineage: Bacteria > Pseudomonadota > Alphaproteobacteria > Rhizobiales > Xanthobacteraceae > BOG-931. The sequence goes on from CAWIHU010000007.1 coordinate 353,421, forward strand.
AGCCGCCCCACACCGCGACCAGCCGCGAGGCGTTGAACGAATAGATCACCAGGACGACGATCGGCAGATAGAGAAAGGCGAGGCCGACGGCGAGCGAGACGAGATTGAAGGCGGAGACCTTGCGCATGGTCAGTCCCGCTCCGCCGCGCGCATCGCCTGGTGCTGATAGATCACGATCGGCGTCACCAGGAGGCACACGAGGACGACCGCGACGGCGGATGCGGCCGGCCAGTCCTGGTTGCCGAAGAATTCCACCCAGATGGTCTGCCCGATCATCGGCGCGCGCGAGCCGCCCAGCAGGTCCGGGATGACGAACTCGCCGACGATCGGGATGAAGCATAACAGAACGCCGGCGATCACCCCGGACGACGACAGCGGCAGCGTGACCAGCCAGAACGCCTTCCAGCGCGGGCAGCCGAGATCGGCCGCCGCCTCGAGCAGCGACTGGTCGAGCTTTTCCAGGGTCGCGTAGAGCGGCAGCACCATGAACGGCAGATAGGAATAGACGATGCCGATATAGATCGCGGTGTCGGTCGCGAGCCACGCCGGCGGCGTTTTCACCACTGACAGCGCCATCAGCACGTCGTTGAGCAGGCCGTCGCGCTGCAGAATATTCATCCAGGCATAGACGCGGATGAGCAGCGAGGTCCAGAACGGCAGGATGACGAGCAGCACCAGCACCGCCTGCCAGCGCGGCGACGTGCGCGCGATCGCGTAGGCGACCGGATAGCCGACGATCAGCAGCATCAACGTCGCGAAGGCGGCGATCTCGACGCTCTTGAGGTAGGACAGAACATAGAGCGGATCGCTGCCGATCAGGGCGTAATTGTCGAACGACAGCCCGGCAAAGAACGCCGTGACGCCGTGCCACCCGGCGGTCAGATCGAGCACCGGCGTATAGGGTGGGCGCGCGATCGCCGTCTGCGACAGGCTGATCTTGAGCACGATCACGAACGGCAGCAGAAAGAACGCGAGCAGCCAGATAAAGGGAACGCGCACGACGAGTTTTCGGAGAAACGAACCGCTTTCGAGTTTCGTCATCGCGTTTTCTCCTCGTCGCCATAGCCCGTCAAAGACGGGCGTGAACGCCCTTTCGCCTCGCAATGACGATCTTATCTCGTCAACAGGATCGCCGCGTCCGGCGGCCAGCTCAGCCACACCTCGTCGCCGAAATTTGCCTGGCGCTGCGCGCCGCCGCCGGTATTGGCGACCGCCGCTTTCACCACGCCGTCGCGGATGCGCAGTTTGTAGATCGACATCTCGCCGAGATAGCCGATATCCATCACCGTCGCCGCGACGCAGTTGTCGAAGCCCGGCAGCGGCGGCTCGTGGCTCATCCGCACCTTCTCCGGCCGCACCGCGATGAACACCATCTTGCCGGGCTCGGCGTCCGCCTTGGCGGCAAGCCGCAGGCGGCCGGCCGTGGTGCCGTCGACGGTCATGCCGTCGTCGCCGAGGCGGCCCTCGAACATATTGACCTCGCCGATGAAGTCGGCGACCCAGCGCGAGTTCGGCCGCTCGTAGATCTCGGCCGGCGGCGCGACCTGCATCAGTCGGCCGCGATCCATCACGCCGATGCGGTCGGCGACCGTCATCGCTTCGCTCTGGTCGTGGGTGACGATGATGAAGGTGAGACCGAGCCGGCGCTGCAGCTCCATCAGCTCGAATTGCGTCTCGCCGCGCAGCTTCTTGTCGAGCGCCGCCATCGGCTCGTCGAGCAGCAGCACGCGCGGGCGTTTGACCAGCGCGCGCGCCAGCGCGACGCGCTGGCGCTGGCCGCCCGACAGTTGGTTCGGCTTGCGGGCGCCGAACGTATCGAGCTTGACCAGCGCGAGCATGTCGGCGACGCGCCGGGCGATCTCGTCCCGCGGCAGGCCCTCCTGCTTCAGGCCGAAGGCGATGTTCGCTTCGACATCGAGGTGCGGAAACAGCGCGTAGCTCTGGAACATCATGTTGACGGGACGCCGGTGCGGCGGCACGCCGGTCAGATCGACGCCGTCGAGCAGGATGCGGCCGGCGCTCGGGCGCTCGAACCCGGCGATCAGCCGCAGCAGCGTGGTCTTGCCGCAACCGGAAGGCCCCAGCAGAGCGAAAAACTCGCCCTCGTAGATGTCGAGCGACAGCCCGTCGACCGCGGCAAAGCCGGCGAAGCGCCGGCTCAGCGCCTCGATCCGCAACAGCGGACGTGGATTTGGCTCGCTCCACGGCGCAAAACCCGGTCGTGTCATTCGCCGCTGTTCAGTTCGCGCAGCACGCGCTCGCTCAGCGACGCGGGGTCGCGCACGCCGCGCTGCGCCAGCTCGATGATCTTCTTGGCGACGGCCTCGGAGGCCGGATCGGTCCGCTTGTCGAGGCCGAGCGATCGGCAGGCATCGTCGAAGGCAACGGACATCGCCCGAACGACCTCAGGATCGAACGCTTGGCCGACCAGGAAAGGAGTAATCGGCATCGCGGAACAACACAAACGGCGAGAGCGCAACCGGTTTCCCAGCCACCGCCGCCGGATAATGTTCGCGGTGGTAATCGAGAGTGCGTCTCAGCGCCGGATTTGTCGAGTCGTAATTTCGGCACTTGGCGTGCCGAACCAATACGCAAACGATTGAAGCTCCGCCGCTCGCGCGACCGTCGCCCGCGGCGCCGTCAATTCGAGAATCGCTCGAGCAGCGGCCCGCTCTCGCCGGGCTCCATCCCGCCGATCTTGCGCGGCTCCGGGCCGTAATAATCGCCGAGCTGCACCACCGGCCGCGGCTGGATCACGATCGAGACCAGGCGGTCGTACAGCGATTTCGCCGACACCGGCTTGACGAGATATTCGTTGACCCCGAGCCGTACCGCCTCGACCACGCGCCAGCGCTCGCCGTGGCCGCTGAGCATGATGATGGGAACGTCCGGCACCGGAAACACGCCCGGCGAGCGCACGATGCGCACCAACTCGGCGCCGCTCAACAGCGGCATCTCCCAGTCGAGGATCACCACATGCGGACCGACGGTGCGAATGATGTCGAGCGCCGCGATGCCGTCGCCCGCCTCGTAGATGTCCTTGACGCCGCAATTGACCAGGAGATTGCGGATCATTTTGCGCATGTACTGATTGTCGTCGACCACCAGCACGCACAGCGATTGGATGATCTCCGCGATATCTTTCTTCGATAGTTTCGACGACATGGCCGCCCCCGACGGTCGCGAAAAACGGAGCGCCGCTCCGGCCGCTCCGTCCTTTATCAGAACACCGCCGCGTTGCGGCTTGGTAAAAGCCGCCGCGGCGGCGCGCTTGCGGCTCGTGGCGGCCGCATCTCCTGCGGACGTGGTGACCGCGGTGTTAATGGCGACACCATGCACCGTCATGCCCGCGCTTGTCGCGGGCATCCACGTCTTAAGGGCAGTGCCGGCTCAAAAGACGTGGATGGCCGGAACAAGTCCGGCCATGACGGCTGGTCAATTAAGAATAGCGATATTGCTGAAGCCGCTGTCGTTTTCCGGCTTGTAGGTCGACATGACCCGCGGCTCGGGTCCGTAGTAATTGCCCTTTTTCACCATCCGCCGCGGTTTGGCGATGATGGCGACGAGCCGCGCCAAGAGCGCCTGCGACGATACCGGCTTGAGCAGATATTCGTTGACGCCGAGCTGCACCGCTTCGACGACGCGCGAGCGTTCGCCGTAGGCGGTGAGCATGATGACCGGCACCGCCGGATAAGGGAAATGGCCGGGGGAGCGGACATAGCGCATGAAATCCGGTCCGTTGAGCGTCGGCATCTCCCAATCGAGAATGACGATGTCGGGCGCGAGCGTCGCGATTTCTTCCAGGCCGCGGCGGCCGTCGGGGGCCTCGTGTATGTCCTTGATGCCGATCGCCTGTAACAGCGAGCGCGTCACCTTGCGCATGGTGTGCTCGTCGTCGACGACGAGCACCTTGAGTGCCTGCAGCCGCTTGGTCAACTCGTTCGCCTTCGCCTGCAGTTCCATGACGCCCCGCGACCAGCCGTGGTTACCTACGTATTTACCTCCGCACCATCACCACAAACAGATAAATTCGGCCTGAACGGATACGGTAAAGTTTGAATGAGCGGGATACCGTCGACAGCCCGTTATGCGCTAATTATAAGACCACGGCCTTTGATCGCAACTCATCGTTCGTCATTGCGAGCGAAGCGAAGCAATCCAGAGTCACTGCCGCTAGACTCTGGATTGCTTCGTCGCTGCGCTCCTCGCAATGACGAATGAAGGGTCAACATCAAAGGCCGTTGCTCTAAGACCTCGCCGCCGACATGAAATCATGCAGCGCGCCGCGTTGCGGCTCGGTAAACCGCAAGCCGAGTTTGGAGCGGCGCCACAGCACGTCGTCGGCGGTCAGCGCGAATTCCTTGGTCATCAGATAGCGCACCTCGGCGGCGGTGAGATCGGCGGCGAAGCGCTGGCCGAGATCGTCGAGCCGCGTCGCGGTCTCGAGCACATCCTCGACGCGGGTGCCGTAGGCGCCGGCGAGCCGCCGCGCGTGAGCTTCGGTCAGGAACGGCCAGCGGGCCTTCGTGCGCTCGACGAGCGCGGGCATGCCGTCATAGATGAAATCGCCGCCGGGGAGCGGCACCCGCGCCGTCCAGGGCTGCGCGCGCGGGAAATGATGCGCCAGGCGGGCGAGCACCGCCTCGGCGACGCGCCGGTACGTCGTCAGCTTACCGCCATGGATGGTGAGAATGGGCGCCGCGCCAGGCTCGTCGTCGAGCAGCAACGCGTAGTCGCGGCCAACGTCCTGTGCCTTGCCGGCGCCGTCGTCATGGAGCGCGCGGACGCCGGCGAACGCCCAGACCGCATCGGCGCCGCTGACGGCCACGCGGAAATATTGATTCACCACGCCGCACAGATAGTCGATCTCCTCCGCCGTCGGCCCGGCGCCGACCGGATCGCCGGAGAAGCTGCGGTCGGTCGTGCCGATCAGCGTGAAGTCGTGCTCGAACGGGATGGTGAAGACGACGCGGCCGTCGGCGGCTTGCAGGATATAGGCGCGGTCGTGGTCGTAGAGGCGGCGCACCACGATGTGCGTCCCTTTGTCGAGCCGCAGGCGGCGCGGCAGCGGACGCCGCACCACGGTCTCGGCGACCATGTCGGCCCACGCCCCCGCGGCATTGATCAGCACCCGCGAAGTGACGACATCGCGCTGGCCGCGCGCGTTGAGGACGAGCCGCCACTCTTGCCCGCGCTCGGCGCGCATGCAGCGCGTGCGGGTCGAGATGACCGCGCCGCGCGCGGCAGCGTCGACGGCGTTGACGACGACGAGGCGCAAATCGTCGGCGAAGCAGTCGGAATATTCAAATCCGTGGTGGAACCGCGGCCGCAGCGGCTGGCCGGCCTCGTCGATGATCAGATCGAGCGCGCGCGTTCCCGGCAGGATCTGGCGCCGGCCGAGCACGTCATAGAGCAGGAGGCCGAGCCGCAGCAGGAGCGGCGAACGCTTGGTCTCGTCGACCGGCAGGACGAAGCGCAGCGGCCGCACCAGATGCGGCGCCATCCGCAACAGCACCTCGCGTTCGCTCAGCGCGGCGCGCACCAGTCGCAGCGCGCCGTGCTCCAGATAGCGCAGCCCGCCATGAATGAGCTTGGAGGACGCCGACGACGTGCCGGAGGCGAGGTCGTTTTGTTCGAACAAGACCACCCTGAGGCCGCGCCCGGCGGCGTCGCGGGCGACGCCGACGCCGTTAATGCCGCCACCGATGATGGCGAGATCGAAATCAGCCACTGATTCTCCCCTCGCACGCAACAAAAGCACGCCGGGCTTATTCCGTCTAACGCGCCCGGCCTGTTGCCTAAGAGGCCCCAGCGCGCTCTTGCCTAAAACGTCCAACTGGCGATGATGAGCGTAAGCGAAGGAGCCGCGTCGTGGATATGCGCGATCGTCACGTCATCATTACCGGCGGCGCGGGGGCGCTCGGCACCGCAGTGGTCGAGGCGCTGCTCGCGGCCGGCGCGACGTGCCACATTCCCTGCTTCAACGCGGCGGAGGCTGAGCGCTTTCCGCTGCGCACCCACGACCGCGTAATGCTGACCGTCACCGGCAGCCTCGCCGACGAGGCCGCCGTCGCGTCGCTTTACGACGGCGTCGCGCCGCTGTGGGCGTCGATCCACATCGCCGGCGGTTTTGCTGCGGGGCCGTTGCGCGACATGAGCGCGGCGACGTTGCGGCAGCAGATCGACATGAATCTCGTCAGCTGCGCGCTGTGCTGCCGCGCCGCGGTGAAGGCGATGACCGGCGGCGGCCGCGGCGGCCGCATCGTCAACGTCTCGGCCCGCGCCGGACTGGAATGGCGCAGCGGCGCCGGCATGGTCGCCTACACCGCCAGCAAGGCCGCCGTCGCCGCCTTGACCGCCGCGCTCGCCGAGGAAGTCGCCAAGGACGACATCCTGGTCAACGCGGTGGCGCCGTCGATCATGGACACGCCCGCCAACCGCCGTTCCATGCCGAACGCCGATTACGCGCCATGGCCGAAGGTCGAGGAGGTCGCCGCGACCATCCTTTTTCTGGTCTCGCCGGACAACCGCGTCACGCGCGGTGCCATCGTGCCGGTTTACGGGAAGTCGTAGCTTTTTTCTTCCCCTCCCCCTTGTGGGGAGGGAGCTAACTAAAACCCCGGCCACAGGCCCGGCGTCGCCAGCTCCAGCAAATGCCCGTCGGGGTCGCGGAAATAAATGCTCTCGCCGCCGCGCGGCCATTTGGTGCGGCCCTCGATGGCGATGTCTTCTTCCGCGAGCCGCTCTTCCCAGATTTCAGCTCGTCCGCGGCAATCGAAAATGCGATATGCACCGGCCCGTGGCCGTCATGCGGCGGGATCGTGCCGCCGGGCAGCTGCACGGTCTCGAACGAACGGCCGCGCAGGAACAACAACAACACGCTGCGGCCGCCGACATCGTAGGCGCACAGCCGCGGATCGCGGTAGATGCTGTTGAGCCCGAGCACCTGTTCGTAGAAGGCGCAGGCGCGCTCGAACTCTTCGACATAGAGCGAGGTTTCCAGGATGCCGAGGAGGTTGGGCATGGCACACTCTTAGCGCGTCATGGGGGCGAAGCGAAGAGCTAAGCTTCGGCATAGCGTCCGACGCCGATCAGCCGGTCGAGCAAGTCGCGGTTCTCTTTCAACGGCGCGCTCGCGCCGTCATAGGTGATCCGGCCGCGGTTCATCACCACGGTGCGGGGCGAGATGTCGAGCGCGAGCCGGGTATTCTGCTCGACCAGAATGAGCGTCAGGCCCTGGGCGTCGGCGAGGCGGCGCACGGCGCGGGCGAGTTCCTCGACGATGACCGGTGCCAGGCCTTCCGATGGCTCGTCCATCAGGATGACGGCGGGATTGCCGACGAGCGCGCGGGCGATCGCGAGCATCTGCTGTTCGCCGCCGGAGAGGTGATTGCCGCGGTTCGACTGGCGCTCAGCAAGGCGCGGAAACAGCTCGTAGACGGCCGCGATGGTCCAGGGGCCCGGCCGCACGGCGACTTCGAGATTTTCGCGCAGCGTCAGTGATGGGAATATCTCGCGTTCCTGCGGCACATAGCCCAGTCCCGCCCACACCCGGCGATGCGGCGCGAATGCGGTAATATCCTTGCCGAGCAAGCGAATGGTGCCGCTGTGCAGCGTGGTGCGCCCCATCACGGTCGAGAGCAGCGTGGTCTTGCCGACGCCGTTGCGGCCGATGATCGAGAGCGTCTCGCCGGCCGCTATCTGCAGGCGGACGTTTTCCAGGATCACGGTCTCGCCGTAGCCGCTCGAGACGTTGTCGAGTTCGAGCGCGAATGCCCGCTCGCTCACGGCGCGCCTCCCTGGCCTTCGCCGAGATAGACCGAGCGCACGCGCGCGTCGGCGGAAATCTCTTGCGGCGTGCCTTCGGTCAGCACCGCGCCGGCGACGAGGACGCTGATGCGGTTGGCGAAGCGGAATACCACGTCCATGTCGTGCTCGATGATCAGCACCGTGATGTTCGGATCGAGCTTGGCGATGACATCGAGGATCAGATGGCTTTCCGACGACGGCACGCCGGCCGCCGGCTCGTCGAGCAGCAGGAGTTTCGGCCGCTGCGCCAGCGCGATGGCGATTTCGACCAGCCGCTGGCGGCCGTAAGGGAGTTCCTTCACCGGCTTCCTGGCGTCGGCGACGAGCGCGAGCGATTGCAGATGATCGAGCGCCTCGTCGATGACGGCGCGCTCGGCGCCCGCCGAGCGCCACAACCGGTGACAGGCGCCGGTGCGCTCGCCGATCGCCAGATAGACGTTTTCGAGCACGGTCAGCGCGCGGAACAGCTGATTGACCTGGAACGTGCGCGCGATGCCGCGCCGCGTGCGGGCGGCCTGCGCCAGACGTGTGATCGCCTCGCCGTCGAGCAGGACGTCGCCGGACGACGGCCGCAGCACGCCGGTGATGAGATTGACGAGCGTCGTCTTGCCGGCGCCGTTCGGCCCGATCAGCGCATGACGGGCGCCGCGCGGCAGCGAGAGATTGATGTCGTTGGCGACGCGGATGGCGCCGAAGCTTTTCTGCAGTTCCCTGACTTCGAGCGCCGGCGCGGTCATCGTTTGCCCCACGGCAGATAGCCGCCGAGACCGGTCAGCGCGTCGTCGATCACGCCGACGAGGCCGCGCCGCGCCAGCAGGACGACGGCGACCAACAAAAGCCCGATGCCGAACTGCCAGAACGCCGGGCTCATCTTCGCCAGGATGTTCTGCAGCACCATGTAGAGTACCGCGCCGACGAAGGCGCCGTAGAGCCGCCCGGCGCCGCCGAGAATGAGCATCATCAGCACGCTGGCGGACTGGTCGAAATCGAACACGCCGAGCGTCACCAGCGTGTTGGTCTGCGCGAACAAGGCGCCGGCGACCCCGGCCAGCGCCGCCGAGATGGTATAGGCGACGACGAGCCGGCCGTGCACCGGCGAGCCGAGCGCGTGCATGCGCGCGGTGTTTTCGCGGATGCCGACCAGCGCCTGCCCGAACGGCGAATAGACGATCCGCCGCACCACATAGAAGGCGACGAACAGGACCGCGAGGCAGTACAGATAATAGGCGTGGCCATAGAGGTCGTAATCGAAAGTGCCGAACAGCGGCGCGATATTGATGCTCGGGATGCCGTCATAGCCGCCGGTGAAATCGCGGAACAGATTGCCGAGCTGCTGCAACATGATCGTCATCGACAGCGTGAGCACCAACAGCGCCAGCCCGCGGTAGCGCAACAACAGCCAGCCGGAGACGAAGCCGGCGATCGCGGCAAAAAAGGCGGCGAAGGCGAGCCCGGAGATCGGTTCGGTCCAGCCAAGGTCGGTGACCAACAGCGCGGCGGCATAGGCGCCGACGCCGAAATAGGCGGCATGGCCGAGCGTGACGACGCCGGCAAAGCCGAGAATGAGATCGAGCGACAGCGCGAACAAAATCATGATCAGCGTCTGGCCGCCGAGCACCATCTGGTTCGGGAACACGAGATAAGCCGCCAAGCCGATGACCCACGGCAGCGTTTCGCCGATGCGAAAGCGGTCGCGCCGCGCCAGCGCGCTTGCGGCGTCGGCGCGCGCGGCCGCGATGGTGCCGCCGGCCGCGGCCGGGGAGATATTATTCGCGTCCATAGAGGCCCGCAGGCTTGATCAAGAGAATCAGCACCGCAACGGCGTAGATGGCGAAGCTGCCGGCGTCGGCGAACAGATATTTGCCGGCGGTGTCGCTGATGCCGAGCACCAGCGCGCCGGCGAGCGTGCCCCACATGCTGCCGGAGCCGCCGACGGCGACCACGAGCAGAAAGAACACCAAATAGATGACGGCGAAGCTCGGGGTCAGGCCGAGCAGCTGTATCGCCAGCCCGCCGCCGAGCGCGGCGAGCCCGCTGCCGACGGCGAAGGTGAGCGTGAACAGAAGGTCGACATCGATGCCGACCGACTGCGCCATGCGGCGGTTGTCGACCGCAGCGCGGATCTTGGCGCCGATATTGGTGCGCTCGAAGGCGAACCACAGCACGGCGACCAGGGCCGCGCCCACCGCGATGAGGAACACCCGATAGGTCGGAAAGCTGCGGCCGGCGAAATGCACCTCGCCCAGCAGATAGTCGGGCACACGGATCGCTTCCGGCAGCGGCCCGTAAAAATACGTGAAGGCCGCGATCGCCATGAAGGTCAGGCCGATCGTCATCAGCACCTGATCGAGGTCGGTCGCGCCGTAAAGCCTGATGTAGAGCGTGCGCTCGAACAGCACGCTGACGGCGCCGACGACGACGAATGTGATCACGAGCGCCAACGGAAACGGAATGTCGAAGCGCTGCATCGCCGTCAGCACCAGATAGCCGCCGGCCATGGCGAACGCGCCGTGGGCGAGATTGACGAAGCCCATCAGCCCCATGGTTACCGAAAGCCCGACCGAGACAATGAACAGGAACATGGCCCAAGCCAGACCATCGAACAGGATGCTGACGATGGTATTGGCGACGGGCGACATCACGGGGCCTCGGCTCGAATTCTTAACCCTCCCCCGCGCGGCGGGCGGGGAAGGGCGCCTTCCTACTGCCTCAAGCGGCTAGGACGCGCAACGGCCCACTTTGAGCTCTTTGCACTGATCCTTCACCTGCGGGATCGTCTCCAGCACTTTGACCCCGAGCTTGCCGTCCGGCTTCTTGATTACTTCCTCGGCATGCTCGTCTTGGATCACGTCGCGCGTCTGCGGATCGATTTCGATCGGTCCGCGGTAGCCCTCGTGCTTCCAGCCCTTGAGGGTGTCGATGACCTTGGCGCCGTCGTCGAGGTTGCCGTGCAGCGTATTGATGACGTGGAAGATTCCCGCCATCGCATCCATGCTCGCGGCCGACATGAAATCGGGATAGGAGTTCGGACCGTAGGCCTCGTGCCAGGCCTTGACGAATTCCTGATTGCCCGGCGTATCGTAATCGTCGGAATAGCTCGACATCACGATCAGGCCGATCGCTGCGTCGCTCATATGAGCGAGTTCGTAGTCGGGGATGAGATCCATAGGACCGATGAGCCGCACGCCGGCCTGGCGCAAGCCGAGGTCGCCATAGGTCTTCATGATGCCGCCGGCGTGCGAACCGGAGGGAACGAAGACATAGAAGCAATCGGGATGCTCGTCCTTCACCCGCTGAAAATACGGGGTGAAATCGGGCACCGGACCGGGCGGGCCGAACCGGACCGCGTCGACGATCTTGCCGCCGGCCTTCTCGAACGCCGTCTTGAAGGCCAGCGTCGAGTCCTGGCCGGGCGGGAAGTCGGTGAAGCCCATCGCCGCGGTCTTGCAGCTCAGGTTTTTCGCCGCGTAGGTCCCCATCGGGTAGGCGGGGTCCCACATGCTGAAGGAGAAGCGCACGATATAGGGCGACAAATTGGTGATCCAGGCCGTGCCGGCATTGGCGATGATCATCGGAATCTTGGCCTGGGTGGCGAGCGGCGCGGCGGCGATCGCCGACGGCGAAAACACGAAGCCGGCCAAAAGCTTGACCTTGTCATTGGTGATCAGCTCGGTGACCACGGTGCGGGCATTGGCGCCCGAGGCCGGGCCTTCGTCGCGCTTGATGAGCTCGATTTTGTTGTCGCCGAGATCCTTGGCGTGCATCTTGACGTAAAGGTCGAAGGCTCTGTCGACCTGGGCGCCGAGATCGGAATTCGGCCCCGAATACGGCAGCACTACGCCGACCTTGACCGTCTCCGCCCGTGCCGGCGCGGTGACGCCCAATGCCAGCACCGTGGCCGCACATGTGGCAATGATTTTCATCGCATTCCCTCCTTGGTTTCGCTTGTTTTGGTTCGCTTGTTGTCGCCCACGCGTCGCGTCGTCCGCGCGGCCCAATTGTGCGATGGGATTTGTTGCACCTTCGCACGCCAATTCCAGGATGGCAAAAGCGCGCAAGGGCCTGAAGCGCGGCGTTCGGCTGCCGCGCGGAAGCGCGCCTGCCGCGTCCCCGCCCGCCGCGCAATCAAAAATATCGATGTCTCTCAGAGAGATAGCTCAGGTGGCCCGAACTGCGACGGCGCCGGCATGCGCTTGCCCCCGCGCGCATTGGTGCGGCCCTATTTCGTGACCGGTTGCGACGCGGGAGAGGAGATATTCATCTGCCTGTGGATTGCAGGAACAAACCGCGCTGTCGCGCGTTCGCGCTACGGCTCAGGAGGTGTTCCGTCGTGAGGGGGAAGACCACGTTCGGGTGCGCGTACGCGGCAGCGGAACGGCTTCCGCGAAAGTACGCGTTTTCGGCCATTTTCCCACCCGCTCGGCGTCCGATCACCACCGCTTTTGTCTGTCAGTTGCTGACGTGGCCGCTTGCGCGCCGCGCCTAGCAGGATTCGGAGGCCTTCATGCAACCCGCGTCTTCGCAGCAAACCTCTTCCGAGCAATCCCTTTCGGATATCGCCGCCGCGACCGCGAACGGCGCGAACGGTTCCGCCGATACGGCGTCGCTCGAGGCGGCGCATGAACCGCACCTGAATGGCGGCGAGGCGGGCGAGCTGCGTGAATTGCTGCACGCGCTGCAGGCCATGCGGGTCGGCGATTTCTCCGTGCGCATGGCCGGCGACCGCGTCGGCATCATGGGCAAGGTCGCCGACACCTTCAACGAGATCGTCGCCGCCAATCAGCGCATTTCCCATCAGCTCGAACGGGTCGGTCAGGTGGTGGGGCGCGAAGGCAAGACCCGCCAGCGCGTGCGCTTCGGCCTCTCCCAGGGCGCCTGGGGGGAGATGGAAGTCCTCCGTCAATACGCTGATCGACGATCTGCTTTGGCCGACGACCGAGGTGACGCGCGCGATCGCCGCGGTGGCGCAGGGCGATCTGTTGCAGACGGTGCAACTCGACGTCGACGGCCGGCCGCTGCAGGGCGAGTTCCTGCGCTCGGCCGAGATCGTCAACACCATGATCAAGCAGCTCAACGTCTTCACCTCCGAGGTGACGCGCGTCGCTCGCGAGGTCGGCACCGAGGGCAAGCTCGGCGGCCAGGCGCAGGTCGGCGGCGTCACCGGCGTGTGGAAGGATTTGACCGAGAGCGTCAACTCGATGGCGTCGAACTTGACCGCCCAGGTGCGCAACATCGCCGAGGTGACGATCGCGGTGGCGAACGGCGACTTGTCGAAGAAGATCACCGTCGACGTGCGCGGCGAAATTCTGCAGCTCAAGGAAGCCATCAACACGATGGTCGATCAGCTGCGCTCGTTCGCCTCGGAAGTGACCCGCGTCGCCCGCGAGGTCGGCACCGACGGCAAGCTCGGCGGCCAGGCGATCGTCCCCGGCGTCGCCGGCACCTGGAAGGATCTCGACCGAACTCGGTCAACGCCATGTGCGGCAACCTCACCGACCAGGTGCGCAACATCGCCCATGTCACTACCGCCGTGGCCCGCGGCGACCTGTCGCGCAAGATCACCGTCGACGTGCGCGGCGAAATTCTGGAGCTGAAAGACACCATCAACACGATGGTCGATCAGCTCAACGCCTTCGCCTCGGAAGTCACCCGCGTCGCCCGCGAGGTCGGCACCGAAGGCAAGCTCGGCGGCCAGGCCCAGGTGCCCGGCGTCGCCGGCACCTGGAAGGATTTGACCGACAGCGTCAACTTCATGGCGCTGAACCTGACCGCGCAGGTCCGCAACATCGCCGACGTCGCCACCGCAATCGCCGGCGGCGACCTGTCGAAGAAGATCACGGTCAACGTCTCGGGCGAAATCCTGCAGCTGAAGGAAACCATCAACACGATGGTCGACCAGCTCAACGCCTTCGCCGGCGAGGTGACGCGCGTCGCCCGCGAAGTCGGCACCGAGGGCCGGCTCGGCGGTCAGGCCAACGTGCTCGGCGTCGCCGGCACCTGGAAGGACTTGACCGACTCGGTCAACTCGATGGCGTCGAACCTGACCGCGCAGGTCCGCAACATCGCCGAAGTGTCGACCGCCATCGCCATCGGCGACCTGTCGAAAAAGATCACGGTCGACGTGCGCGGCGAAATTCTCGAATTGAAAGACACCATCAACACCATGGTCGACCAGCTCAACGCCTTCGCCGGCGAAGTGACGCGCGTCGCCCGCGAGGTCGGCACCGAAGGCAAGCTCGGCGGTCAGGCGGTGGTGCGCGGTGTCGCCGGCACCTGGAAGGACTTGACCGACTCGGTCAACTCGATGGCCTCGAACCTGACCGGCCAGGTCCGCAACATCGCCGAAGTGGCGACCGCCGTCGCCCGCGGCGACCTTTCGCGCAAGATCACGGTCGACGTGCGCGGCGAAATTCTGGAGCTGAAAGATACGCTCAACACCATGGTCGATCAGCTCAACGCCTTCGCCGCCGAAGTGACGCGCGTCGCCCGCGAGGTCGGCACCGAAGGCAAGCTCGGCGGCCAGGCGCAGGTGCCGGGCGTCGCCGGCACCTGGAAGGACTTGACCGACTCGGTCAACTCGATGGCCGGCAATCTGACGGCGCAGGTCCGCAACATCGTCGAAGTGACGATCGCGGTCGCCAACGGCGACTTGTCGAAGAAGATCACCGTCGACGTGCGCGGCGAAATCCTGCAGCTGAAAGAAACGCTCAACACCATGGTCGATCAGCTCAACCGCTTCGCCGGCGAGGTGACGCGCGTCGCCCGCGAGGTCGGCACCGAAGGCCGGCTCGGCGGCCAGGCCAACGTGCCCGGCGTCGCCGGCACCTGGAAGGATTTGACCGACAGCGTCAACTCGATGGCCGGCAATCTGACCGCGCAGGTGCGCAACATCGCCGAAGTGACGACCGCGGTCGCGCGCGGCGACCTCGGCCGCAAGATCACCGTCGACGTGAAGGGCGAAATTCTCGAGCTGAAAAACACCATCAACACCATGGTCGATCAGCTCAACGCCTTCGCCTCGGAAGTCACCCGCGTCGCCCGCGAGGTCGGCACCGAAGGCAAGCTCGGCGGCCAGGCGCAGGTGCCCGGCGTCGCCGGCACCTGGAAGGACTTGACCGACAACGTCAACTTCATGGCGTCGAACCTCACCGCGCAGGTGCGCAACATCGCCGAGGTGGCGACCGCGATCGCCGGCGGCGACCTGTCGAAGAAGATCACGGTCGACGTGCGCGGCGAAATTCTGCTGCTGAAGGAAACGCTCAACACCATGGTCGAGCAGCTGCGCTCGTTCGCCGCCGAGGTCACCCGCGTCGCCCGCGAGGTCGGCACCGACGGCCGGCTCGGCGGCCAGGCGGTGGTGCCCGGCGTCGCCGGCACCTGGAAGGACTTGACCGACAACGTCAACCTCCTGGCGGCGAACCTCACCACGCAGGTCCGCAACATCGCCGAGGTGACGACCGCCGTCGCCCGCGGCGACTTGTCGCGCAAGATCACGGTCGACGTGAAGGGCGAAATTCTGGAGCTGAAAAACACCATCAACACGATGGTCGATCAGCTCAACGGCTTCGCCTCGGAAGTGACCCGCGTCGCCCGCGAGGTCGGCACCGAAGGCCTGCTCGGCGGCCAGGCCCAGGTGCCCGGCGTCGCCGGCACCTGGAAGGACCTGACCGACACCGTCAACGTCATGGCGGCGAACCTGACCGAACAGGTGCGCGGCATCGTCAAGGTCGTGACCGCCGTCGCCAACGGCGACCTCAAGCAGAACCTCGCGGTGAAATCGAAGGGCGAGGTGGCGGCGCTCGCCGAAACCATCAACAACATGACCGAGACGCTGGCGACCTTCGCCGATCAGGTCACCACCGTGGCGCGCGAGGTCGGCGTCGAAGGCCGGCTCGGCGGCCAGGCCAACGTGCCCGGCGCCGCCGGCACCTGGAAGGACTTGACCGGCAACGTCAACCTTCTCGCCGCCAACCTCACCACCCAGGTGCGCGCCATCGCCGAGGTGGCGACCGCGGTGACCAAGGGCGACCTGACCCGCTCGATCCAGGTCGAAGCGCGCGGCGAGGTGGCGGAGCTGAAAGACAACATCAACACGATGATCGACAATCTGCGGCTCACCACCGACCGCAACACCGAGCAGGACTGGCTCAAGACCAACCTCGCCAAATTCACCAACATGCTGCAGGGCCAGCGCGACCTGACCACCGTCGGCCGGCTGCTGCTCTCGGAACTCACCCCGCTCGTCAACGCCCACCAGGGCGTCATCTATCAGATGGAGAACGAGGAGACGCCGGCGCTGAAACTGCTCTCCGCCTATGCCGACGATGGCGCCAACGGTCACCCGCCGGCGCTGCGCCTCGGCGAGAGCCTGATCGGGCAATGTGCGGTCGACAAACGGCGCATGCTGATCACCGATATGCCGGAGGACACCGTTCCCATCAGCTCGGCCTTGTTCAAGATGAAGCCGCGCAACAACATCGTGCTGCCGGTGCTGTTCGAGAGCCAGGTCAAGGCGGTGATCGAGCTTGCCTCGATCCACGAATTCACCACGCTGCAGACCATGTTCCTCGAGCAGCTCACGACCTCGATCGGCATCGTGCTCAATTCGATCGAAGCGACGATGCAGACCGAAGGCCTGCTCAAGCAGTCGCAGCAGCTTGCCGGCGAATTGCAGGCGCAGCAGCGCGAGCTGCAGCAGACCAACGAACAGCTCGAGCAGAAGGCGCAGCAGCTCGCCGAGCGCAACGTCGAGGTCGAGCGCAAGAATCAGGAGATCGAGCAGGCCCGCCGCGCGCTCGAGGAGAAGGCGACCGAGCTCGCGCTTGACCTCGAAGTACAAGTCCGAATTCCTCGCCAACATGTCGCACGAGCTGCGCACGCCATTGAACTCGATCCTCATTCTCGGGCAGCAGCTCACCGACAACCCGGAAGGCAACCTTTCGGACAAGCAGGTCGAGTTCGCCCGCACCATCCACGGCGCCGGCACCGACCTCCTCAACCTCATCAGCGACATTCTCGATCTGTCCAAGATCGAATCCGGCACCGTCACCGTCGATGCCGAGGAGATCTTCTTCTCCAACCTGGTCGACATGGTGGCGCGGCCGTTCCGCCACGAGGCGGACACCCGCCAGCTCTCGTTCGAGACGCACATCGATCCCAATCTCGGCCACAGCATCGTCACCGACTCCAAGCGGCTGCAGCAGGTCCTCAAGAACCTCTTGTCGAACGCCTTCAAATTCACCGCCCAGGGCGGCGTGCGGCTCAACGTCACCGCGGCAGTGGGCGGCTGGGGCGCCAGTCACCCGGTGCTGAGCCAAGGGTCCGCGGTGGCGGCGTTCGAGGTGTCAGATACCGGCATCGGCATTCCGCTCGAAAAGCAGAAGCTGATCTTCGAGGCGTTCCAGCAGGCCGACGCCTCGACCAGCCGCAAATACGGCGGCACCGGGCTCGGCCTCGCCATCAGCCGCGAGCTGGCGAGCCTGCTCGGCGGCGAAATTCATCTGCGCAGCGCGCCGGACACCGGCTCGACCTTCACGCTCTATCTGCCGATCACCTATGTCGGTTCGGCGACCGCGCCGCGCCCAGCGGCGGCGAGCGTCATCGCGGCGCCGACCGTTTCGGTCGAGCGCGCGATCGAGCAAATTCCCGACGACCGGCTCGACATCCAGCCCGGCGACGCCATTCTTCTGGTGGTCGAGGACGACCCGCACTACGCGCGCATCCTGATCGACCTCGCCCGCGACCGCGGCTTCAAGGTGCTGCTCGCCATGCGCGGCGCCGACCGCGCTCGACCTCGCCAAGCAGTATCAGCCGACGGCGGTGTCGCTCGACGTGTTCCTGCCCGACATGCTGGGTTGGAACGTGCTCAGCCAGCTCAAGCAGAACCCGCTGACCCGGCACATTCCGGTGCAGATCGTTACCCTCGACGAGGACCGCCAGCACGGCCTCGCGCGCGGCGCGTTCTCCTTCGTCACCAAGCCGACGACGCGCGAGGGCATCGCCGACGCGCTGACGAAGATCAAGGACTTCTCGCAGCCGCGGCGGCGCCGTCTCCTGGTGGTCGAAGACGACGGCGCCGAGCAGCTGAGCATCCGCGAATTGCTCGGCCATGACGACATCGAGATCGTCGGCGCGACGACCGGCGCCGAGGCGCTGGCGGTCCTGCGCGGCGAGGGCTGCGACTGCGTCGTGCTCGACCTGCGGCTGCCCGACATGTCGGGCTTCGAGGTGCTGGAATGCATGCGCGGCGAGCCGGCGCTGGCCGACGTGCCGGTGGTGGTGTTCACCGGCCGCGAATTGTCCGCCAACGAGGACGCCCAATTGCACACCATGGCGCGCAGCATCGTCGTCAAGGGCGTGGAATCGCCCGAGCGCCTGCTCGACGAGACCGCGCTGTTCCTGCACCGCGTGTTCGCCGATCTGCCGGCCGAGAAGCAGCGCCTGCTGGAGCGGCTCAACTCGTCGGACGAGGACCTGCTCGGCCGCACCGTGCTCCTGGTCGACGACGATTCGCGCAACATCTTCGCGCTGTCGAGCGTGCTCGAGCGGCGCGGCATGCACGTGCTCACCGCCACGACCGGGCGCGAGGCGATCGCGCTGATCGAGGCGACGCCGGCGCTCGCCATCGTGCTGATGGACATCATGATGCCGGAAATGGACGGCTATCAGACGATCGAGACCATCCGCCGCAATCCGGCCTACCGCCGCTTGCCGATCATCGCGCTCACCGCCAAGGCGATGAAGGGCGACCGCGAGAAATGCCTGGAAGCGGGGGCGTCCGATTATCTCGCCAAGCCGGTCAACACCGAGCAGCTCCTCGCCGCGCTGCGCATGTGGCTTCACCGCTAGGCACAGCGCCCATGAGCACTGACAAAGTCAACGTCCTGCTTGGTGGACGATCAGCCCGGGAAACTCCTCGCCAACGAGGAAATCCTGCGCGATCTCGGCGAGAACCTCGTCAAGGCGTCGTCCGCGCGCGAGGCGTTGGAGTTTTTGCTCAAGAACGACGCCGCGGTCGTCCTGATCGACGTCTGCATGCCGGAGCTTGACGGTTTCCAGCTCGCCGCGCTGATCCGCGATCACCCGCGCTTCGAGCGGACCGCGATCATCTTCATCTCCGCCGTCCAGGTGACCGACGTCGATCGGCTGCGCGGCTACGAGATGGGCGCGGTGGACTACGTGCCGGTGCCGGTCGTGCCGGCGGTGCTGCGCGCCAAGGTGAAGGTGTTCGCCGAGCTTTATCGCAAGACCCGCGAGCTCGAGCGCCTCAACGCCGAGCTGGAGCGGCGCGTCGCGGAGCGCACCGCGGAGCTCGAGGCCTCCAATGCGCGGCTGATGCAGAGCGAGGAGGGGCGCAGTCTCGCGCTCGCCGCCGGCCAGATGGGCTCGTGGGACTGGGATCTCGTCACCGGCGCGTGGAAATGGGACGAGGGGCAGTATCACATTTTCGGCGTCGACCGCGACCGCGCCATCACGCTCGACGACATGCGCGCCATGATCCACCCCGAGGATTGGGACCGGCTGCAGGAGATCGGCCGCAGCATCTCGCGCGGCGCGCGCACCCGGCAGACCGAGTTTCGCGTGCTGCGGCCCGACGGCACGGTGCGCTGGTGCATCGGCACGGCGGCCGCGAGCCTCGACGCCGCCGATCAGGTGGTGCGCATCAGCGGCGTCACCCTCGACATCACCGATCGCAAGGAGGCGGATGAGCGGCAGGATTTGCTCGACGCGCGAGGTCGACCACCGCGCCCGCAACGCCCTCGCCGTGGTGCAATCGATCGTCCGGCTCACGCGCGCCTCGAGCATCGAGGGTTACGGCGCGGCGGTCGAAGGCCGCATCAAGGCGCTCGCGCGCGCCCATGCGCTGTTGTCCGAATCGCGCTGGCAGGGCGCGGACCTGCGCGCGCTGGTGGCGGAAGAGCTGGCGCCGTACCGCGTCGGCGATGCCGACAAGGTCGCAATCGACGGCCCGGAGGTGTCGCTCCTCCCGCATCTGGCGCAGGGCCTGGCGCTGGCGTTGCACGAACTCGCCACCAACGCGGCGAAATACGGCGCGCTGTCGTCGGCGGCCGGCAAGGTCGAGCTGCGCTGGCAATGGAGCGGCGAACTTTTGATCCTGCGCTGGGTCGAGCGCGGCGGCCCGCCGGTGACGGCGCCGTCGACCCGCAGCTTCGGCCTCAACGTGATCCGCGCCGGCGTCGAGCAGCAGCTCGACGGCAAGGCGGTGTTCGATTGGCGGCCGCAAGGGCTCGCCTGCACGCTGTCGATCCCGCATCGCGACACGGCGACCCGCCGCGAAGCCGCGCCCGGCGGCGCCAAGGACGCCGCGGCCGCGCCGGCGCCCACGCAAAACGGCCGGCGCGTGCTCTTGGTCGAGGACGAAGCCCTCGTCGCCATGATGATTCAGGAATGCCTGGCCGAATGCGGCCATTCCGTCATCGGCCCGATCAATCGGGCCGCGGACGCGCTCTCCGCCGCCAAGGACGGCGACTTCGATGCCGCCATCCTCGACATCAATCTCGGCGACGGCATGGCCTATCCGGTCGCCGAAATCCTCTCCGCCCGCGGCGTGCCGTTCGTGTTTCTCACCGGCTACGACGCCGACATGGTCGACAGCCGGTTCGGCGAGGTGCCGATTTTGCAGAAGCCGATCGAGCGGCAAATGCTGCAGAAGATTTTTGTCGGCAAGGGCGCCAATGGCTTTGCGCTGCCGTCATAGCGAGCTACGCTTGCTATTATTGCAACGTGCGTAGCTTGTAATCCCGGACCGCGATGGACGACGGCGACGTGCATGACGAGATCGTGCGCCTGGAGGCGCACATCGAACAGCTCGTTGAACGGATCGAGCGCTGCCGCAAGTTCATCCTGGCGGCGCGGATCGCCGCGGCGGGCGGCGGCGTCGGTCTCGCAGCCATGGTGTTCGGCGCGATCCGGCTCGATCTCGAGGTGATGATGGCGGCCATGGCGGCGTTGCTCGGTGGCATCGTCGCGTGGGGCTCGAACGCCAGCACGGCGCGGGAAGCGTCGGATGAAATGGCCGCGGCCGAGGCGGAGCGCGCGGCGCTGATCGGGCAGCTCGATCTTCATGCGGTAGGTGAGCGACCGATGCTGCATTGAAGGACGCAAGGCGGGACGCGAAGCTACTTCCTGAAATACGGCTCGACCGTGCCTTTCAATTTGATCGTCAGCGGATTGCCGTAGCGGTCCTTGCCCTTGCCGGCGGCGACGCGGATCCAGCCCTCGCTGACGCAATATTCCTCGACGTTGGTTTTCTCGATGCCGTTGAAGCGCACGCCGATGTCGCGCTCCAGCACCTTGGCGTCGAAATGCGCACTGCGCGGATCGGTCGACAGGCGGTCGGGCAGGGTGTCGGGGAGGGTGTCGGGCATTGTTGTCTCGTAACGATCAGTCGGCGCGAAATCAACGGGCGATAGTGCAGTGCTTGTTACGCCTGCTGTCAGGCCGCGACCTTGGCGCCGCGCGTAAAAGTCAGCAGCACGATGAATACCGCGCCGACGAAGCAGGGAATGGCCGCGGCGTAGAAGATGCCGTGGACGCCGACGCCCCAGCCGACCAACAGTCCGGTGCCGATCGGGCCGAACACCTGGCCCATCCGCCCGATGCCCATGCCCCAGCCGATGCCGGTCGAGCGCACGGTGGTCGGGTAGAGCGCCGCGGCGAGCGCGATCAGGCCGGTGCCGGTGCCGCCGACAAAGAAGCCGGCGAGCGTCGAGGCGATTGCGAGCATCGTCACCGAGGTGGTCGCCTGCCCGAATGCGGCGAGGCACAGCCCGCCGAGCACGAAGGCGGGCAAGAGCGATCGGATCGGTCCGACGCGCTCGACGATGTAGCCCGACAGCGCGCTCGCCACCACGCTGCCGGCATTGTTGAGGCCGATGATGAGCGCGCCCGCGGAGATCGAGAAGCCGACCGAACGCAGCACGGTCGGCGTCCACGCCGTGACCGTCACCAGCACCATGAAGCAAACAAAGAACGCGCCCCATAGAAGCAGCGTCGCGCCCGCGCGGCCTTCGGTGAACAGATGCTTCATCGGTACGCCCTCGCGTTCGGGCTCGGGCGAGGCGACGAGTTCGACGCCGGGCTTGACCACCTCGGGCGCGATGCGCGCGAGCGTCTTGCGCACCTCGTCGAGGCGGATATTGCGGGCCAGGAGAAAGCGCAGCGATTCCGGCAGCCACAGCGCCAGCACCACGGCGACGATGAGCGGCACGATGCCGCCGATATAGAACACCGCCTGCCAGCCGAACGCCGGAATGACGTAGGAGCTGGTCAACGCGGCGACCAGACCGCCGAACGGGAACGCCGCGAAGGCGAGCGTCACGAACACGCCGCGCTTGCGCACCGGGGCGAACTCGCCGCCGAGCGCCAGGAAGCTCGGCAGCGCGCCGCCGAGGCCGAGCCCCGTGAGAAAGCGGCAGGCGAGCAGCTGTTGCAGCGTCGCGACGTGTGCGGTCAGAAGACTGAAGATCGAGAGCACGATCGTCGCCGCGATCATGAAGCGCTTGCGGCCGAATCGATCGGCCAACGGTCCGAAGCTCAGCGCGCCCAGCATGGCGCCGAACAGTGCGGCCGAGAACACCGCGCCCAAGGCTTCCCGCGGCAGGTGCAACGCCTGCGCGATGGCCGGCGCCGTGTAGCCGATCGCCTGGGTGTCGAAACCGTCGAGCAAGGCCACCAGCATGCACAGGCCGAGAATGCCGATCTGGTATGCGGTGATCGGATGGCGGTCGATCGTTTCATTGACATTGACGCTGGGGCTCATTGCTGGCTGTTTCCCTCCCGACCGCGGACTGGCTTAGCGTTCCGTCCGTCCATAAAATCAAAGCGCAACCCGCGAGGAGACGCAATGAGCGCGACGACTGCCGACAACATCCAAACCCTGAACGTCTGCTTCGGCAGCTATCCCCACACCAAGGCGCTCAAGGACGGCCGCATCGCGTCCGATCGCGTGGCGATGAGCTTCACCGAGATCAATCCGGTCAATCGCGCCTTCATGCCGATGGCGCGCGAGCAGAAGTTCGACGTGAGCGAGATGGCGATCGTCACCTATCTGCAGGCCAAGGCCTACGGCAAGCCGCATCACGCTGCTGCCGGTGACGATGATGGGCCGCTTCCAACACGGCACCATGCTGTACAATTCCGAACGCGGCACGGTGCGGCCGCAGGACCTGCCCGGCCGCACGGTAGGCGTGCGGGCGTTCTCGCAGACCACCGGCGCCTGGATCCGCGGCATTCTGTGGAAGGATTACGGCCTCGACCTCGGCTCGGTGAAATGGGTGACGTTCGAGGACGCCCATGTCGCCGAAGCGAAGGACCCGCCGGGCGTGGTGCGCGCCGCCGCCGGCAAGGACATCAATCAGATGCTGATCGACGGCGAACTCGACGCCGCGATCTTCGGCGGCAACATGCCCGACGACCCGCGGCTCAAGAGCGTCATTCCCGATCCGGATGCGGCGGCGAAGGCCTGGTACGAGCAGCATCGCACCGTGCCGGTGAACCACATGGTGGTTCTCAAGACCTCGCTGGCAGAGGCCCATCCGGACGTGGTGCGCGAAATCTTCCGCATGCTGCTCGCGAGCAAGACGGCGGCGGGCCTGCCCAAGGCTGGCGCCGTCGACCTGATCCCGTTCGGCTACGACAATGTCAAACCGGCGCTCGAATTGATGAACGCCTATGCCTACGAGATGAAGCTCATTCCGCGGACGCTATTCCGTCGAGGAGTTGTTCGACGACACGGCGCGGGCGTTGCAGGCGTGACGCCAGCATGCCGATAACATGCTAATATGCGCTCGCATCGAGGAGAATCCGCCATGCAACTTGAAGCGCTGGGATACGTCGGCATCGGCACCCGCGACCTCGACCAGTGGGCGACCTACGCCACCCGCTTTCTCGGCATGCAGCTCGTCGAGCGCAGCAAAGGCGGGCTCGCCTTGCGCATGGACGACCGCAAGCAGCGCGTCATCGTCAGCGAAGATGGCGGCGAAGGTCCTTGCTTTTACGGCTGGGAAGTCGCCGACGCCGTGGCGCTTGGCGCGCTGGCGGCGCGGCTCGAGCAGGCCGGCGTCGAGGTGGCGCGCGGTTCGCGGGCGCTCGCCGACGAGCGCCGCGTCAAGGACCTGATCGTTTTCAACGATCCGGTCGGCAACCGGCTCGAAGCGTTTCACGGCGCCGAGACCGCGGGCGAGGCGTTCCAGCCCGGTCGTTCGATCTCGGGCTTCCGCACCGGTCCGCTCGGCATGGGGCATGCGGTGCTCACCGTCGAACGGCTCGCCGACGTCGCGCCGTTCTACACCGACATTCTCGGCTTTCGCCTGAGCGATTACATCACGCGGCCGTTCCAGGCTTATTTCTTCCACCTCAATCCGCGCCACCACAGCATTGCCTTCATCGAGACCGGAAAGAACGGCATCCATCATCTGATGGTCGAGCTGTGCTATCTCGACGATGTCGGACAGGCCTACGACCTGGCCTTGCGCCAGCCGGAGACGATCGGCGTGACGTTCGGTCGGCACGCCAATGACGAGGTCACGTCGTTCTATTCGGTGTCGCCGTCGAAGTTTCTGGTCGAATACGGCTGGGGCGGCCGCACCATCGAACCCGCCGGCTGGATGCCGCACGAGCGCAAGGAAGGTCCGAGCCTGTGGGGCCACGACCGCATGTGGCTGACGCCGGAAGGCCGCGAGGAAGCCCGCGATCTGCGCATCCGCAATGCCGCCGCCGGCGGCCGCGCGCCGCTCAATGTCATGGACGGCAATTATCTGCGCGCGCGCGATATTTGTCCGTGGTGGAACGCCAACACTGCCGCGCGCAAGACCGGGTAACGCCGGTTCACCAATTGCGGCGTTCAGCCGTCCATTGGCCGGAGCATTCGCCCGTGGCGGTCCGCCAGCGGCCGCCGCCGGCGTTCTGCGACAACCGGCCGGAGCCCGAGGCCGAGCGATTGCCGCTCGCGACGGTCACCCTGATCACGCCGCCGCGCCCGACGGCGCCGTAAGCCTGGTAGCTTTGATCGTCGGCCGATACGCGACCGCCGGTGATGCGCACCGCGGCGCGAACGGCGCGATCGCAATCGCCGCGCGTCGTATAGATCGCCACGCTCCACACCCCGTCATAGCTCGTTCGCGCCGGAGCGCGCCGCGCCGCGTCGGATGGGATGCTGGCGGTTGCCAACAACAAGCCGGCAAACGCGGTGGACAGCAGCGGACGCACGAGGCCTTTCATAGCAATGATTTTCATCAATTCGCTCCGGTTTTATCGGTCTGGACTGCGGCGGGTTCGCTCGTATAGGGCGGCGGTGTCGCGCTGAAGGGAGCTTCGCTCCGGCCCTGCTCGAAACCGAGCTTGTAGAGCGCTCCCATGTAATCAGGATCGAACGCGCCCCAACTCGGCGCATTGAAGCTTAAGGGAATCGTCGCGACGTTATACGGTACGCCGCTGCGCTTCGCCACGATGTAAGCGCGATCCATCATCAATCTGGTGTCGACCGGTACCGCCATGCCGACGGCCTGCGTCAGGATCGACGGCACGAAGCGATCGACGACCTGGAAATAGCGCTTAAGTCTGGTGTTGATGACGACGTAGAGCGCGGTCGCGGGCAAATGGTAATCGCTGGTCGCCGCCATCAGCGCTGCGGGCGCCACGAAGAATTGTCCGCCGAGACCGCCGTCGGCGTGCATTTCCTGAAAGCGCTTGCCGTTCGCTTCGACGTCGATCAGGACCGGCGGAAACCCGCCGGGAACGGCACTGGAAGCGAGCAGCACCGTGCGGAACAGCTTCAGCGCGTCCGCGCCGCCATGGGCGGCGATGGCGCCCATGTTCCAGACCGCGCTGCGTTCGGTGTCGAGATTGCTGGTGATGATGAACAAGCGCCGGCCGCGGCGATACTGGGCGGCAACGTCGGCGAGCAGCGCCGGCGTGACGAATTTGGCGATCAGATCCTTGAGCGGCCAGGAATCGACGAAGCTCTCGGCGCTGCCGCCCGCTTCGAATACGTCCGCCGCGGTGATCTTGGTGTAGGCGTCGCGCAACGCGTCGTCATATTTCTGACCGGCAAACACCAACGGTGCAATCATCGAGCCGGTGCTGACGCCGGTGACCACCATGTAATCGGGCCGCTTGCCGGCCGCGCTCAGGCCGTTGAGCAAGCCGGCGCCGAATGCCCCGTCCGAGCCGCCGCTGGAGAGGACGAGCCACGGTCCGGGCTGCTCCGGCAGGGCATTCTTGAAATCGGTGTCCGAATCCGCCCAGAACCGCGCGTCCGGCATGCCCGGGACGATGGCGGCGGCGTCCTCCTCGGCCGTGAAGGGGATCCGCGCCGGCGGACGCTTGGGGCCTGCTTGCTGTGGTGGAGGTTCCGCCGGCTTTTTGGCGTCATGTCGCGGCGCGGCCCGTTCCGTGCGGGCAAGCACGATCGCCGGCGCCCCAGCCGCCGCGGCGCTTGGGCTCTGCGACGTTTCGGCCGTCGCCGGCATGGCGGCAAAGATCAGGACCGGCAACGCGAACAGCGCGGCGCCCGTCCACATCGCCCAGCGGTCGAGTAAAGTCGTGGCGGAGGAAGTCTGGGTGTGGGTCGTGTTGGCAGGCAAAGTCATGGTGGGAAAAGTCACGCTGGGATCAAAGTCATGCTGGGAAAAGTCATGGCAGGCAATGGCCCCAAATTCCGCAAGCTTCGGGCCCTGTTGCGTTCCCGTCAGCGATGCACGACTGCGCGATACCCGGCCCTGCAAATAGGGCCGGCCCGCCGAAAGTTCAATCGGGCCACAGCAGGTACGGCCCGTCCCGCCTCGGGCGGATCACAGGAGAGTCGGGGCGTTCGGCGCCAGGGTATTCTGCGCTTTTCATGACTGCCGCGTGTCAGGCGTGCCGATTGGCGACGAATTCTGGCGCCCTCGACCAGGATCGCGCCGGCGCTGCCGAACGGCGCCAGCGCTTCTTCCGCCTCGGCGACAAGCTGTCTCAGCCGCGCCTTGGCGCCGGCGCCGCCCAACAGGCTGACCATGGTGGCTTTGCCGGCGGCCGCGTCCTTGCCGGTATTCTTGCCGACCAGCGCGGCATCGCCCTCGACGTCGAGGAGGTCGTCGGCGATCTGGAAGGCCTTGCCGACGGCCGACCCGTAGCGCGCCAGCGCCTCACGCTGCGGCGGCGTCGCCGATCCGAGAATGCCGCCGGCGGTGCAGGCGAACAGCAACAGCGCGCCGGTCTTCATCGCCTGCAGCTTGAGCACCTCGCGTTCGCCATGCTGCTGCGGCCCGCCGCCCGTGAAGCGGCCTTCGGCGGCGAGGTCGAGCAATTGGCCGCCCACCATGCCGCCGATGCCGGAGGCGCGCGCCAGCGCCATGACCAGTTCGATGCGCACCGCCGCGTCGGGGTGCGTTTGCGGGCGGGACAGAATATCGAAGGCGAAGGTGAGCAGGCCGTCGCCGACCAGGATGGCGGTCGCCTCGTCGTAGGCCTTGTGGACGGTCGGCTGGCCGCGCCGCAGCGCGTCATTATCCATGGCGGGGAGGTCGTCGTGGACCAGCGAATAGCAATGCACGCATTCCAGCGCCGCGCCGGCCATCAGAGCCTGCTGCCGCGGCACGTCGAACAGCGCCGCGCTCTCGGCGACCAGGAGCGGCCTGAAGCGTTTGCCGCCGCCGAGGCTCGCATAGCGCATCGCCTCGAGGAGCCGCGCCGGACGCTCCATCTCGCCGATTTCCGGCGTCGGCCCCATCAGGCGATCGAGCAGTTCCTCCATGTCCTTGGCGGTGGCGTCGAGCCGCACGAGGAAAGGATTCGCATTCGCGTGCATCGTGTTGTGCCCCGGTATGCCGGCGGCCCAAGGGGCCTATCCGGTCCTCTCATGACAGGATAACCATGAGCCGGCCTGGCATGGCTATCCCTCGCTGGTCCAGCCCATGCCGGTCGGGTTCGGTGAATGTGAGCCCCCTGTCAGCCCGCCAGGAGGCTACTAAAGGACTAGGACTACTAAAGGACTATCTGTGACCAACAGCCTCGTAGCGTCAATGGTGCTCGCCGTATGGCTGTACCTCCTCATCGGCCGCGGCATGTTTTGGCGGGCGGAACCGCGCGACAGCGCCGCCGTCGGCGGCCGGGAGGAATCCGGCGGGGAACCGGGCACAGAATCCTGGCCTCCCGTCACCGCCGTCATCCCGGCCCGTAACGAGGAAGAGAGCATCGGCGCGACCGTCACGTCGCTGCTGCGGCAGGATTATCCCGGCGCGTTCACGGTGATCGTCGTCGATGATCAAAGCGATGATGCCACCGCGCGCGTGGCGCGCGAGGCCGCTGCCGCTATCGGCGCGGCGGATCGGCTCACCGTGCTGCCGGGGCGGGCATTGCCGAGCGGATGGACGGGAAAGTTGTGGGCGCAGAACCAGGGCGTCGAGCTTGCGCTGACCTCGGCACGGCCGGCGACTTACCTCCTCCTCACCGACGCGGATATCCTCTACACCCCGGAGGCACTCACCGCCCTCGTCGCCCGGGCGCAAGCGAGCGGCACCGTCCTGACCTCGCTGATGGCGAAGCTGCGCTGCGAGAGCTTCGCCGAGCACATGTTCGTCCCGGCCTTCATCTTCTTCTTCCAGATGCTTTATCCGTTCGCCTGGGCCAACGATCCGCGGCGCGCCACCGCGGCGGCGGCGGGCGGCTGCATGCTGGTGCGCCGCGACGCCTTGTGCGATGCCGGCGGCATGGCCGCGATACGCGGCGCCTTGATCGACGACTGCGCGCTGGCCAAAGTGCTCAAGGCGCATGGGCCGATCTGGCTCGGACTGACCGAGCGGGTCCACAGTCTTCGGGCCTACCCGGCCGTCGGAGATGTCCGCCACATGGTCTCGCGCACCGCCTATGCGCAGTTGCGCTATTCGCCACTGCTGCTGGCGGGAACCGTTTTCGGCCTGGCGCTGACCTATCTCGCCCCGGTCGGTTTCGCGCTGTTCGCCACCGGACCGGCGCGCTGGCTCGGTGTCGCGGCATGGCTGCTGATGGCCTTCGCGTTTCAGCCGATGCTGCGCTTTTACAAAGTCTCCCGGCTGTGGGGGCTGGCATTGCCGGCGATCGCCGCAATCTATCTGGCGTTCACGGTTGATTCCGCCTATCAGCATGCCCGCGGGCGCGGCGGCATGTGGAAAGGTCGCGCTCAAGCCAACGTGTCAGCGAACGTATGAGCGAACGTTTCGGAACCGCGATGACGGATGCGAGCATGAGCGATGCCGGCGATTGGCGGACAGGCAAGGGACACCGGGACGAGAATTTCCCGGTCGCCTCTTTTCTGATTCATCCGCGCCACCGCAAGGTGATCCTGGCGTTCTATAATTTCGTCCGCACCGCCGACGATATCGCCGATCATCCAACCCTTGCCCCGGCCGACAAGCTCGCGATGCTCGATCGGCTCGAAGCGGGCTTGATCGGAGGCAACGACGACGACGAGGTCGCCGTGCGCCTGCGCTCGGCGCTCGCCGAGCGCAGCCTGTCGCCGCGTCACGCCCAGGACCTCCTCGCCGCCTTCAAGCTCGACGCGACCAAGCTGCGCTACCGCGACTGGGACGACCTGATGCATTACTGCTCGTATTCGGCGATGCCGGTCGGCCGCTTCGTGCTCGATGTGCACGGCGAAAACCGCTCGACCTGGCCCGCCAACGACGCGCTGTGCGCGGCGCTCCAGGTCATCAACCATCTGCAGGACTGCAAGGATGACTATCTCAATCTCGACCGCGTCTATCTTCCGCTCGACGTGCTCGCGGCCGGCGGCACGACCGTCGAGGCGCTCGGCGAGCCGCGCGCATCGCCGGCGCTCATCGGCTGCCTGCATCGTCTCGCCGAACGCACCGAGCGCCTGTTGGGCGAGAGCGATGTCTTTGCGGCCATGATCGACGATTGGCGGCTGTCGCTCGAAGTCTCGGTCATCAACACGCTGGCCCATCGCCTGGTGCGCATGCTCCAAGCCCGCGACCCGCTCAGCGAACGGGTCGAACTGCATGCGCCCGCCATCGCCGGGCTCACCACGGTCGCCATTGTCGGCGGGCTGTCGCGGCGGTTCGGCCGTCGCCCGTCCGCCGCGTCGCAAACGCCGCGGGGTGCGTGAGTGAGCGAGCCCACCGCGGCGGCACAAACCGCCTCCCGCAGCTCCTTTTATAACGGCATGCGCATCCTGCCGCGCGCGCAGCGCGAGGCGATGTTCGAAATCTATTCGTTCTGCCGCGCGGTCGACGACGTTGCCGACGATCCGGGCCCGCGCGATGGTCGCCGCGCGCAGTTGCAGCAATGGCGCGACGACATCGACGCGATCTATCGCGGCACGCCGCCGGCGCGGCTTGCGGGCCTCGCGCAGGCGGTACGCCAATTCGATCTCGCGCGCGAGGACTTCATCGCCATCATCGATGGCATGGAGATGGACGTCGTCGACGACATCCGTGCGCCCGATCGCGCCACGCTCGACCTTTATTGCGACCGTGTCGCCTGCGCGGTCGGCCGGCTGTCGGTGAAAGTGTTCGGCATGGCGCCGGAGCCGGGCCGCGCGCTGGCGCATCACCTCGGCCGCGCGCTGCAGCTCACCAACATTCTGCGCGATCTCGACGAGGACGCGGAAATGGGGCGCCTTTACTTGCCCCGCGAGGCGCTGCTCGCCGCCGGAATCGCGATCACGGGCCCGGTCGCCGCGCTCGCGCGCCCGTCCATCGGCGAGGCCTGCGCCACCGTTGTGGCGATGGCCAAAGCCGAGTTCGAGGCCGCAACGGCGATCATGGCGCGCAGCCCGCGCCGCGTGGTGAAGGCGCCGCGGATCATGGCACAGGCCTATCGCGTCATCCTCGACAAGCTCGTCGCCCGCGGCTTCAAGCCGCCGCGCGAGCGCGTGCGCCTGCCGCGCGCCAAGCTGATCTTGATCGTGCTGCGCAATCTGATTTGATCGATGCGATGACCGGGACCGTGCACATCATCGGCGCCGGCCTGGCCGGCCTTTCCGCGGCCATACGGCTGAAGTCGGCCGGCCGCGACGTGGTCGTGCACGAGGCGACCGCGTTCGCCGGCGGCCGCTGCCGCTCCTATCACGACGCCACGCTCGGCATGACGATCGACAACGGCAATCATTTGCTGCTGTCGGGCAACCGCGCCGCGCTCGATTATCTGCGCCGCATCGGCGCGGACAACCTGCTGGTCGGGCCGCCGAAGGCCGAATTCAACTTCGCCGACCTCGCCAGCGGCGAACGCTGGACGCTGCGCTTCAATGACGGCCGGATCCCGTTCTGGGTTTTCGACGCCACGAAGCGCGTGCCCGGCACGCGCGTGCGCGATTATCTGCCGCTGGCGCGGCTATTGTTTGCGCCGGCCGGCAAAACGGTCGGCGAGGTCCTCGCCTGCGAGGGTGTTGCCTACAGGCGGCTGGTCGAGCCGCTCCTCCTCGCCGCGCTCAATATCGAAGCGCCCAAGGGGTCGGCGCGGCTCGCCGGCGCCATCATCCGCGAAACCTTGGCGATGGGCGGCCGCGCCTGCCGGCCGTTGATCGCGCGCGAAGGCTTGGGCACGACCCTGGTCGAGCCGGCGCTCGCCTGGCTCGAACAGCACGGCGTGACCGGTGCGGATGGAGCACCAGTTGCGCGCCATGCGCTTCGGCGCCGGCCGCGTCGAGGCGCTCGAGTTCGGCGGCGAGACGATCGCCCTCGGTAGTGATGATGCCGTCGTGCTCGCGGTGCCGCCTTACGCTGCGTCCTCGCTTGTCGGCGGCCTCGAGGGGCCGACGCAATTTCGCGCCATCGTCAATGCGCACTTCCGCATCGCGCCGCCGCCGGAGCAGCCGCCGATCCTCGGCGTCCTCAACGGCACGGTGGAGTGGATCTTCGCTTTTCCCGGCCGCGTGTCCGTCACCATCAGCGCCGGCGACAGGCTCATCGACGCCCCGCGCGAGGAGCTCGCGAAGACGATCTGGGGCGAGGTCGCGCGCGTCACCGGACTGCCCGCCGCGTTGCCGCCTTGGCAGATCGTGCGGGAGCGCCGCGCCACCTTCGCCGCCACGCCCGAGCAGGACGCCAGACGCCCCGGTCCGGCCACGCCATGGCGCAATCTCGTGCTTGCCGGCGATTGGACCGACACCGGCCTGCCCGCTACCATCGAAGGCGCGATCCGATCCGGCAACCGCGCCGCTGAACTTGTCGTGGAACAGCGATGATGCAAGAGACCCTCGATCAAAATAAGCCTGCGGCCGCGCCGGCCGACGCCGTGAATGCCGCCGCGCTCGAACACAGCATTCAGTCGGCGACGCAAGCGCTCATCGACCGCCAGCGCCCCGACGGCCACTGGGTGTTCGAGCTCGAGGCCGACGCCACCATTCCGGCCGAGTATGTGCTGCTGCGCCATTATCTCGGCGAGCCGGTCGACGCGGAGCTGGAAAGAAAAATCGCGGTCTATCTGCGCCGCATCCAGGGCGATCACGGCGGCTGGCCGCTGTTCCGCGACGGCGACGTCGATATCAGCGCGACCGTGAAGGCTTATTTCGCGCTGAAGATGATCGGCGATTCCGTCGATGCGGATCACATGCGCCGCGCCCGCGAAGCGGTGCTTTCCCGCGGCGGCGCCGAGCGCGCCAACGTGTTCACCCGCATCATGCTCGCTTTGTTCGGCTTCGTCCCGTGGCGGGCGGTGCCGATGATGCCGGTCGAGATCATGCTGCTGCCGAAATGGTTTCCGTTCCATCTCGACAAGATCTCGTACTGGAGCCGCACCGTTATCGTGCCGCTGTTGGTGCTGATGGCGAAGCGGCCGCGGGCGCGCAACGCCAAGGGCGTGCGCATCGACGAACTGTTCGTCGAGCCGCCGGCGACGCTCCCCCCGACGCCGAAGGCGCCGCAGCAGAAAGCGTCGTGGTTCTGGTTCTTCCGCGGCGTCGACAATGTGTTGCGCGCGACCGAGCCGTTGTTTCCCAAGCGCACGCGCCAGCGCGCCATCGACGCGCGCCGTGGCCTGGGTCGGCGAGCGCCTCAACGGCGAGGACGGGCTCGGCGCGATCTTCCCGGCCATGGCCAACAGCGTCATGATGTACGACGTGCTCGGCCGGCCGGAGAGCGATCCGCAGCGCGCCATCGCGCGCCAATCGGTCGAGAAGCTTCTGGTCGTCCACGACCAAGAAGCCTACTGCCAGCCCTGCGTCTCGCCGATCTGGGATACCGGCCTGGTGGCGCATGCGCTGCTCGAAGTCGGCGGCGACGATATCAACGCGCGGGTCAAGCACGGGCTGGATTGGCTGTTGCCCAAGCAGGTGCTCGACGTGCGCGGCGATTGGATCGCGCGGCGCGGCGACATCCGTCCCGGCGGCTGGGCCTTCCAATACGCCAATCCGCATTATCCCGACGTTGACGACACCGCCGTGGTCGCGATGGCGATGGACCGCCATCAGAATCTCTCCGGCCGGCGCGATTTCGACGCGAGCCTTGCCCGCGCCAGGGAGTGGATCGTCGGCATGCAGAGCGCAAACGGCGCCTGGGGCGCGTTCGACGCCGACAACGAATATTATTATCTCAACAACATCCCATTCGCCGATCACGGCGCGCTGCTCGATCCGCCGACCGAGGACGTTACCGCGCGCTGCCTGTCGATGCTGGCGCAGTTCGGCGAGACGGTCGCCGACAGCGACGCGGTGAGGCGCGGCGTCGATTATCTGCGCCAGACCCAGCTCGCCGACGGCAGCTGGTACGGCCGCTGGGGCATGAACTACATCTACGGCACCTGGTCGGTGATGTGCGCGCTCAATGTCGTCGGCATCGGCCGCGACGCCCCGGAAATGCGCAAGGCGGCCGACTGGCTCGTCGCCATTCAGAACGAGGACGGCGGCTGGGGCGAGGACGGCGCGAGCTACAAGCTCGATTATCGCGGCTACGAACGCGCGCCATCGACCGCGTCGCAGACCGCGTGGGCGGTGCTCGGCCTGATGGCGGCCGGCGAGACCGATCATCCCGCCGTCGCGCGCGGCATCAAATATCTGGCCGCCACGCAAGGCGCCGACGGTTTCTGGGACGAGCCGCGCTACACCGCGACCGGTTTCCCGCGCGTGTTTTATCTGCGCTACCACGGCTATTCGAAGTTCTTCCCGCTGTGGGCCTTGGCGCGCTACCGCAATCTCGAGCGCGGCAATACGCGCACGGTGGCGTACGGGATGTAGGCCGGTAGCGCGTCACCATTTGTTTGATGCAGCCGGGTAGCCGGCCACCATTTTTCGGTCCGGATCTTATAATTTTGTTGATTTCATCTCACCGTGGCTTAACGGCAACAACAAAATCATTTTTTTGGTGTTACAGTTAATCATGAGCGTTGCAGTCTCGCTCCTTGCATCGTGGGGGTCGCATCATGAAACAGCTGTTGATTGGAATTGCCGCCGTCGCCGGATTGATCGGAACGCCTGCTTTCGCCGCCGACATGGCGCTCAAGGCTCCGCCGCCGCCTCCGCCCCCGGTCTTTAGTTGGACGGGCTGTCATATCGGTGTCGATGTCGGTGGTACCTGGATTACCGACAAGGACAACGAGACGGTCACGGCGACCGGCGCGCCGTCGGCGTTTACGCCCTATCCGACCAACACCGCTACGCCGAGTGGTGTGACGGTTGGCGGCTACGCTGGGTGCGACTATCAGTTTGCCGGCGGATTCGTGCTCGGCGCAGAGGGTGACGGCGAGTGGGCGAACATCAGAAGCGGGACTGCGAATTTCATCAACACCGGCGTTCCGCCGGACAGTTACGAGACAAAGTCCGACTTCCTGGCTTCGGCGCGGGGCCGGCTTGGCTACGGGTATAACCGCGCACTGTTTTATGCGACGGGTGGCGCGGCCTGGACGAATATCACGGAGCACGATGTCGTCGGCGGGACCGTTACGTCCCAGGATAGTTCCGCGACGCTGACCGGTTGGACGGTTGGCGGCGGTGTGGAATACGCGTTCCTCGATAATCTGGTTGGGCGCGTGGAATACCGCTATTCCGACTTCGGCACATTTTCATATGTGCCCACGCTGACATTCCCGGGCTTTACCGAGAACCACAGGATTACCGAGAACGCCGTTCGCTTCGGCCTGTCGTACAAGTTCGGCGTTCCCTTGGTCGCCAGGTATTGATCGCCAAGCTGCCGCGGATTCCATCGCCAGTGGCGCGTAGCGCAACAAAAAAGGCCCCGGATTGATTCCGGGGCCTTGTTCGGTTTCAGATGGTGACCTGATTACGCCGCGCTGGCGGAAGCTTTGTTGGCGGACGCCTTGGCCGCGTCCTTCGCGGCCTTCTCCCGCGCCTCGTTGGCGCGGATTTCCGACAGCGTCTGCTGCACCTGGCCCTCGAACAAGTATTGCGCGGGGCGCTGGTTTTGGAGGGAGATTTCCGGCGCCATCTCGCCTTCGGTCTTCACGCCGCGCCAGCTGACCATCAGCGCCTTGAGCGGGTGCTTCATCATCGCATCGGCCGCGGTCGGCTCGTAGCCGCAATGCGCCATGCAGTTCGCGCATTTTTCGTAGCGACCGGTGCCATAGGCGTCCCAGTCGGTGGTCTCCATCAATTCCTTGAACGTCTTGGTGTAGCCTTCGCCGAGCAGATAACAGGGCTTCTGCCAGCCGAAAATATTGCGCGTCGGCATGCCCCATGGCGTGCAGTGGAATTCCTGGTTGCCGGCGAGGAAGTCGAGGAACATGCTCGAATGCGTCAGGTTCCACTTCTTGCCCTTGCCGAGCGCGAAGACCTGGCGGAACAGCTCCTTGGTCTTGCGGCGGGCGAGGAAGTGCTGCTGATCGGGCGCACGCTCATAGGCGTAGCCGGGCGAGATCGAGACGCCGACGTCGAGCTCTCGAGCGAGGTCGAGGAATTTGGCGATATCTTCCGCCGGATGGCCGTCGAACACCGTGCAATTGACGTTGACGGCGAACCCCTTGGCCTTGGCGGCCTTGATTCCGGCGATCGCTTTTTCGAAGCCGCCCTCCATGCACACCGACTTGTCGTGATGTTCTTTGATGCCGTCGAGATGCACGGAAAAGAACAGATAAGGCGACGGCTCGAACAGATGCAGCTTCTTCTCGAGAAGCAGCGCATTGGTGCACAGCGACACGAACTTCTTGCGCGCCACGATGCCTTTGACGATCTCACCGATCTCCTTGTGGATCAGCGGCTCGCCGCCGGGGATGGCGACCATCGGGGCGCCGCATTCATCGACCGCGTCGAGGCATTCCTGCACCGAAAGGCGCTTGTTCAGGATCGCGTCGGGATAATCGATCTTGCCGCAGCCGACGCAAGCGAGATTGCAGCGGAACAGCGGCTCCAGCATCAGCACGAGCGGATAACGCTTGCGCCCGGAGAGGCGCTGACGCAGCACGTAGGAGCCGACGGCGGCCGTTTGTCGCAGAGATACACTCACGGTCCCAATCCTTTTCGCTTTCTTCGATTGCCCTTATTCGGCAAGCTGGCGGTGAAACGCGACCTTGCAAAGCTAAACCTTCGCTGTTGCCCGGCCCGCCGTTATGCCTTCAGTCAATTCGGGCGGTAAACGGAATTCGATGGTCTCCTGGCGGCCGGTCAATTCGCTGACGTGAACCGGGCCGAGCCGGCGCAGCGCGTCGATCACGTCCTCGACCAGGACCTCCGGCGCCGAGGCGCCGGCGGTGATGCCGACGGTGTCGGCGCCTTTGAACCAATCTCTTTGCACCTCGCTGCCGTCGGCGATCAGGTAGCACGGCGTGCCGTCCTCCTCGCCGATCTCGCGCAGGCGGTTGGAGTTCGAGCTGTTCTTGGCGCCGACCACGAGGATAACGTCGACCAGCTTGGAGAGTTCGCGCACGGCGGTCTGCCGGTTCTGCGTCGCATAGCAGATGTCGCGCGTCTCCGGCCCGACGATGTCGGTGAAGCGGCGATGCAGCGCCGCGATGATGCCGCGCGTGTCGTCGACGCTGAGCGTGGTCTGGGTGACGTAGGCGACCGGCTTGTCGGAGGGGATGTCGAGCGAATTGACGTCCTTCTCGGTCTGCACCAGCGTGACCGGCTCGGAAATCTGGCCCATGGTGCCTTCGACTTCCGGATGGCCGGCATGACCGATGAGGATGAGCTTGCGGCCCTGCGCCACGTAGCGCTTGCCTTGGTTGTGCACCTTGGTGACCAGCGGACAGGTCGCGTTGAGCACCGGCAAGGCGCGCTGCGCGGCTTCCTCCTCGACGCTCTTGGCGACGCCGTGGGCGCTGAAAATGGTCACCGCGTTCGGCGGCACCTCGGACAGATCCTCGACGAAATGGGCGCCCTTGGCCTTGAGGCTTTCCACCACGTGCTTGTTGTGGACGATCTCGTGGCGGACATAGACCGGCGGGCCGTACTTTTGCAGGGCGCGCTCGACGATCTCGATCGCGCGCACGACGCCGGCGCAGAAACCACGCGGCTGGGCGAGTATCACCTTCATCAAAAACCTCCCGCATCTCCCGGCCTATGCCGGACTGCGATCACTGGATTGCGATCACTTGGATTGCGATCACTTGGATTGCGATCATCGGATTGCGGCCACCCGGTTGCGGTTGCCGGGTCGAGACCGCTGCATTTCGTATGAGCATTTCGCGTGCCGAACTTTTTGCCGCACCCCTTGTCGAGCCCTTGCCAAGCCCTTGCCAAGCCCTTGCCAACCCCTTGCCAACCCCTCTTGAGCCGTCGCCGAACTCTTCTCGAAGCCTTTGCCGAACCATCGTTTCCCGGACCGCGACCGCAAGACCGTGATTCCGGGGTTTTCCGAAATATCCTGCGCTGTTACGATTGTGACTCGCCCGGCAGGGTGTAATGCTCCCAATACCTTGACCATAACGCCGTGACAATCGCTTTGGCCGATGTCCGCCTCGCCATGGTCAACTCCGTCGCCCCGCTCGCGGTTGCTGCGGGCGGCAGTCGAAGCAAGGACCAGCCAGGGACGTTTCCGGTTGCCCCGAAATGCGGCAGGACGGTTCCCCGGCGGAACTTTTGGGCACTTTTTCGCCAATGTCCAGTGGCGCCATCCGTGCACCAACTGCAATTGGCATTGATCGCGGCTAACACGCTCTCGGCATGGCTGACCTGCAACTCTTGACCGCCCTGGCGCTTACTTTCCCGGCGGCGGGGCTTACCGCCGCTTCGGCTGGCCGATCCAGACTGCGCGGAGTAGCGCAAGACGACGGGGCTATCCGATCGCGGCCTGTAACGGCCTCAATCGCGGTAAAGGTTAGGAAAATGTCCCTTGATTTCCCTTTTGCCGCAAATCAGGGCATCTAAGCCGCCGCCGCGGGGGGCCGGGCTAGGAGACAGTATGAACGGCGCACCTGCGGAGGCGTTGGATTTAGTGTGGGAAGAGCGAATCCTGATCCGATTCGCGGGGGGCTGCGTCGCCTTCCGGCAACCGGCCACGACGGCGTGCCTCTTTTTTGCCTTGGTCTTGACGCCTCAAACGCCGGCCCCTTTGCCGGCCTTCGCTTGATCATCCCATGAAAGCACTCGCTTCCTTTGTTGTCCGAACGATTGGCTTTTGCGTGCATTTCGCCTGGTGGGTCATCGCCGCCGCGATCGTTCTGACGCTTGCCGCCTCCTGGTACTCGGTCACGCACTTCGCGATGACCACGGATATCAACCAGCTGATTTCGTCCACCAGTCCGGGACGGCAACGCGAGATCCGCTTCGAAAAGGCCTTCCCGCAATTCGATTCGATCATCGTCGTCGTCGACGCGCCGACGCCGGAAATGGTCGAGGCGGCGACCGCGGCGCTGGTGCGGAAGCTCACGCCGCAGAAGAATTCTGTTCCGCTCGATCGAGCAGCAGCAGGGCGGCGCCTTCTTCGCGCAGAACGGTCTGTTGTTCGTCCCAGTCGATCAGCTCGCGCCGCAGCTCAAAGGGCTGAGCGAGGCGCAGCGCCTGGTCCAGAACCTCGCCGGCGACCCCAGCTTGCGCGGCGTCGTCCGCGCGCTGCAATTCGGGCTCCTGGGCGTGCAGGGCGGTCAGCTCAAGCTCGACGACATGACCTGGCCGATGACGCTCGCCGCCGACACGCTCGACCACGTGCTCGCGCACGAGCCGGCGAGCTTTTCCTGGCACACGCTGGTCCGCGGCGAGAAGCCCAAGGCCGTCGATCTGCTGCGGTTTTTGAAAATCGTGGCGGTGCTCGACTATTCGGAGCTGCAGCCGGGGCTCAAAGCCAGCGACGCCATTCGTCAGGCCGCCGCCGATCTCGATCTGGCGTCGGATTATCAGGCGCGCGTGCGCCTGACCGGCCCGGTGCCGATGAACGACGATGAATTCGCCACCATCAAGGAGAACGCCGGGCTCAACGCCACGGTGACCATCGCGATCGTGCTGTGCATCCTGTGGCTCGCGCTGCGTTGGTTCCGCGTGATCTTCGCCGTGGTCGTCAGTCTCATCGTCGGGCTGTCGTTGACGGCGGCGCTCGGCATGCTGCTGGTCGGGACGCTCAATCTGATCTCGGTTTATTTCGCGGTGCTGTTCGTCGGGCTGGGGGTCGATTTCGGCCTCCAATACAGCGTCCGCTACCGCGCCGAGCGGCACGAGGTCGACGGCGTGCGCGAGGCGCTCCTGCATGCCGGCCGGCGCGCCGGCGCGCCGCTGACGCTGGCGGCGTTCGCCACCGCGGCCGGTTTCCTGTCGTTCCTGCCGACCGACTACAAGGGCTTGTCCGAGCTCGGACTGATCGCCGGCCTCGGCATGCTGATCGCCTTCGTCACCAGCATCAGCGTCTTGCCGGCGCTGGTGAGCCTCCTCAAGCCGCCGAGCGAGCCGCGCCCGCTCGGCTACGCCGCGCTCGCGCCGGTCGACAGTTTCCTGGAGCGTCACCGCGTACCGATCCTGATCGCGACCGGGCTGATCATTCTCGCGGCGTCGCCGCTGCTCTATTGGCTGCGCTTCGATTTCAATCCGATGAATTTGCGCAATCAAAAGGTCGAGTTGGTCGCGACCTTTCTGCAGCTGCAGAAGGATCAGATTTCCGGCGCGAACGACATCGAAGCATTGGAACCGTCCTTGACGGCGGCAGACGAGATCGCGGCGAAGCTGCGGGCGCTGCCCCAAGTGGCGCGCGTGGTGACGTTGTCGACGTTCATTCCGGACCATCAGGACGCCAAGCTGCCGCTGATCGAGAACGCGGCGAAGATCTTGAATCCGGCGCTCAACCGCACCATCGCCAAGCCGCCGACCGACGCCGACAACATCGCCATCGTCAACAGCACCGTCGATGTGCTCAACCGGCTCGCCGGCAACAGCCCCGGCCGCGGCGCCGACGCCGCGCACCGGCTCGCCGGCGATATGGCGAAGCTCGCCAAAGCCGAACCGGAGGTGCGCCAGCGGGCCGAGGCGGCTTTCGTCGTGCCGTTGCACACCGCGCTCGGCGACATGCGCGAACTCCTCGAGGCGCACGA
The DNA here is from genome assembly GCA_963836095.1 of uncultured Pseudomonadota bacterium. GTDB lineage: Bacteria > Pseudomonadota > Alphaproteobacteria > Rhizobiales > Xanthobacteraceae > BOG-931. The sequence goes on from CAWIHU010000007.1 coordinate 393,630, forward strand.
GGTCACCCGCGACAATCTTCCGTCCGACCTCGTCGCTCAATGGGTCACGCCGGATGGACACGCCCGCGTCATGGTTTCGCCGGCCGGCAATCAGAACGACAATGTGGTTCTGCGCACCTTCGCCCACGCGGTGCAGGCGGTCGCGCCGAACGCGACCGAGGGGCCGATCTCGATCCTGGAAGCGCGCGCCACCATCATCACCGCTTTCATCGAGGCGGGCGCCTATGCTCTCCTGTCGATCGCCGTGCTCTTGTGGATCACGTTGCGGCGGGTCGGCGACGTCCTGCTGACGCTCATTCCGCTGCTCGTCGCCGGCGTCGTCACGCTGGAAATATCGGTCGCGATCGATCTGCCGCTCAACTTCGCCAACATCATCGCGCTGCCGCTTCTGCTCGGCGTCGGCGTGGCGTTCAAGATCTACTACATCATGGCGTGGCGCGAGGGGCAGACCAGGCTGTTGCAGTCGGTGTTGACGCGGGCGGTGAGCTTCTCGGCATGCACCACGGCGACCGCGTTCGGCAGCCTGTGGTTCTCGAGCGATCCCGGCACGTCGAGCATGGGCAAGCTCCTTGCCCTTTCGCTGCTCACCACCATGGCGGCGGCGGCGCTGTTTCAACCGGTGCTGATGGGCAAGCCGCGCCAGGAGGAGGCGCCGGCCGGGCGCAACGCGGGAACGGCCGCAAGCTAGAGCATGATCCGGAAAAGTGGATACCGGTTTTCCGAGAAAGATCATGCTCCAAGGAAGAATCTCAGACCATGATCCGATCCAATCTGATCGGATCAGGTTAGTTGACGATGATTGTACGCCGACTGAACGCGGCGCCCGCTTCGTCTAACGCTGCGCGGCGTTCTCCGGCTTCTGCACGCCGCTTTTGCGCGGCGGCGGGGCGACGGTATGTTTCGCGTAGGGATTGAGCGCGGGATCAAGCTCGTTGTAGGCCGTGTCCGGCAAACGCGTCCAATATTGGTTGCGGCCCAGCAGCGAAATGCCGAGATAGCCGCGCACCGTGAGCGTCTGCCCGTCGGGCGACAGCGTCATCTTGGCGCTGTAGACGTTGCCGTCGCGCGGATCGAGGATGGTGCCGTCCGAATATGTCAGGCCGTTGCGCCGCATGCCGCGGATGATCTCCAGCCCCAGCCACGGCTTGTTGTAGCGGTCGTCCTTGCACTTTGAGCAGACGACGGCGGGATCCTCCCCCGGCTTGAGGAACATTTTGACGAGGCTGCCGACATAGATGCCGCCGCCGGCGTCACGGATGAGAAACCATCCGCTCGGCTGATGGGTCTCGTCGTCGAGCGCCTGCCAAAGGCCGGCCGCGCTCGGTTCGTCGGCTTTCGCGATGCCGCACGGCGCGACGCTCAATGCGGCGGTCACCATGACGAACGGCAGCAACGCCGCCAGCGCCGTCGGAAATTTCACGCGCATCATAAAATCTCCCAGGCCGACAGTCCCCCAGGCTGACTGCCTCAGGCACGATAACGAACACAATGACAACGAGCATGATGGCCAGATTGACGCAGGTCAATTCGAGAACTTCAAGGTGATCTTTATGTGTCGCGACGGCGGCGGAAACTTGGCCGGGACAACGCCGCGCCGACGACCGTGCGCACCCTGGCACGATTGATCGCGTCATGCGCGGCGTGGTTGCGCGCTTTTGGTCGCGCGCTCGACGGCGGCGCGACGCCGAAGACCCGTGCGGACGCGCCGTCAGGGGAGGTGCCGTCAGGCAATTGGACCGGCGGGTTTTTCCGCTTGAACGCCGGGTCGTCCGCGACGATGGTAGCGCGCGTTGAAGCGAACGTAAGAGCCGCAAGGCCGCCGGCCGGCGACGAGGAGAAACGACCCATGGCTAACAAGATCATCATCAGCTGCGCGATTACCGGCTCGATCCATACGCCGACCATGTCGGACGCGCTGCCGATCACGCCGGACCAGATCGCGACGCAGGCGGTCGACGCCGCCAAGGCCGGCGCCGCCATCCTGCATCTGCACGCGCGCGATCCCAAGGACGGCCGGCCGTCGCCGGACCCGAGCGTCTACATGCAGTTCCTGCCGCGCATCAAACAAGGCTGCGACGCCGTCGTCAACATCACCACCGGCGGCGCCGTGACCATGACGGTCGAGCAGCGCATCTCGGCGGCGGAGCAGCTGTCGCCGGAGATGTGCTCGCTCAACATGGGCTCGATGAACTTCGCGCTCTATCCGATGGCGAAGCGCTTCAAGAACTGGAAATACGACTGGGAGGAGGGCTATCTCCTGAACTCCGACGCCTACATCTTCCCCAACACGTTCCGCGACATCGAGAAGATCGCCAAGCTGCTCGGCGAGGGCCACGGCGTCAAGTTCGAGCACGAGTGCTACAACGTCGGCCACCTCTACAGCCTCGCCCATTGCATCGATCGCGGCATGTTCAAGCCGCCGGTGTTCGTGCAGCTCATTTTCGGCATTCTCGGCGGCATCGGCGCCGACCTCGACAATCTCCTGTTCATGAAGCGCACCGCCGACAAATTGTTCGGCAAGGAGTATTATTGGTCGGTGCTCGCCGGCGGCCGCCACCAGATGAATTTCGGCACCAACGCCGCGATGCTGGGCGGCAATATCCGGGTCGGCCTCGAAGACTCGCTCTATATCGGCCCCGGCAAGCTCGCCAAGAGCAACGCCGAGCAGGTCGCCAAGATCCGCCGCATCGTCGAGGAGCTCGGCTACGAGGTCGCGACCCCGACCGAGGCGCGCGCCATCCTCGGTCTCAAGGGTGCGGACCGGGTGAAGTTTTAGGATAGCCCGCAGGATCCGTAGGGGCGCCCCTTGTGGGCGCCCTCGGCGATCGAGGGCGAAGAGAGAGGGCGGCCACAAGGGCCGCCCCTACGGCGTTTGGCGGCGGCGCCCTTGACCGCGCCGGCGCGGCGACGCTAAACCGACGCCCTGGCCCGGGCGGTTAGCTCAGCGGAAGAGCACTTCCTTGACATGGAAGGGGTCACAGGTTCGATCCCTGTACCGCCCACCAGCCTTCGCTAGCGCAGCGCGCGAAGGCTGCCGCGCCGAAGCCCAACGGGCGAAGGCGGGCCACCCCCAGCGCGAGCTACGGCTGGCAAGCCAGCCAAGGTCACGACGATCCCGAAAGGCTGCCCGCCCTGGCCCATAGGGCGAAGGCGGGCTATCACCTCACATCCCTTGCGCCTTCTTGCGCTCGTCGCACAGGTGCCAGTATTGCGGCCACTTCTGTCCGGCCGGGATCTTTCCGGCCGCCTTATCGGCCTTCCACTCTTTGCCGCAGGCGCGTTCGCGCGCGTACATCGCTTGGCGGCCGGGCGACCCGGTCTTGGCCGGCTTGCCGGCTGGCGCGGCGGTCGTTGGGGCGGGCGGCGGTGGCGGGGCCGCGGCGGGCGGCGGCGCCGGCGGCGGGGCGGCCGGTTCCGCGGCCGCCTCGGCGCCGCATTGCGCCTTGCGGAAGTCGTTCCACTTCATGCCGTTGAGTGTTCCGGCCGTCTTGGCCGCCTGGTATTTGGCGCTGCACTCTTTCATCGTCAGCGCCTGCGCCGGACCTGGTGCGACGGCAGCGGCGAGCGTTGCGAGACATAATCCCGACGCGATCAACAAAGCTGTCTTCATGGCGGCAATCCTTCTGTGCCGAGGGTGTCAATCACCGGGCGTCCGCCCGGCGTGTCGAGCGGCGGCTTACGAGCCGGTCGCGTCCGATACGCACTTCTTGGTGAAGCTGGTTTTCGCCGCGCCGGCGAGCTTCTTGTCGGCGGCCTGGGTGTCGCAGCTCGCCTGCGCGTCCTTGGTGCATTTGGTCATGAAGCTCGTCAGCGCCGCGCCGGCGAGCTTTTTGCCCGCCGCCTGATCCTTGCAGGAATCCGCCATCGCCGCGCCGGCGATGAAAAACGAGGCGAGTACAATTGCGATCGTTTTCATTTTCCCCTCCTAGCCGCGATCATGTGTCGCGATCCAAACACAAGCGGCGACTGCCGCAACGCCGGCTACGCTTCAAGACTTCTGCAGCACCCCGTTCGGCGACGCCTTGTCGACGATGTCCGGCAGATATTGCGCCAGCACGGCCAGGGTCTGGTCGACCGGCAAGCCGAGATGGCGGGCGAATTCCTGGACCTGCGAATTGCCCAGCACCGCCTTGAGCTGATCCGCGGTGATCGGCATGTTGGCGCCGTTGCCGAGCCAGGATTTGACCTGGGCGTCGAGACCGCCCTGCTGCAGCGCCGTCACCAGCCCGTTGAGGTCGTGGTACTGCGTCTGCGCCAGGACGGTGTTGATGAGCGTCGGCAACGCCGCCGATTCGACCTGGCCCAAGGCGCCCTTGAGCAGGTTGCCGAGATCGAGATTATCAAACAAACCCATGGGGATACTCCGCTCGATTTTCTCTATTTGAGCCCTCGGGGGCGGGGTCGCGCGGGTCATGGTGAGCAAGGTATGTCCGCACCAAGGACCGGAAATGCCGCCAAAGCTTAGTCGAAGGCCGCCAGCCGTTCCAGGGGCCGACGGCCGGATCGGCCCCTATCCATCGTTATTTTCGCAGTTCGTCCGGCACTTTGCCGCCGTTTTCGGCGAGCTTCTGCATCACCTGCTTGTGCAGCCAGATGTTCATCGTCGCCGAATCGTTCTTGTCGCCGGTGTAATGCAGCTCGTCGGCAAGCTCCTTGCGGGCCGCCAGGCTGAAGTCCAGGTTCAGAAGCTTCATGAGATCGACGATCGATTTGCGCCAGTCGAGCTTTTCCGTGTTCTGCGCCGCGAGTTTGGTCAGCACGGCCTCAACGTCGACCTGCGGCATGGCCGATGACGGCGCGGTGGACGGGGCTGAGGCAGGAGATGAGGCCGGCGACGAAGCAGGCGACGAGCCGGGTGCCGACGGCGGAGTGGCCGGCGCGGCGCCGTGCGCCGAACCGAAGATCGCCGACATGATCTTGCCAAAAACGCTCATGAGGAAACTCCTGGGGAATGTGACGGGGGTGAGTGCCTGAGGTGAATGTCACTGATACGCCGCTCGTGCCGCAACGGATCGGCGGCAGCTTAGCAAGCGGCGCCGCCGGCACAACGGGCGACCTGTCGTCTAAAATATGTTCAAGGACCGTCGTCTTGGCGTCGCATCGGCGTGCCAGCCGCCGCGCCGCAGAAGCTAAGCTGCGAAGCTTAAGCGGCGCGCCGGCTCGCGGACAGTCCCAGCGCCGCGATCGCGGCGAGGACGAGCGACACGATGACGTTATAGCCGGCGAGCGAGAGGCCGAGGAAGCGCCAGGCCGCCTCGTCGCAGCGCACTACTTGCACCGACTGCAGTTGGCTGATCAATGACCCTTTGGCCTTGAAATCGGAAATCGGCCCCGAGCAGTCGGTCGGGCCGGGCCACCAGCGCCACTCGACGCCGGCGTGATAGGCGCCGAGCGCGACGCCGCACAGGACCGCGACCAGGATCGCGATGAAGCCGACCGCGACGAGCATGCGCGGCGCGCGCACAAAAGCGGCGATCGCCAGCAACAGCGAGAGCGGAATGACGATGTGGTAAGGCAGCCGTTCCTCGAGGCAGAGCGGACAGGGCGGCAGTTTCATCACGTATTGGAAATACCAGACCCCGAGGATGGTCGCGGCGCTGATGGCGAAGATCGCGAGCGCCGCCAACACCGCCGGCTCGCGGCGAAGTTGCCGGCTTACCGTGAGTTTCATCACCGCCTCGTCATCACCGCCGTCGCCGCCGCCCGGCGCCAATGTGCCGATCCTGCCGCCCGATGCAAGCCCGCCTGCAGGCCCGCCGCCGCTGAGCCGAACATGGCCCTCGCGCCGGGAAACCCGCCCCCGCCCCTTTTCCTCTTTTCTTTTTGCGGACCGCGCTCGCCGCCGCTATAGATGTCGCCCAATTGCCCGTGTGGCGGAACTGGTAGACGCACGCAACTCAAAATCGCGCGCCGTAAGGCATGGGGGTTCAATTCCCTCCACGGGCACCATGTTGCTGGTGCGCAGCGCCATGTCGATCACCTGGCGAAAGTCCCCGGCGCTCAGGCTGAGGAAATCGGCGGACGTGCGCGCGAAGAACGCCTCGATCGCCGATCCCGCCTCGGCGACGTTGACACCGCGTAACGCGGCTTCGAGGTCGAACACCATGCGTGGCGGCGTGACGAAGAAATCGCCGGTCAGCAGCATTTCGCGGATGCGGTCGCGGCGCGGCCCTTCCAGCCGGATGTCGGCGCGCACCGTGCCGCCGCGGCCGGTCAGCGAGGCGCTGACGAAGGAATTGTCGGTCGGCGGCGTATCGAGCATATGGACGAAGGCATCGGTGCCGATTTCGTCGCGAAACGCCTGTTCGGCGAGGGCTTCTTCGTCGGCCGTGATCTCTCCCCATCGCGGCGCGATGCCGAGGCCTTCGGCAAAGCCGGCAACCAGGCCATCATAGATCGTCTCGAGGTCGGGCACCTCGCCGCCCAAAACTTCGCGCATGGTCACGACGCGCTGCGCCGCGGACTCAAGCCCGCGCTTGGTGAGCTTTTCCGCCGGCACGTTGAGGCAATTGAGCATCTTGGCCGGATCGAAATCGATCAGCAACGTGCCCTGGTAGAAAATCAGGTTGCCGTCGAAGAACCCGCCGGTGCCGCTGATCTTGCGGCCGTCGACCTCGATGTCGTTGCGCGGCCGGTAGTGCGCCGGCACGCCGAGCTTGCGCAGCCCGAGCGCGGCGGCCTCGCAGATTTGGCGCGTCACCTCGGCGAGGTCGGCGAGCCCCAACGTGGCGCGGTCGAACACGAGTTCCCAGCCGATCTGGCCCTCGTCGAAATACAGGCCACCGCCGCCGGTGATTCGCCGCACGGTCTCGATCCCGTGCGCCTTGCAGTAATCGAGCTTGAGCTCCTGGCCGAGGAATTGATGGATGCCGATCAGCGCGGAAGGACGGAAGCGCAGAAACCGGATGGTGTCGGGAATTTTGCCGTCGCGGCGCGCGTCGATCAACGCTTGATCGAACGCGATGTTGGCGCGTCCGCCGCGCAGACTGGTGGCGATGACGCGAAACGGTTTCTCTGCTGCGGCATTCATCTTCGTGTCCTCCCCGCGCGCTCGCACACCTGATCGGTATGGCGATCGTTCATTCCCGCGTCGAGTTGCCGGCGCGCCTTGCGGATGTCGCCGCGGTTCAGTTTGAACGGATAAGAAGCGATGTCGCGCGGCGGCGAGTCGCCATAGGGGCGGTCGCAAGCGGAAACATCGTCGGCCTCCTTGCCCGGGCAGCCGGAGGTCCGGAACGCGACCCCGGCGGCGATGACGGCGTCGATCTCGTCCTGCGGCAGGCCGAAGTCGACGAGCTTGCCGCCGGCGTCGAAGCGCATGCGCTCCAGGCGATGGTTGCGATAGTCGATCAGATAGCGCGCGACCTGGATGCGCCGCCATTGCGGGCGCGGCACCGGCGGCAGATGGTCCATCAAGGAGCCACGCTCGGGAAAGAACGCGAACATGTGACTGTGGCCGCCGAGATCGCGGATGTTCTGCACCTGGGTGAGCACATCATGGTCGCTCTCGCCCATGCCGACGATGAGATGCGCGCCGAATTTTTCCGGTCCGAAGATGTCGGCGGCGGCACGCAGGATGTCCCAGTATTTGTCCCAGCTGTGCGGCGACTGCACGCCGGCGCCGCGGGTGCGGTCGAACACCTCGCGATTGCAGGCGTCGAGCGCGACGGTGAAAATGTCGGCGCCGAGGTCTTTCAACTCCTGCACATCCTGCCGGGCCATGGTGGTGGGGTTGGAAAGGATCGACACCGGCACGTGCTTGACGCGTTCGACCCATTTTTTCAGCACCACCCTGGTGTCGTCGTCGGAGCGCGGATGGGTGATCATGCTGATGCACATGCGGTGGAAGCGCCCGCGGTCGCCGCCTGCAGCGACGATGTCGATCACCTGGTCGTAGGGCACCGCCGGCCAATCGACGCGAATGAAATTGCGGTCGGCATAGTCGCGCTCCGCCTCGCGGTGCCGCGCCAGCCCGCAATAGGCGCAATTGGCGCGGCAGCCCTCGGGATAGGTCAGCAGCAAATTCAGACAATGGGTGCAGGAGGTGCGGTGCATAAAACCGCCCATGACGCCGAGCGTGATCGCCGCGGCGGTCGACAACTGCACATAGTCGGGCGAGCGCATGTTGGGGGTGAGGACATTGTCGTTGGGCCGATAGAGGCCCTCGGGGCGCACGTCCTTAATCTTGACGCGCGCGCCGTTGCGCGCGTCGGCCGGCACCGCCGCCGGCGTCCGCGGCTGCATGGTCGCGGCGTCATTGAAAGCCTGCTGCGGTTCGCCGAGAAAGTCCGGGACCGGACTGCGGGGCATTTCGAGACAGCTCATCGTGTGACCCTTGGATTCATGAGATCGGGTTTTTGTTCATGCCGACCAATAGTGCGGTGAGGCGATCCAGCCGTCGCTGAGCGCGCGCGCATCCGGCCGGCCGCCATTGGCGTAGCAAGCCAGCACCTCGCGCCGCCGGCGCAGCGCGCGGCCGAGCGCCGCATCGAAGATGTCGCCGAGTTCTTCTTCGTAGTCGTCGATAGACGTGGCGTGTCTGCCGACAAAATCGGCGGCCGCGCGCCCGGCCAGCGCGCCGGACTGCACCGCCGAGGCGATGCCGGCGCCGGTCACGGGATTGGTCAGGCCGGCGGCGTCGCCGGCGAGGAGGACGGCGGTGTCGCCGAGCCGGCCGATTGAACGCAGCCGCCCCCCGACCGGAATGGCGCCGCCGGTCAGCGCCAACGTCTTGGTGCCGATCCGACGTTCCGCCGCAAGCCGGTCGCACAGCGCGGCGAGCAGGGGCTTCAACAAATGGCGGGCCTCGACCGCGACGCCGAGGCCGACATTGGCGAGCGCGCCTTTCGGAAACAGCCAGCCGTATCCGCCGTAATAATCGGCGCTGAGAAAAATATCGGTCGCATCGTGCGGCAGGATCAGCGGCACCGTGACCTGCCGCGCGTCGACGAGGTCACGGTTGATCCGCCCAATCGCCGCGCCGACGTGCGAGTGCGGACCGTCGGCGCCGATCAGTACGCGCGGGCGCAGACGCGTGCCCGTCGACGTTTGCACCACGCCGTCGGCGCTAATCGACCAGACGGCTTCGCCATACCGGCACTCGGCGCCGTTCAATGCCGCTTCGTGCGCCAATTTGCGGTCGAACGCGGCGCGATCGATCATGAGGCCGCGGAAATCGTCGGTGACTTCCGGCGTCCCGCCTTCGACAATCGTGACCATGCGCGCCACTTTCTGCGCGGTCACCGCGTGCACATCGTGCATGTCGCGCTCGATCAAGGCCGGCACGAACTCTGCGCATTGCACCGGCGTGCCGGCGGCGCGCCGCCGCTCCAGCGCCACGACCGCGAGGCCCGCGGCCGCGGCCGTTGCCGCCGCGCGGCTTCCCGCCGGTCCGAGGCCGACCACGACAACATCCGGTGTCTCGATGGTCATGTCGCCATGTCCCTATGCGGCGCAGGCGCCGCGGCCGGAAAGGCCATCCAACGCGATCGAACAACAGGCATGATTTTGTTCGATGGGGCGCCCGATGGCGCGGGCAAGCGCCACGATGCCTTCGGCGGGATAGGCGATGCCGTCGAAGCCGGCCATCACCGCATAAGCGTCCGTGACCAGTTTGTGCCGGCCCGGCGGACGGATGCAGCCGAGTTGCACCGGCGCGTGGCGGACGCGGCTGCGCGCCGCGACGAAAATCCTGGCGACATCGTCGGTCGAGACCGTCGCGAACGGCTTGTCCGGCGGCGCGTAGATCGGGGTGACCACGACCAGAACCAGCGCCGCGACCGGATAGCGCGCGACGATATCGAGCGCGTTCTCCTCGCCCAGCAGCCGGCCGTAATGCAGCCCGATGACGATATGCGGCACGATCTCCATCTTGGTCGCGCTGAGCGCCGCGAGCGTCGCCTCGAAATCGGCGACCGGGCGATCGAGATGATAGACGTCGCTGATCGTCTCCCGCGCCCCGATCACGTCGGTCATCGCCACGTCGATGCCGGCCGCTTCCATCGCCTTGGCGTCTTGTTCATTGAGCAAGGCGGAATGCGCGGCGATGCGCAGATAGGGAAACTCGCGCTTGAGCTTGGCGATGGTCGGATAATAGCGCTCGATAGGGCACCTCGTTGCGGCGGTTGGAGCCGCCCGACAGCAGGAACCCGCGCAAATCCTTGAGGAGAATAAGATCCCGGACCTTGCGCTCGAGTTCCGCCGGGCTCGTCGCGGCGATCATCGGTTCGAGGATTTTCGCTTGGCAATGATCGCAATTGAGCGCGCAGGCGCCGCCGGTGATCGAAAACGCCGGGAAGCTCGTCTTGCCGCAGCCCTCGAGTTCTTCGCTGGCGTAGGAGCGAAAGGTCGGCGTGAAGAACCGCAGCACCCCGAGCGGCCGCTCCTCTGCCGCGTCTTCCAACCTATCGACAAGCCCTTGATCGAACGGCAGTTCGTCGAACGGCTCGATCTCGCGCAACAGGTCGAACCAGGCCATTGTCTCGAGCGCGCTCCCCTCGCATCATTTTTCACATGCATATTTTTATATATGTTTTCGATGCCCAGCGCTAGTGTCGTGTAAGCGCAAAAAATGGCGCCGTGCTCTGGGTGGCGATCGCCGCATGAAAACCTTGTGCGTTCTTCAGCACGTCGAATCCGACTATCTCGGCCTGATCGAGGATCATTTCGAGGGCCGCAATATCCGCTTTCGCTATTGCCGGCCGTTCGCTCCGGGTGCCGTCGTGCCTCCGAATGCTGATGATTTCGATGGTCTCGTGCTGCTCGGCGCCGGCCCGCTGGGCATCGTCAGCGGCAATCTGGTGCCGAGCCTCGGCGCGGAATTGCGGCTGACCAAGAGCTTTCTCGACCGCGGATTGCCGGTGATCGGCATCGGTATCGGCGCCTGCATCCTGAGCACGGCCGCAGGTGGCGGCGCCGAGGAGGCGCCGTTGCGTTTCATCGTTGATAAGGCGCGCCGGGCGATCCCGGACGCGCTCGAGGGTCGATTGCCGGAAAGTTTTCCGACTGCGATCTATATGCGCGACCGTCCGGTGCTGCCGGCTGGTGCCCGCGTGTTGGCGGTCGGAAACCACGGTGAACCCTTGTTGTTTCAGTGTGGTGACAATGGCTTCGGCTTCCTCGGCCATCCCGGCATCAAGTCGGCGATGGTCGAGGATCTGATCATGGAATTCGATGAAGTCCCTGAAGGAACGGCGGAAACGCTTGCCGCGCTGCGCGCCGCGCAAAGCGAAATCGCCGTGGCGCTCGCTGAAATCATGGTCGGCCTGATCGGCGTCACGCATCTTATGCCGCAGCGCACCTAAGCCGCCGTTACCATAGTTCCGCGCCGCAACTTTTCTTCACCAGCCCTATGGCATTCATTCATAGATTCGAATATGTAAAGGATAACTGCTGCCATTGATCCAGCTCAACGAGCTGGCGTGCGCGAAGTATCGAATAGGGCGGTCGAGACCAAGGGAAGCGGCTAAGGGAAGCGGCAAGGGAATGGCGAAGAAACTCATCATCATCATGGTCAACACCGACCCGCGCAACGGCGAGGAACTTGGCGCGCCGTTCTTTCAGGCGACGGTCGCCGCGGCGATGGATTACGAGGTCGAGGTCGTGTGCACCGCGACCGCGGGACAGCTGATGAAGAAGGGCGTCGCCGAAAAGCTGGTCGTCAAGCCGGGCTCGCCGAAAACGGTCTACGACTTCATCAAGGATGCGCACGACGCCGGGGTCAAATTCTATTGCTGCTCGCCCAATCTTGATCTGTTTGACATGACCGAGGCGGACCTCATTCCCGAATGCGAAGGGATCGTCGGCGGCGCCAAGGTCATCGAGGACGTCATGGAAAATGACGAAGCCAGGGTGCTGACCTACTGATGAGCGCGAACCTCGTCCACACGGCCGAACACAGCGACCTGATCGGCGACCCGGTTTCGTCGATACCCGTCGTTCCGTACGAAAAGCTCGAAGAAGTCTTCGACGATATCCGCTCGCACGTTCTCTACGACCACGAGCTGCACGGCTGCCTCAACTGCGGGATCTGCACCGCCACCTGCCCGTCGGCGCACTACTACGATTATTCGCCGCGCGAGATCGTCCAGCTCCTTTGGACCGAGAATCTCGAGGGCATCTATGACGCGATGCAGGAGAAAATCTGGTCCTGCGCGCAGTGCTATACCTGCGCGGCGCGCTGCCCTTTCCAGAATTCCCCCGGCGGCCTCGTCATGATCATGCGCGAGGTCGCGATCAAGCACGGCATGCAATCGGCCAAGGACGTGTTGCGGCCGTTCTCTCGCGTGCTGCTCAAGGTGATTTCCACCGGCAACCAGCTCGCGCCCAACATGATCACCCGCGAGGCGTTCCCGGATTGGGGCCCGAACGTCACCAAGGTCGACGCCCCGCTCGCCATCCTGCGCAAGGCCATTCCGGTGCCGACCATGCACACGATGGACACGGCCTGGGAGGTCAATTTGAAGACCTCGGTCGAGCTTTACTCGATCTGGGAGGCCACCGGCGTGCTCGATCAGTTGGAGATGGTCGACGAGAACTTGTTCGACGTCGTCAATGACGTGATGGACGAGAAGCGCGAAGAGTACACCGAATGGCTCGAGCAACAGGAACAAGACGCGGCCGAGTGAGCGTCGCTTCAGCCGGCGAAGGAGGAAGTCTTGGAAAAGTCCGACAGCGGTCAGCCGGCGTTCACCGGCTTCGGCAACGAATGGCGTCCGTCCAACCTGACGCCGAGCGAGGTGCAAGCGGCCACCTCCTGGGTGGAGGCTAAGATCGACCGCCGCTCCATGCTGACCAACAAGGACCGCGTCGCCGACATCCGCGACGCCATGTGGCAGCTCGAGAAGGACGGCGAGATTCTCGTCCACCGGATCGACGACCGGCACCAGCCGGTGGTCGCGCGCACGCTCTATGGCTGGGAAAAGCGCATCCCCACTACCAACCTCTGGCACCACAAATCGTGCGGCCAGTGCGGCAACATTCCCGGCTATCCGTCGAGCGTGATGTGGCTGATGAACAAGCTCGGCACGCGCTATCTCGACGAGACCGACCAGACCTCGTGCACGGCCTGGAACTATCACGGCTCCGGGATCGGTAATGTCGTCAGCCTCGCCGCCGTGTTCCTGCGTAACTTCCACCAGGCCTACGTTTCGGCGAAGGCGCAGGGCCTGCCGGTCGGCACCTATTACCCGCTCGTGCATTGCGGCACCTCGTTCGGCAATTACAAGGAAATGCGCATCTTCCTCATGCACTCCGCCGAGCTGCGCGAGCAGGTGAAGAAGATCCTCGGCAAGCTCGGCCGTCTGGTTGACGGCAAGCTGCTGATCCCCGAGGAAGTGGTCCACTATTCGGAATGGCTGCATGTGATGCGCGACCGCATCAAGCAGCATCAAATGGTCGACGTCAGCAATATTCGCGCCACCATTCACCCGGCCTGCCACGTCTACAAGATGGTGCCCGAGGACGTGATCTACGACGACACCGTGATGGACGGCAACCGCGTCGCCGTGTCCACCGGCCTGATGCAGACACTCGGTGCCCAGGTGATCGACTATTCCACTTGGTACGATTGCTGCGGCTTCGGCTTCCGCCACATCATCGGCGAGCGCGAGTTCACCCGCTCCTTCGCCATCGATCGCAAGATCAAAGTAGCGGTGGACGAAGCGAAGGCCAACGTTATGGTCGGCCACGACACCGGCTGCATCACCACGCTCGACAAGAACCAGTGGATCGGCAAGGCGGTGGACAAGGTCTATGCGCTGCCGATCCTGGCCGATTGCCAATTCGCCGCGCTGGCGCTTGGCGCACATCCCTACAAGCTGGCGCAATTGCACTGGCACGCCTCGCCGTTCGAGGGCCTGCTGGAGAAGCTCGGCATCGATTGGCAGAAGGCCAAGATCGAGTTCGAGCAATACCTCGACGAGGTCAAGGCCGGCCGCATCGAAACCCTCTATGACCCCAAGCGCGCGATCACCTCGGGCCCGGGCTACGTCAAGCCCAAGGCCGTCGCCGCACTTCCGGGAGGCGCGGAATGAATCGTCCGGTTCTCATCGTCGGTGGCGGTCCGTCCGGGTTGTCGGCCGCGCATGCGCTGGCCGCAGCCGGGCAGCGCGTCGTGTTGGTCGACAAGGCCGTCCAACTCGGCGGCGCGCCGATCCTGTCGGGCTACGCCAAATTAGTGCCGAGCGGCGAGTGGGCCAAGGACGCCATCGGCGGCATGGTCAAGCGGATCGAGACCGACAAACTCGTCGATGTCAGGACAAATACGACGGTCAAGACGTTCGTCGGTGGCCCCGGCGATTTTCGCGCCACGCTGTCAGACGGAACGAATATCGACGCAAGCGCTGCCATCCTGTGCACCGGCTTCACGCACTTCGACTCGGTCAACAAGCCGGAATGGGGCTTCGGCACTTATCCCGACGTTGTCACTACCACCCAGGTAGAGCAGATGTTCTCGTCGGGCAAAGGCGTACGTTGCCCGTCCGACGGGCGCGAGCCCGAGCGGGTCGCCATTCTTCTGTGCGTCGGCTCGCGCGACCGCCAGATCGGCCGCGAATGGTGTTCCAAAATCTGCTGCACGGTGTCTTCGAACCTGGCGATGGAAATCCGCGAGGCGCTGCCTAAGTGTAGCGTCTACATCTACTACATGGATATCCGCACCTTCGGCCTGTACGAGGGTCAATACTACTGGGAGAGCCAGGAGAAATATAAGGTCAAGTACATCAAGGCGCGCATCGCCGAGGTGACCTCCGACGGCAAGCGCCTGATCGTGAAGGGCGAAGACACGCTGGTGAAGCGTCCCATCACCATTCCCTTTGATATGGTCGTGCACGCGATCGGCATGGACCCTAATGTCGACAACATGACGTTGTCCGCGGTGTTCGACGTTAAGCTCGAGAAGTACGGCCACATCCAGAAAGCGTCGACCTATTCCGACATGTCGGCGACCTCGCGGCCCGGCGTCTTCGTCGCCGGCGCAGCGACGGGACCAGAGACCATCGACGACTCCATTGCGCAAGGGCAATCCGCGGCGATGGCGGCACTCACTCTGGTCCGTAGCGCCTTGCTCGAGGCGGCTGAATGATGTGGGCGATCGGCAGCCATAAAGCCAAGGCCGCGCCGGTACCGGCGCAGCCGGTGCTCGATCTATCCGGTCCCAAGCTGCGGCGTGCCTTCGAGAATCTTGTCGAGAGCGCCGAAGACACCGGCGGCGTCGAGCGCTATGTCGGCGCGCTTTCGCTCAAGGCCTCCCTGTTCGAGGAAGTGCTCGGCAAGGGCCAGATCAGCGAGTTGACCGAGCCCGAGTTCTACGATCTCGCCGCCTTCACCACGCCGGTGCGCCGGCGGATCGGTGTCTGGCTTGGCCGCAACGGTTTCCCCGCGATGCGCTCCCGGCTTGTCGCGCTGCTGGACGGCTGGTCCGATGTCGCGACCGCGGATCAACGTATTGGCGCATTCGTGGCGAGCTTCCCCGCCGATCGCGAACACCGCTGGTCGCGCGATCTTGCCGCCGAAGTGCTTCACTTCACCGCTCCCGACCGCTATCCGCTGATGACCCGCTGGATGTGGGACGCTCGCGTCAACACCGGCGTGCTGCGCGAAATCTGGCACAGCGACAATGATGTCGACGCCGGCACAATCGCAGTGGGCGACGGCTTTGCCACCTTCGCGACGTTGCGCGAGGAACTGGACGGCTTTCTACAGGCGAACGGTGTTTTCCGTGACCTGGCGTTCTATACCGACCTGCTCTGCGCTCACATATATGCCGCCTACATCAACGACCGGGGCGGCCAGTATCTGCACGCGGATTTCTGCGGCGGCGGCAAGGCCGACGCGATGGCGCATACTCGCCGCCTGCTGGGACTTGACGCGGTCGATACCGAATCCGGCCGCACCCGGCTCAAGCTGATCGACGGCGAAGCCTATGTGCTCGGCGAACTGCGCCAGCTGAGCTCGTGAAGGAGCGATTATGCCGATTTACGAAAAATCGCTGATCCGCCCCGAGAATCTCGTCACGCACGAGCACTTGGAGATCGAAGGCGTCGACGTTCTCCGGGCACTGGAGCACGTTCATCAACTCGCGCGCCGTGACCGACTACAACGAGCGGATGGAGGAAGAGATCGCGGCGCTGCCGGGCGGCGAGTTCATTCACCGTTGCTGGCAATGCGGCTCGTGCACCAATTCCTGCACCGTCAACGCCATCAACCCGGACTTCAACCCGCGCTATTGGATCTACCTGATCCGCATGGGGTTCGAAGATGAGCTGCTGCGCGACAAGGACATCGTCTGGCAGTGCGTGTCCTGCAACAAATGCACGTACGCCTGCCCGCGCGACGTCAATCCCGAAGGCGTGATGAAAGCCACCGCGCATTGGCTGGAGCTAAAGGGCCATACCGAGAAAAAGCCTTCGATGGTGTTCGACGAGGCGTTCTCCGAACAGGTGTTCGCGACCGGCAAGATCGAGGACGGGCTGGTGCTCCGGCAGTTCTTCGCGCGCACCAAGCAGCCGCTGTTCCAGGATTGGCTGATCGCGCTCGTGCGCGGCCTGGCCAGCCGGCTGCCGGTCGGACTGTTGATCAAACTCGGCCTTGCCACGTTGTTTCATCCGCGCACCCGCGGCTGGGGCCGTGCGAGCGCGGCCATCGCCGAGTATGTCGACGAGCGCAAGGCGGCCGATCGCCGTGCGTTGGGCCTGTCTGCGCAAGGAGCCGAGCAATGAGCGGCAAGTACCAAAAAGTCGCCTACTATCCCGGTTGCGCGCTGGAAGGGACCGGCCACGCCTATAATCGTTCCACCAAGGAGCTTGGCAAGGCGCTGGGCCTCGAACTTGCGGAACTCGACAACTGGAATTGCTGCGGGGCGATGGAGGTCAAGAATATCGACCCCAAACTGCAGACCTATCTGTCGGCGCGGAATCTCTCGATCGCCGAAAAGATGGGCTTCGACACCGTCATGGCGCCGTGCAACGGCTGCTATCACAACCTGAAAAAGGCGGAATACGACCTCGCGAATGACGCCAATTCGCGCGAGGTCAACGGCCGACTGTCGCGCAAAGCCGGACACGAGACTTACGAGGCCGGCAAGGTCGAGACCATTCACGCGCTCGACTGGATCAAGCAAGCGATCGGCGAGGACGGTCTCAGGGCGCGCGTGAAGAATTCGCTCAAGGGGCTCAAGATCGCCAATTATTACGGCTGCATGTACACGCGGCCGCGCCACATCTTTCCGGAGAAGGACAAAGGGCCGGGTTCGGAGTTCGACCGCGAAGCCGCATTTCATGGACGACCTCTTGGCGGCCGCCGGCGCAGAGAATGTCGATTATCCGCTCAAGACGGCGTGCTGCGGCGGCGCCCACACGCTTTCCGACTGCGACACCTCGACCAAGCTCGTGCTCAATCTCTTGACCACGGCGGAAGCCTGCGGCGCCGATGTCATCGCCACCGAGTGTCCGACCTGTCACACCGGTCTCGAAATGCATCAGGTCCGCGCCGAGAAAGTGCTCGGCCGCAAGACCAGCGTGAAGATTGTCTATTTCACGCAGCTGCTCGGAATGGCGCTCGGCCTGTCGGCGCGCAAGGTCGGCGTACACGAGAACATGTCCGCGTCCGCCGGGTTCCTGCGCGAACGGGGGCTGGGCTGATGGCTGCGACCTCTGCCGGCCCATTCGATGTCATGACGGCGCGTCTCGACGCGCTGATCGCGTCGCCGGACGCCGCGCTTGTCGCATCGGCGTCGGAACATGCCGCGGAATTGTTGGCGCTGGGCGAGGCGATCCTGGAAAACTGGCTCGCGGCGCACGATGCGACGCCGACGTGCGACACGTTCGAAGGTTTCCGGCTATTGGCACTGCAGCGCCAGGGCGCGCGGGGCGACGCGAGCTTCAACGCCTGCCGCGAGACCTGCCGCGAGCTCGTCTATCACCACAATCTGGTGCGCCTCGATCCGACGCACGCGGACACCGCGCGCCGGCTCCGTCTCGCCGCCATGGTGGCGCGACACTTGGCGCTCTTCATCGGCGGCAAGCTCGAAGTGGCTGGGCTTGGCGAATTCTGTTGCTCGTCGCGGCCGCTGCGGCGCGACGACGCAAATTCCCAGCCAGCCGCCATCGCGTGATCGAAGGAGAACCACATGCCGATCGTCCGAGGCTGCCAACTTCCCGATGACCTGCTCTACGATGTCGAAAACAACATCTGGTACCGCGAGAATAGCGACGGCACCGTCACCGTCGGGATGACGGCGGTGGCGGCCGCCATGGCCGGCCAGCTCGTTGCCTTCACCGCGAAGAAAGCCGGCCGCGTTGTGCAGGCCGGCAAATCGTGCGCGACGATCGAGTCCGGCAAATGGGTCGGGCCGGCGAAGCTCGCGTTCGACGCCGATGTGGCCGAAGTCAACGAGGCGCTGACCGGCACCCCGAAGCTCGCCAACAGCGACCCTTATGGCGAAGGCTGGTTGGTCAAAGTGCGTGCCAAGGACTGGGCCGCCGCCAAAGCGAGCCTCACGCCGGGCACCGCGGTCGCGGCGCCTTACGAGGCCAAGATGACCGCGGACAATTTTGCCGGATGCGCGTAAGCGAGGTAGAGTTGCAGTGACCGAAATCGCAGACAACAAACCGTCGCTGATCGGCCGCGGCCTCGACGCCACCGCGCTGTTTCGGACCTATTTCCCGGGCGTGCTGGTCAGCCTGATCATTGCCATCGCCGCGACCTTTCTGTCCGAGCGCTACGGCGGACCGGTGATGCTGTTCGCGCTGCTGCTCGGCATGGCGTTCTATTTTCTGTCGCAGGAAGGACCCTGCGTCGCCGGAATCGAGTTCGCGTCGAAGCGTGTGCTGCGCGTCGCCGTCGGCCTGCTCGGCGCGCAGATCACCATCAGCGAAATCATGAAGCTCGGCCCGACGCCGGTCGTCATGGTGATCGGCGCGGTCACGCTCACCATTCTGTTCGGCGTGATGGGCGCGCGCGCCGTGGGCCTGAGCCGGCCGTTCGGAATTTTGACCGCCGGCGCCGTCGCGATCTGCGGCGCTTCCGCGGCGCTCGCGATCTCGTCGGTGCTGCCGAAAGGCGAAAATCACGAGCGCGACACGGTTTTCACCGTGATCGGCGTGACCGCGCTGAGCACGATCGCGATGATCGTCTATCCGGTAATCATCGGCTTCTTTCATCTCGACCACGCCGCGATCGGCGTTTTCCTCGGCGGCACCATCCACGACGTCGCCCAGGTCGTCGGCGCCGGCTTCAGCGTCTCGGAAGAGACTGGTAAGGTGGCGACGTTCACCAAGCTGTTGCGGGTGGCGATGCTGCTGCCGGTGGTGGTGGGGCTGTCGTTCGTCTTCCACGCCCACAACACCTCCAAGGCCGGGCGGCAATTGCCCGGGTTCCTCGTCGTCTTTGCCGTCCTGGTCGTGATCAACAGCCTGGGCGTCATTCCGGCTTCGGTGCTGGCCGCCCTCAAGGACATCTCGCGCTGGTGCCTGGTGACGGCGATCGCCGCGCTCGGCATGAAAACGTCGCTCAAGGCGATGGCGGAAGTCGGCGGCCGTGCGATCGCGCTGATCGTGGCCGAGACGGTGTTTCTCGCAGTTCTCGTTCTGGTGATCGTGCTGTGGAAATTCTGAACGCAAAAAGTTGCGGCTGAACGACGAAAGGGTCGTACCATGAGCAAAGACAGCAATACCAAGAGCATGTCGATGATCGTGACCAAGGGCTCGCTGGATTGGGCCTATCCGCCCTTCATCCTGGCGACCACGGCCGCGGCGATGGGCCTCGACGTGACCATGTTCTTCACCTTCTACGGCCTGACGCTGCTGAAAAAGAAGCTCGACATGAGCGTGACGACCTTGGGCAACCCCGCGATGTCGATGCCGATGCTGGGGATGCATATCGGCATGCCGAACATCGTCTCGGTCATTCCCGGCGTCGATGCCGCGGCGACGTCGATGATGAAGAATCTGATCAAGAAAAAAGGCGTCGCCTCGATCGAAGAGCTGCGCGCCATGGCGGTGGAAGCCGACGTCAAGATGATCGCCTGTCAGATGACCATGGATCTGTTCGAGTACAAGCTCGACGACATGATCGAGGGCCCGATCCTGGGCGGCGCGGCGACCTACATCGAAAACGCCACCAAGTGCGACATCAATCTGTTCATCTGAGCGAAGAGAGAGCGAAATGGCCGACCAGATTTTGGACGCGAAGGGACTGAACTGCCCGCTGCCGATCCTGCGCGCGAAAAAGGCGCTCAAGGACGTGACGATGGGCGGCACGCTCGAGGTGCTCGCCACCGATCCGGGCGCCGTGAAGGATTTCGAGGCGTTTTGCCGGGCGACCGGCAACGAGCTTCTGGAATCGAAGGCTGACGGCAAAATCTTCAGTTTCGTCATCAAGCGGACGTCTTAGGGCACTCGCGGGCAGAGGAATTCGATGGCATCGAATGCGCTCTACATCATGCTGTGCTCCGGCGAGCACGAAAAGGTGCAGATGGCGGCCATGATGGCTTCGGTCGGCGCCGTGTCCGAGCGGCCGGTCGAGGTGTTCGTCAGCATGAACGCCATCCTGGCGTTCGCCAAGGACGTTCCGGCGGAGGTGCGCTACCAGGGCGGCGCGTTTTCCAAGCTGCTCAAGGACAAGCACGCGCCCGACGCCATGACGTTGTTTCGGCAGGGCAAGGAGCTCGGCGACCTCAAGCTGTGGGCATGCTCGATGGCGCTCGATGTGAAGGGCTGGGAATTGACCGCGCTGGAGGACGGCCTGTTCGACGGTGCGCTCGGCCTCACCAAGTTTCTGTCCGACGCCGAGAACGGCCAGTTCATCACCTTGTGAGGGAAGCGATCCGGTGAGTGTGAAACAAAAAATCGATGCCCGTGGCGCCTTTTGCCCCGGTCCGCTGATGGAGCTGATCGCGGCCCTCAAGCTGGTCGAGATCGGCGACGACATCGAAGTGTGGTCGAGCGACAAGGGCTCGGTGAGCGATATCCCGCAATGGGTCAGCAAGGTCCATCACGAACTGGTCGGCGTGACCCAGCAGGAGGGCTATTGGAGCATCGTCGTGCGCAAAGCGAAATAGAAACGGCCTTCGCGTGTCGCGCGCGAAGCCAATAACTCGAGGGAGGGAAGCAAAATGGCTAAGAAGATTCTGATCGTCGGCGGCGGTCTCGCCGGTACTATCGTCGCCAACGGCCTGTGCCGGCAGCTGCGCGACGAACTGTCGTCGGGCAGCGTCGCGCATGACGATGCTGGGAGCGACCGAGACCCACCTGTATCAGCCCGGGCTGCTCTACGTGCCGTTCGGGCGGATGCGCGAATCGGAGCTGTTCCGCGACCAGCGCAAGGTGCTCGACCGCCGCGTCCGCTTCCTCGTCGATCCGGCCAAGCATATCGACGTCGGACAAGCAGGTCGGTGACGACGCAATCCGGCAAATCCTACGACTATGACTTCCTGGTCATCGCCACGGGCTCGCGCATCCGGCCCGACAATATTCCCGGCATGGCCGAGGGCGCGCACTGGTTTTACGACCTCGAAGGTGCCCGCAAGATGCGCGACGCGCTCGCCGACTTCAAGGGCGGCAAGATCGTCGTCAACGTCAATGTGCCGCACAAGTGCCCGGTGGCGCCGCTCGAGATCACCTTCATGTTGCGCGACTTCCTGGCCGGCAAGAGGCGTCATCGACAAGAGCGAGATCACCTATACCTATCCGATCGGGCGGCTGCACGCGCTCGAGCCGGTGGCGAAATGGGCGGTGCCGGAGTTCGACCGCTTCGGCATCAAGTCGGAGATCTTCTTCAATACCAAGTCGGTCGATGCCAAGGGCGAAAACCATCACCTCGGAAGAGGGCACCACGCTTCCATACGACCTCCTGATCGCCATTCCGCCGCACAGCGGCCAGCAGGTGATCACCGATTCCAATCTCGGCGCCGGCGGCTGGGTGCCGACCGATCGCAACACGCTGCTGCGCGAAGGCTCCAACAACGTCTTCGTCGTCGGCGACACCACCAACATTCCGATCTCGAAAGCCGGCTCGACCGCGCATTTCGAGGCCGACACCATCGTCGACAATCTGGCCTCGCTGATCAAGGAAGACCGCTGGGCGCGCAGACTACGACGGCAAGGTGTTCTGCTTCGTCGAGACCGGATTGAATACCGGGACCTATGTCTGGTTCAACTACACGACGCCGCCCAATCCCGGCCCGCCGTCGCAGATGATGCACTGGTTCAAGCTGGCCTACAACCGGCTGTACTGGCTGTCCGCGCGCGGCTTGCTGTGAGGAGGCCGACCATGAGCGACATCACCCTCACCAATCAGCCGCCCGACGAAATGACGCGGCTGACGCTGGCCGCGCGCGAGGCGTTGACCGACAACATGGTCGAGCGTCTGGCGGTCACCGGCGCCAACGCGCTCGAACTGATCGATCGGCTCAACGATGAAGACACCAGCGCGGCCGTGCACGCGCTGATCGATCGCGCTGACCGAACTGCACAAGGTCGGCGCGCTCGACACGGTGTGCGACACGCTGATGATGATGCACGCGATGCGCAACGCCCTGACCGACAACATGGTGGAACGGCTGTTCACCTTCTTCGAACAGATGATCAACACCGTCGGCAACGAGGCGATGGGCGAACTGGCGCAGAACACGCGCCTCGCGGTCGAGGAGGCGGCCGAGGAGACCGCGCGGACGCCGCCGCGCGGCGGCGTGTTCGCGATGCTGTCGATGTTGTCGAAGCCCGAGGCCCAGCGCAGCCTCGCCTTCCTGCTCGCCTTCGGCGAGAAGTTGCAGCGTGGCGGGGCCGGCGTTTAGCGCCCGGCGGGTGAGAACAGCCGGCACGCACCGACTGGCGTGCCGGTTGCATTTATGCGGGGCTAATGGTTTATGCGGGCAAAATCCCCAACAAGTCCGTTCATAATGAAGCCGCAACGTTCCCGCGACCGCAACGACCCAGCGCTCGACATTGACGCACTCATGGGCAGCGCGCAACGCGCCAGCGAATTCCTCAAGGCGCTGGCGCACGAGGCCCGGCTCTTGATTCTTTGCATGCTGCTCGAAGAGGAAAAAACGGTCAGCGAAATCGAGGATGCGCTGCGTCTGCGCCAGCCGGCGATTTCCCAGCAGCTCGCGCGGCTGCGCGCCGAAGGCCTGGTCGAGACGCGCCGCGACGGCAAGAACATCTTCTACTCGCTGGCGCGGCCGGAAACCCGCGAGGTGATCGCGGCCCTGCACCGCGCTTTTTGCGAGGCGCCGCCAGTCCGCGAGCGCGTTCGCAAGCCCACGCTCGTTCGCGCCGCGGCGCGCGCCAAAGGCGTACGCGTTCGGTCGCCAAGAGGTTCCATATCAAAACGGAACTAACAAAGTGCCGCAGGCGGTTTGCAAAATGCCGCTAAGCGCTCCGGGACAAACGCCGCCATTAACCCTCGGTCGAAAACCCGGAGAGAGAAAAAGACCGGGGGCATTGCGTATCTTGCATGGCTCTTGAGAATGCATAGATTGCGGACAACCGGTCGCGGGGCTGCCGGTCGTTTCGGATGGCGATTGGCGGCTCGTGGCAGTCGCGGATCGGGGGCGGTCCGGCGGCGCTTAGCCCCGGCGAATTTAGATTCACTGCTTTAACGCCCGCCGTCGCGGCGCGTTAGCGCCTATTGCGATGGAAGAGCCGGTGACAAACTCCCCCCACGCTACCACGCACGCCAAGGTCGTCATCATCGGGTCGGGCCCGGCGGGCTATACGGCGGCGATCTACGCCGCCCGCGCCATGCTCGAGCCGATCATGATCCAGGGCGTCGAGGTCGGCGGCCAGCTCACCACCACGACCGACGTCGAGAATTATCCGGGTTTTGCCAACGTCATCCAGGGCCCCTGGCTGATGGAGCAGATGGCGAAGCAGGCGGCGCACGTCGGCACCAGGTTCGTCGCCGACTACGTCACCAAGGTCGACGCTTCGCGGCGGCCGTTCCGCATCGAATGCGATTCCGGGGCCGTCTATATCGCCGAGACGCTCGTTCTCGCGACCGGCGCCCAGGCGCGTTGGCTCGATCTGCCGTCGGAACAGAAATTCCGCGGCTACGGCGTCTCCGCCTGCGCGACGTGCGACGGCTTCTTCTACCGCAACAAGAACGTGCTGGTGATCGGCGGCGGCAACACCGCGGTCGAAGAGGCGCTGTTCCTCACCAATTTCGCCGCCAAGGTCACGCTGGTGCACCGGCGCGACAGCCTGCGGGCGGAAAAGATCCTGCAGGACCGGCTGTTCAAGCATCCGAAGATCGAGCTCGTGTGGGACACCGTGCTCGACGACATCGTCGGCGCGGAAAACCCGCGCAAGGTCACCCACGCGCGGCTCGAGAACATCAAGACCGGCGCGGTCACCGAGCGCGCGGTCGACGGCATCTTCATCGCCATCGGCCACAAGCCGGCGACCGAACTGGTAGCCGGCCAGGTCGAAATGAAGCCGTCGGGCTACGTCAAGACCGCCCCGCATTCGACCGCGACCTCGGTCCCCGGCCTGTTCGCCGCCGGCGACGTCGCCGACGAGGTCTACCGTCAGGCGGTGACCGCGGCCGGACTGGGCTGCATGGCGGCGCTCGAGGCCGAACGTTTCCTCGCCGCGCATGCGCAGCTCAGCGCCGCGGCGGAATAAACATTACTTCTCCCCGCGTGCGGGGAGAAGTCGTCGCGCGAAGCGCGGCGGATGAGGGGGCCTCTCCGCGAGTCTGAGCCAGCGGAGAGGCCCCCTCACCCCGACCCTCTCCCCGCGCGCGGGGAGAGGGAGAAAGTGATGAGATGGATTGGGATAAGCTGAAAGTCTTTCATGCCGCCGCCGAGGCTGGCAGTTTCACCCATGCCGGCGAGCAGCTCTCGCTGTCGCAATCCGCGGTGTCGCGGCAGGTCAGCGCGCTCGAACAGGAGTTGGCGGTGTCGCTGTTTCACCGCCACGCCCGCGGGCTCATTCTGACCGAGCAGGGCGAGCTCCTCTATCGCACCGCGCACGACGTGTTCATGAAACTCGAAGCGGCGCGGGTCAAATTGACCGACAGCCGCGAACAGCCGAACGGCGATCTGCGCGTCACCACGACGCCGGGCATCGGCGTGCATTGGCTGACCCCGCGGCTCGGCGAATTCCTCGATCTGTTTCCGGAGATCCGCATCACGCTCCTCACCACCGACGAGGAGCTCGACCTCGCCATGCGCGAGGCCGACGTCGCCATCCGGTTACGGCAGCCGACGCAGCCCGACCTCATCCAGCGCAAATTGTTCTCGGTGCACTTCCACGCCTACGCGTCGCCGGAATATCTCAAGCGCTTCGGCACGCCGCGCACCTACGACGATCTCGACAATCACCGCGTGCTGGTGCTCGGCGGCAACGTACCGAGTTACCTGCAGCGCTCGCGCTGGCTCATCGAGGTGGCGCGCGACGGCAAAGGGCCGCGCACGCCGCATCTCATCATCAACAACATTCTCGGCATTCTGCGCGCCTGCCAGCGCGGGCTCGGCATCGCGATGCTGCCGGAGTATCTGGTCGAGGGGAACGGCGGGCTGGTGCAGCTGTTCAGCGACGCCGATCCGATCGCGTTCGACGCTTATTTCGTCTATCCGGAAGAGCTCAAGACGGTGGCGCGCGTGCAGGCGTTTCGCGACTTTCTCGTCGCCAACGCGCAGCGCTGGAGTTTCTAGTCTCTCACGCCACTTCTGCGGGGAAAAAATGCGGGCCGTATTTGCTCGCGCCGCGCCCCGCGGTACGCATGGCTGACATGTCCACAGGTGTGTTGCAGGGAGGGCCCATGAATTGCGTATATATCAAGACGCTGCAGGCAATCGGCGCCAACCATCCTCCCGGATCGGCGCCTTATGTGCACGCAGATGTTCCCCTCTCGAAGGTGGTCGTCGGCGCCCCCACGCCGGCGAACTAAGACCGGGCCTTTTGGCCCGGTCTTTTTTTGGTGTTTTTGTCGCCGACGGCGCCAAGGACGGTGCTAGAAAACTTCGATGGTTCGGGAGGCGCTCGTTTGCGCGTGGCATTCGGCATCGTTCGACTGTTTCCGGAAGGCGGGCTGCAGCGCGATTGCGTCCGTCTGGCGCGGCTCATGGCGCGCCGCGGCCACGACGTCAGGGTCTTCACGGCGGAGAACCGCTGGGGCGCCGCGGCAGACCTCTCGATCACGCTGCTGCCGGTTGGTGCGCACACCAACCACGGCATCGACTGGGCCTTCGCCAGGAAATTCACCGCGGCGACGGCCGGGAAGTTCGATCGCGTCGTCGGCTTCAACAAGCTCATCGGGCTCGATGTGCTCTATTGCGCCGATCCGCCGGTTGCGGAGCGGCCGCGGCGCTGGTGGCAGCGCGCGCTGCCGCGCTATCGGGCGCGGCTACGCCTGGAGGGGGAAAGCTTTCGTCCCGATGCGACGACCCACATCATCGCGCTGACCAACGCCGCGGCGGCGAGCTATCGCCGCCATTGGGGTCTTGGTGCGGAACGCTTCACCGTCATGCCGACGGGTCTCGACGACACCCGCCGGCAGCCTGAGCTGCGCGAACCATCCCAGCGCAAAGCGCGGCGCGCGGCGCTCGGCATTACGGGCGACCAACGGGTTTGGCTGTGGATCGGCGCCCAGCCGCGCACCAAGGGCCTCGACCGCGTGCTGACGGCTTTGGCGACACGGCCCGACGCCGTCCTGCTCGTCGTCGGCGTGACCAAGGACTACGGCGACGGCGGGAGCGCGGCCGGGCAGGCGCGCCGGCTCGGCGTCTCCGGACGCGTGCGCTTTCTGGGATTCCGCGAAGATGTCACCGACCTGTTGGCCGCCGCCGACTTGCTCGTTCACCCGGCCCGGCTCGACGTCAGCGGCCAGGTCATTTTGGAAGCCCTGGTCAATGGGCTGCCGTCGATCGTCACCGGCTGCTGCGGCTATGCCGAACACGTGCAAGCGGCCGGCTCCGGCATCGTGCTGCCGGAGCCGTTTGCGCAAGCCGACCTCAACGCCGCCGTCGTCCGCATCGCCGATCCCGCACTCGCCGCGGCGTTCTCCAGAAGCGGCATCGACTACGGCCACAACGCCGTGCCGCGCGACGGCCTGACCGTCGCGGTCGATGTCATCGAACAGGCAACCGGCGGCAGGCGCGGGCCCGCGCCGACGGTTTGACGCACAGACATACGCGCCTTTCGTCCCGAAGTGCCCCGACAAGATTTGAGCGCAAGATTTGAGCGATTGTCACACCGTCATCACGGATTGTTGGCTGTCACGTGTCTTTGCCGTCTGTCATACGGAAAAAAGTCCGCGTCTTTGCTGTTTTTCGCCTTTGCTGTTTCTGCCTTGGGAGGACGACGCATGCTGTCACGCCGACAGGTTCTGTTAGCCGGCACCGCGGGAGCGGCCGCGCTCATGATCGGACGGTTCGTTCGGCCGCACGCCGCGATCGCGGGGTCGATGAGCGCCGCCAAGGGGGCCACCAAGGCCGCCAAGACCTACGAAGTCACCCACACCGACGAGGAATGGCGCAAGCTGCTCAGCCCGGAGGCTTACGACGTGCTGCGGCACGAGGGCACCGAGCGGCCGTTCACCAGCAAACTCCTGGACGAACACCGCGCCGGCACTTTCGCCTGCGCCGGCTGCGACCTGCCGTTGTATTCGTCGAAGACAAAATATGAGAGCGGCACCGGCTGGCCGAGCTTCTGGGCGCCGCTCGACAATGCCGTCGAGGAAACCAAGGACACGACCTACGGCATGGTGCGCACCGCGGTATCGTGCCGCCGCTGCGGCGGTCATCTCGGCCATGTCTTCAATGACGGCCCCAAGCCGACCGGCCTGCGCTATTGCATGAACGGGGTCGCGCTGAAGTTCGTGGCGGCGGCCGCCGGATCGAGCTGATCCGCGCGCCGCGCCTGATCGCCGGCTTGCGTCTCGAAATTCGCGCCACGCCGACAGCGCGGTTGACTTGAGCGCGGCGACGCGATTGCTTGCGGCTCGGATGGGAGACGCACGCATGGCCGGCTATCATGGCCGTTTTCTCTGGTACGAGTTGCTGACGACCAACGTCGAGGCCGCCAAGGCGTTCTATGCCAAGGTCGTAGGCTGGGGGACGCGGGACGCGTCGATGCCCGGCATGGCGTATAGCCTTTTCATCGCCGCGGACGCCATGATCGGCGGGGCGATGAACCTGCCGCCGGACGTGTCAGGAGCCGACGCGACACCGCGCTGGATCGGGTATGTCGGGGTCGACAACGTCGATGCCGCAGCCGACCGGGTCCGACAACTCGGCGGCACCATCCGCACGCCGCCGACGGACGTTGCCGACATCAGCCGCTTCGCGGTCGTCGCCGACCCGCAAATGGCGACGCTCGCTTTGATCAAGGGACGGCAAAGCGCCCAACAGGAGCCCGCCGCGCTGCGCGCCCGGGGCCGCGTCGGCTGGCACGAGCTGCTCACGACCGATTGTGAGCAGGCGTTGGCGTTCTACCGCGAGCTTCTCGGCTGGCAAAGAGACATCGCCTATCCGGACGCGACGGGCACCTACCAGCAATTCTCGACCGACGGGCAAGCGATCGGCGGCTTGCTGACCAAGCCGCCGAATTTTCCGACCCCGTTCTGGCTTTATTACTTCAACGTCGGCAACGTCGACGCGGCGGCACAGCGCGTGACGGCCGGCGGCGGCCAGATCCTCAACGGCCCGATCGAGGCGCTGGACGGCAGATGGACCCTGCAATGCCTCGATCCTCAGGGCGCCGCGTTCGCGCTGATCGGAAAACGCAGCTACCAGGCCGTCGGATTTATGGAGCGCGTATTGCCGCGCCCACGCGCAACTTGAGCGGCCACAGCCTCGGCGCGAGCGCTGGACAGAAACATGCCCCTCGGGCATGCTGTCCAGCCATTCTCCCCTCATTCCGTTGAAATCTTCGGAGGTGCCGATGAGCGATATCCCGCGCGCGCCGCACTCTGGAGCGCAAGCCAAATTCTACCCGCTCGTCATTTGTTTGTTCGTCGGCAGCGGCGCAGCCGCGCTGATCTACGAGATTGTCTGGTTCCAGCTGCTGCAATTCGTCATCGGCTCGACCGCGGCGTCGCTTGCCGTCCTCCTGGGAACGTTCATGGGCGGGATGTGCGTCGGCAGCCTCGTCTATCCCCGCCTTGTTCCGGCCTCGCTGCATCCGCTTGCGGTCTATGCGGCCATGGAGCTTGCCGTCGGCGTGATCGGCATTTTGGTCTTGTATTTTCTTCCCCCGGCCGCCGACCTTTACGCGAGCATCGGCGCCCACGGGTTCACCGGCATTCTGTTCCGGGCGATGCTGTGCGCGGCGTTCCTCCTGGTGCCGACGGCACTGATGGGCGCGACCCTGCCCTGTGTCGCGCGTTGGGTCGAAGATACGCCGCAGGGCGCGTCGTGGCTCGGAATTCTCTACACCGGCAATTTGGCCGGCGCCGTCTTCGGCTGCCTGCTCGCCGGCTTCTATCTGTTGCGGCTCTACGACATGGCGACCGCGACCTTCGTCGCCGCCGCCATCAACGCGCTGTGTACCGCGCTCGCGCTCCTGCTCGCCACGTTTGCTCCGCATCGCTCGCTGGTCGCGCCGACGCGCGTCGCCGATCGACCGCCGCTCCGCTTCGAAGCGGCGGCCGTCTATCTGACCATCGCGTTCTCGGGGTTGACTGCGCTCGGCGCTCAGGTTCTTTGGACACGGCTGCTGTCGCTGCTGCTCGGCGCATCGGTCTACACGTTCTCGATCGTGCTCGCGGTGTTTCTGCTCGGGCTCGGGTTGGGGAGCAGCGCCGGATCGCTTTTGGCGCGCAGTGGGAGAGATGCGCTCGCCATGCTCGGCTGGTGCCAGGCACTCCTGGTCGCCGCCATCGCCTGGGCCGCATTCAGCATTGACGCGTGGATCATCTACTGGCCGGTCGATCCGCGGCTCAGCATCGATCCATGGCTGACGTTCCAGCTCGATCTCGCGCGTTGCCTCTGGGCCGTGCTGCCCGCGGCTTGCCTCTGGGGCGCGAGCTTCCCGCTCGCGCTTGCGGCAACCGCACCACGGCAAAAGGACGCCGGCCGCGTTGTCGGCGCCGTCTATGCGGCGAATACCATTGGTGCGATCATCGGCGCGGTGAGCGTCAGCATCGTCGTGATCCCGTTCATCGGCACGTTGTGGACGCAACGCATGCTGATCGGCGGCGCGGCGCTTGGCGCCATGCCGATCCTGCTGGTCGGTGTGCGCGGGAGCATTGAGGCAACCGGTCGGCACGCGCGCCTCGGCGCCACGCTCGCCGCTGTCGTTGCCGTCGCCGTTGCGGCCGCAGCGCTCGCCTATGGCGTGCCGCCGGTTCCCGGCGAACTTTACGCATTCGGTCGCACGATCATGAACCCGGATTTCGCATCCAGGGTGATCTATGTCGGCGAAGGCGTGAACGCCTCGATCGCGGTCTCGAAAGACGCCGATGGATTCAACTTCTTCCATGTCAGCGGCAAGACCGAGGCTTCGAATCATCCGGTCGACATGCGCTTGCAGCGCATGCTCGGCCACCTCTCGGCGCTGTCGAATCCGAAGCCGCGGTCCGTGCTGGTCGTCGGTTTCGGCGCCGGCGTCACGGCCGGCTCGTTCGTCACCTACCCCGAAATCGAACGCATCGTGATCTGCGAAATCGAGCCGCTCATCCCCCAGAACGTGTCGCGTTTCTTCAGCGCGGAAAACTACAACGTGGTGGCGGACCCGCGGGTCGAGATCGTGTACGACGACGCTCGCAGTTTCATCCACACCAGCAAGGAAAAGTTCGACGTCATCACCAGCGACCCGATCCATCCATGGGTCAAGGGCGCGGCGTCGCTCTATACGCGGGAGTACTTCGAGCAGGTGAAACGCCATCTCAAGCCCGGCGGCGTGGTGACGCAATGGGTTCCGCTCTACGAGAGCACGATGGAGACGGTGAAGAGCGAGCTGGCGACGTTCTTCGCCGTGTTTCCGGATGGAATCGCTTGGATCAACGATCAGGATGGCGGCGGCGACGTGGTGCTGTTCGGCCAGGCCGATCCCGGCCCGATCGATGTCGACAAAGCCGAGGAACGATTTAACAGCAATCCGCTCGTCGCCAAATCCCTGCGCGATATCGGCTTTACCTCGGCGATCGATTTGATGTCGAGCTATGCCGGGCGCGGTCCCGATCTAGCGCCCTGGCTCGAGGACGCCGCGATCAACACCGACCGCGACCTGCGCCTGCAATACCTCGCCGGACTGGGGCTCAACGTCGATGCCCAGGATCGGATCTATCTGAAACTGATGGCCGCGCGGCGGCTGTCTCCGGATCTGTTCGTCGCTTCGCCGGAGACTTTCGCCAAGCTGCAGCGGCATGCCGTGGCGATCAGGCCGTCGTTTCGCCGCCGTTAGCGGAGCCGCCGCGTGTGGCGCTTCGAGCAAGGGAAGCGGTACCGCTATGTGGCGTGGCCGTCGTGCGCGGTCGCGCCGCGCCCGAGCGCGAATTGACCGACCGGGCCCTCGACGTGGAATTCGATCCCCGTCATCTTGGCGAACAGGTCGATGTTGGCGATGCCGATCGCGCAGCCGCCGAGCTTAAGGTCGGTCGCCATCAGATAGAGTGTCTGCGTCAACACGCCGACGTCCTTGAGAATGAGCGCATAGGCGAGCGAGCTGTATTTCCACGACACGCGGCCGAACCGCGCGGCGATCGTGATCAGAAATCTGCGGCGGTGCGGCGGCGCCCATGGCAAATTGCGCCCCCGCGAGCAGCGCGTCGAGCGCTTGCGGCGTCGCCGCGATCGGCATCAGCGCGTGGCCGCCGGCGTCGTAATGATAAAATCCGCGGGCGAGCCCGTCACAGGCATTGACGGTGAGATAAAGCTCGAGCTCGTGGCTCGCGCCCGCCGACGGATACGGCCGCGCGGTGTGCGTATCGGGGGGAATACCCTCCGCCGGCCCGGCTTGATCCTTCGCCGTCGCCAGCACGCGCGCGGCGCCGTCGAGGAACTGTGCCACTTCGGCGAGCGTGATCGGATGCTGGTCGTCGAAGCTGCGGGTCGAATGGCGTTGCCGCAACAGCTTCGCGACCGCCGAATGTGGTGGCGGCGCCGCGGCCGCGGCCTTGTCTAGGCTTGCCTTGCGCAAGTCGGCCTTGGCCAGATCGATTTTGTTTCCGGGCCAGCGCGGCCGCACCGCCGGCAGCGGCGCAATGGCACCGGCATAGGGATAAACGCCGCCGAGCGGATTGGCTTGCCGGCCCTCGGTGCTGCGGGTGTGGAACAGAAGATCGTGGAAATCCCACAGCACGAGGTCGTGGTCGCCTTCGGCCATGCGCGGGCCGTCGTCGCCGGCAGCATCGAGCTTGAAGACGATGCGGCAATCGACCAGCAGCGCAAGCAGCGCGATCCCCGGAAAGCCGGCCTGCCGGCGCAGCGCCTTGATCTGCCGCGGGCTCGCGAGCGTCGCGATAAAGCTCGCGACCTTCGGATCGCAAATTCTGAACAACGCGCCGGAGCGCGGCGATTCCAGCACCAGTTCGTCGCCGCGCCGCCGCATGTACGCAAACCGCGATAGCGCCAGCGTGTCGGCATTGTCGAGCGGCGGCGTCTGCGGCCGATAATCCGCCACCTGGGGTTCGATGACCAGAAGATCCTCGCGGTCACGCGCGCCGCCGAGGCGGTACTCCAAAAGGCCGCGTCGCGCCAAGCGCAGGATGAGGAGCTCGATCTCCTTGTCGCTGGTCCGGCCGGACTCAAAGGCCTCGAGTGGCAGGCCGGTGCGGAGCTTTTGCGCACGCTCCGCCGTGCCCGCGCTGAACGTTCCGAGGCCCACCGCATAGCCTTCGAAAGCGGCCGCGATCTCGCCGCCGGCGCGCGCCTCGAGCGCGACGCGATTGCTGAGCCGGGCGGAGAGCGTCAATGGCGCGGCGCGGCGTCCTGATTTTGTTGCAGGAGCGCCCAAGCGGTCCGGCCTTCAGGTATGGGGGTGAATCGGATTGAACGTCCTGTTCAGCCACCGGCCGGTCGCGCCATCCGAGCTCGACCGGGACATCGTAAAGCCGGCCGGGCGCGAAACGGCGGTAGAAATGCCGCAATCCCGGAACGATCACGCGCACGACCGGGACTTCGATGTCGAGACGCGTCTGATCGAGAACCAGGAAATCGAGGCCCGCTTGTGTGGTCAGGTCGACGCAGGCCAGCACCTGCTCGCGCGTGTCGAGATGCTCGAACTTTGCGCCGTAGCTCGATTTCACCGCCGGAGCGTTGCTCGGGATCAGATACGGATAATCCTCGATGCGCAGCGGCGTAACGCCGTCCAGGCTCGTTTTTTCCCCGCTGCGGCCGTCCATCAGCCCGATGGACAGGAACTGGTTCAGTTCGGTGAGCGCCCGCAGCATGGCGATGCGCGGATCGAAATGGGAACCAGAGCCGAACTCGATGTTTTCCTGCTCGTCGCGCACCCAGTGCGTGATCGCCACGAACGTCGGAATGCCGAGATCGTTGGTGACGTCGAGCACCCACAGCTTGCGTCCGGTCGCGGCGAGCTGCTTTTGCAGATCGAGGATGTAGGGATCGTCGAACTGGCCGAGGTCCACGGCGGGCCGCGGCGCGCGGTTGTACCACCAGATGGCATAGGCATCCCGCTCCACCAGTTCGAGAAAGCCCTGAACGATCGCTTCCTCGAGGGTGTTGCCGGCGGCGCAGCCGTTGGAATCCGCCAGAAACGCGCTCGGGCCCCGATAGAAGAAATAGAGCAGCGTGGTCGGAAGATATCTGAAACGCTTGTCGCGCATCGACCAGACCGGCGACCATTCGATCGGCTCGGCGGGGTCGAACGGGAACGGCGTCTGCATGTCGTCCTGGTCGGGCATCGGGGACAGATGCCGTCGGTACTGCGCGTCGCTGTACAGCAGCATCATGTTCGGCTGCAGCGCTTCGCCGGCTGCGAAATCCGTCAACCGCCGCGTCGCCCTGATCTCGTCGCCCTGGAAAATCCCGGTGTAGCGCTCGATCGCCTCCATCAGGGCGCTGGCTTCGCCCTGCTCGGCCGTTGAGCCCTTGCCGAAGCTGCCGCCGCCGAGACCGGCCCGCAGATCATGCAACGACGCGGCCGGCGGCGCGAAATTGTGGGTCGCACGGTAGTTGTTGTTCAGCGGCAGATCGGCGTCGATCCGCTCCAGACGCGACACGACGCCGGTCAGCGCGCTGACGTGCTTGCGGAAGCGCGACACGGTGGCGCGCGACGAAACCGTCCGATAGCCGCCGCTCGTCATGACCAGCTTCTCGCCGGGGCCGAGCTCGACCGGCTTCGGCGCGCGGCGCGGATCGCGCAGCGCCTTGCGGCCGCAGGCCGGGCATTGCGGACGCTTGGCGACGTAATGCTTCACCACCGTCGAGCCCGACAGGTCGAGGCTGACGATGTGATCGCGCAAATCGGTGCGGAAGTCGGTCGCGATCGCCTTGGCGATCTCGATCGACGCCAGTCCCATGCCGGCGTGTCCGAGCGGCTCCCGGGCCAGCGGCGAAGCCGAGACGCAGCGGGCCTGGGCGCGGTCGAGCATCGCCTTGACCTCGCGATTGCGTTTCATGCGGTCGGCAAGACACACCCAACACGCGCTATGGCCCGGCGTGAACACCGGCCCCACCAGCGGAAACATGCCGGATGGCTGCACCAGGAGCCACGACGTGTGGTCCGCCAGATGCTGCCGGTTCAATTCCATGAGCCGCCCATCGAGGTAATCGCTCACCAGCGTCACCGTCAGATCGGCGGCGCCGCGCTTGACCACGCGGACGCCCAGCTTGGCCAGGGCGGCGCCGAGTTCAGCGGCACCCTGCACGTCGATCGCTTGAATGCGCACGCGGCAGTTCTGGAGGTTCTTCTCCGCCATCCCCGGCGGCACGCCGAGGCTCGCCCAATAGCCGGCCGCGACGCCGGCCGAAGACGGCGATGCGGTCACGATATAGCGGCGTTCGAACAGGCGCTTCAGCGCCTCTTGGATTTTGTCGGCGGGAAACTTCTGCGCCAGCTCGGCCATGAGCGCGCGCACGGTCTTGCCACCGTCCTTGCCGCCTTTTCCGATCGCCTCGGCGAGCGCGCAATAGAGTTCGCCGTGAAGGAAGAACTTGCGGTCCTCGGAATACAGGCACACGACATCGGGTGGAAACACATAGACGCTGAAATTCGCCCCGAATTGCGGAACGTCTTTGCTGTTCGTCAGCGTCAGGCCGCGCTTTTGATCGGCTGTCGTGAGTTCGGTGTGCGCAGCTTTGCGCTTATTGCCACGGGCGTGAATGACCATTGTGAGACAGGAACTCGCGAGACAGGAACGCGTGAGACAGGGACTCGTGCAGCGGGAATTTGCGCGGCGAGCGTCGGCAAGCCGGGCGTTCGCGCGTCGGACGTTTGTAAAGCTAGCGCTTCTCTATAACGGCCGCCACCCGAGCGAACCGATACGCATGCGTCACGAGCGCATCGCTCAAAGGCACGCATGCGCGGTGCGCATCCAAAGGAACGGCGTCGCGAATCGTACAGCTTCGGTCGGGTTTGACGATCGTCAAACCCGACCATCGCCTGTGTCGGTGGATCAAAACGGAACGCGATCGAACCTAGCAGGGCCCGCAGCCGCCCCACGACACGCAGCAACCACAGCCGCAGCCGCCCCAGCAGCCGCACCCGCCCAAGCCGCAGCCATGTCCGCCGCAACCATGTCCGCCGCAGCCTCGGCCACCACAGCCGCGTCCGCCACAGCCACGTCCGCCGCAACCACCGCGTCCGCCGCAACCACCGCGTCCGCCGCAGCCTCGAGCTTCCTTTATGCCGGCCTTCAGGTCTGCGGCGTTTTCCTTGTCGAAGACAAAGAACGTCGACAGACTGACGTCGGCGAGCTCTTCCTCACCGAGCGTGATCTCGTGCGTCGGTGCGGCCTTCTGCAACGGCAAATCCGCAGCCGGCGTACCGGTCGCCGCGGACGCACCGCCAACCATCGACAACAACCCCGCCGCTCCCAAAACCGGTACGGCCTTCGAGCGGCGCTTTCGCTTCAGTGCTTGCTTCGCCTGCGACATGGTAAGTCCTCCCATATCTTCGAACAAAATGTTCGAAACTAATGATCAATCAGCCAAACCCAACCCCACAGCGAAATGGTATCCTCTGAACACCCGCTAGGCAAGGCTGATAATTCCAAGATAGTGGTTCAACGTAACATTTTCGCGAACCTGCCGATTCGCCTTCGGCCAGCGAGCCCGTTCACGCGCCGTTCATTTTCACTCACGTTTGGATTTTGACCACCCGTAGATTTTGGATTTTGACCCCGTAGATTTCAGTTACCCACAGGCACGACTGCGCGGTCGGCGCTGCAATTTCCGCTCACCATGCGGGAAGCGGTTCGCCATTTTGAATGCGGTACGCCAGGTCGGCGAACGCGATGGAGAAAGTTACCAATATCCAAACTGCTTGAATGTTTCCGCATTTCGCCCGCTCCCAATGCGGGTTACATAAAGCTCCATGAGCAACGTCAGTCCAAATCCGTTTACCACGCGGCCGGAAATCGAGGGCACGTTCGGCGTCGTCACGTCCACGCACTGGATCGCCACGGCGGTCGGCATGGCGAC
Organism: uncultured Pseudomonadota bacterium; assembly: GCA_963836095.1. Classification (GTDB taxonomy): domain Bacteria; phylum Pseudomonadota; class Alphaproteobacteria; order Rhizobiales; family Xanthobacteraceae; genus BOG-931. Next base: position 430,180 of record CAWIHU010000007.1, read on the forward strand.
GCTGGAGAAGGGCGGCAATGCCTTCGACGCCGCCGTGGCGACGGCGTTCACACTGCAGGTGGTCGAGCCGCATCTCAACGGCCCCGGCGGCGACGTGCCCGTGATTCTCTATGATGTGCAGCGCAGCAAACCGGAAGTGATCTGCGGGCAAGGGCCGGCGCCCGCCGGCGCAACGATTGCGCATTACCGCAAGGAAGGGCTCGACCTGGTGCCCGGCACCGGGCTCCTTGCCGCCTGCGTGCCCGGCACGTTCGAGACCTGGATGCTCATTTTGCGCGACTACGGCACGCTGCGGCTTGCCGACGTGCTCGCGCCGGCGATCGGCTACGCCCAGAACGGCCATCCGCTGGTCGAGCGCGCCAGCGCGACCATCGCCACGGTCGCCGAGTTGTTTCGCAGGCATTGGCCTAGTTCGGCCGCGGTTTATCTGCCGCACGGCGCGGTGCCGCCAACGGGTACGCTGTTCACCAACGCGACATTGGCGGCAACCTATCGGCGCATTCTTGACGATGCCGAACGCGCCGGCAGCGACCGCATCGCTCAAATCGAGCACGCGCGCAAATCCTGGTCGAACGGCTTCGTAGCCGAGGCGATCGACCGTTTCTGCCGCACGCAGGAGGTGCTTGACGTCAGCGGCACGCGGCATCGCGGCGTTCTCACCGGCGACGATATGGCGCGCTGGACGCCGCGCATCGAAGCGCCGCTGACCTACGATTACGGCCGCTACCGCGTGTGCAAGACCGGGCCATGGGGACAAGGCCCGGTGATGCTGCAACAGCTCGCACTGCTCAAAGGGTTCGATCTCGACGATCTCGACGCGTGCGGCGTGGATTTCATCCATCTGCAGGTCGAGTGCGCTAAGCTCGCTTACGCCGACCGCGAGGCGTTTTATGGCGATCCGGACTTTGTCGACGTGCCGATGGCGACGCTTCTGTCCGACGCCTACAACGCCGAGCGCCGCAAGCTCGTCCACCACACCGCGTCGTACGAGTTGCGGCCCGGCGCGATCGAAGGATTCGGCACCGTCGTCAAATTTGCCGAACACCGTGCGCCGGTCGCTGCCGGTGCTGCCGGGGCCGGCGAGCCGACGGTCGGCCGCCTCGGCGACGTGCGCGGCGACACCGTGCATTTCGACATCGTCGATCAAGCCGGCAACATGATTTCGGCGACGCCGTCGGGCGGCTGGCTGCAGTCCTCGCCGGTCATTCCCGAACTCGGCTTCTGTCTCGGCACGCGCGCGCAAATGTTCTGGCTCGACGAAAGCCACCCGGCGGCGCTCGCGCCGGGCAAGCGGCCGCGCACCACGCTGACGCCGACGCTCGCGCTGCGCGACGGCGAGCCCTATCTCGCCTGGGGCACGCCGGGCGGCGACCAGCAGGATCAGTGGATCACGCAGATGTTTTTGCGCCACGTCCATGCCGGCCTCAATCTGCAGGAGGCGATCGACGCTCCGGCCTGGCATTCCGAGCATTTTCCAAGTTCGTTCTGGCCGCGCACCGCGCGGCCCGGCGTACTGGTGGTCGAGCGCCGCGTGCCGAACGATACCGTGGCCGAACTCGAACACCGCGGCCACAGCGTCGAAATCGGCCCCGACTGGTCGGAAGGCCGGCTCACCGCCGCTGCCCGCGACGGCCGCCGCCGCCGCGCCGCCGCCAACCCGCGCGGCATGCAGGGCTACGCCGCCGGGCGGTAGAGGCGCGTCATTCCTACCGTCTGAAATACCCGCGAATGCTCTTGGCCGCGCCGATGCCGGCCGCGCGCAGCGCCTCGAGATGCCGGGCGCGATCGAACGGCGCGTGCGGCGCGACGCCGATCAAGCGATCGGCGAGTGTCAAGCGCTCGCGCCAGATGTGATCGATCATCGGATGATTTTCGGTGGCGCAGGAATCGGCCTGTGCGATCGCTGCATCGTCGACGAGATCCTCGGTCAACGCTACGGTGAGGAGCACGCCGGGCGAGAAGCGCGCGAAGGTCTCGTCGTAGGCGATCTTCCAGAACCAGGCGCTGCGGCCTGAGCGCAAGAGGATCGCGGCGGCGATGGCGCGGCCGTCGACAAGAATGCGGTGAACCGCGACTTGGCTGGTGTCGGCGAGGCCGGCGATGGCCGTGCGCACGAAGCGACGGAGATCGGCGTCATCGACCGCGGCGGTGCCGGCTCTGCCTTTCCAGCCGGTCGCTTCCAACGCCAGAAAATCCTCCGCCGCGACGGTGACGGCGGCGCGCTCGGTTGCGGCGCCGAACATGACGGCGCCGGTTTCGGCAAGACGCCGGCCGAGCCGGCGCAGCTCCTTGAGCTTGCGCGCGCCTAAAGCCTGCTCGACATAAAGCGACCGCTCCGGACCGGGAGCAAACATCGCGCGACGCCGGAGGATCGAAATCGGCCACCGGCATCCGCGCGCGGCGCACGATCGCGTCGAGCGTCGCGGCGAACGCGCCGTCGACGCGCAGGAACGGCAGCAACAACAATCCCGGCAGGTCGGACGCGGCGGCAAGATGCGCGAGCACAGCGGCGACGACCGGCTCCGCCGCCTCGCGCTCGACGAGCGGCACGCCGAGCGGCGCGTAAGGGTGCGTCCAGCCGACCAGCACCGGCAGCTTGAGACCATAGCGCCGCGGCTCGATCCGCGCCGGAAACAGGCCGAGCAGCCGGCGCGGGCTCGTTCCCGACCACACCAGCAGCGCGCCGACGTCGGCCCCGAACACCGGCGCCGCGGCGAGCGCGAAGTTGGGCTCGTAGAACACGTTCGGCTCGAGCGCCTGCGCGGCAAGCTCGCGCCACGCCGGCGCGATCGGTTCGAGACTGGCGAGCGGGCGCCATTCCACCGCGAGCTTATGCGCGGCGTAACGGTCGGCCAGCACGGCGCGGCGCGCGCTCACGATCGCCGCGGCGGTGCTCTCGACGACGAAGGGCGGCGATAGATCGGTCGAGATCGTGACCGTCATGACGGCGCCCTAGCGCGCTCCGAATGGCGCGATGATGAAACAGTGGAGGCCGAGGCGGTATTTGGCGACGACGAACAGGGCTGCCGATTCGCCGACCAGCGCCACCGCGCTGGCGATCGCCGCGCCGAGAATCCCCCAATGCGGAATCAATACGACGCAGAGCAACAGATCGACCAGGAACGATCCCGCATAGACCTGCGCGCAGGCGCGCCGTTCGCCGAGCATGTTGAGCAGCCGCTCCGCCGGCCCGACCGACGCGCGGGCGAGGAGCCCGATCGCGATCACGAACATCAGAGGATAGCCGGACACGAAATCGCGGCCGAACATGGCGAGCAGCGGCTTGCCGAGCACGAGCAGAACGACGATCAGGCCGAGCGAAGGCCAGAACGTCAGCCGGATCGACAGCTTGAGAAAATCCTTCAGCCGCGCGCGGTCGCCGCCGACGTCGTATTCGGAGAATTTATGGGCGACCGTCTGCGCCACCGCGAAATAGATGAAGGCGACGAGCGTCATCGTCTTCGCCGAGGCGTAATAGATCGCGACCTCGTTGGCGGGCCGGAACTGCGTCAGCACGATCACGTCGGCATAGCTGAGCAGATAAAAGAAGCCCTCGGCGACGGAGATCGGCATCAACGTCGCGAGCCATGTCCGCGGCGCGTAGGCGCGGGGTCCGGGCTCGACCACCGAACGCAGCCGCCGCTTCAGCGCGAACAGCTGACCGAGGGTGCAGCTCCACAACGTGATGACGGTGACGAGCATGGTCGTCGCCGCATCCGTCGTCACGCCGACAATGTGAATGACGGTGACCAGCGCCAACAAAATGCCGTGGCGCAGCACGTAGGTCGGAACGAGGCCGAGATTGACCCAATCGTAGGAACGGGCGATGCCGCTGACGACCTGCGCGATGCCGAATGCCGGCAGCGCCGCGCTGGCGAGGCACAGCGGCACCACCGTATCGGCCGCGATGTTCGGCACGGCGACGACGATGCCGACCGCGATGAGCGCAATCGCGGTCGCGATCGAGAATGCCAGAAGCGGGCCGCCGCGCAGGAAGCCGCGCAGCAGCGCGAATTGCCGGTGTTCGGTGTATTGCGGCACGAACCGCTGCGCCGCCGAGCCGAGGCCGAAATCGACTACGCCGCCGACCAACAGGAGCCAGGTCCAGGCATAGACATAGAGGCCGTACTCGAAGCCGCCGAGCCAGCGCGCCAAGACGATCTGCGCCACGAACGCCAGAAACGCCGCGGCGACCCGGATGATGAAAGCGGCGCTCGCCATCCGCCGTGCCAGCGAAAACTCGCTGCCGTCGGCGAACAGGGCGCGCACGCGGGAAAGCGCGTTCGCCACTTCCGCCGGCCACGACGAGACCGACAACCGCCATCGCGCAAGCGGCGCGTGCTCGGAACCAATCGATGCCACAACAACCTCTGCGCCGCCGGAACCTACGGCGCAAAGGCTAGCAAGGAAGCGTTAACGATCGGTTGGAAGAAATTAATCATTTGGGCCGATTCCGGCGCGCAGCGTATCAATGCGATCGTCGAGCCATTTGAAGAACTCACCGTCGGAGACCGTCTGACCGCGAGCGAGTTGTTCACGCGCTTCATCGACGTAAGGCTCAGCCCAGGCCAGATCGTCTTCGCGCACAGCTCAATAATCCTTCAACAGCCGCTCGATGTAATCGAGCTCCTCCTGCGGGCGGGCGACGTCGCCGAAGCGGCGGCGCAGCTCCTCGATGATGCGGCGGGCGCGCTGCACGTCGATCTCGCCCGGCACTTTGACGGTGTAGTCGTCGCCATAGTCGCGGCCGCGCAGCGGACGGCCGAGCGGGTCGGTGTCCTGCTGCGCGCGCGGCAAGCCCATGCGGCCGTTCTGCCCCGGACCCGGACCCTGGCCCATCTGCTGCTGCATCGATTGCGCCAGGCCCTGCGCGCCCTTGCGCAGCGCGTCGAGCGCGCGGCCTTGCGAAGTCGACGGCGCTTTCGGCGTTGCCGTCGCCCAAACGGCCCTCGGCCTCGCCCATGGCGTCGCCGGCACGGCCGAGCTGATCGGAATCGCTCTGGCCGCGGCCTTGCTGGCCCTTCTGGCCCTGGCCGAAGCCGCGGTTCTTCAGGTCCTCCAGCAATTTGTCGAGCCGGTCGCGCAGCGCCTGCTGGCGTTGCCGCAACTGATCGAGCAACTCGTTCTGGTCGCCCTGATCGCCCGGCTGGCTCTCTTGGCCCTGCTGGCGTTGCGCGTTCTGGCGGCGGCGCTCCTGACCTTGGCGGAAGGTGTGGTCGCGCAACTCCTGCTGCTCGCGGATCATGTCGCCAAGATCGTCGAGCGCCGACATCATGTCGTCGCTGTCGTCGCCGTTCTGGTCGGGCGACGCCATCTGCAGGTTTTCCATCATCTGCTCGAGCTGCTGCAGCATCTGCCGCGCGGCGTCCTTGGAGCCGTTGCGCGCCATGTTCTCCAGACGATCGAGCATGCTCTTGAGGTCCTGCGACCGCAGCACCTTGGAATTCCGGCCGAGCGGGCGGGCGAGCTGCTGGTTATTCTTCAGCTGCTCCTGCATCGCCTGCATGAAACGGTCCATGGCGGCGCGCAGCTGATCCATCAGCTGTTTGATCTCCTGGTCGCTGGCGCCGCGGTCGAGCGCCTGGCGCAACGCCTCCTCGGCGTTGCGCAGCGCCGCCTGGGCGTCCGACATGTTGCCGTCCTCGATGCCGACCGCCATCGACCACAGTTGCGTCACCACCTCGCGCAGATCGTCATCCGACTTGGCGCGCACCAGCGACCAGAAGATCGCGCGCAGGCCGAGATAGACGCCGGCGTCGGGCGTGAAGCGCTCCGGCGCCAGCGCCAGCGCGTCGAGCGCGGTGATGACCATGGGCCGCGCGTGCGCGTCGAGTGCGAGATTACGGCGCTGTTCGATCAGGGCCCGCGCCAGCGGCTTGGTGAAGACGCGCTCGGGCAGGCGCAGCGTGAACGGCTCGCTCTTGCCCTCGTTGCCGCCTTCGTCGCGGGCGACCAAGGTCATCACTACTTCGGCGCCGGCCCAGGGATGATCGGTCAAGTCCTTGATGGTCTGCCCGACGCCGTTCTTGGTGCGCGCCTGCGGCAGCGTGAGGACAAAATCCGGTGGCCCGAACAGGGGGTGCGGACCTTGGTCTTGATCGTTTGTCCCGGCTTGCTTGGTCTCGGCTTCGTTGGTCGCGGGCGCTTTGCGCGCAAACGTCGCCTGCGCGTGGGTGACGCCGTAATCGTCCTCGAGCCGGTACGACAGCAGCATCGACCCGCGGTTCTGCTGTTCGGGATCCTTGGTCAGCGCGATGGTGGGGGCCCGGTCGGGGATCGCGTCGAACGACCAGGTCAGGTCATCGCCGGCGCCGCGCAGCGTCACGCTTCCATCCGCCGCGATGGTGAAGCGATGCTCTTGCGTGCCGGCAGGCGCATGCCCCTCGTCCTTAGCCGGGGCCACGCCGCCATGACCGGCAAGGTCGAGCGTCAGATTGCCGGTCGCGCGCACCACCAGCGTGCTGCCGACCGGAACCGCGACGGCGCCATCGCCGGAAGCTTCGCCGGTCTCGACGCCGACGCGCGCGGTCTCGCCGGGATGAATGCCGGCGAGAATGACCGGCGGCTTGCCGGTATAGGCTGGCGGGGTGACCCAGGCGTCGACGCGGAAATTCGCCGGCAGCATCACGCCCTGCCATTCGAACGCGGCGGCGACGCGCTTCCAGCGCTCGCCGCCGGCGGCGACGAAAGTGGCGATGCAGGCGATGAGGACGAGACCGCGCAACGCATAAGGATCGCGCGCCGCGATGCGCGGCGACGGCCAGCCAGCCGCGAAGCGACGCGCGGCGGCGCGGGTGCGCGCGATGTGCGCATTCCACAGCGCCAGCGAATAAGGGTCGGCCGAACTCACCGCGAGAACGTCGGCGATCGTCGTCGCCGGCCGGTGCGCCAAGCCGCTGCCGCGATCGAGCCGGCGCAACGCCTCGGCGGCGGCCGGCAGGCGCAGCAGCGCGAACGGCACCGCGGCCGCGAGCGCGAGCACTGCAAACGCGATCACGCCGGCGGCGCGCCCAATGGGCGGCAGCCACAGCCATAACCCGAGCCAGGATAACGTCAGAAACAGGCCGACAGCGGTCGCGAGCGTCGCCAAAGCCGGCCACAGACGCTCCCAGAAGATGGTCCACCGCGCGCGCCGCAAGGCGCCTTCGAGCGGCAAGCCCGCTCGGCCGTGGTCCTCACCGTCGCGATGGGTGTCCGTCACATACCTCTCCGCGGAGCAAATCCCTGCTCCGCATGACAACACTTTAACATAGGGGCGGGTTCAAGGCACCCGACTGCAGATAGGCCATGCAAAAAACATGACAAAGTGGTCGGGGCCGTCGTGATCGGCCCGGGTCTCAGCGCCGCGTTATGTCGCTGTTCGGGCAGGCCTTTTGAGGGCAGATATAGAGTTAGTAAACGTTGCCGAGAATGCCGCAGAGATGAATTCTTGCGCAGTCCGATGGGTCCATCTTGTGATCCGCGCCAAGCGAATCAAATGCTGAGTGCGCGATACAGTCGTGCCCTGACTTACCCGTTCAGCGGAAGTACGCGCAGTCTCGAACGCGCAACGTCGATCGAGACAATGGCGCCGTCGACAAGCTCCTGATGTGCCTGACGAGCCGCCGCCAATACCGCCGCGCCCACCGCTTCCGGCGTAAGCAGATCGCTGCGCAGCTGGAGAACACTGGGGCGTCGGCTATGCGTTGCGGCAAGGATCGCCGCAAAATCCAGATCGCTCGTCAGCACGCAATGATCGTGTTCGACTGCCCAGCGCATGACATCACGATCATCGGCGTCCTCGGCGCCGACCTTCGACCAGTGGACGGCCTCTATTCCGGCTGCGGTGAGAAAACGGACCCACCTGGGCGACAAGTTCATATCGACCAGAATCTTCATCCGGCCGCAGGAAGATCGATCTCGCGTTCCTGCGTGCGCCAAGCAGCGTAGCGCAGCGCCTCGAGTATGTCCTCGCGTTCCAGATAGGGATAGTCGGCGAGAAGCTCGTCGATGCTCCTGCCCGCGCCGATCTGGCCGACGATCATTCCGACCGTCACGCGCAGGCCACGGATGCAGGGTTTGCCGCCCATCACTGCGGGATTTTGAGTGATACGGTCGAAATTACCCATGGCGAAAGCTCGAGTGACTGGCTCCAGTGCCAATATAGACCATGGCGGCACCCGAACACAGATGCCTCACCACCCACTCCCTCACAGCCACGGCGGCAGGCGGTCGAGCGCGATCAGTCGGCGACCTCGAGACGCGGCCGCACCAGCGCCCATTCGCGGCGGGGTCGAGCATTCTTCGCGATCTACAGCAATTGCAAAAATGCTTCGCGCGAAAGGCCTGCCTTGCTTGAGAATGTCGCGCAGCGTACCTTGCGGTATGTCGCCGCCATGGAGGGCTATCACCGTTCGCCGCTCGGGACTGTCCTTATGACGCAGGAAATGGTGACTGCCCTTGACCCGATCGATCACAAAGCCTCCGCGTTGCAGAGCTGCGAGCAGCTTACGCGGGGTAACCTGCGGCAGGCGGTTCATGCGCGGGCAAGTTTGACGGGCACCAATTCCCTGATCGTCTTGCGCGGATCGGATTCGGACTTCGGCAACGGCCAACCCTTCTCGCGATAGACCTCGAGGCAGAGTTCGATCGCTTCACGGGCGTTGTGCCGCGCCTCTTCAAGCGAGGCACCGTAACTGACGATTTCCGGGAACGCGCGGCATTTCACCGTGTAGCCGCCCTCCGGCTCACGCCGGAACGTGCAGACATACTGCGCATCGATCGTTTTGACGGTTTCGTTTCGCTTCATGGCAAGAATATAGCTCATCAGTCCGGCTTATGCAGGCCCGAACGTCACTTCACAGCCACGGCGGCAGACGGTCGAGGGCGATCAGGTCGGCGACCTCGAGGCGTGGCCGCACCAGCGCCCATTCGCTGTCCTTCACCAGCACTTCCGGCACCAGCGCGCGGGTATTGTAGGTGCCGGCCTGCACCGCGCCGTAGGCGCCGGCGGTCATGACGGCGAGGAGGTCGCCCGCTTGCGGCGCAACGATGGCGCGGCCGAGCGCCAGAAAATCTCCCAACTCGCACACCGGGCCGACCACGTCGGCAGCGATGCGCGGCGCGCCGACCGCCGCCTGCCTGACCGGGCGGATGTCGTGATGCGCCTCGTAAAGCGTCGGGCGGACGAGATCGTTCATGCCGGCATCGACGATGACGAAGGTCTTCGCTTCGCCGCGCTTCACATAGAGGACGCGGGTGACGAGGATGCCGGCATTGCCGACGATGAGCCGGCCCGGCTCGAAGATCAGCCGGCAGCCGAGGCCGCGCGTGGCGCGCTTGACGACGGCGGCATAGGCCTCGGGGTTGGGCGGCGGCTCGTTGTCCTCGCGGTAGGGGATGCCGAGGCCGCCGCCGAGATCGACATGGGAGATGACGTGGCCGTCCGCGCGCAGCACCCCGACGAACTCGGCCAAGAGCGCGAAGGCGTCGTTGAACGGGTCGAGTTCGGTGATCTGGCTGCCGATGTGCATATCGACCCCGACGACGTTGACGCCCTCGAGCCGCGCCGCGTGGGCGTAGACCTCGCGGGCGCGGCTGATCGGGATGCCGAACTTGTTCTCGGCCTTGCCGGTCGCGATCTTGGCGTGGGTGCGCGGATCGACGTCGGGATTGACGCGGATCGAGATGTCGGCCTGCCTGCCCTTGCCGGCGGCGATTGTCGCGAGAAGTTCGAGTTCCGGTTCGGATTCGATGTTGACGCAGAGAATGCCCTCGTCGACCGCAAGCGCGAGCTCGCGCGCCGTCTTGCCGACGCCGGAGAACATGATCTTGTCGGGCGCGATGCCGGCCTGGCGCGCGCGCAACAGTTCGCCCTCGGAGACGACGTCGGCGCCGGCACCGAGCCGCGCCAGCGTCGCGATCACGGCCTGGTTGGAATTGGCCTTCATGGCGTAGCAGACGAGCGCGTCGACATCGGCGAAGGCGCCGGCAAACACCCGATAGTGCCGTTCGATGGTCGCGCTGGCGTAGCAATAGAACGGCGTGCCGACCGCCTCGGCGAGCGCGGTCAGATCGACCGCCTCGGCGTGCAGGACGCCGTCCCGATAGTCGAAATGGTGCATGGCGGGTGTTTAGCGCGTTTCAGCGCTATTGCAGCAGGAAATCGAGCGGAAAATCCTTCCGCGGGCTCTGCGCGGCCACCGGATTACCCTTGGCGTCGAAACCGTTCTTCATCGCCGCAGCCGGCGAGAGCACCGGCTGCACGTTGGGATCCGTGGACGCCGGGGGCGGTGAAGCCTTCGCGGCCGGCGCCGGCTGCGGCGCGACGGCGCTGGGCGGCGGGTCGAGCGGACCCTCGCGGCCGCAGCCCGCAAGCGCCAACGCGGCCGCCAAGCTCGCGGCCAGCGCCAATGTCTCCACAGCACGAAAAGTCAAAGAATGGTCCCCTAACGCACCCAAGGATCATACCAGATCGAACGGCGGCGGCCAGATTGTGTCGGAAACCGTTGCGATCGCCTTTATGCGCCCTTATGCGCCTTTTTTCAGCCGCTTAAGCCAGCTTTTGGCCTGCGCGCGGACCTGGGCCGGCGCCGTGCCGCCGAGGACGTCGCGGCTCTTCACCGAATTGTCGACCGAAAGCACCTCGAACACCGCCTTGGTGATGCGCGGCTCGATCGCCTGCAGGGTCTCGAGCGGCAATTGGTCGAGCGCGACGCCGGCCTCGGCGGCCTTGCCGACGATGCGGCCGGTGACATGGTGGGCCTCGCGGAACGGCAGCTCGAGCTTGCGCACCAGCCAGTCGGCGAGATCGGTCGCGGTCGAAAAGCCCTCGCCGGCCGCTGCCCGCATCCGGGCCGCGTCGGGTTCCATGTCGCCGACCATGCCGGTCATGGCGGCGATCGCCAGCGCGAGCGCGGCGAACGCGTCGATCGCGCCCTCCTTGTCCTCCTGCATGTCCTTTTGATAGGCGAGCGGCAGCCCCTTCATCACCGTGAGGAGCCCGATCAGCGCGCCGAACACGCGGCCGGATTTGGCGCGGACGAGCTCGGCGGCGTCCGGATTGCGCTTCTGCGGCATGATCGAGGAGCCGGTGGTGAAGCGATCCGACAGGCGGATAAAGCCGACGAGCGGCGACGACCAGATCACGATCTCTTCCGCGAACCGCGACAGATGCACCGCGGCGATGGCGCAAGCGGACAGCGTCTCCAGCACGAAGTCGCGGTCGGAGACGGCGTCGAGCGAATTCGCCATCGGGCGCTCGAACCCGAGCGCTTTTGCCGTCATGGCGCGGTCGATCGGGAACGACGTGCCGGCGAGCGCGGCGGCGCCGAGCGGGCTTTCGTTGAGCCGCGCCCGCGCATCGGCGAAGCGGCCGCGGTCGCGCGCGGCCATCTCGACATAGGCGAGCAGATGGTGGCCGAACGTCACCGGCTGCGCGGTTTGCAAATGGGTGAAGCCGGGCATCACCGTCGCGGCATGCTCGAGCGCCTTCTCGGCGAGCGCGCGCTGATAGGCCGCAAGCGCGGCATCGATACCGTCGAGCCAATCGCGCACCCACAGCCGGAAATCGGTCGCGACCTGATCGTTGCGCGAGCGCGCGGTATGGAGCCGCCCGGCGGCCGGGCCGATCAGCTCGGAAAGCCGGCTCTCGACATTCATGTGAATGTCCTCGAGCGCGCGCTGGAAGCTGAATTGGCCGGCCTCGATCTCTGCCAGGATCGTGTCCAGGCCGTGAGCGATGCTCTTGCCATCCTGCGCCGTAATGATGCCGGTTTTGGCGAGCATCGCCGCATGGGCCTTGCTCGCGGCGATGTCCTGCCGGTACAGGTGGCGGTCGAAGTCGATCGAGGCGTTGATCTCTTCCATGACGGCGTCGGGCGCCGAGGTGAACCGTCCGCCCCACATCTTGTTGCTCATGATCAAGTCCGCCAAATCAGCCGCCGAGGTTTTGTTTTGCCGCCGATAAATGAATCGCCCGCCGCGCCGCAGTCCGCTATCCGCCGCCGCATCCGCGTCGCCGCCGCGGCGGCCGTGGTCGCAATCGTCGCCGTGCTGGCGGGGGTATACGGGATCGGGCGCCTGCGAACAAATCCGGCCGCGGCCGCCGGCTGTGGCGCGGCGCTGGCGACCGCAGCCAGGATCGCGCCGCTCGCCCAGGGCGAAGTCGCGGCCCTGGCGGTGGCGCATACCCCGTTCCGCGTGCCCGACCTCGCCTTCAAGGACGCCGAGCGGCCGCGAACGGACGCTGCAGGACTGGCATGGCCGTACCGTGCTCGTGAACCTGTGGGCGACCTGGTGCGTGCCCTGCCGCAAGGAGATGCCGGCGCTCGATGCTTTGGAAGAGAAGCTGGGCGGGCCGAATTTCGAGGTCGTCGCCGTCAATATCGACACCCGCGACCCGCAAAAGCCGCTCGCTTTCCTCAAGGACGCCGCGGTCACCCACCTCGCCTATTATTCCGACCCGAGCGCCAAGGTGTTTCAGGACCTCAAACTCGCCGGCAAGGCGTTCGGCATGCCGACCACGCTCCTCGTCGCCCCCTCCGGCTGCGAACTCGGCATCATGGCCGGCCCGGCGGAATGGGCGAGCGAGGATGGCGTGAAGCTCATCAGCGCGGCGATCGGCAACGCGGCGCAGCAACAATGAACCGTTTCGGCATCGTCGGCGGATGTTTGCTCGTGTTGGCCGCCGCTTCGAGCGGCCACGCCCAGATCGTACAGCCGCGCCCGAACGAAGACTGCCGCGAGATCGAGCGCAACTATCAAATCATCGCGGCCGATGGCAACACGCTGCAACGCAATGCGGCGCTGTTCTCCGCGGCCGACCGCGGCTGCGAGGCGCTGGCGCAGAAACTTCTCGACGCCGGCGCGGCGCTGCAGGCGCGCGACCGGCGTGGCGCCATGCCGCTCACCCACGCGGCGCGCGAAGGTCATGTCAGGCTGGTCGAGCTTTTTCTCGCGCGCGGCGCGCCGATCGATGCGCGCAATGTCGACGGCGGCACCGCGCTCCTCGCCGCCGCCGAACATCAAAAACCCTCGACCGTCGCGCTGCTGTCTGAAAAAAGGCGCCGATCCGAACCTTCCCGGCCGCTCCGGCCTGACGCGCGCTCATGGCCGCGGCGTTCCAGGGCAACGACCGCATCGCCGAGGATCTCCTCGCCCACGGCGCCGACGCGAAGGCGCGCGACTTAACCGGCAAGTCGGCGATGGTCTATGCCGCCGGGCGCGGCTTCGACGACATCGTCACGCGGCTCCTCGACGCCGGCGTCGACGCCAAGGAACGCTACGGCAACGATCTCACCGCGCTGATGTGGGCGGCGGGGCATGACGAAGGCGTCGGCGCGGAATCGGTCGGCCGCGTCGTCGATCTTCTCATCGCCCACGGCGCCGCGCTCGACGCCGCCGACAATCGCGGCCGCACCGCGCTGATGATCGCCGCGGCGGCCGGCGATGCCGCCGTGGTCGATCTCCTGCTGGCGCGCGGGGCGGATCGTGCGATGAAGGACAAGGCGGGCAAGACCGCGCTCGACCTGGCGGCGAACGACGAGGTGCGGGCGCGGCTGCAGGCGAACTAATCGTTATTCCATCGCCGCGAGCCAATCGGCCAGCGCGTGCATGTCCTGCGCGGTGAGCCCCTTCATGAAGCCGGTCATGCCCGGATTGTTGCCGCGCGCGCCGTCTGCGAAGTCGGTCATGGTCTTCTGCAGATAGGCGCGCTCCTGGCCGGCGAGGCGCGGCTGCGTGCTGTCGCCCAAAAACCCTTGCTGATGGCAGCTGGTGCAGACGACCGAGGTGTTGACGCGCTGCGCCTCGGTGGCCTCGTCCGCCGGCGGCTGCTTCTGCTGCAGATTGGGCCACGGCCTTTTCGAGAAATACGCCGCGAGCGGCATCAGGTCGTCGCGCTCCAGCGCCTCGACGACCGCCGTCATCTGGTCGTTCTTGCGCGCGCCGGTCTTGAAGTCGCGCAGCTGAAAAAACAGATAGCCGAGGTTCTGGCCCCAGATCACCGGAACCGGGAACGGCTGCTCCGTCGGCACGCCGGCCTCGCCGTGGCAGGCGGTGCAGATTTGGGCTTTTTCCTCGATCGATTGGGCGTTCGCAGTGACGGGCAGTACGAGCAGCACCAGCGCGAGCACGAGAGCCAGCGGAACTGAAAGTCGTTTCATGGACACCTGCGAAAAGCGCGCCGGTCGGCGGCGCGCCAGATGACAAGACCCGGCTCGACGAGAAAGGACGGGGCCGTTGCCGGTCCCGTCCCAGAAGAACAGCTCGCGACCGAACGTTACACTATTCCGCCGTGAACGCGATGATGTTGTTGCCGCGCTTGGAGTCGACCTGCACGTTGCCGCCGGCCGCGACCACGATGTATTGCTTGCCGGCAACTTCGTAGGACGACGGCGGCGCATTGACGCCGGCGCCGGCCTGGAACTGCCAGAGAATCTTGCCGTTGGTCGCGTCATAGGCCTTGAACCAGCCGTTGCTCTCGCCGGCGAACACCAGTCCGCCGGCGGTGGCGAGGATGCCGCCGATCATCGGCTGCGGCGTCTTCGCCTGCCATTTGATCTTGCCGGTGTTGTAATCGACCGCCGTGACGTTGCCGGTCTGGACGCCGCCGGGCACGTTGGTGAAGGCGCCGCCGAGCCATAGCTTGCCGCCCGGATAGGGCGTCGAGTCGACCGTGTAGGTCATCTCCTGCTCGAGATTGATCGCGTAGGCGAGACCGAGACCGGGATTGGTCGCGATCGGCGACCATTCGACGCCGCCATTGGCGCCGGGGAACATCCGCGCCGCCTTCGGATCGTCCGGCTTGGTCGGGGTCGGCAGCGCCCACCGGTCCTTCTGCGACACCATCGGCTCGGAGAAGCGGATCAGGCTGCAATCCTTGCGATCATGCACGTAGATGTAGCCGGTCTTGCCGGCATGAAGGACGCCGGGAACGGTCTTGCCGTCCTTGTCCTTCACATCGACCAGGACCGTCGGGCTGGTGGCATCGAGATCCCAGAGGTCGTGGGCGATGTACTGGAAATGGCACGCCAGCTTGCCGGTATCGAGATCGACCGAAACCAGCGAATCCGTATAGAGGTTGTCGCCGGGCCGCAGCGAACCGTCGAGATCCGGCGAAGGATTGCCGACGACGAAATAAATGCGCTTGTTGGCAAGGTCGATCGACGGGTTCTGCCACACGCCGCCGCCCAGCGTCTTCGCGGGATCGCCGGTCTTGGCGAGTTGCTCCTTTTCCGCCGCGATGTCGCGGTGCATGTCGCGGCCGGTGGCGTCCTTGGTCGCCCATACGCCGACCGAATTGTCCGGAATCGTCGAGAAGGTCCAAAGCAGCTTGCCGTCCTTGGCGTCGAAGGCTTTGACGAAACCGCGGATGCCGTATTCGCCGCCATTGGTGCCGATCAGGATTTTGCCGTCGACCGCCGTCGGCGCCATGGTCTCGCTGTAGCCGAGCGACGGATCGGCAATGTCCGAGGTCCACGCCGGCTTGCCGGTCTTGGCATCGAGCGCCACCAATTTGGAGTCGAGCGTGGCGACATAGACCTTGTCGCCATACACCGCGACGCCGCGATTGTTGGGCCCGCAGCAATAGACCGTGATCGGCCCCATCTCGTGCTTGTATTCCCACAGCTGTTCGCCGCTCTTGGCGTCGAGCGCGTAGACGTGGTCGAACGAGGTGGTGACGTACATCACGCCGTTGACGACGATCGGCGAGGTCTCCATCGATTCGCGCACGTCGGTCTGAAAGATCCAGGCGACGTGCAGTTTCTTGACGGTGTTGCGATTGATCCCTTCGGCCGGATGAAAGCGCTGTTGATTGTAGTCGCCGTTGGTCGCCAGGAAATTCTTGCTGTCGTGCGCGGCGTTGTTGAGCATCGCCTGCGTCACGATCGGGGCCGGAGCGGCCGCCGCGGCGCCCTTGCCGGCTTGGCTGATCTCCTGCGCCCACGCAGCCCCTGCCACTACGAACGCCATCGCGCTCGCGAGCAGCATCGTCTTGCCAGTTCGCGTCATCTGTTTCCTCCCAGCCGTTTCGGCCGCGCTTTCGGTCTAGTCTCGACCACGCGGTCCCTGTGAAACGTATAGGGGGAGCGTGGCAATGTAACCCTAGGCTGTCAAGCAAACTTGCGCATGGCCGGGTCCGGACGCCGCGCCTCCCATCTCCGGCAAACGACGAAAAGGTGGGACGCCGGCATGCCCGCTTGACAGGCTTTGCGTGCGCTCTATGCTTAACTTGATGGTTAAGTTTAACAGCGCTCCGCTCGACCGCACCTTCGCCGCGCTTGCCGATCCGACCCGGCGGGCGTTGTTGACGCGGCTGGCCGAACAGCCCGGCCTGTCGATCAGCGCACTGGCGGAGCCGTTCACGCTGTCGCTGCCGGCCATCATGAAGCATCTCGACGTTCTGTCCGATGCCGGGCTGGTGGCGCGGACGAAATCCGGCCGCACGGTCGCCTGCCGCCTCGATGCCGCGCCGATGCAGGAAGCGATCGCCTGGCTCAACCGCTACGAGCGGTTCTGGTCCGAAACCTTGCAACGCCTTGCCACCTTCCTGGAGGAGGATGAGTTCATGTCAGTCCAATCCGCCGTCAAGCCAAGTGACGCCGCAGCAGCTCCCAGCCTCACCCTCAAGCGCCGCTTCAACGCGCCGCCCGCCAAGGTCTTCGCCGCCTGGACCGACCCGGAAAAAGTGAAACGCTGGATGGGACCCGGCGAGACCGTGACGGTCGGGGTCGAAACCGACGCGCGCCCCGGCGGCCGCTATGCGATTTCCATGCGCACGCCGGCCGGCGAGGCGCACGACGTCGGCGGCGTCTTTCGCGAGGTGGTGCCCAACGAAAAGCTGGTCTTTACCTGGGTCTGGAAATCCATGCCGGAGCAGGAATTGGTGGTGACGGTGCTGCTCGAGCCGGACGGAGATGGTACGCTTCTGACACTGACGCACGAGCAGTTCGCCTCCGCGGATGCCCGTGATCGCCATCAGGGCGGCTGGAACGGCGCGTTCGATAAACTGGAAAGACTTTTTGTTTGATTTGGCTGTCGCCGTAGCCCGGATTGAGCGGAGCGAAATCCGGGAGCTGCCTGCGAGCTGAAACGCCGTCCCGGATTTCGCTCCGCTCAATCCGGGCTACATGATTACTTGCGTCACACGTCCGTCCCCGGATTACGCTACGCTCATCCGGGCTACCGATTACTACCAACATGAACCCGGAGACTCCCATGACCTGGACACACGGCCAATTCCACTGGAACGAGCTGAACACGCGCAACGTCGAACAGGCGAAGAACTTCTACGCCGCGACGTTGGGCTGGAGTTTCAACGCCACGCCCATGGACGGCTCGACCTATTGGATCGCGCTGGTCGACGGCGAGCCGGTGGCGGGCCTGTTCGACATCAGCGCGCCCGAGTTCAGCGACATCCCGGAAAGCTGGCTGCCCTACATCGCGGTCGACGACGTCGACGCGCGGATCAGACTGGCCACCAAGGCCGGCGCCAAGGTGATGAAACCGGCGTCCGACGTGCCCGGCGTCGGCCGCATCGCCATCCTGCTCGAGCCGGGCGGCGCCGCCGTCGGCTGGATGACGCCGGCGGACGACGAGTGAGTCGAATTTCGCGGCAAAGCAGCCAGCACTTGATGGAGGAGAAGATGGAAACCCATAAAATCGTCTCCCACGACGAGTGGATCGCGGCGCGCAAGGCGCACCTCGCAGCAGAAAAAGCATTCAGCCGCAGCCGCGATGCGTTGAGCCGGCAGCGCCGCGAGCTGCCGTGGGAGAAGGTGGACAAAAGCTACGTGTTCGATGGCCCAAACGGCCCGGAAACGCTCGCCGACCTGTTCGGCGGCAAGAGCCAGCTCATCGTCTACCACTTCATGCTCGGACCGGACTGGGAACAGGGCTGCCCGAGCTGCTCGCTCCTCGCCGACCATTTCGACGGCGCGGTCATCCACTTGGCCCAACGCGACGTGTCCTTCGTGGTCGTCTCGCGCGCGCCGTTCGATCAGATCGAGAAATTCCGGCGCCGCATGGGCTGGCGTTTCAAATGGGTGTCGTCGTTCGGCAGCGACTTCAACTTCGACTATCACGTTTCGGCGACGCCGGAGGAGAAGGCGACCGGCACAGGCCGACTATAATTACGAGCTGACCGAATTCCCGAGCGACGAGCGCCCCGGCGCCAGCGTGTTCGGCAAGAACGAGGCCGGCGAGATTTTCCACACCTATTCGACCTACGGCCGCGGCCTCGATATGCTCATCGGCGCCTACAACTTCCTCGATCTCGCCCCCAAGGGCCGCGACGAGGACGGCCTCGCTTACGGCATGGCGTGGGTGCGCCATCACGACCGCTATGACGGCGCCGCGATCGATCCGACCGCGACGTATCGAGAGCCGAAGACATCGCCGTCGTGCTGCGATTAGGGCGCGATTAGACAGTCGCCCGGTTTACGCGATGGCGACGCGGCTGCCGCATCGTCGCCAAGAATTCGCGGTGCGCGGTCCAGGCTAAGCACGATTTTAAAACGGAGGGAGGAACGACCATGTCACCTGAACTGAAATATCTCGCATTTACTGCCCTGCTGACGGCGGCGCTGTGGATCCCCTATATCGTCGCGCAAGTCGTCACCAACGGCTTTCTGAGCGCACAAAACTACGTCGACCCGACACCGCGGCCGGTGCCGCTGTGGGGCAAGCGCGCCGATCGCGCGCAGATGAACGCCGTCGAGACGTTCGCGCCGTTCGCCGCGATCGTGATCCTCGTTCACATCACCGGCAAGGAAAACGGCATGACCGCGTTCTGGGCGATCAGCTATTTCTGGCTGCGTCTCGCTCACGCCGTCGTCTTCCTCCTCGCCATTCCGTTCCTGCGCACGCTCATCTTCGTGCTCGGCTTCGTCTGCGTCGTCGGCTTGTTCGTCGAGCTGATGAAATAGCCGAAGCATCGCGTTCCCCGGTCCGGCGCGTGCCGGGCCGGGCATCGGCTTCCGATTGCGTCCGATCTCACGGATGTCATGGTCGTCTGTCAGCTTGTGCAGACGCGCGGCCGTCGGCGCGCTATGGTTCCTCAATCCGAGGGCGGACCAGACACCACAGCCATGAAACCATATGTGACCGTGGGACTGACCGTGCTGGCCGGAGCGGCCTTGTTCGAGGCGGCCCTGATCCCGGGCGTGGTGATCGGCGGCGCCGCCATCCTGGCGCCCAGATATCTGCCCGGCCTGCGCCGGCGGCTCGAGCCCCTGTTCGGCAGCGCCGCGCGGCGACCGACCCAATCCGCGCGCCGGAGGACGCCCGCGGGCGCGCCGCCGCAGCGGCCGAATGTCGACCTCGGCGCCATCGCGGCCCGGTTCGGCATCGGCCAGGCCATCGCCAAGACCATCACCTATCGGCTCATTGTCACGACGCTCGACTTCACCACCAACTTCATCGTGATCGGCGAACTGAGCACGGCGGCGGGACTGTCGACCTTCAACCTCGTCGTCGGGCCGATCTTCTACCTCGCCCACGAAACGGCCTGGAATTATCTCAGCCCGGCCGACGCGTCCGCCGACGTTGCGGTCGCCTTGCCGCTGCGAACGAACGCCACGGCGCGGCTCGCCGGTGAGGGCGGCTTCACGGTCAGCCGGGCGCTGGCGAAGACGATCACCTTCCGGACCCTCGCCACGGTGATGGATTTCACCGTGAACTATGTCGCGACCGGCAACGTCGCGACCGCGGCGGGCCTGTCGGCCTTCGCCTTCGTGGTCGGCCCGTTCGTCTATCTCGGCCACGAGAAGGCGTGGGAGCGTTTCGGCGCACCGGCAGAGGACACCGCCGATCAAGCGCCGCCGATGAAGCTGCTGCCGGCGCCGGCTTAACGCGAAGCGCGCGAAAAAATCAGCGCGTCGGCACCGGCTTTTCGCCGCGATAATCGTAAAAGCCGCGCTGGGTCTTGCGGCCGAGCCAGCCGGCCTCGACGTATTTTACCAAGAGCGGGCAAGGCCGGTACTTGGAATCCGCCAGCCCTTCGTGCAGCACCTGCATGACCGATAGGCAGGTGTCGAGGCCGATGAAATCGGCGAGTTCGAGCGGGCCCATCGGGTGGTGGGCGCCGAGCCGCATCGCGGTGTCGATCCCCTCGACATTGCCGACGCCTTCGTAGAGTGTGTAGATCGCCTCGTTGATCATCGGCAGCAGGATGCGGTTGACGATGAAGGCGGGGAAATCCTCCGCCACCGCGATCTGCTTGCCGAGCTTGGCGATGAACTGCTTGGTGGTCTCGAAGGTCGCGTCGTCGGTGGCGATGCCGCGGATCACCTCGACCAGCTCCATCAGCGGCACCGGATTCATGAAATGAATGCCGATGAAGCGCTCCGGCCGGTCGGTCGCGGCGGCGAGCCGCGTGATCGAGATCGAGGAGGTGTTGGTGCCGAGGATCGCCTCGGGCTTGAGCGTCGGACACAGCGCGGCGAAGATCTTGCGCTTGACGTCCTCTTTCTCAGTCGCCGCCTCGATCACCAGGTCGCAGCCGCCCAGTTCCTCGAGTGTCTTGGCCGGATTGATGCGCTTCATCGCGGCCTGACGCTCGTCGTCGGTGATGCGCTGGCGGCTCACTTGCCGCGCCAGGTTGCCGCCGATGGTGGCGATCCCTTCGGCGATGCGCTCGGCGACGATGTCGTTGAGCAGCACCTCGAAGCCGGACAGCGCGCAGACATGGGCGATGCCGTTGCCCATCTGGCCGGCGCCGATCACGCCGACGGTGCCGATGGCATGCGCCAGTCCTTGGCCGTGCTCGCCGCGCGCCTTTGGCCGGTCTTTCACGTCGACCATCTTCGGTTACCTTCCTCGTGATCCTCCGCCGCGCGCAACGGTTGGTCAGCGGCCGAGCTTGCCGAGCTCGGCCGCGAGTTCCGGCAGGGCCTGATAGAGGTCCGCCACCAATCCGTAATCGGCGACCTGGAAGATCGGTGCTTCCTCGTCCTTGTTGATCGCGACAATGACTTTCGAGTCCTTCATGCCGGCAAGGTGCTGGATGGCACCGGAAATGCCGACGGCAATGTAGAGATCTGGTGCCACCACTTTACCGGTCTGGCCGACCTGCCAGTCGTTCGGCGCATAGCCGGCGTCGACCGCGGCGCGCGAGGCGCCGACCGCGGCACCCAGCTTATCGGCCACCGGCTCTATATATTTGGTGAAGTTCTCCCGGCTTTGCATCGCCCTACCGCCGGAAATGATGATTTTGGCCGAAGTCAGCTCCGGCCGCTCGGATTTCGACAGTTCTTCGCCGACGAAGCCGGAGATGCCGGGATCGGCCGCCGCCGCGGCCGGCTCGACCGGCGCCGCCGCGCTGCCCTCGCCGGTCGCCTGGAACGCCGCGGTGCGCACCGTGATGACCCTTTTGGGGTCGGTCGAGCGCACGGTCTGGATGGCGTTCCCGGCGTAGATCGGCCGCTCGAAGGTGTCCGGCGCCACCACCTTGCTGATCTCGGAAATCTGCATGACGTCGAGCAGCGCCGCGACGCGCGGCATGATATTCTTACCGCTCGTGGTCGCCGGCGCCACGATCGCCTCGTAGGGGCCCGAAAGCGACACGATCAGCGCGGCGATCGGCTCGGCCAGCATGTGCGCGTAGGCCGGCGCGTCGGCGATGAGCACCTTCTTGACGCCGTCGAGCTTGGCCGCGGCGTCGGCGACGGCCTTGCAGTCGTGGCCGGCGACGAGAATGTGCACGTCGGCGCCGATCTGTTTTGCCGCGGTCAGCGCCTTGTTGGTGGCGTCCTTGAGCGATTTGTTGTCGTGCTCGGCGAGCAGAAGAATAGGCATCAGATCGCCCCGGCCTCGTTCTTGAGTTTGTCGATGAGTTCGGCGACGGTCTTGACCTTGACGCCGGCCTTGCGCACCGGCGGCTCCGAGGTCTTGACGACTTGCAGCCGCGGCTTGACGTCGACGCCGTAGGCGTCGGCGGTCTTCTCCTCGATCGGCTTCTTCTTCGCCTTCATGATGTTCGGCAGCGAGGCGTAGCGCGGCTCGTTGAGGCGCAGATCGGTGGTGACGATCGCCGGCAGCTTGAGCTTCACGGTCTGCAGGCCGCCATCGACCTCGCGCGTGACCAGGAGCGCCTCGCCGTCGAGCGCGACCTTGGAGGCGAAGGTGCCCTGCGGCCAGCCCAGCAAGGCGGCGAGCATCTGGCCGGTCTGGTTGGAATCGTCGTCGATCGCCTGCTTGCCCAGGATGATGAGGCCGGGCTGTTCCGCGTCGGCGACCGCCTTGAGGATTTTGGCCACCGCCAGCGGTTCGACCGCGCCCTCGGCCTTGACCAGAATGCCGCGGTCGGCGCCCATGGCGAGCGCGGTGCGGATGGTCTCCGCCGCCTGCGCCGGCCCGATCGATACGGCGATGATCTCGGTCGCCTTGCCCGCTTCCTTGAGCCGGATGGCTTCCTCGATCGCGATTTCGTCGAACGGATTCATCGACATCTTGACGTTGGCGAGTTCAACGCCAGAGCCGTCAGCCTTGACCCGGATTTTCACATCCTTGTCGACCGCCCGTTTCACGGGCACGAGAATTTTCATGGTTTGGTTCGGCTTTTTTGACTGATCTCATCCGCTCTCCGGAAACCCGGCGATGCTGCGGTGCGGGAACGTACCGGCGGTTACGGTCGCGGTCAACGCCGGGTCCACATCGGGGCCTACTGGGCCACCCCCAACGAGCGTCCAAGAGCGGCGGCATGACCGGGATTATCGGATCGGCCGGGTGAAGGGAAGCGTGCTCGAGAGGCCGCCATCGACCGCAAAAGCCTGGCCGTTGACGTAGGAGGACTCCTCGCCCGCCAGAAACAGCGCCATGGCCGCGATTTCCTCCGGCTGGCCGGCGCGCTGGAGCGGATTGAGCTGGCCGATCTTGCCGGCGGTGCCGCGCTGGCGCGCGGTTTCGAACAGCCAATGGGTCATGCCGGTCTCGATCAGGCCCGGACAGATGGCGTTGACGCGCACGCCGGTGCCGAGAAAGGCGTTCGCCGCGGTCTGCGCCAGGCTGATGACGCCGGCCTTGCTGGCGCTATAAGGCGCGCCGCCGGCATTGGCGCGCAATCCGGCGGTCGAGGCGGTGAGCACGATCGAGCCGCGCTGCCGCTCGATCATGTGCGGCGCGGCATATTTGATCGCCAGGAACGGGCCGATCAGATTGACATCCAGCACATGGCGCCACAGCTCGACCGACTGTTCGAGCAACGGATCGGGACCGCCGATGACGCCGGCATTGGCGTACATCACGTCGAGGGCGCCGAATGTCGTCACGGCGTGGGCGACGAACGCCTTGACCTCTTCCTCCTCGCTCACGTCGGCGATCAACACCTCCGCGGTGCCGCCGTTCCTGGCGATGGTGTCCTTGGTGGCGGCGAGCCCGTCCATGTTGCGGTCGACGATAACGACGCGCGCGCCCTCGCGCGCGAACAGGATCGCGCTGGCGCGGCCGATGCCGCTCGCCGCGCCGGTGATGATCGCGACCTTGCCTTCGAGCCGGCCCATCAAATCCCCCCCTGAAATCACGTTCTCCGCGTCAGGCCTGACCTGATCAGCGGTTCTCCCCGGGCCGCCACAGCACGTCGCGCTCGCCCTTGTGATTGGCGTGGCGGGCCGCGACGAACAGGAAGTCCGAGAGCCGGTTGACGTAGGTCAGCACCTCGGGCGTCACGGCTTCGTCCGGCCGGTCCTTGAGCTCGGCGATGAGCCGCTCGGCGCGCCGGCAAATGGTGCGCGCGACATGCAGGTGGGCCGCCGCGGCGGTGCCGCCGGGCAGGATGAAAGACGTGAGCGGCGCAAGTCCGGCATTGAAGCGGTCGATCTCGCCCTCGAGCCATTCGACCTGCGTCGCGGTAGCGGTGAGGCGCGCGCCGCCCGGCCCCCGACCCTTGCCGGGCGTCGCCAGGTCGGCGCCGAGATCGAACAGATCGTTCTGGATGCGCGCCAATGCGCCATCGAGTTCGGCATCGTGGACGGTGTGGAGCCGGGCCACCCCGATCGCGGCGTTAGCCTCGTCGAGCGAGCCATAGGCGGCGACGCGCAAATCGTATTTCTTGCGCCGCTCGCCGCTGCCGAGCGCGGTCGTGCCGTCGTCGCCGGTGCGGGTGTAGATCTTGTTGAGGACGACCATCGTTCCCCCGTCATGCGGCGGTTATTTGGACATCACCCAGATCGTGATCATGATGACGACGATGGCGACGAATTGCAGCAGCACGCGCAGCCGCATCAGCTTCTGCGACGTCGAGGGCGAGCCGCCCCGCATCATGTTGTAGAGGCCGAGCAGGAGCACCACTGCGACCGCGCCGACGGCGATCGGAAGCACACCGTGGGACAGGAATTCACTCATGGCAATTCACTCATGGCGCCCTTGTAGCGCGGAACGGGCGACCCGCCTACGCTCAATTTCGGGGCCATGGTATTTGGGAGTCATGGCGGGTCCGCGTCAGCCGCCGCGGGTGAGGCAAAGGCGACACGAAATCCAGCCGATGCGCGGGCGGGCGCCATCCGGCTCAATCGAGCAGCACGGTGTCGTAGGTGGACAAAGCGAGCGCCATGTCGACGGCGACGAATTTATCGAGCGTCTTGACCAAGAGCCCCTTGGCCACAGTCGGAAGCTCGGAGTGCACGATGACATTTCCGAATTCGATCTTGAGCCCGACATAGCCGGCCGCGTAGGAGCCGAGGTCGAGCCCGATGCTGCGGTGGCGCAGGCCGATGCGCGCCACGCTGGCGAGGTAATCCTGGTCGAACCGGGCCTGGAACAGGCGCTCCCAATGGACTTTTTGCCGCTCCTTGAGCCGCGCCACGTCGTTATCCGTCAACAGCGGCTCGATCCCGACCTGCCGGATCTTGTGATAAAAGCTGTCGAGCACAACGTCCGCGTTCGGCGCCAGTACTTTCCAGAGGACTTCGGCTAGTTTGTACTGGTGCTCGTCGATTTCGAGGAATCGCAGAAGCTTCTCAATCACACCTTGCCTCGCAACCTTGGCCTCGCAACCTTGGCCTCGCAACCCTTGCCTCGCCCGAGAAAATCTGCTGATGCTTGCAGATTGCGAAGATTTGAAATGACCGTCCAGGCGAAACAATTAACCAGTCAATGATCCGCGGCCTACTCAACAGGTCTCTGCATAATATAGATCAATATATATTGTTGGCGGCGGCGATAAACGGGAGGCGGGTGCGTACCACTTTGCGCGATCGCGGTACAGCTTGTAATTTCATGCTGATGAGATGCGGTTGTACCTGTCGCGGTGCCGTTTGCGTCCATCAACGCGATGCTCATGCCGCTTAAACCAACCGACCCTGCTGCCAACCGCGAAAGTTCGCCGGAAAGCGGCTGCGCGGGCTGCGCTATGCGCGGGCTCGGCCTGTGTCGCGTCTTGATCGACGCGGGGCTGGAGAGGCCGCTGCCTAACCGGCCCCCGCTGGCGCAGGTCGAACACAGCACCGCGCCGCGCCGGCCGATCTTTCGCTCCAACGAGCGCATGACCCACGTCCCCGTGATCTGCGACGGCTGGGCCTGCGTCGCCGAGCACCTGACCAACGGGCGGCGGCAGATTCTGAGCTTCATGTTGCCGGGCGATCTCATCTCGACCAACCTCTTGTTCGAGCCGTCGGTCCGGCACGAAATCGAGGCGATCACGGCGGTGCGCTATCGCGGCTTCGATCGCGTCGGACTGCGCGAAACCATGGCGGCCAATCCGGACGTGCTCGACAAACTGTCGAAGGAATGCATCGAGGAAAAGGAAGGCATCGCCGAGCTCGCCATCGACCTCGGCCAGCGCATGGCGGACGAACGCATCGCCCGTCTGATCCTCGATGTGAGGGAGCGGCTGGCACGCCGCACCACGGTGCACGCGGAAACCTTCGGCTTTCCGCTGCGGCAGACCCAGATCGCCGACGCGCTGGGACTGTCCCCGGTCTACGTCAACCGCGTGCTGAACGACTTCCGCCAGAACGGCCTTGTCAAAATCGAGAACCGGTCGCTGACGATCCTCGATGCCGCCGAGCTTCGCCGACTGGCGGGTTATTGAGCAGCCGACGCATGCTTCGCGCAACGCGAAGCCCTCGCTGCGGCGGCGGAAAAGCCTTCTAACATCATTCGCTGATCGTTGCATTCCAGGCATAAGTGCCGGGAGCCCAGGAGCACGTATAGGTGCCGCGGGCGGACTTGTCGTCCGCTGCAACGACGCCTTGATAGAGGCATCGGCCTTCGGCTTGCGAGCGAACGATCGCGATCCTGCTCGCGACACGTCCGATTTCCAGTGTCGCGCTTGCCTGTGGCCCACTCGATGGCGTCCAAGTCGCGTCGAAAACGTTGCTCGTTTCGCGACGTATCCACGTGCCGGGGCCGGCGGATTCCTCCTCGCGCCATTCGTGGCCGATCTTGTCGGATTGGCCCGGCCCGAGAATGTTCGATAAGGAAAGGCGGTCCGCCACGAATTCCCGGGTCTTCTGATCGAAGGTTGCGAGCAATTTGGCATTGTCGCAGCTCGGGCCGCACAGCCGCCGGAAGCTCGCAAGCCGCTCGCTCTCGAAAGCGCGCGCGACGCATCGTTGCAGGCGCGCGCCCGCCATGCGCAATGAGTCGAACTGGGCCAAAATGTCTGGAGGGGTGCTCTTGACGTCACGAAAATCGGTGCGCGCAAGATCCTCCGCCGCAGCACCGACGCGCCCCTCGAGTGCCTCTCCGGCAATGAGCTCCGCGGCGCACTTGTCGCGGATCAACCGCTCTACTGCTGGCGGAAGGACTGCAGCGGCGCCCGCCAGCACCGGCCTGTTCCAGCTCGGATCATCTGGCGACACAATATGTCCGCTATCCAGACTTGTGATCAGCGCCAACCGTGGCCGTGCGGTCACGATCTCGGTCGCGGCCGCAGCCGCCGGCGCAGGCACTGAGATCGGCGGCGCGGGAAACGCCCTTCGATGCACGCCGGAAGCCCACGCACCAACGCAGCTTTCGAAGCAGGCGTTGTGGCCTCCCACGATCGGCAGCTCGAGGTCCCGACGCTTCGCGAATGCCCTCAAACCTTGATTGAGCGGAGAAAGCTCCGAAGTCGGCGCCGACGACGGCACATTCGGATTTGCTGCCGGCGGCCCCCACGGCGTGGCGAAATCCGGAACGTAGCTAAACGGTGCAGCCTGCATGATACGCGTTTTAAGCCAAAAGCCGCGGATGATATAGGCCAGCTTGATTTCCTCTTGCAGGAGGACGCCATCAAATGACAGATAGAGAACGTCGAGCCATCCTTTATTCCGAATGATGTTATCGATCAGTGCCGCTCCATCGCCGTCACGGATCGTTCCCGTCACGACCAACGCTCGGCATGCATTCATCTCGGGCTGCCACGTGCGATCGAGGCCGAAATAGGATGAAAGCAGCGCCGGATTATCTCCGAAGACTTGCAGCAGATTCTTATAGCGCGAAGGCTCGACACACTTGAATTCAAGTGCCGAGGCGGCGACACTCGTCGAAGCGTACAGCAACGTGGCGGATAGCAGCGCCAATCCAAGGTTTCGCCGTCGCGTTATTTTAAGGATGTTGCGCGCTAATTTTCCAAACGGCTGCATCGAAATCAGCTCCGAGCTTCTTTTCATCGCAAGAATTGCCGCACAATGCGTTATAGGCCGCCAAGCGATCCTGCTCCTGCGCCTTGGCCACGCACTGCTCGGCTCTGCGACGCCTGTCATGCAATTTGCCGAGCGTCGCCCGCAAACGATCGACCTTGAGCGACACGTCGGCAGGAGAGGGAGCCAATTCTTTGAGGGTCGCTTTCAGTTGCTCCTCGAGGTTCTGCAATTGCTCTGGATCGACGCCACAATGAACGATAAGATAATCGAGAACATAGCGGGGAAAACGTGACGCAAAGGTGGGCGTGACAGTGGTCGCAGATGTTTCCTTCATCAGCCAGGTTACGCGGGGTCCGGCGTCCATGTATTGGTAAAATTGGGGCATGTGCGCATCATTCATGTTGAGCGCCTCGGCCTGCTGTGACATCGCGGTCCATCCTTGATTGGGCCGATGAACTTGCACGACGCCGGATCTGTCGAGGCCTGCCACCTGGATTTGCACGCACGAGGAAGCGCACCAGTTGTTCCCCGGCGACGGTATCGACAGAATGGACCGTTGCCGCGCGCGGTAGGCATCCCAGCCCGACGCAAGAGAAATGATGAAGGCGGCATTCGGCTTTTCGTAGACCCAGGCGCGACATCCGGCATCGTCGGCACAACTTTTCTGGCACAGCCGAGGATCTGGAGCGGGCAGATTGCGGCTGCGGTACTCTTGTCCAGGCCGGTCGACATCGTTTTCGTAGATCGGCTCAAAAGCGCCTGGTCGAATGCCGGCAACGGTGAGATTGTCCGTCTTCTTGACCGAAGGCACATGCTCTTTGAGCCAGCAGTGCGGGCGATTATTGGTGCGGCCTTCCGGCTTGCGGTAGGCCCAGGCGCGGCATCGCGCTTCGCCGAGGCATGCGCTTTGACACAACCGCGGCTCGGCCTTCGCTAGGTCGAACTCGCGATAATCTGATCCCGCGAGATCGATATTCTCTTCGAAGGTCGGCTCTGCATATTGCAGTCGGATGACCGTGCCGGAAACAACGAGATTGTCCGTCCTCATGACCGAAGGCACACTCTGCTTGAGCCAGCAATGCGGCTGATGATTGGTCCTGCCCTCCGGCTTGCGGTAGACCCATGCGCGGCATCGCGCTTCGCCGAGGCATGCGCTTTGACACGACCCCGGCTCGGCCTTCGCTAGGTCGAACTCGCGATAATCCGATCCGGGGAGATCTATATTGTCCTGATATGTAGCGTCCGGGGTATCCGCCCGAGTTATCCCTGCAACCGAGAGCTTGTCACTGACCCGCGCCAGCACGCGCTGCTTGAGCGAACAACGCGGATGATCAATGTCGGCTCCGTTCGGCTTGCGGTATGCCCATGCCCGACAGTTCGCGTCGTTCATGCACAGCCTCTGGCAAGCTCTCGGATCGTTGGTCGGCGGTTCGACTACCCGAAAGTCGCCGCCGGGATGGTCGATGTTTTCCTCATATGTCGGTGTGAATGTTTCCGGCCGCATGATCCCAGAAACAATGTCTGGTGCGTTTTGCGGCGTAGGCACGTGCTCGTGGAGCCCGCAGCGCGGCGGCTTGGCCTGTCCCTCGGCGGCAATGGCTGCATCTTTGCCGGCCGTGAGCGCAAGGTCGGTTGGCGACAACGGAGCAACGGCAAAATCCGGTTCATAGAATATTTTGTTGCCGGCATTGTGTGCCGTGAAGGTTTTCAGCCGAAATGCGCGCACGATGTAGCCGAGCTGCTGGCCGGCCCAGACGCTGCCACCGCCGGAATTTAGATAGACCGCTGCCAGCCATCCCTTGCTGCGGGCAACGAAATCGAGCAGCTTCTCCCGGTCATTTGGTTCGCCAATACCACCGCTTACTAACACCGCTCGACAGGTTTCCGGATCCGGCAGGTGGTATCGGTCGCGATCGATCTCGAGATAGGCAGCGAACTTGCGCGGATCCTCACCAAACAGCTGATAAAGATACTTATATTTCGACTCCTCGATGCAGTGGACCTCGACCGCGACGGCCGTATCGAACATAGATAGGGCAAGCAGAATGATCGAGCCGATGAGCCAAGGCGCCAAACGAAGCTTTATATAAACCATGGCATTCTCATTCGGTTGCTTTGACGCAGCGGAATGAGCTGATTTTGTCGTTCCAATGGTCGCCAACATACGGGTATGCTCCCGGAGGCAGCGTGACCACCTCGCCCCGGTAATTAGCGTCCCAGTAGAAATCCCAGATTCCCGATACAACGATGATCGATGAAATTTGCTTCGTCCAATGCGGCCCGGTCGATGGTTGATCTTCGGCAGTGCGCCACACTTCGCCCGCATAACCGCCGTCCCAATAGACCGCGACGTCGCAGCCGCGACCAGCGGCTTGGCCGTGCGCGGGATGATTTGCCATCGCCAAACACCAAAAGAGCACTGCGCAAGCCGGGGCAACGGATTTCTGCACGGAATTCTTCCGCGTCGGCTGGGCAAAAGAGGGCATCGGAGCGTGCCGCCGTTCAAATTTTTCGCTGTTGAATTGATTATGCCGCATTGAACGAGAAGATAAAACGGCGCTTTTCCTGCGCCGGTCTCGGTTTCAATCCGGGATAGCCGGACGACAATCGAACCGGCGCGAATATTGGCGCTTTTGCAGCCCTGCCACAAGTCGGCTGACGGCCGGATCAAGCGAAAGCGAAATCCGGGAGCGGCATTTGAGCCGAAAGATCGTCGCGGGTTTGGCTCCCCGCTCGACCAGGGTAACATCTTAATTCGACCCGTCCAACAAACGCCGCGCGATGACGTGGGCCTGGATTTCCGCGGCACCCTCGAAAATATTGAGAATGCGGGCGTCGCACAGGATGCGCGAGGCGGGGAATTCGAGCGCAAAGCCGTTGCCGCCGTGGATCTGCACCGCGTTGTCGGCATTGGCCCAGGCGACGCGGGCGGCGAGAAGCTTGGCCATGCCGGCTTCGAGGTCGCAGCGCCGGCCGGAATCCTTCTGCCGCGCCGCGTAATAGGTGAGCTGGCGCGCGATCATGATCTCGACCGCCATCATGGCGAGCTTGTCGGCGACGCGCGGGAAATTGCCGATCGGCTCGCCGAACTGAACGCGCGCCTGGGCGTAGCTGCGCGCCTGTTCCATCGCCGCCTGTGCCACGCCGATGGCGCGCGCCGCGGTCTGGATGCGCGCCGATTCGAAAGTCGCCATCAATTGCTTGAAGCCGAGCCCCTCGGCGCCGCCGAGCAGACCGTCGGCGCTGACCAGAAAGCCGTCGAAGGCGATCTCGTATTCCTTCATGCCGCGATAGCCGAGCACCTCGATCTCGGTGCCCGACATGCCGGCGGCGGGGAACGGATTGTCGTCGGAGCCGCGCGGCTTTTCCGCGAGCAGCATCGAGAGGCCGCGATAGCCTTTTTCCGCCGGATTGGTCCGCACCAGCAGCGTCATCAGGTCGGCGCGGACCGGATGGGTGATCCAGGTCTTGTTGCCGTAGACCTTGTAGGCGTCGCCTTGGCGCACCGCGCGGGTCTTGAGCGAGGCGAGATCGGAGCCGGTATTCGGCTCGGTGAAGACCGCCGTCGGCAGCACTTCGCCGGACGCGATCTTCGGCAGCCATTTGCGCTTCTGGTCCTCGGTGCCGCCGCCGAGAATGAGTTCGGCCGCGATCTCGGAACGGGTGCCGAGACTGCCGACGCCGATATAGCCGCGCGACAGCTCCTCGGAGACGACGCACATCGATTCCTTGCCGAGCCCCATGCCGCCGTAATCCTCGGGGATGGTCAGGCTGAACACGCCGAGGTCCGCCATCTGCACGACCACCTCGAGCGGGATGTATTGATTGCGCCGGTGCCAGTCCTGGGCGTAGGGCACGACCTTGTCGTCGGCGAATTTGCGCATCTCCTCGCGGATCGAATCGAGCGTATCGTCGAGGCCGGTGGCGCCGACCGTCACGTCCTGGTGCTCGCGCATCAGTTCGGCGAGCCGCGCCCGGTTCGGCGCGGTGTTGCCGGACGCGATGAGGTGTTCGACCGCGGGCGTCATGCGCGCAAGGACGGCGCCGGCGCCGAGGCCGAGATCGGCCGGGCGCACGATCTCGCTTTGGCTCATGGGGATGCCGCCGAACATCTGCGCCAGATATTCCCCGGCGCCGATGCGCACGATGAGGTCTTCGACCTCGCCGAATGCGCCGCTCGCGCTCAGCCGCTCCGCGTAAGCGGCAAGCTGGCGCAGCGCCTCGACATAAGTCGCGAACCAGGCGAGGCCGTGGGTGGCGCGCTGCTCGCGGTCGAACACCCGCGGCACCGGGCGCCCTTCGAGGGTGACCCGGTCGGCCACGCCGCGGCGCGCGTCGGCGAACAAGCTCTCGACGGCGGTAATCGCCTGGCCGAGCGTCGCGATCAGCTCGAGGCCGGCGGGCAGGGACGATGCGGCAAGCGGCATGGCAGGGGCTCCGATCAGCGCGAAGAATGGTCCCGGACGGCGCAGCCAAGATTACGCGTGCGGTGCACAAAAGCCAATGCGGCAAGGCGCGGAATGACGCGGAATGACATATTTCATGCCGGTATGATTGCCGCCGCGCCCCCCGGGCGTCATGCCGATTTCTTTCGTGCCCATATCTTGCGTAGCTCTTGCTTAAGCCGCGTTCACGCCTGCCCCGCCGCGGAGGCCCGCTTTGAAGCTGTTGCGACTGTCAGTCGGCGCCATTGTCGACGCCTTTCTGCGCTTTCACGCCGACGACGGTTGGGCGATCGCGAGCCACATCGCGCTGTCCACCTTGATGGCGCTGTTTCCGTTTCTGATCGTGGTGACGTCGCTCGCCGGCTTCATCGACTCCACCAACCTCGCCGACGAGGTCGCCCGCCTGGTCGTGGCCGCCTGGCCCAAGGAGGTCGCCAATCCGATCGCCAAGGAAATCCACAATGTGCTGACCACGGCGCGCGGCGGCGTCCTCACCGTCGGCGCTTTCTTCGCGCTCTATTTCGCCTCGAGCGGCGTCGAGAGCCTGCGCATCGGCCTCAATCGCGCCTATGGCCTCAAGGACGCGCGCAGCTTCTGGCTGCTGCGGCTGGAATCGATCGGCTACGTGCTGGTCGCCGCGGTCGGCCTGCTGGCGCTGGCGTTTCTGGTCGTGCTCGGACCTTTGGTGTTCAAGGCCGCGGTGCGCTACGCGCCGTGGCTTGATCCGCTCGATGCGCATTTCGACATCGCGCGCTTCGCCATCGGCGGCGTGGTGATCGCCGTCTCGCTGTTCATTCTGCATGTGTGGCTGCCGGCCGGACGGCGCCGCCTGCGCGACGTCTGGCCGGGCATCGCCGCGACCTTGGTGTTGTGGCTTCTCGCCGGCTACATCTTCGGCCGCTATCTGTCCGATTTCTCCTACGCCTACGTGACCTACTATGCCGGCCTCGCCTCGGTGATGACCGCGCTGATCTTTTTGTATTTCAGCGCTTGTTTGTTCATCTATGGCGGGGAGTTGAATGCGGCGATCAAGCGCGTGCGGATGCATGCCGCGGCGATCGCCGGAGCGGGTGCATGGTGACGGGAAGGATTAGGGCTGAGCTTGCAAAAGTCCGGAGTCTTTCGGCCTGCCCGCAATCGCCTGTCTGTGGCAGGATATCGTTATGGACAAAGACGACATCTTAGCCAGATTGCGTGCGAACGAAGCCGCCTTGAAGGCGGCCGGCGTGAGCCATGCTGCCTTGTTCGGTTCCCGCGCGCGTGGCGACAATCGCCCCGACAGCGATATCGATATCATGGTCGAGATCGCGCCAGACGTGCGCATGGGCGTTTTCCAGTATGTCGGTATCGTGCACAGCATCGAGGATATGTTTCCGGTGCCTGTCGACGTGTCGAACCGCATTGCCATGAAGCCCCACGTTCGGCCGTCGGCCGAGCGCGATGCCGTCTATGCCTTCTGAATCGTTCAAATCCGCCCTGTACGATATCCGCGACAACATTTTGCTTATTGTGCTGCGGAGCGGAAAAGACGTGGATGCCCGCGACAAGCGCGGGCACGACGGATACATTGGTGATCCGATTTGAACGAAAATTCGTTGTAGCAAATAGTCCGGCTGTCCAGGAGGCCGCCAGCCCAAGTCAATCCTCACCCGCGCGCAACAAACCTCACGCCAAATTCGACTCCCGGCTCAACACCGGCGTCGACGCCGCCTCTAGCGCGTCGTCGAAATTGCGCAGACCGGTGCGCGGCGAATTGACCAGCACCGCCATGTTGCCGGGCTTGTGCCTGTTGGTCCGCATCAGCTCGTGGGCGTGGGGGATCTTCTCCCACGGGAACACGTCGCTCATGCACGGATCGATGCGGCGGTCGATGACGAACTGATTGGCGGCGCTCGCCTGTTTCAGATGGGCGAAGTGCGAGCCCTGCACCCGCTTCTGCCGCATCCAGACATAGCGCGCGTCGAAGGTGATGTTGAAGCCCGAGGTGCCGGCGCAGAACACCACCATGCCGCCGCGCTTGACGACCAGACAAGACACCGGGAACGTCGCTTCGCCCGGATGCTCGAACACGATGTCGACATCGCGCTTGCCGGTGATGTCCCAGATCGCCTTGCCGAAGCGGCGCGCTTCCTTGACCCAGGCGTCGTATTCCGGGGTGCCGACCTTCGGCATCGCGCCCCAGCACTTGAATTCCTTGCGGTTGATGACGCCCTTGGCGCCGAGATTGAACACGTATTCGGATTTGGATTCGTCCGACACGATGCCGATGGCATTGGCGCCCGAGGCGGCGACCAGTTGGATGCCGAACACGCCGAGGCCGCCGGAGGCGCCCCAGACCAGCACATTGTCGCCGGGCTTGAGGATGTGGGGCGAATGGCCGAACAGCATGCGATAGGCGGTCGCGAGCGTGAGCGTATAGCAGGCCGCCTCTTCCCAGGTCAGGTGCGCCGGCTTCGGCATGAGCTGGCGCGACTGCACGCGGCAGAATTGCGCGAACGAGCCGTCCGGCGTCTCGTAGCCCCAGATGCGCTGCGACGGCGACAGCAAAGGATCGCCGCCATTGCATTCCTCGTCGTCGCCGTCGTCCTGGTTGCAATGGACGATGACCTCGTCGCCGATCTTCCAGCGCCGCACCTTCGAGCCGACGGCCCACACGACGCCAGACGCGTCCGAGCCGGCAACATGAAACGGATTCTTGTGCACGTCGAGCGGCGAGATCGGCAGACCGAGCCCGGCCCACACGCCGTTATAGTTGACGCCGCCGGCCATCACATAGACCAGCACTTCGTCCTCGGCGATCGGCCAGGTCGGCACCACCTCGCACAGCATCGCCGTCTCCGGCGGGCCGTGCCGTTCCTTGCGGATCGCCCAGGCGTACATCTGCGGCGGCACATGGCCGAGCGGCGGGATTTCGCCGATGTCGTAAAGGTCCTTCAGCGGCGCGGCGGAGGGTTTTCTTTGCGCGACGGCCATGCTCGGCTCTCTGCTTCAGGGGCGCTTGTTCACTCTTAGCCTGCCGGCGTCTGCCGGCATTCGCGACGCTGCAAAGTCGCGGCAGCACTTGTCTGCTGCAGTCTTAGTCTGCCTTACATCATGTTGCAGCGCAATAATTACTTCGGCCAAATTCAACCCGGATAAGTTGGGTGAATAAATCCGGCGCAGGCCGCCCGCAAAGCTGGCAGCCGCGAGGTAAAGCCATTAGCGTCCGCTCCGGGGCATTGTTCAGAGGATCGGGGGAATCATGGCACCGCAGACCATTATCGTTTGGCTCATCGTCGGCGCGATCGCCGGCTGGCTCGCCGGCCAGGTCGTCAAGGGCGGCGGCTTCGGACTGATCGGCGACATCATCGTCGGCATCATCGGCGCCGTCATCGCCGGATGGCTGTTGCCGCAGATCGGCATCGTCATCGGCGGCGGGCTCGTCGCCGCCATCGTCAACGCCTTCATCGGCGCGGTGATCCTGTTGATCATTCTGCGGCTGCTCAAGCGTTAGCGGTTTTCCGCTCATTCCCGCGCCGGCGGGAATCCGAAACGCACATCACCGACGGCCAGGCTTGATTGATCGCCGCTTGATCCCCGTTGGCGCGGGGCCGAGCGTCGTCCGCGCTTAACGGTTCCTCAAGCCGCCAGCGGCTAGCCTCGCCGCGATCGCACGCGAGGCTTAAGCCGCTTATGGCCGTTTACACAGTGTCCGCTGAGCGCGCCGGCGCGCCGCTGCCGCGGCTGGTGGCGTCCGTGTGCGTGGCGTTGCTGGCCGGGCATATCGTTTTTCTCGTCGGGTCGCTGATCGACGGCAGCTGGCTCGTCGCCCACGACGGCGGCCGCGTGCCGTCGGACTTCGTCGACGTCTGGGCCGCCGGCCGCCTGGCGCTCGACGGCCACGCCGCGTCCGCCTACGACTGGTCGGCCCACAAGGTCGCCGAGGAGAGCGCGCTCGGCCATGCCTTCGACGGCTATTTCGGCTGGCACTATCCGCCGACGTTTCTCTTCGTCGCCGCCCTGTTGGCGCTGTTGCCCTACACGGTCGCCAATCTGGTCTGGACGTTCGGCACCTTGCCCGCCTACCTTGCCGCGATCCGCGCCATTATCGGCGACCGCATCGGTTATCTCCTCGCCGCCGCGTTTCCGGCGGTACTGGCGAACGCCTATGAAGGCCAGAACGGCTTCCTCTCGGCCGGCCTGATCGGCGGCGCGCTGGTGTTGTTGGAAGAACAGCCGGTGCTCGCCGGCGCGCTGATCGGACTGTTGACCTATAAGCCGCACCTCGGCTTGTTGTTTCCGATCGCGCTCGTCGCCGGCGGCTATTGGCGTGCGATCGTCGCGGCAAGCTGCGTCGCGGTACTGATGGCGGCCGCGTCGTATGTCGCGTTCGGCGCCGATGCGTGGGCGGCTTTCGCCGCCAATATCCCGCACGCCTCGCGGGCTTTCCTCTCCGCCGGCTGGGCCGATTGGAGCAAACTGCAAACGGCGTTCGGGCTCGTGCGCACGCTCGGCGGCAACGAGACGCTGGCGTGGAGCGTGCAGATCACCGTCGCCGTCCTGGCGGCGGGCGCGATCGCGGTCCTATGGCGCAGCCGCGCGCCCTACGACATCAAGGCCGCGGCGCTCGGCGTCGGCGCGGTGCTGGCGACGCCTTATCTCTACACCTACGATCTGGTCGTGGTCGCCGTGCCGCTCGCGTTCCTGATCCGCTTCGGTCGGGCGCGCGGATTCCTGCCGCATGAACTCGCCGCCATGGCGGCGGTCTGCCTCCTCATCCTGATCTTCCCGTTTTTCAAGGCGCCAGTCGGCTTTGTCGCGGCGCTGATCGTGACGGCGCTGATCGCGCGCCACGCGCTGGCGCCGCGCCACGCGGCGGCATGAGCGTCGCGGCGATCGACCCCGGCGCGGCGGCGCCGAAGCTTTCAGCGCGGCGGCTCCTCGCCGCGGTCGGCCTGGCGCTGGCGCTCGGTTATCTCATCGTGCTGAGCGGCGCCTATCTCAGCGGCCAGTTTCTGAGCGATCCGCAAGGCCGCCCGATCGCCAACGATTTCGTCAATGTCTACGCCGCCGGAAAGCTTGTCGACGCCGGCGATGCCGCGGCGGCCTATGACTGGCCCGTCCACAAGGACGCCGAGATCCGCGCCGTCGGC
The DNA here is from genome assembly GCA_963836095.1 of uncultured Pseudomonadota bacterium. Taxonomy (GTDB): domain Bacteria; phylum Pseudomonadota; class Alphaproteobacteria; order Rhizobiales; family Xanthobacteraceae; genus BOG-931. The sequence goes on from CAWIHU010000007.1 coordinate 467,302, forward strand.
CACGATTTCGCGAATTATTACGGCTGGCACTATCCGCCGACGTTTCTGTTCGTCGCCGCCGCGCTGGCGACGCTGCCGTATCTCGCCGCTTTGCTCGTTTGGCTGATCGCGACGCTCATCGCCTATGCCGCGAGCCTGGCGGCGATCCTTGGGAGCCGCGCCGGCATCGCGCTCGCGCTCGGATTTCCCGCCGCGCTGTGGAACGTGACCGCCGGCCAGAACGGATTTTTGACCGCGACGCTGATCGGCGGAACGCTCGGACTTTTGGAGCGGCATCCGGCGCTGGCCGGCGTCTGTCTCGGGCTTCTGACCTACAAGCCGCAATTCGGTCTCCTGTTTCCGATCGTGCTGGTCGTCGACCGGCGCTTCCTCACGGTCGCGGTCGCCGCGGCGGTCGCGGCGGCGCTCGGCTTGGCGTCGTGGCTCGCCTTCGGCACGGCGACCTGGGCGGCCTTCATCCACGCGACGCCGGCGATCAGCCACGCCGCGCTGAGCGAAGGCGCCATCGGTTTTGGCCGCATGCAGAGCCTGTTCGGCTTGGTGCGCGTGCTGGGCGGCGGCGAGCGGCTCGCCTGGACCGTGCAGGCGGCCGGCATCCTGGCGCTGGCGCTGGCGTTGCCGTGGCTGTGGCGCAGCCGCGCCGCCTACGACCTCAAGGCCGCGGCGCTCGCCGCCGGTGCGCTCATCGCCACGCCCTATGTCTTCACCTACGATCTGGTCGTGCTCGCGGTCGCGGTCGCATTTCTGTTGCGCTACACGCTCGTTCGCGGCCTGTGGGCAAGCGAGGCCGCCGGGCTGATCGCCGCCGGCGCCCTGATCCTGTCCTTCCCCTATTTGTCCGGCCAGGTCGGCCTCTGCGCCGCCGTGATTGTCGCGGTACTCGCCGGGCGGCGGGCGCTGATGGAACTTCCGCCCGGTGACAACGTCGTCTTCGGCAGGTAACGCCGGTCCACAGGTAACGCTGGTCGCTCCTGCCGGGCCCTGCTAGCGTGGCGTCCGCTCGCGTGTTCGGACCGCAACAACAGTTGGCCCGTGGACAAGATTCTCGACTGGCTGCCGGCCCGTGACCTGCCGCTCTCAGTCCGCTATGGCCTCACCACGGCCATCATGGCTGTGCTGTGCGCGACGCAGGCGGTGTACGCCGCCCACACCGGCCTGCCCGGCCTGTTCAGTGTCGAATTCGGCATCATATTCTGCGCCATCGCCTTCCCCGGCGGCTGCGGCTATTACGCGACCGCGCTCGCGGCGGTGTCGTCCTATTTCACGTTGCGCGACTTCGTTCCCGCGGTATCGCCGCTCGCGATCGTGGCGCTCGTCGTGTTTTCGTCAGGGCTCGTTTTCATCGCCGCGGCGCTGCGGCGCTCGCTCGAACGCGCCGTCACGGCCGAGCGGGAGAACGCGCTGTTGTTGCGCGAGATGTCCCACCGTATCCACAACAATCTGACGGTCACGGCGGCGATGCTGACGCTCGAATCGCGGGCGAGCGCCAATCCCGCGGTAACGGCGGCACTGGAAAAGGCCGCCGCGCGCATCGGCGTCCTCGCCGACGCCCACCGCCATCTGGATTACACCGGCGGCGCCGTCGATCTCGGCGACTATGTGCGGCATACCTGCGAGCAGATCGAGCAGATGATCGGCGCGCGCCGCACCATCCGCTGCGACGCCGAGCCGATACGCGTGAGCGCGGAAAAAGCGGTCGCGATCGGCCTCGTCGCCAACGAACTCATCACCAATGCGCTGAAATACGCCTTCCCCGACGGCGAGCCCGGCTCGATCTCGGTCTCGGTCGCCCGCGTGGCGCCCTCCGACATCGTGCTGGTCGTCGCCGACGACGGCGCCGGCTATCCGAGCGACGCCACGCCCGGCTTCGGTACCCAAATGATCGATCTGATGGTGCGGCAGCACGCCGGCCAAATCGCGCGGGAAAACACCGCGCCGGGCTGCAAGGTGAAGGTCACCGTGCCGGCGTGAGGATCAAGACTCACGGGGCCGAGCTGGATGGATGGACGTGTGCCCTCGTACGTCTCTCTTATGTAGATCGCTTCGCGCCCGTCGATCGCGATGACTCCCTCTCCCCGTGGGGGAGAGGGTCGGGGTGAGGGGGCTCCGGCCTATCAGAAAGAAGCATTACACGACGGTATACCGCTCGCGTTCCGCCGGACCGATTCGGCGCAGCAGAAAGTACTTGCGGACGAGACCACCGTCGCGGCCGGGCAGCGGAGTGCCGCAGGCCATACAGGCGACGTCGCGATCGTCGGAGGAATCGTCCGGCTCGACCGGCACGATGGTGTAGAGCGTGCCGCAACTCGGACAGGAGAAACGGGGTGCAAGCGATGCGCTATCGATCATCATAATTTCTCATAGCCCAATCATCGAGCGGCACCTAGCCCGACCCCCGCATGGCAGCATCCAACCTGGATCAACGCTGTTTTTGACGAGAATCAAACATTCCGATGGCGCAGTGGGGATCGCTGCATCGTCGGGGGATCAATCGCATCATCGGGGAATCATATGTCACGATGGTGACACAAAGCGGCAAGGTCGGACCTGAGCCTTGAAAGGTGTGCTTGTTTTTGCCGGTTCTTGCGGGTCTTTTCTCGAAATTGCGAAACCCCGCACCCACCGGCCGTCACCACTTCACCACGATGTCCCAATCGGAGCTACCGATGTCGGCCCTCGACAAATTAAATGCCCGCGTCCAAGGCCGGTCGGGCGGGTGGCGGCTTCGCTGGCTGCTGCTGCCGATGCGTTCGGCGAAACAGCTTGCGACCGTGCCTTCGGTACCACAGCGCGCGAGATGATTCTCGAGCGAATAGAAAACGCAGAGCGCAAGGCTGGCCCAGACCGCGGCGCTGAAATAAAGCGACATCCAGGGAATTTCGTCCCTCCACGCGGCAACGTCGTGCGTCACGACCCAACGTGTGCGCACATCATGCAGCCCTTCGAGCGGCCCAAGAAGAAGCTTGCCGCCATTGCCGACCTTGGACCGCCACCGTTTCACATACATCGGGATATCGATGGTCGCGAGAAAGGTCAGATAGCCCGCGATCCCCACGATCGCGATGGCGAGAGCAACGCGAACCGGACCATCAAAGTCCGGCAGCAAGCGGCCGAGGCCAATTGCAATCGCGGAGAAGGCGACGGCCCATATCGAGTTTTCGATGGCGCTGCCCAAATAGTTGGCGGTCACCACGCCGTACCATGAGACGCATTCGGCGACGACAATCAGCGCGAGCGCGATCCAGGCCGTGTTCAACGTCGTGTCGGCGCCCGCCATCGTGCCAAGTCCGTGCAGGAGGATGGCCCACTGCGCCACGAAGCAGATCTCGGCGAAGGTCGCGACCGACCGACCGACCAGGACGCTCGACAGCCAGGTGTCGAACAAGCAGATCCGCTGAATATCGGCGCGCGGAAGGAAGGACCTGAAAGCGCAGCCAAAAACATAGGCTGCACAGAGCATGAGCATGGGCTCGATGCCGGATGTCCGGTCGAGATGATCGATGAGCGGTGCGTGAAGCTGCTCATAGAGCAAGAACCAGACCGCGATATTTGTGCCGCTGACAACAGTCAACAGCCCCCACCACCAGGCCAGCGGATTCGACCAGGCCAGAGACTTCGGCCTGATTTGCCGTTCCACGCTCATACGCTACTCCGTAGGCTGTTGGGCTATTCCAAATGTCGCCGAACAGACATTTAATCATAGTAATTCTGTCACAAATAGAGGCTTCACAAACGTGTGCCCGCAGGTTTGCTGCACCGCACTGGCGCGTGCCCGGCCGGCGCTGGTGAGGGGGCTCTGACCTATCAGAAAAAGACCTGGCGCTCGGGCCTGGCGCTCGGGCGCGCCCTGACCCTCGCTCCCCCGATCAAGTCAGGGGTCGCTCGACCTCTCCTCCAACTTTGGTGCGTCATGCCCCCGCGCATAGCCGTTCGAAGAGCGGCGTCGCTTCGCCCGCCTATATCGCGGGCATCCCCATCCTTCCCGGCGCCCAAGGAACGACGTGGATGGCAGCGGACAAGCCCGGCCATGACAGTCTCGTCTCTTTTCCATTGACAACATGTCCTATTTTCGGTTATAATCGCTACGAATCTCGCTCACTTAAAGGAACGCGTTCTAGAGGCGATCCTGGAATGCGGAGCGAGTGCGGTGCCCGCGCGCGGTCTCGCAAGCCGCACCCGGGCAGCTTCGGGCATCATCGGACCGGCACTACGACCGGTCTGGGAGGTGCGTTCCCTGGACTGGGACTGGCGGGCGCGGGTAACGCCCGTTTAGGAACGCGAGGTCTCTTCCTCCCGGTTGAGGAAGCCTTACAGGATCGAACGTCCCGCCTCGTACCCAGGAAGCCTGGCCTGAAGTTGCGCCCGCGGGCCGAGAGGCCCAACGGCAAGAACCGCGGTGGAACGCCGACAGGCGAGCGCGTCCCGCAGGACGCGCGCCGCGCTCGTATGGCGCGGAGGTTCGACTACACGTCTGCCGGCGTTCCGCCTTCCTTTTTTGTTTGTTTGATGGCTCATGCGGGCGCCCACAAGGGGCGCCCCTACGATAAACCGCCGCTCCGTAGGGGCGGCCCTTGTGGCCGCCCTGGGCCTCGACGCTTTGCAAAAGCTCGGGCGCGATCGCGTCGCGAGAACTGTTTACTATTCCGTCATTGCCGGGCTTTGACCCGGCAATCCATGCGGCTGAGCCGCCTCCCCAGAAGGGCGCCCTGATCCGCCCCCAAGCCCGCATGGACCACCGGGGCTTCGCCCGCCGAAGGGCTATGGCCCGCAGGCGGGTCAAGCCCAGTGGTGACGAAGTGCTTTTGCGGGAAGATGCGAAAACCTCGATGTTGCATCGCAATAAATTCCGCGTCACATTGGCGTTGCCGCAATGGATGGCACGGCCATGAGCGATCTCAAGCAACGCGACAAACCCTGGATGTTCCGCACCTATGCGGGCCATTCCGACGCCAAGGCGTCGAACGCGCTCTACCGCAAGAATTTGGGCAAGGGGCAGACCGGGCTTTCGGTCGCCTTCGACCTGCCGACCCAGACCGGCTACGACAGCGACCATCCGCAGGCCAAGGGCGAGGTCGGCAAGGTCGGCGTCCCCATCTCGCATATCGGCGACATGCGCGTCTTGTTCGACGGCATCCCGCTCGGCGAGATGAACACGTCGATGACCATCAACGCCACGGCGCCGTGGCTGCTCGCGCTCTATGTCGCGCTCGCCGACGAGCAAGGCGTGCCGCGGGCGAAGCTCCAGGGCACGACGCAGAACGACATCATCAAGGAATACCTTTCGCGCGGCACCTATGTGTTCCCGCCGGCGCCGTCGATGCGGCTGACCAAGGACGTGATTTTGTTCACGACCAAGGAGATGCCGAAATTCAATCCGATGAATGTCTGCTCCTATCATCTGCAGGAGGCGGGCGCGACGCCGGTGCAGGAGCTCGCCTTCGCGCTCGCGACCGCGGTCGGCGTGCTCGACGCGGTCAAGGCGTCGGGCGAAGTCGCGCCGGAAAAATTCGGCGAGGTGGTCGGCCGCATCTCGTTCTTCGTCAATGCCGGGCTGCGCTTCGTCACCGAAATCTGCAAGCTGCGCGCCTTCACCGAATTGTGGGACGAGATCACGCGCGAGCGCTACGGCGTGACCGAGCCGAAGCAGCGGCTGTTCCGCTACGGCGTGCAGGTGAATTCGCTCGGCCTGACCGAGCAGCAGCCGGAGAACAATGTCGCGCGCATTCTCATCGAGATGCTGGCGGTGACGCTGTCGAAAGGCGCCCGCGCCCGCGCCGTGCAGCTCCCCGCCTGGAACGAGGCGCTCGGCCTGCCGCGGGCCTGGGACCAGCAATGGTCGCTGCGCATGCAGCAGATTCTCGCCTACGAGACCGACCTGCTCGAATACGGCGACGTGTTCGACGGTTCGCCGGTCATCGCCGCCAAGGTCGCCGAGCTGAAACAGGCGGCGATGGAAGAACTCGAGCAGATCGACGCGATGGGCGGCACCGTCGTCGCCGTCGAATCCGGATATCTCAAGCAGCAGCTCGTCGAATCCAATTCGCGCCGCGTCGAGGCGATCGAGCGCGGCGAGCAGACCGTGGTCGGCGTCAACCGTTTCATCGAGACCGAGCCGTCGCCGCTCGCCGACGCCGCCGATGCGGTGCTCACCGTTTCGGAAGAAGCCGAAGCCGGCCAGGTAGCGCGGCTCGCCGCCTGGCGCGCGGCGCGCGACAATGCGGCGGTCGCCGCGGCGCTCGCCAATTTGCGCAGCGCGGCCAAGAACGGCGTCAACATCATGCCGGCCTCGATCGCCTGCGCCAAAGCCGGCGTCACCACCGGCGAATGGGGCTTTGCGCTGCGCTCGGCGTTCGGCGAGTACCGCGCGCCGACCGGGGTCGGCACCGCGATGCGCAACGATGCCGAAGGTCTCGACGACATCCGCGCCGAAGTCGACCGGGTGTCGAAAAAGCTCGGGCGGCGGCTCAAATTTCTGGTGGGGAAACCCGGCCTCGACGGCCATTCCAACGGCGCCGAGCAGATCGCCGCGCGCGCCCGCGACGCCGGCATGGAGGTGGTCTATGACGGCATCCGCCTGACCGCCGAGGCGATCGCCGCCGCGGCGGCGGAGAAGGACGTCCACGTCGTCGGCCTTTCCATCCTGTCCGGCTCGCATCTGCCGCTGGTGGCCGACGTCATGGCGCGCTTGAAACAAGCCGGCTGCGGCGACGTGCCGGTGGTGGTCGGCGGCATCATCCCGAAGGAGGACGCCGCGATGCTGAAGGACGCCGGCGTCGCCGAGGTCTACACGCCGAAGGATTTCGAATTGAACCGCATCATGAGCGATCTCTGCCGCATCGCGGAGGGGACGGCGGCGCCCCATGAAGGCGCGTCTGAGTGACGCGCGTTCCGCCGGCGTCGTGCTCGCAGTTTTGCCGGCATTACCGCGTGCCGCCGAACCATCCCTTGATGGCGCTGCGCGCCGCGCGACAAAGCGTGGTCAAATGCCGGGTGCCGGGATCAACGACGTGATCCTCCAGCACCGCTTTCAGCTTATCTCGCCGTCTCCGGACTTGGCCCGGCGACCGCTGCAGGGCGTCAAATCGAGTGCGAAGTTCGCTGGTCGAGCCGGCCCGCGGGCCGGTCGCCGACAGGCTCGCGACAACAGCGCTCGGCGCGGGCAAGCGCTTCACCGGCTGCGAACGCAGCTCGAGCAACTCGCGAAACACCTTGCCGCCATACGCCTCGCGGCTGAAACGCTCCGCCGCGTAATTGCGCGCGCGCTCGCCCAGCGCACGGCCGCGTTCCGGGGCGGCCATCAGTTCATCCAATCGCGCGACGAGACGGCTGACGTCTCCCGGCGGATACGACACGCCGGTCTCGCCGTCGATCATGGTCTCCAGCATGCCGCCCGCCGCCGCATAGACCACCGGCTTTGCCAGCAGCATCCCCTCGATGGCGACGCGGCCGAAGGCTTCGTTGCGCGAGCAAACAACAATGATGTCACACGCGCGCATCGCCGGGAAGGGATCCGAAAGAAAGCCGCAAAAACGGACTCGGTCTGCGATCTCCAACACCGTCACCAGATCGTGCAGGTGCCGACCATAACGTTCAAATTCCCTTCCGGCGACGAGCAGTTCGACGTCGTGTCCCTGCGCGACTAGGGCGCCCGCGGCGCGAATGACGTCCTCGTGGCCCTTCAACTCGACTAGGGTGGCGAAAATGCCGAGCTTGACGGAATTCGTCCGCGCAAACAGGCCGTGACGCACGTCTTCGACAGGGGATGAAACCGCAACATGCCGGTAGAGAACGCGAACGCGATCGGACGACGCGCTCGGGAAAAGATGATCCGCGACGCTCCGGGCGCAGGCGTAGATCAGATCCGAGGAGCGCGCGATGTCGGCGACGATGCGGTCAAACGGCGAAACGAACCGAAAGCCGTGGTCCCGTTCGCCATATTCGCAAATCGACCAGACGTGGTGCTTACGCGCCAGGCTTGCCGCAACCGCGCCCCAGGGAATGACCAACGTCTGGCTCCAGACGATATCGGGATCAATTCGCGTGAGCGCGACGTGAACGTTGTCGATGATCTCCGCTACGCTGGCCGCAACGCGCTGCCGCAGTTCCGCATCGGTCAGCTGATCATCGTCGCTTCTGCACCACCACGCGTATGGCGAAACCAGGCAGCTCGCGCCGACACGCTCCAACGCCTCGAAGAGCGGTCCGCGGCTCGGCAAAACCACCGAGCAGATCACGCCATGGTCGGCGACGAGCTCGTCGACCAGCTCGAGCAGGCTACGTTCGGCGCCTCCCAGTTCGTCGGTGTGGGAAAAAAAGCAGACGCTCAATGCGCGCGATCGACGAACGCAATACAGGTTGGCGTGGCCGTCCGAATCCATCAGCGCGGACCATCGGCCGCGCGGCCCCATCCGATAGGCGCGCCGCAAGGAATCATCCAGAAGAAATGTCTCGAATCCCAGTCGGCTGAGCTCCTTGAGGAACCGCTGCGGGCGACATCCGGCCGCCCGCAGCATTTTCGGGTTGAACTCGACGATCAGGGTCACGTCTTCAAAACGCCGCAGCGTATCGGCCATGCCGCGCAGCACCGCCAATTCGTGACCGTCCGTCGCGATCTTTACGACCAGAGGACACGGCTCGTTCGCCTCGAGGAGCGCGTCGATCGTGGCAGTCTCGACCTCGATCGTTCGCAGAGGAGGCGCCAGCGGATGCGGATGGAAACTGCAATTTTCGGACGCCGAGGAGATGATGAAGGGTGCCACCCCTACCACGTCGGAAGCCGCGGCCCGATAGAGCGTTACACGCTTGGGTCCCGATTGGTTGGTTCCCGATTGTTCGGCTCCCGATCGCGCGACATTGCGCTCCAGCGCGGCGAACGTTTCAGATACCGGCTCGAGCGCCAGGACCTCGAGCTCCGGATTGGTCGTTGCCGCGAGCAGGGTGAAGAAGCCATAGTGCGCACCGACATCGACGAAGACGCGCGCGCGCGTGAAGATACGAGACATCACATCGGCGGTGAAAGCCTCGTGACCGTCACGCTCATAGCGATGCCGATATCTTGACGTGACCTCCATCGAGAAGGTTCGGCCGAGCGCGGACACGGAATGCAGGGAAGAGAGATCGTACTCGTCAGCAAACTCAGACAGCATGGCCGCTCCGGGAAGCCCACGGCAGCGTCGATCGGTGGTGATCGAGCGCGAACGCGTCGTCGGCGGCGGCGGTGAATGGCGCACATCATGGAAAATGCTCGCGTCAGGCCGAAGACAGCAAGGCCGCAATCGCCTCGCTCAATGCCGACGGGCTCACCGGCTTGCGCAGATAAAAATTCATGCCGGCGGCGCGGGCTTTTTGTTCGTCGTCGGCTTCGCTGCGGCCGGAAATGCCGATGATCGGCGTGGCGGCCACGGCGCCGTCGAGCGCGCGGATGCGGCGCGTCGCTTCGAGACCGTCGATGCCGGGAAGCGTCACGTCCATCAGCACCACGTCGTAGCCGCGCGCGACCGCCGCGACCGCCTCCTCGCCCGAGCCGACGAAGTCGGCGCGGTGGCCGAGTTCGGTCAGGATGGTGTTGAGGATGACGCGGCCATAGGGGTTGTCCTCGGCGCAGAGAATGGCGAGGCGGCGGGACGGCACGGCGGTCTCGCGCGCGCGCAAGTCCGCCGCGGCGTCGGCCGGCGCGACAGCGAGCGCCACGGTAAGGCGGAAGCACGAGCCGCGGCCGGCGGTGCTCGTCACCGTCAAGTCGCCGCCCATAAGCTTGGCGAGGCGTTTGACGACGGCGAGTCCCAGTCCCGCGCCGCCGTAGCGGCGTGCGATGTCGGCATTGGCTTGCGCGTAGGGACGGAACAGGCGCTTGAGCTCGGCGGGCTCGAGCCCGATGCCGCTGTCGGTGATGGTGACGGCGAGCTTGACCCGCCTGCGCGCCGCCGGCTTCGCCATGGTCTCGAGCATGGCTTCGAGCTTGACGGCGCCCTGCTCGGTGAATTTCACCGCATTGTCGATGAGGTTTTCCAGCGCCGCCCGCAGCCGCACCGGATCGCCGATGAGCATGTCCGGCAGGTCGTCGGCGATCACCACATCGACGCGCAGGCCCTTGGTTTCCGCCCGGGCGGCGAGCAAATCCGCCAGCGCCTCGATCACGCGCCGCGGCCGGAAGGCTTCCTCGCGCAGCCTCAGCGAGCCGGCATCGGCGCGGGCGGCATCGACCACCAGCGTCGTCAAGGTTGCAAGGTGTTCGGCGCTGCCTTTGATGCCCGCGGCCCAGCGCCGTTCGCGCTCGCCGAGATTGGAGCTGGCCAGCAATTCGCCGAGCGCCAGGATGCCGGTCAGCGCGGTGCGGATGTCGTGGGCGAAGGCGGCCAGCGCGATATCGTCGGCGCGGGCGGCCGGCGGCGGACGTCGCGGCTTTACCGCCGCAGATTTCGCTCTGGCAGATTTCGCTTTTGCAGATTTCGGTTTGGATGTCGCTCGCGCCATAAAGCCCCCGGCGCCTTGTCTAACATCCCGGGGCGTCAGAAGGCGCGAAACCAGCGGAATTCAGTCTATCCCGCATGACCTTGGCGGAAAACCGGATTCGATTGACGCCGTCGCGTGGTCAACGTCCCAGCCCCACCATGCGCCTGATGTCGCGCGCCGTCGCGCCGTCGGCGCGCAACTCGCGCAGACTTTTCGCCTGGCTCGCCTTGGATAGTTTGCGGCCGGCGGCGTCGAGAATCAGCCGGTGGTGATGATAAACCGGCTCCGGCAGGCCGAGCAGCGCCTGCAGAAGCCGGTGAATACTGGTCGACCAGAACAAATCCTGCCCGCGCACCACGTCGCTCACGCCCTGCAGGGCATCGTCAACCACGACCGCAAGGTGATAGCTCGTTCGCACCTCCTTGCGGCCCAAAATGACGTCGCCCCACATCTGCGGCCTGGCGGCAACGAGGCCGGTCTCACCCTGAGGGCCGCTGCCTGTCTCGGTCCAGGTGAGAACGCCAGTGCGCGCCACCGCCGCGTCCATGGCGAGGCGGAACGCGTACGGATCGCCGTCGCGGCGGCGGCGGTCGCGCTCGGCGCACGACATTTTGCGCGCCCGGCCCGGATAGAGCGGCACGCCGTCGGGGTCGCGCGGCCACGGTCCGCGCCGCTCCCGCGCGGCGACCAGTGCCGCGATCTCGCTGCGGCTCTCGAAGCTCGGATAGATCAGGCCCTGCCGCTCGAGCTTGGCGAGCGCGGCCGAATAATCGGCGAAGTGCTCGCTCTGCCGCCGCACCGGCTCGACCCACGAAATGCCGAGCCAGCCGAGATCCTCGTAGATCGCGGCCTCGTATTCCGGCCGGCAGCGCACGGCGTCGATGTCCTCGATGCGCAACAAAAACCGCCCGCCGGCTTCGCGCGCCATGTCGTAATTGACGAGCGCCGAGAAGGCATGGCCGAGGTGCAGATAGCCGTTCGGACTGGGCGCAAAACGGAAAACGCGGTTGTACATCACCTTTTTGGCTTCACCCCGAACCTATTGGCTTCACCCGAGGCTTCCACCGCCCTGGCGCGATTGCGGGCTGAAGCCCGCTTGCCGATCAGATAGTGTCAGCCGGCAACGGCGTGAATAAGGACGGGCCATCACCGGGCGACGACGGAATATGCAGACCCATATCCACACCGACGCCGACCTCGAGCGCGGCCTGGCGGCGCTCACGCAGGCCGATCCGCATTTCGCTCCGCTGGTGGCGACGGGAGGAAAGCCGCCATTGCGGCGCCGGCCGGGCGGGTTCGCTGGGCTTGCGGCCATCATCGTGTCGCAGCAGCTTTCGACCGCCAGCGCCGCGGCGATATGGGGCCGGCTCGCCGCGGCGTTCGAGCCGCTCGATGCCGCGAGCCTGCTGCGCGCGAGGCCGGCGCGGCTGGCGCGGCTTGGCCTCTCCGCCCCCAAGATCCGCACCCTCAAGGCGATCGCCCGTGCGGTCGCGCGCGAGGGGCTGGTGCTCGAAAGCCTCGCCGACCTTCCCGCCGACGACGCCCACGCCGCGCTGACGGCGTTGCATGGCGTCGGCCCTTGGACGGCCGACATCTATCTCCTGGCCTGTCTCGGCCATGCCGACGCCTGGCCGGCGGGCGATCTGGCGCTGCAGGAAGCGGCGCGGCTCGCGTTCGCGCTGCCGGCGCGGCCGACCGCCAAGGAGATGCACGCTTTGGCGGACCCGTGGCGGCCCTGGCGCGCCGTAGCGGCTCGCATCTTGTGGACCTATTATCGCGCCCTGAAAGGCCGCGAGGGCGCGCCCGTCGCACCGACCAAGCCGGCCGCGGGCAAAGCCAAACCAGGCAAGACTAACGCAAGCAAGACCAAGCCGATCGCAACAAAGCAAGCAAATCAAACCAAGCAAAAACAGGCAAACGAGGACAGAATGGCCGCTGAGATCGACGGTCCGCGGCTGGCGCCGCGCTCGGGCAGCGCGCGACAGCTGGTGGTGTTTCTCCACGGCTATGGCGCCGACGGCAACGATCTCATCGAGATCGGCCGCGCCTGGCAGCCCTTGCTGCCGCAGGCGGCATTCGTCTCGCCGCACGCGCCGGAACCTTGCGGCCAGGCGCCGACCGGGCGGCAATGGTTCCCGCTGACGTTCCGTGATCCGAACGAGCGCTGGATCGGCGTCAACAAGGCGGCTCCGGTGCTGGAGCGCTTTCTCGATGCCGAACTCGCTCGCCACGGCCTGCCCGCTTCTGCCTTGGCGCTGGTCGGCTTCAGCCAGGGCACCATGATGGCGCTGCATGTCGGGCTGCGCCGCGCGACGCCGCCGGCGGGGATCGTCGGCTATTCCGGCCTGCTCGTGTTGCCGGAGCAGGGCGACTTGCCGGAGCAGGGCGACATCGAGGCGATCGCGGCGACGGTCACCGCGCGGCCGCCTGTGCTCCTGGTGCATGGCGACAGCGACGACCTCATCCCGCCGCAAGCGCTGTTCCAGTCGGCGCAAGGGCTCGCGGCGCTGGGCGTGCCGGTCGAATGGCATCTCTCCGCCGGCGTCGGCCACGGCATCGACGGCGAAGGTCTGCGGCACGGCGGCGAATTTCTGGCGCGCTGTTTGCCGGCAAGCGCTGAACGCACTTTGCAGCCGCGGCCGCACCGCTTCCCGGACTTCGATCCGCAGCCCTCCGCCGCTCGCGGGCCGCGCCCGCGTCTGACGCATAACCCCCGGAACAGGCTTCACAATCCTGTCACGCCTCCCTATAAACTAGGGGGCATCGCCGCATTGCGGCAACTGAGTCGAGGTGGGAGCGTCTTATCTTGAACGCTCACGTATCGCCTTCGGGCTTTCCGGCCCTGGTTCTCAACGCGGATTTCCGTCCGCTGAGCTATTACCCGCTGTCGCTGTGGTCCTGGCAGGACGCGATCAAGGCCGTGTTTCTGGAGCGGGTCAACATCGTCGCCAATTACGACCGCGCCGTGCACAGCCCGAGCTTCGAGATGCTGCTGCCGAGCGTGGTGTCGCTCAAGACCTACGTCAAACCCTCGACCCATCCGGCCTTCACCCGGTTCAACGTGTTCCTGCGCGACCGCTTCGCCTGCCAGTATTGCGGTACGCGCGACGACCTCACCTTCGACCACATCATCCCGCGCTCGCGCGGTGGCCAGACCACTTGGCACAACGTCGTCGCCGCCTGCTCGCCGTGCAATCTGCGCAAGGGCAACCTGACGCCGGACGAGTCGAAGATGTGGCCGTCGCAGTCGCCGTTCCAGCCGACGGTGCAGCACCTGCACCGCAACGGCCGGCTATTTCCGCCGAATTACCTGCACGACAGCTGGCTCGACTATCTCTATTGGGACACCGAACTCGATCCGTGATCGTTATGTAGCGTAGTAGCTGCTGCGCTCGATTGCCCGCTTTTCTTTGCCCCGCAACTCCCCTAGGTTTTTCGCCTGAAGCCTTTTTCGCCCCAGGCGCGCCGTGCGCCGCAAGAACGAATCCCCCGGGAGGAACGATGGCCGGCGTACCGGAAATCTACGTTTCGCGGCTGCTCGACGAGCGGGGCTTGAGCGCATTTCAAATCCGGGTGCTGGTGTGGTCGGTGCTGATGGCGCTGATCGACGGCTACGACATCGGCGCCATCGCGTTCGCGGCGCCGCATCTGGTCGCATCCTGGCATATTCCGAGAAGCGCGCTCGGCCCGGTGCTCAGCGCCAGCAATATCGGCGTGCTGTTCGGCTCAGCGCTGTTCGGCTTCATCGGCGACCGCTACGGCCGCAAGACCGCGCTCATTGGCGCCAATATCCTGTTCGGCGTCCTTACCGTCGCGGCGGCCTATTCGACCGACCTGACGCAACTGTTCTGGCTGCGGCTGGTCGCCGGCTTCGGCATCGGCGGCGTCATTCCCAATCTCGTTTCGATCAATGCCGAGTCGGCGCCGCGTAACCTGCGGGCGACGCTCGCCATCATCGCCGCCGGCTGCGTGCCGATGGGCGGGGCGCTCGCCGGCTTCGTCAGCGCGGCGCTGGTGCCACATTATGGCTGGCCGCTCTTGTTCCAGGTCGGCGGCATTGCGCCGTTGGCGCTGGCGCTCGTCGCGATCTTCGCGCTGCCGGAATCGGTCAAATACATGGCGCTGCACGAAAGCCAGCGCCGGCGCATGACGGCGCTCGTCAAGGCGATCCGCCCCGACCAGCCGGTGCCGGACAACGCGCGCTTCGTCATCGAGGACGAGCAGCAGTCGCCTACCAATCCGATTAATCTGTTCCGCAACGGGCTGTGGCTGATCACGCCGCTCGCCTGGCTGTTGTTCGCCCTCAATCTGATGGGCTTTTTCTTCCTGATCAGCTGGATGCCGACGCTGTTGACCGCGGCCAAGCTGCCGCCGGCGACGGCGGCGCTTGCCGCGGCGCTGATGCAGGTCGGCGGCACGGTCGGCGCACTGACGCTGTGCTGGTGGCTGCAGCGGCACCGCTTCCTCGCGATCGCGATCATGTTCGTCTTGGCAGTGCCTGTGGTCGGCGCGATCGGCTTTGCCGGCCTCACCTCCACGGCCGCGTTGCTGACCGTGACCTTCATCGCCGGCTTCCTCGTCCTCGGCATCCAGACCGGCATCAACGTCGTCGGCGCCATGATCTACCCGACCTCGCTGCGCGCCTCCGGCTCCGGCTGGGAACTGGGCATCGGCCGGTTCGGCTCGATCGTGGGCCCGCTCGTCGGCGCCCTATTGGTCGGCATGCCGATCGAAAAAATCTACATGTGGTCGGCACTGCCGTTCGTCGCCGGCGCGATCGTGTGCTTCGCGATCCACGTCCTCAACACCGCCCGGCTGCGCGCCCACCCGGAGCTGGCGAAGGCGCAGTAGCCTTCGTCATTCCGGGCTCCTCGCTTTCGCTCGGCCCCGGAATGACGGTGAACTAAAACGGTTCGTACCCGCGCAGCGCCGGAATCACTTTCTCGCCGAACAGGCGGATCGAGCGCATCAGCTCGCCCTCGGGCAGGTCGGAGAAATTGAATTCGCCCATGAGGACGTTGAATACACCCGCCTCGGCGGCGGCGCGGATTTTTGCTGCGACGGTCTCGGGCGAGCCGATGAAGACGAGGTCGTGTTTGAGCAAATAATCAGGATTGAACACGTTGGCCATGATTTCCGAAGCGCCGGGCTCGCCGCGGCCGACGAACATTTTGGCAAACACGGCGACGCGGTCCTCGAAGCCTTCGCCGGGCTTCGGCCGGGCCAAAAAGCCCTCATAAGCGCGGCTCGCGCGAAACAATGCGGTGTCGAGCGCCTTTTCATCGCTGTCGTCGACATAGACGACGGTCGAATAGGCGATGTTGGGCTTGCGCGGCCAGCCGGCGGCCTGCCAATCGGCCAGAAACTTGCGATAGCGCGGCGCCGCGTCCGCGCGCGGATAAACCAGAAAATAGCCGGGATTGATGCCGTTCTTGGCACAGAATTCGAGCGTTTGCGGATCGCGGCTCATCATCCACAACGGCGGATGCGGCCGCTGCACGGGCTGCACCGAAAGCTCGGCGCCGTCGGTGTGGAATTCCTCGCCGTGGAACGAGAACGGCTGCGTCTCGCCATACGCCGCACGTAGATAATCGACGAATTCGAGCGTCGGCGATTTGCGCGCGCCGTAGTCGAGGCCGAACGGGCGGAAATAATCCGGATTGATGCCGGGCACGAGCCCGAGCTCCATGCGCCCGCCGAGCATCTGATCGACCAGCGCGATTTCTTCGGCGAGCCGCAGCGGATGATAGAGCGGCACGATATAGCCCATCGGCCCGACCCGCAGCCGCTTCGTGCGCGCCGCGGCGCCGACCGCGAACAAGCTGGGCGACGACATCCAGCTCTCGTCAGGCCGGAAATGATGCTCGACGCAGAAGGCGTGATCGAACCCCACCTCGTCGCATACTTGCAGCTCGCGCCACAGCTGTTCATAGCGCGCATGCGGCGTCATCCCGGGCTTGGCCCAGACGTGGGAGAAGTGGGAGAATTTCATGTGTGACGATCTTTCCTATTTCCCCGCAGCCTTTGCCCCTTCGGCGATGTTTGTAAAGCCGGCCGTCTGCCGATGCTCGCCCGGCGGCGATGCTATGCCAGCGAATATCCACCGCGCCGCCATTCGGTGACGCTCCGATCGATGGTCCTGCTCGTAAGGCGCCCCTTTCTTCCCCCTCTCCCTTCGCCGGTCATTGTGCCGGCAGGATGATGCCCAAGCCGCCTGAGCGCAGAGGTGACGAGCCTCCGCCCGCGGGCACCGCACTCGCCCCGCCAACCGGAGTCACCCGCCGGCGTCCTTGTAAGTGAGCGAGATTCGCGGTCTTTGTAGCGGAAATGGGGACCATTGCTGAGCAAATGATCTACCGAACTAGCGACGACGATCTCGCGCTATGCTGCGTGGCGCATGGAGCCCACATGTTCGCACCCTAACAGCAGACTGTTGAATACCGCTGGTCGGTCTGATGCTATGATTTGACGAGGGGACGACACCCGTCACCGCGCGTGGCGGATAGAGGGCAGGGAGGAAAACCATGACGACCGTCGAAAATAAATTACTCTTTCCAGGTCTCGCGGGGTTCTACCAATCCTGGCGAGACATCGCCTACACGCTCATCCGCGTGGTCATCGGCTATATTCTCTTCATGCACGGATGGCTGAAAGTCGGCACTTTCGGTCTGGCCGGCGTCAGCGGCTTCATGGCCAAGAACGGCTTGGAGCCCGCCGCGGTGTTCGCCGTCGCCGCCATGTTTTTGGAAACGGTCGGCGCCATTTGCATCATCATCGGCCTGTTCACGCGGTTCTTCGCGGCCGCTCTGGCGATAGAACTAGGCATTGCCTTTCTGGCGGTGCATCTCAAGGCGGGATTCGCCGTCAACAAAGGCGGCTTCGAATACATTCTGCTGCTCGGCATCGTGATGTTCGCTATAGCGATCCGCGGCGGCGGACCCTACTCGGTCGATCGCTGGATTGGGAAGGAATTGTGAATTGCGGCACGCGTCTATTGGGCCCAAGTCTTTGGCGCGCTTCGAGGCCCAGGGCGGCCACAAGGGCCGCCCCTACACAGGCCATTGTCGCGATCGTAGGGGCGCCCCTTGTGGGCGCCCGCACGAGGCTTCAAACAAACAAATATAGAGTGCGTGATCAGCCTTTGAATCGATTTTCGTTGTGCCAAATCAGCGCCGATTTGTCAGGTTGTCGATTGAGATTGTCCGGCAGCAGAATGCTCTTGCCGTGTAAAGAATGATAATTTCGACCGTTCTCGTATTCTTCGCGTATTTTCTTGCTGACTTCGAATTTCATGTCAGCGAAATCGTTACGTAGCCCAAATCGAATAAGCTATGGATGTCTCGGCGCATCAACACGCCGTTGGATACGTCGTGCTCCCCTCCTTCGGCAAAGGGACGAATGTGAGCGGCGTCTAATGCTGGAAGAGTACGCTCGCCTGAGACGGCGCACCTCCGCCGATAGTTGTCGGTTACCAATACGCGAAACGCTCCCTGACCTAGGCGTGGTTTCACTAGCACAGGTTCGCCGTAGCGAGCCGCGCCCGGCGGACTGTAGGGCGTCTGTTCTCGTGCATCAAAACCAGATGGATGTACAAAGACGCCTGCCAGAGCCGGCTGCACGGCGTCCCAGAGTCGGCGACCGTCGGGGTCGTCTGTCGAATAGCCTTTGAATGTCACGGTGTTGAGGGCAAAGCTCTCTGGGACCTGAATCCATTGCGCTGGGTCAAGGAAAAATGGTTGCGTAAGAATTCGACATCCGATCAGGAAATCCTCTCGGTCGTCGACTTTCGTTCTTCGATATTTTGCGATGCGGGCCCGCATTTCTTTCAATGAAAGCGCGCCGTTTGCCTCTTTGAAAGCCTCCCAAGCCAGTGAGCACGGCATCGAATTGGCGTGAGTAAACACGCCACCCCCGACAATGAAATTATTTGGGGAATGCAGTTTGAAGAGAAAGATTCGCCCGGTTGCAAGGCGCGGAAGGTCGAGTTCGACGGAGACCAGAAGTTCACCTCGGACAAAAGTGGCATTTGGCGAAGCTGTTCGAACCAGTCGCCGTCTGTAACTGCCACGATTAGCCGGACTGGCATGAGGTTTGATGTCACTCTCAGCCGCTGGAAGCGCGTAGTGAAGGCAGCGTCCCATCCGAAGGCTTCATGCGCAACAAAAATCCCGCCGCAGTCGCCCGCGGCGGGATCGTCTAAACCTCAGCCGAAAACCTCACCCCAGCGATTGCTTCACCCGGTCCGGCGTCATCGGCAGATGGCGTAGGCGCTTGCCGGTGAGCATGGCCACCGCGTTGGCGATCGCGGGGGCGACGGCGGGGACGCCGGCTTCGCCGATGCCGGTTGGTGGGTCGTTGGTCGCGATCACCGCGACGTCCATCGGTGGCACGTCGGACATGCGCAGCACCGGGTAGCCGTCGAAGTTCAAGGCCTGCATGACGCCGCCCTTGATTTCCATCTGCTCCTTGAGCGCGGGGCGCCGATGTTCCGGATCATGCGCCAGCAGCGCAGTGGGCGAGGCGCCGGGCATCGTGCCCTCTCCCGCGCTCGGGAGAGGATCGAGCGAGCGGCGCTGCGCTTGCGGGCTAAGCGGAAATTATTTCCACTCCACCTTGACGATCTCGTAGGCCTTGGCGCCGCCCGGCGTGACCACCTCGACCTGCACGCCCTTCTTCTTGCCGACCAAAGCGCGGGCGAGCGGGGAGGTGATGGAGATGCGGCCCTTCTTGGCGTCCGCCTCGGGCTCGCCGACGATCTGCCAGACGGCTTTCTTGTCGGTGTCCTCGTCGATCAGGGTCACGGTCGCGCCGAACGTGATGGTTTCGCCCGAGAGCTTGGAGACGTCGATGATCTCGGCGCGGGCGAGCTTGTCCTCGAGCTCGGCGATGCGGCCCTCGTTGAGCGACTGCAATTCCTTCGCCGCGTGATACTCGGCGTTCTCGGACAGGTCGCCATGGGTGCGCGCGTCGCTGATCTGCTGGATGATGCGGGGCCGCTGCACCTGCTGGCAATGCTTGAGTTCGTCCGCAAGCGCGGCATAGCCCTGCGCCGTCATCGGAATCTTATCCATTGGTCTCAAACCTCCATCCCGCTCGCACGGGCCTTCACGTCCTTGGCTTTAGCCGCTGGGGCTTTTCGCCGTTTGGGCCTTTAGCCGTTTAGGCCTTGGGCCGTCGGGGCCTTCAGCCGTTGGGGGCCTTCAGAATTGGCCTTGCACAGACAAAATTTCGGTCGCGGGCCGGAGCATCGCTCGGCCACGCGACAAAAACCTGCCTCTACGCCTGCCGTCGCACCGGCTGCGCCGGTTCCTGATCCGGAGCCGGGCCAGGGGCGGCCGCAAAATAATTTTGCAGCGCACAAACCTCGAGGTCGCCCCCAAGGTAGGCCTTGATGCCCTGCGCTGCGGCGACGGCCCCGGAGAGAGTGGTGTAGTACGGCACTTTATGCAAGAGGGCTGCGCGCCGCAGCGAGCGGCTGTCGTTCAATGCCGTCGCCCCCTCGGTGGTGTTGAAGACGAGCTGGACGTCGCCGTTCTTGATGGCGTCGACGATGTTCGGCCGGCCCTCGGCGAATTTGTTAACCCTTGTGGCGGTGATGCCGTTGCTGGTGAGATAGCGCTCGGTGCCCGAGGTCGCCAGCATCCGGAACCCGAGGCTCACGAGGAGCCGGACCGGCTCGAGGATTCGCGGCTTGTCGGCGTCCTTGACCGAGACGAAGACGGTGCCGCTCTTGGGCAGCCGCGCGCCGCCGCCGAGCTGGCTCTTGACGAAGGCGAGGTTGTAGTCGCGGTCGATGCCCATGACTTCGCCGGTCGACTTCATCTCCGGTCCGAGCACGGTGTCGACCTTGTCGCCGAAGCGCGCGAACGGGAACACCGCCTCCTTGACGCCGATATGAGCGGCCGTGGCGAAGTCGAAGCTTTGCGGCTTCAGGCCGAAGCTTTTGAGCGATTCTCCGGCCATGATGCGTGCGGCGATCTTGGCGCAGGGAACGCCGGTCACCTTGGCGACGAACGGCACGGTGCGCGACGCGCGCGGATTGACCTCGAGCACGTAGATGTCGCCGTCTTTGATCGCGTATTGCACGTTCATCAGCCCGCCGACCTTGAGTGCCAGCGCGAGTGCGCGGGTCTGCCGGTCGAGTTCGGCGATGGTCGCGGCGGAGAGGTCGTGCGGCGGCAGCGAGCAGGCCGAGTCGCCGGAGTGAATGCCGGCTTCCTCGATGTGTTCCATGATGCCGGCGATATAGCTGTCGCGGCCATCGGCAAGGCAGTCGACATCGACCTCGACGGCGTCGGTGAGATAGCGGTCGATCAGGAGCGGCCGCTTGTCGGAGACCGCGAGCTCGGAAGGCCGGTCGAGGTCGGCGGCGAGCCGGGCGACGTAGCGGCCGAGCTGCACCGGATCGTGCACGATCTCCATGCCGCGGCCGCCCAGCACGTAGGACGGGCGGATCACGATCGGGTAGCCGATCTCGTCGGCGATGGCGCGGGCCTTTTCCGGCGTGGTGGCGATGCCGCTTCTGGGCTGGCGCAATTGCAGCTTTTCCAGAAGCTGCTTGAAGCGGTCGCGGTCCTCGGCGAGGTCGATGGCGTCGGGCGAGGTGCCGAGGATCGGCACGTTCGCCTTCTCCAAAGGCTCGGCGAGCTTGAGCGGGGTCTGGCCGCCGAACTGGACGATGACGCCGTGGAGGATACCGTTCTTGCGTTCGGCATCGATGATCTCGATCACGTCCTCGGCGGTGAGCGGCTCGAAATACAGGCGATCCGA
Source organism: uncultured Pseudomonadota bacterium (assembly GCA_963836095.1). Taxonomy (GTDB): domain Bacteria; phylum Pseudomonadota; class Alphaproteobacteria; order Rhizobiales; family Xanthobacteraceae; genus BOG-931. The sequence continues at coordinate 488,524 of CAWIHU010000007.1, forward strand.
GGTGTCGTAATCGGTCGACACCGTCTCCGGATTGCAATTGACCATGATGGTCTCGTAGCCGGCCTCGTCAAGCGCGAAGGCGGCGTGGCAGCAGCAATAATCGAACTCGATGCCCTGGCCGATGCGGTTCGGGCCGCCGCCCAGGATGACGACCTTCTTCTTGTCCGACGGTGCCGCTTCGTCGTTCGACGAGCCGCCGACGAGCGCCCGCTCATAGGTCGAATACATGTAGGCCGTGGGCGAGGCGAATTCGGCGGCGCAGGTGTCGATCCGCTTGAACACCGGCCGCACGCCGAGCGCGCGCCGGCGCGCGGAAACGTCGTCGACGCCGAGGCCGGTCAGGCGGCCGAGCCTGGCGTCGGAAAAGCCCATCGCCTTGAGCCGGCGCAGCGCCCCGGGCGTCACCGGCAGCCCTTTGGCGCGGATCTCGCCTTCCATGTCGATGATGCCGCGGAGTTGCGCCAGGAACCACGGATCGATGCGGCAGGCGGTGTGGATGTCCTCGTCGCTCATGCCGAGCCGCATCGCCTGCGCGACTTTGAGAATGCCGTCGGGCGAGGGCGTGCCGAGCGCGGCGCGGATGGCGTTCTTGTCGTCGCTCTGGCCGAGGCCGGGAATGGCGATCTCGTCGAGGCCGGTGAGGCCGGTTTCGAGCGAGCGCAGCGCCTTCTGCAGGCTCTCCTGGAAGGTGCGCCCGATCGCCATCGCCTCGCCGACCGATTTCATCGAGGTGGTGAGGACGGGCTCGGCGCCGGGAAATTTCTCGAACGCGAAGCGCGGGATTTTGGTGACGACGTAGTCGATGGTCGGCTCGAACGAGGCGGGCGTGGCGCCGCCGGTGATGTCGTTCTCGATCTCGTCGAGCGTGTAGCCGACCGCGAGCTTGGCGGCGACCTTGGCGATCGGGAAGCCGGTCGCCTTCGACGCCAAGCGCCGACGAGCGCGACACCCGCGGGTTCATCTCGATGACCACGAGGCGGCCGTCGGCCGGATTGACGGCGAACTGCACGTTGGAGCCGCCGGTCTCCACCCCGATCTCGCGCAGCACCGCGATCGAGGCGTCGCGCATGATCTGATATTCCTTGTCGGTCAAGGTCAGCGCCGGCGCGACGGTGATGAAGTCGCCGGTGTGCACGCCCATCGGATCGATGTTCTCGATCGAGCAGACGATGATGCAATTGTCTTTTCGGTCGCGCACCACCTCCATCTCGAACTCTTTCCAGCCGAGCACGGATTCTTCGATCAGCACTTCGGAGGTGGGCGAGGCGTCGATGCCGCGCTCGACGATGTCGATGAACTCCGCCTTGTTGTAGGCGATGCCGCCGCCGGTGCCGCCGAGCGTGAAGGACGGGCGGATGATGGCGGGCAGGCCGATATCCTCCAGCGCTTCGAGCGCCTGGATGAGCGTCTTGATCTGGTGCGAGCGCGGCGTCGCGAGCCCGATCTTCTGCATCGCCTTGCGGAAGCGCTCGCGATCCTCCGCCTTGTCGATGGCGTCGGCGGTGGCGCCGATCATCTTGACGCCGAATTTCTCCAGAACCCCCATCTTGCGCAGCGACAGCGCGGTGTTGAGCGCGGTCTGCCCGCCCATGGTGGGGAGGAGCGCAGTCCGGGCGCTCCTTGGCGATGATCTTCGCCACGATCTCCGGCGTGATCGGCTCGATATAGGTCGCGTCCGCCAAGTCCGGGTCGGTCATGATGGTCGCCGGATTGGAATTGACCAGAATGACCCGGTAGCCCTCTTCCTTGAGCGCCTTGCAGGCCTGCGTGCCGGAATAGTCGAACTCGCAGGCCTGGCCGATGACGATCGGTCCCGCGCCGATGATCAGGATCGAGGAGATGTCGGTCCGTTTGGGCATATCCAACCTTGCGAGCAGCCGCATTGCGTCCGTCATCCTGAGGTGCCCGCGCAGCGCGCGGGCCTCGAAGGACGCACGGCCGCGGGAGCCCTTCGAGGCTCGCTTCGCTCGCACCTCAGGGTGACGGAGCGCAGCAATCGGCGCACAAAAAAAGGGCGCGCCACCGCGCGTCCCATGGCGCCGGGGGCTTGGGCCCCGCGCGGGGGCTCTTTAGACCACAAACCGCAGGCAGGGAAGGGGTTTGCTGTGGCTGCGAACAAGTCCGTGACACGTGGGCGTAGACCCTCGCCAATAGGTGCTGTGCTACCACCTCGTCCTTGGGGTCGCTCGCGGCGAAACCATCGCCAAATCGATCCACTTGCCTGCATTCATGATCCGCTCCCAGACGCCTGCTCGACGCCAGCGAACGAAGCGGTTGTAGCGAGCGGTATACGGACCGAACGCCTGAGGCAGGTCGCGCCCCCGGATCGCAAGACCCAGAAGATGCCATTGAGGACACGGCGGTCATTCACCCGTGGAACACCACGCGGCTTATTCGGCAGGAACGGCTTGCTGACCGACCACTCAAGATCCATGAGTTCGTAGCGCATGATTCGAGGCTCCATTGGGAGCTTAAATCACGCGCCGGGCACTATCATCAACCCGCCAGTCCGTCATGATAGACGCCAATAGCCTGACCTTACTTCTGCTTTCGCGGAGCTACAGCCGACATAGCCGCATATGCTGTTGGACGCCTCTCGGTCGAAAACGACCCAAAGCAGACAATTATATGCTAGTCTCGCGAGCCATCAAACGGACGGCGGGTGATAGCAATGTTGGAAACGGACACGGTGTTCGCTGGCTCGGTTCCGGAAAACTACGACCGCTATATGGTGCCGTTGATTTTCGAGCCGTTCGTCGCAGATCTTGCACGACGAGCAGCGTCCTTCTCGCCCAGCGCCGTTTTGGAAACCGCCGCGGGCACCGGGGTTGTAACCCGCGCATTGGCGCCAAAATTGTCCCCCGGCGCAAGCTATATCGTAACCGACCTCAACCAGCCGATGCTCGACTACGCCGCTTCGCGACAAGCTCCAGACAGTCGCATCAAATGGCGACAAGCGGATGCTCTGGCGCTACCGTTTGAAAATGCGGCCTTCGATCTCGTTTGTTGTCAGTTCGGCGCGATGTTCTTTCCCGACCGCGTATCGGGCTACCGTGAAGCAAAGCGAGTCCTGAAGCCCGCAGGACATTTTTTGTTCAACGTATGGGATCGCATCGAGGAGAATGTATTTGCGGATGATGTGACGAATGCTCTCGCAAAGATTTTTCCGAACGATCCGCCGCGCTTTCTGGCACGCACGCCGCACGGCTACCACGATACGGCACTGATCCGTAACGAGCTGGAGGACGCAGGTTTCTCCCGCGTGCTGATCGAGACGAGAGCCGAACAAAGCCGTGCATCCTCGCCGCGCATTCCGGCCGTTGCTTATTGTCAAGGAACTCTTCTTCGCAACGAAATCGAGGCCAGGGACGCGGGAAAACTGGAAGCTGCAACCGACTACGCCGCATCCGCGATTGCACACAGACATGGCAGCGGCGAGGTTGCTGCCAAAATTCAAGCACACGTGATCGTGGCTGTGGTCTAAGTGTTGGAATATCCCGTTCCGGCACTTCGCGACATTCCGCTGCTGCAGCAATTGACGTCGCTTTCGGAATGAAGCGGACATGAACCGAATTTATAAGTACGCGCCCCAGAAGAGCGTAACGCAAGTCCAAAGCAGTGAGTTGACACGTTGCGTGTGCGAGCAGCCGGCCCGATCAACTTGAATCTGATCGTTTGGGACAGCGACCCCGAAACGGCGGCGGACCTGAGGCGCATCGCGGCGCATATCGCGACGATCGACGGCGGCATACGCCCATCCGTCGTCCCGCATCATAAATACAATCAGCTGGCGCTGATCCCGCAATGGTTTCAACCCACCCTGTCGCTGTCGCTGTATTGCGTCCCTGGTCGCAAATTGCTGCCAGGCAGATCGCGCTCGCCGAACGCGCCCATCGCACCGCGTTCCCCGAGTGTCCGGTCCTCGGCTTCGATATCGTGCGCGATGTCGAAACCGGAGAACTGTTCGTTCTCGAATCCCATACGCAAGGGTCGTGGCTGGTTTCCGGCAACGTCGGCCGCAAAATGGAAGCGGACAATCAGGTCGATTTTGAAGGCCAATTCGGCGCCTTCGAAAAGGCGGCGGGCATTTTGGCGCGCGTTGCGCTGGCGCTTCTGCACGGTTGCCCCTTCCCGCTGGCGCAATCTTTCTGAAGAGATAAAAATGCACTATCACTATGAAGGAAGCGCCGCAAAGGAAGCGCCGCCGTAGATCGGAATTGACCCATGCGCCCCTTCCCCGCCGACGCCCTGCCAGATAGTCTTCGAAGCGCCGATTTCACCTCGGCGCGCTTGTGAAATGGATCGGCGAGCATCCGGCAATGCACGCGACGACGAAAGCGGTGCCCTTGTTCCTCGCCCGCGGCGGCGCGATCGATGGACAGCAACGTCAGGTTCTCTACCTCGCGACCGAGTTGGTGAAACGGCAATTGGCCCCCGTCGTGGTGCTCGACGGCGAGGGTCCGCTGTTCGAAGAGCTGAACAACGCCGGTGTCGAAGTTCATTACGCCAAGATGTCGTCGTGGCGCGCCCCAGCGCGGCTGATACAACGCTATCTCGACGCGTTTCAATTCCTGAAAATCGCGTCCCCGCACAAGATCGGGGTCGTCCATGTGCATGATATGTGGCGCGCCGCGTACGCACGCTTCCTGGCACGGCACCTCGACGTTCCGTACATCGTTCACGTCCGCGGTCCGGTCAGCGTTCGGGACATCGAGAAATATCGGCTGGCCCAGGCGAACGCCGTCGTCGCGGTCGCGCAACGCTACCTCGATGACTTGGTCGCCGCAGGCGTCGCGCCGGAGCGCATCAGGCTGATCGACGATGCCGTCGACGCATCCTTGTTCGATCCGGAGCACTGGCGTTGTCGTACCCCCGTGGTGCCGCGCGCCGCGGATGCGGCGCCGGTCATCGGCTTTGTCGGGCGGATCACGCCAGACAAACTGGTCCGCGAATTTCTCGACATTGTCGCCAAGCTGTCCGCGTACACGCAGCTGCGGCCGCATGTCCTGATCGCGGGCGAATGGAGCGATCGGACCTATGGACAATCGATCCGGGCGACGGTGGCGCGGTTGGGCCTCGAACGTCAGGTCGAGTTCACCGGCCGGCTGCCGAGCCGGAAGATACCGCAGCTCCTGGCATCGATCGATCTCCTGGTCACCCTGTCGGGCGGCTCGGTCATGTTCGAAGCGATGGCCATGGCGAAACCGGTCGTGTTCGTCCGCGCCGACGGCCGCCATTCCCTCCACACCCGCCACGGCGAAACGGCGTGGTGCGTCGATACGATCGAGGCCTCGGCGGGCGCCCGGGAGTTGGCGCGGCTGCTCGAAGATCCGCCCTTGCGGCATCGTCTCGGCGACGCGGCGCGGGCGTGGGTCGTCGCGCATCTGTCGATCGGCGACATGGTGGCGAAGACCGCCGCTCTCTACGATGACCTGGCAAGCACCGTCGCCCGCGGCGGTTAGGGCAGTTTCAAAAAAACCTAGACGGTTTGGCCGCGCTTCGGCAGCGAAGGCTCATGCCCGCCACAGCGCGACCAAAGGTCCGTCGGGTCCGAAAACCGGGTCGGTTGCGGGCGGCGGCACGTGGGGGATCGAGGCGAGGGCTGCGATGTGCTCCGCCCGGCTGCCGCGGCAGAGGTTGAACTTGCCGGCGGGCGGGTAGGCGCCGACGACCACGAGCTCGGCGCTTTGCGTCAGCCTTTGGTGGCCGGTGCCGGCCGGCAGAATGACAACGTCGCCCGCCGTTACGTCGATCTCTTCGCCATTATCGCCGCCGAAGCGCACCCGGGCGCGGCCGCGGGCGATGCCCATCGCCTCGTGGATCATCGAGTGATAATGCACGTAAGGGTAGATGCCGTTGCGCCACATATCGCCCCAGCCGTTGGCGGCGAAGGTCCGCTCGATCAATTTTTCCGGATCGGGCGAGCCGGCAAGGTCGATGGCGCCGCGGTAAAGCACCAGCGGCAGCGCATTGTTGGGAATATTCCCGTCGTCGGCGAACCTCAGGGTGACGGGGGCGGGAGCTTTGGTCACGATCGGCATTGGGGTTTCGTCGTTGGGTTTCGTCGTTCGGTATCCGGGCTCGCTTTGACCCGACAGTGGGTGGATACCCGACAGGCGGTTGAAATTGTCTAACTTCCCCGCCGATTTTCGGTGTCCCAGGCTTAACGGCGCTTGAAATCGCGCATGTGCGCGACGAAGCGCTTGAACAGGCCGTGGCTGTCGCGCGGCCCAGGCGAGGCTTCGGGATGGTACTGGACCGAGAACACCGGCCGGTCCTTGAGCGCGAGCCCGCAATTGGAGCCGTCGAACAGCGAGATATGGGTTTCGACCGCGGCGGCCGGCAGCGTCGCGCGGTCGACGGCAAAGCCGTGATTCATCGAGGTGATCTCGACCTTGCCGGTTAACAGATCCTTGACCGGATGGTTGGCGCCGTGGTGGCCCTGGTGCATCTTGATCGTCTTGGCGCCGAGCGCGAGGCCGAGCATCTGGTGGCCGAGGCAGATGCCGAAGGTCGGCACCTTCTCGATCAGGCTCTGGATCACCGGCACGGCATATTCGCCGGTCGCGGCCGGGTCGCCCGGACCGTTGGAGAGGAAAACGCCGTCGGGCTCGAGCGCCAGAATATCGGCGGCCGAGGTCTGCGCCGGCACCACCGTCACCTTGCAGGCATTGCCGGCGAGCTGGCGCAGGATGTTGCGCTTGATGCCGTAGTCGATGGCGACGACGTGGAACTGCGGCGCGGCGAGTTCGCCATAGCCCTCGCCCCATTGCCAGGGCGTCTCGGTCCAGGTGAAACGCTGGCCCGTCGTCACCATCGGCACCAGGTCCATGCCGACGAGGCCCGGCCACGCCCGCGCCTCGCGCGCGAGCGCGTCGATGTCGAAACGGCCGGACGGGTCGTGGGCGATCACCGCGTTGGGCATGCCGTTGGCGCGGATCAGGGCTGTCAAGGCGCGGGTATCGATGCCGGCAAGTCCGATGACGCCCCGGCTTTGCAGCCATTGGTCGAGATGGCGGGTGGCGCGGTAATTCGACGGCGCGGTGATGGCGGAGTGCAACACCACGCCGCGAGCGCCCGGCGTCGCGGCCAAGTTCACCGTCTCGATGTCGTCCTCGTTGGTGCCGACATTGCCGATGTGGGGGAAGGTGAAGGTGATGATCTGCCCGGCGTAGGAGGGATCGGTGAGGATCTCCTGGTAGCCGGTCATCGCGGTATTGAAGCAGACCTCGCCGACGGCGTGGCCTGCGGCGCCGAGGCCGACCCCTTCGATCACGGTGCCGTCGGCCAGCACGAGGAGCGCCGTCGGCTTGGGCTCGGCCCAAAGGTCTGGGCGTTGAGCCGGCGTCGTGGTCTGCGGTTGTGTCAGCATCGGCAAGGGCCTACATCAACGGCTTGTCGTTTTCACGCCCGCCGCCCCAACAGCGGGCGCATTTGCGAAGAGGCCATAGCCGTGTTGCGCGACGATATCAATAATGCGCTCAAGGAAGCCATGAAGGCCGGCGAGGCGCGCCGCGTCTCGACGCTGCGGCTCATCAACGCCGAGATTTTGAAGCGCGAGACCAGCGCCGCCGAGCGGTTCAAGCTCACCGACGCCGAAATCCTCAACGTCATGGGCAAGATGATCAAGCAGCGCCAGGAATCCCTCGACATCTACGAAAAGGCCGGCCGCGTTGACCTCGCCGCCCAGGAGCGCGAGGAGATCGCGATCATCTCCGCCTATCTGCCGCAGCAATTGTCCGACCTCGAGGCCGGCGAAGCCATCTCCGCCCTCATCAAGGAACTCGAAGCCGCCACGCTCAAGGACATGGGCCGCACCATGGCCGCGCTCAAGGAGCGCTTTTCCGGGCAGATGGATTTTGGCAAGGCGAGCGCCATGGTGAAGAAGCTGCTGGCAGGGTGAGGCCTTGTTATTCCGGGGTGCCACGCAGAATTTGGCCCGCCCCCGAATGACGCTCACGCCCGCTTCTTGCGCTTCTGCTGCATGTAGGAGCGCAGCACCGCGTTCATGCGCCGCTGATAGCCGGCGCCTTCCTTCTTGAAATAATCGAGCACGTCCTCATCCACCCGGATCGAGATGGCTTTCTTCTTCGGGGGGATGACGAGCACGGCCTTGGACCAGTCAACGTCGAGCGGAACGGCATCGGGATCGTTGCGAACCGCTTCTTCGATTTCCTCGTCGGTCAAGGCGTCGACGGCGGCCCAATCAGTCTTGCCCTTCCGCCGCTCGCCCCATTTTCTTCTGATGATACGCTCGCTTTTCATTTCTTCGCGCGCGGCGTGCCGAGATGATCCGGAGCGCGTCTCCGCGCCATGTGAAGACGACGGTGACGATGCGGCCTTCCGTTTCACCGATCGCTAGCCAGCGCTCCTCCGCGTTGCGGTCCGAGCGGCGAAGCAAGCTCGTTCCATAGAAAATTTCGATCGCTTCGTCGAAGTCGATGCCGTGCTTGCGACGATTACTCGCCGCCTTTTCTTCGTTCCATTCGACTGTCCGAATGCGCTCGAACAGTCGTTCGACGAATATGTTGTCTTCCGCCATAGCGTTCCGCCCCCAGATGGATGGAGGTTGCGATACGTCACGTACCGCCGAGAATTCGCTATGACGGATTCGAAGCGACTACCCAAAACTCTGTCTCGGCCTTTTGTGCGTTCCCAGGCGCACGCCAGCAACAAAGTCCTACCTCGACCGTATCTCGACACGACGTATATACATACGTATTCAACCGCGGTCAAGTTTGAGTATGGCTGTGAATAACCGGGACAAGCGCTGCGAACACCCCCGGCGACCATCACCGCCATACATTCAAGCCCTTTCCGCGCTACGGTCCCGAATCACCATGCGATTCCCGCCCCAATTTCTCGACGAGCTGCGCGCCCGGCTTCCGGTTTCGGAAGTCGTCGGCCGGCGGGTGAAATTGCGCAAGGCGGGGCGGGAGTGGAAGGGGCTGTCGCCCTTCAACAAGGAGAAGACGCCCTCGTTTTTCGTCAATGACCAGAAGGCGATGTGGTTCGACTTCTCGTCGGGCAAGAACGGCAACATCTTCGACTTCGTCATGCAGACGGAAGGCGTGAGCTTTCCGGAAGCGGTCGAGCGGCTCGCGGGGCAGGCCGGCGTACCGCTGCCCGTCATGACGCCGGAAGCTCAAGCGCGCGAAGAGCACCGCAAGAGCCTGCACGACGTGATCGAGCTCGCCGCCAAGTTCTTCGAGGCGACGCTCGCCTCGCGCCTGGGCGCCCGCGGGCGCGGCTATCTCGCCGACCGCGGCATCGATGCGGCGACGCAGCTCAAGTTCCGGCTCGGCTACGCGCCTCACGAACAATATGCGCTCAAGGAGCATCTCGGCGCGGCGAAAATCCCGGTCGAGGACATGGTGGAAGCGGGGCTCCTCGTCGCCGGCGACGATATTCCGGTGCCGTACGACCGTTTCCGCGACCGCGTCATGTTTCCGATCGCCGACTGGCGCGATCGCGTCATCGCGTTCGGCGGTCGTGCGCTCGAGAAGGACGTGCCGGCGAAATATCTCAACTCGCCGGAGACGCCGCTGTTTCACAAGGGCGCGACGCTCTACAACATCGCGGCGGCGCGCAAGGCGGCGCACGCGGCCGGCGCTGCGGCGCGGCTGGTCGCGGTCGAAGGCTATATCGACGTGATCGCCATGGTGACCGCGGGCTTCGAGGCGACCGTCGCGCCGCTCGGCACCGCGCTCACCGCCGACCAGCTCGCGCTGATGTGGCGGATGGCCGACGAGCCGATCCTCTGTTTCGATGGCGATTCCGCGGGCCGCCGCGCCGCCTATCGCGCGCTCGAACGTCGCGTTGCCGCTGATCAAGCCGGGCAAGACGCTCAAGCTCGCCGCGCTGCCGGACGGGCAGGACCCGGACGACCTCGTTCGCTCCGGCGGCCGCGAGGCGGTCGAGGATGTGCTGGCGGCGGCGCGCCCGCTCGCCGAGATGCTGTGGGCGCGCGAGACCGAGGACGGCCCGTTCGAGACGCCGGAGCGCCGCGCGGCGCTGGAGGCGCGCCTGCTCGACGTGACGTCGGCGATCGGCGACGAAACGGTGCGCCGCTACTACCGGCAGGATTTCGCCGCCCGGCTGCGGCGGTTGTTCGCGCCGGCGGAGAGCGGGCCGCGCCGGCGGAATTTTCGCGACAAGGGCTTTGGTGAGAGGGGTTTTGGCGGGAAAGGCTTCGGCGAAAAAGGGCTTCGCGGCAAAGGCTTCGGCCAAACGGGCCGTGGCGGCCTCCGATCGCAGCCGTCGCACGCGTTCGACCGCGACGAGCCCTATATGGCCGCCAGCGCGCAGCTTGCGGCAAGTCCGCTGCATCGCGGCCATCGCGCCGCGATCCCGCGCCGGGAAGCCTTGATCCTGCAAACCGCGCTCAATCACCCCTGGCTGTTACACGACCGCCTGGAAGAGTTGGCCGAAACCGAGTTCCGCCACGCCGATACCGGCAAGCTCAAGGCCGCGCTGATCGACGTGGTCGCTCACTCTTTCGCCCCGGAAGCAATCGACGAGAGGGAGTATGCGGCCGGCCACGCGATCGGCCAGACCGCCGGCACCGGTCACATCTTCGGCCGCGACGGCGAGGCCGACCGGGCCGAACTTCTCGCCGAACTGGGCCGCCGCGGCTTTGCCGACCTCATCGGGCGCATCGCGCGCACCATCACCACGATGTCGGTGTGGGGGGCCCAGCCGCAGACGGCGCCGGCCGACGTTTTGCTGACCTGGACCCAGCTCATCGCCTTGCATCGCCAATGGCAGACCTTAACTAGGGAACTGAAAGAGGCGGAGCTGGCGCTCGGCGGGGATAACACCGAGGCGAACTATGCCCGGCTCCGTAACGTCAAGGCCCGGCTCGCATCAATCGATGGAACGGAAGCCCTGATCGAGGGGTTCGGCGCGCCGTCCGGCCGCCTGGCGCGGTCGTTCTGAGCGATCTACGGCGCGGAAATGACGGCGCTGCCGGGGTTGCAGAGGCGGGAAACCGCGCCACCCCATGCCGGACGCGGCGGTACTGGACGCTGTGGTGGCGAAAGAAGTAAGAGGTCGTTCGCGCTTGCCGGGACGGTTAGCCGGAGCTTAACGGAGTTCCGACGAAACTGCGGCTTCGAATCGGGATGCCAATCGGGGCGGTGCCGATGGGCATCGCCCTTTTTGGCCGTCTGCCTTTTTGGCCGCCTGACGGGGCGTTCAAGGCCACCGGCAGCGGATCCCTCCACCCGGCATGGGACTTATCCATAGGGTAGGGGGACGAAAGTGTCGAAGTCCTCTTCCCTGGCCGGCGCCCAGCCGCCGCGGGTAGGGGGACACCTTGGGGCGGGGGTTCAAGAAACCTCGGCAGGGACAGGCGTTCGTGGAGACAAAGATGGCTACAAAGACCGTGGGGCCCAAGACGATCGTGAACAAGGTCAAAGCCGCCCCGCAAAAGGATGGTGAGGCGCCGGAGAAGGACGCTCCCGAGAGCGCCGACGCCCCGCTGCCATTGCTCGATCTGTCCGACGCCGCCGTCAAGAAGATGATCAAGCAGGCGAAGAAGCGCGGCTACGTCACCTACGAGCAGCTCAACGCCGTGATGCCGTCGGAGGAGGTCACCTCTGAGCAGATCGAAGACGTGCTGGCGATGATGAACGAGATGGGCATCAACGTCGTCGAGACCGAGGAAGCCGAGGCCGAAGAGGAAGAAGAAGGCGGCCGCGAGGCCGAGGAAGAGGAAGCCGAGGGCGGCGAACTGGTCGAGGCGACGCCGAAGACGCCGGCCAAATCCGAAGCCAAGGAGCCGACCGAGCGCACCGACGATCCGGTGCGGATGTATCTGCGCGAGATGGGCACGGTGGAGCTGCTCTCGCGCGAGGGCGAAATCGCCATCGCCAAGCGGATCGAGGCCGGGCGCGAGGCGATGATCGCCGGCCTGTGCGAGAGCCCGCTGACCTTCCAGGCCGTCATCATCTGGCGCGACGAACTCAACGAAGGCAAGGTGTTCCTGCGCGACATCATCGACCTGGAGGCGACCTATGCCGGCCCCGACGCCAAGGCGGCGCCGGCGGTGGCGGCCGTCGTTTCGCCCGACGATCCGCCGCCGGGGGCCGACCCCGCCGCGCCGGCCGGCGTAGCCGCGTTCGCGCAGGCGCCGCAGGCCGTCGCGCCGCCGTCGGCGCCGCCTGCCGCGACGCCGTTCAAGGCCAACGGCAGCGGCGACGGCGAGGAGCCGATCGAAGCCGCCATCGGCGAACCCGATTTGGACGACGACGAGCTCGAAAACTCGATGTCGCTCGCGGCCATCGAGGCCGAATTGAAGCCGAAGGTGCTGGAGACGTTCGACAAGATCGCCGACACCTTCAAGCGCCTGCGCCGGCTGCAAGACATCGACATCCAGAACAAGCTCACCAGCAACGACAAGCTCTCTCCCAATCAGGAGCGCAAATACAAGAAGCTCAAGGAAGAGATCATCCAGGAGGTGAAGTCGCTGCGGCTCAACCAGGCCCGCATCGACGCGCTGGTCGAGCAGCTCTACGACATCAACAAGCGCCTCGTCGGCCACGAGGGCCGGCTGATGCGGCTCTCGGAAAGCCACGGCGTCATTCGCGAAGACTTCCTGCGCAACTATCAGGGCTCCGAGCTCGATCCGCGCTGGCTCAACCGCGTGTCGAAACTTTCCGCCAAGGGCTGGAAGAATTTCGTCGCCCGCGACAAGGACCGCATCAAGGAACTGCGCACGCAAATCCACGAGCTCGCCACCGAGACCGGTCTCGAGATCGGCGAGTTCCGCAAACTCGTGCACATGGTGCAGAAGGGCGAGCGCGAGGCGCGCCAGGCCAAGAAGGAAATGGTGGAGGCGAACCTCCGCCTCGTCATCTCCATCGCCAAGAAATACACCAACCGCGGCCTGCAATTCCTCGACCTGATCCAGGAAGGCAATATCGGCCTGATGAAGGCGGTCGACAAATTCGAATACCGCCGCGGCTACAAGTTCTCGACCTACGCCACCTGGTGGATCCGCCAAGCCATCACCCGCTAGCATTGCCGATCAGGCACGGACCATCCGCATCCCCGTGCACATGATCGAGACCATCAACAAGATCGTGCGCACCTCGCGGCAGATGCTCAACGAGATCGGCCGCGAGCCGACGCCGGAAGAACTCGCCGAGAAACTCGGCATGCCGCTCGAGAAGGTGCGCAAGGTCCTGAAAATCGCCAAGGAGCCGTTGTCGCTCGAAACCCCGATCGGCGACGAGGAGGATTCCCACCTCGGTGATTTCATCGAGGACAAGAACGCCATCCTGCCGATCGACGCCGCGATCCAGAGCAATCTTCGCGAAACGACGACGCGAGTTCTCGCGTCGTTGACCCCGCGCGAGGAAAGAGTGCTGCGCATGCGCTTCGGCATCGGCATGAACACCGACCACACGCTGGAAGAAGTCGGCCAGCAGTTCTCGGTGACCCGCGAACGCATCCGCCAGATCGAAGCGAAGGCGCTGCGCAAGTTGAAGCATCCGTCGCGGTCGCGGAAGCTGCGGAGCTTTTTGGATAACTAAGCGCACACCACGCGTCATTGCCGGGCTTGACCCGGCAATCCATACTGAACCTCAATTGAGAAAAAGCGCCGACATTGATTGCGGCGATTCAGCATGGACCACCGGGTCAAGCCCGGTGGTGACGAATCCAGAGGCGCCGCTCCGCCACCGCGCCCGTGCTAAACTGCCGCTCGAAAGGATAGCGGGCCTCGATGCTGGCTAAGGTTACGAGTCTCCGAAAACTCGACAGCTTCAAGCTGCGCGTCGCCTTCAACGACGGCAGCGAGGGCGTCCGCGACTTCGCGGGATTGGTGAAAGAGCCAGGCCCAATGGTCGAGCCGTTGCGAAATCAGGCATATTTCGCCCGGGTATTTCTCGAATTCGGCGCGCTGACCTGGCCGAACGGCTTCGACATCGCGCCGGAATGGCTGCGCCGGGAAATGGAAGCCGCCGGCGAGTTGACGCGCGTCGCGGTGGAGTGAAGACACCGCGCTCGCCTGCGCCGCTTTTTCGCCCATGAATTTCGTTGTCATAGCGGCGCGACACCCGAGCGCACCGGCTAGGGCGGCTGCCTGGCGCGGTGAGGGGCCGGTGCGTATACTCGAACTTTGGGGCCGACGACCTCGCCCGAAAAGCCGCGGAGCGATGTGAAGATGAAATTCGCCTGGGTCGTGACGGGCGCCGTGCTGGCCGTTCTCGTCACCGTGACGGTTGCGGTCGCCGCGGAGCCGGAACCGCCGCCCGGCAGCTCGGCAGCTTGTCATAAGACCGCCTTCGCGTTGATCGGCGCCATCGACGGCGGCGACGCGGCGGCGTCTGCAGTACCGCAAAACCTTTGCGACCTTCGTGACGACCTGCGGCCGTAGGTTCGTCCTGCCACTGCCTGCGTCGCGGCGGTTTCGGTATCTGTCCTGCCGCGACAAGGTCAGCGCGCTCATCGACCTGATCGACAACGGGCAGATCAAATCGGGCACATTCGCGCGCGCCCGCAACGCCTTCGCCAAAATGTGTGCGCCGCATTAACGTGCACGCCGGGAAGGTGTAGACTGAACCTATGAACCGCCACGCGCGCGATATGACCACCATGGCCGCCGAGGGTTTGCCGCGGCGGCGCTTCACTGTCGCCGAATTGGAAGCGATGACGGCGGCCGGCATTCTCGACGAGGACGAGCGCATCGAATTGATCGGGGGGGAAATCGTTCCGATGTCGCCAAAGGGCAACCAGCACGAAATTCTGAAGGCGGCACTGAATCTTTACTGGGCGCGCGCGCTTCCTGCCGATCTGGCATTTGTCACCGAGACGACTTTTCGCCTCACGGCAGATAGCTATTTGGAGCCGGACTTCATTTTCTATCCCAAAGCAGCAGGAATCCCGGGCCTGAATGCACAAACCGCGCGTCTCGTCGTGGAAATTGCCGATTCAAGCCTCGGCTACGATCTTGGCCGCAAGGCCGCGCTCTATGCTTCGTTCGGCATTGCGGAACTTTGGGTCATCGACGCGGTGCGGCTCGTTACGCATATTCATCGCGAGCCGGCTGGCGACCGTTATCGGTCAGTGGTCACGCTGCCCAAGGGCGAGCGCCTCGTGCCGCTGGCGGCGCCGACGCTGGCGGTGACGCTCGGCGAGCTCGAGCTGCATTGATTCCCGACGCGGACAGCGGATCAACGTTCGTGCCGGCGCGCGGCGGCGATCGGTGCTATCATCCAGCGCCGCAAGCAAGATCGAGCGCATGATCGTGAACGGCCGACGGCAGTGGAAGACCGCGTTCGCGGCCATCTTTCTTCTCGCGATGGGCGCGGGCGCTCCTGCGCAGCACCGCATCGAGGTCAATCTGCATTGGATCACCGACAATAACGGCTGCAAGATTTGGGACTCGATGCCGACTGCGGGCGAAACCGTCATCTGGACGGGCTCGTGTGTCGACGGTTACGGCGAGGGCAAGGGCACGCTCACTTGGTATGTGCACGGCGAGCGTCACAGCGTCTATCAGGGCGAGTTGAAGGGCGGCCATTACGAAGGCCGCGGCACCCAGATGTGGCCCGACGGCGCGCGCTACGACGGGGAGTGGAGCGACGAGCGCGCGAACGGCAAAGGCACCTACCGCGCCGCCAACGGTGAAGTCTGTTCCGGCACCTGGATCAATGGCTGCTTTCAGGGCGCCTGCAATTATGCGGTAGGAAATTCGCGCTGCCGGGAGGGGAAGTAGTCCGGATCGCCACGCTCGGAAAACGCATCGGCATGGATCAGGGACAATCGCGTGCGGCGCCGCCGCCTGGATTGCTTCGTCGCAAAGGCTCCTCGCAATGACGAGGGGGCGCATCCGCCCCCGCGAAGCGGGGAAGGGGGACCGCCCGAAGGGCGGTGGAGGGGGCTTCTGAGGCGGAGCTTCCTTGTCGTATCAGACAAACAAACAAAAGTGCTTGCAAAGACCTGCGACGCCCGCGACGGCGCCGCCGACTACGCAATTTCGCCCGGGCGCTCGTAGATCAGGATCATCATGATGCAGTCGACGAACAGAATGAGCGTGCCCCAGATCATCAGCGCGCCGATCTGGTCGAGAAAGCGGAAGTCGACGAGCCGGTCGGCGGCCGCGACGGCCTGGCAGGCCAGATAATGCCGCAGCCGGAAGCGTGCGGCGATCTGCTGATCGGGAGCGGTCCGGCCGTATGCGAGCGACGTCAGACCTTGCTCAGCGTCCGGAACGTCTTCGCCTTCGCTGGCGATCATCGCTTCCAGAAGATCGGCGATCCGCCGCCGCATTTGCGAGTTCTGGATGCGCGACAGAGCGAGCGCGATGCGCACGCCTTCCTCCGTGCTGAGCGCATCGGTGATCGCGCTCATGCCGGAATCGAACCCCGTCTTTGCCGGATTCTTGTCGATGCCTTCGAAGAAATACGTCACCGGCAGTTCCAGAAGCTTGGCGATGGAATGCAACCGCCCGGTGCCGATGCGGTTGACGCCCTTCTCGTACTTCTGGATTTGCTGGAAGCTGACGCCGACGGCTTCCGCCAGCTTTTCCTGCGACATGCGGCGCGCTAGTCTCGCGGCTCGCACCCGGCGGCCGACGTGAATATCCGCGGCGCTGACTCGACGACTGACCAAAGCAGTGATTCCTTTCGTGACGTAGCCATATAAGAGTACGGAAGCGTTTGTTGCAACCGATACGATACTGGTTCCTGTACTAATCCTCTGTCTTGTGCAAGGAAAGAAAACGACAGGGTTAAGAAGCTAACCGCGTGGGAGGTAGCGCCGTAATCTTTCGCATGTCAATTCCTCCCCACTGCCCCTCGCATTTTGCACGGCTTCATGTACCGCGATGGAAGCACCCGAAATCAATAGGCTATCAGGATCTCGATAACGGTCGGGTTGATCGCGCGCAAGGCGGCGTCCGTGGAGGGGAATTCCCGGTCGGCCCCTAAGGCCGCGACCGCGGCGGTCGGGCTCGCCGGGTCGGGGCGCACGCTGATACCCAGCTTGCAACCGCCGGTTTGGGTTGCGAGTGCGCCGCCGTTCCAATCGCTCGCCGCGGCGGTGCCGTCTTTGTTGAAACCGACGAGCTTGAACGGTTTGCCGTTGAGCCCTTCCACTTCCGCCAATGAGAGGCCGAGGCGAAGCCCGCCCGGCGCGGACCAATTCGACTTGCCGTTGATCACGATGAGATGGATATCGCTGCGGTTAGCCGGATTCGACCACCAGATTTCGAGGCGCTGCTGCGGGTCTTTGCCATAGAGCACACTCGCCGTGGCCTTGCCGCCCGTTGCGGTGTCGACCTGACTGTCGGCGACGTTTCTCTTCTGGAATGCCGCGGCGAGCTTGACCCGATTGGAATCCTTCGCGAACACGCCGCTGCAGACGACGCTCGGCGGCGGGGCGGCGACCGGCGGGTTGGTCCGCGCCGCGGGTTCGGTCATCGCGGATGCGGGCGTGTCGCTGCGCTTGGCGCGACGGGGCGCGGCATTTGGCGTGGCAGCGCCGCTGGGTTCGGCGACCGCCGCAGGCAGCGGTTGCGTGATCTGCGACGGGGCCAATTGATCGGCGTCATCGAGGTCGGGATCGTGCTCGAACGCCGGCGTCGACTTTTGCGCCCACGCGCGCGCCGGCTTGTTCGCCGGCGGCTTGATTGCCGGCGCCACGTCGCCGTCGTCATTGCTGATGGCAGGCTGCGCCGGCGCGAGCTGGCGCTCTTGGGCGCACAGCGGGCCGACCGTCGACAAAGCGAGGCCGGCAGCGCACGCCGCGCCGATCCATGAATGACGCATCCACAATCTCCCCGGCGGAGCGGATGAGCCTAGCATATCGGCGCCTCACGCCGTCGAGATTTTCCCTCTGTGCGCCGATGTCGCACCATCCATTCGCGCAACTGACGGGCGAGAACGGTCGAGAAACTTCAACGCGATGGGGTCGATGCAGAGCTGTTGACGACGACGCGCTGTGCGGCGGCGATTGTTGGTCGATGCGTGCGTGCGAGGATAAGGGGAGGCGCTGCGCTCAGGGACCAGACTTCAGCAACAGGACTCGCGAACAAGAGTCACCGGCGATGCGGCGCCACCTGAAACTTCGAGTGATGCCGTCATCCGGCGCTGACGCGCCGTGGATCATACCGGACCTCGCACCTGCGGTGCCTGATCGCAGGGTGCTGGCGCGCGGCGAGGGCAGTGCTGCGATTGAAAATGCGGCGAGGGAAGATGCGGCGAGGGAAAATGCGGCGGCGAGGGAAGGGATGGTGGAGCCAGGCGGAGTTCGAACCGCCGACCTCTTGAATGCCATTCAAGCGCTCTCCCAACTGAGCTATGGCCCCTCCGACGGCAACATCAGCAATCAGGCACGCAGAGGCTGATTCGCGCCCCGGCTTGCCCGGGTCCTCTGATAACCGACCACTGATTACCGAATTGTCGAATCAACCTTCCTCCTCGTCCTCGATATCGCCGCCGATGATATCGGTGACGTCGGCGTCTTCTTCCTCTTGCTCCTCGATGAAGGCGGCGTCGTCGAGGCTCTCGTCGATCTCAACGTCCTCTTCGAGTTCCGGCGCCGCTCCCTCGGCGGACTTCTTGCCGCCTTGCGCCTCCGCGTCGGCCTCTTCCAGCGAGACGAATTCGGCCTCCGGCTGCTCCGGAACGATGGCTTCTTCTACCGGCGCCGCGGCGCGCGCTTGGGCCGCCGTCGGCTCCGGTCGCCCACGCGTCGTCGGCACTTCGATCGGTACGACCTTGCCCGTATAGGGGGAGATCACCGGATCCTTGTTCAAGTCATAGAACTTGCGCCCAGTTTCGGGACAGACGCGCTTGGTGCCGAGCTCGGGTTTCGCCACGGTCGAAATCCTTCAATTTGGCTGCTTCACTTGGCTAGTCGTGCTCCGCCTGTCAATAGCGGATCGTCGTTCGGGAGGTCCGGCTGCGCAAATCCTGCCGGCGATCGCAACACCGACGGCGGGGAGGGACGCGGCCCTCTCACCCGTGGTAGAGCGAGCCCGAACAGGATATCGCCATGCACGCCGCCGTTTCCGTTCCGCTGACCGCCCGCCGCCACGGCCGCCTCGCCGGCCGCGTCCGCGTGCCCGGCGACAAGTCGATCTCCCACCGCGCCTTGATCTTCGGCGCGCTTGCGGTCGGCGAGACCCGCATCCGCGGCCTCTTGGAAGGGGAAGACGTGCTCAATACCGCCAAGGCCGTTCGCGCGCTGGGCGCGCTGGTCGAGCGCGGCGGCGAGGGCGCGTGGACCGTCCGCGGGGTCGGCGTCGGCGGCTTTGCCGCGCCGGCGGAGGTGCTTGATTTCGGCAATTCGGGAACCGGATGCCGTCTGATGCTCGGCGCGGTCGCCGGATGTCCGATCGAGGCGACCTTCGACGGCGATGCCTCGCTGCGCAAACGGCCCATGGGTCGGGTCATCGCGCCGCTGGCGCGCATCGGCGCCCGCGTCGTCGCTTCCGCCGACGGCCGTTTGCCACTGACGCTTGCCGGGGCGCGCGATCCGGTTCCCATCGTGTTCGAGCCGCCGGTGCCGTCGGCGCAGCTCAAATCCGCCGTGCTGCTCGCCGGACTGGCCGCGCCGGGAACGACCAGCGTGATCGAGGCGCAGGCGACGCGTGATCATACCGAAAAGATGCTGGCGCTGTTCGGGGCAGACATCAACGTGGAGCCGGCGGGCGAGCACGGCCGCCGCATCACGCTGGTCGGCCAGCCGGAGCTCGAGCCGCAGGCGGTCGCGGTGCCGGCCGATCCGTCCTCGGCCGCGTTCCCGCTGGTCGCCGCCTTGATAACGCCGGGCTCCGAGGTGATCATCGACGGCGTCATGATGAACCCGCTGCGCGCCGGCTTGTTCGCCACGCTGGTCGAGATGGGCGCGGCGATCGAGCGGCTGGCGACGCGCCACGAGGGCGGCGAGGAGGTGGCCGATCTGCGCGTGCGCGCAAGCGGGCTGCGCGGCATCGAGGTTCCCGCCGCGCGCGCTCCGGCGATGATCGACGAATATCCGGTGCTCGCGGTCGCCGCGGCGTTCGCGGAGGGGACGACGGTGATGCGCGGGCTCGACGAACTGCGCGTCAAGGAGTCCGATCGGCTCGCCGCCACCGCCGACCTGTTGCGCGTCAATGGCGTCGATGTCGAGATCGACAACGCCGACCTGATCGTGCACGGCAAGGGCCGCGTGCCCGGCGGCGGCCTCGTCGCCACCCTTATGGATCACCGCATCGCGATGGCGGCACTGGTGATGGGGCTTGCGAGCGAGCAGCCGGTCAAGGTCGACGACTCGAGCTTCATCGCGACCAGCTTCCCCGCTTTCACCGAGCTGATGCGTTCGCTCGGCGCGGATCTTTGCTGATCAGGCGCGGGAGAGGACGAGCACGGCGTTGAGCCCGCCGAAGGCGAACGAGCTCGACATGGCGTTCTGCAGCGGAGCGTTCCGGGCGGTATTGGGCACAAAATCGAGATCACAGGCCGGGTCCGCCTCTTCGAAATTGGCGGTCGGCGGTATGGTCTGATGGTGCAGCGCCAGCGCCGTCGCCGCGAACTCCAAGGCGCCCGCCGCGCCGAGACTGTGGCCGAGCACCGCCTTGCTCGATGACACCGCCAAATGCTCGGCGCTGGTGCCGAACGCCTTGCGCAACGCCACCGTTTCGGTCTTGTCGTTCATCACCGTCGCTGTACCGTGGGCGTTGACGTAATCGACATCCTCCGGATTGAGCCTGGCGTCGGTCAACGCCGCGCGCATGGCGCGGGCGGCGCCGTCGGGGTCGAGCGCGGTGATATCGCCGGCGTCCGCGCTCATGCCGAAGCCCGACAACTCGGCGTAGATCGGCGCGCCGCGGGCGATGGCGCCCTCGCGGCTCTCGAGCACGAAGATCGCCGCGCCTTCGCCAAGCACCAGCCCCGATCGCGTCCGTGAGAATGGCCGGCAGGTGTCGGCGCTGAGTACGCGCAAAGCCTCCCAGCCCTTGATCGTGCCGACGGTGAGGCACGCTTCGGTACCGCCGGTGATCGCCACCGGAACTTGGCCCGTGCGCACCATCTGGAAAGCCTGACCGATCGCATGCGTGCCCGAGGCACAGGCGGAGGCGATGGTGTAGGTCGGGCCTTTGAGGCCGAGGTCCATGGAAACCTGGCTGACCGCGGCGCTGGACATCAATCGCGGAATGGTCAGTGGATGGAGACGCGGCACGTTTTGGCCGTAAAGCTTGAAGTACGACTCGTCGAATGTGTTCTGCCCGCCCGCCGAGTTGCCGACGATCGTCCCCGCCTGCAGTGCGATCTCCTCGGTGATCTCCAGCTGTGCGTCTTTGACGGCCGCGCGCGCCGCGACCACGGCGAATTGCGAGAAGCGATCAAGCAGACTTTCACGCTTCGACTCGAAATGCCGCGAAGGATCGAAGTCGCGGACCTGCGCCGCGATCCGTGTCGTCAGGCGCTCGGTCGGCACATTGGTGAGTGGACCGATGCCGGACCGCGCTTCGACCAACGCCGACCAAAATCCGTCGCGGGTGCTGCCGACCGGAGAGACCACCCCGATCCCCGTGACCACGACGCGGTTCATTTCGACGCCTGCGCCTCGATCAGCCGTTGCACCGCGCTGGCGAGATCGCCGACCGTGGAGAACTCCAATTCTTCCTGGCCATCCTTGCCGGGGATTTTCAGACTCGTCCCTTCGTCCGCCTTGAACGGGATGCTGATATTGAATTTCTCTTCAAGGTCGAAGACGATTTCGATCACGTCGAGGGACTCCGCACCCATCTCGTCGAGGCGGGCGTCAGGCGTCAATCGCTCGATCGGGATCTTGAGCGATTTCGCGATGATGGATCTCACGTCGTCAATGACTTCCACGTCGCCCCCCGTCTTGCACCACCATGCAATCGGTCACTGTCCAATCGAATGTCGTCGCCCATTATTCGATATCGGCGGCAAAATCTCAAGCTTCATGCCCCGTGGGCGTCGTCGGTTACAATCGTCGATCGACGATCGCATGCGCGCGTTCGCTCGCAGCGTTGAGAGCTTTTTCAAGGGCGTCGCGGGCTTGTTCGACCATCTCCGCGTCCGCTTTCGCGGCAACACGGATCGGCTCGCCGACGACGATCGCGCCGCGGCTGAACGGCAGATTGATTTCAGAACGATCCCAATTGTCGAGCACGATCCGGCGGCTGGTCGCGAACGACACCGGGTAGATCGGACGGCCGGATTCGCGCGACAGCATGACGACGCCGCGGCCGGCGACACGCGATACTTTCGGGACATCGGCAGTCAGCGCCATGTTCCAGCCTGCGCCGAGCGTCTCCAACATCTCCTTGAACGCCGGTACGCCGCCCTTGTCGTGGAAGCGGAGCGAGTGGCTGCCCGATCCGCGAACGGTGCCGACGCCGAGCCGCTCGGCCGCGATGGCATTGAGTTCGCCGTCGCCGTGACGGGAGATCAGAACCTTGGCACGATGCCCGCGCCGCAGGAACGGCGCCAGGAAATGCTGGCCGTGCCACATCGCGATGATCAGCGGCAGGTCCTGCTCGACCCGCTCGTAGAGGTCGGCGGGCTCGATGGCAAAGCGGCTGGTGTTCCAGACCAGGCGCAGATATTCGGCGCCCAACACGCCGACAGTCCGCTGCACCCAGGGCCTGTTCCGGAATTTTCGCCGCGCCATCGCCAAGGATCAATCGCCAAGGATCACTTGTCGGGTGCGGCAGCGGCACACCACCGCAAGCGGAGCCGCAGGGCTGGGAGCACCGCGAGCGCCGTCATTAATGGCCGAGGCAAGGCACCGGTTATTCCGTGAAAAGTGACGCATGAACGAGCGCTAGCCGCGAGATTATCGAAATTCTTCTCGTGAAGTCATGCGAATTACGCCACTTTTGGTGCTTGCGGAATCCTTCGCCCGACAGTTTGATCTAGCAGCTTTCCGGCCGAGGTCCAACCGTATCGCTCCGGTCACGAGAATTTCCAGCGCGAGAATGTCGTGTGAGCATGATCATCGCCATCGACGGGCCGGCCGCCTCGGGCAAAGGCACGATCGCCAAACAGATCGCCGGGGTCTACGGCCTGCGTCATCTCGACACCGGCCTGCTCTACCGCGCGGTGGCCAAGGCGATGCTCGATGCCGGCACGCCGCTTGACGATGTGGCGGGCGCGGCGGCCGCGGCAGCCGCGCTCGATCCGACGCGGTTCGACGAGGCTGCCTTGAAAGGCCAAGCCGTCGGCGAGGCGGCCTCCGTCGTTTCGGCAATGCCGGCGGTGCGCGACGCCTTGATCGCCTACCAGCGCGAATTCGCCACAAGACCGCCCGGCGCGGTGCTCGACGGCCGCGATATCGGCACCGTGATCGCGCCCGGCGCGGATGTGAAGATTTTCGTGACGGCGGCCCCCGAGGTGCGGGCGGCGCGCCGCACGCTGGAATTCCGCGCCCGCGGCGACCATGTGGACGAACAGGACGTACTCGCCGACATCAAGCGGCGAGACGAGCGTGACACCACCCGCGCCACGGCCCCTTTAAAGCCGGCGCCGGACGCCTACTTGCTTGACACCACGCATTTGGGTATAGACGCGGCATTCCGGGCCGCCGTCGATATCATCGAGGCCGCTCGAACGGGCCGGAAGCGCGGTTAAGGCGCTTTCGTCGTTGGAGGAACAGCCCGTTCGCGCTTCGTTGTAAGGCCCCGGACGAAGCTTCGTCCCGATCGTATGGCACTGGCCCCACCCGCCGGCTTGACCGGCGGTTGCCGCGCGTTCGGGATCAATTTCATTTCATGGGGCTCGGAGTTTTCATGGCTCAACTCGCTACTGCCACGCCGTCGCGCGAAGATTTCGCCAGCATGATCGAGGAATCGTTCAGCCATGGCAATCTGCAGGAAGGATCGGTCGTCAAGGGGACGGTCGTCGGCATCGAAAAGGACGTCGCCGTCATCAACGTCGGACTGAAGACCGAAGGCCGCGTGGCTCTGAAGGAGTTCGCTGGGCCGGGCCGCACCAACGAGATCAAGATCGGCGACACCGTCGAAGTCTATCTCGAGCGGGTCGAGAACGCGCTCGGCGAAGCGGTGCTGTCGCGCGACAAAGCGCGCCGCGAGGAAAGCTGGGGCAAGCTCGAAAAGGCGTTCCAGAACAACGAGAAGGTGACCGGCGTCATCTTCAACCAGGTCAAGGGCGGCTTCACCGTCGATCTCGACGGCGCCGTGGCCTTCCTGCCGCGCAGCCAAGTCGACATTCGCCCCATCCGCGACGTGTCGCCGCTGATGAACAATGCGCAGCCGTTCCAGATTCTCAAGATGGATCGCCGCCGCGGCAACATCGTCGTCTCCCGCCGCACCGTCTTGGAAGAGACTCGCGCCGAGCAGCGCCAGGAACTGGTGCAGAACCTCGAAGAGGGTCAGGTCATCGACGGCGTGGTCAAGAACATCACCGACTATGGCGCGTTCGTCGACCTCGGCGGCATCGACGGCCTCCTGCACGTCACCGATATCGCCTGGCGGCGCGTCAATCACCCGTCCGAGGTGCTCAATATCGGCCAGCAGGTGAAGGTCAAGATCATCAAGATCAACCACGAGACCCACCGCATCTCGCTCGGCATGAAGCAGCTGCTCGAGGATCCCTGGCAGGGCATCGAGGCGAAGTACCCGGTCGGTGCCCGTTTCAAGGGCCGGGTCACCAACATCACCGATTACGGCGCGTTCGTCGAACTGGAGCCGGGCATCGAGGGCTTGATCCACGTTTCCGAAATGTCGTGGACCAAGAAAAACGTGCACCCCGGCAAGATCGTCTCCACGTCGCAGGAGGTCGAGGTCCAGGTGCTCGAGGTCGATCCGGTCAAACGCCGCATCTCGCTCGGCCTCAAGCAGACCATGCGCAATCCGTGGGAGGTGTTCGTCGAGAAGCATCCGGCCGGCTCGGTGGTCGAAGGCGAGGTCAAGAACAAGACCGAATTCGGTCTGTTCCTCGGCCTCGACGGCGATGTCGACGGCATGGTGCATCTCTCCGATCTCGACTGGAAGCGCCCCGGCGAACAGGTCATCGAGGAGTACAAGAAGGGCGACAAGGTCCAGGCCCAGGTGCTCAACGTCGATGTCGAGAAAGAGCGCATCTCGCTCGGCATCAAGCAGCTCTCCGAGGGCGGCGGCGCCGCCGCCGCGGCGGCGGCCGGCGAACCTGCTGCCGGCGAGCTCAAGAAGGGCGTCGTCGTCACCTGCGAAGTGATCGACATCAAGGAAGGCGGTATCAACGTCGCCATCGTCGGCACCGACTTCGCGACGTTCATCAAGCGCTCGGAGCTCGCGCGCGACCGTTCCGAACAGCGGCCGGACCGCTTCGCCGTCGGCCAGAAGGTCGACGCCCGCGTCATCCAGTTCGACCGCCGCGCCCGCAAGGTGCAGGTCTCGATCAAGGCGCTCGAAGTCGCCGAGGAGAAGGAGGCCATCGCGCAATACGGCTCCTCCGATTCCGGCGCGACGCTCGGCGACATTCTCGGCACCGCGCTGCGGCGTAAGGGCGAAGAGAGCGACAAGGAAGAAGCAAGCGACGAGTGATGCTTCTTAACCTCTCCCCGCTGCGCGGGGAGAGGTCGAGTGAGCGCAGCGAACGAGGGTGAGGGGGCCTCACCGCGAGTCTGAGCCCAGCGGATAGGCCCCCTCACCCCGACCCTCTCCCCGCGCGCGGGGAGAGGGAGAAGCGCGCGGCGGTAGATGTAACAATAAGGACTCCGACCCATGTCGCTTGACGCCGATGCGATCGTCGACCGCCGCCGCGTACGGCGCAAACTCACCTTCTGGCGCGCGCTCGCGGTCGTCGCGATCATCGTCGCCGTCGTCGCGGCGGGGACGTTGGTGAGCCGTCGGACCGGCTTCGGCGGCGCCGGCGCCTACATCGCCCGCGTGACCATCACCGGACTGATCCGCGACGATGCGGAACGGGTGCAGCAGCTCGAACGGCTGGCGCGATCGACGACCGCGCGCGCCGTCATCGTGCATGTCGACAGCCCCGGCGGCACGACCGCCGGCTCGGAGCAGCTCTACGATTCCCTGATGCGGCTCAAGGATAAGAAGCCGCTCGTCATCGTCGTCGACAGCATGGCGGCCTCGGGCGGCTACATCACCGCGCTGGCCGGCGACTATATCGTCGCCAAGCAAACGTCGCTCGTCGGCTCGATCGGCGTATTGTTCCAATATCCCAACGTCGCCGACCTGCTCGACAAGATCGGCGTCAAGGTGGAGACGATCAAATCGTCGCCGCTCAAGGCGGCGCCGAACGGCTTCGAGCCGACCTCGCCGGAAGCGCGCGCCGCGATCGAATCGATCATCAAGGATTCCTACGCCTGGTTTCGCGGCATCGTGCAGACGCGGCGGCACCTCGACGATGCAGCGCTCGAGCGCGTCGCCGACGGCCGGGTGTTCACCGGCCACCAGGGGATCGACCTCAAGCTCGTCGACGAGCTCGGCGACGAGCACACGGCCATCGCCTGGCTGGCCAAGGAAAAGAACGTCGACGCCAAGCTGCCGGTGCGCGATTATTCCTTGCACGGCCGGTTCGGCGATCTGCCGTTCCTGCACGCGGCGGCCGCCGTCATGCTCGATGCGGCCGGGTTCACCAGGCTCGCGCGCGCGGTCGGGGATTGGGGCGGTATACAGGCAATCGAGCGGCTTAATCTTGACGGTCTGTTGGCCCTTTGGCACCCTGCGGCCAACGATTGAGCGCAGCCGCGTTGGCGGGCGGCCCGAGCGCTCCCTCCGGTATAGGGCGCGACCATGATCAAGTCCGAACTCGTGCAACGCATTTCCGCGCAGAATCCGCACCTCTACCAGCGCAACGTCGAGAACATCGTCAACGCCATCCTCGGCGAGATCACCGCGGCGATGGCGCGCGGCGACCGCGTCGAGTTGCGCGGCTTCGGCGCCTTCTCGGTGAAGCGGCGGCCGGCGCGCACCGGCCGCAACCCGCGCACCGGCGCGCACGTCTCGGTCGATCAGAAAAGCGTGCCGTTCTTCAAGACCGGCAAGGAAATGCGCGAGCGGCTCAATCGCGCCGCCGAGGTCACGACCTCGAGCTAGGTCCGTTCGTCGCTGCGAAAGCGGGGAATAGCGCGGCCGTATCGTCGCCGTCATTGCGAGCGAAGCGAAGCAATCCAGGATCGGCGGCACAGAGTCTGGATTGCTTCGCTCCGCTCGCAATGACGAGACTAGGTTTCTCGCTTGATGAGCGGGAAGCAAGCTTGGAGTTAGAAACTTTGCTCCGCAAAATCATCACGGCGCTGATCGTGATTCCGCTCGCGATCGTCATCATCGCCTTCGCGGTGGCGAACCGGCAGATCGTGACGGTGTCGTTCGATCCGTTCAGCGCCAGCGAGCCGGCCGCGGTGGTGAAGTTGCCGCTGTTCGCGCTCGTGGTCTTGCTGTTGATCATCGGCGTCGTCATCGGCGGCGTCGCGGCATGGCTCGGCCAAGGCGGCTGGCGGCGGACCGTGCGGCGGCTGGAACGCGAGGCCCACGAGCTGCGCACCAAGCTCGCCGCGCTCGAAAGCCGCAACGGCGAGGCGACGATCGTTCCGGCCGACCGTAAGCCGCCGCAGCGCCTCAAGTTGAAGCCGCCCGTCTCATAGCGATGTCCATCTGGTCGCGAGACAATATGGTCGAGGCGATGTAGAACGGTCCTGATTGATCAAGATCGAGTTCCAGGTGCGGCCGGTTTCATGTCTCTTGTTGTAAAAATCTGCGGCCTATCCACACCCGAAGCGCTCGAACGTCGCGCTCGACGCCGGCGCCGACATGGTCGGCTTTGTGTTCTTTCCGCCGTCGCCGCGGCACATCGGGTTTGAGACGGCGCGCGAGCTTGGCCGCCGCGTCAAGGGACGCGCACAAAAAGTGGCGCTGACGGTCGATGCCGACGATGCGCTCATCGATGCGGTGGTCGAGGCGTTGCGGCCGGATTTGCTGCAACTGCACGGCCGGGAGCCGCGCGAACGCGTCCTCGCGCTCAAGCGGCGCTTCGGCCTGCCGATGATGAAGGCGATACCGGTCGAAACGAAGGGCGACCTCGCCGCGATCACGGATTATACCGGCGCCGCCGACCGGCTGCTGTTCGACGCCCGCGCGCCACGCGAGGCGACGCGGCCGGGCGGCCTGGGCAGGCCGTTCGACTGGCATCTCCTGGAGAATCTCGATCCCGGCGTGCCGTTCATGCTGTCGGGCGGGCTTGATCCCGACAATGTCGGCGAGGCCTTGCGCGTGACGCGGGCGCCCGGCGTCGACGTTTCTTCCGGCGTCGAGCGCGCGCCGGGCGAGAAAGACTCGGAAAAAATCCTTGCCTTTATCCGCGCGGCGCGCCAAGCGGCGTCTGTGCTTGCGCCGTCACCCTGAGGTGCCCCGCTCCCGGAAGGGAGCGGGGCCTCGAAGGGCGCACTGAGGCGGTGCGTCCTTCGAGGCCCACCTTCGGCGGGCACCTCAGGATGACGAAGATAGGTGAATGCGTGCAGCGATGACCATCCAGCAACCCAATTCCTACCGCACCGGGCCGGACGAGCGCGGGCATTTCGGCATCTATGGCGGCCGCTTCGTCGCCGAGACGCTGATGCCGCTCATCCTCGATCTGGAAAAGGCCTATGCCGAGGCGAAGGCCGACCCCGCGTTCCGGCGCGAGATGGACGGCTATCTGACCCATTATGTCGGCCGCCCGTCGCCGCTCTATTTCGCCGAGCGGCTGACCGAGCACTGTCGACAGACGGCCTCCGGCCTTTCGGGTGGCGGCGCCAAAATCTATCTCAAGCGCGAGGAATTGAACCACACCGGCGCGCACAAGGTGAACAACGTGCTCGGCCAGATTCTGCTGGCGCGGCGGATGGGCAAAAAGCGCGTCATCGCCGAGACCGGCGCCGGCATGCACGGCGTCGCCACCGCGACCTTGTGCGCCCGCTTCGGGCTGGAATGCATCGTCTATATGGGCTCAGTCAACGTCGAGCGGCAGGCGCAGAACGTGTTCCGCATGAACATGCTCGGCGCCAAGGTCGTGCCGGTCACCTCCGGATCGAAGACGCTCAAGGACGCCATGAACGAAGCCTTGCGCGACTGGGTGACCAACGTCGGCTCGACGTTCTACTGTATCGGCACCGTCGCTGGCCCGCATCCTTATCCGATGCTGGTGCGCGATTTTCAGTCGATCATCGGCCGCGAGACCCGCGAGCAGATGCTCGAAGCCGAAGGCCGGCTGCCGGATTCGCTCATTGCCTGCATCGGCGGCGGCTCGAACGCGATGGGGCTGTTTCATCCGTTCCTCGACGAGCGCGGCATCGAGATGTACGGCGTCGAGGCGGCGGGCCACGGCCTCCCGACCGGCATGCACGCCGCTTCGATCGAAGGCGGCCGGCCGGGCGTCCTGCACGGCAACCGCACGTATCTGCTCATGGATGACGATGGGCAGATCACCGAGGCGCATTCGATCTCCGCCGGCCTCGATTATCCCGGCGTCGGGCCCGAGCATGCCTGGCTGCACGATGTCGGCCGCGTCACTTTCCTGTCGGCGACCGACGACGAGGCGCTCGCGGCGTTCCAGCTTTTGTCCAAGCTCGAAGGCATCATCCCGGCGCTCGAGGCGGCGCACGCCATCGCCAAGGTGCTGGACCTCGCGCCGCAAAAGCCCAAGGATCATTTGATGGTCGTCAACCTGTCCGGCCGTGGTGACAAGGATTTGCATTCGGTCGCGCAGTATCTGGAAGGCAAGGCGCGATGACCACCCGCATCGATCGCCGCTTCGCGGCGCTGCACGAGGAAGGCCGCGCCGCGCTGGTCACGTTCGTCATGGCCGGCGACCCCGATTACGACGCGTCGCTCGCGATCCTCCAAGCGTTGCCGCAGGCGGGCGCCGATGTGATCGAGATCGGCATGCCGTTCACCGATCCGATGGCGGACGGCCCGGCGATCCAGGCGGCCGGCCTGCGCGCGCTCGCCGCCGGGCAGAACATGAAGCGCACGCTCGCTTTGGTACGCGAGTTCCGCCGCGGCGACAACGCAACCCCGATCGTGCTGATGGGCTATTTCAACCCGATCTACGTCTATGGCGCCGCGCGCTTTCTCGACGACGCCAAGGCGGCCGGCGTCGACGGCTTGATCGTGGTCGACCTGCCGCCGGAGGAGGACGAGGAATTGTGCCTGCCGGCGCTTGCGGCCGGGCTCAATTTCATCCGCCTCGCCACGCCGACGACCGACGACAAGCGACTGCCGACGGTGCTGACCAACACGTCGGGCTTCGTCTATTACGTCTCGATCACCGGCATCACCGGCGCCGCCGCGCCGGACGCGACAAAGGTCGCGGGCGCGGTCGAGCGCATCAAGCGCCACACCAAGCTCCCCGTCTGCGTCGGCTTCGGCGTGCGCACCGCCGAGCAGGCGCGCGCGATCGCGGGAAACGCCGACGGCGTCGTGGTCGGCTCGGCGCTGGTCGAAGCGGTTCGCACGAGCCTCGGCGCCGACGGCAAGCCGACGCCGGCAACGGTCGCGTCGGTCGCCGATCTCGTGCGCGCGCTGGCCGACGGCGTGCGTGGCGCACAGCGCGCTTCGGTCGCGACCGTGGGCTAGCGAAAGCTCCGACACGGGAGCGGCGTGGGCAACGGCCCCGCGCCGCTGCAAACATTCACACGCCGTCGCTGCGTCGGTGCTTGAGAATGGCAAGCACCCTTTGATAGAGTTGCCGCCGCGGGTGGCGCGCTGCCGTGCGCGCACGCTTGGCATAATGTTCCAAAAAAACGTCTTGAAAACATCTGGAGGAAACAATGGTCGACCGGATCCTGACGACCCACGTCGGCAGCCTGCCGCGCCCGGCGAAGCTGCTCGAACTGAGCCAAAAGAAGACCCTGGGCGAGAAGTTCGACCAGGCCGCCTACGACCGCGAGCTAAAAAATTCGGTGGCCGAGATCGTGCGCCAGCAGAAAGAGGCCGGTGTCGATCTCGTCAATGACGGCGAGCTCGGTCACACTGTGGGCTGGGCCTATGATTACGGCGCCTGGTGGTCGTATATCATCCCGCGCCTCGCCGGCGTCGAGGTGGTCGAGCAGGGGCTCTGGTTCACCAAGCTCTCGGCGCACACCAAGACGCCGATGGCGCCGAAGGATTTCGTCGTCGGCGACTGGGGCGAGCGCCGCGACATGGCGAAGTTCCAGGACGCCTATCTCGACCCGCTGTCCGGCTGCGGCCTGCCCGAGCAGTTCATGACCAACCACTCACCGGTGGCCAGAGGCCCGATCAAATACAAGGGCCAGGATGTGATTCAGCGCGACATCACCAACTTCAAGGCCGGCCTGAAGGCGGCCGGACTGCCGACCGAAGGGGCGTGGATGAATGCGATCGCGCCGGCGAGCTGCGCGCGCATGCCGAACGAATATTACAAGACCGAAGAGGAGCTGCTCTACGCCTGCGCCGACGCCATGCATGACGAATACAAGGCGATCATCGACGCCGGCCTGATCGTGCAGCTCGACGATCCGGCGATCGGCGAGAACTGGGATCAGCAGAAGAACGAACCGAACGTCGAGGGCTACCGGCGCTACACCAAGATGCAGATCGATGCGCTCAACCACGCGATCAAGGGCTTGCCGCCGGACAAGATCCGCTTCCATCTGTGCTGGGGCTCCTGGCACGGCCCGCACACCACCGACATCCCGATGAAGCATCTGGTCGACCTGATGCTGGCGGTCAACTGCGACTATTATTCCTTCGAGGCCGCCAACGCCCGTCACGAGCACGAGTGGAAGATCTGGAAGACCGTCAAGCTGCCGCCCGGCAAGAAGATCCTGCCCGGCATCGTGAGCCACTCGACCAACCTGATCGAGGACCCCGAACTCGTCGCCGACCGGATCATCCGCTTTGCCGAGGTGGTCGGCCGCGAGAACGTCATTGCCTCGACCGACTGCGGCCTCGGCGGCCGCGTGCATCCGCAGATCGCCTGGGCCAAGCTCAAGGCGCTCGCCGAAGGCGCCGCGCTCGCCGCAAGCAGCTCTGGCAGGGACGCGCGGCGGCGGCGTAACGCTTCCTCCTTCTCCCCGCGCGCGGTGAGAAGGTCGGGATGAGGGGCGGCGCCGCCTCCCGAGCATTGCCGGAAGCCTTCCACGCCTTCGCGTTGCTCCCGGCGCTCAAACTCGTGGATAGGCCCCCTCACCCTCGCTTCGCATAGCCGATGCTTCGCATCGGCGTTCTTGCGAAAGACGGCGTCCGAAGGACGCCTACGCTCTCCCCGCGCGCGACCCGCGCGCGGGGAGAGGTGAAGAATGCCGGCCACGACGGCGCCCCTACGGAAATAAGCCCGTCATGCGGTGGCGCTAGGGAGCGCAGCGGGCCCCCGATTTGATCGGCATCAAGGGCTTGGATCCGCGGCCGTTGAATATTGCGGACCGGCGCCACACATTTGTCACACACTGGAGGGGAGCCGCATGGCCCGCAACGTCGCGCGTGATTGGATGTGGTCGGAAGCGCTGGACATGCTGTCCCGCGCCGAGCGGATGCATCGCGAGCTGTTTCGGCCCGCAGGTACGCAAGCGCAGGCCGCGGCCTGGGAGCCGCCGGTCGATATTTTGGAGACCGAAAGCGAAGTGCTGGTCCTGGTCGCGCTGCCCGGCGTCAATGCCGATGACGCGCAGGCGGTGATCGAGGACGGCGATCTCGTCATCGCCGGGACCCGCATCTATCCGCCGGCCCTGCGTACGGCGACCATTCATCGTCTCGAATTGCCGCAAGGGCGTTTTTACCGGCGGCTGCGGCTGCCGGCCGGTCGTTACGCGACGGTGCGCCGCGCCGCCGCCGATGGCCTGATGGTCATCACGTTGCAGAAAGTGGGAGTGAGCCGTGGCTGAACTCGAAATGCTGTCCTCGAGCGGACCTGGCGAGAAAGGCCAGCCGCTGCCGCCATTGCCGCCGGACGCGCTCATCATCGTGCCGGTGCGCAACACCGTGTTGTTTCCCGGCCTGGTGCTGCCGCTGACCATCGGCCGGCCGAAGTCGATCGCCGCCGCGCAGCAGGCGGTGCGCGACCAGCGCCAGGTCGGCGTGCTGATGCAGCGCTCAGCCAACGTCGCCGATCCCTCGGCGATCGACATGCACCGCATGGGCACGGTCGCCAACATCGTGCGCTACATCACCGCGCCCGACGGCAGCCATCATCTCGTCTGCCAGGGCGAGCAGCGGTTCCAGGTGCTGGAATATCTGAGCGGCTGGCCGTTCCTGGTCGCGCGCGTTCTGCAGATCCCCGAACTCGACACCCGCACGCCGGAGATCGAGGCGCGGTTCGTCAATCTGCGGGCGCAGACGCTCGAAGCGGTGCAGTTGCTGCCGCAGGCGCCGGCCGAGCTGGTCGCCGCCATCTCGTCGATCGAGACGCCGGCGGCGCTCGCCGACCTCGCCATCGCCTATATGGACGTGAAGCCGGAAGAGAAGCAGGAGATTCTCGAGACCATCGACCTGTCGGCGCGCATGGACAAGGTGCTGAAGCTGCTGGCTCAGCGCATCGAAGTGCTGCGGCTGTCGCAGGAGATCGGCCGCCAGACCAAGGCGGCGCTCGACGAGCGCCAGCGCGAGGTTCTGCTGCGCGAGCAGATGGCGGCGATCCAGCGCCAGCTCGGCGAGGGCGAGGAGGGCAAGGCCGCCGAGATGGCCGAGCTCGACAAGGCCATCACCGACGCCAAGATGCCGAAGGAGATCGAGGACGCCGCGCGCAAGGAATTGCGCCGGCTGCAACGCATGCCGGAAGCGGCCGGCGAATACGGCATGGTGCGCACCTATCTCGACTGGCTGATCGAACTGCCTTGGGCTTTGCCCGAGGAGAAGCCGATCGACATCAGCGAGGCGCGGCGCGTCCTCGACGAGGACCATTACGACCTCGACAAGATCAAGCGGCGGATCATCGAATATCTCGCCGTGCGCAAGCTCGCGCCGCAAGGCAAGGCGCCGATCCTGTGCTTCGTCGGTCCGCCCGGCGTCGGCAAGACCTCGCTCGGCCAGTCGATCGCCCGCGCCATGGGCCGCAAATTCGTGCGCGTCTCGCTCGGCGGCGTGCACGACGAGGCGGAGATCCGCGGCCACCGCCGCACCTATATCGGCGCGCTGCCCGGCAACATCATCCAGGCGATCCGCAAGACCGGCGCGCGCGACTGCGTGATGATGCTCGACGAGATCGACAAGCTCGGCGCCGGCATCCACGGCGATCCGGGCGCGGCGCTGCTCGAGGTGCTCGATCCGGAGCAGAACAACACGTTCCGCGACAATTATCTCGGCGTGCCGTTCGATTTGAGCCGGGTGGTGTTCATCACCACCGCGAACATGCTCGACACCGTCCCGGGGCCGCTGCGCGACCGCATGGAGATCATCAGCCTCGCCGGCTACACCGCCGACGAGAAGCTCGAGATCGCGCACCGCTATCTGGTGCGCCGCCAGCTCGAGGCGAACGGCCTCAAGCCAGGCGAGGTCGAGATCGGCGACGACGTGCTGCGCGATATCATCCAGAACTACACCCGCGAAGCCGGCGTGCGGAGCCTGGAGCGGCAGATCGGGCAGACGCTGCGTCACGCCGCGGTGCGCATCGCGGAAGGGCAAGAAGGAGGCGAGCAGGGCCCGATCACGATCACCCGCGACGATCTGCTCGCGATCCTCGGTGCGCCGAAGTTCGAGAGCGAGACGGCGATGCGCACGAGCGTGCCGGGCGTCGCGACCGGGCTTGCCTGGACGCCGGTCGGCGGCGACATCCTGTTCATCGAGGCGACGCGCATCCCCGGCTGCGGGCGGCTGATCCTGACCGGTCAGCTCGGCGACGTGATGAAGGAAAGCGCGCAGGCCGCGCTCTCGATCGTCAAGAACCGCGCCGCCGCGCTCGGCATCGACGAAGCGCGCTTCGAGAAGAGCGACATCCATGTCCACGTGCCGGCCGGCGCCATTCCGAAGGACGGCCCGAGCGCCGGGGTGGCGATGTTCATGGCGCTGGTCTCGCTGATGACCGACCGCACCATCCGCAGCGACACGGCGATGACCGGCGAGATCAGCCTGCGCGGCCTGGTGCTGCCGGTCGGCGGCATCAAGGAAAAGGTGCTCGCCGCCCACGCCGCCGGCATCAAGCGCGTCATGCTGCCGGCGCGCAACCGCCGCGACTATGACGACATCCCCGAGATCGCGCGCAAGGAGCTGGAGTTCATCTGGCTCGAACGCGTCGAGGAAGCGATCGCGGCGGCGCTCGAGCCGGCGAAGCCGGCGGCAACGCGCCGGCTTCGGTGCCGGAGCTTGCGGGGGCGGTGGCTTAAATCCCAATCCCCCATCCTCCCCGCACGAAGTGCGGGGCAGGGGGACCATCGTGCGAAGCACGATGGTGGAAGGGGCAACGGCCGCAGCGTCTGTTCCGTGGTTTTTTTGAACCGCCCGCGCCCCCTCCACCGCGCTGACGCGCGGTCCCCCTCCCCCATTTCGCTTCGCTGCATGGGGGAGGATCTCAGGCCTCGTCGACCACGTGCGTGCGCAGCGTACCGATCTCGCTGATCTCCACTTCAAGCACGTCGCCCGCCTTCATCCACAGCGGCGGCTTGCGGCGGTGGCCGACGCCTTCGGGCGTGCCGGTGGCGATGATGTCGCCGGGCGCGAGCGCGGTGAAGGTGGAGCAGAACGCGACGATTTCGGCGACGGAATGGATCATGAGATCGGTCGCCGTGTGCTGGACCTCGACGCCGTTGAGGCGTGTCGCGAGCGTCAGCCGGCCCGGATCGGGAATGTCGTCGGTGGTGACGATCCACGGACCAAGCGGGCCGGTTGCGGGAAAATTCTTGCCCGCGGTGACCGAGAATTTCTGATAATCGCGCACGCTGCCGTCGACGAAACAGGTATAGCCGGCGACATAGTCGAGCGCCTGCGCGGCCGCGATGTGGCGTCCCGCCCGGCCGATGACGACGGCGAGCTCGCCCTCGAAATCGAACTCGCGGGACACGCGGGGCCTTATCATCGCGCCGCCGTGGCCGACGAGCGTGTCGGCGAAGCGCGCGAACAGGCTCGGCGCCCGCGGCGTTTCGCGCCCGGTCTCGGCGGCGTGGGCGAGATAATTGATGCCGGCGCAGAGGATTTTTTCCGGCCGCGGAATGACCGGCAGGAATTTGATCTCGGCAAGCTCGCGGTCGGGTTTTTCCTCCATCGCCAGCCGGCGCATGTCCGCGAGCGCGCCGGCGGCGAGCGCGTCGCGCAGCGTCGGCTGGCCGATCCGCTCTGCCATGGCGACGACGCCGTCGCCGGCAACGACGCCGAACAATTCCCGGCCGCCGTCGAGAAAGCTCACAAGCTTCATCGCCCCCTCCCGGCAGCGCAATCACAGCGGCGCGCGGTCGCCGCAAACGTATAGCGGGCCGTCGGCATTCGCGATACGTTGCCGCCGCCCGAACGGCGTGAAGGCTAGCCCTTTGGTAGCGACCCTTCATTCGTCGTTGCGAGCGAAGCGAAGCAAAGCAATCCAGGGGAAGCGGCACGGCCCGCTGGATTGCTTCGTCGCTGCGCTCCTCGCAATGACGATCAGGCAAGAACAATCGACCAAGACGGGAAGGAAGCGTTGCGATGAACATCAGCGTGAGCAGAAAGGCCGTCGCCGAGGCGACCGAAAAACTCAAGAATTGGGGACGGTGGGGCAAGGACGATCAGATCGGTACGCTCAACCACATCAAGCCTGAGGACATCGTGCGGGCGGCCGGCCTCATTCGCACCGGCAAGACGTTCGCGCTCGGCATTCCGCTCGACGGCAACGGTCCGCAGACCGGCCTGTTCGGCGGCCGCTTCAATCCCATCCACCAGATGCTCGCGACCGGCACCGACGCCATCGCCGAGCGGCAGGACTGGAACAGGATACGCTACGCCGACGACACGCTGATGCTGTGCGTGCAGGGCGCCACCCACTGGGACGCGCTCGGCCACATCTTCTACGAGGACAAGGCCTATAACGGCTACGACGCCAAGCTGATCGACGCCAAGGGCCTCAACGTGCTCGGCATCGAGCACGCCAGGAACAAGATGGTCGGCCGTGGCGTGCTGCTCGACATCGCGCGTTTCCGCGGCGTGCCGTGGCTGAAGGACGGCGAGGGCATCGGCAACGACGAGTTGGACGCCTGCGCCAAGCAAGCAGAACGTCACCATCGGCCGCGCCGACTTCGTCATCATCCGCACCGGGCAGATGGAGCGCTGTCTCGCCGAGAAGCAATGGGGCGGCTTTGCCGGCGGCGACGCGCCGGGCGTTAAATTCGAGAACTGCTACTGGTGCCAGGACAAGGAAATCGCCGCGATCTGCTCGGACACCTGGGGCGTCGAGGTGCGGCCGAACGAAACGACCGACGTCAACCAGCCGTGGCACTGGGTGGTCATTCCGGCCATGGGTCTCACCATGGGCGAGATGTTCTTTCTCAAGGAGCTGGCCGAAGACTGCGCCAAGGACGGCGTCTACGAGTTCTTCTTCTGCGGCGCGCCGCTCATCATCACCGGCGGCACCGGCTCGCCGCTCAATCCGCAGGCGATCAAATAGCACATCAGCATCGCGATCGGCGTGCAGCCGGTCGCGGCTCGCGGAGAATTCGGGAGAGGAAATTTATGGTTCAACTCGCAGACAGCGACATCAAGACGCGCGAGGTGCTCGGCTGGAAGGGCGTGCACGTGCTGCATTTCATGGGCTCGTCGTGCTCGCAGAAGCTGCGCGTCTTTCTCAATCTCAAGGGCATCCCCTGGCAGTCGCACCCGATCGATCTGCCGGGCAACGAGAACTTCCAGCCCTGGTTTCTCGGCATCAATCCGCGCGGGCTGGTGCCGGTCCTGGTGCATGACGGCGTCGTTCACATCGAGAGCAACGACATCATCCAGTATCTGGAAAAGACGTTCCCGACCCCGCGGCTCATTCCGGCGGGTCACGAGAACGAGGTCGCGGCGCTGCTCGAGCACGAGGACGATCTGCATATGGACCTGCGGACGCTGAGCTTCCGCTTCGTGTTCGCGCCGCCCGGACCGCCGAAGTCGGCGGAGGCGCTCCAAAGCTATGCCGCCAACGGCAGCGGCACCGTGCAGGGCGTCGAGGATCGCAAGAAGCACAACGAAATCGCGTTCTGGCAGCGCGCCGCGGAGGAGGGGTTTCCCGACGATCGGGCGCGCGCCTCGGCGCAAAAATTCCGCGCCGAGTTCGACGCGCTCGACGCGCGATTGGCGAGCCAGCCTTATCTGATGGGCGCGGATCTGAGCGTGGTCGACATCGCCTGGCTCATCTACGAGAACCGCCTCGCGCTCGCCGGCTATCCGTTCGAGCGGCTGCATCCTCACGTTCATGCCTGGGCGGAAAAACTCCGCGCCATGCCGGAATTCGCCAAGGAAGTCGGCGAGCTTCGCCATTCACCGGAAGAACTCGCCGCGATCCATCGCGCGCAGGCGGGCAGGACTTTGGAAGTCGTCGCTGGATTCTGACCGCGGCGGCCCTTTGCCATCACGCCCAGGGCAGCACGACGATGCGGCCGACCAGATCGGGCGAA
Source organism: uncultured Pseudomonadota bacterium (assembly GCA_963836095.1). Taxonomy (GTDB): domain Bacteria; phylum Pseudomonadota; class Alphaproteobacteria; order Rhizobiales; family Xanthobacteraceae; genus BOG-931. Next base: position 526,999 of record CAWIHU010000007.1, read on the forward strand.
TTGACCAACAGCTCGTGCGCTTCGCCGACCTTGGCGAGGGGAAAGCGCGCGGCGATCCGCGTGTGGATGCGGCCTTCGCCGGCGAGCTTGAGTACGGTCACCATGTCGTTCATGCGCGCGCCGCGCATGCCGAGGAGATTGAGCTCCAGGCGGATCAGATCGGACGCGGTGAACGGCACCGGGTCGCGGCCCTGTTCGCTGCTGACCACGATCGAGCCGCCGAGCCGCATCACGCTCAGCATGAAGCGTAGCAGGTCAGGGTTGCCGGTATAGTCGACGGCGTGATCGACGCCCTCGCCGCCGGTCAGCGCCAGCACTTCGGCGCGGGCTTTTTCGGCGTCGGCAGTGACGGCGACATGGTCGGCGCCGAGTTCGCGCAGCGTTGCCGCCTTGCCGGCGTGGCGGGTGGTGGCGATCACCCGGGCGCCCGCGAGCCGGCAGAGCTGCAACGTCGCCTGGCCCATGCCGCCGGAGGCGCCGGCGATCAGCACGGTATCGCCGAGCCGCACTTCGAGCCGGTCGCGCACCACGCGGTGCGACGACGAGAACGGCCACAGCACGACGCCGGCCTGTTCGTAGTCGACGCCGTCCGGCAGCGGCAGCCACATGTGCTCGTCGCGCACCAGATATTGGGCGTAGGAGCCGGGCGCCTGGTGGCCGGGAATGGCGAGCCGGCGCGACAGATTGCCGAGCCCGCGCGCGGTCTCGACCGCGTCGGGATCTTCCGGATGGGTGACGCCGATGACGCGGTCGCCCGGCTTGAACCGCGTCGCCGCGCCGCCGACGGCGACGACTTCGCCGGCCGCCTCGCGGCCCAATTGCTGCGGCAGCGGAAACGGCGCGCGGCCGGGAATTTGATAGCGGGCGAGATCGCCGGAGCGGTATTTGACGTCCCAGCGCGACACCGACCCGGCGAAGTTCTTGACCAGCACGTCGCGCGCGTCGAGCGGCGGCAGATCGTACTCGCCGTAGATCAGCTTGTCCGGCCCGCCATATTCGTTTAGCCGCACCGCCATGGTTTTTGTCGGGATGGTCATCGCCGCGGCATTCCTTGTCTAAAACAGTTTCTTCAACGCTTATTCTTCAACACTTGCGGATTGAGGCAGCTCACCGGCGGTCGGCCCTCGATTAGGGCGATGGTGTTGTCGACGACGACATGGGCCATGCTCTCGCGCAGCGACGCGACCGCGCTGCCGAGATGCGGGGTCAGCACCACGTTCGGCATGGCCAGAAGCTCGGGCGCGACCTGCGGCTCGTGCTCGTAGACGTTGAGGCCGGCGCCGGCGATTTTCTTGTCCGCGAGGGCGCGAATGAGCGCGGCTTCGTCGATGACGGGTCCGCGCGAGGTGTTGATCACGAACGCGGTCGGCTTCATCAGCGCGAACGCGCGGTCGCTCATCAGATGCTGGGTCTGCGCCGTCAGCTGCGGATGCAGCGAGACGAAATCGGCCTCGCGCAGAAGATCGTCGAAACCGCGGTACGTAGCGCCGAGCTTCGCCTCGTCTTCGGCGGAAAGCCGCCGCGGATCGGTGTAGATGATGGTCATATCGAAGCCGCGGCCGCGCCGCGCCATCGCCTGGCCGATGCGGCCGAAGCCGACGAGGCCGAGGGTTCGGCCGCTCACCGCGGCGCCGGCGAGATGATTGGACTGCGAGCCGGGATAGACGCCGGCGCGGAACAGCTTGTCGCCGCGCGCGATGTTGCGCGCGACGGCGATGAGGAGGCCGAAGCCGATGTCGGCGGTGGCGTCGGTGACGATCGCGGGAATGTTGGTGACCGCAATGCCCCGCCGCGTCGCCTCGGCAAGATCGATGCGGTCTTGCGTGATGTTCATCGACGACACCGCCTGGAGGTTCGGATTGGCGGCGAGCACCTCGGCATCGACCGTGTCGTGCAAGAGCGAGATCAGAATGTCGCAGTTTTTCACCGCGTCGATCAGCTTTTCCTTGTCGAGCACGCGGCTCGAATCCGGATTGACCGCGACATCGGCGACCGCGCGCAGGCGCGCGAGCGCGCTCTCGGCGATCGGCTGGGTGACGAAGACGCGCGGGCGGGGCATGGTTTGGTTCACAACAAGTAGCCCGCATGGAGCGAAGCGTAATGCGGGGTTGGGCGGTTCAGCGTTGAGGCGGTTCCCGGATTACGCTTCGCTCCATCCGGGCTACACACTTTTTATCGCCGCGTTGACCTTCGGCAGCACCTTCTCCGCCAGCAGCACCATCGAGCGCTTGCCGAGCGTCGGGTCGCGCCAATCCTTGCCGGCGTAGAGGAGCGTGCCGAAGTCGCCGACATGCTCGCGGAATTTCAGGATCTCGTCGGCGACCTTGTCGGGCGAGCCGTAGATGATCAGATCGTTGCAGATGCCGTCGAGCGTGACTTCACTGTCCGGCTGGTCGCGGCGGGACTTGAACAGCTCGACCCGGCCGACTTTCTTCAGCTTGGTGTAGAGCTGGCTGTAGTAATAGCGGTAGGGGCTCGCCGGATCGGTGGCGTAGGCCTTGGCGGTCTTGTCGTCGTCGGCGACGAAGATCGATTTGGCGACGCGCCAGTTGGCCGGGTCGGCCTTGCGGCCGGCGCGGGCGCAGCCTTCGGCGTATTTCGGCCAGTGGCTCTTGACCCATTGCGGCATCAAAAAGTTGGCCGAGATCGGATCCCAGCCGCGCGCCGCGGCTTCGGTCACTCCCTTGGAGAACGGCGCCACCGCGGTCACCACGATCGGCGGATGCGGCTTCTGCAGCGGCTTCGGCAAAAAGCCCTGGCCGATCTCCGGCATCGCCTGCCGCTCGATCTTGATGTTCCAGTATTTGCCTTCGATGTTGTAGGGCGGGTCGCTGTCCCAGATTTTCAAGACCGAGTTGATCGCCTCCAGGAACATGGCGGCGCGGTCGGCGTCGAGATTGCCGAACGCCTCGGCGTCGGAAAGGAGGCCGCCGGGGCTGATGCCGAAGATGAAGCGGCCGTCGAGCATGTGGTCGAGCATGGCGATCTGCGAGGCGGTCGCGGCCGGATGCGCGTTCGGCATGTTGATGGTGCCGGTGCCGAGCTTGATCGTCTTGGTGGCGTCGATCAGGCTCGCGATGAACACCGCGCACGAGGTGATGTTCTCGGCGCGGTCGGTGGCATGCTCGCCGACATAGCCCTCGACGAAGCCGAGCTGATCGGCCAGCACGAACGCTTCGCGGTCCTCGCGCAGCGAGATGCGCCAGTCCTTGTCGAGCGGATGGATCGGCATGGTGAAAAAGCCGAGCTTCATGATGCGTCGTTGCCCTCGCGTTTCCTGCCGCGCCACTATTGCGAAAAACACCGGCCGTGCAAGCCGATGGCGGCAAGGCTGCCGTGCCACTGTCGCGCCCGCCGCCGGAATGACGTAAAGGGAGCGCTACGCGTCTTTGTCGTTATGATGGGGCGACCATGGGCAAAATTACACGCCGCATGCTGGCACGCGCCGGCGCGGCCGGCTTGGCGAGCGCCGTCGCGATGCCGGCGCTCGCGCAAGGCGAGACGCGCCGCTGGCGCATGGTGACGTCGTGGCCGAAACGTCTGCCCGGCCCAGGCCTGTCGGCGGAGCGCATCGCCACCCGCATCGCTGCGCTGTCGGGCGGCCGGCTCGAGATCACGGTGTCGGCCGCGGGCGAGATCGTGCCGGCGTTCGAGGTGCTCGACGCGGTCGGCTCCGGCGTCGCCGAGATGGGCCACACCGCGGCGTTCTATTGGCAGGGCAAGGAGCCGGCGGCGGTCTTCTTCACCACCGTGCCGTTCGGGCTGACGCCGAACGAGCACGTGTCGTGGATCGACGCCGGCGGCGGTCAGGCGCTATGGGACGAGCTTTATGCGCCGTTCCGCGTCAAGCCGTTCATGGGCGGCAACACCGGCGTCAGCATGGGCGGCTGGTTCCGCCGCGAGCTCAAAAGCCGCGACGATGTGCATGGTCTCAAAATTCGTGCGCTCGGCCTCGGCGGCGAAGTTTATCGCCGGCTCGGCGCCGTTGCGCAGACCACATCGCCCGGCGAAATTCTGGTCGCGCTGCAATCGGGTGTGATCGACGGCGCCGAATTCGTCGGCCCCGGCTCCGATCTCGCGCTCGGCTTCTACCGCTTCGCGCCGTTCTATTACGGCCCCGGCTTCAACAAGCCGAACGGCACCGGCGAGTGCATCGTTGCGCTCAAGGCCTGGGAAGGGCTCGACGCCGAGCTCAAGGCCATCGTCACCCACGCCTGCGCCGCGGAGGCGTCGTTCGCGCTCGCCGAAATGGAGCGGCTCAACATCGAGGCGCTGGCCGTGCTCACGACGCGCGACCATGTGCAGCTGCGCACGTTTCCAGCCGATCTCATCGCCGCCGCGCGTACGACGGCCGCCGATGTCCTCGCCGAGGTTGCGGAGAAGAGCGCCGCGGCGCGCAAGGTGCACGACGCCTACGTCGCCTTCCGCGACCGCATCGCGCCGTGGTCGAGGGTGTCGCTGCAGGCGGTGCTGGAGGCGCGGGAGGGGTGAACTTCAGTCGTCATCCTGAGGTGCCCGCGCGCAGCGCGGGCCTCGAAGGACGCACGAGCGCCGAGCCTAGCACCCTTCGAGGCTCGCTGCGCTCGCGCCTCAGGGTGACGAATTCTTTTTCACATCTTGAACTTCACCACCTTCTGCGTCTGTTCTCCGAGCCCGTCGATGCCGAGCTTCACCACGTCGCCGGGCTTCAAAAACTTCGGCTCGGGCTTCATGCCGAGCGCGACGCCCGGCGGGGTGCCGGTGATGATGACATCGCCCGGCTCCATGATGAAGAACTGCGAGCAGTACCAGACCAGGTGCGCGACGTTGAAGATCATGGTGCGCGTCGTGCCGTGCTGGCGGGTCTCGCCGTTGACGGTGAGCCACATGTCGAGGCGCTGCGGGTCGCGGATTTCGTCCTTGGTCACGAGCCAGGGTCCGAGCGGGCCGAAGGTCTCGCAGCCCTTGCCCTTGTTCCATTGGCCGCCGGAGCGCTCGATCTGGAACGAGCGCTCCGAGACGTCGTTGGCGAGGCAGTAGCCGGCGACGGCGTCCATCGCCTTGTTCTTGGCGAGGTAGCGTGCGCGCGAGCCGATGACGATGCCGAGCTCGATTTCGTAGTCGAGCTTGGTCGAACCTTTCGGCGTGATGGTGTCGTCGTTCGGCCCGCAGATGCAGCTCGGCGCCTTGGAGAAGATGATCGGCTCCTTCGGGATCGGCATGCCGGCTTCGGCGGCGTGGTCGGAATAATTGAGCCCGATGGCGATGAAGTTGCCGACCTTGCCGACGCAGGGTCCGATGCGCGGGGTGCCGCGGACCAGCGGCAGCTTTTCGACTTTCAGCTTGCGCAGCTTGGCGAGGCCCTTTTGCGACAGCACGTCGCCGGCGATGTCCGGCACGATCTTCGACAGGTCGCGAACGCGGCCCTCGGCATCGAGCATGCCGGGCTTCTCGCGGCCGGGCGCGCCGTAACGAACAAGTTTCATGAAAAATCTCCTTGGACTGTGTAGGGCGGATTAGCGCAGCGCAATCCGCCGTTCAATGAGGGAATGGCGGGTTACGCCTTGCGGCTAACCCGACCGCGCGGTCACGGCCATTTCACCACCGGGGGCAGCGAGGACAGGATCGAGGCGACATTGCCGCCGGTGCGCAGCCCGAAGATGGTGCCGCGGTCGTAGAGCAGGTTGAACTCGACATAGCGGCCGCGGCGGACGAGTTGCTCCTCGCGCTCCGCCTCGGTCCACGGCGTGGTGAAGTTCCGCCGCACCAATTCGGGATAGATGGCGAGGAAAGCGCGGCCGACATCCTGGGTGAAGGCGAAATCGGCGTCGAAGTCGCCGCTATCGATCCAGTCGTAGAAAATGCCGCCGATGCCGCGCGCCTCGCCGCGGTGCTTGAGAAAGAAATACTCGTCACACCAGGTCTTGAACTTGTCGTAGGGCGCGACGGCGGGATGTGCGTTGCAGGCGGTCCGCATCGCCGCGTGGAAGGCGATCGCGTCGGGATCCTCCTGCGTGCGCCGGATGTCGAGCAGCGGGGTGAGATCGGCGCCGCCGCCGAACCAGGCCTTGGTCGTGACGACGAACCGGGTGTTCATGTGCACCGCCGGCACGTGCGGATTGTGCAGGTGCGCGATCAGCGAAATGCCGGTCGCGAAGAAGCGCGGGTCGTCGGCGGCGCCCGGAATTTGCGCGCGGAATTCCGGCGCGAACTCGCCGTGGACGGTGGAGACATGGACCCCGACTTTCTCGAACACGCGGCCCTTCATCATCGCCATGCCGCCGCCGCCGCCCGGCTTGCCGGTGTGGTCGGTGCGCTGCCAGGGCGTGCGCACGAAGCGGCCCGGCGCGAGATCCGCAAGGGGTGCGCCGGCGGGCAGGCCATCCTCCAGCGCCTCGAACGCCGCGACGATCTGATCGCGCAGCGATTCGAACCAGTGCCGGGCGCGCTCTTTGCGCGTTTCGATTTGGCTGAGGTCCAATTGCCCTGTGTCCATGGTCCGCTAGCTCGAAAACTGGTAGCGCAAAAGGGCTCGCACCATGCGCCGGCCGCGGGGGCCTTGTACAGGCTGTCACAAATTTGCGCGACTATCGCCCTGTTGCACCCGGAGGGCTCGTTCATGTCGACCCCGCTGCCGTTGAACCGTCTGACCCGTCGCCGCCTCATCACCGGTGCGGCCGCGAGCGGGCTCGCTTTGGTGACGGCGCCGGCCTTGCTGCGGGGCGCCGCCGCACAAAACTGGCGCGCCGGCGATCCGTTCAGCCTCGGAGTCGCGTCCGGCGCGCCGCGGCCCGACGGCTTCGTGCTGTGGACACGGCTCGCACCCGATCCGCTGTCGAGCAATCCGGAGACGCCGGGCGGCATGAGCGGCGGCGATGTCACTCTCGGTTACGAGATCGCGACCGACAGCGCCATGCGCACCATCGTACGGCGCGGCGAAGCGACCGCCGAGCGGGCCTACGCCTATTCGGTGCATCTCAACGTCGCCGGCCTCGAGCCCGGCCGGCCCTATTGGTACCGATTTACCAGCGGCGACGCGGCGAGCCGGGTCGGCCGCGCCGCGACCTTGCCGGCGCCGGGGAGCGCGCCGGAAAAACTGCGCTTCGGCTTCGTCTCCTGTTCCAACTACGAGCACGGCTATTTCTCCGGCTACCGCCATCTCGCCGACGAGAATCCGGAATTCGTGTTGTTTCTCGGCGACTACATCTACGAGACGATCGAGGAGCGGCGACCGACCGTGCGGCGCCATTCCGACGGCATCGAAGCGGCGACGCTTCCGACCTACCGCAACCGCTACGCCCAATACCGGCTCGACGCCGACCTGCAACGCCTGCACGCCGAGGCGCCCGCGATGGTGACCTGGGACGATCACGAGGTACAGAACGACTATGCCGACAAATGGTCGGAATATTTCGACGATCCGGAATTGTTCCTGCTGCGGCGCGCGGCGGCCTATCGCGCATTCTACGAACACATGCCGGTGCGGCCGATATTGTCGCAGCCGAATGGGCCGGTGATGCGGGTCTATGACCGCTTCACGTTCGGCGACCTGATCCAGATTTCGCTCCTCGACGGCCGCCAATATCGCTCGCGCGAAGCCTGTTACGGTCCGCCCAACAAGGGCGGCATGCATCTGGAAACCGACGCCTTATGCGCGGAGCGGCGCGAGGCCGGCCGCACCATGATGGGGTTCCAGCAGGAAGCCTGGCTCTATTCGGCGCTGGCGCATTCCAAGGCGCAATGGAATTTGATCGCCCAGGACGTGCTGATGGCGCAGGTGCGCGTCAAACAAAACAACGATTGGGGCTTCTCGACCGACGATTGGGACGGCTATCCGGCCAACCGCGCTCGCCTCCTCGAGCGCATCCACGACACCCAGGTATCGAACCCGGTCGTCATCGGCGGCGACATCCATTCGTTCTTCGCCAACGATCTCAAGCTCGATTTCGACGATCCGGCCGCGCCGATCGTGGCGACGGAATTCGTCGGCACCTCGATCTCGTCCTACGGCCCGCCCTACGAGATGATCGCCAAGACGCTGCCCGACAATCCGCACGTGCATTTCTTCGACAGCCGCCAGCGCGGCTATGTCTGCGTCGATCTCGATCGCTCCCACATGCAGGCGCGCATGCGCGTCGTGTCGGACGTGAAGGATCCGAAGGCCGAGGTGTCGACGCTGCGGACCTACGCCGTCGAGGGCGGCAAGCCGGGCGTTGTCGCGGCGTAGGCTCAGCGCACCGCGCCTTCGCCGATAATCGAGAATGGGCCCCATAGCGCGGGGTAGGCGTTGGCCGGCTGTGACGGGTCGTTGAGGTAGGCCAGCATGGCGCGGCGCAGGCCTTCGGCGCGGCCGAGCTTGGGGTCGGCTTTGAGGGCATCGAAGGTCGCCGTGGTCAGCCGCGTCGCCGCATCGGAGTCGACCGACCAGTGCGTCACCAACAGCGCGCGGGCGCCGGCGTAGAAGAATGCGCGCGCCAAACCCGAGAGCGCCTCGGCGCCGGGCTTGCCGCCGGCGGCGGTGTTGCACGCGGACAACACGACCCAATCGGCGTTGAGCTTGAGCTGCGCGACTTCGCTCGCTGTCAGAAGCCCGTCGTCGAAGTTGGTCGGGCGCACGGGAATCGTCAGCGCGAGCGACGGCTCGGCCAAACCCTTAACGTCGCCGGCGACGAGACCGTGGGTCGCAAAATAAACAATGCGATAGTCGGCGAGTTGCGTCCGCTTCACCGTCGATACGCTGGCATCTTGGCCCAAATGAATGTCGCCGGCTGATGCGCCAAGGCTTTGCGCCACGGCTTTGAGTTCGTCGGCGGTCTCGGGCAACTGCGGCAATGACCGCCCGAGTTGGCGGGGATCGACCTCGGCGCCCTGCCAGAAATCGGTATAGGCGCGCGTTGCAAGCCTGCGGGCCGCCGCCTTATGGACGCCGCGCTTTTCGGCAGCCGCCGCGGCGGCGGGGTTGAACACAGGATCGCCGAAACCGACCAATGGCTTGGCGCCGCGCTCGTTGTGTGCGGAGCCGCGCAACGCGCCGAGACTCGCCACCGACGGCAGCACGCTGACGGCCTGACGCTTGATCAGCCACGCGGCGTCGCGGTAGCGCGCGAGATGATCGAAATCCGGTATCGTGGCCGGCTTTTCGGTCACCAACAAGTGGAACGGCAGCGCCGTCAGCGGGCCGGCGGGAACGACCAGCAGGTTCCGCTTGCCCTTGATCACGGCATCCACCGGCCCGAGCAGCGAAGCATATTCCTTGTTCGCCAATTCGACATCGAACAATTCGCGCTTCTTGCCGATGCTGTCGAGAACACTTTGATCCTCGATCATGTCAACGTCGAGACCGCGGCGAAAGGCGGCAACTCCTGCGGAGACGGCGTCCGCGCCCAGTCCCAGCGGTCGCCACGCGAACGTGTCTTTTGTCAGCGCGAAGACATAACTCGCGCTGTCGTCGATCAGAAAATAGACGAGCGCCTCGTCGCCGCCGAGCAGCTTTTGCACCGCTTCGACCTTGAGCGGCTTCGGGTTTGCCAGGGCCGCATAGTCGGGAAATTGTTGTTGCAATTGGGCGGTGATCGCCGCGAGCCTGGTCTCGATGTTGGCAAGATCTTTTTGCAACTGATCGATGGCCGCGCGGTTCTGCCGGTTCGCCGGTAGCGAGCGCGCCGCGATGAGAGCCTTGTCCTTGTCGCTCCAGGCGGTTGACAGATCCTGGTTTTCGCGCACCAGCGCCGCCAGCGCGTCGTTGCCGGCGGCAAAGCGAACCCCCATTTGCGCCACCGCGGCGGCGGCCGAGGATTGGCCTGCCCATTGTGCGATTTCGAAGGCCTCGCGCCCTGCGTCTGTTTCGCGGACGACGCCCTTGCCGACGGCTACCGAGAGATTGGCGACTTCGCGCCGGAACAAATAGGCGTCCTGTCCGAGCAGAGTGGAGCCGCCGAAGTGAGTTTGCCCGGCGGAAGCCACGACTGCTGCATCAGAAATCAGTAAAGCGGTCGCCTTGCGCGAATAGTCGAGCGCACTTGCGGCCTGGCCGCGCGCGGCGGCGAGCGCCGAAAGATTGTCGAGCATTTCGGCAATATCGGGATGGTTGGGGCCGAAGGCTGCCTGCTTGAGGGCCAGCGCTTTCTTATATGCAGCCTCGGCTTCGCCGAATTTGCCCTGGTGCAGATAAATGTGGCCCAGGCTGTTGAGCGGGATGGCCACGTCGGGATTGTCGGGGCCTGACACCTGTTCCCAAATCGCCAGCGAGCGCTGCTGGGCCTTCTCCGCTTCGTCCCAGCGATTTTCTTGCGCATAGACGAAACCGAGATTGTTAAAGCTCAGTGCAACGTCCTTGTGCCCGGGGCCCAGGACCTTTTCGCGCATTGCCAGCGCCTCGAGCTGTATCTTTTCCGCATCCGCATATTGGCCGATATCCGCGTAAGCAACCGCGAGATTACCCAGCGTCATCGCCAGATCGTCATTCTCCGGGCCGAGGGTCGCCTGCAGGATCGAGATCGCCCGCTGATAGAGCGGAATGGCCTCGCGTGCGCGGCCCTCGACGTCGGTCAACAGACTTCCCAAATTGATGAGGATCTGGGCCACTTCCTTGTGGTTCGGCCCGAGAACCTTTTCACGGATCGCGAGAGATCGCTTGAACAGCGCTTCGGTTTCGGCATACCGGCCTTCGCGCAACAGGGCGATGCCTAAATTTTGCATCGCCACAGCGGTTTCATTGCTAACGGGCGACGCCTCGTACACGGCGAGCCCGCGCCGGTACATCGGCTCCGCTTCGCGATAACGACCTTTCGACGTGAGGACGTTGCCGAGATTGACGAAGACCTCGAATGTCGTGACCTGCGTCACGGTTGGATCGAGCAGGGCGAGCGCTTGGCGCAGCAGCGTTTCGGCTTCGTTCAATCGTCCCATCAATTCATAATTGCCGCCGAGTTCCGCGCGCAGCGCGACCGCAAGGTTGCGGTTGGGCGACGGTAGCGCGTCGACGATGGCAATCGCCTGTTGAAACATTGGCTCGGCCTCACCGTAGCGGTCGAGGTTCATGTAACATTCGGCCAAGTGGCTCAGCGCGATGGCGTAGTTCACCGATCGCTCACCTGACTGTGTGCCTATCATCGGTGCGAGCGTCTGCGCTTCGGCAAGCGCGGCGGCGTAATTCCCCGCATTGAAATAAGCCCGGAAGCTTTTCTCAACCGCGACAGCAGAACGGCCAGCTGCGTGCGCCGGAGCCGCGCCGCTGCCGCCGATCGTGACAAGAACAAGAAGAAATGGGACGATCAGGCGGACGAGCATGGACGAGCCTTCGTCTGTCATGGGGAACCGCGCGCAAAATGCCGCACATTTCACCGTAGCCACGGGCGCGTCGTGGGCCGCTCATTGAGCCGCATTAGGCACAATGGCGACGATGACTGACTTGAGCGAGATCAAAGCGCCGCGGAAATTTTCGCAGGCATATGATTGCGCTGCGGCGTCACGGTGAGCCGCCGCGTTACGTCGAGGCCGCTGATGGATTGCCGACGAGCGACGATGGTGGCTGCATTCGTGCTGCCTGCGGTCATTTGTTGCCTGGCGGTGACCGCTGCGGCGCAGACGGCCGGTCCCGCGGACACCGATGTTATTGATCCGCTCAACACCGTCTATCACACCGGCGCAGCGGCCGAGGATCCGGCGGTCGAGCGGCGACGGGCGATTGTGCCGCATCATCGCGCTTTCTTGCCGCTCGTTGCCGACCTTTCCAGCCGCATGCCCGCTGTAGGCAATCAAGGCCACTTAGGGTCCTGCGCGGCCTGGGCGGTCGCCTATGCGGCGCGCAGCTACTACACCGGCGCACGCGAGAACCGGAACATCCGGCTGCCGGCCAACTTGCCGAGCCCGAGTTACGTCTATCATCTGGCGCGGCTCAAGGGCTGCGACGACGGCACCAGCATCGGCCGCGTCGTCGACGTGCTCAAGAATGGTTCGTTGTCGCTCGCCGATTACCCTTACAGCGACCAATGCGCGCCGCCGGCAGCGGCGGATTACGTCGATCGCGCGCACGATTTCAAGGTGCGCGACGTCGACCGCGTCGATATCGCCGGTCCTGACGATATGAAGGGGCAGCTGGCGCGGGGCAATCCGGTGCTGATCAGAATGTATGTCGGCACCGCGTTCGAGCGCCTGCGCGGCGCTAACGTATTCACCGAACCCGCGCCACCTCCCGATGACAAAAACGTCGGGTGGCATTTCATGACGGTCGTCGGTTATGACGAGCGTCGGCAAGCCTTCCGCTTGATCAATTCGTGGGGCAAGGGCTGGGGCGATCACGGCTTTGCTTGGATCAGCTACGATCTCCTGCATTCCCGGATCAGCGGCGCCTACGTGCTCGATGTCGGCGAGGTAACACCGCAGCCGAAGCCGGTTACGCCGCTTCCTACACCCACCCCTGTAACGCCGGTAACGCCCGTAACGCCTGTTACTCCGACCCCCGGAGTGCCGATCAGCGACCTCACGCTGTCTTGCAGCCACCTCGCCATCGAGACGCACGGCGATCAATCGGTTCTGTCCGGCTATGTGGCGACGGACGACGACCTCAAGAAGCTCCAGGCGATGGTGGCGAGCGTTCCCGAAGACGTCGATCGGCCATATATTTGTTGCGCCGTGGCCGCAGTGCGAGGCGTTACAGACGCTTGAAAAACCGCTGGCGGCCGTAAACCGACCAACGATCGACATCGGTTCGAGTGCCGAACTGCATGGCGGCGATCAACTCAAGATCCAGGTCCGTTCTCCGGCACAGATCAGCTATCTGTACGTGTCTTATATCCAGGCCGACGGCTCGGTGGTCCATTTGGTGCAACCCAGCGGGCTCGTACCGCAACCGACACTGCCGAATCAAATCCTGGTATTTGGCAGCGGCGAGGGCGGTAAGCCGAAATTCACCGTCAGTCCGCCTTTCGGCCGCGAGATGATTATCGCCATCGCGTCGCGCTCACCGTTGTTCGATCACCAGCTGCCGCAGCAACAAACCGAACGCGATTATCTGACCGAATTGCGGAAGGCGCTGGTCTACAAACCCGTCCCCGACATGCCCGACCGCGAACTCGCGGCCACGATGACCACCCTTCAAACCAGCGCGAGGTCCCCATGATACTACGATTGGTTCTCGTCGCCGCCCTGATCGCGGGCGGCGCAGCGTTTCTGCCCGCGCCGGCTTCGGCGCAAGAGAAACTTTCTCCAGCCGGCATCGCATGCGAGCTGGACCCGAACTGCCCTAAACCAAAACATCACCGGCGCGGATTGCTCCAGCGCGGCGTTACCGTCGAGGGCGTCGTGACCTCCGACCAGCCGAATTCGGTGAACATCTACGTCAATTTCGAATTCAATTCGGCCGAGCTCACGTCCGACGCACGCATCACGCTCGACCAATTGGGCGCCGCATTGCGCGAGCCGCGGCTTGGGGCATTCAGCTTCGTCATCGCGGGCCATACCGACGCGAAAGGGGGCGTCGAATTCAATCAGAAGCTTTCGGAGCGGCGCGCCGAGGCGGTCCGCAGTTATTTGATTGCGCAGTTCGGCATTCCGGCCGACCGGCTGACCGCCAAAGGCTACGGCAAATCCCAGTTGCTCGATCCCGAGCATCCGGAAGACGGCGTCAACCGCCGGGTGCAGGTCATCAACGCCACGGCGGCCGGCCAACACGAATGAAAAAAACTATTCGTGGTGTGGCGCCCGACCACCCAAGCCTACTTGATTCCCGTCTGCCGCAGCGCCTCGCCGGCGACCATGGCGGCGGCGATGGCGACGTTGAGGGAACGCAGGCCCGGACGCATCGGGATGACGATGCGGGCGTCGGCGGCGGCGTGGACCTCGTCCGGCACGCCGGCCAATTCGCGGCCGACGAGGAGAATGTCGTCTGCCCGGTAGCGGTAGTCGAGGTAGGAGAGCGAGGCGGCCGTCGTCAGCAGCACCAGGCGGTGGCCCTCGCCGCGTCGCCACGATTCGAACTCGCGCCATGAGCCGTGACGCACGATCGCGACGGCATCGAGATAGTCCATGCCGGCGCGGCGGAAGGCGCGGTCGGAAGTCGGGAACCCGGCCGGCTCGATCAGGTGCGCTTCGATGCCGCAACAGGCGCACAGCCGCAGGATGGTTCCGGTGTTTTGCGGGATGTCGGGTTGATAAAGGGCGATTCGCATGCGCGGGATTAGGTTGGGCGGAATGGCGGTGGTCCGCGTTGCGGTGCCACATGTTGCGGGGCCACATGGCGCCCGCTGGGCGGCGATTGGGGAGCAATGCGCGGCGTGTGCGATGCACCCTTGCACTCTCGCGACAAGGGTGCCAATAAAACTCCGCCGGAATTGGGTCGCCTCTGATCTCCCCCAGGTCGGATGAGACCGGGCCTTTCCGCCGTATCTTGCCGACTTTCCTTGCCCCCTGGCGGATAAGGAAGGCGGGAGGTGCGGTTTGCTTCGCGGACAGGTAGTCGCGGAAAGGCAGTCGCGGACAGGCAGTCGCGCACGGGCAGATGGGTGCTCGGAGTGACCGGCCAAGATGATGAGGGTTGGGACGGTGACGACAATTTCAGCAGCGGAGCCATCGCGCCGCGATTTCCTTTATGTTGCGACGGCCGCGGTCGGCGCCGTCGGTGCGGCCGCGGTGCTCGCCCCGCTGATCGGGCAGATGAACCCCGACGCTTCGACCATCGCCGCGGGCGCGCCAGTCGAAATCGATCTCGCCCCGCTCGCCGCGGGCCAGATCGTCAAGGTGTTCTGGCGCTCGAAGCCGATCTTCATCTTCCACCGCACCAAGGACGACATCGCCAAGGCGCGTGAGGTCGACTGGCATTCGCTGCCCGACCCGGCGCCGGATTCGGCGCGCGTCAAGGACGGCCACGAGCAATGGCTGGTGGTGATCGGCATCTGCACCCATCTCGGTTGCATCCCGTTGCCGCATCAGGGCAATTATGACGGCTGGTTCTGCCCGTGCCACGGTTCGCAATACGATAGCGCCGGCCGTATCCGCCAAGGACCGGCGCCGGCCAATCTGCCGCTGCCGCCCTACCAATTCGTGTCCGACAGCAAGATCCGGATCGGCGAAACCGCGCCCGGCAACGCATAAGGTTCGATCATGAGCGCAAATTCGATCTACAAGCCGCAAAACGCCTTCATGCAGTGGATGGAGCGGCGGCTGCCGATCGCGAGCCTGGTCTACTCGTCGTTCGTCGTCTATCCGACGCCGCGCAATCTGAATTACTGGTGGACGTTCGGCGCCATTCTCAGCTTCATGCTGGGCGTGCAGATCATCACCGGCATCGTGCTGGCAATGCACTATACGCCGCATGTCGACCTCGCCTTCAATTCCGTCGAGTCGATCATGCGCGACGTGAATTACGGCTGGCTGCTGCGCTACATGCATTCCAATGGCGCTTCATTCTTTTTCGTCGCCGTCTATGCCCACATGGTGCGCGGCATGTATTACGGCTCGTACAAGGAGCCGCGCGAGGTGCTCTGGATCCTCGGCGTCATCCTGTTCCTGCTCATGGTGATGACCGGCTTCATGGGCTACGTGCTGCCGTGGGGCCAGATGAGCTTCTGGGCGGCGACCGTCATCACCAACCTGTTCTCGGCCATTCCGGGCGTCGGCGATCCGATCGTGACCTGGCTGTGGGGCGGCTATGCCGTCGGCAATCCGACGCTGAACCGGTTCTACTCGCTGCACTATCTGTTGCCGTTCGTCATCGCCGGCGTGGTGGTGCTGCACGTCTGGGCGCTGCACATGGTCGGGCAGAACAACCCGACCGGCGTCGAGCCGAAGACCGAGAAGGACACGGTGGCGTTCACGCCCTATGCCACCGCCAAGGACGTGTTCTTCACCGGCGTGTTCTGTCTGTTCTTCGCCTACTTCATCTTCTACATCCCGAACTTCCTCGGCCATCCCGACAACTACATCCCGGCCAATCCGGGCCAGACGCCGACCCACATCGTGCCGGAATGGTACTACCTGCCGTTCTACGCGATCCTGCGCGCGATCCCGAGCAAGCTGCTTGGCGTCGTCGCGCTCGGCGCTTCGATCGTGCTGCTCGCCTTCCTGCCCTGGCTCGACACTTCGAAGGTGCGTTCGGCCAAATACCGGCCGCTCTACCGGCAGTTCCTGATCGTGTTCTTCCTGGTGGTGGTCGGGCTCGGCTATCTCGGCTCGCAGCCGCCCGAAGGCGGCTACGTCATCGCCGCGCGCTTCCTCACCGCCTATTACTTCGTGTTCCTGCTCATCATCCTGCCGCTGCTCGGTCTGTTCGAGACGACGAAGCCGCTGCCGAACTCGATCTTAGAATCGGTCTTGGGCGAAGGCGTCGGAGCCGGCGCATCGCCGCCCGCGTCGGGCGCCAAGGTCTAGGAGGCCGGCCATGAATGCCCATCGCACCATCGTCGGCGCCGTCGCGTTTGCCGCCACGCTTTCGTTTCTCGGTCCGTTGACGGCCGCGGCGCAGGAGGCGGAGACCCCGCCGGCGCAAAAGTGGTCGTTTTCCGGACCGTTCGGCATGTACGATCCGGAGCAGTTGCAGCGCGGCTTCAAAATCTATCGCGAGGTCTGCTCGAGCTGTCACAGCCTGAAACTGCTGGCGTTCCGCAATCTCGCCGATCCGGGCGGCCCGGAGTTCACCGAGACGCAGGCGGCCGCGATCGCCGCCGGCTTCCAGGTGACCGATGGTCCCAACGACGACGGCGAAATGTTCCAGCGGCCGGGCCGGCTCGCCGACCGTTTCCCGTCGCCGTTCGCCAACGACCAGGCCGCCCGCCACGCCAATGGCGGCGGCCTGCCGCCGGACATGTCGACGCTCGCCAAGGCCCGCGGCTACGAGCGCGGCTTCCCCTGGTTCATCCTCGACATGTTCACGCAGTACATCGAGGAAGGCCCCGACTACATCCACGCCATCCTCAACGGCTACGAGGATCCGCCGTCGGGGGTGACGCTGCCGCCGGGCGCCAACTACAACAAATATTTCCCCGGCCACGCCATTGCCATGCCGAAGCCCATCAATGACGGGCAGGTCGAATACACCGACGGCACGCCGGCGACCGTCGACCAGTACGGCCGCGACGTCGCCGCCTTCCTGATGTGGGCGTCGGAACCGAAGCTCGACGAGCGCAAGCGGCTCGGCTTTCAGGTGTTCGTGTTCCTGATCGTGTTCACGGGCCTCCTCTACTTCACCAAGAAAAAGGTCTGGCACGCGGTCAAGCACGATCCGGAATTGCTGACGCCCCGGCCGCCGACGGAATACAACAGCTGAAGTTATCTCTGAATAGGCAGCGCGGCCGAAACCATCGCATTTCGGCCGCGCTTTTTTTGCGCCCGCGTGCTCAGAACGTCCGCCACCGCATCATGACGCTGCTGTCGCCGATCAGCGCGGCGACGACGGCGGTCGCCAGCATGAGAAGCGCGCCGACGATGATCGCGGCCGGAATGGCGGCGAGCGCCGCTTTGACGAAGAACAGCACCAGGCGGACGAACGGGATGCGCAAATCGACGATGACGACGGGCTGGGTATTCTCGTTCATGGCGGAAGTCTCCTCGCGGGGCTCGATGGTTGCGTCGGTCGCCATGGTTCGCCAGAGTGCGGCCGACGGCAAGCCCGCTGTGCCGCGTCGGACGCGGATGTGCTAGAGCATGATCCGGAAAAGCCTGCCGCCGGACTTGATCCGGTGGTGGATACCGGTTTTCCGAAGAAGATCATGCTCCAAGGATGAGAGACCGGGCAGAGGAGATGGGGCCCCGACCATGACGACCGCGACGATCGAGAGCGACCTCAAGGCCGCGATCCGCAGCATTCCGGATTATCCCAAGCCCGGAATCGTGTTTCGCGACATCACCACGCTGCTCGGTGACGCGCGGTCGTTCCGCCGCGCCGTCGACGAACTGGTGCATCCGTGGGCCGGCGGCAAGATCGACAAGGTCGCCGGCATCGAGGCGCGCGGCTTCATCCTCGGCGGCGCCGTCGCCCACCAGGTCTCGGCCGGCTTCGTGCCGATCCGCAAGAAGGGCAAGCTGCCTTTCAAGCGCGTCACTATCGGCTATTCGCTCGAATACGGCATCGACGAGATGGAGATGCACGAGGACGCGGTGATCGCCGGCGAGCGCGTGATCCTGGTCGACGACCTCGTCGCCACCGGCGGCACCGCCGAGGCGGCGGTGAAGCTCTTGAAGCAGATCGGCGCCGACGTGCTCGCCGCCTGCTTCATCATCGACCTGCCGGACCTCGGCGGCGCGGCGAAGATCAGGAAGCTCGGCGTGCCGGTGCGCACGCTGGTGAGCTTCGAGGGGCATTAGCGAGCGTTGGCGTTGCGTCGCCCGGCGCGGCGAGGGCGGCACGTCGATCCGCCGCGAAGTTGCTTCTTTCGATCTTTATTGGGAACTCACTGACCGACACAAAGGGGTTATAATGCTGCGATTATTCGTGATCGGCGCGGTGTTCGCACTCACGCTGCCGACCTTGGCTGTGGCCGAGGAAGAACATCATCCCGGCGGCCCGCCGCCGCACCGCGCGCCGGGGCCCGTTCCGCATCCTGGTCCCGGCCCGCATCCCGGCGGTCCACCCGGACCCATGGCACATCCGGGCGGTCCGCCTGGACCTATGGCGCACCCGGGCGGTCCACCCGGACCGATGGCAGGCCCGCATCCCGGCGGTCCTCCCCGTGCCCAGTTCACCTACCATGGCCATGATTTCAATCGGGTCCATGTCGCGCCGTTCGTCTATCCGCACGGCTGGGAGTACCGGCGTTGGGCCGTCGGCGCCGCGCTGCCGCCGCTGTTCCTGGCCCCGGCTTACTACTACACCGATTGGGCGGCGCTCGGCTTGGTCCCGCCGCAGCCGGGCTTCCAATGGGTGCGTTATGGGCCCGATCTCCTCCTGGTGAATATCGCCACCGGCGAGGTGGTCGATACGATCTACGACGCCTTCTACTGAGCGCCAGGCTTGGTGGCGCGTCGAGCCGCGCTAGAGCGCAACGACGACCTACTCGCCGCCGATGCCGATCGGTACCGGCCAAAACGCGATGACGCCGCGGCGGGGATTACGCCGCGGCGTCATCGTCTTGTCCAAGGCGGGCTCCGAGGGGCGCCCGCACTTGGGTCGGGACAGTTGGCCGAGAACACTTGGCCGAGCACAGTTGGCCGAGCACATTTGGTCGAGAAATTTTGCGGATAATGGTCGAGCGCGGATTGTCGGCCGTCGGCCGCGCCAATTATTTTTAATCTAGCTGTTGTAGTCGACAACCAATGCCGCGTTCGTGGTGCTGGCTTGGCCGTTGGCGGCGTAGCTCGTGGTCGAGCCGGTCGAGTCCTGAACAAGCTTCAAGAGCTTGGCGAGGAGAGCGTCGGCGGACGAGCTCGACGACGAGCTTGACGAGGAACTTGACGAGGAACTCGACGACGAGCCGGACGACGAATCACCGCTGCTGCAGTTCGGTGGCGGACCACCGGCACCGCCGCCCGGCCCGCCGGGACCGCCAGGACCGCCCGCGCCAGATGCTCCGCCGCCGGAAAACGCGCTGGCAAAAACGTTCTGCAATTCGCTCGCCTGATTGCTCGTCAGATTGCCGTTTTGCACTTCCGAATTGATGAGGCTCGTGATCTTCGACTGCATCTGGTCGGGCGAGGGCGGCGAAGAGGAAGACGACGCGCCGCTTTGCAGCGCACTGTTGATGTCATCGAGCGCCGAACTCAGAGCGCTTTGGTCGGACGAACTGATGGCGCCGGACGACACCATCGAGCTCAGCTCGTTCTGGAGTGTGGCCAACGGGGATTGCGGCTGGTAGCTGATGGCTGAAATCGCAGTCATGTGACTTGCTCCTGGGACCTGTTTCCGACGATCTGGATGCCACGCGTCAGCAAACGCGATCGAGCTTAACGGAAGCTTGCGCGGCGCCCACAAACCTGTTTCGCTATATTGCCGAATTGGCTTCAGAAACATTTCGAAACAAAAATCGGTCGCTATTGCCTGAACTGCGAAAATAAAACGCGCATGACCGCATCGCCCCACATTCTCGTCGTCGAAGACGACGTTGAAATCAGCCGCCTCGTCACGCGCTACCTCCGCACCAATGATTTCCGCGTTTCGGCGGTGGCCGACGGGCGCCACCTGGAGCGGCTCGTCGAGGACAACCGCATCGATCTCGTCGTGCTCGATCTGATGCTGCCGGGGGAGGACGGGCTCGGCCTGTGCCGGCGGCTGCGCACCCGTTCGGAGGTGCCGGTGATCATGCTGACCGCGAGGGGCGAGGAGATCGACCGCATCATCGGGCTCGAGATGGGCGCCGACGATTATGTGACCAAGCCGTTCAATCCGCGCGAACTTCTCGCGCGCATTCGCGCCGTGCTGCGCCGGGCGACCGCAGCCGGCACGGCGATCGGCAAGCGGGTGCACATGCTGACGTTCGCCGGCTGGCAGCTCGACTGCCTGCTGCGCGAACTCAAGGATCCGCGTGGCACCAGGATCGTGCTGACCGCGGCGGAGTTCGACCTGTTGCAGGTGCTGTGCGAGCGTTCGGGCCGAGTGCTGACGCGCGAGCAGTTGCTCGATCTGACGCAAGGGCGGGGGGCCGGATCGCTCGGCCGCAGCATCGACGTGCTGATCAGCCGTCTGCGGCGCAAGATCGAGCGCGATCCGCACGAGCCGGAGATCATCAAGACGGTAAGGTCGGGGGGGTATCTGTTAGCAGCGGCGGTCGAAGTCGCATGAGCGTTGATCTGCGCTCGTTTCTGCCGAACCGGATCAGCGGCCAGATCGTCATTCTCATCGTGGCTTCGCTGATCGTCATCCACATCGTGCTGAGCGCCGCGTTCTTTCTTGGCCGGCCCGAGCCGCCGCCGCACCTGTCGGATCGGCTGGCGACGCTCGTCGAGCTAATCGGCGCGACGCCGGCCGTGACTCGACCGGGCGTCGTGACCGCCGTCGCCCAGGCCTTCCCGCAATTCGATCTGACATTGGCGCCAACGGTGTCGGACACCGCCGCCGACAAGCCGCGTGGGCCCGATCTGGCGGGCTTGATGCGGCGGCTGGGGTCGCGCTATCGCGTCATGATGCGCAAGACCGACGGGCCGGCGGACGCCGCGGCCGGACTTGCCATCGCCGTTCGCCTGCCCGACGGCCAGTTCGTCACAGCGCGGCTCGCGCGGATGGCGCCGCCGCCGTTCGGTCCGTTTCTGGGTCCCTTCGAGATCACGCTGCTCGCCATCACCATCAGCGTGACGGTGCTAGGCCTGTGGGCAGCACGTGGCTTGACCGGGCCGCTTCGCCGCTTCGCGTGGGCGGCGGAAAATTTCGATCCGGATGGCGAGATCGCGCAGTTGCCGGAACGCGGACCCTATGAAATCCGCACGGCGGCGCGCGCGCTCAACCGGATGCGCGAACGTATCAAAAGCCTGATCGAGGATCGCACCCGCATGCTGGCTGCCGTCAGTCACGATCTGCGCACGCCGATCACGCGACTGCGGCTGCGCTGCGAATTCATCGGCGACCATGCCGCGCGCAGCCAGATGCTGGATGAACTTGCCCATATGGAAATCATGGTCGAAAGCGTGCTGCATTTCCTGCGCGATGGGCACGCGCGCGCGGAAAAGGTTTCAGTCGATCTCGCCACCAGTCTGCAGACGATCTGCGACCAATTTGCCGATATGGGACACGACGTGAGCTACGACGGCCAGGATCACGCGGTCATCCGCGGCCACCCGGACGAACTGCAACGCGCGATCACCAACCTCGTCGACAATGCCGTGCGGCATGGCGGCAAGGCGCGTGTTCGCCTCAGCCTCGCCGCGACGACGGTGACGGTTGCTGTCGAGGACGAGGGTCCGGGAATTCAAGGTGCTGCCAAGGAAGCGGTGTTCGAGCCGTTCGTGCGGGGCGATGCCGCCCGCGGCATGAATGACGGCACCGGCTTCGGCCTCGGCCTGTCGATCGCCCGCGCCGTCATCGAGGCGCATTCCGGCACTCTGACATTGCACGACCGCGATCCGCAGGGGCTCGTCGCCCAGGTGATATTGCCGCACGACGACGCCAGCGTCGCGACGGCGAACGGCAGCGGCACGCGCTGAGGATTGCCGGCGATGGAGCGGCCGGCAAAACCTGCGTTCCTACGGCCAAAGTCGCCAGGCGGTAGGAAATGCCGCCGCGGGGGCATGTTCGTGGGGGCGAGCCTAAGCCATGGCGGCTGGCGCCGACCGCGGCCGCGCACCGCCCCGGCACGATACGGCGTTGCGCGCGTTCACCGAATTGCCTTAACAGGAGGGGCGTGGAGACCAGCCTGACGGACGGACGCCGCGCGAACTCGAATGGCATTTCAGCTTATGGATACGCTCGCCGCAGTGTTTCGCGACATAGGCGCGCCGCTGTCGATCGAACACATCACGCTCGATCCGCCGGCGCCGACCGAGGTTCTGGTGCGCGTCGCCGCCGCGGGTCTGTGCCGCACCGATTATCATGTCGTGCGCGGCGAGCGGCGCGTGGCGATGCGGCCGATGGTGCTCGGCCATGAAGTCGCCGGCGTGGTCGAAGCCGTCGGCGGCGCGGTCAACGCGATCAAGCCGGGCGACCATGTGGTGCTGACGTTCATCCCCGGCTGCGGCGCTTGCCGGTGGTGTCGAAAGGGTCTGCATCATTTCTGCGCCGAAGGTCCGCGCATCACCGCGGGGCCGCAGCTCGACGGCAGCTATCGGCGGTGCGACCGCGCCGGCGTTGCCGTCGGGGCGTTCTGCATGATCGGCGGCTTCGCCGAGCACACCGTTGTCGACCAAGCCTCCGTCGTCGTCATCGACAAGGATATTCCGCTCGATCTCGCGAGCCTGGTGGCCTGCGGCGTCCCCGCCGGCGTCGGCGCCGCCCGCAACCGGGCTCGCGTCAAGCCGGGCGACAGCGTATTGGTTGTGGGCTGCGGCGGCGACGGCATGAACGTCGTGCAGGGCGCAGCGCTCGCCGGCGCGACGACGATCATCGCTGCCGACATCGTGCGAGCCAAGCTCGATTGGGCGCGCAGCTTCGGCGCCACCCACGGCGTCGACGCGCAGGGCGAAAATCTCACGCGCGCCGTGCTCGAAATCACCGGCGGCATCGGCGTCGATCACGCCTTCGTCTGCATCGATCCGCCGGCGACGCTCGTGCCGGCGTTCCGCGCCACCACCAAGGGCGGCAATGTGGTGGTGACGGCGCTCACGCCCGACAGCGTGACCGAGATCAAAATCCCGCCGCTCGAGCTGTTCGTCACCCAGAAGGCGATCATGGGCGCGGTCTACGGTTTCATGAGCCCGCGCGCGCAGATCCCCGAACTCCTCACGCTCTACCGCAACGGCGCGCTGAAGCTGCGCGAATTGATCACCCGCACCTACCGGCTCGACGACATCAACACCGGCTACGCCGACCTCGACGCCGGCAAGAATCTGCGCGGGGTCGTGGTGTTCGATCACTGATGATACGACGCCGGCGGCGCTGCCGTTGCGTGAGATCTCAGCGTACGCGCTGGAACGCGCGCGGCTCGCCCGGCCCGTCGCCGAGCGAGGAGGTGAGCCGGCCCATCAAGAGCCGCAGCTCGAGCTCGCGAAAGCCGGTGAAGATTTCGCGGATCCATTGGTGGACCTCGGTCGGACCGCCGAGCTGCTTATTCATATAGGCCGCGAAGGAGAAGCTCGGCCGGTCGATGACGCCGCGCACGATCGGCGACAGCCGCGGGATGCGGATCAGGCCGCACTCCGGCCGCGTCGGCGGAAAATCCTCCTTGGCGAACATGACCGAGACCGACTCGTTGTGCACCGGCACGAACGTGGTGGTCGGCAGCAGTTCCCGCAATTGGCCGTAGCTGCGGGCAGTCGCCGCCGCCGGGTCGGCGACGAACAGCACGATCGGTTCGATCATGCGGCTGTGCGCTTCACCGACGAAGCCGATCTCGGCCATCACCGTGAAGAACTGCTCGAACGGGCCGTAGCCGAGATCGATCACGCGCGTGCTCGAAGTGTCGGCGATCAGCCGGTCGAACAGCTCCATCTGGCCGCGCGTTTCGGTGATGTCGACCGGCCACACCAGGCTCGGAAAGCGGCCGGCCAGCGCCGGCTCGCGCGGATGCAGATCATAGCCGACCAGCGGCCGGCCGCTGGCATAGAAGAATTCGACCAGCAGCCGCGCGATCAGGGTTTTGCCGACCCGCGGGCGAGGTGATGCGACGATGTAGAGCGGCGCCGGCTGCGGCATTCCAGCAATCGGTCTCTTGTGTCCCGACGTGAATCTTCCCGACGTGAATCGTCTCGACGAAAACCAACGCGACGAGGACCAACCGCTTGTGACTAACGCGACGCCGCGCCGACGCCGCGCCCCGCGCGACGATCTACGAGCGGACCACCTGCACGCGCGCCGCGCCCGCCGCACCGCCGCCGACCGCCGCGGCGGCACTGCCGCCACCGGTGCCCGCGCTGGCGATGACGTCGTTGAGCTTGATGCGGTCGTATTCGCCCCAGACATTGCCGAGCCAGTGGCGCACGTAACCGCGCAGCACGAACGAGTAATTGGCCGCTTCGCCTTTCGTGCCCTTGTTGGCGACGAAGGTGAGGAACGGCACCGAGGAAACCTCGACCTGCTCGAACGCCATCTCGTTGAGCTTGGGGATGGTGATCTCGATGGCTTCCTTGTGCTTCTTGAAATAGGAGGAGTGGGTCGCCTGGTCCCATTCGAAGAAGTTGGTGTTGTTGATGAAGTTCTTGACCAGATAGTATTTGCCGTCGGCGACGAAGGTCGAGGTGTCTTCGATCTCGTTGAGCGAGGCGATCGAGGAGCCGAGAATGTGGAACACGAGGAAGTTGAGCTGACCCTTCTTCACCGAATCGAGAAAGCCGATGTCGCGCAGCGAGCGCAGCGTCGGCGACAGCAGTCCGGCGCGCACGTCGATCACGGTGACGCTGGAGTCCGACAGCGTGTCGAAAATCCGCATCTGGTCGGCGACCTGCGTCACGTCGACGATGTCGGTCACGTCGGGATGGAAGCGCTTCAAGGTGCCCTTCGGCGCTTCGGTATCGAACGCCCGCGTCGGCACGTGATGCGCGGTGAAATAGTCGAGCAGCGTGCGGGCGACTGTCGTCTTGCCGACGCCGCCCTTGTCCGCACCCACCACGATGACTGTCGGTTTCGCCATTGTAATCCCCTCGCGGGCGCCGGTCGCCGCAAGACCCGATTGTCCCTTTCGGAAATCATGCCAGAGAAGGCGGTAAAGTGAAAGCGCCGCGAACGCGCAATTTTCCGGAAGCCGATTCTACATAGCAAATGCGCTGTTTGGAGGCCACATCGGCGTGCCCTTAAGATTTGCGGCGGTTCGGGCCGAACGCGATTGCGGCACCTTTGCGGCGGCGTCCGCAAGGTTAACGCTGGTGCGGGCCCCACGGGCCGGGCTCGGCCGCGCTTGGGTCGCCGGCCGGCGCGGCCGGTGGGTTTTCCGCGGCTTGGCCGCCCCAAGGACCCTCCGAAGCTCCGGCCGCGGCCGGCGTATCCGCGCTTTCGGCGCCGCTCTGCGAACCCCAAGGACCGGCTTCGCCGGCGCCCGCGCCTGCTTCGGTGCCGTCAGCCGCCGGTTCGTCCGCCGGCGGCGGCAGCGCGATCGGGCCGGGATCGTGGCCGCCGGCGAACTTGACCAGCGCGGCGACGCGGCTCTCGACACTCGGATGGGTGTCGAACAATTCGCCGAAACCCTCGCGCGGGTTGTCGATGCACATTTCCATCACCGCGGAGGGCGCGCCGGGCAATTCGCCATGGCCTTCGATCTTGCGCAGCGCCGAGATCATGGCGTCGGGATTTTTGGTGAGTTCCACCGACCCGGCGTCGGCCAGGGATTCGCGCGAGCGCGACAAAGCGAGCCGGATCAGGAACGAGAGCACATAGGCGACGACGACGAGCGCGACCGCGATCAGGATCGCGACCACGGCGCCGCCGCCGCGGCGCTCGTCGCTGTCGCGCGAGCGGAAAGAAAAGCCGTTGTAGAACCACAGCCGGAACACCAGCTCGGCGATGAAGGAAATGGCGCCGGCGATGATCACGGCGACGACCATCATGCGGACGTCGCCGTTGCGGATATGGGTGAGCTCGTGGCCCAGCACCGCTTCCATCTCGGCGTCGTCAAGGACCGCGATCAGGGCCGAGGTCACGGTGATCGAATATTGCCGCGCGTTCATGCCGGTGGCGAAGGCGTTGAGCGCGTCGGATTCCATCACCTTGAGCTTGGGCATGGTGATGCCGCGCGAGATGCAGAGGTTCTCCAGGAGATTATAGAGCCGCGGTTCCTCCTGGCGCGTCACCTCGCGCCCGCCGGTGACGGCATCGATCATGCTTTGATGAAAGAAATAGGCGATCACCACCCACGCCGCGGCGCCGAGCGTGGCGATCGGCAAGGCGCTGACGAGGTCGTTCCAGGCGAGCTGCATGAGCGTGTCGAGATCGGCGTTGACCGACAGCGCTTCGGCGACGAGCGCGCCGGCATAGACCAGCACATAGACCTGGAGGAACAGCCCGATCAGCAGCGCCACCGAGCGGCGCCGGTTCGATTGGATGTGGCTGTAGAGACCGTAGGCGGCCATGGCTAATCCGTCATTCCGGGGCGGAATCCATATTCACAAATCGTCATTGCGAGGAGCGAAGGACGAAGCAATCCAGAGTCACTGCCGCTGACTCTGGATTGCTTCGTCGCTGCGCTCCTCGCAATGACGACGGGTCGGCATGGCGTTCGCCCCACGAAACTAAAACTTCACCTGCGGCGCTTCGCCGACGGTCTTGCGGTCGTCGCCGAGGTCGAAGAACTCCTTCGGCGCGAAGCCGAACGACGCGGCGAACAACGCGGCCGGGAAGCGCTGGATGCCGGTGTTGTATTCCTGCACCGCATTGTTGAAGAAACGCCGCGACGCCGCGATCTTGTTCTCGAGGTCGGAGAGCTCGGCCTGCAATTGCTGGAAATTGGCGTTGGCCTTGAGGTCGGGATAGGCCTCGGACAGCGCGAACAACTGGCGCAGCGCGCCGGAGAGCATGTTCTCCGCCGCGGCCTGCTGCGCCGGCCCCTGCGCGGCGACCGCCGCGTTGCGCGCCCTCACCACCTCGTCGAGCGTGCCGCGCTCGTGCGCGGCGTAGCCTTTGACGGTCTCGACCAGGTTGGGAACGAGATCGTGCCGCTGCTTGAGCTGCACGTCAACGTCGGCAAAGGCCTGGTTGACGCGCTGGCGCATGGTGACGAGGCCGTTGTAGGTCGCAATGGCCCACACGATCAAAACAACGATGATGACGAGGACGATCAGCGCGCTCATGGGTTTGATCCTTCATGCCTTGCAGACGACAGGCCGGCAAACGACGGCCGGAAAGAAATCTCCGACAGGAAATCGGCTTAAGGGCGGCACGGCAAGACCCGCAAGGCGCGGCGGCCCGCCGGCGCGGCATCTCCTGTTCCGCCGATAGATAGGGCGCTCGGGCGGCGCCGTTAAGGTTAGCGGTCGATGAATATCGCGCGGGCGGGAGGGGTCGGCTAGGGATTGCAGGGGCCAAAAGGTTTGGGGGCAAGAGGTTTTAGTGCCATGCGGACCCAATTCGTCCCAAATCTCCCGGATCCGATCAGCCGAGGCCGGCGATCAGGCGCTGGTCGACCTGTCGGGCTTCGATGCCGCGCCGACCCGGCCCGATCTTCCCGGCGTCGACGATCCCGGCCCGCTCGCGCCGGCCGAGCGCGACCAGCTGGCGCGCGACATCGCGGCGATCGAGCGCGCGACCGAGGTGTTGCGCCGCGCCGAGCCGGCGCTCGATGCCTGGAGCCAGTCGCCGCCGGGCACCACGTCGCCGACGCTCGGCCAGCCGCGCCCGGTGTGGCTCCTGATCGGCGTCTTATGGATTTCCGCCGCGCTGGTCACGCTCGGCGCCGCCGTCACCATCGCCGCGCTGGTCGGGTAGGCATTATCCGCCCCCGCGCGCGAAGCGCAGCGGGTGGATCGAGACAACCAACATCGTTCTCGCGACGCATTGCGTCCGAGTTTTGCGAGCGTAAGGCGAATGGCGGAGCAAGGGCCGCCCAACGGCACGCTGCGGCCTTGATTTCTAGGCGCCCCTATGTGGGCGCCCGTACTCGCCTACTCGAACTAACAAAAAAAGGAAGGCGGAACGCCGACAGACGCAATCCATCCATTGTCCGCGCATACGGCGCGGGCGCGCGTCCAGCGGGACGCGCTCGCCTGTCGGCGTTCCACCGCGGCTCTTGCCGTTGGGCCTCTCGGCCCGCAGGCGCAACTTCAGGCCAGGCTTCCTGGGTACGAGGCGGGACGTTCGATCCTGTAAGGCCGCGCCAACCGGGGCACGGAGACCTTGCGTTCCTAGTGCATGATCCGGAAAAGTGGAAACCGGTTTTCCGAAACGATCATGCACAACTTACGTGGGCGTTACCCGCGCCCGCCAGTCCCAGTCCAGGGAACGCACCTCCCAGACCGGTCGTAGTGCCGGTCCGATGATGCCCGAAGCTGCCCGAGAGCGGGCCGTATCTTCCCGCGCGCGGGCACCGCACTCGCTCCGCTGTTCGGGAGTACCCTCGCGAAGGCGTCCCTTCGATGAGCGAGATAAGTCAGTATGTAACCCGAACAGAGACGATTGTCAAGCGTAACGTCTCCACGACGGGGACGAGCGCGCGACGACGCCAAACTAGGCGTGCGCTTAGCTGCCGAAGGCGCGTTTACCCGCCGGCTGGAGCGCCGCCTGCGAATATGACGGTGGGTTACAGCGCTATCGCGTCGAGAGCGGACGGGGCGAGCGGTAGCTCGCGCGGACGCGTTCAGCGCCACGGCGGCGCGAATGAGCGCCTTCAACGCCTTTTCATCGATCTTGTCGCCCTCATGGATATCGATCGCGCGCCTCACATTGCCTTCGAGGCTGGAGTTGAAGAGGCCCGAGGGGTCTTCCAACGCGGCGCCCTTGGCGAAGGTCAGCTTCACGACGGCCTTGTAGGTCTCGCCGGTGCAGATGATGCCGCCATGCTCCCACACCGGAACCCCGCGCCACTTCCATTCCTCGACCACGTCGGGGCAGGCCTCTTTGATGAGGCTGCGGACCCGGGCGAGCGTCTCGCCGCGCCAGTCGCCTAGCTCCGCGATTCTCGCGTCGATGAGCTGGGAGGGGGAGGGTCCGCTTTTTCCTCCCCTGCGCCGCTCTTGCCTTTCTTCGCGGTGGTTGTGGTTGCTTTCTTCATGAGTAGTCGCTCGTCAGTGCGTAGGGTGGGTTAGCGCCGAAGGCGCGTAACCCACCGGCTGAGTTTCCGCGAGTCCAGATGGTGGGTTACGGCGCTTGAATGCATACACCCAGCGGTAATGAGCCGCTGGGTGTATCCTTTCTAGGTTAGGAGCTGGCCCAGAAGGAGAGCTGCTACGAGGACATCTCCGTAGTCCAGCGTTATCTGGATTTTCATCTTGGACCTCCTTTCTGCCCGTGGCGCCACGGGCGATTAGAGGCGACGTCACCTGCTAATTGCGAGTGCCCACCTCGCGAATGTCGGGCTGCCAGATTACCCGGTGACGCGGGGGCTGTTTCGGAAGCCGGCCGGAGCTATGTCAGCTCAGCCCAGGACTATCGCGACTGGCGGCGGCACTTTAGCGCCTGTGCTCATGGGCGGCTCAGGCATTCACCCAAGCGTGCCTTCTATAGCACGCTTTGCGCGTGGGATGGGACTGCCTAAATTTCCATTTCCTATTGCGTTATGAACATAACAAGAACATATTCGGTCGTTCTTCCGTGGAGAGGTCCGATGAGTCGTGCCATTGGCTATGCTAGAGCGCAAAAGTTTCTTGGAGACTCTTGCGGCTGTGGACGACCGCCGTGCCCACTCTGACGACAGTCTTACCGACACCAATCCATGCTACACGGCGAGCATGAGCGATCGGACTTCGGACGATTTGAACCACACCATAGCCGGTGCACTCGCCACGGACTGCGACAACTCGGGTGGTGATGGTAAAAGTCTAGAAACCGGCAAGGGCGTTCGAGCTAAAGCAAAGTTCAAAACGAGGTCTTCCATCGATATATCTCGATAAAGGGGAAGCAGGAATCGGCGCTCCGCGAGGCAGGCCGAAGAAAGCCGCCGCGAAGACTGCGCCGCACGAGCGTTCGATGGAGCTTTCTCCAAAACCGAATACCGAACCGGCAGCGGAAACGCCGAGTTTCAACCCCACGTACCGTGTCCTATGTGGTGACGCGAAGACCGTGCTCACCGAAATCGCCGCTGCAAGCGTCGATATGTGCATGACATCGCCCCCGTATTGGGGACATCGTGAGTACGAGGTCGAAGGCATCGGCCTAGAAGACGATGTCTCGTCCTACGTGGCAAACCTTTGCAACGTACTGGCCGAAGTGAAGCGAGTTCTGAAACCTTCGGGGTCGCTTTGGCTAAACATCGGCGACAGTTACAGCGACAAGAACTTGATGGGCGTACCCTGGCGAGTTGCCCTTCATTTGATGGACAAGCAAGGCTCGATTCTGCGCAATGATGTGATCTGGAATAAGATCAAAGGAAGTCCAGATACCGCGAAAGACAAGCTCCGCAACATCCACGAGCACGTATTCCACTTCGTGAAGTCAAAGAAATACTACTACAACGCTGACGCCATCCGTTCGACGCCTTCCAAGGCAAAGGTCGTGAATGGGTCAGTCATCTCGGCGACGGGCGTTTCAGGTGTCCGCTACAAACGACAAATCGAGCTGTCGACGGCTCTCTCTCCCGCAGAGAAGGCAGAGGCTTTGCGCGCTTTGAACGCCATCTTGGAAGATGTTCGCAACCAGCGTATTTCGGATTTCCGCATGATCATTAGGGGTCAACAGCGCACGACACATTCCGATAGCGAAAAACTTTCGGGCCGCGCCAAAGAGATGAAAGCGCGAGGATTCTACTTCCTCAAGTATCATCCCAACGGAAGCAAGCCAGCAGATGTCTGGGACATTATCCCCGAGGATACGCAGAAACGAGAATCGCACTTCGCGCCTTATCCGCAGGACCTCTGCCGAATTCCGATCTCAGCTACTTGCCCGTCTGACGGTGTTGTTCTCGACCCTTTTTGCGGCACCGGCACGACCCTGGTTGTCGCTAAATCGCTTCAGCGCTCCGCGATCGGGATTGATGTTTCTCCGAGCTACGTCAGCTTTGCGCGCGACCGGCTATCTGACTTGTTGACCAATATTACGTGATGAAGATCATCGACCTTTTTGGCCATGACACGACTGTAGCCCCGGCGCCCGACTGGAAGAGGGTCGTGGCCGAGCAGCACTGTCCCTTTGTCGACAAGAAGTGCTACAAGGTTAGGAAGAGCCAGCCGGACATCTCTATCGGCACATGCACGGTTGAATACATAGGTAAGCCAATAATCATTTGCCCCCAGCGTCTCCTTGAGCGCCGACAGATTTTCACAGACTGCCTACATTTACTGACCGGCCATGAGCCTGGAAACGAACTTCACGTTGTTCCAGAGATCAGCGTGCCCGGCGGAAGTATCGACTATATCATCGCGTCAATTCGAGGCCGCAAGGTCAGGGACTTCGTTGGCATCGAACTTCAAACGCTAGATACAACAGGAACGGTTTGGCCCGAACGCCAGCGTTTCGTTCAAAAGTACGGAGTTCCTGTTGATCCGCAAGATGTAGCCAACAAAAGGGGCTACGGCATGAACTGGAAAATGACGGCGAAGACGATCCTCGTTCAGCTGCACCACAAAATCCAGACTTTTGAAGGCGTTGGAAAGCACCTGGTTCTAGTCGTTCAAGATCGCCTTCTCGACTACATGTCGCGAGAGTTCTCGTTTGCGCATCTCAACACGGCGCGCACGTCTGACCCGATGCACTTTCACGCCTACGCCCTTGAGCGAGGAGCATCTGGTCACAAGTTAAACTTAATCAAACGACTGAGCACCGACACAGAGGGCATCGCAAAGTGTCTTGGCCTACAAACCGAAGCTAAGTTGGAATTGGATGTGATCCTGCGGCTCATAGAGCAGCGGATTTCCGACAAAACGCGGTTTGAGTTTATGCAAGCGGCCCCGCCGATCTCGGTTGAACCGGAAGAATAGAGTTACCCCTTAATGTGTACGATGCGGTGACTAGCGTCCCTCACGCCACGCGCGCACCTCGCAACCTTCCGCTCACATGTGTTCGCGAGACAATTGGCTGCCGTGCTTCACCTAAGCGGCGAATAGAGCGTCGTCGAACTGGTCGTCCTCACGGATGTTAAGGTGGCGCGTGCCCTTGCGCTTAGACGCGCCCGACGCCACCGACGTGCCGCGGAAGAAAGCCACTTTGACGTAGTTCGTGAAGCAATGAAATCCGGCGGAACCGGCACCGGCCGTCGGCTGAAAATTCCTGCGCCATACGGCTTTATGAACTGACCTAGGTCCGCGTATCCGACGATCCCGGTTCTGTGGTGCGGCACTTCGTGCCGCGCCGCGCCCGGGAAAGGCGTCAATACGCGTTCTTATACGCCGCCGGCGTCAGCACCGTGCGCAACAGGATCGTCAGGTCGAGCCACAGCGACCAATTGTCGACGTAGAACAAATCATACTCGACGCGCTTGCGCATTTTTTCGTCGGTGTCGGTCTCGCCGCGCCAGCCGTGGATTTGCGCCCAGCCGGTGATGCCGGGCTTGACGTTGTGGCGGCGGGCATAGAGCGCGATGCGGCGGACGAAGTCCTGGTCGTGGGAGAGCGCGTGCGGGCGCGGGCCGACGAGCGACATGTCGCCGGTGAGGACGTTGAAGAGCTGCGGGATTTCGTCGAGGTTCCAGCGCCGCAGCCAGCGGCCGACTTTGGTCAGCCGCGGATCGCCCGGCCGCGCCTGCGGCGATCACGTCGCCGTCGTCGAGCGTGCGCATGGTGCGGAATTTGATGATGCGGAACGGCTGTTGATTGAAGCCGTAGCGGCGCTGCACGAACAACACCGGTCCCGGGCTGTCGAGCTTGATCAGGATCGCGATGGCGATGAGAAGCGGCGTGAGCGCGATCAGGCCGACCGCGGCGAAGAACAGATCGAACAGCCGCTTCTGCACGATCTCGAGCCGCGACAGCGCGACGCGCGTGATCTGCAGTGAGGCGAGCGGGCCGAGCCGCGACAGCTCGACCTCCTCGAACTTGTGCAGGATCTGCTCGGGGCCGAGATGAATCTCGACCGGCAGCGCCAGAAAAGTCTCGGCGCAGCGCTCGATGGTCTCGGTCGCCGACCACGGCACCATCAGATAGATCGCGTCCGGCTCGAGGCCGCGCACGCTCGCGACGGCCTCAGCGAGATCGCGGTCGAGCGCCGCGCGCCGCGTCTCGGCCGGCGCGGTCGCCGCGACGGGCGTGAGAAAGCGGCAGCCGACGATGTTGATGCCGAGCATCCACGGCTCGTAACGGTGCAGAAAGCCGCCGATCTGCGCGCCGGTGCCGATCAGAAAAATGCGTTGCGCCGAGAGGAGGCCGGCGCCGCGCGCCAGCGCCGCCACGCGCACCACGGCGAAGCGCAGGACGATCAGTCCGGCGAGCGTGCCGCCGTAGAACAGAACGATATAGCCGCGCGAATAATCGTCGCTGATGTGGCTGAGGAAGCCGAGCGCGAGCAGCGAGATCAGCGTCACGTTCCACAATTGGACGGTGCGGCGGCCGTGCGGCTTGAAGGTAAAGAAACTCGGCAGCCGGTATTCGCCGCGGAACGCGTTGGAGACGGCGAAGATGCTCGCCGCGAGCACGCCGAGCTGGACGAAGGAGCCGACATTGCCGGCCTCGCCATAGACCGCGAGGTGATAGGCGATGCCGGTCAGGCAGGACATCGCCACGATGAACGCGATGTCGGTCAGGAACACCGCGACCGAGAACACGCCGCGCGCCGCCACCGCCCAGGCGTGCAGCGTCCGGCCGTTCTCCGGCCGTGCCACCAGCGTGTAACTCAGCGGTGTGTTCATGAGTGTGAACGCGGTACCAGCACATGACGTCTCGGCGCTGCCCCGAAACGGAACAACGCGAAGATTCAGGTCGATTTCTCGCCAGAACCGTGCCAGCAACGGCGCGCATGTTCGTCATGCCCGGCCTTGTGCCGGGCATCCACGTCTTTTGAGGACCCCCCGCAAAGACGTGGATGGCCGGGACATAGGCGGAGCGAGCGACGCCGTTCTTCGAACGGCTATGCCCGGCCATGACGGTTTATGTGGTGAGACCTAATAAGGTTAACTCACGGCCTAAGGAGCAACGATGCAGGGCAAGATTGCGCTCGAGGAACATTTCGCCATCGCCGATACGCTGATGGATTCCCGCGGCTATTTTCCCGACCGCGTCTGGGAAGAGGTGAAAAGCCGCGTGCTCGATCTGCACGAGCGGCGGATCGCGCTGATGGACGAGTACGGCATCGCCATGATGCTGTTGTCCCTGAACGCGCCGGCGGTGCAGGCCATTCCCGATCCGGCACAGGCCTACGACATCGCCCGCAAGGCGAACGACTATCTCGCCGAAGCGGTGCGCAAGCGGCCGGACCGTTTTGCCGGCCTCGCCGCGCTGCCGATGCAGGAGCCGGAGCGGGCGGCGCAGGAATTGGAGCGCTGCGTCACCGAGCTCGGCTTCCGCGGCGCGCTGGTCAACGGCTTCTCGCAGATCGGCGATGCCGACACCGCGCTCTATTACGACCTGCCGCAATACCGGCCGTTCTGGGCGACGGTCGAAAAGCTCGACGTGCCGTTCTATCTGCACCCGCGCAATCCGCTGCCGCGCGACGCCAAGATCTACGACGGCCATCCTTGGCTGCTCGGCCCGGTGTGGGCGTTCGGCCAGGAAACCGCCGTGCACGCGCTGCGGCTGATGGGCTCGGGCCTGTTCGACATCCATCCGCGGCTGCAGATCATTCTCGGCCACATGGGCGAGTGCCTGCCGTTCGCGATGTGGCGCATCGACAACGCCAATGCCTGGATCGAGAACCGCCACCACTACGCCGCCAAGCGGCGCATGCGCGAATATTTCTCCGCCAACTTTCACGTCACCACGTCGGGCAATTTCCACACCCCGGCGTTGTTCGCCGCCATCGCCGAGATCGGCGTCGAGCGCGTGATGTTTTCCACCGACTGGCCGTTCGAAAACATCGACCACGCCGCCAAATGGTTCGACACCTGCCCGATCAGCGAGAACGACCGCACGCTGATCGGCCGCACCAACGCCATGCGGCTGTTCAAGCTGGGGAATTATTGAGGCGGCTGCTTGTCAACCTCTGCCGGCTTGGACGAGCCCGCCCAGTCGGCAACGCAGCGTTCGAGATCCTTGCAGTTATTGTGCATCTGCTCGAGCGCGAAGCCGAGCGCGAAGAAACGTTCCGCCGTGTCGCCGGGAAGGGTGGCCGTGCGGCCCTCGCGGCGCAAGGCGTCGATCTCCTTGGCATAGGCGTCGAGCGCGGTGTCAACGTCGGCGAGCGGCGGCGGACCGTGACGCGCCAGCAGCGCGGTTGCGCTTCCGCGCAGATAATCGGCGAGCGCGTCGCGGGCTCGCGCCAGCGGGGCCTCGAGCCGCGTCGCGATCGGCTGCGGCAACGGCGTGACGACGGCTCTGCCGATCATCACCAGGTCGTGGCGCAGCCGCAGCAGCGTACGTAACAGCGGTCCGGTGTCGGACCCCGTCGCCAAACCCGCCCCGCGCTCGCGTTCGGCTTCGGCGCCGACGATATTCAATTGCGCCAACGCCTCGCCGATGCCGTCTTGGATGCGATGCGCTGCATCCGCGTCGAGGCCCTGCGTCATGCCCGCCAGCAATTCGCCGAATGCCGACGCCATCCGGTTCAACGTGCGCGCCGCGGCTTGTGCGACGAGCCGATGGGCGCTCGACGGGAGCAGCAACAACGAGACGGCGAGGCCGGTGCCGCCGCCGACCGCCACCTCGAATACGCGGTCGATAGCCGAAGCGATGGGTGAGACGTGGGTGATGGTGGGAACCAACAGCACGATGATGGCGGTGATCGGAGCGACGGAGAGGCTCGGCCTCGTTGCCGCGATGACGGCAAGCGGCGCCACGGCGACGGCGACGACGGCGAGCAGCGCGATTTCGCTCCTATGCGGGATCAGTACGCCGATCGCCCCGCCATAGATCGCGCCGCCGAGCGTCCCGATCAGATAATCCAACGTCGCTTTGAGCGACCGCCCGACGCTCACTTGCGTGACGATGACGGCGGTGAGCACCGACCATAACGGCAAGGTCACGTGCAGCAATTGCGCCAGCACCAGAGCCGCGAGGGCGGCGGTCGTCACCCGCATCGCCAGCGCCAGCTGCGGCCTGCGGCGGCGCACGGCGGCGCGAACCCTCGACCACACCTTGGTAAAGCGCGTCACGCTGATCGTCCCGGCATTCGACTCGAGCCTCGATGATGAGACAATCACATCATGGGCAGGCGGGAAAGTCGGTGGTGCGGGTGGTGTTCCACCCTACGCTTATCAGCTCGCCTCGCGCAGCTTCACGGCGCCTTCCAGATCCACCGAGACGAGCTGCGACACGCCGCGTTCGGCCATGGTGACGCCGTAGAGGCGGTTCATGCGCGCCATGGTGATGGGATTGTGGGTGATGATGACGAAGCGCGTGTCGGTCGAGCGCGTCATCTGGTCGAGCAGGTCGCAGAAGCGCTCGACATTGTAGTCGTCGAGCGGCGCGTCGACCTCGTCGAGCACGCAGATCGGCGCCGGGTTGGTGAGGAACACGGCGAAAATGAGCGCCATCGCGGTCAACGCCTGCTCGCCGCCGGAGAGGAGCGACAGCGTCGCCGTTTTCTTGCCGGGCGGCTTGGCCATGATTTCGAGGCCGGCTTCGAGCGGATCGTCGCTTTCGATCAGCTGCAGCTCCGCCGCGCCGCCGCCGAACAATTCCGTGAACAGCTTCTGGAAATTGTCGTTGACGGTCGCGAACGACGACAGCAGCCGCTCGCGCGCCTCGTGATTGAGGCTTTGGATGCCCTGCCGCAGCCGGCGGATCGCCTCGATCAGATCGTCGCGCTCGGCGATGAGCTTGGCGTGCTGCTCCTCGACCTCGCGCAATTCGTCCTCGGCGCGCAGATTGACGGCGCCGAGCCGTTCGCGCTCGCGGCGGTAACGGTCGAGCGTGGCTTCGACCTCGGCGATCGGCTGCGGCTCGGCGTCCGGCTTGAGCTCGGCGAGTTCGGCGGCGGCCGGCGGCTCGACGTCGAGCGCGTCGCGGATTTCGTGCTCGATGTCGGCGAGGCGGCGCTTGGCGGCCTCGCTGCGCTCTTCGGCGCGGGCGGCCTCGGCGCGTGCCTCGCCCATGGCTTCGAGCGCGGCGCGCGCGGCCTTGTCGGCGTCGGCCAGTCCGGTCTCGGCCTGTGCGAGCGTGTCGGCCGCCGCGCGGCGCGCCGCGGTCGCAGCTTCGATCTCGCCGATCAGCGCCCGGCGCTGGGCGGCGAAGCGCTCCGGCGCGCTTTCGAGTTCGGTGCGCTCGGCGGTCGCCTCCGCGCTGCGCTGCTCGATAGTGCCGATGTGCGCCGCGGCGTTGTCCTGGCGTTCGTTCCAGTCCTTGCGCTCGGTCGCGATCGCCTGCAGGCGGCGATTGGCCAACTCGGCCTCGCGCGCGATCGTCTGTTCCTCGACCCGCACCTCGGCCAGCGCCTTGCGCTCGCCGGCGATGACCGCGTTGATCGCGGCGAGCTTTTCCTCGAGCTCGGCGGCGGAGGCAAGTTCGGCAAGCGCCGCCTGCGTCTGATCGCGCGCGGCGACCGCTTCGTCGCGGCCGGTGTTGATCCGCTGCTGGGCTTCTTGCAGTGCCGAGACGCGCGCCGCGTTGCGGCTGATTTCGCGTTCGGCGGCGCTATGGGCGTCGCGGGCGGCGTCGGTTGCCTGCTGCGCCTCGCGGGCACGGGCGCGGGATTTGATCTCCGTCGCCGCCGCCGAGGAGCGGGCCGCCTCCGCCGCTTCGAGCGCGCGGTGCTGCGCCTCCACGTCGGCGCGGGCGGTCGCGAGTTCGCCTTCGATCTCCTGCAGGCGGCCGCGTTCGGCGAGCCGGCGCGCCGCACCGGTCGGCGCATGGGCCGCGGTGGCAAAACCGTCCCAGCGCCAGAAATCGCCTTCGAGCGACACCAGCCGCTGCCCCGGCTCGAGCAGCGCCGCAAGCCCCGCACCGTCGGCGCGGTCGACGACGCCGATCTGCGCCAGGCGGCGCGCCAGTTCCGGCGGCGCCTGCACGAAGTCGGCAAGCGCCGTGGCGCCTTCCGGCAAGGCCGGATCGGACGGGTCGATGGCGGCGCCGGCCCAGCGCATCGGCGCGGTGGCGTCGACCGGCGCATCGAGATCGTCGCCGAGCGCGGCGCCGAGGGCCTTCTCGTAGCCCTTTTGCACCGTGAGCGAATCCGCGACCGGCGGCCACAGATTCTTGCTCTCGACCGCGAGCAGCTTGCTGATGGTCTTGGCTTCGGTTTCGAGCCGCTGCACCCGCTTTTCCGCGGTGGCGAGCGGCGCGCGCACGGCTTCGAGCCCGTCGCGGGCGGCGGTGTGGGCGGTCTCGGCGGCGCGGGCGGCGGCTTCGGCATCGGCGAGCGCGGTCTGCGCGCCGGTCAGCGCGGCCGTGAGCGCCGCGAGATCCGGCTGGCCGCTGCCGCTCGCCGCGAGGCCCGCTTCGACATTGGTCAGCTCGGCTTCGAGCCGGGTGACGCGTTGCTCGTGATCGCGCAGCGCGCCCTGCAGCTGATTGCGGCGCGCGGTCAGATCGGCAAGCTCGCCGGTCAGTGCGGAAAACGATTGTTCCGACACCGCCAACGTCAACGCCGCCGCTGTCACGCGCTCGTTGACGCCGCTCAGTTGCGCGGCGTTGGCCGTCGCGTCGGCGCGCAACGCCTCTTCTTCGCCCGCGAGCCGTACCAGGGCCGCCGCGGCATCGGCGGCGAGCGTGCGCTCGCGGTCGAGATCGGCGGCGTATTGCCCGAGCCGGCGGTCGAGTTCGGCGATGCGTTCCTTGGCGCGGGTCTCCTCGCGTTCGAGCGCGTCGCGCGCCACCACGAGGCGCTGCAGCGCGGCGGCGGCTCTGGCCTCGGCCTCGCGCAAGGCCGGCAAGCCGGCGGCGACCGAAGCCTGGCGGACCGCGGTCTCGGTCTGCTCGGTAGTCCGGGCGGCAACGACGCGCACGGCGAAGTCCCGGGTCTCCTCGGCGGCGCCGACTTCGACCCGCGCCGCGACCCAGCGCAGATGGAACAGGAGCGCTTCGGCGCGGCGCACCTGCGCGGAGACGTTGCGGTAGCGCGTGGCCTGCCGCGCCTGGCTCTTGAGGCCGGAAATCTGCCCGGCCAATTGGCCGATCACGTCCTCGGCCCGTTCCAGATTGTGCTCGGCGGCCTTCAGCCGCAGCTCGGCCTCGTGGCGGCGGGCGTGCAGGCCGGAAATGCCGGCGGCTTCCTCGAGCACGCGCCGGCGCGCTTCCGGCCGCGCCTGAATGATCTCGCCGATGCGGTTTTGATGCACCAGCGCCGGCGAGCGCGAGCCGGTCGAGGCGTCGGCGAACAGCATCGCAACGTCGCGGGCGCGGACCTCGCGGCCGTTGATGCGGAAGGTCGAGCCCTGCTCGCGCAGAATGCGGCGGGAGATTTCGATGCTTTCGGCGTCGTTGAAGGCCGCCGGCGCCTTGCGTTCGCTGTTGTCGATCGTGACCGCGACTTCGGCGTGGTTGCGCGCCGGGCGGCCGGTATTGCCGGAGAAGATGACGTCGTCCATCTCGGCCGCGCGCATGGCTTTGTGCGAGGCTTCGCCCATGACCCAGCGCACCGCCTCCACGAGATTGGATTTGCCGCAGCCGTTCGGGCCGACCACGCCGGTCAAGCCGGGCTCAATCTCGAAATCGGTGGTCTCGACAAAGGATTTGAAGCCGATCAGGCGCAGCCGCTTGAGCTTCATTCGCGTGTTACATCCATCGCCTTCGCAGCGGCCACGAAGGGTACAGCCAAAGGTTCACGCTCCACGAGGTTTATGCCCGGGAGCGCGTCGCGCAACGGTTAGCGCGTCGCGCAACGATTAGTGCCGCATCGGCGCGGAGAATGGGGTGTCGCGATTGCGCACGCAACACCAAGGGCCGGGTTATCCAGATTTTCGCAAGGCCACAAAGCGCCGGCAGAGCGGCCGGCGCCGGCTCCCGGCGTCGACAAAAAACTCTTATCCTTCCTTGAGATAGGGGTCAATCGCCTTGGCCAATGCGTCGATCGATTGATCGCCGACCAGCTTCTTGCCGTTGACGAAAAAGGTCGGCGTGGAATTGACGCCGAGGCTCTTGGCGGCGCGGTCGCGCACCTCCTGGATGCCGTCGAGCACCTGCTGATTCGCCAGGCACGCGTCGAAAGATTGCTGGGTGAAGCCGAATTGCTTGGCGATTTCCATGAGCGGCGGGACCGGCTTTTGCACCATCCATTCCGGCTGCTTGGCGAACAGCGTCTCGATGATCGGCATGAACTTGTCGTTGCCGGCGCAGCGCGCCAGCATGAAGCCG
Organism: uncultured Pseudomonadota bacterium; assembly: GCA_963836095.1. GTDB lineage: Bacteria > Pseudomonadota > Alphaproteobacteria > Rhizobiales > Xanthobacteraceae > BOG-931. The sequence goes on from CAWIHU010000007.1 coordinate 567,439, forward strand.
GCGGCGGCGAGCGCATCGAGCGGGAATTCGCGGAAGATGAATTTCACCTTGCCGGTGTCGATGTAGCGCTTCTCCAGCTCCGGGAACGTGGTGGTCGCAAAGTGCGCGCAGTGCGGACAGGTCATCGAGGCGTATTCGATGATGGTGACCGGCGCTTTGTCGGAGCCCAGCGTGACATCGCCGGCCGGGCCGGCCTTGGCGAGTTCCGCCAAATCGGGCTCGGAGGTATCCGCTTTGGCCGAAATGGTCTGCGCGAGCATGGCGCTCGCGACACCTGCGCCCGCCAGCGCAACGCCGGCGGTAGCCGTGGAGAATTGACGACGGGTCAGCGTCAAGGTCGGCTCCTGGATTAAGGCAAGGCGTTCAAGGGACGAAATTCTGCCGCAGGAATGTGGCACCGGTGCGCCATTCCGCCAAGTCTTTCCCGAAACCGCAAAGTCCACCTTCATGGGCGACGGAACGTTGCGAACGCGGCCTCGATTTCTTCTTTGCTCGTGACCTCGCCGCGGGCGATCTCTCCGAGAGCCTCGTCGATGGCGGCCAGTTCGTCCGCATTGGCGTGATAGGCACCGCTGCGGCGCGCCTCGATGTTGCGGGCGAACTCCGCCAGTTCCTCCTGGTCTTCTTGCGGCCAGGTTTCCACGCGTTTGAGGATGTCTTTTGCGGTTTCCATCGTGGCTAATATAGCCGTCATTCCTACCCGCAGCCAGACGGACCGAGCACTCGGTCAGTCGCGCCGTACGGCCGCGCCGAGCCGCGCTAGCGCCTGCTTCAAATCCTCATCGGCGACGGTCGATAGGCCGGCCGCGATCGTGGCCGTCGCGGCCGGATCGATCGCCGGGCGGGATTTGCGCGCGGCGCGCCGCAGCGGGGCTTGGCGCAGCGCGATGCGCTCGACCGCGCGCCAGCCGAGGAAGCGGTTGACGCGCTCGCAGATGACGTTGGCGAGGTGCTGGATTTCGATCGCCGCCGGCCCCTCGACGCGCAGAATGAGGGTGCCGGGCGGGCGCTCCGATCCCGGGTCGTGACGGCTCGCATCCTGCCGGCCGCTCGCCGCGCGCATCGAGGGGGAGGGCGGCCGCGGCCATTGCAGCTTGATCGGCTCGCTGTACGCGGCGATTTCCGCGCCGACGATCTCGGTCCAGCGCGTGACTAGTTCGGCCGAGGCGAAAGCCCTGGCGCTTGAACGTGTCGCCGACGACCTTGCCGAGAAGCTCGCGCAAGGGTTTGGCGAAGGCACGGGAGGGCTTGTTCATGGTGGGGCGCTCTGTCAATTCCTCTTTCATGCCCTCTTTCATGCCTGTAGCAGCGAAGCGCGCCGCGCGACAGCGCCGCAAGGCCGCGGCGGCGCATTCGTTCCCGCAACCCACCGCGCTCGTTGCAGCGCTTCTGGCCTGGTACGACCGCCATCGCCGGGTATTGCCGTGGCGCGCGGTGGCGCCCGCGCGCGCCGAGCCGTACCGCGTCTGGCTGTCCGAGATCATGCTGCAGCAGACCACGGTGAAAACCGTGGCGCCGTATTATGCCCGGTTTCTGGCGCGCTTTGGCGACGTGCACGCGCTCGCCGCGGCGCCGCTCGAGGAAGTGCTCAAAGCCTGGGCTGGGCTCGGTTATTACGCCCGCGCCCGCAATCTGCACGCTTGCGCCCGCGCCGTGGTCGAGCGTCACGGCGGCGAATTTCCGGCAAGCGAGGCGGCACTAGCGACGCTGCCCGGCGTCGGGCCCTATACCGCCGCCGCCATCGCCGCGATCGCATTCGACCTGCCGGCGAGTCCCGTCGACGGCAATGTCGAGCGTGTGGTGGCGCGACTGTTTGCGGTCGAGGCGCCGTTGCCGGGCGCCAAGCCCGAACTGCGCCGGCTGGCGAAGGACCTCACTCCGCCACGCCGTGCCGGCGATTTCGCCCAGGCGCTGATGGATCTCGGCGCCACCATCTGCACGCCCAAGCAGCCGGCGTGCGCGCTGTGTCCCTGGAACGAAAGCTGTGCCGCCCGCGCGCGCGGCGATGCGCAAACGTTTCCGCGCCGGACGCCCAAACGCGAAGGCGCCTTGCGGCGTGGCGCCGCCTTCGTCGCGCGCCGCGCCGACGGCCATGTGCTGGTGCGAACGCGGCCGGCGAAGGGCCTGCTCGGCGGCATGACCGAAGTGCCGACGACCGAATGGGTGACCGGCTTCGATGAAGGCGCGGCGCTCGACGGGGCGCCGCGCTTTGGTTCAACGAAACGGCGAGCGGCTCCGGCGTGGCGCCGGCTCCCCGACGTGGTGCGCCACGTGTTCACCCATTTCCCGCTCGAGCTATCGGTTTATGTCGCCGCATTGCCGGCAAATACAACGGCGCCAAAGGGTACGCGCTGGGTCGCTGTGGAAAAACTCGGCGGCGAAGCGCTGTCCAGCCTCATGCACAAGGTCGTGGCGCACGCGCTCGGAGCGTAGGAGCGCAGCGAAATGCGGACAAGTCCTCTATAGTTCGTGCGTCCCAGGCTTCCTGGCCGAGTTCCAAAACCTCAAAAGTTCTACAACTTCATTCTCATCATCAACGATATAGATGATCCAGTATGTTGTTCTTGCTAACTTGAACAACTTCGCCCGATACGGCGGTCCGGTCTCATGGAACCAACTAAATGAATTCGGCGTGTTGGCGATGAGAAAGGTGATGTCAGCTCCAACTCTTGGAAATATTTTCGCGCCGTAGCTTCGCTGGCCTCCTTCTTCAAATACCGGATGAAGTCACGGATGTCCCGATCTCGCCTGCGGAGCACGGCGGATTTCGGTAGGACATGATGGATCGTCAGCGCCTCTTGCGCTTGGACGCCGGCCGCTGTGGTGCGACGAGAACTTCGCGCGCCTTGGCGGTCTTTGCTGCCGCCGGATATGCGATCGAATTCGCGCCGTAAGCTCGCGGGCGTTACCACGTCAATAGTTGCCGGCGGCGATGTCGGCGCGGGCTTGTTCCAGACTAGCCCGTAATGTCCGACGTTCCGCATCGGAAATGCGCGGCACCTCTTCGACGGTAGGGACCAGGATACTTGCGCCGGGCTTTAAGCGTCTTCGCCATGCGGAAAATATAGCAGACGCTGGCAATTCCCGCCAGTGCGCACGGTAAATGGCGATGTCGCAGTTTACCCCGCCCCCATCTCCGTGCGCACCTGCGCCCGCAGCGCGTCGATCAGCGTGAGCCCCTGCGGCGTTTCGACGTGCCAGAAGGTCCAGCCGTTGCAGGCTTCCAGCCCCTGCGCCAGGGCGCCGATGCGGTGGATCGAGCCGACCGCCGCGCCGAACGCCAGCGCGCCGTCGGCGCGCACGAGCGCGCGATGGCGGCGCTTGGCGTCGACAAGATCGATGCCGGGCGTGACGAGCCCGCGTTCGATCAGCGCCGTGAACGGCACGCGCGGAGCTTCGCGCGCGGTCACGAACGCGGCGAGGCTCGGCTGCGGCAACGGCTCGCTCGCCGCGATGCGCCGCTCGGCGGCGGCGGCGTAATCGGCGTGGCGCTCGATGCCGATGAAGCGCCGGCGCAGCCGCCGCGCCACCGCTCCGGTGGTGCCGCTGCCGCAGAACGGGTCGAGCACCAGGTCGTCCGGCCGCGACGACGCGAGGATGACGCGGGCAAGCAGCGATTCGGGCTTTTGCGTCGGATGCAGCTTCTTGCCGTCCTCGCCCTTGAGCCGCTCCTCGCCGGTGCACAGCGGGATCAGCCAATCGGAACGGGACTGGATATCCTCGTTGCCGGCTTTCAGCGCCTCGTAATTGAACGTATAATTCTTCTTGGCGGCATCGCGCGCTGCCCAGATCAAGGTCTCGTGGGCGTTGGTGAAGCGCCGGCCGCGGAAGTTCGGCATCGGGTTCGACTTGCGCCAGACGACGTCGTTCAAGATCCAGAAGCCGAGGTCTTGCAGCATCGCGCCGACACGGAAGATATTGTGATAGGAACCGATCACCCAGAGCGTGGCGCTGGGCTTCATCGCGCGGCGACAGGCGAGGAGCCAGGCGCGGGTGAATTCGTCATAGGCGGCGAAGCTCGAAAACTTGTCCCAGTCGTCGTCGACGGCGTCGACGCGCGAATCGTCGGGACGCTTGAGGTCGCCCTTGAGCTGAAGGTTATAGGGCGGATCGGCGAAGACGAGATCGACCGAAGCCGCCGGCAGCTTTGCCATCTCGGCAACGCAATCGCCGATAAGGATGCGTGAGGACGCTAAGGACGAGCGATCGGATGATGCAATCGGCGCGCGGGGCGCCACGGATGCTCGGGACTCGAAACTCACGCGGGGCGTCCTGACGGACGCCCCGCGACGCGACACTACCATGACTCAGAACTCTGACTCAGGCGACGCGATCGGCGACGCGGGACCTACAACCGACGCTCCGGATATTGGCCGCCCAAGGTAAAGATCGGCTTAATTGCAATTGTCATTTGCTAGGCAATAAATGCCGATAGAGACTTGGTTAATCATGCGCGACGCGATGGCGTTTTTCGGGCCGCAGACGATGCCGTCGGGGCCGCGCGCGCCGGAGTTTATCGAGTTCGCTGTGTCGAGTTCGCTGTGCTGAGTTTGCTTGCGTTGGCGAATGCTTCTGTCCAGGAGGGCGACAAATGCGTACGGATGATTTCCGTCCCAGTGACAATGTCGAGGACGATCGCGCGGCGAGCGCTTCGCGCGGCGGCATGCCGGGAGGTGTCGGCGGCCTCGGCATCGGCACCGTCATCATCATCGGCCTGATCAGCTGGTACTTCGGTATCGACCCGAGCGTGCTGCTCAACGGCGCGCAGATCCTGACCGGCGGCGGGTCCGTCACGCAGCAGAGCGGTTCGGCGCCGCCGGTGACCGCCGGCACGCCGGCCGATCCGACCGGCAAGTTCGTCGCGATGGTGCTCGGCGATACCGAGGATCGCTGGAAGGAAATCTTCGCCGCCAGCGGCCGCACCTATCATCCGCCGCGGCTGCGGCTTTATGCGCGCACCGAGCCCGGCGCCTGCGGCCTCGCGCGCTCGGCCATGGGGCCGTTCTATTGCCCGCAGGACCGGCGCGTCTATCTCGACACCTCGTTCTTCGACGACCTGCAGACCAAGTTCGGTGGCTGCTCGGACAAGAGCGCGTGCCGGTTTTCCGAAGCCTATGTCATCGCCCACGAGGTCGGCCATCACGTGCAGAACGAACTCGGCATCCTGCCGCGGGTGACGCAGATGCAGCAGGCGTCCGCGAGCAAGGCCGATGCCAATGCGCTGCAGGTGCGCGTGGAGCTGCAGGCGGACTGCCTGGCCGGCGTGTGGGCGAACCGCGCCCAGGCCAAGCATAATTTTCTCGACCCCGGCGACGTCGATCATGCGCTGCAAACAGCGTCCGCCATCGGCGACGACCGGCTGCAGAAGGAGATGCAAGGCTTTGTCGCGCCTGACTCTTTCACCCATGGCACCTCGGCGCAGCGCAAGCGCTGGTTCTTGGCCGGATTCCAGCAGGGCAAGGTTTCCGCCTGCGATACCATGTCGGCGGGCGCGCTTTAGTGTAATATGACTGTCGTCGAACGTCCGCCGATCCCCGCGCAAGCGGGGACGAGCGGATGTGGTTGCGTAGGTGTAGACATGCCCGGTATTGACGAGAACAAGCAATTTGTACCGCTGAAATTTGCGGTGCTGACGATTTCCGACACCAGAAATCTAAAGGACGACAAATCCGGCGCGCTGTTGGTGCAAAGGATCGGCGCCGCCGGTCATCTGGTCGCCGAGCGCTCGATCGTCACCGACGACATCGACGCCATCCGCGGCCGCGTCAAAACCTGGATCGCGGATCCGGTGATCGACGTGATCATCACTACCGGCGGCACCGGCTTCACCGGCCGCGACGTCACGCCCGAGGCGGTCGAGCCGCTGTTCGAGAAGAAGATGGACGCGTTCTCGGCGCTGTTCCTGGTGATCAGCTTTCCGAAGATCGGCACGTCCGCCATCCAGTCGCGCGCCACCGCCGGCGTCGCCAATGCGACCTATATCTTCTGCCTGCCCGGCTCGCCCGGCGCCTGCAAGGACGCCTGGGACGAAATTCTGGTGCACCAGCTCGACTACCGCTACGGCCCCTGCAATTTCGTCGAGATCATGCCACGGCTCGACGAGCATTTGCGAAGGCCGAAGGCGCAAGGGGCGGTGGTGTAGGTTGCGGCGCCAAATCAAATATTTTCGTCGCGAAAAAGTATCGTCACCCTGAGGTGCGAGCGAAGCGAGCCTCGAAGGGTGCATGGCACGAGTTCCGAGCGTCCTTCGAGGGCCGCTTCGCGGCCACCTCAGGATGACGGTGAAGTGCCACGCAGGCGCCGCACCTACAGCGTCAAATCCCAGTGCTCGCTCACCACGGCCCGGCCCCAGCTGTTGTGCCGCTCGGAGCGCATCAGCGTGAAGCCGGCCTCGGCGTAGATGTGGCGGGCGGCTTCGAGCACGCTGTGGGTCCACAGCGTGATTTTCTGGTACTGGGCGCGCCGCGCGAAGCGGATGCACTCGTTGGTCAGCCGCGCGCCGAGGCCGAGCCCGCGCGCTGCAGGATCGACCAGCAGGAGACGGATGCGGGCCGTGGTATCGGTCTCCTTGGCCAGCATGATCGAGCCCACATTGCCGCCTTCCATCTCGGCGATCCAGCAGCGCTCGCGCCTGCGATCGCGATTTGTTGACGAAGTCGGCGACGATCTGCGCGCACACGCCCTCGAACGGCTCGGTCCAGCCATACTCCTGCGCGTACAGCTCGGCGTGGCGTTTGACGATCCAGCCGAAATCGCCGGGTTTTGGCGCGCGCAGGCGGTAGCTGCGCGCGGCCGCCGGGCCTGTTTTGTCGCCCGTGCCGCCGAGCAAGGCTTCGATCGTCGCCATCGCCTCGACCAGCCGTGTTTGCTCGGCGGCGTCGAGCGCGCCGAGCATGGCCGCGGTGCTGCCCTGCGAGCGGTGTTCCAGCGGCGCGAACGTCTTGCGGCCGCGCGCCGTGAGCGTCACATGGCTTTGCCGCGCGTCGGTCGCCGACGGCTCGCGCACGATGAGGCCGCGCCGCTCGAAATCGCGCAGTACGCGGCTCAGATAGCCGGCGTCGAGATCGAGCGCGCGGCCGATCCCGCTCGCCGTCACCGCGCCGCGCTGCGCGATCTCGTAAAGGAGGCGCGACTCGCCGAGCGAATAGGGGCTGTCGAGATAGGTTTTGCGCAGCACGCCGATCTGGCGCGTGTAGAAGCGGTTGAAGCGGCGCACCGCGGCGATGCGGCGCTCCAGGTCTTGTCTGGCCATGTCCTGCGCGGCCGTCATGCGGCGAGCTTCGGACAAGTACTTGACTTAGTCAAGTATCAAGCCGTGAAGAGCGTCGCAATGACGAGCCGCTAGCGCGACTGGAACGCGGCGGCGGAGAGTGTCACGGCGCGCCGCCGGCCGAGCCGGCGGATGAACTCCGCCTCCGGATCGGCGGCGTCTTCCGGGTGCCCGCCCAGGCGGTCATAAAATTGCTTCGAGATGATCAGGCCCTGGTCGGGCGACGGCCGCGCCACCAGCGCGGCAACGAGGAGCGAGAGCGCCTCGCGCAGCGCCGGCTGGCCATGGGCGCCGCGCCGGAACATGGCCGCGCGGGCGTCGGGCTCGCACTGCTCGATGAAATGCCGGGCTTCACCAGTCCAGGACGGAATCGAGGATGGTGCCGGGCTTGAGGAAGAGAAGCCACGGCGCGCGCGTCGCCGCCGCCGCCCGTTTCAGCCGGCCGCCGAGCGGACCGTCCAGCGAAGGTAGACGCAACCGGCGACATCTGCCACCGCGGCGGTGTCGTCTTGCGAGCCGGCGTCCGCCACCAGCACCTCGGTGATGAGACCGGCGGTCGCTCCGGGAACGAGGGCCGCGAGCGTCCGCACCAGCGCCCGTTCCGAATCCCGTGTCGCGATGATGACGCTCAGCATTTCGTGTGGCGCCAAGCCTCTAGCAAATTATGCGCAGCGACTGCACGCGCGAGAAATCGCGGTCGTGCGTGACGAGAGCCGCCGCATTGATCGCGAGCGCGCTCGCGGCCTGAACGGCGTCCGCGAGGCCGAGGCGGAGCGAAGCCCGCAACCGCGCCGCGCTTTCTGCGATGTCAACGTCAAGTTCAATCGGCTGCCATGATTCCAGGACGGCGCGATAACGCCGCGCCAGCGCCTCATTGGCGGCCTGCAGCGGTCCGGTCAATACCTCGACGATGGTGACCGTCGTGACGGCGAAGCGCAGGCGCCCCGCCGCGTGTGCTGCGAAGATCGGCTCGAAGCGCGGTCCGAATTTAGGATGAGCCTCGAGCACGTAAATGATCGGGGCCGAATCCAGCAGGAGCAATGCCTGATCCGGAAGATCGCCGAAAGCTAACGGTTCCATTCGTCACGCAATCTGCGGAGCGTTTTGGCGCTGTCCTTTCCCCATAGTCCGCGGCCGGACCCGGCGAGCGGCAACAGAGCTTCCTGGCGTAGGGCCGCCCCATAGGCTTCCATGGGCACCAGCGCAGCTACGGCCCGGCCGTGCCTGGTAATGATCGTCGATTTGCCTCTTTCAGCCGCGTCGAGAAGATCGGGAAGCTGATTGCGGGCTTCTTCGGCGCCTTTGCGTGGCAGTGCGCTCATGTTCACCTCAAATCCACTGTACGGCACCGTACGGAACTCGTCAAGTTTGGCCTTCACGCGGATTTGTTCTTGTTTTGTTCGTGCGGGCGCGTTAACTTGTCGCCATGACACTTAGTACTGCTTTGAAGCGCCCGCCGGCACCGCTGCCCTCGCCGGCGGGCGAGAAGGGCGCCGCCGCGGTTGCGGTCGCTCCCGGCGTCGTCGTCGAACGCGAACGCCGGCGCGGCCGCGGCGCGTTGTCGAACGCCTCCGGACGCTATGAGCCCCTCGCCCGCGTCGCGTTCGACGACGGCTGGGATGCCTTGGAGGACCTGCCGCCGTTCAAGACCAGCGTCACCGTCGACGCCACGCGGAAAATCATCACCCGCAACAATTCGCCGGATATTTCGTTCGACCGTTCGATCAATCCGTATCGCGGCTGCGAGCACGGCTGCGTCTACTGCTTCGCGCGGCCGACCCATGCCTATCTCGGGCTGTCGCCGGGGCTCGACTTCGAATCGAAACTGTTCGCGAAGCCGAACGCGCCCGAATTGCTCGAGCGCGAATTGTCGGCGCCGGGCTATGTGCCGAAGATCATCGCCATCGGCACCAACACCGATCCCTATCAGCCGATCGAAAAGCGCCACCAGATCATGCGCCGGGTGCTCGAAGTGCTGGAACGCGCCGGCCATCCGGTCGGCATCGTGACCAAGTCGGCGCTGGTGGTGCGCGACCTCGATATTCTGTCGCGCATGGCCAAGCGCAACCTCGCCAAGGTGGCGATCTCGGTGACGACGCTCGATCCGAAACTGGCGCGGACCATGGAGCCGCGCGCGTCGACGCCGCCGCGCCGGCTCGAGGCGCTACGGCGGTTGGTCGAGGCCGGCGTGCCGACCTCGACTTTGGTCGCGCCGATCATCCCGGCGCTCAACGACGCCGAGATCGAACGCATTCTCGACGCCGTCGCGGCGACCGGCGTGCGCCACGCGGGCTACGTGCTGTTGCGGCTGCCGCTCGAAGTGCGCGATCTGTTTCGCGAATGGCTGATGACGAATTTTCCCGACCGCTACCGCCACGTCTTCAAGCTCATCCGCGACATGCGCGGCGGCAAGGACTACAATTCGACCTTCGGCGCCCGCATGACCGGCAACGGTCCGATCGCCTGGATGATCGGCCGCCGCTTCGAAGTCGCCTGCGAGCGGCTCGGTTTCAATGCGACCAAGGTGAAGATCACCACCGAGCATTTCAGCCCGCCGCGGCCGGTGTCGGAGCAGCTGAGCTTGTTTTGAGAAATATGGCCCGCGTTGCGGGTTGCGATGCACTTCATTGACGCGCCGGTCCCGTTTGCTACCTTGACAAGCAATTATATGGGCAGGAGCAAGAGAGTGGCGGAAAATTACAGCTTCTCGATCATTCTCGAACCACAAGAAGAGGGCGGGTTCACTGTACTCGTTCCCGCCCTGCCGGAAGTGGTGACGGAAGGTGACACCGAGCAAGAAGCGCTCGCCAATGCGGAGGAAGCCATTCGCGCCATCGTGGCCTACCGGCGCGATCATGGCCTGGCGATTCCGTCCGACGCGCGTCCGGAGATTCGCCGCGTCACCGTCGCCGCATAACCATGAACGGCGGGCGGCTGCCGGTCGTCAATGGCAGGCAAGTCGTGAGAGCCCTGGCCAAAGCCGGCTTCGTGGTCGATAGAATTGTCGGCAGCCACACGTTCTCGTCTATCCGACGGATCCGCGGCGGAACGTGACGGTTCCGGTCCACGCCGGAAGAGATCTTAAACGAGCGACGCTGCGATCGATTATCCGCCAATCCGGCTTCACCGTTGAAGAGTTCGTCCGGCTGCTTTAGCAGGGCACTTGCAGTTGCCCATGAACGTGAAGGCGAAGCTACAAGGGCACTGCATTTGACGGCCGTCGTTGCGGATCGCGCCGCGACATGGTCATGTTGGGGCCATGAGTCCCAAGGGAACCAAAGCGCCGCGCCTGCCGCTGGGCGAAGAGGTGCCACGCCCGACCTTCCGCCGCGAGCGCCTGGCGCTCAAGCGCGGGGTCTGGCCGGTGGCGGGCTGCGACGAGGCCGGGCGCGGGCCGCTGGCCGGGCCGGTCGTCGCCGCGGCGGTGATCCTCGATCCGAACGACGTGCCGCGCGGCCTCGACGATTCCAAACGGCTGACGGCCGAGCGCCGCGAGGTGCTGTACGAGCGCATCTGCGCGCGGGCCCAGGTCGCGGTGGCGATGGCGCCGCCGGCGCGGATCGATCGCGACAATATCCTGCGCGCGTCGCTGTGGGCGCTCGCGCGCGCGGTGGCCTCGCTTCCCGTCAGGCCGCGCCTCGTCTTCGTCGACGGCCGCGACCGCATCGACGCCGGCTGCGACTGCGAGGCAGTCGTCGGCGGCGACGGCCTCGTCGCCTCGATTGCGGCGGCGTCGATCGTCGCCAAGGTGACGCGCGACCGGCTGATGGCCTGCCTCGGCGCCGCCCATCCCGGCTACGGCTTCGAGCGCCACATGGGCTACAGCGTGCCGGAGCATTTTGCTGCGCTCGACCGCCTCGGTCCGACGATCCATCACCGCCGCTCGTTCGCGCCGATCGCAGGCGCGCTCGCCGCGGCGGACGCCGACGCGGACGAGATCGTCGCCGGCGAACTGCCGTTGTAGACGATGCTCTCTGTTCCGCTCTACGTCGAAGGCTTGCGCACGCGTCCGGCGCTGGTGTTCGCGCTCGCGACGCTGGCGCAGACGGCGCTGTGGGTGCTGGTGCCGATGGTGTTCTATTCGGCGCCGCCGGGCGACCTGCCGCAGGTGCTGACGATCGGCCGTCAATTCCCGCTGCGGGGCGAGTTCGGCCCGCCGCTGGCCTATTGGCTCGCCGAAGCCGCGTTCCGCGTCGGCGGCCTGTTTGCCGTCTATCTGCTCGCACAGCTCTGCGTCGCCACGACCTATGCCTGCGTCTTTCTGCTCGGCAGCGCGATGGTCGGCGCGACGCACGCGGCCATGGCGGTGCTCCTGATGACGGGCATCTCCGTCTTCACCGTGCCGACCCCCGATTTCGGTCCGCCGCTCTTGACCGCGGCGTTGTGGGCGCTGCTGCTGCTGCATTACTGGCGCGCCGTCATGCAAAAACAGCGCGCGTCGTGGTTCGTGCTCGGCGCCGCCGCGGCGCTTTTGCTCGCCACCTCCGCCGTCGCCGTCATTCTCATCGGCCTCGTCGTCGTCTTCACTGCTGCGACCGCGCGAGGCCGCGAATCGCTGCGCGCCAACGAGCCGATCATGGTCGGCATCGCGCTCGTGTGTTTTCTGTTCCTGCATATTTTCTGGCTCGGCGCGCCGGGCGAGCGTCTGTTGCCGGCGCTCGATCGCCTGCGCGCCGCCGAGACGGCCGGCGGCAACACGGCGGCGTGGCTGCGGCTCGTCGCCGGGCTTGTCGTCGCCCACGCCGGGCTCGCGATTCTGGTCGTGCTGGCGAGCGGCTGGCCGCGTACCTTCGGCCAGGCGCCGGTTTTCGCCCGCGCGCCGATCGAGCAGTTCGCTCGGACCTATGTGAAGACGTTCGCGTTCGCCCCGGCGCTCGCGGCGACGATCGTGGCCGTGCTGTTCGGCGAGCGGCTGCCGATCGGCGGCTTCGCGCCGCTCTTGGTCTTGTCCGGCCTCGCCGTGATCGTCGCGGTCGGCGACCGCATCACGCTCCATCATCCGCGCATCGTCGGCTACGCCTGGGCCGGTCTGCTGATCGTGCCGGTGATTTTCGTTCCGCTCGTGATCGCGGTATTGCCGTGGGCGACCGCGACCGATCTGAAAGTCGCGCAGCCGGCGAACGCCATGGGCCGTTTCTTTGCCCAAAACTTCGAGCGCCGGACCGGGCGCCCGCTCGCGATCGTGAGCGGTGACGAGACCATCGCGGCGCTCGTCGCGGTCGCCGCGCCGAGCCGGCCGAGCGTCTACCTCGCCGCCGACCCGGCACGTTCGCCCTGGGTCACCGCGCAGGATGTCGCGGCGCAGGGCGCCGTCGTGGTGTGGCCCGCTACGGAAACGAGCGCCGAACCGCCGCCGGCGATCAGGGAGCGCTTCCCCGATCTCGTCGCCGAAGTGCCGAAGACCTTCGACCGCCCGGTGCGCGGCCGGCTGCCGCCGCTACGGATCGGCTGGGGCATGATCCGGCCGGCGAGCGCGCCCGCGGGCGGGCCGGCGACGAAAGAGCCGTCAGGGCGCGGAAACTGAGGTTTCGCGCTGATCGTCAGGATTGAGCGGTTGCGCGCTGACGCTCGCGGCGTAGCGCGGGTCGAGCTCGAGCCACATCGCATTCAAAATCGCAAACGCACAAGCGAGGCCGAGACCGAGCACCCAGGCGAAATACCACATCAATCTGCTCCCCGGGTCCTAGAGACTTTTGCGGAACATGCTCTAATAAGCCTGCCGGTTGGTTTCGAACAGTTCCGGCGTGATCTTGCCGTGCAGCACGCGGTAGACCCACGCCGTGTAGGCGAGAACGATCGGCAGGAAGATCACCACCGCCACCAGCATGATGAACAATGTCAGCTGGCTCGCCGACGCGTCCCACACCGTCAGGCTCGCGTTCGGCGCGGCGGACGACGGCAGCATGAACGGGAACATGGCGAGCCCCGGCGTCGCGATGATGCCGATGAAGTCCGAGTGCGCTGGCGAGGAAGGCGCTCAGCGGCCGGCGGGCCAGCAGCAACACCGCGGTCATAAGCGGTCCGAGCAGTCCGAGGAGCGGCGCCGCCATGGTCCACGGCTCGGCGTGATAATTGTCGAGCCACGCACCCGGTGCGATCTCGACCGTCTTGCGCAGCAGCGTGGAAGGACCGGCATGGTCCATCGGTTGCGACAGGGCGTATCCCTTGATGCCGGCATAGATCCACAATCCGGCCGCCGCGAACAGGATCAGCGTCAACAGGCTGGTGGCGATGCCCGCACGCCGCGCGCGCGCTGCGATATCCCCGACCGTCTTCATGTGAAGATAAGCGGCTCCGTGCGCCGCCAGCATCATGACGCTGACGAGCCCGCACAGAATCGCGAACGGATTGAGCAGCGCGAAAAAACCTCCCGTATAGACGCCGCGCAGTTCGTCGTCGAAATGGAAAGGCACGCCCTGCAACAGATTGCCGAACGCCACGCCGAAGATCAGCGAAGGCACCAGGCCGCCGAGAAACAGCGCCCAATCCCAAATGCCGCGCCACAGCGGATTGTCGACCTTGCCGCGAAACTTGAACGCCACCGGACGCAGGATCAGCGCGACCAGGACGATGAACATCGCGATATAGAATCCGGAGAACGAGATTGCATAGAGCGGCGGCCAGGCTGCAAACGCGGCGCCGCCGCCGAGAATGAACCACACCTGGTTGCCTTCCCAGACCGGGCCGACGGAATTGATCAGCACGCGGCGGTCGGTGTTGGTGCGGCCGACGAACGGCAGCAGCATCGCCGTGCCGAGATCGAAGCCGTCGAAGACGGCGAAGCCGATGAGGAGGACGCCGAGCAGGGCCCACCAGATCAGCCGCAGCGTTGCGTAATCGATCGGCACCGGCATCGGGGTCACTCCGCGGGAAGAGGCGTCACGTGCAGCGTCGCCCGATCGACGGCCGCGCCGCCGGGCGGTGCCTGCCGCGCTGCGAGGTCGGGTATCTCCCAGCTCTCGGTCGGACCGAGACGCGCGTATTTGATCAGCAGATAGAGGTCGACGACGAGCAGCGACGTATAGAATACGACGAAGCCGATCAGGCTGATCCAGACGCTCGCGACCGGAATGGGCGAGGCGGCCAGGAACGTCGGCAGCAGACCTTCAATGATCCATGGCTGGCGGCCGTATTCGGCGACGACCCAGCCGACCTCGGCCGCGATCCAGGGCAGCGGCAGCGAGAGCAGCGCGATCCGCAACAGCCACCGCCGGCGATCGAGCTGTCGGCGCGACGCGACATAGAACATGACGGCGAACAGCGCGATGAAATAGAAGCCGAGCCCGACCATGATGCGGAACGACCAGAACAAAACGCCGACATCCGGCACCGTGTCCCAGGCCGCCCGTTCGATTTGCTGGTCGCTCGCTTTGCTCGGATCGTCGACATAGCGGCGCAGCAGCATGGCATAGCCGATATCGTTCTGCCGTTCGTCGACCGTCTTGCGCGCGGCGCCGTCCTGCGGATCGGCCCGCAGCTTCTGCATGGCCGTATAGCCTTCGATCCCGAGGCGGATGCGGGCCTTCGCCTCGTCGACCAGGTTGAAAAGGCCCGGCACCGGGGTCGAGATCGAGCGCGTCGCGATCAGGCCGAGCAGCCAGGGGACGTTGATCTTGTCGCGCGTCTCGCGGTGCGCCGCGTCGGGGATGCCGAAAATGGTCAGCGGCGCCGGCGCCGCCTCGGTGTGCCAGATCGCTTCCATCGCCGCGATCTTGGTCTTCTGGTTCTGCGTCGTGGTGTAGCCGCTCTCGTCGCCGAGGACGACGACGGACAGCGCCGAGGCGAGCCCGAACGACGCGGCGACCGTCATCGAGCGCTTGGCGAACTCGATGTGGCGGCCGCGCAGCAGGTAGAAGGCGCTGATCGACAGCACGAATATCGACCCCGTCACATAGCCGGCACTGACGGTGTGGACGAACTTCGATTGCGCGACGGTGTTGAAAATCACGGCGAAGAAATCGGTGACTTCCATGCGCATGGTGTCGGGATTGAAGCGGGCGCCGACCGGATGCTGCATCCACGCATTGGCGACGAGGATCCACAGCGCCGAGAAGTTGGAGCCGAGCGCGACGCATCCGGTGACGGCGAGATGGCCCGGCTTGCTCAAGCGGTCCCAGCCGAAGAAGAACAGCCCGATGAAGGTCGCCTCCAGGAAGAACGCCATCAGGCCTTCGATCGCCAGCGGCGCGCCGAAAATGTCGCCGACATATTGCGAGTAGTAGGACCAGTTGGTGCCGAACTGGAATTCCATGGTGATGCCGGTCGCCACCCCCATGGCGAAATTGATGCCGAACAGGATGCCCCAGAACAGCGTCATGTCGCGCCAGATCTGGCGGCCGGTCATGACGTAGACGCTCTCCATGATCGCGAGCAGCACGGAGAGCCCGAGCGTCAGCGGCACGAACAGAAAATGATAGAGCGCCGTGAGCGCGAACTGCAGCCGTGACAATTCGACGACGTTGACGCCGCTCATCGGGTCTCTCCGGCTTGGAAGACGTGGACCGCAAGGTCCGGCAATGGCGGAGGATTCGCGAAGAAGATCAAATAAAGCGCGGTCAATGCGACCGCTTTCGCCACCAAGACGGCGGCGATTTCGAGCCAGAAACGGCGCGGCGCACCCATGTCGAGTCTCCTGCGTGTTCGCAACGAAGACAACGAGCCGGCAAAGGTCCGGCGGCAGGCTTATACAACGTTTCGAGACGCGCGTGCAGGTGCCGGCAGAGCTACATTGTGTCTCGGTGGTATCCCTCGCCGGCAACGATAAGCGTCATGGTGACGCTTTCGCGCCGGAGTTTTGCGAATATCGCCGCCGAAAGGGCGGCCACAAGGGCCGCCCCTACGACGCCAACGCTTTTTTGAGCGCCAGAAAATCCCGCCAGGCGAGGCGCTTCTGCAGCGGGCTGCGCAACAGGAACGCCGGGTGATAGGTCGCGACCGCGCGGATCTCGCGGCTGCCGGTGTCGTATTTGAACCAGCGCCCGCGCGTCTTGGTGATGCCTTCCTTGGTGCCGAGGAGCGTCTGCGTCGCCGGCTGGCCCAGGCAGACGAGAATGTCGGGGTCGGCAAGCTCGATCTGGCGGCGGATGAAGGGGAGGCAGATGGCGGTTTCCTGCGGCGTCGGCGTGCGGTTGCCGGGCGGCCGCCACGGCACGACGTTGGCGATATAGACCTTGGTGCGATTAAGCCCGATCGCCGCCATCATGAGGTCGAGGAGCTTGCCCGAGCGGCCGACGAAGGGGACGCCGGCGATGTCTTCGTCGCGCCCCGGCGCCTCGCCGACAAACATGACGCGGCTTCCCGGCTGGCCGTCGGCGAACACGAGCCGCGTCGCCGTCGCGCGCAGCATGCAGCCTTCGAAGTTTTCCAGAAGCGCGCGCAACTCGTCGAGATTCTTGGCGCTCTTGGCCGCTTCGCGCGCCGCCATGACGGCGGCTTCGGCGGAGGGGGGAGCGGCAAGGGCCTGCGACGTACCCTCCCCTGAAAGGGGAGGGCCGGGTCGCTGCAGGCGACCCGGGGAGGGGTCCGTGGGAGCGGGAGCGAATTTGTCACGGACCCCCACCCGACCCCCACCCTTCCCTCCCCCGCTCGCGGGGGAGGGAAGGGTGGGGGCCGGCCTCCCCCTTTCAGGGGGAGGGGACGTTTTAGCCTCGTCGGCGAAGCGGTCGATCGGCTCCTCGCCGAGGAGCGCATCGACCCCGGCGTCGAGATAGAAAGCGATCAGTTCGCGCGCGGCTTTGAGCGTGGGGACCATGTGCAAACAAGTCTAGGCGGCATGGTGAAAGCATGAAACAATTCTTTTACGCCATGCCCTTTTGCGTTATGCGCGCGTATTGCGCCGCGCGGCCGGGGACTTCTGGAGAAAGTGAATTGTGGAGAAAGTCATGAACGCAGCGGATCTTCCCGCACGCGAGGCGATGGAATTCGACGTGGTCGTGGTCGGCGCCGGCCCGGCCGGGCTCGCCGCGGCGATCAGGCTCAAGCAGGCCGCGCCCGACGCCTCCGTGGTGGTGGTGGAGAAGGGCTCCGAAGTCGGCGTCCACATCCTCTCCGGTGCCGTGATCGATCCGATCGGGCTCGACAGCCTCGAGCCGGAATGGCGCGGCGACGATAGTCTGGTCAAGACCGCGGTGACCGCGGACCGCTTCTATGCGCTCGGCCCCTCCGGTGCGCTGCGCGTGCCGAACGCGCTGATGCCGCCGCTCATGAGCAACCACGGCAATTTCATCGTCTCGCTCGGCGACGTCTGCCGCTACCTTGCGCGGCAAGCCGAAGCGCTCGGCGTCGAAATCTATCCGGGCTTCGCCGCGACCGAGGTGCTGTTCGAGAACGGTGCGGTCGCCGGGATCGCGACCGGCGACATGGGCATCGGCAAGGACGGGCATCACAAGGCGAGCTTCACCCGCGGCATGGAATTGCGCGCCAAATACACGCTGTTCGCCGAAGGCGCGCGCGGCAGCCTGTCGAAGACGCTGATCGCGCGCCTCGGCCTCGGCGACGGCCGGCAGCCGCAGAAATTCGGCATCGGCCTCAAGGAATTGTGGCAGGTCGCGCCGGAGAAATTCCAGGCGGGTCTCGTCCAGCACACCATGGGCTGGCCGCTCGACAACGCGACCGGCGGCGGCTCGTTTCTTTATCATTTCGGCGACAATCTGGTCGCGGTCGGCTTTGTCGTGCACCTCAATTACGCCAATCCCTATCTGTCGCCGTTCGAGGAGTTCCAGCGCTTCAAGACCCATCCGCTGGTGCGCGACACCTTCGCCGGCGGCCGGCGCATCTCTTACGGCGCGCGCGCCATCACCGAGGGCGGCTGGCAGTCGGTGCCGAAGCTGACTTTCCCCGGTGGCGCGCTGATCGGCTGCGCGGCCGGGTTCATGAATGTGCCGCGGATCAAGGGGAGCCACAATGCGATCCTCTCCGGCATGATGGCGGCCGAGCATGTCGCCGCGGCGCTCGCGGCGGGGCGCTTGCACGACGAAATCTCCGGCTACGAGGCGGTGTGGCGCGGCTCGCCGATCGGCAAGGATTTGCGCCGCGTGCGCAACGTCAAGCCACTGTGGTCGAAGCTCGGCACGCTCGCCGGCATCGCGCTCGGCGGCTTCGACATGTGGACCAACACGCTCGGGTTTTCAATCCTGGGCACGCTCGCGCACGGCAAGCCCGACTCCGCGACGCTCCAGCCGGCGGCGCGATGTCGGCGCATCGTCTATCAAAAACCCGACGGCAAGCTCACCTTCGACCGGCTGTCCTCGGTCTATCTCTCGAACACCAATCACGAGGAGGATCAGCCGGTGCATCTTCTCGTGCGCGACGCCGCCTTGCAAAAATCCTCCGAGCTCAACGTTTATGCCGGCCCGTCGGCGCGCTATTGCCCGGCCGGCGTCTATGAGTGGGTCGAGGACGCCGGCAAGCCGCGCTACGTCATCAACGCGCAGAACTGCGTCCACTGCAAAACCTGCGACATCAAGGACCCGAATGGGAACATCACCTGGGTTCCGCCCGAAGGCGGCGGCGGGCCGAATTATCCGAACATGTGATCTGCTCGCGCCCAGCATGCGTCGAATAGCCAACGGTCGTTCTGCCGCGATTTTGCCGCCGTCGGGGCCTAGGGAAAGCGGGTCCTTGCCAGCCGCCGGGCGGCGTTTTCGGCCGGTCAGGCGTCCTTGCGGGCGCGGGGCAAAACGTTCATTCTCGTGGCAAGGGCGCCCGGGCACCGATTCTTGAAGTTTGCCAATGGAGAGGTCGTAACTCATTCGCTGCTGTCCTGGCACGCCGCCCTCGTCGGCGCCGCTGTCGTTCTGGGTTTGCCATCAGCGCTCGCCGCCCAGGCGCCGACCCCGCAGGAACTCGCCCACGATACCGTCGCCGGCAGCTACCTTTCGGCCCGCCATGCCGGCGTCGAACGCGACTCGGCGACCGCCGCCGCCTATTACCTCAACGCGCTGAAGGCCGATCCGCGCAATGCCGATCTCTTGAGCCGCACGTTTCTTTCGATCCTGGGCGATGGCGACATCGATGAAGCCGCCAAGCTCGCCGAACGGGTGTTGCAGGTCGATCGCAACGACCGCATCGCCCGGCTCGTGGTCGGCGTGCGCGCGCTCAAGCAGAAGCAATACGGGACGGCCCGGCAGAATTTCGCCCAGTCGGTGCGCGGCCCGGTGACCGATCTGACGGCCGTGATGCTATCGGCGTGGGCGCTCGAAGGCGCCGGCGACACCCGCGCGGCGGTCGACAGTTTGGACCACCTCGCCGGTCCGGAATGGTACGGCATCTTCAAGGATTTGCATGCCGGTCTCATTCTCGACCTCGCCGGCAACAAGAAGGAGGCCGGCAAGCGCTACGAGCGCGCCTACAAGGCCGACCCCGCCGCGCTGCGTACCGTCCAGGCCTACAGCCGCTTCCTCTCGCGCAACGGCGACAAGGACCAGGCGCTGAAAATCTATCAGGACTTCGCCAAATCGGTGCCCGACCATCCGCTGGTGATCGAGGAGATGAAGGAGATCGCCGCGGGCGACAAGCTGCCGGCGCTCGCCGATTCGGCGCAGGCCGGCGCGGCGGAAGCGCTCTACGGGCTCGGCGCCTCGATCGGCCGCCGCGGCGGCGAGGATTTGGCGCTCATCTATCTGCAGCTCGCGCTCTATCTGGAGCCGAACCATTCGCTCGCTTTGTTGTCGCTCGCCGATCTTTACGAGTCGCTCAAGAAGCCCGATCTGGCGATCAAGGTCTACGACCGCATTGCGCCGTCGTCGCCGCTGCGGCCCAACGCGGAAATCCAGGTCGCCTCCGATCTCGACCAGCTCGACCGCACCGACGAGGCCAAGAAGCGGCTCGAAAAGCTGATCGCCGAGCATCCGAAGGATACCGAAGCCATCATGGCGCTCGGCAATATCCTGCGCGGCCGCAAGGAATTCGCCGCCAGCGCCAACGTCTACAGCAAGGCCATCGCCACGGTGGCGGACCTGCAGCCGTCGAACTGGGTCATGTTCTATTTCCGCGGCATCTGTTACGAGCGTTCGCATCAATGGCCGCTGGCCGAGGCCGACCTGAAAAAGGCGCTCCAGCTCAAGCCCGACCAGCCGCTCGTTCTCAACTATCTCGGCTTCTCGTGGGTGGACCAGGGCGTGCATATCGACGAAGGCACCGACATGATCCGCCGCGCCGTCGAGCAACGCCCCGACGACGGCTATATCGTCAACTCGCTCGGCTGGGCCTATTACCGCGTCGGCAATTACGACGAGGCGGTGAAGAATCTCGAGCGCGCGGTCGAGCTCAAGCCCGACAACTCGACCATCAACGACCACCTCGGCGACGCCTATTGGCGGGTCGGCCGGACCTTGGAAGCGCGCTTCCAATGGTCGCACGCCAAGGACCTCAATCCGGAACCGGAAGAACTCGTCAAGATCGAGGCCAAGCTCAAATCCGGGCTGCCGGAAGACACCTCCTCGGCGGCCGACGCGGCGAAGCCGAAGAAAGTCGGCAACGGCGGTTGAGCGTTGTCCTGGTCCGTTGCGCTGGCCGATTTCGCTCCGGCTAAGGTCAATCTGACGCTGCGGGTCGTCGGCCGCCGCGCCGACGGCTATCACGAGCTCGAAAGCCTGGTCGTGTTCGCCGATTTCGGCGACCGCTTGAGCTTTGTCCCGGGCGGCGAACTCGCTTTGACGGTGCGCGGGCCGAGCGCGGCGCAGGCCGGCGACGGCGCCGACAATCTTGTGCTCAAGGCCGCGCGTGCGCTGGCCGTGCGGTGCCCGGGCCTCGGCGTCGGCGCGTTTCGGTTGGACAAAAGGCTGCCGGTCGCGGCCGGGCTCGGCGGCGGCTCGTCCGACGCCGCCGCGGCGCTGCGGCTATTGGCGCAGGCGAACGGCATCGCCCGCGACGACGCGCGCCTCTACGAGGCCGCGCGCTCGACCGGCGCCGACGTGCCGGTATGCCTCGATCCGCGCCCGCGCATCATGCGCGGCATCGGCGAAGTGCTGTCGGCGCCGCTCGCTTTGCCGCGCGCTGCCGGCCGTGCTGGTCAATCCCGGCGTCGCCGTGCCGACCAAGGCGGTGTTCGCGCAATGGCCGCGCCGGTCGCGGCCGCGGTGCCGCCCGCGATCGACGCGGTCGCCACGCTGGCGAGCCGCGACGCATTGTTGGAATTTCTCGACACGCAATCGAACGATCTCGAACGCCCGGCCATCGCCATCGCGCCGGTGATCGGCGACGTGCTGGCGGCGCTCCGCGCGCTGCCCGGCTGCCGGCTCGCCCGCATGTCCGGCTCCGGCGCGACCTGCTTCGGGCTGTTTTCCTCCGCCATCGCCGCGCGGGCGGCCGCCAAGACCTTGCGCGGAAAATATCAGCACTGGTGGGTGCGGGCGGGCACCCTCGGAAGCGGTGCGTAGGGGCGACCCTTGTGGTCGCCCTCGTCCGCGGAGCGGGCGCCCACAAGGGGCGCCCCTACGGATGCGGCGTCAATACGTCCGTGCGATGCAGAAATCGACGGTCTCGGCCAGCGCCGTCTTCATCCGCGAGTCGGGGAACAAAGCGAGCGCGTCGCGGGCGATGGCGCCGTAATGGTGGGCGCGGCCGATGGTGTCCTCGATGGCGCGGTGTTTGGTCATGAGGCCGATGGCGTGTTCGAGGTCGGCGTCGGTCGCTTCGCCGCGCTCGAGCGTGCGGCGCCAGAACTCGCGTTCGGCGTCGCCGCCGCGGCGGAACGCCAGCACCACCGGCAGCGTGATCTTGCCCTCGCGGAAATCGTCGCCGACATTCTTGCCGAGCTTGGCGGAGGCGCCGCCGTAATCGAGCACGTCGTCGACGAGCTGGAAGGTGATGCCGAGATTCATGCCGAACGAGCGGCAGGCGGCCTGCTCGTCGCGCTGCCGGGCGGACAAAACCGGGCCGACCTCGCAGGCGGCGGCGAACAATTCCGCGGTCTTGGCGCGGATGACGGCGATATATTCGTCCTCGGTGGTCGCGGTGTTCTTGGCGGCGGCGAGCTGCATGACCTCGCCCTCGGCGATCACGGCGGCGGCCGAGGAGAGAATCTCCAGCGATTTGAGGCTGCCCACCTCGACCATCATCTTGAAGGCCTGGCCGAGCAGAAAATCGCCCACCAGCACGCTCGCCTCGTTGCCCCACAGCATGCGCGCGGCGAGCCGGCCGCGCCGCAGCTCGCTCTCGTCGACCACGTCGTCGTGCAGGAGCGTCGCCGTATGCATGAACTCGACCGCCGCGGCGAGCTTGATATGGCCGTCGCCGCCATAGCCGGTGAGCCGCGCCAAGGCGAGCGTCAGCATCGGCCGCAGCCGTTTGCCGCCGGAATTGATGAGGTGGTTGGCGACCTCCGGGATCATGGTGACGTCCGACCCGGTGCGCGACAGAATGACGGCGTTCACGCGCTCCATGTCGGCGGTGACCAGGTCGCTCAATGGATCGATCGAGGGTTCACCGCGACTTTCGAACGGAACAACGACGGCCACGTGGGCTTCTCCGCAGGGGACGCGCGAGCATAGAAACGGTATGGTGCAGCGGCAAGAGGCCGCCAGTTGCGCTGAACGGAATTCGCGGGTCAGCCTCGAGTTCCGCAAGGAGTCCGCGATGAGTTCCGCCGGCGCCGGCGGCGCGCTGCGTGTGGGGCGGTGAGGGGAGAATGTCAAGCAATCAGCGCCTGGCCGACGGCGTCACCGCAGCCCATTACCAGGTCGCGGTCCTGGTGCCCTGCTTCAACGAGGAGCGCGCCGTCGCCCAAGTCGTGGCCGCGTTCCGCGCGGCGCTGCCGGAAGCGGTCGTGTACGTCTATGACAACAATTCGACCGACGGCACCGTGGCCGCCGCGCGGGAGGCCGGCGCGATCGTGCGCCGCGAACCCCATCAGGGCAAGGGCTACGTGGTGCGGCGGATGTTCAACGACGTCGAGGCGGATATCTACGTCCTGGTCGACGGCGACGCGACCTATGACGCGCCGAGCGCCCCCGCGATGGTGGCGAAGCTCCTCGACGAGCGGCTCGACATGGTCGTCGGCACGCGCCTCGATCGCGAAGAGGCGGCCTATCGTCGGGGACACCGCGCCGGCAACTGGCTGCTGACGCGCTTCATCACCCACATTTTCGGACGCTCATTCACCGACATCCTGTCGGGCTATCGGGTGTTCTCGCGGCGGTTCGTGAAGTCGTTTCCGATTCTCTCCGGCGGGTTCGAAATCGAGACGGAGATCACCATTCACGCGCTGGAATTGGAGCTGCCGGTCGGCGAGGTGGCGACGCCCTATTATTCGCGGCCGAGCGGGTCGGCGTCCAAGCTCTCGACCTGGAGCGACGGCTTGCGGATTTTGTGGACCGTCTTCAAGCTCTATCGCGCGGAACGGCCGCTGCCGTTCTTCGGATCCCTCGGCGTCGGCCTCGCCATCGTATCGGTCGGCCTCGTCGTCCCGATCCTGATCACCTACCTGCAGGAAGGCCTGGTGCCGCGCCTGCCGACCGCGGTGTTGTCGATGGGGCTGATGCTGCTCGCCTTTTTGTCGATCGCGTGCGGCTTGATTCTCGATACCGTGACGCGCGGCCGGCGCGAGTTCAAGCTCATCGCCTACCTCGCCTTGCGCGCGCCGGGCGAGGAACGGCGGCGGAGCTGACGATTGGGAGTTGAAGATTTGTGGGAGTTGAAGATTTGTGGGAGTTGAAGATTTGCGTGAACTCGTTCGCACCAACGATGCCGTGGTGATCTCGGCCATCGAAGCGTTGCTCAAGGGCGCGCGCATCGACCACCTCGTGGCCGATCAGAACATGAGCGTGCTCGAAGGCTCGATCGGCATTTTTCCCCGCCGCATTCTGGTCGGCGAGGACGAGTTCGAGGCGGCGCGTCGGCTTTTGGTGGAGGCCGGCTTCGGCAACGAGCTGCGCCGCGATGCCCGCTGAACGCGGTGGCATAAACGTGCCCGCGATGGACACGACCGAGGATGCGGTGCTCGGCGGCCGGCTCGTTCTGCACCAGCCGCGCCGCGGCCATCGCGTCGGCCACGATGCCATTCTGCTCGCGGCGGCGGTGCCTGCGCGGTCCGGCGAGCATGCCGTCGATCTCGGTTCCGGCGTCGGCGCCGCCGGGCTGGCGCTGGCGCGCCGCGTCGAGGGCCTTGCCGTCACCCTGGTCGAGATCGATCCGGCGTTGGCGGCTCTCGCGGAAACAAATGCCGCGCGCAACGGCCTCGCCCCACGCGTGCGCTCGATCTGCATCGACGTGACCGGCGCGGTGGCGTCATTGACCGCGGCGGGACTGACGGCGGGGATGGCGACGCATGTTCTGATGAATCCGCCGTTCAACATTGCCCACCACAATCCATCGCCGGACCAGGCTAAGCGACTGGCACACGTGGCTTCGGGCGAAACGCTCGATCGGTGGGTCGCCGCCGCGGCGCGCCTCCTCGGCGCCGCCGGCACGCTGACCTTGATCTGGCGCGCCGATGGGCTCGGCGGCGTGCTCGCCGCGCTCGCCGCCGCTTTCGGCGCGGTATCTGTGCTGCCGGTCTATCCCAAGCCCGACGCGCCGGCGATTCGCATACTCGTCCGCGCCGTCAAAGGCAGCCGCGCGCCGCTTGCGATCCTGCCGGGGCTCACGCTGGCCGACCCCGCAGGAACACCGACGCCGGCGGCCGAAGCCATCTTGCGCGGCGGCGACGCCATCGCGTGGCGTGAAAGCTGAAAAGATCAGGCGGGCACCGAACCGGGCCGCGGTGCGCCATCCTTCGCCCGGCCGCGTCGCGACCACGCCGCGATCGACCAAGCGGAACTGGGCCAATGGGAAAAGCCGACAATGACGGCGATCAGCGCCAACAGGACGTAGATTTTCATCGCTCGCGCACTCCGACGGTCGCCCCCACCGGACAACGGCCCCATGAGCGGCCTCAATTGTGGCCGCCAAAGAGCAAGAAGCGTTCCAAAGGGTTAACGTTCCATTACTTGAGGCTTTGGCAGCCATCGCCTATCTGCAACCCCAGACCGAACCAGCCATGATCGAACCAACCATGACCGAACCGACAGGCGGTGAACGCGTGAGCGAACCATGGACGCGGATTTTGGCGCCGTTGCGGCGCATCGTGCCGGCGCGGTGGCGTGGCGACCGGCCGGTCGTGCCGGTGGTACGGCTGTCCGGCGTCATCGGCCTGTCGACGCCGCTGCGCGCGAGCCTGACCATGGCCGGCGTCGCGCGCACGCTCGAGCGCGTCTTTGCCGTGCGCAACGCCGCCGCGGTCGCGCTTATCATCAATTCGCCGGGCGGCTCGGCAGTGCAATCGCATCTGATCTTCAGCCGCATTCGCGAATTGGCGCAGGAAAAAAAGCGGCAGGTGATCGCGTTCGTCGAGGACGCCGCGGCGTCCGGCGGCTACATGATCGCCTGCGCCGCCGACGAGATCATCGCCGATCCGCATTCGATCGTCGGCTCGATCGGCGTGGTCGGCGGCACGTTCGGCTTCGACAAGCTCATCGCCAAGATCGGCGTCGAGCGCCGGCTCTATACGGCGGGCGAGCACAAGGCCATGCTCGACCCGTTCCTGCCGGAAGATCCCGAGGACGTCGAACGGCTGAAAAACCTGCAGCGGGACATCCACCAGGATTTCATCGCCCTGGTGAAGTCGCGGCGCGGCGGAAAGCTCGCCGGGCCGGAGACGGATCTGTTTTCCGGCGAATATTGGACCGGCCGGCGGGCGCTCGCGCTCGGCCTCATCGACGGCATCGGCGAGTTGCGCTCTACGCTCAAGGCGCGGTTCGGCGACAAGGTGGTGACGCCGCTCGTCAGCGAGCGCGGCCTGTTCGGCCGGCGCATCTTCGGGGTGAAAAGCGGCGGGTTGCTGTTGCCCGGCGGCCTTGCTGAGGACATGATTGCGGGGCTTGAAGCAAGGGCCATGTGGGCGCGTTACGGGCTCTGATGGAGGTTTCCCAATGCCGCCGGTTTTCGCTGTTGCGCTCGGCCTGATGGGGGCGGCGGCCCTGGTGCGCTGGTACGTCAAGGAGACGCAGCGCATCAACGCCGACCTCGAGCACGCCCACCAGCGGGCGACGGTCGAGCCGGTCGATCGCACCGCGCTGCCGACCTTGAAGCGCGACCCGCGGACCGGCGAGTACCGGCCGGGGTAGCCTTCCTTATCCGCCCCCGCGAAGCGGGGCAGGAAAGAACAGCGCACACTTGACCGGCGGCGGCCGTTCCCCCAACAACACCGCCATGACCGACGAATTGCCGCCGCACATGCGCCCCGACCGCTCGTTTCAGGGGCTGATCCTGGCACTCGAGCGTTATTGGGCGGACTGGGGCTGCGTCATTCTGCAGCCCTACGACATGGAAGTGGGCGCCGGCACCTTCCATCCGGCGACGACCTTGCGCGCGCTCGGGCCCGAAGCCCTGGAACGCCGCCTATGTGCAGCCGTCGCGCCGGCCCAAGGACGGCCGCTACGGCGAGAACCCCAACCGGCTGCAGCACTATTACCAGCTCCAGGTGATCCTCAAGCCGTCGCCGGACGACCTGCAGGACCTGTACCTGAAATCGCTCTACGCCATCGGCATCGATCCCAGGCTGCACGACATCCGCTTCGTCGAGGACGATTGGGAAAGCCCGACGCTCGGCGCCTGGGGGCTCGGCTGGGAGTGCTGGTGCGACGGCATGGAAGTGTCGCAGTTCACGTATTTCCAGCAGGTCGCCGGCTTCGAATGCGCGCCGGTCGCCGGCGAACTGACCTACGGGCTCGAGCGGCTGGCGATGTATGTGCAAGGCGTCGAGAACGTATTCGACCTCAACTTCAACGGCCGCGACGGCGCCCGCAAGGTGACCTACGGCGACGTCTTCCTGCAGGCGGAGCAGGAATTTTCGCGGCACAATTTCGAATTCGCCGACACCGACATGCTGTTCAAGCAGTTCCAGATGGCGGAGACGGCCTGCAAAAAATATCTGGACGATGGCTGGCAACGCGCTCCTTCTCCTCCCCCGCCTGCGGGGGAGGGTAGGGAGGGGGCGAGCAATCGCGGCCATCATCTCATGGCGCTGCCGGCCTACGACCAGTGCATCAAGGCGAGCCACGTGTTCAATCTGTTGGACGCGCGCGGCGTGATTTCGGTGACCGAACGGCAGAGCTACATTCTGCGGGTGCGCGAGCTCGCCAAGGCGTGCGGCGCGGCGTGGCTGGCGACGGATGGCGGAGGAATGGGATCATGAGCGAGATGCCAGAAATCGGCGGCCGGGCGCCGATCACGATCGAAGTCGAAGCCGGCAAAAGCTACTGGTGGTGCGCCTGCGGGCTCTCCAAGAACCAGCCGTTCTGCGACGGCTCGCACAAGGTCACGGCGTTCACGCCGATCGAGTTCAAGCCGGCGACCTCGGAGAAGGTGTGGTTCTGCACCTGCAAACGCTCGTCCAAGAAGCCGCTGTGCGACGGCAGCCATAAAAGGCTTTAGGATTATTATTCACCCTCCCCTGCAGGGGGAGGGTCGGCGCGGCGCAGCCGCGCCGGGGTGGGGTGCTGCAGCCGTAGTGTCGTGATGCGCATGGCGGGAAACAACCTACCAATCGAGAGATTTCGCCGCGCCAATGCGCGCCGGCTTCGCGCGAAGGCGACCGATACGGAATTGCTTTTATGGAAGCGCCTTCGCATGATTGAAACCGAGGGAACGCATTTCCGCCGCCAAGTGCCGATCGGGCCGTATGTCGCGGACTTTGCCTGTATGGCGGCGCGTCTGGTCATCGAGCTTGACGGCTCGCAGCATGCTACCGAGACACACCAAATAACCGACGAGCGGCGGACGCGCTGGCTTGAATCGGAAGGCTATCGCGTCATCCGTTTCTGGAACAATGATCTTACCAACAACATGGACGGCGTGTTGGAGACGGTCTATGCCGCACTCTACGGTTCACGCGACGCCGACGCCCATCCTTTGAAGCACAAGCGGCGGCAACGCCGCCACCCCACCCCGGCGCGCTTTGCGCGCCGACCCTCCCCCTCCAGGGGAGGGTGAACTCACACCATTTCCACGATCCGCTCTCCCGCGTCCAACGATTGGACGATCTCCTCCAAGAGCGGCTCCAGCGCGCGCCACAACGCGTCATTGCTTATGTTGCCGATCCGGATCCAGACGATCTGCGGGCCGGTCGGGTCGCGGTCGGCGAGTGCGGCGAAATCCTCGTCCTTGGTGACCAGCGTCGCGCGAATGCGCTGGGCGTGCCGCCAGATGGCCTCGTCGCCGGCGGCGCCGAGGCGCACGCGATTGACATGCTCGGCGGGACAGCCGTGCGCCGTGAGCCTCTCGGCCAAGCCGGGCGGAAGCTGGGTGTCGAGGAGAAATCGGATCATCAGGCGGTGCGCACGATCCGATGACCGGTCGCCCGCGCGGCATAAAGCAGTGCCGCCGTGATATCGTCGTCCGTCAGATAATCGAAGTCGGCGAGCAAATCCTCCCGCTTGGCGCCGTGCGCGATTGCTTCGACGATGTCGACGACCCGCATGCGCGTGCCTCTAATGCACGGCCGTCCCCCGCAGATCGCGGGGTCGGAGGTGATGCGGCTGAACAGATCGTCGACATCGACCGACGGGCGCGTCATGGCGGCGACGTTGGTGATGAGCACGGCGACGCGCGCGCGCTTACCGGGCGCCTTGGCGAAACCGGCGAGGAAGCTGCGCAGGGCTTCCATGAGCTCGCGTTCCAGCCGTGACCCCCGCTCCGGCGCTCTGAACCATTCCTCGAGCACGCGCCCGACGATGCGGCTGTCGTGTTCGCCCGCCTTCGTCGAACTCGGCGAGGTAATGTTCGGCATTCGCGTCACGGTAGCCGATGAACTTGCCGGGTGCGAATTTCCATGCGCCGGATTTGTCGTCTTTGTACGCGTACCACGACCACACCCGGGCGACGCGGTCCCGGACTTGATGTCGCTGCCGCACAATGTCCTGAAAACGGTCAATATTCTCAACGACTTGCTCTGAAGATGTCACCGTTCTCGGCTTCATGAGAGATCTCCTGCGGAAACTGCACTGCCTTCATATACTGTGTGCAGCTTGTGCACTCAACTCGTCGATGACAGCAGGCCTCGCATTGACTAAACCCCACACCGAACGCGCCGCGCGGCCGACGCCGGCCGCATCAGAAAGTGGCGAAAAAGCCCGATGCCCGACCTTCTGCTCGAACTGTTCTCCGAGGAAATTCCCGCCCGCATGCAGGCGCGCGCGGCGGACGATTTGCGCAAGCTCGTCACCGACCGCCTGGTCGATGCCGGGCTGGTCTACGAGGGCGCCAAGGCGTTCGTGACGCCGCGGCGGCTGGCTTTGTCGGTGCATGGTATGCCGGCGCGGCAGGCGGATATCCGCGAGGAGAAGAAGGGCCCGCGCGTCGGCGCGCCGGACAACGCCATCGCCGGGTTCCTGAAGGCGGCGGGGCTTAAATCGATCGGCGAGGCCAAGGTGCAGCCGGACAAGAAGGGTGATTTCTACGTCGCCGTGATCGAGAAGCCGGGCCGCGCCGCGATCGACGTGATCGGAGAAATCCTGCCCGAGGTGATCAAGGGCTTTCCGTGGCCGAAGTCGATGCGCTGGGGCGCGCGCTCGAAGGACCCCGGCGCGCTCACCTGGGTGCGGCCGTTGCATGCGATCGTCGCGACGTTCGGGCCGGAGACCGAGGACCCGCAGATCGTGCCGTTCGCGGTCGACGGCATCGCGGCGGGCGATGAAACGCGCGGCCATCGCTTTCTCTCACCCGGCGCTTTCACCGTGCGCCGGCTCGACGACTACATGGCCAAGCTCGACAAGGCCAAGGTGGTGCTCGACCCGCAGCGCCGCCGCGATATCATTCTCACCGAGGCGAAGCAGCTCGCCTTCGCGCAAGGCTACGAACTGGTCGAGGACGAGGGCTTGCTGGCCGAGGTCGCGGGCCTGGTCGAATGGCCGGTGGCGCTGATGGGCGTCGTTCGACCCGGCGTTCTTGCACATCCCGGGCGAAGTGATCCGCGCCACCATCCGCAACAACCAGAAATGCTTCGTGCTGCGCGATCCCGCCCACGCCAAGCTCGCCGACAAGTTCATTCTGGTCGCCAACATCGAGGCCGAGGACGGCGGCAAGGCCATCGTCGCCGGCAACGAGCGCGTCATCCGCGCGCGGCTATCGGACGCGAAGTTTTTCTACGAGACGGATCTGAAGACGCGGCTGGAAGATCGGCTGGAGAAATTCAAGCATATCGTGTTTCACGAGAAGCTTGGCACGCAATGGGAGCGGGTCGAGCGCATCGAGCGGCTGGCGGCTGAGCTGGCGCCGCTGGTCGGCGCTGACGTGGAAAAGGCGAAGCGCGCGGCGCTTTTGTGCAAGGCGGATTTGCTCACCGAAGTCGTCGGCGAGTTCCCCGAGCTGCAAGGCACGATGGGGAAATATTACGCGGAAGAGCAGGGCGAGGACGAGGCCGTCGCGCATGCCTGCGAGGATCATTACAAGCCGAAGGGGCCGGATGATTTCGTGCCGATCGATCCGGTTACGATTGCGGTGGCGCTGGCGGACAAGATCGATACGCTGGTTGGGTTTTGGGCGAGTTGATGAGAAGCCGACAGCGGAAGCAAAGATCCGTATGCGCTCAGGCGCGCTGCGTTGGGAGTAATCAGGATCGTTTTGGACAATAGCGCTTCGAGTGAAATTGAAGATCGTGTGCGAGTTTGCATTGGCGAAGCATTCCGTCGTCACTGTAATGGTCCTGCGGGGCCAACGCCACATTGTTAATCCGTCGCCTGTACAGATTGGAAAAGAAATGCGTCGCGCTGTGGCGAAATGAGCTTATTGCCTTCTTCGCCGATCGCCTGAAAGTCCAGCTCCGCGACCAGGGCGCGCGGCACGATCTCGTCGATGCGGTGTTCGCGCTCGAAGGCCAGGACGATCTCCTCCTCATCGTCCGCCGCGTCGAGGCTTTGGGAAAATTCCTCGACACCGAGGACGGCAAGAATTTGCTCGCGGGCTACAAGCGCGCGACCAACATCATCCGCATCGAGGAGAAGAAGGATTCGCGGGAGTACACCGGCGCGCCGGATGCGAAACTCTATCGGCAGGATGAGGAAAGGGCGCTGGCCGAAACGATCGGCGTCGCCAGGGCGGAAGCGGAACGCGCCGTTGCCGCCGAGGATTTCGAATCGGCGATGCGCGCGATGGCGAAGCTGCGCCCCTACGTCGATGCCTTCTTCGACAAGGTGACGGTCAACGTCGACGACAAGCCGTTACGCGAGAACCGGCTCAAGCTGCTCAACGAAATCCGTGCCGCGACCCGCGCGGTGGCGGATTTCTCGAAGATTGAGGGGTGAATCACCTCTCCCCGCGTGCGGGGAGAGGTCGAGCGAAGCGAGGGTGAGGGGGCCTCTCCGCGAGTCTGAGCGTAAGGATCGAAGTGAGGGCGTTGGGAAGCTTCCGGCAATGCTCGGCCAAGCGGCGGCGCCCCCTCATCCCGACCTTCTCCCCGCACGCGGGGAGAAGGAGTTGCGCGTGGCGGCGGCGCGCATGTCGGTCAAACGGTTCCCAAACCCCCGGAACATGCTAGAACCGCGCGCGTTGGTGTTGCGTTGTCGTAGACGAAATTGTTCTGTCGGCGTTCCTTCAACCCCCCATTCAAAATCCGAGGCGAATTCCATGGTCATCACTGCGGCCCACATTCAACCGGTCGTCGCCATCATCGCCGGCATTCTGATCCTGATTATGCCGCGACTGTTGAGCTTCATCGTCGCGATCTACCTGATCTTCGTCGGTTTGGTGGAGCTCAACGCCATCCATCATTTCATCCGGTGAAGCGTCATTGCGAGCGAAGCGAAGCAATCCAGACTCTGTGCCGCCGACCCTGGATTGCTTCGTCGCCGTAGCCCGTCAAAGACGGGCGTGGACGCCCTCTTGCCTCGCAATGACGAGCCCGTTGAACGGAAGCGATAATGACCACACAGCACTCGCGTAAATCCCCCCGCTCAGCCAAGCGCGCGCCGGCGAAACCGGCGACCCGCAAGACCGCCGCGCGAAAGATCGTCGCGCGTGCGGCGCCGAAGACACGGCCTCCGGCGGCGAGCGCCAAGGCGGCGCCGGCGCGGGCGATATGGGTTTACGCGTTCGGCGGCGGCAAGGCGCAGGGCCGCGGCGACATGCGCAATCTGCTCGGCGGCAAGGGCGCCGGCCTCGCCGAGATGGCGCAGCTCGGCCTGCCGGTGCCGCCCGGCTTCACCATCACCACCGAGGTCTGCACCTATTTCTACGCCAACGGCAAAAAATATCCGCAGGAACTGAAGGCGCAGGTCGAGGCGGCGCTGACCGAAGTCGGCCGCATCACCGGCAAGAAATTCGGCGACGGCGACAATCCGCTGCTGGTCTCGGTGCGCTCGGGCGCGCGCGCCTCGATGCCGGGCATGATGGACACGGTGCTCAATCTCGGCCTCAACGACGCGACCGTCGAGGCGCTGGCGAAGAAGTCGGGCGACCGGCGCTTCGCCTATGACAGCTACCGGCGCTTCATCACCATGTATTCCGACGTGGTGCTCGGCATCGCCCACCATCACTTCGAGGAAATCCTCGACGACTACAAGGACCGCAACGGCTACACGCTCGACACCGACCTCGATGCCGACGACTGGGAGCAACTGGTCGGCCGCTACAAGGCGCGCGTCGGCGAGGCGAGCGGCACGCCGTTCCCGCAGGACCCGCACGCGCAATTGTGGGGCGCGATCGGCGCGGTGTTCGGCTCGTGGATGAACCAGCGCGCCATCACCTATCGCCGCCTGCACGCCATTCCGGAAAGCTGGGGCACCGCGGTCAACGTCCAGGCGATGGTGTTCGGCAACATGGGCGAGACCTCGGCGACCGGCGTCGCCTTCACCCGCAATCCCTCGACCGGCGAGAAGAAGCTCTACGGCGAATTTTTGATCAACGCCCAGGGCGAGGACGTGGTCGCCGGCATCCGCACGCCGCAGGAGATCACCGAAGCGGCGCGGGTCGAAGCGGGCTCGGACAAGCCGTCGATGGAGGCGGGGTTTCC
This sequence comes from uncultured Pseudomonadota bacterium, assembly GCA_963836095.1. Lineage (GTDB taxonomy): Bacteria > Pseudomonadota > Alphaproteobacteria > Rhizobiales > Xanthobacteraceae > BOG-931. The sequence continues at coordinate 600,693 of CAWIHU010000007.1, forward strand.
GCGCGCCTTCAAGGAGCTGATGCGCATCCACGGCGTGCTGGAAAAGCATTACCGCGACATGCAGGACCTCGAATTCACGGTCGAGCAAGGCAAGCTGTGGATGCTGCAGACGCGCAGCGGCAAGCGCACCGCCAAGGCCGCGCTGCGCATCGCCGTCGAATTGGCGCAGGAGAAGCTGATCGGCCGGGAAGAGGCGGTGCTGCGCGTCGATCCCGCCGCGCTCGACCAGCTCCTGCATCCGACCATCGATCCGAACGCCGAGCGCAAGATCATCGCCGGCGGCCTGCCGGCTTCGCCTGGAGCTGCCTGCGGCGAGATCGTGTTCAACTCGGAAGACGCGGAAACGCTCAAGGGTCAGGGCCATAAAGTGATCCTGGTGCGGATCGAGACCTCGCCCGAGGACATCCACGGCATGCACGCCGCCGAAGGTATTCTGACCACGCGCGGCGGCATGACTTCGCATGCCGCCGTCGTCGCGCGCGGCATGGGCAAGCCCTGCGTTTCCGGCGCCGGCGCGCTGCGGGTCGACTATCGCGCGCAGACCGTCAGCGCCGGCGGCGTGATGCTCAAGCGCGGCGACGTCATCACGATCGACGGCTCGACCGGGCAGGTGCTCATGGGCAAAGTGCCGATGCGCGAGCCGGAATTGTCCGGCGAGTTCGCCACGCTGATGAAATGGGCCGACGGCGTGCGCAAGCTGAAAGTGCGCGCCAATGCCGATACGCCGGCCGACGCCCGCGCCGCGCTCAAGTTCGGCGCCGAAGGCATCGGGCTGTGCCGCACCGAGCACATGTTCTTCGAGGAAGACCGCATCCGCGCCGTGCGCGAAATGATTTTGGCGCAGGACGAGGCCGCGCGCCGCGCCGCGCTGGCAAAAATCCTGCCGATGCAGCGCGGCGACTTCCTCGAACTGTTCAAGATCATGGGCGGCTTGCCGGTGACGATCCGGCTGCTCGATCCGCCGCTGCACGAGTTCCTGCCGCACACCGAGGCGGAGATCGCCGAGGTCGCTGCAGCGATGGGCGCCGATCCGAAACTGCTCGCCGATCGCGCGCGCGAACTGCACGAGTTCAACCCGATGCTCGGCTTCCGCGGCTGCCGGCTGGCGATCGCGTATCCGGAAATCGCCGAGATGCAGGCGCGCGCCATCTTCGAGGCCGCGGTCGAAGTGGGCCGCGAAACCGGCGCGACCATCGTCCCGGAGATCATGGTGCCGCTCATCGCCACCAAGGCCGAGCTCGACATCGTCAAGGCGCGCATCGACGCCATGGCGGCGGCGGTCGGCAAGGAGACCGGGGCCAAGATCAAATATCAGGTCGGCACCATGATCGAACTGCCGCGCGCCGCGCTCATGGCCGGCGAGATCGCGCAGACGGCCGAGTTCTTCTCGTTCGGCACCAACGATCTGACGCAGACCACGTACGGCATCAGCCGCGACGACGCGGCGAGCTTTCTCGGCATCTACGCGTCGCAGGGCATCATCCCGGCCGATCCGTTCGTGACGCTCGACCGCGACGGCGTCGGCGAATTGATCCGGCTCGCCGCCGAGCGCGGCCGGGCGACGCGAGGCAAGCTCAAGCTCGGCATCTGCGGCGAGCACGGCGGCGATCCCGCCTCGGTCGCCTTCTGCCACGACGCCAAGCTCGATTACGTGTCCTGCTCGCCGTTCCGCGTGCCGATCGCGCGGCTCGCCGCCGCGCAAGCCGCGCTCGGCAAAGGCGCCGCCTCGCAGGCTTAGCCCTTCACCCTCCCCTGCAGGGGGAGGGTCGGCGGCCGCAGGCCCGCCGGGGTGGGGCCTTTCGGCGTCTGAGCAGAAGATCACCCCACCCGCCGCGCTTCGCGCGACGACCTCCCCCTCCAGGGGAGGTTGTAGAAGCGCGCTTGCGCCGGACTCTACGCCGCCAGATTGGCGAGGAAAGTCTCGACGTGGCGGCGCAGATTGGCGAGCGCAGTTTCCACCGACTGCGAGGTTTCGAGCGCGACGGCGGCGGAAGAGTGGGTCTGCGCGGCGGCGACCGCGAACTCGTTGAGCACCGCGCCCATGGCGTGCGTCGCGTGCGCCGCGGACACGACGTTCGACGAGATGTGGCTCGTCGCGGCGTTTTGCTGCTCGATCGAGGCGGCGACGCCGGAGGTGTATTCCTTGATTTCCTGCATGCGCTGGGTGATGCGGCGGATCGATTCCACGGCGCTCGCGGTCGAGCCCTGCACGGCGAGGATTTGCCCGACGATCGCTTCGGTCGCGTTGGCGGTCTGCACGGCGAGCGATTTGACCTCGGAGGCGACCACGGCGAAGCCGCGGCCCGATTCGCCGGCACGCGCCGCTTCGATGGTGGCGTTGAGCGCGAGCAGATTGGTCTGGTCGGCGATGGTCTGAATGAGCTTGACGATGTCGCCGATCTTCTGCGCCAATTCCGACAGCAGCGTCATCTCGCCGTCGGTGGACTGCGCCTCGTCGGCAGCGAGCCGCACCACCATGTTGGTCTGCGCGATCTGGCGGGCGATCTCGCCGATCGAGGTCGACAATTCGTCGGTGGCGCTGGCCGCCGTCTTCACGCCGGTCGTCGCGTCGTTCGAGGTGGCGACGGCGCCCTCGGCGCGCCGCGTCGCGTGATCGGATGCGTTCGACAAATCGACCGCGGTCGACTTCATCGCCGCCGCGCTGTCGCCGAAAATCTTGAACAGCGACTCCATCTCGGTGCGGAACGCCGCGGTCACGGTCCTTATCGTTTGCTGGCGCTGCTGGCGCTCCGCGATCTCGTCGCGCTCCTTCTGCAGGCGCAACCGCTCGGTGACGTCGTCGTGGGTCGAGATCCAGCCGCCTTTCGGCATCGGCGTGTTGATGGAATGGACCGTGCGGCCTTTGGTCGTCGTGCTGAAGATCTTCGCTTCGCCGCCCGCGGCGACATTGTCCATGATCTTCCTGTATTGCTGCTCCACGTCGCCGTCGAACAGGCCGCTGCGCTGCCGCTGTTCGATCAGCTGGCGCAGCGTTTGCCCGGGTTTCACCGCGGTCGGCGATATCTCGTACAATTCGATGTAGCGCGGATTGCACAGCACCATGCGCTCCGACCCGTCGAACACGCAGACGCCTTGCGGCAGGTGATCCAGCACCGCCGTCAATCGCCGAATTTTGCGGCGCATCCGCCATAACGCCGCCGCGCTCGTGATGACGAGCAACACCGCGACGGCGAGGCCGGCGGATCGCAAATCCGACACATAAGCAAGAAGCGACTCGGTCATGGCGCGGCGCCGTTTTTTGTTTTGAACCTGTAGCGGAGTATTGGTGGCGTGCATTGCCGTTTGGTTAAGGAATGACAACTTTGGAACCTGTTGTTGTCAGGAACCGACAGCTGCGGCCCAAAGTGGCCATCGCGCGGCGCGCGTTGCCGCGGACAAACCGCGCGCAAACCGCGCGGCGGTTAACGCATCAGCAAGGTTAAATCGACAATAAATGAACGTGTCGCATTTGCGCCACTGCGGTGGCGTTTGCTTTACCGCGTACTCGTTGCGTGCGGGCGTGGACGTGAGGGGTGATGGCAGCGTCGTCGAGTTTGCCGAAGCGCAGCGGTCCCGCCGTGCCGTTCCTCTTCCTCGCCAGCGCCGTGGGCGCGGCGCTCATGCCGACCTCGATCGGATATCAGGACTTGGCGGCGCTGCTGGCGCGGCAGCCCGGCGTCTCGGAACGCTGGCGCGACCATCTGATCGCCTCGCCGTTCGGCACCATTCACGCCGCGACGTTCAGCTTCTCGCTGCCGCTCGGCACGGCGATGCCGCGGCCGCTCGGCTCGCAACCGGTCAACTTCGATCCGGGCGCGCTCGACGTGAAGACCTGGTCGGCCGGCGCGCCGGCGCTGATACGCCGGGCGATCGAGATCGCTTACCCGACCGTCAATCGCCGGCTCAAGGGCGATCGCCTGCCGGTCCAGCAGGCTTCGCCGCCCGACGCCCAACCGGCGAGCTTGCCGCAATTGCAGCCGGTCGGCGCGCCGCCGGCGCCGCAGCCGCCCTTGCCGGCGACGCCGGCAACGCCGCGGCCCAAAAGCGCCGATGGCGCCGCCAACGCCGGCGCGAGTGCGGCCACGGCTTTGCCGCATGACCGCACGGCGAGCCTCACGGCAAACATGAACAGCGATGACGACGCCGCGACGGCCGACGCGCCGGAACTTGGGATTGCCGGCGACGGCGAGCCGCTCGCGGCGGCGCCGTCGTCATTCGATGCGCCGTCATTCCTCAACGCCGATCCGGCCGAGCGCAACGCTCAACTCTATTTCGGCGTCGCCGCCATGGGCTCGCGCGGCGGTCTCGAACAATGGACGCCGGGCGCGGCCCCGGTTCTGGTGTCGGCGCCGATCGATGCCGACATCAAGCTCTCGGCGTTGACCGGAGCCGGCAGCGCCGCCGCCGGCGCCGGCGGCGAAAGCATCGCCGGCAAGGACGATGCCGGGCGGATGCACAGCCCGGCCGACCGCCTCGGTCTTGCCGGCAAACCCCGCGCCAAGGCGGAAAAGTGTCTCGCCGACGCGGTCTATTTCGAGGCGCGCGGCGAGCCCTTGCGCGGCCAGGAGGCGGTGGCGCAGGTGGTGATGAACCGCGTGTTCTCCGGCTTCTATCCCAACAATGTGTGCGGCGTGGTCTATCAGAACGCCAACCGGCATCTCGCCTGCCAGTTCACCTTCGCCTGCGAGGGCAAGGATTTGAGCCGCATCGACGAAGTCGACATGTGGGAGCAGGCCAAGCGCATCGCCAAGGACATGCTCGACGGCAAAATCTGGCTCGCCGAAGTCGGCCATGCCACCCACTATCACGCCTATTGGGTGCATCCGAGCTGGGTGCACGAGATGAAGAAAATGTATCAGCTCGGCGTGCACACCTTCTATCGGCCGCGCGCCTGGGGCGATGGTTCAGACGCGCCGGTCTGGGGTGCGGCGCCCGCCACGAGCAACGCGAAGCCCGATGCGGCGAAGGCGCCGCAAGCTGCTGCGACCCCGACCAAATCGGTCGCCGCCAAGAACGCGTCGACCGCGAAGCTGTAATCCGTTTCGGCGGCGTCGCTCGCGTTCCCAGGCATTGCGGGCGAAGTTTCGGTTGGGCAATCGACGGCCAGCCTTTATGCTCCGTGCGCTTCGCGAAGTGTGTCCGGGCGAGACGACATGGCAACGTTCAAGGCGGTCGTGATCGACAAGGCGGAGGCCGGCCAGACGGTCAAGCTCACCGATTTCGACGAGAAGGATCTGATGGACGGCAACGTCACCGTTCGCGTCGAATGGTCGACGGTGAATTACAAGGACGGCCTCGCTTTGACCGGCAAGGCGCCGGTGGTGCGCCGCTTCCCGATGATTGCCGGCATCGATCTCGCCGGCACGGTGGAAGCTTCGAGCCATCCCGGCTGGGCGCCGGGCGACAATGTCATCCTCAATGGCTGGGGACTGGGTGAGACCCATCTCGGCGCCTATGCGCAAAAGGCCCGGGTCAAAGGCGACTGGCTGGTGCGGCGGCCGCAAGGCATCAGCGCGCGCGACGCCATGGCGATCGGCACGGCCGGCTACACCGCCATGCTGTCGGTCATGGCGCTCGAGCGCGCGGGCGTGACGCCGGCGCGCGGGCCGGTGATCGTGACCGGCGCGGCCGGCGGGGTCGGCTCGGTCGCGATCGCGCTGCTCGCCAAGCTCGGCTTCACCGTCATCGCCGCGACCGGCCGGCCGGCGGAAGCGCCGTACCTGAAAGAGCTCGGCGCCGCCGAGGTGATCGAGCGCAAGGAGCTGACGGGCCCCGTGCGTCCGCTCGGCAAGGAGCGCTGGGCCGGCGGCATCGATGCGGTCGGCTCGACGACGCTCGCCAATGTGCTGTCGATGACCCGTTATGGCGGCGCGGTCGCCGCCTGCGGGCTCGCCGGCGGTATGGATCTGCCGACCTCGGTTGCGCCGTTCATCCTGCGCGCGGTGTCGCTCCTCGGTATCGATTCCGTCCTGTGCCCGATGCCGCTGCGCCAGGAGGCGTGGCGGCGGCTGGAAACCGGCCTCGACCACGCCAAGATCGCGGCGATGACCACGGAAATTCAACTTCCCGACGTGGTCGAGGCCGGCCAGCGTATCGTTGCGGGTGGCGTGCGCGGCCGTATTGTGGTGAATATCGGCTAAGTGCCGCCAGAATGCGGCCGGTATGGTAAGGGAACGGTTAAGAACTTTTGGTAATTGGGGTCCAAAGACCAATGCGAAGTCGTCCATGATGTTGCGCCTGGCTGTTCTGTGTGCGTCGCTCCTCGCCGCCTCCTCGGCGGTCGTTGCCGAAGAGCTTGCGCCCGAACAGGCGCGCGCCTTCGTCGTCGGCAAGCTGTTCCACTACACCTGCTTCGACGGCACCGCGGGGATGGGGCGCATCTTCGCCGACGGCTCGGTCGTCGGCACCGTCCAAGCGCCGGGCCGCAAGATGGCGCAGTTCACCGTGCTGCCCCCCGGCACCATCCGGGTCAACGGCAAGCAGGTCTGCGCTCATCTGTCCGGGTTCCCGATCGATCCCTGCTTCAAATTGGAGAAGCTCAGCTACCGCAGCTTCCGCGGCTCGCTGCGGGTCCTCAACTTCGCCTATTGCGATTTTTCCCAGCACAATCCGCGCGCGCAGCTGATCAGCAACAATGCCGCGCGACCGTCGGCGCTGCCAACGTCCGCCATCGCCAAGCTGCGGCCCTCGCAAGAGTGATTGTGGCGCGGCTTATTCCAGCTCGAGCCGGAACGGCGTCGCTTCTCCGCTGATGAAAGCGCCGCGGCCGATCGTCTCGACCGCCGCCACCATGCGCCCGCCGCGGCCGAGCAGGCGGTCGGCCAGGGAGACAATGCGGATATTGGGCGTCGCGGTCGGCGAGGCGGCGCGCAGCGCCTGCGCGATGCCCTCTTCGGCGCGATGCGGATTGAGCGCGCACACGGTCGCGAACGCGCTCGCGGTCGAGCGGCTGATACCCATGTAGCAATGCACGACCAGCGGCGCGCGGCGATCCCAACGGCGCACGAAGCTCAACAGGTCGGCGACATGCGCTTCGTCCGGCACGATATAGCCGTCGAGCGGTTCTGCAATGTCGTGCAGCCGCAGCCAAAGGTGATTTTCCGGCACGATCGCGGGCGGCCGCTCGATGGTGGCCTCGTCGCCGAGCAACGACACGACGTGGCGTGCGCCGGTATCTTCGACCGTTTCGTGGAGGCGCGCGAGCGAGCAGACGTAAATCATCAAACCGGATCATCGAATCGAAAGAGCATCTTGTGCAATCTCATATAGGTATCGCCGGCGGCACAAGTGTGACGTTCACGAAGCGGAGAGCTTCTTGAACCGGTCCAGAAACCGCGCCTGCGCCGTCTCGGCGGGCCAGGGTCTGAGGTAGTCGCGCTCGATCGCCGCGGAAAAAACCGGCGGGCGACCGAAGAAGCGGCGCGCCTCGGCCTCGCTGAAACCGGCAAGCCTGGTCGCTTCGAGATAAGCGGCGGCGCGGTCGGCGCGCTTGATCAGCGCGGTGAGCTCGGGCGACGATTGCGCCGGCAGTCCGAAGCGCAGATGGATCGCGGTCAACAGCCGCCGCTCGACCGCCTTATAGGCGTCGCCGAGCACCGCCTTGAACGGCGAGATCATGTCGCCGATGACGTACTCCGGCGCGTCGTGCAGCAGGACCGCCAGGCGCAGGCTGCGGTCGAGCCGCGGCGCGCGGGTGCGCGCCAGCGTTTCGACCAGGAGCGAATGCTGGGCCACGGAAAAAATATACGCGCCGTCGGTTTGTCCGTTCCAGCGCGCCACGCGCGCCAAGCCGTGCGCGATGTCCTCGATCTCGATGTCGAGCGGCGAGGGATTGACGAGGTCGAGCCGCCGTCCCGACAGCATGCGCTGCCAAGCGCGGCCCGGCGCCCGTCGGCCGGCTTTGGTCGGGTCACTTTTGGTCATGGCCGGAAGCTATCGCGCTCGCGAGCGTTCGCAAGCGGCTTCCGGTTAGACCCTCCCCCTTTTCAGGGGGAGGGAGATTTTTGAACGGCTACGCCGCCTTCTTGCCCCACAAGCGCTGCGAGGCGATGTCGGCGCCCTCGCGCAGCGTCTTGAGCTTCAGCCACACCACGTCCTCGGCCACCCATTCCCAGCCGGCGAAGGTGCCGAAGCCGCAGTCGACGCCGGCGATGACGCGCTCGCGGTCGCCGATGGCCGCGACCGCGCTCTCGATGCGCTGGGCGACAACTTCGGGATGCTCGACAAGGTTGATCTTGGAATCGATGACCCCCGGGATGAGGATCATGTTGTCCGGGAATTTGTGCACCTTCAGCGCCGCATATTCGTGCTGCCGGCGCGCATTGGCGAACTCGATCGAAAGCGCGCCGACGTTGGCCTGATAGAACGCCCGCAACAGCGGCTCGAGGCCGATGTCGAAGATGTGCGGGCCTTCCCAGTTGCCCCAGCAGATGTGCAGCCGCACGCGATCACGCGGAATTCCCTGCAACGCCTTGTTGAGCGTCGCGATGTGCAGCTCGACGAGCTTCACGAATTCCTGGTCCGACTTGTCCTGGAACAGGAGCACGCGCTCCATCGCCAAATCCGGCGCATCGATCTGCAGGATGAATCCCGCATCGACCACGGCCTTGTATTCGTATTGCATCTCCCGGGCGATGGCATCGAGATAGGCTTCGTAGGTCGCATAATGCGCGTTGAGCATCGTGCACGCGATGATGCCCGGCGACGGTTCGGCGAAGAACATTTCCGCGAACGGCGGCTTGATCTCCGCCGCGTGTCGCTTGAAGCGCGCGATCTCGGTCTTGATGGCTTCCTTGTCGACATATTTGATGTCGGCGATCGCTTCGGGACAGCCGAACACCTTTCCGGTCTTGGGAATGCGCGCCATGAATTTCTGGGTGAACAGCGGGAACTGAATCCACTCTTGGCCGTAGGGTCGCTTCGACTCGCCGCCGAAACCGGTCATGCGCTTGGGCAGATAGGTCTGGAATCCCACCCGGCCCTGTTCGCCGTCGTTCGCGACGCTGACGCCGGCCCAGCGCTGTTTTTCCATCACGTACGCGACGCGCTTGTCGATCAAGTCGGTGAGCTTGGCCTGATCGACCTTTTCGCCCGCCTCGTCGGCGATCAGAAGATCGTTGAGTTCGGCACCGCGCGGCAGGCTGCCGGTGTGCGTGGTCAGGATATGGTCAGCGCTTTTGAGCATTCTCTACTCCCTCATTTTTATTTGGCCGCCCCGTCGTATTGCGACCGCCAGGCCCGCTTGCGCGGTCCATGAAAAACGCGATTGCCCTCTTAACGTTCGCGCTGGCCTTTTAGCCGAGCGTTCGCGAGATGACCGGTCGCGCGTGGTGTGCACAATACCGTGCTTTTCGTCGTTGCCAAGACCGCGCGGTGAAACACAATTTCGGCGTGCCCCGCGACGCGTCGGCTTCGTGGTGTCGGCTTGGTGGGCGGTCGTCGGTCTTTTGGGCGAAATCCCACGTTGGCCCACGGTCTTTTAGTTACCGCACCGCCGGCTGCGATTTTTTTAGTAGACCTAGGTAGACCTTGGCACGCCCGGCAAAAAGAGTATGCTTCCGCGCGTGTAAGCGATCTGGGAATTCCGGTTGCCATGAACGCATCGCCTCGGCGCCGCCGCGGACTTTGCGTTCGGGTCGTCTGGATCAAATCAGATGCACAGGGGAGGAATACGAATGTTGTCAGCACGCAATCTCACTATGGGCGTTTCGGCGCTGGGCTTGGCGGTCGTGATGGCGTCGGTCGGCTACGCCGTCGACCTCACCAAGGCCAAACTCTACCCCGACAAACACGGCGGTATCGGCGACTTCCAGTCGATCTCGAAGTTCTGCGGCACCAAGCCGCTCAAGGTCGCGCTGTCGGACGGTTGGGGCGGCAATTACTGGCGCCACATCACCCGCGCCGAGTTCGAGGACGAAGCCTCGAAGTGCGCGAACATCACGGAGACGCGCTATACCGACGGCGAGTTCAAGCCGGAGAAGCAGATCAGCGACATCGAAGGCCTGATCGCGCAGAAATACAACGTCATCATCGCGTTCCTCGACACCGGCCCGGCCATTCTCAAGGCGACCAAGGAAGCGACCGCGGCAGGCGTCGCGGTAGTGCCGTATTCGACCGGCGACAACTTCCCGGGCACCATCGGCAAGGACTATGTCGATCGCGTCACCGAGAGCCAGGCCAAGGTCGGCGAGCAGGCGGCCGAGTGGCTTGTCAAGACGCTGCACGGCAAGGGCAACATCATCATGTTCGGCGGTACGCCGGGCAACCCGATGACGGCGGCGCAAACCACCGGCTGGCGGCCCGTCTTCGCCAAAAATCCGGGCATCAAGGTGCTTGAGGCGGAGCCGGTGCCGACGATGTGGGATCCGGCCGTGGCGCAGCAGAAGACCGCGGCGCTCATCGCCAAATATCCGCAGATCGACGGCATCTACAGCGAGACGGTCGGTCCGATCCGGGCCTTCGTCGCCGCCGGCAAGCCGATCCCGGCCTATGCCGGCCAGTCGCTCATGGATCTGAGCTGCCTCGCCGCCGAACATAAGATGACCATGATGTCGATCGACGCCCACACCTGGATGGCGCGCAACGCGCTCCGCAAGGGGTTGGCCGCCGCAAACGGCATCGACAACACCGAGCCGAGCCTGATCACGCTGCCGATCAGCGAGGATACCACCTCCACGGATCCGAAGCTGGCGCTCAAGTGCGACAAGTCGATGCCGATGGATTCGATCCCGTCGGCCATGCTGAGCAAGGAACAGCAGATCAAGGCGCTGGGCGGCAAATAGTCCGGCCGCTAGAATCATCGCGCAAGCGTGCGGCGTCGGCTTAATCGGCTGACGCCGCCGCCTTCGGCTCTCCGCCGCGAGGGGGAGGCCCACGAGAGCAAATAGCGTTGTGAAGGACCGGATTGGGGATATGGCGGACGATCAGACCTTGCGTCTGCAAATGTCCCGGCTTGGCAAAGATTGGACCGAGCTCCAGCGCGCGGCGGCGCAGCTCGGCAAGGATTTGGCCGCGCTCGCGCCGCTCGTCGCCGCAAAGCTCGGCGAAGACCTCACCGAACTTCGGCAGACGGCGGCGGGCCGGTTCGCCCGGGCGAAATCGGTTGCTCGGCGGGCTGCGGACGATTGGGTGCGCACGCTGAGGTTTTATGGCGAAAAGCTGGCCCACGGCACGAAATTTGCCCAGACAAAGTTTGGCCAGGCGGAATTCAGCCCCGCGCCGGGCGAAACACTGGCGGCGCTGGCGCGGCGGCTCGGCAGCGACCTGACCCGGCTCCCGCAAGCGGCGGCCGCATTCGTCCGCGCTCCCGGATTCGACCGGATCAAACTCGGGCGCGACCTCAGCGCCCTGCCGCTGCCGGCCAAATCCTTCATCGCCACGGCGCTCCTGGTTCTGATCGGCGGCATCGCCGCGCCGTCAACGGTCACGTCGGCGGCGATCCTCTCGACGCTGCCTTATTTCGCCATTCTCGCCGTCGCCTCGATCGGCCAGCATCTAGTGATCCAGCAGCGCGGCCTCGACCTCTCGACCGCGGGCATCATGTCGTTCACCGCCGTGGTGGTGACCAAGCTCCCCGACGGCAGCACCGTTTTCGGCGTGGTGATCTTCTACATCGCCGCGGCGCTGGCGGTCGGCGCCGGCATCGGCGCCATGACCGGGGTGATCGTGACGTTGCTCGAGGTGCCGCCGCTCGTCACCACCATCGGCGTCAACGCCATCCTGTTCGGCCTCACTTATTTCGTCTCGACCGGCGCCTCGGTGCAATCGCCGCCGATGATGGTCGAGTTCTTCGTTTCCAGCTTTCTGTTCGTGCCGACGATGGTCTGGGTGCTGCTGTTGGTGGCGGGAACGGCCGTGTTCGTGCTGATCTTCACCACCATCGGCCGGCGCTTCATCGCGGCGAGCGTCAATCCGGCCGCGGCCCACGCCGTCGGCGTGCCGCTCAACACCTACAGCATCGCGACCTATGCGCTCGCCGGCTTCATCTACGCCGTCGCCGCGATCATGCTGTCGGGCTACCTCGTGTCGCCGACCGTGCTGTGCGGGCTCCCCTATCTGCTCGGGACCATCGCCGCGGTGGTGGTCGGCGGCAATCCGCTCGGCGGCGTCACCAAGGCGAGCGTGGTCGCCACGGTGATCGGCGCGTTCTTTCTCACCTATCTCGCCCAGTTGGTGACGGCCCTCGGCTTCGGCGGTTCGGCCGAGGATCTCGCCGATGCGATCATCGTTCTTACCGGCGTCGCGCTTCCCGAAATCACCCGGCGGCTGCGCTATGCATGACATCGTTGCCGCCGCCAAGCCGATCACCACGGCGCACATCCCGGTCATGACGCTCGCCGCCGTGCGCAAGAGCTTCGGCCCGGTGCAGGCGCTCAAAGGCGTCGACGTTCTGATCATGCCCGGCGAAGTTCATGCCATCGTCGGCGAGAACGGCGCCGGCAAATCGACGCTGATCGCCATTGCCGCCGGCGTGCTGCGGGCCGACGCCGGCGCGATCTATTACGACGGCAAGTATGTCAAGGCGCCGAGCCCGCGCCTGATGCTGGAAGACGGCGTCGCCGTCGTCTATCAGCACCCGGCGCTCGCGCCTGACCTGACCGTCTTGGAAAACCTGCAGCTTGCCGCGCCGCAACTCGCCGCCGCCGGCGGCGCCGCCGAGGCCGAGCGGCTCCTTGGGCGCATCGCCACCGCCGAACTGCGCATGCCGGTGAACCGGCGCGTCGCCGAATTGTCGCTGGCGCAGCGCCACATCGTCGAGATCGCCCGCGCGCTCGCCGCCAAACCGAAGGTTCTGTTCCTCGACGAGCCGACCGAGCCGTTGCAGCACGCCGACGTGCGCAAGCTGTTCGAGCTGATCGGCGAACTCAAGCGCGACGGCGTCGCCATCGTCTATGTCTCCCACCGGCTGCACGAGGTCGACGAATTGGCCGACCGCGTCTCGGTGATGCGCGACGGCGAGATCATCGACAGCCGGCCGGCGCACGCGATCACGCCGGCCGAGATCGTCGCGCTGATCGCCGGCCGGCCGCTCGGCCAGATCTTTCCGGCCAAGGCGACGGCGGTTGGCGCGCCTGTCTTTGCCGTCCACGGATTGAGCGGCCGCGGCTTCGACCAGGTCGATCTCGTCGTCCATGCCGGCGAGATCGTCGGCCTGGCCGGTATCGAGGGCGAGGGCCAGCGCGAGTTCATCCGCGCCGCGGCCGGCATCGATCGCCGCCACAGCGGCGAGGTCCGCGTCAAGGACGTGCCGATCACGGGCGAGGGGCCCGGCGCATTCCGCCACGCCGGCGTCGGCTTCGTCTCCGACGACCGCCACGCCGAAGGCGTCTTCCTCAATCTGACGCTGCGCGAGAATTTCAGCCTGGGCTTTCTCGGCGCGATCTCGCGCCATGGCGTCATCGACCATGCCGAGGAGGCCAAGCGCGCCAAGACCATCATCGAGGATCTGCGCATCCGCGCCGCCTCGAGCGAAGCCAAGCTCAACGAATTGTCCGGCGGCAATCAGCAGAAAGCGCTGCTCGGCCGCGAGATCTCGGCGCAGCCCAGCGTCCTGTTGGTCGACGAGCCGACCAAGGGCGTCGATGTCGGCGCGCGCAGCGAGATCTATCAGCGCGTGCGCGCCATCGCCGATCGCGGCGTGGCGGTGCTGGTGTCGTCCTCCGACGGCATCGAGCTGGAAGGCCTGTGCGACCGGGTGCTGATCTTCGCCCGCGGCCGCATCGTGCGGGAACTCGACGGGCGCCGACGTCACCGACGCCGCCATCACCGAGGCGAACCTCACCGCGACGGCCTCGCGCGCCGCCAAGGTGCCGACCGTCGGCAGCGACCAGGGCTGGCGCAAGTTCCTGGGAAGCGACCATCTGCCGGCGCTGGTGCTCGCCGTCCTCACCGTCGTCATTCTCGGCGGCACCCAGGCGATCAACGGCTATTTTCTCTCGCCGATCAGCGTCAAGAGCCTGTTGTCGTTCTTCTCAATCGTCGCGTTCATTTCGAGCGCGCAGCTGGCCACGGTTCTGGTCGGCGCCATCGATCTTTCGATCGGCCCCTTGGCGGGGCTGTGCGTCGTGCTGGCGTCGTTTCTGATCCCCGACGGCGTCGCGACCGGTCCGCTCGTCGCCGGCGTGATCATCATTCTCATGGCCACGGTCGCCTTCGGCCTGCTGCAGGGTTTGTTGATCACATCGCTCCGGCTGCCGGCGATCGTGGTCACCATCGCGACCTTCATCGGTCTGCAGGGCGTCTCGCTGCTGCTGCGCCCGACCGCCGCCGGCGTGATCGACGACGCCATTTCCGACGCCGCGCAGTTCAAGCTGTGGTTCGTCCCCGCCGGCACCGTGCTGACGCTCGCCATGGTCGGCGGCGCCGAGTGGCTCCTCTATCGCACCGCTTTCGGCCGCAGCTACCGCGCCGTCGGCTCGAGCCCGCTGGCGAGCTATCGGCTCGGCATCGACGCCAGGCGGCTGACCTGGCTCGCGTTCGTGTTCTCCGGGTTTTTGACCGGCGTCGGCGGGCTGATGCTCGCCGGCCAGGTCGGCATCGGCTCGCCCTCGACCGGCAGCGATTACACGCTGATGAGCATCACCGTCCTGGTGCTCAGCGGCGCGAGCGTCGCCGGCGGGCGCGGCTCGTTCGTCTCGACGCTGTTCGGCGCCGCTCTGGTGCAGGCGACCTCGAGCGCGTCGTCCTACATCGACGCCAATTCAGCGGTGCATTATGGCGTCATCGGCGGCGCTGACCCTCGCCGCGGCGATCTTCTTCAGCGTCGCGCGGCGGCGCGCCGCGGGCGGGTGATCGGTTTCGCTACCTCGCCGTGACGCTTATGGCTTCTTAAACGCCTGACACGCTTCGTGCCGGTGGCACGTGATCAGATGATCGTTGACCATGCCGACCGCCTGCATGAAGGCGTAGACGATGGTCGGTCCGCAGAATTTGAAGCCGCGTTGCAACAGCTCCTTCGACATCGCGCGGGATATCGCGGTTTCCGCCGGCACCTGCGCCATGGTGCGGAAGCGGTTCACCTTCGGCTTGCCGTCGACGAAATTCCAGAGCAGCTGCGCGAAGCCGGGACCCTGTTCCATCACGTCGAGATAGGCGCGCGCGGATAAGACCGCGCCTTCGATCTTGGCGCGGTTGCGCACGATGCCGGCGTCGCCCATCAGGCGCTCGACTTTCTTCGGCGTGTAGCGGGCGATTTTTTCCGGCGCGAAGCCGTCGAAGGCGCGGCGGAAATTCTCGCGCTTGCGCAGGATGGTGATCCACGACAGTCCGGCCTGAAAGCCGTCGAGCACGAGCTTTTCATAGAGCGCGCGGTCGTCGAATTCCGGCACGCCCCATTCCTCGTCGTGATAGGCGAGGTAGAGCGCATCGTCTTTCGGCCACGGGCAGCGGGCGATGCCGTCGGCGTGTACGGGAGGCGCGGAAGCGGGCGGCGTCATTGCGCGGCCTTCGACTCGCCCGGAAAGGCAAACCGCATCCATTCGGGCTTGACCGGATGGATGGCGATCCCGCCGGCCAGAAGCGGCAAGCCGGCGGCGACCGCGTCCGTCACGCGGTCGAGCCGCAACAGCGCGAGCCCATGGCCGTCGGCCGCCGACCCCATGGTGCCGACCTGACGTTCGCCCGCCATCACCGCCGCGCCGGCCGCCGGCGCTGCGTCGCCGTCGAAGCGCACCGGCACGGCGCGCGTGCGGGTGATGCCGCGATGCTCCATGCGCGACACCACCTCCTGGCCGACATAGCAGCCCTTGGTGAAATCGACGCCGCCGAGCTGGTCCATGTCGGCCTCGTGCGGGAAGGCGTCGCTGTAGCCGAAATCGAGCCCGCCGGAGGGGATGCCGAGCGCAATGCGATGGGCCTCGTAGGCGCTCGCGGCCACGAGCTCTGCGCCGAGTTCGGCCGCCGCGGCGGCGGCAAGGTGCGGCGGTACCATCAGGCGCAGCCCGAGCGCCGGCAGTCGCGGATCGGCGTAGGCGAGGCCGACCCCCTCCCTACCGGCTTGCGGTAGAGGGGGAGGCCCGTTCCAGGCCGCAATGACGGCGAGTGTTTCAGATAAATCCTCGACCATGATGCGCGAGCGCAATTTGTAGAGGTTGAGTTTCTGCACCAGGCTCGCCGTCAGCGAGCGCGGCACGTCGAGCAGAAAGCCGCCGCCCTGCGCGGCCGGCGCGGCGACGACGATGAAATCCACGATGATCTTGCCTTGCGGCGTCAACAGCGCGCAGAACCGCGCCTGGCCCGCCGTGAGCTCGAGCACGTCGGCGCTGACGAGGCCGTGGAGAAAATTGCCGGCGTCGTCGCCGGCGACCTTGACCACGCCGCGGTCCGGAAGCAGGGCGGCCTTCATGCGGGATGCTTTCCTGACATGGCAGCAAAGCTAAGCCGAAGGCCCGCTGCGCTCAAGGGTCTGCGGTTGCGCGGTCCGATGCGTTCGCCGACAGGCGGCAGTGCGGGACGCCGACGAGACGGTGGATAGCTGCGCTCGCGGCGCGCGCAATGCTTGACGCCGCAGCGTCGCTATCGCACGTTGTAATTGGGTTTACTTCCCCAACTGGTCACCGACCGACATCGTTGGAGTTGAGTTAGTCGGCATCTGAGTTGGTGGGTAATCGAGTTGCCAGGATTAATCTTTTACCTTCAAGCAAACTGCTCAAATTTTGTACGCACCTTGGGATTTGCTCGTTCGCGTGGCTTGCGCGCGAAAAGCGATTGCGCGTGCGCGGTGGCCGTGTCGCAATATCTGTTCATTTATAACGGGATTGCACGACGGGATTGCACGGGGGGATTGGTAGCGTTTTTCGCTGGGAGCGTTCAGGGGTGGGCGCATGATCGACGATTTGCTTTCGCTGCGGGTAGTGACGGTGTCGCCGTTGCGGCGCGACCGTGATTTGATTCGCGAGGCGGCGGCGACCTCGGCGGTTCCGATCGAAACAATCGACGCGGACGACGCCGCGTCCGCCTGCCGTTGCCTCGCCGGCGACGTCGATCTGGCGTTTCTCGATGCGGCGCTCGATGACGCGGCGATCGCCCAAATCGTCGCCGCCGCGCGGACGACGGCCAAGCCGACCTTCACCGTTCTCTTGACGCCAACGTCGGCGTCGGCGTTCGAAACGGACGCGGTCGCCGCGAAGCCGGTGCAGCCCGACGACGCCGCGCGGCTGTTGGAGAGCGCCACGCGGGTCCGGCGGCCCAGCCGCGTGCTGGTCGTCGACGATTCCTCGACGATGCGCACGATCGTGAGCAAAATTCTGGCGGCGACGCGGTTTCCGTTCGTGATCAGCGAGGTCGGCGAGGGCATCGAGGCGATCGAGCTGGCGCGGCAGGTCGACTTCGATATCGTGTTTATGGACTACAACATGCCCGGCTTCAGCGGGCTGGAAACCATGGCCGAGTTCAAGCGCGAAAATCGGCACACCACCTTCGTGCTGATGACCTCGACGCCGGACGAGGCGGTGGCCGAGCGTGCGCTGGCGCAAGGCGCCGCCTTCCTCAAGAAGCCGTTCTTTCCCGCCGACATCGAAAAGCTGTTGTGCGGCTTCTACGGGCTGCAGGCGCTCAACCCGAACCGCGCGTGATCGGCGCGTCGGCGGCGGCTCTCGCTTTTTTGCTTGGTCGCATTTGCTTCCGGAAAACCGCTATCCGCTTTTCCGGAAAATGCTCTACTGCCGCAACTGCACGACCGAAAATTCGCCGTTGCGGATGCGCGGCGCGAGCTTCTCGGCGTATTGCGCGGCGGCTTCCTCGCCGTAGGTCGAAATCAGTTCGGACAGCGCGAGGAACAACGCGGTTTGCGCCAGGCAATCGCCGTCGATGCCGTCGTGATGCGCTTCGGCCCAGGCTTCCTGCAGATAGCCGAGCGCCCGCCGTTTCTGCTCGTGCTCGGCCAGCGCCTCGCGCGCCGTCAAAGGTTGTGTCGCTATGCTCATTGAATCACGTCTCGCCGCGGGTCGAGCGGCACCCCTGCCCGCGCCGTAATTAGCACGGCGCCGGCGGCCGCCCACGCGAACCTTGAGGCAGGGTTAACACCGCAGCGGTTTTGTTCGCGCCCGCCGCGGCGGCGGGGCGGAGCGTCTTCAGTTCGCGTACCGGGCCGTGATCTCGCGGGCGATTTTGGCGCCTTCTTCGAGGTAACGGCGGATGGCGAAATCGGCCGCCGGTGTGCAGGTGCGGTAGCTTTGCTGGAACGAGCGATAGCCGCGGTTGAAGCTCGCGATCATCGCCTCGCGGCGGGCGCCCGACGGCGCTTCGGCGTCGATCAAAGCCTGGGCCTCGGTGCGCCATTTCTGGCCTTCGTTCGAGCCGCAAACGCCGCGCAGAAAATGCAGGGCGCCGAGAATTTCCGACAGCCGCTGCAGGTCGCGGTCGTAAGGCGGCAACGCCTGGGCGCGGGCACTCCCGGCGGCGAGACAAAGCGCGAGCGCGAGGATGGTCAGAAAGCGTGACATCGTTGCGGGCGGACCATAGCGGGTAAGGTGCTGCCACGCCAAGCGCGGCGAGGCGCCGCCGTCGAGCCTCGCCGACCGGGCTTGAGCGCCGGTTCAGGCCCCCACCAGCGCGCGGGCCGTGGCGACGATGTCGGCAAGCCCGGGGGTGGTCTTAAGACCGGCCAATTCAGCGGGCTCGCGCCAGCGCGCCTCGGCCAATTCCTCGTTCAGCGCGATTTCGCCGCCGATATAGCGTGCGGCGAACGGCAGGATGACGAAGTGGCGCTCGACCCGCGCCGCGGCGTCGCGGGCGATGACCTCGCGGTAGCCCGCGAGCGCAACCGGGGCGACGTCGAGCCCGATCTCTTCGCGCACTTCGCGGATCACCGCCTGTTCGAGCGTCTCGCCAAGTTCGACGCCGCCGCCGGGAAGCGTATGGAGGCCATGGGCGGGCGGCCGGGCGCGGCGGACGATCAGCACGCAGCCGTCGCGGAAGATGGCGGCGCTGACCGCGAGATACGGCCGGCTCGGATAAATCCGCGCGTCGGCATCGTCGTTCGTCAATGGCCCGTACTCCTGGTCTAATATCGCGGCCGCGATCGCATTATGTGTGTCGTTTGAATTTGTGTCGTCGAGAATCGAGCTTAGCCAATGTGCGGACGCTACGTCATCACCTCGCCGCCGGCCGCGATCCGGGCGCTGTTCGGCTATGGCGAGCAGCCGAATTTTCCGCCGCGCTACAATGTGGCGCCGACGCAGCCGATCCCGGTGGTCCGCCTCGCCGAGGGCCAGCGGTCTTTCACCTTGATGCGCTGGGGATTCATTCCGTCCTGGGTGAAGGACCCGAAGACGGTCTCGCTCATGATCAACGCGCGCGGCGAGACGGTGCTCGACAAGCCGGCGTTCCGCAACGCCATGCGGCGCCGGCGCTGCCTCGTTCCGGCCGACGGCTTCTACGAGTGGCGCGCGGGCCCGCCCGGCGCGCCCAAGCGGCCGTATTTCATCCGCCCGAAATCCGGCACGCCGATCGCCTTTGCCGGGCTGTGGGAAACCTGGATGGGCCCGAACGGCGAGGAGGTCGACACCGCCGCGATCGTAACCACGCGGGCGAACCGCACGCTCGC
Source organism: uncultured Pseudomonadota bacterium (assembly GCA_963836095.1). Lineage (GTDB taxonomy): Bacteria > Pseudomonadota > Alphaproteobacteria > Rhizobiales > Xanthobacteraceae > BOG-931. The sequence goes on from CAWIHU010000007.1 coordinate 620,236, forward strand.
CTTCATTCACGACCGCATGCCGGTCGTGGTGGCGCCCGACGCGTTCGACCTGTGGCTCGACGGCGCCCATGTCGAAGCCGAGACGGCCGCCGCGGTGATCGCGCCGGCGCCTGAGGATTTATTCGAATATTACGAAGTCTCGACCGCCGTGAACCGGGTGGCCAATGATGACGATAGTCTCATTGTGCCGGTCGCTGGCGCCGCGCCGGTTGCGCCGCATGCGGTGGAGGCGCCGACCACGAAAGCAAAACCAAAGAAGCCGAAGAAACAGGACGATCAGGCGTCGTTGTTTTAGCACCGTCATTCCGGGGCTATGGATTCCGGGCTCCTCGCTGCGCTCGGCCCCGGAATGACAAGTCAGAATCACGCGGCGCGTCAGAGCACCTTGCCGGGATTGAGAATGCCCTTGGGATCGAGCAGGCGCTTGAGGCCGCGCATGAGGTCGAGCGCGACCGGATCCTTGAACGCGGGCAGAAGGTCGCGCTTGACGAGCCCGATGCCGTGCTCGGCCGAGATCGAGCCGCCGTACTTCGCCACCACCGCGAACACCGCGGCGTTGACGTCGTCCCAGCGCTGCAAGAAGCCCGCTTTGTCGGCGCCGACCGGCTGGCTGACATTGTAATGGATATTGCCGTCGCCGAGATGACCGAACGGCAGCGGCCGCGCCCCGGGGACGACGGCGGCGACGGCGGCCCCGGCCTCGTCGATAAACGCCGGCACCGCGGCGATCGGCACCGAGACGTCGTGCTTGATCGAGCCGCCTTCGTAGCGTTGCACTTCGCCGAACAATTCGCGGATGCGCCAGAACGCCTTGGCCTGTTCGAAGCTGTCGGCGATCGTGGCGTCGACGACGAGCGAGCGTTCGAGGCCTTGCGCCAGCACGCCCTCCATGACCTCGCGCAGGCCGGTCGCGGCTTGCGACGACAATTCGATCAGCACGTACCAGGGATGCGGCGACGACAACGGATCGCGGCAGCCGGCGGCGTGGCGCAGCACGATCTCGACGCCCTCCCGCGGCATCAGTTCGAACGAGGTGACGACGCCGGCGCGCGCATCCGCGACGTCGAGGAGCTTAAGCGCCGCCGCGGGCGAGGGCACGCCGACGAACGCGGTCTCGACCGCACGCGGGCGCGGCACCAGGCGCAGCACCGCCGCGGTGATCACGCCGAGTGTGCCTTCCGCGCCGATGAACAGGTTTTTCAGATCGTAGCCGGTGTTGTCCTTCTTCAGCTTGTTGAGATTGTGGAGGACGCGGCCGTCGGCGAGCACCACCTCGATGCCGAGGACGTGCGCGCGCGCCACCCCGTGGGCGATCGCGGCGGTGCCGCCGGCATTGGTGGAGAGATTGCCGCCGATGGTGCAGGTGCCTTCCGACGGTAGCAGTTGCGGATAGAGCCGGTCGATGGCGGCGGCGGCCTCGCGCGTGCGCTGCAAGGTGACGCCGGCCTCGCAGGTGATGGTGTTCGAGATCGGATCGACCTCGCGGATGCGGTCGAGCCGCGTCAGCGAGATGACGATCTCGTTGTGGAGCGGAATCTGGCCGCCGACCAGGCCGGTGTTGCCGCCCTGCGGCACGATCGGCGTCGCGGTCTCGTCGGCGAGCCGCAAAATCCGGGCGACCTCGTCGACCGTGGACGGCCGCAACACCACCGGCGTGCGGCCATGGAACATGTCGCGCATCTCGACGAGATAAGGAAGCTGCGCCTGCGGATCGGTGATGGCGTATTTCTCGCCGACGATCGCGACGAAGCGCGCGAGGAGCGCGGGGTCCATCGCCGCGGATGACTTGTCGAGCATTAAGGTCGCGTCCATCACGTGGGTTCTCGCCGACCTTCTAATCCTCATCTTCCTCATCGAAAAATTCGCCTTCGAAAATCTCCCGTCCCTTGTCGCGGCCCGCGATGACGCCGGAAATCGGGCGCGCCGGCCGCGGCTTCAGCCGGATGTCGAAGCGCGCGCTATCGACCACGACCACCGCCGCCTTGCCATGAATCGTGACGGTCTGCGGCGAGCCGGTGCGGGCCCTGCGGACGAGCTCGGAGAAGCGCGCCTTGGCGTCCTCGAGCTTCCAGACGTTGGCCTTGCTCGGGGTGGCCTTCGCCGTCCCGGCCTTGGTCATGCCGGCCCTGGTCGTGCTGACCTTGGTCATGGGCGCCTCGATCTGGTCAGACCAGTTAGCTAACACTGCGAGGGTCGATCGCCAAGCGCGCGTCCCCGCGCTGGGCGCTGCCTTAGCGCGGCGCCGCGGCGCGGGCGAGGCGGTCGTTGATCGCCTCGCCGAGGCCTTCCGCCGGAATGGGCATGGCCGCGATGGCGCGCGCGCCGACGGCATCGAGCGCCCGCAAGTGCGAGAACAGATTGGCCGTCGCCTCGATGAGGTCGCCGTGCGGCGACAAATTGAGGACGCTTTTGGCGTTCTCGGCGCCGTCGGCCAGGGTCGGGCCGAAGGCGAGCAGGGCCTCGTCCGGTTCCACGCGGGCGGCGCCGAGCCGCAGCGGCGTGCGCGGCGCGTAATGGGTGGTGAGCATGCCGGGGGCGAGCGGCGCGTCGTCGGCGCGTGGAACGGCGGCGGACGGCGTGTCGGCGAGCTTGCGCCCAAGCGTCGCCTCGATCGCGGCGCGGGTCAGCCCGCCGGGCCGCAGCAGCACCGGCTCGCCGAGACAGGCGATGATGGTCGAACTCGACGCCGACCGGCGTCGCGCCGCCGTCGAGGATGAGATCGATGCGGCCGTCAAGGTCGGCCAGAACGTGGTCCGCGCGGGTCGGCGAGACGTGGCCGGAGCGGTTGGCCGAGGGCGCGACCACCGGCTTGCCGAACGCCGCCAAAACGGCGTGCGCCACCTTGTGATCGGGCACGCGCACCGCGATGGTATCGAGACCGGCCGTCGCCAGGTCGCACACAAGGCATTCGGCGGCCTTGGGCAGAACGAGCGTCAGCGGCCCCGGCCAGAACGCCTTGGCGAGCTGCAGCGCTTCGGGGTTGAAGCGGGCGAGCGCCTGCGCCGCCTCGAGATCGACGACATGGGCGATCAGCGGATTGAACGCCGGCCGGCCCTTGGCCTCGTAGAGCCGCGCGACAGCGCGCCCGTCGGTCGCATCGGCGCCCAGGCCGTAGACAGTTTCGGTCGGAAACGCCACCAGGCCGCCGGCGGCGAGGATCCGCGCCGCCGCGGCGACCGCAGCGGCGTCCGGCTTGACCACGCGCGTCGTCGGCGGGGCTGTTATCGTAGGCATCGCGTCCCTAGATAGCGGAAACGGACGGCGCTTGCAGCCTCGCAGTACCGCCTGTATAAGCCCCGCTCGATGTCGGAGCCTGACATGTCGAAAGTCGGCATGTCGCAGCCAGAAGTGTCGGAGTGTAGCGCAGTCTGGTAGCGCACCTCGTTCGGGACGAGGGGGTCGCAGGTTCAAATCCTGCCACTCCGACCATCTTTCTTCTTGATTCTTGGGCGGTGTCCAGATCACGCGCCGGTTTTTTAGAAACTCAGCGAACTGTCCGCCGCACGCAGCGTTAGGTCGATTTGGTTCGGCCGGCGAGAGTTTCACTTTCCAAAGCGGTCTTCGTCAGGCAGGATCGTTTTGGGGACGGCTGTCGCACGACCGACCGTAACGGAGCACCGATGGCGAACCGGCGATTCCATGTGGTGCTTATCAAGCCGTCGCACTATCACGACGACGGTTACGTCATTCGCTGGTGGCGTAGTCTTGTGCCTTCCAACTCGCTCGCCGCGGTTCACGGTGTGGTGCTTGATTGCGCGCAGCGCCGGGTGCTCGGCCCGGAACGTCGACATCGTCATCGACGTGATCGACGAGACCAACGCCCGCGTCGACATTCCCAAGCTCCTTCGCAAATTCCGCAAGGCCGGCCGATTTGGTCTGGTCGGACTTGTCGGCGTGCAAAGCAACCAATACCCGCGCGCGCTCGATATCGCGCGTCCGTTGCGCCAAGCCGGCATTCCGGTCGTCATCGGCGGCTTTCACGTTTCCGGCTGCATCGCCATGCTCGACGGCACCGCCGTCGATCTCGATCTCGCGCGCGAACTCGGCGTCACCATTTTCGCCGGTGAGCTCGAAGGCCGTTTCGACCCGCTGCTGCGGGACGCCGCCGCCGGCCGTCTCGAGCCGCAATACGACTTCATGAGCGATCTCGTCGACATGGAGGGTCAAACGAGTCCGTTCCTGCCCATCGAATATGTGCGGCGGACCGCCGGACGGAGCAGCAGCTTCGACGCCGGCCGCGGCTGCCCGTTTCAATGCTCGTTCTGCACCATCATCAACGTGCAGGGGCGCAAATCCCGCTCGCGTTCGCCCGACGACGTCGAGCGGGTGATCCGCGAAAATTTGCAGGAAGGCATCACCCGCTTCTTTCTGACCGACGACAATTTCGCCCGCAACAAGGAATGGGAGCCCATCCTCGATCGTCTCATCAAGCTGCGCGAGGTCGACGGGCTGCCGATCGGCTTGATGATTCAAGTGGACACGCTGTGCCACCGGATTCCGAATTTCATCGAGAAGTGCAAACGCGCCGGCGTGACGCGGGTGTTCATCGGGCTCGAAAACATCAATCCCGAGAATCTGAAAGCGGCCAAGAAGGCGCAGAACAAGATCACCGAATACCGCAAGATGCTGTTGGCGTGGCGGGCGCAAGGCATTTTCTCCTATGCCGGCTACATCCTGGGTTTCCCGGCCGATACGCCGCAATCGATCAGGCGCGACATCGAGATCATCCAGCGCGAGCTGCCGCTCGATATCCTCGAATTCTTCATCCTGACGCCGCTGCCGGGTTCGGAGGATCACAAGACGCTATGGACCAAGGGCGTCGACATGGATCCCGATCTCAACAAATACGATCTCGAGCACGCGGTGACCGATCATCCGAACATGAGCCGGGCGGAATTGGAGGCGATCTATCGGGAAGCCTGGAGCCTGTATTATTCCCCCGCGCACATCGAGACGCTGCTGCGGCGCGCCGTCGTCTCCGGCATTGCGATGCTGAGTTTGATCAAGGTGATCGTGGCGTTCATGCACATGGTGCCGGTCGAGCACTGCCATCCGCTGCAGGCCGGGCTGTTGCGGCGCAAGCATCGGTCCGAGCGCCGGCACGGCCTGCCGCCCGAATCGGTATGGGCGTTCTACGCCAACCACATCGCGGCGACGGTCCGCAACAATCTAAGGCTCGCGCGCACTGTGTTCTGGATTTGGCAGGTCAAGCGCCGGATCGAGCGGGAGGCGCTGCGCGGTTCCTACATGGACGCCGCGCTGACGCCGGTGGCTGAGCACGACGAGGAGGTGCTCGATCTCTTCACCAAGACCGCCGGCGCCAAGGCCGCGATGGATCACCTCAAAAAGGTGGCCGCGCTGACGCATTGAGGCGGGGACGACGTTCCCGCTCGGCCTCTATAGATATTTCGCCTGCAGATCGACGGTGTTCTTGACGCCGAGGGAGTCGTAATTGGCGGCAAGCCACTCGTCGGCACGGTCGCGGCCGATCTCGAAAAGATGCGTCAGGAACTTCCAGGTGCCGTTCATCTTGCTGGAGCCGGCCAAATTCCGGATCACGTCTTCGGCTTCGATCAGGTGCATGAACATGCGCTTGCCGCCGGATATCTTGCCGTCGTCGATCAACTGGGTCACGTAAGCGATGGCGCGCATTTCCCGCATCAGCGATGAATTGAAGCTGATTTCCTGCATGCGGTTGATGATCGCGGCCGAATTGGTCGGCAGTTCCGGCCGCTCGGTTGGCGTGAGGTGAACCATCAGGACGTTCGAGCGCTTTGCAGCCATAGATCACAGGAAAGATCGCGGGATTGCCCATGAAGCCGCCGTCCCAATAGGCCTCGCCGTCGATCTCGGGCGCGCGCATCATGAACGGCAGGCACGCCGAAGCGAGCACGTGATCGGCGGCAAGCTCCGCGCCGTCGAACACCTTCACTTTGCCGGTGCGCACATTGGTCGCCGACAAAAACAGCTTGACGACTTTCTGCCGGCGCACCCGCTCGAAATTGACTTCCGCATTAAGCAGGTCCTTGAGCGGATTGGCATCCATCGGATTGAGCTGATAGGGCGACAGAATGCGGCTCAATGTGTTGATGAAGACGTAAGCGGGCGTATTGTCGAGACCGAAATTCGGATTCAACTGGTCGAAAAAGGACGGTGCGATGATGCTGGATGCCGCCACGTCGGACATTTTTTTCCAGAAATTGCGCAGGCGCTCCCTGGCGCCTTCGCGGCCGCCCAGCGCCAGGCCGTCGGCAAACACCACGGCATTGACGCCGCCGGCGCTGGTCGCCGTGATGCCGTCATAGGCGATACGCTCGTCCTCGAGCAGGCGGTCAAGCACGCCCCAGGTGAAGGCGCCGTGGCTGCCGCCGCCCTGCAGCGCCAGATTGATCACCTTCTCGCCGACGATCGGGGTGCTGTTCTCGATGTCGGCGGCCTTCGGCTGCGCAGTCATGATTTCCTCTCCATCGCCCTTTGGTTCGGATCGACTTGCTTTCGGATCGAATTGGCGCCACCGCAATTCGGATCACGCAAATGGCCCTATGAGACCAGTTATTAGAACGGTGGCGGTTAATGCTTGAGCCATACAGGACTTCTATTGTAGCGCCTAGCCGCGCGGATGAAAAAGATTGCGTGAAAGCGGCGTGAACGCCGGCGCCCGGTGGCCCCGGTTGGCTAAAAAGACCAGATATTTCAATGGGCTGAGTTGCGCGAGTTGGGCCGGATGGCCGCTTACCGCAGCTTACGCGTCTGTTCGGTCTGCTCGACCAACCTGTCCTGCACATGCCGGCACATCGATGAATTTGACCGCGAAGATCACTATTGCGATCGGCGCAGGCGAATATGATCGCGATCGTTCTGACCAAACAGGCGACCGCGGCGCCGCCGCGGCGAGGACCGCCGGCGCAGCCGACGCCATGTGGTGCTGAATGTGGCGCTGAAGGCGCGGCGCAACGATCTCGCCCTCGATGTGCATTGCCGCAAGGCGGCATTGCCCGGCCGCGCATTCGGTGCTTACTGGGCGCCGCCATGACTTCACCCGACACCATGACAGCATCAGACGCCACACGTATCACCATTCGCCGCCCCGACGACTGGCATCTGCACGTCCGTGACGGCGAGATGCTCGAGGCGGTCTTGCCGCACACGGCGAAAATCTTCGGCCGCGCCATTCTGATGCCGAACCTGGTGCCGCCGGTGCGCACCATGGCCGACGCCATCGCCTATCGCGCCCGCGTGATGGCGGCGCTGCCGGGCGGATCGCGGTTTCAGCCGCTGATGACTTGCTATCTCACCGACGAGACCGACCCCGACGATATCGAGCGCGGCTTTCGCGAGCGGGTGTTCACCGGCGCCAAGCTCTATCCGGCGAACGCCACCACCAATTCGGCGGCCGGCGTCACCGACTACGGCAGGATCATGCCGGTGCTCGAGCGCATGGAGAAGATCGGCATGCCGTTTCTCATGCACGGCGAGGAGGTCGCGCCGGACATCGACATTTTCGACCGCGAGGCCGCGTTCATCGACCGCCGGCTGTCGCACTGGGTCAGGCAATTTCCCGGCCTGCGCATGATCCTCGAACATCTGTCGTCCAAGGACGGCGCCGCATTCGTCGCGAGCGCCGCCCCGCAGGTCGCCGGCACCATCACGCCCTATCATCTGCGCCAGACCCGCACCGATTGGCTCGGCGCGGGCTTGAAACCGATGCTGTACGCGATGCCGGTGATCAAGGCGGCCGCCGACCGCGCGGCGTTGCGCAAGGCGGCAACGTCGGGGGCGCCGTGCTACTTTCTCGGCACCGATTCCGCGCCGCATCCGATCGCGAAAAAGATCGCGGTCAACGGCGTGCCGGGCATTTTCAATGCGCCGGTCGCGCTGTCGACCTACGCGAAGGTGTTCGAGGAGGAGGGCGCGCTCGACAAGCTCGAGGCGTTCGCCTCGCTCAACGGGCCGCGGCATTACCGGCTGCCGCCGAACGAGGACACCATCACGCTTGCAAAGCTGCCCTGGACGGCGGCGGCGGACGTCAAGGTCGCGGGCGCGGACGAGCGCGCGCTGGTGTATCGGGGCGGCGAGACCATCGAGTGGCAGGTGGTGGAATGATTTTGGGCTATCTGAGCGGCGGCGCCTCAACCTGGCCTCGGCATCGGACATGAGCACTCCCTGGCCGACTGAATTGCGTCTGCGCAAGGACCGCAAGGCGCTGACGGTCGCGTTCGACAGCGGCGAGAGTTTCGAGCTTCCGGCCGAGTACTTGCGCGTGCGCAGTCCGAGTGCCGAGGTGCAAGGCCACTCGCCGGCCGAGCGGCGCACCGTCGGCGGCAAGCGCAACGTCGCGCTCCTCGAACTGCAGCCGGTCGGCAATTACGCCGTGCGGCTCATTTTCGACGACATGCATTCGACCGGAATTTTCAGTTGGGATTATCTGCACGAGCTCGGCCTTAACCGCGAGTCCTATTGGCGGCGACTATCTCGCTGAATTAAAAGCGAAAAATCTTTCGCGCGATCCCGCGGCGCGCTGAAGCCGGAAGGCCTGCCCGTAGCTTTCCGTCATGTTTTTTTTCGAAAATGCTACCGTGGCGCTTAACTTTTTGGTTGAGGCGCTAGGTGTAAATACTGACCCGCGGTTGTTTAGCCCGCCGCATCGGCGGGGCCGCTTCACATCAACCACACGAGGGGCTTCGACATGCGTCTGCTTCGAAGTTTTGTCACCAATGAGTGCGGCGCCACGGCCATCGAATACGGCCTCATCGCCGCCGGCATCGCTGTTGCGATCATCGCGACCGTCAATGGGCTCGGCACGAACCTGAATTCGACGTTCTCCAGCATCTCGACCCAGCTGAAATAGCGAGGGCCTGTCGTTTCGTTGTTCGACCGGCGTGGGGGCGACCACGCGCCGGAGAACAGGCCGCTGACGCAAACGCAACGGCCTCGGTCGTCCTCCGCGTCGACCGAGGCCGCTTGTATTCGGGGCGTGTGCACGGCCGGCGCCGACACGGTCAACAAATAGACGTATTGCAACAAATAAAAACCATTGCCAACCAACAACGGCCACGGTTGACTGATCGTCTGCGGGCGGAGGGGCTTGGGTATCGGAATACCATACAAAAGTACGGATCGCAGTGGGCTCGTCCGATTCCCCCCGATAAGGCAACCATGAAGCGGCGCGAATTTACGATGCTGTTCGGCGGAACGCTGGCGCAGTGGCTCCTGTTCCGCGCCGGAGCCGCGCGTGCGCAAACGCCGGCGCCGTCGCCGCCGCCGGGCGCGGCGGCCGACCGCGGCGGTCAGGGGATCGGGCAGGTGGCGACCCTGCAGGGCAGCGCCACGGTCAAGCGCGCCAATGCGGCGGCGATCGCGCTGCAAATCAACGATCTGATCTTCAAGAACGACACGCTGCGGACCGGTCCGAACTCCGCGCTCGGCGTCACCTTCGACGACGAGACCACGTTCAGCCTCAGCGCCAACACCCGCATCGTGGTCGATGAATTCGTCTATCAGGACGGCGGCACCGCCAACGCCGCCTTGGTGACGGTCGCCCTCGGCACGGCCGCGTTCGTCGCGAGCAAGGTCGCCAAGACCGGCGACATGAAGATCGCGACGCCGACCGCGACGATGGGGATCCGCGGCACCACCGGCGTCGTCGATGTGCCGAGTGAAGGCGCCGCGGGCGGCAAATCCGAGATAAAACTTTATCCCGATGCCGACGGCCATGTCGGCCGCATCGAAGTGTTCGACCGCCAGGGCGCCCGGCTGGGCAACTTGACGCAGGGCGCCAGCGCGTTCGCGTTGCGGCCCGGCGCCGGCGGCCGGATCGCCGCCGTTCCGTTCCGCGTTCCGCCGCAGGAAGCGGCGCGCGACCGCGGCGTGCTGCAGCGCTTGTTTGCCTCCCATAATATCGGCCGGCGCATGACGATCGAGCGGCGGCAGTCGCGCGGTCTCGCGCCGCGCGCGCCCAACGCGCCGCAGCGTCCCGGCGGCGGGCCGCAGCAATTGCGCCGTCCGGGCGGGCGCCGCAGCCACCGCGCCGTCCGGGCGGGCCGCGTCCCGCGCCCCGCGCGCCGCGTCCACCGGGGCGAAACGACAAACGCTGATGCGCGCGTCCTGCGGCGTTGCCGCCGGGCTCCGTGGTGGCTGATTTGATGGCGGCCTATAAAATACCTCATGCGAATCGGTCAAAAACAAATCGGCCAAAAACGTCTCGGCATCCGATATTTGCTGGCGGCGATGATTGCGCTGTCGCCGGTTTCCGTTGTGGCGCAGACGACCGGGAGCCCGCCCGACCGACAAATCGTCGCGCCGCCGGACCTCGCCGCCGCGATGGCGCAGTACCACCGCGCGCTGGAGGCCTACAACCGGGCGCAACAGGCCTATGCCGCCGAGGCCGGCGCCTATTGGAATGCGATCGCTGAAAAGCGCCACATGCGGTGGCACAAGCGCGCGGCCAACGAGCCGATTGCGATCGACGACTATGTGCTGACGCAGCCGCCGGTCTATACCGGGCCGCCGCGGCCGCGCGATCCGTCGAAGCCCAACGAACCCGAGCCGAGGCACCAAGTCTACGTGCCGGTGGTCGCCGATTTCCTCGCCGCGGCGCAGCGGGAATTCAAATTCTTGCCGCGCCTGCCGCAGAGCGAAGGCGAGTTCAAGCGCGCCTACGCCGCGGTCGCGCTCGGGGCCGGACTGACCCGGGATCAGGTGTTGCGGATTTACAGTTTCGAGGCGACCGGCAACGGCCGCTACGACGTGCAGGCCGGGCTCGAATACAGCAAACGCGGCCCCGCCATCACCACGGCGCTCGGCTACAACCAGCTGCTCGCGACCAACACCGTCGAGATCATGGCCGAGAGCGGCCACCATATGATCGGCAACCTCGCCATCAGGGCCACGGAGCTGCCCGACGGCGGCAAGCCGGCGCTTGCCGGCAAGATCGGCATTCTGCGCCGCATGGTCGATTTCGCGCGCAGCGTGGCGGACGACTGGAACCAGCACGAGGCGCTGGCCGGTACCGCAAAGGGCCTCGGCATTCACGCCATGAATCTCGACCTCGATGTCGGTCCGCTCCTGCAGACGCAGAAGCTGGTGGACTCGGTGGTGTACGCGCGGCGCAAGGGCTTTGCCGGCACGCTCACCGCCGCCGAGCTGGAAATGATGAACCTGACCGGCGATGGCAACGGCTTCGACATGGTCACCATGCCGCCGGCCTGGCGCGACAGGGTGCCGACCGCCAATTTCTTCCAGCGCGGCGGCTACCGCGACAACCCGGTCGCCCAGCGCAACAACGTCGTCGCCGCCCTCATTGCTGCGACCGATGCGCGCATGGACCAGGAGGTGAAAAAGCCCGGCGCCAGGGAACTCGCCACGGCGCTGCGTTGAGGTCTGGTGGCGTGATTCAGCGCGGCGATGCGGCGCTCCCGTGGGATAAATGTTCGGTCTTCGGCCCGAATGCCTTCACAAAGCGCTTCTCGAAAGCCACAATGGCTTCCTGCGAACCGGGAGGATTCGTTCACTCATGCCGAACGTGGAGAAGCGCCTCGTGTTGCTGGTGGCTGCCGTCGTGACGACCTTCACCGCCGCCGCAGCAGCCCAGCAACAGACGCCGCCCCGTGCCCCGCGCGCGGCACCAGGCCAGCACGCCGCGCAGGTTCAGCCGGCGCCCGCGGCAGCGTCGAGCGAATCTCCGCAGCGCACCACCGCCACTTACGACGACTGGGTGGTGCAATGCGAGACCCGGACCGGGCCGCCGCCGGAAAAAATCTGCGATATGGCGCAGGTCACCCAAGTGCAGGGCCGCAACACGCCGTTCTCGCGCGTCGCCGTCGTCCATCCGGTCAAGGGTCAGCCGGTCAAGCTGATCGTCCAGGTTCCGATCAATGCGTCGTTTGCAGCGCCGGTGCGCATCGCGACCGCGGAGAACGACGCAGGCATTACCTCACCCTTCGCGCGCTGCGTGCCCGCCGGCTGCTTCAGCGAGTTCGAGCTGCGTGAGGAACGTCTTGAAGAAATTCCGCGCCGCCTCCGGCGCCGGCAAAATCTCCTTTCCCGATTCCGGCGGCCGCGATGTGACGGTGCCGCTGTCGTTCAAGGGTTTTGCCCAGGCCTACGACGCGCTGGCGAAAGAATGACGATGCGGCCGCCGCGGGTTCGAATGCCCGCCGCGGCTCGGGCTTAAGCTCCGGCGAACTGAAAACTCCGGCGCAGCAATTCGCTCGCCGCCGCCGCTGGCATCGGCTCGCCGAAATAATAGCCCTGCGCGAATTCGCAGCCGCTCGCAATGAGGAAGTCCCGCTGTCCGGCGGTTTCCACCCCTTCCGCCATCACCTCGATGCCGAGTTCGCGCGCGAGCCCGATGACGGCCCGCACGATCGCGGCGTCATCCGCGTTCGTCTCAACGTCGGCGATAAAGCGCTGGTCGATCTTCAGGCGGGAGACGCGGAAGGACCGCAGATAGTCGAGCGAAGAATAGCCGGCGCCAAAATCGTCGATGGCGATCCGTACCCCGATCTCCCGAAGCCGTTTGAAGATTTCGCCGTGGCGCTGCGTCGCTTCAATCAGGACCGATTCGGTGAGCTCGAGCTCCAGCCGCTCGGGCGCGACATTGTAGCGGCTGAGATTGTCGGTGATGATCTGATCAAGTTGCGCCGCCAGCTTGAACTGCACGCCGGACAGGTTCACCGCGACGGTCGGCGGCGCGATTGCCAGATCGGTCCAGGCCGTGATCTGCTGGCAAGCGTGCTCGATCACCCATTCGCCGATCGGCACGATGCTTCCGGTCGTTTCCGCGATCGGAATGAAAGTGCCCGGCAATATCAAGCCGCGCTTCGGGTAATTCCAGCGGATCAGGGCCTCGAGTCCCACCATCGATCCGGATCTGACCTCGACCTGCGGCTGATAGTACAATTCGAATTCGCCGCGCACGATCGCCTGCCGCAGCTCTTCGCCGATGATCATCCGCTCTTGTGTCTGCTGGTCGAGCGCCGCAACATGGAAGCGGAACCGATTGCGGCCTTCGTTCTTGGCGCGATAGAGGGCGAGATCCGCTTTCATCATCATGGCGTCGACGGTCGCAAGGTCGTTGCGGTAGGGCACGATGCCGATGCTTGCGGTCGTATGCACCTGATTGCCTTCGACAGCGAAGGGAACGGCCAGTGTTTCGCCGATCTTCGTCGCCAGCGCCGCGACGTTGGCGGTGTCTTCGATATCGTTCTGCAGGACGGCGAATTCATCGCCGCCGAAGCGCGCGACCAGGTCCGTCTCGCGCACGCAGCTCTGGAGCCGTTTGCCGACCGCGCAAAGCAGGGCGTCGCCGACCGGATGGCCGAGCGTGTCGTTGACGTCCTTGAAACGGTCGAGGTCGAGATAGTGCAAGGCGAATTGATGGGCGCCGCGCTTGGCGCGCGCGAGTTCCAGATTAAGTCGTTCGAGAAATGCTGCGCGATTGGGCAGGCCGGTGAGCGAGTCGGTCCGCGCCAGCGTTGCAATCTGCTCTGCCGCGAGCTTGCGGTCGGTAATGTCCGTGAGGATGCCCTCGACAGCGACCACCCGGTTTTCATCGTCACACAGCGGGTGGGCATGACCTTCGAACCACACGATCGAACCGTCAGGCTTGCGAAAACGGAATTCCTTTCGATCGGAATCGATCTTGCCCGCGCTGATCAACTGATTACCGTCGATCATGGCCGGCAGATCGGCGGGGTCGATGAGTTGCGCCCAGCGCTCGGGCCGCGCCAGCAGTTCTTCGGCCTGGTAGCCGTACTGGCTGACGTTTTGCGACACGAAGGTCAACGGAAACGGAGGTTTCAGGTCGAGCCGATAGAGAATGGTGGCGCTGTTTTCGACGATGCGATTGGCATCGGCCAACGTCTTCAGGTGCGACGTGCGGGCCACCGCGGCTCCGACCATTTCCGCCAGCGTCTCCAGCGTGTCGACCTCGGTCGGCGACCATTCGCGGTCGGTCCGGCAGTCATCGAAACCGAGATGCCCCCACCAATGGCCGTCGACTTGCACCGGAACCGTGAGAACCGATTGGGTGCCGAGCTGGTTGAACAGATCGTGCACCGGCTTGTCGAAATCCCGCACATGGCCGACGATGGTTTCTCCGTTGGCGAGCCTCGGCAGCCAAGGCCCGAACCCGACCTCGGCCATGGCAGCGCCTTTGACCGCTGCCAGCAAGGGCGACGTCGGAACGCCAGGTGCGCTCCACAAATAATGCTGCAGGACACGGCTGGCAGGGGTGGATGTATCGACCTCGAAGATGTGCGCCCGGTCGACGCCGGTGGCCTGGCCGATCCGCTGGATCACGTTGGGCAACGACTGCTGCAGGTCGGATGTGCGTAACAGTTCCTTTGCGCTCGCCGCAACCGCCTCGAGGATAACGTCGCGGCGCTGCGCCGCGGATTTGCGCTCGGTGATATCGGTGAGGATGCCTTCGATGGCGATCAGCCGGCCTTCGGCATCGTGGATTGCGCGCGCGTCGTTCGCGAACCAGATCCAGGGCCCCTCCGGCTTTTTGAAACGAAACTCGCTCCGAATCGAGTCCGCCTTTCCCTCCACGAGGGATTTGAGATTTGCGGTAACGGCGGGTCTATCCTCTTTGTTCACGAGTTGCCGCCAGTCCGTCGCCGAGGTCAGCAGTGTTTCGGGTTCGTAGCCGAATCGCTTGAAATTCTGCGACAGGAAGGTCAAGGGGAACGGCGCCTGCGGGGCGAGCCGATAAAGAATCGTCGCGCTGTTCTCGACGATGCGATTGGCGTCGGCCAAGGTGCTGAGATGTCGCGTGCGGGCGACCGCTGCGCCAACCAGTTCAGCCAGCGTTTTGAACGCGTCGATCTCGGCAGGTCCCCAATGGCGCTCAAACCCGCACTCATCGAAAGCAATCAGCCCCCACCAATGGCCGTCGACGAACACCGGAACAGCCATGACCGATTTGACGTTTCCCCTTTCGAACAAGGCGCGAGCGGCGGAATCGAAATCGCGGGTGTTGCCGACAACCACTTCGCCCCGTGTGAGCCTCGGCACCCAGCATTCAAGTCCCACTTCGGCCATGGGCTCCCTTATTTCCTCGTAATTTGCCGATGAAATGCCGGGCGCGCTCCAGACGTCGTGTTGGACGACCGGGCTGTGCTCGGGAGGCGCGCCGGTATCGACCTCGATAAGGTGCACCCGGTCGACGCCCGTGGCTTGCCCGAGCCACTCGAGCACCTTCGGCAACGATTGCTGCAGATTGGGCGTGCGCAGAAGCTCCTTCGCGCTCGTGGCCACGGCTTCGAGGATGGCCTCGTGACGTCGCGCCGCGACCGTCGCGCCGATCAGTTCCGCCAGCGTTTTGAGGGTGTCGATCTCGGCGGGCGACCAATCACGCTCGGCGCGGCAGTCGTCGAGTCCGATGTGGCCCCACAAATGCTTGTTGGCGAACACCGGAACCGCCATGGCCGACTTGACGCCGGCGAACTCGAAAAACTCACGAACGGGTTTCTCGAAGCTGCGAACGTGGCCGACCACAACCTTGCCCTTTGCCAGTCTCCGCAGCCACAACTCGAGGCCGACTTGAATCATCACCGCGCCCTTCGCGTGCTTGAAAAGGCGCGGTGTCGATATCCCTGATGCGCTCCAGAGATGATGTTGGACGATGTGGCCTTGATCGAGCGTGGCTGGATCGATCTCGAGAATATGCACGCGGTCGACGCCGGTGGCCTCGCCGATGCGCTCGATCACTTTCGGCAGAGATTGTTCGAGATTGGTGGACCGCAGAAGCTCCTTCGCGCTCGTCGCTACCGCCTCGAGTATGACGTCCCGCCGATGCGCGACCAGGGCTGCGAGGGGTTCGCTGAGCTTGCGCGTCTGGTTGATCGGTCGGAGCCGCGCCTGCAGCTTGGGGTGCTCAGTCATCGAGCTCTCCGAAGACGGCAGGAAGCCGGAGCAAGAACGGCGCGCGAGATATTTATGATGTATCAGGAAGATATCGTTTTGCTGTTGCGGCAATTGTTCTAAATGTCGGCGTTGCATTATTGTAGTGTTAACCTTGAGCGGCCCGATCCAGGTGATGGCAATACGCGGTTGGAGAAGAAATCATGAGGAAGAGCAATTTTGCGCTGCGGCTTCAGCCATCGCCATCACTTCTTGAAGAAGCATGCGAGTTGGCGGAAGCCGAGGGTATGGCGCTCAACCAGCTCATCAATGCCGCTTTGGCGGAGAAAGTCTCGGGCCTGCGGACCGAGAGCTACATCGCGGAACGTGCGGCCCGTGCCGATATTCCCAAGGCGCTTCGAATTCTCGAGTGCGCAGGTGCCGGGCGACCGGCGACGCAGGGCGACGGGCTGTCGCGATCCAAGCGTCCACGTCGATAGATCGTCAGAGCCAATTGCGGCACGGCGTGTCTTCCACATCAAGCGCGGATCAGTTTGTAAGCCGTGTTCGAAGCGTTGGCTGCCGTCTTACAGGAATAGCAGCGAAGGCTGGTGGGCGCTGTAGGGGCGACTTACCACTTAACCGGAAATGCGCATTATGCTTGAGTTACCTTGCGTTTTCGACGGTTGTGTGCCATGAGTTTGTACCATCTAAACTGTACCATCAGTGGACCGGCATGGCCGATACCCGATATCTCAAGCGACGACATCAAAGCTGGTATTTTGTCGCTGCGATACCGCGAGCGCTCCGCGGCAAGTTCGTCAGTGAAGGGCGCAACGGACGCGCCGGCCGGCCGCTCAGCAAGATTGTGGTGAGCCTCAAAACGCAGTCGCTTGGGGAAGCTCAGGACCGGCGCTGGCCGCTCGTGAAGCAATGGCGCGAAACTTTCCAACGGGCGCAGACCGGCGAGCCATTGTCGCTTGCCGAAATCGACGCGCAGGCGCGAGAGATTTTCACATCAACGCTGGAACGCATGGAGGTGGACGTCAAGAGGCGGCGGTTATCCATCAACGAAGAGCGCGAAAGCCTTAACGAGGGTCTGTACAGTTTCCTTGAGGATATGGGACTCGTTGCGCCAGACCGAGGTGAACCAGACGCGCAAATCGATGACCTGATAATCTTCGACGCAATCGGCCACGAATTGAAGGCCGTCGAGCGGCGGACTGGCGTTCAGCTAGAGCCCGGCAGCAAGACTTATCAACTACTGGGTCAAGCGGCGGTGCGGGCACTGATTGCAGCGGCGGAGGGGCGCTTGCGCGCCCTGGAAGGTAAGCCATCGGAACCGCAGGCAACCTTCCTCGGAGCACGTGGCATTGACCCCCGAACGCTGCGGCCGACTGTTGTCCCGCCGCGTAGGGCAGTGCGCATTCGCGCTGATGCTGGGATGCGTTTTTCAGAGGCAGCGGCGCGATACATTGAAGCCAAGCGGAAGGCCGGCAAAATGACGGCTCACACGCAACGTCAACGGGAAACCGTATTCCGT
Organism: uncultured Pseudomonadota bacterium; assembly: GCA_963836095.1. Classification (GTDB taxonomy): domain Bacteria; phylum Pseudomonadota; class Alphaproteobacteria; order Rhizobiales; family Xanthobacteraceae; genus BOG-931. The sequence goes on from CAWIHU010000007.1 coordinate 637,625, forward strand.
CTATTCAAAGGCTTCACCAACGACGCCTCGCTTGCTGCAATCGACAAGCTGACGGCAACCGATTTCCTTGAGCAAATTGGCAAGCTGGATCCTAGCTGGCACCACATTGAAGGCGCGCAAGAATTGCCCTTGAATAAGCTAGTTGAAAAATGCGCCAATCGGCCCGGCAGGCTCACAAACCGAACCATCAACTCATACATTCACGCTCTTTCTGGCGTGTTCAGCCTGGCGGACAAAGAGGGATATTTTGAAGGGCGCAATCCTTTCGCTGGGCGAACGCTTGAAGAAACCAATAGCTCATGGCGGTCCTATAAGACCGACGAGTTAAAAAAGCTCTTTAGCACGGCGCTATTACGCAACATGCCGACCGAGCAGCGCATCCGGCCGGCTAAGTACACGTTTGAAAATGCAATGGCTTGGATTCCATTGGTCGGGCTGTTTAGCGGAATGCGGTCAAATGAAATTTGTCAGATGCGCGCCAGCGACGTGCAGCGCAAGGAAGGCATATGGCTGTTCAACGTAAGCGACGACAATACGGGCCAAAGGCTGAAGACAGAAGCGGCCACGCGCATTGTGCCGATACATAGCGAATTGGTACGCTGCGGCTTCCTCGATTACATGCAGGCGCTACCGCGTGAGGGCCAACTATTTCCAGCGCTAAAGCCGGGCGGCCCTGATGGCAAGTACAACCATTATTTCGCCAAGCAATTCACAGAGTATCGGAGAAAATGTGGCGTTACCGCTCCTCGCACGTCATTTCATTCATTCCGCAAGAACGCGGCGCAAGCCCTCAAAGACAAGCGCGCCACGGCCGCCGAAATAGCGGAGTTAATCGGCCACGAACAGGGCTTTACGTTTTCGGTGTATGCGCCTATGCAGCTCCCGATGAAGGCGCTGAAAGAATTGATTGAACGCGTCCGCTATCCGGGTTTGCGCTTAAGCCATTTGTATGTCGGCTAGATTAACCGGCAGAGGTTGTGCGGCGGCTCGGTGTTATGATTTGACCCGTGCAGTGGCTTTCGGCAGTTGAACCTCAAGGTGATCCATTGCTTGGGCCACAGGGCACAGGATCGGCTCCACGTGGCGGGGTGCCGGACCGATGTTCGTCACGAAATGCTCGGTCATGGGAAAAAGACGGTTGCCGCCGGATACGGTGCCGAGCATCCCATGCCGCTGCTCAAAAATGGATTGATAAGATCGGCTTTTAGGTTTCATCTTGCGGCTGATCGTCCTTAGATGTAAATAGGCGCCGAAGGTGCCCCCTATGTGATAGCTCCTAACTAATTGAGAGTGCGGGCAGAATTACGCGTGTAACGGGATCTGTGTCGGCGCCGATCGTGACCCCACCTCGACCCAGAAAATTGCAGACGAACCAACGCGTTGCTTCGGGATTCTGGTGGGGTCATTGTTCGGCCCTTATTTACACCCGAGTTTACGATGCACACATCAAAAGTGATTGCCCTGTCATAGGGCTACCGCGTTTTTGCCCGTCGTGGCAGGCTGAACGGTGGCTTTCTTTAACGTCAGGCGCATTATGCGGACCGTGCACAAAGGGATAGGAACCGCCGTGACAAACGCTACGCAAGCGAGGACAAATTCCAAGCCGGTCGGATGCAGAGGGCGGGCCCTCATCATCGGGGGCTCGCTGTCAGGGCTGTTCGCAGCCCTGCTGCTTCGCAGCCGCGGCTGGGAGGTCGATGTCTACGAGCGGGCCGAGACCGAGCTCGCCGGCCGCGGTGCCGAAATCGTCACCCACCAGATGCTCTGGGACGCGCTCGATGCGATTGGAATCGATTGGCGCGACAATCTCGGCGTCGACGTGGCGACGCGTCGAATGTTCGCTCTTGATGGCAGATTGATCCTCGAACTCGCGTGCCCCCAGACCATGACCGCATGGGACCGCGTGTACGCTATGTTGCGCGACGCTTACCCGACGCAGAATTATCATTGCGGCAAGGAGCTCGCTCGAATCCAGCAGTGCGACGACGAGGTGACTGCGATCTTCGCCGACGGCACGAGCGTGTCCGGCGATCTCCTGGTCGGCTGCGATGGACTGCGCTCGACCGTGCGAAAGCATGTTCTGCCCGAGACAGTCCCGATCTACGCGGGCTACGCGGCATGGCGAGGCCTCGTTCCAGAAAGTGCGTTCTCGTCCGACCTGCACCATCAGCTGTTCATGCACATGGCGTTCTGCTTGCCGCCCGGGGAGCAAATGCTGGGCTATCCGGTTGCCGGGCCTGGCAACGACCTGCGTCCCGGACACCGCCGCTACAACCTCGTTTGGTACCGACCGGCTGAGGCGCACACCGCGCTCAAGCGCCTCCTGACCGACGACAGGGGTGTCACCCATCAGATCTCGATCCCGCCTCCCGCGGTCTCGCGCGCGGTTATCGCCGATATGCGCGAGGCAGCGGAGCGCGTGCTCGCGCCGCAGTTTCGCGAGTGCTGGCGCATAGCCGAGCAGCCGTTCCTGCAGGCGATCTATGACGTGCAGTCACCGCGATTGTCCTTCGGCCGCGTCACCATCATGGGAGATGCATCCTATGTCGCGCGGCCTCACTGCGGCGCCGGTGTTGCCAAGGCAGCCGACGACGCCGTAGCGCTTGCCCAAGCGTTGTCGAGCGAACGGAGCATCGACGCCGCGCTGCGCAAGTACGAGGCCGCACGGGTTCCGCTCGGCTGCCGGATCGTCGGACATGCGCGTCGGCTCGGGTCCTACCTGCAGTCACAGATCAAGACCACAGAGGAACGGCTTGCAGCCGAGCAGCACTTCACACCAGAGGCGGTGTTGCGCGAAACCGCGACGCTGGATTTCCTGGTCTGAACTAATGCCCCTTTGATTTCGAAGTTCGCAAACACTTTTCGTAACCTAGCCCCAGCTTCGAATGAAAGGGACACTAGGAAGGTGATGATTTGAACGCGGCTTTTCGGGTTTGAAGCTGCACTGAGGAAGCGAAAAAGCACGCTACCTCAGAACTGGACGAGATGAGATTTATGCGATCTGATAATGCGAAACAGTTAAGAAGCGCGGTCGAACGCATGTTCAATTGCAAGGCTCAGCTAGCGCAGTCTGTTCCCGTTTTAGAGACGTTTGAAGGCAAGACAATGTGGGAAAGTGTGGTTCACGTATTTGACCTCACCGGACATCCCAACGCGACTAGAGCTTATGCTTGGTCATCGCCGATCAAAAGGAGCGATAAGACAAGGTTCTGTGCCGTACTGCATCAACCGCCGGTTACGTCTCCCCTAAAGGCCGTGCGAGCGGCTTTTGTGTTGGAACATTGGGAGATGGAGCAATAAGACTCAATTCCTCCAAGCCTTCGTCGTCGCCATTTTCATGTTTCTTGGCCTGAACCTGCCCGCACAGATCACGATCGCGTGCGTAGCGCGCGGCGAGGGTATTTACGGCTTCCGACAGCGGATCGGCGCCATAGGATGCGGTCTGTCGCTCCCGCGGGGCGAGGCCATAAAGCGTGGTTCGTTGCACCGGCACGCGACCGACTGAAGCAATCAATGCGTCCATCGCTTCCGGCGGCATTTCCTGGCCGAAGGTCGCGCCGGCGGCGCGGGTGATAGTTTCGTTCATCAGCGTGCCGCCCAAATCGTTTGCGCCGGCATTGAGGCAGGTGGCGACACCCGCCGGTCCCATCTTCACCCATGACGTCTGGATGTTGGTGATATGCGGGTGAAGAACCAACCGCGCCACCGCATGCATCATCACCGCCTCGCGGAAGGTCGGGCCGCGCCGCGCGCCGTGCTTGAGGTAAAGCGGCGCCTCCATATGCACGAAGGGAAGCGGAACGAATTCGGTGAAGCCGCCGGTGCGTGCCTGCAGGTCGCGAATGCGCAGCAGGTGGCGGGCCCAATGCTCCGGTTTCTCGACGTGGCCGTACATGATGGTGGCTGTGCTGCGCAAACCGGCCGCGTGGGCCGCTTCCATGACCTCGAACCATTGCTCCGTGTTGATCTTGTCAGGACAGATGACGGCTCGGACCTCGTCGTCGAGGATCTCGGCGGCGGTCCCTGGCAGCGTGCCGAGCCCTGCCTCGCGCAGCATCTGGAGGAATTCGGCGACGCTGACGCCGATCGTGCGCGCTCCTTGCCAGACCTCGAGCGGGGAAAACGCGTGAACGTGCATGTCCGGGGCGGCGCTTTTCACGGCGCGGCAGATGTCGATGTAGGTCGATCCGGTGTACTCCGGATGGATCCCGCCCTGCATGCAGACTTCCGTGGCGCCGCGCCGCCAAGCTTCGCGAACGCGCCGCTGGATCTCGCCGAGCGACAAGTTGTATGGCCGCCCACGGAGGTTTTCGCTGAGCTTGCCCTTGGAGAACGCACAAAACCGGCAGCGAAAGTAGCATACGTTGGTGTAGTTGATGTTGCGATTGACGACGTAGCTCACCCGCTCGCCGTTGACCGCCGCCCTGAGCGCGTCGGCCGCGGCGCATACAGCTGCGAATTCCTCGTCGCGCGCGCGGAATAGTCGTGTCACCTCGGTCTCGGACAGAGTTTCGCCGGCGCACGCCTTGTCGATGATCGGGCCGAAAGCGCGATCCAACACGCCCAGTTCCGGGGCCGCGATGAACGCGCCGGCTGCCGACGGAATCTCGGCGCTGGCGCCCGGCGACCATTGATCGGTGCGTGCTAGGCCATCGGCATCGATGTGATCGAGCACCGCCTTGCGCAGCGCGGCATCGACCCAGCGGTCGGGGTTCCGCGCATAATCGGGATAAATCGCCAGACGTTCGACCAGGATTTTGCCCCCAGCGCGGGTCTCGCGCGCGAGCGAATTGAGGTGAGGCCACGGAGCCTCAGGGTTGACGTGATCCGGGGTCACCGGTGACACACCACCCCAGTCGTTGATGCCGGCGCCGACGAGTTGCTGCAGCGCTCCCAGCCGCAGATTGGGCGGGGCCTGGATGTTCATGGTAGGCCCGAACACCAGCCGGGCGATGGCAATCGACCACAGATGATCCTCGAGCGTGGGCTCCGGCGCGTTAGCCATCCGGGTGCCGGGCTTGGCCCGGAAGTTCTGAACGATGATCTCCTGGATGTGGCCGTAGCGATCATGAAGATCGCGCAGGGCAAGGAGAGCCTCGATGCGCTCTGTTCTTGTCTCGCCGATGCCGATCAGGATGCCGCTGGTAAAGGGTACGCGCGCTTGCCCTGCCAGGCGGATTGTCTCGATCCGCGCGGCCGGCACCTTGTCGGGCGAGCCGAAATGCGGACCGCCCTTGCGGCAAAGACGCTCGGACGCGCTTTCCAGCATGATCCCCTGCGACACGCTCACGCCGCGAAGCAAGGCGATGTCGTCCGCCGACATCGTGCCGGGATTGACATGCGGCAGAAGGCCGGTCTGTTCGAATACGCTGCGGCAGGTGGCAACGAGGTAGGCAAGCGTCGAATCGTAGCCGAGCCGCGAGAGATCCTCCCGCGCGGATCGGTACCGCAGCTCCGGCTTGTCGCCCAGGGTGAACAGTGCCTCGCGGCAACCGGCCGCCGCGCCGGCGCGGGCGATCGCCAGCACTTGCTCCGGATTCAGATAGGCCGGCCGCTCGGCATCGGGGGGCTGCGCGAAGGTGCAATAATGACAGACGTCCCGGCAAAGCTGGGTCAGCGGAATGAAGACTTTACGTGAGTATGAGATCGACGCCTGATGACCGGCGTCCCGCAACGCCGAGGCCGTTTCCATCAAGCTCGGAGATCGTCGCAGGCCACAAGCTTAAGCGCGTCGCCGGATTCGAGGCGACGGCCGCCGGCGACGTCGTCCAGGAGGCTGCGAAACCGACCGTCCATAATTGTCCCCTTGTCGCCTTTCGTCCCTTGTCGTTCTGCTTTTCTTTTTTCGTCAGTCCGGATTTTGGCTGCCGTTTGTGATTACCCGCTCACTGGTTTTAGCTCACCAATGCACCATGGGGAGACCGGCGACCGGCGAGCGGAAATAGGGAATCCGGTTGCCGCGCAGGCTGCCGATATAGGCCGTCCGCAAGTCCTTGCCTCCGAACGTCACGCTGGCGAACCACGGGGCCAGCTTGCCGCCCCATTGCAGCATCTCCTGCGCCGTCAGTGTGCCGGCGTGGAAGCGCGCATCCATGCGACGGGTCATGTCGGCGTCGCTGTCGTTGAGGATCTCGCGGTAGTCGCCATCGGGCGTGATGGCGAAGATGATGTCCGCCATGACCAAGGTGCCCCACAGATTGCCGAAGGCGTCGAAGGCGATGCCGTCGGGAAAGCCGCCCGGGCCGAGCTTTGCGGGACCGAACACCTCGCGGCCGGTCAGCGCACCGTCCGCCCCGACGTGAAAGCGGGTGACGCGCTGCCCCGTCGTTTCGACCGCGTACATCCACTCTTCGCCGGCGTCGAGACGGATCTCGTTGGTGAAGGCGAGGCCATCGGCGACCACGCGCAGCCCTTTGCCGTCGTAGAGCGCGATATAGCCGTCGGCGATGTCGGGGCGCATCGCCGTCATCCAGTTCTTGATGCGCGTCGACACGGTGATCCAGATGCGGTCGCGGGAATCGCGCAGAACGA
>CAWIHU010000008.1:0-609969 GCA_963836095.1 uncultured Pseudomonadota bacterium
TGAATATCTCGCCAGCAAGGCCGTTAAGGCCGGCGAACCAGAGCGCGCGGCGTGAAGAAGCTCGCCACGATGCGCGATGCGTTGCACGACCAAGCCTTGCTTGGCGACGTGCTGCCCGGCAAATCGTGGTTTGCGTGGCGGGCGTTGCTGATCGTCATTGTCGGCGAGCCGTTGGCATCCGACGCGGAGCGCGAGGCCTTCGCGAGATTGACCGGCCGCGAGTATGTGGCCGATCAGTACGCCGCGATGGCGGAAGCCGTGCTTGTCGTGGCCGGCCGGCGATCGGGCAAGACCAAGGCGTTTGCGGTGCTCGCCGTCTATCTGGCGTGCCTGTGCGACTGGTCGGACAATCTCAGCCTTGGCGAGCGCGGCTTGGCGCTGTTCCTCGCGCCGTCGGAGCGACAGGCGGCAATCGCGTTCCGGTACGCCAGCGCGATCATTGATCATGTCGCGATGCTGGCTGAGCTTGTGACGGGGCGGACCGACGCCACCATTTCGCTGAGCCGTGGTGTCGATCTGGAGGTTCAAGCCGCGTCGTGGCGGAGAAGCCGTGGCGGCACCGCAATTGCGATCGTGCTTGACGAGTGCGCGTTCTTTCACACCGGCGACGACGCGGCGAACAGCGATGCGGAGTTGCTGACGGCGCTGCGGCCGAGCTTGGCCACGACGGGCGGGCCGATGCTGCTCACCTCTTCGCCGGCGCAAATGGAGGGCGTGGTCTACCGCGTCCACAAGCGGCATTACGGGCCTGCCGGTGACCCGCGGACCCTTGTTGTTCAGTCCGATAGTTTGACGCTCAATCCGTCGCTGAGCGCGCGCGTGGTCGAGAAAGCGTTCGAGGACGACGCCGTGGCAGCGGAGGCGGAATTTGGCGGCCAGTTCCGGGCGCCGGTTTCGGCATTTATCGCCCGCGCCGTGGTCGAGAAGGCCGTTGTTGCCGGCGTTACGCAACGGCCGGCGCTGCCGGGTGTGACGTACCTCGCCTTTGCCGACGTGTCGGGCGGCTCCGGCGCCGATTCCTACACGCTGGCGATCGGCCATAACCAGCGGCATGACGGCCGCGACGTTGCGATCGTCGATGTTTGTTTGGAGACGAAGCCGCCGCTTGATCCCGATGTTGTGACGGCGGCCTATGCTGAAACCTTGCTGCTGTACCGCGTGCATTTCATCCAGGGCGACGCCTACGCCGCGTCGTGGCCTATTTCGGCCTTTGCTCGGCACGGTATCGGCTACATGCACGCCTCGCTGAACCGTTCCGAAATCTATTTGCATTGCGTCCCGCTGTTCACCGCGTCCCGCGTCGCGCTGCTGGACCTGCCCCGCCTGGTCGACCAGCTCTGCGGGTTGCGCCGGATCGTCGGGCACGGCGGGCGCGAGACTGTGGATCATCCCCGCGGCGCGCATGATGACGTTTGCAACGCGGTCTGCGGCCTGCTGTGGCGGCTGTCGCCAAGCGTGCCTGCGCTATCGTTTGCTCCGCCGGTCGTGTTCAGCTCCGGGCCGTCCACATTGCGAAGTGTCGGCGGCGCCGGCGGCACGCAAAACCCGGCCGCGGCATGGACGGCGGCGCGTGGTTATCAGGACACAGGCGGCGCCGGGCGGTTCGATAATGACAGGGGTTTCTGATGCAGGCCGAAATCATCGACCTCGCTGACGCGAAGCAGGAACGCAGGCTCCGCGAGCGGCAGGCCCGCGTCATGGCGCGTGTCGTCGACGAGGTCATGGCGGTGGTGGGCCCGGTGAGCGGCGCCGACGATATCGCGGCGTTCACCTCTCTGGTCGCCGAGCAACTCGCGACGCATCCCGACTTCGCCGGCGAGATCATCGTTGACGCGGAAGCAATATGAAAGGACCAAAAATGCCGAAGGAAAAACAGACCGGCCGCGGCCGGTTCGATGAGCTTCACGACGCCGTCACCGCGGCGGGCAAGCGGCGCTATGTCGCCGAGCGCGAGTTGCGAGCGGCGTGCGTCGCGGAGCGCGAAGCGGAAACCGAATTTCTGTGTTTCCTCGATCAGGCCGGGCGTGACGTGGTTGCGCTGAAGTGGGGCGCGACGTGGCGGCGTCACGACTTTGGAGAGACCAAATGAACGAAATGCAGCGCCGGCAGCGCTTGCGCGAGCTTGGGCAGCTCGAGGTTGATTTGGCCTCCGGGATCCTCCCGGACGGCGCCGTGATCGCGCGGGAACGGGTGACGATCGAGGGCAAGACGTTTCACCGCGGCCAGACGATCGGCCCGACATCGTTGCTGCCGAGTTGGCCCAACGCCCGCGCGATGCTGGAAAGCCACCTGATCGAAATTCGGCCGACATCGCGGCGGGTCGCGTGACATGGCTGCACCCGTCATCACCTGCCCCAAATGCGGCCACACCGGGCCGGCCGCACAATTCCAAAAACGACAGCTCATGAAAGGATCAAATCAGATGGGCTACTCGACCGTTCAAAAAATCGAGGCGGAAGGGTGTTTCAACGAGCACGATCTGCCCGTCGCCGTCACGAAGGCGGCCGGCGACGGCAAGGTCAACCGCGCCGACCTGGCCGACTATTTGCAACAACGCGCCATCGACAAGAAGAAGCCCGGCGAGTCGGTGCAGCAGAGCTACGCCAGGAATTTCGTGGGCGGCGCGGCCGGCCCGGACGACCCCGTCGGTGCCAAGCTTCATCAAACGCTGCGCAAGCTGGAAACCGCGTACGCCGGCCGGCCCGACGACGATCCCACCGGCGCGGAATTGTTCAAACGGATGATCGCGGCGTAGCGGCGCAAATTCACGCGGCGTGCGGCATGGGATATCGGGCGTCGCGTGATAGCCGGCCCGACGTTGAACAACGCCGGGCCGGCGCTCCCAATTCGCCTGCGGCACTTCTATGGAGCACGCCGCATGACGACGGCCGCGCCGCTTGCGACTTGCGGCGGCGCGGTTCGCTTCAAGAGGGGATGATGCCCAAACACGTCTTCGCCGCCCGGCACTACCAGCGAAAGGACGCCCCGCTGCGCCTGTTGGCCCAAGATGCGCAGGGCCCGATCAAACGCGACATCAAGGCGTCGCTGAAACATCTCTCGGCGATGGTGCCGACCGCACGCGTGCTGCAGCTCGCGCGCGCCGGGAATTTCCGGGCCATTCCGGCCACAATCGCCTGGGGCCACTTCCGCGAAGTGCTCAAGGCTCCGTTCGCCCAGAATCGTCGCGCTCCGCCACGCCGCGGCCGCGCTCGGCGTGCAGCAGATCAACGGCGCCTTTGCCCAGGCGCGCCGCCCGGTGCTTTTCCGCAAGAACATCGGCATTCGGTTCAATTTCAACGTCGCCGATCAGGCGCTGCTCGATGCGATCTTCGATTCGCAAGAGGACCTGATCGACCAGCTCGAGGATCAGGCCCGCGACGCGCATCAAACAGATCATCATCAACGCGGTGCGCGATGGTTTGGGCCGGATGATATCGTCGCCGACATCCGGCAATTGATCGGGCTGACCGATCGCCAGGTCCAAGCGGTTCTGAACTATCGCGCCATGCTGGAAAGCCTCGATCCGGCGGCGCTGCAACGGCAGTTGCGCAACGCCGGCTATGACGCGGCAGTGCGCGACGCCATCGCGTCTGAACAAGCGCTCAGCGCCGATGATGATCGATGCTGCGGTCACCAACTACATCGAAAACTATCTCGACTACCGTGCCGCGACCATCGCGCAAACCGAATCCGTCCGCGCTTCCAATGCCGGATTGCAGGACGCGTACCGGCAGGCCATCGCGCGCGGCGCGTTGCCGTCCGACGCGGTGACGCAGCACTGGAAGGTCGCGCTGGACGAAAGAACATGTCCGGTCTGCCGTTCGATCCCGGACCTCAACCCGGACGGCATCCGCATCGAACAGCCGTTCATCAGCATCGGCGGTCCTTTCACTGTTCCGCCTGATCCACATCCGAACTGCCGGTGCTCGCTTGAAATTGTGACTGATCTGGCGAAGGTGCCGGACGATGCTCAGCTTTGATCCCCGGCTGGCCTCCGGCGCGCCTTGACACTACAGGCCCTAATCGGCGAGCCTAAATGCGCAGCGGCGGATCGTGTCACCGACCCGCCGCCACTTGCCACAACCCGCCGGTAAGGGCGCGTCATGACCAATCCATCAATAGCAAAAAACTGAGCGGCATTCCGCCCGGCCGGTGTCATTCACACCAGCTAGAGAGAGCCAATGCCATGAGTGTTCGCGAGCCGATATGTGAACCGTGCCCAATCCCGTCCACCTTCGTCGACGGCTTGTCCGCAATGCGGACGATTGGCGCCGTCACTCATTTGATTTTCACGGCCCGACAGGTCGAGGCCAGCAGCGAACCCGGCGGCAGCATCGATCGCATCGTGCAGGCCCGCCTCATCGTGCCGACCGATCAATTGCAGGCGATCGGCAAAGCGCTGCTCTCCGGTCACGTCGCGACAATAGGCACTGACGAAAGCGGCGAGGCGGCCGGGCTGCATTGATGGGTCGAGCATCATGCCGAGCAACGGTGCGGGGCAGCCGGACGCGCGCCAGCGCCGCGCGTCCTCTACAATTGGCGATCGGCGTCCGACATGCCGGCGACAACGTCGAGAGAGATCTGAGCGTTCTTCCTTAATCGCCCGATCGATTGCCTCGATCGTGTTTTGGAGGGCGATAAACCTTTCCTGGTACTGGGCTGCCGTCTTCCCTGTGGCGATCTCGCTGCCGAGCTTGCGACGTTCGGCAACGAGTTTCTCGCGTGCGGCGGTCAGTCGCTTGGCATGATCTGCGGCCATTTCCAAAACCCCCTGTACTCTCTTTGCGAATTTTGCGGATTGTTGCCCCGAATGTTGCCCAGGGCCGTCTTTTGGCTTGCCGCCGTGCCTAATTCAGATCGCTAAGTGCTTGATTTAGTTTGGCTCCCCGGGCCGGATTCGAACCAGCGACCAACCGGTTAACAGCCGGTTGCTCTACCGCTGAGCTACCGGGGAACATTGGCAGCTAAAGGCGCGAAGCGCCGGGTGCCTATAACAAAGCCCGCGCGGCAATGAAAGTGCTTCGGCGCGTCCGCCGCCCGGCTTTACCGCTGCTGTCGCCGAAAAAGGAAGTGGAGGCCACGCCCGGAATTGAACCGGGGTACACGGTTTTGCAGACCGTTGCGTAACCACTCCGCCACGTGGCCGTTGCGAGGCTTGCCGGCGGGCCGGCGGTGCCAAGCTTTTCCGCATTCGATCAAGCCCTTCCGCTTGATCGTGCGCTCCCGCTCTATAGAGGAACGGCGCGGGTCCGACAACGGTGCGCGAACTGCGGCAGGCCGTGGCGGCAGCTTTACTCTCCGCCCCGACGCCCTTGCGTTTTGTCCGACCGTGCCGCACAACATCCCGCGCACGAATATCGCCTATATATGGGGATTTGCAGCATGTTCGACACCGCCACCGCGCGCCGGATGATGGTGGATGGGCAAGTGCGCATTGCCGATGTCACCGATCTCGCATTGCTCGACGCGATGGCCGAGCTGCCGCGCGAGCAATTCGTGCCGCCCGCGGTCGCCGGGCTCGCCTACCTCGACAACGACATTCCGATCGCCAAGGGCCGCGCGCTCATCAAGCCGATGGTGCTCGCCAAGCTCATCCAGGCGGCGCGCGTCGGGCGTGGCGACCGCGTGCTCGATGTGGCCTGCGGTACCGGCTATTCCTCGGCGGTGCTCAGCTGCCTGGCCGGGCGTGTGATCGCGCTGGAAGAGGACGCGGAACTTGCCGCGCAGGCGAAGGCGGCGCTGGCCGCGGTCGGCGCCAATGGCGTCGAGGTCGTGGTCGGCCCGCTGACCGCCGGCTGGCCCGCTGCCGGTCCCTACGATGTCATTCTCTTCAATGGTGCGGCCGAAATTGTGCCGGAGGCGTTCGCACCACAATTGAAGCCGAACGGCCGGCTGCTATGCATTTTCGGCCGCTCAGCCGCCGGCAAGGCCATGGTCTACCGTTTGAGCGAAGGCCGCCTGGTTGGCCGTCCCATTTTCGACGCCGCCGCGCCGCTTCTGCCCGGCTTCGCCACGGCGCCGGCATTCGTGTTCTGAGTTTCAAAGCCCGAAAGGTAACCGGCGGCGGCACGCGGCCCTGGTGCCACGCGTGGCACGCGCGGCCATTGGCTGTGGCGCATTTGCGCCAACCAACGGAAATTTGTGAGCAATCGCGATGGTGGGGGGTTCCGCTACCGCCACTGGCCACATAATGTCGCGATCGGGGAGTCGTTGGCCGACCAATCGGCCACGGCGCAGCCTTTTGCGCCGGCTCGATCGCAAAGAGCACGATCCCCGTCGGGGCGCGGCAAGAGTGAGCAGGGGCGGTGTCCTTCTGATGAGTTCGAAAACCGTTCGGGGCTTCGGTCGGGGCCGTCGCGCGGCTCGCACTGGCCATTGCCGGCATCGGCATGGCTGGTTCGGGGGCCGTTGCCGACACCTTGGAATGGGCCCTGGTGCAGGCTTACCAGAACAACCCGTCGCTCAACGCGCAGCGCGCGGCGCTGCGCGCGACCGACGAGAACGTGCCGCAGGCGCTGTCCGGGCTATCGCCCTAAACTGAGCGTTACCGCCAACGCCGGCTACAATTACGAAAACGCCATCCAGGAACTCAATATCGGCGGCGCCGTTACCCAAATCCCATTTGCCGAGCAGTTTGCCTCGCGCAGCGTCGGCGCGACCGCGACGCAAACGCTGTTCAACGGCTTCCAGACCGCCAACCGCACCCGCCAGGCCGAAAGCCAGGTCGAGGGCGCCCGCGAGACGCTGCGCGTCACCGAGCAGCAAGTGCTGCTCGATGCCGCGACGGCCTACATGAACCTGCTGCGCGACCAGGCCATTCTCGAACTCAACCGGCGCAACGTCGAGGTCTTGACCGAGCAGCTCAAGCAGACCCGCGACCGCTTCAATGTCGGCGAGGTGACGCGCACCGACGTTGCCCAGGCGGAATTGCGGCTGGCGGCCGGGCGCTCGTCGTTGTTGGGCGCGCAATCGAACTTCGTCACTTCGCAAGCCAACTACCGGCGCGTCATCGGCGTCGATCCGGGCCGGCTCGCGCCGGGCACCCCGGTCGACCGGCTGTCGCCTTCGGTGCTGCCGGCCGCGATCACGGAGGGGCAGCATCATTCGCCGTCGGTTCTTGCGGCGATGTACGGCGTCGACGTTGCCGCGCTCACCGTCAAGATCAGCGAAGGCGCGCTCTATCCCAACCTGACGCTGCAGGCGAACGTGCTGGCGGGCCAGTATCCGGCTTTCGAAACAGTCAAGGAAACAACCGCGTCGGTGGTCGGCCAATTGACCGTGCCGATCTATCAGGGCGGCGCCGAATATTCCGCCATCCGCCAATCCAAGGAAACGCTCGGGCAGCAGCGGCTCAATCTCGACGTCAATCGCGATCAGGCCCGCGCGACGGTGGTGCAGAGCTGGGGGCAGCTCGATGCCGCCAAGGCGCAGATCGAGGCGACGACCGCGCAAGTCAACGCCGCCGAAATCGCGCTCAATGGCGTGCGCGAGGAAGCCCGCGTCGGCCAGCGCACCACGCTCGACGTCCTCAATGCCCAGCAGGAGCTGGTGAACGCGCGTGTGGCGCTGGTCACGGCGCAGCACGACCGGGTGGTCGCGTCCTATACGCTTCTGGCCGCGGTCGGCGGGCTTTCGATGCCGCGACTGGGCCTCAACGTCCTGATCTACGACCCGATGGTGCATTACCAACAAGTGCGCGACGCATGGACCGGGGTGCGCAATCCCGACGGCAGGTAGGGCGGCGGAAGCTCGTGCCGCCGCCGGCGCGAACTTCAACCGCGCGCATGCGTCGCTGCTTGCGTTCGATTTGCGCCGTGACATACTCGCCGGCGTCGACGGTCGCATTTTTCTCGATTCGCGATCGGCAGGCCTGCCGGAGGGTGGAGGTCGCGGCCGGAAAATCCGCAAGTAGATCTGCAAAATCTGCAAGAAAATCTGGAAAGTGAGTGGGGTGCGCGCATGACGCAGCCGGCGAAATCGCAAGAACCGACGATGGAGGAAATTCTCGCCTCCATCCGCCGCATCATCGCCGACGACGACGCCAGCAAATCCGCGCAAGCGCCGCAGGCCGCATCGGCCCGTTCCACCGTGGCGCCGCCGCCACCACCGCCGCCGCAACCTATTTCCCCGCCGCGCCCGACCTTCGTCGCTCCGCCGGCTGTCGCGCCCGAGCCGCCGCGCAACGACATTCACCACGCCGAACTGCACCACGCCGAAGTGCCCGTCGTCGCCCCTGCGCCGGCGGCCGTCGACGATCAATCGTCGGACATTCTCGACCTCACCGATTCCATGGCGGTCGCGGTGCCGGAGCCGCCGGCGCCCATGCCAAGCGCAGCCCCGGCACCGCATTTCCGCAAGATCGACGGCCGCTCCGACCTGAGCTTCGAGGACACGGGTGAAAGAGCGGCGATGCAAACCATGATCGACGAGGCGCGGCGGTCGCCTTTGCGCGAACGCGCCGAGCGCGGCTTTGACGAGCGCAACGGCCTGTTGTCGAGCGACACCAGCGCGGCGGTCGATTCCGCGTTCAACACGCTGGCGCAGACCGTGCTGGTGCAGAACGCCCGCACGCTCGAGGATTTGGTGCGGGAAATGCTGCGGCCGCTGCTCAAGGCCTGGCTCGACGACAATCTGCCGGGCATGGTCGAGCGGCTGGTGCGGGCCGAGATCGAACGCGTCTCGCGCGGCCGGCCGAGCTAGGCGCGATCCGGTCAGGCGTCACTTCAGTCAGGCGTCAGACGTTCGTACGTCAGACGTTGATGAGCGCGGTCAGCGCCATGACCACGACGGTCCCCGACATCAGACTCCACAATCCGGCGATCACGGTCGCCACCATCACGAAGGCGGTGGGCCGGTGATCGAAACGGCGCCCGCGTAACGTATTGCGCATGATGATGAACGGGGCGGTGAAAATGAGCAGCGGAATGGCGGCAAAGCGCGCCGGCACCGGCCCCACCTCGAGCATGCGGAAGCTCGGGAAATGGCGCCAGACCAACTCGTAGGCGCTGGCCGTCGTGCCGGCAATCGCGAACCCGAAGGCGAGGGCGAACAGCGACTCGACGACGCTCGGCGTGAGCGCGCTGCGAACGGCTTCGAGCATGGGGACGCCTCCGACTTCGCGGAGGTCATCGCAAAGCCGGCGCGCCGGCGCCACGGCTTGATTAAGAAAAGGTTAACGCCCGTGCCGGCATTCTCCGACGTTCGCGCCCGTGCGATACTGAACGCGATTCGCAACTGGCGGTGAATTTGGGGCGGTGAGATCGGGTATGACCGCAGACGTTGTTGGTCGGCCGCTGCGACGCCGCAAGCGCGGTGGCGGCTTGCTTTGGCTGCCGTTCGCCGCGCTTGCGGCGATCGTGATCGCGGCCGGATGTTTCGTGTCCTATGTGCTGTGGCCGACGTGGCCCGGCAAGACGATCCCGCTCGATGCGCCGGCGCTGCCGGTCACGGTCGCCGGCGTGCTGTTCGACGTGCCGCCGGCCGCCATCCGTGCCGCGGTGCAGCGCCAGCCGGGGCCGCACGAGCGGGTCGATCTGGTGTTTCTGTGGCCTTCGCTCGAGCCGCCGGCGCCGTTCGACAAGACGGCCGCCAAGCCTGCGGCCAGTCCGGCCGCGGAAGCCGCGGCGGAGGAAGCCGTCGCGGCGCCGCCGAGCGCGCGCGACCGCGTGTTCGTGACCATCGCCGGGGTTGGCGACGTGCTGCCTCCGGTCGAACGGTTGCGCACGATCTATCCGCGCTACGTCGAGGCGTCGGCGACGGCGGGGCCCGACGGGCTCGCCATACTCGCCTTTCGCCCCGGCACGCCCTATGCGGGCGAGGATCTCCTCTACGCCGCCGACAATCCCGAGCAGTTCTTTGCCCGCTGCACCCGTGCGGCCCGCGCGGTGCCGGGCACCTGCCTGCAGGAGCGCGTGCTCGGCGCCGCCGAGATCACGGTGCGTTTTCCGCGCGAACTACTGGAGCAATGGCGCGCCGCCGCCGCGGGCTTCGATCGGCTGGTGACGCAGCTGCATCCCGGCAGCTGACGGCGCAAGCCGCATCAGCCGCGGCGCGCACGATTTAGCCAAGCAAGGGGCGCTTCAGCGACGCGCGTTGCAGCGAGGTGCTCGCATTTCCGGTCGGAAAGCCGGCGACCACTATTCCGGAAAATGCTCTATTCCAGATCGGTGGCGAGGATCGCCATCTGAAAATTGTAGGAGCGCTCGTCGTCCTCGTCGTCGACGAACAGCACGCCGACGAACTCGTCGCCGACATAGACTTCGGCGGAATTGTCCTTCTTCGGCCGCGGCACCACGCGGATGCGCTGGTTGGCGAACAGCCGCTTGAGGTAGGCGTCGAGCTTCTTGACTTCTTGAACGTCCACAATGCGTCTCCGGTTGGCCGCCGCATAGCACGCGGCGCCGGCCACAACAATGACGGCGGCCGAATTATCCAGCGGCGAAGGTCGAGCCGCGGCCCGCGGACGGCGCGGCCATGTTCACCGTGGAATGGCGGATCATCAGCTCACTTCGTTCAGCATCTGATCCATGATGCGCGCCGGCTCCGGGCATCCGGCCACGCCGACCACCTTGGCCGGCACGCCGGCGACGGTGACGTTGTTCGGCACCGGCTTGAGCACCACCGAGCCGGCGGCGATGCGCGCGCAGTGTCCGACTTCGATGTTGCCGAGAATCTTGGCGCCGGCGCCGATCATCACGCCGTAGCGAATCTTGGGATGGCGGTCCCCGGCCGCCTTGCCGGTGCCGCCGAGCGTCACGTCGTGCAGCATCGACACGTCGTCCTCGATCACCGCGGTTTCGCCGACCACCAGGCCCGTCGCGTGATCAAGAAAAATGCCGCGCCCGATGCGGGCGGCGGGATGGATGTCGCATTGAAACACCGCCGACGCGCGACTCTGCAGGTAAAGCGCGAAGTCGCGGCGGCCCTTGGTCCAGAGCCAGTGCGACAGCCGCTGAGTCTGGATGGCGTGGAAACCTTTGTAATACAGCACCGGTTCGATCAGGCGCTGAGTTGCCGGATCGCGGTCGACGGTCGCGGCGATATCGGCGCGGAAGCATTCGCCGATCGAGGGCTCATCCTCGATCGCCCCCATGAAGGCCTGCCGGATCATCTCGCTCGACAGCGCGGCGTGATCGAGCCGATCCGCCAGCCGGTAGATGACGGCGGCTTCGAGCGTGTCGTGATGGAGAATTGCCGAATAGATGAAGGTGGCAAGTTCCGGTTCGCGGCGGACGATCTCCTCCGCCTCGCTGCGAATTCGTGCCCATACGGGGTCGACCTTGTCGAGTACCGGCTTCGACTGCCATTGCGCCATCGGATGCCTCCCGGAAACAAGGACATTCTAGCATAGTTGGGACGGGAGAGGACCATACACCAGGGTGGGGCATAGCCGGAAAAATTTCATCCAATGGCTCAGCTTGGTCGGCCATTGGCCGCTCAATCGGGCCAATGGCTCATGTGGTGGCTTTAGCATGTCCCGCAAAAGTGGACCCCGTGTTGCGAAAAGGACATGGTCTAAGCCCGGCCTGCCAGAAATTCGAGGACGGCGGCCTTGAACACGCGGTCGCCGACGGCGAGCATGTGGTCGCGTCCCGGAATGACCAGCACCTGCGCGTTGGGGATGAGCGCGGCCAACGCTCCCGGCGGCCCCGCGATTTTGTCATTGCTGCCGACCGCGACGAGAACCGGCATGGCGATCCGCCCGACCTCGGCGCGGCTCAGGGTCTGCCGCGTTCCTCTGATGCACGCGGCGAGCGCCTCGAGGTCGGACTTCGTCTGCTCGGCGAAGGCGCGGAACATGCGCGCGGTGGGGTCGGTGATGTCGGCGCGGCTGGGGGCTTCGAGGCCGTGCGCGATCGTCTCGGGGAGGCCGACGCCTTCGACGAGGTGCCCACCGAGGCCGCCGAGCACGGCCGAGCGGACACAATGCGGATGGGCCACGGCGAGGAAGGCGGTGATCCGCGCGCCCATCGAATAACCCATGACGTCGGCGCGCGGCAGCTCGAGATGGTTGATGAGCGCGCGCACGTCGTCGGCCATGATCGCGCTGTGATAGGCGGCCGGCTGGTAGAGCTTGGTCGACTGGCCATGGCCGCGGTTGTCCATGGCGATGACGCGGCGGCCGGCGCGCCTCAGCGTCGAGATCCAGCCCGGATAGACCCAGTTCGTCTCCTTGTTCGAGGCGAAGCCGTGCACCAGCACGATCGGGTCGCCGTCGCCCTCGTCGAGATAGGCAAGCTCGACGTTGTCATGGATGAAATGCGGCATGCGGCGACCATAATGCATCGACGCGACAATGCACGCGCCCGAGCGTGTTGACCCACAACGTCTTGACCCCAACGCGTGGCCCAACTAGCGTCGGAAAAAAGCGCGGCAGCGTTGGGGATCGAGCGTCCGCCTGTGAGCCCGAACGGGACAGGCGATGCCGTGGCACCGGGAGGACCTCCATGAAAAGCTTACGGCTCGTCTTGTTGACCACACTCGTCGTCTGTTCGACGAGCCTCGCCCATGCGCAGATTTCCGACGACGTGGTGAAAATCGGCGTGCTGACGGATTTGTCGGGCCCAGCCTCGACCGCGACCGGCCCCGGTTCGGTGGCGGCGGCGCAGATGGCGGTCGACGATTTCGGCGGCAAGGTCTTGGGCAAGCCGATCACTGTGATTTCCGCCGACCACCAGATCAAGCCCGACATCGCCGCGGGCATCGCCAGCCGCTGGTACGATATCGATCAGGTCGACCTGATCGTCGACGTGCCGGTGTCTGCGGTGGGACTGGCGGTGCAGCGGGTCGCCAACGAGAAGAAGAAGCTGTTCATCACCCATTCGACCGGAACCGCCGATTTCCACGGCAAGTTCTGCACGCCCTACGCCATGCAATGGGTGTTCGATACCCGCGCGCTCGCGGTCGGCACCGCGCAGGAAGTGGTCAAGCGCGGCGGCGACAGCTGGTTCTTCCTGACCGCCGATTACGCGTTCGGCCATTCGCTGGAGCGCGACGCTACGCGGGTGATCGAACAAAACGGCGGCAAGGTGCTCGGCGCGGTCCGCCATCCATTCGCGACGCCCGATCTGTCGTCCTTCATTCTCCAGGCCCAGGCCTCGAAAGCGAAGATCATCGGCATCGCCTCGGGGCCGCCCGACAATGTCAACGCGGTCAAGCTCGGCGGCGAGTTCGGCGTTTTCAAAGGCGGCCAGCAGATGGCCGGGCTGCTGATGCTGATCACCGACGTCAACGCGCTCGGCCTCAAGGCGGCGCAGGGGCTGTTGCTGACCACCTCGTTCTATTGGGACATGGACGACAAGACCCGCGAATGGTCGAAGCGCTATTTCGCCAAGATCAACAAAATGCCGACCATGTGGCAGGCCGGCGTCTACTCTTCGGTGACGCATTATCTCAACGCGATCAAGGCCGCCGGCACCGACGACCCGCTCAAGGTCGCCGCGAAGATGCGCGAAATGCCGGTCGAAGACTTCTTCTCGCGCAACGGCAGACTGCGCGAGGACGGGCTGATGGTGCACGACCTCGTCTTGGTGCAGGTGAAGACGCCGGAAGAATCGAAATATCCCTGGGACTATTACAAGATACTCGCCCACATCCCGGGCGAGCAGGCGTTCGGGCCGCCGGATCCCGGCCTGTTCGCTGGTCAAGAAGTGACCGTCTCGCCCGACTGAGGAACGCCGGATCGCAGGCCATCGTGGTTTTGTCGGTCAACATCGAGGACGGGGCGGCAGCGCTTGCGCAAGACATTGCCGCTGCCGTTGCCGCCATCGATTTCGACCTCAAGAAGCTGAAGCCCGGCTTCCTGGAGGATCCGTATCCGACCTACCGGGCGCTGCGACAGCATGATCCGATTCACCGCATGCCGGACGGGTCGTATTTCTTGAGCCGATACGACGACTGCCTCGCGGTCTATCGCGATACCGCGATCTGGAGCTCGGACAAGAAACTCGATTTCCGCCCGAACTTCGGCGACAGCCTCCTTTACGAGCATCACACTACCAGTCTCGTTTTCAACGATCCGCCCTACCACACGCGGGTGCGCAAATTGCTCGCGCCCGCCTTCGCGCCGCGGGCGCTGCGCGCGTTGCAGCACCGCGTCGAAGCGCTGGTCGATCGCCTGCTCGCGGCGGCGGCGGAGCGCGGCGAGATCGATCTGATCGCGGATTTCGCCTCGGCCATTCCGGTCGCTTTGATCGGCGACATGCTCGGTATTCCGCACGACGAGCGCGAGCCGTTGCGCGCCTGGTCGCTCGCCATCCTCGGCGCGCTCGAACCGGTGCTGCGTCGGCAGCAGTTCGATCGAGGTGTCGCGGCGGTCGCCGAGTTCAAGGACTACCTCGACGCCGTCATCGCCGATCGCATGCGCGGCGGCCACAACGACCCGGCAGAAATCCTGTCGACGCTGATCGGCGCCAGCGCCTTCGCCGCCGACAGCGGCGAAGGCGAGCGCCTGTCGCGGCTGGAACTGATCCACAACTGCATTTTTCTCCTCAACGCCGGCCACGAGACCACTACCAATCTGATCGGCAACGCTGTCGACCTGTTGATCCGCCATCCCGAGGTCCTGCGCGACCTGCGCGCGCACCCCGAGGTCATGGCGACGGCGATCGAGGAATTCCTGCGGATGGAAAGCTCCAATCAGCTCGGCAACCGCAGGGCCGTTGCGGATACCGTGCTCGGCGGCGTTGCCATCGCGGCCGGAAGCTATGTGCATATCGGCATCGGCGCCGCCAATCGCGATCCCGAGCAATTCCCCGACCCGGACCGCCTCGACATCAGACGGCAGCCGAACCGGCACTTGGCCTTTGCCACCGGCATCCACGCCTGCGCCGGGATGTCGCTCGCCCGCATGGAAGCGCAGGTCGCGATCGATCGGCTGCTGCGCCGTTTTGCGCGCATCGAGCCGTCAGGCAAGCCGGTGCGGGGAGGGCGGGCCCGCTTCCGCGGCTTCACCTCTTATCCGGTGCGCCTGTCGGCTTGACGCGCTCCGGTACGAAAACGGGGCTGTTTGCACAGATCGACATTGCTGCGGCGGCCGGCTTTCGCTTTGTTCGAGCCGTCGGGCTATGGTTGCCCGTTGCCGCTCAAGGATTTGCCGAGACCAATCCCGAGACCAATACCATGGCTTCGATCAAGCTGCTGCTCGCGCCGATCCGCCGTGTCATTGCTTTTCCGTTGGTCCAGCTTGCCATCACCGTGGGCGTCATTCTGTGGCTGCAGTCTGCCAGCGACAATTCGGTGCTGGGTCAGATCTACAACGCGCTCGATGGGCTGGTCGACGTTTCCGTGCGGCGCTGCGTGGCCATCTTCGACATAAAAGCCTTCACCCGATCATGGCTCAGCACAGGCCTCTGGATCGCCTATGTCTACCTCGCCGGGCTGGTGATCTTGTACGTCGCCAGGATCCTCGTCATGGCGGTGGTCGAACTCGTCGCGCGCTACAATGTCTTCTATCTGCGGAGCGCGATTGCGCGCGAACGCGGCATTGAAGCCTACCGCGCCTGGCTGCCGCTGGAGCGCATCCGCCCGCCGCACATTGCGCAGGAAAAATGGGAAGAGGCCTTTGCCTGGCCGGCGGACAACAGGCCGCCCTATCCGTCGCTGACGCATCGAATTATACGCGTCGTCGTGTCCTACGCGGCCGTGTTCATTATCGTCGTTGTTCTGCTGCAGGAGTTCACGCCGTTCGCGGTGCTGACGTGGCTGAGCAACCTGGGAAGAAGGGTCGTCGTTGGAGGGTGAAATAAGGGCCGTCAAACATCGCCCTTCGGCGTCAAGAATTTTGCATGCAACGCCTCGACAAACTCTTCAGCCTGCTCGACGGCCCATGCCGCGTCGTCGAAACTAATGGGATCGCCGATGTAATCGGCAAGCCGGCGAAGTCGTTCGACCTGATTGAGCGCCCTGCCGAACTTCGCATCCACTTGCGCGTTCAGTACGAGGTATTTGCCAAAGGCCGCGATGAGTTGATGATGTGTCTTGGTGCTGGCCTCGGGACTGTCAGGATTGGTCGCCAGCAAGGCCGCGTGAGCGGCGTCGAACATCGCGAAATAGGCCCGGTTGCAGGCGCCCTCGGTGTCATGCGCGGCAAGCAGCAAGCGCGAACTCGATAAGGCGCGCTTTGCCTTCTCGAAATAACCGGCAACGGTTTGGCTCACAATTTCACGCCGTCGCGGCGGATGTTTTCAATGAGAGTGGGATTTCCGAACAATTCTGGACGTTGGATTTCATCTTCCCACAGCGGCAGCGCCTCTACCAGGACGCCGGTCTCGAGCATGACGTCGAAAGCAATTCCGGCCATGTCTAGGGCGGCGGCGGTTCTTTCACCATGCGACCCAGTCAGCACCACGGCTAGGTCGGCGTCACTGTCGGCATGATGGGTGCCGCGGGCGCGACTGCCGAATAGAATCCCTTCGCGCACGGAATAGCGGTCAGCGACACGTTGCAAGAACGCGCGTGTCGCGCGTTCCGTCTGCGGATCGAACGCAGTTCCGGAAGCCCGCGGGGGACTTGTCTGTACTGCCGTACGAGTCGGGGGCATATCGGCCTCCCAAGGAGGATTACTCATCAATCGATTTTATCACATCAATCGTGCAACCCGGAAACGCGACTTCGCGAGGAGGTCGTTGAACCAATCCGCTCATTCGCCTGCGCCATCAGACCGGCACAACTATCGCCAGCGCCCGCACCTGCGCTTCGCGCAGGCGGCGCGCCTTGCGGCGGTGCAAATGGCGCAGCGTCATGCGCTCGACCGTGGTTTTGCAGGAGGCGACGAAGCCGAGCAGCATGAACGCCGCCCAGAACAGCCAAATCGTCAATTCGAAGGCGCTCGCCGTCAGCACGATGGCGCCGCGGCCGAGCAGTTTGATGATCGCGCGCGTCTTGCCGCCCTTGGCGGCGGCGAGGCGGGCGAAGCGCGACATATCGCGCGGGCCTTCGGCTACCTCGAGGCTGTCGAGCGCCGCCTGCGAGCCGGCCTTGGCTTCGACGCGCCCGACATTGCCGACCAGCTCGACGAGACCGCCGGCCTTGTCGATCTTCACCGCCTCGCGGGCGGCGTTGGCGGCCATTGCGGGCTCGGAGAGACCGAAGGCGCGGCGCAGCGCGCTCAAATCGACCGCCTCGCGCAGCGAACGCCCGATCCATTCCGCCAGACGTCCGCTCAGCTTGCCGGTCCTGCGCGCGGCCTTGACCAGCGACAGGCCTAGTCGCACCGGCGTGCCGCCGCCCAGGGTGACATAGGTTCCCGCGGTGATGGCAAGTCCGACGCAGGCCAATCCGAGGATCAGCTTATCGACTTGTTGGCCGGTCGCCAGCCGCACGCCCTCGCGCGTGGCGTCGCGAATATCGCCGAACACGAAAAGGTCGCCGAGCGCCGTGCCGGCCAGGCTGACGAGATCGTCCGGCTCGCCGATGATCAGTCCGCGGACAAAGCTGCCGGCGGCATGCGTTGTCGAGGCCGCTTCCGCGCCCGCGGCGGTCACCCGGTCGGCCAGCGCGGGATCGACGGCGACGTCGCGGTCGCGCGCCAGCTCGAGAAAGCTCTGGGCGAGATCGGCATCGCCGGCGGCAAGCGCCGCTTGCATCTCGCGCTCGGCCACGGCGCGATTAAACCGCCGCGCCAGCGCCTGGTCGCTGAGTGCGACCGGATCGTTTTGCGCGGCAAGCTCGTCGTGCGCATCGATGCCGGTGCCGATCAGCGCGAGGGTCGCGAGCGCGAATGCCGCAGCGCCGATGAGCGCCAGTGCCGCGTGCCGCCCCATGCGCCGCGCCTTGTGCTGCAGCGTCGCGTGGGCGACCGCGTGGTCGAATTGTTCCTGGCGCATGGGTCGCATGCTGATCTCTCGCTCGGCAAAACGCAGCGTGCCCGAGTTTGCGGCTTTTTTTGCGGCGGATGGCACTGTCCGCGCAAAACCGCTGTCCATTTTTCCGCAAAATGCTTTATGGTGCGGCGCGGCAAGGCGGATGCGACCCAGATGGCAGACACGATCATTCCTCATTTCCACAACGACGCCGGTGTTGCCGTCATCGAGATCGGCGCCAAGGAATTCATGTGCGTCGGCGCCAATCCGCCGTTCGACCATCCGCATGTGTATTGCGACATGGGGAGTGAAACCGAGCATGTGTGCCCCTATTGCTCGACGCTCTACCGCCATGATCCAACGCTGGCGCCGGGCGAGGCGCGGCCGGCGGAATGCGCCCTTAACGCCGCTCACGCCTGACGGCTGAGCCCGGAGCACGCGCCCTGGCCTCGTCGCGCATCGTCGTCGTGGCCGGAGCCGGCATCGGCGGCTTGACCGCGGCGCTGGCGCTGGTGCGCAACGGCTTTCGCGTCGTCGTCTTGGAACAGGCCGAGCGGCTCGAGGAGACCGGCGCGGGCATCCAGCTCACCCCCAATGCGACGCGGACGCTGATTGCGCTCGGGCTGGAAGAGCGGCTGCGGCCGCACATCGTCGCGCCTACGGCGTTGCGCGTGCTGAACGCCGGAAGCGGCCGCGAAATCGTCCGCATGCCGCTCGGCGAGACCGCCGCGCAGCGCTACGGCGCGCCCTATTGGGCGATCCATCGCGGCGATCTGCAGGCGGCGCTGGTGGCCGCCGTCGCGCAACATCTCGACATCACGGTCAAGCTCGGCATGCGCATGGAGGATTTTGTCGTTCACGGCAACGGCGTGACCGTCTCGGCCCATGGGCGCGGCGGCGTCAGCGATGAGCGCGGCCTCGCTTTGATCGCGGCCGACGGCCTGTGGTCGCGCGCGCGCGCGCGCATCGGCTTTTCCGAGCCGCCGCGCTTTGCCGGCAAAACCGCCTGGCGCGCCGTCGTGGCGGCCAAGGAGGTGCCGCCGGAGTTCCGCGAGCCGGTCGTGCATCTCTGGCTCGGCCGCGACGCGCATCTCGTGCACTATCCCGTCAAAGCGGGCCGCGTCATCAATATCGTCGCCATCACCGCCGACAGCTGGAATGCACCGGGCTGGAGCGAGCCCGCGGGCCGCGCCGATCTCATCCCGCGACTTGCCAGCGAGCCGTGGGCGCCGGCCGCCCGCGCGCTGATCGGCTTGCCCGATGCCTGGCTCAAATGGTCACTCTACGAGCGCCGCGCCTTGACGCGGTGGTCGCAAGGTCCGGTGACGCTCATCGGCGACGCCGCGCATCCCATGCTGCCGTTTCTGGCGCAGGGCGCCGCGATGGCGATCGAGGACGCGGCGGTGGCGGCGCAATGCCTGGCCCGCAATCCCACCGATGCCGCCGCGGCGTGGCGCACTTTCCATGCGCTGCGGTTCGGACGGACATGGAAAGTCCAGCGTCTGGCCGCGCGCAACGGTGCGCGCTACCATTTCAGCGCAATGCCGGCGATTCTGCGCGACACTGTCCTGCGTGTCATCGGCGGCACCGCGCTGCTGCGCCACTACGACTGGCTCTACGACTGGCGGCCGCCCACCGCGTTTTCGATCACCTGACGCGACATCGCCCAGGCGCTTGCGCCGAGCATTGCCGGGACCACGCACCTCCGCGCGCTCGGTCGCCGGGAACTTGTTGCGGGGTACTTGTCGCAAGGAACATTCGGTCAGCGCGCGTGTTCAGCACGAGGACAAAGGCGCCGGGGGGCCAGGCTCACCGGCCGCCGAGGTAGCTCGAGAATTTTGGCTGAACGATCTGGCTCGAGAACGGAGACGCTCCCATGTGTGACTATAGTCTGCATCTCGTTGATTCGCGGCCGGCCAAGGTCGGCGACGTGCTGGTCGCGACGGATTTCGTAGGTTCGGTGACGCGAGGCTTCCGTGCTGTCGGCGAGCCGGGCGTCGCGGTCTGCCTCATGCCGGGAACCGAACTGGCGTTCGACGAGGTCGTGCGCTACGACCGCGCCGTCAGCCTGTTCGGCAAGGCGCGCGTCGAGCACAAGGTGGCGCGTTTCCGCCAAATCAACATGACCGATCCGAACGTGCATCATGACGCGCTGGAATTCCCTGGCGGCCAGATCGTCATGGTCACGCGGCTCGTACCGGGCCAGCGCGCCACGGTGCTGCAGTTGCCGGCGTCACCGCGCGAATCCGGCCCGGGGGCGGAGAGCGCGAAAGAGCCTGCGGTCGAGCGGATCGGGAATTGGAACCGGTAAGATCCTACGCAGCGGCGGCCTAAATCGGCCGCCGCGATGCGATTTGAGCAGCAGCGGTCTCGTGCTTCGCTGCTGCCATCTTGCGCGCCTGTTACGCGCGAGAACATGCCCGCTGCGGGCTGCCCGCGCAAGGCCGCGGCCTGATGGCTGCGGCCTGCCCGAGGCGGGCGAAAGTGGCATTCGTCATACGTTGCCTGCCTCATACGTTGCCTCAAGTCCCTTTACCACGATGGCCGCATGAGATAAGCCTGCGCCAGGATCACCTGCCGGTGCAGCCGAGGGGCGCGTTGGCCTTGCGGTGAGCCTTCAAGCTTGGCCCCCAAAGCCGGCTCCACATGCTGGCCTTATGCACTTTACAATGGCCCCCCAACAACGGTTCCCCGAACAACGATGTGGAAGCGGATCAAGCGAATAATCCAACGCGCCTTCCGCTCGGATCGCACGGACGATTTTAACTTGATCATCCGCATCGTCACCGAGCATGGGCTGCCGCACTGGAGGAACTTCGCGCGGGTCGGAGTCGTCATGGCAATCGGCGCCGCGGCGACGGCGGGGTTCGCTTATCTGTTCTCGCACGTGATCAACAACGTCTACTTCCAGCACGGCTTTGGCGAGGTCGTGCTGCTCGCCTTCGTCATCATGCTCCTGTTCGCGGTGAAGGGCTTTGCAAGCTACGGCCAGGCCGTGATGCTCGCTCGCGTCAACAACCGGATCACGCGCGAATGCCAGCAAAGCTTGTTCGGCAAGCTGGTGCAGGAGGGCATGGAATATTTCGCCGACCGGCAGTCGGCGCAATTTTCGGCGATCTTCCTTCAGGGCGGGTCTGGCGTATCGGGGACGCTCAACGTATTGGTGCTGGGGCTCGGTCGTGACCTGATGACGCTGATCGGGCTTCTCGTCGTCATGGTGGTGCAAAATCCGATCCTGTCGATATTCGGCGTCGTGGTCATGCCGGTCGCCGTCGTCGGCGTGCGCAAACTGATCAAACAGGTCCGATATCTGGCGCAGACGCAGTTCGCGGGCGGCGTCAATATCCTGTCGCTGCTGCAGGAGACCATGCACGGTTTCCGTGTCGTCAAGGCCTTCAATCTCGAAGACGAGCTGAGCCGGCGGATCGGGCAGGATATCCTCGACATCGAAGCGGCCTCCAACAAGGTCGCCAAGGTGTCGAACCGCAGTGGTCCGATGATGGAAACGCTCGGCGGCTGCGCCGTCGGACTTGTGTTCCTCTATGGCGGCTACCTCATCCTCGAGAAGGGGGCGGCGCCGGGACAGTTCATTTCGTTCATCGGCGCCTTTCTGCTCGCGTATGAGCCGGCGAAACGCATCGCGCGGATGAATATCGATCTCAGCACCACGCTGATCGGCGTGCGCATCCTCTACTCCATGCTCGACTCGCCGCCGGCCGAGGGCGACGACGGCCACAAGCCGCCGCTTGCCGTCACCGAGGGCCGGGTGGAGTTCGACGCCGTCGACTTCGCCTATCGCCCCGGCCAGTCGGTACTGTGCGCGACGAGTTTCGTCGCCGAGCCGGGTCAAGTCACGGCGCTGGTCGGGCCGTCCGGCGGCGGCAAGTCGACGATCTTCAGCCTGCTGCTCGACTTCTACCGCCCGCAAGGCGGGGCGATCATCATCGACGGGTGCCGAACCGGCGAGGTCGGCAGGAAATCGGTGCGCGCCAATATCGCCTATGTCGGGCAGGAGCCGTTTTTGTTCCACGGATCGATCCGCGACAACATCCTGTGCGGCCGGCCCGGCGCGACCGAGGCGGAACTCGTCGATGCGGCGAAGGCCGCGTACGCCCACGACTTCATCATGAGCTTTCCGCTGGGCTACGACGCCCAGGTCGGCGAGATCGGTTCGCATCTCTCGTTGGGGCAGCGGCAGCGCATCGCGATCGCGCGGGCCTTGATCAAGGACGCGCCCATCGTATTGCTGGACGAACCGACGGCGTCGCTCGACAGCGAATCCGAACACAAGGTCAAGGACGCGCTGCGCCGGCTCAGCGCCGGCAAGACGACGATCGTCATCGCGCATCGTCTCAACACCATCGAGGATGCCGATTGCATCCATGTCGTCGACAAAGGCGCGATCGTTGAATCGGGTTCGCACCGCCAACTGCTGCGCAAGGGCGGCCGCTACGCGACCTTTTTCCGCCTGCAGTTCCGCGATCAAAGCGCGGGGGTTGCGCTCCCGGTCGAACCGGCGGTTTCTTGATCTCTTTCCAAGGTGGCGGGACTGTCATAGAAGCGTGGTGCCTTCCCGCGGGAAGGCGCAACGCTCCTTGGCGGGACGCTTGCGACAACGCAGCGGCCGCATTTTGGACAACGATGGTGCCGCAGACGTGTCGATCGTCGCGATCATTCCGCTTTACAACGGGGCGAAATGGATCGAGCAGTCGGTCCGCAGCGTGCTTGGCCAGACGCGCATGCCGGACGAGTTCATCGTCGTCGACGACGGCTCGAGCGACGACGGCGCAGGCGTCGCGATCGTGGAGCGGCTGCAGCGGCAGTACCCGCTGGTCACGCTCATGCGCAAGTCGAACGGCGGACAGTCGTCCGCCCGCAATTTCGGCGTGGCCCGTTCGACGAGCGCGCTGATCGCCTTTCTCGATCAGGACGATATTTGGTATCCGCATCATCTCGAGCGGCTGGCGCGGCCGTTCGCCGAGACGGCCTACATTCCGCTCGGCTGGGTCTACAGCAACCTCGATGAAATCGATGAAGGCGGCGGTTGCGTCCAGCACGCGTATTTGGACCTGGTGCCGAGCGAGCATCCGAAGCGGTCGCTGGCGCAATGCCTGTCTCACGACATGTACGTCTTGCCGTCCGCATCTCTGATTGCGCGGCGCGCGTTCGAGGCCGTCGGCGGCTTCGACGAGCGGCTCATCGGCTACGAGGACGACGACTTGTTCGTGCGCATGTTCTGGGCGGGATTCGACAATATCTATCTCGATGAGCGGCTGTCGCAGTGGCGCATCTACGGGGCGTCAACGTCGTTTGGCGACCGCATGGCCGTTTCCAGGATGATCTATGCCCGCAAGCTGATCGCCATGTTTCCGCGGGACCGGGCGCCGATATCGGATTGGACGCGCGATTGCATTGTGCCGCGCTTCATGAAGGGGCTCAAAGCCGACCATCGCCGGTATTGGCGCGCGGGCAAGGTCGAGGAGGCCGCCAGATTCAGCGCCGAGATGGCGGAGCTCGTCTCCTACCTGCCGGAGCAGACGCGGGTCCGGTTAACCATAAAATTGCTTGGAACACGCGTCAGGATTTGTGCAACGCTGCCGCGGCGACTGATTTTGGCTCTGGCGCGCTTGAACCGTGTGGGGTTTGCCGACTAAGTCGGCCCGCTGGCGATCCCGTGGCAGGGGCCCACGGATCGTCGCGCGACGCGGACGCCTTTCGAACGGCGATAAGACGCCCGAATGTGCAGGTAACCGGCGTTGCTCCATGACTGCTGTTTCCGTCGTCATCCCGTCCTTTAATCACGCCCGTTTCATCGCCCAGGCGATCGACAGCGTGGTGACGCAACGTCACCGGGATTTCGAGCTGATCGTCGTCGATGACGGATCGACCGATCGGACGCGGGAACTGCTGACCGGGCCTTACCGCGCCGTCATCTCGAAGCTTGATCTTGGTGAAAATCGCGGCGCGGCGGCCGCGCTCAACCGCGGCATCGAAATGTCCGACGGGGAGTGGATCGCGATCCTCAATTCGGACGACGTTTATCTGCCGCACCGGCTCGAGCGGCTCCTCGCCGCCGCGGCACAGAGCGGCGCCGACTTTTTGTTCTCCGACGTTGAGATCATCGACGACCGCGGCGCACTGCCCCTGACCGACAAGACGGTGCAATCGCGGGCGCGGGCGACGCAGGCGGCGCGGCATCAGGACATCGTCAGCGTGCTGAGCGGCTCGCAGTTTTCCGTCACCAGCTCGAACTTTTTTTGCCGCAAGGGCGTGCTCGGCGAATTGGGCGGCTTTCGCCAATTCAGATATTGTCACGATTGGGATTTCATCATTCGCGTCATGGGCCGGTTTCCGATCCATTGGCTCGACGAGGTGCTGTTGCAATATCGCCTGCACGCCGCCAACACGATTTCCGAGCCGAATGCCTGGCAACGTCACGTCGAATATTCGATGGTGTTCGCCAGCGCGCTGTGCGCGCCCGATGCGCAGAAGGAGATCGCGGCGCTCGACCTGAAATCGCTGTTTGCCTCGCGCGAGTTTTTTCCGGTCCTGGTGCTTTGGCTGGTGATGGAGTGCAGGCAAAAGGGCACCGAGCATCTCTTGGCCGAGATGGCGCGCGGCGAACTGGCGCGCCGCGCCCAATGCCAGTTTGCCGACATGGACGCGGACTTCGAGGCGCAGCTCAGTCTGCAGAAGATACGCAAGTTCGCGCGCCGCGGGCCGTTCCGGCGCTGGTTCCATGGCGGCTGACCGCGCGAGGTCCTGGCTGGATGACTGGCGCGCTCGGAGAGATTTCGAACTCCCGACCCTCAGATTCGAAGTCTGATGCTCTATCCAGCTGAGCTACGAGCGCGTGAACGGCATCGCCGTCGCGGGCGGCACCATAGCCGCTTCGCCGATGGGATCAAAGGGGACTGCCGATGCGCTGGCCAAGAGGGCGGCCAAGCGCCGGCGGGCGCGGCTTCAAGCGAGGATCCGTACTGTTCCCCGTCACTTCGCCTCGGCGGTTTCCGGTTCGGCCGGCGCGCCGGGCGCGCCGGCGACGCGCACTTGGTCGCCGGCGGCGACACCGTCCGGCGGGTTGGCGACGACACGGTCGTCGGCGGCGAGGCCGGAGGCGATCTCGACCTCGCGGCCGAGGTCGCGCGCGATCGTCACCGGCTTGAGCACGATGCGGTTTCGGGCGTCGACGGTCGCGACCCGCAACCCGCTCTGATCGAAAATCAAAGCGCTGGCGGGCACGTTGATCGCGACTTCGGGGTGCGGCAGTTCGAACGTCACCGTCGTGAAGGCGCCGGTCATCAGCGCGCTCGCGGCATTGTCGACCACGAGCTGCATGCGCGTCGTCCCGGATGCGATGTCGACCGATTGCGCGGAGTACTCGACCGTCGCCGGGAACGTGCGGCCGGAATATTCCGGCACCACCAGTCGCGCCTTGGTGCCGATCGGAATGCTCGGCACGTAACTCTGCGGCACGTTGACGTAGACGCGCAATCTGTCGATTTGCGAGACGACGAACAGCGGCGGTCCGCCGGCGCCGGCGTTGATCAGGGCGCCGATATCGGTGGTGCGCGCGGTGACGAGGCCGTCGAACGGCGCGACCACGCGCTTGTACTGTTCGAGCACGCGCAGCCGGTCGAGGTTCGCCTGCGCGGCGTGAACGAGCCCCTGTTTGTTGGCGGCGTCGGCCGCGCGCTGGTCGAGGTCCTGCTGCGATATGGCGTAGGAGGTGATGAGCGACTGGCCGCGTTTGAGCGTCGCATCGGCGAGCACCGAATTCGCTTTGGCGCTGGCGAGGTTCGCTTCGGCCTGCATGATCTGCTGGTCGAGGTCCGGCGCATCGATCACGGCCAACAGGTCGCCGCTCTTGACCGGCGTGCCGATGTCGGCCTTCCACTCTTTCACATAGCCGCTGACGCGGGCGTACATCTGCGCCTGGGTATAGGCCTCGAGCCGGCCGGGGAGGTCGAGGGTCGTGGATTTGCTTTTGGTGTCCGGCAACGCCACGGCGACCACGGGGACGGCCTGGTCCTCGGTCCATACCCGCAGCTTGGCATCGGCCATCCGGCGCGTGGTGATGCCCATGATGACGATGAAGGCAGCGACGGTCACTACCGAAACGGCGCCGATATACAAAGTGCGGCGCGACAAACTCGGCGGAGCAGTCTCAGGCGGCATGCGGTTCTCCCAACGCCGGGGCACCCACCTTCCCACGACGACCGTGAATGATACTGAAGACGACCGGAACGAACATCAAAGTAGCAATGGTAGCACAAATCAGGCCACCGATCACGGCGCGGCCGAGCGGCGCGTTCTGTTCGCCGCCTTCGCCGAGGCCGAGCGCCATCGGCAGCATCCCGATGATCATGGCGAGCGCCGTCATGATGACCGGCCGCAAGCGGACGAAGCCCGCTTCGAGCGCGGCGGCGACCGCGTCGCCATGGGCCTCCAGCCGCTCCTTGGCGAAGCTGACGACGAGCACGCTGTTGGCGGTGGCGACCCCCATGCACATGATGGCGCCGGTCAGTGCCGGCACCGACAGGGTGGTGCCGGTCGCGAACAGGATCCACACGATGCCCGCGAGCGCCGCCGGCAGCGCGGTGATGATCACGAACGGATCGGCCCACGACTGGAAGTTGACGACGATGAGCAGATAGATGAGGACGACGGCGGCGATAAGGCCGAAGATGAGCCCGGAAAACGCGCTGTTCATTGTCTTGACCTGGCCGAGCATGACGACGTGCGCGGTGCGCGGCACCTGCGCCGCGGTGTCGTCGACGATGCGCTGTACGTCGGCGGCGACGGCACCGAGATCGCGACCCTGCGTGGTGCCGTAGATCTGGATCATCGGCTGGATATCGTATTGCGAAAAAACCGCCGGGGTGACGGTCCGCTTGACGTCGGCGATGGCGCCGAGCGTCTGCGGCGGCGCTCCCGGCGCGGTGATGGGGAGGTTGCGCAGCGCGTTGAGCGTATCGACCTGATATTGCGGCGTCTGCATCACGATCGCATAGTTCACGCCGTTGTCGGGATTGAGCCAGAACGTCGGCTGCACCTGGCTCGAACCGGCCAGATTGACCACCATGCTGTTGGTCACGTCGCGCTCGGTGATGCCGACATATTGCGCGCGGGTGCGGTCGACATTGACGTTGAAGCTCGGCGCATTGAGCGATTGCTGGATGCGGGGGTCGGCGAGGCCCGGAACGTGCCGCAGCCGGTGCAGCAGGCTCTCGGCATAGGTGAAATTGGCGGCCAAATCCGGCCCGCGGATCTGCACCTCGATCGGGGCGGGCGCGCCGAAATTGAGGATTTGGCTGATGATGTCGGCCGGCAGGAACGAGAACGTCGTGCCCGGGAACTTGGCCGGCAGTTCCTCGCGCAGCGCGCGGACGTAATCGCGCGTCGGCCGGTGCCCCTCGGTGAGCTTGATCTGGATCTCGCCGTCCTGGGTGCCGATCGTGCCGGTGTTGTTGTAGGTCATGTTGATGCCGCTGATCGGAAAGCCGATATTGTCGACCATGGTCGACAATTCGTCCGCCGGAATGACCTGGCGGACGGCCTTCTCGATTTCGGCGAATTGCTGCGCGCTTTCCTCGACCCGCGTGCCGATGCGCACGCGCACATGCATCAGGATGCGGCCGTCGTCGACCGAGGGGAAGAAGTCGCGCCCGACGAAGGGCGCCAGCGCGAAGGTTCCGATCACGAAGGCGAGGAAGCCGGTCACGAATGCCGCGCGGTGCCCCATCGCCATCGCCAGCAATTCGCGATAGACGGCGCGCGCCTGCTCGAACCGCGCCTCGAAGCCGCGCTGCAGCCGCACCAACGGATTGCGCGAGGGCGGCAGCGGGCCGTCGAGCCCGTGCAGGTCGGTGTGGGGGGCGTGCTTGCGCAACAGGTACTTCGCCATCGTCGGCACCAGCGTGCGCGACAGGATGAACGACCACACCATCGCCGACATCACCGCTTCAGCGAGCGGCACGAACAGGAAGCGCGGCACGCCGGTCAAAAAGAACATCGGCACGAACACGATGCAGATGCACAACAGCGACACGAACGCCGGCGTCACGATCTGCTCGGCGCCGTCGAGAATGGCGGTCTCGACCTCCTTGCCCTGCTCGAGGTGCCAATTGATGTTCTCGATCGTCACCGTCGCTTCGTCGACCAGAATGCCGACGGCGAGCGCCAGTCCCCCGAGCGTCATGATGTTGAGGGTCTCGCCCAGCGCCCACAGCGTGGCGATCGACCCGAGCACCGAGAGCGGAATCGACGTCGCGATGATGAGCGTCGAACGCAGGCTGCCGAGGAACAACAGGATCATCAGGCTGGTCAGCGCCGCGGCGATGACGCCCTCGCGGATGACGCCGCCGATCGCGGCGTTGATGAAGAACGATTGGTCGCCGATCTGCTCGATGGTGAGCGTCGCCGGCAACGTCGCCTTCATCTGCACTAGTTTCTTTTTGATGCCGTCGATGATCGCCAGCGTCGATACCGCGCCGTTCTTGAGCACCATCATCAGGACGGAGCGGTTGCCCTCGACGTGGACGATGTTGGTCTGCGGCGGATTGCCGTCGCGCACGTGGGCGACGTCGTCGATGTAGACCGTCGCGCCGTTGACCATCTTGATCGGCATGTTGCCCGATCGACTTGAGGAGCGACGGCGCATTGTTGAGGTTGATGGCGTACTCGAAGCTGCCGATCTTCTCGGTGCCGACCGGCGTGATCAAATTCTGCGCCGCGAGCGCATTGGCGACGTCCTGGCCGGACAGGCCGCGCGCCTGCATGGCGACCGGATCGATGTCGATCTGCACCTCGCGCTGCTTGCCGCCATAAGGGTAGGGGATGGCCGCGCCGGCGACGGTGACGAGCGCGGTGCGGATGAAATTGATGCCGAGGTCGGCGAGCATCTGCTCGGTCAGGCCTTTACCCGACAGCGCGAGCTGGATGATGGGGACCGTGGAGGCGTTGTAGTTGATGATCAGCGGCGGCAGCGTGCCGGGCGGCATTTGGCGCAGCAGCGTTTGCGAGACAGAGGTGACTTGCGCGTTGGCGATGCGAATGTCCGCGCCTGGCTGGAAGAAGATCTTAACGATGCCGAGCCCGGTGTAGGACGTTGCTTCGGTATGCTCGATGTCGTTGACGGTCGTGGTCAGCACACGCTGGAACTGGGTCACCATGCGGCCGGCCATCTGGTCCGGCGGCAGGCCGGTGTAGTTCCAGATCGCCGCGATCACAGGGATGCGGATTTCCGGGAAAATGTCGACCGGCGTGCGCCAAGCCGCGAGCGGGCCGATAATGAGAAGGAGCAGGGCAAGCACGACAAACGTGTACGGGCGCCGCAACGCGATGCGGACGAGCTCAGTCATTTTCGGTGCCGGCTCCCCAGTTCACGTGCCATGGTCGAGCTGGCATTGCTCCGCCATGGGCCACCCATATACGCCGCCCCCAGCGAGAATAACCGTGCTGTGCAGCGCAGCATAGCGTCGCTGTCGCGCGCCGGACAACTCACGAAAACGTTGGCTTTGCGCAAATTCCCAGCGATTTCGAAGGCAAAGCTATGCGCTAAATTATAGACAGCTATGCGCGACTGAAAGACATCCTTGGGAGGTCTCCCTGGCAGCTGCCGCACGGCGTAGAAAAAGGTGCGGCCGGCTCTTGGGGGAGAGCCGGCCGCGCGCGAACCCGGTCGGGGGACGGGGAGGGGTGGGGACGTGACCGGGGACGCGAACTCCTATGTTGAATGTTGCCGGATCAGCGCGAGGACGCAGTCGAAGGCGCCACGCGCGGCTCACCGAGCGCGACCCACACATTGGGATCGCTCTGCGATTGTCGTTTCACGAAGCGGTAGCCGGTATCCGACCACAGCAGAATCTCGTCGATCTGATTGTCGAGGATATATTCGCCCTTGTCGGACTTGACGGTAAGAACGGCGTGGCCGTCGCCGTGTTTGTCGCGCACGACGGTGATGAGCAGTGCCTCGCGCGGCCAGCCGGCCTGCATCAGCATGCGGCGCTTCTGCAGCACATAGTCCTCGCAGTCGCCATAGCCGTCGTCGGGATAGGCCCACTTCTCGACCACGCCGTAATGATCGAGGTCGGTCATCGGCTTGACGTGGCTGTTGACCCAGAGGTTGACGCGCGTGAGATCCTTCCGGGCCTGGGCGGAGAGCACCACGTCGCGCGGCGCGCTCGGGCGGCCGGCGCAGTCGCGCGCATTCTCTTCGCAGAATTCGACCCAGCCGATCGGCGGCCGCGCCGTGTCGCCGAGCGAGATGAACAGGACACGTTCGTCGGCGCTGCTGACGGTCGGGGTAGCGAGCGCGGCAAGCGCGAGAAGGCTTGCGGCCGCGCTTCGCCGAAGGAACAGTGTGACACCCGCACTCATGTGACCCCTCACGTCTTGTTGGGGCCACGTTTCTCACAAAGCTTTTGCGGTGCCGCTAAACCGAAGTGCTTCAATTTGAAGTAAAGACCGCTAAACACCCGCGAAAATCGGCCGGAATATTGCCGCTGCCAGGCGCTACTTCTCAGCTATTCGATTTTTATTCAAATTGTTCGCAAGAATGAGAAAGCATTGCTGCGGGGGCGTTGTCTGCTGCGCGGCCGCAGAGGCCACGCGGTCGACATGACCGTCGGCGGGGGCCATCACGTACGGCACGCAGTGTCGGAGAAGAGCCGCGTACCGCCGGCGTTTACCTGGTGGTGACTTTGTCGGCAAATGCGTCGTAGCCCCATCAGTCCGCTGAACAAGGCGCGACGCAAGCTCCTTATCGCCACACCATCGCACTCAGTGACAACGCAAGCACCACGTTGAACAGGAACGGTCCGCGCTTGACCGGTTTCTCCTTCTTGTCCTTTCAGTCGTGGGTTATGCACGACCGGTGACAGCCGGCAACTCGGCCGCGATCGGTGGCTCAGCCGCCCGCCGTTCGGGCTTCCTTCTATCGCCGTGCATTAACTTCCAGCGCGCCGAGCAGCCTTATCCGGTAATGTCTCGCTTCTTCTCCAGATACTCGTCACGTTTGATTTCGCCGCGCGCGTAGCGCTCCTCAAGAACGTCGAGGGCGGACGAACGACGCTCCATCCCATGGCCCATCATGCCAGGCCCACTCGGGTAACCGCCCCAGCCCATCGCGTACCGCACAGCCAGCATGACCACCGTAACGATGATGGCTAAGAACAAGAGCGGGATGATAAAATGCAAAGGGCCGAACCAACCCCAACCGCCCCAGTCACCCATCGTTCCATAAGGTCCATTCCACATCATTGTCAGTCCTCCGAGAGCTGAAAATAGCCGTTGTGGCGGTTGACGACGAAGCGCTGCACCAACGAGTTGTCCTTGGTAACAATGTCGATCACAACCGTGTCAGCGTCCTTCTCTTTCACATCGCCAACCTTCAGGCGCGGATTACCCTGCCACGCGAGCCAGCGATCAAAATAATTCTTCACCTTGTCTGTCGACAGATTGAGATCGCGACCCGGCGCATTCCACTCCGGACCTGTTACGCCTGGGCCATACCCGTGCATCATGCCAGGGCCATATCCGCCCCACATGCCGGGGCCCGCCATCATGTTGGGTCCCATCATGCTCCATCCGCCCGCCGAATAAGGCGCGACGAAAGCTCCATATCCCCACATCAGCGCAATGAGGGACACTACAAGAACCACGATCAACAGGAACGGTCTGTGCATGGCCGGCTTCTCCTTCTTGCCCTTTCAGTCGTGGGCTACGCGCTGCCGGTGACAACTGGCAGTCCAGCCGCGCGCCACTCCGGAAGGCCGTCTTCCAGTCGGCGCACCTTGAAACCGCGAGTGCGGAGCTGTGCGACTGCTTCATAAGACAGCACGCAATAGGGGCCGCGGCAGTAGGCGACGATCTCTTGCTTGGGGTCTATTTCGCCGAGCCGAGCTTCAAGTTCGCGTAACGGGATGTTCAATGCGCCGGGCAGATGTCCCAACGCAAATTCGTCGTCCGGGCGCACGTCGAGGATCGTAATCGTGCCCGCTCGGGCTCGCTCCACAAGTTCTGCGCGCGACACCGCCTCCAGGCCGTCACGTTTATCGAAATAGCTTCGGATCACCCGCTCGACTTCGGCGATATTCCGCTCGGCTATCCTGCGTAGCGCAGCCAACAATTCGAGTACGGTGTCGTCGGTCAGCCGATAGTAGACGAACTTGCCGTCGCGCCTGTTTGCCACGAGACCCGCCCGCCGCATGTGCTGGAGATGCTGCGAGGCGTTGGCGATCGAGAGACTCGTCCGCTGCGCCAAAACTTCAACGCTGCGCTCCCCCTGGGCGAGTTGCTCCAACAGCTCGAGGCGGTGGGCATGCCCGAGTGTTTTCGCGACAGCAGCGAACTGAGCGAACAGGGCTTGTTTCGGACCTCGACTTGACATTGTGGCTCCTGAATGACTTAATCATTCAAGTGAATAATTGAATGACGCTCAGTCCTTTGTCAAGGCCTCGCTTACATGGAGGTATGCCGATGATCCTACGTCAGTTTCTCCACTCCGATCCCGTTGCTGCGTCATATCTGTTCGGCTGCGGCGGACGCGCTGCCGCGGCCGTGGTCGATCCGCTCGATGATATTGCGCCCTATCTTGGCGCGGCCGACGCGACGGGAATGCGCATTCGCTACGTCATCGACACGCATCTCCACGCCGACCATGTTTCCGCCGGCCGTGCACTCGCGGAGGCGGCCGGCGCCGAATACGTATTATTCGCCGACGCGCAGGCGAATTTCCCGTTTCGCGGCGTGCACGACGGCGACGTGCTCGAACTCGGCAATGTCCTTGTCACGGTCCTGCACACGCCGGGACATACGCCCGAGCACATCTCGCTCCTCGTCACCGATCGAACGCGTTCCGACGAGCCGTGGTTTGCGCTCACTGGTCACACGCTCATGGTCGGCGATCTCGGCCGAACCGAGCTGGCGACCAGCGCGGACGACGGCGCGCGTGCGCTGTTCCGCAGCGTTCAGCGCTTGAAGGCGCTGCCGGATCATCTGGAAATCCTGCCCGGAGCCTATTCTGGTTCGGTGTGCGGGCGCAGCCTGAGCGGCAAGCCGACTTCAACGATCGGATTTGAGAAGCGCTACAACAAGGCGTTTCGTATTGAAGATGAGGGTGATTTCGTGCGCGCCATGCTCGCCGACATTCCGCCGGCGCCGCCACAGGCGGCCGAAATCCGCGCAGCAAACTCCGGCAGGATGGCAGCGGCGGAATGAGCGGGACCGCCTCCAGTCCCTCGGTTCGATCCGCCGCCGGCATTACTCTCGGCCTGCGCGAGAACTGGCAGCAGTTCTCGCTGCTCGTCCTCATTAATGCGTTCGTCGGTGGCATGGTGGGGCTGCAAGGGACGGTGATCCCGCTGATCGGCTCGCAAGAATTCAAGATCGCTTCGACCACGGCGGTCCTCTCCTTCATCGTCAGCTTCGGCGTCATCAAGGCGCTCGCCAATCTGGTCTCCGGGCATTTTGCCGATGTCTACGGCCGCAAGCACATGCTGGTGCTCGGCTGGCTCATCGGCCTGCCGGTTCCATTCATGATTGGCTGGGGGCCGAGCTGGGGCTGGATCATCGCCGCGAATGCGCTGCTCGGCATCAATCAGGGTTTTGCCTGGTCGATGACGGTGATCATGAAGGTCGATCTCGTCGGTCCCAAATCGCGCGGGCTTGCCGTGGGGCTCAACGAGTTCGCCGGTTATCTTTCGGTCGGCATTACCGCCTTCCTCGCCGGCTATATCGCCCAACACTACGGTTTGCGGCCGCAGCCCTTCTATCTCGGCATCGGCTACGCAGTGCTCGGGCTCATTCTCTCCACCCTGCTCGTGCGGGACACCCGCCATCACGTTGGCCTCGAAATCATGCATCATCATGCGTCAACCACTGAGACGATCGCGTTCTGGGAGGTCTTTCGGCGTGCTTCGTTCGGGGACCGCAATCTGTTCGCGGCATCGCAAGCCGGGCTCGTGAACAATCTAAACTTCGGCATGAGTTGGGGGATTTTCCCGCTGTTCTTCGCCGGCTTGGGTCTTGCCGTCGAGCGGATCGGCATTCTCAATTCGGTCTATCCCGCGGTGTGGGGTGTGCTGCAAACCGTGACCGGCCCGTTGAGCGACCGTTGGGGCCGCAAGGGTCTGATCATGACCGGAATGTGGGTGCAGGCGAGCGGCCTTTTCCTGATCGCCGCCACGCGCAGCTTCGGGTGGTGGTTCCTCGCCAGCCTGCTGCTCGGGCTCGGAACCGCAATGGTGTATCCGACGCTCATCGCCGCCGTCTCCGACGCGTCCCATCCGTCCTGGCGGGCTCGCTCGCTCAGCGTCTATCGCTTCTGGCGCGATTTGGGTTACGCGGTCGGCGCGCTCTCGGCGGGAATCATGGCCGACCTCTTCGGCGCAGTTTCGGCTATCGCCGCAGTTGGTGCTCTTTCAGTCGCCTCGGGTATCGTCGTCGCGCTGGTGATGAACGAGCGCCGGCAAACGGGTCAGGATGGATAAGGCACGATGACCGCACCATACGCGAACAGGCGCAAATCCTCAGACATTCCCGTGTCGAAGGGTGGTCCCGCGTGCAAAATGGAGAGTTGCGATGAACATTCTGTTCATTCTGAATGATCCGCCCTACGGCACTGAGCGGGTCTATAACGCGTTGAGGCTTGCGCACGCGCTGCTGAAAAAAGAGCCGCAGACGGGGTTGACCCTCTTTCTCATGGCGGACTCGGTCGCTGCCGCCAAGGCCGGGCAGAAGACGCCCGACGGCTACTACAATGTCGAGCGAATGCTCAAACGCGTGCTGGCCGGTAACGGCAAAGTACTGCTGTGCGGGACCTGCATGGACGCGCGCGGCCTCGACGAGGCCGCCCTTGTGCAGGGCGCACGCCGCAGCACGATGGACGAGCTCGCTGCGGCCACCCTGGAAGCCGATAAAGTCCTGGTGTTCTGACCACGCGGCACATCTACCTCGACTACAACGCCAGCACGCCGATCGATCCGGCGGTGGCGGACGCGATGAAGCCGTTTCTTGAGGATCATTACGGCAATCCGTCGAGCGGGCATTGGGCTTCGACCGAGGCAAAGACTGCACTCGCGATCGCGATGCCGCGATCTCCGGCAGGTCGTGTTGACGATGTTTGCCTTCGGCCCGGGTAGCCCGGCGCACGCAAAGTGGGCGCCAATTGCGTCATTTGCGACGACCGTCGTGTTGCTGGCGCGCGTGCCTACCTCTGCTATGATCGGGCCACAACGACGGCCACAAAGGCCAGCATGCAAGCCCGCCCAACGCGGCTTGATGCCGATCGGCAAGGGAGAGGAGCGACCATGAAGGTCACGATGTTTCATTTCATGCCCTACCGGGACCTGCCGGAGGACTTTCCGCGGGGACTGGCCTCGGCGTGGGTCGACGCCGCCTGGTGGGAGTATGGCGACGCCGACAAGGTCACCGACTACTACAACTGGTCGATCGACGAATTGATGTTGGCGGCAAGACTGGGCTTCGACGGCATCGGGACCAACGAGCACCATCAGAATCCGTACGGCTTCATGTGCAATCCGAACCTGTTCGGCGCCATCCTCGCCAAGATGACGCGCGATCAGGGCCTGGACAACGTCGCGCTGGTGCAGCTCGGCGCGACGCTCGTGAACGCGTCGCCGCCGATCCGCGTCGCCGAGGAATACGCGGTGCTCGATTGCATCAGCGGCGGCCGCGTCATCGCCGGCGTGCCGCTCGGGCTCGGCTGCGACGCCAATATCAGCTACGGCGTGCCGCCGATCGAGCAGCGCGAGCGCTGGCGCGAAGCGATCGATCTCATGCTCAAGGCGTGGACCGCGAAGGAGTTCTTCGCCTGGAACGGCAAGTATTTCCAGCTGCCGAAGGTCAATCTGTGGCCGCGGCCGGTGCAAGACCCGCATCCGCCGCTGTTGGTGCCGGGCGCCGCGAGTTCGTCGACCTGGGACTACTGCCACGAGCGCGATCTGCCCTATGCCTATCTGAGCTATTTCGGCGGCGGCTCGGCCGACAACGTCATGGACCGGTTCTGGGATCGCGCCGCGGCCAAGGGCAAGGACGCGAACCCCTATCGCGCCACGTTCCTCCAAGTCGTCGGCGTCGCCGAGACCGACCGCCAGGCGGAGGAGGAATACGCCAAGCACATCGAATATTTCTATCACAAGCTGCTGCACCAGCCGACCTGGCAAATCGCGCCGCCCGGCTACGCCGACTACAAGAGCCTTTTGAATATCCTCGTTTCCGGCAGCAGCTTCCTGCAGTTCAACGACCTCTCCATCGAGCTCAAGCCGCTCAGCGCCAAGGACATGATCGACAAAGGCTTCGTCGTGGTCGGCAGCCCGGCGACGGTGCGTGACAAGCTCGAAGCCATGGCCAAGCGCCTCAATGTCGGTCATCTGATCGTGGCGCTGCAGTTCGGGTCGATGCCTCACGGTCTTGCGACCAAGAACATCGAGCTGTTCGGACGCGAGGTGCTGCCCCATTTGCAGAAGATCTGGGAGGACAAGGGCTGGGAGAATCCGTGGTGGCCGCAGCGGCTGCGCCATCGGCCGGTCAAGCCGCGCGCCATGGCCACGGTCTGATGCCGTAAGCCTTCGGCTCGTCTGCCGCGGCGCGCTCGCCGTGCGGTCGCGCCGCCGGCGCCGCTCCCGACAGTCAAAATCCGATCTGAACAACGTGACAAAAATCAGGATGTGAACATATGGCCACTTCCAGCGTGAGGACGATCCCGATCCGCCACTGCGATTTCGAGGCGAAGGTCAAAACCGCCGGCAGCGGTCCGCCGCTCGTCTATCTGCATGCGGCGGGCGGCCCGATCTGGGATGATTTCGTCGAAGGCTTGACCGAGCGTTTCACCGTCTACGCGCCGCATCATCCGGGGACCGGGGAAACGGTGCGCGAGTCGATCTACGCGGTCCAAAGCCTGTGGGATCTCGTTTTGATCTATGACGAAATCTTCGATGCGCTCGGTCTTGCGTCCGTGCCCGTGGTCGGCACGTCGTTCGGCGGCATGATGGCGTGCGAACTTGCCGCGCATCGGCCGGAACGCGTCAGCAAGATGGTGCTGCTCGACCCGATCGGGCTGTGGCGCGACGACGCGCCGGTCGCGCCCTACATGGTGATGTCGCCGGAGAAATTGTTGGCGACGCTTTACAAGCATCTCGACGCGGCGCCGGTGCAAAAAGCGATCAAGATGCCCGACGATCCGAAGGAGGCCGCGGTGGTGACCGCGGACTTGATCTGGTCATTGGGCGCGACCGGCAAGTTCGTCTGGCCGATCCCCGACAAGGGCCTGAAGCGGCGGTTGCATCGCGTCACGGCGGATACGCTGATCGTGTGGGGCGAGGATGATGCTCTGGTCTCCTCGGTCTACGCCCGGGAGTTCGCCGCGCGCATCGCCAATGCGCGGGTCGAGATCATCAAGGACTGCGGTCACGTCCCGCAAGTCGAACGGCTCGACGTGCTGCGGCCTATGGTCACGAGCTTTCTCGCCGCATGACGGGCGACTGCCGCGCAGCGCCGTCCGGGCGGGACGGCGCTCAATCCCGCGCCGCGATTGTCTGCAGCGAAGCGAGGTCGAATTTGTAGTTCACGCCGAGCTTGAAGAGATCGACGGTCTGTCTGACGCTGATGGTCGCGGTGTCGATCGTGGCGACGGTCGGGAACGCAACGACCGTCGTGGGCAGGCCGATATGGTCGTATTCGACGAGTGCGGTCCAGTGATTGGTGAGCGCGTATTCGATGCCGCCGCCGACCGTCCAGCCCCAGCTATCGAGATTGGCGCTGCCGGTGCCCAGCGTGAGCGCGTTGGTGTTGGCCAACAGGTCGTAGGCGGTCGCGGTCCAGGCGCCGCCGCCCTTCACGTAAGCCAGCGAGCGGTCCCAGGCATAGCCGACGCGGCCGGTGATGGTGCCGAGCGCGTTGACGGTATGCTGGCAGTTGATGCCGCCGAGGCCCGAGAAGCAGGTGTTCTCGCCGCGCAGGTTTGCAGCGCTGGCGTCGGCTTGGATGCCCAACACCGCTCGGCCGATCTGCCAATCGGCGCCGATCTGGCCGCCGCCGAGCGGGCCGGTGGCGTGCGTGGTATCGCCAAAACCCGCGACATTGGTTGAAACCGCCGGCGTTGACGGTCGATCCGAACGGATCGGACCAGTTGTCGTCGCTATAGCCGCCGCCCATGTGGCCGCCGACATAGAACCCGGTCCAGTTCATCGGGCCGGCCGCCAGCACCGGCGCCTTGACGGGTGTGTCGCCCGCTGCGGCAGGCCGGGTCACGTCGCCCCAACGATAACTGGTCTGCACGAAGCCGCCGTAGCGTTCGGTGTTGAAGCGCGCCG
Organism: uncultured Pseudomonadota bacterium; assembly: GCA_963836095.1. Lineage (GTDB taxonomy): Bacteria > Pseudomonadota > Alphaproteobacteria > Rhizobiales > Xanthobacteraceae > BOG-931. The sequence goes on from CAWIHU010000008.1 coordinate 38,138, forward strand.
GCTCGACGGCGTTGTCAGCGGGCGTGGTCAGGAAGTTGAAGCTTGTGGTGCCGGCGTTGATATTCCAGGCCCAGTAACGCCCGCCGACGCCGACGCTCCAGGCGGGGGTGATGTAATAATCCAGCGTCGCCTCGAGCATCACGCCGTCGCCGCTGTTGGACGCTTCGGGAAGCAGCAATTGGCGCAACAGATGATCGTCCAACCCGGCGAAATTCACCCACGGCACATAGGCGGCATCGGCCGTCAGCTTCAGGCGGTCGGTCAGCATGACCTCGCTGGCAACGCCGACGCGCAGGGAGTCGATGTGGTTGTTCTGGGTCAGGCCAAGAATATCCGGCGCGACCGGGGCCGAGCAAATGCTTGATCCCGCAAGTTGAGCGCATCCGGACGTATTGATCGCCTGCGTGTAATAATTGTAACCGACGAACGGCCCGAGCTTGGCGCCCGGCGTTTGCAGGGCGTTGTAGCCAACGTCGATCGTCGCGTAGCCGATATGTCCCGACGAGACGTTCGACAACGTGTTCGAATAGGCGCCGCCGGCGGGAAAGTCCTCGTCGTTCAGGTGCCCGCCGCCGATGCCGCCGGCGCCCAAATATCCTTTGACGAAGAGTCCGCTGGCGTGATCGACGCGGGCAAAAGTTTCGCCGGAAACCGCATCGAGGCCGCTATAAATGAGCCGGGAGGCCAGGACGGTCGGCGGCGCGTTGAACAGGGGCTGCGACGCACCGACGCTTCCGTTGCTGAGCCATAGCCGCGCCCCGGCCTCGAATTCCCAATCGGTTTTGACCGGCGGCGGGGCTTTCCACACCGGCGCCTTGAGCGGCATGATCACATCGCCCAGCGATGCATCGGGGCCGCCGAACCGGTAATTGAGGCCGGCGCGCACGATGTCGGCGCTCAGATCGCTCGCATGCGTGAATATTTGGCCCGCCGGGGGATTGGTGGCCGCTGCCGCGGTGTTGCCGAAATCGACATAGAGGTATTCTGCCTTGAAGCTCAGCCGGTCGGTCAGCGGCGCCTCGATGCCGCCGCCGACGGCATAGCCCGCTTTGACGGTGTCGAGCCTGCTGGATTCTTCGGCTGCGCTGGTGTCGATGAACGAGGCATCGGCTTGCAGTTGGGTCAGCGCGAGCCCGCCGGTGGCGTAGAACAGCCAGTGGTTGGGGGCCACGAACCCGACGCGCGGCCGCGCCGTGAACAGCCAGTTGCTGTTGCCATAGGACGTGACGGTAAAAGATTTGCCCGCCGGCGTTCCCGGATACGGGATTGCGCCGCTGTTCGTCGCGCCATTGAGACTGACGGCTTGCAGATCGGCTTCCACGCCGAGCAAAAGATTGCCGATTTGCCAATTGTAGCCGCCTTCGATGCCGGTGGTGAAACCGGTCGGCTTGATGCTCTGGGCCCCGGCCGCGCTCACCGCCGCGGCGCTGGCGGCATCCATATAGGCGCCGCCGACGGTCGATGTCTGCGCGTTATATTGGCCGAACGCGGCTCCGGCGGTGACGCCGACGTAGAAACCGCTCCAGGAATACGATGTAGGGAAGGAAGAATACGGCGCGGCAAAGGGCGGCGGCGCCGCGGCGGTATCGCCTGCATGCGCCGATCCGCAGCCAATCGACAGAACGACAGCGGCGCTTCCAAACAAATATTTGTTCACGCGGCCCCCAGCGTTCTCGAAGCGGCCCCATTCTTGAAGCGACAATACCGCGCAACTTATCAGTTGCGCGATTCCACGCGGTGAAACAGAAGCTCGCGCGCTGACATTGTTCTGTCAACACGCCGATCGAATTTTTGATGGTCGAGGAAGAAGTTTATTTGGATTGTTTCTGCAAACGCGTTACGCGGATACCCGCGATGACGGCTTGCGTCAGCCGCCGGTAATATTTTCTTCCAAAAAGTCCTGATGCTGCAGCCGAGTGAACTCGACGGCGAAGCCGTCTTCGAGATGGCGCACGACGCGGCCTTGCACCTTGCCCAAGGTGACCAGCGCGCCGATCGGCGGGCGCTGATCGGTGGCGATGCCGGCGCCCGATTGCGACATGTCGATCACGCGGCAGGTGAGATTGACGCCGTTCGGCATGATCAGGCGGCTGACCGGGTTGCGCGGAATGATACGGCCGTGGCGGCGGTCTTCGGGCAGGCCGAGAATATGGCGGTTGGCGATCCAGGTGAGCTGGGCGGCGAGCTTGTCGCGCTTGCGCGTCGTCGCCGAGATCGTCATGGCGAAGCCGTTCTGAAACAGCCGCGCGATATGGCCTTCGAGTCGGCCCAGATGGTCGACATAGGCGATGACGCGTTCGCCCGGTTGGCCGCTGACCGGCGCGATCAGCGCCATGCCGCCGGGCGACATGTTCACCACCTGACACGGAAATTCGCGCCGGTCCGCCAGCATATAGCGGCCGAGCAGATTGACGCGCACGCGCTGGAAGCGGCGGCGGTCCTCGCTCAGGGCCCGCAGTTTGGTACTTCGTTCAACGAGCGCCATGCCGGCCGCACTCTGTGATCCAAGCTGGCAGGCTAGGCGCGCCACGTTAACGGCCCGTTAGCCCGGACGCATACATCGCGATGTCGAGCGATGCCGGAGCATTTTTCCGGAAAGACGGATCGACTTTCCGCCAGCGAATGGACAAAGCGGTTTAAGCTTGGCCGCCTTGGTAGACTCGCAGGCCGCGCCAGGTGCGCGGCGTCATGAAGCGCGGCAACAGGCGCCGCTCCGATGCCGGTCCGATATGGCGGCGGCTTCCGAGCGTCAAAGGGCCGATTGGGGTCGCGCCGAGCCAGGATGGAATCGTCAACGGCGCCAGTACGCCGATCGCCCGCGCGGTGCTCGGTCGCCGCGTGCCGAGCGGCAGGAACAGGAGCTCGAGATCGATCGTTTCGCCCGTGGCGCTTTGCGCGGTCACGCCGGCGACGGTGCCGACATATTCGTCGGCGAGGATCGCCAACAGGTCGGCGACGACGCGGCGGCACGCCGGGGTCCAGAGATCGAGAAAGGATTCCGCTTTGACCTCGCGGCCGAACAGCGCGCAGACCCGTGTGCCGGCGAGCCGGATCGGATAGTTGCCGAAATTGTCCAGCCCCAGAATGAAAGCGTCGCTCAGCACGCCGCGGATAGCGCCGGGTTCGATGTCGGCGCGCTCGGGGGCGGGGCGGGTTCCGCGCCGTTCCTCCCAATAGGCGTAAAGCTCGCGGCTGGCCGCATGTTTCATGGCAGAACGCGCCCCTCTACCGCCGATGTTTTCGCTGCTATGTCCCGGAGCGGGACGGCGGATCGCAGCGTTCGGCGTGTGGGAGAGCACGGAGCAGATGGCGTGCCGCAGCCCGCCGTCGCTGTCGCGTCGCGACGGCAAGGTTCCATTAAGCTTAACGAAACGTTGACGTTGGCCGCTCCCGTGCCGCCGCCTAAGGTCGGGCCAGTGAGTTTCAGGCGCCGCACGACACCTCGGGCGGCATTTTCGATTACGGGAGGCGATGGGATGTGACCGACGCCGAACGGCCCCGGGACGGGCCGGTCGATCAGGGGGGCAGGGGGTGCCCCGGATTTTCGGCGTCGCGTGCGGAAAAAGCCCACGCGAGCAAAAGGGAGAGCCTCGGCTCTCCCTTTTGTTTTGTGGCGGCCGCCGTCGTCCCGCGGACCGCTTGCCGTCGCCGCCGCGGCGGCCTATCTGGGCGGGACGCAGGTCGGATCCAGGTGACGCAACGCTCAGAGCCGATGTTCAATGTGCCGCCGGTCGTGGTCGCGACGGTGGCGGTGCTTGTGCTCGTGCACGCGTTGCGCGGCTTGATCCTGACCGACGAGGGCGACCTGCGCTTCCTGCTCACGTTCGCCTTCATTCCGGCGCGCTACGATGCCGACCTCATCGTCGGCGGTGCGCTTCCCGGCGGCTTCGGCGCCGATCTGTGGACTTTTTTCACCTACGCCTTCATTCACGCCGATCTCTTCCATCTCGGCGTCAATCTGGCGTGGCTGTTGCCGTTCGGGACGGCGCTCGCGCGCCGTTTCGGGACGTGGCGCTATGTCGGCTTCATGCTCGTCGTCGCCGCAGCGGGCGCGTTCGCGCATCTAGTCAGTCACCCCGGCGCGATGGTGCCGATGATCGGCGCCTCGGCGGCGATTTCCGGCGCGATGGCGGGGGCGCTCCGCTTCGTCTTTCAAGCGGGCGGTCCGCTCGGGCGGTGGTTCGGCGAGGCCGACGACCGCGCCTATCGCGTGCCGGCCGCGTCGCTCAAAGCAACGCTGCGCGATCCGCGCTTTCTGATGTTTCTCGGCGTCTGGATCGGCTTGAACGCGCTGTTCGGGCTCGGCACCATCGCGGTTCCCGGCGACGGCCAGGAAATCGCCTGGCAGGCGCACATCGGCGGCTTCCTCGCCGGCCTCGTCTTGTTCAACGCGTTCGATCCGGTGCCGCGGCGCTTGCTGGATCGCGAGCCCACGGGCTGAACCGCGTCAACATCAAAGCGGGCCCACATGGGACGGTAACCCACACGGGAAGGTACCCACATGGGACGGTAATCCGAGACACGGCCTGTTGATCTGCCGACTTTTTCCGTAAAGTTTTTTGATTGTTCGCGCGGTTTTTTGACCTTGCGGCCGCCACATTGGCGCGCGATCATATTTCGCAGTCAACGCCGGTTTTGTGCGGGCGACCTTTGGTACGACCTTGGCGAGACTCGATGCTGCGTCGCAGCACGACGCGGGCACCCGAGGACGGGCAAGCTCCGTTTGGAGTGACCTCAGAGCGAGCGATCTCCGGCGCAGCCGTCCGCCGATGAAACTAAAACGCCCGCCGACGGAACTCGGCGCCGACCCAAACGTCAATTTTCACGCCGAGCCGCTTCTTCGCGGATCGCAATGTCGTGAAACTGGAGGGAGGTTTAAGATGACCGTGAGCATCATCCTTGCCGGCAAAGGCCGCGAGGTCATCTGCATAGAGCCCCACGCCGCGCTCGCAGAAGCGGTGGCGCTGCTCGGCAAAAGGAGGATCGGCGCCGTGCTCATCCTGGGCGCGGACCGCCGCATCATCGGCATCCTCTCGGAGCGCGACATCGTGCGCGCGCTGGCCGAGCGCGGCACGGCTGCGCTCGATGAGCCGGTCAGCCGCACCATGACGCGCGAGGTCGAGACCTGCACGGAAAGCGAGGCGGTCGCGACCCTCATGGAGCGCATGACCCGCGGCAAGTTCCGCCACATGCCCGTGGTCGAGCAGGGCCGCGTGATCGGCCTCGTTTCGATCGGCGATATCGTCAAGCACCGGGTCGGCGAGATGGAGCGGGAGTCGGCGGCGCTGCGCGACTACATCCAGACCGCCTGAGTTGCCGCAACGCGGGAGGGTTGGCGCGCGCCCCCTCCAGGTCGTGCGTTCGCCGCGCTATGATTGCGTCGTGCTTTAAGCTGCCGCCGCGGCGACGCGGGGTGCGGCGCACGGGAGGCAATCGGTCATGCCGGCATCGAGGCTGTTCAGGGCTGCGCTCGCCCTCGCGGGGATGGTGATCTCCGGGGCGGTGATTTTTGGGAGCCAAACCGGCGCCGTTGCAGCGGAAAAAATGCAGCTAGCGCAGACGTCTACGGTCACGACTTGCATGATGACATGCAATTCGCAGGGCGCCGCCTGCCAGTCGGCCTGCGTCGTCCCCGGAGCGCCACCGGCGGCATCGGCGACGACGACCAGCAACGCCACGTCGAGTGCGACGTGCCTGTTGAACTGCAGCACCACGCAGCTCGCCTGTCAGACGAATTGTTCGCGCCTATCCCCTTCGCAATAGGCTATTTTTGCGCCCGCGCCGGATCGGCTAGTCAGCTCAAGGCGGCGATGGTTTCGGCAATCGGCTCCAGCGCGCGTTCGGTCGCGGCCCTGCCGGCGGCGATCCCTTCCTTGGCGCGATGAAACTCGAGCCAGCCGATATGGCCGATCTGCGGGGTGATGTGCACGTCGGGCGGGTCGCCGGCGAGCCGCATGCGGGTGAGCCGGTCCTGCATGATGTTGAACGCCTCGATCATGACCGTGGAGAAGCTCGGGCGGCCATCGCTGCCGAATAGTTGACGCTTGATCGCGCGCTCGAGGCCGAACAAGCCGCGCAGGCCGCGGCCCGAATGGCCGGGCAGCGCGAGCGCCTCAACGTCGCTTTCATCGGAACCGTGGCTCGCGATGGTGGCGCCGCGGGCGAAACGATCCGCATCGAGGTTGACGGCGATGACGACGCGAGCCCCGAACGCGCGGGCTGCGGTCACCGGCACCGGATTGACCAAGGCGCCATCGACCAGCCAGCGGCCGCCGAGCCGGACCGGGGGAAACAGCCCCGGCAGCGCGTAGGAGGCGCGCAAAGCGAGCGACAGCGTGCCGTGCGTCAGCCAAATCTCGTGACCGGTGCCGACCTCGGTCGCGATCGCCGCGAAGCGGACCGGAAGTTCCTCGATGGTCCGTGTGCCCAGCGTCTGTTCCAGCCGCTTGGTCAGCCGGCTGCCGCCGATCAGGCCGGAGCTGCCGATCCTCACGTCGAGATAGCCGATGATGCGGCGCAGCGTCAGCTCGTGCGCGAAGGCTTCCAGCGCCTCGAGCTGGCCGCTCACATAACAGCCGCCGACCAGCGCGCCGATCGAGGTGCCGACGACGATGTCGGGCACGATGCCATGCTCGAGCAGCGCCTGAATGACGCCGATATGGGCAAAGCCGCGCGCCGCGCCGCTGCCGAGCACAAGTCCGACCGCCGGCCGGCCGCGCTTGACCGGAAGGGGTTTTCGTCCCGCCTCGACAATCGTCACGTCATCCTCACCATTCGTCGGGCCGACGCCATGATCGGCCGGTTCGTGTAGGCTAACAACTCGTCAACGCCAATATGGTGAAGGCGACGAGCAACTCTTTTGGCCCGATATGCGAATTTGCCCGTCCACGGTGGGTCCAGGACGGCATGAAAATGCCGCGATTGCGAACGAAAAAAACCGCCATGGCAGGGGGATCAAGAGGGTTTCGGCGCTACGCCGCCGTGTCGGCCGTATCGTTTCTATTGCTGGGCGTGCCGCTTCCGGCACTGGCGCAGTCGCGCGACCTGATTTCTCCCCAGCCCATGGGGTCGGAGCCGCTCGGATCCCAGCTTGCGCCGGGGACGGGCGTGCCGGGCAGCACGTTGGTTCCGGCGCCGACGCCGGCCGTTCCGCCGTTCGGGCAGATCGCTCCGGTGGTTCCGGCCGGGCGCGTTGCGCTCGCGGTCGCCGCCCGCTATGGCCGCGACGCCGCGCTGATCGGCGCCGGCCTCATCTGGCGGGTCTATGCCGGCAAGCCCGATGCGACGGGCATTTATCGTCTGGTCAAGGAGGAAAAGACGGCAGCGCCGATCTTCATCCTGCCGCCCGGCAATTACGTCGTCCATGCCAGCTTCGGCCTCGCCAGCGCCGCCAAGGCGGTGCAGTTGCGCGGCGACACGGTGCGGGAAGTCCTCGAAATTCCGGCCGGCGGCGTGCGCCTCGAAGGCAGGGTCGGCAACGCCCGCATACCCACCGGCCAGATTTCCTTCGACATCTATCCCGGCAGCCAGTTCGACACCGCCGAGCGCCGGCCGCTGGTGCAGAACGTGATGACGGGAGACGTTGTGCTGCTGCCGGAGGGAACCTATTACGTCGTCTCCAATTACGGCGACGGTAATTCCGCGGTGCGCTCGGACATTCACGTCCAGGTCGCCAAGCTCACCGACATCGTCGTCACCCACCGCGCCGCGGTGATCACGCTCAAGCTGGTCAACGACCCCAACGGCGAAGCGCTCGCCAATACCCAATGGACCGTGCTCACCCCCGGCGGCGACGTCATCAAGGAATCGATCGGCGCCTTCCCGCGCGTGGTGCTCGCCGAAGGCGACTACCACGTCATCGCCCGCAACGAAGGCAAGACCTACCAGCGCGACTTCAAGGTCATCACCGGCGTCGACGGCGAGGTCGAGGTGCTGGCGAGGTGAGCCGGAGACGGACGGCTTTTTCATGCCGCCTTCCGCTCCCGCCGCTCGTCCGGCGGCACGGCCTCGTCCGCGAGCGCCTTGAGCGCCAAATCGAGCGGCATGGTCTGCTGCTTCTCGCTGCCGAGGCGGCGGATCGAGACGGTGCGCTCGGCGGCTTCCTTCTTGCCGACGACGAGCAGCGCCGGGACTTTCGCCAACGAGTGTTCGCGGACCTTGTAGTTGATCTTCTCGTTGCGCAGGTCGCCCTCGACGCGCAGGCCGAGCCGACGCGCGGCGGCGATCGCCTCGCGCGCGTAATCGTCGGCGTCCGAGGTGATGGTCGCGACCACGGCTTGCAAGGGCGACAGCCACAGCGGCAGGTGCCCGGCGTAATGCTCGATCATGATGCCGGTAAAGCGCTCGAGCGAGCCGAACATCGCGCGGTGCAGCATCACCGGCGTCACCTTGTTGGAGTGCTCGTCGATATAGAAGGCGCCGAGCCGGCCCGGCATGTTGAGGTCGACCTGCACGGTGCCGCACTGCCAGTCGCGGCCGATGGCGTCGCGCAAGACGTATTCGAGCTTCGGCCCGTAGAACGCGCCTTCGCCCTTGTTCAGGCTCCACGGCCGGCCGGAAGCCTCGAGCGCCTGCATCAGCGCGGCCTCGGCCTTGTCCCAGACCGCATCGTCGCCGATCCTTTTTTCCGGCCGGTCGGAGAATTTGATGCGGACGTCGTCGAAGCCGAAATCCTGATAGATCGACAGGATCAGATCGTTGACCTTGAGCACTTCCGCGGCGATCTGCTCCTCGGTGATGAAGATGTGGGCGTCGTCCTGGGTGAAGGCGCGCACGCGCATCAGGCCGTGCAGCGCGCCCGACGGCTCGAAACGGTGCACTTTGCCGAACTCGGCGATCTTGAACGGCAGATCGCGGTACGACTTCAGGCCGTTCTTGAAAATCTGGATGTGGCCCGGGCAGTTCATCGGCTTGATCACGAAGGTGCGCTCGTCCTCTTCGTGCGGGTGGACGAGGAACATCGAGTTGCGGAAGGTCGCCATGTGGCCGGAGGCGACCCACAGCGAGGAGTCGATGAGCTGCGGCGCGTTGACTTCGGCATAGCCGGCGTCGGCCTGGCGGCGGCGGATGTAGTTCTCGAGCGTCTGGAACAGCGTCCAGCCCTTCGGATGCCAGAACACCGAGCCGGGCGCCTCTTCCTGGAAATGGAACAGGTCCATCTCGCGGCCGAGCTTGCGGTGGTCGCGCTTTTCCGCCTCTTCGATCTGCTTGAGATAGGCGTCGAGCTCGTCCTGCTTGGCGAAGGCGGTGCCGTAGATGCGAGACAGCATCTCGCGGCTGGAATTGCCGCGCCAATAGGCGCCGGCGACCTTCATCAGCTTGAAGGCGTTGCCGACCTTGCCGGTCGAGGTCATATGCGGACCGCGGCAGAGGTCGAACCAGTCGCCCTGCTTGTAGATTTTCAGCTCCTGGTCTTCCGGGATGGCATCGACCAGCTCGACCTTGAAGCTCTCGCCCTTGTCGCGAAACACCTGCTTGGCCTTGTCGCGCGACCACACTTCCTTGGTGAAGGGTTTGTCGCGGGCAATGATCTCGCGCATCTTGTTCTCGATTGCCGCGAAGTCTTCCGGCGTGAACGGCTCGTTGCGGAAGAAGTCGTAATAGAAGCCGTTGTCGATAACCGGGCCGATGGTGACCTGGGTGCCGGGCCACAGCGTCTGCACGGCCTCGGCGAGCACGTGGGCGGCATCGTGGCGAATGAGTTCCAGTGCGCGCGGATCGTCGCGGTTGAGGAACTCGATCTTGGCGTCGTGCTCGATCGGATCGGCGAGGTCGACCACCTTGCCGTCGAGCGCCATGGCGACGGTGCGCTTGGCGAGCGAGGGCGAAATGCCCCTGGCGATGTCGAGGCCGGTGGTGTGGGGCGGATAGTCCCGACGCGCGCCGTCGGGAAAGGTCAGCGCGACCATGAGTTTAGCTCCTTCTGCTCACTCGCTGCCTACGAATGCAGGTAAGCGTGACGGAGCGTATTTAACGCACGGGGGGTCTGGTCGCAAAGGGGTTTGGGCGAAAAGGGGGCGGGACCTAAAGGTCGCTCACGGTGCGTCGAACGCGGCCGAGAACCGTCAAGTCATTCGGGTTCTTGATGGTGATGGGCTGATGTGAGGGATTGGTCGAGAAGGGCACAAGCTGCTTGTCTTTCCAGTAACGGAAGATTTGCTCGCCCCGCAGGGAAATCACGTAGGCTCCGCCAGAAACCAGCCTGTGCTCGGATCGGTTGACGATGATGACCGAATTGTGCGGCGAGATCCGGTCCATTGAATCGCCTAACACCCTGAGCGCGAAGAAATTGCCGGCGCCGAGGTCGGCCAAGGCGCCCGGAGGGACGTTTGCCGGCGAGAGCTGTGAAGCGGCGTGGCTCGGCTCGGCCGCGTCGGCCTGCGGCGGCCCCGGCGCGACAGGCGTTCCGCTGTCGTAGTCACGTTGCGGCTCAGCGAATCCTTGGTCGCTCGCGCCGAAGAGAATGCTTTGGGCGGTAACCTTGACGCCCCGCGCGGCGAACCGCCTTGCGTAGCGTTCGGCATCGTCTAGGCCAATCGTCCGGTTGCCCGATTTCATGGGCGCGGTAGGTGCTTTCGGGCCAGCCGTTCTGAAGCGCTGCATCGCGCGCCGAGCGATATCCGGCCGCAATACGAACCGCTCGAAGTCGTTCCCCTTGCTTCTTCCGGTCGATGCTCACGCTACAAAGTGTAGCGCTAGAATCGACACGTGCAGTATTGACAGTATTCGCTACCGCTGGTAGCCATTTGTGCATGCAATCTGAGGTCGAAACCTTCTCGGCGGTGATCGATGCCTTCGGCGGTGCCGCCGCCTTCGCGGTGGCGGTGGGCATTGCCGGTAGCCACGCCCGCACGATGAAAGCGCGCAACTCCATATCGGCGAGCTGGTGGCCCCGCATCGTTACGGAAGCGCGAGCGCGGGGGCTTTCGCGGATTACTTATGAAAATCTGGCTTCGCTCGCAGAGAGGAAAAACACGGTCAGTAGACAAACTCACGAAGCGTGGCCGGGGATCGTGAATCAGGGCCGGCGCGATCCGCTAATGTGAGGACCTAAGGTCGTTGGAATGCGCCCGCTGGGTAGTCCGGCGACGGGGCGCGTGCGCCGGTTTTGAAATTTGAGCGGTGATTTGAAGAGACGCTCAGCAATTACACCCTGTCCAATGGATGCTTGCCACGTGGATAATGGTCCGATTCCAGGATCAACTGCCATTTTTGTTTCATGCGTCGCTGGTTCTTGGCCGATTGAGCGGCGGCGGCGGAATCCGCGTCGGTTCCGTGCGTGGCGCCCCACTGATGAATGACGGTCGACGCCGGTTGATAAATCACGCGGAACCCGGCTTGCCGCACGCGGAAGGCCAGATCGGTATCTTCGTAATAAGCCGGCGCGAAGCTCTCATCGAAGCCGCCAAGCTGGGTCCACAGCGCCAGTGGCAGCAGGATCGACGCGCCGGAGACATAATCGGCATCGCGCAATTGATTGTATTCCGGCTTGCCGGGGTCATCCCATCGGCCGTAGCTGCAGACGGTCGCGTCGTTAAGGACGATGCCGCCGGCCTCCTGCAGCCGCCCGTCGGGAAAAACGAGCTTCGAGCCGGCCAAGCCGCAGTCCGGTAAACGCCGGAACACATCGAGCAGGGCGTCCAGCCAACCTTCGGTGACTTCGGTATCGTTATTGAGCAGATGCAAATACTGGCCGCGAACAAGCGTCGCGGCGCGATTGCAGGACCGCAGGAAGCCGAGGTTTTCGGGGTTTTCCTCGTAACGCAGCCCGGGAATGCGCGCGAGCGCGCCGATCGAACGATCGCCGGAACAGTCTTCGACCACGATGATCTCGACGGCGACCGCCGGAGGGTGCTTCATGATGGAGCGCAAGCAGCGCGCCGTCAGCGCGAAATGGCCGTAAGTCGGAATGACGATGCTGACGACGGGTTGGTCGCTGTGCGGCAGCGCGAGCCCATTGAGATAATGTGCGCGCCATGCGTGGGAGAGGAGCGATCCGGTCCAATGATGGGCCAGCAGCTCCGCGCCGCGACGATTGGCCTCCCAATCGTGCAGGGAATAGTTCGCCCGCAGGTACCGCGACAGATCGCGGGGTGCGTGGACGAGCGGCGTGAAAACGCCATACTTTCTCCGGGCAGGCTGCCGTCGTGGCGCAGCAAAATCGCCGGTCTCTGAGCCGCCCTCCATATGAATTGGAACCCCCTCTGCGACGCGAAAGCGCGCCGCCGGTTCGATCGTATTTTATAGAGCGCGTCGCATAAGTGTCGAGGTGTGCCTCCCCCAACGGGCGGCGGAACGTTTTGGGGGGCCGCGACGTAGACATGGTTGGCGAGGGCCGGTGCAACGCGCGCCATGCGGCGGTGCCGCATGACCTATGCATCGGCTCAAGCTGCGGCACGCGGCCGCGATGCCTAACTCCGACAAGCTGCAGTCCGCGTGCACGCCAATGATGTGCACAAATCTGCCGCCCCGGCGCCAAGTGCGTCTGGAGAGCGGCCTTAGCGCGCCCTTTTCGGAGATTCCCGATGAGCCAGACCACGACCGAAATGCCGCACCAGATGGAGACCTTCCGCATCCCCGGTACGAACCTCAACCCCTCGCGCGTCGGGCTCGGCACCTGGGCGATCGGTGGCTGGATGTGGGGCGGAACCGATGACGCCGAATCGATCCGCACCATCCATGCCGCGCTCGACCGCGGCATCACGCTGATCGATACCGCGCCGGTTTACGGCTTCGGTCGTTCCGAAGAAATCGTCGGCAAGGCGCTGGCCGAAGGCGGCCGCCGCGCCGGCATCGTCCTTGCCACCAAGGTCGCGCTCGACTGGAAGGGCGAGCAGCCGTTCCGCAATGGCAGCCGCGCCCGCATCCTGAAGGAAATCGACGACTCGCTGCGCCGGCTCAGGACCGACGCGATCGACCTCTATCAGATCCATTGGCCCGATCCGAACACGCCGGTCGAGGAGACCGCCGGCGCCATGGCCGATCTGCTCGAGGCCGGAAAAATCCGCGCCATCGGCGTCAGCAATTTCAGCCCCGCGCAGATGGATGCGTTCCGCGCCGTCGCGCCGCTTCACGCCGTGCAGCCGCCTTACAATTTGTTCGAACGCGCGATCGAGGCGGATGTGCTGCCGTACGCGCGCGAGCGCGGACTGGCGACGCTCGCTTATGGCGCGCTCTGCCGCGGCCTCTTGTCCGGCCGGATGCGGGCCGACACCAAATTCGCCGACACCGATTTGCGCGGCGCAGCCGATCCGAAATTCAAGCCGCCGCATTTTGCCGAATATCTCGCCGCCGTGGCCGCGCTCGATCAATTCGCGCAGCAAAAGTTCGGCAAACGGGTCATCCATCTCGCGTTGCGCTGGGTGCTCGATCGCGCGCCCAACACCATCGCGCTGTGGGGCGCGAGGCACCCGGGCCAGCTCGATCCCGTCGCCGACGTGATGGGGTGGACGATCGATGCCGCGGCGATGGCCGAAATCGACCGCATTGTGGCGCAGCACGTGCGCACGCCGGTCGTCGCCCGACTTCATGGCGCCGCCGGCGCGGGCGGCGGCGTAAGCGTGCCGGCATTGGTGCCGCGCCACCGTCCATACCGCCACGGCAGATACCAGCGTGCCCGCGCCGGCAACGTCGCGGGCACGAAATCGAGCCCCGCGGTGCCCCAGGGGTGGCAGCGCAGGAGGCGCGCCAGCGCCATCCAGCCGCCGGCCCACAGGCCGAAGCGGGTGATTGCCTGGTCGGCATAGTCCGAGCAGGTCGGCAAATGGCGGCAGCGCGGACCGATCAGCGGCGACAGCGTGTAGCGGTACACCAGCAAGAGGCCATGCGCGGCGAGGCGAGGGGCGCGGCGGATCAGGTCGATCGGAACAGGCGGCAAGTTATTCCGCCGCGGTCTTCACGGCGGCTCCGGCGGCCGCGCGCTTGGCTTCGATCTGGCCGATGGCGTCGACCACGGCGTCGAAGGTGAGCATGGTCGAAGCATGGCGCGCCTTGTAGTCGCGCACCGGCTCGAGCACGGCGATATCGGCCCACTTGCCCTCGGCCGGCGGCGCGCCGTTCTCCTTGAGCATCTTGCGCACGCCCTCGCGCAGGTCGCGCAGTTCCTGGGCGGTCGAGCCGATGATGTTGCGCGCCATGATCGAGGACGAGGCCTGGCCGAGCGCGCAGGCTTTCACCTCGTGGGCGAAGTCCGTCACCTTGTCGCCGTCCATCTCGAGATCGATGGTCACGGTCGAGCCGCACAGCCGCGACACCGCCGTCGCTGAGGCGTCCGGCTGCGCCAGCCGGCCGATCCGCGGAATGTTCGCCGCAAGTTCGATGATGCGGCGGTTGTAGACTTCGTTCAGCATGGCAAGGCGTTCGTTCGTGCGAAATGGCGGGCGGGGATTGACGGCGCGTTATGTGCCGACCGCCGCGCAAACTATATAGGCAAACTATATAGGTACGGGCGAGCCGCCGCGAGAGGGGCCGCCGAACCCTGGATGCCGCAAGACTTGAATGCTGCAAACCTTGGATGCTGCCATGTCCGATAATTCACCTGCCGCATCGCCCGCCGTCGCCGACCTGGAAGAAGGGTCGGCGCTGATGCCGAAGTTCGACCCTGCCGGGCTCCTCACCTGCGTCGCGACCGACGCCCATTCGGGCGAGGTGTTGATGGTCGCGCACATGAATGCGCAGGCGCTGGCCAAGACCATCGCCAGCGGCGAGGCCTGGTACTACAGCCGCTCGCGCGGCGCCTTGTGGAAGAAGGGCGAGACTTCGGGCCACACCCAGCGGGTCGTCGAAATACGCGTCGACTGCGACCAGGACGCCGTGTGGATCAAGGTCGAGCAGCAGGGCGCGGCCTGTCACACCGGCCGCCGCTCCTGCTTCTACCGCGCGGTGCCGCTCGGCCAGCAAGGCGCGGCCAAGCTCGAATTCCGCGAGGAGCGGGTGTTTGATCCCAAGGCGGTGTATCGGGGCTAGGTCTTGCCCCCTCAGCCGCTAAAAATCGCGGCGGCGCGATTGCAGGAGCAGACGAACGGCCGGCTAAACCGGGACAGGTTTCGTTCAGCGCGGCTTTTGCACCCCCGCCGCGCGCGCCAAGAGCCGCTGCGCGCGGGCGAGGTGAGGGCGGTCGACCATCACGCCGCGCAGCCCGACGACGCCGGCGCCGGGGTTTGCCGCGAACGCATCGACGATCTCCTGGGCCTGCGCGAGCGCCTGTGGTGTCGGCGTGAACAGCTCGTTGATGACCGGCACCTGCGCCGGATGGATGGCCATTTTGCCGACAAAACCGTCGCGGCGGCCCTCCTCGCAATCGCGGCGAAAGCCGGCATCGTCGCGGAAGTCGATAAAAACCGTGTCGATGGCCGGCACCTGCGCCGCCGCCGCGCCGGCGAGGCAGAGCGCGCGGGCGAGGCGGTAGGGATCGAGATAGCCGCCCGCGGCATCGCGGTTGGCCTCGGCGCCCAGGTCGGCGGACAAGTCCTCGGCGCCCCAAGTCAACGCCGTGAGCCGTGCGCTGGCGCCGCCATAGGTGCCGGCCTGGAACAACGCCGCGGCGGTTTCGGTCGCGATCGCGACGATCTTGACGGCGCCGTCGGGCAGCCCGCCGGTCGCCTCGCGCACCGCGAGCTTGGCGTCGAGGTGCGCGATCGAGCCGCCGCCTTCTGCTTTCGGCAGCATGACGGCGTCCGGCTTGGCGGCGATGACGGCATCGAGATCGGCGTCGGTGAGGCCGGTCTGCAGGCTGTTGACGCGCACCAGGAGATAAGGCCGGCGACGCTGCGTCCCGGCTTCCTCGAGGAACATGGCCGCGCTCTCTCTCGCGCGCGTCTTGGCGTCGAGCGCGACGGAATCCTCCAGATCCACGATCAGCGCGTCGGCGCCGCTCGTCATCGCCTTGTCGAGCTTTTTCGGACTGTCGGCCGGCACGAAGAGGAGCGAGCGCATGGCGGCTGTGTTTCCTTCCCTGAGGCCCGCGGGCGGGCAGGGAGAATTCACGTCGCCGGCGCGCGCCCGTCAATGGGGACGATGGCGCGGGACGGAGAAGCCCGGCCGATCGGCGCATCCGCAGATCGGCGGTTAGTGCTTGTCCATCTGCATCATGCCGCCATGGTTTTCCATCATCATGCTGCCGCCGCCGCCTGCCGCGGCGCCGGGTGCCGGCGCGCCCATCCCCAGGACGGGAAACGCGACCTTGACGGTCCCGGCCTTCTCGAACTGAAGCGTCGCCTCGGCCCCCTTGCCTTGTTCGAGCGGGTGTTTGAGTTCGATCAGCATGACATGCAGCCCGCCCGGCTTGAGCGTGACGGTCTGCCCCGGCTTGATCTCCAAGCCACCCTCGACCGGCCGCATTTTCATGACGCCGTTGTCCATGGTCATGGTGTGAATCTGGCATTGTGCGCTGTCGTCGCTCGACACGCAGCTGACGCGATCGGGCGCCGTGCCGTTGTTGGTGATGGTCAGATAAGCCGCGCCGGCCGACGCGCCTTTCGGGGTCGCGCGGGTCCAGGGCTGGGCGATGTGGATCGAGCCGACATCGTAATCGGCGGCGTGGGCGGTCGTGGCAAAACTCGCCAGCACCAATGCGGCGATGGCCGCGCCGGTCTGTGAAAGGTTCTTCCAGTATAAGTCTTTCATGGGTACCTCCTTGGTTTTGATGCAACGCACGTGAGTGTCGGACGCCGCCTTCACGGGGCGGGTTCGACGACGAAGAGTCCCTCGGCCGCCATCACCGCGTCGTAACGGCCGCGCGGATCGAGGGTTTTGTTCATGGCGCCGAGCTTGGGCAGCGCCGCAAGCGGGATCGTGTATTTGAGGCCCGCGCCGCCTTGGCGCGGACGGATGACGACGACCGCCGCTGTTCCCGGCGGCGCTTTTTCGGGCGCGATCGTCACCGTGCGCTGGCCGACGGAAGCGTAGGTCGCAAGCGCGATCCCGTCGGCGAAACAGGCGCACGGCGAAGCGTCGCTGTCGTAATAGAGGACGCTCAGTTCGCGCGGCTTGGCGTCGAGGCGCTTGACCGCGTCGAGACCGATCCTGATGCCGAGCGGGATGAAGGCGCCGAAGCCGCCATGCACCCGGGCGCCGAGCGTCACCCATTCGTCGGGCGTTTCCCCGCGCGCCGCCATCGGCAGCAGCAACAACGCAGCAACCAGCATTCCCCGGCAAGTCATGTTACGCGTCATGTGATTCACTTGGTCGGATCGTGTTTTCCGCGGCGACAGCTAACGGCAGACTTTCACCCACACGCAAATCTTCTTGAAATTCTGCCAATGGCACTGCTGTTCCATGCGGCAGTTCTTGCCCTTCGCGTCTTGCGCCAGCGCGGGCGTGGAATGGCCGACTGCGATCAGGGCCAGAATGGCGCAGCCGACACACAGAGATCGTCGCATGATTTGCTCCTTCAGCGGCAGGTGGACAAAGGAATGCCGATCGAGGCCTTGCGCTGGCCTTGCAGGCATCCGTCTTTCCAGATGCCATGCACGGTCTCGCCTCCGGCCGTCAGCGTCCCGGGGCCATTGGGTTTGCCGTTACGGAATTCACCTTCATACTTCAGCTTTTGCACCGTCAAGACGCCGTGACCATTCGGCTCGCCGTCGGCCAGCTCGCCGTCGTAGCGTCCGCCGGGCCAGGTTTGCGTTCCTTTGCCGGCCTGCCGGCCGTCGTGCCATTCGCCTTCGTCGGTCTCGATCGGAAGGTCGCTTTTCAACCAGCGCACGATGCCTTGACCTTCCGCGCGGCCGTTGGCGCAGGAACCCGACCAGGTCACCGTTTCCTCCAGTTGCGGATTGGGGTTCCAGACGCGACAGCCGGATTTGTCCGCGAGCCAATCGCCGGCGCGCGCCGGTGGAGCCGCCATCGTCGCACCGGCGAGCAGCACCGCCGCTGTCATCGCGCGACCGATCGGCGGTGTCGACATAAAGCCAGGCATTCGCTCTACCTTCGCTCAATGTGGCAATAACGGGACGACGATTCCGTTGAGCAAATCGTCGCGCACATCGATCATTCTGTCGCGAACCTTGCCGTCAACGTCGATGATCCATGTGATCGGCACGCCCTCCGGCGGACCGAAGCCGTCGTCGGTGATGGTTTTCAGCGTTGCGCCCGGATAGGCGAGCGACGCCATGACCTTGCGGACCTTTGCGAGGTCGCGCGCCTCGTCGACGCTGATGCCGATCATTTCCAGGCCTTGGCCGTGATAGCGCCGATAGAAAGCATCGAGCTTCGGCATTTCCTTGCGGCAAGGCGCGCACCACGTCGCCCAGTAATTCACCAGGACGACTTTGCCGCGCTGTTTGGCGAGGTCGAACGTCGTGCCGTCGAGCGTGCCAATAACGAGCGCCGGGGCCGGCTTGTTCATCTCCGGTGTCGCATGCACCGGCTGCGACGCCAGCGCGAGCCACGCGATCGCGGCGCTGGCCGCCAAACGCGTCATGGTAAATGCGGCGCGTTTTGCCATGCCGATTGCCATCACGAACGCTTGACGGCGTCGCATCGGCCCGTTGATGCCGTCGCAACCGCCGCTACATATCGGCTTGATCGAAGTGTCGGCCATCGGTTGGCCTTCGGTTCCGGCAATCAGGCCGGCAACCGCAAGAGTAACATGTTGACGAAGGTCCTGAAGATTTTCGCAATCGTGCTGGTTCCCATGGCGATTTTTACTGCCACGGCGAATGCCGCCGGCGGCGGCGGTGGCGGCGCGGAACCGATGCCGGGCACCAATTTCACGGATATGCCAAGCTATCAGCCCAGGCCGATCGAACCGCTCAGGCGGATCAGGCACGTCCGCAAGCACATTCACAGGCCGTATCGCTCCGCCGCCGAGCGTTGACAGCGTCATGTCTTGTCGCGTCATGCCCTCTACGCCTTGTCTGTGATGCCTGACCTGTGATGCCTTGGGCGGGCCGACGTGCCGTTTTTCCGGCACGTCGGATATTGCTTGCTTCAGAAATTGTAGCTCGCCACCAGCCTGAGCAAATAAGGGGCGACCAATTGTCCGTCGGTTCCGGCGTTATTGGCCGCGTTGGCGCGGTAATAAACCGGAATTTCAACGTCGAAATAGACCTTGCCGACCCGGTTGTTGGCCTCGTCGAGCACCTTGGTGAACTCGATGCCGGGCGAGAGCATCACCCGGTCGAAGCCGGAATTGTAGGGATCGGAACCGGTACCGGTATCATTGTCGCGGTGCGATACGATGACCTGGCCGAGCGGCGTGATCTTGTCGAAGCCGAGCACGCGGTACAAGTTGTTGTAGAGAACGCCGGCGGCCCCATCGATCTGCATCCCCGGATAATAGGTCTGCACCACGCCGGCATTTCCGTCGAAAAAGCCCTGCGGGTCGGCCGCGGCCTGATAGAGGAACGGCTGCCGCAACATCGCCTGGGTGAAATATTGCCAGGCGTTGTCGCCGCTGAGCATGCCGCGATGGAAGGCGCCCAGCATCAGGTCGGTCGAGCCTGACCCGATCTGCGTGTCGCGGTCGAGGCCGGGTGCAGTGAAGGTGCCGGACGGCAGCTTGACGCCGACAATGATGCCGGTCGACATGTCCTTGAAGAAGCCGGTGTAGGTGCCCATGATTTCGATGTCGCCGATGTCCTTCGAGTTGAAGGATTGGATTTGGCCAAGGAATGAAGCGTCGGTCTCGGTCGTCAAAGTGCGGTTGACCGTCGGTATGCGCACCATGACACCCCAGTCGCGGTTGAAATTGTAGCTGAAGCCGACATTGTACCATTGGGTGTTGATTTCCTTGTCGGTATTGAGGGCCGAGGAGGCGCGGGAACTTCCGATATAGTTCTGCGTCTGATCGCCGCTCCAATACTCGAAGAAGACGCGACCGCCGTGATCCTGCTCTTGCGGCAGATCGAGGCCGCCGACATCGAACACGCTGCAGCCGCAGGCGCAGGCGCGCGCCGCGGTGGTCGTCAGGCCGACCAGCGGCACGAAGGACAGAAACAGCGTGGCGACGAAAACGACGAGCGCCGCGACACTGCGACGCCCGCGGCGGCGCGTCGGCGATGGTGTGAAGGCGGGCAACATGATGTCTCCGATTGATCGTGCGAGCCGTGACGCAAGCGGATGACGCCGCGCAGTCGGGCAGGCGATGAAGGTGGGGGCGAGGGCGGGATTGGACATGACCTGATCCCGCGCTCAGAATTTGAAGTTCACGCCGGCGCGCAGGACCTGAACGACCAGATCCGTCGAGCCGTGCAGCGTGTTGGTGCCACCGGGTCCGGTGATGGTGCCGACGGCGGAAATCGTCGGGAAGCTCGCGTACAGATATTCCGCCCGGAACGTCCAGTGATCGGCCCAGGCGTATTCCCAGCCCGCGCCGGCAGCCCAGCCCACCAAGGCTTTCGATGCCGAGACGGCGCCGGTACCGCCATTGGCGTCCGAATAGGTTTCGGAGTAGCTCGCATTGGTGAACGCGGCGCCGCCGGTGAGGTAGGCAAAATTGCGATCAGCCGCGATGCCGACGCGCGGCCGCACTGTCGCCAGATAATCGGTGGTGACCGATTGTGCGGCGGTGAATGCCGCGCCCGGCGGCGGTAGCGTATTGGTATTGTTGCTGAAGTTCGGATTGCTGCGGAAATAGTCGAAGTCGCCTTCGAGGCCCAGGACGAACGTATTGATCTGGTAGTTGCAGCCGACCTGTCCGCCGCCGAGGAAGCCGTCGGCGTTGGCGCCGCCGGTGGCGCTACTGGAGACCAGAGCAGGATCGCCGTTTGCGGCCAACAGATAGGTGCCCGAATCCACAATACCGTTGAAGTTCACGCCGGTGGCGCCGCCACCGGCGTTGGCCCCGACGTAGCAACCGCCCCACTGATAGGCGGGTGGTTCGGGCGCCTTGAGCGGCAGATCGGCCGCCTTGGCCGGGGTCGATCCGCCGACGGGCGACATTGTTGCGGTGATGAGCGAAGCGGCCAGGACCGACAAAGCAGCTGCCGGCGGCCACGCTGGAGTGAAGCGATTGGACATGGTTTCCCCGCGAGTGAGATTGAATATCGACATGTCGGCGTGCAGCCGCGCGGTCGCGCGCGATGTGCGCTTGTCGTGCGAAATTTCGAGGCTTTAGCCGACGCTCACGTGATCGGGCGGCCGCGAACGGGGCCGCCAGCCGTCACTCCGGAAGCGGAGGAGCGCGGGCACTCGCAATCGAATATGCGACAAGGCGTGGCAGGCAATGCTTGTCGGCCGCCCAGGCGACGGTGGCGATGGCCACGCCGACGCGGTGGAACAGGACGGGCGCCGATCCGATCAGGGCGTGGTGGGCGCCCGCGAAACAGAAAATACAATGGGTGCAGCCGGCATGGCCTTGCCCGGGGTTTTCGTCGGGCAGACTCGGTGCGGCCTGCGCCGCGGTTTGAGCGCCGTGCAGGCAAAGCGCGAACGCAGCCCCATTCTGATCGGCATGCGCCAGGGCGGCGAAACCGCCGACCGCGATCAACAGCCCCTGCGCGGCGACGGCATAGGCGACGAGGAGGCCGATGAACGGCCGCCACATTCGCTTGCCCCTGTTGCCCAATTTGACCATGCTGTCGCCTGAAGCGCGCCGCGATCATGTGAACCGCCAAGCCAAAAGTCAATGCAGCCGGCTACCGCCCGGCGCGGTATCGCGGTTGATGTGGCGCAAAGTGCACAGGCGGACCTTGGCCTAGTCATCCGCGACAGGAGCTGAACTCGTGGCCTTCGATTTCGGACAACCCTTGCTGATCGCGGGCGTGCTGCTCGGCTTGGCGTCGAGCATGCACTGTCTCGGCATGTGCTCGGGCATCGCGACCAGCCTGAATTTGCTGGCGCAGTCCGCCTCCGGGTCGTGGTCGCGCAATCCTTATGCCCGGAACCTGTTGATCAATGCCGGGCGGATCACCGGCTATGTCGTCGCCGGCGCGGTCGTCGGCGGTCTCGGCGCGAGCGTGTTCGGCGCGCTCGATCGCTCGCTCGCCAACATCGTGCTGCGCTGGGCCGCGGCGGTGTCGCTCGGCTGGATCGGCCTGTCGATGCTCGGGTTCGCGCCGCTGCCGTCGGCGCTCTATCGGCTGGGTGGCGTTGTCAGCGACGGTCTCGGCAAGGCGGCGAGTCTGGTGTGGCTGCCGCCGGCTTTGGCGCTGTTCTTGGCCGGCTGCGTCTGGGGCTTCTTTCCCTGCGCCATGGTCTACGCCGCGCTGTTCTACGCCATGCTGTCGGGGACGTGGTTCAACGGCATTGTGGTGATGTTCGGCTTCGGTCTCGGCACGTTGCTGCCGGTGATGGCGGCCGGTCTCGGTCTGCCGCTCCTGCAGCAGAAAGTGCAGTCGGAGCGGCTGCGCACCATGGTGGGATTGGCGATCGTGCTGTTGGGCATCGTCAGCGTGATCGTGCCGGCGGCGACGCTCGCGGAGCTGTGCGGGCTCGGTTGAGGCTTACCACATGGCCGGCTTCAGATCGGCCGGCTTCACATGGGCCCGCTTCACATGGGCCGCATGCGCATAAAAGCCTGGCGGCGGCATTCGGCGACCAGCTTGTTGTCCTGGTTGTAGGCGCGGTGATGCAATTCGACGATGCCGGCGCCGGGGCGCGATTTCAATTCGCGCTTGCCGATGATCTCGGTCGTGGCGTGCACGGTGTCGCCCTCGAACAAGAGGATGCGGGAATTTCACGTCGGTCATGCCGAGATTGGCGATGGTGGTGCCGACGGTGAGGTCGTTGACCGAGATGCCGATCATCAGGCCGAGCGTGAACAGCGAGTTCATCAAGGGCTGTCCCCATTCGGTCTCCTGCTCGCAGAAATGCCGGTCGATATGGAGCGGCTGCGGGTTCAGCGTCATGTTGGAGAACAGCATGTTGTCCATCTGGGTGACCGTGCGGGTGAGACGATGCTCGACCACCTCGCCGGGGGTGAAATCCTCGAAATAGAGGCCGCCGCGCTTGTGCCGGATCGCCGTCTGCTTGGTCATTGCCGTCTCCTGTCGTTGGGCATTTTGTTCGTCTGGCGCCTGATCGTTAAGGGTTCGTTTACCATAGAAGTTAATGGTTCTTAACGCGCAGTCCTTGCGAACGCGCGCCGCAAGCCGCGGCGTTGACGCGGGCGACGGAGATAGAGGAGCCGCTGATGCAGGTCGATCCCAGCAATTCCTCGCCGGGTTCGGCAGTGATGGGCGCCATCCGCCAGGCCGCGGAGACGATCGGCACGAGCTTCGACTACCTCCTCGCCACCGCGAAGATCGAATCGGGCCTTAACCCGCAGGCCGGATCGTCGACCTCGTCCGCCCGCGGCCTGTTTCAGTTCATCGAGCAGACATGGCTTTCGACCATGAAGCAGGCCGGCACCGCGCTCGGCTACGGCAATTACGCGGCCGCGATCACCCAGGACGCGTCCGGCCGCTACCAGGTGCAGGATGCCAGCGTGCGCGGCGAGATTCTCAAGCTGCGCAACGACCCGACCGTGAACGCCGAGATGGCGGGCGCCTTCACCAAGGCCAATGCCGAAGCGCTCAGCGCGCAGCTCGGCCGCCCGCCGACCGAGAGCGAACTCTACATCGCGCATTTTCTCGGCGTCGGCGGCGCGGCGCGTCTGATCACGCAGGCCGCCAGCAATCCGGGCGCCAAGGCCGCGGATATGTTCCCGAGTGCCGCACAGGCCAATTCTTCGATATTTTACGACCGTTCCGGAGCCGCCCGTACCGTCGCGCAAGTGCGCGACGTCATCACCGCGCGCTATGACCAGGCCCGCGGAACCCCAATCCAAGCCGTCGCGGTCGCGCAGGTGGCCGGAGCGACCGCCGCTGCTGCCGCCGCCTCGGCGGCCACCGCCACCACCACCGCGCCCGATACGGCCGGGATCGCCGGCGCGTTTGCCGCCGCCATTCCGAAAGCCGCGACCGGCGACGGCCAAGTCTTTCACGGCTTGTTTCAGGACCCCAACCGCACCACGCCGGTCGCGCCCCTTGTCAGCGCGCTTTGGAACGGTCCAGGTGCCGCTTCGAGCGGGGCGGGCGCGAGCGCACAACAGCCGAAGTTCAACGGCATGCTCGACCTGTTCAAGGATCCGTCCTGACCACGCCGCGATGCTTCTGAAAAACGTTGCACGGCGCAAATCCGTGCAACGGCCCGTGCCGAACTTGCTGTTACTTCGATCGCGTCGCCAATGACCCACAGCCGACATGTGTCGGCTTTCACTGTTCAGGGCGGAAGCAGTGCGGCGCAAGCACGGCTGGCGACGTTGGCGGCGGAGGCGTCACGGGTAATGAGTGCCATGACGATCGCGCCGTCAATGATGAGTCCGAGAGTGTGCGCGACCTGTTCCGGCTCGGGTATTTTTGCTTCGGCGCAAAGTGCGGATAGGCGAGCGAGCACGATCGTCTTGTGCGCGATGGCGAGCGCGCGCATGCGGTCATCCGCCTTGTCGAATTCGCCCACCGCATTGATGAAAGGGCATCCGTAGAAATCGTCGCGGCTGAACCAGATTTTGAGCGCGGGACCGATTCGGTCCAGCCGTTCACGCGCGGAGCCGCCCGGCCCGTCGATCTCGGCGAGGAACCACGAGCGCCAGATGCGGCCCTCGCGCTCGAGCACAGCTTCGACCAGACCGTCCTTCGAGCCGAACAGCTTATAGAGCGTCGTCTTTGCCGTTCCGGCTGCCTCGACGATGGCATCGACGCCGACCGAGTTGATACCGAAGCGGCAGAACAGCACCCGCGCGCTTTCGATCAATCGCTCGCGCGGCGGAGCCGCGGCCTCGGCTTGAGCGGAATCGATGGCAATGGGGAGCGCAGCGTCCATATCGGTCCAATACCGCCCATCGGGAAAGACCGCAATCCGGGAAACCGAATGGTCTGTTGTCTGCCTGAACCTCCGGCCGCGTGCCATTCGCCGCGCCATCATTTGCTGCAAAAGCAAGCACCATTGTTCGCCGTTTCAGCCGACCGCCCCTCGAGGCCGGAGCGACTGGGTATATCGACTTTTGTAGTAGATAATATCCAAAAGCCGCAATTGACAAGAATAAGATACCAAAATATCCGCCAAGAATTGCAATAATAGAAATTATCTTCCAAATATGCCACTAGGCCCCCCGATGCGTTTGGCTGATTTCATTCAGTTTTTTTGCATCGCAGCGGCTTGGCACGCGTCGTGCATCGTACAGAACGGTCTGTAGCCAATAGCGGCCGCCCTGGATGGCGGCAGGAAGAGGGAACTCCCATGAACAAAGTCGTCACCAAGACCGCCATGACCGGCTGTCTGGCTCCCATCGACAAACAGGGCCTGGACGAACTCATCGCCAAGGGCAAGGCCGATCCCAAGGTCATCAAGACCTTGAAATGTAAGACCGTGGCCGAGGGTCGCTTCCGTCATCTCAACTTCATCCGCAGCTTACCGCCCTATGTGGTCGACGAGCCGCCGGGATTGCTCGGCGACGACACCGCGCCGAACCCCTCGGAAGCATCTCTCGCCGCGCTTGGCTCCTGCCTCGCGGTCGGCATCCACGCCAACGCGGTGGCCCGCGGCATCAATGTTTTCAAGCTCGAGATCGAGCTCGAAGGCGACCTCAACATCACCGCGGTGTGGGGTACCGGCGATCTCTCGGAAAAACCCGTCGGCTTCACCGACGTCCGCGCCAAGGTGACGTTCGAAGCCGACCGGCCGCGCGCGGAGCTCGAAGCGTTGGTGGCACATGCCCGGCAATGGTCGCCCGTGGCCAACACGTTTTCGCGGCCGGTCAATCTCGAGGTCGCGTTGGCCTAGAGCATAGCCGGCTTTTGCGCAAAGGACATGCGCCAACAAACAGCCGGTTTCGTTCAACCCAATCATGATCGGAAAGTCATATGTTGGATGCAGCGACGGTGGCGCGAAACGACAAGACCGCCACGCCTGGAGCAGATGTGGTCGAGGCGGTTCGCGCGTTGTCCGCACGCGAACTGCCCTCTCTCGTGCACAAAATAGACGCGGAGGGTTATTATCCTGAAAGCCTGATGCGCGAATTCGGCCGTCTCGGCGCTTACGCGCATCATCTTCCGGGTAACGGCAGAAACATCAATCTCGCCACTGCGATCAATGCGATGGCGGCAGCGGGCGAATATTGCCTGTCGACTTCGTTCTGCATGTGGTGCCAGGACGCGCTCGCCTGGTACATCTACGCGTCAGACAATGCCGCGCTGAAGAGTGGTATCGGTCCTCGGGCCGCAAACGGCACGGTGTTGGGCGGCACCGCACTCTCCAATCCGATGAAGGCCCTGTTCGGCATCGAAGACATGCGGTTGAAGGGCCGGCGAACAAACGACGGCTATGTCGTCAAGGGACTACTGCCCTATGTCTCCAATCTCGGTGCCGATCATCATTTCGGCGCTGTATTCGAGGTCGAGGACGGCGCCACCAAGCGCAACGTCATGGCGATCTTTCCTTGCGCCGCCGAGGGCCTGAGCCTTGCCGGCAACACGAAATTCGTCGCCCTCGACGGCACCCGCACCTTTGCGGTGCAGATGCGCGATGTCGTCGTTCCCGAGGCCTGGATCGTTGCCGATCCCGCCGACAGCTATATCAAGCGCATTCGCGCCGGCTTCGTTCTGCTGCAGGCCGGAATGGCCTTCGGTCTGATCCGCGATTGCATCAGGCTGATCGAGCAGACCAAGGGGCCGCTAGGGCACGTGAACAAGTATCTCGACGTGCAACCGGAAGCGCTGGCCGACCAGCTTGTAGCGATGGAAGCACTGGTGGCGCAGCTTGCCGCCACGCCGTTCGAAACCGACCCGGGCTATTGGCGCGCCGTGATCGAGGCGCGGCTGGCCGCCGGAGAGGCCTCGGTCGCGGCCGCGCATGCGGCGATGCTGCATTGTGGTGCCCGCGGTTATGTCGTCAACGGCGCCGCCCAGCGACGGCTGCGCGAGGCTTATTTCGTTGCCATTGTAACGCCGGCGACGAAGCAGCTGCGAAAGATGCTCGCCGACATGGCGCATTAGGCGTGTTGCGTCGATGTCGTCGCTGCTTGTGGAATTGACCAGACGTCACTCGCATGACGGCCCGTCGCAGGATGATCGCCGAAGACATTATGCCGACGGGTGAGGTTGCATTTCGAGGAGCGGATTAGAGCGATGCACACGATCCATCCTAAAAGGCCGAGACCGGGCGCGCATATCGCCGTCACCGGTGTCCGTCATCGCTATCGCCGCGCCGCGAACGACGTTTTGAGCGATATCAATTTCGAGGTCCAGCCGTCCGAAGCGGTGGCGCTGGTCGGCCGCTCCGGCTGCGGCAAGTCGACTTTGTTGCATCTGATTTCCGGGCTCAACGCGCCGAGCGCCGGCGAGGTCCGCATCGACGGCGCGCTGGTCACCGGTCCGTCGCCCAGCTGGATCGTGATGTTCCAGCAACCGCATCTCTATCCGTGGATGACCGTCGCACAGAATATCGGGCTCGGGCTGAAATTTGCCGGCCGGCCGCGCAAGGAGATCAGCGGGCGCATCAATGAGCTGCTTCAGCTGGTCGAGCTGGAAGGTTACGCCGGGCGCAACGTGCAGGAATTGTCGGGCGGTCAGCAGCAGCGCGTCGCGCTGGCCCGCTCGCTGGCGGTGTATCCGGAAGTGCTGCTGCTCGACGAGCCGTTCTCTGCGCTCGACGGCGTAACGCGCCGCGCGCTGCAACGCGACGTGCGCCGCATTGCGGTCGATATGGGGATCACCCTCGTCATCGTCACCCACGACATTCCGGAGGCCGTTGCGATGGCCGACCGTGCGCTGGTGATGACCGCCGATCCAGGTCGGATCGCCGAGATCGTGCCCATCGATAGCGACCGGTTGGACCGCCAGCATCGCGGCGCCGGCGCGCAGGCGGCTCAGGCGAAACTGCAAACCGCGTTCGAGCGGGCGTCGGGCCGCACCGTCGATGCCCCCCAGACCCAGCCGGGCCATGGATCGCTCAAGGTCGTCGCTGCCGGACACCGTTGACCGCTACAGCAAGGAAGCTCGGATGTGCCTTAATTGTGGGACAGATGTCGTTCACGCCGAGGATGATCGCTTTCGTCTTGCCATCGATCGCCGGCAGACACTGGACATGCTCGCTGCGGGCGGTCTCGCGGCGCTCGGAACTCTGCTCGGCGGCTTCGGCTCCGCCGCACGCGCCGCCGCCGACGATGTCGTGCGCATCGGCTATTTGCCGATCACCGATGCCGCCGCGCTATTGGTTGCGCACGCTATGGGCTACTTCCAGGACGAAGGCCTCGCGGTCGAACCTCCAACATTGATTCGCGGCTGGGCCCCACTGGTCGAGGCGTTCGCAGCCGGTAAATTCAACCTCGTCCATCTGCTCAAACCGATCCCGATTTGGATGCGTTATAATAATAACTTTCCAGTCAAGATCATGGCTTGGGCGCACACCAACGGCTCGGGCGTGGTGGTGGGCGGGCAATCGGACATCAAGTCGTTCGCCGATCTCGGCGGCAAGCAGATCGCGGTGCCGTTCTGGTATTCGATGCACAACATCGTGCTGCAATATGCCTTGCGAAAATCCGGCATCAAAGCCGTGATCAAGTCGCAAAGCGAGCCGCTCGCCCCCCACGAGTGCAATCTGCAAGTCATGGCGCCGCCGGACATGCCGGCGGGACTCGCGGCCAAGAAAATCGACGGTTACATCGTCGCCGAACCGTTCAATGCGCTCGGCGAGACCAGAGCCGGCGGCCGCATGCTGCGCTTCACCGGCGACATCTGGAAAAATCACCCCTGCTGCGTGCTGTGCATGCACGAGGATGTGACGGCCAAGAAACCGGAATGGACCCAGAAGGTCATGAATGCTTTGGTGCGGGCGGAAATCTACGCCTCCGGACACAAGAGCGAGGTCGCCAAAATCCTGTCCACCGACGGCAAGGGCTATCTGCCGCTGCCGGCCCCGATCATCGAGCGGGCGATGACTTACTACGACACCGCATATTACGGGGCGAGCGAGGCCATCATTCATCCGGACTGGAAGATCGGTCGCATCGACTTCCAGCCTTGGCCCTATCGGTCGGCGACCGAATGGATCGTCAATGCGATGAACGACACCATCGTCGGCGGCGACAAGACCTTCCTGAGCAAACTCGATGCAAAATTCGTCGCCGACGATCTGGTGAACTACGATTATGTCCGTAACGCTTTGAACAAATTTCCGGACTGGAAGCGCGATCCGAGCGTCAATCCGGACGACCCGTTCAACCGAACCGAGGTGCTGGCGCCGTGAGCCTCGATCTCCTCGTCGACGACATCGCGGACGCCGGACGGCCCGAAAGCGCGGTGGCCGGACGGGTCAAGGGATCCGCCCGCAGCCTGGGCTTCGTGCTGCTCGGCATAGCGGTCATGCTGGTGCTGTGGTGGATGGGCGGCCGGATTGTCGCCGCCAATCCGTCGACGGCGAATTTCGCCGGCTTTGCTCCGCTGCCGACTTTCGAGCGGCTCTGGCGGATGCTGATCACTGGCGAGGCCCTGCGGATGGCGCTGCCGAGCCTCGGGCGCATCGGCGGCGGGCTCGCCTGGGGTGTCGCCTTCGGCGTGCCGCTCGGGATTCTCGTCGGCCGCTACCGGACGGTGCGCGAGGCGAGTTCGGTGCCGTTTCAATTCATGCGCATGATCTCGCCGCTCGCCTGGATGCCGATCGCGGTAATGGCATTCGCGACCTGGGACCGCGCCATTATCTTCCTGATCGCGGTCGCGGCGGTGTGGCCAGTGCTGTTCTCGACCGCGCACGGATTTCGTCGGATCGATCCGGCGTGGTTCAAAGTGGCCCGGAATCTCGGCGCCCGGCCGTGGCACATGTTGTTCACCATCATTCTTCCGGCGATCGCGCAGGATGCCTTGACCGGCATTCGCCTTGCCGTCGGGGTCGCCTGGATCGTCCTGGTGCCGGCGGAATTTCTCGGCGTCACCTCCGGCCTCGGCTACGCCATCAACGACGCCCGCGATGCGCTGGAATATGATCGACTCGCAGCAACCGTGGTGATCATCGGCATTATCGGCTTTGGACTCGATTTCATCTGCGAGCGGGCGGTCCGGCGCGCGAGCTGGATTCGCGAGGAGTGATCGCCGTGAGGACGCCCGTCGGGGGGTCCCGTCAACCCATAACTTCGTCAACAGCCAACATCCGCACCGGCAAAGGAGACAACCATGACCCGTTCCGACCTGACCGAGAAGCTTCTCGACATCAAGCGCGAGAAGGGTTGGACGTGGAAATACATCTGCGAGCAGATCGGCGGCATGTCGCCGATCCTGGTGACCGGGGCCATCCTCGGCCAGATGAAGCTCACCAAGCCGCAGGCTGCCAACGCGGCGAAATTGTTCGGTCTGTCGAAGAGCGAACAAACCTTGCTCAACGAGGTACCGTTCCGGGGCACCGGCACACCGATGCCGCCGACCGATCCGCTGCTCTATCGCTTTTACGAGCTGATCATGGTCAACGGACCGGCGCTGAAGGCGTTGATCGAGGAGGAGTTCGGCGACGGCATCATGTCGGCGATCGACTTCGACATGGACATCACACGCAAAGCCGATCCGAAGGGCGACCGCGTGATGATCGGCATGACCGGCAAGTTTCTCCCGTACAAGTACTATGGTGCCACCGGCAATGCATTGGCTTATGGCTTGAAAGAGGATTGAAAATCATAACGAGCAAGACGAGGCGCGCGGGTATCCCGGCGGTCCGCAATCGCGAACCGCGATGTCTCCTTGTGGGCGCCCTAATATGGTCCGCGCGGCGCCGTAATCTTTGCAAAGATTTATGGTGAACCGTTTGTTAAGGCCGCGCCGCTAAGCTCGGGGCAGGTCGAAAGCTGATGCGTTGCGTGAGCGAACAAATGATTGTGCGCGATTTTCTCGATTGGGTGCGGACCGCGCCGGCCGGCCGCCGGGCCGAGGCGACGAGCGCCTTGGCCCGCGCCTACCTTTATTCCGATCTCTCGGCGGACGATCTCGCGGCCGCCGAAGGCGCGATGCTGATGCTGCTCGACGATTCCTCGCCGCTGGTGCGCCGCGCGCTCGCCGACGCGCTCGCGGCAAGCCCTTGCGCGCCGCCGGCCATCGTTCTGGCGCTCGCCGCCGATCAGCCGCAGATCGCGGGTCCGGTCTTGGCGTTGTCGCCTTTGTTCGTGGACGCCGAACTGGTCGACGCGGTGGCGACCGGCAGCGACACCGTGCAGGCCGCGATCGCGAGCCGCGCCGCCTTGCCGCGCCCGGTGGCGGCGGCGATCGCCGAAGTCGGCGCCGCGGAGGCCTGCCTCGTGCTCCTGGAAAATCCCGGCGCCGACATTGCGCCGTTCTCGATCGACCGCATCGTCGCGCGCCACGGCCACCTGGCCGCGATACGCGAGCCGTTGCTCGCGCGCGAGGACATCGCCGCGTCCACGCGGCAAACCCTGGTCGCCAAATTGTCGGAGTCGCTGGCGGGGTTCGTCACCGAGCGCGAATGGCTCGACGGCGATCACGCCCGGCGCATCGCCCGGGAAGCCTGCGAGAAGGCGACGGTCACCCTCGCGGCGGCGACGCCGACGCCGCAGCTGCGCCCTTTGGTCGAGCATCTGCGCGCGAGCGGCCAGCTCACCGCCGGCCTGATCCTGCGCGCGCTGTTGTCCGGCAATGTCGTATTGTTCGAGGAGGCCTTGGCGGAACTCGCCGACATCCCGGTCGCGCGCGTCTGCGGCCTCATCTACGACCAAAGCAGCGTCGGCCTGCGGGCTTTGTTCGACAAGGCGAAGCTGCCGCCTGCGACCTATCCCGCCTTCAAGGAAGCCATCGAGGCCATGCGCGAGGGCGGGTTCAACGCCGAACCGGGCGGCGCCGCGCGGCTCAAGCGACGCATGATAGAACGCGTCCTGACGCGATGCGAGGACGAGGAGATCGGCGACCTGGCGCCGCTCCTGACATTGTTGCGGCGGTTCGCGACCGAAGCGGCGCGCGAAGAGGCGCGGCTGTTCTGCGACGAACTCGTCGGCGATGCGTTCGCGGAAGACGAGCGTTCCCAGGCGGCTTAACCCTCCGCCGAACCCGGCGCGAGCGGCGGGGCGAAGATGCTTTCGAGATATTGCGGGCGGTCGCGGTTCTCACGGCGCAGAAACGTGTCGGTGACCTCGCGTAGCCGGCGCGTCAGGACGTCGGCGACGGCGTCGCGGCCGGGCAGGTCGTGCTCGCGCACGATCGCGCGGACGGCATCGACGTGCTGGTCGACCAGCCGCACCGGGATGCGGGCCATGTCCGGCGTGTGTTCGAGGAGCCGGCACAGGCTCTCCGCCGCGGCCCCGACCGCGGGGTAGCCGAATGTGGCGGCCTCGCCCTTGAGGTCATGGGCGGCACGGAACAGCCCGGCATGCGTGGTGTCGATAAAGCCTCGACCCTTGACGTCCTGGCGCGCCGCTTCGAGCCGCTCGCATTCGTTCCGCATCCATTCGCCGAATTCGCTCGACAGCTCCGTCAGCGCCGCTTCGGCCCGCGCCACCGCATCGTCGGCGCACTCTACGCTGTGGGTGACGGCCATGCGCATTACGTGCGGCGGCGTGATGACCTCATGGTCGGCGTAAGTCGCGACCGACGGCATAACGTCCTTGCGGGGGGGCATAGCTCTACCTGCTCCTGTTGCCGGGGTGCGGCGTTCCGTTCAATCCAGACGTTGCAGTCCAAAGATCTTTCAATCCCAGACCTTGGCTTTGTCGAGCGTCGCTTGACGGGCGAACACTTCGGCCTTGCCGCCCTTGCGGCGTTCCGGCCCGACATAATTCGGATTGGCGTTGCGGCGGCGGTCCGGCCCGAAATAGGTCTTGGTCCGGATGAACGGACGCGGATTGGCGACCACGTTGAGGATGCGCTCATACAGCGCCTTGGCGGAGATCGGCTTGGCCAGAAATTCGGTGATGCCGGCGTCGCGCGCGCTCATCACCCGCGATTTGTCGGAGTGGCCGGTCAGCATGATGATCGGCACGTAGGGATTGGCGTTGGCGCCGGGCTGACGGATCATCTGGGCCAGTTCGAGCCCGTCGAAGATCGGCATCACCCAGTCGGTGAGAATGATGTCGGGCATGTAATGGGTGAACGCCTCGAGGCCGGTGGCGCCGTCCTCGGCTTCGTAGACTTCGCGGGTGCCGAAGCCGTGCAGCAGCGTGCGCAGGATGCGCCGCATATGGGCGTTGTCGTCGATGACGAGGAAACGCAGACGATTGAAGTCGATGCGAACCATGCCCCCTCCGCGGCGGCCGCCCGGCGCACCACGTCCGTTTAACTTTAGATAAGATGCCGCCGTAAAGGTCGGGTTAAGGATTGGAGAGGCCGGCAGGGCGGCGATTCAACAGCTGATTTTTCGGCAATCGAAGCTTGTTTCAGTAGCCGAATTGCTCGCTCAAAATGCGTTCCTCGAGGCTGTGGCCGGGATCGAACATCATGTGCATGGCGATGCCGTGGTCCATCTTGATGTCGACCGAACGCACCGAGCGCACTTCGTTGTGGTCGGCGACGGCGGCGACCGGCCGCTTGTCAGCTTCGAGGACCTCGATGGTGACCCGCGCGCGGTCGGGCAACAGCGCGCCGCGCCAGCGGCGGGGCCGGAACGGACTGATGGGGGTGAGCGCCAATAAAGGCGCGTCGATCGGGATGATCGGCCCCTGCACCGAGAGATTATAGGCCGTCGACCCCGCCGGCGTCGCGAGCAGAATGCCGTCGGCCACGAGTTCCGCCAGCCGCTCCTTGCCGTCGATGAGAATGCGCAGTCGCGACGCCTGATAGGACTGGCGAAACAACGACACTTCGTTGATGGCGTGGTGACGGTGCATCCGGCCGTCGGCGTCGCGCGCGCGCATGAGCAGCGGATGGATCACGGTCACGTCGGCGGCGGCGAGCCGCTCCACGAGATTTTTCTCGTCGAATTCGTTCATGAGAAAGCCGACGGTGCCGCGATGCATGCCGTAGATCGCCTTGCCGGAATTCATGAAGCGTTGCAGGGTCGCCAGCATCAGGCCGTCGCCGCCGAGCGCGACGACGACGTTGGCTTTGTCCGGCGCGGTGTCGCCGTAACGCTCGACCAGGCGCCGCCACGCCCGTTGCGCCGCCGGCGTGTCGCTGGCGACGAAGGCGATGCGCTTGAAGCGGGAGCGGGCAGGGCGCTTGGGCATGGCTTTAAGTCAGGGCGTTGCAGTTGGGGTCGGCAAACTTGGGTTCGGCGAAGCGGCGCCGCGGGGAGGACAGCATGGAACGCGCGGTGTTCGTCTATACGACCTATCCATCCATTGTCGAGGCTGAGCATGCCGGGCGCACGCTGGTCGAGCGCCGGCTGTGCGCCTGCGTCAATATCCTGCCGGGCATGGTCTCGTATTATCGCTGGCAAGGCGCCGTCGAGCGCGGTGACGAGATCGTGATGATCATCAAGACCCGCGCCGGCCTCGTCGAGGCGGTGCGCGCCGCGGTCAAGGAAATGCATTCCTACACCACGCCGGCGATTCTCGTGATCCCGATCGAGCACGTCGATCCGGACTATCACGCATGGATCGTCGCGGAAACCACGGCGGGCGGCCGCGACTACGATGAAGCGTCATCATCCCCGACCAGAATCCGCCCTTGATGAAAACGATTGACCGGGCCCGGGCGGCGCTGCGCCACCGGTTGCGCGCGCCGGTCGCGTGGGCGATCAGGAGGCGCGAACGCCGCGCCGCCGCGCGTCTCGAACACGGGCTCGGCGTCTGCGCCATCTTCCGCGACGCGGCGCGGTTCCTCGACGAATGGATATCTTTCCACGTCGGCGTCGGGGCGACGCATTTTTATCTCTACAACGATTTCTCGACCGACGCGTTCGCCGCGGTGCTCGCCCCCTGGATCGCGCGCGGCATGGTGACGTTGACCGACTGGCCGGTTGCGCTCGGTCAGGTGCCGGCCTATCGCCATTGCTTCGAGCGCGCGCGCCGCGAATGCCGCTGGCTCGCCTTCATCGACGTTGACGAATTTCTGTTCGCGCCGACGGCGACCGACATCCGCGGCATCCTGCGCGGCTACGCCGACCTGCCGGGCTTGGCGGTGTGGCAGTTGTTCTTCGGCTCCAACGGCCACGCCGCGCGCCCGGCGCTCCCCGTCACCGCGGCCTATGTGAAGCGCGCCGTCATCGCCCAGACCAAGGTCAAGAGCATCGTCAATCCGCGCATGGTCTACAAGGCCGGCGTCCACCAGTGCAAATATTGGCACGGCACCGATCTCGACACCTCGCGCCGTCCCGTCACGCCCGGCCGCGCGCCGGTGTTGGACGTGCTGCGCATCAATCATTACTGGTCGCGCTCGCTGGAGGACCTGGCGCTCAAGGCCAAACGCGGGGTCGCCGCGCCGGCGCCGGACCGCCTCGACACCGATTGGTATTTTCGCGCCGAGGCGAATTTGAACGCGGAGACCGACGAGACGATCCTGCCGCTCGCGCGCGCCATCAGGCGGGCGGTGGTTGGGGAGGGGGGCGTGGGGTGAGCGGGTAGGGGCTCGGTGAAGCAGTCTCTGGTTCCGCCAAGCTCGATCGCAGCGTAAGTCTTCTGGTGCCGGGTGAGAGGATCGAACTCCCGACCAACGGTTTACAAAACCGCTGCTCTACCGCTGAGCTAACCCGGCGAATCAATGGCTTGGCTTTCGTCGGCCCATTTTGGGTGCCGCCGTCCGCTATATATTCGCGTCGAATTGAAAAAACAAAAGGTATTGTCGCCGCCGTTCGAGCTCGGGGTGCAAACGTCCAATTCCGGGAGGAATTGCTCGGCGTCGTCAAGGATGTTCCAGGGTATATTTCCGTATCCGGCTTCCTTGCGGACCGCCTTGGGCAATAGTTCGCGGATATTACAACTGCGGGTCGCCGTATGTGGCAGTGGTCAGTGTGCGACGGCTATTATCCCGCCATCCCATCCACCAGGACCTCGAGCCCTGCCGCGAAGACGAACGGATATGGGAAGTTAGGGCCGTCGCCGTGTGCCTCGCACCATACACAAATCGCATCACGGGGCCTGATGTCAGCGCGCTCGATAAGCCGACAAAATGGAGACCGGGCACGGACGCCTGGAAAGCCGTGTTCAGCACTGGAAAGCCAGCGGTGCACTCGATTTCTGCATGCAGCGCTGGGTCGAGAAACGGCAGCTGACGGAGATCGAACTCGGTAGCCGGTTGCCGCGATGACATGATCAGTCTCCATTTTCCTCATGTCGCCGCCTCGGCGCAGCGAAAGAACCAATTTCCTCCCGTTTATGCCCACGTCGATGACCTCGTGGCCGGTCAAGAGCGGAACTTTGCCGACCACGCGGCTCTTGAGCCACCACGCGCCCGATGGACCATTGGCCGTGGCTACGATGTGCCGACGCGTTCGCTCCGGCAGTAAGAAGAATAAACGTGGCAATTCTGAATACGCCAAACTGCGCCAGCCGTCACCAAGACCAGATTCCGGCCAGCGCAGCCGTTTGTACAGGGATTTGACCGCGTCGAGCTCCGCGTTCCAATCGACTGCTGGGGCTCTCGCCATGAGGCGAACATTCGCTCCCTGCTCGTGCAGAAGAGCTGCCGTTTCAAGGCCTGATTGCCCGCAACCAACTATTACGAACGTCTCTGTCCGGCAAATTTTGAAAAGTCCCGATGGTCGGCCGTGTGCGAGACGAGCAGCGGTGCGGTCCGGACGAGACGCTCGAGCGCGTCGGGAAAATGCCGAAACGCCAAATGGCCGGTTGCCAGGATGACGCGTCTTGCCGCTATGGCGCCGTCATCCAGCTCCAGTTCGAATCCATTGGCAACCCGGCGCAAACGGCGAAGCTTGGTGTTCCACACCTCCGGTACCGCGCGGCGTCGGAACCAGTCCGCGTAGTCGAGAAATTCCCCGATTGGAAGCGGGACGCCTCTGGGCGAATAGGAAGTGCCGCGCAACGCGCTGAATTGATCGAGAGAGTAGCGGCGCTCCGGGTCGGATAGGTTCGATGCGAACCTTTCGGATTTGAGCACCATTTTGGCCGGCATGTGCTGGCGCCAGCTCTCCATGGGAGCGCCGATGACGACGTGATCCAAGTTCGCGACGCGCAGATGTGCGCTGACCGACAAGCCGTAGGGACCGGCACCGACGATGACCGTTTCAAACGTCATCATGAATCGCCTTCTCCTTCAGGTATCGTGCCGCGTCGCCAGGCAAATCGATGCCTGCCGAACGGCGCTGTACCCACATGAAACGCTGGAGCAATCGGCAGAAAGCCCGAAACGCCAAATTGATCCAGTAGACGAACGCTGGCAGCGGATCGTCGATCCGCCAATAGCCATCGTAGGTTCGACGGCCGAGGCCGGAGCAAAGCCCTACGCTTCGAAACGAGTTCTCTCCATGCGACGGCGTCTACTTGTCGTTGTTCCGGAATCGGCAAACCAAGTTCGTTTCGGTAGGCGACCAGGGGAAGGTTGAGGCCGTTCAACGTTGCGATCTCTTCCTGCCAATCGGTCCGACCGACGGTCGGCTCGATAATGACGAATTGGCGGGTTTGCGGGTTCCACTTGAATTCAAGGCTGCCCAATCCCTGATATTCCGAAACATCGATGAATTTATCGACAAGCGGGCGCAACAATTCCGCCATCTCGGGAGCAGCGACACAGGCCGCGGTACTCCCCACGCCCGGCGGCCGGGCCGCAATCTTGCGACCCGAGAATATGTGTTTCGATGTCGGCGACGAGCCGCAGTAGAAAAGCGCAAAATAGATATCGCTGTCAGGACCATCGATCCATTCCTGAACCACAGGAGTTATGCCACGCTGCAGCAGTCGCCGGCATACTGCACCTGCTTCCTCGACTGCGCTGACCAAGTGTAGTCGCTCTACGTGACCTAAATGAAATTGGAGTTTATCGGCGGGCTTGACGATGACGGGCAATCCCAGTCGCTGCAGCTTTGTGATGTCACTTTCAGAGTTGACAATGATCGTGCGCGGAACCGGAAGGCGGTGCGTTTCAGCAAAGCATTGAAACAATTCCTTGTTGCCGAGCGTGACGACCATAGACCGCGACGGCAGCCGGAAACGGTAGCAGGATGCAAGCTCGGCACGGTGTTCAGAGACCGTATCGACGGCTAGCTCGTCTGTGAGAATGAGGACGGGTCTTACGCCAATTTTGGCTTGCAGCGTCAAGAGGTCGTCGACAAAGGGGCGCCCGAACATCTGGTTAACGATGTAGTTTGTACTTCCTCGCGACCACATTGCCGCCGAGTGCAAACCGGTGTCGACGACGACGGTGGGAACCTTCGCTGTCGAGAGACTGCGAGTGACGCCAAGGCCATTAAGCTGCCCTCCAATAACAACAGCGGGAGCAGCCCCGGCAGTGAACCTATTGATCATATTAGGCCCGAGCAAAAAGCAAATAAAGTGTTGCGTTAAGACTGTTACGCAATAGGCACGCCGTGACAATAAAGCGCAACGTAAAATACGCGTTTACGTTAAAAGCAAAACCGCAACGCGCAACGGCGCTCGTTTGGCAAGTTTCGGGTGGGCGAGCCATCGACTGCCGAAATCGCAGTAACCCACTTCGTTAATGCCGAAGCCGCGTCGCGGGCCCGCTCGGTCGTGCGCGATCAGATAACGGCAGTGAAGAAAGCGAAGAGCCTGCGTACTGCAAACGGACGCAAGTGCGAATCGTCGGAGTATAGGGGTCTGCCATCTGGAGCGATGACCGGGCATTGCCCGTCTTTGCACAATACGTCCTGCGGGTCGAAAACCTCGGCTCCGGCCGACATCGCCGCGCTGCGCAGCAAGGCGACAATGGCATCAGCATGCTTTTGAAAGCGGTCTTGCGCAATCGTTAGATCGGGCTCCGCCGCGTTTTCCCATATCGCGCGATACAGGAGTTTTGGGATATGCTCCGCGCGCGTCGGAATTGGCAGCAAGAGAACAACACGCTTTCCCGATCGGACGAGGTTGGCCATCAGAGTGCTGAATTGACCGGCAACCAGACGCAACTCAGTGCTGTTTGGCGTGAGGAGCGTGTAGGTGCCATCGGCATTACGAACCTGCAATTCGGTGCGATGAACGGCGCTGTTGTAGTGTCCGGCGAGATAGTCGGCCCAGGCACCGCCGAACACGACAGTCGAGTATTTGGGTTCGGCGGCGACTGCGATCGCTTTGCCTAGGAACTCCTCGCACTTGAAATCCGGGCTCAACCCGGGCGGTGTTCGGCAGAGGCGGGCAGCCGCCGTAGGTTGCGAAGATCATGGATTCGGAAAAGATCGAAGGCGACTGAGTGAACAACGGCCAGAACTGTTCGACGTGGCTGTCGCCGATGAAAATAGTCGAGCGATCGCCGCGTCCGACGATTTGGCACAGTCGTAACCTGCCGAAGACGTCCAACCCACCGCAAGACCGCGGATAGGCGAAATCTCCCCAGGCTTGCGCGTAGGCTGCGAATTTCATTTGCTCGCGGCCCCGTATAGCGCTCCGGCATGCCATCGCGGGTATCGACCAAAACAGCCGCGAAAGCCGCACATGAGCACATGATTGCCGCAGCCGCGAGCTGAGCGTGGTTGGATAATTTTGCCGAGCCTCGGCGCATGGGCTGTTCAAAAAATCGATAGGAGAGCCACCCGGCGGCCACGGACCCGCCGATGCCGAGAGATCGGCAAGATCGGCGAAATAATCCGCTGTCGTCACGCAACAATGTGACCAGCGGCCAATGCCATAGATAGATCGAATACGACCAAGTGCCGATAGCTTGCGCGAGCCGGTTCCCGGTGATTGGTGATTTGGCATTAGACGCAGCTAAGACGAGGATTGCGCCCATGACCGGCACGGCCGCGCGATATCCCGGCCACACCGAATTGCTGTCGAAGGCTGCCGCCGCGCCGACAATGATCGACAGACCGCAAAGATCGAGGGTATGGACAAGAAACCGCGAACTTCGCCATCGTTCAAAAATGGGGGAGTGAAGATAAACCAGAGCGCCGGCAAGCATCTCCCAAGCACGGGTGGGCAGTAAATAGAAATCGGCAGACGGGCGGAGATTGCCAACCGCCATTGAAAGACCAAATGATGCAAGCAGGCTGCACCATATCGACAGTATGAGTATCCGTCGGTCGGCACCAAAGACGAGGCGGATTGCGCCGATTGCCAACGGATAGATCAGATAGAATTGCCATTCGACCGATAGCGACCACGTGTGCAGAAGCCATCTTTCAGAGGCGGCGGGTTCGAAGTATCCGGCCTGCTGAAAATACCGGATATTCGACAAAAAGCCCGCTGACGCAGCTGCGTCGCCGCCGAGCTGTTTGTATTCGAGCGGACTTAAGAAGAACCAACCTGCCGTCAGCATGAACATGCACATGGCCAGGAGGGCCGGAATAATTCGGCGCGCACGCGACGCGTAAAAGTCACGAAACGAAAAACGCGATACGCCGTGCTCGGCCAGAACGAGCCAGGTCATCAAGTAACCGGAGATCACGAAAAATACGTCGACGCCCGCGAAAAAATCGGAATGCCGAAGTGATATAAAACGACCAAGACCACTGCGATGGCGCGCAGGCCGTTTATGTCTTTGCGAAATATCATCTAATCACATCATGCGAACAAAAACGGCACAATGGACGTTAACGAATGATCCCTGTTTAATTCGAAGATGTCCAATGCTTTCGTTGGGGATCGTAAACGCCGGCGATGTTCGTTTGATCGCTGCGGCGCGTATTCTGATGTGATCTCGGCAATGACGGCCTGGACAACGCGCGTTGCGGCACGATTTCGTCCGCAAGAACATTCAGCACACGACCCGCGGTACGGAGTTATCGCCGGAGTTGTTCACGAGTTTCGATGACGACTGAGAATGCGTCGGGGATAAGGCGGCGACCCTGGACGGGTAGGGTAGAATTGAAACCTAGGCGCCGTGCGGGTGCGGCTCGTCGGGACGGTCGGCAGTGTGGTATCGATGGGCGGCGCCGCGATCGGCCGCGTCGCGGGGCGCGAGGAAGAGTTGAGGGAACAGAGAAGTGCCGCTATTACCGTCGTTTTACGCCGCGAAAGAGGGCGTCCACCCCTGGAGCATCGGGCGCTGGGCTATGGGCGGCGCGGCGCTTGGCGCGGTTGCCGGCATCCTCAAGGCGCTCGGGGCGCTGGCGGGCGCGGCGACGACCGTGAGCATGGGCGAGCGGCTTGCCGCCAAGGGGCCGGAAATTGCGGCCGCGGCCGTCGCGTTCGCGCTGTTGTGCGCCGCTGTCGCGGCGTTGCGCAATTTCCTCGCGCGCCGACTGATCTGGCCGGATATGCCATAGGCGCAGCTCTCCTTACCGGC
This sequence comes from uncultured Pseudomonadota bacterium, assembly GCA_963836095.1. Lineage (GTDB taxonomy): Bacteria > Pseudomonadota > Alphaproteobacteria > Rhizobiales > Xanthobacteraceae > BOG-931. The sequence continues at coordinate 79,333 of CAWIHU010000008.1, forward strand.
GTGATCCGCGGGCCGCAGGGAGCGGTGGCCTGGCAAAGAATTGCTAACCAAGCGGCATCATCATGAGCGCCGAATCTTCAAGGAGCAGCCGTGAGCCTTCGGCAGACCATCATCCGCAGCGGTTTGGAGACGCTCTACTTCAGCGGCGCCCATGTCGTGCTCAAACCGCTCGTCGGCGGGGTCGGGGCGATCCTGACGCTGCATCACGTGCGGCCGCCGCGGCCGGACCGTTTCCAGCCGAACCATTTGCTCGAGGTCACGCCGCGGTTCTTCGAACGGGTAATCAAGTTCTTGCGCCGCTCCGGCATCGATATCGTCAGCCTCGACGAGATGCACCGCCGCCTGAGCGAGGGCGATTTCGCCCGGCGCTTCGTCTGCCTGACCTTCGACGACGGCTACCGCGACACGCAGCAATACGCCTATCCGATCCTCAAAGCAGCCGGGGCGCCGTTCGCGGTCTATGTGGTGTCGAGCTTCGCCGACCGGCTCGGCGAATTGTGGTGGCTGGCGCTCGAGGCGGTGATCGCACGCAACAACCGCATCGGCCTCATGATCGGCGGCCGCAACCGCACCTTCGACTGCACCAGCGTCGCGGAAAAGCGCGCGCTGTTCGACGAATTGTACTGGTATGTGCGCAGCCGGCCGACCGATGCGGAGACCCGCGCCATCGTGCGCGATCTCGCCGCCTGCTACCGCGTCGATATGGCGGCCTTGTGCGAGGAACACTGCATGAGCTGGCAGGAATTGGCGGAGCTTGCCGCCGATCCTCTGGTGACCATCGGCGCCCACACGGTCAACCATCCGATGCTGGCCAAGGTGCCGGAAGACACCGTGCGCTCGGAAATGAATCTGAGCCGCTCGGTGATCGAGGCGGCGTTGTCGGTCAGGCCGCAGCATCTGTCCTACCCGGTCGGCGACCGCTCCTCGGCCGGTGCCCGCGAATTTCGCATCGCCGCCGAACTCGGCTTCAAGACCGCGGTGACGACGCGGCCGGGCGTGCTCTTTCCCGAGCACCGCGCGCATCTGACGGCGCTGCCGCGCATTTCGCTCAACGGCGAGTTCCAGCGCCTGCGCTATGTGCGGGTGCTCTTGTCGGGTTCCGCGACCGCGATGTGGAGCGGCTTCCGCCGCGCCGAGGCGGCTTGAGCGGCCAAGAATCGGCCGAGAAAACTAGCCGCCGCGCTTGCGGCTCATCCACGCCACGATCGGCATCGCCGGCAGTACCCAGCCGATGCCGGCGATCACATAGTAAGCGACCGACACGAGCGCGTGGTCGTGAATGGCGGGAATCTGCGCCAACCCCATGGCCACCAGCGCCCACACTGCGACCAGGACGAACAGCGCGAGAGCGCCGATGAATTTGCGCAGTCGTAGCGGCATGGGTTAAGGGCGACACAAGGTCCGTTGCGGGGGCAGAGGCAGCACTATAGGGTCCGCGCCGCAACGACAAGCGTTCGGTAATGACGGCAGGATTTTCGGGCGATCGTTCTCACCGGCAGGCGGTGCGGCTGTGGCTTTATGCCGTCGCCGCGCTCATCTTCGCCATGGTGCTGGTCGGCGGCGCCACAAGGCTCACCGAATCCGGCCTGTCGATCACCGAATGGAAGCCGGTGATGGGCGCATTGCCGCCGCTGTCGGCGGACGCGTGGCAGGCAGCGTTCGAAAAGTACCAGACCATTCCGCAATACCGCGCGCTCAATCTCGGCATGAGCCTCGACGCGTTCAAAACCATCTATTGGTGGGAATGGACGCACCGCCTGCTCGGCCGGCTGATCGGCGTCGCGTTCCTGCTGCCGTTCCTGTGGTTTCTCTGGCGCGGCTGGGTGGCGCCGGCCTGGCGGGCGCCGCTGTGGTTCATTTTCGCGCTCGGCGCGCTGCAGGGCGCGGTCGGCTGGTGGATGGTCGCCTCCGGCCTCGCCGACCGCGTCGAGGTCTCGCAATATCGCCTGGCGACGCATCTCGTGCTCGCGTGTTTGATCTATGTGGCGATTATCTGGACCGCGCAGCGGATGGATGAGCGAGCTGTAGCCCGGATGGAGCGAAGCGCAATCCGGGAACAGCCTCGCCGCCGCACCTGGATTTCGCTTCGCTCCATCCAGGCTACAGACGACGCACTTGCGGGCGAGGCGACTTTTCGCCTGCGCGCGAGCGCCATCGCCTTGCTGATCCTTGTGCTGGTGCAGCTTTATCTCGGCGCGTTGGTCGCCGGATTGCGCGCCGGCTACATCTACAACACCTGGCCGTTGATCGACGGCGCGTTCGTCCCCGAAGCCGCGCGGCTCTTCTTCAACACGCCACTGTGGCGGAATTTTTTCGAGAACACGCTGACGGTGCAGTTCGACCACCGCATGCTGGCTTACGTGATCTGGGCCGGTGCGCTCCTTCACCTCGTCGATGTCGCGCGCTCGGCGAAGAAGGGGCCGATGCTCGCCGGCGCTTTGGTCCTGTTTGCCGCCATCACGCTGCAAGCCGGGCTCGGCATCGTGACGCTGCTCATGCGCGCGCCGCTGCCGCTGGCGCTCGCTCATCAGGCAGTAGCGATGCTGGCGTTGACGGCGGCGACGGTGCATACGGCCAAAGTTGCCGCGCTTCTGCCGCGCCTGCACATATCAGCGGTAAAGGCGTAAATACGAATTCGTCATTGCGAGCGAAGCGAAGCAATCCAGACTCTGTGCCGCCGACTCTGGATTGCTTCGTCGCAAACGCTCCTCGCAATGACGAGCTAATCCCCCAACGCCTGCTCCAGATCGGCGATGATGTCTTCCTTGTCCTCGATCCCGATCGACAGCCGCACCACGTCGGGGCCGGCGCCGGCCTGGACTTTCTGGGCGTCGGAGAGCTGCTTGTGCGTGGTCGAGGCGGGATGGATGATCAGCGACTTGGTGTCGCCGATATTGGCGAGGTGCGAGAACAATTTGACGTTGGAGACGAGCTTGACGCCGGCGTCATAGCCGCCCTCGAGGCCGAAGGTGAAAACCGCGCCGGCGCCCAGCGGGCAGTATTTCTTGGCGAGGTTGTGATAGCGGTCGCCGGGCAGCCCCGGATAACTCACCCAGTCGACCTTCGGGTGCGCGGAAATCCATTCGGCGACCGCAAGCGCGTTGTCGCAGTGTCGACGCATGCGCAGCGGCAGCGTCTCGATGCCGGTGAGGATGAGGAAGGCGTTGAACGGGGAGAGCGCCGCGCCGATGTCGCGCAGCGACAGCACCCGGCAGGCGATGGCGAAGGCGAAATTGCCGAACGTCTCGTGCAGCACGATGCCGTGATATTCCGGCCGCGGCTCGCACAGCATGGGATAGCGGCGCTCGCGCGACCAGTTGAAGGTGCCGCCGTCGACGATCATGCCGCCGATCGAGTTGCCGTGGCCGCCGAGAAATTTGGTCAGCGAATGCACGACGATGTCGGCGCCGTGCTCGAACGGCTTGCACAGATACGGCGTCGCCAGCGTGTTGTCGACGATATAAGGGACGCCGGCGCGGCGCGCGATCTGCGCCACCGCCGCCATGTCGGTGACGACGCCGCCGGGATTGGCGATCGACTCGGTGAAGATCGCCTTGGTCTTCGGCGAGATGGCGCGCTCGAACGACGCCCATGTCGTCGGGGTCTGCCCAGACGACGTTCCAGCCGAAATTCTTGAAGGCGTGATTGAACTGGTTGATCGAGCCGCCATAGAGCTTCTTGGAGGCCACGAACTCGTCGCCCGGCTGCAGCAGGCAATGAAAGACCAGCACCTGGGCGGCATGGCCGGAGGCGGTCGCAAGCCCCGCGGTGCCGCCTTCGAGCGCGGCGACGCGTTCCTCGAGCACCGCGGTGGTCGGATTGCCGATGCGGGTGTAGATGTTGCCGAACGTCTGCAGGCCGAACAGCGAGGCGGCATGATCGACGCTGTCGAACACGTAGGACGTTGTTTGATAGATCGGCGTCGCCCGCGCGCCGGTGGTCGGATCGGGCTGCGCGCCGGCGTGAACCGCGAGCGTGGAAAAGCCCGGAATGCGTTCGCTCATCGGCCGATCCTCTCGGGACGGGGGACGTCGGCTCCGGTTTAAAGGAGCTTCCGGTGCCGTCAAGGCGAGAGAATGGCGTTGGCGTTAACGGCCGGGCCGCCCGTCTGCCGCGTCGCGAGCGCGCGCGAGGCTAAGCGGCCCACTTATGACACCTGCGTCAGCGCTCGCGGGCCGAGGTTTTGTGGACCATGAGCAGCGTGCGGCAGGGGGCGGAGATGCGCTCGCGATTGGATATCAGACAGGACGCGATCCGCTCGCGATCGGGAATGAATTGCGCGCACACGGTCAAGGCATCGTTCATGCAGGCGCGCCGGCCCGCCTCATCGTCTTCGGCCTTTGCCGTAACGGGGACGAGAGCGAGGCATAGCAGCGCGAGCGCAAGCACAGAGCTGATTTTCATAAGCTCACTCCTGACGGTTGGCGACGCCCCCGACAGTGTTGAGCCAAGGGCCCGCTGGATCAGTTTCAGAACGCCAATGACGACTGTTCGCGAATTTAGTTCGCGAATGTCCTGCGCCTGACGCAGGCCGCGTTACTGTACTGATGCCTCGCCAGGCGCTGTGTACGCAGGGTATTGCCGGGCTGCGAATCGTTCGTTGCGGCGGTCGCTCAACATGTCACGATTCGGTGGTATTGTGGATCAATCGTTCGGCGGCCGTTGCGGCAGCTGTGGACCCGCCGGCCGCGGTCGGGCGGTCGAGCGTCAGCCGCTGGATGCCGCCACCGACCCCCCGGCGCGACGAGATGGTGCGCGTATTGACCCCCATCCATCCGATCTCCGACGACAGGCGTCCATATTCGATCTTCGGACAGCGGTTCATTACGACCTTGAGGCCGTTCGCCTCCGCGAGCGCCGCCGCGTCGTCGTTGCGCACGCCGAGCTGCATCCAGATCACCTGCGGCCGCGGCGAAAGCGCGAGCGCTTCCTGCACGACCGGCGGCACATGGGGCGAGGCGCGGAAGATGTCGACCATATCGATCGGCTCAGGGATATCGGCGAGCCGCGCATAGATCCGCCGGCCGAGCAAATCGCGGCCGGCCCGCCCCGGATTGACCGGGATCATGTTGTAGCCGCGCTCGAGCAGGTACTTGAAGACGAAATAGCTCGGCCGGTTTTCCTTGTCCGAGGCGCCGACCATGGCGATGGTCTTCACGGTATTGAGGATGCCGCGGATATAGGCGTCGGAATAGCTGTCGTGGTTCATCGCGCTCAGCGGTCTTCCCAGATGGGCTTGCGCTTGGCGATGAAGGCGTTGATGCCTTCCTCGGCGTCGCGGGCCAAAAGATTATCCGCCATGACGCCGGAGGTATAGTCATAGGCCTCCGCGAGCGGCATGCCGAGCTGCCGATAGAACGCTTCCTTGCCGAGCCTGATCGCCAGCGCCGATTTCGCCGCGATGGTGCGCGCGAGCTCGAGCGCCTCGTCGCGCTCGTGGCCGGGCGCGACGACGCGGTTGACGAGGCCGATGCGTTCGGCGTGCTCGGCCGAGATCATTTCGCCGGTCATCAGCATCTCCGCGGCGTGCTTGCGCGGCACGTTGCGGGACAAGCGCGACCATCGGCGTCGAGCAGAACAGGCCGACATTGATGCCCGAGGTCGCGAACTTGGCGGCACGGGAGGCGACGGCGAGATCGCAGCTCGCCACCAATTGGCAGCCGGCGGCGGTCGCCGTTCCCTGCACGGCGGCAATGACCGGCTGCGGCAGCGCGGCGACCTGCTGCATCATGGTGCTGCACATCGAAAAGATGTGCTTGAAATAGCCGCGGCCCTGATCTTCGTCGCTGCGGCGCCGATTGAGCTCCTTGAGGTCGTGGCCGGCGCAGAACGCCGGGCCGTTGGCGGCGAGGATCACGACGCGCACGGTGTCGTCGTGGGCGATCGCCGTGAGAGCGTCGCCGAGCGCTTCCAGCATCGCCTCGGAGAGGCTGTTGAGGGCCTGCGGCCGGTTGAGCGTCAATATGGCGACGCCGGCAATATCCTCGCGCAGCAGGATCAGCGCGGTGTCGGCGGTGGCGGCGGCGGGATGAGCATTCATGGGTTCAGTCCTTCGGTCCGGTCCTGCGCATTGCGGGTGGCGAGCAAGGGATATGGTGATGACGCCGGTGCCATTGTATCCGATCCTGGGTGTTGGAAGGGAGAGCATGATGGAGCGGGCGTCGAAGGCGGGGGTGAAAACGGTTGAGGTGGGGCCGTCGGCGGCGGCGAAACTCTCGGTCGCCGAGCTGGAGCGGCTTCTGAGCGCCGAATTTCCCGAGATGTTCAACGCCACCGGCGGCTGGGTGATCGAGGATGTCTGGCATCGCGGCTGCCGGGTGCGCAAGCGGTTCGATGCGCAGTCGCTGCGTCCGGGCGGCACGATCGCCGGCACGACCACGATGGCGATCGCCGATTTCGCCATCTATATCGCCATTCTGGCGTCGATCGGCTGGGTGCCGCTCACGGTGACCACCAATCTGAACATCAATTTTCTCAAAAAGCCGGAGCCGCGCGACCTTCTGGCCGAGGCGAGCCTGATCAAGCTCGGCAAGCGCCTCGCGGTCGGCGAAATCGCCATACGCTCGGAGGGCGATGACGACCTGGTTGCTCACGCCACCGCGACCTATTCCATCCCGCCGCAAACGGTTAAATAATACCTCCGACACAAATCATTGAGAAAGCGACAAATATCCGCATCCGGCATTGACCTCGAAGGCGCGCGCGGCTAAATACCCGCGCAACGCGTCGGCAGGGCTGGCGCCTTTGCATTTCCTCACTGGAATTCCTCACCGGAAAACGACTCAACGGGAACGACGATGAAAACCTATTCGGCCAAGCCCGCCGAGGTCGACAAGAAGTGGGTCATGATCGACGCCGAAGGCCTCGTCGTCGGTCGGCTCGCCTCGATCGTGGCGCTGCGGCTGCGCGGCAAGCACAAGGCGACCTTCACGCCCCACGTCGATTGCGGTGACAACGTCATCATCATCAACGCCGCCAAAGTGGTGCTGACCGGCCGCAAGGTCGAGCAGAAGGTCTATTACAAGCACACCGGCTATATCGGCGGCATCAAGGAGCGCTCGGCCAAAGCGATCCTGACCGGCCGCTTCCCCGAGCGCGTGGTCGAGAAGGCGGTGGAGCGCATGCTGCCGCGCGGCCCGCTCGGCCGCCAGCAACTGAGCAATCTGCGGGTCTATCCCAACGCCGAGCATCCGCACGCGGCGCAGCAGCCAGAGAAACTCGACATCGCCGTGATGAACCGCAAGAACAAGAGGAGCGCGTGATGGCCGAAACAATTCAAGCGCTCGATCAGCTCTCGACGCTGCGGCCGGCCGCGGCGCCGGAACAGCCGAAATACGTGCAGAAGCTCGACAAGCAGGGCCGCGCCTACGCCACCGGCAAGCGCAAGGACGCGGTGGCGCGCGTATGGGTCAAGCTCGGGGCCGGCAAGATTCTGGTCAATGAGCGCCCGGTGGAAACCTATTTCGCCCGTCCGGTGCTGCGCATGCTGATCCAGCAGCCGCTCGCGGCGGCGAGCCGACAGGGTCAATACGACGTGGTCTGCACCGTCTCCGGCGGCGGCTTGTCGGGGCAGGCTGGCGCGGTGCGTCACGGCTTGTCCAAGGCGCTGATGCGCTACGAGCCGGAGCTGCGCTCGGTGCTCAAGCGCGGCGGCTTCCTCACCCGCGACCCGCGCGTGGTCGAGCGCAAGAAGTACGGCCGCGCGAAAGCCCGCCGCAGCTTCCAGTTCTCGAAGCGCTAAATCCCGTTTTCGCGGAACGTGTCATCGGGCCAGCCATCTCTGGCCGTCCCGATGGCGCGAGCCCGAACGCCGATTAGCGCGGCGGGGTGAACGCCAAGTTCTCCCGCGTATAGTTCTCGTCGACCTCCGCAATCGGCTTCAGATCGGGCGTGAACAGAAGCGCCCGGTGTTCGAACAGTTTTTCGGGGATATCGAGCGCCGCTGCGGGATGATCGGCCGGCGGCGCCCTAAGCTCCCAGCCGTCTGGCAGCGGCTTCCAGTGCACCTCGACCGCAAAAGTCCGGCGGAACGGCGTGAGCGCCGCGACCGCCCGGCCGAATGGCGTATCGGTCGTTTCCAATAGGCGGTTCATCTCGGCCGTCAGCCGCGCCGGCACATACCAATTGTCGGCCTCGGACAGGATGCGGTCGCCGCAGGTGAGCTCGACGTGGCGGAATTTGACCGGCTCGTTGGCGTCGACCTGCAACCGCTGGCGCTGTTCGTCCGTGACCGGCTTGTCGACGCCGCGCACCAGGCGGGCGCGGATCTTGGTGTCGGCGGCGAGCTTGTGATCGGCGCACCATTTGTCGAGGGTGAAGGTGGCGCTGCGCGCGCCGATGAGCGTGGCGTTGAGGGTTTCGACCAGCGCCAGGGCCTCGAGGCGGCCGACAAACGTGTCGGGCCAAGTTGGCGCCGTCTGCGCCATTGACGGCGTTAGCGAAAGGGCGGCGCCGACCAGCATTATGCCGGCGATCGCGCGCTGTGTTGCGTGTCTCACCATGGAATCGAGTCTACCTCCTGCTTCGGCCGCCTCGCGGATGTCCGGAGGACGCCCGCAAGAAAAACTGACGCACGCCATTTACCTCCCGGCAATGCTATCGGCGAGCTTTTCCGCGCCGGTAACCTGTGCGGAAGACTTGGACCCTAGGTTGCCGGCGGGCGACTTCGGTGGGCCACATGCATCTCGATGTCCAAACCCTTTCGGTGGTGACGGTCTTCGTCACGGCGCTCTTGGGGGCGCTGCTGGTTTTCGCCGGCTTGCAGAACCGCAGCATCCGCGCGCCGATGTGGTGGGGTGCGGCCTATATCGTCGGCGCGAGCGGTCTCGGACTGCTCACCTCGCGCGGCGCGGCGCCCGATTTCGTCACGATCGACATCGCCAATGCGCTCGTGCTGTTCAGTTATGCCCTGACCTGGAGCGGGGCGCGCGTCTTCGACGGACGCCACGTCCGTCCGTTGCTGGTGCTGCTGGCGCCGGCGGTTTGGATCGGACTGTGCCGGTTGCCGGCGTTCGCGGCGAACGTCAATCTGCGGATCGTCGTCATCTCGACCATTCTGGCGCTGTTCGCCTTGGCGACAGCCGAGGAATTGTGGCGCGGCCGCGACGAGCCCTTGATGTCGCGTTGGCCGCTGGTGGTGGTGCTGCTCGCGCACGCCGCGGTCTTGCTGGCGCGGGTGCCGGCGGCGCTGCTGTCGCCGCTGTTCGCGGCCGACGCGCTGTTGCGCGGCCTTTCCTTCGCACTGCTCGCGTTCGGCACGCTGTTGTTCACCGTGGTCATGGCGTTCCTGCAGCTCAACATGACCAAGGAACGCACCGAGCTCAAACACAAGATCAATTCACTGGTCGATCCATTGAGCGGCGTCGCCAATCGCCGCGCCTTCCTCGACGGCGCGGCAAAACTCCTGGCCGAACGCGACATCGATCCCGAGCCGCTCGCGGTCTTGTTGTTCGATCTCGATCACTTCAAGCAGATCAACGACCGCTTCGGCCACGCGCTGGGCGATTGCGTGCTGCAGACCTTCGCCGCGACCGCGACGGCGACGCTCGGCGCCGACGTCTTGTTCGCCCGCATCGGCGGCGAGGAATTCGCTTCCTGCCTGCCGGTCGGCGATATCGATGAAGCGTTCGCCATCGCCGACCGGGTGCGGCGCAATTTTGCTTCGGCGGCGGCGCGGTTCGGCAATGCCGAACTGACGCCGAGCGTGAGCGCCGGCGTCGCGTTGGGGTCGAACGGCGCCGACATCCGCGCATTGCTGGAGGTCGTCGACCGAGCGCTTTACCGTGCCAAGGAACTCGGCCGCAATCGCGTCGAGACCGAACTGCCGGCGGAGCATCCGGCGGGCAACACGGCCTTGGCCTCGCCGTCGATCGTGCCGATCATCGGACAGGCGCGCGCCGCGCTTGCCGCCGCGTCGATCCTGCGCCGGCGCGCCGCCACCTGACCGCCGCCCGGCGGTTCCTCATCGCCCGCAATTTTCAACGCCTTTTCGGGAAACCGGATCGATGCCAAAGACCTTTGGCAAAGCCTAAAATACGATCATTCAGCAGCCGCCCGCCGATCGGTGCTACGTCGTCGTACGTTGTTTTGCGTACACGACGCGGATCGGAGAAGAGGCTGATGCCGACGGATTTGGCTGCCGCGGCGACATCGCTCGATGTCGGGACTTTGCTCATCATCGCCATTTGCGTCACCGCACTGCTCGGGCTGTTCCTGCTGTTCGCCTGGCTGCAGGAGCGCATCCCGGCCTTGGCGTGGTGGGGCCTGGCCTATCTGATCGGCGCCTTGTCGGGCGGCATCTGGCGGTTCGAGGGCGTCGCGGCATCGCCGGCCGCGGGCAGCGCCGAAATTCCGCTCTTTCTCGCCGTCGGCATGATTTGGAGCGCGGCGCGCCTGTTTCACGGCCGGCCGGTGCTGTGGGGCACGATGTGTATCGGCGCCGCGGTTTGGCCGCTCGCTTGGCTGTTCCCGGCCTTTGCCGGCTCGGCGGCATCGCGTCTCGTCGTCGCCGCGCTGATCGTCGCCTTCTATACCTTCCTGACCGCCGCCGAACTGTGGCGCGAGCGCCGCAAGACGCTGCTGCGGCGGTGGCCCGCGATCTTCGTGCCGATGCTGCACGGCGCCGTCTTTCTCTTCCCGGTCGCGTCGATGACATTGGCGCCCGACGGCGTGCGCTGGCGCGATTTCACCAGCGGCTGGGTTTCCGTCTTCATGATCGAGGTCGTGCTGTACCTGATCGGCGCCGCCTTCATCGTGATGATACTGGCCAAGGACCGCACCGTCGGTTTCTACAAAACGGCAGCGATGACCGACGCGCTGACCGGGGTGTTGAACCGCCACGGCTTTGCCGAGGCGACCGCCTTGGTTTTGCGGCAAGCCAATCGCAGCGCCGTGCCGGTGAGCGCGCTCGCGTTCGATCTCGATCATTTCAAATCGATCAACGACCGGTTCGGCCATGGCGCCGGCGATACGGTGCTCAGGCAGTTTGCCGCCGTCATGCGCAGGAACATGCGCACGGACAACGTCGTCGGCCGGTTCGGCGGCGAAGAATTCATTGCCGTGCTGCCGAGTACGCTCGCCGACGCTGCCGCTGCGGCGGAGCGCGTGCGCGCGGCTTTTGCGGCCGAAACCGTCTCCTGCGACGGCACGCTGATAGCGGCAACCGTCAGCGTCGGGGTGGCGTGCGGATCGGCGGCGGCGCCGCTCGCGGCGCTGCTCGCGCGGGCCGACGAAACGCTCTATCGGGCCAAGACGAACGGCCGCAACCGCGTCGAAGTCAGCGACGAAGCGGTCGCCGCACGCCCTGCGCTTGCGCCGGCGACCAAACAAAAGGGCGTCGCACGACGCGACGCCCTGCAAGGTTGCACCGCCTGCGCGATGCGGGAGGATGCCTAGGCCGAATAGTACATCTCGAACTCGACCGGATGCGGCGTGTGCTCGAAACGGATCACCTCGCCCATCTTCAGGTCGATATAGGCGTCGATGAAGTCGTCATCGAACACGCCGCCGGCCTCGAGGAAGTCGCGGCCCTTGTCGAGCTCTTCGAGCGCCTGGCGCAGCGAGCCGCATACCGTCGGGATCTGCTTGAGTTCCGCCGGCGGCAGATCGTAGAGATCCTTGTCGATGGCGTCGCCCGGATGCAGCTTGTTCTTGATGCCGTCGAGGCCGGCCATCAGCATCGCCGCGAAGGCGAGATACGGATTGGCGAGCGGATCGGGGAACCGCACCTCGACGCGCTTGGCCTTCGGGTTGGTGGTGTAGGGAATGCGGCAGGACGCCGAGCGGTTGCGCGCCGAATAGGCGAGCAGCACCGGCGCCTCGAAGCCCGGCACCAGCCGCTTGTAGGAATTGGTGGTCGGGTTGGTGAAGGCGTTGATCGCCTTGGCGTGCTTGATGATGCCGGCGATGTAGGACAGGCAGGTCTCGGACAGATCGGCGTATTTGTTGCCGGCGAACACCGGCTTGCCGTCCTTCCAGATCGACTGGTGGCAATGCATGCCCGAGCCGTTGTCGCCGTAGACCGGCTTCGGCATGAAGGTCGCGGTCTTGCCGTAGACCTGGGCGACCTGCTGGATGCAATATTTGTAGATCTGCATCTGGTCGGCCATCCCCGTCAGCGGCGAGAATTTCAGGCCGAGTTCGTGCTGGGCGGAGGCGACTTCGTGGTGGTGCTTCTCGACCTTGGCGCCCATGCGCGCCATCGCCGCCAGCATTTCCGAGCGCATGTCCTGCGCCGAATCCTGCGGCGGCACCGGGAAGTAGCCCTTCTTGGTGCCGACGCGGTGGCCGAGATTGCCGCCTTCATAGTCGGTGTCGGAATTGGACGGCAGCTCGATGGAGTCGAGCTTGAAGCCGGTGTTGTACGGATCGGCCTTGTACTTCACGTCGTCGAACACGAAGAATTCGGCCTCGGGACCGAAATAGACGGTGTCGCCGACGCCCATCGACCTGACCATGGCCTCGGCCTTCTTGGCGATGCCGCGCGGGTCGCGGTTGTAGGGCTCGCCGGTCGTCGGCTCGAGCACGTCGCAGACCAGAACGAGCGTCGTCTCGGCGAAGAACGGATCGATGCAGGCCGAGGCCGGGTCGGGCATCAGGCACATGTCGGATTCGTTGATCGCCTTCCAGCCGGCGATCGAGGAACCGTCGAACATCTGACCTTCCGCGAAGGTCTCTTCCTCGATCATGCCGACGTCGAAAGTGACGTGCTGCCACTTGCCGCGCGGATCGGTGAAGCGGAAGTCGACGTATTTCACGTCGCTGTCTTTGATCATGTTCATGACGTTCTTGGGCGTGGTCATGGCAAGCGCACCCTTTCGCTGGTCAATCGAGTCGATGGATTACAAGTGGAAGGTTCAATGGTCGCGGCCCGCGCGGACGCGCGAGCCAATGCATTATATCGCGTCGATCCCGGATTCCCCCGTCCTGATCCGGATCGCTTCTTCGATATTCGAGACGAAGATTTTGCCGTCGCCGATCCGCCCGGTCTGGGCGGCGCGGCGTATCGCCTCGATAGCTTTTTCAATCATGTCGTCCCCAAGCACAATCTCAATCTTCACCTTGGGGAGAAAATCGACCACGTATTCCGCACCGCGATAGAGCTCGGTATGTCCCTTCTGGCGGCCGAAACCCTTGGCCTCGGTCACAGTGATGCCTTGCAGACCCACCTCCTGCAGGGCCTCCTTTACTTCGTCGAGTTTGAACGGCTTGATGATGGCCTCGATCTTCTTCATCGCGTCTCGTCTCCCGGCCTCCATATGGGTTTGAACGCACCAATGGAGCCGTGCCTGGGTTAGCAGGTCCCGTGCCAAGGCCCGGCAAGCCGAAAAAGTACAAACCAATCAGGGAAGTATGGCGGCTTGCGACCCCTCTGCCAGGGGTCCCCTGGAAGCGCCTGCAGTCGGATTAGGCACATTGCCTATTATCACGTCAATGGCGCTGCAGTCAGCTCAGGCATAGGATCAGCGGTCCATGCATCATCGCGACTTTGTGAACCTTGTGGCCGCATGAACGAGCTGTTGACGAACGCCGAGATGGGCGAGGCCGATCGGCTCGCGATAGCCGGTGGCGTGGCCGGCATAGACCTCATGGAACAGGGCGGAAGGGCGGTCGCCGCCGCCGTGGGCGCGCGGCACCGGTCCGGGAGCCGCGTCGTGGTCGTGGCGGGCCCCGGCAATAATGGCGGCGACGGCTTCGTGGCGGCGCGTATCCTGGCCGAACGGGGCTACCGCGTGCGGCTCATGCTGGTCGGCGACGTCGCCCGGCTGAAGGGCGATGCGGCGATCGCGGCGCAGCGTTTCTCGGGACCCGTCGAAGTGGCACGGCCGGGCGAACTCGATGGCACGGCGGATGTGGTAATCGACGCCCTGTTCGGCGCCGGCCTGGATCGGCCGGTCGAGGGGCTGCCGCGCGCCATGATCGAAGCCATGAACGCACAAGCCGCGCCGGTCGTCGCGGTCGATCTGCCGAGCGGGATCAACGGCTCTTCCGGCGCGGTCATGGGGGTCGCCGTGCGGGCAACCCAATCCATAACCTTCTTTCGCAAGAAAATAGGGCATCTGCTTCTACCGGGCCGGCTTTATTGCGGTTCGACCGCCGTCGCCGACATCGGCATCCCCGACGCCGTGCTGGCGCGGATCGGTTCCAAGGCGTTCGAGAACTACCCCGCGCTCTGGCGGCATCAATTCCCGGTCCCCAACGGTGCCGGCCACAAATACGACCGCGGCCATGCCGTCGTGGTGTCGGGTCCTTCCTGGTCGACCGGCGCGGCGCGGCTCGCGGCGCGGGGAGCGTTGCGCGCGGGGGCGGGTCTGGTGACCATCGCCAGCCCGCGCGAGGCCTTGGCGGTCAATGCCGCGGCCAATCTGGCGATCATGGTCCGCCCCGTTGACGGCGCCGAACAACTCGACCGATTTCTCGCCGACCGCCGCCTCAACGCCTTGGCGATCGGTCCGGGATTGGGGGTCGGTGAAGCAACGCGCGCCCTGGTGCGCGCGGCGCTCTCGGGCGAGCGCGCCGTGGTCCTCGATGCCGACGCCGTCACCAGCTTCGCGGAGCGGCCGCACGACCTCGCCGAGGCGCTCCTGGCGCGGCGCGACCGGGCCACGATCCTGACACCCCACGAGGGAGAGTTTGCGCGTTATTTCAGTGCGTTGGACGGACGAACGCAATCAGGTTCGAAGCTCGAGCGGGCGCGCCTCGCGGCGCAAATCTGTGGTGCGGTCGTGGTGCTCAAGGGCGCCGACACGGTCGTTGCCGCGGCCGACGGCCGCGCCGCCATCGCCGGCAATGCGCCGGCTTATCTGGCGACGGCTGGCGCCGGCGACGTGTTGACGGGAATCTCGGCCGGCTTGTTGGCGCAAGGCATGCCGGCATTCGAAGCGGCGGCGGCCGCGGTCTGGCTGCATGGGGAGGCCGCCAACAAATTCGGTCCCGGGCTGATCGCGGAGGACTTGCCGGAAGCGTTGCCGCAGGTGTATCGCGCGCTGCTCGCCTGAGACGCGATCCGTTGGCAGGTCCGTTGGCAAGTCGCGCGCCGATGGCTATTTTGGTAGTGCCTCGCGGTCGCCGCGTGATATACGCCCGCCGGGCCGCCCTCCTGTTGCGGGCGTGGCGGAATTGGTAGACGCGCGGGATTTAGGTTCCCGTGACGAAAGTCGTGGGGGTTCGAGCCCCTCCGCCCGCACCAGCCGGGTGGGTTTTTCCACATAAACAAATGGCCGGGACACGCTCGATGTCGGGCCGCCACGAGACATGCCGATGGACGAGACATGCCGATGGAAGTGACCGAAACTGCCGCCGCGGGCCTCAAGCGCGAATTCCGCGTCGTCGTTCCCGCCAGCGACCTCGAAGCGCGGGTCAACGAAAAGCTCGATGACCTCAAGGGCCGCATCCAGTTGCGCGGGTTCCGCCCGGGCAAGGTGCCCGTCGCCCACCTCAAGCGCCTCTATGGCCGCTCCGCCATGGCCGAGGTGATCGAGGCGGCCGTGCGCGAGGCCAATACCAAGATCGTCTCCGAGCGGGGCCTGCGGCCGGCTATCGAGCCCAAGGTGGTGCTGCCCGAGGAGCAGGGCGCGGTCGAGGGGATTTTCAACGGCAATGCCGATCTCGCCTATACGGTCGAGATCGAAATCGTCCCGCCGATCACGCTCGCGGATTTCAAGACCATCAAGCTCACGCGGCTTACCGCCGAGGCAACCGACGCCGAGATCGATCAGGCGATCCAGACGATCGCGGATCAGAGCCGGCCGTACGAAGCCAAGGCCGGCGGCGCGGCGGAAAAGGGCGATCGCGTCACCATCTCGTTTCAGGGCACGATCGATGGCGTGCCGTTCGAGGGCGGCAAGGCCGAGGACATCCCGCTCGATCTCGGATCGGGCCAGTTCATTCCCGGATTCGAGGAGCACCTTTTGGGGCTCGCGGCCGGCGACGCCAAGACCTTCGACATCAAGTTCCCCGAGGATTACCGCGCCAAGGACGTGGCGGGGAAAAACGCGACGTTTGCCGTCACCGTGAGTGCCGTGGAGGCGCCCGGCGCCGTCACCGTCGATGACGATTTCGCCAAGGGCCTGGGACTGGAATCGCTCGCCAAGCTGCGGGAAGTGGTCAAGGACCGCGTGCTGCGGGAGCACGCGGCCGTGTCGCGCCAGAAGCTCAAGCGCCAGTTGCTCGATCAGCTCGACGAAAGTCACAAGTTCGAGCCGCCGCCGAGCCTGGTCGAGCAGGAGTTCGCCAGTGTGTGGGCGGGCGTCGAGAACGACCTCAAGCAGCAGGGTCGCACCTTTGCCGACGAAGGCACCACCGAGGAGAAGGCCCGCGAGGAATATCGCGGCATCGCCGAGCGTCGGGTGCGGCTCGGCCTGGTGATCGCGGAGATCGGCGAGAAGAACAACATCAAGGTCACCGACGACCAATTGACCGCCGCGGTGATGGAGCAGGCGCGCCAACTGCCGGGCCGGGAAAAGCAGGTCTGGGATTATTATCGCAACAACCCGCAGGCGCTGGCGTCTTTGCGCGCCCCGCTGTTCGAGGATAAGGTGGTCGACTTCCTCGTCGAACTCGCCGATGTCACCGACAAGCCGGTCTCGCGGGAGGAATTGTTCAAGGAAGACGAGGAGTAAGTGCGGGTTCCGATGCGGCGGCGTGGCGTCTTGCCGCCGGAACTTTCGCGCTTATGTGCGATAGCTGCGTAGCCGAATGCGCGGCGCTGACCCATCTCCTTGGGCCGCCGCCGCCGCTTCGACAGCCTGCCGCGACTCAGCCACACTGAACGTGCAGGTGCTTACGCCGGTAGTTCGGCAAGCCGCTGCGGTGAGACTGCAGAACGTTCTGGCGAGACGATCTGGAAAGCATTTTCGGCCAACGAGACATCCGCGAGCGATACGCACCGATCCGACCCCGATCCGACAACGCGATTGACCTCCGAGATCTGAACAGGTGACCCCATGCGCGACCCACGCGAGACCTACATGAACTACCTCGTTCCCATGGTGGTTGAGCAGACCAACCGTGGGGAACGGGCCTATGACATCTATTCCCGGCTGCTGAAGGAGCGGATCATCTTCATCACCGGGCCGATCGAGGACGGCATGGCTTCGCTGGTGGTGGCGCAGCTCCTGTTCCTGGAGGCGGAGAACCCCAAGAAAGAAGTGTCGATGTACATCAATTCGCCGGGCGGGGTCGTGACCTCCGGTCTGGCGATCTACGACACGATGCAATTCGTCCGGCCGCCGGTGTCGACCCTGTGCACCGGGCAGGCCGCATCCATGGGCTCGTTGCTGCTGGCGGCGGGCGCGAAGGACCTGCGCTTTGCACTGCCCAACGCCCGCATCATGGTTCACCAGCCGTCCGGCGGGTTCCAAGGGCAGGCCACCGACATCATGCTGCACGCCCAGGAAATCCTCAATCTCAAGCGGCGCCTGAATGAAATCTACGTCCATCACACGCAGCAGCCGTTGAAGCGGATCGAGGACGCGCTCGAGCGCGACATGTTCCTCACCGCGGAAATGGCCAAGGACTTCGGTCTCATCGACAAGGTGATCGCGAAGCGGCCGGAGGAGCCTTCGCTCAAAAGTGAGCCGGTGCTCGCCAAAGTATAGCCGTTTGCAGCGATATTTGCGCCGATTCGTACATGTTGGGCGGTTCCGAGCGCCGCCTGGACGCCTTCCCGGCGCTGGTGTCGGTGGGGACCCCTGTAAACTGGCGTTATCGTTAATAGATTCTTGATTGGCACGGCATTAGCATGCGAGGCTGTACGAAGTGACATGGGTTTGGCACTGTGATTGAGAGTGCCAAGCCGTTGAACATGCGAGTGGTCGAGCGTGCGAGGCGGTTGGAACACGGAGCTGACGGGTCGCGGAACAGGGCTACGGTTTCTTAGCGCAGCGGTCGGTAAGGTATCGAGGGTCACGCGGCTGGCCCCCAGGTGAATACGGAGACGGGAATGAGCAAAGTTGGCGGCGGGGACTCCAAGAATACGCTTTATTGCTCGTTCTGCGGCAAGAGCCAGCACGAAGTGCGCAAGCTGATTGCCGGGCCGACCGTGTTCATCTGCGACGAATGCGTCGAACTGTGCATGGACATCATTCGCGAGGAGAACAAGTCCTCGCTGGTGAAGTCGCGCGACGGCATCCCGACGCCGCGGGAGATCCGCAAGGTCCTCGACGATTACGTCATCGGCCAGGATCACGCCAAGAAGGTGCTCTCGGTCGCGGTTCACAATCACTACAAGCGGCTCAATCATCAGTCGAAGCACAACGACGTCGAGCTGGCGAAATCCAACATTCTTCTGATCGGTCCGACCGGCTCGGGCAAGACGCTGCTGGCGCAGACGCTGGCCCGCATCCTCGACGTGCCCTTCACCATGGCCGACGCCACCACGCTGACCGAAGCCGGCTATGTCGGCGAGGACGTTGAGAACATCATTCTCAAGCTGTTGCAGGCCGCCGACTATAATGTCGAGCGCGCGCAGCGCGGCATCGTCTATATCGACGAGATCGACAAGATATCGCGCAAGTCCGACAACCCCTCGATCACCCGCGACGTGTCGGGCGAGGGCGTGCAGCAGGCGCTCTTGAAGATCATGGAAGGCACGGTCGCGAGCGTGCCGCCGCAGGGCGGCCGCAAGCATCCGCAGCAGGAGTTCCTGCAGGTCGACACCACCAACATTCTGTTCGTGTGCGGCGGCGCCTTCGCCGGCCTGGAAAAGATCATTTCATCGCGCGGCCGCTCGACCTCGATCGGGTTCGGCGCGAAAGTGATGGCGCCGGAGGATCGCAAGCAGGGCGAAATCTTCCGCGACGTCGAGCCGGAGGATTTGCTCAAGTACGGCCTCATTCCGGAGTTCGTCGGCCGGCTGCCGGTGGTCGCCACGCTCGAAGATCTCGATGAGCCATCGCTCAAGCGCATCCTCACCGAGCCGAAGAACGCGCTGGTGAAGCAATACCAGCGCATGTTCGAGATGGAGACGGTCGACTTGACGCTCGCCGACGAGGCGCTCAGCGCCATCGCGCGCAAGGCGATCGACCGCAAGACCGGCGCGCGCGGCCTGCGCTCGATCATGGAGCAAATCCTGCTCGACACCATGTTCGATCTGCCGAGCCTCGAGGGAGTCGAGGAAGTCGTCATCTCGCGCGAGGTCGTCGAAGGCGCCGCGCGGCCGCTCTACATCTATGCCGACCGGTCGGACCGTGCCGGAGAGACCGGCGGAGCGAGCGCCTAGGCGGTGGCTGGGATCGCGCGCAACTGCACATCGCCGCGCAATTCGGCGCCAATGCATCGGCCGCATCTTCAGCCGCATTGTCAGCGGCCGCACTTCTATCGAACGCCGCACGGCGCCGGCGCCGTCGTTTACTTGAAATTCCCGGCTTTCTTGACACGCCCGCGGGCCGACGCCACCTATAACGAGCTGCGTCGTGCCGTGCGCGAAGTTATCGTGCGTACCAAGTTCGGCGTAGACTACTCCGGGCAGGGTTTCATACCCGCCCACCTGGGTGGGGGCCTGATCAACTCGCAACATGATCGGCGTCCCCGTTACCCCTCCCGGCCCAACGGCAGTCCGTCGTTACAGCGCATTCAGCGGGTTTCGACGGAGGTGCACAACAAAAAGGAATTGGGGCCATGACAGCCGCCGCCAAACCAAAACCGCCCTTGCTGTCCGGTGAAAGCCGGGCTTATCCGGTGCTGCCTCTGCGGGACATCGTCGTCTTCCCGCACATGATCGTTCCGCTGTTCGTCGGACGCGAGAAGTCGATCAAGGCGCTCGAAGAAGTGATGCGCTCGGACACCTTCATTCTGCTCGCCACGCAGAAGAACGCCTCCGACGACGATCCGGCGACGGACGCGATCTACACCATCGGCACGCTCGCGAGCGTGCTGCAGCTGCTCAAGCTCCCCGACGGCACCGTGAAGGTGCTGGTCGAGGGCGCCGCGCGCGCGCAGGTGACGCGCTACACCGATCGCGAGGACTATTACGAGGCCGACGCGGTCGTGCTCGCGGATTCCGCCGGCGATCAGGTCGAGGCCGAAGCGCTGGCGCGCTCGGTCGTCAACGAATTCGAAGGCTACGTGAAGCTCAACAAGAAGGTGTCGCCGGAAGTCGTCGGCGTGGTGCAGCAGATCGACGACTACGCCAAGCTCGCCGACACCGTGGCGTCGCACCTCGCTGTCAAGATTCCGGACAAGCAGATCATCCTGGAGACGCCGAGCGTCACCGAGCGGCTCGAGAAGGTGCTCGGCCTGATGGAGAGCGAGATCTCCGTGCTGCAGGTGGAAAAGCGCATCCGCACCCGCGTCAAGCGGCAGATGGAGAAGACGCAGCGCGAGTATTACCTCAACGAGCAGATGAAGGCGATCCAGAAGGAACTCGGCGACGAGGACGGCAAGGACGAGGTCGCCGAGCTGGAAGAGAAGATCAAGCGCACCAAGCTGTCGAAGGAGGCGCGCGAGAAGGCGCAGCACGAGCTCAAGAAGCTGCGGCAGATGTCGCCGATGTCGGCGGAAGCCACCGTCGTGCGCAACTATCTCGACTGGCTCTTGTCGATCCCATGGAACAAGAAGTCCAAGATCAAGAAGGACCTTGTCCTCGCCGAGCAGATTCTCGACGCCGATCATTACGGCCTGGAGAAGGTCAAGGAGCGCATCGTCGAGTACCTCGCCGTGCAGCAGCGCGCCAACAAGCTGACCGGGCCGATCCTGTGCCTGGTCGGTCCGCCCGGCGTCGGCAAGACCTCGCTCGGCAAGTCGATCGCCAAGGCGACGGGGCGCGAGTTCGTGCGCGTCTCGCTCGGCGGCGTGCGCGACGAGGCCGAGATCCGCGGTCACCGGCGGACCTATATCGGCTCGATGCCCGGCAAGATCATCCAGTCGATGCGCAAGGCGAAGAGCTCGAATCCGCTGTTCCTGCTCGACGAGGTCGACAAGATGGGCGCCGATTTCCGCGGCGATCCGTCCTCGGCCCTGCTCGAAGTGCTCGATCCCGAGCAGAACCAGGCGTTCAACGACCATTATCTCGAGGTCGACTACGACCTCTCCAACGTGATGTTCATCACCACGGCGAACACGCTCAATATTCCGCCGCCCTTGATGGACCGCATGGAGATCATAAGGATCGCCGGCTACACCGAGGACGAGAAGATCGAGATCGCGCGCAAGCATCTGATCCCGCACGCCATCGTCAAGCATGGCCTGACGCCGAACGAGTGGACGATCGACGACGACGCGTTGCTCACCCTCATTCGCCGCTACACGCGGGAAGCGGGCGTGCGCAACCTCGAGCGCGAGATTTCGACACTGATCCGCAAGGCGGTGAAGGATCTGACCATCTCGAAGAAGCAGATGGTCCATGTCGACGAAAAGGTCCTGGCCGACTATCTCGGGGTGCCGAAATACCGCTTCGGTGAAGTCGAGGCCGAGGATCAGATCGGTGTCGTCACCGGTCTTGCCTGGACCGACGTCGGCGGCGAACTCCTCACCATCGAGGCCGCCATGATGCCGGGCAAAGGCAAGATGACGGTCACCGGCAATCTGCGCGACGTGATGAAGGAATCGATCTCGGCGGCGGCGTCCTACGTGCGCATGCGCTCGGCCGCCTTCGGCATCGAGCCGCCGATGTTCGACAAGCGCGACATCCACGTGCACGTGCCGGAAGGCGCGACGCCGAAGGACGGTCCGTCGGCGGGCGTCGCCATGGTGACGGCGATCGTTTCGGTGATGACCGGCATTGCGGTGCATCGCGACGTTGCCATGACCGGCGAGATCACCTTGCGCGGCCGCGTGCTGCCGATCGGCGGTCTCAAGGAGAAGCTCCTCGCCGCGCACCGCGGCGGCATCAAGACCGTGCTCATTCCGGAAGAGAACGCCAAGGACCTCGTCGAGATCAACGAGAGCATCAAGAGCGGGCTCGACATCATTCCGGTCTCGCGCATGGACGAGGTGCTTGCCCGCGCTTTGGTGCGCATGCCCGAGGCGATCTCGTGGGAAGAGCCGACGGCGAAGCCCGCGGTCGCCGAGGCGATCGTGGAGGAGGATTCCTCCGGCCTTACCGCGCACTGACGCCGCGGCAACGGTAATCACGGCGGCGCCCTTAGCGGGCGCCGCTTTTTTTGTCGTGGATGCCGCGCCGATGGGCGCCGATTATCCGTCGATCCCGGTTGGCGAGCGCGCGTTTATTGGGTACATTTTCCTTGGGGCTGCGACCGCGGCGAGTCTCTGGGGGCGCAACCTTTACTGGGGCGCAAGCGTCGGAGCTCAAGTCTGGGGGCTCGTGGTGAAGGTTGTCTTTGCGCTCACCGGGTTGATGGCCATCGGCGTTGTCATAGGTACCGGCGCCGCGTGCGCCGGCGACGATTTTCCACTCACGGGCAATTACACGCAGAACGTGCCGTGCAAGGGCGACGGTAGCGACCCGCACGACGTGCAGGTGAAGATTTCGCCGCAGGAAATCGACTCACAGGTCGGCGTCTGCACCTTCCTCGACACCAAGCGCGACGGCAGCAGCGTCAGCGCCCATGTCGAATGTGAGTTTCCGGGCGGGCCGTTGATCGGCGATGTCACCTTTACCGTACGCCCCGACAAGACCGTCGAGCTTGTCGATCGCGACAAAAATTATGACGCGGTGCTTTACCGTTGCCCGTAGCGACGCATGCGTTGCGGCCGGCGCCCGGGTCGAACTTCCGAAGCCGGTGGGGATCCATGGTAATCAATGGTAAGATCAACGGCTGGCCGACAGGGGGTCTCCCAATGCTTCGATACACCATTGCGATCGTGATGCTCACCGCGCTGTTGCCGTCCGCGCCGTCCTTTGCGCTGACCGCAAAGCAGAGGATGGAAACGTGCAAGTTCGGCGCCGACGATCAGAAACTCAAGGGCCCGGCGCGTAAGACGTTCATCGCCAAATGCATGTCCAACAAGGACGATCCCCGCGGCCCGGCAGCGCCGCGGCCCTCGGCGCCACCACCAGCGCCTCCGCCGCCCCCGAGGCAATGAGTTGGTTCGGTCCGGAACTCGTCTCGCGGGCTCAAGGATTGCCGGCTTTGCCGTGCCGGGCGCGCAGCCCTTTGACGATGGCGATGACGGCGGGAAGCAGCAGCTTCTGCGCCGCCATGTCGAGCGGATTGCTGACGATACCGGCGATGCGGTCCTTGGCGTCGCGCAATTGCTGCCCATAAGCCTTGACGCCCGCCTCGAGATCGCGCGCGTCCGCCTGCAGCGATTTGATCGCCATGCCGCGGACCTCGAGCGCCAGATCGAGTTCCGGTCCCGGCTTGGCGGTGAGCGCGATGAGCGCCATCACTGCCGCGATGGCGAAGTCGACGAGCGCGACGATCGTCGCCGCCCACACCGTGCTCACGACCGATTGCAACGCGAAAAACCCGGCGACGTCGGCCATGGCCAGTCCGAACACGGCGATCAAGCCGGCGAACACGAACAGCGCGAACCGCCGCGCCATGACCGCAAGCCAGATCCGCGCGATCAGGGAATTGGCTTTGGAAAGAACCTGAAGATGGCTGATGAACTGGTCGAACATGGGAAGCGGCTCCTAGCGTTTGCCGATATGGCGGCCGATCAATATGCCGAGGAGGAGGGCGCCGATCACGCTCGCGGCCGGATGTTCCTCGATGTTGTGCTCGGCCTCCTCGATGTAATCCCTGAAGGTGGCGATCAGATCCTGAAGCTGTTCGACGATGTGCCGGTCCTCGGCGGCTTCCTCCATCGGCGGCGGCTCGGCTTGCAGCTCCTCGGCGTGTTCGGCTTGTTCGGCCGCCGCGGCGGCTCGCTCACCCCGTCCGGCGGCGAGCTCTTCCTTCAACGCCCGCAATTCATGGGTCAGCGTCGCATCGGCAGCCATGATCGTCCTCCAGTCGCCGCCGTCTCAGGCGGCGCGGCAATACATAAAAAAGGCTAGCACGAGCCGTGGGCAACGATTTTGATCTATTCGAGGTGGCGATCACGCTCCGCCGCCTGCGTTTTGCGCTGCACGCGTTCGTCGAAACGCGCCACGCTGACAACGACCCGCTGGTGGGTACCGTTCCCGATCACCTCGACCTCATCGCGGGCTTCGACACGCAGCGTGATCGTGCGGCCTTCGACCTTCACGACCTCCGCGGTCGCGGTGACGCGCAGGCCGACCGGCGTCGCCGCCACATGGCTCACGTCCAGATGCGTCCCGAGGCTTTGATGGCCCTCCGGCAGAAGATGTTCGATGGCCTCGAGGGCCGCCGCTTCGATCACGTTGATCATCACCGGCGTCGCCAGCACCGCGATGCGGCCGGAGCCGACAAAGGGCGCGGTATGTTCGTTCGCGACGATGATCTGGGCCGTTCCGGTCAGGCCGGGCTTGATGCGCGTCAGGTCGACCATGGGTTCTCCGGGTATCTTCGCGCGCGGCGCTTGTGTATGTAGCGCTGCTTGGCCAATCCTCATGCCAATGTCCAGCTTGCCAGCCGTGCGGCGGCGGGCTCCTATGCGGCCATGACGAATTTGCCGCTTCGCACCCTATTCTTCGAAGACCTCGAGGTCGGCATGACCGAGCGGTTGGAAAAAACCGTGGCCGCCTCCGACGTGGTCGGCTTCGCCCAGCTCACCGGCGACCGCAACCCGATCCATCTGTCGGAGCATTTTGCCGCCAAGACGACGTTCGGGCGGCGGATCGCCCACGGCCTGTACACGGCGAGCCTGATCTCGGCCGTGCTCGGTACCCGCCTGCCGGGACCCGGTGCGATCTATATATCGCAGACCCTCAACTTCCGCGCGCCGGTCAAGATCGGCGATACCGTCAAAGTGACCGTAACCGTGGCCGAACTCATTCCGGAGAAATCGCGGGCGCGGCTCTCTTGCCTGTGCGAGGTCGACGGCGACGTGGTGTTGGACGGCGAGGCGCTGGTGAAAGTGCCGAGCGAAGCCAAGGGCAAACGGCCGCACGTCAAGCTTTAGCGCGTGATCGGAGGTAGAATCATGGGTAAAACGGGCGCGCCGGCCGGACGCGCCGACGCCGATTTGCTACTTTTCCCGCCCGAATTGAGCGTCAGGAAGGGACCGGGTTTCATGAAGATCATCGCCTATATCTTGGGAGTTCTGCTCATCATCGTCGCCGTCGTCTATTTCGTGCTGCCGGCCGACTCGCTGCCGAGCTTCTTCCCTGGGCACGTCGCCGGCTCGAGCCACATGCATTACAAGCACGGCATTGTCGCCGCCGTGGTCGGCGTTGTCCTGCTCGCCATCGGCTGGTTCATGGGTCGCCGTTCCTGAGCGCGCTGCCGCGCTCGAGCTTCAAGTAATCGACATCACCACGCCGCCGTCGGCGCGCACCGGCGAGCCGGTGATGGCGCTCGCCTCGCGCGAGCACAGGAACGCGACCACGTCGGCGACCTCCTCCGGCCGCGCCAGCCGCTTGATGATCGAGCTTGGGCGGCCGCTGTCGATGAAGGCCCGTTCGGCCTTGGGATCGTCGAGCGACTGGCCCATTGATTTGAACATGGATTTGAACATCGCCTCGACGCCCTCGGTGCGGGTCGGCCCCGGCAGCACTGCATTGACGGTGACGCCGCTGGCCGCCAGCGCCTGTGCAAAGCCGCGCGTCAAGGCGAGATCGGCTGATTTGGTGAAGCCGTAATGGATCATCTCGGTCGGGATCTGCACGCCGGATTCCGAGGAGATGAAAACGATGCGGCCGAATCCCTTGTCGCGCATGCGCGGCCCGTAATGCCGCGTCAGGCTGCCTTTGGTGGACCCCGTGACCAGGGCGCGCAGCCCGGCAAGATCGACGTGCATGAATGGCCTCTTTTTAAAAAACAGCGCGACCGAAATGGGGCCGCCGCAGCTCGGCGGCAAGCAGCGAAGCCCACCGCTATGCCAATAGATCGCGAAACTCGGGGTGCCGTTCGATGTAGGCGCTCACGAATGAACACTGCGCCACCACTTTGAGTTCCCGCGCCCGCGCCGCCGCGAGCGCGCCGGCGATCAGCCGGGAAGCGATGCCGGCGCCGCGGGCGTGCGGCGGAACTTCGGTGTGGGTGAACGTCATCACGCCGCCGGCGAGGCGATAATTCGCCACCGCCGTGACGCCGTCGGCGTCGAGCTCGAAGCGGGACAGCGCCGGATTGTCACGGACAATGTCGGTCATGACCGCAGTATAGTCGCCATGCCGGATCGACCCAACACCGCCGCGGAAAAGCCGCGATGCGCCGTCAACTGTTCCGCGCCGGAGGAAAAATCGCTATCCTTCGCGGCATTGCACGATCTCAGCCGGGAACGCGTAACACGCTCATGATCAGAACATTGTCGACATTCGCCCTGGCCGCCGCGCTGGCGGCGTCGCTGTGCGCCGGCGCCACGGTCGTTCGCGCCGACCCCTTCGGCACGCCGGAAGAGGCGCGGGCGATGCTCGATCGCGCCGTCGCCGCCCTCAAGGCCGACGAAACCGCGGCGTTGAAGGCGTTCAACGATCCCGACAACAAACAGTTCCGCGACCGCGATCTTTACGTCTTTTGCTTCAGTCTGACGGACGGCAATTTCACGGCGTATCTCAGCCCGGCGCTCGTCGGCACCGACATCCGCGATCTCAAGCTGCGGGACGATCCGATCGGCCAGCGTGCCTACGATGTCGTCCATGACGCGGCCGAAGGCAGCTACGTCACCATGGACTACAAATTTCCCAAGCCCGGAACCAAGACGACGGCGGTCAAGCAATCGCTCGAGACGCGCGTCGGCAACCAGGCCTGCGGCGTCAGCTATTTCAAATAAAATGGCCGGGACAAGCCCGGCCATAAAGTTTTCAAGCCGCGATTAAACGCAAGCGGCTTACGCCGCGGCGCTGACGCTGCCGCTGGTCGGCACGGTCGCGATCGTCTTGAGAACCTGCGAGGCGATCTGGTAGGGGTCGCCTTGCGAGTTCGGCCGGCGGTCTTCCAGATAGCCCTTGTAGCCGTTGTTGACGAAGGAGTGCGGCACGCGGATCGAGGCGCCGCGGTCGGCGACGCCGTAGGTGAAATCGTGGATCGCGGCGGTCTCGTGCTTGCCGGTCAGCCGCATGTGGTTGTCCGGACCGTAGACCGCGATGTGATCCTCGCGCGCCGCCTCGAACGCCTTCATCAGCGCCTCGAAATACTCCTTGCCGCCGACTTCGCGCATGAAGGCGGTCGAGAAATTGCAGTGCATGCCCGAGCCGTTCCAGTCGGTGTCGCCGAGCGGCTTGCAGTGGAACTCGATATCGACGCCGTATTTCTCGGTCAGGCGCAGCATCAGATAGCGCGCCATCCACATTTCGTCGGCGGCCTTCTTGGAGCCCTTGCCGAAGATCTGGAATTCCCACTGGCCTTTCGCCACCTCGGCGTTGATGCCTTCATGGTTGATGCCGGCGTGGAGGCAGAGATCGAGATGCTCATCGACCATCTTGCGGGCGATGTCGCCGACATTCTTGTAGCCGACGCCGGTGTAGTAGGGGCCCTGCGGCGCGGGATAGCCGCTTGCGGGGAAGCCGAGCGGGCGGCCGTCCTTGTAGAAGAAATATTCCTGCTCGAAGCCGAACCACGCGCCGGGATCGTCGAGAATGGTGGCGCGCTTGTTCGACGGATGCGGCGTCTTGGTATCCGGCATCATCACTTCGCACATGACGAGCACGCCGTTGGTGCGCGCGCCGTCGGGATAGACCGCGACCGGCTTGAGCACGCAGTCCGAACTGTGGCCTTCGGCCTGCATCGTCGACGAGCCGTCGAAGCCCCACAGCGGCAGCTGCTCGAGGGTCGGAAATGCGGCGAATTCCTTGATCTGGGTCTTGCCGCGCAGGTTCGGCACCGGCGTGTAGCCGTCGAGCCATATGTATTCGAGTTTGTATTTCGTCATTGCCATCTCTCTTGAAGCTGATGTGCAAGGTTTGAAGGTGTGCAAGTTTTGAGGGTGAACCAGTGCGTGCGCAGCCGCAAACGGCGACCGGACGCCGCCTCCCGCTGCGTTCTCAAGCATTTAGCGTGCCAATCGGGGTCGCGCCGTGCTGCCGGCGGCGGTCGTTACGGCGTCGCAACAAATTTACCTGACCAGCGTTTGAGAACAGAATAAGCAAAATGACCGATGCACATATTGTAGTCATGCGCTTATTTTCTGGGCGCCATGTCGAGCGATGACTGAGCAAAGGGGTTATATTGCTGGAAGAGACTCAACGGCGACAATGATGGGTGGCCGGCTTCTGCGCCCCCGAAGGAAGCAAACCATGACGACGAATTTGTCCGGATCGGCGAAGATCTACACGTTCCCAGCCCGGGGCCGGTTCGCGCCGGCAGGCGCAGCCGAACCGGTGGCGCCCGCGGCGAATGTCGTGCTGCCGCCCGGCGCCGTGTTCGCGTCGTCCGGCAGCTCCTGGTATCACGACGAAGCCATCCGCGACGCGATCGTCACGACGGGGCAGGGCCGGAAAAGGAAGGAGGCGCGCCGGCAGAGGCTCGTGCCGCTGCTCGCGGAAAAAGCCGCGGTCGAACGGCTCGGCTACGATTACGCCTCGGCCAAGGCGACGTTGAAGCAGCTCGTCGCGCTGGCGCCGGATTCGGTTTGGGAGTGGATCGATCTCGGCGATATTTGTGTGACGACCGGTTCGTTGGCGGAAGCCGATGCAGCATTCCGCGGCGCAATGGAAGCCGCACGCCGCACGGGAGATGAGCGCGACCTGTCGGTGTCCTACAACAGAGTCGGCGACGTGCTCGTGGCGCAGGGCAATCTGCCTGAGGCGCTGAAAACGTTCCGCGACGGGCTTGCGATCAGCGACCGGCTGGCGAAATCCGACCCCGACAACGCGGGCTGGCAGCGCGATCTGTCGGTGTCGTACGATCGTGTGGGCGACGTGCTGGTGGCGCAGGGCAATCTGCCTGAGGCGCTGAAAACGTTCCGCGACGGGCTTGCGATCAGAGACCGGCTGGCGAAAATCTGAGGCGCTGAAAACGTTCCGCGACGGGCTTGCGATTGCCGCCCGGCTGGCGAAATCCGACCCCGGCAACGCGGGCTGGCAGCGCGATCTGTCGGTGTCGTACGATCGTGTGGGCGACGTGCTGGTGGCGCAGGGCAATCTGCCTGAGGCGCTGAAAACGTTCCGCGACGGGCTTGCGATCAGCAGACCGGCTGGCGAAATCCGACCCCGGCAACGCGGGCTGGCAGCGCGATCTGTCGGTGTCGTACGATCGTGTGGGCGACGTGCTGGTGGCGCAGGGCAATCTGCCTGAGGCGCTGAAAACGTTCCGCGACGGGCTTGCGATCAGAGACCGGCTGGCGAAATCCGACCCCGGCAACGCGGGCTGGCAGCGCGATCTGTCGGTGTCGTACGATCGTGTGGGCGACGTGCTGGTGGCGCAGGGCAATCTGCCTGAGGCGCTGAAAACGTTCCGCGACGGGCTTGCGATCTGCCGACCGGCTGGCGAAATCCGACCCCGGCAACGCAGGCTGGACTGATTGTTTGTTTGGTGCTCCGGCAGCGGCTTCGTCCTGGCGGCGTGGGAGTTACCTGTCGTCCCTCGCTCCCTCACTCCGACGCGATCTCGAACCCGATCGGCAGCTTGCCAAGCTCCGCGCGAGCGGCTTCGGCGGCCGTTGAGGGGACTTTGGCGCGGAGCGTGAGACCGCGCTCGGCGTGCTCCGCGGCGATCTCGACGGCGATGCCGGGCAGGGCGGAGGCCAGCAGCTCGCGGGCAGCGTCCTCGGCGGCGAGTTCGCGCAGGCGCGGCTTGAAGATCTTGCCGACCGGCGTCATCGGCATATCGTCGAGCACCACGACCGCACGCGGCCGCGCCGGCGCTTCGGCGACGCCCGCCTGCATGTGGTCGGCGAGCGCGGCGCGATCGATGGTCTTGCCCGGCACGGGCGACACGAACAGGATCGGCGTCTCGCCGGCATAAGGATCGGGCCGCCCGACCGCCGCGGCGAGCGCGACGCCGGGAAAGCTCAGCGCCACGTCCTCGATGCTCGCGGGGTCGATGTTGTGGCCGCCGCGGATGATCACGTCCTTCACGCGGCCGGTGACATAGATCTCGCCGTCGTCGCCGATGCGGCCGAGATCGCCGCTGCGCAGCCAGCCGTCATGAAACGTGGCGCCGACCTGGCGCGGGTCGAAATAGCCGGAAAACATCTGCGGCCCGCGGGCGAGGATTTCGCCGCTCGGCGTCGACGGCCCGCGATGGATGTTTCCGTTTGCCAGCACCGCGATTTCGGCCAGCGCGGCGGGGATGCCGCCGGACCCCGGATGCTGGGCGCGATCGTGCGGCGTCTGCGTGATGCCGCCGGCGAATTCGGTCATGCCGTAGAGCTGCCGCACGCAATCGCCCGGCCAGACGGCAAGAAAACGCCGTTCGATCTCCGGCGGACAGACGGAGGCACCGGTGGCAAACGCGCGCAGGGAGGAGATGTCCGCGCCATCGCGCGGAATGGCCGCGGCGGCGGCAAGCCCGGTCGGCACCAGCGCGCCGTGGGTGATGCGCTGCGCCGCGATGATGCGCCAGAAATTCGCCACCACGTCGGGATTGCGGAAGCCGCCGGCGGTCGGAATGATCAGCGTGACGCCGGCGCCGAGCGCCGCGAGACTGGTGCAGAATGCGCCGCCGACGTGAAACAGCGGCAAGGCGATGAAATAACGGCCGCCGGTCCGGAAATCGTGCGCGAGCATGGATGCGATCGACGACGATACGACGTTACGGTTCGACAGCGGCACGATCTTCGGCGCGCCGGTGGTGCCGCCGGTCGGCAACAGCGCGACGATACGGTCGGGGTCGGCGGTGTCGGTGTCGTTCGGCGCATCTTCAGGTGTCAGCGTCTCGTCGCCGAACGCGACGCGGCCGTCGAGCGGCAGCGTGACGATGCGCTCCAGGCTCGGCGCCAGTTTCTCCAGGCCTTCGACTTTCTCATAAAGCCCGCCCGGCATGCCGGGCGGCGGCGCGAACAGGATCTTGGCCTTGACCGCATTGACCTGCGCCGCGACCGCCTCGCGCGTGAACAACAAATTGAGCGGCTGCACGGCGGCCGCGCTCATCGCGGCCCAGTAGGCGATCGAGGTTGCCGTGCAGTTCGGCGCGAACAACGAAACGACGTCGTTCGGCCCGACGCCGTTCCGGCGCAGCCAGCGCCGCGCGGCGTGAAGCAGGCCGAGCATGTCGGCAGCGTTGGTGACGACCGGCGCCGGGTCGAGCGCGGTACGCAAATAAACCAGCGCCTCGGCATCCGGATCGTGCGACAGCCCCCGGCGGATGAACGACCCGACGTCAGGACATTCCTCGAGCAGCGCGCCCGCCCGCGCGTCGAGCGCTGCGCGCTCCTGCGCCGTGTAAGCGAAAGCCATTGATCCCCCCTCCGCGCCCGGTCGTCGCCGGTTTCCACGGATGCTCGGCCGGACCGCGGGCGGCGTCAAGCGGGGGGTAGCGGTAGCTCGGCGACGCCTACGCTCGCTCGGCCGAAGCCCAACGCCGCCGCAGGAACGGAACGACGAACAGCGCCGCGACGGGGAGGTGCAGAACGACGCCGGCGAGGGCGATTAGCGCGACATCGCCGGCGGTCAACATGCCGCGCGAGACCTCGAGCGCCAGCACGAATACGGTGAAGGGCACCAACAGCACGATGCCGGTGACGAGCCCGGGATTGTAGATGCGCAGCCGGATCGTCGTCACGATGTGGATGATGCCGTTGATGAGCGTCAGGCCGACCCAGGCGAGCCCGAGCCAGCGCAGCGTATCGGGGAAAACAACGGCAAGCCCGACCGGCAGCCAGACATACCCGGTATTGACCAACGCGACGCCGGAGATGCCGACCGGCCAATCGTCGCGGCCGCTGTGGAACACGTGGGCGTCGGTGAACTGGCGAAAGCCGCCCGGCCACAGATGCTCCTCGATCTGATGCAGCGAGATAGATGACCAGCAGCGCCGCAAACAGCGCGCGCTCGCTTAAGGGATCGTGCCGGAACAGGACGAACCAGGCCGCCAAACCGATGACGCTGAGAAAGGGCAGGGCTTTCTGCCAGTTGGCCGCAAGATAGAACATTGACGCCGGTCCTTGTCGCCATGACTCCCAAGGGCCGAACCGGCACGGCAACACGGTCGTGGCGGCAACGCGATGGCCCAGTTTTCCGACCCATACCCCGGTGTCGTTAAGATTTCGCCACGGCGGCCCCGGCCGGCAGGCGCACTTCGCTGAACCGCCAGCGCCGAATGTTTCCTTCGGCTTCCAGTCGTCCGCTTTTGACCAAAGCCTCCAAGCGCGCGTCGAGCGCTTCCGCCACGCCGCCCGAAATTTGAATACCGCGATCTTCGAGAACCTGCATGGTGTTGCCGAAGATCCTGGCGACCTTCAGCCAACGCACGTCGCAGAAGGAAAGAATCAGCTCGTCGAGTTCGGCCGCCGCGATCATTTCGCCGCCACCGGCGTCAACTCGAATACGCGGCCGTATTTGGCGGCTTCAGCGATGTCGCCGCGCTGGAGCGCGAGGCGGACGGCTTCGAGCTTCTGCGCGTCATCGAGTGACATGGTCGGCGACCAGCTCTCGTCGCTGTAGGTAAGCTCGATTGGTACCTCGGCGGCATATTTGCCTTCGCGAACGAATTCTTTCCACTTCCGCGTCCTGGTCATTTCCAGCTCCTGACCTCACGCTTTACCGCAAAGCCGCATCAGCGGATAGGACGGTGCGAGCAAATCCCCACGCCGTCATCCTGAGGTGCTCGGCGCCATAGCAGGCGCAGCCTGCGTATACTTGGCTTCGATGCGCCGAGCCTCGAAGGACGCAAAGCCCCGCCGCTGCGGCAGCATCCTTCGAGGCTCCCCCCGATCAAGTCGGGGGTCGCACCTCAGGATGACGGCGTCGGAATTGCCCCGCAATTCGTGCTGTCTTACTGTTGAGGGATGACAACAATGCCTCCTGCCGCCCATCCGGGCCGCCTGTTGAAGCGTGAATTGACGGCGCGCGGATTGAGCGCCAATCGCCTCGCCCTCGACATCGGCGTACCGTCCGGACGCATCACGGACATCTTGAACGGGCGACGCTCGATCACTGCCGATACCGCCGTCCGCCTCGGGCGATATTTCGGCAACAGCGCGCAGTTCTGGCTGGACCTGCAAGGCCAATACGACATCGCGGTGGTCGAACGCGAGCGGGGAGCGGAGATTACCCGCCGCGTTCGGCCCGCGGATGCGGCGTGAAATGTAGCCTGGATTGACCGAAGCGAAATCCGGGGAGGCACTTTCAGCTCGACCCCGTTCCCGGCCTTTCGCGGTGCTCAAGCCGGGCTACGCTTGCTTTAGCACCACAATCCAGCCCAGGGCTTGATGTGCTGCCACCATTCAGCGGGTGTTATAATTTTCAATGGCAGAGATCGAAGTGAAGCTCTTTTCCGATGGATTGAGCGAAGATCCCGCGTGCAAAACGCATCGCATTGATACGCAACTGCATGCGCAATTACTAATCAGTCAGTAATTTAGGCTACTTTATGATTGCGTGTTGAGGCGATTTGTTGTATTGCGAATCATGATTTCGGGATGGACGGACGCTGGACCACAAGACGCTGGAGGAAATCCGGCGGATGGCGGTCGAGCGGGTGCAGGAAGGCGAGGCGCCGAGCGCCGTCATTGCGTCGTACGGGTTCTGTCGCACCACGATTTACAAATGGCTGGGTCGGGTGAAGGGTCGCGGCCGGGGACTGCGTGCGCTGCGTTCGCGCCAGGGGACGGGGCGTCCGCCGAAGCTGAACATCAAACAAGCTCGGCAGGTGTTTCGCTGGATCAACGGGCGGGACCCGCGTCAATACGGATTTGATTTTGGTCTGTGGACGCGGCAGGTGGTTGGCGAGATGGTGGCGGAGAAATTTGCCGTCAAGCTCAGCTTGGCGTCGGTCGGCAAGTTGCTGGCCGGCCTGGGGCTGACACCGCAAAAACCGCTGTTGCGCGCCTATGAGCGCGATCCGGAGGCGATCGAGGCGTGGAAGCGCGACACCTATCCGCGCATTGCAGCACGGGCGAAACGCTGCGGCGCGGAAATCTAATTTTTGGGATGAATCCGGTTTCCGCGCCGACGTGGTGCAGGGCACGACCTGGAGCGCCAAAGGGCACACGCCCGTGGTCGCGGTGCCGGGCCCCCGTCAGTCGGTCTCGGCGGCCTCCGCCGTCAACGCCAAAGGCGCGTTCTGGTTTGCAACCTACAAAGGCGGCATGAGCGCCGAGTTATTTGTTGCCATGCTCGGCCAACTGATGCGCCATCGCAAACGGCCGCTGTTCCTGATCCTCGACAGCTTGCCTGCGCATAAGGCCAGAATCGTGCAGAACTACGCCCAATCCACCGCCGGCAAACTGCAATTATACTTCCTGCCCGGCTATGCACCGGAACTCAACCCGGACGAACTGGTCTGGAACTATGTCAAGCGCACCGGAACGGCCAAACGTCCGCTCGCCCATGGTCAATCCCTGCAGGACCGCATCGAGGCCGACTTGCTCGATCTCCAGAACAATCCGGCTCTCATCCGCTCGCTCTTCAAAGCCCCAGATGTAGCCTATATTACTGACTGATTAGTAAGTCTCGGTCACTGCTATCTGGCAGTGACGCAAGAAAGTGAGATCCGCGAAGACGCCTCGCTAGGTCGCCAGCATATCTCTTGTTTTCCTCATTATTATTCGCCAAATCCACGAACCCCACACCGTACTCAAGAAGCTCATCGCGCAGGACTGGGTCCGGCGTGGCTGAAAGCTCCTTTAGTGTCAAGTCAGAAGCGACTAAATCCCAGTAGGCGCGACCTCCAACATGAAACACGTGCATTAAAGAGTCGATGTCGGTCTTAAGTGTTGCGTGCATTCCAGGAGGCGTCTCCTCCATTTCAAACACGCACTTAGGCCATTTCACCAGACAGTCGACAATGTTGGTATCTAAAAAAACTCGACGTGGAATCTCGTCATATGGAAATCTTTCACAGTCGGCGCTGTGCTCTTCTTCCGTTCGGTAGAGAACAAACCGCCGAATTACTCCGCCGCCTCGACCCGCTTCCGCCGCTTCCCGCCCGCGCCGCTCCCCCGCGCCAGCACCGGCTTTAGAAACTGCCCCGTATAACTCCGCTTCACCGCGGCAACCTCCTCCGGCGTCCCCGCCGCGACGATCTCGCCGCCGCCGTCGCCGCCTTCGGGGCCGAGGTCGATGATCCAGTCGGCGGTTTTGAGGACTTCGAGGTTGTGCTCGATGACGACGACGGTGTTGCCGGTTTCGACCAGCTCGTGGAGGACTTCCAGCAGTTTTGCCACGTCGTGGAAATGCAGGCCGGTGGTCGGCTCGTCCAAAATATAGAGCGTGCGGCCGGTGGCGCGCTTGGATAATTCCTTGGCGAGTTTGACGCGTTGCGCTTCGCCGCCGGAGAGCGTCGTCGCCTGCTGGCCGACATGGATGTAGTCGAGGCCGACGCGGCGCAGAAGCGTCAGCACGTCGCGCACGCGCGGCACGACCTTGAAGAATTCCAGCGCCTCCTCGACCGTCATGTCCAGCACGTCGGCGATGGATTTGCCGCGGAACAGCACGTCGAGCGTTTCGCGGTTGTAGCGCTTGCCCTTGCAGACGTCGCAGGTGACGTAGACGTTCGGGCAGAAAATGCATCTCGATCTTGATGACGCCGTCGCCCTGGCAGGCCTCGCAGCGGCCGCCCTTGACGTTGAAGGAGAAGCGGCCGGGCTCGTAGCCGCGCGCCTTGGCCTCGGGCAGGCCCGCGAACCATTCGCGGATCGGCGTGAAGGCGCCGGTATAGGTCGCGGGGTTCGAGCGCGGCGTGCGCCCGATCGGCGACTGGTCGATGTCGATGATCTTGTCGAGGTGCTCGATGCCCTCGATGCGGTCGAACGGGGCGGGGGCTTCGTGGGCGCCATTGAGCCGGCGCGCCAGCGCCTTGTAGAGCGTGTCGATCAGCAGCGTCGACTTGCCGCCGCCGGACACGCCGGTGATGCCGGTGAAGAGACCGAGCGGAATTTCGGCCGTGACATTTTTCAGATTGTTGCCGCGGGCGCCGATCAGTTTCAGCGTGCGGGTCTTGTTGAAGGGCCGCCGCTCCGGGATCGGGATTTCGCGCACGCCGTTGAGATATTGGCCGGTCAGCGAATTCGGGTTCGCCATGATGTCGGCCGGCGTGCCCTCGGCGACGATCCGGCCGCCATGGACGCCGGCGCCGGGGCCGACATCGACCACATAGTCGGCGAGCCGGATGGCGTCCTCGTCGTGCTCGACCACGATCACGGTGTTGCCGAGGTCGCGCAGCCGCTTGAGGGTTTCCAAGAGCCGCGCGTTGTCGCGCTGATGCAGC
This sequence comes from uncultured Pseudomonadota bacterium, assembly GCA_963836095.1. Lineage (GTDB taxonomy): Bacteria > Pseudomonadota > Alphaproteobacteria > Rhizobiales > Xanthobacteraceae > BOG-931. The sequence continues at coordinate 115,608 of CAWIHU010000008.1, forward strand.
CCGATCGACGGCTCGTCGAGCACGTAGAGGACGCCGGTCAGGCCGGAGCCGATCTGCGAGGCGAGCCGGATGCGCTGGCTCTCGCCGCCCGACAGCGTGCCGGAGGCGCGCGCCAGCGTCAGATAATCGAGCCCGACATCGACCAGAAAATTCAGCCGCTCGCGGATCTCTTTCAGAATACGGACGGCGATCTCGTTCTGCTTGGCGTTGAGTTGTTCCGGCAGTTCGGCGAACCAGCCGGCCGCCGCCTTGACCGACATTTCGGAGACTTCGCCGATGTGGCGGCCGCCGATCTTGACGCACAGCGCCTCGGGCTTGAGCCTGAAACCGTGGCAGGCCTCGCACGGCACGTCGGTGAAATAGCGGGCGATCTCCTCGCGCGCCCATTCCGAATCGGTCTCGCGGTAGCGGCGTTCCAGATTGGTGATGATGCCTTCGAACGGCCGCTTGGTCTCGTAGGCGCGCATGCCGTCGTCGTAGGAGAATTTGATCTCGACGTTGCCGGAGCCGTGCAGGATGGCGTCCTGCGTCTTCTTCGGCAGGTCCTTCCATTTGGTGTCGAGGGTGAATTTGTAATGCTTGCCGAGCGCGGCGAGCGTCTGCACGTAATAAGGCGACGACGATTTCGCCCATGGCGCGATCGCGCCCTTGCGCAGCGTGCGTTCCTTGTCGGGAATGACGAGGTCGGCGTCGATGTGCTGCTCGACCCCGAGCCCGCCGCATTTGGGGCAGGCGCCGAACGGATTGTTGAACGAGAACAGCCGCGGCTCGATTTCGGAGATGGTGAAGCCGGAGACGGGGCAGGCGAATTTTTCCGAGAAGAGGAGGCGCTCGGGGCCGCTCTGGTCGTGGATTTTAGCGATTTTTTTTACACCCTCCCCTGCAGGGGGAGGGTCGGATCGCTGCAAGCGATCCGGGGTGGGGTGTTCTGACTCGCCGCGCACCCCCACCCGGCGAGCTTCGCTCGCCGACCTCCCCCCTCCAGGGGGAGGTGAAGAACCGGCATCGGCGAATTCCGCTACCGCCAGCCCTTCGGCGAGCTTGAGCGCGGTCTCCAGCGAATCGGCGAGCCTGGCGGCGATGTCGCCGCGCACCACCACGCGGTCGACCACCACGTCGATGTCGTGGTTGAATTTCTTGTCGAGCGCGGGCGCGTCGGCGATTTCGTAGAAGGTGCCGTCGATCTTGACGCGCTGGAAGCCGCGCTTCATCCACTCGGCGAGCTCCTTGCGGTACTCGCCCTTCCTGCCGCGCACCACCGGCGCCAGCAGATAAAGCCGCGTCCCTTCCGGCAAGGAGAGAATGCGGTCGACCATCTGCGACACGGTCTGGCTTTCGATCGGCAGCCCGGTCGCCGGCGAATAGGGCACGCCGACGCGCGCCCACAGGAGCCGCATATAATCGTGGATCTCGGTGACGGTGCCGACGGTCGAGCGCGGATTGCGCGAGGTGGTCTTCTGCTCGATGGAGATGGCGGGCGAGAGGCCGTCGATCTGGTCGACGTCCGGCTTCTGCATCATCTCCAGGAACTGGCGCGCGTAGGCGGACAGGCTCTCGACGTAGCGGCGCTGGCCCTCGGCATAGATGGTGTCGAACGCGAGCGAAGACTTGCCGCTGCCGGACAGGCCGGTGAACACCACCAGGCTGTCGCGCGGGATCTCGAGGTCGACATTCTTGAGGTTATGCTCGCGGGCGCCGCGAATCGCGATGGTGCGGCGGTCGTGCGCGCGCTGATCGCGGCGGCCGGGGGTCTTGTCGTCGGATTTGTCTTTATCCTTGAAGAGATCGTTCATGCAAAGCGGCTTTGCCCTGCCGCCGCGGCAGGTGACCGGTCGCGCACAGTCGAGGCGCAGAGACTACGAACATAGGAAGAACGGCACGGCTTTGCCAGGGCGCGGGGCAGGGCGGGGCAGGGCCGTCCCCTGGAAAATGCGGCGGTATCGCGTTTCCCGGGCGCAGCGCGGCGTGAAACGCCGCGCTGCAGAACCGGGATCGTTACAAGCGCCGAGCGCGTGAAGGTCCCGGATCAGCGCCGCATCGTTTCACGCCGCAGCGCATCCGGGACACGGCCGCTCAATCACCAGCTGAATTTATAATCGACGCCGGCGCGGACGATGGTTTCGGTGAGCGACACGCTGGTGGTGGTGCCGGACGACGGATCGCAAGCCGTCGTGCAGGACGCGTTGCCGAAATCGACGTAAAGCAATTCGACCCGCGCGGTCCAGTTCGGCGCCAAGGCACCTTCGATGCCGGCGCCGCCGGTCCAGCCGATCTGGGTCGAACTGCTGAAGCTGCCGCCCTGCAACCCGGCCTGGACATTACTGAAGGCGCCGCCCGCCGTGACGTAGACGAGCAGGCGGTCCCACGCATACCCCATGCGGCCGCGCACGGTGGCGAGCCAGTCGCTTTTGGTTTCGCAGGTTGCGCCGAAGACGCAAGCGCCGACGCTGCCGTCGAGATTGCTCCAGTCGCCATCGGCTTCGACGCCGTACACGATCGCGCCGGATTGATAGTTGGCGCCGACGGTGCCGCCGACCAGGAAGCCGCTCGTGCTAAAATCGCCGGTTCCTGATCCGAGCCCGGAGTTATACCAATTGCTGGTGCCGAACGCGTAGCCGCCATTGATGCCGAGATAGAAGCCGGTCCAGTTGTACGCAGTCTCCGCGGCTTTGTAATAGACTGGCGGCACTTCCGGCGCCGGGCCCGGCGGCATGTCGGCGGCTGTCGCGTGTGTGACCGCGGCGAACGCGAATGCTCCGGCCAACAGAATACGCTTCATGCAAATCCTTCTGTTTGCTGATCAGGAACGCGCAGGCCGGCCACGGTGGCCGGCCCCGGGCAAAGACAAAGCCGGGCCGCGGCTGGCGCGGCCCGCGTTCATACGCGTTACCAGCCGCCCCAGCCGAATTTGTAGTTGATGCCGCCGCGGACGATGTTCTCGTTCAGCGAGACGCTTGTGTTGACCGGATTGAGGAAGGTGCCGCCGCCGCAACTCCCACGGGGGCACGATTGGTCCTGAAGACCGACATACAGATACTCGATCTTCGCCGTCAAATTCGGCAGAAAGGCATATTCAATGCCGGCGCCGGCCGTCCAGCCGACTTGCGTGGAGCTGTTGAAGGGAAGGAATCCGGCTCCGGCCTCGGCGTCGGCGAAGGCAACGCCGCCCGTCCCGTAGACCAGCAGACGATCCCACGCATAGCCAACGCGTCCGCGGACAGTGGCGAGCCAATCGCTCTTCGTCTCGCAGGTATAACCACCGCAGTTCGACGTTGTCGTACCGTCGATATTTGCCCAATCCCAGTCGCCTTCGATGCCGAGGACCCACGAGCCGACCTGGTAGTTGGCGCCGATCGTGCCGCCAATGAGGTAGCCGTCAACGCTGAAGTTGCCGGTCGACGGGTCGACCGGATCGGTCCAGTTGCTCTGGCCAAAGGCGCCACCGCCGTTAATGCCGAGATAGAAGCCGGTCCAGTTGTAGTAGGTGGGCTCGGGCGTCTTGTAGTAGGCGGGGGCCACCGGCGCGGGGCCGGGGGGCGGGAGGTCAGCCGCGAGCGCCGGCGATACGCTCAACGCAGCGGCAACGGCGAACAAGATTCGCTTCATGCAAATTCCCTCTACGAGTTGATCCGCGAAAGCGTCATTCGCGACCGCAGTCGTCGTTGGTGGCGTCGCCCCGCTTCGCAACGACGAGGGCCGGCATGGAGCCGGCCCTCACTTGTTGCCGCGATCGAGCGGTACTCAAAAACGCGCGGCAGAGCCGCTCCGCATCGATCGCAGCGAACGCCATTACCAGCTGAACTTGTAGTTTATGCCGGCCCGCACGAGGTTTTCGGTCAGCGTCACGGAAGGTGCTCCGCCGCCGCAGGTCGTGCAGGTCAGCCCGGCGAAGTCGACATAAAGGTATTCGACCTTGGCGGTCCAATTCGGCGCGAAGGCTGCCTCGACACCGGCGCCCGCGGTCCAGCCGGCTTGCGATCCGCTGGTGAACGGTCCACCAGTCGGACCACCTGCAAGTTGCCGAAGGCGCCGCCGGCGGTGCCATAGAACAACACGCGGTCCCAAGCATAGCCGGCGCGGCCGCGGACGGTGGCCAGCCACGTGCTTTTGGCTTCGCAGCCAGCCGGTCGTGTTGGTGCCGTCGAGGTTGGACCAGTCGCCATCACCTTCCAGGCCGACCACGAAGTTGCCGAACTGATAGTTGCCGCCGAGCGTGCCGCCGACCAGGAAGCCGTTGGGGCTTATGCTGCCGCCGCCGCCGGAGGCTGTCGCAGTCCCGAACCCGTAGCCGCCGTTGATACCGATATAGATGCCGGACCAGGTGAAGATCGGCACCGGGGCAGGCACATAGGTCGCGGGCGCCCGCGGCGGCGGCGCCATGGGCGGGGGCAGGTCGGCGGCCAGCGCTTGACCCCCGGCGGCGAGCGCAAGCGCCCCGGCAAACACAAAACGTTTCATCCGACACTCCTCTTTCACCTGCGACGCCGCAGTGTTTTTGGCAGCTTGTTCTCAGCAGCCTTGTTCGTGGTCAGCGTCACGCCTTTACAATTCCCAACATCCCCGACATCCCCGCCTGCCCAGGCCAATAAGTACCTGATCGGGCATGTAAAAGATGTTACCGAAAAGCAACATCCGGTTACTTTCCGCAGCTTGGTTAACCTTACCGTAACATCGCCTGTTTACCGCGCGAGTCGCGAATTTCAATGATTTATATCAACAACCTGCATCCATCGATGACGGCGGCGTTACACTTGTACTTGCAATTTTGCCATTGCATTTTACCTTAGAACAAAATAAGAACATTGCTTTCGCGCGTCGCGCCCCCGATCCCGAACGGTCAAAGCTGAGGCTCCAAAGTGACCGGAAAAAGGAAACAGACCGGCGAAAGTCTGGCGGTGAAAGTCTGTTGGGGAAAAGGCCGCAGGGCCGTGTCGCGGGCTGGTGCGGCGGCAGTGTCCGGCACTAGGCTCTCCCGGCAGGGCGGCGCGCCGGCCTGGTCGGCGTAACGCTTTGCGGCCCGCGCGGTTTGCGTGAGGCGCGCCTATGTTTGAATTGCGCGCGTGCGTTTGGCGAGTGTGACTTCGGAGGGTGTCATGGCGGGAAGTGTCAACAAAGTGATTCTGATCGGCAATCTGGGCGCCGATCCCGAAGTCCGTCGCACCCAGGACGGGCGGCCGATCGTCAATCTGCGGCTGGCGACGTCGGAGAACTGGAAGGACAAGGCCACCGGCGAACGCAAGGAAAAGACCGAGTGGCACCGCGTCGTCATCTTCAATGAGAATCTGTGCAAGGTCGCGGAGCAATATCTGAAAAAGGGCTCCAAGGTTTACATCGAAGGTCAGTTGCAGACGCGCAAGTGGCAGGACCAGTCGGGCCAGGAACGCTACTCGACCGAGGTGGTGCTGCAGAATTTTCGCGGCGAACTGACGCTGCTCGATCGTCCCGGCGGCGCCGGCGGCGCTGGGGCGGGCGGCGGCGGCGGTGAGTTCGGCAGCGACGATGCCGGCGACTTCGGCTCGCCGGGTCCCTCGCGCAAGGTCGCCGCGGCGGGTGCCGGCGGGCGCGGCGGTGGTGGTCCGCGCGGCGACATGGACGACGAGATTCCGTTCTAGTTCGAGATCGTCATTGCGAGGAGCGAAACGACTCAGCACCGCGATCCTGCTCACGCCCGCGATCACGGACGAGCGCTGATGGAATTCATCTACCTCTTCAAGCTCATCCATTTCATCGGCGCTTCGGTGCTGTTCGGCACCGGTATCGGCATCGCCTTCTTCATGTTGATGGCGCACCGCACCGGTCATGCCGGCGTCATCGCCGTGACCGCGCGCTTCGTGGTCATCGCGGACTTCATTTTCATCGCGACGGCCGTCGTGCTGCAGCCGCTCAGCGGCTGGGCGCTCGTCGACACCATCGGCTTGTCGTGGTTCGACGAGCCGTGGCTGTTATGGTCGCTCGGGCTTTACGTGCTGGTCGGGCTGTGCTGGCTGCCGGTGGTCTTCATCCAGATGCGCATGCGCGATCTGGCCCAAGAGGCCGCCGTCAAGGCGCAGCCATTGCCGCCGCAATATTATCGCCTGTTCCGCATCTGGTTCTGGCTCGGCTGGCCGGCTTTTCTGGGCGTGCTCGGTATTTTCGTCCTGATGATCTGGCAGCCGCACCCGTTCTGATACGGAATTTTTCGCCGTCGGAATTCGCCGTCGGACCCGTCTTCGCCATACGCGCGGCCATGTACGCTAAGATTGTAGTACCTTAAATCATGTCGTAATAGTAGAATACAATCTTTAAGCCATTTCGGCGGACGATGGGGCCAGCCAGGAGGTTCAAACATGTGCATCCAGTGTCGCCAGCTCGCGCCCAACCGTCGCAGATTTCTCTCGCTCGCAGCAACGGGGATGGCCGCGTCGACGTTGCTCGGCGCCGGCCGCGCCTTTGCCGCCGGCGGCGAGCCGGTCGTCGGCTGCCCGGTCGTCGACCATGAGGAACACATTCCCACGGCCGCAGAGACCGGCCAGAAAGCGGACGAGGCGTTGGCGAAGCTGAAGGCCGGCAATGCGCAATTCGTCAGCGCACCCAACGTCTGCGCGGTCAATCTGGCCAAGTTGGCCGTGCAGCGCCACGAGGTGGCGTGCAAGCAGACGCCGTGGGCGACGATCCTGACTTGCGCCGACAGCCGCGTTCCGCCTGAATTGTTGTTCGGCGGGCTCGGCCTGGGCGAGCTCTTTGTCGCCCGCAACGCCGGCAATATGGCCGACACGGCGACCATGGGGACCATCGAATACGGCGCCGAACACCTCCACGTGCCGCTGGTCGTCGTGCTCGGCCACGAACGCTGCGGCGCCGTCGAGGCCGCCTGCAACGTCTACAAGCAAAACGTGATACTTCCCGGATCGATCGGACCCATGGTCGACGCCATCCTTCCGGCCGCGGTGGCCGTCCGCGATCAACCTGGAAATTTCGTGGAGAATACCGTCCGCGAAAGCGCCAAGCGGACGGCGGCGAGAATCGCGACGAGCGGAATCATCGCCCATTTCCACGTCGAAGTCGTCGCCGCGCGTTACGACCTCGACAATGGCGAGGTCGAGTTTTTGACCTGATCCAAATAACGTCGCGTGCGGAGGCTAAGAGCCGGCTGCACGGGTCGCTCGCGTGCGCGATCAGCCAGCGACAGAGCGATCGTTCTGCTGCACCGTGCCGTGCCCGGCCAATTCGACCAGCGCCGGCCCGGCCAGCACATAGGTGAGGCACTGCGGCACCGGTTGAAAACCGTTGCGCTGATAAAATCGCTGCGCCGACGGATTGTCGGCACGCACGGTGAGTTCGACGATCGGGCTGCCGCGCTCGTGCGCCAGCGCCGCGACGCGCGCGACCAGCGCGCCGGCCACGCCGTGGCCGCGGTAGGCCGGCTCGACAAACAGATCCTGCAAAAACATCACCGGGCCGTTCCAGCCCGTGACGGTGCGCTGGCTGCACGTCGCCATGCCGATGACGGCATCGGAAATCTCGGCGACGAAGGCAGTGAAGCCGGCATGCGGTCCAAAACCATCGCGCAGCCAGTCGGCTTCGGTCGCGCTCACGACATGCAGACCGTCCTCGCCGGCGGCGAGCGCGCGCTTGAGCCGCATCAGCGCGGGAATATCCGACGGCAGCGCCGCGCGGACGCGGCATTCGGCCTGCTGCACCGGGATGGTTTGACGCTGCTGCATCGAATTACTGCATCGAATTGGCGCGGCTTATGCCCTGACGTCGATCTTGCTGCCGATCTTGCCGGTCGAACTCGCCGGCGTCGCCACGCTCGAGCCCTGGGCGTCGACGTCGCTGAGCGAAGCCGTGCGGTGCCCGCCATGCTTGTGCTGGCCGACCGTCTGCATGGATTGCTGGCTCATTGTTTGGACGCCGGCGGCGGACATCGCGGCACTGGCCATCGGACGCTCTCCTGCGCGCTCATCGCGGATAAAAGTACGTGAAGCAAAGGTAAGGAATTGTAGTTAATGAAGACTTACGCGGGAGCCGGGTCAGCCGGACAGCACCGCGCGGATGCCGTCAACGACGTACTGCACGGCGAGCGCGGCCAACAGCACGCCGAACAGGCGCGACGCCACGACATTGCCGGTAGCGCCGAGCAGCCGGCTGATGCGCGCCGCCAACAGGAACGTCGCGAAGCACGCCGCCGCCACCAGCACCACCACCGCGATCAACAGACCGATGAGCATGAGACTGCCGTTGGCGCGCCCGGCCAGCAGCACGGTCGCGGTGATGGCGCCGGGGCCGGCGAGAAGGGGGATGGCCAGCGGAAAGGCCGCGATATTGCGTACGTGCTCTTCGACGGCTTCTTCGGCGGCCTGGCCCTCGCGGCGCATGCGCACGCCGAACAGCATCTCGAAGGCGATCGAGAACAACAACAGTCCGCCGGCGATGCGGAAGGCCGGGATCGAGATGCCGAGGGCATCGATCAGACGGTCGCCGATGAGCGCGGCGCCGATCAAGATCGCGCCCGCGATCAGCGCCGCGCGCGCCGCCACCTGGCGCCGGTGCGCCTGGGACAGGCCGTGGGTGATGCCGATGAACGTCGGCACCAGGCCGATCGGATCGACCACGACGAACAGCGTGACCAGTGCGGAAATGAGAAAATCGCGCGCCACCTGTTCGCCCTTGTTTCCGCCCTGGGGTCCGCCCGCGTCAGCGGGACCCGCCGAAGTCCGCGCCGCCGCTTGCCGGGATAGATTGCAAACGCGCTGCGGTCAAAGCGGGGTGGCCGGCTCAGGCGTTGGCCGCCTCGGTCGCAGTCGATCGGAAGGGCCAATTTCAACGGCCCCGTCGTTGCGATTTTCGAACCCCGCGCGCCGGGCCCGTTCCGGGCCTACAAGCCATTGAAATACCAAATTAAAATCATATGTATGGGATGCCGTTTCGGGTGGCTTTGCGGCCCCGGATCGGCTATGCAAATCGCAACAAAAGTACGCCAGATTCGTTCAGGACTTCGCCTTGGCAGACCAGGAAAATCCCCCGCCGTCCGATAGTGGCCCCTCCGACATTCGCCCGGTTTCCATCACCGAGGAGATGAAGAAGAGCTACCTCGATTACGCCATGAGCGTGATCGTGGCGCGCGCGCTCCCGGACGCGCGCGACGGCCTCAAGCCGGTGCACCGGCGCATCCTCTATTCGATGCACGAGAACGGCTACGAGTGGAACAAGCCGTACCGCAAATCGGCCCGCGTCGTCGGCGACGTCATCGGCAAATATCACCCGCACGGCGACCAGGCGGTCTACGACGCGCTGGTGCGCATGGCGCAGGATTTCTCCATGCGCCTGCCGCTGATCGACGGGCAGGGCAATTTCGGCTCGGTCGACGGCGATGCGCCGGCGGCCATGCGCTACACCGAAGTGCGGCTCGAGCGCGTCGCGGGCGCGCTGGTCGAGGACCTCGACAAGGACACCGTCGACTTCCAGGCCAACTACGACAATTCCGAGCGCGAGCCGGTGGTGATGCCGGCGCGCTTTCCCAATCTTCTGGTCAACGGCGCCGGCGGCATCGCGGTCGGCATGGCGACCAACATCCCGCCGCACAATCTCGGCGAGGTGATCGACGCCTGCATCGCGCTGATCGACAATCCGGCTCTGTCGATCGAGGACCTGATCGGCATCGTGCCGGGCCCGGATTTTCCGACCGGCGGCATCATCCTCGGCCGCGCCGGCATCCGCGCCGCCTATCATCTCGGCCGTGGCGGCATCGTCATGCGCGGCAAGGTCGAATTCGAGGCACTGCGCGGCGACCGCGAGGCCATCATCGTCAGCGAAATTCCCTATCAGGTGAACAAGGCCCATCTGGTCGAGCGCATCGGCGAATTGGTGCGCGACAAGAAGATCGAGGGCATCTCCGCGCTGCGCGACGAAAGCGACCGCGACGGCTACCGCGTCGTGATCGAGATGCGCCGCGACGCGGTGCCGGACGTGGTGCTCAACCAGCTCTACCGCTTCACCGCGCTGCAATCGTCGTTCGGCGCCAACATGGTGGCGCTCGACGGCGGCCGGCCGCTGGTGATGAATCTGAAGGACCTGCTCGTCTCGTTCATCGCGTTCCGCGAGGAGGTGGTCTATCGGCGCACCAAGCATCTGCTCGGCAAGGCGCGCGACCGCGCCCATGTGCTGGTCGGGCTCGCCATCGCGGTGGCCAATATCGACGAGGTCATCCGGCTCATTCGCGCCGCCAAGGACGCCAACGAGGCGCGCGAGCAATTGATGGCGCGCGACTGGCCGGCGCGCGACGTCGCCACCATGGTCACTTTGATCGACGATCCGCGCCACGTCGTTTCGCCGGAGGGCACCACGCGGCTCTCGGCCGAGCAGGCCAAGGCCATTCTCGATCTGCGGCTGCAGCGGCTGACCGCGCTCGGCCGCGACGAGATCCAGGCCGAGCTCGACAAGCTCGCGACCGAGATCGCCGAATATCTCGACATTTTGCGCTCGCGCGCACGCATCCAGACCATCATCAAGGACGAACTCGGCGCCATCAAGAACGAGTTCGCCACGCCTCGCCGCACCGTGATCATCGATCAGGAAGGCGAGATGGAAGACGAGGATCTGATCCAGCGCGAGGACATGGTCGTCACCGTATCGCACGCCGGCTACGTCAAGCGCGTGCCGCTCTCGACCTACCGGGCGCAGCGCCGCGGCGGCAAGGGCCGCGCCGGCATGCAGACGCGCGAGGAGGATTTCGTCACGCGGCTGTTCGTCGCCTCGACCCATGCGCCGGTGTTGTTCTTCTCCTCGCGCGGCAAGGCCTACAAGGAGAAGGTCTGGCGGCTGCCGCAGGCGGCGCCGCAGGGGCGCGGCAAGGCCTTGATCAACATTCTGCCGCTGGAGCAGGGCGAGGCCATCACCACCATCATGCCGCTGCCGGAGGACGAAAAGAGCTGGGACAAGCTCGACGTGATGTTCGCCACCACGCGCGGCACGGTGCGGCGGAACAAGCTGTCGGATTTTTCCGACGTGCGGCGCTCCGGCATCATCGCCATGAAGCTCGACGAGGGCGACGCCATCGTCGACGTGCAGATCTGCACCGAGAACGACGACGTGCTGCTCACCTCCGCCGCCGGCCAGTGCATCCGCTTCGCCGTCAACGACGTGCGCGTGTTCCAGGGCCGCACCTCGATGGGCGTGCGTGGTATTTCGCTTGCTGACGGCGACAAGCTCATTTCGCTGTCGATCCTGCGCCACGTCGAGGCGAGCGCTGACGAACGCGTGGCCTATCTCAAGCGCGCCAACGCGGTGCGGCGCGGCGGCAATGGCGACGCCGAGGACAACGGCGCGGCCGCCGACGGTGAGGAAGCCGAGGGCGCGATCGAGCTCGGCGAGCAACGTTATGTCGTGATGTCGGAAGCCGAGCAGTTCGTGCTGACGATCTCCGAAAAAGGCTTCGGCAAGCGCACCTCGTCCTACGAATACCGCACCACCAACCGCGGCGGCAAAGGCATCGTCGCCATGGCGGTCACGGAACGGAACGGCCGGCTGGTGGCGTCGTTCCCGGTGGAAGAGAGCGACGAAATCATGCTGGTCACCGACGGCGGCCAGTTGATCCGCTGCCCCGTCAACGGCATCCGCATCGCCGGCCGTTCGACGCAAGGCGTCATCGTGTTCTCGACCGCCGAGGGCGAGAAGGTGGCGTCGGTCGAGCGGCTGTCGGAGGAGGGGGAGGAGAGCGGTGAGTAATTCGCTCGTCCCAGGATCACCTTAGGTCTTTGTGAGATCAAGCCCATGACCGAAGATCACGCCCCCGAACGCTGGAAGCACGACGGCGTCCGTGTCATCCCCGGCAGCAACCTCGACCCCAACGTGCCCTCGACGCCCGGCATGGACCGCAAGGCGGCGATCAATTTCGCCCGCGTCGGCGCGCAGAAGCTGTGGGCCGGGACGGTGACGATCAAGCCGGACGCCAAGACCGGCGCGCATCATCACGGGCATCTGGAAAGCATCATCTATGTGGTGCGCGGCAAGGCGCGCATGCGCTGGGGCGAACATCTGCAGTTCGTCGCCGAAGCGGGGCCGGGCGATTTCATCTTCGTGCCGCCCTACGTGCCGCACCAGGAGATCAATGCCAGCCCGGACGAAATTCTGGAATGCGTCCTGGTGCGCAGCGACGGCGAGGCGATCGCGATCAATCTCGACATCGAGCCGGTCGAGAAGCCGCAGACCGTGCTGTGGGTCGATCCGATCCACCGGGACGGCGGCGTGAAGAAATAACGGTAAGATCGCTACCCGGCGAACCCGCCGTCATCCAAAAACTTCCGCTCGGCGGCCGTCATGTCGCGGCCGAGCGTGCGGTTGCGATGGGGAAACCGTCCGAAGGTCGCGATGATGTCGCGATGCTCGCGCGCGTAGCGCAACTGTCCCTCATCGGCGAGCGCCGCATAGAGCGCGACGCAGCGGTCCTGGTCGGCCAAAGCTTCCGAATGCATCAAGGGCAGATAGAAAAACGGCCGCAGCGTCGCGTCGGTCGCCTGCGTCGAAGCCGCGCGCGATCGCGCGGTCGGCGACGGCGCGTGCCAGCGCGTCGGTTGCGAAGGCGCGCGCGGTGCCGCGGAACATGTTGCGCGGAAACTGGTCGAGCAGAATGAGGAGGGCGAGGGCGCCTTCCGCCTTGTCCTCGAATGCCGCAAGCTCCCCGCGCGCCGCCGCTTCGTGCAGCGCCAAAAACCGCGACCGGACCAGACCGTCGAAATCATCGTCCGGCGCGAACCATCGCTCGGGTCCGGCTTCGCGCCAGAACGCAACGATCTCGGCTGGCGTCGTGCTGTCCTCACGGCTTTTCATGGGCTATTCCATTTGTGCCGGTTCAGAAGCATAAATTCGTCACGACATTGCCGCGCTTGTCTTTGAGGACGAGCGGGCATTTCAGCCGCTGCAGCGCGGCCTTGGCGTCTTCGTTGCCGAGCGCCGCCGCGCGCTCGTAATAGGCCTTGGCGGCGGCCGAATCCTGCGGGACCGCCGCGGCCTTGTTCGGCGAACGAACCCATCCAGTCCAGGGCCTCGGGATGGTTTTGCGCCGCGGCCTTCTCGAACATCGCCCGCGCGCCGACCTCGTCCTTTGGGCCGCCGGTCCCCTCCGCCATCATCACGCCGAGCTGATACTGCGCTTCCGCGGAATTTGTTTCCGCCGCCTTGGCCAGCAAGGCACGTGCCTCGGCCGGATCCGATGGCGCGCCGCCGCTCGCGGTCAGCGCCGCCAGCTTGGTGGCGCCTATGGTGTTGCCCGCCGCGGCGGCGCGGGCGAACATGTTCCGCGCCTGGTCGAGATCCTTGGCAACGCCCGATCCGTTCGACAATAAAGTGCCGAGTTCGACCATGGCGGCCGTGCTGCCCTTGTCGGCTGCCTTGCGATACGCGGCGATGGCGTCCGGCCATTGTTCCTTGGCGGCGTAGGCGCGGCCAAGCTCGAACAGCGCCCGGCGCGACGCCGCCGCCGCTCGCTTGCAAAACTTGATGGCGGTTGCGATGTCGGATGGTGCGATTGTGACGGTGCCCTTGACCTCCGGCGGTTTGTCCGGATCGGTCGGGTCTGCGGCAATCCGGTCGCACAGCAGGAGGTTGGCCGATTGAGCCTGCGCCGACGAACAATCAGAAGCGATCATCAGCGCGAACAGGCCGATGCCGAGCGCGTAGGCGACCGCAGCTGCGGCAGACCGTCGGATCATGTTCAGATATTGCTCCGCCCCCACCTTAGAGCCGGCGAGCGCCCGCCCGCAAGCGCGGGATCGGGAGGGAACGATGGGTCGTCTATAACCGCCTTTGTCACCCTGGCCAATGCTACGCGGCCATGATGTCGGCGTCTCCATCCCCCGAAACGGGGTGGGCCGTATGCGGCTTCGCGCTTGCGGATCGGCGCGACAATTCGTCCGAACCGAGCGCCCGGTTGATCTGCTCGAGCCCCGCCGCCTGCTCGTGGTTGGCCGCGGCGATGCCGGAGACGATGCCCGCGACCTTCTTGATCGATTCGACGATTTCGCCGAGCGAACTGCCGGCCGAGTTGACCAGGGCTACACCGTCCCGCACCTGACCGGAACTGTTGCTGATCAGAGTCTTGATATCCTTGGCCGCCTGCGAGGAGCGCTGTGCCAGATCGCGGACTTCGGTGGCGACAACGGCAAAGCCGCGGCCGGCTTCGCCGGCCCGCGCCGCTTCGACGGCGGCGTTGAGCGCGAGCAGATTGGTCTGCCGCGCGATCTCGTCGATGACGGCGATGATGTCGGCGATCTTGTGCGAGGAGTTGGCGATGCGCGACATCGCCTCGACCGCCTGCGCGACGACGAGGCCGCCACGGTCCGCCACCGCGCAGGTCGAAGCGGCGACCTGATCGGCCTCCGTCGCATTGGCGGCGTTCTGTTTCACGGACTCGGAGATTCCCTCCATCGCTCGCATTCGTTCCCTGTTCGCGCGCGCCCGCTCGTCGACCGCGCGCGCCTGATCTTGTTCGCGTAGACGATGCGCGGCTTCAATTTCGGCTGCAGCCGCCAGGGCCTCGGCGCGGCTTTTTTCGGCGGTTTGGCGATTGCTCTCCGCGCGTGCGGCTTCCGCCTGAACCGCGCGGAACGTCTTTTCCAGCGTCACGGCAAGCCAGATGAGCGCGCTCGCCTCGAGCACCAGGATGATCGCGTGGAGGGCCAGCCGGAAAAAATCGGAACCGCCGGGATAGACCAGCGCCGGCAGCAGAAAATTCAACACGGTGTGGTGTACCGCAACGGTCGCGGCGGCGGCAGCGATGACTTTCCAGTCGCAACTCGCCACCAAGAGCGCCAAGGCCGCAAAATAGTACATGTGCATGTCGACTTGCATGCTCTGTTCGCTGAACACCGCGACCAGGATCGAGATCAACGCCATCAGCGCGACGCCTGCGACGATGCGCGCCTGACTGCTGTCGCGGTCCCAATAGGCGGCCGCCTGGGCGGCGCCTGCGATCGCCAATGCCGTTGCGAGCGGGTACAGCAACGACGTACCGTACGTCCAGCACGCGGCGGCAATCAGGACAGGCTGCAGCCAGATCGTTGCGAGAATGAGCCAGCGCGCTTTGCGCCGCAGGCTTTGAAGATCGAAAATAGCGTCAGGCATTTTGGGGCCTCGTCACGGCTGGCCGGCAACCGCCGACTGCAAGCGGATTGAGAAGGAAGAGTGCGCCCGCGGCGCGAAGGCGCGCGCCAAGTCCGGGACGTTGGGATTGGACGATAAGGACGAAGCCGTAGGCCCCGCCGTCGAGCACGTCGCCGGCGCTGGCGGCGGCCGCGAAAGCGCGCGACGCCGACCACCATGGAGGGAAGACGGCGGCGACGATCGCCGGCGTCGTTCGGCGCCGCGGCGCTGATGCTTCCCGCTAAGCCGGCGACGCCGATGACAAGCCAAAGCAACAGCGAAAACGCACGAAGCACCCCGGTACGCTCCGACATCGTTCGAGTTCAGCACAAACTTGATGAAACTAAGCGGTAAGGAAATAACGAACGGTAAATTGTAAGCTCTTGCCCTGGGATTCGGCTGGCGGGCTCGCCAGTTTGTCCGGTGCGGATGTAACATTCACAAAATTCGGCAACCAACGAGGCGGATCGATCGCGCATGGACCAGTCAGCCGCTTCCAACGACCTTCTATTCGAGACCCGCGACGGCATCGGCAAGGTCACCTTCAATCGCCCGCAGGCCCGCAACGCCTTCACGTTCGAGATGTACGAGGGGCTGGCGCAAATCTGCGAACAGGCCAATGGCGACCGCTCGATCAAGGTGCTGGTATTGCGCGGCGCCGGCGACAAGGCGTTCGCCGCCGGCACCGACATCAACCAGTTCCGCGCCTTCACGACGCCCGAACAGGCGATCGACTACGAGGCGCGGCTCGATCGCGTGCTGACGAAGATCGAGCAATGCCGGGTGCCGACCATCGCCGCGATCAGCGGCGCCTGCACCGGCGGCGGCGCCGGCATCGCGGCGTGCTGCGACCTGCGCATCGGGACCAAAACCGCGAAAATCGGCTTTCCGATCGCGCGCACGCTCGGCAATTGCCTGTCGATGGCGAATTTGAACCGGCTCAACGCGCTCATCGGACCGGCGCGGGTGAAGGACATCATCTTCACGGCCCGGCTCCTCGGCGCCGAGGAGGCCGCCGCCGCCGGTCTCCTCAACGAGGTGGTCGAGGATATGGCGGCGCTGGAGCGGCGGGCCGACGAACTCGCGGCGCTGATCGCCGGCCACGCGCCGCTCACACTCGCCGCGACCAAACAAGCGCTGTTGCGGCTGCAGCGCCCGATCGCGCGCGACGAGGACAAGGATTTGATCCTGATGTGCTACATGAGCCGCGATTTCCGCGAAGGCTTGGATGCGTTTCTCACCAAGCGCGCGCCGCATTGGACGGGGGAGTAGGGCGTCGTCACTGCCCCCGCCGCGCGGCACTGGCGAAGCGCTTGGCTTCCTCCGCGGCGCGGAACAGCGCCTTGGCCTTGTTGATGCATTCCTGCTGCTCCGCGTCCGGGTCCGAGTCGGCGACGATGCCGGCGCCGGCCTGGACGTACATCACGCCGTCCTTGATCAGCGCGGTGCGCAGCACGATGCAGGTGTCCATATCGGCGCCGGCGGAAAAGTAGCCGACGCAGCCGGCATAGAGCGCGCGCTTCTCCTTCTCCAGTTCGTCGATGATCTGCATCGCGCGCACTTTCGGCGCGCCGGACACCGTGCCGGCGGGAAAGCCGGCGGCGAGCGCGTCGAGCGGATCGCAATCCGCGCGCAGCTTGCCCTCGACGTTGGAGACGATGTGCATCACCTGGCTGTAGCGCTCGATGAAGAACTGGTCGGTGACGGTGACGGTGCCGATCTCAGCGACGCGGCCGACATCGTTGCGGCCGAGGTCGAGCAGCATCAGATGTTCGGCGCGCTCCTTGGGGTCGGCGAGCAATTCCTCTTCGAGCGCCTTGTCCTCGTGCGGCGTCGCGCCGCGCCGTCGCGTGCCGGCGATCGGGCGGATGGTGACGGTGCCGCCGCTCGCCTTGACCAGGATTTCCGGGCTGGAGCCCGCCACCGCGAAGGCGCCGAAATCGAGGAAAAACAAATAGGGCGACGGATTGACCCGCCGCAGCGCGCGATAAAGCGCGAACGGCGTCAGCGAAAACGGCGCCTCGAAACGCTGCGACAGCACGACCTGAAAAATATCGCCGGCGGCGATGTATTCCTTGGCGTGCAGCACCATGCGCTTGTAGTCGTCCGGCGTCGTGTTGGAGCGGGGCGCCACCCCTCCCTCCCCCGCAAGCGGGGGAGGGTAGGGAGGGGGCACATTCTCCGCCGTCGCTTTTTCAAGCGCGCGGTCGAGCGCGTCGACGACGGCGGACAAACGTTCCGCGGCGCGCGCGTGCGCCGCCTTGGCGCCGACGCCGGGCTGCGGCCGCACCGGCGTCACCACCGTGATCATGTCCTCCACCGCGTCGAAGGCGACGACGATGGTCGGGCGGATCAGGATCGCATCGGGAATGCCGATCGGGTCTGGCCCCGGTTCGCCGAGCGTGTCCTCCATCAGCCGCACCATGTCGTAGCCGAGATAGCCGAACACGCCGGCCGCCATCGGCGGCAGACCGTCCGGCAGCGCGATGCGGCTTTCCGCGATGAAGGCCCGCATCGCTTCGAGCGGCGGCTGCGGCGTCGGCGTGAAGGCGTCGGGATCGCTGTGCGGTGCGCGATTGATCGCGGCGCGCCGCCCGATGGTGCGGAAGATCAAGTCGGGCTCGAGCCCGATGATCGAATAGCGCCCGCGCACTTCGCCGCCTTCGACCGATTCGAGCAGAAAGCTCATTGCCGCGCCGCCGGCGCGCGCGCCGGCGATTTTCAGAAACGCGGAGACCGGCGTTTCCAGGTCGGCGACGAGCGTCGTCCACACCACCTGCGGCTCGCCGGCGGCGTAGCGCTTGGCGAACGCCGCCTCCGAAGGCTCGATGTGCATCGACTACTCGGTATCCGCCGGCGCGCCGCCGCTCACCGCCTGCGCCAGCGCCGCCTGATTGACGTTGGTGCCGAGCTCGTCTTCGAGCGCGGCCACGTATTCGGCGAACACGTCGTCGGCGATCTGGCGCCCCACCACCTCGTCGAGCCGCTTCGCTTCGGGCGCATTGGCGGCGAGCGCCGGCGTGGTCACGTCGGTGACGCGGAAGACGATCCATTCGTCCGGCTTGTTGCCGGCGCTGCCGAAACCGTCCTTGGCGGTGCGAAAGACCGCTTCGATCACCCGCGGCGACAGCGTTCCCGTTTGGCCGCGCTTGAGCTTGTCGGCGGTGGCGACGTTAAGGCCGTCGGTCTTGGCGAGCGCGTCGAGCGCGGTGCCGCCTTTGAGCTTGTCGATGAGGTCGGCCGCCTTGGTCTGCAGCCGTTTCGCGACCTCATCCTGGCGCCAGCCTTGTTCGACCTGGCTCTTGACCTCGTCGAGCGTGCGGTCGTGCGCCGGCGAAACGCTCGCGACGTCGTACCAGATGTAGCCGCCGTCGGTCGCAACGGGATCATTGTCGACGCCGACGTCGGAGGCGAAGGCGGCGCTGATCACGTCGCCGCCATGGGGAAAGTCGGCGACGAGCTTGCCGTTCGGATCACGGCCGGAGCGGTCGACGGCCGCAAGGGTGACGACCGGCACCTTGAACTTGGCCGCCGCCTGTTCGAGCGAGGCGCCGCCGCCGCGCTCGTCCTCGATCTTGTCGTGCAGGCTGCGCGCGTCGGCCTTGGCGCGATCGAGCGCGATGTCGTTGCGGATCTGCGGCGCGGCTTCAGCGAGCGTCTTGGTCTCGCCGGGCTCGATCTTGGTGACGGTGACGATGACGGTGCCGAACCGGCCTTTGACCGGCGCGCTGACTTCGCCCTCCTTGAGCGCGAAGGCCGCGTCGGCGACGGCCGGATCGACCAGGGCCGACTTCGTCACGGTGCCGAGATCGATGTCCTCTTGCTTCAGTCCGCGCTCGGCGGCGAGCGCGGTAAAGCTCAGGCCGCTTTTGAGGCTCGTTTCGGCGGTTTCGGCGTCCGCCACGTTCGGAAACACGATCTCCTCGACGTGGCGCCGCTCCGGCGTGCCGTACTTGTCGGGATGCGCGTCGTAGACCGCCTTGACGTCCGGCTCGGAGATTTCCATCCATTTCGCCAACGCTTCCGGCGTCAGCTGGACGGTGACGATCTTGCGGTATTCCGGCGCGCGGAACAGGAATTTGTGCGCCTCGAAATATTTCTTCAGGTCCGCGTCGCTCGGCTGCGGAATATCGCCCGCCTGGGCCGCACCGAGCGTCACATACGCGATCGCACGCTCCTGGTTCTGGAACGTATTGATGGCGTCGAGCCACGCCGTCGGCACCGGAATAGTGGCGGACAGCGAGTCGCCGATGGCCCGGCGCAGCATCACCTGCCGCTGCTCGGCGACGAAGCGCTGCTCGGTGTAGCCGGCGCTGCGCAAGAGCTGCTCGAACTGGATGCGGTCGAACTGGCCGGCCGAGTTTTGGAACGTCTTGTCGCCGGTGATGCGCTTGACGATTTCGGCGTCGGGAATCGCGAGCCGCATCTGGCGCGCCCGCTGATCGAGCGCGGCTTGGGCCACCATCTCGCTGAGCACCCGTCGATCGAGGCCGATCGCCTTGGCCTGCTCGGCCGTGATCGGCCGGCCGGCCTGGCGGCCGAGCTGCTGCATGCGGTCGTTGTAGGCTTGCCGGAACGCCTCGATCGAGATTTCGGTGCCGCCGACCTTGGCGAGCGTCGAGCGGCCGAAGCCACGGAAAATGTCGTTGATGCCCCAGACCGCGAAGCTCGCGGCGAGGAGGCCCATGACCACGGTCATGACCGTGCGGCCGAGCCAATTGGCGGAGGCGTTGCGGATACCTCGAAGCATTCGTTCCAACGTTGAAGTGTGATGCCGACCGCAACGGCCGGACGGAAGCCGCGCATCATAAAGATCGCGGTGCGGCCCCGCAACTGACGGGATTTCTTGCGAAAACGCCACTTTTCGGGATGCAAGCGGTCTGCTAACGCCTCATTGTCGCAACCGCCCGAGATCGAACCCAAAATATCGAGCCGACAATGACAACGCGCCGCCCGCTGGTCGCCGGCAATTGGAAGATGAACGGCCTCGAGAGCTCGGCCGCCGAATTGGAAAAGATCATCGCCGGATCGCGAACGCTACACGGCGTCGATCTGATGGTGTGCCCGCCGGCGACATTGGTCGCGCGCTTCGCCGACCTGGCGGCCGGATCGCCGGTCGCGATCGGCGGTCAGGACTGCCACGCGCAGCCCGCGGGCGCCTTTACGGGCGACGTCTCGGCGGAAATGCTCGAGGATGCCGGCGCGACCGCCGTCATTGTCGGCCATTCCGAACGCCGCCAATACCACGGCGAGACCGACGCGGCGGTGCGCGCCAAGGCCGTCGCGGCGGCCCGTGCCGGCCTTCTCGCCATCGTGTGCGTCGGCGAAACCCGCGCCGAGCGCGAAGCTGGGCGCGCCTTGGCCGTGGTCGGGGCGCAGGTGGACGGCTCGGTGCCGGATCACGGCAATATCGTCATCGCCTACGAGCCGGTCTGGGCGATCGGCACCGGCCTGACGCCGACGCCCGGCGACGTCGCCGAGATGCACGGGCTTATCCGCGGGCGGCTTGGCGCACGCTTCGGCGCGGCCGGGCAGGGGGTGCGCATCCTTTATGGCGGCTCGGTCAAGCCGGCGAACGCCAAGGAACTGTTGACGGTCGCCAACGTCGATGGCGCCCTGGTCGGCGGCGCGAGCCTCGTGGCCGCGGAGTTCCTGGCGATTGCAAGTGTTTATCGTTAGGTCTTACGACGGCGCTGCGGCGGATGCGACGCGATCCGGCCCCAATTGGCCATCAAGCATACGCCCGCAAAGATCGGCCAAAGATCGCCCAAAGATAGCCCATGGAAAACCCGCGGCGGATCGGCTAGAGACGGCCGCCGTCTCCTCCTATATGGGGACGGACGGGTCGCCGGCGTTGTTGCGATCCGCGGCCGCAAACGGATCATCCTCGATGCTGAGTGTCATTATCGTCATCCACCTCATGCTCGTCCTCGGCATCATCGCGGTGGTGCTGCTACAGAAATCCGAGGGCGGCGGTCTCGTCAGCTCGAGCTCTGGCTTCATGACCGGCCGCGGCACCGCCAATGTGCTCACCCGCACGACCGCGCTGCTGGCGGTGGGATTTTTCATCACCAGCCTGGCGTTGTCGTGGCTCGCCGGCATGGGCCGCAAGCCGACGTCCATCATCAATACCGGCGGCGCGCCGGTGACCCAGGAAGCGCCCCCCGGCCCCAGCGCACCGCTGAGCCACAGCGGCCGCGGCGTGCTCGACCAGTTGGGCGGCGCGCCGGCGGCCAATGCGCCGGCACCGGCACCGAGCGGGCCGCAGGTGCCGCAGTCCAAATAGTCGAGCGGGGCCCCCTAAGGGGCTTGCCCGGCGGGAATTGTCGACCCACTTTCGTTCCAGCGTGAGGATTGCGGCGTAACGGATTGCCGTTGCGCCGTTTTTGAGTGGCTTTGGCCGAGCGCGCGGCAGCCATTCCCGAAAATCGCTCGTCGAATCGGAGAAGCCGCGCTAGAGGTTAGGTCCCATGGCGCGGTACATTTTCATCACCGGCGGCGTGGTCTCCTCCCTCGGCAAGGGTCTCGCCTCGGCGGCGCTCGGCGCGCTCCTGCAGGCGCGCGGCTACAAGGTGCGGCTGCGCAAGCTCGACCCGTATCTCAACGTCGATCCGGGCACGATGTCGCCCTACCAGCACGGCGAGGTGTTCGTCACCGACGACGGCGCGGAAACCGACCTCGACCTCGGCCATTACGAGCGCTTCACCGGCCGCCCGGCGACACGGGCGGACAACATCACCACCGGTCGTATCTATCAGGAAATCCTCACCAAGGAGCGGCGCGGCGATTATCTCGGCGCCACCATCCAGGTCATCCCCCACGTCACCAATGCCATCAAGGATTTCATCCGCGACGGCAATGAGGGGTTCGATTTCGTGCTGGTCGAGATCGGCGGCACCGTCGGCGACATCGAGGGGCTGCCGTTCTTCGAGGCGATCCGCCAGTTCGGCAACGATCTGCCGCGTAACCACGCGGTGTACATTCACCTGACGCTGATGCCGTTCATCCCGTCGGCCGGCGAGCTCAAGACCAAGCCGACCCAGCACTCGGTGCGCGAACTGCGCGCCATCGGCATTCAGCCCGACATTCTGCTCTGCCGCACCGACCGGCCGATCCCGGAAAGCGAGCGGCGCAAGCTCGCGCTGTTCTGCAACGTGCGCGAAAGCGCGGTGATCGAGGCGCGCGACGCCGACAACATCTACGCCGTGCCGGAGGCCTATCATGCCGGCGGCCTCGACGACGAAGTGCTCGCCGCGTTCGGCATCGAATTTCCGCCCGCGCCCGATCTCACCGTCTGGCACGACATCAACGCGCGCATCCGCAATCCGGAAGGCGACGTCACCATCGCCATCGTCGGCAAATATACCGGCATGAAGGACGCCTATAAGTCGCTGATCGAGGCGCTCTCCCACGGCGGCATCGCCAACAAGGTCAAGGTCAAGCTCGACTGGATCGAGAGCGAGGTGTTCGAGAACGAGGACCCGGCGCCGTTTCTCGAACACGTCGACGGCATTCTGGTGCCGGGCGGCTTCGGCCAGCGCGGCGCCGAAGGAAAGATCCGCGCCGCGACGTTCGCGCGCGAGCACGACGTGCCGTATTTCGGCATCTGCTTCGGCATGCAGATGGCCGTGATCGAGGCGGCGCGCAATCTGTGCGGTATCGAGGCGGCGAACTCGACCGAGTTCGGCCCGACCACCGAGCCGATCGTCGGCTTGATGACCGAGTGGATGAAGGGCAACGAATTGCAGACGCGCGGCACGGGCGGCGATCTCGGCGGCACCATGCGGCTCGGCGCCTATCCCGCCATCCTGCAACGCGGCAGCCGCGTCGCCGAGATTTACGGGGCGCTCGAGATTTCCGAGCGCCACCGCCACCGCTACGAAGTCAACACCGCCTATAAGGACCGGCTCGCCCAGCACGGCATGCGCGTCTCCGGCATGTCGCCCGACGGGCTCCTCCCGGAGATCATCGAATACGTCAATCATCCGTGGTTCATCGGCGTGCAGTTCCACCCCGAGCTCAAATCGCGCCCGTTCGCGCCGCACCCTTTGTTCGCTTCCTTCATCGAGGCGGCGGTGGAGCAGAACCGGCTGGTGTGATACAAGAGACGCGGCATTGGGGCCGGGACTGACGGAAAATAGAACCGGTCGGAGAAGTTCGATGAGCGGTCCCACGCTTTATGATGATGATATTTTGCTTTGGTCCGAGCAGCAGGCGGCAGTGATCCGCAAGCTCGGCGAAACCGCGCGCAATCTTCCAAATGACCTCGATATCGAAAATGTGGCGGAGGAGATCGAAAGCGTGGGGCGATCGGAACTCGCTGCAGTCACCAGCTATCTTCGCCTGATTTTGCTGCATCTGATGAAACTCGCGGGGGATGAAGCGTCACAGGATGCCGTCCATTGGCGAAGCGAGATTGTTGGCTTTCATTCGGACTTGATGGATCGCTTTGCGCCTTCGATGCGGCAGCGCATCGATATGGGCAAGATTTGGCGATCGGCATGTGAGCGTCTGCGGGCCGCAGACGAGAGCGCACAACGGCAATTTCTCGCCAATCTTCCTGAGCAATGCCCGTTCGATATCGATGATTTTATTGCGGAGCGTATTGACAGTTTCGCCTTGGTGAAACGCCTACGGGCCGGCGTGGCCACCGGCAGTTGACCGCTGCGGTCGCGGCCGTCATGGTCGCCCGCGATGAAGCCGATGCCGCCAAAGCCGAACGCAGTCGTCGCCGTGGGAAAAGTGCGCTTCGGCAACGACTCTGCCGCTCGCGCTGATCGCGGGGCCGTGTCAGCTCGAGAGCCGCGACCATGCTTTCGAGATGGCCGCGGCGCTCAAGGACATCACGGCGCGGCTCGGCATCGGGCTTGGTCTACAAAACCTCGTTCGACAAGGCAAACCGCACCTCGGCGCGGAGCGCCCGCGGGCTCGGGCTTACAAAATCGCTGCCGATCTTGGCGGAGCTGCGCGAAGCGCTCGGCATGCCGGTCTTGACCGACGTCCACGACGCCGGCCAGTGCGCCCGTGTGGCGGAAGCCGTGGATGTGCTGCAGATTCCGGCGTTCCTGTGCCGGCAGACCGATCTGCTCGTCGCCGCCGCCGAGACCGGCCGCATCGTCAACGTCAAAAAGGGCCAGTTCCTCGCGCCCTGGGACATGGCCAATGTGGTGGAAAAAATCACCGGCGCCGGCAATCCCAACGTGCTCGTCACCGAGCGCGGGGTGTCGTTCGGCTACAACACGCTCGTCTCGGACATGCGGGCCCTGCCGATCCTGGCGCGCACCGGCGCGCCGGTGATCTTCGACGCCACCCACTCGGTGCAGCAGCCGGGCGGGCAGGGCACCTCCTCGGGCGGCGAACGCGAGTTCGTCCCGGTGTTGGCGCGCGCGGCGGTCGCCGTGGGCGTCGCCGGGGTTTTCATCGAGACCCACCAGGATCCCGACCACGCCCCGTCCGATGGGCCGAACATGTTGCCGCTCAAGGCGATGGAGCCGCTTCTTCGGCAATTGATGCAATTCGACGCCTTGGCGAAGAAGGCGGCCAAAGCGGCTGCCGAGAAGCCGGCCGAGGCTGCGGCAAAGGCGTGATCGCCGGACCTCTTGTCGCCCCGCGCGAAAACCCCCATCATTGATATTCAACGGCCAGGGGTGCTGCGCGCCCTCAAAAAAGAGCGCGCGGCTGAGATCACACCCGTCGAACCTGTCTGGGTCATGCCAGCGAAGGGAGCCGCGTTGAGCGACACTGTTCCTGCCGTCCGTCATCACCCGCACGTCGCCATCATCGGTGCCGGCGTGATCGGCCTCGGCATCGCTTGGCGGCTCGCCGCCCGCGCGACGGTGACGGTGTTCGACCGCGGCGCGGCCGGGATGGGCGCAAGCCATGCCGCCGCCGGCATGTTGGCGGCGTGTTGCGAAGCCGAGCCCGGCGAGGAGGCGCTCACCGCGCTCGGCCGCGACAGCCAGGCGCGCTGGCCGGCGTTCGCTGCGGAGCTGTCGGGGGCAAGCGGCATCGACATCGAATTGCGGCAGGAGGGCACGCTGGTGCTGGCCTTGACCGCCGACGATCAGGCCGAGATCGCGCACCGGCTGGAGTTTCAGCGCCGGCTCGATCTGCCGCTCGAATGGCTGTCGGTCGCCGCGGCGCGGGCGCGCGAGCCGCATCTTGCGGGAATAATCGCCGGCGCATTGTTCTCGCCGCAGGATCATCAGGTCGACAATCGCAAGCTCGCCCAGGCGCTGCGCGTCGCGGCCGAAGCGGCCGGCGTTGTCATCCACGAGCATCGCCCGGTGCGGGAAATTCTGTCCCAAGGCGGCCGCGCGACGGGCGTCATGCTCGAGGACGGCACTGCCGTCGCCGCCGATATCGTGGTGCTCGCCGCCGGCGCCTGGTCGCGCGGCATTGCCGGGCTGCCGGCGGACCGGCGCCCGCCGGTGCGGCCGATCAAGGGGCAGATGCTGGCGCTGCGGATGGATCCGCAGGCGCCGCTGTTGCGCCACGTGCTGTGGGCGCCGGGCGCCTATCTCGTGCCGCGGCGCGACGGCCGGCTCATCATCGGCGCGACCGTCGAGGAGCGCGGCTTCGACGACACCATCACCGCCGGCGGCGTGCTCGCCCTGCTCGACGCCGCCTGGCGCGCGGTGCCGGCAATCGAGGAATTGCCGATCGACGAGATTTGGGTCGGCCATCGCCCCGGCAGCCGCGACGATGCGCCGATCCTCGGTCCCGGGCCGCTCGACCATCTGTTCTACGCCACCGGCCACCATCGCAACGGCATCCTGCTGACGCCGGTGACGGCCGATGCCATGGCGCGCCTGATCCTCGACGACATCGTCGATCCGGCGATCGCGCCGTTCGGCCTGGAACGCTTTCGCCCGGCGCGGGCGGCGGAGTGACGCTTTTCTGATTGGAGAGAACCGGTGGAACACGCATCGATAAAGATCAACGGCGAAAGCGAGAAGCTCGAAGCGGCGACGCTCGAAGTTTTGCTCGTGGAAAAGGCGGTCGACACCGCCCAGCGCGGCATCGCGGTGGCGTTGAACGGCGCCGTGGTGCCCCGCGCGGCCTGGCCGGCGACGCCGTTGCGGCCGGGCGACCGCGTCGAGATCGTGCGCGCGCGCCAAGGTGGCTGAGCTAACAGCAAAGGAAACAAAAATGTCCGATCCGCTGATCATCGCCGGCGAGAAATTCTCGTCGCGGCTGTTTCTCGGCAGCGCCGGCTACCCGAACCGCCAGATCATGCTCGACGCCGTCGCCGCAAGCGGGGCGGAGATGGTGACGGCCTCGATCCGCCGCATCAGCCTCGCCGGCGACGACGAGAGCCTGGTCGATTTGCTCGCCGGCCGCGTGCGCTTTCTGCCCAACACCGCCGGCTGTCAGACCGCGCACGACGCCGTCCTCACCGCCGAACTGGCGCGCGAGGCGCTCGACACCAACTGGATCAAGCTCGAAGTGATCGGCGACCGCGAACTGCTCTATCCCGACGTGGAAGAGCTGGTTCGCGCCACGGCGATCCTGGTCGGCAAAGGTTTTGTCGTGCTGCCTTACTGCACCGAAGACCCGGTCACCTGCCGCAAGCTCGCCGATGCCGGCGCCGCCGCGGTGATGCCGCTCGGCTCGCCGATCGGCTCCGGCCTCGGCATTTCCAACCCGCATCTGATCGAGCTCGTCTCTGCGCGCTCGCCGGTCCCGGTCGTGCTCGACGCCGGCCTCGGCACCGCCTCCGACGCCGCGCTCGCTATGGAGCTCGGCTGCGCCGCCGTCCTTGTCAACACCGCCGTGTCGAAGGCGCGCGACCCGGTCATGATGGCGCAGAGCATGCGCTCGCGCCGTCGAAGCCGGCCGACTGGCACGGCTTGCCGGCCGCATCGCCAAGCGCATGCACGCCGAGCCGTCGAGCCCGCAATTCGGGCTGGTGGGGACGTGAGGGGGGTGGGGAATGCGAGGATAGCCCGCCGGTGCGCGCTTACAAGCTCCTTTCCGGCCGTGTAGTTTCGACGCGATCAATTTATGCGTGACGGCGAATCGATGGCGCGGACGAAGCAATGGATCAGGACTCCCCAGCCGGCACGGCCGATCGCGGACGAGGACGCGGAGAAGCAAGCAATCATCGCGGCTTGCGAAACTTTCATTCGCGACGTCTTGAAGCCGCGGTTTCTGCCTAAGATCAGGCCGACGGAGTGGAATTACGTCATCGACATCCATGGCGCGTGGGCGGCGGGGCGATATCGCTTCATGCAGCGCTACAGGTCGGGCATGGCGCACAATCGTGGTGAGGAATTCGATGCGCCCTTCGCTCGCATCGACCGCATGGGGAAAGACCGCTTTGATATTTACTGGATGCGGCACACCGGTAAGTGGTGGCGGCTTTACACCGGCGTAACGCTTGTCGAGGCACTTCGAATTCTCGAAACCGACGGGGTCCTGCATCCCGTCTGACCCCAGCGCCGGCCGCGCGCCAGATTCATCGTCGTCTTCGATCTCCGCAGTGACCGGCAGCCATGAGCGAATACCAATACTACGAGTTCCAGGCCATCGACCGTCCGCTCAGCGAGGCCGATCGCCAGGCCCTTCGCGATTTATCGACGCGGGCGCGGATCACGGCCACGAGCTTCACGAACTCTTACGAATGGGGCGACTTCAAAGGCGATCCGACCAAACTCATGGAGCGGTGGTTCGACCTCCACCTCTATCTGGCGAACTGGGGTTCGCGCCGGCTGATGGTCAGGCTGCCGGCGCGGATGATCGACCGGCAAGTCCTTGACGCATTCCTTGGTGAGGTCGATTGCGCCGCGCTACGGATTGCCGGCGAGAATTTGATCCTGGACATTCAGCGCAACGAGATCGAGTCCGACGATTGGGATGATGACGGCGCGGGCTGGCTCGCCGCCCTGACGCCACTGCGAGCCAAGGTTCTTGCGGGGGACCTGCGGCTCTTCTACCTGCTCTGGCTGATGGCGGTCGAAGCCGACTTCATCGTGGCGGACCAGCCCGAGCCAATGCCCGGAATTGGGCCGCTGACAGCGGCGCTGGAGGCCTTCGCCGAGTTCTTCGGCATCGATTCCGATCTTGTCCATGCGGCGGCGGAACGCTCCCCTTTCGGTAGCGCGATATCCGAAGATGCTGCCCGCAGCGTGATTGCGGCGATGCCGGACCGCGAGAAGACCGGCCTGCTTGTGCGATTGTTCGAAGGTGACCCGCATGTGGCAGCCGAGTTGCAGGCCGAGATTCGCAAGCGCCTGGAGCCCGAAAAAGGCATTTCACCAGTTGCCGAGCGCACCGTAGGCGAATTGCGCGCCCGCGCCGAGGCACTACGTCTCGCTCGCGAGCGTGTGATAGCGGAAAAGGAAGCCGCGGAACGGAAACGGCAGGCGGAGGAAGCGGAAAAAGTGCGCCGGGGGCGGCTGACCGCCGTCGCGCGGCGCGGTGAAAACGTCTGGCGCGAGGTCGAGACTGAAATCGAGCGCCGCACCGCGTCCAGTTACGACAGGGCGGTAGTCCTGCTCGTCGATCTCAAGACGATCGCGGAAGAACGCGGCGCGGTCGAGGACTTCCTCCGGCGATTGCACTCGATCCGTGAGCGCCATGTCCGCAAGGAACGGTTAATCGAACGGCTGACGGCATTGGGATAGATGGTCCTGACGGCTTTTTCGATGATCATTGCGCGGCCAGCGGGCCGTCTCTCTCGCAGTTCATAGAGCCGTTCAGGAGGGAGCTGAGCTACTTCGAAAAGGGTGCCGCCAACCGCAGCCTGTGTGCGACGACGCGCAGAGGCTTGTCGCGCGTCCACAAGGTCGTGCCGGCAGTCAGCTGGACTGCTGCCAGCAAATGCGTGTCGACGTAGCCGATACCCAACTCGAACAACCTTTGCCGGCCGATGAAATGCAGCACTTCCTGATCTGACGCGACGATAATCTGTGGCAGATCGCCAAAAGTCTCCCGGATAAGTTGACGTTGCCGCAAATTGCCGAGGGCAAGCTCGCCGATCACGAAGGGGTGTGCCAAGACCTCTCTGGAATTGAGCAGTTGCGCAAGCATCCGGTCGCCTGATCGGAGGTGATCGACCCATACCGAGGTGTCGATCAGAATCACTTCCTCGCTGTCCGTCGCCGCCGCGGCGGCGCCGTCAGGTCCGGCTCGCTGCCACCAAGAAGAGCCATTCGGCGCGCGGCCTCCCGCTCGATCAGGGCTTTCAGCGCTTCGCGCACCAGTGCCGATTTCTCCTTCAATCCGGTGTAGGCCTGAGCCTTGGCCAACAAATCATCGTCGATCGCTAAGGTCGTGCGCATAAAAAGCCTCCGTCAGGAGGCATGGATATATCATTGTTTGATGTCGAATCCAATGCCGGCGCAAATGGACCGTTGTCGGTATAACTTGTCCATTGATCCAGTGGTGGACCAGCCAGCCGGCACTCACCCCACCGGCTGCCCCACCTCGTCGACCTTCACCGCGCGCATGCGCTCGTTGTAGATGCCGACATTGAGGCCGCAGACCTCGAAGCGGGCGAGATAGCCCATCAAAAAGCCGTTGGCGCCGAGCCGATAGAGTTCGCCGACGTCGCCGGCGATCAGCGCGTTGCGCTCAGCGTCGGTGAGGTCGAGCGGCGCGAGCGCCGCGGCCGGATCGGCCTTCATGGCGGCGCGGAAGGCGTGGTCGCGCAAAACCTCGCGACAGAGATGATTGACGGCGTAGATCGACATGGCGCGGCTCCCGTTTGGTTTCGTTGGTTCGTTCGTTGGTTTATCGCTCGAATTTGGTACGCCGCGCGCCGCCTGCCAAGCGGGCGGCCATGCGGCGTGGATCGTTCACGCGCTCAAGCCGCCGTCCACCATCAGCAGGCTGCCGGTGGTGAAGCTCGAGGCGTCGGAGGCGAGATAGAGCACGGAGCGGGCGATCTCCTCGGCGCGGGCGTGGCGCTTGAGCGGGATGATGTCGTTGAAGAACTGGGTCGCGTTGCGGCCGAGCGCGCCGCTCAGATGCTGCTCCACGTTGAGCTGAAAGTCGTTGTCGACCGGCCCGGGATGGATGGTGTTGACGCGGATGTTGCGCGCGGCGGCTTCCTTGGCCAGCACCCGCATCAGGCCGACCTGGGCGTGCTTGGCGGTGATGTAGGCGCAGGCGCCCGGATCGCCTTTGACGCCGACGATGCTCGAGGTGATGACGATCGAGCCGCCGTCGTTCATCGCCGGCAGCGCGTGCTTGGCGGCAAGGAACGCGCCTTTGACGTGCACGGCGATCACCGAGTCGAACACCTCTTCCGGAAAGTCGGTGACGGGCGCCACCGTGCCGAAATTGCCGGCATTGCTGAACAGGACGTCGATGTTGCCGAAGCGGCCGACCGTCGCGGCGATGCAGGCCTTGACCGCATCGGACTTGGTCACGTCGGCGGCAAAGGTGGCGAGGTTGCCCGCAACACCGCCGTCGATGGCGCCGGCCGCCCGCTGCAGCGCGGTTTCACTCAGATCGGTGAGCATCACCTTGGCGCCCTCCGCCAACAGGAGCTTGGCCGCGGCGAGCCCGATGCTGCCCGCCCCGCCGGTGATCACGCAAACCTTGTCCTGCATCTGCTGCGGCATGTGTTCCCCCATTTCGGCATCGGAACCTAACGGCCGAAACGTCGCGGCGCAAATTCCAAAAGTGCAGGGCTCGGCGCGCCTGTAAGCCTATCCGGCGACGGCGGCGCCGGTTCCGACCGCAGATACAAACCGCCGCATGATCGCCCGCAGCCAACTGTGCGCAGGGTCGGCGTCCAAGCGCGGATGCCAGGCTTGCAGGTAGCGGAATTCCGCGAATTCTTCCGGTGCCGGAACAACTTGGGTCTTCGAGGTGCGCGTCAAATGGAGCGCGAGATGGCTCGGCAACGTCGCGATCATGTCCGTCCGCTCGACGACCGCGGCGGCGGCGGCAAAATAGGGCATGCGCATGCGCACCTGACGCGCCGCATTTCTCTCCTCCAGCGCGCGGTCGACGATGCCTTGCACGTGGCTGAAGGTGGTGATCATGACGTGCGCATAATCGAGGTAGCGTTTCAGCGTGACCGGCTTGCTGCCGATCGGATGGTTCCTGCGCACCAGGCAGGCGAAGCGGTCGTGGAACAGGGTCTCGGTTCGCAGCTCGGGCGGAGCGGCGTTCATCCACAATGCGAGATCGAGCGCGTTGGTCTCGATCTTGCGGAACACGTCCTCGTCGCTCGGAACGATTTCTATCGATATGCTGGGCGCGACCTTGGACAGGTGCGCCATGATCGGCGGAACGAACACCAGCGCCGCGAGATCGGTCATGGCGATGCGGAACCGGTCGGTCGAGGTGGCGGGATCGAAATGGTTGCCATTGACCAGGCCCTCGATCCTGGGCAGCAGACGTTCAAGCTCGGCGTAGATTTGCAAAGCGCGCAGCGTGGGCTCGTAGCCGTGTCCCCGGCGCACCAGGAGTTCGTCGCCGAACAAGGTTTGTAGCCGGTCGAGCGACCGGCTCATCGCCGGCTGGCTGAGAAACATGCGCTCCGCGGCGCGGCCAATGCTGCGTTCCTCGACGAGCGCCTGCAGGATTTTGAGAAGGCCGAGGTCGAACTTGCGAATATGCACGGTCTGCATAATGCGAATAATATCATTGCATTAGACAAATATCCAACGGCAACACAAAGTTTCTCATATGACGGCCTTGGGGCGGGCGCCGGCGTGGAGTTGCCCTTTGACGAGCGTCTGATTCCGATCGGAGCCCGTTCGGAGGGGACCTGTCGGACGGAAATGGGAAGGAAGCGGGGAGGAACGAGCCGCGGCGCCGCAATGCGACCGCGCGAGGTTACCCTGTCACCTTCGCGCACGGTCGATATTGCCGTCGGGGAGAGCTTGATATGCCCACAATGAGCGGTGCACGCGCGGTCGTTGAAGCGCTGAAGGTCAACGGAGTCGAACTTGTCTTCGGCATGACAGGCCACACGGTCATGGAAGTCGCCGACGAACTCGCCAGTGACAACGCCTTGAGGGCGGTTTACCCGCGATCCGAAACCACCGGCACTTATATGGCGTACGGCTATAACAAGATCAAAAACGCGCCGCGGGCGGTATGCCTTTGGCACGTTGCCGGCATGCCGCACGCGGCACCCGGAGTCATTACCGCCTACGCCGATTCCGTGCCGATGGTGGTGATCGGCGGCAATGTCACCTCCGACGCGGTCGGCAAAAAGGACTTTCAGGACACGCCGTCGGCCGAAATGTACGCGCCGATCTCCAAATGGTCCTATCGGGTCCAGCGCGCCGCGGAGCTTCCCGAGGTCATCAATCGGGCGTTTGCCAGGGCCGCAACCGGACGGCCGGGGCCGGTCGTCATCGACGTTCCGTTCGATCGCTTCGTCGAAAAGGTCGATATCGAAATCTCCGCCCGGGTAGCTTCGTCGCCGCCGGCGGGCGATCCCGATGCGGTCAGGACGGCGTGCGACCTGTTTCTTGCCGCCAAGCGTCCCGTGATCCTGGCCGGCGGCGGCATCATCACGGCAAACGCGACCGCCGAGTTGCGGCAGCTGGCGGAACTGGTGGGCGTGCCGGTGTCCGCCGGCCGCAGCGCCTCCAAGGGCGTGCTGCCGGAAGATCACCCATTGGCGCTGGGGACATGCGGTTCGTTCGGATGGCCGATCGCCAACGACTATCTGCAGGAGGCGGACTGCTGGCTCGCCATCGGCTGGACGTTCTCTCAAATCGGCATGCAGGACTGGTCGGTCAAACCGCCGGCCACCGTCATCCATATCGACATCGATCCCGACGAAATCGGCAGGATTTACAAACCGACCATCGGCGTGATCGGCGATGCCAAGCTCGTGCTTGCGCAGATGATCGCCTATCTTGAAACCAAAGTAGAGAAGAAGGATTACCGCGACCATCCCGGGTTCGGCGCCCTCAAGCAGCGCAAAGACCGATGGCTCGCCGAGCTCGACAAGAAAACCGCCTCCAATTCCACGCCGATCGATCCGTTCCGTGTCATGCGGGAAATCAACGCGGCTTTGCCGCCGGACGGCATTGTGGTCGGCGGTGCCGGCAACAACGGCGAATTCGCCGTGCATGCCTTAAAGTCGCAGCTGCCGCTGACATTCCTGCTGTCGCAAAAATATTCCGCCGTCGGCTGCAGCTTTCCGATCGCGCTTGGCGCCAAGCTTGCCGCGCCGGATCGTGCGGTGATCTGCATCGAGGGCGACGGCGGCGCCCATTACAACGTGACGGAGCTGGCGACGGCGGTCATGGAAAAGATTGCCGTCGTTCTCATCGTCATGAACGACGGCAACCTCAACGCCAACCGGCAGATTGCCGGCGCCCTGTTCAAGGGCAAGCAGGTATGGACCAAGCTCAATAATCCGGATTGGGTGGCGTTGGCCAAGTCGTTCGGCGCCAACGGCGAACGCGTCGAAGACCCGAACGATATTCTGCCGGCGCTGCAGCGCGGTCTGAGTTCGGGCATGCCCTACGTCATCGACATGGTCGTCGATCCGGATGTCCGATGCCCGATCACCGGAAAGCTTTGGAAGATTCGCTGGTAAGCCGGCGGCGAAATCGTGACTTCGGTGTCCGAGGATGAGCGGCGAGAGTGGGCCATGAATTCGGCGGAAAAAGTTCGGCCTTTCTTGATCGGCGACAGTTGGAGCTTCGGCGCGGGCAAGACGTTCGAATCGATCAATCCTGCCGACGGCGCCGTAGCAGCGGTCATCGCCGAATCCTCCGCCGAGAATGTCGATGCGGCGGTGGCGGCGGCCGAAGCGGCATTGCGCCATCCGCGGTGGGGCGGGCTCTACGCGCACCAGCGCGCCAGGCTTCTGCATCGCTTGGCGGATTTGATCGAACAAAACGGCGAGTTGCTGGCGCAACTGCAGACGGCAGACAACGGCAAGACGATCGCGGAAAGCCGGATCCAATCGGCGTGGGCGGTCGAAATATTTCGCTATTACGCCAGCCTGTGCGAAGTGCTGGAATTGGAAGTGATCCCTCATCGCGGCGATTATTTCTCCTTTGCGCTGCACGAGCCGGTCGGCGTCGTCGGCGCGATCGCACCGTGGAACTCGCCGATATCGCTGGAAGCGCAAAAGCTCGCGCCGGCATTGGCGGCCGGCAACACGATCGTGCTCAAATCGTCCGAAGTCACGCCGCAAGTGGGACTGGTGTACGGCCGGCTCGCCCTTGAAGCGGGTTTTCCTCCCGGGGTCGTCAATGTTGTCACGGGGTTCGGACACACCACGGGACGCGCGCTGGTCGGTCATCCCGGCGTGCGCCTGATCACGTTCACCGGCGGAACGGCGACGGGGCGAACGATCGCGCAGGTGGCAGGCGAAAGACTGATTCCGGCGTTGCTGGAGCTGGGCGGCAAATCGCCCAACATCGTGTTCGGCGACGCCGATATCGACAACGCGGTGGCTGGCGCCGTGTTCGGCATCTTTTCCAATGCCGGCCAGTCCTGCATCGCCGGGTCGCGCATTTTCGTGCAGGAGAGCATCGCTGCGGCCTTCACTGCAAAGCTGGTCGCCGCAACCAAAGCGCTGGTCGTCGGCGATCCGCACGATGCGAGAACCGCGGTGGCTCCCGTCGCGAGCTTTCCGCACCGCGACCGCATCGAAGCAATGATCAAAATGGGATTAGACGAAGGCGCCGAGGTACTTTGCGGCGGCGGTCGCCCGTCGCGCCCGGAACTGACCAGGGGCGCCTATGTCGAGCCGACGATTTTCGATGTTCCCGATAACGGCTTCAAGGTGGCGCAGGAAGAGATATTTGGACCCGTAGCCTGCCTGATCAAATTTCGCGACGAAGCCGATCTCATCCGCCAGGCCAACGACACCGTGTTCGGGCTTTCCTGCGCGAGCGGATGGTGCAGAATTTCGGGTCATAACAGCTCGGGCGACGGCGGCGCGGATTTGCCGATGCGAAACGATCGGCTAGCGTGCGATGGTATGTGCGGCGCCGTGCGCGAGGGATTTTTCTCGCGACCGCCGCGCGAAGAAACGGCCGAGCGCCGACTGGCAAGGGAGTGAAGGCATATCATGACCGACAATGCATTGCAGGGCAGGCTGGAGCGCCTGCTCGACCGCACGGAGATTTTCGACCTGGTGCGGTTCGAGCGACTGTGTCGCGACCAGCGCGACTTCGCCGGCATGGTGGGGTGCTACGTGGCCAACGCGCCGGTGCGCACCACCTGGTTCGACGGCACCGTCGAGGATTTCGCCGAGGCGTCGCGCAAGAAGATGACGTTGGGAAGCCAGGCCAAGCATTGGATCATGCCGGCGCGGCTCGACATCAAGGACGACCGCGCGCTGGTCGAAAGTCCGGCCTGCATCTTCGACCGGCTGACGTTCGACGGCATCGAGTTCGACACGTTCCAATATTGCCGCTTCGTCTCGCGCGTCATCCGGACTGCCGGGAGCTGGAAGCTCGGCTCGTTCGAGGGCATCTATCAGCGCGACCAGATGCAGACCGTCGACCCGCGCAACCCGCTGCCCGTCGACTGGGAGGTCATCAAAACGCTGCGGCCTTCCTACAAGTTCATCGGCTATACGCAGTACAAGCGCGGCTACAAAGTCAATCCGGAACTACTCGGCGACGACCGGCCCGATCTGCTCGAAGCGTTCTATGCGCGCGAGCAGAAATGGCTGGAGACGGGGCGGTAGTCTAGATTTCGTGCGGAATGGCGCCACACTTGCGCAACACAGGCACAGCCGATACGACGCGAGAGCCGGCTGCTCCTCCCAGTTGACCTAAATCAAGGTCGCCGATCCTCCGCGATGCTGTGTGGACTGTGATCTGCGCTTTCGGTTGTCCGAGCAGAGCGAGGTCCGCCGTATTACGGGCCAGCCGTGGAGGCATGCGCCATGATCACTTTCGACGTTGTCAAAGAAGAACATGGCTGGGCCGTCCGAATGGGTAAGCGCATGACGACGCCCTTCTGGTCTCGGGAGCAGGCGATCCGCGAGGCGAACTGCCTGGCCGACGCCATCCGCTGTCATGGCGAGTGCGCGGAAGTGGTTGTCGAAGGCGCGGATCCGAACGAGCCGCTCAAGAAGATAAAGGGCTCTAATTCGGCTGGACGGAGCGTTGATGTTGGGCGGGCCCCGGCGTCCAGGTCTGTTGAAGAGCCGCAAGTCGATGCTTATCGAGTCCGATGAATCCACGAGCCGGCACAGGACCCGCCCAAACGGAGTGCTAGGCGTGCCGTTGCGGCGCTTCTGGGGCGATGCCCGACCGTTGCCGCCGTGGGACGATAGCGCTCCCATCCGGGCGGAACTCTTCAGCGTGGAGCGTTTGGAAGAACACGCCCGCAGCCTCGCCGCGGCGCAGACGGTGTCGCCGGGGGAGCTGAAGGGCGCCTCGCTGGCGACGAGACTTGCCGACAACGAAACCGTGCTGCTCGCGGCGTATCGCGACGTGGCCGAGGCCGTCGACGCTGGCGCAGCCATCACGCCTGCCGCCGAATGGCTGGTCGATAACTTTTATGTGGTCGAGAAGCAGATCCGAGAAGTCCGCGCCGATCTGCCGCCCGGCTACTATCGGCAGTTGCCTAAGCTCGCCGGCGGACCGTTCGCGGAGTACCCGCGGGTGTTCGGCCTGGCCTGGGCGTTCGTCGCCCATACGGACAGCCTGTTCGACCCGGAGGTCCTGCGCCGTTACCTGCGCGCCTATCAGGAGGTCCAGCCGCTCACCATCGGCGAACTGTGGGCGATCTCCATCACATTGCGGATTGTGCTGGTCGAGAATCTCAGGCGGATCGCCCAGCGGGTGGTGGACAGCCGCGCCGGGCGTCGCGCGGCGGATGAACTGGCCGACCGATTGCTGGGCGCCGGGGACCGCACGGCGGAGGAGCCCGAAACGGTGCTGCCGTCGCATCCTCAGACGACTTTCCCTGACGCCTTCCTTGTGCAGCTGGTTCATCGGCTGCGCGATCAGGATCCCGGCATCGCCCCGGCGTTGGCGTGGCTCGATGAGCAACTGGCGAGACAGGAGACGAGCGCCGATGCCGTCGTCCGCGAGGAGCACCAGAGGCAAGTCGCCGGCACCGTCACGGTGCGCAACATCATCACCAGCATGCGTCTCATCTCCGACGTCGATTGGACGGAGCTGTTCGAGCGCGTCAGCCTGGTTGACGACGTCTTCAAGGCTGGAAGCGCCTTCGAGGAAATGGATTTCCCGACGCGCAATCTCTACCGCAGCGCCGTCGAAGACCTCGCCCGTGGCTCCGATCTTACAGAGTTGAACGTGGCTGACGCGGCCGTTGCAACGGCGAAGCCTGAGCGCCAGGCGAACGCTGATGGGAACGAAACCCGCCTCGCCGACCCGGGCTATTATCTTATCGCCGGCGGGCGGGCCGGCTTCGAGGCAGCGATCGGCTTCACAGCACCGGCCAAGACTTGGCCGGGACGCCTTTATCGCGCGCTGGGGATCGGCGGCTACGTCAGCGCCGGCGCGGTCGTCGCAGCAGGCTTGCTGACCATCCCGCTGTCTGTCGCCGCCTTAAGAGGCGTGGAGTTGAGATGGCTGTTGCTTCTTGGGGTTCTGGGATCGATCCCGGCGATCGACGCGGCGGTCGCGCTCGTCGACCACATCGTCACCCGAGGTTTCCGCGCCACCTTGCTGCCGGCGCTGGAGCTGCGTGGCGGCATCCCCGCGGATCTGCGCACGCTGGTCGCGGTCCCGATGCTGTTGACCTCGCACAAGAATATCGAGCAGCAGATCGAGCGGCTCGAAATCCACTACCTGGCGAGCCAAGGGGGCGACCTTTACTTCGCGCTGTTGTCCGATTGGAGCGATGCGCCCAGCGAGCGGGTTGATGGCGACGACGCGCTGCTGGCTGCCGCGAAGGAAGGCATCGCCAGGCTGAACCAGCGACATGGACCGGCATCGGGCGGCGACCGTTTCCTGCTGTTGCACCGCCGGCGTGTCTGGAATGGGGGCGAAGGCTGCTGGATCGGGTGGGAACGCAAGCGCGGGAAGCTGCGCGAACTCAACCGGCTCCTGCGTGGCGCCCCAGACACCACATTCCTGAGGCCCCCCGCCGTGCCCGAGAACGTCCGCTACGTGATCACGCTCGACGCGGACACGCGGCTCCCGCGCGAAACCGTCGGGCGGCTCATCGGCAAGATGGCACATCCCCTCAACCGGCCACGTCTGGACGCCACCGAGGGCCGAGTCGTCGAAGGCTACGCGGTGTTGCAGCCCCGGGTCACGCCGGCGCTGCCGGTGGGGCAGGAGGGTTCGCTCTTCCTGCGCGTGTTCTCGAGCGCCTCGGGCATCGATCCCTACGCTGCCGCGGTCTCGGACGTGTACCAGGACCTCTTCGGCGAAGGTTCTTATACGGGCAAGGGCATCTACGACGTAGATGCCTTCGAGGCGGCGTTAGCGGGACGCGTGCCCAATTCGATGCTCCTCAGCCACGACCTTTTCGAGGGGATCTTCGCCCGCGCCGGCCTGGCTTCGGACGTGGAGGTCGTGGAGGATTTTCCGGCGCGCTATGACGTCGCCGCCCTTCGCCACCATCGCTGGGCGCGAGGCGACTGGCAGTTGCTCCCATGGATCGTCGGAAGGGGCCCGAGCGGGGCCGCTCGTCGATCACCGGTTCCCGCCGTCGGCCGCTGGAAGATGCTCGACAATCTGCGCCGCTCGCTCTCGCCGCCGTCGGTCGTGCTGGCCCTGATCGCCGGCTGGGCCATGCCGTTCGATAACGCGGCGGTGTGGACCGCCTTCATCCTGTCGACGATTGTTCTGCCTCCCCTTATCCCCGTGATCGCGAGAATTGCGCCGCAACGTCCTGGCGTGACGCTTCGCAGCCACTTCCGCGCCTTGCGCGCGGAATTCGGTCTTGGGCTTGTCCAGTCCGGCTTGATGATCGTCTTCCTGGCCCACCAGGCTTGGCTGATGGGTGACGCCATCGTCCGCACCCTGGTCCGGCTCACGGTTACTCGCCACCACCTACTCGAATGGGTCCCGGCCGCCCACGCGGCATCCAGTCGGCGTCCGAGCGTTTGGCATCTCTACCGCGAGATGTCGGGGGCGGTTGTCATCGGTGTTGCGGCGACAGCCTTGGCATGGTTCAGCGGATGGGGAACGTGGCCGCTGGCATCGGTGTTCGCCGTCGCCTGGTTCGCCTCGCCGGCGGTCGCCTTCTGGGCAAGCCTGTCGCCCCGGATCGGGGCCCGGCGCCCGCTCGCCGAGGCCGATGTCCACGCCCTGCGCCTCATCGCTAGACAGACCTGGCGCTTCTTCGAGACCTTCGTCACGCCGGCCGACCACATGCTGCCGCCGGACAACTTCCAAGAATTCCCGGGCCCGGTCGTGGCGCACCGAACGTCGCCGACCAACATCGGCCTCTACCTGCTGTCCGCGGCCAGCGCGCGCGACTTGGGCTGGATCGGAACCCTCGAGGCCACGGAGCGAACTCGAGGCGACCCTCTCGACCATGACCGGCATGGCCCGGTGCCGCGGCCACTTCTACAATTGGTACGACACGCGCGATCTGCGTCCGCTCGATCCGCAGTATGTGTCCTCGGTCGACAGCGGGAACTTGGCTGGACATCTGATCGCGGTGGCCAATGCCTGCCGGGATTGGCGCCGTCTACCCTTGGCGGAACCGCAGCGGCTCCAGGGCGTGGCGGATGCGCTCGACCTGACGCAGGACGAGGCCCGCCGCTTGCGCGGCACCCGCCAGTCCCGCAGCGTGACTTGGACGCGGTTCGACGGCGAACTCGCGCGTCTGGCTTCCGGCCTGCGTCAGGCGAGCGCCAGGGACGTCAGCGGCGAACGGCGGCTGGCGGATCTCAGCGAACAGGCCGCGATCCTGATGGACACAGCACGCGAGATCGCCATCGAAGAAGACCATCACGCCGGCACGGATCTGGAGTTCTGGACGGAAGCGGTCCGCGCTTGCATTGAGAGCCATCGGCGCGATCTGGATGCGCAGCTCACCGCCGCGCTGGAAACGCGGCTCGAGGCGCTGGAGGATGTCGCGCGGTCGATGGCATTGTCGATGGAATTCGATTTCCTGCTCGATCCCAACCGGCTGCTGCTTTCGATCGGTTATCGAGTGCCTGAGGGCGCGCTCGATCCGAGTTGCTATGACCTTCTCGCCTCGGAGGCGAGGCTCGCGAGCTTCCTGGCCATAGCCAAAGGGGACGCTCCCGCGCGGCACTGGTTCCGCCTTAGCCATGCCGTAATTCCAGTCGGCAACGGCGCGGCGCTGATTTCGTGGTCAGGCTCGATGTTCGAGTATCTGATGCCGTCGCTGGTCATGAGAGCGCCGGCCGAGAGCCTGGTCGAGCAGACCAACCGGCTGATAGTCCGCCGCCAGATCGAATACGGCGCGACGCTGAAGACGCCCTGGGGCATATCGGAATCCGCCTACAACGTGCGCGACCTGCAGCTCACCTACCAATACTCCAACTTCGGGGTCCCAGGGCTCGGCCTGAAGCGCGGGTTGGCCGATAACGTCGTGATCGCTCCGTACGCCACTGCCTTGGCGAGCATGGTCGACCCTCAGGCTGCGGCGCGGAATTTCGAGCGTCTTGATGCCATCGGCGCGCGCGGCCGGTACGGCTTTTACGAGGCCTTGGACTTCACGCCAGGCCGAGTGCCAAGCGGGGAACGCGTGGCCGTCGTCAGGTCCTTCATGACCCACCACCAGGGCATGACGATCACGGCTATCGCCGACACTCTACTGGATGGCGTGATGCGGGACCGCTTCCATGCCGAGCCGATCATCCAGGCGACAGCGCTGCTTCTACAAGAGCGGGTAACTCGCGACGTCACGGCGACCCCACCGTCGGTCTCCGAGACCACGTCGAACGCCAGAACCCGGGAGATCGCGGGCGCTGGGCGCAGCGCCAGTCCGTGGAGCGCCACGCCGGCCACCCATCTGCTTTCGAACGGCCGTTACTCGGTAATGCTCACGGCCGCAGGATCCGGCTACAGCAGCTGGCGCGATCTGGCCATAACCCGCTGGCGTGAGGACGCTACGTGCGACGACTGGGGATCATATGTCCTCCTGAGGGACGTCGCGACCGGGGAGGTCTGGTCGGCGACTTGTCAGCCGATCCGTGCTGAGCTCAACGCGTACGAGGTCACTTTCAACGAGGAACGCGCCCAGTTCACCCATCGGGACGGGTGGTTAGTAACCACGCTGGAGGTGCTGGTTTCCCCCGAAGACGACGCGGAGGTGCGCCGCGTGACGGTCTCGAACTTCGGCGACCAACCGCGCGAGATCGAGGTGACTTCCTACGCCGAGCTGGTGCTCGGACCTCAGGCCAACGACGTTGCGCACCCGGCGTTCTCCAAACTGTTCGTCGAGACCGAGCACCTCGCCGGATTGGGCGCGATATTGGCGACGCGACGGCGGCGGGCGCCGACCGAGCCGCAGGTCTGGGCCGCGCACTTGGCGGTCGTCGATCGCCAAGCCGTGGGCAATCGTGAGTTCGAAACCGATCGCGCGCGGTTTCTCGGCCGAGGAGGCAGCGTTCGCGGGCCCACCGCGGCGGTCAATGGGCGGCCGCTTTCCGGCGCGACCGGAACGGTGCTCGATCCGATTTTCGCTCTGCGCCGCCGCGTGAGAATAGCCCCTGGCGCGATGGCGCGCGTCGATTTCTGGACCATGGTCGCCTCTTCGCGGGAGGACGTCCTCGATTTGATCGACAAGCACCACGACGCCGGTGCGTTCGAGCGAGCCGCCGCGCTGGCCTGGACACAAGCCCAGGTGCAGCTGCACCACCTCGGCATCGATCGCAGCGAAGTCACAACAATACCAACGTCTCGCCGGGCACGTCATCCATGCCACGCCCATGCTCCGGCCGCCTTCGGATGCCATCGGGAGCGGAAGCGGCCCCCAGCCTGACCTTTGGAGCCTTGGCATATCCGGCGATCTGCCGATCATCCTCGTCCGCATCTCCGACATCCACCAACTCGACCTCGCCCGCGAGGCGCTGCAGGCGGTGGAATACTGGCGGATGAAGCGGCTTGCCGTGGACCTGATCATCCTCAACGAGCGCGATGCGTCCTATGTTCAGGACTTGCAGACCGCTCTCGAAACCCTCGTGAGAGCGAGTCAGTCACGGCCTCAGATCGGCGAGGAGCGGCCGCCGGGGCACATCTTCATACTGCGCGCCGACCTGATCTCACCGGAGGCGCGGGCTCTTCTGGCGTCCGTCGCGCGTGTCGTGCTGGTCGGAGAGCGCGGCAGTCTCGCCGATCAGCTCGAGCGCGCACCCGAGGCCAAGCCCTTGCCTCGGGCGGTGGCAAGGCGAGCCGCGCCCGCTTCCGAGCTTCAGGTGTTGCGTCCTGCGCCCGGCGTCGAGCACTTCAACGGCCTGGGCGGCTTCGCCGAAGGCGGACGCGAATATGTGACGATCCTTGGCCCGGGCCAATCAACTCCGGCTCCATGGATCAACGTCATCGCCAATCCCAGCTTCGGCTTTCAGGTGTCCGCGGAGGGCGGCGGTTACGCCTGGTCCGTGAACAGCCGTGAGCATCAGCTTACACCATGGTCCAACGACCCCGTGAATGACCGGCCCGGCCAGGCCTTCTACCTCAGAGACGAAGAAACGGGGGATGTCTGGAGCCCGACGGCGCTGCCGATTCGGGACGAGACGGCCGCCTATGTGGCGCGGCATGGATGGGGCTACAGCCGCTTCGAGCATACCTCGCACGGCATCGCAGGAGAGCTGCTGGAATATGTTGCGCTCGCCGATCCGATAAAGATCTCGCGGTTGACGCTGCGCAACGCCTCGCGCCGCATCAGACGGCTTTCCGTGACGGCTTATGTGGAATGGGTTCTCGGCGCCTCCCGCGGCGCGGCGGCGCCGTTCGTGACCACGCGTATCGATCCGGGCAGCGGGGCGATGCTTGCGAACAATCCGTGGAACCCGGCCTTTGGAAAACGCGTCGCCTTCGCGGACCTCGCCGGGCGCCAGACGAGTTGGACCGGCGACCGGCGTGAGTTCATCGGCCGCAACGGTGCGCTCGCGATGCCGTCGGGCCTCGCCCGCGGAGCGGTGCTCTCGGGTCGGGTCGGGTCTGGAACTCGACCCTTGCGCCGCCCTCCAGACGACGGTCGAGATCGCGCCGAACGGCGTCGCCGAGATTGTTTTCTTCCTCGGCGATGCCCCCAACGAAACTGAGGCGCGCTCGCTGATCGCCCGCTATCGCAAGGCCGACCTGGACGCCGTGCTTTCGAAGGTTCGCCGCTTCTGGGACGAGATCGTCGGCACGGTTCAAGTGAAGACTCCCGACAGGTCGATGGACATCATGCTCAACGGCTGGCTCACCTACCAGACCCTCGCGTGCCGTGTCTGGGCCCGGGCGGCGTTCTACCAGGCGGGCGGCGCCTACGGCTTCCGCGACCAGCTGCAGGACTGCATGGCCTTGGCCACGATACGTCCGTCGATCACGCGGGAACACCTCCTCAGAGCCGCCAGTCGCCAGTTCGTCGAAGGCGATGTCCAGCACTGGTGGCTGCCGCACTCGGGACAGGGGGTACGCACGCGGATTTCGGACGATCGCGTGTGGCTGGCCTACGCCACGGCGCACTACGTGAAAGTCACCGGTGACACCGCCGTGCTCGACGAGACCGCGCCGTTCCTGACTGGCCAGGCGCTCGAGCCCGGCAAAAGCGACAGCTTCTTTCAGCCGACCATCGCCGACGAGGCCGGCAGCCTCTATGACCACTGCGTCCGCGCCTTGGACACTAGCCTGGCACTGGGCAGCCACGGCCTTCCTCTGATCGGTAGCGGCGATTGGAACGACGGCATGAACCGCGTCGGCGAGCGCGGCAAGGGTGAGAGCGTGTGGCTGGGCTGGCTGCTGCATGCCGCGCTCGACGCATTCGCGGGGATCGCCGACACGCGGGGCGATCAGGCGCACGCTGCGAAATGGCGCGCGCATATGCAGGCGCTCGGCAGCGCTTTCGAGCATCAGGCATGGGACGGCCAATGGTATCGGCGCGGCTGGTTCGATGACGGCTCGCCACTCGGCTCGGCAACAAGCGAGGAGTGCCGCATCGATTCCATCGCCCAGTCCTGGGCGGTGATCTCCGGCGCCGCGCCGCCCGATCGCGCGGCCCAGGCCATGGCGGCCGTCGAGCGCGAGTTGATCCTGCCGCATGATGGCCTAGCGCTGCTGTTCACTCCGCCTTTCGATCGCTCTGCCCTCGACCCCGGCTACATAAAGGCATACCCGCCGGGCGTGCGCGAGAATGGGGGGCAGTACAACCATGCCGCCCTATGGTCCGTGATGGCCTTCGCTGAGCTCGGGGAGGGCGATAAAGCGGCGGCGCTTTTCTGGATGCTCAATCCGATCAACCGCGCGCGCATGCGCAGCGACGTACATCGCTACAAGGTGGAGCCCTACGTGGTCGCGGCCGATGTCTACGCCGCTCCGCCCCACGTCGGGCGCGGCGGTTGGACTTGGTACACCGGCTCGGCGGGCTGGATGCAACGCACTGGCGTCGAGAGCATCCTTGGACTTCGCGTCGAGGGCGACACGCTGCGCCTCGACCCCTGCATTCCGGCGTCCTGGCCGCGATTCGAGATCACGCTCCGGCACGGTGCATCACGCTATGAGATCGTCGTCGAGAACCCGCAGAGCCTGCAGCGCGGTGTGGCA
This sequence comes from uncultured Pseudomonadota bacterium, assembly GCA_963836095.1. Taxonomy (GTDB): domain Bacteria; phylum Pseudomonadota; class Alphaproteobacteria; order Rhizobiales; family Xanthobacteraceae; genus BOG-931. Next base: position 160,328 of record CAWIHU010000008.1, read on the forward strand.
GCCGCCGAGCTCGATGGCGCGACGGTCACTGCAAGACCGTTGTCGATCCCACTCGAAGACGACGGGGCCGTTCATCGCCTTCAGGTTCGCCTCGGCTGATCCAGGCCGATAGGCAGCCACAAGGCGGCTGAGAGCAGAGCGAAGGCGATGGAGGCGACTTGAAGCATCGTCAACATGCGGGGGTCCCCCCGGCTACTCTCGCGCCCCCCGCCCTGGCCGTGCCTAAAGCGAGATGATGTGATCGTGATCGCCGGGCCACTGCCCAACGACGCGAGCGAGGAACGCGCATTTTCTCACTTGCCGATCTTGGGAATTTTGTGGGTGTCGTAGGCGATGGCGACGTTCTTGGTCTCCATGTAGAACTCGAACGAATAATCGCCGCCGTCGCGGCCGATGCCGGACATCTTGACGCCGCCGAACGGCGTCGGCAAATGGCGGACGTTTTCCGAATTCACCCAGATCATGCCGGCTTCGAGATCGCGCGCGACGCGATGGGCGCGGCCGACGTCGGTGGTCCACAGATAGGCGGCGAGACCGTAGCGGACGTCGTTGGCGATGCGCACCGCGTCCGCTTCGTCGTCGAACGGGATCATGGTCAGCGCCGGTCCGAAAATCTCTTCCTGCGCGATGCGCATGGTGTTGACGGCGCCGGTGTAGAGCGTCGGCGCGACGTAATTGCCGGCGCCGCCCATCGCCCGCTCGCCGCCGACGGCGACCGTCGCGCCTTCGCGGCGCGCCAGAGCCGGATAGCTCAGCACCTTTTCGGCGTGGCGCGGATGAATGAGCGGGCCGATCTCGGTTGCGGGATCGAGCGGATGGCCGACCTTGATCGCGGCGACCCGCGCCGCCGCTTTCGCGGCGAACGCGTCGTAGATCGAGCGCTGCACCAGCGCCCGCGAGGACGACGTGCAGCGCTCGCCGTTGAGCGAGTAGATCATGAACAGCGCGGCGTCGAGCGCGCGATCCTGGTCGGCGTCGTCGAACACGATGACGGGGTTCTTGCCGCCGAGCTCGAAATGCACGCGCTTCAGGGTCGCCGCGCCCTGGCTCATGATCGCTGCGCCGGTTGCCGTCTCGCCGACGAAGGCGATCGCCTTGAGCGCGGGGTGTTCGGTCAGGCTCTTGCCGGCGGTCTCGCCGAGGCCGTGCACGAGATTGACGACGCCGGCCGGTCCGCCGGCGCGGCGGATTTCCGCATCCATGATTTCGGCGAGGATGACGGCGCTGAGCGGGCTCCATTCGGCCGGCTTGTGCACCACCGTGCAGCCGGCCGCCAGGGCCGGCGCGATCTTCCACGTCGAGAGCATGAACGGCGTGTTCCACGGCGTGATCACGCCGACAGCACCGATCGGCTGGCGCAGCGAATAATTGATGTGATCGGCGTCCGGCATCGAGCGGCCGTCGCCGGCGCCCGGCGCGCGATCGGCATAGAAGCGAAAATTCTCCGCGCCGCGCAGCGCCGCCTTGGCCATGTAGCGGATCGGCTGGCCGGTGTCGCAGGATTCCACCAGCGCGATCTCGTCGGCGCGCGCCTCGATGGCGTCAGCGATCGCATGGAGGATAGCGCGGCGCTTGGCGCCGGACACGTTGCGCCATCCCGCGAACGCCTTCGCCGCGGCACGGGCGGCGCGATCGACGTCGGGCGGTTCGCCCGAGGCGACGACGCTTTGCCGCGCATTGGTCGTCGGGTCGAGCGTCTCGAACGTCGCTCCGGACAGCGAGGCGACCGGTTCGCCGGCGATGAAATGCGGCGTGACGGCGCCGGTGAAGCGCCGCATGTGCGCCTGCGCGCATTGCTGATTGGCGGCAAAATCCGCGAGGCTCGACATCCCGGCGTTTCCTCGTGTTGCGGCGATGGTTATGCGCGCCATTGTTGCTGCGTGCGCAGCGCAAATTACTCCGGCGCGGCGTTTGTCCCACGTTCGGCAATCGCGGCTGTTAGTTAGCATGTGTATTATTTACGGACAAGGAAATGGCGATTACGTATTGCAGGCAGGAACACCGTTCTCGGGTTTTGCCGAGAGCAAGGCTGCGCTCGACAGGGCCGTGCACGAAGCGATGCGAGATCAAGCCGAAAATGGCGATGAGATCGAGCCGCTGCTGAATTGGACCCTTCATGATCTGCGCCGCACGGCTAAGACCTTGATGGTTCGCGCCGGTGTTCGGCCGGACATTTCCGAACGCGTCCTTGGGCATGCCATTGCCGGCGTTGAGGGGACTTACGACCGGCATTCCTACGCGGACGAAAAACGCGATGCGCTCGAAACACTCGCGGCGGTGATTGGGCGCATTCCAATCCCGCTACCTTCAAGTGTGGCGGCACTCGATAAATGTCGCGAGCTTAAGCCATGTAGCCCGCTCGAAGCGGGGGAAACCGCCAATTCTTCCATGGGACGACATCTGGAATTTGGCGGCGCTGTACGGCGACGGACCATTTGCCAAATTTATCATGGCAGCGCCGCCAGTTAGAGCATGATCCGGAAAAGTTGGATACCGGTTTTCCGAAAAGATCATGCTCAATCAAAATCCTAGAGCGACAATCGATTCAATATGAAACGATTTCGCTCTAGAATTCCTGCCAGTCTGCGTCTTCGCGAATGGCGGTCGCGAGCGCGGTCTGCATGCGCCGCGCCGGCCCGCCGCCGGCGACACGCTTGCGCGCAGCGACCGGCTCGTGCTTCGACTTAGGCGTCGCGACCGGCGGACGCTTCGGCATGACCGGCGCGGCTGCGGCTTGCGGCGCCGCGGCGACACGGCCGGCTTCGGCGACGGGCTGCGGCTCGGCGGCAACGCTCGTGGCCGCGGCGGCGAGGGAGTCGCGGGCCGCGTCGGCGCGCAGATGAAACGCCGCGACGCGTTGGTCCATCGATTTGGCCTGCTGTTCCAACGTCTTCGCGGTGGCGGCGTTCTCTTCCACCAGCGCCGAGTTCTGCTGCGTCACCTCGTCCATCTGCAACAGCGCCTTGTTGACCTGCTCGATGCCGCTCGATTGCTCGATGCTGGCGTCGGCGATCGCCGCCACCGTGGTCGCCACCTTCTTGATCGAGGCGACGATCTCGTTGAGCGATTTGCCCGCCTTGTTGACGAGGCCGACGCCGTCCTTGACCTGGCTGTTGGAGTTGGTGATCAGGTCCTTGATGTCCTTGGCCGCCTGCGACGAGCGCTGCGCCAGGCTGCGCACTTCGGAGGCCACCACCGCGAAGCCGCGGCCGGCGTCGCCGGCGCGCGCCGCTTCGACTGCGGCGTTGAGCGCCAGAAGGTTGGTCTGGCGCGCGATTTCGTCGATCACCCCGATGATGTCGGAGATTTTGCGCGACAACTCCTCGATCCGCGCCATCGCCGCGACCGCGTTGCTGACCACGGCGCCGCCGCGTTCGGCGATGGTGCTGGTGTCGGTCGCCAGCGTATTGGCTTCCCGGGCGCTGTCCGCGTTTTTCTTCACCGTGGAGGAAATCTCCTCCATCGAGGCCGAGGTTTCTTCCAGGCTCGCGGCCTGCTCCTCGGTGCGCTGCGAGAGGTCGGTGGTGCTGGTCGAGATCTCCGCCGAGGCGTTGGTCACTTCGGTGGCGGCGAGCTTGATGTTGCTGATGGTGGCGCCGACCTTCTCGGCCACGGCCTCGGCCGCCGCGGCGATCAGCCCGACTTCGTCCTTGCGGTCGACGCCCGGTATTGTGACCGCAAAGTTGCCGGCGGCGAGATCTTCCAGCGGGCGAACGAGCGCCCGCAGCGGCCGCGCGATCGAGTATTCGCCGAACAGCGCCGATCCGACCAGAACTAGAACGACGGCGGCGCCGATGCCGACACCAAGGCGCTGCGCCCAAGTCATCGCGGCGGCGGCGGCTTCTTGATCCTCTTGTTCCGTCGTATCCGCTTTTTCGACGATTTGTTCAATTAATCCCTCCAATTGCGCAACGCGCGGCAGCGCATGCTCGCGCACGGCAATCTGATCCTCCAATGCGGTGGTGTCTGCCCCCTTGGCTTCAAGATCGAACATCTTGGCTTTCAGCGGTATCAATTCCCGCGCGGCGGCGTCATACTGATCGAGAATGGTCTTAAGCTTCCGACCGCGTTCGCGATCTTGCTCCGAGCGGAACCCCGACAGCAGCGCGTTCAGGAGTTCGTCGGCGGTTTTCTTCGTCGCGGTGAAAAAATCGAGCGCCTCCTTCACGGCTACGTCGGACTCGGCCAGGCTGAGATCCCGCACGCCGATCCGCAAGCCGCGCGCCGATGCCTTCATAGCTTCGCTGTCGCGCGCGATTCGCGCCTGCGTCAGGGCGGTTAGATTGGCGTCTCGGACCAAAGAATAGCCATGCATAGCGGAAAAATTCATCCCAATTACCAATACGACGCCGAGGCTCGAGATGATTGTGAGTTTGGTTCCGATGCGGACGTTGGATATCCGAAGCATGATTGTCGCTCCTCGAGATTGGCCTATGACGGAATGGGGTTCGCTTCGAACCGCGCAGGCGTCTCGGCAGGTGGATTTCGTTTCATTGGGCGGACGTCTCTTCCTCGGCGGCATCCGCCGCTGCAGCAAGCAATTTTTCAAGATCGATGAGCGCGATCATGCCGCCTTCGATGGTGACCAGACCGGACAGGAAACCGAGCCGATTGGCGTCGGCAATCTGCGGTACCGGCCGGACCTGAATTTGATCGAGCGACACGATGTCGAGCACGCGGTCGGCGAGCAGACCGACGGGCTTGGCATCGATCTGGACGATGATGACGATGTGGAGCGGCGTCGCCTCGGTCAGGCCCTGCTCGAAGCGGCAGCGCAGATCGACGATCGGAACGATAACGCCGCGGAGATTGAGAACGCCGCGAACGTAGTCCGGCTGCTTGGGCAGATGCGTGATTTCGGACCAGCCCTTGATCTCGCGCACGGCCATGATATCGACGCCGTACTGATCGTTGCCGATGGCGAAACTGACGAGCTGATTGGGGATCGACGCGGTACGGGGGGCGCTTGTGGCTTGCCAAGCGGCGTCCACCGGCGCCGTATCCGCCGACGACGTAGTGACAGATTGATTTATCACGGACCCAGTCCCGGTTTTTTGCCACAACGGAGTTCGGCCCGCTGGTGTTGCTGCGGATTGGCACCAAACAATCACAGGCAGCGCGGACGATTTCCGTTTGCCTAAAAAGGCGACTGCTTAGTTAAGAGAAGCACCAAAAAGATTTTTTTGTTGTTAATTCGCGGTCTGCAAAGATTATTCGGGCGAAATAGCATGCATTGTTAATGATCGAACAGCTTCTTCAGATTGACGTTTTGCGTCCTTGCGCAATCAAGCGGACGGGCGACCTTGGGCCATCATGCAATCCAGAGTTGTTTAAAGAATACGCCTCTGCACTGCAGCAAACGCCGCGAGGTGCTCCTTCGATCTGCCGCCTATCATTTGAAATCAACGCCTTATGGCGGCAACATTGGGCGCACAAAGACCCCTGCTCGGAAGGCGTGGCGGTTCCGGCAAGACTGGAACGTGCGACCTTCGGTTTAGTGAGGTGGACCCGGATTTGGGACCGGCTGACTAATTGGGATCGGAGCTGTTCCGTTGCGACAAACGGAGCGGAAGATGATGCAGAGGAAGACCTGCCTCGCGGGTCCAGCTCATGCGCCTTCGAACTGCAACTTCGCCAGCCGCGCGTACAGGCCGCTGGCGGCGACGAGCGTGTGGTGTGTGCCTTCCTCGACGATGCGGCCTTCGTCCATGACCAGGATGCGGTCGCAAGAGAGCACGGTGGCAAGACGGTGCGCGATCACGATCGTGGTCCGCTCGCGCATCAATTCGGCGAGGGCCGCGGCGACCTGCGTCTCGCTTTCGGCATCGAGCGAGGAGGTCGCCTCGTCGAGCAAAAGAAGCGGCGCGTCGCGCAGGATGGCACGGGCGATGGCGATCCTTTGGCGCTGGCCACCCGAGAGCGTGATGCCGCGCTCGCCGACCGGGGTGTCAAAACCCTGCGGCATCGCCGCGATGAATGCGGCGGCATGCGCGAGCTTTGCCGCCTGCGCGACTTCGGCGTCGGAGGCTTGCGGGCGGCCGAAACGGATATTGTCGCGCACGGATGTGGCGAACATGACGCTGTCCTGCGGCACCAGCGCGATGTGGCGGCGCAGCTCCGCCGGATCGAGATCCGCAAGCCGCACGCCGTCGAGCGTGATCTCTCCGGCGCTGGGATCGTAGAAGCGCAGCAGCAGATGGAAGATCGTGCTCTTGCCGGCGCCGGACGGACCGACAATGGCGAGCTTCTCGCCCTGCCGCACGCGAAACGTCACGCCATGGAGCGTCGGCAAGTTAAGCCGTGTTGGGTAGGAGAAATCGACGTCCGTGAATGCGACTTCTCCGCGCGGCGGCGACGGCAGCTTCAGCGGATGCACCGGGCATACGACGGCGGGCGTGATGGCGAGAAGCTCGAACAGCCGCTCCGCCGCGCCGGAGGCCTGCGCTACCTCGCCGCCGATCTCCGACAGCGAGCCGAGCGCGCCGGCCGCAAATACGGCATAGAGGACGAATTGGCTGAGCCGGCCAGGCGTGATCTTCTGGATCACCACGTCCTGCGCGCCGACCCAGAGCACGACCACCACGCTGGCGGAGACGAGAAAGATGGCGATCGCGGTGAGAAAGGCGCGCGCGCGGATCGAATTGCGCGCGGCCTCGAAGGCGCGCTCGACCGCGCCGCCGAAGCGGGAGATCGCCAGCCGCTCGTTGGTGAAGGCTTGCAGCACGCGAATGGCGCCGATCAGCTCGGCGGCATAGGCCGAGGCGTCGGCGAGCGTATCCTGGGCGAAGCGGGAGCGGCGGCGCACGGCGCGGCCGAAGGCATAGAGCGGCAGCACGATGATCGGGATCGCCGCCAACACATAGGTGGAAAGCCGTGGGCTCGTCACCACCATCATGGCGCTGGCGCCGACGAAGAGGACGAGGTTGCGCAACGCGACTGAGACGGTTGAGCCCACGGCGGCCTTGATCTGCGTCGTGTCGGCGGTGAGCCGGGAGACCATCTCGCCGGTCCGCGCTTCGTCGAAGAAGGCGCTGGAGAGCGAAGTCAGGTGCGCGAACACGTCGCCGCGCAGATCGGCGACGATGCGCTCGCCGAGCGTAGTGACGAGGTAGTAGCGCAGCGCGCTCGCGAGCGCGAGCACCGCCGCGACGCCGATCATCAGCAAAAAATAGCTGTCGATCAGGGCAAGCCCGCGCGCGGTGAAGCCGAAATCGATCATGCGCCGCACCGCGACCGGCACGACCAGCGTCGTTAGCGCCGCCAGGATCAGTGCTCCGAGTGCGGCAAGAGCCCGCCAGTAGTAGCGATTGACATAAGGAACGAGCGATGCCAGCGGCCGCAGCTTGAGCTTGCGTTTTTCCGCGGACATCTGCGGCATGACAGCCGCCGCCGGCGCTGCTGCGGGCGCCACGCCGTCTAGCCGCGGCGCTGTTGCGACAAGCGTCGACGCATCTTGTTCGGCATGGAAGTTCATGCGCCGCCCCACCTCTTCGTCATTACCCTGCCGATCGGCCACAATGCGCCGTCCGCGCGCGGGTGACAACAATCGGCCGGAAAAAGATCAGATCGCCATAAAATTCGTTCGAGCCGGGATAAAAAAAATCAATGTCGTTGGCGGCAATCGCCGACGCGTTTCCGTGCTTGAATGGAAGCAATGCCGATCCAAGGATCGGCGCGACGATCCCGCGCGAGCGGCGGAGACCGCAGCGGCCTGTCGGGGAGGATGTAATGGGTGCCAAGGAATTCAAATTCTCGTTCGAGGCGCGCGACAAGATGTTGCGTGGCATCGATACTCTGGCTGGTGCGGTCCGCGTGACGCTCGGTCCCAAAGGACGCAATGTCGCGCTCGACAAGTCGTTCGGACCGCGCATTACCAAAGATGGCGTCACCGTCGCCAATGAGATCCAGCTCGAGGACAAGTTCGAGAACATGGGCGCGCAGATGGTCAAGGAGGTCGCCTCCAAGACCTCGCGTCTGGCGGGCGACGGCACGACGACTGCGACCGTGCTCGCCCATGGAATCGTCAGCGAAGGCACCAAGGCCGTCGCCGCCGGCATGAATCCAATGGACCTCAAACGCGGCGTCGATCTTGCGGTCGACGTCGTCATCGAGGATCTCAGGAAGAACTCGAAGAAAATCACCTCGAGCGAAGAGATCGCCCAGATCGGCACCATCTCCGCCAACGGCGATGCCGAAATCGGGCGGCTCATCGCCAGTGCGATGCAAAAGGTCGGCAACGACGGCGTGATCGCGGTCGAGCAGGCCAAATCGCTCGCGACTGAACTCGAAGTGGTCGAGGGCATGCAATTCGACCGTGGCTACATCTCGCCGTATTTCGTCACCGACACCAACAAGATGCTGGTGGAGCTGAAAGACCCGTATTTGCTTCTCTATGAGAAGAAACTGTCGGCATTTCAGGAACTATTGCCGGTGCTCGAGGCGGTGCTGCGCTCGGGCAAGCCGCTGCTCGTCATTGCCGAGGACGTCGAAGGCGAGGCGCTCGCCACGCTCGTCGTCAACCGGATGCGCGGCGGAATGAAAATCGCGGCCGTCAGGGCGCCCGGCTTCGGCGACCGGCGCAAGGCTCTGCTCGAGGACATTGCAATCCTGACCGGCGGCACCGCGATTTGCGATGATCGCGGCATCAAGCTCGATCAAATCACCCTCGACATGCTCGGTCGCGCCAAGAAGGTTATGATCGAAAAGGAGAACACCACCATCATCAACGGTGCCGGCGCGAAGACCGACATCAAAGCCCGGATCGACGAGCTCAAGGTCCGGATCGCGGAAACCACCTCCGACTACGATCTCGAGCAGCTGCAAGAGCGGCTCGCCAAGCTGGTCAGCGGCATCGCCATAATCCGCGTCGGCGGCGCGACCGAGGTCGAAGTCAGGGAGCGCAAAGATCGCGTCGACGACGCCGTGCATGCAACCAGCGCCGCGGTCGAGGAAGGTATTTTGCCCGGCGGTGGAGTGGCGCTGCTGCGCGCGACGAAGGCCATCGAGAAGCTCGAGGGCGGCAACGAGGACCAGCGACACGGCATCGAAATCGTCAGGAAGACGCTGAGCTGGCCGGCGCGGCAGATTGTGACGAATGCGGGCGGAGACGGCGCGATCGTGGTCGGCAAGATCCTGGACAACGACAGCTACGCCTTCGGCTTCGACGCTCGGACAGGAGAATTCGGCGATCTTTTGAGCAAGGGCGTCATCGACCCCACCAAGGTTGTCCGCACCGCTTTGCAGGGCGCCGCGTCGATCGCGGGACTGCTGATCACCACGGAAGCGATGGTCGCAGAGGAGCCGCGCGAGAACATGCATCCAGAAGAAGGGCATCCCCACCCGCCGCATGGCGGCGACATCGACTTCTGAACCGCCGGCAATCGGCCGCGGGCGTGCGGTCCAGAGCGGCCCGCGGCGCGGCTGTCGATGCGGGAAAAGAGCGGGGACGTCGGGAGGAACGCGATATGGCCACTGAGACCCTGGCAACGGCACTGACGCGGCGCATGCTGTTCTTGGCGAGCGCTGCCGGGTTTGCCGGCGCGGCTATCGTCTCACCGGCGAATGCCGGCGACGACGGCGAAGACGCCGCGACGCTGATCAAAAGGCTGACCGGAAAGACACCGATCGAGTCGGATCGCCTTCATCTCGTCATGCCGCGGACCTTCCCGAACGGCTACACCGTACCGCTCCGTGTCGATATCGACAGCCCTATGACTGCAAACGACCATGTGCGGTATGTCCGCGTCGTGGCGCCACGCAATCCGCTCATCAACGTCGCCACCTTTCACTTCGTCCCGCAGCGCAGCCAACCGCGCGTGTCGACACGTATCCGCCTGGCCAAACCGCAATATGTCCTCGCCTTTGCCGAGCAAAACGACGGCACGCTGTTGATGGCCAAAACCTGGGTCGAGGTCGCCACGGACGGTTGCGCCTGACGCATTGAGTGAGGAAACAAATGGTCACCCCGACGCCGCGCGTACAAATGCCGGGCTCTGTGACGAGGGGCGAGGTCTTTCAGGTGAAAGCCCTGATCAGCCATCAGATGGAGACCGGCCTGCGCCGCGACAGCTCAGGCAGCGTCGTCCCGCGCAAGATCATCAACAAGTTCGTCTGCCGCTATAACGGCGTCGACGTGTTCGTTGCCGACTTGCAAGAGGCCGTGGCGGCCAATCCCTATCTTGAATTCTATTTGCGCGCGACGGACAGCGGGCGGTTGGAATTCGTCTGGCAGGAAGACGGCGGCGCCGCGTACTTTTTGGCACACCAACTCGTTGTCGCGTGATGACGGTCTCGGGCTCGATCACGCTCTCGATCGCGGTAAGCCTGATCGTTCTCGGCGCGGATCGCGGCCAAGCGGCCGACAATGAGCGCGCCGCCCAGCTCGCCGCGATGTGCGCGTCCTGCCATCGCCTCGACGGGCGCGACACGGGCATTCCCTCGATCGTGGGAATGGATAAGCAGAAATTCGCCGAGGCGATGGCGGCGTTCAAATCGGGCGCGCGTTCGAACTCGATCATGCACGCGGTGGCCTTGCAGCTCAGCGACGCCGCGATTGCCGCGCTTGCGGAATATCTCGCCGCGCGACCCAAGGAGAGTAAGCGGCAATGACGTTCACGCGGCGCAAGTTCGGCGGCTTTGCCGGGGCGAGCCTTGTCGCGGCGCTCGGCGCGCGACCGGCGAGAAGCCGAACCAAGGCACAAATCGTCGTGATCGGCGGCGGCATAGGCGGCGCGACCGTCGCCAAGTATTTGGCCATCAGCGATGCGAAGCTGGAAGTGACGCTGGTCGAGCCGAAGCAAACATACACGACATGCTTCTTCAGCAATCTTTATCTCGCCGGCGTTCGCTCGCTCGAAACGCTCACGCATGGCTATCAGACGCTCGCGCAAGCCTATGGCATCAAGGTCGTCCACGATGCGGCGGCGGCGATCGATCCGGTGGCGAGGACCGTGACGCTCAAAGGCGGCGGCAAGCTTGCTTACGACCGCGCGGTCGTCGCCCCGGGAATCGCCTTCAAATACGGCGCCATAGAGGGCTATGACGAAGCCGCGACGCAGATCATCCCCCATGCCTGGAACGCCGGCCCGCAGACGGAGCTGCTGCGACGGCAACTCGAAGGCATGGACGACGGCGGCCTATTCGTCATCGCGGCGCCGCCGAACCCGTTCCGGTGTCCCCCTGGCCCTTACGAGCGCGCTTCGCTCGTCGCCTACTATTTCAAGCAGTTCAAGCCGCGAGCGAAGATCCTGATCCTCGACGCGAAGGACACATTCTTCGAGCAGGATCTGTTCGAGGATGGCTGGAACCGCCATTATCCTGGAATGATCGAGTGGCTGCCCGGTCAGTTCACCGGCGGAATCAAATCGGTCGACTTGAAAACCCGCGCCATCAGGACCGCGGGCGAGACCTTCAACGCCAATGTCGCCAACATCATTCCAGCGCAAATCGCCGGCGAGTTGGCGCAGCGGGCGGGCTTGGCGGATCAATCGGGCTGGTGCCCGGTCGATCCGATGACGTTCGAGTCGAAACTACAGCCGGGGGTTCACGTCATCGGCGATGCGACCAGCGCCGGGGATATGCCGAAGTCGGCTTTTGTCGCCAATAGCCAAGCCAAGGCCTGCGCGTTCGCCATCGTGGCGGCAATATCCGGCGCCGAGCAGCGCACGCCTCACTTGTTCAATACGTGCTTTACGTTGCTTGCCCCCAACGACGCGGTGAGCGACGCCATCGACTTCAAACCCGAGGCTGGGTCGATCAAGATCACCGACATTTTCTTCAGTCAGGTCGGCGAAAGCGACGAGGCGCGGCGCCAAGCGGCGCGCCAAGCGGATGGCTGGTACGCCGCATTCACCCACGACGTTTTCGGTTGAGGCGTCTTCAGCCGCGCTCGATCGCGGGACCGAGCGCGACCGGAAAGGCAATCTTGCGGCGCGCACTGTCTGCGCCCGCCGGTTGCTCCGCAAGCTGCGATGAAACAGGGTCCGGCAGTCGCTCCAGCCGCAGCGAGTTCAATACCACGAGAATGCTCGAACCTGCCATGACGGCCGCGGCGATGATGGGTTGCAACATGCCGAGTGCGGCCAGCGTCAGAGCCACGAGATTGTAGCCGAAAGCCCAAATGAGATTGGTGCGCACGGTGGTCCTAACCGCGCGGGCCACGTCAATGATCCACGGCAGCAGCCACAGCCCGCCGACGGGCAACACCACCGCGGCGGTCTCGCGGGCGAGATCGGTTGCGGTGCCAACAGCGATGCCGACGTCCGCCTCGACAAGGACTGGTCCGTCGTTGAGGCCGTCGCCGACCATCGCGACCACGTCGCGGGACCGGCGATGCCAATCGAGTGCGATCCGCTTGTCTTCCGGGGTCAGTCCGGCGCGCACATCCTCGATCCCCAAGGCGGCCGCGACCCGATGCGCCGCCGGCGCAAGGTCCCCGGTCAGCACGGCTACGCGCAGGCCACGGGCGCGCAGCGCAGCGATCGTCGCCCGCGCTTCGGGAATTGGCGAATCGTCGAGCGCGATCACGGCGCGAGCCCGCTCGCCCCAGCCGACATAGATCACCGAATGCCCGCTCGCCTCCACGGACCGCCCCCGCTCGGCCAATCCAGGCGCGATGGCGAGGCTCAGATCGCGCATCAAAGCGAGATTCCCGGCAGCCACTGTTCCTCCGTCGCTGCGCCCGACGATGCCGCGTCCGGGCACGGCGCGAACGTCCCGTACGTGCACCGATTCAATGCCACGCTCGGCCGCAGCACCAACGACGGCACGGCCCAGGCCATGTTCGGAATGGCGCTCCAAACCGGCGGCCAGCGCCAGCACTTCGTCGGTCGCGACGCCGTCGGTCTCGATCGCGACGACCCGTGCCTTTCCCAATGTCAAGGTGCCGGTCTTGTCGAAAGCAAGCACCCTCACGCGCGCCAATTCCTCGAGCGCGCCGGCGTCGCGAACGAGGCAGCCGTGGCGCGCCAACCGACCGATGCCGAGCGATGTCGCCAGCGGCGCAGCGAGGCCGACGGCGCACGGACAGGCGACTACCAGAACCGCGACGCCCATCAGCATGGCGCGATCGAGCGGCAGCCAGTGCGCCCAGTAGGTCACGGTCAGACCGCCGAGCACCAGGACCCCCGGCACGGCAGCGGCGACGGCGCGGTCGGCCAGGCGCTGGATGGGGCTGCGCCGCATCAGCGCGTCGCGGACCGACCGGCAGATCTGTGCCCAACGCGTAGCGGTCCCGCTTCCACTGCTGCGGATCAACAATAGGCCTTCCATGTTGATACTCCCGGCAATCACCGGCGAGCCAAGGCCCTTCTCGACCGGCCGGCTCTCGCCGGTGATGACCGCTTCATCGGTGTGGGACGCGCCCTCGATGATGACGCCGTCCACCGCGATGCGTTCGCCCGGCCGCACCCGCACCAGCGTGCCGGCTACGACGTCGCGCACCGGGCGGCTAAACTCCGTACCATTCTCCACCACGACGACGTTTTCGCGTTCCGCCGCCAACAGCGGCTCGAGGTCGCGTGCCGCGCGCGCCCGCCCGGCCGCCTCCAGATAGCGGCCAAGAGTGAACAGCATCAACACCATGGTGGCGGTGTCGAAATAGACCTGCGTGTTGCCGTCGATGACCGCCAGAGCCGAATAGATGTAGGCCGCGCCGACCCCGAGCACGATCAGCGCCGAGGACGTCAGCCGGCCGCGCGCGGCTTCAAACAAGGTCTCGCGCAAAAACGGACCGCCGAGGATGACCACCGCTGGGGTCGCCAGCACCAGGAGGAGAATGTCGATATAGGGGAGCAGCCTGACGTCGGCGCCGGTGAAGACACCGCCATAAATGAGCAGGCTGAACAGCATGATGTTCATGGACAGAAAACCGCCGACGCCGAGGCGGATCAGAAGCCAAGCGGCTTCCCATTCTTCGGTCTTGCCGTTCTTCACCTGGAAAGCGATCGAGCAGCCGTAGCAGCAGAACGCACAGCTTTCGCCGTTGATGGTTTGCTGCAGGGCGCGTGGGCCCGCCGGCAGCAAACAGTGACGGCAAAAGCCCTCACCCGACGCGGTCATACGGGGTGAGCTCCCAACAGGCCGTGCGACATATGGGTGCCCACCGGCAGCAATCCGCGGCCGAGCGTGATCAGGCCGAGCAGGAGGATGCAGGCCCCGGCCAATCTCACGCCGCGCTGCCGCCACGCCGGCGCGAGCATCCGGCCGACGCCTCCCATCATCAGCATGGCCGGGAAGGTTCCTAGTCCGAACGACGCCATGGTAAGAAATCCCGGCAATGCCTGGCTGGTGCTCGCCGCTTCGGCCGCGAAGGCATACACCAGCGGGCAAGGCAGGAAGCCGTTGAAGACCCCGAAGGCGAGCGGCGCCGCTCGGCTGCGGGTTGTCAGCAGGCTGCGCAGCGCCAGCGCGAAGGTGCTGCTGCCGAAGCCCACCGCCAGGCGGTGAAAGACCTGCAGCATGCCGAAGAACTGCAACGCCATCGCGATCATGAGCAGCCCAGCGATAATCGCGAGAGCACGCCCGGCAACGTCGAACGAGCCGCCGAGCAGCGTGAACGTCAATCCCTGCCGGGTACACAGCACCTGCCCCAACGCGCCCGCCAGCGCGCCGAGAAAACAGTAGGTCGTCAATCGTCCGGAGTTATAGATGAGGTGGCGCAACATCGTGGCGCCGCGCCCGCGCGGATCGCGGCCCAGTCCGCAGGCAAAGCCGCCGCACATGCCGACGCAATGAAAGCTGCCGGCAAAACCCGCGGCGAACACAACCAAGTAGTAGGTCATGACGGATCGACCTGTCTGACCCGTCGCACTCCCGTTGCGGAAAAACCCGCCACCCTTACGCTCTCACGAGGTACGCAACCCAAACGAAGAAGGCAATGGTAACCACCGCCCCGCCGAAGAAGGCGATCATTTGACTCGGGCTCGCCTTGGCGAGCGAAAAGGCCGTGTGCGCCAGCATGCTCGTCTCCTCCTCAGCCAAAGGACGCTTTGAACACGTTCAGAGCTAGTTCCGAGAACAGGAAGAGGAGATTCAAAGCTCGCCACCGCAATCACAATTCTGGCTGCAATCATATCCCCACCTCTTCCTCGGCTTCAGGCTCGTTTTCACGTATCGATAAGCTCGTCAGTTGGACCGTCAATTGCGATGTTTCACCAAAGCGGTCGCCCCGGCCCGAGCCCACCCCAGTAAGTGTAGCCGTAGTAAAGGGCCCAGACGAAAAGTATCGTATAGACGGCCAGCAGCCAAGGCGGTATGCGCCCGACCCACGCCTCGATATAGCCGCCGGCATACTCCTCCAGTTCGTTCGCGCCGTGGTGATGCCCCTCGGAATATCCCGGCGGAGCGTTCGCCCTAGTGTGTTGCGTGTCTGTCATTGTCGACCTCTCGGTGATAGAAGCGCAGCGCCTCCTCGTCGGCGCCGTTGAAGGCGCCGGAGAGGACGGCCCAGACGAAGATGCACACCGCCCCGATGCTCATAATCAACGAGACCACGTAGGGGCCGATGACTTCGAACTCGACTTCGGTCATGGTTCACTCGCTCTTGTTTGGCGCAGCATCGCCGCTGGTGCGAACGATCGCGCCGGCGGGCTCCGCCGATGCGGTGTCGGCCGCCGAAGCGCTGCCTGTCTTATTCCGGCCCCCCTCCGGGATGTACGCCTCGTCGGGCGTATCGGCCTGCAGATTGGGATTGTCGAGCGCCTGCTTGGTCGCGTCGGATATCTTCAGCGGTTCTCCGTTCAGCGGATCCGTGAAGGCGGACAACGAGAGGATGTAATAGGCGAGCGCCCAGCGGTCCGCTTCCGGCAGCGAGTCCCGATAGGAGGGCATCGGCGAACCGCTCAAGCCGGTGCTGATGGTTCTGAAGATATCCTCCACTGCCGAACCCGATTTGAACTGGCCGCTGGTGAGATTGGCGGGCCGGATCGGGAAGCCGAGATCGTCCTTCAGCGAGTCGACCTTTTCGCCGTTCCCCTTGCCGGTGGCACCGTGGCACTCGAAGCATTTCGCGGTTTGCCATACTTGCTTGCCGTGCGCGAGCAGGTCCGGCGAAGGTGCCGGCGGTTGTCCGATATAAAGGGGCTCCCCAGGCGGTTCCTCGACGAAATAGGCATACGGCTTCTTCGGATCGCTGCGGTCTACCGTTAGAACATATTTGATGTATTGGATAACGGCGAGGCGGTCATTCAGCGGCAGCTCGTACCAAGCCGGCATCGCCGTGCCGCGCACGCCGCGGGTGATGGTCCGCAAGAGGTCGCCATCGGTCGGCACCGGCTTCTGCGTCAGCCTGAATTTGAACTCGCCGGCGTTGAAGTTCCGCGGACGCTGGTTGTACAGGAAGGTCGCGGCGGGCCCGTTACCATCGCCTTTCTCCCCGTGGCAGCCGAGGCAGCGTGCTTCGTAGACCTCCTTGCCGTAGGCGATCCACTCCGCCGAGCGCGGCAGAGTGACGTTCGTCACCTCGATCTGCTGCGGCTCGAAGAGGTCGCGCCACTTGCCGCGGTTCATGCCGAGCTTCTGCACATAAGCGATGACCGAGTGGAGATCGTCGGTTTCGGCCGCGATCCTGACCGTGTCGCCGGTATATTCCTTGTTGGGGGCCCAAATGATCGGCATCTTGTCGTGCGCCAGCAACGGGACGAACAACAGCCCGTCCGTGTTCGGCGTCAACTTGATCTGTTCTTTGCTGCCGAAGTTGAACAGCGACTGGGTGAACGTCGTCTTCTCCAGGGTCTTGTTGCCGGCTCCGTCGTCGACGATCTTGATCCGCTCCTTGGGCGCATCGAACAGACCCTCGTATGGCGCCATGATCGATTCCGGCGTGAGCATGCGCGCATTCCAGAAATGGGCGTAGTGCCATTCGTCGCCGTATTTCAGCCCGACCCGCGTCAGATCCGGCCCGATGCGCCGCGTCCCGAACAGGTGCGGCGTGTCGAAGTTGTATTCGCCGGCCTCGCTCACCGGGCCCCAGCGGCGCGTCTCGCCGGTTACCGGACGAACGTACTGCGAATGGCAGTACCAGCAGCCCTCGCGCAGATAAACGCGCCGCCCGCGCTCTTGCAGCGGCGTATAGTCGGTGGCCGCGGTCGCCATCCATTTGAGCTGGCCCAAATCGGTTCGGACCACGGCGGTGACGTCGGCGGTGCGCGCCGACGGCTCGATCAAGGTGAGGATGCCCTGGGTGAAGACGGCGAGAAAGAAGCAGATGATGCCGGCCACTAGAGCCACAAAGCGCGCAGTCATTCGGCCGGCCCTCCAGCTGGAATGGGGGTCATACCTCTAGGGATCGGTCCTCTCGCTCGGTTCGGGCTGGTGAGCGCGGTCATCATCAAATTGACCACGAGCAGGCCCATGCCGACATCCATGCTCACGCCCGACAACGTTCGGACGAACCAAAAGGACCGCATGTGGATGATGCTGTAGACCCAATCTTCGCCGTTCATCCATTGAAAGCCCTGCTGCAGACCGGCGAAGGTCAACACCAGGCCCATAGTGGTGATGCCGGCGGTGATCAGCCAGAACGACAAGTTCCCCATCGTGAACGACCACAGCTCGCGCCCGCACAGCCGCGGCCAAGTGTAGACCAAGCCGCCGATCGCCCAGACCACGAAGGTTCCGAACACGGTGAGATGGGAGTGCGAGATGACGAAGTCGGAGAAGTGGGTGGGTTGCTGGATCACGCGCAAAGCCTCGGTCGAGCCTTGAAAGCAGCCGGCGAGATACATGAGCGCGCCCATGATCAGGAACTTCGCCGGCAGATTTCTGCCGAAGCCCTCCCACTTGCCTTTCACCGTGCCGAAGAAGTTCACGAGCACGGTCCACACCGGAATGATCAGCAGCATGGAGGTGATGATCGCGATCGTTTCGGCCCAGTCGGCGATCGGGCTGTAGAGATAATGATGGATGCCGACGAACGGATAGAACAAAGCGAGCGACCAGAAGCCGACGAGCGACAGCTTGTGGGCGTAAAGCGGATTGCGCACGCTGACGGGGAGGTAATAGTAGATGAGCACGTAGCCCGCCGGCGTGAGCCACAGGCCGACGATGTAATGGATATAGAGTCCGTGGAATCCCGCGCTGTTGATGCCTGAAATCGTGTAGGGGAGGATAAAGCTGCCGAGAACGAGATTCATCGTGGTCCATATGAAGGCACCGATGAGATACCAAAGCGCGACGTAGAGCGGCGACTCCAGGCGCCGCGAGATGGTGACGAGGAACTGAGCGGTCGCCGTCGCAGTGACGATAACAATCGGAATTTCGGCGTAGAGCGGCAGCTCGCCCGCCTCGAGCCCGTGATTGTAGCCCAGCCCAATCCCGATGAGCCCGGCCATGAGCGACAGATTCCACACCCAGGCCGCCGGCACGCCCAATTGCGGCCAGGCCACGCGAACGCCGCACAGCCGCGGCACCAAATAATAGCATTCGCCGATGAACAGCGACGAAAAGGCCCCCATGATCACGCCGTTGACATGGATGGGCCGCAGCCGGCCGAAGGTCAGCCCGAGTTGGCCGGTGCCGAGGTAATCGGGAAAATTGAACATCGCCGAAATGGTAACGCCGACCGTCGGCGTGACCATCAGCCAGAACATTCCCCAGTAGAGCCAGGTTCGCACCACCTGGGCATCGACCAATTCATCGAGATCGACACCGGCGAACCGCCCTCGCAACTGCAACGTTTCCGTCATGGCACCCTCGCGTCCCCTTATCATTGACGCCGGCCTTCGAACTGCGAAGGCCGCGCGGTTCCCCTCTTTATTGACCCCGGTTCGCGGGCGCTTGTGGCTCTGGTGGGAAAATCGAGGGCCGACGGACCGGCCCTCGCCCCCACTCGAATAGCGCCTAGTACTTGCCGGGGGCCAACACCGAACCGGTGTTGGACCAGTAGATGTAGGCTTCCAAGGCCTTCATCGCCTCGGATTGAGGATCGATCTTCTCGCCCTGGTTGGGTTTCTCGATGCACCAGTTGATCATGTCGCGCAGCGTCGCGAATTCGTTCATGCTCACCTGGAATTTAGGGAAGGTGAACGGATGAGTGTCAGAGGCCATCGGATGGCACATGGCGCAGGCCATCCCGGTGGCGGAGAGTTTGACACCCATCGCCTTCGCGGTCGTCTCGTCGCCGTGGAACAGGAGATCGCCTTTTTTGACCTCCTCCATGAACACCTGGTTATAGGCGCTCAACTGCTGCGGCGTCACCGGGTCCTTGTTTGCTTGCGCAGGGCTGACCAAAGCCGCAACGCCCACCATCGTCCCGACGAATGCCGCACAGCACAGCACTCCGTAGAGTTTCGTTCTGTTTGTCATGGCTGTCCCCCCTCAATCCGGATATTGCCACATGTTGTCGGCTATCCGCGGTCGCAGAACCTCCGGGTTGCTCGCCGAAGCATCCGGGCCCGATTGGGCAAGGACCTCCTTGCGGCCCCACATGACGTACTCGTTCTCGTCCCGGTCGCCTTTGAAGGTGTGGATGTCCCAACCGACGCCGTCGTAAATGTCGCCGGGATCGACGCGGATCATTTCCCTGGTGAGCTTGGGCACGCCCTCCGGCGCATAAGGCCACGGCCACGACGTCGCCAGCATGCCGATCGAGCGCATGGTGCCGATCTCGTTGTAGAGCACCTGGTGGACGTGACCGTGGATGTTGGTGACGTTCTTGTAGGGCTTCAGGATCTCGTGGACCTCGCGCCAATCGCGGACCCAGAAGTTCCAGGGCGGGTAGTACTCGTAGAGCGGATTATGGGTGAATATGACGACCGGCCTGGACTTGTCCCAATCGCTGAGCGTCTTCGAAAGGAAGTCGAGACCCACGCTGCCCGCGCCGGCCCACGGACCGGCAACGGTGCCGTCGAGGGTCGCCATGTGGTCCATGCGCTCCTCGGGGCTCATTTTCTTTGCCGACCAATAATCGGGCGCGTGGCTGACGGTATCGAGGCCGATGAACCGCACGCCCTTGTGATCCATGCTCCAGCTGGGCTTGTCGAAGTGCTTACGCCACTCCGCGCCCATGTCGTAATACCAGTCGTGCTCGCCGGGGATGAACACCTTTTGCGCCTTGATTTCCGACAACAGCTGGATCCCGAGCGCGAGCTCGTTGGCCCTGCCGAGCTGGGCCAAGTCGCCGCCGAAAATCAGGAAATCGACCGGCGGGTTCATAGCTTGCACTTCCTTCGCCGCCCGCTTCACCTTCTCGACGAAGCGCGTGTTGACCGACTCCGGATAAAGGTGAGTGTCGGAGATCCAGGCAAACCTGAAAGGCGCTTCGGCAGCGTAGGCGACGTCGATAGTATTGATCAGCGGCCACCAGGCGAAAGTCTGCGCCACCGTCGCCGCGCCGGTTAGGCATGATCGGTGAATGAAGGTGCGCCGGGTGAGGCGGAGTTTGGGATCGGGCCCCACCCCGGGCCGCTGAAGAACCGCAGCTATCTCACGTCGTTCCCGTTCAAGCTCGGACATGGGGCATCTCCTCTCGGTGGGTCGGCTCTTTCAAAGTCTCCTGGATGACGAAGATCCTTCAGACCTCACGGCCAAGGCGGAGCGGTTCGGCCGTGAGGTCTATTCCTTCTTCAGCTCGATCGTCAGGTTCGTCGGCTTGCCGGCCGTGACCGTCACGGTCTGCTCGTTCGGACCGGTTACAGATTGCACCGCCACAAGCTTGTAGGTCCCGGGCGGCACGTCGGTGATGCTGAATTTGCCGTCGGCCCCGGTGATGGCGTAGTAGGGGTTGTCGACCACGTAGACCCAACCCTCCATCCAGCCGTGCACGTCGCAATCGACACGGACGATGCCAGCGCGCGACAGGTCCGCGGGAATGACCTGCCCCTCATTCGGCTGCGCCATGTTGAATGCGGTGCGCTTGCCGTAATAGCCGTGCGAATTGTGCAGCACCGGGTCCTTGTTGACGACATCCAGCTTGCCGGCCGGTATCACCTGAACATGGGGTACGAATTCGCATTTGATGTTGTCGAGTTCAGGCGGCTTGCTCGCCGGCGGCCAAGCTTTCCCTTTGGCCACCCCGACCAGATAGACGGCCGCGTTCTGAACCTCCTGGTTGGGTCCGACCTCGATCAGCGCCTCATCGCGGATGCCGCCACAGACGTCAACGTCTTTGTTGGGAATGATTTTGCGGGTCTGCACCGGGCCCTTGTAGATGACCTGGCCTTCAATGCTGCCGCCGCCGCTGACTGCGGCCACGTCGTAGGCGAATGCCGGCGTACCTGTCAGCGCCGCCGTGATGGCAGCCGCCGTGATCGCAAAGGCAGAGAGTGCCGTGATCGAACCTGGGCGCCTGCTCAAGGATCCCCCCCTTTTTACGTGCTGTCGCCGGGCTGTAGCCGGATTGTAGCCGGAATCCGATTAGCTTTAGTCTCGTTCAAATCGCCGATCGTGAAAAGTCAAGAATTCTTATGAAGGACTCCGCGAACCTAATGGGCACGGTCCCGAATAGGCGATCGAGACGATGCCGATCAGCTCACCGTCCTCCACGACCGGCAGGTGCCGAAATTTGCCGGCAATCATTCGTCCCATGAGGGTCACAAAAATTTAGATGAAGGAATTCGTCTTGCAGCGCACAAGCGCGCAATCGCTGATGACTTTCGCGCGCGCCGATCCGGCAGATCAGCAACGGCGCGGCGACGGCAATGCGACAATGTCAAGAGCCCCAGCAATTAATCGCAAATATTACAGATCGCGTCGGGACAGCCGCGAATTCAGACTGCTGCACAGGCTGTTGCAATCATCTGGGCGGAGGCTGGGGCGTTGGCTGTACTTGCGGAGGCCAGGGCGTTGGCTGCACCTGCGGGGGCTGTGGTTTTGGCTTTGGCTTAGGCTTGAGCGCGGCATGCCGCGGTGCGACTGGAGGCGGAGGCGGCGGCGGAGCGGCGGCGGCCTCGCGACGTGCCTTCTCGGCCGCTACGGCTGCAAGTTCTTGCCGCTTTGCAGCCGCTTGGTCCTCGGGCACCAAGACGTATCCCTTTGCAGCCATGCAACCCTGTCCGACTTGGACAGCCGCGTCGCTTCGATTGGCGGCAGCGACTACTTGGTCCCAACCCTGGCCGGCGAGCATCTTGCCGCCCAAGCTCGCTTTTTGCTGCTCGCCCTGACAGATCGTCTGATCCATATCGAGTTGCTGACGAAGCACCGGGTCGCCGGCTATATCCTGGCCGTCCGTACGCAAATAAATCGTGTGCGGCTGCGACGCGCAAGCGGTTAGCGCGAGGGCGACACTTAGGAGAGCGACGGTACGCAAAGCAACTCCTTCCTCTCCTCGCTCCTTGGTTTGCGGTTCGCACCCTCGAGCTTGGTGGCCTGAGGCGATCGACGCCCGCCTCCCTATTTCAACAGCATCAGGGACATTCCGAGGTCGGAAGCGGATCCCACCTATTTGCCGCTCTCTCGAAATAATAGCATTGGGCCTTGGGGCACATGAAGGTCGGAAGCGGCTCCCACCTATTTGCTGCTCTCTCGAAATAAGAGCATTGGGCCTTGGGGCACATGAAGGTCGGAAGCGGCTCCCACCTATTTGCCGCCCTCTCAAAATAATAGCATTGGGCCGCGGCGCTTGGTGTTATAGGTCCTATGCTTGCAGCGGCGACCAGAAGAAGCACCCCAAAGCGTGACATTGGATACCTCACAATTGGATACCTCACATCAGAGGGCTTGAGCCGGGATTTCCCAGATGGCTCCCGGTCTGACGTGCACAATCGCGCTTTGCCGACCTTCTTGCAAGACCGAAGCGACGTTCTGGATGGCTACCCTCACCTGGTGCAGCACGAACGAGGATCGAGGCGTCGATTGTTTTCGCTGGCATTTTGGCTATACTCCTCCCGTCGGGTGCTTTTGAACGCGGGATCGCCGAGCGCCTCATGCTGGTGCGGGCGGCGTCCGTTGCCAAAATCAGCGCGTCATCCGGGGAATGCGGGTTGTTACCTCATGCGGTCTTAGCGGTAACCGACCGGCCGCAACTGCGGCTGCGGCGGTAGCGCCCTCGGCTCATTGCCGGCCGTTGCGTGTTGCTGAAAAGCATCGTTTTCACAGAAATGCGATCGAACGGTCGTTTTTAGGGTTTTTAGGATTGACACGCCCGTTGTTGCGCCAAATGATAATGGTAACACTGCGCGCTCGATAAAAAAACTAAACCTCGATCAAAAACACTGAACCAAGAAGAAATTTGCAGTGGCTGTCTAACGATGTGTGCCGGATGAAGGGGCAATCGCGGATTGGCGCAGTCCGCGTGAGACTAAGTCTACGTTCGGTCTGGACTGCGGGGGGTGTAATGAAAACAGTGAGGTTGTTGGCAGTAGCCTTGATCATCGCCTTGCCGGCGACCCTGCTCATGGTCGGGAACGCGCGGGCCATACCGTCCTTCGCCCGCCAGACCGGCCTGGCCTGCTCGGCCTGCCACACGGTTTATCCCGAACTGACGCCGATGGGCCGGCGCTTCAAGCTCGGCGGCTACACCCTGACGAACACGCCTTGGCGCGTCGAACTCACTAATGATAACCTGCCGGCGGGCGCAACTGGCCAACCGCCCCAGAAGCAGTTATCGCTCGTCGAATTGCCGCCCTTTTCGGTTTTCGTGCAGGGCAGCCTTACCAATTGGAACCATCCGCCACCAGCGGGCGGGGTGGGTGGGGCGTACCCGGGGTCACCAGCCCACACCCAGAACAATCAGGTCCAGTTCCCGGAGGCTGTGAGTTTGTTCGCTGCAGGCGCGGTCACCGACCACATCGGCGCTTGGCTGCAGCTGACCTATGACACGGGCGGCACCTTCGGCATCGACAATATGGAGCTTCGCTACGTCGACCAGACCACCAACAAAAGGCTGCTCTGGGGCGTTTTGGCGAACAATGGCCCGACTATTCAGGACGTCTACAACACCGGTGGGCCCGCGAGCGGGCCCAGCACGGCGTATGCCATCCCAAATTATAGCACGTCGTTGCTTCTGGCCGCTCCCGTTGGTCCGCTCATGTTCAATTTGGGACCGGGGACGTCGGCTGGCGTGGGAGCGTACGTCTTCATCAATGATTTTATCTACCTCGAATTGTCCGGCTACAAGGCCGCCCAGGTTCCTCTAGGTCCGCTTAACGATGCAACCTTCGCCACTAGCGGCGGCGCCCTTGCAGATACGGTGAACCCATATTGGCGGGCGGCCTATGAGGCCGACTGGGGAAATAACTCCTGGGAAGTCGGCACCATTGGCATGTACAACAGGTGGTCGCCATGTACATTAAGTCCAAATATCCCTGCCGGATCGGTAAGCGGCGCTGCTGGGTGCGCTGCGGATTTAACAACCCCCGGGAGTTATTTGGACTATGGCTTCGATACACAGTACCAATTCATCGGCGACGTGCACATCTTCACGATAAACGCCATGTATATGCACGAAGACTCCTGGAATAACTCCGCGAATGTTGGTGCCAGTGCCCTCTTCAGCAATTCGCAGAACCACCTTGACCGCTTCGCGGGGACCGCCAGTTATTACTATCAGCGCCAGTATGGCGGCCAGATCGGCTTCACCTCGGTCACCGGCTCGAAGGACCCGCTGGCGTATTGCGCCGGAACGCCAGGGTGCAACGGTTCTCCCGACGCCATGTGGGAGACGCTCGAACTCGACTACCTGCCGTGGCTGAACGTCAAGGTCTTTGTGCAATACAACTTCTACAATCGTTTGGATAGCTTTTCCAACGCGTTCTTCGGCATCCCGAGCAGCAAGGTGTCCGACAACAATACCCTTATGCTCGGCATTTGGACGGCTTTTTGATGAGGGCGTCGGGAGCGGATGATGAAGGTCGCTAGCATACAATTGGCGTTGCCATTGGCGATCCTGGCCATTGTTCTCGGCGCAGCGGGTCGCACCTCTGCCGCGGAAACCACCGCCGTTTCGAAGTCGGAACTCGAGGCCAAAATCGGATATTGCGAAATCTGCCACGGACATTCGGCAGAAGGCTTTCGCGGATATTATGCGATACCTCGACTCGCCGGACAAACACCCGACTTCGTCAAGTATTCATTGCAGGCATTCGCCGAGCGCAGCCGGACAAACAATATCATGTTCCACGTGGCGACCTCGCTCAGCCCGGGCATGATCACCGCTCTTGCCGAGCATTTTCACGATCTCAATCCCAAGCCCGTCGGCGGCGCGCCAACGGCCCTCGCGGCCGAAGGAAAGAAAATTTTCGAAACGGGAGTCGAGCCGCGCGGAGGCGGCCGCATTAAGGCGTGCACCTCCTGTCACGGCGACGACGCAGAAGGCAACCAGGATTTTCCTCGGCTGGCGGGTCAGCTCGATGATTACATCGTCGACAAGCTCACGAACTGGGGCAAAGAGTTTGGTCAACATCCGTCGAAAATGGATGTCTCGAGAATAATGCAGCCAATAGCGGAAGCATTGACCGAGCCGCAAATCAAAGCTGTCGCGGCTTATCTCAGCGGTCTGCAACACACTCCTTCCCGTGGGTCCGCGCAATGAAGCTCATCACGTCATATCGGGGCCGCTGCACGGAAGTGGGAGACGAACCGATGGCCTCAAGCTTTCCATCTGCGCCGACCGGAACACCAAGGCAAGGATGCGGACGGCGCATCATTAAGGTCGGCGGCTTGCGGTTGGCATTGCAATTGGCCATTGCGATCGTTGTGTTCTCGGCGACGGCCGGCGGGGCGGCCACCAAGGCGTTCGCGTTGTCCCGACATGAGATTGCAGCCAAGATCGCGTATTGCCAGGACTGCCACGGCCCGTCGGGGCAAGGCTTTCGCGGTTACTATCCCATCCCGCGGCTCGGCGGACAGCAAACCGAATACTTCGAAAATCAGTTGCGGGCCTTTGCCGATGGTCAGCGGCTGAACTCCATCATGAGGCCGGTGGCGCGTTCCTTGAGCCCGGCGATGATAACGGCTCTCGCGACCGATTTCCGCGCTTTCAATCCCAGGCCGCTGGGGGGCGATCGAAGAGGACTCGCGGCGATGGGAGAGAAAATCTTCCAGGACGGCGTGCCCGAAGAAAACGTTCCGGCGTGCGCCGCCTGCCACGGACCGGCAGCCACGGGTTTCGAACAAATTCCGCACCTGGCGGGCCAGCTTTATCCCTACATGGTCAAGACCCTCACGAATTTTCACAAAGACCGCAAAGAGCACCTGTCCGACGTCATGTATCCGGTGGTGGAGAGCTTGAACAAACAGCAAATCGAAGCTGTCGCGGCTTACGTCAGTAGCCTGAGGTAAGGTGCCGCGCCCTCTAAGAAGTCAGATCGGCATGGAAGCCAGAACCCATGAAACCCATCATGAAACTCGTCAGCTTGAACATAGCGATCCTGGCAATCATTTCCTTTGCCGTTCCCGCCTGGGCAATAGACGTAGAGACCCCCAAGCGTTGCACCATTTGCCATAGCGCATCGTTCCAAGGGTTGCA
Organism: uncultured Pseudomonadota bacterium; assembly: GCA_963836095.1. Taxonomy (GTDB): domain Bacteria; phylum Pseudomonadota; class Alphaproteobacteria; order Rhizobiales; family Xanthobacteraceae; genus BOG-931. The sequence goes on from CAWIHU010000008.1 coordinate 186,729, forward strand.
GCCTGCACCACGCTTGGCAGGACAGAGATACCAATACCTCTTCAATCAGCTTCTGGATTTGGGACTGCATAGGCGTGACGATCCGAACGCCAAATTGTTCATGTGGCCTGTCGTGTCCACTCTCAATCCGGAGACGGCGCGTGAGTTGGCGCTTTATTTGTCCACGATCCCCCCTGTCGCGGCCGATGACGGCGATTTGGAGTTCGTAGCCAGCGGAAGAGCGATATATCAAGAGGGGATCCCGGCTTCCAATGTTGTGGCCTGTGTTGCTTGTCATGGCCCGAATGCCGAGGGCGTTGGCGAAATTCCTCGATTGGGCGGGCTAGCGTACCCTTACTTGGTAAGGAGGCTCAAACAGTGGGGCCACTTGTATAATTACGCCACAAGGCCTCCGATGCCTCACATTGCCAGCAACTTATCCCCGAACGAAATCAAGGCGCTGGCGTCGTACCTCAGTTTTGTCAAATAAACGCAAGCGATCCCCGGCACGCACGCGGTGCCGACGCAAGCGTGCGATAGATCGATCTTCTGCAGCTCAGACTGAGTGCGATAACGGACTGGAATAGGGCATCTCGAGATGGCGTGCCGCGCGGCCGCAGTTCTGCACGGCGGATTTGCGCCGAGCATTCGGAATTGGGGCAAGAGGCCCACCCACTTATATATTATCCCATTGAGCATCGTCGAATTCGCGGGCTAGAGCGAGTTCCGATCGTATCGAGCCACTTTCCACTCGTCATGCGCGGGCTTGACCCGCGCATCCATGTTGACGCGTCGCATGATAGGCTCGCGCAGGTCCGTGCAAGCGCAGCCGCCACATGAATTGCCGGGTCATAGGCGAGCGAAGCGACGCCGTTCTTCGAACGGCTATGCCCGGCAATGACGATTTGAATTTGCGATTTGATTTCACTGGAACACGCTTTAGAGCGAGTTCCTAAGCGGGGAACCGCCTCCATTAGATCGCGCGTTACTTCTTCAATTCGATCGTCAGCGTCGTCGGCTTGCCGCCGGCGACAGTGACGGATTGCTCGACCGGTCCGGTGAAGGACTGGGTCGCCACGAGCTTGTAGGTGCCCGGCGGCACGTCGGTGATGCTGAATTTGCCATCGGGACCGGTGAGCGCGTAGTAGGGATTGTCGACGACGTAAATCCAACCCAGCATCCAGTCATGCACGTCACATTCGACACGCACGGTGCCGGCACGGGGCAGTTCAGTCGCGATTGTCTGGTTCTGGTTCGGCAGCGCCTTGTTGAAGGCGGTGCGCTTGCCGTAATAGCCGTGGGTGTTGTGCAGCACCGGGTCCTTGTTGACGACGTCCAGCGGACCCGCGGGTATCACCTGAACAACGGGAACGAATTCACATTTGACGTTATCGAGGTAAGGCGGCTTCGCTGCGGGCGGCCAAGCTTTTCCCTTGGTTACGTCGACCAGATACACGGCCGCGTTTTGAACCCCCTGGTCGGGTCCGACTTCGATCAGCGGCCGCTCGAAGGGGCCGCCGCAGACTTCAACGTCCTTGTTGGGAATGATTTTGGTGGTCTGCACCGGGCCCTTGTAGATGACCTGGCCTTCGATGCTGCCGCCGCCGGCGACGGTGCCCGCCTCGTAGGCGAACGCAGGCACCGAAGTGAGTGCTGCGGCGACAGCAAACGCCGAGAATGTCGTGGATGAGGAAAATGTCGTGAATGAGGAAAATGTCGTGAATGAGATTGAGCGCTTCAAGGAATCCCCCTGTTCGTTCCGTTACTATAGCCGGAATCCAGTTACATTTAGTGTCCGTCAAATCCGCAGTCGTGAAAAATAAGGAATTCTTATGAAGAGATTTGGGAACCTAATGGGTGACCCAAACGATGCGACTTTACGCCACATTCGTTTCGTGTGCGAACGTCGGCTGGCGGCGGCACCCGCCATAGTCAGGTCACCGCCGCCGTCGCCGCTCATGACGAATATCCTTATCATAAGAATTGCCTCGACGGTCATGGCAGCCTCGCACGGCCAAGGATGTGGCCGGCGGACCGGTCGTGTCACAATTCGGAATCCGCGACCGAATGCCACGGCTCTAAAGTGTTTTCAAATAATCGATGCATTGAAAACTCGCAAAATAACCGAAGATCATGGCCGCCAACTGCTGAGAGGACGACCCGTTGTGCACCGCACAAGACGTGGGAATGCAATACAGTTTTTTAGGTGGAGCGGCCGTGCGAGACATTTTTCGTAGGAATTTCGCGGAGTTGCCCTGTCATTAAGAATAAATTTGAACTGCGCGAGGTCTTGCGCGTAAGATTGGGCAAGATCCCAAAGCGATCGGTTGGGGAGACGGCATGAATTGCCAGCGTGAGCGTATTCGTCTTTCAGCTTCTGGTCTGCTGATCCTCTCCGCCATCGTCTGCACATACGCGCTGATCGCGAGCGATTTGCCCGCGCGGGCCGCCACATCGAACGTGACGATCGGCGGCCCGTTCACGCTTTCGGCGCCTGACGGCAAGACGGTGACCGATCAGACCTACCGCGGCAAATGGCTGCTGGTTTATTTCGGCTACACTTTCTGTCCAAGCAGCTGCCCGACGACGCTCCTCGAGATCGCCACGGCGCTCGAGGCGCTCGGCGCCGATGCCGCCAAAGTCCAACCGCTCTTCATCACCATCGATCCGCAGCGTGATACGCCGGACGTGATGCGGCAATACACCCAGTCGTTCGACCCACGGATCATCGGGCTTATCGGCACCCCGCAGCAGCTCGCTGCCGTCGCCCACGAATACGGCGCCTATTACGTCCGTCATAACACCGGCCCCGGTGCCGAAGACTATGTCATGGACCATAGTACCTATCTGTACCTTATGGATCCTGGAGGCAAATACGTCCGCGCCTTCGACTCGACCGCTTCGGCTGAAGGTATCGCCGACGCGCTGCGAAAGGTCTTGGCGCCGCGATCTCACGACGGAGCGAGTGGGTAGTGAGCAGATAGCGGGTTAGCACAATTGCCGTCGCGGTGACGGCTTAATGGCGCGACGAGCGGGGGGAGGGGCCCATGAACTATGACGCCTATTTTGCCGACGCGCTGGCGCGGCTGCACAGTGAGCGGCGCTATCGGGTGTTTGCCGATCTCGAGCGGATTGCCGGCCGCTTCCCGCATGCGATCTGGCATTCACCGCAGGGCCGGCGCAATGTCGTGATCTGGTGCTCGAACGATTACCTCGGCATGGGCCAGCATCCCAAGGTGATCAGCGCCATGGTCGAGACCGCGACGCGGATGGGCACGGGCGCCGGCGGCACGCGCAACATCGCCGGCACCAACCACCCGCTGGTCGAGCTCGAGTGCGAACTCGCCGATCTGCACCGCAAGGAAGCGGCGCTCGTCTTCACCTCAGGCTACGTCTCCAATGAAACCGGCATCTCCACGCTCGCGAAGCTGATGCCGAACTGCCTGATCCTATCGGATGCCCTGAACCACAACTCGATGATCGAAGGCGTGCGCCAAGCCTATTGCGAGAAGCAAATCTTCCGCCACAACGACGTGGCGCATCTCGAGGCGCTGCTCGCCGCCGCCGATCCGCAGCGGCCCAGGCTGATCGTGTTCGAGAGCCTTTACTCGATGGACGGCGACGTTGCGCCGGTGCACCAAATCTGCGATCTCGCCGAACGCTACGGCGCCATGACCTATATCGACGAGGTGCATGCGGTCGGCATGTACGGTCCGCGCGGCGGCGGCATCGCCGAGCGCGACGGCGCCTTAAGCCGCATCGACGTGATCGAAGGTACGCTCGCCAAAGCGTTCGGCTGCCTCGGCGGTTACATCGCCGGCTCGAGCGCGCTGATCGACGCCGTGCGCTCCTATGCGCCGGGCTTCATCTTCACCACGGCGCTGCCGCCCGCCGTCTGTGCCGCGGCGACCGCCGCGATCCGCCATCTGAAGACCTCGCATTGGGAACGCGAACGTCATCAGGATCGCGCCGCCCGCACCAAGGCCGTGCTCGCGGCCGCGGCGCTGCCGGTGATGGAAAGCCCGACGCACATCGTGCCTGTCTTCGTCGGCGATCCCGAGCGGTGCAAACAGGCGAGCGATCTGCTTTTGTCCGACCACGGCATTTACATTCAGCCGATCAACTACCCGACGGTGCCGAAAGGCTCGGAACGGCTGCGCATCACGCCGAGCCCGTATCACGACGACATGCTGATCGACCGCTTGGCCGAAGCATTAGCCGATGTTTGGAATAGGCTCGACTTGCCCGCTGGAAAATCACCCGATCGCGGCGGACGCAAGCTGAGGCTCGGACCGGCGGATTCGCAGCCGGTCGCACCCGTTTCATGTGCCGGCGCATCTTTGCAAGTCCCCAGCGATCTACGCAGCGGTTTCGTTGGGACTTGATTGCAGTGCAATAGACTGATCACATCATAAGAAGTTTTGATAATGAAAACACAATCGCAGGTATAAGCTTATTGTCATGCTGACCCTTCGGCAGCTTCGGTATCTCGATGCGCTCGCCCGACATGGGCATTTCAGTCGGGCGGCGGAAGAATGTGCGGTAAGCCAGCCCGCGCTCTCCATGCAGATCCGCGAGCTGGAACGCGACCTCGGCGCGGAGCTGGTGCAGCGCCGTCAGGGCGCCATCGTGCTCACCGAGGCCGGCCTCGACGTCGTTCAGCGCGCCAGATCGATCCTCAGTGCCACGCGCGACCTCGCAGATTGTGTGAGTTGCAAGGAAAAGCTGCTCGCCGGGAACTTGCGGCTCGGAATCATTCCCACATTGGCACCCTACGTGCTTCCGCGGCTGCTGCCGAACCTGAACCGCCATTACCCGGACCTGAGCCTCGATCTGCTCGAAACCCAGACCAAGACGCTGTTGAGCGAACTCGCTCAGGGATCGTTGGACGTAATTCTACTGGCCCTTCCGATCGAGAAAGGCGAGTTCGAAACGAGCATTTTGTTCGACGACCGGTTCCTGCTGGCGGTGCCGGCCGCCGATCCCTTGCCCGAACGCGCCAGGGTCACCAGGCGCGACGTTAATGCGCGGCGGCTGGTGCTGCTGGAAGAAGGCCACTGTCTGCGGGATCAAGCGCTGATCTATTGTGGCGAGGCCGACCGCGAACGTACGAGGCTCGGGGCGACCAGCCTGGCTACCGTGTTGCAGATGGTGGCAAGCGGCTACGGCGTGACATTGTTGCCCGAAGTCGCGATCAACGTCGAAGTGCGCGACGAGCGCATCAAACTCCTGCGCTTCGTCGAACCGCAGCCTCAGCGTAACATCGGGCTGGCTTGGCGGCCGACCTCGCCCCGAAAGGCCGATTTCCTGGAACTCGGCCGGATCTTGATCGAATTGCTCAAGTGCGAGCGGGTGAGCAAATGTCCCGCCTCATTTGCAGCGGCGCCATCGCGGAAAACGGCCGCGGATCGGCGAACGCGGACGCCATCATGACCCGCTCGACAGGATTATGCGGAAAGCGATGCGACCGTGCGGACGTCGCCGGACTTCGCTGCGGACCAACGCAGCACCAGCGCGCGGCGGTGCCGGTCGGCGGAGGCGCCAAATGATCGCCGAACTCGGCCATTACGCACTGATGCTGGCGCTGGGCCTGGCTTTGATCCAGGGCACGATGCCCATCATCGGCACGCGCAGCGACGATCCGGTGCTCACCAGCATGGCAGTGCCGACAGCGCTCGCGCAATTCGCGTTCGTCGCCATCGCGTTCGCTGCGCTGGCGGCCTGTTACGCCACCTCCGACTTCTCAGTGTTCAACGTTTACGAGAATTCGAATTCGGCGATGCCGCTGATGTATCGGCTCACGAGCATTTGGGGGAACCACGAAGGCTCCATGATGCTGTGGGTCTTCATCCTCGCTCTTTTCGGCGCGCTGGTCGCCGGCTTCGGCGGCAATTTGCCGGCGAAGCTCAAGGCGAATGCGCTCGCGGTGCAGGCTTGGATCGCCGCCGCCTTCCAACTGTTTATTTTGACGACCTCGAATCCGTTCTTACGCATCGCCGACGCACCGTTCGAAGGCCGCGATCTCAATCCGATCCTGCAAGACCCCGGTCTCGCCTTCCATCCGCCCATGCTCTATCTCGGCTATGTCGGCTTCTCGATCGCGTTCTCGTTCGCGATCGCGGCGTTGATCGAAGGCCGCATCGACCCGGCCTGGGCGCGCTGGGTGCGGCCGTGGGTGCTTGGTGCCTGGATGTGTTTGACGCTGGGAATCGCCGGCGGCTCGTACTGGGCCTATTACGAGCTCGGCTGGGGCGGCTTCTGGTTCTGGGATCCGGTCGAGAATGCCTCGCTGATGCCGTGGCTCGCCGGCACGGCGTTGCTCCATTCTGCCGTGGTGATGGAAAAGCGCGGCGCGCTCAAAGTCTGGACCATTCTGCTCGCGATCCTCGCCTTCTCGTTGTCGCTGATCGGAACCTTCCTGGTGCGATCGGGCGTGCTTACTTCGGTCCACACCTTCGCGAACGATCCGCGGCGCGGCATTTTCATCCTGGCCATTCTCGTCGCCTTCATCGGCGGCGCGCTGGCGCTCTATGCGTGGCGTGCGCCGCTCCTCAAGCAGGGCGGCTTGTTCGCGCCGATCTCGCGCGAAGGCGCGTTGGTCTTCAACAACTTGTTCCTGACTTCGGCCTGCGCCACTGTTTTCGTCGGCACGCTCTATCCGCTGGCGCTCGAGGCCTTGACGGGCGAGAAGATTTCCGTGGGACCGCCGTTTTTCAACGCAACCTTTGGCCCGTTGTTCGTGCCGCTGTTGTTGGCGATGCCGTTCGGGCCGCTGCTCGGGTGGAAGCGGGGCGACCTTCTCGGCGCCGCGCAACGCCTCCTTGCCGCGGCAATGCTCGCGGCCGTCGCCATCGCCGCGGGCTTCGCGGTCCAACGCGGCGGCCCGGTGTTGGCGCCGTTCGGCGTCGGATTGGCAATTTTTGTCATGGCGGGCGCGATCGTCGATATCGCCGAGCGCACCATGATCCTGCGCGTCCCTGTCAGTGCCGCATTGCGCCGAGCGGCGGGTCTGCCGCGTTCGGCGTGGGGCACTGCGTTTGCCCATTTTGGCATCGGCGTGACCCTGCTCGGTATCGTCGCCGTAACTGTCTGGGGCTCCGAGCGCATAGCTGCACTCAAGCCGGGCGAAACGATCGACGTCGCGCATTATCGGCTCACCTTTGACGGCTTATTCGACCGGCCCGGCCCGAATTATAGCGATGTCGTCGGCCATTTCACCGTGCGCCGCTTGAGCGGCGATTTGATCGGAGCGATGGAGCCAAGCCGGCGCACCTTTCCCGCGCGCCATATGGCGACGACCGAAGCCGCTCTGATGACGCGAGGGACGAGCCAGCTCTACCTTTCGCTTGGCGACCCTAATCCCGACGGCACCGTTCCGGTGCGTCTCTACTTCAAGCCGCAGGTCCTGATGATCTGGCTTGGCGCCCTGATTATGTTCGTCGGCGGCGGCCTGTCGCTCTCCGATCGGCGATTGCGCGTCGGCGCCCCGCGACCCGCAAAGTCCAAGACCGCCTTGCAGCCTGCTGAGTAACAAACGGGGTGTGCGTTTTCTGCGGGATTGCATTCTCACTCGAGCGACCGCCCCACCCGCCCAGTCGCTTGAAGCTAAGATACCCAGTTAAGGCCGCGGACCTAAGGTAGGAGAGGGGCCTTTCGGCTCGTTTGCGGGGCTAGGCTTTGCGGGGCTAGACGACGCCATTTTGCGTGCCTCCTTATCGGCATTCCGCCGCGTGGCGCGCCCCGCCGGGGCTCAACCGGCATCCGGGGTGCGGACATAATGCGGACACAGCAGTTTCTTGTGGCATCATGTCCGCAGTTAAGCCTTTGTTTTTATTGGTGAGCCGGCTGGGACTCGAACCCAGGACCCCGTGATTAAAAGTCACGTGCTCTACCGACTGAGCTACCGGCTCGTGCGGGCGTTCCATAGCCCAAAAGCGTTGCGATTTGCTAGAGTGGGGCAAGCCTGCCGGGCACGCGCCGCGCGAGGAGCCCTAAATCATGCCGATCGTCAACCGCATCGCCGACCTGCATAGCCGAGATCACCGCTTGGCGGCGGCAAATCCACTCCTACCCGGAACTCATGTACGATGTCCACCGCACGGCGGCGCTGGTGGCGGAAAAGCTCAGAAGCTTCGGCTGCGACGACGTGGTCGACGGCATCGGGCGGACCGGCGTGGTCGGCGTCATCCGCGGCCGCAAGACCGATGGCAAGTCCGGCGGCAAGGTGGTTGGGCTGCGCGCCGACATGGATGCGCTGCCGATCGAGGAGGAGACCGGGCTCGAATACCGCTCGACGGTGCCGGGCAAGATGCACGCCTGCGGCCATGACGGCCACACCGCGATGCTGCTCGGCGCCGCCAAATACCTCGCCGAAACCCGCAATTTCGCCGGCACGGCGGTCGTGATCTTCCAGCCGGCCGAGGAGGGCGGAGCTGGCGCCCGCGCTATGGTGCGCGACGGCCTGATCGACCGCTTCCGCATCGATCAAGTGTTCGGCATGCACAATTATCCCGGCCTGCCGGTCGGGGAGTTCGCCATTCGCACCGGCGCCATGATGGCGGCGACCGACGACATCACGATCGACATCGAAGGCGTCGGCGGCCATGCGGCGCGGCCGCATCGCGCGGTCGACAGCGTTCTCGTCGGCGCGCAGATCGTCAACCAGCTGCAATCGGTGGTGTCCCGCAATGTCGATCCGCTCGATGCCGCGGTGGTGTCGATCTGCGTGTTCCAAGCCGGCATCGCCGGCAATGTCATCCCCCAGCACGCCAGACTGCACGGCACCGCGCGCAGCTTGACGCCGCAGGTGCGCGATCTTCTGGAGCAGCGCGTACGCGAGGTGGTCGAGGGCACCGCGCGGCTCTATGGCGCCAAGGCGACGCTGACCTATGCCCGCGGCTACCCGGTCTTGGTCAACGAGGAGCGGGAAGCCGCGCTCGCCGCTTCCGTCGCCCGCGAGATCGCAGGGCCTGACAAGGTCGACGCCGACTGCGCCCCAATGATGGGCGCGGAGGACTTCGCGTACATGCTGCACGAGCGCCCGGGCGCTTTCATCTATGTCGGCAATGGCGACACCGCCGGGCTGCATCACCCGGCTTACGATTTCAACGACGAAGCGATCCCGCTCGGGACCTCGTACTGGGTGCGGCTCGCGGAGACCGCGCTCGCGGGGTGAGTTTTGTTCGTCATTCCGGGGCGCCGCGAAGCGGCGAGCCCGGAATCCATAACCACTGACCCATCAGAACCGGGTCGCAGCTGTTCTTCAAAGGCAGGGGTTATGGATTCGGGCTCGCGGGCTTAAGCCCGCGCCCCGGAATGACCGTTACTGTACCGTCTCGACGCGATTTTCAGCCGGCAGCTTCGGCGCCTCGACCACGGTCTTGGGCCGCGGCAACAGCGCGGCGAGCTTCGTCTCGACGCCCTGCCAATAGGCGAAGGAGTTGAACCGCGTTCCCTCGATCAGCGCGATGCCGACGGCCGACACGAACGGCAGGCTCTGCACCAGCAAGACCACGGCGAAGATGTTGATCTCGTGGACTTGCTTGTAATTGGTGACGACGAGAGTGAGGGAGCCGACCAGCAGCAGTCCGGCGATCACCGCCTCCCAGAACGCCGGGAAGTCGTTCTTGCGGGTGGCGCCGCCCTTGGCGGTGCGCAGGAACGGCAAGCGCTCCTTCAACACGCCCGAGCCGACCGCGTGCGCCACGGTCCATTGCAGCGACATCGCCGCGAACACCGCGCCGAACATCTGCGCCGGCGTCACCTTGACCCGCAGCCGATAGAGCGCGGCGAAGTGGAGCACCGAGACCGCGAACGCCGCGATGATCGGCACGGTCAAAATCTTGTCCGGCACGGCGATGGTCGCGAAAGCGACGACCGGCACCCAGACGATGTTGAGAAGCGCGACGACGACGCCGATGCTGTCGGCGCCGAGCCAATTGAGCCAGCCCAGGCCGAATTCGCGCTTCTGCTCCGGGAGCAAGCCCGGCGTGCGCGGCAACAGCCGGCGCCAATGCTTGCGCAGAAGCTGGAAGCCGCCATAGGCCCAGCGTTGGCGCTGCCGCTTGTAGGCTTCGAACGTGTCGGGGAGAAGCCCGTAGCCGTAGCGGCGGTTGGTGTAATGCGCGTGCCAGCCGTGCTCGAGCATGGCGAGGCCGAGATCCGAGTCCTCGACGATGGTGTCGCTCGACCAGCCGCCGGAATCTTCGATCGCGGCGCGCCGCACCAGGCACATGGTGCCGTGCATGATGATGGCGTTGACTTCGTTGCGCTGGACCATGCCGATGTCGAAGAACCCGGCATACTCGGCGTTCATGGCGTAGTGCATGGGCGAGCGGTCGCCGTCGCGATGGTCCTGCGGCGACTGCACGAAGCCGACGCGCGGATCGGCGAACAGCGGCACCAGGTCCTTGAGCCAATCCGGCGCGACCACATAGTCGGCGTCGATGGCGCCGATGATCTCCGCGTCCGCGGCGGTGTTGGCAAGCGCAAGCCGCAGCGCGCCAGCCTTATAGCCGGCAAGCTTGTCGACGCGGATGAACTTGAAGCGCGAGCCGAGCGTGAGGCAATGCTCCTCGACCGGCTGCCACAAGGCGGGGTCGGGGGTGTTGTTGATGACCACCACGCATTCGAGATTGGGGTAGTCGAGGCGGGCGACGGCATCGAGCGTCGCCTTGAGCATCTCCGGCGGCTCGCAATAGGCCGGAATGTGGATCGACACCTTGGGGGCGTAGCCTTCTTGCGGCGGCGGCGGATTGGACGCGAGCCGGCGCGGGCCCGGGCCGAAGGCTATCGCCGCGATCTCTTCGAGACGCGCGAGCGCGATGGCGACGAGCGGCAATAACAAGGTGACGCCGAGGCCGAGCGCGAAGGCGGCGCCGGGCACGAAATAATGGCCCTTCCAGAACGCGACGATGGCGGCGAGCCAGGCGCCGACGAGGTTCGCCGACACCCCGAGCATCAGCGCCTGCGTCGCGGTCGCGCCGCCGATGGTCAGGATCGGCAGCGACAGCAGCAGCCCGAGCAGCACGGCGAGGCCGGCGCGCTTGAGGTAGTCCGGGTCGGTGATCGTCCCGGTCCAGTCGAACTTGGGCTGCCGCGAGGCGTCCAGCAAACCCCAATACGGTCCGACGCCGCCTTCCATCGTCTTCCACGGCTGATCGATCGCCTCGATCACGTTGTAGTCGATGCCGTAGGCCTCGGCCCGGCTGACGAAGTCGCGGATCAGCAGCGCCTGCTCCATGCGGCCGGGATTGGCGTCGTGGAAATTATAACCCGCGCTCGGCCAGCCGAACTCGGCGATCACGATGCGCTTGCCGGGATAGATCCGCCGTAGCTTGTCGTAGATTTCGATGGTGTCGTCGACCGCGTGGGAGGCGTCGGTGCCGCCCCAGTAAGGCAGGATGTGCGCGGCGATGAAATCGACCGCCGAGACGAGCTCGGGATGGTCGATCCACGCGCTCCAGATGTCGCCGGTGGTGACCGGGACCGGGCTCGAGCGCTTCACCCGCTGGATCAGCTTGATGAGGTCGTCGACGTTCGTTTCGGCGCGCAGCATGGTCTCGTTGCCGACCACGATGGCGTTGACGTTGCTGTAGCGGCGGGCAAGTTCGAGCGCCGAGCGGATTTCGCGCTCGTTGCGCTCCTGGTTCTTGTCGATCCAGGCGCCGACGGTGACCTTGAGGCCGAATTCGGCCGCGATCGGCGGCACCAGCTCGGCGCCGCCGGTCGAGGAATAAAGGCGAATGGCGCGGGTGTAGGGGGCGAGCGCCTTGAGATCGGCGCGGATCTGCTCCTCGGTCGGCCGTTCACCGGAATCCGGGTGGGATGAATTGACGAAAGGGGCGTAGGAAACGCTGGCGAGCTGACCGGTAATATCGGGAGCCGTCTCTTGCGTTCGTAGCGAAGCCCACAGGCCGGCATGCACGCACGCTACGAGCGCGAGCACGGCAGCGACGGTGCGCATCTAATTTCAACCAGGGGACGAGGGACCAACGGCCCGAACCTGCCCAAGGTTCGACACTGGCCTAAGAAAGAGGCTTACTTCCGAGCGGTGACTAATAAGTAGCTTGCGGTCGTGGCAAATTCAAGACAACGATGGCACTGCAACAAATTTCTTCTTATTTTTTGTTCAACCATACCGCCCCGGTTACCGATTGGACGGTTACCGATTGGTGGTGGGGCTCGCCGCCGCCGCGGCGGGGGCCGGCACGACCGGCGAGGTCGGATTGATCCAGCAGGCCTGGATCCGCGCATTCAGGCTGTCGGCGGCCTTGGGGTCGATATTGCTGCCGTGCTGGATCAGGCAGCGGAAGCTCGCCTGGATATGCCCGCCGGGACAGCCGAACCGGTCGTAGAGATCGAGATGCCGGAAGGCAGTGTCGAGATCGTCGCGCCAGAGCAGGCTGACCACCCGGCGGCCGAGCCAGACGCATTCGGGATTTCCGGCCGGTCCGCTGATCGCGTGCTGGGCTTCCGCGAACTCGTCGATCTTCTGCGGCTCTTTCGCGACGTCCTGGCCGGCGGCCGGGGGAGCTGATCGGCGGGCTTGGAATTGGCGGCCTGGGCGAATGCGAGGGGGGCAGAGGCAAGCCAGAGCGCGGTGCAAAGTCCGCCGATGACGTTGAACGCACGATGGAGCATGGATCGACTTGATTTGTTGGGCCGCAATGGCCGGGAAGCGGGACCTTCGAACGGAACTGGTGCGGTAGAGAGCTGCGGTAGAACTTACGGGACGGACGTTTCCAGCGGACGATTGAAGCGAATGTTTGGTCTTGGGTCCGCTCGGTCGGGCGGCCGTCGCGCCGCCCTCGAAGACGCCGCGGTACGACAACACTCCAACTCCGGCCGTTTGTCCAGCGTGCACGGGCGCGCGGCGGTCTGCCTTTTTGCGCATGTATCTTGGCAGCTATCTTGGCAACCATCTTGGCAGCGCGCGGCGTCAAGGTTAATGCCAAGGGCGTGTCCCTTATGCCCAGCCCCAGAGCGATCGGATCGGCCCTCGTTGCGCTCGCGCTCACCGCGCTGGCGATTGCCGCGGCCTGGTGGTGGCTGGGCGCGCCGGTCACCCTGCCGTCGTCGCCGCTCCTGGCCGGGGACAAGCTTTATTGCGTCTCCTATGCGCCGTTTCGCGGCGCCCAGAACCCGCTGGTCGAGGGCACCCGGGTCGGGGATTGGCAGATCGACGAGGATCTCGCCATCCTGTCGAAATTTACCAAATGCATTCGCACCTATTCGGTCGACGACGTCCACGACGTGGCGCTCGAGGATGCCCGCAAATACGGGCTCAAGGTGCTTTACGGCATCTGGATCGGTCACGACGCGGCCAAGAACCGCCAGCAGATCGCGGCCGCGATCGCGCTCGGCAAGGCCTATCCCGACGTCATTTCCGCCATCGTCGTCGGCAATGAAGTGCTGCTGCGCGGGGAAATGACGGCGGCCGATCTCGCCGCGCTCATCCGCGAGGTCAAGGCGAACGTGCCGGAGCCGGTCACCTATGCCGATGTGTGGGAGTTCTGGCTGCGCTATCCGGAAGTGCAGAACGCGGTCGATTTCGTCACCGTGCACATCCTGCCCTACTGGGAGGATTTTCCCATACCGGCGCAGGTCGCCGCCGCCCATGTCGCGGCGATCCGCCAGAAGGTCGCCGCCGCTTTCCCCGGCAAGGAGATCGTGATCGGCGAGTTCGGTTGGCCGAGCGCGGGGCGCCAGCGCGAGGGGGCGCGGCCGTCGCCCTCGAACCAGGCGCGCGCCATTCTGGAGACGCTCGCGCTGGCGCAGCGGGAGAATTTCCGCGTCAATATCATCGAGGGTTTCGACCAGCCGTGGAAGCGGGGCCTGGAAGGCGCCGCCGGCGGCTATTGGGGCATCATCGACCGCGCGACCAACGAACCGAAATTCAGCTTTGCCGGCACGGTCTCCGATCACCCGCACTGGCTGTTTCAGGCGGCCGCCGGCATCATTTTGGCGGTCCTGGCGTTCGGCGCGGCTGCAATCGCCGGGCGTGGCAAGGGCATGTCCGTGACGCTGGGGCCGAAAATCGCTGCGCTGACATTCCTGCCCGCCGTGATGCTCGGCTGGACCGTCGAGACGGTGCCGGTCGAGAGCTTCAGTCCCGCGAGCTGGCTGCGCTCGCTCGCTTTCGCGGTGACTGCGGCAGCCGCCCCGATCGTGTGCGCCGCCGCCTGTGGCGCCGGCCGCGCCGTTCCCGCTCTCGCTTCGCTGTTCGGCCGGACCGGCGAGCGGCGCGACCCGATGGATTGGGCGCTCGGCGCGACGCTCATCGCGCTCATTCTGCTTGCCGTCGAAGCGGCGCTGGGGCTGGTGTTCGACCCGCGCTACCGCGACATGCCGTTCGCGCCGCTGATCGCTGGGGTCTGGCCGTTTCTCGTCGTCGCGGCGCTGACCCGCCGCGCGGCCGGAGGGCGCGCGATGGCGGAGACCGTCGCGGCCGCCGTGCTGGCCTTGTCGGCGGTCTATATCGTGTTCAACGAGAGCTTCGCGAACTGGCAGGCGGTCTGGTTCTGCGGCGGCTTGATCGCGTTCGCCGTCATGCTGGTGCGGGCGCGGGACGTGCCAAGCTCAGAATAAGAATGCCGGCGGCAAGCGCCGCCAGGTCGGCATTGTGCAGCACGACGCCGAACGCCGCCGCCGCGAGCGCCAACGCCACCAACACGATCGACGGCCGCATGAGATTGAGCACGGCGGCCGCGAGCGCGACGGCGCCGAACACCTCGTGCTCGTAAAGCACGATCGACAGCCGGAACGCGCCGCACAGCCAGGTGTCGAGCCCGGCCCGGCAGGCGAGCGAGACCGGGACGTTCTCGATCGCCATGTAGCGCAAATACATCGCTTCGCCGAGCGCCAGAAAGCCGACGATCAGGAGCCAGTTGGTCTGCCGCGCGGTCGGGAGAAACAACGGTCGGGGCTTCATTCGATCAATATGTCCGCGGCCAACGTCGCCGCAGCCAGCATAGCGGCGCCGTCACCGCAGCGCGAGGTGGTCGCCGCCAAATTGCGCCGGCCGGCAGAAGACCCGAAACGGCGCAAGCAAGGCGCACAGTTGCGCCGCCGCTTCCGGGGTGGTCACCGGCCCGACAATCAGCCGCAGTTCCGCCGGTCTGGTCTTCGTTGCCGGCCTCGCTGCCGCGACGGGTTCCAAGCCCTCGAACAGCTGCGGGTGCGCGGCATGAATGCCCGCCCAGCGGGCGCGCAGCGCGATCGCCGAGCGGCCGCCGCCAAGGTCGACGCCATAAGCGGCGGTGGCGGCCGCCGGTGACGCGGCGGCGGGGTCGGGCGTGAGCGGCGAGGCCGGCAGCGCGGACATCATGCCGGCCGGCGGCGGCGCGACTGGCGTCACCGCGGCAACAACCGTATCGGGCGCCGTCAGCGCCGGAGCCGGATCGCTGGGCCAGGGCGCACTCGTGTGGCTCGTCTGGCTCGCTTCGCTTCCTTGGCTCGCTTGGCCGCCCTGGCTCGTCTGGCTCGCCTGCGCGGCTTGGCTTCCCGGGCCGCCCTGGGGCGCGTTTTGCCTTGCGGCCATCTGGCGGTTGATCGACCCCGTGATGTCGTCGACATTGTGCTCGAGCACGGCAACGCGCGCCGCCAAGCGGTCACGGTCTTCGGTGAGGACGCGGACCGCCTGCGTCAGCTGCCGCGTGGTCGCGTCGATGTCGGAACCACGTGACGACGGCTTACCGGCCGCCTGGCTGGCCAATTGCATCGGCGCCGGTGCGGCATGCACAGGCGGCGACGCCAGATGCAGCGAAGCCAATGCGCCCGACACCCGTTCGGAACCGACATCGCTGCGGGTTGCGATGACGGCGACAAACAACGCCGTGGCGGCCGTCGACGCCCACGCCGCCAGACGCCAGAGGCTTTCCATGCTGAAAGCCGGCTTCGCCGCCGGCTTGCCGCCCCTGGGTACCGACCGCATGGCAGCGTGCGGCACGTTGCTGACGGCGTTCTTGACGGCGGCCTTGGCCAGCGCAGTAGCTCTCTGGGCTTGCACCAACATGCGCCCGCTCCGTGTTTCTTCGCCGGATTGTTGGTGGGCGAATCGAAGGTAAATTAGCAGCTTTTTTGGCTTTGCCACCGTTTGCGGAGCGGATTACCGCGATTAGTCACCGCCATCCACCGGTACGCCGTTCCGCGGTGGATGGCCTTGAGGTGACATGATCTTTTCCGACAACCAGTTTCCACTTTTCGTGATCATGCTCCGGAGCGGGATGACGTTTCTTCGAATCGTCATCCCGTCCTAACTGTTTCTTGGAGCATGTCCTTTTCGCAAAACCGGGTTCCACTTTCGCGGGACATGCTCTAAGAGAGCGCGCCGGAGGCTCCATCATGCCCGATCGAACCTGCCTCGCCATCATTCTCGCGGCCGGCGAGGGCACGCGCATGCGTTCGGCGCGGCCGAAGGTCCTGCATACCGTCGCCGGACGCTCGCTCATCGCCCATGTGCTGGCCGCCGTCGCCGATGCCGGGGTGTCGGCCGCGGCGGTCGTCGTCGGCCCCGGGCAGGACAACGTCGCCGCGGAAGCGCAGCGGGTTCTGCCGACCGCCGCGTGCTATATCCAGAACGAGCGGCGCGGCACCGCGCACGCGGTATTGGCGGCGCGGCCGGCGATCGATCAGCGGCCGGACGATATTCTCATCGTCTATGGCGATACCCCGTTGATACGGCCGGCGACGCTCGAGCGGCTGCGGGCGCCGTTGGCGTCAGGCGCGAGCGTCGCCGTGCTCGGATTTCGCCCCGCCGATCCGACCGGATACGGGCGGCTCATCTTCGCGGAGGGCGAACTCGCCGCCATCCGCGAAGAGGCCGATGCCAGCGGCGGTGAGCGCGCGATCGATCTGTGCAATGGCGGCATCATGGCGCTCGCCGGCGCCGACGCGCTTGCGATCCTCGAGCGGATCGGCGACGCCAACCGCAAGCGCGAATTTTATCTGACTGACGCGGTCGAGATCGCGCGCGCCATGAAGCTCGGCGCCGTCGCGGTCGAAGTCGAGGAGGATGACGTGCGCGGCATCAATACCAAAGGCCAACTCGCCGAGGCGGAAGCGGTGGCGCAAGGGCGCCTGCGCGCCGCCGTGCTCGAAGCCGGCGTGACATTGGTCGCGCCGGAAACCGTGTTCCTGTGCGCCGATACCAAGTTCGGCAAGGACGTGACGGTCGAGCCTTATGTGGTGTTCGGCGAGCGCGTCACGGTGGAAGACGGCGCGGTCATCCGCTCGTTCTCCCATCTCGCCGGCGCCCATGTCGGCAAGGATGCGACCGTCGGACCGTTCGCGCGGCTGCGGCCGGGCACGCGGCTCGGCGACGGCGTGCGGATCGGCAACTTCGTCGAGACCAAAGAAGCGGTCATCGAAGCCGGCGCCAAAGCCAATCATCTGAGCTATATCGGCGACGCTTCCGTCGGCGCCGGCGCCAACATCGGCGCCGGCACCATTACCTGTAATTTTGACGGCGGCGACAAGCACCGCACCGACATCGGCGCCGGCGCCTTCATCGGCTCCAACACGGCTCTGGTCGCGCCGGTCGCGATCGGCGAAGGCGCCTATGTCGGGTCGGGCTCGGTGATCACGCAGAACGTGCCGGCGCATGCTCTCGCTCTGGCGCGCGGGCGTCAGGTCATTAAGGAAGGTTGGGCGAAGCGCTTGCAAGCGCTCAAAGCGCTCGGCAAGAAGAAGGCGCACTCGCACGATTAACGTGCGCGCCGCGTGCTAAGGAACGACATCGGTCACGGAACGAAACGCTATGTGATTTCCGTCGGGCCGCGCCCCGCTCTAACGTCCTCGAGAGAATGCACGCGCACCGTCAGGCGCGACCGTCGGCCAGGAGACCATCGACACGGATGTGCGGCATCGTCGGAATCATCGGCCACGAGCCGGTCGCGCCTCTGCTCGTCGACGCGCTCAAGCGCCTCGAATATCGCGGCTACGATTCGGCCGGCGTCGCCACGCTCGAGCATGGCGCGCTCGCGCGGCGCCGCGCGGAAGGCAAGCTCAAGAATCTGGAAGCGAAGCTTGCCCGCGAGCCGCTCGAAGGCACTATCGGGATCGGCCACACCCGCTGGGCGACCCACGGCCGGCCGACCGAGAACAACGCGCACCCGCACGCCACCGACCGCCTCGCCGTCGTCCACAACGGCATCATCGAGAACTTCGCCGAGCTGCGCCGCGAACTGGAAGCCGACGGCGTCAAGTTCGCGACCGAGACCGATACCGAGGTCGTCGCCCATCTCGTCACCCAGGCGATCAAGCGCGGCTTGACGCCGGTCGAAGCGGTCAAGACGTCCTTGCCGCGGCTGCGCGGCGCCTTCGCGCTGGCGTTTTTGTTCGCGGGCGAGACTGATCTCCTGATCGGTGCCCGCAGGGGCTCGCCGCTCGCCGTCGGGTTCGGCGACGACGAGATGTTCATCGGCTCCGACGCCATCGCGCTCGCGCCTTTCACCGATATGGTCAGCTATCTGGAAGAGGGCGACTGGGTCGTCCTCCACCGCGCCGGCGCGGAAATTCACGACGCCGCCGGCGCGATCGTTATTCGCCCGGTGGTCAAGTCGCAGGCGTCGGTGATGCTGATCGACAAGGGCAATCACCGCCACTTCATGGCCAAGGAGATTTACGAGCAGCCGGAAGTCGTCGGCCACACCTTGGCGAACTGCCTCGACATGGTGAGCGAGCGCGTGGCGTTGCCGACCGCGCTGCCGTTCGATTTTCGCACGCTGGGGCGCGTCTCGATCGCCGCCTGCGGCACCGCCTACTATGCCGGCATGGTGGCGCGCTATTGGTTCGAGCGCTTCGCGCGGCTTCCGGTCGAGGTCGATATCGCCTCCGAGTTCCGCTATCGCGACGTTCCGCTCGCGCCGGGCGATCTCGCCGTGTTCGTTTCGCAGTCCGGCGAGACGGCGGATACGCTGGCGTCGTTGCGCTACGCGCGCGAGCACGCGCAGCACACGCTCGCCGTCGTCAACGTGCCGACCTCGACCATCGCCCGCGAAAGCGACGTCGTCATGCCGACGCTCGCCGGGCCGGAAATCGGCGTCGCTTCGACCAAGGCCTTCACCTGCCAATTGGCGGCGCTGGCGGCGCTCGCGATCGCGGCCGGGCGCGCGCGCGGCGTCCTGTCCGAGGCCGACGAGAAGCGGCTGGTGCATGCGCTGATCGAGGTGCCGCGGCATCTGAGCGAGGCGTTGGCGCTCGAGCCGCAGATCGAGCAACTCGCCCGCGAGATCGCGAAATCGCGCGATGTCCTCTATCTCGGCCGCGGCACCAGCTATCCGCTGGCGCTCGAGGGCGCGCTCAAGCTCAAGGAAATCTCCTACATCCACGCCGAAGGCTATGCCGCGGGCGAACTCAAGCATGGCCCGATCGCGCTGATCGACGAGACCATGCCGGTGATCGTGATCGCGCCGTACGACCGCGTGTTCGAAAAGACCGTGTCGAACATGCAGGAAGTCGCCGCGCGGGGCGGACGCTTGATCCTGCTGACCGACGCCAAGGGCGCGCAGGCCGCCGCCGGGGAGCCGCTCGTCACTTTGACGCTGCCGACCATGCCTTCCGCCGTGGCGCCGCTCGTCTACGCGGTGCCGGTGCAGCTCCTCGCCTATCACACCGCCGTCATCATGGGCACCGACGTTGATCAGCCGCGCAATCTGGCAAAATCCGTGACGGTGGAATAACGGCGGCATAACCGTGGAATGACAGCCGCGTTTGACGGCCCGCGGCCCTGTGCCGCCCGCCGCAATTCTATATATACTGTGCCTGATTGATGGCCTCCCAACAGGCCGATGGGCGCAGATCGGTTCCATGACCAACGAGAACGACCAGGGCAAGGCAGTGCCGGCAAGCGCCGGCAAGGGCTTCATCAGCCGTCTGCGCAACTATTTCCTCACCGGGCTGATCGTTGCCGGACCGGTGGCGGTGACGGTGTGGCTGATCTGGTGGTTCGTCACCTGGGTCGACAATCTGGTGCGGCCGCTGCTCCCGGTGGCGTACCGGCCGGAGACCTATCTGCCGGTCAACATTCCCGGCCTCGGCCTGATCATCGCGCTCGTCGCGCTGACGGTGCTAGGCTTCCTCGCCGCCAACCTGGTCGGCCGCACCATGGTCGAGTTCGGCGATGGCTTGTTGAACCGCATGCCGATCGTGCGGCCGATCTACCGCACCACCAAACAGATTTTCGAGACGCTGTTCTCCAGTTCGGAGTTGGGCTTCCGCCGCGTCGGCCTGGTGGAGTTTCCGGCCCCCGGCATGTGGTCGCTGGTGTTCCTGACCCAGGCGCCGAGCCCGTCGGTCGCCGCGCATCTGCCGCAGACCGAGCACGTCTCGGCGTTCCTGCCCTGCACGCCGAACCCGACCACCGGCTTCTTCTTCTACGTGCCGCGCCGCGACGTGATCGATCTCGACATCACCGTCGAGCAGGCGATGACGCTTTTGATCTCCGCCGGCATCATCCAGCCCGGCACCGATCCGAACAGCAAGCTCGCCGCGCTCGCCGAGACCGCGCGGGCCGCGCAATTGGCGCGCAGTGCAACGGCCGCCACATCGGAGACGCCGGCGGCGACCGCGGCGAACTGAACGCCGGCGGCTGGTGGGTTCTCATGACGCTGACAGCAAGGCGAGAATGAAATTCGAGATGGTCAAGGTACTTGAACAAGCAATTGCGGAAGTATCAGCCCTTCCCGACGCCGACCAGGAACAGATCGGTCGGCAAATACTGTCGCACGTTGAAAAACTTCGCAGCCTCAGGGACGAACTCGACAAAGGGGTTCGTTCGCTCGATGCTGGGAAGGGCAGAACGCTCGATATTGACGAATTCATCAGGCAAAAGACCAAATAAGTCATGGTCGAGCGCTGGGCCATGGCCAAGTGGTCGCCCGAAGCGCTCTTCGACCTCGAGCTCCGAAGAGCGGAAACAGATTACCCGGTATGCAAAAGCCTGATCGCCTTCAGCAGCGGGGCGTGTAACGCGTAGCGGTCAGTCGGGTCGCGCCCGCCGCATGTGACGACGGCGTTTCAGCGCCCGTCTTACGTCGCGGCCGCCGTACAAAATGCGGTCTATGACCACCATCGTAGGTTCGACGTGAAAGGCAATGGTAACGCGTCGCTCGAAACCGGCGATGCGAAGACCTGGACGCACGTCGTCCCTTCTGGTCCCGCGTTCCGCCGAAAATTTGAACGCGGAGCAGTGGTTTCCGATCCGCTGGATATAGCCGATCGCGCGAGCGTGCCCCGACTGTTTGGCGATATATTCGGTAGAGTTCGAAGAGGTCGGCGGCAGCCTCGGGCGAGAAGACGACCCTACGCTCCACGCTTGGCGGCCTTGAGTTTTTCCGCGTGATGGGCGCGGAGTGCCGCAAAAACCTTTGCCGCGGGAATGGCCCGCTTGGGATCGGCTTTCATGGCATCGTAGACGGGAGCGACTTCCGATTTCAGCCAGTGTTCGACGGCGGCATTCCGCTCTTGCAAGGCGCGTAGCCCGGCGCGAACAACTTCGCTTGCGGATGCGTAGGTTCCCGCGCGAACCTGAGCATCGATAAATTTGGCCTGCTTGACCGGCAGGCTGAAGGTGCGCTTTTGGGTGCTCACGCGACGACCTCGTCAAAACCGCGTTTTCCGATCGGAAGTATGATAAATGCATACCGAGAGTCGGGCAAGTCGCGTTACCCCGCATCCAACAGCCGGATCGCCTCGTCGCGCGCGAACAGATAGAGAAGCTGGCGGAGCGCCGCGCCGCGCGGCGACGCGAGCTTCGGGTCGCGGTTGAGGACGAGGGCGGCATCCTCGCGCGCGGCGGTTGAGGAACTTGCCGTGCACCTCGATGCGGGCGAGGCGGAAGCCGGGCATGCCGCTTTGGCGCGTGCCGAGCACGTCGCCTTCGCCGCGCAGGCGCAAATCCTCCTCGGCGATGCGGAAGCCGTCGTCGGTGTCGCGCAGGATCGCGAGCCGCGCCTTCGCTGTCTCGCCGAGCGGCGCCTTGTAGAGGAGGAGGCAGGTCGAGCGCGCGGTGCCGCGGCCGATGCGGCCGCGCAATTGATGCAGCTGCGCCAGGCCGAAGCGCTCGGCGTGCTCGATCACCATCACGCTCGCCTCCGGCACGTCGACGCCGACTTCGATCACGGTAGTGGCGACGAGGATGCGCGCCGCGCCGGAGGCGAAGCGGGCCATGGCGCGGTCCTTGTCGGCGCCACGCATGCGGCCGTGGACCAGTTCGACGGCGTCGCCGAAGCGCTTGCGCAGGTCTTCGTAGCGCTCCTCGGCGGCGGCAAGATCGCTCGTCTCGGATTCCTCGACCAGCGGACAGACCCAGTAGACGCGGCGGCCCTGCGCCAGCGCGCGCTCGACCGCTGCGATCACTTCCGGCAAACGCTCGAGCGGCAGCGCGCGGGTGTCGATCTTCTGCCGGCCGGCGGGCTTTTCCCGCAGCTCGGAAATGTCCATGTCGCCGAAATAGGTCAGCACCAGCGTGCGCGGGATCGGCGTCGCGGTGAGAACCAGAAGATCGACCGCTTCGCCCTTGCGCGTCAGCGCGAGGCGTTGATGGACGCCGAAGCGGTGCTGCTCGTCGACGATGGCGAGAGCGAGGTCATGGAACGCCACTTCGTCCTGGAACAAGGCGTGGGTGCCGACGATGAGATCGATATCGCCGGCGGCGAGCGCGGAAAGAATTTCGCTGCGCTCGCGTCCGCGCTCACGGCCGGTGAGAATGGCGAGCCGGATGCCGACCGCCGCGGCGAGCGGCGCGACGGTGGCGAAATGCTGCCGCGCCAGCAATTCGGTCGGCGCCATCAACGCGGCCTGGCGGCCGGCTTCGATCACGGTCGCGGCGGCGAGGAGCGCGACCAGCGTCTTGCCGGAGCCAACGTCGCCATGGAGGAGCCGCAGCATGCGGTTGGGCTCCGCGAGATCCGCGACGATGTCGGCGATCGCGCGCTGCTGCGAGGCCGTCAAGGAATAGGGCAGGGTGGCGATGATCTTTTGCCGCAGCAGCCCCGCGGCGGCGCTGCCGCGGCCCGCGCGCGTGCGCAAATGGGCGCGCAAGAGCGCGAGCGCGAGCTGGCTCGCCAAAAGTTCGTCGTAGGCGAGCCGCGACCAGGCCGGGCTTTCCGGCAGGAGATCCTCCGGCGCGCCGGGGCGGTGGATGCGGCCGAGCGCGTCGGCAAAGCTCGGAAAATTGTTGCGCGCGAGCCACGCCGCGTCCTGCCATTCCGGCAGTTGAGGAATGCGCGTCAGCGCGACATCGATCGCCTTGCGCAGCTGGCCCTGGTGCAGCCCCTCGGTGAGCGGATAGACCGGATCGATCAGCGGCAGCTTGGCGAAATTCGCCGCGTCGACCACGCGGTCCGGGTGCACCATCTGCAGATGGCCGTCATAGAGCGTGGCGACGCCGGAGACATAGCGGGTCTCGCCCTCGGGATAGAGTTTCTGCAGATAGTCCCGCCGGGCGTTGAAATAGGTGATGGTCAGCGTGTTGGTGTCGTCCGAGGTATCGATATTGTAGGGCGCGCGCGGCCGGTTCGACGGCGGCGGCCGGTGGCGGTCGACGGTGACGGCGACCGTCACCACGGTCTCGGGCACGACCTCGGCGAGCTTCGGCTGCTGGCGCCGGTCGACGAAGCCGGTCGGCAGGTGGAACAGAAGGTCGATGATGCGCGCCGGCTCGTCCTCGCGGCCGAGGAGGCGCGCGTACAGCTTTTCCAGCTTCGGCCCGATGCCGGGGAGCGCGGAGAGTAAAGCAAACAACGGGTTGAGAAGTGGCGGACGCATCGAATCCCGCTGACTTTTTCGGCCTCACACTCTATATACCCCGTCGCCCGGCCGCGTCCGGGCTTTTGGCGTTGCGGCGGTCGAAGGGCTGATCATGACGGAACGGTCGAGCGAAGGGTTGGACGTGCGGCGGCGGCGGCTCCTGTTTCGGGCCTGGCGGCGCGGCGTGCGCGAGATGGATTTGATCATCGGCCGGTTCGCCGACACGACAATCGACAAATTCGATGACGCGGGCCTCGACGATTTCGAGCGGCTGATCGAGGCCCCCAACAGCGAGCTTTACGCCTGGGTGGTCGGCAGCGATGCCGTGCCCGCGGCCTACGATACCGCCGTGCTGGCGCAGCTGCGGGCGTTTCACGCGACGGCGGCAACCAAGGACGGGAAGCACTGAGGTGACGACACAGGTTCGATCCCCGGCGCGCGCGCCGGCGCAGCGTCTCGCCGCCGGCCGGCCGCTCCTTCTGGCCGGCATCGCCGACGGCGCCGAGGGTCTCGTCGCCGCCGACCTCGCCCGCTCGATCGCCGCCGGGCCGAAACCGCCGGCGGTCGCGCTCGCGGTGATCTGCCGCGATGCGACCCGCATGGCGATGCTGGCGCGTGGCCTCGCCTTCTTCGCCCCCGACATCGAAGTGCTGCAGTTCCCCGCCTGGGACTGCCTGCCATACGACCGCGCCTCGCCGCATGCCGCGGTGGTGGCGCAGCGCATGACCGCGCTGGCGCGGCTTGCCCGCATCAAGGGCCGCGAAACGCCGGCCATCCTCCTCACCACCGTCAACGCCGCGCTGCAGCGCGTGCCGCCGCGCGACCTGCTCGCCCGGCAATCGCTCTCGGCCGCGCCGGGCAACGTGCTGCCGATGGCGGGCGTCACCAATGGCTCGAGTTGAACGGCTTCAACCGCGCCTCGACCGTGCGCGAGCCCGGCGATTACGCCATCCGCGGCGGCATCGTCGACCTCTTCGCGCCGGGCATGGAAGAGCCGGTGCGGCTCGACTTCTTCGGCGACACGCTGGAATCGATCCGCCGCTTCGACCCCGAGACCCAGCGCACCACCTTCGAGATGCGCGCGCTCGATCTGGTGCCGATGGCGGAGTTTCAGCTCACCACCGACACCATCCGGCTGTTCCGCACCGGCTATGTGGCGGAGTTCGGCGCGGCGGGGCCCGACGACGCGCTCTATCAGGCGGTGACCGAGGGCCGGCGCTTCGTCGGCATGGAGCACTGGCTGCCGCTGTTCCACCAACGCCTCGACACGCTGTTCGATTATCTCGACGGCACGCCGCTCGCGCTCGAACCGCTGGCAGAAGAGGCCGCGCACGAGCGGCTCACCCAGATCGCCGACTATTACGAAGCGCGCCGGGCAGACCATCGATCAGGCCGGCGGCGGTGCGCCGTACAAGCCGTTGCCGCCGGACCGGCTTTATCTCGCCGAGGCGCAGTGGCGCGAGCGGCTGGACAAGTCCGCGCTTGCGCGCTTCTCACCGTTCGCCGCGCCCCCTCCCAACCGTCCCCCGCAAGCGGGGGAGGGAAGAGTGGGGGAAGCGGTGGAGATCGGCGCCCGCACCGGCCACAATTTCGCGGCCGAGCGCGCCGAGGCCGGCGCCAACGTGTTCGACGCGGTGAAGAAGCACGTCGAAGCGCTGCAAAAAGCCGGCAAGCGCGTCATGATCGCTTTATGGAGCGACGGCTCGCGCGAGCGCATGGCGCACGTGCTGGCCGAGCACGGATTGTTGAACCTGACGCCCGCCGCGTCGTGGCCGCAGGCGCTCGGGCTTGCCCGCCACGAGGTCGCGCTGATCGTGCTCGGCCTCGAGGCCGGCTTCGAGACCGCCGACACAGCGCTCATCACCGAACAGGACATTTTGGGCGAGCGCCTGGTGCGCCCGCGCCGACAATCCAAGCGCGCGGAAAATTTCATCGCCGAAGTGACGAGCCTGTCCGCCGGCGACCTCGTCGTCCATGTCGACCACGGCATCGGCCGCTTCGTCGGCCTCAAGGCCATCGAAGCCGCCGGCGCCCCGCACGACTGTCTCGAAATCCACTATCACGGCGGCGACAAGCTCTATCTCCCGGTCGAGAACATCGAGCTTCTGTCGCGCTACGGCTCGGAAGAGGCGACCGTCGAACTCGACCGCCTCGGCTCCACCGCCTGGCAGTCGCGCAAGGCGCGGATGAAGAACCGCATCCGCGAGATGGCGAACGAGCTGATCAAAATCGCCGCCGAGCGGCAGCTGCACGAAGCGCCGCAGCTCGCCGTCGGCGCCGGCCTCTACGACGAATTCTGCGCCGGCTTCCCCTACGAGGAGACCGACGATCAGCTCGCCGCCATCGCCGCCGTCAATGCCGACCTCGCCTCCGGCCGGCCGATGGACCGGCTCATCTGCGGCGACGTCGGCTTCGGCAAGACCGAAGTCGCGCTGCGCGCCGCCTTCATCGCCGCGATGAACGGCAAGCAGGTCGCGGTCGTCGTGCCGACCACGCTGCTCGCGCGCCAGCACACCAAATCGTTCACCGCGCGGCTGCGCGATTATCCGGTGCACATTGCGCAAGCCTCGCGTCTTGTCACCGGCAAGGAGCTCGCCAAGGTCAAGCAGGGCCTCGCCGACGGCACCATCGACATCGTCGTCGGCACCCACGCGCTGCTCGGCAAGGCGATCAAGTTCAAGGATCTGGGCCTCATC
Source organism: uncultured Pseudomonadota bacterium (assembly GCA_963836095.1). Classification (GTDB taxonomy): domain Bacteria; phylum Pseudomonadota; class Alphaproteobacteria; order Rhizobiales; family Xanthobacteraceae; genus BOG-931. The sequence goes on from CAWIHU010000008.1 coordinate 213,155, forward strand.
GTCGTCGACGAGGAGCAGCATTTCGGCGTCGCCCACAAGGAGAAGCTGAAACAACTGCGCGCCGAGGTGCACGTGCTCACGCTGACCGCGACGCCGATCCCGCGCACCTTGCAGCTCGCGCTCTCCGGCGTGCGCGAAATGTCGATCATCGCCACGCCGCCGGTCGATCGGCTCGCCGTGCGCACCTTCGTCGCGCCGTTCGATCCGGTGGTGGTGCGCGAAGCGCTGCTGCGCGAGCGCTACCGCGGCGGCCAGACTTTTTATGTCTGCCCGCGCATCGAGGACCTCGCCGAGACCAAGGCGTTCCTCGACAAGACCGTGCCGGAGGTGCGCGTCGCCGTCGCCCACGGCCAGATGCCGGCGTCCGCTCTCGAGGACATCATGGGAGCGTTCCTCGACGGCAAGTACGACGTGCTGCTGTCGACCTCGATCGTCGAATCCGGCCTCGACATCCCGACCGCCAACACGCTGATCGTGCACCGCGCCGACATGTTCGGCCTCGCGCAAATCTATCAGCTGCGCGGCCGCGTCGGCCGCGCCAAACAGCGCGCCTTCGCGCTGCTCACGCTGCCGGCCAACCGGCAGATCACGCCGCAGGCCGAACGCCGCCTGAAAGTTCTGCAATCGCTCGACACGCTCGGCGCCGGCTTCCAGCTCGCCTCCCACGACCTCGACATCCGCGGCGCCGGCAACCTTCTGGGCGAGGAGCAATCCGGCCACATCAAGGAAGTCGGCTACGAGCTTTATCAGCAGATGCTGGAAGAGGCGGTCACCGCCCTCAAGGCCGGCATCACCGCGCCGACGGCGGAAAAATGGTCGCCCCAGATCACCATCGGCACGCCGGTCCTGCTGCCCGAGGACTACGTCCCCGACCTCGCCGGTCCGCCTCGCGCTCTACCGGCGCCTCTCAGAGCTCGAGGACGACCGCGAGATCGACGCCTTCGCCGCCGAACTGGTCGACCGCTTCGGCCCGATGCCCGAGGAGGTCGGCTATCTCCTCCAAGTCGTCGCCATCAAGGCGCTGTGCCGCCGCGCCAACGTCGAAAAGATCGACGTCGGCCCCAAGGGCGCCGTGCTCGCGTTCCGCGACAACATCTTCGCCAACCCAGAAGGCCTCATCAGCTACATCGCCAAACACCCCGTCGGCGCCCGGGTGCGCCCGGACATGAAGGTGGTGTTCTTCGACGAGTGGGACACGCCGGTCGAGCGCCTCAAGGGCGCCACCGGGATTTTGCGGGTGCTGGCGGGGCTGGCGGAGCGGGGGAAGAAGGCGGCGTAAGAATTCGTTTCTCGATAGCGCAATAGGGATTTCAAACAACAGCCGGACATCGGCAGAGGATGTGAAAAAAGGGAGGCGCCGGCGGGCTCGGTGTATTCTACTCGATGCCGCAAAGGCGCATTGGTGCCTACAATAATCGCCTGCAGGGGGGCCGTGCTGTATCCGGCCTTGGTCGCGGCCTCCGCGTTGTGCTCATGTCCAGCCGAAAGAGAATTTCACGACGCGCCAAAATACCTCGGCGGACGGAATTGCCAGACACGTAAATCCAATTACATAGGCGATTTGTGTGACGGCTCTCGCCAGAGGATGTTTAAGGTTCAAGTGCTGGAAGTATATGTAGAGAAACGCTCTCCAATACTCCTCAGCGATGTAATCCTTTCTCTTTATGGTCTCCAGCCGTCCCTTGAAGGGTGATCCTATCAATTCGCGCTGGTAAGCATCTCTTACGATCATTGGGACTGTATGCGCTGCATCGCCCACATATTCGTCAGCAGTCTCGTACCGTTTAGCCTCAGACGGACAGAATAGACTATAAACTACTGTGCCGATCGCGATGGAACAGAGCCCAAAGTAGATCAGCACCAAACGTGGCGGTATCGCCCCGTGGTGCGGACCGCCAAGTTCGCTCACCAAATCCAAATAACGGATAACGCGATCATTGAACAAAATCATATATCCAATGATCGGAATCAATACCGTAGATCGAGCCGCGTACGAATTGCTGATTGAACGCAGCGAGGTCCACGGGCGAAGGGCAGACGACCCAATCGCAGCTAGGTTTATCTGATTTATTTTCATTGACTACAACTATCGCAAAAAATAGCCTGACCCTATTTCGGAGTCCGTAGGCTGGGTTGAGCGCAGCGAAACCCATCATTCACGTTCGTCGCGCCCACGATGGGTATCGCTTCGCTCCACCCATCCTACATGCATTCTATCATCTTTCGCCGAAGGCGCCCGCTTCGCCCGTCGCATCGCCGCCCCAGTCGAGCGGATATACGCCCAATCTGACCATGCGATGGAAGGATGAGTACGGCCAATCGCGAACTTGCCGCACGTGCCCGTGCTTCACGGGATTGAAATGCATGTAGTCGACGTGGCGGGCAAAATCGGCTTCATCGCGCAGCGTGTGCTCCCAATAGCGGCGCTGCCAGATACCGCGTTCGCCCTTGCGTGCGCGGCTCGGTGAGATGCGCTCGCCGGCGCGCAGACCGCGGGCGAACGTCGCCTTGATGAGCCGCCATCGTCCAGCAAAGTCGGCATCGTCTTCCGGCAACGTCCAAACCGCGTGCAGGTGGTCGGGAAGGACGACGATCGCGTCGACCGTGAACGGATGCCGCCGCCGCACCTCTCGGAACGCGCGGCGGAGGAGAACGATATTGTCGGTCAGCAAACGGCGCCGGCGTTCGGCAAGGATCACCGTAAAGAAAAAGCTGCCGCCTAAGAGAAAGTTGCGTCGATAATTGGTCATCGGAGCAATTCGTAGGATGGGTTGAACGAAGTGAAACCCATCATGCCGCCCCGATGTCCGATGATGGGTTTCGCTTTCGCTCAACCCATCCTACCGCATGCTGCTTAACGCATCGACCGGAACGTCACCGAGTAGCGAAGCTCGTCCACCGCCGGGAGGCTGTGCTCCCACTCGTCGCGCGATGGGCCGCGCATCAGATAGATCGAGCGAGGGTCGAGCCGGAGCGAGGCGCGGTCCCAACTGCCTCTCAACTCGGCGCCGCGTCGGTGATCAGCGCGTGCACGAGATCGTCGCCCGCGAGCCCGGCAAAGGCGGCGGCGCGCTCGCGCAGCGGCAGCAGGAACGGCGGAATCGGCGCGGCCTCCTTGAGGCCGCCGCCGTTGTAGTCGGTGCGGAAGCCGAACGGCACGACGCGGCGCTTGCCGAGGAAGCCGTGAAACTCGAATTCCTTGAATGGCAGATCGGCGAACGCGCCGACCAGCCGCAACTCTTCGTTGGCGTCGATCAGGTCCGGCGCATAACGAAAGCCGTCCGGCATCGGCGGCGGCTCAGGTGGGTACGGCTGAAAGAGTGCGAACTGTTCGTGTTTCATCGCAGCGCGGTGTGGCATATCCGCCGCGCAGATAGGCATTCGAAGTTTGTGCCGCAAATGGCGGCGCCGTTCCCCCTCTCCCTTGCGGGAAAGGTCGCCGCGCGGCAGCGCGGCGGGTGAGGGGCCGGGCGCTGGGCCTTTATTGAGGCCGCGTCACGCCAGTGACGGGCCCTCACCCGGCGGTTCGCGGAGTTTACCGTCGGGCCGGCCACTTCGGGCCGAACCCGTTGGCTCACCGCCGTCCTCTCCCGGGGACGGGAGAGGGAAACAAGCGCCGCCGCCGCTACTTCTTCATCACCTTGCCGAGACCCTTGCGCAGGTCCTCGGCATTCATGACCGGCACGAGTTCGGTCGTGGCATTGAGACCCAAAAACAGCGGCTCGACGACCTCGACGATCTGCGAGGCATCGGTCATGTCGAAAAACAACATGCCGCCGCGCTTGCCGTCGGTCGGCCCGAAATAGGCCGCCTCCGGTTTGAGCTGGGTCATCAGCGCTTCCGCGATGGTCCCGAGCGTGCCGTCGTTGACGGCGGCGTTGCCCTTTTCGACCGGGACAGTGAATTTGAGCATCATGCGCATGACCGTTCCTCCGTGTGCTGGGAAAGCATAGATCGTTCTTAGGACGAAACCTGCAACGTCGGTTGAATAACTTTACGCCTATCGCATATCACGTCCTTTGCGAAGTTGCCGTGACAGCGATGGAGCGCGCCGGCCTGGTCGGACCAGAGTGCGTCTCTATTAATGAGACATGCGCTTGACAATCGTCGCCAGTTGGGGTACTATCCCCCCTCGCTCACGTACCAGGACGCCGGCCGGGTGACTCCGTCTGGCGGGGCGAGTGCGGTTCCCGCGGGTCGCGGCTCGTCACTGCGGTTCTCGGGCGGCTTGGGCAAGACACGCCCGTCCGGCATCACGACCGGTCTGCGGGTGCAATCTCGCTGGGCTGGGATAGCGAAGGCGCGGGTAATGCCCGCGAGTGACGCATGGAAGCCGGCCGTCGGCTTCGCGTAAAAATGCGTTGCGATGCGCTCCGTCTTTCGAACCATCGGGACGGGCGCTCCGAACTATTCCCAGGAAGTCGCGTGGCTCGAGCTGAGCGGTGGCGTTCGGTCGCTGCCGCAAGTGCCGTGGTGGAACGCCGAGAGGCGAGCGGCCCCCGGGCGGGGGCCGTGCCGCGCCCGTGAGGGCACGGAGGTTACGCAACAGCGCCTTTCGGCGTTCCGCTTTCCTTTTTTCATTCGTCGTCGTCATTGCGAGCCGAAGGCGAAGCAATCCAGACTCCGTGCCGCCGATCCTGGATTACTTCGTCGCTAACGCTCCTCGCAATGACGAGGCAGTGGCTTATCCGCGCCTGATCGTGACGGCATCCGGTCCCACCACCGGTGCCATCTGACGAAGATCACGCCCGGCCGTCATTTGTTTGCTTCGTCGTCGGCATTTGCAAAAACTCGGGCGCGAAGGCGCGCCGCGAGAACGATTTCGCTCGCGGCGCGCGCTTCTCTCAGCCCCATTCTGCTACGGCCGCCGTTTTAGTTCTAGCGGCCGCAGATCCGAATGACGCACTGGTGACGCACGCAGGCCCAGTGTGCACACGCGGAGTGACCGTCACGGCATTGCTTGCAAATCTGCGGCAATGGCCCGTGGCACTCGGCGGCCTCGAGGCATGGCGCCGCGTCGGCCGCTCGCGCGGTCGCGCCGGCGCCGGCGAGCACGCTCAATGCGATAATGGCGGCCGACAATGATGCAGTTCTGGTCAAAGCCTTGATCATGGTGTCCCCTCCTGGATTGTATATCTGATACAATACACGTTAAGAGTGTTGTCAAGTGCTGGAGGCCTCGTGGGCGCCCACAAGGGGCGCCCCTACGGATCGCGATGCCGGGTGAAGCCTTTTCCGTAGGGGCGGCCCTTGTGGCCGCCTTCGGCTTCGACGCCCGCACAAACGCGGGCGCGAATGCGCAGCGACAACGCGATCTACTTACCTTCTCCCCGCATGCGAACCGCGTGCGGGGAGAAGGAGCAGAAGCGTCGCGTGGGAGGGCCTACGCCCGCAGCTTCGCCTGTTGGCCGGCGGCGCGCTGGATGGCGCTGGCGAGGTATTCGGGCGACTGGGCGCCAGTGATGATGAGGCCGCCGCCGATGACGAAGCAGGGGACGCCGTCGATGCCGGCTTCCTTGGCGCTGTTGGCTTCGTTTTCGATACGGTCAACGTCGGCGTCGCTGGCGAGGAGCCGGCGCACGAGGTCGCCGTCCATGCCGCAATCGACGGCGGCCCCGATCAGCGTCTTGGGATCGGTGAGGTCGCCTTCGCCGGTGAAGTACAGCTCCATCAGCCGCTGCTTCATGCGGGCGGGATCGGTGACGCTGCGCGACCACAGGATCAGCCGGTGGCAGTCGAGCGTGTTGGGCTGCCGGCCGACCTTGTCAGGCGCATAGACGAGGCCCTCGAGCGCCGCGGCGGCGACGACCCGCTCGGCCATCACCGCGTAGCGCTCGGCGGAACCGAACTTGGTCTCCAGATAGGTCTGCCGCTCGATGCCTTCGCGCGGGATCCAGGGATTGAGGAAATACGGCCGCCAGGTGATGTCGACGGCGATGTCGGGCACGAGATCGAGCGCCGCTTCGAGCCGGTGCTTGCCGATATAGCACCACGGGCACACAACGTCGGAGATGACATCGACATGGACGGACATGGAGGAGGGGCCTGTCATGATGGTGCTCTCGTTGGTGGTGCCGGTCCTTGAAGTTCAGCCTAGCTCATGTTGCGGCCGGCGTAGAACCGCTTTCCATCGACATGGTGCCGCCGTCGGCGCGCGGCAACCTCAACCTGCGATTTTGCCCGAAGTCTTGCCTGTTGTAGGCGTCGTGCCGTCGGTCACCCGGGCGACCAGCGAATCGGTGGTGTCGCTCGGCTTGAGCGTCGCCAGCGTCACGGTGGTGTCGACGCCGCGGGGCTTGGCGTCATCGGGCGCCAGCATGGTGTGCTTGAGCACGCTGGCGATCCGCCGCGCGATAACATGGGCGGCGCGCAGGTCGGTTTCGGTGAACACCGCGAAGATGGAATCGTCGGCTTCGCGGCAGGCGAAATCGACTTGGCGCATCAGCCGGCCGACCAGGCGCGCCGCGTCGAGCACGCTGCGGCGGTCGCGGCGCTCGAACGAGAAGCGCGCGATCGAGAGACCGACGCCGCGCTTTTCCGCATCGTCCACGGCGCGATTGAGGTCGCGCCAGAATGCCGCGTGCGCCAAAAGCCCGGTGTCGGGATCGATCATGCCCTTGGCGTCGAGCGATTTGAGCATGCGCTTGAGCCGCTGCGCGAAGGCGTGCACGCGCACGTACGGCAGGAAGCGTTCGACGAGCTGCGCCGGACCGTCGGCGATGCGCTCGAGATTCGGCAGGTGCCCGGCAAAGCCTTCGGTGACGCCGCCATGACCGCCGAGCACGGCGACCGGCAGATCGCGAAAGCGCACGTCCTCGGCCAGCACCGTCAGCAGCGCCGTGACGATGCTGGGGCCGAACCCGTCGCCGATCACCAGGCCGTCGATGTCGCGGGCATTGAGCGCGCGCGCGGCGCTTTCGACGCTGAGCGCGCCGACCAGTCCGACCTGCTCGCCGATCGCGACCGCGAGCGCCGGATACGAGCGGCCGCGGCCAGCGACGAGCACGGTCGCGTCATCGAGCGGATCGCCGTCCGGCAGTTCGGGCAGCGCCTCGCCCCGGCCGGCGAGCGTGTCCATGCGGCGCAGCACCGTTGCGTGCAGTGCGCGCACGCGCAGCGCCGCGTTCAAGCGCAGCGCGACCCGCTCGGCCGGCGCGGTCGCGGCAATTGCCAGCGCGTCGGGCAGGACGGCGCTCTCGCCATCGCGCACGCGCGCGATTATTGGCATGAATGCGCCGTCGCGCGCATCGATCCGATCGGCGAGCGCGCGCACGCTCACGGCAACGTCCGCGCCGCGGGCATCGGCCAGCACCAGCGCTTCCGGCTCGACCGCGGCGATCGCTCGAGCCGCGTCGGTCCAATTGGTTTCGATGATGGGAAAGGCGCCGGCCGCGCGCAAGGCCGCGACGACATCCGCCGCCGGATTATCGGCAACGACGACAAACGGACCTTGTAACGCCATGGCGGAACGCGGGATTCAAAAAAGGACCGCATGACCTTAGGCACGGCGCTGTTAACGGCGCGTCAACGCCGCGGGCGACACGGCGCGGCCGACCGGGAGAGCAAATTCAAGATAGCGGCCCGCGAGCTTGAATTTTTGTTGCGCCTCGAACCGGCTCTACCGGCAGGCTCCCAATTTGGATCAGCGCCCGTCGGTCGCCGGCACCGCGGCGGGTCGATCACCGCGAGCACGAAATGCGCCGATCACGATCGGATTGACGCCGACGGCGTTGAGCGCGGCCTGGACCGTTTCGCCGTCGGCGGCGGTGCCGACCAAACGCTGCCCGATCAGCGGATCCGGCAAGCCCGCAAGCGTCGCGCTGCCATCGATGCGGCCGACCACGTCCTGCAGGTCGTGCAGCGGGAAACGATAGCCGCCGACGCCGACGATGCCCATGGGCGGTCCGGTCACGACCATCGCCTTGGCGGCGGCATCGACGTGGCAGGTGTAGCCGCTGTCGACCAGTCCGCCGCGCCCGATCTTGAAATAGGGCAGGCCCGAGCGTTCGACGCCGGGCGGAAAGGCATGGTGCGGGACCATGGCGCCGCGCAAAGCGACCGTGCCGGCGTCGGTCTGGGACACTTCGGCGACCACGACCCCGCCACTGCTGCCGCGCGGCGCGACCACTTGGCCGACCGGAATGGCACTCGGCCGGCCGCCCACGCCGCGTCGCGCCGGCACGAGGCCGGCTTCGCCGAAGATCGCAACGTCGGTCAAGGCCGCCTCCGGTTCGCGCCAGGCGGGACTCATGGCGAGCCGCTCGGGCGAACGCCAGGCGGCGATGACGGCAACCGGGCCGACGCGCGCCAGCGCGCCGGATTCGGCGAGCCGCAGCGCCACCGGTCCCGGCAGCATCACCGTGCCGCAGCGTGTCTCCCGACGCTGGCGGCCGAACACTTCTTCGTCGAACGGATGGTGCAGCGCGAGCGTGCCGCCGGTCAGGAGCCACGGCAGCACCGTGAGGCTCACGCCGGCGAAGGACGACGGCGCGATGGTCGAGAGCGCGATCGTCTCCGGCGCCAGGCGGCTTTCCAAAACGACGCCGAGGCCGCCCGCGATCAATTCGGAATGATTGCGCGCGACCGGCAGCAGGCCGTCTTCGCCAACGTCGAACGTGACGGCCGCGACATGGGCGGCGGCATTGGCCTGCCGCTCCCGTTCGAGCGGCGGCACGGGGTCGAGCTTGTCGACGTCGAACAGATCGTCGAAGGGCACGATGCCGTCGGCGAGGGTTTTGCCGAAGCCGCAGACGTAGCGGATCGAAAACACCTCGGCGGCCGCGCGCAGCGCCAGCTGGCCGTGATTGAAGGTGCCGGCCTGGCCGCTCGTCACTTGGCCGCAGGTGATCAGCGCCTTGGCGCCGACGCGCGCCAGCGCGGCGATCATGTCGGCGCGGCGCCACAACAGCGGCAGCGGCGCGACGATCATGCCCGCCCGCAGCACGCCGAGCATGGTCAGCACATTCTCGACGATGTTGGGCAATTGCACGCCGATGACGGCGTCGGTCGTAAGCCCCATGCGGCGCAGCCGTCCGGCGATCGCCGACACCATGCGGTCGGCTTCGGCATAGCTGAGCCGCCGCGGCGCGCCATCGGTGAACGACCGCCGGTTCGGCGCGTCGATCAGCGCCAACGCGTCGGGCCGCCGCTGCGCGGTGCGGCGGATGAACTCGTCGAGCGTCATGCGGCTCTGCGCTTGCAGGGCGGCGGCGGGAGTGGTCTCGCCCAAGATCATTGCAGCGTCCGTTGCGGTTGATGCCACCAGGTTTCAGGCAGGTAGCCGGACAGCGAGGTGTGCGCCGGGTGTTCGATCGACGCCCAGCGCGCCACCCATTGTCCGGGCAGATAAAACAACGGCACGACGTAACAGCCGGAGATCAGCACGCGGTCGAGCGCGCGAACGGCGGCGACGAAGTCGGTGCGCTCGCGCGCCCGCAGCATCGCCGCGATCATGGCGTCGGCCGCGGCGCTGCGCACGCCCATGTAATTGCGCGAGCCGTCCTCGTCCGCGGCGGCCGAGCCCCAATAGAAGCTTTGCTCGTTGCCGGGCGACAGCGATTGCTCCCAGCGGTTCTCGATCATGTCGAAATCGAACGACGCGCGGCGCTGGTCGTACTGCACGGCATCGACGAGACGCACGTGCGCGGCGATGCCGGCACGCACGAGGTTGTCGGCAAACGCGAGCGCGAGGCGCTCCTCGTCGCGGCTCGTCACCATGATCTCGAACTGCAACGGCCGGCCGCTCGCGCGCTCGCGCAGCACCATGCCGTCGAAGGCGTAGCCGGCGGCGGCAAGGAGCGCGAGCGCGTCCTTGAGCCCGGCGCGATCGCGGCCGGAGCCGTCGGTCGCCGGCGGCGACCAGGTGCCGTCGAGCACGTCCGCGCGCACCGCGCCGGGAAACGGCGCCAACAGCGCGCGCTCGCGCGCGTCGGCCGCGCGGTGATAGGCGGACAATTCCGAATCGTCGAAGAAGCTGGCGCTGCGCTTATAGAGACCAAAGAAGAAATTGCGGTTGACCCATTCGGCATCGAACAGGCGCACGATCGCTTGGCGCACGCGCAGATCGGAAAAAATCGGCCGGCGTGTGTTGAAGACGAAAGCGGTCGCCGGCTTGGGCAGGCCGTTGGCGAACGTATCCTTGATGATGCGTCCGGCGCGGGCGGCGGGCGTGTCGTAGCCCGTTTGCCAGCGGCCCGGATCGGTCTCGCTGCGCACGTCGTAAAGACCGGCCTTGAAGGCCTCGAAGTACGCGTTCGCGTCGCGGTAATAATCGAAGCGCAGTTGGTCGAAATTCCACAGGCCGCGGTTGATGGGAAGCGCGCGGCCCCAATAATTGGGATCGCGTTTGAGCGTGATGCTTTTTCCCGGATCGACGGCGGCTACCATATAGGGCCCGCTGCCGACGGGCTTCGCCAGCGTGGTGTCCTCGAAGGTCGCGACATCGACGGCGTGCTTCGGCAAGACCGGCATCAGGCCGAGGATCAGCGGCAGTTCGCGGTCGTCGCTGCCGGACAGGTCGAAGCGCACGGTCCGCGCGTCGAGGCGCTCGGCCTTGGCCACCTTGGCATAATAGGCGCGGTGATTGGGCCGACCGTGATCGCGCAACAATTGCCAGGAGAACACAACGTCGTCGGCCGTGACCGGCGCGCCGTCGGAAAAATGCGCCGCGGGGTCGAGCCGGAACGTGACGTAGCTCCTCGCGTCGTCGGTCTCGACCGTGCGCGCGAGCAGGCCGTAGAGCGTGAAGGGCTCGTCATAGCCGCGCGCCATCAGGCTTTCGAACACGTAGCCGCGGATCGCCTGCACGGCGAGGCCCTTGACGATGAGCGGATTGAGGCTGTCGAACGTGCCGAGCACGCCTTGCACCAGCGTCCCGCCCTTGGGCGCGTCGGGATTGGCGTAAGGCGGGGCGACAAAATCCTCCGGCATGGCCGGGGCGCCGTGCATGGCGATGGCGTGGGCGGGCACGTCCGCCGCGACCGGGGGCGTCGAGGCGAACATGGCCATCGCCCCGCACAAAGCGAGCCGGAGACCGCCCATGGCGTTGATGTTCGCACTTGATCGCGGAATTGATCGCATCGGCGCGGTTGAGAGACTCCGGTCGCGGCGGCTTCGGACCTTAGGGATTCGCTTCAAGCGATAGCGCGATTTGCCGGCCGCGCAACGCAGCCGCTGGGCGTTATCACCAGGATACCGGTATGTCTTTCTTTGGCGGCACACTTGGGCTATTTGAGGGGCCGCCGTTTGGCGCCGCCAGGGTTCGTTCACCGGGCCGTGGTGTCACGCTGTTGCCGTAATCTGCGTCGATTGACGGTTGAGCGTGGGGCTGGGCGGTGCGACAGGTATGGACCGTGTCGCGTGGGGAAGGTGGTACGTTCCAGGCGCGGGCGTAAGGCTCGCGCAGGAAGCTCCAATCCCGAACCGCGCGGAACTCATAATTTGCTAACGTCTCTTTGAATTCCGAAGTTCGCAGAGGAATTTGCCGCAAGGAACTGCGAGCTTCGGAATGGGGACACGCGTGCGCAAGTCGGCCGGGTTCGGCTTCGGTCAGGATCGACTTTGGTCAGGATCGACTTTGCTCAGGGTCGGCTTGCGGGCGGCGGCACAAACGAGGGACTGCAACTCATGACTTATCGCATCGCGTCGGCACCGGCGCAGTCGGTGGACCGGACGCTCGCCGCCATCGCCAGAACCGCAATGGGGGTTACGGCGCTGGCGCTCGCCGTATCACTTGCCATTTCATTCGGCTCGCCTGCGTTCGCGCAAACGGCGCCCGCCGCGCCGTCGGCAAAGGCGAAGGCGTCAGCCAAAAAGAAGGGCGGTGCCGAGGCGCAGCAAGCGCCGCAACCCGCCCCGGCGGCACCGGCGGAGGGCCAACCGGCGGCGCCCGGCGGCGAGCAGCAGCAAGTCCAGCTGATCTATTCGCCGTGGACCAAATTCTGCCTGAAGGGCAAAGAGGCCAATGCCAAGCAGGTTTGCTTCACCGGCAAGGACGCCCGCATCGAGTCGGGAATGCCGGTGGTCGCCGCCGTCATCATCGAGCCGGAAGGCGTCGACAAGAAGATTTTGCGCGTGACCCTGCCGCTCGGCATGCAACTCGTCCACGGCACGCGCGTCATCCTCGATCAGAACCAACCGATGACCGCGCCATACGTCATCTGCTTCACCAACGGCTGCATGGCGGATTACGAGGCGAACGCCGACTTGATCGGCAAGATGAAGAAAGGCCAGGCCCTCGTTGTCCAGGCGATCAACTCGACCGGCCAGCCGATCAGCTTAGGCCTGCCGCTCGCCGATTTCGCCAAGGCTTATGACGGGCCGCCGACCGATCCGAAGATCTTCGAGGAGCAGCAGAAGAAACTGCAGGAAGAACTGCAGCGCCGCGCCGACGAAGCCCGCAAGAAGCTCGAAAGCCAGGGCGCTCCGACGTCATCGGCGGCGCCGCCCCCCGGCAACAAATAAGCGACCCATCAGGGCGTCCCCGCGACAACGAACCGCGGGGGCGGCCCAACCGCAGCGACCAAGTCGGGATTTCCAAGTCGGGATTTCCAAGTCGGGATTTCCAAGTCGGAAATTCAGTGCGTCATCGCGTGGCGGGGGCGGTAGCCGCCCTTGCCGTCCCGCACGAACGTTTCCGCGACCTGCGGATGGCGGACCGGCTCGCCACTCTCATCCGGCAGCAAGTTCTGCTCGGAAACATAGGCGATATATTCGGATTCGTCGTTCTCGGCGAACAGATGGTAGAACGGCTGATCCTTGTGCGGCCTGATATCCGGCGGGATCGATTGGTACCATTCCTCGGTGTTGCTGAAGGTCGGATCGATATCGAACACGACGCCGCGAAACGGATAAAGGCGGTGCCGGACCACTTGGCCGATCTGGTACTTCGCGGAGCGAATCTTGTTCATGACCACTGGTTCATGACGCCGGGTACGGTACGACCTGCTTCGCAGCCGGCATATTACAACAATGCCGTGACGACGTTAATCCAAATACCGCGATTATGGCGGGCGCCTGACCAAGCACTGAACATTTGTTCATAGCGTAGATCAAGCCGTACTGTCCCGTACCCTGTGGTTGCGGGCTGGGCGGGCGCGGGTTCACAGCCCGTACCGCTGCGCCATTTCGGGGTCTTTCGCGGCCACCAGTTGCGCGAGGTCGACCAGCACCTTGGCCTGTTTCCAGGTCGCGTCGTCCTGCATCTTGCCGTCGATCATGACCGCACCGCTGCCGTCGGGCATGGCGGCGATGATCTTCTTGGCGAACGCGACTTCGGCGGCGTCGGGCGAGAACACCCGCTTGGCGATGCCGACCTGGCTCGGGTGCAGCGTCCAGGCGCCGACGCAGCCCATCAGGAAGCTGTTGCGGAACTGCGCCTCGCACGCGGCGGCATCGCTGAAATCGCCGAACGGCCCGTAGAACGGCTTGATGCCCGCCGCGGCGCAGGCGTCGACCATCTTGGCAATGGTGTAGTGCCAGAGGTCTTGCTGATAGGAGGCGCGCGGCACGTCGGCCGCGCCGGAGGCGGCGGCGTCGGCGAGCACCTTGTAGTCCGGGTGGCCGCCGCCGACCCGGGTGGTCTTCATCGCGCGCGACGCGGCCAGATCGGCCGGGCCGAGGCTGATGCCGTGCATGCGCGGCGAGGCGGCCGCGATGGCGGCGACGTTGTCGACGCCCTCGGCGGTCTCGAGGATGGCGTGGATCAGGATCGGCTTCTTGACGCCGTGCTTGGCCTCGAGCTGGGCCAAAAGCTGATCGAGATAATGGATGTCCCATTCGCCCTCGACCTTCGGCAGCATGATGACATCGAGCTTGTCGCCGACCGCGGCGACGACCTCGCGAATGTCATCGAGCACCCAGGGCGAATTGAGCGCGTTGATGCGGGTCCACAAACCCGTGCCGCCGAAATCGCACGCCTTCGCCATGGCGATGAAGCCGGCGCGGGCGGCTTCCTTGGCGTCGGCGGGGATCGCGTCCTCGAGATTGCCGAGCACGACGTCGACCTGATGAACGAGCTCCGGCACCTTGGCGCGCACCTTTTCGATGTGCGGCGGCACGAAATGGATCATGCGCTCGAGCTTGAGCGGCAGCTCGCGCAGCGGCGCCGGCGCCCCGATCGCGAGCGGCTTGAAGAAATTGCGCGGCAGCTTCATGCGATGACTTAACCCCTCAACCGTAACGGTAGGACGAACCGCAGCCCCGCGCCAAGCCGTTTTTGACGGCAGGGGTGCCCATGAAATAGCGGCCGTTCACAGCATCTCCCCTCGCATCAAGCGAGGCTGCGACGCCAGTGGCGTCACCCCCTCGCGCATCAAAGCGCGGCGCAGCGGGCCGATGCTGTCGATCAGATAAAGCGACAGACCGCGGGCGCTTTGCACCGGGATGAAATCGCTGATGAGACTGCGATTGAGGAGGTCGATGGCGATCCGCCGGCTGGTCGCGTCGGCGCGGCGCTGGCTGTCGTAACGAGCGAGCACGCTCGGGCTGCCGATGTCGAGGTTTTGGCGGCGAGCGTCGGCGACGAGTTCGGCCAAGGTCGCAGCGTCGCGCAGGCCGAGATTGAGGCCCTGCGCGCCGATCGGCGGCACCACGTGCGCCGCCTCGCCGACCAGCGCGATGCGCCCGCGCGCGAAAGTCTGCGCGGTCTCGACCGCGAGCGCAAACATGCCGCGCCCCGGCTCCGCCGTCATCGCGCCGAGCAGCGAATGCGCGCGGCGCTCGATCTCGGCCGACAATGCGGCGTCGGGCATGGCGTAGAGCGCCTCGGCGCTCGCCGGGTCGAGCACGCAAACCAGGCTGGAGCGCCGGCCGGGCAGGGGCACCAGCGTGAACGGCCCGGTTGCGGTGTGGAATTCGGTCGAAATATCGGCATGCGGCCGCGCGTGGCCGAGGTTGAGAATGAGCGCGGTCTGCGGATAGGCCCGCCGGTGTGTGCCGATGCCGGCGGCGGTGCGGCACAATGAGCGTTGTCCGTCGGCGCCGACGACGAGCCGGACCCGCGCCACGCCGCCGGCGTAGGTGATCGTCGCGCCGGCCGGATCCGTTACAACCGCGGACGCGGCGGCGGCGATGCGCGGCAGCTTCAAGCGCGCCGCGTGGTCATGCAGCACGGCGTCGAGATGACGGTTCTCGATGTTGTAGCCGAAGGCGTCGAGCCCGATCTCGGCGGCGTCGAACTTGACCTCCGGCGCGCGCAGGAGCCGCCCGGTGTCGTCGATGATGCGGATCGCCTTGAGCGGCGCGGCGTTCGGCAGACACGCGTCCCACACGCCGAGTGTCGCGAGTGCGGTAACCGAGCCCGCGAGCAAGGCGGTGGTGCGGAAATCCTCGGGCGGCGCGGGCGCGATGATGACGGTGTCGACGCCAGCCGCGGCGAGCGCAATGGCGCTGACGAGACCGGCCGGCCCGCCGCCGACGACCGCGACGTCCGCGGTGAAGTCACCCGTGCTGCCGCTCACGTTTAACCTTTCTCGCCGTCGCTGCCTTGCCTGCGATCCGCGGCCGAGAGAATAGCAATCGCGGAGGGATCGTGCACGTTCATGGTTCGGCGTGTAGGCTGGAACCATGGATCCGAAGTTACCCGGCGGTCGCGCGGCACCGCGGACCGCGGCCGCGTTCGCCGTCCACATTTTCACGGCCTGCGGGGCGGCGTGCGCTCTGCTGGCGCTGATGGCGGCCGTGCGCGGCGCGTGGCCGGCGATGTTTCTGTGGCTTGGCGTAGCGCTCGTGATCGACGGCGTCGACGGCACGTTCGCGCGCCGGCTACGCGTCGCGGAGACATTGCCGCGCTGGTCCGGCGAGATGCTCGACTTCGTGGTCGATTACGCCACCTACGTTTTCGTGCCGGCGTATGCGATCGCCGCGGGCGGGCTGATGCCGCAACCGGTCGCGCTCATGGCCGGGCTCATCATTGCCGTGACCGGCGCGATCTATTTCGCCGACCGCAGCATGAAAACGTCCGACGGCTATTTCCGCG
The DNA here is from genome assembly GCA_963836095.1 of uncultured Pseudomonadota bacterium. Lineage (GTDB taxonomy): Bacteria > Pseudomonadota > Alphaproteobacteria > Rhizobiales > Xanthobacteraceae > BOG-931. The sequence goes on from CAWIHU010000008.1 coordinate 229,131, forward strand.
GCTTTCCCGCATTGTGGAATCTGGCGGCGTTTTATCTGTTCCTCCTCGAGCCGGCGGCATGGCTCGGCGCCGGTGCGATCGTGATGCTGGCGGCGGCGACCTTCGCGCCGATCTATTTCGTGCATCCGGTGCGCCTGCGGCGATGGCGCGCGCTCAATCTGGCGATGCTGGTGCTGTGGGCGGCGCTGGCGCTCATCGCGCTGATGCGAGACCTCGATCCGCCGACTTGGATTGCCGCAGCGCTAAGCGCTATCGCACTCTATTTCGTGATCGTCGGTTTGTTGCGTGACGCCCGCTGATCGTTCGCCAATCCGGTTGGACAGTCCCTTGCGCGCCCATCCGCCGCCCTGATATTGCCCGGAGCGAGCGAATAGGAGAGGAAAAATGGTTGCAGCAGTCCGTGTCCATAAATACGGCGGTCCCGAAGTTCTCACCTATGAGGACGTTACCGTTGCGGCGCCCGGGCCGGGCCAGGTCCGGGTCAAGCAGCACGCCTGCGGCGTCAATTTCGTCGACGCCTATTTCCGCATGGGCCTTTATCCGGCGCCGGGCGGTCTGCCCTTCATCGCCGGCAACGAAGCCGCCGGCGAGGTGGTCGAAGTCGGACCCGGCGTCAGCGACCTCAAGGTCGGCGACCGCATCGCCTATGTGAACGGCCCGGGCTGCTACGCGGAGGAACGCCTGTTGCCGGCCGACCGGGCGGTGAAGCTGCCGGCGAACATCACCTATGAGCAGGCAGCCGGCATGATGCTCAAGGGCCTTACCGCGCAATACCTGTTGCGCCGCACCTTCAAGGTCGAGAAAGGCACGACCATCCTGATGCACGCCGCGGCCGGCGGCGTCGGCCTCATTCTGTGCCAATGGGCGAGCCATCTCGGCGCGACCGTCATCGGCACGGTCGGCTCGAAGGAGAAAGCCGCGCTCGCCCACGCCAATGGCTGCCACCACACCATTCTCTACCGCGACGAGGATTTTGTCGCCCGCGTCAAGGACATCACCGGCGGCAAGCTGTGCGACGTGGTCTATGACGGCATTGGCAAGACGACGTTCCCGGCCTCGCTCGATTGCCTGCGGCCGCTCGGCATGTTCGTGAGCTTCGGCAGCGCGTCGGGCCAGATCGAGGCTTTCAACATCAACATCCTGCAGGCCAAGGGCTCGCTGTTCGTGACGCGGCCGACGCTCAACACCTACGCCGCCAAGCGGGAAGACCTGCTGGCGATGTCGGCGGACTTGTTCGCGGTCGTCGGCAGCGGCGCGGTCAAGATTCCCATCAATCAGACCTACAAGCTGCGCGACGCCGCGCAGTCGCACCGCGATCTCGAAGGGCGGGCCACCACCGGTTCGTCCATCCTGGTGCCGTAACGGGTGCGGGCGTCGGCGCAGCGATCGACCCGCGGGGGCTACAAGCCATGAAAGTCTGGCTATGAAGGGATGAAAGTCTGGCTGTGAAAGTCTTGCTATGAAAGTGTGGGGCTATGGGGCGACGCTCGGCTGGGCCGTGCTCGCCTTCCTCGTCGGCCAGGTCCTCGGGGTCGCCGCCTATATTCTCTGGCACCCGGGTTCGTTGAACGTGCTGATGACGTCGCCCTATGACGGCGTCATGGTCACGTTCGTCCTCATCATCGCCAATCCGATCACTATCGCGGTGATCGCGTTGGCGATCCGGGCCGCGCGGGCGGACTTCTTTGCGTATCTGGCGCTGAAATGGCCGGATCGGCGCTGGCTCGCCACCGGCTTGATCTCGCTCGTGGTGTTGATCGCGCTCGGCGATGCGGCGCTTTATCTCGCCGGCGAGCAACTGGTCACGCCGTTCCAGCTGCAGTCCTACACCACCGCGGCGTCGCAGGGCTGGGTCGCCGCGATGTGGATCGCTGCCGTCATCATGGCGCCGGCGGGCGAGGAGGTCATCTTCCGCGGCTTCCTGTTCCGCGGCTGGGCCCGCTCGGACCGCTCGACCTGGCCGGCGATCGTGGTGATCTCGCTGCTGTGGGCGGCGCTGCACGTGCAGTACGACTGGGCCGGGATCGCGCAGATATTCGTCGTGGGCCTCTATCTCGGCTGGATGCGCTGGCGCAGCGGCTCGATGCTGCTGACGTTCCTCCTGCACGCTTTGTTCAATCTCGAGGGCACGCTCGAGACCGTGGTGCAGCTGCATTATTTCTCTTTTTTTTTTTAGATCGCTTATTTCTCTTAGATCGCTTGGACCGCCGCTGCGCCGCCGTCCCGTCAGCGCTTCGGCGATCCTTGCAACGGGCGGCCTTGGCCACCTCCTTGGCCGCCGAACAGGCGGCCGAACACCGGCCCGGCGACGGGCTCGCCACCCTGCTGGCGCCGCGGCGCCGGTACGCCGAGCACCGGCTCGGCGAACCGCGCGAGGCTCGCGACCGCGTCGTCGAGCGGCAACGAGCTGCCCGGCGTCTCGTTGACGATGATGGCGAGCACGTTCATATCGCGGCGGTAGAGCGAATCGAGCGCGGTCAAAGTGTGCGAGATACTGCCGACCTGACTGTCGGTGATCAGGATGAGCGGTAGCTGGAGCGCCATCATCACGTCGAGTATCGTGCGGTGCCCGTCGAGCGGCGCCATGATGCCGTCGACGCCCTCGATCAGCACAATCTCGCGGCGTTGTTTGATTGCGGCTTGGCAGAAGGCGATGACCTGATCGACATCGATGCGGCGGTTCTCGCGGGCGGCCGCGAGGTCCGGCGACAGCGGCGCGAGAAAGCGCCAGGGCGACACACGCTCGACCTCCTCGGGCGAGAACGGCAGCCCCAGCGCGGCGAGCAGCGCGCCGGGATCGCTCGCCGCGGCCCGCGCCGGGTCATAACCGGTGGCGATCGGCTTGATGGCGTCGACCTGATGGCCCAGTTGCCGCAAGTGCCGGATCAACGCGGCGACGATGAATGTCTTGCCGACATCGGTTCCGGTCGCGGTGACGAAAATAGCGGTCACGGGTCAAACGCCTTTTTGCGCCGCATGAAAGCGCCGAACCTGCGGCGATGCCAGCAAAAACCGGCGAGCGCGCGCCATCATAGGGTTGTGGTCAGTATCCGATTGCCGTGCCGTGAAGGTCGTAGGCGTCGGCGCGGTCGATTTTGACGGTGGCGATTTCGCCGACGCGCAGCGGCCGCCGGCTCGCGACGAACACGGTGCCGTCGATTTGCGGCGCGTCGCCCTTGCTGCGGCCCTTGGCGACGGCCGGGTTCGCGCCGCGGCTCGGGGCGACCTCGTCGATGATGACGCGTTCGCGCCCGCCGATCCTGCGCTCGAGGCGTTTGGCCGAGATGTCCTGTTGCAGCGCCATCAGGCGGTGGTAGCGCTCCGCCTTGACCGCCTCGGGCACGGCCGCGGCGAGATCGTTGGCGGACGCCCCGCTGACCGGCTCGTAGCGGAAACAGCCGACGCGATCGAGCTCGGCTTCCTTGAGCCAATCGAGCAGCAGCGCGAAATCTTCGTCCGTCTCGCCGGGAAAGCCGACGATGAAAGTCGAGCGCAAAGTGAGGCTCGGGCAAGCGGCGCGCCACGCTTTGATGCGTTCGAGCGTCGCTTCCTGCGCCGCCGGCCGCCGCATGCGCTTGAGCACGGCGGGACTGGCGTGCTGGAACGGGATGTCGAGGTAGGGCAGCACCTTGCCGTCGGCCATCAGGCCGATGACCTCGTCGACGTGCGGGTAGGGATAGACGTAATGCAACCGCACCCAGACGCCGAATTCACCGAGCGCGTGGGCAAGATCGACGAATTTGGCGCGCACTTCGCCGTCCTTCCACGGGCTCGCCGCGTATTTCAGATCGACCCCGTAGGCGGACGTGTCCTGGGAAATGACCAGCAATTCCTTGACGCCCGCCGCGACCAGCTTTTCGGCTTCCCGCAGCACGTCGCCGGCCGGCCGGGAGACGAGGTCGCCGCGCAGCTTGGGGATGATGCAGAACGTGCATCGATTGTTGCAACCCTCTGAAATCTTGAGATAAGCGTAATGCCGCGGCGTCAGCTTGATGCCCTGCGGCGGAATGAGTTCGGTATAGGGATCGTGCCGCGGGGGAACGGCGCGGTGGACCGCCTCGAGCACGCTTTCGTATTGCTGCGGTCCCGTGACCGCGAGCACGTTCGGGTGTGCAGCCGTGATCTTTTCCGGCTCCGCGCCCATGCAGCCCGTCACGATGACCTTGCCGTTCTCAGCGAGCGCGGCGCCGATGGCGGTCAGCGATTCAGCCTGCGCGCTGTCGAGAAAGCCGCAGGTATTGACGATGGCGAGATCGGCATCGGCGTGGCCGCGCGCGAGCTCGTAGCCCTCGGCGCGAAGCCGGGTCACGATCCGCTCGGAATCGACCAGTGCCTTCGGACAGCCGAGCGATACGAAAGAGATGCGGGGCGCGCGATCCATCTAAAGTCTCAAGTCTCCACGGCAATTGCTTGTTGGAATGGTGTGTTCCGGCGTCGAATTCAAGGCTGGCAAGACGCAGTTTTGGCGCCATCGGCCGAAGACCGGACGTTCACGTCAGCGGCTCACCAGCCCCACATAGCCGAATTCGCACATTAAAACAGCGAGATCGGCAATCGTAATGCGGCGCAGACCGGGCGACGCCGGATCAAGCACCATAAAGCCGCTGCCGGCCACACCTATGAGCACCAGGTAGTGGCCGGTGGTCGGACCGCTTTGCACCGGTACGACGACCGGCTGCCCGGTCGTCACCATTCCCGCCAGCCGCCTGAAATAGGATGCCACCGCAGGCCGCGGCGAGCATTCTCCCGCGATGACGACCCCTGCCGGCGCGACCAAGGCGAGATCGAGGCCGACGCCGGCGCCAAAGCGCTGCATATCGGCGATCGAATAGCCGCGCGCCGGGTCCGGCGGTGCCGGCAGGCGCGCATAATAGCTTTCAACGTCGCCGCCGCGGCGCGCCGCCAGCGACGAGAGGACGGCGCGGCCGCATTCGGTCGCGCTCTTCTGGCCGATCCAGGTTATGGAAATGGTGCCAGCCCTTGTCGTCCCGATCTGGGCGGCAAGGGCAAATGCCAGGGAGAAAGCGGAAATAAGCGCGACGCGGCGATCGCTCACGCGTCGCATTATAGCGTGATGACTGCGGAAATCATCACGGACCGGTCACGCCGCGGCAGAATGCGGGCGCAGCTCCGAGCTGTCCGGCAATCGCACAAAAAATCGGCATGCCGATGACGACGCCGAGAATGAGGCCCAACGCGATCCACGCCCCAACGTCCCCGTTGGTGCTTGAACAGTTATCTACCGGAACCGTACCCGCAACAATCGAAGCCACCTTGATATGCGCGTTATCGAGGTCCGCGCGTTCGCCGCAACCGAGTGGCGGCCTGCCCGCCTTGAATGCCGCGATATTTTCGGAAGTCATCTTGTCGACGAGCTTCTTCTCATCAGCGGTCAAATTCGGCACTGACGCGGTGCGATAGGCGCGCATCAGCTTTCCGTAGAGCGCGGGATGTGTTTGCGCCAATTCGTCCATCTGTGTCCGCGACAGGATCGCAGCCTCGCCACGGGCCGCGTGCGCCGCCAGCTTGTCCCGCATCTGTGCGCTGATCTGGGCATCGAGCATGAACTCGTCGAGCGTCTGGTCTGTCACGGCGAGGCCGGAACTCGCGCCCGCTGCGCCCGAATGATTTTGCTTGAAGCCGTCGATTTTTGCCGCGTACGCGGGTACGACAGGCTGCATGACGACGCCGACCATCGCCAACAGCGCGATGGCGAAACTTACCGATCTCATGATCACCCCCCATATGGGCGGGGACTACGCGCGGTCGCGCGACACGGTGTTAAACTGGTTAGATTAATCGCGTGCCTCGATACCGCTACGTCCCCCTCAATCCCGACCGAACTTTAGCTGGGGAAGCTGTTTGCGACACTGTATCGGCGTGAACGCATAACATTTTCACGATCGTTGTGTCCTCGGTACAACATTCCTCGCGTTGCGATTGATGCGAAGTCGGTGTGAACACATGTCGGTTGTGGTTCCCCATCCGTCGATGCTTTTGGTGACGGATGTCGTACAGGCGCGACGACCGCTTGATGCGATCGTCGCGGCCGCGCTCGATGCCGGTTGCCGCTGGGTGAGCCTGCGAGAAAAGCACTTGCCGCCGGACGAACAAATCAAGCTGGCACGCGCGCTGATGCCGAATATGCGCGCGCACGGCGCGACATTGATGCTGCACGGCGCCGCGGCGTTGGCCAAACGCGCCGACTGCGACGGCGTGCACCTGCCGGCCGGCGCCGATGGTGCCGCTGCCCGCGCGATGCTCGGCAATGGCAAGCTCGTCGGCATCTCGATCCACACGAAAGCCGAAGCGGCGTCCGTAGATCCCGCATGGGCGGATTATGCCGTTGCCGGTCCGGTGTACGAAACGGCGAGCAAGCCTGGATACGGACCGCAACTCGGCTTCGCCGGCCTGTCCGACATCGTGCGCGCTGCGCGCGTGCCGGTCATCGCGATCGGCGGCGTCGACCCCACGCGGATCCGCGACCTCGTCGCCGCCGGCGCCGCCGGTGTCGCGGTCATGGGCGGCGTCATGCGCGCGGCCGACCCGGCACAGGAGGTGAGGGCCCTCGTCGCGGCGCTGGCCGGCGCGCTCGCTGGGCGCGCTGGCTAGAAGCGCGCGCGATACGTACTGACGCCCTGGTCAGGCACCCACACGCCGGCGGGGAGTTTTCCTGCCTGCCAGAACACGTCGATCGGCATGCCGCCGCGCGGATGAAAATAAGCGCCGATGCGCAGCCATTTCGGCTTCAACAGCGCGACCAGCCGTTTGCCGATCGCGACCGTGCAATCCTCGTGGAAGGCGCCGTGATTGCGGAAGCTGTTCAAATAAAGCTTGAGCGATTTCGATTCCACCAGCCAACGGCCGGGCACGTAGTCGATCACGATGAATGCCGAAGTCCGGCTGGCCTGTCACCGGGCAGATCGCCGTAAACTCGGGGAAGGTGAAGCGGGCGACGTAATTCGTGTCCGGATGCGGATTGGGGACGCGGTCGAGCACCGCCTCGGCGGGGGAGGCGGGAATCGACGACGGCCGGCCGAGTTGCGGCGGTTTCTTCGGCATAGATCTGTTCAGTTTAGTGTGTCGGGACGAGCGCATAACATGGCGCGCGACGCGCGTAAAATGTGCCACCCCGATTTCAACGCGGGGCAAGGCAGGATACACTTCCCAAAACAAAACAAGAAACGGCCCAAAACGAACCCGGGAGAACGTCCATGATAACAGCATCGATGACAATCAAGCACGTGATCATCGCGGCGTTGACGACGGGGTCCGTCAGTCGTCGCGCTATTGATGCCGAGCCCAGTCCAGGCGCAGGATTTGGATAAGGTGAAGGCGGCGATGGCGCTGTTGCAGTCCAAGGCCGAAAAGCTGGGGCCGGCGAAGATCGAGGGCACCGATTCGGTCGCCGGCAAGACCGTCCCGGCGGTATTTTTCGGCACCACCAAGATCGATAACAACTTCGACCTGGTGGACGAGGTGGTGAAGGAAGTCGGCGGCACCGCCACGATCTTCGTCAAGAGCGGCGCCGACTATGTCCGCGTCGCCACCAACGTCAAAAAGGCCGACGGCTCGCGCGCCGTCGGCACCATTCTCGATCCTAACGGCAAGGTCATCGTCGTGATCAACAAGAACGAAGCGTTCTATGGCGAGGCGACGATCCTGGGTAAGCCTTACGTCACCGGCTATGCGCCGATGCACGATGCCGCCGGCAACGTCATCGGCATCTACTACGTGGGATACCCGAAGGGCTAGCGCGCCTCCGGCGTGGGTGACCGGCGGCGATCACGGCCCGGATCGCTGCCGCGCCGGCTCGAGGACATGACAAGGGCCCGGCCGATCCTGTAGAAGCGCCTCGCACCATTTAGCCGGGAGCGCCCATGACCGCCATTGTCGACATTATCGGCCGCGAAATTCTCGACAGCCGCGGCAATCCGACCGTCGAGGTCGACGTCGTCCTCGAGGACGGCTCGCGCGGCCGCGCCGGCGTGCCGTCCGGCGCTTCGACGGGGACCCATGAGGCGGTCGAACTGCGCGACGGCGATAAAGGGCGCTATCTCGGCAAGGGCGTGCGCAACGCGGTCGATGCCGTCAATGGCGAGATTTTCGACGCCTTGGGCGGCATGGATGCCGAGGCCCAGATCAAGATCGACGAGACCATGATCGCGCTCGACGGCACGCCCAACAAAGGTCGCCTCGGCGCCAATGCCATCCTCGGCGTTTCGCTCGCGGTCGCCAAGGCGGCGGCGGCCGCGAACAATCTGCCGCTCTACCGCTATGTCGGCGGCACCGCAGCGCGGCTCCTGCCGGTGCCGATGATGAACATCGTCAATGGCGGCGTCCACGCCGACAATCCGATCGATTTCCAGGAATTCATGATCATGCCGGTCGGCGTCGCCTCGTTCGCGGAGGCGCTGCGCGCCGGCTCCGAAATCTTCCACACCTTGCGCGCGGCGCTCAAGGCGGCCGGACACAATACCAATGTCGGCGACGAGGGCGGCTTTGCGCCCAATCTGCCGTCGGCCGAAGCTGCGCTCGACTTCGTGCTGTCGGCAATCGAGAAGGCGGGCTACCGCCCGGGCGAGCAAGTCGCGCTGGCGCTCGATCCGGCGGCCAGCGAATTTTTCGGCGACCGCGCCTACCAGTACAAAGGCGAAGGCAAGACGCGCTCGATCGAACAGCAGGTCGATTATCTCGCGGCCTTGGTCGAACGCTATCCGATCGTGTCGATCGAAGACGGCATGGCCGAGGACGATTTCAAGGGCTGGAAAATCCTGACTGACAAGATCGGCAAACAATGCCAGCTCGTCGGCGACGATATTTTCGTGACCAATGTGGCGCGGTTGTCCGACGGCATCAAAAACGGCATCGGCAATTCGATCCTCATCAAGGTGAACCAGATCGGCACGCTCACCGAAACGCTGGCGGCGGTGGAGATGGCGCACAAAGCGGGCTATACCGCGGTGATGTCGCACCGCTCGGGCGAGACGGAGGATTCGACCATCGCCGATCTCGCCGTCGCCACCAATTGCGGACAGATCAAGACCGGCTCGCTCGCCCGCTCCGATCGCACGGCAAAGTACAACCAGCTTCTGCGCATCGAAGAGGACCTCGGCGCGCAGGCGCGGTATGCCGGGCGGGCGGCGCTCAAGACGCTCGGCTAGGCCGAAGCTTCTCCCCGGCTGAAAGCCGGCCCGGCTTGCCGTGCCGCGCCAATCCGGGCTATTTGTGTCGCCGGGCGCGACAAGGGTGAACGTCAATGGACCAGTCGCTCGAATTGAAATCCGGCAATCGCAGATTTGCAGTCGAGCGCGTGCGCGATTGTGTCGTTGCCGCGGTGGAGACGGCGCCGGCGTTCGAGACGCCATATTATCATCTGGTGCTCGACCGGGTGTTTCCCGACGACGTCTATGCCGCCATGCTCGGCGCCATGCCGAGTGGCGTCGGACTATCGGCCGATGCACGGCCGCAGCAAGGGCAACGATCTCGCCGACGGCACCCATACGCGCGTGAAGATCGATCTGTTTCCGGAACAAATCCGGCATCTGCCGTCGGACAAGCGCGCGGTGTGGAGCGTGGTTGGTCCGGCGCTGTGCTCTGCCGCGGTGCGGGATGCGTTCGTGAAGCGGCTCGCGCCCGCGCTGGAGCGCCGCTTCGGCGCCGGCTACGCGAAGGTCGGCATGTTTCCGATCCCGGTGCTGACGCGCGACATCACGGGCTACCTGATCCCGCCGCACACGGATACGCACTGGAAGGGCATCACCGTGCAGCTGTATCTGCCGCGCGACCGCTCGGTCGAGCATATCGGCACCATCTTCCACGAGACGCTTCCCGACGGCTCGCTGGCGAAAAACAAGCAAATGCAGTTTGCCCCCAACACCGGCTACGCCTTCGCGGTCGGCGACGACAGCTGGCATTCGGCCGATCGCATCGGTCCCGAGGTCGAAACGCGCGACAGCATCCTGCTGACCTATTTCGTCGATCAAGGGCTGCTCCGCTTGGTGCGCAACCGCGGCAAGCGGATCGGCAATTTCCTCGTCGGCGAATTACGCAGCCGCCTGCCGTAACCGGGCTGGCCGCCCGCTATTAATGCAGCTTTAAGCCGCACCCTCCCATGGTTGCGGCATGGTGACCCGTAAGCGATTGCGTTCGATCGTGACCGCGCTTGGCCTCTATGTCACGGCGGCCTTGCTGATCGGCTATTTCGGCGTCAACGCCGTCAACGGCAATCGCGGCCTCAAAGCGAAGCAGGACATCGACCGGCAGATCGCGGAGCTTTCCGCCGAACTCGACCGACTGCATGGCGATCGCCTCGAATGGGAACGCCGCGTCGCTTTGCTCAAATCCAACGGGCTCGATCCCGACATGCTCGACGAGCGCGCCCGCGCGCTGCTCGATTACGCTCACCCCAAGGAACTAACATTGATGCTCGACGCCCCGGCGCGGGTCGTTGGCCGCGGGCCTTGAACCGGCGCCGCCGCTTGGCGAAATAAACTTCCTGCCAAACCTTTGACCGCAAATTCGGCGCGGGATTTGCGTCCAGACCAAGACTGTTACAAGACCGTAAGCACCGCGCGGCAGCTAGGCCACGGGCCGACTTCCGAAACCGGGGGAATTCGGCTATGGCAATGACGCTGCGAACGTTTCGAGGACAATGATGGCCGTCGCCAAAACCAAGCAAGCGGAACAAACCGCCGGAGAGCGCCGCGCCAGCGCCGCGGCCAAGACCGGGTCAGGGACCGGGCCAGTGGCGGAGTTCACCAAGGACGAGGAGCTGGCGGCGCTGCGCAGCATGCTCTTGATCCGCCGCTTCGAGGAGAAGGCCGGCCAGATGTACGGCATGGGCCTGATCGGCGGCTTCTGTCACCTCTATATCGGCCAGGAAGCCGTCGTGATCGGCGTGGAAATGGCCAAGCGGGACGGCGATCAGATGATCACCGGCTACCGCGACCACGGCCATATGCTGGCGTGCGGCATGGACCCCAAGGGCGTCATGGCGGAGCTGACCGGCCGGCGCGGCGGCTATTCCAAGGGCAAGGGCGGCTCGATGCACATGTTTTCCCGCGAGAAGAATTTCTTCGGCGGGCATGGCATCGTCGGCGCGTCGGTTCCGATCGGCACCGGGCTCGCCTTCGCCAACAATTACCGCGGCAGCAACTGCGTCAGCCTGACCTTCTTCGGCGACGGCGCCGCCAATCAGGGCCAGGTCTACGAGAGCTTCAATATGGCGCAGCTGTGGAAGCTCCCCGTGGTCTACATCATCGAGAACAACCGCTACGCCATGGGCACGGCGGTGACGCGCTCTTCGGCGCAGACCGATTTTTCCAAGCGCGGCGTTTCCTTCAACATCCCGGGCGTGCAGGTCGATGGCATGGACGTGCGCGCGGTCAAGGCCGCGGCCGCCGAGGCGCTTGCCTGGTGCCGCGCCGGCAAGGGTCCTACCATCATCGAAATGATGACCTACCGCTACCGCGGCCACTCGATGTCGGACCCGGCCAAATACCGGACCAAGGAAGAGGTCGACAAGGTGCGGAGCGAGCACGATCCGATCGAGCAGGTGCGCGCCCGGCTCCTCGCCAAGAAATGGGCGAGCGAAGACGACCTGAAGAAGATCGACGCCTCGGTGCGCGCCGTCGTCAACGAGGCGGCCGAGTTCGCGACCAACGATGCCGAGCCCGATCCGGCGGAACTCTATACGGATGTCTACCGGTGAACGCGCCCCAAAATTTCGCGCCGCCGCCTGCGTCTGTTTCCTTGTCCCTTTGGGCGAAATGACGAGTTAGCCCCCCATGCCGATTCAGCTCCTGATGCCCGCGCTGTCGCCGACGATGGAGAAGGGCAATCTCGCCAAGTGGCTCAAGAAAGAGGGCGACGCGGTCAAGACCGGCGACGTCATCGCCGAGATCGAGACCGACAAGGCGACGATGGAGGTCGAGGCCATCGATGACGGCACGCTCGGCCGGATCCTGGTGCCGGAAGGCACCAATGATGTCGCGGTCAACACGCCGATCGCCATGATCCTCGCCGAAGGCGAGGACAAGGCCGCGCTCAAGGAGGGTCCCGCGCGTCAACAGAAGGTGGCGGAATCCGCACCGCCGGTGGTGGCGGATCAGGCCAAGGCGCCGCCGCCCGCGGCGCCGCAGACCGGTGTTGCCGAAACGCCTTCGGCCGCCGTGCCGGCGGAACCTGAAGTACCGGCGGGCACCGAGATGGTCACCATGACCATGCGCGAAGCCTTGCGCGACGCCATGGCCGAGGAGATGCGCCGCGACGACGGCGTCTTCGTCATCGGCGAGGAGGTCGCCGAATATCAGGGCGCCTACAAGGTGACGCAGGGCCTGCTGCAGGAGTTTTCCGCCCGGCGCGTGATCGACACGCCGATCACCGAGCACGGCTTCGCCGGTCTCGGCGTCGGCGCCGCGCTCGCCGGATTGAAACCGATCGTCGAGTTCATGACCTTCAACTTCGCCATGCAGGCGATCGACCATCTGATCAATTCGGCGGCGAAGACGCGCTACATGTCCGGCGGCCAGGTCGACGTCGCGATCGTATTTCGCGGCCCGAACGGCGCCGCCGCGCGCGTCGCCGCCCAGCACAGCCAGGACTATTCGTCCTGGTACTCGCACGTCCCTGGCCTCAAGGTCATCGCGCCCTCCAACGCCGCCGACGCCAAGGGCCTGCTCAAGGCCGCGATCCGCGATCCCAATCCGGTCATCTTCCTCGAAAACGAAATCCTCTATGGCCACTCCTCGCCGGTGCCGAAGCTCGACGATTACGTGCTGCCGATCGGCAAGGCGCGGGTCGTGCGCGCCGGCACCGACGTGACGCTGGTCGCCTGGTCGATCGGCATGACCTACGCGCTCAAGGCCGCGGACGAACTCGCCAAGGACAACATCTCCGCCGAAGTCATCGACCTGCGCACGCTCAAGCCGATGGACACCGACACCATCGTCGCCTCGGTCGAGAAGACCGGGCGCCTCGTCACGGTCGAGGAAGGCTGGCGGCAGTCCGGCGTCGGCGCCGAGATTTCCGCGCGCATGATGGAGGAGGCGTTCGATTATCTCGACGCGCCGGTCATGCGCGTGACCGGCAAGGACGTGCCGATGCCGTATGCCGCCAACCTCGAAAAGCTCGCGCTGCCGTCCGTCGCCGAAGTCGTCGAGGCGGCCAAGGCGATCTGTTACCGCTGAATTCTGACCGGTGAATTGCCGCCATGCCCATCAACATTCTCATGCCGGCTTTGTCGCCCACGATGGAAAAGGGCAACCTCGCCAAATGGCTCAAGAAGGAAGGCGAGGCGGTCAAGACCGGCGATGTCATCGCCGAGATCGAGACCGACAAGGCGACGATGGAATACGAAGCCGTCGATGACGGCGTGATGGCGAAGATCGTTGTGCCGGAAGGCACCAACGACGTGCCGGTCAATCAGCTCATCGCGGTGTTGGCGCAGGAAGGCGAGGATCCGAAGGCGGCTGCGGCTTCGGCTGCGGCTAAAGCGCCCAGCGCCGGAACCCCCTCACCCCAACCCTCTCCCCCACGGGGAGAGGGGGCGGCTGTGCCGGCGGCGTCGCCGGCACAGCATTCAGCCGCACAGCCTTCAGCCGCGGAAGCCAAACCGCCGAGCGCGCCGTCCGCACCGCGCACTCCCTCTCCCCAGGGGGGAGAGGGTCGGGGTGAGGGGGGTCCGACGCCGGGTCATGGCACCCGTATCTTTGCTTCCCCGCTCGCCCGTCGGCTCGCCAAGGAAGTCGACCTCGACCTGGCCCGCATCCAAGGCACCGGACCGCGCGGCCGCGTGATCGCCCGCGACATCGCGGCGGCGAAAGAGGGCAAAGGTCTCCAGGCTCCCGCGCCTCCCGCAGCGCCGCCCGTGCCCGCCGCCGCTCCGGCTTCCGTCGCGATTCAAGCGCCCTCCGACGACAAAATCCGTGCGCTGTTCGAGCCCGGCTCCTACGAGGTCGTGCCGCACGACAACATGCGCAAGATCATCGCGCAGCGGCTCGTGCAGGCCAAGCAGACGATCCCGCATTTCTATCTCACGCTCGACTGCAATATCGGCAAGCTGCTTGCCGCGCGCGAAGAGATCAACGCCGCCGCGCCGAAGGACAAGGACGGCAAGCCGGCCTGGAAGCTCTCGGTCAATGATTTCATCATCAAGGCGCTGGCGGTCGCGCTCGTTCGCGTGCCCGAGGCCAACGTCACCTGGACCGAAGGCGGCATGCTCAAGCACAAGCATGCCGATGTCGGCGTCGCCGTCGCCATTCCGGGCGGCCTGATCACGCCGATCGTGCGCCAGGCGGATCTAAAACCGCTGTCGGTCATCTCCAACGAGATGAAGGATTTCGCCGCCCGCGCGCGGGCGCGCAAGCTCAAGCCGGAAGAATATCAGGGCGGCACCACCGCGGTGTCCAATCTCGGCATGTTCGGCATCAAGGAGTTTTATGCCGTGATCAATCCGCCGCACGCGACCATCCTCTCGGTCGGCGCCGGCGAGGAGCGACCAATTGCCAAGAATGGCAAGATCGAAGTGGCGCAGATGATGACGGTCGGGCTCGCCACCGATCATCGCGCCGTCGACGGCGCGCTCGGCGCGCGGCTGTTCGGCGTGTTCAAATCGCTGATCGAAAATCCCGTGATGATGGTGGTGTAGCGCTCCATGGCTGATACGAACTTCGACATCATCATCATCGGCTCCGGCCCGGGCGGCTATGTCTGCGCCATTCGTGCGGCGCAGCTCGGCTTCAAGACCGCGATTGTCGAGCGCGACTATCTGGGCGGCATCTGCCTCAATTGGGGCTGCATTCCCACGAAAGCGCTGCTGCGTTCGGCGGAGATTTTTCACTATATGCAGCACGCCAAGGACTACGGCCTCTCAGCGCAGAACGTCAGCTACGATCCGGCTGCGGTAGTGAAGCGCTCGCGCGGCGTATCGAAGCGACTCAACGACGGCGTCGGCTTTCTGATGCGGAAGAACAAAGTCGCGGTAATCTGGGGCGAGGCTTCGATCGACGCGCCCGGCAAGATCACGGTGAAGCCCCCTCCTAACCCTCCCCCGCGAGCGGGGGAGGGCAGGGTGGGGGAAGCGCCCAAGGATGCGCTCGGCCCCGGCGCCTACCAGGCCAAGCACATCATCGTCGCGACCGGCGCGCGGCCGCGCGTGCTGCCGGGCCTCGAGCCCGACAAGAAGCTTGTCTGGACCTATTTCGAGGCGATGGTGCCGGAGCGTATTCCCAAATCGCTCCTCGTCGTCGGCTCCGGCGCGATCGGCATCGAGTTCGCCTCGTTCTACCGCACGTTCGGCACCGAGGTGACCGTGGTCGAGGTGCTGCCGCAAATCCTGCCCGTCGAGGACGCCGAGATCGCCGCGTTCGCGCGCAAAAGCTTCGAGAAGCAGGGCATCAAGATCCTCACCGGCGCCAAGGTGACGAAGCTCGACAAGAAGGCCGACAGCGTCACCGCGACGATCGACGACGGCAAGGGCGGCATGCAGACGCTTTCCGTCGACCGCGTCATCTCCGCCGTCGGCGTTGTCGGCAATACCGAGAATCTCGGTCTGGAAAAGCTCGGCGTTAAAATCGAACGGAGCGCCATCGTTGTCGATGGCGCCTGCCGCACCAACGTGCCCGGCATCTACGCCATCGGCGACGTCGCCGGCCCGCCGCTGCTCGCGCACAAGGCCGAGCACGAAGGCGTCATCTGCGTCGAGGCCATCAAGGGGCTGCACCCGCATCCGATGGACAAGCGCATGATCCCCGGCTGCACCTATTGCACGCCGCAGATCGCTTCGGTCGGCCTGACCGAGCAGGCGTGCAAGGACCAGAAACGCGACATCCGCGTCGGCCGCTTCCCGTTCGTCGGTAACGGCAAGGCGATCGCGCTCGGCGAGGATCAGGGCCTGGTCAAGGTGATCTTCGACAAGAAGACCGGGCAGCTTCTCGGCGCCCACATGGTCGGCGCCGAAGTGACCGAACTGATCCAGGGCTACGTGATCGCGATGAATCTCGAGACCACGGAAGAAGAACTGATGCACACCGTGTTCCCGCATCCGACGTTGTCGGAGATGATGAAGGAAGCGGTGCTGGATGCGTACGGGCGCGTGCTGAATATGTGAACGGACTTTGCGACCCGATAGACACACCCGACAGCGAGCCATAAACTCGCGCCGATCAGCCCTTTCCGGGAGAGTGTTCTGCATGGCCGAAGAGCGCCTGCAAAGAAGGCTTGCCGCAATCCTGTCGGCGGACGTGGTGGGATATTCGCGCCTCATGGGTTTGGATGAGGCCGGAACGCTGTCCCGGCTGAATACCCTGAGGCGTGAGCTGATCGATCCGACGATTGCCGCCCATTCCGGCCGGATCGTCAAGCTCATGGGCGACGGCGCACTGGTGGAATTTGCCAGCGCCGTGGACGCCGTGACCTGCGCCATCGAAATCCAGCGACAACTTCGCGAGCGCGATGCCGGCGGCTCCGATGCCAATCCGATCCAATTTAGGATCGGCATCAACGTCGGCGACATCATCATAGACGGCGAGGATATCCTCGGCGACGGCGTCAACATCGCGGCGCGAGTCGAGGGCATCGCCGAACCCGGCGGCATCTCGATTTCCGAGGACGCTTGGCGGCAGGTGTACGGCAAGGTGGCCGCCAACTTCGTCGATGCCGGCGAGCAGAGCCTGAAGAACATCGCGCGTCCTGTCCGCGTCTATCGGCTGGACCTTGCTCCAAAGGCCGCTTCGGCGTCGGAAGCGCCGCGACCGGCATTTGCGCTGCCCGACAAGCCTTCCATTGCCGTCCTCGCCTTCAACAATATGAGTGGAGACCCCGAGCAGGAGTACTTTTCCGACGGCATCAGCGAGGACATCATCACCGATCTCTCAAAGCTGTCGGAGCTCGACGTGATCGCGCGCAACTCGACCTTCATCTACAAGGGCAAGCCGGTCGACGTGAAGCAGGTCGGCCGCGACCTCGGCGTGCGCTACGTGCTGGAGGGTAGTGTGCGCAAGGCGGGCAATCGCGTCCGCGTGACCGGCCAGCTCATCGACGCTGCGAGCGGCGTGCACATCTGGGCCGACCGCTTTGATCGCGACCTCACCGATATCTTCGCCGTGCAGGACGAACTCACACGGGAGATCATTTCTGCGCTCAAGATCAAGTTGAGCGAGCAAGAGAAAGCGCTGATCGTTGGTAGCGGCACGACGAACGTGGACGCTCATGACTTTTTCCTGAGGGGCCGCGAGCTGACGTTCGGGCCCAAAAAAGATCGCGAGATGTTCGATCAGTCGGTCGCGTATTTCCGGCGCGCCATCGAGCTCGATCCGAACTATGCCGCGCCCTATGCGGGCCTGGGCATGGTGTACATACTGGATTATCAAAACCACTGGAGCGCTACGCCCGAGGCCTCATCCGAGCTGGCCGAGCGCATGGTCAATGAGTTGATCGCCAAAGACGACAACGATCCTTTCTCGCATTTTGTCGCCGCTACAGTTGCCCTGTGGAAGAAGGATCATGAGCGATGGCTCCATGAGGTCGACAGGGCCTTGGCGCTCAATCCCAACTACGCGCTCGCGGTCAATTCTCGGGGCCTGGTGCACGTCTATACGGGAGAGCCAGCCAAGGCGATCCCCTACATCGAACGGGCAATTCGCCTCGACCCTGCCCAACACCTCTATAAACATTTCCTTGGCACGGCTTATTTCGTGGCTGGCAACTACGAAACCGCGGCAGCTCGATTTAAGGATCGTATCGCGCTGCAACCGAAAACGGATTTGTCACGTTCGTTCCTGGCCTCTGCGCTGGGCCATTTGGGTCGTCTGGATGAGGCCCGCCATATCTGGCGCGAGCTCAAGGAGATCAATCCGCAATACTCTTATGTGGATCATTTCGGTAGGCTGCCGTTCAAAAACCCCGCTGACGCCGATAAGTTCACCGATGGCCTGCGCAAGGCGGGTCTGGCGGAGTAATTGCTCACCAAAGAATCCAAACTATTCCTACCGGCATCTCCACAATGAGACCGCTCGATCCCGAAATGACACCGTTCCAAAGCCGCCTTGCGAACGCTTCTTCCGACTCGTAAGTAACAGGGGATTGATTTGGAGCTTTCATGACGGTCCTGATCGACAGAGTTGGCGCCGCAAACCGCCCGCGCCACCCGGAAAAGGCGCACCGGCCGGATCAGCCGGCGCCGCGCAAACCGGACTGGATTCGCGTCAAGGCGCCGGTGTCGCCCGGCTATAACGCGACGCGCGAGATCGTGCGGGTGAATGGCCTGCACACGGTGTGCGAGGAAGCCGGCTGCCCCAATATCGGCGAGTGCTGGGACAAGAAGCACGCGACCTTCATGATCATGGGCGACACCTGCACGCGCGCCTGCGCCTTCTGCAACGTCAAGACCGGCCTGCCCGGCGCGCTCGATCCGGCCGAACCCGCCCATGTCGCCGACGCCACCGCAAAACTCGGCCTCGCCCATGTCGTCATCACCTCGGTCGACCGTGACGACCTTGCCGACGGCGGCGCCGCGCATTTCGCCGCGGTGATCCGCGCCGTCCGCGTGCGCTGTCCGGCGACGACCATCGAAGTGCTGACGCCGGATTTCTTGCGCAAGGATGGCGCGGCCGAGGTCGTCGTCGCCGCGCGCCCCGACGTCTTCAACCACAATCTCGAGACCGTGCCGTCGAAATACCTGACGGTGCGGCCGGGCGCGCGCTACTTCGCCTCGATTCGCCTGCTGCAGCGGGCCAAGGAGATCGATCCGACCATCTTCACCAAGTCGGGCATCATGGTCGGCCTCGGCGAAGAGCGTAACGAAGTGCTGCAGGTGATGGACGATCTGCGCGCCGCCGACGTCGACTTTCTCACCATCGGGCAATACCTGCAGCCGTCGCGCAAGCATCATGCGGTGGCGCGGTTCGTGCCGCCCGACGAGTTCAAGTCGCTCGAAACCATCGCCTACGCCAAGGGCTTCTCGATGGTGGCGGCGACCCCGCTGACGCGGTCGTCGCATCACGCGGGCGAAGATTTCGCCCGGCTCAAGGCGCTGCGGGCCGCGCGTTGATTCATACTGCTTGATCGATGCCGCAACTCTCAACGACCAAACGCGTGAACCACGCCGCCGGCGAGATGTTCGACCTCGTCGCCGACGTCGAACGCTATCCGGAGTTCGTGCCGCTGTGCCAATCGTTGCGGGTGCGCCGGCGCATCAAGGAGGGCGACAAGGACGTCATCGTCGCCGACATGACGGTCGCCTATAAGCTCATCCGCGAGACCTTTACGAGCCGCGTCACGCTCGACCGCGCCAAACAGGAAATTCTGGTCGAGTACCTCGAAGGCCCGTTTCGCCGCCTCAACAACCGCTGGCAGTTTCGTCCGGTGTCGGAGCGGGTCTGCGACGTGGAGTTTTTCATCGCCTACGAGTTCCGCAGCCGCACCCTCGGCATGCTGATGGGCGCCGTGTTCGATGCCGCGTTCCGCCGCTTCGCCGACGCCTTCGAACGCCGCGCCGATATCGTCTACGGCGCTCAGCCGGCCTGAGCGAGGCGGCCTTTCTCGCGCCCCGAGCGAAGTATCTTCATGTTTCTCGTATTTGTCAGTCAGTCCGCGAGAGCTTCTTTGGCACTGCTTAACCATAAGCGCGCCCCGCTACCTCTACGCGCCACAACCTTTGTGTGTTTAAGGCCACCTTTACATTGGAGCAGGCACGATTGGTCCTCGGGGGGTGGACCAATTTTGCTCTCGCTCAGAACAAACAAGCCGCTCGCTGCCGTCCTCGGAATTCTCATCGCGGCCGTGCCGATCTATTGGTTCACGTCCTGGCTCGAGGAGCAGGGCGTGGCGGAAGTTTCGGTCGCGGCCAACTGGTCGATCTCCTATGTCGATTTGACCATCGACCGGGTGGTGGCGAGCCTCAACGACCTCGCCAATCGCGGTGTCGACTCGTGCAGTCCCGCCAACACCGAGGCGTTGCGCCAAGCCGTATTCGCGTCGGGACTGATCAAGGAACTGGCGCTGGTCGGGCCGAGCGGGCAGACGCTGTGCACCGACAGGGGTACGTCGTTCGCGGCTCCAGACGTTTTTGCTTCCGCGGCCACATCCGATCCAGGCATCATGCTCGACGTCGTGCATGAGGCGGGACGCGACGAGCGCCTGCTGCGAATCCGCGTCTTGGCGCCCCAACGCAAGCCGGCGATCGCGGCGTTGCTGCCGGTCAATTTGCTGCTGCCGCAGATCGCACCGGACGGCAGCGCGCTGCAAGGTTACGCGCGCTTGCGCCTCGGCGACGGCACGCTGATCGGAACCTCCGGAGACGACGCAGGCGGCGTGCCCGTGAAGGGACAAATCTCGGCGCAGGCGCGATCGACACGTTACGGGCCGACCACGACCGTGACGATGCTGCAGCACGGCACGATCGCAAACTACGACGATCTGCGGCGGATCGGCATCGTTTTCTCCGGCATGTTCGCGGTGGCGATCTTGATCGGCGCCATCTTCGTCCCCAGGCGTCAACGCCACGATCCGGTCGCCGAGATCGAAACGGCGCTCCTGGCCGATGAATTCATCCCATATTACCAGCCGATCATGGACGTCGGGACGGGAAAGCTGCTCGGCGCCGAAGTGCTGGTGCGCTGGCGCAAGGCCGACGGCACCATCGTCAGTCCGGGAACGTTCATTCCGCTCGTGGAATTGAGCGGCTTCATCCTCGATCTCACGCGATCCCTGATGCGGCAAGTGTGTAACGACCTCGGCACCGCTATGGGCGCGCGGCCGCACATGTATGTCAGTATCAACATCGCGCCGCGACACTTCGCTGACGCGATGGTTTTCAACGACGTCGGCGCGATTTTCGAGGGCTCGCCGGTGCGCTTGTCGCAAATCGTGCTCGAAATCACCGAGCGTCTCCAAATCGAGAATTTAAGCGCGACGCGCCGTGTCATTGCCGGGCTTCAGGGCCTCGGCTGCCGCGTCGCCCTCGACGACGTTGGCACCGGACACAGCGGTCTCTCCTACATCCTCAAGCTCGGCGTGGATGTCATCAAGATCGACAGATTGTTCGTGGAAGCGATCCGGACGGAGCGCCACGCGCAGGCGATCGTCGAGACCCTCGTCAATTTGGCCCGCGACCTGCGCATGCAGATCATCGCCGAAGGCGTCGAAAGGGTCGATCAGGTGGAATATTTGCGCGAGCACGGCATCACCACCATGCAGGGCTTCGTGTTCGCGCCGCCGCTGCCGGCCGCAGCGTTCCTGAAGCTGATCGAGGCGATCGATCCGCTCGCGGCCGATAATGAGAATCGCACGGTCGAAACGCCGTCTACCGCAGCGGCGGCGCTTCAGCATCTCGCCTTGGCGTCATGAAGAGTTCGAGCGTCGGACTGGCGCCGGCTCAGCAGCCGTTATTTGGCGGCCGCGCGGCGCGAATGATACTGGCCGAGCATATCCCGCGCCGTCCCGGACTGCAGCCGATCGAAATTCGCCTTCGCCGCCGCCAAATCCTGTTCCGACAGGCCGTGATCGCCGGCTTTGAGCAGGAGAATCGCCTTCGTGGTCCGCCACGAGAAGCCCGCCAGTTTGGCCAGGATGACCAGAATGGCGGAGCCGGAGGCGAGCAGGGCGCGCTCCACGATGTCGCTGTCGACGTCACACAGCAGCATGAGAGCGACGGCGGTTTCGGCAAACCGATATTCGCTCGCGAAGCGGTGGACGTCGGCTTCGCCCAGCTTGCCCGCGCGATGCAGCGTCTCGATCTTCGCCAGCGCCGCCGCGTATTTGGACGACATGTTCTGGGCGTCCTGGCGAAGGCCGCTGGATATCTCGTCGACGACGCTGTCGACGGCCCCGCTGTCGGCGAGATTTTCCGCGAGCAGCTTGGCGCGCACGTTCGCCGACGCCTGCTCGACCAGACGCAGGAAATGCTGCCGCGGCAGGTCGCGGCGCGTACCGAGCAGAATGGCGAGCTTGTCATCGCCGATGGAACGCTTCAGCAGCGTGCGGAAGCCGGCATAGGAGATGCGCGCGGAGGGGTTTTTGGAAACCGACTGAACGACGTCGCGGTCGCCGCGCGTAACCAGCACGTCGGTCACCGCCTCGCTCAGATTCTTGCGTTCCGAGATTGCGGCGAGATGCTGCTGGCTCTTGCTGCTGGCGCTGGCGACGAGATCGGAATCGTCCAGGCATTCGGAGGAGCTCAAAACCGGACGGGCGACCGCGATATCGTCGTCGAACGCCAGCATGCGCACGACGCCGGCCGGGGCGTTGCGCGCAGGCGCCAAACGCGCCGCAAGTTGGGCGCGGGCCATCGGCTCGATCGCCGCGGCGAGCTTGGCGATGATTTCTTCAAAAATGCCGATTTGCTCGGCGGAATAGCCGGACGCGCCGGCGAAGAACAAATCGGTGATCCGCGACAGCATGTCGACCCGGTGCGTGGCGCCGCCACTTGACAGCGCGTGCTCCAGTTCGTCGATCAGCGTGTTGTTCTTCGTCATTTGCGGCGGAATAGCTCTTTGAGAACGCACTTGCACCATGACGCCAGACGATGAAGAAACGCTTTCGATACGAACACGGCGACTACAAATCACGCGATTTCCGCGGAAATTAACAAACAATCAATGAATCTCGGCGCTTTCGCGCGCCGTTATCGTCTCGAACATGAGCCGGAAAAGTGGATGCCGGTTTTCCGAAAAGATCATGCTCCATCAAAAAGCTAGAGCCCGGTTCTGGTTCAACCAGAACCGAAAAGGCTCTATGCGCTCAGCCGGCTTGAGCTTTGCCCGCGGTCGTCAGCAACTGCAAAAGCTCGAGCGCATGCGCGACCGAGCGCGCCCGCACCCGGCCGCGGCCGATCTTGCCGAACCGGCGGGTGCTTTCGACGTGGCGGCCGTCCCGGCTCGTCGCGGCGAAATAGACGAGGCCGACGGGCTTGCTTTTGCTGCCGCCGCCCGGACCGGCGATCCCGGTGATCGCGACCACGAGATCGGCGCCCGAGTGCCGCAGCGCGCCGGCCGCCATCGCCGAAGCGGTCTCCGCGCTCACGGCGCCGTGCTGCTTGAGCGTCGCCTGCGGCACGCCGAGCATCGTTTCCTTCGCCGTGTTCGAATAGGTGACGAAGCCGCACTCGACCACGTCGGAGGAGCCGGCGATGTCGGTCAGCGCCGCGGCGACGAGCCCGCCGGTGCAGGATTCCGCCGTTGCGATGGTCAGTCCGCGCGCGCGGCACAGATTGAGCAGCCGTTTCGCCGTCTGCGCGCAGTTCGGCGTCGATCACAACGCGCTCCACGGCAGCCGCACCGTCGCCGTCGCCATCGCCACGATGCCTTCGCCGCGGCCGGTGAAGCCGAGCTTCTCGCTGGTCGTCGCCTTCACCGCGACGCGGGAGACGGCGATGCCGGCGATGTCGGCGATGCGCGCGCGCATGGCGTCGCGGTGCGGGCCGACGCGCGGCGCCTCGCACACGATGGTGACGTCGAGATGCGCGATGACGCCGCCGCGCGCGCGCACGCGCTCGCAGGCGAAAGCGAGAAAGCGGTCGGAGGAGGCGCCTTTCCACCGCGGATCGCTCGGCGGAAAGTGCGCGCCGATGTCGCCGTCGGCCAACGCGCCGAGGATAGCGTCGACCAGCGCATGGAGCGCGACGTCGGCGTCCGAATGTCCGGTGACGCCGCAGCTGTGCGGGATGCGGATGCCGCCGAGCATGACATGGTCGCCTTCGGCGAAGGCGTGAACGTCGAAGCCGTTGCCGGTGCGCACATCGGCGAGCGCGGCCAGGCGCGAAATTTCGGCGCGGGCGAAATCGTCGTTGGTGGTGAGCTTCACGTTGGTCGCCTCGCCTGCGAACACCTTGACACGATGGCCGGCCCATTCGGCAAGCGCGGCGTCGTCGGTGAAATGATCGAGCTTTTGTTCGGCCGCACGCCGATGCGCATCGATGATCAGTTGGAAGCCGAACGCCTGCGGCGTCTGCACCATGCGCAAGAGGCCGCGATCGAGCGTCTCGGTCACCACCGCATCGCGGTCGATCTTTTTCACCGTGTCGGCAATGGCGATCGCGGGAATAGCCGCGCCATAGTCTTCGCCGGCCGTGATCGCACGCGTGATCAGCGCAGCGGTCAGAAACGGCCGCGCCGCGTCGTGGATGAGCACCAAATCGGGCGCTGCCGCGGACGACAGCGCCTCGAGCCCCGCATGCACCGACGCCTGTCGCGTGGCGCCGCCGGCGACTGGCGTTAGCGCGCTAAGTCCTTCGGCCTCGAGCCCTTTTGCCGCACTGCGGTAGAGATCGTCATCGTCGGGATGAATGACGGGTTGCACGGCGCTGACCTGTGGATGGCCGAGAAAGGCGGCGAGCGTCGAACAAATCACCGGCTCTCCGGCTATGTCTCGGTACTGCTTGGGAATTTCACCACCGGCGCGCTGGCCCCGGCCGGCGGCGACAATCACAGCCGCGACCTTGCCCGTCATGAATGCATCTCCGCTCGCGATTCCGGGATCGCTTTAGCGCATGTGCTCCAAATGTGCGAATGACGCGGTAATTCCGCAGTGGCGTTCCGCAGTGCTATCCACCGGATTGAAGCTCTGCGTTATTGATATTGCAGTGCAGCACTTGCGCCAGGGCGAGAAATGTCTAAACTATATGCAAACGGATAGAGCCGCCTAATTCCTGTGCAAACCGCCCATACCAATCACGGCAAGGACCATCGCATGAGGAGCGCTGCTGAGCCATTGCTGAAAGCGACGGCCGACGCGGTCCTCAACGCGTTGCCGCATCCCGTCATCGTCGTATCGCCCGAGGGCAAGGTGACGGACGCCAACGTCGCCGCGGAAGCCTTTTTCGAGATTTCGGTTCCGTTGCTGCGGCGCCATCTGCTGCGCGACTTGGTGCCGTTCGGCAGTCCGTTGCTCACTTTGGTCGAGCAGGTGCGCGCCACCGGCTCCGCCGTCAACGAATATCGGGTCGACCTCGGCACCCCGCGCAATCCCGGCGACCGGCTGGTCGATCTGCATGTCGCCGTGCTGCCGGAACAGCCGGATTTCGTCGTGGTGATGCTGCAGGAGCGCACCATCGCCGACAAGATGGACCGCCAGCTCACCCACCGCGGCGCGGCGCGCTCGGTGATCGCGCTCGCCGCCATGCTCGCGCACGAGATCAAGAACCCGCTGTCCGGCATCCGCGGCGCCGCGCAGTTGCTCGAACAATCGGTCGAAGACGACGACCGCACGCTGACGCGGCTCATCTGCGACGAAGCCGACCGCATCGTGAAGCTGGTCGACCGCATGGAGGTGTTCGCCGACGAGCGCCCGGTCGAGCGCGAACCGATCAACATTCACGTCGTGCTCGATCATGTGAAGCGGCTGGCGCAATCGGGCTTCGCCCGTCACATCAAGTTCGTCGAGGATTATGATCCGTCGCTGCCGCCGGTGCTGGCGAACCGCGATCAATTGATCCAGGTCTTTCTCAATCTGGTCAAGAACGCCGCCGAATCGATCGGCGAGAACACCTCCGGCGGCGAGATCGCGCTGTCGACCGCGTTCCGTCCCGGCGTGCGGCTGTCGATGCCCGGCGCCAAGGCGCGCATTTCGCTGCCGCTCGAATTCTGCGTCAAGGACAACGGCCCCGGCGTGCCCGACGAGCTGATGCCGCATCTGTTCGATCCGTTCGTCACCACCAAGCCGACCGGATCGGGTCTCGGCCTCGCTTTGGTCGCCAAGATCGTCGGCGATCACGGCGGCATCATCGAATGCGAGTCGCAGCCGCGCCGGACCATATTTCGCGTGCTGATGCCCAGATTTTCCGCCGTCCATAGGGGGGAGGGCGCCGAGCCGGAAGGCGCCGTTCTGCCGAAAGACGCTCATACGGGGGATCGTTGATGCCAGCGGGAAGTATTCTCGTTGCCGATGACGACGCGGCGATCCGCACCGTGCTCAACCAGGCACTGTCGCGCGCCGGCTATGAAGTGCGCTCGACCGGCAACGCCGCGACGCTGTGGCGTTGGATCAGCCAGGGCGACGGCGATCTGGTCATCAGCGACGTGGTGCTGCCGGACGAAAGCGGTTTCGATCTGTTGCCGCGCATCAAAAAGGCGCGGCCGGATCTGCCCGTCATCATCATGAGCGCGCAGAACACCTTCATGACCGCGATCCGCGCCTCGGAGCGCGGCGCCTACGAATATCTGCCGAAGCCGTTCGACCTCAAGGAACTGATCGCCATCGTCGGGCGCGCGCTCTCCGAGCCGAAGGAGAAGGCGCGCCAGCCGGTCAAGGCCGAGGATTTCGAATCGATCCCGCTGGTCGGCCGCTCGCCGGCGATGCAGGAAATCTACCGCGTGCTGGCGCGGCTGATGCAGACCGATCTCACCGTGATGATCTCCGGCGAATCCGGCACCGGCAAGGAACTGGTGGCGCGCGCGCTGCACGACTACGGCAAGCGCCGCACCGGGCCGTTCGTCGCCATCAACATGGCGGCGATCCCGCGCGACCTCATCGAGTCGGAACTGTTCGGCCACGAGAAGGGCGCCTTCACCGGCGCCAACAGCCGCAGCGCCGGCCGCTTCGAGCAGGCCGAAGGCGGCACGCTGTTCCTCGACGAGATCGGCGACATGCCGATGGAGGCGCAGACCCGGCTGCTGCGCGTGCTGCAGCAGGGCGAATATACCACCGTCGGCGGCCGCACGCCGATCAAGGCCGACGTGCGCATCATCGCCGCGACCAACAAGGACTTGCGCCAGCTCATCCAGCAGGGCCTGTTCCGCGAGGATTTGTTCTTCCGCCTCAACGTCGTGCCGCTGCGGCTGCCGCCGTTGCGCGAGCGCACCGAGGACATTCCCGACCTGATCCGGCACTTCTTCGCCCTGGTCGAGCGCGAAGGGCTTGCCGCCGAAACAGATCGACCAGGCCGCGCTCGACCGCCTCAAGCGGCACCGCTGGCCCGGCAACGTCCGCGAACTGGAAAATCTCGCCCGCCGGCTCGCCGCGCTCTATCCGCAGGAGACGATCACGGCCGCCGTGGTCGACGCCGAACTGTCGCAGCCGCGCTTTGGCGGCGCCGGGCGAGACGCACCGCGGCGACGACAATCTGTCGGGCGCGGTCGAGCGTTATCTGACGCGCTATTTTTCCGGCTTCGACGACGGCCTGCCGCCGCCGGGGCTCTATCACCGCATCCTGCGCGAGGTCGAGGCGCCGCTTCTGTCCGCCGCGCTCGCGGCCACCCGCGGCAACCAGATCCGCGCCGCCGACCTTCTGGGCGTCAACCGCAACACGCTGCGCAAGAAGATCCGCGATTTGGAGATTCAGGTTTATCGCAGCGGCGGCGGGTGAGGTCCTTTTTCCGGCCCGCCGAATGTGAAAAGATTTAGTTAGGTCAACAGAAATCGTGAGCGACGGATAGTTCAAACCGGCCGGTGAGCGGCGCGGCGTGACGAAGCCGTCTGCCTCATCAAAGGCAGACACGACGATGGCGTCGCAGCCAGCAATGACGGTAGTGGACATCCTGCGGGACGATGATGGGGCCTTCGATCGAAGCGGCGGCGATTCCCGAGCCCAATGCCCCGCCTTGGATGCCATCCCAACCTCCGCCGCCCCGACCTCTGCCCCGGCTTCCACCGCCCCAGGCACCGCCGCCGCTTTTGCCCCAGGCTCCGCCGCCGCTTTTGCCCCAGGCACCGCCCCCGCCGCTGCCCCACGCTCCGCCACCGCCAAAATTGCTGGCGCTCCGGCTAGCCAAATGGCTGCCGCCTTGACCGCTCGAATGTCCGCCGCCATGGCCGGCGGCGAACGCGCCGCCGGCCAGCGTCACGTTGAGTGCAGCAACGGTCGCAATGGCCACAACGATTTGTCGCAACATGTTCCTCTCCGCGTCTGAATTTTCATTGTTGCCGGTCGGTTGCGACTATGGATTTTCCAATCATCTGAACGGGAGAGCAGCGAAATCCCGGGCAAGGCGATGCGAAAAATTTGTGAGCGCTACGAACGACGCATCCTGCCTCATAGATCATGACACAGTTTAATGTGCAAAAAAGTTGAGATTTTCCACTGTGGTCACACGCGAAACCTCGTCGTGGTGCTCCCACCTGGGGGAGGAGGACCCCCGCAGCGCCTGCAGGGTAGGGTGAAGAGGGTAATCATTCTCGTGGCGCTTCGCGTCCGAGTTTTGCCGACGACGAAGTCCGAAGCGAAGCGTGAAGCTTTCAGCTAAAGCATGGTTCCGCAAACGTGTGCCCCGGATTTGATCGGGGGTTGCGCCGTAGCGGGCGGGCGGAGCTGAAGTTAAAAGCGTAGTATGGTTAACAAATGCCTTATCAGGACCATGGACGCAGCTACCCCGTTCATGGTATGGGAGTGCGGCTGAACAAGCTAAGAATGCGATGCGGTACTAAAATTGGTCACGTAATTTCGTAGTGTTCATCGCTCGTACTCACTTCGTGATGCGCACTCCGTGGAGTGAATTCGGGCCGAGAGATGTCCGCAACGACAGGGAATGCTGCGCGCGACAAGGCATTGATCATCGATCGACACAATAGCTTGGGGGGCTGGATGGTGTTGCAAGTACTGGGTCCCAAAATTGCGACATTTGCGGCGACGGCGGCGCTGCTGGTTTTCTCGGCAGCCGCGGGAGCGCAAACGGTTTCGAACACAACATCTGGCACGACCACACCCGGTAGTGGCACCATTGCATCGTCCGGAACGACCTATGCGCCAGGCCACATGTGGGGCACGGCCGGGAGCGGGGGGCGGCGGCACCGACTCCGCCACAATCCATGACACTTTAGGCCAGGTCGCCGGTCAGGTGAACGCGGCGAAGATCGGCGCCCTGATCGGTAACGGACCGTCCTACTCCGTCACCGCGATCGGCTCGCAGAACATCGTCAGCACGACGGTTTACGGCAACAACAGCTCCGCCGTCGTGAACGCGACGCAGACATCGACCAACACGGGCACCGTCTCGAACAACGGCTCGATCGCCAACAGTCCGTGAGGCATCGTTCCTTTCAAAACTGAAGCGGCGGAGCAAGCGAGCCTCTATCTGTTGTTTGGAGTTGAGTAGACGCGATGCTAGGGGTGGCGGGGAAGAGCACGAGAAGCAAGGCGCCACTCGGCGCGGCGCTTCTAGCCGCCGTGATCGGCACGACGGGGTGCGCCCAAGTCGGTTGGATTCCTTCCACGACGGATCTCGGTGGCCCCGATCGCACGACGCGGGTTCCGGTCACCAAGGCCGCGCTGCCAAGCTCGGTGCAGCCCTATCCGCGCATCGAGCAAACACTGCGATGCATTGCATGGACAGGCGTGCTGCGCGACATCACCTTCGTCGTCGGCGCCTTCGCGGACTCGACCGGTAAGATCAACGCCGTGGCGGTCGGCGCCACCGGCGACTTCATCCCGCAGGGCGGCAGCGCTTCCTACATCACCGACGCGTTGACGAAGGCGGGCGGGACGGCGGTCTCGACTTACTTTGGGACCCCGACAAAGGCGGTGCCCGCACAGTACGCCATCAACGGCATCTTCAACAGCCTCGATTTCGGCACGCTGACGCAAGTCGACGTTCAGGTCGCCGGCGTCGGTCCGACGGCGGAACTCGACTGGGCCGAGCTTTCGCTGACGATCCAGCTCGACGAAGTGGCGACGCGCGTCAACCGGCAGATCAGCATGATCCAGCGTCCGGTGCGCTACACGCAGATCGGCGCCACGGCGGGCGTGACCGTCAACAATACCTTGGTGACCGGCAACGCCAACCTGCAGAATCAGGAGCGTCTTCAGCTCGAAGCGATCAACGGACCGATCGCTCTCGGCGTGGCCGACGTTATCATGAAAGAATTTCCACTCGCCCGGCAGAAGTGTTTCGGCATTATCGCCGATCTGCTGATCGAAGACGGGCAAAATGTCGAGCCGAGAGTAACGGCCGCGAACAGCGTCGTGTCGTCGGCTCCGGCCCGATCGACGACACCGATCAATGATTCCGGCGCCGGGTCTAATACACCCGTCCCCGGGCCTTTCGGACCGACCAACGATGCCCGCGGCGTGGCCAACAGACCGCCCGGACCGACAGCCGGGATCTACTGATTTTCTTTGATGTAACGGGGACGGCAACAAGGGAGTGATGGAAATGCACAGTAAATATATGATGATGGGCGCCGTCGCGGCGGCGCTTATGGCTGGCGCGCCCAGGCGCCTTCGCGCAGACGGTGGACCAAGCGGCGACCAACAGCAGTGCCGTGAACAATCCGAACACGACGACCAGCAATCCGAACACGATCATCGAGAGCGGCAGCATCGGGGACGGCTCGTCGGTGTCGATCAACGCCAGCGGCGCCGTGGCGTCCACCTCGGCGACGGCGATCGATCAGAACTTCAACACGCAGGCCATCGGCGCTGTCATGCAAGGCGCGGTCAACAACGCATCTGGCGCCGTGACCAACAGCGGCACGCTGTCGATCGGTTCCTGGACGACGATCGGGACCGGATCGTCGGCGTCGATCGGCGCCAGCGGCGCGGTTTCGGCACTATCGATCGGAGCCACCACTACTCCCAACACCAACGGCACCAGTGCTAACGGCTCCTTCAGCGGGCTGACCGTCGGCAATATCACCCAAGGCGGCACTGGGCACCTGATCAGCAATGCCGCGTCCGTCATCAACTCGGGAACGATCAGCAACACCGGCACCGGCACCGCCGTGAGTTTGAGTGGCGACGGCGCGTCAGCCTCGGTCACCGCGACCGGCGCAGCCGCCTCGGTGTCAGCGAGCACCATCGACTCTGATTTTACATCGCTCAATGAAATCGCGCCAACCGTATCGGGCGTGGCCGGCACGATCGGCCAAACGGTCTCTAATACCGGGGCGATCACGAACACGTCAGGCACGTTGCCGACGGTAGGGCTGACCGTCGGCGAGCTGCAGGGCGCCGGGACGACGGCGTCCGTCGGCGCCACCGGAGCAGCCGCAGCCGTCTCGGTCGCCTCGATCGGGACCGCCGGCGGTTACGGCACGACGGTTGGCAACGTCAGCCAAACCGTCAATGACACCCTTACGGGAAGCGCGAGCGTGAGCAATACCGGTAACATTTCGACCGGAGACCTCAGCGGCGCCGGCGCCTCGGCCTCCGTCGGCGCCACCGGAGCAACCACAGCCGTCTCCGTCGCTTCGATCGGCAGCACCGGCGGTCCCGGCACAACGGTCGGCGACATCAATCAGACATCGAACAACCAAACCTCCGGTGGCGTGACTAATACCGGCAAAGTCACGACCGGAGAGCTCATCGGCGACGGCAGCTCGGTCTCCGTCGGCGCCACCGGAGCAGCCGCAGCCGTCTCGGTCGCCTCGATCGGGAGCACCGGCGGTTCCGGCACGACGGTCGGCAATATTAGCCAAGGTGGCACAGGCTATTTGATCAGCAACACCGGCCCCGTCAGCAACACGGGCACCATCGGTATCAGCTCCTCCGGCACCGGCGTGAGCTTGAACGGCAACGGCTCCTCGGCTTCGGTCAGTGCGACCGGCGCTGTGGCCTCGGTGTCGTCGACTTCGATTGACTCCAATTTTGCATCGACCAATTACATCGCGTCCAGTGCGTCGGGCCTCGGCACCATCGGCCAGACGGTCACGAATAACGGGCAGGTCACGAACACGTCGGGCAGCGTTGCATCCGGCACGCCCGGAGTGACAGTCGGCGCGCTCAATGGCGACGGCAGCTCGGTCTCCGTCGGCGCCACCGGAGCAACCGCAGCCGTCTCGGTCGCCTCGATCGGGACCACCGGCGGTTCCGGCACGACGGTCGGCGACATCAAACAAACCTCGACCAATGACACGTCCGGTACCACCTATGGCGTGACTAATACCGGCAACGTTTCGCCTGGTACGGTTTCGGGCATCGGGGCTGGGGTGTCGATCAGCGCGACCGGCGGTTTGAGCTCGGTCTCGCTCGCGAGCATCGACGGCTCCGGCACCGCTGTGGCCAACATCGTCGGCACGACCGGCCAGACGACAACCAACACCGGCGCCGTCAACAACACCGGCGTCATCAACTCGACCGCGCTGACCGGCGTCGGCAGCTCTGCGAATATCAGCGCAACCGGGGCGGCCTCGCAGGTCTCGGCGAGCAGCATCAACGAAACAGCCATCGGCATGTCGACGTTGGGCAACATCACGCAAGCCACGACCAACTACGGCAGCAGCCCCGTGACCAACACCGGCAGCATCACGCTTACGTCGGTCGGAAACGGCGCCAACGCGGCGATCTCTGCAACCGGCGCGGGCTCGTATGTCTCGTTCCGCAGCGTGCATTGATCCGCCGGCCTGACGGCCACGATACGAACGACGGCGGGTGCCGAATTCGAATTTGGCACCCGGCGGATCGCGAAAATCTCATCGCGAGGGTTGCGTCATGAGGCGTTTTCCAGCGGCGTTTTACTGCGTGGCAGCTTTGGCGCTCGCGTGCGGGCACGCCCGCGCCCAAGACGTGAATTTTGTGCGGGTCGCCTATCCAGAAAGGCCGCCGGCGCCGACCGAGCCTTCAGTTGTCATCAAGCCCGCAGCGACGCCGGCGGCGGCAACGCCAGCGGTCGCGCCGCCCAAGCCTGCCGCGCCAGCGCCAGTCGTCCCACACGAGGTCGTCCGGCACGTGAAAGCGCACCGGCCGGGCAAAGGTCCCACCGGTCCTGTCACTGTCCCGGCGGCGGACGTCCTCGTCGTGATGGTGCGCAGCACGCTGGCAAGCGTCAATCAAGCGAATTTCACCGAGAATTATTCGGTGCTGCACGAGATGACGACGCCGGCCCTGCAGGCGCGCGTGACCGCGGCGCAGCTCGGCCGTGCGTTTGCCGATCTGCGCAAGCAGAACCTCGATCTGTCACCCGTTCTTGTCATGAACCCGCAGTTTACGGCGACTCCATCGGTGACGCCGCAGGGCGCGCTCAAGCTTATCGGCTATTTTCCGTCGAAGCCGTTGCAGATCAACTTCGCCATCGACTATCGTCCCGTTGACGGGTTCTGGTTGGTCGACGCCCTGTCGGTATCGGCGGTATCGGCAGTATCGGCGTTGCGGGCGGACGCAGCGGCCCCGACGGTCCGTCCGGTGACGGCGGCAGCTGCGACGAGGACTCCGACGGCGAACCGCCCGGCGCCGTTCGCCGACTTCGACTTCTTTGACAAGCGCCGGACCCTCGCCTCGTCATCGCGCTTTACCCGCACCACTCACTTCGGACCGGGCCGAACCTTTGCGTCCAACCGGCTATAGGCAATAGCAACGCCAAGTCGGACATGGCCCGGGCGAACATATAATCGCATTCTCGCGACGCATTGGCGCCCGAGTTTTGCAGACTTAAAGCGAATGGCGAATGGCGAGTAGCGAATGGCGCGCTGCCCTATGTCTCCATTCTCTATTCTCTATTCTCTATTCTATATTTCTCTATTCTCTATTCTCTATTCTCTATTCTCTATTCGCCATTCCCCACTCGCTATTCGCTACTCCCCACTCGTTACAAATAAGGGAGGCGGAACGCCGACAGACGCAGTGTCTCATGATGCCGTGCTGCGGCACGGCCGCGACCCCCTCCCCACCCTCCCCCGCACGCGGGGGAGGGTAGGGGGGGGCCGCTCGCCTGTCGGCGTTCCACCGCGGCTCTTGCCGTTGGGCCTTTCGGCCCGCGGGCGCAACTTCAGGCCAGGCTTCCTGGGAACGAGGCGGGACGTTCGATCCTGTAAGGCTTCCTCAACCGGGAGGAAGAGACCTCGCGTTCCTAAACGGGCGTTACCCGCGCCCGCCAGTCCCAGTCCAGGGAACGCACCTCCCGGACCGGTCGTAGTGCCGGTCAGATGATGCCCGAAGCTGCCCGCGTGCGGACTGTGGAGACCGCGCGCGGGCACCGCACTCGCTCCACCCTCGAAAGTGCCCTCGCGAAGGCGTCCCTCGATGACGAGTGTGTATCTTATTTGCGGACACAGTCAAGGGGGCCGTCCCGAGATCAGAGACGACATTTGGCAGGATTAGCACTACTTTGGCAGATTTTTGAGCGGTACGGGATTCCCAAATCAGTTTTTCTGTGACTCATGGGTGGTCGGCTTTTGGAGGGGCCGACCATGGCTGGCAGAGCTTCGGATTGGAGGGAAGAGCTTGGACGCTTTCTCGAGCCGTTTTTGGCCCGGTTGGGTCACAAGGCGCGGCGCCAAATGTGTCCACTCTACGTTTCGGGGCTGATTGGCCCTGGCGAGCGCAAGAGCATTCAGCCGATGGCTGAGCGGCTTGCGCCGGGCGAATATGATCAATTGCACCACTTCGTTGCTGCCGGGGTCTGGGATGCGACGCCGGTCGAGACAGAACTGCTTGT
This sequence comes from uncultured Pseudomonadota bacterium, assembly GCA_963836095.1. GTDB lineage: Bacteria > Pseudomonadota > Alphaproteobacteria > Rhizobiales > Xanthobacteraceae > BOG-931. Next base: position 263,432 of record CAWIHU010000008.1, read on the forward strand.
TCAGGCGGATAAACTGCTCGGCGGTGGCGATGCCGTGCTGGTGATCGACGACACCGCGATTCCCAAAAAGGGCACGCATTCGGTGGGTGTGGCTCCGCAATATGCTTCGACGCTGGGCAAGACCGCCAATTGCCAGACGCTGGTGTCGCTGACGCTGGCGCGCGGCGAAGTGCCGGTCATGCTGGCGTTGCGGTTGTTTCTTCCCGAGAGTTGGACGAGCAACCGAACTCGATTAAAGCGAGCGGGCGTTCCGGTCGAATATCGAGCGGCACGCACGAAGCCAGAGATCGCCCTGGCAGAGATCGATCGTGTCATCGCAGCCGGTGTGCACTTTGGCTGTGTGCTGGCGGATGCCGGTTATGGGCTAAGCGCGCCGTTCCGTCAGGGCCTTACGGCGCGCAAACTACCCTGGGCGGTTGGCATCCCGCGTCACCTCAAGGTGTACCCTGCCGATGTGCGGATGATCTGGCCGGTTGCCAAGCGTGGACGCCCCCGCAAGCGGTCCATTCCTGACATTCTGTCGATGCCGGCCGAGGACATGCTGGCCGATGCCACATGGCGGAACATCAGTTGGCGCAGCGGCACGAAAGGAAAGCTCAAGGCTCGTTTTGCTGCTATCCGTGTGCGGGTGGCCGACGGACCGCCACAACGGATCAGGGACAAGGGTCAACAGCATCTGCCCGGGAACGAGGCTTGGCTTATTGGCGAACACAGGATGTCGGGAGAGAAGAAATACTATCTCGCCAACCTGCCGGCGACGACCGACCTGCGCACACTGGCAGCCACCATCAAGGCGCGATGGGTTTGCGAGCAAGCTCACCAGCAGCTGAAAGAAGAACTCGGTCTTGATCACTTCGAGGGCCGATCCTGGCGCGGCCTTCACCGTCATGCGCTTATGACGATGATCGCCTACGCCTTTCTCCAGCATCGCCGCCTTGCAGCAGTAAGGCGGAAAAAAAAAATCAGCGGGCCCCCGCCTCAGCCGACTTTGCCTGCCGTGCGCCACGCCATTCTCGAACTCTTCGTTCGACCTCTGCCGAAGCGATGCCCGCATTGCCGAAAATGGATTGGCAACGAGCAGCGGCGTGAGTAAATCTGCCAAAGTAGTGTTAGGCCGCGTACTCATAACATAGTTCATGTCTGCCTACTCCGAAGGCGACGCGTTGCTGAGTAGCCGCGGAATGGGGCAAAGAAAGGCCATCAGCCGATGTGCGAATGCCAGCGCGGGCTCGACACTGGTGCGACGTGGTGCGCGCCATGGCATTCCGTCGAGGGGATTTGGACGACTAAAAGAAAGAGCTTCCTTGCGGCAAATGGTTGTCACCACAAGCATGCCCTGTGAATTCCGGGGATAAATTGGTTCTTTGTTTGCAATAGCAATTTTGCACGCGCTGGATGTACCGCTGGTTACCAGGGGGTGAAGGTGGCCAAAGATCGAACAAAAAGTCGAACAGGCAAAGGGCGCTCCAAAGCCGGTGTGCCGAGCAAAACTGTTCTGCAAACTTACACGAAGGCAATGCGTGACCTTCGGGTCGCCGTTACGGCGTTGTCCGAAAAGATAGACCGCCACTCGGAAATTGTTTCGGCGCATGTCCCTATACGAGCGCCTGCAAAGACGCCCGCTGCGATAAGGCAGGTACTCGCCAGTTGCCTTGGTGTGAGCGCCGACGATCTGGACGATAACATCAAGGTTTCCGCCTTAGGATTGGGACCTGGTCCGGTCGTCAACATCTTGATGAGCAGAATTAACAGCGCCTTTTGGCCTGATTATTCGAAATCTCTTTCCTACAGCCAAATCAAAGACCTGACTGTCGGCCTGTTGGTGTCGCTCATTCAGAGCAAACTTTAGGGTCGCTCCAAGCCGTCCGAACCAGGAGAGCGCCAGATGCGCCCGGTCCTCGCTATGTTGGTATGGTCATTGGTCATTGCGCCCTCGATTATGCAGCGGGCGGAAGCGGAAAATGCTCCATCTGCATCTAAGGACACGCAGATTGCCGCTGATTGCCAAAAGCTGATGCACCTGGAGCGCGAGCTATCGCGCCTCGGAGCCGACAACGTGCTAAGGAAATGCGAAAGTTTCAATAAACCCGCGTCCCCAAACAACGTACCCGTAGTCGTTAAGAATGCGCAACCGACTCCCACGACGAGACCCGCCGCGGCAACGCCGCAAAATGCAAGCGATCCGTTTTTTATCGTTCGTCAGGACCAGTATGATCACATCTCGGTAGCTCAAAAGGACTTGCTCGGGAAAATCATCCAGGGCGCTTCAGCGAGCTATACGGACGACCAACAAGCCAAAACTCAGTCAGGCTCGGTGAACGGATTTATCGCATACTCTGCCTATAACTGGGCGTCCCCGGATTTTCAACAAAAGTGCGGTCAGAAAGCTGCTCCTGCTTTTATTTCCAATTACGGGATCGGGCCATTTATATTTGCGGATGGTACATACCTTCAGCCGACCTCGCCCAAGGAGAAAAGCGCGCTGCGGTTCGGATTCGACAGTGATGTTTACCTTTGCAACAGTGCATTCCCGTCAGAGCAGATACAACTCATGCCGTACGGGCAAACCGACTTCCGTGGGAAGGCTGAGAGCGGCGGGGTAGACATTCTTTGGGAACCGTTCGATCCCTTGTCGCACCTAGGAGGAAGGTTCGATGTCATCACGCCTGCCTTTTTCGACGCTTACGTTCGCGTGCTGGGCGAAGACAGATATATTCGACGTTGGCAATCCCGGACTTACCAACTTTACGCCGAACACCGCCTATGCCCTTTTGGGAGGCGCGGCTGAAGTTCGAGGCGTGTTATTTCAGAATATGCCTTCGGTGGGACCGCTTCTGTGCGGCAGGATTGCGATCGTCGGCACCGGGCATTACTGGTGGGACGCCGTGTTTCAAACGCCCCTTTACGAATATGGAGCGGAAATCGACTACAATCTCGCCGGTCAATCGCAATATTGTGCCAAGCTGAATTCGACCTCGGACGCCTCGACCCCAACTATAAATTTTGCCTTGTCCTATAGCCAGGGCACGGACCCTGCGACTTTTGTGAAACAGAATATCTATAAGGCTTCACTGAAGATCGCCTTCTGACGACGCCGGCTCGCGGAAGCTCACGTTCCACCTCACTCGGCGCGAGGGGGAGGGCTACGCATTGGACCTGCCATTTTTTTTGGCGCAGGCCTAACGGCATGGCGTAGACGTAGCAGGAATTCTCTCAGCGTGTCTCCAGAGGGTCACTTTCGACTCGGATGACGCGGCCAACAGCATGTGCAGCTATGTCGGCTATCGCCCCAAAAGCGGAAGTAAAATCAGGGTATTGGTGTTTTTCATGACGGGCGCGGCGGGTTGTTGATGGCGCATGGCGACCGAATTATCGGGACGAATGTCACGCACGCCCGTGATCAATGAGGTCTCTGATCGTCTCGCCCTCGGGCAGAAGATTACCCTTGCGCAACTCACGAATGCGAGCGGCGGCTTCGGCGGGGGTGTGCGTTCCCTCCTGGCGCTGAACTTGATGGGCTTGCCACAGCGCGAGCGCTTCCTGCACGACCTCGTCTGGGCTGCGGCCGGCGCCGGCCGCGAGCGCCGCAAGGCGAGCTTCCTGATCAGGAGACAGGCGAATTTTCATGTTTTTCAGGATAACATTGCCACCCGGAGACTTCAAGGAACCCCAAGCAGGCTGGATGATAGGGCGAAACCCATGCCGCGAGCCGCGTTACCCGCCCAAACCCCTCAATGCGTCTGCGCCCCGACCTGCGGCGCGACATAGCGCAGCACCCGGTCCATTTCCCTGGCGATGCGCTGGCGCTGGTCCTCGGGCAGGGCGTCGACGCACTTCTTGATGTGCATTTCGACGGCGCGCCAATCGTCGCCGTGGCGCCGGGCCGCTTCCGTGCAGATGGTGGCGAACGCGACAAGCTCACCGGGCGGACACTCACCAGGGGGGCACTCAGCAAGCAGACTCGGGTCATCGTTCATATCTGAACAACCGCCGTTCAAAGCGTGTCTTCCGCTCGCCCCCGAGGAAAGGCATTTTCGCATAGGCACGCCTCCAAATCGAGGGCAGTCAAGTGTCGGCGAAGAACAGTGTACGAATTGACAACGATATCCACATGCAGGTCGTCAGTTCGGCCGAGCAGTTCATGCACGCGATCGCCATACGCGCGATCTGCTTCATGGAGGACACCGGGCTGACCGCCGCTCAGGCGATCGACGGCAACGATTATCAGGCCACCCATATTTTGGCCTACGCCAAGCAGGAGCCGATCGGCGCCACCCGCATCCGCTGGTTCCGCGACTTCGCCAAGATCGAGCGCACGGCCTTCCGGCCGGCCTATCGCAGCGCGCGCATTCTCAAACTGTGCTCGAATTTCATCTTCGATCACGTCGCCATGAAGGGTTATGACACCCTGGTGACGCATGCCGAGCCGCGGTACGCCCGGGTCTGGGAGCTGGTGCTCGGGTTCGAGCCGGTGGAGGGGCGCCCGGTCGTCGTCACCGAAGGTCACGAGCCCTATATCGAACTGGTCAAGCGGCTCAAGCCGGCGCCGGGCGCCATCACCCTGCAATCGCATCCGAAAGTACTGTTCCGGATCGAAGGCCAATGGGACAAGCCGAGTGCATTCGAGACCGGCGATGAATAAGCTGATGAACAAGTTCTTGCCGGTCGATCCGCGCGAATCCTCGTTGGACACGCGAAGCGCGGCGCTCATCGAGCACATCCGCCGCAGCCTGCTCATTCAAAACGAGATGTTCCGCCGCATCCTCGACACCACGCCGAAGCCGTCGGTCGTGCTCGCCGAGCTGTTGGAGGACACCGGCAATCGCTATCTCGATTTTTCCGAACGGGTGTCGGCGGTGTCGGCGGCGTCGAGGGGCGAGCGATCTTGCAGGGAGCGGTCTTCCAGGGAGCGGTCTTCCAGCGAACGGTCCGCTGGCGAACGGTCTGCGACCGAACGTTCTGCTAACGAACGGTCTTGCAGATTGAAAAGCATGCCGTATCCCTCGCGATAGACGGGATCGTCGACCGCAAGCGCCATCTGGTCCTGGAACCAGGGATTGCGCAGGCCGAACATTTTCTCGACCATGTTGAAGACGACGCGGACCGGCTTTGCCGCCAGCCGCTCCGTGAGCGCGACGGCATAGAGCCGCAGCTTGACGTGCACGTCGAGATCGAGTGGCCGCGCCGTCGGCTCCATCATGTTGTAATTGGCGAGGAGACCGATCCCGAGCCCGGCCTTGACCATCATGCCGTAGGAGATCGATGCGTCGCAGTAATGCGCGACCGTCCCGCGATTGATGAGCGCGTGCCAGCCGTCCCATACGCCGCCCTTGGCGGAATAGATCTCGGAATTGATGAACAAATGCCGTTCGACGTTGCCGGGGGTCGGCACGCCCATCCGTTCGATATAGGATTCGCTCGCGACCGGGATGAAATGCAGCCACCCGAGCGGCAGGCTCGTCATGTCATGGGAGGGATCGGGCGAGAAGCCGAGGATGACGTTGGTCTGGTTTTCGCGCAAATTCTTGAAATTGCCCGGGCTCTTCAGGTGCACCTGGATCCGCGGATACTGCATCGAGAAGCGCCGCAGCTCGGGCACCAGGAAGATGACGCCGAGCCCGTCGGTGATGCCGAGCCGCACCGTGCCCTCGGCCTCCGCTTTCTCCGCCCGCAGATCGTTGGCGATGGAAAACAGCCGCTGATCCAGACGCAGAAGTTCGTTGGTCAGCGCCTGTCCCTTCTGCGTCAGTTGCGCGCCGTTCTTCGTCAGGATGACGAGCTGGGAGCCCATATGGTCCTGAAGCCGGCGGATTTCGCGGCCGACCGTCGCGTGGCTCGATCCCAACAGTTCGGCGGCCCGGCTGAGGCTACCGGCCTTCGCGACGCACAGGAAGGTCCGCAACTCCCCCCAATAATTGCCGCTGAGCAGGCTCGTTTGATCGACCGCCCGCCGCGAGATCGAAGGGGCGGCCGTATCGAACGGGTGCGATCGAAGATCGGGCTCTTCCTCGTCGCCGGTCATGAGAACGCCGTCACCCATTATGCTATGCCACCAATTCCTGGAAAAAACGGCCCGGTGAGGCCTACCTGCGGTGTCGTAGAGGAAGCGTCCGCGACGTGCCGGTGCCTCCGATCGTGAGTGCGTCCGGGAAAGCAATTAACACGCGGCCGATGGTTATTCTAGGTTTGGTTGCGAAATGATACGAAAACACGGAATATGACGTATCGCCATTGCACCAACATGGCGTCACTCTCGACGCGTCATTCGCGGATTGGTGAAGCCATGACAGGGTCGCGAAGATCGGATCCGTATGACCGCGCGGTTGGGCAGCGTATCCGCGCATTGCGAATGTGGCGGCACATGTCGCAAACCGATCTGGCCGAACGTCTGGGCCTGACGTTCCAGCAGATCCAGAAATACGAGACCGGCTCGAACCGGGTCAGCGCCGGGCGCCTTTTGCGGATCTCCGAAATTTTCCAGGTGCCGATCTCCGCCATGTTCGGATTGGACAAGGAGACGGGAGGAACGAAGGACTCGCTCGCAAATCTGCGGATATCCGGGGCGGCCAAATTGCTCGAGGCCTATGCCGGCATCCGGGACGACGAGACGCGGCGCATCCTGGTGCGATTGGCAGAGCTCATGGCGCAGCGATCGGGTCAAGGAGTAGCCGCAAAGCTGCCCAGCGATGCCGGACGAGCCTTTGCAAACGCCTAGGAATTGTCGCAATTAGGCAACATTGTTGTATAAAAGCATCACTGCATTCGTTTGGCGCGAATGGACCGGGGCTCCATTCGTCCTGCCGCTTATCCAGTCCCGCGTCTTAAGGCGTGCATGACGACTGCCGATCAGGTCGCTCCGCTGGATTCGGCCAAGGAACCGGCCATGTCGGCACCGATGCCGGTCACCTCCCGGCTGATCGGGGCCATTGCGGTCGGGGCGGCGCTCCTATCCGCCACCGCGACCTTCCTGGTGCTGTCCGGCCTCACGCCGATCGCGCCCGTGCACGAGGTCGTGGTCAAGCTGCTCCTCGGTAACGCCCTGACCGGGTTGCTTTTGCTTGCCGTCATCGGTCGCGACGTCTGGGCGGTGGTGCGCGCGCGTCGGCGCGGCCATGCCGGCTCGCGGCTCCACGTGCAGATCGTCGGCCTGTTCGCCGTCATCGCCGCGGTGCCGACGGTGCTCGTCTCCATGGTGGCGTCGACGACGCTCGATCGCGGCCTCGATCGCTTCTTCTCGACCCGCACCCGCGCCATGATCGAGCAGTCGTTGATCGTGGCCGACGCCTATGTCAGCGAGCATGCCCAGGCGATCCGCGGCGAGATCATGGCGATGGCGTTCGACATCAGCCGCGCCAAGCCGATGTTCGACACCGACCGCGACAAGTTCCGCAAATTCCTGACCGCGCAGGCGTCCGCGCGCGGGCTCTCCGCCGCGATCATGATCCGCCCCGACGGCTCGACCGTCGAGCGCGCCGACCTCAAAATGGACAAGGCGATCGTGCTGCCGTCGCGGGAATTGTTCGCACAGATCACCGAGGAGGAGCCGCAGGTCGCGCTCATTCCGGAAGGCGATCACGTCGCCGCCGCCGTCAAGCTGCACGGCTATGACGACACCTATCTTTACGTCGCGCGCCTGCTCGATCCGCGCGTCGTCCAGCAATTGCGCGCGACGCAGGAGAGCGTCGGCGAATACGCCAATCTCGAAGCCCACAGCGTCGGCATCCAGATCGCCTTCGCGCTGATGTTCACCGTCATCGCGCTCATCGTGCTGTTGTCCTCGGCGTGGATCGGGCTCGATTTCGCCAACCGGCTGGTCGCGCCGATCCGCCGGCTGATCGGCGCCGCCAACGTCGTCTCGACCGGCAATCTCCACATTCAGGTCCCGGTCGTGCGCTCCGAAGGCGATCTCGCGCAGCTCGGGCAGACCTTCAACAAGATGACGGCCGAGTTGCGCACGCAGCACGACGACATCGTGCGCGCCCGCGACCTGATCGACAGCCGCCGGCGCTTTACCGAAGCGGTGTTGGCGGGCGCCAGCGCCGGCGTCGTCGGCGTCAATGCCGATGGCCGCATCACCATCCTCAACCGCTCCGCCGAGCGATTGCTCGCGCGGGCGGAGAGCGAGGCGCTCGGCCGGCCGCTGACCGAGGTCGCGCCCGAACTCGCCGAGATTTTTCAGCTCGCGCGCAACGGCAATCAGCGCCTGGTCCAGCGCCAGGTCACGGTGAGCCGCAACGATCAGGAGCGGAATTTTTCCGTGCGCGTGACGAGCGAACAGGCGGCTGAATCCGAGCACGGCTACGTCATCACCATCGACGACATCACCGAGCTCGTTTTGGCGCAACGCTCGACGGCGTGGGCCGACATCGCGCGGCGCATCGCCCACGAGATCAAAAATCCGCTGACGCCGATTCAGTTGTCGGCCGAACGGCTGCGCCGCAAATACGGCAAGGTCATCGTCGATGACGACGGCGTATTCGAGCAATGCACCGGCACCATCGTGCGCCAGGTCGACGACATCAAGCGCATGGTCGACGAATTCTCGCGCTTCGCCCGCATGCCCAAGGCCGTGATCGCCGCCGAGGACGTGGCCGACACCGTGCGCCAGGCGGTGTTTCTGATGCGCGTCGCCCATCCGGACATCGACTTCGATGTGGAGTTGCCGGCGGAAACCATGTCGGCGCGGTTCGACCGGCGGCTGATCTCGCAGGCGCTCACCAACATCATCAAGAACGCGACCGAAGCGATCGGCGCTGTACCGCCGCAGGTTGGGGAAGGTCGCGCGGCGGAGCGCGGCCGCATCTCCGTGAGCGCGCGGCGCGACGGCAAGGAGGTCATCATCGACGTGATCGACAACGGCATCGGCCTGCCCAAGGAGAACCGCGCGCGCCTGCTCGAGCCCTATGTGACGACGCGCGAAAAGGGCACCGGGCTCGGCCTCGCCATCGTCGGCCGCATTCTGGAAGAGCACGGCGGCCGCATCGAATTGCGCGACGCCGCGGAAAAGATCGCCGGCGCGCGCGGCGCCTGGATGCAATTGCGTTTCATCGCGGAGCCGCTCGAGGCCGCCGCGGCGCCGGGTGAAACGCGTCAGGCGGCGGTGTAAATCATGGCATCCGATATTTTGATCGTCGATGATGAAGCGGACATCCGCGATCTGGTCGCCGGCATTCTGCAGGACGAGGGTCACGGCACCCGCACTGCGGGCGACAGCGACCAGGCGCTGGCCACGGTCGCCGCGCGCCGTCCCAACCTGGTGTTCCTCGACATCTGGCTGCAAGGCAGCCGCCTCGACGGGCTGCAACTGCTCGACCTGCTGCGGCAGGACAATCCGGAACTGCCGATCGTGATGATCTCCGGCCACGGCAACATCGAGACCGCGGTTTCGGCGATCAAGCGCGGCGCCTACGACTTCATCGAAAAGCCGTTCAAGGCCGACCGTCTGTTGCTGGTGGCCGAGCGCGCCTTGGAAAACTCGAGGCTCAAGCGCGAGGTGAGGGAACTCAAGCAGACCGCCCCGCACGCCGCCGCGCTGGTCGGCCGCTCGCCGGCCGCCAATGCGCTGCGGCAGACCATCGAAAAAGTCGGGCCGACCAACAGCCGCGTCCTCATCGTCGGTCCCTCGGGGAGCGGCAAGGAGCTGGCCGCCCGCACCATTCACGCGCTGTCGAGCCGCGCCAATGCGCCGTTCGTGGTCATCAATGCCGCCGCGATCACGCCGGACCGCATGGAGGTCGAGCTGTTCGGCGTCGAGGGCGGCAATGGCAGCGGCAGCCGCACGGTCGGCGCCCTCGAAGAGGCGCACGGCGGCACGCTGTTCATCGACGAAATCGCCGAAATGCCGCGCGAGACCCAGAACAAGATCATGCGCGTCCTGGTCGAGCAGACGTTCCAGCGCGTCGGCGGCTCGACCAAGGTCTCGGTCGACGTGCGCATCGTGTCGTCGACCAGCCGCAACATCGAGTCCGACATCGCGGCCGGCAAGTTCCGCGAGGACCTTTATCACCGGCTGTCCGTGGTGCCGGTGCGCGTGCCGCCGCTCGCTGAGCGGCGCGAGGACATTCCGGAGCTGGTCGAATATTTCATGACGCAGATTTCGCAATCGACCGGCCTGCCCAAGCGCACGATCGGCGACGATGCGCTCGCCGTACTGCAGTCGCACGACTGGCCCGGCAATGTGCGCCAGCTGCGCAACAACGTCGAGCGGGTGATGATTCTCGCCGGTGGCGACCCGGACGCGGTGATCACGGCCGCCATGCTGCCGCAGGACGTTGGCTCGATGATCCCGAACATGCCGAACGGCGACGGCGGCGAACAATTGATGAGTTCTCGCCTTGCGCGAGGCCCGCGAGGTGTTCGAGCGCGAATATCTGCTGGCGCAGATCAATCGCTTCGGCGGCAATATCTCGCGCACCGCCGAGTTCGTCGGCATGGAGCGCTCGGCCTTGCATCGCAAGCTCAAGGCGCTGGGCATCGATTGACCCGCGATCCACGATGAGCCGTATCGCCTACGTCAATGGCCGCTATTTGCCGCTTGCCGACGCCAAAGTGTCGATCGAGGATCGCGGCTATCAGTTCGGCGACGGCGTCTACGAAGTCTGCGAGGTGCGGGGAGGGCGGCTGATCGACGCGCGGCGCCATCTCGCCCGGCTTAAGCGCTCGCTCGACGAATTGCGCATCCGGATGCCGATGTCGGCAGCCGCGCTGCGGCTCGTGCTGCACGAGGTGGTGGCGAAGAACCGCATCGGTTACGGCGTCCTCTATCTGCAAGTCACCCGCGGCGTCGCCCGGCGCGATCATGCCTTTCCGCCGCCCGAGGTCGCGCCGAGCCTGGTCGTCACGGCGCGCCCGCTTGACCAAGACGCGCAACGCCACGCTCGCCGCTACAGGCATCGCGGTCATCAGCGTGCCGGACATCCGCTGGGGCCGCGTCGACATCAAGACCATCAGCCTGTTGCCCAATGTGCTGGCCAAGCAAGCGGCGATCGATGAGGGCGCGCGCGACGCCTGGTTCGTCGACAAGGACGGCAACGTCACCGAAGGCGCTTCGGCCAATGCCTGGATCGTCACCGCGGCCGGCACGGTGGTGACGCGCCCGGCCGACCAAGGCATTCTGCGCGGCGTCACCCGCACGGTGCTGTTCGAGGCGATCAAGGCGCAGGGGCTTGCGATCGAGGAGCGGCCGTTCGGCCTCGCCGAGGCCTATGCGGCGCGCGAGGCGTTTGCCACCTCTGCCACCCAGATCGTGGTGCCGGTGGTGCGCATCGACGGCCGCGCGATCGGCGACGGCAAGCCCGGACCGGTCGCGACCGCGCTGGGACGGGCGTTCCACCAGTTCGCGGAGCAGGGGTGAATCTGCCATCCCCATACCCATCACGCACCCCCATCGCCACGCGCCGGTTGGATTTTGCCGCCGCCATGGGCTTGCATCGACGCCCGCCGTGCCGTCTAATGATCAGCTTGGCCCGTTCCCGTCCTTGGGGCGGGCCGGAAAACGGTGAGGATGGGTTGAGCCCCACGAAACCCGTCTGAAGTTGTGGCTTGCAAGGTGGGTTTTGCAAGGTGGGTTTCGCTTTGCCCAACCCGCGCATTATTTTGGAAGTTCAAGAAAAGACCCGCGGGGTAGGGGCCCGCGGTACAAGAACGGAAACAACGGCCATGGCAGCCGACCGCGCACAAAATCTGCAAGACACCTTCCTCAATCACGTCCGCAAGGCGAAAATTCCGCTCACCATTTTTCTGGTGAACGGCGTGAAGCTGCAGGGCGTCGTGACCTGGTTCGATAATTTCTGCGTGCTGTTGCGGCGCGATGGACATTCGCAGCTCGTCTACAAGCACGCGATCTCGACCATCATGCCAGGTCACCCCGTCCAGCTCTTCGAGGGTGCCGAGGAAGGCGCGCCTTCCGGGGAAAAGGTCTGATTGGAGCCGCGGGCTCGCGACACGAATACCCCGACCTTGGCCTCCCCCGCACGCGGGGGAGTGCAGGGTGAGGGCATTTTGGGCGTGGCGACCGCCCGCGCGCTGGTGATCGAGCCGGTGTTGCGGCGGCCGGGCGCCCGCGCCGGCGCGCCGCAACGCGTACCGGCGGCGCGGCTCGACGAGGCGGTCGGGCTTGCCGCGGCGATCGATCTCGATGTCGGCCAGTCGGGCATCGTCATGCTCAACGCGCTGCGTCCGGCGACCTATCTCGGCAAAGGCAAGGTCGATGAGATCGCCGGCCTCGTCAAAACGGTCGGCGCCGGCGTCGTGGTGATGGACTGCGCGCTCTCGCCCGTGCAGCAGCGCAATCTGGAGCGCGCCTGGGACGCCAAGGTGCTCGACCGCACCGCCTTGATCCTGGAAATCTTCGGCCGGCGCGCACGCACCCGTGAAGGCGCGCTGCAGGTCGAGCATGCGCACCTGACCTACCAGAAAAGCCGGCTGGTCCGCACCTGGACGCATCTCGAGCGCCAGCGCGGCGGCTTCGGCTTTCTCGGCGGCCCCGGCGAGACCCAGCTCGAGGCCGACCGCCGCATGATCGAGGAGCGCCTCGCCAAGATCGAAGCCGAATTGGTCAAGGTCAAGCGCACGCGCGAACTGCATCGCGACAGCCGCCGCCGCGTGCCTTATCCGATCGTCGCTTTGGTCGGCTATACCAATGCCGGGAAATCGACGCTGTTCAACCGCATGACGCGGGCGAGCGTATTGTCCGCCGACATGCTGTTTGCGACGCTCGATCCGACGCTGCGCGCCGTCGACCTGCCGCACGGCGCGCGCATCATCCTGTCCGACACGGTCGGCTTCATTTCCGACCTGCCGACCATGCTGATCGCGGCGTTTCGCGCCACGCTGGAAGAGGTGATCGAAGCCGACGTGATCCTGCACGTGCGCGACGTTTCCCACGAAGACGCCGAGGCGCAACTGCGCGATGTCGAAAAAGTGCTCGGCGAACTCGGCATCGATCCGCATGGCGCTGGCGGCGGCAAGCAGGTGCTGATCGAGGTGTGGAACAAGATCGACCGGCTCGACGCTGGGGAGCGCACGCGTCTGCAAAACCTTGCCGAACGCCGACCGCAGGCCGAGCGGCCGGTCATGGTTTCGGCAATCACAGGGGAGGGGCTCGACGCGCTTTCAGCCGCCATCGAGACGCGGCTCGCCGCCGGGCGCGTGCTCATCGAACTCGTCCTCGACGCCGCCGACGGCGCCGGGGCGAGCTGGCTGCATCGCCATACCGAAGTGATCCACCGCGCCAGCGACGAAACGACCGGTCGCGTCACGATGACCGTGCGCGCGGACCCGGACAAGGCGAAGGCGGTGCGGGAGAAATTTGCGAATAGCGAATGGCGAGTGGCCAACAGCGAATAGCTAACGCTCGGCGGGTTCTTTCCACTCGCTATTCGCTATTCTCGCGCCTTGGCTTCCTCCCACAGCGCTTCCATTTCGGCGAGGGTCGCATCCTGCGGCTTCTTGCCCCGCGCGGCCAGCGCGCGTTCGATCGACGCGAAGCGGCGCTCGAATTTTTGGTTGGTTTGCCGCAACACGGCTTCCGGATCGGCATCGAGGTGCCGGGCGAGGTTGACCGCGGCGAACAGAAGATCGCCGACTTCCGCCGCGGCTTCCGCCTCGGCGTCTTCGCCACCGCTCAGCGCCGCCTCGATCTCGTCGGTCTCCTCGCGGATTTTGCGCAGTACCGCGCGCGGGTCGTTCCAATCGAAGCCGACGCGGCTGGCCTTGGCCTGAAGTTTCAGCGCGCGGGTCAGCGCGGGAAGCCCGACCGGCACCCCGGTGAGCGCGCCGTTCTCCTCGGCGCGGCCGCGCTGCGCCTTCTCCTGCGCTTTGATCTGTTCCCACAGGCCTTCGACCGCCTGCGGATCGTGCGCATGCTTTCTCGCCGAACACATGCGGATGTCGGCGAATGAGCTTCTCGGTGATGGCTTGGACGACGTCGCCGAACTCGAACGCGCTTTGTTCCTGCGCCATGCGGGCGTGAAACACGACCTGCAGCAATAGGTCGCCCAGTTCGTCCTTGAGATCGTCAAGGTCGCCGCGCGCGATGGCGTCAGCGACCTCGTAGGCTTCTTCGATCGTATAAGGCGCGATGCTCGCGAAATTCTGCGCCAGGTCCCACGGACAGCCGGTGTTCGGCGTCCGTAGCGCCGCCATGATCTCGATCAGCCGGGCAATGTCGCGCGAAGGGGCAGGGGCCGTGGTAGGGGACATGGGTGAGGTTCCACTGAGAAAGCGGCACCTCTATCAGACCCTGCCGTCTTCGTCATTGCGCGAGCAGCGTGACGACGGCCGTGACGCGAAGACTTTTCAATGCCCCGAAGCGTCGCCTTTGCGGCTGGCTTCGAACAGGAACCAGGTCCGCCGCTCGGCCTCGTCGATGAAGTTTTCCAGGAGGCTCGCGGTCGCCACGTCGCCGTGCTTGTCGGCGACTTCGTGCGCTTCGCGCATCTCGGCGACGAGCGTCTTGTTGTCCTGCACCAGCTCTTGCAGCATGTCGTTCGGCGCGACGAACTCCTCGTCATTGTCCTCGATCGACTGCAGCTCGCCGATATGGCCGATCGAGCGCAACGTGGTGCCGCCGATCTTGCGCACCCGCTCGGCGAGCACGTCGGTGGCCGCGAAGATCTGCTCGCCCTGCTCGTCGAGCATGAGATGATAATCGCGGAAGTGCGGACCGCTGACATGCCAGTGGAAATTCTTGGTTTTGAGATAGAGCGCGAAGACGTCGGCCAGGACGGGATTGAGCTTGGCGGCGATTTCCTGCACGCCCTGGCTCGACAGATCGGTCGGCGTATCGAGCCGGGCGGGCTTTGTTTGGGGACGCTCAAGGCTTCTGACCTTGCTCACGGGATCACCTTTCGTTCGGGGCTGATGAAGGGCCGCGGACACTCCAGCCAAAGGCAGGCTTGTGGCCGCTGCCAAGACAAACGGCCTGACCCCGCGCCTTGTTCCATGCTCGTGCGCTTCGTTCCGAGACGGCAAACCGTCCGACGGTCCTATGCTTCGAACGGACTCACCGGCGCACGGTTCCCGCCCTGAAGGCCTCGAACAGCATGGCGCCGAGCTGCGCAGCGAAGCCGCCAAGCCGATTACGCGGGCTTTGATCGAGGGAGCGCAGAGGCGCTAGGCGGCCGGGCGCTCCCGCCGAGACGCTCCAGCTAGGGTGATTCGCATAAGACATATTATGGAACATCGAACGTCATCCCATCATACCCCGGCTCGACGTTCGGCGGCAGTTCGGCGCGCAGCGTTTCGTAGTCGAGGTCGGAGTGCATGTTGGTGAGGATGGCGCGGCGCGGCTTAAGGCGCTCGATCCATTCGAGCGCGTCGGTCAGCGAGAAATGGCTGGGATGCGGCGTGCGGCGCAAGGCGTCGACGATCCAGACATCGAGGCCGCCGAGCGCGGCGGCGCTTTCGGGCGGCAGCGTTTTGAGGTCGCAGGAATAGGCGACGTTGCCGAAGCGGAAGCCGAGCGACTCGATGTCGCCGTGCTCCTGCCGCAGCGGCAGCGCCTCGATCGGGCCGCCGGCGCCGGCGATGCGGACCGCCGTGCCGACCTCCAGATGATGTCCGGTGACGATCGGCGGATACTCGCTGCCGGCCGGCGTCGCGAAGCAATAGCCGAACCTGATGTGCATCATGCGCGCGGTGGCTTCATCGAGATAGACATCGACGCGGCGGCGCCGGCGCATGAACAGCGCGCGCAGATCGTCGATGCCGTGGGTATGGTCGGCATGCTCGTGGCTGTAGAGAACGGCATCGAGCCAATCGACGCCGGCGTCGAGGAGCTGCTCGCGCAGGTCGGGCGAGGTGTCGACCAGGACCCGCGTCACCCCCTCCCCGCCGTCGCCCGCGGGCGGGGCAGGGCTGCGCCGCTCGACCAGCAGCGACGTGCGGCGGCGGCGATTCTTCGGATTGTTCGGATCGCACACGCCCCAGCCCAAGGCCGGCCGCGGCACGCCGCCGGAAGAGCCGCAGCCGAGGATCGTGAAGCGCAGCGTCATGCGGCGACCGCCGCCGGGCGCGGCACTTTGGCGAACAGGCGGAAGAAATTCTGCGTGGTTGTGCGCGCGATCTCGTCGAACGAGACGCCGCGGGTCTCGGCCAGAACTTTTGCGGTTTCGACGACGAACGCCGGCTCGTTGCGCTTGCCGCGATACGGGTTCGGGCGCGAGGTAGGGTGCGTCGGTCTCGACCAGGATGCGGTCGGCCGGCAGTTCCGCAGCGATCGCGCGCAGCGCCGCCGAGTTCTTGAAGGTCAGAATGCCGGTGAACGAGATGTAGAGCCCAAGCTCGATGGCGCGCAGCGCAAGCTCGCGGCCGCCGGTAAAACAATGCAGCACCGCGGGGAAGGCGCCCTTCCCCATTTCCTGTTCGAGAATGGCGGCGGTGTCGGCGTCGGCCTCCCGGGTATGGATGACCAGCGGCAAGCCGGTCTCGCGCGCCGCCGCGATATGGGTGCGAAAGCCCCGCTCCTGCGCGTCGCGCGGCGAGTTGTCGTAATGATAATCGAGCCCGGCTTCGCCGATCGCGACGACCTTGGGATGACGCGTGCGTGCGACAAGGTCGGCGACGGTCACGTCGAGTTCTTCATGGGCGTGGTGCGGATGGGTGCCGACCGAACAAAAGACGTCGGCAAAACGTTCCGCGATCGCCAGCACCTCGGCGTGGCGCGCAACCCGCGTCGAGATGGTGACCAGGCGGGCGATGCCGGCGGCGTGCGCGCGCGCGACCACGGCATCGAGCTCGCCGGAAAAATCGGGAAAATCGAGATGGCAATGGCTGTCGATCAACATGGCTATTGCGCCGACGGCGCCTCCGCCTCGACATAACGCGGAAACACCGGCGCCGGCGCCGGCAGTGTTCTGCCGGCCGCGATGCGGTGCTTGCCGCCGAGCACGGAAAAATCGCGCTCGGCCGCAGGCACGGCTAGGAGATCGAGCAATTTCGCCGCCGCAGACGGCATGAAAGGCAGCGCCAGGATCGCCGACCTGACGCAGACACTTCGGCGGTGACGTAAAGGATCGTGCCCTGCCGCGCCGGGTCGGTCTTGGCGAGCGCCCACGGCGCCTCGCCGGCGAAATAGCGGTTGGCTTCGGCGACCACCGCCCACACGGCATTGAGCACATGGTGCAATTGCTGGGTCGCCATCGCCTCGCGCGCCTTGCCGATCATGGCGTCGGCGGCGGCCAGGATCGCCGCGTCGTTGGCGCTGAACGCGCCCGGCTGCGGCAGCACGCCGGAAAAATTGCGCGCCACCATGGTGAGCGAGCGCTGCGCCAGATTGCCGAGATCGTTGGCGAGGTCGGCATTGATGCGGGCGACGATCGCTTCGTGGCTGTAATTGCCGTCCTGCCCGAACGGCACCTCGCGCAGAAAGAAATAGCGCAGCGGGTCGACGCCGTAGGCTTGCGCGAGCGCGAACGGATCGATGACGTTGCCGACCGACTTCGACATTTTCTCACCGCGGTTGAACAGGAATCCGTGGGAGAAGATGTGCCGCGGCACCTCGATGCCGGCCGACATCAGGAAGGCCGGCCAGTACACGGCGTGGAAGCGCACGATGTCCTTGCCGATGACGTGCAGGTCGGCCGGCCAGTATTTGCGGAATTTTTCGCTGTCGGTATCGGGGAAGCCGACGGCGGTGATGTAGTTGGTCAGCGCATCGACCCACACATACATCACGTGGCCGTCGCTCTCGGGCACGCGAACGCCCCAGTCGAACGTGGTGCGCGAGACCGAAAGGTCCTGCAGGCCGCCGCGCACGAAGCTCGCGACTTCGTTCAGCCGTTCCTTCGGCAGCACATAGTTCGGACGCTGGTAGAGCTCGAGCAGCTTGTCCTGGTAGGCCGAAAGGCGGAAGAAGTAGCTCTCCTCCTCCACCCATTCCACCGGCGTGCCGGTCTTGGTCGCAATGCGCCGCTTGTGTTCGTCGAGGTGGGTTTCGTCCTCGGCGTAATAAGATTCGTCGCGCACCGAATACCAGCCGGCATATTTGCCGAGATAGATGTCGCCGTTTCGCTCCATACGCCGCCAGATTTCTTCCGACGATCGGTGGTGGCGCTCTTCGGTGGTGTGGATGAAGTCGTCGTTCGAGCACTCCAGCATCTTCACCATGGCCTCGAACAGCGGCACATTGCGGTCGAGCAATTGCCGCGGCGTCAGGCCTTCACGCGCCGCGGTCTGCTGAATCTTCTGGCCGTGCTCGTCGGTGCCGGTGAGAAAGAACACGTCATAGCCGTCGAGCCGCTTGAAGCGGGCGATGGCATCGGTCGCGATCGCCTCGTAGGCGTGGCCGATGTGCGGCGCGCCGTTCGGATAGGCGATCGCGGTGGTGATGTAATAGGGCTTTTTCGTCGGCTCGGCAGCCATGGCTTTGCGCACCGCTAGAGCATTTTCCGGAAAGGTGGTCACCGGCTTTCCGAAAGAAAATGCGACAAATCAAGAATGCTGGACCACATTCCGGTTCGACCGAAACGGAATGTGACCCAGCGGCGTCCGCACGAACAATTCTCGCTTGGCACGCGCTGAAAGACCAAAAGGCCGGGCCTTCGCCGCGCTGAAGGGCGAGCTTGCTCGACGGGAGCGAGTGCTACGGCCCCGCAGACGGGCAAGCCCGGCCAGCGTGGCGCATAGGTATCAACCGCGCGTGGCCTCGGCAAGCAAGCCGAACACGCCGAAGACGAGCGGCTTTCGGTCCAAATTGTAGGTTTCGGCGTCGCGCGCGGCGGCGTTGATGCGCTCGGAGGCTTCGGCGAGCCGTATCAGCCGGCCGATTTCGCCGCCGCCCGTTCCGAGGCGCTGGGCGAGCCAGGCGTTGACCGTATCGAGGAAGGCGGCGAGCGGCTGCGGGTCGGTGCCGGCAAGCGCGTCGCCCAAGGCATGCAGCGCAGTCGCGTTGCTCGCTGGCAGCCGGTCGAGCATTTCGAGCACGCGCTGCCGCAGGACCAAGGCGTCGCCATCGAGAAAAGCGAGGCCGCGGGCCACGCTGCCGTCGGCGGCCTCCGCGGCCGCAATAATGGCCGGGTCGTCCGCCGGCTCCCCGATTGCGGCGGCGAGCGCTGAGGCGACCTCCTCCGCCGCCAGCGGCCGCAACGTGATGATGCGGCAGCGCGAGCGCAACGTCGCCGGCACCCGCGCGGCCGAGTGGGCGACCAGCAACAGCAGTGCGCGGCGTGGCGGCTCCTCCAAGATCTTCAGGAGCGCGTTGGCGCCGGCGCGGTTGAGTTCGTCGACGGCGTCGACGATGGCGACGCGCCAGCCCCCCTCCCCGGCGGTCGAGCCGAAAAAGCCGACGGTGCGGCGCACGTCGTCGACGGCGATCTGCTGGCGCAACACGCCCTTGTCGTTGAGCGTGCGCTCGATGACCAGAAGGTCGCCCTGGGCCTGCGCGGCGATCCGGCGCGCGACCGGATGTTCGGCATCGACCGCGAGCGAACTTGCCGCTTGCACCTCCGGCGCCGCCGGATTGGGATGGGCGAGAACGAAACGGGCCATGCGGTAGGCGAGCGTCGCCTTGCCGATGCCTTTGGGGCCGACCAGCATGAAGGCGTGGGGAACGCGGCCGCCGCGATAGGCGTAGAGCAGCGCCGCTTCGGCGCCCTCGTGGCCGAACAGAGACGTCGGTCAGGCGCGGATGCGGCGCCTCAGTGCCCTCGCTCGCCGGCGGACTCAAGAGGCGGCCTCCTCGAGCACGCGGCGCTCCGCCGTCGGCGCGAGCCTGGTACTCACGGCGTCCCACACGCTCTTGGCGACGGCCTCCTTGGCGAGGCTGGCGTCGATCACGATGCAACGCTGCGGCTCCGCTGCGGCCAAGGCCAGATAGGCCTCGCGCAACCGTTCGTGAAACGCTAAGTCCTCTGCCTCGAACCGGTCGGGCTGTGAGCCGCTGCGCCGCGCCGCCGCCCGCTCGAGTCCGACGGTGACCGGAACGTCGAGGACGAGCGTGAGGTCGGGCATGACGTCGCCGATCGACACGCGCTCCAGCGCCCGGATCAGGCGCTGATCGACATTGCCCAGCGTGCCCTGATAGACCCGCGTCGAATCGACAAAACGATCGCACACCACCCATTTGCCGGCTTCCAGCGCCGGGGCGATGGCGCAGCGGATATGGTCATCGCGGGCCGCCGCAAACAGCATCGCTTCGGCGTCCGGCCCGAGCGGCGCGGCGGCCCCCGACAGCAGAACATGGCGGATGATCTCGGCGCCGGGTGAGCCGCCCGGCTCGCGGGTGAGCAGGACGCCGAGCCCGAGCGCTTCGAGCCGCAGCGCCAGCATGGCCGCCTGCGTCGACTTGCCGGTGCCCTCGCCGCCTTCGAAGGTGATGAATTTGCCGCGCATTCAGGCTCTCGATCGACATTCCCCGCAGACTAATTCCAGGCGCCTCGGTTTTGTGTCGAAAATAAATACGCACGATCAAATCGTTACAGAACGGTCTTCACGCACAAGCCGAGGCTGGCGGCGACTTTGGGAGCGTTGCCGACCAGGCAATTCGGCGGCCATCATAACCGATCGACGCCGGCCCGTAACAGGCCGATCATGAGTTCCGTTGCCGCATCCATCGCCCGCTGCGACATGGTGCCCGGCCCGACATCCTCGGCGGCCTTGAGCGGCACCTCCAAAGCGAGGTTCTCGCCGCGCCAGACTTTGAGCTTGCCGATCGCCTGACCGCGCTGCACCGGCGCCGGCACCGGACCGGTGTAGACGATGCGCGCCTGCAGGCGTTCGTTGGAATTGCGCGGCATCATGACCCGCACGGGACCCGGTCCCATCAGCGGCACATAGCTCAAACTGCCGCCGAACACCTTGGCTTCGCCGACGGTCTGGCCTTCGGCGAACAACAAGCGCGACTCGAAGCCATGAAAACCCCAGTCGAGCAGCTTGCGCGCCTCCTCGGCGCGCTCCTTGTCCGACTTGGCGCCGGTGACGACGACGATCAGCCGCAGTCCGTCGTTGACCGCCGAACCGACCAGATTGGCGCCGGCTTCCGAGGTCTCGCCGGTCTTGAGCCCATCGGCGCCGATGCCCATGGCGAGCAGCGGATTGCGGTTGAGCTGCCGGATGTTGTTCCAGGTGAATTCGCGTTCGGAGAAGTAGGGGTAGAAATCGGGATAGGTCGTCATGATGTGGCGGGCGAGCTGGGCCATTTCGCGCGCCGTGACCCGCAGGTTCGGGTCGGAATAGCCGGTCGCGTTGGCGAAGGTCGATTTTTCGAGCCCGATCTCTCGCGCCCGCTTGGTCATCAAGGCGGCGAACGCCGGCTCGTTGCCGGCGAGCGCCTCCGCGAGCGCGATGCAGGCGTCATTGGCGGAATCGACGATGATGCCGTGGATGAGATCCTCGACCTTCACGCGGCTGTGGATCGCCGCATACATGGTCGAGCCGTGCGACGGCGCGCCGCCCTTGCGCCAGGCGTTCTCGCTGATGACGATCTCGTCGTCGAGCTTGAGCCGGCCCTGCTTGATCTCGTTGAAGACGTATTCGAGCGTCATCAATTTGGTCAGGCTCGCCGGCGCGACGAGCTGATCGGCGTTCTTGTCGTAGAGGACGCTGTCGCTGTCGGGGTCGAGGAGGATGGCGGCCGGCACGGCGGTCTGGAAGGAGTCATCCTTCTTGGTGGCCGCGGGCCCAGCGGCCTGCGCAACGACGACGGCGCCGGCGATGAAGCCGGCCGCAGCCAACATCAAGCCCCCCCAAGGCCGCGAGAATGTCCGCCCCGTCCGCACCGTCGCCTCCGCCGATCAATAGAGCCCGCGCCCATTGACGAATTGCTGAGTGCCGTTGGCCGCGCTTTGATCGACGCCCGACGGCGCCGGCCGCAGCCGGCCGGTCGGCGGATCCACCGCGTCGGTGGTATAGGCGCTGGCGAAATGCGGATTGCGCGCCGGCGGCAACACCAGCGCCACCGGAACGACGCTCGGCTTGTCGGCGGCGACGCGCACCGTGCTCGGGGCCGGCGCCGGCTCGTCCTGCCGCAAGGTCGCCGCCAGCATGCGGTCGTCCGAGCCTTGAAGCGGCGCGCGGCCGACATATTCCACGCGCACCCAGGCGAGGCCCCGCTCGTGGAAGCCGAGGAGCTGCGCCGTCCGCACCGAGACATCGATGATGCGGTTACCCTTGAACGGCCCGCGATCGTTGACGCGCACGATGATCGAGCGGCCGTTGGATTGATTGGTGACGCGGGCGTAGCTCGGCAACGGCAGCGTCGGGTGCGCGGCGGAAATGCTGGAAAGGTCGTAGGCTTCGCCGTTCGCGGTCTCGCGGCCGTGAAAATCGTCGCCGTACCAGGACGCCATGCCTTCGGCGCGGTAATGCGGGTTTTCCTCCGGCACATAGACCCTGCCGGCGACCGTGTAAGGGCGTGCCGACTTTATAGCTGCCGCCGCCCTTGGGGACCGGCGCGCCTATGTCGGCCAGGCGCTGGCTCGGCGACACGCCGTAATTCGGGTCGACCCGGCTCGCATTCGAGCAATGCGCCAATGTCAGGCACAGCGCCGCGCACGCGCCCACCGGCGCGAGCCGCCGCCACGCAATGCTTTCTGCAACCCCGACCCGACCCCACATCGTCCTTTCCCCGTCGCCCAGGTATCGATCCCCAGCGTGGTCACATTGTGGCGGAAATACGTAGGACGGCTCGGGGCGGCCCGCATAGTGAACGGAACATTGCGTTTGCGCCGGTTGCGGCCGATATGCGCGGTGCCGCCAGACCACATGGGCGTTAGGTTTAAGTACGTTTCCCGGGCGCAGCGCAGCACGCAGTGATGCGCTGCAGAACCGGGACCTTCGAAATCTCGGTGTTTGCGACGATCCCGGATCAGCAGTGCATCACTTCGTGCTGCACTGCATCCGGGAAACGAGGCCAAGCCCCAAGGACCGCCGACCATGACGCCGCTGCCGCTGACCGCCGCCATCCTCTTGCTCGCCGCCATGCTTCCCGCCGCGGCCCAGCCGGCGCCGGTCCGCCGCCGTTCACGACCTCGCGCCGACCGGAAAACTCCGCGTCGCGCTGAATTTCGGCAATAGCGTTCTGGTACAGCGAGGCGCGCAGGGCGAGCCGCACGGCGTCACGCCCGATCTGGCGCGCGAACTCGGCAAGCGGCTCGGCGTCGCGATCGAGTTCGTCCCCTACGAGGCGGCGGTCGACGTGTTCAAGGCCGCCGGCGCCGGCGCCTGGGACATCGCCTTCCTGGCGATCGAACCGGCGCGCGCCAAGGAGATCGCATTCACCGCGCCCTATCTCATCATCCAGGGCACCTACATGGTGCGCCAGGATTCGCCGCTGGCGGACGTAGGCAACGTCGACAAGCCCGGCATCAGAATTGCGGTCGGGGTCGGGTCGGCTTACGACCTCTTTCTCACCCGCACCATCAAGCACGCCACCATCGTGCGGGCCGCGAACGGCGGCCCCCGCGCCATGATCGACCTGTTCGTCGCCGATAACCTCGATGCGGTCGCGGGCGTGCGCCAGTCGCTCGACAGCTACGCCGCCGACCACCCCGACATGAGGGTGATGAAGGGCCACTTCCAGGACATCCGGCAGGCCATGGGCATGCCGACGAAGGCCGGCCAGGCGGGCGAGGCCGGCGCGCAATACCTGCGCGCCTTCGTCGAGGAGATGAAAGCCTCCGGCTTCATCGCCGCCGCGCTCGAGCGCAGCGGGCAAGTGGCTGTGGTGGCGCCGGCGGAGAAGTAGCGACTGCGGCCGGGGCGCCCTTTGGCTGTGTGGCGGAAGGGGTGGGATTCGAACCCACGAGGGAGCGGACCCCCTGCCGGTTTTCAAGACCGGTGCCTTAAACCACTCGGCCACCCTTCCCGTATGACGACGTCGAGCGCGCGCCGGGCGCCACCGCAGGCGACCGGGCTTATACCGCGTGACCGGGAGAAATGACAGGTGCGCGGACCCCAAGTGAAGGTCGGGATAAGGGGGCGTTATAGCCAGTCTGAGCATTTCTGGAAAATCTCCAGCGGCGGGTACAAGTGGCAATGTTCTCGCGGCGCCCCTTCGCGCCCGAGCCATGCCGACGACCAAGCGAACAAACAAAAAGCCGGGCGTGATCTTCGTCAGACGGCGCCGGGGGTGGGACCGGCGAAGTCACGATCATGCGCGGGAAGCCCCGTCATTGCGAGGAGCGTTTGCGACGAAGCAATCCAGCCTCTGTGCCGCCGACCCTGGATTGCTTCGCCTTCGGCTCGCAATGACGAAAAGGATAGCGGAACGCCGAAAAGCGCTGTTGCGTAACCTCCGCATCTCGCGATGCGGCACGCGCCCGTGCGGGCGCGCTCGCCTCTCGGCGTTCCACCACGGCACTTGCAGCAGCGACCGAACGCCACCACTCAGCTCGAGCCACGCGACTTCCTGGGACTTGTTCGGCGCGCCCGTCCCGATGGTTCGAAAGACGCACGCATCGCACCGCGCGGTCCGAGATACGGCGGGACCGAACGTCACTCGCGGGCATTACCCGCGCCTCAAAGTCCCAGTCCAGCGAGATTGCACCCGCAGACCGGTCGTGATGCCGGTCGGCCGTGTCTTGCCCAAGCCGCCCGGGAGCCGAAGTGACGAGCCTCGACCCGCGGGAACCGCACTCGCCCCGCCGACCGGAGTCACCCGGCCGGCGTCCTTGTACGTGAGCGAGATTCGTCGTTTGTACCCCATTGTGTGACTAATTGTCAAGCCTCGTCCCGATCTCGGCGACCGCGCCGCACCCTACATCGTCATCCTGAGGTGCGCGCGACAGCGCGCCTCGAAGGACGCACCAAACGGCGCCGCTGCCCCGCGTGCTTCGAGGCTCGACGCGTTCCGCGTCGAGCACCTCAGCATGACGATGACTTGTCCGAAGCCTTGCCCCGCGCCGCCTATGGCGCCATCATGATGCGCCATGACAAAACCAAATGTGACCGAACTCTCGTCCGCGGTGATTACAGACAATCGGCTGGCGGAGGCCATGCGCAAGGGCCGGGTCGTCAGCCTGCCCGACGTCGATTACGTGTTGGCGCCGACGGCCGCGATTGCCGGCCTTGCCGACGATTTGGCGGAGGAGGAGTTGCTGGCCGAGATGGTGTCCTACCGCAAGAACGTGACCGGCGTCGACAACACGGTTTTTATTTCGCCCAAAGGCAAAACCCGGCACGCCGCGCGGATCAAGCTCGCCATCGATCCGCCCGACAGCATCAATCCTGCGAGCACAACCGCATCCATTGCGATCAGTGACGGTGCCATCGTCGAAGGAGAGCAAGGAGACATCCCGCCCGGCGTGCTCGCCCAGGCGCGGCGGTTTATCGACGCCAACCGCGAGGCGCTGCTCGACTATTGGGAATACCGCATCGACACCGAGGCGCTGCGTCTGCGCTTGAAGTCGGTGTAGATCATAGCGAATCCTGCCTGCCGCACGGGTCGAGGCTGTGCGTTCAATGCAAGCGGCAATCGTCAACTCATTCCATGGAAAGCAGTCGCGTCGAGGATTTACTAATCAGTCAGTAATATAGGCTACATCTGGGGCTTTGAAGAGCGAGCGGATGAGAGCCGGATTGTTCTGGAGATCGAGCAAGTCGGCCTCGATGCGGTCCTGCAGGGATTGACCATGGGCGAGCGGACGTTTGGCCGTTCCGGTGCGCTTGACATAGTTCCAGACCAGTTCGTCCGGGTTGAGTTCCGGTGCATAGCCGGGCAGGAAGTATAATTGCAGTTTGCCGGCGGTGGATTGGGCGTAGTTCTGCACGATTTTGGCCTTATGCGCAGGCAAGCTGTCGAGGATCAGGAACAGCGGCCGTTTGCGATGGCGCATCAGTTGGCCGAGCATGGCAACAAATAACTCGGCGCTCATGCCGCCTTTGTAGGTTGCAAACCAGAACGCGCCTTTGGCGTTGACGGCGGAGGCCGCCGAGACCGACTGACGGGGGCCCGGCACCGCGACCACGGGCGTGTGCCCTTTGGCGCTCCAGGTCGTGCCCTGCACCACGTCGGCGCGGAAACCGGATTTATCCCAAAAATAGATTTCCGCGCCGCAGCGTTTCGCCCGTGCTGCAATGCGCGGATAGGTGTCGCGCTTCCACGCCTCGATCGCCTCCGGATCGCGCTCATAGGCGCGCAACAGCGGTTTTTGCGGTGTCAGCCCCAGGCCGGCCAGCAACTTGCCGACCGACGCCAAGCTGAGCTTGACGGCAAATTTCTCCGCCACCATCTCGCCAACCACCTGCCGCGTCCACAGACCAAAATCAAATCCGTATTGACGCGGGTCCCGCCCGTTGATCCAGCGAAACACCTGCCGAGCTTGTTTGATGTTCAGCTTCGGCGGACGCCCCGTCCCCTGGCGCGAACGCAGCGCACGCAGTCCCCGGCCGCGACCCTTCACCCGACCCAGCCATTTGTAAATCGTGGTGCGACAGAACCCGTACGACGCAATGACGGCGCTCGGCGCCTCGCCTTCCTGCACCCGCTCGACCGCCATCCGCCGGATTTCCTCCAGCGTCTTGTGGTCCAGCGTCCGTCCATCCCGAATTATGATTTCGCAATACAACAAATCGCCTCAACACGCAATCATAAAGTAGCCTAAATTACTGACTGATTAGTAAGTGCACTGCCACCGTAACCCCGTCACCGTAACCCATGAGCGTTCCGGAAAATATCCGGCCGCTGCTCCGCGACGGGCTGAGCACTGCTGAAAGCGCGCGGCGATTGGGGATTCGGTACCAGCACGCCTATAATGTCGTGAAAGCTGAACGTCCGCTTATTCTACGATGGCTCCTCCGCGAAGTCCACGGTATTGCCCACTGTGAGATGTTGATGAACGATCCAAAATTCCAGCTTGAGCGCGTCCGGCAGCCGGTTTCAGATGAGGAATTGATCTCGGACGTGCGACGCGTGGCTGAGCTAGCCGGCACGAATGCCGTCTCCTTTAGGCTGTATTCGGAATCGGGCAATTACCATCCATCGACCGTGGCACTTCGATTCGGCACGTGGAACAAAGCCCTGATTGCCGCAGGACTAACAATCGGCAACGAACGTGATATCGCCGACGAGCGCCTATTTGAGAACCTGATGCGTCTCTGGGAGCATTATGGTCGGCAGCCGCGCTTCCGTGAACTCGCTCGCCCACCGTCCGTCATTTCCTCCGGCCCTTATCAGCGCCGTTTTCGCTCTTGGATGAAAGCACTCGAACAATTCGTCGCGTATGCAAACGCGCAAGACATGCAACCCCCGGCTCCAGTTGAAACTGCAAGCGGTCACAAAACAGGCCGGGATCCATCTCTCAGACTGCGATTCCGCGTGATGAAGCGGGACAATTTCTCGTGTCGTGGTTGCGGAGCGAGCCCCGCTTTGAAGCCCGGCTTGTCGCTACACGTCGATCACATCAAGGCGTGGAGCCACGGCGGCGAGACGGTCGAAGAAAACCTCCAAACCCTATGCGAACCGTGCAACCTGGGAAAGAGCAACGTGCTATAATATCGGCGGTGCAATTCGCAGGAGGGCCGGCGTGAGCACGCGGGCACATACAGTTCCCAAGTTCTATCTTAACGGCTTTGTCGCGCCAGGGTCAGAGCGTGAGCAAAACCCCTCTGTGTGGGTTGGATCACTAACGACCGGCGAGATCACAAAGAGATCGCCGAAG
This sequence comes from uncultured Pseudomonadota bacterium, assembly GCA_963836095.1. Lineage (GTDB taxonomy): Bacteria > Pseudomonadota > Alphaproteobacteria > Rhizobiales > Xanthobacteraceae > BOG-931. Next base: position 291,028 of record CAWIHU010000008.1, read on the forward strand.
AACATTTCGATTTCGCGCGGGCTATATGACGGGCGTGGAGGCTTTGATGAACGAGACGCAACCATCGAATCTCACCTTGCGAAGATCAAGTCCGCGGCGTCATCAGCGATACGCAAGTTTGCTGCTTCGAAAATTGGAGCGGGCGGTCCAATTCCTTCTGAAATAACACGCTTCCTGGCGTGGCAAGCGGCGCGGACTCCGGGTTGGATGGAGATAGTGGAACGTTGGTCCAATGAATCTCCGTGGGACCGCCAGGCGGTTGTGGAACCTCCACCGGATGGCTTCGACAAGATACGGGATCGAATGCGTCCCCTGTGCTTGGAAGACCCGAACACTGGTGATCGGCGCGAGGTGACCTCCGAAGACGAGTTTCACGCGCTGCGCGGGCTGGGTTGGAAGTGGGTACTACGACGGGACGATCATCTTGAGTTGCTGCATCTTCAAGCATGGTATTTCCAGGTTCGGCATTTCCCCCGGCTGTCATGGGTTCGCTTACAACCGCCCGACGGAGAGTATTTCATCACGAGTGATCGGAGCGTGGCCTGGCTTGCTGACGGCTACGCGGATACCCCACCGGCCGCGCTCAGGCACCCAACTGTGCAAGTCGTCGCGCCGCTAACGAGGGAAACTGCGCTTGCCGGGCGGCACGGCGCAGCCACGCTTAGTGTGACGCCACGCGAGATCAATCGATTTGTTGCTTTTGCCGCTTCGGGCTGGATCGCCGGTCCGACCGTCGATGTCGTCCGTCAAGCCCTGATAGACCGACGCGACCCTCGACATTGAGCCCGACTTCTCTTTCAGGAGAGGGCTATGGCGTAGACATAGTGCTCATCATCATCGGTCGTGGCCCGCCACTCTACGCCCTTTAGTGTTTCCCGGATGCAGTGCAGCACGAAGTGATGCACTGCTGATCCGGGATCGTCGCAAACGCGGAGTTTCTGAAGGTCCCGGTTCTGCAGCGCATCACTGCGTGCTGCGCTGCGCCCGGGAAACGTCCTTAACCTGACGCTTATGGGGTGCTCCCGAAGCTCCGCCCCTTTCGGGGGAGTGTAAAATTCACCGCCACAGCTCCGCCTCCTTGCCAAGCTCGATGCGCGCGATCTGATCGATGTGCACCTCGTCCGGCCCGTCGGCGAGGCGGAGCGTGCGGGCGAGCGCGAAGCCGGCGGCGAGGCCGAAATCGTCGCGAGAGCCCGCCGCCGCCGTGGACCTGGATGGCGCGGTCGAGCACGGCTTGCGCCATGCGCGGCGCCACGACCTTGATCATGGCGATCTCGGCGCGCGCGGCCTTGTTGCCGGCGGTGTCCATCATGTAGGCGGCCTTGAGCGTGAGGAGCCGGGCCTGGTCGATCTCCATCGCGGCTGAGCGCGATCGCCTCGCGCAGCATGCCGTGCGCGGCGAGCGGCTTGCCGAACGCCGTGCGGCTCTTGGCGCGCGCGACCATGGATTCCAGCGCCCGCTCGGCGAGCCCGATCGCCCGCATGCAGTGATGGATGCGGCCGGGCCCGAGCCGGCCCTGGGCGATCTCGAAGCCGCGCCCCTCCCCGAGCAACATGTTGCTCGCCGGCACGCGGACATTGTCGAAATTGACTTCCATGTGGCCGTGCGGCGCGTGGTCGTAGCCGAATACGGTGAGCGGACGCACGATGGTGACGCCGGGCGTGTCGGTCGGCACCAGGATCATCGACTGCTGGCGGTAAGCTTCCGCCGCCGGATCGGTCTTGCCCATGAAGATGAGGATACGGCAGCGGCGGTCGCCGGCGCCCGAGGTCCACCATTTGCGGCCGTTGATGACGTAATGGTCGCCGTCGCGCACGATGCTCGCCTGGATGTTGCGGGCATCGGACGAGGCAACGTCGGGCTCGGTCATGGCGAAGCCGGAGCGGATTTCGCCGGCGAGCAGCGGCACGAGCCATTGCTGTTTTTGCTGTTCGGTGCCGTAGCGCACCAGGACTTCCATGTTGCCGGTGTCGGGCGCCGAGCAATTGAACACTTCCGGCGCGATCGGCGAGCGCCCCATGACTTCGCACAGCGGCGCGTATTCGATGTTGCTGAGGCCCGCGCCATATTCGCTTTCGGGCAGAAACAAATTCCACAGCCCGGCCGCCCGCGCCTTCGCCTTCATCTCTTCCATGATCGGCGGCACGGACCAATGATCGGCCCCTTTGGCGTGCTGGGCGGCGAAGACGTGCTCGTTCGGATAGACCACCTCGCGCATGAACGCCTGGCAGCGCGCGATCAGCTCCTTGGTCTTTTGCGAATAATCGAGATCCATGACGTCATACCTCCGGCTTTTCTTCTGCGTTCGAGCGGTTTTTCGGGGGTCTTAATCGCCGAGACTTTAAACGTGCGCCGCAGCGCGCATCATTCGGCGGCGAGTACAGTCTCGTGCTGCAGATAATCAGCCGCAAAAGCCAGGGCCGCCCGCAGATCGTCCTCCGTCAGTTGCGGGTAGGCTTCGAGTAAATCCGCGAACGAGCGGCCAGCGCCCAGCTTGCGCAAATCAGTTCCACGCTGATGCGCGTGCTTTTGATGCACGGTTTACCCATCATAACATCAGGTTCGGCGACGATGCGCGGGTGCGGCATGGGCGTCAGCTTTCGTGGGTTCGCCATTGGGTTCGCGATGGGGTTCGCGATTGCGAACGCATGATAGCCGGGACGGCCGCGCGTCACAAACTGGTGCTGCGAGGAGGCCGGCCGCGGCGCGCGGCGATGACTTCCTCGGCGGCCCGTATGCCGGTGTGGTAGCCGCCATGCGCGGTCGAGAAATCGTGGATCGAGCAGGCTTCGCCGGCGAAGAACAGCCGGTCGTCGACCGGGGCGGCGAGCGTCTGCCGGCAATCGGCGGCGCCCGGCAGGGCATAGGAGTAGGCGCCGCGGGCGAAGGGGTCCGCGCCCCAGAGGTGAATCTGGATCGGCCTGATCCGGCGGGCAAAGGCGCTGCCGAACACGCCGGTGAGTTCGGCAACGGCAAAGTCGAAGAACGCGGCCTCGCCGCCCGTTTCAAGTTCGGCCGCCAACGCGCCGCCAAAATACGCTTCGATGAGCGGCCGGCCGAGCGGGCGGAACTGGTAGGCGCCCGTGGCGGTGCGATCGGTGCGGGCGAATACGCGGACGTCGCGGTCGAACTCTTCCGCTTGATCGAGCGCAATGAACAGCTTGTCGTCGAAGCCGAGCGGAAGCCCTGCGGCCGCGGCGATCTTTTCCGGCAGTGCCGGCGTGAACGCGATTGTCTCGGCCGCGATCAGCGGGCTCGGGATGGTGATGATCGCCTGGTCGGCGGCGATCGCGCCTTGCGTCGTTTCGAGGCGCAGGCGGGAGCCGGAATGATCGATACGCTCGACCCGGCAATCGAGCGCGACCGGCAGGCCGGCCGCGTGGCCGGCAATGATCGCGCCGTAGCCTTCCACCACGCGCCAGTTGACGCCCAAATCTTGGTAGCGGTCGAAATCCTCGACCGAGAGCTTCTCGAGTTCGGCGCCGCTGATGAAGGTGAAGACCGCGCCGATGAGGCCGTTCCAGCGGCAGCCGGGATCGAGCAGCGCGCTCGCCGGCCTATCCTTCGCGCCCTGCGCGGCGCGTTCCAGGCGCGCGAAGAACGCGCCGATCGCGCGCTGAAATTCCTCCTGCTGGGCGCGCGGAAAACCAAGCTCGAGCGACGGCCGAGCCCAGGGCGGCGTGCTCTTGTCGATCGTGGCGCCCTCGTCCAGCGCAATCGGCCCCCACGGATTGTGCTCGGCCGAATGCAGCCAGCCACAGCCGAGGTCGATCGCGTAGCCGGAAGGATCGATGACGGTCCAGGCACGGCCGCCCAATCGCGGGCGTGCCTCGACGAGAAGGCAGCGGATGCCGGCGTGGACAAGCCGCCGTGCCGCCGCAATGCCGGCGGCGCCGCCGCCCACCACCACCACTTCAACGTCACTGTCCGGCATCGTCTCGGGATCCTGTGCGGCGACTAACATGTGTGCGGTGATCCGCCTTACGCCAAGGCGGATCCGCGCGGCGGTTTGCGTAGCATCTGCGAAGCTGTTGTGGTGGATGATTTGCAGGTAGAAAGCCGAACGCGAAATTGCGGCACCTCGCGACGACGGCCGCGCACGGGAGGAATACGATGCCGGAGGCCGGCGGCGACGACCGCGATTGGCAGTTGTTGCGCACCATGCTGCGCATGCGCCGGTTCGAGGAGGCGGTGTTCAAGCTCGCCAGCGCGAAGGCATTTGCGGGTCACTTCCACCTCTATATCGGCCAGGAAGCGACTGGCGCCGCGGTCATGTCGGTTCTTTCGGCGCAGGACCGGATCGCAACGACCCATCGCAACCACGGCCATCTCATCGCGCGCGGCGCCGACCCGGCGCGGGCGCTGGCGGAAATTCTGGGCCGCGCCGGCGGCTTGAACGGCGGGCGCGCCGGCACGTTGCATCTGTGCGAGCCTTCGCTCGGTTTCATCTCGACCTCCGCGGTGGTTGGCGGCTGCATCTCGCTCGCGGTCGGGGCCGGCTATGCCTGCCAGCACGCGGGCGACGGCGCGGTGGCGGTGGCGTTTTTCGGCGACGGCGCGCTGGAAGAAGGCGTGAGCTACGAGGCCATGAATGTCGCCTCACTGTTCCATCTGCCGGTGGTGTTCGTGTGCGAGAACAACAGCGTCGATGCCTGGGGCGCGGCGCGCGGCGGCTTTCCGTCTTTGGTTCATGGCGGGTCCGATCTGTTGCAGGTGCCGCGCTCGGTCGGCATCGAGGCGACGCGCGTCGCCGGCAACAATGCGCACGAGGTGCGCCAGGCCGCGGTCGAAGCCGTCGCCAAATGCCGCGACGGGAACGGCCCGGTCTTCATCGAATGCGTCACCAAGCGCTGGGCCGGCAGCAATCCGCTGTGGCCGGAGCTCGTCACCGGCGTTACGGACATCCGCATGGCGACGGGGGAGGTCGCGATCGAGGGCGAGCACGCGGATTGGTACCGCCACCACGATCCGGTCCTGCTCTTTGCGCGCGAAATTGCCGAACGCGGCCCCGACGCGGTCGGCCGCATTCACCGTGACGACGAGGAGATTCGCCGGGAATTCGACGCGGCCGCCGCTTGGGCGCTCGCGAGTCCTTTCCCGGAAGCCTCGACCGCCCTCGCCCACGTTTTTGCAACTGCATCAGACTGACCGACCTCCGATGACAAAAACAACAAGCTTCGCCGCCGCGTTCGTCGCGGCCCTGCACGACGGACTGACCGCCGATCCGCGCGCCAGCGTCATCGGCGGCTATGTGCTTGGCCTCGGTCCGGAGCGCACGCTGATGGACCGCATCCGCAACGATTTCCCAGGGCGCGTGATCGATCCGCCGACCTCGGAAGCCGCCGTTGCCGCGCTCGGGACCGGCGCCGCGATGGCCGGCGCCCATCCGTTCGTCGATCTCGGCACGGCGGCTTTTGCGTATCTTGCCTGGTCGCAGATCGTGAACGAGGCGGCGGTGGCGCATTACATGACCGGCGGACGGCTCAACGTGCCCGTGACGTTCCACTATCTGCACGGCGTGCGCGGCGCCGGCGCCGCGCAGCACAGCCACAGCCCGCACGGCATGCTCGCCAATGCGCCCGGGCTCGAGATCGTGGCGCCGTCGACGGCGGCCGATGCCTATGGCCTGGTGCGCGGCGCGATGGCGAGCCCCAACCCGACCCTCGTCGTCAACCACGCGCGGCTGTTGAGCATCGAAGGCCCGCTCGCCGACGATCCCGCGCCGCTGCCGTTCGGCCGCGCCGACGTCAAACGTACCGGGCGCGACGTGACCGTGCTGGCGATTTCCTTGATGGTGCATCATGCGCTCGCGGCCGCCGAGCGCCTCGCGCGCGACGGCATCGATGTCGAAGTGGTCGATCCGCGCACGCTGGTGCCGTTCGACGAGGCGACGCTGCTCGCCTCCGTCGCCAAGACCGGACGGCTCGTCGTCGTCGACGAGGCGCCGCTCAATGGCGGGCTCGCCTCCGCGATCGCCGGCATGGTGGCCGAGCGCGGTTTCTGGTCGCTCAAGGCGCCGATCGTGCGCGTCGCCCGCGCCGATACGCCGATCGCCTACAGCGCGCCGTTGGAAAAATTCGTGACGCCGGGCGCGGACGCCGTCGAAGCCGCGGTGCGCCGCGTGCTCACGGAAAAGCCGCCAGTGGCGAGCGTGTAGTATTTGCTGCATCGTCATTGCGAGCGAAGCGAAGCAATCCAGAGTCACTGCCGCCAACTCTGGATTGCTTCGTCGCTGCGCTCCTCGCAATGACGGAGACGGAAACTACGCGACCGCTTCCGCCGCAAACCCTTCCTTCAGCCGCGGATAGACCTCGCGCGCGAATGTCTTGATGCTCAACACCGTCTCGTCGTGACCGAGGAAGCCGGCCTGCCCCATCATCAACAAATGGCCGAAGCCGCCGACGTAATCGTAGACCTTTCTGATCTGCGCCATCACCTGGTCCGGCGTGCCCGCGAACATGACGCCGGACTTGATGGCGTTCTCGACCGTCGGGGTTTCGCCGAAATGGCTCACCGCATTGACGCGGCCGCGGATCACGTCGACGGCGGTCTTCACCGGCACGTAGCCCGGCGGATAGGTGAACTGCGGCACGATCTTGTTGGCGGTGACGTACCACATCAGCTTCTCGGCGCCGGCGCGCGCCTCCCGCTCGCTCGGCGCGGTATAGACCAGCGCCGCATAAGCGAGCCGGTCGAGCGGCACATGCTCGCCGCGCCCGGCGTCGCGCCAGCCTTTCCGATAGGCGTCGAACACCGCGCGCGTACCGTCGAAGCCGGTGAGGAAGGTCGCCTGCACGAAGCCGCGGGAGCCGACGCGCGCCGCGCCGCTCGGGCTGGTGGTCGAGACCCAGACCGGCGGATGCGGCTGCTGATAGGGCCGCGGCCAGATATTGATCATGCGGTGGTGGAAGAAACGGCCCTCGTGGCTGATCGGGCCGTCATGGCGCGGTCCAGGCGCTGATGATGAGATCGAGCGCCTCCCAGTGGCGCTCGTTCATGCGCACCGGATTGCTGTTGGCGGCGGCGACCTCCTACGGCACGCCGCGCACGAAGCCGACTTCGACACGGCCGTGCGAGAGCACGTCGGCGAGCGCCATCTCTTCGGCGACGCGCACCGGCTGGCGCCGGTTGGCGATCGGATTGCCGAGGATCAGGAGCCGCGCCTTCTTGGTCACCCGCGCCAGCGCGGCGAGGACGAGCGGCGCCGCAGGATCGACGCAGGTCGCCGTCTGGTGATGCTCGTTGAGCATGATCTCGACGCCTTCCTCGTCGGCGATGCTGCCATTCGTCGAGATAGCGGTCCTACAGCGCGGCGCCCTTCTCCGGATCGAAATGCCGGTTCGGCAGCGTCACGCGGATCGAGGAATAGGTCTCGGCCGGCGGCAGATACGGATAGGCCGTCTCACTGAAATGCCAGGCTTTCATTCCGATCGCTCCGCGTCGAGAAAATCGAGCGCCGCGGCGGCGAACGCTTGCGGCTGTTCGAGCTGCGGCGCGTGCCCGGCGTCGGCGATGGTCGCGGTCCGCGCGTTCGGCAACAACCGCGCATAGGCTTGCAGATAGGCGTCGGAGACGAGACCGTCGCTGTCGCCGCGCAGGAACAACGCCGGCGCCGTGACGCGGTGCAGCCGATGCTTGAGCTTGGGATTGTGCATGTACGGCTCCCAGGCGATCAGCGCCAAAGTCTCGCGGTTGCGCACCATGATCGACAATTCCTCGTCGCTCGAGCGCCGCCGGATCCGGCGCCATCTTCCGCGGGTCGCGGAACAACAGCCGGTCGAGCTCGTCGGGCGGCAAAGCGAACACGTCCGGCACGTCGAGCCGGTCAGGACTGCCGGTCTTGACGCCGACCGGGGCGACCAGGACGAGCTTGGCGAAGCGCTCCGGCGCCTTGGTCGCCATCTCCGCCGCGATCCAGCCGCCGATCGAGCAGCCGATCACGTCGACCTTCGGCAGGCCGAGCCGGTCCATCAGCTCGAGGTAGACATGCGCGATGTCGTCGACGCTGTCGAGCCAATCGGGCAGCGCGGATTTGCCGAAGCCCGGATGCGAGGGGCAGATCAGGCGGCGGCGTTGCGGAAAGGAGCGCGTTGACGGCGTGGCCTGGATGGTGGCCGCCGGCGCCATGCAGCATCAGGAGCGCGGGGCCGTCGCCGTATTCGGCGACATCGAGATCGATGCCGGCAATGCGGATCATGTCGGCCATCACCGCGCGATCCGGTTCGATGCGTGGCGCGGCGCGATGCGCGTCGGCAAACCGTGGCGGTTGCAGATGAAGCGTGCTTCACGCGGCCGTCGAAGCGGCACACGGACCGCCGGCTCCGCACCGCCGAATTTTTTCGGCTTCATTCGCCTCACCTCCCTGACTTCGTTCTCTTTGTATTTTGCAATCACGGTAGCGAACCTTGGACCGTCAATCCAGTGATCCGATCAAGCCGTTCGTGCAGATGCACCCCGCACGCGGCGCAGAGCGAAATGCGCCGTCGACGCTTGTCGGCGCTGCCGAATTGGATCACCATTTCGGGCGATAAAAGATAACGAGAACGATTGAGGGAGCGTCCCGCATGCCTCAGCGAGGGAACGCGCGCGCCGGCGGGCGCGAGGCCGGCGCATGAGCGCAACGCCAGCCAGCACGATGCAAGAAGCTCCAGCAAAATTCGTCGAACGCTTCGTCGACGCGGGCGGCGAACGCGTCCGCGTTTTGCAGTCCGGACAAGGCCAACCCTTGCTCGCCCTCGCGGAAGCGGGCGTGGCGCCGGCAATTGCGGATGAGCTTCTGGCGCAGACGAACCACGTCATCTTCGCGTTCCTGCCGGGCGGCACGCCGCGGCAGGCCGCCGCGACCCTCGCGGCGGTGCTGACGGCGCTCGGCTTCGATCAGGTGGCGCTGTTGGCATCTTCGCTGACGGCGCCGGCGGCATTGTGGCTGACGATCGACTTTCCGGCGCGCGTGCGCGCGATGGTGCTCGAAAGTCCGCTCGCCTTTACGCCGCATGTGCCTGCGGTCGCCGGGCGTTCGGCCGACGAATGGCAAAAGGCCTTCAATGCCCATCCCGAGCGCAAGCGAGCGACGACGATGCCCGGCGCCGCGGCGTTCGCTCGACGCGCCAAGATGCGGGTCGACGCGGCGCAGGACGCGGCGTTCGCACAAAAACTCGCCGCCTGCGATGCCCCGGTGCTGGCGCTGTTCGGGACGCGCGACAAGCTCACGCCGGTCGAACTGCGGCCGCTTCTACAAAACGCTGTTTCCGAACGCCTGGTTTCTGATGGTTTACGACGCCGCCCACGACATCAGCGGCGACCGGCCCGAGGCCTTCGCCGAGGCGGTCGGCGACTTTCTGCGGCGCGGCGCACAATTCGCCATCAGCGACCGCTCCTCGCGCCTCAACCGCTGAAGCAAAGAGAGCGATCCCACACAATGAAATTCGGCTTGTTCAATTTCATCTACTACGCGGGCGACGAGCCGCTTCCCGGCGGGCTCGTCGCGCCCAAGCACTTCCGCCCCGAGCAAAGCCTCGCATCGCTGCGGTCGGGTTTCGCGCTGTTCGAGCACGCCGACGCGCTCGGCTTCGATTGGGTGAGCGTGTCCGAGCATCATTACAGCACGTCGATGACGCCGAGCCCGATTGTCGCCGCGGCCGCGCTGAGCCAGCGCGTGCATCGCGCCGACATCGCCGTGCTCGGCCCGAGCCTGCCGTTTCTCAACCCGGTGCGCACCGCCGAGGAATTGGCGATGCTCGACAATTTGTGCGGCGGCCGCCTGATCGTCGCGCTGCTGCGCGGCACGCCGCCGGAATACCTGGCCTACGGCACCAACCCGGCCGAATCGCGCCCGATGTTCGAGGAGGCGGTCGAATTGATGCTGCGGGCCTGGAGCGAGCCGGAGCCGTTCGGCTGGGAGGGCGTGCATTACCGCTTTCGCACCATTGCCGTGTCGCCGACGCTGATCCAAAAACCGCGGCCGCGCATTCTGGCGTCCGGCAACAGCATCGAGTCGCTCGAATTCGCCGCGCGCCACCGCTTCGACGTCGGTTTTTCCTTCGCCAACCCCGTGACCGCCGGCAAGCATTTCGCCATCTACAAGGAGAAAGCCCAAAACTACGGCTGGACCCCGACTGCGGACAATGCGCTCTACCGGCATTATTGCTACGTCGCCGAGACCGACGCGGCGGCAGCGGAGATGAACGAGCGCTACGGCTTCTATGCCGGCTATGGCGGCCGCAGCCTGATCGCGCCGACACGGCCCGACGCCATGCCGGTGACGCCCAAAACCGTCGCCGACGCCATCGGCGGCATCGTGGCGCAGAGCCGCGATTACGGCGGCACCAGTAACTCGGCGATCGACCGCTCGATTCCGCCGATCATCGGCTCGCCCGATACGGTGATCCGTCGGCTCGAGGAGTTGCGCGACGTCGGCAATGTCGGCCGCGTCGACCTCATTTTCTCGTCCGGCCAGCTGCCGCACGAGTTGGCGCTCAAATCGCTGACGCTGTTCGCGAGGGAAGTGTTTCCGGCGCTGCAGACCCGCGCGCAATGAAGTGCTAGTCTATTTCTCCTTCATCACCCAGACGCCTTGCCAGTCGCCAAGCGGCGCGTGGTCCATGAGGTAGCGGCAGCGCTCGATATAGGTGGTCGACAGCTTGTCTTTGGGATGGCAGGCGAGCGCCTTCTCGAACTGCGTGATTGCGTTCGAGAACTTGGCGGCGCGGTAGTGCCGCATGCCCTCGTTGAAGTAGCTCACCACATCCATCAGGTTGGGGAAGCTCTCCTCCGTGTGGTGATCGAGCACCTCATAGACGCCAACCGGCTCGGTCTTGCCCTTGACCACCACCTGGTCGATGTTGCGGATGCGGTAGGTGCCGCGCAAGCGGCTGAATGTATTTTCGCTGATCAAGATCTGCGCCGAATACATTTTGCAGGCGCTTTCGAGCCTTGACGCGAGGTTCACCCCGTCGCCGATCAGCGTGTAGTCCATGCGCTTCGCCGAGCCGATATTGCCGGAGACCACCATGTCGGTATTAAGGCCGATGCCCATCTCGACCGGCTTTTGGCCGCGCTGCACCCGTTCGCCGCTCCAGCGTCGGCATTCGCGGATCATGGCGATCGCCGCGCGAACCGCGCGGTCCTCGTCGTCATCATGCGCTATCGGGAGCCCGAACGCCGCCATGATGGCATCGCCGATGAACTTATCGAGCATGCCCTCCTCGTGGGCGATGCACTCGACCATCAGCGAGAAATACTCGTTGAGGAAGGCGACGGTGCCCTGGGCGCCCAACTCCTCGGTCAGCGTGGTGAAGCCCCGGATATCCGAGAACAACACGGTCGCCCGCGTACTTGCGCCGCCGAGCAGGCCGGCGTCGCTGTTATTGTCGAGCATGCGCGCGGCAATCGCCGGGTCCATGTAGCGCGCCATGGTAGCTTTGACGCGCTTCTCGGTGCTGATGTCCTCGATCATGAGCAGGGTGCCGAGCTGCTTGCCGTCGCCGCTCGCCAAGGGCAGCACGGTAAGGTTGACCGAGACCGGCCGGTCGCCGAACTCGATCTCGAGATCCACGGCGACGTTGGCGGTCTTTTCGGCCCGCACCTTCTTGATGCGCTCGATGATCCAGGCGTTCTTGCCGGCAAAGAACTCGGCGGCGCCGTGACCCAAAATGGCCGAAGGCGCCAGCTTGATTATGCGAGCGCCGGCGCTGTTGCAGGTGACGATGGTGTCGTGCTGATCGAGGGTGATGACGCCATTCGACATGCTTTCAAGCATGCTCTCGTTGTAGTTCTTGATCTTCTGGACGTCGTCGAAAAGCTTGGCATTCTCGAGCGCGATCGCGACCTGTGCGGTGAAGGCCTTGAGGCGCGATTCATCCTCGGCGGAAAACGCGCCCCCGCTCTTGTTCAACACTTGCGTCACGCCGATGATCGTCCCCTGCTTGTTGATGACCGGCGTGCACAAGATGGATCGCGTGAAGAAACCGGTCTGCTTGTCGAAGCTCGGGTTGAAGCGCAGATCGGCATAGGCGTGCGGGATGTTGACCGTCTTGCCGGTGGCAAACACGGTGCCGGCGATGCCGGCATGGTCGGGGAAGCGGATCTCGCCGATCTTCGGACCCATGGCGACGCGCGAGAACAACTCGTTCGTCTTGTCGTCATGCAGGAACAGCGTCGAACGCTCCGCTCCCAGGATGCGCGTCGCCTCGGTCATCACCCGCTGCAGCAGCTGATCGAGATCGAGCTGCGAGGTGATGTCGGCGACGATGTCGAGGAAGGCCAATTCTTGCGCACGCGCCTTCTGCATCCGCTCGACCGTTTGCGAGCTCTGCAGCGGCACTATCGACTGAGCCGCGATGCCTTCGAACAGCTCTCGATCATGTTCGGTGAAGGGACCGCCGGCCTTGTTGAGCGCTTGCGCCACGCCGATGACGTCGCCCTTGGCGGTGCAAAGCGGCACGCAGAGGACGGTCTTGGTGAGGTAGCCGGTTTCGCGGTCGATGCGCGGGTTGAAGCGCGGATCGGCGTAGGCGTCGTCAATGATGATACTCCGGCCCGTCTGGAAGGCGGCACCGGCGATGCCATCGTTGTCGAGCAGCCGAATCTCCCGGCGATGGACGCCCTGCGCCACGCGCGAATAGAGTTCGCCGGTGCCGGGGTCGCTGAGGAAGAAGCTGCTGCGGTCGCAGCCGATCGCCAGCGAAGTCATTTCGACCAGCGCTTCCAGGATTTCGTCGAGCGAGTCCCTGCCCGATATTCGCCGGGTGACATCGAGCAGAATGTTGACGTCCTGCAGCCGCTCGCGCATGCGGCTGAGGTGCGGCTGGCCTGGCGGCTTGTCCACCGATGGTCGCCGCGTGCGGCGCCCGTTATCGCGATTGCGTGCTGGGGGGTCGTGAGCAGTCGTCATCGTAAATTGCCTCGCGCGCGATCAAGCTCGAGGCGCAAGGCCTGGCACGTCGCCTTGAGCTCGAGGATCTCGCCGGCAGCGGCGGCCACTGCCTCTTGCTTCTTAGCCTGGGCCTGAAATGCCGCCTCCTCCAGCTGCTGCCGCAGGGTCCGGGCCGCCGCCTGCAGCTGGGCCGCTTCGTCCTGAGCGGCGGCGTTGAGGCGTTGGATCTCCTGCCGGTGGTCGTGCTGCAAACCCTCGATCGCGTCGCGAAGCGCCTGAGCGGTCTGGCGCAGCTGCGCGATCTCGCCGGCCGAGTCCGCGACGGCGCGCGCGACGGCCTCCCGTCCGTCGTGGCGTGATTGCTCGAGTGCGTCGCGCAGCACCGCAATCGTGGCCTTAAGCTCAGCGATCTCGCCCTCGTATTCGGCCCGGACCTTCTGCGACGCGGCGTTGTGCTCGGCCTTCTCGTCCTCGAGCGCCTGGCGCAACGCCGCGATCGTTGACTTCAGATGGCGGCTCTCCCCATCCGGGCCGCGGCTGGTCTCGGCATCCGCGAGGGCGTTAAGCTCGGTCATGGCAGATGCGCTTCGCTTTCTCGGTTACCCGATCTTAGCCGAAATTTCCCGCAGACGGCCGACTAAACTGACCCAAACCGCCGTCGGGTAAATGTCCGCGGCCATCGGGCGCGGAGCCGTCGACCGCCCCTACAGAAGATACCCAGGTCGAGGATATAGCATGGTCGCGCGGCAGATCCCGCGCGCCGCCGCCCTTGGACATCGCCTTTTCCTTCGCCAACCCGACGACCGCCGGCCGCCATTTCGCCACCTACAAAGAAAAGCCCAGGGCTATGGCTGGACCCCGAGCGCGGACAACGTGCTCTACCGCCATTATTGCTTGATCGCCGAGACCGATGCGGCGGCAGCGGAGATGAACGAGCGTTACGGATTTCATGCCGGCTATGGCGGCCGCAGCCTCGTAGCGCCGACGCGGGCCGAGGCCATGCCGGCGACGCCCAAAACCGTCGCCGATGCCATCGGCGGCATCGTGGCGCAGAGCCGCGATTACGGCGGCACCGCGAACTCGGCGATCGACCGCTCGATCCCGCCGATCCTCGGCTCGCCCGATACGGTGATCCGCAGGCTCGAGGAGTTGCGCGACGTCGGCAACATCGGCCGGGTCGACCTGATCTTCTCGTCCGGCCAGCTGCCGCAGGAGCTGGCGCTCAAATCGCTGACGCTGTTCGCGAGGGAAGTGTTTCCGGCCATGCAAACCCGCGCGCAATGAAGTGTTAAGACAATCATCACACGCTCAAATAATTGCGCAGCACGAACTCGTTGCTTTCAAGTTCGGCCGAGGTGCCAGTAAAGCGGATCTCGCCCTTGTTGACGACGTGGTGGCGGTCGCCGACCGCGAGCGCGGTCGGCAGATGTCTGCTCGACCAGAAGGATCGCCAGCCCCTCGCGCTTGAGCGCGATCAGCGTGCGAACGATGTCGTGGACGATCAGCGGCGCCAAGCCTTCGGACGGCTCGTCGAGCACCAGCAGGCTCGGATTGAGCATCAGCGCGCGGGCGATCGACAGCATCTGCTGCTCGCCGCCGGACAATTGGAAGCCGAGATTGCCGGCGCGCGCCTGGAGATGCGGGAAACATCTCGTAGATGCGCGCGAGCGTCCAGGGGCTTTTGGCCGCCCCCCTGCCGCCGCGGGCGAACACGGTGAGGTTCTCGCGCACGGTCAGGCTCGGAAAGATGCCGCGCTCCTGCGGCACGAAGCCGATGCCGAGCCGCGACACCGCATAGGGCGGCAGCGCGGTGATGTCGCGGCCGCGAAACACGATGCGGCCGGGGCGCGGCTTCAGATAGCCCATCACGGTCAGGATCGTGGTCGTCTTGCCGGCGCCGTTGCGGCCGAGCAGGCACACCGCCTCGCCCTCGCCCACTTCGAGCGACACGCCGTGCAGCACGTGGCTGTCGCCGTAATAGCTGTTGATGTCGTCGACCTTAAGCATGGTCATAGCGCGGCCCCGAGATAGATCTCGCGCACGCGCGGGTTCGCCTGGATCTCGGCCGGCGTGCCGGTCGCCAGCACCTCGCCGTAACAGAGCACGGTGATGCGGTCGGCGATCGAGAACACCACGTTCATGTCGTGCTCGATCATCAGGATCGCCAAGGTGCGCGGCAGGCCGGCGATCAGTTCGATCATCCGGCTCGTCTCGGCCGGCGACATGCCCGAGGTCGGCTCGTCGAGCAGCAGGAGCAGCGGGTCGCCGGCGAGCGCGATGCCGATCTCGAGCTGGCGCTGTTCGCCGTAGGACAGGCTGCGGACCGGCCGCGCGTCGCTCCCCGTCAGGTGGACGCGCTGCATCAACTGCGCGGCGCGCTCGATCGAGCGCGGTGAAACGCTCGACCGGGGAGAAGAAATTGAGCGGACGGCCGCGCCGCGCCTCGACGGCAAGCCGCAGATTTTCGAGGACGGTCAGATTGGCGAAGAGGTTGTTGCGCTGGAAGGTGCGGGCGATGCCGGCGCGGCAGATGCGGTCCGGGCTCCAGCCGGTGATGTCGCCCTCGTCGAGGAAGATCCTCCCCGCGGTCGGCCGCAATTGGCCGCCGATCAGATTGATGAAGCTCGACTTGCCGGCGCCGTTCGGACCGATGATGACGTGGCGTTCGCCCGGCTCGACCGCGAGGCTGACGTCGGTTGGTGACGACAAGGCTGCCGAACGCGCGGTAGAGCTCGATCGGTGCGCAACAGGCTCACGCGCGCGCCCTCGCCCGCAGCTGGCGCAACGTGCCCCAGATGCCGCCCGGGAAGAACAGCACGCAGGCGATGAAGATGACGCCGATGATCATCAGCCAATGCTCGCTGTAGGAGCTGGCGACGTTCTTCAGCAGCAGAAAGACGCCGGTGCCGATGGCGGGGCCGATCAAGGTTCCGGCGCCGCCCAGCATGGTCATGATCAGAATGTCGCCCGAGGCGGTCCAGTAGATGGCGTCCGGCGAGATGAAGCTGTTGAAGATGGCGTAGAGCCCGCCGGCGAGGCCGGCGAACGCGCCGGCGATGGTGAAGGACAGGAGCTTGTAGGCGCGCACGGGATAGCCGATCGCCAGCATGCGCAGCTCGTTCTCGCGGATGCCGACGAAGACGTGGCCGAGCGGCGCGTTGAGAAGCCGCCGCAAGGCCAAATAGCTCATCAGAAAGAACGCCAGCGCCATGAAATACATCGGCAGCGTATGGGACAGGTCGAAGCCGAAGAAGCCCGGCTTGTCGGCGATCGCCATGCCGTCCGAGCCGCCGGTCACGTCGCGCCATCGCAGCGCCACCGAAAACACCAGCTGCGAGAAGGCGAGCGTCAGCATCAGGAACGGAATGCCGGCGGTGCGCACGCAGAAGAAGCCGATGACGAGCGCGCCGAGACCGGCCGTGACCACGCCGGCGGCGACGCCGAGCCAGGCATTGAGGCCGAACAGGCTGCCGAGCACCGCGACCGCATAGGCGCCGAGCCCGAAAAACGCGGCATGGCCGAGCGACATCAGCCCGGTGAAGCCGAGGATCAGATCGAGGCTCATGGCGAAGATCGCGAAGATGTAGATTTCGGTGACCAGCGCGCGCGGATAATTCGGCACCAGGAACGGGAAGATCACCATCGCCGCGACGACGACGAGGCCGATGGCGAAGGTCGCGCCGCGTCGCCGGGGTGCTGACCGGTCGCGACCGACGCCGGCGGCGGAGAAGCCGGTATATTTGATGCCGAACAGCCCTTGCGGGCGGATGAGCAGCACCAGCGCCATGACCAGATAGATCAGGAACAGCGACAGGCTCGGGAAATAGGCCTTGCCGAACGTGTCGGCCTCCCCGATCAGCAGGCTGCCGACGAACGCGCCGCGCAAGCTGCCCATGCCGCCGATCACGATGACGATGAAGGCCGGGATCATGATCTCGGCGTCCATGCCGGGATAAAGCCCGATCACCGGCGCAGCCGCCATGCCGCCTAAGCCCGCCAGCGCCACGCCGGCGCCGAAAATCCCGGTGAACAGCGCCGGAATGTTGGCGCCGAGACCCGCCGCCATCGCGGCATCGTCGACGCCGGCGCGCACCATGGCGCCGAGCCGGCTGCGCTCCAAGAACAGCCACAGCAGCAGCGCCAGCGCCAAGCCGAGCCCGATCAGGAACAGCCGGTAGGCGGAGAAAACGCCGATGCCGATGTGGAGGATGTCCTGCAGCGCCGGCCGGCGCCGGCAGGCTCAGAATGGTGCGGCCCCACACCGACTGCACGAAGTCGAAGAACACGAAGGTGAAGCCGAACGTCAGCAGCACCTGGTCCATGTGGCCGCGCCGGTAGAGCGGCCGCATGAACAGAAGCTCCATGACGACCCCGAGCACGGCGACGGCCAAAGGCGCCAGCGCCAGCGCGACCCAGAAATTGTGGGTGGCCTGGAAGATCGCCAGGCCGAAAAACGCGCCCAGCATGAAGAACGAGCCGTGCGCGAGGCTCACCACGTTCATCAGGCCGAAAATGAGCGACAGGCCGGCCGCCATCAGAAACAGCAGCACGCCATAGACCAGCCCGTTCAGGAGCTGGGCAATGATGAGGTCCATAAGGCGTTCCCTGCGGCGGGACGACCGTGGCTTTCAGTAAATTTTCTTGCCGGGATCCTGGACTTGCTTGGCGGTGTAGAGCGTTTCCGTGGTGATCTTGCCGTCGCGCTCGATCACCTTGCAGATATAGATGTCCTGGATCGGGTTGTGCGTCACCGGGTCGAAGCGGAACGGTCCGCGCGGCGCGTCGAATTTGACCTTGACCATGGCCGCGGCGAGCTTGTCCTTGTCGGTGTCGCCGTTCGTGAGTTTCAGCGCCTCGCCAATGACGCGGCCGCCGACATAGCCGTAATCGGAGAACAGGTCCGGCAAAGTCTTGAACTTCGCCATATAGTCGGCGACGAATTTCTTGCTTTCGGGGTTGTCGATCGTGTCGGTATAGGTCAGCGACGAGATCACGCCGACCGCAGCCTTGCCGAGCGTCGAGTAAGTGAGCGAATCGATGGCGGTGAAGCTCGTCAGCGGCATCGTCTTCATCAGCCCGAATTCGCCGTACTGGCGGATGAAGCGCATGCCGTCGGTGCCGGGCATGAAATCATAGGTCACCGGCGGGTTGAGCGCCTTGATGTCGGTGAGATAGGGGCTGAAATCGTTGGTGCCGAGCGGCGGAAAGATTTCCTTGAGCACCTTGCCGCCCTTCTGGAGATAGGGGCCCTTGAATTCCGCGATGACGTCGCGGCCGCCCGCATAATCCGAGCCGGCGAGCACGATCTCCTTGCCCAGATGGTCGTAGGTCCATTCCGCGATCGGCGAACTCAATTGCCACGCCGAGATCGAGGTGCGGAACAGATAGGGGTTGCGGTTCCAGGTGATCGCGTCGGCGCCGGCGCCAGTGACGATGTAGAACGCCTTCTGCTGCTTGGCGTAATTGAGCACCGCGAGCGCCACGTTGCTCGCCTGCACGCCGACGATCATGTCGACATTGTCGCTCTCGATCAACTTCTTGGCCTTCTGCAACCCGACCTGCGGATTGAACTGATCGTCCTCCTTGATCAGCTCGATCTTGCGGCCGCCGACGCTCCAGCCGATGCTGTCGAAATAGAGCGACATGCCGTTGTAATTGTTCTCCGCGGCGTAACCGATCGCGCCGGTGAAGGAATTGAGGACGCCGATGCGGATCGGCTTGTCGGCCTGCGCCAGCGCCGCCGGCACCGCGAGATTGGATGCGACGACCGCACCGGCGGTGCGCGACATGAAAGTGCGGCGCGAAATTCCCGTGTGTTTGGCCACGGCGTTCCTCCCTTGATGCATTAGTCCGCCGGTTCGCCGGGCGGTTCCGACCATGCGACTGCATTCCGCGCCGCGTGTCAATGCGACGCGCCGCAGCGCGGGAATGCGCGTTACGCCGTGGTTCGCAACCGTTCGACGGCGTCGCGCACCAGCACCAATCGATCGTTGCCGAAATACATGTCGGTGCCGCCGACGAACATGGTCGGCGAGCCGAACCCACCGCGCCGGATCAATTCCTCGGTATTGGCCCGCAACCTGTCCTTGATCGACTGCCGGCCGATGCTGGCGAGCAGAAAATCGGCGTCGACGCCGGCGCGTCGGCAGACGCGGGCAAGTACGTCGTCCTGCGAAATATCCTCGTCGTCGCTCCAATAGGCCTGGAACGCGGCCCGCGCGAAGGCAACGAGCTTGCCCTCGGCTTCCAACAGGACGCAGCCGCGCATCGCCTTGACGCTGTTGACCGGAAACACGGTCGGCGGGAACAGGATCTTGAGTCCCGCGAGCCGCGCCCAGTCGGCGAGGTCCTTGCGCAGATAGGCGGCCTTGGCCGGCACCGGCTTGTCGCGCGACTCGTAGACTGAGGGGTTGACCGCGTTGAACACGCCGCCGACCAGGATCGGCCGCCAGGCGATCGCCACGTCGAGTTCCGCGGCCAGCGGCAGGATGTTGTGGAAGGCGAGATAGGTCCACGGGCTCGAGCAATCGAAGAAAAACTCAATCATGAGGTCACCCGCCGCTTCGGACTCATTCTACCACGTCGCTGTACATTCACAGCCCACCTTCGCGGCAGACCTTCCCGATCGCTCGGCTAATCGAGAGCGCGCACGACTTGCTCGAGCGTGGCTGAAATTTTGTCGGCCTGATAGAGCACCGTCGCAACATCGGCGAGAGTGGAGGGTGATTGTCCGTGCGCAACGGCGCTTCTGATTTTGTACCAGCTCAAGACCTCCGGTTTTGCCGCCTCCCACGCAACGCCGGCAGCCAATGCTTGGCGTGCGATCGCAACGGCAGCATCCCATCGCTTTTCGAAATCAGCCTGCCGCATGGCATTTTTGCGCTCCCCGCCTTCCAGCCGGGCGCAGGCAAGCGACGTGACCTGGCTTTCGAGCGCGGCAAAGCTCAAGACAAAGAAGGCCTGATCGAGATGAGCTTTCTCGCGTTCCGCGGCAACGAGAGCGTCGTCGTTGTTGAGATCGCAGGCGAAATTGATGCGACTGCCAACGTCATGCGACAGACGGGCATAGGCGCGCACCAGATTTTCAAGATCGCGGTTCAATGCAACTTCGACAACAGCCAGCGCGGATCAAACGGCTCACGCTCGAAAGGCGCGCCGATGGGCATGCAAATCCAGTGGGCCGGGCCCGCGAACGGCTCCGACTGGTCGAGGAGCATGTAAGTTTCCGCGCTCCCGACCACAGGCGTAATCCTGAGGTCGATGCGTCCGTTGGCACCGATGATCCATAATCCGCGCGGATAGAACACGGCCGCGGTCGACGTGTCGGGGCGGACAATGCGCAGGATGTCGATCTCGGGTTGCTCGGCGTCGCTGACGCCGACGATCTGCGGGAGCTCTTCGTTGGACGTATGCTTGCCCTTGCGGTCCGAGCGCCAAATGCTGCCCTGAAGCTGCCGCTCGATGTCGTCATACAGGCAGTGCACGCGATCGCGCCAATCGCGCAACCGCCGCAGCACCTGCTCGCGCGAAACGCCGCCTGGATTGGCAAGTTCCTCGCTTGCCGTGGCATTTGGGTGAGGCGCGTGAGCCATGAGAATATCCAATCTCGTCCACCCGCAATCATAGCTCAGACAACCGCAAAGGGCCACCCATGCGCCGCTGGAGCGCGTCGGTCGCGCCGACCAATCTCCCGTTGTTCGTTTTACCGGGCTCCGTTCGACGAGGTTCGACCGTCGCCTCAAATTCCGAGATAGCGGTGCTGGATGTCCGGCGCGGCGATCAGGGCCTGCGAGGTGCCGCTCCACACCACGCGGCCGCGTTCGATGATGTAATGACGATCGGCGATGCGGCTGAGCGCATCGACGTTCTTGTCGATGACCAGGATCGACTGCCCGGCCGCGCGCAGAAGTTCGAGGCAGCGCCAGATCTCGTCGCGGATCAGCGGCGCCAAGCCCTCGGTCGCCTCGTCGAGGATGACGAGGCGCGGATTGGTCATCAGCGCGCGGCCGATCGCCAGCATCTGCTGCTCGCCGCCGGACAGGAGGTTCGCCATGCTGCTGGCGCGGGCGGCGAGGCGCGGAAACAGCGCATAGACTTTTTCCAGCGTCCACGGATCGCCGGCGGCCGCGCGGTTGGCCGCCGTGGCGACGAGGTTTTCCCGTGTGGTGAGATTGGGAAAGACCTGGCGGCCTTCCGGCACCAGGCCGAGACCGAGCTTGGCGATACGGTAGGCCGGCAGCGCGCGCAGCTCGGTGCCGGCAAAGCGGATCGACCCGGCCGCCGGCCGCGTCAATCCCATGATCGAGCGCACCGTCGTGGTCTTGCCCATGCCGTTGCGGCCCATGAGCGACACCATTTCGCCCGGCGCGATGGCGAGCGAAATGCCGAACAGCACGCGGCTCTGGCCGTAGCTGGTTTCGATGTCGGCAAGCTCGAGGAGCGGCGCTTCAGCCATGTCCGGGTCCTTCGCCGCCGGCGGCCTTTTCGCCGAGATAGGCTTGGCGCACGGCGGGATCGGCCTTGACCGTCGCGGCGTCGCCCGAGGCGATGACGCGGCCATAGACCAGGACGCTGATGCGGTCGGCCAACGCAAACACCGCTTCCATGTCGTGCTCGATCAACAGGATGGTCACGCTGCCCTTGAGGCCTTGCAGCAACGCGACCATGCGGGCGGATTCATCCGGCCCCATGCCGGCCATCGGCTCGTCGAGCAGAAGAAGCCGCGGTTCCGCCGCGAGCGCCATGGCGATTTCGAGCTGCCGGTGCTCGCCGTGGCTCAATTTGCCGACCCGTGTGCCGGCGCGATGGCCGAGCCCGACCCGCGCCAGCGCCGCCCGTGCGGGCACGCGCAATTCGTCATCGCCGCGGGCGTTGCGCCAGAACCGGAAGGAATGGCCGCGATGCGCCTGCACCGCGAGCGCGACATTGTCCAGCGCAGTGAAATCGGAAAACAGCGAGGTGATCTGGAACGACCGCGCCAGGCCGAGCCGGCTGCGCCGATAGACCGGCAGCAGCGTAATGTCGCCGCCGGCGAAGCGGATGTTGCCCTGCTGCGGCGCGATCTCGCCGGCGATGAGGCCGATGAAGGTCGATTTGCCGGCGCCGTTCGGTCCGATCACGGCGTGGAATTCGCCGTGCCGGATATCGAAATCGATGGCGTCCGCAGCGATGACGCCGCCGAAGCGTTTGGTCAGTCCCTGGACCTGCAGCAGCGTGTCAGCCATCGCGCCGGCCTTGGATGAGACCGTCGATGCCGCCGTGCACATAAAGCGCGACCACGAGCAGAAACGGTCCGAGGATCAAATCGGGATATTCGGTGACGCGCGACAGCGCTTCCTGCAGCAACAGGAACGTCGCCGCCCCGATCAGCGGTCCGAACGGCGAGCCCAAGCCGCCCAGAACCACCATGACGATGAGGTCGCCCGAGCGCGTCCAGTACATCAT
This sequence comes from uncultured Pseudomonadota bacterium, assembly GCA_963836095.1. Taxonomy (GTDB): domain Bacteria; phylum Pseudomonadota; class Alphaproteobacteria; order Rhizobiales; family Xanthobacteraceae; genus BOG-931. Next base: position 313,347 of record CAWIHU010000008.1, read on the forward strand.
CGCGGGGCTGATGAAATTGGTGTGGGTGGCCAAGAGGGCGCCGGCCAGTCCGCACAGCGCCCCAGCGATGACGAACGCGACGAGCTTGTAGCGGAAGGTCGGAAAGCCGATCGCGCGCATGCGCCGCTCATTGGAGCGGGCGCCCTGCACCACCAGCCCGAAGCGCGAATTGACGATGCGCCAGACCAGATAGATGCTGCCGATGAGCACGGCCAGGCACAGATAATAGAACGCGGTCTTGTCGTTGACATCGATCAGGCCGCCGAACGTGCTGCGGTGGTAGATGGTCAGGCCGTCATCGCCGCCGTAGCGGTCGAGCCCGCTCGCCACGTAGTAGATCATCTGAGCGAAGGCGAGCGTGATCATGATGAAATAGACGCCGCGTGTGCGCAGGCTGAGCGCGCCGACGACGAGCGCGAACAGCGAAGCGGCGGCGACCGCGGCCGGCCACTGCACGAAGCCGGAGCCGATCCCCTCATTCGCCAGAATGCCGACCGCATAGCCGCCGATGCCGAGATAAGCGGCGTGGCCGAAGCTGACCATGCCGCCATAGCCCATGATGAGGTTCAGGCTCACCGCGCCGATCGCCAGGATGAGAATGCGGGTGAACAAGGTGATGACGAAGGTGTTGCCGGTCAGCGCCGGATAGAGCGGCAGCAGCGCCAGGAAAGCCAGCACGAGCGCGATCAGCGCAGTGCGCGGCGTCAGGCGGAGGCTTTGCCGCGGGGTATCGAGCGACGGCTCGAGCGGTGGATCGAACGAAGCCGTCATCGCGTCGCCGCCGGGAACAGTCCTTCCGGCCGGAACACCAGGATCGCGGCCATCAGCATGTAGATCGACATCGACGACAGCGACGGTCCGAGCGTCTGCGCGGCGCTGAGACTGAGCACGTGGCGCAACAGGTCGGGCAGAAAGGCGCGGCCGATAGTGTCGATCAGGCCGACGATGACCGCGGCGACGAAGGCGCCGCGGATCGAGCCGATGCCGCCGATGATGATGACGACGAAGGCGAGGATCAGAATGTTCTCGCCCATGCCGATCTGGACGGTGAGGATCGGTGCCTGCATCACCCCGGCGAAGCCGGCGAGCGCGGCGCCTAGCCCGAACACCAGGGTGTAGAGGAGCTTGATGTTGACGCCGAGCGCCGCCACCATTTCGCGGTTGGAGGCGCCGGCGCGGATCAGCATGCCGAGCCGGGTGCGCATGACCATGAGATAGAGCAGCGCCGCGACCGCAAGCGTCGCTACGATGATGACGAGACGGTAGGCCGGATAATAGAACCCCGGCAAGATCTGCACGGCGGCGAGCATCTGCGGCGGCAGCGACAGGGTCATGCCGGCCGGCCCCCAGACGAGGCGGACGAATTCGTTGAAGAACAAGAGGAGCCCGAACGTCCCGAGCACGTGGTCGAGATGGCTGCGGCCATAGAGGCGCCGCACGGCGACGATTTCGAGCACCATGCCGGCGACGAGCGAGGCGGCGACCGCCAGCACGACGGCGGCGACGAAGCTTCCGGTCCACACCGCGAAGGTCGCGGCGAAATAGGCGCCGAGCATGTAAAGCGAGCCATGCGCCAGATTGACCAGATCCATGATCCCGAACACGAGCGTCAGCCCGGCGGCCAAGAGAAACAGCAGCATGCCCAGCTGGACGCCGTTGAGGCATTGCTCGGCGAAATACAGCATGGGCTTAAGGCGATCGGGTCGAGGCGCCGTCACCCCGCGGCGGCGCCGCGCGAGGCGGGCCGAAGAGGTGACGGCTGGCGTGGTGGTAGAGCAAAGAGCGGACCTTATTTCATCGGGCAACGATCGTGGAACTTGTCCTGATCGTTTTCGACGATCGTCGCCACCGTCTTGAGCACGTAATCGTCGCCCTCTTTGACCACGTTCTGCAGGTAGAAGTTCTGGATCGGCATGTGGTTGTTGCCGAACTTGAAGTTGCCGCGCACCGACTTGAAGTCGGCCTTTTCCATCGCCTTGCGGATCGCTTCCTTGTCGGAGAGGTCGCCATGGACGGCGGTCACGGCGCTGTCGAGGAGCGACACCGCGTCGTAGCTCTGCGCACCATAGTAGGACGGATGCAGCTTGTACTTGGCGTTGTAGTCGGCGACGAATTTCTTGTTGGCTGCGTTGGGCAGGTCATTGACCCATTCCTGGGCGCCCGGAATGCCGAGCGACAGCTCCTTGAGACGCGGGATCGATAGTTCGTCGATGGTGAACACCTGGTAAAGCGGGATTTTCCCCTTGAGACCCGACTGGGTGTATTGGGTGACGAACTGCACGCCGGCGCCGCCCGGATAGAATACGAAGATCGCTTCGGCGCCGGACGCGCGGGCCTTGGACAGTTCGGCGGAGAAGTCGAGCTGGTCCGGCCAGCGGGTGTATTCCTCGCCGAGGACCTTTCCCTTGTAGGTCAGTTTCAGCCCCGCCAGCATATCCTTGCCGGCGGCGTAGTTGGGACCGATCAGAAAGACGCTCTTGACGCCCTTCTGATTCATGTAAAGGCCCATCGCTTCCGGCGTCTGGTCGTTCTGCCAGGAGGTCGAGAACACATAGGGCGAGCACAATTCGCCGGCGAGCTTCGAGGCGCCGGCATTGGCGATCACCGTCACGGTCTTGCTGTCGACCAGCGGTTTGAGCGAGGCGAGCATCACGTTCGACCAGATGTAGCCGACGATGAAGTCGACCTTGTCGGACTCGATCAGTTTCTGGGTCTTCTGCACCCCGATGTCCGGTTTTTGCGTATCGTCCTCGTAGATGACCTCGACCGGCAGACCGCCGAGCTTGCGGCCGAGATGGTCGAGACCGAGCTCGAAGGCATTGCGCATGTCGTTGCCGATCACGGCGGTCGGGCCGCTGAACGTGCTGACGAAGCCGATCTTGACGGTCTTCTGTTGGGCCAATGCTTGTTGAACCATGGCGGGTCCGGCCGCGAGCGCGAGCGCGGCTGCGACGGCCATTGCTGTCGTCATCCTCATCGAGTTCGATCCCTCTCGTTGGCGCACTGTCCAGTGCACGGGCATTTCCCGGATGGTTTTGGGGTATTCGCGAACGGCGGCGATTTGACCGCGCCCGCGCGCGCTAATCAAGCCGCCGTTTGCAGCAGGCGCGTGCTGCAGTGCGGGACGGATAGGCATTTCTACCTCGGCGTGTCGCAAAACATGGTCGCGAACGCGGATCAGCGGTGTCCGATCAGGCGTTGCGCAATCCGGGCGCGCCCTTTACGCAAAAGGCGCAACACAGACACATGATCCTTTGCAGACACTTGGACTCCCGGCGCAATGGCACAGCAACTCGAATTCGGCCTCGATACGTTCGGCAACGTCACCGTCGGTCCTGACGGCGGTGCGTTGACGCAGGCGGAGGTCATCCGCAACGTCATCGCCGAGGGCGTACGGGCCGACGAAGTCGGGGTCGATGCTTTTGGCGTCGGCGAACATCACCGTCCGGATTTCTCGGTCTCCGCCCCGGAAATCGTGCTCGCCGCCATCGCCGGACGCACCAAGCGCATCAAACTCGGCTCCGCCGTCACCGTACTTTCGTCCGACGATCCGATCCGGGTGTTCGAGCGGTTTTCGACCCTCAACGCCGCGTCGAATGGCCGCGCCGAGGTGACGCTGGGGCGCGGCTCTTTCATCGAGTCGTTTCCGCTGTTCGGCTACGATCTCGATCAGTACGAGGAATTGTTCGAGGAAAAGCTCGATCTGTTCGTCGCCCTGCTGCGCTCTGACACCGTGACTTGGCAGGGCCGTCTGCGCCCGCCTTTGAAGAACCAGCGCATCTTCCCGCCGGTCGAGAACGGCCCGCTGCGGACCTGGATCGGGGTGGGCGGCTCGCCGGAATCGGTCGTGCGCGCCGCGCGCCATGACCTGCCGCTCGCGCTCGCCGTCATCGGCGGCGACCCGGCGCGGTTTCGCCCCTTCGTCGACCTCTATCACCGCGCCTACGCGCAATTGGGCCGGCCGGCACAGCCCGTCGGCGTCCACTCGCCGGGCTACATCGCCGACACCGATGCGCAGGCGCGCGAGGAATATTGGCAAGGCTACAAGGCCATGCACGACCGCATCGGCGCCGAGCGCGGCTGGCCGCCGATGGAACGTTCTGCATTCGATCGCGAGGTCGGGCACGGCGCGCTCCATGTCGGTTCGCCGGAAACCGTGGCGCGCAAGATCACGGCGACGGTGAAGGCGCTCGGCATCGTGCGGTTCGACTTGAAGTACAGCGCCGGAACGCTCCTGCACGAGAATCTGATGCATTGCATCGAGCTTTACGGGACGAAGGTGATCCCGCTGGTGCGGGAGATGCTGGGTTAACGCAGACCCCTGCGCTGCGCCGGGACCAGCAGCAGCAGCGCGATGATCCCGACGAACGCAAACAGCGCGCCGTAATAGAACACGGCGACGTGGCCGATGCGGTCCCACAGCACGCCGGCGACGACGCTGGCGACGAGCTGCAACAACCCGACCGTCGTGTTGTACCAGCCGATGCCGCTGGCGCGCAGACGATCCGGCACGAAGCTCGATGCGACCGCCTTGCCGGCGGTGCGAAAGATGCCTTGGTACAATCCATAGAACACGAAAAATCCGGCGATGAGCGCGACATTGCGCGTCAGCGCAAAGCCGAGATAGGCGACGAGGAAGACGACGAACGCGGCCAACAACACGCTTTTGCCGCCCCATTTGTCGAACAGCGATCCCGCCGGATACGAAATGAGCGCGGCAACGAGATTGAAAGCCGCATAGACCAGGATGGTCGTTTCCAATGACGCGCCGATATCCTGCGTCCGCAAAATGAGAAAGGCGTTGCTGGAATTGCCCAGCGCGAACAGCGCGGTCGTCAGGAGATATTTCCAATACCCCGCCGGAAATTGCCGCAGGCTCCAATCGATTCTTGCCTTGGCATCGATCGCCACGCGCGGCTCCTTGACCAGGAGCACCATGAGGAAGGCGGCGAGACCCGGGATGACCGCCAGATAGAACACCGAGCGAATGCCGACGTGGAATGCGTAGAGGAGCAACACCGCCAGCAACGGGCCGATAAACGCGCCGGCATTGTCGCCTGCCCCCTCCAGTCCGAAGGCGCGGCCGCGGTTTTCTTCCGACACCGAAGACGCAATCAGGGCATCGCGCGGGGCGCCACGCGCGCCGGCGCCCAGCCGATCGAGCAATCTCGCGCCGAACACGACTTGCCAGACCGTCGCGACGCCGATGAGCGGCTTACAGATGGCGGCGAGAAAATAGCCGGCGAGCGCGATCGGCTTGCGTCGTTGCAGATGATCGGACAGCGTGCCGGAAAAGCCCTGCACGATGTTCTGCGTCGCCTGCGCGAAGCCGTCCACCAGACCGACCACGCTGCCGCCGGCGCCGAGCGTCTGGGTGAGAAAGACCGGCAGCACCGGGTAAAGCATTTCGGTCGAGATGTCCGAGAACAGGCTGGCGAAAGCGAGAAGGAAGGTGTTTCTCGACAGGCCGGAAAAATATCCGCGTATCGCTCGATCGCGCATGGCGTCTCACCCCGCGGCTAGCGACAGGACAATTCCGCCCAGCGCGCCGACCACGACGACCAGGAGCGGCGGCGCCCGCCAAACGGTGAGAAGGACGAAACCGACCAACGCAATCGCGAAATCGCCCGGCGCTTTGACCGAGCTGGTCCAGACCGGGTTGTAGAGCGCGGCGCCCAGGAGACCGACGACGGCGGCGTTAACGCCGCGCATGACCGCCTGGGCGTCCGTTCGCTGGCGAAAGCCGTCCCAGAACGGCAGGGCGCCGAGGAGGATCAAAAGACCGGGCAGGAAGATGCCGACGAGGCCCAGCGCCGCGCCGGCGACGCCGTGCGGAGACGGGCCGACCACGGCGCCGAGGTAGGCGGCGAAGGTGAACAGCGGTCCCGGCACCGCCTGCGCGGCGCCGTAGCCGGCCAGAAACGCATTGTCGCGAGACCCAACCCGGCGTCACGAACGCCTCGCGCAACAGCGGCAACACGACATGGCCGCCGCCGAACACCAGCGCGCCGGAGCGGTAGAACGCCTCGAACAACGCGATCCCTGGCCAATTTGTAAGGCTCCGCAGAACGGGCAGGCCGACCAGCAAAACAAAAAACACCGTCAGCGCCACCAATCCAGCGCGCCGCGAGACTGGTATCACCACGTGCCCGCTCGCCGGCGGCGCCGCGTCGCGGCACAGCACGAGGCCGGCGATGCCGCCGAGCACGATGACGCCGATCTGCGCCACCGACGCGGTGCTGAACAGAATGATAAGGGTCGCGACGACGGCGATCGAGGCACGCTGCCGGTCCGGGCAAAGGCTGCGCGCCATCCCCCAAACCGCCTGCGCGACGATGGCGACGGCGACAAGCTTGAGGCCATGGAGCAAGCCGGCTCCCGCCGGTCCGCCGAGCGCGCTGGCGCCGAAGGCGAATAGAACAAGCGCGATCGCCGACGGCAGCGTGAAGCCGGTCCAGGCGGCGAGCGCGCCGAGATAGCCGGCGCGAATGAGGCCGATCGAAAAGCCGACCTGGCTCGAGGCCGGACCGGGCAGGAACTGGCACAGCGCGACCAGATCGACATAAGCCTGCTCGTCCAGCCAGCGCCGGCGGACGACGAACTCCTCGCGAAAATACCCGATATGGGCGATCGGCCCGCCGAACGAGCTGACCCCGAGTTTGAGGAACGCCATGAGGACTTCGAGCGGCGAGCCGGTGTGCGAACGCCCGCCCGTATCCTCGCTCGCTCGGCTCGCGGTCTCGATCATCACGCGTAGTCAAACAGCGTCATGAAGCCGAAATCCATGTGCAGCTGCTGATGGCAATGGAACAATGTCAGCCCCGGATCGTCGGCGACAAAGTCGAATTCCACTTCTTGAAAGCCGCCCAGCATCACCACGTCCTTGATCACGCCCGCCGTCGGCTTGCCGCCGACGCGGACGAGTTCGAAGCTGTGGCGGTGCAGATGCAGCGGGTGAATATCGTCGCTGGCGTTGCGGAACTTCAGGCGGTAGCGGCGGCCTTCCCGCACCGCGTATTTCGGCGTCATCGTGTCCATGGAGAACGCTTTGCCGTTGAGCGTCCATTGATTGAAGCCGTCGAGCGCGCCGTTGTTCTTGACGATCAGCATCTCGATCGTGTCGTCCGGCGGAGCCGGGGTGGCGTTGGGCTTGCGAAATGCTTGCCGAACAGCGTGTAATCCCATTTGTAGGGCTTCGGCTTCATCCATTGCGGCTTGCCTTTGGCGCCGGCGTATTCGACGACGACGCCCATGCCGTGGCCGCGATCGTCGTCGCTGAGATCGCCCAGCACGAAGATGCCCGGACGGTTCATCTCGACGATCGCCGAGATGCGCTCGGCGGTGCCGAGCCACAATACCGGCACTTCGGCCGGCGTCGGCACCGGATTGCCGTCGAGGGCGATGACCTTGAACACATGGCCCGGCAACGCGAGGCTGCGGATCTCTCCCGCGCTGGCATTGAGCACGTGGAACAGCACGCGCTCGCCGTGCTTGACGCGGATCGGCTCGCCATGGCCCAGCATCTTACCGTTGATGCCGAACAGCTCGTAGCCGACTTCGTAGCCTTTCGGCCCCGGGTGCTTTTCATCGGCTTGCTTGCCGATCTCCTGCAACTCCTCGAGGGGGGCGCCGACCAGCATGTCCATCGTCATGTCGCCGCCGCGGCTGAATGACGGCAGGAATTCCTTGAGCACCAGGAACACTTCGCGGTCGTAGGCGCCCTTGTCATCGGCCGGCTCGATGTAGACCGGCCCCGCTTGGCCCGTGTAGGTACCGCGCTCGAGATCGCCGCCGGCGACAACGTGGGTGTGATAGAAGCGCAATCCCGTCGGCTTCGGCACGAAGGAAATGCGCCGCATGGCGTGCGGCGCAATGTATGGCGTGCCCTCCTCCGCCGCGCCATCGACGCCGCTCGGTATGAATTGGCCGTGCCAGTGGACGAGTTCGGGCGTGTCGGTGTCGTTATAGACATCGACGATGACGCGCTTGCCTTCCTTGAGGCGGATGAGCGGACCAGGAAACTGACCGTTGTAGAGCGTCGTCGACACGATGTGCTCCGGCGACAATTCCACCAAGCCGGATGCAATACGCAATGTGTAGTCGGCCTTTTCCTCCGCCATCGCGTCGGCCAGCCCCGGCAGGACATTCGTGGCGGAAAGCGCTGCGGCGGACTTGAGCAATGCGCGGCGATCGATCGTCATGGCTCATTCTCCGGAGGAGATGACGGCTGCCGTTTTGCGCGCGAGCACGGCGTCGAGCGACCACGCGCCGCCGCCCTCGATCAAGAGATAGATCGCGGCGAGCAGCATGCAGAAATCCGCACGGGCCTCGTGCAGCATGCTCCAAAAACCGTAGCGCGGCAGCTTCGGCACATGGAAGATCCAGAAATCATGACCGAGCAGAATCGGGATCTTGGTCGAAACGATCGCGACGATCATGATGATGATCAGCGGGACCGCCGCCAGCCGCGTGTACAGGCCGAGAACGATCAGCGCGCCGCAGATCGTTTCGACGACACCGACGAACGGGCCCATCAGCTCCGGATACGGAATGCCGATATGGGCGAAGCGCCCGGCGCCGAGGATTTCGGGAAAAACGAGCTTCTGAATGCCCTCGGGAAAAAACACCACCAGACCGACGAGAAGCCGCACGAGTATCGACCAGCCAGGCGCCCGTGTTCGCAGCAGTCTCGTCTGCCAGTGGCTCATCGCGTGCACCCGGTTCGCCGTCAGCTCTTAAGATAGTTCATCTTGTACCAATCGACAATTTCGCCGCCCGTCGTCAGCCACACCTCCTGGCGCGCGGTGATATGGGCGAGCGCCTTGGCGAAATACTTGCTGCGGTGCGGATAGCCGACCAGGAACGGGTGCAGGCAGATCGCCATCACCCGGCCGGTCGCGGCGCCGTCTTCGTAGAGCACGTCGAACTGATCGCAGATCATCTGCCCGAACGTTTCCGGGCTTTGATGCAGATCGAGCAGCGCCGGAATGTCGTTGATCTCGACCGAATAAGGCATGGCGATCATCGAGCCTTTCTTCACCCGCATCGGATAGGGTTGGTCGTCGTTGACCCAGTTGCCGACATATTCGATCCCGTTCTCGGCCAGGATGTCGAGGGTGCGCACGGTCTCGCTCAAGGCCGGGCTGAGCCAGCCGCGCGGCGCCTGGCCGACGCTTTTGGTGATGGTCGAGACCACCTCCTTGATCAGCGCGCGTTCTTCGGCCTCGGTTTGGCTGTTGATGAGCGTCGAATTGTTGGTGCCGTGCCCCATCCACTCCCAGCCGAGCTTTTTGCCTTCCTCGATGATGCGCGGATAGTGCCGGCAAACGTCGGAGTTGAGCGCGACGGTGCCTTTAACGCCGTACTTCTCCATCACCTCCATCATGCGCCAGATGCCGACACGCACGCCGTAGTCGCGCCAGGCATAATTGAGAACGTCCGGGTTGACCGGCAGCGCGGCGATCCGAGTCGACGGCCGGTCGAACATAAAGTGCTCGATGTTGGGGATGACCCACACGGCGACGCGCGCGCCGTTCGGCCAGGTGAGCCGCGGCCGGTCGATGATCGCGGAATAGTCGAAGCGGTCGTGTGCGGTCGGTATCGCCGGCGCCGCGATCGGTTGCGGCGCGGCTTTTCGCGCGGCGCGGCGGCTCGCGGGACGGGCTTTGACTTTAACTTGGGCTTGGCGTTTCCGGCTTGGCTGGCGCGACACGTCGTCCTCCCGAATTTTCTTACGATCTCTGGCGGCTCGACGCCGCACCGGCTAATGTTGCCACGATAAATTCGCACAAGCGACTACGCGGAAGCGAATACACATGAGGAGTTGAAACGCATGGCGCAGATTGTCGCCGGGTTCGGCGTGCCGCACACGCCGGTCTTTCCGTTTTTCGTCAAGCGCGACGGCCCCGATTGCGAAACCGCGAAATTGTTCGCGGCGCAAAAGGAGCATCTCGCCGCGGTGCGCCCCGACGTCATCGTGATGTTCGATACCGACCATCTCAACACGTTCTTCCTGGACAATTTGCCGATTTTCGCGGTCGGCGTGGACCGCAAATTCACCGGGCCCAATGACGAACCGCGCGAAATGCCGGTCTACACCATTCCCTCGGCGGTCGACCTCGCCGCGCACATCCGCCAGACCGCGGTCGAGGGCGGCTTCGACGCCGCCCTGACGCAGCAGTTTTCGGTCGATCATTCCATCGCCGTGCCGCTGCACTTCCTCACGCCGGACATGCACGTGCCGGTCGTGCCGTTCTTCATCAACGGCCACGTGCCGCCGCTGCCGTCGGCGCGGCGTTGCTACGCCCTGGGCCAGGCAGTCGCCCAGGCGATCGAAATCGTGGCCGTCGCCGCTGCGGGTCGTCGTCATGGGCTCAGGCAGCTTCTCGCTCGAGGTCGCCGGCCCACGCATGGCGCCCGGCCGCACCGACGGCGTGCCGGACCCCGATTGGGCGTGGCGCATCATCAAGCTGATGGAGGAGCAGGAGATCGACAAGCTGATCGGCGAGGCGACGCCGCACCAGCTCCTCAAGGCCGGCAATGTCGGTGGCGAACTGCTCAACTGGATCGCGATGCTCGGCGCCATCGGCAACCGCAAGCCCAACTACATCGCGCCGCAGATGGCGAACGGCCACGCCTACGGCGTGTGGCGGTGGAATTGACGCTTATGTCGTGCGGGTGAGGCCGCCATTCACGTAGAGCGTCTGGCCGGTGATGAAGGCGGCATCGTCGCTCGCCAGGAACGACACCGCGCCGACCAGATCGGAAACCTGCTCGCCGCGCTTGATCGACTGCATGCTGGCCATCAGCTCGAACAGCGCCTCCGGGGACATGCCGCCCGGTGCTCCTTTTTGCGCCAGCGTGCCGGGCGTGCGCGTCAGTCCCGGCGCGATGGCGTTGACGGTGACGCCCTTCTCGCCGAACTCGGTGGCGAGCGAGCGGGTAAAGCCGATGACGCCGGCCTTGCTGGTGATGTAATGGACGAAAGCCGGCACCAGGAGGCTCACCGTATCCGACGCCATGTTGATGATTCGGCCCCAGCCCCGCGCCCGCATGGCGCCGCCAAACGCCTTGGTCATCAAAAACATGGCATCGAGATTGACCGACAGCACGCGCCGCCAATCCTCGAACGCGATATCGTCGAACGCCTGCATCGGAAAGATGCCGGCATTGTTGACGAGGATGTCGCAACTCCAGCCGGTCTGGTCGACCACGCTTCGCAGCGTGGCGACGCTGACCGGATCGCTCACGTCGCAGGCGAACGCCTGGGCCTCGCCGCCGGCGCCTTCGATCAGCGCCACGGTTTTCGCCGCGTCGGCGCGATCGACAATGACGATCCGCGCTCCCTCCTCGGCGAGCCGCACCGCGGCCGCCTGGCCGATGCCCGAGGCGGCGCCGGAAATGACCACGGTCTTGCCTTCGTGCCTCTTCGTCATTGCGTTATTCTCCCTGCCAATGGTGTTAGTCTTGTTGGGCGCTACTGTTTGCATAAAACGGGTCGCAGCGGGAAGACATCGATGCGCGTTCACGACGCGATTGCTGTTTTGGCCGCCACCATTTTGGCGGCGTCCACCAGCTTCATGCGACCATAACGAGAAGGAGAGAGAAACGTGACCAGCGGCCAGGCCGACGAGGAGTTCTTCCGAGGGCGGGGATTCGGCATCAAGATCGGTTTCGGCGAGCGCCCCGCGCTCATTGTCATCGACATGCTCAAGGGCTTCACCGACCCGGCGATGCCGCTCGGCGCGAGCCTGGACAACGAGCTCGAGGCGCAAAAGCCGCTGCTGCAGGTCGCCCACGAGCGGCGCATCCCGGTGATTTTCTCGACCGTCGTCTATGACGAAGCCGACGCCAAGGACGCCGGCATCTGGGGCCTGAAGATGAAAGGATCGCTGACGCTCGCGGCGGGCTCGGAGGCGGTCAAGGTCGATCCCCGCCTCGACATGCGCGCGGGCGACATCCTGCTCGCCAAGAAATACGCCTCGTGCTTCTTCGGCACCGACCTCGTCGCGCGCCTCAACAGCCGCCGCATCGACACGCTGATCATCACCGGCTGCACCACCTCGGGCTGCGTGCGGGCGACGGCGGTCGACGCGGTGCAAAACGGCTTCCGTCCCATGGTGGTGCGCGAGGCGGTCGGCGACCGCTCGGCTGCGGCGCACGCGCAGAGCCTGTTCGACCTCAACGCCAAATATGCCGACGTGGTGTCGCTCGACGAGACGCTGCAATACCTCGAGACCGTCGGCCACAATCAGCCGCACGCGTAGGAATGTTTCCCGGGCGCAGCGCAACACAAAGTGTGGCGCTGCAGAACCGGGATCGTCTCGAATAGCCGAGTTTATAGATATGAAGATCCCGGATCGCGGTGCATCGCTTCGCGCCGCGCCGCGTCCGGGACAAGACCTCAGAACATCGGATAGGCCGGGTTGAGGCCGAGGCCGAACTCGCAGCGGCCGAAGTTTTCGGCCGGCACGTCCCAGTTCATGACGACGTGCGACGAGATGGCGTGCACGTCGCGCCAGCAGCGCTGCGCCGGATTATTGTCCATCAATCCGCTCGATCCGCTGATCTTGATGAGCTGGTCCATGGCCTCGCGCAGCATGCGCAGCGCGTAGGTGAAGTCGCGCCGCAACAGCGTGCGCGTCTCGAGCGTCATGCCGGCATAGTCCTTGCGGGCGAGGACGAAGGCGCGCCGCGCAAGCAATTCCGCCGCATCGATCTGCGCCGCGATCTCGGCGACCTTCATCTGCACCGGCACGTGCTGGGCGATGGCGAGCTGGGTGTAGGTCAGATAGCGCTGGCGCGTCCACGACACGAAGTCGGCGTAGCCGCCGCGGGCGAGGCCGAGCGCGGGACCCAAAAGCGCATAGGAGTGCACCGCCGTGAACGGCGCGCGGTAGATCGGATTAGTGTTGACCTTCGACCCCGGCGAGCACGCGTCGCGCAGCAGCGAGAAGGTGACCGTGCGATGCTCCGGCACGAACACATTGTCGAGGATCGAGGTGATCGAGCCCGACGCCCGCAAGCCGGCGCAGTACCAGGTGTCGTCCATCTTGACCTGCGACACCGGCACCAGGAACAGCCGCATATCGGGATGGTCTTCGCCGTCACGGAAAATCAGGCCGCCGATCATGATCCACTGCGAGTGTCGCAAGCCGCTGCACCACGACCAGCGGCCGTCGAGCACGTAGCCGCCGGACGCGACCGACACTTTGCCGGTCGGCGCCGCCGAGGTCGCGATGCACGCGGCCTTGTCCTTCCCCCACACGTCATGCTGCGCCTCGTCGGGAAAATGCGCGAGAATGCAGGCGTGATCCGCGAGATAGTTGAGACACCACGCCGAGGAGCCGCAGGTCGATTTGCCGAGTTCGATGGCGATGTCGAACGCCACCTCGTGATCGTGCTCGTAGCCGCCCCAGCGCTTCGGTTGCAGCACGTGGATCAGGCCGGAATCGAGATAATCGTCGACCAACTCCTGCGGCACGGTGCGATCGCGTTCGGCGCGCACCGCCCGCTCGCGCAGTTTCGGCGCCAGCGCGCGGGCCCGTGCGATCAGATCGGCGGCGGCGGGTACCGTGTCCGGCGCGGCCGGACGCATTTCCGCAATGCTCATGGTCTTTACCTCCCTTTAGTTCGCGACTTTTGCGCCGGCGCCAACACGCAAGCAAGTGTTGGGGGGCGCGACCGCGCCGGCTTGACGAGGCGCGAACACTACGAAACTTTGCGCCGCGGCACAGCAAAAAACGTCGCGGCACAGGCGCGCTCGCTAGCCGCCGGCCTACAATTGCAGGTCGTTGAACCGCGCGCCGTCATTTGCGGTTTCCAGAACGCTTGATCCGAACGTGAAGCCGGAGTCATCATGCGGTTCCGCGCGGCGACGACAACCACATCGCGCAACGGACAGCGGGAGGAACGCATCTTGGCGGGAAATTTCGGGGGAAACATGCGTCTCGGATTTTTCATGATGCCGGTGCATCCGCCCGGCCGTCCGCTCCACGCCATGCTCGCCGAGGACACCGAAAAGTCGCTGGTGGCCGATCGGCTCGGCTTCGAAGAACTGTGGCTCGGCGAGCACTTTTCGGCGACGAGCGAGCCGATCCCCTCCCCGCTGATCTTCATGGCCGGACTGGTCCCGCGGACCAGAAACCTGCGCTTCGGCACCGGTGTCATCTGCCTGCCGCACCACGACCCCGTGATCGTCGCGGCCGAAGTGGCGCAATTCGATCACATGAGCGAGGGGCGCTTGATGCTGGGGGTCGGCCCCGGCGGCCTGCTATCCGATTTCGAGCTGTTCCGGCACACCGACGTGGTGGCGCGCAACCGCATGGTGATCGAATCCGTGCGCATCATGCGGCAGATATGGTCGCAGGATCCGCCCTACGACATCGAGGGCGAATTCTGGAACGTGAGCTTGAAGACCGCGATCATGCCGGAGCTCGGCGTCGGCTATATGCCAAAACCGTTCCAGCCCGGCGGGCCGCCGATCTCGATTTCGCTCGCCAGCCCGAATTCCTCGTCGGCGCGCACTGCCGCCGTGCAGGGTTGGGGCATCCTCTCCGCCAACATCATTCCGACCTACTCGGTCGGAACGCCACTGGGCGATCTACAGCAAGGCCTGCGCCGAACTGGGCAAGCCCGCGTCTGGCGAAAACTGGCGCGTCTCGCGCAATGTCATGGTCGCCCCGACCGACGCCGAGGCCCATGACCGCGTGTTCGGGGAAAAGGCCTCCAACCGCTATTTCTATACTTACATCCGTGCCGCGCTGGGCGGCGTCGGGCTCCTCTCGATCCTCAAGCCGGACCCCAACATGCCGGACGAGAAGGCGACCGCCGAGGTCATTACCGAAGGCTGCGTGCTCTACGGCTCGCCCAAGACCATGCTCGACAAGCTCGTCGCCTTCCGCGACGAGGTCGGGCCGTTCGGGACGCTGCTCATGACCGGCCTCGACTGGGCCGGGCCGAACGAGGCCTGGGAGCGGCAATCCATGCAGCTGATGGCGGAGGAGGTGATGCCGAAATTCCGCCAGCACGTCCTCGCCGAGGCGGCGGAATGACGGCTTGCCAATGAAGGTTGGCAGTAAAGGTTGGCAGTAAAGGCGCGCCGCGCGCGAAGCTGACGGGCACGCTTGTCGCCGCGATTTTACGAAATTCCGCGACGCCATCAGACTTTCACGAAGGCGTCGCAGCGCCGCCACAGAGCGCGGGCAGCATTACCGGCATACAGGGAAGCCTAGGGGTAGGGTGATCGAAACGTCGAGGAGAATTCGGCGATGATACTCAACCCTGCTGCATGCGAGACCGGATTGCCGACCAGGGCTCTGGGCCGGCCGAATTGCCCGCGCTGCGGCAGTGTGCTGCTGATCGCCGAAACATCCGCCTTCAACCTCGCCGGACGTATCCGCCACTCCTGGTCATGCGATGATTGCGGTCACGCGTTCGTGACCTCGATCACGCTGTGGCCGCGGCGGCCACGCGGCGCGCCGAGCAGGGAACTTTGAGCGAGCACTGAGCCGGTCGCCGCTGTGGCCGGGAAGTTTGGAACCGGAAAGTTTGGAACCGGTGAGTATGGAACCGGAACACTGGCAACGGCGTTTCTACACGAGATATTGAGCGAGTTTTGAATTTTCTTTGATTTTTGTGGTCGCGCCAGATCGTTGCGTTGGTACTGGGCGCGCGTTGGAGGTGAACCCGCCGGTTCTGCGATTGCCGCAGCCGGCGGGTTTCTTTTTTGCGGATTCGAGGGGCTCCGCCTCGAGCATTTTCCGGAAAAGTGGCCACCGGTTTTCCGAAGAAAATGCGACAAAGCAAGAAAGCTAGACCGCATTCCGGTTCGACCGAAATGGAATGCGGTCTAGTCCGGCCGCAGATCGCCTTTGGCCGACCATTGTTCCGTGGTCTCCGCCACATAGTCGGCGAAGCGACCGCCGGCGATGGCGGCGCGGGCCCCGGCCATCAGGTCCTGGTAATAGAACAAATTGACGATCGACAGCAGCGTGCCGCCGAGCGTCTCGCCGGCGCGGAACAGATGATGCAGATAGGCGCGCGAGAAATCGCGCGCGGCTCCGCAGCGGCTCTCCGGATCGAGCGGGCGCGGATCGTCGGCGTGGTGGGCGTTCTTGATGTTGATCGGCCCGAACCGGGTGAAGGCGAGGCCGTGGCGGCCGTTGCGGGTCGGCATGACGCAATCGAACATGTCGACGCCGCGCGCGACGGCGCCCAGAATATCCGCCGGCGTGCCGACGCCCATGAGGTAACGGGGCCGGTCGGCGGGCAGCGCGGCTGCCGTCTCGGCCACCACGTCGAACATCACCTCCTGCGGCTCGCCGACGGCGAGACCGCCGATCGCGTAGCCATCGAAGCCGATATCGACGAGTTCGCGGGCGCTCTCCGCCCGCAGTCCATAGTCATCGCCACCCTGCACGATGCCGAACAAGGCGCGGCCCGGTGCGGCGCCGGCGAAAGCACGCTTGCAGCGCTCGGCCCAGCGCAGCGACAGCTTCATGGCGCGCGCGATCTCGGCGGGCTCGGCCGGCAACCGCACACATTCGTCGAGCTGCATGACGATGTCGGAACCGAGCAGATTTTGCACCTCGATCGCGCGCTCCGGCGAAAGCTCGACCATGGCGCCGTCGAGGTGGGAGCGGAACGTGACTCCGGCCTCGGTAATCCGGCGCAGTGGCGCCAGCGACATCACCTGAAATCCGCCGGAATCGGTCAAGATCGGATACGGCCAGCGCATGAAGGTATGCAGCCCGCCGAGCGCTGCCACGCGCTCTGCCGTAGGCCGCAGCATCAGATGGTAGGTGTTGCCGAGGAGGATATCGGCGCCCGAGGCGCGCACGTCTTCGCTGTGGACGCCCTTCACCGCCGCCTGCGTGCCGACCGGCATGAACGCCGGCGTCCGCACGATGCCGTGCGCGGTCGCGACCTCGCCGGTACGCGCGGCGCCGTCGGTGGCGATGAGGCGGAAGGAGAATGGATTGGGCATGTGATGCAGCGCCAAGGGAGCGCCATCTGCTCCGATTCATTCGGCCTGGACAAGGATCTCAGCGCCTGCAGTGGTCCCCGTGGACCGGCGCCTGCGCGCCCTGCGGGTTCCGGCAGCGACAACATGCTATGCGTGTAAGTATGATTTTCATCTACTCTCGATAGTTAAATTCCCCTGGTGATTGTTTTTATTTTTTGATAATCTTTTAGTTGCAAGCCAGCGCGAAAAATATATATCCAGTGCGAAAAATCGCGCAGAAAAGAGGTGAGCCGATGAAAATAACCCTAGACATCGACGAAGCCGCGCTTCGCCGGGCGGCAGGTGGCCTCTCGGCATCGCCGACCCTCCTTGAAGATCTTGCAACGGACCCGCAAAAGGTTCTGAGCAAGATCGGGATCACTGTCGACGACGAGACGGCGAGGCGCATCTCCGCGCGCGCCAGCGCCCGTGACAGGCGGATCAGGACCGGCGCCGGAACGGCCGCGCTGATCCTCCACATCGATACTTGACCAGAACGGACCCCGGTCGGACCCCCTGGCGCCCCACGTCCTTCCGTTCCGGCGGCGGGCCGACACGGCGATAAGTTGCGTCGCGTGTGAGGACATTTTTCCTCTATTTGCGGCGGTAGAATCCGCTAGCGGTTGTGTTTATTTTCATATAGTATTCCTGGTTGTATCGACCAGAACGGCGATATCGAGCCGAAAAGGTGAGCTGATGAAAATAGCCCTAGACATCGACGAAACTGCCCTTCGTCGGGCCGCAGACACCCTCTCGGGGTCCCCGACCCTTCTTGATGATCTTTCAACGGACCCGCAAAAGGTTCTCGGCCGGATCGGGGTCACCGTCGACGACGAGACGGCAAAGCGCATCTCCGCGCGCGCCAGCGCCCGCGTCAAGCGCACCAAGGTCGGCGCCGGCGCGGCCGCGGTGATCATCCACATCGATACCTGACCAGACGGACCCGGCCGGCCTCCTCGCCGGCTGTGCCCTTCACACATCTAACCCTCGCAATCCCAAAGGAGAGAGCTCCATGTCCGAGATGTACGTTCCAGGCGATGCCGCCGCTCCGGCTGCGGCCAAACTGTTGTCGAACCCCGGTCTTCTGGACAGCCTCGCACGCGATCCCAGGGGAACGCTCGGCGAGATCGGTCTGACGATCGACGACGTCACCGCCAGTGCGATCCAAGCCCAGGCCAGGACGCCGCTCCGCAGCAGCACCTACCAGGCCGCGATCATTCACATCGACACCTGAGGCCAGCATTCGTTTGGTCAGGGCGAACCGGGAGGGCCTGTCCTTCCCGGTCCGTTTTCGCGGCCGCTAGGAAAGGGCTGGTCTGTCGGTCGCAGCGCGCGAGGTCGGTCGAAGCGCCGCCGGAGAGTTTATCGGCCTGACCCGTCGTCGCACGATCGTCACGCACACGGTCGTCACGCACATGCTCGTCACTTACATGGTCGTCACTTACATGGTCGTCACATGGCAGCAAGGGCCACCTCGATCCGTCCGACGACGATCCGCCCGGAAGAGTTCGTCATCAACCTGACGAACCGATGTCCCTTGAAGTGCTCGCACTGCTGCTTCAGTTCGGACATGCAGCAGGTCGGCCATCTGCAGGAAGCCGAGATACTGCGCGCCATCGACGAGGTCGCCCGGTGCGGCAGCATCACGCGCGTGAATTTCGTCGGCGGCGAGCCGCTGCTTCACCCCGAGATCGTGGAGCATGGCTGCGCGCACGCCAGGAGCCTCGGGCTCGAAGCATCGATCACGACCAGCGCGTTCTTTGCCAAGACCGACGAGCGCGCCGAGCGCACGCTGGCGCCGCTCGCGCGCGCCGGCCTCACGCGGATCATCATTTCCTACGACGATCCGCACGCAAAATTCCTTCCCGAGAAGTTCGTCGTCAATGCCTGCCGCGCCGCGCGGCGCCTCGGCCTTCACGTCAAAATCTCGGTCGTCATCGAGCCAGGCTGCAGGATCGACGCCGCCTACATGGCGCGCCTGCTCGAGCTGCCGGAAGGCGGCGACGAGAACGTTCATGTCTACGAGGTCGCGATCAACAGCACGGGCCGCGCGCTCGACGGCGTCGACGAGGCCGAGCGTCGCGAACGGCGTCAGGAGCGACGGGCCTTCCGCGGTCCGTGCGATTCGATGCTGCGACAGATTTCGGTCGGCCCGGAAGGCGACATCTCGCCGTGCTGCGGGGTCATACCGCCGCGTCCTCAACTCAAGATCGGCACGCTCGAGGACGATGCCGTCGATGGCGTCGTCGCCGCGGCTTATCAGAACCTGCTCTACAAGTGGATCGCATTCGAAGGTCCCATCGCCGTACTGAGCCAGATCACGGCCGACACCGACAATCCGGTTTGCGAAGAGGATTTCGACGGCAACTGCAACGCCTGCGACGTCCTGTTCACGACGCCGGAATACGGCCGTCTGTTGAACGCGGCGCTGCCGGGCAAGGCCGCAAGCCTGGCGGTTCAGGAAGCCGTCCTGACCGTGCTCGATCTGTTCAGGCCTCCGAGGGGCTACGTGCCACCGCCGACGGTGACGGAAACGATCGCTCGGTTGCGGCAGACCAACAGCTGAGATTGGAGGACGCCTTTGACTGCAGCCGTCGTTCTCGTCATCGCGCCCTGCTCGACCGTGCTGCGGCCGGCCTTGGGGGTGAGCACCTTGCAGGCCGCGCTCGTCGCGCAAGGGGTGCCGACCACCATCAGCTATTTGAATTTTGCCTTCGCCGAGCGCACCGGCGTGGAGTTCAACGAGTTCATTGCGGAAAGCTTCGCCACCATCCTCCTCGCCGGCGAGTGGATGTTCGCGCAAGCGCTCGATCCTGATCGCAATCCGACGCTCGACGAGACCTACCTCGCGTGGCTCGCGGAGCACGCCTCGAAGGATGAGTTCGACCGGATCCTCACGGGCCGCCGGCTGGCGACGGAATTCGTCGCCGACGCGGCCGCGGCGCTGGTGGCGATGAAGCCGCGGATTATCGGCTTTTCGACGACGTTCGCGCAGAACTGCGCTTCGCTCGCCATCGCCGCGCGCGTGCGCGCGCTCGACCCCGGAATTCTCATCTGCTTCGGCGGCGCGAACTGCGAGGGCGCCATGGGGCGGGCGCTGTGCGAAACCTATGCGCAGGTCGACTATGTCTTTTCCGGCGAGGCGGATCACACCTTTCCGGCGTTCACGCGCCGCTTCCTCGCCGGCGAGAAGCCGTACGCGACCGATCCGTCCGTCTTCTCGCGCGAGCAGGCGGGCGAAGCGGTCGGCGCGCCGCCGATTCTCAATTTGGACCAGCTGCCGATCCCGGAGTTCTCCGATTATTTCGACGCGCTGCAGCGCGCGAGCTTTCGCGATCAGGTGCAGCCGGGACTGTTGTTCGAGTCCTCGCGCGGCTGCTGGTGGGGCGCCAAGAAGCACTGCCGGTTCTGCGGTCTCAACGGCACGACGATGGAGTACCGCAGCAAATCGCCGCAACGAACCCTGCAGGAGCTGGATTATCTGTCGGAAAAATGGGGCATCACCCGGTTCGAGGCCGCCGACAACATCCTCAACATGAAACACGTCAAGAGCGTCATCGGCGTGCTGGGCGAGCGTGGCATGCCCTACCGGATGTTCTACGAGATCAAGTCCAACATGAATTCCGACCAGCTCGAAACGATCGCGCGCGGCGGCGTCACCTGGGTGCAACCCGGCATCGAGAGCCTGAGCAACGAAATTCTCAGTCTCATGGAGAAAGGCGTCAGCGGCTTGCAGAACGTCCGGCTGCTGCGTGGGTGCGCCGAACTGGGCGTCCGCTGCAATTGGAACATGCTGCAGGGCTTCCCGGGGGAGAAGGAATGGCATTACCGTCAGATGCTGGACATGCTGCCCGCGTTGCAGCATCTCGACCCGCCGAGCGGGTTGTCGACCGTGCGCGTCGACCGTTTCAGCCCCTATTACAACCGCGCCGCGGAGCTCGGTTTCGAGAATGTCCGGCCCGGACGGGCCTATCGCCTGATCTACGATCTTCCCGAGGACGTGCTCGATCGCCTGGCGTATTTCTTCAACGCCGACATGGTCGAGGTCGATGCCGGCGGCCGCTACGTGGCGGAGATGCGCGAAGCCCTGCGGGCGTGGCGCGCGTCGGTGTTCGATGCCGCCGTCCCGCCGGAGCTCAAACTGCTGCGGCTGGGTCCGCTCAATCTGGTCGTCGATACGCGATCCTGCGCCGGCGTGAAGCAGCGCTTCCTCGCGCCGGATGAAAATGCCGTGCTGGACGCGTTTCGCGACCCGAAGCCGATCGCCCAGGGTTTGGCGGCCTTGGCGGCGGAAGCGAACGGCAGCTTCGACCCGCGCACCACCTTCGAGCGGCTCGCGGCGTGGCGCTACGTCGTGATCGATCGCGACGACGCTGTCTCCGTCGTGGTCGAAGCCGCCAACCGGATTCACGACGACGAGGACTATCTGGTCTTCCCGGGCGGCATGCTCGCGCAAACAACGCCACGCGAAGCGCCGGCGCCCGCGCTCGACCAAGTGTTCAGCGGATAAATGGCGCCGAAGCGCTTGGCGCGGCGACGGCTCGGGCCGAGGAGCGACGCATGGCAGTCGAGGTTCGACCCCTCGGGGTCAAATGCAACATCCAGTGCCAATATTGCTATCAGAACCCGCAACGCGATGCGGGCAACGTCGCAAAGGAATACGACCTCGGTGCGATGAAGGAGGCGATAACGCGCGAGGGCGGCCCGTTCGTCCTGTTCGGCGGCGAACCGCTGTTGATGCCCGAAGACGACCTCGAGGCGTTGTGGAAGTGGGGCTATGAGCGATACGGCGCCAACAGGATTCAGACAAACGCGGTCCTGATCAACGACCGGCATGTGCGCATGTTTCGCGACTACGGCGTGCATGTCGGCATTTCGGTCGACGGCCCGGATCAATTGAACGACGCGCGCTGGACCGCGACGCTCGATCACACGCGGCGCGCAACGGCGAACACGCACCGCGCGATCGAGCGGCTGTGCAAGGAGGGCCTCACCCCGACGTTGATCGTGACGCTGCATCGCGGCAACGCGACGACGGACAAGCTGCCCCGCATGCGCGAATGGTTCCGCGCCATCGAGGCACTGGGCGTGCGCGATGTGCGGCTGCACATTCTTGAGGTGGAAAGCGGTCCGGTCAGGGACAAATACGCCTTGTCCAACGGCGAGGTTCTTGAAGCCCTGGCCATGTTCATGCGCTTCGAGGCGGACGAACTCGGATCGTTGCGCTTCGATCTGTTCGGCGAGTTGCGCAACCTGCTGCTCGGGCGCGACGACACGACGTCGTGCGTCTGGAGCGCCTGCGATCCCTACACGACGGAGGCTGTGCGCGGCATCGAAGGACATGGCCAGAGCAGCAATTGCGGGCGCACCAACAAGGACGGCATCGATTTCGCCAAGGCCGATCATCCCGGATTCGAGCGCGCGTTGGCGCTCTACCGGACCGAGCAGTCCGCCAATGGCTGCAAGGACTGCCGCTTTTTCCTGATGTGCAAGGGGCAGTGCCCGGGAACCGCCGCCGATGGCGATTGGCGCAACCGATCCGACTATTGCGCCGTCTGGATGGGCCTGTTCGAGCGGATCGAGGCTGAGCTTTTGGCGCAGGGCTTCGAGCCGATCTCGCTGTCGCCGGACCGCGAGCGCCTGGAAGCGCATGTCATCGCGTGCTGGCGGGCCGGCCATAACACCAACATTGCACAGGCGCTGAAGAGCCTTGACGATGCCCCGGCCAATTTGCCGTCGGCGCCCGGCGCTCCGGCGCCGGTTCGGGGCGTACGCGTGAGTTGGGTGAGCGCGGCCGCGCGCGCGGCCTGGGAGGACCGGCTCACCGGCATTGCCGCGACTGTCGCCGATCTCAGCTGGCAATCGGTCGCGCACGGGCTGCGCCGTTGCTCCATCGAATCCGTCGCAATTGCCGACATGGCCGCCGCGCTCGCGCGCTGGCAGGAGTACGGCCTGACGGCTCAGTCCATCGGGATCGAGTTCTTCGCGGAACAACCTTATTTCTGCCGCCGCGGCGGCGGCGCGGACGAGGTCGCCCGCGTTCGTTTCGTCGTCGGCCGCGCCGTCGAGGATGTCGCGGCGTGCAAAAGCGCGCTTGCGTGCAACGATCACCGGACCGTCGGCGATCTACTCGGCTACCCGTCCTGCTGCGCGCAGGCGTATGCGCATGCGGCCGGCTCGCAGTCCGACGCCGATCCGATCTGGCGGATGGCGATCGCCACTGTGCCGGCGGATTTGGGGCGGCAGGATGTGGAGCCGAACGGGCCGTGTCAGGCCAACGTCATTTGTCGCCCCTTGGGGATTCATGCGGTGCCCCATCTGCCGTGCAGCTTCGCCTGCGGGGCCACGGCCGAACTCGGACGCCGCTTCATCGTGCTCGGCCGGCGGCTCGGCCGTGCTGCTGAAATGGACTGGCTCGTCGACTTTCTCGACATGCCCATGGACTGGTCTTCGCTGCACGGCATCGCGCAGGTGCGGATGCCGTTATTGAAGATGGTGGCGCCGACGGCACCGCTCGCGATCCTGTACCGCGTCCGGCGGAGCGGCTCGAACTACCCCGACGAAGGTGGTGTGGGGCTGAGCTTTCCCTTCAAACCCCACCGCGGCACACCACTCACGCGCTCGCGCGGCTATCGCCGCGGCCTGCAAAACCCGATCGAGGAACCGGATGTGGAAGACATCAGTGACCGGCTCGCGACCGACAACGGGTTTCCGTCGCTGACCAACATGGAAGTCGCACACCAGCCGATCGTCGACCTGGCCGGCGCGGTGCTGGCGGGCAAGCGCGGCAGCATCGTCGATCTCGGATGCGGCAACGGGCTCCTGTTGAAGCGCATCTGTGCCGCCAATCCAGGCCTCGTGCCGTTCGGCATCGATCGCGATCCCGACCGGATACGCGGCGCGCATGCGCTATTGCCGCGGTCCCGAGAGAACTTCATTGCCGGCGACCTGTTCGACGATCCGCGATTGTGGACCGCGTCGCGCCGCTATGCATGTGCGATCCTGATGGCGGCGCGCCTGCTTGAAGTCGAGCCGGAGCGCGCGGCGCTGTTGCGGTGCAAGCTCCAATCGCATTGCGACACGGTGCTCGTCTACGCCTACCCCGACGCGATCAAACGCTGGGGGATGCTGGATACGATCGCGCGGAAGGCCGGCCTACGCCTTCGCGATCCGGACCAGAAGGCCAGCATGGCTTATGTCGTTTCACACTGATCAGCGAGACGCATGGTTGCGCGTGCTACCGGGACGCCGTTCCGGTCGCAAATGCGCGTCAGCGTGTCGACCACGCTCTCCGCGGCCGGTCGTGCCAGCGGAGCGGGTGATAAAAGCCGCGCCACCAGATCGCACAGTTCCACCGGAAGGTCGTCACGATAATACTCCAGCGGCGCCTTGATCGACTGTTTGATCACGCCGCTCAGCGTCTGGTGAAAGGTCACTCCGAGCGCATAGAGGTCCTGGGCGACAAGGTGCGCAGCGCTCGGCCATTCGGGCGGCAAATAGGCGCGTGTCCCGGCGGGCGTCGGTGCCGGATCGTCGGCCCGTGTCGCATCTTCGAAGTCGACCGCCCGCAAAACCCCGTCCGTGCCGACGATCAGATTGTGCGGCTTGCAATCGCGCCACACCCAGCCGGCACTGTGCAATCGAACGAGCCAGCGCGCCGCCTGCAAACAGATCGACAGCCCGGTATCGAGCGCGACTGCCGCGTCCGCGGCGAAAAGCAGCGTCTGCAGCGACTCGCCGTCAAGATGCTCCATGGCGACGTACAGCCGATCGCGGGATCGGAAGTCGGCGACGAGGCGCGGCACCGGCATTTCGAGCCCTCGCAACGCCGTCAGAGTCGATAATTCGTCGGCTAGCCGCGTCAATCCATCGCGCCGGTCGAGGTCCACCTCGCCGCCCCGTATGCCTTCCTTGAGGATCACCAGCCGGGCCGGCGATCGTCGCACGTCGAGCGCGCGGTGGACCGACCCCTTTCCCCGCAGCGAGAGCGCCTGATAGGGCAAAAAGCCGAAAGAAAGGGGAACGGCCGCGTGGTTGTCCGGCACGGTCGGAAACGGGTTGGTCACCCAGTCCGGCACCGCTCGCCCGGGCTCTCTCAAGTCCGGCACCAGGTCGCCCGCTGGGGTTCGGATCGCGTCGCAGCGCTGCAAGTCTGCCCGCAACGGACGGAAGGCGCCATAGCGGTAGAACACGATACTGTCGGCAAGGTAAGGCAGATCGGAAGGCACAGCGGGCCCGGCCATCCCCGCCGTAGCGCCGTGGAGGGCAAGCGCCAGCGCCAGCGCCTCGGCCTCGTCGCGGGCAAATACAGTCACGAACTTGCCGATCTGGCGATGGCCGAAAAAGCTCCCGCAATTGAGCCGCTTCAACGTGACCAGCGACTCGATCGCCTTGAAGCGCACGTCCGATCGCAGCAGAATCGGAACGACCGCCGCGAACACTTCGCAGGCGGTGAGCAACGTCGCCGAGACGTGCAGCTTCCACCCCTGCTCAGGATCCCGCTCCGATAACGGCCGGCTGTAGCGGTAGAACGGATCGTTGGCCTCGCGATGCGGCAGGTGGCGATCAAGCAAAATGCACCACGCTTCGGCCAGGCGCTGGAAGCGTGGGTCGCGGCTCACCGGATCGGTCTGCAGGACGCTGTAGTGCATGGTGCAGCAACACTGCGGGTAGGTCAGACAATGCACTATAAAGAAGAAATATTCGCTTTAGCAACTTGTACGAGAAATTCCCGCGCCTTAGCCGTCCTCTGGCTATGCGAGGATTTCCGACCGGTCGGAGCCCTCGCGAAACAGAAGACACGCATCGCCGTAGGAATAGAACCGATAGCCGGTTTCGATCGCGTGCGCATAGGCGCGCTGCATCACCTCGAGCCCGCAGAAGGCGCAGACCAGCATGAACAAGGTCGAGCGCGGCAAGTGGAAATTGGTCAGCATGACGTCGGCGACGCGGAAGCGGTAGCCCGGCGTGATGAACAAGGCGGTCTCGCCGGAGAACCCGCAACGTGCCATCCTCGGCCGCCGCGCTTTCGAGCAGCCGCAACGCGGTCGAGCCGACGGCGACGATGCGGCCGCCCGCGCCTCTTGCCGCATTGAGCGCCGCGGCCGTCTCGGCGCTGACGCTGCCCCACTCCGCGTGCATGCGATGGCCGGACGTGTCGTCCGCCTTGACCGGCAGAAAAGTGCCGGGTCCGACATGCAGTGTCACGCGATAGATGGCGACGCCGCGTGCGCGTAAATCATCAACCAAAGCGTCGGTGAAATGCAGGCCCGCGGTCGGCGCGGCGACCGAACCGTCTTCGCGGGCGAACATGGTCTGATAGTCGGTGAGATCCTGCGCGTCGACCGGGCGGCGGCCGGCAATGTAGGGCGGCAACGGCACGTCGCCGCGCTCGGCCAGCGCCTGGTCAAGCACCGGACCGTGGAATGCGAACGCGAACGTGACCTCGCCGCCCTCGCCTTTGGCTTCTACCGTGGCGTCGAGCTGACCGAGGAAGCACACCCTACCCTCGTCGCCGAACCGCACCACGTCGCCGACCACTAGCCGCTTGGCCGGCTTCACCAGGGCCTGCCAGCGCGAGCCGTCGAGTTTTTTCGTCAGCGTCGCCGCGATCGCCGGCTCGTGGTCGCCGCGGCCGATCCGGCGGCCCTCGAGGCTCGCCGCGATCACCCTGGTATCGTTGACGACCACCGCGTCGCCCGGCCGCAGCAGCGTGGGCAGATCGCGCACGACGTAGTCTTCCAACGCCGGCTCGCCGCGCGGCCGCACGACCAGAAGCCGCGCGGCATCGCGCGGCGCGGCCGGCCGCAACGCGATGCGGTCCTCCGGCAGCGCAAAGTCGAACAGCTCGGTTCGCATCGAAACGGCAACCGGCACCCGGCCGCCCCGCGTGCGCGGGGATACCGAATACCAGCGTGCCTTATGCCGCGTCCGCCGCCACCTGCACGCGGACCATGCGGTCGGGCTCGCGCGGCGGTTCGCCGCGGTTGAGCTTGTCGACCACATCCATGCCGCTCACGACCTCGCCCACCACGGTGTACTGGCCGTTGAGGAACGAGCCGTCGTCGAACATGATGAAAAACTGGCTGTTGGCGGAATGGGGGTTGCTGGTCCGGGCCATGCCGACGGTGCCCCGCTTGAACGGCACGTTGGAGAACTCGGACTTCAGGTCCGGGTGCTCGGAACCGCCGGTGCCGTTGCCGTGTTCGCCGTCGCCGGTCTGCGCCATGAAGCCGTCGATGACGCGATGAAACGGCACGCCGTCGTAGAATTGCTCGCGCGCCAGAAGCTTCATGCGCTCGGCATGACCGGGCGCGATGTCGTTGCGCAACGCCACGACGATCTTGCCGCGCGTCGTCTCGATGATGAGCGCGTTCTCCGCATCGGTGCCCGGAGGGAGCGCGCTGGTGTCGCTGGATGAAGACAATGTGAAGCCCTTCTCTGTTCGGTTATTTGCGCCTGATCATTTTGCGCCGCGCCGCTGCGGCCGGCGCGCACGAATGAATGCCAACGCCCGCCGTCACGGTTGGATCGTCGCCTTCTTGATGTAATCGAGCTTGCCGAAGCCGCGCGCCAGATAGGCGTTGCCCTCGGTTTGCAGTTTGCCCTGCTCGGGTCCGAGCCCTTGCGGCGCGCCTTCGCCATAGCCGCTGTAGAGCGAGTCCACGACCTTCATGCCGGACACGACCTGGCCGAACGGCGCAAAGCCCTGGCCGTCGAGATTGCTGTTGTCGCCGTAATTGATGAAGACCTGGGTCGTGCGCGTATTCGGGCCCGCGGTCGCGAACGTGACGAAGGTGCGCTTGTTGCTGATGCGCACCGGATCGTCCTTGATGCGCGCCTCGCGCCACACCGCGGAAAGGCGCGGATCGCCGTTGATGCCGAACTGCACCATGAAGCCTTCGACCACCCGGAAGAACCGCGCGTCGTTGTAAAAGCCGTTCTTGACCAGGTTGTAGAAGCGGTCGGCGCCGTTCGGCGCCCAGTCGCGGTGGACCTCGATGACGAACGGGCCTTTGCTGGTGTCGAAATCGACCTTGTACACCGGCGGCGCCTGCTCCTTGAGCGCCGCGGGGTTGCCGAGGCCCTGCGCCAGGGACGGCGAGACGCTCGCCAGAACGAAAAGAAGACCAAGCATGCGGATCATGTCAGCTCCCGGATGAGTGCTTTCAGGACTTGGTGGTGAATTTCTGTGTCAGCCGCGCCGCGACCGGCGCGGGAACGAAGGCGGAGACGTCGCCGCCCATGCCGGCGATCTGCCGCACCAAAGTGGCGGTGATCGGGCGCACGGCCGGCGAGGCCGGCAGGAATACGGTCTGCAATTCGGGCGCCATGGCGGCGTTCATGCCGGCCATCTGCATTTCGTAATCGAAGTCGGTCGCATCGCGCACCCCGCGCAGCAGGACCGTCGCGCCGACCCGCCGCGCCGCCGCGACCACGAGGTCGCCGAAGGTGACGAAGTCGATCTCGCAATTCGCCGCGCGGGCGAGCGGCGCGCACACCTCCTCCAGCATGGCGAACCGCTCCTCGGCCGCGAACAGCGGCACCTTGCCGGGATGCACCCCGACGGCCAGCACCAGCCGGTCGGCCAAGCGTACGGCGCTGGCGACGACGTCAAGATGACCGTTGGTGATGGGGTCGAACGACCCGGCGAACAGGGCAACGCGCGGCATGGTGCGGGTCTAGCCCGCGGTCCAGGCAACCGCAAGGCGTCGGCGGGGTCCGACCCGCTGCCCGCATCGCCCCCCTTTTTGGTGCCGGCGCGGGCGAAAGCCGGCGCCAACCGGTTAAACTGTGATTTCCATCAATGATTGTGGCGGCCGCCTCTGCCAATCTCACGTCAATCCAAGTGGGCCCAAACGCAAAAGCGTGCCGCCAGGACGGCGGTGAGGCCTAC
The DNA here is from genome assembly GCA_963836095.1 of uncultured Pseudomonadota bacterium. Lineage (GTDB taxonomy): Bacteria > Pseudomonadota > Alphaproteobacteria > Rhizobiales > Xanthobacteraceae > BOG-931. Next base: position 342,248 of record CAWIHU010000008.1, read on the forward strand.
TTAACGACAGGGAACGGTGCCATGCTCAAATCCGTTTACGCCATCGCCGCCGCCGCGATCGTAGCGGCTGCATTTGTCGCCACGCTGACCCTCACCCAGCCGGTCGAAGCGCGCGGCGCGACGCCGGGCGCCAAGGCCGACCGCGCCGATCTGCGGCCGCTGGCCCGGGACTGCTCGCAAAACGCCTGGCCGTATTTCGAAGCCGCCTGCCTGCGCGACGCGCGCAATCCCTTCGGCCAAGCGCGCCAAGTGCGGATCGTCGCGACGGATCGGTTCGCGCGCTGAGGCCTGTTGCGGCGCAATTATCCGGGCCGATCGCGTTCATCGTCGTGCTCACCACGCCGCGCGCGACTGCCGGAGCCTCCGCTCTCGGCGCTCAGCTTCCGCGCAAGAAGTCCCTTTTATTCCGCATACCCTCCAAGATGTCGGTATCGAGCGGCACGAGCTTTTTCCCACTCGCATCCACGATATTGGTGACCTTCACGGTCATGTTCGCGTCGTGGAAGCTCTCCAGCTGCGCGGCAATCTGCGGGTTCGTTATTCTTATTGCGATTGTTACTGGTATCTGCACGCCGGGCTGCAATGCCCGCTCGAATCTGTAATTGATACCGCCCGTCACCCATTTGCCGGCGCGGCCCGGCGTGGTCAGCACACCACTGACGTAGACGCGTGAAATCGCAGTCTTGCCGCCGTTGAAGACGGAAAATTCGATGCTCGGGCCCTTGCGGCGGCTGTCCCAATAATATCTGGGATGACCGATGACGATGGTGGCGAGCAACTTTTCGGCGCCGGCCGCCTTTGCCTCGGCCCGGGAAATTTCGTTGTCGAGATCTGCGGCAACATTGCGTATTACGGCGGCCGCGCTTCGGCCACTGATCCCTGGCCGCACCCTGTCCAGGTACAAGAGCGGGTTGGTGACGCCGGTGAGCGTCACAAGATCGTTCAATGACGCAGGACTGGTCAACTCCAGCGCGTTGCTCATGGCGGTATTGCCGAGCGCCAATGTCAACAAAGCAACGTCCAGTCTGCGCTGATCTTCGGCGCTGAGCTCGGCGGTGATTTCGCTGAAACTTCTTTGGTACGCGGCGGCGCTCGACGCGTCGAATGTCGGTTCCCGATCGCACGCGGTCAGCGCGAGACTGGCGAGGACGGCAAGGCTTGTCACAAGGCTTGTTATCCGCATCGCGATCACTCGGGTTGCGGCGCCGGGTCCGTCGGCGCTGCCCCGGCGCGGCCATGGACCGCTGCTTTATTGGAGGATGATCAAGAAATGGTTGTACCGTTAGACGATCACTGCCGATGATTAATAAGCCGTCGGCGCTACCGGCCGCTGGCCCCCTGGCCTCCCGGCCGGTCTCGCGGGGTCTGGCGGCCCGTACTCGATCGCGGTAAAGCGTAAATACTCTGCGGCCTTGCGGGTCCGCATCCGTGCAAGCAAGGGGCTATTTTCGGTGATTTGCCTGATCGACAATTATGACAGCTTCACCTTCAACCTGGTGCATTATTTCGGCGACCTGGGCGCGGACGTGCGGGTGCATCGCAACGACAAGATCACCAGCGGCGAGATCGTCGCCGCGGACCCCGACGCCATCGTATTGTCGCCAGGCCCCTGCACGCCGAAGGAAGCCGGCATCTGCCTCGACTTGATCGCGGCCGCGGCGGGCACAATCCCGATCCTCGGCGTCTGCCTCGGGCACCAGGCGATCGGCGATGCGTTCGGCGGCAGGGTGGTGCGCGCACCGACCCCGGTGCATGGCAAGCTCTCGGAGATCCGGCACGAGGGTGCCGGGATCTTTCACGGCATCAATGCGACCGTTCAAGGCGACGCGCTATCACTCGCTGGTGGTCGAGCGCGCAAGCCTGCCGGACGACCTTACGGTGACGGCCGATACGGCGGATGGGCTCATCATGGGGCTTGCGCACAGACGCCTGCCGGTGCACGGGGTGCAGTTCCACCCCGAGAGCATCGCCTCCGAGCACGGCCATTCGATGCTGAAGAATTTTCTCGATATCGCCGCGTCCTGGAATGCTTCGACCGGGCGGCGGGACGCCGTGGCGCAGCGCGCGCCGCAAAAACTTCGCGCCCGCGTAAACTAAAGGGATCTGGCCGTGACCGACACATTCAGGGCGCTCATCGGCAAGGTCGCGACCGGCGCTGCGCTGACGCGCGAGGAAGCAGCCACCGCCTTCGAGCAGATGATGGCCGGCGAAGCGACGCCCTCGCAGATGGGCGGACTGTTGATGGCGCTGCGGGTGCGCGGCGAGACGGTCGACGAGATCACCGGCGCGGTTGCCGCCATGCGCGCCAAAATGCTGCGGGTGAGCGCGCCGCCCGACGCCATCGACGTCGTCGGCACCGGCGGCGACGCCTCGGGCTCGTACAACATTTCCACCTGCGCCGCCTTCATCGTCGCCGGCGCCGGCGTTCCTGTCGCCAAGCACGGCAACCGCGCCTTGTCCTCGCGCTCGGGCGCCGCCGACGTACTCGCGGCGCTCGGCGTCAACATCGATCTGACGCCGGACCAGATCGCACACTGCATACGCGACGCCGGCATCGGCTTCATGTTCGCGCCGGCCCATCATCCGGCGATGAAGAATGTCGGCCCGACCCGCGCCGAGCTCGGCACCCGCACCATCTTCAATCTGCTTGGTCCCTTGTCCAATCCGGCGGGGGTGCGGCGTCAAATGATCGGCGTGTTTTCAAAGCAATGGACGCAACCGCTCGCGCAAGTTCTGAAGAATCTCGGCGCCGAGTGTGTGTGGGTGGTGCACGGCTCCGACGGGCTCGACGAGATCACGACCTCCGGACCGACCAGCGTCGCGGCGCTCGAAAACGGCACGGTGCGCACCTTCGAGATCTCGCCCGCGGAGGTCGGGCTCGCCACGGTGAAACCCGACGCGCTGCGCGGCGGGGATGCGGCGGCGAACGCGCAGGCGCTGCGGCGCGTACTGGAAGGCAAGGATTCGCCCTTCCGCGAGGTGGCGCTGTTCAACGCCGCGGCGGCGCTCGTCGTGGCCGGCAAGGCCGCGACGCTCAAGGAAGGCGTCCACCTTGCCGCCCAGTCGATCGATTCCGGCGAGGCCGAGGGGCGGCTCGACCGGCTGATTGCGGTTTCCAATGACTGACATTCTCGCCAAGATCGCCGGCTATAAGCGCGAGGAAATCGCCGCGGCGCAACGCGTGCGGCCGCTCGCGGCGCTCGACCGCGAGGCCAAGGCCGCCGCAGCGCCACGCGGGTTCGTCGCCGCCATTGAGCGCCGGCTTGCGGCGGGCGACTATGCGCTGATCGCCGAGATCAAGAAGGCGAGCCCGTCGAAGGGGCTGATCCGGCCGCATTTCGATCCGCCGGCCTTGGCCAAGGCCTATCAGGCCGGCGGCGCGACCTGTCTTTCCGTCCTGACCGACGGTCCCTCGTTTCAAGGCTCGCTCGACCATCTGCGCCAGGCGCGCGCCGCCGGCACGCTGCCGGTGCTGCGCAAGGATTTCATGTACGATCCCTACCAGGTGGTGGAAGCGCGCGCCGCCGGCGCCGATTGCATTCTCATCATCCTGGCCGCGGTCGACGACGGCTGCGCTGCCGAACTCGAGGCGGTGGCTTTCGCGCTCGGCATGGACGTCCTCATCGAGATCCATGACGAAGCGGAACTGGAGCGGGCGCTCGGACTCAAATCGCGCCTCGTGGGCATCAACAACCGCAACCTCAAGACCTTCGAGACGACGCTCGCGACATCGGAGAGGCTGGCGAAGCTCGTCCCGGCCGGACGTATCGTGGTCGGCGAAAGCGGCATTTTCGCATCCGCCGATCTTGCCCGGCTCGCCAAAGTCGGCATCTCGACGTTCCTGGTCGGCGAAAGCCTCATGCGCCAGGACGATGTCGCCGCAGCGACGCGCGCCCTCCTCGCCCGCAGCGACGCGCTTGCCCCGGCCCGGTAAGCCGATGGTGGCGCGCCGGGCCAAAACACTCAGCCACCCACTCAGCCATCTCGGCGCGCAGGGCGAAGCCCGCATGGTTGATGTTTCGGCAAAGCCCGCGACCGCGCGCGAGGCGGTCGCCGAGGGCCGCGTGGTGATGCGGCCGGCGACACTCGATGTCGTCCGCAAGGGCAATGCCAAGAAAGGCGACGTGCTCGGCGCCGCGCGGATCGCCGGCATCATGGCGGCGAAGCGCACGCACGAACTGATCCCGCTCTGCCATCCCCTTCAAATTTCCAAGCTCGAGGTCGATATCATCGCCGATGACGCGCTGCCGGGTTTCGTCGTGCGGGCGACCGTCAAGGTGGCGGGACAGACCGGGGTCGAGATGGAGGCGCTCACCGCCGTCGCGGTGGCCTGCCTCACCATCTACGACATGGTGAAAGCGGTGGAACGCGGCATGCGCATCGAGGGCATCAGGCTCATCGAAAAGCGCGGCGGCAAGAGCGGCGATTATCGTGCGGAGGAGTAAGGCGGTGTCCCTGCTTTCGGTCGCCGACGCGCTCGAACGCGTGCTCGCCCATGCAGCCCCGCTGCCGGCCGAGGAAGCGGCGCTCGCCGACGCTTATGGCCGCGTGCTGGCGCATGGCCTCAAAGCGCTGCGCACGCAACCGCCGGCCGACGTGTCCGCCATGGACGGCTATGCGGTGCGCGCCGCCGATGTGGCGCAGCCGCCGGCGCGGCTCAGAATCGTCGGCGAAGTCGCCGCCGGCCGGCCGTTCGACCGGGCGATCGGTCCCGGCGAGGCGGCGCGCATCTTCACCGGCGGCGTCATGCCGGCCGGCGCCGACACTGTCGTGATCCAGGAACACACCACGCGTGACGGCGATTGGGTCGACGTCGCCAAGCCGGCGGCCAAGGGCCGCCACATCCGCGTGCAGGGTCTCGACTTCACGGCGGGCGAGATGCTGCTCGCCGCCGGCCATCGGCTCACGGCGCGCGATCTTTCGCTTGCCGCCGCCATGAACCATCCGCTCGTTCCGGTGCATCGCCGGCCCAAGGTCGCGCTGGCGGCGACCGGCGACGAACTGGTGCCGCCCGGCATCGAACCTGGGCCCGGCCAGATCGTCTCCTCCAATACCTACGCGCTTGCCGCGCTGGCGCGCGCCGAAGGCGCCGTCGTCGTCGATTTCGGCATCGTGCGCGACAAGCTCGACGACACCATCGCGATGGTGCAAGAGGCGCGCGATCGCGGCGCCGATATTCTGGTGACGACCGGGGGCGCTTCCGTCGGCGAATACGATCTCGTTCAAGCGGCACTCGAGGCCGAGGGCGTCGACCTGTCGTTCTGGCGGCTCGCTTTGCGGCCGGGGCGGCCGCTCATGCACGGCCAGATCGGCACGATGCAGGTGCTCGGCGTTCCCGGCAATCCGGTCTCGGCGTTCGTCTGCGGTTTTTTGTTTCTGGTGCCGCTGATCCGGCGGCTTTCGGGCCGAAGCGATATGGCGCTGCAGACAGAGACGGCGCTCCTAGGCCACGATCTTCCCGAAAATGACGAACGCGCCGACTATCTAAGGGCGACGCTGGAGGACGGCCTCAAGGGAGTCGTCGCTACGCCTTTTCCCGTCCAGGACAGCTCGATGATTCTGCCGCTGGCCAAGGCCGGTTGCCTGGTGATTCGCGAGCCGTTCGCACCGGCTGCCAAAGCGGGCAGCCGCTGTTTAATCGTCAAATTCGAGCATTAAATCCAGCTGGCGTTATGTCACGTGACGTCGCGACTTGATGTGATGGCCGGTCTTGCTCGGCGGCTAGCCGCCGTGGCGCAGCTCGCGAGCGGAATGAGCTTCAAGTCGATGCGAATGCCGAGCGCACCAACGAAAAAGCCCGAGGCTTCCGCCTCGAGCCTGTATTCGTCGCCTGATGTCCAATTAGCGTCCGGACCAGTTGAAGCGCCAAACCAGCGACGACGTGATGGTCTGAACGTCCACATTGTTATGGATCGTGGTGGCCGTACCAACAAACCTCGGGTGGATATAGTTCTGATCGTAGGGGCCATACTCGGCGAAGCGATACTCGGTCTTCCAGAACAGACCGTGGATCGGCAGCCAATTCAACGCAAATTCGTAGCCGCCGCCGACGAACCAGCCCGTGGTATCAGCCGACGGAAGCGTATCGAATGGCGATAAAGTTATCGAACCAATGCGCGCTCCCGTCGCGCCGCCATCGAAATAGGACAGCAAATTCGGCGTGATCAGAAGGCCCGCACGAGCGCCAGCATACCAAGCATCCTGGAAGGTCTGCGTACCGCTTTGGGAGGAGTTGACCGGGTCGCCGAAGTTGCCCGTGATATTCGCCGGGTCATAGTCGCCGAACGCGCCGATCACAATCGGCCCAAAGGGGGTTACGCCGTTGAACTGATAATCGCAACCGCCGCCGAACGATCCGAGCCAGCCCTTGGCGGCAGACGTCGAATTTGCGATCGGCGTACCAAAGGACGTACCGGAACGCTCGTCGTCAAGCATCCCATAGCCAAAGCCGGCGCTGACGTAGCAGCCGGTCCAGGTCGGAGCCGGCGGGGGCGGCGCCTTGTACACAGGCGCAGGCAAGTCCGCCGCAAACGCCGTGCCCGAAGCGAGCGCGGCCATCGTCAAAGAAGCGAAGAAAATCTTCTTCATTTTCGTCCCCGAATCATTCTGCCCCACGGCCTCAGAAATGCTGATTTGCCATGTAACGCATTATTGGTCCAATGTCTGTGGTCGGAGGGCCACACCTGGGATAAATCGGCCGTCGATTTCCGGCGTTGCCCGAGTTGTACCACAGGGCCCGTCCTGCAGCGCCGCGCGGTTAAGCCACCGTTTGCCCCGACCTTCGTTTTCTTCACTACAAATTAAATGCTTGCGGAACACATATGGAACGGATAGTGTCCGTTCATGATTTGTTTCGACCCGAATCCTTATTGGGATTGGCGGTCCGGGAGGGATTGGCGCCGATGCTGACGCGCAAGCAAGCCGAGCTGTTGCGGTTTATTCATGAGCGCCTCAAGGAGGCGGGGGTGCCGCCGTCGTTCGACGAGATGAAGGATGCGCTGGATTTGCGCTCCAAGTCCGGCATTCACCGTTTGATCACGGCGCTCGAGGAGCGCGGCTTCATCCGCCGCCTGCCCAACCGGGCGCGCGCCATCGAGGTGATCAAGCTACCCGAATTCGGTCGCGCACGGCGTCGCGGCCGGCCGAGCCCGCGGCTTCACGCCGAGCGTTATCGAAGGCAATCTGGGCCGCGTGCGCGCGGCGGCGGCCGAGGACGATGGCGGCGGCCGGCCCGTCGCGGTCCCGGTCATGGGCCGTATCGCCGCCGGCACGCCGATCGAGGCGATCCAGACGCGCAGCCACACCATCAACATGCCGCCGGACATGCTCGGCGCCGGCGAGCATTTCGCCCTCGAGGTGCGCGGCGATTCGATGATCGAAGCCGGCATTCTCGACGGCGACATCGCGCTCATCAAGCGTTCCGATGCGGCCGACACTGGCGACATCGTCGTCGCCTTGATCGACGACGAGGAAGCCACCCTCAAACGCTTCCGTCGGCGCGGCGCCTCGATCGCGCTCGAGCCGGCCAATACCGCCTATGAAGTGCGTATCCTGCCGCCCAACCGCGTCCGCATCCAGGGCAAGCTGGTGGGGCTGTTCCGGCGGTATTGAGTCGTTCTTCCGATCGCCAGCGCGCGACGATCACGGCGTTATTGATCCGCTTCGATGTCTTCTTGCCGCGGGGTGGCGTCGCGCGGCGGCGCGTGATTTGCGGCGGGGTTCGGGTCTGCCTCGCTATTCGCGAGACTTTGCACAGGCCGCGGCGCCGGCGCCCACGGCCGGTCGAAATTCGGCGGCCGTGCGGCTTCGATGACAAAGCCGGAGCCCTCCCGCCGCAGCGCGAGCGCGCCGCGCCGACGCCAAAGGTCGCGCCCGATAACGGTCGCCGCGCAATCCGGCGGCGCGTCGCGGGTGGTGACGATCAGAACCGCGCGCGCGGCAATCGTCCTCGAAGGCATCCGGCGCGAGCGCATAGGAAACAACGCCGCCACCGGCGAGCCTGCCGATGCAGCCTGATGGATCGCAGGTGATGCCCGCCGCCGAACGTGCGATCGCGGACATCACGGCCGTCGGCATCCGCGGCAAGCCATTCGCGAATCGCAAAGGTGTCGCCGCCGGTATGATGAATGGCGAGCCGCCCGTCGGCGCCGCGCACCGCGAATATGCGGCCGTCGCCGGCCACCAGGACATCGGGCACCGGCGTCGAGCGCCGCCCATAACGCCGCGATCAACGCCAACGCCGCGCCGCTCCAGCGCAACGGCGTCTTGAGCAATCCGATCAGCAGAAGGCCGAGCGTCGCCAGCAGCAGCGGCCCGGTGCCGAATGCGGTCACGCGGCCGAACGCGCCCGGCAGCGCGGCGACCCACCGCGCGACGATATTCATCCAATCGATGCCGTGACCCATTTGCCGCCAGCATTCCGCGTCGAAGCCGAACGGCATGGCGATGATGCCGAGGAGCCCCATCGGCATCACCCAGGCGGATACGACCGGCATGGCCAAGAGATTGGCGATGACGCCATAGGGCGCCATCCGATGGAAGTGATAGGCCGCGTAAGGTGTCGTCGCGAGGCCGGCGACGAGCGACGCCAGGATGAGGCTGACGATCTCGTTGACGCCCCACAGCGCCGCGCGGGCGCCGAGCGAGGAATCGGTCCCCGCGCGCGCGAGCTTGAGCCCGGAGCCGTAGGTCGCGATCAAGGCGAGCGTCGCCGCAAACGACATCTGAAAGCTCGGATGCACCACCGCCTGCGGCGCGAACACCAGAACGATCAAGGCCGCGATCGTCACGGTGCGCAGCGTCAGCGTCGGACGGTCGAGCATCACCCCGATGAGCACGACCGCAATCATGATGAAGGAGCGCTGCGTCGCGACCTCCGCGCCCGACAGCACCAGATAGAAGGCGGTCACCAGGAGCGCGGCGAGCGCCGACCATTTTTTGATCGGCGCGCGGTCGGCAAGGCCCGGGATCAAAGCGAGCATGGCGCGCAGCACGAAGAACACCACGCCGGCGACCACGGCCATGTGATAGCCGGAGATCGACAAGACGTGGCCGATGCCGGAGACGAACATGGCATCGAACAGATGCGGATCGATGGCGTCGCGCTTGCCGGTGATCAGCATCGAGGCGATCGAGCCGGTGTCGCCGGCGACGACGGAGCGAATGCGCGCATCGATGGCGTCGCGCAGTCCTTGAATGAAGGCGTTGGCGCGCAGCCTGAGACCCGCTTCCGAAGGCGGCGCGACCAACCTGATGGCGCCGCGCACGAACCCGGACGCGCCGATGTCCTGAAAATAGAGGTCGCGGGCGAAATCATAGCTGCCGGGGCGCAGCGGCTGCAGCGGCGGCTCGAGCTGCGCCTTCGCCGCGATGAACGCGCCCGCCGGCGGCGCGGTGCCGCGGCGCACCGAAAGCCGTATCCGGCGAGGTTTTTCCGCGATCCGCTTGCCTTCGATGTGTTCGAGGCGAAGGACGAAACGGTCGGTCTTCTGGCTCTCCTCGCGCAATTCGACGAAGCCCGTGACCGCAACGCTTGTCGCCGGAGCACGCAGGATCGGATGATCGATCAGCGCGGTCTTGAGCGTCGCGACCGCAAAGCCGGTGGCGATGGCGAAGAAACCGAGCGCCAGCACGTAGCCCACCGGGCGCGCTCGCAGCGGCACGATGGGGATGGCCGCGCCGACCGCGAGGCTCGCCGCCGCCCATAGCGCCGGCTCCCGCTCCGCGGTGAAGTAGAGCACGATGCCGGTCCCGAACGCGACGGCGAACCACGGCAGCAGACGCCCGGCGCCGACCTCCGCCATCGCCCATTGGCGCATTTGCGCCGGGATGGCGAACTGGAACCGCGAACCTGGCCAAAGTCCGCTCCACGCCGGGCGCGCTCCGCCGAGCGGCCAAGTTCGTGCTCCCGTCCGTGTCCCCGTGCGCCCGCGGTCGCGTGCGCCGCCCTCGTCCGCCACCGCGCGCCCCCACGTTGCTCGCGCGCTACAATCAGAGGTGACATGCTACACGAGGCGCGGTCGCGCTGGCGAGCCTGACCCTTCAGCCGGCGGAAACCTTGGCCCAGGTGTCGCGCAAGCCCACGGTGCGGTTGAACACGAGCTTGCCGGGCGCCGAATCCTTGTCGAGGCAGAAATAGCCCTGGCGTTCGAACTGCACCGCCGCGTCGGTGCCGATCGCGGCCAGCGCGGGCTCGACGCGGGCGTCGGCGATCACTTCGAGCGACTGCGGGTTGAGATCGGCCGCAAATTCGGCGGCGTTCGGGTCCGGCCGCGCGAACAACGAATTATACAGCCGCACCTCGGCCGGGATCGAATCCGCCGCCGACACCCAGTGCAGTGTCGCCTTCACCTTGCGGCCGTCGGGCGCATTGCCGCCCTTGGTGGCGGGATCGTAAGTGCAGCGCAGCTCGGTCACCTCGCCGGCGGCGTTCTTCTTAACCTCGCGGCAGGTGATGAAATAAGCATAGCGCAGCCGCACCTCCGCGCCGGGCGAGAGCCGGAAGAACTTTTTCGGCGGGTTCTCCATGAAGTCGTCGCGCTCGATAAAAAGTTCGCGGCCGAACCGGATGCGCCGCGTGCCGGCGTTTGGATCTTCGGGATGGTTGAGCGCCTCGACTTCTTCGCTGGCACCCTCCGGATAATTCTCGATCACGACTTTCAGCGGCCGCAGCACCGCCATGCGGCGCTCCGCACTCTTGTTGAGGTGCTCGCGGATGGAAAATTCCAGCATGCCGACGTCGACGACGCTGTTCGCCTTGGCGACGCCGATGCGCTTGACGAAATCGCGCAACGCGGCCGGCGGTACGCCGCGCCGGCGCAGGCCGGCGAGCGTCGGCATGCGCGGATCGTCCCAGCCGCCGACATGGCCGCCGCGCACCAGTTCCGTCAGCACGCGCTTCGACAGCACCGTGTAGGTGAGATTGAGCCTGGCGAACTCGTACTGATGCGGCCGCGAGGGCACCGGCAGATTGTCGAGGAACCAGTCGTAGAGCGGCCGATGGTCCTCGAATTCGAGCGTGCAGATCGAATGGGTGATGCCCTCGATGGCGTCCGACTGGCCGTGGGCGAAATCGTAGCTCGGATAGATGCACCACTTGGCGCCGGTGCGCGGATGCTCGGCGTGCAGAATGCGGTAGAGCACCGGATCGCGCAGATTGATGTTGCCGGAGCCCATGTCGATCTTGGCGCGCAGCACCCGCGCGCCGTTCGGGAATTCGCCGGCGCGCATGCGGCGGAACAGGTCGAGATTTTCCTCGACGCTGCGGTCGCGAAACGGGCTCTCGGTGCCGGCTTCGGTCAAGGTGCCGCGGGTCGCCCGCATCTCCTCCTGGGTCTGATCGTCGACATAGGCCAAGCCGGCGCGAATCAAAAGCTCCGCCCAGTCGTACAGCCGCGCGAAATAGTCGGACGCGTAATAGAGATGCCGGCCCCAATCGAAGCCGAGCCAGCGCACGTCGCGCTCGATGGCGTCGATATATTCCTGCTCTTCCTTCACCGGATTGGTGTCGTCGTAACGCAGATGGCAGCGGCCGGAAAACTCTTCGGCGATGCCGAAATTCAGGCAGATCGATTTGGCGTGGCCGATATGAAGATAGCCGTTCGGCTCCGGCGGAAACCGGGTGACGATGGTCTTGTGCTTGCCCGAAGCGAGATCCGCGCGAACGATGTCGCGGATGAAGTCCTGGCCTGCTTCTCGTACCACCGTCTCTGCGACCGTCATGACGTCCACACTTCCGTATTGGGTGTTCCGCACGTTTACGAATGCGGGCTTGAACAAATTGCCGGTTCGGGTCAAGTCCGCCCTGCCAAAGGCGGAACCTGCTTAACTTCCTTTCATTTCCAACTGTGCTACACGGGCATCTGCCCGCGCCGACATCAGACAGACCGCGCCAGAAGCGAGCGATAGACCGCGAATGACCGTCGTTACCCGTTTTGCCCCCTCCCCCACGGGATTTCTGCACATCGGCGGCGCCCGCACGGCGTTGTTCAATTGGCTCTATGCCCGCGGCCGCGGTGGCAAGATGCTGCTGCGCATCGAGGACACCGACCGCGAACGCTCGACGCAAGCCGCCATCGACGCGATCCTCGACGGCCTCACCTGGCTCGGTATCAGCTGGGATGGCGAGGCGATTTTTCAATTTTCCCGCTCGGGGAGGCATCGCGAGGTGGCGGAACAGCTTCTTGCGGCGGGCCACGCCTACCGCTGCTACGCCAGCCCCGAGGAACTCGCGCAGATGCGCGAGGCGGCGCGGCGCGAGGGCCGCGCCAAGCTCTACGACGGCCGCTGGCGCGACCGCTCTCCGGGCGAGGCGCCGGAAGGCGTCAAGCCGACCATCCGCCTCAAGGCCCCGCTCACCGGCGAGACGGTGATCGACGATCAGGTCCAGGGCCGCGTCGTCTGGCAGAACGAGAATCTCGACGATCTGGTGCTGTTGCGCTCCGACGGCACGCCGACCTACATGCTCGCCGTCGTGGTCGACGATCACGACATGGCCGTGACGCACATCATCCGCGGCGACGATCATCTCACCAATGCCGCGCGGCAGAAGCAAATCTACGACGCGCTCGGCTGGCCGGTGCCGGTGATGGCGCACATCCCGCTGATCCACGGTCCGGACGGCGCCAAGCTCTCCAAGCGCCACGGCGCGCTCGGGATCGATGCCTACCGCGCCATGGGCTATCTGCCGGCGGCGCTGCGCAATTACCTGGTGCGGCTCGGCTGGAGCCACGGCGATCAGGAAATCTTTTCGACCGAGGAGATGATCGCCGCCTTCGACCTGCCGCAGATCGGCCGCTCGCCGGCGCGGTTCGATTTCGCCAAACTGGAAAGCCTCAACGGCCATTACATCCGCAACAGCTCGGACCAGATGCTCCTCGACGCCATCGAACAATTGCTGCCGCACCTGGCGGACGGCGCGGCGATCGCCGCCAAGCTGACGCCGCGGCTGCGCAGCCAGTGGCTCGCGGCGATGCCGAGCCTGAAGGAACGCGCCAAGACGCTCATCGATCTCATCGAGGGGGCCCGGTTTCTGTTCGCCGACCGGCCGCTGCGGCTGGACGACAAAGCGAGCGCGCTGTTGACGGCCGAGGCCAAGAACGTCTTGCGCGACATCGAGGCCGATCTGGCGCGGGTCGAGCCCTGGACCGCGGACGAGACCGAGCGGGCGGTCCGCGCCTTCGCCGAGCGCAACAGCCTCAAGCTCGGCAACGTCGCCCAGCCGTTGCGGGCGGCGCTGACCGGGCGCACCACGTCGCCCGGAATTTTCGAAGTGCTGAGCGTGCTCGGCAAGGACGAAAGCCTGGCGCGCGTCGCCGATCAATCCCGCGGCAACGCGGCACGGCATGCCGGCTGAGCCGGCCGTTTTCGGGCGCGTCTTGCCGCCGCGCCGGCGCGTCGCGCCGGGGATGCTAACGCCCTATTTTGGGCCTATATGACACCCGGTCATCTTGCAGTGCACACTAGGTTGCGCTAGGCCATTAGGGCCGGAGAGACAGTGCCGCCCCGACTTTTCGGCCACGGACGCGTGCACCGCACTGGTTGAGGCTGTCAAACAGCGAGGATGCGATCATGGACGCGAAAACCGGCTCCAACCTCAAGACCGGCACGCTGACACTCGGCGATAAGACCTACTCGTTCCCGATGTATGACGGAACGATCGGACCGCAGGTGCTGGACGTCAGCAAGCTCCACGGGCAGACCGGCATCTTCACCTACGATCCCGGCTTCACCTCGACCGCGAGCTGCGAGTCCAAGATCACCTATATCGACGGCGACGACGGCGTGCTGCTCTATCGCGGCTACCCGATCGACGATCTGGCCGAGCACGGCGATTTCCTCGAAACCTGTTATCTCTTGCTGTACGGCGAGCTGCCGACCGCGGCGCAGAAGGCCGACTTCGACAACCGCGTGGTCCATCACACCATGGTCCACGAGCAGATGAGCCGGTTCTTCCAGGGCTTCCGCCGCGACGCTCACCCGATGGCGGTGATGGTCGGCTGCGTCGGCGCGCTCTCGGCGTTCTATCACGACTCCACCGACATCACCGATCAGAACCAGCGGATGGTCGCCTCGATTCGCATGATCGCCAAAATGCCGACGCTCGCCGCGATGGCCTACAAATATTCCATCGGGCAGCCGTTCGTGTATCCGAAGAACTCGCTGAACTACGCGTCGAACTTCCTGCGCATGTGCTTTGCGGTGCCGTGCGAGGAATACGAGCCCAATCCGGTGCTCGCCCGCGCCATGGACCGCATCTTCACGCTGCACGCCGATCACGAGCAGAACGCCTCGACCTCGACGGTGCGGCTCGCCGGCTCGACCGGCGCCAACCCGTTCGCCTGCATCGCCGCCGGGATCGCCTGCCTGTGGGGGCCCGCCCATGGCGGCGCCAACGAAGCGGCGCTGAAAATGCTGGGCGAGATCGGCTCCGTCGATCGCATTCCCGAATACGTCAAGCGCGCCAAGGATCCCGACGATTCGTTCCGGCTGATGGGATTCGGCCACCGCGTCTACAAACACTACGATCCGCGCGCCAAGATCATGCAGAAGACCTGCCATGAGGTGTTGGGCGAGCTCGGCATCAACGATCCGCTGCTCGACGTCGCGATGGAGCTCGAGCGCATCGCGCTCAGCGACGAATACTTCATCTCCAAACGGCTTTACCCGAACGTCGACTTCTATTCCGGCATCACGCTGCGGGCGATGGGCTTCCCGACCACGATGTTCACCGTGTTGTTCGCGCTGGCGCGCACGGTCGGCTGGATCGCGCAGTGGAAGGAAATGATCGAGGATCCCCACCAGAAACTCGGCCGGCCGCGTCAGCTCTATACCGGCTCGCCGAAACGCGAGTACCAGCCGATCTCGCGGCGGAAGTAGTAACGGTTTCTCCAGCTCATGCCCGCGCCAGCGAGATTGAGCATACTCAGAAATGGCTGAAGGACGGCTGCGCGAAAGAAAGCGCTTTGCCGTTGTGCAAAAACCGTGTGCCCTCCCCGCTGACGATGCGACCGATCTCGCTGACGGCAACGCCAACAGCCTTCGCGGTCGCTTGAAAGCCGGCAAGCTTGATGGGCGGAAGGGTCAGCACAATCTCATAATCATCGCCGCCGGTGAGCGCCGTCTCCAACACGGTGGGCTCCGCCGCCACGGCCGCGCGGGCGGCGTCCGATAAAGGCACGCGCTTAACGTCGATCTCCGCTGCAACCGCCGAGGCGCGGCAGAGCTTGGCGAGGTCGCCGACCAGGCCGTCTGAAACGTCCATCGCCGCCGCGGCGTAGGTGCGCACGGCGTCGGCGAGCGCGTTACGCGGCTGCGGCAGCAGATAGCGTTGCCGCAGATGCGACTGAAGCGCGGGCGACAAGCGCCAGCGGTCGCCGAGCGCCGCGTCGCGGTGCAGCTTGAGGCCGAGCGCCGCGTCGCCGATCGTGCCGGTGACCACGATAAGGTCGCCGACCTTGGCGGTCGAGCGCAGCACCATCGTGCCGTGGGGCACGACGCCGAACGCCGCGATCGACACCGACGTGAGGCCGGGGGTGCGGTCGGTGTCGCCGCCGAGGAGCGGGCATTGATAATCGCGGGCGTCTTCGGCGAGCCCCGCCGCGAAGGCCGTGAGCCACGCCTCGTCGTTCTCTTTCGACAGCGCGACCGACATCAGAAAGCCGACCGGCCGCGCCCCTTTCGCTGCGAGGTCGGACAAATTCATGCGCAGCGCCTTGCGGCCGATCGCCTCGGGCGGATCGTCGGGAAAGAAATGAACGCCGGCGATGACGCCGTCAGTCTTGAGGACAAGATCGCAGCCGGCCGGCGGGGTCAGCACCGCGGCGTCGTCGATGAGGCCCAATGCGCCCGGATGCGCGGCGAGCGGACGAAAATAGCGCGCGATCAGGCGGTCCTCGGCCGATTCCGTGATTTCTGCCATCGTTCTGCGCATCCGGCGGTTTGTGCTAACCCTATATCGGCGCAAAAATATCGTCCCAGGATATTCGCCTAAAGCCGCCGAGGAAACGCCGTGGAACCGTTCGACCTTTACTCGCCGCTGATCGATGCGGACCCTTTTCCGTACTATGCGGAATTGCGGGACAAATACCCCTGCTATTGGAGCGACGGTGCCCAACTGTGGATCCTGTCGCGCTACGACGACATCGTCGAAGCGGCGCGGGACTGGGAGACGTTCTCTTCCACGCAAGGCAATATGATCGACGAATTGCCGGGCCGCGCCGGCGCGACGCTCGGCACCACCGATCCGCCCCGCCACGACCGGCTGCGCGCCTTGAGCCAGGCGGCCTTCCTCAAGCGCAACCTCGACCGCCTGGTGGCGCCGACGCTCGAAATCGCCGACCGCGCGCTCGACCGCATCGTCGAGCAAGGCCGGTTCGAATTCGTCAACGATTTCTCCAGTCAGATCACGGTCGGGCTTTTGTTCCGCACCATGGGCCTGCCGGCGCGCGACCACGCCGACATCAGGCGCAAAGTCATCCTCGCGGTCTCGACCGACAAGGCCGCGCGGGGCCGCACCGCCGAGCACATCGCCGCCTTTCAGGATCTCAGCGACTTCATCACCGCGGAAGTCGCGGCCCGGCGCCAAAATCCGACCGACGACCTGATCACCCACCTCGCCGAAGCCGAGATCGACGGCGACCGGTTGAGCGAGCGCGAAATCGTGCTCACGGCGGCGACCTTCGTCATGGCGGGCGTGGAATCCTTGTCGAGCTTCATGAGCGTGTTCGCGCTGAACCTGCACGATCATCCGCAGGCGCGGCGGCGGCTCGTCGCCGATCCGGCGTTGATCGCGCCGGCAATCGAGGAATCGCTGCGCTTCAACACTTCGGCTCAGCGCTTCAAGCGTACCGTCATGCGCGAGAAGGTGCTGCACGGCCAAACCCTGCGGGTCGGCGACAAGGTGGCGCTGGCGTTCGGCTCGGCCAACCGCGACGGCCGCAGATTTCCCGATCCCGATACGTTCGACATCGATCGCCGGGCGCAGGGCCACCTCGGCTTCGGCTCCGGCAAGCATTTTTGTCTCGGTGCGCAGATGGCGCGGCTCGTCACCGAGGTGTCGATGCGGCGCTTTCTCCAACGCGTGCCCGACTACCAGCTCACCGACACGGTGGCGTGGAACTCGTCGTCGAATTTCCGCAGCCCGACCGCGTTGCCGTTCGCCGTCGGCTGAGAGGCCCTATTCGGTCGCGCCGACAAACTCGTCGGCGCGGTATTGATGGGCGAGCTGGTCGAGCACGGCGTTGACCATGCCGGTCTCGTCGGCCTCGACGAAAGCGGCCGCCACGTCGACATATTCCGCCATAACCACCCGCGCCGGCACGTCGCGCCGGTGGGCCAGTTCGTAGGCGCCGGCTCGCAATATCGCGCGCAACACCGCTTCGATGCGCTTGAGCGGCCAGCCGCGCGACAGCGCGGCGTCGATTTGCGGGTCGATCAGGCTTTGCTCGCGCACGACGCCGGCGACGATATCGCGGAAAAAAGCGGCCTCCGCCGGCCGGTACTGCGCGCCCTCGACCTCGCCGCCGAGCCAGTGGCTTTCGAACTCGGCGTAGATTTCGTTGAGCCCGGTGCCGGCGAGGTCCATCTGATAGAGCGCCTGTACGGCGGCGAGCCGCGCGGCGCCGCGCTTGTTGGCCTTGCGGCCATCGGCGGTCGTGGCACGCGCCATCGGCTATTTCCCCGCCAGGCGGCGTTTGAACGCGATGAGGGCGAGCGCGGCGCGCGCGGCGTCGCCGCCCTTGTCCTGTTCTTCGGCGCGGGCGCGGGCGAAGGCCTGCGCCTGCGTGTCGACCGTGATGATGCCGTTGCCGATCGGAAACGCCCGCGCGATCGAGATATCCATCAGCCCGCGCGCCGATTGGTGCGAGACGATGTCGAAATGGATGGTGTCGCCGCGGATGACGCAGCCGAGCGCGACGGCGCCGTCGTAGCGGCGGCGCTTGCGCTGCGCGGCGTCGAGCGCGATCGCGATGGCGCCGGGAATTTCCAGCGCCCCGGGCACGCTGACGCGCTCGACCTCGGCCTTGGCCGACGTCGAGCGCCGCCATCGCGCCGGCCAAGAGCGCGTCGGCGATGTCGTCGTAATAGCGCGCCTCGACGATGAGGATGCGGGCGCCGTTGCCGTCGCCCTCGTCACGCTTGCCTCGCCGCGGCCCGGCCATGTTCCACGCTCCACCTTGCCGCGGGGTCGTAGCAAGCGGAGGCGGCGCGAACAAGCGCGCGGCTTCAGCGCTGCGGAACCGCCTGCAGAAGCCGCGCGGCATAGCGCGCCATCAGATCGACTTCGAGGTTGAGCAATGTCTCCGGCCTGCAGCGCCCCGAATGTGGTCACCGCGAGCGTGTGCGGAATGATCAGGACCGAAAATCGATCGCCGTCGACCTCGTTTACGGTGAGCGAGACGCCATCGAGGGCGACCGAGCCCTTGGGCGCGATGAAGCGGGCAAGCGCTAAGGGCGCGCGCAAAGTCAGCCGCGCCATGTCGGGCAGGTCGGTCCGTTCGACGATCTCCGCCAATCCATCGACATGGCCGCTGACGATATGGCCGCCGAGTTCGTCGCCGACACGCAGCGAGCGTTCGAGATTGAGCCGCGTGCCGGGTTGCCAGGCGCCCGCAGTGGTCACCTTCAACGTCTCGGCGGCGACATCGACGACAAAGAAGGCCCGATTGCCATCGCGCCCGCGCGCGACCACCGTGAGACAGGGACCCGAACAGGCGATCGACGCGCCGATATCGATGCCGTCCGGATCGTAGCTGCAGGCGATGGTCAGGCGGCGCAAACCCTCGGCTTGCTCTTTGACTTCAAGAATTTCGCCGATGTCACTGACAATACCGGTAAACACGCCGTCACCCCCGCTCGAAAATATCGCGCCGATCGGCGCCCACCGTATCGCTTGCGGTCTGTGTCAACGCTTGCGTCAAAGCCGTCAACGGCAAGCCGTCGAGCGCGTCGATGCCGTCCGCCCCGATCGCCATGGGTGAATGAAACAACACGGCCTCGTCAATGAGGTCGGCGGCGACCATCGCCGCGGCGAGCGTCGGCCCGCCCTCGACCATCAAGCGGGTCACGCCGCGCTCGGCCAGGAGCTCGAGCGTTGCGGCAAGGTCGAGGCGTCCGTCGCGCGCATCGCTGCGCAGAACGACGACGCCCGCCTGCCGCAACGCCTCCTCGGCGGCACGCGGTGCATCTTGGCCGGCAACGACCCAGACCGGAACCTCGCGCGCCGTGGCGACCATGCGCGACCCGATCGGCAGGCGCAGGGCGCTGTCGAGCACGATGCGCACCGGCGAATACGCCGCCATCCCGGGCAGCCGGCAGGTCAGCACCGGGTCGTCGGCCAACACGGTGCCGATGCCGACCATGATCGCGTCGCTTTGCGCCCGCAGCAAGTGGACGCGGTCGCGCGCCTGCGCCCCCGTGATCGCGACCGGCGCTCGGCCGACGGCGCCGACTTTGCCGTCGGCCGAGATCGCGAGCTTCAACATCACGTGCGGCCGCCCGTCGCGCGCACGCCGGATATGCCCGGCGTGGTCGTGCATCGCCTCGCGCGGCGCCGATGCCGATCTCGACGGAAATTCCCGCCGCGCGCAGCCGCGCATGGCCTTCCCCCGCGACCTTGGGGTTGGGGTCCTCGATCGCCGAGACGACGCGCGCAATGCCGGCCGCGATCACCGCGTCGGCGCAAGGCGGCGACTTGCCGAAATGCGAGCACGGCTCCAGCGTGACGTAGAGCGTCGCCCCGCGCGCGGCGTCGGCGGCGCGGCGCAGCGCTTCGACCTCGGCGTGCGGCCGCCCGCCCGGCTGCGTCCAGCCGCGGCCGACGATGATGCCGTCCTTAACGATCACCGCGCCGACCGCGGGATTGGGCCAGGTGCGGCCAAGCCCGCGCCGGCCGAGCGCGAGAGCAAGCGCCATGAAACGGGTGTCGTCGGCCGCAAGGCCGTTCCTCGGCATCGGCGCCTCACCTGTCGCAGTAAATCCCGTCACTGAATACCGTGGATTCCATCGACGAAAAGAGATCTGTGATCAAGTAGCGCTCTACCGTGGCTCGCGAGCTGATTGCGTTAAAATCGGTCTGAGTTGGTAAGGCCAGGCAATGCCGAACATCGTCGTTTCATATCGACGAGATGACTCACTCCATATCACCGGCCACATCGTCGACCGGCTCGAACAGCGTTACGGCAAGGGTTGCGTATTCTGGGACATTGACTCCATTCCCTACGGCGTCGATTTCCGCCAGCAGCGCCGCAACCTGCTCGATCGCTGCGACGTGCTCGTCGCGATTGTCGGTTCGCGTTGGAATGCAGCGGACGAATCCGGAGCATATCCCATTACCGATCCGACTGACTGGGTTCGCATCGAAATAGAGACCGCCCTATCAAAAAACATCCCCGTCATTCCGGTCATCGTCGACCGTGCGCGTATGCCCAAACCATATGAATTGCCGGAAAGCATGCGGGACTTCGCATACCGTCAGCCCGCCGAGATCGACTCCCGCCGCGATTTTGATCCGCACATCGAACGCCTGATCCGCGCTATCTCCGAGAGCGTCGAGGATCGGGAAATCGAGGCCAAGCGCCACGGCGAAGCGGACGGGACGCGCCGAGAGGAGGAGGCTGCCGAGTTGCGGCAGAGGGAAGATGAAGAGCGTCTGCGCCAGGAAGAGGGCGCAAAGCGCCGTAACGAGTGGGAGGCGCTCCGCCAGCAAGCGGCTGAAGCGCAGAAGCTGAGGAAAGAGGCGGAGCGTCAGCGCAAGGAAACGGAGGCAAGGCCCCGCAATAAGTTGGAAGCGCGCCTTCGGCAGGCGGCTAAAGCGCGGACGCTGAGGGAAGATGAGGAGCGTCAGCGCAGGGAAACCGAGGCGAGACGCCGCAATAAGTTGGAAGCGCGCCTCCGGCAGGTAGCTGAAGTGCGGACGCTGCGGGAAGATGAGGAGCGTCAGCGCAAGGAAACCGAGGCGAGACGCCGCAATAAGTTGGAAGCGCGCCTCCAGCAGGTAGCTGAAGTGCGGACGCTGCGGGAAGATGAGGAGCGTCAGGGCCGGGAATCGGAGGCAAACCGCCGCAACGAGTGGGAGGCGCTCCGCGAGCAGGCGGCCGAAGCGCAGAAGCTGAGGGAAGATGAGAAGCGTCAGCGCAAGGAAACCGAGGCGAGACGCCGCAATAAGTTGGGAGCGCGCCTCCAGCAGGTAGCCGAAGTGCGGACGCTGCGGGAAGATGAGGAGCGTCAGCGCCAGGAAGCGGAGGCAAACCGCCGCAACGAGTGGGAGGCGCTCCGCCAGCAGGCGGCTGAAGCGCGGATTCGGCGGGAAAGCGAGGAGCGTCAGCGCCAGGAAGCGAAGGCAGGGCGCCGCAACGAGTTGGAGGCACTCCGCCAGCAGGTGGCCGAGGCGATCGAGCACAGGCACGCGGAAGCAAAACGCCGCAACGAGCTGGAAGCGCGCCGCCGGCAGGCGGCTGAAGAGCAGAAGGCCAGCCAACCGCTGGAACATCAGCCGGCAGAGCCGATAGGACCTTTCCGCAAACGCCTGCTGTTGCGGCGAACGCTCCTGTTCGCAGGGGCGTTGCCCTTTGTAATACTCGCAATTGAAGCTTGGATCGCGAGCACGCAATCGTCACCGGCCCACGTCGGCGCATCGCAATCGCAGGGGAACAGCGCTGCATACTTCACGACCAATGCGCCTGCTCAAAACCGCGCCGCGGCCTTGATCGAGCAGCGGAGCGACGCTCAACCGCTGCTGCGATCTCCCACATTGCCTGTTCTGATCGCCGACCTAGCCAAATGCAAAATGGCCTCCGGAGGTGTCGCAATCGCGGCGTGCAGCCGTGCGATCGTATCCGGGATGTTGACCGGCACCGACCTCGCCTCCGCCTTCGACCGCCGCGGCATCCTCTATTACGCTCAGCAAGACAACGACAGCGCGATTACGGACTTCAGCGAGGCGATCAGGCTCGATCCCAATTATGCCAGCGCCCTTTATGCCCGCGGCTTGGCCAAGAACGAAAAGGGGGACCGCCCCAGCGGAACAGCCGACATCGCCGCGGCAAAGGCGATCGATCCGAATGCCGGAAAGCAGACCGTCACTTCCGCGCGGGCGCCGTAACCTCTGCGGCCTCGTCGGCGGAGAGTTCCGCGAGCGCCGTTTCGAAATCCTTGGCTTCGCGGAAATTGCGGTAGACCGAGGCGAAGCGGACATAGGCAACGTCGTCGAGGTCGCGCAGATAGGCCATCACCGTCTCGCCGATCGCCTCCGAGGAAATCTCGCTCTCGCCCTGGCTTTCCAGTTCGCGCACGATCTTGGAGACCATCTGGTCGATGCGCTCGGGTTCGACCGGCCGCTTGCGCACCGCGATCTGCACCGAGCGCAAGAGCTTGTCGCGGTCGAACGGCACCCGCCGGCCGTTGCGCTTGATCACGATGAGTTCGCGCAATTGCACCCGCTCGAACGTGGTGAAGCGGAAGTTGCAGGACAGGCACACGCGCCGACGCCGGATGACGGAGGAGTCTTCCGTCGGCCGGGAATCCTTGACCTGGGTATCGAGGCTTGCGCAGCTTGGACAACGCATCGCTGCTCCCCTTAGCCCTCGTAGATCGGGAAGCGCGCGACCAGACGCTTCACCTTGTCGCGCACGGCCCCCTCGACCGCCAAATCCGCGTCGGTGCCGTGTTGCGAAAGGACGTCAAGAACCTCGGCGATCATATCGCCGACCTGCTGGAATTCGGCGATGCCAAACCCGCGGGTCGTGCCCGCCGGCGTACCGAGCCGCACCCCCGAGGTCACCAACGGCTTTTGGGGATCGAACGGGATGCCGTTCTTGTTGCAGGTGATATGGGCCCGCCCGAGCGCTGCCTCCGCGACCTTTCCGGTCAAGCGCTTGGATTGCAGATCGACCAGCATGAGATGCGTGTCGGTGCCGCCGGAGACGAGATCGAAGCCGCGCGACTTCAGGGTTTCCGCGAGCGCCCTGGCATTTTCGACCACGTTCTTCGCGTAGCGCTTGAAGGACGGGCGCAGCGCCTCGCCGAACGCCACCGCCTTCGCGGCGATGACATGCATGAGCGGACCGCCCTGCATGCCCGGGAAGACCGCGAAATTGAGCTTCTTCGCCAGTTCTCCGTCGTCGGTGAGGATAGTGCCGCCGCGCGGGCCGCGCAGCGTCTTGTGGGTCGTGGTGGTGACGACGTGGGCGTGCGGAAATGGCGAGGGATGCACGCCGCCGGCGACGAGGCCGGCGAAATGCGCCATGTCGACCATCAGATAGGCGCCGACCTCGTCGGCGATCTCGCGGAAGCGGCGGAAATCGATGATGCGCGGATAGGCCGATCCGCCGGCGATGATCACCTTGGGACGGTGCGCTTTTGCCAGCCGTTCCACCTCCTCCATGTCGATGAGGTGATCCTCGCGCCGCACATTGTAGGGCACCGGCTTGAACCAGCGGCCGGACAGATTGACCGGCGAGCCGTGCGTGAGATGACCGCCGGCGGCGAGATTGAGCCCCATGAAGGTGTCGCCCGGCTGCATCAGCGCCAGGAACACCTCGGCGTTGGCCGAGGCGCCGGAATGCGGCTGCACATTGGCAAAGCCGCAGCCGAACAGCCTAGTGACGCGTTCGATCGCCAGCCGTTCAACCATGTCCACGAATTGGCAGCCGCCGTAATAGCGCTTGCCGGGCAAGCCCTCGGCGTATTTGTTGGTGAGAACCGAACCTTGCGCCTCGAGCACGGCGCGGCTGACGATGTTTTCCGACGCGATCAACTCGATCTCGTCGCGCTGGCGGCCGAGCTCCAGGGCGATCGCATGGGCGATTTCGTGGTCGCTCTCGGCCAATGACGCGGAAAACAGACCCTCCGCAGCGACCGCTGCACCGTGACTGACCGACATTGGTTGCTCCTGGCCCGGGCCGCCGCAACCGAAACTTGCGTTCAACCCACACGACATGACTGCGCCGGAACCGGTAGCACACCGGCGTTCCGGCGCAAGCCCTTGGGACAGCCCTCGGGCTGACCCCGCTATATTTGGGAACGGGTCCGGCGTTAGACCATGATCACGCGGTCGACATAGAGCTTCCAGTTGCCCGGCGGCGGACCGCCCTTGTCGGCGAGCCAGGTGCCGGTGACTTTGCCCTCCCATTCCGTCGGCAACACCATCCCGCGCAGGAACCGCGCCGCCATCTGACGCGATCCCCAGGCGACGACGGTGTCCGATCCGGTCTCCCACCACGGGTCGCCGGGATTGAGAGCGCGCGCGGAACTCGGCGGCCTGCTCGACGTTGAAAGTGCCTTCGAGCAGGCAGCGGATGCCGGGGCCCGGATGCTGGTGGCGATCGGCGATGCGATCCACCCCGTGCACGATCTGGTCGAGCCGGAACAGCCAGCGGCTGCCCGGCCCAACGTCCAAAGTCGTGATGATGCGCGACATGCGCAGGCACGACAAAACCCCCTTGCCGGTGAGCAGCTGTGGCGCCGCATCGGGCGGCGCCAACTCCCACCGCCACACCTGGCTCCAGACGCCGTCCGACGTGAGCGAGAGCGGCCCGTCGCGATAGGTTGCCGCATCAACGTCGAGTGTCCCCCCGTCGATCGCGACGCGCCCGTGGCGCACATAGAGCAAGCGGTGCGCAGCCGCCACCGCCACCGACGTTGCACCGTCGGCTGCGATCTGGTCGTGATAGAGATTGAGTGCAAGCGTCATCGGCGCTACACCGCCCCTCGACGTGACAGTGTTCCAGGTTCGGGTTTCGTGCGCGCTTGGTCGAGAACGGATTTGACTTGATCGCTCACGTTGCTCCCCCCAGACGACTTTCGTTGCCGGCAACAAAACACGAGCGAGTTCGAGCGCCCTGCCGATGCCGCGCGTGAGGCCGGCTAGAGGTTCGTCGTCGCCGCCTGCGCGCCGGGCACGCCGTCGCGGTTGTAAATATCCTCGCGGAACTGCACGACGCCGTCGGCGGTGGCCCAGCCGGTGATGTAGACCCAGTGCAGCGGCACCGGATTGGCGAGGCGCGCGGTTTTGAGGTCGCCGGATTTGATCACGTCGTCGATCTCCTCGCGCGACCAGCCGCGGGTGTCGCGCAAGAGCCACGTCACCAGTTCGCGCACGTTCTGCACCCGCATGCAGCCGGAGGAATGGAAGCGGAAATCCTCGCCGAACAGGTTCTTCAGCGGCGTGTCGTGCATGTAGACCTGGTAGGCGTTGGGAAAATTGATGCGGATCGAGCCGAGCGAATTGAAGCTGCCCTGGTCCTGGCGAAAGCTGTAATGGGTCGCATCCTCCGAGTACCAATTGATGTCGGCCGGCTGCAGTTCCTGGTGTTTGACGTTGAAGATGCGGATATGATTGCTGCTCAGATAATCCGGCGCATCCTGCATTTTCGGGATCAGGTCTTTTTTGACGATCGAGGCCGGCACCGTCCAATAGGGATTGAAGTTGATCTCGACGATCTTCGAGTTGATGTCGGGCGACGGCCGGTCGGGCTTGCCGGCGACGGCGGTGTGACGCGACACCGCGGCGCCGTTCTCGATCGCCTCGATACGGGCCGCCGGAATGTTGGCGACGACGTAGCGCGGCGCCAGATTGGCCGCGAGCGCGCGCAGCCGCGTCACATTGACCTTGAGCTGGGCGAGCCGCACCGGCGCCGGCACGTTGATCGCGGCGAGCGTCTGCTCGCGCATGATGCCGTCGACGGTCAAGCCGTGGCGGGCCTGGAAGCGCCGCACCGCGGCCTCGACGTAGAAATCGTAGATGTCGTTGCCGACCGCATTCGGATCGATGTCGCCGGAGGCGGTGAGTCGCGCGCGCAGCTCCGGCACGCTCGGATGGCGATCGCCCAGCCGCAACACCGTCACCGGCGGAACGTGCGGCCAGCCGCCGCGGCCGACGATTGCCGCGTAGCGCTCGATCGCCTGATCCGTGGTCTGCGCCGTCGCGGCGGACACGGTCGGCTCCGACGGCTTCGGCATATGGATGGTGCGGGACGCTTCGTCGAAACCCTGCCCGAACTCGCCGCGCTGGGCGGCGCCGATCAGCGCTTCGAGCGTCTGATCGTCGGCGGCCGCCGCGGCCGCGCGCGCGGATAATCCGGCCGCCGCAAAGCCCGCCGCGCCGATGAGGCGGCGCAACAGAGTGCGGCGGTCGACCCGCCCTCGATCGTCAGTCCGCGGTTCGTTCATGGAAATCGGTCATGGAGCGAGATCGGTCATGGAGCCCACGTCGTCGCAGCATCAGGGCCAAAAACGGCCAATGCGTGGCCCCTCATAGCCCCTTCGTGGCCGCTCACGCCTCGGTCCACAGGGGGCATTAGAGCACGACGCGTCCAGAAACCAAAGGGGTCGCGGGCCGGTGATGACGAGACGCCACTGGCTGGGAAAACCTTGCCGGCAAAACCGTGCCGGCAGAACCTAGCGGCAAAAAGACCCCGGCGCGGACGCCGGGGTTTTGAGGCACGCCAGTACGACGGAAAATCCGGCGATCGACCGGCCCTGCCGGATCAGAGCCGGTAGAGAATTTGATCGGTCCAGAAGCGCTCCAGCCGGTGCAGCGACTTGTTGAGCACGCCGAATTCCTCGGCATTGATGCCGCCGACCTGCTCCACCGTGCGCACGTGCTTCTGGTAGAGCCCATCGACGATGTCGCGCACCTCGCGGCCCTTGTCGGTGAGCTTGATGCGCACCGAACGGCGGTCGACCCGCGAGCGCTGATGATCGAGAAAACCCATCTCGACCAGCTTCTTGAGATTGTAGGAGACGTTGGAACCGAGATAATAGCCGCGCGTGCGCAATTCGCCCGCGGTCAGCTCCTTATCGCCGATATTGTACAACAGCAGCGCCTGCACCGAATTGATGTCGGCGCGGCCGCGGCGGTCGAATTCGTCCTTGATGACGTCGAGCAGACGCCGGTGCAGGCGCTCGACCAAGGTCAGCGCCTCGAGATAATGTGGCCGGATGTGATCGAACCGCGCCTCGCGCTCGGCGGGCTCGACCGTCTTGACGACGGCTTTCATTGTGACGCCTTTCCCAGTCGATTTTGTTTATCGTCGACGGGCCCTGTTTTCCCGTCGCAGTAACGTCACCTTACGAACCGGGGTCTAAGATCAGCTTAAATAACAGACTAAAGATAGCGTTTATTCGCCGCGCTTGGCGGGACGATTGCGCTGAGAATTGCAGGGAAACGTTTGGGGATTCGTTCACCTTATGCGCGAGCCCGCGCCCAACGCCTAACCAACTGACCACACGATCCCCCGCTTCGCCGACGATCGCCCGCTGATCGTCTTCCACGGTTACTGCACGTTGCGTTCTTGGTTCGCACGTTTCATCTGCGCATCGACCGCGCCGAAATCTACCGCCACTTCGGACTGAGAACGGATAGCTACAAGACCTACCTCCCCCTGCACGACACGACATGCGACTCCCGCCTCTATGCCCGGCGTACCGTCGCAGCCGCGCACGGCCTGCTCGTTTCTTCATCGCATGATCCGTCGTGCGCCACTTCTTGGGCGCCACTTCTTGGCGCCACTTCTTGGGCGCCACTTCTTGGCCGCCACGTCTTGCGACAAGCTCGCAGGCATCGGCCGGCGACGTTGCTATTTCGCTGCACGGTAACGCGCTACTGGCACAGCGATCTAGACTTTCACGAAGTTCGCTCGACAATTCACTTCCCAGCACTTCCATTAGGAACTGGTTACCGTACGAACGTGGTCAAATCGACCGCATCGAAGAAAATGCGGGCACCTGTCGTTTCGGACATCAAATAAGGCGGAATTTCCAATCGGTCTCCACCGTTCCTGACGAGCGCTCGTAGCATTCCCATACCGTGCAGAAGGCACACACTAACAAAATACCTACAACAATGTGTCCGGCATGCAACAATCGCTGGAAATCGCATCTAACAAATAGCTCGTACGTATTAATACGTGGTGACTTCGAAGCCGATTGGACCCTAATGCGAACGTTGTCATTCTCATCAAGACGGGGGACCCCAATGCGCAAAGTCTTTGTTGCTCTGCTCACCGCCGCAGGCATGGTTGCCGCCAGCGGCCAATATGCTGCCGCCGCCGATCTCGCCGTGCCTTACAAGGCGCCACCGCCACCGCCGGCGCCGTCCTGGACCGGATTTTACCTCGGCGCCAATGGCGGAGCGGGTTGGGGCACGACGACGAGCAATGTGGATGTCGGTCAGACCCTTGCGATAAATGGTATTACCCCCGGCATCAATCTCGTCGTTCCCCTGGCACAAACGTCTCTCAACGGATGGCTGTTCGGCGGACAGCTTGGATACAACTATCAGATCGGAAATTTCGTGGTCGGCATCGAGGGTGATGGCGACTGGGCGAACTTTTCGGGAACCTCGCCCTGCGTCGCCGTCTTCAACTGTAGTAGCAAAGTCGACTGGACCGCCGACGTAACTGGTCGTGTCGGCGTCCTTCCCATCCAGAGCCTCCTCGTCTATTTGAAGGGTGGCGCCAGTTGGGCCGGGGTGAACAACAGCTTTGGCAACGGCATCAGCGGCACCGTCGGACCTGTTAGTTTTTTCGGCAACGTGAACTCGAGCGTCAACGAGACACAGGTGGGCGGTTTGCTGGGCATTGGCGCCGAGTATCTGTTTGCCCCTCATTGGACGGCCAAGATCGAATACGACTATGCTGACTACGGCAAGCACAACGAGACCGCCGCGGTGACCGCGTCTGGCGGCGTCACTGTCGTCGGCGGCCCAGCGCTTGCGGGTTCGGTTACGTTTCCAACGGCGGTACAAACAGAAGTGCAGGTTCACACGATAAAGGCCGGCGTCAACTACCTATTCAGCTTCTGAACCGCGTACAGCGGCATAAACTCGCGAAAAACCGGCATGAACTATCGCCTCCAAGTAGACATCGAGGCCTTCCTCCAAGACCGCGCGTCCGGCGTCGACATGAAAAAAGTCGCGCCGGACGTTTGTTTCTCCGGATGCTTGGGTTTGAAACAACGCGAAGGCCGATCTTGTTCGTTTGCAGGCGCTCACGCTGCGAACGAAGCGATCCGCGGACCGCTTTTATTTGATCGTAACGGCCGCGTTGCCGCCTGACGTTTTAGATCGGCGCAGTGCCAAAATACCGATCAAATCTCAGAAGCGCTGATTACTACTACCAAAATACTACAAACAAAGCGGATAGCGCGGACTCATCCGGTAGTCCGTCACCGTTTTTGTGTTGAGCAAGCAACACTCGCGAAAAAATTCGATTTGACCGCCACTTTCGCGGCCTCGCTAACTGAGTTCAAATGTTTTGCACGTAATCCGGGGCATCATTGTTTCAATCAGTGGAGATAAATCGTGCGAAACGGTCTTGTGTTGCTTGCCGCTGCAGGTTCGATCGTGCTCGGCATCGAAGCCGCTGCGGCGGCCGACCTGGGCGTGCCCTACAAGGCGCCGCCACCAGTTCCGATGTTCAGCTGGACCGGATGGTATGTGGGCGTCAATGGCGGCGGCGCGTGGGGCCAGACGGACCACACCGTATCCGCCAGCATCGTTGGATTGCCGGCCGCGACGACCGGCAATTTCGACGTCGACGGCGGGCTCGCGGGCGGCACCCTGGGCTACAGCTACCAGATCGGACAATGGGTGCTGGGTCTGGAAACCGATCTCGATTGGACCAACATCGAGGGAACGAACTCGACCCCGGTCACGGTCGGTGGCGTGGCCGGAAACGTGGCGGTAACGTTGCGACTGCAATGGCTCGACACCACGCGCGCCCGGCTCGGCTGGGCCTTCGGCCATGTCCTGCTTTACGGCACGGGCGGCGCAGCCTTCGGCGGACTGACGGCGACCACCGCCGCGTCCGGCGCCGGGTTCGGCACCGCGGCCACCGCGACCCTCGCCGATACGCAGACCCGTTTCGGCTATACCGCCGGCGCCGGGCTCGAATACGCCTTCACCGACAACTTCACGGTGAAGCTGGAATACTTGTACGTCAACCTCGGAAGCCAGAATCAGGAACTGGTCGACAACGTGAATTTCTACACCAACGTCGTGCGTGGCGGCGTGAACCTGAAATTCTGACACGTCCGAGCGAACAACCCAGGCGACGACGAAAACCCGCCGGGGCGTTCCTCGGCGGGTTTTTCGTTCGAGGCTCAGCGGTGTTCGCGATGCCGGCCCCGAAGCCTTGCCCGCACGCCGCAGTCAAACGAGGGTGGATGGTGGGGGAGGTAGGACTCGAACCTACGAAGGCGTAAGCCAGCGGATTTACAGTCCGCCCCCTTTGCCACTCGGGACACTCCCCCGCACGTCGCGAGGTCCGCATAACGTGAGGAAACGACAATCGCCCGCCCTGCGGGGCGGGAATTGCGTGGGCGGTTTTATGGTGGCGGGGCGAGGCAGTGTCAACTGCATTGCCGCGACCTTTGCGAGAGCGCTGGAAGCCTCCCGCCGATCCCATTGCGGCGTCGCCGAAAACCGCAACCGCGGCAGGGTTCCAGCCGCCGCGGTAACGCAGCGAACCGGACGGCGATAGGGTGTAGAGGTCGGCGAGCGCGACCTGGCCGCGCTTCACCTTGGCGATGTCGTAGGCCGGCGACACGAAGTTGGCGACGATGTTGACGCCCATGGTCGCGACGATGAAGGTGAGCGAGCCGAGCGCGACGATCTACGGGTTGCCGATCCGCTCGACGATGCGCACCGGATCCATCGCCGCCTCGCCGAACACTTTGAGGTGCCCGCGGTGACGATCACGGTGATGATGGCGAAGACGATGAAATTGACCGGCAGGCCGAAGAATCTGCACGCCGTACCAGACGATGCCGACGATGCCGCGCACCACGGCGGCAAGATTGGCCCCGGTGACGCCGAACGCCATGCGCGCCACGACCGGATACGGCACGCCGTATTTGAGCGACGGGGGGCGTTCCCACCGGCCCGTTCCCACAGTATGGATGCGCGTCATGAGCGCAGGGAAACAACCGTTCCGCCGAAAACCCCGTCATTCGCATGAGCGGCCCAGAAATTTTCGCCGGCCGGCGCCCGGCGGCGATGCGCCGGTGATCCTCTATGGCTGGCACAGCGTCACGGCCGCGCTCGCCAATCCGGCGCGCCGGGTGCGGCGGCTGCTGGCGACGGAGAATGCGTTGCGGCGGCTCGGCGACGAAGGGATCGCGCTGAAGATCGAGCCGGAGCTGGTACGGCCCGACGCCATCGCCGCGCGGCTGACGCCCGATGCGGTCCACCAGGGCCTGCTCCTCGAGGCCGACCCCCTGCCCTCGCCCGCGATCGAGGAGCTCGACGCCGACGCGGGCGTCGTGCTCGTGCTCGACCAGATCACCGACCCGCACAATGTCGGCGCCATCCTGCGCACCGCCGCCGCGTTCGCCGTCGCCGCGATCGTCACCACCGCGCGCCACAGCCCGGAAGCGACCGGCGTGCTCGCCAAGTCCGCCTCCGGCGCATTGGAATGGGTCCCGATCATCAGCGTGCAGAATCTCGCGCGCGGGCTCGCCGCGCTCAAGGAGCGCGGCTTTCTCGTCGTCGGCCTCGACAGCGAAGGCACCGACGACCTCGCGGCGATGAATCTGCCGGCACCACTGGCGCTGGTGCTCGGCGCCGAAGGCAAGGGCTTGCGGCAAGGCACCCGCGCGCAATGCGATCGGCTGGCGCGGCTCGACCTGCCGGGCGCGATCAAGAGCCTCAACGTGTCCAATGCGGCGGTGCTGGCGCTCTATATCGCCACGCGCGGCCGGGCGCCGGGCGGCGGCGCCGGCGACTGAGCAAAAAGAAGGCCCGCATGGAGCGGACCTTCAGACTTGTTGTTGATTTTTCTTATTGGTTTTGTGTTTATCCGCGCACGTTGAGCGGGTGCGAATAATACCGCGAGCGCCACGCCGGACCGCGGTGATACGCGTGCATGTAGCCATGCTCGCGATAGGCATAGCGCGGCCACGGCCGGTGATAGCGATAGCCGTAGCCGCGCCCACGCAGATACGGGTAGCCGCTGGCCGGCGCCCACGCCGCGGCCGGCGAATAGGTGTGATACGGCACCATGATGCCGGGACCCGAATACTCAGGACCCTGATTGACGACGTAGATCGGTGCCGGCGCAACAGGGGTCACCTCGACCGGCGGCGCCGCGTAGACGACCGGCCCGCCACAACCGCACCCGCCGCTCCATGCCGGCACCGCAACCAGCACCGGCGGCGGTGGCGGCGGCGGTGCGGGCACGTAGACCACGGGTGCCGGCGGCGCGCAGCCGCCGCAGGCGGTCGGCGCGTAATAAGCCGGCCCTCCGC
The DNA here is from genome assembly GCA_963836095.1 of uncultured Pseudomonadota bacterium. Taxonomy (GTDB): domain Bacteria; phylum Pseudomonadota; class Alphaproteobacteria; order Rhizobiales; family Xanthobacteraceae; genus BOG-931. The sequence continues at coordinate 374,495 of CAWIHU010000008.1, forward strand.
AACACGCGAACGCCGCTGACGTCGAGCCGATCGTTAGAAATGTGGCGAGCGCCACGAAGGTTACGCGAGACATGATTCCCCCTTCCAGAACTGCCCCCGTTGCGGGGCGGACAAGGACAGCCCAAGCGGCTCGTCCGGTGAGACCTGAAGCCCGATCGGTTCTGTTTGAATCAGAACCTGGCATTTGCTTTTCTTTGGAGCGTGATCTGTTCGGAAAACCGGTACCCAATTTTCCGCATCATGCTTAGTGCCCGCCATTCTGGCGGCCGTTCTCCTGAATTTGCGGAACGTTTCCAGATCCCTGATGCCGGTTGCGCCGATGCCACGACGGCGGGGCGACCGCCGGAGCGGGAGCGTATTGGGTGGCCGGACCGGGATCAGACTCGCTCGACCAACGGCGGTAATAGGTCGGCGCCGGCGGCGGCAACACGCGGTTGGCGGGTGGATTGACCTCCAACCGGCCATAGCCGGGACGCCGGCCGGTTCGTGGAAAATAGCTGCCGTCGCCCGCACTGGGGAACGGACTGTAAACCGGGATGGGGATCACGAACGTCCGGTACACGAAGGTCTTCGGAAAGCCGGGCCGATCGAGGCCGAATTCGCCGTCGATCACCGCGTACGAAACGTCAATGCCGTTCATCAGAACGGGCACGTCGGGCCGGCCCGGGATAACGATGACCGACGTACGCTGCGCCGCCGCGGGCGCGACACAAAGCGCAAGCGACAATGCGGCGAGGACGAAGCGCATGGCAATCCCGTGTTTGCTGGAGGCACTCTACGGCAAGCACGGCGCCAATTGGTTTATGGCGGCGCGATCACAGACGTGAATTGCGCAGTAATCTTAATTGGATGCTACGGGCCGCGGCTTGACCGCGACGGTAAGGGCGCGTCCGGCGCCCAATCCGCACGCCAGCGAGGCGGCGCCGACCGCGACATAAAATACCTCGATCACCACCCACGAGGCGGACCAGTCGTAAATCACGCCGACGGCAAACGGGCCGATCAGACCGCCGGCGATATAACCGACCGTTTGCGCCAACGCCGAGAGTTGCGCGCCGGTGTGCGGGTCTTCCGTCCGCAATGCGAACAACAAAAGTGCGACGCCGAACGCGCCGCCCTGCCCTATGCCGAGCACGATCGAGCAGAAAGTGAGCGACCACACCGGAGCAAATACAAAACCCAGCAGACCGGCCGCGGTGAGCGTCACCATGATGAAAATGATCAGCCGCTGGTCGTGCCGTCGCCCGGCGATGATCGGCGCCAACAGCCCGGCGGCCGTCTGCCCGAGGTAGCAGATCGAGATCACGATGCCGCTCGTCGTCGGATCGAGGCCGCGGGCTTGCAGCATGCTCGGGCCCCAGTTGAAGACGGCGTAGGCGAGCGCGGTGATGAGGGCGAAATATCCCGTCACCTGCCACGCCAGCGGATCGCGCATCAGCGCGCCGACATGGGCGGCGGCGATGCCGCGCGGCCGCTCGTAGCGGAACAGCTGCGGGATGAATACGATGGCGCCGATCAGCGCCGGCAGGCCCCAGAACACCAGCACCAATTCCCAGCTGCCGCCGATCAAATGCTGCAACGGCACGGCGGTCGACGCCGCGACCGCGGGCCCGACACACACCAGCATGGTGTAGAGCCCCATCATCAAGCCGACCTGATGGGGAAAATCCCGCTTGATCACCACCGGGCTCAACACGCCGAGACAGCACATCGACGTGCCGATGATGACCGTGCCGACGAACAAGGGAACGCCGCCGAGGCTGCGCACCACGGAGCCGACCGCGATGCCCAACAGCGACGCCATGAGAACCGCTTCGGCGCCGAAGCGGCGCGCCAATGCCGGCACGATCGGCGCGAACAGGCCGAGGCAGATCACCGGCGCCATGGTCAGTACGCTGATCTCTAGCGCCGACAGTCCGAAATCGTGGCGGATGTCGCGGATGAACAGCGCGACGGTGGTGATGGCGGGGCGCAGATTGAAGGCGATGAACAGTATCGCCGCGACGCTCCACCCCGGATGCCGCAACACCAGCGCGCGTAGCATCGTGCCGTTCGGGCGCGCGTCTGCTGCAGTGCCGTGGGCGCTGGCGCCGTGCGGTCGGTCGGTCATCGTGTCCATGGCGGGTCTAAGTGGCGATGATCGAAGATTCCGCAAACGATTTCAGCGAATAGGACTTATGCCATGCGACATACGCCGGCGGAGCGCGGTCCGGCATGCAGGCCTAAATCACTGTCCGACCACGCAGAAAATTGCGGCACCGCAGCAAAACCTCTTCCGACTTTTGGCTTACAGACACGGCGCGACTCGCGCATTAGCGTATTCTTTCAGGGCTGGCAGGCAGGCACGCGGCTTGGGCGCGCGCACTTTGTCACCAGCGACCGGTTCGGACGATAACGACAAGGGGAGATACGTCCATGACGACTGTGGCGATCAATGCGCCGCGCGCGGGCGGGATGACGAGCGAACAGCGCCTCGTGATCTTCGCCTCCTCGCTCGGCACCGTATTCGAATGGTACGACTTCTACATCTACGGCACGCTCGGCGCGTTCCTGGCGAAATACTTCTTCTCCAACGTGCCGCCGAATGTCGGCTTCATCTTCGCCTTGTTGGCCTTCGCCGCCGGCTTCGCGGTTCGCCCATTCGGCGCGCTGATCTTCGGCCGGCTCGGCGACACGATCGGCCGCAAATACACCTTCCTCATCACCATGAGCCTGATGGGTATCGGCACGTTCTTCATCGGCGTGATACCCGGCTTTGCTTCCTGGGGCATTCTGGCGCCGGTCGTCTTGATCGGGCTGCGCCTCATTCAAGGCCTCGCGCTCGGCGGCGAGTATGGCGGCGCGGCGATCTATGTCGCCGAACATGCGCCCGCCAACAAGCGCGGCTATTACACCTCCTGGATTCAGACCACGGCGACGCTCGGCCTGTTCCTCGCGCTGCTCTTGATCCTCGGCATCCGCACCAGCATGGGCGAGGCCGCTTTCGGCGACTGGGGCTGGCGCATCCCGTTCCTGTTGTCGGCAGTGCTGCTCGCGGTCTCGCTGTGGATCCGGCTCAAGCTCAATGAATCGCCGCTGTTCCAACGCATGGTCGAGGAAGGCAAGGCGTCGAAGCGGCCGCTGACCGAAGCCTTCGCCCAGTGGAGCAACGCCAAGATCGCACTTGCCGCCCTGCTCGGCGCCACCGCCGGCGAGGCCGTGGTGTGGTACGGCGGCCAGTTCTACGCGTTGTTCTTCATGACGCAGACGCTGAAAGTGCCGGGCGTGACCGCGCAGATCATGGTCGCGATCGCGCTCGCGATCGGCACGCCCTGCTTCATCCTGTTCGGCTGGCTGTCGGACAAGATCGGGCGCAAGCCGATCATGCTCGCGGGTTTCGCGCTCGCGGTCGTGACCTACTTCCCGCTGTTCCAGGGCATCACCCACTTCGCCAATCCGAAGCTCGAAGCGGCGCTCAACGCGGCGCCGGTGGTCGTGACCGCGGACCCGGCCAAGTGTTCGTTCCAGTTCAAGGCGACCGGAACGGAAAAATTCACCACCGGCTGCGACATCATCAAGTCGACGCTGGTCGGTCTCTCGGTGAACTACAACAATATCGAAGCCCCGGCCGGCACCACCGCGAGCGTGAAGATCGGCGAACAGTTGATCACGGCCGACACGCCCGACGTCGCCAAGGTGATCGCCGCCGCGATCAAGGATCACGGTTATCCGCCGAAGGCGGATACCAACGACATCAACTACGTGATGACGGTGATCCTGCTCGCGGTTCTGGTGGTCTATGTCACCATGGTGTACGGGCCGATCGCCGCCTGGCTGGTCGAACTGTTCCCGACCCGCATCCGCTACAGCGGCCTGTCGCTGCCCTACCACATCGGCAACGGCTGGTTCGGCGGCTTCCTGCCCGCCACGGTGTTCGCCATCGTGGCGGCGACCGGCAACATCTATTCGGGCCTTTGGTACCCGATCGTGGTTGCCGCGATGAGCTTCGTCGTCGGGCTCATCTTCCTGCCCGAGACCAAGGATCGCGACATCACCCAAATCTGACGCGACCAAAATACCAGCGACACCGCGGGACGGCGCAGGCGCCGTCCCGCTTTTTTAGAGCACGAAGCTTCACGTTACGCTGTTTGAATACCAACCGTTTTTCCGGCCGACGCCAGGCCGGTTTCCCTATCGCACGCTGTCGGAAATGACTGGTCTATACGATCGGCCGCGTCGCGCGGTAGATCGCTGACCGCGGCAGTCGTTCAGCGGCCGCGAATGGCGCACGCTGTTATCTCGGTTGGCCCTCCGGCGTGGCGTTGGGTCCCGCCGTTCCCGACCAAGATTTCGCCCAGATGGGCGTGGCTCACCTGTCGCTGTTCTGATCCTCCACATCACCACCGGGCTGTCACGGTCGTTTATCTGATGGGAGCTCGCTGAAATGACATGCACCAACGACGTGCCTGGCGACATGCGCGTTCGGCATATTGATCGTGATGCTGGTCATGGTCGGATCGCTCGTCATCTGGCGAGCCTGAACGCCAACATGATGCCACCGGGCGATCTGATGAACCTGCAGGCGCAGCATTAGCCGAGAGCCCACGGTTCAATTGGGCCTGTCCGGCCGATCCCACCGATAGCCGCTTTGCGCGTGCCGGCCGTCGGGCCCGGCCAGCACCAGGGCCCAAAACACCTTGTACTTCGACTTCGGCGCATAGACCGCGGCTATCCCCATCCGGCTGACATCGCGATTGAGCATGTTGGCGCGATGCGGCGGCGAATCGCGCCAGCCGGAGAACGCCTCGGCCAGCGTGTGGTAGCCCGCCGAAATATTCTCGACCGCAACGCTGCCGCCCAACCCGGCACTGCGAATGCGATCGCCGAACGGGCGCGCGGCGTCGTGATCCATCTTGTCGCGCGCCGCCATGGCATGGGCCTGTTCGTTCGCGAACTGCATCAGCGTGGCATCGACCACGACCGGGCCGAGACCATTGTTGCTGCGGTAGCCGGAGATCATCGATTGCGCCGCGGCGGCATCGAGCGTGGCATCGGGCTGCGCGAGGTCGCGATAGAAGGTCGGTTCGCTCGGCGGCGGCGGCGTGTCCGCGGCGCAGCCGGCAAGGGCCGCAACGCTGATCACGGCGCCGCAGAGCATGAGCGCGGCAACGAGCCGGTTCATCAGAACTCCCCCGAACAATTCCACGGGCACCAGCTACTTCGCTATCGCATTTTCGTACGGATAGATCACCTCCCCGTTTTTGATTTGCGGGGGATAGACGACGGTCTCCGTCGCGAGATCGCGAAACTCGTCGGGGCTGTTGCTCTTGATATTCTGGAACTGGGTCGCGAGCATGCGCTCGTCCGCCCATTCGCCGTCCTTGCCGAACTTGATGTCGCCGACCACGGTCTTGAAAATGGCCTGGTGCATATAGGCCGCGAGCACGTCGTCCTCGAGGCTCTTGGTCGCGGTGACGGCGGCGCCGAGCACCTGCAGATCGGCATAGGCCATGACCGGAAAGAACGCGAACGCGTCGGTCCCGGCGCCCTTGGCGCGCGCCCGGTATTTGGCGAGGAGCGCGGCCGCTTCCGCCGATTCGATCGCCTTGACCGGCATCCAGGTCTCGAAATTGACGATTCCGTTGAGCAGCGGCCCCAACTGGGTCTTGAGCGCGGTCGACTGCAGGCCGACCATGGCGCCGCCCCACATTTTCGGCTTGTACGCAAGCTCGTGGATCGCCTTGATCATGCCGACGGTATCGAGCGGATAGGAGCAGATCACCAAAAGATCCGGATTGCGCGCCTCGATCGCGCGCACGATCGGCGCGAAATCGACCGTCGTCGGCGGATAGCTCTTGTCGTAGACGATGGTGAAGCCGGATGCCTTGGCGTTCTCGCGCGCGCCCTCGCACACATTCTGCCCGAACTCGGCGTCGGCATAAGCGAGCGCAATGGTCTGCGGCCGCGGCTGCTGCGCCTCCGCGACCTTGAAGAAGCCGCGCGTGAATGCCGGCTTCGGGTGCGGGCCGGCCGGGATCATGGAGAAATACATCGGGTACTGGAACGCTTCATTGATGCCAGTGCCGGACAGGCCCATGAGCAGTTTCTTGCGTTCGATCGCGATCGGCATCGCCGCGGCGATCTGGGTCGAGGCGTAGCCCGAGATGATGAGATCGACCTTGTCGATATCGAGTAGCTTCGCATAGATGCTGGGCACCTGCGCCGGATTGCTCTGATCGTCGTAATAGACGAGCTTGACCGGACGGCCGAGCAACCCGCCGGCCGCATTGACGTCGTCTTCCCAGAATCTGCATCGCCACCAGCGCCATCTTGCCGTTGGCGGCAAGCTTGCCGGAGAGCGACATGCCGAAGCCGATCTTGATCGGATCGGCCGCCTGGGCCGACGCCGCGGCCAAGGTCGCCAGCAAAAGACCCAGCAAGCCGGACAATAGCGATTTCACTGACATCGAACGTTTCCTTGCTTGGACAATCCGCCGGATTTTTGCGGGCGGATCATTACGCCGACAGCATTACGTGAGTTCCGACCACGCCGCACCAACCGAGAGTGCATAGCACGACGCCCGTATTCACGGTCACACGTCCGTCATGGCTTAAGCCGAGGCCCGGATGAATTCGGCGACGCGTTCCGCGATCATGATAGTCGGAATATTGGTGTTGGCGCTGACGACCCGCGGCATCACCGAGGCGTCGGCGACCCGCAAGCCCTCGATACTATAGACGCGGCAGTGCGGGTCGACCACCGCCATCCTGTCGTCGGCCGCGCCGATGGCGCAGGTCGACGACGGATGGAACATCGCCCCGCTTGCCGCCAGGATCTCGTCGTCCGAGAGCGGATAGACCCGAGCCTCGTCGGCGTAGAGCCGTCCCGGCTTGATCGCGGCGCCGATCGCGGCCCGGCGCAACCAGGCCGGCGCCGCCAGCACCGCGGTGGCGCCGATGGCTTTCGCGGCGCCCGACCACCCGGTGCCGTTGATCAGCCGCAGCGGCGCCTGGCGCGGCATCACATAAATCTCCTCGAAACACTCGCGCACGGCGGGATCGAGCAGCAAGCGCTCGGCAAGCCGCGTCGCCATGATCATGCGTTGCGCGTCCAAGGGATCGGACAGAAGCCGCTGCTCGACCTCGAGCGGCGCGTGGGGATCGGCGGAGCGCAGCGCCACGAACCCGCGCGAGACCGGCGCGTAGAGAGCGACCGCGACCATCGCCATGCGCAGTCCGAACGGCTTCGGGCTGACGCGGCCGGTGTAATAGTGAAAGAGATCGCCCGGAATGGTGCCGTCGAGGCCGGACGAAAAGCGCAGGCTCGTCATGATGTAGTGCTGCGCGCTCGCCGCCATCCGGGAGCCCGGCTTCAGCGCCATGGCAAAATGCAGCTGCGAGTGGTTCTGAAAATTGCGGCCGACACCGGAGCGGTCGGCGGCAACCGCAATGCCGAGCGCGCGCAAATCGTCCGCCGGGCCGATGCCCGAGCGCAGCAGCAGCGCGGGTGAATGAATTGCTCCAGCGGACACGACGATTTCGCGCGCGGCGATGGTTTGTGTCTGTCCGGTCCGCTCGACGACGACCCCGACGGCGCGTTGACCGTCGAGCACGACGCGCAGCACGCGGGTGTCGACCATGATTGCCAAATTGGCGCGCGCGCGCACCTCGCCGGTGAGATAGCAGCGCGCGCTAGTCGCTCGCTCGTGGTCGTGGCTCAGAGGCGTGGCGAAGAAGCCATCCTCGACGGTGTCGTAGACATTGGGTAACGACGGCTTGCCTTGCGCCGTCGCGGCGCGTTCGAGGCAATGCATGTAGCGCGGCCACACTTCGCGCGGCAGCCGGCGCACCATGTTCGGTCCGCGCACATTGCGGTTCGGCACCGGCTCGTCGAGGTCGTCGATCATGGCCTGGAACGTCGGCTGCACGTCGCGCCAGCCCCAGTTGCGCGCGCCCATCTGTTCCCAGCCGTCATAGTCGGCAGGGAGCCCGGGCAGCGCGATCATGCCCATCACGCTCGACCCGCCGCCCATCACCCGCGGCTGCAGGAACGGGATCGGCGCTTCGTCCTTTTGCAAACTGGTGGCGAGGCCGGGCCAGAAATAGTCGCGATTGACATAGGCCGCCGGAAAGATGCTGCGAATGTCCGCCGGAACCGCGCCAGGCGCGGTGTCGCGGCCGGCTTCGATCAACAAAACACGTCGCGACGGGTCTTCCGACAACCGCGCCGCGATCACGGCGCCCGCGGAACCGCCGCCGACGACAATAACGTCAGCGTCCTGCATGAAGCATTTCCCCCGCCGCCGGGGTTGCGCCCGGCATTTTTATTTTCACCGCGCGGCGAGGATAAAGCGCTCGCCGCGTTCGCGCCAGGGCGACTGGTTGCAGCCGCGAATGTGCACCGACCCGATAGACGCCGCAGAGTTGCGCTGTGGCTTTACACCGCCCGCCATGGCGGCTTGCCGGGATCGACGAGCTTGAAGTCGACCGGGCCGAGGCCGAAGATGCCGATCACGGCGGGCGACTTCTCGCCCTGTTTCACGCCGTCATAATGCGGCGTGTGCGCCACGCGGCGGACGAACCCGCCGGCCGGAACCGGAACGGTGCCGGCGGGGTCGAAATTCGCGCCGCTGTTGACCCACCAGGTGCCGGACAGCACGAAGCAGAGCCGATCGGTGACGTAGGTGTGGGGCGCGCTCATGAAGCCGGGGTACCATTTCATCAGCACGACATAGGGACCCGGCTGGTCGAGGCTGCCGTGCAGCACGGCCATGTCGGCGCTATGCGGCGGGCCGCCCGTCCAGGCTTTCCACTGATATTGACCGGGCAGCGTGACCTGGGTCTCTGAACGATCGATCGCCGCCGCCGGCGTGCTGAGGAGCCCGAACGGCAGCGCGGCGACGAGCGGCGCAAACAACACGCCGCGGCGTGTGGCGGCAGGGCCGAGTTCCGGCGGCGTGGGACTATGCGTGGTCATTGGCATCCTCCGTTCGGTCGTTGCGAGGCCGCACTGGAGAAGACGCCGCAGGTGCGAAATCGTTCGATGCTGAATAACGGCTGCGGCGGCCTTAAGCGGCCACGGCTCTGAAGGCCGAAGCACCGCTGCGGGCGGCGGCCAGCACCGTGACGTCGTCAAAGCCGGCACCCAGCAGGCGCTCGCGCGCGGCGGCGGCCGTTCCGTCGGTGGGACTGGCGGTCAAAAGCATCGCGTGCGGCGCGATGTCGCCGATCGCCGCCATCTCGGCACCGCCAAGAAGCCCGGCGTCGACGACGACATGGTCGTAGCTGCGGCCGAGCGCGGCGAAAATCCCCGCCAAGCCCGGCGACGCCAGGAGCACGAGGCGGTCCGCGGCGGCGCGGCCCGAGACGATGAGATTGACACCGGAGAGCCTGTCCCTGGTGATGACGTCGCGAAACGACGCGCGTCCTGCGATGAGTTCGAACAGCCCGTTCGCCTTGGGATCGTTGGAGATCGTCCGGATCTTGTCGTCGTCGCCGCCGAGCCCGACCAGCACGACGCGGCCGTCTTTCTCCGCGAGCGCGCGCGAAAGCTTGAGCGCGGCCGCGCCCGTGTCCAATCCAGGCGCGGCCGCGATGACGGCAATGCGGCCGGCGACCTCGCCCGATCGCTGCAGGCCCAAGATCACGTCCTCCATCGCGTTGACCGGGATGGTGGGGACGAGCGGCGCCTCGACGGCGAAGGCGCCGGCGCGCGCCGCGGCGGCGCTCGGCGGCGATAGTCTGGCGGAGCGTCGGGCCGACACGCCGTTGGCCGCTGCCGCACCGGCGGTAAGCGGCGCGGAGAGAAGTTCCCGCGTCACCACCCACCCGGCAGAGAGCACCAAGGTCGCCAAGGTCGCGATGACCACGGTCGGCAGCTTTTTCGGATAGGCCGGAATGTTCGAGACCGACGCCCGCGAGATCACGCGGGCGTCGGCGGGTTCGGAATTGCTGGTCTCGCGCGCGGCCGCCTCGCGGTATTTGCCGAGATAGGATTCGAGCAGGTCACGCTGCGCCTTGGCGTCGCGCTCGAGCATGCGCAAATGCACGTCCTGCTCGTTGCTCCCTTCGGCCTGGCTCTTGACCTGATCGAGATTCGTCGAGAGCGAGTCGACGCGGGCGCTGGCGAGCTTGGCGTCGTTCTCGAGCGAGCGCGCCAGCGTTTCCGCCTCGCCGCGGATCTGATGATCGAGGTCGGCGATCTGCGCCTTCAATTCCTTGATGCGCGGATGGCCGTCGAGCAGCGAGGAGGATTGTTCGGCAAGCTGCGCGCGCAGCGTCACGCGCTGCTCGGACAATCGGCGAATAAGCTCGGAATTGAGGATGTCGGAGGATTCGATCGGCTCGCCGGAGCGCAGCATGTCGCGAATGAGCCTCGCCCTCGCCTCGGCGTCGGATTTTTGCGCGCGCGCGGCAGCGACTTGCGTAGAGACGTCGCCGAGCTGCTGGGCCGACAGCGTGGTGTTGTTGGGGCCGACGAGCAGATTGGTCTTGCCGCGGAAGTTCGCGACCTTGGCCTCGGCGTCGGCGACGCGCTTCTGCATCAATTCGATCTCGCCGGACAGCCATTGCCCGGCGGCCTGCGCCTGCTCGCGCTTGGCGCCGCGCTGCCGCACCAGATAGGCGTCGGCGATGGCATTGGCGACGCGCGCGGCGAGATCGGGGTCCTCGGAGAGGAAATCGACGACGATGACGCGGGATTTCTCGATCGCGTAGACGGTGAGCCGGTCGTAATAGGATTCCAGCACGCGCTCTTGTGGCGTCATGCGCCGCGGGTCTTTGATGAGGCCGAGCGCGCCGAGCACGACCTTGACCGGCGAGAGCCCGGCGAGCATCGGATCGAATTCAGGCCGCTCGCCGAGCTCGAGCTTTTCGATCACCTCGCTGGCAAGGTCGCGCGACAGGACGAGCTGGACCTGGCTGGTCACCGCTTCCTGGTCGACGGCGCCGCGGTCGGAAATATCTTTATCGGCGTCCGGCCGCAGGAACACATTGCCGTGCTGCTCGATGAGGAGCCGCGCCTCGGACTGGTATTTCGGCGGAATCACCTGCACCACGCCGAGCGTGACGAGCGCGACCAGGATCGTCGGGCCGAGGATCGCCCACTTCCTGCGCCACAACGCTGCGCCGAGCGCCGGCAGGTCGAACTCGGGATCGTTCGACGATCCATCGCTCGACGACCTCTGGCTTGCGGGCCCAGTCAATTGCGACGCTACGCTCATGACGCTCAACTCCTACCACCGCCCTCAAACGCCCGCAGCGATGACAAACCATTAAGGTTGCCATTCCGTTAAGCCTCGGCGTTGAGGGGCTTGTTAACCCTCGCCCGTCTTTTATGCGGCAGCGATCAAAACGGAGGGCGAGTTGCGACCGCTCCGCTTACCGGCTGCGCCTGCCGTTTCCGTGTCGTTCGATGCGGGGATGCATGCGCGCGCGCCGCAGACTGCCGGCACGCCGGCGAGCCTCAAGATTTCTGCATGTGCTGCGCGCGCCGCTCGGCGGGCTGTTCCGGCACGTGATCGACATCACCCAGGGCCAGATCGCGCGCGGCCACCGCGTCGGTCTGATCGTCGACAGCCTGACCGGCGGCGAACGCGCCGACGCCGTACTCGCCGCGCTCGAACCCGATCTCGCGCTCGGGCTCACGCGCGTCTGCATTCCCCGCGAAATGGGCTTCGCCGATTTCGCCGCGCTGCGCTGCGTGGCGCGGCGATTGGCGCTGACCGAGCCCGACGTGCTGCACGGTCATGGCGCCAAAGGCGGCGCGCTGGCGCGGCTCGCGCTCGGCGCGCCCAATGCGATCCGCGCCTACACGCCGCACGGCGGTTCGCTGGTCTACCGTCCCGGCACCGTCAAGGGGCGCTTCTATCGCGCGCTCGAATGGCTGCTGAAATGGCGCACGGATCTGTTTCTGTTCGAGAGCGCCTATATCGCCGATCTGTTCCGCGCCGAGATCGGGCCGACCCCCGCGATGACGCGGGTGGTGCGCAACGGCGTCGGCGCCGCCGAATTCGCGCCGATCACGCCGCGGCCCGACGCCACGGACATCGTCTGCGTCGGCGAACTGCGGCCGGTCAAAGCCATCGACAATCTCATCGCGGCCTTGGCGGCGTTGCGCCGGCGCGGCCGCATCATCAGCGCGACGATCGCCGGCGAGGGGCCGCAAGGCGACGAACTCAAAACCCTCGCCGCCCGTCTCGGCGTCGGCGATCAGGTCCGTTTCGCCGGCCATCGCCCGGCGCGCGAGGCGTTCGCCATGGGGCGCATGCTGGTCATCCCCTCGCGCGCCGAATCGTTGCCCTATGTGGTGCTGGAGGCCGCCGCGGCCGGAGTGCCGATCATCGCCACCCGGGTCGGCGGCATTCCCGAAATCTTCGGACCGCACGCGCAACACCTGATCGCGCCGGATGATACTACCGCCCTCGTCGAGGCAATCGACGCGGCGTTGAATGATCAAGCCGCCGTCGGGAGGGTCGCGCGGGCGCTGCAACAGCGGGTGCGCAGCGAATTTTCCGCCACCACGATGGTGGAGAACGGGCTCGCCGCCTACCGCGAGGCGATCGGCCTGCGACAACTCGCGCGCCTCGCATAACCAATTTTTGAAGTTTGTTGACTATGTTCGCCGCCGACGTCCGGGCGAGTAATGCGTGAGTATCCATGTCCAAGCCCGAGCCTGGCCAGATCTTCGACAAGCCCTCCGCGGTCTCGGCGGCGATGACGGCGCTGCCGCGCGCCGAGCCTTCGCCCCCGCTCGCACCCGCGACGGAAACGCCGACGCTGTCGGCGGCGGCCCGCGAGGTCGTCGCGCAGGGTTCTGAAAGCGCCTATTCGCCGATCGTGCTCGCCGGCCTCGTGCGCGTGATCGAGGTCGCGCTGGTCACGGCGGTCGGTTTCGCCGTCTATTTCGTCTATGTGGTGCCGACCGACGGGCTCGGCTGGCGTTACGTCGCCGCCATCGTCGGCATCGCGCTCCTCTCGATGCTGGCGTTTCAGGTCGCCGACATCTACCAGGTCCAGGCCTTCCGCGGGTACGAGAAGCAATATATGCGGCTCGCCTCGGCGTGGTCGGTGGTTTTTCTCATCGCCATCGGCGTCTCGTTCTTCGCCAAGGCCGGCGACCAGTTCTCCCGCGCCTGGCTCGGCGGCTTCTATGTCCTCGGGCTCGTCACCCTGATCGGCTTCCGCCGCGCGCTGTTTCTCCTGGTGCGGCGCTGGACGCACGAAGGACGGCTCGATCGCCGCACCGTCATCGTCGGCGCCGACGACAACGGCGCCGCGCTGATCCGATCGCTGGCGACGCAGCGCGATTCCGACGTGCGCGTCGTCGGCGTGTTCGACGACCGTGGCGATGCGCGCAGCGCCCCGCAATGCGAGGGCGTGCCCAAGCTCGGCAGCGTCGACGACCTCGTCGAGTTCGCCCGCCACAGCCGCGTCGACCTCGTCATCTTCTCGATGCCGATCTCGGCCGAAAGCCGCATCCTGCAGATGCTCAAGAAGCTCTGGGTGCTGCCGGTCGACATCCGGCTCTCGGCCCACACCAACAAGCTGCGCTTCCGTCCCCGCTCCTATTCCTACATCGGCTCCGTCCCGGTGCTCGACATTTCCGACAAGCCGATCGCCGACTGGGACGTGGTGATGAAATGGCTGTTCGACAAAATCGTCGGATCGCTGGCGCTGATCGCTCTCGCGCCGGTCATGCTGTTGGTGGCGATCGCGATCAAGCTCGACAGCCGCGGACCGGTCTTCTTCAAGCAGAAACGCTACGGCTTCAACAACGAGCTGATCGAAATCTACAAGTTCCGCTCGATGTACGTCGACCAGACCGACGCCACCGCGAGACGGCTCGTCACCAAGGACGATCCGCGGGTGACGCGCGTCGGCCGCTTCATCCGCAAGACCAGCCTCGACGAGTTGCCGCAGCTTCTCAACGTGGTGCTGTTCGGCAATCTGTCGCTGGTCGGCCCGCGCCCGCACGCCGTCCACGCCAAGGCCGAGAACCGGCTCTATGACGAGGCGGTCGACGGCTATTTCGCCCGCCACCGCGTCAAGCCGGGCATCACCGGCTGGGCGCAAATCCACGGCTGGCGCGGCGAGACCGACAATCAGGAGAAGATCCAGCGTCGCGTCGAGCATGATCTCTACTACATCGAAAACTGGTCGATATTGCTCGACCTCTACATTCTGGCGCGCACGCCGCTCGCGCTCCTGCGCTCGGAGAATGCGTATTGAGCGCGCTGCAAAGTTCCGCAGCCGCGGTCGCGCCGGGTGACTATTCCGGTACGGCCACGGCGCTGCCGCAGCGGCTGTTGAACGTCACGCTGTTCGTCACGATGCTGTTGAGCTCGATCGCCTTCATCGAGCCCGCCCCGCACGACGCCATGATGTTCGTCCTCTTGGCGATGTGCATCGCCGCGCGGGTGCCGTTCGACCGCTTGCTCGTTCCCCTGCTCTTGTTGTTGATCGTATGGCTCATTGGCGGCCTGATGTCGCTGATCCAGGTCGGCGACGAGCAGAAACCCATTCAATATGCCGGGACCTCGATCTATCTCGGCATCGCCGCGCTGATGTTCGCGTGCCTGTTCTGCGACGGCAATCTCCGCCGGCTGGCGGTGCTGCGCCGCGCCTATCTCCTCGCCGCGCTGATCGCGGCGGCGGCGGGCTATATCGGCTATTTTCATCTGCTGCCGGGCAGCGGCATCTTTCTCGACCTCGCCGACTCCGGCTCGGAGACGTTCACGCGCGTGAGCGCGACGTTCAAGGATCCGAACGTGTTCGGGCCGTTCCTGATCTTTCCGCTGCTCATGCTGATGATCACCCTGTTGACGGGCGGCATCAGATTGGGCGCCGTGGCGATCACGATCGCGCTGTTGGGCGGCCTGTTCCTGAGCTTCTCGCGCGGCGCCTGGCTGCATTTCGTGATCTCGGCCGCCGTGTGCGTGCTGCTTCTGCTCGCGGTCACCCATGACACGCGCCAGCGCACCCGCATCTTCGCGCTCGCCATCGCGGCCGCGATCGCCGTCGTGCTGCTCTTGATCGCCGTGCTGTCGATCGGCTCGATCCACGACATGTTCCTGGAACGCGCCAAGGCCTTCCAGCCCTACGACCTCGGGCCGGGCGGACGGTTCTGGCTGCAGCGGCTCGCGCTCGGCGCCATCCTCGAGAATCCGAACGGCATGGGCCCGTTCGAATTCGGCCGCGTCTACGGCTTTCAGCAGCACAATGTCTACATGGAAGCCTTTCTGGTGTTCGGCTGGCTCGGCGGCACGACCTATTTTGCCATGGTGATGATCACGTTCGCGGTCGGATTCAACGGGCTGCGCGTGCCGGCGCCGTGGCGGCCCTATCTCATCGCCGCCTATGCGACCTTCGTCGGCGAGGCAGTCGAAGGCATGGTGGTCGACACCGACCATTGGCGGCATTTTTTCCTCATGCTCGGCCTGATCTGGGGATTGAGCGCCGCCAGTATCAATTTGCGGCGACAGCGGGCGGCGGCGAGGTTCGCCGACCAAGGCGCGATGATGACCGCGATGGCGCCGGCCTGAGCCGGGCGTCGGGCCCGCTCCGCCGCGACGGCACGCGATCCGATTAAAACAATATTAGCCGGCGTGCGGCGAATACTGATCGCGCCGCGACGCCGCCGCCTTGCAGGCGTCCCGAAAGGTATGGCCATGGACACCATCACTTCGGCAACAACCATTGTCCCGGTCAGCAGTGCGCCCGCGGTCAGCATCGTGGTGCCGTGCTTCAATGGCGGCCGTTTTCTTGACGGCCTCTTGGCCTCGCTCGCCCGACAGACCTTCCGCGACTTCGAAGTCGTCATCGTCGACGACGGCTCGACCGACGAACTGACGCTGCGCAAGCTCGCGGCCTTGCAGGACACCTTGCGGAATTCTTTGCCGGATCGGGTGCGTGTCATCCGCCAGGCCAACCGCGGGGCGTCCGCGGCGCGCAATACCGGTGCGCGCGAAGCCCGTGCCGATCTCCTCTTCATGCTCGACTGCGACGACACGATCGAGCCGAGCTTCCTGGCCGAGGTCGTTTCGGCGCTGCGCGCCGCGCCGCCGGACGTCGGCGTCGCGGTCGCCCATATGCGGCTGATCGGCGCGGAAACCGGCGTGGCGCGCCGTTATTTCAACCGCTTCGATCTCCTCTTCACCAACACCATGTCGCCCGGCATCGTGGTCCGCAAGGACAGCTGGCGCACCGCCGGCGGCTACGACGAGACCATGCGTGACGGCTACGAGGATTGGGATTTCAGCTTGCGGCTCGTTGAAGCGGGCTTTCGCGCGATCGAGATCGCAAAGCCGCTCTACATCTATCACGTCGCCGGCGACGATGCGCGACACAGCCTGTCGTCGGGTGTCCATGCACGGCGCCTCTACGCCAAACTCTGGCGCCAAATCCGCAGCCGGCATGCGCAAAGCTACGGCCCGATCGCGATCGCGCGGCTGTGGTGGTCGCGGCGCCATGACCGTGGCGGCCGCGTCGCCTTGTGGAAGGGGCTCGCGGGTTACTTCGCCGCGCTGATGCTGCCCGACACCGTGTTCAACCAGCTGTTCGCGACCCTGCAAAGGCGGCGCATGCACGCCCGCACCTGACGCCGGCGGCCAAATCTTCCTGAGATCGACGGCCTGCGCGCGCGCTGTCGTCGCTCAACCGTGAGCGGCGTTCACAGATGCAAAGTGAATGGATTGGTTCACGATTTGGTTAGTCATCGGCCCTTAAAATCGCGTTACCGGCGGCACCGTGTTTTTCCTCGATCCGGGTCCAGGCCGAGCCCGACGGGTCGATTGATCACTTGAACAGAGGCTTCGGAAAATGCTGGACACCGATACCATTTTGCCTCCGACGGTTGCGTCCCCGACCCTATCGCCCGCGATGCCGGCACCCGCCGCCGACAACCGGCGGGCATTGACGGCGGCCGACACCAACGTCCTCGCCAACGCATTCGCGTCGCTCGGCGTCGACAGCGACTGGCAGTGGGCCTGGCACAATTACAAGCGCGTCGTGCAGGAACTCGCCAGACGGCTGGAGGCGCGCCGGATGATCGACATCGGCGGCGGCCGCGATCCACTGTTCGAATTGCCGGAACTCGGCAAGCTCGGCGCCGAATTGACCGTCAACGACATCGTGCCCGGCGAACTCGCGTTGCTGCCTAAGGGATACCAGACCGCGTGCTTCGACGTGACCGGCGACCTCTCGAGCGTGGCGCCGTGGCGCAACAGCTTCGATCTCGCCTACTCGCGCATGGTGTTCGAGCATGTCGCCGACGGACGGCGCGCCTGGGCCAACCTTTACGAGTTGCTGGCGCCCGGCGGCATCGCGATCGCCTTCATCCCGACGCTCTACGCGCTGCCGTTCGTCATCAACTGGCTGTTGCCGCATAAACTGACCGCCGCAATCGTCAGGCGGTTCGGCCCCGCGCGCAGCGAGGAAACCGATCCGGTGTTCCCCGCGGTCTATTCCTGGTGTTTCGCCGACGACGCGCGCATGCGCGCGATGCTCACCGCCATCGGCTACCGCGAGGTCGTGGTGCAGCCGTTCTACGGTCACGCCTATTACGGCAAGTTTCCCATCATCCGCGACCTGCACGCGCGGTTCACCGCGCTTGCCCGCCGCCGCGATTGGCGCACGGTCGCGAGCTTCGCCTACATCATCGCGCGCAAATAATCGCCGCCCCGATGCAAGCGCCCGTCGCAACGCTTATAGCCGACACGGCGCCGATCGAGAGCCGGCCCGCGCATCTCATTTCGCTCCCCTTCCTCGTCCTGCGCGCATCGACGGCAGCCGGCGCCTTCGGCATGGGGCTCGTGCAGTTGCTCGTCTTCTCGCGCGTGCTCACGCCGGACCGGTTCTCGATCTACATCGTGCTCGGCGGCATCGGCTATTCGCTGTGGCTGTGCGACCTCGGGCTCGCCAAGGTCCTGTTCGTGAAATTGCGCGCCGCCCGCCTCGCCGGCACCACCGATCCGCGGGCGGCGGCCGAGGCGAGCGCCGTCATTCTGTTCTACGTGCTCTTGGCGCTCGGCGGATCGCTCACGTGCTTCGCGGTGATGGCGGCGCGGCCGTCGTTTTCGCTGTTCGACGCCGCGGACTTCGCGCTGTTCTTCTCCTATGTCGCGCTCAACCTCGCCTGGTTCACGCTGCGCAGTATCAGCATCGCGGTCGACGAATACCTGTTCTATGAGAAGCTCGAGCTGGTGCGCCGCGTCGGCAACATCGCAACCATGCTCGCCATGCTCGTCGGGCTCCCGTTCACCGCCTTTCTGATCGGCTCGAACGCGCTGTGGATCGCGCTCCTCACGGCGGCGGCGGCGAAACTGATCCGATGCGGCGCGCTGGCGCCGCGCGTGCGCGGCTTTCCCCGCGAGCTCGTTCAATTCTTCCGCCTGAACCGCACCTCGATCGCCCGCAGCGGCACCTCCGCCTTGAGCGATCTTTTCACCTACATGTTTCCCTATTACGTCGTGCCGGCGGTGTTCGGCCTCGGCGCGCCGGTCATCATTCTCGAGCTGACATTCCGCATCTTTCGCGGCGCCGCCATGATCTATGTCGCCGCCTGCGACCTCGCGATCCCCGGACAGACCCGCGCGCTCGCCGCCCACGACGCGCCGCGGCTCATCCGCACGACCTTGCTCGCGGCGGCGCTGTGCGCCGTGCCGGCGGCCTTCGCCTGCGGCTTATTGATCTTCGTCCCGCAGCAGCTTTTCACGTTCCTGCTGCGGTCGGCCGCCGCCGTGCCGCCGCCGATCGCTCATATTCTCGTCGCGCTGCTGCTCGCCGGCCTGGTGCAGACCGTGGCGCAATCGCTGCTGCAGCACACCGGCTTCTTCCGCGAGATCGCCCGCATCGGCATCGCCATCGCGGCAGCGATGGTCGCGGCGACCGTCGTGTCGGTGCTGGCCCAATTCGATATCGTCGGCTTCCTCACCGCCTATGCGGTCGTGTTCGCGAGCGGCGTACTTTATTACATCGTCGCCATCGTGCGCGGTCCGATCCGCGCGGCGACGCTCGGCACCGCCGCCTGACCTTTGCGGTATCGTCGGCTCACAGCAGGCCGAAGCGCAGCGCAACGGCCACGATCCACACCAGGCCCGTCAGGCACAGCAGGCAAAATACCGCCGCGGAGCCGAAATCCTTGATGCGGCGGATTTCGACGCGCCGCTCCAGCGTGATGTAATCGGCGAGCTTCTCGATCGCCGTGTTGAGAAACTCGACGGCGAGAAGGACGAGCAGCGTGCCGACCATGGCGACGTACCAAGCGGCGCTGGGCGCCAGGAAATAACCCAGGATGACGCCGGCGACGAACAGGATCGCTTCTTCGCGCAACGCGGGTTCACTGGCAAAGCCGTAAGCAAACCCGCGGAATGAATTGAGGGTGGCGTGGTAGAGCCGCTTCACGATCGATCCGGGATTTCGGGGTTGGCGGACGGCAGACGCGGCAAGCCACACAACGTCGGTTAATTGGTCGGAGCGCCGAGATTTGAACTCGGGACCCCCAGTCCCCCAGACTGGTGCGCTAACCGGGCTGCGCTACGCTCCGTTGATGCGGGCGGACTATAGTGAGCGGTGTCGCACGGCGCAACCTGGCCCGGCGGACGCTGTCGTAAGCACATGAGTTGTCCGGGTTAGGTAGCACACGAGTTGTCCGGTTTTCTGCCTCTGCGAGGAGGCGGAAGGATGAACCGGACGGCGTGGCTACAGGACCGCAGGATGCAGAAGTTTCGCGACGTATTGAGCCGCTGGGAGGCTGGCGAGTTGTCGATGCTGGAGGCCGGTGAGGTGCTGGGAATGTCGGAACGACAGTTCCGGCGCTATCGGGACCGTTACGAGGAGGACGGGCGCGAGGGGCTGATCGACCGGCGGCTCGGCAAACCGTCGCCGCAGCGCGTTCCGGCGGCGCAGACGCAGCAGATGCTGGAGCTGTACGAGGGGACGTACCGGGGCTGGAACGTGAAGCATTTTCACGAGCACCTGGTGCGCGAGCATGGCTTCCGCTGGGGCTACACCTGGGTCAAGACGCAGCTTCACACGGCTGGCCTTGTGGAGCGGGCGCGGCGGCGCGGGGCGCATCGCAGAAAGCGCGAGCGCAAGCCGTTCGAGGGCATGATGCTGCACCAGGACGGCTCGCGCGCGGCCTGGCTTGCCGGCACGGCGCCGCTCGACTTGATCGTCACCATGGACGACGCGACCAGTACGGTCTATTCGGCGTTCCTGGTCGAGGAGGAAGGCACCGCCTCGACGTTTCGGGCGCTGCTCGAAGTGTTCGCGGCCAAGGGCCTGCCGTCGAGCCTCTACACCGACCGCGGCAGCCACTACTTCCATACGCCGCACGCGGGTGGCGCGGTCGACAAGAACCGCCTGACGCAGGTCGGGCGGGCCCTGAAGCATCTGGGAATCGAGCACATCCCGGCCTATTCGCCGGAGGCGCGCGGGCGCAGCGAACGCATGTTCGGCACGCTCCAGGACCGCCTGATCAAGGAATTGGCCAAGGCCGGCATCGGCGACATCGACGCCGCCAATGCCTTCATCCGCGACGTTTATCTGCCGCAGCACAACGCCCGCTTTGCCAAAAACGCGGCGCTGACGGAGACGGCATTCGTGACCGCCGACCCAACGCTGCTCGCCGAGACCTTGTGCATCGAGGAGGAGCGCGTGGTCGGTCGCGACAATACCGTCGGCTATGGCGGCCGCAGGCTGCAATTGCCCCAAAGCGCCGCGCGCGCCCACTACGTCAAAGCCAAGGTCAAGGTGCGCGAATATCCCGACGGCACGCTGGCGGTGTTCCACGGCCCGCGCCGCATCGCCGGCTATACCGCCCAAGGCACCCAGATCGTAGCGGCCCCGACCGCACCAAGCGTGACACCGTGCTCGCCGCCGTCAAGGCGTGGCCTGCCGACCACACAGGCGGCGGCACCGCTCAGGCAACGGCCATCCTTGACCGCGGCTGCGCGCGGCGTCACTCCACCGCGGCAGGTCGGGACGAAGAAACGGCCCCCAGGTCGAACAAAGAAACTGACCAGAAAGACTATCGCCACCGCCCAGGCTCAGGCCTGACCAACCGATCCGTGCCGGCCTGTCCACCGCTTCCAGGCCGGCTCGCACTGCCAAACCCGAAGCGGACATATCGTGTGCTACCAAAACCGGACAACTTGATTAGCTACCGACACCTGGCCCGGCGGACGCGCCGCCCGCACATCAGGCACGCCGCAAAGTGTGTCGCCAAGCCTTATGTCATCGCCTGGGCGAAGCGATCGCACCAGCCGTCCCCGGCGAAATGGCGGCGACGGTCGAGCCCGAATTCGCCATCCTGCGTATTGGACTGCTCCGGCGACGGCAGAGCCTGTCGCAGCAACGCCGTCCGGCGTTCAGTCGTCGCGCACCAGGCGAAAGCCGAGATTGGCCGGCGGCGTGCCGACCGCGCAGCCGCCGGCGCGCGCGTCGCGGACGAAATCGGTGACGTAGGTGCGGTGGCGCCCTCCACCACCCGCACGCCGCAATTCTTTGTTTCGGAAACTTCGCGATCCGCCGGAGTCCAGCGCGATCCGCGCGAAGCAGGTATCGGTCCACTCCCACACATTGCCGGCAACGTCGAGCAAGCCTTTTTCGTTGCTGCCGAAGCTGCCGATCACGCGCGGCGTGGCGTCGACTTCTTCCTGCGCCTCGCGATCGTACTGCGCGAGCCAGCGTTTGGCCGGATCGGCGTTGTCGAAATCCGGCCAGCCCTCGTCGCGAAAGCGGCTGGCGGCCGCGAACGCCCATTCCGCGTCGGTCGGCAAACGATAACGCCGCCCGGATTTGCGCGACAGCCAGCCGGCATAGGCGTGGGCGTCCTGCCAGCTGACCCCGACCATCGGCCGATTGGGCGGCGGCAGCGACGCTCTGTCGACCGCGGGGCAGCCGCCATCGTCGACGCAGCGCAGATATTCGTCGCGTGTCACTTGATGCGTCATGATCGTGACGCCAGTGGCAAGCTTGACCGCGACGACCGGCGCGTTGGCCGGTTTGTCCGCCCGCGTGTAATCGCCCGCCGGCTTGTAGGTCACCGTGCCGGTTCGCAATTCGATCATGTCCGGCCCGGCGAAATTGCGCGCCGGCGCGGCGCGATGGGCGAGCCCGTAGGAGACCGGCGCGGCGAGAATCGCCGCCGCGGCAATGGCCTTGAGTTTCAGGAGCAACACGGCTGCACCTAAGAGATCTGCCGAAGGATCAGGCGGCCGCCCGAACGGAGCCGGCCGCCCGCATCGATTCAGTTGATCGGGTGACCCGGCATCGCCGGCGTCAAGAACCCTTGTGTGTTCGACTCAGGGATCGGTCCGGGCGCTTTGACCTGCGTCATCAGGTCGTCGTTCCATTTACCTTCGACCTTGAAATGTGCCGTCGCGCCGAGTTCGACCGCCTCGATCAGATTGTGATTGACGTAGGCATAGATGCCGGGCTGGCGGAACGTGTAGAGCGCCGCGGCCGCGGAGCCGCCGCGCACGAACCAGGTTTCAAGATCGGTTTCCGGCGCATTGGAGAATTTGCCGGTTTGCCAGACATGATCGCCGTGACCGCCGATCAGATGCGGACGCGTATCGCGGTTGGCCTGCGAGTGAACGATCAGCACCGTTTCGCCGACTTTCGCGGTCATCGCGTTCTTGCCGGTCAGTGCGCCGGCGCGCCCCTCGAACACGACATGGGTCGGAATGAGCTTGCGCATCACCTCGATGGTGTCGGGGAAGGATTCACCCGGCGAATCGTAGGTCTTGTACTTGCCGTCCGCGTCGCGCGGCACATAGAAATCGCTCTCGCCGACGTAATAGATGCGGTCGTAGCGCAGCGGCTTGCCCCGGCCGTCGGTGAGGCCGGCGCGCGGCAAAACCATCACGGCGCCGTTCATGCCGGATACGACGTGCCACGGCGTCATGTCGCTCCCCGGCGCGCAGTGATAGACGAACACGCCCGGTCGCGTCGCCTTGAAGCGCAGCACGACCTGCTCGCCCGGATTGATCAAGGTCAGACTGGCACCGCCCAGCGCGCCGGTCGCGGCATGGAAGTCGATATTGTGCGGCATGGTGTTGGTGTCGGGATTGACCAAAGTGAGTTCGAGATAATCGCCCTGGTGCACGACCATCATCGGCCCGGGAATCGAACCGTTGTAGGTCATGGCGCGAAATTTGGTGCCTTTCTCGTCGATGACGATTTCCTTCTCCTGCACCACCAGGCGGAACTCGACGATCTTGGGCTTTTGCGCCGTCGCCTGCTCGTGTGCATGCACGAACGGCGGCGCGACGACGTCGACTTTCACGCGTTCCAGCTCGGACTCGGCCGCCGCCCATGCGGGCACCGCCGTCATCACCGCTGTAGTCACCGCGGCACCGACCAATGCATCTCTTCGCGTGATCATGACTATTCTCCCGTCTGCATGTCGCTGTTTGTTTACCGCGGCGTGATGGAATGTTTTTTGCGCTGCATCAAATTGCACCGCGAATTGCCGCGGCGAAGTTGCGCCAGCGCAAAGAGCGGGCGCGTCGCGCGGCGATATCGTGCCGCTCATGCTGCACGAACGAACATCAATCGGGCGGCGTCAGCCGGTTGACGACGTGATGCAACGCTCCCCGGCGACGATCCGAATTTTCCTCGATTTCGGGATGAAGTGTGTCGGCTGTCCGATTGGCTCGTTCCACACGGTCGAGGACGCGTGCCGCGAGCACCGCATCGCGATCGATGGTTTCCTGGCGAAGCTGCGCGCGGCAGCGGCGACCCGCGGCGAGGACGCCGCGATGTCTAATCGCCGCCGCGGCGCTCGGCGACGCCGAACAGCGCATGCGGATCGCGAATGACGATCCGCCGCCGACCGCCCGTCACCAGACCGCGCTGTTCCCAGGCGCTCAGCGTCCGGCTCACGGTATGAAGGGTCGTGCCGGTCATCTCCGCGAGGTCCTGCCGCCCGATCGGAAAATCGATTTCGACGCCGTCTTCGGTCTTGCGGCCGGCTTGCCGGGCCAATCGCAGCAGCGCATGGGCCAATCGCCGCTCGACGTCCTCGGTCGCCGCTTCGACGATGCGAGTGTGGGCGTCCTGGAGCCGCTTGCCGATCGTCTGCAACGCATGGGTGGCGAGGCTCGGAAATTGGGCCACGAGCTGCGGCCAGGCCGTCGCCGGCCAGCTCAGCGCCACGCTCTCATCGACCGCGATTGCGGTTGCCGGATAGGCGCTGGTGCCGATCGCCATCGCCACGCCGAACATCTCGCCGGGAGCGATATATCGCATCACGATCTGCTGGCCGTCGGGCGTCGTCTTCACGGCTTGCACGTGTCCGTGCAGCAGAAGGAAGAACGCTTCCGCCGGCGCGCCCTGGTCGAACACGTGGGCGCTCTTCGGAAAGCGCGCCGGTCGCGCCTGCAGCAAGATCGCGTCGATATCGGCGCTGCTCAGGCCCGCAAATAAGGGCAGACGCTCGACCAACGATCGGTCGACATTGGCCATGCCGCTTGTCTCCGCCGACGACCCCGAACCGCGTCGAGACCAACTCCCCTCGCGGTGATCCGTCAAGCACCGCGATCGTACATCCCGGCCGCGGAATGCCGGCGAAAAACGTCCGCGATTTGCGTTGGGACAACGAGTTGGCTCCCCTGCGCCGTGTATGGGTTGCACGCGGCCCCGATTGACCCCGTTGGCTTCAGTCCGGCACGACTGGCGCGGGGGAATCGGCGGACCATGAAAGATCGAGCCAACAAGAGGTGGCCGTCCGATGTCGCCAATCCCCCGTCTGCGCGCCTATGAGGGCCCTGCGGTTCTGTCCTACGGCTTTCGGCCGTTTTTCCTGCTGGCGGCGCTTTATGCCGGCGCGGCGATCCTGGTTTGGCTGCCGATGTTCTACGGCGAGCTTTCCACCGCCTCGCTGTTTGCCCCGCGCGATTGGCACGTGCACGAAATGCTGTACGGCTACGCCGTCGCGGTGATCACCGGCTTTCTCTTGACCGCGATCCCGAACTGGACCGGCCGGCTGCCGATTCAAGGCGCGCCGCTTCTGGTTTTGGTGGGTGTTTGGCTCGCCGGACGCGTGGCGGTCAGCCTTTCCACGTCGATCGGATGGATGGCCGCCGCAGCGATCGATTGCGCCTTCCTCGTCCTGGTGACGGCCGCGGCGGCGCGCGAGATCGCGGCCGGGCGCAATTGGCGCAATCTGAAAGTGGTCGCGATCGTCGCCGTCCTGGCCGCCGCCAATCTCGGCTTCCATCTGGAAGCGCATTTTCATGGCGCCGCCGACTATTCGCTCCGTGCCGGGATCGGCGCCATCGTCATCCTGATCACGCTGGTCGGCGGCCGCATCGTGCCGAGCTTTACGCACAATTGGCTCGCCCGCGCCAAGCCGGGGCGGTTGCCGGCGCCGCTTGGGCGTTTCGATATTGCGGCGATCGTCGCCAGCGCTGGCGCAATGGCACTGTGGATCGCCATTCCCGGCGGAGCGGTAACGGCTATCGCCTTGGCATTGGCGGGCGCGTTGCAAGCCGCGCGGCTTGCGCGCTGGGCGGGCGACCGCGCCTTCGCCGAGCCCCTCGTCCTCATTCTCCATGTCGCCTACGCGTTCATTGCCGCCGGTTTTCTGCTCGTTGCCGCGGGTGCCGTCGGCTGGGTGGCGGAGAGTGCCGGCGTCCACGCCTGGGCGGTCGGCGCCGTCGGCACGATGACGCTTGCGGTAATGACGCGCGCAAGCCTCGGTCACACCGGCCACGCGCTCACCGCCTCGACGCTGACCCGCGCCATCTATCTCGCAGTCATTATCGCAGCGCTGGCGCGCGTCGCCGCCGCCCTGGAGCCGCAATGGAGCCTGCCGCTCCTTCACGTTGCCGCGTTCGCGTGGGCGGTCGCCTTCCTCGGCTTTGCCGTCGGCTACGGGCCGATGCTGTGCCGGGCGCGACAGTGAGAACGACAGCGACGCGCGGTCAATCCAGGCGACGCTCGGCGTCGTCGGAATAATCCGCCACCAGCGCCGTGTCGATGATGCGGCGGCAAGCCATGAGATCGTCGAGCACGGCTTCGA
Source organism: uncultured Pseudomonadota bacterium (assembly GCA_963836095.1). GTDB lineage: Bacteria > Pseudomonadota > Alphaproteobacteria > Rhizobiales > Xanthobacteraceae > BOG-931. The sequence continues at coordinate 400,503 of CAWIHU010000008.1, forward strand.
GCTTGCGTCGGTCCTCGTCGGCGAGGCCCGGCGGAACGACCGGCAGCGGCGGCGGCATCAGCGTCGGTTCGCGCCGCGTTGCCGCAGCTTGCGGGACGGCGCGATGTTCGGCGTGAGCCGACAGAAAGCTGAAAATCGAGGGCTGTTCTTGCGCCGCATCGTCGTCCGGCGCGGCGTCCTGCGCTTCCGCCGTTGCAGCGTCCGCCCTGTCGGCGGGTTCTTCGGCGTCTTCCGGGTCCGGCGGCGGCACCGCGCTGCCGCCGCGCCAGGCCTTCTGTACGAAGGACACGCCTTCTTCACGCAAAATGCGTTGCACGCCGCGGATGGTGTAGCCTTCGCCGTAGAGCAAATGCCGCACGCCACGGAGCAGGTCGACGTCGTCCGGGCGATAATAACGCCGGCCGCCGCCGCGCTTCATCGGCTTGATCTGCGCGAAGCGGCTTTCCCAGAAACGCAGCACGTGCTGAGGAACGTTGATTTCCTCGGCCACCTCGCTGATGGTGCGAAAAGCTTCCGGCGCCTTTTCCACTGGCTTAAGTCTCCGGCGGATTATTCAGATTCCGCGTCGGCCGTTTCTTCTTCGCCGTTGATGCGCTGTTTTAGGATCGCGGACGGCTTGAACACCATGACCCGGCGCGGCGAAATCGGCACCTCTTTACCGGTCTTGGGATTGCGGCCGATGCGCTGGCCCTTCTTGCGCACGACGAACGAACCGAACGACGACAGCTTCACCGTCTCGCCGCGTTCCAAACAGTCCGTAATTTCCTTGAGCACGAGTTCGACCAATGTGGCGGACTCGGTGCGTGACAGCCCGACCTTTTGATAGACCGCCTCACACAGATCCGCACGTGTGACCGTCTTTCCCGACATCGCCAGCCCCGAGCACGGCGATCGATCCCTTGTCGATCAACATATCGTGCTGAATTATCAACGATATTCGGTTGTGGGCGAAGGGTCAACGGGGCTTCGCGCGCGATTGCAAACTTCACCCCGGGAGCGGTTCACCACCGCAGCAGCGCCGCCCCCCAGGTGAAGCCGCCGCCCATCGCCTCGAGCAGCAGGAGATCGCCGCGCTTGACCCGGCGGTCGGCGACGGCGTCGTTGAGGGCGAGCGGGATCGAGGCCGCCGAGGTATTGCCATGGCGGTCGAGCGTGGTGACGATCTTCGAAGGCGGGATGCCGAGCCGGTGCGCCGAACCGTCGATGATGCGCTTGTTGGCCTGGTGCGGAATGAACCAATCAACGTCGTCGACGCCGTAGCCGGTCTCCGCCAGGGCGTCGGTCACCACGTCGGTGATCATGGCCACGGCGTGGCGGAACACCTCGCGGCCTTCCATGCGCAGATGGCCGACCGTGCCGGTCGTCGAGGGCCCGCCGTCGACATAAAGCTTCGACTTGTGCCGGCCGTCGGAGCGCAGCCGCACGGTGAGGATGCCGCGGTCCTCGCGCGTCCCCGGCTGGTCCTGGGCGTCGAGGACAACCGCGCCGGCGCCGTCGCCGAACAGGACGCAGGTACCGCGGTCGGTCCAGTCGAGCAGGCGCGAGAACGTTTCCGATCCGATCACCAGCGCGCGGGAGAAGCTGCCGGATTTGAGCAGCGCATCGGCGGTCGCCAGCGCATAGACGAAGCCGCTGCAGACCGCCTGCAGATCGAACGCGGCGCCGTGGGTGATGCCGAGCGCGGCTTGGACCGCAACGGCGCTGGCCGGGAAGGTATTGTCGGGCGTCGAGGTGGCAAGCACGATGAGATCGATCGACTGCGCATCGACGTGCGCGTGCGCGAGCGCGGCGCGCGCGGCGTTCGCGGCCATCTGCGAGGTCGTTTCGCCCGGCGCGGCGATGCGGCGCTCATGGATGCCGGTGCGCTGCACGATCCATTCGTCGGTGGTGTCGACCTTGCGCGCGAGGTCTTCATTGGTGAGAACCTGGCTCGGCAAATATCCGCCGCAACCGAGGACGACCGAACGGCGCATGCTCACGAGGCGGCTCCGCCCAAAACGTGGCGCGGCGCGGTGCCGTGGTGGCGGCCGAGCGCCGCAGTGATCTTCGCCAACAGTTCGTCCTGCACGACGCCGTGGCCGATCTCGATCGCGGCGGCAAAGCCTTCCGCGTCGGTGCCGCCGTGGCTCTTGATGACGATGCCGTTGAGGCCGAGGAACACGCCGCCATTGGCGCGGCGCGGATCCATGCGCGCGCGGACCTGCCGGAACGCCGCGCGCGCGAACAGATAGCCGATCCGCGCGCTCAGCGACGAATTCATCGCGTCGCGCAGATATTGGCCGACCTGGCGCGCGGTGCCTTCGGCGGCCTTGAGCGCGATATTGCCGGCAAAGCCTTCGGTGACGACGACGTCGACCTTGCCTTTGCCGATATCGTCGCCTTCGACGAATCCTAGGTAATCGAGATCGGGCAATTGCTCCTCACGCAAAATGCGGCCCGCTTCGCGGACCGGTTCCAGGCCTTTGACTTCTTCGACGCCGATATTGAGCAGACCCACGGTCGGGCGCGCAATGCCGAACAGGATGCGCGCGGTCGCCGCTCCCATCACGGCGAGATCGACCAGGTGTTCGGCATCCGCGCCGATCGAGGCGCCGACGTCAAGCACGATCGATTCGCCGCGCAAGGTCGGCCACAGCGCCGCGATCGCGGGCCGGTCGATCCCCGGCAGCATCTTGAGTTCGAACTTCGACATCACCATCAGCGCCCCAGTGTTACCCGCCGACACCGCCAGATCGGCTTCGCGCTTCTTGACCGCCTCGATCGTCAGCCACATCGACGATTTCCAGCGGCCATAGCGCAGGGCCTGGCTCGGTTTGTCTTCCATGCGCACCGCGACGTCGGTGTGGACGAGGCGCGAGGCGGCCTCGAGCGCCGGGCGTGCGGACAGGAGCGGCGTCACCAGCGCGGCGTCGCCGAAAAAAGCAAATTCGCATTCGGGGTGACGGGCCAAAGCGAGCTCGGCGCCGGCAACTACGACGGCGGGGCCATGGTCTCCCCCCATCGCGTCGAGAGCAATGCGGATCTTGTGCGACATTCACTGACCTTGCGGGTCCTATGTCCGCAAGACGAGGGGAGGAGAACGGCGCAGACAATAGCGCTTCGCAGCGCGGAAACAACTGCGATCAGCCTTCATGGCCATCCTTCTTGAGATCGGCGAGCGCGGCGAAAGCTCCCTCCTGCGGCGTAACGTCTTGCGGCGGCTGAAAAATCGCTCCCGGCTTGCGCGGATAGGGATCGAGCCCCAGGATCAGAAATTCGATCGCCAGCGCGCCGAGATCGACCCGGCCGGCGACCAGCGGCTCCGGCGCGTCGGCGCCCTCCTCGCCAAGCCCGTCGCGGGCTCCCGTTGATTCGCCAGGAGCCGCCGCGAGCGGCTGCGGGACGAACACAACATCGATCGTTTCATCCACTTCGTTGACCAGCGGTTCGAGCGTCACGACGCAGCTCTGCCCCACGGTGGCGGAAACCCGGCCGATCACATGCAGACCGGCGCCCTGCCGGGTGACGTTCGAAACTCGCCGCGAACCGCGGCAGATCGCGCAGGCCCGCGAGCTTCGCCACGGCGGCGCGGACCTCGGCATCGGCGGCGAGCTCGAAATGGCTGCCGGCCTCGGCGACGTCCTCGACGGCGACCGGAATGTGCCAGCCGGGGAATTGGCGGTTCGGCTCGCGGCTTCTTGGGGATTTGGGTTCATGTGATTTGGGTTCATGGGATTGGGTTCATGCATGGGCAAAAACCTCGGGATCGGGAAAATTCACCGTTCCGGCGGCAAGGCTGCCATCGTCCTCGGCATCCAGCTGCGTCGCCGCGGCGCGTACATAGCGCGCCAGCCGCGCCGCCCGGTCGTCGGCGCCGGCGACCTCGAAGATATTGCGTGCGAGCGCTTTCTCAAGCTCCGCATCATCGGCTGCGGCGAGCGCAGCGCCGTAAGCGGCCTGGCGGCCGTAAAATGCCTCGCCGAAGCGGCGCATTTCCTTCGGCACTTTGAGGTCGCCGACCCCCATTTCGCGCAAATTGCTGTCGAGATCGCGGCAGAACAGGTCGAACAAGCCCTGGCCGAGACCGCGGGCTTTCTCCTTGCCCGCCGCGCCCGGTCCGCCACCGAGCCGGCGCAGGATAAGCACGAGATGGAGCACGATCAGCTCGAACCGGCCGGCCACGGTGTCGGCGACGCCGTAGGTTGCGTAAAACACCGGCGAACGCGCCTGCGCCACGATGGCGCCATAGAGCGCGGCGATGGTGGCGTGGGCGGAACCACGCCGAAATGCGGCTAGGATCATACGGTTAACTCATTATCTCCGGCCGGCAGGATTGGCCCGGCCGGCCGTTACGGATTGCCAAAAATCCGCGTCGGGGGTACGGCAGGCGCCGGACGGACGCAAGGTGGGGTGGGTATGCGGGACGATACTGTGCATAGGAAGTGCCGGCGCGCGGCGACCTGCGGCCTTCTTGTCGCGCTCACGCTCGGTCTCGGCGGCTGTTTCGGCGAAACCTTCCAGCGCGGCTACGTGCTGCCGGAGGGGGCGCTCGAGCAGATTCCGCTCGGTTCCTCGCAGGAGCAGGTGCTGATCGTGCTGGGCACGCCCTCGACCGTGGCCACGGTTTCCGGCGAGGCGTTCTATTACATCTCCCAGCGGGCCGAGCGCAGCATTTCGTTCCTGCAAGCGAGGATCGTCGATCAGCGCGTGATCGCGATCTACTTCGACCGCAACCGGCGGGTCGAGCGGGTGGCGTCCTACGGCTACAAGGACGGCAAGGTGTTCGACTTCGTCAGCCGCACCACGCCGACCGCGGGCTCGGACATGAACATCATCAAAGGCATCCTGAACTCGATCCAGAACAGCCGCTTCCAACTGCCGCTGTGATCGCCGCGGCGGCGCGAGGCGTGGCGTGCCGCGAACCTGCGCGTTAAAAAATGACCGGTCGGCAGCGCCGACCGGTCATTTTGTTGATCTCGTGGAACATGCGGCCTGAAGAGAGGTGGCGCGTCAGTGCGCCAGCACCGCGAGCAGCAACAGCGCCACGATGTTGGTGATCTTGATCATCGGGTTGACCGCGGGACCGGCGGTGTCCTTGTAGGGATCGCCGACGGTGTCGCCGGTCACGGCCGCCTTGTGGGCGTCGGAGCCCTTGCCGCCGTAATGGCCGTCCTCGATGTACTTCTTGGCGTTGTCCCAGGCGCCGCCGCCCGACGTCATGGAGATGGCGACGAACAGGCCGGTAACGATGACGCCGAGCAGCATCGCGCCCAGCGCCGAGAACGCCGCCGATTTGCCCGCCGCGCCGCCGCCGGCGATGAAGTAGATGATGAAATAGCCGACGATCGGCGAGAGCACCGGCAACAGCGACGGCACGATCATTTCCTTGATCGCCGCCCGCGTCAGCATATCGACCGCGCGCCCGTAGTCGGGCTTGTCCTTGCCTTGCATGATGCCCGGGCGCTCACGGAACTGCCGGCGCACTTCCTCGACGATCGAGGACGCCGCGCGGCCGACCGCCGTCATGCCCATCGAGGCGAACAGATAGGGCAAGAGACCGCCGAACAGGAGGCCGACCACGACGTAGGGATTGACGAGCGAGAAGTCGGGCACCACACCCTGGAAATAGGGATGCTTGTCGGCGCCGGCGATGAAGAATTTGAGGTCTTCATTGTAGGCGGCGAACAGCACCAAAGCGCCGAGGCCGGCCGAGCCGATGGCGTAGCCCTTGGTCACCGCTTTGGTGGTGTTGCCGACGGCGTCGAGCGCGTCGGTCGACTTGCGCACCTCTTTCGGCAGGCCCGCCATTTCGGCGATGCCGCCGGCATTGTCGGTGACCGGACCGAAGGCGTCGAGCGCGACCACGATGCCGGCCAGCGCGAGCATCGTCGTCACCGCGATGGCGATGCCGAACAGGCCCGCGAAATTGTAGCTGACCAGGATGCCGGCGATGATGACGAGCGCCGGTCCGGCGGCCGATTCCATCGATATCGCGAGGCCCTGGATCACATTGGTGCCATGGCCGGTCACCGAGGCCAGCGCGATCGAGTGCACCGGCCGATAGTTGGTGCCGGTGTAGTATTCGGTGATCACGATGATCAGGCCGGTCACCACAAGGCCGGTGATGCCGCAATAGAACAGATCAGCGCCGGAATAGCCGACACCGGCGAGCGGGCCGAAGCCGATCAGGTAATGGGTGACGCCGGCGATGCCGATGAGGGAGAGGATCGCGGTCGCGATCATGCCCTTGTAGAGCGCGCCCATGATCGACTGGCTGGCGCCGAGCCGCACGAAGAAGGTGCCGATGATCGAGGCGATGATGCAGATGCCGCCGATCGCCAGCGGGAACGTCATCATGCGCAACACCGCGTCGGCACTCACCGCGCCGAAGAAGATCGCGGCGAGAACCATCGTGGCGACGGTCGTGACGGCGTAGGTCTCGAACAGGTCGGCCGCCATGCCCGCGCAGTCGCCGACATTGTCGCCGACATTGTCGGCGATGGTGGCGGGGTTGCGCGGATCGTCTTCCGGAATGCCGGCCTCGACCTTGCCGACGAGGTCACCGCCGACATCGGCGCCCTTGGTGAAGATGCCGCCGCCGAGACGGGCGAAGATCGAAATGAGCGAGGCGCCGAAGCCGAGCGCCACCATCGAATTCGACCACGGTGCGGTCATTCGGCGCGAAATGCAGCCCCGCGATCAGGAAGATGAAGTACAGCGTCACCCCGAGCAGAGCGAGACCCGCGACCAGAAGGCCGGTGATTGCGCCGGCGCGGAAGGCAAGCTCGAGCCCGCCCGCCAGCGAGCCGATGGCCGCCTGGGCCGTGCGCACATTGGCGCGCACCGAAACATTCATGCCGATAAAGCCCGCAGCACCGGACAGAATGGCGCCGACGGCAAAGCCGACCGCGACCAGCCAGCCGAGGAAAAAGCCGAGCACGAGGAAGATCACGACGCCGACAATGGCGATCGTGGTGTACTGCCGCCGCAGATAGGCTTGCGCGCCCTCGCGCACCGCCGCCGCGATCTCCTGCATCCGCGCGTTGCCGGCATCGGCCGCGAGCACCGAAAAGGTGGCCCAGATGGCGTAGATAATGGCGAGCACGCCGCACAGAACGATCAGCCATAACGTCGTCATGGAAAGAACCCCGGTTGATGGGGGCCGGAGGTAAGACCGACCCTGAAGGAAGGCGCCAAAGCGAGCGTTGCCACGCCGCGGGCGCAAGTCGGCGCGGACATTGCCAAAATTGCCCGCGCCACGCAACGGCCGCGGGCGAATTGCCGCTGCTTCTATAGTCGGAGAAATTGCCGCCGATTGGGACTTGGCCTGCCAATCGCGGCGCTTCCCGCCCGCCCCTCGAGCCCACCTTCACGCCAGCCTTCAAAACCCATGAAGGGAGGCTGAGCGCAACCCCGCGGACGAATTGCCGTTCCTGCACATTGCTTCGGATATTGACAGTATACTGAACGACAGTACACTGTGTAACTATAAATCGATCATCTTGGGAGAAACGTGCATGCCGAAGTCCCCGCCGAACTCCATGCCGAAGTCATCGAAATCCGCGCCGACCGCGGTCGTCGCCGGCGGCGGCATTGGCGGGCTCGCGGCCGCCTTGGGGCTCGCCAACAAGGGCTGCCGCGTCACCGTGCTCGAACAGGCGGACACGTTCGGCGAAATCGGCGCCGGCATTCAGATCGGGCCCAACGCCTTCCACGCCATGGACTATCTCGGCATCGGCGACGCCGGCCGTGCCCGCGCAGTCTATATCGACGCCCTGATCATGATGGACGGCATGACCGGCGAACAGGTGTTTCGCGGTCCGCTCGACGAACCGTTCCGCAAGTTTTTCGGCAATCCCTATGCGGTGATCCATCGCGCCGACCTGCACGGCGCCTTTCTCGAAGCCTGCCGCGCGCATGCCGGGATCAAGCTCATCAACAAGGAGCGGGTGATCGCCTACGAGAACGTCGCCGACGGCGCGCGCGTGCGCACCGAAGCCGGCCGCGTCTACGAAGCCGATGCGGTCATCGGCGCCGACGGCGTGCGCTCGAAAATCCGCGCGCAATTGACCGGCGGCGATGCGCTGCAGGTGTCCGGTCACGTCGCTTATCGCGCCGTGCTGCCGATCGAACAGATGCCCGAAGACCTGCGCTGGAACGCGGCCGTCCTATGGGCCGGTCCCAAGTGCCACATGGTGCATTATCCGCTGCAGGGCTGGCGCTCCTTCAATCTGGTCGCGACCTTCGTCACCGACATCGAAAACGTCGGCAGCAACGAGCCCGGCACCCGCGAGGAAGTGCTCGGCAGGTTCGCGCAGATCGTGCCGAAGGCGCGCAAGCTTCTGGAAATCCCGACCGAATGGCGGCGCTGGGTGCTCGCCGACCGCAACCCGATCGGCAATTGGACCGACGGCCGCGTCACGCTCTTAGGCGATGCCGCGCACCCGACCTACCAATACTTCGCCCAGGGCGCCTGCATGGCGATGGAGGACGCGGTGTGCCTCGCCGACAAGTTCGCCACGCACCATGGCGACTTCGACCGCGACGTTCCCGGCCTATCAGGACGAGCGCATTCCGCGCGCCTACCGCGTGGTGCTGTCCTCCCGCGAGCTCGGGCGGATCTATCACGCCGACGGCGTCGAGCGCCTCGTGCGCAACACCTGGCTCGAGGGCAAAACGCCCGAACAGTTCAACGCCAGCATGCAATGGCTCTATGGCGGCAACGGTCTCGTCGGCGCCGGGCAGCAGCGCGCGGCCGCCTGACGCCGCGCGACACTTTGGAGGAAATACGATGAGCGCTCTCGGGACATTGAGCGAATTGCCGGCCGCCTATCGTCGACGGCCTCACTGCGCACAATCTGGTGCCGCTGTGGCCGAGCCTGCGCAAGGCGCTGCCGCACGGCGCTCCGTTCCGCCGCACTCGTCCGGTGGTCTGGCATTATGCCGACGTGCGGCCGCGGCTGCTGCAAGCGGGCGAACTCACCCCGATCGAAAAGGCCGAGCGGCGCGTGCTCGTGCTCGCCAATCCGGGCCTCGGGCTCGAGAACATGCAGGCGACGCCGTCGATCTATATCGGCCTGCAACTGATCATGCCCGGCGAAACCGCGCCCAATCACCGCCATACGCCGAGCGCCGTCCGGTTCGTGGTCGAGGGCGAAGGCGGCTTCACCATCGTCGACGGCGAGAAGCTGCCGATGGAGCGCGGCGATCTCATTCTGACGCCGTCATTGCTGTGGCACGAACACCGCCACGAAGGCTCGGGCCCGGTGATCTGGCTCGACGCGCTCGATCTGCCGACGGTGTTCGCGCAGGAGGCGTCCTATGCGATCGAAGGACCGCCGCAGACCCTGCGCAACCAGCCCGATCAGTCGCAGACGCATTACCGTCGTGCGGGCCTCCTGCCCTACCGCGCGCTGAGCGGTCCGCGCGCCGCCTATCCGCTGCTGCGCTTCCCTTGGAAGGATGTCCGCGACGCATTGCAGGCGCTGGCGCCGGTCACCGCCGCCGACGAGATGGTGCATCTCGCCTACGTCAATCCGCAGACCGGCGAAGAGTGCCTGCCGGTGCTCGGTTTCTCGGCCATCCTGCTGCGGCCGGGCGAAACCGCAAAGCCGGCGCGGCGCTCCGCCTCCGCGGTGCTGCATGTCGTCGAGGGCGAAATCGAAGCCGAGATCGACGGTATCACACTCAATGCCGGCGCAAATGACACCATTGCGGTACCGACCCACGCCAAGGTCGCCATCGCCAACAGATCGGCCCGCGCGCCGGCCTTTCTGTTCCAGGTGGACGACGCCCCGATGCAGCGCAAGCTCGGTTTCTTCGAAGTGCTGAACTGACGTATGATCGTCCGAGCGATCCCACCGCACCAAGGAAACCAGCGTCGATGCAGCTACAGGATTTGCACGCCATGCCGGGGCACCTGATCCGCCGTGCCCAGCAAATTGCCGTAGCGATCTTCATGGAAGAGTGCGCCGAGTTCGATCTCACGCCGGTGCAATACGCGGCGCTGGCGGCGATCCGCGAAAATCCCGGGACCGACGCGACGCGATTGTCGGCACTGATCGCGTTCGACCGCTCGACGCTCGGCAACGTGCTGGAACGGCTCGAGGCGCGCAAGCTCGTGACCCGCTATGCCTCCCCGCAGGACAAGCGGATCAAGCTCTTGAAGCTCACCGGCGCGGGCAATGCGCTGGTCAAGCGCGCGGAGGCCGCGGTGCTCCGCGCGCAGGAACGCATCGTCGCGCCGCTGCGGCCGGAGGACCGCTCCAAGCTGATGGAGCTGCTGGCCCAATTGGTCGATCTCAACAACGAAGCCTCGCGCGCGCCGCTCCGTCTCGTCGTCTGAGAATTTCTCGCTCACACGAACGGCGACAGCGGCTCGAAATTGCCGACCAGCGCCCGGCCGTAGATCTCCTGCGGCACCTCGCCACTCAAGAGGCCATGACGGCTTGCCATCTCGATGTCGCGCCAGATGCGTTGAATGGGATTGGCCTCGGCGAAAGCGCTGGCGCCCTGCACATTGAGCAGAAGCGCGACCGCTTCGCGGCAGCACCGCATCGCATAGCCCAGATCCATGCGCATCTGCGCCCGTTTTACGAACGGCAGATCCTCTCCCGCGCGGGCTAATTCGGCAATGTCGTCGCACCAGCGCCGCACGATGCAGGACCGCGGTCTCGACCAATGTCGCGGCCTGGGCGAGTTCGAGCTGCATGCTCGGCGCTTTGCGCGTGTCGTCATAGAAGCTGTAGGCAATCGGTTTTGCCGCGCTATTGACACGCTCCAGCGTCAATTCGAGCGCGGCCTGCGCCATGCCGAGCACCGGCGCAGCAACGGCGATGATCGCCGTCGGCATGAAAGCCTCGCGATAAATGACTTCCTCGGTGTTGGTGCGCGGCGACCGGCCTTTGGCCAGAGCCTCGACCGGCATGACGCGATGCGCCGGCACGAAAACATTGTCGGCGACCACGGTGTTGCTGCCGGTGCCGCGCATGGCGACGACGTGCCAGGTGTCCTCGATCGTCAGCTCGCGCATCGGCACGAGCACGATGCCCGGCGCCATGCCGCCGCCGCTCGGCAGCGGCACGGCCAGGATCGCCCAATGGGCGTGCAGGCAATTGGACGCGTAAGGCCATTTGCCGTCGAGCCTATAGCCGCCCTCGACCGGCCGGACGCGGGAGTTCATCGCCAGCACGCCGATGGTGCGGGCGTCCGGGTTGCCGGCGAACACGTCGTCTTGCGCCTGGTCGCTGAATTGAGCGGCGATCCACGCCGTGGCGGTCGAGATGAACGCGATCCAGGCGGTCGAGCCGCAACCGCGCCCTAGCTCGGTGATGACGTCCATGTAGGTCCGCAGATCGGCTTCGTGCCCGCCGAAGCGCTTCGGCGCGCGCAAGCGAAACAGTCCGGCGGCGTCGATGGCGGCGAGGACCTCGTCGGGGATGCGGCGCGTGCGTTCGGCTTCGGCGGCTTTGGCGCGCAACAGCGGCACCAGCGCGGTCGTCTGCGCCATCAGCTCCGAGCGAATGAGTTTCTGTCCTTCCGCAGTGTTTTCGGCGCGTGAACCGGCCGCGCCCGCGACGATTGTGCTCGCGCCCGAACTGACCGGCTCGGCTCGCATGAGTGCCCTCCCATCCCTGGCCTATATTTTCGAACGGTTTGCTCGTTCACGAGTGGGCGGAATTCTCGCGCCTTTGTGGGCCCCCGGCAAGCACGATGCGGATTTAAAACCGCAGCGCGCGCTCATGGCGAACAGCGAGCGAGCGCGTCTCTTCCAAGGTTCGCGCGCCCAACTGTCCGAGCGCACCTTGCGTCTCTTCGATCAGAAGGTCGATCACGTGACCGGCGCCGGCTTCGCCGAGCGCGCCGAGGCCCCACAGGAAGGCTTTGCCGGCGAAAGCGGCGGCCGCGCCGAGCGCACAGGCGCGCACGACATCGGTGCCGCTGCGCACGCCGGAATCCATCAGCACGGTCGCGCGCCCGCCGACCTGCGCGACGATCGCCGGCAGCGCGTCGATCGGCGCCGGCAAGGCCTCGACCTGACGGCCGCCATGGTTCGACACGACGACGCCGTCGACGCCGAGCGCGACCGCCCGTTCGGCGTCGTGCGGGTGCAGGATGCCCTTGACGATCAAGGCGCCTTTCCAGCGGTCGCGATATTTGGCGACCTCGTCCCAGGTGAATGCGCCGGCCATTTCGCGGCGCGCGAACGCAATGACGTCGTCGAGCGAAGCGTTGGCGCCGGCATAGGCCTGTAAATTGGCGAAGCGCGGAATGCCGTGCGTCCACAACGCCCGCAGCCAGCCCGGCGTTCGCATCGCCTGGATCGCCATGCGCCCCCCGATGCGGACGGCGCCGTCGAGACCCACCGCCGCCTCGCGCGGACGCGTCGTGCGCACCGGCACGTCGAGCGTCAGCACCAGCGCATGACAGCCCGCTGCTGCGGCGCGGCGCACCAGATCGAAGCCGACCGCATGGTCGTTATTGGCGAACCGGTAGAGCTGAAACCAGAACACGTCCGGCGCGACGGCGGCGATCTCTTCGATGGTGGCGCCGCCCGGCGTGCCGAGCGTGTAGGGAATGCGGGCGCGCTGCGCCGCGCGCGCGAGATGCGTGTCGGCGCCCGGCCACACGATGGCCGGGCCGCCCATCGGCGCGACGCCGATCGGCGCGGCGTAGCGGCGGCCGAACAACTCCACCGTGCACGACGGCAGCGACGGCATCACCCCGTAGCGGGGCACGATCTCGACCGCATCGAGCGCCGCCCAATTGCGCCGGATGCCGGGGTCGTCGGAGCCGGCGCCCCCGTCCATGTATTCGAACGCGAAATGCGGAACGTGCCGGCGCGCGTGGCGGCGCAGATAGGCGATGGTCGGAAAGCGTCGCTTGAGCCGCGCGTAGTCCGGACTGGCGCTGTAGGTCACGCGCGTCCTGTCGTGCGGCTGCGAGAGCGCCGTCCTGTCATCCATGGCAGTTCCTCCCGCTCCCTAATGTAGCTTAGCACCGATCTCCGTGGCGCAGCGGCCCTTGCGGGCAAGGTCGAGCACGATGGCGGCGGCCTTGATGCTCGGCGGCTCGTTGAGCGTCATGATCTGGTCGAGCCGCGCGAAGGCTTGCGTCTGCCGCTTGCGCTCCGGCGTATCGCCGAGGAGCGATACCAATGCAGCGGCGAGCTTTTGCGGCGTGCAATCCCGCTGCAAAAATTCCGGCACGACGTTTTCGCCGATGACCAAATTGGCGAGAATGACGCTGCTCAAGCGCTTTCGCAGGCCGGCGAGGCGCGCGACGATCTCTTCGATCAATGGCAGGCGATAGGCTGCGACGAGCGGCACGCCGGCGAGCGCGAGCTCGAGCGTGACCGTGCCGGACGCCGCGAGCGCCGCGCGCGCCGAGCGGAAGGCCGCCCATTTTTCCGCCGGATCGACCACGATGCGCGGCTTCACCGGCCAGCCGGCAACCCCCGCGCGCACGCGCGCCTGAAGGTGCGGCACCGTCGGCAGCACCAGCTCGATGGGCCCGACGCGCCGGGCGAGGTCGGCGATCGCAGCGCCGAAAATGTCCAAGAGCCGGCGGATCTCGCTCGACCGGCTCCCCGGCAGCACGAGCACGAGCGGCGGATCGGCTTGGCGCCGCTTCGCTTCTTCCGGACTGGGGCGCAGTTCGCCGAGGCGCTCCGCCATCGGGTGGCCGACATAGACGCACGGCGGACCGCCGAGGCGCCGATGCGCCTCCGGCTCGAACGGCAGGATCGCGAGCACGCAGTCGACATACGCGCCCATGGCGCGGGCGCGCCCCGGCCGCCACGCCCAGACCGACGGCGAGACATAATCGAGGATCGGGATCGTCGGCGCGTGCCGCCGCACGCGGCGCGCTACCCGATGGGTGAAGTCCGGACTATCGATGATGACGACCGCGTCGGGGCGCGTTGCGACGATCAAGTCCGCGGTTTCGCGGATGCGGCGCCAAATGGTCGGCGCCCGCTGCGGAATGTCCGTGAGACCAAAGATCGCGAGGTCGTCGATCGGAAACGGACTGGAGATGCCGGCCGCGGCCATGGCGCGCCCGCCGACGCCGGCGAGCGTCACGGCGCCGGCTGCGGCGGCCACCAACGCGCGCGCCAAAGCGGCGCCGAGCACGTCCCCGGATTCCTCCGCGGCAACGAGATAGATCGACAGCGGTTGCGGCGGCGCGGCGCTCATCGCGGCCCGCCTCCGCGCACCCCGACCAGAAACACGCCGGCGCGATCGGCGGCAGCGATCGCGTCGTTCGGGTCGGCGATGATCGTGCTGCCGGCCACGACCGCCACGCCGGCAAGGCCGGCGCGCGCGGCGTTTTCCAATGTTCGCCGCCCGATGGCCGGCAGATCGAAGCGCCGGTCCTGTCCGGGCTTCGGCGCCTTGACCAGCACGCCGACGCCGCGGGGCGTCGTCACGCGCCCCTGTGCCCGCAGCTCGGCGATCCGGGAAAGCATATTGTCGGTGCCTTCGGCCGCTTCGACCGCGACGACGCGGCGGTCGGCGACAATCGCGCCCTGCCCGACGTTCGAACGGACCCAGCGCGGCGATGACGTCGAGTGCGCGCGCGATGTCCTCCCTGTCGCGTTGCATCGGCGCGCGCGTGCCGAGCACGCCTTCGGGAACAAAGACCTCGGGGGCCAAATCGTCGAGGCCGATGATGCGCAGTCCGTTCTCTTCAAATATGCGCGCGACCCCGGACAGCAGGCGGTCGTCGCCGCCGCGAAAGGACAGCGCCAGCCGCCTCATCAATTTAATGGTCAGCCAATCGAGGCGGATGCGCGTGACGGGCGGCCGCAGCAACGCGCCGATGAACACGGCCTCTCGGCACCCTTCCGAACGGGCGAGGCGAATAAGTCGCCCCGCCTGGCCGAGCGCCACCCAATGATGCAGATAAGGCCCGACGACTTTGGGATCGGCCCAGCCTTTGATGCCGAGCATCACCGGCCGGCGGCCGCGGCTTTCGGCCGCGGCGGCGACTGCGGCGGGCAAACTGCCGCCGCCGCAGATGATCGCGATCGGATCGCGCGCGCCATGGTCAGGCTGTGTCATCGTCGTGCACGGGGTCGACGCGCGCGCCGCGGGGATGCATCAACGCGCGCTTACCCCCGGCGCGAATGAAAGCGATGATTTTCATAACCGCGGCATCGTCCGCGAATTCGCGCGCCACCGCCTCGAGGCGATCCGCGAACACGCCCTCGCCCGAGAATAAAGCACGAAAGGCCGCGCGCAACCGGTGTATGTCGGCGCGCTTCAAGCCGCGGCGCCGCAGACCGACGACATTGAGACCGACCAGGTGTTCGCCCCGCGCCATGCCGAACGGGATGATATCAGCGCGTACGGGGGACAGCCCGCCGACCATGACACCTTCGCCGACGCGACCGAACTGATGCACCGCGGCAAGGCCGCCCAAGAATGCATTGTCGCCGATGGAGACGTGCCCGCCCAGCGTGACGTTGTTGGCGAACGTCACCGCGTTGCCGATCTGACAATCGTGGGCGATGTGGCACGCCACCATCAGAAAGCAGCGTTCACCGACGCGCGTGATGCCGCCGCCGGCCTCGGTGCCGGTGTTGATGGTGACGTGCTCGCGCACGTCGCAACGCGGCCCGATGACGAGCCGGGTCGGGCCGCCGCGGTAGTGAACCGATTGCGGCGGCGTGCCGAGCGAGGCAAAGGGATAAACCACGGTCCCTTCGCCGAGCGACGTGACGCCCGTCACGTTGACGTGGCTGACGAGGCGCACACCTGCACCGAGCGCGACGTCCGGACCGACCACGCAATAAGGACCGATCTCGACGCCATCGCCGATGCGCGCGCCATCGGCCACGCGCGCGGTCGGATCGATTGCCATTGTCAGTCCTCGGCCATGTAGGCGCCGAGCACCGCCTCGGCGATGACAGTGCCGCGCACCTTGGCCTCGGTGCGGTACCACCACATGTTGCGGCGGTGCGTGACTTTGTCGACGTGATATTCGAGCGTGTCGCCGGGGATCGCCGGCTTGCGGAACTTGGCCTTGTCGATGGTCATGAAGAACATCGTCCGGCGCTCCTGGCGCGCCGGCATCAGCCGCAAAGCGAGTACGCACGCCGTCTGCGCCATGCCCTCGATCACCAGCACGCCCGGCATGACGGGGTTCTCGGGAAAATGGCCGGTGAACTGCGGTTCGTTCATCGTGATGTTTTTGATGCCGACGCCGTGCTCGTCGCCGCGGATGTCGATGACGCGGTCGACCAGAAGAAAGGGATAACGGTGCGGCAACAGGCGCAGGATCTCATGGATCTCGGCGACGCCAAGGCTTTCGCCCTTACCAAGGCTTTCGCCCGTACCAAGGCTCTCGCCCGCAGAATCGCGGCCCGGCCCGCCGCCCGTCTCAACGCTCATGCACCCTCCCCTTCGGGCTTGCCGCCGCGCGCGAGCCGCCGTAGCGCCGCCACGCCTTTCATGAAATCGCGCACCGGTTCGGCCGGAGATCCGACCAGACGCGCACCGGGTGGAACGTCCGACATATGTCCGCTCTGCGCGCCGAGAATGGCGCCGGCACCGACATCGATGTGATCCGCGACGCCGACTTGGCCTCCCATCATGACAAAATCTCCGACGACCGCGCTGCCGGATATGCCGGCCTGTCCCGCAATCAGGCAGTGCCGCCCGATGCTGACGTTGTGCGCGATTTGCACGAGATTGTCGATCTTGGTGCCCTCGCCGATGACGGTATCCCGCGTCGACCCGCGATCGATCGTGACGTTGGCGCCGATCTCGACATTGTCCTGAATGATCACGCGGCGGGTCTGCGGGATTTTTTGATGGCCCTTGGCCGACGGCAGGAAGCCGAAGCCGTCCTGGCCGATGCGGGTGCCCGGATGGATGATCACGCGGTCGCCGATCAAGGCGTGCGTCACGGTTGAATTGGCTCCGACCGCGCAGTCCCGGCCGATCGCGACGCCCGGGCCGATCACGGCACCGGCTGCGATCAGCGTTCCGGCCCCGATCTCGGCGCGCGGCCCGACGACCGCGAACGGATCGACGGTGACGCCGGCTTCCAACCGCGCGGAGGGATGTATGCATGCACCGTCGGCACGTCCACGCGCTTCAAACAACGACGACGGCCGCAGCGCGCCCGGAAACAGCACGCGCGCGACGGCGATAAAGGCCCGGTAAGGCTCCGCCACCACCAGCGCGGCCAACCGCTCGGGCGCCGCCGCCGCAAAACGCGGCGCCAGCAGGCACGCGCCGGCGCGGGTGGAGACGAGCGCGTCACGATATTTGGCGTTGTCGAGAAACGCGATATCGGCTGGTCCGGCCGCATCGAGCGGCGCGAAATCAGCGATGCGCCGGTCGAGCGGCGTTCCGGGCCGTGGCTCCGCGCGCGTGAGCGTGACGATTTCGGCAATCGTCAGCTCGCGCTTGATCGGAAAAAAGTCCGGCATCGGCCCGGCCTCGAGAGCGAACGCGGCCGCGATCAGAATTTGGTGCCGCCGCCGAACTGGAAGAACTGCGTGCGGTCATACAACTCTTTCAGGATCGGATAGGCGAAGTCGAAGCGCAGCGGCCCGAACGGCGAGGCCCAGATGATACTGGCGCCGACCGACACGCGCGGCGCGGGACTGTCGACATACTGCATGCCGCAACCATTGCAGACAAAGGTCGTCCCGGTATTCGTCGTGATCGGCAGACCATTGACCTCGCCGGTCGCCGCCCACTGGGTCTCGCCTTTGTAACCCCACAAGGAGCCGGAATCGACGAAAACCGCGCCTTTGAACCCCGAATCCTTCGGCAGGAAGTAGAACGGATACTGGAACTCGAGACTGGCGCCCCAGTACATCGTGCCGCCGAGCGGATCGCCCGCGGTATCCGGCGTGATGTCGCGCGGACCAATCCCCGCCGGCTCGAAGCCGCGCACCAGATTGGGACCCATCTTGAAGTCGTCGAGCATGCGCACTTCGTTGCCTGACCCGCCACAGCCTCCAGGGCCGGCGCTTGCAGGACACTTGTTAAAGCCGAGCATGTCGCCGGCCTGCAGATGCAGAATGCTGACGAGATCGCTGACGACTTCGTAATAGCCGCGCACATCGATCGTCGTGCGCAAATAGGAGACATCGCCGCCGACACCGGCGAAATCCTGGCCGAAACTGACGAGCAGGCCGTTGGTCGGATTTTTGTTGTTGTCGAGCGTGTTGTAAGTCAAGCCGTAGCCGACCATCGACGTGAGGTAGGCGCCCAGCGCCAATTCCTCGCGCACCGGCAGCGAGGCCTCGCCAACGTCGCCGACCGCCCCGTCAGTCAGACAGTTGGTCTGCTGATATGTATTGTTCGGATTCAAATTGTTGAGCGACGCCGCCCCGTATCCAGGGTACGCGGCACCCAACTTACCTTGGTTCGCCGCGTCTTGGATGGCGGTCGGTGTCGGCAACAAATTAACATTACTCGCGTAGTTCGCGTTGATGTTGTTGCAGTTGTCGAGCTCCTGCGGCAGCGAGATGGATTGCTCGTAGATCGAGTAGCGCAGCTGCAAGCTCACATCCTCGCGCAGCGGCACGCCCAGTTTCAGCGTGGTGCCGTACGTTTCGGTGCCGTACGACATGTAGATGTTGGCGAGGTTTTCATTGAAGAAAAGATCGACGCCGCCGGACAGCCGCTCGTCGAGCAAATACGGCTCGACGAAGCTGAGCTTGATGCCGCGCATGTATTCACCGTAGGTGGCTGATGCGCTGGCGAACCGGCCGGTGCCCATGAGGTTGCGCTCCGACACCGACACCTGCGCCATCCAGCCGTCCGCGGTCGAATAGCCGCCCATCACCGAGAAGTCGCCGGTCGACTGCTCCTCGACGTCGACATTGATGACGACGCGGTCCGGCGCCGAGCCCGGCTCGTTGGTGATCTTCACATTCTTGAAGTAGTTGAGGTTCTTGATGCGCCGCTCGGCGCGATCGATCAAAGCGCGGTTGTAGGGGTCGCCTTCGGAAATATCGAACTCGCGCCGGATCACATAGTCGCGGGTGCGGGTGTTGCCGCGGATATTGATGCGCTCGATATAGGCGCGCACGCCCTCGTCGACGACATAGGTGACGCCGATGGTGTGGTTTTGCGCGTTGCGGTCGCCGCGCGGCTTCACGGTGGCGAACGGATAGCCGTGCTTGGCGATCTCGACCGTGAGGTCTTCGACCGATTTCTCCACCGCTTCGCCGTTGTAGATGGCGCCGGAGCGCGTGCGCAGCACGGAACGCAACGCCTGCCCGTCGACAGCGCGAATGTTGGACTGCACGTCGATGGCGCCGAAATGGTATTGCGTGCCTTCCTCGATGGTGAAGGTGATGATGAATCCCTTCTTGGCCGGATCGTATTCGCCGGTCGCCGAGACGACCTGCACGTCCGCGTAACCGTGCTTGAGGTAGAAGCGGCGGATCAGATCGCGGTCGGCTTCGATGCGGTCGGGATCGTAAACGTCGGTGGTCTGCAGAAAGCTGAGAAGGTTCGACTCGGAGGTCTTGATGACGTCTCTCAGGCGGTAATCCGAATAGGCACGGTTGCCGACGAAGACGATGGATTTGATGCCGGTCTTTTCGCCCTCGTGGATTTCGAAGATCAGATCGACGCGCGTGTTCGGCCGTTGGATGATCTTCGGCACGACCTGGATGTCGAAGCGCCCGTTGCGATGGTAGATTTCGATGATGCGCTGGACGTCGGCCTGCACCGTCGCGCGCGACAGCGTGCCGCGCGTCTTGGACTGAATTTCCTGCGTCAGCTGCTCGTCTTTGATCTGTCTGTTGCCCTCGAACGCCAGCCGGTCGATGACGGGGGCTTCGACCACCGTGACGATGAGCCGGCCGCCGGATTGACTGATGCGGACGTCTTCGAACAGACCCGAGGCGTAAAGCGCCTTCAGGGCCGAATCGATCTTGGCGGCGTCGATCTGCTCGCCGGGCGCCACCTTGAAGTACGAACGCACCGTCTCAGGATCAACGCGCCGGTTGCCTTCGACGACGATCGAACTGACGCTCACGCCGGTCGCCGCCGGCGCGGCCAAAGCCGCGCCCGTGGCAAAGCCGCAAACAACGCCGACAAGGACCGCGGCCGCCATGGCCAGCCCTCGTCCTACCCGCACACACCTGTTCATGCGCCAAGCGCCCTCGTTCCCCTCGTCGCCGCCCCCAATGGCGGGCTGCTCGCAGTCGTTCTCAGCGTTCCCGGCCCGACGTTTCGAACCCGATCCTGCTCCTCTTGGCGTCGATGCTGACTCTGGCGTCGATACTCACTTTGGCGTCGATACTCATGACTTACCCCCACTCCCACCCCGAAGTCCCCCAGCTTACCCCAAATGCGTATCCCCATACACACTGGTCGACCCACTACCCTCAAATGCGTCCTTTGCGGCCGATTTAGGACGTCGTCAGGTGAACGATGTCATTAAACGTTGCAAATATCATCAACATGAAAACGATGGCGAGACCAATGCGAAATCCGACCTCCTGCGCGCGTTCGGACAGCGGCCGGCCGCGAATAGCTTCGATAATGTAGAACAAAAGGTGACCGCCATCGAGCAGCGGGATCGGAAACAGGTTGAGGAGCCCGATCGATACCGAAAGCACCGCCGCAAGCTGCAGCAGCGGGACGAAGCCGAAGCTCGCCACCTGGCCGGACATCTGAGCGATACGGATCGGACCGCCGAGCTGATTGGCGGCTTCGCGGCCGGTGACGACGCCGCCGATGTAGCCGAGCGTGCGCGAAATGACCGACCAGGTCTCCTGCGTGGCCATCCACACCGCCTGCGGCGGCGCAACGGGATGGAATGTGAGATCCTCCGGCGCCATCGAGCGGCTGATGCCGAGAATGCCGACCCGGCGGGTGTTGCCGAAATTGTCCTTGACCTCCTTGAGGGTCGGGGTGGCTTCGAGCGTCTTTTCGACGCCGTCGCGCTTGACGGTGACGTGCAGCGTTTCGCCCGCGTTCTCGCCGACGACGCGCTGCATGTCGGCAAAACTTTCGATGTGAGCGCCATCGATCGCCACGACCAAGTCGCCGGGCTCGAAGCCGGCGGCGGCGGCGGCACTGTCCGGCTGCACCGAATCGACCCGCGCGCTCATCGTCTGCTTGCCGTAAAGCATGAAGACGCCGGCAAAAATCACGATCGCCAATATGAAATTCGCAACCGGTCCGGCGACGACGACGGCCGTCCGCTTGTAGACGGGCTGAAACATGAAGCTTTGTGCCCGTTCGCTCGGATCCAGAGCGGCGGCGCTCGCGGAGCCGTCAGGCGTGCTGGTGACGTTGTCGTCGCCGAAAAACTTGACGAAGCCGCCGAGCGGGATTGCGGAAATCTTCCAACGCGTGCCGTGGCGATCATTGAACCCGATGAGCTCGGGGCCGAATCCGATCGAGAACACCAAAACCCGCACGCCGCACCAGCGCGCGACGATAAAATGTCCAAATTCGTGAAAGAAAACGACAAGACTGAGAACGAACAGAAAGGGAACGCCGTAGGTCGCAATCCCACCCCCGAACGCATACACATGCGACAACACACTGGTCCCCATCAATTTTTCTCCCGCCCCCGCTGTCTTGTCGCCGACCCGAACCCTAGGATGCCATTGCGGCAATTTCGGGCAAGAGGCTCAACGCCAAGCTTCTCGAAGTATGGTCAATGGCGACGGCTTCCTCAACGGATTGGGGGGCTGCCGTGATGCCGCGGCGCTGCGCGGCATCGAGGGTCGCCTCCACCAATGCGGGTATTCCGAGGAAACTCAAACGCCGGTCGATGAATTCCTGCACCGCGACCTCGTTGGCCGCGTTGAGGACGGTCGGCGCCGCGCCGCCGTCCGCCAGCGCCCGGCGCGCGAGCGCCAGCGCCGGGAAGCGGATCATGTCGGGCTCCTCGAAGGTCAGCGAAGCCACGCGGGCGAGATCGAGTTGCGCCGCCGGCGTGCCCATGCGCACCGGCCACGCCAGACAATGCGAAATCGGGATGCGCATGTCGGGCGATCCGAGCTGCGCCACGACCGAGCCGTCACGGAACTCGACCATGCCATGGATGACGGATTGCGGATGCACCACCACGTCGAGCACGTCGGGGCCTTGGGCGAACAGATGATGGGCCTCGATGAGTTCGAGACCCTTGTTCATCAATGTCGCCGAATCGATGGTGATTTTCGGTCCCATGGACCAGGTCGGATGTTTGAGCGCCTGCTCGACCGTCACTTTCTGCATGGCCTCGAGCGACCAGGTGCGGAACGGCCCGCCGGACGCGGTGAGAACGATGCGGCGCACGTCCTCGCGCCGGCCGGCGCCGAGCGCCTGGAAGACCGCGTTGTGCTCGGAATCGACCGGCAGCACGGTAGCTCCGGCGTTCGCCGCCTTGCGCATGAAGAGTGCGCCGGCGCAGACGAGACACTCCTTGTTGGCGAGCGCGACCGTCGCGCCGCGCTCGGCGGCGGCAAGCGTCGGCTCGAGGCTCGCGGCGCCGGTGATCGCCGCCATCACCCAGTCGGCCGGGCGCTGCGCCGCCTCGACGACGGCCGCGTCGCCGGCGGCCGCCTCGATGCCGGAGCCCGAAAGTTCGCTTTTGAGTTCCTGATACGCATTCGGTTCGGAAATCGCGGCGAAGCGCGCGCCCAAGTCGCGCGCGAGCCGGGCCAGCGCCGCCGCATTGCGGCGCGCGGTCACGGCCTCGACGCGGTAAAGCCCGCGCTCCTGCCGGAGCAAGTCGACGGTGCTCGACCCGATCGAGCCGGTGGCTCCCAGGAGTGTCACCGAGCGCGGTACGGGGGCGAGTTGCACGCTCGGGAGCGGCTTCGACTTTTTCATCGCGCTACCATACCAGCAAGCCGCGGCCGGGTGCAGCAGTTCCTTGATGCAGCATGCCGATCAGAAGCGCGGCCAGGGCGGCGACGATAAAGCTGTCGAGCCGGTCCATGAGGCCGCCGTGACCGGGGATCAGATGGCTCGCGTCCTTGGCGCCGAACTGGCGCTTGACGGCGGATTCCAGCAAATCGCCGGCCTGCGCCAGGACTGACAGCACTACGCCCATGACCCCCGCCAACGCCAACTCACCGACCCCGCTCGCATAGGCGACTGCGACGCCGGCCGCAAGTCCGCCGAGGAGGCCGCCGATGGCGCCGGCCCAGGTCTTGTTCGGGCTCACGCTCGGCCACAGCCGCGGACCGCCGATGGTCCGGCCTGAGAAAAACGCCAAAATGTCGGTCGCCCAGACGGTTGCGAACAGGAATAAAAGCGCCGTGACACCCCATTGCGGATCGCGGCGCAGGAGCGCCGGCCCAAACAGCGCGGCCGCCGCATAGACCGCGCCGCCCGCCGCCCAAACGCCGACATGAGGCGGCGCCCCGCGCGGCGGAGCTAAGCCTGCGGCCGCGCCGGCGATTATCGCGCCCGTCGCCGCCGCAACGACCGCGGCGCCGGGATCGCCGAGCCCGATCAGCACCGCGGCCGCACCCAATCCGACCCATCCGGGCACGAGCAGGCGCAGCTCGGTCCGCTCGGCGAGGAGGTGCGTCCATTCCCAAAAAATGCCGCCGGCGGCGAACGCGCACAGCGCCAGAAAAAGCCAGCCGCCGAGATAGGCACAGAGGAGCGTGAGCGGCGCGAGAACGGCCGCCGAACCGGCCCGGAGCGCGAGATTGTGCGCGTTGCTCTCGTCCGAATCTTCACCCATTTGGCGGTCGCGTCCGGCGGGCGCGGTCACGAGCCGGTCTGTGCGGCCAGTCCGCCGAACCGGCGCTCGCGGCGCCGGAATTCAGCGATGGCGCCTTCGAGCGCGGCGCGGTCGAAATCGGGCCAGTAGACCGGCACGAACACGAGTTCGCTGTAAGCCGCCTGCCACAGCAAGAAATTGGACAGCCTCTGCTCGCCGCTGGTGCGGATGATCACGTCCGGGTCGGGGATGTCGGGGGCGTGAAAATAGCGCGCCAGCACCTCCGGCGACACGTCAGCGGCCGCCAAACGCCCTGCCGCGACTTCGATCGCGACACGCTGCGCCGCACGTGCGATCTCCTGGCGGGCCCCATAATTGAAGGCGACGACGAGGGTGAGGCCGTCATTGCCGGCGGTCAAATCCTCCGCCTCCTGCAGCAGGAGGCTGATGTCGCGATCGAGGCCCTCGCGCTCGCCGATGATGCGCACCCGCACATTGCTGTTGTGCAAGTCGGCGAGGTCGTTGCGGATGAAGCGGCGGAGCAGGCCCATCAGATCGCGGATTTCCGACGGCGGACGCGCCCAGTTTTCCGAGCTGAACGAAAAGATGGTCAAAAACGCAATGCCGAGATCGCCGGCCGCGCGCACGGTCTTGCGCAACGCCTCGACGCCGCGGCGATGGCCCTCGACGCGCGGCAGGCCGCGGTCGGCCGCCCAGCGCCCGTTGCCGTCCATGATGATCGCGACATGCCGCGGCACAGCAAAGCCGTCGCCTCCCGGCGCCAGCGGCAGCGTCACCTCGCTTCTTGATCGCGCAGCGTCGGTCAAACCGTCATGATCTCCTTTTCCTTGCCGGCGAGCATCTTTTCGACATCGGCGATCGTCGCATCGGTCGCCTTCTGGACCTCGTCGGCATGACGCTTGTGGTCGTCCTCGCTGATCTTGTGATCCTTCTCCAGTTTCTTGAGCAGATCGAGGCCGTCGCGGCGGACGTGGCGGACCGCGACGCGCGCGGCCTCGGCGTATTTGTGCGCCACCTTGACGATCTCGCGCCGCCGCTCCTCGTTGAGCTCCGGCACCCGCAGCCTGATGACCTGGCCCTCGGTCGCGGGCGTCAGTCCGAGATTGGCGGCGGCGATCGCCTTCTCGACCGCGTGCAGCATCGAGCGGTCCCAGACCTGGACGCTCAGGAGCCGCGCTTCGGGCACGCTCACCGTGGCGAGCTGGTTGAGCGGCATGTGGCTGCCATAGGCCTCGACCTGCACGTGCTCGAGCAGCGCCGATGAGGCGCGCCCGGTGCGCAGGCCGGACAATTCCTGCTTGAGCGAAGCGAGCGCGCCCTGCATGCGCCGCTTGAGGTCGTTGAGGTCGAATGTGCTGGTTGTCATGGCGCCCTCCGCGGTCGGCTGTTCTCGTTCGCGCGCATTGAATCGTCAGCCGACGGTGGTGAAGTGTCCGTTGCCGCGCAAGACCGTCTCGATCGCGCCGTCCTCCCGGATCGAAAAGACGATGATAGGCATATGGTTCTCGCGGGCAAGCGCGAACGCCGTCGCATCCATGATTTTGAGCTTGCGCTCGATCGCCTCCTGGTGGTCGAGCCGCTCGTAGCGCTGCGCCGTCGGGTCGCGTTTGGGGTCGGCGGTATAGACGCCGTCAACGTCGGTCGCCTTGAATACCGCGTCGGCGCCCATTTCGGCCGCGCGCAGCACCGCGGTGGTGTCGGTGGTGAAGAAGGGGTTGCCGGTCCCGCCGGCGAAGACGATGACGCGCTTGTCGTCGAGATGGCGCAGCGCGCGCTGGCGCTCGTAGGTTTCGCACACCTGCGGCATCGCCAGCGCCGACATGGTGCGTGCGCTCGCCCCGGCGCGCTCGATCGCGGCCTCGAGGACGAGCGCGTTCATGACCGTCGCCAGCATTCCCATCGCGTCCGCCGTCGGCCGCGACACGCCGTCCTCGGAGATTTGCGCGCCGCGCAGAATATTACCGCCGCCGACCACGACGCCGAGGTCGATGCCGAGCGCGTGCGCGGCGACGATATCGGCGGCGAAGCGATCGATGGTCGGCTGGTGAATGCCGAATTTTTCTGGGCCGCTCAGCGCCTCGCCGGAGAGCTTGACGATCACCCGTCGGTAATTCGGCCTCGTCATAGAGATGTCGCGCCCCTCACCGCCGCACGCGGCGACCGCCTCCCGCTACCGCATGCGGCCCAAGTCTTCGACCCACACCGCCCGGACGGCCGCGGCACGTTCAAAGCGTGCCGATCAGTTCGCGTCCGCGCGCATCAATGCGCGCCGGCAAGAGCCGCGACTTCGCCGCCGAAATCGCCTTCCGGCCGGTCGATCCCTTCACCGAGCGCGAAGCGAACGAAGCCGACGATCTTGATCGGCGCGCCCGCCTTGCCTTCGGTCTCCTTCAGCGCCTGCGCGACGCTTTTCTTGTCGTCGAAGATGAAGGGTTGATCGAGCAGGCAAACTTCCTTGTAGAAGGTCTTTAGCCCCGATTCGACGATCTTGTCGATGACCGCCGGCGGCTTGCCTTGCGCGCGCGCCTTGTCGGCGAGCACGTTCTTCTCGCGCGCGACGATTGTCGCGTCGAGCGCGGCAGGCTCGATCGCCTGCGGATTGGCCGAGGCGACATGCATCGCGACCTGGCGGCCGACGGCCTTGAGCGCATCGGCGTCGCCGCCGGATTCGAGCGCCACCAGGACGCCGATGCGTCCGAGCCCGTCGCTGACCGCGCTGTGGACATAGCTCGCCACCACGCCCTTCGCGACCGACAAGGTCGCGGCGCGGCGTAGCGTCATGTTCTCGCCGATCTTGGCGACGGTTTCGCTGATCGCGTCCGCGATCGTGAGATCGCCGGCGCGCGCCGCGAGGATCTTGTCGACGTCGGCGCCGACATCGAGGGCGACGTCGGCGATCATCTTGACCAGGCCCTGGAACAGATCGTTACGCGCGACGAAGTCAGTCTCGGAATTGACCTCGACCGCGACGGCCTTGGTGCCGGCGACCGCGATCCCGATCAGCCCTTCGGCCGCGACCCGGCCGGCTTTCTTGGCAGCCTTGGACAGGCCCTTTTTGCGCAGCCAGTCGACCGCCGCCTCGAGGTTGCCGTCGGTATCGGCGAGCGCCGCCTTGCAATCCATCATGCCCGCGCCGGTCTGGTCGCGGAGCTCTTTCACCATGCTCGCGGAGATGTTCGCCATCGTGGTTGTCCTTAATCGCTTATCGCATCGTCATTGGGCGCGGCGTCATGAGGCGCGCGGACGCTACGCAACCTTTATCGAACCTCAAGCAGCCCGAACCCATAATTAAGCTTGGCGATTATGGATTCCAGGCTCGCCGCATGAACGGGCGCCGGGAAAGGCGGCCCCGTCACTCGGCCTCGGTGGCCATCTGTTCCTTCGCCCGCGCGATCCAGGCTTCGATACGGCCGGGCAGCCCGACCTCTTCGCCGATATTGTGGGCGGCGACGGGCGAGAACTCGGCGATCTGCCAGACGTGGAAAATACCCAGATCGTTGAGCTTCTTCTCGATGGTCGGCGAAACGCCGGGGAATTTCTTGAGATCGTCGGCGACGCCGCGCGGTCCGGACAGCGGCGCGAAGCCGAGCCGGTCGGTTTCCGCCGGCACTTCCTCGATCACTTCCGGCTCGACCAGGCCGCCGAGGTCGATGTGCTCGCCCTGCGCGCGGGAAATACCGTCGATCGCCGCCTTGGCGACGAGGTCGCAATAGAGCGTGATGGCGCGGCTGGCGTCGTCGTTGCCGGGCACCGCGTAGGTGATGCCGGCCGGATCGCAATTGGTATCGACGATCGCCGCGACCGGCACGCCGAGGCGGCGCGCTTCCTTGATCGCGATGTCTTCCTTGTTGGTGTCGATCACGAACACGAGGTCGGGGAGCCCGCCCATGTCCTTGATGCCGCCGAGTGCGCGGTCGAGCTTGTCGCGCTCGCGCTGCAGCGTCAGCCGCTCCTTCTTGGTGTAGCCCTGCGCTTCGTTGGACGCGAGCATCTCGTCGAGCGCCCGCAGCCGCTTGATCGAGTTGGACACCGTCTTCCAGTTGGTCAGCGTGCCGCCGAGCCAGCGCGAATTGACGTAATACTGCGCCGATTTCTTCGCCGCCTCGGCGATGGCGTCCTGCGCCTGGCGCTTGGTGCCGACGAACAGGATGCGGCCGCCTTGGGCGACCGTATCCGAAATCGCCTGCAGCGCGCGGTGCAGCATCGGCACCGTGATCGTCAGGTCGATGATGTGGATGTTGTTGCGGGTCCCGAAGATGTACTCGGACATCTTGGGGTTCCAACGGTGGGCCTGATGGCCGAAATGAACGCCAGCTTCCAAAAGCTGGCGCATGCTGAAGTCCGGCAGCGCCATAATCGTTCTCCGGTTGATCCGCCGCGAACCGATGAGCCTGCGCCCTCTTATGTGAAGGGCCAAGCACCGGACGGCTCCCATGGGGGAGCCAAGGTCCGCGTGTGAGGTTGTGCAGGGGCTTATATAGGGCGTCGGGCGTAGGCGCAACAAGCCGTTGCGGCGCCGCCTGGGGCGCTGCCCGCCTCGCTTACCGACTCACAGCGCCTCGACCGTGACGACGCCGGACACCGCCTTGATGGCGCCGGCGATTTGCGGCGAGACCTTGAAGCGGCCGGGCAGCTTCACTTCGACCTCGTTGCCGTCCTGCAGCATCAAGACCATCGAGACCTCGCCGTCGCCGTGATCCGTCGCGGTGCGGGCAGCGCCGGCCGCGATCGGCTCGAGCCGCTTGGCCACGCCTTCGATCGGCAATTCGCTGCGCAGGAAGACGCGAAGGCCCTTCTGCATCTTGGCCGCAGCCTGATCGAGCGGTTCGACCGACTGGATGCGGGCGCGGACATCCTCGCCCTGCACTTCCGCGGTCAGGAGCATGAGCACGGCGGTGCCGGGCTCGAGCAGATCGCGATATTGCGCCAGGCCCTCGGCAAACAGCACCGCTTCGTAATGGCCGCTCGGATCGGACAGGCCGATGATGCCCATCTTGTTGCCGGTCTTGGTCCGCCGTTCGGTGCGGGCGACGACCGTGCCGGCGACGCGCCCTGCCCCCGCCCCGGCCTTCACGGCGCGCGAAAATTCCGCCCACGACTGCACCCGCAGGCGTTTGAGCGCGGCGGCATAATCGTCGAGCGGATGACCGCTCAGGAAAAAGCCGATGGCGTCGTATTCGCGCCGCAGCCGCTCGGCCGGCAGCCACGGCTCGACCGCCGGCAACCGCAACGGCTCGGCCGCGGCCGGGCCGCCGAACAGTTCCGATTGACCGAGCGCGGCGTCCTCGTGCGAGCGTTGCGCCGTGGCCAAAACGGTGTCGACCGCCGCGAGCACGCGGGCGCGGCTCGGCTCCAGGCTGTCGAACGCGCCGGCGGCGACCAGACTTTCCAGTACGCGTTTGTTGATGGCGCGCGGATTGATGCGGCGCGCGAAGTCGGCAATGTCCTTGAACGGTGTGTCGTCGCGCGCGGCGAGAATGCCGTCGACCGCCTGCCGGCCGACGCCGCGCAGCGCCGCGAGCGCATAGTGAATGGTGCTGCCCTCAACGTCGAACTCGACGCCGGAGCGGTTGATCGACGGCGCCTCGACCTTGATGCCGAGCCGCTCGGCCTCGGCGCGGAATTCGGCCAGCTTGTCGGTGTTGCCCATGTCGAGCGTCATCGACGCGGCGAGGAACTCGACCGGATAATTCGCCTTCATGTAGGCGGTCTGATAGGCGACCAGCGCATAGGCCGCAGCGTGGCTTTTGTTGAAGCCGTAATCGGCGAAGCGCTCCAACAGTTCGAAGATCGCCTCCGCCTGGCTCGCCTCGACGCCGCGCGCGACCGCGCCGGAGACGAAGCGGGTGCGCTGCGCCTGCATTTCGCTGCGGATTTTCTTGCCCATGGCGCGGCGCAGCAGGTCGGCCTCGCCGAGCGAGTAGCCGGACAGCACCTGCGCCGCCTGCATCACCTGTTCCTGATAGACGATGACGCCGTAGGTCTCGCGCAGGATCGGCTCGAGCTTGGGATGGATATACTCGGCCGCTTCGAGCCCCTGCTTGCGCGCGCAATAGGTCGGGATGTTCGCCATCGGCCCCGGCCGGTAGAGCGCGACCAGCGCGATGATGTCCTCGAAGCGGTCGGGGCGCATGTCGACCAGCGCCCGGCGCATCCCTGCGCTTTCCACCTGGAACACGCCGACGGTATCGCCGCGGGCCAGCATCTCGTAGGATTTCTCGTCGTCGAGCGGCAGATTGGACAGATCGACCTCGACCCCGCGCCGGCGCACCAGCTTGACGGCGCGGTCGAGCACCGTGAGCGTCTTGAGGCCGAGGAAGTCGAACTTCACCAGGCCCGCGGGCTCGACCCATTTCATGTTGAACTGGGTCACCGGCATCAGCGATTTCGGGTCGCGGTAGAGCGGCACCAATTCGCTCAGCGGCCGGTCGCCGATGACGATGCCGGCGGCGTGGGTGGAGGCGTGGCGGGTGAGGCCTTCGAGCTTCTGCGCGATGTCGAAGGCGCGCCGCGTCACCGGGTCGGCGTCGCGTGCGGCCTGCAGCCGCGGCTCGTCGTCGATCGCGCGCTTGAGCGAGATCGGGTTGGTCGGATTTTGCGGCACCAGCTTGCAGAGCTTGTCGACCTGGCCGTACGGCATCTGCAGAACGCGCCCGACGTCGCGCAGCACGCCGCGCGCCTGCAAAGTGCCGAAGGTGATGATCTGCGCCACCTGGTCGCGGCCGTATTTGTCCTGCACGTAGCGGATCACCTCGTCGCGCCGCTCCTGACAGAAATCGACGTCGAAGTCGGGCATCGACACGCGCTCGGGATTGAGGAAGCGCTCGAACAGCAGCCCGAAGCGGATCGGGTCGAGATCGGTGATGGTGAGCGCATAGGCGACGAGCGAGCCGGCGCCGGAACCGCGGCCCGGCCCGACCGGAATGCCTTGCGCCTTCGCCCATTGGATGAAGTCGGCGACGATGAGGAAGTAGCCGGCGTATTTCATGCCTTCGATGACGCCGAGCTCGAACGCCAGCCGCTCGCGATAATCTTCGACGCTGTGGCCGTGTGCGAGCGGATGCCGGGCAAGGCGGCGCTCCAGTCCGGCCGCCGCGGCGCGACGCAGTTCCGCGGCCTCCTCGAGCTGCGCCGGCGCCTGTCCGGCTTGGCCGTCCGCGTGCCCGGCGGAAAAACGCGGCAGGATCGGCGCGCGGGTGCGCGGGCGGAAGGCGCAGCGCTGCGCGATTTCGACGGTCGCCGCCAGCGCCTCCGGCAGATCGGCGAACAAGGCAGCCATTTCGGCGCGGGTTTTCAGACGATGCTCCGCCGTGAGCTGCCGGCGCTCGCCGTCGGCGATGAGGCGGCCCTCGGCGATGCACAACAGCGCATCGTGCGCCTCGTAGTCTTCACGCGCGGCGAAGAACGGCTCGTTGGTAGCGACGAGCGGCAAGCCGCGCGCGTAGGCAAGCTCGATCAAGGCCGGCTCGCAAAGCCGCTCCGCCGCCATGCCGTGACGCTGCAGTTCGATATAGAGGCGGTCGCCGTAAAGCCGATGCAGCGTCTCGCAGCGCGCGGCGGCCAGCGCGCCTTGGCCGGCGGCGATCGCTGTATCGAGCGGCCCGCCGGGCCCGCCGGTAAGCGCGATCAAACCGGGCGCCTCCTCGGCCAACCACGCAAGCTTGAGGTGCGGCCGCTCGGTCTGTTCGGTTTCGAGGTAGGCATGCGAGGTGAGCCGCAACAGGCTGCGATAGCCCTCCTCCCGCGCGGCCAACAAAACGATGCGCGGAAAACTCTCGCCCGCCGCCGGGCCGCGGTTGTCCTGGTCGCCGAAGTCGACGCCCAGCGCGCAGCCGACGATCGGCTGGATGCCGGCGCTCGCCATTTTTTCGGAGAATTCGAGCGCGCCGAACATGTTGTCGGTGTCGGTCAGCGCCAGCGCCGGCTGCCGGTCCTTCTTGGCCAGCTCCGCCAGCCGCGCGATCGTCAGCGCGCCTTCGAGCAGCGAGTAGGACGAATGCACGTGCAAATGCACGAACCCGGGCTCTTTCGCCGGGGCTGCCGAGGATTCCGTCGCGGAGGATTTTGCAGCCGGCATCGCCAATCAGTCCCACGCGCTTGTTGTTGCTCACGTTGCGGCATTTTTTTTCGGGCGCGGCAGCCGCGAAACATGGTCATCCGCGATTCCCGCCGCAACGAGGATGCGAGATGCGCGACCGCGCTGTCCATGGCGCGCCGGCGCTCACCGCGGACCTCAACCGCTTATCCACGCTGTTTTCAGCGCCGCCCCGTGTCAGCCGCTCGCCACAATACGCGGCGTTCCGACACCCTCAGCGATCCCAAACTCAAACGACGCCAAGCACTTGCGCCCACACGGCGACCATGCCGAGAAACAAGGTGATCGACGCCAGTGCCAAAGCCTCCTCGGCGACAGCGCGAACCATTGTTCTGCTCCCTTGCTAGAACGAATAGGGAACATTGTTCACACATTGTTCGCGGAGTCAAGGGATGGCAGTGGGTCAGTTTCAATTGTGGCGGCCGCGCTTATCCGTCATGATTGAGATATGGGCATTTCGGATTGGATTGCGATCGCCGTTCTCGGTGCCGGAGCGGTGATGGGCACTTTGGGCAAACGCCTTATCCGGGCGATAGGGATAACACTTATAATGGTCGCGCTCGTCGGGGCAGCTTTCTCACATCGTGAAAGTCTATTGCCCGGCGTGATCTGCAGCACGAGCATAGGTCGCGATTTAAACGGAACACTTAATATCGAGTGCGGCAATCAAATTCCACCAGCGGCTATTCCACGGACATTAAGAGACGATCAAAAAAAAGATATTTTAGCTGCCGTTCGGAAGTCGCCTCAGACGACAATTCTATTTATTGTGAGGGGACTCCAAGGAGAGTAATCAATATGGAGCTCAATTTCAAAAAATACTTGAAGGGCAAGCACATTGGAAGCCGCTGCATTTTCCGTTCAATGAGCGCGGTAAGCCCTATAAGTTAATTATAGGATGGCAGCATCAAAAAACAGAATCATATCAAGCCCTAGTGAAGGGCCTGAAAGATGCCAATGTCGATTTTGACGAAGGCGAATTTGGGTTTTCAGGTGATGTCGAATTGTCCTTAGACCCCGGCATTATACCTATGAATGACTATCAAAAATCCATTGACCGCCCAGTTTATTAATTTTCTGCGCGGTTTTGTCGCCCGAATAACCACGCCGCAGATTCATTTCTAATCCATCGCCATGCCTCGTCTTCCGTCGCAAACGTATCGGTGACACGCACCGGTTCGCTGTCTGGCACCGTAACAGTCACATAATAGCCGGTGCCGATCCGCCACGACTCGACATTGAAAATCACCTTGGGCTGGCGCTTCCGCTTCACTTCAAAAGCATCGAGGACATCAACAACATCGACCATTTCCCATAGTCGATCCGTCACGCCAGCGGCCATCGCGGGGCTGACTTTGAGCGTCTGATGCAAGCGGACGAAATTGTAATACATCGAATGCAGCGCGACTGCGCACGCGTGATTTTCGACCTTTTTTGAAAACGCGTTTGTCAGTCGGGTGAAGCGCCGCATGTGCATCCGCATCGTAAGATTTTGCCTCTCCACAAAAGACGTGCTGACGTGTTTCATGTCGGGGTTGCCGGCGATCTCGCGCTTGCGTGCGCCGATGCACTTCGCGGGGCTATACCGCCGCTCGGCTGCTGGATCGGCACCATAGATTTTGACCAGCATGGCATAGTCAACGTCATCGCCGAACACGGTATCAACGGCCGTCAGATACGGCGCATGTCCGTCAGTCGTTAGCTGCACACGGTGGGCAAGCCGTTCCCTCAAATCGTCCATGAACGTCATGGCGCTATCCAACGTGCGATCGGCGACAAGCCAGCTAACCAAGAGCTTGCTGTCGGCATCAATCGCCGTCCACGTCCACACGTCGCCAGCGTCGGCGGGCGCGGCCTTGGCATCCTTCACGTTGTCATTCTTGGCGTAAACGAAATTCCAGATTTCATCGACCTGGATACGCTGGCTCGGCAAATTACGCAGCACACGGTCTTGGTACGCCACGCAGGCGTGTCCGGCATCCACCACAAGCTTGGTGACCGTGTTCTTGCTGGCACCCGTAAGGCGGGTCACGGCACGGATCGAACTACCCTCGCAAAGGAGGTGAAGAATTCGGGCACGGGTTTCGCGGTCGAGCCTGTTCATGGCTCGACTATATGACCCTTTATGCTTAGCGTCAAGCATAAACGCGCGCATCAGTTGCGCGGGCTAGAGAAGCCAGCCAAAGTGGATGCGACAATCTGTTTCGGAAAGCCGATTTATAATCTTGTAACGATTGTTGACTTAAATGGCAACACTTCCTACCTTGGCCTTGAGGGGCGAGCTAGTAAAGGTGGTCTATCCGCTGGGCCCGCACGATGGCCTGGCAATTCGTCAATTCTACGCGACGCCAGAGGTACGTGACTGGATCAACAATACCCTACCTGCGTTGCCGACCGAGAACGGTGCGACGCGCACTCCCAAAGAGGAGTTCGATGATCTTCTCTTCCAGTTCATCTCCTCCCTCGGCAGGCCGAGGTACAATCGTGGCGGAAAAGTCCGCTTCAGAGATATGGTGCCTTCTGAAGATGAATGTTGGGAGCTTATTACCTATCAGCTCAAAATCTGCGGCTGGTTCTATCGCAAGGACCAATTCGTAATGGTTCACGCCGATACGGCCGTAAATATCAAACGAACCAACGATGGATATCGAAACGCAAAAAAGAAAGTCATAGCAACTCGTGATCGTCTCGATCTTGATGATCCGCGGTTTGTAGGAGGAGTGATCGACAATGTCATTACTATTTGACATCGGTGAAAAAGCCCGAAGCGTTTCTCGTTTTCTGGGTTCAATTCATCGCGAATTGCAGCGGGCGCTTGAAGAAGAAAAGGCTTCGCGCAAACTAACTCAGCAGCAAATAGCTACTGATCTCGGCGTAAACCGATCGGTCATTAATCGTCAGATTCTAGGCGGGGGCAATCTCACGCTTCGTCGCGTAGCAGAACTCGCATGGGCACTTGGACGTGAGCCCGTATTTGAATTGCGAAAGCGCGCCGTATACGGAAATCATGCGAACCCCGCACCGGAAACAAAGGGATCTATCGACACTAAAAACGCTGGGAACAACCCGTCAACCGATAAGGCAACTATTGGGCTGGCCGCATAATGAAACCCTATGCTGTCGTTACATATTGCGACGACATTCGATTTGAGGTGCAGAATAAGATTACTTTGGTTGGATGCTATGGTGGTGAGATGATAGTTCAGGTGTCTCCCCCCTTTGCACTGCCTAAATTTGGCGTGTTCATTCAAATGCGTCTGCCAATGGAAAAAATGCTGCCTATACAGGTAAAAATGTTTATGCCGGAAGAACCTGAGCCTTTCTTTTCTCAGCAAGTTTTTGACGGTGAACAAGAAGAATATTCGGACGATCAAAGTTTTTTGGAGGAACTAAAAAAAATACCAGACCCCATGCCGAAGCGAATATTCAATTATCCCTTCATATTTTCAAATCTTCTAATTCCTAGAGCCGGCACGCTTCGGGTCAGAGTCACGCATGGCACTGACAGCGTGTTTATCGATTCTTTGAGAATAAATGTTTCAGCTCAACCAGATGAAGTGAGTAAGCCTGCGCCAGCTTAGTTTTTGGTCCATCGTTTCTGTGCGGCCTTCTTAGCGATCTCGCGGCGCCTCTCGGAAGTCATCTTAGCTGCTCTAGCAGCGCCCCCTTTTCGACCCATCGCGGCGGCGGCTGGGTCCTTGCCCAGTTCCTCGGGCGTAGCGGGACGGTCCTCGACCTGCCCGGTTGCGATATCCACAACCAATTTGGCGGCTTGGGAGAAGTCCCGAGGGCGTTTGCGAGGCTTCTGCGTCATCCGGCAGCCACCATACAGTCCGAACACACGATAATGGTATCGACGGCTGTACTCCCGCGCTTTTCGACATGAAATCCGGGGGAGACGCCGTCTACGCGAAAGCGTGCATTGCCCCTGATATAGGGGTGCTCGTCTTCCGAAAACGCGGCCTCTCCGGCCTTCCCGCATTTGGGGCAGCTGAGTTTAGAAGTCCATTTGTCGCGGGCGGCCATTTTCCCATTATGCGCCTGCTAGAGCGATGCTTCTAGAGCGCGTCAACGCTGCCTTATTCAAACTGACCCACTACCCAAGGACAAGGACGGGCAATGGGTCAGTTTGAAACTGACCCATTGCCTCAACCTGACTAAGCGTGATTTTCGATTTCAGGCGGCGCGGTTGTTGCGCTGGCGCAGCAAGCGCCACCGACAATTTTGGAGCCGAGAAGCCAATCACAACCCCGGTATCAGTGGCAGGGCTTGCCCGGCTCGCATTTGGGCTTCGGCGCTGCGGCAGGGTGTGGTGGCGGCGGCTTCGGCGCTGCGGCAGGGTGCGGCGGCGGCGGCTTGGCCGCGGGATGCGGCGCTGAAGGCTTAGATGCGACGCTCGGAGACGGCGGCGGCTTGGGTGCGGTCGTATGCGGCTGGTCGGAGCGCTCCTTGTTGGATTTTAAATCGGCGGCGGCCGGCGCGGCACTGCCGGACCCTGAAGGTTTGGGCGTGGTCTTGGGGGTGGTCTTGGGGGTGGGCTCGACTTTGTTGCCGACGTTGGGACCGACCGGGTGACCCTTGCCGATATTCGCCCCACTGTGGCCTTGCGGCGCCACCGCGGCGACCGGCTTGCCGGGATGTGCGGCGACGACGCCCGGTCCCTTGAACTCGCCCGCATGGGCCGCGGCCGCCACGGCCGGATGGCCGTGATTATTGGCGAGCGACAGCGACGGGTCCTTCGACGCTGCTTCGGCGTGGTGAGCCTGCTCGGAAGTCGGCGCGACATGGTGTTCCTGGCCGGCGGCAGTTTCTTCCGCCGTGGGCCGCGCTGTCATCCCGCCGGGGCCGTTGAAGGAGACATTAGCAGCGTTATTCACGACCACCGTCTTCTCATAGACGTTGGCGATTGCGACGCCGCCGAAATTGTTGACCGTGCGGTTGTAGAAGAAGGCGCCGTCGCGCCAATAGCCGCCCCCATAGCCGACGCCACCATAGCCGAAACCGTAGTTGACGCCGCCATAGAAGCCGATATGCGGCCCCCAATAGCCGCCGTGAAAGATATAAACGCCGTTCTCCCAGCCCCAATAGCCGGGCGTCCATAGGAGCTGCGGCTCGGGCGGCCGTATCCAAGTCCCGGGCACCCAATAATAGCCAACGTCGTCACTCCAGGCCCAATAGCCGGGCACCCAGATGTAGCCCAGTCCCGGCAGTGGCGGCTGAGCGTAGACCGGTAAAGGCGGTGGAACAACGTCGACGCGAATGACCAAGTCGACCTGCGCCTGTGCGGGCGAAACGCCAATCCAGGCGCCGAGGCCAAGCAAAAGCAAAACAGCAAGCAAAACACCGCGAATGGAAATCATGATTAGTTGCTCCGTCGCCCCCGATCCCCGTCACGACAATTACGCTATCGGTGCTGCGGAATGACTGCCGCAAGCGGCAGGTGTCCGTCACAGCACCCGCACCGGCCAATCCAGAAACGCATTGAACGCGTCAGGCTCGAACAAAAAAATACACGATGCCCGCGAGCGGCGCGAACACCAGGATGCAGTCGATCGCGTATTTGATGATTTGGCGCAGCATCGTCAGGATAAGCGCGGTGGTACCCAGGTGGCAAGCACTTTTGTGCGGTCGGCCTTTCGAGCGACGCGACCTCGAGTGAGACGGACGGACGATCGGCGCCGTCGGTACTCCGGGGTGGGTGAACCGCCGACGGCGATCGTGCGTAATCTACCTTATAGAAAGAAGGCATCGCGCGAAACTTCTGAGTAGGAAAAACCTGCTTCCATGTCGGCGTCGTGTCGCATTTTTCTTTCACACTTCCAGAACAGGAAACAGGGAGAAGTACCATGACCAAGCTTGCAATCACCCTAGCTACTGCGGCTCTGATGGCGGGGTCGCTGACCCTGACAGCCAATGCCGCCCAACCGGTCGGCGCGTCGAGCCTGCACCAGGCGGCGCAGAATGCGACCCCGATCGTCAAGGAAGCGGCCTGTCACGGCTGGGGCCGCTGGTGCCCGCCGGGACGGACGCGCGTTTGCGGTCCGTATCGCTGCTGGTGCCGGCTCTGCTAACAAGCAGGCGTCACAGCGGCGCCTGATCCGGGATCGTCGCAAACACGGAGTTTCGAAGGTCCCGGTTCTGCAGCGCATCACCGCGTGCTGCGCTGCGTCCGGGAAACGTACTTAAGCCTAACGCCAATGCGCACAAGCCTTACGTCACCTCGACCACGGCGCCATCGCTGATGGTGACGCGCCGATCCATCTGCGCGGCGAGATCGAGATTGTGGGTGGCGATGACGGCAGCGAGGCCGGAGGCGCGCACGAGCTGCGTCAGCGTCGCGAACACGCGCACGGAGGTGTGCACGTCGAGATTGCCGGTCGGCTCGTCGGCCAAGAGAATACGCGGCGCGTTGGCGACCGCGCGCGCGATGGCGACGCGCTGCTGTTCGCCGCCCGAGAGTTCCGCCGGCCGGTGCGTCAGCCGGTCCTTGAGGCCGAGATAGCTCAAAAGTTCGGCCGCCCGCGAGCGCGCTTCGGCGCGTTTGAGGCCGCGGATCATCTGCGGCAGCATGACGTTCTCGAGCGCCGAGAATTCCGGCAGCAGATGGTGGGCTTGGTAGACGAAGCCGATATCGGCGCGACGGATGCGGGTGCGCTGAACGTCGCTCATATGCGAGGTCGCGACCGCGTCGATATAGACCTCGCCGGCGTCGGCATGTTCGAGCAGGCCGGCGATGTGAAGAAGCGTCGACTTGCCCGCCCCTGACGGCGCGACCAGCGCGACCGACTGGCCCGGCCAGACCGCAAGCTCGGCGTTCCTGAGAATGTCGAGCGTCGCGTCGCCCTGATGGAATTGCCGGCACACGCCGTGCAGAAACACGATCGGATGCTCTTCCCGCGCCGCCGGCGCCGTTGCTTGCTCGTTGATCGTGGTGGTGTCGTCCATCGTTGCCGATCACTCGTAGCGCAAGGCTTCGACGGGATCGAGCCGCGCCGCCCGCCACGACGGATAGAGCGTCGCCAGCAGCGAAAGCCCGAGCGCCATGACCAGGACGGCCGTGGTCTCGCCCGCGTTCATGTCGGCGGGGAGCCGCGACAGGAAATAAAGCTCGGGCGAGAACAGCTCGGTATTGGTGAGCCACGACAGGAAGCGGCGGATCGATTCGATGTTGAGGCAGACCACGGTGCCGAGCAGAAATCCGACCAGCGTGCCGACCACGCCGATCGAGGCGCCGGTGATGAGAAAGACGCGCATGATCGCGCCCTGCGTCGCGCCCATGGTGCGCAGGATGGCGATGTCGCCGCCCTTGTCCTTCACCAGCATGATCAGCCCGGAGACGATGTTGAGCGCCGCCACCAGCACGATCAGGGTCAGGATCAGGAACATCACATTGCGCTCGACCTGCAGCGCGTTGAAGAACGTCGCGTTGCGCTGGCGCCAGTCGATCATGTAGATCGGCCGCGCCGCGGCCTGGGTGATCAGCGCGCGGTAGCGGTCGACCCGGTCCGGGTCATCGACATAGATCTCGATCGCGGTCACGTCGCCGGCGCGGTTGAAATAGGCCTGCGCCTCGGTCAGCGGCATGAACACGAAGGCGGCGTCGTATTCCGACATGCCGACTTCGAACACGGCGGCGATCTTGTAGGATTTTATGCGCGGCGTCGTGCCCATCGGCGTCACCGCGCCGCGCGGGGCGACGAGGGTGAGGTTGTCGCCGGCGTTCAGCGACAGCTGTTCGGCGAGCCGGCTGCCGATGGCGATCGCCTGCCCGGTATCGAACCCCTCGAGCGTGCCGTGCTTGACGTTCTTGGCGACCGCGGTGAGCTTGGCGAGGTCCTCGGCGCGGATGCCGCGCACCAGGACGCCGGAGGCGTTGAACGGCGAGGACGCCAGCGCCTGCCCCTCGACGATGGGCGCGGCGATGCGCACGCCCTCGACCTTGGCGACGCGCCCGGCGACCGCCTCCCAGTCGGTCAGCGGCTGCTCCAGCGGCTGGATCAGAAGGTGGCCGTTGAGGCCGAGGATCTTTTCCAACAGCTCCTGACGGAAGCCGTTCATCACCGCCATGACGATGATGAGGGTGGCGACGCCGAGCATGATGCCGAGAAAAGAAAACCCGGCGATGACCGAGATGAATCCCTCTTTGCGCCGCGCCCGCAGGTAGCGCAGCGACAGCATCCATTCGAACGGCGCGAAGGGATGGGTGCCGGTCGGTTCAGGCATCAGGTGTCTTTTCCCCGCGAGTCATCGGAGTTTCACACGATTCCGGCGGATTCAAGCCGCCAACTTCGCGCCGGGCGGCGGCCGCGCACAGTTTATGCACAGAGCCGGGCCAGCGCATCGTCGGGAGTCAGAAGTTCCCGCGCGCCGTCGGAACGCCGCTTCAGCTCGACTTTGCCTTCGGCCAGGCCGCGCGGACCGACCATAAGCTGCCACGGGATACCGATCAGATCGGCGGTGGCGAATTTCGAGCCGGGCCGCTCGTCGCGGTCGTCGTAAAGCGTATCGACGCCCTTGGCGGCAAACGCGGCATAAAGCCGCTCGCAAGCGGCATCGGTATCGGGAGCGCCCTGCTTGAGATTGAGGATCGCCACCTTGAAGGGCGCGACGCTCTCCGGCCAGCGGATGCCGGCGTCGTCATGGAAGGCTTCGATGATGGCGGCGACGAGCCGGCTCGGGCCGATCCCGTAGGAGCCCATATGCACCGGCCGCTCGACGCCGTCATGGCCGGCGACGGTGGCCTTCATCGGCTCGGAGTATTTGGTGCCGAAATAGAAGATGTGGCCGACCTCGATGCCGCGCGCGGAAAGCCCCTGCCTGGGGCCGAGCTTGGCGAACCCTTCGGGGTCGTGTTTGTCCAACGTCGCCGCGTAAAGCAACGTCCACTTGTCCACGACCGCCTGCAACCGCCCGACATGGGTGAAGTCAACGTCGGGCCCCGGCACGTCGAACTCGAGATATTCCTTGTCGCAGAACACCTCGCTCTCGCCGGTGTCGGCGAGGATGATGAATTCGTGCGACAGGTTGCCGCCGATCGGCCCGCTCTCCGCGACCATCGGGATCGAGCGCAGGCCCATACGCGCGAAGGTGCGCAGGTAAGCGACGAACATGCGGTTGTAAGCATGCTTGGCGCCGGCCAAATCCAGATCGAACGAATAGGCGTCCTTCATCAGGAACTCGCGCCCGCGCATCAGCCCGAACCGCGGCCGCACCTCGTCGCGGAACTTCCATTGGATGTGATAGAGGTTGAGCGGCAGGTCCTTGTACGAGCGCACATAGCCGCGGAAGAGTTCGGTGATCATCTCTTCGTTGGTCGGCCCGTACAGCATGTCGCGCTCGTGGCGGTCTTTGATGCGCAGCATCTCCTTGCCGTAGGCTTCGTAGCGGCCGCTTTCGCGCCACAGGTCCGCCGACTGGATGGTCGGCATCAGGAGTTCGATGGCGCCGGCGCGGTCCTGCTCCTCGCGCACGATGTCGCACACCTTCTTGAGCACGCGTAAGCCCAGCGGCAGGAAGGCATAAATCCCTGCCGCCTCCTGGCGCATCATGCCGGCGCGCAGCATCAGACGGTGGGAGGCGATCTCCGCTTCCTTGGGCGTTTCGCGCAGGATGGGCAGGAAGTAGCGGGAAAGACGCATGAAATCTCGTTTGGCTCGGGGTCGATTGACGGCCGCAACAGGCCGCCATGGCGGGGCAGTGAAGCCGCAACCGAAGCTGAAATACAAGGGGCCATCGTGGCAAACGCACACGGCGTCGAACACGATAGGCGCGCGAATTCGCGTTGCGCGCGATCCGAACCGGAGCCGAAGGAACCGGCAGACGCCGCGCCGGAACCGTCGAAAATTTTTGCTATCGATGGCCGGTAAGATGATGACAATGGACCAAAAGTCGAGTACGAACAGTCGGCGCAATCCCCACCCGGAAACGACTTCGGGCAAGCGGGAGAGCGGTCCAAGTCTTGGGAGGATGGTCCGAGGGCGCGATCAACGCCGCCGCCACGCCGATAACATAACCTCAAGCTGCCTAACCTTAAGATCGGAAAACACCTTAGGGACGCAACCTGAAGGGGAACGACGCGGATCGAGGATCGGATGAGGATCTCATGGCAGGGCTTAGGCCCTGCTATTTTTTTGCCTTTTTCCCGGTCACGGCGGCTGGCGCCCCAATTCCTCCCACCGCCCTGCCCGCAACTCCACATTGCCTCCCGTCAGTGCATCCCGAATGGTCTGACAATCCCTTCGAGCGTCACCAGCTGGTTCACGTAGACGACGTAGCAGCCGGCGAAGATCACGACCGAAACCAGCGTCGTCCAGATCAGCTTGCGACCGACATGGGGTATCACCGGCGCGCCGGGTTCGGTGCCGGGCGTAACCTCGCCGACCTCATGCTGGCCGCGAACGCCAAAGGGCAGCACGGCGAACAGCACGACCCACCAGATCAGGAAGAAGATCGCGACGGCGGTGAAAACAGGCATGGCGGCTGCCTCTAGAGGGCGTTGAAGGTCATTTGAGGGCGGTCGGGCGGGGCCGCGGCAAAATCACGCCTGCTCCAGCTCGACGAGCGTGCCGGAAAAATCCTTCGGATGCAGGAACAGCACCGGCTTGCCGTGCGCGCCGGTCTTGGGTTCGCCGTCGCCGAGCACGCGCGCGCCCGCCGCCTTGAGCGCATCGCGCGCGGCGCGGATATCGTCGACCTCGTAGCAGACGTGATGCATGCCGCCGTCGGGGTTGCGCTCGAGGAATTTGGCGATCGGCGAATCCTTGCCGAGCGGCTCGAGCAGCTCGATCTTGGTGTTCGGCAAGGTGATGAAGACCGTGGTCACGCCATGGTCCGGCTGCGGCACCGCGGCCGAAACGTCGGCGCCCAAAGTGTCGCGGTAAACGGCCGCTGCCTTGCCGATATCGCGCACGGCGATCGCCACGTGATTGAGCCTGCCGATCATGTGCTTTCCGCTCTCCTGCCGCCCGGAGGAAACCACCCTCACCGTCCGAACTTCGCTTTCAGCTGATCCCGGATCGGTCCGAGAATGCTGGTCTTCTGCTTTTCGGAGCCGGCGAGGATTTCCTGCACGATATCTCTTGGCGAGCGGCCGCTCCAGCCGGAATCGCGGAAATAGATGTTGGCGGCATGGCCGACGACGTAGGTGCTCCACGCCGCGGCGAGGCCCTGCGGCACTGCGGTGATGACCGTCGAGGTGCCGAAGGTCACGGTGCGCAACAGGTCGGCGGCGAGATGCAGGCCATACTCGGCCGCCGCCATCAGCCCCCAGGCGCGCAGGATGTCGAGCACCATGCCCTGGGCGTTCTTGAGCGAAAAGTCGGTGCCGTAAATGGCGCCGATGCGCTGCACCATGACGCGCGTCGCTCGCCATGCCGGCGACCACGTCGAACACCGGCACCGGATTGGCGCCGACCACCAGCGCCTTGCCGAGCATGAAATAATTGATCAGCCGCGAAACCTCCTTGCCGCGCACCTGCTGCTTGAGCGCGGTGAGGCGGTCGCTTACTTCGGTGGCGAACAGGCTGGCATTGAGCGCGATGATCGCCTTGCCCTCGCGGTCGAGCACTTCGAGCATGCGCGCTTCCAACGCCTCGATCCTGGGCTTGGGCTGGAAGCGCACGATCTCGATGGTGCCGTCGGCCTTGTGGATTTCGCGCTCGCTCTCGCGCGGCGCGGCAGCGGCGAGCACGATGTCGTCGGCGCCGATGCGGTGGCCGACCTTGCGCAGGATCGAGGCGGTCATCTCCCGGATCTGCGCCGGCCCGTAGAGATCGGCCTTGTTGATGACGAGCACGATCGGCTTGTGCAGATCGCTGAGCTGCTGGAAGGCCGCGAGCTCGACGCTGTTGAGGTCGCCGTCGGCGACGAACAAAACGAGGTCGGTGTAGCGCACCGTCTCCTCGGCGAGCTTGCCGCGCAGTTCGCCGGCCGCTTCGTTGATGCCCGGCGTGTCGACCAGCACGAGCTTGGTGTTCTTGAACCGGTCTTGGCCACCGTGTCGGTCGAGCCGTGCTCCGCCGAGACCGCGAAGATCGTCTCGCCGGCGAGCGCGTTGAGGAGCGCGCTCTTGCCCGACCCGACCTCGCCGAACGCCGCGATCTCGACGCGGCCGTTCTCGAGTTTTTGGGTAAAGCCCTCGATGTCGTGCATCTCCTTTTCGATCGCCGCGCGCTCGGCCGGCCGCAGCCGCTTGTCCTCGGCAAGCTGGCGCAGCGCTTCGATGGTGTCGGGCAACAGGGCTTGATCTTGCATTAAGCGACCCGACTTCCCTCACGCGGCTTCGAAGCGCAGCGGCCGCCCGGCGCGCGGCGCAAAGACCTTGGTCAGCAGATTGGTCAGCGCGCGGATGTCGCTCGCCGGCTGGCGCAATTCGACTCGCACCGCCCCGCGGGCGTCCTCGATATGGCGTTCGACCGGGCTCGGCGCGCCGGCGACCGAAACGACCGCGCCCGGCGCGACCGCCGCCGGCAATTTGGCGCGGATCGCCACGAGGATCGCATCGCGGTCGGCCGCGGTGAACTGGTCCGCCTTGGCGAGGACGACGTAAAGCGGCTTCGACGTGGCGAGGAAGCGCTTGATGGCGGCGGCCTCGGGCGCCCGCAAATCCTGATCGACCACGAACAGGACGCCGTCGGCCGCCGCCGCGCGGGTCGCGAGTTCGGAGAGCTGCCGCTCATCGCGCTCGACCGGGCCGGCGTCGATCAGACGCACGATGTCGCTTGCTTGCGGCGGATTGG
Organism: uncultured Pseudomonadota bacterium; assembly: GCA_963836095.1. GTDB lineage: Bacteria > Pseudomonadota > Alphaproteobacteria > Rhizobiales > Xanthobacteraceae > BOG-931. The sequence goes on from CAWIHU010000008.1 coordinate 444,990, forward strand.
CGCTGGTCGCCTCGACCAGGACGTTGATGAGCGCCGACTTGCCGCTAAAGGCGGGACCGGTGACCAGGAGCGTGCCGCGCGCCGGTAGAGGCTGCGGCTCGGGCGCGGCGGGCAATTGGACGGATTTTAGCAGCGTGGCCGCATCGCCGACGCGGCCCGCCGGCAGGCGGTTCGCGCGTTCCCATTGCTTGGAAATCGTCTCGGCGCGGCGGCTGACGACCTCGGTCGGGAGCGGGATTTCCGGCTGCGACGTGAGCCGGCTGACCGGGGCGGTCGCCAAGGGCCGCCGCAGGCGAAGCCAGGCGACGCTTCCAACGCTTATGAGAAATAGCAGTAAGACAACACCGTATGTAATTGCGATATATGGATTCTTAAGCGTATCAAACGTCACGGCAATGTTCGACAACAGCCACACGCCGAACGCTACGATCGCCGCCGCAATGACGGCGGTGACGACCCGGAGCAAGACTTCCGGTTTGCCGGTCAACAGCAGCAACGGCGCGAGCCACTTCCACATCGGGGCGTCCAATCGGGGCGATCAACCCAAATCCATTGCCGCTCAAATATGTCCGGGACGCGGACTTCGCACAGCCCCCCGGTTCAATCCGGCCCGACCCGAGGCCTCGCCTATCCTACACCACCAAAACGTGGACGTGGCACACCGGCTTCTTGCCCCAGCGCTGCGCGATCGCAGAGCGCACCGCGCGCCGCACGGCCTCGCCGACTGCGTCGGGGTCGCGCCGGCGCGGCTTTGGCAGCGACTCGTAGGCTTCGTCGGCGGCGTCTTCGGCGATTTCGGTCATCGACACGCCCGCCGCGTCGGTCTCGGGAATGCCGAACAATTCGACTTCGGGGTCGGCGGCCAAATTCCCCGTCGCGTTCAAGGCCAGCGCAACGGTGACCAGGCCGGCAAAACTGAGCCGCCGGCGCGATGCGACGGCCGGCGCGTCGGCAGCGACCAGCAGCTTGCCGTCCTTGTAGAGCCGGCCGGAGTGGATCTCATCGACGATCTCCGGCCCGTTGGGCGCGAGGCGCACGACATCGCCGTTGCGGCAGACAAGCCCGTGGGGCACGCCGGCCTTGCGGGCAAGCTTGGCGTGCTCGGCAAGGTGCAACGCTTCGCCATGGGCCGGAATGAGCATCTGCGGCCGCACCCAGCCGATCATGTCGAGGAGCTCGGCCCGGCGGGGATGGCCGGAGACGTGGACGAGGTGGGAACTGTCGGTGATGACCTCGACCCCCTGCGTCACCAAGCCGTTGATGACGCGCGAGACCGCCTTCTCGTTACCGGGGATGGCGCGCGAGGAGAAGATCACGCGGTCGCCGCGGGTCAGCGTCACTTCCGGGTGCTCGTCCTGCGCGATCCGCGCCAGCGCGGCGCGCGGCTCGCCCTGGCTGCCGGTGCACAGCGCCAACACCTTGTCGGGCGGCAGATAGCCATAGGTGTCCATGCCGCGGAAATCCTGCACGCCGTCGAGGTAGCCGGTCTCGCGCGCGACCTGCGCCACCCGCTCCATGGCCCGCCCGACCAGGACCACCTCGCGCCCAACCGCGCGGGCGGCGTCGGCGACGGCGCGGATGCGCCCGACATGCGAGGCGAACGTCGTCACTGCGACGCGCGCGGGGGCGGTGCGGATGAGTTCGGCGAGCGACTTCGCGACGTCCGCTTCCGAGGGCGAGCGGCCGTCGCGGACGGCGTTGGTGGAATCGCCGATCAGCGCCAGCACGCCTTCGTCGCCGAGCGCGGTCAATCGCGCCTGGTCGGTCGGCGGGCCGAGCGTCGGGGTCAAGTCGATTTTCCAGTCGCCGGTGTGGAGGACGATGCCGAGCGGCGTGCGGATCGCGAGCGCATGCGACTCCGGGATCGAATGGGCGACATTGATGAAGTCGATCGTGAACGGGTCGAGCGCGAGACGGCCGCCGGCCGGCACGACATTGACCGGGATCTTCGGCGCACCCGGCTCCGACGCGCGGCGCGCTTCGAACAGCGCCGCCGTGAACGGCGTGGCGTAGAGCGGCACCTCGAGGCGCGGCCACAGATCGATCAGCGCGCCCATATGGTCCTCGTGGCCGTGGGTGAGGACGAGGCCGACGATGTGCTTGCGCTGCTCGATCAGATAACGGATATCCGGCAGGATCAGATCGACGCCGGGCAAGTGCTCTTCGCTCGCGAACGAAACGCCGCAATCGACGATCAGCCATTTGCGCGTACGCGCGTCGCCGAAACCATAGATCGCGAGATTCATCCCGATCTCGCCGATGCCGCCGAGCGGCGCGAACACAAGTTCGGTCTGCGGCGTGATTTGCGCCATCAGGACACGCGCCCCGTCGCCGTCGCCGCGAGCGGAAAGACGTCGCCGGCGGCAATCGCGTGCAGGCTGCCGTCGGTGAGCCGCAGCAGGAGCCGGCCCTGTTCGTCGATCGCCTCGCCGCGGCCCTCGAGTTCGCGGCCTGGAAGCCGTACCCGCATGTCGCCGCCGATGCCTGCCGCCCGCGCGATCCAGTCGGCCCGGATGGCGGCGAAGCCCGCCCCTTGGCGCCATTGCGCGAGCCGCCGCGGCATCGCTCCGGACAAGGCCCAGAACAAGGCTTCGGCCGACATGTCGGCGCCCTCTGCCCCAAGATCGGTCGCCGGATAGGCGGTGTCCGCCGGATGGTGGCGGCAATTGACGCCGATGCCGATGGCGACCGCAAGCGCGCCGCCGATGGCCTCGCCCTCAATCAAAATACCGGCGATCTTGGCGCCGCCGCACAGGAGATCGTTCGGCCATTTCAGCGCGAGCTTTGCCCGCAAACCGGGAGCGCATTCGGCGATTGCGTCGTGCACGGCAAGCGCGGTGACGAACGACAATTCCGGCCCGCGCTCCGCCGGCGCCGGATCGACCAAAAGCAGCGTGACGTAAAGATTGCCGGGATCGGACACCCAGGCGTTGCCGCGGCGGCCGCGGCCCGCGGTCTGCCGGATCGCCGCGATCCACAGTGGCCCACGCTCGCCGCCGCGCGCCAACGCCAGCGCCTCGCTGTTGGTCGAGGCGAGCGTGTCGTGGAGCGAGAGCCGATAGCCTGCCGTCGCGTCGGCCGGGTTGAGCTGCATCAGAACAGGGAATGCGCCGCCGCTTCGGCGACGCCGACGAGCGGTCCCGGATACAGGAAGAACAGAATGTTGAAAAGGCCGCAAACCGCGAGCACCACCTTGAGCTCATCCGGCATGGGTACGAACCCTTCCGCCGGTTCATCGAAATACATGATCTTGACGATCGCCAGATAATAATAGGCGCCCACCACGCTGGCGAGCACGCCGATCACCGCGAGCACGTAAAGCCCGGACTGGATCGCCGCCAGGAACACGTAGAACTTGCCGAAAAAGCCCGCGAGCGGCGGCACGCCGGCCATCGAGAACAACAGCATCGCCATGAAGAACGCCATGGTCGGACGGGTGCGGGCGAGCCCGGCGAGCTGATCGATGGTCTCGACCATGCCGCCCGCGCGCCGCATCGACAGGATCACGGCGAACACGCCGAGCGTCATAGTCAGATAGATCGCCATGTAGATAAGCACGCCCTGCACGCCTTGCGAGGTGCCGGCGGCAAGGCCGATGAGCGCGAACCCCATGTGGCCGATCGAGGAATACGCCATCAGCCGTTTGATGTTGCGTTGGCCGATCGCCGCGAACGCGCCGAGCGCCATCGACGCGATCGAGACGAACACCACGATCTGCTGCCATTCCGCCGTGATGCCTGGAAACGCCATGACCGCGGCGCGCACGAACATGGCGATGCCGGCGACCTTGGGCGCGGCGGCGAAGAACGCCGTGACCGGCGTCGGCGCGCCCTCGTAGACGTCCGGCGTCCACATGTGGAACGGCACGGCCGAGACCTTGAAGCAGAAGCCGGCGAACAGGAACACGAGCCCGAAGATAAGTCCGGTGCCACCGTGAGCGGCGGCCTGGGCGATGCCGGTGAACGTCACCGTGCCGGTAAAGCCGTAGGTCAGCGAGGCGCCGTAGAGCAGCATGCCCGACGACAGGGCGCCGAGCACGAAATATTTCAGCCCCGCCTCGCTCGAGCGCAGCGACGAGCGGTGGCTCGCGGCGACCACGTAGAGCGGCAGGCTCATCAGTTCGAGCCCGAGATAGAGCGCGATGAGATCGGCCGCCGAAATCAGCATCAGCATACCGAGCGTCGACAGAACGATCAGCACCGAATATTCGAACCGCTGCTCGTGCTCGCGCTCGGCATAATCGATCGACATCAGGATGGCGGCGGCGGAGCCGATGAGCGCCAGCACCTTCAGAAAGCGGGCGAAATCGTCGACGATAAAGCTGCCGCCGAAGGTCACGAGCTTGCCTTGCGGCTGCAATACGACGAGGACGCCGGCCGCGATCAAGAGGAGGATCGACAGCACGTCGGTCAGCCGCGCCGAGCGCTCGCCGCTATAGACGCCGATCAAAAGGAGCGCCATGGCGCCGACGCCGAGCACGATCTCCGGCATCAGCGGGGCGAGCGCGGGAAGGGTCAGGGCAGCATTCATCGTCTCACCTCGCCAGCGCCGCGGCCTGCACGTCGGCGACCGCGTGCTGGAAATTGCCGATCAGTTGCGCGACCGAGACGGCCGACACGTCGAGCACGGGCTTGGGATAGACGCCGAACACGATGGTCAGGATCACGAGCGGGGCGAAAATCACCATCTCGCGCCAGCCGACGTCCTTGATGTTGAACAGCGTCGCCTTCTCCAACTGGCCGAAGATCACCCGGCGGTAGAGCCACAGCGCATAGGCGGCGGAGAGGACGGTGCCGAGCGTCGCGAGCGTCGCCACCCAGTTGTTGATGCGGAACGTGCCGATCAAAGTGAGGAACTCGCCGACGAAGCCGGAGGTGCCCGGCAGCCCGGCATTGGCGAGCGTGAATATCATGAAGATGAAGGCGTAGACCGGCATGCGGTTGACGAGGCCGCCATAGGCGGCGATCTCGCGGGTGTGCAGGCGGTCATAGACGACGCCGACGCAGAGAAACAGCGCGGCCGAGACGATGCCGTGGGAGATCATCTGGAAAATGCCGCCGGCGACGCCCTGCGTCGTCATCGCGAACAGGCCCATGGTGACGAAGCCCATATGCGCCACCGAGGAGTAGGCGATCAGTTTCTTGATGTCCTCCTGCACCAGGGCGACCAGCGAGGTGTAGACGATGGCGACGACCGACAAAGTGTAGATGAGCGGCGCGAGATCGACCGAAGCCTGCGGGAACATCGGCAGCGAGAAGCGCAGGAAGCCGTAGCCGCCCATCTTCAACAGGATCGCGGCGAGAATGACCGAGCCCGCGGTCGGCGCCTCGACATGGGCGTCAGGGAGCCAGGTGTGGACCGGCCACATCGGCATCTTCACCGCGAACGAGGCCAGGAAGGCGAGCCACGCCCAGGTCTGCAGCGAGCGCGGAAACGCATGATGCAGCAGCGTCGGGATGTCGGTGGTGCCGGCCTGCCAATACATCGCCATGATGGCGAGCAGCATCAGCACCGAACCGGCGAACGTGTAGAGGAAGAATTTGAAGGTCGCATAGACCCGGCGCGGGCCGCCCCACACGCCGATGATGAGGAACATCGGAATGAGGCCGCCTTCGAAGAACAGGTAGAACAGCACCAGGTCGAGCGCGCAGAAGGTGCCGATCATCAGCGTCTCGAGGACGAGAAAGGCGATCATGTACTCGCGCACGCGCGACTGGATCGAAGTCCAGCTCGCCGCGATGGCGATCGGCATCAACGCCGTGGTCAGAATGACGAACGGCAGCGAGATGCCGTCGACGCCCATCGAATAATTGATGGTGCCGCCGAGCCAGGGATGCTTCTCCAGGAACTGGAAGTCGGCCGAACCGGGATCGAAGCGCCACAGCAAGACGCCGATCGAAATGCCGAAATCGATCAGCGTCACCCACAGCGCGGTCCAGCGCGCGTTGCGCGCGCCGGATTCGTTGTCGGGCAAGAGCGCGATGAACAGCGCGCCGAGGACCGGCAGGAACGTGACGAGGGACAGGACCGGCCAGCTCGCCATCAGTGCGCTCCGTAGAACATGAACCAGGTGATGAACGCAGCGACGCCGATCAGCATGGCAAAGGCATAGTGATAGAGATACCCGGTCTGCAGCCGCACCACGCCGCGCGTGACGTCGAGCACGCGCGCGGAGATGCCGTCGGGACCGAGCCCGTCGATGATGAAGCCGTCGCCGCCCTTCCACAAAAGCCGGCCGAGCCAGATGAGCGGACGCACGAAGAGAAAGTCGTAAATCTTGTCGAAGTACCAGGCATTGAGCAGGAAGCGGTAAAGCACGGGTTGGTCGCGGGCATAGGCTTCGGGCAGGCTCGGCCGCACGATGTAGAACAGCCATGCCACCAGGAAGCCGCCGATCATCATCACCGTCGGGGCGAGCGTCACCGTCAGCGGCAAATGCTCCATGTCCTCGAGCACGTTGTTGCCCGGCGCGAATTTCAGCGAGTCGCGGAAAAACTCGACGGCGCCGTGGCCGGTGAACAGGCCGAGCACGGGCCAGCCGGCCGCGATCGAGCCGACCGCCAGCACCGCGAGCGGAACGAGCATCGACCAGCGGGCTCTCGTGCGCCGCCTCGTAATGATGACGATCGTGCGGCGCGCCATGGAAGGTCTTGAAGATCAGCCGCCAGGAGTAGAACGAGGTCAGCGCCGCGGCGCCGACCGTCATGATGAAGCCGTAGCTCGCCGCGATGCCTTTGACCACGTCGTCGGCCTCGATGATCGCGTCCTTGGAGAAATAGCCGGCGGTGAAGGGAAATCCGGTCAGCGCCAAGGTGCCGATCACCATCACGCCATAGGTGAAGGGAATCTTGCGCCACAGGCCGCCCATGTGGCGGATGTCCTGCTCGTGATGCATGGCGAGGATCACCGAGCCGCAGCCGAGGAACAACAACGCCTTGAAGAACGCGTGGGTGAACAGGTGGAACATGCCGATCGAATACGCGCCCGAGCCCATGGCGACGAACATGTAGCCGAGCTGCGAGCAGGTCGAATAGGCGACGATGCGCTTGATGTCGTTCTGCACCAGACCGATGGTCGCGGCGAACATCGCCGTGGTCGCGCCGATGAAGACGACGAAGGTCTTGGCGTACGGCGCGAGTTCGAACAGCGGCGACAGCCGCGCCACCATGAACACGCCGGCGGTCACCATGGTCGCGGCGTGGATGAGCGCGGAGACCGGCGTCGGGCCTTCCATGGCGTCGGGGAGCCAGGTGTGCAGCAGGAACTGCGCGGACTTGCCCATGGCGCCCATGAACAGCAGCAGACAGATCACGGTGAGCGCGTCGGCGTTGAAGCCCAGGAAGTGAAAGTTCTTGCCGACGAGGTCCGGCGCCTGGGCGAACACGGTGTCGAATGCGATGGAGCCGGTGAACAGGAACACGGCGAAAATGCCGAGCGAGAAGCCGAAGTCGCCGACGCGGTTGACGATGAAGGCCTTGATCGCGGCGGCGTTCGCCTCCGGTTTGTGGTACCAGAAGCCGATCAGAAGGTAGCTCGCGAGCCCCACGCCCTCCCAGCCGAAGAACAGCTGCGCCAGATTGTCGGCGGTCACCAGCATCAGCATGGCGAAGGTGAAGAACGACAGATACGAAAAAAAGCGCGGCTTGTGCGGATCGTCGGCCATGTAGCCGATCGAATAGAGGTGGACGAGCGCCGACACCGTCGTCACCACCACCAGCATCACGGCGGTGAGCGGGTCGATGCGCAGCGCCCAGTCGACCTTGAGATCGCCGGAGGTGATGAAGTTGAAGATAGTGACGCGGGCGTCGTGGCCGTTGAAGCCGACATCGACGAAGGCGATCCAGGACAGAACCCAGGAGATGCCGAGGAGCGCCGTGGTGATGAGTTCGGCCGGCTGCGAGCCGGGGCTTGGCGGCGCGCTCTGGTCGTCTTCGTGGCTCCCGTGAGCGATTTCGGCATGCGCGCCCCCCGCCGCCGGCGCGGCGTGCGGGCGGTCGTCGGGCACCAACGGCGCGGCGTGGTCATCGTGCGGCGGCGGCGGATTGGCGCCCGGATGACGGCTGCTCGCGCCGATCAGCGCGATCGCGCCGGCGATGACGGCACCGAGCAGCGGCAAAAAGACGATGGCGAGATACATGCCGCCTAGCCCTTCATCAGATTGACGTCTTCCACGGCGATCGAGCCGCGGTTGCGGAAATAGGCGACCAGGATCGCGAGCCCGATTGCGGCTTCCGCCGCCGCGACCGTGAGCACGATCAGCGCGTAGACCTGGCCGACAATGTCGCCGAGGAAGGCCGAGAAGGAGACGAGATTGATGTTGACGGCGAGCAGGATCAACTCGACCGACATCAGAATGATGATGATGTTCTTGCGATTGAGAAAGATGCCGAAGATCCCGAGCGTGAACAGGATCGCGGCGACGGTGAGATAATGGCCGAGCCCGATGATCATGGCAGTCCCTGCCCCGCCTTCACCTTGACCACCTCGATCGCGGTATCGCGCCGGCGCGCCAGCTGCGCCGAGATGCTTTGCCGTTTAACGTCGGGCCGATGCTGCAGCGTCAGCACGATGGCGCCGATCATGGCGACCAGGAGGATCATGCCGGCGGCCTCGAAGTAATAGACGTAGCGGGTGTAGAGCACGAGCCCGAGCGCCTGGGTGTTGCTCACGTCGGTCGCGATCGGCGCGGTGATGGATTTGGTCACGCCGGGCTGGATCACCGAGGAGATCACCACGAAGACGAGTTCGATCAAGAGCACGATGCCGACCGCGGCGCCGACCGGCAGATAATTGAGGACGCCCTGGCGCAGCTCGGCGAAATCGACGTCGAGCATCATCACCACGAACAGGAACAGCACCGCGACGGCGCCGACATAGACCACGATGAGGATCATGGCGAGGAATTCGGCGCCCATCAGCACGAACAGCCCGGCCGCGTTGACGAACGCCAGGATCAGAAACAGCACCGAGTGCACCGGATTGCGGGCCACGACCACCATGAAGGCGGACGCGATGCAGACGCCGGCAAAGAGGTAGAAGAATATCGCTTGCAGGATCACAAAAGCTTCTCCCGATGCGCCGCCATCATTCCTCCTTCGCGAGCCCGAGCGCCTACCGATACGGCGCGTCGAGCGCGATGTTTTTGGCGATCTCGCGCTCCCAGCGGTCGCCGTTGGCGAGCAATCGATCCTTGTCGTAGTAAAGCTCTTCGCGCGTCTCGGCCGCGTATTCGAAGTTCGGCCCCTCGACGATGGCGTCGACCGGACAGGCCTCCTGGCACAGCCCGCAATAGATGCATTTGACCATGTCGATGTCGTAGCGCGTGGTGCGGCGGGTGCCGTCGTTCCTTCGCGGACCGGCCTCGATGGTGATGGCCTGGGCCGGGCAGATCGCCTCGCACAATTTGCAGGCGATGCAGCGCTCCTCGCCATTCGGGTAACGCCGCAGCGCGTGCTCGCCGCGGAAGCGCGGCGACAGCGGATTCTTTTCGAACGGGTAATTGATCGTCGCCTTCGGCTTGAAGAAATAGCGCATCGACAGGAAGAAGGCCTGCACGAATTCCTTCAGGAAGATCGACCGCGCGGCTTGATCCAAGCTCATCTTCAGCCTCTGACGATTTCGAGGACGCCGGCGACGACGACGACCATGGCGAGCGAGATCGGCAGGAACACCTTCCAGCCGAGCCGCATCAACTGGTCGTAGCGGTAGCGCGGCACGAATGCCTTCACCATCGCGAACATGAAGAACATGAAGCTCGCTTTGAGCACGAACCAGACGATGCCCGGGATCCAGGTGAACGGCGCCACCGGGAACGGCGGCAGCCAGCCGCCGAGGAACAGGATCGTGGCCATGGCGCACATCGTCGCGATGGCGACGTATTCGCCCAGCATGAACATCATGTACGGCGTCGAGCCGTACTCCACCATGTAACCGGCGACGAGTTCGGATTCCGCTTCGACGAGGTCGAACGGCGGCCGGTTGGTTTCGGCGAGCGCCGAGACGAAGAAGATGACAAACATCGGCAAGAGCGGCAGCCAGTACCAGTTGAGAATGGTCAGCCACGGCAGGCCGATCCAGCTCGCGAGGCCGTGGTCGCGCTGCGCCTCGACGATGGCCGACAGATTGAGCGAGCCGACGCAGAGCAGCACGGTGATGATGACGAAGCCGATCGAGACCTCGTACGACACCATCTGCGCCGCCGAACGCAGCGCCGCCAGGAACGGATATTTGGAGTTCGACGCCCAGCCGGCCATGATCACGCCGTAGACCCCGAGCGAGGAGATGGCGAAGATGTAAAGGACGCCGACATTGATGTTGGAGATGACCCAGCCGGCACTCACGGGGATCACCGCCCAGGCGGCGAGCGCGAGCGTGCAGGTGACGAGCGGCGCGAGCAGGAACACGCCCTTGTTGGCGCCGGCCGGGATGACCGGCTCCTTGAGCACGAATTTGAGCAGATCGGCGAAGGACTGGAACAGCCCCCATGGACCGACCACGTTGGGGCCGCGCCGCAGCTGCACCGCCGCCCAGATCTTGCGGTCGGCCAACAGCACATAGGCGATGGCGACGAGCAGGATGACCAGCAACAGCACGCTCTCCGCCACCATGATCACCAGCGGCCAAAGATAATCGGTCCAGAACGCCGCCATCATGCCGTCCCTTATTCCGCCGCCGTCATGGTCGAACGGCCGCCGGCAATCGCCGCGCATTCCGCCATCACCGCCGACGCGCGCGCGATGGGATTGGTGAAATAATAGTCTTCGACGCTGGAGCGGAACGGCGCCTTGTCGACGCTGCCGCCTCGCCCCGCAAGTTTTTTCAGATCGGCCGGATTGCCGGGCGCGATCGCGCCGACGCGCAGGAGATGCGGGCTTGCCTTGTACATGGCCGCCCGCAACGCCGCGAGGGAATCGTAAGGCAGCCGCTGGCCCAGAACATCCGACAGCGCGCGCAGGATCGCCCAATCCTCGCGGGCGTCGCCCGGCGGGAACGAGGCGCGCGTCGCCATCTGCACCCGGCCTTCGGTATTGACATGGGTCGCCGATTTTTCCGGATAGGCCGCGCCGGGCAGCACCACGTCGGCGCGTGCCGCACCGCGGTCGCCGTGCGTGCCGATATAGACCGAGAACGCGCCGGGCGCGATGTCGATTTCGTCGGCGCCGAGCAGAAACAGCACATCGAGCGTGCCGGACGCCGCCATCTGCCGCGCGGTCAAGCCGCCCTCCCCCGGCACGAAGCCGAGATCGAAGGCGCCGACCCGCGAGGCCACGCTGTGCATGACGCAATAGCCGTTCCAGCCGTCCTTGACGGCGCCGAGATCGATCGCCGCCTTGGCCGCCAGCGCCGCAATCGCCGCACCATCCGCGCGCGCGAACGCCCCCGCGCCGACCAGGACCAGCGGCCGTTCGGCCTTGCGCATCACGTCGGCGAACGAGTGGCGGGCGATGTCGGCGAGCGTCTCCGGACCGGCGCCGAGATAATCATAGGCGTAGGTCAGCGCCGTTTTCGGGCCGATGACGCCGATCGGAAAATTCCTCAGCGTTCGCCAGCGCTTGCGGATGCGCGCGTTGAGGACGGTCGCCTCCTTGCGCGGATTGGCGCCGACGATGAGGAGCGCATCGGCGCTGTCGATCGCCGCGATGCCGGCATTGAACAGATAGGAGGCGCGGCCCCATTGCGGCTCGAGCGCGGAGCCGTCCTGCCGACAGTCGAGATTGGTAACGCCGAGCCGCGTCATCAGATCTTTGAGCGCGAAAATCTCCTCGAGCGCTGCGAGATCGCCGACCAGCGCGCCGATGCGCTTTGGGTTGGCGCCGCGCAGCTTCCGCGCGATCGCGGCGAACGCCTCGCTCCAGGTCGCCTCGCGCAGACGGCCGTTCTCGCGCACATAAGGCTGATCGAGCCGTTGCGTGCGCAGACCGTCGACGACGTGGCGCGTCTTGTCGGAAATCCACTCTTCGTTGATGTCGTCGTTGACCCGCGGCAAAATGCGCATCACCTCGCGACCGCGCGTGTCGATGCGGATCGCGCTGCCGAGCGCGTCCATCACGTCGATCAACTCGGTCTTGTTGAGTTCCCACGGCCGCGCGGCGAAGGCATAGGGTTTCGAGGTGAGCGCGCCGACCGGGCAGAGATCGACCACATTGCCCTGCAGCTCGGACGTCATCGCCTCTTCGAGATAGGTTGTGATTTCCATGTCCTCGCCGCGGCCGATGGCGCCGAGCTCGGGGACGCCGGCGACCTCGGTCGCGAAGCGCACGCAGCGGGTGCACTGGATGCAGCGGTTCATCGACGTCTTGACCAGCGCGCCGAGATATTTGTCCTCGACCGCGCGCTTGTTCTCGCGGTAGCGGCTGGCGTCGACGCCGTAGGCCATCGACTGGTCCTGCAGGTCGCACTCGCCGCCCTGGTCGCAGATCGGGCAATCGAGCGGGTGGTTGATGAGCAGGAACTCCATCACCCCTTCGCGCGCCTTGCGCACCATCGGCGAGCGGGTCGAGAGCAATTTCGGCGAGCCGTCCTTGTTCGGCGGCAAATCCCGCACGCCCATGGCGCAGGACGCCTGCGGCTTCGGCATACCCGCGACTTCGATCAGGCACATGCGGCAATTGCCGGCGATCGACAGCCGCTCGTGAAAACAGAAGCGCGGGATCTCGGCGCCCGCCGCCTCGCACGCCTGGAGCAGCGTGTACTCCGGCGGTACGTCGACCTCTTTGCCGTCGACAATGAGCTTGGTCATGGATAAGCGCTTTGTCACACCGGTTGTTTATCGGAAAGCAGTCTTTCCAGCTTCTCGAAAAGCTCGTCTATTCTTGATTCTTGCTGAGATTGCCGGAACTTCGTCTCGGTAGACTGGCCAAGCGAGTAGGTCACGACTTTGGCCATATCGGCAAGTTGCTTCTCCACGTGTTCAAGACGCCCTTCGACGCGATCGAAGCGCTGCGAATGTTCATCTTGCTTCGCCCGAATTTCGCGAAGCATGACGAGGATAATGTTATCAGGCTCATCCGCCATCGCATCCTCCTTTACTCCAAGACCCAACAACCATGACGACCTGACGCGACACGCGCTTCGCCGAAGAGCCGACCTCTTTCCCGTCAACGATGAGCTTGGTCATGCGGCCCGTCCGTCCGGTGCGGCGCAGCGCGCCGTCTTCCATAATTGCGCGGCGGGGACGCTCTCCCAGCCAAAGGCATGATCGGAGGGGCCGTGCGTCACGAGGTGCTCCAGCCGCTCCTTCGCTTCGTCGAGCGTGGGAAGATGGCCGGCCGGCACCCACCACATGACCAAGTGCGGCGTGTCCATGTTCTCGAACCACTGCGGGCGGCGGCCGTAGAAACGCTTATGAATGGTCTGCCACACGAAGCGCTCGAGCGTTTCGACGCTTTCCCATACCGACAGATTGACGGCCATGTTGGGGTCGGGGAAAGGCCGGAAGCTCGTGGCGTTGTTGCTGTCGTCCTTCAGGCGCCAGACAAATCCCGCACTGCGCTCGGCAAGAGCATTCACCAGATCGAGATTGTTCATGAAATCCGCCATGCGCGGATCGTCGGTCGGATATCGAAAGCGGCCGATATTGAGCTGGGCGAGATGCCTGTCACTCATCGCTCCCTCCCCATGCCGCCGCTGAACAACTTCGCGCCGCGCCTCGTCTCACGACATGACATGACTGTGCTCTCCGCACCAATCCTCGCGCTGCGTGTACGCCCATTCCTGACCGGGCGCGACCGCTGGAGGCGGATGCCGGCGGCATTGGCCCCGCACCGCGTGCTCGCGCAGGTGCTCATCCTTACTGTCGCCGACCGGCCACCAGAATTTGCAGTTATGGCACCGCAGGCCCTTGTTCTCGTAGGACATGGCATCACTCCGCGGCCTCCGGCACCACCGGATCGAGGACGCCGTCGGGTTCGGGATTGGCGGTGTACTGGTCGATGCGCCGCTCGATCTCGGGCCGGAAATGCCGCAGCAAGCCCTGCACCGGCCAGGCGGCGCCGTCGCCGAACGCGCAGATGGTGTGGCCCTCGATCTGGGTCGTGACCTCCCACAGCATGTCGATCTCGCGCTTCTGGGCGCGGCCGGCGGCCATGCGGTCGAGCACGCGCCACATCCAGCCCATGCCCTCGCGGCACGGCGTGCATTGGCCGCAGCTTTCGTGTTTGTAGAAATACGAGATGCGCGCCATCGCTTTGACGATGTCGGCGGACTTGTCCATCACGATCACGGCGGCGGTGCCGAGCGCGGATTTCTTGTCGCGGCAGCCGTCGAAATCCATCAACAGCGTGTCGGCCTGATCGGGGCCGGCGGGGACGAGCGGCATCGACGAGCCGCCGGGAATGACCGCGAGCAGATTATCCCAGCCGCCGCGCACGCCGCCGGCGTGGCGCTCGATCAGCTCGCGCAGCGGGATGCCCATCGATTCTTCGACGTTGCAGGGCCGCTCGACATGACCGGAGATGCAGAACAGCTTGGTGCCGGAATTGTTCTGCCGGCCGATGCCGGCGAACCAGGCCGCGCCGCGCCGCATGATGTCGGGCACTTGCGCGATCGTCTCGACATTGTTGACGGTGGTCGGGCAGCCGTACAGCCCCATATTGGCCGGGAACGGCGGCTTGAGCCGCGGCTGGCCCTTCTTGCCTTCGAGGCTTTCCAGGAGCGCGGTCTCTTCGCCGCAGATATAGGCGCCGGCGCCGTGATGGACGACGATGTCGAAGTCCCAGCCGTGCACATTGTCCTTGCCGATCAGCTTCGCCTCGTAGGCCTGATCGACCGCCGCCTGGACGCGCTCGCGCTCGCGGATGAACTCGCCGCGGATGTAGATGAAGCAGGTGTGCACGTCCATGGCGCGGGCGGCGATCAAGCATCCCTCGACGAGGAGATGCGGATCGTGCCGCATGATTTCGCGGTCCTTGCAGGTGCCCGGCTCGGACTCGTCGGCATTGATGACGAGATAATGCGGGCGCTCCTCGACCTTTTTGGGCATGAACGACCATTTCAGCCCGGTCGGGAAGCCGGCACCGCCGCGGCCGCGCTGCCCCGACGCCTTCATTTCGTTGACGAGGCCGTCGCGGCCCTTGTCCAGGATCGCCTTGGTGCCGTCCCAGGCGCCGCGCGCGCGGGCGCCCTCGAGGCCGAAGCCGTGATGGCCGTAGAGATTCTTGAAGATGCGATCCTTGTCGGCGAGCATGGTCTTATCCGCGTTTCGGCTCGGCGGCGTCGGGAGAGCCGACCGGCGCCGTTACTTTGTAGATCGAAGGGTCGACAAGCGTATTGGCGCCGCCGATCGGCGCGGAATTCTGCCGGTCGATCTGCGGACCGGGCTTCGGCGATTTGCCCGCCGACAGGTCGTTGATGACGCGCGTCAGCGTCTCCGGCGTGAGGTCCTCGTAATAGTCGGCGTTGATCTGCACCATCGGCGCGTTGACGCAGGCGCCCAGGCACTCGACCTCGGTCCAGGAGAACTTGCCGTCCGCGGTCACCTCGTTCTCGTGCCCGACCATCTGCTCGAGCACTTTCTTCAGCGCTTCCGCGCCGCGCAGCATGCACGGCGTCGTGCCGCAGAACTGCACGTGGAAGCGGCCGACCGGCGACAGATTGAACATGGTGTAGAAGGTCGCGACCTCGAGCACGCGGATCTTGGCCATGCCGAGCATGTCGGCGACCGCCTCGATCGCCTTCTGCGATACCCAGCCGCCCGACTGCTCCTGGGCGCGCCAAAGCAGCGGGATCACCGCCGAACGCTGCCGGCCCGCCGGATATTTGGCGATCAACGCTTTCGCCCATTCGAGATTTTCCGGGGTGAAGGAAAAGCTCGGCGGCTGCTTTTCGGCGAGGCGGCGGACGCTCATCGGTCCACCTCCCCGAACACGATGTCGATCGATCCCAGGATCGCGGAGACGTTGGCCAGCATGTGGCCGCGGCAGAGAAAATCCATCGCCTGCAGGTGCGCGAAGCTCGGCGCGCGGATCTTGCACTTGTAGGGCTTGTTGCTGCCGTCGGCGATCAGATAGACGCCGAATTCGCCCTTGGGCGCCTCGACCGCGGCGTAGACTTCGCCCGCCGGCACGTGGAAACCCTCGGTGTAGAGCTTGAAATGATGGATGAGCGATTCCATCGACCGCTTCATCACCTCGCGGCGCGGCGGCGTGATCTTGTGGTCATCGACCACGACCGGCCCCTGCATCTGCGCGGTGCGCAGCCGCTCCACGCATTGCTTCATGATGCGGATCGACTGCCGCATCTCTTCCATGCGGATGCAATAGCGGTCGTAATTGTCGCCGTGCTTGCCGACCGGGATGTCGAAATCCATTTCGTCGTAGCACTCGTAGGGTTGCGCCTTGCGCAAGTCCCACACCGCGCCGGAGCCGCGCACCATCACGCCCGAAAAACCCCACTTCCAGGCGTCTTCGAGCGAGACGACGCCGATATCGACGTTGCGCTGCTTGAAGATGCGGTTCTCGGTCAGCAGTTCCTCGAGATCGTCGCACACTTTGAGGAACGGATCGCAGAACGCGCCGATGTCGTCGATCAGCTTCGGCGGCAGATCCTGGTGCACGCCGCCGACGCGGAAATACGCCGCGTGCATGCGCGAGCCGGAGGCGCGCTCGTAGAACATCATCAGCTTCTCGCGCTCCTCGAAGCCCCACAGCGGCGGGGTGAGCGCGCCGACGTCCATCGCCTGCGTGGTGACATTGAGGAGGTGCGACAGCAGCCGGCCGATCTCGCAATAGAGCACGCGAACGAGCTGGGCGCGCTTGGGGATTTTCAGCTCGAGCAGCTTCTCCGCGGCCAGGCAGAACGCGTGCTCCTGGTTGATCGGCGCGACATAGTCGAGCCGGTCGAAATACGGAATGGCCTGCAAATAGGTCTTGTGCTCGATCAGCTTCTCGGTGCCGCGGTGCAGCAGCCCGATATGCGGATCGACCCGCTCCACGACCTCACCGTCGAGTTCGAGCACGAGCCGCAAAACGCCGTGCGCCGCGGGATGCTGCGGGCCGAAATTGATCGTGAAATTGCGGGTGGGAGCTTCTGTCATATCGAAACGCGAATAGCGAATGGCGAATGGCGAATGGGGAGCGACGCGAGCATCAGCGTTTTCTCACATTTTCCTGCAGCGAACGAATGAGCAAGCGAACCATTTTGCCAACCGATTCGCATTGCCGCATCAGTCCGTCTATCTCTTCCGTCCCGGTCAGTCCGACGCGCTGCGTGAGCAGCAAATGCGTTTCCAGTTCCTTCAGCGAACCCTGAGAGATACGTAGGTATTGAATAAAGGACTGTGTATTCTCCCGTCCATGTCCTTCCGCTATGTTCGCCGGTATTGAAGCAGCCGATCGCCTGATCTGCGAAGTAAGCCCGAACATCTCCTCTTTCGGGAAAGCGCGAGTGAGCCGATAGCACAGCTCGGCCAATGTCATTGACTCCTGCCACACGCGCAGGTCCCGGTAGGACTTGATCTGTGGCTCGTCGGACATTCATCCCTATTCGCCACTCGCCATTCGCCATTCGCCGACCTGCCTGGCCTTGGCCGCGACCCTCGCATTGAATTTGTCCCACGCGACAACGAAGCGTTCATGGCGGCCTTCGCCGATCAGATCGACGCCGTCATGGGCCTTGACTTTGAAGGTGACGCGCGGCCCGGTGACCTCCACGCATTCGGCATCGACGGTCACCGTCATGCCGGGCGGCGTCGCGGCGAGATGGCTCACGTCGACATGCACGCCGAGGCTGCCTTCGCCCGGATCGAGATGCGGCGCCAAAAGCTGCGTGCACACCCATTCCATCAGCACGATCATGAAGCCGGTCGCGAAAACCTTGGGCATCGCCGCGATTTCCGGCGCTTCCGGAAAGGTGAAGGGAACCGTCTTGTTCTCCGGCACCGTATAGGCGAAGCGGTGGGTGAGTCCGGGCTTGAGCGTCGGTTTCATCGCCACACCCTTCTCACGAGCCCTGCCCGCCGCCGAGCTTGCCCGCCTTTTCGTCGCCCGGCAGCGGATAGTCGGTGCCTTCCCACGGCGACAGGAAATCGAAGTTGCGGAACTCCTGCGCCAGCCGCACCGGGGAGTAGACGACGCGCTTGAGCTCGTCGTCGTAACGCACTTCGACGAAGCCGGTGAGCGGAAAGTCCTTGCGCAGCGGATGGCCCTCGAAACCGTAATCGGTGAGCAGCCGCCGCATGTCCGGATGGCCGGTGAAGGCGACGCCGTAGAGGTCGTAGGCCTCGCGTTCGAACCAATCGGCGCCGGGGAAAACCTCGATGATCGACGGCACCGGCGTCGTCTCGTCGGTCTCGACCTTGAGCCGCGCGCGGAAATTATGCTTGGGCGACAAGAGATGATAGACGACGTCGAAGCGCTGATCGCGACCCGGCCAGTCGATCGCGGTGACGTCGATGATGCAGCAGAACAGACAGCGCGGATCGTCGCGCAGGAAGCGCATGATCGACACGATGTCGCGCGCTTGCCCGCTCAGCGTCAGTTCATGATGCGCCACCGTGTAGCCCGTGATCGACGCGGGCAGCGCATCAGCAATCGTGCGGCCGAGATTATCGAGCGTATCATCCATGATCAGTCGATCAGCGTTCGATCGTGGCGGTGCGGCGGATCTTCTTCTGCAACAGCAGCACGCCGTAAAGCAGCGCCTCCGCGGTCGGCGGACAGCCCGGCACGTAGATGTCGACCGGCACGATGCGGTCGCATCCGCGCACCACCGCGTACGAGTAGTGATAATAGCCGCCGCCATTGGCGCACGACCCCATCGAGATCACGTAGCGCGGCTCCGGCATCTGGTCGTACACCTTGCGCAAAGCCGGCGCCATCTTGTTGGTGAGCGTGCCGGCGACGATCATCACGTCCGACTGGCGCGGCGAAGCCCGCGGCGCGAAGCCGAAACGCTCGGCGTCGTAGCGCGGCATCGACATCTGCATCATCTCGACCGCGCAGCAGGCGAGCCCGAACGTCATCCACATCAGAGAGCCGGTGCGCGCCCAGGCGATGAGGTCGTCGGCCGCGGCGACGAGGAAGCCCTTGTCGGACAATTCGGCATTGAGGCCGGTGAAGAACGGATCATCCGGCGGACCGGAGCGCGCGGCGACGAGGCCCTGCCGCGGCGTGACGATTGCGGGTTCGCTCACGCCCATTCGAGCGCTCCCTTCTTCCATTCGTAGATGAACCCGATCGTGAGCACGGCAAGGAACACCATCATCGACCAGAACCCGAACAGCCCGACTTCGCGGAACGCCACGGCCCAGGGAAACAGGAAGCTGACTTCGAGGTCGAAAATGATGAAGAGGATGGCGACGAGGTAGAAGCGCACGTCGAACTTCATGCGCGCATCATCGAAGGCGTTGAAGCCGCACTCGTAGGCAGACAGCTTTTCCGGATCGGGCGCTTGATAGGCGAGGACGAAGGCCGAAACGAGCAGCGCAAGCCCGATCACGCCGGCAACGCCGATGAACACGACCAGCGGCAGGTATTCGGTGAGCAGCGCATTGAGCGATTGGGTCATTTAAAGCCGATCTGGCCGACCATCACGACCTCCTTCTAGCCCCGGGCGCGCCCCACCGGTCGCGCCGCTGCGTCCCAACGGGTCTGCGCCGATTCGCCCCAAAATCTTTGCGGATTCACGCTGGAAGACGGAACCGGCGACCCTTAGCGCAGTGCACAAAAAGGTGCAAGGCGGGACCTGTGCGTAGCCGCGTTTCGACGCACCGCAGCGATAAAGCAGCGATAAATAAAGGTCACAGCACCGGAAGCGGGCCGTTCCGGCACCACGCCAACGCGCTAAGCGCTTGAAATCGTGGCGGGAGCGACGGGAACTCGAACCCGCGACCTTCGGCGTGACAGGCCGACGCTCTAACCAACTGAGCTACGCCCCCGCGGACGCGCTCGGCAATTAAGGCCCGCGTTCCGCCAAGTCAAGGATTCCGCTAAAAATCGCGCCCTGCGGGCTGCCTTGTACACGCCACAGAGTGCGCCCAGATACCCCGATAGCTGCGAAAACACCGGTGGAATCGGCAAAACAAGCGTGGTCAGCCGCAATCGAATCGTCTAACGCCATCATAGTGAGGGCACTTTTCTCCCGCCAACACTGCACATTTAGGTCTGCACATCTAGGAGGGTCTCATGGCAACCAAGCCAGCTGCAGCAGCGAAACCGGTCACAACCGTTACTTTGAAACATCTCGCCGCGAGCCTTGCGGAGGACAACGAACTTTCGAAAAAGCAGGCCGAAGCCATTCTCGGCGGCCTGGTCGGCCAGATCGTCAAGCATCTCAAGAAAGGCGAGCGCATCCGCATCGGCGGATTGGGCATTCTGCAGGTGCGCAAGCGCGCCGCCCGCATGGGCCGCAACCCCGCCACCGGCGAAGCCATTCAGATCAAGGCGAGTAAGAAAGTCGCCTTCCGCGCTTCGAAGGAGCTCAAGGAAGCCATCTGATCGCTTCCGACCGCAACCACCACCCGCGTGCTGTCGCAACCGGCGGCGACGCAGCAGCGGGTGGGTGGCCGGTCCCTTTATCTGAAATCAAACCAGCGACCGAATTCAAACCCGGCGCGTTCTCCGCTGATCCACCCGTCGTTGTGGACACAGGTGCTTGGCTGCCGCGAGCCGACGATCGCCTGCCCGGCTGAATTGCGCACCACGCGTGCCGAGCCATAGCAAGCGGGCCATGCCGGCCTTCGCCCAAGCCTGCCTTCGCCCAAGCCTGCCTTCGCCCAAGTGGGCTTCGGCGCGGCAGCCTTCGCGGAGCTCCGCTCGCGAAGGCTGGTGGGCGGTGACGGACTCGAACCGCCGACATTCTGCGTGTAAAGCAGACGCTCTACCAACTGAGCTAACCGCCCTGCGGCCAGATTTATCGCCGCGACGCACCGGCACGCAAGAGCGCGGATCGATCGTACCGCCATGGCGTGAGAAGATTTGGCGCGCGTGCAGAATTCAGACGGACAATCGGTATCTGCAATCGCGGCGCACGTCAGGCGCAAATCATCGTTGCACCGATGTCACATTCGCCAAAGATCGTGGTCTGCCATGAAGATCGAATGCCGCGGCAGTCAAAAAATGTGAGATAAATTTAGTGTCACACGGCGGCGGGCCGAACGCCCGGAGAAGAGGAGGACCATGCAACTCATTTCCGTCTTCGCGATCGCTGTTACCCTGACCACGGCAACGGCTGCCTTCGCCGAACCTCCGGCGCAGCCGGGCAACGATAAAGAACACGCGGCCTGTCATCCGGACGTGCTGCGGTATTGCAGGGAATTGGTGAAGGACGACAATAACTCCAACGTCTTCGCGATTCTCAACTGCCTGCAAACAAACCGGCCGAAGATCAGCGCCGCCTGCCGTCAAGTGCTCGCAAGTCACGGCCAGTAAATACCACGCCGCGCGGGCCCGCACCCGCGGCATGCTCACGCGAGCCGCGGGCTGCGCTCTCGAGGTGACCGCGCCGCGGCTCGCCGCTCAGCCCGGCGGCCCGGCGGGCTCGCTTCACCGACAAGCCTGAGACCAGCCTGACGGTTGCCACGCTAGACGAGGGCCAAGTTAGACGATGGCAACGTCCTCGCCGCTCTCGCCGCCATGCGCCGGGCTCTGTGCGGCGCGGGCGACATGCTCGGCCAGCCGTACCCAGGATTGCGCGAGCGTCAGCCATAACGCTTTGTCGCTGTCGTCCTCCGAGCGCCGTGCCATCGCGACGCACGCCTCGGCGCACTTTCGATGATCCTGCAAGGTCCCCATGGGCATTATCCCCGACTCTACACACACATACGCGACGTGATTTGAGGAGCGGACTGCGGCAGGTCTGCGATCGTCCGGCGGCGAAAATGGGGGCTCTTTGCGCCCGGCGGCGGCGGCGGGCGGCGGCGAATCTGGCCGACGCCCGTTGAAAATGCATATCGTTGCCATTTCAAGGGTCTAGGCATGCGCTGAAGTCTTAGCTGCACTGCAGCAAATATTATTGTGCAGTGCACGCAAAACCCTATTTTCCCTGCAAATGAATTCGGTCGTCGCCGGGCCAAAGTTGCTCGGGCCAGGCCGGGGAAAGGACAAGGCCATGTTCCATTCGATTGCGTCGATCGCGCGCCTCTTCAACTCCTGGAAGCGCTACGGGGCAGCCGTGGACGAGCTTTCGCACCTCAGCGACCGCGAACTCGCCGACATCGGGATCACCCGTTCGGATATCCCGCGCATCGCCCGCGAGCATGCGCATCATTGACAAAGGCCAAGAGTTGAAAATACCGCGCCCGCCTTGTGCGGGCGCTGTGCTTTTCGGCGGGTCGTGCTCCCGCGTCGTCGCGCGTTAAACGCGACGGGGCAAGTACAGGCAAGGAGCGCGTTGGCCGCGCCGGACGAACGTGCTAACGCCGCGCCATGCCGGTCATGTCCCTCACCGAGGCCGCCGATCACTTGCCGGCGCGCGGCGCGCTGATCGGGCTCGATCTCGGCACCAAGACCATCGGCGTGGCGGCGAGCGACCCCGACCGGCGCCTGGCAGCGCCCGTCGAAACGATTTCGCGCACGCGCTTCGGCGCCGACGCGGCGCGTCTGCTCGCGCTTGCCGAAGAGCGGCGCGCTGTCGGCTTCGTGCTCGGGCTGCCGATCAACATGGACGGCACCGAAGGTCCGCGGGCGCAGGCGACCCGCGCCTTCGCCCGCAATCTCGCCGGACTGACCGAACTGCCGATCGCGCTGTGGGACGAGCGGCTGTCGACCGCCGCGGTCGAGCGCGCGCTCATTGCCGCCGACTTAAGCCGCGCCAAGCGCAAGGCGGTGATCGACCAGCACGCCGCCGCCTACATTCTGCAAGGCGCGCTCGACCGGCTGGCGCGCGCCTGAGATGGCCTGACCTTCACGCCGCCGGCAGCGCGCGCTCCAAAGCGACATCGGCCGTCGCGGCATCGATGCCGTCGGCGCCATAGAGCGTGCCGCTGGGCTGCAACAGCCGCGTGCGCACGAACGCCTCGACGACTGCCGCAGGCGCCGTCTCCTTGAGCGCCGCGGCCGCCGCCGTGACGGCGAGCCGCCCGACCATGACGCGCGCGGCGGCTTCGTCGTCGAACGCGTTCTTGCGCCCGAAGCCGATCGCCTCGGTACCGGTCAATTCAGCCGTCTCCTGCATGAGCGCGGCAACGACGTCGGCGGCGTCCGGATCGCGCGCGAGCGCGCGCAGGACGTCGAGGCACATGACGTTGCCCGAGCCTTCCCAGATCGCGTTGACCGGCGCCTCGCGGTAAAGCCGCGGCAGGATGCTTTCCTCGACGTAGCCGTTGCCGCCGAGGCATTCCATCGCCTCGTAGATGAAGCCCGGCGCGGTCTTGCACACCCGATATTTCGCCGCCGGCGTGACGAGCCGGGCATAGGCGGCCTCGCGCGGATCGGCGGCGGCGCGGTCGAAGGCGCGGGCGAGCCGCAGCGTCAGCGCCACCGCCGCCTCGACCTCGAGCGCGAGATCGGCGAGCACCGTGCGCATCATCGGCTGATCGTAGAGATGCTTCTGAAAGACGCTGCGGTAGCGGCAGTGATGCACCGCCTGCGCCAGCGCCATGCGCATGAAACCCGCCGAGGCGGCGACGCAATCGAGCCGCGTCAGCTGCACCATCTGGATGATGGTGCGCACCCCCGCCCCTTCCTCGCCGACGCGCCAGGCCGACGCGCCGGCGAATTCGACCTCGCTCGAGGCGTTGGAGCGGTTGCCGAGCTTGTCCTTGAGGCGCTGCAGGCGCAGCGCATTGACCGAACCGTCGGGCAGGAAGCGCGGCATGAAAAAGCAGGTGAGCCCGCCCGGAGCCTGCGCCAGTATGAGAAACGCGTCGCACATCGGCGCCGACATGAACCATTTGTGGCCGGTGACGGTATAATGATCCCCCGCCGGCGCCGCGCTGGTGATATTGGCGCGCACGTCGGTGCCGCCCTGCTTCTCGGTCATGCCCATGCCGAGCGTCATGCCGTTCTTCTGCCACCACGGCCGGAAGGTCGGATCGTAAGTCCGGGTCACGACTTTCGCGGCGACCGGCGCGAGCAGCGCCGGCTCGGCGGCGAGCGGCGCCAGCGCCGCGCGCGTCATGGTGATGGGGCACAAGTGCCCGGACTCGACCTGCGCCGCCATGTAGTAGCGCGCCGCGCGCGCGACTTCGGACGGCGGCGGGGCGCGCTCCCCCGACGACGTCCAGGTCGAGGCGTGCAGCCCGGCCTTGACGCTCGCCCGCATCAGGTCGTGATAGGCGGGGTGAAACTCGACGGTATCGCGGCGAAAGCCCTTGCTGTCGAAGCTCACCAGCTTCGGCGTGTTCTCATTGGCTTGCCGCGCCAGCGCGAACATCTCCGCCGTACCCCATTGCCGGCCGAAGGCCGAGAGCGCCGCGGCCTCGCCGCCGGCGCCGTTGGCCTTCACCGCGGCAACGAGCGGCGCATCGCTCGCAAAGAGATCGACGTCCAGGTAAGGCGGCGACTGGTTGAAGACCTCGTGGGTGTCTAGTCCCGGCCCGGCAGTCATGTGGTCATTTCCTCTGGGGTATTCCGCTTTTGCGTTCGCCCCGATGCTAGCACGGCCGCGGCGGCCAAAAAGGTTCCGGTGCATCGCGTAAAATGCGGGCTTGCCGCCATGCCGCCGTTCGGCCTATAGCAGCGCTTTGATGATCAAAACCCCGCCGCCGACGCGCCATATCGTTTCGATCAACGACCTCACCAACAAGGAGATCGAAACGATCTTCGAGGTCGCGCAGGGGTTTTTGAAGGATCTCGCCGACCCCGCCATCAATTACCGCATCGGCCGCGGCACCGACATCGCGTCGCAATTCATCCAGGCGACCCTGTTCTACGAACCCTCGACGCGGACGCGGCTCTCCTTCGAGAGCGCCATGCTCCGGCTCGGCGGCGCCAACATCACCAGCGCCGATCCGGCGGTCAGTTCCGCGGCCAAGGGCGAGAGCCTCGCCGATACCATCCGGGTGATCGGCAACTACGCCGACATCATCGTCATCCGCCATCCGCGCGACGGCGCCGCGCGGCTCGCCGCCGAATACGCCCAGATCCCGGTGATCAATGGCGGCGACGGCGGCCACGAGCATCCGACGCAGACCTTGTGCGACCTCTACACGCTGCGCTCCAAGGGCATGCCGTTCAAGAACATGAAGATCGCGCTGTCCGGCGATCTCAAAGGCAGCCGAACCATCCATTCGTTCGTCTATGCGCTGGCGCGGTTCGGCGCTACCATCGATCCCCTGCCCGCGCCCGGCATGGAATTGCCGGCCCACGTGGTCGAGCGCCTGCGCGACGAGTTTCACTGCCGCATGATCGCCAAGGTGCCGACCGCAGGCGGCGCGGTCGATGCCCTCTACGTCACCGCCGACCAGCCGCATCAGCTCTCGCTCTATGCCGAGCCGGAGATCGACTACGGCCTGGTCGTGCAGAGGAAGACCGACGCGGTCTACGTCACCCGGTTCCAGAAAGAGCGCTGGAGCGACAAGGAACGGCCCTATCCCAAGATCGACGCCAAGTTCCTCGGCGAGCCGCAATATTCCGAGGCGAGCGTCATGCATCCGCTGCCACGCGTCAACGAGCTCGACGCCTCGTTCGACAGCGACCGCCGCGCCGTCTATTTCCGCCAGGCCGCCTATGGCGTGCCGGTCCGCATGGCGCTGATCTCGCTCCTTCTGAGCCTCGCACAAGAACACCTCGCTGCACAAATTCCCCGGCGGCTTCGCCAAGCCCGAGCATCCCCTCTACGCCCAGCCGATCGGCACCGGCATCGCCTGCGGCAATCAAAACTGCATCACCAACGATCCGGCCGAACGGCAATACGCCGCCCACAAATTCTACGTGGTGGCGCAGCCGGCGGCGAAGCGCAGCAAGCTGCGCTGCCTCTATTGCGAGACCGACGTCGAAGCGGAGACCGCCGCCGACGTCGTCGTCGCCGACACCGCGCGGCGAACGTTTTCGCCCGGCTTCCAGACGCTCACGCGGGCGTCCGCCGACAAGCTCAAGAACTTCGTCATCTACGCGAGCGCGGCGGACGCCAGGGCCGCAGGTTTTACACCGCGCGAGAGCGCCAAGAAGGCCCACGGCTAGATCACCCTCGGCTGCCCCCCATGACCCCCGCGCTCGCTTACGCCACAGCCCTCGTGTTCGGCTATCTTTGCGGCTCGATCCCGTTCGGCATCATCTTGACGCGGCTCGGCGGCGGGCCCGACTTGCGCCGCGTCGGTTCGGGCAATATCGGCGCCACCAACGTTTTACGCACCGGACGCAAGGGCCTCGCGGCGGCGACGCTCATCGGCGACATGCTCAAAGGCACCGTCGCGGTGCTGCTGACCCTTCATTTCCTCGGCCGCGACCCCGCGATCGTCGCGGCGGTCGGCGCCTTCCTCGGCCATCTGTTTCCGGTGTGGCTGCGCTTTCGCGGCGGCAAGGGGGTGGCGACCTATATCGGCCTGTTGCTTGGGCTCGCGTGGCCCGCGGCCATCGCGTTCTGCGCCGTCTGGCTCGCGGTCGCCGGGGTGACCCGCTACTCCTCGCTCGCGGCCTTGATCGCGAGCGCAGCGACGCCAGCGTTTTTGTGGTGGCGCGGCGATCTCACCGCCGCGGAATTGTTCCTGCTGCTCTCGGCCCTGTTATGGATCATGCACCGCGCCAACATCGCGCGGCTGATTCGCGGCACGGAAACCAAGATCGGCGGCGGTTCGACGCGCGGCGCCTAAGCTGATCGTTTGATCGCATGGCTGACGGCGTTTGGCTACCGGCGCCGTTGCGGCCTAGACTCCGAGAGAATTGCTGACCAAGCCGTCGGCTTGCGTCACGGCGAACGCCAGGAGGCCCGGTATGCGCAAGACGCTGATGGTCGCGGTCGCTGCGGCGGCGCTCATTTCGGTACGCGGCGGGCAAGCCGCGGCGATGACGGCTACTGCGCTACTCCGATCGGCGCGCCGGCGGCCACCTCCCTCGTACTGCCTGTGACCAACGTCTGCGGCGCCAATGGCTGCGTCAGGGTGCAGACCGCGCCGCCCCGCAAACGGCCGCCGCCCAATCACCGCCCCTGACGCGCGATCAGGCTTCGTGCACGATAACTCGCACTAAACGGCCGCGGCAACGCGCGACGGCGCGCCGTGCGTATGCGGAATCTTATCCGCGAATACTTCGACGAGGTTGTCGCTCTCGCCGGCGGCGACGGGGCGCAGAGCCTCATCGCTGTAGCTTCGCGAACTCGGGTCGGCCAAAACGCGCCCCATGATGCGGCGATAACGCAACCACAGCCGAAGCCACTGCGCCAACGTGTGCACGGACTCGGCGAACCGCCACGGGTAGAATAGCAGTGGATTAAGGGTCGGCATGCCGGGACGGCGCTGGCTGCGCAGCTTGCGGCGGACAAGACCGGCTTGCAGCGGATGCACACCCTCGATGCGAACTGATCCGGAAAACACGGTCAACAGGCCGGTTAATTTGTCGCGAACCTTGCTCCGATTGAAACCGGAGGCGACGGCACGACGCAGGATCGTCTCAACGTGCTCGTCGGTGTAATAGCGCCGCCAGGCGTCCACATAGACCCGCGCCAGGGTCTCGCGCGACATCAAGGGATGGTCGGTGCAGACGTGCTCGCCGTCGTATTTGTTCATGTCGGGGTCCATCGGCACCCCGCGCACATGCAGATTCTTGTGGTCCTCGCTGCCCGGCAGCGGCGTCAAGCAGAAGAACTCGAGGAGATCGACCGGCAACTCCCGTTTAATGATCTCGATGTCGCGCGCGATCGTCTGCGGCGTATCGGTCGGAAAGCCCAGGATGTAGCCGGCATAAGTGACGACCTTGTTGCGCCGCCAGGCGAGCAGCATCTCGCGGTATTCCCAGATTTTGTTCTGACGCTTCTTGGTTCCCATCAGCGATTTGGGGTTGATGTTCTCCAATCCGATGAACACGAAGACGCAGCCGGCGCGCGCCGCCTTGTCGATGAAGCCGGGAATGCGGTGACAGAGCGTGTCGACCTGCAGAATCAGATGGATGCTGAAACCGTGCGCCTCCCGCAACGCGATCAGCCGATCGAGGATGGACTCCCAATTGCGGTTGCGGGCGAAATTGTCGTCGGTGATGAAGAAACGCGTGATGCCTTGGGCGGTGTTGGCACGCACGATCGCTTCCACGTCATCGGCTGAGCGGTGGCGCGACGTGCGGCCCTGCACATTGATGATGGTACAGAAGCTGCACTGAAACGGGCAGCCGCGACCGGCATCGAAGGTGGTGTAGTGCGCGGCGACCCGAGTGATCACCTCACGTGGCAACACCGGCCGAACCGCGCCGGCGAGGGTCGGCATATCGTCGAGATGATTGTAGATCGGCGCGGCACGCCCCGCCGCAACGTCACCCAACAGTCCGGCCATCCGGCCCTCGGTCTCGCCGGCAAACAAGTGGATGCCGAGATCGAGCGCTTCCTGCAGGTCCGCGGGCAATTCGGGCAGCATGGCGAGGCAGCCGCTGACGTGAAATCCGCCGATGACGACGGGAATATTCGAAGCACGGAACTGCCGCCCGAACTCGAGCGCGCGCGGAAACTGGTTGGATTGAACGCCGACCAGCGCCACCATGCCGCCGCCACCTGCCCGAATGCGGCGGGTGAGCCCGGCAACATCGATGACGGTGTTGCATTCGTCGCAAGCCTCGATGGCGATGTCGACGTCAGGACCGAGCACGCGATCACGCCCGCAATCCTCGACTAGCCCGTACAGGCTAGCGAGGCTATTCGAGGGTATCATCGAGCGCCGCCACTGAATGACGTAGCCGTCATCGTCGTAATGCGACGGCTTGATCAAAACGACCCGAAATTCGCGTTTGGCCAAAGCCCCACCCCAAGCCGAAACCGCAGCTTGCCCATGCCCATTTGTAGCGGCCGCTGGCAATAACGTTGCCTGTTCGGCGGACGCTTTGCAACAGCTCACCTTGGGCCTAACCGTTTTGTCCTCTTGGTTGTAGGATCGGAGTGTCTTAACCGCTGTCGACAGTCGGGGGCGATGTGACCGAAGGCACGCAAGGCGTCCGCCTGACGGACGAGCAGCGGATCGATTGGCTGCGGCTCATTCGCAGTCAGAATGTCGGTCCGCGCACGTTTCGCGCCCTGATCAATCAATTCGGCGGCGCGCACGCCGCGCTCGAAGCGCTGCCGTCGCTCGCCCGCCGCGGCGGCGCCAGCGCCACGAAAATTTACACGCGCGGCGAGGCGGAGCGCGAGATCGCCGCAGCGCAACGGCTCGGCGCCGATTTCGTGGCGCTCGGCGAGCCCGCTTATCCGCTGCCCCTGCAGATGATCGACGACGCGCCGCCCTTGATCACGATCCGGGGCCACGCCGCGGTATTCGCGCTGCCGCTCATCGCGGTCGTCGGCTCGCGCAACGCCTCGGGCGCCGGGGTCAAGTTCACCCAGCTCATCGCCCGCGAGCTCGGCGAAGCGGGCTTTGCGGTGGTCTCAGGCTTGGCGCGCGGCATCGACGCGGCGGCACATCGCGCGTCGCTTTCGACCGGCACGGTCGCCGTGCTCGCCGGCGGGCAGGACCGCATCTATCCGCCTGAGCACGCCGAACTCCTCGACGCCATTCTGACCGCCGGCGCGGCGCTCTCCGAAATGCCGTTCGGCTGGGAGCCGCGCGGCCGCGACTTTCCACGTCGCAACCGCCTGATCTCCGGACTGTCGCTCGGGATCGTGATCGTCGAGGCCGCCAAGCGCTCCGGCTCGTTGATCACGGCGCGGTTTGCGCTCGAACAGGGCCGCGAGGTGTTCGCCGTTCCAGGTTCGCCGCTCGATCCGCGGGCCGAGGGCACCAACGGCCTGATCAAGCAGGGCGCGACCCCGGTCACCGAGACCGCCGATATCGTCTCCGTGCTGCGGCCGATCATCGACGACGGCAAATTCCCGGCCCGCGAGCCCGAGCCGCCGCTGCCCGAAAGTCCCTACGAGGAGGCCGAGCCGGCGCCCGACGAGCGCGCCCGCATCATCGCGCTGCTCGGCCCGGCGCCGCTTCTGATCGACGATCTGGTGCGGCTGTCGGGAAGTTCACCCGCCGTGGTGCGGATGGTGCTCTTGGAACTTGAAATCGCCGGACGGCTGGAGCGCCACGGCGGCGGCCTGGTGTCGCTGGCGTAGTCGCTGAAGCTTGCGATCGTCAGCGGCGCGCCGGCAATAGTCCGAGCTGCTTGCCGATGATGCGGTCGACGAGCCGTTTGGGCATCGCCCGCGCCAGGAAGTCCTGCAGCGGCTGGCGCGAGACCGCGTAACGCACCTTCGGATGCGCGGACGGTCAGCGCGTGGAGCACCGCCTCGCCGAGACGTTCCGGCGGCAGCCCTTTTTTGCCGACCGCCAGCATGTAGCTGCGCAAACGCTGCAGCGGCGGTCCGTAAGGGGTATCGAGAAAGGGCGTGATGTCGGCCTCTTCCGCCTTGTCCCAGATCGGCGTCGCCACCGAGCCGGGCGCGATGACGACGACGTCGATCCCGAACAGCAAAAGTTCCCGCCGCAGGCTTTCCGACAAGCCTTCCAAGGCAAACTTCGAGGCGCAGTAAGGCGCCAGGAACGGCGTGGCGACGCGCCCGCCGACCGAGCCGATATTGACGATGCGGCCGGGCCGGCCCTGGCGTTCGGGATCGGTGCCGATGAGCGGCGCGAAGGCTTTTGTGACGATGACCAGGCCGGTCAGATTGACCTCGATCTGATGGCGAAATTCGCCGACGGACAGTTCGAGCAGCGGCCCGGCGACCGCGATGCCGGCATTATTGACCAATCCGTCCAAGGTCGCGCCGGCAAGTTCCGCCCGCACCTGGGCCGCCGCCGCGTTGACGGCGGCCTCGTCGGTCACGTCGAACAGTAACGGCACGAAATTTTCGCCGAATTCCGCCGCCAGGCGTTCGGCATCCGCCACTTTGCGCACGCTGCCGAACACCCGAAAACCGTTCTTGATGAGGACTTTCGTCGCGCCCCAGCCGATGCCGGTGGACGTTCCCGTGATCACGACATTGGGCATTGCTGATGACTCCTGGAAAGGATTGGTGGCGGGGTCCGTCGGATTGCTTTACGCGTTCGGCCCGGCAATGTGCTGCCCGCAACATGTCAGGCGCGGATGAAACGCAGACAAGTCTATTTGCAAGTCTTCTTGTTCCAAGTCTGTTTGGCTTTGACCTTGGTCGTGGCGTCCACGTTCGCACGGGCGGATGACGGCAATGGCTTTGCGACGTTCCTGGCGCAGCTTTGGCCGGACGCCGCCGCGCGCGGCATCGACCGCGCAACGTTCGCGCGCGCCTTTGCCGGAGTGACGCCCGACCCTGCCGTGCTGGCGGCGATGCGGCGGGAGCCCGAATACGGCAAACCGTACGCCGCCTATCTCGACGGCCTGGTTTCGCCTTCGCGCATCGCCATCGGCCAGCGCAAATTGGCGCAGTTCGCCGACACGCTCGGCGCGGTCGAGCGCGCCTACGGCGTCGACAGGACCGTCCTGGTCAGCATCTGGGGCGTGGAATCCTCCTTCGGCGAAGCGCAGGCGCACTGGGACGTGTTCCGGTCGCTGGCGACCCTCGCTCAGGCGGGCTTTCAGCATCCGCTGTTCCGGGACGAATTACTGAGTGCGCTGAAAATGTTGCACGACGATCCTCTACCGCGAAGCGAGTTCGTCGGCTCCTGGGCCGGCGCCATGGGACAGGCGCAGTTCCTGCCGTCGAGCTATTTGCGCTACGCCGTCGATTTCGACGGCGACGGCCGCGCGGACATCTGGCACAGCGTCCCCGACGTCTTGGCCTCGATCGCGAATTACCTGCAGAAATCCGGCTGGCGGCCGGGGCTGCCGTGGGGCGTCGAGGTCGTCGTGCCGCCGGGCTTCGATTACCGGCAAAGCCGCGGCACGTTCGCCGATTTCGCGCAGCGCGGCTTTCGCCGCGCCGACGGCGAACCGTTTCCGGCAGCGGCCGACGCGGAGGCGGCGATCTTGTTTTTTCCGAGCGGCGCCGCCGGCCCGGCGTTCCTCGTCACCGGCAATTTCATCGTGCTCAAGCGTTACAATGATTCCGACGCCTATGCCCTTGCGGTGGGGGAGCTTTCGGACCGGCTGCGCGGCGCCGGACCGATCCGCGCGGCATGGCCCCGCGACGATGTCCAGCCGTCACGCCACGCGCGCGTCGCGCTGCAGCGCCGGCTCGCCGACCTGGGTTATGCGGTCAAGGATTTCACCGGGCATTTGGATTTCGACCAGCGGGACGCCATCCGCGAACTCGAGCAGCGCTTCGGCATGATCCCCGATGGTCACCCCAGTCCGGCCTTCCTCGCCCGTCTCGGCGTTCGGTGATGAAAAGCGATGGCCGCAAAGAAGCCGTTCGCCGTGCGCGCTCACGCGACAGCTTCGACCTCGACCACGATTGTCGTGACGCTCTCGCACCGCGGGCATCGGTAGGTGCGCAATTCCGGCAACGCCCCCAGCTTCGGAACCGTCCGGGCGAGCTTCATCCTCGCACCGCAATGCTCGCAAACTTGGCAAGGAGTTCCTTCGCTGGACATGTCCGATCTCCGAAAGCGCACGCCTCCGTCCGCTTCTGATGCGTCGCGATAGGTGGAACTTGGCGCGCGCGGCGCCATTCCTCAATTCAGGATGTACCCCTAAGGGTCGCAACGGAGCGCAGCGGCCGCGGCGCCGTCAGCCACGGCGAGCGGGGGCAGCGCGCTTGCAAACAATTGGCCGCGAAAAGCTTCTTTTTCCGCTCGCACGCCCTGGCGGGCGCGCCGCATGCGACCTTACGCTGCATCCGGCGCGCTCAGCCCGGTCCGCCGTTCGCCTGGCCGTTCCAGGTCTTGGAAACCTGGTCGGCTTCCAATCGCGCCATGTCGAGAAGATAGGCAAGCGTATCGAGATTATTGCTCTTGGCCAGCCGCGCCAATTCGATGATCATTGACGCGATGTAGAGCGCGGCGTCAGGCATTTCTGCCGGCTGGTCTTGCTCGGAGTTCATGACGTTCCCATTCCCCCGCCTCCCGATTCCGGGGCCCGGCGGCATGTCGATACTCTTTTCTAGATATATCGACTAAAAAATCAACCGGGAGACGTGCGTTCTCCGCAGCCGGAATTATTTCGCTGCGACGGCAATTTGCCGCGTTCTGGCCGGTTTTTCGGGTCTATTGACCATCCCCCGGCGGCGGGGAACATTTGACAGGCGGGGGCCCATTACCCATGTTCGCGGCGGCCCGGCGGACCTAATTGCCGCCGCAAGCGTGTAAAAGCCACGTAAAATCAACGGGTTTTCATGAATTTCGTGCTCGTCGAATTGCCCGCCAAGGCAAAAACGATCAATAAGTATCTCGGCCGCGGCTTCGAGGTCCTGGCCTCGTTCGGCCATGTCCGCGACCTGCCGGCGAAGGATGGCTCGGTCGATCCCGACGCGGATTTCCGCATGATCTGGGAGATCGACCCCAAGGCGCAAAAGCGCCTCAACGACATCGCGCGCGCGGTCAAGGACGCCGACAAGCTCATTCTCGCCACCGACCCCGACCGCGAGGGCGAGGCGATTTCCTGGCACGTGCTCGAAATCCTCAAGCAGAAGAAGGCGCTCGGCACGCAGACCGTGGAACGCGTCGTGTTCAACGCCATCACCAAGCAGGCGGTGACCGAGGCGATGAAGCATCCGCGCGTCATCGACCAGGCGCTGGTCGATGCCTATCTGGCGCGGCGCGCGCTCGATTACCTGGTCGGCTTCACGCTGTCGCCGGTATTGTGGCGCAAGCTGCCGGGCGCCCGCTCGGCCGGACGCGTGCAGTCGGTCGCGCTGCGGCTCGTCTGCGACCGCGAGCTCGAGATCGAAAAATTCGTCCGCCGCGAATACTGGTCGATCGTGGCGACGCTGGCGACGCCGCGCAACGAGACCTTCGAGGCGCGTCTTGTCGGCGCCGACGGGCAGAAGCTGCAGCGGCTCGACATCGGCTCGGGCGCCGAGGCGGAGGCCTTCAAGGCGGCGCTGGAGACCGCCGCTTTCACCGTGACTTCGGTCGAGGCGCGGCCGCAGAAGCGCCATCCGCAGCCGCCCTTCACCACCTCGACCCTGCAACAGGAAGCGAGCCGCAAGCTCGGCTTCGCCCCCGCCCACACCATGCGGGTGGCGCAACGCCTTTATGAAGGCGTGGACATCGGCGGCGAGACGGTCGGCCTCATCACTTATATGCGTACCGACGGCGTGCAGATCGCGGCTGAGGCGATCTCCGCCGCGCGCAGCGTGATCGGCCAAGATTACGGCGCCCGCTACGTGCCAGGCGCGCCGCGCCGCTACGAGACCAAGGCCAAGAACGCCCAGGAAGCGCACGAAGCGATCCGCCCGACCGAACTCTCCCGGCGGCCGGCCGAGACGAAGCGCCACCTCGACCCCGACCAGGCCAAGCTCTACGAATTGATCTGGCTGCGCACCATCGCCAGCCAGATGGAATTGGCGGAACTCGAACGCACCACCGTCGATATCGCCGCCACCACCCTCCCCCCCGCAAGCGGGGAGGGCAGGAGCTGTTGGACCTGCGCGCGACGGGCACCGTGGTGAAATTCGACGGCTTCCTCGCGCTCTACCAGGAAGGCCGCGACGAGGATTTCGACGACGAGGAGGCCCGCCGCCTGCCCGCAATGAGCGCCGGCGAACACCTCGCCAAGCGCGCGATCGCCGCGACCCAGCATTTTACCGAGCCGCCGCCGCGCTATTCGGAAGCCTCCCTCGTCAAGCGCATGGAAGAACTCGGCATCGGCCGGCCGTCGACCTATGCCTCGATCCTGCAGGTGCTCAAGGACCGCCAATATGTGCGGCTCGACAAGCGCCGGCTCTATCCGGAGGACCGCGGCCGCATCGTCGTCGCGTTCCTGGAAAGCTTCTTCGCCAAATACGTCGAGTACGATTTCACCGCCTCGCTCGAGGAACAGCTCGATCTGATCTCGAACCACGAGATCGCCTGGCGCGACGTGCTGCGCGACTTCTGGCGCGACTTCATCGGCGCGGTCGGCGAGATCAAGGACTTGAAGATCTCCGAAGTCATCGACGCGCTCGACGCGCTGCTTCGCGCCGCATCTGTTCCCGCCGCGCGCCGACGGCGGCGACCCGCGGCAATGTCCGACCTGCGCCAACGGGCGGCTGACGCTGAAGCTCTCCAAATTCGGCGCCTTCATCGGCTGCTCGAACTATCCGGAGTGCCGCTACACCCGCCCGCTGTCGGTGCCGGGCGAAGGCAGCCCCGCCGACATCGGCACCAAAAAGCTCGGCGTCGATCCGACGAGCGGCCTCGACGTGACATTGCGCAGCGGCCGCTTCGGTCCCTATGTCCAGCTCGGCGAGGGCGCCGAGGGCGAGAAGCCCAAGCGCGCCAGCCTGATGAAAGGCATGACGCCGGACGACGTTGATCTTCCCCGCGCGCTCGCACTGCTGTCATTGCCGCGCGAAGTCGGCCGCCATCCCGAGGACGGCGAGCCGATCAAGGCCGGCGTCGGCCGGTTCGGCCCCTATGTCCAGCACGGCAAGACCTACGCCAGCCTCGAGGCCGGCGACGACGTGTTCCATATCGGCCTCAACCGGGCGGTGACGCTGATCGCGGAAAAGCTCGCCAAGGGCCCGCGGCGTGGCCGCTTCGGCGCCGATCCCGGCAAGCCGGTCGGCGAACATCCGACCAAGGGCGGGATGATCGTCGCCAAGAACGGCCGCTACGGCCCCTATGTCAGTCACAACGGCATCAACGCCACGCTGCCGCGCGACCAGACCCCCGAAACGATCACGCTCGCGGAGGCCGCGGCGCTGATCGATGCGCGGGCCGAGCACGCTCCCGCCCCGCATGCGCGGCCGCGCAAGGCCGCCAAGCGCGCTACGCCGGGCGGCGCACGCGCGACCAAAAACCCATCCGCCAAGGGCGCGCCGCTCAAGCGGCCCGCCGCCAAAACATCACGCAAGACCAAACAAGCTGCCGAATAACCGACCAGACGGGCAGCGCACCACGGACAAAACCGCCGGTCAGCGCCCGATGAAACAAAAAGGCCTTCCCTCGCGCGAAGAGCTGGTCGCCTTCATTCGCGAACATGCCGGCAAGGTCGGCACCCGCGAGATCGCTCGCGCGTTCGGCGCCAAGAACGCCGACCGCGCGGCGCTCAAGCACATGCTGCGCGAACTCGCCGATGAAGGTCAGATCGAGCACCGCCGCAAGCGCGTGCATCACGGCGGCACCCTGCCCTCGGTGGTGCTCGCCGACATGACCGGCCGCGACGCCGACGGCGAACTTTTGGCGCGCCCGACGGAATGGGACGAAGAAGCGCACGGCGCCGCCCCGGTCATCCGCATCGCAACGCCGCGTCGCGCCAAGCCCGGCG
Source organism: uncultured Pseudomonadota bacterium (assembly GCA_963836095.1). Classification (GTDB taxonomy): domain Bacteria; phylum Pseudomonadota; class Alphaproteobacteria; order Rhizobiales; family Xanthobacteraceae; genus BOG-931. The sequence goes on from CAWIHU010000008.1 coordinate 481,310, forward strand.
AAGTGGCCGGCGTCGGCGACCGCGCACTCATCCGCATCGAGCGCTCGGACGAAGACGGCGCGAGCGGCCGCGTCATCAAGCTGATCGACCGCGCCAAGCACCGCGCGCTCGGCATTCTCCGCAGCGTGCCGAACGGCGGCGTCCGTCTGGTGCCGATCGACAAGAAACAGCTGGGCCGGGAAATCGCCATCGCGCCCGACGCGACCGCAGGCGCGGAGGATGGCGATCTCGTCGCCGTCGAAGTCTCGCGCCAGGGCCGGTTCGGGCTGGCGACCGGCAAGGTGGTCGAGCGGCTAGGCTCCCTCAAGAGCGAAAAGGCGGTGAGCCTGATCGCGATCCACGCCCACGGCATTCCGCACACCTTCAGCCGCGCCGTGCTGGCGGAAGCCGACGCCGCGCGCCCGGACGCATTCGGCGAGCACGAAGACTGGCGCGACGTGCCGTTCGTCACCATCGACCCGCCCGACGCCAAGGACCATGACGACGCCGTCCATGCCGTGCCCGATCCGGACCCGCGCAATGCGGGCGGCCATGTGGTGACCGTCGCCATCGCCGACGTCGCGCATTATGTGCGGCCCGGCTCGGCGCTCGACCGCGCCGCGGTCGAACGCGGCAATTCGGTTTATTTCCCCGACCGCGTCGTGCCGATGCTGCCGGAGCGCATCTCCAACGATCTGTGCTCGCTGCGGCCCAACGAAAATCGCCCGGCGCTCGCGGTGCGCATGGTGATCGGCGCCGACGGCCGCAAACGTTCGCATACGTTTCATCGCGTCGTGATCCGCTCGGCCGCGCGGCTGCATTACGAGCAGGCCCAGCTCGCCGTCACCGGCCGGCCCGACGAGGTCACCGAGCCGATCGTCGAGAAAATCCTCGCGCCGCTCTATGCCGCCTACCGCACGGTGCGCCACGCCCGCGACGAAAGAAGCCCGCTCGACCTTGAAATCCCAGAGCGCAAGATCGTGCTGAAATCCGACGGCATGGTCGACCGCGTCATCATCCCGCAGCGGCTCGAAGCGCACCGGCTGATCGAGGAGTTCATGATCCTCGCCAACGTCGCCGCAGCCGAAACCTGCGAGCGCGCGCGCACCCCCCTCGTCTACCGCGTCCACGACGAGCCGACCATGGAGAAGCTCAATTCGCTGCGCGAGTTTCTGGCGACGCTCGATATCTCATTGCCCAAGGCCGGCGCGCTGCGGCCGGACGCGTTCAACCGCATTCTGGAGCGGGTCAAGGGCCGCGACGTTGAGCGGCTCGTCAACGAGGTCGTGCTGCGCAGCCAGGCGCAGGCGGAATATGCGCCGGAAAACTACGGCCATTTCGGCCTCAATCTGCGCCGCTACGCCCATTTCACCTCGCCGATCCGCCGCTATGCCGATCTGATCGTGCACCGCTCGCTGATCCGCGCGCTCAAGCTCGGCCCCGACGGCTTGCCGGCGGAAATCGACACCCGCGCGCTCGCGGAAATCGCCGCCAACATCTCGGCGACCGAGCGCCGCGCCATGAAGGCCGAGCGCGAGACCGCGGACCGGTTGATCGCGCACTTCCTGGCCGACCGGGTCGGCGCGATCTTCGACGGCCACATTTCCGGGGTGACGCGCGCCGGTCTGTTCGTCGAGCTGGACGAAACGGGCGCCGACGGCTTTATTCCGGCCCGCCTGATCGGCGACGAATACTACCGTTTCAACGAGGCCGGCCGCGCCTTCGTCGGCCATGCCGAGACTTTCAGGCTCGGCGATCCGGTGACGGTCGAACTGGTGGAAGCGGCGCCGGTCGCCGGGGCGTTGCGTTTCAAGCTGCTGCGCGGCGAACATCGCGGCGCCGTGGCGCCGAAGCGCAAAACTGGACACACCCCGCCGCGCGGGCGCACAAACGAGCGTCCATCAAAACGAAAGCGCAAAGCGAAACCCGCCCGTAAATGAAATAGCGGCATTTGGACGCAAATAATCCATGACCAACCAACTCGACCGCATGGTCGCGCCCGGCACGGCGGCCGACCGCGCCGAACGGCTGACCAAAACCATCCGCGATCAGTCGTTTCCCAACGTCAAGCCGCGCGATTCCGCGACGTTGATCCTGATCGACCGCGCCGAGCCGGTGCCGAAAGTGCTGCTCGGCCGCCGCCACACCCGGCACAAATTTGCGCCCGGCCAATTCGTGTTTCCCGGCGGCCGCGTCGAGGCCACCGACCGCAAGATGCCGACCGCGGCGCCCTTGCACGCGCGCGATACCGAACGGCTGATGGCGCAGGTCAAGCGGCCGAGCCCCGCCAAAGCCGCCGCCTATGCGCTCGCTGCCGTGCGCGAAACCTACGAGGAGACCGGCCTGATGCTGGGCGCCCGCGCCAACGGAGCGATCGGCGCCGTGCCCGATGCCTGGCGGCCGTTCGCTGATGCCGGCATTCTGCCCGACCTCGGCGCCGTCCATTTCGTCGCCCGCGCCATCACCCCGCCCAAGCGGCCGCGGCGGTTCGACAGCCGCTTCTTCGCCGCCGACGTCTCCGCCGTCGCCCACCGCGTCGATGGCCTGGTCGGGCCGGACGCCGAACTCGTCGAACTGGTCTGGCTGCCGATCACAGACGCCCACCGCCTCGACATGCCCGGCGTGACCGCGGTCGTGCTCGAGGAGCTGCGCGACCGCATCGCCGCCGGCATGAACCACGACCAGGAAGTGCCGCTCTACCGCATGCTGCACAAGCGCTTTTCGCGCCAAATCCTTTGATTTTGCCGGCCTTCCTTGACTTTCGACGCCCCGCGACTAGTTTGCCGGCCAAATTCGCCCGGAAATATCGAGGTCCGACCATGGCCAAGACCGCCACGATCAAGGTAAAGCTCGTCTCCAGCGCCGACACCGGCTTTTATTACGTGACGCGCAAGAACTCGCGCACCATGACCGACAAGCTCGTCAAGAAGAAGTACGACCCCGTCGCCAAGAAGCACGTCGAGTTCCGCGAAGCCAAGATCAAGTAGGCGCGCGACCGGGCCGCTCGATGCTGTTCGAGGGTTTCCGGCGCGATCGGATCCGCGTTGGCGACGTTGAGATCAACTTCGTGACGGCCGGCCACGGCCCGCCGGTTCTCCTGCTCCACGGCTTCCCGCAAAATCTGGCGATGTGGGCGAAGATCGCGCCGGTGTTGGCGCGTGGCCACACCGTCGTCTGCGCCGATCTGCGCGGCTATGGCGATAGTTCGAAGCCGAAATGCGCGCCCGACAATGCCAACTATTCGTTCCGCGCGCTGGCAAACGATCAGGTCGGGCTGATGCACGCGCTCGGATTCGAGCGCTTCCATGTCATTGGCCACGATCGCGGCGGGCGGACCGGCCACCGCATGGCGCTCGACCACCCCGACGCGGTGCGCTCGCTTGCGGTATTGGACATCGTCCCGACCTACGCGATGTTCATGGAAACCAACCGGCACGTCGCCGGCGCCTATTGGCACTGGTATTTCCTGTCGCAGCCGGAGCCGCTCCCGGAGCGGCTGATCGGGGCCGATCCCGACTTCTTCTACGAGACGTGCCTCGTCGGCTGGGGCGCGAGCAAGCTTGCGGACTTCGATTCGGAGATGCTCGCCGAATACCGCCGCTGTTGGCGCGACCCCGGCATGATCCACGGCTCCTCTTCGGACTACCGCGCCGGCGCGACCATCGATCTCGACCATGACGGCGCCGACATCGACAACAAGGTCCATTGTCCGACCCTGGTGGTTTGGGGCTCAGCCGGCGTGATCCAGAAATACTTCGACATCGCCGCCGCCTGGCGCGCGCGCTGCACGGCGGTGTCGACCGCGACGCTGCCGGGCGGGCATTTCTTCATCGACCGGTTCCCCGACGAGACGGCACTGATCCTCGATCAATTCCTGCGCCGCCCCGGGCGCTGAAAGTCCGGATCAGCTTCCGACGGCGGCCTCGTTGAGCGCGCGAGAAGAACGCCGCTCAACGCGCGCCCTGCCCATGCGCGCCTTGATCTGCTCGGCGACATATTCCGCGTCGCGCGCGACGCCGGAGAAACGCCCGGACCCCCAGGTGTAGAGCCACGGCAGCCCGAGAAAATAGACGCCGGGGACCGGCGTCACGCCGCGCACATGGCTCGGCTGACCGCGGCCGTTGAACACCGGCAGATCGATCCATGTGTAGTCGTTGCGAAATCCGATGCACCAGACGATGGAGGTGATGCCGGCGGCACGATAGTCGAGCGTCGTGCGTTCCATCGGCGGCGTCCACACCGGCCGATAGCGCTCCTCCTGCGGCGCGGCGATGGCGTTCTTGGCGATGAAGCCGTCGATAGAGGTCTTGATGCTTTCCGACACCTGGTCGGCCTGATCGAGGCAATAGCCGAGATCGTCGGAGAAGACGAGGCGATCGCCGCGCGACGTCCACGAGCTTGCCGTAAAGCTCCATGCCTTCGCGCGCGCGCTGGCGCAGATCGATATCGCGCCCGCCGTCGCGGCCGGTGACGTAGTGATTGGTCTTGTCGCGCACGCCTTCGCGCAGCGGGTGATCGTGCACCGGGAGATCGTAATAGCCCATCAGATGCAGCCACTCGACCACGTCCTTGCCGCGATAGCGCCGCGCCACCCGCGGCGCGTCGCCGACGGCGAGATGCACTTTGCGGCCGGCGAGATGCAGGTCCTCGGCGATCTGGCAGCCGGATTGGCCGCTGCCGATCACCAGCACGGCGCCCGCGGGGAGCGCGGCCGGATTGCGGTAGAGCGAGGAGTGGATCTGAACGATGTCGTCGGGAAGACGCTCGGCCGCGCGCGGAATGATCGGGACCTGATAACCGCCCGAAGCGACCACCACCTGATCGGCGAAATGAATGCCGTCGGTTCCGTCCAGCATGAAGCCGTGCTGCGCGTCGGCGCGCAGATGACGGACAGCGACGCCTTCCAGAAGCGGCGGCGAAAACGACGCGACGAATGCGTCCATGTAGGCGATTATCTCCTCGCGCAGCATGAAGCCGTGCGGGTCGGCGCCGCGATAAGGAAAGCCCGGCAGCTGGCACTGCCAGTTCGGCGTCACCAGACAGAACGTATCCCAGCGCTCGGCGCGCCAGGATTGGGCGGCGCGTTCCTTCTCGAACACGACGTGATCGACGCCGCTTTGGGTCAGATACCAGCTGATCGAAAGGCCGGCCTGACCGCCGCCGATCACGGCGACGGCGTGGCGCGCGACCGGGCTCGTCTTGTTCATGGGCGGTTCCTTCTATTCCTCGAACGCGTCAACGTTGACGCGCGCGTCCGGCAGAGCGGCGAACGCCTTCGCCCCGGCTTCGATCCGATCGAGCTGCGCCATCGCGCGCGAACAGGGGAAGCCGTAGCGCGCCTGCACCCGTTCGCTCGCGATAGCGAGCGCGGCGCGGCTGCGTTCGAGAAAATCGGCGAGCGGATAGCTTTGTCCCGGCGCGAAAAAGTCCTTCACCACCAGCGAGGGCGAATAGCAGGTCTCGCTGTTGCCGTCCGGCCAGCGAATGAGAAAGCGCATCTCAGGCATGAGCCGGTTCTCGCAGTTTTTGGTAGGTCTCGAGGTGGGCGCGCGCGGTATTGTTCCAATCGTGGCGCGCGCCGACTTCGAGCCCGCGCGGGATGAGCCGCGTGCGGCGGACGCCGTCGAGCGCGTCCGTCATCGCCGCCGCGATCGACGCGGCATCGCGCGGGTCGCACCACGCGACGTCGTCCTCGCCGAGATATTCGGTGAAGGGCGGCATGCGCGAGGTCACGACCGGCACGCCGCTCGCCAGTGCTTCCAACACGACGAGGCCGAAGCCTTCCTTGACCGAGGGAAAGACCAGCGCCGTCGCGGCGCGGTAGAGCGCCGGCATCAGCTTCTGCCGCAGCGTGCCGGTTCGCATCACCGCGCGCGCCGCCGCCCCGCCGTGGGCGAGCATGCCGGCGAACCGGGCTTGATAGGCGTCGTGGTCGAGCAGCGACGCGCCGCCCGCGATCAGGAGCCGGGATGACGGATGCTGCGCGTGCAGCGCCTGAAAGGCCTGGAACAAGCGCACCGTGTTCTTGCGTTCCTCGACGCCGCCGATGGCGAGAAAGATCGGCGCATCGGTCGGCAGATTGAGCCGCGCGCGCAATTCGGCGTCGGTCGCATCGGGCACGGGCGAGAACCGCGCCGTGTCGACGCCGTTGCCGACATGGACGGCGTCGCGCCTGAATTCGCGCGCCAAGAGGTCGCGCCACAGGTGGCCGACGACGAACAGATGATCGGCCGCTTCGATCGCGCGGCGCTGCCGTGCGGCGACGCGTTCGTCGTCGAAGCGATCGACGTGATGGACGGTGCGGGCAAAGCCGGCGATGAGGCCGCGTTCCTTGAGCGTCGCCAGCGCATTGCCGGAAATGCCGTCCTGCGCATGCCAAACGTCGAAGCCACGCCGCTCCGGGGGCTCGAAATAGCGGACATATTCGGCAACGCGCGTTTCGACCAACGTCCCCACGTCGCGCCCGACCGCTACCGCCGGCACGGATGTCGTCCGGCACAGCGTGTCGCGAAAAAAGCCGGCGCCCGTGGTGTCGGGAGCAAAGACCGTCGCCTCGTGGCCGAGGCGGGTGAGCGCGTCGCCGAGTTCGAGCGCGTGCACCACGCCGCCGCGCGGGTTGGTCGAATGCGCCAGGATGGCGACGCGCAGCGCTCTACCGCTTGGCTCATGCGAACACCTCGGATCTGACGCAACCGAGCAGCGGCTCGCGGGCAAAATCCCAGATCGTTTCCGCGGCCGCGCCGGCGGCGATCGTCACGCGGCGATCCGCGGTGAAGGCGCCGATGTCGGCCGCCGCGATGCCACGGTCGCGAAAGCGCGCCAGAACGGCGGGCGCATTCGCCGGCCGCGCCGCGATCAGAAAGCCGAAGCTCGGAAAAGTTTGCAGCCAGCGCTCGAGCGGCACGCTATCGGGCCGCGGCACGTCATCAAGTTCTATCGACGCGCCGACCTTCGAGCATTCCGAAAACATCATCGCGGTACCGATCAGCCCGCCCTGGGAAATGTCCTTGGCGGCCATGGCCAGTCCGGCCTCCGCCAATGTCGGCAAGATTTCTAGATCGCCGCGCAACCGCGCCGCCGGTGCGTCGGTTGCGGCTTCCCAGTTCGAGAACGGTTCGCGGTAACGGCCGCGCAGATCGATCGCCGCGATCAAGCGGTCGCCGGGACGCGCGTCGAACGAGGTGAGTAAAGACTTGGCACGGCCCAGGATCGCCACCGCGAGCTGGCCGCGATCGGTGCGGGCGTTGGTGTGGCCGCCGACGACCGGCACGCCGTAGGTTCGTGACGCCGCGCGCAAGCCCTCGAGCACCGGCGCCGCCCCCGCCTCGCCCGCCGCCCAGACGGCGTCGACGATGGCGAGCGGCCGCCCGCCCATCGCCGCGACGTCGGAGATGTTGACCATCGCGCCGCACCAGCCGGCGAACCAGGGATCGCGCGCGACGAACGCATTGATGAAACCTTCGATCGCCAGCAGCAGAAAACCGTCGCCGTCGGGGATCGCGGCGCAATCGTCGCCGACCGGCACGGCATCGTCGCTCGACAGCGACAGCCGCGCGGCGACCGCGGCGATGTCGTGCTTGGCGGCGAGCCCGCGGCCGGCGCGCAAGGTCGCAGCCAAATCGCGCAGTGCCGCAGCGCCGAGCATCAGGCCGCCTTCGGCAACGACAAGAAGCCGACCTCCGCATCCGCGATCGGCGGGTAACGGCCGAGGTCGGCCTGCATGAAATGGTGGGGATGGCCGTGCAGCAGCTTCTCGTCGAGCGTCGTCCAGCCCAGCCGGTGAAACAGCGGCGCATTCTGCGTTTGCACATGGGCGTAGAAGCGCTTGCAGCCGCGCGCATGCGCCGAGGAGACGGCAAGGCGGATCAGCGAGGTGCCGAGCGCCGAGACGCGCCGGTAAGCTCCCGCGACCGCGAGCCGCGAGCCCCACCACACGCCCGGCTCGGCGCGATGAATGCGCACCGTGCCGACGACCTCCTGCGTCGCGACGGCAAACGACGACAGCGCGACGATCGGGATCGCCACCTCGTCGATCGCATCGCGATCGTCGCCGGCGAAGATTTTTTGCTCATCGCAAAAGACGCGCCGGCGCAGCGCCGCGGCGTCGCGGCGTTCCCACGGCTCGGTCGCGAATTTGACGCGGTACTCCGACGGCAGAAACTCGGGAAACGGATCGAAGATCATGCGACGGCCTCCCGCTCGTAGGTCGAAAGCGCCGAACACGCCCCGCATTTGCCGCAGCCCGCCTTGATGTCGGCCGCCTGCAGGCCGCCCGCGCGCAGCATGCGCGCCAGCGGGCCGAGAATGTCGTGCATGAAGCCGGCGGACGGCGGCGGATGGCTTTCCAAGGGCGTGCCGGAGATCGGCACGAACGGCACGACGAAGGGATAGACGCCGAGCGCGATCAGCCGCTCGCAGGTCGAGAGGATCGCCTCCTTGCTGTCGCCGAGGCCGGCCAGAATGTAGGTCGACACTTGGCCGCGCCCGAACACCGGCACCGCGGCCGCGAACGCCTCGAAATAACGCTCGACGCTGACCTGCGCCTTGCCCGGCATGACGTGCGCCCGCACTTCCTCGGTTACCGCTTCAAGATGTATGCCGAGCGCATCGATGCCGGATTGACGCATGCGCTCGAACCAGATGAGTTCGTCCGGCGGTTCGCATTGCCCCTGGATCGGCAGATCGACCGCGGCCTTCACCGCCCGCGCGCTTTCGGCGAGGATCGCCGCGCCGCGGTCGCGCGCCGGCGGGGTGCCGGTCGTCATCACCATGTGCTTGACGCCGTCGAGCTCGACCGCGGCCTTGGCGACTTCGGCGAGTTGCGCCGGCGTCTTGCGTTCGATGGTGCGGCCGGCGGCGAGCGACTGGCCGATGGCGCAGAACTGGCAGGTCTTGGTGCGGCTCTGATAGCGCGTGCAGGTCTGCAGCACCGTCGTCGCCAAAACATCGCGGCTGTGCAGCACCGCGATCTTCCAGTACGGCACGCCGTCCGCGGTCGTGAGGTCATAAAAGCGCGGCCGCGCCGGAAAGCTGACGCTCGGCGAGCGTCACGCCGTCGCGGCTGATCGCGCTCTCTCCCGACGCATCCGGCTTGGCGACGAGATAGGGGCTCTCGAACGCCGGCGCCGTGTGCACCGGGATCATCACGGTCACGCCGTCGATGGTCAGCGCCTTGTGGTCCGAGGGTCCGGCGCCGCCGCGGCGGCTTTCGAGCCCGGCCTTCGGATCAACGAGCCGAACCCCGCAGGACTGCAACTCGTTGATCAGCTGCGCGGTCGGCATGACCTTGGCCAGTATGGCCTTGGGCGTCGTCGGCTTCATCGGACGCACTCCCATTCGCAAGTTGGTGAAAAGCTGAAAGTTCATGCGCGCGCTCGGCGTCCATGGTGTTGTCCATCGCGGTTTCCATGGCGTGCGCGGGACGGTCGTCGAGCACGAGCTTGAGGAGTTCCGGCCGGGCATAGTGGCCGACCGAATCCATCATGCGCTTGCGCTTGACGATGAGACCCATGTCGAGATCGGCGAGCAGAATGCCCTCGCCCTGGGTGAGCGGCGGCACGATGTGCGCGCCTTCGGGCGAGACGATCGCCGTCATGCAGCCGCCGCGCAGCGCCTTGCGCAGCTTCTCCTCGGGAGAAATTTTCGCGATCTGCTCTTCGGTGAGCCAGCCGGTCGAGTTGACGACGAAACAGCCGCTCTCCAGCGCGTGGTGGCGGATCGTCACTTCCATCTGATCGGCAAAAATCTGCCCGACCATCGAGCCCGGAAATTGCGCGACGTGAATTTCCTCGTGCTGCGCCATGAGGGCGTAGCGCGCGAGCGGATTATAATGCTCCCAGCACGCCAGCGCCCCGACGCGCCCGACCGCGGTATCGACCACGGTGAGACCGGCGCCGTCGCCCTGCCCCCAGATCATCCGCTCATGAAACGTCGGCGTGATCTTGCGGCGCTTGAGGCGCAGCGCCGCCGTCGGCGTCGAAAATCGAGCTGGGCGTTATAGAGCGAGCCGTGGTCGCGCTCGTTGACGCCGAGCACGACCACGATGGCGTTGCGCTTGGCCGCCGCCGCGACCGCTTCCGTCACCGGTCCCGGCACCATCACGGCGTTGTCGTAGAGCCGGATGTGCTCGGCGCCGGTCGCGACCGGCGGATGGACGAAGGAGAAGTACGGGTACCAGGGCACGAACGTCTCGGGAAAGACCACGAGCCGCGCGCCCTTGGCCGAAGCTTCGGCGATGGCGGCGAGCACTTTCGACAGCGTTCCGTCCGCCGTCTCGAGGTCCGGTGCCATTTGCACCGCGGCGACACGTACGGATTTTTTTTCCGTCATGCCCGTCTTCTCCTGTGCTTCCGCTCAAGTGCTTAAAGCGTCCAAATGTTCACAGCGTCCAAGTGTTGAACATGAAGGCGTTGTCGCGCCGGTGCAGCAGAATGAGGTCGAGCACGTCGAGCGGGCTGATCGGCCGGATGCCGGGCAAAAGCGACGGCTCGCCATGGCCGTACAGCATCTGCAGCGCGAAACGGCAGCAATAAATCTCGCCGCCTTCGCTCATGAATTTGGTCAGCTGGTTGGCGAAATTCTGCGCGCCGGGGAACGGCTCGTCGCCGAGCTTCGGGAATCCGCGCTGCACGCCGAGCGTCACGCCCGGGCCGTACAACAGGATCGTGGTCTTGAAGCCTTTGCGGTGCAGCCGCAGCGCTTGGAGAATATTGACGAGACCGATGGAACCTTCGAACGCCACGGTGTGGAAGGTCACCAGCGCTTTTTCGCCGGGATTGGCCTTGACGTCCTCGAAGACCTTTTCCTCATAATCGACCAGAAAGTCACCCTTCTTGTGCGGGGGCATGGTGACGGCAGGCATATGAAGCTCCCTTGCTGAAAGTTGTCGGCCGCATCCGGCCGGATGCAATGAGAGCAAGGCACATGCCAAATGCCCGCATGCACATCCATTCATCAAATCCAGTCAATATCCGGCGTTTTTGCAATCAATTCCTGCCGCGCATTTCGGCGAGATATTTTTCAGAAATCCGCTACGCCCTAAAATTGAGCAGCAGAATGCTGAATTACATTGCATGTTTCATGGCTCATGTGGTTCCGCAGGGCTGATCTTTCAGATCGACGGCACTCGAACAACAAATCTTGTTGCCGCGACCGCATGCAACAATATACAGTCAATTCGGCAGCCGCAGTGGACGCGGATAGGCGCGAACTGATCAACAATCAAAGCACCGATAACCAGAGCACCGGCAACCAATGCGACGACGCAAATGACTGAATGGGCGCCGCAGCTCTCGAAACTGGGCAAGCCGCGTTATCTCGCCATCGCCGACGCGATTGCCGAAGACATCCGCAGCGGCAAGCTCTCTCCGGCCGACCGCCTGCCGGCGCAGCGCACGCTGGCGCGCCGGCTCGAGGTCGACTTCACCACCGTCGCCCGCGGCTATGTCGAGGCGCAACGGCGCGGCCTGATCGAATCTCGCGTCGGCCAGGGCACTTTCGTGCGCGCCTCGGCCAGAAGGCGGCACGGCCCGGTCGCGCGCCATCCGGAAATCGTCGACCTGTCGATGAATCTGCCGCCGGAACCCGACGATCCGGAACTGCTCGACCGCATGCAGGACGGTCTCGAAGCCATCGGCAGCGATCTGGTTTATCTGATGCGCTATCAGGGCTTTGGTGGCGTCGCCGCCGACAAGGAAGCGGCGGCGCATTGGCTGCGCCATCGCGAATTGGTGCCGCAGCACGAACGCCTGTTCATCGCGCCCGGCGCCCATCCTGCGCTGCTCGGCATCCTCGGCGTGATCGCCAAGGCCGGCGATGTGCTGCTGTCGGAAGACCTCACTTATCCCGGCGCGCGGTCGATCGCGGCACAGCTTGGCCTGCGCCATGTCGGCCTGCCGATGGACGACGATGGCGTCGACGCGCAAGCGTTCGCCGACGCCTGCGCACGGTTCTCGCCGCGCGCGCTTTATCTCAACCCGACCTTGCTCAACCCGACGACGCACACGATCGCGCAACAACGCCGCCACGACATCATCGCCATCGCGCGCCGCCACGGCGTCGCGATCATCGAAGACGACCCGTACGGCTTCCTGCCGACCAACGGCCCCTCGGCGTTCGCGGCGCTGGCGCCGGACATCACCTGGCATGTCGCCGGTCTCGCCAAATGTCTCGGCGCCGGGCTGCGCATCGCCTATGTCGTGGCGCCCGACGTGCGCTCCGGCTGGCTGTTTGCTTCTTCGGTACGCACGGCGACGGTGATGGCATCGCCGGTGACGATCGCGCTCGCGACCCGCTGGATCAATGACGGCACCGCCGACGCGCTGCTCGCGGCCGTGCGCCGGGAATCGATCGCGCGGCAAAAGCTCGCCGCGGCGATCCTGCCGGCAGGAACCTACCGCGCCGATCCGGTCGGCTTTCACCTCTGGCTGTCGCTGCCGGAGCCCTGGACCCGCTCGGCGTTCGTCGGCCACACCCGTTCGACCGGGGTGAGCGTGGTGGCAAGCGATGCCTTCGTCACCGACGGCGCGCCGCCCGAGGCCGTTCGCGTCTGCCTGGGCGGACCGGCCGATCGCGCGGCGGTGCGCGGCGCGTTGGAGTTCATGGCGCACGCGTTGAACGAGTCGCCGACGCTGACGTCGCCGTTTCTGTAGTGAAAATTGCCTGCAGTGAAAATTGCCTGTAGCCAAAATTGCGTGGGATATCGGGCAGCGGGGCTCGCCGCCGGCAAAAAAGGTGGCCGGCCGGGAGCGGTGTCATGAGGAGGCCACTCGCACCGCCCCCGTGCCGGCCGAACCCCACGGACCCAGGAGATGCGGCGGACCTGAGCATTCCGTAGGGTTATCAAACTTCCGTCACTCGAGCTTCAGTCTATGAAGCCGGGTCTATGAAGCTTTGAGTCTATCGAACACGCATCCGCGCCAACCCGGCCGGATTTCCCGGCTCGCTGGGAAGGCGCCTGTATTGCTGATTGCGGGCACAAGGCTACCGCAACGGCCAGAGAAATCAACCGTCAAAGTTCCGCCAAAATGACGGTCTCCGGCCGTTCTGGATTCGTGATGAATGCGCCAGGCTGCGGCGCCTGGAATCCCGCAAATGAGCGGAAAAAGAGCCCTACGCCGCGTCAGGCACGACCCGGTTGCGGCCGTCGCGCTTGGCCCGGTAGAGCGCCTGGTCGGCGCGCTTGAGCACGGCCGCGGCATTGTCGTCGCGCCCGCGCAGCGCCGCGATGCCGACCGAGATCGTGACCGGAATGGTCCGCGACCCGCGATCGATCGCGAACGGCTCGGCAGCGATGCGCCGGCGTAAACGCTCCGCCACCATGGCAGCCACCGCCATGTCCGTCTCCGGCATGATGACGACGAACTCCTCGCCGCCGTAGCGGCAGGCGAGATCGATGCCGCGGATCGAGCGCTTGATGCGCAGCGCGAAGTCGCGCAGCACGTCGTCGCCGGCGTCGTGGCCGTAATTGTCGTTGACCGATTTGAAATAGTCGATGTCGAGCACCAGCGCCGCCAGCGGCTTGCCGCGCGACGCCGCCTGCTCGATCAGGGTGCCGAGATGGGTTTCCATGTAGCGGCGGTTGAACAGGCCGGTGAGCGCGTCGGTGATCGCCATTTCGATCGAAAGCTGCACATTGTCGCGCAGCCGTTCGGTGTAGCGGCGCTTGCGCACCTGCGTGCGCGCCCGCGCCAACAGTTCGTTCTTGTCGATCGGGCGCATCAGATAATCGTTCACGCCGATTTCGAGGCCGCGCACCATGCGGGCATGGTTGTCGGGCTCGGTGACGGCGAGAATGGGAATGTTGCGGGTGCGGTCGAGCGAGCGCACCTGGCTGCACAGCCGCAGCGCATCGAAATTTTCGAGGCCGAGCGAAACGATCAGCAGGTCGAAATTGCCGTCGGCGGCGTGGAACAGCGCCTCGGCCGGATTGGGCTCGACCTCGACGGTGTGTTCGGTCCCGAGCATCGCGGCGATGCGCTCGGCCGCGGCCGCGCGGTCGTCGACGATGAGCACGCGCCCGCCGCGGCCGGTGTCGGCGACCGCCTCGCGTTCCGGCGATTCGATGCCGATGTCGCGGGAGGTCAGCGCGCGCATGCGCAATTCGTCGGTCACCATCTTGAGCCGCGTGAGCTGCCGCACCCGCGCGGTCAAAGCGAGTTCGGGGATCGGCTTGGTGAGGAAATCGTCGGCGCCGGCTTCGAGGCCGCGCACCCGGTCGGACGGCTGGTCGAGCGCGGTGACCATGACCACGGGAATGTGATGGGTCACCGGGTTGGTCTTGAGCCGCCGGCACACCTCGAAACCGTCCATGTCGGGCATCATCACGTCGAGCAGGACGAGGTCGCACTCGGCGCGTTCGCAGATCGCCAGCGCCTCGTCGCCGCTCATCGCGGTGACGACGTCGAAATATTCGGCCGACAGTCGCGCTTCCAGGAGCTTGACGTTGGCCGGGATGTCGTCAACCACGAGAACGCGGGCTGTCATTGCGGTCCTATGCGTTGCCGAGGAAGTGCCGCACCGTCTCGATGAACTTCGCTACCGAGATCGGCTTCGACAGATAGGCCTCGCAGCCGCCCTCGCGGATGCGCTCCTCGTCGCCTTTCATCGCGAAGGCGGTGACGGCGACGACCGGGATGTGCTTGAGTTCCTGGTCGTCCTTGAGCCATTTGGTGACCTCGAGGCCGGAAACTTCGGGCAGCTGAATGTCCATCAGGATCAGATCGGGACGATATTTGCGCGCGAGGTCGAGCGCCTCGATGCCGCTGCGCGTCCCCACCGTGGTGTAGCCGTGAGCTTCCAACAGATCGTGGAAGAGCTTCATATTCAGCTCATTGTCCTCCACGATCAGGACGGTCTTCGCCATCCCTCAACCCTTCTGTCCCCCGGCCAACGCCCACCGTGCGATGGGCCGGGCGCGCCGGAAAAGCCGCAGCGCCCAGCGGCCACAACCTAGTCCCGATTTGTTACGGAAAGGCAAATGGAACCCAATGAAGGCGCCCATGCGGCCGAGCCGAGAAACCGCGGAAAACCTGGCGATTCAGGCGCTTTCCTTCATCGCCGCCGAGCCGGACCGGCTCGCCGGATTTCTCAACATGACCGGAATCGCCGCCGCGGACATCCGCGCGGCCGCACGCGAGCCCCGCTTTCTCGCCGGGGTTTTGGAGCATATGCTCGGCAATGAGGGCCTTTTGATCGCTTTCGCCGCCGACGCCGGGATCGATCCGGCCGAGGTCGCGCGTGCCCGCACCGCGCTCGGCCGTCATCGGGAACGTGACTTCCCGTGAGCACCAAACAAGGGAAGAATCGATTTGCGAACTTCGCGCTCCCTCTCGGTCAGACGAAGGCGCCATCCTTGAGCTGCGCGATGATGCGCAACACCTGCTCGCCTTCGCCGGCTTGGATCAGATCGGCCGGCCTGCGGCCGGCAAGGCGCTTATGTGGGGCATAAAGCCAAAGATGCGCTTCTTCTGGCGGATAGAGTTCGGAAAGTTCGTTCACAAGCCATTCCAGCCGAAGCAGGCTGTCGCGACGATCCGGCTGGGGTTCCGTGCGTCCCGTCCGCCATCGTGAAACCGTTTCCGGCGTGGTGTTGAGAAGTTCTGCGACTTCCCGCGCGGAAACCTTTGCACAGCGCTGGATTTGATCGAGCCGTAAGGCCAATGCGCTGGTCATGGCGTCACAGTGACCTCTTCTTGACAGGAGAAATGACGTTAGCATTGACATTTTCGTTGATCAAGCCGTTGCCGTCGGCTATCCGTCCCCAGTACCCTCGCCGGCACAATCGAACATATACTCGCCCAGTGAGAGTTGGCTGATGCCTTCGCTCCAGCGCCCTTGCCGCCAATGGGACCACCACCCGTCAGCACCGCGTTCTGCCGCGACTGCCTTGCCGACGCGTCGCCGCACGCCGTGCGCTGCGCCGCCTGCGGCTCGCCGCGCCTGCTGCGTCATGCTGAACTCGACCGCCTCGCCATCGCCCATATCGATTGCGACGCCTTCTACGCCACCATCGAGAAGCGCGACGATCCGTCGCTCGCCGCCGAGCCGGTGATCATCGGCGGCGGCAAGCGCGGCGTCGTCGCCACCGCCTGCTATGTCGCGCGCACGTTCGGGGTCAAATCGGCGATGCCGATGTTCGAAGCGCTGCGGCTGTGTCCGCAGGCGCGCGTCGTGCGGCCGAACATCGACAAATACGCCCGCGTCGGCCGCGAGGTGCGCCAGCTGATGTTTGCTTTGACGCCGCTGGTCGAACCTTTGTCGATCGACGAGGCGTTTCTCGATCTCTCCGGCACCGAGCGCCTGCACGGCCTGCCGCCGGCCAAGGTGCTGGCGCGCTTCGCCGCAAAGGTCGAGCAAAAAATCGGTATCACCGTCTCGATCGGGCTTTCCTGCAACAAATTCCTCGCCAAGATCGCGTCCGACCTCGACAAGCCACGCGGCTTTGCCGTGATGGGCGCGAGCGAAGCGCCGGCGTTCCTCGCGCCGAAGCCGGTCGGCTTCATTTTCGGCGTCGGCAAGGCCAGCGCCGCGCGGCTCGCGCGCGACGGCTTCCATCGCATCGCCGATCTGCAGCAGGCGAGCGAGATCGAAATGATGCGCCGCTATGGCGAGGAAGGCCGCCGCCTCGCTCGCCTGGCCCGCGGCGTCGACCCCCGCAAAATCTCCGCCGACCGCGAAACCAAGAGCGTTTCCGCCGAGACCACATTCGAGCGCGATTTGTCGGACTTCGCCGCGCTGGAGCGCATTCTGTGGAACCAGGCGGAAGAAGTTTCCGCGCGGCTCAAGGACAAGGCGCTCGCCGGCGCGACCGTGACGCTGAAGCTCAAGACCGCCGACTTCAAGCTCCGCACCCGTGCCCATTCGTTCGCGGCGCCGACCCAGCTCGCGGGCAAAATCTTCGCCGCCGCCAAGCAACTGCTCGCACGCGAGACCGACGGCACCAAATTCCGCCTGCTCGGCGTCGGCGTCAGCGCGCTGGCCCCGGCGGAAGAAGCCGACCCCGCCGATTTCGTTGACGCCCGTGCGGCGGAGGCCGAGCACGCCGTCGACCGCGTCCGCGCCCGCTTTGGCGACGACGCGGTGATCAGGGGGCTGGCGTTCGAGCGGCGGAAGGACTGAGTCGTCGGCAGCGCTCGCCTCCTTCGTACCCTTTTCAAGCATAGCGGACATGCTGCTGGCGCGAGCCCCCTCACCCGAGGTGTGGCGGATTTGACGGAACCGTGATTGGCCCGCCTAAATTGATTCAAGCAAATAGGTTATCCTGCCGTCCCGACACCGATGACCCGTAAGGTCTTGCCGACACCGATGACCCGTAAGGTCTTGGTTTCCAACCGAAGAGAGCCAGTATGATCACGCTCACGGTCAATGGAACACAGCACGATATCGAGCTAGAACCGGATACGCCGCTGCTTTGGGCGTTGCGCGATGCCGTCGGACTGACCGGCACGAAATTCGGCTGCGGGATCGCCCAGTGCGGCGCCTGCACCGTCCATATCAACGGACGAGCGATGCGCTCCTGCTCGGTGCCGATCGGCACCCTCTCCGGCGCCAGCATCGTCACCATCGAAGGGCTTTCACCCGACGGCAAGCACCCGGTGCAGCAGGCCTGGCTGTCCGAAGACGTGCCGCAATGCGGCTACTGCCAGTCCGGGCAGATCATGGCGGCCGTCTCGTTTCTCGAGCAGTACCCCAACCCGACCGACGCCGAGATCGATGCGAGTATCACCAACATCTGCCGTTGCGGAACCTATGAACGGCTGCGCCGCGCGATCCATCGCGCCGCCGACATGATGAAAGCGTGAAGGTGCCGCGATGAATATCAATCTCACCCGCCGCACTTTCCTCCTCACCGCAACCAGCGCCGCCGGCGGCTTGATGCTCGGCATCGGCACCGGTCTCGGTGAAGCCAAAGCCGCGACTGTCGTGGCGCAGCCGTGGAACGACGACAACGCCTACGCCGCCAACGAGATCGACGCGTGGATCGCCATAGATCCCGACGATTTCCATCCTGATCCGTTATCAACGCTCGGAGATGGGCCAAGGCAGCATGACCGCGCTGCCGATGATGATTACCGAAGAGCTCAACTGCGATTGGTCGAAGGTGCGTATCGAATACGCTTCCCCCAACCGCAATCTCCGCGAAAACAAGGTTTACGGCGCCATGTTCTCGCACGGCAGCCGCTCGGTACGGGCATCGCAAAAGAAGATGCAGCAGGTCGGCGCGAGCGCGCGCGAGCGCCTGATCGCGGCTGCGGCCGCGCAATGGAATGTGCCGGCATCGGAATGCACGGCAGCATCGAGCGTCGTCACCCACGGTCCGTCGGGACGGACGCTGCGCTATGGCGAACTGACGGCGGATGCGGCGAAGATCAAGCTGGCACAGGAGCCCGCGATCAAGACGCCCGCTCAATTCACGTTCATCGGCAAGCCGATGCCGCGCGTCGACGTGGTGCACAAGATCGACGGCTCCGCCAAATTCGGCATCGACGCGAACGTGCCGGGCATGGTCTTCGCCGCCATCAATGCCTGCCCCGTTCCCGGCGGCAAATTGAAGAGTGTCGACGAGACGGCGCTCGCCGGCGCGCCCGGCGTCATTAAGGTGGTCAAGCTTGATAATGCCGTCGCCGTAGTCGCCGAAGGCAGCTACTGGCGCGCCAAGCAGGCGCTCGCCCGGCTCCAGCCGGAATGGGATGGCGGCGCGGCCGCCTCCCTCGACAGCGACAAACTCTCCCAGGAGTTTCACGCGGCGCTGAACGAGACGATGCTGTCCGCACGCAATGACGGCGACGTTGATCGGGCCTTGGCGAACGGCGCGAAGACATTCGAGGCGATTTACGAGACCCCCTACCTGTCGCATTCGCCGATGGAGCCGATGAACGCGACGGTGCACCTGCAAGCCGACCGCCTCGATGTCTGGGTCGGGACGCAAGACGCACTCGAAGCGACCGAAGCCGCGGCCAAAGCCGCGGGCCTCGAGCCCGAACAGGTTTACGTCCACAACGGCTTCGTCGGCGGCGGGTTCGGACGCCGCGACGCCAACGATGAGGTCGCGCAGGCGATCGCGATCGCCAAAATCGTGCAAAAGCCGGTCAAGCTGGTGTGGACCCGCGAGGAAGACACAAGGCAGGACAAATTCCGCCCCCATGCGGTGGTCGCCTTCAAAGCCGCCGCAGGCGCCGACGGCATGCCGACCGCGTGGTCGATGCGTGTCGTTACTTCGTCGATCTGGGACAGCGTCGGCATCAAGCGGCCGCCGAAGAAACTGGAACCCCAGGCCGTCGCGGGATTGGCCGACAACGGCTACAAGGTGGCGAACACCCGCGTCGAGGCGCTGATCAAAAATACCCACCTGCCGGTGTGGTTCTGGCGCGCGCCGGGCGCCAACCAGCATGTCTTCGCGATCGAGAGCTTCCTCGATGAGATCGCGGCAGGGAGCGGCCTCGATCCTTATCAGGTGCGGCGAAAACTGCTCGAAGGCAAGCCGGACTGGCTCGAGGTGCTCGACACGGCGGCGAAAAAGGCCGATTGGGGCAAGCCGCTCCCGCGCGGCACCGGGCGCGGCATCGCCATCTGCGAAGACACCGACAGCCTTTGCGCGCAGGTGGCCGAAGTCACCGTCAAGCCGAGCGGCGAGTTGAAAGTGAACCGCGTTACCGTCGCGCTCGACACGCGCTACATGGTCAATCCGCTGACCATTGCCGAACAGGCGGAGGGCAGCGTGATCTTCGGGCTGTCCGCCGCCCTGTTTGGCAAGATCACGATCAAGAACGGCGTTCCGGTGCAGGGCAATTTCGATACGTATCGGATGGTGCGGCTGGCCGAGGCGCCGAAGATCGACGTCCACCTGGTGCCCAGCGGCGGCAAGGTCTGGGGCGGCGCGGGCGAGCCCGCAACGCCGCCGATCGCCGGCGCTGTTGTGAACGCCATATTCGCCGCCACCGGCAAGCGCATTCGCACGCTGCCGATCATGGACCACGATTTGTCTTACAGCGCCGTCTGACACCTGCCGTGGCGGCCGGGCGCAGATGAAACACCTTCCTCATTTTTGATGAGGGGCCGCTTCGTGGCCGCTCAGGAATTATCGACAGAATCATGAGTCAATTCCGGCTTCTTGCCCAGCTTCTTGCCACCCTCTCCGTATTGCTGTCGTGCGCAGGTTCGCCCTTGCATGCACAGCAGACGCAGGCGCCCACCAGCAAAGGCGAATATCTCGCCCGCGCCGGTGATTGCGTCGCCTGCCATTCCGCCAAAGGCGGCAAAGCCTTCGCCGGCGGATTGAAGATGGGCACCCCGATGGGGACGATCTATTCGACCAACATCACGCCCGACGCCGAGACCGGCATCGGCAATTATTCGCTGCAGGATTTCGACCGCGCGGTTCGCTCCGGCGTTGCCAAGGATGGGCATCGGCTTTATCCGGCAATGCCCTATCCTTCCTACGCCAAAATGACCGACGATGATCTTACGGCGCTCTACGCTTTCTTCATGAAAGATGTGCCGGCGGTCAAGCAACCCAACAAGCCGAACGAGATTCCCTGGTATTTTAGTCCGCGCTGGCCGCTGGCGATCTGGAACGCGGTTTTTGCGCCGCGACCCGGATTTACCGTCCGCCAGGATCATGACGCGCAATGGAACCGTGGCGCCTATCTCATCGAAGGTTTAGGACATTGCGGCGCCTGTCACACGCCGCGCGGCTGGGCCATCCAGGAAAAAGCGCTCGACGATGGCAGCTCCGCTTATTTGCAGGGCGCAGAACTCGATGCGTGGTCCGCACCCGACCTGCGCGGCGACAAGCGCACCGGGCTCGGCGGCTGGTCGGTCGATGACATCGATGCCTTCCTCAAAACCGGCCACAACGACAAGGGCGTCGCGTTCGGCTCGATGCTCGATGTGGTCAACAACAGCACGCCATATTTGACCGCGGACGATACCCGGGCGATGGCGGTTTTCCTCAAATCGCTGCCGGCGACGGCAGACCAGACCCCGTTCACCTACGCGGATACGACGTTCAAAATCGCCGCCAAGCGGCAACGCACAAAAACCCGGCGCGGCAACCTATCTCGGCGCCTGCGCCGCCTGCCACGGCGCCGACGGCAAGGGTCAGCCGCCATTCATGCCGCCGCTCGCCGGCAATCCCGCCGTGCTCGATCGCGATGCGTCCTCGCTCGTCAATCTGGTGCTCAACGGCGCGGAGCCGCTCGTCGTCAAAGGCGTGCCGGACGCCTACCGCATGCCGCAGTTCCGGGTTCAGTTGCGCGACGGAGAGATCGCCGACGTGCTGAGCTTCGTCCGCGGCGCCTGGGGCAACGATGCCGGCGCCGTATCGCCCGACCAGGTGAAGAAGCTTCGGCCGGTCACCGATCCAAGCAGCGACCAGGTCATTGTTTTGAAGATGCGCTGACGGACGAGTGCTTCAACGGCGTGGCGCGCAGAGCTTGTCCGCCTATGAGTGACTTTTCGCTTGACCAATGTCACGTTTTCGGCTACAAAACACCGAATCTCGCTCACGTAAAGGAACGCATTCTAGAGGCGATCCCTGAATGCGGAGCGAGTGCGGTGCCCGCGCGCGGTCTCGCAAGCCGCACCCGGGCAGCTTCGGGCATCATCTGACCGGCACTACGACCGGTCCGGGAGGTGCGTTCCCTGGACTGGGACTGGCGGGCGCGGGTAACGCCCGTTTAGGAACGCGAGGTCTCCGTGCCCCGGTTGGCGCGGCCTTACAGGATCGAACGTCCCGCCTCGTACCCAGGAAGCCTGGCCTGAAGTTGCGCCCGCGGGCCGAGAGGCCCAACGGCAAGAGCCGCGGTGGAACGCCGACAGGCGAGCGCGTCCCGCTGGAGCGCGCGGCCGTGCCGTCGCACGGCATCATGAGACAATGCGTCTGTCGGCGTTCCGCCTTCCTTTTTGTTTGTTTGATGGGTGGTGCGGGCGCCCACAAGGGCCGCCCCTACGGATCGTAATGTCGGAGCGAATACATCCTCCGTAGGGGCGGCCCTTGTGGCCGCCCTCGGCCTCGACGTTCGCCAAAACTCGGACGCAATTGCGCCGCGAGAATGCATGCGCTTACGCGGCACTCAATGGCAGGGCTTGACGTTCCTTGATTTCCA
Organism: uncultured Pseudomonadota bacterium; assembly: GCA_963836095.1. GTDB lineage: Bacteria > Pseudomonadota > Alphaproteobacteria > Rhizobiales > Xanthobacteraceae > BOG-931. The sequence continues at coordinate 503,395 of CAWIHU010000008.1, forward strand.
GCTGGGTGAGCTTGCCGCTGACGACGAAGTCGTTGTAGTCGAGCGACAGCGTGCGCGAAATGCCGTTCTCGTAAAGCTCGAAGCCGATGGCGTAAACCGGCGTCTGCTCGCCGGATTTCGGCGCGACGTTTTGATCGAAATAGCTGATCGTGACCGGCCAGCGCGGCACGTTGGCGAGCTTTTTCTGATTGTCCGGCTCGTCGGCGGCGTCGTCGTGCTTGCGGTCGTCGGCGTCGAGCTTGTGGCCGATCACGGTGAGGGTATCGAACACTTTGTCGCCGGTGTCGGACCCGTCATAGACCGGAAAATCGAGTATAGTCTGGCCGGCGCGGGCGGCGTTGATCACCCGCACCATGTGCTCGGTCGGAAATACCACCGCGGCGCCAACGTCGAGCGCCTTGTGGACCGGCTTCACCAGATTGACCGCGGTCGCCGCCGCGCCGCGCTCGGCTTGGCCGTCGACCGAATCGACCAGATTCTCGTTGAGGAAGTTTTGCGAGTTGAACTTGAAGCTCTTGGCGTCGGCGCCTTCCCAGGTGGTCGAGCGCAGATCGCTGGTGGCCTTCTTGCCTTCGCCGGAATCGAGCTCGGAGACCTGGCGGAACTGCAGCGTATAGCCGTCGCAGGCGTTGCCGTCGAAATCGTAGAAGATGCGGCCCGAGACGCCGACGATTTGCGAATTGCCGCGAGTCGCGCCGAGACTGAGATCGTAGATGGCGCGGTGCGGCACCAGCATGATCGGTTGGGCTTGCGGTGGAGATTGCGGCTGCGGTTGGGCGCCTTGCCGCGCGCCATCCTGGGCAACCGCGTGTGAGGCCGAAAGGGCAGCGAAAATCAATGCCAAAATCAACGCCAAGGCGACGACAGGATCGCGCGCCGTTATCGAGACAGTCACTGGAAAAACCTCTTTCGCTTCGCCCGTTGCCGGAGTTCGCCTCCCCCTGCCCATCCCCGAACGTGGCGGCAAAGATAGGAGGCTTGCCAGCCGGCCGCAACTGGTCGGCGCCGTAACGGCTTGCATGGTAAGCTGCGATCGGCGAGAAGCGCCGGCTCGAGCGCTCAGCGCCGTTATTGGGATTTTGGAGGATGCAAATGGCCGGAACGATCGAGAAGAAGTTGGGCGAACTCGGTGTCGTACTCAAGGAACCGGCGGCGCCGAGCGCCAACTATGTGCCGTTCGTGCGCACCGGCAATTTGCTTGTGGTGTCGGGCCAGCTCTGCTTCGACGACAACGGCAAGCTCGCCGCCAAGGGCCAGCTCGGCGCCGGCGTCTCGATCGAGGACGGGCAGAAGGCGGCGCGGGCCTGCGCCATCAACGTGCTGGCGCAGGTCAAGGCCGCGCTCGGCGATCTCGACAAGGTTTTGCGCGTGGTCCGGCTCGGCGGTTTCGTCAATTCGGCGCCGGGTTTTCAGGAAGGCCCGAAGGTGATGAACGGCGCCTCCGACCTCATGGTCGCGGCGTTCGGCGAGAAGGGCAAGCACGCCCGCTCCACGATCGGCGTCTCGGCGTTGCCGCTCGATGCGGCGATGGAAGTCGAGGGGCTGTTCGAGGTGTCCTGACAATCGTGGCGCAACGACCCTCGATTGGCTCACCGCGCGGCCGATCGCCCACCGCGGGCTGCATGACGCCACCCGCGGCGTGATCGAGAACACCGCGGCTGCCGTCACCGCGGCGATCGCGGGCGGTTACGGCATCGAGGTCGACGTGCAGGTGAGCGCCGACGGCGAGGCCATGGTGCATCATGACGATATGCTCGGCCGCCTCACCGAGGGCGAAGGCCGGCTCGATCAAATGAGCGCCGCCGCGCTCGAGCGGGTGCCGTTCCGTGACGCCGACGCGCGCATGATGACGCTCGGCGAACTGTGCGATCTCATCGGCGGCCGCGCGACGCTCGTCGTCGAGATCAAGAGCCGGTTCGACGGCGATGCGCGCCTGCCGGGTCGCGTCGCGACCGTGCTGTCGGGCTATGGCGGCCCGGCCGCGCCGATGTCGTTCGATCCGATGCAGCTTGCCCTGCTGCGGCAAAAATCCCCTCGCCTGCCGCGCGGAATTGTTGCAGCGAAATATCGGCCGCACCCGTATTGGGATCAGATGCCGGCGTGGCTGCGTTACAGCATGGGTTCCCTGCTGCCGGCCTTCATGGCGCGGCCGCAGTTCGTCGCTTATTCTATTGCCGACCTGCCGGCGCTGGCGCCGCTTGTCGCGCGGCACGCTTTGTGCCTGCCGCTCTTGACCTGGGCGGTGAAAACGCCGGCGGAACGGCAACGCGCCGCGCGCTATGCCGACCAGATGATCTTCGAGGGTTTTTTGCCGTGAGGCCAAAGTTGTTGACCAGGTTGTCGACCAGGCTGTTGAGCGAACTCTTGAGCGAACCGCAATGAACCAGGCCGGCGACGAGCATCAGCCTTCCCGCGATCAAGCCGCCGCCGCGGCCGGGGATCTGCGCGTCAGCGTCGCCGAGGCGATCGGCGATATCGGTGCGGCACAGTGGGATGCCTGCGCCAATCCGGGGAGCGCAGCGTTGCCCTCGCCTGCCTCTCGATCCGGTTGCGAGGCGGCGCAGGGTGTCGCGGCGCAAATTCAGGCGGCAGATCAGGATTTCGTCTTCAACCCATTCTTATCCCATGCATTTCTTAAAGCCTTGGAGACCTCGAAGTCGGTTGGCGGCCGCACTGGCTGGCAAGTCCAGCACGTGCTGGTGACGGCGCCGGACGGCACGCTGGTCGCCGCGGCGCCGTGCTATCTCAAGAGCCATTCGCGCGGCGAATACGTGTTCGATTACGGCTGGGCCGAAGCCTATGCCAACGCCGGCGGCAGCTATTACCCGAAACTGCAGGTCGCGGTGCCGTTTACGCCGGCGACCGGACCGCGGCTTCTGGTCCGGCCGGGCCCGCAGGCCGATACGGTCCGGCGGACGCTTGTGGCGGGCCTGGTCGAACTGTGCCGTGTCGACCACGCCTCCGGCGTCCACGTCACCTTCGCGACGGAGCCGGAATTCCGCTTTCTGGGCGAACTCGGCTTCCTGCAGCGCAACGACCAGCAGTTCCATTGGCAGAATGCCGGCTACGGCAGCTTCGACGACTTTCTCGGCGCCCTCGCCTCGCGCAAGCGCAAGACCATAAAGCGCGAACGCCAGGAGGCGCTGGCGAACGGCATCGAGGTGCACTGCCTGACCGGCAGCGACCTCACCGAAGACGTTCTGGGACCATTTCTTCGCCTTCTACATGGAGACCGGCTCGCGCAAATGGGGTCGCCCCTATCTCACCCGGCCGTTCTTCTCGCTGATCGGCGAGGCGATGGGCGACCGCATTCTCCTGGTGATGGCCAAGCGCGCCGGGTGCTGGGTCGCCGGCGCCATCAATTTTATCGGCTCGCACACGCTGTTCGGCCGCCACTGGGGCGCGGTCGAGCACCACCCGTTCCTGCATTTCGAATTGTGCTACTACCAGGCGATCGACTACGCGATCGCGCACAAGCTCGAGCGCGTCGAAGCCGGCGCCCAGGGCGAGCACAAGATCGCGCGCGGCTACATGCCGACCACCACCTATTCGGCGCATTACATCGCCGATCCGGCGCTGCGGCGGGCGATCGCCGACTACCTCGAGCGCGAGCGCGCCTATGTCGCGGCGGCCGGCGAAGAACTTGCCGCCACCGGCCCGTTCCGCAAGGATTTCGCTCTCGAGCAGGATTGACTAGGATTGCAACGCGTTGCACCCGCCGGAGAGAACGATGCCGAGCTACGATCAAAACAACGTTTTTGCCAAAATCCTGCGCGGCGAATTGCCGGCCTACAAGGTCTACGAGGACGACAAGGCGTTCGCCTTTCTCGACATCATGCCGCGGGCGCCGGGCCACACGCTGGTGATCCCGAAGGCGCCGGCGCGCACGCTGCTCGACATCGCGCCCGACGATCTGGCGAGCCTCATCAAGACGACGCAGACGATCGCGCGCGCGGCGGTCAAGGTGTTCGCCGCCGACGGCCTCACCATTCAGCAATTCAACGAGCCAGCCGGCGGCCAAGTGGTGTTCCACCTCCACATTCACGTCATCCCGCGCCAGAACGGGGTGGCGCTCAAGCCGCCGGCGAGCTTCAAGGAAGAGCCGACAGTGCTGGCGGACCAGGCGCAACGCCTCGCCGCGGCGCTGAAAGGCAATCCATGATCTACGAACTCGACGGGGTGCGTCCGGAGCTGCCGGACGACGGCAAATATTGGATCGCGCCGACCGCCGCGGTCGTCGGCAAGGTGCGGCTGCGAACCGATTCCAGCGTCTGGTTCGGCGCGGTGCTGCGCGGCGACAACGAATGGATCGAGCTCGGCGAGCGCTCGCAAATTCAGGACAATGCGACGCTGCACACCGATCTCGGCTTTCCGCTTGTCATCGGTCCCGACTGCGTCATCGGCCACAATGTCATCCTGCACGGCTGCACCATCGGCGCCAATTGCCTGATCGGCATGGGCGCGATCGTGCTCAACGGCGCGGTGATCGGCGCCAACAGCCTGGTCGGCGCCGGCGCGCTCGTCACCGAGGGCAAATCTTTCCCCGAACGCTCGATGATCGTCGGCTCGCCCGCGCGCGTCATCCGTTCGCTCGACGACGCCGCGATCAAAATGATCGCCGGCGGCGCCGACATCTATGTGCGCAACCACCGGCGCTTTGCCAAGGGCATGAAACAAATCGGGTGAGCGGGCCGATTTGACGATCACGCCGCCTGCAGCCGCGGGAACAGTGGCAGCGCGTTATCGCGTGCGATCTTGCGCCAATCGTCGTCCTGGAAAATCGCCTTCAGGCCGTTGACGTGATCGGCCGCGGTACGGAACGGGAAATCGGTGCCGAACAGGATCTGCGAGGTCGGCACCACCTTGGTCAGCGCCGCCATCGCCGCCGGATTGGCGGCCTGCGCGGTATCGTAACGGAATTTTTGCAGCACCGGCAGGACGCCGCCCGGCGTCTTGGCTGCGGCGTCCTTGCTCATGAGCGGCAGGCGCACGAAGCGCTCGATCAGAAACGGCATGGTGCCGCCGGCGTGCGAGAAAATGAACTTGATATCGGGGCAGCGCGCCGCCGTTCCGGTGAAGACAAGGCTCGCGATCGTGCGCGTCGTATCGGTGCCGAACTCGATGACGGGCACCGGCACTTCGGCGATGAGGTTGCGGCAGCAATTCGCCGTGGTCGGGTGGGTGAAGACGACGGCTTTGCGCCGGTTGAGTTCGTCCATCACCGGGGCGAACGCCGGATCGCCGAGCCATTTGTCGCCGTAGCTCGTCATCAGGCCGATGCCGTCGGCATTGAGCGTGTCGAACGCGTATTCGATCTCGCGCAGGCTGGCGTCGACATTCGGCAGTGGCAGGATGGCGAACGTGCCGAACCGCCGCGCGCTGTCGCCGGCGAGTTTGGCGCCGTATTCGTTGCAGACCCGCGCCAAAGGCACCGCGGCCGCATCGTCGCCGTACCAGACGCCCGGCGTGGTGATCGACAGGATCGCGGTGGCGACGCCGGCCTTGTCCATGTCGGCGATCGATTTCTCCGGCGTCCAGTCGAGCGTCGGCCGTTCGAGCAGTTTGCGCTTGCCGAAATCGGCGATATAGGCCGGCGGCGACAAATGATGATGGACGTCGATGATCGACGCCTTCGGCGCCGGCGTTTCGGCCTGGGCGCTGGGCCAGGCGAGCCCGCTCAAGGCCAGGCCGGCGGCGCCGCGCAGCACATTGCGGCGGTTGAGCGCCGAACCTTTCAGCGTCATCGTCTCATCGCAGCAGGTGCAGCCGCGCAACGCATATTTGCCGTGGACTCGAACCGCCATCTGTTTCTCCCTTTGCTGCTTTTCTTTTCGACCGACAGTCACTTTACGCACCAATCGCGCCGGTCAAACTCATTTCTCGAACGCCGGATCGATCGGCACGCGATAGCCGTTGGCGAGGCGGTTGGTCTCGTTCGCCATGCCGACGACGGCCATCAATTCACCGAACATGGCCTCGCTCATGCCCGCCTTGCGCGCCGCCGCGGTGTGGCTGGCGATGCAATAGCCGCAGCCATTGGTGACGCTGACGGCGAGGTAGATCATCTCCTTGGTCAGCGCATCGAGCGCGCCCGGCGCCATGATCTCCTTGATGCTCGTCCAGGTCCGCAACAGCGTGGCCGGATCGTGGGCGAGATATTTCCAGAAATTGTTGACGTCGTCGACCTGCCGGGTCCGCATGATGTCGTCGAACACCGCGCGGACTTCCGGCGTGGCATGCCTGTACTCGATCGGACCGTGGGCGCTCATGTTTGCTCCTGCGAGGCATTATTAGCCGCGGGCAAGCTAGCGCGGCTCACGCGGCGGCGCTACGGGGCCGCCAATTGACCAGAAACACGCCGGCGACGCACACCGCCATGCCGCCGATCCCTAAGGGCGCCAGGCGCTCGCCGAACGTCGCCCACGCGATCAGTGCGGTGACCGGCGGCGTGAGGTAGAACAGGCTGACCACCCGCGTCGCCGCCGCGCGGCGGATCATGAAATAATAGAGCCACACGGCCCCGAGCGAGAGCACCACGACAAGATAAAGCACGGCCAACACGAATTGCGGCGTCCAATGCACCACGCGGGTTTCGAACCCGAAAGCGCCGAGCGCGAACAGCGCGCCGGCCGCCGCATACTGGATGCAAAGCGCCGGCCGCCAATCCATGCCGCCGCCGAAGCGCTTCTGGTACAGCGTGCCGACGGTGATGCCGATCAAAGCGACCGTTACCGCGACCCAGGCCAAGGGCGTCGACGAGCCGGCCGCCGTCCGCTCGTACAGCACCAGATAAACGCCGACGAGACCCAGCACCAAGCCGAGCCACTGCCGCGCCACGACGCGTTCGCCGAGCCAGCGATTGGCCAGCGTCGAGGTGAGCACCGGCTGCAAGCTGACGATCAGCGCGGCAAGGCCGGCGGAAAGCCCGTTCTCGATCGCAACGAACACGCCGCCGAGATAAAGTCCATGCACCATGAGCCCGGTCAAAGCGCTGTGCAGCATGCCGGCGGCGTTCGGCCATTTCGGCCGCGTCAGCGCGATGATGATGCCGAGCGCCACCAGCACGCCCGCCATCCGCAGCGACAAAAACGTCAGCGGCTCGGCGTACGCCAGGCCGAACTTGGCGCCGACAAACCCCGACGACCACAGCACGACGAAAACGCCCGGCGCCGCGAAGACGGCAACGTCGGCGAAAGTACGCGGCGTAGTCGGTGGCCCGGCGGCTCCCATGCGCCGCTTAGGAACGAGAAGCGCCGCGCCGTCAACCGCCGCTTCGTGCTGGCCGCCATGCACGAAGTTCATGATGATCCCGGCAAGGTTTCGGCAGTTGGGTCCGTTACGCGACGGCCGCCGCTTTTCCGGTCTCGCCGTACATCAGCAAGCCCAACTCCGACACCGGGCGCGGCGGACTGAACAGGTAACCCTGCACTTCGGTGCAGCCTTCCGCGCGCACGCGCTCGAGCTGCTCGGCCGTCTCGACGCCTTCCGCCGTCGTCGCGATGCCGAGGCTCAGCCCCAAGCCGGCGACGGCGCGGATGATGGCGACGCAATCGGGACGTTCCGACAGCTCGCTGACGAACGAGCGGTCGATCTTGATCTTGTCGAACGGAAAGCAGCGCAGATAGCTCAAGGACGAATAGCCGGTGCCGAAATCGTCCATCGAGATGCGCACGCCAAGCTCGCGCAACTGGTGCAAGGTTGCGAGATTGGATTCGGTCTCGCCGAGCAGGACCGTCTCGGTGATCTCCAATTCCAGGCGCGCGGCGGACAGGCCCGAATAGGCGAGCGCCGTCATCACGGCCTTGACCACGCCGCGGCTGCGGAACTGCGCCGGCGACAGATTGACCGCGACCTTGAACTCGGCTGGCCACCGCATCGCTTCGGCGCAGGCCGTGCGCAGCACCCACTCGCCGAGCGGCACGATCAGGCCGATGTCTTCGGCGAGCGGAATGAATTCGCCCGGCGCGATCATGCCGCGTTCCGGATGGTGCCAGCGCAGCAGCGCCTCGAAGCCGCTGACGGCGTTGGTATCGAGCTGAATCAGCGGCTGGTAGAACAATTCGAACTCGCCATTGGCGAACGCCTTGCGCAGATCGAGCTCCAGCATGCGGCGCGCCTGGATGCGGCGGTCCATCTCCGGCTCGAAGAAATGCGCGGTGCCGCGGCCTTCGGCCTTGGCCCGGTAGAGCGCCATATCGGCGTTGCGCAGCAGCGCATCCGCCTCCTCGCCGTCGCCGGGAGCGAGCGCGATGCCGATCGAGGCGCCGACCACGAACTCGTGGCCCTGCACCTCGTAGGGCTTGCTGACGATCTCGATCAGCGCGTTGGCGAGGCTGCTCGCTTCGTTGGGATCGTGCAACGGACACTGCACCACGGCGAATTCGTCGCCGCCGAGCCGCGCCACCATATCGCTGTCGCGCAGACTGCCGCGCAGGCGCTCGGCGACGATTTTCAGAAGCTCGTCGCCGATCGGATGGCCGAGCGTGTCGTTGACGCCCTTGAAATGATCGAGATCGATGCAATGCACCGCGAGATGGTCGCCGCCGCGGGCGAGCCGCGCCAGCAGTTCGTCGAGCCGCTCGTGAAACAGCACGCGGTTGGGCAAGCCGGTCAACGCGTCGTGGCTCGCCATATAGGCGATGCGCGCCTCGGCTTGCTTCCGCTCGGTGACGTCGACCACGGCGACCAGCACGGCGGACCCGCTGCCGTAAGAAACGCGGCGCGCATAGGTCAGGACCTCGATCTCGCTGCCGTCGGCCTTGAGATGGCGCCAAGTCCGGTCCGACTGGTACTTGTCGCCGATCGACTTCGCCACCTCGCGATGGATGTCGCGTTCGTCGCGCGGCCACAGCTCCGGCAGCGACATCCCTTCGAATCGCGCGCGGGGATAGCCGTAATGGCTGACCGCGGCATCGTTGACGTTGACGATTCTGAGATTGTTCGGGTCATAGAGCCACATCGGCACTGGATTGCCGTCGAACAGCAGGCGGAACGACGCTTCGCGAGCTTTGAGATCGCCGATGTCGGTCAGCGTGAGCGAAAGGAGGTCGCCGACCGAAGCGACGCCGGCATTGACGTGGACGTCGCCGCCGCGCCGAAACGCGAACTCGAACTGATCGACACGCTTGGCGCCGATGCTCGCCGCCAGCCGGTCACGAACGGCGGCGGCGGACGATCCGAGCGGCAGCTCCGACAGCCGGCACAGATAAAGGTCCTGCTCGCCGACGCCGAACATCTCCGCCGCGCCCTGGTTGCAGGCGACGATCTGAAAATCGACCACCGTGCCGGCGGCATCGCGCAGCGCCGCGAGCGCCAAGATGCCCTCCTCGGTCGAGCGGAAGATGGTGTCGACCAGATTGTAGCGCGTGCCCGCCTCCGCCACATAGACGCCGGCGAGCGGCGCGCCCCAGCGGCACGCCATCGGAAAGGCGAGCATCTCGTAGGTCTCGACCATGCCGTCGCACACCCGGTGCATTTGGTGTGGCACCGGCGCCGACGCGTCGATCGATCGCACCAGCGCCTCGCCGAGCGCGATGGCGCAGTCGCGCGGCAGCTCGGCAAGGCGTTTATTGAGCACGTCGACGCCGATCCATTCATGCACCTTGCGACCACACCGCAGCACCCGGAACGTCGCCGCGCTGTCGCCCTCGAACAGCAGCAAATGATCGGCCAATCGTCCCAGACTGCCGAGCACGACGTCTTCGTATTGCGGCAATGGCTTGCCGGGCACGAGCGCGGCGCGCCACATCCGCTCGACGATCGAGATGTCCGCCAACAGCGACGGCCGCGGAACACTGAGTTTGCGAAGGGGCGCGATCATGATCGTCTGAAATTTCCAGCGTCGAAAGGACCTATGAAAGAACGTATGATTGATTGAATTCGTTAGAGGTAAAACTCATAAAGACGCGTTAAGTACGAGCAAATATGTTCATGACTGTCACGTGACAGATTTCCGACGATCGCATCGCTCATGATCGCTTCCTTGCTCCAGGCGTGGCCGACCTAAGAGTTGATGTGGTGGCACCGCGTGATGTCGGCGGGACGTGGCAACGACACGGTACCGTCACGCCGTCGTCGTATCGCGCGTGCACATCGGGCGCATCTCCTGGCCTAGGCCTCTCTCCAAGACGAGCCAGGCCGGCCGTTGACGCTCGCTTTGGCGCTCAATTTTGACGTCAAGCGCGTTTTTACGAAGCGCTATGCCCAGGAAGCGGCCCGAACTTGTTCTGCTGGCGCAACGCGTCGCGACGGCGCGCAAGATCGTCGCCGATCAGCAGGCGCTCATCGCCCGTCTCGCGGCGGCAGGCGAGCCCACGATCGAGGCCGAAAAGGCGCTGCAAACCTACCTCAGCGCGCTCCGGCATCTCGAGGACCACGCCAGGAACATGCGGGCCAAGCACAAATCGTCATGAGTTCGTTCGGGTCGCGCGCGCTTCGCCGGCAGGCGGGCTCATAGCGTGACCAAAGGCGACCGCTTGCTCATAGCAACGTGCAGCCCTTGAAACATCCGCAAGCGCTGATATCATGTTGATATCAAGGAGCCGGTCATGGTCGATATCCTGGTGCGCAATGTCGACGACGCCACCGCCGCGCGGCTCAAGAACAAGGCCAAAGCCGCGGGAAAATCGGTGAGTGACATTGCCCGCGAGGCGCTGCGCGCGGCTGCGAAACCTACCAAGGAAGAGGCTTGGGCCGAAATCGATCGCATTCGCGAGCGCATCCGGGCGCGCGTCGGTCATGATCTTGGCAACTCCACCGCCGATATCCGCGAGGATCGCGACTGTGACATGATGCGCACCATGCCGTTCTCGGTGAGGGGGCATGTGGCCCAGCCGGCGGAAATGTTGGCAGCCCACCATTTATGCGCTTCCCAGTGATGCTCGTGGCCCTCGTCGATGATTGCGATCAGGAAGTTGACATCGAACAAGACCCGCATCGTCAGTCCTCAGGGCGTAACCCCGCGTCTTCGCGATCGGCATCTTCGAGCAGACGCTTGACCAATGCCGACGTCACGACTTCTCCACGCGAGGGAAGCACATAAAAACCGTTGCGTTCGATCAAAGGTCCCCGCGGGGGCCGCGTTAACTCGCGCCGCGCCAGTTCGGAAATCACTTCTCCAGGCGTCGTACCGCGTTCGGCGGCCAAGCGCTCGGCCGCGCGCATCACGTCGTCGTCGATCTGTACCGTCTTACCCATGCGTCGAATGTAGCCGTCAAACAAGCGCGTGACAACCTAGACTGGCAAATTATCGTGCTTCCGCACTGGCATCTCCACGCTCTTCCCCTTGAGCATCGCCAGCGCCCGCGCGATCCGCGCCCGCGTCGCGTGCGGCATAATCACGTCGTCGATATAGCCGCGCTCGGCGGCGATGAAGGGCGACAGAAACCGCTCCTCGTATTCCTTGGTGCGCGCGGCGATTTTTTCAGGATCCCCGAGGTCGGCGCGGAAGATGATCTCGACGGCGCCCTTGGCGCCCATCACCGCGATCTGCGCGGTCGGCCAGGCGTAGTTCACGTCGCCGCCGATGTGTTTTGACGCCATCACGTCGTAGGCGCCGCCGAACGCCTTGCGCGTGATCACGGTGACGAGCGGCACGGTCGCCTGCGAATAGGCGAACAACAATTTGGCGCCGTGCTTGATCAGGCCGCCATATTCCTGCGCGGTGCCGGGCAAAAATCCGGGCACGTCGACGAAGGTGACGATCGGGATGTTGAAGGCGTCGCAGAAGCGCACGAACCGCGCCGCCTTGCGGCTGGCGTCACTGTCGAGCACGCCGGCCAAAACCATCGGCTGGTTGGCGACGAAGCCGACGGTGCGGCCGCCGATGCGGCCGAAGCCGATGACGATGTTGCGGGCGAAGGTTTCCGAGAGCTCGAAGAAATCGCCCTCGTCGACGACTTTGAGGATCAGCTCTTTGATGTCGTAGGGCTTGTTGGGGTTGTCGGGCACCAGCGTGTCGAGCGAGGGCTCGACGCGGTCGATGTCGTCGAGCGACGGCCATTCCGGCACGCCGGCGGAAAAGCTCGCGGGCAGGAAATCGACCAGCCGGCGCATCTGCAGCAGGCACTCGACGTCGTTGTCGTAGGCGCCGTCGGCGATCGAGGATTTGGTCGCGTGCACCGAGGCGCCGCCGAGTTCCTCCGCGGTGACGATCTCGTTGGTCACCGTCTTCACCACGTCGGGGCCGGTGACGAACATGTAGCTGGTGTCGCGCACCATGAAGATGAAATCGGTCATCGCCGGCGAATAGACGTCGCCGCCGGCGCACGGTCCCATGATCACCGAAATCTGCGGGATGACGCCGGACGACGTGACGTTGCTCTTGAACACCTCGCCGTAGCCGCCGAGCGCGGCGACGCCTTCCTGGATGCGGGCGCCGCCGGCGTCGAACAGGCCGATGATCGGCGCGCGCGCCCGCATCGCCATGTCCTGGATCTTGATGATCTTCTGCGCGTGCGTCTCCGACAGCGCGCCGCCGAACACGGTGAAATCCTTGGCGAAGACGAAGACGCTGCGGCCGTTCACCGTGCCCCAGCCGGTGACGACGCCGTCGCCGGCGATCTTGGTCTTCTCCATGCCGAACTCGTAGGAGCGGTGCTCGACGAACATGTCGAACTCCTGGAACGAGTCGCGGTCCATCAGGAGCTCGATGCGCTCGCGCGCGGTGAGCTTGCCGCGCTTGTGCTGGTTGTCGATGCGCCTTTTGCCGCCGCCGCCGCGGGCACTGGCGCGGCGTTCGTCGAGCTTGTCGAGAATGTCTTTCATGGTGCGCTTTCGGCCTCTCTTACGGCGGCCCCCGGCCGGCCGGACATGGCTCGCCCAAAGTCGCAGGAGAGCGGTGTCATGGCAAGACTTGCGCTCAGGGCCGCGGCCGTAATACTGGGTCCGCGGTACGTTTCCCGGACAGCGGTGCAGCGCGAAGCGGTGCACCGCTGATCCGGGATCGTCCCGTGCGCCGAGCCTGCGAAGGTCCCGGTTCAGCAGCGCGTTCCCCTCCCTTCCCTCCCCCGCTTGCGGGGGAGGAAAAGGAGGGGGCGCTGCGCCCGGGAAACGTATCGCGTGCGGCGGGACAGGAGTCCGTTTGACCTTGCCAGGAAACGATCTGCGCGGCCGCGCGTTCGCGCGCATCCTGCTGATCAAATTGTCGGCGGTCGGCGATGTCGTGCAGACCATGCCGGTCCTCAACAAGCTGCGGGCGCGCTATCCCGCGGCGCGGCTCGATTGGCTCACCGTCCCGGCCATCGCCGAACTGCTGCGGCCCAATCCGAAAATCTCCAACGTCGTCACCTTCGCCCGCGACAACTGGCGGCAGCCGTGGCGGCTCGAGCCCTACGCCAGCGCCGCGCGGCTGGCGGCGCAGTTGCGGGCCGCGCGCTACGATCTGGTGCTCGATCTGCAGGGACAATTCCGCAGCGGCGCGATCGCGCGCGCAACCGGTGCGCCGGTGCGCATCGGCTTCGGCCGGCCGCGCCCGCAGGCGTGGGAAACCTCGGCGCGCAAGCTGCCGGAGGAGGCGCGCAAGCACGCCTGGCAAGGCGCCCGCGAAGGCGCCTGGCTCGCCTACACGCACTTCATCCCGCTGCCGACGCTCGATATGCATGCGGTCGATCGCTATCTCGCGATCGCGCCCATGCTGGGGCTCGATGATGGCCCGGCCGACTTTGCGTTTCCGCTGCCGCCGGCGGCCGACGGGCGCGTCGACGCGTTGCTGCGCCGGCACGGCATCGGCGGCGGCGAACTCGTCGTCATGGCGCCGAGCGCGAACTGGGAGACCAAGCGCTGGAACGGCGAAAAATTTTCCGCGGTCGCCCGCCATTTTCTCGGTCGCGGCGACACGGTGGCGCTGGTTGGTGCCGGCAACGAACGCGAGGCCTGCGCCGCGGTCGCCGCGCTCGCGCCGGGCGCGACAAATCTCGCCGGCGAAACGACGCTCACCGAGCTGGCGGCGCTGATCCGCCGCGCGCGGCTCTGCGTCACCAACGATTCCGGCCCGATGCATCTCGCCGTCGCGCTCGGCCGGCCGGTGGTCAGCGTGTTCGGCCCGACCGACGAGATTTGGGCCGGCCCTTATCGCCGGCCCGAGGCTGTGGTGCGGGCTCCCCTGCCCTGCGCGCCGTGCTACCTGCGCAAGCTCGAGCGTTGCCCTAACGGCCACGCCTGCATGCACGACGTGCCGGCGAGCACCGTGATCGAACGGGCGGAGCAAATTCTCAAGCAGCACGGCGCGGCCGCCGCGTTATAAAGGGTCGATGACGAGCGCGACCAAAGGCTCCGGGCTGAAATGGGTCGGCCGCGCGATGCGGCGGCTGGAAGACCCGGCGCTGGTCCAGGGCCGCGGCCGTTTCACCGCCGATCTCGCCGCCGCCTATGCGGTGCGTTTCGTCCGCAGCCCGGTGGCGTCGGGGCGCATCGTCGCCATCGCGGCGCCGACCGGGCGCGCCGATCGTCACCGGCGCCGATCTTGCCGGCGTGCGGCCGATCGCGCCGATGCTGCACAAATTCAATTACCGGCCGATCGCGCAGCCGATCCTGGCGCAGAACGTGGTCCGCTTCGTCGGCGAACCCCTCGCTGCCGTGTTCGCGCCGACGAGCGCCGAGGCCGAGGACATCGCCGATGCGGTCACGGTCGAGATCGAGGAACGCCCGGCCGCGGTCGATGCGCGCGAGGCGTTAAAACCCGGCGCGCCGCTGGTGCACGACAATTGCGCCGGCAATGTCGTGGTCGAAGGCGTTTTTGCCACGCCCGATTTCGCTGCCGCGATGGCGCGGGCCGAGCGGCGCATCGCCGTCACGCTCCGCTCCAACCGCCAGAACGCGACGCCGCTCGAAACACGCGGCGCGCACGCGGCCTATGACGCCGCGAGCGGCCGGGTCACGCTCACTTGCGCCACCCAGATGCCGCATCTGATGCGCACGGCGATCGCCGACGTGCTCGGATTCCCCGAAGCCGAGTTGCGCGTGGTGGCGCCCGATGTCGGCGGCGGCTTCGGGCAGAAAATGTCGCTGCCGCCCGAATACGCCGTGCTGGTCTATCTGGCGCGGCGGTTTCGCGGCACGTTTGCCTGGAGCGAGGACCGGCGCGAAAATCTGATCGCGAGCTTTCACAGCCGCGACCAGTACGTCGAGCTGGAAGGCGGCTTCGACGCCGACGGCAAGCTCATCGCGCTTGCAGCCGACATCGTCGCCAATGTCGGCGCCTATTCGTGCTTTCCGACCACCTGCGGCGTCGAGCCTCTGATGGCGATGGCGGAAATGCCGGGGCCTTACGATCTGCGCGCCTATTCCTGCCGCGCGCGCGGCGTCACCACCCACACCTGCACCATGGCGCCCTATCGCGGCGTGTCGCGCCCGGTCATCACGCTCGCGATCGAGCGCCTGATGGACAAGGCCGCGGCCGCGTTCGGCATCGCGCCGGAAGAGATCCGCCGGCGCAATCTGATCGACCGTTTTCCCTACACGTCGGCGACCGGGCTCGTGTTCGACGAGGGCAGCTATCGCGCCACGCTCGAGATGGCGGTCGAGCATCTCGACCTCGCGGCGTTCCGCGCCCGTCAACACCAGGCGCGCGCCGCCGGCCGCTATCTCGGCCTCGGCCTCGCGACCTTCTCCGAGCGCACCGGCTACGGCTCGCCGGCGTTCGCCGCGCGCGGCATGGAGATCACGCCGGGCTGGGAGAGCGTGGACATCGTCATGGACCCCTCGGGCCTGCGTCGAGGCGCGCATCGGCGCGAGCCCGCACGGCCAAGGTCTCGGCACGACGCTCGCCCAAATCATTGCCGACGAAGTCGGCGTCGCGCCGCATCAGGTCCGCGTGATCCATGGCGACACCGACCGCACGCCCTATGGCTGGGGCACTTTTGCCAGCCGCTCGCTGGTCATTTC
This sequence comes from uncultured Pseudomonadota bacterium, assembly GCA_963836095.1. Lineage (GTDB taxonomy): Bacteria > Pseudomonadota > Alphaproteobacteria > Rhizobiales > Xanthobacteraceae > BOG-931. Next base: position 519,277 of record CAWIHU010000008.1, read on the forward strand.
CGGCGGCGCGTCGCTCCTCGCCGCGCGCAAGCTCCGGGCCAAACTCCTCACCATCGCCGGGCATGTTCTGGAAGCGGCGCCGGACGACATCGTGCTCGAGGCCGGGCTCGCCAAGGTCGCCGGCACCGACCGCGCCGTCGCCATCGCCGACCTCGCCCGCGCCGCCTATCATCAGACCCACCGCTTCAAGGGCGCGATCACGCCGGGGCTTGCCGAGACCGCGTTCTACGATCCGCCCGGCACCTTCTCCAACGCCTGCCACGCCGCCATCGTCGAGGTCGATGTCGCGACCGGCCGCGTCACCATCGAGAAATATCTGGTCGCGGAAGACGCCGGCCGCATCATCAATCCGATGATCGCCGACGGCCAGGTCCACGGCGGCGTCGCGCAAGGCATCGGCAACGCGCTCTACGAGGAAATCATCTACGACGGCCTCGGCAACATCCAGACCGCGACGCTCGCCGACTTTCTGCCGCCGACCGCGCGCGAAATCCCCCGCTTCGAACTCCACCACATCGAAACGCCGACCGACGCCACCGTCACCGGCGCCAAAGGCCTCGGCGAAGGCGGCGCCATCGGCGCGCCGGCGGCCGTGCTCAACGCCGTCAACGACGCGCTGTCGCCCTTCGGCGTCGCGATCGACGAAGTGCCGGCAACGCCGCAGCGCATCCGCGCGGCGCTGCGCGAGCGCAAGCACTGTAGATCGTTTTGAGCCAAGTGCCCGGCGAGGCGCCCCTTGACTATCGCTTTTGCCATCCATATACCATCCATATGGATGTCTATATGGATGGTAAGATCATGGCAGATAATGTGCACCAACTGCGACCCAAGCCCAGTGACAGTGAAAAGATCACGATCAATCTCGGGTTCGTCGACCTCGGCCATATCGATCTGATGGTTCAGGACGGCTTTTACTCGAACCGAACCGACTTCATTCGAACCGCAATCCGCAATCAACTCGAACGCCACGCCGAAGTCGTCAAACAGTCCACGGCCCGAAAGAGCCTGGATCTCGGTCTGCGGAACTATAGCCGCGAAGATCTCGAAGCGGCGCGCCGCGCCGGAGAGATGCTGGAGATCAATGTATTGGGCCTCGCCACGATCGCACCGGATGTCACCCCCGAGCTCGCGCGCGCCACGATCGCTTCGGTCGTCGTGCTGGGAGCGTTGCACGCCAGCCCGGAGGTCAAGGCCGTTCTCGCCGACAGAATGCGGTGACGCGGGGAATTGAAGTCCAACGAGAGGCGCCGCGGGGACGGATTGGTCGTAGCGTGCCTCAGCGGTGTCCACGTGATGTTTCCAAACAAAGGTAGCTTCGAGATGAATGACATGATGCTTCAAGCGACGCTCCTCACGCGTCAAGGCCGGCTTAGCGAAGCCACGGCGCTCCTTCAGCGCATGCTTCGAGGCGAGACCGATCCTGGTATGACAATCGGTCCAACCGATGACATCGCTCCCACCAGAAATAAGCCGTCCATCATTGACGCGAAGGCCGAGAACAATCGAAGAAACTGATTATCCGCACTTAAGCGCGGCTACATTCGCTCATTCGCGCAGTTTCCGCGCGCTGCACGATTGGCCATATCGCGTCAAGCGCCATTCAGGGCCCGGACTACAGGGATGGATGCAGCGTGCACCGGTGTCCACGGCGGACATCGTGCCGGAGGGCGGAAAGTTCATTGAAGCGGTCTATACCAACGCAGCGGGAAGCCGCGCTTACAAGCTCTACATCCCGAGCCGCTATCAGGGCCAGGCGCTTCCTTTGATCGTCATGCTGCACGGAGGCACCCAAACGCCCGACGATTTCGCCGCCGGGACGCGCATGAATTTGATTGCCGAGGAACAGACCTGCCTCGTCGTCTATCCCGCCCAGCCGAGCCATGCGAACCCGGCGAAGTGTTGGAACTGGTTTCGCGCCAACGACCAGTGCCGGGGTCGAGGCGAACCTTCCCTCATCGCGGGCATCACCCGCCAGGTCATGCACGACTATTCCGTCGATCCGCAGCGTGTCTATGTTGGTGGATTGTCAGCCGGAGCCGCTGCGGCCGCCGTGATGGGGGCAACCTACCCGGATCTCTATGCCGCAATCGGCGTGCATTCCGGTCTGGCCTGCGGGGCCGCCGACGATCTGATTTCTGCATTCGCCGCCATGCGGCAAGGCCATTCGCCATACTCTTCCGCGTCCGGTGAATGGCACGGACATTCTTGAAGACGAGCAGCCGTTTGTCCCGACCATCGTTTTTCACGGCGATCGTGATTACATCGTGCATCCCCGAAACGCCGATCATGTCATCTCCCGTTCTCTGGGAGCCTCGAAGTGGCAAAAGAAGGTGGATCGCGGGTCGCGTACCCGATGGCCATGCCTATACCCGCACGATCCATACCGATGCCGAGCGGGCGGGCCATGCTGGAGCAATGGTGCATCCATGGAGCTGGCCACGCTTGGTCGGGCGGCAGTCCCGCCGGATCCTATACCGACCCGCGAGGGCCGGATGCGGCTCAGGGAAATGCTCCGTTTCTTTCGCGATCACGTTGCCGTCGGACGCGATGTGAGAGGCGGCAATAAGTGAAAGCTACGGACGAAGCAATCACAGCGCCAAATAGATTCCGCTGCACCTCGCATGTTCTCCGCCAGCTCCGCCATCGTCCCCGACCAGCGGATCTGCCCCTTCTCCAGCAAATAAGCCCGGTCGGAGACGATTTGGGCGAAGCCGACGTTCTGCTCGGAGAGCAGGATCGAGAGGCCGCGCTGTTTGAGTTCGACGATGGTGTCGGCGATTTTTTCGATGATCAGCGGCGCGATGCCTTCGGACGGTTCGTCGAGCAGGACGAGCAGCGGATTGCCCATCAGCGTGCGGGCGATGGTGAGCATCTGCTGCTCGCCGCCCGACATGCGGCCGCCGGGGCGGTGGCGCAGTTCGGCGAGATTGGGGAACAGTCGGTAGAGGCTTTCGGGCGTCCACGCCGGCGCCTCGGTGCCATCGGCGAAAGTGCGCGGCGGTTGCCGGCCGGTGTCGAGATTTTCCTCGACCGTGAGTTCGGCGAAGATGCGGCGGTCCTCGGGCGTGTAGCCGATGCCGAGCCGGGCGATCTCGAACGGCCGCAGCCGTGAAATGTCGCGGCCACTGAAGCGCACCGTGCCTTGGCGCCGCGCCAGACAGGCCCATCACCGCTTTCATGGTGGTCGATTTGCCGGCGCCGTTTCTTCCCATCAGCGCCACCACTTCGCCGCGGCCGACCGAAAAACTCACATCGTAGAGAATTTGCGCGGCGCCGTACCAGGCGTCGAGATGCTCGACCGTCAACGCCGGCGCGGCGCTGATCGCTCATGGGGACGCCCGCGCCGGGGCGACCGTCGTGCCGCGGCCGAAATAAACCTCGCGCACCAAAGGATCGTCGCGCACGGTCTTGGCGTCGCCGTCGGCGATCAGGCGGCCGCGCGCCATCACGATGATGCGGTCGGCGAAGGAAAACACCACGTCCATCGAGTGCTCGGTGAAGAGAACCGAGATGCCGCGCTCGACCACCAGCGCCTTGACCAGCGCGATCAGCTCGTTGCGCTCGCGCGGCGCCATGCCGGCCGTGGGCTCGTCCATCAGCAACAAACGCGGCGCGGCGGCGAGCGCGATCGCAAGCTCGACGCGCTTGACGTCGCCATAGGCGAGCTCGCGGCACGGCCGGTCGGCGGCGGCGTCCATGCCGACCTGGCGCAGCAGCTCGAGTGCCCGCGCGCGATGATACGATGCCGCCCTGCGCCACAGCCGAAAGATCTCGCCGGCGTGGGCGATCAGCGCCATCTGCACGTTCTCGGCAACCGTCATCGAGCCGAAGGTGGCGGCGATCTGGAAGGTGCGGGCGACGCCGCGGCGGCAGATTTTGCGCGGCGGCAGTCCGGCAAGCTCGCCGCCGTCGAAGCGGACCGAGCCGGCGTCGGGCGCAAGCTGGCCGTTGATGATGTTGAAGCAGGTCGACTTGCCCGCGCCGTTCGGGCCGATCAGCGCCAGGAATTCGCCGGGCGCCACAGCGAAGCTGACGTTATCGACGGCGCGCACGGCGCCGAAGCTTTTGCTGAGCGACGCGACCGCGAGCCCGCTCATGATGCGCCCGATGATTTGCGCCCGCGCGCAAAGAACCGCAGGAACGCGCCGGTCAGACCGGCGGGGAACGCGAGCACCAGAACGAGGATGATGCCGCCAAGGAGCGCGTGCCAATACTCGGTCTCGCGCATGACGAAATCCTGCAGCAACGCGAACACCGTGGCGCCGACGATCGGCCCGGACAAGGTGCCGACGCCGCCGAGCAGCACCATCACCAGGCCGTCGATCGAGCGGCCGATGCTGATCGTCTCGGGTGAAATCGAGCCCTTGGCGAAGGCGAAAATGCCGCCGGCCACCCCGCATACGGCGCCGGCGATGGCGAAGCCGAGCCACTGCACCTTTTTCACGTCGATGCCGATTGCCTCCGCCCGCAGCGGCAAGTCGCGCCCCGCGCGCATGGCGTAGCCGAACGGCGCGAACAATATCCGCCGCAGCACGCACAATGCCGGCGACGACGAGCGCGAGCGTGAGCAGAAAGAACGCCGAGAGCTTGTCGAACGGCGCGGTCGGCCAGATGCCGAGCACGCCGTTGGAGCCGCCGGTGACCTCCTGCCATTGGAATACGATCGACCAGACGATCTGGGCAAAGGCGAGCGTCAGCATGGCGAGGTAGACGCCGGAGAGCCGCACCGCGAACCAGCCGAAGATGAGCGCGCCGAGCGCCGCGGCGACCGGCGCCGCGGCGAGCGCAAGCCCCATCGGCGCCGCCAGCCATTTCACCGCCAGCGCCGCGCCATAGGCGCCAAGGCCGAAATAAGCGGCGTGGCCGAACGAGGCCATGCCGCCGGGGCCCATGATGAAATGCAGGCTGGTCGCGAACAACACCGCGATCAACACATCGATGCCGAGCACCAGCACATAAGGCGACGACGCGCGCCAACAATGGCAGCGCGATCAGCACCACGAGCAGCACAGCCGCCGAACATGACGAGGGAGCGCGACGCCGGCTGCAGCGGCGCCTCGGTTTCGGCCGCGCCGCGCACCGCCATGTGCGGGCGGCCCAACAAGCCCTGCGGGCGCGCGATCAGCACCATGGCCATGACCAGAAACTCGGCGACCAGCGTGAGCTTGGAAAAGTTCACGGCAAAGCCGCCGAACGAGACGAGGCCGAGACCGATGCACAAGGCCTTGACCTCGGCGATCAGCACGGCGGCGACATAGGAGCCGACGATCGAGCCCATGCCGCCGACGACGACCACGACGAAGGCGTCGGTGATCGCGGTCAGGTCCGTGCCGAGATCGGCCGGCTCGCGCGCGACCTGCAGGGCGCCGCCGAGCCCGGCGAGCCCGGCGCCGACCGCGAACACGGCCGTGAACAGCAGCGACTGGTTGACGCCGAGCGCGCCGAGCATCTCGCGGTCCTGCGTCGCGGCGCGCACCAGGCGGCCGAAGCGGGTGCGCGCGAACACCATATAGAGAGCGCCGAGGACCAGCGGAGCGACGACGATCAGAAAGGCGTCGTAGCTCGGCATGCGGCGGCCGAGGATGTCGAAGGCGCCGCGCAGGCCGGGCGCGCGCGGCCCCAACAGGTCGTCGGGTCCCCATAGAAAGAGCACCGCGTCGTTGATGATCAGGAGAAGCGCGAAGGTGGCGAGGAGCTGGAACAGTTCCGGCGCGACATAGACGCGGCGCAGGACGACGACCTCGATCGCAACGCCGATTGCGGCGACCACGATCGCGGTGAGCACGATCCCGCCCCAGAACCCGAACGCGCCGCCGAGCGCCGTCACCAGCGTGTAGGCGATGTAGGTCCCGAGCATGTAGAGCGAGCCGTGCGCGATATTGACGATGCGCGTGACGCCGAAGATGAGGGAGAGCCCGGCCGCGACGAAGAACAGGCCCGAGGCCGAAGCGAGGCCGTCGAGGGCCTGAAAAGCGAGGCCTGAAAAGCTCATGGCGAACGTTAGCAGAGGCCGCCCCCGCGCGTCATCGCCCCTCTGCGTGATCGCCCTGTGCGTCAACGCCGAAATGCGGCCCGAACCGCGCCGGCCTGCCGTCGCAAAATCAGCGACGCGGCTTCACTTGCAACTCGACTTGCATCTCGGCTTGCATTTCACGCGCAAAGTTACAATAACATTATATCACATCTTGGGGTCGCAGGAGGGGAAGATGCTTGTCGCCCAGTTGTTCGAAAGGCCGCCGCAGCAGATATCCGGCCGCAGCAAGAAAGAATATCTCGATATCGACAAGCAGGTGGTGCGCTGGATCGCCCAGGCCGCCATCAATGTCGAGCTTTTCACCATTCCGCTCTACATGACGTCGATGTACTCGCTGGCCGGCTACCACCAGATCACCGGGTCCGGCAATGATTTTTACAAGGGCCGTAAATGGCCGGGCCTGTCCACGCAGGCGCCGACCAATCCGTTCAATCCCGACACGCCGGGCAAGGCGAACCAGGAAGCTTTCAACACCATCTTCTCGGTGTTCATCGAGGAGATGCTGCACCTGCAGATGGCCGCCAACCTCGCGACCGCGATCGGCGTCGCGCCGACCTTCACCTCGCCGGCGCTGCAGAAGAACTACGGCTGGATCTGCTACCGCCCCGGCAACCAGGTGATCCCGCACATCATCGACCTCGCCGACACCAAGAATTACGCCGACGTCGAGGTCAATATCGGCCCGCTCGACGACAACGCCATCAGGCTGTTTCTCGCCATCGAGGAGCCGACCGACCAGGCGGAGATCGTCCGGAACGTCGGGCGATATTTCCCCCGCGTGCCGTTCGAGAAATTCGATCCGCGTGAAATCATGTTCGGCTCGATCGGCTGGATGTATCGCTGTTACCGGGAATATCTGGAGATCGAATACGACGACAAGACGACGCTGTGGGACGCCGTTTTCAATCCGAACGGCCAGCAGAACGATCTCTTCAACAGCTTCTCGTTCCCCGGCCATCCGATGCGCGAATTCATGCGCTTCGAGACCACCATCGCGCTGACCGACAGCGACATCGCCCGCCAGCAAGCCTTCGACATGATGAACGCGATCACCGATCAGGGCGAGGGGTCGACCGCAAGGCTCAGGCCCAACGTCAATATCGAAGCGGTGAAGGAGAAATATCGAGCCGACGAGGACGCCTTGATCTCGGACTATCCGGGCTTCACCGCTACCGGGGAGCAGCTCGAACAATCGCCCGACGCCTACGCCCGCCACACCAATGACGGCGACGACCACTACGAGTGCTTCCAGAACGTGGCCAGGATGATGAAGGACGGCGGGATCGTAACCTGGGACCGGTTCGAGAAGGCCGGCCGGTGGACGCCGGAAGACTTCGTCACGGCCGACTATGACCGCAGCAATCCCTACAAATTGCCCGATCCCGCGCGCGTGGCGACGGCCGTCAACAACCTCTACAAACTCGACCCCAAAGCCAATTTCGCCTTGCTGAGCCGGGCGGTGGTCGGCGCGATCAAGGGCGTGACCACCGTCCTCGACGATTATTGGAATCCCAAGGTGCCGGGCCAGACGGTGTCGTTCCCGTTTCCCTCCATGGGCGGCACCGCCGACCGCATGGCGACGTGCTGGGCGGTGTTCGGGCGTACACCCGACCTCAGTCTCGGCGTCGAGGATCCTCCGAAGAACGTCGTCGGCCATGCCTGCCAGGCGCTGGCGACCTCCGGCAAGCGAGGCGTTCGAAGCGACCAATACCTGCGCCGAGGTCACCGTGTTTCACACCTGCCGCGGCTCCAATACCTGCAAGGCGCTGGGCGGCTGCGGCTTCGCCCAGTCGAGCGCCGGCGGCGGCAATTGCGGCACGCATTCCGCCGTCCCGGCCGTGGCGGCACAGACCGTCGGCCGGCCGTCGGGCCACAATTGCTCGGCGGTGGTGATGCGGGCGCGCGGCGGCCAATTGGCCGACGGCGCGCCCTCGACCAGCCATTTCACCGCGCCCAGCGCCAATGTCTGCGCCGGGTTCGGCGGCTGCGCGGTTCCGGTCTCGGCGAGCCAGCTCTACCCCAAGAGCGGCACCATGGACGTTTATTCGATCACCTCGGTCATGTGCGGGCACACGGTCAACAAGTTCGTCGGCAATCTCGATTTCACGGTCGGGCAGAAGGTCGAGGACGTCGCCTATCAGGCCTTCCTGATGTGGGCGAAGTCGGTCGGCCGAAGTCCACCAAGCAAGCCGCCCGAACCCAACGACGTGCGGCTGGCGTTCCCGCCATCGACCTAGACATGATCCGATTGGATCGATCATGGTCTGGATTCTTATTGGAGCATGATCTTTCGGAAAACCGGTACCACCACCGGATCAAGTCCGGCGGCAGGCTTTTCCGGATCAGTCTGAAGTGGCGCGCGATGAACCGACCACCGCCGAGCGGTAACGGCCGCGCCCGACGCCTGGGTCTGCCCGACCCCGGCGACGGCGTCGGCCTGCGCGACGAGCATTTCGCGCATCTGATGCGGACGCCGCCGGCGCAATGGGGCGTCGGCTGGTTCGAGATCATCAGCGAGAATTTTCTCGACAATCACGGCTACGCCCGCGCCGTGCTCGATCACGTCCTGGCGCACCGGCCGGTCGTCATGCACGGCGTGTCGATGTCGCTCGGCAGCAGCGATCCGCTCGACTTTGCTTATCTGCGCAAGCTCAAAGACCTGGCGGCCGAGGTGCGGCCGTTGTGGATTTCCGACCATGTCTGCTGGACCGGAATTGCCGGCCTCAACACCCACGATCTCTTGCCGATGCCGCTGACCGAGGAAAGCCTGCGCCACACCGCCGATCGCGCCCGCGCGGTGCAGGATTTTCTCGGCCGCCCCATCGTCCTGGAGAATCCGAGCACCTATCTCGAATTCGCCGTCAACGAGATGCCGGAGTGGGAATTTCTGTCGCGGCTGACCGAGCTTTCCGGCTGCGGTCTGCTACTCGATCTCAACAACATCCATGTCAGCGGCACCAACCATGGCTTCGATCCGGTGCATTATGTCGACGCGGTGCCGGCGGAGAGCGTGGTGCAATTCCATCTGGCCGGCCCGAGCGAACAGGGCGAACTTCTGATCGACACCCACGATCATCCGGTGCCCGACGCGGTGTGGCCGCTCTACGCGCGGGCCTGGCGCCGCTGCGGCCCGGTGCCGGGCTTGGTGGAATGGGACGCTGCGCTGCCGCCCTATGAGACGCTGCTCGCCGAACTCGCCAAGGCCAAACACGTGCGCGAAGCGGTGGCCGATGCCTGATCTCGCGAGCCTGCAGCAGTGGCTGCAGCAGACCATCCTCGCCGCCGGCGCCGACAGCCTGGCGCCGGTGCGCCAGTCGAACCGGCTGCCGGCCGCAACCCGCGTGTCGGTCTATGTCAGCGGCTACCGGCAGCGGCTGATCGAGTGTCTGCAAAAAGAATTCCCGATGCTGCGCCGGCTCATCGGCGAGCATCCGTTCGATTTGCTGGCGCGCGCTTATGTCGAAACCAACCCGTCGCATTCCTACACGCTCTATGCGTTCGGCGCCGGCTTTGCCGCCTATCTGGAAGCGCGGCAGCCGCCGGGCCTCGGCGACATCGCCGGCATGCCGGCCGCCTTGGCGCGGATCGAGCGGGCCAAGGCCGAAGTTTTCCGCGCACGCGGCCATAAGGCCCAGCCGCAGGCGGAGGACGCGCCGTTCCTGCATTCCTTGGTGGCGCAGCCGCCGTCGCCGCGCCGGCCGCAGACGGTGCGGCTGCTCGCTTTGCCCTACGACTTCCGCCAGACGCTTGCCGCCGACGCGCGGGGCGAGCCGCTGCCGCTGCCCGATGTCGCCGATTGTTTTCTGGCGGTGGCGCGCGCGGGCTATCGCGTCGAATGTCATCCGCTCGAGCGCTGGCAGTATGACTGGCTGGCCGCCCTGCCCGGCGAAGACGATCCGCAGCCGGCGCCGTTGCCGACCCCCGACGGCGACGAGCGGCTACGCGGCTGGCTGCCGGAGGCCGTCGTGCGCGGACTGGTCATCGCCGTCCCGTAGCGGCAATGCCCGAACGATCCGCGGCGTGCAGCCGTCGGCGATCTTAGGATCAGTCCCCCACCGCCGGCCGCAGCTTCTTCACCTCGGCGTCGGAGGGCAGCACGCTTGAGCCATCGACGTATTTGAAGTCCGTCATGGTGCCGTGGCCGTCCTTGAGCGCGATCTTGCCGACAAAGGCGCCGAGCGTCGCCTGGTGGTCGCTGGCGCGGTAGTGGAACGGGCCGAGCGGGCCGTCGACTTCGAGGCCGCGGAACGCCGCGATGAGCTTCTCGGTATCGGTCGAGCCCGCTTTGGCGATGCCGGCCGCGAGCGATTTGACGGTCAAATAGCCGACGATCGAGCCGACCCGCGGATAGTCGTGAAAGCGCGCCTGGTAGGCGGCGACGAAGGCCTTGTTCTCCGGGGTGTTCACCGCGTCCCAGGGGTAGCCGGTGACGATCCAGCCGACCGGCGCCTCGGCCTTGAGCGGATCAAGGTATTCCGGCTCGCCGCCGAGGAGGTCGACCACGGTGCGGTCCTTGAAAATGCCACGCGTCGTGCCTTCGCGCACGAATTTGGTGAGGTCGCCGCCGAACAGCGCGCTGAAGATCGCGTCGGGCTTGGCGTCGTCGATCGCCTGCGCCACCGCGCCGGCGTCGATCTTGCCGAGCGGGGCCGCCTGCTCGGTGACGAACTCAACGTCGGGCTGTTTCGCTTTCATCAGTTGCTTGAAAGTGGCGGCGGCGGATTGGCCGTATTCGTAATTCGGGTAGACCAGCGCCCAGCGCTTCTTCTTTGCGGCGAGCGCGTCGGGCAGCAGCATCGCCACCTGCATATAGGTCGAGGGCCGCAGCCGGAACGTATAGTGGTTGCCGTTCGCCCAGGTGATCTTGTCGGTCAGCGGCTCGGCGGCGAGGAAGAACACCTGCTTCTTGCCGGCGAATTCGGCGACGGCGAGACCGACATTGGAAAGAAAGGTGCCGCACAGGATGTTGACGCCGTCGGCGGTGACGAGTTCGTCGGCGACGCGCACCGCATCGCCGGGATTGGCGCCGTCGTCGCGCGATATGATTTCGAGTTTCTGGCCGGCAACGCCGCCGGCGGCGTTGATCTCGTCGGTCGCCATCTCGATGCCCTTCTTATAAGGATCGAGGAAAGCGGGCACCGCTTTGTAACTGTTCAGTTCGCCGATCTTGATCGTCTGCTGCGCCGATGCCGGCGCGAGCGACGACAGACAAGCGGTACCGGCGAGAACGACACCGGCAACGAAGGCGTGAACGCGCATGGGCCTCTCCTGTAACTTCAATTCGATGCGATCGACCGAACCCGGCCATCGTCCCCTATCACGCCGGCCGTTCGCGCGCAGCAACGATCGCGAGCCACAGATAGGCGCCGACCAGCGCGAGCTCGACCAGAACAATGAAAATGCTGCCGCCATAGACTTGCGGGAAGAACACCTCGACCACCGCCATGGACACCACGGCGGTGAGCCACACCACCGCGCCCCAGGCCGCGGCGAGCCACAGTCCGACCCCGGCGACGAGATCGATCACGGCAAAAAACACCGTGGCCGTGCGCCAGGCGACGGTGTGCTGCTCGAAGCCGCCGCCCGCCGGCGCGCCGATGCCGCACAAGGCGGCCCAATGATAGATCCCCTCGATCAGCGAGACCGCCGCCATGACGCGCAGGAACAGCACCAGAAATTCGGTCCAGGAGCCGACGGTCGCGGCGTCCTTCGCCGTCGCCAGCACCGGTTCGAGGAGGTCGCTCGGCCGCGTCGCGCGCGCCTGCGGTCGATCCTTCGCGACGGCCCTGCCCCGCGTGTTCGCTGCTGCCGCGCTTGGCACGGCTTTGCCGGTCCGATGCGGCGTCAAGGGACGCGCCTTGGCGCCCACGCGCGGGGGGCTCGGTTCCGCCGCGGCGGCTTGATCCTTCGACGGCGTCGGCGGCGGTCCGGCGGCGGCGCGATCCTTCAACAGCGCTCGCGCCTTGGCGCCCGCATTCGAGACGCTCGGTTCCGCCGCGGCGGCGCCCTTCGGCCGCTCAGCCACCGCCCGCGCGGTCGCACGCGGCGCACCTGAGGCCACCGCGGCCAGCCGCGCCTTCATGTGGTCACCGATCTTCGTCTTTGCGCTGGGCGCAGCCGGTGCCCGTGCCGCCGCCGGCGCCCCCGCCGCCGGCGAGGCCGCGATTCGATCGGGTGAGGCGGCGCGATCCTTGGCCTTCGCGTCAGGCGCAGTCACTCCGTCGGCGGCCATTCGATCGCTCGCTCCATGATGTCGTTCCAGGAATAGGGGCATTCGAGCGGAAAAGCATCATCGTCCAACAGCGTCTGCGCCGCCGCCTCCAGGCGGGCAGTCTCGTAGGCGTCGGTGATCGCCTCGTCGACCATGGATTTCAGGCCGGGATTCTTGCGCAGCACGCGCAACACATGGCGGCGCTGAATCGCGATGCTCAACTGCCAGGAACGCGAACGGCGCTGCCGCTGATGATCCCATTTCAAAAGATGCAGGAGGATGAGACGAAGGGCGGATTCCAGTTTGTCGTACTGCTCATTGCCCACGTCGTCGATCTCCTCGGCGATGCTGAGCGCGTCCACCTCCGCCAAGCGTCCGGCCCGCAGCAGCGCCGCTTGTTCGATGGCCCAGCTGTAGAGGTCGCGATCGTGCCGCGCACCTTCTCGCGCCGGCTCGGACGCGCTTTTCGTTACCGTATCGGAATCGTTCACCGGCCTACTCCCGAATCTCCTGCATGGCCGCAGCAATGTTGCCGCGGCAATATACTCCCCCTCCCGACCGCGCGCACGTACCGCTGCCCACGGCATCTTCGGGCATCTTGGACATCCAGTGGCGGGCCGCCGCCGAAACGCGTAAATAAGGCTTGCCCTCGCATGGAGTGCCCCATGGCGATCAAATTCGGCCGCCCGCTCGAACACAGCCCCACTGCCTTTCCGCCTCGCCCGCGCGGCGAAGCGAGATCGCCCGACGCTGCCGAACGGCTCGATTTGGCCGTGCGCCCGCGCCGCAACCGCCGGGCCGAGTGGGCACGCCGCATGGTCCGCGAGCATGTGCTCACGACCGACGACCTGATCTGGCCCTTGTTCGTGGTCGACGGCGCGAAGGTCCGCAGCGCCGTCCCCTCGATGCCCGACGTCGAGCGCCTCTCGGTCGACGAGGCCGTACGCGCGGCCGAACGGGCGGCGAAGCTGACCATCCCGTGCCTCGCGCTGTTTCCTTATACCGACCCAGCCAAGCGCGACGAGACCGGCTCGGAAGCGCTCAATGCCGACAATCTGGTCTGCCGCGCGGTGCGCGCCATCAAACAGGAAGTGCCCGAAATTGGCATCCTGTGCGACGTCGCGCTCGATCCCTACACCAGCCACGGCCATGACGGCCTGTTGCGCGACGGCGTCATCCTCAACGATGAAACCGTGGCGGTGCTGGTCCACCAGGCCCTGGTCCAGGCCGAGGCCGGCTGCGACATCATCGCGCCGTCCGACATGATGGACGGCCGCGTCGGCGCGATCCGCGCCGGGCTCGACGATGCCGGTTTCGGCAACGTCCAGATCATGGCCTATGCCGCCAAATACGCCTCGGCCTTCTACGGGCCGTTCCGCGACGCCGTCGGCTCGAGCGTGACGCTCTCCGGCGACAAGCGAACCTACCAGATGGACCCGGCCAATTCCGATGAAGCGTTGCGCGAGGTGGAGCTCGACCTCGCCGAAGGCGCCGACATGGTGATGGTCAAGCCGGGGCTGCCCTATCTCGATATCTTGCATCGGGTCAAAGAGGTATTTGCCGTTCCTACATTTGCCTATCAAGTTTCCGGCGAATATGCGATGATCATGGCCGCTGCTGGGAACGGCTGGCTCGATGGCGACAAGGCCATGGTCGAAAGCCTGATCGCCTTCAAGCGTGCCGGCGCCGACGGCGTGCTGACTTATTTTGCGGCGAGGATAGCGGAGAAATTAAAGAAGGGCGGCATGTAAGGAGAACCGCCCCCGCCTGCGAGCCAACTTATGAGGCGGGTACCATGCGTAACAACGACGAGCAATTGCGACACTTTACGCCGCTGCTGCGACGGATTGTTGTCATAGTGGCGCTGCTGACCGCGGCGCCGGTGGTTTTGTGGTCGATCACGGCTTTCGTGCGCAGCTATGTCGGGCCGCCACAACTTCCGAGCTTCCGAAGACTGGCGACCCTACCGGTGCAACCGCCCGATAATGCGGATGGGGCCCAAGAAAGTGCAAACCCGAGCGCCAAGCCGAACGCCAGCCCGAGCGGCGACCAGCCGCCCGTCGCGGCGCAAGCGCCCGCCGATTCCACCGCGACCGCTCCGACGATCGAGGCCCGCGCCACGACCTCCGACGCGCGCGGCGACCTGCTGGCTTCGGACGGGCAAGGAAGCCAGGCAAGCCAAACAAGCCCTGCAAACGCGCCGAGTATCACCACCATGATCCCTTCGGTCGTCACTGATGCGGCCGCCAAGCCGGCGGACCGCTTTATCGACCGGATCCCGCCGGACGTTGCGACGGAGACCGGGGCGCTCGCGTCCAATCAGCCGGCGGCGACCGACGCGTCGCCGGCCGATGCCATGCCGGCCGCCGAGCCGCTGCACGGCCAGATCCCGCTGCCCCGCCAGCGCCCGCGCATCTTCGCCATGGCGCAATTGACGGCGACGCCGGCGGGCCCGGGGGCGCGTGCGGCGAGAGGCGTCCCGATGCCGCGGCCGCGGCCGGGATTAGCCGGACCGCCGGCGGCCGCGGCGGAGCCGGCGTCGCATAGCCCGCTCGATTTCATTCAGGGGCTGTTCCAGCAGCAATAATCTGCGGGGTGCACACGGCCGTCGCGCCGTCACGGGTCCGACGACGAAAGGCATCAAAAAGAGGGAGGTCGGCTGGACCGGCGCCCCTATTCCACGTCCTCGACTTCCGCCGGCGCCGTGCCGAACGCCTTTTGCGCCAGCGCGGCCGCCATGAACTGGTCGATGTCGCCGTCGAGCACGCCCGCGGTGTCGGACGTGGAAACGCCGGTACGCAGGTCCTTCACCATCTGATAGGGCTGCAGCACGTACGAGCGAATCTGGTGGCCCCAGCCGATGTCGGTCTTGGCGGCCTGATCGGCGATAGCCTGCGCCTCGCGCTTTTTCAACTCCAGCTCGTAGAGCTTGGCCCGCAGCATCTGCCAGGCGGTCGCCCGGTTGCGGTGTTGCGAGCGGTCGCCCTGCGAGACCACGGCGATGTTGGTCGGAATGTGGGTCAGCCGGACCGCGGATTCGGTCTTGTTGACGTGCTGGCCGCCGGCGCCGCCGGAGCGCATGGTGTCGGTCCGCACGTCGGCCTCCTTGATGTCGATCTGGATGCGGTCGTCGACCACCGGATAGACGGTGACGCTGGCGAAAGAGGTGTGGCGCCGCGCATTGGAATCGAACGGCGAGATGCGCACCAGCCGGTGCACGCCGGCCTCGGTCTTGAGCCAGCCATAGGCGTTGTGGCCCTTGACCTCGATGGTGGCCGATTTGATGCCGGCCTCTTCGCCGGCCGTCTCCTCGATATACACGACCTTGAAGCCGTGCTGCTCGGCCCAGCGCACATACATCCGCATGAGCATATTGGCCCAGTCCTGGCTCTCGGTGCCGCCGGCGCCGGCGTGCACTTCGAGATAGCTGTCGTTGGCGTCGGCTTCGCCGGCGAGCAGCGCCTCGAGCTCGCGACGCGCCACCTCGGTCTTGAGATGGCGCAGCGCCTGTTCCAACTCGCCGACGATGCCGGCGTCGTTCTCGGCTTCGCCGAGTTCGATCATCGCCGTCTGGTCGTCGAGCTCCCGCTCGATCTTGGCGATGGCGCCGAGCTGATCCTCGAGCGCGGTGCGCTCCTGCATCAGGCGGCTGGCGCGCTGCGGATCGTTCCACAGCGCCGGGTCTTCCGCCTGGCGGTTGAGCTCTTCCAGCCGCGCGCGCGCCTTGTCGACGTCAAAGATGCCTCCTCAGCAGTCCGACCGACTGCTTGATCTCGGCGACGATATTGCCAATTTCCGCGCGCATGGTGTTGATCTCCGCGGGGCCATTTAGTGGTTTGTGGTGGCGGACGCAACGGACGGCGGCAAAGGACTTGGGAACGGCGCCTGCCCGCTACCCTCCCCTGGAGGGGGAGGGTTATCTGATCAGTACAATCCGCCCGTCCCGGTGCGCACCGCGCGATCGGCCTCCGGCGAGACCGGGGTCGAGCTCGAGATGGCGTCGGTGCCGATGACCGAATAGCTGTCGGGCGGCGCCGTGCCGGGCTTGAAGGCTTCGAGGATGACGTGCGGGTCTTCAGTACCGGCGCGCATGCCGGTCTTGGCGTCGACGCGGATCAATTTGATGCCGACCGGCATCGGGAACGGGATCGGCGGCTTGTCGGCAAGCGCGGTTTTCAGGAAATCGCGCACCACCGGCGCCGCCAGATGGCCGCCGGTGGCGAGCCGTCCGATATGGCGCGGCTTGTCGAAGCCCATATAGACCCCGCAGACGATGTCGGGCGAATAGCCGATGAACCAGAACGTCCTTTTCCTCGTTGGTCGTGCCGGTCTTGCCGGCGACCGGCTTGCCGACGTCGCGCACCACCGTCGCCGTGCCGCGCTGCACCACGCCCTCCAGCATCGAGGTGATCTGGTAGGCGGTCATCGGATCGACCACCTGGTCGCGGTGGCTTTGCAGCTTCGGCTCGGGCTGGTTCTGCCATTTGTCGGCGTCGCAGCCGATGCACTCGCGCTCGTCGTGCTTGTAGATGGTGTGGCCGTAGCGGTCCTGGATGCGGTCGATCAGCGTCGGCTTCACGCGCTGCCCGGCATTGTCGAGCATGGCGTAGGCCGTGACCATGCGCAGCACCGTGGTTTCGCCGGCGCCGAGCGCGTAGGACAAATACGGCGGCAGGTCATCATAGACGCCGAACCGCTTGGCGTATTCCGCGATCAGCGGCATGCCGATGTCCTGCGCCAGCCGCACCGTCATCACGTTGCGCGATTCCTCGAGGCCGAAGCGCAGCGTCGACGGGCCGTAGAATTTGCCGCCGTAATTCTCCGGCCGCCACACTCCGCTGTCGTGTCCGGTGTCGATTTCGATCGGCGCGTCGAGCACGACGGTCGAGGGCGTGTAGCCGTTGTCGATCGCCGCGGCGTAGACGATCGGCTTGAACGACGAACCCGGCTGGCGCAGCGCCTGGGTGGCGCGATTGAACTGGCTCTGGTCGTAGGAGAAGCCGCCGACCATGGCGAGAACACGGCCGGTGTGCGGCTCCATCACCACCATGGCGCCGGAGATTTCCGGTACCTGGCGCAGCCGGAAACGGCCCTGCTCCTTGCCATCCGGCTCGACATAGACCACGTCGCCGGGCGCCAAGACCTGGCTGACGCGCTGGATCGGCTTCGACGGCCCGCTGGCCGGCTTCGCCCATTTGACGCCGTCGAGCGCCAGGATGCCGACCTCGCGCTCTTTGACCACGGCGCCGCCGGGATCACGCGGGGGCTGCAGGCCGACGCGCGCCGACTGATCGTTGACTTCGAGCACCACGGCGAGCCGCCACGGATCGACATCCGACAGCGACTTCACGTCGGCGAGCTTGATACCCCAGTCGCCGCCGGTGTCGATCTTGGTGACCGGACCGCGCCAGCCCTGCTGCTCGTCGTAATTGACGAGGCCGTTGATCATGGTCCTGCGCGCCAACACCTGCATCTTGGGATCGAGCGTGGTGCGCACCGAGAGGCCGCCCTCGTAAAGCTTCTTCTCGCCGTAATTGTCGAAAATGTAGCGGCGCACTTCCTCGGCAAAATATTCGGCGGCGAAGGTGTGGGCGCCGGTCGGCCGCACGGTGACGGCGAGCGGCTCCTTCTTCGCCTTGTCGCCGTCGGCCGCGGCGATGAAGCCGTCCTCGACCATGCGGTCGATCACCCAATTGCGGCGCCCGATCGCCTCCTCGCGGCGGCGGAACGGGTTGTAGTTGTTCGGCCCCTTGGGCAAGGCGGCGAGATAAGCGGCCTGCGCGATCGACAATTCGTGCACCGACTTGTCGAAATACAGAAGCGACGCCGCGGCGACGCCATAGGCGCCGAGGCCGAGATAGATCTCGTTGAGATAAAGCTCGAGGATCTTGTCCTTCGAATAGGTGCGCTCGATGCGCAGCGCGAGCAGCGCTTCCTTGACCTTGCGCGCGACCGACACCTCGTTGGTCAGAAGGAAGTTCTTCGCCACCTGCTGGGTGATGGTCGAGGCGCCCTGCGGCCGCCGGCTCGAGCCGTAGTTCTGGATATAAAAGAGCGTGGCACGGCCGAGACCGGAGAAATCGAGCCCGGCATGCTCGTAGAAGTTCTTGTCCTCGGCGGCGAGGAACGCATGGATGACGAGATTCGGCACCGCCTGGATGGGAAGATAGAGCCGCCGTTCCTTGGCGTATTCGGCGAGCAGCGAGCCATCGGCCGCGTGAACCCGGGTCATCACCGGCGGCTCGTAGTCCTTGAGCTGAGAGTAGTCGGGCAAGTCCTTGGAAAAATGCCACAACACGCCGGCGACGGCGCCGATCCCGACAATGAACACAATGGTTCCGGCCGCGAACAGGAAGCCCAAGAAACGCAACAACATTTTCATCGCGAACGTCCCGCCCCGCCGGCCCCACCCGCCGCTGCGCCCGACGCCGTGGCGTCGCGCCGCGCGGCCAACGTCCGAGGTGGCAAAGCCAGCCCGTGCAAAGCTAGCTCATGTCTGCCAGAGACCGCACCGTGCATGGCGTGTCGTCGCTCCGTTTTTTGTTCAAACTGAGGCCGGTTTGCGCGCCGCGGCGCCGCACCGCGACCTCAATTCGCGCCGGCGCGGGCGCCGGCCACATGGGTGATGAAGTAGGATTCGATCGCCTTGGCGATCGCGTCCGCCGTCTTGTTACGCCAGGTGTCGGACAACAGCGACTGCAGATCCTGCCGGTTGGAGACGTAGCCCAGTTCGATCAGCACGGAGGGTATGTCGGGCGCCCGCAGCACGCGGAAACCCGCCGATTTCAGCGGATTCTTATGGAGCCGCGCCACCGGGCGCATTTCGCTCACCAGCTTGTGGGCGAATTGCAGCGAATAGCTCTTGGTTTCGCGCTGGGCCAGATCGATCAGGATGCCGGCAACGTCGTCCGGCTCGGCCTTGAGATCGACGCCGGCGATGACGTCGGCCCGGTTCTCCTTCTCCGCAAGCCGCGCCGCTTCGGAATCGGTCGCGGTTTCCGACAGGGTGTAGATGGTCGCGCCGTCGGCATCGCCCTCGCCGTGGGAGAGCCAATCGGCATGGATGGAGACGAACAGCGCCGCGCTGGCGTCGCGGGCGATGTGCACCCGGTCGGCGAGTTGCACGAAGGTGTCGTCGCTGCGCGTCATGATGACGCGCAGCTTGCCGGTCTTTTCCAGGCGCTGGCGCAGGCGCTGGGCGAAATCCAAGACGATGTCCTTTTCCAGTTCGCCGCTCGGCGCCTTGGTGCCGTTGTCGATGCCGCCGTGGCCGGGATCGAGCACGACGACCGGTCGCAAATCGCCGCTCGCCTCGGAGGGTTTCGCCGCGCTCGCCGGCGGCTCGGCCGGCGCTCTCTTGGCTTCGTTTTTGGCTTCCTTGGCTTCAAGCGCCGCCCGGCGCAGAAAACTCTCGCGATCAGTCGCGGCGAGGTCGAGCACCAGCCGCGCCGGCGCGCCGTCCGCCGGATCGATCGCGAACGCTTTGTCGATCCGCGCCGGCTTGGCGAGGTCGAACACCAGGCGCGAACCGCCCGGCATGACCAGGCCGAAGCGGAACGCCTTGACCAGGCCACGGCCGCTCTCGCCGGTCTTCGGCGGCAATTGAAACGTCACCTGAGGGAGGTCGATGACGACCCGGTAGGGGTCGGCGAGCGTGAAGGCGTGCAGGTCGATCTTGCGGCTGAGATCCATGACGAACCGCGTCTGCGATTCGTCGCCGCCGAGCCGCGCATCGGTCGCGACCGGAGACGATGCGGCGGGCGACGATGCTGCCGACAATTCGGTGCCGCCCGACGCCGACGGGCGTTCGGCCGCCGCTGCGGCCGCAACGACGGCCGCAGCGACGACTATGCCGAGGAAAGCCCCGCTCGCCGCCCGGACGACCATCGATTCCCAACCCTCCGTGGCTGTTTTTACTCCATTAGGCAGGCGTGGTTAACCGAAACTTAAACCCACGGAAATGGCCGCCGATCGGCCCCGATGCCCGGAACTTCCACAGGCGGCTTGCCAATTCCCCTTGGGCGGCCGTAAGAAGGGCATGCTGACGGTCAAAAGGTTCCGGTTGTGTCCCCGTCAGAGCATTTGGCTACCCCGCTGCATTGGTTCCCGAACCGGGAGCGAAAAGCGGGCGCCGCATTCGATCCGCTTTAGCACAGACTGCATGAAGGCAGACTGAGGGGTTTGCGGACGGGCGAGCGAGCCGATGCTCTTAAGGAGCAGGGCAGCCGGCGCTTCCCGCGCGGCGCACGCTCGGCGGCTGTTGAGTGTTGCCGAAGCGCTGTCGTCGATACCGTGAGCAATCGAACGAAATTGCGGCGGCGCTAAGCGCCGCCGTCCCACCGCGGTTTGGAGTTCATGTTCGAGACGCAAGTCAAAACTCGGTCGAAGGAAAGCGGCGGCACTCCCACCATTCCCTCCCCCTGCCGGGGGGTAAGGGTCGGGGTGGGGGCGCCACACCGTGGACCGCCACAGCTTGCAGCGCTCGGAGTTTCCGATCCGTTTTGTTCACCGACAATCGGGCAGGTCACCATCCTCCGTCGCCGATGCGGCGCGGACGAGCTGGGCTAAGCCCTCATGAGATTTTCCAATGGCCAACAAGATGCTCATCGACGCGACCCATCCGGAAGAGACCCGGGTGGTCGTACTGCGCGGCAACCGCGTCGAGGAATTCGACTTCGAGTCCGCGAACC
Organism: uncultured Pseudomonadota bacterium; assembly: GCA_963836095.1. Taxonomy (GTDB): domain Bacteria; phylum Pseudomonadota; class Alphaproteobacteria; order Rhizobiales; family Xanthobacteraceae; genus BOG-931. The sequence continues at coordinate 540,212 of CAWIHU010000008.1, forward strand.
GTAAGCAGTTAAGGGGCAATATCTATCTGGCGAAGGTGACGCGCGTCGAGCCGTCGCTGCAGGCCGCGTTCGTCGATTACGGCGGCAATCGCCACGGCTTCCTGGCGTTCAGCGAAATCCACCCCGATTATTATCAAATTCCGGTCGCCGATCGCCAAGCGCTGATCGACGAAGAGGAGCGCGCCCAGCGCGCCGCCGAGGACGAGGCGGACCGCCGGTCGCGGCGCCACCGCGGTGGTGGCCGAAACTCCGCGGCGCGGCGGGACGCGGAGGTGGTGCGCGGCGCCGCGCGAGCGAGCGAGGAGCGAACCGAAGACCATGGCGAGGCCGGCGAAGCCCCGACCATCGCCCAAGGGTTCGCCGAGACGACCGCGGATGAGACGGCCGTCGAGGCCGAGGATACCGAAGGGCCGACGACACTGCCGGAGGACCAGCTCGTTTCGGCGCTGGCGCCGACGGCAACCGGCGAGAACGTCGAGACCCACGGCGCCGAAGCGGTGGAAACGGCCGAAACATCGGAGGACGACACCGAGGAGCAATACGGCGCGACCGGCGAGCCGACCGCGGATGCCGAGCTGGCGCCGGATCACGGCGCCGAACGTCGCCGCCCGCGAGGCGGCGGCCGAAGACCGCCGCGACCACGCTGACGAAGCCGGCGACGACGACCATGGCCAAGAGAACGGCCAAGAGAACGGCGCCGAGAATGGCGACGAAGACGCCGAAGAGATCGTCAAATCGGTCGGCGGCGCCGATGCGCTGGAGGAAGTTCCCGACCGCGCGCCGCGCTACCGCCGCCAGTACAAAATTCAAGAAGTGATCAAGCGGCGCCAGGTCATGCTGGTGCAGGTGGTCAAGGAGGAGCGCGGCACCAAAGGCGCGGCGCTCACCACCTATCTGTCGCTCGCCGGCCGCTATTCGGTGCTGATGCCCAATACCGCGCGCGGCGGCGGCATCAGCCGCAAGATCACCAGCGGCGAAGACCGCTCGAGGCTCAAGGAGATCGCCCAGGAACTCGAGGTGCCCGAAGGCATGGGCGTGATCGTGCGCACCGCCGGCGCGAGCCGCACCAAGACCGAGATCAAGCGCGACTTCGAGTATCTGTTGCGGCTGTGGGAAACGGTGCGGGATCTGACGCTGAAATCGACCGCGCCGACGCTCGTCTACGAGGAAGGCTCGCTGGTCAAGCGCTCGATCCGCGACCTCTACTCCAAGGACATCGACGAGGTGATGGTCGCCGGACCGGCGGCCTACGAAGAGGCCAAGGACTTCATGCGCATGCTCATGCCGAGCCATGCGAAGAACGTGAAGTCTTATGCCGACACGCAGCCGCTCCTGTCGCGCTTCGGCGTCGAGAACCAGCTTGACGCCATGTTCTCGCCCACCGTGCAGCTGCGCTCCGGCGGCTATATCGTCATCAACCAGGCCGAAGCGCTGGTCGCGATCAACGTCAATTCCGGCCGCGCCACGCGCGAGCACCACATCGAGGACACCGCGCTCAAGACCAATCTCGAAGCCTCGGACGAGATCGCGCGGCAGCTGCGACTGCGCGACCTCGCCGGACTGATCGTCATCGACTTCATCGACATGGACGAGAAGCGCAACAACCGCTCCGTCGAACGCCGCTTGAAGGAATGCCTCAAGCAGGACCGCGCCCGCATCCAGGTCGGCCGCATCTCGCATTTCGGCCTGTTGGAAATGTCGCGCCAGCGCATCCGCGCCAGCGTCCTCGAAAGCTCGACCGAGAAGTGCCCGTATTGCGGCGGCTCGGGCCATGTCCGCTCGGTGTCGTCGCTCGCGCTGCAGGTGCTGCGCGCGCTCGAAGAGCAATTGATGCGGGGCGGCACCCACAATCTGATCGCCCGCACGCGGCCGGACGTGGCGCTTTACGTGCTCAATCAGAAGCGCGCCCATTTGCGCGCGCTCGAGGAGCGTTTCCAGATCACCATCACGGTGTCGGCGGACGAGACGGTCGCCGCGCCGCAGGCGTTCGTGATCGACCGCGGCGAATTGGTGCACTCGGCGGAAGCCGCGCGCGCGATCGCGCAGCAGACCGAGGTCCACGCGCCGCCGATCGCCGCGGAGGAAGAGACCGAGGAGGCCGCGCCGTTCGAGGCCGAGGAAGCGGAAGCCGCGGAAGCCGCGGAAGCCGGGGCCGAGCCGGAGGCTGCCGAGCCAGGCGAAGGTGGCCCGCGCCGGCGGCGGCGGCGGCGGCGGCGCGGCCGCAACGGCGGCGAAGCGAACGGTCACCGTCCGGGCGCGCCGCACGAAGCGGAAGAAACTGAAGAAGCGGAAGCAGGCGTCGAAGCCGTGACCGAGGGTGCGGCGGAGATCGCGGCCGAGGCCGAGACGCCGGCCGAAGAGGAAGCCGAGGAAGCTCTTGGCGAGCACGGCACCGAGCCGCAGCACGACGGCGACCGGCGCCGGCGGCGGCGCGGACGGCGCGGCGGGCGACGCAATCGGCCGGAGCGCGGCGGCGAAGGCGTTTCCGCCGCCGAGCCGCACGACGAATTGGCGCCGCCGGACGAGTTTCTCACGCCGGCCACTCCCGAGCACGAACTTCAAGACGCCGTTGCCGATCTCGACGCCGTGCCGGTCGCGCCGCCGCGGGCCGAACCGGCGGAGCCGGCCGGCGCGGAGGCGGCGTCTGCTCACTTGCCGCAAGACATCGGGCACGAAGTGTCCCACGTCGCGCGGGAAATGCCTTCGGAAGTCGCTCCGGCGGCCCAAGAAACGCATGAAGAAGCGCGTGAAGAAGCGCCGCGCCGCCGTTCGACCGTGCGCGAACCGGCGCCGCTCGCCGGCGGCAGCGAAGCCGCCGGTGGCGAAGGCGCCGGCGCTCCGGTCACACCCGCTGCGCCCGTGCCCGAGCCGGTCATCACCGAGATCGACACCGGCGAAAGCGCCAACCGGCCGCGGCGGTCCGGCTGGTGGTCGCGCCGCAGCGCCGGCGGTTGATCGATCGATGACGGATCCGTCGGCCGACGCAAGGTCCGACGCGGCGCGGAGTGTCCGGTGAAAAGCGCGTGGGTCGACCGCGATGCCGAAGCCCTGGTGGCGCATGGCGCGAAATCCGGCCTCGACCGTGATTTCGCGCTGCGCCTCTACACCACGCGGCTGCTCGGCCGCGAGCCGAAACTGGTGCTGCACGGCGGCGGCAACACCTCGCTCAAAACGCGCGCGCATGACCTTCTGGGCGCGGAGGTCGAGGTGCTGCACATCAAGGCGTCCGGCGCCGACATGGCGGCGATCGAGCCGGCCGGGCTGCCGGCGGTGCGGCTTGCGCCGCTTCGCCAACTGCGTGCGCTCGATGCTATCGCCGACGAAGATCTCGTCGCCATCGAACGCGCCAATCTGATCGACCCGGCGGCGCCCAATCCGTCGGTCGAAGTGATGCTGCACGCGTTTCTGCCGCACCGCTTCGTCGATCATACCCACGCCAGCGCCGTGCTCAGCGTCATCGACCAGCCGGACGGCGAAGCGAAGTGCGCCGAGGTTTTTGGCGATCGCCTCGGCTTCGTGCCCTATCTGATGCCGGGTTTCGGCCTGGCGAAACAGGCGATCGAGGTATTCGAGCGCGCGAAGCCGAGCGACGGGCTGATCCTGAGCAAACACGGCATCGTCACCTTCGGCGACAGCGCGCGCGAAGCCTACGAGCGCATGATCGAGATGGTGTCTCGCGCCGAGGATTTTATCGCGCGCAACCGCAAGACTTTCGCCATCGCCACGCTGGCGCGCGACGTCGCGCCGGCGCGCGGCGGTCGCGCCCATCGTGCGGGGCGCTTGCAGCTTGAAGGACGAAGGGATCGACGGCGCCTGGCGCCGACTGGTGCTCGCGTTTCGCACCAACGGCGCCATGCTCGATTTCTTTGCCACCAGCCTGCCGCGCGTCAAAGATGCCGGCGTCGCGACGCCGGACCACACCATCCGCACCAAAAACTGGCCGCTGGTGCTGCCGTACCCCGAGATCGGCAAGCTCGACGATTTTGCCCGCGCGACCCATGAGGCCGTCGGCGCCTTCGTCACGCGCTACCGGGCGTATTTCGCCCGCCACAACCAACGCGTCGGCGGCGGCAAGCGGGAGCTCGATCCCCTGCCCCGGGTCGTGCTGGTGCAAGGGCTCGGACTGTTCGGGCTTGGTCGAACCAAGCGTGACGCGGCGATCGCGGCCGACATCGCCGAAGAGTGGATCGCGGTCGCCGGCGAAGCCGACCGCATCGGCCGCTTCGAGTCGATCTCCGAAGCCGACATGTTCGACTGCGAATATTGGTCGCTCGAGCAGGCCAAGCTCGGCGCTCGCGCGGAGCCGCCGCTTGCCGGCCAGATCGCCGCGATCACCGGCGCCGCCGGCGCTATCGGCGCCGCGACCGCCAAGGCCTTCGCCGCGGCTGGAGCGGCGGTCGCGCTCCTCGACCTCGACCTTGCGGCGGCGGCGGCGCAAGCGAAGCTGATCGGCCCGGACGCGCTGCCGCTACAATGCGACGTGACTGACGACGCTTCCGTGCGGGCGGCCTTCGCGGCGGTGGCGGCACATTTCGGCGGCGTCGATATCGTCGTGTCGAACGCTGGCGCCGCCTGGCAAGGCCGCATCGGCGAGGTCGCCGAAGAAATCCTGCGCCAAAGCTTCGAGCTGAATTTTTACGGCCATCAACGCGTGGCGCAGGCCGCCGTCAAAATCATGCTCGCACAAAAAACCGGCGGCTGCCTGTTGTTCAACGTCTCCAAACAGGCGGTCAATCCCGGCCCCAATTTCGGCCCCTACGGCATTCCCAAAGCGGCGTCGCTCGCCTTGATGCGCCAATACGCCCTCGATTACGGCTCACACGGCATCCGCGCCAACGCCGTCAACGCCGACCGCATCCGCTCCGGCCTTTTGACGCCGGACATGATCGCCTCGCGCGCTGAGGCGCGCGGCTTGAGCGAGAAGGATTACATGAGCGGCAATTTGCTCGGCCGCGAAGTGACCGCCGAGGATGTCGCCCAGGCCTTTTTGCACCAGGCGCTCGAGCTGAAGACGACCGCCAACGTCACCACCGTCGACGGCGGCAATATCGCGGCGGCGATGCGGTGAGACATTCAAGATTTTACCGCCTCGATCAACACGTTCCGATCGCGTGGTTTTGATCGTCCTCCTCGATCATCCAGTGACGGCAATGCCAACGTCGACCCTCACCGCTTCTTGCGTCCTTCGCGAAGGAGCACCTCCGACGGGGTTTGCTTTCGCCGTGCCGTCAGCTTGCGCAGCTCGGCCGCCAGTTCGTCGAAGGAAAGCTCGACTTCGCCCATAAGCGCCTGGCGGAGGATTTCCCGATGCTCGGCCTCGATCGAGCGCCCGTGGCGCGCCGCCCGACGCTTCAAGCGAGCGATCAGGTCGTCGTCCAATTTGCGCACATGCAAATTCCCGACCATGGGTCGCCCGCTGCTATCTGATATTGCTCTCAACGAGAGCGCAGCGTCGCATTTGCGTCAAGCCGATGGCCCTATGTGAGGCGGTCGCCGTTGTGATACTGCCTGTGCAGGGTCGGCTTGAAGCGCACGGCACACGCTGATATCATGATATCGTCTTAGGAGTAAGCATGGCCCAGCTTGTTGTCCGCAATATCGATGAAAGTCTCAAAGCACGGCTCAAGCGGCGGGCGGCGCGTCGCGGCCACAGTATGGAGCAGGAAGTCCGCGATATCCTGCAACGGGCGGTCAGCGGTGAAGAGCCCGCAGGCGAGGGTCTCGGCACATTCATCGCGCGCCAGTTTGCCGGCAAGGGTCTCGTCGGCGAAATCCCTGAATGGCACGGGGAAGAAGCGCGGCCCGCCAAGTTCAAAAAGTGATTGTGCTCGACACCAATGTCATATCTGCGCTCATGGAGGACGAGCCGGATCGAACTATTGTCGTCTGGCTCGATCGTTTGCCACGCGAACTGCTTTGGCTGACCGCCATTTCGTTGTTCGAATTACGTTACGGAATTGAAATATTGGCCACCGGACGGCGGCGGCACGCGCTCGAGCGCGGCTTGGCGCGGGTCGTCGATCAAGGTTTTGCTGGCCGAATTCTGCCGCTTGATGCGGCCGCAGCCGCCACCGCTTCGGTGATTGCCGCTGATCGCCGACGCGCCGGCCGCTCCGTTGAAATTCGCGACACACTGATCGCCGGGATCGTGGTTTCGCAAGGCGCCGATTTCGCCACCCGCAATGTCCGGCATTTTGAAGACCTGGACGTGCGCGTGGTCAATCCGTGGGCCGACGCGGCGGGCTGACGCCCCATCCGATGCCTAATCAATCGCTCGACAAGATCACGTTCTTCAAGATCGGATAGATCTGGTTCTCCCAGCGCTTGCCGGAGAACACGCCGTAATGGCCGACGCCGGCCTGCATGTGGTGGCGCTTGAGATAGGGGCGCAGTTTCGAGCACATGTCGTGGGCGGCGACCGTCTGGCCGACGGCGCAGATGTCGTCGCGCTCGCCCTCGACGGTGAACAGCATGGTGCGGCGGATCGCGCTCGGGTCGATCGGCGTGCCGCGATATTTGAGCTTGCCGAGCGGCAGCGCGTGCTCCTGGAAAATGAGCCGCACGGTCTCGAGATAGAATTCCGCCGGGAGATCGAGCACGGCGAAATATTCGTCGTAGAACGCCTTGGTCACCGCGGCCTTCTCGGCCTCGCCATTGGCGAGATTTTCGTAAAGCTCGCGGTGCGCCTTCACGTGGCGCTCGATGTTCATGCTCATGAACGCGGCGAGCTGGACGAAGCCGGGATAGACGCGGCGGAACGCGCCGGGATAGCGGATCGGCACCGAGGCGGTGAGCGAGCGCTCGAACCAGGCGATATCGCGCTTCTTGGCCAGATGATTGACCGTGGTCGGATTGACCCTGGTGTCGATCGGCCCGGCCATCAGCGTCACCGAGCGCGGCTGCGCCGGATTGCCGGCCTGCGCCATCACCGCAACGGCCGCGAGCGCGGCGACGCAGGGCTGGCACACGGCGACGACGTGGGCGCCCGGCCCCATCACCTCGAGGAACTTCATCATGTGCTCGAGATATTCGTCGACGCCGAAGCGGCCCGCGAAGAGCGGCACGTCGCGCGCATTGTGCCAATCGGTGATGAAAACGTCGTGATCCGGCAGCATGGTGCGCACGGTCGCGCGCAACAGCGTGGCGAAATGGCCCGACAGCGGCGCGACCAGGAGCACGCGCGGCTGGACTTGCGCGATATCCTTCTTGAAGTGCAGGAGCGTGGCGAACGGCGTCTTGTGCGCCGCCTCCTCGTGCACGTCGACCTCGCGGTTGCCGACCATCACCGAGCGGATGTCGAACGCCGGCCGCGTGTGGGTCAGCCCCGCCCGGGCGATCAGTTCATAGGCCGCCGTGAGGCTGCGCATGGCGTTGCCATCGGCCAGGAGCGGCTGGTGCCCGGCTTTTGCGGCCAAGGTCGCCCACGTCCGCATGGGCGCCATCATGTCGGTGGAGGCTTGATAGGCGAGATACAACATTCGATGTCCGCGGGCGCCGCGGACCGCCTGGCGGCGGTACCCCCCTCGACCCCGAGGTTGGAAAACTAGTGCATTTTTTGTTGCGCTGCGACAAAATTGTGAACATCGTGAACCGCAATGCACACGAGGCCGGCGCCGCAGGCGGCTTGACGTCTTGCTCATACCGGCGATAGGAAAAATGTCGTAACTTATTGGTATGTCGGGAGATTCGTAGGGGAACGCAATGACCAAGGCGACACTGACGATAGCCAGCAAGAACTACGGCTCCTGGTCGCTGCGCGGCTGGCTGCTGTGCAAGATGGCGAACCTCGACTTCGCCGAAGAGCATGTGAGCACCGACGACCCCTCCACAAGGGCGGAATTGCTCCTGCTGTCGCCGTCTTTTCTGGTGCCCTGTCTCACCCACAACGGGCTCAAGGTCTGGGACACGCTGGCGATCGCCGAATACCTGCACGAGATCACGCCCGAGGCGGGACTGTTGCCGCCCGACATCGGCGAGCGCGCCCATTGCCGCTCGATCTGCGGCGAAATGCATTCCGGCTTCAGCAATCTGCGCTCGGCGCTGCCGATGAACCTCAAAATGCATTTTCCCGGCTTCAAGGCCTGGGCCGGCGCGCGCGCCGACATCGAGCGCGTCACCACGATCTGGAAGGAATGCCTCGAGCAGTACGGCGGACCCTATTTGTTCGGCGCCAAACCGGGCGCCGCCGACGCCATGTACGCGCCGGTGTGCACCCGTTTTCTCACCTACGACGTCGCGCTCGACAAGGTGTCGGCGAAATACTGCGACACCATCATGGCGCTGCCGGCGATGCACGAATGGATCGCCGCCGCCAAGCTCGAGCCGGACGAGCTCGAGGAGCTGGACGTCGAGTTTTGACGGCCGTAGCCGCGCCGTAGCCCGGGTTGAGCGCCGGCGAAACCCGGGGAACCGCATAGGCGCCGGCACAATCGTTCCTGGATTTCGCTGGCCGCTCAATCCAGGCTACAACCGCCAGCCTCAATCCCACTGCGGCCGTCCCGCATAGGCCCAATCGACGACGCGGCCGCCGGGGTGCGCGAGCGCCGTAATCTCGGCCATCTCGGCTTGGGTCAGGGCGAAATCGAAGATCGCGGCGTTCTCAGACAGCCGTTCCACCTTGCTGGTGCGCGGAATGACGACGATGTCCTGCTGGACCAGATAGCGCAGCGAAACCTGCGCGGCGGTCTTGCCGTGCGCCTTGCCGATGCGGGAGAGCACGGTGTCGTCGCGCAGGCCGCCGCGCGCGATCGGGCTATAGGCCACCACCGCCATGCCGTGCGCCCGACAGGCGGCGATGACCTTCGCTTGGTCGAGATGGGCATGGTATTCGACCTGATCGCACACCAGAGGCTCGCCGGAGAGCCGCGTCGCCTCTTCGATCAGAGCCACCGTGAAATTGGAGACGCCGATGTGGCGGGCGAGACCGTCGCGCTTCGCCTTGGCGAGCGCGCCGAGCGTGTCGGCGAGCGGGATCTGCGGGTTGGGCCAATGCAGCAGCAACAAATCGACCTCGGTCAGGCGCAGCCGCACCAGGCAATCGCGCGCGGCGCGAGCGAATTCGCGCGGAGCAAAATGCGACGGCCAGATTTTGGTCGTCACGAACACCTCGCCGCGCTTGACGCCGGAGCCGCGCAAGCCCTCCCCCACCTCGCGCTCGTTGTCGTACATTTCCGCGGTGTCGATGTGCCGGTAGCCGAGCCGCAGCGCCTGCTCGACGACGCGCGCGCAAGTGCGGCCGCGCAGCTCCCAGGTGCCCAGCCCGATCTGCGGCAACCGCGCACCGTTGGCCTCGATAACCGGAATGTCGATCGCGCCAGCTTTTGCCATTTGCGTGCTCCGCAAGCCGAACACTCCGGCCGATTGGGCCCAATCCTATAACTTAATGCGCGCGCATGGCGGCGCGAGGGCCGGGCGCGGCGCAAGTCGCGCCGCTGCCGCCCGTTATCGCGCCGTTATCGCCCCTTGCCGCCGAGCGCGGCGAACGCCGCTTCGGGCGCCTGCTCGATCACTTTGAGGAGCGCCCGCGCCGGACCACGCGGCGACCGCTTGCCTTGCTCCCAATTGCGCACGGTCTCGACCGGGACGCCGATCCGCGCCGCGAAGGCGATCTGCGTCAGCCCGGTCTGGCCGCGCACATTGCGCGCGTAGGCGGCATCGACAAAACGAGCGCCGGCCGAGGGCGTTGCGCCGCCGCCATTCGCGGTTGTGTGCACACCATCGACAAGCGGCATGGCGCCCTCGCTGCCATCCGGCAGCACCTCGACAAGCCGTCCGTCCGCTTTCAATCGCACGCGCAGCATGCGTTTGCTCCGGCGCCTGTTCCGCCGCCCGGCATCATAGCTGATTCGTCATGGATTCAGTGAGTTAGGAAGGCGGAGGGTAGCGACTACGCCATTGCCATAGGAAACCGATGGCCGAGTCGGCCATTGGTCGTCCAGGCCATTGGGCTATGCGAGCGCGACATTTACAGTTTTGGTTGTAAAATGCCGGTCATGCCGCTGAGCGCATCGCCAAATTCGGAGACAAGTTCCGAGCGCAACGTGCTCGTCTGGGACGCCGCGACCCGGCTGTTTCATTGGCTGACGGCGGCGCTGGTCGCCGCGGCTTACGTGACGTGGCGGCTCGATTGGATGGACTGGCACGCGCGCGCCGGCGAAGCGGTGCTCGCGCTCGTGGTCTTCCGCCTGCTCTGGGGTTTCTTCGGCAGCGGCACGGCGCGCTTTGCCGGCTTTGTCGCAGCGCCGCGCGTCGCCGCGGCGCATTTAGCGCGCCTGCTGCGCCGGGAGCCCGATCGGCAAGTCGGGCACAATCCGGCCGGCGGCTGGATGGTGCTCCTTCTCCTTGCGCTGCTCTTGGTCGAAACGCTCAGCGGTCTCTACATCAACAACGACATTGCCGACGCAGGACCGCTGACCGAATTGACCCCGGTGCCGGTCGCCAACGCGATCAACGCCATGCATTGGATTTTTTGGGACGCGCTGTTGGCGGCCATCGCGCTCCACCTTGCGGCGATCCTCCTCTATGCGACCGTCAAGGGGCAGAACCTGGTGACGCCGATGATCACGGGATGGAAGGTGCTGCCGGGGAACGTGCCGGCACCGCGCCTTGCCGGCGCGCTACGCGCCAGCGTGCTGCTCGGCGTGAGCGCGCTCGCCGTCGCCTTGCTCGCGACGGCAATGTGACCTTTTTGTTTGGGCACAGCTCAAGACGTGGATGCCCGCGACATAGGCGAGCGAAGCGACGCCGTTCTTCGAACGGCTACCCGCGGGCATGACAAGTCAAAACCCAGCATCAGCTCTTGGGCGGCACGACCTGACCGCGGATCTCGCCGGCCGGGTGCGCCTTGGTGTGCACATTGATGTAGAAATCGCCGGCCGTCAGCTCCTGCGCCTGCTCGGGGGTCAAGGTGGCTTCGCCCTTGATCGGACTCGCGGGCGGGGTGCCTTGCTTGCTCAGCCAGATCACCACCGGACCGTTCTTGCCTGCGGCCGCCGGTCCGTGAATGTGCGCCATCGTCGCCGGTGCGGCGAGCCCGCTGAAGGTGATGCTCCATGTCAGCGCGCGGGTCGCCGGATCATAAGTGAGGTCGGCCGTGCCGCTGCCGGGTGTCTCGACCGGCGGCACCTGCTGCGCGCCGGAGAGCGCGACCTTGAAGGTCTCCGGCGCGGCTTTCGACGCCCCCGCCCAGGCGGCGACGGCCGTCGCGCACGCGGCGAGGATGATGATGCGGCGAGAGAATGAAATCTTCATGGCTGACTCCTGTTTGAGCGTGACGCCCCCCGATGACGGCATGGTTTTACGCGATCGTTCATCCGCTTCGCTTCGGAATGAAACAGCAAATCGTGCGCGCGATGTGAGCGCGGGCGGCGGCTTGTGTGCGTCTCAGTCCGTCCGGCACCAACCACCAATTGCAGTCTAGCCAGCCTTGTGATGCAAGTCGATGACAGTCGGCGCGCCGGCCCTGAGTGGCAATGCTTTCGCTGCGAGGCCGGTTCCCTGCGCCGGCCGCGCGCGCTCGAGGCGATCGCGCCGTATCGAAGCCGGCCGGCGCATTTTGACGAACGCAACGCGACGCGACAAGAATACGGTTCCGCATCAAGGCCCATCGCGAGCGCGCGCAAGAGACCGAGCAAGAGACCGAGCAGGAGACCGACATGACCAAGCTCATCCGCGGCGGCACCGTCGTCAACCACGACCATTCCCGGCGCGCCGACGTGCTCCTCGACGGCGGCACGATCGCCGCGATCGGCGCCAACCTCGCGGCGCCGGCCGGCGCCGAGGTGATCGACGCCGGCGGCTGCTACGTCATGCCGGGCGGCATCGACCCGCACACCCATCTCGAATTTCCGTTCATGGGCACGGTCTCGGCCGACGATTTCGAATGGGGCACCAAGGCCGCGTTGTCGGGCGGCACCACCATGGTGGTCGATTTCTGCATCCCCAATCCGGGCCAGTCGCTGCTCGCCGCCTACCAGGATTGGCGGCGCAAGGCCGAGGGCGCCGCGAGCGACTACGGCTTCCACATGGCGATCACCTGGTGGGACAAACAGGTGTTCGACGAGATGGAAACCTGCGTCAAGACCTACGGCATCAACACCTTCAAGCATTTCATGGCCTACAAGGGCGCGTTGATGGTCAACGACGACGAGCTCTACAACTCGTTCCTGCGCTGCGCCGGCCTCGGCGCCATGCCGCTCGTGCACGCCGAGAATGGCGACGTGGTGTTCCGCCTGCAGCAGCATTATCTCGGCACCGGCGTCGCCGGGCCGGAAGGCCACGCCTATTCCCGCCCGCCGGCGGTCGAAGGCGAAGCAACCAACCGCGCCATCATGATCGCCGACATGGCCGGCTGCCCGCTCTATGTCGTCCACACCTCCTGCCGCGACGCCCACGAGGCGATCGCGCGGGCGCGCGCCGCCGGCAAGCGCGTCTATGGCGAGCCGCTGATCCAGCATCTCACGCTCGACGAAGACGAATACCGCAACAAGGACTGGGACTACGCCGCGCGCCGCGTGATGTCGCCGCCGTTCCGGCCGAAGGAGCATCAGGCGAGCCTGTGGGCCGGCCTGCAATCCGGCTCGCTCCAGGTGGTCGCGACCGACCACTGCTCCTTCACCAGCGAGCAGAAACGCATCGGCCGCGGCGACTTCACCAAGATCCCGAACGGCACCGGCGGGCTCGAGGACCGCATGCCGGTGCTGTGGACCATCGGCGTCAACACCGGCCGCCTCACCAAGGAGGAGTTCGTCGCCGTCACCTCGGCCAATTCCGCGCGCATCCTCAACGTCTATCCGCAGAAGGGCGCGGTCGCGGTCGGCTCCGACGCCGACCTCGTCATCTGGGACCCGACGGCGACCAAGACGATCTCCGCCAAAAAGCAGATGAGCCGGATCGACTACAACGTGTTCGAAGGCTTCCAATGCACCGGCGTGCCGCGGGCGACGCTGTCGCGCGGCGAGATCACCTGGCTCGACGGCGATCTGCGCGCCGCCGCGGGCGCCGGCAAATATGTCGCGCGCGATCCGTTCCCCGCAGTGGCCGTCGCCAACGCCACCTGGCGCGAACTCACCGCGCCGCGCGCGGTCGAGCGCGTCGACGTGACGCCGTAGCAGAGAGCTTTCAGCATGCAGAACCTGCAGATCGACGCCAAGCGGCTCTGGGACACGCTGATGGACACCGCCAAGATCGGCGGCACGGCGAAAGGCGGCATCTGCCGGCTCACCCTGACCGGATCTCGACCGTCAGGTGCGCGACTGGTTCAAGGCGCAATGCGAGGCGCTCGGCTGCACCGTCTCGGTCGACGAGGTCGGCAACATGTTCGCCCGCCGGCCGGGCAAGAACAACGGCCTGGCGCCGATCGCCATGGGCTCGCATCTCGATACCCAGCCGACCGGCGGCAAATTCGACGGCACGCTCGGCGTCCTCGGCGCGCTCGAGGCGATGCGCACGCTCCATGAGACCGGCTACGAGACCAACGCAGCCGTCGAGATCGTCAACTGGACCAACGAAGAAGGTTCGCGCTACGCGCCGGCCATGCTCGCCTCCGGCGTCTTCGCCGGCGTTTTTTCGCCCGACTTCGCCTATTCGCGCCAAGACCGCGACGGCAAACTGTTTGGCGAAGAGTTGCAGCGCATCGGCTACAAGGGCGAAGAAAAAGCCGGCGCGCGCAAATTCGGCGCCATGTTCGAACTGCACATCGAGCAGGGCCCGATCCTGGAAGCCGAGGGCCGCATGATCGGCGTCGTCCAGGGCGTGCAGGGCATGCGCTGGTACGAGGTCACGGTGACGGGCCAGGAGGCGCACACCGGCGCGACGCCGATGCGGCTGCGCAAGAACGCGCTGCTGGGCGCCGCGCGCATGATCGAGCGTATCGACGCCATCGCGCTCGAACACGCACCCGACGCCGTCGGCGCCGTCGGCCTGATCGAGAACAAGCCCAACAGCCGCAACGTCGTGCCGGGCGAAGTGTTCTTCACCGTCGACTTCCGCCACCCGGAAGAAAAAGTCCTCGACGCCATGGAGGAAAAATTCCGCGCCGCGCTCGCGGACATTCTCACGCCGATGAAGCTGACTTATACCGAAGCGCGCATCTGGAACTCGCCGGCCGTCAAGTTCGCGCCGGAGCTGATCGAGTGCGTGCGTATCGGCACGCAAAAAGCCGGCTTCGCCTCGCGCGACATCATCTCCGGCGCCGGCCACGACGCCGCCTACATCGCCCGCGTCGCCCCGACCACCATGATCTTCGTCCCCTGCGCCGGCGGCATTTCGCACAACGAGGCGGAATTCGACGAGTTTCGACGAATGCGCGGCGGGGGCGCAGGTGTTGTTGAATGCGGTGCTGGAGTTTGATCGGCGGTTGGGCTGATCTTCATCCTGCCCCGCGAAGCGGGGAAGGGGGACCGCCCTGCGCCAGCAGGGCGGTGGAAGGGGCAACGGCCGCGGCGCTTTCACCACCGCTTGAGATTGTTGTACCGCCGCGCGCCCCCTCCACCACGCTTCGCGTGGTCCCCCTCCCCCGCTGCGCTGCGCTCCGCGGGGGCGGATACCCCTACCCAATCCCCATCCGGTTCCAAGCATCCAGCCCCGCGATCTTGTACGCCTCCGCCAGCGTCGGATAGTTGAACGTATTCTCGATGAAATAGTCGATCGTGCCTTTGAGGTTGAGCACCGCCTGGCCGATATGGATCAGTTCGGTCGCGCCTTCGCCGACGATGTGGACGCCGAGGAGCCGCCGCGAGCGGGTGGAGAAGATCATCTTCATCATGCCGCTCGAGAGCCCCATGATGTGGCCGCGCGAGGTCTCGCGGAAGCGCGCGATGCCGCACTCGTAGGGGATTTCGCGCCGGCGCACTTCCTCCTCGCTCATGCCGACGGTGGAGATCTCCGGCACCGAATAGATGCCGTAGGGAAAAAAGTCCGGCGGCGGTGGCGGCGGCATGCCGAAGGCGTGGCAGGCGGCGACGCGGCCCTGCTCCATCGAGGTCGAGGCGAGGCTCGGGAAATCCGATCACGTCGCCGGCGGCAAAAATGTGCGGCACCGAGGTCTGCATCGTCTTCGGCTCGACCTTGATGTGGCCGCGGTTGTCGACCTCGATGCCGACGGCGCCGAGATCGAGGTCGTCGATCGCGCCGACGCGCCCGGCGGCGAACAACAGCATGTCCGAGGTGACGGCGCGGCCGTCGGCGAGTTTTGCGATCGGCCGGCCGTTGGCGCCGATCTCGATCGCCGTCACCGCCGAGCCGAGCCGCATAGCGAGGTTGCGGTCGCGCAGATCGTGGACGAACTCCTCGACCAGCTCGCGGTCGACGAAATCGAGCAGGCTGCCGCGCGGCTCGATCAGCGTGACGGCGACGTCGAGCGCGTTGAAGATGGTCGCGTATTCGACGCCGATGACGCCGGCGCCGATCACGGTGAGGCTGCGCGGCAGCGCCGGCAATTCGATGATCTCGTCGCTGTCGACCACGGTCTTGCCGTTGAACGGCACATGGTCCGGCCGGTACGGCCGCGTGCCGCAGGCGATGAGAATATTGGCCGCGCCGTAGGTATGCCGTATCGCCATTGTCGGCCGTCACCTCGATCTCGTGCGGCCCGACGAAGCGGCCTTCGCCGCACGTGTGCTTGACCCCGTTGCGGTTGAACTGATGCTCCAGAACCTCGACCTCGTGGTCGAGCGTCTTGCGCAGCCGCGCCATGAGGTCGCCGGCGTCGATGTCGTGCTTGACCCGGTAGGCGCGCCCGTAAAAGCCGCGCTCGCGCCAGCCCGAGAGGTTGAGCACCGTCTCGCGCAGCGTCTTCGACGGGATGGTCCCGGTATGCACCGAAACGCCGCCGACGCGGCGGCCCTTCTCGACCACCAGCACCGATTTCCCGAGCTTCGCCGATTGGACCGCCGCCCGCCGCCCCGACGGACCGCTGCCAATGACGATCATATCGTAGTCATGCCCCATGCCGGCTTCGCCGGCATGCACGTTCGGTGCCAGATGGGGCTAATGTGAAGGCGCCCACAAGCCGCTAAGACGCGCGGACGAGGAAAAATGTGCTATAATTCTCGCATGACCAAGACCTGGGAAATCGCGATCAGCAAGATCGCCGCTCTTCCCGAGCCGGCGCAAGAGCAGCTCGGACGAGAGCTTCTGGATCGCATCGAGACGCTGAAGAATTTGCGCAGCGAAATCGATGTGGGAATCCGCGAGCTGGAAGCCGGTTTGGGCGAAGAACTCGATATCGACGCGCTGCTTCGACAGCTCCATGACGAGCATGCCGCCAAAAACTAGGCATGTGGTTTGGGCGACACGGCGGATGCCTCAGCCCGCCGACGCCGCCCCCTGCCCCGCCGTGCGCCGGCGCGCCAACATCTCGTCGATCGCCTCCGCCGGGCCGGGTCTCGCGAACAAAAAACCCTGCATCTCGTCGCAGCCGGCTAGCCGCAGCAGCACGCGCTGCTCGTCGGTTTCGATGCCCTCGGCCAGCACCGACATGCCGAGCGCGTGGCCGAGCGCCACGATCGACTGGATGATGGTGCCGGAGTTGGCCGTGGTGCCGAGCGAGGAGACGAAGGCGCGATCGATCTTGAGCCGATCGAACGGAAATTTCTGCAGATAGCTCAGGCTCGAATAGCCGGTGCCGAAATCGTCGAGCGCGATGCGGACGCCGAGCGCGCGCAGCGCCTCGAGCCGCGTCTGCGCCTCCTGCGGGTTGTCGATCAGAATGCCTTCGGTGACTTCGAGCACGACGCGCTCGGCGGCGATGCCAGTTTCCGCCATGACGGCGCCGACGAGATCGACCAGCCAAGGGTCGCGCATCTGCACCGGCGAGACATTGACCGCGACGAACAGGCCCGGCCAGCGCACGCCGTCGGACAAGGCGCGCCGCAGCACGATCTCGCCGAGCCGCGACATCAGGCCGTTCTGCTCGGCGAGCGGAATGAAAACCGCAGGGGGAATGTCGCCGCGTGTCGCGTGGCGCCAGCGCAGCAGCGCCTCGACCCCGACCATGCGGCCGCCGTCGGCGGCGACGATCGGCTGGTAATGCACGTCGAGCTTTTGCCGGGTCATGGCGGATTCGAGTTCGCCGAGCAGAAACCGCCGGTCGACATGGGCAGCTTCGATCGCCGGCTCGAACTGGCGCATCGCGCCGCGCCCTTCCCGCTTGGCCGCGCGCAAGGCGAGGTTCGCGCGCCGCGCCAATTCCTCGCCGGTCGCCGCGTCGCGCGGCGCTTGCGCCAGGCCGATGCCGGCGCTGACGTGCCACATCCGCTCGACGAAAATCGGCCGCGACAGGGCGGTGCGCACCGCCTCGGTCAGCGCTTTCGCCGCCCCCGGACCGCTTTTCACGATGACGGCGAATTCGTCTTCCTCGAAACGCCCCAGCAGCGCGCCCGGCGGCAGCCCGGCACGCAGATGTTCGGCAATGGCGACCAGCACGGCGTCGCCGCCGCCGCGGCCGAGCGTGTCGTCGATCTCGCGAAAGGCGTCGAGATCGATCAGCGCAAACACCACGGCGGCGCTTTTGTCGGCCAGCGCCTCGTCGAGCCGCTCGAGCATGGCGCGGTGATTGGGCAGCCCGGTCAGCGCGTCCTCGTTGGTGAGCCGCCGCACGGTTTCGGTGGTGAGCCTGAGCGAACGGGCCAGCCGCCGCGCCGCGGCCGCGGCAAGGAGGGCGCAGATCGCGAGCGCAACGCCCGCCGCGCCGACCAGGAGCCACAGCCGGTCCATGGCCCGCACCAGGCCGCGGTCCGCCGCCCAGCTGAACCAGCCGACGATGCGGCCGTCGTCGTCATGCAGCGATTGCACCTCGCGGCTGCCGTCGGCCGCCACTTCGGCATTGAAGCGGAGGTCGCTCAAGCCCGCGCGCCGCTCGATCAACCGCAATTGCGCCTGATCGAACCGCGCCATGCTGCCGAACACCGGACGCATCTCATCGAGCGCGACGCGCAGCGCCGCGTGCCGTTCGGCCGCCAAGCGGCCGTCCTCATGCTGGGTGACGGCGTAACCGATCACCGCGCACACGATCATCGCGCCGGCCAGAACGACCAAGAGGTAACAGGCGAGCCGCACGGTCTTGGCGCGGGCGCCATCGCGAGCCGGCGAGCCCGACCGCGCATTGGAACGCCGCCACAACGCCGCCCACCAGGTCCCGGCTGCCGCCGCGGCCGCCATTCTCGTAACCCCAATCGACATCAGCGTACCGCACCGTAAGGGCGCATGCTTAACGACAAGGAAAGATCGAAGTTGTGGATCACTGCATGAGAATTCTGCATGGCGGAGCCATTAACCGTTAGGATGACATTAAGCACGATGACGCGTAGTGTTGGGCTAGGGTTGCGTGGTACCGGCGCAAAAACGACCCGGCGACCGAGAGTGGGGCATGAGTAGGTTTCGGGCGTTGATATCCGTTGGCTTTGCTGCCGCGCTGGGCGCGAGCGTCCTCGCTGCGCCCATGATGTTCGAAGCGTCGCCGGCGCAGGCCAAGACCCACGCGGGCAAGGCGCGCGCGAAGGCCGACGACAAGAAAGACGTTCGGGACAAGAAGGAAGCCCGGCGCGAAGCCAAACGGGACGACAAGCGCGAAGCCAAACGAGAGGCCAAGCGGGAATCCAAGAAAGAGGCGAAGGCGCACGCAAAAGAGCACGCCCGCGAGGAAGCCAGCGAAGAAGCCAAGTCGCGATCGCGCAAGAAACTCCGCAGCGCCGGCGAAGCCAAATCCTCCGCCACCGCGCAGACCGACGCCAAATCAGCCGAGACGCCAATACCGCCGCCGCCGGTCGATTGCGCGAAGGCGACCAACGTCCTCGGCACGAGCCGGGTGCTCACCATCGAGCCGGGCGACTATAGCCGCCTCGGGCTGATGCAATATCCGCAGACGCTGCCGCTCGCCGACCACGAAGTGGTCATCACGTTCGACGACGGGCCGCTGCCGCCGTCTTCGAAGCACGTGCTCGACATCCTGGCCTCGCAATGCGTGAAAGTGACGTATTTCCTGGTCGGCAGCATGGCGCACTATTTCCCCGCCGTGGTGCGGCGCATGTACGCCGAGGGGCATACCATCGGCACGCACAGCGAGACGCATCCGACGAGGTTCGATCACATCTCGATCGACAAGGTGCGCTACGAGATCGATCAGGGCATCGCCAATGTCGCCGCCGCGCTCGGCAATCCCGATGAGCTGGCGCCGTTCTTCCGCATCCCCGGCCTCGGCCGCACCGACGCCGTCGAACGCGAGCTTGCCGCGCGCGGCCTGGTCGTGTTCAGCGCCAACGTCGTCGCCGACGATTGGTTTCGCGGCATCAAGCCCGGCGAAATCGTGCGACGCGCCATCAGCCGGCTGGAGCAGCACGGCAAAGGCATTCTGCTGCTGCACGACATTCATCCTCACACCGCCGCGGCACTGCCGGCTTTGCTGAAGGAGCTCAAAGACAAGGGCTTCCACGTGGTGCACATCGTGCCCGGCGCCGGCGGCCGCATCGAGACCGTCAGCCTGCCGCTGCCGGCGACAGGTTCGATGCCGGACTGGAACGCCGACAAGAGCGATCCGAACTGGCCGAAAGCGGTGGCGACCCCGCCGGCGCAACACGTGGTGTTGCCGGCCCCGGCCCCGGATTCGTTCGATACCGGCTTCCGGCCGTGGCGCACGATTTTGGCCGCCGACGGCACGAGCGGCACCGACGGCGCGCAAGCGGCCGACGCCGGCGCGGGCCAAGCGACTTGGCCTAGCCTCGGCGACGCCCCGGAATTGCCCGCGTCCGCCACAGCGGAATTGCCGGCGCCGAGCATGCAGGATTTTGGCGTTCCGGCCGACCTGCAGGTGGTCGCGGAAGCGGCCGCATCGGGATCGAGCGTCACCGGCAACGGCAATGGCGAAGCCGGCGCCGCCGCGCCGGCGACATCGCACAACTGACGAAAGCATAATCCGGCGACGCCTGC
Organism: uncultured Pseudomonadota bacterium; assembly: GCA_963836095.1. GTDB lineage: Bacteria > Pseudomonadota > Alphaproteobacteria > Rhizobiales > Xanthobacteraceae > BOG-931. The sequence continues at coordinate 560,135 of CAWIHU010000008.1, forward strand.
GTTCACCCTGCCAACGCGCACCGGCATGGCCGCGCTGGCGCATAGTGGGCGTTCGCCCACTAGACTTGCCCATACGCAAAAGTTATGGTGTGGCTCGCCGCTGCGTTCTCAATGCGGAAAAGGCCTGCCCCATGCATTCGCGGTTACTCCGTCATTTCCTCGGCGTGGTCGAGAAGCGCAACATCACGGCCGCGGCCGAGGCGCTCAATATCAGTCAGCCGGCGCTGACGCGCAGCATCCGGCAACTGGAGAAGACCGTCGGCGTGGCGCTGTTCGAGCGCCTGCCGACCGGCGTCGCGCTGACCAAGCCCGGCGAGGTGCTGGCGCGGCGGGCGAAGCAGATGGAATTGGAATACCGCCACGCGCTGTCCGAGATCAGCGCGCTGGAACAGGGCATGTCGGGCGTGCTGCGCGTCGGCGCCGGACCGATGTGGGTGGCGATGATCCTGCCCGGCGTCATCGCCGCGTTTCACAAGCAGCATCCGAAGGTCAAGGTCCGCCTCACCGAGGGCGCCATCGACAGCCTCGTGCCGGCGCTCACGGCGGGCGAGATCGACCTCGCCTGCGTCACGCTGTCGTTTCCGTCGCAGCCGGAGCTGGTAAAGGAGCCCCTGCTTGCGGTTCGGCACGCCTTGATCGCGCGCGCCGATCACCCGCTCGCCGGCCGGGGCATCATCCCGGCGGAGGAGCTGGCGCGGTTTCCATGGGTGGTGCTGGCCAATGACAGCGTCGGCACCGGGCGCATCGGCTCCTACCTCGTCGCCAACGGGCTCGAGCCGCCGCGGATCGCGGTGGAGGCAACCTCGATCGCGATGCTGCGCGTGCTGGAAGAAAGCGACGCGCTCGGCCTCATCGCCGCCGGCATGGTGGATTTCGCCAAGCGGTTCGGCCTCGTCGATATTCCGCACGAAGGCACTTTCTGGGAAGCGGAGGCCGGCCTCGCCTATCTGCGCAGCAACCAGCCGCCGCGCATGGTCGAGAGCTTCAAATCGATGGTCCGCGCGGCCTTGGCGAATTGAAGTTTTCGAGTTGAACTTTCCCGCGCCGATAGCCTCACGACGTCCGCCATACCATCCGTGCATGCGTCGAGCCCGACTATGAATTGGCCGTCGCGGCGGTGGCCGGAGAAAGTGAGGGTGCCGCCGGGAGAAAAACGATGCCGGGAGTGACCGAGCCCGAAACCGGGCTCGTTTTTTACGAACTCAGCCATGAATGGGGCCACGACGCCCCGACCCTGCCGGGCTTCGACGACGTCAAGCTGTTTCGCGCTTCGACCCACGCCAAGAACGGCGTCATGGCGACGCGCGTGCGCATGGTGATGCACTCAGGCACCCATGTGAATGCGCCGCTGCATCTCGTTCAACGCGCCGCCGGCGTCGGCGACATCGCGCTCGAGCGCTTGTTCGGCTCCGGCGTCGTGCTTTCGATCCCCAAGCGGCAATGGGAGCTGGTGACGCAAGCCGACCTCGAAACCGCCGCGCCGCGGATCGAGAGCGAAGACATCGTCGTCATCGTCACCGGATGGCACCGCCGTTACAGCGACAGCATCGATTATTTCGGCCACGCGCCCGGCCTGTCGAAGGCAGCCGCGCAGTGGCTGTGCGCCAAGAACGTGAAACTGGTCGCGGTCGACACGCCGCAGGTCGACCATCCGCTGGCGACCTCGCTCGGTCCGCAGCGCAACGGCCCGCAGATGAAGCGGCTGCCCAAGGCCTACGAGACGGCGACCGGGCGCGATGCGAAAGCCGATTTTCCCGAGTGGAATCCGGCGCACCGGGCGCTGCTCGCCGCCGGCATTCCCACCATCGAAAACGTCGGCGGCGAAGTCGAAGCGCTGCTCGGCAAGCGCTGCACCTTCCAGGCCTATCCGTGGAACTGGCCCGAGGGCGACGCCTGCGGCGTGCGCTTCGTCGCCCTGCTCGATCCCGCCGGCAGCTACCGGCTCGAAGCCGGCGGCACCGCCTGACGCCGCTGCAGCAAAAACAACAGAAGCAACCCAGCAAATGGCATCCGCACGCTCCACCCGCGGCCTCGAATTCTACAATCTCAGCGCCCGCTGGGGTCACGGCATTCCGCAATGGCCGTCGGCGCCCGGCATCAATATCGCGACGCTGCAATTCCACGCGCTCGACGGCGTCTATGTCACCGAGTTCGAGGGCATCATGCATCGCGGCACCCACATGGACGCGCCGCTCCACGTCAGCGAAAACACCCCCGCCATGACCGGCTATCCGCTGTGGCGCTTCTTCGGCACCGGCGTCGCGGTCTTAATCCCGAAGGGCAAATGGGGCGTCATCACGCCGGACGATCTGGAAAACGCGACGCCGAAGATCCGCAAGAACGACATCGTCATGATCAACACCGGCAGCCATCACAAGCTTGCCGACAGCGACGAATATTACGCCTATTCGCCGGGCCTTTATAAGGAAGCGGCGGAGTGGCTGGTGGAGCGAGAGGTGAAGATGGTCGGCGTCGACGTGCAGGCGCTCGATCACCCGCTCGGCACCAAGCTGATCGACCACGGCCCCGGACCGTCGCATCCGCATCTGATCGAGGAATACCGGCGCGAGACCGGCCGCGATGCCATGGCGGATTTTCCGCATTGGGAGCCGGCGCACAAGATCATGATGATCAAGGGCGGCATTCCCGGCATCGAGAACGTCAATGGCGACCTCGACGCCATCACTGGCAAGCGCTGCACCTTCATGGCGTTCCCGTGGCGCTGGCCGCAGGGCGAAGGCTGTCCGGTCCGCGTCGTCGCGGTGATCGATCCGGAGCAGCAATTCCGCATCGAAACGGGTCGATGAGGGCTGAGGCATGATCAGCGAACGCCTGCGCCAGCCGCTGTCGCTGTTCGACGTTCGCGGCAAGGTCGCGATCATCACCGGCGCGTCCGGCTCGTTCGGCCATGCCTGCGCGGTGGCGCTCGGCGCGCTGGGCGCCAAACTTCTGCTCGCCTCGGGCTCGGCCGACGAGCTTGCAACCGTCGTCGCCGACGTGCGCGAGGTCGGCGGCGAAGCCGCGAGCATCCTGCGCCGCCCCGACACGCTCGCCGATGCCGAGGCGATCCTGCAGGCGGCGCTCGACGCCTACGGGCGGGTCGACCAGCTCGTCGTCGCCTCCGGCACCAACAAGGCCGGCTTCATCGAGAACCAGTCCTACGAGGACTGGCAGCGCGTGATGGACGCCAATGTGCGCGGCCCTTGGCTGATGGCGAAGGCCGTCGGCGGCTATTGGATCAAGCAAAGCATCAAGGGCAAGGTCGTGCTGATGTCGTCGACGCGCGGCCGGCACGGCAATTTTTCCGGCTATACCGCTTATTGCAGCTCCAAGGGCGCGACCGATGCGCTCACGCGCGTGCTGGCGACCGAATGGGCGAAATACGGCACCACGGTCAACGCCATCGCGCCGACCACCTTCCGCTCCAAGCTCACCGAGTGGATGTGGCAGGACGACGACGTCGGCACCGCGACGCGCACCCGCACCCTCTCGCGCATCCCGCTCGGCCGCCTCGGCGAAGCGGAGGATCTCGTCGGCATGGCGATCTATCTGCTCTCGCCGGCGTCGGATTTCTGCACCGGGCAGGTCATGTATGTCGATGGCGGGTTTACCGCGGGGTAGACTGGGTAGACCGGTCGGTCGCAGAGTCTGACCTTCCTTGCGGCCGAAGCGCGGACCTAATCGCCTACCCCACGAGATCTGTGCTAAGCTGCAAAGCTTTTGCATCTACGCATCCACGAGGGGCCGAGATGCCCGTTGTCTTCCGCGACGGCGGTCTCCGTTATTTCTTTTTCTCAAACGAAGGGCTCCCGCGCGAACCGCGGCACATCCACGTCAAAGGCGGTGGCAAGGATGCAAAAATCTGGCTGGAGCCGCAGGTGGCTCTCGCCGAAAGTTACGGCTTCAATTCAGTCGAGCTGGCGCGTATCCTGCGTCTTGTCTCAGAACGACGAACTCTGATCTTGAAGGCCTGGGATGACCATTTCGGCAACGACCGTCCGTTTTGACGAGCACACGATGTGGGTCGACTTGAGCGACGGCCGCATCTTGGGCGTGCCGCTCGCCTGGTTTCCCCGTCTGCTGAACGCGGGCCCAGAGGCGCGCGCCAGGGTCGAGATCAGCCGCATCGGCTTGCACTGGGAAGACTTGGATGAGGACATTTCCATCGCCGGCCTGCTCGCCGGACGCGGCGATTTGACGAGACAATCCGAACGCGCAGTGTGATGCGGCGACAGCCCGTAGGATGGGTTGAGCCCTTGCGTCGCGCGCATGTACAGCACGCAGTCCCGCCGTTATCTTCTCCTCGAGGTGCCGGATCGATACCGGCCCGCTGGAGGAATGCCCATGCCGACAATTAGCGACGTCTTCATCATCAATTGGAACACGACCGAAGCCAAACCGGCCGCATCGGGGCTGGAAAGGACGATCTGCAGCCAAGCTCTGTGTGGTTCGAAGACGCTGACCGTCTACCAGCGAACGGTGTCGGAAGGTCGCCATTTCAACGTCAACGCCGGCGACGACTATCACCTTGTCTACGTCATTGAGGCGCCGAAAGCGGGCATCATCAGCTTCAACGGGAAGTCGCACGCCGCCGACGAGGGCGCCGGCGTGCTGCTCGCGCCGGGCGAATCCGCGCGATTTGCAGCGTCCGGCTCGGAGCTCGAGCTGCTTCACATGGTGACGCCGAAGCCTCCTGGCGCCGTCGAAGGCGGATTGCCGGGCGGGCCGGGATATTTCTTCAATCGCTCGACGCTCCGCCCTCTCAGTGACGCCAGCGGCGGCCGTGTGCGTCGCTTCTGCGCCGAGTCCAGTGTCAGACTTCTCGATGGCGCCAGACTTACGCCAACCAATGCCATTCAAGCGGGCGAGATGCACTATCACGACGGCGGATCGTCGCCCTATCATCGGCACGTCGGCACCACCGCCAATCCCGAGGGCGCATCCCACTGCTACATCACGTTCAAGGGCCAAGGCGTCGTCCAGGTCGGCGATACCACCCAGGAAATCGCACCCGGCACGCTCGTGTATTTCCCCCCGGGCATACCGCATCGTCTGCGCGCCCACGGCGGTCCGCTCGACTATTTCGAGCTCCAAGCTTGGCGGAGTTTCAAGACCGACGTGCTCAGCGAGGAGCCGCTGGGCCTCAAGTGGTACTACGACCCCGTGACGCCGGGTGCCGCGCGGGTGGAGTGGGACCAGAGCTGACGAAACGGTCTTCGGAAACACTCGCGCTAACGGGCGATATCCTCCAGGAGACGGCCGCTGGTCTCGATCAGACAGAAGATAACCACGGCAGCGCCGACCGAAGCGGCCAGGGCGAAGAACAGAAAGACGCCTTGCGTCGCGGCGTGGGCCAACAGAAAGCCGACCAGCATCGGGCCGATGATCGACCCGATCCGCAACCAGGAACTCGCGACCCCGGCGCCGAGCGCGCGCATGCGCGTCGGATAGATTTCGGGAACATAGGCATAGACGCCGGCGAGCAGGCTCGAGATGAAGAACACGCTGACGGTCGCGAGCGTCACCACCTCGTTGACGGGCGCGCCCGGCGGCAATGCGTAAAGAACGAACAGCGGCACGGCGCAGCCGATGAACCCGATCGCGAAAGTAAAGCGCCGGCCGATCACGTCGATCAGCGCGGTGCCGGCGCAGGCGGCCGCGACGCCCGCCGCGCCGCCGTAGAAAGAAAACGTCAGGGTGGCGCCGACCGGCAGGTGGTAGACGCTGCGGTAGATCGTCGGCAGCCAGACGATCAGTCCGTAACCGGCAAGCGACGTGCACAGCATGATGGTCCACGCCGTGAGGGTGCGACCGGCGTAGCCCGCGGCGAACAGGCCGGCAAAGGTCGCGCCCGCCGCGCCGGAGACCGGGACGAGCGGCGGCAGCGGCGGCAGAGCGCGCCGGCCGTCGGCGCTGATGGCGCGCTCGATGTCCGTCACGACACTATCGGCTTCGCGCAGCCGTCCGTGGCCGGCGAGCCAGCGCGCCGATTCCGGCACCAGACGCGGAAACCACAAAGCCAGCAGCACCGGCAGGGCGCCGACGATGAACATCGACCGCCAGCCGAAATGCGGAATGAGCCAAAGCGCCACCAGCGAGGTGACCATCACGCCCGTCGCGAATGTCAGCTCGAGCAGGAACACCAGCCGGCCGCGAAAGCGCGCCGGGCACGCCTCGTTGATGTAGGTCGCCGCGATCGGCACTTCGCCGCCGAGCCCGATGCCCTGCAGGAAGCGCAGCGCCAGCAGCGCCTGATACGAACCGGCAAAGGCGCACGCAAAGCTCAAGAGCGCGAGGATGGCGACCGCGACGCGAAGCGCACTCAGCCGCCCGATGCGTTCGGCAACAGCCGGCAGCGCGATCGCGCCGATCAGCTGGCCGATATAGCCGGCGGAAATAAGGAGGCCGATGGCGTCCGGCGGAATGCGCCACTCGACCGCCAGGACGGGCAGGACGAATGCAATCGTCAGGGCATCGAACGCGTCGAAAAAGCTGGCGAGCCCGACCAGCCCCACCGCGCGCAAATGCCATCGCGAAAACGGCAGCCGTTCGATGCGTGCGATGATGAGCGGTTCGGAAATGTCCGCCCGATCCGCTGCGGCCCTGGCCGGCGCGCGCGCAGCTGCACTGTCCATCCCATGTTCCTCCCCACCGCTTCCATGCCCAGCGCTCGCGCCTGCGGCGCGAACCGGATAAGAACCGGCTTGCCTTCTCTCTCGCTTCACTCTCGCTTCTTGGCTTTAGCCCGCAACGGTCTTGCTTGAACAGGTCAATCCCACGATGGCGGCAACGAACAATGAAAATCGCGGCACCATGGCGCTCGCCACCGATATCGGCGGCACCTTTACCGACGTGGCGTCGTTCGACGCCGCGACCGGCCGGCTGCGCCTCGGCAAGACGCTGACGACGCCGCACGCCCTGGTCGAGGGCATCGAAACCGGCGTCGACAAGGCGCAGGTGCGGTTTGCCGATGCGGCGGTCTTTCTCCACGGCACCACGATCGCGATCAATGCGCTTTTGGAGCGGACCGGCGCGCCGACCGCGCTGGTCACGACCGAAGGCTTTCGCAACGTCTATGAAATCGGCCGCGTCAATCGGCCGGATTCCTACAATCTGTTTTTCGCCAAGCACGACCCGCTGGTGCCGCGCCATCGCCGTTATGAAGTGAGCGAGCGATTGCTGGCGAGCGGCGAACCGCTCGAGCCGCTCGACGAGGCGCAGTTGCGGGCATTGGCGCCGGCGCTGCGTGCGGAGGGGATCGACGCGGTCGCGATCTTGTTTCTGCATTGCTATCGCAACCCCGATCACGAACGGCGCGCCAAGGCCGTTTTGCAGGAGCTGCTGCCCGGCGCCTTCATTTCGGCCTCGCACGAATTGTCGCAGGAATATCGCGAGTTCGAGCGCTGCTCGACGGTGGTGGCGAACGCCTATGTCGGGCCGCGCGTGCGCGACTATCTCGAACGGATCGAACAGCGGATCGCGCGGCGCGAGTTCCGCGGCACGTTTCTGGTGGTGCAATCGACCGGCGGCCTGTTGGGCGCGGATCGGGCCAAGAGCGAGTGCATCCGCATGCTGGAATCCGGTCCGGCGGCGGGCGTGATCGGCACGCGGGCGATCGCCCAGGCGCTCGGCCTCGACAATGCGATCGCGTTCGACATGGGCGGCACCACGGCGAAGGCCGGAGTCATTCTGGACGGCCAGCCGCTCACGACCGGCAGCGCGCTGATCGGCGGCTATGAAAAGGCGCTGCCGGTGCAGATCCCGATGATGGACATTTTCGAGGTCGGCACCGGCGGCGGCTCGATCGCGCGGGTCGAGCATGGCGCCCTCCTGGTCGGCCCGCAAAGCGCCGGCGCGGAACCGGGTCCGGCCTGCTACGGCCGCGGCGGCACCGATCCGACCGTCACCGACGCCAATCTCGTGCTCGGGCGCTTGAGCGCCGGCCATTTTCTCGGCGGCGAAATGCCGCTCGACGAGGCCGCTGCCGTCGCGGCGCTGCGCGACAAGGTAGCGACACCGCTCGAGCTCGAACGTCATCGAAGCAGCGGACGGAATCTTGCGGATCGCGGTCACCAAAATGTCCTACGCGGTGAAGGCGGTCACCACCGCGCGGGGGTTCGACGCCGGCGATTTCGCGTTGGTGGCCTATGGCGGCGCCGGTCCGCTGCACGCGACCGCGATCGCGCGCGAAATCGGCATGCGCCGCGTGGTCATTCCGCGCGCGCCCGGCCATTTCTCCGCCTTCGGCATGCTGTTCGCCGATCTGCGCTACGATTTCGTCCGGACCTGGTTCACCGATCTGCAATCGGCGGCTTTCGAGACGCTGGATGCCGTCTTCGACGAACTGGAAACGCAAGGCCGCGCGGCGATCGCCGGCGCCGCGGTGGCGCCGAAGGAGGTTCTGATCGGCCGGTCCATGGACATGCGCTATGTCGGTCAGGAGCACGTCGTCGCCGTGGACTTGCCGATCGAATTCTTCACCCGACGCGACCGCGCGGCGATCAAGCACGCCTTCGACGAGGAGCATCAGCGCCGCTACGCAACATCGGCGCCGGCCGAGCCGGTCGAGATCGCGAGCCTGCGCGCGACCGTGACCGGCGTCACCCAGAAACCCGTGCTGGAAACGATCGGCCGCGGCGGCGCCGACCCGGCCGCCGCCCTGACCGGCAGCCGGCCGGTCTATTTCTCGGCGTTCGGCGCCTTCCGCGAGGTGCCGACGTTCAGCCGCCCGGAATTGCTCGCCGGCAACCGCATCGCCGGTCCGGCCATCATCGAGGAACACGCGTCGACCACCGTGCTCATGCCGGGCGACAGGCTCGAGGTCGACGCGTTCGGCAATCTCGGCATCGACGTGGAGGCGTGACATGACCCAGCGTGACATGACCCCGGCATCGCAGCCGCCCGCCTCCCCCATCCCGTGACCACCGAACTGGTGCGCAACGGCGTCATCGCCGTCACGGAGGAGATGAAATCGAATTTGATGCGCACCGCCTACAACATGATCATCTACGAGGCGCTCGATTTCACCGTCGGACTGTTCACCGCCAAGGGCGAGACGATCTCGATCGGGCTCGGGCTGCCGATGTTCATCCGCGGCATGGCGGAAACGATCGCCGCCAAGATCCGCCATTTCGGGCCGGACGGCATCGCACCAGGCGACATCCTTCTCACCAACGACGCCTACATCACCGGCAGCCACCTCAACCATCTGACCTTCACCTTGCCGATCTTCCATCACGGCAAGCTCACGGCGTTCGCCTGCTGCATGGCGCATTGGCCGGATGTCGGCGGCACGCTCGGCGGCATGACCACCGACATCTATTCGGAAGGGCTGCAGATCCCGATCCTGAAATATCAGAAGGCCGGCGTCGTCAATCAGGACCTCGTCGACCTGATCAGAATGAACGTACGGTTGCCGGATCGCGCCATGGGCGACCTGCGCGCCCAGATCACCGCCATCAAGACCGGCGAACGGCGCTTCATCGAACTGCTCGACCGTTACGGCCAGGAACGTCGTGCTTGCCAGCATTGCGGCGATCATGGACCAGTCCGAGCGCGCCGCCCGCGCCCGCACGCTCGCCATCCCGGACGGCGTCTACGAGGCGGAATCCTTCATGGACGACGACGGCGTCGACGCCGCGCGCGCGATCCCGATCAAGGTCAAAGTCGTCGTCGCCGGCGACGCCATGACGATCGACTTGACCGACGTCGCCGACCAGGTCCGCGGCTTCTACAATGCGGGCGCGACCACGGGGCGCGCCTGCGCGCAGGTGGCGTTCAAATGCCTGACCTCGCCGACGGATTACCCCGTCAATGACGGCTCGTTCCGCAATCTCTCGGTCGTACTGCCGCCCGGACGCATCGTCAGTGCCGTGCGGCCGGCGCCGATGCGGTGGTGGATGACGTTTCCGATGACGATCGTCGACACGATTTTCAAGGCACTGACCCCCGCTTTGCCGGACGGCGTCATCGCCGGGCATCACGCCGACCTCTGCATCGGCGCGGTCACCGGCCATCAGCCGGCGACCGGCGAATTGTTTCTCGCCTTCATCGGCCCGCTCGGCGGCGGCTGGGGCGCCAAGCGCAGCGAAGACGGCGTTTCCGCCACCGTCTGCATCAACGACGGCGACACCCACAACAGCCCGTGCGAGCAGATGGAAGCCAAGTATCCGCTGTTGTTCGAACGCCACGCCTTGATCGCGGACTCCGGCGGCGCCGGCCGCCATCGCGGCGGGCTCGGCGTCGAATGCGTCGTCCAGGCCCGCGCCGACATCACGCTCAACACCAGCATCGAGCGCAAGAACTGCCTGCCCTGGGGGCTCGACGGCGGGCTCGCCGGCGCCGGCAACGAAGTGCTGGTGCGGCGCGACGGCCATACTGGCAACGAGGCGTCCAACGCCAAGCTCTATTCCACCCGCTTGAAGCATGGCGACGCCTTCGTCATCCGTTCCGGCGGCGGCGGCGGGTTCGGCTCGCCACTCGAGCGGCCGCCGGCAGAGGTCGCGGCGGACGTGCGCGGCGGTTACGTCACGGTCGACAGCGCGCGGCGCTATTACGGCGTCGTCATCGACGGCGAGACGCTCGCCGTCGACGAGATGGCAACGCGCGCGCTGCGACGGGAAATCGCCGAGGCGGCGGATCGACCATCGGCCCTGCCGTTTGCCGCGCCGCCGCGGCGACTGACGCCGGCGCAACGGGCCGAGCGCGAACCGAACCATCTGCCGATGGCATGTCTGCTGCCGGGCTGCTGCGGTGCCAGCCGGCTGGCCTTTCAGGCGTTGGCAGCGGAGGCGTCGCGGCGCGATTGAACCGCGCTATTTCGCCGGCGGGCCGACCGTGACTTGGATCGCAGAATAATAGGCGGCGAGGTCGTCGATGTCCTGGTCTTTCAGCGTCGGGGCGACGAGCGACATCATGTCGTTCTTGCGCGCGCCGCTGCGGTAGTCCTTGAGCGTCTTGACGAGATAGATCGCGTTCTGCCCGGCGAGGTTCGGCGCTTCGGGAAGCTTGGCCTCGCCGTCGAGGCCGTGGCAGGTCTGGCAGGCGAGCGCCTTGTGGCGGCCGGCCGCCACGTCGCCGGCGGCGGCTGCCTGCCCTGCCCCGCCGACGGCGCCCGCTGCAACGATGCTGGCAAGGGCGACTGAGACCAGGATCGATCGACCGCGAGCTGACATCAGGGTTATCCGCTGAAGTTTGTTTCACGGGACTGCAGAAAGGATGACGCCGCGCCATTGAGCAAGGCGCGGCGCCGATTCTAACCGCAGTGGCAGACGAGCGCGAAGCGCTATTTGCCGTCGTACCAGATGCGATAGAGCGCACCGGCGAAATCGTCGGACACCAGCAGCGAACCGTCGCGCAGCTGCGCCACATCGACCGGGCGGCCCAGATATTCGCTGTTCTCGTCGAGCCAGCCCTCGGCGAACGGCTCGGTCTTGTCCGCGGTGCCGTCGTCCTTGAGATAGGTCACCATCACCCGGGCGCCGACCGGAACGGTGCGGTTCCACGAGCCATGCTCGGCATTGAAGATGGCGCCCTGATATTTCTTCGGGAACATTTTGCCGGTGTAGAAGATCATGCCGAGATCGGCGGCGTGCGCGGCCATCTCGACCTGCGGGAACACCACGTCGGCCGGCGGCGTCTCGTTCTTGTACTCGTCGGTGCGGACGTGGCCGCCGCCATAGTACGGGAAGCCGAAATTCTGCCCGGCCTTGGTGGCGCGGTTGAGTTCGCCGGGCGGAATGTCGTCGCCCATGCCGTCGACCTGGTTGTCGGTGAACCACAACGTCTTGTCCTTGGGATTGAAGTCCATGCCGACCGAATTGCGGATGCCCCAGGCGTAGACCTCGCGGTTCTTGCCGTCGCGGTCCATGCGGATGATGCCGCCGAGGCCCCATTTCTTGAACTGGTCGAGTTTTTCCGGCGCCGGCACGTTGAACGGCTGGCCGAGCGTGATGTAGAGCTTGTTGTCGGGGCCGACGCGGCAGACCCGCGCCGTGTGATTGTAGCTCTCGTCCTCCTTCGGGATCAGCTGGCCCTGCGGCACGATCGGCACCGCGACCACGTCCGGGCTTTCATAGAAGAACTCCGCGGCCGGATACATCAGCACGCGGTTCTGCTCGACGATGAACAAAAAACCGTCCTTGGAGAAGCACGGCCCGTTGGGGATGACGAGATCGAGCGTCGAAGCGAACGGCTTGACCTCGTCGGCGACGCCCGACTTGCCGCGATCGGTCACGGCATAGACCTGCGCCTTGCGGGTGCCGACGAAGGTCACGACGCCCTGCGGCCCCACCGCCATGTGGCGCGCGTCGGGAACGAGCGCGTACAGGCCGATATGGAAGCCGTGCGGCAGCTTGATCTTGGTCAGATTCTTCTTGATCGCGTCGGCCTTGGGGCCGGTCTGGGGAATGGTCGGAATGTTCGGCGACGCGCCGGTGGTCTTGAACTGTCCGAGCTTTTCCAGGTTGCTCGGATTGTTTTGCGCGAAGGCCGCCGCGGAGACGAGCAGTACGGCCGTCGACACGGCCAGCGTCAGACGTTTGTGCATCAGAACCTCCCTGTTTGCCGTTTATTTACCCGGTGTAGTTGAACGATCTTGGCACATCCGGCAAAAGCGGAGCAAGCCGATGCTCGCATCGGGGACCTGAATTCTGCGCCGGTATGAAGGGCAGCGGCCCATCGCGCTGCGCCGGAGAACAGCGCCGCCGTCAGCGCAGCGTCGACATGAAATGCGCCAGCGCCTGCATGTCGTCGTCGCGCAATTCGAAACGTCACGTCGGACATCGAGGCGACGCCGGAGCCGACCCGCGCGCCGGATTTGAAGTCGCGCAGCGCTTTCAATAACACGTCCTCGCGCTGGCCGGCGAGCCGCGCCGCGGCGCGGAAGCCGATGAAGCCGTCGGAATGGCAGGAGCGGCAGCGGTGTTGCGCCGCAAGCTTGGCGCCGGTCTGCGCCAACGCATCGTCGGCCGCCGCCGGTGGCGGCGCGGGCGGCGGCAGCGCGGCGTAATAGGCGCCGAGGTTGCGGATCTCGCTCGTTGTCGAGCGCTTCCGCGATCGGACCCATCACCTCGCTCTTGCGCACGCCCGAGCGGAAATAGACGAGCTGCCATTGCACGAACTCGTCGGACTGGCCGGCGAGCGAAGCAACGAGCGCGGTCTGCGAAACGCCGTCGACGCCGTGGCAGCCATTGCAGCCTTCGCCCAGCGTCTTGCCGGCTGCGATGTCGGCGGCGGGCGCCGGCGTCGAAATAAGCAGCACGGCGGCGAGGCACGAGATGATGACAGACAGGCGACTTCAACGTCATGGACACCTTGCGACCGCCTGCCGTCCGGCCACGCGATCCTGAACCCTGAACGCTCGATTGTTCGACATCAACCGCGGCGTGACGGCCGAGGATGAAACAACGGGTCCAGGCCGGGAAAGCCGGCCCGGACCCGCCGCATGGCGGTTACTTGCTGTAGCTGATCCGGTAGATGGCGCCGGTGAAGTCATCGGCCACCATCAGCGAACCGTCCTTGGCCTGCAGCACGTCGTTCGGCCGGCCGCGATACTTGCCGTCGGCGCCGATCCAGCCGGAGGCGAACTCGACCTGCTTGGCGTTCTTGCCATCCGGGTCGCCGTGATGCGCATCAGCCGCGCGCCCTGGAACTTGTGCCGGTTCCAGGAGCCGTGCTCGGCGACGATCATGTTGTTCTTGTAGTCCGCCGGGAACTGGTCGCCGGTGTAGAACTTCATGCCGAGCGGAGCGACGTGGGCGCCGAGCTTGAGTGCGGGCGGCGAGAACTCGGAGCACTTGTGGCCCATGGCAGTTTCGGGTCCGGAATGTCGCCCTGGTGACAATACGGATAGCCGAAATCCTCGCCGATCTTGGAGATATGGTTGAGCTTGTCGCTCGGCACATCGTCGCCGAGCCAATCGCGCGCATTCTCGGTGAACCAGTAGTCGCCGGTGCGCGGATCCACGTCGCCGCCGACCGAGTTGCGCACGCCGAGTGCCACGATCTCGGCGAGCCCGTTCTTCGGATCGATGTGCCGGATCTGCGAGGTCGACGTCGGCGGCAGGCAGATGTTGCACGGCGGCCCAAATGCCACATAGAGCCAGCCGTTCTTGTCGAAGGCGAGATATTTCCAGCCGTGCGGGATGTAGGGCGGCATGTCGTCATACACGACTTGCGGCTTCGGCATGTGTCGAGATTGGCTTCGGGATTGTCGTATTTGTAGATCTTGTCGATGTCGGCGACATAGAGCGCGCCGTCGCGGTAGGCGATGCCGGTCGGCATCTCATGCCCTTTGAGGACGGTCTTGACCGTCTGCTTGCCGCCCTGGTCGACGACAGCCTAGACCTTAGTGTTGCCGAGGAAACGAGCCGACGAAGAGCGTGCCGTTGTTGCCCAAGCCATCTGCCGCGCGCCGGGCAGGCCGCTCGCCCACAACTCGATCTTGAAGCCGGGCGGCAGCTTGATTCCTTTGAGGGTGGCTTCGATCTCCTGATCGGTGAAGCCGGTCGGCGGCGGCAGGGTGTTGATGAAGTGGGTGCCGTTCTGCGCCTCGGTCTCGTCGCCCATGAACCAGTCGTCCGGCGGATGCAGCCAGAAGTCCTTTTTGCTGGAATCATAGTGCTTGAGTTCATCGCTCGATGCGCCCGGAGGCGAACATGAAACCCGCGACCGCAATCGCGGCGAACGCCACGACCGCGGTGGTCGGCACCTATCCTCAATGTCGGTAAAAGCTTCATTCGATTTCCTCCCTTGGATTGTTGTGTTTGGATCGATCGTTGGCGCAAAAGCACGTCTCGGCCATGCGCCGCGCCGTCAGCCGTATGGCCACGGCGCCGCGACGGCCGCCGATAGCGGCGTGCGCGGCTCGCGGCCGCGACGTGGATAGATCGGCAGGGCTGACAACAGCACCCTCCCTCGTGCGTTCCTCTTGCGTCCGCTTGTTTCGGTCTTGATGCCGATCGGGACGTTCTGGCCTGACGTGTGACGGCCGACGTTCTAACGCCGAGAGGGTACGTGAGCCTGGGAAACTGTCAAGCCGGACAGGGCAAGCGCCCATGTGCCTGAGCGGCGCGACCGCGATTCTTCCTTGACCGGAGCGCGTCACATCTTCGGCAGCCGCTCGAAGCGCGGCAGGCCGTCGGGAATATGATGAAAGGCCTGTTTGTCGATGGTGTAGATGGCCATCTGCGACGCGCCGAACTGCGCCGGATCGTCGAGGGTCCCGACCTTGAGAATGACCGCCGCCAAACCCGGCCGCCGCGTCGCGATGTGCGTGCCGCAATCGGCGCAAAACTCCCGCGTCACGGCGCGCTCGAGATCGCTGCGCGTGAACTGCTTCGGCGCGCCTTTGCTGTAGCGGAAGCCCTCGGGCGGCATGAGCAGAAACATGTTCGGCGCGCCGCCGCTGAAGTATTGGCATTCGCGGCAATGGCACTGCGCCTTCAGGATCGGCGTGCCCTCGGCCATGTAGCGCAGGCTGCCGCAATAACATCCGCCGTCGAGCTGCATGCGTCCCTCCCCCGCCGAGACCCCATTCCGAATCCTTTGGCGGGATCCTTTGGCGGGCTGGACTTTAGAGCATGATGCGGAAAAGTGTCGTCACGAAACGCTGTCGTCACGAAACGCTTGACGGCGCTCGGCACCGATCCGACTTCAATCGCCGGCGGCCTCCGTCAGGTAAACGCCGCATTCTCCGCAGGCGAAGGTCCGCAGCTCGCCAAGGCCGTCGGCGCCTTTGCTCGTGCGCTTGAGATGCATCGAGCGCCCGCAGTTCGGGCAGGCCGGTCGAAGCGCGATGTGGTCGTCCACGGGGCGCACCGAATGTTGCGCTAACATTGCCAGTCCTCGTTACACATTTTCAACCGTCGTTTTCAAACGGCAGAGTGAAATTCAAACGCCAGTTTGAGACGCCTGCGAGCCTGAAAGAAGGAATTTTTGTGATTTCCACCGCCCGCGCGCGAGGCCGGGAATTAAGGTGATTCACCGCTGAACACAACTCGCATGGCAAGGCCCGCGCCGCGGCCTTCACCGCGGCCGGACTGAACGCGGATGGTGCGACCGGGGGTTTCTGCCGATCAAGCGTTGCATTTCGATCTTGCTGGCGATTTCCGGAAACGGGGCGAATGCCGCGCGCGGCCCGCGTGGCGGATATGACCTAGGTCAAAGGAACCCGAGTTGCCGCCGCCGATAATCGGCCTATGGAATGGAAGCCGATCTCCACCGCGCCGTTCGATCGCCACCTCGAGCTCGCCGTCGTCGATTGTGACGGCCCGCATGCTCTGGTGTTTCCGTGCCGCCGCATTCTCACCGGATGGATGGACGCGGAAACGACAAAGCGCATCGAGGTTCGGCCGACCCACTGGCGCGAGTGGCGCGAGGGCTTTCTCGCCCCGCTGTGAGGCGACGCGCTTGGACCATGATCCGATCAGTTTGAAACCGGATCATCATGCTCCAGCTCAGCTCCCCTCCGGAGACTTCATGCGCCAGAGCTGGAAGCCGGCGTCGGCGATCGCCTTTTCGATGGTGTCGCGCGACAGATTGTGCGGCGGCGCCTTTTCGGCTCCGACCACCCCGACCGCATGCCAGGGACGAAACCGGTCCGGCAGCTTGCTGCCCGCCGGATCCGCCGCGAAGGCGCGCAATTCGGCGCTGGCATCGGATTTGAAGATGTAAAGTCTCATCGGCTGACCTCGCCGGTCGTGGTCCGTCCAAACGGGCGCGGCGACGACCCTGCGCCGCCCCTGCCGGGCCCGGCCGGTTTCTTTCGCGGCGCGGCGATGAGCCCCTCGCGCACCGCCTGCTTGCGCGCGAGCTTGCGGCTCCGGCGTATGGCCTCCGCCTTCTCGCGCGTGGTTCTCTCCGACGGCTTCTCATAGAACCGCCGCTGCTTCATTTCGCGAAACACGCCTTCGCGCTGCATCTTCTTCTTGAGAACGCGAAGCGCTTGATCGACGTTATTGTCGCGTACCAGGACCTGCATCACTCACTCCGCGCGCGCGGTGTGGCGCGCCGATCTCAGATAAATTTAGGCAGCAGCGCGATCGTCCAGTGCGACCGGCGCTGCTCAAAGGACCGCATCATGTTCACGGGATAGGCGGGATAGGTCTGAGGCACGTTTAGCTCCGCGGTGAGGCGGGAGCGCAGAGGTGTCTCTCAGGCGCCGGCAGCCCAGGCTTTTACCGACAATTCACGAAATATGGTGCTGCGCCACCGAAATAGCCAGCAATTCCGCAAATGATAGGCCGTTCGGCCTTGTCAGAGCGCCGGCAAACCTCTATGTGGTTGCAATCGAGCTTTCGGCCGAACGACTTGGCCTCGCCGCGCGATTTGCGTCGGACTGACGAATTTATCCAAAACTCGACACGAAACGACCGCGCGAAAGGGCGTGGTTGCATACACACGCACCACAAGGAAGAATCTCTATGACGCAAGGAACCGTGAAGTGGTTCAACGGCCAAAAAGGCTTCGGCTTCATCCAACCGGATGATGGCGGCAAGGACGTCTTCGTCCACATCAGCGCGGTGGAACGCGCCGGCCTGAGCGGCCTCGCCGAGGGACAAAAAGTCTCCTTCAACGTCGTCGCCGACCGCAGGACGGGAAAGTCCGCGGCAGACAATCTGCGCACCGTCTGATCGGAGCGCCGGACCACATTCACTGACCACGGAAGTACTGGCAGCGAGAACTTGGTTCGTGACCCCGCATCTGCTTCGCAGCTGCGGGGTTTTTATTTGCGCTGTCGGCAGCCGTTCACACCAGCTGCATCCTGAGTTCGCGACCAACAATCCGCGCGGCGCGGCCATGAAGCGCTACGCGCTGGCTTTAGAGATGACCTTCTCTGAAAGGTCATGCAAGTAAGCTTGCAGATCTGCAATATTCTCGAATTCTTTGAACGCGCCGTCATCCAAAGCGGCTACGCCGGCCCGCGCGGCTTCCTGCAAAGCTTGCAGTTTGCCGGCGTCTTCGGCCTCGCTTTGCTCGAGGAGCCGCAATCCGTGCCGCAGCACCTCGCTCGCATTCTGGTATCGGCCGGATTCGACGAGAGCTTCAATGAGCTTGTCTTGCTGTTTCGTCAGCACGACATTTCTGGTCGGCATCGGCGTCCTCTTTGCGGCCTCATCGGAGGGCCAAGGGAAGCCCCCACGCGGCAGCTATGCATAATATGCCAGCGCATGTTCCTCGCCACAACCGGCCCTGCCCGGTCCCCAGGCCGCAACGATTGCCAGTTTAGAGAATGGTGCGGCCGAGAGGACTCGAACCTCCACGGGTTGCCCCGCTAGCACCTCAAGCTAGTGCGTCTACCAATTCCGCCACGGCCGCATGTGGGGGGATCGCGCCGTGTCAGGCGCGCCGGGGCATGTAACAAATCGCTTGCGGCGGGACAAGGGCCGGCCGCATTCCCGCGGGGACAAAGCCTACGTCCGGCGGCCGCGGACGGCCTCGCTCGGCCTAGTCCGTGGTCGGCCTAGTCCCTGGTCGTCTCGGGGGAGCGCGGCAGGATCCGCTTGACCTCGACCGCGATGCGGTTGCCGCTGACGATGACGGTGCCGCGGGCGACCGGCATGGTGTTGGCGAGAATGTGGACCTCGTCCTCCTCGCCGGCGTCGAGCTCGATGATGGCGCCGCGGCCGAGCCGCAGCACCTGGTGGATCGGCATGGTGGTCTTGCCGAGCACCACCGATATGTCGATCGAGACGTTGTCGAGTGTCGCCAAGGAATGGTCCTCGCGGGCTTGGTCGGATGCTGTCGCGGCGATATGTTTCGCCCGCTCATGGTTACGAGGTGGTTAAAACGCGCGACAATTTGAAGATTGGGCTTCTGCCGCCGCCCGGTGCGGCGCCGGTCGAGTGGGTCTCGAGCGAGCGACCGGTCGACTACGGCGAGGCGTTGACGATCATGGCGTCGCGCGCGGCGGCGATCGCGCGCGGCGAGGCGCGCGAGCTGGTCTGGCTCCTCGAGCACGCTCCCCTCTACACCGCCGGCACCTCGGCGCGGCCGGACGATCTCCTCGACACGCGCTTTCCGGTCCACACCGCCGGCCGCGGCGGGCAATTGACCTATCACGGTCCCGGCCAGCGCATCGGCTATGTCATGCTCGATCTCAAAGGCCGCGCGACCGGACGTGCGCCGCTTCGTCGCCACCCTGGAAGAATGGATCATCCGCACGCTCAAAGCCTTCGACATCCGCGGCGAGCGGCGCGAGGATCGCATCGGGGTGTGGGTGCGGCGGCCGGAAAAAGGCGAAGGCGCCGAGGACAAGATCGCCGCCATCGGCATCCGGGTGCAGCGCTGGGTCAGCCTGCACGGCTTTGCCCTCAATGTCGCGCCGGACTTGACGCATTTTTCCGGCATCGTGCCGTGCGGCGTGGCCGACGCCCGCTACGGCGTCACCTCGCTCGCCGATCTCGGTCGCGACGTTGCGATGGCCGAGGTCGACCGGGTGCTGCGGGCGGAGTTCGAAGGCTTGTTCGGCGCGACGGCCGACGCTCAGGCGCTGCCTAACACCGAGAACAGTTCGCCGCTGCGGCGCAGCGCCAATCCGTCGGGACCGGCGTCGTTCTGATCGACCGCCTCGACGCGAGCGCCGGGCGGACCGTCCCGGCACAGTTCGAGCATGGTCAGCACGGTCTCTTCGGGGCCCGCCAACAAGGCCTCGACCGTACCGTCGCGGCGGTTGCGCACCCAGCCCTCGACGCCGAGTTCGAGCGCGGTGATCTCGGCCCAGGCGCGATAGCCGACGCCCTGCACCTCGCCGCGGATGATGACCGAAACGATCATGTCCATCCGAACTCTCCGAATTTTCCGAATTCTCCGAATTTTCGCGTACCCGCCCCGAGCGGCCGCTTCGGCACGAAGCGTAGTAAGGACGCAATGTAGGCTTCCGGCAATTGCCATTCCCGGGCCGCGGCAATCACGACTTCCATATAACCAGGCTTTGCGGCGCCCACCCGACGCCGCCGCGCCACATAGACCAACGCGCGGCGGTGGCGGCCGGCATGGTCGACCGGCAATATTTCTACACCATATTCGCCGGCCGCGACGCTCTCCCAGGCATCCAGCGTGACGCGATCGCGCGGGGTGAGGCGCCACAATACGCCATGGACGGCGGCGCCGCGCCGCGGCGCGACGGAGGCATAGCCGTTGGCGGCAATGACGAAGCGGTAGCCTGGCAGCCGCGCGGCCCCAACCGGTTCGGCGCCGGGCGCGTGGCGGCGCATGACACGGCGGCTCATGTTGGAGCCGTAGGCGAAGTGCAGCATCACGGCGGCGCCCCGGTGCGGGTCGGCAGCTTGGCGGCCCAGAGCGTGAATATGACCGCGACGATCACCGGCACCAGCGCGACTGCCGTCAGGATCGCCACCATGGCCCAGGCCAGATCGTAGTGCGGCGAGCCGAGCAGGACGCTGACGACGAGGAGGAATAAAATAAGCCCGAGCGCGCTCGCGCTGTTGGCGTCCGTCGCCTCCCCGGTATTGAAGAACGACGCCGCCACGATGACGAGCAGCGCGACGGAGAGCGCATAGAGCACGGCCACGCCCGCCGCCGCCCCGGCGCCGCGGCCACCGTCATGCAGACGCTTGGCATGGAGCGCGTACCAGACCCAGATCAGCACCGCCTGCGCCACCACGAACGGCCACAGCCCGGCGCGGTCGATCACGGCGGGCACCGTGAGCCACTGCGACGCCACACCCAGAACATAGACCGCGCCGGCCGCAATGATGAACGCCTGCGGCGAAAGCCGCCCGGACGGGGATAAGATGAGGCGTAGCGCTTGCATGCAGGTCAATCCGTCATTCCGGGGCGCCGCACTGCGGCGAGCCCGGAATCCATACTCACAGTATTGCAGAACCAACACCGGAGTAGCTCTGGAAACGCGGTGGCTATGGATTCCGGGCTCGCACCTGCGGTGCGCCCCGGAATGACGAGCGTTACGCAAACTCCATGATCACCGCGTCGACGGCGACGCTGTCGCCCTGCTTGACCCGCACGGTCTTGATGGTGCCGTCGCGCTCGGCGCGCAGGATGTTCTCCATCTTCATCGCTTCGACCACGGCGAGCGTCTCGCCGGCCTTGACCTCCTGGCCTTCGGCGACGGCGATCGAGACGACGAGGCCCGGCATCGGGCAACGCACCGATTTCTCGCTGCCGGACAGCACTTTGGCCGGCATCAGCCGGGCATAGCGCGCCTCGCGCTCGGTATAGACGAATGCCTTCACCTCGACGCCGCGATAGGCAAGCTCGAAGCCGTTCGGGATCATGCGGACATGGACGTTGATCGCCGAACCGTCGATCGTACCCGCCCACACCGGTACGCCGGGAACCCAGGGCGACGACAGAACGTGACGGTTGCCGTCCTCGAACTGCACGACGATCGCGCCACGCTCGCCTTCCACATCGGCGTTGAGTTCGTCGGTGCCGAGCCAGATGGCGCGGCGGCGCTCGCGCGTGACCGAGCTGTTGAGCTGGCCGGAGATTTGCCGCTTGCGGTCGCCGAGCAAATGGTCGATCGCGGCGGCGACGGCGGCGATGGTGCGCGCCACCGCGCCGGTCGGCGGCGCGCGCTCGAACCCTTTGGGAAACTCCTCGGCGATGTAGGCGGTCGAGAGCTTGCCGGTGCGCCAGCGCGGCTGCTGCATGATCGCGGCGAGGAACGGGATGTTGTGGCGGATGCCCTCGATGGTGAAAGCGTCGAGCGCGTCGGCCTGCGCGTTGATCGCCGCGATGCGGGTCGGCGCATGGGTGACGAGCTTGGCGATCATCGGATCGTAATAGAGCGAGATTTCGCCGCCCTCGAACACGCCGGTGTCGTTGCGCACCGTCACGCCCTGATGCGTGCCTTCCGCCGGCGGCCGATAGCGCACCAGCCGGCCGATCGACGGCGCGAAATTGCGATACGGGTCCTCGGCGTAGACGCGGCTCTCGACCGCCCAGCCGGTGAGCTTCACGTCGCTTTGCTCGAGCGCGAGTTTTTCGCCGGCGGCGACGCGGATCATCTGCTCGACCAGATCGATGCCGGTGACCAGTTCCGTCACCGGATGCTCGACCTGCAGCCTGGTGTTCATCTCCAGGAAATAGAAGCTCTTGTCCTGGCCGGCGACGAACTCGACCGTACCGGCTAAATCGTAACCGACCGCTTTTGCCAGCGCGACCGCCTGCTCGCCCATTTTCGCCCGCGTCGCGGGGTCGAGGAGCGGCGACGGCGCTTCCTCGATGACTTTCTGGTTGCGGCGCTGGATCGAGCATTCGCGCTCGCCGAGATAGACGACGTTGCCGTGCTTGTCGCCCAAGACCTGGATTTCGATATGGCGCGGGTCGGTGATGAATTTCTCGATGAAGACGCGGTCGTCGCCGAAGCTCGATTTCGCTTCGGAGCGGGCGCGGACGAAATTCTCCGCCACCTCGGACTTGGAAAAGGCGATCCGCATGCCCTTGCCGCCGCCGCCGGCGGAGGCCTTGATCATCACCGGGTAGCCGATCTGCTCGGCGATCGCGATCGCCTCGTCGTCGGTCGCGATGACGCCGAGATGGCCGGGCACGGTCGAGACGTTGGCGCGCGCGGCGGCCTTTTTGACTTTCGATCTTGTCGCCCATGGCGGCGATCGCCGTCGGGTTCGGCCCGATGAAGACGATACCGGCAGCGGCAAGCGCACTGGCGAACGCCTCGCGTTCGGAGAGGAATCCGTAGCCCGGATGCACAGCCTCGGCGCCGCTCTCCTTGCAGGCGGCGACGATCTTGTCGATCACCAGGTAGCTCTGCGCCGCCGGCGGCGGGCCGATCGGGATGGCCTGATCCGCCATCTCGACGTGCAGCGCGTCACGGTCGGCCTCGGAATAGACCGCGACGGTTTCGATCCCCATCCGCCGGGCGGTCTTGATGATGCGACAGGCGATCTCGCCGCGGTTGGCAATCAGGATTCGCTTGAACATTGACGCCATAAATCTCGCTCAATCCCGCGATCCGGCTCCTTTGGCTTAGCGGCGCTTTCACGAAAATGTCAATGATGGCGACTGGCTTTTGCGGGCCTGAGGTTTTCGTCACATCTTGGTCACGCGGCGCCGCCACAACCGCCCTGCCCGCGGAGTTTTCGCATGCGTCGATTACTTGTTCTTGTCACCGCAACGCTCGCCCTTGCGACGCCGCCCCCGGCATTGGCGCAAGCGCCGGCGGCGCGCCCGCACAATGTGGTCTTGTTCGTCGCCGACGGCTTGCGCTTCCGCATGGTCGACGACGCCACCGCCCCGACCATGGCGGCGGTCGCCCGCGAGGGCGTGACCTTGCGCAACGGCCACGCGCTGTTTCCGACCTTCACGACGGCGAATGCCTCGGCCATGGCCACCGGGCACATGCTGGGCGACACCGGCGACTTTTCCAACACCATCTATGCCGGCTTCCCGGTGCCGGGCGCCGGCGGCAGCCTGACGCCGTTTCTGGAAAACGATCCGGTACTCGGCAACGTCGACGATCATTTCGCCGGCAATTATCTCGACGAGGCGACGATCCTGAAGCTCGCGCGCGACAAGGGCTACTCGACCGCGGCGATCGGCAAGCTCGGGCCGACGCTGATCTTCGATCACACCGACCGCAGCGGCGCCGCGACCATCATCGTCGACGACCCGACCGGCGGCGCGAAGGGTATCCCGCTGTCGGCGGAAATGGCCGACCGGCTCAAGGCGGCGAACCTGGCGCTCGACGCCGCCGCCGCGCGGCGCCAACCGCAATCCCGGCAACATGACGACGCCGGGCACGCTCACGCCGAACACCGTGCAGCAGGATTATTTCGCCGCGGTCGCGACCAAAGCGATCCTGCCGCTGTTCAAGGAGCGCGACAAGCCGTTCGTCCTGGTGTTCTGGTCGCGCGACCCCGACGGCACCCAGCATTATCAGGGCGACAGTCTCAACAAGCTGGTGCCCGGCATCAACGGCCCGACCTCGCTCGCGGCGATCCGCAATGCCGACGACGATCTGGCGCGGCTGCGCGCGGCCTTGAGCGAGCTTGGGCTCCTCGAAACGACCGACATCATCACGGTCGCCGACCACGGCTTTTCGACCATCGCCAAACAGAGCGCCACGTCAGTTCGACCGTAAAGACGAGTTTCCCCAATACTCCCGAAGGCCAGTTGCCGCTCGGCTTCGTCGCGCTCGACCTCGCCCACGCGCTCGGCGAGCCGCTGATCGACCCGGACGACCATTACCGCACGATCGCGGCGGGACAGCACACCAGGCTGGGCAACGGACTGATCGGCGGCGACAAGGACCATCCGAAAGTCGTGGTGGCGGCCAATGGCGGCTCGGATCTGATCTATCTGCCCGACGGCGACGGCGCCCTGGCGCAGCGCGTCATCGATGCGCTGTTCGCGCAGGACTATGTCAGCGGCATTTTCGTCGACAGCAAGCTCGGCAAGTTCGCCGGCACCCTCAGTCTCGCCGACATCGCGCTCGAAGGCACCGCGGTGACCCCGCACCCGGCGATCGCCATCAGCTTCCGCTCGTTCGACACGGTGTGCGGCGAGCCGGTGCGCTGCGCCGTCGAGATCGCCGACACCGGCCTGCAGCAGGGCCAAGGCATGCACGGCTCGTTCAGCCGCGCCGACACCTGGAATTTCATGGCGATGCAGGGCCCGGACTTCAAAGCGCATTTCGTCGATCCGGCGCCGGCCAGCAACGCCGATGTCGGCCGCACCATCGCGCAGTTGCTGCAACTCGATGTCGGCGACCAGGGCAATCTCGTCGGCCGCGTGCTGACGGAAACGTTCCCGAACGGCGCCGTGCCCACGGTGAGCGGGCGGGTCATGGTATCGGACCCCGGACCGAACGGCCTCGCGACCGTCATCAACACGCAGACCGTCGGGACGACGCGCTATTTCGATGCCGGCGGATTTTTGGGACGAACGGTCGGGCTGTCGGGCACCGTTCTACCGGACGAAGCCCTACCGCCGGCGTCGCGCTGAACGAAGGTTGGCCGGTTAGGAGCTGGCTATTTACATCCGCAGCAGGCGGCGACCGGCGCGGTGGCCCTCGGCGACAATCCAATCGAGAATGGCGATGTCGATGGCGTCGAAGCCGGCCGGGACATCGCGTTGCGATGTAGCCGTCCCGGTCGAATCGGCGGTCACCACGATCGGCGAAGCGGCAATCAAAGCGACCAAAGTCGCCACGGCGACGCGTGCGGCGCCGTCGCGCTGCGCACGTTCATCGCCAAACCCATAAAACACAAAGTCGCTGGAAAACTGCATGCGGTGCCTCCCGCGTCTTGCCAACACCGGCGCCCTGCGCGCGGTTCCATCAAATGTGTGACGCCAACGCTTGACGCGAACTTTTTGCCGAATCGCAACGCGCTTCTTGCCTGATCGGAACTCGAGACTTACCGACTCTGCTGGGCGACGCGGGCCGCCCAAAGGCGGCGATAAGGCAAAGTCGGGGCAATCCCCCGCGATCTGCCGGCTCACCTTGCCCGCAAACGGTGAATCCCGAGTTTCCACAAGCCGACGCGGCGAATTGGGAACGCCGCCCACGCGAAAGGCAGAAATGCGAACAACCCCGCGCGCCGCGACAGCGGTCTCGCAAGAACTGGGTCTCGCAAGAACTGGGTCTCGCAAGAGCTGGGTCTCGCAAGAACTGCCGCGACGGCGAACCGCACGCCTCGAGTTGTCGGGAAAAAACCTTTCATATTCGGCCGCGGCGCCGACGCAATTCTTCTTATCCGGTTCATGAATACGGCCGACATTACTCGCCCCGTTGGCCTAGTATTGCATCCGGCCAAGGGCTATTTAACGGCCGAAAGTCACTATCCAAACATTGCGCAACCAGTTCGCAGCGACGGAGGATTCCATGGCGCTCCAAATCGGCGATATCGCCCCCGATTTCGAAGCTGAGACGACGGAAGGCAAAATCCATTTCCACGATTGGATCGACGGCAGCTGGGTCGTGCTGTTCTCCCACCCCAAGGATTTCACGCCGGTATGCACCACCGAGCTCGGCACCATGGCGCGGCTCAAACCGGAATTCGACAAGCGCAGCGTCAAGATCATCGGCCTGTCGGTCGATCCGGTGACCGACCACGGCAGGTGGGCCGCCGACATCAAGGACGTCGTCGGCTTCGCCCCCAATTACCCGATGATCGGCGACACCGATCTGAATGTGTCGAAGCTTTACGGCATGCTGCCGGCGGCGCTCGAGGGCACCTCGCAGGGCCGCACGCCCGCCGACAATCAGACCGTGCGCAACGTGTTCGTGATCGGCCCCGACAAGAAGATCAAGCTCGTTTTGGTCTATCCGATGACCACCGGCCGCAACTTCGACGAGGTGCTGCGCGTCGTCAACTCGCTGCAGCTCAACGCCAAGCACCGCGTGGCGACGCCGGCGAACTGGAAGCAGGGCGAGGACGTGATCCTGACCGGCGCCATCACCAACGAGGAAGCCAAGAAGCTTTACCCGCAGGGCTGGAAGGAACCGAAGCCCTATATCCGCATCGTGCCGCAGCCGCACTGAGGCGGACCGGCGGTCGTATTCATCAACTTCGCACGTTCAACGCGTCATGGCCGGGCATAGCCGTTCGAAGAACGGCGTCGCTCCGCTCGCCTATGTCCCGGCCATCCACGTCTTTGGGCGGTGCCGCAACAAACAAACACCCAGCTGCCGTGTACTGGCGCCGAAGCTTTTCACGCTAATCGCTCTTCAGGCTAATGGCGTGTCACGCCAATGGCTTGTCATTCCGCTTCCAAAGGCCCAGGTTTTCGAAGCGCTGTCGCTCTACACGCGGAAGAAAATCACGAGGTGCATCATGGACGTGCGTGCGGCCGTGGCATACGCGCCCGGCAAACCGCTCGAAGTCACCGACGTCAAGCTCGACGGCCCGCGCGCCGGCGAGGTTCTCGTCGAGATCAAGGCGACCGGCATCTGTCATACCGACGAGTTCACGCTGTCGGGCGCCGATCCGGAAGGGCTGTTTCCGGCCATTCTCGGCCACGAGGGCGCCGGCATCGTCGTCGACGTCGGTCAAGGCGTCACCTCGGTCAAGAAAGGCGACCACGTCATCCCGCTCTACACGCCGGAATGCCGGCAATGCCCGTCCTGCCTGTCGCGCAAGACGAACCTCTGCACCGCGATCCGCGCCACGCAAGGCCAAGGCGTGATGCCCGACGGCACCTCGCGGTTCTCGATTCGTGGGGAAAAAATCCACCACTATATGGGCTGCTCGACCTTCGCCAATTTCACCGTGCTGCCGGAAATCGCGGTGGCGAAAATCCGCGCGGACGCGCCGTTCGACAAGGTCTGCTACATCGGCTGCGGCGTGACGACCGGCGTCGGCGCGGTGATCAACACCGCCAAGGTCGAGCCCGGATCGAAAGCGATCGTGTTCGGCCTCGGCGGCATCGGCCTCAACGTCATCCAGGGCCTGCGGCTCGCCAGCGCCGACATGATCATCGGCGTCGATCTCAATCCGGACAAAAAGGCCTGGGGCGAGCGCTTCGGCATGACGCACTTCGTCAATCCGAACGAAGTCGACGGCGACCTCGTCGCCCATCTCGTCGATATGACCAAACGCGGCGCCGATCAGATCGGCGGCGCCGACTACACCTTCGAATGCGTCGGCAATACCCGCCTGATGCGCATGGCGCTCGAAAGCTGCCACCGCGGCTGGGGCCAGAGCATCATCGTCGGCGTCGCCGGCGCCGGCCAGGAAATCTCGACGCGCCCGTTCCAGCTCGTCACCGGCCGCGTCTGGCGCGGCACCGCCTTCGGCGGCGCCCGCGGCCGCACCGACGTGCCGAAGATCGTCGACTGGTACATGGACGGCAAGATCGAGATCGACCCGATGATCACCCACACCATGCCGCTTGCCGACATCAACAAAGGCTTCGATCTGATGCGCGAGGGCAAGAGCATCCGCAGCGTCGTGGTGTACTGAGCGCCGCTCACCGTGCCCTCGCCCGCTCGCGGGAGAGGGCGGCTCGGCCTATCAACAACAAGAATGGGTGAGGGCCCGCGGCGCCGGTCGCCCTGCCCTCGCCCGCTCGCGGGAGAGGGCGGCGGCGAATGCAGCCTATCAACAACAAGTAATAGGTAAGCGCTCAAGCAGGCCCGCGAGTTCGGGCTGATCCTAAGCGCGGCATCGGCTTCAGACGCCGCAAGGCAGCCTCCTCGACTTCCATGCGGTCGGATCGGCGGCCGCACAGGGCGTGATCACGTCGGACGCGCCAGCCTCCTTGCCTGCGGCGGCGACAGCGCGACTAAGGGCGGCGAGCTGCGACCTTGCATGGGTTCGAGCCCAATGAGTGTACTATCACTGTAATTCGCGTAATTCGTAGGTGGGCCTGGCAAAACCAGCTAACTCTTTAGACCATCCTCCCCGAACGCTATAAAGCGAAAAATCGTAGTGGACGGCGCAGGACTGTGGGCCGCGCTAAATGTCGAGTGAGACGGAATCGGTTCTTGTTCGCCGGAGTTCCCGAATGCTGGCGCTCGGCAGCCTCTGCTTCTTTAACAACAAAGGAGGCGTTGGGAAGACCACACTTGCATGCAATGTCGCCTCCTATCTTGCGGAGACGGAGAAGCTCAACGTACTCCTTATCGAAATGGCGATCCGCAGTGAAGGCGACACAGCTGAGCGCCCTGACGAAAGACGCAGAGGTGTCCGAGTTCGATCGGGCTTGCCCAATATGGGCAGGCTCAAGCCGGTGCTGCAGCCGCCGTACAGGGCGACGCATCGCTTGGGACAACTCACAAGATTGCTGGACCCAACACCAATCGGTTCGCCATGTCTGCGCTGGCTGGACACCGGCACGTCGCTCTTCAAGGCCTGGAAAGACCAATTGGAAGCAATATGGGAGGGGATCGGCGGCCGCCAGGGTGTCTAACTGGAATACTCAGCTCCTAAGCCAACTCAAACCACATTACGACCTCATCGTCTATGATGTAGGACCGAGTCTTGGAGCGCTAAACCGCTCTGTTCTTATCGGTATTGATTATTTCATGGCACCTATGGGCTGTGATATCTTTAGTTTGATTGGAATTGAAAATATAGCTGACTGGATTGCTCAGTGGCGAAGCTACTACGATCAAGCATATTCGCAAGTTGTATCTCGACACGAGGCTACTCTCGAGGAATACGCCGGGCAGGTACGCACGGCCTCCAGTGTCATGGCCCGCTTTGTTGGGTACACGGTTCAGCAATACATCACTAAGACCATTCGCGATGAGAAGAGGGCAACTGGCGCGTACGAAGCAATCCTTAGGAAGATTCCGAATGAGATCGCGGCTAGTTTGGACCGTTCATCGCGCCCCCACTAACGGTTGGCCGAGTGCCCTGCGAGTACCGCACATGTTCAGCCTCGTGCCTCTGCACGACCGACACCCGCGGCTATGCAAAAACTGACTGGGCGTGAGGGGCTGTCGGGAGGCCAGTATCAGCAGCAGCGTCAGTACCAGGATTTTATCGGCAATCTCGCCGCGTCCCTCATGCGCAATCTTCATCGCAGCGAGGAAACAAGGCATGATTAATGGCCGAAGACATCGTTCGGAGACACCGCTGATAGGCCGCCCGATCTTTCTGGGCGGGGCGGTCCCGGAACGTGAGAACTTGCGCTTGAAGTACTCAAGAGTGGACCAAATTACGTCTTCCGCTACGCATTCGCGGCGAACGCCTCGCGGGTCTTTCATTGCTCGGGAAGCGACCGACTAAGCGCCGCGTCGTGTCGAAAACTGACGTGAAATTCGAGACGTAAATCTGCAGGAGTACTCCAGCACTTTCGCCGCGAATTCCCGTGACTCGAGCATGTAGATTCTCAATTGGTAATGGCGGTGAGCTTCACAAGCTATACCAGAATCGGCTAATGAGCTACAAAAGAAGCGGTGGTAAGAGCTAAAACCAAAGATATATCTGACGTATTGCGCAGACCGTGTCGTCATCAAGGCGCACGTGACCATTACGTTCCTGATATACCATCTGCATTCGAGTCAGCATGACTGCCCGACATATAGGCCATTTTACCAATGCTTCGAGGGTTATTCTTGTGACGAATACATTCGTCTTCTCGGCGCGTCATAGGACAGGATATCCGGCTAGTGCTCGAAGACCACGCATATCGCTTTGAGGGTGCGCGTCCGCATTACATGGCGATGCCAGAGGATCATGCACGAGCAGGCACCCTGCGGGTCTTAGAGGAGCAATAAACCTTAAGGCGTTACTGTACGATCCTGCGAACAACCATCAGTCACTTGCCGATTCAGTCGCTGATCTCGTGCCCAAGGTCGAGGCGGACCGCGAGAAGCTAGCGGCATACTGCGGGATGGTAGCAATGCTTGGTCAACTAGCCGCCTCTGCGAAGGCTGCGCCTCGCGAGTGGCAGAAGTCTGAGCAATATGACACCCTTTGCACCAGCTTGCCCCTACACCCGCCCGCTGGAGCCAGCAATTGCGCGCCACTTATCCGGCAATTCACCGTTCGGGCGATATTCGTGCTCATTGCTTTTCCGGTTCGGGAACCATCCCGCTCGAAGCCTCGATCTCGGACGTAGCGTCTTGGCTTTTGACACTAATCCCTACGCTGTCACGCTAACGCGCGCGAAGCTGGAAGCGCCCCCCTCTTTGGAGGCGGCAAACCAGCAGCTAACGGAAAGATTTTTGGCTTCGCAGATGCGCCCCCGGTACGATGAAAAGAAGCTTCCTGAGTGCGTTCGAAGTTTTTCCATCCGGAACCTCCAAAATGGATTGCGTTTTGCAATGAATGCAATGAAACGGACAACAATTTCTGTTCGCCTGCCTACTGAGCATCCTCCATCACCAACGACCCGGATTTTTGTCAGTACCGAGCAGCAACCTCGTGCCGTATCGTCCGCGACCGTAAATTCCCTAGGAGTGAGCACCCAAAGAAGTATCGGAGCTCCAGCTGCCTCCCCGGCTCGGAGTAAAGCTGCATCGTACCTACACGGACGGTGGCACACAATCGGCGGGGTTCCTGAAGTCGGCCAAATAGGTGTCGCTGATCTAAAATTCGACTATGAAGTAGATCCGATCGTGACCAGCCCTCCCACATGAATGCGCTTGACTAGTGAGACAAAAGACTCCGCATGTGGTGCTTGGATCGCCGCACGTTGATTGCTCACCAGAACCAACCGAGAAGCGGGATCAGTTCGACGCAATCACGGCTGCCTTCGCCCACAATGCTTTGAAGTACCTCCGTAAGGCGGGACATTGCGTGCTGATCGTTGGTGAAACGGTGCTCCGCAAGCGCATCACGTCTCATCCTGCTGAGCGCATTTTCGCTAGGCTGGTCTTAGAGTACCCGACTTTACGGGTCGTGCACGTCATCGAGGACGAAATTCCGGATATCAGGCGTTCCCGGAAGACGGGCTCGGCGACGAAACGTGAGCTTATTCTGGTGCTCAGAAAGGGATGAGCATATGATGTGCTCTGTTGCATTGCAGCTATTACCGTGACAATGCACTTATTCGGCTATTACGGTGCGATGCGACCACAGCAACATCATGCCGGCTACGCTGACCGGTCTCCCATGCAGAGACCGCCTCTTGACAAATCGTCACCGAATGGGTACAAAACGGCAGAATCTCGCTCACGTACCAGGACGCCGGCCGGGTGACTCCGTCCGGCGGGGCGAGTGCGGTTCCCGCGGGCAAAGGCTCGTCACCTCGGCTCTCGGGCGGCTTGGGCAAGACACGCCCGACCGGCATCATGACCGGTACGCGGGTGCAATCTCGCTGGGCTGGGACAGCAAGGCGCGGGTAATGCCCGCGAGTGACGCATGGGAGGCCGGTCCGTCGGCTTCGCGTAAAAATGTGTTGCGATGCGCGCGATCTTTCGAACCATCGGGGTTGCGCGCTCTGAGCCTGTCCTGGGAAGTCGCGTGGCTCAAGCTGAGCGGTGGCGTTCGGTCGCTGCCGCAAGTGCCGTGGTGGAACGCCGAGAGGCGAGCGCGCCCCCTCCCAACCCTCCCCCGCAAGCGAGGGAGGGAAGAAAGGGGCGCGCGCCGTGCCGTGAGGCACGGAGGTTACGGAACAGCGCCTTTCGGCGTTCCGCTTTCCTTTTTTCGTCATTGCGAGGAGCGTTTGCGACGAAGCAATCCAGACTTTGTGCCGCCGACCCTGGATTGCCTCGTCGCTTCGCTCCTCGCAATGACGAGGTTTATCCGCGCATGATCGTGACGTCGCCGATCCCACCACCGGCGCCATCTGACGAAGATCACGAGCGGCCTTCGTTTGTTCGCTTGGTCGTCGGCATGGCTCGGGCGCGAAGGCGCGCCGCGAGAACGCGGATGTATTTTCCACCTCTCCCCGCGCGCGGGGAGAGGTCGAGCGAAGCGAGGGTGAGGGGGCGCCGGCGCGAGTTTGAGCGATGTAGTCGAGGTGCTGTTGCAGATACTTCCGCGAAGCTCAGGCAAGCGGAAGCGCCCCCTCTTCCCGACCTTCTCCCCGCACGCGGGGAGAAGGAGCAGAAGATCCGGAGCGCGAGCCGCCGCACGGCAGGCGCGCCGAGGCTAAGGCGGCAACTGCTCCACTGGACGGACGCGTTGTAATCGTGCTTTGGATTTGGTCAGCACGCAACATCGAGAATGAACCGGGAATACGCATGAGCCGCACCGCCACACCGAAACCGCCGCCCTACTCCGATTTCCTCGGCATCAAGATCACCCATGTTTCGCCGGAGCGGGTCGAGGGCGAGCTGACGGTGCGCGACGTGCACGACAATACCGACGGCATCCTGCACGGCGGCGCCATCATGTCGCTCGCCGACACGCTCGGCGGCACCGCGACGATGGCGAATATCGGCGCCGGCGCGCGCACCACCACGATCGAAAGCAAGACCAACTTTTTCGCCGCCATTCCGATCGGCGACACCGCGCGGGCCGAGTGCATTCCGCTGCATCGCGGCCGCACCACCATGGTGTGGCAGACCAAGATCACGCGCGGCGACGGCCGGCTGTGTGCGCTCGTCACGCAGACGCAGTTGGTGCTGACGCCGAAGGGGTGAAGGTTGAAGTTGTCGCGTCCTCGTCATTGCGAGGAGCGCAGCGACGAAGCAATCCAGTCTTTGTGCCGCGGACTCTGGATTGCTTCGCTTCGCTCGCAATGACGACGTTGTTAGCTCCCGACCAACGCCTGCGAGGCATCGCCGAGGCGGCGGGCGAGTTGCGGGTCGAGCCGTTCGGCGAGCGCCGCGTGGGCGTCGCGCCAGATCGGGATCGCGGCTTCGAGCCGGCGGGCGCCCTGCTCCGTCAGCCAGACCGCGCGGCGGCGCAGATCATCGTCGGTCGAGGCGATCTCGACCAGGCCTGCCGTCTCCAGGCCGCGCAGATTGCGCGACAGCGTCGATTGGTCGAGCCCCATGCGGTCCGCCAAGGCGCCGAGCGTATCGTCGGCGGCGGCGGCGACCTGCGCCAGCAAGCCGAACTGGGTCAGGCTCAGCCCGCTTTTCTGCACGCGGTCGTCGAGGAATTTGGTGATGCGCCGCGCCGCGAGCCGGCTGTGCCAACCGGCACATTCGTCCAGCGCGGCGCGAACATCGCTGGTGAGGGTTTTGGGCGAGGTCTTGGATAGGACTTGCGGTCGTTTGGCCATGGTTGTATGTATGTACATCATTTGTATCTACAAGGAAATAGCCTCATGCAAGCCGCACCGGCCTTGAGCTACGGCGTCGCCACCCCCGACGAAATCGCCGGAATGACCGGCTTGGACATGCTGCAGGCGATGATCGAGGGAAAGGTTCCCGCGCCTCCCATCGCGCAGACACTGAGCTTCTGGCTGGCCGAGGTCGGCGACGGCTATGCGGTGTTCGAAGGCGACGCCGGCGCCCATCTGCTCAATCCCTTGGGGACGGTGCATGGCGGCTGGGCGCTCACCTTGATCGACAGCGCCACCGGCTGCGCCGCGCATACGACGCTGCCGCCCGGGGTCGGCTACACGACGATCGAGACCAAAGCCAACCTGTCGCGCCCCATCACCAAGGATACCGGGCGCGTGCGCGCCGAAGGCCGCGTCATCAATCGCGGCCGCCAGATCATCACGGCCGACGCGCGGATCATCGACGCGAGGGGCCGCATCCTGGCCCATGGCACGTCGACCCTCCTGGTGTTCGCCGGCGGCAACGGCAAAGAACCGCCCGCGAGCAAATGACCCCTCAGGCAGCCTCACAGCACCTGAAAGAACTTGATATTGACGCCGGCGGGCTCGCGTTCGCCGCTGCAGATCACGATCGTTTTGCCGAGCCAGGCATAACGCGCGGCGCTGGTTTCGAAAAAAGTCGCGCCGCGAAAATAATAGCTCGCGGGATCGGCGCGGCGGCCTTGCGCCAGTGCCGCCATCGCCTCCGGCGTGCCGTGGCGCAGCGCGTGGTTGCGCACATAGATCAAGGCGCCGTCGTCGGTGCGCAGCGTGTAGCGGGCCTCGAGTTCGGCGACGCCGTCGGTGCGCAGCACCTGCCAGTCGGCGCCGCCCGTGCAAAACCTCGCCGCGCAGCTGCGGCCCGGAGAAAGCGCCGCCGCTGATCGGCACGATGCGCCGCCCACCCTTGCCCACGTCGCCAAGCTCGAGCGGCGGATCGACGCTGACTTGCGCGGCGAAGATGAATTGCAGCCGTGGGGGCGATGTTCTGCGTCGGTCATGTTCGCGGCAGTCATGTTTGTGTCGCTCTTGTTTGTGCGATCTTGGCACCAAAATGATTGCGCGTGACGATCGAAATTCCCGATAATCGCCGCCGCGCATCATCGTCAAGAAAATATCGCCGGGGAGGCTACCATGTCGGAACATTCCACCGCCGCGCAATTATTTCCGACCACCATCGCCGGCAGCCTGCCGAAACCGTCATGGCTCGCCGAACCGAACAAGCTGTGGGCGCCGTGGCGCCTCGAAGGCGACGAGCTTGCCGCGGCGAAGGCCGACGCCACGCTGCTCGCGCTGAAAGTACAAGAAGACGCCGGCATCGACATCGTCACCGAAGGCGAACAGTCGCGTCAGCATTTCGTCCACGGTTTTCTGGAAGCGGTCGACGGCATCGATTTTACGCGTCGGGTCGAAATGGGCATCCGCAACGACCGCTACAAGGCGATGTGTCCGACCGTCGTCGGCGAACTCGAGCTGCGCTCGCGCGTCCACGCGACCGAGGCGCGGCTTGCGCGCGCCCACACCAAGCAGCAGCTCAAATTCACCCTGCCCGGCCCCATGACCATCGCCGACACCATTGCCGACGCGCACTATGGCGACCGCGTCGCAATGGCGATGGCGTTCGCCGCCTTGCTCAACGAAGAGGCGCGCGGCCTCGCCGCCGACGGCGTCAACGTCATCCAGTTCGACGAACCGGCGTTCAACGTCTACATGGACGACGCCGCCGGCTGGGGCATCGAGGCGCTGCATCGCGCCATCGACGGCGTCGCCGCCAAGACCGCGGTGCACATCTGCTACGGCTACGGCATCGCCGCCAACATCGAATGGAAGGCGACGCTCGGCGGCGAGTGGCGGCAATACGAGAAATTCTTTCCGGCCCTGGCGAAGAGCCGCATCGACCAGGTCTCGGTCGAGTGCATCAATTCGCACGTGCCGGTGAGCCTGTTGAAGCTGCTCGACGGCAAGGACGTGCTGATCGGCGCGATCAACGTCGCGACCGACCGGATCGAAACGCCCGAGGAGGTCGCCGCCGTGATCGCGCAGGCGCTGGACTACGTGCCCGCGGAAAAAATCATCGCCTGCACCAATTGCGGCATGGCGCCGATGCGCCGCGACATCGCGGAAGCGAAACTCGTCGCGCTCGCTCGAGGCGCGGCGCTGGCGCGACGGAGGCTTGGCTGAACCCCTCACATCATGCCCATCGGCCCCCAGAACATCTGATCCGCGGCCTTCTTTTGCTCGTCGCTGAGCGACGCGTAGAGCGGCTTCAACGCTTTGTTCATCGCGCGCACCGCCTCGAGCTGCGCGGCCATGAACTGCTCGTGCTGATCGAGCCGGTCGGGCAGGCTCACAGTGGACGCGCCGCGCTCGCTCATCATCGTGGTGCAATGCGCGCCCATGCTGTTCGCGTTGTCGCGGGCCGCGGCCGCGTAGGTGTTCCACAGCGGCTCCTCCGCCTGCGTGATCTTCAGCTCCGCTTTGATATAGGCGAGACGGCCGTCGATGTGGCTCGCCATCGCGCTACATATTGCCTGGCCTCGACCGCCCCATCCCATCATTCCCGGGCCCATCCCGCCAAAGCCCATCATGCCGTGAGGCCCCGCTGAGCCCATCATCCAACCCAGCGGGCCCGTCCACGAACCCTGCTGCGAAGGCTGATCCTGAGCGCTGGCGGCACTGCCCATCGCTCCGGCAATCGCGAGCGCAGCGACAAACACCCTGATCAATCTCATGACTCGTTCTCCTCTGTGGAAACCAACCGCATCGTCACGCTTGGGCGGAGCCGCACCTTGATCTGTGTCAAGCAAACAGCGGAAGAACGTTGCGGAAAGCGCAACTCCTGGCGTTCGCTCGGGGAGCGGCGCTGGCGCGGAAGACATTTGGTCAGGGCCGCGGTCCTTTGACAAAAATCAACGCTTCTTCCGGCCGCGCGTCGCAAAAGTGCAATCGAGGCGAAGGAGGGATTTCCCATGACCTTGAACGTCGGGATCGTCGACCGCGTACTGCGTGCAGTCGTTGGACTCGTGCTCATCGCGTTTGCGCTGCGATTGGGCTTTCCAGCCACCGGTTGGAATTGGGTCGGTTGGGTCGGCATCGTTCCGTTGCTGACGGCGGTGTTCGGCTATTGCCCGGCCTACGGTGTGTTTGGGCTCTCCACGTGCGTGCGCCACGCACATTGAGGGGGTGCGTGTGCCTGTTTCGCCATCGAGCGCGCCGCAGCCGGCTAAGCTCGTTGAACGGCGGGCGTGATCGGATGCCGCTGAGTGCCGGGTGAACTGCTCGCCTTCACCTGTCGCTGCGCGAAAGCACGTCCATCAATTCGCTGACCTTGCGCCGCTGCTCGGTCTTGTTGCCCGACGCGATGGCGTTCTCGACGCAATGAGCGACGTGATCGGCCAGGATCTCCTCCTCGGCCTTGCGCAGCGCCGCGCGCACGGCAGACAATTGCGTGACGATGTCGATGCAATAACGGTCGCCCTCGACCATGCGCGCAAGGCCGCGCACCTGGCCTTCGATCCGTTTGAGGCGCTTGAGCACCGAACTCTTGGCTTCTGCTCGCATGCGCCCTATGTACCCCTACCGGGTACCCGTTTCAAGGTTTCGAAAAGGCGACACCGTCATGGAACAGTCCGCTCACGCGTGCCACGCACACGCATCGACCACGGCGATCGATCCGGTCTGCGGGATGCAGGTCGACCCGGCCAAAAGTCCGCATCGGCACGACCACCACGGGCGGACCTATTGGTTCTGCTCGGCTGGATGCCGCAACAAATTCATCGCCGACCCGGACAAGTACCTGAACAAGAAAGCCGCGGCGCTGCCGTCCAGCGCCAAGCCCGCTCCGGCGCCGCATGCTGCGTGCGCCGTGCCTGACGGCACCATCTACACCTGCCCGATGCATCCTGAAATCCGCCAGGTCGGACCCGGCTCCTGCCCGATCTGCGGCATGGCGCTCGAGCCGGCGACGGTGACGGAGGCGACCGAGCCCAATCCCGAGCTCGCCGACATGAGCCGCCGGTTCTGGATCGGGCTCGCTTTGTCGGTTCCGGTCGTCGCGCTGGAAATGGGCGGACATCTGACCGGCTTGCACCCGGTCAGCGAGACGGTGTCGCAATGGATCCAGTTCGTGCTGGCGACGCCGGTCGTCGTTTGGGCCGGCTGGCCGTTCTTCGTGCGCGGCGCGCAATCGTTGCGGACACGCAATCTCAACATGTTCACGCTGATCGCGCTCGGAACCGGCGTCGCCTGGGTCTACAGCGTTGTCGCCGTGCTCGCGCCCGGCGCCTTTCCCGCCGCCTTTCGCGGCCATGGCGGCACCGTCGCGGTCTATTTCGAGGCCGCCGCCGTCATCACCGTGCTGGTGCTGCTCGGCCAGGTTCTGGAACTGCGGGCGCGCGAACAGACTTCCGGCGCCATCCGCGCGCTCCTCAACCTCGCGCCCAAAACCGCGCGGCGTCTGAAAGACGACGGCGGCGAGGAGGAAATTCCGCTCGATCTGGTCGCCGTCGGCGACCGGCTGCGGGTGCGGCCGGGCGAAAAGGTTCCGGTCGACAGCGTGGTGATCGAGGGCCGTTCGTCGCTCGATGAATCGATGGTCACCGGCGAATCGATGCCGGTCACCAAAGGCCCCGGCGCGAAGCTGATCGGCGGCACGCTCAACCAGAGTGGCGCCTTCATCATCCGGGCGGAAAAAATCGGCCGCGACACGCTGCTTGCCCAGATCGTGCAGATGGTCGCGGCGGCGCAGCGCTCGCGCGCGCCGATCGCGCGGCTCGCCGACCAGGTGGCGTCGTGGTTCGTGCCGCTCGTCATCGTCGCCGCGCTCGCGGCGTTCGCCGCCTGGGCGACGTTCGGGCCCGAGCCGCGCTTCGCCTTCGGCCTCGTTGCCGCGGTCAGCGTGCTCATCATCGCCTGCCCGTGCGCGCTCGGCCTGGCGACGCCGATGTCGATCATGGTCGGCGTCGGCCGCGGCGCCCACGCCGGCGTCCTGGTCAAGAACGCGGAAGCGTTGGAGCGGATGGAAAAAGTCGACACGCTCGTCGTCGACAAGACCGGCACCTTGACCGAAGGCAAGCCGAAGGTCGTCGCGGTGGTGCCGGCCGAAGGCTTCACCGACAGCGAGGCGCTGCGCCTTGCCGGCAGCGTCGAACGGGCGAGCGAACATCCGCTCGCCGCCGCCATCGTCGCGGCAGCCGTCGGGCGCAGTATCGCGCTCGCCCCCGTGGGCAACTTCAACTCGGCGACCGGCAAGGGCGTGACCGGCACCATCGACGGCCGCGCCGTCGCGCTCGGCAACGCCAAATTCCTCTCCGAACGCGGCATCAGGACGCAGCCGCTCGACGGCGACGCCGAACGGTTGCGCGACGACGGCGCGACCGTGATCTTCCTCGCCGCCGACGGCAATGTCGCCGCGCTGTTCGGTATCGCCGACCCGATCAAACAAACGACGGCGGACGCGCTCAGGGCGCTGCGCGATGAGGGACTGCGCGTCGTGATGCTCACCGGCGACAACCGCGTCACCGCGCAGGCGGTGGCGCGCAAGCTCGGCATCACCGAAATCGAGGCCGAGGTTCTGCCGGAGCAGAAAAGCGGCGTCGTCGAAAAACTGCGGCGCGACGGCCGCATCGTCGCCATGGCCGGCGACGGCGTCAACGACGCGCCGGCGCTCGCTGCCGCCGACGTCGGCATCGCCATGGGCACCGGCACCGATGTCGCGATCGAAAGCGCCGGCATCACGCTCCTTGGCGGCGATCTCACGGGCATCGTGCGCGCGCGCCGGCTGTCGCAGGCAACGCTCAACAACATCCGCCAAAATCTGTTCTTCGCCTTCATCTACAACGGCGCCGCGATCCCGATCGCGGCCGGCGTGCTCTACCCCTCGTTCGGCATTCTGTTGTCGCCGATCATCGGCGCGGCGGCGATGGCGCTGTCGTCGGTCAGCGTCATTGCCAACGCGCTGCGGCTGCGGCGGGCGAAGCTTTAGGCCCCGCCCCCCTCGCTAAGCGACCGTGGCTTCTCCCACCCGCCAAACGGTGGGGACCCTACGATCGTTCTTTTTCGTCCATTCCGCCCAGGCGGCCTGCACCTTGGCGAGA
Source organism: uncultured Pseudomonadota bacterium (assembly GCA_963836095.1). Taxonomy (GTDB): domain Bacteria; phylum Pseudomonadota; class Alphaproteobacteria; order Rhizobiales; family Xanthobacteraceae; genus BOG-931. Next base: position 599,844 of record CAWIHU010000008.1, read on the forward strand.
TCCTCTTCGATGTTCTCGACCAAAAACTCGCCGCGGAATTCGAGATTGCCGGCTTCGTCGTACCATTCCAAGGCATCGACTTCACCCGGCTGGCGATAGCGCTCGATGACGAGCCCGATGCAGCCTTCCGGCCGCTGCGGGGAATGCCGCACGTGCGAGGGCAAGAGATACATCTCCCCTTCCCGCACGACCACCTGACTGCGTTTCCGCGTCACCGGGTCGATCAGATCGAGGGTGAGGTCGCCGTGCAGCTGGATGAAAAGTTCTTCGCCCGGGTCGTCATGATAATCGGGACGATAATTCGGTCCGCCCACCATCATCACCAGCAAATTCTGCCAGTCGCCCTTCCAGAATTGCCGGTTGCCGATCGGCGGCTTCAGCGTCGCCTTGTTGGCTTCGATCCAGGCGCTGAGATTGATGGGCGGGTTTTTGAGGGCCTTTGCACAATGACTCTCCACATTCGCCGATCGATCCCGGCCGATTTGGCGCTGATTTCAGGCAATCTAGGCGACTTGGCCCGACGCAGGCAACAGGACATTTGCCGCGCCGTCAAACGCGGGCTACCCCCAGCTCCGCCGCACGCGCTCGCGCAGGTCGATCGGCGCCCGCGCCGGCTTGGCCGCCGCCTCGCTGGCGGCGGGCCGCGGCCAGGCGCGGCATTCGAATTTGTCGAGCAGCGCCGACGGAATGAAGCGCGTGCGCGAGGCGTAAAGGTGGCGGTCGCCGTTTTGCCGCTGGCCGTGGACGAAGAAGCGCTGCGGCACGATCAGATGCAGATGGTCCTTGGCGCGGGTCATGGCGACGTAAAGAAGCCGCCGCTCCTCCTCGATCTCGGCGCTGGTGCCGGTCGCGAGGTCGGAGGGCATGCAGCCGTCGACCGTGTTCAGCACATAGACCGATTTCCACTCCTGCCCCTTCGCCGAATGGATGGTCGAGAGGATCAGATAATCCTCGTCGATCAGCGGATCGCCGGCGCGGTCGCTGGTGGCGTCGGGCGGATCGAGCGTGAGTTCGGTGAGAAAGCGTTCGCGGCTCGGATAGGTCGCGGCGATCTCGACGAGCTGCAGCAGGTCCGCCTGCCGCAGCATGGCGTCGTCGTGGATGCGCTCCATGTGCGGCTCGTACCAGCGGCGCACCAGATCGAGCTCGGCAGGCCAGCCCGCCGCGCGGCCGCGCAGCAGCCGCAGCGTCGCGACGAAATCCGGCCAATGCTCGGCCGCCGCCGCGGGCGGCTTGAACGCCCGCAAAGCTTCCGCCGGATCGGCGCTGTCGCCGATATTTTCCAGAACGCGCGCCGCCGTCGCCGGTCCCGCTCCCGGCAGCAATTGCACGACGCGAAAGCCGGCGACGCGGTCGCGCGGGTTTTCGGCAAAGCGCACGAATGCCAGCATGTCCTTGACGTGCGCGGCCTCGAGAAACTTCAGGCCGCCGAATTTCACGAACGGGATGTTGCGGCGGGTCAGCTCGACTTCGAGCGGCCCGGAGTGGTGCGAGGCGCGAAACAGCACCGCCTGCGCCTTGAGCGCGATGCCCTGCTCGCGGCTTTGCAACACGCCGTCGACCACGAAGCGCGCCTGGTCGGCCTCGTCGCGCACGGTGACGAGCTGCGGCCGCTCGCCGGAGGCGCGCTCCGACCACAAATTCTTGGTGAAGCGTTCTTCCGCCAGTTCGATCACTGCGTTGGCGGCGTCGAGGATCGGCCGGGTCGAGCGGTAATTCTGTTCCAGCGTCACCACCTCGGCGCGCGGGCTGAAATGACCGGGAAAGTCGAGAATGTTGCGCACGCTCGCGGAACGGAACGAATAGATCGACTGCGCATCGTCGCCGACCACGGTCAAACCCTTGCCGCTCGGCCGCAGCGCCAGCAGCACCGAGGCCTGCAGCTTGTTGGTGTCCTGATATTCGTCGACCAGCACGTGATCGAACCGCTCGGAGACTTCCGCCGCGATCGCGGGCTCCAGCATCATGTGCGCCCAGTAGAGCAAAAGATCGTCATAATCGAGCACATGCTGACGCTGCTTCGCTTCGACATAGTTTTTGAACAGAACTTGCAGCTCATCCTGCCACGCAGCGCACCACGGAAAGTTCGCGCCCAAAACATCCTCGAGCGGCAGTTCGCCATTGACCGCACGCGAATAGATCGCAAGGCACGTGCCCTTGGCGGGAAAGCGCTTCTCGGTCTGGGAAAAACCGAGATCGTGGCGCACCAGATTCATCAGATCGGCGGAATCCTCGCGGTCGTGGATGGTGAAGGCCGGCGCGAGCCCGACCGTCTCGGCGTATTCGCGCAACAGCCGCGCGCCGATGGCGTGGAACGTGCCGGCCCAATTCATGGCGTCGGCCGCGGCCGCGCCTTGCGCCGGCATGAAGGCGGCGACGATGCGCTCGACCCGCCGCGTCATCTCCGCCGCCGCGCGTCGCGAAAACGTCAGCAGCATGATGCGGCGCGGATCGGCGCCCTGCGCGATCAGCCACGCCACCCGATGCGCCAAGGTCGCGGTCTTGCCCGACCCGGCGCCGGCGATGATGAGCAGCGGCCCCGCCTCGCCAAGCGGCAGCCCGCCATGCTCGGCGGCGCGGCGTTGTTGCGGATTGAGCTTGTCGAGCAGCGCCGCGGGCATGGTTTGCGAATCACTTCGGGGGTCGGATCCGGACTGAATCACGATTCCCGTTTTGTTCGCAATGAGGAAGCATGTCACCGTTACCCCGCCACTATGAGCTGCATTCGATCGCACCGCTCAGACCCGCCGCGGCGTCCCCTCCCCCCGCCGCTCCACCTCTCCCCGCGCGCGCGCGGGGAGAGGTGAAAGAAATACCGTTCTCGCGGCGCGCCTTCACGCCCGAGCTATGCCGACGACCAAGCAAACAAACAAAAAGCCGGGCGTGATCTTCGTCAAACGGCGCCGGCGGTGGGGTCGGCGACGTCACGATCATGCACGGATAACCCTCGTCATTGCGAGGAGCGAAGCGACGAAGCAATCCAGGCTGCGCTGCAGAACTATTTGAACGACTGAGTAGCGACACGGCCCACTGGATTGCTTCGCTTCGCTCGCAATGACGAAAAAGGGAAAGCGGAACGCCGAAAGGCGCTGTTCAATAACCTCCGCATCTTGCGATGCGGCGCGGCCCCCACCTTCATCCTCCCCCGAGGTTCACCCCGTCGCTCGCGCGACGGGGACCCCGTTTTGCGGGGGAGGACACAGGAGGGGGCCGCTCGCCTCTCGGCGTCCCACCACGGCACTTGCGGTCGCGACCGAACGCCACCGCTCAGCTCGAGCCACGCGACTTCCCGGGAGCAGTTCAGAGCGCACGTCCCGATGGTTCGAAAGACGGAGCGCATCGCAACACATAACGCGAACGCCGACGGCCGGCCTCCCATGCGTCACTCGCGGGCATTACCCGCGCCTTGCTGTCCCAGCCCAGCGAGATTGCACCCGCAGTCCGGTCATGATGCCGTCCGGGCGTGTCTTGCCCAAGCCGCCCGGGAGCCGAGGTGACGAGCCTCAACCCGCGGGAACCGCACTCGCCCCGCCGAACGGAGTCACCCGGCCGGCGTCCTGGTACGGGGGCGAGATTCGCAGTTTGTATCTGATGTGGCGACGGATGTCAAGATCGACGTATCCTGTTCGGAGACGTTGCGGCTTACGCAGCCGAGCGGCGCAACAGCCCGCGCTGCTTCATCTCCATGTGCAGCGCGATCGAATTGAGATCAAAGCCGTTTGGCCAGGTGAGAATGCCGTCGTCGAGGAAGACGCGAGCGAAGAAGGCGGGATCGCGCAACGGCTCGACCATCTCGCCGCCTTCCGCGATCATATCGGCGAAATCGCGTTCGCCCTCGGTGCCGTCGGAAAAGCCGAGCGCCAGCCGATAGCCGCCGCGCGGCTCGACCCGCGTCACATCCACTAGTTCGAACATCTGGTCCTGCATTGTTGTCAAACCTGGAACACCTTCTGCACCTCGTCGCCGAAGTGATTGATCACTTTGACGCAGATGCGGCCATGTTCGGGGCGCGGGAATGGGCGCGAGATGGTGGAATTGAGTTCTGCCCACGCGGTCTCGTCGATCTCGGCCTTGAGCGCGCGCTTGAGACCGTCGTAGGGGTCGTCGCCGACGAAATAGGCCTGCCGGACGAAAAAACTGTCCTCGTCGTAGTCATGGTCGATGAACCACGCTGCAACGTCGTTCAAGAGGTCCTTGCCGCCGGACGAGCGAACTTCGCCCGTGGTCGGGTCGAAAATGTCCATGCCGCGGATTTCGACCTGCAGCATGTCGCCGTCCCGTTGGTGGATCACAATATCCGGCTCGCCGAACACCACGAACAGATTGCCGGCGCCGGTGGCCTTGAGCTTGTCGGCCATGCGCAGGTCCTGGTTCATGCGCGCCTTGAGGACGGTCAGCTCCCCGAAATTAAGCCGTGTGTCGTCGACCTCCGGCGCGAAGGCAAAACCGCAGATGATCAGCGTATCGAACAGATCGGCCGCCTCCCGCGCCGCGCGCCGCACCAATTCGTAGCCCACGGTGTCGTATTCCGGGCCGATGCAGATCGCTGCGCGCTTGCTGACGCCTTTTTCCAGATAGCGGCCTTCGAACTGGATGAGGCCCGAGCGCGAGGCGAACGGCCGCAGCCACTCGAATTTAAGTGTCTCGCCCTTCTTGGTGTTCTGAACCCCCGCGGCCTTGAGGTTCTCGTAAACAACCTGGGCGAAGTCTGTAATGACCAGCCCGCCCTTGTCGTCATGGCCGGGCTCTTCCCGGCCATCCACGTCTTTCTTGGTACCAGGCCGAAGGATTGAAAAGTCCTCGCCCGCGTCAAGCATTTCCAGCAGGTAAGGGTCTTCGCCCATCGGCAGTACGCGATGCGGCGACAAGCTCTCGACCGTGAACGGCCCCGCGACGCGCACCACGCCGCGTGCCTTGTAGGGCCGGTCATAGAGATATTCGACATCCGCATTGCGCGCGATCGAACTGTCAATGTCCTTCTGGCGCGCCCGCCGCGCGTCGCACCACTGGGCGTGGAAATGTTTGGCCGCGTCCGGCCATTTTTCATCAGCCTCGCGCGGCACATGCCACTCTTCCCAGCTCTTTTCAGCATGCTAGACTGAGCTTCTCGCGCAGCGGTTCCAGGGTCTTCTGCCAGCGTTCCCAAATCACGTCGATTTCGGCGTTGTTGGCAATCGATTTGAGGGTGACATGCGGTGCGCGTTCGTAGACAAAGCCGTGGCGAATATTCTTGGTGAACAGACCGTCGGCGGGAGGCTTTCGACTGATGTCTGCCTCTTTGACCGCACCTTCCTTGCTGTCCTTGAGTAGATAATAGTCGTATTTCGCACCCATAAGCCGAGCGCGCGCGAGGGTTAGGGCCACCCGGCTGGTATCGATGGTGATCCAACGTCTGCCCCATTGCTCCGCTACAAATGCTGTTGTGCCCGAGCCGCAGGTCGGATCGAGCACGAGGTCGCCGGGGTCGGTGGTCATCAGGACGCAGCGTTCGACGATTTTCTGCGATGTCTGAACAACGTAAACCTTTTCCATCGCGCTTCCGGATTGTGTGTCCGTCCAAAGGTCAGTTATTGGAAAAACCGGAAAATCTCCATGAAAGCGAACGTATGAGATAGTCGATCCCGATAATTCAACGCGATCAGCGTCCTTCAGTCGCTTCATTCCCATTTCATTGGTTTTCCAACGCGCCGACATCGACGGCCGAATTTCCTTTCCGCCGACGAGTACGGGGAACCAACTTGCAGCGCCTTCGCCCTTCGCCCTGCCTAGTGCTTGGCTAGTGAGCGTTTGTAACCGGTAAACTCCCTTCTTGTCGGACTCGCTTAATATGGAGATTTCGTCAGGCCGTAGGCGTCGCCGTTTACCGTCTTCAGCTCGCAAGAACGTGTACGTAGAGTCGCCGTCCTCGCCGAGTGAGCGCTGTACGAACAACTGTCGATATTTCAGCAAGTCAATATCTTTAGCATACCAGACCAGAAAATCGACCGTCCCAGACAAATATTCGCTGGTGGCGCCACTCGTCTTTTTAAACGAAATTAGCGAGACGAAATTCTTTGCGCCAAAAATCTCGTCAAGAAGCGATCGAACGATATGTACGTTTTCGTCACCAATTTGGATGAAGATGCTCCCGGTTCCGTCTAAAAGATCACGCGCCGCGATCAAACGGTCGCGCAGGTAGGCGAGATAAGAATGGATTCCGTCGCTCCAGGTATCCCGAAAGGCGCGAATGACTTCAGGTTCGCGTGAAACGCTGCTGTCGTTTCCGTCCCTCACATCTCGACTCTTCGTCGATGGCTGCCAGTTGGAATTGAATCGAATCCCATACGGCGGGTCCATATAGATGCACTGCACTTTCCCGCGCAGTCCTTCGCGCTCAGCGAGTGAGGCCATGACGAGCAGCGAATCGCCGAGGATCATCCGGTTCGACCAGTTACCCTCGTCGTGGTAATAGCTCGCGGTCGCGTCTTCCTTCCACCCTTCAGGCAGCCCATTGAAGTCGTGGAAGAAATCGAATTGCGGCGCATCGTCTTTCTGCCGGTCCGTAGTCTGCCGACGCAATTCCTCGATGATCGCCTGCGGCTTAATCTTTTCCTGAATGTAAATCGGTGGTGCGTCGACTTCGAGGTCGGATCGGCCTCGAAGTCCTTGCCGCGCCAGACGAGCTGCGGATCGAGATCGGGATTACGTGGCCAGCGCAATTTCTTGACGGCCAAATCCTCGTCGGCGACCAGCTTCTGGTTCTCGGCGGTCGGGATGTTCTTCCGCTTCGCCTCTTTGTGCTTGTAGCTCTCGACTCCGGCGTCGGGGCCGATTGCGATGCTGCTTGAGTTTCTTCGCCATTCCCAACCTCAGGCCGAGACGAGATGTTTGATGCGCTCGCGGATGATGCTTATCGACATCGTAAGGCGCGTCGGTGAACTCCATGAAATCCCAGCGGCCGAACTGCCGCGATCCTTGACCGCCGGAACCCACGCCTTGCGCATGGTGTCGGCCTTGGCGGCGTCGGAATCGTCGCGGGCGCCCTTGATCTCGACCACAAGATTGATCGGTTCGCTGTCACCGTTGCGCGACGCGCACGATATAATCGGGGCGATACTTGCGCGTTCCGCCTTTGTAATCGTAGGGCACTTCGAAATTCAGGCTGTGATTCTTGACGTAAGAGACAACCTCGTCCATGCCCTCAATGCGTTCGGCGAAGCCGGCCTCCCAATCGCGGTCATAGACGACGTAGTTCAAGTGGCACTTGTCGGGGCTGGTCTTGAAGATCGTCATCTTCGACGTGGTGAAATCGACGTGCCGGGTCGAACCTTCGGTGTTGTAGGCATTGAGCACCGGCAGCAAGAGTGTATTGCCGTTGGCTGAGCCTTCGGTCGAGGGCAGAATCGCGCGCCAGATCTTTTCCACGGCGCGGATGGCAAGCGAATGCCATTTGAGAAACTGCGGCCGAAAATCACCTTTGCATTCCAAGCATTCGGCAAACCATTGCTCGGTGATGCGGACGAGTTCGGGGTACCGCCAGACCTCCAGATTGCCATCGGCGTCTTTGAGCCGGTCGCGGAGCAGCAAACCGGCCACGTCGAAGATGACGGATTTGAGCCGCAGCTTGTCGGCGTCCTGCGCAGGTCGAAGGTGATGGCCTCGCCGATGATCGGCTCGCTTTCCGTGACGTTGGGAATGTCGTCCGGGTGTCAAGACATGCTGGCTGTCCTCGGTGAAGATCGGATTCAGAGGCTTGCGCGGAAAAACGACGCGATAGCCTTCGACATTCGGAAAGCGAATTTCACGGCTGCGTCCGTTCCTCCATCGCCCGCACGCGCGTGACGCTGGCGGCGGTTGGGGAGCGGTCGTCGCCGCCTTCCTGGGCGAACGAGAATGGAACGCCAAGAACGTCGGCATATTCGACGGGAAAATACCCGGTCTTTGGGATCGATCTCGTAGGATACGCGGCGAAGGCCACGCCCGACCACCTGCTCGCAAAGAAGCTGCGTGCCGAAGGCGCGCACGCCCATGATGTGCGTCACCGTGTTGGCGTCCCACCCTTCGGTCAGCATGGAGACGGACACGACGCAGCGGATGTCTGCGCCAAGGCGGCCGGGACGGCCGACGGTATTCATGACCTCGCGCAGAATATCGGCATCGGTCAGATCGTCGGGATCGCGCGGATCGCCACGCAACCGAAGCTCACGCTTGAATTCTTCGATCTCGCGAGCCGCGATCTTGCGGAAGTCGCTGCGAGAGCGCTTCGCCGGATTCCAACTGCTCGCTGTCGATGAGGAAGGTGCGGAAGCGCGTGCAGCCAGCGGCCATTCTCATCGACGTTGGAGAACAGTGGCAGCTCGCCTTTCACGACGCAGTCTGCTTCTTGTCACCTTCGCGCATCGGTCATCTCGTAACCCGATATCCAGTCGTAGACGAGCTTCAAGGTCGACGTATTGTTGCAGACGACGATGAAGACCGGCGGCCGGCCGAGGCCGGCTCCTTCTCCCACAAGCCGTAAACCGTCTGCATAGTGCTTGTAGAGCGCTTCGAGGCGCTGCCGAGAAGTGATGCGGCAGATTTCTGTGGATCCATCGCGCTCTTGGCCTGCTTGCCGCGCCCTTCGGCGGCAAGGCGCGTGGATTGTCCTTGCGGATGACGTTGTACACGTCGCGGAATTTCGGCAGATTCGCCCTGAACCGCATCGTCCAACACCGGCAGGCGCGGCACTTTCACAATGCCGCTTTCAATCGCATCCAAGCAGGCTGAAATCGGAGACGACCCAGGGAAACAATATGCCTTCTGGATAGCCGGAGCCGCGCAAGAAAGAACGGCGTGGCGGACAGATCATAGATCGCGTCGATGCCGAGCGTTGCGCTCGAATGCCTCGATGCCGCTGATCCAGACCCGCGCGGCTTCGTCGTTCTTCTTCGCTTCCTCCCTTTCTTCGCCGGTCGAGTCTTCTTCGTCGCTCGCTGCCGACCTTATGGCGATAGCAATGGTGCGCCTCGTCGTTCAGCACGACGATGTTCTTGCGCCCCAAAAGTCCGTGCCGCGACCCGCTGGATCATCTCGCCTTCGGTCTCGGTGAATCGCTTCTCGCCTTCGCGACCGCCAAGGATTTGCCGGTTCGAGCTTGGAGACCTGCTCTTTCTCCCGCAGCATGAAGGCGTGATAATTGGTGATGACGATGCGCGCCTTGCGGACGGCGTCCATCAGATCGCGACGGAATAAGATCGAGTTTCTCGTAAATGTTCTGGGGGTCCTGCGGGTTCAGCACGCGCAGGCGATCCGGATCGTGATGCCTGGCGTGACAATGAGAAACGCGTCGGAAAAGGTCGTGGAGTTCGGGCGGCGCGCCCTGTTCACGGCTTGCCAGGCGATGATCATCGCCATGACCGTGGTCTTGCCCGCGCCGGTCGCCATCTTGCAGGCGAGGCGATAAAGGCCGGGATTGGCTTCGGCGTTCGCATTCTCGATGTCTTCGCTGAATTTCTTCGGGCGCGACTTCGGTGAGCCAGATCAGCGTCTCGATAGCTTCGCACTGGCAAAAGAACAGCTTGCCGCTCGCGATAATGATCGCGCCAATGCAGCAGCAGCCGCTGCGTCTCCGGCGTCACGCCCCATTGGCTCGACGGCAATTCGCGCCATTGATCGACTTCAACGCGAATGTCATTGACGAGGGTGTTGCTGGTGATCTTGTCCTCGAGCGCCAATTCGCGCTGCTTCGGTCCGCGCCGCCGCGCGGCTGGAACCGGGACGACGTGGATGCTCTCGCGCCTGCCGGGGAGCTTTTTGCCGGTTGGCTGGCCTTCCTCGTCCAGTTCGAAATGCCATTGTGGCTTTTCGAATGGCGCATTGATGATCGGATTGTCGATGAATGCCATTCCTACCCCACAGCAACTTGACTACACGGATCGCAGGGCCAACTCGCCCTTACAACCTATAGCTGATCGTCAGGTATGGCGGTAGCCGGCCTTTCAAGGGGCGCAGCGCGTATAGCCACACCTTCGCGGTTTTTTCGGCTTCAACGCAAACTTTATTGCCCCCGGATTTCGCTTTCGCTCGATCGAGGCTACGGCGGAAAATCGCGGCGCTCGGCCCCACCCCGCCGCGCCTGCGGCGGGCGACCCTCCCCCCTGCAGGCCCC
>CAWIHU010000009.1:0-736857 GCA_963836095.1 uncultured Pseudomonadota bacterium
CTCCTCTTTCGGCTCGGTCTTGCGCCTGACGCACATGTCGCCATTCCAGACGAAGCCGCGCTTGCACGTTTGCTCGTGCTTCGGCTTCTCCACCTCGACGCATTTTCCGTTGCGTGGGATCAAGCCATCCCGACAGACGCATTTTGGTGCCGTCGGCATTTGAGGATCAGCGGCGGGTCGCAAACGATCTTCTTCACGCACGTGCCACCCACGAGCTCCATGCCGTCCGGGCACACGCATGAACCGGGGACCGCGCCCGTCACCATCGGCGGCGGACATCCGCAGATGCCGTCAACATTCGCGACCTGCGGCGGCGGACACACCTCTCTGCACCGATAGCCATTTGTCACCGTCTCCTGGTTCAGTCCGCTGGCAATTGTCACGCCTGCGGGTGAGAAAATCGGTGCCAACCAAGTGCCGTCCGCTGGTAGAGCCGGCGGGGTTTCCGTGACCGTGCAGTGGCTGCCAACCGGAACGTTGATCGGCACCGTGCTGGTATTGCCATGGACGGTCAGAGGGTAACTGGCGGTCGGGTTCGTGCACGCCACGGTCATTGGGAAAATCAGGCTGCCTCCGATCCCGCGAGGGTCGGGAGAAACGGTCTTCGTCACCGACAATGAGCCGTCTCCCTCCTGCTTTTCGCAGGTTACCGAATTGTCCACGATGACGGTGACCGTCGTCCCGTTGACGGGCACGGTCGCCGGGGTAATGGTCGGTGGCGGCAACCACATTGGCACGGTGCCCCGCGGGCAAAGATTTGGTGGAAACGCGGGCATAGGAGCCTCCGTGACCGCGCAGGTGCTGCCCAACGGAATGTTGTTCACCGTGTATGACCCATTGGCGCCCAGATTGAAGGTCCAGGTCATGAGCGGCGGGGTGCACGTGAGCGTCATCGGGAACAATGTGCCGGCGGGCCACGGGATTAGGGTGCCGTGGGTCGTGACCTTCTTTTCAATGATGAGCGAGCCGGTACCCGGCAAGCATTGCTTGATCTGGAGCGGCCAGACGCACTCGCGAGGATTGGGACCGGCAACCAACGGCGGCGGGCAAAAGCAGGCCGCGCCGGCATAATGACACATGCACACGCCGGGGGTGGGACCCTGGACGAGCGGTGCCGGGCAAACTTGCGGCACGCAATCATTGCCGTCGAGCACAGTACCTTTTGGACAGACGCATTGGCCTGGGTCGGGGCCTGGGAGCAGCGGTGACGGGCAGACGCAGGGTCCACCGCCACCGCCACCGCCACCACCGCCACCACTCCGGCCGGATTGGTGGCGACTGGCTGGACATAGGCCGCCGGCGCGCAAGGCGTCGTGTAGATGCGTACGCTGCCGATGTGGCCGCTGGCGCGCGGATCGTGGAGCTTGTCGTCATAGTCGACGAAATAACTGACGGTTGGCGGGGTGTTGGCATCGCGCACCAAATCCGCCGGGCTGCCTTGAAGCCCATGAACCACGAGCGGGCCGCCGGGTTCGAGCTGGCTGCGCAGCTCCGGATTGTTGCGGAGATTCTGCCCCGTGGTCCAAAGCGCGGCCTCGCAAGCCGTGGTGCTGAGCGCTCCGTCTCTGCATAGCCGTAACCGAGCGCGACGCCGCCGTCGGTGTTGCGGTAGTCGCCGGCGAAGCCGACGGCATATTCCTCGGGCGCCGGCTTCCAGCGGCCGGGCGACGGCGGATCGTTCGGGTCTTTCAGCCAGAACCGCAGCACTTGCGGTTCGCCGGGCTGGGTGAAGGCGGAATAGTCATAAGCACCGGCGATCAGGCCGCGCTGCGCCAGGATCATTGCGCCCTGATGCGAGAAGGCGATATCGGAAACCGGCAACGCACCCGCTTGCGCCGGAATGTCGAGCTCCCAGCGCGGATCGGAAGCGAAGCTGCCGTCGGGCTCGATGCCGACCGACCAGATTTGCGGCCCGGCCACGACGGAGTAATAGAGTCGATCCTCATGCACCGCGAGGGCCCAAACCCGGCGCGCGTCCGGAGCCAAGCCCCAGGTGTCCGGCTTTTCGCTATCGAAATGCTCGCTGGCGATGTTGGGCCGGTTCTTCGGATCGAATGGAACCGTTGTGACCTTGGCTGCGCCGAGGCCCGCGACGCCGTGATCGTAGCGGCCGCGTTCATTGCCATCGAGATCGAAGCGATGGATCATGCCGGTGTAGAGGTCCGACACGAACAACTGCTTGTGCGCGGAATCGTAGGCGAGATTGCCCAAGGCCGGGCCCGGATTGGGCACGCCGTCGAGCGTCACATTGGCGAAGAGCGTGACCGCGCCCGTGCGCCCGTCGATCTTGTAGATGCCGCCGGGGCCGCCCTGCAGGTCGAGCCCGAATTGCCCTTTCATCCAGCCGGCGCCGGGGCCGCCTTTTTTCCTGCGTTCCGGCAGACCGCCGTGCCCGCGCCCGACGATGTTGAGGCCGAACACCGACGTGGCCGCGACGTAGATGTTGGGTGGGGTTTGATCGTCGAGCGCGACGCCGAAAACCTGGCCGACGTCTTTGGCGAGCACATCGAACGTCTTGGGAGCCGTCAGCAGCCGGCCGTCCCAAACATATCCTGGTTGGCCAATATTGACGATGCGGGCCGACGGTCCGTCGGGGTTGATGAAAGTGAGATCGACCGCGGATTTGCCCGCCGGGTGTGTCGCGGCATCAGGCGCCAGAGTTCCGGAAAATCCGGTGATCACCGCGTCACCGAGATCGAGGCTGGGCGGATGATCGGGTTGCTGCGCGCCGGCGCTGCCGGGTTGAAAAAGAACGAGCAACAACAGCGGCAAAAGCCGCGCGATGACCTTGGGCACAATCCGGCTCCTGTTCGCCGATCCGCCATCGGCGCAACAAAATTCACAATTCAAGTTTTTCGAAAGCGCCAGGCGATGGGTTTGTTGAACGCGGCGCTTCTGGACCGACCGTACGCTTTCTAAGTTATTTGAAAGATATGCTTTGTGAAAATCAGCGCCTAAAACCCAGCCAATTTTAGAAAATTCTACACCTTTTCTACAATTGCGCAAGCGCTCGTATGCGCAAGAGCAATTTATTATTAGTCGCAGCGCGCATCAAATCACGGCGTCGCGCCCCAGGCTTGCGCACGACAATAGTGCTGGCGCGCCCGGACCGGCTCTACGGCACGGACATCGGTTCGAATTACCAGGCGCAGGGGCTGAAGCTGTCGAAGCACTTTCGCGGGTGATGCCGGGGTCATATTCCCGTAAAGCAGACATCGATCGCAGCAATGATCTCATATCGTTGGGTTTCGGCGGACCCGACGATCCGCCCGAGCAGCCGGCGCTGAACAGCCGCAAGTTCTTCCGTGACAATACGTAGGAACGGTCGGCAACGAGGATCGATGGATGAAGCCGCGACGATAGCAGACCCGAATTCGGGACGGTTAGCGGGGCGACGATGGCGGTCTTCGCCAAAGAAATACGGTTATGCTGAAGAACAGCGAGAAAAGGATAGCGGGACCGAGTTCTGGGATCAGCATTCTCTATTATATCAAATTGTTGCACGATAGCGCGTCAGAACATCCGATAACCGTCAGAGAAGAGAAAACCGTCTTCTTCGATCATCCGGTTGTAGGCCTCGATCGCTTCGCGATTTTCCTCCTGCCATTGCTTATCAAGCGCAGCGCTCTCCGCGACGCTGAGTTGCGGCAGACACCGCCGTACCGCGCGGCTCAGCAGTTCCGAAAGATCGAGGCCAGCGTCGCGCGCAGCGGCAAGCACCTTGGCTTCCAACTCGAGGGTGACCCGTTCATTCATCGATGATCCCCACACGGCGAAACTTGGTCATGATAGCAGAAACCGCGTGCAACAGCGACTAGGCCCCCGTCCCCCCGACGGTGATCTGGTCGATCCGCAGGGTCGGCTGGCCGACGCCGACCGGGACGCCCTGGCCGTTCTTGCCGCAGGTGCCGATGCCCTCGTCGAGCGCGAGGTCGTTGCCGACCATGGAGATGCGGTTGAGGTCGGTCGGCCCGTTGCCGATCAGCATGGCGCCCTTGATCGGCGCGCCCCGCTTGCCGTTCTCGATGCGGTAGGCCTCGGTGCACTCGAACACGTATTTGCCCGAGGTGATGTCGACCTGGCCGCCGCCGAAATGCACGGCGTAGATGCCGTTCTTCACCGACGCGATGATCTCCGCCGGATCGTGGCCGCCGGCGAGCATGTAGGTGTTTGTCATGCGCGGCATCGGCACGTGGGCGAAGCTTTCGCGGCGGCCGTTGCCGGTGGCTTTCATTCCCATCAGCCGGGCGTTCTGGCGGTCCTGCATGTAGCCGACGAGAACGCCGTCATCGATCAACACGGTGCGGTTGGTCGGCGTGCCTTCGTCGTCGATCGACAGCGAGCCGCGGCGCAGCGTGATGGTGCCGTCATCGACCACGGTGACGCCCTTGGCGGCGACGCGCTGGCCCATCAGCCCGGCGAACGCCGAGGTCTTTTTGCGGTTGAAGTCGCCTTCGAGGCCGTGGCCGACCGCCTCGTGCAGCATGACGCCGGGCCAGCCGGGGCCGAGCACGACGTCCATCTCGCCCGCCGGCGCCGGCACGGCGGCGAGGTTGGTCAGGGCCTGGCGCACCGCCTCGTCGGCCGCGTGCTGCCAATTGTCGGTGACGATGAAGCGCTCGTAACCCTCGCGGCCGCCATAACCGGAGCTGCCGGTCTCCTGGCGGTCGCCGTCACCGACGACGACCGCGACGTTGACACGCACCAGCGGGCGGACGTTGCGATAGGTCTCGCCGTCGCCGCGCACGATCTCGACGGCCTGCCAGGTGGCGCCCATGCTGACCGAAACTTGTCGCACCCGCGGGTCTTTCGCCCGCGCATAGGCGTCGATGGTTTCGAGGAGCCGCGCCTTGGCCTCGAAGGCGGGGCTCCCAAGCGGGCTGTCCTCGCCATAGAGCTTGACGTTGCTGCGCGGCGGCGGCGCGGAATAGTGGCCGGTATAGCCGCCCTTGACTGCCCGCACCGCGTCGGCCGCCCGCGCGATCGCGGCTTCCGACACGTCCGAGGCATGGGCATAGCCGACCGCCTCGTCCTTGACCGCGCGCAACCCGAAGCCCTGCGAAGTGTCGTAGGTCGCCTGCTTGAGCCGGCCATTGTCGAACACGAGCATCTCGGCCTGGCGGTATTCGAGGAACAATTCCCCATCGTCGGCGCCATCGAGCCCGCGGGAAATGATCTTGGCGAGGCGCGGCCGGTCGAGCCCGGCACGGTCGACGAGCGAGATGGGGGGGGGCGGCGGGGGCCATGGGATCCTCCGGTTTTTCTGCTTTGGGCGTTCTAGCCTGACGCACAGGCGTACGATGGATAGGGCCATACATAAGCCATGCGGGGGCGGTTTGCAGCAGGGGCTACACTCCGCCGGCGGAGCTATGCGGAGCGCAGGAGGCTCGCGACGGAGATGTCTTCGTCGACATCGGGCCAGTGGATGCCTTGTCCGCGGCCGATGAGGCGCCAATGACGTTGCTGTTCCGGCGTCGCTTCCACGAGGCGCGGAAACCAAGCCAGCGGCGCAGCCAGTTCACGGCCGTCCGCGAGGATGACGACGAGGCGGTCGTCCGACACACTGACATCGATCGCGGTCGCGTCGAATTTAGCGGCCGAAATGGGCATTCCAGGCCTCCAGAAGCCTCAATCGGTGCTCGACGACAAGCAGCCGCAAGCGGTTGAGTTCGTGGGTGCGGAAGCCATGCGATTCCGCAAGACCGACCGGGACGTGCGCCGGTTCTGATCCTTCGAGGCTGTAGAAGAAGAACCGGAATCCAAAGACCCGCAGGACCGTGGGCATGATCGCCCTCGAGTAAGAATACGCCCGCACCTGCGCCGCTACAAGGTTCGCAGAATGACGCCTGGTGGTGACATCGGCGCGTGCAGGACGGGAGGGGCGTCGAGCGGAACGACGTTACAATCTACCGCTTGCGCGCAACTGCACCGCGAACCATCATGGGCGGGGCTCGGCAAGCGGGGTCACGTCGCGGATATTTTTTGTCTGGTTGAGGCGCTCGGACACGCCGCGGAGGCTGCCGCGCCGCGCGCCGGCTACGGCTTCGATGAAAAGGCGGATGTGCCAGCCGCGGCGGAGGTGTCATGAGCGACCAAACAGCCACCGAGGATACCGCGAAGAATAACCCGCCCAAGCCGCGCTTTGCGCTAGCCGTCGGCGTCGTCGGCCATAAGCGGGATTTTTGGACAAGCAAAGGCACTTGGACGGAACCGCCGTCGCCCGAGGAGCGCCTGAAAAAAGTCGTCGCCAACGTCGAGGCCGCGCTCAAGGCGATCAAAGCAGCGGCGCTGCAATCGGTCAACGATCATGGTGCTTTTTTTGAATCTGAAGAGCCGGAAGATGAAAAGAGCCAAAAAGACAGCAAGCCCAAGCCACCGATTTTGACGCTGGTCTCCGCACTGGCGGATGGCGCCGACACCATCGCCGCCGATGCTGCGCTCTCGCTCGGCTACAAGCTTGCCGCGCCGCTGCCCTTCGCCGTGGCCGAATATGAAAGCGATTTTGCGCCCGCGGCCAAAGCCGATTTCCATCGGCTGTTCGGCAAGGCCGATGCCGTCCTCGAACTGCCTGGCCGGGGCAAATCCGGCCCGAGCGAGGGCGACGAGATCGAGGTCAACCGCGCCTACGAGGCGGCGGGACTGACCGTGCTCAGCCAGGCGGACATCGTGCTCGCAGTATGGGATCGCGAGCTGTCACGCGGCCGCGGCGGTACCGCGGAACTGGTCGCCGAAACGGTGCGGGCGGGCATCCCGATCGTTCTCGTCGACGCCAACGGCATTCTGCCGGTCGAAGTGCGCTGGCGCGGCTTGACGGCGACACCGGCGCCGATCGTGGCGATCGATGATTTGCCGCGGGAGCCGCTGGATAAGTCCATCAACCGGATCGTGGACGAACTGGTGCGGTTGCCCGCTTCGTCGGAGCAGAGAGTCGGCTACGCGCGTTGGCTGCGCGAAACGCGCCACCGCGTAAATCGTTCTCTCGCGTTTCCGGCGTTGATGGCCTTTTTGCTTGCGCGCTGCCCTAACCGGAACGATTTGATACCGGAGCCGCCTAAAGACCTCGCGGGATATTATGTCAACGACGCGAACCCGGTCGTGCGCGCGGACGCGAGCGAGCCTATTGCGGCTTTGGCGGCGCCGTACGGCTGGGCGGACGGCGTCGGGTTTCATTTCGCGCAAGTGTTCCGCGGCGCCTTCGTGACAAATTTCTTTTTTGCGGCGTTCGCGGTGGTTGCTGCGTTGGTCAGCGTGTTCTTTCTGGTCGAGGATGCCATGGCGCACGAGAAGCCCGAAGCCTTCTCGTGGTCGTGGAACTATTTTTTTTCGCGGCACCATCTGCCGATCATGATCGAGATCGGGCTGATCTTGTCTGTGGTGATAATCACGACGGTCGGCCGCTGGCAGCATTGGCACCACCGCTGGGTCGAAGCGCGCGAGGTGGCGGAGCGGCTGCGCGGTGCGTTGCCCTTGTGGACGCTCGGCTTGCGCCCGGCCTTCTTTCCCGGCGAGGAGCCGACCTGGACAGGCTGGTATACGCGCGCAGTGGTGCGCATGCAGGGCCTCCGCGCTGGCAAGATCGTCGCCGACAAGCCGTGGCCCGAGCGTCAAATCCTCTTGCGGCTATTGGAGGGACAGGCCGAGTACAACAAAAAGAACGTGGCGCGCATGCGCAATGCGGAGCGGCGTCTGGAATGGATCGGCATGACATTGTTCGGCGCGACGGCGCTCGTCGCCCTCGATCATATCTTCGGCAGTCCCGTGCTCGGGTGTCTTTTGCATCATTCAGGCGCGACGGCGGAAATTACGATCTGGCTCAGCGCCGCGCTGCCGTCCCTGGCGACCGCGACCTACGGCATCCGCATCATCGGCGATTTCGAAGGCACCGTGCATCGCAACGAGCACACCTTCCAGAGCATCAAACGGCTCATCGCCGGGATCGAGCAGGACCCACCCGACTTCGCCTTGCTACGTGCGCGCGCCCGCACCGCGGCAGACGTTCTGCTCGGCGACGTGCGGAGTTGGCGGCTTTCCGCCGAGAGCCGCGGGCTTGCAATTCCGGGGTGAAGAGCCGCGCTACCAAACGCGCCGCAAATCTTTGACAATCACCCCCGCCGCATTATGCCCCGGCGCGCCGGTGACGCCGCCGCCGGGGTGGGCGCCGGCGCCGCAGTGGTAGAGGCCGGGGAGGGGGCCGCGGTAGTCGGCGTGGCCGAGCATGGGGCGGGCGGAGAAGAGTTGGTCGAGCGTGAGCGCGCCGTGGAAGATGTCGCCGCCGAGGAGGCCGAAGTCGCGTTCGAGGTCGAGCGGGGTGAGGATTTGGCGGCCGAGGATGCTGGCGGCGAAGCCGGGCGCGTAGCGCTCGACCGTCGCGATCATCAGGTCGGCCACTTCGTCGCGATGATCGTCCCAGGAGCTGCCGTCCGGCAATTGCGGCGCGACGTGCTGGCAGAACAGGCTGGCGACATGGGCGCCGGGCGGCGCCAGGCTGTCGTCGAGCGTGGAGGGGATCAGCATTTCGATGATCGGTTCGCGGCTCCAGCCGAATTGCGCGCGCGTCCTGATAGGCGCGGTCCATGTAGGCGAGGCTCGGCGCCAGGATGATGCCGGCGGTGAGGTGATCGCCGGCTTCGGGCAGCGCGGTGAAACGCGGCAGCTGCGACAGCGCGACGTTCATGCGGAAGGTGCCGGAGCCGCAGCGCCAGCGTTCCATGCGTTCGCGGAAGTTCGCCGGCAGCGCGTCCGCCGGCATCAGCTTTGTGTAGAGCAGCTTCGGATTGACGTTCGCGGCGACGGCGTTGGCGCGCAGCGTGCGGCCGTCGTCGAGCACGACGCCGGCGACGCGGTCGCGCTCGACGATGACTTCGCGCACACCGGCCGCGGTCTCGATCTCGACGCCATGCTCGCGGGCGGCGCTGGCGAGGGCGGCGCTGATCGCGCCCATGCCGCCGATGGCGTGGCCCCACACCCGTTTCTTGCCGTTCACCTCGCCGAAGGCGTGGTGCAGCATCACGTAGGCGGTGCCGGGCGTGAAGGGGCTCGCGTAGTTGCCGACCACGGCGTCGAAGCCGAACAAGGCTTTGACGAGTTCGCCCTCGAACCAGCCGTCCAGATAATCCGCGGCCGATTTGGTGAAGAGGTCGAGCAGCGCGCGGGTCTCCTCCATCGACAGATGGCGCAGGCTGTTGGCGACGCCGAGCGCGCGGAGGAGTTCGCCGAGGCTGCGCCGCGAAAAACCCGCGGTGAGGTTCGGCGGCGGCTGCAGCACCAGGCGGCGCAGCACGTCGGCGACGGCGTCGATTTCGCGGTTGAAGGCGGCGTAGCGTTCGGCGTCTTTGGTGGAGAACTTCGCCAGCTCCTGCGGCATGCGGCCGTCGGCGGCGAGGAGGTAGCGGCCGTCCGGCGCCGGCACGAAATTCTGCGCGCGGCGCTCGACGATTTTGAGCCCGTGCCGCGCGAGCGCAAGGTCGGCGATGACCTTGGGATTGAGCAGGCTCACGGTGTAGGCGGCGACGGAATTGCGGAAACCGGGATGGAATTCCGCCGTCACCGCCGCGCCGCCCACGACTGCGCGGCGCTCGACGACTTTGACCCGCAAGCCGGCACGGCCGAGATAGGCCGCGCAGGTGAGGCCGTTGTGGCCGGCGCCGATGACGATGACGTCGTAAGTCTGCATCGTAAGTCTTCAAGAGTGAGACGTGTTGCCCGGCGCGCGGCGCCGTGCTCCAATTCACACGACCCTCTTCCCGCACATCTTGCAATCCCATTTATTGGCCCTGCGAGGGACGGACTTCGGCATGGACACGGACTTTGACATGGGCCGGAATGATCCGGCACTGCACATCCAATCCCGCGCACTGCCGCGCGGCCTGATCCTCGCCGTCTACACCGCTGCGGTGTTCGTGAGCGCGCTCCTATTGTTCGCCGTGCAGCCGATGTTCACCCGCATGGTGCTGCCACGGCTTGGCGGTTCGCCGTCGGTGTGGTCGGTCGCCATGGTGTTTTTCCAGACCATGCTGCTCGCCGGCTATGCCTATGCCCATGTGCTGATGCGCATGGTGCGGCCGCGGCTCGCGGTGCCGATCCATGCCGCGTTGCTCATCGTCGCCGGATTGACGCTGCCTTTGTCGATCGTCGATGGCTGGGGCGATCCGCCGGGCCATTGGACGGCGCTGTGGCTGATCGGCCTGTTCGTGGTCTCGATCGGGTTGCCGTTCTTCGCGCTCGCCGCCAACACGCCGCTGCTGCAGGCCTGGTTCGTGCGCACCGGACATCCCGATGGCAAGGACCCGTATTTCCTCTACGCCGCTTCCAATGTCGGCAGCTTTCTCGCGCTGTTGTCCTATCCGTTCCTGCTCGAGCCGAACCTGTCGCTACGGCAGCATAATCTCATGTGGAGCGGCGGTTACTGGCTGTTGTTCGTGCTGATCGCGGCGTGCGGCGTTCTGCTGCTGCGCTCGCCCGCGCGTGGCGATACCGCCATGTCCGTCGCCGCGCCGGCGCCCGCGCCGAGCTGGCGCACGCTCGGTCGCTGGGCGTTCCTCGCCGCGGTGCCGTCCGGACTGCTGGTCGCGGTGACCGCCTACATCTCGACCGACGTGGCGGCGGCGCCGCTGCTGTGGGTCATTCCGCTGTCGCTTTATCTCTTGACCTGGGTGCTGGTGTTCCAGTCGCGTCCGCTGTTGCCGCATCGCTTGATGCTGGCGCTGCAGCCGTTCGCCATCGCCGCCATCGTCGCGCTGATCGCCTACAACGACACCGACATGCAGGTGCTGGCGCTCGCCGGGCATCTCATCGCCTTTTTCATCATCGCCATGGCGAGCCACGGCGAATTGGCGCGGCAGCGGCCGCCGGCGCAATATCTCACCACATTCTATCTGGCGCTGTCCGCGGGCGGCATGATCGGCGGCCTGTTCGCCGGCCTGATCGCGCCGTTCGTTTTCTCCTGGGTCGCCGAGTACCCGATCCTGCTCGTGCTCGCCGCGCTGTGCCGGCCCGTGGCCGGCCTAAGTTTCGGGCCGCGCGAGCGCATGTTCTGGGCCGTCGCACTGGTCCTCGGCGCGGCGCTCCTCATCCCAGGCCTCGTGTTCGGCTGGATGCCGCGCGACAACGCCACCACCAGGGTGCAGATCGCGATCATGGTCGTCGCGGCGGCGTCGGTTTTGCTCGCGCTGCTGCGGCGTCCGGTGCCGGCCGCCTTCGCCGTGGCGATCGCAGTCGCCATGATCCGGTTTTATCCGGGCGACGAGGCCCGTACCCAGACCGTGCGCAGCTTCTTCGGCGTGCATAAAATCTACGATACGCCCGAGGGCGACTATCGCGTGCTGATGAACGGCACCACGGTGCACGGCGCGCAGCGGCTCACCGACGCCAAAGGCAAGCCGCTGACCGGCCGCCCCGAGCCGCTGACCTATTATCACGCCAAATCGGCGATGGCCCAGGTCGTGCGCGCGGTACGCGCCCGCAAGGGCGCGATCCGGGTGGCGGTGATCGGGCTCGGCTCCGGCAGTCTCGCCTGCTACATCGCGCCCGGCGACGAATGGCGGTTCTTCGAGATCGATCCGACCATCGTCAACGTCGCGCGCGATCACCCGCGCTTCAGCTTCGTCAATGCCTGCGCGCCGGACGTGCCGATCGTCATGGGCGACGCCCGGCTGACCTTCGCCCGCGAGGCGCAGGCGCACTACGACCTCATCATCGTCGACGCCTATTCCTCCGACGCGATCCCGGTCCACCTCGCCACCCGCGAGGCGATGGCGATCTACAAGTCGAAGCTCGCGCCCGACGGCGTCGTCACCTTGCACCTCTCCAACCGCAATCTTGCACTGGACGGCGTCGCCGTCGGCATCGCCGCGGCCAACGGCCTGAAGGCCTGGGTCTATGACGACAGCCACGAGGACGACAGCGACGACGACTATGTCTACTCGTCCGACGTCGCCATTGCCGCCAACAACGCGGCGGACATTGGCGATCTCGCCGCGAGCGGCAGCTGGAAGCCTACCGCGCCCGATCCCGCGCAACGGGTGTGGACCGACGATTATTCCAACATCATCGGCGCCGTCGCCCGCAAGTTCAGTTGGCCGGATTGGTTCGCGCGGTGAATGGCATCACGGCAGCTTGTCGTACCCCTCACCGAACCCCTTCAGGCTCATCGGGAACCCAATGCCTTCCTCGGGCGTCTGGAAGATGATGAAGGTCGAGGTTTTGCCGGTGCGCAGCTGATTGATCAGGTTGTCGTCCATGACCACTTCGGCGACGCAGCCATTGGGCAGGCAGCGCACGAAGCCGGCGCGGCCGACGTCCTTATCGTCGATCTTCAGGCCGAGGCCGGACGGCAACAGCACGCCGAGCGGGGCGACGACCCGCATCAGCCGGCTCTTCTGGTCGCTGGTCTTCAATACGATGACGGTCAGGCCGACATTGGGCCGGTCCTCCGCCGTCACGCTCTGCATCAGCGCGCATTGCTCGGCCTGCGCGCCGGGCGGCGTATCGCAACGGATTTGCCAGTCGCCGTGGACGGAACGGACCGCGCCCTGCGCGGCGGCCGGGGCGACATTTGCGCATGCCGCCGCCAGCAACGCCGCAACGGCGCCGAGCGCCGTGGCCATTGGCCGCATCCGCCACTCGACAACGGAGATCGCCATGATCAAGTTTCCTCTGGCCGGCCCCCATGAACACGGCCCCCATAAGAACGGCGGCCGACGCCGACGTGAATATCTCGCCCGGAAGACTTCCGAATCACCGCGGCAGGCCGCTCGTTGCGCGAGCCTGCCTACATGGTAAGCACGAGGTGTCAAGTCGATCAAAAGCAACGCATTGTGGCCGCGCGATGGACGCCAAAGCGGTGGCGCGACATGCGCCGCACCCGGCGCTCGTGCCCATGCCGCTATGCATGCCATTACGGATGTGCGCCGGTACCGACGAGTGCATTGCGGTAAGGCTGGATTTGTGGTTTGAGGGACTGGGATTCCCCCAACCCGCAAGTGCGTGCCAAGGACCAGACCGTTGCCCCTCCTCACCCCTCGCCGTTCGCGCGGGACGTCAGTCCGGGGTTGGCAGCAAGCGGCGGCAAAACCGTTGCTTGTCTCGCCCGAAATTGGTGCCTGCCGGTGCGGTCATGATCGAGATTAAAGGCTTGGCCGAGTTCAAGACGTTGGCCGAGATAGAAGAACAGGGAGCCGAGAGACAGATGACGGTGTTCTCACGATTTGCTGCACGGGCGGTGACCGTCGGGGCGATACTGGTAGGCGGCGGGCTCGTTGGCGCGCTCACCGGGGCGGGGCCGGCCCTGGCGGAAATGGGACAGCCGGCGCCCTGGGAACTCGGCTTGCAGCCGGCCGCTACGCCGGTCATGGTGGACATCGTCTGGTTCCACGATCTGCTGCTCTGGATCATCAGCGCGGTCGCGCTGTTCGTCCTCGTGCTGCTGGGGATCGTCGTCGTGCGCTTCAACGCGCGCGCCAATCCGACCCCGTCGCGCACCACCCACAACACGCCGATCGAAGTGCTCTGGACCATCCTTCCGGTGGTCATTCTGGTGGTGATCGCGGTGCCGTCGTTCCGGCTGTTGTTCCTCGAGCTCGACGAGCCGAAGCCGGATATCACCGTGAAAGCGACCGGCAAGCAGTGGTATTGGAGCTACAGCTATCCCGATAACGGCAATTTCGAATTCGACTCGCTGTTGGTGGCCGACGGCGATCTCAAGCCCGGCCAGCCGCGCCTGCTCACCGTCGACAACGAACTCGTCGTGCCGGTGAACAAGGTGGTGCACGTCTTGGTGACCGGCGCCGACGTCATCCATTCCTTCGCCGTGCCGTCCTTCGGCATCAAGATCGACGCCGTGCCGGGCCGCCTCAACGACACCTGGTTCAAGGCGACGCAGGTCGGGCGCTATCACGGCCAGTGCTCCGAGCTGTGCGGCAAGGATCACGCCTTCATGCCGATAACGGTGAATGTCGTGAGCGACGCCGACTTCTCCACCTGGGTGGAAGCAGCCAAGAAGAAATTCGCCGGTGACGAGCATCCGCTGCCGGTGAGCTTCGCGGCGGCCAACGGCCCGGCGCACTAGAGCGGGCAGCGGTTTTCCGAAGAAGATCAAGACGAACACGAGCGCGTTACAACAGGACCCCCATGGACACGACCACGCAGGCGACCCACGGCGACGACAATGGACATGCCATCCCGCACGGCTGGCGCCGCTTCGTCTATTCGACCAATCACAAGGACATCGGCACGATGTACCTCGTGTTCGCGCTCATTGCCGGCGTGATCGGCGGCATCTTTTCGATCCTGATCCGGGCCGAATTGATGTTCCCGGGCCTGCAGATCTTCCACGAGACCCATTACTTCGACGTGATCGTGACCGCGCACGGCCTGATCATGATCTTCTTCATGGTCATGCCGGCGATGATCGGCGGCTTCGGCAACTGGATGGTCCCGCTCATGATCGGCGCGCCGGACATGGCGTTCCCGCGCATGAACAACATTTCGTTCTGGCTGTTACCGGCGTCTTTCGCGTTGCTCGTCGCCTCCATGTTCTTCGAGGGCGAGCCGGGCGCGTTGGGCGCTGGCACCGGCTGGACCCTCTATGCGCCGCTCTCGACCTACGGCCATCCCGGCCCGGCGATGGACTTCGTCATCCTGTCGATCCACCTCGCCGGCGCCTCCTCGATCCTCGGCGCCATCAACTTCATCACCACGATCTTCAACATGCGCGCGCCCGGCATGACGCTGCACAAG
The DNA here is from genome assembly GCA_963836095.1 of uncultured Pseudomonadota bacterium. GTDB lineage: Bacteria > Pseudomonadota > Alphaproteobacteria > Rhizobiales > Xanthobacteraceae > BOG-931. The sequence continues at coordinate 14,737 of CAWIHU010000009.1, forward strand.
ATGCCGCTGTTCGTGTGGTCGATCCTGGTGACGGTGTTCCTGCTGCTGCTGGCATTGCCGGTGCTCGCCGGCGCCATCACCATGCTGCTGACCGACCGGAATTTCGGCACCACCTTCTTCAATCCGGAAGGCGGCGGCGACCCGATCCTGTTCCAGCATCTGTTCTGGTTCTTCGGCCACCCCGAAGTCTACATTCTGATCCTGCCGGGCTTCGGCATGATCAGCCAGATCGTCGCGACGTTCTCGCGCAAGCCGGTGTTCGGCTATCTCGGCATGGCCTACGCCATGGTGGCGATCGGCGGCATCGGCTTCGTCGTCTGGGCCCATCACATGTACACCGTCGGCATGGCGGCGAGCGTGCAGGCCTATTTCATCGCCGCGACGATGGTGATCGCGGTGCCGACCGGCGTGAAGATCTTCTCCTGGATCGCCACGATGTGGGGCGGCTCGATCGAGTTCAAGACGCCGATGCTGTGGGCGATGGGCTTCATCTTTTTGTTCACCATCGGCGGCGTCACCGGCGTGGTGCTCGCCAATGCCGGCGTCGACCGCGTGCTGCAGGACACCTATTACGTCGTCGCGCACTTCCACTATGTGCTGTCGCTCGGCGCGGTGTTCGCCATCTTCGGCGGCTGGTACTACTGGTTCCCGAAGATGACCGGCTACATGTATTCCGAGTTCGTCGGCAAGCTGCACTTCTGGATCACGTTCGTCGGCGTCAATCTGGTGTTCTTCCCGCAGCACTTCCTCGGGCTCGCCGGCATGCCGCGCCGCATCGCCGACTATCCGGACGCGTTCGCCGACTGGAACTACATCTCGTCGATCGGCTCCTACATCTCCGGCGTCGGCGTTCTGGTGTTCCTGTTCGGTCTGGTGCAGGCGTTCGTCCGCAAGGAACGCGCCGCCGACAATCCGTGGGGCGTCGGCGCCACCACGCTGGAATGGACGCTGTCGTCGCCGCCGCCCTTCCACCAGTTCGACACGCTGCCCCTGATCCGATGATAATGAGCCGATGAGCGTCACCTTCACCCACGCCGAGCCCTCGATCGCGGACGCCCGCGACTACATCGCGCTGATGAAGCCGCGGGTGATGTCGCTCGTGGTCTTCACGGCGCTGGTCGGCCTGTTGATCGCGCCGGGGCACATCCATCCGGTGATCGGCGCGACGGCGCTCATCTGCATCGCCGTCGGCGCCGGCGCCGCCGGCGCGCTCAACATGTGGTACGACGCCGACATCGACGCGCGGATGCGCCGCACGGCGGCGCGGCCGATCCCGGCCGGGCGCCTGACGCCGGGCGACGCGCTGGCGTTCGGCATCACGCTCGCGGTCGGCTCGGTGGTGGTGCTCGGCCTCCTCGTCAACGTCGTCGCGGCCGCGACGCTCGCCGTCACCATCGCGTTCTACATCGTCGTCTACACGATGTGGCTCAAGCGCTCGACGCCGCAGAACATCGTCATCGGCGGCGCCGCCGGCGCGCTGCCGCCGGTGATCGGCTGGGCCGCGGTGACCGGCGGCTTCGCGCTCGAGCCGATCGTGTTGTTCCTCATCATCTTCTTCTGGACGCCGCCGCACTTCTGGGCGCTGTCGCTCTACCGCACCGACGACTATGTCCGCGCCGGAATTCCGATGCTGCCGGTCGTATCCGGCGCGCGCGAAACCCGGCGCCAGATTTTGCTGTACACGCTGTTGCTGGCGCCGCTCGGCGCCGCGCCGTGGTTCCTCGGCTTTGCCGGACCGCTGTACGGCGTCGTCGCGCTCGTGGCCGGCGGCGCGATGCTCGCGCTCGCTTTGCGCGTGCGCCTCGAGACCGAGGGCCACGGGCCGAGCAAGCATCTGTTCGCCTTCTCGATCCTCTATCTGTTCCTGCTGTTCGCCATGCTGCTGGTCGATCGCGCGGTGGCGGCGTGGGGTCCGTTCGGTCCTGTCGCGGCATGACGATCACGAGCGCTGTCATGACTGAACCGGCACAAGAGCAGAAACCCGCTCCCCTCGCGCCTCCGCCGGTGGAGGAGGCAAAGGTGGGGATCAGGCTCACCGAGCAGCAGCAGCGCGCCCGGCGTGCCCGTTCGATCGCGATCGCGCTTGCGCTCGGTGCGCTGGTGATCTTGTTCTACATCGTGACCCTGGTCAAAGGGCCGGGCGTGCTGGTCCGACCGTTGTGATGGCGTGGTAATCCCGGAAGTGCAACTCGCATGAGCGATCAGCATCCCCGACGACCAAAGGCGAAGCGCGATGTTTTGATCGCCTTTTTCTGCGGCGGCTTGGCCGCCGGCATGGTCGGACTGTCGTTCGCCGCCGTACCTTTTTACTCCTGGTTCTGCCGCACCACCGGCTATGGCGGCACCACGCAGGTGGCGCACACGGCGCCGAAGGAAACCTTGGCACGCAAAGTCACGGTGCGGTTCGATTCCAATGTCAGCGCCGGCTTGCCGTGGCGCTTCGTGCCCGAGCGGCGCACCATCAACGTCAAGCTCGGCGAAGTCGTCACCGTCTATTACAAGGTGACCAACGAGGCCGCGCGCCTGACCGCCGCCCAGGCCGGCTACAATGTCAGCCCGTCGACCGTCGGCATCTATTTCGAAAAGATCAACTGCTTCTGCTTCACCGAGCAGACCATGAAGCCCGGCGAAACGCGCGACATGGCGGTGGTGTTCTACGTCGATCCTAAACTCGCGCAGGATAGCGAGCAGGACACGCTCAAACTCATCACGCTCTCCTACACCTTCTATCCGGTCGCGTTGCCGGATCAGGCGGGCACAGAGGGCCAGAACCCGGACAAATCGGGCCACACGTAGATTTTTGTTGGAGCATGATCGTTTTCGGAAAACCGGTTCCCACTTTTCCGGATCATGCTCAAAATTAGGCAACGACGGCGCGAGGGCGACACGCGGGCGCGCCAAGCTGGAGACGATGAACGATGGCCAATGTTGCGCATGCCAAACCGCACCACGATTACCATCTGGTCAATCCGAGCCCGTGGCCGGCGATCGGCGCAACGTCGGCCTTCATCACCGCGGTCGGACTGATCCTGTGGATGCACCACGTCGTCGCCTACGCGCCGATCATCTTCGGCGTCGGCGGGCTCGGTATCGCCTACACCATGATCGGCTGGTGGCGCAACGTCATCTACGAAGCCGAGGTCGAGCACGACCATACCCGCGTGGTGCAGATCTCGCACCGCTACGGCATGATCCTGTTCATCGCGTCGGAAGTGATGTTCTTCGTCGCCTGGTTCTGGGCTTATTTCAACACCGCGTTGTTCCCCGACGAGCTCAAGGACATCGCGCGGATCGCCTATACCGGCGGGGTGTGGCCGCCCAAGGGCGTCGAGACCTTCGATCCCTGGCACTTGCCGCTCCTCAACACGCTGATCCTGCTCACCTCGGGCACCACCGTCACCTGGGCCCACCACGCGCTGCTCGAGAACAACCGGCGCGGACTGATCTGGGGCTTGATCCTGACGATCGTGCTCGGCCTCACCTTCACCTGCGTTCAGGCCTATGAATACGGTCACGCCGCGTTCCACTATTCCGGCAACATCTATGGCGCGACGTTCTTCATGGCGACCGGCTTCCACGGCGCGCACGTCATCATCGGCACGATCTTCCTGATCGTCTGCCTCGCGCGCGCGCTCGCCGGCCAGTTCACGCCGACGCAGCACCTCGGCTTCGAATTCGCGGCCTGGTACTGGCACTTCGTCGACGTGGTGTGGCTGTTCCTGTTCGCCTGCATCTACGTCTGGGGCGGCGGCGCCCACGCGGGGTAGCGGCAGACGCTTTCCGCCCCCGCGAAGCGAGCGCAGCGGGGGAGGGATCGCTGCGTCGCCCTTGCGCGGCGACGTACGGCAGACGATATCGCTGACATGACCGAAAGACCAATCGACACGCTTTCCGGCGCGATCTTCGCCGGGTTGTCCTGCCGCTGCCCGCGCTGCGGCAATGGCAAGCTGTTTCAGGGATTTTTGACGCTGCGGCCACGCTGCGAGGCCTGCGGGCTCGACTATGACTTTGCCGATTCCGGCGACGGGCCGGCGGTGTTCATCATGTTTCTGGCCGGGTTCATCGTGGTCGGCGCCGCCTTGATCACAGAGGTGCTCTATCAGCCGCCGTTCTGGGTGCATGCGGTGCTGTGGCTGCCGCTCATTCTCATTGTGACGCTTGGGCCGTTGCGGCCGATGAAGGGCCTGATGATCGCGCTGCAATATCATCACCGGGCCGGCGAAGGGCGGTTGGACGGAAAACAGACGTGAGGGCGCCGACGACACCCGCGCCCGCACCGCCGCGGCGGTCATGGCTCGGCCTGCTTGTGCCCGCCGTGCTCGTCTTCGCGGTGCTCATGGCGCTCGGCACTTGGCAGCTTCAGCGCAAAGCCTGGAAAGAGGGTTTGATCGCCACGCTGACCGAGCGCCTGGCGGCGCCGCCGTCGCCACTGCCGCCGGCAGCGACATGGCCGCATCTCGATCAGGCCAAGGACGAGTACCGTCGGGTCGAATTCATCGCCACGTTCGATCATGGCGCCGAGGCGCTCGTTTACGGCGCCGCATCGGCGTTCCGGCCCGACGTATCCGGCCTCGGTTACTGGGTGCTGACGCCGGCGCGGCTGACGGACGGCGGCGTCGTGATCGTCAACCGCGGCTTTGTACCGGAGGGCCGGCAAACCGCGGCGATGCGCGCGGAAGGTCAGGTCGCCGCGCCGGTCGACCTTGTCGGGGTGATGCGGTGGCCCGATCCGCGCGGCTTCTTCTCGCCGGCGGACGACCCGACGCATAATCTGTGGTTCGCCCGCGACCCGGCGGCCATCGCCGCCGCCAAAAGGCTCGGGCCCGTCGCGCCGTTCTATATCGAGCAGGAATCGCCGGTGCCGCCCGGCGGATTGCCGCAGCCCGGCAGGCTGGTGGTCAACCTGCGTGATCCCCATCTCGGCTACGCGGCGACGTGGTACGGGCTTGCACTCGTATTGGTTGTCGTGTTCGTGGTCTGGGCGTGGCGGGGGCACCGCCAAGGCGCCGGCGAAAGGTCGTCGCCGCAGCCCGATCAATCGCGTTCCTTGTGAAAACCGGGGATTTTCAGTGTATTATTGCGATTGACAGGACGCCCGGCAACGCACCTTGCGATTTGCCGTCCTGTGAATAAATGTCAGGCCAATCAATAGCTTATTTGCCCGCCGCGCCGTGGCGGTGCGCCAGGACCTTATAACCGTGCAGCACGTTTCGACCAGGGGTGAGGCCTCCCATCTCGGCTTTGCCGATGTGATGCTCGCGGGTCTCGCCCGCGACGGCGGCCTCTACGTGCCGGAACTCTGGCCGCGGCTCGACTTGCGCACGATCCAGGGTTTTGCCGGCCGGCCCTATGCCGATGTCGCGGTCGAGGTGATCCGCTGCTTCACCGGCGACGCCATCGCCGCCGCCGACCTCACCCGCATGGCGCGCGAGGCCTATGCCAGCTTCCGCCATCCGGCAGTCGCGCCGTTGGTGCAGCTCGGCGTCAGCACCTTCATGCTCGAATTGTTCCATGGCCCGACGCTCGCCTTCAAAGACATCGCGATGCAGCTTTTGGCGCGGCTGATGGACCACGTGCTCGCCGAGCGCGGCGAGCGCCGCACCATCGTTGTCGCGACCTCGGGCGATACCGGCGGTGCCGCCGTCGAGGCGTTTCGCGACCGCGATCAGGTCGACCTCATCGTCTTGTTCCCCAACGGCCGCGTCTCCGACGTGCAGCGGCGCATGATGACGACGGCGGCGGCGCCGAACGTCCATGCCCTCGCCATCGACGGCACGTTCGACGATTGCCAGGCGATGGTGAAGAACATGTTCAATCACCACGCCTTCCGCGAGCGCGTGGCCTTGTCCGGCGTCAACTCGATCAACTGGGCGCGCATCGTCGCGCAGACCGTTTATTACTTCACCGCCGCGGTGGCGCTCGGCGCGCCGTATCGCAAAGTGGCCTTCACCGTTCCGACCGGCAATTTCGGCAACGTCTATTCCGGCTATGTCGCGCTGCGCCTCGGCCTGCCGATCGAGCGGCTCGTCATCGCTACCAACGTCAACGACATTCTGACCCGCACGCTGGCCACGGGCACCTACGAGCTGCGCAACGTGGTGGCGACGACCTCGCCGTCGATGGACATCCAGGTGTCCTCGAATTTCGAGCGATTGTTGTTCGACGCCTATGGCCGCGACGGCAATGCCGTGCGGGCGCTGATGGGATCGCTGGCGCAATCGGGACGCTTCACCTTGTCGGCGCGGGCGCTGTCGGACATTCGCGCGCTGTTCGGCGCCAACCGCGCCGACGAAGACGAAGTCGCCGCGACCATCCGCGCGACGCTGCGCGACACCGGCTGTTTCGTCGATCCGCACACCGCCGTCGGCCTCGCCGTCGCCGCGAAGGAAGCGCGCGATCCCGCGGTGCCGATGGTGGTGCTGTCGACCGCGCACGCGGCGAAGTTTCCCGATGCGGTCGAGGCGGCCTGCGGCCTGCGGCCGGCTTTGCCGGATTGGCTTTCCGATCTCAACGAACGTCCGGAGCGCGTCACCGTGCTGCCGGTGGATCAATCCGCGGTCGAGCGTTTCGTCCTGACGACGAGTCGAGCCGCGCAGCAAGGAGCGGCAGCATGAGTGTCGAGGTCACGACCCTGAAATCCGGCCTGAGAGTGGTGACCGACGCCATGCCGCATCTGCAATCCGCGTCGCTCGGCGTCTGGGTCGCCTCCGGCAGCCGCAAGGAACGCCTCGACGAGCACGGCATCTCGCATTTTCTCGAGCACATGGCGTTCAAAGGCACGCGCCGGCGCAGCGCGCGGCAGATCGTCGAGGAGATCGAAGCCGTCGGCGGCGACCTCAACGCCGCGACCAGCGCGGAGACCACCGCGTATTACGCGCGCGTGCTCAAGGCCGACGTGCCTTTGGCGCTCGACGTCGTCGCCGACATTCTGTCCGAGCCGGCGTTCGACCCTGCAGAACTCACCCGCGAGCAGAACGTCATCGTGCAGGAGATCGGCGCCGTCGCCGACACCCCCGACGACCTGATTTTCGAGCATCTGCAGATCACCGCGTTTCCCGATCAGCCGCTCGGGCGCTCGATTCTAGGGACGCCGAAGACGGTGCGCTCGTTCGACGACAACGGCCTGCGCGGCTATCTCGCGCGCAACTATCGGGCGCCGGACATCGTCGTCGGCGCGGCGGGCGCGATCGATCATGCCGCCATCGTCGCCGAGGTCGAGGAACGCTTCGCGAGCTTCGGCGGCGCGGCGAGTGCGAGCGCCGAACCCGCGCGCTTTGCCGGCGGCAGCTATGTGGAGGAGCGCGAGCTGGAGCAGGTGCACGTCGCGCTCGCTCTCCCTGGCGTATCGCAGACCGATCCGACGCTCTACAGCCTGCAGGTCTTCAACAATGCGCTCGGCGGCGGCATGTCGTCCCGGCTGTTTCAGGAAGCGCGGGAGAAGCGCGGCTTGTGCTACTCGATCTACTCGTTTCACGCGCCCTACTCCGACGTCGGCATGTTCGGCCTCTATGCCGGCACCGATGCCGCCGACATCGCAGAGCTGATGCGGCTCGTCGTCGACGAGATTGCGAACTGTGCCGCGACGCTGTCCGAGCCCGAGGTCGCGCGCGCCAAGGCGCAGATGAAAGCCGGCCTGCTGATGGCGCTGGAAAGCTCCGGCGCGCGGGTCGAGCAGTTGGCGCGGCACATGCTGGCGTGGGGGCGGCCGCTCACGCTCGAGGAGATGGTGGCGAAGGTCGAGGCGGTGACCGTGGAGAGCGCGCGCGCCGCCGGGCAGGCGCTGATCGGCCGCGGCAAGCTGGCGATTGCGGTGCTCGGGCTCGGCTCGGGACTTGAAAGCGCGGCGTCCATTGCGGAAACTCTGACGCGCCGCGCCGCCTGAGGGGAAATGCCTCGTGGCATCGGTGAATTGGCAGGGGACGTTGCAGGCCGACGGCACCGATGGCGTTCTTCCGCACCATTAATTTCACCGAGCCGCTGCCGTCGATCGTCGGCGAGGGAGTGATGCTGCGCCCGCCGCAAATGACCGACTACGGCGAGTGGGCGGCATTGCGCGAACAAAGCCGCGCATTTCTCACCCCGTGGGAGCCGACCTGGCCGGCCGACGATTTGAGCCGCAGCGCCTTCCGGCGCCGGCTGCGGCGCTATGCGGAGGATTGGCGGACCGACCAGGGCTACGCCTTCCTGGTCGTCCGCACCGATGACGATGCGGTGGTCGGCGGATTGACGCTCGCCAATATCCGCCGCGGCGTCGCCCAGGCCGGCAGCATCGGCTATTGGATGGCGCTGCCTTATGTGCGGCGCGGTTATATGTCGGCCGCGGTGCGCGCGGTCATTCCGTTTGCTTTTGTGACGCTGCGGCTGCATCGGCTGGAAGCGGCCTGCATTCCGACCAATGCCGCCTCCATCCGGCTCCTCGAGAATTCCGGTTTTGTGCGTGAAGGCTACGCGCGGGAATTCCTATGCATCAACGGCATATGGCAGGACCATCTGCTGTACGGCCGCGTCAAGGACGCCGAGCCCTGAGCGCCCCGCTGAACGCGGGTCTTAACCATGGCGCCGGTGCCGCCTTGGGATGGCCATGGTTGGCCCGATATAACCAAGGCTGTTGGGGCAGGGCGACGATGAGCGGCGGGGGAATGCCGGGGACCGGTCGGCAATTGCGCACAAGGGTATTCGTTGGAGCGACGCTGGTGGTGGCGTTGTTCCTGGCGTTGCTGGCCGGCGGCTGCTCGCTGGGCGGCTTCGGCGGCTCGAACGCGCCGGCGCCCGGGTCCACACCAACACCGACGCCGGCCCCGGAGCCGACGGAGTCGTCCTGGAGCATTTCGAACTTTTTTGCCGGCTCTTCGGGGACGTCGCGGCAGACGGTGAGCGGCGCCGAGCCGAGCGTCAATTGCCCGCCGGTCGAGATCCGCGAGGGAGCTTCCACCCTCGCCATCGGCCCGCCGGGCGATACGACCGCCATGAACCTGAGATATCAGGGCACCTTCACGCGCGAGGCGCGCGAATGCACGGTGGTCGAGGGCAACATGATGATGAAGATCGGGGTGCAGGGCCGCGTCGTCGTCGGACCGGCCGGCGGGGTCGGTCAGGTCGACGTACCGCTTCGCCTCGCGGTGGTGCACGAAACTCCGGGCGGTACGCGCCCGATCGCGACCAAATTCTTCCGAATCCCGGTCGCGATCACCAACACCGACCAGGGCGGCGTGTTCACCCATATCGAAGAGAGCATGACGTTTCCGTTGCCGACGCCGGTCACCGCGCTCGGCGACTACGTCGTCTATGTCGGCTTCGACCCCGTCACGGCCGCGGCGCAGGACAAGGAAGCGCAGCCCAAGCCGAAGCCGAAAGGCAAGCCCAAGCACAAGTCCGATACCAACAGCTCCAATACCAACGGCAAGGCGCCGCCGTCGGCCTTCAGCTCGGATTGAGGAAAGCGACCCCGCACGGTGACGTCGCGCACGGCGCGGCTACCAGCCGCGCAGCTCGATCACCGCGCCCTTCAGGTCGCGCATATCGGCGATCACCGTACGCGCCCCGGCGGCCAACAGCTCGCGCGCCAACTGGCCGTTGCCGTGACTGCCGCCGATGAAACCGATCGGCGCCATGCCGGCGGCGTCCGCCGCGCTGATGCCGGCGACGGAATCCTCGACCACGATGCATGCGGCCGGATCGACTTCCATGCTGGCGGCGGCGCCGAGAAACAAATCGGGAGCGGGCTTGCCGGCCCGCAGGCCCTGGGCGGAAAACAGCCGCGACTCGAAGAAGCGGATCAGATTGGTGACCTCGAGACTGGTGCGAATGCGATCGATCGCCGACGAGGAAGCGACCGCCTTCGGCCCGCGCAGCCAGGACAACGCATGAGCGGCATGGGGTACCGCGCGCAACTCCGCGCGAAACCGCCGCAGCGTCTCCGTCGTCACGTGCGCGGCAAAGCCGGCGGGCAGTTTTCGCCCCGTCGCCTTTTCGACCACCACGACGATGTCGGCGATGCGACGGCCGTGAAACCGGACCGCCACCTCGGCCGCCGTCAACGGCACGTCGACGCTCCGCAACGCGTCGGCGATGACCGCGCTGGCGATAGGCTCACTGTCGACCAGAACGCCATTGCAATCGAAGATGACCACGAACCCCTCCGATGCAGCGGTCGGCGCATAACCGTCGTGCACGTTTTCGAGGTGCAGGTTTCAGAGTGCGGATTTTCGAATCAGCGGCACCAGAATACGGATGAATAATGGTAATAAAAGACCGTCCCCGTCAGGATGCGGAGTTGTGCACAATATCAACTGCGGGCTGTGAATTGGTAGCCGGCTGTGGCAGTCGGCGGCAGTGCAACGCGCCGTAAGCGGCCAGGAAACGCCTCCGTTAGAGCATGATCCGGAAAAGTGGACGCCGGTTTTCCGAAAAGATCATGCTCCATCAAAAGGCTCTAGTTGAATTTCTTCCTGACGTTGTCGATGCCCTTCGCAAGCAGCCCGTCGGCGACGCTGCCTTTCGCGGTCGCGGCGAGGATCTTGCCGGCTGCGGCGACCGCGGCGTCGGCGGCCGCGGCGCGGACGTTGGCCAAGGCCTGCGTCTCGGCCTGGGCGATCTTGGCCTCAGCCATCTTGGTGCGCCGCGTGACGAAATCTTCCATTCTGGTCTTGGCCTCTACGGCCATGCGCTCGGCTTCGGCGGTGGCGCCGGCGATGATGGCCTCGGCCTCGCGGCCGGCCTCGCGCTGCTTGCGCTGATAGTCCGCCAGCAGGGCCTGCGCCTCGTCGCGCAGCCGCCGCGCTTCGTCGAGTTCGGCCTTGATGCGGGCCTGGCGCTGATCGAGCGCGTCGATCACCCGTCGGTGGGCGCCGAAATACCCGAGAATGCCGAGAAAGATGACGAAGGCGATGGCGACCCAGGCTTCAGTCTCGATCATGATGAACCCTCAGCGCTTGAACCTTCAACGATTGGCCTCGCCGACCGCGGCGGCGACGTCCTGTTCGGACGGCGTCGTGCCGATCAGGCGCTGGACGATGGCACCGGCGGTGTCCGCGGCGATGGTGCGGACGTTGCTCATGGCCGACGTGCGCGTCGCGGTGATCGACCGCTCGGCCGCGGCGAGCCGCTCCTGCAGCTGAGCTTCGAGGCGCTTCTGCGCCTCGTCCGCCTCGGCCGCCTGCTTCTGCCGCGTCGCGGCGGCGATCGCCTGCGCACGGTTCCTGGCGTCGGCCAGCGCCTTCTCGTAAGCGGCGTTGGCGGCGTCCGACTGATCCTTGAGGCGTTGCGCCTCGGCGAGATGGTCGGAGATGCGCTTGCTGCGGTCCGCGAGGATCGCACCGATGCGCGGCAGCGCCACCTTCGACATCAGGACGTAGAGCAGGACGAAGGTCAGCGTCAGCCAGACGAGCTGCGAGGGAAAATGCTGCGCCTGGAACGGCGGAAAAGCGCCGTGTCCCTCGGGTGCCTCGCTGTGTGCGGTCGGTTCGGCCATGTCGGCGGCTAAGCTATCAGAGCCCGAACAACAACAGGAGCGCGATCAGGAGCGAGAAGATGCCCAGCGCTTCGGTGATGGCGAAGCCGAAAATCAGGTTGCCGAATTGGCCCTGGGCGGCAGAGGGATTGCGCAGCGCCGCGGCGAGATAATTGCCGAAGATGATGCCCACGCCGACGCCGGCGCCACCCATGCCAATGCAGGCAATGCCAGCGCCGATGTATTTCGCGGCGGTCGGATCCATGAGAACACTCCTTTTCGAGGTTGCCTTTTCGAGGTTGCTTTTTCGAGGTTGCAAACGGGCGCGTCAATGGCCCGGGTGTATCGCATCGTTGAGGTAGATGCAGGTGAGGATGGCGAACACGTAGGCCTGCAGGAAGGCCACCAGAAATTCGAGCGCCGTGAGCATGATGACGAGGATCAGCGGCAGCGCCGCGCCGAACCAGCCCACCACGCCGAAGCCCGCCAGCATGATGATGAAGCCGGCGAACACCTGCAGCGTGATGTGGCCGGCCAGCATGTTGGCGAACAGACGGACGCTGTGGGAGATCGGCCGCGACAGGAACGACAGTACCTCGATGACGACGATCGCCGGCAGAATGTAGATCGGCACGCCTTTCGGCACGAACAGCTTGAGGAAGCCCAGGCCGTTGCGCCAGAACCCGTAGATGACGACGATGAAGAACACCAGCAGCGCCAAGCTCGCCGTGATGATCAGCTGGCTCGTCACCGTGAAGGAATACGGAATAAGGCCGATCAGATTGGCGACCAGGACGAACATGAACAGCGTGAACACGAAGGGAAAGAACTTCATGCCCTCGGTTCCGGCGGTGCTGCGCACGGTATTGGCGACAAACTCGTAGGACATCTCCGCCATCGACTGGAACCGCCCGGGCACCACGGCGCGGGGCATGGTCGCGCCGATCAAGAGCGCCGAGACCACGACCAGGATGATCAGCATGAACAGCGCGGAATTGGTGAAGGCGATCTGATGGCCGCCGATGGAAAATATCGGCACCAGATTGTGGATTTGAAATTGGTGGATCGGATCGACTGTCATCGCTTCTATCGCCGCCGAGCTGAAACCGCGCGCCTTCAGGTGTTCCGGCCGTCCGTGGCGTCGCCGCCAAGCCCGCCGCCGCCCGCAACTCCCGCCGAGCGCATCACATTGAGGACGCCCGCGGCAAAGCCGAGCAGAAGAAAAACAATGAACCCCCACGGCGCGATGCCGAGCAAGCGGTCGATCACCCAGCCGAGGCCGGCACCGACCAGCACGCCTGCAACGAGTTCGCTCGAGAGCCGGAAGCCTCTGGCGTAGCCGGATGCAGTCGTCGCCCGATCCCCATCAGAATCGCCGGAAGGTTGGCCCGCACGGCCGCGTGCTTTGCCAAGCCCTTCGCCGAGACGCTGGAGTTTCGCGGAGAGAGCAGCTTCGTCGGTATGCGCCTTGTCCCGGTCGCCCGGCTCGCTCGTGCCGTCGCTCATGTCCCGGATACTCGCAGCCTGGACATCAGCGGCCTTGGCACTCGCGGCTGTGCAGCGATCGAGACGGGCCCGCCCCCTGAAGCCGCGCGGACCATACTGATTGGGTTCTGCCAAGTCAAGAAACGCGAGCCGATCCTAATGCATTGAAACAACGGGGTTATGGACCCGCGCGCGATCGCTGTCGAGGCCGGTTGTGCACCGCAACGCCATTCGGCATAGAATGCCGCGTGTCGGGGGTGTCACGGGCGGGGTGTCGGGGACCTTCGCCCCGCGGCGCAGACGCGGTAATCGGCGGTCGTGTAGGCGGTTGTGGCGGTAGCTCATGACCGCACGTTTCTGCTTTCGACGGAGTGGCGTTGCACCAAGGCGTTCCGGAACGAGGCGCCCGGAAGGATGCCGGGCGAAATACGCCAGGAGATCGGCATGATCAAACTTGGGACCCTGGGGACCTTTGGGATCTTTGGGACCTTCGCCCTCATCATCGCCGGGTGCTGTGCGACGGCGCCCGCCCGGGGCGACGAGGCGACGCCCGAAACCGAAGGTGGGCGCTACAGTTTCAGCAAGGTGGCCGACGGCTTCGTGCGGCTCGACATGCAAAGCGGCGAAGTTTCGTTGTGCAGCCGGCGCGCGGTGGGCTGGACCTGTCAGGCGGTGCCGGAGGATCGCGCCGTCCTGGAAAACGAGATCACGCGGCTGCGCCGGGAAAACGCCGCGCTCAAGAGGGAGATCCTCGCGCGCGGCTTGCCGCTGCCGGCCGGAACGCTGCCCGAGCCGCCGGTCGTGCGCGACGGCGATCGCGCGCCGCGATGGGGCAACGACATCGATCGGCTGATGGCCTATGTCGGCCGGGCGTGGCAGCGGCTGGTCGAGGCGATCGCCCGCGCGGAGCGGCATATGCTCAACAAGAGCTGAGGTCGCCGCGTGCCGCTTGCTTTGTCTCCCATCGAACTCGCTCGCGCGGCGACAGTCGCGACCGCGGTGCTGTCGGTCGACACGCCGGGCGTCGGCTTCGTCGACATCACCCGCGAGGTCGCGCGCTTTGTCGAGCAGATCAAGGCCCGCGACGGCACGGTCCTCCTGTTTCTGCGCCACACCTCGGCCTCGATCGTCATCCAGGAGAACGCCGACCCGGACGTGCGCCGCGACCTGGTCACGGCGCTCGCGCGTCTGGCGCCGGCCGATGCCGGCTGGGTGCACGATATCGAGGGCGCCGACGACATGCCGGCGCATGTCAAATCCATGCTCAACGGGATTTCGCTCAACGTCCCGGTCATCGGCGGCGCATTGGCGCTCGGCACCTGGCAGGGCATCTATGTCGCCGAGCACCGCGAACGGCCGCACCGGCGCGAGGTGATCCTGCAGTTCTTCGGGTCGTGCGAGCCGGCGTGAACTCTCCCGCAACGGCTGCGGTAACGGCTGCGGTCGCTCATTCGAGATTGCTCCCGGACCCCCGACTCGTTACGGATCGTGCATGATGCCGACAGTGGAAGCCATCGCCAAAAAGCCGGTGTCGCTGGCCGACGCCTCGCCCGAACGTATCGTGGCCTTGCTGATCGGCGTCTTTCTGGTCTTTCATCTCATTATGGCGGCAGCGCTCGGCCTCGGCGTCGACGAGTGCTACACCATCGGCGTCTCGCACGATCTCAAGCTGTTCTACTACGATCACCCGCCGCTGCATTATTGGATCGCGCATGCCTTCATGCCGCTGTTGGGGGACGGCCGCGCGTTGCGGCTGCCGTTCGTCGCGATGTTCGCCGCGACGAGCTGGCTCATGTATCTGCTGGCGCGGCAATTGTTCGGTGCGCGCGCGGGAATCTGGGCCGTACTAGCGCTCAATCTGTCGGCGTTCTTCACGCTCGCCGGCGGCTGGGTCGTGCCGGACGGGCCGTTGATGCTGTGCCTGACCGCGGCGGCCTACACCATCGCGCGCGGGCTGTTTCCCTTCGCGCGCCGCTGTCGCCGTGGTGGACCTGGATCATTGCCGGATTATGGATCGGCCTCGCCGGTCTTTCGAAATACCATGTCGTGTTGTTCGTCGTCGGCCTGTTGGTCTATGTCGTCAGCGCGCCGAAGCGGCGAAGCTTGCTGCTGCACCCGGCGCCATGGGCCGGCGCCGCCGTCGCGCTGGCGCTCGTGACGCCCGTCATCATTGGCAATGCCGAGCATCATTGGGCGTCGTTCGCGTTCCAAGGCGGCCGCGCGCTTGCCAACGGCTCGTTTCCGAAGATCGACCAGTTCCTGGCCAATCTCGGCGGACAGTGCCTCTGGATGCTGCCCTGGATCTTCGTGCCTATGGTGATCGCCGCCTATGGGGCCCTGCGGCGCGGACGCAGCGACGATCGCTCGTGGTATTGCCTGTGTCTCGGGCTGCCGGCGATCGTTCTTTTCACGCTGGTGCCGTTGTGGGGTGATCGCGGCCTGCCGCATTGGCAGATGGCGGGCTGGCTGATGCTGTTTCCCGTGCTCGGCGATCATCTGGCGCGGGAAGCCGCGGTGCGCAGCCGGCCGCGCACCTGGGCGATCACGTCGGCGGCGTTGCTTGTCGGCCTTGCGGCGTTGTTCGCCACCCACGCGGCGACCGGCTTTGGCAAGTTGCTCGCACCGGCGGCTTTCGCCGCCGGCGATCCGACGCTCGAGGCTTACGAATGGACGCCGTTGCGGGACGAACTGCAAAGGCGCGGGCTCCTCCACGACAAGCGCCTGTTCGTGGTTTCCGGAAGCTGGATCGATATCGGCAGAATCGACGAGGCGCTGCACGACGCGCTGCCGATGCAGGTGTTCGGCGAGAGCAAGCAATATGCGTTCCGTTACGACCGCGACGCGCTCGTTGGGCACGACGCGCTGATCATCAGCCGGCGCGATCAAGCGGGCGGGCTCCGACAAGCGCTCACGCCGTATTTCGAATCGATCGAAGAATTGCCGCCGTTCGCATTCGGCCGTTCCGGCATGAAGGAAGTCGACCTGAAAATCTTCCGCGCGCATGTTTTGACGCGGCCGCTGCCGTCGCCGTACGAGAAAAGCCCGGATTGAAACGGCTTCCGGGCTGGTGCCGCGGCGGTCGCGCCGCGTTCCGGTGCGGCGCCGCGGGCCAGTGGACCCGGCCCGCGGATCGGCGGTAACATGCAGGCGCGGCCTTGTTGCATGCCTGCCGCGCGTCACGACAGAAGTCGGCCGGTGAGCGAGACTGTGAGCGAGGCTCAATCCTATCGTCTGTTGATCGCCGACGATCATCCGCTGTTCCGCGGCGCGCTGCGCGAAGCGGTGACCGGGTTGTTCGGCCACGTCGACGTCGCCGAGGCCGGCACGTTCGAGGAGGTCACCGATTTCCTCGAGCGCGGCGGCGACGTCGATCTGATCCTGCTCGATCTCTCCATGCCCGGCGCGCGCGGCTTCTCCGGCCTGATGTATCTGCGCGCGCAGTATCCCAGCCTGCCGATCGTGGTCGTCTCCGCCAACGACGATCCGGCCGTGATCCGCCACTGCATGGAATTCGGCGCCTCGGGATTCATCCCGAAGACGCTCGGCATCGACACGCTGCGCCAGGCCGTCGCCAAGGTGCTGCAAGGCGAAGTGTGGACGCCGCCCGACGTCGACCTCGCCCGCCCCGCCGACGCCGAGACCGCCGCGATGATCGCGCGACTCGCCACGCTGACGCCGCAGCAGGTCCGCGTCCTGATGATGCTGTCGGCGGGCCTCCTCAACAAGCAGATCGCCTACGAACTCGGCGTGTCGGAGGCGACCGTCAAGGCCCACGTCTCCGCCATCCTGCAAAAACTCGGCGTCGAAAGCCGCACCCAGGCCGTCATCGCCGCCGGCAAGATCGAAACCGGGCAGTGGCCGCAGGTGCCGGCGCGGGGGGCGTGAGTGCGGTGGAGGAGGCGATGATCATCGCCTGTGATCGCCCTGCCGGCCGCGCCGCATCTTTTCGAAGTCTGCCGACCCGACCGGCGGCGGCCAGGGCCGCGATGGCCTCCTTTTGCCGATGCCGTTCCACCAGATGACGCAGTGCTTCCTCAACGGTCGCTTTTTTGGTCCGCAGCCCCGACGCGGCTATCGCTTCCGCCAACAGTTTTTCGTCGATCTCGATATTGGTCCGCATGGTGCGATTCCGATGGCTACATTGGAGGACGCACGGGCAATAATATGCGATGCGCTTTTCGATGCACGACACTCACTCCGCCGCGACACGCTGCACCCGCCATTGCGTCACCAATACCCGCAGCGACGCGGGTTTGATCGGCTTGTTGAGGAGGTGCGCGCCGGCGGCGCGGGCTTTTTCGCGGACGTTGACCGAGCGGTCGGCGGTGATGAGGATGGCGGGGAGTTCGGCGCGGAAGCGGCGGCGCAGTTCGGCGATGGCGGCGAGGCCGTCGCCGCCGTCGAGGTGATAGTCGACCAGCAGGCCGTCGGGCTCGGCGCCGCGCGCCTCGACGGCCGCGAGCGCCGCGGTCAGATCGGGCGCGGTGATGACGCGGCAGCCCCAGCCGCCCAGCAGCGTTTCCATGCCGGTGAGGATGCTCGGCTCGTTGTCGATGCAGAGAACGCAGGTGCCGGCGAGCTTGCCGGGCGCGACCTTGGCGGCGGGGTGGATGGCCGGCCGGCCGACCGGGGTGACGGCGCGCGGCACTTCGACCGAAAACCGCGAGCCGCGGCCGACCGCCGACTTCACCGTCACCTCGCAATCGAGCACGCGGCCGATGCGCTCCACGATCGAGAGGCCGAGGCCGACGCCGCGCGCGACCCGCGCGCCCTGGTCGAGGCGGTGAAATTCCTTGAACACGGCGCGCCGCTTGGCGTGGGGAATGCCGATGCCGGTGTCGTAGACGTCGATGCGCAGCTGCGCGCCGCGCCGCCGGCAGCCGACCAGCACGCGGCCGGTCTGGGTGTATTTGATGGCGTTGGAGACGAGGTTCTGCAGGAGCCGCCGCAGCAGCCGACGGTCGGAGCGCACCGCGAGCGAACACGGCATGAATTCGAGCGCGAGACCTTTCTCCCGCGCCAGCGGCGCGAATTCAACGTCGAGCCGCGCCAGCAATTCGTCGATGCGGAAATCCGCGATCTCCGGCTGCATGGCGCCGGTGTCGAGCCGGGAAATGTCGAGCAGCGCGGCGAAGATTTCCTCCACCGCCTCGAGCGAGGCGTCGACGTTGCGCACGAGGTCGCCGTCCTCGCCGCCGCCCTGGCGTTCGATCAGGCTGGTGACGTAAAGCCGCGCGGCGTTGAGCGGCTGCAGAATGTCGTGGCTCGCGGCGGCGACGAAGCGGGTCTTGGAGACGTTGGCGTCGTCGGCCTCCGCCTTGGCGCGCTCGAGCTCGGCATTGAGCCTGGTCAGTTCGCGGGTGCGCTCGCGTACGCGGCGCTCCAGCGTGGCGTTGGCGCGTTCCAGCGCCTCGGCCGACTTCACGCTCGGCGTGATGTCGGTGAAGGTGGTGACCAGGCCGCCGTCGGGCATGCGGTTCGAGCGCACCTCGATGACGAGGCCGCGCTCGGCGAAGCGTTCCAGGAACGGTTCCGCCGGCGAGGTGTAGAAGCCGATGCGTTCGGCGACGGCTTCATCGAGGCCTTTGGTGTCGCGCACGCTGCGCCGCGCGATGTGGCGGAGAATTTCGTCGAGCGCGATGCCGATGCGGGTCAGGCCGTGCGGCAGATCGAAGATTTCGCCGAATTGCCGGTTCCAGCAGACCAGGGAAAGGTCCTTGTCGAACACGGCGATGCCTTGGCGCACGTGATCGAGCGCGGTCTGCAGGATTTCGCGGTTGTAGTGGATCGCGGCGTTGGCGTCGTCGAGGAGCTTGAGCGCGGCCTTGGTCGACACCGTGCGCTGGCGCAGCAGGAGCGACAGCACGAGCCGCGACGACGCCGCGCCGATCGCCGACGCCAACAGATATTCGCCGTATTGCAGCAGCTGGAAGTCGGCCTCGGCCTGCGGCTCGAGGCTGATGCGTCGCGACGCGGCGAAGCTCACGAACGATTCGCGGGTGCGCTCCTCGCCGAGATAGCGGGCGATGGTGGCGGTCAATTCCTCGATGGTGACCGCGGCGCGGCGCAGCCGGAAGCTCGGCGCGATCGGGGCGAGCGTCGATGGCACGAACACGTCCGCCTGCACGCGCTCGATCGCGGTCGGGCGCCGGACGAACGCGCCGCCGATAAAAAGCGCCAAATTGACGGACAGGCTGAGCAGGACGCCGTGCACCAGCGGCGGCAGATCGACGCCGAACAGCGCTTGCGGCCGCAGCAGCGCGAGGCCGAACGGCCCGTCGGTCAGGATGCGCGCGCCGATCATGCCGGCGTCCGAGACGCTCGGCAGGAGCAGCGTATAGCCCCACACCAGAATGCCGCCGGTCATGCCGGCGATGGCGCCGAGCGCGGTGCCGCGCCGCCAGATCAGACCGCCGAAAAACGCCGGCGCGAATTGCGCGATGGCGGCAAACGACAGAAAGCCGATCGAGGCGAGCTGCGCCGCGCCGGCCGAGCGGTAATAGACATAGGCGAACAACAAAATGGCGAAGATGGCGATGCGGCGGATGGTGAGGAGCTCGGCGCCGGCGTCGGTCGGCTTTTCCATCAGCCGCGCCTGGCGCTTGAGCACCAGCGGCATCACGATGTCGTTCGACACCATGATGGCGAGCGCCACCGATTCCATGATCACCATGGCGGTCGCCGCCGACAGGCCGCCGACGAACGCGATGAGCGCGAAGATTTCCGAGTGCGCCTTGAGCGGCAGCGCGAGCACGAACATGTCGCCGTCGGCGCCGCCCGACGGAAACGTCAGCAGTCCGGCGATCGCGATCGGCGACCACGAACAGATTGATCAGCACCAGATACAGCGGGAACATCCAGGCGGCGCGGCGGATTTCGATCTCGCCGTGATTTTCCACCACGGCGACGTGGAACTGGCGCGGCAGCAGCAGAATGGCGAACAGCGACAGCACGGTCATGGCGACGAACGCCATCAGCGGCGGCACTTGCGTCAGCGGCGCGGCGGTGCGCGGCTGCGCCAAAGCTTGCGCGAACAGGTCCAACGGCCCGGGGAACAGCACGAAGGTGACGAAGACGCCGACGGCGAGAAACGCCACCAGCTTGACGATCGACTCGGTCGCGATCGCCAGCATCAGGCCGTCCTGGTGCTCGGTGGCGTCGGTGTGGCGCGTGCCGAACAGCACGGCGAACGCCGCCATCAGCATGGCGACGAACAGCGCGATGTCGCCGAGCAGCGGCCGCGCCGCGGCGTTGCCGGCGACGGTCTCGGCCAGGATGGTCTCGACCGACCACGACACCGCTTTGAGCTGCAGCGCGATGTAGGGGATCATGCCGACGATGGCGATCGTCGCCACCGTCGCCGCGACCGCCTGGCTCTTGCCGTAGCGCGCGGCGATGAAGTCGGCGATCGAGGTGATGTTCTGGCCCTTGGCGAGCCGCACGATGCGGATGATGAGCGGGTAGAACAGGCCGACCATCAGCACCGGCCCGATATAGATGGTCAGAAAGTCGAAGCCGGTGCGCGAGGCGACCCCGACCGAGCCGAAGAACGTCCACGACGTGCAATAGATCGCGAGCGAGAGCGGATAGATCAGCAGCCGCGCGCGGCTGCTGCCCAGGATCTCGCGCCTGCGGTCGCCGTAGCTCGCTACCAGAAACAAAAATCCGATATAGGCGAAGGCGACGGCGACAACGACCCAGCCTTGCAGCATGAAGCGTCCTGCCTCGGCAAGCTTGCTGACTTGAACCCCTGGCGCCTTTGGCGCCGCCGGGGGTGTGATTTTGCTTCAGGTCACCATAGTTCGGCGGGCGTGTCCATCGGGGTCCTGCACCGCGATACTCCCGAACGTGAACGCCGACGCCGGCGACGCATGATGCGGCGCGGCGTTCGCCCGCTTCGCCTGCGGCGCTTTGCGCGTAACAAAAACGACGATTATTAGTTCGCGGCCACCTGCGTACCTCAGCGTGTACGCAGTCGATGTTATTTTGTTTCTCGCAAATCAATTTCGATCGCGCGGCGGAACGGTGCGGCGATATGGTGCGGCGATGAACGAAGTCTTCGTTGTCGACGACGACGCGACGGTATCGGACGCGCTGTCGCTCATTCTCACCGGCGAAGGCTACCACGTCACCAGTTTCGCCGAAGGCGAATCGTTTCTCAGCGCGGCGCGGGGACACACGCCCGGCTGCGTGCTGCTCGACATGCATCTGCCCGGCTGTTCGGGCCTCGACGTGCTCAAAGAGCTCACCGCGCAGCATTACCCGGCGCCGATCCTGGTCATTTCCGGCCAGGGCGACATCCCGACCGCGATCGACGCGATCCGCAACGGCGCGCTCGACTTCATCGAAAAGCCGTTCGACATCGCCACGGTGGCGACGCGGGTGCGCGAGGCGATCCACGCCTGGCAGACCAACAAGACCGACGAGGACGCGCTGGTCGGCGACTTTCCCGGCCGCGAGCGGCTCACCGCGCGCGAACGCGAGGTGCTCGACCGCATCGCGCAAGGCGCCTCCAACAAGGAGGCCGGGCGGCAGCTCGGCATCAGTCCGCGCACCATCGAGGTGCATCGCGCGCGCATCATGGAGAAGCTCGCGGCGAAGAATGCGGCGGATCTGATGCGGATTGTGCTGCGGGGAAAGCGGGGGCATTGAGGCGGGTGCCCGCCCAAGCTTCATCGTAACGTCGGCTGCTTTTTTGCAGCTGAAAGTTCTTAAATCGGACGGCTGCGGTCTGCCGTGCGCTTTAAGGACAGGTCCGCCTCGCCGCATTTTCAAATTAACGTCGCTAAACGGTTGGTCAGATGCGCGGCCGCCCCATTTTTTCATACGTACCACCCGCGACGGTCATTTGACGGCGACCCCGGCTGCGGGCATTCATGGCCCGTCGATGTCGCCCTTCATTCCGCCATTGCCGCCGCTGCGTTCGCTCCTCGCCTACGCCGAAACGCTGGCCATCGCGCTCGCCGGCGGGGTGACCTTCACGCTGCTCGGATTTCCCGCCGGGCTCGTGTCCGGCGCGGTGCTGGCGGTGGCTGCTGCGGCGCTGCTGCGGCGGCCGATGAAGGTACCGCTGCCGCTTGCCCGCGTCGGCTACGTCGTCGTCGGCATCATGCTCGGCAGCGTGGTGACGCCGCAGACGCTCAAGGGCGTGGTGACCTGGCCGGTCAGTGTCGGGCTCCTGATGATCGCCGCCGTCGGCATGATCGTGGCGACCACGAGCTATCTGCGCGTGGTGCACCGCTGGGATCTCTTGTCGGCGTTGATGGGTTCGAGCCCGGGCTCGATGGTCCAGGTGATCGCGCTGTCGACCGAGCTCGGCGCCGACCTGCGCGCGATCGCGATCGTGCAGACGCTGCGGGTGCTGCTCCTGACTACCGGCATTCCGGCCGTGCTCGCTTTGTTCGGGCTGGTCGCGCCGGCCGTGCAAATGACGCACGGGGCGGGCGGCGGCTCGCTGGGGCAGCTCGTTATTCTGGTCGGCGTCTCGAGCGTCGTCGCCGCCGCGCTGGCCCGGCTGCGCTTCCCCGGCGGGCTCATCTTCGGCGCCATGGCGGGCTCGGGCTTGCTGCACGGTACCGGATGGGTCACCGCGATGTTGCCGTGGTGGCTCGGCAGCGCCGCGGTATTGGTGCTCGGGTCCGTGGTCGGGGCGCGGTTCGCCAACACCACGTTCTGGGTGCTGATCGGCTATCTCGGCGCCGGGTTCGGCTCGTTCGCCGTGTCGCTCTCGGTCGCCGGGCTGTTCATGCTGATCGTGATCTATTTTTTCCCGTTCCCGATCGCCAATGTGGTGGTGGCGTTCTCGCCGGGCGCGCAGGACACGATGATGGTTTTGGCGCTCGCGCTGCATCTCGACCCCGTCTATGTCGGTGCCCATCACGTCGCACGTTTTCTCGTCGTGACTTTCTCGATCGCGATCGCCGCGCGGCGCATCGCGCGCGAGAAGGCGCAAGCGGTCAAATAACGAGCGCTACTCCGCCGCGAGCGCGCGGGTCTTGAACGGCAGGCCGAGCTTGTGCCAAACGTCGACCAGGGCTTCGGCCAGGCGGTCGATCAGCACGTCGTCGTGATAGGGCGACGGCGTGATGCGCAGCCGTTCGGCGCCCTTCGGCACCGTCGGGTAATTGATCGGCTGGATGTAGATGGCGTGCTCCTCGAGCAGGAGATCGCTCGCCGCCTTGCACAGTTCGGGGTCGCCGACGAACACCGGGACGATGTGGGTGTCGCTCATCATGACCGGCAATCCGGCGGCGGCGAGCACGGCTTTGGTGCGCGCGGCGCGGTCCTGATGGCGGTCGCGTTCCCATTGCGAGGCTTTTAGGTGCCGGATCGCCGCGGTCGCCGCGGCGCATACCGCGGGCGGCAGCGCGGTGGTGAAGATGAAGCCCGGCGCATAGGAGCGCACGGCGTCGATCAGGGCGCGGCTGCCGGCGATATAGCCGCCGATGCAGCCGAACGCCTTGGCCAAGGTCGCCTCGATCACGTCGACGCGGTCCATCACGCCGTCGCGCGCGGCAACGCCGGCGCCGCGCGGGCCGTACATGCCGACGGCATGGACCTCGTCGACATAGGTCATGGCGCCGTAGCGCGCGGCGAGATCGCAGATCGCCTCGACCGGCGCGACGTCGCCGTCCATCGAATACAGGCTCTCGAACACGATCAGCTTGGGCCGCGCCGGATCGGCCGCAGCCAACAGCTCTTCGAGATGGGCGACGTCGTTGTGGCGGAAAATCTTCTTCTCGCAGGTCGACTGGCGCACGCCCTCGATCATCGAATTGTGGTTGAGCGCATCCGACAGGATGAGGCAGTTCGGCATCAGCTTGGCGAGCGTCGCGATGCCGGTCTCGTTGGAGACGTAGCCGGAGGTGAAGACGAGCGCCGCCTCCTTCTGGTGCAGGTCGGCAAGCTCGCGCTCGAGCTCGACCAGCGGATGGTTGGTGCCGGCGATGTTGCGCGTGCCGCCAGCGCCGGTTCCCATCCGCGCCGCGGTGTCGACCATGGCGCCGATCACCTTGGGGTGCTGACCCATGCCGAGATAGTCGTTCGAGCACCAGATCGCGACCTCGCGCGGCCCTTGGGGCGAATGCCAGATGGCGTGAGGAAAGCGCCCGGCCAGGCGCTCGAGATCGGCAAACACGCGGTAGCGTCGCTCGCTGTGCAGACGGGCGAGGGCATCGGTGAAAAAATCGTTGTAATTCATAGACTTCCCGTCTCCCGGGCTTTCGTCCGCCGAAAACCCACCCGCAGTCAATGCTTATATTTAGAGCCGTTCCAGCCGCACGTCGAGGCACTAATGAAAGCAAAATCGTCGCGGCGTATTGCGCTGGATCAAGTCGAACGAATTGCGCTCGAATGCCCTTTCTTTTGGAAAACCGGTGCCGGCCTTGCCGGAAAATGCTCTAACAACGGCGCGGGACGGCTGCCGACAGGGAGGCGAAGATGAAGGTGGGAATCCTCGGATCGGGCGTCGTCGCCCAGGCGTTGGCGCAGGGCTTCCTCAAAAAGGGGCACCAAGTCGTTCTCGGCACCCGCGATACGGCGAAGCTGAAGGACTTTGTGGCGCAACATCCGGGCGCGCAAACGGCGAGCGTCGCCGACGCCGCCAAATTCGGCGAACTGGTCGTGCTCGCGGTCAAGGGCTCGGTCGCGCTCGATGCGCTCGAGGCCGCCGGCGCCGACAACCTCGCCGGCAAGCCGGTGATCGACGCCACCAACCCCATCGCCGACGCCCCGCCGGTCAACGGCGTCCTCAGGTTTTTCACCAGCCTCGACAACTCGTTGATGGAGCGCCTGCAGCGCGCCGTTCCCGCGGCGCACTTCGTCAAGGCCTTCAGTTCGGTCGGCAACGCCTTCATGGTCGATCCGCAGTTTCCCGGCGGCAAGCCGACGATGTTCATCTGCGGCAATAACGACGCGGCCAAACAGACCGTACGCGGCATTCTCGATCAGTTCGGCTGGGAGACCGCCGACATGGGCAAGGTCGAGGCCGCGCGCGCCATCGAGCCTCTGTGCATGCTGTGGTGCATTCCGGGCATCGCGCGCAATGAATGGAGCCACGCCTTCAAGCTGTTGCGGCGGTGAGGCGCCGGCACGCCGTGCCGATGGTCCGTCGCGTTACGAGATTCTGGACCGTGACATGTAGCCTGCAACCGCCACCAGCAACGATGCCGGCGTGAAGCGCGTGGAGATCGCCAGGAGTTTGTTGATCACCCCGGTGACGATCACCGCGCGGCCGGCCTTCATCGCCGCGTAGCCGAGCCGCGCCACTTCGGCGGCCGACATCACCGGCATGGGACCGTTGAACAAGGCGGTGTTGTCGGCGTGCGCCGTGTGGGCGAATTCGGTCACGGTCGGGCCGGGGCACAAGGTCGTGACGGTGACGCCGGTGCGGCGCAATTCGTAGCCGATCGCCTGCCCCAGGCTCAGCACGTAGGCCTTGCTGGCATAATAGACCGCCATGCGGGGACCCGGTTGGAACGCGGCGGTCGAAGCGACCAGCATCACGCTGCCGCGCCGCCGCGCCACCATGGCCGGCAGGACGAGGCGCGTGAGTTCGGTCAGCGCCACGACGTTGACCTGCAGCATCGCTGCGATCCTGCCGGGGTCCAATCGGTCGAACCGGCCACTGTCGCCGAACCCCGCGGCGGCGATCAGAACATCGAGCGCGATGCCGCGCGCCTCGAGCTCCTGCATCAAGGCCGCGGCCGCGCCGGTTGTCGCGAGGTCGGATGTGATGATGGTGGTCGCAGCGCCGATCGCCTTGCACTCGTCGGCGAGCGCTTGCATCGGCTCGCGCCGGCGCGCGACGAGCACGAGATCATGGCCGTCCCTTGCCAGTTCCCGCGCCAGCGCGGCGCCGATGCCGCTCGATGCGCCGGTCACCAATGCGATGGGACGAACTTTTGCAGGCGGCGGCGAATCAGCCATGGCGAAGCATCTTTCTGCAATTCGTCCCCGCGGCGACGGTTGCCGCCGCAGCATCTTTGACCGCGATCAAAGCGCCCGACGCGATTGGCGCCGATGCATTGGAGCCTCATGTCAGCTTAGCACGGTCGGTAGAAGGGGAGCATGGCATGCAAACGTCGCTTTTCATCGCGCGGCTGTTGGGACCGATGTTCGTCGTCCTCGGCATTGCTTTGCCGCTGCGGCAGCAGATGTTTCGTTCCATCCTGGACGAATTCATCCGCAGCGGGGTGTTGATGTATCTGGCGGGGTTCTTCGGGTTGCTTGGCGGCATCGCGCTGGTGTTGACGCATAATCTTTGGGTGCCGGACTGGCGCATCATCATCACGCTGATCGGCTGGGTGACGCTCGTTCGCGCGCTGATCACGATCTTTCAGCCGCGATGGATGGTCGCCGCCGGCACGGCAATTCTCGATCGCCGCGGAGTTTTCCTCGTCGCGGCGGTGTTTAACCTCGTCATCGGCCTAGTGCTGAGCTATTTCGGCTATGTGACGTAGCGCATGGTGCTGCCGGGGAGGATTGAACTCACGACCTCTCCCTTACCAAGGGAGTGCTCTACCACTGAGCTACGGCAGCAGCTCTTTCGGCGACGCGTACGACGCTCGAGAAAGGCGCGGCGATCCTTGCCACAGGGCGGGGTATCGGCGCAAGCGCCAAGGGCTTTAGAACTCCGAGGCCAGGCGGTCCAATCCCATGACATGGGCGAGGCTGCGGACCTCGTTCCGCTGCTCGTCGTCGAAGCTCATGATCAGCGGGATGGCGGCGCTCTTGAGGTTCGCCACTTCGGCGCCGTTGGGGTCGATCGAAGCGACGTCGGTCGCGCCGGGCGGCAGGCCGCGGCGGCGGGCGTCGCGCGCATTGGCATAAGCGATGTTGCGCAGCGCGGCTTCGACCGCCGGCCACATGCGTTCCTGGTCCGGCGTCAGGTGAAGCCGCCCTTTGATGCTGGCGATCTGGGTGTCGTTGAGGAAGCCGGGCCGCTCCGCGCGATGCGCGGTGACGGCCGCGATGGCCGCTGCCGCCGCCTGTTTCACCGGCGCGATGGCTCTCAGAACCGCCGCGGCCCTGCCATGCGGCGCGGCCGGGGCTTCGGCCGGTGGGGATGATCCGGCACCTTCCGCCGCGGGCTGGGCCTGCGCCGTCGGTTGCTGGGTCTGCGGCGTCGGCACCAGCGGTTCGGGACTGAGCAGCGCCAATTCGGCCGGGCCGAGTATCATGATCTTGTTGGCGGCAGGCGCGGTTGCCGCCGGTCTCGCCGCTGCATCAGGGACGGTCGCGGTGACATCCGCGTCGTCGGGGAAACGCAGGGCTATGGTCTGGGCCGGCGAAAGGTCGGTGCCACTACTGCGCAGCGCCACGATCTGCCAGCCGCCAAGCAGATAGCCGACGCCGCCGGCCACGAGAATCGAAAGCGCTCGGCCGCGCTTCAACGCCCTTTTTCGCCGCATGTCCCCTGACCCTCACCTTGGTCATCTATCTCCTTTCAAATGAAGCTTAATTTATGACTAAGGCGGGGATTTTTGCCGGCAGAACAGGGCGAACGGACGGGCGGCCGAACATGAAAAAGCCCGGCGGAAACGCCGGGCTTTTGGGATTGAGAGTAGTCCGATACCGCGTGCGCGGGCCTGGAGTGGCCGTCAGGCCGCCTCTTCCTCGACCACCGCTTCCTCTTCGGTCTCGGGCTTGGGACCGCGCCGCGGTCCCTTGGCCAACGCGGCCTCGATCTCCTTGACCGCTTCGGTCTCGGTGAGGCGCTGGACCGCCGCCACTTCGCGCGACAGCCGGTCGAGCGCGGCCTCGTAGAGCTGCCGCTCCGAATAAGACTGCTCCGGCTGGCTCTCCGACCGAAACAGGTCGCGCACCACCTCGGCGATCGCGACGATATCGCCGGAATTGATCTTGGCCTCGTATTCCTGCGCCCGGCGCGACCACATCGTCCGCTTGACGCGGGCACGGCCCTTCAGCGTCTCGATCGCTTTCTTGACCATCGCGCCTTCGGCAAGCTTGCGCATGCCGACGGAGGCGACCTTCGAGGTCGGCACCCGCAGCGTCATCTTGTCCTTGACGAAATTAATGACGAACAGCTCGAGCCGCGCGCCGGCGACTTCCTGCTCTTCGATCGCCATGATCTGGCCCACGCCATGGGCCGGATAAACGATATATTCGCTGGTCTTGAAGCCCTGCCGTTGTGTCGTCTTCTTCGCGGTCATTCCCAAAGCTACTCCTTCCGCCTCCGGCTTGCGCCGCTGAGGTGGCTTCGCCACGCCGATCCTGCTCCGGGGAGCACTCCGCGTGGTCTGTGATGTCCGCCTGCTGGCGCGGGCGGACGTTTTTCCAGCCTTCCGGGTCATGCCGGCCGTGCTTTTCTTCGAACGAGAACTCTTCGAACGCGTGCGAGTTTTGTCTGCCACAGCTTTCGCGTGGATATCACGCCTCTATTTGACGGTTCCTCGAAAAACCCCCGAAAAAATAAGCTCCCGGTTGCTGGGAGCCATGCTCGGGGCGTCTTGTTCATTGTTACAATGGCTTCATAGCACATTTTGCGCCAAAATCAAAGCCTTAACGCGTTGCAAAAGCGTCGCATGGGGTGGGACCCCGCGACGACCTGCACCGATTACCTTAAGGTTGCGTCAGTCGCCGGTTCCCGGCTTCGGCGAAAAAAAATTCTCGAATTTCTCGGCCACGCCTTCCCAATCCTTGGCGTCGGCCGGCGGTTCCTTCTTGGCCGTGATGTTCGGCCATTGCTTGGCAAATTCGGCGTTGACGGTCAGCCATTTGTCGACGCCGGGCTCGGTGTCCGGCTTGATCGCCTCGACCGGGCATTCGGGTTCGCAGACGCCGCAATCGATGCATTCGTCAGGATGGATCACGAGCATGTTCTCGCCCTCGTAGAAGCAATCCACGGGGCAGACTTCCACGCAGTCCATGTATTTGCATTTGATGCAATTGTCGTTGACGATGTAGGTCATCTGATCACTCTAGACGTGCTTTTCGCGAGCGCGCGTTGCTCCTAGCCTATGGTCGGAGCCGGTGCAAGTTGACTGCGCGGCCTCCTTGGCCACCGTCCTCCGGGCAAGCTACCGCGGCCGCTGATGTTCCAAATCCTCATATAAATCCGCGCCGGTTCCGGCGGGGCCCCGCCGCTCGACAAATCCCCTGATCCTCAGGACACGGACGGTGCGCGCCAGCGCCACCGTGACGACGTCGCCGGCGCGCACC
The DNA here is from genome assembly GCA_963836095.1 of uncultured Pseudomonadota bacterium. Classification (GTDB taxonomy): domain Bacteria; phylum Pseudomonadota; class Alphaproteobacteria; order Rhizobiales; family Xanthobacteraceae; genus BOG-931. The sequence goes on from CAWIHU010000009.1 coordinate 43,853, forward strand.
AGCCGGCCCGGCGCCTCGATCCGCGTCCCGTTGACGCGCACATGGCCCGAACCGGCAAGGCTCGCGGCCGCCTCGCGGGTGCGGGTGAGGCGGGCATGCCAGAGCCAACGATCGATGCGCTGGCGCTCCGGCGCCGGCGGCACTTTTGCAGCATGTTCCTGAAGCGTGGACACCGGCCTTCCGTCAGACCATGCGACACATATGAGGCTTTACCGCCGCTCCTTGGCCTCGGCTTCCAGCTGGGCCTTGAGCGCGGCAAGCTTGGCGAACGGCGAATTGGGATCGGGCGCCTTCTCGCGGCGCTCCGGCCGGCCGGCGTGAGCGTGCGCCGGCGGGCGCTCGCGATCACGCCGCGGACGGTCGAACCGCTGATCCGGCCGCTGATCCGGCGGACCTTTGCGGCGATGATGGCGATGATGGTGGCTCGGCGCGGGCGCTGTTGCCGTCGCCAACGCCGGTTCCGACGATGGTGTCGAATCCGCGGGTTCGGTCGCGACGGGCGGCGTGCCCGCGACTTCCGTGTGCTGCGGCGCCGGCCTGCCGCCGTGCCTGCCCCCTTCGCGCCCGCGGAAACGCGGCCGGCGTGGCCCCTCGGGCCGCGCGGCGCGACCCGGTCGCCACACTTCGATCATCTCAGGCTCGGCCGCTTGCAGCTCCGCCGCCGCTGCCTCGGCAGTCGGCGCGGCTGCTTCGTTCCCGGTGGTCGATGAACTTAACGCGACCGTGCCGTCGGCAGCCGCGGTCTCGGCCTCGGCCTCGGGCTGCAAGGTCGCTTCGACGCCATCGGCGACCGCTGGCGCCGGCGCCGTCTCGTCGGCGGCGTGCTCGGCATGCTCAGCCGGCGCGAGATCGACAGGAGTTCTCGAGCGCGGCATCGACTGACGCGTGATCGGTCGCGGACCCGTCGGCATCATTCGCACCCTCGGCGTTGGCGGCAATTGCCACCGCCGGCTCCGGCGCGACGACCGCGGCCGGCGTTTCGGCGACGGCGACGGGTTCGGCCGGCTTCGGCCGCTTTTCCATGCGATAGCCCAGCGAACGCAGGATCGATGCGAAATCCTCGCCGGAGGCGCCGGTCAGCGAGGTCATGGTGTTGACGACGGTGAAGCCGCCGCCGGGAAGAGCGCCCGGCGGTTTCGCGCCCGATGCGCCCTCGCGCCAAGCAAGCGCCGGCCGGATGAGATCGGCGAGCCGCTCCAGAATATCGACCCGCACCGCGCGCTCGCCGCACACCCGGTAGCCGGCGTTGCGGTAGAGCACGGGGTCGATGTCTTTGTTCACCGGCATCGAGGTGCGGCCGCCGGCGGCGAGATGCAAAAGATCGTCGGCGCCCTGGCTCTGCGCATTTTCGTGCGAGAGTGCCCAGAGCTGGATCGCGAGCGCACGCGGCGCCGGTTTGAGCAGGAGCGGCAGATAGATGTGGTAGGCGCCGAACCGCACGCCGTATTTGCGCAAGGTCGCCCGCGCCGGCTGATCCAGGCCCTTGACGTCGTCGGCGACGCGCTGCCGGTCGAGGACGCCGAGCGCTTCGACCAGTTGAAACGCGACGCCGCGGGCCATGCCGGTCACGTCCTCGGCCGCGGCCAGCGCGAACAAGGGACCGAGCAGCTTTTCGATGTGCGCCTTGACCCAGCGGTCGAGCCGGGCCTCGACGGCCTCGCGCGGCGCGCCGGAAAGATGCTCGTCGGCGACGAGCCGCACCCGCGGGCGCAGCACCTCCTCGCCGGCGATGAGCTTGCCGACCGCGGCGCCGGTCCAGCGGATAGTGCCGTCGGACGCGAGCACGAATTGCTCGTCCGGCGCCTCGGCAAGCCGCGTGGCGCGGTTGCCGATTTCGCCGACCAGCGCCTTCTGCGCGGCGTTCTGCAGGGCCTTGGCTTCCGAGCCACCCGAGGAAGCGTCGGCGACGAAGACGAAACCGTCGAGGCGGCCGATGGTGTGGCCTTCGACGACGACATCGCCGGTTTTGGTGATTTCGGGCTCCATGATGGCATTCTCACGCAGCCGCCGCATCAAGACGCTGGTGCGGCGATCGACAAAGCGTTCGGTCAGCCGCTCGTGTAGCGCATCGGACAGCTTGTCCTCCACGGCGCGCGCCTCGGCTTGCCAGTGCTCGGGATCGGCGAGCCAGTCGGGACGGTTCGCAGCGAAGGTCCAGGTCCGAATGTGGGCGATGCGTGCGGACAACGTGTCGATGTCGCCATCGGTTCGATCCGCCTGCGCCACCTGTTGCGCGAACCAGTCGGTCGGGATGTGGCGGTCGCGCATCAGATAGCCGTAGATCGCAACGGCCAGCTCGGCATGGGTCGCCGGCGCGATCTTGCGGTAATCGGGAACCTGACAGACGTCCCACAGCCGCTCAACGTCGGCGGGCGTGCGCGTCAGCGCCCGCACCTCCTCGTCGCGCGCGGCGTGGTCGAGCACCAGAATGTCGTCGGCGACCGGGGCGCGGCTCAGCGCGTTTTCCGTCGGCGCCGTCGCCAGCGCCGCCTGCAGGGCGGCGATCGAGGAGAAATCGAGCTCGGTGTTGCGCCATTGCGCGATCTTCACCGGCTCGAAAGTGTGAGCTTCGAGCGCCTGGGCGAGCTCGGGCTCGAACGGCGGACACCGCCCGGTGGTGCCGAAGGTGCCGTCGCGCGTGGCGCGGCCGGCGCGGCCGGCGATCTGCGCCAGTTCCGAGGGGTTGAGCTTGCGGAACTGATAGCCGTCGAACTTGCGGTCGGCGGCGAACGCGACGTGGTCGACGTCGAGATTGAGGCCCATGCCGATGGCGTCGGTCGCCACCATGTAGTCGACCTCGCCCGATTGATAGAGTTCGACCTGCGCGTTGCGGGTGCGCGGCGAAAGTGCGCCGAGCACCACCGCGGCGCCGCCGCGCTGGCGGCGGATCAGCTCGGCGATGGCGTAGACCTCGTCCGTCGAGAACGCGACGATGGCCGAGCGGCGCGGCAGCCGGGTGAGCTTCTTCTCGCCGGCGAAGCTCAATTGCGACAGCCGCGGGCGGCTGACGATGCTCGCGCCCGGCAACAGCCGCTCGACGATCGGGCGCATCGTGGCGGCGCCGAGGACGAGCGTCTCCTCGCGGCCGCGCCGGTTCAGCATCCGGTCGGTGAAGACGTGGCCGCGTTCGAAATCGGCGGCGATCTGGATCTCGTCGACGGCGAGGAACGCAACGTCGAGGTCGCGCGGCATCGCTTCGACGGTCGCGACCCAAAAGCGCGGATTCGGCGGCTTGATCTTCTCCTCGCCGGTGATCAGCGCGACGGCGTCCGCCCCGGCGCGCTCGACCGCGCGGTTATAGACTTCGCGCGCGAGGAGTCGCAGCGGCAGACCGATCAGGCCCGATGAGTGCGCCAGCATCCGCTCGATGGCGAGATGCGTCTTGCCGGTATTGGTCGGCCCGAGCACGGCGGTGACGCCGGCGCCGCGTGCGCGCACGTCGCTTTTGGTCGATGGTGAGAATGAAATCGGCATGGAATTCCCGGCAGGCCGCGTCTCGTGTCCCAGAGGCTCGTTCTGTATCACAATATGACGCGGGATAGGCCTGTGCTTAACATGTGGAACGAGTCTGGAACGAATCGCGGCCGAATCGGCGACTCCACCGATGTTCGAGTTCGTTCACCGCGACATATGGCACTCGCATGCAGACACAATACCAGATCGGGGAGTTTGCGCGATTCCGATACGGTAATTTCGCGGTGCGATCGTTAATCTCAGGCGCAAACGCGATTCCGCTATAAGTCAAGAGCAATCCTCATGTGGATTGTGGGGACTGGGAGCCCGGCGCCTCGAATGCGGGGACCGGATGTGGGGATGTCGTCCTTCAAATCGGCACGGCGACGGCCGGTTTCCAGTTTGCCGGCCGCACGTGACGCGGCCGTGATCGCCGGCTGCAGCCACCGCATCACCTACCACACAGCCTATTGCACTTTGGCGGCGGTATTGGCGTGGGCCGGCTGCGCTACCGACACGAATCGGGTCGCCTGCAGCACGCCGTAGCCGATCGGCGTCGGCATCGAAAAGCGGAACGGCACCAGGACCCGCGTGCCCAGGATCGGCGCGAAATACACCTCCGCGTCGCGCAGCGCGGTGAGATATTTGATGGCGGCGCGGTCGGGCACGTAGCCGGACACCGGGGTGAAATAGACCGAACAGACCAGCGCCGGCCCCTGATAGCCGCGCTCGGCCTTGACCATCTCGAGCCGCTTGAACTCGCTGCGCAGGTCGTAGCGCATGCGGCCGTCGAACACCGCGACCTTGCGGTTGCAGGCCTCCGGCGACAGCGGGTCGCCGGAGCCGCTGACGCGGTTCAAGGCCGAGGTCATGGGGTCGAGGACGCCGCGGCGATCCGCGTCGGTCACCGGAATCCGGTCCGATTGCGGCGACGGCGGCGGCTCGACCGAATAATCCTTCACGTTGCCGCCGACCAGTGCCATGCGCACGTCGTCGATCTTGCGGTCGTTGATGATCGTCGCGGCGTAGCTCGTCGGCACGAGCTGGGCGCCGTTGAAGGTGCCGCGCGACGCGCTGGTGCCGCGCGCATTGGCGATGAAGCGCAGGATGCCGGTCGTCGCCCCGCTCGCGGCAGCGGTGAACTGGTCGTCGGAGACCTCGATGACCCAATTGCCGCGTCCGATCGGGATGCCGGAAATGCTGACGGTATATTCCGCTTCGAGCCGGCTTTGCGCCTGCGCCGCGGCGCCGTGGGTCGCATCGGCCGCCACCACGGCCGAAAAAGCGGCCGCGAAAGCCGCGCCGGCCAATGTCGTCCCAGGCCATGTCGCCCTAGGCCATGTCGCCCTAGGCCATGTCGCGCCGCAAGCGAACGGTCCGGCATTGCGAACAAGCCGTTTCGGCAGCACGGGCATCGGCGGAAGTTTCCCTTGGAAGACCAGGATTGCAATTGCGGCCGGTGCACCACGATGTGCCGGGCCGGCCGCTTCTGTGCGTTGAGGTGAAGTCTACGTAGTGTCTTGGAACACAATGCGTCGTTTCTGTGGTTTTGCGTAGCCCCCGCGGACCGCAAATCACAATTTACGCACGCCGCTACCGGCATGGCCGCCGTCGACCGAAGGCGTTGCCGCCAAGTCTTATCCCACTAACCGCGACGCTTGACGCTTGCAGGGGCGGTCATTATACGTCCGCACCTCTCCGCCCCGATTGTCCGTAAGCCGGCGCAGAAAGCCGGCGCAGATGCGCGGAGCGCTCGAGAGCGATTGCAGCTAGGATTCTTGACCATGTCACGGCGTTGCGAGCTGACCGGAAAAACACGCCAGATCGGGAACCGGGTGAGCCACTCGAACCGCAAGACCAAGCGGCGGTTCCTGCCCAACCTCCTCAGCGTGACGCTGATGTCGGACGTGCTCGGCCGCTCGGTGCGCTTAAGGATTTCGGCCAATGCGCTCAAGACCGTCGATCATCGCGGCGGCTTCGACGCGTTCCTCCTGAAGGCCAAGGATGCCGAGTTGTCCGAGCGGGCGCTCGAGCTCAAGCGCCAAGTGACGAAGAAGCGCGCCGAGGCGGCCTGATCGCACGCGCCCGCCGCGCTGTTTTTCGCCGTTGAGAATCCCGCCGTTCCAGCAAGCGATCCCTGGCCCGAATTGAGCGCGGAGCCCGTGCAGCTTGCCGCGCTCAAGGCGGGTAAACGCGTCCTACTTGCTTGCCGGAGGCGCGTAGGCGCCGCGAAGCTCGCTCGCCTTTTTCCGGACGTGGGCTACTTCCTCCTGCGTCAATAGACGCGTGAGCTTCACATTGTGAAGGGCGCCGGACGCCACGACCACGCCGGAGATCGCCGCCGCCGCACTGGGATCGGGCACGTCGAAGATGACCATGACGCCGGGACCGTCGGCGGGCGTGCTGTACATCGAGATCAATTTGCCGCCGGCTGCTTCGATGAGTTTCTTCGCCGCCTCGAACCGATTGGCCGTCGGATTGCTCATCATGTTGTTGAGCGCTTGTGGCGTGTACTGTGCCGTGAAGCAGAAATGCATGAAGTCCTCCCTTGGTGGTCTTGCGATCAAATTTTATTTGCAGCCCTTCCAGGTGGATCGTCACCGCCGTCGAGAAACGGCCCTCCTTGGCGATTGATCCGCGCGAAAGAGCGCGGCGACCCTAACAGGGCGAGCCATGGCTGGCCATGCGCAAAAGCGCGCTCTGAGCGCGACGCGACGTGAAAATTTGGAGGAAAAAAATCCTCGCCGGTGCGCGATGAATGAATAAAGCTCGTCAGGCGCTAACGGACTAAATCTTTCTCCCCCGCCCGTTCCAAAATCCCCCGCAGCTCCGGGACGCACGAGCCGCAATTGGTGCCGGCGCGGACGAGGCGGCCGATGTCGGCGACGCTCTTGGCGCCGCCGGTGGTGACGGCGTCGCGGATCGTCGCGCGGCCGACGCCGAAGCAGACGCAAACGACCGGGCCGGTTTCGGCGATGCCGTCGGCGCTGCGTCCCGACAGGATGAGGCGGCGCGCCTGCGGCGTGACCGTCTCGGCTTCGAATAACGGACGCACCATGTCCCAGCACGGCGGATTGTGCGCCGGTCCGATGAACAGGCAACTTTCGATGCGATCGCCGCGAAACGCGGCCATGCGCACGAGGCCGCGGGGCCGATCGACATATTCGGCGAGTTCGGTGTCCGCCGGCATGACGGCGGGCGCGAGATCGCGCCAATCGTCGGGCGGCGTGTTGGTCGCGAACAACAGGCCCTCGCCGCCGGCGACGGCGACGCGCGCGAACCAAGTTTCTTCCGGCAGCGTCATCGGGCGACGCGCCAGCGCAAATCCGCGATAGGCGAACTCGACCGGATCGGCGCGCGCGGGCGTCGCTTTCAGCTCCGGCTGACCGGACCATGGATCGTTGTCCGCCATGGCCAAGGCGCCGGCGTGCGCGTGGGCCGCCGTCGCGTCGCTCCAGTGGATCGGTGCGAAGATCGAGCCGCGCCGCTGTTTCTCCGACACCGCGACCTTGAAGACCGCGCTGCCATGGCGCGTCGTGACCTTGGCGAAGCCGCCGTCGCGCAGCGTTGCCCGCGCGGCGTCGGCGGGATGAATCTCGACGCAGGGCTCGGGCGAATGGGCGCACAGCCGCGGACTTTTGCCGGTGCGCGTCATCGTGTGCCACTGGTCGCGGACGCGGCCGGAATTGAGGCGGAACGGAAACGCCGCGTTGGTCGCCGCGCGCGGCTTCGGCACCTCCGGCGCGACGAAGCGCGCGCGCCGGTCGGGCGTGAAAAACCCGCCGCCGCCGAAGAACCGCGGTTCGCCCTTGGTCGCGCCGGCCGGCGCCGGCCACAGCGTCGCGTCGAGGCCGTCGTAAGCCGCGTCCGACAGCGTCGCGAGCGCGCCGATGTCGAAGTCGCGCGCGCCGTTATTCTCGAAGCCGGACAGCGCGGCATGTTCGCGAAAGATGTCCGCCGGGTTGTCGTAGGTGAAGGCGTTCTTAAAACCGAGGCGCTGCGCCACCTGCGTGACGATCCACCAATCCGGCTGCGCTTCCCCCGGCAACGGCAGGAAGGCGCGCTGCCGCGACAGACGCCGTTCCGAATTGGTGACGGTGCCGTCCTTCTCGCCCCAGGCGGCGGCCGGCAAGAGGACGTGCGCGCCCGCCGCCACGGTATCGTTGTCGACGACATTTTCGGAGCAAACAAACAGTTCGAGCTTCTTCAGCGCGGCGCGCGCGGCGCCGGCGCGCGGCAGCGACACCGCGGGATTGGTCGCCATCACCCACAGCGCCTTGATCTCGCCGTGCTCGACCGCATCGAACATGTCGACGGCTTTGAGGCCGGGCTTGGTCGCGAGCCGCGGCGCCTGCCAGAAGCGGCGGACGCGATCGGCGTCGGGCGAGGAAAAATCCATGTGCGCGGCGAGCTGATTGGCGAGCCCGCCGACCTCGCGGCCGCCCATGGCATTGGGCTGGCCGGTCAGCGAGAACGGCCCCATGCCGGGCCGGCCGATGCGTCCGGTGGCGAGGTGAACATTGATGATGGCGTTGACCTTGTCGGTCCCCTGCGCCGATTGATTGACGCCCTGCGAGAAGCAGGTGACGGCGCGCTCGGTCTTGCGGAACAGTTCGAAGAAGCGCGCGACGTCGGCGCGCTGCAGCCCGGCGACGCGCGCGGTCGCGGCGATGTCGCGCGCGATCTCGCGGGCGCGCACCAGCGCCTCGACGAAGCCGGTGGTGTGGCGGTCGATATAGAGTTCGTTCAATGCGAGCGTATCGGCGAGGTGGGCGAGCAGGCCGCAGAACAGCGCGGTATCCATGCCCGGCGCGATCGGCAGGAACAGGTCGGCTTCGTCCGCCGTCGGCGTGCGCCGTGGATCGATGACGACGAGCTTGGTGCCGCGCGCGCGCTTGGCCGCCATCATGCGCTGATAAAGCACCGGATGGCACCACGCCGCGTTCGACCCGACCAGCACGATGAGGTCGGCCTCGTCGAGATCCTGATAGATGCCGGGCACGGTGTCGGCGCCGAAGGCGCGGCGATGACCGGCGACCGCCGAGGCCATGCACAGCCGCGAATTGGTATCGACGTTGCTTGAGCCGAGAAAGCCTTTCATCAGCTTGTTGGCGACGTAATAGTCCTCGGTCAGCAACTGGCCGGACAGATAGAACGCCACCGCATCCGGGCCGTCGCGGTCGATGATGGCGCGAAAGCCGGTCGCGACCTTGTCGAGCGCCGTATCCCAGGCGACGCGGGCGAGCGACCCGTCGTCCTGCCGCAGCATCGGGTGCAAGAGGCGGCCCTCGAGCGCCAGCGTTTCGCCAAGCGCCGAACCCTTCGAGCACAGCCGTCCGAGATTGGCCGGATGGACCGGATCGCCCGATATCGTGGTGGCGCCGTTGCGGTCCGATACCGCGAGCACGCCGCAGCCGACGCCGCAATAGGGACAGGTGGTGCGCACGGCCTGCGGATGGGGCGGCAGAGCGTTCATGACGCGCGCCGCTTCAAGCGGCCTGCCGTTCGGCCAGCGCGCGGCCGAATATCAGATCGTCGCGGAAATTTTCGATCGCGGCGCCGGAGCGGATGAGATCGAGATACCAGAGCGCGTCGGTCGTATCGCCATAAAGCACGGCGCCGACGAGACGGCCGTCGGCGACAACGAGCTTCCTGTAGCAGCCGAGGCCCTGATCGCTGAAGATGATGTCCTCGGTGCCGGATCCGCCGAGAAAATCGCCGGCCGAGAACACGTTGACGCCTGAGACTTTCAGATTGGCGGCGTTGACGCTGCCGCGGTAGCAGGCGTCGCGCCCGGCGAGGCGCTCGGCGAGCACGCGGGCCTGCTCGTTGGCGGGCTCGACCAGGCCGTAGCAGACGCCGCGGTGTTCGGCGCATTCGCCGATGGCGAATACGTCCGCCGTGGTGGTGGCGAGATGATCGTCGACGATGATGCCGCGCTTGACGGCGAGCCCGGCGGCCTTGGCGATTTCCGCGTTCGGCGTGATGCCGACGGCGACCACGGCGAGATCCGCCGCGAGGACGCGGCCATCCTTCAGCGCGACCGCTTCCACATGATCGTCGCCGACGAAATGCGAGGTGGCCGCGTCGAGCATCACGTCGATGCCTTTGGCTTCGAGCGCGCGCTCGAGCAGCGCGGCGGCGCGGGCGTCGAGCTGGCGCTCCATCAGCCGGTCCATCAGATGAAGGAGCGTCACGGCGGCGCCGGCCTTGGCGAGACCGTAAGCGGCTTCGATGCCGAGGAGGCCGCCGCCGATGACGACGGCGCGCGCGCCGCGGCCCGCCGCCCGCGTCATCGAGGCAACGTCGCCCATGTCGCGGAACGTCAGCACTCCGCGCAGTCCGGCGCCCGGGATCGGCAGGCGGATCGCGCGCGAGCCGGTGGCGAACACCAGCTTGGCGAACGGCAATTGCTTGCCGTCGGCGAGCGTGACGCGGCGCGCGGCCATGTCGGCTTCGGTCACGCCGGCGCCGTAGCACAGCGTGACGCCGCGGTCCTTCCACCAGCTCGCCGTCTTGAGCGCAATGTCGTTCGCGGAAACCTCGCCGGCCAGCACCGACGACAGCAGCACGCGATTATAGGCGAGCCGCGGCTCCTCGCCGATCAGCGCGATGGCGTAGCGGCCGAGCGCGCGCTGCGCGAGTTCTTCGCACAGCCGGGCGGCCGCCATGCCGTTGCCGACAATGATCAGCGGCTCGCTCATGGCGCGCGCCTATTCGGCGGCGGCGCTGCGGCCATAGGCCTCGCCGATCATGAATTCCGACAGCGTGGTGTAGGCGGCGCCCCAGGCCGCGGCGAGGCTCGGCGTCCAATCCGCGCCCAGGCCCTTTTCCAGCGTCCATAACAGCGCGGCGCCGACGGGGGCGTAATCACTCGCCTTGACGCCATAGTCGACATGGCGCTTGGCGAGCGCGCTCGCGGCCGGCAGCACGCTTTCCAGATTGCTCAACCCGTTGACCACGACCGCCAGCGTTCCCATCAGCTTGCGCCCCTGTTCCTTCATGTCGCCGTGGAACAGCGGCTTGACGGCAGGCGCGATCTCGAACAGCCGGCCGTAGAACAGTTCGGCGGCCTGCTCGGAGATCGGCGCGACCTTGCTGAAACTTTCCTGAATCGCTTTCACTTGGTCCGGTGTCATGGCTGCTCTCCTCTGTTCCCCGGCCCTCTCGTCAGATCATTTGCGATGCGGGCCGCTCATGCCGCCTCACACGCGCGCTTGCGCGAGAGTGGCTCCGCGTGGCGCCAGGAAGGTCTTGCGCAGGTAGTACCACCACGTCAGCGCCAGGCAGGCGGCGTAGAACACCAGATAGAATTCGAGCGCCAGGTGCGGGCCGCCGGTCGCGGCGATCGAGGCGCCGAAGCCGCGTGGAATGAGGTAGCCGCCGCAGGCGCCGAGCGCGCCGATGAAGCCGAGCGCGGCACCGCTTTCGATGCCGGCGGCGCTCAAGGCGAGCGCGCGGCCGGCTTCGCCCGCGCCCTTGGCTTGCCGAAGCTTCTCCTCGCGGAAGATCGAGGGGATCATCCGGTAGGTCGAGCCGTTGCCGATCCCGGTGGTGATGAACAGCACGAGAAACATCGCCAGGAAGCCGCCGAATTCCTTGGCGTCGACGAAATAGATGACGCCGATGGTCGCGGCGCCCATGGCGATGAAATTCCAGAACGTGACGATCGCGCCGCCGACCTTGTCGGCGAGGAGGCCGCCGAGCGGCCGCGACAGCGAGCCGACCAGCGGGCCGAGGAACGCGATGCCGATGCTGACCGCGGGGAACTGCGTCTTGATCAACAGCGGGAACGCCGCGGAGTAGCCGATGAAGGAGCCGAACGTCCCGATATAGATGATGGACATGATCCAGGTGTGCTTGCGTCCGACGATCGCGAGCTGATCCTTGAACGTCGAGCGCGCCGTGGTCAGGTTGTTCATGAAGAAGACGGCGCCGAACACGGCGATCGCGAGCGGGATGAGCCACATCAGGCCGGCGTTCTGCAGATAGACGCCGCCGGCGCTCGGCGTGCCCTGATAAAGATTGACGATGCCGAGCCCCATGATGATCGGCGTCAACAGTTGCACGCTCGAGACGCCGATATTGCCGCCGGCGGCGTTGAGGCCGAGCGCCCAGCCCTTCATGCGGTCGGGGTAGAAGAAGGAAATGTTGGTCATGCTGGAGGCGAAGTTGCCGCCGCCGAGTCCGGCGAGCGCCGCCACCGCCAGCATCACCGCGTAGGGCGTGTCGGGCTTGGTGACGAAATACGCGAGCGCGATGGTCGGGATGAAGAGCACCGACGCGCTGAAGATGGTCCAGTTGCGGCCGCCGAAGGTCGTGACCGCGAACGTATAAGGGAACCGCATCAGCGAGCCGATCAGGCCCGGCAGCGCCACCAGCTCGAACAGTTGATCGGTGGTGAAGTGGAAGCCGGCCTGCGGCAATTTGGTCGCGACGATGCTCCAGGTGAGCCAGATCGAGAAGCCGATGTGCTCGGCGACGATCGACCAGATCAGATTGCGGCGCGCAATGGACTTGCCCGTGGATTGCCAGAATTTGGCGTCGTCGGGATTCCAGTCCGCAATCCAGGTCGTGTTCGGCTTGCTCATCATTTCCGTCCTTTTCCGTCCTTACGATGCCGCAGCCGCTCGTCGCGTCGGCCAAGGCTCGCGTTCGACCAATAAAAAGCCGCCCCCGGAGAAGGCGCTGGCGCTTCCTCCAGGACAGCGGCGTTGCTGTCGGCCCGTCATTGGACTGATTTGGCGCTGCTCGAGCGGCAGCCACCGCACACATGTATTCAAGCTTCGTGCCAACGCGAGCGATCACGAAAAACGCCTGCGAATTCGCATCAATGAGCGGTAAGGAAAAACTGAAATCTCAGCCGCGTGCTCAGCGCAGCCGCACCGGTGAGGAAATTTTGTGCATTGCGAAAGCTGCCGGATCTTTACGACGGCGAATTTTGTTCGGCGTTCTCGGCCACGATATTTTCGGCATCGAACGGCGGACCGGTAAATGCGCCGATGCGATCGGGCGGGCCGGCAGGCGGGCGCGTGTTCGGTCCGAACGCCGCATCGTAGAGGTCGGGGCGGAAGCAGGCCTTGGCGGCGGCGAGAAGCTCGGCGGACAGCGGCGCTTGTTTCCAGCGCACCATCTGCGCGTAGAGCCAGGCGGCGTGCACCGGTTCGGGGCGCGCGGCGCCGTCGCGGCCGATCAGCATGTAGCTTGGGTCCGACCGGTCGGTGCCGTCGGGGCCGATCGGCAAGCGGCCCTGAAGCGTCGCGCGGATGAGCTGCGGCGCGACGCCGACGCGATTGGGCGCGGCGATCAGCGCGGCGACCTCGTCGAGATGCGCCGGATCGTTGATGAAGGCGGCGGCGCGGTCGAGCGCCCGCAACAAAAGCTGCAGTTCGTCGCCATGCTGCGCCACCCATGCCGCGCGCACGGCCAGCGCCTTTTCCGGCGCGCGGACGATGATGTCGCTGCCGAAATGCAGGATATGCCCAATGCCTAATTCGACCGCGACCGAGTTCCACGGCGCGCCGACGCAAAAGCCGTCGACCTGGCGGCTCGCCAGGCTTTCCACCATGTAGGGCGGCGGCAGCACCACCAGCCGCAAATCCTCGTCCGGATCGACGCCGCCGGCCGCCATCCAGAACCGCAGCAGATAATTGTGCATCGAGAACGGAAAGGTCATGCCGAACACCAGCGGTTCGGCGCCGCGCTTGCGCCGTTGCGCGACGACGCGCGCGAGCGCGAGCGCCGATACCTGCGGATTTGAAAGATCGCCGTCCGCGGCCGCTGCGAGCGCTGCGTGCAGGGCGGGCGAAACCGTGATGGCGTTGCCGTTGAGCCCGAGCATGAACGGCGCGACCAGCGGCACCTTGACGTGGCCGATGCCGAGGCTCGAGGCGATGGCGACCGGCGCCAACAGATGCGCGGCATCGAACAAGCCGATATTGAGCTTGTCGCGCACGTTCGACCAGGAAATTTCCCGCACCAGGTCGATCGCCAAGCCGTGCTCGGCGGCAAAGCCCTTGTCGACGGCGACGATCAATGCCGCCGCGTCGGCGAGCGGGATGAAACCGATGCGCAGGCGATGCTCGGTCATTTCAACAGCTCCGCGGCGGTCACCACCGACTGCGCGACGTCGATGATCTTCTTGTTCTCGTTCATGGCGGTCTTGCGCAGCAGCGAATACGCGTCGGCCTCGCCGATGTTGCGGATTTTCATCAGAACGCCCTTGGCGCGATCGATCACCTTGCGCTCGTTGAGCGCGGTCTGCGTGCGCTCGAGCTCGTCCTTGAGGCGGGCGAACGCGTTGAACCGCGAGATGCACAGATCGAGGATGCTCTTGATGCGCTCCTTCTTGAGACCGTCGACGATGTAGGCGGAGACGCCGGCGTCGACGGCGGCCTCGATGGAGGCGGCGTCGCTCTGGTCGACGAACATGGCGATCGGCCGCTTCACCACGCGGCTGACCTGGAACATCTGCGCCAGCACGTCGCGGCTCGGGTTTTCCAGATCCATCACGATGACGTCGGGGTCGAGGGCGTAGATGCGCGCCAAGAGTTGCGTCGTCTCTTCGATCAGGGTGACGTGGGTGTAGCCCGCCTCCCGCAGCCCGTCGGCGAGGATCGCGGCTCGCACCGGACTTTCATCGACCACGACGATTTTGAGCATGGGGTACATTGGCAATGTCTTGGGCAGCTTGTCTTGGGCAGCGGCGTTTGTGGCGGCGGAATGTCTGCGGTTCTAAACGGGCGCGGAATGCGCGCGTCGGACATGGTCTGCGCTTGTCGTCGTTCTTGATCGCAGATCGTCAGATGGAACGCTGGTTATGGAACACGGGCCGATCGCTTCACAGGCTTGACCATGCAAGAGGCGTTCCACCCTGCGTCGGGCGGGGAAGCGGCGAAGCCTTTGTCATCCATAGAGAAATTCTAGGCGTGCAGCCGGCGCGGTCTGACGCGGCGCTGCGGCTCTTGCGGCGCGGGCTCGGCGAACAGTTCGGCGAGCTTCTCCGTCATGACGCCGCCGAGTTCCTCGGCGTCGACGATGGTCACGGCGCGCCGGTAATAGCGCGTTACGTCGTGGCCGATGCCGATGGCGATCAGTTCGACCGGCGAGCGGGTCTCGATGTCCTCGATCACCCAGCGCAGGTGCCGCTCCAGATAATTGCCGGGATTGACCGAGAGCGTCGAATCGTCGACCGGCGCGCCGTCGGAAATCATCATCAGGATCTTGCGGCTCTCGGGGCGGGCAAGGAGGCGCTTGTGCGCCCAGTCGAGCGCCTCGCCGTCGATGTTCTCCTTGAGCAAACCTTCGCGCATCATCAGGCCGAGATTCTTGCGCGAGCGGCGCCACGGCGCGTCGGCGGCCTTGTAGACGATGTGGCGCAGGTCGTTGAGACGGCCGGGATTGGCCGGCTTGCCTTGGGCGAGCCAGGCCTCGCGCGACTGCCCGCCCTTCCAGGCCCGCGTGGTGAAGCCGAGAATCTCCACCTTGACGCCGCAGCGCTCGAGCGTGCGCGCCAGGATGTCGGCGCAGGTGGCGGCGACCGTGATCGGCCGCCCGCGCATCGAGCCGGAATTGTCGAGCAGGAGCGTCACCACGGTGTCGCGGAAATCCGTGTCCTTCTCGTGCTTGAACGATAAGGGGTGCAGCGGATCGACGATGACGCGGGTGAGCCGCGAGGGGTCGAGCAAGCCTTCCTCGAGGTCGAATTCCCACGCGCGGTTCTGCTGCGCCAGCAAGAGGCGTTGCAGCCGGTTGGCGAGCCGCGCCACCACGCCCTGGAGATGCGACAGCTGCTTGTCGAGATAGCCGCGCAGGCGGTCGAGCTCTTCCGGCTCGCACAAATCCTCGGCGCCGACGGTCTCGTCGAACTTGGCTATGAACGGCTTGTAATCGGGGCCGCGCGGCTCGTTGCGATTGTGGCGCGGCCGCCACGGCTCGGCGGCGGTCTCCGAATCGCCGAGCTCGGCATCTTCGGCCATCTCGGCCGCGGGCGCGTCGACCGCTTCGGCCGCGCTCTCGGGCATTTCCTCGGTCGAGGGCTCGGCCTGATCGAGGCTGAGGCGCTCGCGATCGGCCGAGTCGGCGGACTCGCCGTCCTGGCCGGATTCGTCCGAGCGGTTGTCCTGCTCGCCCTCGTCGCTCTCGTCCTCGTCGCTTTCGCTCGATCGCTCCTCGCCCATGTCGAGGCAATCGAGCAGATCGTGCACCACGTCGCCGAACCGCCGCTGATCGTTGAGCACGCGCTCGAGCCGGTCGAGATTGCGGCCGGCGCGCTCTTCGATCAGCGGCCGCCACAGCTCGACCAGCTTGCGCGCCGCCGCCGGCGGCGCCTCGCCGGTCAGCCGTTCGCGCACCAGCATGGCGATGGCGTCCTCGATCGGCGCGTCGGCGCGGTCCGAGACCTCGTCGAACTTGCCGCGATGGAAGCGGTCGTCGAGCATGGCGTTGAGGTTCTTCGCCACGCCGCCCATGCGGCGCGAGCCGATCGCCTCGACCCGGGCCTGCTCGACCGCCTCGAACACCGCGCGCGCCTGCTGACCGCCGGGGATCAGCTTGCGGTGCACGGCGGGATCGTGACAAGCGAGCCGCAGCGCGATCGAATCGGCATGGCCGCGCACGATGGCGGCTTCGCGCTCGTTGAGCCGGCGCGACGGCTCCGGCAGCCGCGCCTTGGTGCCGGCCAGGCCGGGCCGCTCGGCGGCGAACGCGACCTCGATGTCGCTCTTGCCGGCGATCGCGCGCAGGCAGACGCCGACGGCGCGCTTGAACGGCTCGGTCGGCGCTTCTTTGGTCGGGCCTTTGGGTTTGATGTTCGAGGTCATTAATCGACGGACTTTCTTCCGTGTCATCGCCGGGCTTGACCCGGCGATCCATCTTGTCTGCCGATCAGATGGATGCGCGGGTCAAGCCCGCGCATGACGGCAACGTCTTCAACTCAACGCGTCCTCAGCTCAACGCCACATTCACCGCCGATTCCGGCAATTCCTGCCCGAAGCAGCGCTGATAGAATTCCGCCACCAGTGGCCGCTCCAGTTCGTCGCATTTGTTGACGAAGGTCAGCCGGAAGGCGAAGCCGATATCGTTGAAGATGTCGGCGTTCTCCGCCCAGGTGATCACGGTGCGCGGGCTCATGACGGTCGAGATGTCGCCGTTCATGAAGGCGTTGCGGGTGAGGTCGGCGACCCGCACCATTTTGGAGACGATGTCGCGGCCCTCGGCGGTGCGGTAGTGCTTCGCCTTGGCGAGCACGATGTCGACCTCGTTGTCGTGCGGCAGATAGTTGAGCGTGGTGACGATCGACCAGCGGTCCATCTGGCCCTGGTTGATCTGCTGCGTGCCGTGATAGAGGCCGGAGGTATCGCCCAGGCCCACCGTGTTGGCGGTGGCGAACAGGCGGAACGCCGGGTGCGGCTTGATCACCTTGTTCTGGTCGAGCAGCGTCAGCCGGCCCGAGGATTCCAGCACGCGCTGGATGACGAACATCACGTCGGGGCGGCCGGCGTCGTATTCGTCGAAGCACAGCGCGATATTGTTCTGCAGCGCCCACGGCAGAATGCCGTCGCGGAATTCGGTCACCTGCATGCCTTCGCGGATCACGATCGCATCCTTGCCGATCAGATCGACGCGGCTGATATGGCTGTCGAGGTTGACGCGCACGCACGGCCAGTTGAGCCGCGCCGCCACCTGCTCGATATGGGTCGATTTGCCGGTGCCGTGATAGCCGGTGACGATGACCCGGCGGTTCTTGGCGAAGCCGGCGAGGATGGCGAGCGTCGTCAGCTTGTCGAACCGGTAATCGGGGTCGGTGTCCGGCACGTGCTCGTCCGGCTCCGAGAAAGCCGGCACTTCCATGTCGCTGTCGATGCCGAACAGCTGGCGGATGGAAACTTTCATGTCCGGCAAGCCCGATTGGGTCGGTCCGGAACTGGTTTGCGCTGCGACCGTCAATGATACCTCCGTGACCCCGGATCCGTCCGAGGCGTCCAACCGGCGCTTCAAGTCGGCGTCGCCGTTGGTCCTGCGCTCAAGGTAGCAGAATGGCTGGGGGCCGCGAAACCCTGCCAGACACTCTTGGAGCGATCAGCAATGCCCCGCCGACTTCAGGTAATTGTACGCCTGGATGATCTCGCGCAGCTGATCTTCGGAGCTGCGGTCGCCGCCGTTGGCGTCGGGATGATGACGTTTCACCAATAACTTGAACCTAGCCTTGATATCGGCACGCTTGGCGTCGGCTTCAAGGCCGAGCACGTCGAGCGCGCGGCGCTGCGCGTTGAGGATGGTGCGGCGCTCGGGCGCAGGGCGCGTAGGGCCGGACGAGGAGCGCCCCGTTTCGCCGAACAGCGAGAACGGGTCTTCGGCCGCCCACCCGGCGCCGCGGCCGCCCCCCGGACCGCGGCGGCTCTCGGGGCGCTTGGCGCCGATCGAGCCCATTTTCCACGTCGGACGGTGGCCGGTCAGGGCGTCCTTCTGGTACTTCGCGACCGCGTCGTCGCTCATCCCGGCGAAGAAATTGTACGAATTGTTGTATTCGCGCACGTGCTCCAGGCAGAAACGCCAATACTCGCCGGCGCGCAGCCGGCCTTTCGGCGCGCGGTGCGTCGCCGGCGTGGCGCAGTCCGGCCATTCGCAACCCGGAAGCTCGGCGTTACGCCGGCGATCCTGGTCGGGCTTGACCCTGATCCGATCGAACAGTGGGGAATTCGAACTCATCATCTGATTATGCGGTCGGGGTGGTGTCACCTTCAAGACTTGACAGGCTGCAAATCACCGCGCGGCGGCATTGACCGGCGCGCGCCGCACCAGCTAGGCATGCAGCCATGGCGAGGACGGATATCATCACCGAAAAGTTGCGTAAGGCTTTCGCCCCGGCGAGCCTCCGCGTCGAGGACGAGTCGCACCGCCACGAAGGCCATGCCGGCCACCGGCCCGGCGGCGAGACCCATTTCCGCCTCTATATCGTGTCGGAGGCCTTCCGCGGAAAGAGCCGCCTCGAGCGGCATCGCATGATCAACGCCGCGCTCGCGGGCGAACTCGCCGGCGACGTCCACGCGCTGGCGATTCACGCGGCGGCGCCGGGCGAGGGCGCATAGCGTCGTTCACGTCTTCTTCTCCGGTGACGCTTCGTCGGCTTCCGCCAACAGCCCCATCAGATCGAGCCGGTGCGTATACATGGACAATCGGCCGTCGGCCGTGCGCGGCCACGCCTCGCGCGGGCGGTCCCAATAAAGCTCGACGCCGTTGTCGTCGGGATCGCGCAGGTACAAAGCTTCGCTGACGCCGTGGTCGGACGCGCCTTCGAGCGGGATTTTTGCGGCGATCAGCCGGCGTAGCGCGTCGGCGAGTTTTGCGCGGGTCGGGTAGAGAATGGCGAGATGATAGAGGCCGGTGGTGCCGGAGGGCGGCGGCGGACCGCCGCGGCTTTCCCAGGTGTTGAGGCCGATGTGGTGATGATAGCCGCCGGCCGAGATGAAAGCCGCCTGGTCGCCCAACCGCTGCATCAATTGAAAGCCGAGCACGCCGCAATAGAAGGCGAGCGCGCGGTCGAGATCGGCGACCTTGAGATGGATATGGCCGATGCGCACGCCCGGGTCGATCGGCGCGGCGAACGCTTCCTGATGCGGGACTTCGTTTGTTTGCGCGGTCATAGCACTTTGCTTGTCAGCTCGCTTTCGCCGCCGGCACCGCCTTGCGGGTCAGCGGCGTCACCCGCAATGCGGTAATGCGGTTGCGGGTCTTGCGCAGGACCTGAAAGCGGAAGCCGTGGAAGGTGAAGCTCTGTCCGGGCTCCGGGATCGAACGGGCCTCGTGGATGACGACGCCGGCGATCGTCGTCGCCTCGTCGTCGGGGATGTTCCAGTCCATCGCCCGGTTCAGATCGCGGATCGGCACGGCGCCGTCGACATTGACTGAGCCGTCGGGCAAAGCGCGGACGCCGGGGACCGCAACGTCGTGCTCGTCGGTGATGTCGCCGACGATCTCCTCGACGATGTCTTCCAGCGTCACCAGCCCTTCCAGCTCGCCATATTCGTCGACCACCAAGGCGAGCGCGGTCTTGCGGGCGCGGAACGCGGCGAGCTGTTCGTAGAGCGGCGTCGTATCCGGCACGAACCAGGGCGGCGTCGCCAGCGACACCACGTCGATCTTGCTGGCGTTGCCGCCCGCCGCATGCAAAGCGCGCAACAGATCCTTGGCGTGCAGCACGCCGAGAATGTTGTCCGGCGAATCGCGCCACAGCGGCAGCCGCGTCACCGTGGCGGCGAGCGCGGCATCGACGATATCCTGCGGCGGTTCGTCGACGTTGAGCATCACCATCTTGGTGCGGTGGACCATGACGTCGGAGACGACCAACTCGCGCAGATCGAGCAGACCGCCCATCATGTCGCGGTCGGCCTTTTCCACGACGCCGGCGCGGTGCATGAGGTCGACCGTGCCGCGCAGTTCCTCGCGCGGCGACAGGATCGACTGGATCCTGCCGACCGGCAGGCCGAAGCCGCGCAGGATGACCCGCACCAGGAATTCGACCGCCTGCAGCACCGGCGAGAACACGCGCACCGTCATGGCAACCGGCCGCGCCACCGCGAGCGCCATGCGGTCGGGGATGTTGAACGCGGCGGTCTTCGGCAGCACCTCGGCGATGACGAAGATGAGGATGGTCATCACCAGCGTGGCATAGAGTTCGCCGGCCTGGCCGAAGAAATCGAGCAGCAGGCCCGTCATCAAGGTCGCGGCGGCGATGTTGGTCAGGTTGTTGGCGAACAGAACCGCGCCGAGCAGCCGCTCGCGGGTGGCGAGGAGCCGGTTGACGATGGTGGCGTCCCGGTTGCCCTGCTTCTCCAGCCGCAACATGGCGGCGCGCGAGGAAGCGGTCAGCGCCGTTTCGCTCGCCGAGTAGAAGGCGGAGATCAAGAGCAGGATCACGACCGCCGCGACGGTCGCCCACGCGATAATCGTCATCGCTCCGAAAGCTTCTCGCTCAGGAATGCGTACACCTCGCGCTCGTCGACTCCGCCTTCGACGAAGGCGGCGCCGATGCCGCGCACGAGGATGAATGTAAGCACGCCGCGTTTCACTTTCTTGTCTTGCGCCATCAATTCCATCAGGCGGTCGACCGAAGGCAGCCCGCCGGGAATGTCGCGCGGCCGGGTCGGCAGCCCGACCTCGGCCAGATGGCGAATGGCGCGCTCGGCCTCGGCCGCCGGCATCAGCCCGCGGCGCGCCGAGAAGGCCAGCGCCAGCGCCATGCCGGCCGCGACCGCTTCGCCGTGCAGCAGGCGGTCGGAAAAGCCGCACGCCGCTTCCAGCGCATGGCCGAAGGTGTGGCCGAAATTCAACAGCGCGCGGTCGCCGGTTTCGCGTTCGTCACGCGCCACGATCGCCGCCTTGGCGCGGCAGCTCACGACGATGGCGTGCTCGCGGGCCAAACTTCCCGACGATTTGTTGCCGGCGAAAACCTCGCGCCAGTTCGCCTCCAGCCAGGAGAAAAAGCCGGCATCGCCGATCAGCCCGTATTTGACGACCTCGGCGTAACCGGCGCGGAACTGGCGCTCCGGCAAGGTATCGAGCGCGGCGGTGTCGGCGATGACCAGGATCGGCTGATGGAAGGTGCCGATGAGGTTCTTGCCGTGGGCCGAGTTGATCGCGGTCTTGCCGCCGACCGAGGAATCGACTTGGGCCAGCAGCGTGGTCGGCACCTGCACGTAATCGAGGCCGCGCCGCACCACCGATGCGGCGAAGCCGGCGAGGTCGCCGATGACGCCGCCGCCCAGCGCGATGACGAGGTCGCCACGCTCGATGCGCGCCGCGATGACGGCCTCGCACACCTGTTCGAAAACGCGAAAGCTCTTCGAGCCTTCGCCGACCGGAACAGTGACGCGGGTCGCGGCGACGCCGGCGCCGGCGAGTGCGGCCTCGGCCGCGGCGAGGTGGTAACCGGCGACATTCTCGTCGGTGACGATCGCCGCCTTCGCGCCCGGCCGCAGCGCGGCGACCCGCGCGCCCAGGGTGGCGATGAGGTCGCGACCGATGACAATGTCGTAGCTGCGGGCGCCGAGCGCGACCTTGACGGTCGAGGATTCGGCGCGAAGGGGGACGGTCATTGGCCTACCTTTCTTTCGGTCGCCTGTTCTGGGGTCACCTCTCCTTGACCTGCCTGTCCGGCCGGCGTGGCGGCGGGCGGCAGGAACGAGGCGAGCGCCGTCACGACGTTGGCCACGATGGCATCGTGCGCCACGTCGCGCGATTGCACGGTGATGTCGGCCTGCGCGTAGACCGGCTCGCGTTGCGCCAGCAAGCCGCGGATGGTTTCGGCGGGGTCGGCGGTCTGCAGCAGCGGCCGCTCGCTGCGGCGCTTGCCGAGCCGGCGCAGCAATACGTCGAGGTCGGCCGCAAGCCAGACGGATACGCCCTTCGCGGCGACCGCCGCGCGGGTGTCCGGATTCATGAAGGCGCCGCCGCCGGTCGCCAGCACTTGCGGTCCCGCTTCGAGCAGCCGGGCGATGACGCGGGCCTCGCCGCTGCGGAAGCTCGGCTCGCCATGGCGGGCGAAAATGTCGGCAATGCTCATGCCGGCGGCCTTTTCGATTTCCATGTCGGCGTCGACAAACGGTATGCCGAGACGGGCGGCGAGCCGGCGGCCGACCGATGATTTCCCAGCGCCCATCATCCCGACCAGGACGATCGAGCGGTGTCCCAGTCTTGGCAGCACCGCGGACGCCGCAGCCGCCAAATTGGTGTCGTTTTGTAATGCAATATCAGTCATATATCATTTCGGTCCGGACCCACAGCCCAGCAATCTTGTTGTCGCCAGGGATGACGCCCCAATGACCTCGCTGATGACTTCGCCAACGACGCGAGCGATGGCTCGTCCGGCGGCGCTAGACCCGATGCTACCCGGTCCGCCTCGCCGGCACCAACCGGCAAGCGCGGGCGCCTGATCATGCCGAGCCTGTTGCGGTTCCTGACCGTGGTCGCCTTGCTCGGCGCGGCCGTCTATGGCGGTCTATATTCGCTCGCGCATTTCGTGCAACCGAAACCGCGCGAGATCACCGTGGCGATCCCGCCGGACAAGTTCTTCAAGAACCGCTGAGGCGGCGGCAGAAATGGCTCGCAAGCCGGCGCGCCGGACGGTTGGTGAAGCGGCTCGGCCGGCGCGCGGGGCGGCGACGTCCGGCGAGCGCCGGGTGGCGCTGTTTCTCGATATGCTGGCGGCCGAGCGGGGGGCGGAAGCCAACACGCTCACCGCTTACCGGCGCGATCTCGCCGACTTTACCGCGTACCTCGCCGGCTCCGGCGGGTCGGTCGCCGCCGCGACGACCGACGATCTGCGTGCCTATCTCGGCAACCTGGCCGACCGCGGATTGGGTCCGGCGACGGTCGCCCGGCGGCTGTCGGCGATGCGGCAGCTCTATCGCTTTCTCTATGCCGAGGGGCAGCGCAAGGATGATCCGGCCGCGGTGCTGGAAGGTCCGAAGCGCGCCCGCCCCCTGCCCAAGACACTGACGATCGGCGAAGTCGATCGTCTGCTGCGTGTCGCCGGCGAGATCGACGCGTCGGCGCCGTTGGCGGTGCGGCTGCGCGCGGCGCGGCTCGCCTGCCTGGTCGAGCTCATCTACGCCACCGGCCTGCGCGTCTCGGAGCTGGTGGCGCTGCCCGCCGCGGCGGCGCGGCGCGACGCCCGCGTCATCGTCGTGCGCGGCAAGGGCAACAAGGAGCGCCTCGTGCCGCTCAACGACGCCGCCAAGCGCGCCATGGCGGCTTATCTCGCGCTGGCGGCGGAAGCGGGCCAGAGCGCCCCCAAGAGGGGGTGGCTGTTTCCTTCCTTCGGCGGCAGCGGCCATCTCACCCGGCAACATTTCGGTCGCGAGCTGAAGGCGCTCGGCGCCGCCGCCGGCCTGCGCGCGGCGCAATTGAGCCCCCACGTACTGCGCCACGCCTTCGCCAGCCATCTCCTGCACAACGGCGCCGATCTGCGCGTCGTGCAGACGCTGCTCGGCCATGCCGATATTTCCACCACGCAGATCTATACCCACGTGCTGGAGGAGCGGTTGAAGAGCCTGGTGCGCGATCTGCACCCTTTGGGGGAAGCCGGAGACGGTCGCGGGTGATGCAATTGAGCGCCGATTTTGCTAATCTCGTCGCATGGACAAGCAGGATGTCATCGCCGTTTTGCAGAAGAACGCCGACGCGTTGCGCGCGCGCGGCATTCGTCATGCCGCCTTATTTGGCTCGGTCGCGCGCGGCGAAGCCCGGCCCGATAGCGATATCGACATCATGATCGAGTTGGCTCCCGATGCTTCACTCGACATTTTCGCCTATGTCGAACTGAAGGATTTTGTTGCCGGACTATTTTCGGGGCCGGTGGACGTTGTGAACAAAGACGCGCTCAAACCATACGTTCAGCCGCTTGCAACGGCCAATTCGATCTATGCCTTCTGAACCCGTCATCGGTCCGTTGACTGATATCCGCTACAACATTGCTCTGGCGTTTTCATTCGTTGGCCAGTTGAGTGTTGATCAATTCCTGGCAGATCGCCGCACCGTCTATGCGGTTACGCGGTGTCTTGAAATCATTTCCGAGGCCTCGCGGAGGCTGCCACCTGACTTGAAATCGCGACATCCACATATTCGGTGGAAAGGTATGGCCGGAGCCGGAAACCTCTACCGCCATGAATATGAACGGGTGCTCGACAGGGCGATTTGGGACACGGTTCATGAAAGCCTCGAACCGTTGCTCGCCGTGGTCGAGGAAGAACTCCGCCGGCTGGAAGGCGGATAAGTCCGCGTTTTCCCGTATTCGTGACCGGCTTGCTTGACTTCCGCGCTCCCGACGCGTTAGCGGCGTGCGACGCCCGCCGCGGTCTGCCCAACCCCCTGACCGATACCCAACCCCCTGACCCATACCTATGTCTGCGTGATGCGCTCATACCTCGACTTTGAAAAGCCCGTGGCCGAGCTCGAGGCCAAGATCGAGGAATTGCGCGCGCTCGAGGCCGGCGGCGATGCCGTCGCCATCGGCGAAGAGATCGGCCGCATCGAGGTCAAGGCGGCGCAGGCGCTCAAGACCCTCTATGCCGAGCTGACGCCCTGGCAGAAGACGCAAGTGGCGCGGCATCCGCAGCGGCCGCATTGCGTCGATTATGTCGCCCAGTTGATCGAGGATTTCGTGCCGCTCGCCGGCGACCGCAAGTTCGGCGAAGACGCAGCCATCGTCGGCGGCTTCGGCCGGTTCCGCGGCGAGAGCGTGTGCGTCATCGGCCACGAGAAGGGCGCCGACACCGACAGCCGCCTGAGGCACAATTTCGGCATGGCGCGGCCGGAGGGCTACCGCAAGGCGGTGCGGCTTATGGACATGGCCGATCACTTCGAAATTCCCGTCATCGCGCTCGTCGATACCGCCGGCGCCTATCCCGGCATCGGCGCCGAGGAGCGCGGACAGGCCGAAGCCATCGCCCGCTCGACCGAAGCCTGCCTGCGCATCGGCGTGCCCAACGTCGCCGCCATCATCGGCGAGGGCGGTATCCGGCGGCGCGATCGCGGTCGCGACCGCCAACCGCGTCATCATGCTCGAGCATGCGATCTACAGCGTGATCTCGCCCGAAGGCGCCGCCTCGATCCTGTGGCGCGATACCGCCAAGGCGAGCGAGGCGGCGACGAACATGAAGATCACGGCGCAGGATCTCCTGAAGTTCGGCGTCGTCGATACCGTCGTGCCCGAACCGATGGGCGGCGCCCATCGCGATCCGGCCGCGGCCATCGCGGCGGCCGGTGAAGCGATCGCCAATGCGCTCGCGGACCTGCAGGGCCTCGACGCCGCGACCGTGGTGCGGCTGCGTCGGGAGAAATTCATGGCCATTGGGCGGACGTTCGGCTGATTGGCGCCGAGCGTGCGACGGTCAATAAGCCGTTGCATTCACGTGTAAAATTCTACGAAAGTTTACCATTCGTTCAGTTCCGCCGTGGTCAACCGGTCTGCCGAATTTGTTGCCTTGCGAAAGCCATGTCTTGCCGCTAACGATTGGAGCGGCGATGGCACGGGGATTTTTCATTCGTCGGGGAGTATCGCTTTGATCCGCGCCAGCTTGTTCCGTGCGCGTGCGGTGCGCGCGTTGATGGCGTCGGCGGTTTTTGCCGGCGCGCTGGCGCTTGCGGGTTGCGATACCGACGGCGTCTATCAGCTGCCGACCCGCGCGATGAAAGAGCTGTCGCCGCAGATGCTGGCGCTGCTCGACGAAAAGCACATGCCGAAGGACTCGCCGATCCTGATCCGCCTGTTCAAGGAGGAATCGGAGCTCGAAGTCTGGAAGAAGGACACGACCGGGCGCTACCAGCTCTTGAAGGTCTATCCGATCTGCCGCTGGTCCGGCGATCTGGGACCGAAAGTCCGGGAAGGCGACCGTCAGGCGCCCGAGGGCTTCTATCAGATCACGCCGGACCTGATGAATCCGAATTCCAACTATTACCTCGCGATCAATACCGGATTTCCCAACGCCTACGACAAGGCCAACGGCCGTCACGGCGCCTTCCTGATGATCCACGGCGACTGCTCGTCGCGCGGCTGCTACGCCATGACCGACGAGCAGATCGGCGAAATCTATTCGCTGGCGCGCGAAGCGCTGCTCGGCGGGCAGCAATCGTTTCAGATTCAGGCCTATCCGTTCCACATGACGCCGGCGAATTTGGCGCATCACCGCACCAACCCGAGCATGGCGTTCTGGCGGATGATCAAGGAGGGCAACGACCATTTCGAGGTGACGCGCCTCGAGCCCAAGGTCGAAGTCTGCGACCGCCATTACGTGTTCGACCCGCAGCCGCCGGCCAACTCCTCGAAGCCGCTGACGTTCAACCCGACCGGCCGCTGTCCGGCGTTCACGGTCGCTCCGGAGGTCGCCGGTCCGACCGCGGAAAAACAACACGCCGACGAGGCGCAGTACGCGCAACTGGTCAGGAACAACACGCCGGTGGCACCGATCAGGACCGGCGTGGACGGGGGCGCGAACCGCGTGTTCCTGGCTCAGCTCGGTCACCTGCCGCCGGCGAGAGTACCGCCGCCTGACGCGACGGGCGCCGTCGCGGCCGATGTGCCGACGCAGCCGCCACCTTCCGACTCCGGCCACTGGCTCGGCACGCTGTTCGGCTCGAAGTCGGCCGATACGACGCAAGTCGCCGCGACCGAGGCGGGCTCGCAAGAGCGCGGCGGCGGTAACGGCGGCGGCGGCGGGTTCTTCTCGAACCTGTTCTCTTCTAAGGGCAGCGAACAGGCCACGCCGGCTCCGACTCCGGTGCCGGAGGCGAGCGCGGCGCAAAAGCCTGCGGCTCATTCGCAATTGGCCGCCCTGCATCCGAAGCCGAAGACCGAACCGGCCAAGAACGAAACCGGCAAGAACGAAACCGGCAAGAACGAAACCGGCAAGCGCGAGCCCGGCAAGATCGAAGCCGCCAAAACGGAGCCAGGCAAGCCTGATCCGAAGGAAGCGGCCAAGGAAGCGGCCAAGGATGCAGCCAAGAGCAATCCGCCGCAGGATGCCAACACCGCGACGGCGTCCGCCAACGGCACGCTCAACGGCGCTCAGCCGGTCGTGCCCGCCGGCAATTTCGACAGCCGCTGGGCGGCGGTCCACTGAACGCCTTATCGTCATTGCAGAAGCGCAGCGACGAAGCAACCCAGCGGGCCGTGCCGCTTCCCCTGGATTGCGTCGCTTCGCTCGCAATGACGAGTTGCTAACAAAGGCAGTTCGGCTTTACACGTAGCGCCCGTGGCAATGCTTGAATTTCTTGCCTGAGCCGCACGGGCAGACCTCGTTGCGGCCGACCTTGCCCCAAGTGGTGGGGTCCTGCGGATTGCGCGCCTGCGGGGAGGCCTGCGGCCGGGCCGCTGTAACAGTGGCCGCCGCAGCGCCGCCACCGATGCCGTGGCGGGCTAGCGTATCGGCGCCGGCGAGCGCCAGCGCCATCTCATCCTCGCCCGTGGTCGGATCGATCTTGTGCGCTTCCATCACCGGCAGCGGCGCCGGCGGCTGGTCCGGCGGCGGCGACGCCATGACCTCGACCCGCATCAATTGCGCCGTCACCGCCTCGCGCAGGCTCTGGCTCATCGCCTCGAACAGGCTGAAGGCCTCGGCCTTGTATTCGTTGAGCGGATCGCGCTGGCCGTAGCCGCGCAGGCCGATCACCTGGCGCAGATGGTCGAGCATGACCAGATGCTCGCGCCAGAGATGGTCGAGCGATTGTAAAAGGATCGATTTCTCGATGTAGCGGATCACGTCGGCGCCCCACTGCGCGACCTTGGCCGCCATGTGCTCGTCGGCGCGGCGCTCGACTCTGGCGAACAGCTCCTCGTCGGCGATGCCTTCTTCCTTGGCCCATTCGTCGACCGGCAGATCGAGGCCGAGCACGCGCTTGATCTCCTCCTTGAGGCCCGGCGTGTCCCATTGTTCGGGATAGGCGTTCTCCGGCACGAACTTGGCGACGAGATCGTCGATCACGGTATGGCGCATGTCGGCGACGACTTCCGCCGCCGCCTGGTCCTGCATCCATTCGATGCGCTGGTCGAAGATGACCTTGCGCTGATCGTTCATCACGTCATCGTATTTGAGGATGTTCTTGCGGATGTCGAAGTTGCGCGCCTCGACCTTCTGCTGCGCCTTTTCCAGCGCCTTGTTGATCCAGGGATGGACGATCGCCTCGTCCTCTTTCAGCCCGAGTCGGGTCAGCATGCCGTCGAGCTTGTCGGTGCCGAAGATGCGCATCAGGTCGTCTTCGAGCGACAGGAAGAACTTGGAGTGGCCGGGGTCGCCCTGGCGGCCGGAGCGGCCGCGCAACTGGTTGTCGATACGGCGGCTTTCGTGGCGCTCGGTGCCGAGCACGCAAAGCCCGCCGGCGCCGAGCGCCTTTTCCTTCAGACGCGCGACCTGGGCGCGGATGTCGGCGGCGCCCGCGCTCTTGTCGCGTTCGCTCTTGTCCGCGATGTCGGCGAGTTCCTGGCGGATGCGCATGTCGGCGTTGCCGCCGAGCTGAATGTCGGTGCCGCGGCCGGCCATGTTGGTGGCGATGGTGATGGCGCCGGGGACGCCCGCCTGGGAGACGATATACGCCTCCTGCTCGTGATAGCGGGCGTTGAGGATGGCGAACACTTTGGCCTTGGTGGCGCCTTCGTCGCCGGAATAGAGTGCGGCGAAGGCGTTGGGGTCGGAAAAGTCGTGCTGCTCCCAGCCCCGCTGGCGCAGCATTTCCGCCAGCTGCTCGGATTTCTCGATCGAGGTGGTGCCGACGAGGACGGGCTGGCCGCGCGTCTTGCAGTCCTCGATCAGCGCGATGATGGCGCGATATTTCTCCGCCGCGGTGCGATAGACCTCGTCGTCGTCGTCGAGCCGGATCATCGGCATGTTGGTCGGGATTTCCAGGACTTCCAGATTGTAGATGTCCATGAACTCGTCGGCTTCGGTCGCGGCCGTGCCGGTCATGCCGGCGAGCTTGTCGTACATGCGGAAATAGTTCTGGAAGGTGATCGAGGCGAGCGTCTGGTTTTCCGGCTGGATCGGCTGGCGCTCCTTGGCCTCGAGCGCCTGGTGCAGGCCTTCCGAATAGCGCCGGCCCGGCATCATGCGGCCGGTGAACTCGTCGATGATGACGACCTCGCCGTTGCGCACGATGTAGTCCTTGTCGCGCTGGAACAATTTATGCGCACGCAGGGCCTGGTTGACGTGGTGCACGACGGAGACGTTCTCGACGTTAGAAAGTGACTTCGGACTTGAGGACCCCGGCGTCGCGCAGCCATTGCTCCAGCCGCTCCATGCCGAGCTCGGTGAGCGTGACCGTGCGCTGCTTCTCGTCGACCTCGTAGTCGCCCTTGTCGAGCTTGGGAACATAGGTGTCGATGGTGTTGTAGAACTCGGAGCGGTCGTCGAGCGGGCCGGAAATGATCAGCGGCGTGCGCGCCTCGTCGATCAGGATCGAGTCGACCTCGTCGACGATGGCGTAGACATGGCCGCGCTGGACCATGTCCTCGACGCGGTATTTCATGTTGTCGCGCAGATAGTCGAAGCCCAGCTCGTTGTTGGTGCCGTAGGTGACGTCGCAGTCGTACTCCCGCTTGCGCTCGCCATCGTCGAGCCCGTGCACGATGACGCCGACGGTCGAGCCCGAGGAACTTGTAGATCTGGCCCATCCACTCGGCGTCGCGCTTGGCGAGATAGTCGTTGGCGGTGACGACGTGGACGCCGCGGCCGGCGAGCGCGTTGAGATAGACGGGAAGCGTGGCGACCAGCGTCTTGCCTTCGCCGGTCTTCATCTCCGCGATCTTGCCGTCGTGCAGCACCATGCCGCCGATGAGCTGAACGTCGAAATGGCGCTGGCCGAGCGTGCGCTTGCCGGCCTCGCGCACGGTGGCGAACGCGGGCACCAGAATGTCGGCGAGCGTCCTGCCGTCGGCGAGCTGCCGCTTGAATTCTTCGGTGCGGGCGCGCAGCGCGTCGTCGGACAGCTGCTCCAGCTCTTTTTCCAGCGCGTTGATGTCGTCGACGCGCGGCCGGTAGGTGCGGACGCGCCGGTCGTTGGAGGAACCGAACAGTTTGCGGGCGACCGCGCCGATCATCGCATCATCCTTCCAATGGGGCTGCGCCACAGTACGACTTAGTTAACGCACGACTTGACCTAGTACGTCTTGGCGGCAGTGCTATTTGATCGAGCATGATCTTGTCCGAAAACCGGTCCCCACCTTTCGGATCGTGCTCTTGAAACGTCCTCGCGATCGGCGCTCTGGTCCAACCGGCGGAAAATGCGGCGTTATTCGGGCCGTTGCAAGGCGACCTTGCCCGGACTTTGATCGAGAGATAGGAGGGGGTGGATTTGTTGTCAATGCGAGGCGTCCGTTCACGCGGTTGTCACGCCGCAGGTTCACTCGCCCATTGCCAAGAAGAGGCGTTTCGGCGAGTGTCCGCGCCCAGAAAACCGCGCCCGCGAAGCGGCGTCTGTATCCGTTCGCCCAAAGGACCGTGATCCATGATCTCCTCGACCCCGCTCGTTCCTCGCGTGCTCGGCGCGCTTGCCATCGTCGCATGCCTCGCCATTCCGACCGGCGGTCTGCGCGCCGCGGACGACGATCCGGTGATCGCCCGCGCCAATGGGGTCGACATCCACCAGAGCGACCTCGCCTTCGCCGAGGAGGAAATCGGCGGCAACATGCCGGCGATGGCGCCGGAGAAGAAGCACGATTACCTCGTCGCCTATCTCGCCGACGTGATCGTGCTGTCGCAGGCCGCCGAGCAGCAGAAGCTGGGCGACCGTCCGGAACGTCAAGCGCCGGATCAGCTTCGACCACAACCGGCTGCTGATGGAAGCGCTGCTGCAGGACGCCGGCAAGGCGGCCGTCAGCGACGCCGAGCTGCACAAGGTCTATGACGACGCCATCAAGCAGATGCCGGGCGAGGAGGAAGTGCACGCGCGCCACATCCTGGTGCCGACCGAGGACGAGGCCAAGGTTATCCTCGCCGAGCTGAAGAAGGGCGCCGATTTCGCGACGCTCGCCAAGGAAAAGTCGAAGGATCCGGGCGCGGCCGACGGCGGCGATCTCGGCTATTTCACCAAGGACCAAATGGTGCCGGAGTTCTCGGAGGTCGCCTTCAAGCTCGACAAGGGGCAGGTCTCCGACCCGGTGAAAACGCAGTTCGGCTGGCACATCATCAAGGTCGAGGACAAGCGCGTGAAGCCGACGCCGACCTTCGATCAGGTCAAGAGCCAGATCGAGACCTACGTAACCCACCGCGCGCAGGCTGCGCTGGTCGAAAAGCTGCGCGGCGCCGCCAATATCGAGCGCATGGATAAGCCCGTGGCGCCGGACCCCTCGCTCAATCCGGCCGCCCCAGCGAAGAAGTAGGGATTGTCTGCGCCGCGCCCTGGAAGCAATTTCGAAGTTCGTCATTGCCGGGCTTGACCCGGCAACCCATGCAGCCTTAGGCAACGCTCCTCTTCCGCATGGATGCCCGGGTCAAGCCCGGGCATGACGACGCCGGGGTTTGTCATGTCCACCGCCGTCTCCCCACTCGCCCCGAAAACGATCCCCGATATGCCGGCGATCGACGGCGTGCGCTTCGCGACCGCGGCCGCGGGCATCCGCTATCAGGGCCGCACCGACGTGATGCTCGCCGTGTTCGACCCGGGCACCAGCGTCGCCGGGGTGTTCACGCGCTCGAAATGTCCGTCGGCGCCGGTCGAATGGTGCCGCGCCAACGTGAAGGGCGGCCGCGCCCGGGTGCTGGTGGTCAATTCCGGTAACGCCAACGCCTTTACCGGCAAAACGGGCCGCGACGCCTGTATTTTCACCGCGAAGCTCGCGGCCGCGGCCGTCGGCTGCAAGCGCGACGAGGTCTTTCTCGCCTCGACCGGGGTGATCGGCGAGCCGCTCAAGGCCGAGGCGTTCGACGGCGTCATGGCAAAACTCGTCGCCGACGCGGCGCCCGACGCCTATGACGCGGCGGCGCGGGCCATCATGACGACCGATACGTTCCCGAAGCTCGCCACGGCGCGGGCGCGCATCGGCAAGACCACCGTCACCATCAACGGCTTCGCCAAGGGCGCCGGCATGATCGCGCCGGATATGGCGACCATGCTGGCGTTCGTCTTCACCGACGCGCCGATCGCGCCCGCGGCGCTGCAGACGCTGCTGCGCGAGGGGGTCACCGACACCTTCAATGCCGTCACCATCGACGGCGATACCTCGACCTCCGACACCTTGCTTGCCTTCGCCACCGGCGCGGCGCTTGCCCAAGGCGCGCCACGGATCGGCCGCGCCAGCGATCCGCGGCTCGCGGCGTTCCGCAAGGCGTTCGACAAAGTCCTCGCCGACCTCGCCGAGCAGGTCGCGCGCGACGGCGAGGGGGCGCGCAAGCTGGTCGAGATCACGGTCGAGGGCGCGGTGTCCAAAACCTCGGCGCGCCGGGTCGCGCTGTCGATCGCCAATTCGCCGCTGGTCAAGACGGCGATCGCCGGCGAGGACGCCAATTGGGGCCGCGTCGTCATGGCGGTCGGCAAGGCCGGCGAACCGGCCGACCGCGACAAACTGTCGATCTGGTTCAACGGCATCCGCGTCGCCCACAGGGGCGCGCGCGATCCGGGCTACGACGAAGCGGCGGTGTCCGCGGCGATGAAGCAGCCCGAGATCGCCCTCAAGGTCGCGCTCGGTCTCGGCAAAGGCCGCGACCGCGTGCTCACCTGCGACCTCACCAAGGAATACGTCGCCATCAACGGCGATTACCGGTCCTGACGGTTTGTTAACTACCGTGGCGAAATCCGGCCGGAACCCGGCGGATTTGAATCGCTCTTTACCTTCACCTGTTTAGATCGAGGCTGAGAGCCGTGAGCGTCAAACTCGTGCTTGTCGCCGCCTGCGCGCTCATCGACGCCGATGGCCGCGTGCTGATCGCGCAGCGTCCGCCAGGCAAGTCGATGGCCGGGCTGTGGGAATTTCCCGGCGGCAAGATCGAAGCAGGCGAACGGCCGGAACAGAGTCTGATCCGGGAGCTGAACGAGGAGCTGGGAATCGCCGTCAAGGAGGAATGCCTCGCACCGCTGACCTTCGCGAGCCATCTTTATCCGGACTTTCACCTCTTGATGCCGCTTTACGTGTGCCGGCGCTGGGAAGGGATGGTCGAGCCGCGCGAGGGGCAGAATCTCAAATGGGTGCGGCCGGGCGCGCTGCGGGATTATCCGATGCCGCCCGCCGACGAGCCGCTGATCCCGCACCTCGTGACGCTGTTATGAACATCATGAAGCTGTGAAACCAACGCCGGTAGCAACGCCGACCAACAAAGCGAAGAAACAACGCCAAAAAAACAACGCCAAAAAAACAACGCCAAGAAACGTTCCGAGAAACGCGCAGTCAGTCGTGAAGAGGCAGAACGCCATGTACAAGTCTTCGACACTCGCTCTGTTGCAACGCTTCTGGCGTGACGATACGGGCGCAACCGCGATCGAATATGCGCTGATCGCATCGGGCGTTTCCGTCGTGATTGTCGGAACGGTCGCGACGCTCGGCTCGAACGTCAAGAATTTCTACAGCAGCGTCGCCACCGCGATGAAATAGGTCGGGTCAGCGCCCGGTCTTCTCGCCCGCAGATACTTCCCGCGCGCCGAGCGCATCGGCCAATCGTGCTTGCGCCGAACCGGGCTCGAGCGGCTGCTGCTGACCGGGATGCGGCGCCCAGCCCGACAGCCACACGATATCGAAGGTCGCGCGCACGCGGCCGTCGCCGTCGGCGAAACGTGCGGCGTAAATCTCCGCCGTGCGCATGAGCGTCGCGCGACGCAGCGGCGTTCGCCGGCGCTCGACCAGCGCGTTGGTCGCGCCCATGCGGCGCAGATCCTGCATCAGGGCGAAGGCCGAATCGTAGCGCACCGTGATCCGGTCGGCGTCGGTGACTGGGAGCGCGAAGCCCGCGCGCTGCAGCAAACCTCCGAGGTCGCGCACGTCGGCGAACGGCGCCACGCGGGGAGAGATGCCGCCCTCGATTTCGCTCTCGGCCGTGGCGAATGATTGCCGCAACTCGGTCAGCGTCTCGCCGCCGATCAGCGCGGCCAGCAGCAAGCCGTCGGGCTTGAGCGCGCGGCGGATTTGAACGAGCGCGCCCGGCAGGTCGTTGATGCCTTGCAGCGACAGCGCCGAGACCACGAGATCGAATGTCGAGTCGGCAAACGGCAGCGCCTCCTCGTCGGCGACGACGATGAGCCCCTCGGGCGGCACGCGCGCCGGCGCCAGGCTGTCGGCGGTGACGATGGTCTCGACCGAGCCCAGACCGGCGAGCGCGGTGCGCACCGCATCGCTCGGCGTGCCGAGATCGAGCGCGAGCTTGAAGGTCCGCAGCACCGCGCCGAGCCGGTCGGCCAGATCCTCGGCGACGCGGTCGATGAGAAACGTCGCCGGCCCCATGGCCGCCGCGCGGCGGCGCCGCGCGCGCAACAGCGCGCGGTCGAAGATCAATGGGCTGTCGGATGCCGGATGATCAGCCATGAGGCTATGCCGTAAACGCGCATGACAAGTCGCCGGCACGGCGGTAGCGTACCTCCATGGGGATGATCACGGCCCAGTTGGCACGCGCCGGTTGCGCTATGCGGCTCAAGCAGGGCGCCGCGGCCGCGCGGGCGGTATGGGGCACGGCGCTCGATCTCGTATTGCCGCGCCTGTGCGCGGTCTGTCGCGAGCCGGTGACCGCGCAGGGGCTCTGTCCGGCGTGCTGGTCGAAACTGTCGTTCATTACGCGGCCCTATTGCGAACGTCTCGGTGTTCCCTTCGTCTATGATCCCGGCCCGGGCATCCTGTCCATGGAGGCGATCGCCGCGCCGCCGGCCTATCACCGCGCCCGCGCCGCCGTACGCTTCGACGAGATTTCGCGCGCGCTTGTGCACAGCCTCAAATATGGCGACCGGCTCGATCTCGCACCGATGATGGGACGCTGGGTCGGCCATGCCGGCCGCGAAATTCTCGCCGAGGCGGATGCGCTGGTTCCGGTGCCGTTGCATTGGCGCCGACTGTGGGCGCGGCGGTTCAACCAATCGGCCATGCTGGCGGCCGCGGTTTCTGTCGAGAGCGGCGTCCCCATCGCCGCCGGCGCGCTCAAGCGCGTCAAGCCGACCGTGCAGCAGGTCGGGCTGACGCGGAACGAACGCGCCACCAACGTGCAGGGGGCGTTCCGCGTGCCGCCGGAGGGCAAGCCGGCAGTGGTCGGGCGCAAGCTGGTGCTGGTCGACGATGTGCTGACCTCCGGCGCCACCGTCGAAGGCTGCGCCCGGGCGCTCCTGCGCGCCGGCGCCGCCAACGTCGACGTCCTCGTGTTCGCCCGGGTTGCCGACCCGGCAGGAACCGCCATATAAGCAGTAACCATTTGATAGACTTAACGGATCGTTATGACTTCGATCGAAATCTACACCACCCGATATTGTCCCTATTGCCACATGGCAAAGGAACTCCTGACCCGCAAAGGCGTGAGCTTCCATGAGATCGACGTGACGGCGGATCGGCAGATGCGGCAGGCGATGATGGAACGCGCGAACGGCGGCAGCACGGTTCCGCAAATCTTCATCGGCGTTGACCCATGTCGGCGGCTGCGACGACCTTTACGCGCTCGACGATGCCGGCAAGCTTGATCCGCTGCTCGGGCTCGGCGGTAACGGCGCGGGCGAAGGACAGCCCGCATGAGCGCGGCGACGCCCGCGGCCTTCACGGCCGGTCTCGTGCAGATGCGTTCCGGCACCGATCCGAAGGCCAATCTCGCCGCCGCGCTCGCCGGCATCGAGGAGGCCAAGCGCGGCGGCGCCGACTATGTGCTGACGCCGGAAATGACCAACATCATGGAGGTCAAGCACGAGCGCCTGTTCGCGACCATCGTGGACGAAGAGCATGACCCGACGCTCGCCGCCTTGCGCGAGGCGGCGCGCCGACTTTCGCTCTACGTCCATATCGGCTCGCTCGCCGTCAAGGCCTCGCCCGACAAGGCGGCCAACCGCTCGTTCCTGATCGATCCCCGCGGCGACATCATTGCGCGCTACGACAAGATTCACATGTTCGACGTCGATCTCGCCAATGGCGAAAGCTACCGCGAATCGCGCAACTACCGCCCCGGCGAGCTCGCCGTCGTCGCCGATCTGCCGTGGGGGCGTCTGGGCGTCACGATCTGCTACGATCTGCGCTTTCCCGCGCTCTATCGCGCGCTCGCCGAGGCCGGCGCCTCGTTTCTGTCGATCCCCGCCGCCTTCACCCAGCAGACCGGCCAGGCGCATTGGCACGTCTTGATGCGCGCGCGCGCCATCGAGAATGGCTGCTACGTCTTCGCCGCCGCCCAAGGCGGCCGCCACGAAAACGGCCGCGAGACGTTCGGTCATTCGCTGATCGTCGATCCGTGGGGCCGCGTCATTGCCGAAGGCGGCACCGAGCCGGGGGTGGTGCTCGCCGAAATCGATCCGGGCCAAGTCAGCGCCGCGCGGGGGCGCGTTCCATCGCTCCTGCACGGCCGGCGCTTCGAACTCATCGAACCGATGGCCGAGCCGACCCATCTGCATGCCGTGGGGCCGCCATGATCCGTTACGCGCTCAATTGCGAGCAGGGCCACACGTTCGAAAGCTGGTTCCAGAACTCCGCCGCCTACGACAAGCAGGCGAAGCGCGGCTTGGTGAGTTGTCCGGTGTGCGGCTCCATGAAGGTCGAAAAGGCGATCATGGCGCCGCGGCTTGCCCGCGCCGAGGCGGTCGAGTTGGTCGAGCCGCCGCCCCAGCTTCCGCCCCAGGCGCCGCCGTCCGCCGCGCCGTTGCCGGTTGCGCCGCCGCCATCGGCCGCATCCGCCAAAGCGGCGGTCGCCATCATGTCGGGCGCCGAACGCGAGCTGCGGCAGAAGCTCAAGGAACTGCGCGACCACGTCACCAAGAATGCGAGCTATGTCGGTTCGCGTTTCCCGGAAGAGGCGCGCAAGATCCACTACGGCGAAACCGAGCACCACTCGATCTACGGCGAAGCCTCGCCCGAGGAAGCCAAGGAACTGAACGACGAGGGCATCGAGTTTCATCCCCTGCCGATTTTGCCGGACGAGTTCAATTGACGGCAGCGTTACGCCGCCTTCTCCGCGACCATCATGTAATTCACGTCCATGTCGGCCGTCTGCCGCCAGCGGTCGGCTAGCAGATCGTAGCTCACGCCGGCGGCGTCGATCAGGCTCAGCCCGCTGTTGGCGATGGCGCTCTCGAGTTCGTCCGGGGTGACGAATTTTTCCCATTGATGGGTGCCGCGCGGCAGCCAGCGCAAAATGTATTCGGCGCCGACGATCGCCAGCGCGAAGCTCTTCGTGGTGCGGTTGATCGTGGCGATGAACAGAAGCCCGCCCGGCCTCACCAGGGCGGCCGCGAGCGCAACGAACCGGCCGACGTCGGTGACGTGCTCGACCACCTCCATGGCGAGGACGATGTCGAATTCCTCGCCGGCTTCGGCGAGCGTCTCCGCCGTGACAGCGCGATAGTCGATCGTCAGCCCCGCTTGCGCCGCATGGCGCTGTGCGACCGCGATATTATTGGCCGCCGGATCGATGCCGACGATTGCCGCCCCCAGCCGCGCCAGCGGCTCGCAAAGAATGCCGCCGCCGCAGCCGATGTCGAGCATGCGCAAGTCCGCGAGACTGTCGCGCCGGCTGATATCGCGGCCGAAATGCTCCGCCGCATGGTCGCGGATATAGGCAAGGCGCGCCGGATTGAACTTGTGCAGCGCGGCCATCGGCCCGTGCACGTTCCACCATTGCTCGCCCAGCCGGTCGAAACGCGCGACCTCGCGGTCGTCGATGGTGCTGTCCGCCGTCCGCTCTCGATCCATGGCACTGGCTTATCTGTTCTTCGCGCCATTGTGGAGAGGGATTGGCCACGGATTGGCCCGCCGCCGCGTGCCCGCCAGCGGGCCAGCGCCCATCGGTCAGGATATCGGCGCAAGCGGCAAATGGTCCGTTGCGCTTGCATCCGACCTGAACCAGGATAGAGAAGAACATAATAAGCGGTTCCGCACAGGGAGGGATGTGATGCTAAAATACGCAGGCGTGGCAGTGGGGTTAGCGCTGGCGGCGTTCGGCGCTGGCGCGGCGAATGCCGAGGACACCATCAAGATCGGCATCATCAATGCCTATTCCGGCCAATTTGCCGACACCGGCATCCAGCTCGACAACGGCATCAAGCTCTATGTCAAGCAGCACGGCGATACGGTCGCCGGCAAGAAGCTCGAATTCATCCGCAAGGACGTCGGCGGCGTCGCTCCGGATCTCGCCAAGCGGCTGGCGCAGGAACTGGTGGTGCGCGATCACGCCGACATTATCGCCGGTTTCGCGCTGACGCCCAACGCGCTCGCGGCCGCCGATGTGTCCGCCGAGGCGAAGAAGTTCATGGTGGTCATGAACGCCGCGACCTCGATCATCACCACCAAATCTCCCTACATCGCCCGCACATCGACCACGACGCCGCAGCTCAATGAGACGCTCGGCACTTGGGCGGCGAAGCATGGCATCAAGACGGTCTACACGATGGTGTCAGGCTATGGCCCCGGCATCGACGCCGAAACCGCTTTCCACACAGGCTTCAAGGAGGCCGGCGGCCAGATCGTCGGCTCGGTCCGGTTCCCCGTCGCCAACCCGGATTTCTCCGCGTTCGTCCAGCGTGCCTTGGATACCAAGCCGGATGCGATCTACATCTGGATTCCCGGTGGGGCCCAGCCGGCTGCGGTCGGCAAGGCGCTGGCCGAGCGCGGCGTCGATACGTCCAAGATCAAAGTGCTGGGCCAGGATTCGCTCACCTTCGAGAGCGCGCTCAAGAGCATGGGCGATGTTGGGCTCGGCATCATCACCGTCACCAGCTATGACTATAATATCAATTCGCCGCTCAATCATGAGTTCGTAAAAGCCTACAACGACGAGTTCCACCGCAATCCGGACATCTATTCGATCGGCGGCTACGACGGCGCGCATCTCATTTATGCCGCTTTGGCGAAGACCGGCGGCAAGACCGATGGTGACGCGCTGATTGCGGCTGCCAAGGGCATGAGCTGGCAGAGCCCACGCGGTCCGATCAGCATCGATCCGGAAACGCGCGACATCATCCAGAACGTTCACATCAACCGCGTCGAAAAAGTCGGCGACGGATTGCGTAATGTCGAGTTCGACACCGTCCCGAACGTCAAGGACCCGGTGAAGGAACGCATGAAGAAGTGATGCGGCGTCGCGCATCTTAGGTCGCCTGCAATGCCCCCAGTGTTCGGCGTGTTGTTCGACGGCTTCGCCTACGGCATGCTGCTGTTCCTGCTGTCGGTCGGCCTGTCGGTCACGCTCGGCATGATGAACTTCGTCAACCTGGCGCATTGCAGCTTCGCGATGCTGGGCGGTTACGCCACCGTGACGCTGACCAACGATCTGGGCTGGCCGTTCTTCGCCACGCTGCCGGTCGCGTTCGTCGTCGCGGCGGCGGCGAGCGTGGTGCTGGAGCGCGTGTTCTTCCGGCGCTTCTATCGCGCCAGCGACCTCGAGCAATGCCTGCTGACGATCGGCATCGTGTTCGTCTCGATCGCGGGGGCGGCCTACATCTACGGCACCGATCAGCAGCCGGTGCAGGTGCCGGCCTATCTGCGCGGCTCGATCGCGTTCCTGGGGCTTCATTTCGCCGCTTATCGGCTGTTCCTGATCGCGATCGCCTTGGCGATCACGGTGGCGCTCGTCGTCGGCATCGAGACGACGCGCTTCGGGGCGCAGGTCCGCGCGGCGGTGAACAATCAGCGCATGGCGCGCGGGCTCGGCATCAACGTCGACGCCTTGTTCGCGGTCACGTTCGCGCTGGGCGGCGGGCTCGCCGGTCTCGGCGGTGCGCTCGCCATCGCCATGGTCGGCCTCGACCCGTCGTTCGCGTTCACCTACCTGATCTATGTGCTGATCGTGGTATCGGTCGGCGGCCTCGGCTCGATCGGCGGCTCGTTCGCGGCCGCGATGCTGCTCGGCGTCAGCGACATCGCCGGCAAATACTACGTGCCGGCGACCGGCTCGATTCTCATCTATCTGGTGATGATCGTGCTGTTGATGTGGCGGCCGAGCGGATTGTTCGGGAGGCGCTGAAGCGTGACGGCCGCCACGGTCACAAGCCCGCGTGATTATCTGCATGCGCAGCTGCGCTGGCGCTGGAGCGAGATCGCGTTCTGGCTGGCGACGCTGCTGCCGTTC
The DNA here is from genome assembly GCA_963836095.1 of uncultured Pseudomonadota bacterium. GTDB lineage: Bacteria > Pseudomonadota > Alphaproteobacteria > Rhizobiales > Xanthobacteraceae > BOG-931. The sequence goes on from CAWIHU010000009.1 coordinate 84,016, forward strand.
GTGCTGACGCCGTCCTATCTCGTTTTGGCGAGCCAGATCGCGATCGCCGCGCTGTTCGCGCTCTCGCTCGACCTCATCCTCGGCTTTTGCGGCATCGTCTCCCTCGGCCACGCCGCCTATTTCGGCATCGGCGCCTATACCGCGGGATTGCTTTCCGCGCACGGCTGGGGCGAGCCGATCTCCGGTTTTTTGATCGCCGCGGTGGCGGCGGGGGTGTTCGGTTATGCGACCAGCTTCATCATCGCCCGTTTCCGGCATCTCGCGCTCATCATGATCACGCTCGGCATCGGCTTGTTGCTGCAGGAGGCGGCCAACAGCGCGAGCTGGCTCACTGGCGGCTCGGATGGGCTCCAGGGCATCCACACCTGGCCGATTCTCGGCGTGTTTCACTTGGATCTCTACGGCTACACCGCCTACTCTTACTCGCTCATCCTCTTGTTTTTGGTCTTCCTGGTCGCGCGGCGGCTCATTCATTCGCCGTTCGGGCTCGCTTTGCGCGGCATTCGTGAGAACACCACCCGCATGTCGGCGATCGGCGCATCGACGCATGCGCATATCCGCCTGATCTACACGCTTGCCGCCGTCGTCGCCGGGCTCGCCGGCGCCGTCCTGGCGCAGACGACCGAGACCGTCTCGCTCGAGGCGCTGGGCTTCCAGCGCTCGGCCGACGTTCTCGTCATGCTCATCCTCGGCGGCACCGGCCGGCTCTATGGCGGCTTGATCGGCGCCGCCGTCTACATGGTCGCGCGTGACCAGTTCTCCGGGCTCAATCCGCAGTTCTGGTATTTCTGGATCGGCCTTCTGCTCATCGCCGTGGTGATGCTGGTGCCGAACGGCATTCTCGGCGGCCTGTCGTTGCTGGCGCGGCGCGCCAAGGCGGCGACGTGAGCACGGACGGCAACGCCGGCGGCGACAGCCAAAGCGCGCTGTCAGCGCGCGGACTCTTCAAGAGCTTCGGCTCGCTGGTCGTCGCTTCCGACATCGCGATTCGCCTTCCCGAAGGCGCGCGCTACGCGCTGATCGGGCCGAACGGCGCCGGCAAGACGACGCTGATCAATCTCCTGACCGGCATGCTGCGCCCGGACGCCGGCCAGATCTTCCTGGCCGGCCACGACGTCACCGGCCTCGCCCCGCAAGAACGGGTGCGGCGGGGCCTCGTGCGCACCTTTCAGATCAATTCGCTGTTTCCACATCTCACCGCGCTCGAATCGGTGACGCTCGCGGTGTGCGAACGCCGGGGCGTCGCGCCGATCTGGTGGCGGCAGCTCACCGCTTACACCCAGGAAATCGACGAGGCCTACGGGATTCTCGCGTCGCTGATGTTGACGGCGGTCGCCCATCGGCCGACGCGCGAACTCGCCTACGGCCAGCAGCGCCTGCTCGAGATCGCGCTCGCCTTGGCGACGCGGCCGAAGGTGTTGTTGCTCGACGAGCCGGCGGCCGGGGTGCCGAGCGAAGAGAGCACGGAATTGTTCGCCGCCATCGCCGGCCTGCCGCGCGACATCACCGTGCTGTTCATCGAGCACGACATGGATCTGGTGTTTCGCTTCGCCAGCCGCGTGATCGTGATGGTCGGCGGCAGCGTGCTGGTGGAAGGCACGCCGCACGAGATCGCGACCGATGCGCGCGTGCGCGCGGTCTATCTCGGCAAGGCCGGCGGCAAAGTGCTCGCTGAGGGCCGCCATGGCTGAGCCGCTGATCGCGCTCGACGACATCCGGGCCGGCTACGGCTCCGCGGTCGTGCTCGACGGCGTCGCCTTCGAGCTGCCGGAGCGCGGCAGCCTCGCCGTGCTCGGCCGCAACGGCGTCGGCAAATCGACGCTTCTTCTCACCATCATGGGCTACACCCAGGTCCGCCGCGGCCGCATTCGTTGGCGCGGCGTCGACGTGACGCGCTCCGCCCCGCATCGCCGCGCCCGCGCCGGCATCGGTTGGGTGGCGCAGGAACGCGAGATTTTCTCGACGCTGACGGTGGAAGAAAATCTCACCGTCGCGGCCCGCGACGGGCGCTGGAACCTGGCCGCGGTCTACGATCTGTTTCCGCGCCTTGCCGAGCGCCGCCGCAACATGGGCAACCAATTGTCCGGCGGCGAGCAGCAGATGCTGGCGATCGCGCGCGCGCTCATGACCAATCCGGCGCTGCTTTTGCTCGACGAGCCGCTCGAGGGGCTCGCGCCGATCGTGGTCGAGGAATTGACCGCCGCGATCCGGCGCATGACCGGCGAAGGCGCCAATGCCTTCATTCTGGTCGAGCAGCACGCCGACATCGCGCTCGCTTTGACGCAGTCCGCGCTGGTGCTCGAGCGCGGCCGCGTCGTGCATTCCGGCCGCTCCGCCGATCTCCTGGCCGACCACGCCGCGCTCGACCGCCTGATCGGGCTGCGGCTCGCGGAAGCGTGAGAACTACGTAACAGCCCTTAGGTTTCCGGTTGATTTGCGTCAATTTCGGCGCGGTTACCGCGTGATTTTATGCTTTGGAAACGCCGAGACACGTTTCGATTGCGGCGATGTGGATTCAAAAACAGACGCAGGTGACGGACGGAGAAGAGCTATGACGATCATGGTGACCGAGCTGGTGCTTTCCTTTTTGTTGTTTCTCGCCATTCTCGCGCAGATGCTGCCGCGTCCGGCAACGTTGAAGCAGCAGCCGGTTGTCGCGCGACGCGCCGTCAGGACCGGACACCGCCGCCCGTTTTGCTGAAAGCCGGACCATTGTTTGTTTTGGCCGAATCCCTCAGGTAGGCAAGAGGGTTGGGAGTTTGACGGCGTGCGCTCGAGCGATCGTCGCAAGTTCCGCCCATAGCTTCGGCGGAATTGGAATACCATGTTCGCGGCGCCGCGCTTCGGTGCGTCCGGAGCGTTCCCCGGGCAATAAAATCTCGTCGAATCCGGCTTGGCGCGGCAGTGATTTCAGGATCGCCGCCAGTGCATCGGCGTCGTGGGAAAAATCCTCGAGCGGCCGGAAGGTCGCGACATCGATCGCGAGGATCGCGCAGTTCTGGATGCGGCGCGTGTCTTTTTGTGGACCGAGCGCGGGGGCCTGGATCGGGGCGGCGCCAAGCACGCTTGCGAGCATTTCGAACATCAGGCCGAGCCCGGAGCCTTTCGCGCCGCCGAGCGGCAGCAGGATCTCCGCCTGGCGCGGATCAGTGGTCGGCTCGCCGGCCGCCGTCAGCGCGGCGCCCGGCGGCAAGGGTTCGCCGGTCGCGCGGGCTTGGATGATCGTGCCGTTGGAAATCGTCGAGGTCGCCATGTCGAGCACGATGGCCCCGCGGTCGCTCGGCACCGCGATGGCGATCGGGCTGGTGCCGAGGCTCGCGACCCGCGCGCCGTGATAGGCGACGAACGCCGGCCCGGCGACCATGATGAGCGCCGCGCAGCCGCGCTCCGCCATCCATTGGGCGTAGCGCCCGACCGCGCCGGTGTGCGTCGTTTCGCGCACCAGGCCGAAGCAGGCGCCGGCGATGCGGGCGCGCTCGGTCGCGAGCGCGGTCGCCTGCATCATCGCCGCCGGGCCGAAACCACGGCCGCCGTCGATAACGAAGGTCGCGGCGCGATCGTGGGTGAGACGCGGCCGCGCCGTCGGGTCGATCTCGCCGCGTTCGATCATTTTGACGTAAAGCGGCAGCCGCGACACGCCGTGCCCGTCGACGCCGCGCAGATTGGCCCAAACAAGACCGTCGGCGACGCCGGCGGCGTCGGCCGCGCTCGCGCCCTTGGCGATCAGCACGTCGGCGATGAAGTGCGCCAACTCGCCGTGAGCGATGATGATCTTCTCCCGGTCACGCACTTTCTCTCTTAGCTGGCCGGGAAATAAGCATCGAGCCAGTGGCGCAGCACGCCCCACACCCGCGCGGAGTTTTCGCTGAACAGAAAATGATCGACGCCGCTGAACAGATGCAGCTCGGTCGGCTGGCCGGCGTGTCTGAACAACTCGATCGACTGCTCGGTCGGCGTCACTGAATCGTTGGCGGCGTGGATGAGCAGAAGCGGGCGCGGCGCGATCTTGCCGACCACTTCCTCGGCACGAAAATCGAACATGCTTTGCGCGGTCTCGGCCGGAAACATTTCGACGGCGTCGGCCGGCAGCATGGTCACGTTCTGCTGGTCGAGCTTGTCGCGCACATGGGCGGGGATCGGCACGATGGCGTCACGGTGGACCATGAGCGATTGCCCGGTGCGGGCGCGATGGGCGCGGCCGTCCGCCAGCATCTTGGTGAACTTCGCCCAGGCCTCCGGCGTCGGATGCTGGCCGCGGAATTTGCGCTCGCCATGGCCCCAGCCGCCGTTCGAGATCGCGGCGGCGATGCGCGGGTTGACGCCGGCGGCATAGACGGCGACGGCGCCGCCGAAGCTGGAACCGATCACGCCGATGCGGTCGGGATCGACGGCAGGATGCTTGGCCAGAAAATCGAGCGCGTTGCCGAGATCCTCGACCTGTTCGAGACAGATGACGCGGCCGAACTCGCCTTCGCTGTTGCCGCAGCCGCGCATGTCGAAGCGCAGCGTGACGTAGCCGTAGTCGCTCAAGATCCGCGTCGGCGCCGTCACGCTGCCGGATTCGCAGTTGGTGCCGAAGCCGTGCAGCACCAGGAACGCGGCGCGGCGCTCGCCCGGCGGCAGTCCCGCCGGCACGCCGAGCATGCCATGGAGCCGCAAGCCCGCGGAGGGGATAGTGACCTTTTGTTCGTTCATGCTGGAGCCCGGTTCGGTCGTGATGCGACTGCGGCACGATACAGCGCGGCAATGATGCCGTCACGCGCAACGCTCGCGCTCACGCGGTCGGTGACGGGCTCGCCATCGTCTCCGGCTGGGTCGGCCAGCGTTCGTGCGTGAGCGGCACGACCAGCCGAACCGACAGGCCGTCGTTGCGGTAGGTCGGGTGCACTTCGCCGTTCATCTGCCGTTCGATGACGAGGCCGATCAGCCGCGCCCCGAAGCCGGTGCGCCGCGGCCGCCGCGTCGGCGGGCCGTTGCGTTCCACCCAGTCGAGCGTCAGCGTGAGCCCGCGCCGCGCGCGCTCGACCGACCAGCTCAGCTCGAGGCGGCCCTGCGGCCGCGACAGGCTGCCGTGCTTGCTGGCATTGGCGGTCAGTTCGTGCAGCGCAGCGCTCAGACTGAAGGTCGGATCGGGGTCGAGATCGACATTGGGACCGTCGAACGTTACGCGGTCGAGATAGGGCCCGAGCAGGACCCGCAGCAATTCGGCGAGCGTCGTCGATTTCCAGCCGGCTTCCGTGATCAGCCGGTGCGCGTTCGCCAGAGCGAGCACGCGGGCCTGATACTTGGTCGTCAGCTCGGCCATGGTTTTCGAATTCTTCGCGGTTTGCGAGAACAAGGCCAAGAAGCTGAGAGAACAGATTGCCGGAGCGGTGGCGCAGTTCGCGGATCATCAATTCATGGCGGTCTTCGAGCTGCCGGCGCTGGATGGCGCCGGCGACCAGATTGCCGACCGCGGCGAGGAACCGCGTGTCCTGCGCGCCGAACTCGCGCTTTTTGTTGGTGCAGACGCCGAGGATGCCGTAGGCGCGGCCGTCGCGGCCGGCGATCGTGGTGCCGACGCCGCTGACGCAGCGATGATCGGTCAGATATTGCGGGATCGTGAACCGCGTCTCGGCGGCGAAATCCGCTACGACGACGGGGATGGCCGAATTGAGCGTGTAGCGCGCATAGAGGCTGTCGTGGCGCGAGGTGACGATGGTACCGATGAAACCCGACTTCCAGCCGAAACCGGCGCGCAGCAGGAGGTCGGTATCGCCGGGCAACAGTTCGAGCACCTCGACGAAATCGACCGGCAGCGTCGTCGCGACCGTATTGACAACGTCGCCCAGCAGCGCGTCGAGATCGCCTTCCACCAAGGCACGCTCGCCGAGCTGGGCGAGCGCCTCCTGCTGTCTGACGCGGTTGCGCAATTCCGCCTCGAGATTGACCCGTTCAGTCACGTCCTGGCAGATTCCTACCATGCGCACGGGCGCGCCGTTCTCGATCTGCACGGTTCCCAGCGCCTCGATCCAGCGCTCCTCGCCACCTTGCCGCGGCGGGATGCGGTAACGCACCCAGTAAGGTCGCCCGGTGCGCAGCGTCTCGTCGATGGAACTGGCGACCTGGTCGCGGTCCTGTTCGTCGATCTCGCGCGTGAAGAACGCGTGGGTGCCGTCGAAGCTGCCGGGAGAGAGGCCATGAATGGCCTCGAGATTGCTCGACCAGGTCACCGCGTCGGACGCGATGTCCCATGACCAAACACCGACCCGGCCGGCTTCGAGCGCCGTGCGCACAGTCGCGGTGTCGGGAAAGAACTCATTTGCTCCGCTAGTGGCCGCCCGTTCCGGTTCGGGCGTGGTGTGCTTGGCATCAGGCTCGTGCATGACCTTACAATTCGGCCTCGCCGGCATCCGGGTCAAGGCCGTGGATTTCGACAAACTCGAGAAAAGTGCCGCCGACATCGGGCTTGACACGAGCATTTCGCAGCGTGCGGTGCCGCGTCAGTAGAGGCCGAACAAGGTCGGCGTGCCGGTCATACTCTCGCGCGGCGCTGCACGCTCGGCCGAAACCGGCGTCACGAAGATCCGCGCCGTCATCACGCCGCTGCGGCCCGTGTTGATGGCGACGCCGTGCGCGTCGTCGCGCCGAGTTCTGGTCGCTCCAAGCCTGATCACGTAAGGCCTGGCGTTGATCGTTCGGCAGCACGATCACCTTGGTGCCGATGCCGACGCGTCCGTAGAGATCGATCACGTCGGCATCGCGCAAGCGGATGCAGCCCGAGGAGACGTGCTTGCCGATCGAATTCGGATTGTTGGTGCCGTGGATGCGGTAGGCGGTGTTGCCGAGATAGAGCGCCCGCGCGCCGAGCGGATTGCCGGGGCCGCCGCCGACCCAACGCGGCAAATAGGGCTGGCGCGCGATCATTTCCGCCGGCGGAATCCAGTCGGGCCACTCGGTCTTGCGGGAGATCTTCTCGACGCCGGTCCAGGTGAAGCCTTCGCGCCCGACGCCGATGCCGTAACGCAGCGCCTCGCCGCCGCCGAGCGTGAGATAAAGGAACGTATGCGCGGTATCGATGATGATCGTGCCGGCCGGCTCGTTGCCGGGATAGGAAACGATCTGGCGGCGCAATGGCGCGGGAAGCTCGTCCGCGCTCGCCTCCGCGCCTTGGATCGCGTCGCGCGGCTGTTGCGATTGGGCGAAAGCCGGAGCGCTGACGGACGGTGACGAGCATTACGCCAAAGACCGCAATGCAGGCACGCGCTGACAGCTTGTTGTTTGCTGACATTTGTGACGCCCCGCTGATGAATGCCGTCCGTCAATCGCGGAGCGGCGCAAAAGGTTCCCGAAAGGTTCCGACGTCGTGCCGGATCGGCCGCGACGCGGACATGACTGAAATCACGAATCTGATGCGTTCACGTGGAACAAAACGTTCCAATTTAGATCGAATTCGAGATCAAACCGCGCAGCGGCGGAAAACGTGCGCCAACCGCGGCGCGGAAATCGGGCTGAAGGCGGCGTCGCAGCCGAGCGGTATTTGCGCACGGGTTCGCGGGTGCGCGGGCGCCGGCTGGCTTTCATCAGACAAAGGAGCTGCCAAAGGAGCTGCCAAAGGGGCTGCCAAAGGGGCTGTGGTGGGATGGACGCTGACCGGCAGCCGGTCACCCTTGAGCGCGCGGTCGACCGACAAGGCAGGGGTCGCCGAGAGTCCCGCACCCGTCAGTCCTGCAGTCGTGGGCCAGGCCGGAAACGTGATCAGCGCCGCGGCGAACAACGACAACGAAATCAGTCCGATTGCACTGACCACAGCGCCCGCCACGGCGCCCGCGGCCGTACCCAAGGATTTACCGGACAAAACAAACGATACCACGCTCATCGGAATCGCTCCGAAGCATCACAAGTCCCCCATGTCCCGAAAGCCCGAACCATTTGGTCCACGCCCGAAGAGAACGTGGAAACGCGGCGGCGGTTCCGCATGTGACGGCGGCAAAGGAGGCCGGCGCCGGCTATTCACAGCCGCGTGAAAAGCGGTGCGGGAGCTGCAATCGCGGGCTTTGGCGCCGGAACAAACCGGAGGGTAGCGGCTTAGTGTGGGGACCGGCCATCCTTTCCCCCCTCCCCCCGTGCTTGGCCGGCATCTTGGGCGCAGCCGATGGACCGATCGGCTGCGCCCTAATTTTTTTGGAGGGAGTCATTCCGGGGCGCCGCCAACGGGTCCGGCCCGAAGTGGCCGGCCCGATGACAGGCTCCGCTCGCGCCTGCGGGGCGCCCCGGAATGACGGTAAGATGGCAAATCGCGCCGCCGCGACGGGCGACGCGGAGCTTACGCCGTCGGTTGCCGCTCGCGCTGGCGCGCCTTGCGGCCGAAGAACAGCGCCTGGCTGGCGACGGCCGAAACCACCGCAAGCTGGAACGGCTTGGCGATCAGGAAGGCCGGCTCGGGCCGCTGGCCGGTGAGGAAACGCTCCGGATAGGCGGTGATGAAGATCACCGGCACCTCGAAGCTGCCCAACAGTTCGTTGACGGCGTCGAGGCCGGAGCTGCCGTCGGCCAATTGAATATCGGCGAGGATCAGTCCGGGCCGCTTCTTGGCGGCGAGCGCCAGCGCCTCGGTATGGGTGCGCGCGACGCCGATGACCCGATGGCCGAGGCTCTCGATCAGCGCCTCGATATCCATGGCGATGAAGGTCTCGTCCTCGATGATGAGGACGTCGGTGGCGATTTCGACAGCGAGTTCGCGGCCGGATTCCTCGACCAGTTCGCGCAGCATCGGCAGGTCGCAGTCGAGGATGTCGGCCGCGTCCTCCTCGGAAAAGCCCTCGAGCGCCACCAGGAGGAAGGCCTGGCGCGGGCGCGGCGTGATCTGGGTCAGATGGCGTTCCGGCGCCAGGTTCGGCTCAGCGGTGTCGGCCTCGCCGTTCATCGGCACCGAATTCCAGATCTTGGTGAACAGGCGGTAGAGCGCCACCCGCGGATTAGGTCCTGAATCCAATAGCTTGGGGCTCGCAATCAGCGATTCCACCGCGGCCGCCACATAGGCGTCGCCGGACGACTGGCTGCCCGATAAGGCGCGGGCGTAGCGGCGCAAAAACGGCAGATGCTGAATGACGGCTTGCGAGGTCGACACGGATAGACCCTCCCCTTCAGGTTCCCGAGGCTAAGGGCTAGAACGCCGCGGCGCAAACTAAGTTCCAAAATCGGTAGAGGATGGCTGGAACCTTCGCCGGGGCCGCGCGTTGGTGAGATCGGCAGGGTAGGGCACGCCAGGAAAATCATGGCACACGGTGGATCGGGGGACACGACAGACATGAAGAGCCGTAAGACAGCCAACATCGAGCCGGCGGCGGCCGAGGCCGACAAGCCGGAAGTCCAGGACGGGATGGGACGGACATCGACATCACGCAAGACCGAGGTCCGCCTCGGGCGCGAAATACAGGTCCGCATCGGCCAGCAATTGCGCGCCATGTACGACGACGTGGTCAATCAGGGCGTCCCGGACCACATCACCGATCTGGTCCGTCGTTTGAGCGAACAAGATGATGGGGCGAAATGAAGCTCGATCCAGCCATTCGCGACCAGGTTCTCGCCACGGTTCCTAGTCTGCGCGCGTTCGCGATATCGCTGTGCGGCAACATCGACCGCGCCGACGATCTGGTGCAGGAGACCCTGCTCCGCGCGCTCGCTCATATCGATTCATTCCAGCCCGGCACCAACATGCCGGCCTGGCTCTTCACCATCCTGCGCAATCTGTTCCGCTCGGAGTACCGCAAGCGGCGGCGCGAGGTGGAGGACGCCGACGGCCGCTACGCCGATACGCTGAAATCCCACCCCGAACAGACCGGACGGGTCGAATTCGAGGAATTTCGCGCCGCGCTGGCGCGGCTGCCTTCGGACCAGCGCGAGGCTTTGATCCTGGTCGGCGCCTCCGGCTTCTCCTACGAGGACGCGGCGAATATCTGCGGCTGCGCGGTCGGCACGATCAAGAGCCGCGTCAACCGCGCCCGCACGCGCCTCGCCGACCTGCTGGCGATCGACAGCGTCGACGATTTCGGCCCCGACCGCGCCACCCGCGCCGTGCTGGCGGGGGGAAGAAATTAGAACATCGTGTTGGTGTTGGCGGATTGTTCTGGGACGTCTTGAATAACGTCCCAGTGTTCGACGATCTTGCCGGCAATCTGTGACCGTCTCAGACTTGTAAGTGCGTGCAGGCGGCGCTGCGATTCTTACCGATCGGTAAGAATTTACTCAACGCGGTCAATCCAGACATATTCTTACCGATCAGGAAGAAAAATATTGAATCTCGTGCGCAAGCTCCATATCTTACCGATCGGTAAGAACGGAGCCCGGCATGGAGACCTTGGCAATCAAGACCGCGGCGGACCTGGGAAAGGCCGTCAGGCAGGCCCGCACGAGCGAACATTTGACGCAGCGCCAGCTCGCTTTGTCGGTCGGCACCGGCGAGCGCTTCATCGTCGACCTCGAGGCGGGAAAGGAGACGGCGCGGCTCGGCCCTGCGTTGCGGGTGGCGGCCGCTTTGGGCCTGAAGCTCACGGCGGCCTACGAAGCCGACGGCTGACATGCTCCCCGTTTATTTCGAAGATCGATTGGTCGGCGAGATCAGAGAAGCGGGTGCCGGCCTGTCGTTCGCCTATGATTCCGCATGGCGGGCCGGGCCGGACAATTTCGCCATCTCACTCACCATGCCGTTCCGATCGACTGAATACGCCGCGGACATCGCAACCCCATGGTTCGCCAATCTGCTGCCCGAGGATCGCATCCTGGAGCAGACAGCGCGCCTGCTCGGGCGCAGTCAGGGTGACGTTTACGGCCTGCTGGAAGAAATCGGCGCAGAAGCCGCCGGCGCACTGTCCATCGGCCGCGCGGAGCCGCCGGATCAAGCCGCGTACCGTACCTTGAGCGACACTGAGCTAGCGGACGTCATCGATCGGTTGCCCGCAAGACCGCTGCTTGCCGGCGACGATGAAGTCACCATGTCGCTGGCCGGGGCGCAGACCAAGCTCGCGGTCGCGGTGTTCGACGGCAAGATTGCGCTTCCGCTGCACGGCGCCGCTTCGACCCATATCCTCAAGCCCGCGAGCGATCGGCTTTATGCGACGGTCGAGAACGAATTTTTCTGCATGCGGCTGGCGGCGGCTGCCGGTCTCGATGTCGCGGCGGCCGAGGCCCGCATGACCAACGGCCGCTCCTACCTTCTCGTCGAGCGCTACGACCGCAAGCCGCTTGCGCCCGGGCGCGTCGCGCGGCTGCATCAGGAGGATTTCTGCCAGGCTCTCGGTCTTTTCCCGACCCAAAAATACCAGGCGCGGCGCGGTCCCGGCCTGGCCGATCTCTTTCGCGTCATCGACGCCCATGCGCGACGGGCCGCGCGGGACCGGCTGGCGCTGCTCGATTTGATCATACTCGCCTGCTGCATCGGCGACACCGACCGACACGGCAAGAACTATTCCCTCTTGCTGTCGTCAGGCGCCGTCCGGCTTGCACCGGCGTACGATCTCATCAGCGCCCTCGCGTACGAGGGAATTACACGAAACCTGGCGATGACAATTGCCGACAAGAACCGTGCCGAATATCTGGAACGCCGCCATTGGGAGCGCTTCGCCGCCGCTGTCGGCCTTTCTCCTGCGGCGACCGTGCGCCGCGTCGAAGCGCTGGCGTCGGAACTCGCGGAGCTGGCAGGCCCGCTCCGCGATCGACTGACCGCCGAATTTCCGCTCGACCGCGACGCGCTCAAGCTGTTTGGTGCGAAAATTCAGGAGCGCGCCCGGCGCGTCGCTTCGAACAGCCGGAGGAATTCGACCGACCGATCCAAGGATAAGACGTAAGTGTCTGGCCGCTACATCTGCGACGGCAGCCAGAGCGCGATGATCGGAAACGCGATCAGAATGACGAGGCGGATGAGGTCGGTGAGGATGAACGGCAACACGCCCTTGAAGATCGTCGCGAACGTCACGTCCTGCACCACGCTCTTGATGACGAAGGTGATCATGCCGACCGGCGGGTGAATGAGACCGAGCTCCACGGTCATGACGATGATGACGCCGAACCAGATCGGATCGAACCCGAGCTCCTTGATGACCGGGAAAATGATCGGCACGGTCAGGATAACCATGGCGAGCGCGTCCATCAGGCAGCCGAGCACGACGTACATCACCATGATCAGCGCCAGCACGCCGTAGCGGCCGATGCCGAGCCCGGCGAGGAACGCGGTGACGTTCTGCGGCGTCTGCGTCACGGTGAGAAAATAGCCGAACAGCAGCGCCCCGATCAGCACGGTGAAGACCGCGGCGGCGGTGCGGGTCGCCTGCAGGAGCGAGCGGCGGATCTTGAGCCAATCGAGCCGGCCGCGCAGGACGCCGATGATGAGCGCGCCGCCGGCGCCGACGCCGCCGGCCTCCGTCGGCGTGAACAGGCCGCCATAGAGGCCGCCGATGACGAAGATGAAAAGCAGCAGCATGGCCCAGATGTCGCGGAGCGCGATGAGCCGCTCCTTCCAGGGGCTGCGCGGGCCTGCCGGCAGATAGCCCGGCCGCGCCCAGCCGATCAGGGCGACCGTCATCATGTACATCGAGGCGGCGAGGATGCCGGGGCCGATGCCGGCGATGAACAGTTTGCCGATGTCCTGCTCGGTGATGATGCCGTACACCGCGAGCACGGTCGACGGCGGCAGCATGGCGCCGAGCGTGCCGCCGGCGGCGATCACGCCGACCGCGAACGACTGCGGATAGCCGTAACGCCGCATCTCCGGATAGGCGACGGCCGAAAACGTCGCCGCGGTCGCGACCGAGGAGCCGGAAATCGCCGCGAAGCCGCCGCACGCCGCGATGGTGGCGATGCCGAGACCGCCGCGACGATGGCCGAGAAAGGTATTGGCGGCACGAAACAGTTCCTTGCTCATGCCGGAATGGGTGACGAAGGCGCCCATCAACAGGAACATCGGAATGACGCCGAAGGTGTAATCGGTCACCGTGCGCATCGAGGTGTGGCCGATGATCTTCAGCGCCGCCTCGCCGTTGACGAGATAGGCAAAGCCGGAGACGCCGACGAGACCCATCGCCATGCCGACCGGCACGCGCAACAGCATCAGCACGAACAGCACCACAAAGCCGATGACGGCGACCGCTTCGCTGCTCACGATGCTCACTCCACCGGCTTGATCTGGTAGCGCCCGCCGAATTCGCCGGGCTGGAAGATCAGCCGATAGGTACGGATGGCGATGAGCAGCACAGCGGAGGCGTCGCCGAGCCAGGCCACGAAAAAAAACGGCCAGGTCGGCAGCCGCAGATCGAAGGTCAGGACATGGTCGGCGCGGGTGGTCCAGACCTTGTCGTAGAGCGTGTAGGTCTGCACCATGACGACGAACAACAGCACCAGCGTGGCGAACACGTCGATCGAGCGTTGCAGCCGCGGCCCGACATTGGCGTAGATGAGATCGACCGTGATGTGGGTGCCGCGATAGCTCGTCGCCGCGATGCCCCAGAAGATCAGGATGCCGAGCAGCAGCCGGCCGAAATCATAGGCGTCCGGAATCTGCACGCTGAAGAAGTCGCGCAGCATGACCGAGAGGAATATGTCGAGCGCGACGATGCCGACGAATGCCGCCGCGATAAACTCGATAGTATCGATGAACCAGTGCATCGGGCCGCGCGGCTCGCGCGGCGCGGCGCCCGCATCCGGGGCTCCGTCGGCGGTCGGCTCGGTCATGGCAGCTCCGTGTGATTGGCGGAAGACAATTCCGCCGTCGTCCGTTCGCCCGCGCCGGCGGCTGCCCCCCGGCTTTCAGTAAGCCGCCTTGTATTGCGCCAGCGACGCTTTGAGTTCGCTCATGATCGTGTCGGGATCGCCGCCCGTGGCGCGGACGGCATCGGCCCACTTCTTATGCAGCGGCTCGGCCGACTTTTTCCATTCGCCAAGCTGCTCGTCGGTGATCTTGTAGACCTCGTGGCCCGGCTCGGCCCTGATCTTCTCCAGCCCGGCGTGCTCGAAGTCCGCCCACGGATCGGCGAACCTGCCAGCCCATTCGGTGGTGCAGTGATCGTCGATGACTTTTTGCTGTGCCGGCGACATGGCGGCGTAGGTCCGCGGATTCATCAGCCACTGGAACATCGTGGTGTGGACCGGCTCGTCCATGTGATATTTGGTGACCTTGTCGACGCCGAGCAGGATCGTCGATCCCCACGGGAAGGTCACGGCGTCGGCCACGCCTTTCTCCATCACGTCGCGGACTTCGGTGGCGCTCGCCTGCACGTTGGTGCCGCCGAGCAACGTCACCCACGCCGCGACGGTCGCCTGCGACGGCCGGATCTTCATGCCCTTGATGTCGCTCGGCACCACGATCTTTTTGGTCCTGGAATGCCAGGTCAGCGGATCGAGGATGAAAGAAAAGCAGTAATGCACATCCTTCATCTCGGTCGCCGCGTATTTGCGGTACCAGGCATCGATGGCGCGAATGCCGCCATGGGCGTCACCGACCATGAACGGCAGTTCGCCGGCGGCGATGATCGGGAAGCGGCCGGGCTGATAGCCCGGGTTGACGTAGGTGAAGTCGGCGATGCCGTCGCGCGCCATGTCGTAATGGTCGAACGCCTTGCCGAGCTGCTGCGACGGAAAGATCTTGTATTTGATGGTGCCGCCCGAGGCCTTTTCAACGTCGGCGCCCCACTCGTCGATCGCCTTCTGCAACGGGTGCGTCGGCGGCACCCAATGCGAGAGCTTGAGCTCGAACACCTTGTCCTCGGCGCAAGCCGTGCCTAGCCCGAAAGCGAGGCCGGCGACAGCGCCCAGCATCGCGAGGCCGCAAAGCCTGAAATGGCTCATCCGGCGCATGGTTCCTCCCGCATTTTCGTTGCCGCTGAAACTGTTCCATTTAAACGCAAAATCGCCCGACCGCACAAGGGCGCGCCGGCAATTCAATAAAATTGCGCGAAAATTCGAAGAGTCGGCGTCGTGGTTCCTGCACGCTCTCCGCAATCATTCCCGGCAAGGCTGCCCCGTCTTAATCCGATAGCTCCAAGCCCCGCGCTATCGCGTTCCTGAACAAAACCGAGCCGGGCGCGCGCGCACCGCGCGACGTCCGCGCCATCAGGGACGTCGACATGTCGATGCGTGGCGTTGCGGCGCGCTGCATTGCGGGTTTGCTCTTGGTTTTGGCGGCCGTTTTCGCCGGGCCGGCCACCGCGTCGGCGCACGAAGAGCTGGATTTCACGGCGATTGCCGCGGCGACCGATCCCGCGCCGGCGTCCGATGCGGCGTCGGCGGCGGCCGAGCCGTTCGGGCTCGATGTCGTGCCGGTGACCGCGCGGCGAATTGGTGACGAAGTGGAACGGCGTCACCGCCGATCTCCGCGCCGAGAGCGACGTACTGGCGCGATGCGGCGATGGTGCGACATCATGTCCCGCGGCGGCGCAGAAATTCCTCGACGTGGTGGCGCAAGGCCGGATGCAGGAGGGCCGCGCCCGCATCGGCGTCGTCAACCGCGCGATCAATCTTGCCGTGCGTCCGACCAGCGATCTCGCCCAATGGGGCGTTGCCGACCGCTGGAGCGCGCCGCTCGCGACGCTGACGAGCGGCCGCGGCGATTGCGAGGATTACGCCATCGCGAAGTATGCCGCGCTCATCGCCATCGGGTTCGCCGAGGACGATTTGCGGCTCGTGATCGTGCGCGACACCGCCATCGGCGAGGACCATGCCATCGTTGCCGCGCGCCTCGACGGCAGTTGGATCGTGCTCGACAATCGCCGCCTGGCGTTGGTGACGGACGTCGAGATGCAACGCGTGGTGCCGTTGTTCGTGCTCGATCACGACGGCGTCAAGCAATTCACCCCGGCATTGGTGGCCGGGACGCCAGCCGCGGCACCTGCCGTGCCGGCCGCGCCCGCCGCACCTGCCGCGCTCGGTTTTTAGATTTCCCCCGCATACGGCCCTTGTGGATCGCCGAGCGCCTGCAGGCGCAGCGCCGCGGCGTGGGCGAACCGCAGCATCACGGTCTTGCGCCGCGCCGCCGCCAGCTTGTGCTCGGGCGCGTCGCAGACGATCGAGGCGCCGAAGGCGTCGGCGACGATGAGGCCGGTCCCGCCCGGAAAAATCGCGCGCGGCACCTCGGCGACGGTGGCGAAGAACAGGCGGTCGCAATGCAGCCGGTAGTCCGACCATTTCTGGTCGGCGCGCAGATCGGCGACCGATGATTTGATTTCCACGATCAGAATTTCGCCGCCGCCGCCCAAGGCGACGAGGTCGGCGCGGCGGCCCGACGGCAGCGGCAGCTCGCTCACCACCGAATAACCGAGCGCATGCAGAAACCGCGCGGTGCCGCGCGCGATCGCGAACGCGGTCGGCGACTGGCGCCGATCGACCGGCGGCGGTGCCGGCATCAGGTTGACGCTCATCGTCAGGATTCCGGGTAGCGGCAGGTTCGTCGCGGGCTTGGTTTCGAGCTTACGCACGGCACGCACTCCGACTGTGCAACCGAGGCTGGCAGAAAGGGTTATCTTGCCCCGGCCGCGCGCTCCGGGAAAGCCCCCGCCAGCGCCGCGCGGGACGGTTCGATCACGCCGCGCTCGGTAATGAGCCCGGTGACCAGGCGGGCCGGCGTCACGTCGAAGGCATAATTCGCCACCGGCGAGCCGTCGGGGGCGATGCGCACGGTCTCGATGCGGCCGTCGGCGGTGCGGCCGGTCATGGTCGCGACTTCCTCGCCCCACGCTGTTCGATCGGAATTTCGGCGACGCCGTCGCCGATGCTGAAATCGATCGTCGGGGAGGGCAGCGCGACGTAGAACGGCACGTTGTTGTCGCGCGCGGCGAGCGCCTTGAGATAGGTGCCGATCTTGTTGCAGACGTCGCCATTGGCGGTGACGCGGTCGGTGCCGACGATGACGAGGTCGACGAGGCCGTGCTGCATCAGATGGCCGCCGGTGTTGTCGGCGATCAAGGTGTGCGGCACGCCATGCTGGCCGAGTTCCCAGGCGGTCAGCGAAGCGCCCTGATTGCGCGGCCGCGTCTCGTCGGCGAACACGTGGATGGCAATGCCCCGGTCGTGCGCCGCATAGATCGGCGCGGTGGCGGTGCCGATATCGACCGCGGCGAGCCAGCCGGCGTTGCAATGGGTGAGCACATTGACGCGCTCGCCCGGCTGTTTGCGCCCTGCGATCGCCTCGATCAGCGGCAAGCCGCTGCGGGCGAGGCCGCGGTTGATGGCGATGTCGTCTTCGGCGATCTCGGCGGCGCGGCGATAGGCGGCGGCGGTGCGCTCGGCGCGCGGCCGGTTGCGCACCGCCGCGACCATCTCGTCGAGCGCCCATTTCAGATTGATGGCGGTCGGGCGGGTCGCGATCAGCGTCGCGTAGGCGCGCTCGAGCGCGTCGTCGGAGGCGTCGTCATGCAAGGCGAGGCAGACGCCGTAGGCCGCCGCGACGCCGATCAATGGCGCGCCGCGGATCACCATGGCGCGGATGGCGTGCGCGGCGTCGGCGAGATTTGTGAGCTGGGCGGTGACGAAACGATGCGGCAGCGCCGTCTGGTCGATCACGCCGACCGACCAGCCGTTCGGCTCGACCCAGATGGTGCGCATGGCCTTGCCGTCGACTTTCATGCGCTGTCTCGCCTTGCCCGCGCGCGCCCGTTGGTCTTTAGCTCTCGAGCCCGGTCGGCACGTTCTTGTTCTCGCTGACGAGCTTCATGCCGGAGGCGAGCGCCATGGTTTCGGCGAGTGCGGCGAAATCCTTCTGCAGATATTCCTCCGGATTTTTTTGCAGCATGGCGGCGCCGAAATGGCTCTGCAGCACTTCGCGCGTCGCGGCGGTGACCGGCATCGGCACGTCCATCTCGCGGCCGAGCTCGAGGCCGAGGTCGAGGTCCTTGCGCAACAGTTCCGGCGTGAACGTCGTGGTCCAATCGAGATTGACCAAAGCGGGCGACTTGTAGCGGGTGAACATCGAACCCATCACGCCGTTGTTGAGGAAGGCGAGAAAAGCGTGGCGCGGGACGCCCATCTTGTTGGTCAGGAGCATGATCTCGATCAGGTTTTCGATCACCACGCCGAGCATGACATTGTGGGCGATCTTGCAGACCCGCGCGAGCTCGCCCTCGCCGACATACGACACACCCTGCGGGGCGATCACTTCGATCAGCGGCATTGCCGCCTTGCAGGCGGCATCGACGCCCGACACCACCGCCGAGAGCCTGCCGGCCTTGATGACCTTGGCGTTGCCGCTGACCGGGGCGGCGACGAAATCGGCGCCGAGCTGTTTGAGCCTGTCGCGGACGACGGCGGAATCCTCGACCGAGATGGTCGAGCAGTCGACGACGATCGGCGGTATCTTGCCGCCCTGGCTGCAGACGCCGTTCTTGCCGTAGAGGACGTCCTGCACGTCCTTGCCGGTGGACACGATCGAGAACAGAACGTCGACATCGCGCAGCTCGGAAAGGTGCTCCACTACCTTGGCGCCCAGCTTCTCCAGGGGGTCGGCCTTGGCGCGGGTGCGGTTCCATACCGTGACGTCATAGCCGGCCTTGATGAGCCGCTCGGCCATGGGTAAGCCCATGCGCCCGGCGCCGATCCAGCCGATTTTCTGCCCGTTTCCGTTGGTTTTCGTGGCCATGCCGAACTCCTGTTTCGCTGCGGGGCTTCCCTATCACAGCGTGCGGCGGCTTGTCCCCTGCCTGCTGGCCCCATGGCGCCGTGACGCAGGGAGCGCTTCCCATTTCTTGACAACGACTTACGGCTTGGTCATAAGAGCGCCCGGGTGCGTGGCGGCGGCAGGGTGACCTGCCCCTGCGTCGTGCGCCCATAAACCAGCAACCGTAACGACTGCAAGAAGCCGGTCCGGGCTTTCTCGTCCGATGACCGGGATCGAACACGAAGGACAAAAGATGTTCGCGGTCTTCAAAACGGGCGGCAAGCAATATCGCGTTGCCGCCGATGACGTGCTCAGCGTCGCCAAGATCGAAGCGGAGCCCGGCACCATCGTCCAGTTCGGCGAGGTTCTGCTCGTCGGCGGGGACACCGTCCAGGCGGGCGCCCCGACGGTCGCGGGCGCGTCGGTCGCCGCCGAGGTGATCGAGCAGAGCCGCGGCCCCAAGGTCATCGCCTTCAAGAAGCGGCGGCGCAAGAATTCGCGGCGCAAGCGCGGGCACCGGCAAGATTTCACGCTGATCCGCATTTCCGAAATTCTCACCGACGGCAAGAAGCCGAGCGATACGCCGCCGCCGCGGCGGGCGCGCAAAGCCAAGGCTGCGGACAAGCCGGACGAAACGCCGCAAGCCGCCGCAGAGGCTTAGCAAAATCTGAAATCAATCCGTCATGAAAACGGACTACGAGCATCGTAGAGCTTAGGACGACCAAAGATGGCTCATAAAAAAGCAGGCGGATCCTCGCGCAACGGCCGCGATTCGGCGGGTCAGCGTCTCGGGATCAAGATTTTCGGCGGCGAGCAGGTGATCGCCGGCAATATCATCGCGCGCCAACGCGGCACCAAATGGCATCCGGGCCGCAATGTCGGCATCGGCCGCGACCACACTCTGTTTGCGTTGACCGATGGCAAAGTCGAGTTCCGTAACAAAGCCAAAGGCCGCGTGTTCGTATCCGTCCTTTCGACGGAGGCCGCCGCGGCCCAGTAATACGGTGGATCATACGAGGTCTGCCGGTATCCAGTCGAACCGGCGGGCCCGAATGGGCTTCGAAAAGGGGAGACCGGGATACCGGCTCCCCTTTCGGCTTTTTGGTGCACGATTGCCGAGAGCGGGGATCGAGCCGGAGCCGAACCTGTCCAGGAGCCTATTCGGAGCCCGTGTCATGACGCTGTTGGAAGAGCTTTGCGACGACACCCGCCGGGAGCGCTGTACCCCCGTCCTCGAGACCGAACGGCTCACGCTGCGTGCGCCGCGTCGCGGGGACGTAAAAACGATCGCGCAGATCGTCAACGATCGGCGCATTGCGGAAAATACCGCGCGTCTGCCGCATCCCTACGGCGTCGATGACGCGCAGACGTTCGTTAATGCCGTCAACCGGCGCGACGGCGAGGCGACGTTCGTCGTTACGCTCGGCGATGCCGTGATCGGCGTCTGCGGCGTCGATCCGCGCGACGACGGACTGGAGCTCGGCTATTGGCTCGGCGCGGCGCATTGGGGCCGCGGCTACGCCACCGAGGCGGTGCGCGCCGTCATCGATCATGCCTTCGGCGAACTGCGGCACGATGCGCTCGCCGCCGGCGCGCGCGTCAGCAACCCGGCCTCGCGGCGGGTGCTGGAAAAGTGCGGCTTCCAATGGACCGGCGTGCGCCTCACCCGTATCCGCGCCATCAACTCCGCCGCGCCGATCGACCGCTTCCGGCTCGACCGCAAGCTCTGGCTCTCGCTCAAGGGCTGGGGCGCGGCGAGGCGCGTGGCGTGAGGCCACGGCCGCGATTCGCCGCGAGCCGATCAACAACTACTGCGCCGCTACCGGCGACAACGCGAAGAAGGGCGCCAGCTTGGCGACCAGCGTCGGGCCGAAATGCGCTTGCGGATTGGACGGCCGCGCGCGGTCCATCATTTCCCAGCCGCTGATCAGCACGCGGGCGTTGTCGAAGGCGCGCTGCAAATCCCAGCCGCGCCGGATGCTCTGGCGGAACAAGGCATCGCCGAAATAGGTCCAGTCGCGTTCCGGTGCGCAGCCGAACGACGTGTTGTTGGCGTCGGATGCCGTCAGCACGATGGTGTCGTCGTTGGCGAGCGGCGGCAGGAAGGTGCCGGCGAAGCACGCCGACACGATGACGATGCGGTTCTTGATGCCTTCCTTGTCGAGCGTTCCGGCGACCTCCTGCGGCGTCAATTCGGTCGTCACCCCGCTCGGCAGGCGTAGACCGAAGCCGGTCGACGTGCCGTGCGAGGTCATCAACAGCACCAGGACATCGCCGTCCTTGTTCATCGCGGTGCCGAGGGCGTGCACCGACGCGGCGAAATTGCGCTGATTGGCGATCGGCACGGTCTCGGTGGTCTCGTGATGGTTGACGAGGCGCAGCGTGTGCCCCTGGATCGGGAGAATGCCGCCGATCGCGGCCAGCCCGCCATCGAGCTCCTTGAGAAACACGTCCTGATCCGCCCAGCCGCCGACGCCGAGGGCGTAAATGTTGGTCGCGCCCTGCTTCGGCGGCGCCAGGCCGCCGATTTCCGCCTGCAGCAAGGCTTGCTGCGCCGTTTCGAAGCTTGCCGCCTCGCTCTGCGGCGGCGCGCTGTCTTCCGGCGGCGGCCGCGCGGTCGCGTAGAGACGTTCCCACAGATTGGCGGTGCGGATGTCGAATCCTTGGGCGACAAAGACCGGCGCGTGGGGGATGAGTACCGTGACGGCCGCCAAGACAACCCATACCGCCGCGGCCTGCCCCAACGCACGAAGGCGCGATGCCGGCGCGACACTGCGGATCACGGCGACCGTGGTGCCGATCCACCACACCGACACGACCGTGAGGATCGCGATCGGTGCTAAGCGAACCCACACCGCTGCCGCGGCGGCGGCGGGAAACGCCAGCGAGACAGCGGCGTTGATCGCGCCGATGATGAATTCGGCGACAACCAGGAGTGCGACCATCGCCGTGAGCGCGGTGACGCGGCCAGCCGTCGGTATGACCAGCGCCGCGGCCGCGATCTCCAGCGCGAGCCAGGCGATGAGGGCGTTGATGCCGTACGGATTGAAGGCGCCGTGGGGGCCCGCCGCCAGGAACTGCAACGTCACGCGCAGTGTGGCGAGAACGACGATAAAGCCCAGCAGGCTTGGCAAGCCGACCGGCCGCGGCTCCGGCGTCGTGCGCCACACCGCCGCCCGCCCCGCAAGCTCGAGTATCGATCCTTCGCTACCCATACGCTGCTTGGATTCCGCCAAACCTGAGTGCCATTACCGAATATCCACACTATATCAATAACTACGGCTTGCGGCTGCGGTTGTTTAAATTGTTAGCGGCGCGCACGCGCCTGACAAGTGAAGGTCATGAAATTTCTCGACGAGGCCAAGGTCTATATTCGTTCCGGCGACGGCGGCAATGGCTGCGCGTCGTTCCGGCGCGAGAAATTCATCGAGTTCGGCGGCCCGAATGGCGGCGACGGCGGCAAGGGCGGCGATGTGGTCGCCGAGGCGGTCGACGGTCTCAACACGCTGATCGACTACCGCTACCAGCAGCATTTCAAGGCCCAGAACGGCCGCGGCGGCATGGGCAAGGATCGCCATGGCGCCAACGGCGCGGACGCGCTGCTCAAGGTGCCGGTCGGCACGCAGATCTACGAGGAGGACGGCGAAACGCTCCTCGCCGATCTCACCCAACGCGGCCAGCGCGTCACGCTCGCGCGCGGCGGCAATGGCGGCTTCGGCAATGCGCGCTTCAAGTCGGCCACCAATCGCGCGCCGCGTCGCGCCAATCCCGGTCAGCCCGGCGAGGAAATCACGATCCGGCTGCGGCTCAAGCTGATCGCCGATGCCGGCATCGTCGGGCTGCCGAACGCGGGCAAATCGACGTTCCTCGCCGCCGTCACCGCGGCCAAGCCGAAAATCGCCGATTATCCCTTCACCACGCTCAGCCCGCAGCTCGGTGTCGTCCGGGCGACCGGGCGCGAATTCGTGCTGGCCGACATTCCCGGCTTGATCGAGGGCGCCCACGAAGGCATCGGCCTCGGCGACCGCTTCCTCGGCCACGTCGAGCGCTGCCGCGTGCTGTTGCATCTGGTCGACGGCAGCGGCGGCCACGCCGGCGAAGCCTACAAGACGGTGCGCGCGGAACTTGCCGCCTACGGTCAGGGGCTCGCCGACAAGCCGGAGATCGTCGCGCTCAGCAAGGCCGATGCGCTCGGTGCCGACGAGGTCAAGCAGCAGATGGCGCGGTTGAAACGCGCGGCGAAGAAGACGCCTTTGGTGGTTTCGGCCGTGAGCGGGCAGGGTGTTCCGGAGGTCTTGCGCGCGCTCCTTCAGGTGATCGAACAGGCACGCTCGAGCGCCGGCGTGCCCGACGTGGCGACGGCGGCGGCCTGGCGGCCGTAACGGGCGCCGCCCGCGCGAGCGGTCTTTGTTTGGATTAGGCCGCTTCCGCGCCTACATTAAGCACCATGTTCGGTCTGCCGAGAGTTTACCACCGACCGCGCAATGTGCGGCTCGATACGCTGGTCCGGCTGCGCTGGCTCGCCGTGTTCGGCCAGCTCGCCGCCGTCCTGGTGGTGCATTTCGGCCTCGAGTTCGAGCTGCCGCTCTGGCCCTGCCTCGCCGTGATCGCGGTCGCGGCGCTCGCCAATGTGGCGCTGCGCCTGCGATTTGCCCAGACGCAATGGCTCGAGCCCGAGCGCGCCGCCTGGCTGTTCGGCTTCGACGTCGCCGAGCTCGCGGTGCTGTTGTTTCTGACCGGCGGGCTGGAAAATCCGTTTTCTTTTTTGTTGCTGGGCCCGGTGCTGATTTCGGCCACCGCGCTGCCGCCGCGCATGACGATGCTGATCGGCGTGTTCGCCATGCTGTGCGCGACCGTGCTGATCTTCTACCATCTGCCGCCGCCGTGGGACAGCGAGCGACGTCTGGAACTCCCGGAAGATTACGTCGTCGCGGTCTGGCTCTCGATCCTGCTGGCGATCGGCTATATCGGCGTCTACACATGGCAGATCGCCGAAGAGGCGCGGCAATTGTCCGACGCGCTGGCGGCGACGGAACTCGTGTGGGCGCGCGAGCAGCATCTTTCGCAGCTCGACGGCCTCGCCGCGGCGGCGGCGCACGAACTCGGCACGCCGCTCTCGACCATCACGGTCGTGGTGCGCGAACTCGAGCGCGCGCTGGAACCCAATTCGCCCTATGCCGAGGATGTGAAATTGCTGCGCGAGCAGGCCCAGCGCTGCCGCGAGATTCTGGCCAAGATCACCGAACTGCCGGCCGGCGAAATGTTCGACCGCATGCCGCTCGCCGCGCTGATCGAGGAGGCGGTCGCGCCGCACCGCAATTTCGGCGTTACAATCGGCGTGACGCTGCCGCCCGACCGCACGGCGGAACCGGTCGGCGCCCGCAATCCGGCGATCCGCTACGGCCTCGGCAATTTGATCGAAAACGCGGTCGATTTCGCCAACCAGCGCGTCGAGATCCTGGCGCAATGGACGGCGGAGGAGGTCTCGATCACCATCAGCGACGAT
This sequence comes from uncultured Pseudomonadota bacterium, assembly GCA_963836095.1. GTDB lineage: Bacteria > Pseudomonadota > Alphaproteobacteria > Rhizobiales > Xanthobacteraceae > BOG-931. The sequence continues at coordinate 108,138 of CAWIHU010000009.1, forward strand.
GGCCCGGGTTTCGCCCCGGAGGTCGTCGACCGCATCGGCGCGCCCTACGTCACCCATCGGCGGCCGGGAACCCGCGGCCCGGAGGGTGAAGAGGATGTTTTCGGTCTGGGTCTCGGTTTTTTCATTGCCAAAACATTACTGGAGCGGTCGGGCGCCAAGCTTGCACTGGAGAACCGGATGCCGCCGCTGCACGGCGCTACCGTCACGGTGACATGGAGCCGGGCCGATTTCGAACGGCCGCTCGCCGCTTCCGCGGCCCCTCTTGAGTCGGCGTCCCCAACTTCCTAATTGTTGACACATGACGGCCCACGGACGAAGGTCCGGGATCGACAAGCGCCGGACATCATTTCAAGGATTGGAAATCGACGGATCGGGACTTGACGGATCGGGCTCGAGCGGGGCGCGGTTTGCGAGAGCACCATAGGAGCACCAGTGTGATGACCAGTGCCACCTCCAGCGCCATATCGGGCGCCGTCATGAGCCACCCGGCAACCGCCGAAGCGCTCGCGGGCGAACGCTCGCTCCTCATCGTCGACGACGACAAATCGTTTCTGCAGCGCCTGGCGCGCGCTATGGAAGGCCGCGGCTTTGCCGTCACGGCGGCCGAATCGGTCGCCGAAGGCCTGTTGCAGGTCGAGAAAGCCCCGCCCGCCTTCGCCGTGGTCGACATGCGGCTGGGCGACGGCAATGGGCTCGACGTGATTTCGGCGATGAAAAAGCGCCGGCCGGAGGCTCGCGCCATCATCCTCACCGGCTACGGCAACATCGCGACCGCGGTGAACGCGGTCAAGCTCGGCGCGGTCGATTATCTGGCGAAGCCGGTCGATGCCGACGACGTCGTCGCCGCCTTGCTCGCGCTCGACCACAAGAAGATCGAGCCGCCGGAAAATCCGATGTCGGCCGACCGGGTGCGTTGGGAGCATATCCAGCGCATCTATGAACTGTGCGGCCGCAACGTTTCGGAAACCGCGCGCCGCCTCAACATGCATCGCCGCACGCTGCAGCGCATCCTCGCCAAGCGGGCGCCGAAATAGCCTTTGGGGCGGCCGGCTGTTGCCGACCCGGCGTCTATCTTTTTCATGTGAGTTGCGCCCGGCCGTTTACCGGCGGCTAACCGCGTTGCGGCGCGGCGTTCCGAGATGCTTCGAATCTCCGGCGTCACGTTAAGCCAAATTTCGCACCCTTCGCGCCATGCTTGCGGCAACCAAGACATGGTCGGGGCGCATGTTGGAGCAGGAAAAATCTCTCGAGGCGGACGGTGGCGGCGTGATCGCCGCTGCGGCGACGCCGCGTCTCCTCGTCATCGACGATGATCATCTGCATCGCATGATCATCTGCCGCGTGGCGACCAAGGCGGGCTACACGCCGGTCGGCGCGGAGAGTTACGAAGAGGCGGCGAAGCTCGCGCAGGAGACCCCGTTCGACTGCGTCACGCTCGACCTCTCGCTCGGCGCCCATGCCGGCGTCGAAATGGTGCGCCATCTGTGGGTGCTGCGCTACAAGTCGCCGATCCTCATCATCAGCGGTGCCGACGACGCGCTCTGCCGCGAAACCGTCCGGGTCGCCAAGTCGCTGAACCTCAATGTCCTGCCGCCGATTCCGAAGCCGGTCGATCTGGCGATTCTGCGCTATTCGCTCGAGCGGATCCGGGAATTGAGCGGCCAAGTGCTGGTTGGCGCCCAAGTGTTGGTTGGCGCCTGACTGTCGTCGCGATCCTGCCTAGCGCGATCTTCGGCGAGCCCGCCGTTACTTCGATGTCGCTTCGTAGACGCCGTCCCAGTCCGGCGGCGGGGGGTCAGCGCGATAGGCGGCGATGCGTTCCAGATACATGTCGTACAGTCCGGCAGCGCCGAACGCGTCCGCGAGCTTGCGGCAGCGCTCGATCAATGCTTCCGCCTCTTCCCATTGCTGCTTGCGGTACGAGGCGAGCATGCGGGCGTTGAGGTCGCGCAGTTCGCCGCAGCGCGGGTCCTGCTCGACCTCGGCGCGCCCGAGCACGGTGAACACCGCTTCGGGCTGCTTCTTGCCTTTCACCTGGATCAGGTCGATTTCCATGGTGGCGAATTTTTTGCGCGCGCCTTCGGCGGTGCGCGACCCGATCACCAGCGACAGCCGGTAGTCTTTGGTGCGCGATTCCAATCGCGCGGCGACATTGACGGTGTCGCCGAGCACCGAATAATTGAACCGGAAATCGGAGCCCATGTTGCCGACCACGCACGGCCCGCTGTTGAGCCCGATGCCGATGCGTACCGGCATGTAGACGCCGCCCGCAGCCTCCGCCTCGCGTTTTAATTCGACGTTGAGCGCCTCGGCGCGCGTCAGCATTTCGAGCGCCGCGTCGCAGGCGTTGGCCTCGTGCTCGGCGTCGTCGACCGGGGCGTTCCAGAACGCCATGATGGCGTCGCCGATGTATTTGTCGATGGTGCCCTTGCGTTCGATGATGGCGTTGGTCGTGGGCGTCAGGAAGCGGTTCATCAGATGAGTGAGGCCCTGGGGATCATCCTTGTAGTGCTCGGAGATGGTGGTGAAGCCGCGCACGTCGGAAAATAGAATGGTCATGCGCCGTTCTTCGCCGCCCAGCACCAGCTTTTCCGGCGAGCGGGCCAATTGCTCGACCAGCTGCGGCGACAGATAGAAGCCGAAGGCGGAACGGATCTGCTGGCGCTGCCGCTGCTCGCGGAAATAATTGACGAAGGTGAGCACCAGAAAGATCAGCCAGCTCGACATCAGCGGATAGGTGAAGTCGATCAGCAGGCTGTGGACGGCGAAATAATACCAGGACAGGCCGACCAGCCCGGCGATCAACAGAGCGCCGAGCGCGGTCACCACCGTCGCCGACAACAGCGGCGCGGCGACGATGATGGCGAGGCCGACCAGGACCGCGATCGCCACCTCCGCGCCGATCGTCCAGCTCGGCGCTGAGAGCAGCGAATTGGACAATATGCTTTCGAGAATCTGCGCATGCAGCTCGACGCCCGGCAGCACCGAGTCGAGCGGTGTCGTCTTGCTGTCGAGGAGGCCGATGGCGGAGGTGCCGATCAAGACGAGCCGGCCGCGGATCCGATCCGCCGGCACCTCGCCGTGCAGCACGTCCTTGGCCGACACGTAGCGCGCCGGATCGTAGTGATTGAAGTGAATCCACAATCGTCCCAAATGATCGGTCGGCACGCTGAAGCCGCCGAAATTCACGCTTTGAATGCCGTTTTGATCGGCGCGAATGAGCGCCGAGTTGGAGTGGGTGCCGACCCGCAGCATCTCCAGCGCCAGCGCGGGGACGAACGTGTCGCCGACCAGCATCAGCACCGGCGCGCGGCGCACGATGCCGTCGTGCTCCTCGGCCTCGGTGAAAATGCCGCGGCCGGCGGCGGCCTCTTCGATGCTGGGCACATTGTGGATCAGGCTCGGATAGGAGCGGAAGAACTGGCGCGGATCGGGCGCCCCTCTCGCCATCAGCACGCCGTAGCCGGCCACCGGCTCGTCCGTCTGGGCCGCGGCGGCAGGCCTGGTCGACGTCGATTGGCCGACGACGACGCGCGAATGGCGGATGGCGTCGGCGAACACCTCGTCGTTGCTCGGCATGGCGAGCAGTTTTTCCCGGGTCGCGTCGTCGAGTTCGCGCAACGTCGTGGCGAGCGCGGCGGGCGACATGCGGTCCGGTTCGGCGAACACCACGTCGAAGCCGATCGCGGCGGCGCCGAGCCCGGTGAGACGGGTGACGATGTCGGCGAGCACCGTCCGCGGCCACGGCCATTGCCCGATCTCCTTGAGGCTCGCCTCGTCGATATCGACGATGACCACCGGCCGGATGGTCTGTTGCCGCGGGCGGAGCACCTGAAACAGATCGAAGGTCCGCAGCCGCAGTTCCTCGAGCGGCCGCGGATCGACATGGCGCAGTTCCACCAGCGCGAACAGGAGCAGCAGGCAGACCGCCCGCGCCACGCCGAATGCCCGCGCCCAGCGCGCAATGCGTTTCATCGTCCGAGGCTCCCCGCTGTGCTCGCGATGTCGAAAGATATTATAGCAAGAGGGCGCGATGCCGAGAACGTCATGCGTGTCATTTCGGGAAGCCCAATCCGCCCGCGGGTGCGGCATCAATGATGCTAACGCAACACCTCGAACGCGCGGTCGCGTGAGCGGCCATAGCGATAGACGGCAAAATCGTCGTCGAAACTCGCGGCGCGCGTCAATCCAAGCCGCTCCATCACCGCGAAGCTTGTGCGGTCGACGATCGAAAAAGTCTGATCGGGGAATGCCTCGCCGATGGCCCAGGCGTGCTCCAAATCGAGCGCGCTCACTTTTTCCATGACCGCCACACCATGCCGGATCTGGCGCCAAAACTGTTCAGCGGCCTGTCGGCAAATCCGGCTGTTCAGCAAGCTCCAGGTTTCGACGAGAACGTGATCGCTCAGCAGCGGATCGGCGAGCCCCGACAACAGCTTTTTGGCACGGCGATTATTCTGGTCACGGACGTTGGCCGCCGCGAACCAGACCGAGGTATCGACAAAGACACTCAACGACGACGCAGTCCGCGGCGGCCGACTTTGGTTTTCGGCAAGCGGCCTGTGTTGCGCAGGTATTCGTCCCAGACCGCCTGGCCGATCATCTTGTCTTTATCGCGGGCGATATCGGTCGGCGCGCTGGACGCACCAAGGTCGAACAGCGTGGATATGGCCGGCTTGGACTTTTTCGGCCCGCCCAGATCGCCGGCAACCAAGCGCCGGATATATTCGGCAAACGAAATACCCTGCTCGGCGGCTTTGGCCTGCGCCCGCCGCTGCAGCTCCGGGTCCATCGTGATCTGGGTGCGCGCGTTCATGATGGCGCCATCATGCCATCGCCCACTGGGCCTCGCAACCGCTCATACTTGTCAGAGCACGAGCATGACCTGGAAAAGTGGATACCGGTTCCGAAAGATCATGCTTCAGCGATCAGCGGGCCATCCCCTCGGGATCCGGAATACCCTAACATGATCCGGTGCGGTAGGGCGGGACACCTTTCACGGAGCAAGGATATGGACACGATCAAACCGCTTTTCACGGCGACGGCCACGGCGACCGGCGGGCGCAATGGTCATACGCAAGCGAGCGACGGATCGGTCGGCGCCGACCTCTCGGTGCCCAAGGAAATGGGCGGACCGGGCAAGCCCAACACCACCACGCCCGAACACCTGTTTGCCGCCGGTTACGCCGCGTGCTTCGGCGGCGCGCTCGATTTTGTCGGCAAGCAGCACAAGAAAGACGCGACCAAGGCGAGCGTCACCGCCGCGGTATCGATCGGTCCGCGCGAAGGGGGCGGCTTCGGACTGGCCGTGCGGCTGCATGTCGAAGATCCGAGCCTGCCGCAGGCCGAGCTGGATGCGCTCGCCAAGGAAGCCCACGAAAAAATCTGTCCGTATTCCCACGCCACCCGCGGCAATGTCGACGTGCAGATCGACGTGAAAGGCGCCTGACGCGCCGCGCGATCGATCGGATGATGATCGACCGGACTTGCGCTCACTTCTCGCGGAACGACCGCATCAGCTGGTCGTGCAGCGGCTTCATCAGATAGGACATCAGCGTGCGCTCGCCGGTCTGGATGAAAGCTTCGACCGGCATGCCGGGCGTGAGCTTGACGCCGCCGAGGCGGTCGATCTCCCCGGCGCTCATGGAAATGCGGACCAAATAGTATGTTTGCCCGGTGCGCTGGTCGCTCGATGTATCGGCGGCGATGCGCACGACCTTGCCGTTGAGTTCCGGCGTCGTGCGCTGATTGAAGGCGGAGAAGCGCAGCACGACCGGCTGGCCGAATTTGACCTGATCGATGTCCTTGGGCTCGACCTTGACCTCCACAAGGAGAATGTCGGCCTCCGGCACGATCAGCATGATCGGGTCGCCGGCGGTGACGACGCCGCCGACCGTGTTGGCGGTGGATTGGAACACGACGCCGTCCTGTGGCGCGCGGATATCGGTGCGTCTGAGCTGGTCCTCGGCGGTGACCTTGCGCTCGACGAATTCGCCGATCTTGCTGTCGGTTTCGCGCAGTTCCTTGGCGACGTCGCTGGACAGGTCCTGATCGACCTGCAGCACTTGCAGTTCGGTCTCGGCGATCTTGCCCTTGGCCTGCGCGGCGGCGGCGACGAGCTGGCCGCGTTCGCCCTCGAGCCGCGCCTCCTCGCGCTCGAGCGCGGTCAGCTTGTCGACGGAAACCAAATTCTTGCGCCACAATTCGCGCACGCCGACGAGCTCCTGCTCGATCAGCGACTTTTCCTTCGCCTTGGCGTCCTGTTGCGCGGTCAATCCGCCGATCTCTTCGCGCAGCTGCCCGATGCGCTGGCGCAGCTGGTCCTTCTGGCCGACCCGCGAAGTGCGCCGCAAATCGAACAGTTTGCGTTCGCTCGCCAGCGCCTCCGCGACTTCGGGATCGGCGAGATGGCCGGCAAATTCCTTGGGCGCCGCCACCGTGCCGGCGCCGTCGATCTCCGCGGCGAGCCGCGCCTTGCGGGCATAGAGTTCGGTCAGTCCTTTGGTGACGATGGCGAGATTGGCGCGGGTCACGGTCTCGTCGAGCCGGATCAGCACGTCGCCCGCTTTGACGTGGTCGCCGTCGCGCGCGCGCACCTCGCCGACCACGCCGCCGGTCGGGTGCTGCACTTTTTTGACGTTGGAATCGACGACGATGGAGCCTTGGGCGATCAGCGCGCCGGAGATTTGCGCCGTCGAGGCCCAGCCGCCGAGGCCGCCGGCGAGCAGCGCGACGATGACGACGCCGGCAAAAATATGCCAGCGGATGGAATTGCGCGAACTGCGCGGCGGTTTGCTGCTCATCCCGTGCTGCCCTGCTCCGGCACCACTTTCAGCGCCCGCGGCGGCGCGCCCGGTTGGATCACGCGGGCGAGCACCTCGTCCTTCGGACCGAATTGCTGCTGGCGGCCCTTGCCCATGACCAGAATATAATCGACGCCGGCGATGGCGCTGGGGCGATGGGCGATCACGATCACGATGCCGCCGCGGGCGCGGACGCCGAGAATGGCGCGGGTCAACGCCTCATCGCCTTCGGCGTCGAGATTGGAATTGGGCTCGTCGAGCACGACCAGGAACGGGTCGCGGTAGAGCGCGCGCGCCAGCGCGATGCGTTGGGCCTGGCCCGCCGAGAGCGCGCTGCCGTGGTCGCCGATGTTGGTCTCGTAGCCGTCGGGCAGGCCGACGATGAGATCATGCACGCCCGCGGCCTGCGCCGCTTTGATCACGGCTTGTGCGTCCGGCGGCGCCTCGAAGCGCGCGATGTTCTGCGCCACGCTGCCTGACAGCAATTCCACGTCCTGCGGCAGATAGCCGATGTGCCGGCCGAGCGCTTCCGGCGACCATTGATCGATGCTGGCGCCGTCGAGCCGCACGCTGCCGCGCGCGGGCGCCCAGACGCCGACCAGGAGCCGCGCCAGCGACGATTTTCCCGACGCGGTCGGGCCGATGACGCCGAGCGCCTTGCCGGCGGCGATCGAGAAATTCACGTCTTGGCACACGATCCGCGGCTCGCCCGGCGGATGCACGGCGGCGTTCTGCACCATGAGTGTCGCGGTCGGCGGCATCAGCGCCATCGGTTCGGCCGTCGCCGGAATGATCTCGAGCAGACGGGACAGCCGCCGCCAGCTCTGGCGCGCGGCGACGAAGCCGCGCCAATTGGCGATGGCGAGGTCGATCGGCGCCAGCGCCCGCCCGCCCAGAATGGAACCCGCGATGATGATGCCGGGCGTGGATTCCTGATGGATCACCAGCCAGGCGCCGGTCGCCAACAGGGCCGATTGCAGCAGCATGCGGAGCGCCTTCGACAGCGCCCCGAACCCGCCCGCGACGTCTGCGGCGCCGCGGCCCGACGCCACATAATGGCGATTGAGATCGTTCCAGCGCTCGGCCATCCGGCCCGCCATGCCCATCGCCGTGATCGCCTCGGCGTTGCGCCGGCTCGCCTCCATCAGCGTGTTGCGCGCGGCGGCGAATTGCGTGGCGCGCCGGGTCGGCCGCCGCGTCAGGATTTCCGTCGCCAGCGTGAGCGTGACCAGAATGACGGCGCCGGCGAGCGCGGTCAGGCCGATATAGACGTGGAACAAAAAACAAATGGCGAGGTAGATCGGCATCCACGGCATGTCGAACAAGGCGACCGGACCGACGCCGGACAGGAAACCCCGCACGGTATCGAGATCGCGCACCGGCTGGGCGCCGTCGCTCCTGCCGCCGAGCTTGAGCGGCAGGCGGACCATGGCGTCGTAGACGCGCGGGCTGAGCGCTTCGTCGAGATTGTTGCCGACGCGGACCAGGATGCGGCTGCGGATGGTGTCGATCAGCGCCTGCGCGCCGTAGAGGCCGGCGACCAGAACGAGCAGCGCGACAAGCGTCGGCACGCTGCGGCTCGGCAGCACGCGGTCGTAGATTTCCAGCATGAACAGCGCGCCGGAGAGCATCAGCACGTTGCTCATGCCGCTGAACAGCGCGACGGCGTAAAACGCGCGCCGGCTCGCGCCAAGCGCGGCGCCAAGTTCGGTGCTCGCGGACGGCTGCCGCAACGGGTGGGGAAGCTCGTTCATAAAGGGGCCCTACCACCGTGGTGGGGAAAATACCACGATGCCCAGCCGAATGACTACGTCATGGTGATTTCATTCTTTCGCACTGCGGCGGCAAAATGACAAACCACGTTAGTGCCGCCGAACGGCGACGTGGCCTCGTCAGGCGGCGCAGCAGCGGCGTGGAGACGGAAGGTGCGGCGCCCGGCGCCGGCCGCAAAACGAATTTCCCGGCACGGCGGGCGCCGGCATGGTGGAATGAAGCCCACGGGCTTCATTCCTGATCTGATCCCACGCGTGCCGGAGCCAGAAGCGGTATCTACGAGCAAAAGTCTCTGCGACCGAGGTCTCTGAGACTTGAAACTCCGGGACCGGGATCTTTGGGACCCGAATTTCTGGTACCGAAACACGCACGTGGCAACGACGCCAAGGCCCGCGTCCACGGGCCGGCGCCGACCAACACCCGGAAACAGCTGGTGCTGTAACTCAGGAACGGGAATCGAGCGAAAGCCCGATGCTGAAGGCCTTCTGGCGAGTAGCGCCTTCCGAACGTTTCAGCTTCTTGGCGATCTTCGCCGCCGGGGTCTTCCCGCGCGCCATCGTCTTCAGTTCACGAACTTCTGCCGGGGTCCAGGACCGCCGCTTCTTTGCTTTCTTTGGCATAATTCCTCCAGTTAAAGAAAGACAGGTTGCATCCCTTAGCGGGGAGTGGAAGAAAACACAACAGATGAGATTGGGATCCCTTAAAGATCGCAGCCGCATTGCTGTCGTCGCGCACGCTGTCACAGCACGCCGTCACCGCACACAATCGCCCCACACACTCTCCAGATACGTCAGACCAGTTAAGAAACTATTTTGTTAGGTCTCTCTTAGCAATCTATTGCAAAGGAAGCAAATGCAACCTGTGATATGATTTTTCTAGTTGTTGATAACGCGGGGAAATGCCGCCTGAGCGGGAAAACGACGGGTCAAGAAAGAAGAAGGTCGTAAAAACAACAACCTGGACCACCGGACGGTACCCTAACACGTCTGAAATCCCCGGACGCCGATGCGCGGACGCGGGCTGTTTGGGCCGCTCGGAGGCCCCGGCTGCGAGGAACAAAAAACACGAGGACGCTCCAAAAGCGTGTAAGTTCCGTCACGATTCGGGCCTATTGCCGGTCTCCATGGCGTCCGGCGGACTTCAAGTCACTAACCGATTCGGGGGTGTTCATGTTCAAATTTTCATATGCATCGATGCTGTGGCTCGTGCTCGTCGTCGCGACGGGGTTCGGTCCGGCGGTCGCGGGCGCCGCCGAGCAGCGCTTCGCGCTGGTGGTCGGCAACGACGAGTACAAAGCCGCCAAGCTCGCGACGCCGGCCAACGATGCCGGGCTGATCGCGACCGCCCTGCAGGGCGCGGGGTTCACCGTCACCGGGGCGCGTAATCTCGATCAAGCGACGCTGCGGGAATCATTTCGCGAGTTCATCGGCCAGGTCGCCGCGGCCGGACCCGACGCCGTCGCGCTCGTCTATCTTGCCGGCTACGGTCTGCAGTACGCCGGCGAGAATTATTTCGTCCCGGTCGACGCCGACATCGCCCGCGACGTGGACGTTCCGCTTCAGGCCATCAGAATCTCCGACTTCATGCAACCGCTGGCCGCGCTGCCCGGCGGCGTGAAGATCGTCATTTTGGATGCAGCGCGGCAAAACCCGTTTGCACGCGGCGGCCAGCCGCTCGCCAGCGGCCTGGCGCTGGTCGATCCCGGCCAAGGCACGGCGGTCGCCTTCAATGCGGCGCCCGGCACGGTCGGGGAGGATGAGCCGGGCCCGTATGGCGCTTACGCCACCGCGCTCGCCGAAATGATCGGTGCCGGCGGCCTCGGCCTCGACGATTTGTTCGCGCGCGTGCGCTTGCGGGTGAGCGACGTGACCCAGGGCGCCGAAGTCCCGTGGTTCGCGGCACGGCTCGCCGGTCCATTCTTTATGACGGAGCGCGCCGCCGGCGCGCCGCCGCCGCCGAACGTCATGCCGCTGGCCGACATCCGCCGCAAGCCGATGCGCGACTATGCGAGCGCCGCGGATGCTTACGAGGCCGCGCTCGTGCTCGACACGACCGAAGGCTACGAGCAGTTCCTGGCGGTCTATCACGACGGCCCGTTCGCCCGGCGGATCGCGGCGATGCTGGCGGTGCGCCGCGAAGAACATGTGTGGCGGCGCTGTCTCGATCTCGACACGCCGCCGGCTTATTGGTCCTACCTGCGCCGCTATCCGCAGGGGCCGCACGCCTGGGACGCACGCCGGCGGCTCGCGATACTGCGGGCGCAAATCGAGGCGCCGTCCTCGTTCGCGATGGTCGATTTCGGCTATCCGCCGCCGCCGCCCGACGAGCTGCGGTTTATCGATCGGCCGTTCGTCGTCTTTGCCGGACCGGAATTCGCACCGCCGCCGCCACCGCCGGCTTTCTTTCTGGCGCCGCGGCCGCGGGAATTCGCCATCCTGCCGCCACCACCGCCGCCGCATGAGCGCTTCTTTCTGCCGACGCCGGGCTTCGTGGTCACGCCGGCCTTCGTGCGGCCGCCCCCGACCGTCGCGGTGCGGCCGCCGCCGCCCGGGGGACCAGCGGGTCGTCCGGCGATACCCGTCTCAGTGCCGAATGCCGTGCATCCCGGCCCCGGCCGGCCCGGCCCGGGCCCCGCCGGACCTGCCGTCGCGACGCCGCCACATCCGGTGCCGCAGGTCCATGGCGCCCCACCGCCGCCGCCATCGGCCGCGGTGAAACCACCACCCCCGCCGCCGCATCCCGCGGGTCCCGCCCCGGCGTCCGTGAAGCCCGCACCGCCGCCACCGCCACCGCCGCATCCCGCCGGTCCGGCACCCGCATCCGTGAAGCCTGCGGCGCCGCCGCCGCCGCCGCCGCCCCATCCCGCCGGTCCGGCACCCGCGTCGGTAAAGCCTGCGGCGCCGTCACCGCCGCCGCCGCCCCATCCCGCGGGCCCGCCGCCGTCGGCGGCCAAGCCGCCGCCCCCGCCGCATCCTGCCGCGGCGCAGCAAAGACCCGCTTGTCCGCCCGGCAAGACGGCGGCCGAGGTGAACGGACATCGGGTGTGCAAATAGGTATGGCAGTCATTCTGCCGTGAGCCACAAACCCGCGGACCGACGACGCTTCGTGCGTCGCCGGCCTCGCGACGCGACTGCGGGGCCGGCATGCGGATCGGCACTTTTTGTTTTGTCGGCTTTGCGCTCTTCGTTGCCGCCACAGCCGGCGCGGATGGACAAACGGCGGCGCTGTCCTGCCGGGGCGCGCAGCAGCCGAAACTGGTCGCCGAATTGCTGTTCGGCCGCGACGTCGGCCGCCGCGTCGGGGTGAGTCAAGCGGCCTGGCTGTGGTTCGTCGCCCGCGAATTGACGCCGCGTTTTCCCGACGGCTTCACCATCAGCGACGCGACCGGACAATGGCGCGACCGGTCGAGCGGCACGATCGTGCGCGAGCCGAGCAAACGGGTCGAGATCGTGTTGCCCGGCAACGCCGACGACGACGCGCGGCTCGAAGCCGTCGTCGCGGCCTACAAGAGCCGTTTCCACCAGCAATCCGTCGGCATCATCGTACGGGGAGCCTGCGTCGCGTTCTAGCGCCGGATAGCCGCCCCACCATCGCGCCTCGCCCGCCCAGGCGCTCGGCGGCACACTCGGGGCTTGCGGCCCACGCCCGCGCTGCCTAGCTTTCCCGTCAGAGACAGTAAAGCACGCGAGAACGGGACGCGGCCATGGAGGACCTAAAGCTCGTCGCCCTGGATCAGGACGACATCGAGGTTGTTTCTGCCCATGTGCAGGACGCTCTCGTGCGGGTGGGCGATATTTTCTGGCAACCGCGCGAACATCGCTTCGTGATGGCGCTCAACCGCTTCGACTGGATGAACGCCGTCGACGGCAAGGATATCCAGTCACCGGATTACCGGCGGTGCCGGACGGCGTTGCGGTTCGAACGCGTTCTCAGCTGCAAGTGCCGCGATCTCAGTCAGGCCGACAAGAACGCGCGGCTCAACCTGCTTGCGGTCGAGTTCGCGGCGGGCGAGGCTCCCACCGGGACCGTGCTGCTCACCTTCTCCGGCGGCGGCGTCATTCGGCTCGAGGTCGAATGCCTGGAGGCGGAGCTGGTCGATCTCGGCGAAGTGTTCGCAGCCGCGCTCTGTCCGGATCATTTCGGCGCCGAGCCGAAGACGGCGTAACGAAGTCGCGAACAGCCGCCTTCGATCTACGCCGTGCGCGGCTGGTGGCGGTGCGGCACGGCGAACATCTTCATCAGCATCATGATGACGCCGAGCGTCGCCAGATAAACGATGAGCTGCATCGCGGTCGGCTGGTCGACGTAGCCGATCAAGGTGTGCAGCGCGCGCCCGAGATAGGAGCCGTCGCTCAAAATCCACGATGTATCCCACACCGTCTCGTCGAGCGCGGTGAGGATGTTGGCCTGCTCGAGGAAAGCGATCGCCTGCGCCGCCATGCCGGCGGCCAAGAGCGAGATCAGTGTCGAGGTCACGGCGAAGAGATAACGCGTCGGGATGGTGACGAGGCCGAAATAGGTCAGAAGGCAGATCAGCGAGCCGAGCACGAGCCCGATCGCGCCGCCGACCACCATGCCGATGCCGGCGCCGCCCTCTGCCGCGGCCACGCCGTAGAGAAACAGCACGACTTCCGACCCCTCGCGCAGCACCGCGATCGTGACCACGAGCGCCAGCGCCAGCAGCGACTTCGAGCCGGACGCCACCGCCTCGCCGGCGGCGCGCATCTCGGCGGCAAGCTCGCGGCCGTGCCGCGACATCCAGACATTGTGCCAGCCGAGCATCAGGACGGCGAAGCCGAGAATGGCGGCGTTGAACAATTCCTGGCCGCTGCCGTTGAACAATTCCGACAAGCCGCCGGTGAACAGCGCCACCACGCAGGCGCCGGCGACGCCGGCGGCGACCCCGCCCGCGATCCAGCGGCCGCGTCCCGGCACGCCCGACGTGACCGCCATGACGATGCCGACGATCAGCCCGGCCTCGAAGACTTCCCGAAACACGATCAACAGCGCAGCAAGCACGGCGACCTCACGTTACGATCGGGGCCCCCAAGGCCCCGGCAGCCAAGATCATGACAGTCAAGATCATGGCACGATCAGGTGACCCTGGGTTTGACGATGAAAATCGTCGAAGAAATTGTACCGGCCCGGCGCCAGCGCCCGCACATGCACGGTAGCTTCGCCGCCGACGGCGATCACCTTCTCGACATGCAGGTCGTCGCTCTCGAATTCCGAGGCGGTGGTGTTGAGATTCTTGACCCGGAACGTGATCGGCTTGCCGGCCGGCGCATGCAGTTCGGCGGGCTCGAACTTGTGATCCTTGATCGTCAAGGACAGCGTCACGGCGTCGTCCGCCGACGCGCGATCCACGCCGAGACCAAGGCTCAAAGCGAGAGCCGAGACGAAAAATATCGGCCCGGCGAATTTGCCGGCGAGCTTGCAAGCGAGCTTGAATGTGCGCTTCGTCATCACGGCCCGGATACTTTTATCCCGTTCGCGCGCTTTCGGCGCTTGATCGATGACGATGGAGGTGGGTGACAAACGGGCTTTTGTCAATAGAAAACAATATATTAGAACCGTTACAATAAATATGCGATGGAGATTTCGAGGCCGGCCGCCCTGCGTAGAGTAATTCCAGAACTGTCGGCAGAACTTTCGGACCGTTCCGAATATCCGTCATGGCCTGACCGTGAGCGATCGTGCAAGTCGAGCGACTAGCGGAGGGTGCAACGTTGACGGAATAGGTCCCGCGCGTCATTGACCGAGCGCAAATCCTAAAGCCGCGCAGAGCACCGCCTATGGCTATTCGCCTCGATACCCGCACCGCCGATTTTGCCCGCCAATTCAGGGCCTTCCTCGACACCAAGCGGGAGGCTTCGGCCGACGTCGAGGCGGTGGTGCGCGCCATCGTCGCCAACGTCGCCGCGCGGGGCGACGCGGCGCTCATCGATTACACGCACAAATTCGACCGGCTTGCCCTTAACGCCGCCGGCATGCGCGTGACGGCGGAGGAGATCGCGCGGGCGCGCGCCGCCTGCGAACGCGAGGCGCTGGCCGCGCTCGAATTCGCCCGCGAGCGCATCGAGGCTTTTCACCGCCGCCAAATACCGCAGGACGAGCGCTTCACCGACGCGCTCGGCGTCGAACTGGGGTCGCGCTGGACCGCGATCGAAGCGGTCGGGCTTTACGTGCCGGGCGGCACCGCCGCCTATCCCTCCTCGGTCCTGATGAATGCGGTGCCGGCCAAGGTCGCCGGCGTGCCGCGGCTGGTGATGGTGGTGCCGGCGCCGGACGGCATTCTGCCGCCCTTGGTGCTGGCCGCGGCTCACCTCGCCGGCGTCGACGAGATTTACCGCGTCGGCGGCGCCCAGGCGGTGGCGGCGCTCGCCTACGGCACGCAGACCATCGCGCCGGTCGCCAAGATCGTCGGGCCCGGCAACGCCTATGTCGCGGCGGCGAAGCGCATCGTGTTCGGCAAGGTCGGCATCGACATGATCGCCGGCCCGTCCGAGGTGCTCATTCTCGCCGACGAGACCGGCCATCCCGATTGGATCGCCGCCGACCTTCTGGCCCAGGCCGAGCACGACGCCAGCGCCCAGGCCATCCTCGTCACCAACGACGCGGCGCTGGCCGATGCGGTCGAGGCCGCCATCGAGCATGAACTCCTCCAGTTGCCGCGCCAAAAGGTCGCCGCCGCTTCCTGGCGCGATTTCGGCGCCGCCATTCTGGTGCGCGAGCTTGCCGAGGCGCTGCCGCTCATCGACGCGATCGCGCCGGAGCATCTCGAGATCGCCACCAACGATGCCGAGGCGCTGGCCGGCCGCATCCGCAATGCCGGCGCGATCTTCATCGGCGCCCATACGCCGGAGGCGATCGGCGATTATGTCGCCGGCTCGAACCACGTGCTGCCGACGGCGCGCTCGGCGCGCTTTTCCTCCGGCCTCGGCGTGCTCGATTTCATGAAGCGCACCTCGATCCTCAAATGCGGCCCGGAGCAATTGCGCGCGCTCGCCGACGCCGCGGTGACGCTCGCCCAGGCCGAAGGGCTCGACGCCCATGCCCGCTCGGTGACGATCCGGCTGAACCGCTGATGCCGCACGGAGATCACGAAAAAGACCAAGACCGGCTGCCTCGTCGCGGTGACGCTCGACGAATCGTCGATCGGCCGCTCCAATCCGGACGTCGAGCACGAGCGCGCCGTCGCGATCTACGACCTGATCGAGGACAATGCGTTCCGGCCGACCGGCCATGCCGGCGGGCCTTACGCCCTCCACCTTGCGATCGACGGCAACCGGCTCGTCTTCGATATCCGCACCGCCGACGGCAAGCCGGTGATCGCCCACCTGCTCTCGCTCGCGCCGTTCCGCCGCATCGTCAAGGACTACTTCACCGTCTGCGACAGCTATTACGCCGCGATCCGGACCGCGAGCCCGGACCGCATCGAGGCGCTCGACATGGGCCGCCGCGGCCTGCACGACGAGGGCTCGCACATTCTGATGGAGCGGCTCAAGAACAAGGTCGACCTCGATTTCGACACGGCGCGGCGGCTGTTCACCCTGGTCACGGTGTTGCACTGGAAGGGGTAGGAGCCGCGATGCCGGCGCCGGTCGAGCAACCCCCGATGCGACCCGTCACGCAACCCTTGGCCGTGTTGTTCGCCTGCGGGCTGAATTCGGTGCGCTCGCCGATGGCGGCCGGACTGTTTTCGCAAATGTTCGGCCGCTCGATCTATGTCGGCTCCGCCGGCGTGCGCAAAGGCGAGCTCGATCCGTTCGCGGTCGCCGTCATGGCCGAGATCGGCATCGACATTTCGCGGCACAAGCCGATCACCTTCGAGGAGCTGGACGAGTGGGAGGGGCTCAATTTCGATCTCATCGTCACCTTGGCGCCGGAAGCGCACCACCGCGCGCTCGAACTCACCCGCACCAGCGGGGTCGATGTCGAATATTGGCCGACCGCCGACCCGACCAACGTCGAGGGGAGCCGCGAGCAGCGGCTCGAGGCCTACCGCGCCGTGCGGGACCAATTGCTGGAGCGCCTGCGGCAGCGCTTTTCCCGGCCGAGCCGCGGCAATGAGTGAAGTTCCCATGTGCGAACCCTTGGGTGAAATCGCGTTCCCGCGGGGACCGCGGCGAATGGATGTCCCGATGGCGTTCCAACGTGTTGCACCGCATTCGGGGGTGTGTTAGCAACGCCGCGGTTTTCGCGGGACCGTGGGGCGCCCCCCGCTGCCTCCATTTCCCAAATTCCCGCTAAATCCGGAGGCTTGCGCCGGCGCTCGCGTCGGTTGCGGTTCTCGCGGCAAAACCCCAGAAAACGGGACGAGAGTAGACGAGTGGCAGCCGAACAACCCATCGTATCCGGCATGGCGGGCCGCTACGCCACCGCGCTGTTCGATCTGGCGCGGGACGCCGAACACGATCGACGCAGTCAGCGCGAACCTCGATCGCTTCGACGCGATGGTCGCCGACAGCGCCGATCTCACCCGGCTGGTGCGCAGCCCGGTGTTTTCCGTCGCCGAGCAGTCGCGGGCGCTCGCCGTTGTCCTCGACCGCGCCGAGATCGGCGGTCTGGCGGCGAATTTCCTCAAGCTGGTCACGTCCAACCGCCGGCTGTTCGCCGTGCGCGACATGATCAAGGGGTTTCGCCAAATGGTGGCGGACTTCAAGGGCAAGGCGACGGCGCAGGTCACCGTCGCCGAAGCGCTGAAGGACGAGCACGTCGCCGCGCTGCGCGATGCGCTCAAGGCGGTCAGCGGCAAGGACGTCGACCTCGATATCAAGATCGACCCCGCCATCATCGGCGGGCTCGTGGTCAAGCTCGGCAGCCGGATGGTCGATACGTCGCTCCGCACCAAGCTTGAAGCGATCAGGCATGCGATGAAAGAGGCCCGATAATGGATATCCGCGCGGCGGAAATCTCCGCCATTCTCAAGGACCAGATCAAGAATTTCGGCCAGGAAGCCGAGGTCTCAGAAGTCGGCCAGGTGCTGTCGGTCGGCGACGGCATCGCCCGCGTCTACGGCCTCGATAACGTCCAGGCCGGCGAGATGGTCGAGTTCGAGAGCGGCGTGCGCGGCATGGCGCTCAACCTCGAAAGCGACAATGTCGGCATCGTGATCTTCGGCAGCGACCGCCAGATCGCCGAAGGCCAAACGGTCAAGCGCACGCGCGCGATCGTGGACGTGCCGGTCGGCAAGGGCCTCCTCGGTCGCGTGGTCGATGCGCTCGGCAATCCGATCGACGGCAAGGGCCCGATCCAGGCCGACCACCGCGCCCGCGTCGACGTCAAGGCGCCCGGCATCATCCCGCGCAAGTCGGTGCACGAGCCGATGGCGACCGGATTGAAGGCGATCGACGCCTTGATCCCGATCGGCCGCGGCCAGCGCGAGCTGATCATCGGCGACCGCCAGACCGGCAAGACCGCGATCGCGCTCGACACCATTCTCAATCAGAAGCCGCTCAACGCCTCCGGCGACGAGAAGATCAAGCTCTATTGCGTCTATGTCGCCGTCGGGCAGAAGCGCTCGACCGTCGCCCAGTTCGTCAAGGTGCTCGAAGAGCAGGGCGCGCTCGACTATTCGATCGTGGTCGCGGCGACCGCGTCCGATCCGGCGCCGATGCAGTTCCTGGCGCCGTTCTCCGGCTGCGCCATGGGCGAGTATTTCCGCGACAACGGCATGCACGCCGTGATCATCTATGACGACCTGTCCAAGCAGGCCGTCGCCTACCGCCAGATGTCGCTCTTGCTGCGCCGCCCGCCGGGCCGCGAAGCCTATCCGGGCGACGTGTTCTATCTGCACTCGCGCCTCCTCGAGCGCGCCGCGAAGATGAACGACGACCACAAGGCCGGCTCGCTCACCGCGCTGCCGGTGATCGAAACCCAGGCCAACGACGTGTCGGCCTATATCCCGACCAACGTCATCTCCATCACCGACGGCCAGATCTTTCTGGAAACCGACCTGTTCTATCAGGGCATCCGGCCGGCGGTGAATGTCGGCCTCTCGGTGTCGCGCGTCGGCTCCGCGGCGCAGACCAAGGCGATGAAGAAGGTCGCCGGCCGCATCAAGGGCGAACTGGCGCAGTACCGCGAGATGGCGGCGTTCGCGCAGTTCGGCTCCGACCTCGACGCCACCACGCAGCGGCTCCTCAACCGCGGCTCGCGGCTGACCGAGCTCCTGAAGCAGCCGCAATTCTCGCCGCTGAAGATGGAAGAGCAGGTCTGCGTCATCTATGCCGGCGTCAACGGCTATCTCGATCCGCTGCCGGTGGCGCGCATCCGCGCCTTCGAGGACGGTTTGCTGGGGGCGCTGCGCCAGCAGCACCCCGAGATCCTGGACACCATCCGCGATAGCCGCGACCTCGACGACGCCACGGCCGGAAAACTCAAAGCGGCGGTCGAGCGCTACGCCAAGACGTTTGCCTGACGGCCGTCATGGCCGGGCTTGTCCCGGCCACAAGGCCGGGCATGACGATGAAGAGAAACGACTGAGACGAAATGGCTTCGCTCAAAGATTTGCGCAACCGCATCGCCTCGACCAAGGCGACGCAGAAAATCACCAAGGCGATGCAGATGGTCGCCGCCTCGAAGCTGCGCCGCGCGCAGGCGACGGCCGAGGCGGCACGGCCTTATGCGACGCAGATGGACAAGGTCCTCGGCAACATCGCCGCCTCGGTTGCCGGCTCGGACACCGCGCCGCGGCTGCTGCGCGGCGACGGCGCCGATAATGTACATCTGCTGCTGGTCTGCACCGCCGAGCGCGGGCTCTGCGGCCCCTTCAATACCGCCATCGTGCGCCTGGCCCGCGAACGGGCCAATGCGCTGGCGCGCGAAGGCAAGGAAGTGAAATTCTTCTGCGTCGGCCGCAAGGGCTACGACCAGCTGCGCCGGCTTTATCCGACGCAGATCGTCGAACTGGTCGATTTGCGCGCGGCGCGCACATTGACCTTCGCCCACGCCGAGGCGATCGCCGAAAAGATCATCGCCCGCTTCAACAATTTCGAATTCGAGGTCTGCACGCTGTTCTTCTCGCGGTTCCGCTCGGTCATCGCCCAGATCCCGACCGCGCAGCAGATCATTCCGCCGGTGTTCGACGCCCCCTCCGTTCCCTCCCCCGCAAGCGGGGGCGGCGCGGCTTATGAATTCGAGCCGGAAGCCGAGGACATCCTGCACGATCTTCTTCCGCGCAACCTCGCCGTACAGATTTTCCGCGCGCTGCTGGAGAATTCAGCCTCGTTCTACGGCGCGCAGATGTCGGCGATGGACAATGCGACCCGCAATGCCGGCGAGATGATCCGCAAGCAAACGCTGACCTACAACCGCACCCGTCAAGCGATGATCACCAAGGAACTGATCGAGATCATTTCCGGCGCCGAGGCGCTGTAACCGTTTCGTAAGAGGAGCAGATGGCCAAATCAGTCGGACATATCACTCAAGTCATCGGCGCCGTCGTCGACGTGCACTTCGACGACGATTTGCCGCCGATCTTGAATGCGCTCGAAACCACCAACCAGGGCAACCGTCTGGTGCTCGAAGTCGCCCAGCAGCTCGGCGAAAACACCGTGCGCACCGTCGCGATGGACACCAGCGAAGGTTTGGTCCGCGGCCAGGAAGTGCGCGATACCGGCGGACCGATCTCGGTGCCGGTCGGCGCCGGTCTGTTGGGGCGCATCATCAATGTGATCGGTGAACCGGTCGACGAAGCCGGTCCGGTCAAGGGCGACTCGCTCCGCGCCATCCACCAGGACGCGCCGGCCTACACCGATCAGTCCACCGAAGCGGCGATTCTCGTCACCGGCATCAAGGTCGTCGATCTGTTGGCGCCCTATGCCAAGGGCGGCAAGATCGGCCTGTTCGGCGGCGCCGGCGTCGGCAAGACCGTGCTGATCATGGAGCTCATCAACAATGTCGCCAAGGCGCATGGCGGCTATTCGGTGTTCGCCGGCGTCGGCGAGCGCACCCGCGAAGGCAACGACCTCTACCACGAGATGATCGAATCCGGCGTCAACAAGGACCCGCACAAAGGCTCGGTCGAAGGCTCGAAATGCGCGCTGGTGTACGGCCAGATGAACGAGCCGCCGGGCGCGCGCGCCCGCGTCGGGCTCACCGGCCTGACCGTCGCCGAGCATTTCCGCGATCAGGGCCAGGACGTGCTGTTCTTCGTCGACAACATCTTCCGCTTCACGCAGGCGGGATCGGAAGTGTCGGCGCTGCTCGGCCGCATTCCTTCGGCGGTGGGTTACCAGCCGACGCTCGCAACCGACATGGGCGCGCTGCAGGAGCGCATCACCACGACCACCAAGGGATCGGTGACTTCGGTGCAGGCGATCTACGTGCCGGCCGACGACCTGACCGATCCGGCGCCGGCGACCTCGTTCGCGCATCTTGACGCCACCACCGTGCTGTCGCGCGATATCGCCGCCAAAGGCATCTATCCGGCGGTCGATCCGCTGGATTCGACCTCGCGCATGCTCTCGCCGCTGATCGTCGGCGACGAGCATTATCAGGTGGCGCGCTCGGTGCAGCAGGTGCTGCAGCGCTACAAGGCGCTGCAGGACATCATCGCCATCCTGGGCATGGACGAACTGTCCGAAGAGGACAAGCTCACGGTGTCGCGGGCGCGCAAGATCGAGCGCTTCCTGTCGCAGCCGTTCTTCGTCGCCGAAGTGTTCACCGGCTCGCCGGGCAAGCTCGTCGACCTCAAGGACACCATCAACGGCTTCAAGGGGCTGGTCGAAGGCAAGTACGACCATCTGCCGGAAGCGGCGTTCTACATGGTCGGCACCATCGAGGAAGCCGTCGAAAAGGGCAAGAAGCTCGCGACGGAGGCGTGAGAACGAGACAGCGAATAGCGAAATGGCGAATAGCGAATGGGGAGTGGTCGGTAGCGCGCGGGGGAAGATGATCTTTCAATTCGCCATTCGCTATTCGCCATTCGCCCGTCTTGAAGAAACTCGATAGGTACTCCATGGCTGCGCTTCATTTCGAATTCGTCTCGCCCGAGAGCGTGCTGTTCTCGGGCGACGTCGATCAGGTGGATTTGCCCGGCGCCGAGGGCGACATGGGCATTCTCGCCGGACACGCGCCGCTGGTGACGACGCTGCGGCCGGGCATCGTGACGATCTATCGCGAGGGCCGGCGCGAGGCCGTCGTGGTGGTCGGCGGCTTTGCCGAAGTCGGTCCGGCCGGACTGACCGTCCTCGCCGACCGCGCCATGGCGCGCGACAGCGTCGATCTTGCGGTCCTCGCGTCCGAGATAAAGGACGCCGAGGAAGATGTCGCCGACGCGGCCGACCAAGCCGCGCGCGACAAGGCGGCGCGTCATCTCGACCAGCTGAAATCGCTGCAAGCGGTGGTGGGCGCGCCAGCGACGAGCGCGCATTGAGCGCCGGTCGGGCTGCGACCCGCGTCCTGCGAGACCGTCAGGCGAACTTCGCAAACTCATCGACCACCCGCTCATAGACCTCGCGCTTGAACGGGACGACGAGGTCGGGGAGGTTCTGCAGCTTCTCCCAGCGCCAGGCCGCGAACTCGGCCTTTTCGCCGCCGGCCGGGTGTTCGACGTCGATCTCGCCGTCGTCGCCGGTGAAGCGCAGCGCGAACCATTTCTGCGTCTGGCCGCGGTATTTGCCGCTCCACGCCTGGCCGACGATCTCCGGCGGGATGTCGTATGTGAGCCACTCGGCGATCTCGCCGAGGCGTTCCACCGAGGAGATATTGGTTTCTTCGTGCAACTCGCGCAGCGCCGCGGGCCAAGGGTCCTCGCCGGGATCGATGCCGCCCTGCGGCATCTGCCAGACATGGGTCAGGTCGACATGCTCAGGGCCTTCGGTGCGGCGCCCGATGAAGGCGAGGCCGGCGTGGTTGAGCACCATCACGCCGACGCAGGGACGATAGGGGAGATTTTCGAAGGATGTCATCGGCAAGGCGATGCGAATGGCGATGGCGAGTGGCGAGTGGCGAATAGCGAATAGAGCAACAAGCGACTATTTGACATTCTATTCGCTATTCGCTGCTCGCATCATTCGCATTCGCATTCGCTATTCGCCTTTTTCGCCTGTTTCGCCTTTCGCCACCGCCGCGGTGACGGGAACCAAGAGAATGCCGTGGCTTTCGAGCCGCTTTCGCCCATTTGGCGATGTGCTCGATCGACACCGGCAGCGCCGAGGATGTGCCGACCGCGATGCCGCGCTCGCGCGCCGCCAATTCCAGCCGCCCCAGCGCGTGGTCGATCTCGGCCGGAGTCGGCACCGCATCGATCACGATCTCGGCCTTGGCGAACGGCAGATTGTCGCCGCCGGCGATGCGGGCCGGCGACGCTGCGCGGATTGGTGCCGTCGTCGACGAAGATCAGCCCGCGTTTGGCGGTCTCGCGCAGGATCGGCGCGAACGACTGCTCGGAGGCGGTGAAGCGCGCGCCCATGGCGACGGTCACGCCGACATAGCCCTGGAACCGGCTCATCAGCCAATACAGCCGGTCGAGATTCTGTTCCGGCGTCACCGAGGTCAGGAGCGTCTGCGGGCCGGGATCGTTGTCGGGATAATTGAACGGCTCCATCGGCAATTGCAGCAGCATCTCGTGGCCGGCGTCGCGGGCGCGCGCCACCACCCGTTCGATGTCGGTGCTGTAGGGCATGAAGGCGAGCGTCACGGCGCCCGGCAGCTTGGCGATGGCTTCCGCGGTGGCGCCGGCGCTGACGCCGAGACCGCCGACGATCAGCGCGATGCGGGGCGCGTCCGGCTTGCCCGGAAGCGGCTTCACCGGCCGGGCAAACGCCTCGGCCGGTCGCACGCCGTCGACGGAGATCTTCGGGATCGGTCCGTGGGTCGTCATCTCGACGAACCGCTGATCGACGGCGCCGCGCTCCGGCGGGCTCGGCGTATTCGGCGTGCTCGGCCCGCCGGGGATCACCACGTCCTGCCGCGCGCCGGTCTTGCCGTCGATGATCGTGACCGTCTTGGTGTTCGCCGCTGGAGCCTGGGCGGGCGCCGCCGGCTGGGCCGGCGCCATCGCGGCGGCAGACTTGCCGTCCTCGCGTCCGGGAGGCTGCACGGCGCCGGCTTGTCCCTGCAGCGCCGTCGCATCCGGCTTTCTCGTCGCGGCGGCGTGCACGTCGATCGGCACCGCGACCATCGGTTCTCCGCCATAAGGGTTGTCGACGACGACCGCCCACACAGCGAACACGCCGAGAAAAAACGCCAGCGCCGCGAAAATGAGCTGCGGCACCGGTATCGCTAAGTCGCCGGCGCGATTTGGATTTGCGCTGGCCGAGCGGCGCGCTCAGGTCATCGGCGGTCATGGCTGGTTCCAGGGCTTGTTTTGGCCCCCGTGGCCTGGCCTCGCATCTTGGCCTCGCTTCAAGATGCCGTCGCGAATCATGTGGGCAAGCTTATCACGGTAAGATCGGCGTTGACGGACCCTCGAGCCACCGCCGCGCCGGCCCGGCCGATCCGGCAAAAAAATCGGGGCGGCTCATCGCCGCCCCGATCTGAACGTCCGTGAAACCTGCCGCGTCAGTTGGGAACGGCGGCCTTCGGGTTCGGCGGGAAGGCGGCGTCGGTGGTGGCGCCGCGCAGGAGATCCATCGCCATCTTGAGCGCCCGGTCATCCTTCTCGTCCGGCGGCACATAGGACTGCGAGCCGGACTCTTCCGAGCCTTCCGCCTTGAGATGGCCGCGCAGCGACGCCTCGCCCTTGGAGTCGGTGCGCGCCTTGAGGTCGTCCGGCACGTCCTGCAGCACCTCGATATCGGGCGTAATGCCCTTGGCCTGGATCGAGCGGCCGGACGGCGTGTAGTAGCGCGCCGTGGTCAGCCGCAGCGCGCCGTTGCCGGCGCCGAGCGGGATGATGGTCTGCACCGAGCCTTTGCCGAACGAGCGGGTGCCGATCAGCGTCGCGCGCTTGTGATCCTGCAGCGCGCCGGCGACGATTTCCGACGCCGAGGCGGAGCCGCCATTGATCAGGACGATGACCGGCTTGCCCTTGGTCAGATCGCCCGGCCGGGCGTTGAAGCGCTGGGTCTCCTCGGCATTGCGGCCGCGGGTCGAGACGATCTCGCCCTTGTCGAGGAAGGCGTCGGACACCGAAATCGCCTGATCGAGCAGGCCGCCCGGATTGTTGCGCAGATCGACGACGAAGCCCTTGATCTTGTCCGCGCCGAGCTGGCTCGTCAGATCACTGATCGACTTCTTCAGGCCGTCCGTGGTCTGCTCGTTGAACTGGGTGATGCGGATATAGCCGACATCGTCGCCCTCGGAATGCGAGCGCACCGACTTCACCCGGATCACGTCGCGCACGATCGTCACGTCGATCGGCTTGTCGGAGCCCTTGCGCATGATCGTGAGCTTGATCTTGGTGTTGACCGGGCCGCGCATCTTGTCGACCGCTTGATTGAGGGTCAGGCCCTGCACCTGCTCGTCATCGAGCTTGGTGATGATGTCGTTGGCCATGACGCCGGCCTTGGCCGCCGGCGTATCGTCGATCGGCGCGACGACCTTCACCATGCCGTCTTCCATGGTGACTTCGATGCCCAGCCCGCCGAATTCGCCGCGGGTCTGCACCTGCATGTCGCGGAAGCTCTTGGGGTCCATGTAGCTCGAATGCGGATCGAGCCCGGCCAGCATGCCGTTGATCGCCAATTCGACGAGCTTGGCGTCGTCCGGCTTTTCCACGTAATCGGCGCGGACGCGCTCGAACACGTCGCCGAACAGATTGAGCTGCCGGTAGGTATCGGAAGCCGCCGCTTTGGCGCTCGAGCCGACGAACGCGATGTGTGGCTGAGTCGCGAGCAGCGAGAGCCCGGCGCCCGCGATCGCTCCGAGCAAAATGAGGGAAGTTTTGCGCATCATCCGCGAACCTTTTCGCCTTCGTTTGTCGCCCACCACGGGCTGGGATCGATGGGAGCGCCGTCCTTGCGGAACTCCACGTAAAGTACAGGTGGCTTCGATCTGGTCGCCGCGGAAGCGGACACCTGCGATCCGCCGCCCATAATTGCTACGGGTTCACCTGTGAGCACGAATTGGCCGATATCGACCGAAATCCGCTCCATCCCCGCTAACAGAACATGATAGCCGCCGCCGGCATTCAGGATCAAGAGTTGCCCATAGCTGCGAAACGGCCCGGCGTAAACTACCCAACCGTCGCACGGGGAGGTAATTTGCGCACCGGCGCGGGCGGCGATGGAAATTCCCTTTTGGGTTCCGCCGATGCTGTCGGCGGCGCCGAATTCGCGGATTCTCGCCCCGTTCACCGGCAGACGCAGATGCCCGCGCATGGTGGCGAATGGAACCGCCGGCGTCAGCCGGCCCGGATCGTTGAGCGCGGCGAGGTTCGGCCGCCCGTCCTCGGCGGCGCGCGCGGCCTCGTGCGCGGCGCGGGTGGCGGCGTCGACGTTCGCCTCGAGCTTGGCGATGAAATCCTTGAGGCTGTCGACCTGATGCGCCAGGTCGGCGGCGCGCTGGCGCTCGGCGTCCAGCGCCTGCTCGGCGGCCGATTGTTTGTTCTGCCGTTCGTCGATCAGCATGTTCATGCGCAATTGCTCGCGGCCGAGCAAAGCAAGATCGCGCGCGAGCCGCTCGCGCTCGCCGTCGATGTCCTTGCGGACGCGCAGGAGGTCGGCGAGGTCGCCGGCGATGGCGTCGGCCTGCGCCCGCATCTGCGGCACTACGGCGCCGAGCGTGATCGCGGTGCGCACCGCTTTGAGCGCGTCCTCGGGCTCGACCAGCAGCGCCGGCGGCGGCCGGCGGCCGATCCGCTGCAGGGCGGCGAGGATTTCCACGATGGCGGTCTGCCGCTCCGCGAGCGACGTCGTGAACAGATGTTCGCGGTCGTCGAGCGGCTCGAGGCGCGCCTGCGTCGCCTCGATGCTCGCTTCGACGTCACGCACGCGCGCGGCGGTGTCGATGAGCTGGGTATTGAGCGCGCGGCGGTCGGCGCCGAGCGCCTCGATCTCGCGCCTGAGCTTGGCCTGGTTTTCCTCGGCCTCGCGCTGCGCGGCGCGGGCGGCTTCGAGCTCCTGATCGCGTTGCTTGAGCGCTTCCGCGTCCGGCTGCGCCGGCGCGGCGGCCGCGGGCGGGCTTTGCGCCGCCGACGGCGCCCCGCTGACCGCGGCATTCGGCGCGGTCTGGGCAAACGCGGCCAGGTCCGCCCCGAGCGGCAGCACGACAGCCAAAGCCGAACCGAGCACAAGGCACGGATCAGGGCGGCTCGATCGGCGGAGAATCATAGTATCCAAGGGTAGACGCGAGCCTCAGGAAGGCAAGAAGAAGCGGTGAGGGAAAAAAGACGCAAGGATGGGACCGGATTAAGACGCCGGGCGCATCCGCTCGTCACAATTCGGTGAAGCGGTGAAACGTCGGCCGGGGCAACGATCATCCCCTGTCGCCCGATGCCCGGCGAGGATGGTGCCGGCGCGATACAGCAGTTCGAGTATTATGATGCGCACGAGCTGATGCGGCCACGTGGCCAACCGACCGGCCCGCCTCGACAGTCGACAAGGGGCCAGCTTAGGGCAGCTTGTTATTTTAGGCGGCAAGTTTTCCGGCCGCCGAAATTGCGTCAACCCGTTGCCTTTCATCTCAACTATAAGTTAAAATACCTCCTGGTCGCAGGTGAGGGATTTGCGTGGCGCCAACACACTTTTACTCGACCCTGAGGCGCGCTGCTCAGCTTCGTTGCTGCAGATGCTCGCCTGAGTGTTGAACACGAACTTCGCGTTAGGATCTCCTGCCGACTCTCACTGCGCTGGTCGACTTTAACAACAGCGACGGGGATGTTCCTGAAGCCGTTCTGATTGTCGATGGCGGAACCTCTTTGGCACGACAGAGACTGCTGGCGCGGACGGCGATGACACGGCGCTGCGCGGTCTGGAGACATCGATGACGCAAGTTGTTTTATTCTGGGGCTTAGATGCTGACGACGACGCTGGCCTTTGGGAGACCAACGGCACTTTGTCGGGAACATTTGAGATTGGCGGCGTCGCTGACGCCGGCGTGAATGATTCACCTCCAGGTAAAGGGGGTGGGTTGGACCCGCAAGACCTAACGACGTTTGGCGACGAAGTCTTGTTCGAGGGCTATGATTCCGGGTCGGGTATCGGTCTCTGGATCACGAATGGAACAGCGGCCGGGACATATGAAATTGGCGGCATCGATGATGCCGGGGTTGCGGGTGCAGGCCTGCAAGGTATCGCGCCCGGAGATTTCGTTCCAATCGGCAGCAAGGTTCTATTCGTAGGCGTCGGTTACAACAGCACCGTGACTGAAAGCGGCCTATGGGTGACCGACGGAACAACATCCGGGACAATGGAACTCGGGGGTTCCAATAGCGACAATATTGTCGGGAAAAATCCCTACGATCCATTTATTCCCAATTACATAACGTCAATCGGCACCAAGGCGGTCTTCACAGAGATAGACGCGGTTTACGATACATGCCTTTGGGTCAGTAACGGAACGACCGCCGGGACTTTCGAGATCGGAGGCTACAGAAATGCTGGCGTCAGCGGCGCCGGAGCACAAGGCTTGGATCCCACGACAATTGTTGCCTTTGGCAATAAAGCGATTTTTGGTGCTGACGATAGCACAGGCGATTACGGGCTTTGGATAACCGATGGAACGGTCGCAGGCACCACCGAAATCGGCGGTCTCTCAAATTCTGCCCTTACGGGCGATACGACCGGTCTCGGCGACGCTCTAAATCAGTCTGTTGTAGCCGATGGCATTCTATATTTCGGCAATACGGTAACTTACTGGGGCTATCTGTGGGAAAGCAATGGCACTTCCGCCGGAACCTTCGAAATTGGTGGAACTCATAATGCTGGCATTACGGAAGTCGACGCCGTGGCCGGCCTCCAACCCGAAAACTTCGTCGCGATGGGGACGGAGGCGATTTTCGATGGCAAAGATACAACCGGCAATTATGGTCTCTGGGTGACGAATGGAACCGCCGCAGGCACGGTGGAGATCGGCGGTGTCAACAACGCTGGTGTGACGGGCGCCTACGCGCATGGGCTGCAGATATGGGTCGGCGTGAACATCCAATATAGCGTCACATTCGGAAACGAGGTCCTATTCACGGCTGACGACGCGAACCAAGCAGCTGGCCTATGGATCACCAATGGCACTGCCGCCGGAACGATCGAGCTTGGCGGCCTTTCCGATGCCGGCATCAGCGGCGCAGCAGCGACCGGGCTCCGCGCCCAAGATTTTGTGGTAGACGGGAATGAGGTGATTTTCGGAGGATGGAATAGCTTAGGAGAATACGCGCTTTGGGAAACCAATGGAACGGCGGCGGGTACGGTCCAAATCAACGACCCGGTTGGCGTTTGGCCTGACTATGGCCTGGATCCACTAGATTTGACACCCTTGACGACCACGGTTGCCATCGCACCCACCATCACCGGCACGAAGGCGGGTCAGAAGACGACCTCGGAAGCCGCCGTCAAGCCGTTCGCCGGGGTGACCATCGCCGACCCCAACAGCGGCGCGACGGACAAGCTGACCATCACGGTCGGCGGCGCCGGCGGCACGCTCTCCGGCAGCGGCCTGAGCGGCGGAACGAGCGGTATCTATACCCTGGCGGGGACCGCGGCGGCGGTGACGAGCGAACTCGACGCCCTGTCGTTCAAGCCGAAGGCCGGGAAGCCGAACACGACTTCGACCAGCACGTTCACGCTGAGCGACAAGAGCAGCGCCTACGCCACCGCAACCGTGAACTCAACGACCACGGTGATCGACACCGACCCGGCGGTGGCGCCGACCATCACCGGCACCAAGGCCGGTCAGAAGACGACCTCGGAAGCCGCCGTCAAGCCGTTCTCCGGGGTGACCATCGCCGACGCCAACAGTGGCGCGACGGACAAGCTGACCATCACGGTCGGCGGCGCCGGCGGCACGTTGACGGGTACAGGCCTGAGCGGCGGAACGAGCGGTGTCTATACCCTGGCGGGGACCGCGGCGGCGGTGACGAGCGAACTCGACGCCCTGTCGTTCAAGCCGAAGGCCGGGAAGCCGAACACGAAATCGACCAGCACATTCACCCTGAGCGACAAGAGCAGCGCCTATGCCACCGCCACCGTGAACTCAACGACCACGGTGATCGACACCGACCCGGCGGTGGCGCCGACCATCACCGGCACCAAGGCCGGTCAGAAGACGACCTCGGAAGCCGCCGTCAAGCCGTTCTCCGGCGTGACCATCGCCGACCCCAACAGCGGCGCGACGGACAAGCTGACCATCACGGTCGGCGGCGCCGGCGGCACGTTGACGGGTAAAGGCTTGAGCGGCGGAACGAGCGGTGTCTATACCCTGGCGGGGACCGCGGCGGCGGTGACGAGCGAACTCGACGCCCTGTCGTTCAAGCCGAAGGCCGGGAAGCCGAACACGACTTCGACCAGCACGTTCACGCTGAGCGACAAGAGCAGCGCCTACGCCACCGCAACCGTGAACTCAACGACCACGGTGATCGACACCGACCCGGCGGCCGCGGCCAGCATTCAACTCCTCGTACAATCAATGGCCGCGTTTCAAAGTACGAACAGCAATGCAATCGACTTGACTGCGAACCCAATTCCAGAAGTGCAGCATCCGCCGGTCATTGCCACACCCTTCCATTGACATGACGCCGCGCGGTCTTTTCTCCGCTCGCGAATGAATGGGCGTGCAAGTCCAATCATGCCCGGTGATAAGGGTGTCCGGCCAAAATGGTTCCGGCGCGGTAGATCTGTTCCAGCAGCATGACGCGCACGAGCTGATGCGGCCAGGTGGCCGTGCCGAAGGCGAGCGTGAGCTTGGCCCGGTCCTTCAGGCTCGGGGCAAGGCCGTCGGCGCCCCCGATGATGAAACAGGCGGCCGGCCGGT
The DNA here is from genome assembly GCA_963836095.1 of uncultured Pseudomonadota bacterium. GTDB lineage: Bacteria > Pseudomonadota > Alphaproteobacteria > Rhizobiales > Xanthobacteraceae > BOG-931. Next base: position 138,569 of record CAWIHU010000009.1, read on the forward strand.
CTTCCGCGCGCCACTCGCGCAGCAGTGCCGCCAGCTCGGCGCTGTCGATATTCTCGCCGCCCTGGTCGAGCACGGCAATGACCGCGCCGTCCGGAATCACGTTGGCGAGCGCGATCAATTCCTCCACGCGCCGGCGCTCGGCATCCTGGGCGCGGCTCTCACGGATTTCGATGATCTCGAGGTCGCGAAGCCCGAGCGGTCGTGCGATCGCTTCCGCGCGCTTGCGATACGAGGCGGCAAGCTCCCGCTCCGGTCCCTGTTTCAGCCGGCCGATTGCGGCGATGACGAGGCGCATGGCAAACCCGAAAACGCAAAACCCGATAACGCAAACCCGAAAATGCAATATGTGACGGTAGCGAGACAGCATGAGCCGCGGCCATGCCCGCCCGCCCGCCGGCCCGCCTTGGGGCCAGCCGCATCACCCACCGCGCCGTGCGAGCGCCGTCAGCTCGCGCGCTGGGCCGGCTGGTTCGCCATCCACATCTTTTCCAGATTGTAGAAGGCGCGAACCTCCGGGCGGAAAACGTGGACGACAACGTCGCCCGCGTCGATCAGCACCCAGTCGCAATGCGGAACACCTTCCAGGCGGGCCGCAACGCCGGCTTTGTGCAGGTCCTCGACCACCCGGTCGGCGACCGAGCCGACATGGCGCTGCGACCGGCCGCTGGAGACGACCATGTAGTCGCTGATCGAGGATTTGCCCTGCAGGTTGATGGTGATGATGTCCTCGGCCTTCATGTCGTCGAGGCGGGTGAGGACGAGGCGGAGGATCTCCTCAGCGTCGGGACGCATGCTGGAGATCGGTTCGGGCGCGCGACGTTCGGCCCGGGAGATCGCAAATGTGGACAGGGGTCCGTTTCCTTTTGCTCCATTTTCGGCCCCGGCCATCACGCCCGGGACCACCACTAAGATATGCATGCCCGGTTAATAGTTTCAACCGGCTGTTCAGATTCAATTGCCAACCAACGCGCGTTCCGCGCGTTTACCCGCCATGCAAGGCGCGCGCCGCGCGCAGCGCCGTTGACGACAGCGGCGACTTGAGACCATGCAGATAGACCCAGGCGGGCGGCTTTTTCTCCGGCAATCTCTTGGCTGCGGCTTCGGGAATGCGGAACCGCGCGAACGTCTGGCCGGCGACCCCGGCGGTGGCGTAAAGGCTCGGTCCGAGCCGGTCGATGACTACGATCGGCACCAACGCGGCGATGTCGCGCCAACGCTGCCAGCGGTGGAAGCTGCGCAGATTATCGGCCCCCATGATCCAGACGAAACGGACGTGGGGGCAGCGGCGCACCAGGTAGGCGATGGTTTCGTAGCTGTAGCGCGTGCCGATTTCGGCCTCGAGATCGGTAACGTCGATGCGCGGGTGATGGGCGAGCGCCTGCGCGGCTTCGACGCGCTCCTGCAGTGGCGCGAGGCCGCGCGTGTCCTTGAGCGGATTGCCGGGCGTCACCAGCCACCACACGCGGTCGAGACCGACGCGCTTCATGGCGAGAAGGCAGGCGCTGCGGTGCGCCGCATGGGCCGGATCGAACGTGCCGCCGAACAACCCGATGCGCATGCCGGGCGCATGCGGCGGCAGAACGAGGCGGTTCCGACCTGCTCGGTCGATCGCCGCGCTTGCGGCGTAGGGAACAGCGCGAGCCGCCGCGCGCGAAAGGGGATACTCACAATTCATGGCCGTTCAGAAAGACTTCCCCTCCCCAAGTTTATTTTACCGTCCCCGCTCACGCTGAACATGGCGAAGGCGGAGTGATTTACGGCCGGGTCTGGCCGGTGCCGTGGACGCGGTATTTGAAACTGGTCAGTTGTTCGACGCCGACGGGTCCGCGCGCGTGCAGCTTGCCGGTGGCGATGCCGATCTCGGCGCCGAACCCGAATTCGCCGCCGTCGGCGAACTGGGTCGAGGCATTGTGCAACACGATCGCGGAATCCACTTCGCGCAGAAACTTCTCCGCCGCCGCCTTGTCTTCGGTGACGATCGCGTCGGTGTGATGGGAGCCGTAGCGCTCGATATGGGTGATCGCGGCGTCGACGCCGTCGACCACGCCGGCGGTGATGATGGCGTCGAGATATTCGGTCGACCAGTCGGCCTCGCTCGCCGGCTTGACGCGCGGATCGGCGGCGCAGACCGCGGCGTCGCCGCGGACCTCGCAGCCGGCGTCGATGAGCATGGCGACGAGCGGCGCGAGGAACTTCGCCGCGCCGGCGCGGTCGACCAGCAAGGTTTCGGCCGCGCCGCAGACGCCGGTGCGGCGCAGCTTGGCGTTGAGCACGATCGATTTGGCCATGGCGAGCTTGGCCTTGCGATCGACATAGACGTGGCAGACGCCTTCGAGGTGGGCGAACACCGGGACGCGGGCCTCCATCTGCACCCGCGCGACCAGGCTCTTGCCGCCGCGCGGCACGATCACGTCGATCGCGCCGTCGAGCCCGGCGAGCATCATGCCGACGGCGGCCCGCTCCCGGGTCGGCACCAGCGTGATGGCGGCGGGCGGCAAGCCGGCGGCGACGAGCCCCTCGACCAGCGCGGCATGAATGGCACGCACCGAACGGAAACTGTCGGAACCGCCGCGCAGGATCACGGCATTGCCAGCCTTGAGGCACAGCGCGCCGGCATCGGCGGTAACATTGGGCCGGCTCTCATAGATGACCCCGACGACGCCGAGCGGCACCCGCACGCGCTGGATGCGCATGCCGTTGGGGCGCCGCCACGACGCCAAGACGGTCCCGACCGGATCCTTGAGCTTGCGGATGACGGCGAGCCCCGCCGCCATGGCCTCGATCCGCTCGGGCGTGAGGGTGAGCCGGTCGAGGAAGGCCGCGTTGGTGCCGGCGGATTTTGCCTCCGCCACGTCCTCGGCGTTGGCGGCCAGGATGGCGGCGCGGGCGCCGCGGATGGCCTTGGCCATTGCGGCAAGCGCGCAATTCTTCTGCGCTGCCGGCGCCAGCGCCAGCACGTGGGCCGCGGCGCGCGCCTGCGCGCCGATGTCGCGCATCGTCACTTCGAGTTTGCCGGTGCCCTCGACCGCCTTGAGGGGAGCATTCATGGCAGCATTCATGGCCTTGATCCGTCTCGCCTTCGCCGCTTTCCTACCATGTTCCGCGCAGCCCGGCGAGGCGGCTGGTCGACGACTTTATCCACAGCTATGCACAGCCTTTTGCCGGGCCGTCATGAAATTGTTGGAACATGCCCATCGCCAAAGGCGTTCCACGTTAAACCGTGATGCGAGCGGTACAGAGGGTGCCATGAGTAACACAGCTAGTAACACAGCAAATCGCCTTCGGGTTCATCGTCTTCAAGCCGACCGGCTGTCGCGCAGCCTGCCGAAGCGTTTTCCCGTCGGCGCCAAATACGTGATCGAAGTACGCTCCGGCGGCGAGCACGGCGATTCGCACGTGTTGTCGCGTTACGTGGAGTTGCCCGGCGGCCGGCGCATCAATGTTCCGGCCGATCTCAACCGGTCGCCCTCGCCACGCGCCTCGTCGACGCGCCGTCTCGCCGCAAAATCTACGGCGAAGCAGTCCGAGGCGACGGCGGCCCCCGGCCGCGGAACACGAAAATACAGCGGATCGAGAAAATTTGCCGTCCGCGCCGGAACCCCGTGACAGTGGTGGCGTTAACTGGTCGGCGCCGGGCGAAGCCCCCCAGCCCCTCACCCTCAATCACCCGGCGTTTGGACCCCGGCCGCAGCAGCGGCCGGGGTTCACCTTATTGCGGGCCTGCACATTTGCGGCGTTCCCGAGACGCTGCGAACGCGGCTCGTGAATGTGGTGCTTTTGCTTCCACGAAACTGAAATCAGCGACAGACCGTGACGAGCCGCCAGCGCCAGCCATGGCGGGTGTAAACGTGGCGACGGACCCTGACGCAGTCTGGCTCGGCGACCTCCGGGCCGTAATACTCGTCCGGCCCGTAATAGTAGTAGTCGGGCCCATAATAGTAATCCGGGGCGCCGATCACGCCGCCACGGAAACGGCCGCCGCGCCAATGACCGCCCCCACCGAAATGGCCGCCGCTCCAACTGCCGCCGCCGCCACGGCCTCCACCGCCAAAACCACCGCCACCGTGACCACCACCTCCACCGCGCACGGCCACCACCGCCACCACCCACCATGTCCGGCGGCGAAGGCGCCATCAGGCGCCAGTGCGGTCAGCGCCAACACCGCGGCGGCAGCAAGTGTGATCCCAAACGAACGCGACATCGCAAGCTCCTTGCAAAAAGTCTTCGGCATCGCCCGCCGGGCGCAAGGTAGCTTGGATCAGTTTGGCCTCATTGATCAGCGTCAACGTCGGGGCCGACCACCAGATCGTCGCGGTGAATCATTTCCGCACGCCCGCCGAAACCGAGAATGGAGGCAATGTCGGCCGACGCGTGGCCGCGGATCTTTTGCGCATCCTCGGCGTCATAGGCGCACAGCCCGCGGCCGATCTCGATGCCGTCGGGGCCGCGGACGACGACCGCGTCGCCGCGCGTGAAGGCGCCTTCGATCCGCGTGACGCCGGCCGGCAGCAGGCTCTTGCCGCGACGCAGCGCCGCGACGGCGCCGGCGTCGATAGTCAGCGTACCCTTCGGCTCGAGCGCGCCGGCGATCCATTTCTTTCGCGCCGTCACCGGATTGGCCGCGGTCAGAAACCAGGTGCAGCGCGCGCCGGCTGAGATCATCTGCAGCGGATGATCGACCCGGCCCGAGGCGATCACCATGTGCGTGCCGCCATGGGTGGCGATCTTCGCCGCTTCGATCTTGGTCTGCATGCCGCCGCGCGACAGTTCCGAGCCGGCCGCGCCGGCCATCGCTTCAATCTCGGGCGTGACGCGGGCGACGCAGGGGATGTGCCGCGCCGAAGCGTCGATGCCCGGCGGAGCGTCATAGAGGCCGTCGATGTCCGACAAGAGCACCAGGAGATCGGCGCTCACCATGGTGGCGACGCGGGCGGCGAGGCGGTCATTGTCGCCGTAGCGGATTTCGTTGGTCGCCACCGTGTCGTTCTCGTTGATGACCGGCACCGCGCGCCACTCGAGCAGCTTGTCGATGGTCGAGCGGGCGTTGAGGTAGCGCCGCCGCTCCTCGGTGTCGCCGAGCGTCACCAGGATCTGGCCGCCGGTGATGCCGTGGTGCGACAGCGCTTCGGTCCAGGTCCGCGCCAGCGCGATCTGCCCGACCGCCGCCGCCGCCTGGCCGTCCTCGAGCTTGAGCGGTCCGCCGGGCAGCTTGAGCACGGCGCGGCCGAGCGCGATGGCGCCGGAGGAAACCACCAGAATGTCGCGCTTCTCGCGATGCAGCGCGGCGAGATCGGCCGTCAGCGACAGCAGCCAGGATTCCTTGAGGGCGCCGGCCTTGGCATCGACCAGGAGCGCGGAGCCGACTTTGACGACGATGCGGCGGAAATCCGCCAGGACGGGCATCTTCATGGCGCGACGGTTTACGCAAGTTCCGGCCGTTACGCTACAGCTCGGCTTCGCGCTCCAGCTGCGCCTTGTTCTCGAGGCAGTAATAACCGGACAGGCGGCTGACCAGTTTGCGCCGCTTCCAGTCGTTGAGGATGCGGCTGACGTTCTCGCGGGCGATACCGGCCATGGCCGCGAGGTCGGCCTGGCCGATCTTCTGGCGGATGACAATGCGGCCGGAGCCGACGTCCTGGCCGAAATGCTCGGCGAGATCGAGCAAGGTGACCGCGACGCGGCCCTTGAGCGGCAGGAAGCTGCCGGCCGCGATCACCGAATCCGTCTCCCTCAGCCGCGAGGCGATCAGCGTCAGCAGATATTTGTAGACCTCGGGGTGCTTGCCGGCGAAATCGTCGAACGCGGCGCGGCTCAGGAAGCTCAGCGTCGTGTCGCGCACGGCCACCACCGAGGCCGAGCGCGGCCGGCCGTCGATGATGGCGAGTTCGCCGACGACGCCACCTGGTCCGAGAAAGGCCAGAATCCGCTCGGCACCGGAGCGCGACATCATCGCCACCTTGAGGAGCCCGTCCTCGATGCGATAGCAGCCGTCGCCCGAATCGCCGGCAAGGAACAACACTTTATCGGCGGCAAGCCGCACCGGCCTCGCGTTGGCGAACAGGTCGGTCGTCAGCCGCGCGGGCAAGCCCGCAAGCAGGCTTGCTCCGGTTGGAAGACTTATCGGCATCTAACCTTCACCCTCAGCTTGTGGCAGGCCAGATTGCGTGACGCAGAATGCTGCAGAACCGACCGTTATAAAAGCCCGCCCGGACCGTGGTCCGGGCGGGCCTAGTCAACCCTCGACGAGGGTTAGGGGTGTTATGGGGACCGAGTTTCACCCCTAGATGGTCGCCGCCCGGTTGGGGTCGGGGGGATGAGGGGTATCCGGGCGACGTCCAAATTCTCCAAACAAAAGTCGATCTCGAGCGGGCGCCTCGTTGTTGCCGTCTCGTTGTTGCCTCTTGGCCCGCCGCATCTCCGTCAGTGAATGAAACCTTACCGGTTCCGCGCCGGCGGCGAAGTGATGCCGATCACAGAAAGGCGGCTTCGACATAGCGTGTCCGCACAAAACGAATCTTCACCGCCGCGCGGCAAAACATCCGAAAATCAGATTCAAATCAAAGACGAATTGTGACAGTTCGATGAAAAACAATTCGACGAATGCTTGTGCCGGCGCAACGGCGCGCACGTTACGATGCGCTGTTTGATCCACGCAGCTTGACGCCGGCGCGGTTCTTCACCGGCTGAACGATCGCGGAAATGTCCTTGTCCGGCCCAAGCTCCGTGCATGTCAGCTCGAACTGCCGCGCGACGGCCGCGATGACGTCTGTCGGCACGCCGAGCGCGCCGCTTTCGGCAAGGAAGAGTTTCACGTCCTTCGTCATCAAGGCGGCGGTGAAGCCGAGATCGAACGTGCGGGGCAAAACGGCCTTGGCGAATTTGTCCTTGGTCGCCGTGTTGCGGCCGGTGCCGGCATTGATCACATCGAGCATGATGTGCGGATCGAGTCCCGCTTTCGCCCCCATCACCATGGCCTCCGCCGTCGCCGCCATCGCGGTTGCGGACAGCACATTGTTGACGAGCTTCATCGTCTGCCCGGCGCCGGGCTGGTCGCCGATGAAGAACATCTTGCCGATCGCCGCGAGCGCCGGTTCGACGGCCGCGACCTCCGCGCGCGGCCCCGACGCCATCAGCGCAACCGTGCCGCGTTCCGCGCCGGCGACGCCGCCGCTGACCGGACAATCGATCTGCACGATGTTGCGCGCGGCGAGCAGCGCAAAGATGCGCTGCGCCGTCACCGCGCCCGTCGTCGACAAATCGACGAAGCGGCGCACGCGCCGGCCGGCGATGACGCCGCCCGCCCCGGTCGCGACCTCGAGCACGATGTCCGGCGTCGGCAGGCTCGCCATCACGGTCTCGGCGGCGTCGGCGACTTCGGCCGGCGAGCGCGCCGCGATGGCGCCGCGCGCCGCCAGGTTGCCGATCGCCTCCTGGCGCGTGTCATAAACGACGACGCGATGCCCGGCCTCGATGAGCCGCCGCGCCATGTGCGCGCCCATGTTGCCCAGCCCGATGAAGCCGATGTCCATGGTGGTCCTCCATCTTTGTCAGGGCGCGAATGGCGAATAGCGAACCAAAAGCGAATAGCGAATAGCGAATAGCGAATAGCGAATAGCGAATAGCGAATAGAAAGACCCCACTCGCCATTCGCCACTTCGCCATTCGCCCTTCGACCCGAGCACCTCACGATGACGAGCGGTCGCGTAAGCAGTCGCGGCGCAGACTGTGTCGCAGGCCATTTGCACATCTCTACGATTCCCCAAGTGGTGGGCGCATGTCCATGTCGCTCCCGCGTTTCGCGCGTGTACTCATCGAATTGCCCTGCCAGATGAAATCGTGGCCCAACCAAGCGTCAATCCAAATTGCGGGATAGATAAGATCGCGCGAAAGATACAAAACCGGCGACAGGAAAGCCGTCGGCCAGCCGAGCGCGCGCGCCATCAATGCTTCAGGCACATGCCATGCGGCACCGACGGCGAATGCTATCAGGCAAACGCGCACCCAATCAAAACCCAGCTCGTGCGCGCAATAGCCACCCGCCAGCATCGCCAACAGTGCAGAGGAGAAAATCTCCAACGCGAAGACCGACGGAAAGCTGGCTCGCCTCAGCCTTGCCCAGCGTTCCTGCCGCCGAATAACTTCGCTTGCCGTCCGCCGCCCGAGCGGTTGGGCAAAAGGCCGGTCAACCAAGCGGACCTTCAGCCCCGCATTCCGCACGAGCTTTGTTGCGGCAGCGTCCTCAGCGACGTCTCGGCCAAGCACACGAAGCCCGCCGGCGTTCTCCACGATATCCTTGCGCCACAACATGCTCTTGCCCTGCGCAAAGCCGCGCCCGAAGGCGTCGGCACAGAATTGCCAGCGGTCCTGATACGAATTGAGAAAGGCGCATTCGACCCACGCCCAAAAGCCGTCGGGCTCGACTCCAAGCGGTGGCGAACAGACCAGGCCAACGCCAGGCGTGAAATTGGCCTGCATCTGCTGCACATAATCCCTCGGCGCCAGCACATTCGAATCCGCCAGCACGACCCATTCATACCGGGCGGCCCGCCAACCTTTGATGCAATTATTGAGCTTGGGATTGACGCTGATCCGGTCGTCGCCGACGAGCAGGCGCGCCGCAACATGGGGATTTTCAGCAATCAACCTTTCCAATAGGGGTATCGCGGCGTCGTTATCGCTTTGAACGCAGAATATGATCTCATATTTGGGGTAGTCGATATGAAACGTCGCTTCGAGCGTCCGCTCGGAAAAGGCTTCAATGCCGCAGACCGGGCGGACGATGGAAACCGCCGGTGTTGGGCTCGAAGCGCCGGAGGGGAGAAATCCGGCATCAACTCGCGGCGAACGTGAGTGACAGCGCCAAAAGGCTACGGCAAGAGACGCAAGATTGATTAGAGTCGAGCCAAGAGCGAAGGCCGCGGCGAAATAAACGCTTATTCCCATTGGACCTTCACCCGGAAGGTACGCGTGCGCCCGTCCGCAAGAGCATTTTGTTTTCGACGGCTACGCTCTAATGCCGACTGAAGCAGACGGACACGTCTACCACGCTCTATTCAATTCCTCCAAGGATCAGAGACCCCATCGGCAAGCTTCTCGTTGTGTCTTTTGCCACAACGGAATTACCAGAACGAATCTATGTAAGTTGTAGTCGGGTACGCGACGCAAAATCCGAGAGCCGAGCCCGCGAGCACGTCGCTGGGATAATGGTGAGCGGTGGCGATTCGCGACCAAGCAACGCTAATTACTATCCCCATGCTTGACATCGCCGTTGCCGGCCAAAATATCGCGATCGGAGTCAAGACCGAAGCTAGCGTCATGGCGTGACCGCTCGGAAAGGAATGCTCATCGAGCGTTTCGAGCAATGACCGCAGTTGCGGATCGACCTCGAACGGCCGCAGACGCCGATACCGGCGCTTGATGAACGGATAGAGAAAATGCGAAATGACGACGTTGGCTGAGCAAAGGCAGATGACGTGAAGTCCCAACAAACCGCTACGCACAAGGATGACTGCGAAAATAAGCAAATACAACCACCCATTGCCGAGTCTGCTGATCGCGATTGCGCAAACCCGCCCGCATGACGAACGAGCCGTTCGAGCGACAATTCTAACGGCCGCCAGATCGGCCGACTGAAATGTCTCAGCCCAAGTCGTACGCCGCGGTGAAGTGCTTTTGATGGCGCTCCTACTCATCGCGAATTCCAAATACCGGAAGTCGGCACCAGCATCATTTGGTCGGCGAATCAGGGCAATCGTCTTATTTTCCGCGACAGTATTGAAATTTACAAGCCAATTGGGGCAGCAAATTGTCTACACCGGCGTGAATTGCCGACGCAGTTATGGAGGTGGTATCAGCCCTATTGCAGTGCATGAGCCGTTTCTGGCCCATGCCCGCGTAGTGTCTTGCGGCGGCTCGGCTTTTGGCCCAATTGCCGGACGGGTGGTTTGATCCGTGCGGGGCGAATAGCGAACGGAAAACCCCCATTCGCCACTTCGCCATTCGCCCTTCGACCCGAGCACCTCATGATGACGCGCAATCAATACGACCGCGGCAGCTCCAGCACGTGCTCGGCGATATAGGACAGGATCAGATTGGTCGAAATCGGCGCCACGGTATAGAGCCGGGTCTCGCGGAATTTCCGCTCGATGTCGAACTCCTCGGCAAAGCCGAAGCCGCCGTGGGTCTGTATGCACATGTCGGCCGCCGCCCAGGAGGCTTCGGCGGCGAGATGCTTGGCCATGTTCGCTTCCGCGCCGCAGTCCTTGCCGGCTTCATAAAGCGCCGCCGCCTCGCGCACCATCAGTTCGGCCGCGCGCATCCCGACATAGGCGCGGGCGATCGGAAACTGCACGCCCTGGTTCTGCCCGATCGGCCGGCCGAACACGACGCGGTCGCGCGCATAGGATGTCGCCTTGTCGATGAACCATTTGGCGTCGCCGATGCATTCCGCCGCGATGAGAATGCGCTCGGCGTTCATGCCGGAGAGGATGTAGCGAAAGCCTTCGCCCTCGGCGCCGATGAGATTTTCCGCCGGCACGCGCATGTTCTCGAAGAACACTTCGGTGGTGGCGTGGTTCATCATGGTGCGGATCGGCCTGATGGTCAGGCCGTTGCCTTTGGCCGCGCGCATGTCGACCAGAAACACCGAAAGGCCCGCCGTGCGCGCCGCCCCCGTCGTTCCTTCCGGGGGGCGCGGCGTGGTGCGGGCGAGCAGCAGCATGAGATCGGAATATTCCGCGCGCGAGGTCCAGATTTTCTGGCCGTTGACGATGTAGGCGTCGCCGTCGCGGACCGCGGTGGTGCGCAAGCTCAGCGTGTCGGTGCCGGAGGTCGGCTCGGTGACGCCGAACGCCTGCAGCCGCAACTCGCCGCGGGCGATGGCCGGCAGATAGCGCGTCTTCTGCGCGGCGCTGCCGTGTCGCAGCAGCGTGCCCATCGTGTACATCTGGGCGTGGCAGGCGGCGCCATTGCAGCCCGACGCCTGGATTTCTTCCATGATGGCGGCCGCCGCGGTCATCGCGAGGCCGCTGCCGCCGTATTCCTCCGGGATCAGCGCGGCGAGGAAGCCGGCCTTGGTCAGCGCGGCGACGAATTCTTCCGGATAGGCGCGCTCGCGGTCGAGGCCGCGCCAATAGGCGCCGGGGAAATTCGCGCACAGCGCGCGCACCGCCTCGCGGATCGGTGCGAGGTCGGCGCCGTCGGTCACGGCCGCACCTCGGCGCGGCCATTGTTGATGGCGATGACATCGCGCTCCACGACGCGGGCGCGGAAGCTCACGACGGCGCCGTCGCGCCACATCTCGGTGCGGATGGTTTCGCCGGGAAATACCGGGGCCGAGAAGCGGCCGGCGAACGCGGTGAGCCGGGTCGGATCATAGCCGCACAGCGCCTTGAGCACGGCGTGGCCGGCGACGCCGAAGGTGCCGAGCCCGTGCAGGATCGGCCGCGGAAAGCCGGCCGCCTTGGCGACGGCGGGCTCGGCGTGCAGCGGATTGAGGTCGCCGCTCAGGCGGTAGATCAGCGCCGCTTCCGGCCGCGTGCCGAGATCGCAGACGGTGTCGGGCGCGCGCTCCGGGATCGGATGCGGCGCCGGCGCCGTGCGCAGCGGGCCGCCGAAGCCGCCGTCGGCGCGGCAGAACACCGTCTGCGTGATGGTGGCGACGAGTTCGCCGCTCGCTTTATCGGCCACGGTGCGCTCGGTGAGGAGGAGCGCGCCCTTGCCGGGGCCCTTGTCGATCACCTCGACGATGCGCGAACAGCCGACGACGGTGCCGTGACCGGCGAGCGGTCGATGCAGCGTGACGCCTTGCTCGCCGTTGACGATGCGGACCCAGTCGACGCCGGTGTCGAGATCGCGGATCCAGAAGCCGGCGTAGCCGAGCACGGTCGCCATGGTCGGCAGCACCTTCAGATTTTTCTCATAGACGAAGGCGAGTTCGTCGGCGTTCATCGGGTCGTGGCCGAGCCCGACGCCGAGCGCGTAGAGAATGCAATCCTTGCTGTCGTAGGCCTGCTCGACCGGCGGGATTTCTAGCGCCATCAGTTTGTCGTAGACGATGGTCATGGTTTACTGATCCCGCCTGTCTCGCCGGCGGTTGTTCGCGTCATTGCGACTGCGCGATGAAATCGGCGGCCCGCCTGTGACGTGCCAATTGGCGGAGAGGGAGGGATTCTCCGCACCTCTATGCCGCGGCCCAGAAAAACTAATAGAATCAGCGTCTTCCGAACAACTGGTAAAGGTTGTGTGTCCGCAACTTTGTACCGGTTTTTCGGCGATAGGCAAGGGCTTCTCGCTTCTCGCCGGTGGCCGAGGGAAGCAAGATCGGCCGCCGTCACGTGAGGACGCTGATGCAGCGGATGGGGATAGAGGCGCTGTATCGCCGTCCGCGGACGACGAAGCCGGAGCCTGGCCACAAAATCTACCCGTATCTGCTGCGCGGGATCGAGATCACGCGGCCGAACCAGGTGTGGGCGATGGACATCACCTACATCCCGATGGCGCGCGGCTTCGTCTATCTGGCCGTCGTGCTCGATTGGTTCAGTCGTCGCGTGCTGTCGTGGCGGTTGTCGATCACCATGGAGGCGGCATTCTGTGTCGAGACGCTGGAGGATGCCTTGGCGCGTCACGGCAAGCCGGACATCTTCAACACCGACCAGGGCTCGCAGTTCACCGGCGCGGCCTTCACCGGCGTGCTCGCCGCCAACGCCATTGCCATCAGCATGGACGGCAAAGGGGCTTGGCGGGACAACGTCTTCGTCGAGCGGCTGTGGCGCAGCGTCAAATACGAGGAGGTGTATCTGCGGGCCTACGACAGCGTCGGCGAGGCCCGCGCTTCGATCGGCCGCTACCTGGACTTCTATAACGGCCGGCGGCCGCATTCGAGCCTTGACGGCACGACACCCAATCAAGCCTACTTCACCCGTTGCCGCTCCGCGCGGCAGCCTAACCCCGGCAGAGCCTCCACTTATCGACGCGGAAAATCTGTTCAGACAGGTGGGACCACCTCATGGCACATCAAGTTGCAGTCCCCGACAGGACGCGTTGAGCGGTCCCTAGGCCCATCCGACCGAGTGCAGGCCGAATTGCTGGCGCTGCCGATGATCGCCGAACATAAGGCGGCGCTGTTCGCCGCGCGGCCCCGACTCGAAGCCGCTTGGGCGCCGCAATATGGGCCGGGCTTGCACATCGGCCCCGATGGCGGACGCCTATTCGCGACCGAACGCGAGTTGCACCATCTTGACGCTGACGGCGGCTGAGCGAGGCTTTCGAGATAAACAGCGAACTGAAAGAACGCGGCGTGCGCTACGTGGTGATCGGCCACAAGACAGAGCAATCAAAGCGCCGCGCACCATTGCCCGCCAGTGTGTTGCCCTATCTGCCCCCGACCATCAGGGGACCGTTATTCCATCATGGCCCGCGTACCGCTTCGAAACGGCTCAATCGCTTCTTGAACGATTGCGGCATTGTCGATCGACGCAAGGTAATCCACAGCTTGCGGCACCGTGCGCAAGATCGGCTGCGGGCCGCCGGTTGCCCGACCGATGTCCGCTATGAATTGCTGGGTCATGAGAAAAAGACTGTTGCAGCCGGATACGGTGTCGGCCATCCCATGCCGCTGCTCAAGAAGTGGATTGATAAGATCGGCTTCTAGCAGCGGTCGCAGCGACTGCTGGTGGCATCGCTCGCGGCAGCCACAAGCCTCTGCATCTGGCGGCCGAGGCGCCTTGTGCAAGTGGTCAGTCCGTGATCTTTTGATCGATAAGACACATCTGACGGCTTTATCGTCGCAACGTGCAGGCGGCCGAAACTGCCAGACTACGAATTTGGGGGTCAGGAGTTCGAATCTCTTCGGGCGCGCCATTTCACAGGCCTTTCTGAACACCGCTGGCTTTTTTGGCTCTTTTTTGGCTCTGCTCCCGCGCAAGGAGCAGCGGCCATCCGCGCCGCGTCAACAGGCGGGACACGTGACTGCACCCGACCAATGCTGCAGAAACGTCAGAAAGTTCTTGCCATGGCCCTGTCCACACATGACCTACTTGCGGAAATGATTGAATTCAATGCCACGTTGCTGCCAGCAACGCGCATACACCATGGAAATTATCAGCGGTCGCGATCGTCATCGCCTCGTTTCGATGGCTTTTCCTGTCCGCCTTTCTTGCTATCGCGGGTGAGCGCAGAAATATCCTTTGCGTCGCGCAATACGTCCGTCATGCGGCCGAGACTACCGCCTTCGATACCGATCTCCTTCATCAGAGAATCGATCATAGGCGCCTGAACGCGATAGCGTAACGCCGAGTCGATGACCTCGTCGGTGACATTGCGGCCCGGACTTCCGCCATTGACGCCGTCAACGTGGAGGATTTTGATGCCTTCGATCTTCTCAAGCGGTCGCACGCTTTCTCGCACAATTCCCTCGATGCGCTCCAAGAGCTTCTCACGTAGCCGGCCAGCCCGCGCCGCTTCGCTCAACAAGTTCTCCGCCTCGTTAAGCTGACGGGCGCCCGACGCATCGACCTGGTAACGTTCGGCCGCCGCAAGCGCACTTATCTTTTCGGCTTCTGCCGCGGCTTCTGCCGCGATCTTCTGCGCTTCCGCGAAGCTTCGGGCAGCGCGCATCTCTGCTTCGGCCCTAGCCGTGATTTGGAGCGCTTCGCGCTCGGCTTCGCGTTGAGCGGCGATCATCTCGGTAAGCTTGCGCCGTTCGGCAATTTCGCGCTCGCGGGCGGTGATCACCTGCTCTTCAGCCTGAATAACTTTGAGCCGCACGACTTCTGCGGCGGCAAGCGCGGCGGACCGCTCGGATGCTTTCTTCGCGAGCTCGATGGCTTTAGCCATTTCCGCGATTTCGACGAGCTTGTCGCGCTCGGTCGCCAATGTGCGCACATCGCGATCTTTGGCGATGCGCGCCTCCTCGATGCCACGCTCCGTCGCAATGCGGGCCCGCTCGACCTCCTCTGCGGCAGCGATTTCCGCCTCTTCGAACGCTTGGCGCTTGGCGATCTGCAGGCCCTCCAGATGCCGCTCGCGCTCGAGCCGGATTTGATCGAGCGCGCGCTCCTGCGCGATCCGCTCGGCTTCGGTGAGCTGATTTTCGACAATCTCGGTGCGGCGCTTTTCCGCATCCGCCTTGATGACCGCGAGCTGCTTTTCGGCGAGCGCGACCTGCCGGTCGAGCTCCAGAATCTCGAGCGCCTTCTGGCGGCCGATTTCGTGCTCGCGCTGTTCCCGCTCGCGCGCGATCCGCGCGGTTTCCAATCGTAAGTCGAGATTTATTTGTTCGCCTTCGGTCTGCTCGCGCATCTTGAGTTCGGCTTCGTCGAGCATGCGGCGGCGGGCTATTTCGCGCCGCTGCGTCTCCTCTTCGGTGCGGATGCGCTCCTGGGTGATCGCGAGTTGCTGCACCAGCCGCGCCGTTTCGACCGCTTGGCGCGACGCGAGCTGGGCCTCCTCGGCTTCCTGTTCTCGCAGGGCGCGCTCCTTCATGAGCTGCGCGCGCTGCACCGCGCGGCGAAATTCGACTTCGCGTTCTTGTTCAAGTCGCGCATATTCGGTCTCGCGGTCGATCTCGAACACCCGCTTTTGCGCCTCCAGGTTCTGGTTGCGGATGTCGACGAGGGTACGCTGCTCGATCTCGTTGCGCATCTTGCGCCGCGCCTCGATCGATTCGGTGAGCTGGGTCAAGCCTTCGGCATCGAAGGCGTTCGAGGGATCGAAAAATTCGAGACTGGTCTGGTCGAGGTCGACTATGGCGACATTTTCGAGTTCGAGCCCGTTGGCGGCAAGCGCTTCGGCCGCGAGATCGCGAACCTCGTTGGCGTAATCGCGGCGCCTTTCGTGCAACTCCTCGAGCGTCATCTGGGCCGCGATCGTGCGCATGGCGGATGCGAACTTGCCCTCCAGCAGGCTGCGGATGCCGTCCTCCTGCAGTGTACGGCGGCCCAGGGTCTGCGCCGCGGACGCGACCGCCGCCTTCGACGCGCCCACGCGCACGAAAAACTCGGCGATGATGTCGACCCGCATGCGGTTGCGCGTGATCAGCGCGCCATCCTCACGCCGTGTCACCTCGATGCGCATGACGTTCATGTTGACGGGGCTGATCTCGTGCAGCACCGGGATGACGAAAGCGCCGCCATTGACGATGACTTTTTCGCCCAGGAAGCCGGTGCGAACGAAGGCCGTCTCCTTGGTCGAGCGGCGGTAGAGCCAGCGCAGGATGTAGACGAGGACGACGATGGCGATCGCAATGCCGATCAGCCACAGCAGCAGTTCTCCGAACACGTTGGAACTCATGGCACCCTCCGCTCATCCTTTGTCGTTCAGTGTTGTTCGCGCGCCGTCACTCCGTTTGCTCACCGGCGGCGCAATGGCGTCGAACGCCTCGATCACCGCGTTGACGAAGGTCGTGTCGTTGATGTTCGCCTTCACCCGCTGCACGACCCTGCGGGTGGTCTCCCGCACGGTTTTTTCGATCGCCTCGAACAGGGCCGCGTCGGCTTCCGGATCATGGAACGCGGCGCCGGGCCTGTCGAGCATCGACACGCCGCCTTCGGGCAGGAGGAACCGCACCGAACCTTCCATCAGATTGAGCCTTTGGCCGATCCACTCGCCGGCGGCGCGGTTCTCGTCGCGGGTCGTTCGCATCAGCGTGACGTTCGGATTGTGGATGACGAATTTGCGGTTCTGGAACCGCGCCGGCACGGAATCGCGCGGCCCGAAATTGACCATGTCGAGGGCGCCGGCCGAGCCGACATAGGGGAGCCCGGTGCGGATCGCGGCGCCGAATTCGATCTTGATCGGCGGGGAGAATGCCGCCGACCAGCATGTCCGCGATTTCGGTGGTGGTGAGATCGAGAAACCCGGCGAGCAGCCCGGAATCGCCGAGCGCTTCCATGGCGCGGCCACCGGTGCCGGTCGCGTGAAAAACGAGGCAATCGTACTCGCCCTCCAGCCGCTTTGTCACCGCTTGCACGCAGGGTGTGGTGACGCCGAACATGGTGACGCCCAGCGCAGGGCGCGCCAGCCGGCGCTTGGCTTCGAAGGCTTCCCGCGTCGGCAGTTGCGCGATCATGCCGGCAAGTGCGTGGGCGGCATTGCCGAGCACCTGCTCCATGATCGAGTTGAGGCCCTGCACGTCGGCGACGGAGTGGAACATGAGGATGTCGGTGGCGCCGACATAGGCGCGTACGTCGCCGGCGGCGACGGTGGAGACCATGATTTTGGGAATGCCGACGGGCAAGGCGCGCATTCCTGCCGTCGCCAGCGTGGTGCCGCCGGAGCCGCCGGCCGAGATGATGCCGCCGATCTTCGGCTCGCGCGCGATAAAGCGCGCGAAGGCCTCGGCCATCGCGGTAACCGAGCGGCCGCGGTCGTCGGAAAACACCGCCTGGGTGCCGCCGGGATGCATGCTTGCCACCTGCAGCGGCGTCACATTGGCGGTCGACGGCTTGCCGGAGGTGGAGAGATCCACGGTGCGCGTGGGGATGCCGAGCGCTTTGAGCCGGTCGCGGATGAAGTTCAGCTCGCGGCCCTTGGTGTCGAAGGTGCCGGCGACAATCGCGGTGCGGCCGATGCGTTGGGCAAAGGGAATGGCGAAAATGCGCCCGTCGTCGGGCTGCGGCCGCGACGCCTCGACGATCGATTGCCGCAGGCTGGTCGCCGGCATTTTCCAGCGGTCGGGAAGGAGGACGTTCGTCGGCGAATTCTCCATCGCTGCGGCGGCCGCGCCCGCCACGCCCTCGCCGCGCTCGACGCGATAGACTTCCGCCATCAAGGCCTCGGCGCTCTCGCTGGGCGCCGTCTCGGGCGGCGGCAGATTATCTTCCTCATCCTGGCGGCCGACGCCGAGCAGGCGCTGCTGCAGCTCGCGGTCGGCCGCCAGCGCCCGAGCCTCCATGACGCGGTTGATGCGGCCGTTGACCATGATGGCGACGTGATCGGAGACGCCGGTGGCGACGCCGATATTCTGCTCGACCAGCAGGATCGCCATCTCGCCGTCTGCCGCGAGCTGCGACATCATCGCTTCGACCTGATCGACGATGATCGGCGCCAGCCCCTCCGTCGGCTCGTCCATGATGAGCAGGCGTGGATTGCCGAGGAGCGCGCGCGAGATCGCCAGCATCTGCTGCTCGCCGCCAGAGAGCTGCGAGCCGCCGCTGGTGCGCCGCTCGTAAAGCCGCGGAAAAACTTGATAGACGCGGTCCACCGTCCAGGTCGCATCCGCGCCGCCCGTCGCCACCAGACGCAAATGCTCGTCGACGGAAAGGCTTGGCCACACGCGCCGGCCCTGCGGCACATAGCCGACGCCGTGGCGATGGATCACGTGCGGCTCGAGCCGGGAGGTCTCGCGGCCGAAAATGCGGATGCTGCCAGCGCGCGGTGGTTTGAGTCCGGCTACGGTGTTGCACAGCGTGCTCTTGCCCATGCCATTGCGGCCGACCACAGCGAGAATGCCGTGCTCGATCAGCATCGACACCCCCTGAATGGCGTGGCTCTCGCCGTAATAGACATGCAGGTCGTCGATCTCGAGGGCCGGCTGCCGGGCGGGTTCCGCCGGGCGACGTCCGGCGGTCGTACGTTCAGCCACCATGCGTCGCGCCATGGCGTCCTCCGAGATAGACCTCCTGCACCTGCGGATCGTCCTCGATCTCCTCCGGCGTTCCTTCCTTGAACAGCCGGCCGTTGTGCAGCATCGAGACGTAATCGGTGACGCGTAGCGCGACGTCGAGATCGTGCTCGATGATGATGAAGCCGATATGTTTCGGCAAGGCGTTGAGAATGGTGACCAGATCGCGGCGCTCGGTCGGCGACAGGCCGGCTGCCGGCTCGTCGAACAGGATAAAGCGCGGCGCCCCGGCGAGCGCCAGCGCGATCTCGAGCTGCCGCTGCTGGCCGTGGCTGAGCGCCGCGACCAGATGGTCGCGGATACGTTCCAGGTGCACGGCGTGGAGGATGGATTCGGCCTGCATCATGGTGCGGTCGTCGGCACGCGGGCGCGTCAGCGCGAAGCGCCCGCGCGAGACGCCGCGGCAGGCGAGATAGACCGAGTCGCGCACGGAGAGGCCGCCGAACAATTGCGAAATCTGGTAGGTCCGGCGCAAGCCGCGGCGGATGCGTTCGTGCACCGGCAGCGTGGTGATGTCCTCGCTGAAGAAACGGATGCGTCCGGAGGTCGGCAAAAAATCGCCGGTGATGGCGTTGAACAGCGTCGTCTTGCCGGCGCCGTTCGAGCCGATGACCGCGCGCCGTTCGCTGGCGGCGATCTTCATGCTGATGCCGGAGAGCGCCACCAGCGCGCCGAAGTGCCGGCCCACGTCGTCGAGTTCGAGCGCATGCGCTCCCGACTCTTGCAGACGCGCGGCAACGGACACCTCGGCCACCGGTGGCTCTCCCGCCGAGCCGTTACGGGCAGCTCGGATTGTCGCGGCCGACTTTACCAAGCTTCAAGAAGTCCGCTTCCGGAATGCCCAGCGTCTGGTTGACCTGGGGGATCACTTTGATGAGCTTGTTGTAGAGGGTGCCATCGGGCTTCGCCGTGACTTCCGTGAGGAACTCGTCGGCGATCGCGTTACGGTTCTTGTCGAGCGAGACTTTGCCGGTCGGCGTCTCGAGCACGAGGCTCGACAGCACCGCCCGCAGCTTCTCGCCGCCGTCGGACACGTCGCCGTTGACCTTTTGCAGTCCGGTCAAAAGCGCTATCGCATTGACGTAGTAGCCGTGGGCGAACAGCGACGGCGACGGGAACGCGTTCGGCAGTTTCTTGTATGCGGCGACGAACTTCTCCCATGCCGGCGCCTTGTCGTCGTCGGCGATCGGACCGGCCGACGGCGTGCCGATGACGACGTCGTGGATCTTGCCCTTGGAGCCGAGGATGGTCTGGTCGACCGTCACCGAACCCCCGACCAGCGGCGCCTGCCCGCCGGCCTGCTTGTACTGGGTCAGGAAGTTGACCGAGTCCGAGCCGCCGAGCACGACGTAGATGGCGTCGATATTGTCGGGCATCGCGGCAATGACCGAGGAGAAATCCTTGGTGCCGATCGGCACCCAGAACTTTTTCACCACATGGCCGCCAGCCTTGCAGAACGGCGCCATGAAGCCGAACACCTGCGTGTAGGGGAAGGAATAATCCTCCGCCAGGGTCGCCACGCGCTTGTAGTGCTTGACGTTGTAGGCGTAGTCCCCGAGCCCTGCCATCCACTGTGCGCCGTCGGTGGAGAAGCGGAAGAAGTTGGGCGCGGGATCGCGTAGCGTCGTGTCCTGCGCCGCCGATGTGCCGTTGACGATCGTGATGTCTGGCTTGGTCTTGGCGTAGTCCTTGACG
This sequence comes from uncultured Pseudomonadota bacterium, assembly GCA_963836095.1. Taxonomy (GTDB): domain Bacteria; phylum Pseudomonadota; class Alphaproteobacteria; order Rhizobiales; family Xanthobacteraceae; genus BOG-931. The sequence goes on from CAWIHU010000009.1 coordinate 158,886, forward strand.
GCGAGGCCTTCGTCGCCGGAAAGCGGGCCGACGACCAGCTTCACCCCGTCCTGTTCGACCAGCTTGCGCACGGCACGCACAGCGCTGTCCGGCGTGCCGTCGGAGGAGCCCTTGATGATCTCGATCTTCTTGCCGGCGACCTTGCCGCCGAAATCGTCGACCGCCATCAGCGCTCCGCGCATGCTGTCGTCGCCGAGTATGGCGAAGGCGCCCTCGAACGTGGCGAGCACGCCGATCTTGATCGTGTCTTCGGCCATGGCGACCGACGGGATCAGCAATCCCGCGGCCAGACCGAGGCCGAGTAACGCACGTCGATGCAGTTTCATTCCATCCTCCCTTGTGTGGATTCCATTTTTGTCCGAAGGCCCGCTCCGCCCGGCAGGCGGGAACGGACCAACTCCTGCGCCAACAGGGGCTTGAGCCGCCCCCAGAGGCCGAGGAGACCGTCTGGCGAGACGAAGACGATCGCCAGAAAGACCAAACCGATCAGCGTGTTGTAGCGTTCGGCGCCGACGATATCGATGGCGAAGGTCTGGATCAGCACGACGAACACGGCGCCGAGAAAGGCGCCGATCGGATGCCGCAGCCCGCCGATCACCGCGATGACCAGAACGTCGATCGCCTGGGCGACATTGACGGTGCCGGGCGAAACGCGCCCGTTGAACCAGACCAGCAGCACGCCGGCGAGGCCGGCAATGAGGCCGGAATAGAAATAAGCGACGACCTTGTGCGCGGTGATGTCGAAGCCGACCGCGCGCATGCGCCGGCTGTTGTCGCGGATCGCCTGCAAAGCGAGGCCGAAGGTCGAGCGCGAGCAATAGACCACCGCCGCATAGGCGGCGGCTGCCACGAACAGGCATAGATAATAAAACGGCACCGGATCGCGCCAGTTGATGCCCCAAAAGCGCGGCGCCGGGATGCCGGCATAGCCGGAGTGGCCGTTGAACAGGGCGTAGTTCTGCTGTGCGAAGTAGAAGAAGGCGGCGGCGATCGCGAGCGTGATCATGATGGTATAGATGCCCTCGGTGCGCACCGAGATGGCGCCGATGACCGCCGACACCATCCCCGCCAAGAGCACGGCGAAAGGAACGAGCACCCACCACGGCCAGCCGAAGCCGTAGATATTCATGTTGTTGGTACCGAAGATGGCGACCGTGTAGGCGGCGACGCCGGCGGTGGAGATTTGCGCCAGGCTGACCATGCCGCCATAGCCGGCAAGCAGCATCATCGACAAAGCGAGCAGGCCCCAGATGAGCGAATAGGCGCCGATCTGAGTCAGAAAGAATTCCGAGGCGACCGCGGGATAGAGCACCAGCGCGACGGCGAGCGCGATCTGCGCCGGGCCGAATTGCGCCGCCACCGGCGCTGCGCGGTTCGGCTGATCGAGCGCGAGAATGGGCGCGCCGGAGGGGCGCGCGCGCCCCATGATGCCCTGCGGGCGCAGCGCCAGCGTCACCACCATGATGATGAAGGTGAGCACAATGCCGTAGGTCGGCAGGTAGACGAGGCCGATCTGCTCGGCCAGGCCGACCAGGAGCGCGCCGATGGCGGCGCCGGGGATCGAGCCCATGCCGCCGACGATGACGACGACCAGCGACGCGAGCAGATAGCGCACGTCCTCGCCGGGCGCGAGCGAGAGCGCGGAGCCGCCGACCACGCCGGCGAAGCCGGCAAGCCCGGCGCCGACGGCGAAGACGACGGCAAAAACCATGTGCACGTTGATGCCGGAGGCCGCAAGCATGGAGCGGTCGTCGACGCCGGCGCGGATCATGGTGCCGATGCGGGTGCGGGTGATCATCAGCCACAGGCCGACGCCGATGACGATGGCGACGGCAAGCACGACCAGCCGGTAGAACGGATAGGTCATCATCACCGCGGTGCCGTTCGAACGGACCGCGGTGACGATCGGCAGCTTGATCGCGCCGTCGAGCCAGGGCGGGATGCCGATCTGGTAGGTGATGCCGGTCCATACCGCCAGCATCAGGTCGGCGGCGACGATGGAGATGCCGAGCGTGACCAAAGTCTGCCGCAGCTCGTCGCCTTCGAGCCGGCGGAAGATGAAGACCTGCATCAGCAGTCCGACGACGGCGAGCACGGCGGAGCCGGCGGCGACGCCGAACAGCCAGACGCCGGTGCGCTGGGACACCTCGTAGCCGATATAGGCGCCGAACAGATACAGCGAGCCGTGCGCGAGATTGACGTTGCGCATCAGCCCGAACACGAGGGTGAAGCCGCTGGCGACGAGGAAATAAAGGCCGGCCAGCGTGACGCCGTTGAAGATCGAATTGATGAACGCCTTTTTCGAGATGAGCACGGCGTCGAGCCAGTCCGGCCAGACGGCGACGAACATCCACACCACCAGGGCGGCGACGAGGGCCCAGAACAGACCCCACGCCTGCCGCCCGGTGAATGCCGGCGCTGCCTGCTCGACCACGCTCATGCGACGACGCTCACGCCGTCATCCGCAGCCGCTGCTGATTCATCCGCGGTGCCCTATGGAACTTGCCGTCCTTCATGATGGCGAGGATGCGCGTCTTGTCCTGCAGGATGCGCACGTCGGCGATCGGGTCGCCGTCGACCAGCAGGAGGTCGGCCAGATAGCCTTCTTTGACGAGGCCGAGTTCATTGCCCATGCCCATGATCTCGCCGCCGTATTTGGTCGCCGCCTGGATCGCCTCCATGGGCGTGAAACCGAGCATCTCGACGAAGGTCTGGATGTCCCTGGCGTTGGTGCCCTGCGGCGTCCAGGCGAAGCCGTAGTCGCCGCCGATGCAGACGCGGATGCCGCGGCGGTGCATCTTCTTCATGGTTTCGACGCACATTTCGAGCTCGCGCTCATAGAGCATCGCCACCTTCGATCCGGGCTTGATACCCCACGGCTCGGCGTGCCGTGCGGTATTGATCAGCCAAGCGATGCCGGGAGCGACGAAATGCTGGTCCTTGTTCGCCTCCAGCATGTCGAGCGCCTCCTCGTCGGCGAACGAGGCGTGGTAGATGTTCTGGATGCCGTGACGCACGCACTGCTTGACCGATCCCGAGGAGCGGGCGTGCGCGGAGAGCACCTTGTTGCGGCACTTCGCCTCCTTCGCCGCCATGGCGACTTCTTCTTCCGACATCGGCGTCTCTTCGGCGCCCATGCCGGTGATCTCCTCGCCGGACAGATTGAGCTTGATCGAGTCGACGCCGTATTTGATCAGTTGCCGCACGGTGCGGCGCACTTCCTCGGGGCCCGAAACGACGATGCCGAGATTGAGGCCTTCGTGCGGAATGTGCGACGGCGCCGAATCGCCGAGCCCGCCGACGGTGGTGATTTCCGGACCCGCCGCCAGATAGCGCGGCCCGGGGAAACGGCCTTCATTGATGAAGCGCTTGGCGACGACGTCGAGCCGCGGCTTCGCCGCCGCCGCGCCGCGCCCGGCAGTAAAGCCGGCATCGAGCACCAGCTTCGCCATCTCCATGGTGACGAGCATGTGCTCTTCGAGCTCCATCATCTGAATGGGGTCGATGCCGGGTGCGTTGTTCCAGGACAGATGTAGATGCGCGTCGATCATGCCCGGCATCAGGGTCGCGCCCATGCCGTCGATGACGGTCGCGCCGCCGACGGTCGACGTCGCAGGGCCGAGCCGCGACGAGCCGCGGCTCACTTGTTTGATGCGGTTGCCCTGGATCAAGACCTCGCCGGTGTAGGGATACTCGCCGGTGCAGTCGAGGATCCGCACATTGGTGAAGTGAATAGGTCCGCTCCCGTTGCCGTTAAGGCCATTCGGTTCGTAGGCCATGATGTTTCCTCCTTTGACGGCGCCGTTGCGCCGCACGCACCTGATTCAGATTGGAATTCCGCGCACGAATTCCGACAGGAGTGTGCCGCACTCCTTGGATTTTTCGATCGGCGTCCAATGGCCGCAGCGGTGCAAGGTCACGGCTCTGGCGCCGTCGATCTTGTCGGCGAGTTCCTGCGCGACACTCGGCGGCGCGACCGCATCCTCGTCGCCGGTAATGACGAGCGTCGGACAATCGATCAAGCGGAGGTCGGCCCGCTCCGCCTCGCCGAGCGCCTCGCACGAGCGTGCAAAACCTTCGGCGTCCTGGCGCATGTGGCTCTCCCGCACGAAGGCGATCGCCACCGGGTTTTCGCTGGTCGTCGCCGTCGACAGTGCCGCGCCTATCAGCTGATCGGCGACCGCGGTCATGCCCTCATGACGCGCCGTTGCGGCGCGTTGGCGGAGCCTTTCCCGCGCCGCCTCGCCGGGCTCGATGATAGGTCCGAAGAGCGTGAGGCTTGCAACACGTTGTGGGTGACGCGCGGCGATGTGCTGGGCAATCAGCGTGCCGAACGAATGCCCGACCACATGGGCGCGGCCGATGCCGAGATGCGACGCGGCATGATCGACCGTATCGACCAGGAACGCGACGGTGATCTTCTGCGCCGGCGTTGCCGAGCGGCCGGCGCCCGGGAAGTCGGGACGCACGACCCGGTAGCCGGCGAGTGCAGGCAGCATCGTCTGAAAGCTGTTGGACGTGCCACCGAGGCCGTGCAGCATCACGATCGGCGGTCCCTCGCCGTCGGAATCAATCGTCATGCCCGCCAACCGAATGCAGGTCATGACGTGCGCTCCACGACGGCGTTCTCCAGGACGCCGATGCCGCCGATTTCGATGCGCACCACGTCCCCGGCCCTGAGATATTTCGGCGGGTCGAAGCCGATGCCGACGCCGGCCGGCGTACCGGTGGCGATGATGTCGCCCGGCTGCAAGGTGATGCCTGCCGACAAGGTCGCGATGATGGTCGGAATGTCGAAGATCAACAGGCGGGTGTTTGAGCTCTGGCGCAAATCGCCGTTGACGTAGCACGTGATCGGCGTGTCGCTGATATCGATCGCGTCCCGGGTGACGGCGACCGGGCCCATCGGGCAGAAGGTGTCTTGCGATTTGCCGACCAGCCACTGCCCATAGCGTGCCTGCAAGTCGCGCGCGGTCACGTCGTTGATGATCGTGTAGCCCCAGACATGATCGAGCGCGTCTTCGACGGCAATGCCGCGGCCGGCCTTGCCGATGATGACGGCGAGTTCCGCTTCATAGTCGATCGCGGGCGAAACCTTGGGATCGATCACAACCGGGCTGCCGGCGGACACGACAAAGTCCGGGACCTTAGAGAAAATGATCGGATTGCCAGGTACGGCGCCCTTGGCGCTCGTCGAGTCGAAACCGCTCCGGGCAAACTCGTGAGCGTGCTCGTAATAGTTCTTGCCCACACAGAAGATGTTACGCCGCGGCACAGGTATCGGGGCTTCGATCGCAACCTGCGCCAGAGGAATAGGTGAAAGTGTCGACGGCAGAGCTACACCGTTCCGCCGGATCAGAGCGAGCACGCCGTCCCGCGCTTCGGAAACGGACAGATCGAACGGAGCGATCGACGTGCCATCCGCGGTGATCTGCCCAACGCGACGCTCACCGGCAACGGAGACCGTTGCAACTTTCATTCGCCTCCCCAATTTGAACCAATTTTTTTCACCAGTGGGAATTATCGGTCTTTTCTCAGTCATTGCAAGCTCAATTTTGACGCGGAAAAATTCGAGTTGGCCCGCCGCCGACGGCATGATAATTGGTTCACAACCGGTCCATGATGAAGGGGTAGCTTTTGCCCAAGATTGTCGCCAGCAACATCGAGGGATCGCTGCGCCAACGCATTGTCGCGGGCGAATGGTCTGCGACCGGTCGGCTTCCAGCGGAACGCGACCTCGCTGCGGAATATGGTGTGGCGCGAAACACGGTGCGCCGGGCGGTCGAGGCGCTCGCCAACGAGGGCGCCATCGCGCGTCACATTGGCCGCGGGACGTTTCTCAACGGCGCGACCAGCGAACTTGCCACCATCCTGCAGCGCGTCACCGGGGTTTCACCCGCCGATCTGATTGCGGCGCGCCTGATCATCGAGCCCCAGGCTGCCGCGATTGCCGCCAAAAACGCCAGCCTGTCCGATCTGCAGGCCATCGCCGATGCGCATCATCATGCGAGCGAGGCGCTGCAAACGGATGAGTTCGAGCGCTGGGACACACAGTTTCATCAACGGCTCTTTGCCGCGACCCGCAACGAACTCCTTGCCAGCATTCACGATATTCTGCAGGTCATCCGCAGCCGCAATCCTTGGATAGAGCTGAAACGCAAATCGTTCTCCGAAAACCGCCGGCGCGACTATTGCCAGCAGCATGGCGACATCGTCGCGGCGCTGGAGAAGCGCGATGCCGACGGAGCGGCGCAGGCCATGCTCATGCATATCGAAGCGATCGAGTTGGCGCTGTTCGGACGGCGTTAGAACCTCGCTCACATGATCGAGTCCGCTTAGAGCGACCGCGACGCCGAAGGATCGCTCAGGATGGGCGCTTGGCCTGCCGTCGTCGGGCTTCATGGCCGGCAGTCTGGTCAGCCGCTTGAATATTGACCTGTGTCACTCCGCTCGGCGGATGTACCGCGGTACTGATGGCGGCCGGCGCGGTCTATGCCTGGGCGGTCAGACCGGAACGGACAAAATGACGCCGGCGTTAGGCCGGCGTCAGGTCTTGGCCGCGCCTCGTCGGGCGCGGCCGATATGTTCAGCGGTCTGCCCGCTCAGTTGTAACTGTTCTTGCAGGGCGGGTTGTCGCGGCCCGGCGGGACGAACTTGTCGAACACCGCCTTGGTGAAGCCGAGCCGCTCGTGGACGTTCGGGATGGTCTTCACGACCTTGCTGATCAACTCGCCTTTTTCGTTCTTGACGACTTCGGTGACGAAGTTGGTGCCGATCGCCTGGCGGTTTTCGTCGAGCGTGATCTTGCCGTTCGGCGCGTCGAGCTCGATCTTGTTGAGCGCTTCGCGGAACGCCTTGTTGTTGTTGCTCAGATCGCCCTTGACCTCGTCCAGCGCCTTGAACATGGCGTCAGCCGAGTTGTAGTAGTTGATGGCGAGCAGCGACGGGCTGGCGAACGCGTTCTTGAAATAGCCGGTCTTGGCGTGGTCCTGATAGGCCTTGACGAAGGCCTGCCATTTCGGGCTCGGATCGTTGTCGGCCATGCCGCTCGCGGCGATGGTGCCGATCAGCGCGTCCTTGGCCTTGCCCTTCGACGACAGCACGGTCTGGTCGACCATGATTGAGCCGCCCATCAGATGGGCGTGGCCGCCGGCCTGCTGGTATTGGTTCAGGAAGTTCACGGCGTCGGCGCCGCCGAGGCCGAGATAGATCGCGTCGACGTCATCAGGCAGTGCCGAAATGACCGAGGCGAAGTCCTTGGTGCCGAGCGGCACCCAGAAGCGCTTGGTAATCTCGCCACCGGCCCGGCAGTATTCCACCGTGAGCCCCATCACCTGCGTATAAACGAAGGCATAGTCCTCGCCGACCGTCGCGATCCTCTTGTAGTGCTTGACGTTGTAGGCGTAGTCGCCGAGCCCGGCCTGCCACTGCGCGCCGTCGAGGTTGGTGCGGTAGAAGGTCGGCGACGGCGCGACGCCGGCCGAAGGATCGCCGTAGGTCGTCTCCAGAGCGCCGGAGCCGGCGTTCATCACCGTAATTTGCGGCTGCGTCTTCGAATAGTCGCGGATCGCGATGCCTTCGGAGCCCGACAGCGGCGAAATCAGCATGTCGACCTTGTCCTGCTCGACAAGTTTCTTGGCCGCACGCACCGCCGAATCCGGGCTGGCGTCGGTCGAGCCGACGATGGTCTCGATTTCCCTGCCGGCTACTTTGCCACCGTGGGCCTCGACGGCGAGCTCGTAGCCGCGCATGCCGTCTTCGCCGAGAACGGTGTAGGTGCCTTCGAGCGTCGCGGTGACGCCGACCTTGAGTTTGTCGGCGGCGTTGGCCGATACGCTGCATAACAGCGCGGCGAAGCCGGCCGCGGTCGCAATTCCAAAGCCCTTGCGCATTGGGGTTCCCTCCTGTGTCCGAGCGCCGTGATATGGCGCCCTTTTTGCCGTCGGCCGAATGCGCTTATGCGTCTCCGCGGGGCGTGTGTAGCGTCCCGTGCTGGCCGACCTCAAAAGCGTAGAGCGCGCCGCCCGGCGCCACAAGCCCGCCCCTACCGTCGGCGGGGCCCGGCATCGTGTCTGGCAGTCTGATTCTTTGATCGTGCACGGCTGATCTTGCGCGCAGGGCGCGCATTAACGCCAACGCCGACACCCACTTGTCAACGCCGCGGTGCCGGCGTTTAATCAGGCAAATAAAACAATGACGTGCGCGCGTTTTGGGAGGCAGTCTGATGAGTACCGCTTTGGCGGTCTGTCATGGCGCGTTTGGCCGCGTAACGGTCTATCGGCTCGACAAGCCGATGCGCACCCACGCTCATCGTGAAGGTCATTTGACCTTTCACCTCGGCGGACCGCCGGCAATCGTGACCATCTCGGACGTTCCTCATTTGGTCGACCAAAGCGTCGGCGTCGTCATCAATCCCTGGCAACCGCATTCCTTTCAGCCGTGTCCCGGCGACGAGCCCTCGGTCTTTCTCGTCGCCTATCTGTGCGAACGCTGGCTCGACCGCGACCAAGAAGGCCGCGGCCGCTTGCGCTTCGGCGTGAACAGCATAAAATTTGGAACGACGGTCAGATCGATCGCCTTCGGGCTCGCCGACGCGCTGGTCAGCGGCGCGAACTTTCGCATCGTCGACCGCGGTTTGAATCAGTTGTTCGACGCGAGCTTCGACGCTTCCTGGAGGAGCGGCGGCCGTCCCGGCGAGAGTGCGCGGCCGCGCGAACCGGTGCTCGATTTTCGTGTCCGCAAATCGTTGCGGCTGCTCAATGACGGCCTGGCGCAAGGGATCGAGCTCGAGAGCGTCGCCCGCGACGCCGGCCTGTCGCGGCCGCATTTCTTCAAGCTGTTCCGCGAGAGCACGGGCCTGACGCCGGCGCTCTATGCCAACACCATGCGGATCGAACGCGCGCTCGATCGCCTCATGGGCTCGCAGGCCTCGATCACCGACATCGGCTACGAACTCGGCTTCTCCTCGCAGAGCCATTTCACCCATTTCTTCTCGGCGCATGTCGGCATCGCCCCGACGCTCTATCGCACCATCGCGCGCGTGGTGAGCGAGTGAGGCCGGCGCGCGAACGCGAGGCGCGCCGGTGAGGCCCGGAACCCGCCGGCGAAAGAGGCGCGAAAATCAGACTGCCGAACATGTCGCGACGCCCGGGGTTGGATAGTTTTCGGCAACATTGGAGGGTGGATGGTGTCCACGGGTTTTGGCGATGAAGGCGTAGTCTATAGCGGCGCCGGCGGCGGCCCGTTCGCGCGTTGGATTGGGCGATATCCGATCGCGGCGCTCGTCGTCTTGATCGCCGTGATCGTCCTCTTGTGGCTCGTGCTGGCACCGTGGCCGGCGGGGTTGGAGGAACTGGTTGGCAAGAAGCGGCTGTTCGTCAACGCGCTGTTCAACGGGATCACGCTCGGGGGCTTGTATTTTCTCGTCGCGACCGGCTTCACGCTGATCTTCGGCCTGATGCGCAACGTCAACTTGGCGCATGGCTCACTCTATTTGTTCGGCGGCTTCATGGGGTACGAGGCCACCGACTGGACCGGCTCGTGGCTGCTTGCCTACGTGGTGGCGTTCGTCGTCTGCGCGATCGTCGGCATGGCCATGCAGTTCTTCATCTTTCGCCGGATGGAGGGCGAGGATCTGCGCCAGACCCTGGTGACGCTCGGTCTTTCGATCGTGTTCTCCGATCTCATGGTCTGGGTCTGGGGCGGCAACGCCATCCAGATCGACACGCCGGACTATCTGATGGGGCCGGTGCCGACGCCGATCGTCGTCGCGCTGCGATCCGGCGGCGCGGCAGTGTTTCTGCAATATCCGCTGGTGCGCCTCGTCATCTTCGCCGCCGCCGTGCTGATCGGGGTCGGCCTCTGGGTCGCGCTCAACCGCACCCGGATCGGCGTCCTCATCCGCGCGGGCGTCGACGACCGCGACATGCTGTCCGTGCTCGGCTACCGGGTGCAGCTCGTCTTCATCGCCGTGTTCGCGTTCGGCGCCGGGCTTGCCGGCATGGCGGGCGTCGTCGGCGGCACTTTCACGTCGCTGTCGCTCGGCGAGGATTCGCACTTCCTGCTCGCCTCGCTGCAGGTCGTCATCGTCGGCGGCATGGGCTCGATCCCGGGGGCGGCGATCGGCGCTATCATCATCGGCTGCGCCGAACAGTTCGGCCAAACCTATTTCCAGAATTACGCGACCGTTCTGACCTTCGTGATCATGGTGATCGTGCTTGCCCTGCGTCCGCAGGGGCTGCTGGGAAGACGCTGAATGGCGCTGTTGCAGACCACGCAGTCTTCTCCGCTCGGCGTCACCGACGCCGCGCGCGGCGGCGCGTTCTCGCAATGGGTGTCGCGGCACGCCGCGATTCTGCTGCTCGGCCTCGTCCTCGTTTTGATGCCCGCGGTCGCCAACGACTTCTTCCTGGTTCAGGTTTTTGGCTGGGCGATGGTCCTCGGCATCATCGCCTTGTCGCTGATGTTTCTCGGCGGCTACGGCGGCATGGTCTCGCTCGCCCAGATGACGGTCGCCGGCGTCGCCGGCTACATGACGGCGGTGTTCGGCGCGAGCTCGCTGCCCTACATCAGCCTGTTCTGGCCATGGTGGGTCGCGGTGCCGATCGCGATCGCCATCGCCGTCGCGTTCGGGACGCTGACCGGCGCCCTCTCGGCGCGCACCGAGGGCATCTACACGATCATGATCACGCTCGCGATCGCGGCGGCGTTCTTCTATCTGACCGTGCAGAACTGGCCGATCTTCAACGGCTTCAGCGGTTTCACCACGATACCCGCGCCGCGCTTCTGGGGCGTCAATTGGCGTGCGCCGCTTCCGTTCTACTATCTCACGCTGTTCTTCGCTGCCTCGAGTTACGTCTCGGTCGTCTATATTTCGCGCGCCCCGTTCGGGCTCGCGCTGCAGGGCGTGCGCGACAATCCGCGCCGCATGGAGGCGATCGGCTACAACGTCACCGCCCACCGCGTCGCCGCCTGGGCCTTCGCCGCGCTTCTTGCTGCGATCGGCGGCGTGCTCTCGGTGTGGCTCAACAATCAGATCTCGCCGGGCTCGTCGGGCATCGAGGCCTCGATCGATCTCCTCGTCATCGCGGTCGTCGGCGGCCTCGGCCATCCGATCGGCGCGTTCGTCGGCGCCATCATCTATGTCATTCTTCACACCTTCGCGCTCGATGCGTTGGTCTCGATCGGGCTCGACGGCCGGCGTTTCCAGACCCTGATCGGTCTCGGCTTTCTGGTGATCGTGTTGTTCTCGCCTGACGGCGTCATCGGACTGTGGCGGCGGTGGACGGCGCGCTCGCGGGGCGACGGCGGGAGGAATGTCCGGTGAGCTCGATCGCCGAACGAATGGCCGCCGCCGGCACCGGCAACGCCATCGAATTGCGCGGCGTCACCCGCCTGTTCGGCGCGCTCGCGGCCTTGACCGATATCACGCTGAGCGTCCGTCCGGGCGAGCGCCGCGCCGTGCTCGGATCGAACGGGGCGGGCAAGACCACGCTGCTTAACTGCGTCACCGGCGATTTTCCGCCGACCTCGGGCACGGTGCGGTTCTTCGGTGAGGACGTGACCTATCTGCCGCCGCACGAGCGCATCCGCCGCGGGCTGCGCCGCACCTACCAGATTTCGCTGTTGTTCCAGCGGCTCACCGTGCGCGAGAACGTCTATCTCGCCTGCCGCGGCGTGTCGCGCGGCCGCTTCTCGTTCCTGCGCACGCGCGCCAGCGACGCGATCATGCAAACGGTCGCCGATCTGATTTCGCTCGTGCATCTCGAAACGGTGTCGGATCGCCTCGTCGGCGAACTCGCGCACGGCCAGCAGCGGCAGCTCGAGATCGCGCTGGCGCTCGCCGGCGCGCCGCGCTTCATTCTGTTCGACGAGCCGGCGGCGGGCCTGTCGCCGACCGAGCGCGGCGACCTCGTCGCGATCCTGACCGCGCTCCCCGCCCATATCGGCTACATCATCATCGAGCACGACATGGACGTCGCGCTGCGCGTCGTCGAGAGCGTGACGATGATGCACAATGGCCGCATCTTCAAGGAAGGTGCGCCGCATGAGATCGAGGCCGATCCCGAGGTGCAGGAATTGTATCTCGGCGGCGGTCATGTCGGGGGTGGCCATGGCTGAACGCCGCCCGCCCGATCTCCTCGAAATCCGCGGCCTCAACGTCTTCTACGGCCGCAGCCACGCGCTGCAGGGCGTCGATCTCAAGCTGGAGCACGGCGTGCTGTCGTTGGTCGGCCGCAACGGCATGGGCAAGACGACGCTGTGCAAGGCGATCATCGGCCTCGTTCCGGCGGCGAGCGGGTCGATCCGCTTGCAGGGCGAAGAGCTGATCGGCCGCACGCCGGCCGAAATCGCGCGGCTCGGCGCTCGGCTATGTGCCGCAGGGCCGGCGGCTGTGGCCGTCGCTCACGGTCGACGAGCATCTGCGCCTTGCCGGCGGCGGCCGCGGGCAATGGACGATCCCGCGCATCTACGAGACGTTTCCGCGGCTGGCGGAGCGGCGCAGCAATCGCGGCAACCAACTGTCGGGCGGCGAGCAGCAGATGCTCGCGATCTCGCGCGCGCTGTTGCTCAATCCGCGCCTCCTGGTCATGGACGAGCCGACCGAGGGCCTCGCGCCGGTCATCGTCGAGCAGGTCGAGCAGATGCTGCGTCGATATCGGCGAACAGGGCGACATCGGCGTCCTGGTCGTCGAACAGAACATCGGCGTCGCGACGGCGGTGGCGGAAAAAGTCGCGATCATGATCAACGGCCGGGTCAACCGGATCATGGAAGCGGCGCGGCTCGAGGCGGACCGCGATCTGCAGCAGCGGCTGCTCGGCGTCGGCCAGCATGGCGTCGAGGCGGAGCAGCAGGCCGAGGCGCTGCCGAGGCGGCAACGGGCGCGGCGGAGAACGGCCGCCGCCCGGCCACGCCGCGCGGCCCGATCCGCGTCTACATCTCCAACCCGGTCTTGCCGACGCGCTGGTCGCAGCCGGTCCCGGTCGCCCAGATCGAAAGTGCGGCGCGCACCCGCACCGTCGCGCCGGAGCCGGCCGCGATCGCCACCGCGCCGGCGGTCGATCTGCGGCCGCTCCACCGCGGCGGAACGGCGCCCGTCATCGTCGCCGGCACGCTCGACACCAAAGGCGCGGAGCTGCGCTTCATTCGCGATCAGATCGCCGCGGCCGGCGTGCGCGTCGTCCTGGTCGATCTGTCGACATCCGGCGGACCGTCGCCGGCCGACGTGCCGCCGCATCACGTCGCCGCGTACTATCCGCGGCGGACCCAATGCGGTGTTCACCGGCGACCGCGGCGCCGCGATCACCGCCATGGCGGAGGCGTTCGAAGCCTGGATCCAGCGGCACGAGCCGGTCGGCGGCCTGATCTCGGCCGGCGGCTCCGGCGGCTCTTCGCTGGTCGCGCCGGCGATGCGCGCGCTGCCGATCGGCGTGCCGAAGGTGCTGATTTCGACGGTCGCCTCCGGCAACGTCGCGCCCTATGTCGGCCCCGCCGACATCATGATGCTCTATTCGGTCACCGACGTCGCCGGACTGAATTCGATGAGCGCGCCAGGTGCTGTCGAACGGCGCGGCGGCGATGGTCGGCATGGTCAAGGCGCGGGCGGCGAGCGGCGAGCGCGAACGCGCGCCGGTACGGCGCGGCGGCAACCGGCCGATGATCGGCCTCACCATGTTCGGCGTGACCACGCCGTGCGTCGACAGCCATCGTCGACGCGCTCGACGACGACTTCGAGTGTCTGGTCTTCCACGCCACCGGCATCGGCGGCCAATCGATGGAGAAGCTCGTCGATTCCGGCGCCATGGTCGGCGTCATCGACATCACGACCACCGAGGTCTGCGATCTTTTGCTCGGCGGCGTGCTGCCGGCGACCGAGGACCGCTTCGGCGCGATCGCGCGCACGCGCGTGCCCTATATCGGCTCGTGCGGCGCGCTCGACATGGTCAATTTCGGCCCCATGGACACGGTGCCCGAGCGCTACCGCGGCCGCACGCTTCATGTGCACAATCCGACAGTAACGCTGATGCGCACCACGCCGGAGGAGAACGACACGGATCGGCCGCTGGATCGGCGAGCGGCTCAATCGGATGGACGGGCCGGTCCGCTTCTTCCTGCCGGAGGGCGGGGTTTCCGCGCTCGACGCGCCGGGCCGGCCGTTCTCCGATCCGACCGCCGACGTGGAATTGTTCCGCGCGCTCGAAACGACCGTGCGGCAGACCGCGACACGGCGCCTCATCCGCGCTGCCCTATCACATCAACGACCCGCAATTTTCCGCCGAGATCGCCGCCGAATTCCGCCGCCTGATGGGCGGCCGCATCGCGCGCCGGCGCGCGAAGGCTTGAACTGACATGGCCCGCATCCCGCGCACCGACATCCTCGCCCGCTTCCGCGCCATGAAAGCGCGCGGCGAGCCGATCATCGGCGGCGGCGCCGGCACCGGCATTTCCGCCAAAGGCGAGGAAGACGGCGGCGCCGATCTGATCGTGATCTACAATTCCGGCCGCTACCGCATGGCCGGCCGCGGCTCGCTCGCCGGCATGATGCCGTACGGCGACGCCAACGGCGTCGTGGTCGAGATGGCGCGCGAAGTTCTGCCGGTCGTCGCCCGCACGCCGGTTCTCGCCGGCGTTTGCGGCACCGATCCGTTCCGGCACATGGACGTGTTTTTGGACGAGCTGATCCGGCTCGGCTTTTCCGGCGTGCAGAATTTCCCGACCGTCGGTTTGATCGACGGGCGCTTTCGCGCCGGGCTCGAAGAGACCGGCATGGGCTACGGCGCTCGAGGTCGAGATGATCGCCAAGGCGCATGCGCGCGATCTCCTCACCACGCCTTATGCGTTCGACCCGGCGGAGGCCAAGGCGATGGCGGCGGCCGGGGCCGACATTCTCGTCTGCCATTTCGGCCTGACCGTCGGCGGCACGATCGGCGCCGCGACCGCGACGCGGCTGCAAGACTGCCCGGCGCTGACCGATGCGATGGCGGAAGCAGCGTTCGCGGTGAACCCCGACATTCTCATTCTGGTGCATGGCGGCCCGATCGCCGAGCCGGCCGACGCCGAATACGTGCTGGCGCGGGCGCGGCACTGCCACGGTTTCTACGGCGCCTCGTCGATGGAGCGGCTGCCGGTCGAGCGCGCGCTGCGCGCCCAGGTGGAGAAGTTCAAAGCGATCAAGAAGACTTAAAGCATAATTCAAAAGATCACGCTCGATCAAGAAACGAACAAACACGTAAGACCCGCGATCGAACGATCGGCGGGAAGGGTAGGGAGGAAAAGATGTCCGCCGCCATTCTGGGTAATCTGATCGTCTGGCTGATCGTCGCGGTCATCGTCATCGCGATCGTCGTCTATTTCGTCAATTGGCTCTACCGCCGCTCCTCCAAGGAGGTCTCGTTCGTGCGGACCGGCTTGTTCGGCGAAAAGGTGGTGATCAACTGCGGCGCCTTCGTGCTGCCGTTCATTCACGAGATCACGCCGGTCAATATGAACGTGTTGCGCATGCAGGTGGTGCGCAACAAGGAAGACGCGCTCATCACCAAGGACCGCATGCGCATCGACATCGAATCCGAATTCTACGTGCGGGTGCCGCCGACGCGCGAAGCGGTGACGATCGCCGCCGCGACGCTCGGCCGGCGCACCATGAACGTCGCCGAGCTCGATGCGCTGCTGTCCGGCAAGTTCGTCTCCGCGCTGCGTTCGGTCGCCTCCGAAATGACCATGGTGGAGATGCACGAGCGCCGCGGCGAGTACGTCACCCGCGTCAAGGAATCCGCGCTCGAGAGCCTCAAGCAGAACGGCCTCGAACTGGAATCGGTCGCGATCACCGATCTCGACCAGACCGACCTCGAATTCTTCAACCCGTCGAACCGGTTCGACGCCGAAGGCTTGACCAAGCTGATCGAGGACATCGAGGCGCGGCGCAAGCTGCGCAACGACATCGAACAGGAATTCGATGATCCTGATCCGCAGCCGCAATCTCGAAGCCGAGAAGCAGGCGCTGGATATCGACCGCGAGAGCGAGACCGCGCGGCTCAATCAGGAACGCGACATCGAGGTGCGGCGCGCGGTGCAGCGCGCCGAACTCGCCCGCGAGCGCTCGCTGCGCGACACCGAGGCGGAGCAGGCGCAGATCGCTGCGCGCGAAGAGATCGAGAAAACCCGCATCGCCCACGAGCGGGCGATCGCCGAAGCGCGCATCGCTTCCGAGCGGGAGATCCGCGAGCGCGAGATCGACCGCGGCCGCCAGGTCGACGAGGCCGAAATCGCGGCCCGCGAGCGCGTCGAACAGGCGCGCATCCACAGGAGCGCGTCGTCACCCAGGCGCGCATCGCCCGCGAGGAGGACGACCAGCGGCGCGAGATCGAGCGCGTGCGCAATGTCGAGCACGCCGAGATCGCGGCGCGCGAGGATACCGAAAAAGCGCGCATCGCGCAGGAACTGGCGCTCAACGCCGCACGCATCGCCAAGGACGAGGACAACCGGCGGCTCGAGATCGAGCGCGCCCGTAATCTGGAGCAGGCCGAGATCGCCGCGCGCGAGACCACCGAGCGTGCGCGCATCGCCCAGGAGCGCATCGTCACCGACGAGCGCATCGCGCTGGAAGAGGAGCATCCGCCGCCGCGAAATCACCCGCAACCGCGCGGTCGAGGAGGAGGAGATCACCGCGGCGAAGACCACCGAAGCCGCCCGCATCGCGCGGGAGAAGGCGCTCGCCGCCGACCGCATCGCGGCGGAAGTCGCCACCCGCACGCTCGAGATCGAGCGCACGCGGACGCTCGAACAGAGCGACATCGAGGCGCGCGAAGTCACCGCCGCCGCCCGCATCCAGCAGGAAGAGCGCATCCGCGCTCTCGATATCGCCCGCACCCGCACGATCGAGGAAGCCGAGATCGCCGCGCGCGAGGCGGTCGAGGCGTCGCGCATCGCCCAGGAGAAGAAGATCGCGGTCGAGCGCATCGTCTCCGAAGAGGAAACCCGGAGCCGCGAGATTGGGCGCATCAAGGCGATCGAGGCCGCCGAGATCGCGGCGCGGCAATCGACCGAGACCGCGCGCATCGCGCTCGACAGGACGCTGGCCACCGAACGCATCGAGGCCGACCAGGATACCCGCGGCCGCGAGATCGCCCGCAACGAAGCGATCGAGTCGGCCGAAATCACCTCGCGCCAGCTCGTGGAGACGGTGCGTATCCTGCAGGACCGCAAGCTCTCCAGCGAGCGCATCTCGCGCGACGAAGAAGTCCGCTCGCTCGAAATCGCCCGCAACCGCACGGTCGATACCGCCGAGATCGCGGCGCGCGAAGCGGTCGAAGCCGCCCGCATCGCCCAGGAGAAGAATATCGCCGCCGAGCGCATCGCCGCCGAAGAGGAAACCAAGGCGCGCGAGATCGCCCGCGAGAAGGCGATTGAAGACGCCGAGATCAAGCGCCGCGAGGCGGTCGAGGCCGCGCGCATCGCGACCGAACTCGCACTGGAACGCGAGCGGATCGCCTCATCGCAGACCCGCGAGGTGCTCGATGTCGACCGCCGCAAGGTGATCGAAATCGCCGAGCAGGACCGCTCGATCGAAATCGCGGCCAAGCTGGTGGAACGGGCGGACGCCGACCGCCGCATCAAGGAAGCCACCATCGTCGCTAACCGCGAGGTCGAGCGTACCGACGTCGCGCGCGAACAGGTGCTCGACATCGCCAAGCTGGAACGCCGCCGCGCCGTCGAACAGTTCGAAGTCTCCCGCGTCCAGTCGCTGCAGGAGGCCGAGATCGCCGCCCGCGAGGAGGTCGAGCGGGCGCGCATCGCCTCCGACCGCGGTATCGACGAAGCCCGCATCGGCCGCGAGCGCGAGCTGCGGCAGCTCGAGATCGCCCGCGAAACGGCGGTCGAGACCGCGCGCATGGACAAGCACGATCGAAATCCACCAAAAATCGTTGGAGCAATCGGCGGCGCAGGCCGAGGCCGAGACCGCGCGCGCCCAGGCGGTCGAGGCGGAGGAGCGCGTCAAGACCGTGCGCGAGAGCGAGGCGGCGCGCCGCCGCCGCGCGGTCGAGGTGCTGCTGGCGGAAAAACAGGCGGACGAAGTGCGCATCGCCGCGGCGGCCGAACAGGTGCGCGCCGCGGTCGAAGCGGAATCGCAACGGCTCCTCAACGAGGCGGAGAACGTCCTCTCCGACGCCGCCCGCGCCTCGCTGTTCCGTCGCAAGTCTGCTCGAACGCATCGAGGGCATCGTGCGCGAGAGCGTCAAGCCGATGGAGAAGATCGAAGGCATCCGCATCCTTCAGGTCGACGGCCTCAATGGCGGCGGCGGTGGCAATGGCGGCCGCAGCGCCACCGACGAGGTGATCGATTCGGCGTTGCGCTATCGCGTCCAGGCGCCGATGATCGACCAGATCCTGGCCGAGATCGGCGATCGAGGGCGGCAGCCTCTCGCGCATGCCCGGCCTCATCCGCGAGGCGCGCGACATGCAGGGCATCCGCAAGGAGACGCGCGCCGAAGAAGCCGCCCGAGGGTGGCGGGTCGGGCGGCGGCTCGTGACCGGGATCGGCGCCAAGGGAACGAAGAAGGGAAGGAACGCAAGCAAATGGCCCGCGTCTATGTTTCGAGCGTTATTAACGGTCGCTCCGATCGCGTCTGGGCGCGGGTCCGCGATTTCAACGGGCTGCCGAAGTGGCATCCGGGGATCGCGGAGAGCCGGATCGAAAACGGCGAGCCGGCCGACAAGATCGGCTGCGTGCGCGACTTCCGTCTGCGCAACGGCGACCGCATCCGGGAAAAGCTGCTCGGGCTCTCCGACTTCGAGCTGTTCTGCACCTATTCGATCCTGGAATCGCCGATGGGCGTCGAGAACTACGTCGCGACGCTGCGCCTCACCCCCGTCACCGACGGCGACCGCACCTTCGCCGAATGGACGGCGGAGTTCGACTGCGCGCCGGAGCGCGAGGCCGAGCTGATCGCGGGGATCGGCGGCGGCGTGTTTCAGGGCGGCTTCGACGCCTTGAAGCGGCAGTTCGGGGGCTGACGCGGATGATCAAGATCGTGCGCTCCACGATCATCGACGCGCCGACCGATCGGGTGTGGGCGCTGATCCGCGATTTCAACGGTCACGACCGCTGGCATCCGGCGGTCGGCAAGAGCGCGATCGAACGCGGGCAAAGCTCGGACAAGGTCGGTTGCGTGCGGCACTTCTTTCTGCGCGACGGCGCCGAACTGCGCGAGCGGCTGCTCAGCCTGTCCGATCTGGAGCAGAGCTTCTCCTATTGTCTGCTCGATACGCCGGTGCCGCTGTTCAATTACGTCGCCCATGTGCGGCTCGCGCCGGTGACCGACGGCGACCGCACCTTCTGGGAATGGCGCTGCTCGTTCACGACGCGCGCGGGCCAGGAAGCCGACATGACACGCATGGTGGGCGAGGACATCTACGACGCCGGCTTTGCCGCGATCCGCTCGGCCATCACAGCATCGTCCGGATCGGGAGGCCGCGCATGAGCGTCACCGTCAAAACCTTCGCGCGCCTGGCCGAGGCCGCCGGCGCGCTGTCGAGCGAACGCAACGCGCACTTTCTCGGCGGCGGCACATTGTTGATACGCGCAGTCAACGAGGCGGACCCGAGCGTCGCAACCATCGTGCGCTCGACCGATCCGATTTTTGCGCACATCGCCGTCTCGTCGGGCCGCGTCGAGCTCGGCGCCGGCGTGACCATGGCGGCGATCCTCGCCGAGCGCGAACTCGCCTTTCTGCATCCGGTGGCGCGCGCCGTCGGCGGACCGGCGATCCGCGAAGCGGCGACGGTCGGTGGCAATTTGTTCGCGCCGACGCCGTACGGCGATTTCGCCACCGCGCTGCTCGCGCTCGAGGCGACCGTGACGCTCGCGGGCGGCTTCGGCCAGCGCGAAGTGCCGCTCGACGAATTTTTGCTCCGGCGCGAACGCGAATCCTCGCTTGGTCGCGAGCGTTTCCTTCAAGCGGCCGGCGACGGGCGCGTTCCGCTTTGTCAAAGTCACGCGCACGCATCCCAAAGGCATTTCGGTCCTCTCCATTGCCGCGCAGGTGCCGGCGACGAGCGGCCGCGTGACCGGCGCGCGGATCGCCTATGGCGCCATGGCGCCGACGCCGGTGCGGGCGAAGGCGGCGGAGCGGGCGCTCGAGGGCCGCTCGCTCGACGCGGCCGGCGTCGCTCCGGCGCTCGCCGTCGCTGCCGAAGGCACCTCGCCGGCCGATGACGCCATCGCCAGCGCCTGGTGGCGGCGCGAAATCCTCCCCGTTCATTTGCGCCGGCTCCTCGTCGGCGCGGCGCAGGCATGAGGCGCGGATGAAAACACCGATCCAATTTCGTCTCAATGGCGAGGATGTCGCCACTTTCGCCGAGAGCGGCGCCAATCTGCTCGACGTGTTGCGCGAGGGCGTCGGCGATCTGTCGGTGAAGGGCGGCTGCTGGCAAGGCACTTGCGGCACCTGCACGGTGCTGATCGACGGCGCGCCGCGCGTCTCGTGCGTCACGCTCGCAGAAACGATCGCCGGCAAATCGATCGAGACCGTCGCCGGCCTGCGCAACGGCGCCGAGCTGCATCCGTTGCAGAACGCGTTCATGGAACACTTCGCCGCCCAATGCGGCTACTGCACGCCGGGCATGCTGATGGCGGCCAAGGCGCTCCTCGACCGCAATCCCAATCCGACCCGGGACGACGTCGTCGACGCCTTGTGCGGCAACATCTGCCGCTGCACCGGCTACGAGCCCATCATCCAGGCGGTGCTCGATGCCGCCAAGAGCGACGGCCGCCGCCGCGCCTGAAGGAAACCCGAGCCATGCTCGAACTGCGCAAAGACATCTTCGCCGACGAACGCGACGATAATCTCAAGGAAATCGGCCAGCCGACCCAGCGTCAGGACATTCTCGGCCACGTCACCGGGACCTCGCCCTATTACGACGACCACCGCTTCGCCAATCTCCTGCATCTGAAAGTCTTGCGCAGCCCGCACGCGCACGCGCGCATCCGTTCGATCGACGACAGCGCGGCGGCGCGCGCCCCCGGCGTGAAACGGATCATTCGCGCCGCCGACGTGCCGGTCAATCTCAACACGCTGCTGAGCCTGATCCAGTTCGGCAAGGACGACGAGCCGTCGCTGGCGAGCGAGTTCGTGCGCTACAAGGGCGAGCCGATCCTCGGCATCGTCGCGACCTCGGAGCGCGCCGCGCTCGAAGCGTTGGCGCTGGTACGCGTCTCCTACGATCAATTGCCGGCTGTGTTCGACGTCGAAGAGGCGCTGAAGCCCGGCGCGCCGTCGGTCAACGCCACGTATCCGAAGAACACCTTCGAATATTACGGCAAGTACGATCACCAGAAGCTGCGCTACGGCGAAATCGAGGCCGGCTTCGCGCAGGCCGATGTGGTGCTGGAAGACCGTTATCAGATGTCGCCGATCGAGCACGCCCCGACCGAGACCAACGGCTCGATCGCGGTGCCCGACACCAACGGCCGCTTCATCGTCTACACCTCGACCCAGGCGTTGTTCTTCTCGCTCGACACCTCGGCCAAGATCAACGCCATGCAGTCGAACCAGCTGCATTTCATCGGCGGCACGGTCGGCGGCGGCTTCGGCGGCAAGGTCGACACCATGACCGAGCCGCTGTGCATTCTCGCGGCGCGGCTGACCGGCGCGCCGGTGCGCTACCGCTTCAGCCGGCACGAGGAGATGCAGTTCGGCTCGCCGCGCGGCGCCGAGCGCATCTACGTCAAGGACGGCGTCATGCGCGACGGCCGCATCGTGGCGCGGCAGGTGCGGGCCTATTTCGACAGCGGCGCCTATACGCGGCTGTCGAGCTACGCGGTGGTGAAATGCGTGGCCCATATTCCGGGGCCCTACACGATCCCCAACGTCCACGCCGACGTCTATTGCGTCTTCACCAACCGCGACGCCGGCGACCGCGATGCGCGGCTTCGGCGTCACCGCGCTCGATTTCGCGCTGGAATGCCAGATGGACAAGCTCGCCGATGCCATCGGCATGGACCCGCTCGAATTCCGCATCCTCAACGCCTATCGCGACGGCGACATGAAGGCGCACCGGCGCGAGGCGAAGAACTGCGCGCTGATCGAATGCGTGCAGGTCACCGCGGAAAAGGCCAATTGGCCGCTGCGCGACGAATTCCGGCGCGCCTCGTCGCGCGCAGGCGGCGGCGCGCGCGCGCATCGGCAGCACCGACCGCAGCCGCGCGCCGGCGCCCGCCGCGGCGCCGCGCGCACCCGCAAGCACGCCGCAGCGCGTCACCTACGAACGGCCGGCCGCGGCTACGCCGACAGCCGAGCGCGCCGCCGCCGTCCCGCAGCGCGCCGCCGCCACCGCCGGCGCCGGCACAGTCCGGCACGACGCACGGCGCGCCGCGCTTTTCCTCAGTCTTCGGCACCAGGAGGCGCTGACCATGGCCAAGCATCGCGGACGCGGCGTCGCCACCATCAATTATCCGATCGGCATGAATCTCGGCGGCGATCCGAGCCAGGCGCTGGTGCATTCCAACCCGACCGGAAAATTCACCGTCGCGCTGTCCTCGATCGATCTCGGTCAGGGAATGAAGTCGGTGACGCGGCAGATTTGCGCGGAGACGCTCGGCGTGCCGGTCGAGGACGTCTATGTCGACACCGCCGATTCCGACACCGGGCCGCATTGCATGGGCTCGTTCGCCTCGCGCGGCACCCATCGCGTCGGCAACGCGGTGATGGCGGCGGCGCGCGAAGCGCGCGGCGGTCATGATGGAGGCGGCGGCGGAAGAACTCGAAGTCGATGCGGGCGACCTCGAGACCGACGGCCGCGGCAATCGATCCGGGTCAAGGGCGCGCCGCACCGCTCGATCTCGGTGCGCGATGTCGCCATCGCCGCGCAGTTCCGTCAGGGCAAGACGATCTCCGGCCGCGGCATCTTTCTGGTGCCGCTCTCCGACGTCGATCCGGAAACCGGCGAGATGTCGCCGGCGACCTGTTACGCCCACGCCTGCCTGATCGCCGAGGTCGAAGTCGACGACGAGACCGGCGACGTCGCGGTGCTCAAAATGACCAGCACCTACGAACTCGGCCGCGCGCTCAATCCGAAACTGGTCGAGCAGCAACTCGTCGGCGGCGCCTGGATGGGCATGAGCCACGCGCTCTATGAAACGCCGGAGCCCTATTATCCCGACACGCGGCTACGGGCCGCGCGATTTCAACGAATATCTGATGCCGGGCCCGGGCGACATCTGTCCGCACGACATCATCGTGCTCGAGCGTCCGGCGCCCGACGGCCCGTTCGGCGCCAAGGGTCCGGGCGAGATGTGCGCCAATCCGGTGCTGCCCGCCGTCGCCAACGCGATCTTCAACGCCGTCGGCGTGCGCATCAACGATCTGCCGATCACGCCGGAAAAAGTCCTGCGCGCCCTGAAAGCGCGCGGCGGCGCGGCGCGCGGCCGCGGCGCGGGGGCGGTAAGCGGTCATGGCGGTGCGGCGTTCCATCGTCGGCATCGGCAGTCCGCAGGCGCTGGAGGAGGCGCTGCGCGCGGCCTATTACCTCGCCGACGAGGAGCTTTCGACCGCGGCCTATCTCGCGCTGGCGCTGGGCAAGCCGCTGCTGCTCGAAGGCGCGCCGGGCGTCGGCAAGACCGAAGCCGCCAAGGCGATCGCCGGCGGTGCTCGGCCGCGACCTTGCTGCGTCTGCAATGCTACGAAGGCATCGACGCCGCGGCGGCGCTCTACGAATGGAATTTCCCGCGCCAGATGCTGGCGATGCGCCAGGCAGGCGAAGGCAGAGGCCACGTCGACATCTACCGCGACGAGTTTTCTGATCGAGCGGCCGATGCTCGCGTGCCTGCGCGCGGCCGGAAGAGACGGTGCTGCTGATCGACGAGATCGACCGCTCGGACCAGGAGTTCGAGGCGTTTCTGCTCGAGTTTCTCTCCGACTTTCAGATTTCGATCCCCGAGCGCGGCACCATCCGCGCCGTACGAGCGGCCGGTGGTGATCCTCACCTCCAACCGCACGCGCGAACTGCACGAGGCGTTGCGGCGGCGCTGCGTCTATCACTGGATCGATTACCCCATCGCCGGAGCGCGAGATGCGCATCATCATGATGCGCGCCTCGGGCGTCGGCGAACGCGACGGCGCGCGCGGTCGTCGCCGCCGTCGGCACGCCTGCGGCGCGAGCCGCTCGGCAAGGAGCCCGGCATCGCCGAGGCGGTGGAATGGGCGGAGGCGGCGACGCTGCTCAACGAGCAGGGCGCGCGCTGGCCGGACGCGTTCCGGCGCTCGATCGGCGTCGTCGCTGAAGGACGAGGACGATTTCGCTTCATGTCGCGCCGAAGATCGACGCCATTCTCGCCGAGGCTGCGGCATGAGCGAACCGAGCTGCCGATACGCGCGCTATCGGCGCCTTCATCGGCTTTGCCGCGCTGTTGCGGCGCGCACGGCTTTGCCGTCGCGCCGGAGCAGACCATGGCCTTGCTCGCCGCGATCGAGCTTGCTTGGGCCGCGCAATATCGAGCGACATCCGCCGCGCGGCGCATCGCGACGCTGGCGCCGCCGCCGGAGCGCTTCGAGGAATTCGACGCGCTGTTCGATGCCCATTTCCTCGGCGCCGTCGGCACCGGCGCTCGGAGACGGCGCCGAGCGAAGAAGAGCCGCCGCGCGCGGCCAGGACGACACCGGCGGGCCGGAGCCGATCTTCGGCGACGAGGTCCACGAATCCGGCGGCAAGGCGACCGCGCGGCGGAGCGACTGTCGGCGCGCCGGTTCGGCGGCGGCGACGACGGCGAAACGCTGCGCCGATTCGCGCGCGACGCTGCCGGCGCGCGCTGCCGCGCCGGCGCGGGCTATCGCTGGCATGCGGCGCGGACGCGGTTCGCGCGTCGACGCCCGGCGCATGTTCCGCGACGCCATGCGCAATGCCGGCGAGTTTCTGCGCCTGCGGCAAAAGCGCCGCCGGCTGCGGCAGCGCCGCATCGTCCTCTTGATCGACGTGTCCGGCTCGATGAAGGAGCGCACGCAAGCGACAATCTGAGCTTCGCGCCATGCGCTGGCGCAGCGCCGCCGACACGGTCGAGGTCTTCACCTTCGGCACCCGGCTCACCCGCATCACCCGCGCGCTGCGGCTGCGCGACCGCGACCAGGCGCTCACCGCGGCCTCGCTCGTCGTCGCCGACTGGGACGGCGGCACGCGCCTCGGCGACGCGCTCGCCGCCTTTCTCGCCGTGCCGCGCTTTGCCGCGCTGGCGCGCGGGGCGGCGGTGATCGTTCGTCTCCGACGGCCTGGAGCGCGGCGACCCGGGCGCGCTGCGCGACGCGGTCGCGACGTCTTGACCGTATCGCCTGGCGCATCAGTCTGGCTGACGCCGCTCGCCGCCGATCCCGGCTTCGAGCCGCAGACCGACGCGCTCGTCGCCATCCGCCGCTGCTCGACCACTGGTCGACGGCGGCTCGATCGAGCGCATCGTGCGCCCATATTCTCGATTTGGCGAATGAGAAAGCCGCATGATCCCGATCGTCGACGCCCATCATCACATCTGGCACCGCGCCGATCTGCCGTGGCTCGATCGGGCCGATGCAGCCGCGCATCTTCGGCCCCTACGAGCCGATCCGCCGCGACTATCCGATCAGCGAATATCTCGCCGACATCGCCGGCTGCGGCATCGTCAAATCCGTCTACGTGCAGGCCAACTGGGCCAAGGACCGCTTCGAGGACGAGGTCGCCCACGTCCAGCGCGCCGCCGAGGAGACCGGCTATCCGCACGCGCATCGTCGGCTATGCCGACTTTCTAGCGTCGCGGATGTGCGCCCGCAGCTCGACCGCCTGACCAAATATCCGCAATATGCGCGGGCTGCGCATGCAGCTGCAGTGGCACGAGAATCCGCAATACCAGTTTCGCGGCGAAGCCCGATCTCGCCCGCGACCCGACGCTGCAGAAAAACATCGCCTGCCTCGCCGATTACGATTGGAGCTTCGATCTGCAGGTTTTCGCCGGGCAGATGGCAGGCGCGACGGAGCTGGCGGCCGCCTGTCCCAAGGTGACCTTCATCCTGCAGCACGCCGGCATGCCGGAAGACCTTTCGACCGCCGGAATTGCATTCTGGCGCGCCGCGATGCAGAACCTCGCTGCGCAGCCGAACGTGATGTGCAAATTATCCGCGCTCGGCACCTTCATCCATCGCAACGATCCCGATCACATCGCCGCGATCGTCGGCGAGGCGATCGAAATCTTCACGCCGTCGCGCTGCCTGTTCGGATCGAATTTTCCGGTCGAGAAGCTTGGACCGGCTACGCCGACCTCGTCGCCGCCTACCGGCGAGCGCTCGAGCCGCTCGGCGAGGCGACCGCGCGCGCGGCGTTCCACGACACGGCGACACGGATCTATCGGCTCGAATGAATAGCTCAGGGCGCGGGAAGGCGCCCGAGCGGGGGAGGAAACAACATGGCGCTGGAAATCAAAATTCTCGACTATGGCGATATCGAACTGGAATCGAGCTTCCTGGTGCTCGGACGCGATTGCGGCCGCACGCGGCGGGTGCTGGTCTTCGGCTTTCTCATTGTCGGCGGAACGTAGCCGGTCGTCGTCGACACCGGCTACCGCTCCAATCAGATCATGGAAACGCTCGGCATGCGCGGGCTGCAGTTCGCACGAGACCATGATCGAGAACCAGCTCAAGAAGCACGGGCTCAAGCTCGGCGACGTGCGCTTACGTCCTCCACACGCATCTGCACATCGACCATGCCGGCAAGGACGATCTGTTCCCGATGAACACTACGGTGGTGATCAACCGCCGTGAGCTCGAATATTCCGTCTCCGGCCTGATGCACCCGCAATATCCGGCGGTCGACATCAAGCACCTGATCGACCGTCTGCACACCAAGGGCGCGCTGCGCTTCCTCGACCTCGAAATCTCCGGTCCCGACGGAACTGATGCCGGGCCTGATCTGCGAGGCCGCCGGCGGCCACACCGAAGGCTCGATGAACGTCATCGTCAAGACCGCGGAAGGCGTCGCGACGATCTGCGGCGACGTGCTCTACGACATCAACGATCAGCTGGTCGAACCCTTCCGCGAGATCAGCGACATGGAGCCGCGCGTGACCGGCAATCACGGCACCACCAAGCGGCAGGAGAAAGCCGCGATCAAGAAGGTGGTCGCGTCCTCGCGCTTCATCCTGCCGGTGCACGACCGCCCGGCGCTGGTGGAGGCGGGGCACGTCGTCGGCCGCCTGCAGGACGCCGTGCCCGGCCCGATCGTGCAGTCGCTGCCCCGGCGCCAATGGTTCCCGGCGTGAGGGAGGCTTTGCCATGAGCCACAGCGCGCTGCGCCGCGAGTTCTCCGACCTGATCGATCTCGATGCGCCGGTCGAGCGGCTGGCGAGCGGCTTCACTTTCACCGAGGGGCCGATCTGGCATCCGCGCGATCAGTTTCTTCTGTTCTCCGACATGCCGGCCGACGTGCGGCGCCGGTGGGACGAGCGCGGCGGCGTGCGCGAGGTGATGCGGCCGTCGAACAAATGCAACGGCATGACCTACGACGCCAATCTCGGCCTGGTGGTTTGCGAGCACGCCACCTCGAGCTTGATCCGCGAGGTGAACGGCCGGCGCGAGGTCCTGGCGTCGCACTTCGAAGGCAAGGAGTTGAACAGCCCGAACGACGTGTGCGTGCGTTCCGACGGCTCGGTCTATTTCTCCGATCCGTGGTACGGCCGCATGCCGGTGTACGGCGTCGAGCGGCCGCGACAACTCGGCTTTCAAGGCGTCTATCGCGTGCTGCCGGGCGGCGAGCCGCAGCTCCTGGTCGACCGCAATCTGTTCGAGCAGCCGAACGGCCTGTGCTTTTCGCCCGACGAGCGGCAGCTCTATGTCAACGACACGGTGCGCGCCCTGATCCGGGTGTTCGACGTCAACGCCGACGGTACGCTCGGCCCCGACCGCATCTTCGCCTCCGGCATCCGCTCCGAATTGGAGCCGGGCGTGCCCGACGGCATGAAGTGCGACAGCGCCGGCAATATCTGGGTCACCGCGCCCGGCGGCGTGTGGGTCTATAGCCGCGGCGGCGCGCTGCTCGGCAAGGTGCGGGTTCCGGAGCTGGTCGCCAATCTGCATTGGGGCAAGTCGGACTGGCGGACATTGTTCATGTGCGCCACTCATTCGCTCTACGCGGTGCGCACGAAAATAGGCCCGCGTGTCGAGCCGTTCATGCGTGCCGGCGCGGCGATCGGCGCGTCAGCATCGGCGCCACCGGCCGCATCCCGGTCGACATCGTCCGCGCCGGAGCGCGCCAGCGCGCACGCGGGCCTTTCGCTCGATCCGTCGCGCTGCGCGCTGATCATCCAGGACATGCAGAACGACGTGATGATGGAAGGCGGCGCCTTCGCCTCGTCCGGTTCGCCGCAGCACGCCCGCGAGCAGAATGTGGTCGAGAACATCCGCCGCCTCGCCGAGGTCTGCCGCGCGCGCGGCGTGCTGGTGATCCATGTCTGGTTCGTCGTCGAACCCGGCGCGCCCGGCTTCACGCTCAACGCGCCGTTGTTCGAAGGCCTCCTCGACGCCAACGCCATGGTGCGCGGCACCTGGGGCGCGGCGCCGGTCGCGGGCCTCGAACCGCAGGCGGGCGACATCGTCGTCGAAAAAATCCGAATGTGCGCGTTCGAGGGCAGCAAGCTCGAAATCGTGCTGCGGGCCGGCGGCCGCGACACCATCATCGACACCGGCGCCTGGACCAACATGTCGATCGAGCACACCGCGCGCACCGGCGCCGACAAGGGCTATTTCGTCATCGTGCCGGAGGACTGCTGCTCGACCATGAACGCCGACTGGCACCGCGCCTCGATCCAATACGCCATGCAGAACGTCGCGGCGGTGACGAAGGCGAGCGAGGTGATCGCGGCGCTGGGGTAGCAATGAGCAGCGCGGATGGCGCCGATCACACCAATTCCAGCCGCAGAGATCGGCCTACGATCTTGGCGGCGCGCTGCAGCGTATTCAGCGTGACATTGCCGTCCTTAGGGTCGAGGAGGCGCTGGATCTGGCTGCGGCTGGTCCGCATGCGGTGCGCGAGTGCGCTGCGCGACAGCTTGCCGGCCTTCATCGCCTGCTCGATCTGCCACGCCAGCACTTCCTTGACCGCGACCGCCTCGAATTCCTCGCGCTTGCCTTCATCGGCAAGAAAGTCGTCGAGCGCGGTCAGGTTCCGCGCCGAGCGCCGCCTTTTGTTCTTCTTGGTCGTCACGGGACCTCCTTTAAGACTCGAATTCACGTTTGCGCTTGCGGGCGAGGGTCAAATCCTCATCCGGCGTCTTGCGGCTCTTTTTCACGAACCCATGCAGCGCGACGATCCGCTCCTGATGCATGCTGAACGGGACGCGAGCGATCCGATTGCTCGGTAGCCTGCTGCGAACCTCCCACAATCCGTCCCCGAGCGAACGGCACAGTGGCATGCCGACCGGCCATCGGTATTGGACGCGCATCAAGTCTTGCCCGATGGCATTGCGATCCGGATCGTCCAGCGCCCGCAGCCAGTCGCGTACGACTTCTGCGCCGCCTCGCGTCCGATAAAAGACCAACGGAATCTTTTGTGGTCGCTCAGCCGGCATCCTGACCTATATATCGTACATGTATCATATAATGTCCAGGGGCGCTAATATCGTGGTCGTCCACAATCTTGCGGACCGGCTGCTCACCCCGGCAGTTCCAGCCCTTCGCTCGCGAACGCCCGCTGCACCGCCGGCCGCTCCGCGAGCCGCCGCGCATGCGCGGTCCAGCGCGGAAATTCGCGCGCCATGTCGAAGCCGAGCGTCGGGCCACGGCCCCAGGTCCAATAGACGATGAGCAACGGGTCGGCGACGCTGTAGCGCTCGCCGATCGCCCACGGACCGCTTCCGAGTTTTTCATCCACGGCCTGCCACAGCTCGCGGCAGTTTTTTTTGGCGGTGGCGGCAACGTCCTCGACTGCGCGCGGGTCGGAGGCGTAGCGGTTGGCGCGGCGGACGTGGCCGAAGGCGACGTGAATGGTGGACGAGAGCCAATTGAGCCATTCGGCGCAGCGCGCCTCTTCGCGGGAATCCCACGGCCACAGCCCGGCCGAAGGGTGCCGCGCCGCGATATAGCGCAGGATCGCCGGCGCCTCGGTCAGGATAAAGTCGCCGTCGGCGAGCGCCGGCACCCGCGCCTTCGGATTGACGCGCAGATACTCCGCGCTGTTTTGCTGGTTGGCCGCCAAATCGACGCGCGACAGCTCGTAGCGCGCGCCGACCTCCTCCAGCACGATGTGGGGAGCGAGCGAACAGGTGCCGGGAGCATAATAGAGCTTCATCGCGCCCGCCCGTTCAGTAGGTCGCCCGGCCGCCGGAGAGGTCGAATACCGCGCCGGTGGTGAAGGAATTTTCTTCCGTCGCCAGCCAACAGATCATGGAGGCCGCTTCGTCGAGCTCCAGCATGCGGCCGCGCGGAATCTTGGAAACGATCATCGCCAGAAAATCCGGCGCCTGGCTCAAGGCCAGGGTTGTCTTGGCGACCGCCGGCGTGACGCAGTTGACCCCGATATTGTAGCCGGCAAGCTCCTTGCCCAGCGATTTTGTCAGCGCGATCACCGCGGCCTTCATCGAACTGTACGCCGGTGCCTTGGGATTGCCCTCCTTGCCGGCGACCGAGCTCAAATTGACGATGCGGCCGTAGTTCGCCGCGATCATGTGCGGCACGACGGCGCGGCAGCAATGGAATGTGCCGATCAGCCCGACATTCACCACGTCGCGGAACGCCTCTGGCGGATATTCCCAGGTCGGCGCGTTCGGCCCGACGATGGCGGCGTTGTTGATGAGAATGTCGATCTTGCCGAAGCGGCCGATGGTTTCCCGGGTGGCGGCTTCGACCGCGCCGAGGTCGGCAATATCGACGGCAAGGCCACGGACGCGACCGCCGGCGTCGATCGTCTTCACCGTTTCGTCGAGCAGGGCCCGGTCGCGGTCCCAAATGGCGACCCGCCCGCCCGAAGCCAGGATGCGATGGGCAACCGCAAGCCCAATGCCCTGGGCCCCGCCGGTGACGATTGCGACGCGGTCGTTGAGATCGTAGACGTTCATACGCTTCCCACCCTGCGAGCATTCCGCGACCCGGTCACAAGGACGCGCGCGGCGTCCTTGTCCAGCGCATTTTGGGTAATTCTACAGCAGAGGCGGCCAGGGCTGGCAATCGACCGGCATGACGCTCCGTCGCAAAATCGAGCGGCCGGGTCCCCCCGGGAATCATTACCTCCGACGCTGACGGCGGCAGACACGGAGGGCGCGTGTCCCGGAATGCAAAACTTGGCTTGCCGTGCACGGGCTCGCCTAAGGCGAAGGTCTCGCTCTCGCGCTCCGCCGATCGCGATGAAACGAACGTGGAAGACCAAGAAGCGCAGAGACCGATTTGAGGAAGGCCGTATACGATGCGGCCAATCCGCCGGCACGCTGCGTACGCGTCTTGATCGACGCCGTGCGCTACGAGAAGTCGCTGCCGGATTTCATTGACGCCTCCTGCCGGGCACGTTGGCAGTGACCGCATTGGTCGCGGTGTTGATGACGGACACCGTATTGCTGTTTTCGTTGGTCACGTAGATGGGGTGCCGTTGGGACTGATCGCGGCCCATGTAGGACCATTTCCGACAATGTTGCCGACGACTGTATTGGTCGCGGTGTTGACGACCGAAGCGAAACCCTGGCTCACTCCGCCGTTCAAATTGACAACATAGACGAGCAACTCGTCGCCCAGGACTGCAATTCCCCAAGGTTCGACAAAACCGGGAATCGTGGAGGTCACGCCCATCGCCGCTCAGCATCAACCGATTCGCGTCGGGCGGATTGGGTTTCCGGTAGGGACAGCCGGGCGGACGCTTCGTCCGTGACAAGGATTATGCGGGCAATTTTCTTCGCAAGCCGGCGCAGCAGCGGAGGCGAAGCGCTCCTCTACCGGCGACGATGGAATCAGCCTTTGAGGATACCAAGGGTTATGAGCTGACGGCCCTGGGTCAGCAGTTTGTGCACTACGCGATGACAGACTTGCCGATCCGAATAGAATTCAAGGATGCTTGCGTCGATCCCGACCACAACGAAGAGCCCTCTTCGGCAAGCAGTTAACTCCTCTTCGCAATCCTAATCGCGCATCTGACTCGGGCGGCTCCGCTGCCCGGATAATGCGCCGATCACCTCGTCGCGGACGCTGTTCCTCAGCACCTTGCCGACCGCGCTTTTCGGCATCGAACGCACGACATGCACGCCCTTGGGCGCCTTCACCGATCCGAGCTCGCGCTTGAGGAAAGCGATGACATCCTGCTCGTCGATGCTGGCGTCCGGCTTCGGCTCGACGGCGGCATGCACCGCCTCGCCCCAATGGTCGTCGGGAATGCCGAACACGGCGCAGTTCGCGACCGCCGGATGACGGCTCAGCACCGTCTCGACGTCGCTCGGATAGACATTGAAGCCGCCGGTGATGATGACGTCGCGCAGACGGTCGCGCAGGAACAGATAGCCACGCTCATCGAACAGGCCGAGATCGCCGGTGTGCAGCCAGCCGTCGACGATCGTTTCCGCGGTCTTCTCCGGCATGTTGAAATAGCCGCTCATGACGAGGTCCCCGCGGACGACGACTTCGCCCAATTCTCCCCGCGGCAGCAGGCGATTGTCCTTGTCCATGATGCCGACATCTGTGAGGAGCGACGGCCGGCCGGCGGCGGCGAGATTGTCGGGGTCGGTCAGCTCGGCGGCGCTGAGATAGGCGATGATCTGCGGCGCTTCGGTTTGCCCGTAGGTCGCGTGTATCACAGGACCGAACGCGTCCTGCGCCTCGCGGATCGGGTTCGGCCGCATCGGCGCGCCGCCATAGATGACGTTGCGCAGCGCCGGCGTCGGCACGTTCACGCGGCGCGCGGCTTCGACCAGCATCTGGATCATGGTCGGCGGAGCGAAGAATGTCGTAACGTCGTGTTCGGCGATGGTGCGCAGCAAAGTCTCGGGTTTGGTATCCTCGGGAAAGACGAACGCGCCGCCGCTTCCCAGTATCGGCAGAATGTATGTCGATGCCCCATGGGTCAGCGGCGCGTTGACCAGATAGCGGTCGCGCGGCGTGAAATTGTAGGCATGACGCTGCGAGACGATGCAGGTGTTCCAGGCGCGGTAGGGCTGCATCACGCCCTTCGGGGTGCCGGACGTTCCGCCGGTGAACTTGATGGCCGTCGTGGCGTCGAGCGGCAGATAAGTGCGAGCGAATTTCGCCTCGGCGTTTCGCGCGCGCTGGAAGACCGTTTCCGCCGGCGGCCCGTCGAGCAAATAGGTCGCGATACCGCCCGTGTCGATCCGGCCCGCCATGGCTTCGTCGGCCAGGAGCGCAGCCGGCGCGGTGAATTCGACAATGCGCCGCAGCTCGGGATCGCCGTTGCGCGGATTGAGCGCGACCCAGGTCTTGCCGGCCGCGATCACGGCGAGGATAGCAATCAGATGCTCGATCGAATTCCGGCAGCCGACGCAGACGCGCGCCTGCGGCGTCGGATCTTCGGCTTTGAGAAAGGCCGCGACCCGCATCGTCTCCGCGGCCAGCTCCGCGAACGTCACGCGGCGGTCCGGCGCAACGACGGCGACGGCGTTCGGGGTGCGCGCTGCGGCGCGGAAGAAAAACTCGATCGGCTGCATCAGGCGGCGCCCAGGATGGTGACGACGGTCGCGGCTTCTTCGACGCCGAAGAATCCGCCGCCGTTTTCCGCCGCCGCGAACCGTGCGCCCTCGACCTGGCGCGCGCCGGCCTCGCCGCGCAGCTGCGTGACCAGTTCGTGAATCTGAATGGCGCCGGTGGCGCCGATCGGATGCCCTTTGGAGACGAGCCCGCCCGACGTATTCACCGGAACGCGGCCGCCGAGCCGCGTCTCGCCACGCTCGGCCATCGTGCCGCCGTCGCCCGGCGCGCACAGGCCGAGATTTTCCGTCTGCAGGACCTCGGCGAAGGCGGACGCGTCGTGCACCTCGGCAACGTCGATGTCCTCCGGGCCGATGCCCGCCTGCTCATAGGCCTTGTTCGCCGCAACGCGGCCAAGATGGCGGCTGAGGTCGTCGCTTGCGCGCCGCGATCCCGAAACCAGCGCCGACGCCATCACCTCGACCGCCCGTTCGCGATCGAAGCGCTTCGACGCCGCTTGCGAGCACACCACCAGAGCCGCGGCGCCGTCGCTGATCGGCGCGCACATCGCGCGCGTCAGCGGCCAGGAGATCAGTTTGTCGCCGAGAACTTGCTCGACGGACATGTCGACACGGTACTGCGCAAGTGGATTCATGGTGGCGTGAAAGTGGCTCTTCGCCGCGGCCGCCGCGATTTGGCGCGCCGTCGTGCCGTAAAGACGCATGTGCTGGCGCGCGAGCGACGCATAGATATCCATGAACACGCTGTGCTGGCCGGTGTCGGCATTGGCCTCCGGCGGCAATTCCAGACCGTCGCCGAGGCCGAGCAGGATTCTCTTGGTTTGTTCCATGTCGTGGACGTCCCAGCCGCCGAGGAACGCCTGGAACATCAAGTCCTTTTTCTCGGGATAAAACATCTTCTCCGCGCCGACGACGAGCGCGACCTCGCACAGACCGGCCTTAATGTGCGCGAACGCCTGGTTGAGGCCGGTCGAGCTGGAACAGCAGGCATTCTCGACGTTCACGATCGGGATGGTCTCGAAGCCCATGGAACGCAGCGCGCATTGGCCGCGGATCGTGTTCTGATTTTCCATCATGCCCTGACGGGTGTTGGAGAACCACGCCGCCTCGATATCCGCCGTGCCAGCGCCGGCATCGTCCAATGCCAGCGTCACCGCCTCGCGCGTGAGGTCCTTCACCGACCTGTCCGGGTGCCGGCCGAGCGCGGTCGAGCCGATGCCGACGATGACGACCTTGTCGCTCATGCGCGTCTCCTCGCAGTTTCAACGCGCGAAAACCGGCACGCCGGTCGGGCGCCGGCTGGCCGTGCGATCCATGTACACGATCCTGTCGCTCGCGAGCCGATAGTCCGGAAAGCGCGTCAAAAAGTTTGCCACGGCGACACGCAGCTCGAGCCGCGCCAGCGCCGCGCCCAAACAATAATGCACGCCATGCCCGAGCGTCACGTGGCGATTGGGCGAACGCTCGATATCGATCCGGTCCGGATCGTTGAATTGGTCTGGGTCGCGGTTGGCCGCGCCGATCATGATGTGGAGGAGCTGGCCCTTGCGGATTTGCACACCGCCGATCTCGAAGTCCTCGCGGGCGGTGCGGATGCCGCGTTGGGTCGGCGCGTCGTAGCGCAGGAACTCCTCGGCCGCGAGATTTATCAGCTTGTGCGGATCGGTTTTGAGCTTGGCGAGCTGGTCGGGGAATTGATGCAGCCACCACAGCGACATGGCGATGGCGCTGCGCGACGTGCCGCCCCCCGCGGTCGCCATCATATTGCAGGTGGCGAGTATTTCGAGGTCGGTCAACCGCTCGCCGTCGACGTCGGCGTGCACCATCGCGGAAATCATGTCGTCGCCGGGATTGCGCCGGCGCTCCTCGATCAAAGGCATGAAATACGCCTGCTGGGCGTCGAGAATATCACGCTGCTCCTGCGCCATCGCTTCCTTGTCGGGGGAGACCGGCTGAAACAGAAAATTGGAACAGCGATCGCTCCAATGTCGCATCATCAGTTCGTCGGAGTCGGGGAGGCCGAGAAGATCTAGCATCACCTGCGTCGGCAGGCGCGCCGCAAAATCGAGGTAGGCGTCGAACGCGTCCCGCACTTCAAGGTCGTCGAGTATGCGATCGACACGGCGTTGCATCATCGGCCGCAGGCGCTCCACCGCGCGCGGCGTCATCGCCTTCATGAACAACGCCTTCAGCCGGTCGTGATACGCGTCGTCCCGGTAGAGCAGCCAGCGATGGTAATGCTCGACGATGTCGCTGAAGCGCGCGGGATTGGTGCGGGGCAGATAGGAATAGATCGTCTCGATCCGATCGACGCTGAGATCCGGGCGGTCCTGCAATTCGAACACGTCGTCGTATCGCGTGAAGTACCAGGCCCGCGCCTTTTCCGACCAATGCACCGGTTCGCGCTCGCGCATGGCCTTGTAATACGGATAGGGGTTCTGCACCGCGTCGGCGGTGAACAGCCCAAAACTGTCGCGATCGGCGAGCAAGGGCTTCATTCGTGTCCCCAGGCGCGACGCCCGACATCGACCATCAGCTCGATCTTGAGGGTCTGGATATCGGTCGTGACCTTGCTCGGCAGCACCGCGAATTTCGACATCGCCGCGCTTGCGAATCCGCATTGCGGACAGATGCCGAGCCGCTCCATCGGCGCGTAGCGCGCCGCATCGTCGAGCCGGCGCATCAGCTCGTCGGGCGATTCGAGCGTCGGATTCTTGGTGCTGATGATGCCGAGATAAGCGCGCTTCCCCTCGGGGAGATGACGCAGCGGCGCGAAGTCGCCGGCGCGCGCCGAATCGTATTCGAGCAAATAAGCGTCAACGTCGCAGCGCCCGAACAAGGCCTCAGCGATCGGCGCGTAGCCGCCGTCGCCCATCCACAGGCTTTCCATGTTGCCGCGGCATAGATGCATGCCGATCGTCAGATCCGCAGGCCGGCCGGCAACCGCACGATTGAGCATGTCGACATAAAGCGAGACCAGCCGGTCGGGATCGTCGCCTTCGCTTCTGGCGAGCGCGCGGATGTTGTTGTCGCACAACAGCGCGAGCGGCACCTCGTCGAGCTGCAAATAGCGGCAGCCCGCGGCGTAGAGGTCTTTGATCTCCTGCTGGAACACTGCGACCATGTCGTCCCAGTACGCATCGACGTTCGGATAGACTTTCGGATCGACGGCGTCCTTGAAATGACCGAAGTGCATGTGCGAGGGGGTCGGCATCGTGACCTTGGCGGGATTTTTGGCGACCGATGCGATGAACTTGAAATCCTCGCTGACGATCGGCCTGGCGCGCCGCACCGGCCGCGTCGCGACCGGCGCCGGCGACGCGGTGGAAAATCCCTCGTCGTTCCGGAATGTGAGCTTCGAGCCTCGAAAGTCGAAACCCTCGACCGCGTTGAGAAAACCCCGCGACCAGCCGCCGCGGCGAAACTCGCCGTCGGTGACGATCGGCAGGCCGAGATTCTCCTGCATCGCGACGGCGTCACGGATGGCGCGGTCCTGCACATCCGTCAGTGCGTCGGCGGAAAGCTTGCCGGCCTCCCACGCGCGCCAGGCCTCGACGAGCTCCGCCGGCCGCTTGAGGCTGCCGACGTGATCGACCGCATTCGACGGAACACGAGATAATGCCAAGAAATCCTCCCGGTCTCAGATGGTGGCGGCTACTTTTTGCGTCCGCCTTGAAACGTCTTTGGAGCCGACCGGCCACTGCCGGCGCGCCAGCACCGCATCAAGCTCGGCCGGCGTGGCGGCTGTGCCGAGGATGTAGCGGTCCGGCCGAATAACGACGGCGCCGGTGTTGAGATCGGCCAGATAGTCGGCCGCTTTTCCCTCCGCCGCGACGACAACAAGATCGTCGGCGGCGAGCCTCGCGCGCGCCGCCGACGAGAGCCCGTCGATCAGATGGGGCGACGCCAGCACCGCGAAGCGATAACCGACGCGGTCGTCGAGCGGCGTGCCGTCGGCGAGCCGCGGCTGGGCGGCGCGCGTGCCCGCGGGGGCCGGGGCGTCGCCGTGCAATCCGCGGCCGAGCCGCGGCGCAAGCGGCCGCAACATGGTCGGATTGGCGATCAGGTCGCGGTCGCGCTGGCGCGCTTTTTCGGGATCGGTGGTCTGGATCACGCCGCCCAATTCGACCGCGAGTTCGATATACGCGCGCACGTGTTCCATGCGCTCGGATTCATAGGTGTCGAGCAGGCTGTCGGGGGCATCGCCCCTGATCACGTCGCGGAGCTTCCAGGCGAGGTTCGCCGCGTCGCGCAGGCCGGAGCACATGCCCTGCCCGAGGAAGGGCGGCATCTGATGCGCCGAGTCGCCGGCGAGCAGCAGCCTTGCGCGCCGCCACTTCGTCGAAAGCGCGGAGTGAAACGTATAAACGACCGCGCGCTCGATCTTCGATTTTGCCGGATCGATCTTCCAGGGCTGCCAGCAGCTCGTAGATGCGATCCGGCCGCGTGATCGTCGCCGCGTCGTCTCCCGGCATCAACATGAATTCCCAGCGATGGCGCTTACCGGGCATCGGGATGAAGGTCGTCGGCCGCGCTGGATCGCAATACTGGATCGCATCGACGACGCGGCCGGATTCGTCGGCTGCTTCCGGCACGCCGCCGGGCGGCTGGTCCAGAACCATGTCGAGCACGATCCAGCGCTCGTGCGAGCGCAAATCCTGCAGCGCCGCGCCCATGAAGCGACGCACCGTCGAGCGGGCGCCGTCGCAGCCGACGACATAGCGGGCGGTCACCTCCGCCAGCGCACCGGCCGCGAGATTCTCGTAGCGGACACGGACGTGATCGTCACATTCGTCGAGCGCGAAAACATCGCAGCGCAGCCGCACGTCGACCGACGGACATCGCGCCACGCCGCTGCGCAGCACCGCTTCGAGTTCCGGCTGATAGAAGCGATAGGCGTTGCTCCAGCCCTCGGGTCCGCTGCCGCTGCGCGCGATCAGGAGCAGGAGCTTGCCGTCGGCGCTGACGTGGCGGATGTTGCGACTGACGTCAAGCCGCGGCAGCAATTCGTCGGCGAGGCCCATGGTCTGAAAGAGACGCATGCCTTCGCCGTCGAGCGCGACCGCGCGCGGCAGATGATAGACCGACGGCTCGCGCTCCAGCACGACCGTCTTGAGGCCGCTGCGCCCGAGCAGATTTGCCAAGCTTGCGCCGACCGGACCGTAGCCGATGATGCAGACGTCGAACTCGGGCGATGCCATGATCGGTTTACACGGTGTGGCAGGATTTTTGGGTCAGGATTTTTTCAGACCCATCTTCACGGCGATTTCCGCCTGGTATTGCGCGATCGGCATGAAGCCGGGCGCGCCGCGGCAAAACGCATCTGATTTGGCCCGGATTTGCTCGGCGGGCTGGGAAAGATCGAGGTCCTCGATGCACGGCTGCTCGATGTACCATTGAGTGTCGCAGAACACTTCGAGCCGGTTGCCTTCCGGATCGCGAAAATACAGCGACCAGGCATTACCGTGATCCATCGGCCGCATGTCGCTGACGCCCGGTTCGTCCTTCACGCGCCGCCAGACCTCCTGCAGGTCCTCCAAGGCCGCGACGCGAAATGAAATCTGGTTGACGTGATTGAAGCCGATGTCTTTCGGCCTTCCGCTCACCAGCGCCACCTGATGGTGATCCTTGGGATCCCAGCTCGTGAAGACGATGTCGGCGCCGCGAACCTTGCCGCGGTCGGTGACGGTGAAGCCGAGCACGCGGGTATAGAAATCTTCCATGGCGGGAAGGTCGTGAACGTAGAGCCCGATATGGCTCATGCTCAGCGGCACTGGCCGATTTGGCTCATTGCGAGACGTTGCCGCGGACATGTTGCGTTCCTCCCTGCGATTTTGCCGCAAAGGCTAGAGTGTGCCGGGGGCGGTGACCAGCAGTCTTGACTCGATGTCCGCAGGGTGGACAATCGATCGACCGGGAGGAAGACATTGGCGCGACAGAGCAGCAAGGCGCGAAGCGGCAGCGTGCGCTCGTTCGAGCGTGGCCTCGCCGTGCTGGTCGCAATGAACCGCCGCAAGCTGCCGTCCGTCGTCGAACTGGCGCGCGACACGCGCTTGCCGCGGCCGACCGTGTACCGCCTTCTGGAAACGCTGAGCGAGGCCGGATTCGTGACGCGGAGCAGCCCGCACGACCGCTACTGCCTCGTGCGCAAGGTGCGAACCTTGAGCGACGGCTTCGTCGAGGACGCCTGGATCGCCGACATCGCGGCGCCGCTGATGACCCAGTTCACCCGCGAGATGGTGTGGCCCGTCGCGCTTTTGACGTTTGAAGAAGGGCGCATGCTGGTGCGCGAGACGACGCATGAAGCCAGCACGTTGTCGATCGATCATGGCATGGTCGGGCGGTCGTTGCCGCTGTTACGAACGGCCGCCGGTCGCTGCTATCTGGCGTTCTGTCCCGGCAAGGAGCGGCGCGCCATTCTCGACATGTTGTCGCGGTCCGGAGCGCCGGAGGATCGCGGCGCGCGCGAGACCGAACGTCTGACCACGCTCCTCGAAACCATCCGCACCAAGGGCTACGCCGTTCAGGACCGCGAGATAAACCCGAAGGCGACGGGCATCGCCGTGCCAGTTCGACTTGGTGGGCGTGTACTCGCAACCGTATCCTCGATCTGGATTTCCTCCGCCATGACGATCGAGCAGGCGCAGAGCCGCCTTCTGCCACAGCTCGCCGCGATGGCCAACCGGATTGCGGATACCGTCAGCGCGCGGGCCTGACGACGGGCGACGGTCACGAGACGCTCAACCAGCGTCGCTCAATGCACCACAAGATGCGGCAGCCACAGCACGATGCCCGGCAGCAGAATGAGAAGGATCAGAACCGCGAAGTCAGCGATCAGAAACGGCACCACGCCGCGATAGATCGTACTCATCGGAATCTTCGGCGCGATGGCGTGGAGCAGGAACACGATGATCCCGAGCGGGGGATGAATCATCGCCATCTCGACCTGGATCAGACAGATCACGCCCCACCACAGTGGGTCGTAGCCGAGATTGACGATGATGGGGAGAATGAGCGGCAAGGTGATGAGGATCGACGACATCTCCTCGAAGAAGGTGCCGAGCAGGATATAGACGACGGTGAGCGAGAAGATCACGCCGAGCGGTGGGAAATGATGACCGTCGATCCACTGCACCAGGGCGTCCGGCACATGCGCCAGATTGATGAAATAGGTGAAGATCGGCGCGGCCATCAGGATCAGATACAGCATCGCGGTAACGGAGCCAGCCTCGTACATGCCGCGGGTGAGCGCGCTCCAGGTCAATCGGCGCCGCGCCAAGGCAAACAACAGCGCCAGGATGGCCGCGGCCGACGCCGCCTCGTTGACGGTGAATACGCCGCTGTAGATGCCGAGGAAAACACCAAGCAAGCAGCGCCGAGCGACGGCGTCGCTTGCCAAGCCGCCGCGAAGCGCTCCTTCCACGGCATCCGCACGCTGACGGGCGCGACCTGTGGCTTGAGCCGCACGACGACGCCGATGGCGACGAGGTTGAAAGCAATGGTGATCAGCGCCGGAACGATGGCGGCGACGAACATGTCGAGAATGAAGGTCTTTGCCACCACGCAATAGATGATCATCACCAGCGACGGCGGGATCAGCGACTTCAGCGTTCCGCCCGCGGCGATCACGCCGGTCGAAAACGCCGGCGAATAGTCGCGCTCGAGCATCTGCGGCAGCGCCACCTTGGCGAATGTCGCCGCGGTCGCGGTGCTCGATCCGCAGATCGCGCCGAACGCGGCGGAACCGCTGATGGTGGCGTAGGCAAGCCCGCC
Organism: uncultured Pseudomonadota bacterium; assembly: GCA_963836095.1. Classification (GTDB taxonomy): domain Bacteria; phylum Pseudomonadota; class Alphaproteobacteria; order Rhizobiales; family Xanthobacteraceae; genus BOG-931. Next base: position 200,297 of record CAWIHU010000009.1, read on the forward strand.
GCGACGGTGGCCGAGAAAGGCGGAAGCGGCGCGGTAAACGTCCTCGGAAAAGCCCGCCATGCTGGCGAACACGCCCATCAAGAGAAACAACGGAACGGCCGCGAGGTCGGTAGAGGAGAGGACGTAGGACGGCTCCTGGGCGAGGAATGAGAAGGCCGGCATCCAACCGCCGCCCTCGAGCGCGAAACCGGCGACGCCAACCGTCATCATCGCGATGCCGATAGGAACCTGGGCGAGGATCAGCGCGAATAGCGCGGCAATTCCCAATGCGCCGATCACCGCCGGTTGCAAATCGTCCTCCCCGATCCTCTAGTCGACGCGCGTCGCGTCCAGAAAATCGCCGCGCAACGTCTTGATGCCGACGACGACTTGGAGCACCGCGCTGATGCCGAGGATCAGTGCGACCGCGGCCCACACCGGCGCGGTCGGTATGCGCAGCATCCAGGTCGCGGTGCCGGTCGCCTGCGCCTCCTTGGCGAACAGTACGAACTGCCAGGTCATCAGCACCAGGACGACCTCGACGAGGACCGCGGCGACGACATCGGCCGCCTGCCCGGCGCGCGGGCCGGCGACGCTGGACAGAAACCGGATGGTAATGTTGCTGCGTTCGACAATGGCGACGGGGATGCAGCAAGCGACCGCGAACGCGGCGACCAGCGAGCCGGCATCACGGACGGCGTCGATCGGGCTCGCGAAGAAGAACCGCAACAGGCCGTCCGCGATCGTCATGGCGGCAAAGCACAACAGCGCGCCGAGCCCCAAAACCGCCAGCGCCCGCGCCAAAGCTTTTGTCGCCCAATCGATCCGCGCCATCACCGTCATTTTCCGCGGCCGCCGATCGGCGGCCATCATGGCGAAAAGTGCCGGCATCGCGGTACCGGTACCGCCGTGCCGGCGCCATTTCGGTGCTCACCACCGGGCCGGAAAGCACGCGCGCTTTGTCCGAATGAAGCGCGCCGCGGGCATTCCCCGCCTCAGCCCTTGGTTTCTCCCCGCACGGCGGCCAGTTCGGTATCGAGCGCGGCTTTCAATTCTTTGTGCCGCTCGTTCGCCGCCACCCACGCGTCGCGGACCGGCGTCAGCAGTTTTTGCGCGTGGTCGAGCTCGGCCTGCGAAGGGAACACCACCTTGTTCTTGGGATTATTTTCCAGCTTCTTGAGGTTGGCCGCGTTATAGCTGGTGACGGACTCGATCCATGTTTTGGTGAGCGCGTCACCGGCGTTGCGTTCGATCACCGCGCGCGCGGCGTCGGGCAGCGCATCGAATTTCTTCTTGTTGAGCAGAACGGCGAGCGGCACCACGCCCAGTCCGATGAAGAAGTGATTGTTGGTCACCCGGTCCAGCCCGAAATCGAAGAACGGCGACATGTGCGAGGTCGTGCCGCTGATCGTCCCGCGGCTGATCGCCTCGGGGATTTCGGTCACCGGCATGCCGATCGGCACGGCGCCGAAGGCGCGCAGCGCCGCACTTTCGTTCTTGCTGGACGCGCGGATCGTCTTGCCTTTGAGATCGGCGATCGTATTGACCGGAAAGTTGGTGTGAATGGAATACGGTGCGGTGCCCCACATGCCGATGACGTAGAAATCGCCGTAGTCGTGCAGCGCCTTGTGCTGATCGAGCCGCGTGGCCACCAGGGAGGACTCGCGCAGGTCCTTGAACATGCCGGGAAGCTCGAGCACCTCCGTGTCCGGGAAGCGGCCCGGCGAATAGGACGGAACGACCCAGGCCACGTCGGCGACGCCGTCGATGACCATCTGCGGCTGCTGTCCGGGGTTGCGGCCGAGCGCGCCATTCGGAAACAGATCGAACACCACCGCATTGTCGGTCTCGCGCGCAACCGTCTCGGCGAACGGCTTCATCACCGTGCGGAAGGTCACCTCGCTGTCGGGCGTGAACACCGCCCATTTCAGGTGATCGGCTGCCCGTGCCAGTCTGCCGCCGAGCATTGCGGCCGCGGGCATCGCCGCGGCAGTCGCAAGAAACTTGCGCCGGTCCATTCTATCCTCCCTGTTTCGTCGCCGCCCTGTTCCGGCGTGCGACCGTTTTGCAATGCACGAACGTGGCTAGGCTTCCGCGTGCTCCCGTTCCCAGGTGATCGGAAACACGTCTTCCAGGATCAGCGGATCGCCGACGCGCAGCTTGGTCTCCGGCTCGCCTTCGATCTTCATCACGTTCGGCCGCGGATCCCACCAGGCGTCGCGGCCTGCATAGCGTACCGAAATCGCGGCGCGGCGGTGCGGTGACCCATTGCCGCTGGCGCCGTGCACAACGAGCGGATGATGGCAGATGACGTTGCCCGCGTCGCACTCCCAGGACAGAAAACGGTATTGCGGGTCGTCCTTGAGCAGCGAAAAATCCGGACAGCTTTCGAGCTTGGCATCGCTGAAGCGCGCGTCCTTGTCGGGCGTGACGGCGCGATAGAACTTGCCCCATTTGTGCGATCCGGCGACGTATTCGACGCCACTGCCCTTCGACCGTCACCGGGGTGAGCGCGACCCAGAGCGAAATGATGTCGTTTCCCAAGGCCGGCCAGAACGGCAAATCCTGGTGCCAATCGGTCGGCGAGTGCGTGCCGCCTTCCTTGATGAAGGCCTGGTCGTAGAACAGCGAAACGCGGTCCGCGCCAAGCAGCGTCGCGCCGAGTTCAGGCAAGGGCGAGTGCAGCGCGAAATCGCAAAAATCCGGATCCCAGCGCCACATGAACGCATTCATGTGGAAACGTCCGGAATCGCCCGCCTTGGTAGCCTCCCGCGCGCGCTTGCCCGGATTGAGCAGGAGCCGTTCCACCGCGGCGTTCATGCGCGCGCACCATTCCCGGTCGAACACGTTGCGCACACAAACCGCCCCGTCGTCTCCGAAACGGGCAACGTCCTCGTTCGTCACGGGACGCAATGGATGCTTGTTCATGGCGTCTCCCTCCCTCTGCGAAATTTTTATTAAAATGGTTCGCTCGCGGGAGACTGCCCTGGCGGCCGCCTGTACACAACGTCGGCGTCCCGGGAGTCCGCGGAGCGGACAAGGCCAAAAGTCCTGTCCCTTCCGAAAATTCGATCCGGTTGGATTTGCAACGTGAGGGCAGAATCATCGCGTAATGCCGCTCGATTTTGGTGCTGGAAATCGCGAAGAAGGGGTAGGGCGTCTGAAGGTCGGTCGGGATCTGTGCGATCTGATCCGACGGATGAGCCGGGAGAATCCACTCTGGGGCGCCTCGTATTCATGGCGAACTGCTGATGTTGGGGCTTGAAGTGGCCCAGTCGACGGTGTCCAAATACATGGTGCGTGGTCGCAAACCGCCTTCGCAATCGTGGGGATGTTCCTTCGAAACCACGCCGGGACGATCGCCGCTATTGATATGTTCGTGGTTCCGACGCTGACATTTGAGCGACTGTTTGCCTTTGTGGTTCTGGGCCATGGCCGGCGGCAGCTGTTGTGGTTCGAGGTGACACGGCATCCGACCGCACAGTGGCTGGCCCGAACAGATCACCGAGGCCTTCCCGTGGGTATCGGCGCCGGCCTACTTGGTGCGCGACAATGATGGTGCCTATGGGCCAGTGTTTACCCGACGTGTGCGGGGCATTCGGGACCGACCGATTGCACCCCGGTCGCCTTGGGACAACGGCTATGTCGAGCGGCTGATCGGGACCATCCGGCGCGATTGCTTGGATCACATCCTGATACTCGGTGAAGCACATTTGCGCGGGTGCTCACCCTGTACTCGCTTTATTACAATCAGACGCGCACGCATCTGGCATTGGGCACAAGGACGCGCCGCTTGGGCGAGTCGTCCAGCGCTTCTTGACAATTGTCGCGCTCCGATCCTGTCCGGATTGCATCACCAATACACGCGGATATGATTTTCGGGAGGGACGCGGGCTATAACGGCTACGCTGCGTGCCATTGTGGCCGGCGAATGAGTGCGCGGAACGTGGCTGTCAGCTCTTCGCGTTGCGCGCCATGAAGGATTGCGGCGAGCCGTCCGCGGGGTCGACGAAGATGATGTCCATCGGGTCGCGCTGTGGCGTGTCGACCGAGAGGAACACCACCGGATGCTCGAACAGCTTGGGCATCGCATGCACGGTGTTGCGGGCGAAGAACAGGAGCTGCCCAGGCTTGAACTCCGCTTCGGTCGCGGGATCCTCCATCCAGAAGGTGCCGCGGCCGGAAAAGACGTAGAGATACTCGTCGCAGGTGGCGTGATAATGCGCCGGCGTCGGCCGATAAACGCGAAACACCCGCGAACTCGCCTCGGGCCGGTTGGTCATATATTGGTCGACCAGCAAAGTCTCCGCGCTCGGCGGAAAAGCCGCCGCGATCGTCGCAATATCGAACCGTCCGTTCCCGGCGGCCGGCTCCACAAGCTGCGGCGAAGCCATCGGCTGCTTTCGTCCATCTGTCATGACCGTAGTTCCCTGTTCTTCGTTATCGGGGGCTCTTGGTTATATGTTCGTTCGCCCGCTTCAATCATAGACCTTGATCAGAGCCTGGGTGCCGTCGCGCAGGCCGCCGCGCTCGGCAAGCGCGGTGTACTGGCCGAGTGCGGTGATGAGGCCCTTCAAGTCGAGACCGGCGGCAACGGCCTCGTCGCGCGCGATCCGCAGGTCCTTGATCAAATGTTCCGCGAAGAAGCCCGCGGCAAAATCGCGGTTCACCATCCGCGGCCCCAACATGTTGAGGAGGAAACTGCCGGCCGCGCCGGTGCCGATCGAGGCCAGCACGGCATGGGGATCGAGCCCGACCCGGCCGGCATAGGCGAGGCCTTCGGCGACGCCCAGCATGGTGCCGGCGATCACGATCTGGTTGGCGAGCTTGGTGTGCTGGCCGGCGCCGGGACCGCCCTGGCGACGGATATTGGTGCCCATCAGCTGCAGGATCGGCATGACGGCCGCGACATCGGCCTCCTCGCCGCCGATCATGATCGAGAGCTTGGCGTCGCGCGCGCCGATATCGCCGCCCGACACCGGGGCATCGATCGCGCCCAAGCCTTTCGCCCGCGCCGCGGCGGCGATGCGCTTGGCGAGCGACGGGCTCGAGGTGGTCATGTCGATCAGGATCGCGCCGGGACGCGCCCGCGCGATGATGCCGTGCGCGCCCAGATAGACCTCTTCCACGTCCTGCGGCAGACCGACCATCGTGATGACCACGTCGGATGCGGCCGCGGCCGCGCCCGGATCGTCGTGCCAGATCGCGCCGCGCTCAAGGAGAGCGTCAGCCTTGGCGCGGGTGCGGTTGTAGACATGCAGCGGATGGCCGGCGGCGAGGATGTGGCCGGCCATGTGCCCGCCCATCAGGCCAAGGCCGATGAAGGCGACCGGGGTCGTGGTGTCGTTCATATTTGCTCCTGGTTGGTCTTGTCGGTCTTGCCGCGCAAAAGCTCGCGCAGATAAATCGGGCTCAGCGGCTGGCGATCGGCGACGACGCCGAACGGCGCCAGCGCGTCATTGACCGCACTCGGCAGTACGCCCACGGCGCCCATCACGCCGCCCTCGGACATGCCCTTGCTGCCGGTCGGGGTGTGACGGTTCGGGGTATTCTGCGAGATGACCTCGATCGGCGGAATTTCGACCGCCGTAGCGAGGAGATAATCGGCGAAGCTGCCGGTGCGGTTCTGGCCCGTCTCGTCATAGACGATCTCTTCCAGCAGCGCGCCGCTGATGCCCATGGCGACGGCGCCCTGCTGCTGACCGCGCACGATCGCCGGGTTGTAGACCGTGCCGCAATCCTCGACGACCAGATAGCGCTCGATGGTCAGGTGGCCGGTCTCGATGTCGACGCGCACCTCGCACGCATGCGTCGCGTTGGAGAAGGTCATCGGCGGCGGATCATAGGTGCGGTGCGCCTCGAGACCCGGCTCGACGCCCGGCGGCAGTCGCAGCGGCTCGAGATAGGCGGCATGGGCGACATCGGCGAGCGAGAGCCCAGCGTCGGTCCAGGCGCCGCCGAGTTGACGCTCGACGCGCCCGCCGCGCAGCCGCAATTCGCCGCTGCTGTTGAGCCCGAGGAGCGCCGCAGCAATGGTCAGCACCTTGTCGCGCACCGCTTGCGCCGCGATCAGCAACACGCCGCCGCCGGCGGTGCCGCCGCGGCCGCCGCGGCTGCCCATGCCATAGGGCGCCGTATCGGTATTGCCGAGATGGATTTCCACATCCGCGGGATCGACGCCGAGCGGCTCCGCCACGACTTGGGCAAAGGTCGTTTCATAGCCCTGGCCTGAGGCCATCAGTCCGACCGATGCGTTGACCGTCCCCGAGGGCTCGACCTTGACCCAGCCGGCCTCGTGACCCGAGCCGGCAATGCCGGCGGCCTTGTAGAAGGCCGAGCCGTAGGTCGTGGATTCAACGACGCAGCACAGGCCGAGACCGCGATAGATGCCGCGGCGCCGGTCCGCCGCCTGGCGCGCGCGAAAGCCCGCGACGTCCATCTCGCGCACCGCCCGCTCCAGCGTCTCGCGCGGCGTCACGTCCTCGACGATCAGGCCGGTCGGCATCGCATAGGGCATTTTGGAAGCCTGCAGCATGTTGAGGCGCCGAACCTCGATCGGATCGCGGCCGAGCCGCCGCGCGATCGCTTCGATGGTGCCCTCCATGATCCAGCTGGTGATCGCCATCGGCGCGCGCATCGGGCCACTGCCGCATTTGTTGGTGAGCGCGATCTTGACGTCGAAGGCATAGTCCTGGATCGCGTACGGGCCGGTCAGGATCATCGCCACCACGCGCGCGAGATAGTTCGCCGGATAGAAACAATAGGCGCCGAAGTCTTCGACGATCTCGAGCTCCAGCGCCAGAATGCGGCCGTCGCGGTCGACCGCGACGCGCGTGCGCGCCACGTCCTCGCGCGCATGGCTCGCCGCGATCAGGTTCTCGGTTCTGTCCTCGCGCCAGCGTACCGGCCGCCGCAACTGACGCGCCAGCGCCGCGGTGGTCAGCTCCTCGCGGTAGAGCGCGATCTTCTGGCCGAAGGCGCCGCCGATATCGGGACAGATGATCGTCACCTGCGACTCGCGAAGCCGCATGCGGCGGGCAAGCTGCGTGCGCAAAGGATGCGGCACCTGATTGCCCATATGCATCGTCAGGTGCCGACGGCCGCCGTCCCAAATGGCGCAGCAGCCGCGGGTCTCGATCGGTGCATGGGTCAGCCGCGACTGGCGGAATTCGGCCTCGACCACGCACTCGGCGTCGGCGAAGCGGCGGGCCGGATCGCCCGCGGTGAAGCTCTGATGCGCAATCAAGTTCGACGGCAAGCTCTCATCGACGCGCGGCGCGTCCGGCGCAAGAGCGCGTTCGAGGTCGGCTACCGGCTCGAGCACCTCGTAGCTGATCTCGACAAGCTCGGCGGCATCCTCGGCGATATAGCGGTCGGTGGCGACGATGCAGACCACCGGATCGCCGATGAAGCGGACCTTGTCGATCGGCAGGGTCGAAAATTCGGTCGGCTCGAGGCCCTCGATCGGCGGCGCCATGCGCAGCGGCGTGGTCCATTCTGAAAGTTCGCGTCCGGTCACCACGGCGACGACGCCCTCGGCCGCGCGCGCCGCCGCGCAGTCGATCGCAACGATGCGGGCATGAGCGTGGCTCGAGCGGACGAAATGCGCGTAGAGGCAACCGGGCACGGCAATGTCGTCGAGATAACGCCCCTGCCCGGTGACAAAGCGATAGTCCTCCTTGCGCAGCAGCGCCGCGCCGATGCTGCGCTCAGCGCTCACCGCGCGCCTCCACGCGGCGCCGCGCCGCCGCCGTCAGAATCGCTGCGACGATGTTGTGATAGCCGGTGCAGCGGCAGAGGTTTCCGGTCAGCGCGTCGCGAACCTCGCCCTCGGTCGGTTCCGGATGCTCGCCGAGCCAGGCTTCCATGGTCACGACAATGCCCGGCGTGCAGAAGCCGCATTGCAAACCGTGCTCCTCGTGCAGCGCCTGTTGCACGACGGAGAGTTCGCCATCGGCGGCAAAGGCTTCGATGGTCGTGATCTCGTGGCCTTCGGCTTGAACGCCATAGATCAGGCAGGCGCGGGCCGGCACACCGTCGAACAAAATGGTGCAGGCGCCGCAGACGCCGTGCTCGCAACCGACATGGGTGCCGGTGAGGCCGCAATCCTCGCGCAACACGTCGGAGAGGAGCCGCCGCGGCTCAGCGACGACGCGGTAGGTGCCGCCGTTGACTGTGAGCGTGACGGGCGCCGATGCACTGCTCATGACGCGCGCTCCAGCGCGTCGTCGAGCGTGTCGCGCGTGAGCCGTTCGACCAGTTCACGGCGGAAGACCATCGGAATTTTTTCGTTGTCCTCGATCTCGGCCGCCGTCGCGACCGCTGCGGCGATCCGCGCCGACCAGCCCGTGGTGACCGTTGCGGCATCCTCCGGCGGCACCAGCTCGTCGACCCGCACCGGCACCGGTCCGATGCCGGCGATCGCTAGGCGCAGCCGCTCAATCGTAGCACCCTCGGCGCACGCCACCGTCGCCGCCACTGACACGATAGCGAAGTCACCGGCGCGACGGTTGAACAGGCGAAAGCCCCAGCCCTCGCGCGGGCGCGCGACGGTAACATGGATCGCGGCGAGCAGTTCGTCCGGCTCGAGCGCGGTCGTGAAGACCGAGAGAAAGAACGCGCCCGCGCCGAGCGTCCGCGTGCCCGCCGCCGAGTGCAACTCGAATTCGGCATCGAGCGCGAGCGTCGCGAGCGGCAGCTGCGCCGCGGGATCGGCATGGGCCAGGCTGCCGCCGATGGTGCCGCGCTGGCGGATCGCATAGTGCCCGATAGTTTCCGCCGCGTGCGCGAGCATCGGCGCGTGGCGCTTCAGCAGCGCGTCGCGCCCAAGCTGCGCGTGCCGCGCCATGGCGCCGATCGTCAGCCGCTCGCCGTCGACCGCGATACGGCCGAGTTCGGTCAGGCGGTTGATGTCGATCAGATGATCGGGCCGAGCGAGCCGCATGTTCAGCATCGGCGCAAGGCTCTGGCCGCCAGCGATGATCTTGGCATTGTCGCGCCACGTGGCGAGGCTGCGCAGCGCCTCGTCGAGCGTCCGCGGCGCTTCGTAGGAGAATTTGCCAGGCTTCACCGCGTTCCATCCTCGGCGAGCGACAGGCCGGTCACCTTGTCGAACAGATGCAGCCGCTCGGCGACAAGGCCGAGCCTGATCGCGGCGCCCTCCTGGTGCCGCGCCTCTTTCTCGACGCGAACGAACACGTCGCTGCCTTCGACCTTCAGGCCGAGGAAACGGTCCGAGCCGACCGGCAGCACGGAATCGACCGTGCCGGCAAGGCTCGGCACCGCGCCGTTTGCCGCGCAAACGTCTTCAGGACGAAGGCCCAGCACGACTTCGGTGTCCGCGCGTTGCGAAAGCCGCGTCGCGAATTTCGACGGCAGCGCGATCGCGAGCGCGCCGCGGCGGAACAGCGGTGCGCCAGTCCCGGACTCGATGGTCCCTTCGAGGAAATTGATGGCCGGATTGCCGAGGAACGCGGCGACGAACATGTTGCGCGGCCGCTCATAGACGTCATCCGGCGTGCCGACCTGCTGAATGACGCCGTCCTTCATCACCACGATACGGTCGGCGAGCGTCAGCGCCTCCGCCTGGTCGTGGGTGACATAGACGAAAGTGGTCTGCATCGCCGTGTGCAGGTGCTTGATCTCCGCACGCATGGAAATACGCAGCGCGGCATCGAGATTCGACAGCGGTTCGTCCATCAGGAACACCGCCGGCTGCCGCACCATCGCCCGGCCGAGCGCGACGCGCTGACGCTGACCGCCCGACAACTGACTGGGCCGGCGTTGCAACAGCTGCGCGATCTCCAGCTTCGCCGCGGCATCACGAACGCGGCGATCGATCTCGGCGCGGTCGACGCGACGCATCCGCAAGCCGAAGGCAATGTTCTCGTAGACCGTTTTGTGCGGATAGAGTGCGTAGCTTTGGAACACCATCGCGACATCGCGCTTATGTGGCGGCAGGGCGTTGACGATCTGGCGGTCGAACCACAGCTCGCCTTCGCTGACATCCTCGAGCCCGGCAATCATGTTGAGCGTCGTCGACTTGCCGCAGCCCGACGGGCCGAGCAACACGACGAACTCCTTGTCCCGGATCTCGAGGTCGAGATCTTTCACCGCGACGACGTCGCCGGCGTAGCGCTTGGTCACAGATTTGAATGCGATTCGCGCCATGCTCGCCCTCACCCTTTGACGGCACCGGCGGTCAAGCCGGCGACGATGTAGCGTTCGAAAACGAGCGCGAGCAGGACCGGCGGGATGATGGCCAGCACGCCGGCGGCGTTGATGAAGGAAAAGCTGATGGTGAAATCCGAGGTGAAGGAGGCAACGATGATCGGCAGCGTCTGCGACGCCGGCGTCTGAGTGAACATCAGCGCCAGCAGGAACTCGTTCCAGCTCGCCAGAAACGTGAACAGGATCACCGCCACCAATGACGGCCGCGCCAGCGGCAGATAAACGCGCAGCAGCGTCTGCAGGCGCGAGCAGCCGTCTACCCGCGCCGCCTTGTCGAGTTCGTCCGGCAGCGACTCGAAATAGCCGACCAGCACGAACACCGAGAACGGCACGGTGATCGCGAGATAGGTGATGATCAGCGACCAGATGCTGTCGAGCAGCCCGAGATTGCGGATGAAGAGGAAGAACGGCACCACGAGCGCAATGTCGGGAATGACGCGCGTGGCAAGAATGGCGTAGATCGAGGCCTGCCGGCCGCGAAAGTGGATCTTGGCCATGGCATAGGCCGCCGGCACGCCGACCAAGAGATTGAGAACCACCACGGCGCTTGCGACGATGAAGCTGTTGAGCATGGCCGGCAGCAGATTGGACGCGGTGGACGGGATGAAACCGCCGCTCGATGGGTCGGCGGACTTGCGGGTCTCGTAGGTGACCGTCTTGTCCTTGGCGGCGAAGATCGCGGCAAAATTCTGCAGCGTCGGGGCCTGCGGAATCCAGTGGGGCGGCTTGGCAATGATCTCGCGCTCGCTCTGGAACGAGGACGACACCAGCCAGGCGATCGGCGCCAGCAAATAAGCGACGAACAACAGCGAAGCCAGCAAGAGTGCGACCCCGCGCCCGACTCGGCGCCATGGCGAATGGGTGCGGTAATGACGGATGCGCGAAGCTCGGGCAGCGGTCGCGAGCGTCAAGTCAGATCCTCCGCGCCAGGCCGCGAATGATGACATAGGCGAGCGCCAGGGTTGCGAGCGCCAGGAGATAGGCCATGGCCGCGCCGGTGCCGAACGACAGGTTGCGGAAGGTTTCGACATAGATGCGCCAGGCGACAACGCCGCTGGCGTCACCGGGGCCGCCTTCGGTCAGGATGAAGAACAGGTCGAAATGGCGGATCGCCATCATAGTTTCGTAGACCGCGACGAGCGTGAAGGCCGGCTTCAGCGCCGGCAGCGTGATGTGAAAGAAGCGCCGCAGCGCATTGGCGCCGTCGACTTTCGCGGCGGCGTGCAAATCCGCCGGGATCGTTTTCAGCCCCACCAACAGCAGGATCGCCGCGAGCGGCACCTCTTTCCAGACGAAGGCATTGGCGATCAGCGGCAGCGTCTTGTCGGCGTCGCCGAGCCAGACCATGTAGGAATTGATGAAGTCGAGCTGATACAGCAGTCCGTTCAGCGCGCCGTAATTGGAATCGTAGATCCACTTCCACATCAGGGCATTGGCTACGTAGGGAATGGCCCAGGGCACCAGCAAAATCGCGCCCAGCACGCGCCGGCCGGGGAAGTCCTCGTTGAGCAGCAAAGCGACGAGCAGCGCCAAGACGCAGATGGCGGCGACGGAGATGACCGAGAAATAGACGGTACGCTCGACCGCGTGCCAGAATTGCGGGTCGCTCAGGACGGCGGCGTAATTGCCCAGCCCGACAAACGGCATGCGGCCCGGCCGCGTCAGTTTCAGCGAGAACAGGCTGACGTAGAAGGAATAGAGAATCGGGAAAACCGCGACGGCGAGCAGCACCACCGCGAGCGGCGCCACGAACGAAAAAGCCGCGCGCTCGTCATAGGTCAGGCCGCCGCGAAGTCGCGGTTGCGCGGCAATCCCTGCGCTCGACGTCATGGTGAAGGCCTCGACCGCAACCGTCAGCCCTGCTTCTTCAGCTCGGTCCACTTCGCGGCCGAGGTGTCGAGCGCCTGCTCGACGCCGACCTTGCCCATGATCGCCTGCTGCCAGGCGGTGCCGTTGACATCGTTCCATTCGCCGAACCAGGTCGTGACCACGTCCTTCTTGCGCGCCAGCGCCTGCTGCTGACCGATCAGGTCGACATCGCCATAAGCCGCATAAGCGGCACGGATATCCGGATCGTTGAACAGCGATTTGACGCCGAATGCCGCACCGACATCCTTGAACAGCATCTTCTGGAATTTGTATTCGCCATCGGCCTTACCGCCGAACCACACCATCAGCTTGACCGCGTTGGTGGCTCGCTCGGCGTCCGCCTGCGCCCGGGGCGTCATGCCGTAGAAGCGCATCCAGCCGACGGTCGCGTGCGAGCCCTTGTCGCCCTTCGGCATCAGGGCGATCTTGGCGTTGCCGGCGAGCTTGCTCTGGGCGGGATCGTTCAAGGTGCGCAGGCGGTATTTCGGCAGCAGGGTGAAGGCATGCTCGCCCGACGAAAAGGCCTTCAGCACCGCGAGTTCGCCGGTTTCGACGCAAGACGGCGACAAAACGCCGTGTTTCTGCACGGCATCGACGACCCAGCGCAGCGCCGGCGCGGCGCCGTTCGCGGGATCCTGCATCACCGCATTGCCCTTGTCGTCGGTGAAATGCCCGCCATTGGAGAAAACCATCGCGGTCATGAACTCGATCAGCCAGCTTTCCTGGGCCATCGAGATCAGGACCGGCCACTGCGCGAGTCCCTTGTCTTTGATGATCTTGCTCTGGTCGACCACCTCGGCCCAGCTCTGCGGCGGCGCGTTGATGCCGGCTTTGGCCAGCATGTCGGCGTTGTAGATGAAGGCCATGTAGTCGCTGTAATAGGTGTTGCCGTACTGCTTGCCTTTGTAGGTCATGGAATCGACGCAGAACTGGTCGACGTCGGAATTGTCGGTCAACGCCTTGTACTGATCGACCGGCGCGATCCAGCCCGCGTCCGCCCATTCCGGCAGCCAGCTGTCGGAGACCCAGAGCACGTCGACCGGCGCCTTGCCGATGAACTTGGTGATCATCGCCTCGCGGTACTGCGCCCAAGGGGTGTTGCTGTAATTGACCTTGATCCCCGTTTCGGCTTCGAAAGCCGCGAGGTGGCTCTTCACCGTATCGACCGCCGCCGACCAGGTGGCGAAATTGATCGGCTCGGCCGCCGAGGCGCGGCCGGCGCCGGCACCGAAGGGCGCCGCCGAAATGCCGGCCGCAGCGAGACCGGACGCGGTCGTCTTCAGGAAAGACCGGCGACTCAGCGTGGCAATCGAGGTCATGACTTGATCTCCCAACGGATGATGATCCGCGGCTCACGCGCCCATCGGCGCCGTCCGGGCCTGAGGCAAAGCCTAGCATCGGCAAGTTAAATCGTAAACTGACGACTTAAGCGGAACGATGCTGTTATGTTGGGCACAGTTTGCCGCGATCGGCGGCAGCCGCCTCGAAGGCCCGTGCTTGCGCGGCGAGGCTCGGAAAGCCCGCCAGAAAGCCCCGCACATGCAGCGCGAGGATGCGCTCTTCGGCCACATCGAGGCTCGCATTGTAGAGGTGCTGACGGATGGCGAGGTGAGAGACGGCGCCGTGCAGCATCCAGCCAACCTCGTGCACCAGGGCAGGATCCGTCGGCAGTTTCACCTGCTGCTCGTAGGCCGCTTCGCGGACGATGGTCTCGAGCAGGTCGAAGACGATGACCGAGATATAGTCCGGCGCCATTCGCGCCTCGGCGAGCGATGCATAAAGAAACAAGCGCAGCCATTTGCGCGTCAGCACCGTGCGATAATAGTTCTGATAAAAATCGAGCAATCGCGGCTCGAACGATCGGCTGCGGTCGCGCAATTGCACCAGCCAGACCGCTTTGAAAGGCGAGACGATCGCTTCGCGATAAACTTCGTCGAGCAGCGCCGATTTGGATGGGAAATAACGATAGAGGAGCCGCTGCGCGACGCCGCAGGCCGCCGCCAGCGCGCGGGTCTGCGCGGTCAAGCCGTACTCGGCGAAGAATTCGCTGGCCCTGGCCAGGATTTGCGCGCGGCGCTCGGCTGGAGGCAAGCGCGGAACCACGGCGACCTTGCCAGATGTGCGCCTTGCCCGCGCCTTCGGCTGCGCTGCTGGCGTTCCGCTGACCAGTTTGGATCGCGCCCGCATGCGCCTGCCCTCGCTTCACCTTAAATCGTCATCTGGCGACAAATTACGATTGCCTTCATCCGAGGGCAAGCTAGTCTCACCGCTGCGCCCGGCCGCCGGCGCGACGAGCCGCGCTCCGCGAAAGGAGTTGACATCGATGATCTATGAGCACCGCACCTATCAGATTCAGGCCGGCAAGGCCGGAGAATTCCTCAAGATCTATGAGGCCGAGGGGCTCGGGATCATCACGCGCTACGCGCGGCTCATCGGCTGCTGGACCAAGGAATCCGGCGTGCTGAACTCGGTCGTCTTCGTCTGGGCCTATGAGGATTTCGGCCACCGCACCGCGCAGCGGCAGAAGCTGGCGCAGGATCCGGACTGGGCGGTCTTCACCCCGAAGATCCTGCCCTATCTGGTGCACCAGGAGAGCGTGTTCCTGACGCCCGTCGCGTTTTCACCACTGAAGTGAGAACGTGTTCAAGATCGGCGAACGGGCTGCGAAAGCCAAGAAGAGGCCGATCGACGAGAAGACGCCCGACACTTGCGGCGTCGACGCCAAGCCGCGCCTTGAAGTGCTCAAGACAGAACCCTCGGGCCGCAAATCCGGCGCCAGGGTCGTTCTCTCCCTCTCAGCGCTGCGGCTCGAGAGCCGCGAAGCGGCCGTTACGCGCGGCCAGTTCGACGAGGAGCGGCGCGGGCTCCCAGCCCCAGCCGGAGCGAGCCTGCACATCCTGCATGTCGCCAAGGATGGCGGCAGCGCCGACTTCGTCGGCTTCGAACATCGGGCCCCCGCGCCAAGCCGGATAGCCATGGCCGTGGATCTTGACGATATAGATTTCGAGCGATCGCGCAGCGATGCCCTCGGCGAGAATTTTTGCTCCTTCGTCGACCGTGACGGCGCACACGCGGCGCGCCAGCGCCGCGCCATCCAGTACCGCGCGGGTTCCAGAAGGCCTCGATCATGGCGGTGACCTCGGGGTCGACCTGCCGCTTGCCTGGCCAGAAGACCGGGGCCGGCTGGTACCGCTACGACGGAAGCGCCGATCGCGTGTCGGCGCAAGCCGCTTGCGTCGCGCCGTGCCGATGTCGAGGCCCGCGAGATCGGAGACGGCGAACGGGCTTCGAGCGCCGCGTCGATCTCGTGGGGAAAAGCGCCGTCCTCGAGGGCGAAGTCCGACTGATGCCGCGCGGCCGAGAGAATCCGATTGCCGATGAACCCGTCGCAGACGCCGCAGGCGACGCCGATCTTGCCGAGCGCGCGGGCGACCGCCATGCCGGTCGCGACCGCGTCCCGTGCGCTTTCGCTGCCCTCGACCACCTCGACGAGGCGCATCACGTGCGCCGGCGAGAAGAAGTGCAACCCGATGACGTTGGCGGGGCGGCCGCCGGCCTGTGCAATGACATTCACGTCGAGGTAGGAGGTGTTGGTGGCGAGGACGGCGCCCGGTTTCGCCACGGCGCCGAGACGCGCGAACACCGCTTTCTTGATCTCATCTCCTCGAAGACGGCCTCGACCACGAGGTCGCAGCCGGCGAGCACGGCGACGTCGGTCGTGACTGTCAGCCGGCCGAGCTTTAGCTCCTTCTGCGCCCGGTCGTAGAGGCCGGCGATGCGGAAACGACTTCACGATCTTCATGCGGCAAGGCATGGACGTTGACGGTGCTTTCAAAGTGTTCAAAGAGCAATTCGATTGGCTCTATGCCGAGAGTGCAAACAGCGGACGTTTCATGAATGTAGGCTTGCACCCGCATGTTGTTGGCCAGCCGTTCCGCATTCGCGCGCTTCGCGATTTCCTCGATTACGTGAAGCAATTCGATGGTGTCTGATTTGCAACTCGTGAAGAGATTGCCGAGTGGTATTTGCAGCACCATGGGAGCCATATCGCATAGCTCCTCCGTCTATCGGCACGAGCCGGGATTTAGCGGGCTATGGGCGAGCCCACTTCCGATCGAAATCCCAAATTTCCTCGAATCCGATCAGTCGACAGAACTCGTTGAAATCGAACAACGGCACTTCTTCGCTCTCGCCCAGGCCCTTCTGCTTGAGCACGGTCAAGGCGTTTTGCACGGCAAAATTCGCAGCCAGCGCTGTCAACCCAGGATAAATCGCGCAGGCGAAACCGAGTTCTTTGACCTTGCTCAACGGCGGAATCGGCGTCTGCCCGCCATTGGCGAGATTGACCAGTAATGGCCAATCGATCTGCTTGCAGGTCTTCGCCATTTCTTCTTCAGAAAGCAGCGCTTCGACAAAGACGATATCGGCCCCGGCCTCACCATAGGCTTCCACACGCCGCAACGCGCCGTCCAGCCCCTCGCTTTGCCGAGCATCGGTGCGGGCAATGATCAGGGTATTGATCGGATCGCGACGGGCATCGCAGGCAACCTTGACCTTCTCGACCATGTCCTCGAGTGGAACGATGCGCTTGTTCGGCGTATGGCCGCATTTCTTGGGGAATTCCTGATCTTCGATCTGAATCGCGGTGACACCGGCCTCTTCGTAGCCGCGTACGGTGTGATGGACGTTGAGCAGCCCGCCATAGCCGGTGTCTGCATCGGCGATCACGGTTGCTCCGGATACTCGCACCAATGCCGCCATACGCTCGACCATCTGGCTATAGGTCGCTATGCCGGCATCGGGAATGCCATGCGCGGAGGCAGTCAGCCAATAGCCGGATCCGTACACGATGTCGAAACCCAGTTTCTTGGCGATCAAGGCGGCCATCATGTCGTGGCAGCCGGGCGCGAAAAAGAATTCGCGGTTCGATAGTTTCTGGCGCAGCAGTGATGACGACATGACGGGCTTTCTCCCAGAGATGTGGTGAATTTCGTTACGCTGTCCGCATCGGACGCGGCGGCAGCGCGATCTGGAAATGTCGATTGAGGATATAGGCGATGTCGTCGTAGCAGCTGCCGAACCGTACGACCTCGAGCGTCTCGACATTCAGCAATGTCGACGAGGTGCGGTAGAGGTGAAACGGCTGCAGGCCGTGATCGATCACGACGTTGGCGATGGCTGTAATTTCCGGCTCGATATCTTCGACCTTGAACTTGGTGCCGCCGAGCGACCTGTTGGCCGAGGAGCCAAAGAGCGGCACTTCGGCCTCGTGGCTGAGGCGCGTCAGTGCCGCGTGGAAGTGCCCGGCATTGAGCAGGATCGCCACCGTGCCGTTCTGGGTGCTGGCTGAAAGCGTGTCACCGTCGAGCTTGGCCAGGAGCGGATGCTGCGGGCGATACGGAGCGATGCAGCCCAGCGGAAGATCATAATCCTCGACAATCGCGCGGACGATGTCGCAGCCGCGCGGCGAGCAGTCCTGCAACTCGGCTTGCATCGCAAGATTCGCGACCATGGCATTGCGCTTTGACGCGCCACGCCCCTTGGTCAAAAAAATACGCTGCAACGCCGGCCCTGAACCGCCGAGCGCGGCATAGCCGATATTGTGCGGTACTATCGCAATGCCGCCGCCACGCAGGGCGTCGAACGCCCGGCGCGCGTCGCGCTCAACGTCGAACAGCGACATTCGCTCATTCCCTGCTGTGAAAATTCATCTTATCTGTTTCATCGGCGGCGGAGTTTCCTTAATATGGCGAACGGCTCGCCGGGATCTGCAAACACGACGAAAGTTGAAATGGAAGACAACAAGGGGTCCGCGCGCGTACTGAGCGTCACCGAAGCGGCAGCGCATTTCGGCATCTCGACGCTGCGGGTGCGCCACCGGCTGCGCACCGGACAACTGCGGGGGTTCCGTGACAATCGGGGCCACTGGCAGGTGCGACTCGACGACGATATCCCGGCCGCCGCGGAAGATCGGCCGCTGGACGGTCAGGCTTTGACCGACATGCTCACCGAGGAGCTCATCGAGGCCCTCGACCGCATCGAGGACCAGGAAACGATCATCGCGCGGCTGCGCGTCGTCGTCGAACGGCAGCAGAAGCTGCTGGAGCGCCTGATTTCGCGATTGGAAGCGACGCCCGCGCCGCAGGCCGCCGCGTCCGCGCCGGAATCGTCCGATCGGATCCGCGATACGCTCGATCGACTGCTGGCGTTGCTGGAAACCTCCCTGCAGCAGCACGCGGCCGCCAACGCCCGTGCGGAGCGCTTCCGCGCCATGATGGCGCGGGCGATCGAGCTTCTGGAGGGAATTGAGCCCAGCGTGCGCGCCGCGGCGCGCACCGGCAAACTTGACGCGGATCTGACCCAGGCTATCGACCTTGGTGACCGGGCGATCAAGCACGCTGAACTTACGACCCATCATGCGGTGCAACTCGATACCATGCTCGATCGCGCGCTGGCCGTTGCCGAACGCAATGTCGAGAGCCACCGGCTGACCGAACAGAAACTCAAGAGCCGGGACGATTTGCTCGTGCGCTCGTTCAAGCTGATCGAGGCCGCTTCGACGCAGTTGCGCGGCAATCGCGGCAAGGCGCGGCGCTGGCTCGCTTTCTTCTCGCGGCGCGAACCGTAACCGGGCGGGCCGCACCGGACCTCAATCATTGCGCCGGCTCGACGTCTCGATGTAACCCAGCACCTCGTCGAGATCGACGACATCGGCATAGCGCCGCCCAACGTCACGCAGATTGTCGCGATGCGGTCCCTCATCGACATCGCCGCAGCACGGTTCCGGCACGATGACGCGAAATCCGTAGGAGAACGCGTCGACGATGCTGGCGCGCACGCAGCCCGAAGTATTGCAGCCTGTGACGATGACGGTGTCGACCCGTTCTTTGACGAAATAGGAGGCGACCGCAGTGTTGAAGAAGATCGAGGCGGCGGTCTTGCACACGATCATGTCATAGGCCGGATCGTAGATGCGCGGATCGAGCTCGGTGCAAGGATCGCCATGGTGGAAATCGTTGACCACGGTCGGGATCTTCCAAAGCGGCGCATCCCGGGCGCTGGAATAAGCGGTGTAGCAGCAGGCGACCGGCAGACCGGCCTTGCGCGCCGCGGTGACGAGCGTGGCGGTATTGTCGACCGCCCGCATCACCATCGGCCGTCCGCCCAGCGGAAAACGGCTCTCGGTGAACGCCTTCTGGAAGTCCACCACCACGATACCCGCCCGCCGGCCGAAGCCGATGCGGTTGGAATTGAAACCGATATCTTTGTAAGGATCGCTCATGCCGCCCCCTGAAAACTCATGATTTGAGCGTAACGCCGAAGCGGTCGGCGAAGGCGCGCGCCAGGCGATCGAAACAATGGCCGATGCGCAAGACGGTGAAATCACGGAAGTCGATGATCGTCGACGACAATCCATCTGGATTCGCGTATTTCGATCGTCCATAATCGAAATGGACATCGGCCGCGCTGCGGATGGGCGCGTCAACGTCGTCGTAGTGGTATTTGCTGCCGGTCAACGACACATTGGCGGATGAGCCGAACACTGCGTTGCCGCGCGCGACCGATCCCTCGACGATGGCCTCGTGGAATAGGCCGGCATTGAGCAGCATGTCGAGGGTCCCACCCTTCGACGAGTTTTTCATCACGAATGGATCGACTGCGGCAAACAGCGGGTGATCGGTTCGGAACGGCGCCACCACCGAGAATGGCAGCTTTTCCTGTTCGATCATTTCCCGGACCATGGCGTGACGGTCGTCGTCCATGACGTGGATTTCGCGGCTCAGCCGCCAATTGGCGAACATGCCGGACGGCTTGTCGTAGGACCGCCGCTTGGTCTCGAAAATGCGCCGGATGCCCGATGGCATGGTCGCCACCACCGCATAGGCGACGTCGAGTGGAACGATGCCGAAGCCGCCGCCGCCAAGAACGTCGAACAGGCGGTCGATGTCGGCGAGCAATCGAGCCGGGTCTACCGGGTCGCTGGTCAGCCGCTCTGTAGTCGTCGTCACGCTCATGAGCGCGACGCCAAACGGGAATTGTCGAGGCGGCGAAAATAGGCGATCACGTCATTCTCGCTGACAACGTCGGCATATTTCGCGCTCATGTCGAACAGATTGGCCTCGTGCGGCCCTGCCGCGCGGTCGCCAACGGCCTCGCGCACGACGATCGGGATAAAGCCATTGCTCATGGTGTCGACGCAGGTCGCCCGCACGCAGCCGGACGTGGTCAGGCCGGTGATGACCACGGTGTCGATCTTGGCGGCCGTGAGCGTCGCCGCCAGCGAAGTGCCAAAAAAGGCGCTGGGATATTGTTTCGAGATCACGATCTCGTCGTTGCGAGGCTCGAGCCCCTCAGGGAAACGGCCGAGCGGGTTACCGTCCTCGAAAGACGACAGCGCCGGAACCTTGCGCGTAAAGATGCCGCCGTCGACCAAGCCCTTGCGGTAGGTGACGTTGGTGACAATTCGCATCACGCCGGCGGCTCGCGCCGCAGCCAATAGCCGCAGGGCCGACGCCAGGGCGGCATCGACACCGGCATAAAGGGGCGAACCCGGCTCGAAATAGGCTTGGACGAAATCGACCAGGATCAGGGCTGGCCGCTCGCCGAAGCCTAGACCGTGGTGGTAGCCGGCTTTGGCATAGTTTTGAGCGAGGTCTTCCGCCATCGGTCGCGCTCCCTTCCCGGCGGCAGCCGTGCGGCTGCCGCCCTTGCCATGTTCTTATTCAGCCGCGACGACGTGCGCCGGCCGCACCCACCTCGGGAATTCCGGCGCGCGTGGCGGATCGAAGCCAGTCTCGGCCTTGCAGCGCGCCTTCAGCTCCTCGACCGACCCACCGAAATTGAACAGCTTGAGGTCGCCGCGCTCGCGCTCGATGCGCTGGCGCAGTGCGTTGGTGGCTGCCTCGTCGAGCGAGAAGTCGGGCCGCAACACCACGCCGTAGCGCTTGGCGCCCTCGACCGACACCAGTCCACGCTCGGCATCCTTGGCCACCTTGGCAGCGTCGCGTTTGAGCGGATCGCCCCAGCCGCCGCCACCCCAGGTATTGAAATAGAGCACTTCGCCCGCCGCGACTTTGACGCGGTCGCATTTCGACGGCAGCCGCTCTTCCTTGCCGTTGGCGTGCACCAGGATTTTGGTCGAGCGGCCGCCCGGCAATCCGCCGTTCACGCCCCAGGGATGGGTCAGCCAACGGTCGTCGTGGATCGAAATCTCGCCCGGCTCCAAAAACATGTAGCCGATGCTGACGCCGTTGCCGCCGCGGTGCAGGCCGGCTCCGCCGGTGTCCGGAATGGTCTCATATTTGACGATCCGGAGCGGAAAATAGCTCTCCAGAAACTCGTTTGGAACATTGGTGAAGGCCGGCCACAGCGAATGACCGTCCGGACCATCGCCGACCGGACGGCCCGGAATGCCGCCGAATCCGATCTGATAGAGCTGATACCACTCACCGTTCTTGTCGTAGCCCGAATACATAAAGTGCGGGCTGTCGGAGAAACCGGCGGCATTGAGCGCATCGGGCGCGCCCTGCCCCAACACGCCGCCCATGATGTCGAATATTCGTCCGAGCAAATGCGTGCGGCACGACAGCGCCGCGGGGCGTTTGGGTTTGAGGATCGATCCCGGCGGAATGCGGACCTCGACCAGCGGATAGAATCCGTCATTGAACAGGATCTGCGGGTCGAACAGGTTGATGAAGAATGCACCGAGGAACATCTTGAACATTTCCTCGTTCAGCAGGAAGTTCACCGAGCTGATCGACTGCGGATCGGTTCCGGCGAAATCGAAAATCGCCTTTTCGCCCTCGCGCCACATGGTGCAGGCGATCTTGTAGGGACCCATTCCGACGCCGTCGTCGTCGATGTAATCCTCGAAATAGGCCTTCTTTTCCGGGATAACCATCTGAATGATGGCGCCCATCGCCCGTTTGTTGCGGTCGAGCATCTCGTCCATCGCCGCGATGAAGTCATCGACGCCGAAGCGGTCGCAGATTTCGTGCACGCGGCGCTCGGCCAGCCTCAGCGCGGCGACAATGGCGTTGAAGTCGGACAGATTCCACTCCGGCAGGCGGCAGTTGCGGAGAATCATGTCCAGGACTTCCTTGTTCAGGACGCCCTTCTTGTAGATCTTGAGCGGCGGAAACTGGAGACCCTCCTCGAAGATCTGCGCCGCGTCGGTCGGCAGGCTGCCCGGCACCTTGCCGCCGATATCGGTCATGTGACCGAACATGGCGCCCCAGGCGACCAGCCGGCCGTCCTTGTAGATCGGCATCAGGGTCAGCCAGTCGTTGAGATGGCTGATGGCCCCGTCGACCGAATAGGGATCATTGGTGAGGAAGACGTCGCCTTCCTCGATGGTGCCGTTATAGCCCTGGTTAAATCCGTAGATGAAGGAGCCGAACTGGCCGACCACCATCTTGCCTTCCTGGTTCGCGATCAGCGGAAATGCGTCGTGCTGCTCGCGAATGCCTGGCGACATGGCTGTGCGGAACAGCACCGCATCCATTTCGGTGCGGGCGTTACGCAGCGCATTCTCGATGACATCGAGCGTAATCGGGTCGAGCTTCACCTTCTGGAACGGCTTATCGTTGGTCTGGATGATTTGAGCGGTCATGGCGGATCTCGTATGGCTTACTTCGCGGGACGGATGAGGATATTGCCGACGGCGTCGACCTCGCCGACATAGTCTGGGAGGATCAGCGTCGTGGCGTCCATTTCGACAACCACGGCCGGACCGGCGATGAGGTTGCCGGCCTTGAGCTTGGCGCGGTCGTAGATGCCAGCCGCCATATCGGCGCCGCCGATATAGACCGTGGTGTGCTCGACGATCGCGGCCGAGGCGTCGGCAGTGCCGCGCGGCACCGGTTCCGGCTTCACCACTGTTTCGCGGCCCTGCACGATAGCGCGCAGGTTGACCAGCTCGTGGGCCGCCTCGAGTGCGAAGGTGAAAAGCTGGGTGTGGATCTCGTCGAACCGCGCTGCGACCTGGCGCAAGCCGGTGGCCCGGAAGTCCTCCGGCGCAAAATCGACGGTTAGCTGCATGCCCTGGCCTTTGTAGCGCATGTCGATCTGATACAGTACCGACTGGTCGGAGCGCGGCACGCCCTCGGCGTCGAGCGCGCGCGCTGCTGTTTCGGCGAGTTCATCGAGCATGCTGCTGACCTCGCGGTCGGTGGTGTCGGCGAATCGCCGGATGAAGGTCCGCGAGGCTTCGTCGCGCAGCCGCGTGGTGGCGTCACCATAGGCGCAAAGAACGCCCGGGCCCGGCGGCACGATCACCGGCCACGATCCCATCAGCTTACCGAGCGCATTGGCGTGCAACGGCCCGGCGCCGCCGAACGCGACCAGCGCGAAATCGCGCGGATCGAAGCCCTGCTCCACCGACACCAGCCGCAACGCACCGAACATGTTTTCGTTGACGATGTTGATGATGCCTTCGGCCGCCTTTTTCAGCGGCATATCGAGCGCGTCCGCGACCTTCTTGACAGCGGCTTCGGCGAGGCTCCGGTCGATCTTCATGTCACCGCCGAGTTTCGACGTGGAAGGCAGATAGCCGAGCACGACATTGGCATCGGTCACGGTCGGCTCGGTACCGCCTTTCATGTAGGCCGCCGGACCCGGATCGGCGCCGGCGCTCTGTGGGCCGACCCGCAGCGCCTTGGTCAGTTGCGGCACATAGGCGATCGAACCGCCGCCGGCGCCAACGCTGCGTACGTCGATTGACGATGCGCGCACGGTGACATCGGCAACTCTGGTCTCGCGCCGCGTCTGCGCCACGCCCTTCTGGATCAAGGCCACGTCGGTCGAGGTGCCGCCCATGTCGAATGTCAGAAGGTCCTTGAAGCCGGCTTGGGCAGCGATCCACATGGCGCCGGCGACGCCACCCGCCGGGCCGCTCATCAAAAGATTGACCGGCGCCGCCTTGGCCGCATCGACTGACGCGAGGCCGCCATCGGAGCGCAGCACGTGAAGCTTGACGTCGCTCATGGTGCGGGTCAGCTCATTGTGCAGATTGGTGATGTATTTCGACACCACGGGGCGGATATACGAGTTAACCACTGTGGTTTCGGCACGCTCATATTCGTACATTTCCGGCATCACCTCGGACGAGATCGACACCGGCACGTTGGGCATGATTTCGCGGGCGATTTCGCGAATCCGCCGTTCGTGAACGCCGTTGCTGTAGGCGTGGATCAGCGACACCGTCAGGGCTTCGACATTCTTCTTCGCGAGAGCTTGCAGATCGCGCCGCATCTGCGCTTCGTCGAGCTTCTCGATCACGCCGCCCTGAGCGTCGAGGCGCTCGTGCGCCTCGATCGTGAGTTCCAGCGGTGCCAGCGGATCGCGCTTGTTGAAGATCACCCAGCCACCGAGGCCGCCCGGCACGAAGGAGCGCGCGATCTGCAGCACCTGGCGATAACCCTTGGTGGTGACGAGACCGACCTTGGCGCCGCTCGAGGTCAGAACCGTATTGGTCGCGACCGTCGTGCCGTGCATCACGTAATTGATTTGGGTCGGATCGACGCCGGTCTTCTGGCACAGCTTGGCGATACCGTTGAACACCCCGATCGACGAATCCTTCGGGGTCGAGGGCACTTTGGCGGAGTAGGTCTTGCCGCTTTGCTCTTCGATCAGCAAGAGATCGGTGAAGGTGCCGCCAACGTCGACGCCGAGGCGATAACCCTTGCCGCCGCGGCGCGCCGCGGGAAGCGGCGTTACGGCCGCAGCCGGACCGGGACCCATTTCGAGTCGCGCCAGGCGGCGCTCCAACTCCGCCAGTCGCGATTCGTACTCGGCGGCGATGTCATCAAATCTGTCGGCCATCAAACACTCCTGATACCGGTGTTAACTGAAACTCTGCGGTTGCCGGCGGCGTACCAGCTGCGAAAGCACGACGGCGAGAACGAGACCGCCGCCATAGAACAGGTTCTGGACGAAGGACGGAATGCCAAGAATGGTCAGGCCGAGAATCCCGGTGGTCAGGACATAAACCCCGATCATCGATCCGAACGGATTGAAGCGTCCGGGAACGATACTCGTGGCGCCCAGGAAGGCGCCGGCGAACGCTGGCAACAACAATTGCAGGCCGGACAGCGGATCGGCGGAGCCGGTCATCCCGCTGTACATGACGCCCGCCACCGCGGCGATGACCGAAGAGGTCAGGAGCGCCAGCGCCCGCACCCGGTCGACCCTGATGCCGGACAGCCGCGCGACATCGCGGCCGCGCCCGACGAACAGGAGCCGTCGCCCCGGCGTCGTGTATTCGAGGAACAGCCACATGCCGACACACAGCGCCAGCGCGTAATAGAAGCTGAGCGAAATGCCGAACAGCCGCGTCTCGATGACGAGATTGATCAGCGTCGGCGATACGCCGGATATGGTTTCCGAGGCGCTGATCCACAGCACGATGCCCTGCAGGAAAGTGCCGGTACCGAGCGTCACGATCAGCGAATGAATGCGGAAATAGACCACCAGAAAGGCGTTGACCGCGCCAACGAGCACGCCTGCGGCAATCGCGACCGCGATCGCCGCAGGCGCGGGCCACTGATAGACGACGTTCAAGATCGCCAGCGTCATCGACGATAGCACCAGCGTCGAAGCGATCGACAGATCAAAATCGCCCGCGGTCAGCGGCACCAGCAGGCCCAGTGTGAGCATGACCAACACAGCATTGGAAGAGAACATGCTGGTGAAGCTGATCCAGGACAGGAAATAGGTTGGACTGATAATGCCGAAGATCGCGATTAGCACGATCCACGCACCGATCAAAGCATAGCGTTCGGCAAAAACGCCGATGCTCGCTTTGTCGAGTACGCGCCGCGGCCGCCGTTCCGCCTCCATCTCGCGCAGCCGGCGCTCTAACTCAGCCAGCCGCGCCTCGTAGGCCAGCAGCACCGGATCCGCGAAATCACCGCTGTTCAGCATGTTCATGGGAGGCGATCGCCCCTACGCGCAGACTGGCCGGTGAGCGTCATGCTGCGGTAGCAACGCTCCGCGATCCGGTCCTTTGTGATCTCCGGCCCGTGCAATTCGCCGATAATCTCCCCCCGGGCAAAGATGAGCACGCGATCGCAAATCTGTTCGAGCTGTTCGTAGTCGGTCGAGGCGACGATCACCGAGGTGCCGGCTTTGGCCGCTTCCCCGATCGCCATAAGAAGCTTTTGCCGGGCGCCAACGTCGACCCCTTGGGTCGGCTCGTCGAGCAGGAGCAGCACCGGCTTTTTCTGCAGCCACTTGTAGAGCAGAACCTTTTGCTGGTTGCCACCGCTCAAACTGTCCAACGTCAGGCTCGGCACATTCGGCCGCACCTCGTAGGCCTCGCCCATCGCGCGCGTCTGCGCCGCCATGGCCGAACGGTCGAGCAGGCCGCCGCGGACGAACTCGTCGAGGATGGTCAGGGTGCCGTTGTCGGTCACCGACAATCCGCCGACGCCGGACTCGCCGAGCCGGTCCGCAGGCAGGAACGCAACGCCGGCCTTGATCGCCGCAGCTGGCGTCAGCCTGTCGACGGCATAGACCTGCGCACCGATCGTCAGGTTTCCGCCGGCTGCCGGCCGAGCGCCGAATAGCAGCGCCAGAACCTCGTCAAATCCCGTGCCGATCAGTCCGGTGAGTCCAAGGACCTCGCCGTGATGCAATTTGATCGAAATGTCCCGCAGCGTTCCGCCGGACAGCCTTTCTACAACAATGTCGGCTGGCCGGCTCTCAACGTCGCGCGGGGGCATGTGGAACGGTACGACCCGGCTGCCGATGATGCGCTCGACGAATTCGTCGCGATGCGCGTCGCGCGTAACCAAAGTTCCGGCCACCGCGCCGTCGCGCAACACCGTGGCGCAGTCCGTGATCTCCATGACCTCGTCGACGTCATGGGTGACAAAGATCACGCTGGCACCGCGCTTGACCACCCGCCGTACCAAAGCGAACAATTGTTCGACTCCGACCCGTGGCAGGAATGGAGTCGGCTCGTCAAGCACCAGCAGGCCCTGCCCGCCATGTTCGTCCTGATTGTGCTCGATGTCCTCCATGGCGCGCACGATCGCGAGCAGCGCTCTGGTCACTTGCGGAAGCTCCGCGACGATCGCATCAGGATCGATGTCGAGTTCGAATTTCTCGAAGGTGTGAACCGCGCGCTGCCGTTCCCGGTGCCAATTGATCGCCCAGCGGGTCTCGGTAGCAAACTCTCCGATCCGCAGATTCTCCAGCACCGACAGCGACGGCACCAAGCCGAGATGCTGATGCACAAACGCAAGCCCGAACTTGCGGAATTCGCCGGGACCGCGGGCCGCCGGCATGGCCCGTCCGAATACTTCGATTCGTGCACCGGCCTCCGGCTCGTGATAGCCGGACAATATCTTGATCAAAGTCGACTTGCCGGATCCGTTCTGACCGAGCAAACCGTGCACCTCGCCGCCGCCGACGGTGAGGTCGACCGATTTCAGCGCATGCGCGCCGCCAAAGGTCTTGCTGAGATTTCGCAGCAAAAGGGCCGGAGCTGCCGCTCCGGCCCCGATTTGCCGCGATGCTACTTCAGGCCCCATAGCTTCAAAAATCCGTCGACGTGCACATCGCCATAGCCCTTGTCATAGTCGGCGGGAACGCCGGCCGTGGCGACGTTATCCTTGTCGAAGATGACGAGCGGCGTATGCGGATTGATAACCTTGGGCAGGCCGCAGACCACCCGCATATCGGCGTCGACGCCGGCCATGCCCCACCAGCCGAGGCTTTCCCCGACGTTCATCTCCATGCCGCCCTGTCGCAACAGGTCGAGCATCCCGGGCGAGCCGTTGAAGCTCACGATCTTGACGCTGTCGGTCTTGTTGGTGACCCGCAACGCCGGCACCACGAAGGTCGCCATGTTGTCATAGATCGGCAGGACGTAGTTGATGCCGGGATCGGCGACCAGCGCGGACTGTACGCTGGGTTGGATCTTGGTGCCCCACTCCGGGAACGGCACATTGATGTAGACGTGCTTGCTGCCGGGCGCGTTCTTGTCGAGATAGTCTTCAATCGCCTTCACGAACGGCTTGGTCGGCACCACTTCGTCGGAGCCGATGATGATGACGTTCGGCTTGCCGCCAGTGTGGGTGATCGCCCAAGCGGCCATGATCTGGCCAGCCTCGGTGTAGTTGTCTTGGGTCGAGCCGTCCAGATCGTCCGGGACCGGCTGCGTGACGTCATAGAGATGCGTCGTGGTGACCTTGATGCCCTTGCCGCGAGCTTCTTTGATCTGCGGCCCGAGCGCTGCCGGTGGAATGCCGCCCATGAGGTCGATCAGGCTGTAGCCCTGGCTGCCGGCATTTGCCATGCCTTGCACCCATTGATCGAGCTTGGCCTGGTTCTCCCAAATCGCCAGCTTGAAGCCGACGTCCTTGGCCGAACTCGCCATCGATTTGGCGATTGCGACGTTGAAAGGATTAGAGCTTGCCAGCGGGATAACGAATATTGACTTCCCCGCCATGCATTTCTTCGCGTCGAATGCCGGGCCGGGCGGCGTGAAGCTCGGCATGTGGCGGTGACCGGCAATCAGTTTCTCTGCCGCCGCCATGTCAGCCGACGCGGGGGCTGAAGCAGCAGCCAAGCTCGCCACGGCGGTCGCCGTCGCTAGTGCAATTCCGGTGATCTTCGACATCTGGTGTCTCCGCTCTCCCATCATGTTTTCCCCCTCGCGCGGATAAAGCCGGCGAGCCCCGCCGCAAAAACTGCTTTGCCAACCGGGCAGGCGGTATACAATCAGGTTCGATAACAACGCCGATGATGTCAAGCGGAATCACGGATTTATTTCGCTGCCGAGGATGTTTTGGCAATTGATGACCATGATTGCTGGATTTTCGGTGAAGGCGCTGCGCCGAAGCGGCCAGACGCCGTGGCTGGCCTGCCGGGTTTTTTCGCACGAATGTATACAATTCGGGCAAGTCTACCGGCGCCGTCGTGTGTTGATCTTTTTAAGGTGACGTCAACGCGGCCGACGCGGCGTCAAAACTGCACTTGCCCGGACGAGCGCATGACAGCATGACCCAGTCGAGACCACGCCGCTGGCTGCAGTATCTGATATGGCTGCCGATCGATCCGGATGCCGCGCCGGAGGACTACCGTAGTGGCATTTTGGCGTTACGGCAGATCGAAGACTGGCTGCGCGACAATCACGCGCCGCGGCCGTTGTTCGACAAGCACGGCCGACCGAAGAGCGGGCTCGTCAGCGTGTCATTCGAGGAAACCGAACTCGAGAAGGCGTTGGCCTACCGCAATTTCTGTACGGCGCTCGGCCTCGGCCGTTCGCTGCGGCAAAATTACATCGTCGACAATCTTGCCGGACGGATGCGGGCCCGGAACTAGGCGCGGTTCGAGCCCGTCGCGGCACCGTTGCCGTTCGCCGCGCGCTCCTCGATCGACCGCAGATAGCAATTGCGCGCCGACTGAATGTGCCCTCGCATGATTGCGTCGGCCCAGTCCGCGTCCTGCGCGGTGAATGCCACGATCAATTCGCGATGATGGCGCATCGAGCGGTTCATGTCGTCGCTAGTGAACCGGTTGTAGGTATCGAGTATCAGCGGCATCTCGATCAATTGCGGCAGCAAGCGGCTCAACTTCTGTCCGCCGGAGGCCTCGAGAATGATGCGGTGAAAGCGGCGATTGCCGACGGAAATTTCCTCTATGTAGCCGCTGCGCCGTTTGGCGTAAGCGTTTTCCATGCCGTCGCAAAGCTTCCCCAATTCGGCGATCTGGGCCATGGTCATCTTGCGTGCGGCAAGCGACGCCGCATAACCCTCGAGAATGACGCGCAGGTCGAAGATTTCCTTGACGTCGTCGAACGACAGCGATGGTACCCGACCGCCCTGATTGGGCATAAATTCGACGAAGCCTTCGGTGCTCAGCCGGCGCAACGCCTCGCGTACGGGCGTGCGCGAGACGCCAATTTCACGCGCTAGGCGCTCTTCAGCCAAATGCTCGCCGGGGCGCAACCGCCCCGCCGTCAGCGCATCGTAGATTGCTGCGTAAGCCTTGTCCGTTGATTTGGACATGACGTTCCTATGCAGGATTGTCGTCATCTAGGCAAGTTTGCCATCGGGACCAAACAGCCCGTCCAAAACCTGCACCCTGTTGAGATTGGTGCGACAGCGACGGCAGGTTTCGATATCGAGCGCTTGAATACCGGCGGGCCAATCGTATACAACTTTATCCATCTGCATTGGAACGGCGAGACCATCATGACGCCTCCCCGCCGAAAAAGGCGGAAAATGGCCGAAATTGGAGTTGAGAGCCCTGTATTCAAACCAACCCGCCGTGGTCAAGACTGATCATTGTATACAATTAGTGGGGCCTTGGAATGCCTAAGCCGCTTACCGGTCTGGTCGTGATCGATCTCACCCATATGCTGTCAGGACCGTTCTGCACCATGCTGCTCGCCGACCTCGGCGCCCGCATGATCAAAGTCGAGCCGCTGCACGGCGAAGGTACTCGCTCCCTTTTGGCCAAAGATCCCAAGAATAGCCGTCACGGCATGGGCGCCTATTTCCTTACGCTTAATCGGAACAAGGAAAGCGTCGTCATCGATCTGAAAAAGCCGGAAGGACGCTCGCTATTTTACGAACTGATCAAACAGGCGGACGCAGTCGTCAATAATTTCGGCCCAGGTGTTCCCAAGCGCCTCGGCGTCGATTGGGAAACGCTGGCCCAACACAATCCGCGCATCATCACCTGCTCGGTAACCGGTTTCGGCGAGACCGGACCGGCGAATGCTCGCCCGGCCTTCGACCAGATCGCTCAGGGAATGGGCGGTGGAATGTCGATCACAGGGCAGGTAAACGGCGAACCGACCCGCGCGGGGATACCGATCGGCGATCTCGGGGGCGGACTGTTCGCGGCGATCGGCATCCTGTCGGCGGTCATCGGGCGCAACCAAACCGGCCGCGGCCAGCACGTTGATATTTCAATGCTGGACGGGCAGATCAGCCTACTGAATTATATGGCCACCATGTATCTGCTGACTGGCGAAAACCCAAAGCCGCTCGGCAACGCCCATTTCGTCCATGTCCCCTACGACACCTTCCAGACCAAGGACCGTTGGATCATCATAGCGGTGATCACCGACAACGGATGGACCGGCGTGGTTGAGGCGCTCGCGGCCGATGATTTGCGCGACCCGGCGTTCTTGACTCAGCCTGGCCGCTGGGCCAATCGCGACTTCATCAACCGTCGGATCCGCGAAATCCTGGCTGGCGAGACCGCCGACTACTGGCTCGAAAAGCTCAGCCGGCATCAGGTGCCCTGTGCGCCCGTCAACGACTTCGAGCACGCGCTCAATGATCAGCAAGTGCGCGCACGTAACATGGTAGTGGACGTAACGTTGCGTCAGGGCGGCAGAGTTTCGATGCCGGGCAATCCGGTCAAGCTGTCGGATTTCGGATCGGAAAGCTTCTCGCCGCCGCCCGAACTCGGCTACGACACCGAAACCGTCTTGCGCGACCTGCTGCACAAATCCGCGGATGAGATTGCACAGTTGCGCGGCGCGGGCATCATTGGATGAGGCTTCCGCCATGACCGAACAAATCATTGTCAACGAGGTCGGCCTGCGCGACGGTCTCCAGAACCAGCCGCGGCATGTTGCGACCGCCGACAAGCTCAAGCTATTGGACGCTTTGCTGGCCGCAGGGATCCGTCATGTCGAAGCAACCAGCTTCGTAAGTCCCAAAGCCGTGCCGCAAATGGCCGATGCTGCCGAACTGATGGCGCAGGTGCCGAACCGCGATAGCATCGACTATTCGGTACTGGTTCCCAATGTGAAGGGCTACGAACGCGCCGTCGCGGCCAACGCCCGCTCAGTCGCAGTGACTTTGTCCTGCACCGAGACCATGAACCAGCGCAACATCAATATGGGGCTCGACCAAGCCGAGGCGGTTTGCGCCGAGGTTATGCGACGCGCCGCCGCAGAGGGCGTTATCGGCCGCGCCTATCTCTCGGTCGCCTTCGTCTGTCCGTTCGAAGGTGTGGTCGATGCTCGTGCTGTCTATCGGCTTGCACAATCGATGATGGACGCCCGCGCCTGCAAGGTGATCGTGGCCGACACCATTGGCTGGGCGGATCCGGTCCACGTCGCCGAGGTATTCGGCACTTTGACGTCACATTTTGGCGCCGATCGCCTGTCCGGCCACTTCCACGACACCAAGGGACTGGCGCTGGCGAACTGCTTCGCGGCCTTCGAGAAGGGCGTGCGCCGCTTCGATTCAGCGATCGGCGGGTTGGGTGGTTGCCCGTTCGCACCCGGCGCCGCCGGCAATGTGGCAACCGAGGATCTCGTCAACATGTTCGAAAGCGCCGGCTGCGACACCGGCATAAGTCTCGAAAAACTTGTAACTGCAGTAGAGGTGGCCGAGAACAGTGTCGGTCAAAAGCTCGGAGGGAGTTGGCTGAACTGGCGCCGGACCCAGCATAAGCAGCATCTCGCTCGGGCCGCATCATGAATTTGGTCAACTCGCATACGCAGAGGTCGCTGCGGTGCGCAGTTAAGGCATGACGGCGTTTCGCGTCGCTCTTTGATTTATCTCGTCTACTCGGCTGACATCGACTCCGCTTCAGCCTCCGAAGATAGGAAGTGCGGTCAATGGGTGGTCTCACACTTTACGACAAGGTTTGGGCGCAACACGTCGTCAAGGACTATGGTGATGGCGACGCCCTGATCTATGTCGACCGGCATTTGGTCCATGAAGTTTCGAGTCCGCAGGCATTTGCCGGCTTGATCGCCGAAGATCGCTTGATAAGGCGCGTCGATGCGCATCTCGCAGTTGCCGACCATGCGGTTCCCACCTTGTCTCGGAATCTTCCGCTCCCAGACGGCCTGGCGGCGCGACAGGTAACGCGGTTGATCGAGAATGCCGATCGCTTTTCGATTCCCTATATCCCGATGAGCGACATCCGACACGGGATCGTTCATGTGATCGGACCGGAATTGGGCTTTACTTTGCCCGGCTGCACGCTCGTATGCGGTGACAGTCATACCTGTACGCACGGAGCGTTCGGCGCCATCGCCTTTGGTGTTGGATCGAGCGAGTGCGAATGCGTGTTCGCGACTCAAACGCTGCGGCAGCGCAAGCAAAAGCGAATGCGCGTCACGCTTTCAGGCGATTTGCAGGCCGGCGTGTCGGTCAAAGACATCATTCTTGGCCTGATCGCGGAAATCGGCGTCTCCGGGGGCGTTGGCTATGCCATTGAATATGCCGGGGACACCATTGCCGGCTTGTCGATGGAAGCCCGCATGACGCTCTGCAATATGACAATCGAGGCCGGCAGTCGTGTCGGCATGATAGCGCCAGATGAGACCACGTTCTCCTATCTCAAAGGACGTCCGCTCGCGCCGAACGCGGCTGAATGGGATAGCGCGGTGACGCATTGGAAGACGCTCGCGACCGACGCTGATGCGGTGTTCGACCGCGAGGTCCGCTTCAACGCTGCGGATCTTGCTCCCCGCGTGTCATGGGGCACGACGCCGGAAGAAAATCTCCCAATCGACGCGTGCGCGCCGGATCCGATGACCGAACAAGACCCCGGGCGGCGCGAACAATTTCGCCGCAGTCTCAGCTACATGGGTTTGACGCCGGGAATGCGGCTGGATGAAATATCCGTCGATCGTGTCTTCATTGGATCCTGCACCAACAGCCGTATCGAAGATCTCCGGCTGGCGGCCGAAGTCGCGGCGGGCCGAACGGTCGCCAAGAACGTCACGGCAATTGTCGTCCCGGGATCGGCTAGTGTGAGACTTCAGGCGGAAGCGGAAGGCCTCGATCGCATCTTTCGTGCGGCGGGCTTTGAGTGGAGAGAATCCGGTTGTTCGATGTGTGTAGCCATGAACGACGATAGGCTCGGCACGGGCGAGCGCTGCGCCTCCACGTCAAATCGCAACTTCGAAGGTCGACAGGGCCCGGGGGCGCGGACTCATTTGCTGAGCCCTGCGATGGCTGCCGCAGCAGCGGTGACCGGCCGTCTTACGGACGTTCGGAAGCTCAAGTCGTGATATGCCCATGAAGAGCTTCATTACGCTTACAGGAATAGCCGCGCCATTGCCGGAGGCAGACGTTGACACCGACGTTATTTTTCCGGCACGCTTTCTGCTGCTGCTGGATCGTGAAGGACTTGGCCGGTATCTATTCCGTGAGCGCCGCAATAACGACTTTATCCTGTCCCGGCCACCATTCGACAAAGCAACGATCCTGGTGGCCGGGCGCAATTTCGGATGTGGATCGAGCCGAGAACATGCCGTCTGGGCTTTGGCGGACTTCGGGATCAGGTGCGTTATCGCACCGAGTTTCGGCGAAATTTTCTATGGTAACTGCTTCCGAAACGGCGTGCTCCCAATCGTGTTGCCAAATGACGAGCATCGCGATGTGACCGCTGCGGCGGCAACGGGATTGCCTCTGACGGTCGATCTCGAAGCCCAGACTATCCTCCTTCATGACGGTTCAACAATTGCATTTGGCATCGACGCACATCGACGGCGGGCACTGCTGCTTGGGCTGGATGAGATCGGTGCAATCCTGGCCGACGACGCCGCAGAAATTGCAGCATTCGAAAGCCGCCAGAAGAGGCAGGCCCCATGGCTACACCTCGACAGGGATAAGCTTTCGATTTTTAATGCCTTTGG
This sequence comes from uncultured Pseudomonadota bacterium, assembly GCA_963836095.1. Taxonomy (GTDB): domain Bacteria; phylum Pseudomonadota; class Alphaproteobacteria; order Rhizobiales; family Xanthobacteraceae; genus BOG-931. The sequence goes on from CAWIHU010000009.1 coordinate 235,005, forward strand.
GTAAGACATTGACGACGTTTCTATCTGCCGCCAATGTATGCCGCTAATGCCGCAAATTTGCAATTTAAGTTATTGATTTTGCCATATGTCGATCCCTTCACACGGGAGAGGTCGTAGGTTTGCGGCGAGGTAGACGTCGCGCACGGTAATGTTGGATTTATTGTCTTTCAGGAGGGCGTCCTTCCAGCCGACGACGTTGGATCGACGTATGCGCTGGGGCTCGTCGTGACCGAGATAAGCCACGAAGCGAGCCACGACGGGCGTCCACCGTTTCACGATCGCGGGAGCAAGCTCGGCCTCTGCGGCATAAGATTTAAATATCGCCCGAAGCGTCGCGTCGGCGCCCGGCATCTTCTCTTCATTAGATCGAGTTGGAGATACGGGCGGCAAGGATTCAAGCGAAGGTCGGGCCGCGACCATAGATGGAGCTATCGACGTGCTTTTGCATTCGATCGGCACGACACAGCACGACGCAGCATCGACAATAGTGAAGTCGTAGGCCGCCCAGGCGCGCTCGACGTCAATCAGTGCTTCGAGATTGCGCAGACGCGCAATATCGGGATTGCGCGTTCGCAGCGAGAACTTGATCTCGCTCTTGCCGACCTTCGCCCTCAGTCTTCCGGGAACGCGCTTCCTGAACCAGTAGATTCCGCTTTCCGGATGACGCTTGGGAGTACCGAGGGCGCAGACCATCTGTGTACCGGCTTTGTGTACCACCGGCGGTCCGGAAAACCCTATCGGATCAATGGGTTGATGATTTTACTAGAGCGATTTCAGGCTGTGGCGGAGAGGGAGGGATTCGAACCCCCGATACGGTTGCCCGTATGCCGCATTTCGAGTGCGGTGCATTCAACCGCTCTGCCACCTCTCCTTGAAGCCGAATTGTGATGGGTGAGCGTCGCGCCCGTATTTAGCGGCGGCTGCCGCCGGAGACAAGGGTGCCGCTTCGCCCGGCGGCGGCGCGACGACCGCGGCGCATGGGGGCTGCACATGGCGATCGAGTCCCGGTCCGCATGCGGTGGCCGCGGCCCGCCTTCTGGCGCGACGCAAAATCGGCTATACGCTCCCCTCGGTTCGGGGTCGTTCTCCCGCCTGCGGCGGATTCGACGAGGGGCACAGTGAACTTGGTGTCATTGCGCGAACGCGCTCCGGCAATGGATCCGCGCGCGCTCGCCGCAGGGATCGTGGCCTGGGGCATCGGCGCGTTGATTTCGTTCCGCTTCGTCATTTTATCGTCGTTCGATCTGATGTTCGGCGATCGCGGCGATGGGCGGTTGATCATTTATTTGCACGAGCATTTGTTTCGCGCGCTCATCGGGCGCGCTGATTTCCTGTCGCCGCCGTTCTTCTACCCGCAGAAATACGTGCTCGGCTTCAGCGACGCGTTCTTGCTCGACACTCCGCCCTATGCCGCCCTGCGCTCGATCGGGCTCGACCCGTTTTTGAGCTTTCAGATATGGGCGATGGTTTTGTCGCTTTTTTGCTTCCTCGCGAGTCTCGTCATTTGCATGCGATACCTGAGGCTGCGCGCGGCCTTCGCCATCTGCGCCGCGGCGCTGATCACGTTTCCCAATAATCTCGTGTTCAAGACCGATATTGGTCATCTGCAATTCTTTGCGGTGTACTATGTTCCGCCCATCGTGCTGCTGGCGCTTTGGGGCATCGAGGATTTCCCGCGGGTCACGCCGTGGTCGCTCGCGCGCGTGGGGGTGGCCTCGCTACTGTTCGGATTGCTGTTTGCGACCTCTTACTACGTCGCGATGGCTGTTCTTGTTGACGGTCGCCATTGCCGTGTGCGCCGCCGGCCGTCATGCGCCGCAACGAGTTGGCGGCGGCGGCGCGGATTTACCGCCGGCCGGCGCTGGCGTTGCTCGGCGCGGCGTTGGCCGGCTTTGTCGTCGGCGTCATTCCATTCGCGCTGATTTACGCGCCGGCATTGGCCATCGTCCCGGGCCGCACCTATAGCGAATACCTCAGTTTCTCGCCGTTCCCCAAGGACGTGATCAATGTCGGTACCGGAAACATGGTCTGGGGTTGGCTGGTCGAACGGCTGCCAGTCGAGGCGGCAGCCGAGCATGTACTTGCGGTCACGCCTGGGATGACGGCCGTCTTTCTCGTCCTGGCGTTTCGATTGCACAAAGACCCGCAACGCGCTGATCAAAGACCATGGCAGCCGACGGTTTTTGTTGTTTGTGCGCTGGTGTGGATCGTGTCCTGGCTGTTGGTGACGCGGATCGGCACTTTCTGCTTGTTTTGGGTGGTCCACTACGTCGTCCCCGGCGCATCGGGGATTCGGGCCGGCGGGCGAATCCAGCTCCTGGCCAACATATGGGTCGCGGTGGGGCTTGCCGTGGTGTTGCAGTACTGGATCGATACGGCGCCGGCGGCGCGCCGGCGGTCCCGCGTGCTGTGGTCGGGCATTATTCTGGCTTGTTGTCTGATCGAGCAGATGAATACGCTGCCCGTCAGGACGCTGTCGCGCAGCCGCGAACTCGCCTGGCTCGCCGCTGTTCCACCGCCCCCCGCGGAGTGTGGCGCATTCCTGGTCAATGCGCGGACGCAAACGCGAAACTTTCTTACCGACAATGACGCACTTTGGCTTTCGTGGCGGACGGGCCTGCCCACCCTGAACGGTGTGTCCGGTTGGGCTCCGCCCGGCTGGACCCTCGATGACAAGAAACTCGATTACTTCGACGAAGCGCAGCGATGGATCGCCAGGACCGGCATCAAGGAAGAGGTGTGCACGTTCGGCGGCGACGACACGGCGACCTGGTCGAAACTTCGCTGAGCCCGCGGACTGTCAGCCGAATACCTATCCGCGTTATTTCCCCGTAAACACCGGCTTGCGCTTCTCCATGAAGGCGGTGCGGCCCTCGACATAATCGCTGCTGGCGAAGCAGGCGTCGACCAATTGGTCGACGCGCGCCGCGTCGCGCTGCGATTCGTCCTCGAGGCTGGCGTCGATGGCGAATTTGGCCGCCTTGATGGTGAGTGGGGCATTGGCGCAGATCATGTCGGTGATGCTTTTGACGTAGCTCTCGAGCTCGGCGGCCGGCACCACGCGATTGACGAGGCCCATGGCAAAGGCTTCCAGCGCGTCGAACTGGCGCGCGGTGTAGAAAATTTCCTTGGCGAAGGCCGGGCCGACGATGTCGGTCAGCCGCTTGATGCCGGCATAGGCGTAGCCGAGGCCGAGCTTCGCCGCCGGCACCGCGAACCGCGAATTGTCGGAACAGATGCGCAGGTCGCAGCACGCGGCGAGCCCGACGCCACCGCCGACGCAATAGCCGCGGATCATGGCGATGGTCGGCTTGGGAAAGTCGTAGATGCTGTTGAACGTGGCCGCCGTCGTCATGTCGTAGGCGCGGGTCGCTTCGATCGAGGCGCGCTCGCTGCCGAACTTGGAAATGTCGGCGCCCGACACGAAGGCCTTGCCGCCGGCGCCGGTGAGAACGACGACCCGCACCTCGTCGTCGACGGCGAAACCGTCGAGGATAGTCTTGGTTGCCTCCCACATGTCGAGCGATACGGCGTTGTGGCGCTCGGGATTGTTGAAGGTGAGGACGCCGACGCCCGCGTCCTTGTGCGCCAGCATCTTGTCGGTCTGGGCCATTTTTTGTTTCCTGACTTTCACAAATACAGAGCCGTCACCCTGAGGTGCTCGACCGAAGGTCGAGCCTCGAAGGGCCGCTGCGCCGCTGGTGCGTCCTTCGAGGCCCGCGCTTTGCGCGGGCACCTCAGGATGACGAGGCTGGAGTTATTCGTCATCACACCGCCCCCGCCGCATGCAGCGCCTTGATCTCCCGTTTGGAGAAGCCGAATTCCTCGAGCACGGCGTCGGTATGTTCGCCGGCCTCCGGCGGCCAGCCGACGAGATGAGAGGGCGTACGCGACAGCGACACCGGCTGGGCGAGGAGGCGCATCGTGGCTTTTTTCTTCGCGCCCTTCGGCTTTTTGCTGACGGTCTCGGCGACGTTCGAGATGTTTGACCTGCGGGTCGGCGAACATCCGGTCGATGGAATAGATCGGCCCGCACGGCACGCCGGCTTGGTTCAGCCGCTCGACCCAGGCGGCGCTGGTGTCGGTTTTGAACCGCGCGTCGAGCTCGGCATTGAGGGCGTCGCGATGCTGCGAGCGCAACGCGCCGGTGCGATAATTCGGGTTCTCCAGCATCGCCTCGGCGCCGACGGTGCGGCACAGCCGTTCCCACATGCGCTGGCCGATGGCGGCCATGTTGATGTAGCCGTCGGAGGTCTTGTAGACGCCGGTCGGAATGCTGGTCGGATGATTGTTGCCGGCCTGCCCGGCGACCTCGCCCTCGACCAGATAACGGGCGGCCTGAAAATCGAGCATGAAGATTTGCGCCTGCAGGAGCGAGGTCTCGACCGCCTGGCCCTTGCCGGAGCTGTCGCGTTCGAGGAGCGCGACCAGGATGCCGAGCGCTGCGAACAAGCCGGCGGTAAGGTCGGCGACCGGAATGCCGACCCGCATCGGCCCCGCGCCGGGTTGCCCGGTGATCGACATCAGCCCGCCCATGCCCTGCGCGATCTGATCGAAGCCGGGCCGCTCGGCGTAGGGCCCGCTCTGGCCGAAGCCCGAAATGCTGGCATAGACGATGCCGGGATTGAGCTTCGCCAGCGTCTTGTAATCGATGCCCAGCCGCTTTTTCACGCCGGGGCGGAAATTCTCGATGACGACGTTGGCCTTCCTCACCATCCGCTTGAAGGCCTCGAGGCCTTCCGGCGCCTTGAGATTGAGGGTCATGCTGCGCTTGTTGCGATGCAGGTTCTGGAAATCGGAGCCTTCTCGCGGTCCTCCCATGCCTTCCTCGTCGCTCGGCGGCTCCTCGATCTTGATGACGTTGGCGCCCCAATCGGCGAGCTGGCGCGCGCAGGTCGGGCCCGCCCGGACGCGGGTGAGATCGAGCACGGTGAAGCGAGCGAGCGCCTTTGACGCGTGAGGGAAGGGCACTGCGGGGATACTCCGGGTTACTACCTGCGGGCCGATGGACGGCGGCAGGCCGGAACTTCCCCGATCCGACCAAGATTGTCTACCGGCTCGCAACGTCGCAGAATGGAAACCGGATGATCGATTTTCGCCGTGCCGGCATTGCCGTCCTGATCGCGCTGGCCGCGTCTGCCGCGGCGGCGCAGGAGCATGCCGGCCATCCGCCCGGCGCTCATGCCGAGGTCGGCAAGCCGGACGGCGTCGGTCCCGGCGTGCTGGCGCTGCTGCCGCCGGAACTCGGTGACCGAACACAGCATCGACACGTCCCGCGGCCCGCTCGCCTACACCGCGACGGCAGGGACGTTTTCGCTGTTCGACCAGTCGGGCGAGCGCTCGGCGGCGCTGTTCTACACCGCCTATGTCGCCAAACCGAACGATCCGCGGCGGCCGGTCACCTTTGTCTTCAACGGCGGTCCCGGCGCCGGCTCGGCTTTCCTCAATCTCGGCCTGGTCGGTCCGCGCCTTGCCGCGTTCGGCAAGGATGGCCGCGACGGCGCCGAGGTGCGCCTCATCGACAATCCGGACACCTGGCTCACCTTCACCGACCTGGTGCTGATCGATCCGGTCGGCACCGGCTGGAGCCGGCCGGCCAAGCCCGATGGCGGCAGCGCGTTCTGGAACGTTCACCGCGACGCGGAGTTGCTCGCCAAGACGATCGCGCTCTACGTCGCCAGAAACGGCCGCGTCAGCGCGCCGAAATTCATTCTCGGCGAGAGCTATGGCGGCTTCCGCGCCGCCAAGATCGCGCGGGTGCTGCAGGACGAGCAGGGCATCGTCGTGAACGGCATCCTCATGGTGTCGCCGCTGATCGAGGGCGCGCTCCAGTTCGGCGGCGACCGCTTCGCGCTCGGCGCCGCCCTGCAACTCCCCTCGCTCGCCGCGGCCGAGCTCGAACGCACCGGCACTTTCAGCAAGGAGGCGTTGGCGCGGGCCGAGCGTTTCGCGCTCACCGACTATCTGTCGACGCTCGCCGGGCCGCCGCCGACCGGGGACGCCGCGCAGGCGTTCTACGCGCGTGTCGCGCATATGACCGGATTGCCGCTCGACGTGGTGACCCGCTCGCGCGGCTTCATCCGCGACGCTTTCATCAAGCATCTGCAAGCGGCCGACCACAAGATCGTCAGTCATTACGACGCGACCTTCGCGGTCGACGATCCCAATCCCGCATCGGAGGGACCCCGCGGTCCCGATCCGTTTCTCGACGGTTTCATCCGCGCCTATGGCAGCGCCTTCGTCGCCTGTGCGCGCGACGAACTCGGTTTCAAGACCGACATGACCTATAATCTCCTGGCCGAGGAGATTTCGCAAAAATGGGATTGGCACGACGGCGGCGGCCGTTCGCCGCCGAGCATCGCCGAGGATCTGCGCGTGCTGCTCGCCTTCACGCCGTCGTTCCGGCTGATGATCGCGCACGGCTACAGCGATATGGTGACGCCCTATGCGGCGTCGCGTTACGTGCTCGATCATATTCCCATAAGCGTCGGCGAGGAGCGCGCCGAGCTTCGGCTCTATCGCGGCGGTCACATGTTCTACGTCGATCCGCAGTCGCGCAAGGCATTCACCGCCGACGCGCGGACGCTTTACGCCGCGCCTTAGAGCGGGATGACTTTGTCTTCGAATCGTCATCCGCTCTAACTGTTTCTTGGAGCATGTCCTTTTCGCAAAACCGGGCTCCACTTTTGCGGGACATGCTCTAGGCCTGGGCCGCGAACCGAAAAATCAGGTGACGGAACGTCGCCTGTCGTTGCGCGTAGCTCTCCCGCCGTGCGAAACTTGATTGTCGACTGCTGCCCCCTCGATCGTTGAATTTCCTTGCATGTCCAAGGCTTGCTGCAATGGCCGATTCGACTTCGTGCCGACCAAGCGATGAGGCTTCAGGGGACGCCGTGTCGCCTGCGCAAAAATCCTCCGCGCAGGAACGCCCGGTCCAGGGATCCACGGGGGATCCGCCCGATCGGTTCATTCCGATCCGCAAGAGCGACATCGTCACCGCGTTGGTCGAACAAGACGCATTCGCGACCGACGCCGAACGGCAAGAATTCCGGGCTTTCTGCGAGACCTTGGCGTCGATCTTTCATTATGAATATTTCGAAAAGCTGGAGCGGCTGCGCAGCGACTATTATTATTTCAACCCCGAGATCGCGCCGCACCCGACGATGGACGCCGACGCCCTCGAAGCGAGCTACGAGGACCTGCTGCAATCGCTCGAAACGGTGCTCGAGCGCGCGAATTTCGTCGAGCTGCCGCACGCCGACATCGACGAGGCGCACCGGCGGCGCAGCATTCTGCGCGTCAAGGTCACCGCGCCGCTCGACGATTTCCGCGACGTGCGCTTCTACCGGCGCGGCCATCACCGCGAGCAGTTCGAGGTCCGTGACTGGTTCGGCTTGCGCCGGCGCACGATCGAAGTCGAAGTCTATGACGACGTTGTCTTGCTGGCCGCGACGAAATCCAAGGCCGCCACCGAGGCCGCGACCAAGACCGAGGCCGGCGCAAAGCGCCGCCCGCCCAGTCTCTCGCGTCGCAAAATTCCGCCCGGCGCGGTGTTGCTCAAATGCTTCCGCAACATCGCGAGCGGCGACCTCAACGCGCTGTTTCCCAACGCCCGCGTGGTGCTGAGCCGGACCGACATGCTGTTCCTCGGCATTCCCGCGCTCGCCGGCGGCATACCGATCCTTTTGAAGATCTACGCCACCATCACCGTCCTGTTCCTGCTGCTCGGATTTTATTTCGGCGTCGGCGCCGCCATGACCGACAGCGACACCAAGACGGCGCTGGCGGCGCTCTCGGGCCTCGTCGCGCTCGGCGGCTTCGTCGCCCGGCAATGGGTCAAGTATCAGCGCCAGTCGCTCAAATATCAGATGGAGCTGACCGACAACATCTATTACCGCAACGTCAACAACAATGCCGGCATGTTCGACTACGTGATCGGCGCCGCCGAGGAACAGGACTGCAAGGAGGCGTTCCTCGCCTATCATTTCCTGCGCGCCGCCGCCGCGCCGCCCACCGCGAGCGAGCTCGAAGCGCGCGTCGAGGCCTGGCTGAAGGCGAGGTTCGGCATCGATGTCGAGTTCGAGGTGAGCGACGCGCTGGCCAAGCTCGCGCGGCTCGGTCTCATCGAGCGCCGCGGCGAGCGGCTCGTCGTCCTGCCGCTCGCGGCGGCGTTCGCCGAGCTGCGCGGGGTGTGGGACAAATTCTTCGGCGTGAGGATCGATGAGGCGCCGCACGCGGCGGAATGACGCCTGCGGTCGGCGCCTTCGGTATTTCTTTTCACGTCGGGATTGTACCATAATGGCGGTTCCGTCAGGCTGCGGCTAATGCCGCGAGGGGCGGACGGCGGCGGCACAATAAGCACGTCCCGATAAGATGCGGCGATGCAAAAGCACGCCGGAGGGAGGAGTAAAAACGATGTCCGGATTTCCGTTCAACCGGCGGGTCGAGCGCCGCACGCTGCTCAAGGCCGGTCTTGCTATCGGCGCCGTGCAAGTCGCGAGCCCGTTCGTGGTCAAGGCGCGCGCCGACGAGCCGGTCAAGGTCGGCTTCGACGATCCCCTGACCGGCACCTATGCCGAATTGGGCAAAAACGAGCAGATCGGCTGCCAGCTGGCGATCGATGAGATCAACGCCAAGGGCGGCATTCTCGGCCGCAAGGTCGAACTCCTGGTCGAGGACTCGACCAGCGCCGATACGGGTACGGCGGTGCAAAAGGCCCACAAGCTGATCGACCGCGACAAGGTCGATTTTCTCCTCGGCAACGTGAACTCCGCCATGGCGTTGGCGCTCGGCGAAGTCTCGAACCAGGCCGGCATCCTCCACATCGTCACCGGCGGCCACACCGACGCCGTCACCGGCAAGGACTGCCACTGGAACGTCTTCCGCGTCTGCAACACGACGCGGATGGAAACCAATTCGGTCGCCAAGACGCTGTTCACAAAATACGGCAAGCGCTGGTACTTCCTCACGCCGGACTACGCCTTCGGCCATACCCTGCAGCAAGGCTTCGAGGCGGCGCTCAAGCAATACGGCGGCACCGAGGTCGGCGCCTCGCTCACGCCGCTCGGCACCACCGACTATTCGTCCTATCTGATCAAGGCGCAGGCGGCGAACCCCGACATCATCATCTTCCTGCAGGCGGGGCAGGACGCCGTCAACGCGCTCAAGCAGGCGGTGCAGTTCGGTCTCGACAAGAAGTATCACATCGCGGGAGCGCAGCAGGAGCTGGAGGTGCTCAACGGCCTGCCGCCCGAAGCGAGAATCGGCACCTGGGTGTTCGAATGGTACTGGAAACAGCCCAACGTGCCGCATGTCGCCGAGTTCGTCGCCAACATGCGCAAGCGCACGGGTGGCAAAGTGCCGACGGCGCGCCACTGGTTCGGCTACGTTTCGGCCTGGACCTGCGCCTATGCCGCTAACGGCGCGAAATCGCTCGACGCCGCCAAGATGGCGAAATTCCTGCAAAACTGGAAGCTGCCGCCCGAAGTCGCTTTGATGCCGAACCAGCCGTTCTATCGCGAGGGCGACAACCAGCTGATGCCGACGCTCTATGTCGGACACGCGCAGGAGCACGGCAAGGATGATCCCGAGGACCTGTTCGTCGTGGACCAAGAGGTCAAAGGGGTCGATGCCGCGCTTCCCGTCGACGAGACCGGCTGCAAGATGAAGTGGCCGGCGTAACAGCCGCGACCCGCGCCGGCCCGGTGAGGGTCGTTGCCCACCGGGCGGTGTTTGTGTCGATCGGCCTTATCATGCGACCGCACCACGACAAGTGTGGCGCGCCGTTCGATCATGTGTTTCTATGGTTCGTTAGAATTGGCGCGCCGCCCACCGCGAAATGACCCAGCTCGTTCTCTACAATATTTTCAACGGTCTCATCATCGGGGCGTTCTACGCCCTCATGGCCTTGGGATTGTCGTTGATCCTTAATCTTTCGGGCGTCATCAATTTCGCCCATGGCGGCTTTCTGGCGATCGGCGCTTATCTCGCGTTCGTGCTGGTTCCTTTCATCGGCTTCTGGGGCGCCCTGGTGCTGGCGCCGATCCTGACCGCGGTTTTCGGATTGATCGTCGAGCGAATATTGATCCGCCGCGTCTATGGCCGCGATCCGCTCTATAGTCTTCTGCTGACCTTCGGTCTCGCCTTCATGCTGGAAGACGGCACCAGGTTCATCTGGGGGCCGCAGACCCAGCCGTTCTCGATCCCGGCATGGCTGTCGCGCCCGCTCTCCAACGACTTTTTCTTTCTCACCGGCTACCGGCTGTTCATGGTGATCCTGGTGACGGCGGCGGTCGCCGGGCTGTTCGCCATTCTCAATTACACGCGGCTCGGCGTGCGCATCCGCGCGGGCACGTTCGACCTCGAGACGGTCTCGGTGCTGGGCGTCAATGTTCGCCTGCTGCGCAGTCTCAATTTCGGTCTCGGCATCTATCTTGCGGGCCTCGCCGGCGTGCTCGCAGCCGGCATGCTGGGGCTGCAGCCGACCATCGGCAACGATCTGATCATGCCGAGCTTCGTCGCCATCATCATCGGCGGCCTGGGCAGCCTGCCCGGCACGCTCGTCGGCGGACTTCTCATCGGCATCGCCTCCGGCGTCACCACCGTATTCTTTCCTTCGGCCAGCGAGGCGGTGATCTACGTCATGATGGGCGCGGTGCTGCTGGTGCGGCCGCGCGGTCTGTTCGGCGAGGAGGGGCGCTTTTGATCGACAACCGCACCAGCAAACGTGCCGCCGACGCCGTGATCTGGCTGTTGTTGCTGACAATGCCGTACTGGCTTGCCGCGGTCGGCGGCTATACCCAGCTCGGCACCCGGGTCGTCATCATGGCGCTGGCGGCGATGTCGCTGAATTTCCTGTTGGGCTATACCGGCGTCCTGTCGTTCGGCCACGCCGCCTATTTCGGCCTCGGCGTCTACGGCGCCGGCCTCACCATCAAATATCTCGTGCCGAGCACGCTCGCCGGCATCGGCGTCGGCGTTCTGGCCGGCTTCGCCGCGGCGGCGCTCATCGGCCTCCTCATCGTGCATCTGCGCGGCATTTATTTCGCCATGGTGACCATTGCCTTCGGCCAGGTGTTTTATTTCATCGCCTATCGCTGGAACAACGTCACCGGCGGCGACGACGGGCTCTCCGGCTGGCATCGCGAGCCGATCGCGCTCGGTCCGGTGAGCATCGACATCCTGCACAACGACAAGGCGTTCTATTATCTGGCGCTGGCCTGCTTCGCGATCGCCGTCGCGATCATGGCGGCGCTGCTGCGCTCGCCGTTCGGCCGCACGCTGCTGGCGATCCGCGAGAACGAGCGGCGCGCCCGCTTTCTCGGCATCCCGGTCGACCGCCACATCTGGCTGTCGTGGCTGATCTCGTGCACCTTCGTCGCGCTCGCCGGCACGCTCTACGCGCTCCTCAACAACTTCGCCGATCCGCACGATCTGCGCTGGGATCAGTCCGGCGATTTCGTCATCATGGCGGTGCTGGGCGGCATGCGCAGCTTCTGGGGGCCGCTGATCGGCGCCGCGATCTTCGTCGTGCTGCAGGACTACGTCTCGAGCGAGACGCAGAACTGGATGTCGTTCATCGGGCTGTTCTTCGTCCTCGTCGTGCTGTTCTTCCCGCGCGGCGTGCTCGGCATCGCCCGGTGGAAGGCGGCGCCATGAGGGGGCCATGAGCCTGTTGCGGGTCGAAAACGTCAGCAAGAGCTTCGGCAGCCTGATTGCGGTCGACGACGTGTCGATGACGGTCGAGCCGGGAGAGCTGCGGGCCATCATCGGTCCGAACGGCGCCGGCAAGACGACGTTCTTCAATCTGATCAGCGGATTTCTGCGGCCGAGCTCCGGCCGCATCGTGTTCGACGGCGAGGATATCACCAACCTGTTGCCGGCGCGCCGCGTCTGGCGCGGCATCGCCCGCACGTTCCAGGTCACCGAGGTGTTTCCCGAACTGTCGGTGCGGCAGAATCTGCGGATTCCGGTCGAGGTCGCTTCCGGCTACCGGCTGCGGCCGCGGCTGTCGGCCGCCGCCGACCGCAAGGTGCGCAGCCGCGTCGATGAATTGCTGGGAATGGGAAACCTCGCCGCCAAGGCGGAGCGCCTGGTCGGCGAGCTTTCCCACGGCGATCAGCGCGCGACCGAGATCATGATGGCGTTGGCGCTCGAGCCGCGGCTCCTGCTGCTCGACGAGCCGACGGCCGGCATGGGCGATCAGGAGACCTACGCGATCACGCAGCTCATCCGCCGCCTGCACAAAGACAACAAATTGACCATCGTGCTGATCGAGCACGACATGCGCGTGGTCTTCCATCTGGCCGACCGCATCACCGTTCTGGACCGCGGCCGGTTTCTCGCCGAGGGCGCGCCGCCGGAGATTGCCGCGAACGCGGCGGTGCAAAGCGCGTATCTGGGCCAAGTAGCATGAGCAAGTGGCGTGAGCCGGTCGCATGAGCAAAGTCGCATGAGGTTCTCCGCATGACCGCGGCGCTCACGGCCGAGGGGCTCCACACCTATTACGGCAAGAGCCATATCCTCCACGGCGTCAGCCTCGACGCCGCCGCGGGCCAGGTGACGGCGCTGCTCGGCCGCAACGGCGCCGGCAAGACGACGACGCTGCGCAGCCTCATGGGATTGACCCCGCCGCGCGACGGTCGCGTCACCGTGTTCGGCACGGACATCACGCGCTGGTCGCCGTACCGCATCGCCGCGCTCGGCGTCGGCTATGTGCCGGAGGGCCGCAGGATTTTCGCCAATCTCACCGTCGGCGAGAATCTGATGGTGCCGCTGGAGCGGCCGGGACCCTGGACGCCCGAAACCATCTATCAGCTGTTCCCCCGCCTGGGCGAGCGCCGGTCGAACCGCGGCCGGCAGCTGTCGGGCGGCGAACAGGAGATGCTCGCGATCGCCCGCGCGCTCCTGCTCAACCCGAAGCTCCTCATTCTCGACGAACCCTCGCAAGGACTCGCGCCCTTGGTCACGCGCGAAGTCTTCAGCATCGTGTCCAAAATGCGCGACGAGGGACTGGCGGTGCTGCTGGTGGAGCAGAATGTGCGCATGAGCCTCGAAGTCGCGGACCGCGCTTTTGTGCTCGACGACGGCCATGTCGTCTATTCCGGTCCGGCGCGCGAGCTTGCCGCCGACGAGGCGCGCGTCCAATCGCTTGCCGGCGCCAGCGCCGAGGAATGGGCGCCGCAATAACGCGTCAGTGCGACCGGCGCGGCTTGCGCCCGCGCTCAGCTGGCGTCGGGATTGAGGCCGTATTTGGCGCACATCTTGGTGACGATCGCCGCGTCCTTGCCGCCGGCGATCAGGCCGACCACGGCCGAGGTGATCTTGCCGCCCGAGAGCTGGGCTTCGACGATGAAGTTTTGCTTGCCGTTGTAGGCGGGGTAGGGGCTCTTGGCATCCACCGACGCGCAATAATTCCCCGAGCCTTCCAGCGTATTGGGCATCTTGGTCCAGCGGAACCGCGCCGAATTCGGCTCCCGGATCGAGAGCGAGACGGCGTCGGTGATGATCTTCTTCTCCTCCGGCGTGAGATCGCGCTTCCCGAGCGAACTGTCGACGGGCGTAGCGTCGCTCATGCCGAGGAGGCTTTGGGCGTTCGCTTTGGGTGGCGGGGTCGACGACGACAGCAACGGCGATCCCGTGCATGCGGCGAGCGCCGACGCGGCGGCCAGCGCCACGATTAATCCGCACTTGGTGCTTCGGTTACGCATCGAATTACACTGCTTGATCGTGTGGATTTTGACTGCGCTGATTCTGACCACATGGATTGCGCTCGTGATCATCGCGTCCCCCGTTCCGCGTCCCGGTTTATTGATCTTGCCGCAGAAGTCAAAACCGAAAGCAAACGCCGGCCGGCGCCAGGTCCGTCATTGCCCACGCAAGTCTGTCCCTCATTGCGGCGGCGCGCAATACGGACGGCGGCGCGGCAGGTGATTCGCGCTGATTCGCCCCGGCAATCGCCTCGGCGAGGCTCCTTGGCGGCGAAAATCGCCAATCTCGGTCCTTCTCGCGACGCCAGACTGTGGATTTTGGTGACTGAGGCATAATTGCAACGCTCACATGACATGGCACGAAGATGGGCCTCCGCAACACTTAATTACCGATAATCCGTAGCTTTTTCCGCCGCCGCATCGAGCGCGGCGCATTCAACTTCAGGCAGAGCGGTGCAATCGACCAGGCTATGTGACTTTTATGCACTAGAGGGCGGATTTCTCGGCCGATATGTTCGGCCGCGTCACCAGACAGGGGGAATATTCTGATGAAAAAGGCGGCCATTGCACTCGCTGCGGTGCTTACTCTCCTGAGCGTCGCAGGTTGCACCACGACCCCCCCTCCGGTCGTTACCAAGGGGTAATCAGTCGCCCAACAGCGAATGATGGGGGAAGGGCCGGCTTCGCGCCGGCCCCTTTCTTTGTGTGCGGTCCCATTTTGCGGTCCTATTTGCTGCCGTTTCTTGGCATGATCCGCGGCTCGGCCCTACGATCGGATCACCGGAAGACATAAGTTGCGCCGGTCGGCCTCTGGCCTAGAGCATTTTCCGGAAAAGTGGCCACCGGTTTTCCGAAAGAAAATGCGACAAAGCAAGCAGGCGGAACCTGCCAATGCCTCGCGTCGTCGGCATCGATCATCTGGTCCTGAGCGTCGGCGATTTCGCGCGCTCGCGGGAGTTCTATCGCAAGCTGCTCGGCTTTCTCGGCTTCAAGCTCAAATACGATTACGCGGACATGGCCGGCTGGAGCAACGGCAAGACGCTGTTCTGGATCGCCGCCGCCGACGCCCAGGGCAAAAAGCGCAAATACCGCAAGGGCGATATCGGCTTCCACCACTACGCCTTCGAATTGTCGAGCCGCGAGGACGTTGATGAACTCGGCGCTTTCCTGGCCGAGAACGGCATGACCGTGCTCGACCCGCCCGGCGCGTATTACGGCCGCAACTATTACGCCGTCTACTTCGCCGATCCGGACGGCATGAAGCTCGAAGGCATGATCTGGGCGCCGCCGAAGGCGAAGCGAAAGCCCGCCGTCAAAAAGAAAAAAGCCTGATCCACCCTCGGGCTCAGCACACCGCCAGCATGGGCGTCGGCACGTGCACGACGGTCGTGTTGCGGCCGCGGCGTTTGGCGATGTAGAGCGCGCGGTCGGCCGCCTCGAGGAGATCGGCGGCGCACTGCTCTCCGTCCGGCACCAGCGACGCCACGCCGACGCTGACGGTGATCGTGCCGCGCGCCGCCTCGGCGTGCACGATGCGCAGTTCTTCCACCGCCTGGCGCACGACCTCCCCGAGCGCGTTGCCGCGCGCGCCGTCGATCGTCGGCAGCAGCAGCGCGAATTCTTCGCCGCCATAGCGGGCGACCATGACGGCAGAGTTGAGCGTCACGATGGAGAGCGCCTCGGCCACCGCGCGCAGGCACGCGTCGCCGGCAACGTGGCCGTAGCGGTCGTTGTAGAGCTTGAAATGGTCGATATCGATCATCAGCAGCGCGACCGGTTCGCTGTATTTGGCGGCGCGCTGCCACTCCTCCTCGAGCCGGCCGTCGAAACCGCGCCGGTTGGCGAGACCCGTCAGGCCGTCGAGACTGGCGAGCTCGTCGAGATGCTGATTGGCGATGCGCAGTTCTTCCTCGCGGGCGGCGAGCCGCCTTGCCATATCGTCGAAAGCGGCGGCCAGCGGCTCGAATTCGGCGAGCCAGGGCTCGTCGCTGGTGCGCGCTTTAAGGTCGCCGCGGCCGAAGCGCGCGGCGGTGCGCGCCAGCGATCGGATCGGCCGCACGATGAGCTGCTCGCCGCCGAACCATACGCCCATCAACACCAGCATGCCGAACAAAGCGAGCTGCAGATAGGCGACGCTGATTTCGCGGTCGATGCCGCTGTGCACGATGCTTTCGTCAAGGCCGATCGCAAGCCGCGCCGCAGTCCACGGCACGCGGACGAACGCGAACAGACGCGGCAGTCCGTCGAGGCCCGCGGCCGTCGTCGTGCCTTCATCGCGCTCTTGCATGTCACGGACGAGCGCCTGGCCGGCGAAGTTGCGACCGACCAGGTTTGTCGCGCCGTCCGAGGCGGCGATGAGTGTGCCGCTGCCGTCGATCAACAGGACCGAGGTGCCGGGGCTTTGCGCCGCGGTGGCGGCGAGTTCGCCGATCCATTGCAGATCGAGCGAAGCAACGATGACGCCTTCCAGGGCGCCGCCGTCCCGCACGGCCGGGAAGGCGGCGATGAGCGCCGGGGCCTGGTCGAGCCGTCGCACGACATAGTCGCTGACCGTGAACGTGCGCGACCGGACGGCGTCCTGGAAATAGGCGCGGTCGCCGAGGTTGAGGCCGGCGGCATTGGCTTCGGTCGAGCAGATGATGCGGCCGTCGGTCCCCGCGACCATCAAGCCGCGGATCCAGGGGATTTTTCCGACAGATCGGGCAGGGTCTTGTCGCAACTCCCCGGATCATGCGGCAGCCGCGTATAGGCGCGCGCGACCACTTGCAGCAAGGCACGGGTGGAATAGATGATTTCACGTTGCGCGTCGGCGCCGCGATGCGCCAGCTCCGTGGCCTCGGCGTAGGCACGTTCGCTGCGTTCGGCGCGGGCCCGTTCGAGACTGTGGACGCGTTCCAGCATCAACGGGCCGACTGCCAGCAGCGCCAGCACGATCAGGCGGGCGCGGATACTGAGAATGGGGCGGTCGCGCTGCCGTGGCTTGGCGGATGTCTTTGGACGCGTCGGGAAACGCCGCCGCAGCACCCATCGTGTTGGAAGATTTGGCTTCGACGACCGACATCGCAGCGTCCCCGACCCTGTTTGCGACTGTAGCGCAGGGGCGTAAAAGCAGCCTTGGCGGTTCCCGTAAAATTTGAATCGCACCGATCGCAGAAGCGACCGCGCCGGAGGTGGCCCAATTGAGCGCGCAAGAACTCCCGCAGCAAGAACTCCCGCAGCACGCCGGCTTGGCGGCCGTTCGCGCGGAAATCGCCCGCGCCTGCCGCGATGCCGGCCGCGACGTCGCCAGCGTGACCCTTGTCGCGGTGTCGAAGACGTTCGCGGCCGAGGCAATCGAGCCGGTGATCGCCGCCGGACAGCGCGTGTTCGGCGAAAATCGCGTGCAGGAGGCCAAGGCCAAATGGCCGCCGCTGATCGCGCGTCATGCAGGTCTCGAATTGCATCTGATCGGCTCGCTGCAATCCAACAAGGCCCGCGACGCCGTGGCCCTGTTCGACGCCATCCACGCGGTCGACCGCGACAGCCTCGCGCGGGAGCTCGCCAAAGAGATCACCCGCCAGGGCCGGCGCCCGACCCTTTTCGTCGAGGTCAATAGCGGCGCCGAGCCGCAAAAGGCCGGGGTGTTGCCGCAGGACGCCGACGCTTTTCTCGCCGCCTGTCGCGACCGCTACGGCCTGACCATCTCAGGCCTGATGTGCATTCCACCGGTCAATGACGCGCCGGCGCCGCATTTCGCGCTGACCGCCAAGATCGCCCGCCGCAACGGGCTGAAGCTGCTGTCCATGGGTATGAGCGCCGATTTCGCCACCGCGATCGCGTTCGGCGCCACCCACGTCCGCGTCGGCACCGCGATCTTCGGTGGGCGAGCGCCGATTAAATCTGAATCGTAATTCGCGTTCTTGGGCCTAAGCGACGCAAAAGTTGCCGCATGGCGCCGCGGGTCAGCGCGACACAGCCCGCCGTCGGCGCGTAGGCCGGCCGCGCCAGATGGATGAACACGGCGCTGCCGCGGCCGGCGACGCGGGGCCGGGTGTTGTGGTCGATCTCAATGATAAGGTCGTAAAGGTGGTCGTCGCGCCACAGCCGGTCGCCTGGTTCATTGGCCGAGCGGCGGAACGACCGATTGTAGCGCCGATTCGAGGGATCCTCGCACCAGGCGTCGGCGCGCCTGATCTCTTGCACCGGCAGCAAAGTGCGCGGGCGTTGCAGGCGATCGGCCCGAAACCACAGCCGCACCGCACGAAATCGTCCCCGCGGGGTGGCGCCGTCGCCTTCGCGCTTGGCGGCCTTGATGCCGCCGCGGCCGAGCGCGACCGGGATTACGATCGGACCCGCCCGCAACCACCCCAGCGACCGCCGCCCCGGACGCGCGACGACCCGGATCGTCCCCAATGCCATCCGGATCATTGCTCGAGCCTCGTCCGACCGCACCGCCCCGCGGGACTGATTTCCCAACTCCCGCTTGCTCTTTTATGCATGCGTGCTCTACTTCGCGGCAAGCTGCGCCGCAAAATCGCGGCCGTTAGGAACAGCCCTGCCACGGCGATCGGATGCGGCCGTCATGCGTGGGAGCGGCCCTGGGGATCCGGATCGATGCCGAACACGCGTAAGATTCTCATCGTCGACGACGACCCGGAGCTGCGCGACGCGCTGATGGAGCAATTGTCGCTGCACGAAGAGTTCGAAGCCGTCGCCGCGGAGACCGGCGCGAAGGGCGTGCAGACCGCCAAGACCGGGCAGGTCGACCTCGTCATCATGGATGTCGGTCTGCCCGACATCGACGGCCGCGAAGCCGTCCGCATCCTGCGCAAGAACGGCTTCAAGGCGCCGATCATCATGCTGACCGGCCATGATACCGATTCCGACACCATCCTCGGCCTGGAGTCCGGCGCCAACGACTACGTGACCAAGCCGTTCCGCTTCGCCGTGCTGTTGGCGCGCATTCGCGCGCAGTTGCGCCAGCACGAAGCGAGCGAGGACGCGATCTTCACCATCGGCCCCTACACCTTCCGCCCCAGCTCGAAACTTTTGCTCAGCCCCAAGGGCAACAAGGTCCGGCTGACCGAAAAGGAGACCTCGATCCTGCGCTACCTCTATCGCGCGGGCCAGAAGCCGGTGTCGCGCGAGACGCTCCTGCAAGAAGTGTGGGGCTACAATTCCGGCGTCACCACCCACACGCTCGAAACCCACATCTATCGGCTCCGGCAGAAGATCGAGAAGGACGCCGCGGCGCCCGCGATCCTCGTCACCGAGGCCGGCGGCTACAAATTGGTGCCGTGACCGTGGCTCGCCCATGACCACCCGCCCATGACCACCCGCCCATGACCACCCCCCGATGACCATCGAAGACGACATCGCGTTTCTGGAGCGGGTGCCGATCTTGCGCCGGCTCGGCGCACCGGCGTTGCGCATGCTCGCCATCGGTGCGGAAAGCCGCGATCTCGGCCCGGGCGAGGTTTTATTCCATGCCGGCGATCCGGCCGACGGCGGCTATGTGGTGCAGCGCGGATCGTTCAGCCTGCAGCCGCCGCGCGAGAAGGAAGACGAAGTCATCGCCGGGCCGGGCACCCTGCTCGGCGAAACGGCGCTGCTTGCAGAGACGACGCAGTCGGCGACCGCGCGGGCGCGCGAGGACGCGACCGTCATGCGCATCTCGCGCTCGATGTTTCTGAAAGTGCTCGAAGGCTACCCGGAAGCCGCGCACCGCCTGCGCGACCTGATCGCCGCGCGCACCGACCAATGGGCGCGCGACATCGAAAACGTGCGCGCCGCACTCACCCGCGGCGGGGAGCCACGGTAAACCCAATTAAACCTCCAGCACCGCCGTCACCGGCACGTGATCCGACGGCCGCTCGGCGCCGCGGTAGTCCTTGGCGACCTTGATGCCGGAGACGCGGGCGGCGAGCGCGTCGGAGGTCCAGATATGGTCGAGCCTTCGGCCGCGGTCGGAGAGGCGCCAGTCGGCGGCGCGATAGCTCCACCACGTGTAGAGCCTCGTAGGTTCCGGGACGAAGGCGCGCATGGTGTCGATCCAGCCACCGGCCTGCTGCACGGCGATCAGCTTTTCGCACTCGATCGGCGTGTGCGAGACGACGTCGATGAGCTGCTTGTGGCTCCAGAACGTCGGCTTCGAGCGGCGCGACGTTGAGGTCGCCGACGATGATCGCGCGCGCCGCCGGCGCCGGCCGCAGCAGAACGCTCGCGCGCATCTCGTCGAGGAAGGCGAGCTTGTGGGCGAATTTCGCATTGACCGCCGGATCGGGAACGTCGCCGCCCGCCGGTACGTAGAAATTATGCAGCGTGATCGGGTCCTCGAGGCCGGCGCGCTCACCGAGCACGATCGAAATATGCCGGCAGTCGTTTTTGCCGCAAAAGGCCTGGGCCGCGCTCGTCTCGAACGGCAGCCGCGACAACACGACGACGCCGTGATGGCCTTTCTGGCCGTTGAGCGCGACGTTCTCGTAACCGAGCCGCTTGAAGCGCTTGAGCGGGAACCGGTCGTCCGGGCACTTGGTCTCCTGCAGGCACAGGATGTCGGGCCGCACCGATTTGATGAACTTGGCGACGAGATTGATACGGAAGCGGACGGAATTGATGTTCCAGGTCGTAACGGTCAGTTTCATGCGGCAAATTGGGAGTAAGCTCGACGGAGCGGGGAGTGGGGTACGACGGCCTCGAGCCTGATCGGGGCGCCGCCGCCACATCGCGGCGGAACAGTCGCTGGCAGAACACTTGGCAGGCGGTTTTATTTTACACGATTTGACCCAGTGGGAGGCATGATATGGCTCAGAGCGTGCCGCGGCCGCAGGTGGTGATCGTCGGCGCCGGTTTCGCCGGCTTGGCGGCGAGCAAGGCTCTCGCCAAGGTGGATGTCGACGTTGCGCTGGTCGATGCCTACAACCACCATTGCTTTCAGCCGCTGCTTTACGAGGTCGCGACCGCGGCGCTGTCGCCCGCCGATGTCGCCTGGCCGATCCGCGCCATCGTGCGCGAGCAGAAGAACGTCCGCGTGATCATGGCGCAGGTCACCGCGATCGATCTCGCGGCGCGGCGCGTGCATACCACCGAGATCGAACTGCCGTACGATTATCTCCTTCTCGCCACTGGCGCCACGTACTCCTATTTCGGCCATGACGACTGGGCGCCGTTCGCGCCCGGGCTCAAGCACATCGCCGACGCCACCGAGATCAGGCGGCGGTTTCTGCTCGCCTTCGAGCGGGCGGAACTGGTGGAGGACGCTGCCGAGCGGGCGCGGCTTCTCACCTTCGTCATTGTCGGCGGCGGCGCCACCGGCGTTGAGATGGCCGGCGCCTTCGCCGAAGTGGCGCGGCGCACTCTACGCCACGATTTCCGCCGCATCGATCCGCAGAATTCGCGCATCGTCCTCATCGAGGCTGGCCCGCGCCTGTTGCCGAGCTTCCCCGAAAATCTGTCGGATTATGCCGCCCGCTCGCTGCGCGGCATGGGCGTCACAATCGAGCTCGGCCGCATGGTCACCGGCTGCGACGCGCAGGGCGTTTCGCTCGCCGACGGCCGCATCGAAGCGGCGACGGTGGTCTGGGCGGCGGGCGTCGTCGCTTCGCCGGCGGCGACCTGGATCGGCGCCGCGCACGATCGCGCAGGCCGCATCAAGGTCGCCGCCGATCTCACCATTCCCGGCCACCCGGAAATTTTTGCGGCCGGCGACACCGCGATCGTCTTCAACCGCGCCGGCAATCCGGTTCCCGGCATCGCGCCGGCGGCAAAGCAGATGGGGGCGTATGTCGGCGAGGTCATCGCCGCCCGCGTCGCCGGCCGCGCAGCGCCTCCGCCGTTCGACTATCATCACGTCGGCGACCTCGCCACCATCGGCCGCAAGTCCGCGGTGGTGACGTTCGGCCGCCTTCAGCTCACCGGCTTCGTCGGCTGGCTGTTCTGGAGCGCGGTCCACATTTATTTTCTGATCGGACTGCGCCGGCGCTTCGTGGTGGCGCTCAACTGGATGTGGAGCTACGTCACGTTCCAGCGCGGCGCCCGCCTGATCGGCATCGCGCCGCGCTCGCCGCCGCCGTGAGTTTTGAACGCGCGATCCGCGGCGAGGCTACTTCAAATTCGCGGTGTAATTGATGACGAACAGGTTCGGATCGGGTTTCTTGGCGGTGTCGAGATTGTAGACGGCGACGGTGGTGTCGAGACCCTGCGGATCGGTGACGGTCCATTGCTTGAGCTGCTGGGTCTTGGCGTCGAACATGATCATCAGCCGATTGGTGCCGACCACGACCTGGGTCTCTTCGATCACGACGGTGATGAAGGTATCGTCGGCCGACACGCTGATGACGTCGGTGTCGCGCAAAAGATCGATGTGGTCGGCGAGGAGATAGCGCAGCGGCGTCTGCGACAGCGGATAATAGTCCGAGGTCTCCAGCGCGCGGTCGTGCACCACGACCGAGGAGCCGTCGGCGACAATGTCGATCGGGCTCGGCGGGTTGTACTGGAAGCGGACCTTACCGGGCTTTTGAATGTAGAAATTACCCTCGACGCGGCGGCCGTCGGGGCCGATCTGCACGAAATCTCCGACCAGGGTCTGCACGCTCGAGAGGTAGGCGCTGATCTTGTCGAGAAGCGCCCGCTGTTTGGCGTCGAACGCCGTCGCCTGCGTCGCCGGCGCGGCGCTGTGGCCGAGCGAGAACGGGAAAAAGCCGCGCGCTTCCGGTGCCGCGGGCACCGCGGCGGGCGCGGTCGTCGCCGTCGTCGCGGCGGCGGTCGGCGCCGCGGTCATTCCGGCCTTGGGCCGCGGCGGCGGCGTCGGTACATTTTGCGCGCCGGCGGCCGCGGGCATGTTTTGCGCGCTGGACGCCGCGGCGAACAGGCAGCACAGCGTCGCCGCGACGGCGAACGTCGCGCCTCGTCCCACCAACCCCCGTCCCCTCATGTCCCTCTCCGCTGCGTCCGTGCTTCGCTGTGACCGGTTCTAGACCATGATCGGATTGAATCGGATCATGGTCTAGATTCTTCCTTGGAGCATGATCTTTTTCGGAAAACCGGTATCCACTTTTCCGGATCATGCTCTAAATCGCCGTTATGGCGAATTCGCGGCTGGACGTTCATCCGGTGCATTTGAACCGGCGCGCCCGTGGATTTTCTCAATAAGGCTGTTCTTCGGCGCTCTCGATCAGGATTTCACGCTTGCCGGCGTGATTGGCTTGACCGACGATGCCTTCCTGCTCCATGCGTTCCATCAGGGAGGCGGCGCGGTTATAGCCGATTTGCAGCCGGCGTTGGATATAGCTCGTCGACGCCTTGCGGTCGCGCACGACCACCTGCACCGCCTGCTGATAAAGATCGGCGCCTTCGCCGGCCCCCATGGCGGTCGCGTCGAATACCGCCTTGTCGTCGTCGAGCTGCGGCTCTTCCGCCGTCACCGCTTCGAGGTATTGCGGCACGCCCTGGGCCTTGAGGTGGCGCACGATCTTTTCCACCTCTTCGTCGGAGACGAACGGCCCGTGCACGCGGCTGATGCGGCCGCCGCCGGCCATGTAGAGCATGTCGCCTTGGCCGAGCAGCTGCTCGGCGCCTTGCTCGCCCAAAATGGTGCGGCTGTCGATCTTCGAGGTGACCTGGAAGGAGATGCGGGTCGGGAAATTGGCCTTGATGGTGCCGGTGATGACATCGACCGACGGCCGCTGCGTCGCCAATATGACGTGCAATCCGGCGGCGCGCGCCATTTGCGCCAGCCGCTGCACCGCGCCCTCGATGTCCTTGCCGGCGACCATCATCAGGTCCGCCATCTCGTCGACGATGACGACGATGTAAGGCAGCGGCTCGAGTTCGAGCTCCTCGTTCTCGTAGATCGCTTCGCCGCTGTCGCGGTCGTAGCCGGTATGGATCGTGCGGGAGAGCTTTTCGCCCTTGCCGGCGGCTTCGGCGACGCGCGCATTGTAGCCGTCGATGTTGCGCACCCCGAGCTTCGACATTTTCTTGTAACGGTCCTCCATCTCGCGCACCGCCCATTTGAGCGCCACCACCGCCTTTTTCGGATCGGTGACGACGGGCGTGAGCAGATGGGGGATGCCGTCATAGACCGAGAGTTCGAGCATTTTCGGGTCGACCATGATCAGCCGGCACTGGTCCGGCTTGAGCCGGTACAGCAGGCTGAGAATCATGGTGTTGATGGCGACCGACTTGCCCGAGCCGGTGGTGCCGGCGATGAGCAAATGCGGCATGCGCGCGAGATCCACCAGCACCGGCTCGCCGCCGATCGATTTGCCGAGGCAGAGCGGCAGCCGCACCGGGCTCTCCGCATAGTCGCGCGACGCCAGGAGTTCGCGCAAATACACTTTTTCGCGCGTCGGGTTCGGCAATTCGATGCCGATGGCGTTTCGCCCCGAGACCACCGCGACGCGTGCGGAGAGCGCGCTCATGGAGCGCGCGATGTCGTCGGCGAGACTGATGACGCGCGACGATTTGATGCCGGGGGCGGGCTCGAGCTCGTAGAGCGTCACCACCGGTCCCGGCCGCGCATTGATGATTTCGCCGCGCACGCCGAAATCGCCGAGTACGCTTTCGAGCGCGGTGGCGTTTTCGCGGATCACCTCCGTGCTCAAGGTCGCGCGCTCATTGGCGCGCGGCGCCGACAGAAGATTGAGCGACGGCAATTCGTAGCCGTCGGCGGAACGCCTGGCGGGCTTGGCCGGCGCCCGCGGCTTGCGCGCGGCGCGCGGCGCCGGCTCGATGTCGTCTTCGTCATCCTCGTCGCGTGCTCCGGCAACGGCGGGCTCGAACGGCTGCTCGGCCGGCGCCGCGGCATCGACGACGAGACGCGGTTCGATGCGCCGGCGCGGCACCGGACTGTCGCCGCCAGCGGGCGCGAGCGGCGGCGCCCGGCGGAATATCAACGCCAATCGCGCGCGCAGGCTCAACACATGGTGCGCGATGAAGCCGAGCGAGATCCAGGCGCCTTCGTCCGCGTCCGGTTCGGGCGCATCGCCGCCGTCATCGTCGCGGCCGGCGTCGGCGTCGTCGTTCCAAACAAGGCCGATGGCGGCGGCAAAGCCGAGGAGCATGGCGCCGCCGAATACGATCGCGGCGACCAAACGGTGGCTGGTCTGCAGCGACGCCCCGAGGAGCGGCGCCGGCAGGCGCAGGACGGCGTCGCCGATGACGCCGCCGAGCCCCGTCGGCAGCGGCCAATGCGCCGTGCGCGGCAGGCACGACGCGAACGCGGCCGAAAGCACTGCGCTCGCGAGCCACAGCGTGACGCGCAGCCGCTCGCGGCTGAGCGGCCGATGGCCGAGCAGCCGATAACCCCAGATCAAGATCGGCAGGATGAGCGCCAGCGCGCCGAGGCCGAGGAGCTGCATCATGAGATCGGCCGCAATCGCTCCCGGCCGGCCGAGCAGATTATGCACCGGCCGGTCAGTGGCGTGGCTGAGCGAAGGGTCCTGCACCGACCAGGTCAACAGCGCCAGCAGCGCCATCATGGCGAGGCTGAGCAGCGCCACGCCGCCCGCTTCGCGCAGCCGCCGTTTCAGCGCCGCGCCGAGTTGGCCGGTCAGGAAGGCCATGCCGTCGATGCTGCGGTCGATCATCGACATCGCGCTTGCCTAGGATTTCCTTTGTTTCAGCATGATCATGTTCGAAAACCGATTGCCACTTTTCGCCAGCATGCTCTAGCCGAGCACCGCGACGAGGCGGTGCAATGCCTCGGCGGTGATCTCCTTGTTCTGCACCATGGCGACGCGGATATAGTCCGCGCCGGGATTGCTGCCGTCGGCCTGTTCGCGGGCGAGATAGCGCCCGGGCACCACGCGCACGCCGGCCTCGCGCCACAACGCGACCGTCGCCGCTTCGCTGCCGCCCTGCGCGGTGACGTCGAGCCACAGAAAAAAACCGCCCGCGGGGCGGCGGTAGCCGTAGCGGTCGCCGACGATCTGATCGGCGAGGTCGAATTTTTGCCGGTACAGCAGCCGGTTCGCTTCGACATGGGCCTCGTCATCGTAGGCGGCGATGGCGACATGCTGGGCCGGCGTCGGCACCTGCGGCGCCGCGACGTTGCGCAGTTCGAGATAGGAAGCGAGGAAACGGCGGTCGCCGGCGGCGAAGCCGACGCGAAGTCCGGGCAGGTTGGAGCGCTTGGACAGCGAGTGGAACACCACGACATTGGCGAAATCGGGCGCCGATGCCTGCAGCATGCCCGGCGGCGGCTGATCGCTGTAGATCTCGCAGTAGCATTCGTCGCACAGAACGAGGAAGCCGAAGCGCCGCGCCAAAGCGGCGAGCTTGACGAGGTAGGCGTAATCGGCGACGGCGCCCTGCGGGTTCGACGGCGAGGCGAGATAGAAAGCGACCGTGCGCGCGAGCAGGTCCTCGCTCAATGCGCCGAGGTCGGGGAGGAATCCCGTGGCCGCGGTCGCCGGCAAATAGACCGGCTCGCAATCGGCCGCGATCGCGCCGGCCGAATAGGCGGCATAGAAGGGATTGGGAATGAGCACGGCCGGCCGGCCGGCGCCGGAAGTCCCCCCAGTCTTGCCGACCCAGTTTTTGGCGGCGAGCGCGGCGAGGAAAAGCCCCTCGCGGGTGCCGTTGAGCACCAGAACTTCGGTCGCCGGATCGACGGCGCGCTCCAGCGCGTAGCGGCGGGTGAGCCACTGCGCCACAGCCGCGGCGAACGCGTCGATCCCTTTGTTGGCCGGATAGCGGCCGAATTCCTCGATATGCGCCGCGATCACCGGGCCAACGAAGGGCGGGATCGGATGCTGCGGCTCGCCCACGGCCATGCTGATCGCCGGTTTGCCGGGCGGCGCGTCGCCCAAAAGCTCGCGCAGCCGCACGAACGGCGAGCGCGAATCGGCCGCGCGGGAAGGCGAGGGGGAAATCTGGCCGGTCATCCTGTACATCTTGAACAGCGGGCGCCCCGCCGCGTTACCGACTGCATAGCATAGCTATAGCGAGGTTAAGACGCGATTAACCATCGCGGAGAGCCCGCTGCGTCGGGTGCGGCTTGCGGGCTCATCATAGCGGGCGAACCGGTGAAGCAATCGCGAACGTGCTCAAAAGAACTTCGCATAAAGATCGACGGTCGAATCGACCCCGAGTTGATCGAAATGGGCGGCCAGCCATTCATCGGCGCGCGCGTGCCCCATGTCGTGGAGATGCGTCAGGAACTTCCAATCGCCGTTGAGCCGGCTCGACCATGAAAATGCTCGCACGATGTCCTCGGCTTCGATCATGTGGACCAGCATGCGCTTGCCGCCGTCTCCGATCTTGCCGTCCTCGATGAGCCTGTTCAGGTAAGCGATCGTCCGCATCTCGCGGATCAACGCGGTATTGAAGCTGATCTCCTGCATGCGGTTCATGATCGCAGGCGAGGTGGTCGGGACTCCTGGACGCTCACCCGGCGTGATGTGCACCACCAGAATGTCGCGCGCCTCGCATTCGTAGACCAGCGGGAAGATGGCGGGATTGCCGGCATAGCTGCCGTCCCAATAGTATTGCCCGTCGATTTCGACGGCTTGCATCAACAGCGGCAGGCACGTCGAGGCGAGGACTTGCGCGACGCCGAGTTCCTTGCCGGTGAAGACCTTGACCTTGGCGGTCTGCACGTCGGTCACGGAGACGAACAGTTTCACCGCGGTTTGCCGGCGAACGCGCTCGAAGTCGATCGCCTCCGCGAGCAGGTCCTTGATCGGGTTGAAGTTGAACGGATTCATCTGATAGGGGGACGCGAAGTAGGTCATCGGCTCGACGAACATGAAGCCGAGCGAGTGCTCGAGGCCGAATTCCGGATTGGCCTTGTCGATCACCGACGTCGAAAAGATGCCGCGCGAGGACAACTCGGATACTTTCTTCCAATAGCGCTGCAAAGCGTTCTTGGCGCCGTCGCGCCCGCCTTCGGCGAGGCCGTCGGTGAGCACCACGGCATTGACGGCGCCGGAACTCGTCGCGGTGATGCCTTCGAAGTCCATCCTGTCGTCTTCGAGCAGGCGGTCGAGCACGCCCCAGGTGAACGCGCCATGGCTGCCGCCGCCCTGCAGCGCCAGATTGATGACCTTCCGCTCGGCCTTCGCGGCGCGTTTGGGTCGGGCGGCGTCCGCCGGCTTCTGTTTGGAATTCATTGCGCCGTTGTATCCAGATGCGGGCCAAGGCGGCCCGCCGGCGACCATGTTAGTGCCTATTTGCGCCGTCGGAAAGGCACGTCAAACTCCTCTTCCGGATTGGCGGTTCTGCGTATGTCGGCGCAAGCGTTCCACGGCTCCACGGCAGCTCCCGCGTTGACGCAGCAGCCTCCGGTAGCTACTTTCCGCCCATGCGCTCCGTCGGTCTTAAGATGCTGAAGAACAGGCTCGGCGAATACGTCCGCTTGGCCGCCGCGGGCGAGACCGTGCTGATCACCGACCGCGATCGCGTGGTGGCGGAAATCGTGCCGCCGCAGCCGGGCCGGGGGTCCCAGGCCGAGGATGATTTCATCGCTCGGGGTGTGCGGGAGGGATGGCTGACGCCGGCCAAAGACCGCAGCAAGGGCCCGTTGCCGCGCAAACCGGTCATGAAGTTCGATGACCTGATGAAGGACCTTGAAGAGTCCCGGGCCGATCGTGCTCTACCTTGATAGCTCCGTCGTCTTAGCACAGATTTTTGCGGAAGATCGGTCGCCGCCGGCAGTTGTCGGAGAAGTCTTATTGGTCTTGAGTCGGCTGCTCGAGTACGAGGTTTGGAATCGGATGCATGCCCGCGGTCTTGGGCGTTCACATGGCGACGAGGCGAGGGCGCTGCTCGCCCGCGTTTCCCTGATTGATCTTGCTCCGGCGGTCCTTGCCCGCGCGCTCGAACCCTTTCCAATATCCGTTGGCACGCTTGACGGATTGCACTTGGCTACGATCGAATTTCTGCGCGCAAGCGGCGAAGATATCGAATTGGCAAGCTACGACCAACGGATGAATGCTTGCGCCCGCGCGATTGGTATCGCGATCTACGCGCTCTGAAGCGGCCCGTCTGACTGGCGTGCCGCGAACCAACGTCAGGCGTGCGCCTTGCGCTGCGGGTCGATGATGGCCTCGAGCCGGCCGAGCGTGTGCATGCACGGCAGGAGCTGGGCGAGGCTGCCGTTCGGCTCGCGCTTTTCCCTGATGGCGGCGATGAATTCGCGGTCCTCGAGCTCGATGCCGTCCATCGAGACGTCGACCTTGGACAAATCGATCTTGTTGTCCTTGCCGTCGGAGAGATCGTCGTAATAGGCCTTGTAGGTGCCGTTGTCGCAGATGTAGCGGAAGAACGAGCCGAGCGGCCCGTCATTGTTGAACGACAGCGACAGCGTGAGGATCGACCCCGACGGCACCTTGGCGACGATGCCCATGTCCATGGCGATGTTGAGCAGCGGGTGGATCGGCCCCTGCACGGCGTAGCAATCCGAGATGGTCTCGCCGGTCTGATACTGGAACAGGTCGACGGTGTGGGCGGCGTGGTGCCAGAGGAGATGGTCGGTCCAGCTGCGCGGCTGGCCGGCCGCGTTCATGTTCTTGCGCCGGAAGAAATAGGTCTGCACGTCCATCTGCTGGATTTTCAGTTCGCCCTTGACGATGCGCTTGTGCACCCATTGATGGCTGGGATTGAAGCGCCGGACGTGGCCGCCCATGGCGACGACGCCGGTCTCCTTGGCGATCTTCACCAGCGCCTCGGCGTCGGCGACGCTGTCGGTCACCGGGATCTCGACCAGCACATGCTTGCCGGCGCGCATGACCTGCTGGCTTTGGCGGAAATGCATCTTGGTCGGCGTGGTGAGGATGACCGCGTCGGCGCGTTTGATGCCTTCGGAGAGGTCGCCGGTATAATGCGGAATGCCGTATTTCTTCGCCACCTCGGCGGTCGAGTCCTGATTGCCGCCGACGAGCGAGGTGACCTCGACGTCGGAAATGCGCTTGAGCGCGTCGAGATGCTTTTGGCCGAAGGCACCTTGACCGGCGACGCAGATCTTCATCGTCGACCTCTGATCATCGCTGATTTGGCGCGGGCCGCGGCGCGCCTGGCCGGGGTCCTTGCCTTGGCTTTGGCCTTCGGCTTGGCCGCGGCGGTGCGCTTGGCGGCGCCGGCGCGGCGGACGCCTTTCGGCCGGTTCTCCAGGATGATGTGGCCCACGGCGGTGTTCGAGGCCGGCACGGTGTAGAAGCGATAGACCTCGTCGATCTTGTCGTCGAGCGCGCCGCGCATGACCAGCCACATCACCATCTCGACCCCTTCGGCGCCGGCTTCGCGCATGTACTCCACGTGCGGCATGCGCATGAGCTTGGCCGGATCCTTGGTCAAGTTGTCGAGGAAGGCCTTGTCGAATTTCGAGTTGATCAGGCCGGCGCGCGGGCCGCTGATCTGGTGCGACATGCCGCCGGTGCCGAAGATGACCACGCGCAAATCTTCCGGGTAGAATTCGACCGCCTTGCGGATGGCGCGGCCGAGCGCGAAGCAGCGATGGCCGGTCGGCGGCGGATAGAGCACGACATTGACGGCGAGCGGGATGACCGGGCACGGCCATTCCTTGGGCGAGCCGAACATCAGATTCATCGGCACGGTGAGCCCGTGGTCGACTTCCATCTTGTTGACGACGGTGAGGTCGAACTCGTCGAGAATGACCGACTGGGCGATATGCGCGGCGAGCTGGGGATGGCCCTTCACCACCGGCACCGGCCGCGGGCCCCAGCCTTCGTCGGCCGGCGGAAACTCCGCGGCGCAGCCGAGCGCGAAGGTCGGCACGATCTCGACCGAGAAGGCCGAGGCGTGATCGTTATAGACCCCGATGACAACGTCGGGCTTCGCCTTCGCCATCCATTCCTTGGACTTTTCGAAGCCGGAAAACACCCGCTGCCAGTACGGCTCCTCGGTCCGGTGATTGTCGATCGCCGCGCCGATCGCCGGCACGTGCGACGACGCTACTCCCGCAATGATCCTAGCCACGTTTCGACCTCGATTTGCTGCCGGTTTTCGCTTTGGATTTCGCCGCCTTGACGGGCTTGGCGCCGCGCGCGCTCTTCGCCTTGGCCGCCTTGGCCGCCTTGGCGCGCCGCGCCGCCGTCACCTTCGGGACCTTGGCCTTCGGGATCTTGGCCTTCGGGATCTTGCCCGACCGCGAGCGGTTGCCTTCGACCGAGCGGCCGCCGGCCAGCATCATCTTGGCGTAGTCGTCCTGCGTCGAGCCGGTCATCACCGCGGCGAGATGCTGGAACGAATGGCCGTCGGTCGCGCCGAGCTTGGCGGTAAAATAGATGTTGCCGCCGAGTTCGAGCATGCGGTTGTAGTCGCGCGCGAGGATCGCCTCGGTCTGCTCCGGCGTCAGGTCGAACTTCTTGAGGTAGGCCGGCTCGTTCGCCTTGAAGGCCTTGCGGTTCTCCTCCTTCATCAGCGACATGCAGAACATGTTGATGCCAAAACCCTGGCGCGAGCGGTCCTGGTCGAAGACGAAGGTTCCGGGGATGTCGTCGTAGTCGTGCTGTTCGCGAGCCATCGGCGTCTCTCTCGTTTGGCTTCACATATAACGCGCGGCGAAGCTTGGCAATGTGAGGGTTTTAGCCTCGAATCGTTCTTAACTTACGCCCAGTAAAGCCGCATCGGATTGTCGACCAGGAGCGCCTGCTGTTGCGCCGCGGTGGGCGCGACCTTGGGGACGTAGTCGACCAGGACGCCATCGTCCGGCGCTTCCTTCTTCATGTTGGGGTGCGGCCAGTCGGTGCCCCAGATGACGCGGTCGGGAAAGCGCTCGACCAGCGCGCGGCCGAACGGCACCACGTCGTCATAGGGCGGCCCGGCGATGCTCATGCGCTCCGGGCAGGTCACCTTGACCCAGAAATTCTTGTGCTTCTCCATCAGGCGGTGGAAGCGCTGGTTTTCCGGGTGATCGACCCCTTTCGCCACGTCGGGGGTGCCCATGTGGTCGACCACGACCGTGGTCGGCAGCGCGGTGAAGAAGTCCTCGAGCTCGGGCAGATCCTGCATCTCGAAATAGACGACGACGTGCCAGCCGAGTTTTTCCACCCGCCTGGTGATGCGCTCCAGAACGTCGCGCGGCGTATAGTCGACCAGCCGCTTGAGGAAGTTGAAGCGCACGCCGCGCACACCGGCCTTGTCCATCCACTTCAGCTCGTCGTCGGTGACCTCGTCGCCGACGAAGGCGACGCCCTTGGCGCGGCCGTTCGCGGCTTCGAGCGCGTCGACCATGGCGCGGTTGTCCTTGGAGTGGCACGACGCCTGGACGATGACGTTCTTATCGAGGCCGAGGAAATCGCGCAGCGCGAACAGCTTCTCCTTCGGCGCGTCGCACGGCGTGTATTTGCGCTCCGGCGCGTAGGGGAATTTGGCCTCCGGCCCGAACACGTGGCAGTGCGCGTCGACCGCGCCCGCCGGCGGCTTGAATTTCGGTTTCGAGGGATTGGGATGGAAGGGAATGTAACCGGGTGACATCGGCACAGAAAGTTTTCTCCAGTTTTCTTTCGGAGTGACGGCTAAACCCGTTCCAGCGCCAGCGACACGCCCTGCCCGACGCCGACACACATGGTGGCCAGCGCGCGCTTGCCGCCGCGCGCTTCGAGGCCGTGCAACGCGGTGAGCGCGAGCCGCGCCCCGGACATGCCGAGCGGGTGGCCGAGCGCGATCGCGCCGCCGTGCGGATTGACATGGTCGGCATCGTCGGCGACGCCGAGCTGGCGCAGGCACGCGAGCCCTTGCGAGGCGAATGCCTCGTTGAGCTCGATCAGATCGAAATCGCCGATCTCGAGCCCGAGCCGCTCTATCAGCTTGCGCGTCGACGGCACCGGGCCGATGCCCATGATGCGCGGCGGCACCGCTGCCGACGCCATGCCGAGTATCTTTCCGCGCGGCTTCAATCCGTGCGTCTTCACCGCCTCTTCGCTCGCGAGAATGAGCGCCGCGGCGCCGTCATTGACGCCCGAGGCATTGCCGGCGGTGATGGTGCCGCCCTGGCGCACGATCGGCTTGAGCTTGGCGAGATTCTCCGCCGTCGTGTCGGGACGCAAATGCTCGTCCTTGTCGACCACGATCGGGCCGGCCTTGCCGCCCGGCGCCTCGACCGCGACGATCTCCGCGGCGAAATAGCCAGAGGCCGCCGCCTTGCCGGCGCGCTGTTGCGAGCGCAACGCAAAAGCGTCCTGGTCCGCCCGCGCCACCTGAAATTCCTCGGCCACGTTCTCGGCGGTCTGCGGCATCGAATCGACGCCGTATTGCGCCTTGAGCACCGGATTGATGAAGCGCCAGCCGATCGTGGTGTCGTGGATCTCCGCCGCGCGGGCGAACGCTTCGTTGGCTTTGCCCATGACGAACGGCGCCCGCGTCATCGATTCGACGCCGCCGGCAATGGCAAAGTCGATCTCGCCGGCGCGGATCGCCCGCGCGGCGTCGCCGACGGCGTTGAGGCCGGAGGCGCACAGCCGGTTGACGGTGAGGCCGGGAACGCTGTCCGGCAGTCCGGCGAGCAACAGCGCCATGCGCGCGACATTGCGGTTGTCCTCGCCGGCCTGGTTGGCGCAGCCGAAGATCACCTCGTCGAGCCGCGACCAGTCCGCTTGCGCGTTGCGCGCGACGAGCGCCCGGATCGGCACCGCGGCGAGGTCGTCGGTGCGCACCTTGGCGAGCGCGCCGCCATAGCGGCCGATCGGCGTGCGCACCGCATCGCATATGAAAACATCGCGCATCGGAGGGGGCTCCTTCAGCCGTCGCCGACGGCCAACGCTTGCACCGCTTTCGCGGTCGAGGCTATTTACGGGCCGTGGCGGACAGGGTCAAATGACGCCGGGAGGATCGAGCGACCACCAAGGTCGTTCGCAGCTTGTGCAATGTCCGCAATCCTAACAAAGACCCATTCCCATCCAACAAGGCCGCCCCTGCGGCCGGTGCGGCTCGGCCCGGCGGATGTGCTGCTCGAGCGCCGCGGCGACGGCGCGATGCTGTTGCGCTCGCCGCATGCGCTGGCGCCTTACGGGCAGAAGCTGACCGCGCGGCTCGAACATTGGGCGAACCATGCGCCTGACCGGATCTTCCTGGCGCAACGCGAGCCTGCCGGCGGCTGGCGCACATTGTCTTATGCGCAGACCTACGCCGCGGTGCGCGCGATCGCGGCTGCGCTCATCGAACGCGATCTTTCGCCCGATCGCCCGATCGCCATCCTGTCCGGCAACGATATCGAGCATGCGCTGCTCGGACTTGCCGCCATGCATGTCGGCATCCCCTACGCGCCGATTTCGGTGCCCTATTCGCTGCAGTCGCAGGATTTCGGCAAGCTGAAAGCGATCATCGGCATCCTGACGCCGGGCCTCGTCTTCGCCGCCAACGGCACGGCGTTCGCGCGCGCGATCGGCGCGGCGGTGCCGGCCGATGTGGAAGTGGTGGTGACGGCAAATCCGCTCGGCGAGCGGCCGACCACGCATATTTGCGGCGCTCATGGCCACGGCGCCGACGCCAGCGGTCGAGGCGGCGCATGCGCGCGTCGACGCCGACACGGTGGCGAAAATCCTCTTCACCTCCGGGTCGACCGGCGTGCCCAAAGGCGTGATCAACACCCAGCGCATGCTGTGCGCGAACCAGTCGATGATCCGCGCCGGTCTCGCCTTCCTGGCCGACGAGCCTCCGACCCTCGTCGATTGGCTGCCGTGGAATCACACCTTCGGCGGCAATCACGATTTCGGCCTCGTGCTCGACAATGGCGGCTCGCTCTATATCGACGAGGGCAAGCCGATGCCCGGCGCCATCGAAGCGACGGTGCGCAATCTGCGCGACGTCGCGCCGACCATCTATTTCAACGTGCCGAAGGGCTTCGAGATGCTGCTGCCTTATCTCGAAGCCGATCGCGCGCTGTGCGCGACGTTTTTCAGCCGGCTCAAGGTGATGTTCTATGCCGGCGCGACGCTGTCGCAGCACGTACTCGACGGCTACGAACGGCTGGCGTTCGAGACGACCGGCGAGCGCGTCATCTTTCTCTCCAGCCTGGGCTCGACCGAGACGGCGCCCGCCGCGCTCGCCTGCAGTTGGGACGCTGAGCGGTCCGGCAATATCGGCCTGCCGCTGCCCGGCGTGACGCTCAAGCTCGTTCCGCGCGAAGGCAAGCTCGAGGCCCGCGTCAAGGGCGCCAATATCACGCCCGGCTATTGGCGCGCCGCGGCCGTCACCGCGGCGGCCTTCGACGAGGAGGGGTTTTATAAGCTCGGCGACGCGCTGAAATTCCAGGACCCGGCGGATCCGACGAAGGGCCTGCTGTTCGACGGCCGCATCGCCGAGGACTTCAAGCTCGCCACCGGCACCTGGGTCAGCGTCGGGCCGCTGCGCGCGGAAGTCGTCGCCCATTGCGCGCCCTTGGTGCGCGACGTGGTGCTGGCCGGCGCCGACCGCGACGACGTCGGCGCGCTGGTCATTCCCGACCTCGAGGCCTGCCGCAAACTCACGCCGGATCTCGCCCCGCAGACGCCGGCCGCGGTCTTGCTCGCCGACGCGCGGGTGCGCGACAAGTTCGCGAGTCTGTTGATCGGCCTTGCCGCGACGAGCCGCGGCACCTCGCGGCGCATCCGGCGCGCCATTCTGCTCGCCGAGCCGCCGTCGCTCGACGTTGGCGAGGTCACCGACAAGGGCTCGATCAATCAACGCGTCGTACTTGCGCATCGCGCCGCTTTGGTCGAAGAGCTTTACGCCGAGGTCCCGCCGGCGAACGTGATCGTCGCGGGCGTCTCCTGAATTCTTTCCCGCAAGCGGAAGCTCATCGAACGAAGCGAGTTGATGATGGACATCAAAGGACAAACGGCGATCGTCACCGGCGGCGCCTCGGGTTTGGGTGCCGCGACGGCGCGCATGCTGGCTGCTGCCGGCGCCAAGGTCGCGCTGTTCGACGTCGACGCCAAGAACGCGGCGACGGTCGCGGCGGAAATCAACGGCCTTGCCGTTCATTGCGACGTCGCCGACGGCGCAGCGACCGAAGCGGCATTCGCCAAGGCCGCCGCCGATCATGGCCCCGCGCGCATTCTGATCAACTGCGCCGGCATCGGGCCGGCCAAGCGCATCGTCGGCCGCGACGGCCCGATGCCGCTCGCCGAGTTCGAGCGCGTCATCCGCATCAACCTGATCGGCACGTTCAACACCATGCGGCTCGCCGCCGCCGCCATGCAGAGCCTGCCGCCGCTCGAGGACGGCGAGCGCGGCGTCATCATCTCCACCGCCTCGGTCGCCGCCTTCGAGGGCCAGATCGGCCAGGCCGCCTATGCGGCCTCGAAAGGCGGCGTCGTTGCGCTGGTCATGCCGGCGGCGCGCGAATTTTCCCAGTTCGGCGTTCGCGTCAACGCCATCGCGCCCGGTATCTTCGCGACGCCGATGCTGCTGTCGCTGCCGGTGCCGGCGCAGGAGGGCCTCGCCGCCTCGCTGCCGTTCCCGAAGAAGCTCGGCGATCCGGCGCAATTCGCCGCGCTGGTGCGCCACATGATCGAGAACCGCTACCTCAACGGCGAAGTCGTCCGCCTCGATGCCGCGCTGCGCATGGCGCCGCGCTGATTAACCCCTCCCCACCCGGGCCGCGCTTGCGCGCGCCCGGGCGCAGGCTCTTGTGGGGAGGGGAAGGGGTGGGGGTCGGGCCGCTTGGACAAGCGTCCGCGACTTTACTGCTCCTCCCGACCCCCCTCCCTACCCTCCCCCACAAGGGGGGAGGGAAAGGAAATTAGGTCAGCCCCCATGCTCACCATCATCCGCAGCACCCGCGTCGAATGGTGCGACTGCGATCCCGCCGGCATCATCTTCTATCCGCGCTATTTCGACATGTTCGAAACGTCGACGACGGTGCTGATCGAGCGCGCGCTCGGCATGGCGAAGATCGACTACCTCGAGGCCTACGACTTCATCGGCCATCCGGCGGTCGAGGCGCGGGCGCGGTTCCGCTTTCCGACCCGGTTCGGCGACGATATTTCGATCGAGACCACGCTCACCGCGGTGGAGCCGTCGCGCTTTACCCTCGAGCACCGCGTCACCAAGGCCGGCGCGCTGGCGGTCGAGGGCGTCGAGACGCGGCAGTGGGTCGGCCGCGACGCCGCCGATCCGGCGCGCCTTGTGTCGCGGCCGATCCCGCCCGACGTGCTTGCGCGTTTCGGCAAGGCGTGTCTGCGTAATTCGCAACGCCGAGCGCAGCGCACCGTGCCGCGCGCTGCGCTACAGCATGATCCGGAAATGTGGCGACCGGTTTTCCGAAAAGATCATGCTCATGAATAAGACGGGCGCCTCGACCGTAAACGCGCCGCCCAAGGGAGAAAAGCCCATGCGTATCGACGCCTACACGCACTTCTTCCCGAAGAAATTCTTCGACATGCTCAACGACGTCGCCGCCGACTACAAGGACATGGGCAAGCGCGTGCGCTCGTTGCCGGCGCTCTACGATCTCGACGTGCGCAAGAAGATCGTCGACGGCCACAAGGACTATCAGCAGATCCTGTCCTACCCGCAGCCCGCGATCGAGAAATTCGCCAAGTCGGGCGCCGACATCGACATGTTCTGTCGCGTGATCAATGACGGCTTCGCCGAACTCATCGCCAAGGAGAAGGATCATTTCCCCGGCTGGGTGGCGCACGTGTCGCTCGCCGCGCCCGACGCCGGCGTCGCCGAGGCCGAACGCGCGATCAAAGAGCTCGGCGCGCTCGGCGTGCAGATCTACACCAACGTCGCCGGCAGGCCGCTCGACCGGCCGGAATATCTGCCGTTCTGGAAAAAGATGAACGAACTCGGCGCGCCGGTGTGGATGCATCCGACCCGCGGCGCCGAGACGCCGGACTATATCGCCGAGGACAAGTCGCTGTACGAGATCTGGTGGACGTTCGGCTGGTCCTACGAAACCGCGACCGCGATGGCGCGGCTGGTATTCTCCAAGATCATCGACGATCATCCCAACCTGAAGATCATCACCCACCATTTCGGCGGCATCGTGCCGATGCTCGAAGGCCGGCTCGGCCCCGGCAACGACGTGCTCGGCTCGCGCACCTCCGACGCCGACTATGTCGCGCTGCGCAAGAGCCTGAAGAAGCGCGTGCTCGATTACTTCAGGCAGGATTTCTGGGCCGACACGGCGGTATTCACCGCGGAGCCGGCGACCAAGGCCGGCCTGGAATTCTTTCCGCGCGACAAGATCGTGTTCGCTTCCGATTGCCCGTTCGATCCGGAGGGCGGCACCATGTACCCGCGCGAGACGCTGCGCATTCTCGAAAAGCTCGATCTGTCGAAGACCGACCGCGACAAGATCTTTTTCAAGAACCTCGAGGCGGTCACCGGCAGAACGTTGGTCAAGGCGTAGGCGCTGTCGCGCGCGACGAGGGGAGGTGCGCCGCGCGCTTCATCACGTCCCGCGCGCCGGCCTCCCGTCGTTGTGTGAGTTCGGCGACGGCCCGGCCGAGCGATTCCTTAACGTGCCCGTATCGCGTTGCCACCCGGCCGGAGTCGGCGAATCGCAATGACATCGCGCGGAGGTAGTGCTCTACGTGGCGGAGCTGGCTCCGCCTCCACATTGTTCACAGCCTACCCGCTGCCGAGTCGCCGCTTTTGCCTCACGGAAATGGCGTCAAGCTTCTTTTGTGACACGATCCGGCACAGGACCCATTTCCCCGGGTAACATATTGATCAAACTAATGTTTTTCTCAGACTCAATCTTTCGCGCAAGGCCACCCGGGCACGGTAAAATGAGTGATATTTATGCAACTATTGCCACATAAATGACATTCACGCCCGACCAAAAGCCTTCGAACCATTGCTTTCAGGGCTCGATTAAGTGACGTTAACGTCTAGTTGGCAGTTCGTGCCAGCGAGTTCGAGCACCGTGCGTGAGTTTATCACGCAGGTCGTCTTGGGGAACAAACAGGTGGAGGGGCATATGACCCGACTGAGAAATCTAGCACTAGGCGGCCTTGCGGCGCTCGCCATTGGCAGCTTCGCAAGCTCTGCTTTCGCCGAAGAACCCGGATCGTTTTACAATCGCTTGAACGGCGCCACCATCGGTCTGCCGTTGGGTGCGGCGGCTCCGGCCGGCCTCTACACCGGCTTGGAAACCGCTTACCTCGGCTGGCCGGGTAGCGGCGCGGCAACCAGGGTGTGCTGCCCGCAGGGTCGGCGGGTGTACGCTTGCTGGTCCCGGCGGCTGTAAGCTTAACTTCCCGGCGGTTGCCCAAGCGGTGCCGTTGCTGTGGTCGACCGGCTGGCAATTCCTCGGCGCGAGCTACAGTGTCGCGGCGTTGCGGCCTTCTACGAAGTGCAGGTCACCAGCGGCAGCCAAAGCTTCAACGTCTCGCCGGTCGCCTAATTAGTGACGTGATGACCATCGCGAACATGACCTGGACCCCGATCGCCCTTTCCTGGAATCTGGGCAACGGCTGGTTCGTCAGCGCCGGCTTCAACTTCATGGCTCCGATGGCACACGCAGTATGCCGGCACGCACGAACCCCGACTATTGGACGTATGAGCCCACTTTGGCGGTGTCGTATCTCGCCAACAACTGGGTGGTGTCGGCCAATATGTTCTTCGACTTCAACGGTGCGTCGGGCGGCCGGGTCCTCGGTGCCGGCTACGGCAGCAACGGCTACGTCAGCGGCGATTTGTTCTATGGCGACTTCACCGCGGCCTACAAGTTCGGCAAGTGGGAAATCGGCCCGGTGGCCTATGTCGAAGAGCAGATCTCCGACGACGTCCCCGGCGGCGGCGTGCCCTGCACGTACGGCGTCGGTGGCTCCTGCGGTCACGCTCAAAACGTCGGCCTCGGCGGCTTGGTCGGCTACGACTTCGGCCCGGTCGACCTGCAGGTTTGGGTGACCGACAGCGTCTATCGTCAGGACCAGATCGACGGCGTTCAACGTGTGGACCCGTCTCGGCTTCCGGCTCTGGGCTCCGGAAGCTCCGAAGCCTCTCGTCGCCAAGAACTGATCTGATACAAGAACTATCTGATAATAATCTAAATCTCACCTTCGGGCCCCGCGGTAACTCGCGGGGCCTTTTTTATTGCTCGCGCTCTCGACGGTCGTGATGAGCCGCTCCCACCGCGGCTCGTCCCTGGCGCGAAGGATGTCCTGGCGCACGGTACGAATGCCCTCCGCCGTCGGCGGGTAACCGCGCGCGGCGATCGAGCGCGCGCGCTTCGACGATCGAGCGCCGCGCGGCTTCGCTGTAGAGGCCGACCCGCATGGTGCCGTCCGGGGCGAGCAGCGATACGAGGACACGCCATCCCGCCTTGGGGTCGGCAGATGGTGCAAGACGCCGACCGCCTCGATGCGGTCGAAGCATGCGCCCGATCGCTCCCAATTGCAAATGTCCGCGACACTCGCGGTTTCGAGCCCGTCCGCCTCCATCGCGCGCATAAGCGAGGCTCGCGAAGCTGAGATCGACGGCGAGAATGCGCGCGTGCGGCTGTTTTTGCGCGATGTCGAAGGGGTGCTCCCCGGTGCCGCAGCCCGCGATCAGGATGTCGGTTCCACCGGACCGCTGATCCGTGGCGACGCCGTTTTGCCTAATGATGCATCGCAGCAATGCCGCGCGTGCGAGCGATTTGCCTAAGTAATTATCGTAACGATTTCATAGGGATACCATGCTGATTATGGCGGCGTGATTTTTTTGCAACGCACCAAATATAAATATGATTTTACCCCTCGCGGCGACCCGCCCGCTCTTGCTTGCACGTCGCCGTTCCACGACGTTGAGCCCGCCGGTTCAATCTTTGGAATTAAGTGGAGGGGCTTGATGACCCGTCGACTAACAAATCTTGTCTTAGGCGGCGCGACCGCTGCGCTTGCGATGGCCGGAACGTTGAGCCAAAGCTTCGCTGTCGAGCCGAACGACTTCACCAACTACCTGCGCGGCGCCACCCAAGGCCTGCCGCTCGGTGCCGCGCCGCCCACCGGCATTTATGCCAGCTTCGGGGTGAACGCGACCGGATTGCCGGCCGGACTATATAATGCCGGCACCGGCAACCAGACGATTCCGGGCAAGACTACCGCGCCGGCCTTCGGCTATGGGGCATCGGTGCTCTTTGTGCCGGGCTGGACGTTCCTCGGGGCGACCTACAGCGCTGCCGTCGTCCAGGGCGCTTATATCTCGACCGCCGAAGCGGGGGCCACCCCGCCGTTCACGTCGACCGGCGCCAACGCGCAGCTTGCCAATACCAACATCACGCCGATCGATCTGTCTTGGAGCCTCGGGCACGGCTGGTTCGTCGCCGGAGCCTTCACCGTCGTCGGCCCCGACGGCTCGCAATATATGGCGACCGGGAGCAGCGTGAACCTCAATCCGGACTATTGGACCTTCGCGCCGGGCGCGGCGATCTCCTATCTCGACGCGAATTGGCTGTTCTCGGCCAACTTCCGCTATGACATCAGCACGGCCTCGCGGGGCGTCACGATGAATGCGGCGTTCGCTCCAGGGGCTTCGAACGGCTATATCTCGGGTAACGAGCTGTTCGGCGACTTCACCTGGCTCTACAAGGTCGGCAAGTGGCAGTTCGGGCCGGTCGGCTATTTCGAAGCCCAGACCACCGCGGACAGCCCCGGCGGCGGCTTCACCTGCGCCGGCACGCCCGGTCTCTGCGGGTACCAGACACAAGTCGCGGTCGGCGCTCTCGTCGGGTACGATTTCGGCCCGGTGGCGATGCAGGCGTGGTTCGACGATACCGTCGAATGCGCGAATGCGGTCTGCGGTCTCGACGTTTGGTTCCGCACCAGCTTCAGGCTGTGGGCGCCCAAATCGAAGCCGATCGTGGCGAAGTACTGATCGCCCGCAATCGTTCTTAATCTCTCGCGTATCTATCTGGGGCCCGCGGATCGTCGCGGGCCCTTTTCGTCGGCCCGGCCGCCCGCTTCAAACCGGTTTTCAACGGCGCCGAACATGCTCTAAGGTGCCGGCATGTCGATCACCGAATCCCGCCAAGAAACGCCCCGACAATCGCGCCGACAAGATTGGCACGAGCCGCGCCAAGCCCCTCGAAATGACTGGACGCGCGAGGAAGTGCGGGCGCTGTTCGCGCTGCCGTTCCCCGAACTGATGTTCCGCGCGCAGAGCGTTCACCGCGACAATTTCGATCCGCGCGCGGTGCAGATTTCGACCCTGCTCTCGATCAAGACCGGCGGCTGCCCGGAGGACTGCGCCTATTGTCCGCAGAGCTCGAGCTACGCGACCGGCGTGCGCGCGGAAAAGCTGATGTCGCTCGACGCCGTGCTCGACGAAGCGCGCGCCGCGCGCGAGGCCGGCGCCAGCCGGTTCTGCATGGGCGCCGCCTGGCGCTCGCCCAAGGACCGCGACGTCGAGCAGGTCTGCGCCATGGTCGCGGGCGTCAAGGCGCTGGGGCTCGAGAGCTGCGTCACGCTCGGCATGCTGACCGCACGGACAGGCGCGGCGGCTCAAGGACGCCGGCCTCGACTTCTACAATCACAACCTCGATTCGTCGCCGGAGTTTTATGGCGAGATCATCACCACGCGCACCTACCAGGACCGCCTCGAGACCCTCGAGCACGTGCGCGCCGCCGGCATCAATGTCTGCTGCGGCGGCATCGTCGGCATGGGCGAGAGCCGCGAGGACCGCGTCGGCATGATCGCCACGCTGGCGAGCCTGCCGGCGCATCCCGAATCGGTGCCGATCAACATGTTGGTCCGCGTCGCCGGCACGCCGCTGGCGGACGTCGCGGCGCTCGATCCGATCGAATTCGTGCGCACCATCGCGGTCGCCCGCATCACCATGCCGCGCTCGATGGTGCGGCTCTCCGCCGGCCGCGAGGACATGAGCGAGGAGACCCAGGCGCTCTGCTTTCTCGCCGGCGCCAACTCCATCTTCTACGGGCCGAAGCTCCTGACCACGCCGAACCCCGCGCGCGGCCGCGACCTGGAACTCTTGGACCGCCTCGGCATGGCGGCGATGGAGTAGCGGTTTTTACCGCCGCCCGCCCGCGTCCGGTCATTTGGTCGCGTCCCTGCAACAAAATACGCTGCAATAGAAGCCGCACACGGCGTGCTGGAACACAAAGGGTTCCCGGTTCCAGACCGGGAACCTTTTGTTTGTTTGTAACAAGTTAGCGCTATTTTGTCGGCATCCCGCCCTCATCATGGCTGCGATGCGGAAAACGGGGGAACGACTCCGCCGTGCCGTCGCTTGTTGTCCTGGGAGCCCTGCCTCAACAAACGGAGACGGAACAATGTCG
This sequence comes from uncultured Pseudomonadota bacterium, assembly GCA_963836095.1. Lineage (GTDB taxonomy): Bacteria > Pseudomonadota > Alphaproteobacteria > Rhizobiales > Xanthobacteraceae > BOG-931. The sequence continues at coordinate 277,867 of CAWIHU010000009.1, forward strand.
GGTAAGATCACCCCTGTTTTGGCTGCTGCCGTGCTACTCGGCGCCACCGTGCTGGCGTCCGCGGAACCGAAGAGCGACATGCAGAAAGGCGCAAGTGCCGCGCATTCAAATGCCGCGCACCGGAGCGAGCGGGCGGCGAAGGCTGACCGCATGGCGCCGCGAGATGGAATGAATAACTCCGCTCAGTATGCGGGTCGCTGGAACCGCGATCGTTGGAGCGAGAGCGATGCCCGCGGGCCATTTTATTTCTTTGAGGGGTCCCCGCAGTCGATGGGGCGCACCTACTACGACGTGGCGCCTGGTGGCTGGAGCGAGGGCTATGCCCGCAGCCCGTTTTATTACTTTGAAGGGTCGCCTCAGTCGATTGGGCGGACTTACTACGACGTGGCGCCGGGCGTGGCTCCAAGCGGGGCGGGTGGATATTGCGATTACGGGAAGTACTGCTGAAATTGCGGCCGTCCGATCCCTTGCGAGGTGTACAACGGCCGCGTCAAACGCGGCCGTTGTCGCAAGTCCGCCGAATTTGTGCCGCTGCTGCGGTCATCTTGCCGCCGCCCATTGACATCAGCGCGCGGCAAAATTTACGTTCGGACCGATAATGCAAGCCGCGTCCTCGAGACGCGCGCACGGGTGGGGAATCGATCATGGGGCTGCGTGATTTCGCGCTGTTCGACGTCATCCGGCGCAACGCGCGGCTTTTTCCGGAGCGCGCCGCCTTCGTCCTCGACGACACGCACATCACCCACGCGGACTATCTGGCGCGGGTCGAACGGCTGGCGGCCGGCCTTGCCGGCGCGGGCCTGCAAAGCGGCGACCGCGTCGTCGTGCTGTCGCAGAACAATCTCGAATTTATCGATCTCTATGGCGCGGTCGCGCGGCTTGGCGCGATCCTGGTGCCGATCAATTGGCGCTTGAGCGCCGACGAGGTCGCCTACATCGCCGCCGACGCGGCGCCCAAAATCATCATCGCCGACGCCGAGCTGCAGAAATTGCTGCACGGTCGCCAAGCGGCGCTGCCGAGCGTCGAACGCTGGTATGGCATCGGCGGCGGCGACGCGCCGTTCACGCCGTACGCGGCGCTCGTCGCGGACGCGAGCGCCACGGCGTTGCCGGAGCCGCACGGTGCGGCCGATGCCGGCTTCGTCATGTTCTACACCGCCGCCGTCGGCGGACGCCCGCGCGGCGCGCTGCTGTCACAGGCGGGCATCGTGGCGAACAGCGCGCAGCTCCTGTATTCCTGGGCGCTCACGCCCGACAACGTCAATTGGGGCGTGCTGCCGCTGTTTCACCTCGCCGGTCTCGCCATGTTCGCGGCCGCCCAACACGCCGGCGGCGCGACCGTCATCGTACCGAAGTTCGATCCCTTGACCGCGCTCGCCTCGATCCGCGCCGCGCGCGCGACGTTGCTGGCGGAGTTTCCGCCGATCCTGAGCGCGCTCCTCGACGCCGCCGAAGCCCGTGCCGGCGGCGCCGCCGATCTCGGCAGTCTGCGCGTCGTCACCGGCCTCGACAGCGCCGAGACCATTACGCGTTTCGAGCGGCTCTGCCCGGATGCGCGCTTCTGGACGATCTTCGGCCAATCGGAAACGTCGGGGTTCGTGACGCTGGGCCGGTTTCGCGATCGGCCCGGCGCGGCCGGGCGGCCGGGCTTTCTCAACACCGTCGCCGTGCTCGACGACGCCGACCGTCCCGTCGCCGCGGGCGAGGTCGGCGAGATCGCAGTGCGCGGTCCGGCCGTGTTCAAGGGCTACTGGAATTGCGAAGCCGACACCGCCTTCACCTTCCGCAATGGCTGGCATCACACCGGCGACCATGGCGCCTTCGATGCCGACGGCTTTCTTTGGTACAAGGGCCGCTCGCCCGCCAAGGAGCTGATCAAGCCCGGCGGCGAGAACGTCTATCCGGCCGAGGTCGAGGGCGCGATCGCGGCCCATCCCGCGATCGCCGAGGTGGTGGTGTTCGGTGTGCCCGACCCGCAATGGGGCGAGGCGATCAAAGCGGTCTGCGTCCTCGAGCCCGGACAGACGGCGACGGCGGAGACCGTGATCGATTTCGTCGCCGGCCGGATCGCGCGTTACAAGCGGCCCAAATACGTCGCATTCGTCGCCGCCCTGCCCAAGACGGCGGCCGGCGCGATCGATCGCGCCAAGGTCAAAGAGCTGCACGGAAGCGCGTGACGCGCGGCACGGCTTTCGCCGCGGCCTCCACCTGGCGCCCGCGACCCGAAGCAAACCGCGCCCTGCCCTGCAAAATGCGCGCGATCCCGTTACATTCTTGGCGTGTGTTCTGTCAAAAGGCGCGTATCTGAGATAGTACGAAATCGGGGGCGTCATCATAAGGGCAGCGGGGGAACGCGACCGAAAGGCGCGTTTGGACGGGGGAGCATGGCTAAGAAAAGAGCGGCGAAGCGAGGCACGGCCGCAAAAACGAAAGCGGAAGGCGCATGGCAGGACGCGGTGCCCAGCCGCTCGATGCAGCGGGAAATGAAACGGGAGGCGCTGTTGCGCGCCGCCGTATCCGCGTTCAACCGAAGGGGGTTCGCCCAGACTTCGCTGGAGGAGATCGCGCAGAGCCTCGGCGTCACCAAGGCGGCGCTCTACTATTATTTTCCAACCAAGAGCGCGCTGGTGGCCGCTTGCTTCGAGCGGGCCATGCGGGTGGCGAACGACAGCCTCACCGCCGCCAAGCGCGACGGCAGCAACGGCCGAGACGAAGCTGGTCCTGATGCTGCGCAACTGTCTCGAGACGATGATTGGCGAATCGAACGAATCGCTGCTGTTGACCGAGGAGCACGCGCTGACGCCGGCTGATCGCGCGCGGCTGGTCGAGCAACGCGACGCCTTCGAGCACGAACTCCGCAATCTGGTGAAAGAGGGCATCCGCGACGGCAGCATCGTGCCGTGCGATCCTAAACTGACCGTCTTTGTCCTGCTCGGCGCGGTTCACTGGGTGCCCAAATGGTTCACCCTCAAAGGCGCGTGGACTGACGCGCAGGTGTCGGCGGCGATCGGCGAACTGCTCGACCGCATGCTGTCGACGAGCCCGGCCCCGAGCCTCACCGAGAATGTGGCCGCCCTGCCGGCGGCCGCCGATTAGCCCGAGATGACTTTTCTTCGAATCGTCATCCCGCTTTAACTGGTGAAAGGATCAGCGCGATCCGTCGCGGAAAATGCGTGGCGTGCCCAAAAATCCACGCTCTTCTTCCCGCGCGGCGCGCCGGCGCTTCGCCTTATGCTTCGGCGCCGCTTCGGCTTCCGCCGGCGGCGGCTCCTTTTGCCCGCCGAGCCGGCGCAGCACCGCGTCGGCCGCGCGCTCGCCGGATTCCCAGGCGCCGCCGACCGTGCCCCAGAGCGTCTCGTGCGCGGCTTCGCCGGCGAACCAGATGGCGTCGTTCACCGGCTCCATCAGGGTACGGCGCGCGCCTTGCCCGCCCGGCGCGGCGGCCGAGAACGCGCCCTGCGTCCACTTGTCGCTGTTCCAGCGCGTGGCGTGCGAGCGTTTGATCGCCTTCTTCACGTCCGCGCCGTAGAGGCCCGCCAGCCAATCGGCGGCGAAGTCGACCATCGCGGCGTCGCCGTGCGCGGCGAGGTCGCGGCCGAACTTGCCGGCGACTTCGACGACGCACAAGGGCGTGCCGGCAACGTTGGCGAGAAAGGCGGCGGTGTGACCGTCGGCCGATTTCTCGAACACCAGATCGTCGCTGTCGAGGCCGAGCGCTTCGGTGCCGAATTCGAGCGCGATGTGGTCATAGCTGCCGAGCGCGAGCTTGGCGAAGGCATCGCGTTGCCGCGCGCCGAGTTCCGGCGTGAACTTGATGCCGCCCGAGGTGACGACGTTGGTCGATACGGTGACGATGGCGGCCCGGGCGTTGATCGTGCCTCGCGGCGTTTCCACCATGAGATTGCGGCGTGAGTCGATCGCGGTCGCCGGGGTCGAGAGCTGCACCGGAATTCCCGCGGCGAACGCCGCCAGCAGCGCGCCGAAACCCTGCCGGCAGAACGCGTCGTTATCGCGCTCGGCGGATTTGGCGAAGTCGACGGCCGACACTTCGGTCAGCTCCTTGCCGCAGCCGAACGGCCCCAGCATGAATTCGAGCGTCGGCCGCCAGTCGCCGAGATCGCTCGGCAGCGCCTGGGCCGCGGGCACGTCGCCCTTGCGCGCTGCGTCGGCGATGGCGCGATTGGTGCGAACCTGGAGCGCCAGAAAATCCTCGAGCTCGCCCTCGCGCGCGTAGCGCCGGCCGATGCGCACCTTCAGGCTCGCCGGCGCCGGATAGACTTCGATCCGGCGCGGCCGCGCGAGCTTGGTCAGCGGATTGAGGTCGGGCATGTGGATCCAATGCGCGCCGCGGTCGTAGGGCACGCCGAAGATGCGCGTATCGGTCACGCAGCGGCCGCCGATATGATCGCTCGCCTCGATCAGCGCGAACTTGCGTCCCGCCGCGGCGACGCGGCGCGCCGCGGCGATGCCTGCCGCGCCGGCACCGACGATCACGACATCGACGCTGGCCGCTGCGGGCGCCGTCGCGCCGACCGCGGGTCGTGTCGCCAGCGCCGCCGAGGCGGCAAGAAACGAGCGGCGGCTCAGTCGCGGCATGGTTTCCAAATGCTTGCGCAGCTTTGTCGCGAGATTGCCCCAACGGCGCGCGGCGCGCAAACAGCGTGGTTGCGGTTGGCTTGATCATCGTGATGGCCGTGTGAACCAAATTGCAAGGGCTTTTGCGTAAAATGCCCGCAATGACGAAGGACGCGGCAAAACCGCGCGGCGGCGGAGGCCCGCATGAGCAAGCTGCTCGACGGCGTTGGGCGCGTGATCGCCCGCCATCTGGACAAGCCCGTGTCCGGCTACGAGCCGTTCACGCCGAGCGATCCCGACGCATTGCGTTGCTCGCTCGCGCCGGGCGACGTGCTTCTGGTCGAAGGCAACAACCGCATCTCCGGCGTCATCAAATATCTGACCCAGTCGACCTGGTCGCACGCGGCGCTGTTCGTCGGCCCGATCGCCGGACGCGCCACGGACGCGGGCGAGCCTCACGTTCTCATCGAGGCCAATGTCGGCGAAGGCGTCGTCAGTGCGCCGCTGTCGAAATACGAGCGCTTTCACACCCGCATCTGCCGGCCGGTCGGTTTGACGCACGCCGACTGCGCGGCCGTGTGCGGTTACGCCCTGGCGCGGATCGGCTACGCCTACGATCTGAAAAATATCATCGATCTCATGCGTTATCTGTTGCCGCTGCCGGTGCCGCAGCACTGGCGCCGCCGCCTCATCGCGCTCGGTTCGGGCGATCCGACGCGGCTGATTTGCTCCGCGCTGATCGCGGACGCGTTCCGCGCCGTACGCTATCCAATTCTGCCCAAGGTCACGCGGATCGGCAGCCGGTGGGCCCGCCAGCAGATCATGGAGATCCGGCATTCCTCGCTGTATTGCCCGCGCGACTTCGACATCTCGCCGTACTTCAACGTCGTCAAGCCGACGATCGCGCAGGGCTTCGACTACAAGGCGTTGCGCTGGGTCGATCTGCCGGTGGTGCCGGCAAACGCGGTGCCGCTTGCCGGCATGGGGTCGCTCGAGCCGCGCGACGGCACTGCCGTCGCGGTCGGCCCACCGCCTGCCCACGGCGAGGCCGGCGCCGAGACCTTGCTAGCATAAGATGTGCGGGCGCCCCTCCACCCCTCTTGTGGAGGGGGCCGGCATTGTTTTACTTTGTGAAGGCTATCCGGCCTCGCCGGGAAAACGGCAGCGAGACCGGACCACAATGGTCTCACGCCTTCAAAAGAGGAACACAGCCATGGCCTGGACAACCCCGACCCTCGTCGAAATCTGCATCGGCCTCGAGATCAACGGCTATCTGCCGGCCGAGTTTTGATCGTTGAATAGTTCGCGTTGCCCTGAATGGGGCGCCTGACCGCCATCGTCCTCGGTGCCGCGGCCGGGGGCGGTTTTCCGCAATGGAATTGCCGCTGCCCGGTTTGTTGCCTCGCCTGGTCCGGTGATCGGCGTGTCAAACCGCGAACCCAAGCAAGTCTTGCCGTCTGCGCCGACGGCAAGACTTGGATCATCCTCAATGCCTCGCCCGATTTGCGGGCGCAATTGCAGGCGACGCCGGCGCTGCACCCGCGCCAAGGTGCGCGCGACGCTTTGCGCGGCAGTCCGATCGCGGCCGTGGTCTTGACCGGCGCCGAGGTCGATCAAACGGCGGGGCTTTTGACCTTGCGCGAACGCCAGGAGTTTTCCGTGCAGGCCACCGCCGAGACGCTCGCGGCGCTCGACGCCAATCCGATCTTCCGGGTGCTCGCCCCCGACCTCGTGACGCGCACGGCCGTCGCGCTGGGGGCGCCGTTCGCGCTGCCCGGCGGCATCGAGGCGGAGCTGTTCGCCGTTCCCGGCAAGGTCGCGCTTTATCTGGAAGACGACGATCCCGCGCTCGATGCCGAAACCGGCGCCAATGTCGGCGTCGAACTCGTCCATGGCGGCCGGCGGCTCGCTTATGTGCCGGGCGCGGCCGGCGTCCCGCCGGCGCTGCGGGCGCGCCTTGCCCGCGCCGACGTGGTGCTGTTCGACGGCACGCTGTTTCGCGACGACGAAATGACCGCGACCGGCACCGGCGGCAAATCCGGCCGGCGCATGGGTCACATGCCGGTCGGCGGCGCTGACGGCACCCTCGCCACGCTGGCCGGCCTTCCGGGCCGCGTGATCTTGACCCACATCAACAACACCAATCCGATCCTGATCGAGGATTCCCCCGAACGGCGCCAGGTCGAAGCCGCCGGCTTCGAGATCGCCGAGGACGGGATGGAGATCGTGCTGTGAACAAGCACACGCCATCCTCGTCGACAGCCGGGAGGATGAAATGAAGTTGCTGAGCGAAGCGGAACTCGAAGCGGCGCTGCGCGACATCGGCGCGCGGCGTTATCACCGGCTGCACCCGTTTCACAAGCTGCTGCACGGCGGCGCCTGCAGCAAGGGTCAGGTGCAGGCCTGGGCGCTCAATCGCTATTACTATCAGGCCATGATCCCGGTGAAGGACGCGAGCCTGATCGCCCGCTGCCCGGATTCCGCGACCCGGCGCGAATGGCGCAGCCGCCTCGTCGATCACGACGGCGCGCAAGAGGGCGAAGGCGGCATCGCGCGCTGGCTCAAGCTCACCGACGGGCTCGGGCTCGACCGCGACGACGTGGTGGCGCTGCGCGGCCTGTTGCCGGCGACGCGCTTCGCGGTCGACGCCTATGTGCATTTCGTGCGCGAAAAATCGTTGCTCGAGGCGATCGCCTCGTCGCTGACGGAATTGTTCTCGCCGGCGATCATCAGCGAGCGCATCGCCGGCATGCTCGAGAACTACGATTTCGTGACCAAGGAGACGCTCGCTTATTTCGCGCAGCGCCCGCCCCAGGCCGAGCGCAACTCGCGTTTCGCGCTCGATTACGTCAAGCGCCACGCCCGCACCGCGGAGGCCCAGCAGAGCGTGCTTGCCGCGCTCGAATTCAAATGCGACGTATTGTGGGCGATGCTGGATGCGCTCTATCACGCCTATGTCGCGCCGAAGCTGGTTCCGCCCGACGCTTTCGTGCCCAAAGACCACTAGGCCGCACCAACAAATCGAACCGAAAGAAACAAGCCATATTGAGCGAACCAACGCCCGCCATTCCCGCCGATGCCCGCCCGCGGCTGCCGCGCGGCGTGCGGCTCGTGCACAACGAGGCGCAGGGCGGCTGGGTGCTGCTCGCGCCGGAGCGCGTGTTCAAGGCCGACGCCATTGCCGTGGAGATCGTCAAACGCTGCACCGGCGAGGCGACCTTCGCGGCGATCGTCGACGATCTGGCCGCGACGTTCAAGGCGCCACGCGACCGCGTCCATACCGACGTGACCGCGTTGCTGCGCGGCCTTGCCGATAAGAGGCTGTTGGAGTTGTGATAAGGACCTCATGGCCGAAAAGAACACAGCGCTGCACTCGCCCCTCGGCCTCTTGGCCGAGCTGACGCACGTCTGTCCGCTGGGGTGTCCGTATTGCTCCAATCCGCTGGCGCTTGATGCGCGGGCGAGCGAGCTCGACACCGAAACCTGGGCGCGGGTGTTTCGCGAGGCGGCGGCGCTCGGCGTGCTGCAGGTGCATCTCTCCGGCGGCGAACCGGGCGCGCGCCGCGACCTCGTCGCTATCCAGGCGGCGGCGCACGCGGCCGGCCTCTACACCAATCTGATCACCTCGGCGGTCGGCATCACGGTCGAGACGCTGGAGAAGCTCGCGACGGCTGGCCTCGACCACGTGCAGATTTCGATCCAGGACAGCGAACCGAAGAGCGCCGACCACATTGCCGGCTACGACGGCGCCTTCGCCCGCAAGCGCGCGCTCGCCGGGGCGGTCGTCGACTTGAAAATCCCGCTCACGGTCAATGCCGTCATGCATCGCGCCAACATCGACCGGGTCGCCGACATGGTAGCGCTGGCGCTGAAGCTCGGCGCCAGCCGGGTCGAGATCGCCCACGCGCAATATTACGGCTGGGCGTTGAAGAACCGCAGCGCCCTGATGCCGACGGCCGAGCAGGTCGAGCGCGCCGCGGCTGCGGTCGATGAGCTGCGGGCGCGCCACCACGGCGAGATTGTGATCGACGCCGTGGTACCGGATTATTATGCACGGCTGCCGAAGCCTTGTGTCGGCGGCTGGGGACGGCGGTCGCTCAATGTGACGCCGGCCGGCAAAGTGTTGCCATGCCACGCCGCCGAATCGATCCCCGGCCTCGAATTCTGGTCGGTGCGCGAGCATTCGCTCGCCGACATCTGGGCCAACTCGCCGGCCTTCAACGCTTTCCGCGGCACCGATTGGATGCGGGAGCCGTGCCGCAGCTGCGAACGGCGCGAGGTCGATTTCGGCGGCTGCCGCTGCCAGGCCTTCGCGCTCACCGGCGACGCCCGCGCGACCGATCCGGTCTGTCACCTCGCGCCGGGCCACGATACCGTCGCCGCGCTCGCCGCCGCCGCAATCCGCGACAGCGAACCTTATGTTTACCGGCACATGTGACGCATCGCCCGATGCCGCTTCGCATTTGTTATTCAGAAGAGTACGATCCGCCCGGCAACAGGACGCGAGCATGACGGCGCTTTCCGTCAACGGCAAAACCTACGAGGTCAACGTCGAGCCCGATACGCCCCTCTTATGGGTGTTGCGGGAACTCAATCGGGCTCACCGGCACCAAATACGGCTGCGGCATCGCGCAATGCGGCGCCTGCACGGTGCATATCGACGGCGTCGTCACGCGGTCGTGTCAGGTGCCGGTCGGCTCGCTCGGCAACAAGCGCGTCACGACGGTCGAGGCGCTGGCGCAGGACGGCAAGCTGCACCCGGTGCAGCAGGCCTGGATCGACTTCGACGTGCCGCAATGCGGCTATTGCCAGAGCGGGATGATGATGGCGGTGGTCGCGCTCATCAGGGACAAGCCGAAGCCGACGGACGGCGACATCGACGCCGCGATCACCAATATCTGCCGCTGCGGCTCCTATCAGCGCGTGCGCGCCGCGATCCACGCCGCGGCGGAGGCGCGCACGAAACGCGCGGACGCCGCGGCGACGCCTAAAGACTCCTGGCAATGAGCAGCTTCATGATCTCGTTGGTGCCGGCGTAGATGCGCATGACGCGGGCGTCGCGGTAGAGCCGCGAGATCGGATACTCGTCCATGAAGCCGTAGCCGCCAAACAGTTGCAGGCAGCGGTCGACGATCTTGGCGAGCAGATCGGTCAGCCAGTATTTGGCCATCGAGGCCGTCACGGTGTCGAGCTCGCCCTTGACGTGCCGCTCGATGCAATGGTCGAGGAAGACCTTGGCGACGGTCGCCTCGCTCTTGCACTCGGCCAGCACGAACTGCGTGTTCTGAAACTCCATGATCTTCTTGCCGAAGGCCTGGCGCTGCTTGACGTAATCGACGGTCAAGGCGATGGCGCGCTCGATCATGGCGACGGCATGCACGCCGACGATCAGCCGCTCCTGCGGCAACTCCTTCATCAGCTGATAGAAGCCCTGGCCTTCCTCGGTGCCGAGCAGGCTCTCCGCCGGCAGCGCAACCTCCTCGAAGAACAATTCCGAGGTGTCGGCGGAATCCATGCCGAGTTTTTTCAGCTTGCGGCCGCGGCGAAAGCCGGCGGCGTCGGCGGTCTCGACCACCATCAGCGAGACGCCCTTGGCGCCCTGCTTGGGATCGGTCTTGGCGACGACGATGATGAGGTTGGCGTGCTGCCCGTTGGTGATGAAGGTCTTCGAGCCGTTGAGCACATAGCCGTTGCCGGACTTCTTGGCGCTGGTGCGCACGCCTTGCAGGTCGGAGCCGGTGCCGGGCTCGCTCATGGCGATGGCGCCGACCAATTCGCCGGTCGCGAGCTTGGGCAGCCAGCGCCGCTTCTGCTCCTCGGTGCCATAATGAAGAATATAGGGCGCGACGATGCCCGAATGCAGCGGCGCGCCGAAGGTGTCGAAGCCGGCGAGCGAGTATTCGCGGTCGATCACTGCCTCGTGCGCGAACGTGCCGCCGCCGCCGCCGTATTCCTCCGGCATTGACGCGCAGAGCAGCCCGGCCTCGCCGGCCTTGGTCCACACCTCGCGCGGGTAGAAGTGGTCCTCGTGCCATTTCTCCAGATGCGGCACGAATTCGGCGGCGATGAAGCGCCGCGCCTGGTCCTCGAGCAGGACGACATCCTCGCTCATCCAAGCGGGGCGTGGCAGATTGAGAATATCGCTCATCGGCGTTCGACCGCTGCGCCGTGAGGCTTTCGCAATTGCGCGATCTGACAAAGCGGCATTCGATTCCCTCCCCGGATGCGCTCCCGCGCGGTGCCGTTCGGCATGCCGACGCGATGTTCAGTTTCAGCGCATACGACGCTTCGCGCCGCTCGTCCACCCTCGCCGCCAACCGCCGCCCGGCGGCCGCGTTCAACAATCCGGCCGCATTTCATTCACCATTTCGCCGATCGGAGCGTTTATGCCGTTAATTTGAACCAATAGTCCGCGTGAGGCTTTTACTATGGGGCCTCAAGCTGGGGGCTCGAATCCGTCAGGTCCAAGCGATCATCCGAGTGATCAGGTGCAAGCCATGCGTCCCGTATTCATGCGTCCCGCGATCCCGTATCCCGCCCTGCTCATTGCCGCGGCGCTCGCTTTGCCGCTCGCCGCCCCCGCCAGCGCCGACATCGTCGTCAATATCGACAAGTCGACGCAGCAGATGGCGGTCGCGGTCGACGGCGCGCAGCGCTATGTCTGGCCGGTCTCGACCGGACGGCCCGGCTACGACACGCCGAACGGCACCTTCAGGCCGAACCGCATGGACGCCGACCACCTGTCCCAGGAATGGGACAATGCGCCGATGCCGCACGCGATCTTCTTCGACCTGCACGGCCATGCCGTTCACGGCTTTTTCGACGTCAAGCACCTCGGCCTTCCCGTCTCCCATGGCTGTGTGCGGCTGTCGCCCGATCACGCCGCGACGCTGTTCGAGCTGGTGAAGACCGAAGGCATGAAGGACACGACGGTCATCGTCTCCGGCCGGACGCCGGGCGCCGACGGCGTGCCAATCGCGCGGCGCAGTGCGCCGGTCGAGGCAAGCGCCGCTCAACCGATGCAGATTGCGCCGGGCTACGGCGATCCGGCGCCAGCCTATACGCAGCAGCCGCCACCCTATTACCGGCAGCAGCCGCAACCTTATTACGCGCGGCAAGAGCCGTATCCCCAGCCACGGCCATACTACGGCCAGCAGTGGCCGAGCCAGCCGCCGCCCCCGCCGTCACCGTTCCGGGGTTTCAATCAGTATTAAAGCGCGTTACGCGGCGACGCGATGCATCGCGCCGCCCTCTTTCGCGCCGTGGATGGCTTTGACGGATTTCTCGATCGCCGCCCACAGCCGCCCGATTTCGGCGGCGGCGTAGGAATCGGCGTCGTATTCCTTGGCGCCTTCGCCTTCCTCCAGCGCGAGCGAGAATGCCGCCCGCTGGGTGATCTGTCCGCCCCACACCGGGATGTGCAGCTCGGCGAGCGTCTTTCGGGCGTGCGCGACCGCCGGCGCCTCCACGTCCTGCCGCCGCGGCGGCGCGGCGTTGATGACGACCGCGAAAGGCTTACGCGCCTCGCGGGCGTACGCGACCGTGTCCTTGATCGCTTCGAGATCGAACAGGCCGGGCCGGCATGGAATGATCACCAGCGTGGCGGCGCGGATCGCTTCGGTGACACTCGCCGACATGTTCGGCGCGGTGTCGATGAAGACCCATTCGGTGCCGTCGCGCTTGGCGGCCTTGACGATGTCGGCGATGCCGCGTTGCGCGGTCTTCAACGGCAGGTCGTCGCGCTTGCGCAGATGGCGCCACAGCGTCAGCGATCCTTGCGGATCGGCGTCGATGAGCAGAAAAGGCCGCGACGGCTTGTGGGCGTGGGCGGCGAGGTGTGCCGCCAATGTGCTCTTGCCCGAACCGCCCTTGCGCGATGCGAAGACGACGACGTTCATGACAGCTCTCCGAAGTCTCTCCGAAGCCGACCCGACAAGTTTCATTTTAACGGATTTCCGCCCCTGGAGCAAAAACGCCGATCAATGCCGGCACGGCGCAACCTATTGGTGCGGCTTTGAAAACCTGCGGCGATCCCTTGGTACGAGTTGTGGTTAAGCTTGTGGATAAGGTTGGCAATTCGCGGCGCATAGCCTCCATCGCCGATATTTCCAGGCCGCTGTGAATCGCGGGCAAAATCGAACAAAATGATAATAAATCAATGAGTTACGAACGGACACCCGAAGCCGAAGGCACTGTGACGGCACAGCTCGAAACCGGTGGACAAGCGGCCTCCCGGATCGCAGCGCTCATTACCGAGAGTCTGGACGCGGAAGATGTCGCGGTCAGCCTATCGGTGGTGTCCGCTGGACGTTCGCAGGTGGTGATTTATTTCCGCACGCCGCCGGACGAGGATGCAGTGCGAGCGCTGGTGGCGGCCGCCGCCGGGGCCGAAGTCGCGGCGGAATTACGCTTCGCGCGCGTGGCGGAGCAGGACTGGGTCGGCGCCAGTCTCGCGGGCCTTGCGCCGGTCACCGCCGGGCGCTTTGTCGTCCATGGCGCGCACGACCGCGCGCGCGTTGCGGTCAACCGGATCGGCATCGAGATCGAGGCGGCGCTCGCGTTCGGCACCGGCCATCACGGCACCACCCGCGGCTGCCTCTTGGCGCTCGACCGGATTTGCCGCTCTTGGAGCCCGCGGCATGCCGCGCCGCGCCTGCTCGACCTCGGCACCGGCAGCGGCGTCCTCGCCATTGCGGCCGCGCGCGTTTTGCAGCGGCGCGTGCTGGCGACCGACATCGATCCCGTCGCCGTGCGGGTGGCGCGCACCAACGCCCGGCTCAACCGCGCCGGCGCGCTGGTCGAGATCATCCGCGCGGATGGGGTCGCTGCGCGGCGGCTGCGCGAAGACGCGCCGTTCGACCTCATCATCGCCAATATTCTGCTTGGCCCGCTGCTGCGGCTGGCGTCGCCGCTGCAGAAGCTCGCCGCGCCCGGCGCGCGCATCGTCCTTTCCGGCCTGCTGGCGGCGCAGGCGAACGCGGTGATCGCCGCCTACCGGCCGCTGGCGCTCGAACGGCGTATCGACCTCGACGGCTGGACGACTCTCGTGTTCGTCCGGCGGACCCGGCGACGCCATGCCGTTGCCGCGCGCCGCCGCTCTCCCTAAATTGCTCCGCATGTTCGAGGCGCATTTCCAATCGTTCGAAGCGCGCAGCGATCGCGGCGCCATCGCGCCGCGGGTCGCGGCGTTGCGGGCTGAACTCAAAGAGCGCGGCCTCGACGGCTTCATCGTGCCGCGAACGGATCGCTTCCAGAACGAATACGTGCCGCCCTGCGCCGAGCGGCTCGCCTGGCTCACCGGCTTCACCGGTTCCGCCGGCGCCGCCATCGTGCTCGCCGACCGCGCCGCGTTGTTCGTCGACGGCCGCTATCAGGTGCAGGTGCGCGACGAGACCGACACCGCGGTCTTCGCCATCGAGCATCTGGTCGAGCGGCCGCTGGCGGCGTGGATCGAAGCCAATCTCTCCGCCGGCGCCAAGCTCGGCTATTCGCCATGGCTGCATACGGTCGACGGCGCCGAACGGCTGGCGAAAGCCTGCGCCGCGGCGGGGGCGAGCCTCGTCGCGGTCGACGACAATCCAATCGACGTGATTTGGACCGACCGTCCGGCGCCGCCGTCCGGCGCCGTCGTCCTGCACGACGTGCGCTATGCCGGCGAGGCAGCGCAAGACAAGCTCACGCGGCTGCGCGCCGAACTGGGAAAATCTCCCGCCGATGTCCTGGTGGTGTCGGACCCGCAGGCGGTGTCATGGCTGTTCAACATCCGCGGCGGCGATATCGCGCATACGCCGGTGGTGCTGGCGTTCGCGCTGGTGCCGAAGGACGGCCGGCCCGCGCTCTATGTCGATCCCGGCAAGGTCGGCGACATCGTCCGCGGACGCCTCGAAACGCTGGCCGAGGTGCGTACGGAGAGTGAGTTCGACGCCGATCTCGTCGCGCTCGGCACCGCCCAGAAAGCGGTGCGGCTCGATCCGGCGAGTTGCCCCGAGGCGATCGCGCGCCTCGTCAGCGGCAACGGCGGCAAGGTGATCCGCGGCGGCGATCTCATCGCGCCGATGAAGGCGGTGAAGAATGCCGTCGAGATCGCCGGCGCGCGCGCCGCGCACGAGCGCGACGGCGCGGCGGTGACGCGCTTCCTCGCCTGGTTCGACCGCGAGGCGCCGCAGGGACACCTGACCGAGATCGACGCGGTCGAGGCGCTGGAGAGCTTTCGCCGCGACACCGGCGTTCTCAAAGACGTGTCGTTCCCGACCATTTCCGGCGCCGGGCCGAACGGCGCCATCGTGCATTACCGCGTCACCCGCGCCAGCAACCGGCGCATCGCGCCGGGCGAACTCTTTTTGATCGATTCCGGCGCGCAGTACGAGGACGGCACCACCGACATCACGCGCACCGTCGCGGTCGGCACGCCGAGCGCCGACATGCGTGCGAATTTTACGCGCGTGCTGAAGGGGCACATCGCGATCGCGCGCGCGGTGTTCCCCGACGGCACCTCCGGCGCGCAGCTCGACCCGTTCGCCCGGCAATTCCTGTGGCGCGCCGGGCTCGATTTCGATCACGGCACCGGCCACGGCGTCGGCAGCTATCTGTCCGTGCACGAAGGTCCGGCCCGCATCTCCAAGCTCGGCGAGGCGGTGCTCGAGCGCGGCATGATCCTGTCCAACGAGCCCGGCTATTACCGCACCGGCGCCTACGGCATCCGCATCGAAAATCTGGTCCTGGTCATCGAAGCGCCGCCGGCCGCCGGCGCGGAACGGCCGCTCAATGCGTTCGAGACGCTGACGCTGGCGCCGATCGATCTGCGGCTCATCGATGCGGCGATGATGACGGCGGAGGAAATCGCGTGGCTGAATGCCTATCACGCGCGGGTGCGCGAAACGCTGTCGCCGCTTGTCGATGCGGAGACGCGAGATTGGTTGATCGCGGCGACTGCGCCGCTTGGGTGAGGGCTGAGCCTACGGTTTTTCTTTCGTCATTCCGGGGCGCCCCGGAATGACAGCGCGCCTCAACTCAAAAACCGCTGCACCGCGTCCACGGCTTCGCGTTTTTCGTCGAGCACGAGGTGGCCGGCGCCCTTGAAGATCTGAATGTCGGCCTTGGGAATGAACCGGCGCCAGACGTTGGCGAGCTGCACCGGGATGAGACGGTCGTCTTCGCCCCAGACCAGCAGGGTCGGCATGGTCAGACGGTGCAGATGCCGGTGCAGTTTGAGATCGTAAGGGTGTTCCCATAACAGGCGCGCGAGCGTGCCGCCCTCGCGGTAACGATCGCCCATGAAATCGAGATCGGGCCCTTCCGGCAGATAAGGTTTGATGACGTCGAAATTCGTCACCAGCATCGACGGAATCTGATCGGGCGGCAGGCTGAGCACGTCAGACGTTCGGCCGCTCCTTCCCGCGCAGGCCGGCGGGGCCGACGAGCACCAGCCGTTCGATCCGGTGGCCGTGCTCGACGGCGAATTTCGCCGCCAACAGGCCGCCGAGCGAAAAGCCGACCAGCCGGAATTTGTCGATGCCGAGCGCGTCGAAGAGATCGAGATAATGCAGGACGTAGTCGTGCATGTCGCTCAACCCCGGATAATCGCCGGAGTTGGCGAACCCCGGATGGAACGGAATGATGACACGATACTTCTGCGCCCAGGGCAGGGCGAATGCGAAGCCGTGCCAGGTGCCGGCGCCGTGCAGAAACACCAGCGGTTCGCCTTGCCCCGCGGTCAGCACCACGGTCTTGACGCCGTTGACGGTTAAAACCTGGCGGTCGAATCCGGCCAAAGGGTCCGGGCGGGCCATGGAGCAATCCTCCCCGTGTTTGTTGTTGTCGGCTATTCGGCGGCGACGCGGCGGTTTGAAGCGGCCGCGGCGCGCATGCGCGGGATGACGTCCTGCGCGATCAGGTTCAGGTTCTTGACGACTTTCCAGTGCGGCATGTCGCCGATGGCGCCGAAAATGACGAAATGGTTGGTGCCCATGGTCTCGCCCCATTGCGTGAGCTGTTCGACCACCTGATCGGCTGTGCCGACGGCGACGAAGAAGGCCTCGTTGATGTTCTGGAAGCTGAAGGCGCCGTGCAGCTTGTTCGCCAGCGCCGCGCGCTTCTTCAACTGATCGACCGAAATATAGCCGGGCGGGTTGAGGAACGTCGGCGTGGTGCGCAGCGCGTCCTCGAAGAAATAGCGGATGTGGTCGACCGCTTCTTCTTCGGCCTTTTCCTTGGTCTCGGCGACGTAGGTGATCACCTGCAGCGGCAGCTGATCCGGCCGGATGTGGTGGCCGTGCTTGGCGCCGCTGCGGCGCAGCTGCTCATTGAGTTCGGCGGCGCGATCCTTGGTGACGAACACCGAGGCGTAACCGAACCCGAGCTTGGCCGCGAGCTCGACCGTCTCCGGACTGCCGGTACCGACGATGTAGCAGGGCGGATGCGGCTTCTGCACCGGCCGCGGCCACGGATTGAGATAGCGGTAGGTGTAGAAATCGCCGTAATAGGTGGTCGGCCCGTCCTGCGTCCATGCCTGCAGGATGATGTCGATCGATTTGCGGTAGCGGTCGCGCGCGGTCGCCGGATTGATCGCGTTGGACCAGTATTCCATGCCGGTGCCGAGCGGGAACGCAACTTCCAGCCGGCCGCCCGACAAGACGTTGAGCATCGCATATTCTTCCGCCAGGCGGTTCGGGTATTCGAGATTGGGCGGCGTGCCCCACACGCAGATTTTGGCCTGTTTGATTTGCGGAATGAGCGCGGCGGCGATCAGGTTCGGCGCCGGCATCAGGCTGTACGCCGTGTTGTGATGCTCGTTGACGACGATGGCGTCGAAGCCGAGCTCGTCGGCGAGCACCAGCTCGGACATGTAACGTTGATAAAGCGCGCGGCCCTTCGCCGGGTCGAAATACTTGTTCGGGAAGTCGACCCACAGCGAGGCGAACTCTTTGTGGTTCTCCGGCAGATGCACGTAGTGCATGAAGTGGATGAAATCGAAACGGACGGTGCCGTCCATGAAGACCTCCCTGGGGTCCACCGACTTCTTGGTCGGCGGGCTTCCTCGCCGATTTTTTCGACGGTCTCGGCTTGACGGTCATTCTGCTTCGCGCCGGCACTTCGCGCAAGTTTGTTTGATGTTTTTCGGGCGAACGGATGAAGTGGGCGACGCCGTGGGCGCAAGTCGCGCGGTCAAGTCACGCGGTCAAGTCAGGCGGTCTTGCCGTTCGATAAGCGAACAGTCCACGGCTCTCAGCGACGCAGCTAATCAGCGAATAAGCTTTGCCCACTCCTCCTCGGTCAAAACCGTGACTCCGAGCTTTCGCGCCTCGGCGAGCTTCGACCCGGCGCCGGGCCCGGCGACGACGTAGTCGGTCTTTTTCGACACCGAGCCGGACACCTTGGCGCCGAGCCGTTCCGCCGACGCCTTGGCTTCATCGCGCGTCATGGTTTCGAGCGTGCCGGTGAAGACCACGGTCTTGCCGGCGACCGCCGAATCGGCCCGCGGCCGTTCGGCGTCGCGGATGCGGACTTCTTTGACCAGGCGCTCGATGCGGCGCAGATTGTGCGCCTCGCGGAAATAATTGCGCAGGCTCTCGATCACGGTCTCGCCGATCTGATCGAGCGCGTCCATCTCCTGCTTGGCCTCCTCGTCGTCCTTGGCGAGCTCGAGGCAGGCGTCGAAAAACGCGTCCCACGAGCCGTAGCCGCGCGCCAGCGCGACCGCCGTGGTCTCGCCGACGTGGCGGATGCCGAGCGCGTAGATGAACCGCTCGAGCGCGATGTCGCGGCGCGCCGCGATGGCGCCGAACAGATTGCGCACCGAGACCTCGCCGTAGCCTTCGACCTCTTCGAGCCGGATTTTGTCGTTGCGCGCCTCCAGCGTGAAGATGTCGGCCGGCTCCTTCGAGCCAGCCCTGCTGATAGAAGAACTCGATCTGTTTTTCGCCGAGCCCGTCGATGTCGAAGGCGCGGCGGGAGACGAAATGCTTGAGGTGCTCGATGGTCTGATAGGGGCAGGCGAATTCGCCGCTGCAGCGCGCGATGGCGCCTTCCTCGCCTGTCGCCGTTTCCTCGCGCACCACGTCGGTGTGCAGATGACACGGGCATTTCTTCGGAAATTCGTAGGGCTTGGCGCCGCGCGGGCGGTGTTCCACAATGACGCCCAGCACCTGCGGAATGACGTCGCCGGCGCGCTGGATGCGCACCGTATCGCCGATGCGGACGTCGAGCCGCGCGATCTCGTCGAAATTATGCAGCGTCGCGTTCTGGACCACGACGCCGCCGACCGTCACCGGTTCGAGCTTGGCCACCGGCGTGAGCGCGCCGGTGCGGCCGACCTGGATCTCGATGTCCTTGACGACGGTCAGCGCCTTCTCGGCGGCAAATTTGTGCGCGATCGCCCAGCGCGGCGAGCGCGACACGAAGCCGAGACGCTCCTGCCAGTCGAGGCGGTCGACCTTGTAGACGACGCCGTCGATGTCGTAATCGAGCGTGGCGCGCTGCGCTTCGATCTCGCGGTGGAACGCCAGCAGTTCCTCGACCGAGCGGCGGATTTTGGTCAGCGGATTGGTCTTGAAGCCGCACGATGCGAACCATTTGACCATGCCGGACTGCGTGTCCGCCGGCATCTCGCTCATCTCGCCCCAGGCATAGGCGAAGAAGCCGAGCGGGCGCGACGCGGTGATCGACGGATCCTTCTGCCGCAGCGAGCCGGCGGCGGAATTGCGCGGATTGGCGAATACCTGGCCGCCGGTTTCGGCCTGGCGCTTGTTGAGCGCGAGGAAGGCGTGCTTGGTCATATAGACTTCGCCGCGCACCTCGCACACCGCCGGCACCCTTTTGCCCTTGAGACGGTGCGGGACGTCCTTGAGCGTTTTCACATTGGCGGTGACGTCCTCGCCCTCGGTGCCGTCGCCGCGCGTCGCCCCGGTGACGAGTTCGCCGTTTTCGTAGCGCAGCGACATCGACAGGCCGTCGATCTTCGGTTCGGCGTTGAAGACGATCTCGTCGTCCTCGGCGAGCCGCAGGAAGCGGCGGATGCGGCCGACGAAATCGACCACGTCTTCGTCGGCGAACGCATTGTCGAGGGAGAGCATCGGTACGGCGTGCCGCACCTTGGCGAAGCGCGCCGACGGCGCCGCGCCGACCCGCTGGGTCAGGCTTTCCAGCGTCCGCAGTTGCGGGAACCGCGCCTCGATCGCCGCATAACGCTGGCGCAGCGCGTCGTAGGCCGTATCCGAAATGGTCGGCGCGTCGTCCTGATAATAGCGCCGGTCGTGCCCGGCGATCTCGGCCGCGAGCCGTGCATGCTCGGTTTTGGCCTGGCGCTCGGTGAGGGTGTCGACGGTCGTTTCGTTCTTATCGCGGCGTGGCATGACAGACGTTAGCCCGTCGCCCGTATCAATCGTTCGGCGGCGGCGCGGGCTTCGGCGGTGATCTCGGCGCCGGCGAGCATGCGGGCGATCTCCTCGCGGCGGTGATCGGCGGCGATCTCGGCGACGCGGGTCGCGACGCGCTTACCCTTGGCGAGCGCGTCCTTGCTGATGAGATAATGCCGGTCGGCGCGCGCCGCTACTTGCGGCGCGTGGGTGACCGCGATCACCTGGACGCGCGCGGCGAGGCGGGCGAGGCGCACGCCGATGGCGTCGGCGATGGCGCCGCCGACGCCGGTGTCGATCTCGTCGAACACGAGCGTCGGCGCCGAGCCGCGATCGGCCAGCACGACCTTGAGCGCGAGCAGAAAGCGCGACAGTTCGCCGCCGGAGGCGACCTTCATCATCGGGCCCGGCCGCGTGCCCGGATTGGTGCGGACCCAGAACTCGACGCGGTCGAGCCCGTCCGGCCCTTCGCCGGTCGCTTCGAGCGCGGTCGAGAATTCCGCGCGTTCGAGCTTGAGTGGCTTGAGTTCGGCATTGACCGCCTTGTCGAGCGCCTGGCCCGCACGCCGGCGTTTGGCCGACAGCGCTTCCGCCATTTCCTGGTAGCGGGCCACGGCCTCCTGCATTTCGCGTTCCAGCGCCGCGAGCCGTTCGGCACCGGCGTCGATCAAAGCAAGATCGCCGTCATAGCGGCGCGCCAGCGCGGCGAGATCGTCGACCGGAACGTTGTATTTGCGCGAGGCGGCGCGCAACGCGAACAGTCGCTCCTCGATGCGCTCGAGCTCGTGCGGATCGTATTCGGCGACGCGCAGCGCGTGCTCGAGATGCATGCGCGCATCGTCGAGCGCGGTCAGCGCCGCGTCGATCGCCCTGACCGCCGGCTCGATCAGCGCCGGCGTCTGCGCGCCGCGGCGTTCGAGCCGGCGCACCGCGGTCGCGAGCGGCGTCACCGCGGACTGCGGGCCGGCGACGGCCTCGAGCGTGATGCGCAAGTCTTCGGCGACCTTTTCCGCCTGCATCATGCCGGTGCGCCGTTCGGCGAGCGCGGTCTCCTCGCCGGCTTCCGGCGCGAGCTTGCCGAGTTCCTCGACGGCGTGGCGCAGCCACTCGGCCTCGCGCTGCGCGCGCTCGACGTCGGCGCGGTGGGCGGCGACGGCGGCTTCGCGCGCGCGCCGCTCGGTCCACAGCCGCCTGACCTCCGCGGCCTCCGCCTCGATCCCGCCATAGGCATCGATGAGCGCGCGGTGCGTGCCGGCCTCGACGAAGGCGCGGTCGGCATGCTGGCCGTGGATTTCGACCAGGGCCGCGCCCAGCGTGCGCAGTGCCTGGACGCTGACCGGCTGGTCGTTGACGAACGCGCGGGTGCGGCCGTCGGCGAATTGCACCCGGCGCACGATCATCTCGTCCTCGCCGCCGAGATCGGCGAGCAGATCATTGTCGGCGAGCACGCGGCGCGCGGGATGCTCCTTGGCGATGTCGAAGACGGCGGTCACCTGACCCTGCTCGGATCCCTCGCGCACCAGCGCGGCGTCGCCGCGGGCGCCGAGCGCCAAGGCAAAGGCATCGAGCAGGATCGATTTGCCGGCGCCGGTCTCGCCGGTCAGCACCGCGAGGCCGGACCCGAAATCGATGTCCAGCCGATCGATCAGAACGATATCGCGGATGGAAAGGCGGACGAGCATGAAGCGAGCGACACGGTTGCCGGACGAAAGGGCCTTGCGCGTCATCCCGGATCGCCGCCGAAATGGCTCGGCCCCGGAATGACGAATCAAGGGGCTGAATGAAGCCTAAGCAACGATGATGATAATAGCGATTCCGCGCGCTGTCGTCAGGCGTCGCGCGCCGGGTCGGCCCAATCCGGTCAGCCCATTCCCTTGAAGGCGCGGCTGATCCAGGAATCCTTGTTCTCGTTCGGCTCGACGCCGGCGGATTTCACCAGCTTGTAGGCGTCCTTGTACCAGGAACTGTCCGGGAAATTGTGGCCGAGCACGGCGGCGGCGGTCTGCGCCTCGTCGAGAATGCCGAGCGAGACATAGGCCTCGGTCAGCCGCTCGAGTGCTTCCTCGACTTCGCGCGTGGTCTGATACTGCGTGACCACGACCTTGAAGCGGTTGATCGCGCCGGTGAAATCGCGCCGCTTCATGTAGAAGCGGCCGACTTCCATCTCCTTGCCGGCGAGCTGATCGCGTGCCGTCTGGATCTTCTTCTTGGCGCTGACGGCGTATTCGGTCTCGGGATATTTGCGCACGACTTCTTCGAGCGCGGCGACCGCCTTGTCCGCGCGCGCCACGTCCCGCGTGACGTCCGGAATCTGGTCGTAATAGGAGGCGCCGATCAGGTATTGGGCGTAGGCCGTATCCTGGCTGCCGGGATGCAGCGTCACATAGCGCTTCGCCGAATTGATGCAGTCGTCGTATTTCTGCGCCTGGTAATACGAATAGGCCGACATCAAGAGCGCCTTGCGCGCCCAATCGGAATACGGGTTCTGGCGGTCGACCTGATCGAACTTCTTCGCCGCGGTCTCGTAGTCCTGCTTCTTGTTCAGGAGGTAGAGACCCTCATTGTAGAGCTTGTCGGCGGGGTCGTCCGGGACGTAGTCCTCCTCCTTGTTGCCGCCGAATATGCTGGTAAGGCTGCTGCAGCCCATCAGCGGCGCCGTGACGAGCGCCAGCGCCAGCACGCCCGCCACTGCGCGCAGCCTGTAACCGCACAGCCCGTACGCGGATCTTGGCGATCCTTCTTGACGCAAAATCATGAGCTTGATGAAGGTCCCGTCCCGCCGAAGCGTGCGTGCCAATCCGCGCGACTTAACGCGTTGTGGGAGCGTCCGCCGGCCCCCCGTGGAACTAGGCCGACAATCTGCCAGTATTAAGGCGGAAAATTCAACTGATTCAAGCGGCGGGTGGTGGCAGGCGGCGGCGGGTGGTTAAAACGCGGGCAAGCTTTTCATGCTTGTCGCATTCTCTTTCGGAAAACCGGCAGCCACCACCGGATCAAGTCCGGCGGCAGGCTTTCCGGAAAATGCTCTGGCCGCATCAGGAAACATCAGGCCCATAGGCCGGCGCCGCAAATCCGGCGCCGAACTCGGCGTGGCCGCGGACGCGGCGCGTCGCCTCCGGCGCTTCGACATAGGTCCAAGCGCTTGGGTCGGCCATCAGTGCCGTGACCACGGCGTGATTCAGCTTATGCCCGCCGCGCACCGATCGGTACGCGCCGATCAGCGGCGCGCCGGTGAGCGCGAGATCGCCGATCGCATCGACCGCCTTGTGGCGCACGAATTCATCGGGAAAGCGGGTACCTTCCGCATTGAGCACGCGGCTCTCGGCGATCACGACGGTATTCTCGAAGCCGGCGCCGAGCGCATAACCCGCGCTCCACAGCTTGGCCACGTCGCGCATGAAGCCGAACGTCCGCGCCCGCGCCAGATCGCGGCGGAACGTGCCCGGCTCGAGGTCGCACGCGAAGGTCTGCCGGCCGATCAGCGGGTGATCGAACTCGATTTCTGTCTCCACTCGCAGGCCGCGCGCATAGGGGCGCAGCTCGCCGGTGCAGCCGTTCCTGCTCACGCGCACCGGCTTGAGCACCTGGATGTAGCGCCGCGGCGCCGCCATGGTCGCTATGCCGGCCTGGTCGATCACCGCAACGAAGGGCGCGGCGCTGCCATCCATGATCGGAACTTCCGGTCCGTCGACCTCGACCACGGCGTTGTCGACGCCGAGGGCATACAAGGCGGCGAGCACGTGCTCGGTGGTGGACACGGCCGGCCCGGAGGCGTCACCGAGCACGGTGGCGAATTCGGTCGCAGTGACCGAACGGAAATTGGCGGCGAGTTCGCGGTCGCTGCGGCCGTCGGCGCCGGATCGCAAAAATACGATGCCGGTATTCGCCTCGGCCGGATGCAACGTCAATGTGGTGGGTAGACCGGAGTGGACGCCGATGCCGGCAACGGTCGCTGGCTTGCGCAGCGTCGTCTGCCGGTTAGCCTGCATGCCCCTGGTCATGCCCAATGTCCCAAAGCCGAATGTTCCAAAGCCGAACGTCCCAACGCCGAATGTCCCAAACCGGACGGCCACTGCTCACAGCCGGACTGCCCCGAGCAACCGGCCAACCCCGACCAGAAGGAAGCAAAGGTTTCGTAGGCGAACTCTTGGACACGTTCTCTTGGGCACGTTCGCAGGCAAAGTTCGTAGACGAACTCGCCGCAGAACGACAGAACTCCAGCCCTCGGATCGTCCCCGATAACGTCCCGAAACCACTCCCCTCGGACCCGCAAACCATATCGGCGCCGCGGATTGAGGCCAACTCACGGTTTCTTACTAAATGTTACCTTGATCCGGCCGCACTCTTGTCGCTCGGACGGCCCGCCGCACCGCCCTCCGGCGCCGGGCCTGGGGTCCGGCAAAGTTCAATATCCGCGGTCGTTCAAAGGCTTACTTCCGAGCGCGCGCTCGCTTGGCGGCCGGGGCGGCCGCGGCGACCGGATTTTGGCGGCCGCTGCCAAGGGTTTAGTTGGCCTGTCGACGCAGGAACGCCGGGATATCGAGCTGATCCTCCTCGCTATGGTTATGCACAGGAGTCTGCTGCCGGCCGTGTTGGTCCAAGGCCTGCGGATTCGGTCGCTTCGCGTATTCCGATACCGGATGATCTTGGCGCGTTTCTTGGCGCGTTTCTTGGCGCGCTTCTTGGCGCATTTCTGGGCGTGCCTCAGGGCGAGGCATTGGACGGCCGGGCAGGCGTTCGGCACTCGGCGGAGCGATCGGCGCCGCGGCGCGCGGGTCGAACTGTGATTCGTCCTGCTCGTCGTGTTCGCGGCGGCCGAGGCCGACCGCAGCAAGACGTTGCAACAGGGAAACATGCCGCCGCTGCGGATGCTCCTCCGGCGGCGTCTCGCCGCGCCGGGCGCGAATTTCGTTCTGCGCCGGAACCGGCAGTTCGTCGATCCGCGGCATGCGCGGGCCGCGCTGCGGCATCCGTTCCGCCTGCGGCGGGATGAAAGCCCGCGGTTCGTGCGGCTCCGGCGCGGCGGGCGCCGGCTCGATGAACAAGGACGGCTTGGGCGCCAGCGGGCGGATGGTGACCTCTGAAGCGTCGCCTCGGGCGTCGCCATGGAGGCCTCGTTGGCCGCCGTCTTGGGCGCCGCTCAACGGCAGGAGCGCGGCGGCCATGGCCGCCTTCGCCGATTCGATCGAATCGTTGACCGAGGCGGCGGACGCCGCCATCGGCGGCGGCGCGGGCCGCGCCGGCTCGTTGCGGTCGAAACGCTCGGCACCGCGCCCATTTTCGCCGCGTGGCGGTTTTGCCGCGTCCAAGCCGAGCGGCGACTTCACCGTGACCGGTGCCGCCGGCCGCTGCGGATAAGCCTGGTCTATGCCGGTCGCGACGACCGACACCCGGATGATGCCGTCGAGCGTCTCGTCGAAGGTCGCGCCGACGATGATGTTGGCGTCCTCGTCGACCTCCTCGCGGATGCGCGTCGCCGCTTCATCGACCTCGTAGAGCGTCAGATCGCGGCCGCCGGTGATCGAGATCAACAATCCGCGCGCGCCCTTCATCGAGGCGTCGTCGATCAGCGGATTGGCGATCGCCGCTTCCGCCGCGGTCTGCGCCCGCTTGTCGCCCTCGGCTTCGCCGGTGCCCATCATCGCCTTGCCCATCTCGCGCATCACGGTGCGGACGTCGGCGAAATCGAGATTGATCAGGCCTTCCTTGACCATCAGGTCGGTGATGCAGGCGACGCCGGAATAGAGCACCTGGTCGGCCATGGCGAAGGCGTCGGCAAACGTGGTCTTCTCGTTCGCCACCCGGAACAGATTTTGGTTGGGAATGACGAGCAGCGTGTCGACGCATTTCTGCAGTTCGACAATGCCGGCTTCGGCAATGCGCATGCGGCGCTGGCCCTCGAAATGGAACGGCTTGGTCACTACCCCGACGGTGAGGATGTCGAGGTCGCGGGCCGCTTTGGCGATCACGGTCGCGGCCCCGGTCCCGGTGCCGCCGCCCATCCCGGCGGTAACGAACACCATGTGCGCGCCGGACAGATGGTCGCGAATCTCGTCGATCACTTCTTCCGCGGCGGCGCGGCCGACCTCCGGCTGCGCGCCGGCGCCGAGACCTTCGGTCACCTGCACGCCCATCTGAATGATGCGCTCGGCCTTCGACATGGTGAGCGCCTGCGCGTCGGTATTGGCGACGACGAAGTCGACGCCCTGAAGACCCGCCCCGATCATGTTGTTGACGGCGTTGCCGCCGGCGCCCCCGACGCCGAACACGGTGATGCGCGGCTTGAGCTCACGGATGTCCGGAATTTTCAGATTGATGGTCATGATTGCCTCTTCTTTTCTGCAAGGACGTCCTCAACGTCCTGCTTCGGCCGGTCCGCCGCCGGCCGCTGCGTGGGGTTCATTTCGCGCGCAGGGGTCATCAGAAGCCCTCGCGAAGCCACTGTCCGACGCGGGCGAAATAGCCGCCGCCCGTGCCACGCCTCAGGTACCGCTTTCCGCGTGTTTCGAAGTGCTCGAGGTGCGCCGCCTGCGGATAGACCAAAAGGCCCGCCGCCGCCGCGAACGCCGGTCCTTTTGCCGCTTCCGGCAGCCCGGCGATGCCGAGCGGCCGTCCGATCCGTACCGGCCGGCCGAGAATGCCGGCCGCAAGCTCCGGCAAGCCGGTCAACTGGCTCGCACCGCCCGTGAGGATCACACGGCCGCGCGGCTCGGCCGCGAACGAGGACGCCGCCAGGCGGTCGCGCACCATTTCCAGGATTTCTTCCACGCGCGGCTTGATGAAGCGCACGAGCGACGCCCGCGAGACGTGATGGGCCGGTTCGCGGTCATCTGCGTTGCAGGGCGGCACCGTGATCATGTCGCGCTCGTCCGATGCACCGACCAGCACACTGCCATAAAGCGTCTTGATTCGCTCGGCATCGGCGATGCCGGTATTGATGCCGTTCGCAATGTCCATGGTGACGTGGCGACCGCCGAGCGCGAAGCCCTCCGCATGGACAAAGGCGCCGCCGACGAAGACCGACATGGTCGTCGTGCCCGCGCCCATGTCGATCACCGCGGCGCCGAGATCGGCTTCGTCGTCGGCGATCACGGCGAGGCCGGCGACATAGGGCGCCGCCACCATCGCTTCGACGGAAAGATGACAGCGCTCGACCGCGAGCATCAGGTTGCGCGCCGCGGCGATGTCGGTCGTCGCCACATGCATGTCGACCCCGAAGCACGAGCCGAGCATGCCGCGGGGATCGCGGATGCCGTTGCCGCCGTCGATCGAATAGCCGACCGGCATCGAATGCAGCACGGCGCGGCCGTCGCGCAGCGATTGCCGGCTGCCGGCGGCAAGGACGCGCGCGATATCGCCCGCGGACACGGCGGAGCCGACAAGATCGATTTCGGCGGCGAACAATTCGCTGCCGAGCCGCCCGGCGGCGATCGACAGCACTACCGCTTCGATTTCGACCGCGGCCATGCGCTCGGCGGCGTCGACGGCCTGGCGGATCGCTTCCTCGGCCTGCGCGAGATTGACCACGGCGCCGGCCTTGGTGCCGCGCGCGCCGGTATGGCCGAAGCCGATCACCTCGATGGCGTGACTCCTTCGGGTCAACACCTGTTGCGGCGGGTGCGGCCGCAGCCGCGCGATCAGACACGCGATCTTGCTCGAGCCGATATCGAGCGCGGCGATGAGCGCGCTGCGCCGCGGCGAGATCGGCTTCATTTTCGGGGTGACGCCGTAGTGCAGGGAGTTCATGCGTCGCCGCCCTTTTTCTTCTTCTTGTCTTTTTCCCGCAGCGCGTCATCGCGGGCCTGGGCGGCGGCGGCGGAGAGCCGCACGGTGACGCGATCGGGCAGCCGCAGATCGACCGCGGTGATATCGCGCGACAACAGCTTCTTGT
Source organism: uncultured Pseudomonadota bacterium (assembly GCA_963836095.1). Lineage (GTDB taxonomy): Bacteria > Pseudomonadota > Alphaproteobacteria > Rhizobiales > Xanthobacteraceae > BOG-931. Next base: position 305,686 of record CAWIHU010000009.1, read on the forward strand.
CGCGGTCGAGCGCGACGAGCCGCTCCAGCGCCTGCGCAACGTCGGTTTCCGGCAGGTGCACGTCGATGCCGTTCTTGAGAACGAGGTCCCAGCGCCGCTCGGCGACCAGGATGGAGGCGCGCACCGCGGAGCGGATGTCGGGAAAGCGGTCGACGATCGACAGAAAATCATCGGCCTGCCGCTCGGCGCCGCGTCCGACCACGAGCGGCAAGCCGAGATAGCGGTCGTCGATGAAGGGTTCGAGGATGGTGCCGTCGGCGGCGATGACGCTGACGTGGCCGTTCTTCTGCCACAGCGCGAAGGCTTGCCGCTCGGTGATCGTGATCTGCAGCCGGTCGGGATAAAGCTTGAGCACGGCGGCGTCGGCGATCCACGGATTGGCGAGAAGCCGCGTGCGCGCCGCGGCGGCGTCGAGGAACAACAGCGACGCGCGCGTGGTCACGCCGGCGGTCGCGAGAATTTTTTCGCGGCTGACTTCCTTCGGCCCGGTGAGCGAAATGGCGGCGATGCGGAAACCGATCGCGTTCGCGGCCGCGTCACGCGCTTCCTTCAATTGCTCGACGATTGTCGGAACGTGGTCGCCCGCGACCGCGCCATAGCCGAGCGTGGCCGCGAGAAGAAGCAGCGAGGCGGCGAGACCGAGCCCCGGCGGCGGCAGCCGCGCGATCCGCACCCCGACGCGCCCGATGCGCCGGGCGTGGCTCGTGAAGCGGCTCGCGAACGCCGCGATACGGCCCGCACGCTCGCGGCGAGCCCGCTCGAGGACGCGCGTATGGTGCGGCTCGTCAATGTGCGTGCCGGCCCCTTCCCCTAAAGGCCCCGACCGCATCAGCGGTTGGTCGAGGCGTCCTCCACCATCCATCGCACCAGCTCATCGAAGGTGATGCCCGCGTAAGCAGCGAGCTCGGGCACGAGCGAGGTTTCGGTCATGCCCGGCTGTGTATTGACCTCAAGACAGATCAGCTCTCCCGTTCCCCGATCGTCGTAGCGGAAGTCTGTGCGGCTCACGCCGCGACAGCCAAGCGCTTCATGGGCAGCCAGACTGAGTCTGCGGACCTCCTGGTAAACATTTGGTAAAATTGGCGCCGGTAGCAGATGCCGGGAGCCGCCGGCGGCGTATTTGGCCTCGTAATCGTAGAACTCGGTGGCCGGCTCGATCTCGATGACGTCGAGCGCGCGGTCGCCGATGACGGCGCAGGTGAGTTCCTTGCCCGGGATGTAGCGCTCGATCAGGACTTTTTCGCCGAACGCCCAGTCGTCGCGGTAAAGTTCTTGCGGCGGGTAAGGGTGCTCCGGCGTGACGATGAAGACGCCGACGCTCGATCCTTCGGCGATCGGCTTGATCACGTAGGGCGGCGGCAGCAGGTGAGCTTTCGCTGCTTCGAAGCGCGATGCGACCTTGTCTTCCGCGACCGGAACGCCGGCGCCGCGAAAGATCGCCTTGGCGAAATCCTTCTGCATGGCAAGCGCGGAGGCGAGCACGCCGGAATGGCTATAGGGGATGCCCAGGATTTCCAGGACGCCCTGCAGGGTGCCGTCTTCGCCGGGCCGGCCGTGCAGAACGTTCAGCGCGGCGTCGGGCTTCGCCGCGCCGAGCACGGTCGCGATATCGCGGCCGACGTCGATCGGCGTGACGCGGTAACCGAGCCGGGCGAGCGCATCGGCGCAGGCCTTGCCCGAGCGCAACGAAACGTCGCGTTCGGCCGACCAGCCCCCCATCAGAACGGCGACGTGCTTCACCATCGTATTGCCAAATGCCTCAGCCGGCGCATCAGCCGGCTCCGCTGATTCGCTTTCGGCCCCAATAGAATCGACAATGCGGGAAAGGTCGAGGGCCTCCGGAACCGGATCGGGCTATATCGGCACCCCGATCCGCTTGATCTCCCATTCCAGCTCCACGCCGGAATGTTCTTTGACGCGGCGGCGGACGGTTTCGCCCAGGGTTTCGATCTCGGTCGCGGTGGCGTTGCCGAGATTGATCAGAAAATTGCAGTGCAGCTCCGAGACCTGCGCGTCGCCGACGCGCAGGCCGCGGCAGCCGGCGGCGTCGATGAGCTGCCAGGCCTTTTGGCCCGGCGGGTTCTTGAAGGTGGAGCCGCCGGTGCGGCTTTTGATCGGCTGCGTCGCCTCGCGCAACTCGGTGATTTTTTCCATCTCGGCCGCGATCGCCGCCGGATCGCCGCGCTCGCCGCGAAAGGTCGCCTCGGTGAAAATGTAATCCGCGGGCGCGCCCGAATGCCGGTAGCTGTAGCCGAGGTCGGCATTGGCGAGGACATGGACGCGGCCGGCGCGATCGACGGCGCGGGCGGACACGAGCGCGTCCTTAATTTCGCGGCCATAGGCGCCGCCGTTCATGCGCAGCGCGCCGCCGATTCCGCCCGGGATGCCGCGCAGGAAGGAAAGCCCGGCAATACCCGCTTCCTGCGCCGCACGCGCGAGGCGAACGTCGGGCACCGCCGCACCGGCGCGGACTTCGAGGCCGTCGATCGCGATCTCGCCAAAGCCGCGGCCCAGGCGCACCACGACGCCCGGCACGCCGCCGTCGCGCACGATCAGATTTGAGCCGAGGCCGATGACGGTCACCGGGATTTCATCAGGGAGATTGGCGAGAAAATAACAAAGATCGGCCTCGTCCTCCGGCATGAACAAAACCTGAGCCGGCCCGCCGACGCGAAACCAGGTCAGCTCGGCCAACGACTGGTTGGCGAGGAGCCGGCCGCGGAGCGCCGGCATCTTTGCTTTTAAGGTTGCGGTGATGTCGGGGAAGTTCATGCCGTTGTCCTAACGACGCCATCGAGCCACGCCGCCAGCACCTTGCCGCCAACTTCGCGCGCCGCCGGCCCGTAGGTGTGCACCTGCGTGCGCAGATCGCGCGGATCGATGCCGGCTTTGCCGAGTTCGACGGTATGGCCGATGAGCCAGTTCTCGAACCGTGCCGGCTCGGTTTCCAGATGAAATTGCAGCGCCAGTTGCCACGGCGCGCGTCGGAAGGCTTGCACCGGACAATGCGGCGTCGCCGCCAGCAGCTCGCATCCGGCCGGCAGTTCGCAATTGTCGCCATGCCAGTGCAGCACCGGCGACGCGCCGAGCGGCGCAAGCACCGACGCCGCGCCGGCCGCCGTGAGCGTCAACGGCGCCAAGCCGATCTCCTTGACCGGCCCCGGCGCGACGCGCGCACCGAGCGCCGCCGCCATCATCTGGGCGCCGAGACAGATGCCGAGGATCGGCTTATTCGCATCGAGGCGCGCCGCGATCGCGGCAATTTCGCCGGCAATGAACGGATAGGCTTCGGTCTCGTAGACGGCGATCGGGCCGCCCAGCACAACGGCCATGTCAGGAGCAACAAGAGTCTCCGCGTCGAGCGGCTCGATGCCGGCGTCGAGCAAGCGCACATCGTAGCCGCGCGCCGCCAGCAGCGGCCCGAGCAGGCCGAGATCCTCGAACGCCACGTGGCGAACGGCAAGGCAGCTGCGCGTCATGCCGCGATCCACCGGGTCACGGCGCGATCGCCGCCAATTCGCCCGGCAGCGCATAGGCCCATTGGGTGATCGATCCGGCGCCCAAGCAAACAACGACGTCGCCCGGCTGCGCCAGGGAGGCGACCAGCGCGGCGAGCTTGGCCGGGCTTTCGAGCGGGACGACCTGGCGGTGGCCGTGGGTGCGCAGGCCCTGCACCAGCGCGTCGCGGTCGACGCCAGCGATCGGCGCTTCGCCCGCCGGATAAACGTCGGCGACGATGACCGTGTCGGCATCGTTGAACGCCGTGCAGAACTGCTCGAACAACGAGGCGAGGCGGCTGTAGCGGTGCGGCTGCATCACCGCGATCACCTTGCCCTTGGTCGATTCCCGCGCCGCCTCGAGCACGGCGGCGATCTCGACCGGATGGTGGCCGTAATCGTCGATCACCGTCACGCCGTTCCAGTCGCCGGTGCGGGTGAAGCGCCGCCGCACGCCGCCGAAATTCTCGAGCGCGGTGCGGATGCGGTCGTCGGCGATGCCGAGTTCGTGCGCGACGGCGACGGCGGCGGTAGCGTTGAGCGCGTTGTGCCGTCCCGGCATCGGCATCGCGAGCTTTTCGATCTCGTGCGCGGCGGCGCCGACGCGGTCGCGGAACATGACGCTGAACGTCAGGCCGCCATTGGCGTGCGCGACGTCGACCAGGCGCACGTCGGCCTGCGGGTTTTCGCCATAGGTGATGACGCGATGATCCTCGATGCGGCCGACCAGGCTCTGCACCACCGGGTGATCGATGCACATGACGGCGAAGCCGTAGAACGGCACGTTCTCGACGAAGGCGCGGAAGGCGTCCTGCACGGCGTCGAAGGTCTGGAAATGATCGAGGTGCTCGGGATCGATGTTGGTGACGATGGCGATGTCGGCGGGGAGCTTCAAGAAGGTGCCGTCGGATTCGTCGGCCTCGACCACCATCCAGTCGCCGGCGCCGAGCCGCGCGTTGGTGCCGTAGGCGTTGATGATGCCGCCATTGATCACCGTCGGATCGAAGCCGCCGGCGTCGAGCAGCGCGGCGACGATCGAGGTGGTGGTGGTCTTGCCGTGGGTGCCGGCGACCGCGACGCAGCTTTTGAAGCGCATCAGTTCGGCCAGCATTTCGGCGCGCCGCACCACCGGCAGCCGTTGCGCCCGCGCGGCGACGAGTTCCGGATTGTCGCGCTTGATCGCCGAGGAAATGACCAGCACATGGGCGCCGGCGATGTTCTCCGCCGCGTGCCCGATCGCGACCTTCACGCCGTTGGCGCGCAGGCGCTTGACGTTGGCGCTCTCGGCCTGGTCGGAGCCCTGCACGGTGTAGCCGAGATTGACCAGAACCTCGGCGATCCCGCTCATGCCGATGCCGCCGATACCGACGAAATGGACCGGACCGATGTCGCGCGGCAGTTTCATGGCGGCTCCCAGATTCGACTATTGCCGGCGCGAACCTACTTGTTCGCGGGCTTTGCCGCCACCTTCAGCACCAGGTCGGCGAGCCGGTCGGCGGCGTCGAGCCGGCCGAGCGCGCGCGCCGCCGCCGCCATGCGGGTCAATCGCTCGGACGCCGCCGCGAGCGCCGCGATCTCGGCGGCGAGCCGCTGCGGGGTGAATTCGCTCTGCGGCACGCGCAGCGCGCCGCCGGCTTGCGCGATGACGCCGGCATTGGCGAACTGGTCCTGATCGAGCGCGTGCGGCAGCGGCACCAGGATCGCCGGCCGCCCGATGGCGGCAAGTTCGGCGACCGTCGATGCGCCGGCCCGCGACACCACCAGATGGCTCGCCGCCATCCGCGCCGGCAAATCGGCGAAGAATGGCGCGACCTCCGCGGCGACCGAGACATCCGCGTATGTTTTGCGCACGCGGTCGATATCTTCCTCACGGGCCTGTTGCACGATCGCGAGGCGCGCCCGCAGGGCCGGCTCAAGAAGCCCGATCGCGGCGGGGACGATGTCGGCCAGGATTCGCGCGCCCTGGCTGCCGCCGAAGACGAGGAGCCGCAGCGCGCCATCGAGCGCGGGGTAGGGCACAGCCGCCGCGGCAACGACGGCCGGCCGCACCGGATTGCCGGTCACGGTCGCCTTCGCCGCCAGTGCGGGTTGGTCGTGAAAAACATCGGGAAAGGTTGTGCCGATCGCGGTGACGCGTGGCGCCAGCAGCCGGTTGGCGCGGCCGATGACCGCGTTGGCGTCGTGGATCAGGCTCGGCACGCCCCGCCACACGCCCGCTAGCACCGGCGGCAGCGTCGGATAACCGCCGAATCCGATCACGGCCGCCGGCTGGAGGCGGCCGATCAAAGCCCAGGCCTGGACAAAGCCGAGGCCGAGCATCGCGGCGGTTCGCGCCACAGCGAGCGGATCGCGCCCGCGCAGCGTCGCGCTGGCGATGACGTGGACGGCGTCGTCGGCGAAGGCGCCGCCATAACGCGTCGCGCGCCGATCGGTGGCGAGATGAACGGGGATGCCGCGCTCGAGGAGCGCCGCCGCCAGCGCCTCGGCTGGAAACAGATGGCCGCCGGTGCCGCCGGCGGCGAGGAGCACCGGCCGCCCGGCCGCTCTGTCGATCACGCCCGGCTCTCCGCGGCGACGATGAGATCGTCGGCGAGCCGCGCGGTCGGGCGTTCGCGGGTCAGCGCGATCAGCATGCCCATGCCGTAGGCGAGCGAGATGAGCGACGAGCCGCCATAGGAGATGAACGGCAGCGTCATGCCTTTTGCCGGCATCAGATGCAGGTTCACGGCCATGTTGATGGTCGATTGCAGCCCGAACAGGATCGCGAGCCCGGCGGAGGCGAAGCGGATGAACGGATCGTCGTTGCGCATCGCCTTCGTCAGCGCGCGGATCACGATGAACGCGAACAATGACACCAGAATGAGGCAGAGCACCACGCCGAACTCCTCCGCCGCCACCGCGAAGATGAAGTCGGTATGGCCTTCGGGGAGGATGCGCTTGATGGTGCCTTCGCCCGGGCCGCGGCCGAACCAGCCGCCGCGGACGAAGGATTCGGTGGCGATGTCGATATTGAAGGTATCGCCGGAGGCCGGATCGAGAAAGCGGTTGATGCGCTGCGCCACGTGCGGGACCGTGTAGAATGCGACCAGAGGCCGACGCTCGCCGTCGCGCCGAGGCCGAGCATCCAGATCAACCGCATGCCGGCCATGTAGAACAGCGCGCCCCAGACGAGCGTCACCAGCATGGTCTGGCCGAAATCGGGCTGCAGCACCAACAGTCCGACCACGACGACCAGCATCGCCAGCGCAAAGGTATTGGCCGGCATTTCCGGCCGGCGGCCGAACTCGCCGAACAGCCAGGCGATCAGCACCACGAAGGCGGGCTTGAGAAACTCCGACGGCTGCACGTTGACGCCGAGGATCACCAGCCAGCGCCGCGCCCCTTTGATCTCGGCGCCGAAGAACGGCGTCACCGCGACCAGCACGACGCTGACGACGAACACGATGAGCGCCAGCTGGCGGATTTCGCGCGGCGACAGAAACGAGGTCGCGATCAAGACGGCGACGGCCGGAACGAGGAACATCACCTGGCGGTTGACGAAATGGAACGGGTCGAGCCCGATGCGCGCGGCGACCGGCGGGCTCGCCGCGAGGCACAACACGATGCCGCCGAGCATCAGCGCGCCGAGCGCGGCGAGCGTCAGCCGGTCGATCGTGCGCCACCATTCGCTCAGCGGTGTCGGCTGCGCGCGCGAGGCCATGGCGTCCCCTTCAACGCGAAATCCCCGCATAGTCGTGGCACTATCTCGGTTTCCAGGAGATTAATGAAGCTCACTTCGCCATCCCGGGCAGCGCCTGCACCAGCGCCCGGAAGGCGTCGCCGCGGACCTCGAAATTGCGATATTGGTCGAACGAGGCGCAGGCCGGCGAGAGCAGGACCACCGGCTCGTGCGCGGCGGAGGCTTCGGCGTCGCGGGTCGCCGCGGCCAGCGCCTTGTCGAGCGTTCCGGTGATCTCATGCGGCACGTCGCGCGCCGAGCGTCGCCGCAAAATCCTGCGCCGCCTCGCCGATCAGATAAGCCTTGCGGATACGCGGGAAGAATTTCCGCAGGCTCGTCGATGCCGCCGGTCTTCGGCTTGCCGCCGGCGATCCAGAAAATGTCGTCGAAGCAGGCGAGCGCCTGCGCCGCGGAATCGGCGTTGGTCGCCTTGGAATCGTTGACGAACAGAACGGCGCCGCGGCGGCCGACTTCTTCCATGCGGTGGGCAAGGCCGGGAAACGAGCGCAGGCCCGCTTGGATCGCCGGCGGGTCGAGGCCGAGCGCGAGCGCGGCGGCGGTCGCACAGGCGGCGTTCTGCGCATTATGAACGCCGCGCAGCGAGCCGATGCCGTCAAGCTCGACAATGACGGACGCGGTTCCATCGGCGGCGCGCACGATTTGTTGCTCGTTCGACATAAAATCCGTCATTCAGCTTCTCTCGTACCGAGATGCGCACAAGCGCGCCTGCCGTCGGCGCGCCAGATCGTCGGCGATAGCGCGGCACCATTCATCATCGACGCCGACGATCGCCGTGCCGTTCGGCTGCACGCCGGCGACCAGGCGCGCCTTCACCGCGGCGTAGTGTTCCATCGTGCCGTGACGGTCGAGATGGTCTTCGCTGAGATTGATCAGGACACCGACGGAAGGATCGAGCGAGGGGGCGAGATCGATCTGATAGGACGAGCACTCGATGACGTGCACGCGGCCCGCCTGCGGCGGCGCGAGCGACAGGATGGCGGTGCCGATATTGCCGCCGAGCTGCGCGTCCATGCCGGCGGACGCCGCAAGATGGGCGATCAGCGCCGTCGTCGTCGATTTGCCGTTGGTGCCGGTGATGGCGACGAAGGGTGCGTCCGGCGCCAGCGCGCGGCGTTGGCGGCAGAACAATTCGATGTCGCCGATCACCTCGACCCCGGCCTTGTGCGCGAGTTGAACGGTCCAGTGCGGCGCCGGGTGCGTCAGCGGCACACCGGGCGTCAACACCAGCGCGGCGATTCGCGACCAGTCGATGCCGTGGAGGTCGGCGGTCGGAATGCCGGCGGCGTTCGCCTTGGTGACGCTTGTCACGTTGTCGTCGAAGGCGACAACGTCCGCCCCGCCGGCCAGCAATGCGCTGGCGCTCGCGAGCCCGGAGCCGCCGAGCCCGAACAAGGCGACCTTTTTGCCGGTAAAGGTCGTGACCGGAATCACGACGCGGCTACCGCAATTTCAAGGTCGAGAGCCCCGCCAGCGCCAGCACGACCGCGACGATCCAGAAACGGATGACGATCTGCGGCTCGGTCCAGCCGAGCTGCTCGAAATGGTGATGGATCGGCGCCATCCGGAATACGCGCTTGCCGGTCAATTTGAACGAGACCACCTGCACGATCACCGAGACGGCCTCGAGCACGAACAGCCCGCCGATCACGGCGAGCACGATCTCGTGCTTGGTGGCGACGGCGACGGTGCCGATCAGGCCGCCGAGCGCCAGCGAGCCGGTGTCGCCCATGAAGATCGAAGCGGGCGGCGCATTGAACCAGAGAAAGCCGAGGCCGGCGCCGAGCACGGCGCCGAGCAGCACCGCAAGCTCTCCGGTGCCGGCGACGTAGTGGATTTGCAGATAGTCGGCGAACACCGCGTTGCCGGAGAGATACGCGATCATGCCGAAGCTCGCCGCCGCGATCATCACCGGGACGATGGCGAGGCCGTCGAGGCCGTCGGTGAGGTTCACCGCATTGCCGGCGCCGATGACGATGAAGGCGGCGAACAAGCACGTAGAACCAGCCGAGATCGAACACCAGTTCCTTGAAGAACGGAAATGCCAGCGAGGTCGAGAACGGCGCCCGGGCGATCATGACCAGCGCGGCGCAGGCGGCGCCCGCGATCAGCGCTTCCAGCAGCAGCCGGATGCGGCCGGAGAACCCGTTGTGGGTCTGCCGCGTGACTTTCAGATAATCGTCATAGAAGCCGATCAGCCCGAAGCCGATGCGTGACCGAAAGCACGACCCAGACATAGCGGTTGGCGGGGTTGGCCCATAACAGCGTCGAGACCAGCATGCCGGACAGAATCATCAGCCCGCCCATGGTCGGCGTGCCGGCCTTGTTGATGATGTGGGACTTCGGCCCGTCGGCGCGGATCGGCTGGCCCTTGCCCTGCCGCAGCCGCAGATTGTCGATGATGGACGGGCCGAACATGAAGACGAACAACAGCGCGGTGACGACGGCGCCGCCGGTGCGGAACGTGATGTAGCGGAACACGTTGAGGACGGAAATCTTGTCCGACAGATCAACCAGCCAATAGAGCATCGCATCAACCTTGTGCGGACGCGGTTTCGAAGCTGTCGCGGCGTGCATTGAGCTTCTGCAGCGCCTTGACGACGGGAGCCATGCGTGAGCCGAGCGAGCCCTTGACCATGACGGCGTCGCCGCCACGGATCGCGGACAGGACTTGCGGCTCGAGCGCCGCGGCGTTCTCTGCATAGCCGCCGCGGCGGCCGGCGGGAAGAGCCTGCCACAACGCGCGCATCAGCGGCCCACAACAGAACACCAGATCGATCGCATTGGCCTCGACCGCCGCGGACAGCCCGCGATGCAAGGCGCGGCCGCGCGGCCCCAGTTCCAGCATGTCGCCGAGGACGGCGATGCGACGGCCGTGCGCGCCGACCGGCGCTTGGCCGAGCAAGGCCAGCGCCGCGGCGACCGAGGCCGGGTTGGCGTTGTAGCTCTCGTCGATGACCCGGGCCGTCCCGCCGGGAAGTTCGATCGCGGTCACCGCGCCGCGTCCGGTGACGGGCGCAAACTCCGCGAGCGCCAGCGCCGCCAAGGCGAGATCGGCGCCGACCAGCGCAGTCGCCGCGAGCACCGCGAGCGAATTCTGCACCAGATGCCGGCCCGGTGCGCCGATCTTGTAGGTAATTTCGGTGCCGAGAATGTTTGCGGCGACCGTCGAGCAGTCGGGATGCAGCGCGTATCTGATCAGCCGCGCGTCGGATTTGGCGTGCTCGCCGAACGCGATGATGCGCCCGACGCCGGCCTCCCTGGCGCGGCGCGCGAGATGGGCGAATTGCGAATTGTCGCGGTTGAGGATCGCGACGCCGTCGCGGCTCGAGGCCGAGAAAGATTTCCGCCTTGGCGTCGGCGATCTTGGCCAGCGTGCCGAAGAATTCGAGATGCACCGGCGCGATGGTGGTGATGATGGCGACATGCGGCCGCGCCAGCCGCGTCAGCGGCTCGATCTCGCCGGCGTGGTTCATCCCCATTTCCAGCACCGCGTACTGCGCGCTCGCGGGGCAGCGGGCGAGCGACAGCGGCACGCCCCAATGATTGTTGTAGGACGCGACCGACGCGTGGGTCTCGCCGTCTTTGGATAGTGCGAGCCGCAACGCTTCCTTGGTGCTGGTTTTGCCGACCGAGCCGGTGACGCCGATCACCTTCGCCGCGGTGCGCGCCCGCGCCGCGGCGGCGAGAGCGCGCAGCGCTGCAAGCACGCCAGGCACGATCAACAGCGGTGCGTCCGGCGGCAGCTCCGCGCGCCGATCCGCCGCGACCACCGCGAGTTCCGCCATGGCCGCCAGCGCCGCGCGCACGAACTCATGGCCGTCGCGGCTATCGCCGGTGAGGGCGAAGAACGCCTCGCCCGGCGCGATGGTGCGGGTGTCGATCGAGAGGCCCGAAATCGACGGCGGCAGCGCGCCCTGGCGCTCGGCGCCCGTCGCCGCCGCCATGTCGTCGACGGTCCACAGCGGCACCCCGCTCATGCCGCAAGCTCCTCGAGGGCCGCCGCGACCGCCTGGTGATCGCTGAACGGCACAATCCGGTCGCCGATGATTTGGCCGGTTTCATGGCCCTTGCCGGCAATCAACAGCACGTCGCCGGGCCGCAATTCCGCGATCGCGGTGTGGATCGCCTGCTGGCGATCGCCGATCTCGGTGGCGCCGGGCGCCGCGGCGAGGATCGCCGCGCGGATCGCGGCAGCATCTTCGCTGCGCGGATTGTCGTCGGTGATGATGACGCGGTCGGCCTTGGCGGCGGCGACGGCGCCCATCAAGGGCCGCTTGCCGCGGTCGCGGTCGCCGCCGGCGCCGAACACCACGATGAGCCGCCCGCTCGCGTAAGGCCGCAGCGCTTCCAGCGCCTTGGCGAGCGCGTCGGGCTTGTGCGCGTAATCGACGAAGATCGGCGCGCCGCGGCTCTCGCCGACGCGCTCGAGCCGGCCCTTGGCGCCGACGAGGTGTTCGAGCGCCGCGAACACCGCGCCGGGATCGCTGCCCGTCGCGATCGCGAGCCCGGCGGCGACGAGCGCATTCTCGATCTGAAACTCGCCGGCGAGCGGCAGGCGCACCGTGAAATTGCGGCCGCCATACGCGACCGTGAGACGCTGCGCGTAGCCGTCGATGGCGGAACCGACGAGCCGGATGCCGGTGCCGTTGCGGCCGACCGCCATGATGCTGAGATCGCGCGCCTTTGCGGCGGCGACGACCGCCGCGGCGTCCGCGTGGTCGACATTGATGACCGCGGCGCCGCCCGGTTGCAGCAGTTCCTTGAACAGCCGCAGCTTGGCGGCCAAATACGCGGCGAGGTCCGGGTGATAGTCGAGATGATCGCGCGACAGATTGGTGAAGGCGCCGGCGGTCATGCGCAAACCGTCGAGCCGGTATTGATCGAGGCCGTGCGAGGACGCCTCGATCGCCAGATGGGTAACGCCGTCGCCCGCTAGCGCATCGACCGAGCGGTGCAGCGCGACCGGGTCCGGCGTCGTCAGCGAGCCGTAGGTCTCGCCGCGCGGCGAGACGATGCCGACGGTGCCGATCGAGGCGGCGGAATGGCCGAGCGCCGTCCAGATCTGACGCGTAAAAGCGGCGACCGAGGTCTTGCCGCTGGTCCCGGTGACGGCGGCGATGATTTGGGGTTGGCGCGGATAAAGCTTGGCGGCCATCAACGCGAGCGCGCGTCGCGCATTCTTGACCCGGACGAAGGCGATGTCGGCGGGCAGCGCCGCGTCCGGCGGCCGCTCCGCGATCACCGCCACGGCGCCGGCACGGATCGCGGCAGCCACGAATTGCAGCCCATCGGCCTTGCCACCCGCGATGGCAACGAACACGTCGCCGGCCTTGACCGCGCGGCTGTCGGCCGTGACGCCGCCGACATCGAGATCGGCGGTGCGATGCTCGCTCTCGGCGTCGGGCGGCAGAATATCGCGTAGCTTCATGGCGGCGTGTTCGGATGGGCCTCCGCCTTACCTGCTTTCCTTGACCGAAGCCAGTATGAGCTGATCGGCCGGCGGCAGGTCCATGCGCGGCTCGATGCCGAGCAGCGGCGCGATGCGCGCGACCACCGCGCCGCCGGTCGGCACGGCGTTCCAGCCCGAGGTTTTGAAGCCGTGCGTTTCCGGCAGCGCTTGCGGCTCGTCGAGCATGATGAGGAGCAGATAGCGCGGCTGATCCGCCGGCAGCACCGCCATGAAGTCGGTGAGCACCTTGGTCTTCGAATAGCGGCCGAACACGACCTTGTCGGCCGTGCCGGTCTTGCCGCCGATGTAATAGCCCGGCACCTCGGCCTTGGCGGCGGTGCCCTTCTCGACATTGAGCCGCATCAGATAACGCATCAGTTCGCTGGTTTCGGGCTTGACGACGCGCTTGGCGAGCGCCTGCGCCTGGCCCTCGGTGCGCTTGAGGAAGGTCGGTGGTATGAGCAGGCCGCCGTTCATCAGCGCGGCGACGCCCATCACCGCCTGCAGCGGCGCGACCGACAGGCCGTGGCCGAACGCGATGGTGATGGTGTTGAGCTCGGCCCAGCGCTTCGGCACGATCGGCTCGGCGCTTTCAGGAAGCTCGGTGCGCAGCCGGTCGAGCTGCCCCATCTTTTTCAGGAACGCCTTGTGCGCGTCGATGCCCATCGCCATCGCAATGTGCGCGGCGCCGATGTTCGAGGAATAGGTGAAGATTTCCGGCACGGTGAGCGCCCGCTGCATCGGCTCGAAATCGTGAATCTCGAACTTGCCGTAATGCAGCGGATTGTGCGCGTCGAAGGTCGACTTCAAGGTGGCCTTGCCGGAATCGAGCGCCATCGCCACGGTGAACGCCTTGAAGGTCGATCCCATTTCGTAGACGCCGGTGGTCAGCCGGTTGATCATGGTCGGATCGTGCGGATCGTGCGGCTTGTTGGGGTCGTAGTCCGGCTCCGACACCATGGCGACGATCTCGCCGGTACGGACATTGAGAACGAGGCCGGCGGCGGCGAGCGTATGGAATTTGGCGCGCGCCGCGACGAGCTCGTCGCGCAGCGCGTGCTGCACGCGCAGATCGAGCGCGAGCTTGACCGGCGTCTGCAGTCGGTCGGTGGCGAGCCCGGCCAAATGCAGCGCGGCCAAGCCCTGATTGTCGAGCCACTTCTCGATGCCGGCGGTGCCTTGATTGTCGATATTGACGTCGCCGATGAGATGCGAGACCTCGGCGCCGTTCGGATAGTCGCGTTTGTTTTCGTTGAGGAAGCCGATGCCGGGCAGGCCTTGGCGGTAGATTTCGTGCTGTTGTTCCGGCGTGATGTCGCGCTTGAGCCAGACGAAACCGCGCCGCGACGACAGCCGGTCGCGCAGTTCGGCGGCGTCGAGATCGGGCAAATCGGCGGTGAGGAGTTCGACCGCTTCGTCAACGTCGATCAGCCGGCGCGGCTCGGCGTAGAGCGATGGCACGCGCACGTCGGTCGCCAGCACTTCGCCGCGGCGGTCGAGAATGTCGGGACGCGCCGTCGCGATGGCGTCGCCGGTGGCGCCATGGCGCGCGGTGCGGCCGTCGGAGGCCACCGCGAACATGACGAGCCGAACGGCGATGATGCCATAGACGGCGGCGAAGGCCAGGATCGCCAGACCGATGCGGGCCCGCGCCTTGGCGCTGCGATCGACCGTGCTGCCGTACAACAGGCCGCGGATGAGCCGCCGGTGTCGCGGTTCCGCCGGCTGCGGCAGCGACAATGTTTGTGCGCTCGCCGTCATGCTCAGCGGCCCTGGTTCGTTGCGGCGTTCGGCGGCGCAGTCGGCGCCGGTGTTTGGTTGGTGCCGTCGGGCGCCGGAGCGCCTGATGGAATGCTGCCAGTCACCGCCTGCGGTTGGTCCGCGTTCTCGATCATGGCGCGGATCGGATCCTTGCCGTCGGGCGCGACGGGGTCCGGCGCGCGGTCGGGCAGATTGTCGAGCTTGTCGAACTGCGTCGGCGCAATGGGCTTGAGCGGCAGGAAGCGTTTGGCCAGCGCCTCGATACGGGCGGGGTTGTCCAATTCGCTCCACTGCGCGCGCAGCGCGGCGATGGTGTCGCGCTCGTGCCGCACTTGGCTGCGGATCTTGGCGAGGCGTTCGGCCTGCACGGTCGAGTCGAATTTGATGCGATAGACATAGGCCGCGGCCAGGATCAGCGCGGCGATCACCGCCAGATTGAGAATGCGCAGGATCATGACCGCCCCCGCATGATGGCGCCAAGCGACGGCACGCGGGGCAAGGCGGGCGTGCCGGCGGTGGCGTGCGGCGGTGCGTCGGTACGTTCGGCGGCGCGCAGCCGCGCCGAGCGGGCCCGCGGATTGGCGGCGATTTCGGCGTCGTCCGGCGTCTCCGGGCGCCGCGTCAGGATGGTGAAGGTCGGCGGCGCGGAGGCAATTTCCGGCCGGTGGCGCGATGCCGCCGGCGGGCGGCTCCGTTCGGTGAGGAAGGTTTTTACGATGCGGTCCTCGAGCGAATGGAAGGCGACGGCGACGAGACGCCCCGCCGGCTCGAGCACCCGTTCGGCGGCGATAAGGCCGTGGGCCAGTTCGCCAAGCTCGTCATTGACGAAAATCCGTAACGCCTGGAACGTGCGGGTGGCCGGATGGATCGCGCTCTCGCGCATGTGCACCACCCGCGCGACGATGTCGGCGAGCGCCCGCGTCGTATCGATCGGCCGCTCGGCGCGCGTCCTGACGATGGCGCGTGCGATGGCCCGCGCGTGGCGCTCTTCTCCCAGCACAAAGAGGATCGCCGCGAGATCGCGTTCGTCGGCGTGGGCGACGACATCGGCGGCGCTCGGACCGCTTTGCTCCATGCGCATGTCGAGCGGCCCGTCGAAGCGGAAGGAAAAACCGCGCCCGGCCTCGTCGATCTGCATGGAGGAAACGCCGAGGTCGAACACCACGCCATCGACGGAAGGAACGCCGTGTGCAGCCAACACCGCCTCGAGGTTGGAGAAGCGGTCCTCGACCAGCGTGAGCGACCCGCCGGCTTGTTCGACGAGCGCCGCACCGGCGGCGATGGCGTCATGGTCGCGGTCGAGCGCGATCACGCGGGCGCCGGCCGTCGCCAGGATCGCGCTGGTGTAGCCGCCGGCGCCGAAGGTGGCGTCGACATAGATGCCGCCCGCGCGCACGTTCAACCAGTCGATGACGCGGCGGGCGAGCACGGGAACGTGACGGGCCGATCCGCCAGCGACAGCCTGGCTG
The DNA here is from genome assembly GCA_963836095.1 of uncultured Pseudomonadota bacterium. GTDB lineage: Bacteria > Pseudomonadota > Alphaproteobacteria > Rhizobiales > Xanthobacteraceae > BOG-931. The sequence continues at coordinate 321,601 of CAWIHU010000009.1, forward strand.
CCGCTGCCCGTCATCATTCCCGTGCTCCGAGCGGCTTTGCCGCCGCCATCCGGGTGCCCAGTTCCTGCTTCAAGGCGCGGACCTTCTCGGTGGCCTCCGCGAGTTCCGCGCGAAAGCGGCCGGGCTCCCAGATTCGAAATTTGTGACCTAGACCAACGAACGTGGCTGCGTCGGCGATCCCCGCATGGGCCTTGAGCGTTTCCGAAAGCGTAACGCGGCCCTCGCCATCGAGTTTCAGCGTCTCGCTGGTGCCGTAAAGCGCCAGCGAGAATTGCTCGCGCTCGTCGGAATAGGGCGGAAAGCTTCCGGTGAGCGCCTCGATCTCGCGGATGAGCGCATGGCCGCCGGCATCGAGCGCCGGCCGATCGAGCGCCGGATAGCAATAAAGGCCGTCGAAGCCGTCGCGCGCCAGGACCGCACGGAACGGCGCCGGCACCGAGACGCGGCCCTTGGCGTCCAAGCGGAGCATGTAATGGGATACGAACCGATCCATCTCGCCCCTCGCCGCGCGATCCTTCGCGCGGCAGCGTGCGCCTCAACCGGCAAAAGCCCCCTTGCAAGCCCGGTTCAACCGGCGCGCGACCGCGGTCCGCTCCGGAGGTGACAAGGGCTCCTGGGATCAAATGGGCTATCATGGGACAATATGGGCGTCAACGGACCGTCCCCGCCATGGAGCAGCCCCGTGCGGCTTCGATTAACAAGGCGTAAGCTTAAGGAAAGGTTGAGGTTCTTGGCGACTTTTGGCCGACGCTCACGGCGTGGTTTCCTGGGTGGTTTGCTGCAAGCCTGAACGTTAGGTCAGTGGCGCCACAGCCACGAATGGTAAATCTTTTTAATTTAGCGTCGAAAACTCGGGGAATTGGCTTGTCGGCAGGATGTGGTGTCTTACACTTCGCACATGCTCCCGCGCACGTTTCAGTCTGAATCCTCCGTCGTCGCCGAGGTCAGGCCATCGCCCAATCATGGCGAACGCAAGGACGGCCGGCGCCCGGATATGATTTTGCTGCATTACACCGGCATGCGCGACGCCAATTCCGCGCTGGAATTGTTGTGCGCGCCTGGCAGCGAAGTCTCCGCGCATTACTTCGTGTTCGAGGACGGGCGGATCGTGCAGATGGTGCAGGAGAGCCGGCGCGCCTGGCACGCCGGCGTCGCCTCGTGGGCCGGCGAGACCGATATCAATTCCTGCTCGATCGGCATCGAAATCGCCAATCCCGGCCACGCCTACGACTATCCCGATTTTCCCAAGCGGCAGATCGCGGCCCTGACCGCGCTGTGCCGCGGCATCCAGACCCGCCAGGCGATTCCGCCGGTGCGGGTGTTGGCGCACTCCAACGTCGCGCCGGCGCGCAAGCAGGATCCGGGCGAAAAGTTTCCCTGGCGTACGCTGTACGATTCCGGCATCGGCCATTGGGTCGAGCCGGCGCCGATCACCGCGGGCGGCCGGATTTTGGCGCTTGGCAACGTCGGCGACGAAGTGGCGGGGATGCAGGAATCGCTGCGCGATTACGGCTACGGGATCGCGGTCAACGGCAATTACGATTCCGCCACCCACGACGTCGTGACCGCCTTCCAACGTCATTTCCGTCCGGCGCGCCTCGACGGCGTCTACGACGAGTCGACGCGAACGACGTTGCGGGACGTGCTGACCTTCCGCAACCGCCCGCGCATGTCCGCGGGCAGGGCGCGCGAACTCGGCGGCCGTCGCGCCGCCTCTTGACGTCGGCCGCCGCCGCCCCCATCCCTGTCGTGTCAGTCGGCCGGACGGCCGCTCCGGCGCTCGCGCCGGGGAGGAAAGTCCGGGCTCCATGGACAAACGGTGCCGGATAACGTCCGGCGGGTGCGAGCCCAGGGACAGTGCCACAGAGAACAGACCGCCGTTGACGTTCTGCCCGCCCCCTCGCAAGGAAAGGAGAGCGGCAACGGTAAGGGTGAAACGGTGCGGTAAGAGCGCACCGCGCCGGCGGCAACGTCGGCGGCACGGCAAACCCCACCGGGAGCAAGACCGAATAGGGACGGCGCGGCGCGTTGCCCGTGTGAGCGGGCAGCGGCGCTGGGATCGAGTCCGGGTCCAGCCGTCCGGGTAGGTTGCTTGAGGCGCCGGGCAACCGGCGTCCCAGAGGAATGGCCGTCACGCCGGCGGGTTTCGATCCGCCGGCCTTACAGAACCCGGCTTACAGGCCGGCTGACATGAGACTAAGGGCGTCCGTCGGCATCCCCGGCGGGCGCCCGCCAAACCGGCTTCCTCCGTTTGCGTCATTACGCGGAACGGAAATTGCTTCGATCCGCGCAAGGTCGAACATGATTTTCCAAATCGGTTCGATCGGATTGCTAAGGCAGGGAAAGCGCTCTACCTCGCTTGTATGGCCAGGATCTCCGCATGACCCGAACGCCCGCCGAAATGCGAACGACCCGCATGGGTCCGCTGTCGCGGCTGCCGGCGTTTTTCGCGCTGGACGATAAGCGCGCCGTCGTCGCGGGCGGCAGCGCCGCCGCAGCGTGGAAGGCCGAGCTTCTTTCGGCCGCCGGCGCGCGGGTCGATATTTTCGCCCCGGCGCCGGGGGACGACCTGCGCGCGCTCGCCGCCGCGCCGTCCGCGGGCGCGGTGATCGTGCATGAACGGGGATGGCAGGCGGCCGACTTCGCCGGTGCGGCATTGGCCGTCGGCGATTGCGCCGACGACGCCGAAGCCGCGCAATTCGCCGCCGCGGCGCGGGCAGCCGGCGTTCCCGTCAATGTCGTCGACCGGCCGGCGTTTTGCGATTTCTCCTTCGGCGCCATCGTCAACCGCTCGCCGCTGGTCATCGGCATCTCGACCGACGGCGCGGCGCCGGTGTTCGGCCAGGCGATCCGCGCCAAGATCGAGGCGCTGATCCCCAAAGGTTTCGCCCGCTGGGCCGACGCCGCGCGGACCTGGCGTCCGCACGTGCAGGCGCTCGCGCTGCCGTTCCGCGGCCGCCGGCATTTCTGGGAGCGCTTCACCGACCGGGCGGTCGCCGCGCCCGAACACGACGCCGAGCGAAGCCGACCTCGACGCGTTGCTGGCGCCGGCCGGCGCGCCCGACGCCGGCTCGGTGGTTCTGGTCGGCGCCGGCCCGGGCGATCCGGAGCTGTTGACGTTGCGCGCGGTGCGCGCGCTGCAATCCGCCGAGGTGATCTTGTTCGACGCGCTGGTCGCGCCGGAGATCCTCGACTTCGCCCGTCGCGAGGCGCGGAAAATGCTGGTCGGCAAGACCGGCCATGGGCCCTCCTGCCGCCAGGACGATATCAATGCGCTGATGGTCTCGCTCGCCAAGGCTGGACGGCGCGTGGTGCGGCTCAAGGGCGGCGACCCGATGATCTTCGGCCGCGCCGACGAGGAGATCGCCGCCTGCCGCGCCGCCGGCGTCGCGGTCGAAGTGGTGCCGGGCGTGACGGCGGCCCAAGGCGCCGCGAGCCGGCTTGCGGTCTCGCTGACGCGCCGGGAAAAGGCCCGCCGCGTGCAATACGTCACCGGCCACGGCCACAACGGCGCGCTTGCCGGAGGATATCGACTGGAAAAGCCTCGCCGATCCGGCCGTGACGACCGTCGTCTACATGCCGGCGCGGACGCTGCCCGAGCTCGTCGCCAAGGCGCTGGCGGCGGGGCTCGATCCGGCGACGCCGGCCGTCGCGGTCGCGCGCGCGACCTGCTCCGACGAACGCACGCTGAGCGCCGCCATCGCCGATTTGCCGGCGCGCCTTGACGCCGAAGCCTTATCGCTGCCGGCGGGGCCGCTTATCGTGATGATCGGGCGGGTGTTCGCGGAATATGCGCGCGCCGCGGGCGCCGACGCGGCCGAGCCCGCCGGCTCGGTCCGTGCTCGCGCCTGACGGACGGCGTCACGATTAGGTTGCGGAATCCCCCCGCGAGTGCCTATTTTTGCCCCCATGGACACAATGACCGCACCATCGGCCTCCGCCGCGGCCATGAAGCCCGCGCGCGAGGCCGGCTTGATCGAGGCCCGGCTGGCCGGGATCGAGACCGTCGCCCGCGACACCAACGTCTATACGTTCCGGCGGCCGGACGGCGGCGTTTTGCCCGCCTACGAGCCCGGCGCTCACATCGATATTCATCTGCCGAACGGGCTGGTGCGCCAATATTCGCTGCTCAATCCGAACGACGATCCAGGGAGCTACGCGGTCGCCATCAAGCGCGACGCCCAGAGCCGCGGCGGCTCGAGCTATATGTTCGACAGCCTGAAGGTGGGCGACACGCTCGAGATCGGCGTGCCGCGCAACAATTTTCCGCTGGTCGAGCAGGCCGCGCACGTCGTTCTGTTCGCCGGCGGCATCGGCATCACGCCGATCTGGTGCATGATGCGGCAGCTCGCCGCCGACGACCGCTCGTACACGCTGCACTATTCGAGCCGGTCGCGCGCCGACATGGCGTTTCTGCAGGCGCTGGAAGAAGCGCAGGACGGCGCCGTCAAGTTGCACTTCGACGACGAGGCGGACGGCAAGTTTCTCGACATCGCCGGCGCCATCGCTGCGGCGCCGCCGGACGCGCACTTTTATTGCTGCGGTCCGAACCCGATGCTGAAAGCGTTCGAAGCGGCGGCCGCCGCCGCCGGCATCCCGCGCCAACACGTCCATGTCGAATATTTCACGCCGAAGGCCGAGGCGGCGACGTCGGGCGGATTCTGGGTCGAGCTGGCGCGCTCCGGCGAAGAATATTTCATTCCCGAGGGCAAGAAGATCCTCGAAGTGCTGTTCGAAGCCGGCGTCGACTGCGACTATTCCTGCGAACTCGGCATCTGCGGCGAGTGCGTGACGCGGGTCATTTCCGGCATCCCCGAGCACCGCGATTCCGTGCTTTCCGAGGAAGAGCAGGCCGCCAACGACAAGGTCATGATCTGCTGCGCCGGCTGCAAGAGCGAGCGGCTGGTGCTGGATCTGTAGACTTCGACTGAGCCACGCCTGCATGCCGCCGCGCGGCGGAGATGAGTGCAACAGCGTCGAGCGGCATGATCGAAAAGATCGAGATCGTCCTCACCGTCAACGGCCGCGATTATCCCGTCCGCGTCGAGCCGCGCCGCACTTTGGTCGACGCCATTCGCGAGGATTGCGGACTGACCGGCACCCACATCGGTTGCGAGCACGGCGTCTGCGGCACCTGCACGGTCATCGTCGACGGCGACGCGGTGCGCTCGTGCCTGATGTTCGCGGTGCAGGCGAACGGCAAGCCGATCCGCACCGTCGAGGGCCTCGCCGACGGCGATACTCTGCACCCGCTGCAGCAGGCCTTCATCGACCATCACGGCCTGCAGTGCGGCTATTGCACGCCGGGCTTCCTCATGCTGGCGACCAATGTGCTGGAGAAGAACCCGGCGATCGGCGACGACGAATTGCTCGACGTATTGTCCTCGAACCTGTGCCGCTGCACCGGCTATCAGAACATCATCAAGGCCGTGCGCGCGGCAGCCGCGCAGATGCGCGGCGAGACCGTCGTCGGCACATAAGGCCGCAGCGCGGCACGCGACTATCGGGCATCCCGTTGCTCTTAGCCCGCATTTACGCTAAGTCCGCCGCGGACCGGTTGAGGTGGAGAAGAGAGCGATGGCCGACCACGGCGAGGTCGAATACGCAACTGCCACGGGCAACGATATCGCTGCCCACGAGGCGACGTACCGCATGTTCATCAATCTGGTGAAGGGCGTGCTCGGGGTCATCGTCGTCATACTCATTCTGCTGGCGTATTTTATCGGCTGAGCGTTGATCCAAGGGGCGGGCTTCGCAGAGTGACCGGCCGCGCAAGCGGCCGGTGGCGTATCGGTTCGTGAACAGGCCGAGCGCGCGCCGTCCGGCGCCGGAGGACTTGATGAAGGTCGCAGTTGTTGCCGAAAGCGATGCGGGCGAGCCGCGGGTGGCGGCGACGCCCGAGACGGTCAAGAAGATCATCGGCCTGGGCGCCGAGGTCGCGGTCGAGCCGGGCGCCGGCATCAAGTCCGGCATCCTCGATGCCGATTTCGCCGCCGCCGGCGCCACGGTGACCGCGGACGCGGTCAACGACGCCGACATCGTGCTCAGCGTCCGCCGCCCGCTCGCGGCGGAACTGGCGCGCCTGAAGAAGGGCGCGATCGTCATCGCCATCATGGATCCGTTCGGCCATGAGGACGCGCTGCGCGCCATGGCGGAAGCCGGCGTCATCGGCTTCGCCATGGAACTCTTGCCGCGCATCACCCGCGCGCAGGTCATGGACGTGCTTTCGAGCCAGGCCAATCTCGCCGGCTACCGCGCCGTGATCGACGCCGCCGCCGAATATGGCCGCGCCTTGCCGATGATGATGACGGCGGCCGGCACCGTGCCCGCCACCAAGGTGTTCGTCATGGGCGCCGGTGTCGCCGGCCTGCAGGCGATCGCGACCGCGCGCCGGCTCGGCGCCGTCGTCACCGCGACCGACGTGCGGCCGGCGGCCAAGGAGCAGGTCGAGAGCCTCGGCGCCAAGTTCATCGCGGTCGAGGACGAGGAATTCAAGGCGGCCGAGACGGCGGGCGGCTACGCCAAGGAAATGTCCAAGGAATACCAGGCCAAGCAGGCGGCCCTCGTCGCCGAGCACGTCAAGAAGCAGGACATCGTCATCACCACCGCGCTCATTCCGGGCCGGCCGGCGCCGCGGCTGATCTCCAAGGAGATGGTGGCGTCGATGCGGCCCGGCTCGGTGGTGGTCGATCTCGCGGTGGAGCGCGGCGGCAACGTCGAGGGCGTCGCGGCCGATCAGGTCGCCGAGGTCAACGGCGTCAAGATCATCGGCTATCGCAACATGCCCGGTCGGCTCGCCGCTACGGCGTCGAGCCTCTACGCCAAGAACCTGTTGGCGTTTCTGGACGTCCTGATCGACAAGAAAACCAAGGCGCTCGCCGTCAACTGGGACGACGACATCGTCAAGGCGACGGCGCTCACGCGCGACGGCGCCATCGTGCATCCGAATTTCAAGCCGAAGAGCGGCGTGATTGTTTTTACCTCTCCCCGCGCGCGGGGAGAGCGTAGGCGTCCTTCGGACGCCGTTCTTGAAGTGGAAGAACGCCGATCCGGAGGATCGGCTATGTGAACGAAGTGAACGAGGGTGAGGGGGCCTCTCCGCGAGTCTGAGCCTGGCGGAAGCGCCCCCTCACCCCGACCCTCTCCCCGCACGCGGGGAGAGGGAGAATGGAGGCCCGTAATGATAACGCTCTCGATTCTCGGCCAACTCGATATCATCGCCGTGACGGGCGGCGGCGCGGCCCACGTGGCAAGCGACGCCGTCGATCCGTTCGTGTTCCGGCTGTCGATTTTCGTGCTCGCGGTGTTCGTCGGCTATTACGTGGTGTGGTCGGTGACGCCGGCGCTCCACACGCCGCTGATGTCGGTCACCAACGCCATCTCCTCCGTCATCGTGGTCGGCGCGCTGCTCGCCGTCGGCGTCACGTTGGTCACCGATGACAGTGGCCCGATCTGGGCGCGCGCCTTCGGGTTCGTCGCGCTGGTGTTTGCTTCGGTCAATATTTTCGGCGGCTTTCTGGTGACGCAGCGCATGCTCGCCATGTTCCAGAGGAAGCAGAAATAACATGAGCGCCAATCTCGCCGCGTTTTTTTATCTGGTCGCTGGCGTTCTGTTCATCCTCGCGTTGCGCGGGCTGTCGCATCCGACCACCAGCCGGCGCGGCAATCAGTTCGGCATGATCGGCATGGTGATCGCGGTCGCGACCACGCTCGCCGCGCATCCGCCGGCCGGCCTCGGCGCGTGGGGGCTGGTGATCCTCGCCGTGGCGATCGGGGGCGGCACCGGCGCCGTCATCGCGCGGCGGGTGCCGATGACGTCGATGCCGGAACTGGTCGCCGCGTTCCATTCGCTGGTCGGCATGGCCGCGGTGCTGGTCGCGGCCGGCGCGCTTTATGCGCCGGCGGCATTCGACATCGGCACCGAAGGCGCGATCCACGGCCAGAGCCTGATCGAAATGTCGCTCGGCGTCGCCATCGGCGCCATCACCTTCACCGGCTCGGTGATCGCGTTCCTGAAACTGTCCGGCCGCATGAGCGGCGCGCCGATCATTCTGCCGGCGCGGCACGTCATCAACATCGCGCTCGCGGTCGCGCTGGTGCTGCTGATCGTCTGGTTCTTCAAGGCGCAGCTGCACGTCGCGTTCTGGCTGATCGCGGCGGCGTCGTTCCTGCTCGGCATTCTCATCATCGTTCCGATCGGCGGCGCCGACATGCCGGTCGTGATCTCGATGCTCAATTCCTATTCCGGCTGGGCGGCGGCCGGCATCGGCTTCACGCTGGGCAATTCGGCGCTGATCATCACCGGCGCGCTGGTCGGCTCCTCGGGCGCGATCCTGTCCTACATCATGTGCAAGGGCATGAACCGCTCCTTCATCTCGGTGATCCTCGGCGGCTTCGGCGGCGAGGTTGCGGGGCCGAGCGGCGCAGCCGAAGCGCGGCCGGTCAAGCTCGGCTCGGCGGAGGATGCGGCCTATCTTCTGAAAAACTCCTCCAAGGTCATCATCGTGCCGGGCTACGGCATGGCGGTGGCGCAGGCGCAGCACGCGCTGCACGAGATGGCCGACAAGCTCAAGGCCGCCGGCGTCGAGGTCAAATACGCGATCCATCCGGTCGCCGGCCGCATGCCCGGCCACATGAACGTGCTCTTGGCCGAAGCCAACGTGCCCTATGACGAGGTGTTCGAGCTCGAGGACATCAACTCGGAATTCGCCCAGGCCGACGTCGCCTATGTGATCGGCGCTAACGACGTCACCAATCCGGCCGCCGAAGACGATCCGAAATCGCCGATCTACGGCATGCCGGTGCTGCAGGTGTGGAAAGCCGGCACCGTGATGTTCAACAAGCGCTCGCTCGCCTCGGGCTATGCCGGCATCGACAATCCGCTGTTCTACCGCGACAACACGATGATGCTGTTGGGCGACGCCAAGAAGATGACGGAAGCGATCGCCAAGGCGATCTGATAAGCCGGGCGAAGCGCGCAAACGGCGCCGAGCAGAAAAGGCGCCGCAGAGGCGTTCGACATGTCGACGCAAAGCACTCCGCCGGGGCGGCCCGGAACTCCGCGGTTCAAGCGGTGGTCTCGCGATCCGTCGCGGCCGGCGCAACGCGGCTTCAATCGCCAGATGGCGCGGCTGATCGGCATCCCGGTCCTCGCCGTCGCCGGCGTGCTGCTGTATCAGGGATTGCGTGACCGTTTTTTCTTGCCGGAGTGCAATTCGTCACGCGCAACCAGCACGCTCGCGGACGTCCTGAAGCAGCTCAACATCGCGCCGCTGCGCTTCGCGCCGATCAAGACCATTTCGACCAGCAAGACCGAAGTCGTCTGCAACGCCGCGCTGCCGCTCGCCAATGGCGAGACCATCAATGTCGATTACAGCTTCTTCTGGCAGGGCGACAAGGCGAACATGAGCTATTCAATTTCGCGCAAGCCGCCTGAAGGTCCGGCGCCCAGTCCGCCGCGTGCAGGCTAACTGCATCCGCCCCCGCGAAGCGGGGCAGGAAACTTTACCCCTTCGCCGGCGCCCGATGGGCGGCGAGAAACGACTTCACTGCGAATTTCACGCCGCGCTCGACCTGGGCCTCGCTCGGCGCCGGGGCGAAGTTGAACACGATCGGCTTGAACAAGGCGGCGTGGCTCGCCTCCATGAACTGCGCGGCGGCGAGCTCGCAGTCTTCCAAAGCGAGCACGCCGGCTTCGACCTGCGCGGCAAAATAGTTCGCCAGCCGCGCGATGCCGGTGGCGGGGCCGCTTTCGTAAAATTTGCGGCCGAGTTCCGGCATGCGCTCGGCGATGGCGATCACGGTGCGGACCGCGGCGGCCTTTTCCGGCCGGCATAGAAACTTGACATAGGCGGTGCCGAGCCGGGTCAGCACCGCTTCGACGTCATGGTCTTCGGGGTCGAGATCGAAAATGCCCTCGGCCTGGCCGGCGCATTCCTGTTCGACGATCGCCTCGAACAGCTCTTCCTTGTGCTTGAAATAGACGTAGAGCGTGCCCTTGGAGACGCCGGCGGCGCGGGCGATGTCGTTCATGCTCGCGGCATCAAAGCCCTGGGCCAGGAACACCGCGCGGGCGCCGTCGATGATCTGGCGCCGCTTGGCGCTTTCCTCGTCGCCGGGGTTGCGGACTTCGTGGGTCGGGACGTCCCTCTCCAATATGGCGAGTTCGCTCATTGTTCAGCCTCGATTGCTCCGTCCACCATATAAATTGACCGAACGGTTCGGTCAATATTGACTCCCGTTCCTCAATCTATTATTAATGACCGAACCGTTCGGTCAATTTGCACCCCCGATGGGGCCGAGAGGAGTGCGGCGTATGTATCGCGAAGAGGACTCCAACGTTTCCTCCACGGCGCAACCGGAATCGCCCGCGCAGACAAAGGCCGAAGCTGTTCCAGCGGTGCCCGCGCTGACCAAATCTGTAGCGCCGGTCGCAGCGGCCCCCGAGTCGAAGCAAAAACCGGCCCGCGCGAGTCGGCGCAAGACCGTGTTCGGCGCGATCGCCGCGGTGGCCGCCGTCGCGGCAGGGTGGTTCGGCTACAACTGGTGGACGGTCGGCCGCTTCACCGTTTCGACCGACGACGCCTACGTCCAGGCCTACAACACCACGCTCGCCGCCAAAGTCTCCGGCTATCTCGCCAGCGTTCCGGTCACCGACAACACCGCCGTCCGCACCGGCGACGTGATCGCGACCATCGACGACGGCGATTACAAGCTCGCGGTCGATTCGGCGCGCGACAAGGTGGCGACCCAAGAGGCGACCATCGCCCGCATCGGCCATCAGATCGCGGCGCAGCAGGCGGCCGTCGAGCAGGCCAAGACCCAGCTCCTCTCCGCCCAGGCCGCCGCCACCCGCACCGAGCTCGAGCTCGATCGTCAGAATCTTCTGGTCGCGCGTGACGCTTCGAGCCGCCAATTGCTGGAGCAGGCGCAGGCGAACCGCGACCAGGCCGTCGCCGCCGTGCAGGGCGCCCGCGCCGCGATCGATTCGGCCGCCGCCAAGGTCGACGTGCTCAAAGGCCAGCAGCAGGAAGCGGCCGGCACGCTCGCGGAACTAAAGACCGCGCTGGCGAAGGCCGAACGCGACTTGTCGTTCACCGTCATTCGCGCGCCGATCGACGGCGTCATCGGCAACCGCGCGGTGCAGACCGGCGACTTCGTGCAGACCGGCCAGCGGCTCGCCAGCCTCGTCCCGCTCGACGAGGTCTATGTCAACGCCAACTTCAAGGAAACGCAGCTCGCGCATCTGCGGCCCGGCCAGCCGGTCACCGTCGCGGTCGACGCGCTGCCCGAGCACAGCTTCCAGGGCACCGTCGAGAGCTTCTCGCCGGCCTCCGGCTCGGTGTTCTCGCTGCTGCCGCCCGACAACGCGACCGGCAACTTCACCAAGATCGTGCAGCGCCTGCCGGTGCGCATCCACGTCCCGGCCGCCGTCGCGCGCCAAGGGATTGTTGCGCCCCGGCATGTCGGTCGTGGTGAGCGTCAACACCAAGGCGGGCGCCGTCGCCGACAACGCCGCGTCGTTGCCGACGCGGGCCGCGTCGGCGCGCTGATCGCAACCGATCGCAGGAGGCCGCGCCGTGGCCACCGCCGTCACCGCATCCGCCGCCGCCATTCCCGTACGGGCCGGCCGATACCGAGCGCGTCGATCCGCTGCGCCTCCTCGCGTTCCTGGCGATGTGCTTCGGCATGTTCATGGCGTTTCTCGACATCCAGGTGGTGTCGGCGTCGCTGTCGGAAATCCAGGCCGGCCTCGCCGCGTCGAGCGACGAGATCACCTGGGTGCAGACGTCCTATCTGATGGCCGAAGTGGTCGCTATTCCGCTGTCCGGCTTTCTGTCACGCGCGCTCGGCACCCGCATCATGTTCGCGACCGCCGCCGCCGGCTTCACCGCCGCGAGCCTGATGTGCGGGCTTTCCTCGACCATGAGCGAGATGATCGTCTGGCGCGCGCTGCAGGGCTTCATCGGCGGCGGCATGGTGCCGACGGTGTTCGCCTCGGCCTACAGCATCTTTCCGCGGCGGCTGCAGCCGGTGGTCACGCCGATGATCGGCCTCGTCGCGACGCTCGCGCCGACCATCGGCCCGACCGTCGGCGGCTATCTCACCGACGCGCTGTCGTGGCACTGGCTGTTCTTCATCAACATCGTGCCCGGCATCCTGGTGACGATCGCCGCGATCACGCTGATCGACTTCGACAAGCCGGATTATTCGTTGTTCGAGCGGTTCGACTGGGTCGGGCTGATCTTCATGGCGCTGTTTCTCGGCGCGCTCGAATACGTGCTCGAAGACGGGCCGCGCTATGACTGGTTCGAGGACCCGACCATCGCCACGGCGGCGGTGGTCTCCGCCGTCTCCGCGGTGATCTTCTTCGCCCGCGTCCTCACCGCGCGAAGTCCGATCGTCGATCTCGGCGCCTTCCGCGACCGCAATTTCGCGCTCGGCAGCATGTTCTCGTTCGTGCTCGGCATCGGGCTCTACGGTCTGACCTATCTCTATCCGGTCTATCTCGGCGAAATCCGCGGTCATAACGCGCTGATGGTCGGCCAGACCTTGTTCGTCTCCGGTGCCGTGATGTTCCTGACCGCGCCGCTGGTCGGCCGGCTGATGCAGACCACCGACCCGCGGCTGATGCTGGCGTTCGGCTTCACCGTCGTCGCCGCCAGCAATTGGCATGGCGACCTCGCTGACCTCGGATTGGGATTTCTGGCAGCTGTTCGTGCCGCAATTCCTGCGCGGCATTCGGCATGATGTTCGCGATCGTGCCGATCACCAACGTGGCGCTCGGCACGCTCGCGCCGCAACTCCTCAAGAATGCCTCCGGCCTGTTCAACCTGACGCGCAATCTCGGCGGCGCGGTCGGCCTCGCTGCGCTCAACACCGTGCTCGACAAGCGCATCGACCTGCATCTGGCGCGGCTGCACGAGGCCATCACCTTCGCGCGCCGTCCGGCGGTCTGAGATGCTTACCGGCCTCGCCGCGCGCCTCACCGGCTCCGACGCGCAGAACATAGCGCTCAAGCAGCTCTTCCTGCTGGTGCGCCGGCAGGGCATCGTGATGGCGTTCGCCGACGTGTTCTTGCTGCTGGCGCTGTTGTTCGTGGTGTTCGCGCCGTTCGCGATCCTGATGCGCCGGCCGGCGCCGATGGCCGCGGGTGCGGGCGGGCATTAATCGCTTTAGCCCTCCGGCTTGCCGTATCCCCCCGCCGTCGGCGTCTGGATGATGATCGCCTCGCCGGCGTCGATGCACGGTCGCGTCGCAGCCGCCGAGTGTCTCCATGCGGCCGTCCTTGCGCCGCACCCGGTTGACGCCGACCTCGCCGTCCTCGCCGCCCGCCAGGCCGAACGGCGGCACGCGGCGGTGGCCGGACAGGATGGTGCATTCCATCTTTTCCAGAAAACGGATGGTGCGGATGATGCCGTCGCCGGCGTTCCAGCGGCCGCGGCCGCCGGAGCCTTTGCGGATGTGAAAGTCTTCCAGCAGCACCGGATAGCGGAATTCCAGAATTTCGGGATCGGTGAGCCGCGTGTTGGTCATGTGGGTGTGGACGGCGTCGGTGCCGGGGAAGCCGGGCCCGGCCGGCGAGCCGGAGCAGATCGTCTCGTAATACTGATAGCGCGCATTGCCGAAATTGAGATTGTTCATGGTGCCCTGCGCCGCCGCCATGGCGCCGAGCGCGCCGAACAGACAATTGGTCACCTCCTGCGAGGTCTCGACATTGCCGGCGACCACGGCGGCGGGATATTCCGGCGACAGCAGCGACTTTTTCGGAATGACGATGCGGATCGGCCGCAGGCAGCCGGCGTTCATCGGGATGTCGTCGTCGACCATGACGCGGAACACGTAGAGCACCGCCGCGCGCGTCACCGGTTCGGGCGCGTTGAAATTGTTCGGCTGCTGCGGGCTCGTGCCGGTGAAATCGACGGTCGCCGTGCGCTTCTTCTTGTCGACGCTGATGCGCGCCTTGATGACGGTGCCCTGGTCCATCTCGACGGCGAACGCGCTGTCGTGCAGGCGGTCGATGACGCGGCGCACGCTTTCGGCGGCATTGTCCTGGACGTGGCCCATATAGGCGCGCACGACCGGCAGCGTGAAATGGCGCACCATCTTGCGCAGCTCCTGCACGCCCTTCTCGTTGGCGGCGATCTGCGCCTTGAGATCGTTGATGTTCTGCTGCGGATTGCGCGCCGGATATTTGCCCCCGGTCAGCAGCGCATCGAGCGCCTTGTCCGCAAAGCGGCCGCGGTCGACGAGCTTGAAATTGTCGATATAGACGCCTTCTTGTTCGATCGTGGTCGCATTCGGCGACATCGACCCCGGCGAAATGCCGCCGATGTCGGCATGATGGCCGCGCGAGGCGACCCAGAAGAGTATCTTCGCCGGCTCCTGCCTCGTCATCCTGAGGTGCCCGCGCGAAGCGCGGGCCTCGAAGGACGCACGATTCGCGCCCAGACCCTTCGAGGCTCGCTTCGCTCGCACCTCAGGGTGACGGTCGAGGCTATCGAACACCGGCGTGCACACCGTAATATCCGGCAGATGCGTCCCGCCATTATACGGCGCGTTGATCGCATAAACGTCGCCCGGACGGATGGCGCCCTTGTTCTCGCGGATGATGGTCTCGACCGCGCGATCCATCGAGCCGAGATGCACCGGCATGTGCGGCGCGTTGGCGACCAGCGCGCCGTCGCCGTCGAACACGGCGCAGGAGAAATCGAGCCGCTCCTTGATGTTGACCGAGGAGGCGGTGTTCTGCAGCGCGACGCCCATCTGCTCGGCGATCGACATGAAGAAATTGTTGAACACTTCGAGCATCACCGGATCGGCCTTGGTGCCGATCGCGCGGGTACGGGCCGAGCTTTTTCACCCGCCGCAGCACCAGGTGATTCTTCGCCGTCAACTCCGCCTGCCAGCCCGCTTCGACCACGACGGTCTGGTGCGGCTCGACGATGATCGCCGGGCCCGCCACCTTGTGGCCGGGCGACAGCGTCTCGCGTGTAAACACCAGCGCGCGGTGCCATTTGCCGCCGGAGAAAAACCGCGCGCGCCGCGCCGGCTTCGGCAGCGCCGCGCGCGTCGTCTTGCGGGCGGGCTCGCGAAACCGCGCGCCGCCGCCGACCGCCTCGACCGAGACCGCTTCGAGCACGAGGTTTTTGCTGCGATCGATGAAGCCGAACCGCGCCTTGTGCGCGCGCTCGAACGCCGCCTGTATTTTGCCGAGGGACGCCAACTTCACCTCCCCCTGGAGGGGGGAGGTCGCCACGCGCAGCGTGGCGGGTGGGGGTGCGCGGCGGCTCCGTAACACCCCACCCCGGCCGCTTCGCGGCCGACCCTCCCCCTGCAGGGGAGGGTGAACTCTTCCAGCGTCGATGATCAGCGCGGTATCCGTGCCGGCGTAGCGGATATGCGCCCGCACATGGAGCTTGATCTTTGCCGCGGCGACACCCTGGCCGGCCACTTCCGCGATGGCGGCGCGCGCGAGCTGTTGCGCCGTCCGCGCCAAACCGGTCCGCGCCTTATCGTCGAACGGCTCCTCGATCGCCTGCTCGCGCACGCTGCGGATGTCGGCGAGCCCCATGCCGTAGGCGGAGAGCAGCGACGAGAACGGATGGATCAGCACGCTCGTCATGCCGAGCGCGTCGGCGACCAGGCAGGCGTGCTGGCCGCCGGCGCCGCCGAAGCAGTTGAGCGTGTAGCGCGTCGACGTCATAGCCGCGCTGCACCGAAATTTTTTTGATCGCGTTCGCCATGTTCTCGACCGCGATCCGGATGAAACCGTCGGCGACCTGTTCGCTCGATCGCCCGTCGCCGACCGCTTTCGCCAGCGCGGCAAACGCGCGCGCGCACCGCTTCGGCGTCGAGCGGCTGATCCTGCCGCGGCCCGAAGATCTTCGGAAAGAAATCCGGCATGAGCTTGCCGACCATGACATTGGCGTCGGTGACGGCGAGCGGGCCGCGGCGGCGGTAGCATGTCGGTCCCGGATTGGCGCCGGCGGAATCCGGGCCGACGCGGAAGCGCGCGCCGTCAAAATGCAGGATCGAGCCGCCGCCGGCGGCTACGGTGTGGATCAGCATCATCGGCGCGCGCATGCGCACGCCGGCGACCTCGGTCTCGTAGGTGCGTTCGTAGTCCCCGGCAAAGTGCGACACGTCGGTCGAGGTGCCGCCCATGTCGAAGCCGATGAGGCGGTCGAACCCCGCTTCGCGCCCGGTCTGCGCCATGCCGACGACGCCGCCCGCCGGCCCCGACAGGATGGCGTCCTTGCCGCGAAACAGCTCCGCCGCCGTGAGGCCGCCCGAGGACATCATGAACATGAGGCGCGTGTCTTCACCTCCCCCTGGAGGGGGGAGGTCGCCGGCCGCAGGCCGGCGGGTGGGGGTGATGCGGCGGCTCCGCTCACCCCACCCCGACGCACCGCTGGCGCGGTGCGTCGACCCTCCCCCTGCAGGGGAGGGTGAAGAGGAAAGCTCCCTCGCGACTTGCGCGACGTAGCGGCGCAGGATCGGCGACAGATAAGCGTCGGCGACGGTGGTATCGCCACGGCCGACGAGCTTGATCAGCGCGGAGACGTCGTGGCTCGCGGAAACCTGCGGGAAGCCGAGTTCGCGGGCGAGCGTGGCGACGCGCCGCTCGTGCTCGTTGAAGCGGTAGGCGTGCATGAAGACGATCGCGACCGCGCCGATGCCGTCATCCCGGGCGCGCTGAAGCTCCAGGCGCAGCGCAGCGAGATCCGGCGCGCGCTCGACGGTGCCGTCGGCGCGCACGCGCTCGTCGACCTCGACCACGCGCTCGTACAGCATGTCGGGCTTGACGATGTGGCGTGCGAAGATTTTTGGGCGCGCCTGGTAACCGATGCGCAGCGCGTCGCCGAAGCCCTTGGTGATCACCAACAGCGTCCGGTTGCCCTTGCGCTCGAGGAGCGCATTGGTCGCGACCGTCGTCCCCATCTTCACCGCGCCGATCTCGCCCGTCGGCAGCGGCGCGTCGGTGGCGACGCCCATGAGGCGGCGCATGCCAGCGACCGCGGCGTCGCGATACGCCTCCGGATTTTCCGACAGCAGTTTGTGGGCGACGAGCTTGCCGTCCGGGCGGCGCCCGATCACGTCGGTGAAGGTACCGCCGCGGTCGATCCAGAATTCCCAGAGTTCAGCAGGCGTTGCCATGGCGCATCATAGGCGGCGCTTAGTCCCGCGAAAGCGGGAATCCGGCTTCCGATGGGACGGAATGTGAGCGGATTTATTTGTCGTGCTGCAAGATCTCGGCGACCGTCTTGATCTCGTTGCGCGCATATTTGGGCAAGCCGGCGCTGATCGATTTGCCGGAGTTGAACGACGATTTTCCGGTCAGGACCTGCTCCGGCACCAGGTTGCGCAGCACCGGCACTTTTTCGTACTCCTTCTTCTGTCCAGAACGGCGGTGTCGATCGCCAGCGTCATGAACGCGGTGACGACGGTCTTGTTGGCGTCGGTCGGATGGTTCTGGAACACGGCGAGGAATTTGCCGAATTTCATGATCTGATTGACGTGAAAGATGTTCTGTTCGAGCGCGCCGGTCACCGGCGTATCGAGCCCCGTCAATTCCTCGAGCCCGGCCTGGTCGAGGTCGGCGGGCGCGATGAGCGACAGCTCGCTCTCGAAATCGATGTGATCGGACACCTTCTTGGCGCTGTCGCGCAGCTTGTTCACCAGCATGATGCCGAGCGGGATCCTGCCCTCCATGGTGTAGCTCGACTGGATGCAGATCAGCGTCGCGCGTCCGGTGCACCAGGGGCGGTCCGGATTTTCATTACCGGTCCCTTGCGTGTCCTTGAGCGGAGGCAGGTCGGCGGCGGCGATCGTCTTGTGCTTGATCGCCGGATCGATGCGTTCGAGGAACGCCGGCGTCACGTCGTGCGACAGGTCGATCGTACCCGGCGCGCGGTCGAGAATGAACCGCGCGCGCGCGACGTACATCGAGAGCTTCTGCACCACCGGACCGGTGTCGCCGCTCGCCTCGTGGCGGATGACGGTCGGTTCGCTGTAGTTCGGAAACAGCGCCAGGAATTTCTTCTCGGCCGGACGCGTGCGCGCCCATTCCTCGAACGGCATCAGCACGACGCCGTCGTCCTTGGTGCTGAAGTCCTTGGCGCCGATATCGACCTTGTCGTTGAACGCGATCGTTCCCGGCTTGATTTGCGCGACGTTGAAGCTTTGCGCCGAGGTCGCTTCTTCGATGCGGAAGCCCTGCGCCTCGGCGGCCGCGATCGAAACCGTCACGCCGGCGACGAGGAGCGAAAGTACGATCGACGCGAGGTATTTGGCTTGGGGGCGTCTGTTTGCAGAATATCGCATGAGGGAATATCGCCTTCGAATATCGCGTTGCGGCGGCTCGTAACGGGAATCACCGGCCGACTATATCCGACTGTCAGTTGAAGCGTCCGCCCCAAAAAAAATCCGGATCGCGGCGGGCGCGGTTGCGCGGATCGTCGGGATCGACGTTGGGCGTGAACAGCCCCCGCGCCATCGGCCGCGTCGGCGGCGGCGGTGGCGGCGGGAACGGCTGCCAGCCTTGTTGTTGTTGGCCCTGCTGGCCGGAATAATACGACCGGCCGTCGGTATAGCGGCTGGCCACCTTGGCCGGTTGGGGCGCCCCAGCCCCATGCGCCAAAGCCGCTCGATCGGCTCCTGGTCGCGCGACGCATCGGCGTCCTGCGCTCGATATGAGCTGATTTTGCGTCTCGGTGAAACGGCCGTCGGCGCCGAGGCGGAAATGCTCGACGAAGTTCGCGCGCCCGTCGGTGATCCGGTCGCCGCTCAGATAGTCGATCGGCAGGTCGATGAGGTGCTTCTGCGCCTCGCGCGAGGGCCCGCTGAGCGGGGCTTTCGGCGCCACGTGTTCCGCCCACACCGCGGCGATGATCGGCTCGAAGATCGGCAACGCCACGCGCGATCCGGTCTCGTCGGCGCCGAGCGAGCGGCGCTTGCCGTCGCCATTGTCGTAGCCGACCCAGACCGCGACGGTGACGTCGTTGGTGAAGCCGACGAACCAGCCGTCGACCGCATCTTCCGTCGTCCCGGTCTTGCCGGCCACATAGGGCGACAAGGAGGCGATCGCGCGCGCGGTGCCGCGCGCCACCACGCCCTGCAGCATGGTCTTGAGCTGATAGAACGAGGTGCGGTCGGCGGACCCGATGAACGGCAGCGGCGTCGCCGGATACTGGTAGATCGTGGTGCCGTTCTGCTCGATCGAATCGATGCCGTGCGGCTGCGGCCGCGCGCCTTCATTGGCGACCGCGGCGTAGAAGGCGGCAAGATCGATCATCCGCACCGGCTGGGCGCCGAGCACGAACGGATAATAACGGATGCAGTCCGAGTAGATCTTGGCCTCGACCGCCAGCGCGCAGACGCGGTCGAGGCTGCGCTCCGGATCCGCGTCGATGCCGCCGTCGAGCAGCCGCGCGGTGATGATGTTGCGCGAATGCTCGAGACCGCGCCGCAGCGTGTAGATGCCGCCGAGCGCGTTGTCGAAGTTGCGCGGCGTCCAGTAGTCTTCCTCGCGCGCCGAGCCGATGTCGCGGACGATGCCGTCGCGGCCACGGCTCGTGCTGCCGATCGGCGGCAGCGTGATCGGCTCGTCGAGGATGAGCGTGTTCGGCTGCAGGCCGGCCTGCAAGGCGGCGAGGTAGGTCAACGGCTTGATCGCCGAGCCCGGCTGGCGCTGCGTCTGCGCCGCGCGATTGAGCTGGCTCAACGGATAGGAAAAGCCGCCGGCCATGGCGAGGATGCGGCCGGTCTTGTTCTCCAGCACCAGGGCCGCGCCTTGCACCTTCGGACGCACGCGCAGCTGCGCCTGCGCGCCGGTTGCGCCGGTCGTCGCGCCTTTTTTGCCCTTGGCGCCGGGCCTGCCCTCGACCACGTGGACATAGACGACGTCGTCGAGGGTGAGGCTGCGCCGGATCGCGCCGGTATAGGCCGTCAGGGGCAGGATGCGGCCGTCGCCGAGCCCGACGCGGATCGCGCCGTCGCCGCGCTTGCCGCCGGTATCCAGCACGACCGCCGGCTCCCAATGCACGTCGTAGAGCGGCAGGCGGACGTTTTGCAGCGCCTGCTGCCACGCCGGGGCGGGGTTCGGCGACGCTGCTGTGGCGGGGGCGGGGCCGGCCGCGGCCGGGCTGACCTGGCCGGTCGCACCGGCCGCACCAGGTGCGCCGGGCGCCGCAAGTTTCTGGATGGCGTCGGCGAGATTGGCCTCGGCGCCGTGAAACTCCGCCCGGCCGCTCGACATTTCGTAGCGCGCGAGGCCCTCCTGCAGCGCCTGTTCGGTGTCGCGCTGCAACGTCGCGTCGATAGTCGTATGCACCGTATAGGGCGCGGCGGTCAGGCTCGGCACGCCGTCGGCCTTGGCCTCGCGGCCGACGAAATCGACGAAATGAAAGCCGGTTTCGCGCCGCGGCCGCTCGAAGGCGACGAGCTTCGGCGGCGACGCCAGCGCCTGGTCCTTCTGCGCGGCGGTGATGACGCCGTCTTCCTGCATGCGGCCGAGCACGTAGGCGAGGCGCTCCCTGGCGCGGTCGGGATGACGGTCCGGGTTGAAGAAGCTCGGGCCCTTGAGCAGGCCCGCCAGCATGGCGCCTTCGCCGAGCGTGAGCGCCTTCGCCGATTTGCCGAAATAGCTGCGCGCGGCCATCTCGATGCCCCAGGCGCCGCGGCCGAGATAGGCGGAGTTGATGTAGAGCTCGAGAATCTCCGATTTGCTCAGCGTCGTCTCGAGCCGCGACGCGACGATCATCTCGCGGATCTTGCGCTCGTAGGTCACGTCTTCGCCGACCAGAAGGTTCTTCACCACCTGCTGGGTGATGGTCGAGCCGCCCTGCGGCCGGCCCGGGTCGGCGAGGTTGCCGATGAAGGCGCGGATGAGGCCGCGCTCGTCGACGCCGTGATGGGTGAAGAAGCGGCGGTCCTCGGCGGCGACGAAGGCCTTTTGCACGAAGTCGGGAACGTCGCCGAGCGGGATCCAGACGCGCCGGTTGCCCGGCTCGAACACGTCGGCGAAATCCTTGCCCTTGCCGTCGAGGAGCACGCTCAGGCTCGGCAGCTTGCGGCCCTTGAGCCGCGTCGGGTCGGGCAGATCGGCCGCCGCGTTGTTGTAGAATGTGATGACTTGAGACATGTCGACGACCGGCGCGGCGACGGTCTCGTTCTTGCAGAACTCATGATACGCGGTGTTGAGATCGCCGAAATTGATGCCGTGAAACGCCTTGATGTCGGCGCCGACCGCCTTCGGGTCGTCGAGCGCCGTGGCGATGAGCTCGTCGAGATTGATGGATTCGATGTCGAACGCCTGGCGCATATGGGCGCAGCCGGCGCGCAGCACCTGCACCACCTCGTCCTGGTCGCGCGCCGGATCGAATTGCGTCTTCACCGCCTGCGGCTGGGTCGTCACCTCGCTCAGCGCGAGCGCGGTCGCGAATATCTTGACGAGGATCGCATCCATGGCGGGGGGAGGCTCGACAGCCCAGTTCGAGGAATGCCCACTTGAGAAACGTCGAGTATAGCCATCCGATCCTTACAAAAGGACTTTTTTGCGGGGCTTTTGCGACGGGGAGATATCTTCTTGGTAATCCGCCGCCCCCGGCGGGCGGCAATCGCCGGTTCAATCTTTGCCGGCGCCAGGCCGTCGAAATGCCCGCGCTGCTGCAGGAAGGCGAGCAGGAGGAGGCTCGGCAATCCGGCGACCGCGCAGATGGCGAAAAACGCGGTCCAGCCGGTCGCGCCGGCGATGAAGCCCGCCCCCGACGACAGATAGGTGCGTCCGAACGCCGCGAGCGCGGTCAACAGCGCATACTGGGTCGCGGTGTGCAGCGGATTGCGGCACAAGCGCGGATAAATAGGCGACGAAAATCACCGTGCCGATGGCGCTGGTGAAGTTTTCGGCGGTGATGGCGAAGGTGAGCCACGCCGCGTTGAGCCCGACATAACGCTTGCCAGGAGAACGCCAGCGCGGCGACCGCCTGCAGCACGCCGCCGATCCACAGGCTTGCCGGCAGCGACCAGGCGCGCGCCACGAAGCCGCCGGCAAAGCCGCCGATCAGCGTCGCCGCCAGCCCGACGCCTTTGATGATGGCGGCGTATTCGTTGCGCGAAAAGCCGAGGTCGATCACGAACGGCGCGGTCAGCGCGCCGGCGAGCGCGTCGGTGAACTTGTAACAGCACGACAAAGGCGAGCGCGACGAGCGCCAAGTCGCGGGACAGAAACTCGGAGAACGCGCCGACCGCCGCTTCGACGATGCGCGGTCAGCGTATTTTCACGCGACATGCACCGCGTCGGCGGCGGCGCGACTTTTCCGGCTCGGTCGCCGATCAGCGTCGTTGCGATGCCGATGACGACCAGCGCCGCCATGACGGCATAGCCGGCGCTCCAGGCGGCGTGGCGGCCGAGGCCGAAAAACCCTTCGAAGCCGCTGACCAGGAACAGCGCGCCGGCAGTCGAGGCCAACATGCCGATGCGGTAGGCGGCGACATAGGACGCCATGCCGGCGGCCTGCTCGCTCTCGTCGAGGCTTTCGACCCGGAAGGCATCGACGACGATGTCCTGCGTCGCCGACGCGGCGGCGACCATGAGCGCGCCGACCGCGACGATCACGGGCGACACCGCGGGATCGCACAAGCCCAGAAACACGATCGCCGCGATCAACAACACCTGCGACAGCGATGAGCCAGCCGCGCCGCCGGCCGAGCTGGTGCGACAGCAGCGGCACGTCCAGCGCGTCGATCAGCGGCGCCCAGAGGAATTTGATGGTGTAGGGCGTGCCGACCAGCGCGAACAGCCCGATGGTGCCGAGATTGACCTTGGCCTCGGTCATCCAGACCAGCAGCGTCGAGCCCGACAAGGCGAGCGGCAGGCCCGAGGAAAAGCCGAGGAACATGACGATGAGCACGCGCCGCTTGAGATAGACGGCGAGCGTCTCGCCGAGCGAAGCGCGGTGGGACGCTGCGCTTCGGTCACTCCCCGGCTCGCCAGCTTCGGCATCATCGGGGCGGGGATGATGGCGGCGCCGCCGGTCATCGTCGTCGGCGAATTCCACATCGTGGATGCGGGCGCCGCGCTGCTCGATCTTCTGGGTCGAAATCAGGATCTGCCGCACGTCCTCGTTGGCCTGGCCGAAATGCTGGCCGAGCTTGGCGACGCGTTCGCTCATGCGCCGCACGTCTTCAGTCAGGAGCCCGACTTCGGTCTGGATGCGGCCGGCCGCCTCGCGCATGCGGGCGTCCTTCTGGACTCTGCTGGACCACATGGATCGCCAGCATCAGAAGCGACGGCGAGACGATGACGACCTTGGCGCGGAACGCCTTCTGCACCACGTCGTCGAAGCCGTCGTGCAGTTCGGCGTAGACCGATTCCGAGGGCACGAACATCAGCGCCATGTCCTGGGTCTCGCCGGGAATGAGATATTTCTCCGCGATGTCGGCGACGTGCTTGATGACGTCGGTGCGCAGGCGCGCCGCCGCCTGGCGCTTGCGCGTCGTCGGTCTTGGCGTCGCGGTAGGCGGTCACCGCTTCGAGCGGAAATTTGGAATCGATCACCAGCGGCCGCTTGTCGGGCAGGAAGATCGCGCAGTCGGGCCGCAGCTTGTTGGACAGCGTGTACTGGAATTCGTAGCAGGCCCTTGGGCAAGCCGTCGCGCACGATCAATTCCATGCGGCCCTGGCCGAAGGCGCCGCGCTCCTGCTTGTTGGCAGAGCACGCCTTGCAGCGAGCGTCACCTGGGTCGGCGAGCGCCGTGATGTTCTTCTGCGCGCTGTCGATGACGGCGAGCCGCTCGTTGAGCTTCTGCAGGTTTTCGGCCGTGCTCTGCTTGGTCTTTTCGAGCGAATCGCCGAGCCGGTGCGAGACCGAATCGAGCCGCTCGTTGACGGTGTGGCCGAGCTGGGTCTGCGCCTTGGCGAGCATGCCGATCATGGCTTCGAGGCGCGCCGCCGCGTCGGCCTGCGCGCGGGCCAAGTCGGTCATGCCCGCGGTCGTCGCGGCATCCGGCGGCGCCGGCTGGCGCGTGCGCCAGACCACGATCGCCATCGCAACAAGCTGCGGCGCAGGCGACCAGGATGGCCGCGGCCGCGATGATCGGCAGGCTCTCGCTCATGCCCCTGCGTTTTACGCGATTCGGCCGGCGGGGCGAAGAACGGAGGTCAGAACGGCGGCCGGCCCACTTCGCCCGATCGCACCGGCAACGCGCGCATTGACCGCGCTTTCTGCACCCCTTACATCGCGGAACATGGCGATCTGCGCGACATCATCAACCTGCCCGACAAGCGGCTGCGGCTGCCGTCCGAGCCGATCAAGCGCATCGACGCCGGCATCCGCAAGCTGGTCGAGGACATGTTCGAGACCATGTACGACGCGCCCGGCATCGGGCTCGCGGCGATCCAGGTCGGCGTCGCCAAGCGCGTCGTCACCATGGATCTCGTCGAAGAAGGAGGACGATCACGAGCCGCAGGTGTTCATCAATCCGGAGGTCACCTGGGCGTCGGAAGAGAAATCGACCTACGAGGAAGGCTGCCTGTCGATCCCGGAATATTACGAGGAAGTCGAGCGGCCGACGCGGGTCAAGGTCAAGTATCTCGACCTCGACGGCAAGCGAGCACGAGATCGAGGCGGAGGGCCTTCTCGCCACCTGCCTGCAGCACGAGATCGACCACATCAACGGCGTGCTGTTCATCGACCACATCTCCAAGCTCAAGCGCGACCGCGTCATCAAGAAATTCGCCAAGGCGGCAAAGACCGCGAAGAAGGTGGAGGCCTGATTGGCGCTCCGCCTCGTCTTCATGGGGACGCCGGATTTCGCCGTGCCCACGCTTGCTGGAGATTGTCGGCGGCGGCCATGAGGTCGCCGCGGTCTATACCCGCGCGCCGCAGCCGGCCGGGCGCGGGCTGGCGCTGCGGGCGAGCGCCGGTGGCGCGCGAGGCCGACGCGGTTCGGCCTGCCGGTGTTCACGCCGAAGACGTTGCGGGACCCGACGCCGCGGCGAAGCGATGCGCGCTCATGGTGCGGATGCCGCCGTGGTCGTCGCCTACGGGCTTGATCCTGCCGAAGCCGATTTTGGAAGCTTTCCGCTCGGCTGTTTCAACCTGCATGCCTCGCTGCTGCCGCGCTGGCGCGGCGCGGCGCCGATCCATCGCGCCATCATGGCCGGCGACGCCGAGACCGGCGTCATGGTGATGAAGATGGACGAAGGTCTCGACACCGGGCCGATCGCCATGGCGGAGCGGGTCGCGATCGGCCCCGATGCGACGACGGGCGAACTGCACGACCAGCTGGCGCGGCTCGGCGCCGAGCTGATGCTGCGGGCGCTCGGCGCGCTGGAACGCGGCGGGCTGCAATTGACGCCGCAGCCGGCGGCAGGCGCGACCTACGCGCCCAAGATCGACAAGAACGAAACCCGGATCGACTGGTCGAGGCCGTGGCAGCAGGTCCACGACCATTGCCGCGGGCTGTCGCCGTTCCCCGGCGCGTGGTGCGAATTTCCCGGCGCCGGCCGCGTCAAGGTTTTGCGCACCACCAAGGGCGACGGCAACGGCAAGCCGGGACGAGGTGCTCGACGGCCGGCTGACGATCGCGTGCGGCGAGGGCGCCGTGCGGCTGGTCGAACTGCAGCGCGCCGGCGGCAAGCCGATGGGGTCGGCAAGAATTTTTGCGCGGGATGCCGGTCGCGCCCGGTAGCATGCTGGCCTGACGCGCCGGACGGCGTGCGGAGAAGATGGCGGCCATGCCGCGCTACAAGCTCACCATCGAATATGACGGCACGCCGTTCGTCGGCTGGCAGGTGCAGGACAACGGCGCGTCGGTGCAGGGCGTGCTCGACCGACGCGGTCGCCGCCTTTACGGGCGAACGCGCCGCGGTCCACGGCGCCGGCCGCACCGACGCCGGCGTGCATGCGCTCGGCCAGGTCGCGCACGTCGATCTCGCCAAGGACTGGGACGCCGACACCGTGCGCGACGCGCTCAATGCGCACCTGCGCCCGCATCCGGTCGCGGTGCTTGAGGCCGAACGCGTCGCCGACACCTTCGAAGCGCGCTTCTCCGCGATCAAGCGCCACTATCTCTACCGCATCGTCAACCGCCGCGCCGACCTCGCGCTCGATCTGAACCGCGCCTGGCGCATGCCGCGCCCGCTCGATTCGACGCGATGCACGCCGCCGCGCAGCGCCTGATCGGCAAGCACGATTTCACCACCTTCCGCTTCGACCGAATGCCAGGCCAAATCGCCGGTCAAGACCCTCGACCGGCTCGACGTCACGCGCGACGGCGACGAGATCCGCGTCGCCACCGCGGCGCGTTCGTTCCTGCACAATCAGGTGCGCTCGATGGTCGGCTCGCTGGTCCATGTCGGCGAAGGCAAATGGAGCGCTGACGATCTTTCAGCCGTGCTCGCCGCCCGCGACCGCACCCGCTGCGGCCAGGTCGCGCCGCCGCAGGGGCTTTATCTGGTGCGGGTGGAGTATTGATTGCTCCGCGCGGGTGCGTATTGTCATACAGCATCAAGACCGGGAAAAACATGACCCAAGTGCTGCGCGTGCGCGTGAGCAAGGCGGAGCGCGCCCTTCTGCAGGCGGCGTCCGAACTCGCGCACACGAGTTTGAGTGAGTTCGTCCGGCGCAAAGCTCTTGACGCCGCCGAGATCGATGTTCTCGAGCGGCGCATCGTCACCATTCCGGGCAAGGATTGGAAAGAGTTCGAGGCCTGGGCGAACCGACCGGCCGACGAGATCGAGGGCCTCAAGCAACTCGCCCGCAAGCTCTGACGAGAAGGCTAAGACTGAGTCCTTGCTGAGTTAAACTTGCGCTACCCGATAGATCTTGTCGTAATCTAATTTGTCAATTGTTAGCCGCAAGGCTCTTGCTGCTACATCTTGCGCAGCGAACCAAGGTGAAAATCGGAACGTCGTCTAAGATCGTCTGCATAAACGAAATTAGCTCTTCGACCGCATGCGGATACAACGTCCGTAATTGCTGGCAACTCTCGTCAATGACCGCTTGAACGGCGCTCGTTGTACAAGCTTGGTTGCGCCATTGAACGGAGCACAGATTTGAGAGAACGTATCGGCGGCGGTTTTGCTCGCGATCTGCCAACTGCACAATCATGATTGACCTCTTCCTTCAATAGGCAACACAGCGAATCAGAAATGAACTAAGCATATAATGTACGCCTATGACAAAACTACAATACAATTTCCCCGCTGAGGCGCGCAAGCTACCACGCTTGTCATTTCGATCGCCAGAGCCGGCAGTGTCAACTTACTGACCAAAATACCTCTCGATAATCCGTCGATAGATCGCCGTCAGCGTCAACAGGTCCGCCACCGGCGCGCATTCGTCGACGGCGTGCATGGTTTGCCCGACCAGGCCGAATTCCAGCACCGGGCAATAATCCTTGATGAAGCGCGCGTCGGAGGTGCCGCCGGAGGTCGATAATTTCGGCTTGCGGCCGGTGACTTCTTTAATCGCGGCTGCGGCGAGGTCGGTGAAGGGGCCGGGCTTGGTCAGAAACACGTCGGCGTTCGAGGGCTGCCATTCGATCGCAAAATGCACGCGGCCGGCCGCGGCGGCGTTGGCGCGGTGCTCGATCAAGGTCTTGAGCGCGGTCTGGCTGTGGCAATCATTGTAGCGGATGTTGAAGCGCGCGCGGGCTTCGCCCGGAATGAGATTGACGGTCGGGTTGCCAACGTCGACCGACGTGAATTCAAGGTGCGAGGGGTCGAAGTGGGCGCTGCCGTCGTCGAGGGGCGCCTGTAGCGCGGCGATGAGCGTTACCAGGCCGCGGATCGGGTTGTCGGCGCGGTCGGGATAGGCGACGTGGCCCTGGCGGCCGCTGACGATGAGCGTGCCGTTGAGCGAGCCGCGCCGGCCGGCCTTGATGGTGTCGCCGACCACCTCGATGTTGCTCGGTTCGCCGAGAATGCAGTGGTCGAATTTCTCGCCGCGCTCGGCCGCCCAGCGCAGCAGCTTGATCGTGCCGTTGACCGCGATGCTCTCCTCGTCGCCCGTAATGAGGAGCGACAGCGAGCCGCGCTTCGGCCTGCCGCCATCGGCGGCCAGATGATCGAGCGCCGCGGCGACAAAGCAGGCGATGCCGCCCTTCATGTCGACCGCGCCGCGGCCGTAAAGCTTGTTGCCCGCCACCTCGCCGCCAAACGGCGGATGGCGCCACGCCGCTTCATCGCCAGGCGGCACCACGTCGGTGTGGCCGGCAAACATGAGATTGGGTCCTTCGCTGCCGATCCGGGCGTAAAGGTTCTCGATCGGCGCGGTGCCGGGCTCGGCGAAGGTGGTGCGGTGAACCGTAAATCCCGCCCGCCCAAGCACCGCCTGCAAATAAGCCGATCGCGCCGCCTTCCTCCGGCGTGACCGAGCGGCAGCGGATGAGATCGCGGGCGATGGCGACTGGGTCGGCGGTCATGCGAGGAAATTGACCGAGAAATCGGCGCTCGGTTCGCCTAACAGCTCAAGGAGGTCAGGCAGCACGAGTCTGACCTCCTCGACCATCATCGGCCAAGTGTCGGCTTCCACAACTAAGCCAGGGATGTCTTCGCTGTTGGCGAGCCAGACGTTTGCTTCAACGTCCCAACGGGCGTGGATCGTGATTGCGCGGGTCAAAGGGCGTACTCCCGAGCGGAAGATCGGGTACGGAGCGCAACCGGTCAAGTCCAGATGGTATTGTCGCAAAAGAAAAGGCCGGGCATGAGCCCGGCCCCGGTAAATCCGCCCGAAAACTTATTTCGCCGGCACCACCAGCGAATAGCGCTCGTCGGCGGCGAGGCATTGCGCCTCGGGGAAGCCGAGCTCCTTGCGCACCATGTTGGTGCCGAGGACGAGCGAGACCATCTTGTAGAAGGCGTGGCGGCGGCTCATGCCTTCGCGGCCCATGCCGCAGTCGGAGGAGATCACGAGCCGCTCCGGCGGGATGTATTCGAGCGCGGCGCGGATCTGCTTCGCCACTTCGTCCGGGCTTTCCACCTGCAGCGTGTGATGGTCGATGACGCCGATAGCGATCTTCTGCTCGGTGATGGTCTTGCCGATCACGTCGAGGTCCAGGCCGCCGGAGCTCGACATCTCGAACGTGATCACGTCGCAGTCGAGCCGGCTATAGGTTTCGAGCGAGTTCTTGTAGCTCTGCACCGTGGCGAACATGCGCTGCTGCGACGGGTTGCCCCAGCAGGAGTGCGCCCACACTTCGGTCTTGGCGCGCAGCCCCTTCACGGTGCGCTCGAACACCTCGACCAACAGGTCCGGCGTGATCACCTTATCCTGAATGCCGCGCGCGGCGGCGAGATGGATTTGCGGTTCTTCGATCTGGATCACCGGGCAGCCGGCGTCGGCGAGCTCGTGATATTCCTGGTTGAAGGCGTCGGCGATGGCGAGCATGCGCTCCGGCACGCTCTTGTAGTGACTGTCCTGCGAGGCGAAGGCGACGATTTCGGCCGACACCGCGCCGAATTTCACCGGCCGCGTCGTGAGCCGCTGCGCGGTCTTCCACAGCGCGGTGTATTGCAGGTCGCCGCGGCCGACCGGGCCGATGATCCTCGGCATCACGCGCGATTCCAGATAATCGTGCAGGATGTGGCCGCGCGGAAACCACAAGCCGCCGCGGCCCGCCGGCGTCGGCCGCGGATTGCCGCGCTCGTAACCCGACATGTGGTGCGGCGGATAGCTGGTCCAGCTCTGGCCGCCGACGTCGTCGTCGAAGCGGCAGTCGCCGTCGGTGACGATGTCGAGGCCGGCGATCTCCTGGTCGCGCAAATAGCACGACAGCGTGTCGACGTATTGCTCCCGGTAGCGGCGGTTCACCATCGCGTCGAGGAACATGCGGTTGCCGAGATTCTCCGTGTACCAGCTCGGCCGCGGCAGCGAGCCGGTGATGGTGGTCGGCAGCATGATGTCTTTGGTGCCACGGTACATTGCGAGACGCCTCCCCTCGATGTCGCGAGCATGTCGTGATCTCGCCAAGCTGAGTTCTAGGTTTCAGCCGCGCTCATGTCAGATCGGGAGCGTTTTGTCTATTATTAAGAAGGAGACGCTATCGGTCGCGGCATGCCGCGTGCCATGACAAGCGGTGTGGCCGTTTCCCACGACACGTTGGGCTGAAACATGGGCCGCCGGGAGCGCGCCCAATGAAGAATGGCGGGCAAGCCGTCGAGTCGAGCGTACTGCGATCGGGCTATGGGCTCGCAACAGCGGTGCCGAGGCCGAGCGAGCCGAGGTAATCCCGGTTGATGCGGCCGTTCCTGAACTTGGCGGCTTCCAGATAAGCGTCGAGGATCGCCTGCGCCTGCGCGCGCGGCGGCAACGCGCTCCGCTCGATTTCGTCCGTGCTGCCGGCCTTGCTGATCAAATCCCAGCCCGCCGGTTTGTTGATCGAAACAACGGTGGTGTCGGAATCGAGATCTTTGTAGGGCCAAAAGCACCAGCCGATGCCGAACCGCTCGTGCAACCGGCGGAATCGCGCGTTCCAGTCGTCGTCGTATTCGCCGGTCTCGCCGATCAGGATGCGGGACGTTCCAGCGATTGCTGAAATTGACGTAGCTCTGCAGCGCGTCGCGCGTCGGGACGGCCCAGAATTTATGATAGGTGTAGACGGCGTTGGCGTCGAACGGACGGCCGAACACGGCGAAGCTCGTACTCCATTGCGCGCCGGCGAGCAGCACCGCATGGTTGCGATCGACGCTGCGGATGGCGGCGACGATGTCGCGATAGAGCGGCTCCAGCCGCGGATTGAGATAGTTCTCGTCGCTGTAGGGGGAGATCGGCTCGTTGAGCAGGTCGTAACCGAGGATCGCCGGCTCGTCGCGGTAATGCGCGGCGAGCGCGCGCCACAGCGCGATGGTGAGCGCCCGGTAGTGCGGCACGTAGAACGTCAACGGGAAGCCAGTGCCGTCGTCGTGGTTGACGCCGGTCTGCCCGCCCGGCGCCGCGTGCAGGTCGAGAATAACCCGCAGCCCGGCGGCGCGGCACCACGCCACCAGACGATCGATCAGACGCCAGCCTTCGCCCTCGAAGCGGTCCGGCCCACCGTCGCCGGGCGTCACGAACAGCCGCCAGTGCAACGGCACGCGCACGGTGTTGAAGCCGGCCGCCTTGATGAAACGGATATCGTCCTCGGCGACATAGACGTCGCGGAATTCGCTCCAGAACCGCGCCGCCTGTTCGGGGCCGATCAGCGCTGAAATGACGCCGGCGATCTCGTTCGGCGCGCGGGCGTGGTCGAACTTGAACATGTAGCCTTCGGGGACCAGCCAGTTGCCGAGATTGATGCCCTTGACGGTGAAGCGGTCGCCGCGGCCGTCGACGAGGTGGGTCCCTTCGGTGTGGATGAAATCGGCCGTCGCTGCGGTGGCCGTTGCCGCGCTTCCGGCGGCCAGGCATGTCGAGGAGCGTCACGACGACAAACGCGGCGCGCGAGCCGGAGAGATCGGCGGCAACTTGCCACGACGCGAACGCTCATCCGTTTTCGACTTCCCACCCGCAAATTCTTTCCACCGACAAGTTCTTTCCACCGCAAGTTCTTTCCACCGACTTGCGGAAAATATAATGAAGTGAAGACCCGTCGCCAAGGACGACCCGCCGACGGCCGAGCGCGGCGTTCCTCTCCCTTCAACAACGAGGTCCAACGGCCAATGTCCGGCATGCCTTTGTTCCAGGCACTCCTCCTGCTCGTGTCAGCCGTCATTCTCATTGCCGTCACGCAGTCCCGCCGTCTCCATCCGTTTCTCGCCATCATCGTCGTGGCGACGGCATTCGGGCTGGCCGCCGGGTTCTCGACCGCGTTCGTCGGCAAGACGTTCGGCACCGGCTTCTCCCAGGCGATGGTTGGACCCGGCCTGGTGATCGTCGCCGCCGGCTTCGTCGCCGCGCTCGCCGAAAGTTCGGGGGCGTCCGAGCGGTTGGCAACGGCGATCGGCCGGCGGCGCTTTCCGGGATCGACGACGATCGCGGCCTTGCTCGGGCTGATCGCCGGTGTTGGCGCCTCGCCTACCGCCGCGTTCGCGTTGCTGACGCCGCTTATTCAGCCGCTCGGCTGCGGCACGCGCCAAGGCGAAAGGGCCGCGACGACGATGGCGCTGGCGATTTCGGCGAGCCACGGTCTCTTGTTGCTTGCGCCGGTGCCGATCGCCGCCGCGTCGATCCTCGATGCGTCCTGGAGCCGCGTCGCGCTGTTCGGCGTGCCGATCGCGCTCGTGGTCGTCGCCGTCGGTGCGGCGTGGGTGCGATGGCTCCCGGCTGGCGGCATAGCTTCGCCGCCGCCGCCGCCGCCGCTGTCGGAGGCGGCGCCGCGCGGCGGTGGCATCGCGGCCGTGCTCGTCCTCGCGGCGGTCGTCCCGCTCGTGATGCTGATGGTGCAATCGCTCGGAGACATACCGAGCGAGCCGCTCGGCGGCGGCACGCGCCGGGAAATGGTGTTGGCGTTCGGTCGGCCGCTGTTTCTGTTTCTGGTCGCGGTCGGCATCATGGTCGTCGGCCACTTAAGGCTGAGCTGGAAGCTCTTCGCCGATGCCGGTTGGATGCAGCGCGTGCTCGGTCAGGTCGCCGGCATTGTGTTGGTCGTCGGCGCCGCGGGCGGCCTGCAGAAGCTCTGCCAGGAGACCGGCATGGCCGAATTGCTCGGCGAGCGCCTGCTCGCCTGGCATGCCGGCCTGCTGGTGCCGTTCCTGGTCGCGGCGGTGATCAAGACCCTGCAGGGTTCCTCGCTGGTCGCGGCCATCACCGCGGCAGGGATGATGCAGACGGCGCTATTGCCGCTCGGTCTCGACAACGACAGCGGCAAGGCGCTCGCGACGCTCGCGATCGGTGCCGGCGCCATGACCTTTTCGCACGTCAACGACGAGTTTTTTTGGTTGGTCACGGCGAGCGTCGGCCTACGCCCTTTGCGCGCGGCCGCAGCGCTTGGTGGGGGCACCTTGCTGCAAGGCGTCCTCGCCGCTATGGCCTTGCTCATCTTGTCGGTTTGGTTCTCCGGCAACTAGGCAATTCCCCGGCACTTATGTAATCGCGTCCAACCCTCGATTTTTGACGATCGACAAAAGCTTGAGCGAGGGGCCGCTCGGTTTTTTCTCGCCCCTCTCCCATTCGCTCACAAGCTTGGGCCGGACGTTAAGATAACGCGCGAACACACCTTGGCTGATACCTTCACGTTTCCGCAAATCAGCGATCTCTTTCGCCGAAAGCTCGACAACAGAGGTGAGGCACGAGGCGTCGAATTTGCGCATCGTCGCCTTGTCGAGGAAACCAGCGCTGTGCAAGTCGGAGGCGGTCTCGTGGATCGCCTCAGCGAGCCTGCCCCGGTACTTTCTTGGCTTACTCTTGTTCCTAGGGGCCATACTCAATCTCCGTCACTTTGGCTTCGCGCACCATCTCGTCGAGTTCGGCGTCGGTCCGGTCCATGAATGCCTTGGCCAAATCCTTCAACTCGGTGAGTCTCTTCGGCCCAATATTGTCCCGCTCGTTCTTAGCAAACCCGTAGAGAAAGACACTGCGACGGGCGACCTGGTAGGCAATCAAAACGCGATACCCTCCCGAGCGTCCGCCGCCTGACCGCGCCACCCGCTGCTTGATGAGGTCGCCGCCGAGACGGGCATCGATTGAACCGTTCTCCGCGCGCGAGACGGCCTCGCACATGCGCCCGTCATCGATCCGTTCCTGCCGCGCGAAACGGGCAAACCATTTCGTGGCGAAAATCCTCAAGCCGTTCACCCCCCACATGCCAAATATACCCCTAGGGGTCATATTTCAAGCAGGGCCAATTTTCGGTAGTGGGCTACGCGCATTCCGTGGCGCTATTCGCCATGTACTACAATTTCGTGCGTATCCATAAAACGCTGCAGACCACGCCGGCAATGGCTGCAGATATTACCAAGCGCCTTTGGGGAAATTGGTGATATCGTTGACGTGCTAGAGGCTTGGGAGGGCGTCCAATGAAATATTTGGCTGTTGCGACAACATTCTTCCTGCTTAGCATCACGGTCGTTTTGGCAGATCAATTTTGCGACGGGTTTGAGCGCGGCTACATCACAGGGTACAAGCAGGCTTCCAACTCATCACTTGACCCGTTAGTGCCACTTTGTCCGCTGGAACCGTTGAAGGGATTCGGCGATCCCCCTTCCGATTTTGAGTTCGGTTACACTATTGGATTTAGACAAGGCGTGGCAGCTGGCAGTAGATAGCCGCCACAGGCTTGGGAGGCGTCCGGCGAGAGGGCATAGACATGGCGAACGATCCTCCGACCAATCTGCGAATGGGATTTGGCGGTGCCGAGGCTCGCGCGTCTGGAATGCGCGATTTTGAAAAGGGACCTAGTGTCCGGCAAATGAACTTTGATCTAGAATGGCGCGAGAGAGAAAAGGAAATCCGCGCAATCATCGAAAAATACCCTGCTGCCGGGTCATTAGTACGCGAAATGCTCAAGCAACAAACCGCTCGAAAGCAGTGGTCTGTCGATTTGATCTTGATGGAGCTTTACCGGCGCGGCTTTCGCCTTCCGCCACAATCAAAGTAGCCCACTACCCAATTTTCTCCTCATGCCCCCGCGCCCGGCCCCGGGATCGCGGCCGGCGGGCATTTGCCGAGGATGATCATGCCGAGCACGTCGTCCTTGCTGACGTTGGCGACGCGCGCGGTGCCGACGACGCGGCCGTTCTTCATCACGCAGATGCGGTCGGCGAGATCGAACACGTCGTGGATGTCGTGGCTGATGAGAAAGATGCCGATGCCGTCGGCCTTGAGCTGCCGCACCAGGTCGCCGACCTGCGCTGATTCCTGCGGGCCGAGCGCCGCGGTCGGCTCGTCCATGATCAAAATCTGCGCGTTGAACAGGATCGCGCGGGCGATCGCGACCGACTGGCGCTGCCCGCCGGACAGCGCCCGCACCGGGTCCTTGAAGCGCTGGAAGTTCGGGTTGAGCCGCCCCATCACCGCCCGCGCCGCGGCCTCCATGGCGATGTCGTCGAGCGTGCCCCAGCTTGTGCGCTTTTCGCGGCCGAGAAAGAGATTGGCGGCGGTGTCGATATTGTCGGCGAGCGCCAGCGTCTGATAGATGGTCTCGATGCCGTAGCTCTTGGCGTCGCGCGGATTGGCGATGGCCGCTTCGGCGCCGCGAATGGCGATGCTGCCGGAATCGCGCGGATAGGCGCCGGACAGAATCTTGATCAGCGTCGATTTGCCGGCGCCGTTGTGGCCGACGAGCGCCATCACCTCGCCGGCGTAGAGGTCGATCGAGGCCCGCTCGACGGCGTGCACGCCGCCGAACGCGAGCGAAATGTCTCGCATCGCGACCAGCGGGGTCACGGAGGCGGCCGTGGTTTGTTGCTTCATGGCTTGTTGCTCGCTCATGTCGCGCTCCTAACGCAGGCGCCGCCGGTACGCGGTGTCGAGCCCGACCGCGACCACCAGCACGACGCCGACGACGATATTCTGTAAGGGCGTGTCGACGCCGAGGAGCACCATGCCCGACTGCAGCGACTGCATCAGCACGGCGCCGAGCATCGCTCCCGCCACGGTGCCGACGCCGCCCGACAGCGACGTGCCGCCGATCACGGTCGCGGCGATGACCAACAATTCGGCGAGCGTGCCTTCGGCGCTGGTCGCGGCATCGAGCCGCGCGATCGACACGGCGGCGCCGATGGCGGCCAAAAACCCCATCAGCATGAACACCTTCATGATCACCCAGCGCGTATCGATGCCGGCGAGTTCGGCCGCCTCCGGGTTGCCGCCGATGGCGTAGACATAGCGGCCGAAGCGCGTGCGCGTCGCGACGAACGTCATGGCGACGCCGACGCCGATCGCGATCAGAACCGGGACGGCGATGCCGTGGGCGATGAAGAGCCCGCCGTCCGGCAGCGCGATGTGGTGCGCGGCCGCATAGCGGCGCACGCTGCCGACCGGCCAGGGATAGGCGTTGACGACGGCGACTGCGGCGAGGATGAGCGCGCAGGTGACAGCGCCGCCGAGCACCTCGGCCGCGATCGGCCGCACCGCAAAGCCGAATTTTTGCCGCCGGGCGCGGCGGTGCGCCATGAGCGCAACGACCGCGGCGCAGGCGAGAAGGCCGATCGCCCAGCTCCACGCCGCGCCGATCGAGCCTTCCGGACCGCCGCCCATCAGCCGGAACGCCCCGTCCAACGGCGCCACGGTCTGCCCGCGCGTCACCCACCAAGCCGCGCCGCGCCACACCAAGAGGCCGCCGAGCGTGACGATGAAGGACGGAACGCCGAGATAGGCGATCACAAAACCCTGGAACGCGCCGAGCACGACGCCGATGAGGAGCCCGGCCGCGAGCGTGACGATCCAGGTCGCGGGATGCTCGAAGCCGAGCAGTTTCGGCAGGAGGTCGACCTGGACGACGCCCATCACCATGCCGAGGAAGCCGAGCATCGACCCGATCGACAGATCGATGTTGCGGGTGACGATGACCAGCACCATGCCCGTCGCCATGATGGCGACCGACGACGACTGCACCGACAGATTCCACAAATTGCGCGGCGTGAGAAAAAGCCCGCCCGACAGCACATGGAACGCGATCCAGATCAGCGCCAGCGCGCCGACCATGCCGAGCATGCGGGTGTCGAGTTCGGTCGATTTGAAAAAGCGCGCGAGCGCAAGTACAGGGCTTCGAGGCGTCGGCGCCGTCGTTTCCTTCATTGGCCTCCCCCATCCGGCGCGTTCCCGCCGCCGAACATGCCGAGTTAATGGCCCGCGGCGGTCGTCGTCAAACCGCGGCGTTGAATTATAAAGAGCAAGCCGAACGCCGGCGCGGGGGGCCTCCGGGCATTGTCACTATACGGGGAGCGAGGCCTAGGCGTATGCTCGCGTCGTGAATGTGAGACGAGCCACGATGGCAAAGGTCTGGCGTGAGCGTGCGGCGTATGCGGCGATGTCCCTTTTTGTCGCCTGGCACACCATCGCCATGGTGGTGGCGCCAGCGCCCAACACCAGCGACCTGATCAAGGGGCTGCGCAGCGTGCTTGATCCCTACCTGCATTTCTTCAGGCTGGACAACGACTGGAATTTCTTTGCGCCGGACGTCGATGAAGGAGGCCGGGACCCCCTCGGCGTGATCCTGCGCTATATGATCAAGGATGACGCCGGCAATTTGCATCGGTTCGATCCGGAGGCGGGTCTGAACTGGTTTCACCCCGGCTCGATTTGGTTCCACGGGTGGTATCTTGCCCTTCTCGATAGCCCGGACGATCTTGGCGAGGAGTTCGCCGCGCTGTTCTGCCGCGAGCACGCGGAATTGCATCCCGTCACAATCACGTTCTTCGGGGTCTACCAACAGAATTACGGTCCGCTGGATCGCCTGCGCGGCAAGCAGCCGCTGGATCCCGAATTCGTCAAAGTGGCAACGGTAAAGAGCTTCGAATGTCCGCACTAGCCGTTTCCGCGCGCGCCGGCGGGAAGGTGCATGCGGCCGCAGATCAGGCTTGGTCGCGCCTTTGGTTTCAGGAGCGTCCGTCAACGCCATTGGAACTGGTGCGTATCGGCATCGGCGCGGCGCTCCTGCTTCATTACCTCACGGCCAGTTCTTATCTGCTCGAATTCTGGGGAGACTCCGGCCTGCTGCCACGCGCTCTGGCGCTTCGGGATTCCGACCCGTGGATGCAGTCTGTTTTCTTCTACTTCACGGCGCCATGGCAATGGATCGCTTTTGATGCGCTGTTTTTGTTCTGCTGCGCGGCCTTCACCGCCGGGTGGCGAACAGCCTGGGTCAAATGGATCGTCCTGATCGGCCACCTCTCCTTCGTCGATCGCAATGATTTTCTCATCTACGGCGTCGACAAGATTCTGGCGGCCTTGCTGTTGATCTTGTGTCTCGCTCCGGTCGGGCGCGCCATCAGCCTCGATCGGGTGCGCGCCGTGCGGCGTGTCAAGCGCGCGCGGCTCGATGCCGTGCCGCCGCCCTACACCGGCCGTTGGGCCGGCGCCTGCACCCGCCTCATGCAAATCCAGATGGCCGTGCTGTTCTTCTATAGCGGTGCGGCAAAGCTGCGCGGAGACCAATGGTGGGACGGTGACGCGATCTGGCTGGTCTTCAGCTCGCGGGACTACTACAACGGCCTGCTGCTCGACCTGTTCGCACGGCACTACTGGTTGGTCAACATTGCGACTTATTCGACGGTGCTGATCGAGATATCCTATCCGTTCCTGATCTGGCAGCGGGCCACGCGACCGTACCTGCTGGCGGCTGCCATCCTGCTCCATGTCCAGTTCGCCGTGTTCATGGGTCTGTTCTATTTCTCGTTCGTCATGATCATGGGGCATCTGAGCTTCGTGCGCGTCGAGTGGCTGCGCCGTCTTGGCGTGGCGTGGAAGCGTGCGATCGGCGACATGGAAATGATCTATGACGGCAAATGCGGCTTCTGCGTCCGCTCGATGGTCTGGTTGCTCGCCTTCGACGGCTTGGGGCAGATCAGCATGCGGGATTTCCGCGGCAATCCCTCGCCCGTTGTCAGCGATGCGCAGATGGAGAAGGCGCTCTATCTGGTGCTGCCCGACGGGCGGGCGCTGCCGGGCTTCGAGGCTTATCGCTACGTCGTGTTGCGCGTGCCGGGATTGTGGTGGCAGATTCCGTTGTTTTACGTGCCGGTGTTCAGCCGTCTCATCGGACATCCGATATATAATTGGGTCGCGGGCAACAGAGGTTGGCTGTCGTCTATTTTGATCAGACCGCGCCGAAGTTGAGCGGCGGAAGTGGGTCCGCTCTTGGACCCTAGCGGTCACCCGCAAACCTTGACCGTCCCCGGCTTGACGTACATTTCAGACGTTGGCCCGCCCTGAGCCCGGCACAACGACCCGGAGCGCGTGGGGTCGAATTTTGTAGTGCAGCGGCGTGTTCATTACACTGACTTCGCCGTCAGTCGACACGTTGACCCGTGGGGTTCCGGGGTCCACCCATATCTCCTCCACCTCGCGGGCATTCAGCTCTTGGTCGGTGGCGCGCCCCAGCAGAGTCCTCAGCGCGGTCCGCACGATATTTTCTCGACCGGTGCGCGGAGCCGTGCACACCCAAAGTCGGCCGGAATCCAACCGCGATCGCGTGCCGATCTCCAGACCGGAAGTCTGGTATCGATTGTTGCCGACGAAGAGGAAGGGTGTCACGTGTTCGAATGCCTCCGCTTGGTCCAAGTGAACCTTCATACGCAGGCGGAAATAGCGCCGTACAACCGAGCGCAAAACAAGCATCAATGCCACGCGCTTGACGTGGCCGTGTCGTTCCTCTTCCTCTCGTTGGCGAACGAAGTGCGGATAGAAGCCGACGCCCGAATTGTTGACGAACACGCGGCCATTGACCTCACCGACATCCACGGTCTTCACTTGACCGGTGAAGATATTACGGACGGCGGCTTCGAGGTTTCGCGGGATGCCGGCGTCTCTGGCAAAATGATTCAGCGTGCCCATCGGCAGAACGCCAAGGACGGTATCGGTACCTGCCAGCCGACCCGCTACGGCATTGACAGTCCCGTCGCCTCCGCCCGCCACTACCGGCTGATGGCTCTCGCTGACGACGCGCGCGACCAACGATGAGATATCGTCGCCGCGCTTTGTGACAACGACGTGACTTTGCAAGCCGAGTTCGTCCAAGATTTTCGCAATATGTCTCTGGGCCTCCACCACGTGAACGGAATGACCGTTGAGGATCCACGTCGGACCTGAGATTTCGACCGGCGGAAGCAACGTCATGGCTCATGGCCCTCAGAAGAACGCAACTGTCCCTTTCAAAGGAGATTACGACAGGCTTGGGGGGCGATCTGAGCGCCTGCTTGGAGCCACGTTGCTATCACCCAGCAGGCCATGGCCCAAGCGACGCCGATGCACCAACCGCCGAGAACATCGGTCGGATAGTGAACTCCCAGGTAAATTCGACTGATGCCGATCAGAATCGTCAGAAACGACGCCAGTGCTATGAAATAGACGCTGATCTTGATTGAGGATTGGCCACGCGCCAACAGAACCGCGATCGTCAGATAGGTAATCGCAGAGAGCGAGGCATGGCCACTCGGGAAACTTGCGGTGAAGACCCGAGCAGCGTGAGCCACAAAGTCCGGACGAGAGCGTGCGAAGGCGAGCTTGAGTAGATCGCTGAGCGCGATACCGCCGAACACGGCGATCAGCATCAGCCAGGCTGCCGCGCGCTTGCGCGCCAAAAACAGATAGCCTGCGACCGCCAGTGTTATGATCGCCAGCACGACGATGCTGCCGAGACTGGTGATGTCGCGGGCGCCTTCCTGCAACCACGCGGGACCCATGGGAGTGGAGGGATCGGCCGGGTCGCGCAAGGCGAGGATCACTTGGCGATCGAATGCCAACGTTTTTCCTTCGGTGACCTCCTGGGCGACGAAGCCAAATGCGAACAGCAAAAATGCGATCGTCAATACGGATAACAGGGTGCTTTTACGGGGGATCTGCGTCGCTGGGTCTCGCATCGACAGCACCTGCGTCGCCGACTTCCAGGTCAAACGGGTCAGATCATCCGATCAAGCAGATCGATATCGGTCAGTGCGCGGAGCAAAGCGCATCCCGTTTCGATTGGTCTCCGCGTCCGCTTTTTGATCCGTGGCGCATACGGACGATTTGCGAAACAGAATAACGCGCCGCGTTTCGAGGCGCGGCGCGAGTTTGCCGAGCGACTCGAAGAAAACTCAGGCGGACTTGCCCTCGTGAGCCGCCAACGCCAGGGCGACCAGCGCCGCTCCGCCAAAAATGAGATCGATGCCGACCAGCAGCCCGAGCACCCAAACTGCGGTACCGGGAAGCCCATAGATGATGATGGCGGCGAGGACCAGGTCGATGACGCCATTGAGCACCAGCCAGCCCCAGCGGCCCGACAGCAAGCGCTTGTGCTCGAGGCCGAACATGATGGCGAAAATGCCCTCCAACACGAAGTAGGCGATCAGCACCAGGGTCAAGGAAATCGCGCCGCCGATCGGCCAGCCGATCAACAAGACGCCAACCACGATGCCAAGGAGGGCCGAGAGCAGCGACCACCAGAAGCCGGGCGCCTGTCTCAACCAGAACGTCGTGATCAGGCCGGCTATACCGCTGAAGAGAAAGAGCCAGCCCAGAAAGATCGTCACCGTCAGGGTGGCCCAGATCGGAAGCACGATGGCCGCTGCGCCGAGGAGCACCAACAAGATGCCCTCGATTAAATAGGCTACCCAATGCTTGCGAAGCTCTATAGCTTCTTCGATGATCGCCATGATATGCCCCCGTTTTTGCCGCGGCGTCGCCGCAGCTCAATTGTCAGCATGTACCCTTTTCCAGTCGCGGACAAGCGGCTGTCGCCTAGCCTTCACAGCCGTGGCTAGCTCGGATTTTCAGATTTCTGCCAATTGGCTAACCACGGCAGAGGAGACGAAGGCAGCGAACGAGTACGTCAAAGCGGCGCCTGAAGCTGATTTGCAACGGCATCACGGGCGTTTGGGTCGCGGGCAACAGAGGTTGGCTGTCGTCTATTTTTATCAGACCACGCCGGAGTTGAGTGACGGTCGCGGCGCAGTGCTTAATCGTTCGACTGAGTTTAGGCGAGTCCGCTGAGCCCGCGCATCAGCCTTCGAGCTTCAGGAAAAGAACTCCTCGATCGCCTTCGCCACGATTGCGGGCCTGGTAATGGTCGGTACATGCCCCGCGTCTTCAATGATAACCAATTTGCTATTTGCAATTTTCGCCGCCAGTCTTTCAGAAGCGGCAATGGGCGTAATGGCATCCCGGCCGCCGTGGATGACGAGAGTCGGCAGCGCTATTTCGGCGAGCCGGCGCTCCACGTCGACGACCTCGAGGCACTCCATCAGTTGAACGGCTGCCGGGCCGTTTGAGCGCTTGACGATCTGTTTCCCCCAGCGCCGTTCGGCGTCGCAGCCCTCCTCCGGAATGCAGGCGTTGACGAACAAGTCCATGGTTGCGGAAAAATCGGTGTTACAGCCTTCCATGAATTTTGCGGCGCCAGCCGTCCTGCCTCCGTGGTATCGACCATCGACGATGACCAACCCCTTGAATCGAGACGGATCACGCAAGGCGGCTTCCAATGCGATACATGCGCCGGAGGACTCCGCCGCCAAGACCGAGGGGCCGACTGACAGCGCATCGAGAACCTTGAAAAGATCCTGGACGAGAATTTCAAAGGTGATTGCGGGCGCATGATTAACCGTGGCGCCGGTGCCGCGGTGGTCGTAGGTGATCGTGCGCCATGACCGGCTGAGGATTTCGAACGGTTGGGACCAGAGTTCACCACTGCCAACCCAACCGCCGTGCGCAACGAGCGTATTGGGGCCTTTGCCGAAGGAGCTCACAAATAGTTCGGCATCGTCGAGCTTGAGAAACATGTATCCCCCTGAGTGCGGTCGAATGTCCGCTTTTGAGCGTCAAATGGACCTTGACCAACGGATACTCACCGATCCTAAGAGCGCGTCCCAAGAGCGCGCGGCCAGGCCAGCGTTCACCCGCAAACCTTCACCGTCCCCGGCTTGACGCCCTGGCACACTTCCGCCCGCTTGATCCAGCCGGCGTCGATCACGACGTCGAGATTGTCCCTGGTGATCGGCAGCGGCGCCAACAGGATCGCGTTCATCTCGACGTGCCTGGGGCCGCCGGAGAATTTCACGACGCCGGGAACGTCTTTCATCGCCTTGCCGCCGGCGAGCAGCGCAGCGACCTCGGCGGCCTTTTTGCCGAGCGCGCGGGAGTCCTTCCACACCGAGACGGTCTGTGTGCCGAGCGCGATGCGGTTGAGCGCGGCGTGGTCGCCGTCCTGGCCGGACACCGGCACGGCGCCGGCGAGGCCTTGCGCCGCGAGTGCCGCGATGGCGCCGCCGGCGGTGCCGTCGTTCGAGGCGACGACGGCGTCGACCTTGTTGCTGGTCTTGGTCAGGATTTGCTCCATGTTCTTCTCGGCGTTGGCGGGGAGCCAGCCGTCGGTATAGGCCTCGCCGACATTCTTGATCTTGCCGGCGGCGATCAAGTCGTGCAGCACCTCCATCTGGCCGGCGAACAGAAAGTCGGCGTTCGGATCGGCGGACGAGCCTTTGATGAAAGCGTAATTGCCTTGCGGCGCCGCCGCGAACACGCCGCGCGCCTGCATGCGCCCGACTTCCTTGTTGTCGAAGGTGATGTAGAACGCGTTCGTGTTTTCGATCAGGCGGTCGTAGCCGATCACCGGGATGCCCTCGTCGAGCGCCTTCTGCACCGCGGGCGCCACGGCCGAGGCGTCCTGGGCATTCACGATGAGCGCGTTGGCGCCCTGCGCGATCAGGCTCTCGATATCGGTCAGTTGCTTCTGCGGCGAGGATTGCGCATCGGCCGAGATATATTTGTCGCCGGATGCCGCGATCGCGGCCTTGATCGCGGCCTCGTCGATCTTATAGCGCTCTTCCTGGAAGTTCGCCCACGACACGCCGACGACCTTGCCCTTGGCTTGCGCGGCGGCGGCGAACGACAACGCCAATGCGGCGCCGACCAGCACGGCGCTTGCAAAAGTCCTCACGACGACCCTCCCTTGGTCCGGAGCCACGCGCTCCCCCATCGGCCGATGGTTTTCTTGCGAGCCGTGAAAAGTCCGGCCCTTCACCGGTTTTGTACACGAACCGCGACGGCGTGTCCCGCCGATGGATCAACCGGAAATGGCCCAAAAGCGAACCGGCAACGGCAGCATTGAGCTTGACGCGGATGAGCGACAATGACGATGCTTGAGCGGAAAGGTGCGACGATGGGCGATCGTGGCGGGGCGATTGTGTTGGCTGCGGCGACGCTGATCGGCGTCGTCTTGTGTGTGCTCATGGCCGCGCCGTTCCTGGGCGCGCTGACCTGGGCGCTAGTGCTGGCGATTGTGTTCGTTGCGCTGCATGCCAGGATCGAGGCGGCGCTCAAGCGCCCCAATCTCGCGGCAGTGATCTCGGTCCTAATCATCGGGCTGGTGGTCGCCGCGCCGGCGGCGTTCGTGCTGGAAAGCCTCGTCGAGCAAGGGGCGAGCAGCGCGGTCTTGGTACAACAAAGTGTCGCGTCCGGCGTACTGCAACGGTTCCTCGACGGCCACCCGAGCATCGCGCCGATCGGCAGCTGGGTGCAGCGAGAAATCGATCTGCCGACGATTTTGGCGAGCCTTGCGGGCTGGCTGAGCAATGTCGGCGCGTCTTTTGCGCGGCGTTCGGTGCTGCAAGTGATCGAAATCGTGCTGACCTTCTATCTGCTGTTCTTCTTTCTGCGCGATCGACATGCCGCCGCGCGATTGCTGCAGAAGTGGTTGCCGCTCACGCATGCCGAGAGCCAACGCCTGTTCGATCGCGTGATCGAGACCGTCGACGCCATGATCTACGGCACCGTCGCCGTGGCCGTCGTGCAGGGAGCGCTGGGCGGACTGATGTTCTGGCTGCTCGGCTTGCCGACGCCGCTCTTGTGGGGCTTGATGATGGGAGTTTTGACCAT
This sequence comes from uncultured Pseudomonadota bacterium, assembly GCA_963836095.1. Classification (GTDB taxonomy): domain Bacteria; phylum Pseudomonadota; class Alphaproteobacteria; order Rhizobiales; family Xanthobacteraceae; genus BOG-931. Next base: position 366,036 of record CAWIHU010000009.1, read on the forward strand.
CGTGCCGGTCGTCGGCTGGTTCATCGTCTGGTTGCCCGCGGTGGTTTTTCTGGCGCTCGACGGCAGTTGGGCCAAGGCCGCGATTCTGGCGTTCTTCGGCGTCGTGATCGTCGGCGGCGGGATTCAAAACGTCCTCTATCCGATATTGGTCGGAAATCGGCTCAAGCTTCACACCGTCGCCGCCTTCATTTCCTTGATCGGGGGCCTGATTTTGTTCGGCCCTCCCGGCTTTATCCTCGGGCCGCTCGCCGTCACCGTCACCGTGCTGCTCCTGGAAATCTGGCGGGAGCGAAGCCAAACGGAGCAGCCGAAACTCGAAGACGATGGCCTGTCTTCGCGTTGACGCTCGATAACGACCGTCGCCTCGGTTTCTGATCCGCCGCGGGCCCCTCCACCACGCGGAGCCTGTCATCGGGCCGGCCACTTCGGGCCGGACCCGTTGGCGTGGTCCCCTCCCCCGTTGCGCGACCGTTGCGCGGGGGCGGATGAAGGGTCACACCGCCCGCGCCATTCCCGCCGCGAGCCACGGCCGTTCGGTCGAGGCAAGCCCGATCAGCGCGCCCTGCAGATAATCGCAGCCCCAGGCTTCCAGCATCTGCGCGGTGCGCTCGTCCTGGACCCATTCGGCGACGGTCTTCAGATCGAGGCGGCGGGCGAGGTCGATCAGCGTGCGCACGAAGGCGCGGTCGTCTTCGGAGCGGATCATGTTCTGCACGAAGGCGCCGTCGATCTTGACGATATCCACGCCGAGCTTGCGCAGATTGCGGAACGAGGTGTAGCCGGCGCCGAAATCGTCGATGGCGATGCGGCAGCCGAGATCCTTGACCCGCGCGACGAAGCCGCGGGTCTCGTCGATGTCGTGGATGGCGGCGCTCTCGGTGATCTCGATGATCAGCCGTTCGCCGGTGCCGGCATGGGTGCGCAGGAGCGACCCCAAGCCGGTCCACCAGTCGGGATCGGTGGTCGAGGCGGCCGACACATTGACGCTCGCCTGCAGGGTCGGCGTCGCCGCGAGCTCGTCGATGACGAGTTCGAGCACGCGGTGGTCGAGGAGGCGCACCAGGCCGAGCCGCTCGGCGACCGGCACCACGTCGCTCGCCCCGAGCATGCTGCCGTCGGCGCGCCGCACCCGCATCAGGCATTCGTAGAAGGCCGGCCGCCGCTCGATTGATTCCGCCACGGTCTCGTAGGCGAGGAAGATGCGCCGTTCGTTGAGCGCGGCGACGATCTCGTCGGTGGCGCGGATGTTTTCGCGGCGCTGCGCCTCGCGCTCGATATTGGGCCGATAGGCGAGGAAGGAGCCGCGGCGCCGGTTCTTGGCGATGTCGAGGGATTCCTGGGCGCGCGAGAGCACCTCGGTCACGGTGCGGGCATGGCGCGGCGCCGTGACGCCGCCGATGGTGACGGTCACCGCGACCGGCCCGGCGCTGGTCGGCACCAGCTCGTCGCGCACCCCGGCGATCAGCCGCTCGGCGGCGATGGTCATGTCGTCCGGCGTGCAGTCGGTCAGCACGATGCCGAATTTGTTGCTGGAATAGCGGCCGAGCGTGTCCTTGCCGCGCATGCGGCTGCGGATGCGCTTGGCGACCGCGGCGATCACCTGGTCGGCGACGTCGTAGCCGTAGGACTCGTTGACGCGCCCCAGATTGTCGATGCTCACCAGCAAAAATCCGCACGAGGAGCGGAAGCGCAAAGCGTCTTCGATCGTTTTTTCCAGCGTCTGCGTGAGATGGTGCCGGTTGAGTTCGCCGGTGAGGTCGTCGTGGCGGGCGAGATAGGTCAGCCGCTGCTCGCTTTCGTAGCGGTCGTTGACGACGCGCACGGTGCCGAGCGCGCGCGCCGGCTTGCCGTCGCTACCGGCGAACCAGCGGCCGGTGTCCTCGATCCACAACAGCGTTTCATCGGCCGCGGCAGCCGGGCGCAGGCCGTACACGACGCGGTAGAACACGCCATGGCCCTCGTCGCGTTGGTCCGAGCGCATGACCGCGTCGAAGCGCGCCTGCGCGCTGCCGTTCTGGAGCAATTGCGCGTAGGCGCGCCCGGTTGCGATGGCGTCGCGATCGCTGATCAAGAGGACATCGGGCGCGTTGGCGCTCCAGCTCAGCTCATCGCTGGCAACGTCCCACTGGTAGAGCGCTTCGCCGACGGCGGCGATAATTTCGGCGGGATTAGGTTGGCGTGTCGCAGGGTCGCCTTGCGGGCTGTCGTCGCTCACGGTCATCCCGCTCCAATGGCGTTCGAGTCCACCGATCGCGACAGCAGACGGCGGTTCGCACCAAAGTACCTGACGACCCTAAAGAAATCGGAAACCTGCAAGCGCCGGTCGCCGCGGCTCCCCGCGGCATACCGCTTGCGATGTCGGGAAGGAGGAACGGCAAACGTCCCGTTTCGGCACAGGAGGCGACGCTTGAGCACGGCCCTGGTCCCGATCGCGGCACAAGGTCACACGGCCTCGGACGGCCGTGGGACGAAAGGAAGCCTTGGGACAAACCGCCCGCGCGCCGACTTCATCGCGCAATTGATCGCGACTGCCGTCGCCGCCCCGCAGACCCGCACCCGCCGCCGCGTCGAGCCGGAGGCGGCGACCGCCGCCTACGCGGCGCTCGACCGACGGCCGGCCCCGTCGGGCCGTGCGGTGTCACGCTCGCTTTAGTAATTTTTGCTTCATCAGAAAAGAGCGCGATTTGCGTGGCAAGACGCTTGGCGCGCGCGTACATCGCTGCGGGTGAAGGGCGCGTCATGATTATGAACTCACGATCGTGCAAAGCTAACGAGCGGCCCTAAATCGTGATCGTCGGCCGCATGCAGGGCATCGATGTACATGCGTCTTGCATTCCGGTCGGCCTGAATATTAGCCCGGCCCCAGGTGAAGCGGTCGCCGCCTTGCCGGACAATCAACAGGTCCGCCGCAAGACGCGACCAGCGCCCATTTCCATTCGGAAATGGATGCACCGACACCAGACGATGATGAAAGCGAACCGCCAGTTCATCGTCCGGGTAAGACTGATGCTCGCCCCAAAATCGCGCATCATCGATAATCTGGCGGAGGTCGGGCTCGATGCGATAGTGCGCCACGCCGAGATTGCGCTCGGACGTGCGATACGTTCCCGCCCATCGCCAGACGCGGTTGAACATCCTTCGATGGAGCCCGCGAAGGAAGGCCTCGTCCACGACATTTCGTTTGCGGCTGAACGCCCAGCGATCCGCTTCCAGGATGTTGTGCTGTTCGAGTTCGTTGAGTTCGCCCCGCAACGTGACGTGTGTCGGGATCAGTCCATTCCGTTCGTCCGGCGTCAGCGGTGTCGCGTTGTCGTCGGTTTCGAACGGCCCCGTCATTTCTCATCCCAAAGGCGGGCGGGACGACGCAATAACTCTTCGATCAGGTGGCGGCGCTGTTCTTTGGATGCGGCCTTGCCCTGCACGGCCTGATCTTCGAGGCGCATCGTGTGTTCGACGTTAGCGAGTTGACGGGCAGCGACAAGCTCCGCCTGCTCGCGGACGGTTTCCGCGAGCGGCTTTTCCGGGACCAAAGCGTAGACGAGCCGACAGCCAAGCGCCTCGGCTGCGCGTTGAAGGGTGTGCAGGGTCACGCCGCCGCTTACCTCCGACTGTTCAAGCTCGATTATCCTCGGCTGAGAGACGCCCAGCCGGCGGGCGTATTGCGCCGTTGTCATGCCGAGCGCGTCGCGGATCGCGCGCAGCCAGCCTTTCGGCGGCCGGGCGCTTTTGGTCAGCGGGCGCAGAGCGGCGAAACGCTTGTCGAGATGGCGGATGGCGTCATTCATCCGATAGGGTATACATTATAATCTATGAATATTTCAATAAGGAATATCTTATTGATATGACGCAATACGATAACTTATATCTTATCGAACATATAGACGTTTATGTTTCCCGAGACCTTACGCCACGCGCTCCGCGTCGATCTCGATCTGGCGCTGCGACGAGCGGATGCTGACGATGAAGCCGACCATGACGTCGACCAGACTGATCATCATCAGCAGGAAAAAGGTCGAGGTTCCCGCCCGCTGCACCAGCAGAAACTCGACCAGCATGGCGACGAACAGCGCCATGGCGAGAACGTGATCGACGATCGTGCGCATGCCGATGCGGGTCGATTTCATGATCTCGACCGCGAGCAGCAGGATGGCAAAGGCGATGAGGATGTCCTCCCAGGTCAGCACCCAGTCCTGCCCGGACATCATGTGCACGGTCGTCACCGGCGCGGTCCACGCCACGCCGGGCATCAGGAACACGATGATGTTGTAGATGGCGAACGGGATCAGCAGCAGGGGAAAGCCGAGCGCGAACATGGCGCGTCCCTCATGGGTTGGGCCTTGGGTTGGGCCTAACGCGTCTCGCACAAAGCCCGCGCGCCGGACTGACCCGGCCGCAACGGGCTACCGCTCAGTTTAACCGTCTCGCCGCCGCTATTCCAGCCAATAAGACCGCGACGCGCGCCGATCCCGCAGCGGCCGTCATTCCTCGGTCTTGCGGGCGAGAATCTGCCGGCCGCGGTACATGCCGCTCTTGAGGTCGATGTGGTGCGGACGCCGCAGCTCGCCGGAATCCTTGTCCTCGACATAGGCCGGCCGCTTGAGCGCGTCGGCGGACCGGCGCATGCCGCGCCGGGACGGCGAAGTTTTTCGTTTCGGCACGGCCATGATCGTCTCTCCTCGGATGCAATGCCAACGGGTCAATGGGGGCGCGCGCGAAGACCCAGCGCAGCCGGCCGCAATGACGAAGCGCGGCTTATAACGGAACGCCCGGCGTCACGCTAGGGGGCCGACTTGGGGACAGCAGAACGTCCCTCACGGGCCGCGAACGCAGCCACCGCGTCCCGGATGGGCGGCGGCGCGCCGTTCATAGAGGCCGGCGAGGCGGCGGACGATGAAATCGGGTGTTCGGGCGCTCCTTCGCGCCGGGTTGGGCAGGATGGCGGCGAGCTCGGCCGCTTCGCGGGGGTTGAGGTCGCGCGCCGACTTGCCGAAGGCGTAGCGCGCGGCGGCCTCCGCGCCGAACTCGCCGTTCGGACCCCACTCGGCGATGTTGAGATAGATTTCCAGCACGCGGCGCTTCGGCAGCACGACATCGAGCCAAAGCGCCAGCGGGATTTCGAGCGCCTTGCGCACGAAACTGTGGCCCGGCCAGAGGAACAGGTTCTTGGCGGTCTGCTGCGTGAGGGTCGAGGCGCCGCGCAGGGCCCCGAACCAGCCGCGCCGGCGCGCGGAGCGACGCGCAGAGGATTCGTCGGCCCCGAGCCAGGCCTCGCGCATGGCGCCGAGATCGATGCCGTGATTGGTGCAGAAGCTGCCATCCTCGGCGGCGATGACGGCGAGCGGCAAAGCGGGCGAGAGGCGGTCGAGCGGCACGAAGGTGCGCTCGACCGGCGCGCCGGTTAAAAACCGCCACAGCATCGGCATCGAGACCGGGTCGATCACGCGATAGAGCGGCGCGATCAGGTAGGGCGCCAGCAGCAAGGTGGCGATAATGCCGGCGACAACGACCAGCGAGGTGCGGAGCGGCGGTCGCATCGGCGGGCCGCGCGGGCGGCTACTCGCGGGCGTACCCGATCAGCGGCTTCTTGCGGCGGCCGAGCAGAATGAGGATCATCGCGACGACCGCGAGCACGGCCCAGGTCGGCAGGTCGAACGCGATCAGGGCGTAAGGGTCCCAGGCCCACAGCGCTTTCTTCTTCAGCCAGTTCTGCACGAGATTGAGGCTGTTCTGGTCGATGATCGCCCAGATGTCGCTGACCCTCGAATAATACATGTGCTGATTGGCAATCGACTTGGTCCCGTCATAGACGAGGAACACGAAGCCGCACGCCAAGAGGAAAAGTCCGATGAAGCGAAACAGAAATCTGATCATGGCTGGACCGGCACCCCGCGCCGAAAAAGCGTGTCGCAGGCATTACGCTCCCGCGCCCGGTTATTCAATGCGGCGGAAGTGGCTTTTCTAAAGCGGCTGTCGCGGCGGGAAACAAATCCCCGGCTTCGATTTCTCCGCGCGCCGCCCTCGTTCGCGGGGTATAAGAAAATCCCGCCACGCTCTGCGGCCATCCTGACCGGGTCCGGCGATGTCTTGAGCACAGGCCCTGCGTTCCGCTAACGTCGCGCGGGCGCTCCCTGCCCGCCGCGCCCCACCATCAAGGAATTGAAATGTCTTCGAAATCCGGCGAACGCCACCATCGGCCGACCTTCACCGACCAGGAGGCCCTGCTGTTTCACAGCCAGGGTCGGCCGGGCAAGCTCGAAGTCGTCGCGACCAAGCCGATGGCGACGCAGCGCGATTTGTCGCTCGCCTATTCGCCCGGCGTCGCCGTACCGGTGCTCGCCATCGCCGAGGACGAGAGCCGCGCCTATGACTACACCACCAAGGGCAATTTCGTCGCCGTGATCACCAACGGCACCGCCATTCTCGGCCTCGGCAATCGCGGCGCGCTGGCGGCGAAGCCGGTAATGGAAGGCAAGGCGGTGCTGTTCAAGCGCTTCGCCGACGTCGATTCGATCGACCTCGAAGTCTCGACCGAGGATCCGGACGAGTTCATCAATTGCGTCAAGGTGCTCGGCAAGAGCTGGGGCGGCATCAATCTCGAAGACATCAAGGCGCCGGAATGCTTCATCATCGAGCAGCGCCTGCGCGAGCTGCTCGACATTCCGGTGTTTCACGACGACCAGCACGGCACCGCCATCATCGCCGCCGCCGGCCTGATCAACGCGCTCGAACTGACCGGGCGCGACCTCGAGACCACGCGGCTCGTCTGCAACGGCGCCGGCGCCGCCGGCATCGCCTGCCTCGAGCTTTTGCGCGCCATCGGCATGCGCCCGGAAAATCTCATTCTGTGCGACACCAAGGGCGTCATCTATGAAGGCCGCACCGAGGGCATGAACCAGTGGAAGTCCGGCTTCGCGGCCAAGACGGACGCGCGCACGCTCAAGGAGGCGCTCACCGGCGCCGACGTTTTCTTCGGTCTCTCGGCCAAGGGCGCGGTGACGCCGGACATGGTGAAGGCGATGGCGGACAAGCCGATCATCTTCGCCATGGCCAATCCCGATCCGGAAATCACCCCGGAAGAGGTGGCCGAGGTGCGCGACGACGCCATCATGGCGACCGGCCGTTCCGACTATCCCAATCAGATCAACAACGTGCTCGGCTTCCCCTACATCTTCCGCGGCGCGCTCGACGTCCGCGCGCGCGCCATCAACATGGAGATGAAGATCGCGGCGGCGCATGCGCTCGCCGCGCTGGCGCGCGAGGACGTGCCCGACGAGGTCGCCGCCGCCTACGGCTCGCGGCCCAAATACGGCTCCGATTACATCATTCCGGTGCCGTTCGATCCGCGGCTGATTTCGTCCATTCCGCCGGCGGTGGCACAGGCGGCGATGGATACCAAGGTGGCGCGACGGCCGATCGTCGACATGGAGGCTTACAAGCAGCAATTGCGCACAAGGCGCGATCCGATCGCCGGCGTGCTGCAGGGCGTCTATCAGCGGCTGCGCCGGCAGCCGCGCCGCGTCGTGTTCGCCGAGGGCGAGGAGGAGCAGGTGATCCGCGCGGCGGCCTCCTTCGTGCACGAGGGTCTCGGCACCGCGCTGCTGGTCGGCCGCGAAGACCGCGTCCAGGACACCGCCAAGGCGCTCGGCGTCGAACTCGGCCACGACATCGAGATCATCAATGCCCGGCTGTCGTCGCGCAACGCCGCCTACGCCGCCTATCTCTACGAGCGGCTGCAGCGCCACGGCTTTCTGCAGCGCGACTGTCAACGCCTCGTCAACCAGGACCGCAATCACTTCGCCGCCTGCATGGTGGCGCTCGGCGACGCCGACGCCATGGTCACCGGCGTCACCCGCAATTTTTCCGTCGCGCTCGAGGACGTGCAGCGCTGCATCGATCCAAAACCCGGCCACCGCGTCATCGGCGTGTCGATGGTTTTGGCGCGCGGCCGCACCGTGCTCGTCGCCGACACCGCGGTGACCGAGATGCCGGACGCCGAGGACATCGCCGAGATCGCCGTCGAAGCGGCGCGCGTGGCGCGTTCGCTCGGCTACGAACCGCGGCTCGCGCTGCTCGCTTTCTCGACCTTCGGCCATCCGCCCGGCGAGCGTTCGCAGCGCGTGATCGAAGCGGTGCGGCTTCTCGATCAGCGCCGCGTCGATTTCGAGTATGACGGCGAGATGGCGGCCGACGTCGCGCTCAACATGGAGCTGCGCGAGGCCTATCCGTTCTGCCGGCTGTCGGGGCCCGCCAACGTGTTGATCATGCCGGCGTTCCACTCCGCCTCGATCGCCACCAAGCTCTTGATGGAACTCGGCGGAGCGACCGTGATCGGCCCGATGCTGGTCGGGCTCGACCGCTCGGTGCAGATCGTTCAGCTCGGGGCCAACGACGCGCAGCTCGTCAACATGGCGGCGGTGGCGGCGTTTAACGTCAGCGGGTAAACACGGCGCGTTGCGGCGGTCGCGGGGAGGTTGCAATCCCCATTGCCGCCGCGCCTGCGGACGACTAGATTTAGCGTCATGAGACAGATTCTGAACGACATCGAGGCTGGCAAGGTGACGGACGAATTGCGTCGCCGCGGCATCCCGTCGCGTCAGCGATTGCGTGTCGTGGTGGAAAGCATCGAGGCGGAGGAACCCTCCCTGACGGCGATCAATGCTGCCGGAGGTGCGTTCGACTGGCTGGCCGAAGAGCCCGATCTCTACAGCGACGCCGACCTGGTCGAGCGCTTCCGGTCGTGACCGGAATTCCTTTTGGGGCCATCGTCCTCACCGATTTCCCCTTTACCGACTTGACCGCTTCCAAGCGCCGCCCGGCGCTGGTCATTTCAACGGATAATGATCGCCGGACAGACGTTGTCGTCGCCTATATCACATCGGTTCCGCGTAGTGATTCCGATGCCATGGCGATAGCGCCGACGGCCAGAACCGGCCTCAAGGTGAAATCTTCGGTGCGTTTCGACAAGGTCGCCACGATCAACAAGAACATCATTGCCGGGCGCATCGGCGATGCCGATCCCGACTGGCTGAGCGATGCCAGCAAGATATTCTTCGGAGTTTTCGGGTTCGGCGGCCCAGTTCGCTAGCGTCAGCGCTGCGGGAAACGGTTCCGCCCGATTAAACGGAATTGCGCCGGTCGATTCACGGCCGTGAAACTACTATCGGGTTACAACACGATGGTATCAACCGGTCCCGGCTTCATGCTTGCCCCGCAAAGTTCCCCCCGCTCGCGCTCGAGATCCGCGGCTTGAAAAAATGCTTCGACCGCCCCGCGGTCGACGGGCTCGACCTCGCCGTGCGCACAGGCGAGTTTTATGCGCTGCTCGGCCCGAACGGCGCCGGCAAGACCACGACCTTGCGCATGATCGCCGGCCTGATGCAGCCCGACGCCGGCTCGATCCATGTCGCCGGCATCGATGCGCTCGCCGATCCGGTCGCCGCCAAACGGGTGATGGCGTGGATCTCCGACGAGCCGATGATCTACGACAAGCTCTCACCACGCGAATATCTGGAATTCGTCGCCGGACTATGGGGCGTCGAACCGGCGCTGGCCGAGGCGCGCGCCGACGAGCTGCTGGACTGGCTCGGCCTCGCCGCCCACGCGAGCGAACGCTGCGAGGGTTTTTCCAAGGGCATGCGGCAGAAGGTGGCGCTCGCCGGCGCGCTTGTCCACGAGCCGCGCGTCATCATTCTCGACGAGCCGCTGACCGGGCTCGACGCCGGCTCGGCGCGCCAAGTGAAGACCGTGCTGCGCGAACGCGCCCGCGCCGGCGGCACCATCATCATGACCACGCACATTCTGGAAGTCGCCGAGCGCATGGCCGACAGGATCGGCGTCATCGCCCACGGCCGGCTCATCGCCGAAGGCACGCTCGACGAACTGCGCCGCAAGGCCGGCTCAGGCGTCGCCGACGCCGGCGGCGCGAGCCTCGAGGATACGTTCCTGGCGCTCGTCGCCGAGCCGGCGGAAGCGGCGTGATGTTACGATGCCGAGGTACCGTCACCCTGAGGTGCGAGCGCAGCGAGCCTCGAAGGGCGACGGCTGCACCGCCTCGGCAGCATCCTTCGAGGCCCGCGCTGCGCGCGGGCGCCTCAGGATGACGACTATCGTGATGACCCGCCCCGGCACCATCGTCTGGTTCGCCCGCCACGAGGCGCGGCTCGCGTGGCGCGAGTGGCTTTCGATGATGACGGCCGGCAAGGCGGAGCGCCGCCGCCGCGTCGCCATCGGCATCGCCGGCTTCGTCGTCTTTATGCATTTGGTCGCCTGGGCGGTGATCGGCGATTTCGCCGCCGCGCCGCTCGACAAGCATTTGCTGGTCGGCATCACGAGCACGCTGTTGCTGTCCTGGCTGCTGATGATCTCGCAGGCGATGGAGACGGTGACGCGCGCCTTCTATTCGCGCTCCGATCTCGATCTCATTCTCGCTTCGCCGATCGCGGCTCAAAAAATCTTCGCCGTGCGCATCTCGACCGTCGCGCTCGCGGTCGCGGCGATGGCGTTGCCGCTCGCCGCGCCGTTCATCGATATTCTGATCGTGCGCGGCGGCGCGCGCTGGCTCGGCGCCTACCCGACTGATCCTCGCCATGGGCGCGGCCGCGGCGGCGCTCGCGGTCGCGCTCACCGTCGCGCTGTTTCGCGTCCTCGGCCCCAAGCGCACCCGCCTCGTCGCGCAGATCGTCGCCGCGGTGATCGGCGCCGCCTTTGTCATCGGCCTGCAGGTCGCGGCGATTCTTTCCTACGGCACGATCACGCGCGGCAGCGTCCTGCAGTCCGACGGCGTGCTGGCGCGCCTGCCCGACATCGGCAGCGTCGCGTGGTGGCCGGCGCGCGCCGTGCTCGGTGACGCCCCCGCGCTCGCCGCCGTCATCGCCGTGAGCTTCATTCTGCTCGCTGCCGTGATCGTGCTCATCGCGCCGCGCTTCGGCGAGTACGCCATCACCGCGACCGGCGCCGGCAGCACGCAAGGCGCCCGCGCGGGCCGGCCGGCCGCGTTCCGCAAAACCTCGCCGCGGCGCGCGCTGCGCCGCAAGGAATGGATGCTGCTGCGGCGCGACCCGTGGCTGGTGTCGCAGACTCTGATGCAGATGCTGTATCTCGCCCCGCCGGCCGTGCTGTTGTGGCGCAGTTTCGAGGCGGGCGGCGGCGCCGCGACCCTGCTGGTGCCGGTGCTGGTAATGGCGGCGGGGCAGCTCGCCGGCGGCCTCGCCTGGCTGACGATCTCCGGCGAGGACGCGCCCGACCTCGTCGCCACCGCGCCGGTGCCGGCGCGCTTCGTGCTGCGCGCCAAGATCGAAGCGGTGCTCGGCGTCATCGCGCTCGTCTTCACGCCGCTCGTCGTTTTCCTCGCGTTCGTCTCGCCGTGGCACGCGCTGGTCACCGCGGCCGGCATCGTCGTCGCCGCGGGCGCCGCGACCTCGATTCAGCTCTGGTTCCGCACCCAGGCCAAGCGCAGCCAGTTCCGCCGCCGCCAGGTGTCGTCCCGCGTCGCCACCTTCGCCGAGGCGTTCTCCTCGATCGGCTGGGCCGCCACCGCCGCCGTCGCCGCCATCAGCCTGTGGCTCGCCATCCCCCCCGCCGCCATCGCGCTCGCTATCCTCGGCGGCGCGCGTTATTTGAGCCCACGGCCGCAAGCGGCGTAGTTCGTCATTGCGAGCGAAGCGAAGCAATCCAGACGGCGCCGCCGCCAGGAAGAGAGCGCGATTTTATTTCGTGATTGCGGGAGCGAAAAATCCAGACTCTGTGCCGCCGACCCTGGATTGCTTCGTCGCTTCGCTCCTCGCAATGACGAGTTAGGTGAGTTCGTCAAACAAATCGCGCCACGTCGGGTTCGAAGCTTCGATGAGAGCGAGCTTTTTTAAGTCTGGAGCCGGCTTTGATCTGTTTTTCGCGCATAATCGCGTTCGGCATCGTCGCGTGCATCTCATACCAGACGAGCTTTTTGCAGCCGTACTGTTTGGTGAAACCCGGAACGGCGCAGGTGCGATGCAACCAAGCCCGTTGCGGCAGATTTGATGTCACGCCGGTATAGACCGTGCCATTGCGTCCGCTGGCCATGATGTACACCGCGGGCTGTCTGGTCCGCATCTCCGCGCCCCCTCGTCATTGCGAGCGAAGCGAAGCAATCCAGGGTCGGCGGCACAGAGGCTGGATTGCTCTTCGTCGCCGCGCTCCTCGCAATGACGACGCTACCGCACCGCCACCAACAAAATAACAATCTCGCCGACCTGCTCCAGCGCGCCCAGAACGTCGCCGGTCTGCCCGCCGATCTGTCGCACGCCCAGCCACCCCATCAGCGCAACCACGATCGCCAACAACACCGCCGCCTCGATCGCGTGGACGAAGCCCAGGCCGGCGAACAGCACCGCCAACCCGATCACCGCCGCAGCCAACACGCCAGCCGGCGCCGGTCGCCCCGCGCCGTAGGACAGGCCGTCGCTCCGCGCCGGACCAACAAAAAACATCAACAGCGGCACCGCCGCGCGGCCGGCGGTGTGCGAGGCGATCAGCGCCGCCGCGACCGCGCCCGGCGCGGCGAGCGCCGCCACCGCGCTCGCGCGCAGCAGCAACGTCAGCACCAGCGCGCAGACGCCGTAGGTGCCGATGCGGCTGTCGCGCATGATGGCGAGTTTTTGCTCGCGCGCCTCCCCGCCGCCGAAACCGTCCGCGGTGTCGGCGAGCCCGTCCTCGTGCAGCGCGCCGGTCACCGCGAGCGTCGCCGCAAGCGCCAGCGCCGCGGCAGGCCATGGCGGCAGTCCGAGCCGGTGCGCGAGCGCATAGACCGCCGCGCCGACCACGCCGACCACAAGCCCCGCGAGCGGCAGCGCCCACACCGCCTGCGTCAGATTGCCGTCGGCCGGCGCCAAGCGCGCCAGCGGCAACCGGGTCGAAAACGCCAACGCGGTGCCGACTTCGCCCGCGCGTGCCGCAGCCCACGGGCTCCAGTCGCGCCAGCGCTCGGTCATGGTGTCGCGGATTGTCATCATACGTCCCCCGCGTCGGTGCTATGGGTGCGCCCCGGGCGATTTGGTAGAGCATAGTCGATTTTGCCGCTGATTCCCTCGAAAAGCAGGGAATCCGTCGTCATTGCGAGCGAAGCGAAGCAATCCAGCCTCTGTGCCTTCGCTTGGCTCGCAATGACGTAACTCCGAGGAAACCTCCATGACCCCCTTCGCCACCTTCTCCGACCTGCGCGCCGCCTGTCTCGATCTCCCCGCCGGCCATCCCGCCGCGAGCGCGGCGGTGGCGCAGCGCGAGGACACGCTGACCAAGCCGCCGGGGAGCCTCGGCCGGCTGGAGAACCTGGTCGCCTGGCTGGCGCACTGGCAGGGCCACGCGCCGCCGCGGCTCGACCGCGCCGAGGTCTTGGTGTTCGCCGGCAATCACGGCGTGACGGCGCAGGGCGTCTCCGCCTATCCGGCCGAGGTGACGGTGCAGATGGTGGCGAATTTTTCCTCAGGCGGCGCCGCGATCAATCAGCTCGCCCGCACCGCCGGCGCTTCGCTGCGCGTCATCCCGCTGTCGCTCGATCAGCCGACGGCGGATTTCACCGAACACGCCGCGATGAGCGAAGCGGAATTCCTCGCCGCCGTGAACGCCGGCTACGACGCGGTCTCCCCGCAGTCCGACGTGATCTGCCTCGGGGAGATGGGCATCGGCAACACCACGGCGGCGGCCGCGGTCGCGGCAGCGTTGTTCGGCGGCGGCGGCGAGCGCTGGGCCGGCCGCGGTACCGGCGTCGACCATGACGGCCTCGCGCGCAAGCGCGCCGTGATCGACCGCGCGCTGGCGCGCCACGCCGCGATCCTCGCCGACCCGATCAAAATCGCCGCCGCGCTCGGCGGCCGCGAACTCGCCGCCATCCTCGGCGCCGCGCTCGCGGCGCGCCATCACGGCATCCCGGTCGTCCTCGACGGCTTCGTCTCGACCGCCGCCGTCGCGCCGCTGGCAAAACTCCGCGCCGACACCCTCGCCCACGCCGTCGCCGGCCACGTCTCCGCCGAAGCCGCGCACCGCGCCCTGCTCGACGAACTCGGCCTCACCCCGCTCCTCGATCTCCACATGCGGTTGGGCGAAGCCTCCGGCGCGGCGACGGCGCTGTTGCTGCTCCGCGCCGCGCTGGCGTGTCATACGGGCATGGCGACGTTCGCGGAGGCGGGGGTGTCGGACAAGCCGGCGGATGAGGCGGCAGAGCCGAAGGCGGCGGGGTAAAGACTAGCCGCGGTTTCCTTCTTGCCTGTATGTGTTACAACTTAAGAGATTGAGAGTGTGCGAATCGCGGGACCCTGTTGTGCTACCCAATCTGCATACCTATTCCGTTCAGAAATCAGCGAAGCAGCCGCTGCTAAACTTTCTGTTGAGCGGGCTCGAGAGCGTAGGGTGCAAGATTATCTTCGCGTCTCCAGCAAGTTTTGCTCCGTTTATAGTATCCGTCGAGACAAAGGCGTCGGAGCGTCTAGGCATCGTTGCCTATGCTTTTTTAGCGAATAAGACGCTGACTAAAAATAGGCCCCCGGACGAACGCAGTTTCCAAATCAAATACAGCGATAAGAGTGAATATAGCTCCGCCAACTCTCACCGTCTCTGGCAGGATGAATTTGGTTTGTTCACGACCCTATTCCTGGGCATTGACGTGGATGAAAACTTTTTCGTTGCTGCTGATCCGATAATGCATAGTCCGACCAAATTTTTTATCCGCTTGGAATTCAAGGATCGTCACGCCGAGGAGATAAAGAAGCGCGGCTGGTACGCGTGGAAGCGAGAGCGCCGCACAACAAAAAATCAACCGGAAGATTTTGAGGCTCTAGTGGGAGGCTCCCGCGATCGTGTTCTCGATCTGGTTCGATTGAGCGATCAATGAAGGGTTCGTCCCAAAGTAACCGCCTAAAGGTCGCGCAAGGTATTTGTTAGGAATTTCCTTAAATGCAGCTCCGAATGAGCAAGAAAACGTCAAAGAAACCTACAGTCATTAGCCTATTCACGGGTGCTGGCGGACTTGACTACGGGTTCGAGGCCGCTGGTTATCGCACGGCGCTAGCAATTGAAATGGACAACTGTGCCGTTTCGACGTTGAAGCACAACAAGGATTGGTCTGTCATTTGCCGGGACGTTGCTTGTGTTTCAAGCGAAGAGATTCTCGCAATTGGAAGTCTGAGGGCTGGCGAAGCGGACGCCCTGATTGGGGGGCCTCCTTGCCAGCCGTTTTCCAAATCCGGGTATTGGTTCAATGGGACTAGCCAACGGCTGAATGATCCGCGCTCGCAGACGCTACGAGAATACATTCGTATCCTCGCAGATACGAGACCGCGCGTCTTTCTGCTCGAAAATGTCGAAGGCTTCGGCTTCCGAGGAAGGAGCGAGGCGCTTGCTTTGATTGATCGTAAACTGGCGTATGTGAATAAGAGACAGGGCACTTCTTATCGTGCTAGCGTAGCGGTCTTGAATGCCGCTGACTATGGCGTTCCCCAAATGCGCCGACGGATATTTATCGTCGGCTCCCGAGACGGGCAGACGTTCGAGTTTCCGCGGCCAACGCATGCACCCAAGGAAACTGGTGACCTGCGGCGCTATGTTACCGCTTGGGAGGCGTTGTCGGCCCTAGGGGATCAAGCCGATCGCGAATTGTCACTTCAGGGAAAATGGGCCGAATTGCTTCCATCCATTCCTGAGGGCCACAACTATCTGTACCATACCGACCGGGGAGAAGGTATGCCGCTCTTCGGTTGGCGCAGGCGATATTGGTCTTTTCTATTAAAGCTTGCAAAGGACAAGCCGTCTTGGACAATTCAAGCTCAACCCGGTCCTGCAACGGGGCCTTTCCATTGGCAAAATCGAAGACTGAGCGTAGCCGAGATGTGTCGTATTCAAACATTTCCGCCTTCGGTAGAAGTGATTGGTAGTTACCCTGAAGCACAGCGGCAGATTGGAAATGCGGTCCCGTCATTGATGGCCGAAATTCTGGCTCGGGAAATTGCCAGGCAATTTCTGGGCAGGCGCATTACCGGTGATCTGCAGCTCAGCGTTCCTCGTGTCTCTGAACGAATTCCCCCGGCCGAGCCTATTTCAGGAGTTCCTTCCAAATATTTTTGCCTGCGAGGCCGACACAGTGCTCATCCTGGCACGGGCTTAGGTCGTAGGGCCGCAGGTCGCTTGACGGGTTTTGAAATGCGGTGATCCCCCAGCGATTGTCTCAATATCCGTTGCAGGTTTTTGTAATCTTCGGTTTTACACTCCCATACCACCAGAACATGCCAGCCCGACCGTCTCAATCCGCGCTGCACCCTCTTGTCTCGCTCGACATTTCCTAGCAGCTTCGGACCCCAATAGCTCTGTCGGACCTTCGGCGTTGTCGCCTTCTTGCAGTGCTGATGTTGATGCCAGAAACAGCCATGTACAAAGATAGCTGTCCGCTTCGCCGGTATCACAATATCGGGCGAGCCGGGCAACGCGCCTACGTGGGTTCGGAAATGATAGTCCAGTGATCGCAGCGCTCGCCGGACGATAAGCTCTGGACCAGTATCCACCTTTCGGATAGCCGCCATGATGCGCGACCGACCCGCTCGACTAATGGTTCTTCGTGCTATTACCTTTGCTGTCGTCGAGCCGGCGCTCATTTCCAAATTTCTTGATAAGTGAGCTTCGCTAGCTCGTCGGATTCCTCTCAATCTCTTTGTCGGTCCACTTGTTTGCCGCCGCGAGTACTTTGCCAAGAGGTACGCCAGCTTTTGTCAGCAGTTGCTTCTTCTCACCGAACGACCTGTTCCTTAGCTTTTCATTTAGCTCTGTCGATACAAAAATGAGATTTCCAAGTGAGCCGATCGAACTAACACTCTCTGTCTTGGTGGGATTCTCTGGCGATATGTGCTCGACAGTCATCTTCTCGTAATCGGTTATTTTATCTTCCCGTAGGTGGTTATCGACTTTTTCGAGGATATACCGGATCAACGGCTTATCGCGTGTGTCGCTTGACGTGAACGTAAGTTCAGAAAAGCCTGCGTTAAAGATATCCCAGTCTAAATCCGCGCCATCATGCGCTTTCGAAACTCTTGTAGATGCTCAGCGCGTTGATGGCTTTGCGTTTTGGAAAAAAGATCGCGTCCCGCTGCTGCGTACATCATCGACATTCCGCCCGATGATGACATTGACGCGATAGCTGTGTGAATAAAATGGAACCGCTCGATTATACGAAGCGTTTGTCGCAACTGCTTTAGCGATATTTGTTTACTTTCGTAGTGGCGTAACAACGAAAAGACCAAGGGCGTAGGCTGTCTTACCTTGAAAATTGTCAACGCCTTTAACGAATTGACAACTGAACGCTCTTCTTTCTGCCAATCGAAATTATCAGCCTCAAATATCCGTCTGTAAATTGGAATTCCCTTCTCTAGATCGTCGAGGAAGGATTTTGCGTTGCTCTTCACAATTTGATTTTTCATGCGTTTAAACAGAGTCTTTTTTGAAGTATACTCCTCTCGCGAAAGCCAAAAATGATGAATGTACGACGACATATCTAAATTCGCGGCCGATTTGCCCATAACACGGACCATTTTATTCCATCGAGTTTTTGTTGGATCAACGTCAGCGGAACTCGAAGGAATAAGTCGAGTGATCAGCGTTTTTACCAAATCAGCCGGCTCAAGGTCTTTACCTCGGGTATTCAGGGTCTCGAAGATGACGTATGCGTCATCTTCGTTGTCCAGCTCGATAATAATCACTCTGAGTTCGAGGAGACGATCGCGGCATTGTTGAAGTGTCTTTTTAAAGGCGTTCAGCCTTCTTCACTTTGGAGGTGGTTGGAACGTTCTCGACGCCTTGTACAACGAGACTAAGGCGCTCACACGCGAAATCATATGCCTCCTTAATACCGGCTTCTTCCGGGCTAATGTCGGCTTTAATTTCCGGCGTGCCAAATTTCTGAATATGCTCCTGAAAGAAAGGGTACGTAATTCAGTGAGCAGCACGAACCGCAGCTCGTTATCGATGTCCTTTCGCTGAATGACATTTTGAATTCCGGTCGCGAGAGCGTTGTCGGCAACCTTGCTTATAGTATCGCGAAGAGCAGCGAGAAAGATCGTTATAGTTGTCAGTCGTTGCTGACCGTCGACAACCCGAAAATCTCCTTTTCCCTTGGGCTTAAAGAATACCATTGATCCAATAAAATATGCTTCCGTGTCAGAGGCAATTACGTCGTTCCAGAACTCTTCGATGTTGCCACGATCCCATGAATAAGGTCGTTGAAATCGAGGAATTTTATAGAACCCCGTTTCGAAGACCGTGCGAATCTCGAGTTTGTAGGGCTTAATGTTCATATGAGAAATTATACTCCACCTCGTAGCGTTTTTGGAGTCGCCGTCGAACCCGAAGCGAGATTCTGCGGCTTTGCGCTTCCCCTCGTAGACGAGCGCGCCGAGAGCAAAGGGGCACGCTATGGCCGACCCTATAGAAGGGGTCGCGACCTGCTACCTTAATAGCCCGCACAGCGTTTGAGCCGCTAGGCCTTTCGAGGCCTGCTCCGCTCGCACCTCAGGGTGATGATACGGTGGCGGGCGAGAAACGCCATCAGTCCCTCGTTGGCATTGTTCACTGAAGACGAATGTTGCGGTTAAAGTGACGTATCTTGACAAAGGTCACGCAAATAGATACACATTACGAATCTCGCTCACGTACAAGGACGCCGGCCGGGTGACTCTGGCTGGCGGGGCGAGTGCGGTTCCCGCGGGTTGGGGCTCGTCACTTCGGCTCTCGGGCGGCTTGGGCAAGACACGCCCGACCGGCATCACGACCGGTCTGCGGGTGCAATCTCGCTGGGCTGGGACAGCAAGGCGCGGGTAATGCCCGCGAGTGACGCATGGAAGCCGGCCGCCGGCCTCGCGTAAAAATGCGTTGCGATGCGCTCCGTCTTTCGAACCATCGGGACGCACGCTCCGAACTGTTCCCGGGAAGTCGCGTGGCTCGAGCTGAGCGGTGGCGTTCGGTCGCTGCCGCAAGTGCCGTGGTGGAACGCCGAGAGGCGAGCGCGCCGCAAGGCGCGCGCCGTGCCGTGAGGCACGGAGGTTACGGAACAGCGCCTTTCGGCGTTCCGCTTTCCTTTTCGTCATTGCGAGGAGCGTTTGGACGGAGCAATCCAGACTCTGTGCCGCCGGCCCTGGATTGCTTCGTCGCAGATTACGCTCCTCGCAATGACGGGGCTTTCCGCGTCGGACCATGATGCCGCCGGTCCCACCGCCGGCTGCATCTGACGAAGATCGGGCGCGGATGTTGTTTGTTTGCTTGGGGTCACAGCAAGACTTGGGTGCGAAGGCGCGCCGCGAGAACGGTTTACCGTGTCGCGTAAATTAGGCTGCGGCGTTTGTCTGATGGCCTGCGCGGGCGCCCACAAGGGGCGCCCCTACGGATGGCGATGACGTTCCGGCGGGGACAACGTCCTCCCGTAGGGGCGGCCCTTGTGGCCGCCCTGGGCTTCGGTCTTTGGCAAAAACGCGGGCGCGGATGCGCGATGAAGAGGGCTGTATCGCCCACGTCGTCGTGATAAACTCTCGGCTCAACCTGGGGACGGTCGATGACGGCGGACGTGACGCGGGAAGAGTTCCGGGAGCTGCAGCTCGAGGTCGAGGGCGAGAAACTGGTCACGCGCCACATTCTCGAACAGACCCGCCGCAACAGCGACGATCTCGCGGCGATCAAGACGCGGCTCGATCGCGTCGAGGGCAAGGTCGACGGGCTCGATCGCAAGGTCGAGGGGCTCGATCGAAAAGTGGACCATTTGGATCGCAAGGTCGGCGATCTCACCAAGTCGCTGCCCGGCATCGTCGCCGACGTGATGCGCGAGGTTTTGCGCGAACGCGACGAGAGCCGGTAGCGTAAGTTATTGCTGGCGCGATCGATCACCCTCCCCGCAGGGGGAGGGTCACGCTCCGCAGGAGCGCGGGGTGGGGTGAGCGCGCCACGAGAAGGATCGGAGACCACGGCGAGGCCGCGCACCCCCACCCGCCCGCCTTCGCGCTTCGCGCGACGGCCGGCGACCTCCCCCTCCAGGGGGAGGTGCAGTGTTACATGAACGCCTGGATGCCCGTCTGGGCGCGGCCGAGCACCAGGGCGTGGATGTCGTGCGTGCCTTCGTAGGTGTTGACGGTTTCGAGGTTGCACATCACGCGCATGACGTGGAACTCGTCGGCGATGCCGTTGCCGCCGTGCATGTCGCGGGCCATGCGGGCGACGTCGAGCGCCTTGCCGCAATTGTTGCGCTTGAGCAGCGAGATCGCCGGCGGCGACGCCTTGCCTTCGTCGATCAGCCGGGCGAGGCGCAGCGCCGCATGGGTCGCGAGCGTGATCTCGGTCTGCATGTCGGCGAGCTTTTTCTGGACCAGCTGGTTGGCGGCGAGCGGCCGGCCGAACTGCTTGCGGGTGAGGACGTAGTCGCGGGCGCGGTGCCAGCAGAATTCGGCGGCGCCGAGCACGCCCCAGGAAATGCCGGTGCGCGCCACATTGAGGCAGCCGAACGGGCCGGCGAGGCCGGCGACGTTCGGCAGGATGTTGTCTTCCGGGATCACGGCGTCGTCGAGCACGATCTCGCCGGTGATCGAGGCGCGCAGCGACAGCTTGCCTTCGATCTTCGGGGTGGAAAAGCCCTTGGTGCCGCGTTCGACGATGAAGCCGCGGATCTTGCCATCGAGCTTCGCCCAGACCACGGCGATGTCGGCGATCGGCGCGTTGGTGATCCACATCTTGGCGCCGTTGAGCTTGTAGCCGCCGGCGACCTTTTCGGCGCGGGTGATCATGGAGCCGGGATCGGAGCCGGCGTCGGGTTCGGTGAGGCCGAAGCAGCCGACCATTTCGCCGGTCGCGAGCTTGGGCAGATATTTGCGGCGCTGCGCCTCGCTGCCGTAGCTGTAGATCGGGTACATCACGAGGGAGGATTGCACCGACATCACCGAGCGGTAGCCGGAATCGACCCGTTCGAGCTCGCGCGCGATCAGTCCGTAGGCGACGTAGCCCAAGCCGGCGCCGCCGTATTCCTCCGGGATGGTCGAGCCGAGCAGGCCGAGTTCGCCCATCTCGCGGATGATCTTCGGGTCATGCGCTTCGTTGCGGTAGGCGTCGACGATGCGCGGAAACAGCTTCTCCTGCGCGTAATCGCGGGCGGTGTCGCGCACCATACGTTCTTCGCCGGTCAGCTCGCTTTCGAGATCGAGCGGATCGTCCCATTTGAACGCCGCGTCCTTGATCTGGACGGTTTTCGAGCTCTCGCGCTTTTCCGCTGCCTGCGTCATCGGGATACTCCTTGCGCCCGGGGGGCGAATGGTTGGCCGGACATTAGGAGCAGGCGGCGTGGGCGGCAAGCGGGCAGCAAGCGAGGCGGCGAGCGGGGCAAGGGTTCGAAGGCAAGGGTTCCGAAGGCGGCCGCGGCGCCGTTGCCGCCGCGCCGGCCATCCGCTATCTACGGGGCGGATGGTGATTTGGCGGCTGCCGATCTGCCGTGCCTCGTCTGCCCCACTTCGCGTTTTGCGCCCGTAGCTCAGCTGGATAGAGCGTTGCCCTCCGAAGGCAAAGGTCAGAGGTTCGAATCCTCTCGGGCGCGCCAGCTTCCGCATCAGGAGCGCGCACGTAAGACAACGCTGGCGTTTAAAGCGGAGCGGCCTGAAGCCGCCCCGCAGTCGCGTCGTAAATCCCCGTCTACTTCGGACGGCTGTAGGTCCAGTGCAGCGCCGCCTTGGCCTTGGAATGGAAGTGCAGCTCGAAGCCGACCACGGCCGGCGAGATCTGGTCATCCTTGGCGAACTGCAACTTGTCTTCGTCGACCGCATAGACGGTCAACGTGTAGTGATGCGGCTTGTCGCCTTTCGGCGGGCACATGCCGCCATAGCCGTCGAAGCCGTAGTCGGTACGGCTCTGGATGGCGCCATCGGGCATGAGCTTCGCTTTCACGTCGCCGGCATTCTTCGGGATCGAGGTGGTCGAAACCGGAATGTTGAACACGACCCAGTGCCAGAAGCCCGAGCCGGTCGGCGCGTCCGGATCGTAGAGATTGAGGGCGAAGCTCTTGGTGCCTTCCGGCGCGCCGGTCCACTTCAACGACGGCGACACGTTGCCGCCGTCGCATCCGAAGACGTTCGCCTCCATCGCTTTCGAGCTGACGGCGCCGTTCTTGATGTCGTCGCTGGTCAGTTTCATTTCCGCCTGTGCGGCGGACGCCGCCAATAGACCGAAAGCCGCAGCGACTGCCCCTAATGCTAATTTGTGCATGATTTTCCTCCCCGGAATTGGGACGCCCAACCTAGCACAGCGATTTAGGGTTGTCTCGGGGCGCTTTACTCAGGGCATAGACAAGGCGTGTCGGCCGTCGGCGTTCGATAAGCGAACCGGGACTGTTGAAGCGGGCCAGCCTGTTGAGGCGGGCCTGTTGAGGATTGTCGCGCTTTTCACCGACTGTTAGTCTTTGCGATCGGCGTCGTTGAACGCTGAGAAGAAAACAGGGGGAAATGCATCATGGAAAAATTTCAATCTTACTTGCCGCTCATCGGACGCCTGCTGGTGGGCGGTGGATTCCTGTTGTTCGGCTACCAGAAGCTGATCGTATTTGGTCCCGCCGGAACGGCGGCGTTTTTGGGCAGCGTATATCATGCACCGGCTCCCACTTTGGCGGCTTGGGTCGCCATTGCCGTCGAGATTCTCGGCGGCTTGGGCATTGTCTTAGGTTTCAAATCCGATGGGTCGCGGCCATTCTGGCCCTTTGGTGCTTGTTCACCGGGTTAGCCTTCCATCTGCCAATAGGCGATCCCAGCAATATGGCCGAGGTCTTTAAGAACCTGGTGATGGCGGGAGGCCTTGTTTACATCGTGGCCTATGGCCCCGGCGGCTTCAGCATCGATAAGGCTTAAGGCGCGCTCAATCCTTCCGCGCCGTTAACATTCTGCCGGCCGGCCGCTTCGCCGATCGGTAACACTCGCCCTCTAGGCTCGTTCCGGGCGCTCGTTCGAGGCGCTCGGAACGGCTTGTCCGAACGTCGAAACGAATGGGCGCAGGGCGTATCATGGAAGAAGACGACCGTAGGAACGTCACGCGCACGCGCGTTTTGCGCGGCGCCAAGATCATCGTGCGTGGTTCGCGCCATGCGCCGGTCATTCATTGCACGGTGCAGAACATCACGAGCGGCGGCGCGTGCCTCAAGGTCGCCAATACCTACGGCGTGCCCGAAACATTCGATCTGACCTTCGAGAGCGGGCGCACCCGGCGCGCCTGTCACGTCATGTGGCGGACGTCGGACAAGCTCGGGGTCGCCTTCGAGCGGACCGACGGCGCGCCACAGGACGCCGGCTCGCCGGCGCTGGCGGCGAGCTAGCCCGCGGTGGCCGCCCATTGCGACGGCGAGCTAAAATTCCGCCACCGCGGCGATGAGACGTTCGATATCTTCCGGGCGCGACAGCCGGTGATCGCCGTCCTTGACGAGGGTGAGTACCACGTCGTCGCTCGCCAGCCGCGACACCAGCTCGACCGCATGCCGCCACGGCACGTCGGGGTCTTCGACGCCTTGCAGGATGCGCACCGGACATCCGGTCTCGATCATGCCGCCGAGCAGGAGGTGATTGCGCCCCTCTTCGATCAACTGCCGGGTCACCAGATAGGGCTCGGACGAATATGGCGACGGCCGCTGCCACACGCCGGTTTCCTGAAGTTCGCGCTTGATCGCGGGCGTGAACCGTTTCCACATCAATTCCTCGGTGAAGTCGACCGCCGGCGCGATCAGCACCATGCCGGCGACGGACGCCGGTGGGGGCCTTCGGCGCAAGGCGCGGACCATGAGCAAAGCGAGCCAGCCGCCCATCGAGGAACCGACCAGGATTTGCGGCCCGCGACAGCAGGCGTCGAATACCGCGAGGCTGTCGGCGAGCCAGCGGCCGATCGTGCCGTCGACGAACGCGCCGCCGGATTCGCCGTGACCGGAATAGTCGAAGCGGACGAACGCCCGTCCCTGCGCCTCGGCCCAGCCGGCGAGCGCCGCCGCCTTGGTGCCCTTCATGTCGGAGTTGTAGCCGGAGAGCCAGAACAGACCGGGCGAAGTGCCCGCCAGCGGGCGGGCGACGACAGTGCGGCGTTCGGTGCCGGAACCGACTTGGATCAATTGACTTCCGTCATCGTTCATCTCAAGGGCCTCGAGCGGCGAGCCGCGGTACCGGTGCGAGAATGGAGTTTTTGACGGCCGCAGTTACCCCGATTCGCCGCAAAAAGCGCCCCGCAACGACCGCGGCGGCGCGGACACGGCCCCGCGGAATTGACGTTGCGCAACGACTTTCCGCGTTGACTTGGCGCCAAAAACTACCAATCTTTAGCGTTCGCCGTGAACGGTGTGGATTTGGCAAGGGTTAGTGCGTGGCCGATGCCACGGCACAATGGCACCACGATACGGCAAGACAAGTTACGGCAACACTGGTTACGGCAAGACAAGTTACGACACGACCCGTTCCGGAACAGCAGTCGCAACGACAGAGGAGAGAAGACCCATTCGCCGCCCCATGAGATCCGCGCAGCCCGCTCCCAAGGAAGGGCCACGCATCAACGAGGAGATCCGCGTCCGCGAGGTCCAACTCATCGACAAAGACGGCGCCAACAAGGGCGTCACCGAGATCAATGCAGCCATCGCGATGGCGCGGGAGGCCGGGCTCGATCTCGTCGAGATCGCGCCCAATTCGGTGCCCCCGGTCTGCAAGATTCTGGATTTCGGCAAATACAAATACCAGTCGCAGAAGAAGGCCGCCGAGGCGCGCAAGAAGCAAAAGGTCGTCGAGATCAAGGAGATCAAGCTCCGCCCCATGATCGACGATCACGATTACGACGTGAAGATGCGCTCGATGCAGCGGTTCTTCGAGGAAGGCGACAAGGTCAAGGTCACGTTGCGCTTCCGCGGCCGTGAAATGGCGCACCAGGAACTCGGCTACAAGCTGCTCGACCGCGTCAAGGGCGATACCTCCGGCATCGCCAAGATCGAGCAGGAGCCGCGCTTCGAAGGCCGCCAAGTGGTCATGGTGCTGGCGCCGCGGTAGCCCTTAACCCGCCTACATTCGCAAGCTGGCGCGGGTCTGGCAGGGATTTGCCATTTTCGGCCGTTTCTGCCATAACCGCGCCCTCTCGCCGCCCGGCTGACAAGGGCTGCCGTGGCGGCGCGACGTGCTCCAAGCACATATCCGCTCGCCAATGGGCTTTTTCCGCCCGTTGACGGCAATTTCGGTTCGCGGCCCGGCCGCGGCCAAGGAGAGCCAAATGCCCAAGATCAAGACCAAATCGGGCGCTAAAAAGCGCTTCAAGGTGACGGGTACGGGGAAGGTCCTCTATGCCCAGTCCGGCAAACGCCACGGCATGATCAAACGCACGAAGAAGCAGATCCGCCAGTTGCGCGGGACCAACGTGCTGTTCAAGACCGACGGCGACAACATCAAGAAATACTTTTTGCCGAACGGCTGACCGCCCGCGCGGCCGCCTCTGGCCGCATGCGTTTTGTCCCGTTCATCACAGGAGATCAGCCATGGCACGCGTCAAACGCGGAGTCACCGCTCACGCCAAGCACAAGAAGGTGCTCAAGGCCGCCAAAGGCTATTATGGCCGGCGCAAGAACACGATCCGCATCGCCAAGCAGGCGGTGGAGAAGGCGAACCAATACGCCTACCGCGACCGCAAGCGAAAGAAGCGCACCTTCCGCGCGCTCTGGATCCAGCGCCTCAACGCCGCGGTGCGCCCGTTCGGCCTGACCTACAGCCGCTTCATCGCCGGTCTCGCCAAGGCCGAGATCATGGTCGACCGCAAGGTGCTTTCCGACCTCGCGATCACCGAGCCGGCGGCGTTCGAGGCGATCGTGGGCAAGGCGAAGTCGGCGCTCGCGGTGTGAGCGTGTCATGATCGGCAGCGCCTATGTCTCGCGCATGGCGCGCTATAACCGCTGGCAGAACGCGAACCTGTACGGCGTCGCCGATCTGTTGTCCGACGCGGAGCGGCGGCGCGAGCGGGGCGCCTTCTTCGGCTCGATCCACAAGACGCTGAGCCATCTGATGTGGGGCGACTTGATCTGGATGAGCCGCTTGGCGGGCACGCCGAAGCCGCCGGGCGGCATCGCGGAGTCGATCACACTCTACGACGATTGGCCGGCGCTCGAGCGCGAGCGCGCCCGCTTCGACGAGGTGATCGTCGACTGGGCCGACAAAATCGATCCGGCGTGGCTCGCGGGCGACTTCAGCTATTATTCGGGCGCGGCGAAGCGGGAGCTGACGAAGCCGTGCTGGCTCCTTGTCACGCACTTCTTCAACCATCAGACCCATCACCGCGGCCAGGTCCATTGCATGCTGACGCAAGCGGGCGGCAAGCCGCACGACACCGATCTGCCCCTCATGCCCGGCGAAGATTGAGCGACATGACCGACATCGCGCAGCTCGAGCAACTCATCCTCGCGGAGGTCGCCGCCGCGGCCGACGAGGCCGCGCTCGAAACGGTGCGCGTCGCGTCGCTCGGCAAGAGCGGCTCGGTCTCGGCGCTGTTGAAGACGCTCGGCACCCTTTCGCCGGAGGAGCGCAAGCTTCAGGGCCCGCTGATCAACGGCCTCAAGGACCGCGTCAACGCCGCGCTCAATGTCCGCCGCGAGGCGCTCAAGGGCGCCGCGCTCGCGGCGCGGCTCAACAGCGAAAGCGTCAACGTCACGCTGCCGGTGCGCGAGGCGCCGGCCGAGATCGGGCGCGTGCATCCGATCACCCAAGTGATCGACGAGATGACGGCGATCTTCGCCGACATGGGCTTCGCCGTCGCCGAGGGGCCGGACATCGAGACCGACGACTACAATTTCACCAAGCTGAATTTCCCGGAAGACCATCCGGCGCGGGATATGCACGACACGTTCTTCTTCAATCCCAAGCCGGACGGCTCGCGGCTTTTGTTGCGCACCCACACCTCGCCGGTGCAGGTGCGCACCATGCTGACGCAGAAGCCGCCGATCCGCGTCATCATTCCCGGCCGCACCTATCGCTGCGATTCGGATCAGACCCACACGCCGATGTTCCATCAGGTCGAGGGCCTGGTGATCGACAAGACCTCGCACCTCGGCCACCTCAAATGGATCCTGCAGGAATTCTGCAAGGCGTTCTTCGAGGTCGACAAGGTCGGCATGCGGTTCCGCCCGTCGTTCTTCCCGTTCACCGAGCCGTCGCTCGAGGTCGACATCCAGTGCCGCCGCGACAAGGGCGAAATCCGCTTCGGCGAAGGCGACGACTGGCTCGAAATCCTCGGCTGCGGCATGGTGCACCCCAACGTCATGCGCAATTGCGGGCTCGATCCCGACGAGTATCAGGGCTTTGCCTGGGGCATGGGCATCGACCGCGTCGCCATGCTCAAATACGGCATGCCGGACCTGCGCGCCTTCTTCGAGGCCGACGTGCGCTGGCTCTCCCACTACGGCTTCCGCCCGCTCGACCTGCCGACGCTGGCGGGGGGATTGAGTGGCTGATAAGCTATGAACATGACCGACAGCGAAATCAACGACGTAGTCTCGAGGCTTCTTCGTGAACGCCTGAAGGACTTCGGCTTTAAGCACGCGATCGTCCAGTCCGAAGAAGACTTCGACGGGAGCACCGTGCTGCGTGTAACGATCGACCTCAGCAATTGGGACGTTCCGCCTGTTCGGCTCAGCGATGCGCTCCATGAAATTCGTTCCACGCTCCTCGACAAAGGCGAGGAGCGCTTCGTGCTTTTGAGCAGTCAATCTCCAAAGGAAGAAATGATTGATGAGGACGTGGATTAGGCATGGCCTCTCACTCCATGGTCGCCCTTCTTCTGGAGGCGGCCGATAAACTGATAGAGGAAAGGCCTAGGAGTTCGGCTTTCAAGCGCCGCGCGGTGAGCACGGCATATTACGCGGTGTTTCACGCACTCGCTCGACTTTGTGCGGACTGCTTGCTTCCTTCCGTCGACCGCGATGCCGACGAATATTCGCGGATTTATCGCGCCCTCGATCACGGGTCGCTTAAGACGGCGTTCGACAAGCAGCCGTTGCGAGATCATGTTTCGCTCCGCAAGATCGGCGATCTCGTCGTCGGGCTGCAGAGCGAGCGTCACAGGGCGGATTATCTTCCTCCGATCAAAAATATCTTCTCGCGGCTAGACGCCCAAAGACTTGTTGGTCAGGCACGTCAAGCCGTCTCTGAGATCGAGTCTCTCGATACGACAGATCGGCGCATATTGGCGACCTGTCTTCTGTTTAGAGCCCGCCCATGATGAAATTCACCCTCTCCTGGCTCAAAGCGCACCTCGACACCGATCATTCGCTCGGCGAGATCGCCGACAAGCTCACCATGATCGGGCTCGAGGTCGAGCGCATCGAGGACAAGGCGAAAGAGCTCGCGCCGTTCGTTATCGCGCGCGTCACCGAGGCGAAGCAGCATCCCAACGCCGACCGGCTGCGGGTGTGCATGGTCGACACCGGCGACGGCAAGCCGATCCAGGTCGTATGCGGCGCGCCCAACGCGCGGACCGGCATGATCGGCGTGTTCGCGCCGCCGGGATCCTTCATCCCCGGCAAGAACACGACGCTCGCGACCGGCACCATCCGCGGCGTCGAAAGCCGCGGCATGCTGGTGTCGGAATTCGAGCTGCAGATTTCCGAGGATCACGAAGGCATCATCGATCTGCCGGCCGACGCGCCGGTCGGGACAAGTTACGCGCAATGGGCCGGGCTCGACGACCCGGTCATCGAAATCAATCTGACGCCGAACCGCGCCGATTGCACCGGCGTGCACGGCATCGCCCGCGATCTCGCCGCGGCCGATATGGGCACGTTCAAGGACCCCGCCGTCAAACCCGTGAAGGGCGAATTCGCCGCCCCGATCAAGGTGACGCTGGACTTCGGCGCGACGCCCGCGCTGTGCCCGGCGTTCGGATTGCGCCTGGTGCGGGGCGTCAAGAACGGGCCGTCGCCCGAATGGCTGCAAAAGCGGCTCATCGCGATAGGGCTTCGCCCGATCAACGCGCTGGTCGACATCACCAACTTCATCACCTACGACCGCGGCCGGCCGCTGCACGTGTTCGACGCCGCCAAGGTGCACGGCGACCTCACCGTGCGCCGGGCGCGCGCCGGCGAAACGCTGCTTGCGCTCGACGGCAAGACCTATACGCTCGACGACACCATGTGCGTCATCGCCGACCGTGACGGCGTCGAATCGCTCGCCGGCATCATGGGCGGCGAGGCGAGCGGCTGCTCGGAAGCAACGACCGACGTACTGATCGAGTCGGCGCTGTGGGTGCCGGCCAACATCGCGCAGACCGGCCGCAAGCTCGGGCTCAATTCCGACGCGCGCTACCGCTTCGAGCGCGGCGTCGATCCCGCCTTCATGCTGCCCGGCCTCGATCTCGCGACCCACATGGTGCTCGACCTGTGCGGCGGTTCGCCGTCGGAGGTCATGCTCGCCGGCAGCGTTGAGGCGCCGGAGCGGGTGATCGATCTACCACTCTCCGAGCTCGAGCGCCTTGCCGGCCTCAGCGCGACCTTGCCGGAAGTGCGTCGCGTGCTCGGTCATCTCGGTTTCTTCGTCGCCGGTCAGACCGAGCGGGTGAAGGTCGCGGTGCCGTCGTGGCGGCAGGACGTCGCCAGCAAGGCCGACGTGGTCGAGGAGGTGGTCCGCATCCTGGGCATCGACCGCGTGCCGGCGACGCCGTTCGAGCGCGGCGAGGCCTCGCGCAAGCCGGTGCTCACGCCGATCCAACTCCGCGTCCGTAAAGCCAAGCGCGCGCTCGCCGTGCGCAACCTCGTCGAGGCCGTGACCTGGTCGTTCATCGCCAAGGACCGCGCCGAATTGTTCGGCGGCGGCAAGCCGGAACTGGCGCTCGCCAATCCGATCGCGGCGGACTTGTCCGACATGCGGCCGAGCCTTGTTCCCGGCCTCGTCGCCGCGGCGCAGAAGAACGCCGACCGCGGCTTCCCCGATGTCGCGCTGTTCGAAGTCGGGCAGGTGTTTCGCGGCGACGCGCCGCAGGACCAGCTCACCGCGGCGGCCGGCGTGCGCCGCGCGCTCGCCAAGCCCTCGGGCCTCGGCCGTCATTGGTCGAAGCGCGACGGCGAGGTCGATGCCTTCAACGTCAAGGCCGACGCGCTCGCGCTGCTGGCGGCGGCCGGCGCGCCGGCGCAGGCGCTGCAGGTGGTGCCGGGCGGTCCGCCGTGGTTTCATCCCGGCCGCTCCGGCACGATCCAGATCGGCCCGCAGAACGTGCTCGGCCATTTCGGCGAACTGCACCCGAGCGCGCTCGAAGCGCTCGACGCTGACGGCCCGCTCGTCGCCTTCGAAGTGATTTTGGAGCGCATTCCCGAGCCGAAGGCGAAAGCGACGCGCGCCAAGCCGGCGCTCGAACTCTCAGCCTTCCAGCCGGTCGAGCGCGATTTCGCCTTCATCGTCGAACGCAACGTGAAAGCCGCCGACATCGTGCGCGCGGCCATCGCGGTCGACCGCAAGCTGATCGCCGGCGTCAACGTGTTCGACCTCTATGAGGGCGCCGGCATCGAGCCGGGCAAGAAGTCGATCGCGATCGCTGTCACGCTGCAGCCGCGCGACAAGACCATGACCGACGCCGAGATCGAGGCGCTGGCGGCCAAGATCGTCGCAGAAGTCGGCAAGCGCACCGGCGGGACGCTGCGCGGGTAGATCACGCCGCGACGACGCGGCGGATGCCGTCGGAGCTGCGGGTCTCTTTCAGCATGCCCTGCCGCAGCATGTAGTTCACGTGCGCCAGGACTTCGCTGAAGGCGAAGCCGGTCTGGTGCGGGTCGAGCTCGCGCGCGAACAGGACCGGGATCAGCTCGGCCGCCGACTGCGGCGCGGCGGCGCAGGCGCGCAGGATGCGGCCGCAGCGCGCCTCGTGATGCTCGATCAATTCGGCGATGCGCACGTGCAGGCCGTAGAACGGCAAATTGTGCCCCGGCAGCACCAAGATGTCGTCGCCGATATCGCGGCGCAAGGCGCGCAGCGAACGCAGATATTGGCCGAGCGGATCGCCTTCCGGGTCGATCGCGACCACGCTGACATTGGGAGAAATCTTCGCCAACACCTGATCGGCCGCGAAGAACAGTTTGTCGGCGCGGCACAGCAGCATGATCTGCTCGGGCGAGTGCCCGCCGCCGGTCAACACCTCGAACTCGCGCGTCCCGATGGTCAACACGTCGCCGGCGACGACGCGGTGATAAACCGGCGGCAACCCCGAAAGGAGTTTCAGATAGGCATGCCCGCCGGTGACGACGGCCTGCGTCGTCTCTGCATCGAGGCCGTGCTCGAGATAGAAGCGGCGATAATGCTGGGCTTCGAGCGCGCCCGGGTCGAGGTGCAGGTTCAGGCACTGCAGGTATTCGGTCGCGGTCATCACGAGCGGCACGTCGAACTTGCGCAGCAGGAAGCCGGCCGAGCCGACATGGTCGGGATGAAAATGGGTGGCGATGATGCGCGTCAGCGGCCGCTCCGCCAGCGGTCCCTCGAACAGCTTCTGCCAGGCCGCTTGCGTCGCCTTGTTGCCGAGCCCGGTGTCGATGACCGTCCAGCCCTTGCCGTCGTCGATGAAGTAGATGTTGACGTGGTTGAGCTGGAACGGGAGCGCGAGGCGCGCCCACAGGATGCCGGGCGCGATCTCGATCGTGGTACCCGGGGCGGGCGGTTCGGCGTGAGGGAAGACGAGTTGCGGTTCGGGAACGGTCGCGACAGCGGGACTGATCTGCATCAAGGGTGCTCGTAATCCTTAACAATAGGACGCCGTCACCTTCTATGCCAGCTTTGCCCCGGGATTTACAGGCGCTTCGATAGCGCTCGCCCCTGCCTCGCCATGGCCGCATGGCTGGCGGCTTTCACCAAACCATCGTCCTTCGGACCAGACGCGGTCTCTCTGACGCAGCAGAGCTAATGCGAAATCATCCACGGCCGCTTGCCGGGAAAGCCTTTGGCCGCGGGCTGCTCGGTGTTGACGGGCGCTTTCTTCTTGCCGCGCGGCGACAGGCCGGAGCAGCAGCTGCAGCTGCCGCCATGCTTCTTCAACCCGGACAGCGTCATCGGCGAAGCAGCGCTGCGCTCATTGGTGGCGTAGGCGAGCCTGCGCTCCGACGACATCGCGGCGAGATAGGGCACCGACAGGAACGCCCGCGGCGCATCCTCGCCGCAGCGCGGGCAGGCGTGCGGCAGCTCGCACTCGGCCATCGGCCGCATGTCGGTGAACGGACCGCATCGGTCGCACATGTAATCATAGACGGGCATCGGCTTTCCTCGCGTGTAGCTTTTTCAGATCAGACTTGCGCATTCAGATTTGCAAATGAGGGGCGGCACTTCAGCCGCCCCTCGCGCGTCGCCGGGTGGGGGACACCGCAGTCCGGCGTTGCTCTATTTGTCGGGCGACAACGGGATGTCGATGCCGCCTTTGATGTGTTTGATCGGTCCTTCCGACCCCGGCATGACGTCGAAGGCGAAGATCTCGGTCGGCAGATACAGCGTGGCGCAGGCGTTGGGAATGTCGACCACTCCCGAGATGTGGCCCTGCACCGGCGCCGTGCCGAGAATGGCGTAGGCCTGGGCCTTCGAATAGCCGAACTTGGTCAGGTATTCGATGGCGTTCAGGCAGGCCTGCTGATAGGCGATGTGGATGTTGAGATAGTGCTGCTTGCCGGCGTCGTCCACCGAGATGCCTTCGAAGATCAGATAGTCCTTGTAGTTCGGCGTGATCGGCGACGGCCTGAAGATCGGATTCTTGATGCCGTATTTGGCCATGCCGCCTTTGATGAGCTCGACCTTGAGGTGCAGCCATCCCGCCATCTCGATGGCGCCGCAGAAGGTGATTTCGCCGTCGCCCTGGCTGAAGTGCAGGTCGCCCATGGAGAGGCCGGCGCCGTTCACATAGACCGGGAAGTAGATTTTCGAGCCGCGGGACAGGTCCTTGATGTCGGCATTGCCGCCGTGCTCGCGCGGCGGAACCGTGCGGGCGCCCTCGGCGGCGATCTTGTTCTTCACGTCGCCGGTGGCGCGGCCGGCGTGCGCGGTCGCCGCGAACGGCGGGTTGGCGAGCGGCGGCACGCGGGTCGGATTGGTGTCGATGAGCGCCTGTTCGCGCGCATTCCAGGCTTCGAGCATTTTCTGATCCGGCAGGCAGCCGATCAGGCCGGGATGCACCAGGCCGGCGAAGCTCACGCCGGGGACATGCCGGGAATGGGTGAACAGCCCGGAAATGTCCCAGATCGACTTCTGCGCCAGCGGGAAATGGTCGGTGAGGAAGCCGCCGCCGTTCTTCTTGGAGAAGAAGCCGTTGAAGCCCCATTTGCTGTCGGGCAGCGTGCCGATGTCGAGAATGTCGACCACCAGGAGGTCGCCCGGCTCGGCGCCGTGAACGCCGATCGGCCCCGACAGGAAGTGCACGATCGAGAGATCGATGTCGCGCACGTCGTCGGCGGATTCGTTGTTCTTGATGAACCCTCCGGTCCAGTCGTAGGTCTCCATGATGAAGTCCTCGCCGGGCTTCACCCACTCGATGATCGGCACGTCCGGATGCCACCGGTTGTGGATCATGTCGTTCTTGTAGGGAGAATCGTTGAGGTCGATTTTCACGATGGTCTTGGTCATCTAAAGCTCCTCGCGTCCAAGTTTACCCGTTGCACTTGATCCCATGCCCAGCCCATAGAAACCCAGCCCCAAGATACCGAGCCCATGGAACGAGCCGATGGAATTCGCTTTCACACCGCGAGGAAGCGGGCGATCGCCGCTTCGTCGACATGATCCCGCGTATCGCTGTGCACGATGCGGCCGCCCTCCATCACCAGGATGCGGTCGGCGACGTCGAGCACGAAACTGAGAACCTGCTCGCACACCACGATGCAGATGTTGCGGATGCTGCGGATGTCGCGCAGCAAACGCGCGATGTCCTTGATGATCGAGGGCTGGATGCCCTCGGTCGGCTCGTCGAGCAGCAGCACCTTGGGATCGCTGGCGAGCGCGCGCGCGATCGCCAATTGCTGCTGCTGGCCGCCTGAGAGATTGCCGCCGCGCCGCTTGGAGAAATCGGCCAGGATCGGAAACAGGTCGTAGATCTCCTCCGGCACTTCGCGTTTGCCGGTGACGACGAGCCCGGTCTCGATGTTTTCCTTCACCGTCATGGTGCCGAAGATTTGCCGGCCCTGCGGCACGTAAGCGAGCCCGCGCGCGACGCGCTGATGGCTCGGCAGCGCGGTGACGTCGGCGCCGTCGATCATGATCTGCCCGGAGCGCGCCGGCATGACGCCGATCAGCGATTTCATCAGCGTCGACTTGCCCATGCCGTTGCGGCCGACCAGCGCGACGATCTCGCCGGCCTTGGCGGACATGTTGATCGCGTGCAGCGCCTCGCTCTGCCCGTAGGCGGCGGTAAGGTTGCGAACTTCGAACATCGGCTGTTGCCCCTGTGCTTCGACGTGATCCGAAAAAGCGAAAACCGCCTTTCCGAAAGGATCGTGCGCCAATCAGTGACCGAGATAGACTTCCTTGACCTTGGGATTGTTCTGCACCGACTGCATGTCGCCTTCGGCGAGAACCTTGCCCTGATGCATCACCGTGACGCGGTGGGCGATGCTTTCGACGAACTTCATGTCGTGCTCGATGACGATCACCGAGCGGTTCTTGATGATCTCGTTGAGGAGATCGGCGGTCTTGATCCGCTCCGACACGCTCATGCCGGCGACCGGCTCGTCGAGCATCAGAAGCTCGGGGTCCTGGATCAGCAGCATGCCGATCTCCAGCCATTGCTTCTGGCCGTGGCTCAAGGTCTCGGCCGACCGGTCGATAAGGTCCTGCAGATAGATCATGGCGGCGACCTCGCGCACCCGCGCGATGACCTCGTCGGTGCGCTTCCAGAACAGCGCGCCGACAACGTCGCGGCCGCGCGGCACCGATAGTTCGAGATTTTCGAACACGGTCAGGTCTTCGTAGATGGTCGGGGTCTGGAACTTGCGCCCGATGCCGCGGCGGACGATCTCCTGCTCTTTCCAGCCGGTGATCTCCTGGTCCTTGAACTTGATCGAGCCGCCGGACACCCGGGTGCGGCCGCAGATCAGATCGAGCACGGTGGTCTTGCCGGCGCCGTTCGGGCCGATGATGACGCGCAGTTCGCCCTTGTCGACGTAGAGATTGAGACCGTCGACCGCCTTGAAGCCGTCGAACGAGACGCTGACGTCTTCGAGCGCGAGCAGAAAGTCGGTGCTGGAGGACATGGTGTTGGCTCCTTTATTCGGCCGGGGCCGGGCTCGGCTGCGCGCCCGAGCCGCCGGTGCCCTTGAAGCCCTTGAAATTCGCCAGCCGCGGCAGGATCTGGTCGGTCATCACCCCGGCGAGCCCGCGCGGGAAGGCGACCACCACGGCGATGAACAAGCCGCCCATCGCGAACAGCCACAGCTCCGGGAACGCCTCGGAGAACATGGTCTTGGCCCAGTTCACGAGCAGGGTTCCGGCGACCGCGCCGACGATCGAGTTGCGGCCGCCGACCGCGCAGAAGATCACCATGTCGATCGACGGCACGATGCCGACGAACGACGGCGACATGAAGCCGACCTGCAGGGTGAACATCGCGCCGCCGATGCCGGCCATGGCGGAAGCCAGGCAGAACACGAAGATTTTGTAGTTGGCGACGTCGTAGCCGGAGAAGCGGACGCGATCCTCCTTGTCGCGGGTGGCGACGAGGATGCGGCCGAGCTTGGAGGCGAGCACGAAGCGCGCCACGAACATGGTGCCCAACAACAGCACGCAGCAGACGAAGTAGAGAATGTATTTGGCGCCGTCGGTGCGGATATCCCAGCCGAGCAGCGTGCGCAGGTCGGTGATGCCGTTGATGCCGCCGGTATAGCCCTGTTGGCCGACGATCAGGATGGTCAGCACCAGCGCCATGGCCTGGGTGATGATCGCGAAATAGACGCCGCCGACCCGCCGCTTGAACAAAGCGGCGCCGATGATGAAGGCGAGGATCGTCGGCACCAGGATGACCGCGATCAGCGCGAACGGCAACGATTTGAACGGGGCCCAGAAGAACGGCAACGCGGTGATCTGGTTCCAGTCCATGAAGTCGGGAATGCCGGGCGTCGACTGGATCTTGGTATTGGCGACGCTCGACGCCTCGAGCTTGAGGAAGGCGGCCATGCAGTAGCCGCCGAGGCCGAAGAACAGTCCCTGTCCCAGGCTGAGAATCCCGGTGTGTCCCCAACACAGAACCAGGCCGATGGCGACGAACGCGTAGGTCAGATACTTGCCGACCAGATTGAGCCGAAAGATGTCGAGCGCGAGCGGCAGGACGATGATGATCAGGATGGCGACCAGCGCAAAGCCGATCAGTTCGAGGCGGCGAGGGTCGTTACGGACGGCGGAAAGGGCGGACATCGGGTTTTACCTTCTGACCTTGAGGGCGAACAGACCCTGCGGGCGCAGCATCAGGATGCCGATGACGATGAGCAGCGTGAGAACCTTCGCCATCGATCCGGTGAGGAAGAACTCCAGCGTCGACTGCGATTGCGAGATGGTGAGCGCCGACGCGATGGTGCCGAGCAGGCTTTGCGCGCCGCCGAACACCACGACCAAGAACGTATCGACGATATAGAGCTGGCCGGCGGTCGGCCCGGTCGAGCCGATCATGGTGAAGGCGGAGCCGGCGATGCCGGCGATGCCGCAGCCGAGGCCGAATGTGAGCCGGTCGACCCGGCGCGTGTCGATGCCGACCGCGCCCGCCATGGTCCGGTTCGCCATCACGCTGCGGACCTGCAGGCCCCAGCGCGATTTGAACATCAGGAGCGCGACGGCGGCGGTGATCAGCAGCGTCAGACCCATGACGAACAGGCCGTTGATCTGTACTTCGATCGTATCGGTGACCTGCAGCGAGCCCATCATCCAAGGCGGCAGTTCGACGCCGACCTCGCGCGCCCCGAACCCGGAGCGGAAGGCCTGCTGCATGATCAGGCTCAAGCCCCAGGTCGCCAGCAGGGTGTCGAGCGGACGGGCGTAGAGACGGCGGATCAAGGCCCATTCGACCGATCAGTCCGAGCCGCGCCGGAGGCGATGAACGCAACGATCATCGCGACGAAGAAGTATCCGGCGATAGAGCCCCGGCAGATAGCTCGCGAACAAATGCGAGCAGAAATAGGTCATGTAGGCGCCGAGGATCATGAACTCGCCGTGCGCCATGTTGATGACGCCCATCTGGCCGAAGATGATGGCGAGGCCGAGCGCCATGAGCAGATAGACCGAAAACAGGATCAGGCCGGAGAAGCCCTGCATCACCAGAATCGAGCCGAGTTCGCCGAGCGAATAGCCGAACATTTACGTTGCCCTGTCGACCAAGTTGACGGAAAGGCGGCGGCAGAAGCGCGCCCCGGCGAAATGTCCGCCGGGGCGCGTGCGTCACGCGCTTACTGGTAGCCCTTCGGGAACGGATTGGGCTCCATCAGCTCGGCGGTCTCGTAGATCACGTCGTACTGGCCGTCGAGCGCGGGCGCGTCCGACGCGGGTCTTGCTCCACAAATGATGGTTCTCGTGGATGCGGACATAGCCTTCCGGGCGCGCCCTTGAACTCGACGCCGGGCGAGGCGGCGGCGATCTTGTCGATGTCGAAGGAGCCGGCCTTTTCCGCCGTCAGCTTCCACAGCCACGGCCCGAGATAGGCGGCCTGCGTGACGTCGCCGATCACGGTCTTCTCGCCCCACATCTTCTTGAACGCCGGCGACGAACGCCTTGTTGTTCGGATTGTCGAGCGACTGGAAGTACTTCATGCAGGCATAGGCGCCGACGATGTTCTCGCCGCCGATGCCGAGGATTTCGTCCTCGGTGACCGAGATCGTCATCAGGGTCTGCTTGGTCATATCGATGCCGGCCGCCTTGAGCTGCTTGTAGAAGGCGACGTTGGAACCGCCGACGATGATCGCGTAGATCACGTCCGGCTTGACCAGCTTGATCTTGTTGATGACGGAGTTGAACTGCGTCGAGCCGAGCGGGAAGTATTCTTCGCCGACGACCTTGAGCTTGAGGAAGTTCTCGATGTGCTTGCGCGCGATCTTGTTCGACGTGCGCGGCCAGATGTAGTCGGAGCCGAGCAGGTAGAAGGTCTTGGCGCCCTTCTCCTTTTCCACCCAGTTCAGGCCGGCGAGGATCTGCTGGGTCGCTTCCTGGCCGGTGTAGATGACGTTCTTCGACTGCTCGAGGCCTTCATAGAAGGTCGGATAATACAGCATGCCGTTGTACTGCTCGAACACCGGCAGCACCGCCTTGCGCGACGCCGAGGTCCAGCAGCCCATCACCGCGGCGCACTTGTCCTGCACCAGGAGCTTCTTCGCCTTTTCCGCGAAGGTCGGCCAGTCCGCAGGCGCCGTCCTCCTGGATGAACTTGATCTTGCGGCCGAGCACGCCGCCTTGGGCGTTGATCTGGTCGATCGCGAGCTTTTCCGCCTCGACCGAGCCGGTCTCGGAGATCGCCATGGTGCCGGTGACGGAGTGCAGGATGCCGACGGTGACTTCGGTATCCGTGACCGCGAGGCCGGTGGTGTTGACGGCCGACGGTCGGCGGGACGTCGGCGCGTGCCAGATTTGGCAGCATCGCCGTGGCCGACAGCGTGGCGGCGCCGGCAAGAAGCTGCCGGCGGGTGGGGACTAGGAGATTGCCTGTAGGCTTTTCCGTTGACATGCGGCGCCCTCGATTCAGCGATGATGGTTGCCCATTCGGGGCGAGTCGGAACTCGCTCCTTGCATCGAAGACTGCGCTGAATTATTGCAATGCAGCATACGTCAATTGACGTATATGCCTACGTCGGATGGCGTATCATAGTGCCCGTCAAAACAGGAGAAGGGGCGACATGCGGCCCACCATAACGACCCTGTCCGATTGTGCTTCTTTTGCAGCGCACACTGCATCCTCTTTAGCCAAGGAGGTGGCAGCGGCGGCTGCTAAAGTACGCTCAGAGCCGGCTCGGGCAACGGGCGGCGCCGCGGGGCGGAACGGCACACGGAGAGCGCACATCGGCAACGCAGGTAAGTGAGACGAGTGAGCGCTCATGACCGCGCAACAACGCATCGTTCGCGTCCGGCGTAATTATAATCAGTGGGTCGCCAACCAGACCCTCGAAGACTACGCGCTGCGCTTCACCGCCAAGACCGCGCGCAAATGGTCGAGCCTGCGCGTCGCCAACACGGCGATCGGCGCGGTGTCGTTCCTGGCGCTGGAGGCGATCGGCGGCTCGATCACCGTCAATTACGGTTTCGTCAATGCCAGCGCCGCCATCATGGCGGTCGGCGTCATTATCCTGCTCACCAGCCTGCCGATCGCCTATTACGCCGCGACCTATGGCGTCGACATCGATCTGCTCACCCGCGGCGCCGGCTTCGGCTATCTCGGCTCGACCATCACGTCGCTGATCTATGCCTCCTTCACGTTCCTGTTCTTCGCCATCGAGGCGGCGATCATGTCGCTCGCCTTCGAGATGTGTCTCGGCATCCCGCTGTTCATCGGCTACGTGCTGTCGTCATTAATTGTTATTCCACTGGTCACCCACGGCATTACCTTCATCAGCCGTTTCCAGTCCTGGACGCAGCCGTTCTGGATCGTGCTGCATCTCATTCCTTTCGTCTTCATCGCCGCCGTCGACAGCGCCTCGTTCGAGCGCTGGACCAATTTCTCCGGCCTTGCCGGCACCGAAGGCGGCTCGTTCAATCTCATCCTGTTCGGCACCGCCGCGACGGTGGTGTTTTCGCTGATCGCGCAGATCGGCGAGCAGGTCGACTTCCTGCGCTTCCTGCCGGCGCGCGAGCGCGCCAAATCATCGTCATACCGCTCGTCGTGGTGGATCGCCTATCTCGCGGCCGGCCCGGGCTGGATCGTGCCCGGCATGCTCAAGCTTTTGGCCGGATCGTTCCTCGCCTTCCTCGCCATCGAGCACATGGTGCCGCTGCCGAAGGCGGTCGAGCCGACGCGGATGTATCTCGTCGCCTTCAGCTACGTGTTTTCCTCGCCGCAACTGGCGCTCGCCTTCACCGGCGCCTTCGTCGTCATCTCGCAGCTCAAGATCAACGTCACCAACGCCTATGCCGGCTCGATCGCCTGGTCGAATTTCTTCTCGCGCCTGACCCACAGCCATCCGGGCCGGGTGGTCTGGGTCGTCTTCAACGTCACCATCGCGCTGATGCTGATGGAGCTCGGCATCTTCAAGATGCTCGAGCACGCGCTCGGCCTCTATTCGATCGTCGCGGTGTCGTGGGTCAGCGCGCTGGTCGCCGACCTCGTCGTCAACAAGCCGCTCGGGCTGTCGCCCGGCCGGTATCGAGTTCAAGCGCGCGCATCTCTACGACATCAATCCGGTCGGCGTCGGCGCCATGTCGGCGGCGACGCTCGCCGGCATCGCGGCGTTCTCCGGCCATCTCGGCGTCACGCTGCAATCCTTGTCGGCGTTCGTCGCGCTCGTCGTCGGCTTCGTCATGGCGCCCGTCATCGCCGCGGCGACGCGCGGCCGCTTCTACGTCGCGCGTGCGCCGCGGCTCGATTGGAACGGCCAGGAGACGATCAGCTGCTCGATCTGCGAGCATCATTTCGAGCCCGAGGACATGGCCTATTGTCCGGCCTATTCCGGCTCGATCTGCTCGCTGTGCTGCTCGCTCGAGACGCGCTGCCGCGACTGCTGCAAGCCGCAGGCGCGGGTGTCGAACCAGATGTTCGCCTGGTTCGGCCAGTCATTGCCGCAGAGCGTGGTGCGGCTCCTCACCACCCAGGTCGGCCGCTATCTCGGCGTGCTCGCTTTGTTCGTCGGCGTCATCGGCGCCGTGCTGTCGCTGGTCTATTTCCTCATCTCGCTCGACCTCGAAGGTCCGCGCGACATCCTGGCGTCGACGCTGTGGACGGTGTTCTTCATCCTCATCTTCATCGCCGGCGTGGCGGCGTGGCTGTTCGTCCTGGCGCAGGAAAGCCGCCGCGTGGCCGAAGAGGAGACCCGCCGCCAGACCGACCTCCTGATGAACGAAATCGAGGCGCACAAGCGCACCGACGCGCTCTTGCAAAAGGCCAAGGAAGCGGCCGAAGCCGCGAACAAGGCCAAGAGCCGCCACGTCGTCGGCCTCAGTCACGAATTGCGCACGCCGCTCAACGCCATTCTCGGCTACGCCCAATTGATGGAGCGCGACCCGGCGATCCCGCCGCAGCGGGTCAACGCCATCAAGGTGGTGCGCCGCAGCGCCGAGCATCTGTCCGGCCTGATCGACGGCCTGCTCGACATTTCCAAGATCGAGGCCGGCCACCTGCACCTCACCCGCAACGAGGTGCACATCTCGGATTTCCTCGACGAGATCGTCAACATGGTTCCGCCTGCAGGCGACCGCCAAGGGCATCGACTTCCACTATGTGCGAGCCGAGCGGCTGCCGGCCGTGGTGCAGACCGACGAGAACCGGCTGCGCCAGATCCTGATCAATCTTCTCTCCAACGCCATCAAGTTCACCGATGCCGGCGAGGTGACGTTCCGCGTCGGCTATCGCCATCAGGTCGCCGAGTTCACCATCGTCGACACCGGCGTCGGCATCCACAAGAACGATCTGGAGCGCATCTTCCAGCCGTTCGAGCGCGCCCGCACCGCCGGCGCCAAGGCCACCATCGGCACCGGGCTCGGCCTCACCATCACCAGCCTGCTCACCAAGATCATGGGCGGCGATATTTCCGTGAAGAGCGAAGTCGGCAAGGGCACGACCTTCCGGGTCAAGCTGTTCCTCTCGGTGGTGCCGCGCCCGCGCATCGCCTCGACCATGGAATACCGCGTGCGCGGCTATGACGGGCCGCGGCAGACCGTGCTGGTGGTCGACGACAACGAGGTGCAGCGCGATCTCATCCGCGAACTGTTGGCGCCGCTCGGCTTCAACGTCGTGCCCGCCGCGAGCGGGCCCGAGTGCCTGGCGCTGGCCGAGGCGATCAACCCGAACCTCATCCTGCTCGACATCGCCATGCCGGAGATGGACGGCTGGGAGGTCGCGCAGCGGCTGCGCGAGCAGTCGGGCAAGCGCCCCGCCATCCTCGTCGTCTCCGCCAACGCCATCGACGCCCATGACATGCTGGAGACCGAGCCGCTCTACGACGACGCACTGATGAAGCCGATCGACGTGCGCCAGCTCCTGAAGAAGATTCACGCGCTGCTCGACATCGACTGGCTGTACGAGACGGAAGCGCCGACGCCGCCGCCCGCCGCCGCCGCGCCGGCATCCGCGCCCGCGCCGCTGCCGCCCGGCGGCGACATCGACGAACTGATCCGGCTCGGCGAGATCGGCCATGTCCGCCGGATCATGGAAAAGCTCGACGAGATCGAACGCGGGCGGCCGGATTGCGGCGATTTCGTCATCCGCATGCGCACGATCATGAACGCCTTCGACCTCAAGCGGTACGCCGCCGCGCTGGAGCAAGCCCGTGCCGCCCACGCGTAAGAGCGAGACGCGCGACATCGTGCTCGTGGTCGACGATTCGCCCGAGACGCTGCGCATGCTCACCGACGCGCTGGAGGAGGCCGGCATGACCGTGCTCGTCGCGCGCGAGGGCGAGCACGCGCTGTCGATCGTGGAAAAGGTGGTGCCGGATATCATTCTCATGGACGCGGTGATGCCCGGCACCGACGGCTTCGCCACCACGCGGCGGCTCAAGCAGAACAAGGCGCTGGCGCACGTGCCGGTCATCTTCATGACCGGCCTGTCCGACACCGAGCACATCATCGAGGGGCTCGAGGCCGGCGGCGTCGATTACGTCACCAAGCCGATCGTGCCGGGCGAACTGCTGGCGCGCATCCGCGTTCATCTCGCCAACGCCCGCATCGCCCACAGCGCGCGCACCGCGCTCGACGCCTTCGGCCGCTTTCTGCTCGCGGCCAACAATGCCGGCATCATTCAATGGTACACGCCGCAGGCGGCGAAGCTGCTCGGCGTCGCCTTCGCCGACTTCGACCGCGAGGACTATGTGCTGCCGCACGACGTCCAGACCTGGATCGGCCAATGCGCCGCCGCGCCGTCCGGTTCCGAACCGCCGCCGCTGGATCTCAAGGCCGGCAAGAACGCGGTGCGCGTCCGCATCGTCTATGTCGCCCGCATCGGCCCCGACGAGCATCTGCTGCGGCTAATCGAAGGCGAAGTCGGCGACGACCGCTCCCTGCTCAAGCAGAAACTCGCGATCACTGAGCGCGAAGCCGAGGTGCTGCTGTGGATCGCGAAGGGCAAATCCAACCGCGACATCGCCGAGATTTTGGCGTTGTCCCCGCGCACCGTGAACAAGCATTTGGAGCAAATCTACGCCAAGCTGGGCGTGGAGAACCGCGCCTCGGCCGCGGCGCTGGCGGTGCGGACGATTGGGGTGAGGTGACCGGCGTTCAATCCGCCCGCGGCCTAGACGTATGCAAAGCGCGTAGGATGTTAAGCGGCAGCGAAGCCCGCATCGTCACCGAATTATTGACATTGATCCCTGGATCGATTACAATATGCGAATCTCGCTCACCTACAGGACGCCCGCCGGGTGACGCCGGCGGGTGGAGCGAGAGCGGTTCCCGCGGGCGGGGGCTCGTCACCTCCGCTCCCGGGCGGCTTCGGCGCGACACGCCCGGCCGGCACGATGACCGGTCTGCGAGTTGGGACTCGCTGGACTGGGACAGGAAGGCGTGGGTAACGCCCGCGAAAAAGGCGTGCGGTCTTTCGAACCATCGGGACCGCGCGCTCCGACCGGGTCTCAGGAAGCGCGTGAGCTGGAGCTGAGCTGTGGCGTTCGGTCGCCGCAGCGAGCGCCGTGGTGGAACGCCGACAGGCGAGCGCGCCCGCAGCGGAGGGTCGGCGCAAGCCGACTTCTCCGTGGCGCGCGCCGCACCCGCTGGTGCGGCTCATGAGACACTGCGTCTGTCGGCGTTCCGCTTCCTGTTATTTTTTTTTGATGGCTTGGCGGGCGCCCACAAGGGGCGCCCCTACGGAACGGCGTCTTTCCGTAGGGGCGGCCCTCGTGGCCGCCTGCGGCCTCGTCGTTCGCAAAAACTCGGGCGCGCTGGCGTCGCGAGAACGCGCAACCATGCGCGTGCAGCGAGAGCACCGGCGACGGCTTGACAGGCGCGTCGCGGCGTGGCGGTCCTCCCGCAAATATTCGATCGCGCGCAGGCTTGAACCGCGGCCTTCACGGCCCGACATGCCGGTATGACAAGGCACATGGCTCCTCCGCTTTTACAACTCAAAGACATCGCACTCACCTTCGGCGGCACGCCGCTGCTCACCGGCGCGGAATTGTCCGTGTCGCCGGGCGAGCGCGTGTCGCTCGTGGGCCGCAACGGGTCGGGCAAGTCGACCTTGCTCAAGATCGCGGCCGGGCTGGTCGAGCCGGATCGCGGCGCGGTATTCGTGCAGCCGGGCGCGCTGGTGCGCTACTTGCCGCAGGAGCCGGATTTTTCCGGCTTTGCGACCACGCTCGCCTATGTCGAGGCCGGGCTGCGGGCGAGCGACG
Source organism: uncultured Pseudomonadota bacterium (assembly GCA_963836095.1). Taxonomy (GTDB): domain Bacteria; phylum Pseudomonadota; class Alphaproteobacteria; order Rhizobiales; family Xanthobacteraceae; genus BOG-931. Next base: position 410,506 of record CAWIHU010000009.1, read on the forward strand.
ATCCGCATGCCGCGCGTTATCTGTTGGAGCAACTCGGGCTCACGGGGCAGGAGGATCCCCAAAACCTGTCCGGCGGCGAGGCGCGCCGCGCCGCGCTCGCGCGCGTGTTGGCGCCGTCGCCGGATATTCTCCTGCTCGACGAGCCGACCAATCATCTCGACCTGACGACGATCGAATGGCTGGAGCAGGAGCTCAATTCCCGCCGCAGCGCCATGGTGATCATCAGCCACGACCGCCGCTTTCTCTCGACGCTGTCGCGTGTCACGGTCTGGCTCGACCGCGGCGAGACCAAGCGGCTCGAGCGCGGCTTTGCGTATTTCGAGGAATGGCGCGACGCGGTGCTGGCGCAGGAGGAGCGCGACCAGCACAAGCTCGGCCGCAAGATCGTCGCCGAGGAGCACTGGCTGCGCTACGGCGTCACCGGGCGGCGCAAGCGCAACATGCGCCGGGTCGGCGAATTACAGGCGCTGCGCGAGCGCCGCCGCACCCACCGCGGCGCCGCCGGCAATGTCGCCATGACCGCCGGTTCGGCGGCGCCGTCCGGCGCGCTGGTGATCGAGGCTAAAAATATCAGCAAGAGCTTCGACGGCCGGCCGATCGTGCGCGATTTTTCGACCCGCATCGAGCGCGGCGACCGCATCGGCATCGTCGGCCCGAACGGCAGCGGCAAGACCACCTTGATCAGCATGTTGATCGGCGCAACTGCCGCCCGACGACGGCACGGTCCGGCTCGGCTCGAACCTCGCCATCGCCACGCTCGACCAGCACCGCGACAGCCTCGATCCGAACGTCACCGTCACCGAGGCCTTGACCGGAGGGCGCGGCGACACCGTGATGGTCAACGGCCAGCCGAAGCACGTCGTCAGCTACATGAAGGACTTTTTGTTCGCGACCGAGCAGGCGCGCACGCCGCTCGGCAAACTCTCCGGCGGCGAACGCGGCCGCCTCATGCTGGCGCAGGCGCTGGCCAAGCCGTCGAACCTCCTGGTGCTCGACGAGCCGACCAACGATCTCGACATGGAAACGCTCGACGTGCTGGAAGAGATGCTGGCGGATTATCCCGGCACCGTTCTCCTCATCAGCCACGATCGCGATTTTCTCGACCGCCTGGTCTCAGGCGTCATCGTGCCGGAAGGCGACGGCCGCTGGATCGAATATGCCGGCGGCTACAGCGACATGCTCACGCAGCGCGGCGCCGATCTGACGCGGGACAAGCCGCGGGCGGAACAAGCGCCGAAAGTCGTCAGGGATACCGCTGCCGCCGTCACTCTGGCGCCATCGCCCAAGCGGCGCCTCGCCTTCAAGGACAAGCACGCGCTCGACACCCTGCCCAAAACCATCGCCGCGCTGCAAGGCGAAGCTGCCGCGCTGCAAGCGAAGCTCGACGATCCGAGTTTCTACGCACGCGACCGCGCGGGTTTCGAAAAAACCACCGCCACGCTCGGCGATCTCCACGCCAGGATCGCTGCGGCCGAGGAGCAATGGCTGGAGCTGGAAATCCGGCGCGAGGAACTTGCGAAGAATTAGCGTATGATTCGAGGACCGTCGTCGTCGCGTTCTCCGCGTAAGGGATCAACAAACGGCGGGCTTACTTCGCCTGCTTGACGGCGATCACTTCGATCTCGACCAGAAAGCCCGGGTTTGCCAGCGCCGCCACGCCGATGACGGACCGCGCCGGCAGATTGGGCTGATTGCCGCCAAAGAACTGGCTGTAGCCTTCCATGAAGCCTTTGAAATCCATCGGCGAGGCCGTGGTCGCGACCAGAAACGCCTGCATCTTGACCACGTCGGCCATGCCGAGGTCGAGACCTTGAAGAATTCCCCGGATCTTGGTGAGGACGCCGACGGTCTGGGTCTTGGTGTCACCATACGCCGCCGGAATGGTCGGATCGATGTCTTTGTTGATGAGCGGCGGAACCTGGCCGCTGAGGTAATACGTGGTCGTATTGCCCGAGACCTCCACCGATTGGGCAATCGGGAACGTCGAATTCGGGATGGGATGCCGCACCACGTCCGCGTTCGCCGCATCGAGCGCGGCAATGAGGCCGGCGATGGCGAGGACTGCTCCGATCTTCATCTCTCTTCTCCGCGTTCGTGAAAGTCCGGTTTCAGCGGCGGCCGGCCGCGACGTCCTTGGCGGTGACGGCATTGGCATAGGTGTTGCCGAAATGGCTGCGCACGTAATTGACCACGGCGGCGATCTCTTTGTCGCTCATCATCTTGCCGAACGGCGGCATCGCCCGCTTGCCGTTGATCACGACATCGATCGGATAGGAGCCGCCGGCGAGATTGGTGTCGCCGGCGAGCGACGGATAGGTCCCCGCGCCGGTCGCGCCTTTGCCGTCGGGCATGTGACAGGCCTGGCAGATATTCGCATAAAGCTCCGCGCCGTTGCGCTCGGCCAAGGCGGGACCCGTGCTCGGCATCGGCGCGGCTGCGGCTTGCTCGGAAGTTGTTTGGATCGCGGTCTGCGCCAGTGCCGGCGCGGAAAGTACCGAAACGGCCAGCCACGCGAGAGGCAACATCAGGGCCGGAAACTTTGTTTGACGTCGCATCGCGTGCCCCACCTGATGACCGGCCTACGTCTTGACGACACGTTCGTGCAGACGGGTGATCGCATCGAGCGCCGAGAGGATCGCGCCCTCCTGCCAAGCGGGCATATACGACGCGTGCTCGCCGGCAAGCACGATCCTGCCGTCGATCTGGCACAGATCATTGTAATGCGCCGCCCGCGTCTCCTCGGTCCAGCGGCCGGCGCAGCCCGAGCGTGAACGGCACGCGATGCCAGGCCACGGCGACGCCGTTCTCGAATTCCGCGCCGTATTGCGGATGCAGGACCGCGCCGAACTTGACGGCTTGCACCACGCGTTCCTGCGGGCGCCATCGCGGTGAATTCGTAGGCATTGGCGCCTTCGAACACATAGGCGCCGAGCAGGATGCCGCGGCCGCCGCGATTGAAGCCCATGTTGGGATAGGCGATCTGCCGGATCGGCAGGTTGGTATAGCTGATGCCGCCATAGATCGCGTCGTCTTCTTCCCAGAACCGGCGCTTGAACTGCAGGCCGATCTTGACGGCGGACATGTAAGGCACCGCATCGATCGCCGCCTTCATGCGGCTGCCGACGTCGATCTCGATCTGGCTGAGAACGGAGAGCGGGATGGTGCAGACGCACCAATCGGCCTCCGCGGTTTGCACAACATCCGGCGTTTTGGGGTCCACATAGGTCACGACGACGCCGCGCTCGTTCTGTTTGATTCGCGTCACCTTGGCGTCATAGCGGATGAGGTCGCCGACTTCGCGGGCGAACGCCTTGCCGATCATGTCCATGCCGCCCACCGGCTGGAACATGGTGGTCTGCAGTTCGTACCAGGCGAAAATCTGCAGAAAGCGCCACAGCCGCGATTGCAGGAGTTCGGAAAGGCCGATCGGTTCACCGGGCACCGGCGCCGCGCCGAGGCCGCCGCCGGGAGGCTTGGCAAAGCCGCGCGCATCCGCCGAGGCGAGGCCGGCGCGATAGGCGTAGTTCTCGTCCAGCGCGCCCCACGACCGCAACGCCTCGAGCAAAATTTCCTTGTCTTCGTCCGACACGGCGCGATCGAGCTCGCCCTGCTGGGTCACTTTGGCCAACAGCTCGGCGACATGGCCGTGAAAATCGGCCTTTATGTCGCGAATGCGCTGCGGCCGGCCGCCGAACGCGCCCGTCGCATGCAGGAACGCGTTGTGATTGATCTCGACGAACGGTTCCAGCGCGACCTCGAGGCGCCGGCAGTAATCGAGCAAAGCGCGATGGTGATAGGGAATCCGCCACGGCCCCGGATTGAAATAAAGTCCCGGCGCGAATTCGCAGACCTGGGTGAAGCCGCCGAGCTCGGTGAAACTGTCACCGCCGCGCAGCGTCCAGTTGCGGCCGCCGGCGCGGCCGTTGAATTCCAGCACCTGAACCCGGTAACCCGCCTGCCGCAGCTCCAGCGCCGCGGTCATGCCGGCGAGCCCGGCGCCGAGGATCAAGACCGAAGCGCCCTTGACTTCGCCGGAAAGCTCGAGCGGCCCGCGGTAGGTCGAATCCGCCGCGAAGCCGAGGCTCGTCATCGCATGATACATCGCCGTGCTGCCGGCCAGCGTGCCGATCAGCGCGAGCAGATCGCGCCGGCTCGGCGTCGTGCGGCCGTCTTGCATCGGTCCGCTCATGCGCGGGCATCTTGCATCAAGCAGGGACCTTGGATCAAACGATCACCGCAGGCGGCTCATGTTCCGGCCGCCGCAAAGACCGATCACGCAGCCCTCGACCCTGACGGTGCCACGGTCAACCTCGACGAGATGGCCGGTGTAGGTCTGGCCGTTGTCGACATTGTAAAGCTGGCCCGACCATTTGCCCGGCGCCTCGGGCACGAGGCCGCTCAGCACCGCGACGCCGACCAGCGGCCGGTTGCGCAGGGCGGGATTGGGATTGTTCTTGTCGGTCCACGGCCGGCCGGTGGCCGGATCGACGCGCGATTTGGGGACCGCGATTGTCGCACAAAGTTCGCGGCCGCAGGCGCCGATCTTGACTATCGCGCCATCCTGCGCCTGCCAGATGCCGCGCGGGTCGGCCAGCGCGGGCCCGGCATAAACGAATGCACACAAAGCGATCGTCGACACGCTGCAGCGGCTGAAGAATTTCATGCCCGTCTCCTGTTGCTGCGGTGGGTCGCATCCGTTCCTTACGGGTGCTCGTTGCGGTCAGTAGCTCCTTTAAGCCGCCGGCTTGCGTCGGTGGATGTCCTTGACGTCGGCAAACGTTATGCCGGGATTGTGCCGGCCGGTGTATTCGAGGTCGAAAGCGCTGCGCGCCAAAAATACCAGATCGTTATCGAAGTCCTCGGCGATGGAGGAACTGTAGCGCGCCGTGAACTCGGCGAGCGTCTTGCCTTCGTCCGCCGTGATCCAGCGCGCGAACGGAAACTCCGCCGTGGTCCAGTCGACCTCGAGCCCGTATTCGGCGAGAAGGCGCTTTCAACACGTCGAGCTGCAGCGGCCCGACCACGCCGATCAGAGCGGGCGAGCCGTCGGTCGGCCGGAACACCTGGGCGACGCCTTCCTCGGCCAATTGCTGCAGCGCCTGTTTCAGTTTCTTCGCCTTCATGGCGTCAGGGAGCCGCACGCGCCGCAAGACTCCACTGCATGTCCGGCCGCCGGTTTGCGGCGGTGAATGTCCCGACGCCGGCGAATGTAATATCGAGATGGTGGTGGTGTACCTTAATCGCAACTCTAAGTTATCAAGACTAGCGCACCTTCGATTTTTCCGCCTTCCAGAAAAGAAGATCGCTGATTAAGCTATGCACCTTAGTTTCATCGTTATTGAAAGTATAGGTATAAATCTGCTTTAAGAAATCCGGCATAGCTTCTGGCCTCGTCTTATCAATGATAAAAGGAAGAACGCTGTCGCTGCCTGACTTTATTTTGTCTGAAAACTTTGTCTTCCACTCGACCGCGACTGCGTTCGAGCCCAAGCTATGAGCCGAGATAATGAGTATAAGGAAATCACTCCTGGACAATCCTTCATAGATTTGGTCTTGCACCCATCGCCCACTTTTCATGCGCCATTTATCAAGCCAAATGTCATGCAAAATTGATTTCGTATTAAGATAGTCTTCTATAAGCTCAGCTATGCTCTCCACAGTCGCAACGTCTTCATGAGCATAAGAAACAAATAATTTAACCGTTTCTTTGTCTATTTTCTTATCGTCGTTCTTTGACCAAATTAGATCATCGCCAATACGAACTTTGTTAAAATTGAACCGTACATTCTTTTTCTGAACAATGTGATGTAGAGATGGGTGGAGAAGATAGTATCCTTCCGGATTGGGTAGTATTTCTTCATAATGCCAATGAAATTCATATGGTTTTTTAAAGTATTGATGTCTGTTAGTGGAGTTTGCGCTCTCTGCGACGAGGCCCAACAAACCAAGATTGTATAACAAACAAAACGGGTGATTTGTGCCGGGAATTCCGCCGGCTGACTTCATGTCAACGTATTTGTGAGAAATCCGAGACATTCCAGAAAACGAAAGTACAGTCGAGTTAATCTGCAATAATAGCTTGTCTATCAAGTAATCCGGCTGCCCGCCATCGAAGAACAAGACCATCTCGTTTTTGAGATAATCCGTGGCTAAGACGTTGCCGAAATGCGATTAATAAGATCTGTGATTGCTTTTTGATGACGCTTCCTGGATGCCTCGTCTTTGATCACCCGCCTGCGTCTCTGATGTTTGAAATCTCCGTTCCAAGAGATCATCAGCCATCGCGGAATTCCGATCGTGTGCCGATGTATGTACTCAAATACGTCCTCATGAAGCCGCAAATATCCGTTATAGATCTTCTCAAGTCCAACAAAATCCTGAATTGTATCGACGTGTTCATAGTAGCGAACGGCATTGGTAAAAATGTGTCTTAAGTCTTGTTTGCTGTATTCCAATAAAAGGATCGATCCGCGAATATTCGCACGTTCAGCGTCGGAAAACGAGGCGTAAGCCTCTTGGCGTACTGTTGCATAAACCTTCACATGCCGATTGTGACGCGAAAGCCCAGGCAGCACGAAGCAATCCACTTTGTGCCGCACACCATATTTCGAGGTCTGTTCCGAAATGACGACTTAGTTCTTGATCCAGGCTGTCTATGAAGGCGAAACAGGCGCTATTTATGTGCTTTAGGAAAAGACGCCAAATAACGTCCTTTCCTCGTGTGCGTAGCTTTTCGATTCCGGATTTGCCCGATTGGAACAGGAGATCAAGAACACTGGACGGTCGCATCTCTGTAACGAACGTGCTCTTGAAGGCGGACTTTAATTGTTGGCGCAATTCACGCGGTAATGGGATTTCATCTAAGTCCATATATATGGCGGCGCGCTCATCGTCGGTGACGCGATGCGGGAAGTACAACAGCATTGAAATAGCGATGGCTAATAGCCATAAGTCGCCCCAGATACATTCTGACGCATCGATGTGAGCAAGTCGTGAGATGGTGATGACGGCAAATGAACGTAGTCGGAAGTTTCATTTTTTGGAATGAGAATGAACCCGGACTCGTCTCTTTCTATATTGTGCCTTTTATGTCGCATGAGGAGAGTTCTTGCCCATTCCTTTGGATGCGATTATAATGAATTGGCTGTAAGAGCGCGGACGTAGGAAATCTTTGATCTTCTGATTTGCGAACAAATACCCTTCATCAATTTTTTCGGCGAATTGAGCATCGGTGTTCCAATTAGCCATTGCGGCGGCCCCCCCTTCTCGGCACAACTAAAGAATGAATATCGTAAGCGTTTCGTGTTTGCAACTTTAGCGCACATACACCGTGAAATTGCGGCATTCCGCGGCGGTTGGGGCGACGCGGGCCGATTTAAGGTCATGGAAGGGACAGGCGGTGGAAATGGGTTCGGGAGCAAGGTGGAATGGGTTCGGGAGCAAGGTGGGCAATAAAGTGGGACCGCGGCAAGGCTAAACCGGCGGCTAGCGCCTCCCGGCGAGGGAGTGGCTCTCGATGATCAACCCGCCAGCTTGCGCCGATGAATGTCCTTGACGTTCTGCGCTATCTGCGCTGCTATGCCGCGCGGGTCGGCCAGCGCGGGCCCGGCATAATGAATGCTCAGAAGCGATCGTCGACACGCTGCAGCGGCTGAAGAATTTCATGCCCGTCTCCTGTTGCTGCGGTAGGTAGCATCCGTTCCTTACGGGTGCTCGTTGCGGTCAGTAGCTCCTTTAAGCCGCCGGCTTGCGTCGGTGGATGTCCTTAACGTCGGCAAACGTTATGCCGGGATTGTGCCGGCCGGTGTATTCCAGGTCGAAAGCGCTGCGCGCCAAAAATACCAGATCGTTATCGAAGTCCTCGGCGATGGAGGAACTGTAGCGCGCCGTGAACTCGGCGAGCGTCTTGCCTTCGTCCGCCGTGATCCAGCGCGCGAACGCAAACTCCGCCGTGGTCCAGTCGACCTCGAGCCCGTATTCGGCGCGAAGCCGCGCTTTCAACACGTCGAGCTGCAGCGGCCCGACCACGCCGATCAAAGCGGGCGAGCCGTCGGTCGGCCGGAACACCTGGGCAACGCCTTCCTCGGCCAATTGCTGCAGCGCCTGTTTCAGCTTCTTCGCCTTCATGGCGTCCGGGAGCCGCACGCGCCGCAAAATCTCGGGCGCGAAATTCGGCACGCCGGCGAAATTGATGTCCTCGCCGCCGGTCAAGGTGTCGCCGATGCGCAGCGTGCCGTGGTTCGGAATGCCGACAACGTCGCCGGCATAGGCCTCCTCGGCCAGCGCCCGGTCCTGGGCGAAGAAAAATTGCGGCGCGTGCAGCGTGATGGTCTTGCCGGTGCGGACCTGCTTGACCTTCATGCCGCGGCTGAGCTTGCCCGAGCACAGCCGCACGAAGGCGATGCGGTCGCGATGGTTCGGGTCCATGTTCGCCTGGATCTTGAACACGAACGCGGAGAGGCCCGGCTCGGTCGCGTTGACAACCCGCTTGTCGGCCGCCTGCGCCCGCGGCGGCGGCGCCAGCGCGGCGATGGCGTCGAGGAGATCGCCGACGCCGAAATTCTTCAGCGCAGAGCCGAAGAACAGCGGCGTCATGTGGCCCTCGGCGAACGCCTGGCGGTCGAACGGCTTGCAAGCCTCGCGCACGAGTTCGAGCTCGCCTTCGATCGTCGTCGCGTCAAGCTGCTGATTGAGCGCGGCGACTTCGGCGATGGTCATCTCGCGCAGTTGTCCCGGCGGTGCCGGCATCGCCTTCGAGCAGGCGCACACCGCCCGTCGCCACGTCGATGGTGCCGACGAAGTCGCGGCCGCGCCCGACCGGCCAGGTCATCGGCGCGACGTCGAGCGCCAGCGTCTTTTCGATCTCGTCGATCAAGCTCGAACGGGTCGCGGCTTTCGCGATCCATCTTGTTGATGAAGGTGATGATCGGAATATCGCGCAGCCGGCAGACCTCGAACAGCTTGCGGGTGCGCGGCTCGATGCCCTTGGCGGCGTCGATCACCATCACCGCCGAATCGACCGCGGTCAGGGTGCGGTAGGTGTCCTCGGAAAAGTCCTCGTGGCCCGGCGTGTCCAAGAGATTGAACACGCGGCCGTCATACTCGAACGTCATCACCGAGGTGACGACGGAAATGCCGCGCTCGCGCTCGATGCTCATCCAGTCGGACCGGGTCGAGCGCCGGTCGCGCTTGGCCTTGACCTGGCCGGCGAGCTGGATCGCGCCGCCGAACAGGAGGAGCTTTTCCGTCAGCGTGGTCTTGCCGGCGTCCGGGTGGGAAATGATCGCAAACGTACGTCGCCGCCCGACCTCGGTCGCGACGAGCGGCTCGGCCGCGGCGGCCTCGGGGGGACGAATGGGCATATGCATGGCGGGTTTGATGTGGCAGTTCCGAGGAGCGCTATCAAGCCCGAAACCGGCGGAAAGGTTGCCCCGCCGTCGCGGCGTAACCATATAGCCGGCAGCGAGGCGATGAAGCGCAATTTCCGGGCCGGCTGCCGCCATTTTTCGCTCGCCATGAGCGCCGCCCCGCATTAAACAACGGCTCCTCCCCGACCGTCCCCAACCCCTTTGGCGCGCGCGCATGCTGCAGATCGACAATCTTGTTTTCGACGCCTGGGGCCGCAGGTTCTTCAATGAGGCGAGCGTCGCCCTTCCGCCAGGCAGCAAGGTCGGCCTGGTCGGCCGCAACGGCATCGGCAAATCGACCCTGTTCAAGCTCATCACCGGCGAACTGGTTCCGCTCGGCGGCGAGATTCTGCTGCCCAAACGCGCCCGGATCGGCTCGGTCGATCAGGAGCATCCGGCGACGCCGGTCACGCTGATCGACACCATCCTCGCCGCCGACACGCTGCGGGAGGAACTGACCGCGCAACTGGAGACCGCCGAACCCGAGGAGATGGCCGAAATCTATCAGCAGCTCAACGCCATCGACGCCGACCGCGCGCCGGCGCGGGCGGCGGAAATCCTGAACGGGCTTGGCTTCTCCACCGACGATCTCGGCCGGACCATGGCGGAATTCTCCGGCGGCTGGCGCATGCGCGTCGCGCTCGCCGCCTCATTGTTCGCCGAGCCCGATCTGTTGCTGCTCGACGAGCCGACCAACTATCTCGACCTCGAAGGCGCGCTGTGGCTCGAGGCCCGGCTGAAGAAGTATCCGCACACCGCCTTGATCATCAGCCACGACCGCGAGCTTCTCAACAATTCGGTCGACACCATTTTGCATCTGAGCGAGGGCAAGCTCGACCTCTACAGCGGCAGCTACGACGATTTCGAGCGCCGCCGCGCCGAAAAGGCGCGGCTGCAATTGGCGACCAAGGCCAAGCAAGAGGCCGAACGCGCGCACCTGCAGAAATTCATCGACCGCTTCCGCGCCAAGGCGAGCAAGGCGGCGCAGGCGCAATCGCGCATCAAGCGTCTCGCCAAGATGGCGCCGATCGCGGAAGTGGTCGAAGCGCGCGTCGCGCCGTTCACGCTGCCGTCGCCGCCGCGGCCGCTGGCGCCGCCGCTGGTGCAGCTCGAAAACGCGTCGGTCGGCTATGACGCGGCGCCGGTGCTGCGCAACCTCAATCTGCGGCTCAACGTCGACGACCGCATCGGGCTTCTCGGCGTCAACGGCGCCGGCAAATCGACCTTCGCCAAGATGCTGGCCGGGGCGTTGCCGCTCAAATCCGGTCAGATGAAGCGCGAGAGCCGCATCAAGGTCGGCTGGTTTCATCAGCATCAGATCGAGGCGCTCGATCCCGACGATACGCCGCTCGACATCATCCGCCGCGAAATGCCGGAGGACAGCGAGCCGTCGCGCCGCTCGCGGCTGGCGCAGTTCGGACTGTCGTTCGACAAGCAGGGCACCACCGTCGCCAACTTGTCCGGCGGCGAGCGCGCGCGCTTGTTGCTCAATCTCGTGGCGATGGCGGCGCCGCATCTGCTCATCCTCGACGAGCCGACCAACCATCTCGACATCGACAGCCGCCGCGCGCTGCAGGACGCGCTCAACGACTACGAGGGCGCCGTTATTCTCATCACCCACGACCGTTCGCTGATCGAACTCGTCGCCGACCGGCTGTGGCTCACCGCCGACGGCCACATCAAGCCGTTCCAGGGCGACATGGACGAATACGCCCGCTTCGTGCTCGACCGCGCCAAGGCCGGCGCGCGGGCGCCGTCGCAAAACGGCGACGCCCGCGGCGGGCGTCCGTCGGCGCAAGGCGACGGCTTCGACGAGCCCGAAAGCGTGGTCGAGGCGCAACGCCAGTCCGCGCAGGATGCCCGCTATGCCGCCAAGAAGGCCGCGAAGAAGAAAAAACGCCGTGGTTATTGAGCTGCTCCTTCTCCCCGCGCGCGGGGAGAAGGTTGGGATGAGGGGGCGTTGCCGCCACCTGAGCGCCATGAAATTTATTCCAACGCCGACGCTCGATTACACAGCTCAGACTCGCGGAAGCGCCCCCTCACCCTCGCTTCGCTCGACCTCTCCCCGCGCGCGGGGAGAGGTGAAGGCGGGCGCCGCGGAATTACGCTACCTATTTCTTCTCCACCGCAAACCCGCTGCGGCGCGTCCAGTATTCCCAGACGCGATCCGACGCCAGCGACGAGCCGGCCATCTCCGCCGTTTGCCGCATCTCGCCCTCGGACAGGAAAGTGACGTCGCCGAGCCGCATCGATTCGGTCTGCAGTCGCGCATTGACCATCAGATAGACGGCGATGCGCACGGCGTCGCGCACGGTCTTGCCGACCACCGCGCAGCCATGGCCGCGCATCAGCACCGCGGCGTTAGTGCCGAGCGTCTTGGCGAGACTACGGCCTTGAGCGAGGTTGCGGACGAGCAGATCCGTATCGCCGAAATCGTCGCGGATATCCCACACCGGCACGTGGGCGCCCATGCCGCCGGCGGTGTGGATGATCTGCCGCATCGGCGACTTCGTCACCGAATACGGAATGACCTCATGGGCGTGGTTGTGCACCACCGAGCCAACGTCTGGCCGTGCCTGGAAGATCGCGCCGTGGATCGGCCGCTCGCCGTACATCACCCGGCCGCGCTGGTCGATCGGGTTGCAGTCGAGGTCGAACTCCATGATGTCGTCGCGCGTCACCAGCTCCGGGCTGCGCGAACGCGACATGAAGAAGCGGTCCGGCCGCTCGGGATGGCGCAGGCTGACATGGCCGAAGCCGTCGACCACGCCCTCGTGCGCCAGGATCCGGTTGGCGATCACCAGATCCTCGAGATGTTCGTCCAGCGTCGCCATCAGGCTCCTCCCCAAGCGTGTTTTCTCCGCAGCGCCTTAAGGGAAAAGCCTTGGCCTGTCGAGTTTGCTAGGCCGCGGACCTGCGTTGCGATTACGTGTGACCCGAGGAATTGGCCGACACGTCTCTGTGGATGTTCCCTGGGCAGCCAAGCGGCACAGGCACAGCGGCCAGTTTTTTGCTAACGTCACGGTCATGGTCGCTCCAGGACGTGCCGCTACGGCGGATTACGCCTTGGGCTCATCCGCCCCCGACATATTCAAATCGCCGCGGCGGCGCCGTATAATCTTTCAATGCGTCGTGCACGGTTCTATCCGCCATCGCCTTCCGTCCCCGACCCGCGCCGGCATTTGCTGCTTGCGGTGGGCGCGTTCGTGCGGTCAGCGCGGGATTGTCCAGGGGTGAAACGCATCGCGCTGGTCGGATCGCTGACGACGACCAAACCGATCCCGCACGACGCCGATGTGCTGGTTACGATCGATAATGATGCCGTTGATTTCGATCGACTGGCGACCGTCGGTCGCGGGCTCAAAGGAGCTGGTCAACGTATCAATCTCGGAGCCGATGTTTTCCTCGCCGACGAAAGCGGGGCGTATCTCGGCCGCGTCTGTCATTATCGGGAATGTCACCCGCGCGTCCTCTGCCGGGCGCAGCATTGCGGCGGCCGCAATCACCTCAACGACGACCTGCACGTCGTCACCTTGCCGCCCGAATTGATCGCTGCGCCGCCCGTGGAACTTTGGCCGAAGGTGGTTCGCCGCGTGCTGGTGCCGGATGACGTCGAGGCACTTCTGCTCGCCGGCCTGGAGTAGCACATAGGGCATGGGAGTTGAGCGGCAGCGAAACGCATCATCTTGTCGCGCCACGGCCCATGATGGGTTTCGCAAGGGCTCAACCCATCCTACGGGTTACCCCCTTCCCGCCGGCGGATTTCCGGCTACCAACCCCACGCCGCGAGTGAAACCCTGCCGGCCATCTGCTAGCGTCGCGCCCATCATGGATGCGCCCCGCCTCGTCACGAACGATCCATCGGACCCCGCGCCCGAGGCGGCGAGCCGCGTCACCCCCATGATGGAGCAGTACATCGAGATCAAGGCGGCCAATCCGGATTGTTTGTTGTTCTACCGGATGGGCGATTTCTACGAAATGTTCTTCGACGACGCCGAAGTCGCCTCGCGCGCGCTCGGCATCGTCTTGACCAAGCGCGGCAGGCATCTCGGTCGCGACATTCCGATGTGCGGCGTGCCGATCGAGCGCGCCGACGAATATCTGCATCGCCTGATCGCGCTCGGTCATCGCGTCGCCGTGTGCGAGCAACTGGAAGACCCGGCCGAGGCGAGGAAGCGCGGCGGCAAGAGCGTGGTGCGCCGCGACGTGGTGCGGCTCGTCACGCCCGGCACGCTGACCGAGGATTCGCTCCTCGACGCCAAGCGCAACAATTATCTTCTGGCGCTGGCGCGCGCCCGCGTCTCCTCGAGCGAGGACCGCTTCGCGCTCGCCTGGATCGACATTTCGACCGGCGAATTCCGCCTCACCGCGTGCGAGCGCGCCGCGCTCGCGGCCGAGGTCGCGCGCATCGAGCCGGGCGAGATCATCGTCTCCGACGCGCTCTATGCCGACAGCGAGCTCGCGCCGTTCCTGCGGGGCTTGCCGGCGTTGACGCCGCTGCCGCGCGACGTGTTCGACGGCGCCACTGCGGAACGGCGGCTCGCGGCATTCTTCGGCGTCGCGACCGCGGACGCGTTCGGCGCCTTCTCGCGCGTCGAACTCACCGCGGCGGCCGCCGCGGTCACCTATGTCGAACGCACCCAGCTCGGCAAGCGTCCGCCGCTGTCGCCGCCGATGCGCGAGGCCGCCGGCGCGACGCTCGCGATCGATCAGGCGACGCGGGCGAACCTCGAACTCGTGCGCACGCTGACCGGCGAGCGGCGCGGCTCGCTCCTGGCCGCCATCGATCGCACCGTGACCGCGGCCGGCTCGCGGCTGCTGGCGCAGCGGCTCGCCGCGCCGCTGACCGATCCGGCGGAGATCGCGCACCGGCTCGACGCCGTCGCCGCCTTGATCGATCCGCCCGACGGGCGCGCCGCGCTGCGCGAGCGGCTCAAGGCCGCGCCCGATCTCGCCCGCGCGCTCGCGCGCATCGTGGTCGGCCGCGGCGGACCGCGCGACCTCGCCGCGATCCGCGACGGCATTGTTGCCGCCGCCGATATCGCGGCGCGGCTTGTGCCGCTGGCGGAGGCGTCGCGCGATCTCGCGCAAGCCGTCGCCGCGCTGCGGGAGCCCGACGCCGCGGTCGCCGACGAACTGGCGCGCGCGTTGGCGGACGAACTGCCGCTGTTTCGCCGCGATGGCGGCTTTGTCCGCGCCGGCTACGAAAGCGCGCTCGACGAGGCGCGCGCCCTGCGCGACGAATCGCGGCGCATCATCGCCGGCTTGCAGGTCAATTACGCCGAGACGACCGGCGTGCGCTCGTTGAAAATCCGGCACAACAACGTGCTCGGCTATTTCGTCGACGTCACCGCCCAACACGGCGACAAGCTGATGAGCGCGCCGCTCAATGCGACCTTCATTCACCGCCAGACGCTGGCCGGCCAGGTGCGCTTCACCACCACCGAGCTCGGCGAACTGGAAGCCAAGATCGCCAACGCCGCCGACCGCGCGCTGGCGCTCGAACTGGAAATCTTTGATCGCTTGGCCGCGAACGTCACCGCCGCGAGCGCGGACATCAAACAGGCCGCGGAGGCGCTGGCGCTGGTCGATGTCGCGGCGGGCCTCGCGAATCTCGCCGTCGAACGCGATTATGTGCGGCCGGTGGTCGACGACAGCCTCGCCTTCTTGATCACTGGCGGCCGCCATCCGGTGGTCGAGCAGGTGCTTGGGAGTGACGGCGGGCCATTCATCGCCAACGATTGCGATCTGTCGCCTCCAGCGCTCGCCGGCGAGGGCGTGGCAACCGCCGGCCGCATCTGGCTGATCACCGGCCCCAACATGGCCGGCAAATCGACCTTCCTGCGCCAGAACGCGCTGATCGCGGTGCTGGCGCAGATGGGCAGCTACGTGCCGGCGCGGACGGCGCATATCGGCGTGGTCGACCGGCTGTTCTCGCGCGTCGGCGCCGCCGACGATCTCGCCCGCGGCCGCTCCACCTTCATGGTCGAGATGGTCGAGACGGCGGCGATCCTCAATCAGGCCGGCGAACGCGCGCTCGTCATCCTCGACGAGATCGGCCGCGGCACGGCGACGTTCGACGGACTCTCGATCGCTTGGGCTTCGATCGAGCATCTGCACGAGAAGAACCGCTGCCGCGCCTTGTTCGCCACCCATTTTCACGAGATGACCGCGCTCGCCGCCAAACTGCCGCGGCTCCACAACGCCACCATGCGGGTCAAGGAGTGGCAAGGCGAGGTGGTGTTCCTGCACGAAGTCGTCGCCGGCGCCGCCGACCGCTCCTACGGCATCCAGGTGGCGAAGCTCGCCGGCCTGCCGCCGGCTGTGATCGAGCACGCCAAGATCGTGCTCGCCCAGCTCGAAGCCGAGGACCGCATCTCGCCGGCGCGGGCGCTGATCGACGATCTGCCGCTGTTCGCCGCCGCACGGCCGACGCCGGCACCGCAGTCGGACAAAGCGCTCGCCGCCGTGGTCGAAGCGTTGGCGGCGCTCAATCCCGACGACATGTCGCCGCGCGAGGCGCTGGAAGCGCTCTATCGCGCTCAAGACGCAGGTGGGGAACAAGAAAATGTAGCCCGGATGGAGCGAAGCGTAATCCGGGAACGATGGTGACGCTCGAACGCCGCTCCCGGATTTCGCTCCGCTCCATCCGGGCTACATACTTGAGCGTTTACGAGCATTGATCGCCCATAGCGCGCAGTTCCAGGCGACGCTCACCACCAGCGCCGCCGCCATCGCCCACCACGACCCGAGCGGCTCGGCGAGATAGTGCAGCGCGAGGAAGCCGAGGCTCAGCCCGATCAAGGGCGCCTGCGCGTGCGCGAGCACGCTCGCGACCGGCTTGCCGCCGACGCGCGGATGCATGGTGGCGACGAAGCTGCCGAGCACGATCGGAAATACCGCGAACATGCCTGAGGCGAACGAGCCGATGCGAAAGCTCGCCGTCGTCACGACCGCGACGACGATCGCGACCGCGAGCGCCCGCAGCGGAATATCGAACATCGTGCGTTTCGCCTGTACCGGCAGTGCGGTGGTGCGATAGCGCCGCGTCAGCGGGATGGTGACGGCGAACACCACGGCATTGAGCGCGACCGCCGTGGTCGGCGTCCAATCGACCGCGCGCAAGACGGCCGCGACCGCGAACCACAACAGCAGCGCGGCCCCGAGGCTCGAAACCAGGCCGTGACGCTGCGCCAGGATCGCGTAGGTGGCGCAAAACATCGACACGGCGGCGCCGATGGCGACGCTGCCGACCGCGCTTGCCGCAATGAAGCTCGGCCGGATGCTCGAGCGCGAGAATGATGTAGGCCGCGCCGGCCGCGGTCGGCAGCACGGCGATGAGCGCGCCGACGAACGGGCCGCTGCGCTCCGCCGCGACCGAAGCGGTGACGACCATCGCCGCCGTCATCGCCATTTTGAGTGCGAGGCCGTACCAGAACATGGCGATGATGCGTGCGGGTTCCCCCGCCTCCCGGGCCGGCCACTATATCCACGCTGCCGTCCTCGGCAATGGATCGGCAACCAACATTGAGCTATGACACGACGACCATGCTGGACACCCAACGCCCCGCGCCCGATGCCGCTGTCGCGCTGATCAATTCAACGGCGATTACCGCCGACCTCAAGGCCGCCGCCGCAAGCCATGCCGGGCGCGAGCGCGAATTGCGCACTGCGCTCGCTTTGCGGCTGAAGGCGGCGTTGACGGAAGGGCGCGCCCGCGCCGAGCAATTGCTGCTCAAGGACCGTCACGGCCGGCGCTGCGCCGAACGGCTGTGCCGGATGCAGGACGAGGTCATCCGCCTCCTGTTCGAAACCATCGTCGGCGAACTCTACCCGCCGCAGGTGCCCTCCCAGGCCGAGCATATGGCGGTGGTCGCGACCGGCGGTTACGGCCGCGGCCTGCTCGCGCCCGGCTCCGACATCGATCTGTTGTTTCTGCTGCCGTACAAGCAGACGGCCTGGGGTGAATCCGTCGCCGAGGCGCTGCTCTATTGCCTGTGGGACATGGGGCTCAAGGTCGGCCACGCCACCCGCTCGGTCGACGAGTGCATCCGCCAGGCCAAGGCGGACATGACCATCCGCACCGCGCTTCTGGAGTCGCGCTACATCCTCGGCGACGCCAAGCTCTATCAGGAACTCACCGCGCGGTTCGACAAGGACGTCGTGCAAGGCACCGCGCCGCAGTTCGTCGCCGCCAAGCTTGCCGAGCGCGAGGAGCGCCACCGCCGCGCCGGGCAGTCGCGCTATCTGGTCGAGCCCAACGTCAAGGACGGCAAGGGCGGCCTGCGCGACCTGCACACGCTGTTCTGGATCGCCAAATACGTCTATCGCGTGCGCGAGCCGGAGGAACTGATCGAGCGCGGCGTGTTCGACCGCGACGAGTACAACATGTTCCGCCGCTGCGAGGACTTTCTCTGGTCGGTGCGCTGCAACATGCACTTCCTCGCCGGGCGCGCCGAGGAGCGGCTGTCGTTCGACATCCAGCGCGAGATCGCGGTGCGGCTCGGCTATACCGCGCATCCGGGCCTCAAGGACGTCGAACGCTTCATGAAGCATTATTTCCTCACCGCCAAAGATGTCGGCGACCTCACCGCCATCGTGTGCGCGGATCTCGAGGAGCGCGAAGCCAAGCCGGCGCCGGTTCTGAGCCGCGTCATCGCTCGGCTGCGCCCGGCCCGCAGCCGCGTGCTGAGCGAGACCGAGGATTTCATCGTCGAGACCAACCGCATCAATCTGGCGCGGCCGAACGTCTTCAAGCGCGATCCGGTCAATCTGATCCGGCTGTTCTATCTGGCGCAGAAGCACAATCTCGCCATTCATCCCGAGGCGATGCGCGCCTGTACGCGGTCGCTCAAGCTGATCGACGGCGATCTGCGCAACGACGAGGAAGCCAACCGGCTGTTCCTGGAAATCCTGACCTCGAAGAACGAGGCCGAAACCGTGCTGCGGCGCATGAACGAAGCCGGCGTGCTCGGCGCCTTCGTGCGCGCCTTCGGCCGCATCGTCGCGATGATGCAGTTCAACATGTACCACCACTATACGGTGGACGAGCATCTGTTGCGCTGCATCGGCATCCTCAACGAGATCGAGCGGGGCGGCAATCCCGACTTCGCGCTGGCGAGCGAACTGATCCGCACCATCCTGCCGCAGCACCGCGCGGTGCTCTACGTCGCGCTGTTCCTGCACGACATCGCCAAGGGCCGCATCGAGGACCATTCGATCGCCGGCGCGCGCATCGCGCGGCGGCTGTGCCCGCGGCTCGGCTTCAACGCCGCCGACACCGATCTCGTCGCCTGGCTGGTCGAGGTGCATCTCGTCATGTCGACCGTGGCGCAGTCGCGCGACCTGTCCGACCGCAAGACGATCGAGAATTTCGCCGCGGTGGTGCAGTCGCTCGAACGCATGAAGCTCCTTGCCATCCTCACCACCGCCGACATCCGCGCGGTCGGGCCGGGCGTGTGGAACGGCTGGAAGGCGCAACTTCTACGCACGCTTTATTACGAAACCGAGCCGGTGCTCACCGGCGGCTTCTCCGAAGTGAACCGCGCCGAGCGCGTGGCGGCGGCCAAGACCGAATTCCGCAAGGCGATGGCGGACTGGTCGGCCGAGGCGCTCGAAACCTATATCGGCCGGCATTATCCGGCCTATTGGCTCAAGCTCGATCTCGCCCACAAGCTCGCTCAGGCGCGCTTCGTGCGCGCGACCGAAGTCGAAGGCAAGCGGCTCGCGACCTCGATCGGCTTCGACGGGCGCGGCGTCACCGAGCTCACGGTGTACGCGCCCGACCATCCGTGGCTTCTTTCGATCATCGCCGGCGCCTGCGCGGTCGCCGGCGCCAACATCGTCGACGCCCAGATCTACACCACCACCGACGGGCTCGCGCTCGACACCATCTCGATCTCGCGCGAGTTCGAGCGTGACGACGACGAACTGCGCCGCGCCATGCGCGTCGGCCAGTCGATCGAGAAGGCGGTATTGGGCGAGCTCAAGCTGCCGGAGGTGGTGGCCAAGCGCGCGCCGCCGAAGGGGCGGCTGAAGGCGTTCGCCATCGAGCCCGAGGTGACCATCAACAATCAATGGTCGCACCGCTACACCGTCGTCGAGGTCACCGGCCTCGATCGGCCGGGGCTTCTCTATGAACTGACCGCGACCTTGTCGAAGCTCAATCTCAACATCGCCTCGGCGCATGTCGCCACCTTCGGCGAGCGCGTCGTCGACGTGTTCTACGTGACCGACCTCCTCGGCGCCAAAATTTCCTCGCCGACCCGCCAAGCCGCCATCAAGCGGCCGCTGCTGGCGCTGTTCACGCCGCAGGCCGAGCCCAGGGCGAAGGAAACAGCGGCGGTTTAGGTCGTTTCCCGCTGCCCGCCCGAGGGACGGCGGCCTGGCTGCATCTTGCGGTTGTCATGTTTGGCTGCCACGCTGCCGCCGGTGATGCACCCATGATTCGAGGTGACGCTATGCGATCGATCGCGCTGGCCGTGGCGTTCGCCTTCACGCTCGCTTGCATGCTCGCATTCGCCGGCGCCGGACAGGCGCTGGCGTGGGGCCAGGAAGGGCACTCGATCATCGCCGAGATCGCCCAACAACGGCTGTCGCAGCCGGCCGCGCAGCTGGTGCACCGGCTGCTCAAGGGCCGTTCGCTCGCCTCGATCGCGAGCTGGGCCGACGACGACCGCGACACCCACCCCGCGACGGCCGGATGGCATTTCGTCAACATCCCGCTCGACGTTGAGACCTACGACGCGGCGCGCGACTGCAAGCCGGACGCCGAAAAAGGCGACTGCATCATCGCCGCTCTCGGCCGCGTACAGCAGCAATTGCGCTGCGCCAGTGGCGACGGGCAAATCGAGGCGTTGAAGTTCGCCGTGCATCTGGTCGGCGACATCCATCAGCCGCTGCACACCGTGGCCGAGAAGGCGGGCGGCAACGAGATCAATGTCGATATCTTCATGCGCGGACTGGCGACCTGTCCGACCTGCGCCGTCGCGCACATGCCGACAAGTTTCCACGCCGCCTGGGACGTGAATTTGATCGAGAAGACGGTGTGGAATTGGGGTGCCTATGTCGATCGCCTGGAGAACGGCTGGTTGAAGGTATCGCCGCTCGCCAAGGCCGAAGACCCGGCGACCAATCATACCGCGATCGACGAGCGCGCCTTCATCGCCTGGGCGGAAGAGGCCCATAAGCTTGCGGCGACGGTGTGGTATTTGCGCCCGGCCAATGACGTTCTCGATGATCGCTATCTGCGCGACGTGCTGCCGATCATGGACCAGCAGCTCGGCGTGGCCGGACTGCGCTTGGCGAGGTTCTTGAACGACGCCGGCGCCGGCGTGTGCACGACCCATTAGGGCCGGCATTTTATCGAGGCGACGGCAACCGCGGGGAGGAATCCGACATGAAGCGTTGGATCGCATCGTTCCGAAAGATCGGCCGACGGTCGGGTCTGAGCGTGGCGGCAGCAGCCGCGGTCGCGCTGTTGCTTGCGTCGTTTGCCGCCGGTCCCGCCCGTGCCGAGGATGCTTCCGGCTGTCAAAATCCGCCGGCGAAGCAGACGCTCGATACGCACTGGCCGATCAACATCGACCTCCTGGCGCAGCAATTGATCGCCTACCGCTGCACCGATTACATCAAGGATTTCTCGGGCGTGACCGAGGCGGCGCGCACCTGGGTCCAGCGCCGCGCGCCGCAGGTCGAGAAGCCGGCGGTGGTGTTCGATATCGACGAAACGTCGCTGTCGAATTGGGAGGCCATCTACCACAATCAATTCGCCTTCAGCGAGACCGGACCGTGCGATCTCAGCGTCGCCAA
Organism: uncultured Pseudomonadota bacterium; assembly: GCA_963836095.1. Taxonomy (GTDB): domain Bacteria; phylum Pseudomonadota; class Alphaproteobacteria; order Rhizobiales; family Xanthobacteraceae; genus BOG-931. The sequence continues at coordinate 431,724 of CAWIHU010000009.1, forward strand.
CGTGCTGTGCGGCGAAGACGCATGGGACCTGAGCGCGCGCGCCGTCGCGCTGCAGCCGACGCTCGAACTGTTCCGTTTCGTCAAGACGCTGAAGGACAAGAACGGCGACAAGGTCGCGGTCTTCTTCGTCACCGGGCGCTTCGAGGACCAGTCCGAGCGCATCGCCACCCAGTGGAATCTGCGCAAGGAAGGTTACGACGGCTGGGACGGGCTGACGCTGCGGCCGAAATCGACCAAGGACGATCCGGTCTCGAAGTACAAATCCGATGCCCGCAAGGCGATCGAGCAGCACTACACGATCATCGCCAATATCGGCGACCAATACAGCGATCTGAGCGGCGATCCGAACGACGACCACGCCGAGCGCTGTTTCAAGCTTCCCGACCCTTTCTATTTCATCCCGCCCGGCTTGCCGGAGGCCGGGCTCAAATGCCTGGCGCGGTGAACCGGCCTCATCTTCCTCGGAATGACGGGGCAAGCCGAAATCGTGCAGTAACTCCGCTTTAAACCGCGGTCCCCTACCTTGCCGGTTGGCGCATTCTCAAAGCGCGCCGGGGACGGGATATGTCGCAGCAGGCCGGCCGCAAGCGGGCGCAGGATGGCGCAAGCCTCGACTTGCGTCTGCGTCCGCAGGACCGTACCGGCGGCCCGCCGCCGGCGGCGCGCGGGGAAGGCGGCCGGCGCGTCGTGATGAGCGGTCGCCGCGGACCGCGCGCAAACGCGGTCGTGGCGGCGGCGGCAAGGGGCGCTCGCGGCTCGGCCGGCTGATCTATTGGGCCGCCGTGCTGGCGCTGTGGGCGGCCATCGCCGCCGTCGGCCTCGTCGTCTATATCGGCATCCATCTACCGCCAATTCAGTCGCTGGAAATTCCCAAACGCCCGCCCGCGGTGCTGATCCTCGGCATGAACGGCGCGACGCTCGCGACCCGCGGCGACATGGGCGGCGCCGCGGTACCGCTGCGCGAACTGCCCGACTATGTGCCGAAGGCGTTCATCGCCATCGAGGACCGCCGGTTCTATTCCCATCATGGCGTCGATCCGTTGGGCATCGCGCGCGCCGCGCTCGCCGACGTGTTGCGGCGCGGCGCCTCGCAGGGCGGCTCCACCATCACGCAGCAGCTCGCCAAGAATTTGTTCCTGACGCAGGAACGCACGGTGTCGCGCAAGCTGCAGGAAATCGTGCTCGCGCTGTGGCTCGAACACAAATACAGCAAGGCCGAGATTCTCGACCTTTATCTCAATCGCGTCTATTTCGGCGCCGGCGCCTACGGCGTCGAAGGCGCGGCGCAGCGCTATTTCGGCAAATCGGCGCGGCATCTGACGCTCGCCGAGGCGGCGATGCTGGCCGGGCTGGTGCAATCGCCGTCGCGGCTGTCGCCGAGCCATAATCCCGACGGCGCCGCGCGCCGCGCCCGAATCGTCATCGACGACATGGCGGCGCAGCATCTGATTGGCGAGGACGCGGCACGCGTCGCGCTCGCGCATCCCGCGCGCGCGATCAAGCCGACCGCGGCCGGCTCGGTCAATTACGTCGCCGATTGGGTCATGGACGTGGTCGACGATCTGGTCGGCCGCTTCGACGAGGACATCGTGGTCGAGACCTCGATCGATCCGACGCTGCAAAGCGCGGCCGAGCGCGCGCTCGACGACGCTTTGGCGCAGAAGGGCGAAAAGCTCGGCATCGGCGAGGGCGCGCTCGTCGCCATGACGCCGGACGGCACCGTGCGCGCGCTGGTCGGCGGGCGAAGCTACGCCGAGAGCCAGTTCAATCGCGCCATCGCGGCGAAACGCCAGCCCGGCTCGGCGTTCAAGCCGTTCGTCTATCTGACCGCGCTCGAACACGGGCTGACGCCCGACACGGTGCGCGAGGACGCGCCGATCGCGGTGAAGGGCTGGAAGCCCGAGAATTACGAACGGGAATATGCCGGGCCGGTGACGCTCACCCAGGCGCTCGCCAATTCGCTCAATACCGTATCGGTGCGCCTGACGCTCGAATTCGGCCCGGCCGCGGTCATCCGCACCGCCTATCGGCTCGGCATCAATTCGATCCTGCAACCCAACGCCTCGATCGCGCTCGGCACCTCGGAAGTCTCGCCGTTCGAGCTCGTCTCCGCCTACGCGCCGTTCGCCAATGGCGGCTATGCCGTGTCGCCCCATATCGTCGAGCGCGTGCGCGGCGCCGACGGCAAGACGCTGTTCGAACATGCCGCCCAGCCGCTCGGCCGCATCATCGATCCTCGCAACGTCGCGATGATGGATGCGATGCTGCACGAGACGCTCACGAGCGGCACCGCACGCCGCGCCGATCTGCCCGGCTGGCTCGCGGCCGGCAAGACCGGCACCAGCCAGGATTTCCGCGACGCCTGGTTCATCGGCTTCACCTCGCATCTGGTCGCCGGCATCTGGCTCGGCAACGACGACAACACGCCGACCCGCAGAGCGACCGGCGGCGGCCTGCCGGTCGAGATTTGGAGCCGGTTCATGAAGGTCGCCCATCAAGGCGTCGCGCCGTCGCCGCTCCCCGGCGTCTCGGGCGCCGGCTGGTTCGGCTCGCCGCCGTTGCCGCCGCAGAACGTCGGCGGCGCCGGCGCGTCCGCGCCGCGGCCGTCATCGGCGCCGGCGGGAGACAATGGCGAACGCCTCGATACCTGGCTGCTCGACCGTTTGTTTGGACGGCGGTGACGCCGGCCTGTCTCAATCGTTGCCGATCAGCAGTTCAGGTCGATATTCGAAATGCATGGTATCGAAGTGATACCACTTGCCGCCCCAGATGAAATCCGTGCTTTTCGAAGATCGCGACGATTTCCTCGGGCATGCGGTTGCGATAGAGGGCGGCGCCGTCGTGCCCTCGCCAGTACCAGTAATCGGAGAAGGCAAGATTGAGATCGATCGCGATCCCATAGCCGTGGGCGCTGGGCTGGCCGGTGTCCGCCACCGCGCGGCAATTGTAGGTGCCTGCGATCGGATATGCGGCGCGTTTGATGTTTTCGGGCAGAGCGTCGAGTTCCAAAGATACGGCGCGCAAACGCTGGTCGACGCCGTTCACGGCGGTGACGCGGATCGTTTGGCCCCAGCTCTTGGGAAGCCAGACGACAGAGACGAGCCGCGCCGACTACCTCGCCCTTCCCGGCAGTCGCCATACATTTTGGTGAAGAACGCGGCGTTGCGAAACCGCCCCGGATCGGCATCGACGGCCGGCGGTTTCGGCAGCGGGCCGCGCGGATAGGGAACGCGGAACTGATCGAGAATGGACGCGCGCCGCAGCAGTTCCGAGAACGTCTTGTTCTCGATGCCGTCGGATGCCGGCATGACCGCGCCGTCGCGCCAATGCAGCGCCGTGTCGTCGTGCCCGGTGAAGGCGTCCGGGTAGGCGGAGACCACGGCGTCGAGCGCGCGGCCGAGGCGATCGTCCTGCGCCCAAGGCGGCGTCGCGCCGCCAAGCATCACGACACCGGCGATCAAGCCGACGAGCCCTGGCGGCCTGATCATCGGCGCCGCTCCTCGTTGAAAATGACTTTGTACCAAAACGCCGCTCGAGATCATCCGAAATAGCGGCCGAATTCAGCGGCCGAATTCTTGGCACAGGCAGCGTTCCGCGCACACGCTCCCGTCCCGGTCCCGCACGACCACCCGGACGGAGCGGTTCGACCGCCGCAACCGCATCGCTTCGTTGATGGCGACCTTCAGCGCCATGTCCTGGCTCATGAACGGCCCGACCGGGCCGTTTTCCAGATGCGCCACCCATTCCTGCTGCGATGTCGGAAATACGGTACAGGCGTTGCAGCTCATGGAAAATCCTTCCCGGCAAATCTTGATGGTTTTGCAAATGACGCCGAGCCCGTCCCCGGGTTGCGTCGACTTTTCCTTAGCCATCGCACCATTGCTTGCCGGTTAACGTGGCAAGGACGATCTGCATGCCACGGTCGCGGCCGGATCATTGCTGGTGCGCAACGCGGCCTTCGCTCACTCGCCGCTGTGAATGCCATTCCAGCGATGGCGCAGGCTGTCGATGTGGACGTCGAGCCCCCGCTCGCTGAAGGTGACGAGTTCGCTGTGGCCGAATCCTTGCGAGTAATCCAGGACGGAGATGATGTCCGGCGCAATGCGCAGCAAAGCGATGCGTGCGGGCGGCGGCTGCGGCATGAGGCGTTGCGCATTGGCGTCGCTCGAAAGGCGCGCGGACGCCGCCGCGTATTCCGGGTACTTCTTCAGGCGCAGCTTCGCGACATCCTCGAACTCGACGCGGTCGGTGACCTCGGCGGCGCGGCCGGCAAGCGACAGGCCCTTGATCTCGGAGGGGTCGGCGGCGTCGCTGCCGATGGTCAGCGAGATCCGCGGGTCGCGCAGGATGTTGGCGTACTTCTGCGTGTTGCGGGCCACGAAACAATACAACAGGTAGCCGTCATTGACATAGCCGACCATGGTCGCCTGCGGCCAGCCGTCGGGCCGGTTGGTTGCGAGCGTCATGACGCGATGCTCGTCCAGGAGGCGAAGAATAAGCGCTTTCAATCGTGGCATCATGGCGGGTGTCGATACGCTCGCTTTCTCCCGCCGCTCTTCGGAACGATGGGTTCGTCAGGCCACTCCCAACCAATCGTGCTCGCGGCCGCGCCGAATTGATCTAGATCAAAGACCGGCCAGATTGCCGTCAACAAATTCGTTGCGATTGTAACCGAGAGCGGGTGACGTCACGTGGTGACCGACGAACTGGTGGCAGACGAACTGGCGACAGACGATGCGGCAACAGTGGGCCATGCGGCGGCGGTCGATGACGTGACCGCGTTCGTGGTGAAAGCGGTGGATGGCGCCAAGTCGATCGACGCGCCGTTCCATCACATCGAGTTCGACCACTTTTTCCCGCCCGACCTCTACCGGCAAATGCTCGAGACCATGCCGGAGTCGTCCGACTACCGGGCGATGTCCGGCCGCAGCAAAGACCGCGAACACGGCGCGCCGACGCGGGTCAAGATCGACCTGTTTCCGGAATACGTCCGCTTCCTGCCGCCGCGGCAGCGTCGCGTGTGGGACCTGGTCGGCCGCGTCCTGTGTTCGAGCGAGCTCGAGGCGGCGTTCGTGCGGCGCCTCGCGCCGGGATTGCGGCGCCGCTTCGGCGCCGACTTCGCTGACGTCGGGCTGTTTCCGATCCCAGTGCTCACCCGCGACGTCGCCGGCTATCACATCCCGCCGCACACCGACACGCACTGGAAGGCCATCACCGTCCTCATCTATCTGCCGCGCGACGATACGCTCTCCCATATCGGCACCGTCGTTCACGCGCGCGCCGCGGACGGCAGTCTCGTGCGCGCCGGGAGGAACCGGTTCGCGCCCAATTGCGGCTTCGCGTTCGCCGTCGGCGACGATACTTGGCACTCGGTCGATCCGGTCGGTCCCGAAGTGACGACGCGCGACCTCATCATTCTGCAATATTTCGTCGACAGCGGCCTCGAGCGGATCGTGCGCAACCGCGCCAAACGGCTCGGCAATCTCTTGCTCAACGAAGTGCGGCACGTCGGGCGGGTGTGGAGTTAATAAAGGCGAATGGTTACCGTCACCCTGAGGTGCGAGCGCAGCGAGCCTCGAAGGGCGACGGCCCGGCGCCTGAGATGCATCCTTCAAGGGCCGCTTCGCGGCCGCCTCAGGATGACGACCGCCCTCAGCGCTCAGCCGAGGTGAAACTCGACGTTGACCTGGCCGGTGCCGCTGGAGGGAAAATAATCGCACAGCTGCTCGGCCGCGCCATCATAATGTTCCCAGCCGAGCAGGCCGAACAGCATCGCGGTGTCCGCCATCAGCGCTTCGCCGCTGCACTTGGTGGCGTATTCCGGCAACAGGTCGACGAACTCGCGGTAGCGCCGCGCGCCCCACAATTCCAACACACGCAGATCCATCTGCCGGTTGAACTCGCTCGACATAATGTCCCACTGGTTTGCGCCCACCTGGCGGTTGCTGACCACCTTGTGGGACAACGAGCCCGAGGCCAGCACCGCGACGTTGCCGTCGGCGCGCGCGATGGCGCGGCGGCAGGCTTCGCCGAATTTGCGGTTCTCCTCGACGCTCGCGAACAAGGGCGACGCCACCGGCAGCACGTTGAGCGCGCGGTCGGCGTTCATGTAGTGCATCGGAACGATGCTGCCGTATTCGAGCGCCAGACTGGGGACGCGGTGGGCGTGGACTTCGAGGCCGTCGGTTAAGGCCTCCTGCGCAATCAAATCGGCCAGCGCCGGGGCGCCAGGATAATCGTAGCTCAAGTCGTGGATCATGTGCGGCGCTTCGTGGCTGGTGTAGGTGCCCGCGTGTCGCGCATTGGCATTGATGTGAAAACCGAAGTTCGACAGCCAGTGGGTGTCGAAAATCAGAAACGTGACGGCGCCGCGCGCGCGCGCCCGCCGGCCGATTTCCTTGAGCGATTCGATCGCCGGCGCTCGCCGTCCCTTGAGCGGGCCGTCCTGTTCCGACAGCATCAGCGACGGCACATGCGTGACCTTGGCGGCAAGTACGATCTGGCCCATGATATCTGCCCCTTCGCGCTTGCCGCGCTGTCGAATGATTGTCCCGAAAGTGGTTGCCGGACCTCCGGGCGCGTCAGAACTCGCTCCGCGACGCCCACGGCAGTTCGTTGAGCGCCTCCAGCGTCTGGCAGTTCGGGCAATAGCTCTCCCATGCCGGATCATTGGCGTCGCGAGCGAGATCGCGCGCGCAACGGCCGTGGCTCTTGCACATGGTGCAGACGCGTTGCAAATCGTGCAGGGTTTGCGGCTCGATGCGGCCGACTTCGGCCGGGTCGAGGTCCAGCGCCGCCATGCGGCGCGCCAGCAGGTCGGCGTATTTGGGTCCGATCCGCGCCAGCGTCAGAAGTTCGTTCACGCTTACGCCGGCATCCTTGGCCATTTCCGCCACTTCGGCCTCTTCGCAATACCTGAATTCGGCGGCATCGCTTCCGCTCCAGTCGCGCCACCACTGGCGAATGGCTTCCATCGGCGATTGTGTGCGGTGTGCAAGGTCTGTCATGCGACCCTCCTCTTGTCATTCTCGCATGACCATACAAACGGATCGCGCATCGATCTTTGACTTACGTCAATCAAGCCCAAGGAATGTGCGCCGCGGCTGGTCCGTCGCGGCGCGCAGAATCGCTCCCCTTATTTGATCAGCGGCAGCTCGTTGAATTGATGGAACGGCGGCGGCGACGGCAGCGTCCATTCGAGCGTGGTGGCGCCGGCGCCCCACGGATTGGCGCCGGCCGGCGCTTTGCGGGCGAACGCCTGGATCATGTTGACGGCGAACACGAGAAGCCCGGCGGCGAAGATGTAGGCGCCGATCGAGGAGACGAAATTCCAGCCGGCATAGGCGTCGGGATAGTCGGCGATGCGGCGCGGCATGCCGGCGAGCCCGAGGAAGTGCTGCGGAAAGAAGATGGTGTTGGCGCCGACGAACGAAATCCAGAAGTGCAGCTTGCCGAGCGTCTCCGAGTAAGTGTAGCCGGTCATCTTGGGAAACCAGTAGTACCAGCCCGCGAAGATGCCGAAGGTGGCGCCGAGCGACATGGTGTAGTGGAAGTGGGCGACGACGTAATAGGTGTCCTGCAGCACGCGGTCGACGCCGGCATTGGCCAAAACGACGCCGGTGACGCCGCCCACGGTGAACAGGAAGATGAAGCCGAGCGCCCACACCATCGGCGTCTTGAACTCGATCGAGCCGCCCCACATGGTGGCGATCCAGGAGAAGATCTTCACGCCGGTCGGCACGGCGATCACCATGGTGGCGGCGACGAAATAGGCCTGCACGGTCGCCGACATGCCGACCGTGTACATGTGATGGGCCCAGACGACGAAGCCGATGGCGCCGATCGCCACCATCGCATAGGCCATGCCGAGATAACCGAACACCGGCTTCTTCGAGAACGTCGCTACGATCTGGCTGACGATGCCGAATGCCGGCAGGATCAAAATGTAGACTTCGGGGTGGCCGAAGAACCAGAACAGATGCTGGAACAGAATCGGATCGCCGCCGCCCTCCGGATTGAAGAAGGTGGTGCCGAAGTTCCTGTCCGTCAGCAGCATGGTGATGGCGCCGGCCAGCACGGGTAGCGACAGCAGCAACAGGAACGCGGTCACCAGCACCGACCACACGAACAGCGGCATCTTGTGCAGCGTCATGCCGGGCGCGCGCATGTTGAAGATCGTGGTGATGAAGTTGATGGCGCCGAGGACCGATGAGGCGCCGGCGAGATGCAGCGACAGGATGGCGAAATCCATCGCCGGGCCGGGATGGCCGTAGGTCGACAGCGGTGCGTAGACCGTCCAGCCGGTGCCGGCGCCGTTTTCGCCGGGTGCGCCCTCGACGAACATCGAGATGACGAGCAGCGCGATCGAGGCCGGCAACAGCCAGAACGAGATGTTGTTCATGCGCGGGAACGCCATGTCCGGCGCGCCGATCATCAAAGGCACGAACCAATTGCCGAAGCCGCCGATCAGCGCCGGCATGATCATGAAGAACACCATGATCAGTCCATGGGCGGTGACGAACACATTGAAGGTATGCGCGCTGGTGAACACCTGCATGCCGGGATGCTGCAGCTCGAGCCGCATGGCGAGCGACAGGAGGCCGCCGATGAGGCCCGCGGTCACCGCAAACACCAAGTACATCGTGCCGATGTCCTTGTGATTGGTCGAGAAAACGTAACGCCGCCATCCGGTCGGATGGTCTGCGCCGACGCTCGATGCGGCACCGGCGGCTGACGAGGACGGCGTGAATGGATGCGATGGCGCGGTGGCGGCGACGCTCATGAAGGCTTCCCCCGTCTGTGGCCGCCGCGGGCGCGCGCGGGCAAGCCGCAGCAGACGCTTCACGGGGCAAATGCTCGACGGGGGACGAGCGATCTAATTGTTTCGATTGAAACTATACGCGGCACGAGGCGCGGTCAAGCGGCGCCACGGCGGCCGCGGGATCGTGTGGATTGCGGTAAACCCAAACCAGTATATTGATATATCTATATAAATCAAAAAATAAAGGCGGCGCAGTACCCCCGTAGCTGCGCCGCCCCACTCGCTCTGACTGCCTCACGGCATTCGTTGCGAGTGAAACAAATATGAGAACAAGGCGGCGCGGCGCTTTGATCTAGGTCAATTCGCCGCCGCCCATTCTGGAATTGTGATGGCGCCAGCACGAAAGCCCCCAGGTGCCCTCATGCCAACGAACTTGCCGCAACGCGATTTGCAGAAACATCTGGACCGGCGCATTCCGCGCTACACCAGCTATCCGACGGCGGTTCAGTTCGGCCCGCACACCGACGCGCGGTCATACCAACGCTGGCTCGCGGCGCTGCCGGCGCGCACCGCGGTTTCGATCTATCTGCACGTGCCGTTCTGCGCGGAGCTGTGCCTTTATTGCGGGTGCAACACCACAGTGGCGCGCCGCTACGAGCCGGTGGCGGCCTATGTCGAGCTTCTCGAACGCGAGATCGCGCTCGTCAGCGGTCACCTCATCGGGCCGGTCGTCAGCCACATTCATTGGGGCGGCGGCACGCCGACCATGCTGCAGCCGCGCGACTTCGCCCGCGTCATGGCCGCCCTGCGCAAGTCCTTCACCGTCGCGCCGGATGCGGAGATGGCGGTCGAAATCGACCCGCGCACATTGGCCCGCGGCCACGTCGAGGTGCTGGCGGACTTAGGGACGACGCGCGCCAGTCTCGGCGTGCAGGATTTCGACGAGCGGGTGCAACAGGCGGTGCGGCGTGTGCAAAGTTTCGAGCAGACCGCACGCGTCGCCGAATGGCTGCGGGGCGCGGGCATCAATGCCATCAATCTCGATCTGATATACGGCCTGCCGTTTCAGACCGTGGCGACCGTCACGGCCACCGCGCAGCGCGCGCTCGCGCTCGATCCCGACCGCATCGCGCTGTTCGGCTATGCCCATGTGCCGTGGATGAAGCGTCACCAAAAGCTGCTGCCGGAGGACGCGCTGCCGGATAACTCAGAGCGCTTCGCGCAAAACCGCGCCGCCGCCGAGACCTTCGTCGCGGCCGGCTATCGCCGCATCGGACTGGACCATTTCGCGAAAGACGCCGACCTTCTGGTGCGACGGCAGCGCGAGGGTCGGCTGCACCGCAATTTCCAGGGCTACACCACCGACGACTCGCCGATTCTCATCGGCTTCGGCCCGTCGGCGATCGGGGCCTTGCCCGGCGGTTACGTGCAGAACGCGCCCGGTATGCCAGCCTATCGCGACGCCATTGCAGCCGGCCGCTTAGCGACCGTGCGCGGCTGCGTGCTCAGCGACGAGGACCGGCTGCGCGCCGCGGTCATCGAGCGCCTGATGTGCGATCTCTATGTCGACCTCGCCGTGGTCTGCCGCGCCCACGGCACCGACCCGGCGCACTTTGCGGCCGAGCTTGCCGCGATCGACGCGCTCTCCGCGGACGGCATCGTCGCGCGCGACGGCGACACCATCACGGTGCCGGAGCACGCCCGCGTGTTCGTGCGCGCCGTCTGCGCCGTATTCGACGCCTATCTCGCGGCCGGCGAAACGCGCTTCTCGCGGGCATCATAGATTAGAGCGCGTCTACTCCAGCCGCTCGAACGTCGCGCAGCGTCGGGAACAATTTCATCCACAGCAGCGCCACGGCGACGGTGGCCGCCCCCCCAACCAGTGCCGCGGGGACGGCGCCGATCAGCGCGGCGACGACGCCGGTCTCGAAATCGCCGAGCTGCGACGATGCGTTGATGAACAGATAATTCACCGCGCCGACGCGGCCGCGCATGGCGTCGGGTGTGCGCAACTGCACCAGCGAGACGCGGATCACCACGCTCACCATGTCGGCCGCGCCGAGAACGGCCAGCGCCAGGACCGACAGCCACAACAGATGCGACAGCGCGAACACCATCGTCGCCACGCCGAAGACGATCACGGCCTCGAACATGCGCATGCCGACGCGGCGGCTGAGCGGGCGGCGCGTCAATAAACTCGCCATCAGCACGGCGCCGACCGCCGGCGCGCCGCGCAGCACGCCCAAGCCCCACGGCCCGGTGTGCAGGATGTCGCGCGCATAGATCGGCAGCAGCGCGGTGACGCCGCCGAACAAAACCGCGAACAGATCGAGCGAGATGGTGCCGAAAATGGCGGGATTGTTGCGCACGAAGCCGACGCCGGCGAACAGGCCGGCGAGCGTCGGCGGCTCCTTGCTGACGGTCTGCGGGCGCAGCGCCACGGCGCCGTTGATGAGGCCCGCCGCCAGCCACAACACCGCCATCGCGCCATAGGGCACGTCCGGCCCGAGCGCATAGGCGAAGCCGCCGACCGCCGGTCCGGTGATGGTCGCGATCTGCACCGAAACGCTCGATTGCGCCGACGCCCGTTGCAGCATGCCGTCCGGCACGGTGAGCGGCAGCATCGCCGCGGCGGCCGGATTCTCGAACGCGATGGCGGCGCCGAACACCGTCACGGCGGCGAAGATTTCGCCGACATTGAGCCAGCCGGCGAAGCTGCCCCAGGCCAGGAACGCCGCCGCCGCCGCCGCGGCGAACTGCGACAGCTGCGCCACCCGCTTGCGGTCGTAGCGGTCGGCGGCGTGGCCGGCGACGAAGACGAGTATCGCGGTCGGCACGAATTGCGCCAGCCCGACGAGGCCGAGCGCCAGGGCGCTGTTGGTCAGCGCATAGACCTGCCAGCCGACCGCGACGGCGGCGATCTGATAACTGAATTTAGAGAGGCCGCGGGCGGCGAAATAGAACAGGAAAGGCCGGTGATGGAGTAAGGCTTTGCTGCCGGACGAATCGGGAAACATGGCGGACGATAGCGCGGCCGCGGAACGGCGGACACGGCGAAAACGGCTGAACTGCACTGCGTCAGCCGGTGACCGTCTTGACATTGGCCGCCCTGATCGGCCGATGGAAACCCTTGAGCGTCAGCGCTTCGAGTGGCTCAAGATCGGCGATGGCTTCGACCGCAGCGATAACTTTGTTATCGATCAAGATCTGTCCATCTTTCGCTTCGCTGCACAGCCGTGAAGCGAGGTTGGGTACGGCGCCGATGGCGGCGTATTCGAGCCGGCCTTCGAAGCCGATGCGGCCGAGCGTGGCGTAGCCGTGCGCGATGCCGATGCCGAAGCCGAGATCGAAACCGTGCTTGCGCCATTTGGCGGTCAATACGCCGACCGTCGCGCGCATTTCCGCAGCCATCCGCACTGCCGCGGCGCACGGCTCCGGGCAGGGCAAAGGATCGTTGAGCATCGCCATCAAACCGTCTCCGGCAAAATGCTCGATGGTGCCCTGGAATTTGTGGATGATCGCGCCGACGGCTTCGTGGTAGTCGCGCAAAATGTGCATCACCTCTTCCGGCTCGGATGTCTCCGAGAAGGCGGTAAAGCCGCGCAAGTCGCAGAATACCACAGTGACTTCGCGGCGGTGGCTGTCGAGCATGCGTTCGTCGCCCGAGGAGAGGATAAGCTCGGCCACTTGCGGGGGCAGAAACCGCTTCATGCGGTCCATTCGCTCGATCTGCGCCAGCTGATGCGTCACGCGGTCTTCGAGCGTGCGGTTCCAGTCCGCGAGGTCAGCGGCCTGCGCCAGCACCTGATCGGTCAGCTCCTTGATTCGCAGCATCGATTTGACTTGGGCGACGAGCGCGCCCTGATCGACCGGCTTGGTCAGATATTCGTCGGCACCGGCTTCGAGGCCCGCGACCACGTCCCTGGTGTCAGCCTTCGCCGTCACCAAAATGACGGCCATGAAAGGCAGGTCGCGGTCCGACTTCAAGATTTTACAGACCTCGATGCCGTCGATCTTCGGCATCATAACGTCGAGTAGAATGAGATCGGGATGGTGCTGCCGCGCCATGGCCAAGGCCTCTTCCCCGTCGGCGGCGTCCATCAGCTCGTAGCCCTGCGGCCGCAGCCGCGCGAGAAGAATGTCGCGGTTGGTCTCGTTGTCATCGACGATGAGAATGCGCGGGGGCTTGTGCATCGGTGATCCGGCGTTGGCTAGCGCTGTTCGACAAAGTTTGCGCGCAGGCGGCACATGCTGCGACATTCGGTGCCGTGGCGGTTGCCGGCCCCGAGGGCCTTATCATCGCCGCACCGCCGGGTCATGAGTGTTCCGCTTGCTGTTCCACCCGCAACGGCACCGTGAACGAGAACGTCGAACCCTTGCCCGGGCTCGAATCGACCCACAATCGTCCACCGTGCATTTCGACGATACGTTTCGCGATCGACAAGCCGAGGCCGGTCCCACCCTTGCTCCTGGTCTGAGAATTGTCAGCCTGCTGGAATTCGTCGAAGATTTTCACTCGGTCCGCTTCGGAGATTCCCGGTCCGGTGTCGCGCACTGCAATCGTGTAAGCGCCGTTCTCTGCACGGGCGTCGATGGCGACCTCGCCGGTGTCGGTGAACTTGATGGCGTTCCCGACCAGATTGAGCAGTACTTGGGTGAGCCGCCGGTCGTCGCCGCGGGCGCGCGGCAGGTCGGGGGGGATGTCGATCCTGAAGCCGAGGTTCTTCGTGGCCGCCAGCGGTTCGACCGCGCTGTAGACGCCGTGCACCATGTCCTTGATGGAATAATCGCCGAGCGCAAGCGTGAGCTGCCCCGCCTCGATTTTCGAAAGATCGAGCACGTCATTGATGAGGCCGAGCAGATGCTTGCCGTTGCTGTGGACGCGCTCCAGCACCGCTCGCATCTGCGTCGGCGCCTCGCCGTAGATGCCGTCGAGGATGAGTTCGCTGTAGCCGAGAATGGCGTTGAGCGGCGTGCGCAGCTCGTGGCTCATATTGGCGAGAAACTGGGATTTGTGCGTGCTGGCCAGCTCCAGTTGCCTTCCCTTGTCGTCGATTTCCCGGAACAGCCGGGCGTTCTGGATGGCCAGCACGGATTGCGCCCCGAATGTTTCCAGAACGTCGATCGTCTGCGACGGGAAGCCGCCTGGTTGTTTGCGGCGCACGACGAGGACACCCATAACGCCCTCCGCACGTAACAGCGGCAGCACCAGGAGCGCGCGATAACCGTAGCGCAGCAGAATCTGCTGCGTCGCCGCCGGCGGCTCGTCGCGCAAATCGGCGATCTGCACCGCCGCGTGCCGCTGCACCACCGTTGCGATCGTGCTTTCGCGGAAGTCGAGCCGCTCGTCGCTCAGGGCGGCGATCATTTCTGCGGTCATACCGTAGGTCGCCTGCAGATGGAACTGCCGGTTCGCCTCTTCCAGTACGTAGATTGAGCCGGCATCCGTGGCCGACAATTGTACCGCCTTGGCGACGATCGTGGACAGAACAGTTTCCAGATCGAGGGTGGAATTCACGGCCTGACTGACTTCGCCCAACGCTTGCAGCTCTGCCACGGACTGCGCGAGCTCCCGCGTCCGCAAGGCGACTTTGCTTTCGAGATCGGCGTAGGATCCGCGTAGTCGTCCGGTCATATCGTTGAACTGGTCGGCGAGCGCCTCGAATTCGTCGCCGCTCTTGATCGCGATACGCTGCGCGAGATCGCCGCTGCCAATGCGCGCCGCACCGAGGCGCAACTGCTCGATCGGGCGCAGCAAGCGATTGGCCCGCAGGCTCAACGCGATCAGCGTGACGGCCACGACGAGCAAACCGATGCCTGCCACGGTTAGCACCGATCTCCACAGCGTTTCGCGCAATGGAGCAAGCGGCGCCACGACGCCGTATTCGAGCGTCCGCGCTCCGATATGCAGGGCTTTCACCACTCCGAGATAAGCAGTTTGGTCGATGTCGTACTCGTGAGCCTCCCCGTCGATACGAGCCGGTGCGAATGTCTCATCCGTCGCAATGTTCGAATAAATCAGATCATTGCCGTCCCAGATCAGTGGATGCAGGATGCGGCGGCTCAGTAATTCGTCGATCAGAGCGGAGTTCGCGACCGGCATTCCGCCGAGCACGTAACCCAAGAGCTGCGAGCCTCGGTCTTGTCCGGCGTCGCCCAAATTGGCGTCGTGGGCCCGCAAGACCTTCACGACCGACGCGAGATATACCGTGCCATTGCAGCGCACCAATTGCTGTGGCTGTTCGCGCGCGACCGCACAGCCGGCGCCGCCCGGCTCGTCTTGCGCTGCAAATCGCCATTGTCCGAGCGTGGCGTCCTTGTCGATCCCTGAAAAAGCAATGTTGCGCGAATTGGCGTTGTAGACCGCGACGAACGCGATCCCCAGCACGCGGCGCTGCTCCTCGATATAGGCGGCCAGTTGCGACGACATCTCGAGATCGAGCGTGATCTGCAGCGTGTTGTCGGAGGCCATCCTGTTTACCCCCTCGAACACGTTCTTTTCGGCGTCCTGCAGGACGAGGGCGAATGTTTCCAGGTTGGCGGAAAGGCCGTTCGCGAACAGATCGCGCGCTTGGCGATTGAGTTGAATGCCGAGAATGAGGCAGGTCAGCAGCGCCGGTAACGTCACCGCCAGCGCCACCAACAGCATCAACTTGCTTTTGAACGAGCGCCGCCGATACGGAATTTTGTCTGCTTCGTTCGGCATGCGCGTCATCTACACCGCGAACCACTCCGGAGCGGTTGTCTGTCAGAAGGATTTGATCGTCCGGTCGTAAAGTAGCGGCCGGCCCTGCAGCGGCACCAGGTCGTCCTTGTAAACCGCGTTGGCCGCGGCCAGAACCCGCGCCGGTATCTCGATGCCAAGGTCCCTGGCGCGTTTGAGATTGAACACGATGGCGTAATCCGGCGCGTTCTCGATCGGGAGATCGCCGGCCTTCGCGCCTTTGAAAATCTTCGCTCCCTGCTGGCCCGCCAGCCGTCCCATCGCGCCGAAATTTACGACCGCGCCGCCGAACAGACCCATGCGGGCAAAGAAGTAGTTGATCGCCATCTCTGGTTTGCGCGAATGCGCAAGCGTCCAATCGTAAATCTGGGCGGCGGCGTAGTGTCCGCCGCCGGCGACCGGCAGCGACAGAGCAACCGGATAGATCGCTTTGACCTCTGCGTCGTTGTTCAGGCGCTCGATCAGCGCCATATAGTCGGACCAATCCTGCACACGCTGGACTTCCCATCGCACATCGGTCACGTCCTTGAGCTCGAGCTCGAATTGCTTGGTAAGCCCATTCCCGGTGGGAGAATGGTCGGTGATCATGACGACCTTTTCGCCGTGCAGGCGCGGAATCGCTTGCTCCATGACTTTCACCGCTTGCGCGGCGTAGAGTTTCTCGTAAACGCCGGTGACATTGCTGCCGGGATGGGCCCAGCTTTCCATGTAGTGCTTGCGTTCGTTGTACATCTCGGGCTGGCCGTTCATGCCGGAAAAGACTACCGAGATATCGTCACGCCCGACGAGCGGCATCATCACCTGGGCGACGGCAGCATCGTCGAGAGCAAACACGATGTCGGGCTTGAATTCGCCGATTTCCTTGAGAGCTTTCTGGCCTTCGCGCTGCATGCTTTCCGGAGTCGTATTGGTCCGGTAGGTATCCATGTAGTACGAACGAAGCTCCAGATTTTGTCCGACGTTCCAACCGGCGGCCGCGAGCGATTGCAAAATGCCCTCGGCCTGCGGCTCGCCGCACACGTGTCCGACCTCGTAGCTCTGCACGATATAGATGCGTTTCGTCGGGTTTTGCGAAAATGCCGCCCCGCCGGTCAGCAAGGTGATCGCTCCGACCACCATGAACCAAGCCGCCGAGAGCGCGCGAGAGAAATCCATCATGGCGCCACCCCCTTGATCGACTAAGGGCTGTGACTTTATCCTGTTTACGCCCGACGGGCCATAGTTCGGGGCCCGTTGCCACATTTTACGTCAAATAGGCTCGAAATCTTCGCCAGCAACTGACGCGGACTATAAGGCTTGGTCATGTAGTCGTCGCAGCCCGCGGCACGGGCTTTGGCTTCATCGCCGCTGAGTGCGTAGGACGTGACGACAATGATCGGAATCGCGCGCAACTCGGGATTCGCCTTGATTCGTCGCGTCGCCTCATAGCCGTCCACGATCGGCATCTGGATATCCATGAGAATCAGATCCGGCCGATGCGCCTCTGCGGCGGCGATCCCTTGTGCGCCGTCTTCAGCCTCCAGCGTTTCAAAGCCGACGCTGTTGAGCAGATCGCGCAGGATTCGCCGGTTATCGTCCTGATCTTCCACCACGAGTATTCTTTTACTCATGTCGTTCGCCCCCGCGTCCGGGATTCACCGGCCTGTTGATTCTGACGATTCCTCGGCGACACCGGATTCAACCGAAAAGCAGCGTCTGCGTAAATCCGCACTACGCCTGGAAACCGCGAGCTCCAAAGGTCATCACCCGTTCAGAAAATAAGTCTCCATCATGCCCTTGCCCTTGACCTCGATGATGCCGCGCCGTTCGAGCTGGAACCGGTCGCCGAGCGCGTCGCGCGTCGCCGCCGAGATCTGGATGCGGCCGGGCAAGGAATGGGATTCCATGCGGCTTGCGGTATTCACCGTGTCGCCCCACACGTCGTAGACGAATTTGTGCGTGCCGATGACGCCGGCGATGATCGGGCCGCTGTGGATGCCGATGCGGGCCTCGAGGTCGAGCGCGGTCGCCGCGGCGACGCTCGCCACGGCGTCGAGCATGCGCGGCGCCAGCGCGGCGATGCGCTCGGCGTGGTCGGTCTGCGCCTCGGGAATGCCGGCGGCCACCATGTAGGCGTCGCCGATGGTCTTGATCTTCTCCACTTTCAGTTCGGCGGCCAGCCGGTCGAACGCGGAAAAGATCCGGCTCAGAAAATCGATGGTGCGGTCGGCCGGCAAATGCTGGCTGAGCGTGGTGAAACCGACCACGTCGCAAAACAGGATCGTCGCCGCGGCGACGCGGTCGGCGATGGCGGTCTCGCCGTTGCGCATGCGCGCCACGATGCTCTGCGGCAGAATGTTGAGAAGGAGCGTCTCGGAGCGCTCCTTCTCCCGCTCGAGATCGGCGACGAACTGCTTTTCGCGGTCGCGCAGCCGCTTGCGTTCCAGCGAAGCGCCGATGCGCGCGCGCAACAGGATCGGATTGAAAGGCTTGGTCAGATAGTCCTCGGCGCCGGCCTCGATGCAGCGCACCACGCTGTCGATTTCGTCGAGCGCCGAAATGACGATGACGGGGACGTCGCGCGTGTGCGCCGCCGCCTTGAGCCGGCGCAGCACTTCGAAGCCGCTCATTTCCGGCATGATGAGGTCGAGCAGAATGAGATCGAACGTCGCTCCGCCCATCAGCTCCAGCGCCGCCGCGCCGTTCGCCGCAGTCGCGACGTAATGGCCCTCGCGCGCGAGCCGGCGTTCCAGCACGTCGCGGTTGGCGGCATTGTCGTCGACGACGAGGATGCGGCTTGATGCGGCGGCCGCGCGCGCGGCGCCGTCCGCCGGCAGCGGCGTGAGCGCGCGCAGCACGTCAGCGACAACGTCCAGTCCGAGCGAGCGGCTACCACCGTCGGCGGGCTGAGCATTCTCCTGCCGCGCCAGCGCGATCATGGCGTCGATCTGGCCGAGCAATTGATCGGCGGATTCCTTCAGCCTGGTCAGGTCGGCGCGCAGCGCGTCTTCGCCGTCGGCATCGAGATCCTCGACGAGCAACTCGCTGTAGCCTTTGATGGCGTTCAACGGGGTGCGCAGATCGTGACGCAGCCGGCTGTGAAACGCTTCGGCCGTTTCGTCGCTTTGGCGCTCGGACGCCGAATCCTGGATCAGGCTTGTCACGAACGCGTTGAGCTGCAGGCTGGCACTGCGCATGCGGTCGAGGTCGGCGCGCAGGCTCGCGGGCCGCGACACGCGCGCATCCTCGATGATCATGTCGAGAAAATCAGTGATCGCGATCGCCGGCGCTTGGACCTGCTGGCGCAGGAACGCGGTCACCGCGCGGCTCAGGCGCTCGTCTTGTTCGGTGTTCGACAAGGGCCCTCCTTGGCTGCGACGATGAGGCGCTCGATCTAACCTTTCGCGGTCCCGAGCAGGCGTTCCATCTTGCCGATCAGGCGGTCGAACTCGACCGGCTTGGTGTCGTAGTCGTCGCAGCCGGCCTCGATCGCCCTTTCGCGGTCGCCGTTCATGGCGTGCGCGGTGAGCCCGATCACCGGCACGCCGCGTGTTGCGTCATTGGCTTTGACGCGCCGGGTCGCCTCCCAGCCGTCCATGACCGGAAGGCTCATGTCCATCAGGATGATGTCGGGCTTTTCGCTCTGCGCCAGGTCGACGCCCTGCTGCCCGTTGACCGCGAACACCACCTCGAAGCCGCGGCGTATCAGGCGGCGTGACAGCATGTCGCGATTCATCTCGTTGTCTTCGACCAACAAAACCTTCGTCATCGAATGGCTCCTGCCTCTGCTGTTCCTTAACTGTCTAATCTTCGGCTGCCGCGCGCGCCGGCCGGCGGCGTACCGCTTCGGCGACGGCCGCGACGATATCGACCCGCGTCGCCGTGGCTTTTTCCATGACCTTGCGCGCCTGGAGCAACAAACGCTCGCGCTCGGCCGCGGTGAGCTGCTTGGCCGTCATCACGACCACGGGAATTTCGCGCCATTCGGGCCGCGCGGCGACGGCGTCCAAAAATGCGAAGCCATCCATTTCCGGCATCATCAGGTCGAGCAGGATCATCGCCGGCGGCTGATGCTGTTCGAGCCAGGACAGCGCGCGGCGGCCATTCGCGGCCTCGGCGACGGCGAGACCGAGCTTGGCGATGGTATGCCGCATCATCTCGCGCGTATCGGCGTCGTCCTCGACGACGAGCACCGGGCCCTCGCGCCGCGCCACGCGGTGGATCAATGCCGTGAGCCGCGCCCGGTCGACCGGCTTGGTCAACACGTCGACGGCGCCGAGCGACAGGCCGATGCCACGATCCGGCGCCATGGTGACGATGACCACTGGAATGTCGACGAGCTCGGCGTCGGCCTTGAGCGCGCTCAACACGTCCCAGCCGTCGGGCTTGGGCATCAAAATGTCGAGCGTGATCACGTCCGGGCGGATGGCGCGGGCGAGATCGAGCGCCTCGATGCCGCTCGCCGCATGAACCAGCCGATAGCCGGAGCCCTTCAAGCCGGCGCTCAGGAGTTCCCGCGCCGCCGGCATCGTCGTCGACGATAAGGATGGTTGCGGCATTGCCCGCGTTCGGACGCGATGCGCGGCGCTTCGCCCGGCGCGATGTGCGCCGGCTTGGCTTGCGGCTGCGATTCGCTGCGCACCGGCAGGGTGATGGTGAAGGTCGAGCCTTCGCCGGGCATGCTCGCGACGGTGATGTCGCCGCCAAGGAGCCGGCAGAACTCCCGCGAGATCGCCAAGCCTAGACCGGTGCCGCCGTATTTTTTGGTCGTCGAGGCGTCCGCCTGGCTGAACGCCTGGAACAGGCGGCCGAGCTGTTCCTCGGTCATGCCGATGCCGGTGTCGGAGATGACGAACCGCACCATCGGGCGATCCGCTTCGTAGCGTTCGGCGACGAGCGACAGCCGGCCGCGCTCGGTGAACTTGCTGCCGTTGCTGAGAATATTGAGCAGGCTCTGCTTGAGCTTGGTGCGGTCGGTGCGCATGGTGCCGATGTCGTTCGCCAGCTCGAATTCCAGCACGTTGCCGTTCTTCTCGGCGAGCGGAACGATGAGCGCGCGCACCTCTTCGATGCAGCGGCGCCACCTCAACGTCTTCGATAAAGACGTCCATGCGGCCGGCTTCGACCTTGGAGAGATCGAGGATGTCGTTGATCAGGCCGAGCAAATGGCGGCCGGCGCTCTCGATCTTCTTGAGGTCGGGAACGAAACCCTGTTGCCCGATATCGGTCGCCTCTTCCTGCAGAATCTCGCTGTAGCCGATGATGGCGTTGAGCGGCGTGCGCAGCTCGTGGCTCATATTGGCGAGGAACTGCGACTTGTGCTGGCCGGCGATCTCCAATTCCCGGCTCTTGTCCTCGATCTCGTGGAACAGCCGCGCGTTCTGGATCGCCAGCACCGATTGCGCCGCGAACGTCTTGACGAGATCGACGGTGTTTTGCGGGAACGCGCCGGGCGTGCGGCGGCGCACCACGAGCAGGCCGATGATGTCGTCGCCGCGCATCAACGGCGCGGTCAGCCGCGCGCGGAAGCCGGCGCGCAGGATGATCTCGTTGATGGGGCCGGGGGCCTCGTCCCGCAAATCCGCGACCTGGATCGGCTCGCGCCGCTCCAGCGCCACGGTGACATTGGTCTCGTCAAAACTGACGCGCCGCTTCGACAGAGCATCGATCAAGTCCTGATCCATGCCGTAGGTGGCGCGCAGATGAAACTCGCGCTGCACTTCGTCGAACACATAGATGGCGCCGGCGTCGGTGTCGGAGAGCTGCACCGCCTTGGCGACGATGGTCGAGAGCACGGTTTCGAGATCGAGCGTCGAATTCACCGCCTGCGAGACTTCGCCGAGCGCGCGCAATTCGCCGACCGAGCGGCCAAGCTCGTCGGTGCGCGCCCGCAGCTCCGTGAGCAGTCGCGTGTTTTCGATGGCGATGACCGCCTGCGCGGCGAAATTCGTCAGCAGCTCGACCTGCTTGTCGGTGAAGGGACGAACTTCCTGGCGAAAGATGACGATCGCCCCTATGAATTGCTCCTCCTTTAGCATGGGCACGATGAGAATTGTGCGCACGTGTGCAGCGTCAACGAATCGAACGGCCCCCGGATCGCCCTCCCGGTAGGAGGGATCCGCCGACAGGTCATGAACCTGAAGAACCTGCTTTGTGGTCGCCGCTCGCGAGAGCGGCGCCGACGGACCGAGGCGGAATACGGGGTCGCGCCCGCGCATTTGCGCAAGGCTTTCTGGGGCGTTGTGCATAGCAACCGTGCGGAACGCGCCGTCTTCGGGCAGAATCAAATTGGCGAAATTGGCCTGGCATATCCGCGTTGCATTTTCCAGGATGGATGCGAACACCGGCTCAAGATCGCCGGGCGAACTGGAAATAACCCGTAGCACCTCCGATGTCGCAGTCTGCTGCTCCAGCAATTCGGTGAGGTCGTCGGTGCGCTGGCGCAACTCCGTTAGGAGCCGCGCATTCTCGATGGCGATGACGGCTTGTGCGGCGAAGCTCGTGATCAGCGCGATCTGCTTGTCGGTAAAGGGCCGGACCTCCTGGCGATAGATGGTAAACGCGCCGACCAATTCGTTCTCCTTCAACATGGGAACGAACAGCACGGTGCGGACGCCGCCGAGTTCGACGCCGGCAACGATTTGCGGGCTGCGCTCTTCGGTATAAGATGGCTCGGTCGCGAGATCGACGATCTGGACAGCCGCTTTGCTTGCCGCCATGCGGCCCAAGCCGGTGTTGGGACTGGGAAGAAGCATCGGAAAGCGCTCGCGGACTGCGGCGAACGCGGGCGGGGTATTGTGTCCGCAGACGAATTCGAAGGCCTCGCCGTTCCAAAGATTGATGTTGCTGAACGTGGCGTCGCAGATGCGGACGGCATTCTCCAGCATGGCGGTGAAGACCGGCTGCAGATCGCCGGGCGACGAACTGATGACGCGCAGCACGTCGGCGGTCGCGGTCTGCTGCTCCAGCAACTCGGTGAGATCGTCCGTGCGGTGGCGCAGTTCGGTCAATAGCCGCGTGTTCTCGATGGCGATGACGGCCTGGGCCGCAAAATTGGTCAGCAGTTCGACTTGCTTTTCACTAAACGGCCGAACCTCCTTGCGGTAGACCGAGAATACGCCGATGGCCTCATTTTCCTTGATCATCGGAACGATAATGATGGAACGCGCCTCCGTCGCCGCGCTGAACGTGCGGCTCAGGGGATCATCCAAGGCAGCGACATCGGCAATCTGTACAGCCCGTTCCGTAGCGATAGCTTGCGCGATGACTGCACCGATGTGACCAGACGGCTTGAAAGTCGGTTCGCGCCGTCGCAGCTCGGCAAAGGCCAGCGGCGCATTGTGCATCCCGACGACGCGAAACTCATCACCCTCGCTCAGCGACAGCACGCCGAAATTGGCCTGGCAGATGCGCGTGGCATTCTCCAGGATCGTCTCAAACACGGGCTGCAGATCGCCGGGTGAGCTGGAGATGACCTGCAACACCTCCAACGTCGCCGTCTGCTGCTCCAGCAACTCGGTGAGATCGGTCGTGCGCCGGCGCAGTTCGGTGAGGAGCCGCGTATTCTCGATGGCGATGACCGCCTGCGCAGCGAAATTCATCAGCAGGTCTATTTGCTTGTCGGTGAATTCCCGAATCTCCTGACGGTAGACGCCCATGCCGCCGATCAGTTCACCTTCCTTGAGCATCGGCACGATCAACAGCGTGCGCACGCCGCTGCCGTCGACAAACCCAACGGCGTCCGGCTCGCGCGCCTCGTAGGCGGCCTCCTCGCGCATGTCGCGAACGTGAATCGCCTTCTTCGTGGCCATCAGCCGCGACAACGGGTGCAGAGGGCCGGGCCTGAACACCGGCTCGCGGCGCCGAAGCTCGGCGAAGCCGCGCGGCGCGTTGTGCAAGGCGCCGATACGCAGCGCGCCGTCTTCGTACAGAACCAGGTTGCCGAAATTGGCTTGGCAAAGCCGTGTCGCGTTTGTCAGCATAGCATCGAACACCGGCTTCAAATCGCCGGGCGACGACGAGATGACGCGCAGCACTTCCGCCGTCGCCGTCTGCTGCTCCAGCAACTCGGTCAATTCGCGCGTGCGCTGCTGCTCGGCCTCGAATAGGCGGACATTCTCGATGGCGATGACCGCCTGGTCGGCGAAGGTCTCGACCAATTCGATCTGCTTGCCGGTGAAAGGGCGGACGCTTTTCCGGCTCAGTATCATGACGCCGATCGGGCTTCCTCCGCGCAGCAGGGGGACGCCCAGCATTGTCCGCATGCCGCCAATTCTTGCCGCTTCCTTGACTTGGTATTCCGAGTTCGTCTGAACGTCCGTAATTTGCACTGCCCTTCCTTCGTGCAGCACGCGCCCGGCGATCGAGCCGCGGCCAAGCGGAATGACATTTCGCGCCATGAATTCGTTGAGCTCCGGCGGATAGCCGTGGCTCGCAACCTGCCGATAATGTTCGCCGCTTTGCCGGGCGATGGCTACGGTATCTGCTTCGCAGAGCCGAGCTGCCGACACGACGAGCGTATCGAACACGGTCTGCAGATCGAAGGTCGAGCGGCTGATGACTTTGAGCACGTCGGCCGTCGCGGTCTGCTGCTGCAACGATTCGCGCAGTTCGGACAGCAGCCGCGTATTTTCGATGGCGATGACGGCCTGGCTGGCGAAACTCGTGACCAGCGCAATTTGCTTGCCGCTGAACGGGCGCGTTTCCTGCCTGTGCAGCACGAACGCCCCGATCAGCTCATCATCTTTGACCATGGGAACGCCAAGCCACGTTCGCACGCCGCCGACCTCGACCCCCGATACCAGCGCCGGAACACGACGTTTGGTATACCCTGGATGCTTCGCCATATCGGCGACGTGGACGACGGCTCTGTTTGCAACCACGTCGCCGAGCGGCGTGTTCGGCGCCGCCGGGCGATATTGCGCCGAATGCCTATGCTCGGCGAGCGCGGCCGGCATATTTTGTGTCGCGACCACCTGCAACCCGCCGGCACCCGCGCGATAAATCGTGCCAAACGTGGCACCGCAGATGCGGACGGCGTTTTCCAGCATCGATGCAAATACCGGTTCAAGATCGCCCGGCGAGGACGAGATGACCCGCAGCACCTCCGCCGTCGCCGTCTGCTGTTCCAACAACTCCGTAAGTTCGCGGGTGCGCTGCTGCTCGGCCTCGAACAGCCGCACGTTTTCGATGGCGATCACCGCCTGGTCGGCGAAGGTACGGACCAGCTCGATCTGGCGCTCGCTGAACGGCTCTACACGCTGGCGCGAAAGCCCAAATGCGCCGATTGCCTCGCCCTCCCGGAGCAGCGGCACTCCCAGGATCGTCCTTATGAAGCCTTTACGTGCCGCTTGCTGGCCGACATGTTCATTGTCGGCGCCAATGTCGGATATCTGAACCGGACGGCGTTCTGCGAGGGCTCGGCCGATGGCCGTTCCGCGGCCGGGTGCGTATGATATCGACTGGATCAGCTCCGTCATCTCGGGAGACATCGCGGAGACAGCAACGCTTCTATAATCGTCACCGGCGGGAAGTGCGAGGTGTCCTGCATCCGCCTCACATAATCGCCGCGCCTTATCCACCATCGCCTCGAACACAGGCTGAAGGTCGCCACGGGACGCGTTGATCACGCCCAGCACTTCGGCGGTCGCGGTCTGCTGCTCGAGCGACTGCCTCAGCTCGCTCAACAGCCGCGTATTCTCGATGGCGATGACGGCCTGGGCCGCGAAATTCTTGACCAGCTCGATCTGCTTGTTGGTGAACGCGCGCGCCTCGTGGCGATAGATGCTGAACGCGCCGACCAGTTCGCCTTCCTTGAGCATCGGGACGACGACGATGCAGCGCACCGCGCCGTCCTCGACCAGCGATACGACGGGCGGGTCGCGCTCAGCGTAGGCCGCGTCCTGCACGAGGTCGACGATCTGGACGACTTCCTTGCTGGCGCCGGCGCGCGACAGCGGCGACAGCGGCCCGGGACGGAACACCGGCTCGCGCCGGAACCGCTCTTCGAACGCCGCCGGCATGTTGTAGAAGGCCGCGGCGTGGAACCCGTCGCCCACCCACAGCGTCAGGGCACCGAAATTGGCGCCACACAGGCGCGTGGCGTTTTCCAGCGCGCTGTCGAAAACAGGCTGCAAATCGCCGGGCGAGCTTGAGATGACCTGCAATACCTCGGAGGTCGCGGTCTGCTGTTCCAGCGCTTCTTTGGTCTCGTTGAAAAGCCGTGTGTTTTCGATGGCGATCAGGGCCTGGTCGCGGAAGGATTCGGCCTGGGTGATTTCGCCGGGGCCGAAAATATTGGGTCTTTTCCCTATGAAGGTGAGCAGGCCGATGCACTCTTCCTGACGCAGCAACGGCAAGTACAGCGCCGAGTTCACACCGTACATCTCATGGATGACGCGCTCGTGCTCGGGGAGGTCGATCAGCGACCAGTCCGGGAGGAGCAGCATCTTCTTGTCGAGAATCGCACGCGCGGGAAAGTTGGCATTGGGATCGATCGGCGCACTCTCGCGCGGGCGATCGGTGAGCGGGCCCTCCGGCGAGGCTCCGGCAGCGTTCGAAAAGGTGGCCCCGTCGCGGAGCAACACAAACACCAAGTCGCAGCGCAACAGCCGCGCGGCGGTGACGACGATGCTGTCGAACACGGGCTGTACGTCGGTCGGTGACTGACTGATGACACGTAGAATCTCGGACGTAGCGGTTTGCCTATCAAGCAATTCCTGAAGGTCGGTTGTGCGCTCGCGCAATTCGGTCAGCAGCCGCGCATTCTCGATCGCGATCACCGCCTGGGCGGCGAAAGTTGCTGCATCAGCGCCGTCTGCTTCTTCGCTGAACGACACTGAGCTCCTGACGGTAAAGATGACGAAGCCGCCGATAGCATTCGCCGTCTTTGACCAGCGGCACACGCAAGGACGCTGCGCGCGCCGATATTCTCGACGAACGCGACAACTCGCGGATTACGCTGGAGATACGCCGGCGTGTTCCGCATGTCGGGGATGTACACGATCTCCGGCGAGGAGAGCATATGGACGAGCGGGTGGTTGCCGTGTTCGGCGATGACAAGTTCGGAGCCGATTTCAAACAGCGCCGCGGTCGTTCCCGGCGGCACGACGCGCGCGACCAGCCGCAGCACGTCGCCGTCGCGCAAAAGCATCGTTCCGAACGGCGCGCCGCAGAGCCGCGTCGCGTTGTCCAGCATGGTCTGGAACACCGGCTGCAGTTCGCCGGGCGAACGCGAAATGACGCCGAGCACCTCGGCCGTCGCCGTCTGCTGCTCGAGCAACTCGCGCAGTTCGTTCGAAGAGCCGCGCGTTCTCGATAGCGATCACGGCCTGGGCGGCGAAGTTGCGTGCAAGCTCGATCTGCTTCTCGGTGAACGGCCGAAGCTCCCGGCGGTAAATGCCGAAAATGCCGGTAACTTCGCCCGCCTTGAGAAGGGGCACCACAAGGAGCGTGCGGGCGCCACCGTATAGCACAAGCGGATTTTGGGGCCCCTCCGCCTGCAGGTCAGTGATGTGCACGACCTCCTTGCCGCTCGTGATCTTCGCGAGCGCGGGGAAGACCTTGATGTCGAACAGCGGCGATCGCTCATTGAAAGCCAGGAATTCCGACGGCGCATTGTGCAGGACGACGCGGCGAAACGCCTCGCCCTCGCGCAAAGCGAGCGATGCCAAATTTGGCCTCGCAGATCCGCGCCGCGCTTTCCAGCATCTTGGCGAACACCGGCTTCGAGATCGCCCGGCGAGCTGGAGATAACACGCAGCACGTCGGCGGTCGCCGTCTGCTGGTCGAGCAACTCGCGCAACTCGGCGAGGAGCCGTGCGTTCTCGATGGCGATGACGGCCTGGCTTGCGAAATTCGTGACCAACGCGACCTGCTTTTCTGTAAGGGCCGCGCTTCCTGGCGCAATCGCGAGAATGCGACGACCAGATCGTTG
This sequence comes from uncultured Pseudomonadota bacterium, assembly GCA_963836095.1. Taxonomy (GTDB): domain Bacteria; phylum Pseudomonadota; class Alphaproteobacteria; order Rhizobiales; family Xanthobacteraceae; genus BOG-931. Next base: position 459,123 of record CAWIHU010000009.1, read on the forward strand.
CCAAGCATCGGCACCAGCCGAAAGGTGCGGATGCCGACTTCGCGCGCGGCGGCGAAGCCGGACCGACCGACGGTACCCTTCCTCCTCCGCGCGTCGGCAACGTGGACGACCGGCCGGTCGCCATCATGCGGCCGAAGACGGTCTTCGCGCCATGGCGGGCGGAGTGTGCCTTCACGCCGCTGCCAATCGCGGCCGGGATGCCATGCGTCGTGCCGATCCGCAGCGCGTCGCCCTCGACGCTGATAGATGATGCCGATGCTGGCGGCGCAGATGCGGACGGCGATTTTCCAGCATCGAGGCGAACACCGGGTCGAGATCGCCGGGTGAGCTGGAAATGATCTGCAGCACTTCGGACGCCGCCGTCTGCTGCTCCAACGACTCGGAAAGGTCATCGGTGCGTTGGCGCAGATCGTCGAGGAGCCGCGCGTTTTCGATGGCGATGACAGCCTGGTCGGCAAAGCTCTGCAACAATTGCAGCTCGGCGGGCTGAAATGGTTGCAGCACGTTGCGATAGACCACCAGCGCCCCGATGGCACGGCCGTGGGTGCGCAGCGGCGTGCCGACCATGGTGCGAACTCCGGCCCTGCGTGCGACCGGGGGGCCGGGCCAATCCGCCATTTCGGGATCGACATGGTCCAGGTCGGGAAGATGGATTTGCCGATTCTCGCGAACGACGGTGCCCGGAAGGTTGCGACCGCCGAACAGTCGGACGTTTTGCCGGGTCATCATACAGCGTGGTGCTGATTTGCTCCGCACCCTGACCAATGCCGATCACCGTTTTGAATTCGTCGCCTTCCGTCAGGCGGAAAGAGACGCCGGCGGCGTCGAATAGCCGTGCGGTGGTTTCGGCGATCTTGCGCAGCGTGCCTTCGGCGTCGCCGGGCGAGGCAGCGATGATGCGCAAGATATCGGAGGTCGCGGTCTGCCGCTCCAGCGATTGCGAAAGGTCGTCGGTGCGCGCCCGCAGATCGTTGAGGAGCCGCGCGTTCTCGATTGCGATGACGGCCTGCGCGGCGAAATTGGCGACGAGCGCGATCTGCTTTTCGGTGAAGGGCCGTGTTTCCTGGCGCGCGATTGCGAGCGCGCCGACCACCTGATTGTTCTTGAGCATCGGCACCAGCAGGAAGGCGCGGATGCCGATTTCCCGCGCGGCGGTGAAGCCGGCCGTACCGACGTAGCCTTTTTCCGTCCGCGCGTCGGCAACGTGCACGACCGTCCCGGTCGCCATCATGCGGCCGAACACCGAATCCGCCTTGGGCCGGCGACCGGAGCGCGCCTTCAGGTCCTCCGCCATCGCGGAAGGAATGCCGTGGGTTGTGACGATCCGCAGCGCGTCGCCTTCGCGCTGATAGATGATTCCGATGCTGGCGGCGCAGATGCGGACGGCGTTGTCCAGCATCGAGGCGAATACGGGCTCGAGGTCGCCCCATGATCGCGAGATTACTTTAAGCACCTTGGACGCTGCGGTTTGCTGCTCGAGCAACTGTGAGGTCGGTCGTGCGCTGGCGCAAATCGTTGAGGAGCCGCGCATTCTCGATGGCGATGACCGCCTGGGTGGCGAAGCTGGTCAAGAGTTCGACCTGCTGGTCGGTGAACGGCGACGGCTCCATGCGATAGAGGACGAGCGCGCCGAGCAATTCGTCCTCTTTGAGCATGGGGATGCAAAGCACGGCGCGTGCCCGCGCTTGCTTGACGATGCCGGAATTGGCATAGGCCGGCAGTGCGGCGAGGTCGCCGATGTGAACCATTTTTTTCGTGCGAAACAGTGCCCCGAGCGGCGACCTTCCCATCGGGATCACCGGGTCTCGCTTGCGCATTTCCTCGAATTCGCGCGGCGCGTTGTACATGGCGGCCATGCGCATGCCGTCGCCGTCGACCAACGCCAGATTGCCGAACTCGGCCCGGCACAGCCGCACCGCGTTGGCCAGAACAGTCTCGAACACCGGCGCCAAGTCGCCGGTCGAGGCGCTGATGACCCGCAGCACCTCCGACATGGCTTTCAACTGATCGCGCGCCGCGTCGAGATCACGAGTTTCGGCTCGGGCGCGTTTGGGCGCGTCAGCCGCCGCGGTCTTGCGGACGGCCTTGTGCGGTTTCGGGGCCTGCCGCCGCGCGGGGCGCTTCGCGGCGCCGGCGGCCCGTGTCGTCGCCCTTGCCCGTGGTCCGCCCTTGCCGCCGCTGCGCCGCTTCATTCGGGGATTTCCGTTTGCTTGTGATCACGCCGGATCCGCTAGAGCATAACCTGTTGCGCCGGCTCGGGCGAGAGACCGTCAAAGCCTTGGCGGGACACCGCAATCGGCCTCTCCGGGCCGGTGGGCGTCCCACGCCGCCAGCACAAGGCTGCGGTCCGCTCCCCGGCAAAGCGGGCCCCGCTTGACATGAATCAATGCCCGCTTGCGTTGCATGTGTTGGCTTTTAGCGAAATTGGGGTCGGCGGCAATGACCAACGTCACAAACGAACATTGGGATCAGGAGGGAATTCATGGCTCACATCATCGTGCTCGGCGGCGGCATCGGCGGCGTGTCGTGCGCCTATGAGCTGAAAAAATCGCTGCGGCGGGAAGACCGGGTCACGCTCGTTTCCAACAAGCCGTTCTTTCAGTTCACCCCGTCGAACCCCTGGGTGGCGGTGAATTGGCGGGCCAAGGACGACATCATCATCGACCTCGCGACCGTGCTGCCGAAGCACGGCGTCGAATTCAACGGCGCCGGCGCCAAGCGCGTGCACGCGGCCGAGAATAGGGTCGAACTCGGCGACGGCACTTCGCTCGATTACGATTATCTGGTCGTCGCGACCGGTCCGGAACTCGCCTTCGACGAGATCGAGGGGTTCGGGCCCGAACGCAACACCAATTCGATCTGCGACGTCGATCACGCGACGGCGGCCAACAATCGCTGGGAGGAATTCTGCAAGAATCCCGGCCCGATCGTGGTCGGCGCGGTGCAGGGCGCGTCCTGCTTCGGCCCGGCCTACGAGTTCGCCATGATCATGGACACCGACCTGCGCAAGCGGCGCATCCGCGACAAGGTGCCGATGACCTTCGTGACGGCGGAGCCCTATATCGGCCATCTCGGCGTCGGCGGCGTCGGCGACACCAAGGGCGTGCTCGAATCCGAGATGCGGCAGCGCCACATCAAATGGGTCGTCAACGCCAAGGTCGACAAGGTCGAGCCCGACAAGCTCATCGCGAGCGAATTCGACGACGACGGCAAGGTGAAAAAGACGCACGAGCTGCCGTTCAAGTTCTCGATGCTGCATTCCGGCGTTCCGCGGCATCGCGGCGGTGCGCGGCATCGAGGGCCTGACCAATCCGCGCGGCTTCATCATTGTCGACAAGCACCAGCGCAACCCGAAATTCCCCAATGTGTTCGGCGTCGGCGTCTGCATCGCCATCGCGCCCTTGGAGCAGACCCCAGTGCCGGTCGGCGTGCCGAAGACCGGCTACATGATCGAATCGATGGTGACGGCGACCGCGCTCAACATCGCGGCGCTGGTGCGCGGCAACAAGGCGACGCACGAAGCGACCTGGAACGCGATCTGTCTCGCCGATTTCGGCGACGCTGGCGTCGCTTTCGTCGCCATGCCGCAAAACCCGCCGCGCAACGTCAATTGGGCATCGAGCGGGCGCTGGGTCCATGTCGCCAAGGTGGCGTTCGAGAAGTACTTCCTGCACAAGGTCCGCGCCGGCGTGACCGAGCCGTATTACGAAAAGCTGGTCATGCGGATCCTCGATATCGGCAAGATCAAGAACCCGGCGGCGTAGCCGGGTTAGCCGCGGTCCCGCGCGAATTTTCGTGGCGGGCAATTACCCCGAAACCGGCACGACCTCGCGCACCGGGGAACGTACCAGGCGGGTGATCGTGCTCGCGGCGACTACGGCGCGTTGCTGCGCGTAGGCCTCGTGATTCTTCTCGATGTATTCGAGATCGTAAAGGTAATTCACCATCAGGCCGTAGGATTGGTCGAGCGCGCGCTCGGAGGTGTCGCCCGGCCAATTGAGCCGTTCGAGCCGGGCACCGTTGCCGAGATGGAAGCGGGCGACCGCGTCGAGCGGCAGGCCGCGCTTGTTGCGGCCGCGTAGATAATACCAGGCCGCGGCGCGCTTGATCGGCTCGCGCAGCGTTTCGACGAGTTCCTCGTCCTTCCACCACGCGGCGCGGTCCAGTGCCGCGAGCGCCTCGCGGTCTTCCTCGCCGATCGCGATCGAGGTGGCGTTGCCGCGCTCGCGCTTGAGCCACGCGGCGAAATTCGGCGCCGGCGACAGCGTGACGAACGTGTCGATGCGCGGCATCTCGCGCGACACTTCCTCCACCACCTGCTTGATCAAAAAGTTGCCGAACGAGACGCCGGACAGGCCGCGCTGGCAATTGGTGATGGAATAGAACACCGCGGTGGTGGCGCGTTCCGGCTCGACCATGTCGCGTTGTTCCGACAGGATCGGCGCGATCGCCGCCGGTATCTCCCGCGTCAAAGCAACCTCGACGAAGATCAGCGGCTCGTCGATCAGCGCGGGATGAAAGAAGGCGTAGCAGCGGCGGTCCGGCAGATCGATGCGCCGGCGCAGATCCTCCCAGTCGCGAATCTCGTGCACGGCCTCGTAGCGGATGATCTTGCCCAGGATCAGAGCCGGCGACTGCCAATCGATGCGGCGCAGCACGAGAAATCCCCGATTGAACCACGACGTGAACAGGTGAACGAAATCCTGGTCGACGATCGCGAGATCGTCGCGGTGATCCATGGCGTCGAGCAGTTGCTCGCGCATGCGCACCAGGGCCGCCGTGCCGCCGGGCGCGAGATTGAGCCGGCGGAACAGTTCCAGCCGGCGCGGCTCGGCGGCGCGGTGCAGCTCCGCCGCCGTCGCCGCCGACGGCTTCTGCTGCCAGGCCGCGACCGCGGCGTCGATGCGCGCCGGATCGTGGCCGAAAACGGTCGCCAGCGCCTCGAAGAAGGCGATGCGTGGCCCGATCGTCATTTCCGCATAGTCGGTCAGGATCTCGTCGGCGAGCGCGACGCCGGAAGCCTCGCCGCGTCCGGACAGGAGCGCTTCGCACAGCTCGATCAGACCGTCGGAACGGTCGCGCGCCGGCTCGCGGCGCTCACGGCGGATCAAGGCACGGCTGCGGTCGGCGATGCTTTGCAGCATCTCGCTGAAGAAAGAGGTATTCACCGCCATCCCAGTCTGGACCTCATGCCCGGCATGAAAAAGCTAAGCATCGGCCGCGACAATGACAAGCCGCGCGCCTCTCCGGCCGGCCTCGGGCACCCACGGTAGACAAATCCGCCCCGCTTTGTCAGTTAACGGCGCGGCGGCGCGTTGCCGCCGGTTGCTCGGTTGCCGAGGGAGAAGTCGATGCCGGGTCCGTTGGCCGGTCTGCGTGTGTTGGAGCTTGCCCGCATCCTGGCGGGGCCGTGGGCGGGGCAGATCCTCGCCGATCTCGGCGCCGACGTGATCAAGGTCGAGCGCAAGGGCGCCGGCGACGACACCCGCGGCTGGGGACCGCCGTTCGTGGCGGCCGCCGATGGTGGCCATCTGGGCGCCGCCTATTTTCACGGCACCAACCGCGGCAAGCGTTCGATCGAGCTCGATTTCGAGACCGAAGAAGGCCGCCGCATCGTCAAGAAACTCGCCGCCCGTTCCGACGTGGTGCTGGAGAATTTCAAGGTCGGCGGCCTCGCCAAGTTCGGCCTCGATTACGAAAGCCTCTCCCGCGACAACCCGCGGCTGATCTATTGCTCGGTGACTGGCTTCGGCCAGACCGGACCCTATGCCAAGCGCGCCGGCTACGACCTTATGGCGCAGGGCATCGGCGGCATCATGGACGTGACCGGCACCGCCGACGGCGAGCCGCTGCGCGTCGGCATTCCGGTGTCGGATATTTTCACCGGCGTCTATTCGGTCGTCGGCATCCTCGCCGCGCTGGCGCGGCGGGAGAAGACCGGCCGCGGCGGCTATGTCGATACCGCGCTCGTCGATACCACCGTCGGCGTCCTGGCGAACCAGGCGCTCAATTATCTCGTCTCCGGCAAGATCCCGAAGCGCATCGGCAACACCCACGCCAATATCGTGCCCTATCAGGTGTTCCCGGTCGCCGACGGCCACATCATCATCGCCTCGGGCAATGACAGCCAGTTCGTCAAGGTTTGCGGCGTCCTTGGCGCGCCGGAGATCGGCGCGAACCCGGCCTATCGAACCAACGAAGGCCGGCTCGCGCACCGCGCCGAGCTGATCGGTAGGCTTACCGCGCTGACGCTCAAATTCCCGCGCGACGCGCTCCTGCAAAAGCTCGAAGCCGCCGGCGTGCCGGCCGGGCCGATCAACAATCTCGAGCAGGTCTTCTCCGACCCGCAGGTCGTTCACCGCGGCATGCGCCTCGAACTTCCGAGCGCCGCCGCCAAAGGCGGCAAGATCCCCGGCGTGCGCACCCCGATCGTGCTCGACGGCGAGCCGATGGCGGCGCCGACCCCCTCGCCGCGGCTCGGCGAACACACCGCGGAAATTCTGCGCGAGATCGGCGAAGGGTGAGCAAATAGCCCGGATTGAGTGGCAGCGAAATCCGGGATCGACCGCGAGGCTCACCCCGGATTTCGTTTCACTCAATCCGGGCTACAGACTATGGACGGCTATGTCGCGATCACTGGCGGCGTTCGGCGGTTCGCTGACGGAATCTCTGCGTACGACCGTCCGCGTTCTCACCGCGCCGCCGCCGTCTCCGCATCCTTGTGATAAAGCCGCCGGATCTCCTCGAGATCGACTGTCGGCTTCGGCAGCTCGAGCTTCATGTCCTCCAAGGCGTCGGCGACGATGCGCGAAACGGCGAGGTTGCGAAACCATTTGTGGTTCGCCGGAATGACGAACCACGGCGCGTGTTTCGGCGAGCAAAGCGACATCGCGTCCTCGAACGCGCCGATATACTCGTCCCACAGGTCGCGTTCGGAATAATCGCCGGATGAGATCTTCCATTGGCGCGCCGGATCGTCGAGGCGCTCCTTGAATCGCGCGAGCTGCTCTTCCTTGGAAATATAAAGGAAGAATTTCAGGATCGTGGTGCCGTTCTCGGTGGCAAGCAGCTTTTCCCAGTCGTTGATGAAATCATAACGCGGTTTCCAGAACGTCCTTCGGCACCAGCTTGTGGACGCGTACGACCAGCACGTCCTCGTAATGCGAACGATTGAAGATGGCGACGCGTCCGCGCCCCGGCGCGTGCGGGTGGACCCGCCACAGAAAATCGTGGTCCTTCTCTTCCGGGGTCGGCTGCTTGAAGCCCCGGACGTCGACACCCTCGGGATCCATGGCGCTGATGACGTGCCAGCACGTGCCGTCCTTGCCGGCCCCGTCGATGCCTTGCAGCACGATCAGGAGACAATGGCCGCGGTCGGCATAGAGCTTGCGCTGCAACGCCGTGATGCGCGCGATGTTGCCGTCGAGTTCGGCCTTGGCCGCCTCGGCGGAGGCCCAGTCGCCGTGGAAGGAGGGATCGATGGCGGCGAGATCAACCTTCGAGCCGGGCTCCACCCGAAGCCGCTTCGTCAAATTCATGAGGAATTCCTCCGATTTCAAGCTGGAGCGCCGGCGAGACTGGCGCGCTGGCGCACAAGGTCGCGCTCGCGCGCGGCGACGTAGCCCAGAAAGGCGAGCTTGAGGATGTCGAGCACCACGACCCAGGCGAGCGAGTAGATCCACACCGCGACGATCGCCGCCGGCGGGATGGCGCTGACGCCGACGCCCGTGAGGCAGATCACGACCGCGACGATCTGTGTCGCGACAATGGCCCAGAACAGCCGGGCGCTCGGATAGGGCGGCCGCAGCAATGTGCCTTTGGTGCGCACGACGAACAGCAAGAGATGACCGCCGACGGCGAGCTGCAGGAACATCACGGTCTGCAACTGCGCGGAATCGAGTGCGATCATGTCCTGCAGCTGCGGATCGACGACCCATCGCAGCCCGATCAGCAACAGACCGAAAGTCTCCACGACCGACAACAGCCCCATGATGGAGGCGAATACGAGAATGCCGCGGATCTCCCAGCGCACCGGCCGCGGCGCCGTCGGAACATTGTCGTAGGCGATCGTCATGATCGGAATATCGTCGAGCAAGGCGAGCGCGACGATCATGATGGCGGTGATGGGCTGGAATTGAAAGAGCACGATCGAGGCGACGACCAAGATCATAATGTCGAGCGTCATGGCGACGCGATAATAGATGTAGCTCTCGATCCGCTCGAAGATCTGCCGCGCAATGCCGATCGCATTGACGATGGTAGACAGGCCGGGCGCGGTGAGGATCAGGGCGGCGGCGCTGCGCGCGGCGTCGGTGGCGCCACTCACCGCGATGCCGCAATCGGCCTGCTTCAAGGCGGGAGCGTCGTTGACGCCGTCGCCGGTCATGCCGACGATATGTCCGCGCGCTTGCAGCGCTTTCACGATCTCGTATTTGTGTTCGGGGAAGACACGGCCGAAGCCGTCGGCACGCTCGACCGCGTCCATGACGGCGGCACTGAGCACGCCGGATTTGGCATCACCCTTGAAGACGTCGCCGGCGACGAGAAGATGATCGCCGAGATCGAGCTGGGCGGCGATCTGGTCGCCGATGGCAACGTCGTCGCCGGTGACCATTTTCACATTGACGCCGAGCGCCTTCGCCGCGTCGATGGTCGCCTTGGCGTCGGGACGCGGCGGATCCATCAGCGACACCAGTCCGACGATCTTCCAGTTTTTGCCGTCGTCGGATTGGGCCACCCCGAGCGCGCGATAGCCCTTGCCAGCGAGTTCGGCGACCGTGCCCTTGTAGCGGCTCAAAAGGTCGGCATCCGGCTTGGCGAGCGCGGTGATGGCCTGCGGCGCGCCCTTGGCGTAGTGCCGGGTCTTGCCGGACGGATCGACGATCGTCGCCACGGTGCGCTTATTGACCGGATCGAAGGGAACGAAATCGGTCTGTTTGGCCTGCGTGATTTCCGCGCGCGACCCGGCGGCCGCCAGGATGGCGACGTCGATGGAGTCTTCGCTGCTTTTCTGGGTCGCGAGCGCGGCGCCGAGCAGAACCTCGTCGGCGGTGAACGCGCCGAACGGAATCTCCGCCTCGACGGTCAACCGGTTCATCGTCAGCGTCCCGGTCTTGTCGCTGCACAGGACGTCGACGCCGGCGAGTTCCTCGATCGCGGAAAGGCGCGACACGATCGCCTTCTGCAGCGACAGCGTATAGGCGCCGATCGCCATGGTGACGGACATCACCGCCGGCAGCGCGACCGGAATCGATGCGATCAGGAGAACCAGGACGTATTGCGCGATCTTGCCGAATTCGTCCAAGCTCCAGACATCGGCGACGATGAGCTGGCGGTAGCATTGCACCCCGACCAGCACGATCGCCAGAGCAAAGGCGAGCAGCAGCAGAAAGTCGCCGACTTGCGTCACGGCCCGCTGTGAATGCGAAGCCGCGCCGGCGGCGCCGACCAGCTTCGCGGTGCGACCGAAAAACGTCTTGCCACCCGTCGCCATGACCACGCCGGTCATCGCGCCTTGTTTGGCGATGCTGCCGGAATAGGCCTTGTCGCCCACTTTCTTCGCGACCGGCACCGATTCGCCGGTCAGTGCCGATTGATCGCAGCTCAGATACTCGCCGTCGATCAGCACGAGGTCGGCCGGGATGATCTGTCCCGCTTCTATGCTGACGACGTCGCCCGGCACGAGAGCGGCGGCATCGCACGAGGCCCATTGACCGTCCCGCAGCACGCGGGCGCGCGGCGCCAGGCCTTTCTTCAGCGCAGCGAGCGCGTTCGCGGCCTTGTTGTCCTGCCAGAAACCGACGACTCCGTTGTAGATGAGGAGTCCGGTGACGACGACAAAGTCGGGCCAATCCTGGCGCAGCGCGGAGATTATTGCGGCGGCTTCGATGAGGAAAGGCAGCGGCCCCCAGAAATAGGACAACAGCTTGTGCCACTTGCTCTCGGTGTGGTCTTCGAGCGCGTTCGGCCCGTATTGCAGCAGACGCCGCTTTGCCTCCTCCGAACTCAGGCCCGTTTTGGAAGAATTGCAGGTGTGGAATGCGGAGGCGATTTGCGCAACCGGGTCCGTGGTTGCCGGCTGTGAGGAGCTGCTCGTCGGCTTGGCGATTGCTACGCTCATGGCCATCCTCCGCTACAAGTGGCTCGTGCGCTCGCCGCGCTGGCGCGGGATGCTGCGCGAAAATCCGTCGACGCTGAGAGCCGACGTACGCCGTTCTTCTACTGGGCGCGACAGTAGTAATACGCGCGCGTTTTATTAGGTTTTTAGAAAAAACGAAAAAGAGTGCCAAGATCGCTGCGGCAAATGCCCACGGCTCGCTTCCGCTCGCCACCTCCCCCTTTCAGGGTGAGGACGAACAAAATCCTTCTCGCGGCGCGGCTTCGCACCCGAGTCTTGTTGTGAACCAAGCAAACAAACAACGGCCGGGCGTGATCTTCGTCAGATACCGCCGGCGGTGGGACCGGGGGCGTCACGATCAGGCGCGGCTAATCCTCGTCATTGCGAGGAGCGAAGCGACGAAGCAATCCAGGGTCGGCGGCACAGAGTCTGGATTGCTTCGTCGCAAACGCTCCTCGCAATGACGAAAAGGAAAGCGGAACGCCGAAAGGCGTGTTCCGTAACCTCCGTGCCCTCACGGGCCCGGCGCGGCCCGCTCGGGGGCCGCTCGCCTCTCGGCGTTCCACCACGGCACTTGCGGCAGCGACCGAACGCCACCGCTCAGCTCGAGCCACGCGACTTCCTGGGACCAGTTCGGAGCGCACGTCCCGATGGTTCGAAAGACGGAGCGCATCGCAACACATGACGCGAAAGCCGGCGACGGCCTTCCATGCGTCACTCGCGGGCATTACCCGCGCCTCAAAGTCCCAGCCCAGCGAGATTGCACCCGCAGACCGGTCATGATGCCGGTCGGGCGTGTCCTGCCCAAGCCGCCCGAGAGCCGAGGTGACGAGCCTTAGCCCGCGGGAACCGCACTCGCCCCGCCGGACGGAGTCACCCGGCCAGCGTCCTGGTAAGGGGGCGAGATTCGTTCTTTGTACCCCATTCAGCGACAATATGTCAAGACATTGTCGCCCGATGAGGGACCCTACCCTGGCCGTCATGGCGGGCTTGTCCCGCCTGCGGGTCGTAGCACAACGCATAACTTCCCAATGTGGTAGAGGCCCATCGGCGGGCGAAGGCCCGGCCATCAGCGCGCTTCGGGGCCGTCCCATTTCATTTGGATTTCCGGGGCTTCACCACGGTCTTAAAGGCGCGCTACGAATTACGCCCGTTATTGCGTTTCCGTCTGGTCGGAATGCTCGGATTTGAAATAGACATCGACCTGCTGGCCGACGACGAGCGGTCCGGGATCGGCCAGATCGACCAGAACTTCCAGCACATCGACGTCGCTGAACTTGCGCGGGTCGGCGGAATTGATCCGGCTCGGGCCGACGACGCGGGCGATGGACGAAACCTTGCCTTCGAACGAGCGGCCATGAAACGCCGCGGCGCGAACCAGTACGCCCTGACCCGGCCGGATTCGTCCAATATCCTGCTCGTTGACCTCGGCGCGCACGCGCAAGGCCGATACATCGCCGATGATCAGCAGCGCCGGCTCCATGGACGGCACCGCCAATTCGCCCTTCTTGGCGTCGACCCGCAGGACGACACCATCGGCCGGCGCGCGAATTTGCATCTTTTCGAGCGCCGCCTGCGCCACGCGCCATTCGGCCTGAGCGACATTGAGCTCGCCTTCCAGCCGGGTCGGCAACGGCGTATCGGCCAAGGCCTTGAGCTTGGTGAGCGCATCCTGCCGCTCGCGCAGACGGTCTTGCGCGCGCGACAAGGCCGTGCGCGCCGCGTCGAGATCGGCCTTGGGCGCGCTGCCGGCCCGCCAGTCGGCGGTCGTCTTGTCGAGCGCGGTCCGCGCGTCGGCGAGGCTGCGCTCGGCATCGGCGGCCGCATCCTCGGCCTTGCGCCGATCGGCCGAGGCCGCCGGCGCGGACTGATCGTTGCGGGCGCGCTTGTGCAAGGCGACCTGGGCATCGGCTTCGGCCACATGCGCCCGCGCTTCCTCGTCATCGAGGCGAACCAGCAATTCGCCGGCAAACACCTCGTCGTTGGCCTTGACCGGCACTTCGGCAATCCGCCCGCCCGGCAGCGGCGCCGTAATTTTAATCTCACCCGAGCGCGGTTCGACGCGTCCGAGCGTTACCGCGTCCCAAGAGCCCTGAGACAAAGAGTTTTGGGCCGAGGAACTTTGGGCGGAAGGATCTCGGACCGCCTGCGCGGCCGCGCCCTGTGAGGGCGACCCGGACGGAGCGGGATGCAGTTCATCCGCGCGAAATCTTGGCGCCAACTCCGGTGCCGTCGAAGCGACACCCAACACCAGGAGCCCGAGCAGCAACAATTTTTGGTTTCGAGTGCGCATGCTACTCCTCCGTTCAACTCGCATATTTCAGAGTGCGGACGGTGCTGACATTGGCGCCGCGCCGCTGGTCGCTGACGATCCGGCCGTCCTCGATGCGGAGAATCCGGTCCGCGAATGGCATGATGCGCGGATCGTGCGTGACGATGAACATCGCGCGCGCCGGATCCTTGGCGATCTCACCGAGCATCGTCATCACGGCATGGCCGTTCTCGCTGTCGAGCGCGGCCGTTGGCTCGTCGGCGAGGATGACGGATGCATCGCCGACGATCGCGCGGGCGACCGCGACACGTTGTTGCTCGCCGCCGCTGAGCGCGCGCGGAAACGCATTCGCCTTGTGCGCCAGTCCGACCGTGGCCAGCGCTTTGTTGGCCTTCTCGCGCGCCTGCGGCGAGCGATCGCCGCGTACGTCGAGCGCGAGGCGGACGTTCTCCGCGGCGGTCAAGGTCGGGAACAGATGATAGGATTGAAACACGAACCCGACGTTTTCCCGGCGCACCTCGGCGAGTTGTTCCGCGTTGAGCCCGGTGGTGGAGCGGCCGCGGATCTCCACGGTGCCGCCGGTCGGCGACAGCATGCAGCCGAGCACGGAAAGAAGCGTGGTCTTGCCGCTGCCGGACGGCCCCATCAGCAGCGTCAGCTCGCCGCCCTTGAGCGACAGGTTGATGCCCTTGAGCGCTTCGACGCGCGCGGCGCCTTCACCGAGCGCCATGGCGATCTCGGTCGCCTCGATCATGGTTTGAGTCATTGCGCGAACACCAGCACAGGATCGATGCGCGTCACCACGCGGATGGCGGCAACGGCGGCGATGGCGCACATCGCGACCGTGAGGCCGAACAGGCCGACGGTCAGCTCGGGCGTCATGACAATGGGCAAGGCGGCATCGGTGGTCATTCTCACCAGCGCGAGGTCGATGCCGCCGGCGATCGAGAAACCGACGACGGCGCTGATCAGTGCCTGGGCGAGAATGACCTTGAGGATGTACAGGCGCGACGAGCCGATGGCACGCAACGTTGCAAACTCCTTGAGATGGTCCTTGGTGCTGGAATAGAGCGTCTGCGCCACGATGATGGTGCCGACGATGATGCCGAGGATGGCGCTGCCGAGAAGCGCGGCGCCGGCGCCGGTGTCGAACAGCCAGAACACGCGCGTGCGGTGGCGAAATTCCTCGGAGGTCAGCACCTCGGCGTCGGTCAGGCTCCCTGCGAGCCGGTTGCGCACCACGGTGGCATTCGCGTTCGGCCCAATGCGGACGATGTAATAATTGGCGCGGTTGGGCGGCACGCCGAGATAGCTTCGCGCGCGCTCGAGCGAAGCGAACACCTGCGGCGTCGTCGTGAAGGAGCGGATGCCGTTGGTCACGGCGACGACCCGCGCTTTTTGATTGTTGATCTCGGCGTGTCCGTGAATTTGCGCGATCCCCAATTGCTCGAAATACGACCGGTCGATCGCCACGCCGTCCGGCATCGACAAATTTTCCGGGCTGCCCTCGACCACGTTCCACGGCTGCAATCCGGCAGCGGTCGTCGGCGCGCCGACGACCAGCACCGGCGTCGAGGCGCCGCCGTTCGGCTTGCGCCACGACGCATAGCCGACCACGACCGGTATCGCCGCCGTGACGCCGTCGACGGACAGCGCTTGCAGCCGCTCGCGCCCGGCCAACAGCGACGAGCCTTCGAAGCTCTTGGTTTCCGCGGGCACGATCCAGAAATCGGCCTGCGCGTGGTCGATCATGGTCGTGACCATGCGCTCGAAGCTCAGGAACACGCCGAGCTGAACGGTGACCAAGACGATCGAGAACACGATCCCGATCACTGTCGCGATCAATCGAACCCGGTCGTGAAACAGATTGCGGGAGGCGAGCGTGAGGATGAGATTCATCGCGCCATGCAACAATTCGTGCAAGAAATGCGGATCGGCAATTCGCGAAACGGCATGGCCTTGAATCAATCCTCAATGTCAACGCGGCCACGCTCGGCCGCCACGACGGCGATTTCAAACTCAAGTCAACGCGCGATCGGGGGAACTCGCGATCGGGAGGTCGGACCGGACCTACAAACCCGCGGCGGTGGCGCTCACATCGCCCGCATGGTTACTGCGACCACGAGCTGGATGGGCATCGATGTTAACCACTTGGGTTGCCCCCCACCCCGTTTCAAGGGCGCACCAGCCTAGATGGTGAAAATGCAAGCCCTCATTGGCGCCGTTTGGGCGATCAATGCGGCGAGAGGATGGCAGCGTTTTTCGTTCTGGATTCCGCCATTAAGCGATGATCGTCGGCCGGCAATTCCGCTAATACCGGTGCACGGTGTCGCTACACGGCCGATCTCAGTTTCCGCCGGCGCATAATTCGGGCTACAAAGCGTCCGCATCAGGGGCACGGGAGCCGCACGCGTGACAATCTCCGAACAACCTTTCGCTCTGCCGAAGAAACTGGAACGGGACCTTGCGCGCGTGCTGGCTTATTGGGACGCGCTCAAGCGCGGCGAAGCCGAGGTGCCGTTCTGGGACGATGTCAATCCCACGTCGCTCCCCGAACTCTCGGCCCGACTGTTTATGATCGACGGCTTGGACAAGCCGGTGCGGTTTCGTTTCAGCTTCGGGGTCGTCGGCGCGGAGATCACACGCGCGTACGGCGGCGATCTCGACGGCCGTTTTCTCGATGAGATCGAAGTGCGGCCCCCGTTGCAATTCCTGCTGTCGCAATGCAGCGCCACGGTCGAGAGCCGCCGGCCGACCTATTACCGGCGCGCCGCGGAGCCCGGCGGTTCGGCCGCGGCGCACGGCTATTCCAGGCTGATGCTGCCGCTGTGGGGCGACGTCGGCGTCGGGCTCATCGGCGCATTCGCGTGGGAATGACGCGCACAGGGCGCAAGCGCCGGCGCAGCCAAGCGGCGCGCACTCGAGCGAGACAAGAATGGCCGACGTGGTCACGCTGACGATGAACCCGTCGATCGATCTATCCGTTTCGGTCGAGCGCGTCGCGCCATTTCACAAGCTGCGGTCGTCGGATGAGCGCCGCGATCCGGGCGGCGGCGGCATCAACGTCGCCCGCGTCCTCAAGCGGCTCGGCGCCGACGTTGCGGCCGTCTATCCGAGCGGCGGAGCGCTCGGGCAGTTGTTGCGGCAATTGGTCGACCGCGAAGGCATTCCCGAATTGACGATACCGATCAGCGGCGAAACGCGTGAGGATTTCACCGTCCTCGAACGCTCGACCGGCCTGCAATACCGCTTTGTGCTTCCGGGGCCGCTGCTCAGCGAAGGCGATTGGCGCGCCTGCCTTGCCAAGTTCGACGCGCTCGATCGGCGCACCAGCTTCGTCGTTTGCAGCGGAAGTCTGCCGCCGGGCGTTCCCGACGACTTTTATGGCCGGGTGGTGCAGGCTGCGAAGCAGGCCAACAGAAAGATCGTCATCGACAGCTCGGGACCGCCGTTGCGGGCCGCCGTGCAGAAGGGCGTCTATCTCGTCAAGCCGAACTTGAATGAACTTCGAACCTTGATCGGCGAACAATTGCAAACGCAAGTCGATTGGATCAAAGCCTGCCGTTCGCTCATCGACACACAACAAGCCGAAATCGTCGTGCTCACGCTCGGCGAACAAGGCGCATTGTTGGTGAGCGGTAACGGCGTTCTGCGGGCCGAGGCGCTTCCGATCAAGCCCGTCAGCGTCGTCGGCGCCGGCGACAGCTTTCTCGGCGCCATGATATGGAGCTTGGCGGCAGGGCACGATGTGGAAACCGCGTTTCGCTATGGCGTCGCCGCCGGATCGGCCGCCCTGCTGTTGCCGGGAACGGAATTATGCCTGCGCGACGACGTCGAGCGCCTCGTCGGCGAGGTCAAGGTGCAGAGGATTTGAACGTTTCAGGAAGCCGACCGGCGTTCTTTCAGCAACACCGCCGCGCCGAGCAAGGCCGGCAGCGGACGCTCGATGACATAGGTTGGGATCGCCGCCAGGTAGGCGCCGAGCCGGCCCTTGGCTTCGAACCGCGCGCGGAACTCGGATTGCGCGAAGAACGCCGCGATGCGCGGGACGATGCCGCCCGCAATATAGATGCCGCCGCGCGCGCCGAGCGTCAGCGCGAGATCGCCGGCCACCGTGCCGAGCATCGCGCAGAACATCGCCGTCGCGGCCCGCGTGCGCGGATCCTCGTTCCAGATCAGCGGACTGGTGATCTGCTCGGCCGTGTAGGACGTTGCCGGCGTCTTCTCGAGCTCGCAGCGCGCATTGTACAAATTGACGAGGCCCGCCCCGGACAACAACCGTTCGGCCGAAACATGGTCGTAGCGCGTGCGCAACAGATCGAGGATCGCGCTTTCTTCCGCGGTCGCCGGCGCCATGGTGACGTGGCCGCCCTCGCCGGCGATCGTCACCGCGCCGTCGTCGGAAAAAACCAGCGCGCTGACCCCGAGACCGGTGCCGGGTCCGATCACGCCGATCGGCGTGCTCTTGACCGGCTCGCCGCCGCCGATCTGAATACGGTCCTGCTCGCCGAGATACGGGATCGCCGCGGCGTTGGCGGCGAGGTCGTTGACGACGCGCAGGCGTTCGAGCCCGAAATGCCGGCACAACGCGTCGATCGAGAACGTCCAGGGATGGTTGGTCAGCGTGACCTGGTCGCCCGTTACCGGCGATGCCACCGCCAATACCGCCTGTACCGGCAACGCGGGCGGCGTTTCCTCGCGCAGATAGGTGTCGATGGCATCGGCGAGCGACGAAAAGTCGGCGAGCGCGTAGACCCGCGCCACCGTTGCTTTGCCGTCAGCCGAAACCAGCGCAAAGCGGGCGTTGGTGGCGCCGATATCTCCGATCAGGCCGACGCCGGCGTCGGACATTGACATCGCGGCGCCCGTCAAAGCGTCCGTGTCGGCGCGGGTGAGGCGTTGCGAAGTCATGACGCGCGGCGCGTTCCTTTCGTTTCAGCGGCCGCGACGTGCTCCTTCACGGCGATGAAACTGTCCGGGCTGACCGACATGGAGTCAATCCCGCACCGCACCAAAAACTCGGCGAATTCCGGATGGTCGCTCGGCGCCTGTCCGCACAATCCGACTTTGGCCCCAGCCTTGTGCGCTTCGCGGATGACGTTCTCGATCATCCATTTCACCGCTTCGTCCTGTTCGTCGAACAGCGCGGCCAGGATTTCGGAAGTCGCGATCGACCCCGAGCGTCAGCTGCGTGAGATCGTTGCTCCCGATCGAAAAACCGTCGAAGCGCTCGGCGAACGCCTTCGCCAGGATGACGTTCGACGGGATCTCGCACATGACGTAGACCTGCAGCCCGTTCTCGCCGCGCTCGAGCCCGTTCTCCGCCATGACCGCCAGCACCTGATCCGCTTCCTTGGTCGAGCGGCAGAACGGAATCATCACGATGACGTTGCGAAATCCCATCTCCTCGCGCAGGCGGCGGATGGCGCGGCATTCGAGCGCGAAGCCGTCGCGGTAGCGCGGCGAGTAATAGCGCGACGCGCCGCGAAAGCCGAGCATCGGGTTTTCTTCCCTCGGCTCGAACGCCGCGCCGCCGATCAGGTTGGCATATTCGTTGGTCTTGAAGTCGCTCATGCGCACGATGACCGGCTTCGGGTGATAGGCGGCGGCGATCCGCGCCAGGCCGCGGGCGAGGCGATCGACGAAATACTCGGACTTTTGTCCGTACCCCTCGGTCAGGTCGGCGATCAGCCGTTTGGCGTTCTCGTCGGCGAGCGTGTCGTAGCGCACCAGCGCCATCGGATGGATCTTGATGTGGTTGCTGACGACGAACTCCATGCGCGCGAGACCGACGCCGTCCGCCGGAATGCGCCACCAGCGGAACGCGGCGGCCGGATTGGCGAGGTTGAGCATCACCTGCGTTCGCGTCGCCGGAATGCCGTTAAGGTCGAGCTCCTTCGCCTCGTAGTCGGCAAAACCCTCGTAGACAAAACCCTGCTCGCCCTCGGCGCAGGAGATCGTCACCTCTTGTTCGTCATGCAGAACCTGCGTCGCATTGCCGGTGCCGACGATGGCCGGCAAGCCGAGCTCGCGGCTGACGATGGCGGCGTGCGACGTGCGTCCGCCGTGATCGGTCACGATCGCCGCCGCCCGCTGCATGATCGGCACCCAATCGGGGTCGGTGGTGCGCGTGACCAGGACCGCGCCGTCGACGAAGCGGTCGATGTCGCGCGGGCTTTCGATCAAGCAGACGCGGCCGGTCGTCACCGCCTCGCCGATGCTCAGCCCCGACACCAGCGTGCGGCCCTTCGATTTCACGCGGTAGGATTTGAACGCGGAGGCTTCGCGGCGCGACTGCACCGTTTCCGGACGGGCCTGCACGATGAACAATTCGCCGCTCTCGCCGTCCTTGGCCCACTCCATGTCCATCGGGCAGCCATAGTGGCGCTCGATGGCACAGGCCCATCGCGCCAATGTCAGAATTTCGCTGTCGTCGAGCACGAAGGCACTGCGCTCCGCTTTGGAGGTCGGCACGTTGCGGGTCGGGGGGTCGCCCTCGCTGGCGTAGATCATTTTCCGCTCCTTGCCGCCGACGGCCTTCTCGATGATCGGCGTGAGCGAAGGCTCGGAGAGGAGCGGCTTGAAGATCTGATATTCGTCGGGATCGACGGCGCCCTGCACGACGTTTTCGCCGAGCCCCCAGCCGGCGTTGATGACCACGACCTTGTCGAAGCCCGTCTCGGTGTCGATCGAGAACATGACGCCGGCGCCGGCGAGGTCCGAGCGCACCATGTTCTGGATGCCGATCGACAGCGCGACTTTCAGATGATCGAAGCCCTTGGCCTGCCGATAGGCGATGGCGCGGTCCGTGAACAACGAGGCGTAGCAGCGCTTGCAGGCGTCGAGCAAAGCGGTTCCGCCGCGAATATTCAGGAACGATTCCTGCTGGCCGGCAAAGCTGGCGTCGGGCAGATCCTCGGCCGTGGCGCTGGAGCGTACTGCGACGTCGGCGTCTGCCTTGCCGGAGCGGCGGCTCAGCTCGCGATACGACGACGTGATGGCCTCGGCGAGATCCGCCGGCCACGCCGCCTGCACAAAGGCCCGGCGGATCGCCGCTCCCGCTTCGGCCAATGGTAGTCTGCCGCTCGCGACGCCGGCGAGGTGGCCGCTCATGATCTCGCGCAAGGCGTTCGCGTCGACGAAGCGCCAATAGGCATCGGCCGTGGTGGCAAAGCCGGACGGCACCCGCACGCCTTGCGGCGTGAGATGGCACACCATCTCACCGAGCGAGGCGTTCTTGCCGCCGACGAGCGGCACATCGGCGCGTCCGAGCTGTTCGAACCAAACAACGAGGGGCGTCGAGGCAGCCGCATCGGAGCGCGGGTCTGGATTGCTGCTGGAGTATCATCCTATCCTCGATTAAGCTGCCGGCTCACGGCAAAGCGCCCGGGCGAACTCTAGTCCCGCCGGCTGCCCCCTTATTGAGACAAGTCAATGATTTCGAGATTGGGCGCTGTCACCAGGTAATTGTCAGCAATTCATACCAGGTCATTAAGCTCCACCATGGTCGCCACTCCGCCTCGTCCCGAATTTCCGCCCGATTTCACCTGGGGCGTGTCCACGTCGAGCTATCAAATCGAAGGCGCCGCTGACGAGGACGGCCGCGGTCCGAGCATCTGGGATGTCTATTGCCGGCAGAGCGGGCGGATCGCCAACGGCGATACCGGTAACGTCGCCTGCGACCACTACCATCGCTACGCCGAAGACGTCGCGCTGATGCGCGACCTCGGCGTCGACGCCTACCGCTTTTCGGTGGCGTGGCCGCGCGTCATGCCGGCCGGCCGCGGCGCGGTGAACGAGGCCGGACTGGCGTTCTACGATCGCCTGATCGATAAGCTGATCGCGGCCGGCATCGAGCCGTGGCTTTGCCTTTATCACTGGGACTTGCCGCAGGCGCTGCAGGACGAGGGCGGCTGGACCAACCGCGACTGCGCCCAATGGTTCGCCGACTATGCCGCGCTCATCGGCCGGCGCTACGGCGACCGAGTGAAGCGATACGCCACCTTCAACGAGCCGTCGGTGTTCACGCTGTTCGGCTATTGCATGGGCGGATCGGCGCCGGGAATTTCCGACCAGGCGATGCTGCTGCGCGCGATCCATCACGTCAATCTCGCCCATGGCGCGGCCGTGGACCGGCTGCGCGCGACCGTGGCCGGCGCGTCGCTCGGTGCCATTCACAATTGCCAACCGTGCCGGCCGGCCGGCGGCGACCCCAACAATCTCGCCGCGGCGCAGACGCTCGACGCGTATTGGAACGGCGCCTTTCCCGATCCACAACTGCTCGGCACGTATCCGCCGCTCCTCGTCGAAGCGATGGCGCCGTACCTAAAGCCCGACGATCTGCGCCATATTCACCGCCCGGTCGATTGGTTCGGGCTCAACCACTATTCGCCGCATTACGTCGTCGCCGACCCCGCCAAGCCGCTTGGGCTCGGTTTCGGTCCGGCGCCGGAGAGCGTGCCGCGCAGCGCGATGGGCTGGCCGGTTGAACCGGATGCCTTCCGCGAAACGCTCGTCGGCGTCCACCTCCGCTACAAATTGCCGATCTATGTGCTCGAAAACGGCACGGCGAACCCCAACGTCATCGATGCCAACGGCGAAGTTTCGGACGAGCCGCGCATCGCCTATTTGCGCGGCTATACCGCCGCCATGTTCGACGCGATCAAAGCAGGCGCCGACGTGCGCGGCTATTTCATCTGGTCGCTGCTCGACAATTTCGAATGGGGCTCGGGCTACAGTCAGCGCTTTGGCCTCGTTTACGTCGACTACCCGACGCAGCGGCGGATTCCGAAGGCGTCGTTTCACTGGTATGCGCGGCTCATCGCATCGCGCTTGGCGCTTGCCGCGGACTAGTTACAATGGTTCGGCGGCCTGTCTCGCGGCCTCGAGCATGTCCCGCAAAAGTGGAACCCGGTTTTGCGAAAAGGACATGCTCTAAGCACGAAAATGCCGCGAGCTGGAGCGGATCGCGATGGGGAATGGAAACCACTCGGGGCGTGATCACCTCTCCCGGTTCTGGGCGAGCGCGTCGGGCTTCTGGCGCGGCAAGTCCGCGGTGTGGGGCTGGTCGCTGACGGTCGGCCTTTTGGCCATGGGCATCGCGCAGCTTGTCGTGCAGTATCGGTTGAATTACTGGAATCGCGATTTTTTCGACGCGCTCGGGCGGCGTGACGGCCAAGGCCTCTGGGATCAGGCCGTGATCTTTCTGCCGCTGGCCTGCTTGAGCGTCGCGTTGAAGGTGGCGGCGGTTTGGGGCCGCATGACCATGCAGCGCAAATGGCGCGAGTGGCTCACCACGAATATTCTGAACACTTGGCTGCCGCGGGAGCGCTATCGCCACATCGAGTCCGGGAACGGCGAATCCAAGAATGCCGAGTACCGCCTCTCCTACGATGCCCGCACGGCGACCGATGCGCCGGTCGATCTGGCGCTCGGGTTCATCACGTCGGTGTTGACCGCTCTGGTGTTCGTCGACGTGCTCTGGAGCGTCGGCGGCAGCATCACGGTTTTTCTGGGCCGCGTCGAGGTTCCGATACCGGGTTATCTCGTGATCGGTGTCTGCCTTTATTCGCTGGCATTCACCGGGGTGATGATGGCGATCGGGGGCAGGTTGCCGGCCGTCATTCAGAATCAGAGCCAGGCCGAGGCGGAATTTCTTGCGGCCGCCAACCAGATTCGCGAATCCGGCAACCACGCGGGCGTGGAGGCGGGTCAAGTCACGCGGATCTGGGACACGCTGCGCCAGGTCCTGGAAACGTGGCGCCAATTGTGCTGGCAACTGATGGGAACGACGCTGGTCACGCAGGCGGACTTGCTGTTCGCCCCGGTCGTCGGCTGGGTGCTGTGCGCGCCGAAATACCTCGCCGGCACGATGACGCTCGGGGAACTCATCCAGGCGTCGGCGGCCTTTGTCACCGTGCAGCTCGCGTTCAACTGGCTGGTCGACAATTATCAGCGTCTGTCGGACTGGCGCTCCGCGGTCAATCGCGTCGCCACGCTCTTGATCGCGCTCGATGACGTCGTGCGGCTGGAGGGCGAACAACATGACCCGTCATAGGCCGCGTTCGGCTGCGCCCTTTTTGCAAACCCCTTTGAATGAGCGGAATTTCGGAGCACCGCGATGATCGTCGGAAACTTCATGACCCGCCAGGTGGCGACGGTCGCGCCGGACGCCTCGATCGTCGACGCCGCCAAACTGATGCTGGAGCGCAAGGTCAGCGGCCTTCCGGTCGTCGACGCGGCGGGGCAGGTTGTCGGCATCGTCAGCGAGCACGATCTCCTGCGCGAAATGGACGGCGACCGGCACGGACCGCATTGGATGCAGTTGATGATCGAAGACGCCGGCCTGCCGGACGGGCTGGCCAACCTCCGCAGCCGCAAGGTCAGCGAGGTCATGACGCCAAATCCCGCAACCGTCGCCCCGGCCTCGTCGCTCGTCGAGGCGTGCCGCCTCATCGAGGATCGCGGCGTCAAGCGCTTGCCCGTGGTCAAGGACGGCAAACTCGTCGGCATCATCGCGCGCGCCGATCTGGTGCGCGCGCTCGCCAAGGCCATCGATCGCGGTACCGTGGCGAAGGCGCGCGATGTCAGTATGGATGAGCGGCTTGGTGCGCTGGAGCGGCAGATCTGGCACGACCGGGCGCGGCGGCCGCGGCCGTTTTGACGCCTCCGCCCCGGCAACGCGATCCTCCGAAAGGCTGGAGCATGACATTTACCATCGAGTTCTTCCGCATTCGGGAAAAGGACAACGCGCGCGCCACGCTCGATCGGATTACGCATCTCGCGCCCGATCTGGAAAGCGCGAAGGTGAAAGCGATATCGCTGTTCGAAACTCTGAGCATGCCGCAGAACCCCGACGGCTTGCGGATCTTGGATCAAAGCGGCCAGGAGGTTTTCTTCTGGACGCCGGGGACCGACCCGCACTGACATCTTCAGCACAGGAGCTTCCCTATGACCGGCTGGTATCGAGCACTCGGCGTTGTCGAGCGGCGCACGTTCTGGGCCTGCTTCGGCGGCTGGGCGCTCGATGCGCTTGATGTGCAGATTTACAGCTTCGTCATCCCGGCGCTGATCGCGCTGTGGCACATCAGCAGGGCCGAAGCCGGCCTGCTGGCGACCTCGGCGCTGGTCATTTCCGCGTTCGGCGGCTGGATCGCCGGCATGCTCGCCGACCGCGTCGGCCGCGCCCGGCTGTTGATGATCATGGTGGCGTGGTTCGCGTTCTTCACGTTCCTGTCGGGCTTCACCCAGAATTTCGAGCAATTGCTGATCGTGCGCGGCCTCCAAGGCTTCGGCTTCGGCGGCGAATGGGCGGCGGGCTCGGTGCTGATCGGCGAAGTCATCCGGGCGCAAGATCGCGGCAAGGCGGTCGGCACGGTGCAGAGCGCCTGGGCCTGGGGCTGGGCTGCTGCGGCGATTCTTGCCACCGTCATCTTCCAGATCCTGCCGCAGGAGATCGCCTGGCGAGCCTTGTTCTTCGTCGGCATCCTGCCGGCGCTGCTGGTGTTCTATATCCGCAGCAGGGTGCCTGAGCCGGCCATCTTCCGGGCGGCGACGCAAGCGCCGGCGCGGCGCGGCAGCTTCGATATTTTCGGCCCCGAGCTGCTGCCGACGACGATCCTCGGCGCGATCCTCGCTACCGGCGCGCAGGGCGGCTATTACGCCATCACCACGTTCCTGCCGACCTTTCTGCGCGGCGAGCGCCATCTGACCGTGCTTGGCACCGGCGGCTATCTCGCCGTCATCATCGTCGGCTCGTGGCTCGGTTATATCGTCAGCGCCTATCTCAGCGACGGCATCGGGCGGCGGAAGAATTTCTTCATCTTCGCCGTCGGTTCGCTGCTGATCGCGATCGCCTATACGCAGACGGAAATTTCCGACGCGATGATGCTGGCGCTCGGCTTTCCGCTCGGCTTCTTCGCTTCGGGCATTTTTTCGGGGATGGGGCCGGTGCTGACCGAATTGTTCCCGACCAGCGCGCGCGGCGCCGGGCAGGGCTTTTGCTACAATTTCGGCCGCGGCATCGGCGCGTTCTTTCCGACCTTGGTCGGGCTTCTCTCGGCCAAGGTTTCGCTCGGCACCGCCATCGGCATCTTCGCCGCGATCTCCTACGCCATCGTCATCCTCGCCGCGATCGCGTTGCCGGAGACGCGCGGGCGGGCGTTGGCGGCGGACTGATCATCCCGTCGCGCGCTTGGGCGCCGGCACGTCCGTTCGCTCGACCGCCTTGCGCGCGACATAGAGCGCCCGCTGCAGCGCCCGCAGGTCGTAAGGCTTCTGCAGCACCTCGAAACCCTGTCGCACGGCATCCTGTGCGCTCGACGAGTAGCCGGTCGCCAATAGCACCGCGACCTTGGGATAGCGCCGGCGCACGGCCTCCGCCAGATCGAGCCCGTTCATCGCCGGCATCAGGATGTCGGAAAACACCACGTCGATGTCGCCCTCTTGCGCGATCAGGTCGAGACCGGCTTGCGCGCCGGCGGCCTGTTTGACGCGGTAGCCCAGCTGCTCGAAATAGGCGCGGGCGATATCGGCGACTTCGGCATTGTCCTCGACCACGAGCACGGTGCCGGCGCCCTGCGCCGCGTCGGGCGCGACCGAGGTCTCGCGCAATTGCGGCGGCGTCTCGAAGCTGCGCGGCAGGAACATGGTGATCGCGGTGCCGCGCCGCGGCGCGCTGGTGATAGTCGTGGCGCCGCCGGATTGACGCGCGAAGCCGTAGACCTGGGACAGCCCGAGCCCGGTGCCCTTGCCGACCTCCTTGGTGGTGAAGAACGGCTCGAACACCCGCGGCAGCACGTCGGCCGCAATGCCGTTGCCGGTGTCGGCGACGCGCACGGCGACGAATTCGCCGCTCAGCCCTTCATCGCTCGCCTTGCCGCGCAGCACGATCGGCTTCGCCGTGATGGTGAGGGTGCCGCCCGACGGCATCGCGTCGCGCGCATTGACGGCGAGGTTGAGGAGAGCGAGTTCGAACTCGCTCGGGTCGACCTTGACCAGGCACGGCTTCCGCGGCACGACGACGCGGATTTCGACGTCGTCGCGCAGCGAACGACTGAGCAGATCTTTCATATGCGGCAGCCGTTCGGCGAGGTCGATCACGCCCGGCTGCAGCATCTGCCGCCGCGAGAAGGCGAGCAATTGCCGCGTCAGGCTTTCGCCACGCTGCGTCGCATTGTCGATGGCGTCGAGGAGCCGCTTCTGCTGCTTGTCGTCGCTGACGTGACGGCGCAGCCGGTGCACGCTGCCGCTGACGATCATCAAAAGATTGTTGAAGTCGTGGGCGACGCCACCGGTCAGCTGCCCGATCGCTTCGAGCCGCTGGGCTTGGCGCAGCGCGCCTTCGGCGGCCTCGCGGCGATCGGCCTCTTCGTAGAGCCGCCGCGTGCGCCGCAGCGCGATCCACAGCACGGCGAAGATCGCGAGTGTGGCGGGAAGACCGACGATCAGCTGATTCTTTTCGGCGGCAAGCCACTCTGCCTGGATGGCGGCGCTGGTCATGCCGGCGAGCGCATAGACCGGGAAGCCCGGCAGCTTGCGAAAAGCGATGCGCCGGCTGACGCCGTCGATCTCCGAATCGACGGTGTAGAGGCCATGATCGGCATTGCTGGCAACGGCGGCGTGGAATCGGTTCGACGCCGACAACCGCTGCAAACGGTCGCTTGGCGCCGGGTAACGCGCGAGGTAGGAGCCGTCGGCGCGCAACAAGGCGAAGAAGCTGCCCGGCCGCTGTCCGATCATTTGATAAAAGTCATCGAAATAGCGGGGCCGCACGGCGATCGAGATCACGCCGTTGAACGCGCCGTCCGGCGATTCCAGCCGGTGCGACAGCGCAAAATAATCGCCGCTGATGCCCGGCAGTCGCGGCGAGCGCGTGTCGCTCACATAGGTGCCCGCGTCGGCGGCGATCAGCTCCCGAAAATAGTCGCGGTCGGCGAAGCTGACATTGTCAGGCACCGTGGCGACGATGCTGGTTGCGAGCGGCGCCCCGTCACGGCCGACGATGAGGATGGCATCGAGTTGCGGCATGGTGCCGACGATCAATTGCAGGCGCGGACGCAGACGCGGCTGCGCGGCACGAATGTCGTCGTCCGACATGCCGCGGGTGATCTCGTTGACTTCGGCGAAGGTGCGATCGACGGTCTGAAAGACGCGGAGCGCCTGTTCCTGCATGGCGTCGAGCGCGCGCAAGATGCGCTCGTCGGCCGCGGCATGGACGTCGCGGTAGTTGGCCCAGGAGGCGTAGCCGAACAGCGCCGTCGGCAGCACCAGCGACGCAATCATCATCAATTGCAGCAGGCGAGTGGCGGATTCCCGTGCGCTGCTCATTGACTGCCATCATGAAACGGTCCAGCCGTCACCCGGCGGTTCCGCAGCGGCAGTGTTTCACGCCCATCGGGGCGCGAAAGAGGCAGAATGCGCCGCGCGCGATGGCGATTTTGTGATTGCCGAGGCGGGCTGAAACGCTTGACTGGCGGAAAGCGGCCGCTATCGGGGTGGTTGCCTAAACCGGCGGAGCGGCGAAAAAATCCGCGATCCGCACCGACAGGCCGGGGGGATCGAGCGCCAAGGTCCCCTCCCCAAGGATTCGCGTCGCCACAATCTCGTTCTGCCCGCGCGCATGATGGATGACCAGGCGCTTGTCCGGATCGACGATGAGATAATGTTGGACGCTGGCGACGCGAAAATAGCCCCGCAACTTGTCGCGCAGATCGGTCATGGCGTTGCCCGGCGACAGCACCTCGACCACGATGACGGGGCTCGGCACTTCGAGTGCATCGTCCGCCAGCGGATCGCCGCAATAAACCAGGACGTCCGGCTGGTACGTGTTCTTGGTGTCGATGCGCACCGCGGCGCTGTCGAGCACGAACCGGCACGGCAACCCGGCTCGAGCGATTGCGACGTCGAACACCCGCGCGGCGCGATATTTCGTATCGCCATGGATGACGCGCTCGGGCGACATCGCGGTCGGAATGCCGTCGAACAATTCCCACCGCTCGGGCTGCTCGCTCGCCCAGCCCAGGAATTCGCTCGCCGTCATTGTCTCCTTGCGCAGCGCGGTCATTTCACCCCCAGGCACCCAAGCTGATCGCGTTTCCCGCTTCACGCCGGCTTGAAGTTCATTGCCACGCCGTTGATGCAATAGCGCAGATGCGTCGGCGGGGGGCCGTCGTCGAAGACGTGGCCGAGATGGCTGCCGCAGCGGCTGCAATGCACCTCGGTGCGCACCATGCCGTAGCTGCGGTCGGTCGAGCTCTCGACCGCACCCGGCACCGGGTCGTTGAAGCTCGGCCAGCCGGTGCCGCTTTCGAATTTCTGCTTCGAGGCGAACAGTTCCTGGCCGCAGCCGGCGCAGAAGAATGCGCCGGCGCGCTTCTCGTAATTGAGCGCGCAACTCCCCGGCGCCTCGGTGCCGTGGCCCCGCATGACCTTGTACTGTTCCGGCGACAGGATTTTGCGCCATTCCGCGTCGGTATGGGTGACCGGGTATTGCTTGATATCCATGGCTTTGCGTCCGTTGCTTCGTATCGTGGGGCGTTTCTTGGGGCGTTCTTTGGGGCGAACTTCGGGGCTCTAACTTTGAGGTCGAACAGCGGTTCCAACAAACCTAATCGATGCCGCGCAAAGCGCAACCGTTCGGCGGGAGCGCCTTCGCAAGCGTGATCGGCACGTGAAAAGACGGCGCCTTGGGTCGCCAGGGGCCTCTCGCGTCCGCTCAGGGGTAATGCTAAGTTATTGGTATTGGCGGAGATACTCGATGAACGTGAACGCGCCATCGCTGTCAGGAACCATGGACGTTGACGAGTTCATGGATTTCGTCCAAACGCGTCCCAAGGGGGAACGCTGGGATCTGATCGAGGGGGTCGCGGTCATGATGGCGCCGGCGAGCTATGCGCATCAGAGAATTACACGCAATCTATGCGAGCTTCTCAACAGCGCGTTTGCGGCCAAGCGGCTCGACCTGTTTGCCTACTTCGACGCCGGCGTCCGCTCACCGGGGGTGCGGAACTTTCAGCCGCAGCCCGACGTGGTGGTGGTGCCGGGCGTCGCCGGATACGAACTTTATGCCGAGCGCTTCCAGCTCGTCGGCGAGGTCCTGTCGCCGTCGAACACGCGCGGTGAGATCGCGCTGAAGCTGCGCCGCTACCGCGAGGCTCCCGACAATCTCTATGTCGTCGTCATCGAGCCGCGTGAGTTTCTGGTGGAGATTTACGCCAGAAGCCGCAATTGGGAGGCCATGGTTTTCAGGAACGCCGGCGACCCGATCGAACTGCCGGAGTTCGGCCTCCGTTGCAGCGTCGGCGACCTGTACCGCGGCACGCCGCTCGACCCGCGGCAGGGATCTTAATTCCCATGGACCGGCGCCACGGAAACAAAAAGCCGGCGAAGTTCCCGCCCGTACGCATTCGTACGGACGCCGCTGTTAGCATCTCGGCAACGCTTGTGTTTCTAGGATGACGCGTTCGTGCGAGTGCGGCGAACGGCCCCGCAAATCGGAACAGAGCTCCTGGGTCGGCGGGGCCGTTCGCTCTCGCGCGTCACGGCCGGCACATTGGTCGGCAGACTATTTTGGGTCGGCGGCTATTTTCCCCATACGTCCTGCGCGACCTCGACGATCGTCGCGAGCTTGGCCCATTGCTCGTCCTCGGCCAGCGCGTTGCCCTCTTCAGTCGAGGCGAAGCCGCATTGCGGCGATAGGCAGAGCTGGTCGAGATCGGTGAACCTGGCGGCCTCGTCGATGCGGCGCTCGAGTTCGTCTTTGCTTTCGAGCGCGCCGGATTTGGTCGTGACCAGCCCGAGCACCGCGAAGCGGTCCTTCTTGAGATGGCGCAGCGGCTCGAAGCCGCCGGCGCGGTCGGTATCGTATTCCATGAAGTAGCCGTGCACCTTGATCTGGTCGAACAGCACTTCCTGCATGGCGTCGTAGCCGCCCGTGCCCATGAAGGTCGACTTGTAGTTGCCGCGGCACAGATGCATGGTGACGGTCATGTCGGCGGGAATATCCGACATCGCCACGTTGATCAGCTCGCCATAGGTCTTGCCGAGATAATCGGGATCGTCGCCGCGGTCTTTCATCTGCTGGCGGTATTTCGGATCGCACAGCATGGCGATGAACACCTCGTCGAGCTGCAAATAGCGGCAGCCGGCGTCGGCGAAGGCGCGCACCGCTTTCTTGTAGGCCGCCCCGAGGTCGTCGAAGAACTTGTCGAGCGTCGGATAGATCGTCTTGTCGATCGGCGTCGCCACCGGGCGGCCGTAGATCGCCGACGGCGCCGGAATCGTCATCTTCGGCGTCCGCGCCGTGTGCGCCTCGAGGAACTTGAAATGCTCGATCATCGGATGGCCGGAAAAGCCGAGCTTGCCGGTCACCTTCAGGCCTTCGCGGCGCGTCGCGACCGCGGCGAACGCGATGCCTTCGTCCATGACGTGGCGCTCGACGCCGTCGAGGCCCCAGAGGAAATCGAGATGCCACCACGAGCGGCGAAATTCGCCGTCGCTGATGGATTGCAGCCCGACCTCTTCCTGCTTGCGGATGATGCGCGCGATCTCGCGGTCCTCGACCGCCGCGAGGTCGGCGGGGGACATCGCGCCCTTGGCATGGCGCTCGCGCGCTTCCTTCAGCGCGGCCGGCCGCAGCAGGCTGCCGACATGGTCGGCGCGGAACGGCGGTGTCGTTCGTTGCATGTTGTTTCCTCCAGTTCTTTCCCGTTGACGGGGGAGGTCGCGCGCGGGCGACGCGGGGGGGCAAGATTCGAGCCCGCGCAGGCTTTGATGCAGCAAGCTCCCGGATTACCCTGCCGCGCAAGCCGGGCAATGACGAGAATTCGTTACCCGCCCCACACCTCGTCGGCGATCTCGACGATCATCCGAAGCTTGGCCCATTGCTCATCCTCGGCGAGCGTGTTGCCTTCCTCGGTCGAGGCGAAGCCGCATTGCGGCGACAGGCAGAGCTGGTCGAGCGGCACGTGTTTCGCCGCTTCGTCGATGCGGCGCTTGATGTCGTCCTTCTTCTCCAGCATGCCGGTCTTCGAAGTGACGAGGCCGAGCACGACGGTCTTGCCCTTCGGCACGAAGCGCAGCGGCTCGAAGCCGCCGGCGCGGTCGCTGTCGTATTCCATGAAGTAGCCGTGAACGTTGATGTCGTTGAACAGCGTCTCCGCCACCGGCTCGTAGCCGCCCGAGGCGACGAAGCTGGAGCGGAAATTGCCGCGGCACAGATGCATGGTGATCGCCATGTCGGACGGGATATCGGCGATCGCCGCATTGATCATGTCGGCATAGATCTTCGGCAGCATCGCCGGGTCCTCGCCGCGCGCGACGATGTGCTCGCGCAATGACGGGTCGCAGAGATAAGCGAGGTTGACCTCGTCGAGCTGCAGATAGCGGCAGCCGGCGTCGGCGAAGGCCCGCACCGTCTTGCAGTAAGACAGCCCGAGGTCGCGATAGAAATCGTTCATCGACGGATAGATCGCTTCCGGCACGGCCTCGCGGCCGTAGCGGAAATGCAGCGAGGAGGGCGACGGGATGGTGACCTTCGCCGTCGCCTTGGCGTGCGCCGCGAGGAACTTGAAATGCTCGACCATCGGGTGCGGCGTGTAGCCGCCGAGTTTGCCGATGACGCGCAGCAGGATGGCGCGCGGCTGCGGGCCCTGCGCATTGAACTTGATCTTGCGCTCGCCGGCATAGGATTCGACGCCCTGCAGCCGCTCCAGGAAATCGTAATTCCACGACGCGCGCCGGAACTCGCCGTCGGTCACCGCCTCGAGGCCGACCGCTTCCTGTTTGCGGATCACGTCCTCGATGGCGCGGTCCTCGACCGCGGTGAGCGCTTCGGCGCTGATCTCGCCGCGCGCGCGCCGTTCACGCGCTTCCTTCAGCGCCGCCGGCCGCAGCAGGCTGCCGACATGGTCGGCGCGGAACGGGGGTGTGGTCCGTTGCATCTTTGTCCTTTTCATTTCCATTTCGATCGTCACCCGGCAATAACGCGCGTTTCTCAGCCCCACACCTCCTCGGCGATTTCCACGACCAGGCGCAGCTTGGCCCATTGTTCGTCCTCGCTGAGCACGTTGCCTTCTTCGGTCGAGGCGAAGCCGCATTGCGGCGACAGGCAGAGCTGATCGAGCGAGACGTATTTGGTCGCTTCGTCGATGCGGCGCTTGATCGCGTCCTTGTTCTCCAGCGCGCCGCTCTTCGAGGTGACGAGCCCCAGCACCAGCTGCTTGTTGCCCTTGGGAAAGAACCGCAGCGGTTCGAAGCCGCCGGAGCGGTCGCTGTCGTATTCGAGGAAATAGCCGTCGAGGTTGATCTCGTTGAACAGCCGTTCCGCCATCGGCTCGTAGCCGCCCTCGGCAATCCAGGCCGAGCGGAAATTGCCGCGGCAGGAATGCATGGTGACGGTCATGTCGGCGGGTTTGCCTTCGAGCGCGTGGTTGATCATGCCGGCATAGATGGCGGGGAGCTTTTCCGGCTCGTCGCCGCGCTCGCGCGAACGGGCGAGCTCGCGCTTGTCGCACATCATCGCCCAGGTGGTGTCGTCGAACTGCAGATAGCGGCAGCCGGCGTCATAGAAGGCGCGCACCGCCTGGCGAAAAGCCTCGGCGACATCGTCGAAAAACGGCGCCAGGTCGGGATAGACGGTTTTGCTGATGGACTGCCGGCCCGGGCGGAAATGCAGCATATTGGGCGCGGGAATCGTCATTTTCGGCGTCACCTTGGTGTGCGCCTTGACGAAACGGAAATCCTCGACATGGGGGTGGGAGGAAAAGCCGACGCGGCCGATGGTGCGGACGCTCTCGGCCTTGGTCTTGACGCCGTGAAACGCGATCCCGCCGTCGACCTGATAAAGCTCGACGCCATCCAGACCTTTCAGGAAATCGAATTGATACCACGAGCGGCGAAACTCGCCGTCGGTGGCGAGCTTGAGCCCGATCGCCTCCTGCTTGCGGATCGCCTGTTCGATCTCGCGATCTTCGACCGCGCGCAGCTCCGCGGCGCTGATCTCGTTGCGCGCGTGCTTGGCGCGTGCCTGCTTGATCGCGTCCGGCCGCAACAGGCTGCCGACATGGTCGGCGCGGAACGGCGGCGTGGTTCGTTGCATGAGGCTCCTCCCTTAAGTCGGCGTTTCCGTAGATGCGCTTTTCTCATGCGCGGTATAAAAGGCGCGCTTCACCCTCGTCCTCGGCTTGGGTCGGAAGTTATCGGCGGGTTGAACGCGATTTAGCCGGCCGCGCACGTGCATGTAAATGCCATTGCGCCAGCGCGGCCGCGCGGCGACACTCGTCCAAACGCATGACAGGGGAGGAAAGATTGCATGAGCGCCGTGCTTCGACTTCACGAAGATATTTTGTCGAACGATGCGACCGTGTCGTTGCCGGCGCGGCCGCGTGTGATCTTTGTCGTGCACGGCTCGATTGTTGTTGGCGACAACCTATTGCGCGGCGATGAAGCCTGGAGTGGTGAGGCTGCCGTCACGTTGCAGGCCGGACAGGACGGTGCCTCGGTCTGGCGGTGGGAGCTTGCCCGCGATGACGGCAGCGGCACCGGCGCGGCCGCGGGCAGCGGCGTCGTCTCGCGCGAAAAACTGGCGGCTATTCTGGAAACATTGCCGCGAGGCCCGCTGCTCATGCGCGGCGACAGCGTCGCTTTCCCGGCGGGCGGCTGCGCCTATCTGCACCGCCATCAAGGCCCCGGCATCCGCTGCCTGATCGAAGGCGGCATCCGCATCGACGCGCACGGCCGCTCGACCTCGTACGGGCCGGGCGCCGCCTGGTACGAAAGCGGGCCGGAACCGGTGTTCGCCCAGGCCGCCGATCGCCCGACGCGCTTCATCCGCATCATGATCCTGCCCCAGGCCTATCTGGGCAAAAGCTCGGTCGAGTATCTCAACGAAGCGGACAAGGCCAAGCCCAAGACGCAGCAGTATAAGATCTACGCCGATAGGCCGATCGCTCTTGGCGGACCTGCAAACTATTGCGGCGTCTTCGGATATGGAAGCAACGCAAGGATGAGTGGGTCGAGCCCGCGCGTGACCAATGATTGACAGAACTGCTGGGCGAAGCGCTGGTGTCGCGGATTGGATGTTGTGAGGTGTGCTGGCCCTCAGGCAGGCCCGCCGCGATACTCGGCGAACCTGCCGGGCTTCAGGCGGTTCAGGAGGCCGTGCCTGCGAGGAATAGCGCTAGCCATCTCGGTGAGCGTCATGAGCGCTTCATAGGCCGCGCCCGATCTGCCCATCAACATGGGCCGGCCACCGCACTGGATCAGTTGCCGGCGCGCCGCGATCAGCATGTCCTCGTCGTGGAAGACCTTAGGATAGACAATCTTCCACTTGGGGTGGAGGCCGGCGAGGCCTTTCTTCGGCGCCACCTTCTTCACGAATTGCGACGGTGCCGAGAGGATGGGAAAGACAATTCCGTCAGAGACCTTGTCGATCCATCCTCCCGTCGGACCCCTTGCCGGGAGGCTCCCGGAGCCGTTTGTCGTTCCACGGCTCGTAGCGTGCCCGCTAATATTCGCGGTAAGCCGGTCCGGCCATGTCGACGAAGTAGCGTCGCGGGCCGATTCTCAAGGTTGTCCTTGCGTGCGTCGAATATCTCGATGAAGTCCTGGAGGCAGTCCGCCGCGTTCTTGTACGCACGCATCCGGCCTCCACGGTCCGCCGTTGGTCGGGGGTAAGCTCCTCGGGCATCATCGCCCACAGAACCTGAACGAGCAGCCGTGTATCGACGTACTTCTCCTCGACGTCTTTTCGGATCGCGCGAGCTCCAGGTCCGGGTGATCTTCCTTCAAAGACTTGGCGTGGTCCTCGAAATAGCCGTGCTTGCCACGATCGAAATGCCTTCGATCTTCTGGCCGTGTTCCTCGCGACCGCGATGGTCGTGCGCTAGTCGGATCGGGCTCGATCGAGAGTTCGCAGCGGATCGCGAAATCGGCAGGATCCTCGCCACGCGCGGCGCACTCATCCATATACCGCCTGATCTCGCCCTGCGACTGCGGCCGTTATTCCCCGAAGCGTGCCTCAGTGTGACGATCTTCTTGTTGTCATCGACGACGATCTTTGACGCGCCAACGAGGAAACCAGAGTCAAGCTGGGAAAACCGATCGAAATCTTCCGAATGGTCCTGGCGATGGCCTTGTGGACCAAATTGCGTTTCTTGCCCTCGTGGGCCGGGATATACGTTCGGAGGTTATCGTCCGTGCCGATCTTCAAAATCTCCGGCGCGGGGAACACGGCGACGTAGGTCGAAGCGCCGTTGGCCTCCTCGTCCTTCGTCGTTACATCGCGGATTCTCAGATAGGAAAGGCGCACGGTGGCGCCAGGGGCGTCATTCGTCATATCAGTCTCCTTAGCCCCACCGTCTCGTGACACGGCGCGCCTGCGCCGATCACCGATGGAGGCAACTCAAACCAGGAATTCAAGCCAGATTCTATCAAGACGGCTCTAAATTGCGAGAGGAAGTGCTGCTTTATCTATTGCGGAGTGGTAGGCTGTCCCCATGCCATCGCGATGCGTTGGGCATCGCCGGGGGCGCTCTTTTTCATCTAAACATTTGAAATTATTGGTGCCGCAAGAGGGATTCGAACCCCCGACCCCCTCATTACGAATGATGTGCTCTACCGGCTGAGCTATTGCGGCGCGCCAACGAAAGTGGCGTCCTAGTAATACCCGCCAATCGTAAACGCAAGGCAGCGCTTTAGCACGTTTCCCGCACGCGGTGCACAGCGAAGTGGCGCCCGCTGCGCCCGGGAAACGGCGGGCTTTATTCTGCCCCCGCCTCCGCCCGCAGCTTGAAGCGCTGGATCTTGCCGGTCGCGGTTTTCGGCAGCTCGGCGCGGAACTCGAGCCAGCGCGGATACTTGAACGGCGCGAGCTGCGCCCGGCAGTGATCCTGCAGCGCGCGCGCTTCCTCGTCGCTGGCCTTGTCCGGCGATTTGAGCACCACGAAGGCCTTCGGCTTGATCAGCGCGTCGTCGTCCGGCCAGCCGACCACGGCGGCTTCGAGCACGTCGGGATGGCTCTGCAGCGCCGCCTCGACCTCGAACGGCGACACGTACATGCCCGAGACCTTGAGCATGTCGTCGCGCCGGCCGCAGTAGACGAAATAGCCCTGCTCGTCCTCGATGTATTTGTCGCCCGAGCGGGTCCATTCGCCGAGGAAGGTCGCGCGCGACTGCTCGCGGTTGTTCCAATACATCACCGCGCTGGTCGGCCCGCGCACCTGCAATTCGCCCATGTCGCCGCGCTTTTGCACGACATGGCCGTCGTCGTCGACCAGGCGCACGTCATAGCCCGGCACCGGCTTGCCGGTGGTGCCGTATTTCACCTCGCCGGGACGGTTGGAGATGAAAATGTGCAGCATTTCCGTCGAGCCGATGCCGTCGAGAATGTCGACGCCGTAGCGGTCGCGCCAGCGGCGGCCGACTTCGGCCGGCAGCGCTTCGCCGGCCGACACGCAGCGCCGCAGCCGGGTCTCGGTCCGCTCCGGCGCGTCGGCGCTGGCGAGGAACGCGGCGTAGAAGGTCGGCACCGCGTAGAACACGGTGACCGGATGTTTGCGCAAGATATCCGCCACCAGGTCGGGCGTCGGCCGCTGCGGCAGCAGCACCGTCGTGGCGCCGGCGGACATCGGGAAGGTCAGCGCGTTGCCGAGCCCATAGGCGAAGAACAGTTTTGCCACCGAGTAGCACACATCGTGCTCGGTGATGCCGAGAAACGGCTTGCCGTAGAGTTCGTTGGTGAGGGCGAGATCGGCGTGCGTGTGCACGGCCCCCTTGGGCTTGCCGGTCGAGCCGGAGGTGTAGAGCCAGAAGCAGATTTCATCCCGCACCGTCGCCGCGGTCACGGCATCGGCCGGGGCGCCGGCCAACAACTCCTCGAAGCGGGGATGGCCATGTCCGTTCTCACCTGACACGAAGACATGGGCCAGGTTCTCACAGTTGCCGATCAGGTTCGCAAATTTTGGGTATAGCTCTTCTGATACGACCAGAAGCCGGGCCCGGCTGTCCTGCAGCATGAACCGGTAATCGTCCTCGGTCATCAGCGTGTTGACCGGGACCGGCACCACGCCCGCCTTGATCGCGCCGAGAAACGCGCTCGGCCAATCGATGGTGTCCGTGAGGCAGATGAGAATGCGCTCCTCGCGCCGCATGTCGAGCGACCGCAGCGCGTGGCCGAAGCGGTCGACGCGATCGGCCAGCGCGCCATAGGTCCAGCCGCCGCGGTGATCGATGAAGGCGAGCTTGTCGGCCCGGCCGGCGTCGAGATTGCGCTCGAGAATGTCGGCGGCGAAATTGTAGGTGCGCGGAATGGCGGTAGCGGCCGCGAGCGGCGCGAGATCGGGCTGCGCGATGGTCATCGCGATGTTTCCTCCCGGCGGGTTGGGTCGTTGCCCGGGTCCGTTGGCCCAAGTCGTCAACGCCTGGGGTCTGCCCAATGACAGGCCCACGGATCGCAGACGATTTTGACTTTCTTTGCCCGATCCGTCCGCCCACCGCAACATATTATGCCGGCGCCCAAATCAGCCGGCAACGGCGCTGGCAAGCGCG
This sequence comes from uncultured Pseudomonadota bacterium, assembly GCA_963836095.1. Lineage (GTDB taxonomy): Bacteria > Pseudomonadota > Alphaproteobacteria > Rhizobiales > Xanthobacteraceae > BOG-931. Next base: position 496,058 of record CAWIHU010000009.1, read on the forward strand.
GCATATTGCGCTATGAAGGCACCGCCAATCTTTGCCGGAGTCCGCAATGATATCGAGCCGCGACCGCATCCTCACCACCCATGTCGGCAGCCTGCCGCGCAGCGAGGCTCTGAGCGAGCTTCTGGTGCGCCGCGAGGCCGGCGAAAGCTACGACCAGGCGCAGTTCGACGCCGAAATGGAAAAGGCCGTCCGCCACGTCGTCGCCAAGCAGAAAGAAGCCGGCATCGACATCGGCAATGACGGCGAGCAGCAACGGGTCGGGTTCCAGACCTACGTGCCGCAGCGCATGTCCGGGTTCGCGGGCGAATCCAAGCGCCGCCGCGCGCTGGAATTCGAGGAATTCCCCGAGCTGGTGCAGAATCTGCAGCGCCGCTTTCCCAATGTCAGCCGCCAGCAGAATGCGCCGGAAGCCCAGGGCGAGCTGCACTACCACGACACCTCGGCGATCGAAGCCGAGATCGCGCTCTACAAGCGCATCGCCGGGGAGGGCAGCCCGTTCGTCGAGAGCTTCATGACCGCGCCGTCGCCCGGCATCATCGCCTCGACCATGCTCAACGCCTTTTACGACACCAACGAAGCCTACCTCGCCGCCATCGCCCGCGAGATGCGCAACGAGTATCTCGCCATCCACAAGGGCGGACTGCTGTTGCAGATCGATGCGCCGGATCTCGCGATGGACCGCACCATGTTCTATCGCGACCGCTCCGACGCGGAGTTCGTCAAGGCGGTGCGAGCTGCATGTCGCCATGATCAACCGCGGCATCGAGGGCATTCCGCCCGAGCGGGTGCGGCTGCATGTCTGCTATGGCAACTGGGAAGGGCCGCACATCCACGACATCGCGCTGGAGAAGATTCTGCCCGCGCTCTACCAGGCCAAGGTCGGCGCGCTGTCGATCGAGTTCTCCAATCCGCGCCACGCCCACGAATACGCGGCGCTCGAGCGCGTGCCGTTCCCCAAGGATTTCATTCTCATCCCGGGCGTGGTGGAATCGACCAGCAATTTCGTCGAGCACCCCGAAGTGGTGGCGCGGCGGATCGAGGAGGCGGTCGCCGCGGTCGGCGACCGCGAGCGCGTCATCGCCTCGACCGACTGCGGCTTCGGCACCTTCACCCGCCGCGAATGGGTGATCGAGCCGGCGGTGTGGCTCAAGCTCAAATCCGTCCGCGCCGGCGCCGACATCGCCTCGGCACGGCTCTGGGGAAGAAAATCCGCGGCTTGAGCGGGTGGCAAGGAGGCTGTTTGTTCTGGGTGCTCAACTTATAGTGGGCCATGGCAGCATGCTTCTTTGTCTACATCCTCGCCGACCGGCCACGCGGCGTGCTGTACGTCGGCGTGACAAACGATATCGGGCGGCGCATTTGGGAGCATAAGGCAAGAGTGGCTCCAGGGTTTACGAGCAAGTACGGTGTCACCCGCTTGGTTTTCTACGAAGAATACGCGTCCATTTTAGAGGCACGAGCGCGCGAGCGCTCGCTGAAGAAATGGCGCCGAGCTTGGAAGTTTGAGTTGGTCGAAAAGGTCAATCCGGAATGGAACGATCTCGCTGCCGACCTCAGTCCGTAAGAGCTCGCCGTTCCCCGGATGCGGTGCAGCGCGAAGCGGTGCACCGCTGATCCGGGGTCGTCGCAGGTTAGGCGCTTGATGGTCTTTCGCTTGTGAAGGTCCCGGTTCTGCGGTGCAGCACTGCGTGCCGCACCGCGCCCGGGAAATGTAACCAAGAAGGAGTTTTTCCATGGACGATATCACCCGCGACCCGACGTCGATCCGCGCCGAGGACGTCAATCCGCGCTTCAATTGGGGCCGCCATCTGCCGGTGCTCGGCACCATGGGCGTCGACTTCGAGGAGCGCGTCGACTACCGGCGCATGCATCGCTACCGGCTCGCCCGCACCCAGGCCGCGCTCGAAGCCTCCGACCTCGGCGCGCTGATTTTGTTCGACGACAACAATGTCCGCTACGTCACCTCGACCAAGATCGGCGAGTGGGCGCGCGATAAGCTGTCGCGCTGGACGCTGCTGGTGCGCGGGCGCGATCCGATCCTGTGGGATTTCGGCTCGGCGGCGGTGCATCACCGGCTCTATTCGCCCTGGCTCAAGCCGGAGAACTGCAGGGCGGGTCTCGTCGGCTTGCGCGGCACGGTCGATCCGGCGTTCGGTCTGATGAAGCATCACGCCGAGGAGATGGCCTCGATCCTGCGCGAGGCCGGCGTCGCCAAGATGCCGGTCGGCATCGATATCGTCGAGCCGCCGATGATGTTCGAACTGCAGAAGGCCGGCCTGACCATCAAGGACGGCCAGCAGGTCATGCTGGAAGCGCGCGAGATCAAATCGGCCGACGAGATCGCGTTGTTGAACCGCGCCGCGGCGATGGTCGACGGCGCCTATCATCTGATCAACGAGCAGCTCAAGCCGGGCGTGCGCGAGAACGACATCGTCGCCAAGGTCAACGAGTTCCTCTACACCCACGGCTCCGACGACGTCGAAGCGGTCAACGCCATCTCCGGCGAGCGCTGCAATCCGCATCCGCACAACTTCACCGACCGCATGGTGCGCCCGGGCGACCAGGTGTTCTTCGATATTTTGCAGTCGTTCATGGGCTACCGCACCTGCTATTACCGCACTTTCAATGTCGGCCGCGCCACGCCGTCGCAGCACGACGCCTACAAGAAATGCCGCGAATGGCTCGACCGCGCCATCGATCTGATCCGGCCCGGCGTCTCGACCGACGAGATCGCGAGCGTCTGGCCGAAGGCGCAGGAGTTCGGCTTCCCCGACGAACTGTCCGCGTTCGGCCTGCAATTCGGCCACGGCCTCGGCCTCAACCTGCACGAACGCCCGATCATCAGCCGCGTCATCTCCATGCAGCATCCGACCGTGATCAAGGAAGGCATGGTGTTCGCGCTGGAGACCTACTGCCCGGCGAGCGACGGCTATTCGGCCGCGCGCATCGAGGAGGAGGTCGTGGTCACCGACAAAGGCCACACCGTCATCTCGCTGTTTCCGGCCGAGGAGCTGCCGATCGCGGCGCGGTATTGAGCGGCGCAACGTCCTTTCGGGGACCCTTGGGGTCAAGCCTGCCGCCCCGGCCTTCGCGCCGGGGCTTTTTTGTGCCGCCGGCCGGATCCGGTACCAAGGATGAACGCGGCCTCGAAACCTGCTAAGGGCTTCGTCCATCAATTCCCGCGTCCGCCAATTCTTGCGTCCGCAAGCCGTGCGTGACGCCCAATCGCACCAAAGAGGACACCCATGTACGCCAAGCTTGAACTGTATATCGACGGCCAATGGCTCGACGGCGACGGCCGCGCCAGCGAAGACGTGATCAATCCGGCGACCGAGAAGCCGCTCGCGCGTTTGCCGCATGCGAGCGCCGCCGATCTCGATCATGCGCTCGAAGCCGCGAAGAAGGGCTTTGCCGTGTGGCGCACGACCTCGGCCTATGACCGGGCCAAAATCATGCGCAAGGCCGCCGACCTGATGCGCGAGCGCTACGACGCGATCAGCAAGGTTCTGGTGCAGGAGGAAGGCAAGTCCTACCCTGAGGCGCGCGCCGAGGTGCGCACCTCCGCCGACATCATCGAATGGTACGCCGAAGAGGGCCGCCGCGCCTATGGCCGCATCGTGCCGGGCGCTTTCAAGGGCATGCGCCAGATCGTGGTTCAGGAGCCGGTCGGCGTCGTCGCCGCTTTCACGCCATGGAATTTTCCGGCGCTGACGCCGGCGCGCAAGATCGGCGGCGCGCTCGCAGCCGGCTGTTCGCTCATTCTCAAGGCCTCGGAGGAGACGCCGGGCACCTGCGTCGAAATGGTGCGCTGCTTCGCCGATGCGGGGCTTCCCGCGGGCGTGCTCAATCTGGTGTTCGGCGTGCCGTCGGCGATCTCCGAGCACCTGATCGCCAAGGACGACGTGCGCAAGATTTCGTTCACCGGCTCGATCCCGGTCGGCAAGCATCTCGCCCAATTGGCGGCCAAGGGCATGAAGCGCGCCACCATGGAACTCGGCGGTCATTCCCCCGTCGTCGTGTTCGCCGACGCCGATCCGGAAAAGTCGGCCGACATGATCGCGGGCTACAAGTACCGCAACGCCGGTCAGGTCTGCATTTCGCCGACCCGGTTTTATGTGCAGGAGCCGGTCTACAACCGCTTCCTGGCGCGCTTCACCGAATACGCCAAGGGCCTCAAGCTCGGTGACGGCCTCGAGAAAGGCGTGACGATGGGACCTTTGGCGAACGCGCGCCGCATCGACGCGATGGAGTCGTTCGTCGCCGACGCCAAGGATCGCGGCGGCAAGATCGCGACCGGCGGCACGCGCCGCGGCAATCAGGGCTATTTCTTCGAGCCGACGGTGATCACGGATCTGCCCGACGACTGCAAGCTGATGACGCAGGAGCCGTTCGGCCCGCTCGCGCCGGTGGTCGCGTTCAAGACCTTCGACGAGGTCGTCGAGCGCGCCAATTCGTTGCCCTATGGGCTCGCCGCATACGCCTTCACCGGCTCGGCGCAGACCGCCAATATGATCGGCGACGCGCTGCAGTCCGGCATGGTCGGAGTGAACTCGATCAACGTCTCCACCCCTGAAACGCCGTTCGGCGGCGTCAAGGAGTCCGGATACGGCAGCGAAGGCGGCATCGAAGGCCTGCAGGCCTACATGAACACCAAGTTCATCTCGCAGGCTTGATGAAAAAGAAAAACCTCCTCTCCCGCTGGGCGGGAGAGGGGGAACTGAAGCGGGAGAGTGGACCTCCTACGCCTCGGCGAAGCCGAAACTCGGACCGAGGAGCCGCCGTACGCGGAGCATCTGGGAGCGCGCGGCGAAAGCGTCCATGGCGATGCGCGCGAGCGGGGAGAGCTGCGAGGGCCGCGCGATGACATCGCGCATCACCGCGCGGGTGTCGGCGCGGCCGTCGGGGCGCATGTTGAGGAGTGCGGCCGAGGGAACTTCGCGGTGGGCCGGGTCGACCACGACACGGACCGCGGCGAAGGCGAGCTTATGCTCGGCCGCGACCCGGGCCATGAGGTGCGATTCCATGTCGACCGCGGCGGCGCCCGTCGCCCGGTGCAGCTCGCGCTTCTTGGCCGGTTCAGCGACCGGCGTGTCGACGCCGACGATCGGCGCGTGGACCGCGCGCCCGATCAGGCTCAGGAGCCTGCGCGACCAGACTGCATCGGTCGAGCGGTTGTTGTGCGCACCGTGGGATTCGCGGATCGCAGAGGCGACCACCCAGTCTCCCGCGCGCAGGTGCGCGGCGAGCCCGCCGGCGACGCCGAAGCTGATCATGCCGCGATAACCGCGGCGGACGGCGGTTTCGGCCACCGTCTCCAGCTCGTTTCCGGCCGTGCGGCACACCACGTGTACCCCAGGGCCTGCGGCGATGCGCGCCTCGAAGGCTAATCCGACAAATGCGACGACCGTGCAACGGCTACGTTCGACCGCAAAATCGGCGACTTGTGCCCTTTCTTCCCTGCCACCTACTATTTCATCTGCGAGAGTCGCCCCGAAATCCAATTGAAATGCCATGAGAAGCCTTCGCCCTCGTGCCCTGTGACCCCGGCCTTTAGTTTCCCTCGACTGGGTGCCCCCCCAAAGACGTCTACGAGATTGATTCCGGCAAATCACCGCAGACGCCATAAAGTGTATCACAACAATTTGCGCTGTCGAATTTTTAAGCAGCCTTTTCCCGATGCAACTGACGTCGGCAATAGCGTTTGCGTGACAAAAATGCTTCGTTCCCGAAGAATCGTCGTCGCCATAATGGATGCATCATGGGCGCCATGTCGCCAACGCTTGTCACCGGGGCCACCGGTTTCGTGGGATCGGCAGTCGCCCGAAAGCTCGTCGCGGAGGGATTTTCGGTACGGGCGCTGGTGCGGCCCGGCAGCCCCCGCTTTCATCTCGCGGGGCTCGATCTCGAATTTGCGATCGGGGATCTGCGCGACGCCGCTTCCGTGCGGCAGGCCATGCAAGGGATCCGCTATGTCTTTCACGTCGCCGCCGATTATCGGCTGTGGGCGCGCGATCGCAGCGAGATTTTCGCCGCCAATGTCGACGGCACCCGCATCATCATGGAAGAGGCGCGGCGCGCCGGGGTCGAGCGCATCGTCTATTGCAGCAGCGTCGCGACCCTGAAGCTGCACCACGACGGCAGCGCCGCCGACGAGACCATCGGCCTGTCGGAGGCGGAGGGGATCGGCGCCTACAAGCGCAGCAAGATCGCCGCGGAACGGCTGGTCGAGGCCATGGTCGCGCGTGACGCGCTCCCCGCGGTCATCGTCAACCCCTCGACACCGATCGGGCCGCGCGATGTCAAGCCGACGCCGACCGGCCGCATCATCGTCGAGGCGGCGCGGGGCCGCATGCCGGGCTTTCTCGACACCGGCCTCAACCTCGTCCACGTCGATGACGTGGCCGAGGGCCATTTGGCCGCGCTGCGGCACGGCAAGATCGGCGAACGCTACATACTCGGCGGCGAGAACGTGGCGCTCGCCGACATGCTGGCCGAAATCGCCCGCCAGGTCGGGCGTCGCGCGCCGCGGCTCAAGATTCCGCGCGCGGTGGTGGTTCCCATCGCCTACGCCGCCGAGGCGCGGGCGCGGCTCACCGGGCGCGAGCCGTTCACGACCTTGGACGGCATCCGCATGGCGGACCATCGCATGTTCTTCACCGCGGCCAAGGCCGAGCGCGAGCTTGGCGTGCGCGCGCGGCCCTACCGCGAGGCGCTTGCCGATGCCATCGCCTGGTTCGGCGCGGCGGGTTATCTGGACGGCAAAAAGCGGCGGCAGTGACTCGTCAAGAAGCCTGCGCCGGCGCATCGGAATAGCCGCCCACCGTGTAGCCCGAGCGGCGCACGGCGGCGATGCATGCAGGATCGCACAAAGCGGCGAATTCCTCGGCGTAGCGATAGCCCGGCGCGGCGCCGGGGAAGTCGCCGTGCTCGCCCGGATGCAGATAGATTTCGACGAACCCGGGCGGCAGCCGGTTCAACAGCGCCGCGACGCGCGCGGCCGTCATGGCGCCGGACCACGCCAGCCCGAACACAGCGTCCGGCGCGCTCAGGCCTTCGCGCCGGGCCCGGGCGCGCATCCTTTTCGCCCACGGCGCCGCGATCCGGCCGATCAGGCGGCGGGCCTGCGGGTCGATGCCGGCGACGATGGGCCAGGGCTCGACCGGCACGCGCAGCGCCCGCATGCCGTAGTCGCGGCCGATCGACATGACGGCGGCGCCGATGGCGGGATGAAGATGGAGATGACGGTGGCCGTTGACATGGTCGAGCGGCAGGCCGGTCGCCTCATACGCCGCGAACTGGGCGGCGATTTCCTTGACCATCTGCCGCCGCCGCGAGGGGCGGATTGCAAGTTCGGCGCCGTAGCGCGGCAGGTCGTTGCGAAACCGTCCGTCCTTGCCGACGAGCCCGGGAACATGGGCGGGGTCCGACACCGGATCGCCGTCGGTCAGAACGACGTGAAGGCCGACGCGCAGATTAGGCAGCCGCCGCGCGCGCTCCACGGCGTCGGCCGCGGCCGGCGCGCCGACCATGAGGCTCGCGGCGCTCAGGATGCCGCGCCGATGCGCCGCTTCCACCGCCGCATTGACCTGCTCGCTGATGCCGAAATCGTCCGCGGTGATGACCAAATGGTTCAGTGCACCAACTCCTGCCGCAACTCTTGCCGCTGGCGCAGGAAGGCGAAGAATTCGGCGCCCTCGCGCAGCCGTCGCACCATCATTTGCGGACTGCATACCATCTCGGAAATGATCGCGGCAATCTCGCGCGTGCGAAAGTAGGAGCGCCGGTACAACGCCTCGCGTTTAGTCGCCGGCGTCGCCATAGAGCGTCGCCAGCGCGCTTTTGATCAGCAAAGCGAGCGGCACGGCGAGGATGACGCCGGGCACGCCGAGCAGGACGCCGCCGGCCAGGAAACAGAAGATGATCAGCGCCGGATGCACGTGCGCGGCGCGGCCGAGCACGATCGGACCGACCACCTGATCGATCGAGAGGCGCAACGCGGTCGCATACATCGCGTAGGCGAAGATGCTCGAGATTCCGGTCGCCGTGCGCAGCGAAATCAATCCGGCGATGACCGCGGCCGAGGTCGGGCCGATCACCGGCACGATCTCGAGGATGCCGGTCAGCGTCGCCAGCAGCACCGCGTGCCTGATGTCGAGAAAAACGCCGAGGCCGATATAGGCGGCGATCGTCGCATAGATCACGATCACGAACACGCCGATGAAATAGCGTATCAGCACGGGGTCGAGCCGCGCCCAGACGCGCGCCGCCAGTGGGCGGCGATGCGGCGGCACGATCCAGAACAATCCGGCCGCCACGCGCGGCCCGCTGACGAGGAACCAGAACAGCAGCACGATGGTGAGAAACGTGCCCATGACGGCTGCGAGGCTCACGCCCAAAACGATCGTCACCGCGTCGGGCTGTGCAAACCAATCGCTGATATGCTCGAGGGCGGCTTGCGAGATGTCATGGGGACTCAGCGTTCGGCCGAACACGCGGAGCGACTCCTCGCCCATTAATTGATGAGTCAGGTTGTCCAACATCGCCTGCAGATCGATCGCGACGCCCTTGGCCTCGACGGCCAGCCGCTGCACCGCGACTTTCATGACGAGCGCACTGACGCCGACCAGGACAATGAACGTCGCCACCGCGAACAGCGGCCGCGGCCAGCGGGTGCGCGCGGCGACCTAATCCAGAAACGGGGTGCAGACATAAGCGACGACGCCGGCGAGAATGAACGGCAGCAGAATCAGCCTGGTGATGTAAAGAAAGATCGCGAATGCCGCGGCCGTGAGAATGACGGCGCGCAATTCGCCCGAGTCGATCCACGCGGCCGTTTCCGCAGGGCGCTCGCTCGACGGCAGGTCGTCGCTTCCCGGTGTCTCGGCTTTCATGAGTAGATCCGGCCTTTCCAGCTCACCCGGCCGCGCCAACGCCGGCGCACGCTGTCGAGAGCGATCAGCGCGCCCAACGTATAGCCGAGCGGAAACAGGAGACCGTACCAGAAAGGAATGCGGAAATAGAACGTCGCGGCGACATGCAGCGAGAAAGCGGCGGCGGAGGCGGTAACCGCCAACACCAGGGCCAATAGCTGGGCCAAAGCCGGCGCCGCAACGTTGGCGCCATGGCCCCATGATTGGCCCCATGATTGGACCCATAAGGCGGCCTCGATGCCGGGAACCGCCACGGCGGCCCACGCCAAAATGACCGCCGCCAGCGCCACCGCCACCGTCGCGGCGGGGCCGCCGAGCGTGTCGACCAGGTTCTTGGCGAGCCCCGGCCAGAGCGTGCGCCAGCCGTTATACATGCGGGTCGAGAGCAGCGCTTCGCCGCCCATCAGCAGGACGGCGCGTCCGGACCGCTTGACGCGCCGGGCCAATTCCAAATCCTCGCAGATGGCTTCGCGCACGGCGGCATGACCGCCGACGGCGTCATAGCCGTCGCGCCGCACCAGCATGAATTGCCCCGTCGCGGTGACGTCGTCGCCGTCGCGCGCCTGCGCCTGCCGAAGGTCCTTGATGAAAGAGATCAGGACCAGGCCGCACGGGATCATCAAGCGCTCGGCGAACGTTCGCAGCTCCTGGCGGGGCGCCACCGAGAGGAGGTCGAGACGCTCCTCGATCGCCGCGCGCATCGCACTCGACACGCAGCGCGGCTCTACCTGCACATCGGCGTCGATGAAGCACAGCCACGCGACTTCGGCTCCAGCCGCCCGCGCGCCGATCGAGCACGCATGGGACTTGCCGGTCCAGTGCGGCGGCAGCGGCGGGCTCCGCAACGAGGCAAAGCGCGGATCGCGAGCGGCGAAGGCGTCCGCGATCGCGGCCGTGACGTCCTGGGAATGATCGTCGATCACCAAAATGCTCAGGCGCTCGGCCGGATAATCCTGCGCCTCGAGCGCTTGCAGGCAGGTTCCGAGATTGGCTTCCTCGTCGCGCGCCGGGATGATCACGGCGACCCGCGGCGCTTGCGCCGGCGGCGGCGGCGCGGCGGGCGAAAGACGCGGCAGCAGCCCGCGCTGCGCCGCGCATGATCAGCCACGCCGTGACGGCAAGCCATGCTGACGAGATAAAAAGCTCCACGGCCTTTGACCGAACGTCACCCGGCGGTTCGCAGCCCCGTAATCCCGGACGGCCGCACCGGCTCGCGGCCGGGAAATTCCCGGTGCGGGCCGGCCAATATCAAGGTTCGCTTGTGGTGCCGCCGTCAAGGCCGGCGCGCCGGCGCGCCACCAGGGCCATTGCCGCGAAATCCTTGTCGGCGTCGCCGTGACCGACGGAATCGACAAGATTGTCATGCACGATGCTGGCGAACGGCATCGGCACGCCGGCTGTTTCGCCGGCGGCGAGCGCGAGCCGCAGGTCCTTCAATCCGAGCGCCAGCTTGAATGCCGCCGGGGTGAATTCGCCCTTGAGGATGAGTGCGCCATACGTCGAATAGACCGGGGCCGAGAACAGCGTCCCGGTAATCAACTGCATCAGCTTCGCCGGTTCGACCTCGTAGCGCTCCGCCAAGGTCACGGCCTCCGCCATGGCCTCGATCGCCGCTCCGATCAGGAAGTTCATGGCGAGCTTGGCGACGTTGGCCTGGTGCGGGGCCTCGCCGACGACCCAGGTCTTCTGACCGATCGCATCGAGGAGCGGCTGAACCCGCCGGATCATGGCGGCGTCGCCCGCGGCAATGATGTTGAGCTTGCCCGCCGCCGCAATGTCCGGCCGCCCCGATACCGGCGCGGCGACATAGGCGACACCGGCGGCGGCGTGGGCGCGCTCGAGTTCGCGGGCGAAACCGACCGAAATGGTGCTGGCGACGACGTGAACGAAGTTCTGGTTCGATACGTGCTCGAGGAGGTCGTGCGCCAGCACGACGCCGCGGACCGCGTCATCGTCGGCCAGCATGGTGATGGCGGCATCGGCGGCGAACACCTCCGCCGGCTCCTTGGCGCGGCGGGCGCCGCGCCGTGCCAGGTCCTCCGCGGGGCCGGGCGAGCGGTTCCAAACATGCACCTCGTGGCCGGCCGCGATCAGCCGGTTCGCCATGCCGCTGCCCATGGCGCCGAGCCCGAGAAATCCGACTTTCATGGTGTCTCCTTGTCGGTGGGGTGTTTGCTGTCGCGAACTCAACCCCGCCCAGAGGTTGATGTTCCCGCGCCGAGCTGGCCGACCGGAAACGATCCGGAACAAGGAGTTGCGGTTTGTTCGGGCGGTAGCCGGTCAGTTCTTCGCCAACGGGTCCGACCCGTACGGGTTGGGGCCCGGCGTGCCGCGGCGAAACCCGAGCTCGAATAACAGCGCCAGGCCGAGCACCGTAAACGGCACCGCGATCGTGAGCGCGAGTATGCTCGGCGCCTCGTCGGTGCCGCCCCAGCCGAGCACGGTCAGAAGGTCGAGCGCGGCATTGGCGGCGAAGAAAATGCCGAGCAGCCAGAGCGGCAGGTTGCGGTCATGGCAGCGTTTGGCGCCGACCGCGAATTCCGGATAGGTGAAGGCGAGATCGACGATGGCGCTGAGCCGCTCGCCGCCGAACTCCTGCGCGATCAGGCAGACGAGCACGTTGGCGATGCCGATGACCACCATCGCGATCCAGAACGTCTGGCGGCCGATGCGGCCTTCGAAGCTGTTGAGAAGGTAAACCCAATCCATCGGCGCGACGCGGGTCAATCCCTGAGCAGTTCGTTGATGCTGGTCTTGGCGCGGGTTTTTTCGTCGACGCGCTTGACGATGACGGCGCAGTAAAGGCTCGGACCGGCGCCCCCGGCCTTGCCGCCTTTGCCCGGCATGGTCCCCGGCACCACCACCGAATAGGCCGGCACTTCGCCGACGAAAACTTCGCCGCTGTCGCGATCGACGATCTTGGTCGAAGCGCCGAGGAAGACGCCCATCGACAGCACGGAGCCTTCGCGCACCACCACGCCCTCGGCGACTTCCGAGCGGGCGCCGATGAAGCAATTGTCCTCGATGATGACCGGGCCGGCCTGCAGCGGCTCCAACACGCCGCCGATGCCGGCGCCGCCGGAGATATGACAGTTCTTGCCGATCTGGGCGCAGGAGCCGACGGTCGCCCAGGTGTCGATCATGCTGCCCGCATCGACATAGGCGCCGAGATTGACGAACGACGGCATCAGGACGACGCCCGGGGCGATATAGGCCGAGCGCCGCACCACGCAGCCCGGTACGGCGCGAAAACCGGCGGCGCGGAAGCGCACGGCGTCCCAGCCGTCGAATTTCGACGGCACCTTGTCCCACCACGACGCGGCGCCGGGACCGCCTTGGATCACGCTCATATCGGCGAGGCGGAACGACAGGAGCACCGCCTTCTTGAGCCATTGGTTGACCCGCCAAGTTGCTTTAGCGGGACCGTCGGCGGCCTTCTCCGCCACGCGGGCGGCGCCGCGGTCGAGCAGGTCGAGCGCCGCTTCGACCGCTTCGCGCACCGCGCCGGTCGTCGCCGGGCCGATCTCCGCGCGCGCCTCGAACGCCGCATCGATGGTGGCGGCAAGCATCTCGTCCGTCTGGGCGCTGGCAAGTTCCGTGGTCGACATGAAGCAGTCCCCGTTGCCGCGGTTTGTCGGGGCGCGCCTGCGCGATGTCAAGCACCGCGGGATTTACGTAAGCCCCAAAACTGGAACCCTTCTTGCTTGAGACCGATTGTACGTCGTGTAATCAGAGGGTACGCAATGATTACGATGGTCATCGCGGTCGGCGCCGGTGTGTTTTACTGGCTGGGCTGCTACAAGCTGGCATTCTGGATTCTGGTCTACGCCATCACCTATGGCGGCCTGGGCGCCTTGCGCGGCGACAATCATATTCAGGCGGTCTACCGCGGCGGTTCCGGTCTCACGATCGCCGTGCTCGTTCCGGTCGCCTGGCACATGGGCGCGCTGGCCGGCTACCTCTAAGTCGGGAAGCAGCTAAGCGTCGCGCCGTCGTGCGGCGGCAACGTTGACCAAAAACCCGGCGAGATTGTCGGTGACGTGATCGACGTGCGGCGCGTCGCGGCCGGCGAGTTCCCAATCCTCGCGGAAGACTTCCCGCGTGCCCGCGGGCACCACCAGCACCGTCGTCATGCCGAGCGCGTGCGGCACTTCGAGATTGCGGGCCAAATCTTCGAACATCGCGGCCTTGGCCGGATCGACCTTATGGCGGGCGAGAAAACGGTCATAGACCTGCGGCCGCGGCTTCGGCTCGAGATCGGCGGCGGCGATGTCGAACACGTCCTCGAAATGCTGCGCGATCTCGAGCCGCGCCATCACCGCTTCGGCGTGGCGGCGCGTGCCGTTGGTGAGAATGAGCTTGCGGCCCGGGAGCCCGGCGATCGCGGCGCCGAGCGCGGGATCCGGCGTCAGCGGCGAATGATCGATCTGGTGGACGACTTCGAGGAATTCATCGGGGTCGAGGCCGTGCTCCTCCATCAGGCCGCGCATGCTGGTGCCGTAACGCCGATAATACTCCTTCTGCAGGCGGAACGCTTCGTCGTGGGTGACCGCGAGAAAGTCGGCGATGTAGTCGCGGATGCGTTCGTCGACCTGTTGCCAGAGATTGAGGTGATGGGGATAGAGCGTGTTGTCGAGGTCGAACACCCAGGTCTCGACCGCGTCGAAGCTGCCCATGGCGCGCTGCATCATGTCCGGCGACATTTCTGGCAACTCGTTTTTGTCATATTGGTGGTAAAAAAGGTTGCGGCTCGGACCCGAATCAATTTGTTAGTTTTAGAGCATGTGGGGGATCCGAGTATTCCGGAAAGATCATGCGCGATCAAAAAGCTCGAGCCCGGTTCTCGCGTCAATCGGAACCGGCAAGGCGCGGGCGAGCGGCGGGGCGGGAGCAACTGATGCGACGGGTGTTGCGGCGATCGATGCCATTCTTCGGAGCGATTCTGATCGGGGCCATGGCCGCGGGCCTCCTGGCCGGCATCGCCATGCTGGTTTCGCAGTCCTGAAACCGGCGGTTCCGACCTAGATTTTTTCGACGCAAACTTGCGGTCATCCGGCCTCGCGCCACGCCGCCGCCGGCAACAGGCCTCGCAGCGCGCCGTCATGCAGGCGGACCGGGTCGCGTTCGCCCTCCATGGCGATCCGCAGGATGGAGCGCGCCAGTTCGTCGGGCCGCACCGTGGTGTTGCCGATCGCCTTGAGCGTCAGCCATGCCTCGTCGAACGCGGCCTCCAGCACCACGAGCGTCTGCGGATCGAAGGAGCTGTTGTGGAACCCGCGCATCGTCCTCCTCACCACGACGGCGTTCGACGCGATGACGGTCGAACTTCGGATCGATCTCGGATCAAGCCGAAATCTCGGCCGAAACTGGGGCGCAATGTTGACGCGGCCGGCGTCGCCGCCCGCGCGCGGTGACACACAGCCGTCATCTCCATACCTGGAAGGCGACCAGCGCGGCAAGCATGATGCCGCTGCCGGCCGCTTGCAGCGGCGTGATCACCTCTCCGAGCACGATCGCGCTCAGGACCATGGCGATCAGCGGCTCGAAATTCATGATCAGCGCGGTGCGAAACGGTCCGATCCGCACGGTCGATTGAAAGATAAGCAGAATTCCGGCCGTCGTGGCGAACGAGAGGGCGATCATCACCACCCAGCCGAGATTGGTCTGCGGCAGGTTCCAGCTCACGCCCATCAGCGACACCGTGCCGAAGATGAAGGTCTGCGCCAGGACCGAGTACCACGTGGTCAGCCGCGCGTCGGCGCCCATGAGGAAGGCGCGGGTGACGATGAGCACGCCGGTGCGGCAGCACGCCGCGGCGAGCGCATAGGCGATGCCGGCGAGCGCGAGGCCTGCGGGATGCGCGCCGATCATGATCGCAAGTCCGACGAAGGCCGCGAGCGCGCATGCGGCGCCTTGCCACCGCATCCGCTCGAGGCCGGTCGCCGACGCCGCGATGCCGGTGAGCAGCGGATAGGCGAAATAGGTCAGCACCGCAGTCGGCACGTCGATCGCCTCGATGGCCTTGAACAGGCAATAGATCAGCACGGCGAAGAGAACGCCGACGCCGATCGCGATCCATCGCACGCGAGCGGTGGCGGCAGGCTTCGGACCGAACTTGAGCCAGACCGCCATGAAGCCGAGGCCGACCACGCTGCGGAATGTCAGCATGGTCAGGACGCTGCAGCCGGTCGCCAGAATGACCTTGGCGAATACGTCGGAGAAGCCGAGCGCGACCGCGGCGGCGATGCCGGACGCAGAGGGGAAAACGGGGCGGCTAATCAAACGCAAGAAGTTCCGGCAGGTGGGAGCGGTGGGAACGCGGCGGACGCCGCGAACGACTGGCCGCTACCTATACTACGCTTCGCGGCGATCGAAAGCGGCGAGCGGGGCCGGCTGCGGCGCGCGGCCGCCGAACCGGCGCATGAGCAGCGCTGCGGCATGGCCGAACGGCGCGATCAATTCGCCGCGGATAGTGTGGGCGTCGGCGCGATCCGGCTCCACGCCGAACGCGAGCTTCTCGCGCTTCGCCGCCGGTACGCGCAGCGTGCCGAACATCCAGTCCCACAGCGCGAGGCAGCTGCCCATGTTCTTGTTGAAATGCGTGGGGTCGCTGGAGTGATAAATCTGATGATGCGCCGGGCTCATGAACACGCGGCCGAGCCAGCCGGTGAACGGAATCCACAATTGCGTGTGCTGCAGGTGGACGTAGAGATAGATGAAGAACACCAGAATGATATTGGTCTCGTTGACGCCGAATTGGCCGGGGCTCTGGCCGAGCAGATAATCGCCGACGCCGTTGGCGAGCCCGGTGAAGAGCGACAGAATATTGAGAAAGATGCACATATAGACCGGATGGACGCGGAAATTCGTCAGCGGGGTGAGCACCGTCGCCGAGTGATGTACCTTGTGGAACTCCCACAGGAACGCGATGCGGTGGCTGAGATAATGATTGAGCCAGTAGCCCAGTTCGTAGGCCAGGAACAGCATCACGGTGATGATCGAGCGCGCGACGAAGCCGGGCAGCGGCGCCGGCCGCAGCGCACCGAAGGCCGCCGTCAGTCCCTCGACCACGGCATGGCTCAGCACCGCATAGGACAGCAGCGCCCAGCCGAACACCATCCCGAACACGAAGACGTTGAAATAGAAATAGCCGATGTCGGCGATGTTCGAGCGGCTCGTGACGATGCTTTTCGGGAACAGCGCCCGCAGAAGCGGCTCGAGCCGGATGCGTCGTCCTTTGCGGTAGCGCCGCGCGGCGAGCACGCCGAACGCGATCAGAAAAGCCGCCAACAGCGAGGTCAGCGAAGCATGCGAGCCGGGCGCCAGCAGCGCCTTGTCGAGCTGACCCAACAGATACCAAATGCCCGGCGACAGATCCAAACGCGCCTCCGCGGCGTGGGAGCAGGAGCGGTCTTGTTAGCCGGCCATTGGTAAAGGCGGCGTTGTGCCGTGCAGGGCGGGGCGGTTAACGCCCGGTGAATTATTCCCGGGGGGCGGCCAGCAAGGCCGGGAATGAATTCGTAAATCGCGCTGTCGGGTGGCACATGCTAACGTCCGCTTCTGGGACCAATTTCAGACATCCGACGGCGCTGATCGTGTGGCCGCTTCCCGTGGAGGCCGTCATCACTCTGGCAGCCCAAGTTTCTGTAATGCGGCGTGCAATTCCTTCCGAAATATTGGATCGCGGTAGGGCGGCATGCGGGTCGTTATGGTAAAGTCAGGATCGATTTCAATCATGCGTCGCGCCGTATCACGCGCTTCGTCGATCCGCTTCATTCGCACCAGTGCCAAGATTTGGGCGCGATGCGCGATCGTCAAATGTGGCTGCTCCTTGAGCGCCCTCTGAGACCATCGTAAGCCATCTTCATCGCGAGCGGCGATCAAATTTGCGAATGCGAGCCCGGCGCATGCCCTTCCCGTGTCGGGATCGCGGGGACTGAGCCGCATGGCGCGCGTGAATTGCTCGATCGATTTGTCCGGATCGACGCAATTGAAGCAATGCACCCACGCTGACATGATCAGGACTTCCGCCGAGTTGGGATCAAGATCGGTGGCTCGATCGGCCAACACGACAGCCTGCTCATTATCCCCGGCGAAATAGGTGAGGGTCATGGCGACGCGCGCCAACACGAGAGGGTCATCGCCACCCTCCGACAAAGCTTCTCTGGCAATCGCCAGCGCTGTGGTTCCGTCCTCCGGCCGCGCCCAGCCCTGAACGCGCCGAAAAATGAGGGAATAGGCATAGCGTGCTTTCGCCGATGCATAGTGCGGATCCAGCTCTATGGCCCTTTTCAGATACGTTTCGGCTGCCTCATGGCCCTCGAGCGTCAACTCGTAAAGCGCCGCGACCGCGCGCAGATAGCAATCGTAAGCGTCAAGATTCTCGGTCGGCTTGGCACGGCCGCGCAGGATTTCGGCCTTGCGTAGACTCGGCTCGATGGCGCCGACCACGCTTTCTGTCACGCTGTCCTGCAGCGCGAAAACATCTTCCAGGCTGCCCTCGAAACGGTCAGCCCAAATGTGATGCTGGGTCGCGGCTTCAATGAGCTGACCGGTGATGCGCACCCGGTTGCCGGCCTTGCGCACGCTGCCTTCCAGCACATAGCGCACGCCGAGCTCGCGCCCGACTTGTTTGATCTCGACCGCCTTGCCCTTGTAGATGAAGCTGGAATTGCGGGCCACCACGAAGAACCACTTGGCGCGCGACAGTGCGGTGATGATGTCCTCCACCATGCCGTCCGCGAAATAGTCCTGCTCGGGATCGCCGGTCATGTTCTGGAACGGCAGCACGGCGATGGAGGGCTTGTCGGGAAGCGGCAGGAATGGCGCGGTCACGCTTGACGTACCACCGGCTGCTGAACCGACAGGTCGCATCCGATAAATATGCACCGGCTCTGCGATGTTCTTTAATTGCTGCTCGCCGCCGTCTTCAAAAACGACATCGAGCTTGCCCTTGACCTGATCGTGCGCCGCGCGCGAGAGGCAGATGCCGCCAGTGTCGGCTATTCCTTCCAGCCGCGCGGCGATGTTGACGCCGTCGCCAAAAATGTCGTCGTCCTCAATAATAATGTCGCCGACATTTATGCCGATACGCAACTCGATGCGCTTGTCTTGCGGCTCAGCAGCGTTGCGCTCGATCATTCCGAGTTGAATTTCGATGGCGCAGCGTGCGGCATCGACGGCGCTGGCGAACTCAACCAGGGCTCCATCGCCTGTCCGCTTGACGACGCGGCCACGGTGCTCGGCGATCTTTGGGTCCAAAAATTCGCGCCGGTGCGCATTAAGTCGTGCCAGCGTGCCTTCCTCATTGGCCCCCATCAGGCGGCTGTAACCCGCAACGTCTGCCGCCAGAATGGCCGCTAACCGTCGGTCTACCCTCTCGCTGGCCATTCTTTTCGCGCTGCCTACTTCTTTGCCGGTGAGAGTTTATGGTCGGCGGTCGGGGGTGTCTATCGACGCCGCGAGGTCCGTTCCGGGTCAATTCGCGTCGGTTCTGCGATGTCCGCCTTATGCCCGGTCAGCGGGCAATAGCGGAAATGCTGGCGCCGCCGTTGGCTTTGCCGCATGGATTTGGACGAGACTCTACAAGTCCGTGCGCTAGTTATGAATGAGCGTGCCGGCACCGAGCTCGGTGAACAATTCGAGCAGCACGGCGTGCGGCACCTTGCCGTCGAGGATGACGACGCCCTCGACGCCGCCTTCCAAGGCCTGGATGCAGGTCTCGACCTTGGGAATCATGCCGCCGGCGATGGTGCCGTCGGCGATCAGACGCCGCGCCTCGTCGACGGAGAGCTGCTTGATCAGGTTCTTGGAACGGTCGAGTACGCCGGGCACGTCGGTGAGGAGAATGAGGCGCTTCGCCCGCAGCGCGCCGGCGATCGCGCCGGCAAATGTGTCGGCGTTGACGTTGAACGTGCCGCCGTTCGCCGCGGCCGCGACCGGCGCCAGCACTGGAATGAGCTCGCGGCCGAGAATTTGCGTCAGCACCGTGATGTCGACCTTGTCGGGCTCGCCGACGAAGCCGAGGTCGACCACCCGCTCGATGTGGGAATCGGGGTCGACGACGGTGCGCGTCAATTTGCGCGCGATCACCATGTTGCCGTCCTTGCCGCACAGCCCGATCGCCTTGCCGCCGGCTTCGTTGATGTAGCCGACCATCTGTTTGTTGATGAGGCCGGCGAGCACCATCTCGACGATTTCCAGCGTCCGCTCGTCGGTGATGCGCAGCCCCGCCTCGTATTGCGACTGCACGCCGACGCGTTTGAGCATCGCCTCGATCTGCGGGCCGCCGCCGTGCACCACGATCGGATTGATCGCGGTCTGCTCGAGCAGCACGATGTCGCGGGCGAACTCGCGCGCGGTCTCCTCGTCGCCCATGGCATGGCCGCCGTATTTGATGACGACGGTCTCCTCGTCGTAACGCTGCATATAGGGAAGCGCCTCGGAGAGGACGCGGGCGATGTCGTGGGCGGAGAGGCTCATGCGGGCCGGCTCGGACGGGTTGTGGAATGACAGGATCGAGGCCGCAGCCTTTTAGCGGGCTCCGCCATGCGGCGAAAGGTCGAAATTGGTCGCTGACCCAGTCGGGCGGCGGTACTTTTCAATTTCGGCCTGCTCACTTCCGCTCGTTCAACAGCCGTATGATCGCCGCGCGCAGAAGCGGAATCCCGGCGCCGGTGCGCGAGGACGTGACGACGAGATCGGGAAAGGCCGCCGGCCGCTTGCGCATCGCCTCGCGGACAGCGGCGCTGCGCTCCGCCAATTCCGCCTCGCCAACCTGATCGCATTTGGTCAGCACGATCTCGTGGCTCACGCCCGCGTTGCCGAGCGTGTCGAGCACGCCATTATCGACGTCCTTGAGGCCGTGGCGGGCATCGATGAGCACGTAGACGCGGGCGAGCGTGGCGCGGCCGCGCAGGTAGTCGTGAATAAGCCCGGTCCAGGCCGCGACCTTGCTCTTCGCCGCGGCGGCATAGCCGTAGCCTGGGAGATCGACGAGGACCAGGCGCTGCGGGCCGCCGAAGAAGATCAGCTCCTGGGTACGGCCCGGCGTATTCGAGGTCCGCGCCAGGCCGTGGCGGCCGGTCAGCGCGTTGATCAAACTTGATTTGCCGACATTGGAACGGCCGGCGAACGCGATTTCGGGTCCCGCCGCGCGCGGCAGCGACTGCAGCGAGCCGGCGGCCGACAGGAACTCCCACGCGCCGGCAAACAGCAAGCGTCCGGCTTCGATCTCGGCGGCGGAGAAGTCGCTCGAGGCACTCGCGCTCGTCAAGCTGCGGCTCCTTGTTGCCGGCACAGTTGCCCGCACCACGGCAAAGCCGCGGAACCGGACGGGCTGCCAACGGTTTGTCTTATGCCGACGCCCCAGAGGCCGCGCGATCGGGCACGCCGTCGCGGGCGATAGGGAGAGGGCGCCACGAAGGAGGTCGGCATGGACGACTGGTCGACCGCGAAACTGTGCGACGTTGCCAACCTGATCCTGGGCATGGTCCTGTTCTTTTCGCCCTGGACGTTCGATCTCGCCACAGGCGCGCAATGGCAGACGGCCTCGATCACCGGACTTCTCATTGCGGCACTCTCGATCGCGGCGCTCGCCGCGTTTGCCGTGTGGGAGGAATGGCTCAATCTGATCGCCGGATTGGCCCTGATCGTATCGCCTTGGCTCCTGGGGTTCCAGGACAGTGACGCCATGACGATCGACGTGGTGATCGGCGCTATCGTCGCGCTGTTGGCGGCGCTCGAAGTGTGGGCGACCCGCGAGACGGCGTCGCGAATCGCCACGAGCCAATAGCGGCGCCTCGCCGCCGGGCAAGTCAGCCGTCCAAAACCTGCCGCAAGCGAGTCGATCAGGCGATCGCTTTGCTGCTGCCGGACGATTTCGTCGGCGCATAAGCCGGATTCTTCGACGCGCCCTGATAGCGCACCGCGGCCGCGACCGCGGAGATGCCGATCTCCCCGTAGCTCTGCTGCAGCGCTATATGCTCGGCGGCGTGTTTGTCGTTGCTTGCTGTCTCGGCCGTCGTGGCCTTCGTCTCGTTCATTGCTGACAACCCCGTTCCCTTTGCGGCGACAATGCGCGCCCGTCTAAGCGGCGACTGCGGCGGAAATGCGCGACAATCGGATCCGTCGCGGTGAATTCGCGCCGGTGCTTTGATTTTGTGCGCGATGATTTTTCGCTCAGTGATGTTGCACACGCACGCGAAAATTCCCGGAAGCTTCCGCGCCCTAAGGATTCGTCGCGCGACTGTCGCGTCGTTGCGCGCCTCATATGTGAGGCCGGCGTAGTGAACGGTCGCTTAACGGGTTACTGGCAAATAGAATGATCCGGATAGTCCGTCCGGGCGCGTTTTGCGGGTTTCGACCGATGGTCAATGCGATTGCGACATTCCTGCAACACTTGGGGCCTATCTTGCCGCCGACGATGGCGCCAAGGCATCCTGATGCTGGCATCGACGCGGCGATTTCGGTAAGGGAAGGACTCATGCTGGAATTGGGGCAGGCACGGCCGCGACCGCGAAACGGCAGAGAAGAGTAAGGCAAGCGATGACAATGCGTGCACTGGCTTTTGTAATCCTCTCGGTCGCGCTCGGCGGCTGCATGCAGGATCTTGCCGGCGGGACGGTAGACCCGGCGGGCGATGCCGGCTGGAAGCCGAAGGACAAGGCCCTGATGTCCAATCTGCCGTACAATCAGGCCGCCATTCCGGAAGCTTACCGCCGCCACATCGTCGAATACCACCGCAAGGAAGCGCCAGGCACCGTCGTCGTCGATAGCGACAACAAGTTCCTCTATTACGTGCTGCCGGGCGGCAAGGCGATCCGCTACGGAGTCGCCGTCGGCGAAGATGCGCAAGCCTGGAGCGGCATCGCCAAGGTCGGCCGCATGGAAGAGTGGCCGCCCTGGATTCCGACCCCGGGTGAGCAGACGCGGCTTGGTCCGCTGCCGTCCTACGTCACGGGCGGCCCGCACAATCCGATGGGCGCGCGTGGGATGTACCTATACTCGGGCAACAAGGACACGCTCTACCGCATCCACGGCACCAACCAGCCGGAGTATATTGGTACCGCCGTGTCGTCGGGTTGCATCCGCATGACCAATGAGGACGCGATCGACCTCTACAATCACGTGAAGGTCGGCAATCTGGTGATCGTGCTGGCGCCCAAGCAGGGCGATTTGCCGGTCGGCCCGTTGGCGTCATTCGGGTTCGGCGCCTCCAGCAACTGAGATCCGGCGCTTTGCGGACGCCATGATGGCCGGGCGCCGTCCCGGCCATTTCGCTTTGGCGACCTGTGCCGCCGCCGTCAGGCGCCGAGCGTGATGTGCAGGATCTCGGGCGGAACGCCGAGGCGGGCCGGGATGATGCTGGTGCCCAGGCCACCCGAGACGATCAAATGACGGTCGTGCTCGATGATGTGGCCATAGGCGAACCGCGCGCCGTAGCGCGAGGGTACGAAGGCCGGCCAGATCACCGGCACCCGGATCTGCCCGCCATGGGTGTGGCCGGAGAGCGTCAACGCGACCCGCGCCGGAACGCGCGGGAAGATGTCGGGCTCGTGCGCCAACAACAGCACGGGATCGTCGGTGTCGACCTGGGCGAGCGTGCCGGGCAAATCGTCGACGCCGCGGAAGTGACCGCGCCCGAGCCGGTAGGCGATCTGGTCGCCTAAGCCGGCAATCCAGAACCGCTGCCCCGGCGGGCCGACATGAACGGCTTTGTTCTCGAGCAGCGGGATGCGCACGTCGGCCAGGGCCGCCCGCACGCCGGCTAGATCGTGCCACCAGTCGTGATTGCCGAGGATCGCCCAGGTTCCAAGCGGAGCCTCGAGGCGCGCCAGCTCCGCCGACCACAAGGCGTCCGACATATGCTCGGTCGGAAATGGATAGTGCGCGATGTAATCACCAAGCAGCAGCACGATGTCCGAGTTCAAGCCGTTGGCGGTGTCGATAATGCGCCGCACCTGCGACAGCGGCATGTTGGGCTCGCCGGCATGCAGATCGGCAATCACCGTGAGCGTGAGCTTGCGGCCCGCGGGCCAGCTCATTGGCGTCAAGGCGTAGCGGGTGACGACCAGCCGTTCCGGCTCGATGGTGCCGGCGTAGACGCCGGTCGCGGCCGCTCCGGCGGCGCTCATGCCGATCAGTCCCGCGGTCGCGGCCAAGAGACGGCGCCGCGTGACGCGCATTTTTGGCGCGGGCGGGGACGCGGGTTCAACGTCTTTGGAAGGCGCGGGGGTTGGCGGCGTCATAGCCACCTCATACCGCCCGAGTGATGAATGGACCATTCACCGTATGCGACGGATTTACGATCGTATCTGCATGGCTGGCGCGCGCGGATGGCTGCGGCATTATGCGCATTACGCCTGCGCCAGCCGCTCGCGCGTGACCCAGTCGAGCGTCTTGTCGAGCGCGCGGGTCAACCGGTCGAACAGCTCCTCGATTTCTGTCGCGCCGATGATGAGCGGCGGCGACAGCGCGAGCGTGTCGCCGCCGACCGCGCGCACGATCAAACCTTCTTGCTCGGCGAATTCCACGGCGCGCGCGCCGACGCCGTGCTGGGCGGCAAACGAACGCTTGGCGGCCTTGTCGGCGACGAGTTCGACGGCGCCGATCAGGCCCAATCCGCGCGCTTCGCCGACCAGCGGATGCCGCGCCAGTGCCCGGAGCCTGGCCTGGAACAGCGGCGCCCGCTTGGCGGCTTTTTCGATCACGCGGTCGCGCGCATAAATCTCGATTGCCTTGAGCGCCACGGCGGCGGCGACCGGGTGTCCGCCATAAGTGAAACCGTGGCCGAACGTGCCGATCTTGTTGCTCTCGATCAGCAGCGCCTGATAGAGGCGTTCGGGAATCATCACCGCGGCGATCGGCATGTAAGCCGACGACATCGCCTTGGCGATCGAGAGCGAATCCGGCGTGAAGCCGAGCGTGTCGCAGCCGAACATTTTGCCGAGCCGGCCGAAGCCGCAAATGACTTCGTCGCTGATCATGAACACGTCGTGTCTGGCGCAGACCGCCGTGATCTTCTCGAAGTAGGTCTTGGGCGGCACGATGACGCCGCCGGCGCCCATCACCGGTTCGGCGATGAAGGCCGCGACGGTGTCCGGGCCTTCTTTGATGATCATCGCGTCGAGCTCGGCGGCGAGCCGGCTGGCGAACGCCTCCTCGCTCTCGCCGTCGTTGGCGTAGCGGTAATGGTGCGGACAGCCGGCGTGCAGAAAGCCCGGCAGCGGCAGATCGAAGTCGCGATGATTGCCGGGGAGCCCGGTGAGCGAGGCCGCGGCGACGGTGACGCCGTGATAGGCCTTGACGCGGCTGATGATCTTCTTCTTGTGCGGCCGGCCGAGCGCATTGTTGAAATACCAGACGAGCTTGATCTGGGTGTCGTTCGCCTCCGATCCGGAATTGCAGAAAAATACCTTCGAGATCGGCACCGGCGCGATCTCCTTGAGCTTCTCCGCCAGTTCGATCGCCGGATCGTGGCTCTTGCCGGAAAACAGATGCGCGAACGAGAGCTTGCGCATCTGCGCCGCTGCGGTCTCGATGAGTTCCTCGTTACCGTAGCCGAGCGCGGTGCACCACAGTCCGGCCATGCCCTCGATATAGGGCTTGCCGCTGGTGTCGTAGACGAAGATCCCTTGTCCGCGCTCGATGACGAGCGGCCCGGTCTCGCGCAAGCGGGCCAGATTGACGTAAGGATGCACCAGCGTTTCAACGTCGCGGGCGGCGAGATTGCTGAGCGCAGACATTGACGATCCTTCTTTAGGGTTGCCTTCTCGGGGTTGCGGCGTTCGCTTATATAGATGGGGTTGAATTACCGAATTCGCCCGTTTTCAGGAACAACCATGAAGCTCAGTGCACGCAACCAACTCAAAGGCAAGATCGTCGAGGTGACCAAGGGAGCGACGACGTCGCACGTCCGCATCGAGATCGGTCAAGGCGTCATCATCACCGCGTCGATCACCAACGAAGCCGTCGCCGAGCTCGCGTTGAAGAAGGGCGACGACGCCTGGGCCGTCATCAAGGCTTCGGATGTGATGATCGGCAAATAACGCCACCACTCATTGGGCCGTTCCGCTCGGCGCGTGCGCCGGACGCGGGCGCGGCAACGGCACCGGCGCGACGATCGCGGCCACGGCAAGCTCGGGCTTCGCTTCGGGTTTGGCCTCAGTTGTGGTCTCCGTTTTGGCCTCCGTTTTGGCCTCCGTCTTGGCCTCCGTCTTGGCGGCGGGCTTCGGCGCGTCGGCGACCGGCGTGCGCACCTCCCACTCGCATAGTCGATAGCCGCCATGTCGCTCGGCGAGATCGAGGTGGATGTGCTCCTCGTGATAGCCGTCCGAGCCCGGACCGAGCACCGTGGTAAAGCGCGCGCACGCACTGGCGCGAATGCTGTCGCGCCACGCCTTGGGGGCGGTGATGTCGGTCAGTCCGATGTCCTTGCCGTCGGCGAGCCGGAAGCCGCGCACGTCGATGGCGTTGGCCCGGCCGTGTTCGCTCAGCATGGCGCCGCGGACGCGATTGCGGCCGCGGCATTCGTAGGAATCGAAATCGTCGAGGTCGCGCAGCGGCGCGCCGAGGGTGAGCGCGGCCGGATTGACATCGTCGCGCAGCCAATCGGCGACCGCCTGGGCCATCGGGCAGCGCAGGGTCGCCGGCGGCGTCACGGCGACTTTCGTTTGATCGGGCAGGATGACGCTGCGCAGCAGCACCGCATCGGCGGCGCCGCATTCGCCCGGCCCGGCGACCAGCGGCAGCGGCTGGAATTCCGCGAGTTTCGTCAACCGCAATTGGCATGCCGATAGTGCGTGCGGCGTTGGCGCAGCACTTTCCCGGAATCCGGCGTAAGCCTCCTGCGGCGGTGCGAATGTCTGCGGGACGGCAATCGACGCTGGGGCCGGCCGGTGCCGCTGCGGTGCGCTCCGGCCGCTGTGGCTGCCGTCGGGCTGCGGCTTCACCGGCGCCGGGTTATCCTGCGCTGCAGCAATGCCGTTCGCACCGATAAAGACGGCAAGCAGGATAATGCCCTTCACGTGGCAAGGTGCTCCCCGGCTGTCGGCCCCGAAGCCTAGGCTTAGACGCCATCGGTACCGTTGTTCAAGCACTTCAAGCGCCGCAGCGCCGTTCCGCCATGAGCGGACCATGAAACGGCATTTCCATTGCTTGCGCGCGCGGCTACATTGGGGCACGGAGCAACGAAACAAAACCCCGTTCGTAAGGAGGAACATGATGCTTGGGCTGATGCAGGATTGGCCGCTGTTGTGCCACCGCGTGATCGACCACGCCGCCCTCAATCACGCCGAGCGCCCGATCATTACGCGCTCGATCGAAGGGCCCATCCACCAAACCAATTACGCCGAAATTCGCGCCCGCTCGCTACGCGTGGCGCAGCGTCTCGAGCGCGACGGCATCAAGCTCGGCGACCGCGTCGCCACCCTCGCCTGGAACACCTGGCGCCATCTCGAAGCCTGGTACGGCATTCTCGGCATCGGCGCCGTCTATCACACGGTCAACCCGCGGCTGTTCGCCGAGCAGATCATCTGGATCGTCAATCACGCGGAGGATCGCGTGATGATGACCGATCTGACCTTCGTGCCGCTGTTGGAAAAGATCGCCGACAAGCTGCCGACGGTCGAACGCTACGTCGTGTTCTGCGACGGCGCCCATATGCCGGCGACGAGTTTGCGCAACGCGGTGGCGTACGAGGATTGGCTTGCCGAGGCGGACGGCGATTTCGTCTGGAAGGAATTCGACGAGAACACCGCCGCCGGCATGTGCTACACCTCCGGCACCACCGGCCATCCCAAGGGCGTCTTGTATTCGCACCGCAGCAACATCCTGCATTCGATGATGACGTTGCAGCGGGAAGTCTTCGGCATGGCCTCGACGCGATATCGTGTTGCCGATCGTGCCGATGTTCCACGCCAACAGCTGGGGCATCGCGTTCGGCGCGCCGATGGTCGGAACGGCCTTGGTGATGCCGGGCGCCAGAACTCGATGGCGCCTCGGTTTACGAGCTGCTCAACGATTACAAGGTGACCTTCACCGCCGCGGTGCCGACCGTCTGGCTGTTGCTGTTGCAGCATCTGGAAAAAACCGGCGACAAGCTTCCCTATCTGGAGCGTGTCGGCATCGGCGGGTCGGCCTGCCCGCGCGCCATGATCAAGACGTTCAAGGAGGTCTACGACGTCGACGTCACCCACGCCTGGGGCATGACGGAAATGAGC
Source organism: uncultured Pseudomonadota bacterium (assembly GCA_963836095.1). Taxonomy (GTDB): domain Bacteria; phylum Pseudomonadota; class Alphaproteobacteria; order Rhizobiales; family Xanthobacteraceae; genus BOG-931. The sequence goes on from CAWIHU010000009.1 coordinate 523,209, forward strand.
CCGGTCGGCACCTCCGGCTCGCTCAAGCCGGAATACGCCGCGCTCGGCCACGAGGCGCAGCTCGACATCAAGCAGAAGCAGGGCCACACGCCGTTCGGCGTGGAGATGAAGATCACCGACGACGCCGACCATGAACTGCCGTGGGACGGCAAGACGTTCGGCCGTATCAAGGTGCGCGGCTTCGCCGTGGCCAAGGCCTATTACAAGGGCGAGAGCCCTATCCTCGACGACGATGGGTATTTCGACACCGGCGACGTCGGGACCATGGACCGCTACGGCTACATGCAGATCACCGACCGCTCCAAGGACGTGATCAAGTCCGGCGGCGAGTGGATTTCCTCGATCGACCTGGAGAACCTGGCGGTCGGCCACCCGAAAGTCGCCGAGGCGGCGGTCATAGGCATCCAGCATCCCAAATGGGCGGAGCGGCCGCTCTTGATCATCGTGCTCAAGGAGGGCCAGTCGGCCACCAAGACCGAGATTCTCGGCTTCCTCGAGGGCAAGATCGCCAATTGGTGGATGCCGGACGACGTGGTTTTCGTGAACGCCATCCCCCACACCGCGACCGGCAAGATCCAGAAGACGACGCTGCGCGACCAATTCAAGGATTACGTGCTGCCGACCGCGGTCGCCGCCGAGTAATCGCGGGCGCTCCGCGTCGTCTCGATGACCTGCCATGCACGGGCCCGGCCTTTGGCCGGGCCCGACTGATTCGGGGGCTGGGCATAACGATTTGCCCTAAGGTCAAATAGAAAAGGCTGCGTACTCACAGATTATTTCAACGTATTTCAACCAATAGTCTCGTAAATGAGATGTTACTTTAAGTATTTTGCGCCGCACAATTTCCACAATTTATCATCATTAGGCCCCTCGGCTCGCAGTCGAGAGCCGAATCACCCTTCTCTTTAACAACGCAAAAGGAAGATCATGGCTGGCAATAGCCTGATGAAAAAACTTGTTCTTGCCTCAGCTCTTGTTATTTCGGTCACAGGATTGCCGATGGTCGCATCGGCACAAAGCGGGATAGCTTCGGTCTACTCCGGCGAGCGCACCGCCAACGGCGAATACGCGCACGCCTCGGGTCTCACCGCGGCGCACCGCACATTGCCGTTCGGGACGCGGGTGCGGGTCACGAACGAAAGCACCGGCCGTTCCGTCGTGGTGCGCATCAATGACCGCGGACCATTCATCCGCGGGCGTATCATCGACCTCACGCCGGCCGGGGCGCGGGCGCTCGGCATGGACGGGCTGGCGCACGTGACGCTCGAGGTTGTCGCCAAGGACTGAGCCAAAGACTGGCCAAGGGTCAGTCTCGAAGGGAGAATTTCGCCACGCGCCGCGGCATATCGCTGCGGCTTCGTTGAGCGAAACGGCACAGCGGGGGGCTTCGGCCTCCCGCTTCCGCTTTATGGCCGCCGGCTGGCCGTCAACCCTAACGTTAGGACAAGAGAAACCATTGTCGGCCACCATGCCCGTTCCCGGGGAACGTTCAGAACATGGTCATGACGCCGACCGCGCCAGTTCCGGAATTCGAGTTGCGACGGTCGTTCTACAAGATCGACGACCGAGTCCAATCCGTGCTTGCCACGACGTGGCCGCTGATCGCGCCGAATATCGCTCCGGCCATCAATGACGTCATCGATGGAATTCTGACATTGCCGCATATCGGGCCGCTGATCAGGCCGCATACCGACCTGATCAAGCGCCTGGAGGCGGCGCATTTCCAGGCCTTGCTGGGCGGCAAGCTCGACCAGGCCTATGCCGAATCGTGCCGCTACACGGTGGAGCAGGAGACGGCGATCGGGTTCGACGCGCGCATCCGCAGCAGCGCCGGGAACTTCGTGCTCAAGGCAGCGATCGACGCGCTCATGCGCAAGCATCGCTTCAGGACCGCGCGGTTTGCCGAGCGCTGCAAGGTGGTGTCGCAGGTCATCAGCTTCAACGTCGCCAACGCGATGACGCTGCACCGCGAGGCCGCCGAACGCGCGGCGAGCAGACGGCGCGGCGTGATCGATGAGGCCACCGCCGACTTTGCCGGCGCCATCGGCGAGGTCATCGGCGCGATCAAGGAAGCGTCCGTTTCGCTGACGACGACGTCGTCGACCCTGCAACAGGTCGCCGACGACACGCTGGGCCGCATGGGGCTCGCCTCCGCGGCGTCGGCGGAGACCGCGGAGCGGATGGAAGCCACCGAAACCGCGACGCAGGAATTGTCCGCCTCGATTCAGGAGATCGGCGAACAGGCCACGCGCGGGCTCAGCATGGCGCGGTCCGCGGTCGGTGACGCCGAGCGCACGCAAGGTTCCATCCGTACGCTCAACGACGCCGCCGAGCGGATCGGTTCGGTGGTCGGCGCCATTTCCGCGATCGCGTCGCAGACCAACCTTCTGGCGCTCAACGCCACGATCGAAGCGGCGCGCGCCGGCGAGGCCGGCAAGGGCTTTGCCGTGGTCGCCTCCGAGGTCAAGACGCTCGCCAACCAGACCTCGCGCGCCACCGAGGATATTTCTGCGCAGGTCGCCGCCATCCAGGAAGCGACCAAACGTTCGGTCGACGATATCGCCTCGATCAGCCGCGCGATCGGCGAACTGACCAGCGCCGCGACCAGCATCGCTTCCGCCGTGCAGGAGCAGAGCATGACGACGCGCGGCATCGCCGAAAGCATCCACACCGCCTCCGGCCATACCGCACGGGCTTCCGCCGAGATCGGCTCGGTGGACGAGGCCGTCACCCGCAGCGTCGCCGCCGTCAGCGAGATCACCGCGTGGACCGCCAAGCTGTCGGCGCGCGCCAACGATCTGGAAGCCAAGGTCGCCGGCTTCTTCAGCCGCGTCCGCGCGGCGTAATCGTCATTGCTTTATCTACACCGTCACCCTGAGGCGCTCGGCGCGGAAGCGCCGAGCCTCGAAGGGCGCACCGAGACCGTGTGTCTTTCGAGGCCCGCGCTGTCGCGCGGGCGCCTCAGGATGACGAAAGCTGATGCCTATCGCTCCGGCCCGAACAGGCTGAGATCGCGCTCGGCACGGAATACGTTGCTGTAAAGGCTCGCGATCCATTGCCGTCCGCTCGACGTCACGTTGAGGTAACGGATGGCGGTCTGGATGTGCGGCGCGACGCTGTTGTAGTAGAACTGCGGGTATAGATCGGTGAGATCGGCCGGCGAGCCGTAGCCGAGCTGCTTGTTCATCCCGACTTCTTCGAATTCATAATAGAGCGCATTGGCCTTGCGCAGATAGTGCGGATCGCCGAGTTGCCCGATCAGATCGGCGGCGCGCACCAGCGAGCCTTCCTCCTCGCCCAACTCGGGTGCCGTGGTGGCGGTCGGAAAGCGCGTGTATTCGATGGCGCGGGCGATCCGGGCGGTATCGAGCAAATCGATCGTCGCCATGCGCTCCACCACGAACAGCTTCGAGCGTTCGACATGATAAGGCGTCAGCGCGGCGTCGGAAGAGCCGCGCGACAGCTTGGTTTTGCCCCCCTTGGCGTCGATCACGTAGCCGTCATCGTCGTCGCCGGCGAGGATGCCGCGCACGTAACCGATATCGTGCAGCAGGCAGGCGACCAGAAGGTGCGCATAATCGCTCGCCGACGTTGGCGTCAGCAGCGACCGGCCCTTCATGATGTCGTGGCCGACCAGCGTCACGAGCATGGTGTGCTCGACGTTGTGATAAAGCGCGTCGCTGTTGCCGATGCATTCGAGCGCAAGCCGCGCCACCGAGGGCACGAGTTCGCTGAGCCCCGCCTGCGTCGATCCGAACCTGGTATTGAGGTGCGAGGACAGGAAAGATCCCAGCGCCTCGGCCGCCAGTTCAGGCACCGTAATCACGCAACGCCTCGCTGCTGATCGAACGACCCATCGTGCGCGTGCGTCGCGGAAATTGCAATATCTGGACGCCGGTGAAGATTTCGTGTCAGTCGGCGCCTTGTGGTTGATCCGGGAGGACTGTGGGATGGCGGTTAGAATTGAGAAAAGCGGCGCGGTTTGGACGGTCATTCATGATCGGCCGGAGGCGCGCAATGCGATGGATCCGGCGAGCGCCGACGCGCTGAACGCGGCTTTTCTGGAGTTCGACGCCGACGACGGCGCGGCGGTCGCGGTGTTCTACGGCGCCGGCGGCGCGTTCTGCGCGGGCTGGGATCTCAAATTCGTCTCGACGCTCAACGCCGACTATCCGCTCGGCGAACTCGATATCGCGCCGGCCGGGCCGCGCGGCAATGGCGGCGAGATTCCGCGCGGACCGATGGGGCCGTCGCGGCTCGAACTCGACAAGCCGGTGATCGCCGCCATCGAGGGACCGGCCGTCGCCGGCGGCATGGAGCTCGCTTTGTGGTGCGACTTCCGCGTCATGGCGGAAGATGCGTATCTCGGCGTCTATTGCCGCCGCTGGGGCGTGCCGTTGATCGACGGCGGCACGGTGCGGCTGCCGCGCATCGTCGGCCAGGGCCGCGCGCTCGAAATCATTCTCACCGGGCGCAAGGTGCCGGCGCAGGAGTGCCTGAGCATCGGCCTGTGCGAGTACGTCACGCCGAATGGCGGCGCCCGCGCCAAGGCGGAAGCGCTGGCGCACGAGATCGCGCGCTTCCCGCAGGTCTGCGCCCGTGCCGACCGGCGCTCCGCCATCAAGAGCCACGGCCTGACCGTGCGCGAGGCGCTGATCCAGGAATGGTACAACGGGCGCCAGGCCCTGATCCAAGACGGCGTCGCCGGCGCCACCCGTTTCAAGAACGGCCTCGGCCGCCACGGGGATTTTGAGAAGATTTAGACCGCGCTCACGCCAGCACGCGGTCGAGCCAGGCGGCGAACGCGTCGAGCATCTCGGCGCGCACTTGCGCATCGGTGCGGCCCGAGCGCGCCGGCACGTGGAAGGAATGGTCGGCGTCCTTGAAAAGCTTCAAGGTCGCGAGCGCGCCGAGCTTGCGGCACAGCGGCTCGAGCTGATCGAGCGTCGCCATCGCGTCGCGCGTTCCCTGCAGAAACAGCATGGGAATATCGACCGCGAACAGGTGTTCGGCGCGCGCGCTCGACGGCCGGCCAGCCGGGTGCAGCGGAAAGCCGAGAAATGCCAGACCGCGTACGCCGGCAAGCGGCGCGCTCGCTTGCGCCTGCGACGTCATGCGGCCGCCGAAGGATTTGCCGCCGGCAATGAGCGGCAGCTCCGGCACGGCGCGCGCCGCCGCGGCGACGGCGGCGCGGACGGTCGCCTGCGCAAGAAGCGGCGGATCGGGCCGTCGTACGCCGCGCTCCATCGCCGGAAACTGATAGCGCAACGTGGCGATGCCGCGCTCGCAAAGCTCCGCCGCAATCGCCGCCAGGAACGGATGATGCATTCCCGCGCCGGCGCCATGGGCCAGCACGTAGCACGCCCGCGCCCGCGGCGGCATTTGCAACAGCCCGGAGACGGCCACGCCTTCTTCGCCGGTAATGGCGATCGGCTCTGCAACGGTCGCGGGCAAGGTGCACTCCGAACGGTCGGGCCAAGACCGTCAAATCCGGCCAAGACGACCAACAATTTTAGCGCGGGCCGCGTCGCGTCCCAAGCGTGCAGCAACGCAGGACCGCCCCGCCGCCCGCGGATTTCATTGTCGCCGAATTCGGGCTAGCTTCGTGCGCAATAGAACGGAGGAGCCGATGTGCCGCAACATTCGCACATTGTTCAATTTCGAGCCGCCGGCGACGGACGAGGAGATTCGCGCCTCGGCGCTGCAGTTCGTCCGCAAGCTCTCCGGCTTCGCTCAGCCCTCGCGCGCCAACGAAGCGGCGTTCGCCCGCGCGGTCGACGAGGTCGCGGATGCGGCCCGCCGCCTGCTCGCGTCGCTCGAGACGGCAAGCCCGGCGCGCAACCGTGAAATCGAGGCGGAGAAGGCGCGGGCGCGGGCTCGCGAGCGTTTCGCCTGAGAACCCGGCAATCCAATTGGCGGTGTCCTTAAGACGTGGATGCCCGCGACATAGGCGAGCGAAAGCGACGCCGTTCTTCGAACGGCTATGCGCGGGCATGACGCGTTGGAAACCAAGGGTGCCGGTATTAATGCTTGGTGAGGGCGTCTTTCACGCAGCTCTTGACGGCCTTGTGCCGCGCGTACCAGGACATTTCGTTGTACTTGGCCTGCTCCTTGACCTGCGCCTTGCAGGTGGCGGTGGCCTGCTTGACGGCGGCTTTGTCGGGTGCAGGCGCGGCCGCCGAAGCGGACGTTACGGCGGCGGCGAGGACGGCGGCGATCACGCCGGCCGACAGAGTGGTGGTGACGTGAGACATGACCGTGGTTCTTTCCTTGAATGGATTTGTTTTCGCGCGCCGGTTCGCCGAAGGCGGCGGATGCCGCCCGGCGCACGACGTATTTGAAATGTTTTCGTGGTCCGTCAAGTGCGGTTTGCCGGCTATGCGGCATCATTTGCCCGCATTATTTCATTCATGAAACTGTCGCAATAACGCGGCGCACCAAAGAGAGATAGGACAGGGCCCATGAAAGCGGCGTTCATCGAAAAATTCGGCGGTCCCGAAGTGTTGCAATATGGCGACTTGCCCGATCCCGTGGCGGCGGCCGGCGAAGTCGTGGTCGACGTTGCGGCCGCGAGCGTCAACGGCGCCGATTGGCGCGTGCGCGCGGGCCTCTATTCGTCGCAAGTGAAATTCCCCCTGGTGCTCGGCCGGGATTTTTCCGGCACGGTCGCGGCCGTCGGCGACGGGGTCACTGATATAAAGGTCGGCGATGACGTGTTCGGCGTGCTCGATGCCGGCCGCGAGGGCACCTACTGCGAAAAGATCGCGATCCGCTCAGCCATCGTCGCCAAGAAGCCGGCGGCGCTGTCGCACGTCGATGCCGCCGCCTTGGCGCTCATCGGCCTCACCGCGATCATCTCGGTCGAGGACACGCTCGAGCTCGAGCGCGGCGAGACCATCCTCATTCAAGGCGGCGCGGGCGGCGTCGCGAGCTTCGCCATTCAGCTCGCCAAGCATATCGGCGCCCGCGTCATTACCACCACCAGCGCCGCCAACATCGACTATGTGCGCAGCCTCGGCGCGGACCAGATCATCGACTACAACGCGCAGGATTTCACCAAAGCCGTGAGCGGCTGCGACGCCGTGTTCGACACCGTCGGCGGCGAGGTGGCGCAGCAATCCTTCGCCGTGCTCAAGCCGGGTGGTCGCGCCGCCTTCATCGCCTCCGGGGCGCAGGCGCCCAAGCCCGACCGCACCGACGTGACGGCGCTGCGCCCGGCCGTCGGCCGATCGCGTCCGCCGCTCGAGCGGATCGTCCAATTGGTCACGGCCGGCGCCGTGCGCGTGCCGGAAATCAAGCTCTATCGCCTGGCGCAAGCGGCCGAAGCGCACCGCGTGAGCGAATCGCGCCATTTCCGCGGCAAGCTCGTCTTTCAGGTGCGGTAGATGGTCCGCGGAGGTTAGGCCGCCTGGCGCTCGAAGCGGCCGCGGTCGTGCGGCGTCGAAAAATCGAGCTCCGGGCCGAGCGGCACGATGCGGGTCGGATTGATCGCGGTCATGCTCATGTAATAGTGCCGCTTGATCTGATCCAAATTCACGGTGTCGGCGATGCCGGGCACCTGATAAAGATCGCGCAGATAATTCGACAGGTTGTGATAATCGGCGATGCGGCGCAGATTGCATTTGAAGTGGCCGTTGTAGACGGCGTCGAAGCGCACCAGCGTGGTGAACAGCCGCCAATCGGCCTCGGTCAGGCGAGAACCGATGAGATAGCGCTGGCGCGACAGCATGTCCTCGATCCAGTCGAGCGCGGCGAATACCGCGCGGCAACCTTCGGCGTAGGCGTCCTGCGTCGTGGCGAAGCCGGCGCGATAGACGCCGATATTGACGTCCGAATAGACCCGCGCGTTGACGCGGTCGATCTCGCCGCGCAACTCGGCCGGATAATAGTCGGCGCGGTCGTCGGTCAGGGCCGCGAACGCCGCATTGAGCATGCGGATGATCTCGGGCGATTTGTTGTTGACGATGGTGCGCCGCTTCTTGTCCCAGAGGACCGGCACCGAAACGCGGCCGGTGTAGCGCGGGTCGGCGAGCAGATAAATGTCGCCGAGGCGCGCTTTACCGTTGAGCGGATCGGCGAGTTCGCCGGGGCCGAACTGCCAGCCCCGGTCGCCCATGACCGGATCGATGACGGAGAGCGAGATCACGCTGTCGAGCTTTTTCAGCGTGCGGAAGATCACCGTACGGTGCGCGTAGGGACAGGCGAGCGAGACATAGAGATGATAGCGCCCGGACTCGGCGGCAAAGCCGCCTGTGCCGGACGGGCCGGCGCTGCCGTCGGGCGTGATCCAATTGCGGAACACCGGCTCGGTCGGCACGAAGCGTCCGCCGGTCGCACCGGTGTCGTACCATTGGTCCTGCCACACCCCGTCGATGAAGAGTCCGTGCGCCATCGTGATCCTCCAAAACAAAAACCCCGCAGCGCCGTCCGATTCCTCCACGAACCGGGCAGCGCTCCAGGATATCAATTCTAGCGCGGATCGCGCCGGCGGGTCGCGCCAAAAAACGCGCGCTTGTGCGAGGTCCTAGAACCGCGCCACGACCGGCGCGCCTGGGCTGAAACGCCAATTGAGGCCCAGACGCACCATGTTGTCCGGCACGTCGAGTTCGAGCCGGAGGTACTCGGCCTTGAGACTGACGGTGGGGCTGAGGCGGAACTCGGCGCCGCCGCCGATCGCCAGACCCGATCCCATGTCGCCGCTCAAGGCGTAGCCGGCGGTGAAATAGGGCATGAACCAATTGAACGCATAGCCGAGCCGCCCGCGGATCGTGCCGAGCGTGCTGGTGTCGCCGCCGTCGTTCGGAAAAACCGCGTCGAGGTCGCCTTCGACGCCCAAAAGCACCGGTCCGGTTTGAAAGTTGTAGCCGAGGGTGCCGCCGAGAACCCCGCCGCCCGCGTCGACATCGAGCACGCCGCCGTTGACGCCCAGATAGAACCCGCTCCAATCCGGATTGGCCGCAGCGGCAGTCGGAAGCGCTGCGGCCGGCGCCTTCGTCACCATGGGCGGCGGCGGTGTCGCGTCCGCGGCGCTGGCGGCAATCGGGGCCGACACAAGAACGCACGCGACAAGACCGCAGCAAATGTTTTTCATGGTTGGTCTCCGCATCGAAGGTGATGTCCGTCGTCCGGCGCGGGCGCCCGGTCCGCGACCCGGAAAGCGACGCAGCCCATTCGGCTGTGGTACTCACGTAGGAAATTATGGTTAATACCCGCTTAACGCGCGGCCGGAGCCTTAACGGTTGTGACTGAATCAGAACCAGGCTCGTGCGTTTTTGCTGGACCAGCATGACGGCGAACTTAAAAGGTGGAGGCCGTCGGTCGCCGGCGCTGCGCGACATCGCGCTATGGCTGGCGATCGCGTGCTTCCTCGTCACCGCGATCGCCTTTGCTTGGAATCCGACGCCGTTCGCTTAGGTGCTGGCGGCGATCTTCATCGCCAGCGCCTTTGCGCACGCCGGCGCGTCCTATGGTTGGCGCCGGGCGCTGGTTCTTTTCTCAATCTGCGTCGCCGTCACGTTCGCGATCGAGAATATCGGCGCCGCGACCGGCGTCCCGTTCGGCCGCTATCATTTCGAGGTCGGCGCCAGGCTTCCGCATGTCGGCCGGATTCCCATCATCGTCGGGCCGCTCTGGTTCGGCGCCGGCTATTTTTCCTGGGTGGTCGCCGCGACCCTCTTGGACGGCGCCGATCGGCGGCTCGAGCGGCCGTTCAATGTCATCGCCCTGCCTGTGGTCGCCGCGTTCGTGCTGACGCAGTGGGATTTGGTGATGGATCCGCCTACCGCGACCATCGCCAAGGCCTGGATCTGGCACGACGGCGGTGCCGATTTCGGCGTGCCGCTGTCGAATTATCTCGGCTGGCTGCATGACCGCCTTTTTGTTCTTTTTGGCTTTGCCGTTTATCTGCGCGGCAATCGCTCGCGCGCGCGGGCTGCAGGCGAGCGCCCGCAAGCCGTCCGCCAGGACCGCAAGCTGCGGCTGATCGCCATTCTGTTCTATGTCAGCGCCGGGCTCACGCACGTCGTGCCGTGGCTGATGGGACAGTCCGGCGAAGTCGCGGACGCCGCCGGCCAGGTGTGGCAAATCCATGATCTGCGCGAGACGACCGTCGCCGTCATGCTGTTCACGATGGTCTTCACCGCGCTCCTGGCGGCGCTGCGGCTGGCGAAAGAGGCGCCGTGATCGAACCGCGTCGCCGTCCGCGATGGAACTCTGCGCCGCACGATTCTCCTGTGCGCCCCCGAACAAACATGTAGAATGAGCGCGGAGCCAAAGAGTTGAAAGCGGATGAGGCGTGAAATCTTTGCGGTCGCCGACATCTATGTGCCGGTCAAACGCCGCGCGACGCTCGAGCAAAAGCGCATCGACGAAATCGCCGCCAGCATGCTCGATAACGGGCAGCAGACGCCGATTCTGGTGCGGGCGGACGGCGCGCGCTTCGTGCTGGTCGAGGGCCTGCATCGGCTGGAGGCCGCCAAGGCGCTCGGCGAGAAAACCATCATCGGCTTCCGCGTCGACGCGCGCAAACATTGACGCGTAAACGTTGAAGCGTAAGTCCGCGGCGGCGGGAACCCCTGGCGGCCGCTTCCCGGAAGCTCCATATAACGAATTCCCCCCACAAAAAGGAAACCCGAATGGCCCCGCGCCAAATCAAAATGCCTGCAAAAGACACTTCCGAACACGACGTTGAGGAGGTGTTCTCCCAACGCAAACGGCCGGAGACCGGCCGCTATTGGCTGCAAGTCGACCGCCAGACCAAGGGCTCTTACGCGACCTCGGAAGCGGCGCAATCGGCGGGACTGGTGATCAAGACCGGCCATCCGATCGTGCAGGTTTCCGTTTACGACAGTGTCGAGAGCACCAACACGGTGGTCGAGGCGCCGGCCGCGGCGTCCTGACGAAGGGCGCCGCCGTTTTCGCGGTGCTGCGCGCATCCAAAGGACATGCGTCCAAAAAACGGGCATCCAAAGGGACTGAATGTCATGGCACCCCATCACTATCACGCGGTCATTTGGATCGATCACCGCGAGGCCCGCGTCTTCCATTTCAATCCGACCGACGTTGAACGACTGGTGTTGCATCCCGATCATCCCACCCGGCGTGTCCACCATAAAGCCGACGCGTCCGACCATGGGCACGCGGCGGAGGACCACAATTTCCTCCACGCCGTCGTCGAATCAGTCGCCGACGCCGGCGCGGTGCTCATCACCGGGCCGGGCCAGGCCAAACACCAACTGGTCAAGCACATCGACCAGCATGATCCCAAGCTGATGGCGATCATCGCCGGCGTGGAAACGATCGATCATCCGAGCGACCCGCAGCTCGTCGCCTTTGCCCGGCATTATTTCAAGGCCGAGGACCGCATGGTGCCGACCCATCCGCGCGCTTGACCGCGCTGCGCTTGTTGCAAGTAATACCAAAGACCTTTGGTAGCGACTCTTCATTCGTCATTGCGAGCGAAGCGAAGCAATCCAGAGTTGTTGCCGCCGACTTTGGATTGCTTCGTCGCTGCGCTCCTCGCAATGACGATAATGAAGTGTCAACATCAAAGGCCGTTGGTATAGAGTTCTTCGCCCGTTCACGGGTGCGGCAGACTTTTGCCGGGCAGCGCTTCGCGGATGTTATCGATCAGGCGCCGCTGGAATTCAGCCATCGGCGTTCGAAACGGCACCTCGAAGCGCGTCGTCGCGCTCTCGCTGAGCATGAGATTGTACGGCGCGCTTGTGGTATCGCCCGAGACGCGGAAGTCGGTTCGATAACACACGATCGGCTTGCCCTTGGCGAACGCGTAGCCGCACTCCCAGGCGGTACCGCTGTCGGGATCGGGTCCGTCCATGCAGGCGACCACCATGTCGGCCCAATCGATGCCGCCGACGTCCATCTCGAAGATGCTCCGCGCCGTCTGGCTGCGTGGCTCGTGCTCCTGCGGCAGCCACACCTCGTAGCCTTCGCTTTCGAGAAAGCGCGCCAATCCGGTGTTGAAGCCTTGTTCCGCCAAGGTGAACAGCGGACCGGCCAGATAGATTTTCGTCATCGTCGCCTCCACCGCGCATGGGGCGAGACTATCACACGACTTCGAGTACGATCTTGCCGCGCCGATGCGGTCCTGCTGCCTTCAAATGCTCCGAACTTGGCGCAGCTCGGTCCTGACGCAGTGCCGACGGCCGACATAGGCGGGCCGCAAAATTGCGGCTAGGCTTGCGTTTTGTGCGCCGCATCGAGGGCGGACGCCGATACGATCGAGGGGGGATACGGCGAGAATGATACCGCACTATAGCGACCACGCCGCCAACGAACGGACCTTCCTGGCGTGGATACGCACCGCGATAGCGGTCATGGCCTTCGGCTTTCTGGTCGAGCGGTTCGATTTGTTCCTGCAGATCGCCGGTCAGTCGCTGGCGCGGCATGTGCTGTCGCCGACCGGGCAGCTCGTCGGCAACATCGCCGGCCTGATCCTAATCGCGATCGGCGCCGCCACGATCGTGCTGGCGATCGTGCGGTTCCGCAGGATCGCGCTCGAAATCGACAGCGCCGAGACCTTGCCCGGCGCAGGCCAGCGGTTCGATGTGACGCTGGCCGGGCTTCTCGCTCTGCTCGGCTGCGCTTTGTTCGTCTATCTGACATACACCGTGATCAGCAGTCTCTGAGCGAGGGCTGGCGGAGCTGAGCCTCATGGACTCCGAATTCATCCGCGACCTGTTCGCTCAATTCAGTCCGGTAACGATGAAGCGCATGTTCGGCGGCGCCGGTCTCTATGCCGACGGGCTGATGTTCGCGCTCGTGTTCGACGGCGCGATCTTTCTGAAGGTGGACGAGGCCAGCATCCCGGCGTTCGAGCGCGAAGGCAGCGGGCCGTTCACCTACACGCGCGCCAAGAGCGAAGGCCGCGTCGGCCGCGCTTCGCTGTCCTATTGGCGCTTGCCCGAGCGGCTCTACGACGACCCCGACGAGCTCGCCGTCTGGGCGGCACGGGCGCTCGCGATTGCGGAGCGCAAGACGCTGGCACAACGGCCGCGCGCAACGCGGAAGCCACCAACAAAACGCACGAAGTCGCGGTAGGTTGCGCAAAAGGCCGACGCGGCCACCGCCGATAGACATGCCCGATAGACATGCCGCCCGCAATTCGACGCGCCACGGTCAGGAGGCGTGAGCCCCTTCCTGTCATGGTTGCAGCGCGGCCGTTTTTGCACAACATTCAGAAACGATTGACGATCGGTATCTCGGCACCGGCTCGCCATCGGTGGAACCCCGCGGTATGGTTTTCGCGCTGTCATGCCCGGGTGAGTGATGAGCGAAGCTTTGCGCGAACGACTGGTGACGCTCTATGCCGCGTTGCGATTGGGCCAGTCCGATTTCGTTCTGAATGCCGTGGATGACGACATCGAATTCATCAGCTACTCGCCGATCGAGGTGTTTCCTTTTTTCGGCCATTGCCGCGGCAAAGCCGCAATGGCCGAAATGATAAGGCAGGCGCATCGCGAATTTGAATTCTTCTCTTGCGAGCCGATTTTCATGGTGCTCGACGCCGAGGGTGTCGCTGTCATCTTGTTCGTCCGCGTCGTTCACCGCATGACGGGCCGGTCGGTGCAGCTGGCGATGGCGCATTTCGTCAGGCTGCGCGACGGCAAGATCGTCGAGCTGCGCCAGTTCATGGATTCGTTCGACGCCGCCGAGCAGGTGCTCGGCCGCAAGCTCATCGGGTCGATGGAGTAGGCGGATCGCGACGGGCTTTAGCGATGGACGAGGACTGGAATCTTGCAATGCGTCAGGACCTTGACCGTCTCACTGCCGAGCACAAGCGCGGAAATGCCGCGGCGGCCGTGCGAGGCCATGGCGATCAGATCGCAACCTTTCAGCTCGGCGAAATCGATGATCGCACGGTAGGGATGCTCGTGCTCGACCTGGATCGTCTCGCAGGCTACGCCCGCCGCGCGCGCCGCCGCGGCGGCAGCGCCGAGGGTTTGCTCGGCATGCTTCTGCATGCGCGCCGCGTATCGAACCGGCGTGTCCTCGATCATCTGCGTGTCGGTCGTTAGGGTATGAAAAGGCGGCAACACCGTCAGCACGGTGATTTTCGCGCCGATCCGCTTGGCCAAGGCGATGCCGTGCTCGACAGCCTTTGCGGCGAGTTCAGACCCGTCCGTGGGTATCAGTATGTGGGTATACATTGCCCTCTCCCTGTGGCGCAGAAGCCTATAGCGGTGGATCGGGCTCGCTGTCCCGCTTGAAGGCGAGGCTCTCTTCCTCGAGATCGAGCTCGCGCTCGATTCGCCGGCGGGCTTCGTCGGTGATCTTGCCGTCCCGCAGCAGCTGGTAGACGTATTCCCGCTCGGCGGCGATCAGTTCCGCCCGCAGCTCCGCCGCCGCCGCGATCGCGGCGTGGCGATCCGTCGTTCGCGGCGCCTGGCCGGAACGATGCGCATGGCGCGCGCGCAGCAGCGCGATCACATCCGGATCCGTCGTGCCGTCGGCTTCGATCGCTTCGAGCCGCACCTGCGCGACCTGCAGCGCCTCGATGCGCGCTGTGATCTCGGCATCCTGCTCGCGCAACCGTTCGTCCGCGGCGTCGCGTGGCAAAGCGAGCCAGCGCACGATCGGCGGCAACGCCAGTCCTTCGCCGATCAGCGTCACGACGATGACGCCGAAGGTGATGAACAGAATGAGATCGCGGCCCGGAAACGGCGCGCCCGCCATGGTCGTCAGCGGGATGGCGAGCGCCGCGGCCAGCGAAACGACGCCACGCACGCCGACGAACCCGAGAACGAACAGCCATTGCCAGGGCGGCGTCGGATCGCGCCGCGCCAGCGCCGGATTGACCCAGCGCGGCAGGTAGGCCGCCGGATAGGTCCAAATAAAGCGCGCGGCGACGAGGACGACGACGACCAGCGGGATCGCCACCGCCAGATCGCGGAAAAACACCTCATCGGCACGGTCGAGCAGCGTGCGCATCTGCATCCCGGTGACGAGAAAGACGAGGCCTTCGAGCAGATACACGACCAGGTCCCAGAAAAAGATGCCCTGCAACCGCGTCGCCGCCGGAATGAGCAGCGGCCCGTTCCAGCTCACATAAAGGCCGGTCGCGACCGTCGCCAGCACGCCCGATCCGCCGAGATGTTCCGGCACCAGAAACGCCGCATAAGGCGTCAGCAGCGACAGCGTGATCTCCACCCGCGGATCGCGCGCCCAGCGCCGCAGCCGCAGGCTGCACCAGCCGATGCCGATGCCATAGGCGATCTCGCCGACGACGATCAGGGCGAAGGTCGCGGAGGCTTCGCCGAGCGAGAACACGCCGCTGCCGACGGCGGCGACAGCGAAGCGATAGAGGATCAGCGCGGTGGCGTCGTTGGCGAGGCCTTCGCCTTCGAGCACCACGATCAGCCGGCGCGGCAGGCCGAGCCGGCGCACGACGGCGAGCGGTGCGACCGCGTCGGTCGGCGCGACGATGGCGCCGAGCAGAAAGCCGACGGCGAGCGGCAGGCGCAGCGCATAATACGCGACGGCGGCGACCGCGGCGGTGCTGAACAGGACGCAGCCGAAGGCGAACAGCGTGATTGGGCGCAGATTGAAGCGGAACTCGCGCCAGCTCATGGCGACGCCGGCGGAATAGATGAGCGGCGGCAGGATGCCGAGCAGCACCAGTTCCGGCGCGAGCTCGATGCGCGGCAGGCCGGGAATGACGGCGAGCGCGATGCCGGCGGCGACCAGCAGAATGGACGGCGCGGTGTCGAGCCGCTTGGCCACGACCGCGACCACCACCAGCACGCCAAGCAGCAGCAACAGGGTCTGAATGCTCGCCGTCATGGCTCACACGATGCCGGATATCCGGCGTCGGTCAAGCCGTCTCTTTCGTCGTCGGTGCGCGATCATGCGGCAAGGCCGGCCCGACCGTCGCCGCGCGCGCTCGGGCTATGCTTGCTACTTCGTCCATAAGAGGCCGCGGTCGTAGTCCAACCGGGCGTTGATCGTGACCGTAACCGCCTGGGTGGCCACCGTCCCTGCGGACGTTCCGGACAACGTCCCGTTTCCGGTCGCATTGGTGAAGGGTGCGAAGTAGCTGCTGGTTTGCTTCGCCGTCGCGTCGTAGGTGTAGCTGAAATCGAGGAACCAGGAGGGGGTGAGGAAATAGGTCACGCCGAGCGACACGGCGCCGCCCCAGGCCCATTGCGAGCTGGAAAAGTCGGTCGGCGTGCTGGTGATCTGCGTGTGCATGCCGTTGATGTCGGCGAAGCCGACGAGGCCGTTGATGCGGGTCTGCGTCTGCGACAATGACGGACCAACGCCGAGGTAAAGCGCGAAATTGTCGAACGAACGCCCGGCGAACAACAGGAAGGACATCTGACTGTCGATGAGGGTCTGGTAGGAGCCGGCCAGCGCGTTGCCGGTAAACGGCGTGGTCGTGCCGCCCATGGTGAACGATCCGGCCTGCGGGATGACGAGAGTCGGATAGGTCGCCGTCGTATTCAAATAACTATAGGCGAATTTGGCACCCCACAGCCAGTTGCTGTCGGTGAAATGTCCGAAGTAGCCGAATTGCGCCGACGGGGCGAAGGAGTTTTGTTGCGGCATGGTAACACTGGCAGGTCCCGCCGCCGATCCGGTGGCGACCAAGGCTCCGCCTGAATAGGTATTGGACGTTCCCAGGGTCGTGAGATCCTGGGTGCCGAAATTGACCGAGTTGTAGCTCCCGCCTAGGCCGACGAACCAAGCCGTCGCCGGCACGTTCGAGGATTGCGCGCCGGCGGTCGCGATGCCGCCAAACAAGGCGAGACACGATAGCAACAAAAAGCGGCTGAACCTTTTCATTGTTCCCTCGTTTTCGCGTTGGCTCGCGCACGAGAGTGCTGCGAGTCTTCCGCGCCGCGGAGGTACTGCAGGCCGTTTATTCGCGTTGAGCCGCTGACACGGATCTGCTGTGCACAACTTCGTGGGTTAAATGCGCGAGCGCGGTCGCGCCGTTGCCTGTATTGAGCGGGACGAAATCCGGGACAGCCTCTCCGGCCCCCCGGCGCCTTCGAATAGCGCCCCGGCTCATCTCGTGGTATGGTCCATGGCCGTTTCGCTGACACCCATTCCAACGATTGTTTGGATCATCCGATGACGGACATCCAACAGCGCACCAGAAAAGTTCAGGTCGACGGCGCCGCGGTCAACGTCACCGAATGGGGCGCCGGTCCGCCGGTGCTGCTCCTGCACGGCAATCCGGACAGCGGCCTGATGTGGGAGGGCGTGGCGATCAGGCTCGCCGCGCGGTTCCGCTGCATCGCGCCCGATCTGCCGGGCTTCGGCCATTCGGACGTGCCGGCGCTCTACGAGCGCTCGCTCGGCGGCATGGCGCGGTTCGTCGAACAATTCCTGACCGCCGCGAACATCGACCGGCCGCTCGATCTGATCGCCCACGACTTCGGCGGGCCGTTCGGCTTCGCCTGGGCGACCAAACATCCCGATGCCGTACGCCGCATCGTCGCCATCGATACCGCGTTCTTCAGCGACTATCGCTGGCATTTCTGGGCCCACGTGTGGCGCACGCCGGTGCTCGGCGAATTGGCGATGGCGTTGATGAACAAGCCGATGTTCGCGCGCCAGCTCAGGCGCGGCTCGCCGCGGCTTGGCCAGGCGCACATCGATGCCACCTGGGCCTTGATATCGCCGCGGATGAAGCGTGAGGTCCTGCGGCTTTATCGCGCCCGCAATTCCGGGAGCTTCAAAGGCTGGGAACGCGATTTTCTGGCGCTGACCGCGAAGAAACCGACGCTGGTGATCTGGGGCGACAAGGACCCGTTCATCTCCTCGCGCTTCGCCGAACGCTTCAATGCGCGGCGCGTGGTGCATCTGCCGGACGTCGGCCACTGGCCGCCGGTCGAGGCGCCGGCGGAGTGCGCCGCGGCGATTTTGCCGTTCCTCAGTAGCCCGGATTGAGCGAAGCGAAATCCGGGGCCGCCTTGGCGAGTTGTAAGGCAGATCCCGGATTGAGCTTTGCTCAATCCGGGCTACCTTACCCGCCGAACAAAACGCGAGAACGACATGGCCAAAATCGAAGAGCGCGAACTGGCGGCCCATCGCAACGCGATCATCGCCGACGTGAAACACCTGGTCGAAAAATATCGCGCCATCTTCGATTGGGACGTGCCCGATATCGATCAGGCTGCCGCGGACAAGCTTATTCTGGCGGAGGTGCGCAAGGCGCTGGACGCGCTGGAGCAGAAATTGGTGGGTTGATTCCTGACGATCTTGGCTCGCTTCGCGCGCAGATCGAAGGTACGCCTACCTCCGATCCCGTCCCGACAAACGGGAAGGGCAAGCGACATCACGGAGGATCGCCATGTCATTATCCGGGCTTCGTCTCGCGACCGTCATCGTCGCGTCGGTAGGCATTTGCTCGGGGGCCGTGCCGGCGCCCGCGCAACTGCTCGAGCACAAGGACCTCACCGCGTCCATCGCCATCACCATCGCGCAGACCGCGATCGAGACCTGCAAGGCCAACGGCTACGCCGTGTCGGCGACCGTGGTCGGAAGGAACGGCGAGATCATCGTGCAGGTGCGCGGCGACAACACGCCGCCGCACACCATGGAGAACAGCTTCCGCAAGGCCTACACCGCGCGCACGTTGCGCAGTCCCTCGGGCGCGCTCGGCCGATCGCCTCAAAGCCGAACCGACGCTGCGGCTTCATCCATCTCAGCAACATCATCGCGTTCCAGGGCGCGCTGCCGATCAAGCTCGGCGACGAAACCATCGGCGCCGCCGGCGCCTCGGGCGCGCCCGGCGGCGAGAAGGACGAAGCCTGCGTCAAGGCCGGGATCGACAAGGTGGCAGGTCAGTTGAAGTAGCGCAGAATAAACGGGTGGCGATTGATCGGGCGCGCGCCGCTACCGTATCGAGGGCAAAGGCACGCGAAACGCGCCATCTCGACGTGATCGGACATGATGACGTGGGCCCGCTTCGCTTTGCCCACCCCACGCTTGCTGGCATAATTAATTCTAACGCTTGTCATGCGAGGAGGAGACGAGTTGGCGCCAATTGACCTCGAAAGCCTGGCGAAAGTCACTCGTACGCTTAGTTGGAAAGGCGAGCACACCGGCTATCGCTTCGAAAATTCCTTTGTTCCACTCGATCAACGGAATAGCGATGCACGCGCGCTCTCAGAAAAGATCGCGGGGGGCAACTGCGTAGTTTTGGATCCTGAGATTAAGCGCGCTTTCCCCGTACGCGACAGGAAAGGCCGCATAACAGGGTATGACACCGATGTCGGGTTTGTCCCGGCCGACAAGAAGAATGATCTTTTCAAAATCCTTGAGCGCGCGTTGCAGAACGGAAGCTGTGATTTGGGTCAACATGATTTAACAGACGCGCCGATGAAGATCACAGACCTAATATTTTGCATCCCATTCGATCGACCTTGGCCACACTTGGTTGACCAGTTTTGGCGGTCGTGGAAATATAGATCAAACGATAAATCGAGCTGGCGCAATTTCAGCATCAAGTTGTGGAATTTCTGACGGAAACAGAAGACCTTTTCGCGCAAGTCGCGAGGGCCTTGGGGGCGCCGCGATCCGGGGGAATTTTCGGCAACGGATTCCAACTGCTTCCGATAAAAAGGGGTTTATTTGAAGTTGACGTCCCGGTCGTTTCATTGCGCGCGCTCTTTAAGGGAGAGCGCGTTGCGGGGTTTGGTTTGAATCATGCTTATCTTGAAGAGTTGTTCGAACAAGAATTGGTTCGCAGCGGTCGAGCTGCTCAAGAGGGTCCGAGTATCGAATGGCTTCTCGCTCACGCGCGTGAGTATTTGTCGCGGGTGATTGTGGACGTCACGAACGGAGTAATTAGTTCATATCGCCGCGAATATGGCGGCGATGGCATCGGCTATCTGAATGAAGAAGCCTTCCTGCGTATGACGCCTGTCTTTGCGAGACGGGAAGACGCTAGCGTGTTTTTTCATTCGCTTAACTTTCAGCACATCAATAGTTTCCGGCTTCAGGGCGAATGGAGAGAACGACCTCTCACGCCAGCTTCAGTTGAGATTAACCGGCAATTAAATTCTGACGGTGCGCTTCTTAGAATCCGAGGACTGATGGAAGCCGGTTTCCCGCACGAGGCGCTATCAGTCGCAAATGCTTATCTCGAAGTGATTGCTCTGCCAGTTGCGCTGGCGGTAATAGTTGGGGACCAAGACGCCACAAAAGTGATTCTAACCAGCGGGCACAGAAGTCGTTTAGAGATAATCAACGCAGCTGCCGTCGTTGAGCCAAAAGGCTATGTTGCGGATGCGCTCTTAAAATTCATCAGTGCAGCCAAGTCAATCTACCCGCATAGAAACGATTACATGCACGATTTGCGGTCCAGCGAGCATGAATATTGGCGAACCGTTGATCTGGACCGGCAAGCGAAAAGGCTACTTGCACCACTGCTAGATGTCTTCGAAATGAGAGTGTGGTTCGAGTGGTTGTTCAATTTGATTAGAGGCATTTCAATTTTAAGCCCTTCGGCAATAGCGGCAGCGCAAATGAAGGCGAAGTCATTGCACAAATAAGATTGTGGCCACACATTGGTAAAAATCCAAAGCAGCGCGTCGCGTTGCCTCGTCACGGTTCGGGGCGCTCACAAAAAACTCTGCGGATCGACGTCGACATCCAGCTTGAGCCCGCCCTTCGGCTTCGGCGACCCGGCGAGCCATTCGCGCAGATAAAACGACAGATCGAACGCGCGCGGCGACTTGACCAGCAACCGCATGCGGTGCCTCCCGCGCACCAGAGACAGCGGGGCGTCCGCCGGCCCCAGCACGCGGACCTCCTCCTGCTGCGGGGCGGAGCGGGCGAGGCGGCGGGCGAAGGCTTCGGTGTCGTGCTTGTCGGGGCCGGAGACGACGAGTGAGGCGAGGCGGCCGAACGGCGGGTAGTGCGCGTTCTGCCGCGCCTCGATTTCGGCGTCGTAGAACGCCTCGCGGTCCTGCGCGATGAGCGCGCGCATCACCGGGTGCTCGGGCTGGTGGGTTTGCAGAAGCCCAAGGCCGGTGCCGGCCTCGCGGCCGGCGCGGCCGATCACCTGATGCAGGAGCTGAAACGTGCGCTCGGCGGCGCGCGGGTCGCCGTTCGACAGGCCGAGATCGGCGTCGACGACGCCGACCAGATTGAGCTTCGGGAAATGATGGCCCTTGGCGACGAGTTGGGTGCCGACGACGATGTCGAAGCGGCCCGCGGCGACGTCGTCGAGTTCGGCGCGCAGCCGGTCCATGGTGGCGACGAGATCGCTGGAAAGGACCAGGATCCGCGCCTGCGGAAACAGTTCGCGCACTTCCTCTTCCAGCCGCTCGACGCCGGGGCCGATGGCGACGAACGAGTTCTGCGCCGCGCAGTGCGGGCAGGTCGGCGGGTGCGGCATGGCGAAGCCGCAATGGTGGCAGACCAACTGCTTGCGGAAGCGGTGATCGACCAGCCAGGCGTCGCAGTTCGGACAGGAGAAGCGAAAGCCGCAGGCGCGGCACAGCGTCAGCGGCGCGTAGCCGCGGCGGTTGAGAAAAAACAGCGCCTGCTCGCCGCGCTCGATCGCGGTCTTGACCGCGCCGGCGAGCGTCGGCGCGATGAAACGGCCGCGCGGCGGCCGCTCGTGGCGCAGATCGATCGCCTCGACCGACGGCATGCGCTGGCCGCCGAAGCGCTCCGGCAGCGCGAGGCGTTTGTAGCGGCCGCGCCGCGCGTTGACTTCGGTCTCGAGCGACGGCGTCGCCGACGACAGCACGATCGGAATCTGCGCGACGTGGCCGCGCACCACGGCCATGTCCCGGGCGTGATAGTGCACGCCGTCTTCTTGTTTGTAGGCGCCGTCGTGTTCTTCGTCGACGATGATCAGGCCGAGGTCCGCATAGGGAAGAAACAACGCCGAGCGCGCGCCGACCACGACCGAAACTTCGCCGTCGGCGACCGCGCGCCAGGTGCGCGCGCGCCGACGCGGCGTCAGTTCCGAATGCCACTCCGCCGGCCGCACGCCGAAGCGCGCGGCGAAACGGTCCAAAAATTGCGCGGTCAGCGCGATCTCCGGCATCAGGATCAGCGTCTGCCGGCCGCGGCGTACCGTGTCGGCCACCGCCTCGAAATAAACCTCGGTCTTGCCGGAGCCGGTGACGCCGTCGATCAGCGTCACCGAATAGCCACCCTTGGCGACGGTTTGTTTGATTAAGTCGGCGGCGGCTTTCTGGTCGGCGGTGAAAGCGGGCGGGGCGAAATCCGGATCGGGCTTTTCAGCCACCGGCTCCGGTGGCAGCACGAGCGTCTCCAGCGTGCCTTCGTCGATCAGGCCGTCAATGACGCCGCCGCTGACGCCGGCTTCGTGCGCCGCGTCGCTCTTGCCGCGCACCATGCCGTCGGCGAGCAGCGCCAGCACGCGCCCGCGCGCCGGCGTCATGCGCTGCGGCGCGGGGCCGGCGAGCCGCACGCCGATGCGCTCACGTTCGGCGCCCAGATGCTCGCCCATGCGCAGGCACATGCGCAGCACCATGCCGCGCGGGCTCACCGTATAGTTCGCCACCCAGTCGACGAAGTTGCGCAGCTCGTCCTTGAGCGGCGGGATCTCGAGTTTTTGCTCAACGTCCTTGAGCCGGTTGTCGAGCCGCGGATTGGGCGTCGGATTTTCCGCCCAGACCACGGCGGTCGCATCGCGGGCGCCGAGCGGCACGCTGACGATATCGCCCGGCGCGAGCGACAGCGCCTCGGGCACCCGATAGGAATACGGGTGATCGAGCGCGACCGGGACGAGGACATCGACGACGCGTTTGGCCATGCGCTTCAGGGTTCCCGATTCCGGGCGCTTTAGGAAGCGGAAAGGGGGTTGGCGTTAGGGTTTGCCATGGTGCAAGATCCCAAAGTCGCTGCCGAGCTCGAAAATTGGCTCCGCTATCTCGGCGCCGAGCGCCGCTATTCGCCGAAGACGCTGGAGGCTTATCAGCGCGACGTGCTGCAATTCCTGAGCTTTCTCGCCACCCATCTCGGCGGCGCGCCGTCGCTCGAGGAGCTTGCGGCGCTCGCCCCGGCGGATGTGCGTGCCTTCATGGCGGCGCGGCGGGCGGAGGGGATCGGCAGCCGCTCGCTGATGCGCACGCTCGCCGGCGTGCGCGGCTTTGGCCGCTTTCTCGAACGCAACGGCAAGGGCAAGGTCGGCGCGCTCACCGCGGTGCGCGGGCCGAAGATCGCCAAGACGCTGCCGCGGCCATTGCCGATTGCCGCCGCCAAGCGCATTGCCGACCCCGATCTCGCCGCCAGCGACGAGCGCGCGCCGTGGATCCACGCCCGCGACGCCGCGGTGTTGGCGTTGCTTTACGGCAGCGGCCTGCGCATTTCCGAAGCGCTCGGCCTCACGCGCGGCGATGTCGGCCGTGGCGCGGGCGACGCCGTCACCGTCACCGGCAAGGGCGGCAAGCAGCGCATGGTCCCGGTGCTGCCGCAAGTCCAGGATTTGATTGCCGATTACCTCGCGGCATGCCCCTATCGCGTGGCCGACGACGGCCCGCTGTTCATCGGCGCGAAGGGCGGGGCGCTTTCGCCCCGCGTGGTGCAGCTCGCCATGGCGCGGCTGCGCGGCGCGCTCGGTCTGCCCGAAACCGCGACCCCCCACGCTTTGCGGCATTCCTTCGCGACCCATCTCCTCGGCCGCGGCGGCGATTTGCGCTCGATCCAGGAATTGCTCGGCCACGCCTCGCTCGCGACCACGCAGATCTATACCGAAGTAGACGCGGAACGGTTGATCGCGGCCTATCGCAGCGCCCACCCGCGCGCGTAAAAAATTTCTATGCTACGTCATTCCGGGGCGCCACGAAGTGGCGAGCCCGGAATCCATACTCCCAGCGCCGGGAGTATGGATTCCGGGCTCCGAGCGCTCGGCCCCGGAATGACGACACATTGGGGGCCAGACAAACCATGCCGGAAGCACACGAATCGATGGAACAAGCGGAGCACGCGGAACACGCGTCGCACAGCAACCGCAAGATCGGGCTGCTGATCGCGGTCCTTGCTTTGTTTCTTTCCTTCTCGGAGACGCTAGGCAAGAGCGCGCAGACCGAGGCGATCAGCGCCAATGTCGAATCCTCCAATTTGTGGGCCTTCTTCCAGGCCAAGACCGTGCGCATGACCACGGTGCGCACGGCCGCGGAGGAATTGAAGCTCGAACAGGCGGCCGTGACCGATCCTGCCGCCAAAGAGGCGATGGATAAGCAGATCGACGCCTGGCAGAAGACCGCCGCGCGCTACGATTCCGAGCCGGACACCGGCGAAGGCCGCAAGCAACTCGCCGAACGCGCCAAGGAAGCGGAAGAGAAGCGAGACCTCTCGATGGCGCGGTATCACCACTATGAGCTGGCTTCGGCGGCGTTCCAGATCGGCATCGTGCTCGCATCGGCGGCGGTGGTCACCAGCGTCATCGCGCTCGCTTGGTTGTCCGGCCTTCTTGGCATCGCCGGGCTCGGCATGTTGACGCTCGGCGTGTTCGCGCCGCATGCGGTGCATCTGTTGTAGATTTGCCCTTGGAGCTTCGGAGCGGCGATTGAACGAAGACGGCAAAGCCAAGCAGCGGACGGCGCGCAGCGCCCGACTTTCCGCTGCGCTACGGGAAAACCTCAAGCGCCGCAAGGCGCAGGCGCGCGGCCGCGCGGGCGGCCCCGCCGGGGCGCAGGAGACCGACGCGGAACGGCCCGTCGCGGACCAAGCGCCCGCCAAATCCGCGGCACCCGACTTTCGCCGCAATCGGCGCCGCGAGTAGGCCGCAGTTTCGGGCCGGGTAACCGTGATCGCAGCCAGGCTTTGCCGGCGCGCGGCGCTCGGCGTCATAAAGCGTGGCTGGAGTTAGGGTCCGGGGCGGGCCTGCGCGGGGGTTGGTAATGGATCGCATTCGCATTGTCGGCGGCCGCCGGCTTAACGGCACGATACCGATCTCGGGTGCCAAAAACGCCACCTTGCCGCTGATGATCGCGAGCCTCCTGACGGAGGAAACGCTGACGCTCGACAACGTGCCCCGTCTCGCCGACGTCGTGCTGCTGCAACGCATTCTCGGCAATCACGGCGTCGACGTTATGGTCAACGGCAAGCGCCCCGGCGAAACCGCCGATCATGGCCAGACGCTGCATATTTCCGCCGCCCATATCGTCGATACCACCGCGCCGTACGACCTGGTGTCGAAAATGCGCGCGAGTTTCTGGGTGATCGCGCCGTTGTTGGCGCGCATGGGCGAAGCGCGGGTGTCGCTGCCGGGCGGCTGTGCCATCGGCACGCGGCCGGTCGATCTTCTCATCATGGCGATCGAGCGGCTCGGCGCCAAGATCGACATCGACTGCGGCTATGTCGTCGCCAAGGCGCCGCGCGGGCTCAAGGGCGCCGAGATCGTGTTTCCCAAGGTCACCGTCGGCGGCACCCACACCGCGCTGATGGCGGCCGCGCTCGCCAATGGCGCCAGCGTCATCGAGAATGCCGCGCGCGAGCCGGAGATCGTCGACGTCGCCGATTGCCTCAACAAGATGGGTGCGCGCATCAGCGGCGCCGGCACCGCGCGCATCATCGTCGAGGGCGTGAGCAAGCTTAGCGGCGCACGCCACGCCGTGCTGCCCGACCGCATCGAGACCGGCACCTATGCCATGGCGGTCGCCATGGCCGGCGGCGACATCCTGTTGCAGAACGCGCGGCCCGAGCTGTTGCAGGCCGCGCTCGACGTTTTGACGCAAACCGGCGTAACCGTGACGCCGACCAACCAAGGCATTCGCGTTGCGCGCAACGGCGCCGAGCTGCGGCCGGTCGACGTTGAGACCGCGCCGTTCCCGGCGTTTCCGACCGACCTGCAGGCCCAGCTCATGGCGCTGATGACGCGCGCGCGCGGCACCTCGCACATCGTCGAGACCATTTTCGAAAACCGCTTCATGCACGTGCAAGAGTTGGCGCGGCTCGGCGCGCGCATTCATCTCGACGGCGAACGGGCGACCATCGAAGGCGTCGAGCGGCTCAAGGGCGCGCCGGTGATGGCGACCGACCTGCGCGCTTCGGTGTCGCTGGTCATCGCCGCGCTCGCCGCCGAGGGCGAGACCATCGTCAATCGCGTCTACCACCTGGACCGCGGGTTCGAGCGGCTCGAGGACAAGCTCGGGCGCTGCGGCGCGGCGGTCGAGCGGCTCTCGGCGTAGGTCCTTTCGCCGCGTATCGGCTTTTGCCTCACGCTCGGCCCGGTGCGGCGCCGATGAGCCGGGCTTGTCCCGGCCGTCCACGGCTTTAATGTGCCCACGCAAATTGGGGGCGCCCGGCGTGAAGCCCGGGCTGACGTGGACAAGGAACGGGATTACGCATGCCAAAGATCGTAGACGGCAAGGTCGCCATCGTTACCGGGGCGGGGCGCGGCATTGGGCGCGGCATCGCGATGCTGATGGCGCAGGAAGGCGCCCGCGTCGTGGTCTGCGACATCGGCGCGAGCCTCGACGGTGCCGGGACCGATACCTCGCCGGCGCACGACGTTGTCGCCGAGATCAAGGCGGCCGGCGGCGAGGCGATCGCCACCACGCTGTCGATCAGCGAGCCGGCCAATGGCGACAAGATCGTGCAGATGGCGCTCGACGCGTTCGGCCGCGTCGATGTCCTCGTCAACAATGCCGGCATCCTGCGCGACCGCATCTTCCACCGCATGAGCTGGTCGGACTGGAACGACGTCATCAATGTCCACCTCAACGGCTCGTTCATCATGAGCCGCGCCTGCGCCACGCATTTCCGCGAACAGGGCTCGGGCAGCTACGTGCACATGACCTCGACCTCGGGCCTCATTGGCAATTTCGGCCAGGCCAACTATGCGGCGGCGAAAATGGGCATTGTCGGCCTCTCCCGCGGCATCGCGCTGGACATGGCGCGGTTTCACGTGCGCTCGAACTGCATCGCGCCGTTCGCCTGGACGCGCATGATCGATTCGATCCCGGCGGAGACCGAGGAGGAAAAGGCGCGAGTCGCCCGCTTCCGCGAAATGACGCCGGAAAAGATCGCCCCGCTCGCCGTCTATCTCGCCTCCGACCGCGCCGACGGCGTCAGCGGCCAGATATTCTCCGTGCGCAACAACGAGATTTATCTGTTCAACCAGACCCGCCCGATCCGCACGCTGCACCGCTCCGACGGCTGGACGCCGGAAAAGCTCGACGCGCAGCTCAAGGGCGCGTTCGCCGCCTCGTTCACGCCGCTCGATCGCTCGACCGACGTGTTCTCGTGGGATCCGGTGTGACGAAGAGCGTCGTCATCCGGCGTGCCATTAGTTTAGTTTTTTGATGGAGCATGATCTTTTCGGAAAACCGGTATCCACCTCGGATCAAGTCCGAGGGCAGGTTTTTCCGGATCATGCTCTAGCGCAAGCCGTGGTTCTTGAGCGGCAGCGAGCGGATACGCCGGCCGGTGGCGGCGAACACGGCGTTGCAGAGCGCGGGCGCGAGCGGCGGCACCGCCGGCTCGCCGACACCGCCAGCCCTCCGCAGCGCCTCCGGAAAACGCCGGATTTTGTTGAAGCATACTACCAAGCGCCGCAAGGGGCGAGGCGCCGAAACTAGGTGGTGAGGAACTCTTTGGCCGCCGAAATCATCCCGTGTGCGGGTGCGTCAACAGCGGCTGCTGGTTTGCCGCTTGCGCCGCCTCGGTGATTACGGTGCCGCCATGATCGAAGGCCGCGCTGACAAAGCTCGCGGCGATGTAGTTGCCGAGGAGCGCGAGGTTGGCGCTGTGGACGCTGGCGGCGGCGACCGGCGGGTCGGTGATCTCGACGTGGCCGCTGGCGTCGTGGCCGAGCTTGAAGCTCGCCAAGGTGTAGGTGCCGATCATGCTGATGGTCGCCGATGTGGCGCCGTTCTTCACCGTCAGCGTGCCGCTGGTGTTGGAGGGATTGGCGGACTTGTAGCTCAGCGTCGCGCCGGGGGAATTGATCTGGGTGAGGTCGATGAATTGTTTGGTGTCCTCGCCAAAGCCGGACACCTTTCCGCTGTAGGCGCCTGCGAGTGCATGATCGAGTTGGAGCCCGCCGCTGCCGCCCGACCGGAAGCTGACGTTTTCGCTGCTGCTGGCTTTGATATCGACAATACCGTTGCCGACCTCGGCGCTGCCGCCGTTGACGACGCCGATGATATCCACCGTGCTGCCGGCGCCGCTCGCGAACAGCGTGCCGGAATTGGTGACGGTTCCAGTCGCCGACACCGTGCCGCCGCTCGCGGTTTCCACGATTGCGCCCGACCCGATTGTTCCGCCGCTCACCGTCATCGTGCCGCTGACGATCGTCGTGCCGCTGTCGGTGCCGTAGACCACCAGCTTGCCGCCGCTGGCAACCGTGCCGCCGCTATTGGTGCCGCCGCTCTCCACATACTCGACGCCGCCGCTGCCGACGATCGTGCCGCTCGCCTTGCCATAGACGATGGCCTCGCCACCGCCGCCGATCGTCGCGCCGGTCGCGCTGCCGCCGACCTCTACATAGGCATAGCCGTCGACGATCGTGCCGCTGGCGACGCCGCTCTTCTCAACGTACTCGCGGCCACCGCGACTGACCGTGGTGCTGGTCGCCGAGCCGTACACTACTGTCGCCGCCGCTCAACACTGTGGCCTTGCTGTCGGTGCCGCCGGCTTCGACATAGTCGCGGCCACCGCTGCCAACCTTGGTGCCGCTGGCCTTGCCATAGACGAAGGCCTCGCCGCCGCTGCCGACCGTCGCGCCGGTCGCGCTGCCGCCGACCTCTACATAGGCATCGCCGTCGACGATCGTGCCGCTGGCGACGCCGCTCTTCTCAACGTACTCGCGGCCACCGCTATTGACCGTGGTGCTGGTCGCCGCGCCGTACACCACCTGCTCGCCGGCGCTGTCGACGATCGTACCGATCGCCTTGCCGCCGGATTCGACCACCTCCGACCCAGAGAACACCGTGGCGCCGGTGGCCAAGCCGTAGTCGAGCTGCGTGCCGCCGGAGATTTGCGCCCCGTCGTCTGTGCCGCCGGCACGGACGATCTCCGTGCCGCCGCTGAAAATCCTGATCGGATCGGCCATGCCGCCCGAGGACACCACCAGAGTGCCGCCGTGGTCGACCTTAGTGTTGGTCGCCGTGCCGCCGGAGCTGACGGTTTGGATGCTGCCGCTCGTGAGAGTGGCACCGTTCACATTTGTTATTGTGCCGTCACTTATGGAGACCGTCTCACTCCATCCTGGATCTACGGGGTCTGATGGAAACGTGATCGTAAATGCATCTGGCTTGGATGTCGGAGCGATCACCCCTTCGGTTGGATCAGGCGTATCAGTGTCTACGGGTGCCAACTGTGGATTTATTGGATCCACCGAAACAAATACATTCCGGAGGGCATCAAATGAATCCGCCCCGCTAAAAGCTAATTGGTCTAAGGCTAAGGCTGCCTGAGACGTGAGTTTATTTAAAGTGTTCGAGGCTGCGGTATGATTATAAGCGCTGCTATTTGGAGTGAGTGCCCCAACTACGGTGTCAGTGTTTCCAAAATAGATTCCTGGGTTCGCGTCCGGATCTGTCGTGAAGGAGGTGGAAGCCGGCCCGGTAGACGACTGAGAACCATAAAAGGTCCCAACCCCCGTATCCGGATCGTAATCTTGCACTATGCCCATATGGCCGCCGCCCGGGCCGTTGAACATTACGATATCGCCCCGCTGCAAATCATCTAAATCGACACTTGAATAGTATTGCGATCCGGTTGCTGTGAGAGTGCCGGCGGAAGCGCCGGTCAGATTCATAATTTGAGAAGTAGTAAGATAGGGAGTGTTATATCCAGCTCCTAATAAAGCCTCCCAGACCATGTGAGAGCAATCGACGCCAAGTCCAAACGAAATATCTCCGGATTTGGAGACATGAACGTCGAGAGAAGTGCCATTGCCTCCGTAGAAGTAGACGTAATTGCCGTTACCAAACATCTTTTGCGCATCTGCAAGCAGCGTGGCAGGCGGCGGCGAGAATAGAGAGAGGGTGCCGCCAAGATCATAGCTCCCGCTGATGCCGGTGCTATTGTAGTCGTCAATTTCGCTGACGTTGATTGTTGAATGATCGCTCGAAAAGGTCCACGTCGTCGTGTCGGTATTGCCGTTCGCGCTTGTCGTTGTGATGTTTGGCGTGTTCACACTGCCGCTGACCGGTAGCGCTCCTGTATCGTAGGTCGAGGTCGTTGTGCTCGAGGGCTCGCCAGGGAAATTAATCGTCACGGTTGTGGTGATGACTTGGTCCTCGGTTCCGGTGAACGTCCCGTTGCCGTTGATAACCAAATCTGCAGTCACAGCGTCGGATTGACTGACGTCCTCAGTAACACCAGCGAGTACTCCAGTTCCCGTGAAGACGCCTGAGCCGGCAAGCGTTCCGGTGTATGTCGACATTGTGCCTCCGAACTATTCGATTCCGTCGGGGGATACGGTGACAGGGGATACGGGATACGGTGACAGCTTACAGGGGGTGCACTCCATTACCCATCTCCCAATTTGCGAACTTCAAACTGCCGAGTGCAGCGCTCGAGCGGGCCTTGTGCGGGCGCGACCGACGACGGCTGTGCGTCCATGCTGGGCGCTCGCAACAGCTATGCTGATGCCCTGTGGCTGAGCGCCATCGGACATATCGTGCGACACGACAAGGTCCCGCCGCTCTGAATTTGAAATACGTAACGCGGCTTGATTAAAGCCGCTCCCGTCTGCAACGCTTCCTCGATTGTCAGTGAGCCATCAGCCGACCGTTATCGAACCGTTGACGACAGCGAAATCCCCGCCAATCGTCAACGAGCCGCTGGCGCATCACTGAAGGGGAATTGAAAACATCGTCAGAGAAAGCCCCCGCCGATCGTCGCCGCCGTACCGCCGCTGATATTGAGCGACGAATTGGAAACGTTTTCCCCAATCGTCAGCCCGCCGCCATCAGCCGTAAGCGAGCCGCCAGAGACAGCGCCGGTCACCCCCAGCAGAATCCCGGCGTTCAAAAGAATGCTTCCGCCCAGGCTCAGCAAACCGGTCGGCAACTGCCCCGCCAGAAGCGTCGTACCGTTGATCGTCAGCGACGCCGAATTGCCCGTCCCCGAAATGACATGCGTCGCGCCCGCCCCCGCCGCGTTGATCGTCACGCTGTCGTTCGCCCCCGGCGCAACGCTCGCCGGGTTCTGCCCAGTCGTCACGTCGTCCCAGTTCGACGCAACGTCCCAGCTCCGGCAACAATATTCCCCCAAACATATTGGTCGCCAGACATGGTGCGTCTAAAAAATGCGCTTCTAACTATAACGTAGCCTGCCGCACTAGAGCTACCCAGAGTGCAATAGCGAAGCGTATTGCGCCGCATTGTCTGAGCTTTGACCGATAGGCCAATTCGCCCTATTATGTCGGACTGGCCTATCGGTGTCCGCCGCTTGCGGAGGTGGACATTGGCCAGTCGCGACAAATTAGATCGCGAATACCGCGCCATCATCGCCATGCTCCCGCGCCAGCGCAAAGCAGCGGGCCTGACGCAGCAGGATCTGGCGCGCGCGCTCGGCACCGATCAGTCGCAGATTTCCAAGCTCGAACGGAGCGAGCGCCGCCTCGACATCGTGGATTATTTGCGGATTTGCCGCGCCATCGGCCTCGATCCAGGAAAGCCGTTGCGCTCGTTCGGCCTTGGGCGAGCAGCGAGAAAATGAGCGGCGCGACACGGTCCACCGGCTAGCCC
Source organism: uncultured Pseudomonadota bacterium (assembly GCA_963836095.1). GTDB lineage: Bacteria > Pseudomonadota > Alphaproteobacteria > Rhizobiales > Xanthobacteraceae > BOG-931. The sequence continues at coordinate 554,870 of CAWIHU010000009.1, forward strand.
CCACATCACCAGCGCAGCAATTTTATTTACACGGATAAGTTGATCAGACGCTGTTCTGCCGGTCAATGGGAAAGGCAGCCGCAGATTGCATCTTTTCGCACAAGCCAGATCGACCACCAAATTTGATGCTTCGCCGGCCCGGTGCTGACGCCGAGGTAAGAAGTCGTGGGCTTGCCGTTAGATCCCCTTGCCGAAATCGTGGTTCTTGAGCGGCAATGAGCGGATGCGCCGGCCGGTGGCGGCGAACACGGCGTTGCAGAGCGCGGGCGCGAGCGGCGGCACCGCCGGCTCGCCGACACCGCCCCAGAAGCCGCCGCTCGGCTCGAGCACGGTCTCCACCTTCGGCGCCTCGGCCATGCGCAGCATCGGATAGTCGTCGAAATTCGATTGTTCGGCGCCGCCGTCCTTGATGGTGATCTCGCCGTCGAGCGCCGCCGTCAGCGCGTAGATGACGGCGCCTTCGGTCTGCATTTCGATCGACAGCGGATTGACGACGTAGCCGGAATCCAGCGCCGAGACGACGCGATGCACGCGTAACGCCCCGTCCGTCAGCGAAATCTCGACCACTTGCGCGCAGTAGCTGCCGCAGGCCTCGTTGAGCGCGATGCCGCGATATAGGCCGGTCGGCAGCGCCCGGTCCCAGCCGGCCTGTCGCGCCGCGGCGTCGAGCACGGCGAGGTTTTTTGGATTGTCGCGCAACAGCCGGCGCCGGTAGCGATAGGGGTCGATGCCCGCGGCGTGCGCCATCTCGTCGATGAAGCATTCCTTGTAGAACGCGTTCTGCGTGTAGTTGATCGCGCGCCAGACGCCGAGCGGGACCGGCGTCTGCCGCACCGCGTAATCGACCAGATAATTCGGCACGTCATAGGGCATTTCCTCCAACAGCCCGCTCAAGTAGCTGCGGTCGACGACGTTCTTGCCGAAGCTCGCGACGATGCCGGCGACGAAGGACGGCCCGGCGAGCCGGATGCGCAGCGCGACCGGCATGCCGTCGGCATCGAGGCCGGCGGTGAGCCGCGCCATGCCGAACGGCCGGTAAAAATCGTGCCTGGTGTCCTCCTCGCGGGTCCACACCAGCTTGACCGGCTGCGGGACCTCCTTGGCGATCATGATCGCCTGGCGAACGAATTCCTGGATGGTGCCGCGCCGGCCGAACCCGCCGCCGAGCATGGTGCGATGAACGACGACTTTGTCGTTCGACACGCCGGCGGCAAGCGCCGCCGTGACGAGCGCGGTCGTCGCATCCTGGGTCGGCACCCAGACTTCGACGCCGTCCGGCTTGACGTGCGCCGTGCAGGTCTGCGGCTCCATGGTGGCGTGGGCGAGAAAGGGCACGGTGTAGTCCGCCTCGAGGCGCCGTTCCGCGCGCGCGAGCGCGGCGGCGAAATCGCCGTCGGACCGGCCGACCTTGGCGTCCGTCGCGGCGAGGCCGCCGCGCACCTTGTCAGCGATGTCGGCGCTCGACAGCCGGCCGTTGCCGCGGTCGTCCCAGCTCACCGGCAACGCCTCGAGCGCGCGTTTGGCGCGCCACCACGAGTTGGCGACCACCGCGACCGCGTCGGGCATGCGCACGACGCGGCGCACGCCCCTCATAGCGGCGATCGCGCTCTCGTCGACCGACTTCAGCGTGCCGCCGAACACCGGACACTGCGCGATGGCGGCGTAAAGCATGTCCGGCAGCCGCACGTCGATGGCATAGATCGGCTGCGCCGTGACCTTGTCGGGCACGTCGAGCCGGCGCACCGGCTTACCGATGAGCTTCCACTCGCTGGGCTCCTTGAGCTTGATCTCGGCCGGCGGCGGCAGCGCAGCCGCGGCGGCGGCGATGGCGCCGAACGCGACCGTGCGGCCGCTTGGTGCGTGCGTCACGACGCTGTTGCGGGCGCGGCATTGCGCCGCCGGCACATCCCAGCGCGCGGCGGCGGCGGCGATCAGCATGTCCCGCGCCGTGGCGCCGGCCTGCCGCAAATAGAGCTGCGACATCGCGATCGAGCGGCTGGCGCCGGTCGAGAGGTCGCCCCATACCCGACCGCGACGCATATTGTCTTGCGGCGCAATGAACTCGCCGCGGACTCTCGCCCAGTCGCATTCCAGTTCCTCGGCGACCAGCATGGCAAGGCCGGTGAGGACGCCCTGGCCCATTTCGGCGCGCGCGATACGGATGATGACGGTGTCGTCGGGACGGATCGTCAGCCAAGCGGTGACTTCGGCGGCCTCGCCCGCCTCGCCGGCCTCGGCCGGGGCGAATGGAATCGCGAGGGCCAGGGTCAGTCCCCCGCCTACGGCGCTCATTCCTGCCAGAAAGGAGCGGCGGCTGAGCGGGGCGCCGGACGTCATAGCTCTTCCTTCTCAACCCCGGTAGACCGGCGAAATCTGGGGCAAATCGGCTCAAGTCTAAACGAAGTGCCCGCAGCCGGCCCCATGCTAACGCGGTCATCCTAACAAACATGCCGTCGCAGGCAACGGCGGCGTGCGCGGCCGGGCGCGATGCGCGCGGGCTATACCTCGCGGGTGCGCACGCCACGGGTGGTCGCCCAGAGCACGAAGGCGAGGCACCCCATAACCGCAACGACGCCCGCCACCGGCCAGGCCGAGCGGCCAAGGTAACCGCCGGTGGCGGCGGCGACGATCGCGGCGACGGTCTGCTGCGTGAAGCCCATCAGCGCGGATGCGGTTCCGGCGCGATCGGGAAACGGCGTCAGCGCGCCCGCCATCGACTGCGGCATCGAGAGTCCGAGGCCGACGAGATAAAGCGCCATCGCCAGCACCAGCCAGATCGCGGCATGGAGTTCGGCTGCGACCACCGCGGCGACGGCCAAGCCGCCACAGGCGACTAAAAGGACTCCGACCCCGATCGTGCGGTCGAGGCCGAGCCGGATCACGCGCCGCGCCGCGATCACGGTGCCAATGACGTAGCCCGCCCCGCCCAGCGGGAAAAGGAAGCCGAACGAAAACGGCGAAAGGCCGTAGACCCCCTGCAGCACGATCGAGGCGCCCGCCACCCAGGCGAACAGTCCGGCATAGGTCGCGGTGATGATGCCGAGATAGGCGAGAAAGCCGCGGTGGCGCGCTACCGCTGCGTAGCTTTGCGCCATGGCGGCAAACGAGATCGGTTCGCCGCCGTAGGGCCGGGTTTCCGGCAGCAAGCGGCCGACCACGGCGATGGTGACCACCGCCAAGCCGCCGAGCAGCACGAAGCTGGCGCGCCAACCGAACGCCGTCTGCAGCACGCCGCCGACCATGGGCGCCACGATCGGCGCGATGCCCATGATCGTTCCCATCAGGGAGAGTTCGCGTCCGGCGCGGGCGCCGGAGTAAAGGTCGCGCACCATGGCGCGCGCCAGCACGATCGCGCCCGCCCCGCCGATCGCCTGAATGAAACGCGCCGCGATCAAGACATCGATCGACTGCGCGCTCGTGCAGACGAACGATGCCGCGGCGAACAACACGAGCGCCGCGATCAGCACGGGGCGGCGGCCGTAGAGATCCGAGACCGGCCCATACAGGATCTGCCCGATAGCGAAGCCGACGAGGTAGCTCGATATGGTCAATTGCACTTGCGCGATCGGGGCGCCGAGCACGCGGCCGATGTCGGGGAGCGACGGCAGATACATGTCGGTCGACAATGGACCGAGCGCGGTCAGCATCGACAACAGTATGGTCAGCGCGAGCGTGCCGGGACGAAGCATGGACGGGAAATCGACGGGTCAGGGTTAGTGGAAACGCAAAGGCCCCGATCGGAAGCTCCGTCCGATGATCGGGCCGAACCACGGGAAACAAAGTGTCGTGTAACTCTCTCGATTTCGTCCCGCAAAGGGCGAGGAACAGGGCGGGGCAAAACCAAAGTGCAGGTCCGCGCTGCGGAGGGCGCGGCTTCAGCCTCTGGCCGGTTGCGTTATATAGGGTGTGAGCCAACCCCAGAAGAGCTTTCCGGAACACAACATGGATGCACAAATGCGACAGCGCGCGGCCGACGAGCCGCGCGTGGAGGACGACGTTCTGGTGCGCGGCCACGGCCGTTACGCCGCCGACGTGCCGTTACCGAACCAGGCCTACGCCTATTTCGTCCGCTCGCCGCACGCGTTTGCCCGCATCGTGAGTATCGACGTGACGGCGGCCGAGAGAGCGCCCGGGATAGTCGGCGTGGTGACGGCGGAGGACGTCAAGGCGATCGGCAATGTCAGCCGCCATCCGCCGCTCGGCGGGCGCGGCGGCAAGGGGCTGGTGGTGCCGCACCGCCCGGTGCTGGCCGCCGAACGGGTCGTGCATATCGGCGAGCCGGTCGCGATGGTCGTCGCCGACAGCGTCGCGGCGGCGCAGGACGCCGCCGAGAGCGTCGCGGTCGACTACGAAGAATTCGCGCCGGTGATCGATGCGCGGGAAGCGCTCGCGGCGGACGCGCCGCAGGTCTGGCCGGAGGCGCCCGGCAACCTCGCGGTCGACTGGCCGGGGCCGGCCGCCGATCCGTCAGCGAACGTCAAGACGATCGACGCCATTTTCGCCGGCGCCAAACATATCGCGCGCATCGCGGTGATGAATCAGCGCATGGCGGTCGCCTCGATGGAGCCGCGCGGCGCCACCGCGAGCTACGATGCGGCGACCGACCGCTACACTCTGCGCGTCTGCTCGCAAGGCGTTGGCCCCATGCGCGATAGCGTCGCCGCCATCATGGGCGTGCCGAAGGAGCGGCTGCGGGTCCTGACCGACGATGTCGGTGGCGCATTCGGCGCTCAAGACCGGCGCCTATCCGGAATATCTGGCGCAGCTCGTCGCCGCCAAGAAGTTCAGCCGTCCGGTGCATTGGATGTCGGGCCGTTCCGAGGCGTTTCTCAGCGATCACCAGGCGCGCGATATTTATTCGGAGGCGGAGCTCGCGCTCGACGGCGACGGGCGTTTTCTGGCGCTGCGCATCCGCAATACCGCCAATCTCGGCGCCTATGTCGGCCCGGTCGGCGCCAATATTCCGACCCTCAACTTCGCCCGCTGCCTGCCCGGCATGTACGACATCAAGCACATGGACATCAGCGCGCGGCTTGCCTTCACCAACACCATCCAGACCGCGCCCTATCGCGGCGCCGGGCGGCCGGAGGCGAACTACGTGCTCGAACGCGTGGTCGAGGAAGCCGCCCGCGTGACCGGCATCGATCCGGCGGAGCTGCGGCGGCGCAATCTCATTCCCGCCGCCGCCATGCCGTACAAGACCGCGGTCGGTACTACCTACGACAGCGGCGACTTCGCGCCGATCCTGCAAAAAGCGCTCGATCTCGCCGACTATGACGGCATCGACGCGCGCCGGCGCGAGGCGCGGGCGCGCGGCAAATATCGCGGCATCGGGCTCTCGTGTTTGCTCGAACATTCCGGCGGCTCGCCGCTCGAAGGCGCCTGGCTGACGTTTCCCGGCGACGGCACGCTCGCCGTCACGCTCAACGTCCAATCGACCGGACAAGGCCACGCCTCGGTGTTTCCCCGCATTGTCGCCGAGCGGCTCGGCCTGGCGCCGGACAAGGTCACCCACCGCCACGGCGATTCCACGAGCGAAATCCCCGGCTATGCTTCGGTCGGCTCGCGCTCGGCGATGACCGCCGGAGCTTCCGTCGTCAAATGCGTCGAGCTGATCATCGAGAAGGGCAAGCGCATCGCCGCGACGGTGCTGGAAGCCGCCGAGGGCGACATCGTATTCGAAGAGGGCCAGTTCGGCGTCGTCGGCACCGACCGCCGCATCGCGCTCATCGGTCTCGCCGCCCGCGCCGCCGAGCTGAAAGCACGCGGCGTCATCGAGGAAGACCTCGATACCAGGGCGACGACGGAGACGCCGCTCACCTTCCCGAACGGCGTCCACATCGCCGAGGTCGAGATCGATCCCGATACCGGCGCGCTGGCGGTCGTCGCCTACAGCGCGGTCGACGATTGCGGCAACGTCCTCAACGAAATGATCGTCGGCGGGCAATTGCACGGCGGCTTGGCGCAGGGCCTCGGTCAGGCGCTGATGGAGCAGATTTTCTACGACGACGGCAGCGGCCAACTCGTCACCGGCTCGTTCCTCGACTACGCCATGCCGCGCGCCGCCGACATGCCGCCGGTGATCCGCGACGAACTGGTGTGCGTGCCGGCGACCACCAACCCGCTCGGCGTCAAGGGCGTCGGCGAAGCCGGCACCACGGCGTCGATCGCCGCTGTGATGAATGCGGTCGCCGACGCCATCCCCGGCGGCGCCGGCGCCCACCTCGACATGCCGGTCACCGCCGAGCGCTTGTGGCGGGCGTGCCGGTAGGCGGAGATGAGCGCAGCGGTATTCGCGTAATTGTTGCGAGGATCAAACCTGAGGATCCGGTCCGTCGTCCGCCCGCTCCGGTAGCGTCAGCTCGATCGTGCAAGCGAAGCCCTCGCGCCGGAAGTCACGGTCGACGCGAGCGCCGGGGATGACGCTGCTGATCAGGGTCATGCCAAATCCGTCGGCCGTTGGTAGCGGGACGGACGGGCCGCCGCTTTCCTGCCAGACAACCTTGAGCGCGCGCTGCTTGTTGGTGGTATCCGTGGTCCAGCTGATGCCGACGGTTCCGCTCGCGACCGACAGCGATCCATATTTGGCGGCGTTTGTCGCGAGTTCGTGCAGGACGAGGCCGAACGGGGTGGCGAGGTCGGCGGGCAGCGACAGCGTCTCCCCGCGCAGGCGCAGCCGATCGGGATTGTCCATGACGTAGGGCGCGAGCTGCTGGCGCGCGATTTCGCCGAAATCGGCCCCTTTCCAATCCGATCCGGCGAGCAGCGTGTGCGCGGTCGCGAGCGCTGCCAACCGGCCTTCGAAGCGCTCGACGAAATCCTCTTTGGACGCGCTGCTGCGCAAGGAGTGGTGGGCGACTGCCTGGATCACCGTGAGAGTGTTGCGGACGCGGTGGGTGAGTTCGTTCAAAAGGAGGCGCTGGCGGCGTTCGGCGGCTCGCCGCGCCGTGACGTCGCGGGTGCTTTCGAGCACCAGCCGCCGGTCGTTGAAATTCTCGAGCTGCAGCCGGCTCTCGACCGTCAGTTCGCGGCCGTCCTTGGTCTTATGTCGCAACTCGCCGGCCCAACTCCCCTCTTGCTGCAGCTTGGCCCGCAAATCGGCAAATGAGGAGCCGGGCAGGGTCGTGCCGAGCAGTTTCTCTTTGTCCTGGCCGAGCGCTTCGTCGTGGCTGAAGCCGTAAAGCTCCTCGCAACCGCAATTCCACGCGACGATGCCGCCGTCGAAATCCCAGATGAAGATCGGGTCGTGCGACAGATCGATGAGGCGTTTCTGCTGGCGCAGTTGCTCCTGATTGCGGCGCAGCGCCTGCTCGGTGTTGTGCCGCTCGGAGACTTCGAGGAAGGTAATGACGACGCCGTCGATCTTGTCGTCGACGGTGCGGTATGGCCGCAGCCGCACGTCGTACCAGCGGCCGTCGCGGCTGCGGATCTCGCGCCGGATCGGCGCCAAGTCGGCGAGCACCGTGCGCGCGTCGTTGATCAGGTCGTCGTAGTCGAGCTGGTGGGCGAAATCGGTGATCGGCCGCCCGTCGTCGGCTTGGGTGATGCTGAACAGTTCCGCCACCCGGTCGGTGAAGCGCTTGATGCGCAGGCTGGAATCGAGAAACAAGGTGGCGATCTCGGTCGCTGCCATCAGGTTCTGCAGGTCGCTGTGGGCGCGCGAGATCGCATCCAGCTTGAGCTTGAGTTCGCTGTTGACGATCTGCAGCTCTTCGTTGATCGACTGCAGCTCCTCCTTGGAGCTTTCCAGCTCCTCGGACGTCGCGCGATATTCCTCGTTGACCGATTGCAATTCCTCGTTGGCAGCGCGCAGTTCCTCGTTGGCCGCGTCGAACTCTTCACGCAAGGTGCGCAGCCGAGTCTGCGTCAGTTCCAGCTCCTGGGCGAGCCGTCGCACCGTCTCGTCGTTGGCCTGCCGTTCCGCCGGGATGGCGCTTTCCTCGATTGCTTCGCCCTCGATGAACATCACTACCGCGCTGCGCGATTCGGCACCGTTCCCCTCGACCGTCTTGACCAGGAGGTGAACGCGGCGCGCCGCGCCGTCGAAGCGCACCAGGAGCGGCACGGTGAAGGTGGGCAGGTGCTCCTCGAACACGCGGTTGAGGGCGGAGCGCAGCTCGAAGCGCAGTTCGGGGCGCACCAGATCGACGGCGTCGCCGCTCAACGGGCCGCCGGCAGGCAGGATGAAGCGGCCGGCGTTTTCCGACAGGTGGACGACGCGATGGTTCTCGTCGACCAACATCGAGGGCGGCGCCACCTGCTCGATCGCCCGCCGATGCAATGCGGCCTCGCTCAACGCCACCGTCGGGCTCAAACCCTGCGCTCCCTGCGGGACGTGGTCGGGCCCGCCGACGGCGCCGAACAGGCGCGGCGGCATCCGCGGTTTGTCGCCGGCGGCGGCCGTCGACTGGTAGATGCGGGCCGTGCGGTCGAGGCAGTAGAACTGTCCCGGCGGACTGTCCGCGGTCTCGGCGGAGCCGAGGAAGAGAAACCCGCCGGCATTGAGCGCATAGTGGAACGTGCTGCACACCTGCTCCTGCAAGTCGCGATCGAGATAGATCAGCACGTTGCGGCAGGAGATCAGATCGACCCGCGAGAACGGCGGGTCTTTCAGAAGGTCGTGCACGGCGAACAGCACGGTGTCGCGCAGGTCCTGGCGCACGCGGTAGTGGTCGCCTTCGCGCGTGAAGAACCGGCGCAGCCGTTGTTCGCTCACGTCGGCTTCGATCGCGGTCGGATAGCGCCCTTCGCGCGCGGCCGCCAGCGCCTGGGAATCGAGATCGGAGCCGAACACCTGCACCGACGAGCGCTTCTCGTGACGCGTCGCCTCTTCCAGGAAGAGCATGGCCAGCGAATAGGCCTCTTCGCCGGTCGCGCAGCCGGGAGCCCAGATACGGATGGTTTCACCGGGCGCGCTGCCTCGGAAAATCTCCGGCACCACCGTCTTGGCGAGTGCGTCGAACGCCGCGGCGTCCCGGAAGAACGTCGTGACCGAAACGAGCAGGTCACTCAAGAGCGCCCGCGCCTCGTCGGCATTTTCGCGCAGCACCGCGTAATACGCTTTGAGATCTTCGGTACGGGCGACTCGCATGCGCCGGGCGACCCGCCGCAACATGGTCGAGCGCTTGTATTTCGAAAAATCGTGTCCGGTTCGCACCCGCAGCAGCGCCAGGATGCGCCGCAACTCCTCCTCGTCGACATTGGGCAAAGCGGGGACCGGAACCGTCTGCTTGGTGTGCATCAGCTCGGCGAGCCGCAGGGCGAGGTCGCGGACCGGCATCACGAAATCCGCGGGACCGGCGACGACGGCGCTGCGCGGCATCGAACCGTATTGGGCTTCGTTGGGATCCTGCACCAGGATGATACCGCCGGCCTCCTTGACGGCGCGCACGCCGATGGCGCCATCCGCGCCGGCGCCGCTGAGGATAACCGCGAAGCCGTCGCCGATCCGCTCCGCGACCGAACGGAAGCACTGATCGATCGCAGTGCGCCGGCCGCGCGGTTCCTCGAATTCCGTCGCCAGGATTTCATGATCGGTCAGCAGCAGACGGCGACCGGGCGGTATGACGTATACGTGGTTGGCAAAAAGTTTTTCTTGCGCTTCGACCTCGACCACCGGCATCGCCGTTCGTGCGGCGATGATGCCGGCCAAATCGCTGAGATGTTGCGGCTCGATGTGGACGACGACGATGAAGGCGGCGCCGGTATTGTCCGGAACGGCGCCGAAGAAATTCTGCAGTGCCTCGATACCACCGGCGGAAGCCCCGATCGCAACGATGACCGGTTTCGATGCGTTGTCGTCCGCCGGGCGTTCGCCGGCGCCGTTATTGTCGTTGTCCGCCATGTCCACACCCGACACCGCGTTCCCGCCGCCCGAGCATACGCCAAACTCGCGGTTGCGCCAGCCGGGGTCCGCTTCGTGGTCGCAATTGCGCACCGAAGTCTTGTCCCGGCGCGGCGCGGCGCCTCGCCCGGTGGCTCCCAAATCCGCGCGTCTGCCGGTAAAACTCTTTTCCCTGATCAGGAGACGACACGATGAGTGAGGTCGCGCCACCGCGCGAGAGGGCTGTGCCACGATGGGTGCCGGCGTCGCTCGCCTTCGTCGCCGGCTATGTCGATATCTATACCTTCCTCGGCTTGTTCGGCCTGTTCGTCGCCAACGTGACGGGAAGCTTCATCACCGCCGGTGCGGAACTCGTCACCCACGATACAGGTATCGTCGGCAAGGTGATCGCGGTCCTCTCCTTCATCGTCGCGGCGGCGTTGACGACGGGATTGATCGCACTAGCGCGCGAACGCGGTCGGGCGCCGTTGCCGTGGATGCTCGCTTTCGAGGCGGTGCTGCTGGCGATGTTCGCCGCCCTTGTCCTCGTCGGCCCGCCGGTGCGCGGCAGCGGCGATTGGCAGGCGATTGTCGCGGGCTTGCTCGCCGCGGCCGCGATGGGGACGCAAAGCGTCATCGTCCGCCTGCTGTTGAAGGGCATTCCGCAGACCAACGTCATGACCGGCAACATGACGCAGCTCGGCATCGACACGACCGAACTGTTGGTCGCCTGGCGTCGGCAGGTTCGCGCCCCGCACGACCCGGAGCACGTAAGGAATTTCGCGGCGGCGCGGTCGCGCCTCTTTACCGTGACGGCGATCGCGGCTGGCTTCCTGTTCGGCGCCGTCTCCGGCGCGGCCAGCTATGCACGGACGGGGCTGGCCGGAGCCCTTGTCGCCGTCGTAATTGTCAGTGTACTCACGATCTGGGCGCTCGCCCGCGAACGGGCGGCGTGACCAGGGCAGGTAGGGTTAGGGAAAAATCGATGCCGCAGCATCCGGAAGACATCATCGCCGGCAAACAGCGTCCGTTCACCGGCGCGGAGTTTTTGGAGTCGCTGCGCGACGGCCGCGAGGTCTACATCTACGGCGAGCGGGTCAAGGACGTGACCACCCACCCGGCGTTCCGCAACGCGGCCGCTTCCGTGGCGCTCCTCTACGACGCCCTGCACGACAAGGCGACCAAGGATGTCCTCACCACGCCGACCGACACCGGCTCCGGCGGCTACACCCACAAATTCTTCAAGGTCGCGCGCTCGCGCGAGGAGGTCATCGCCCAGCGCGACGCCATCGCCGCCTGGGCCCGCATCACCTATGGCTGGCTCGGCCGCAGTCCCGACTACAAGGCCGCCTTCCTCAACACGCTCGGCGCCAACGCCGATTTCTACGGCAAGTTCGCCGACAACGCGCGCGCCTGGTACAAGCGCGGCCAGGACTCCGTGCTGTTCCTCAATCACGCTTTGGTCAACCCGCCGATCGACCGCAACAAGCCGGCCGAGCAGGTCAAGGACGTCTACATCACCATCCAAAAAGAGACCGATGCCGGCATCTACGTCTCCGGCGCCAAGGTAGTCGCCACCAATTCGGTGCTGACGCACTACAATTTTCTCGGCCAGAATATGGGCCAGGAGATCAACGATCCGGCCATGGTGGTGATGTTCATCGCGCCGATGAACACGCCCGGCATCAAGCTGATCTGCCGGCCGTCCTACGAGTTCGCCGCCGCCGCCGCCGGCTCGCCATGGGATTATCCCTTGACCTCGCGCTTCGACGAGAACGATTCGATCTTCGTGTTCGACAATGCGTTCATCCCGTGGGAAAATGTGATGATCCATCGCGACGTGCAGATGCTCAAGGACTTCTATCCGAAGTCCGGCTTCTTCAACGGCTTCACTTTCCAGGGCTGCACCCGGCTCGCGGTCAAGCTCGATTTCATCGCCGGCCTTCTTTACAAGGCCGCGCGCGCGACCGGTGTCGAGGGGTTCCGCGGCGTGCAGGCACAGATCGGCGAGGTGATCGGCTGGCGCAACCTGTTCTGGTCGTTGACCGACGCCATGGCCTGCAATCCCGAGCCGTGGGTCAACGGCGCCGTGCTGCCCAACGGGCGCGGCTCGGCGAGCTATCGCCTGTTCATGACGGAAGCCTATCCGGCGGTCCGCAACATCGTCGAAAAGGTGGTCGCCTCCGGCCTCATCTATCTGCCCTCGCATGCGCGCGACTTCAGCAATCCGGACATCGACAAATATCTGGCCAGATACGTGCGCGGCTCGAACGGCATCGACTACAAGGAGCGCATCAAGATCATGAAGCTTTTATGGGACGCCATCGGCTCCGAATTCGGCGCCCGCCACGAGCTCTACGAGATGAACTATTCCGGCAGCCACGAGCTGATCCGCGTGTTTCAGCTGCAGCAGGCGCAGGGCAACGGCACGCTCGAGGCGATGGAAAGCTTCGCCGAGCGGTGCATGGCCGACTACGACGAAACGGGCTGGAAACACCCGGCCTACAGCGACCCGACCGATATTTCGGTGGTGGGGAAGGGTTGATTAGTGGGATCAGTGGGAGACGCGGACGGGTCGGCGAACGCCGTGATCCGCTCACATCATAGGTGTGACTGATCAGTGCCGCGTTCAGTGCCGCGGGGCCGCATCGTCGGATTCGATCGCGCCGCTTTTTTCCAGGAAAACGTGGCCGAAACTCGCGATAACGTCCGCCATCAGCTTCGCCTGCTCGTCCTCCGGCGCCAGCAAGATCAGATCGGCGAGGCTCTCGGTCATCTTGGCCGCGATCTCGCCGATGTCCACGCCGCCGCGATCGATGTGGTCCTGCACGAGTTTGTTGATATCGCAGTGCAAACAGTCGGACATATGAACACCTCTGAGCAATTCTCGGCGCGCAACGGCGCGCGATGGACGCGCCTTACTTCCCGGCGGCCTTTTTCAAAGCTTCGTTGATTCTGTCCTGCCAGCCGGGTCCGGCTTCCTGGAAGTAGTCGAGAACGTCGCGGTCGATGCGCAACGAGACGAGCTCTTTCGCGTTGGGCAGAGACGGGGTCTTGGGCAAGGGCGGCGGCGCGGGAACCGGCTTGGTGGTCGCCGCCTTGAACGCCGCTTCGGCCGCTTGCCGCGGGTCGCTCGATCTTCGTGTTCGGTCAAAAGCCATCGCGGCTTATCCCCTTGTTCGGGCCAATTGTCTTCGCCGCGCATTGGCCGAGCCTGTCATCGGCATCGTGCCGGGGCCCTTACCGGCGGCGAACCGGAGGTCGTGGTTAACTCTCGTTGGTGTCATTTGGCGCGTCGGTTGGAGGAGTTTCGGCCACGTCGCGCTCAGCTTTGCGTTGAGCGGCTTTCTCCTCCTTCTTTTTGAGTTTCTCGGCGCTGCGGGCGCGGGCTGCCCGGTCACGTTCGGCGCGGTCCCGGCCGTAATTCGGCTTGAATGCCATTGAATCCTCATGAAACCGGTTGATATCGAATCCTCCCCGCTTATATAGGCCTCGATCCGGCATTTGTCCGGCCTTGCCGTCGGCCTGCAGGGCTCCCCGAAAGCCACGGTCGCACGCGCAGGCGAGGCCGCCACCAACGCATAGAACAAGGCTAAGGGCTCGGCGAACGCTTAGCGGGCCGTTGCACGTCGCGGCGATGTCGCAGTGACGGTGTAGGGCGGCGCGTTCACCGTCGCGCACAGGAGACGAAAAATGGCAAGAAAACCGGCCACGCGACCAGAATTCGCGCTGTTCGACGTGTTCTACGAGGACGGCTCGCAGCGATCGAACCGCCGCGTTCCGCTCGAACTCGTCGGCGGCCCGGACGGCGAGGCCGCCGCGCGCGCGGCGATCGAAGAACAGGATCGGCTCATCGCCGAAAAGTCCGGCAAGCCCGCTCTGCCCGTCAAGAGCATCCGGCGCGCCAATGGCAAATGATCGGGGCATGATGGTTCACGACCGGCTGGGCACGTGGTAACGCCATGGCGACACGCCAGCAGCGCTTGGACGCCTTCGTTCATGATGGTATTCCGCCCCTCGATCAGCCGCTCGAGCTGCTTTGCGAGGATCACGTCGGCACCTACGTCGTTCCGTTCCTCTGCCGCTTTACCAGCGAGCATTGGCACAGCGACGAGACCGGCGAGCGCATAGAGGCAACCGTGATAGGCTGGCGTACACGGGTCGATTGAGCTTCGAACGCAACGAAACTTGGCGAGGTTGAATTAAATGGGTCGCTCCAACGAGCCGGATTTAATCGAACGGCGGAATGCGGCGGCGAACGCCAAAAAGGCGGCGCTGGAGAAGTATCGCGCCAGCGTCCAGGACCCGGCCGCGGCCGAACGGCAGAAGGCACGGGAGGCCGAGGCGGTCGCGCGCGCTGCTGCCAAGAAAGCGCGCGAGGCCGAAAAGGCCGAACGCAAGGCCCGCGAGGCCGAATTGGCGCTGGCGGCAAAGCGTGAGGCTGCCGCCCAGGCCGAACGCGAGGCCGCGGAAAAAGCCGAACGTGAGCGCGCCGAAGAAGCCGAACGCAAGGCGGCGCGGGATGCGCGCTACGCCGCCCGCAAGGCGAGATCAAAGCGATAATTGCGCCCACCACGGGCGACCGGGCGGGCTCGTCATCGCTGCGATCTCGGGCCGGCATCGGCAGGGACGCAACTCCCTCGCGCGTCGCCGGCACCCTTCGACGCTCGCCGGGCTGGCGCAGGAGGCGCGGCTTGACACCGTTCCCGGCGTTGCTTTCAACTCTCAGGTCGCGTCCACGCGGTATTCCTTTTCCATTCGCCGGGCCCTCGACCTTGCTGACACTCAAAGATCGCACCGCCGTCGTGACCGGAGCCGCTGGCGGCATCGGCCGCGCGATTGCCACGGCGCTGGCGCGCCGCGGCTGTCATCTCGCGCTCGCCGATATCGACGAGCCCAATTTGCAGCGCACCGCGACGGAGCTAGCCGCGCTCGGCGTGCGGGTGAGCCGGCACCGGCTCGATGTCGCGGACGCCGACGCGGTGGCCGCGTTTCCGGGCGTGGTCACGGCCGAACATCCCGGCGTCGACGTTCTGGTCAATAATGCCGGCGTGGCGATGGGCGGCACGTTCGAGCAGATCGCGCTCGCCGACTTCGAGTGGCTGTTCAACATCAATTTCTGGGGCGTGGTGCGCATGACGCGGGCGTTCCTGCCGCTGCTGCATCGGAGTGACGAGGCGCGTCTCGTCAACCTGTCGAGCCTGTTCGGCCTGATCGCCCCGCCGGGGCAAACCGCCTATGCGGCGAGCAAGTTCGCCGTGCGCGGCTTTTCCGAGTCGTTGCGGCATGAGCTCGCGGGTACGCGCATCGGCGTCAGCGTCGTGCATCCCGGCGGCGTCGCCACCTCGATTGCAAAAAATGCGCGGGTGCCGCGCGGCGTCCCCATCGCCGAGCTTCTCAAAATCCAGAAAACGTTCGAAAAGTTTCTCACCCTGCCGCCGGAAGTCGCCGGCGAGACCATCGTTCGCGGCGTCGAGCAGCGCCGGCCGCGCATTCTGGTCGGCTCCGACTCAAAATTCGCCGCGCTGGTCGAGCGGCTGGCGCCGGTCAATTATTGGCGCTGGCTTGATCGGGGGATGAAGCGGTGATCGTGGCCGCCTGGATCGCCGCCGGAATCGCCGTAGCGCTCGCACTCGGGCTTGGCGGGCTGGCGTTGTTCTCGGCGTGGACGGCGCGGCAGGTCGAGCGGCGGGTGCCGCCGCGCGGACGGTTCATCGACGATCGACGGCGCCCGCATCCACTATCTCGACGAGGGCACGGGGCCGCCGCTTCTGCTCATTCACGGCCTGTCCGGCCAGATGCACAATTTCAGCCATTCCCTGCTCGATCGGCTCAAGCGCGATCATCGGGTGGTGATTCTGGACCGGCCGGGCAGCGGCTATTCCACCCGCGCGCCGGGCGCGTCGGCGGCGATCGCCGCCCAGGCCCGCACCATCGCCCGTTTCGCGCAGGAACTCGGACTGGCCCGGCCGCTGGTGGTCGGCCATTCCCTCGGCGGCGCGATAGCGCTGTCGCTTGCGCTCGATCATCCCGGCGCGGTCGGCGGCCTCGCTTTGATCGCGCCGGTGACGCACCCCCAGCCGAGAGTGCCGGCGCCGTTTCAGCGGCTCGCCGTGCCCTCGCCACTGGTCCGGGCGCTGATCGCGTGGACCTTGGCCGTTCCGACGTCGATCGCCAGCCGCAAGCGCGTGCTCGACGTCCTGTTCGGTTCGCAGCCGGTACCGGCCGACTTCGCCATCCGCGCCGGTGCATTGCTGGCGCTGCGGCCGGCGAGCTTCATCGGCGCTTCTTCCGATCTCGTCGCTGCCGCCGCCGATCTGGCCGCCATGCCGGCGCGCTACGGGGAGCTTGCGATGCCGGTCGGCATCCTTTACGGCACCGCCGATAAAATCCTCGATCCGAGGGTCCACGGCGAGGCCTTCGCCGCGAAATTGCCCGGCGTCGATTTCGAGCTGATCGAGGACGGCAGCCACATGATCCTGATAAGCTCAGCCGACCGCGCCGCGGCGTTCATTGCCCGCATGGCGCGGCGGGTCGCGGCCGCCGAGACGACGCCGGTGGCGTGACGATGGTCGAGCCGGAAGCCGATGCCATGATGCCGGAACATTTCGATGTCGTGATCGTCGGCGCCGGCCTTTCCGGCATCGACGCGGCCTATCACCTCAACGCCTTCTGCCCGAACAAATCTTATCTCATCATGGAGGCGCGCGACGCCATCGGCGGAACCTGGGATTTATTCCGCTATCCCGGCATCCGTTCCGATTCCGACATGTACACCTTCGGCTATTCGTTCCGTCCGTGGCACTCGAACGCGGCGATCGCCGACGGCGCCTCGATCCGCGACTATATCCGCGATACGGCGGACGCCTACGGGATCGATCGTCACATCCGCTTCCGCCATCGCGTCACGCGCGCTTCGTGGTCGTCCGCCGACACGCTCTGGACCGTCGAGGCGGAGCGCGGCGCGGCGCGCGAGGTCGTCCGCTTCACCTGCAATTTTCTGTTCGGCTGCACCGGCTATTACGATTATGCCGGCGGCTACGCGCCGGAATTCGCCGGCGCCGAGACATTTCGCGGCCGCATCGTACATCCGCAGCAATGGCCGCAAGACCTCGATTACGGCGGCAAGCGCGTGGTGGTGATCGGCTCAGGCGCGACCGCGGTGACGATCGTGCCGGCGATGGCGCGGAGCGCCGCACACGTGACCATGCTGCAGCGTTCGCCGACCTACATCGTATCGGCGCCGTCGCAGAGCGCGGTGGCGATATGGCTGCGCCGCCATCTGCCGCCGCGGCTCGCCTACGCCGCGGCGCGTTGGTACAACGTGCTGTTCACGCTTTATTTGTACAATCTCGCCCGGCGCAAGCCGCAACAGGTCAAGCAATGGATCGTGGCGCAGGCGCGCGCGCAGCTCGGCGCCGATTATGACGTGAAGACGCATTTCACGCCGCGCTACGACCCTTGGGACCAGCGGCTGTGCCTCGCGCCCGACGCCGATTTCTTCCGCGCCATCAAGGCCGGCAAGGCGGATGTGGTGACCGATGAGATCGCAAGCTTTACCGCGAGCGGCATAAGGCTGCGCTCGGGCCGCGAGCTCGACGCCGACATCATCGTCACCGCGACCGGCCTCGAGCTGCAATTATTCGGCGGCATCGCCGTCGCCGTCGACGGCGCGCCGGTCAAGTTCGCCGACACGATGAACTTCAAGGGCGTGATGCTGAGCGACGTGCCCAATTTCGCCTTCGCGCTCGGCTACACCAACGCCTCCTGGACGCTGAAGTGCGACCTTACCTCGGCCTATGTCGGCCGGCTCATCGCCTATATGGACCGCCGCGGCTATGCCGCCTGCACGCCGCGGCGCCGCGATCCGGCGGTGACGGCGGTACCGCTGATCGATTTCTCCTCCGGCTACGTCCGGCGCTCGATCGATCAATTTCCGAAGCAAGGCTCGAAGAAGCCGTGGAAGCTCAATCAGAATTATGTGCTGGATTTGCTGTCGCTGCGGTTCGGCGCCGTCAACGACAAGGCGCTGGAGTTTTCACGGCGGCGCGCGGCGGCGAAGGCGGCATGACGCCGTCATTTGAAATGGCGCCGGCGTTGATCTAAATTTTCCGCCGGCCTCGGGGAGAGTGACCATGCGTGCGTTCGTCGAGATGTGCGTAGCGCCAGATCGGCGGTAGCGGGAAATAGGACATCATGCAAGCAAGCGTGCCGTAGCAGAGAATGTAATAGGGCCGGCCCATTGCGCCCGTAGGCGAAGCCGCAGCCGCCGAGAAAAGTGAACGTCGTATAGATTTCCCCGGCCATGAGCAGAAAGAACGAGCGGCGTGCCGCAGCCGCGGCCGGCGACGATCCATCGCGCCAAGCCCATGCGATGGCCGCGCTGGATTATGTGCCGCTCATTCCTGCGAAAGCAGGAATCCAGGCGAGGCGGCAAAGAGCTGGATCCCCGCTTTCGCGCGCTTTCGCGGGGACGAGCGGACAATAACATCGGCTCGATTTCGCCGAACTCTTTATGCGGCCAGCTCCTGTTTTTCCGACACCGTCGAATCGGCGTTGAGGCGATAGATCAGCGGCACGCCGGTCGCGATCTCGCGCGACACGATCTCGGCCGGCGACAGGCCTTCGAGCACCATCACCAGCGCACGCAGCGAGTTGCCGTGGGCGGCGATGAGCACGTTGTCGCCGCGCAAGACCCGCGGCAGGATTTCCCGGATGTAATAGGGGAGGACCCGCGCGGCAGTGTCCTTGAGACTCTCGCCGGCGGGCGGGGCGACGTCGTAGGAGCGGCGCCAGATGTGCACCTGCTCCTCGCCCCACTTGTTGCGCGCGTCATCTTTGTTGAGGCCGGCAAGATCGCCATAGTCGCGCTCGTTGAGCGCGGCGTCCTTGATCACCGAAATGTTCTGCTGCCCCATTTCCTCGAGCATGAGGTCGAGGG
The DNA here is from genome assembly GCA_963836095.1 of uncultured Pseudomonadota bacterium. Lineage (GTDB taxonomy): Bacteria > Pseudomonadota > Alphaproteobacteria > Rhizobiales > Xanthobacteraceae > BOG-931. The sequence goes on from CAWIHU010000009.1 coordinate 573,634, forward strand.
TTCTTTGCGCGCGAACGAGCGCCGAGGTGAAGGCGACGTCGAAGCGCAGGCCTTGCGCCTTAAGCTTGCGCCCGGCCGCGCGCGCCTCGGCGACGCCCTGTTCGGTCAGGTCGACGTCGCGCCAGCCGGTGAACAGATTTTTCAGATTCCACTCGCTCTGGCCGTGGCGCACGAGCACGAGAATGCGGTCACCCATTCCGTCTCTTTCCTCTTTTCGTCTCTCGTCGCGTGCCGTTCAGATATCCCCGAGCCCCAGCACGTCGGTCATCGAATAAAGCCCCGGCTGCTTGTCCGCGCGCCCACAGCGCCGCGTGCAGCGCGCCGCGGGCGAAAATCATGCGGTCCTCGGCGCGGTGGGTCAGTTCGATGCGCTCGGCCGGGCCGGCGAACGTCACAGTGTGATCGCCGACGACGGTGCCGCCGCGCAACGAGGCAAAGCCGATGTCGCCGGCGCGGCGCGCGCCCGTTATGCCGTCGCGCCCCCGCACGGAATGCTGGGCGAGATCGATGCCGCGGCCGGCGGCGGCGGCGCGGCCGAGCATCAGCGCGGTGCCCGACGGCGCATCGATCTTCTTGTTGTGATGCATTTCCACGATTTCGATGTCGTAGTCGTCGCCGAGCGTCTTTGCCACGCGCTTGACCAGCGCCGCGAGCAGATTGACGCCGAGGCTCATATTGCCGGATTTGACGATCCGCGCGCGGCTCGCCGCCTTGGCGATGATGGCGTCCTCTTCGGCGGAATGGCCGGTGGTGCCGATGACGTGCACGATGCCGGCGGCGGCGGTCAATTCCGCGAACGCCAGGGTCGTCGCCGGAACCGTGAACTCGATGAGCGCGTCGGCCTGCCGCAGCAGCGGCGCGACATCGCTCGCGATTGCGACGCCGTTCGGCCCCAGCCCCGCGAGTTCGCCGGCATCGCGGCCGATGACGGCGGAGCCGGCGGCTTCGACCGCGCCGACGAGCGTCACGCCCTTGGTCGCGGCGATCGCGTGGACGAGCGTACGCCCCATGCGCCCGCCGGCGCCGGCGATCACTAAGCGCATGTCGGACATCGCATGTCTCCGGTTGCCGCCGGATATAGCGGGGGGCCGCCGGGGCGGCAACTTGCTCTTTTCCTCCCCCTGAAAGGGGGAGGTGGCGAGCGTAAGCGAGCCGGTAGGGTCAGCTGCTAAGGCTGAGGGCCGTCGTAGCCTTCGACGATCATGAGATCGACGGTGGCGTGCGGCTGCCGGACCTTGATGTTGGCCTGGTATTCGGGGGAGTTGTAACAGGCGAGGGCGGTGGCGTAGTCGGGAAATTCGATGACGACCTGCCGCGCGCGGGTCACGCCCTCGACGCACTTGTACTGGCCCGCGCGCATTACGAAGCGGCCGCCGAATTTCTTGAAGATCGCCGGATTGGCGGCGGCATAGGGCTTGTAGCCCTCCTCGTTGGACACATCGACGTGCGCGATCCAGTAGCCCCTGGCCATGTCATTCCTCCTTGGTGTGTTGTTCAGCGATCTCGGCGACGATCGCAAGCGCCGCGGCCCTCGGATCGGCGGCGCCGAGTATCGGCCGGCCAACGACCAGATAGTCCGCGCCCGCGGCGATCGCCGCGGCCGGCGTCATGATGCGCTTCTGGTCGCCGCTGTCGGCGCCGGCCGGCCGGATACCGGGCGTCACCAGGAGCATGTTTGCTCCGACGATGCCGCGCAACTGCGCCGCTTCTTCGGCCGAGCAGACGACGCCGTCGACGCCGATGTCGCGCGCCTGCATGGCGCGCGCGGCGACGAGCGCGGCGACGCCGGTATCGTAACCGGCAGCCTCGAGGTCGTGATCATTGTAGGAGGTCAGCACCGTCACGGCGAGGATGCGCAGATCGCCTTCACGTGCCGCGACGGCGGCCTGCATGGTCTGCGGGTAGGCATGAACGGTCAGAAAGCTCGCGCCGAGCCGGGCCACGCTTTGCACGCCCTTCGCCACCGTGTTGGCGATGTCGTGCAGCTTGAGGTCGAGAAACACGCGCTTGCCGGCGTCGGCGAGCACGCGCGCATAATCGAGGCCGCCGGCGAAGCCGAGCTGATAGCCGATCTTGTAGAACGACACCGCGTCGCCGAGCCGCGCGACCGTCGATCGCGCTTCATCGACCGACGACACATCGAGCGCGACGATCAGGCGCTCCCGCGGCTGCAGCATCGTTTCTTCGTTCCTTCACTCCGCGCTGCGCGCCATGAATCCGGCAAGCTCGATCAGCCGCCGGACGAGCGTCTTGAGCGCCGCGGCAGCCGTCGCGTCCTTGAGGTTGTCCATCTCGTCGAACGCCTGATCGGCGCGGCCGACCGCAATCTGCTCCGGAATGACCAGCGCGCCGCAGCCGAGCTCGAGAATTTGCCGCATCGCCATCAAGGAGCGCACGCCGCCGGCCCCGCCGGGCGATGCGGCGCCGAGCGCGAACACGCGGCCCTTGAACGCGGCATAACTCGGCTCGCCGCCCTCGCGCACGCGGGAGACCCAGTCGATGGCGTTCTTGAGCAGCGGCGCCACCGAGGCGCTGTATTCCGGGCTGGTGATGAAGATGCCATGGTGCGCGCCCAAGAGGCGGCGCAGCTGGATCGCGTTGCGCGGCAGGCCGCCCTCGGTGGCGAAGTCGGGGTCGAACAGCGGCAACTCGTAATCTTGCAGGGAAATCGTCGTCACGTCCGCGTCGGCGAGTGTGAACTCCTTGGCGGCGAGCGCGGCGAGCCGCGCATTGTTCGAGCCCGTGCGCAGTGAGCCGGGGATGACCAGAATTTTCGGTGTTGTCATGATGATGGGAGGTCAGGCCTTGCGATAAACCCACACGCGCGCCGGCGGCAGGTTCATCCAGATGCGTCCGGAAGCTTCCGCGGAGAACCCCCTGAGCCGCGTCGGCACCGGGGATGCCACGGAATAGGTGAACTGCACGAACGGCGCGCCGGGCAGCATGAGATCGAAGGCGTCGCGCACGAGCCGCACGCGCATGCGGATCGGTTTGGTGATCAAGGGCAGGCTGGAGACGACGGCGGCGGCGGGGCGCACCAAGAGGGTTTCGAGCAGGCGGCGCAGGCTATAGGCGTCGCCCTGAACGATGGTGGCGTCGGGGTAGCGCGCCTGCAGGATGCGGCAGAAATCCGGATTGAACTCGACCAGCACCAGACGGGAGGGCGAAACGCCGGCCCGCACCAGCGCTTCGGTCACCGGCCCGGTGCCGGGGCCCAATTCGACCACCGGTCCCTCGCTGTCGGGATCGACGTAGCGCGCCATGGCGCGCGCCAGGTGCTTGCCCGACGGCGCCACCGCGCCGGTCGTCAACGGCCGCTCGATCCAGGAGCGCAGAAAACGCACCTCGTCGTCGAGCGGGATGCCGCGCTTGCGTTCGAACTGCTTGATCTTCTCGTCGATCTTCTTGCCGAGATCATCGCGCCGCTGTTCGAACAGACGGATCTGACGCCCGATGTTGCGCTCGATCGCAGTCTTGCCGCGTTCGAGCAGCTTGAGTTGTTGCTCGATCTTGCGTTCGAATTTTCGCAGAGCCTGAAGCGGCATGGTGCGTCACGTGATGAAAATGAAAACGTCGCAGTTCTGACACGGCAGTTCTAGAGCATTTGCAAGGCAAAGGCCAGCAACGCGCCTGTGCGTTGCTCGCGGAGCGATCACGCGGAACTCGCCCGGTTGCCGCCGAAGCCGTCGAGGAACTCCTTGACCTTGCCGAAGAATCCCGCCGATTCGGGATGCGTCTCCGGCGACGACAGGCGATCGAACTCGGCCAGCAGTTCGCGCTGCTTCTTGGTGAGGTTCTGCGGCGTCTCGACGACGACCTGGACATACATGTCGCCGGTCTGGCGCGCGCGCAGCACCGGCATCCCCTTACCTTGCAGACGGAAACGCCGGCCGGAATGGGTGCCTTCCGGCACTTTCACCCGCGTCTTGCTGCCGTCGATGGTGGGGACCTCGAATTCGCCGCCGAGCGCGGCCGTCACCATGGAAATGGGGGCGCTGCAATGCAGATCGGCGCCGTCGCGCTGAAAGAACGGATGCGCGCCGATCGACAGGAAGATGTAGAGGTCGCCGGGCGGACCGCCGCGCACGCCGGCTTCGCCCTCGCCGGCGAGGCGGATGCGGGTGCCGTCCTCGACGCCCGGCGGGATGTTGACCGACAAGGTGCGCTCGCGCGTCACGCGGCCGGAGCCGGCGCACGACGCGCACGGGCTCTCGATCACCTGGCCGCGGCCCTGGCAGCTCGGACACGTGCGCTCGAGCGTGAAAAATCCCTGGGCGTGGCGGATCTTGCCGTGGCCGCCGCACATCGGACACGCCTTCGGCTTGGTGCCGGCCTTGGCGCCGCTGCCCGAACAGCCCTCGCAGGTGACCGACGTCGGGATGCGGACTTGCGCCGTCTTGCCGGCGTAAGCCTCCTGCAGCGTGATCTCCATGTTGTAGCGGAGATCGGCGCCGCGCTCGCGTCCGCCGCCACGGCCGCGCCGGCCGCCCATGCCGAACAGGTCGTCGAAAATATCGGAGAAAGTGGTGGCGAATTCGGAGCCGAACCCAGCCGCGCCGCCGCCGCCGCCTTGTTCGAATGCGGCATGGCCGAAGCGGTCATAGGCCGCGCGCTTGTCGGGATCCTTGAGGACCTCGTAGGCCTCGTTGATTTCCTTGAAACGGTGCTCGGCATCGTTGTCGCCGGGATTGCGATCCGGATGCCACTGCATCGCCTGCTTGCGGAAGGCGGTCTTGATGTCGATTTCGGTCGCGCTGCGTTCGACCGAAAGAGTTTCATAGTAGCAACGTTTGGCCATCATCTCCCCACCCGATGACGTCCAATCATATTCCGCCACCGGCCGCTGCCACACGGCGACACCCCCGCGTCTCGTGACCGGGGGTCGCTGTTATCAGTAACCGTGGCGGCATCCCGTGCCTCGCCGATCAGGCGGATTTCTTGTTCTTCTTGTCGTCGTCGACCTCGGTGAACTCGGCGTCGACGACATCTTCCTTCGGGCCCGCGGACGCGTCGGCGCCCGCCGGCTCGCCGGCCGATTGCTTGTACATCGCCTCGCCGAGCTTCATCGAAGCCTGCGCCAGCGCGTTGGTCTTCGCCGTGATCGCTTCGGCGTCGTCGCCCTTCAAGGCTTCCTTGAGGTCGGCCATGGCGTTCTCGATCGCGCGACGCTCGGCGTCGCCGACCTTGGAGCCGTGTTCGGCGAGCGTCTTCTCGGTCGAGTGGACGAGCGCCTCGGCGTGGTTCTTGGCTTCGACCTGCGCCTTGCGCTTCTTGTCTTCCTCGGCGTGAGCCTCGGCGTCCTTCACCATCTTCTGGATGTCGGTCTCGGAGAGGCCGCCCGAAGCCTGGATGCGGATCTGCTGCTCCTTGCCGGTGCCCTTGTCCTTGGCCGACACGTTGACGATGCCGTTGGCGTCGATGTCGAAGGTGACCTCGACCTGCGGCACGCCGCGCGGCGCCGGCGGAATGCCGACGAGATCGAACTGAGCCGAGCAGCTTGTTGTCGGCCGCCATCTCGCGCTCGCCCTGGAACACGCGGATCGTCACCGCGGTCTGGCCGTCCTCGGCGGTGGAGAACACCTGGCTCTTCTTGGTCGGGATCGTGGTGTTGCGATCGATCAGCCGGGTGAACACGCCGCCCAGCGTCTCGATGCCGAGCGACAGCGGGGTCACGTCGAGCAGCAGCACGTCCTTGACGTCGCCTTGCAGCACGCCGGCCTGGATCGCAGCGCCGATCGCCACGACTTCGTCCGGGTTGACGCCCTTGTGCGGCTCCTTGCCGAACAACTGCTTCACCACTTCCTGGACCTTCGGCATGCGGGTCATGCCGCCGACCAGAACCACCTCGTTGATCTCGGCGGCGGAAAGGCCGGCGTCCTTGAGCGCCTGACGGCACGGCTCGATGGTCTTCTGCACCAGGTCGTCGACCAGCGCCTCGAACTTGGCGCGGGTGAGCTTCATGGTCAGGTGCTTCGGCCCGGAAGCGTCGGCGGTGATGAACGGCAGGTTGATCTCGGTCTGCGTCGTCGAGGACAGCTCGATCTTGGCCTTCTCGGCGGCCTCCTTGAGGCGCTGCAGCGCGAGCTTGTCGCGGCGCAGGTCGATGCCCTGCTCCTTCTGGAATTCGTCGGCCAGGTAATTGACCAGCCGCATGTCGAAGTCTTCGCCGCCGAGGAAGGTGTCGCCGTTGGTCGACTTCACCTCGAACACGCCGTCGCCGATTTCGAGAACGGAAATATCGAACGTGCCGCCGCCGAGGTCATAGACCGCGATCGTGCCGGTCTTGCTCTTGTCGAGCCCGTAGGCGAGCGCGGCCGCCGTCGGCTCGTTGATGATGCGCAGCACTTCGAGACCGGCGATCTTGCCGGCGTCCTTGGTGGCCTGGCGCTGCGCGTCGTTGAAATAGGCGGGAACGGTGATGACGGCCTGCTCGACCTTGGCGCCGAGATAGGCTTCGGCCGTCTCTTTCATCTTCTGCAGGATGAAAGCCGAAATCTGCGACGGTGAATAGGTTTTGCCTTCGGCTTCGACCCAGGCGTCGCCATTCGAGGCGCGCGCGATCTTGTAGGGGACGAGCTTCTTGTCCTTTTCCACCATCGGGTCGTCGTAGCGCCGTCCGATCAGGCGCTTGACCGCGAAAATGGTGCGTTCGGGATTGGTGACCGCTTGGCGCTTCGCCGGCTGGCCGACCAGCCGCTCGCCCTCGTCCGTAAAAGCGACGATGGACGGCGTCGTGCGCATTCCCTCAGCGTTTTCGATAACCTTCGGCGTCTTGCCTTCCATGACGGCGACGCACGAATTCGTCGTCCCGAGATCGATGCCGATGACCTTGGCCATGGTAATGAACCCTCTCTCTAGCGGCAGGTCGGGCAGGCCCAAAGGCGCCCATGGTCCGACCCCCTTATCATGTGATCAGTGCCCGGAGTTCCGGGCGATTTCCCTTGGCTCATATAGGAGGGTCCTACCGCCCCGCAAGACAGGATCGGTGCGCCGCGACCGCCCGGCGAGGCCCGTCGCACGCAGCATAAGACCGGTGCGGCGCGCTGCAAGCGAATGCGGTCATGGCGCGCGCGTCCCGTTGCGTTTGAGGACGATGATGTCGTCGGCGATACCGACCTCCCGGTAGTTTGCGGCGATTAATGCGGACAGATCGCGATCGCCGTCCACTCCCTCGCTCCAGCGCGGGCCGCGGTCGTCGATGAGAATGATGTCGGGCTTACCGTCGCGAATTTCCCCGATCAGCCGTTGCCGCTCCGTTGCCACGTCAGCGGCCAGGCGTTGGCGCGTCGGCTCATCGACGCCGCCTTCGAGGCGCCGCGTCGCGGCATTGCCGGTGACCCAAAGCCCCCAATGGCCCGAAATCCACCGCCCATCCACGGCCCGCACCAGCGGAAAGCCGATCGCGGGGTCGGCGGTGATCGCAACGATCGAGGGATGCGGCGGCGCGACCTGTTTGACCAGGGCGATGGCGGCGCGGGTATCGACGGCGATATCGAGATAGGCGAAGGATGACACGGCGAGGATGCCGAGCGCGGCCGTGGCGCCAAGGCTCATCGCCAGGCTCTTCGCCCTGTCGCGATTGCGGTCCGGCGCCATCGCCGGGCGGGGATACGCGATGGCGATCGCGAGCGCGATCAGCACCAGCGCCAGCATCGGCAAGGAATGATAGGGCCAGCCCTTGCCCTGAATGACGTAAGCGGCGGCGAATCCCGCCGAGGCCGAAAGGAGCACGGCCAACGGGGGCTGCGGGCCGGCGCCGCGGCGGAGGATCAGAATGATCAGCAGCGGCGGCCGCCCACAATGCGACCGGCGCGCCGATCAGCAATTTCCAAAGCGGCAGTCGGACCGGAAGATAGACGTTGGTGAGAACCGGCATCAGATCGGTGAAAAAAGCGGGATAGAAGACGATGGTGCAGACGGCGTAGACGATCGCGACCCCACCGGCGATCCAGAGCTCGGCGGCGAAAAGTACGCGCCATGAGCGCCGCTGCAACGCCGCGGCGACGGCGGCCAATCCGATGGCGAGAACGAAATAGGGTTTGATGCAGATGGTGGCGCCGGCACCCAAGCCCGCGACCACGATCAACCATAATGGCGGCCTCGCGCCCTGTGTCCGCGCCGTCAGCGTGGCGATGACCGGCAGCGCGGCGATCAACGCCAGGTGCTCGCGCTGGCCGAAGGTCTGCGCCGGCAGGATCGTCAGTGCCGCGAGGACGAAAGCAGCGATCAGCCACCCGTGCGCGCCGTCGAGCAACCGGCAGCACCACACGATGCGGCTTGCCACCGCAAGGCTGAGCACCGCGGCGAGGAAGACTTGCGCGTCGACGACGATTTGCGGCGCTAGGCCCAGCATCCGGGCGAGGGCAACCGCTGGCAGATAGAGGAAGATCGCCGCCGGCGGGTTGAGCTCGAACACGTCGACATAGAGGCGCTGCCCATCGAGCAGCTTTTCGCACGCCGTGATCAGCCAGGTGACATCGGCATTGCCGATGACGAAATGGCGCTCCACCACGGCCGCGGCGAGAATCGCAACAAGCGGCAACCAGGTCCGCAGCACATCGTGCGGTCGCGCCGACACGCCGGCGCCGGCTGCGGTAGCTCGGGTGGCCGTCAGGCTCATCGCGATCCTGCCCCCGGCCGGCCGGCCGGAAATGGGCCGTGCTGTCTGCCCGGCTTTGCCGCGTTGCGATCGGGGTTGCGCTCCATGACGGGCAAAATGCCCGGACGCAGTAAAAGGTCAGTGAAAATATCTATATGAAAAGCGCCTATTCACCGAGGATGCGCGAAGCCGTGGCTATCAGCGAGGCGGTCAATGTGGCGGTCAGCGGGCTGGGCCTGCGCCTTTACCCCGGCTATCTCGACCGCGCCAGCCAGGCGGCGCTCGTTGCCGCTGTCGACGACGTTTTGTCCGCCGCGCCGCTGTTCGTGCCGCGGATGCCGAAATCGGGCCGGCCGTTCACGGTGCGCATGTCGAATTGCGGGCCGCTGGGCTGGATTTCGGACGAGACCGGCTATCGCTACGGACCGGCGCACCCCGACACCGGCCGGCCATGGCCGCCGATACCGCCGGCGCTGATGGCGATCTGGCGCGACCTCGCCCGTTATGGCGCGCCGCCCGAAGCCTGCCTCATCAATTACTATGGGCCGAACGCCAAAATGGGCCTGCATCAGGACCGCGACGAGCAGGATTTCGCCGCACCGGTGGTTTCGGTCTCGCTGGGCGATTCTTGTCTCTTTCGCATCGGTGGGCTAAAGCGCGGCGACGCCAGCCGCTCGTTCCGCCTCGGTTCCGGCGACGTGCTTGTGCTCGGCGGCGATGTCCGGCTTGCTTTCCACGGCGTCGACCGTCTCTATCCGGGCTCGTCGACTTTGCTGGCGGGCGGGGGACGGCTCAATCTGACCCTGCGCCGGGTTCATGCACCCTGACCGCGCCGGGTCTCGCCCCGCATCCCGGCCGCGCCGGCGTAGAGGCTCGATATGATGTGCAAGAACGCGTGGATCAGGAATGCTTGGCTCCCGCCGCCACGGGCGGCCGCTCTTGTCGCATTGTCGCTATGCGCAGCCGCGGTCGCGGTGCTGCCGGCGCGCGCCGCCGATCCGGTCTATCCGTTGGGTTCGCGGGTCGGCCTGGTGCCGCCCAGCGGCATGGTGATGAGCAGAAAATTCGCCGGTTTCGCCGATCCGAAGGAAGACGCGGCGATCGTCATCACGACGTTGCCGCAAGGGGCCTATGCCGAGATCGAAAAGACGTTCAACGCCGACGCGTTCAAAAAACAGGGCGTCACCGTCGAGAGACGCGAGCCGATCAAGCTTGCCGTCGGCACCGGCTTCCTCATCTCCGCGCGGCAGACGGTCGATGACGCGCACTATCGCAAATGGCTCATGGTGGTGCCGGCGAGCGACCTGACCGCGCTCGTCAGTGTCCAGGTGCCGGAACAGAACAAGACTTATTCGGAGACCGCGGTGCGCGCCGCGCTGGCGACGCTCGCGGTGCGCGCGAGCGTGCCGCAGGACGAGGAGCTCGAGCTGTTGCCGTTCACCATCGGCGATCTCGCCGGGTTCAAAGTCGGCGGCGTGTTGCCCGGCCGTGCCGTCATTCTGGGCGACGCGCCGCCCGATCATGCCGACGACGCGCCGAAACCGGCGCCACAAGCCGCGCCGCAGGACGCCGCGAAGGGTACGGCGGGCGCAGCCGCGAAGGAGCCCGCCGCCGGCGCGCTCGAGGCGCGCCTGCTGATCGCCGTCGTCCCCGGCGGTCCCTCGCAACTCGACGATCACGCCAACTTCGCGCGGGAGATGTTCAATGAAATCGGCGGCATCACCGATATCCACGTCTCGCTGTCCGAGCCGCTGCGCATCGGCGGTCAGCCAGGTTTTCAAACCATGGCGCAGGCGAAGGACGCGCGCACCGGCGCCGACGTGATGGTGGTGCAATGGCTGCGCTTCGGCGGCAGCGCCTTCATGCAAATGACCGGGATCGCCCGCGCCGACAACTGGCCCGCGACGTTGGCGCGGCTGCGCGCGGTGCGTGACAGCATCGCAGCAAGATAATTTTGCGAGCGATCGCGGCCTATTGCCCAACGCCCGGCGGGTGCGCTTGAATGCGGGCGTGACCGGGAGCGGAAATCCTATGGAGGAAGCTATGGCTTCTCTGCGACGCCGTGAAGTGCTTTTCGGACTGTCCAGCGTGGCGCTGGCGCAGGTTGTCTTCTCGCGTGTCGGACCGGCATTGGCCGCCGACAAGATCAAGCCTGGCGCATCGAGCGCGCTGGTAGTCGTCGACGTGCAGAATTGCTTCCTGCCCGGCGGCAGCCTGGCGGTCAAAGACGGCGACAAGGTCGTTCCCGTGATCAATACGATCGCCAAGGCATTCGACAATGTGGTGATGACGCAGGACTGGCACACGCCGCACCATGTCTCGTTCGCGTCGAGCCACGAAGGCAAGAAGCCGTTCGAAGTGATCAAGCTCGCGTACGGCGATCAGGTGCTGTGGCCGGATCATTGCGTGCAGGGTACGCCCGGCGCCGAATTGTCCAAGGACCTGAGCATTCCGAAGGCGGAGCTGATCATCCGCAAGGGCTTCCATAACGACGTTGACAGCTATTCGGCGTTTTTGGAGGCGGACAAGGAGACCCATACGGGCCTCGCCGGCTACTTCAAGGAGCGCGGCATCGACACGATTTTCGTCACGGGCCTCGCCACGGATTTCTGCGTCGCCTGGACCGCGATCGACGGCCGGCATGCCGGCCTGAACGTCTATGTCGTGGAAGACGCCTGCCGCGGCATCGACGTTGGCGGCTCGCTGGCCAAGGCCTGGGCCGACATGGAAGCGGCCGGGGTCAAGCGGATTCAGTCGAGCGATCTCGCCGTCTGACGGGTCGTTGGGCGATCGCGTGAGGTTTTAGTTCGTCACGCAGGGAGGTTGCCCGCACTTGCGCGCGGGCGCCTCGCGATGTCGGCGTGTCAAGCCGCCCGTTGTTTATGGGCGCCGTCGAACGCCGGGGCGACTTCCGTCATGAACCGCGCCATCTCGTCCTTGACCTGATTGTGCGGTTTGAGCCCGACATTGAAATAGAGGATGACTTCGGAGAAGCCGGCCGCTTCGACCTTTTTCAAGGTCGCGACGATGCTGGCGGGCGTGCCGATCAGGACCGAGTTCTCGGTCAAATCCTCGGGCTTGACCTTCTGCAGGCGCTCGACCATGTCGATGAAATAGCGATAGCTCGGCGGCGCTGATTTAGGATCGCCGGGGAAGGCCGGGATGACGCATTCCTTATAATAGCGGATCTGCCGGGCGCGCTGGGCGTCCTGCTGCGTCTTGTCGTCGGCGAAATGGGTGAAATAGCTGCACATCAGGCGGCCGGGCTTCTGGCCGTATTTGGCGCAGGTCTCGTGATAAAGGTCGGCGACCTGTTTGAGGCCGCCATAGCTGATGGCGGCGGCGAACGGCGCAACGATCAGCCCGCAGCCGAGCCGCGCCGCAAGTTCGATCGAAGGTTTGGAGAACGAGCCGACATAGGTCGGGATCGGCTTTTGCACCGGTTTCGGCGTGATGCGCACGTCGTCGAACGAATAATGTTTGCCGTGATGGGAGATGCGGCCGTCGGCCCGCCACAGCTCGCGCACCAGTTCGAGGCCTTCCTCGAAAATTCCCTGATTGTCGTCGAACGAGACGTGGAAGGGCTCGTACTCCCGCCGGTCGTAGCCGCGCCCGGCGGCGAAATCGACGCGGCCGCCGGAGAGAAGATCGAGCGTCGCCCACTGTTCGGCGACCCGGATGGGATTGTGCAGCGGCAGCACCGTGACTGCCGGCGCGAGCCGGATGCGTTTGGTGTTCGCCGCGACGTAGCTGAGCACGAGGTCGGGGCAGGACAATACGCCGAGCGAATTGAAATGATGCTCGCCGATCCAGGCCGAATGCATGCCGAGCGTGTCGGCATAAAGCGCCTCGGCGGTGATGTCGGCGACGAACTGGTTGGATGAGCGCGTGTTGTTTTCGTAGTGATTGTCGCTGAGCGTGAAATAGCCGAAATCCATCGTTGCCTCCCTGCGGCCGCCCGGTGCATCGAGCCGCCATCGTCAAATCGCAACGCAGCTGCGTCGTTGTCTTTTACCGTTTAAAATAGATGAAAGCACATCTATTGTAAATGCAATAAATAAGGCGCCGGCCGACTGGAGGCGTCGACCGGTCCGGCTTTTTGACCGCCGGTGGGAATTCAATTAGACGAGGACGTTGTTCTCTTCGATGACGGCGCACCCGTGAAGGACACCGCGAAGCTCGATCTCGGCGACTATCTGCCGTACCTCGTCAACCGGGTGGGCGCGATCATCGCCGAGCAGTACGGCGAGGAGACCCTGGCGCCGCATCGGCTGAGCATCGCCATGTGGCGCGTGATGGCGGCGCTGGCGAGCGGCGGCAGCCAGCGCCAAATCGACCTCGCCGACATGACCAGCATCGAAGCTTCGACCCTGTCGCGGCTGGTGACGCGGCTGACGCGCCGCGGCCTGGTGCGCCGCGCGCGCTCGGCAAAGAGCAATCGCGAGGTCGCGGTGAGCCTTTCGCCCAAGGGCAAGGCGCTGGTCGCGCGGCTCATCCCGGTCGCGAAAGGCTATGAAGCGACGGCGATCGCCGGACTGACGCCCGAGGAGATAACGATCCTCAAACGCTGCCTGCGCCTCGTCTATGCCAATATGAAGAACCGGCCGACGGGCGCCCGCGAGGATGCCGATGCGCGCGCCGCTTTGTCTGCGGCCCGCGCGCGCCTCGGCGCCCGGCCCCTGAAAGACGGGAACAAATCGGGGCGGCGCGAATTTTCACCTGGGGCCAGAGGAAGGAAAGCGTTCGGCTGACGTTCTGTCGGCGGCGTTCCGGCGGGCCGCTCCCTGAGGAGACAATCCCACAATGGATATTTTGATCAGCGTTCTTATAACTTTCGTTGTTGTTATCCTGGTGCTCTACCTCGTCAACATCTTGCCGATCGACGGCCGTGCCAAACAGATCGTGCGCGTCATCGTGATCATCATCGGCATCGTCTCGCTGTTGCGTTATCTGGCGGTGTTCTGAGCCGCGATCGAAGAACGAGCGCGGCGCGGCCCCCGGTCCTGCGCCGGGACCCTAGCGCCGCGGCTTTTTGGGCAAGCGGTGCACCGTCGCGGTCAGGCCCGCGCTTTGGCGCAGCGCCGCCTCGAGATCGACCGGCCGGTTGTGCTTGCGCAACAGGTCGCGAAAAGCCTCGTCGGCAAGCTCCTGAAAATCCATCATGCGGTCGTGCGCCAGAAGGTCGAGCGCCGCCCAGGTCTCGTCGTCGAACTGCACCCGCTTGCCCGGCATGGGATGGTGTCCCCGGATCGTACGCGAATCAATATGAGCGAGTTCAGGGAACCACAAGGGCGGTCGCGCGTTTTGCGTGCGGCCTCGATACTTGGGAAGTTGATGATATTCGCCAAGGCGCGGCGGGATTTTGTCGAGCGCAGCGACTGAATTCGGCGCCTGCTTGCCGGCTCACCCTTACGCCAACTGCCGGACCGATTATTGCGCCGTTTCCAGGCGCAGGCGACGCAGCGTTCGACGCACCACGCCGAGACCGCGGACGCTCTGAGCTGACGCAGCGGGCGGGGCGACCGCCCGGATCAGCTCCTGCACGAAAGTGAGCTTGTCGACCGCCAAAGGACCGAGCACGAACGGATAAAGGTCGTGCTGGCCCATGCTGCGATTGATCGAGTTGACGGCGAACGTCAGCGCCAGCCAGGCTTCGACCAGGTTTTTCATGTCGGAGTCGCGGGGATGGAAATCGAACACTGCGCCCGGCGACTGCGGCAGCTTCGGGCTCACCGCGAGGCCGGCGACGTGGGCGGTTTCGAGCGTATCGATCATATGAAAATAGTGCGCCCAAGTTTCGGCGAAATCCTCCCACGGATGCGCGCTGGCGTAAGCGGAGATGAAACGGTCCGACCAGTCCGGCGGCGCGCCGGTCGCATAGTAGTTGCGCAGGGCGTTGTCGTAATCCTGCCGCTCGTCGCCGAACAGCCGGCGAAACTCGGCGAGCTTCGGCGTATACGCGATCAGGCGATCCCAATAATAATGTCCGATCTCGTGGCGGAAGTGGCCGAGCGGCGTGCGGTAAAGCTCGCCCATCTGGTGGCGGCGGCGTTCGCGCTCGGCGTCGTCGGCCTCGGCGAGATTGATGGTGATGACGCCGTCGGCGTGCCCGGTGAACACCGGCGCGCCGGCCGGCGCCACGTCAGCGAGAAATTGGAAGGCGAGGCCGTTGGGGCTTTCCGCCTTGGTCTCGACCGGCAGTCGAAGCTGAAGCAGCGTGTAGAACAATCGATGCTTGGCGTTTTCGAGCGCCCGCCAGCGGTCGACGTTCACCGGCAGCGACAGGTCGGGGACCATCTGGTTATGTCGGCAGGCCGCGCAAAAAGGTTCGGTCCGCGCCGATGGGACGAGCCAATTGCAAACGCCGTAAACCGCATTGGCGCAATACCGGTATTTGTTTGCGTCTTCGAGGGCGATCCAGACTTGCGGTTGGTCGGCGCGCTGAGCGCTGTCAGGCTCGAGCGCGGTCACGGTTTCCCGCGTCGGCAAATAGCCTAGCGCCAGCCCGCAGCGTTCGCAGCGCGTGTTCTCGAAATAGAGCGGCGAGCCGCAGTTCTGGCATTGGAATAATTTCATGGCGTTCCCGTTCGGACTTCACCCGAAGCTGTTGATTTCCGCTTTTGCGGCCGGCATTGGCATCTCCAGCTTTGCTACTACCTGCGCCGGCTTCGGGACGGCGAGTGGGTCGTGCGGCTTTGGACGAACTCTTTGTCGCGAATCGTCCAACAAGCGTACAGCATCAATGTTTCCTGTCGGCTCACCAAAATCGCGGCGTTTCGAACGGTCGTCGGCAGGCTCGATAAGACAGTGACGGCGGTACCGCGATGCCTTCGGCCTGCTGCATCGACGCGGAATGGGTGTACATTGCTGCGTCGCAGCATGGTGCACGGAGCGCCAATTGGTCTCGAACGGTTCGATCGCCATCTATAGCGACGCCCTGGTTTTCCTCGGCACTGCGGGCGTCGTGGTGCCGATGGTGCGCCGCTTCGGCCTCAGTCCGGTGCTCGGCTATCTCGGCGCCGGCGCCGTTCTTGGGCCCCTTGGGCTTGGTTCGCTCAGTCATGCGGTGCCCGCCCTGTTCTGGGTCACGATCAGCGACGCCGGCAACGTTTCCGGCATCGCCGAACTGGGTGTCGTCTTTCTCCTGTTTCTCATCGGCCTCGAATTGTCGTTTCAGCGGCTCACGGCGATGCGCCGGCTGGTGTTCGGCCTCGGCGGCTCGCAGGTGCTGCTGACCAGCGCGATCATTGCCGGCGCCGCGGCGCTCGCCGGCAACAGTCCGCCGCAGGCAGTCGTGCTGGGCGCGAGCTTGTCGTTGTCCTCGACGGCGATCGTGCTCGAACTCCTGTCCAACCAGGAGCGTCTCACCACCAGCGTCGGCCGCGCCAGTTTCTCCGTGCTGCTGGCGCAGGATCTTGCCGTGGTGCCGATCCTGCTGTTCGTCTCCATCCTGGCGGCGGAGAGCGGCCGCTCTGTGCTCGCGAGCCTCGCCAGCGCGCTGTTGCAGGCCGCCATGGCCATCTTCGTCATCGTGGCGTTCGGCCGCACGATGCTGCGGCCGCTGTTCCGCCTCGTCGCCACCGGCGGCTCGAACGAACTCCTGATCGCGGCCGCGCTGTTCGTGATCATCGCCGCCGGCGTGATCGCGAGCCAGGCCGGGCTGTCGATGGCGCTCGGCGCCTTCGTCGCCGGGCTCATGCTGGCGGAAACCGAATACCGCAAGGCGATCGAGGCGACGGTCGCGCCGTTCAAGGGCCTGCTGCTCGGCCTGTTCTTCTTCACCGTCGGCATGAATATCGATTTCCGGGAGATGCTGCGCGAACCCGTGCTGCTGTTCGGCGGCGTGGTCGCGTTGATCGCCGTCAAATCTCTCTTGCTGGTTCTGCTGGGCCGGCTGTTTCGGCTGTCGTGGCCGGTCGCGACCGAGACCGGCTTGTTGCTCGGCCCGGGCGGCGAGTTCGCGTTCGTCGGCATCGGCACCGCCGCGACGGCCGGATTGATCGAACCTCGCCTCGCGAGCTTCACGCTCGCGGTGACCTCGGTGACGATGGCGCTGACGCCGCTCCTCTCGCTCGCCGCGCGCCAGCTTGCGAAGCTTCTGACGTCGAACAAAGGCATCGATCCCGAGCTCGCCGCGCGGCCGACCGCCGGCCAGAAACATGCCATCGTGGTCGGCTACGGCCGCGTCGGCAAGGTCGTGTGTGCGCTGTTGCGGCAGCACAACATTCCCTACATCGCCGCCAACTCCGAGGCTTCGACTGTCACCCGCGACCGCCGCGACGGCCACGACGTCTATTACGGCGACGCCGCCGATCCGCGCTTTCTCGAGAGCTGCGGTCTCGCCACGGCGGCCGGGGTCATCATCACCATCCATTCGCCGAAGGTGATCGACGACGTGGTCGCGCACGTGCGGGCGCTGCGGCCGGATATTCTCATCGTCTCGCGCGCCCGCGATGCCGATCACGCCCGGCATCTCTACAGCCTCGGCGCCACCGACGCCGTTCCGGAAACGATCGAGGCGAGCTTGCAGCTGTCGGAAGCGGCGCTGGTCGGCCTCGGCGTCGCCACCGGACCCGCCATCGCCTCGATCCACGAAAAGCGCGACGAGATCCGGCACGCCTTGCAGGAGGCGGCGCGCGACGCCGGGCGCGAGGCGATACACTCGGTCAAGGCCAAGCAGTCGCGCGCCGGCTAATGCCGTTGCGCGCGGCTGCGGTCGAGATCGACGACCAACCGCGCCGCAGCCGGCGGTACCGAGGTGCGCCGGACATCCCGCAGTGCTTGCAGGAACTCCGAGAACCAGATCTGCACCGAGGCGTTGCGCAGCTTGGCCACCATGGCTTGCCAGCGTTCACGGCGTTCTTGCAGCGTCATGGCGAGCGCGGCCGCGATCTGCCGCGCCATGCCGTCGATGTCGTGCGGGTTGACCATGAGCGCGGCGTCAAGCTCCTTCGCGGCGCCGGCGAACGACGACAACACCAGCACGCCCGGGTCGAATGGATTCTGCGCCGCAACATACTCCTTGGCGACCAGATTCATGCCATCCTGCAACGGCGTGACCAAGCCGACATGCGCCGCGCGATAGAAGCCCGCGAGCGTCGACTGCGCAAAACCGCGGTTGAGGTAACGGATCGGAATCCAATCGACCTCGCCGTGGCGGCCGTTGATTTCGCCGACCAGCGTGGCAATCTCGGATTTCAAATCGTGATAGGCGCGGATGCCGCCGCGTGTCGGCACGGCGATCTGCAACAGCGACACCGCCCGTTTCAAGGACGGCGTCGTGACCAGCATACGGTCGAACGCGCGGATGCGGTTGGCGATGCCCTTCGAGTAATCGAGGCGATCGACGCCGATGACCAGCTTGCCGCCTTGCAGGCTACCGCGCAGGCGGGCAACCTCGGGGCGATTGACCGCGCGTGCCGCGCGCGCCGCAAAGTCGTCGACGTCGATGCCGATCGGGAACGTGGCGATCTGCGTCAAGCCCCAGTCGGAGACGACTGCGCCGTCGATCACGGTCAGGCCAAGCTCGACTTTGAGATAATCCTCGAAATTATGCCGGTCGTCATCGGTCTGAAATCCGATCAGGTCGTAGGCGAGCATCGCTTGCACGAGATCGCGATGGTGCGGCATCGCCAGCATCGTAGAGCGCGCGGCCCACGGCGTGTGCAGGAAGAAGCCGATCGGCCGATCGATCTCGAGCTGGCGCAGCTCGGCGCCGAGCGTCAAAAAATGATAATCATGGACCCAATAGACCGCGTCCGGCTCAGAGAACTGCAGCAGGGCCTGCGCCATGCACGCATTGACGGCGCGGTAGGAGACGTAATGGTCTTCCGTCACGTGGATCAGATCGGGCCGCGAATGCAGCGCCGGCCACAGTCCCGAATTGGCGAAGCCTTCGTAATAGCCGCGATAATGCCGCGCCGGTACGCGGACCCGCGCCAGGGCGCCGCGGCCCAAGGGCTCCGGCTCGGCGGAGCACTCATTGCCTGTCGCAGCGTCTTCGGCCGGATCGTTCGTGCCGATCCAGACTGCGCCCAAATCGCGGACCATTGGAATAAGCGCAGCGGCCAGTCCACCCGAGACGGGCTCGTCTGTTTTTGCCCGCGCTACGCGGTTGGAAACGACGATGACATTCACTGAGTGACCCTCCAATTTATTCCGATTTGTGCAGTGCTTCGACAACCCTCCCGTACGTGTTTGGTTCCCGATTGTGAATGCCCGTTCAGGCTAAGATACTGGCGATATGAACGTTTTATAGGTGCGTTCGCGCGCGCATTTACCGCTTGAGCAGGGTAGTGCGCCGCACAAAAAGCGCGTTCAAGGGCCGGCATAAGCCATCGTCGAAAGCAGACTTACCTCGGCGTGGCGCGAGTCCATGCGGGTATGCTGCACCACGATCGGCACGTTCAATTCGAACACCGAGGCGTAATCGGTATCGCGCGGGATAGTCGCCGGGTCTTTCAGATCGTTGAATCGCAGGTGCAGCGTTCGCCGCGGCTGGACGGTGATCAGAAAAGGCCCGACAGGTTCGCGATCGGCGAAGAACACCGTGATGCGTACCTGCGCTTCTTCTTCGCCGGCGTTGAGAATGCAAGCGGTCTCGTGGGAGATCAAAGCGGGATCGGAAAACGAACTCTGTGAGGGAATGTAGCCCTCCGCGATGGCCCAGCAGCAACGTCCGATCGATTCCATGCCCACCCTCCCGAATTGTCCTTTCCGGCGCGGTGCCGCCGGCTCACCGAAAACGACAAGCGCGCCCTGTTGTTCCGCGCGCGGAACCGAGGACGCCGTGACGCGGTTATCGCTGAAGGGGCGCGCGCGATTTATCTGCCTTATTCGGGAAAGAACCATGCGGGCTCTGACGGTCGCTCCAGGTGTTGCCGATTCGGCGCGCGTCGACGAGATTGCCGACCCGCCGAAATCGGACGGCACCGTATTGGTACGGACGCTGGCGCTTGGCGTCTGCGGCACGGACCGCGATATCGTATCCGGACATTACGGCTGGGCGCCGCCGGGCCACGCGCGGCTGGTGATCGGTCATGAATCGCTCGGCCGGGTCGTGGAAGCGCCCTCCGGCTGCGGTGTGACGATCGGCGATCTCGTCGTCGGCATCGTGCGCCGGCCCGATCCGGTGCCGTGCCCCGCATGCGCCGCCGGCGAATGGGACATGTGCCGTAACGGCCGCTACACCGAGCGCGGCATCAAGGAGCGCGACGGCTTCGGCTCCGAGTTTTTTCGCATCGAGCCCGACTTTCTCGTCAAGGTCGACCCCGCGCTCGGCATCGCCGGCGTGCTGACCGAGCCGGCGAGCGTGGTCGCCAAGGCGTGGGATCACACCGAGCGCATCGGCCGCCGCTCGCGCTCGTGGCAGCCGCACACGCTGGTCGTCACCGGCGCGGGCGCGGTCGGTCTTCTCGCCGCGCTGATGGGGACGCAGCGCGGGCTCGAGGTGCACGTCGTCGATCACCACGACAACCCGCGCAAGCGATGCCTGCTCGACGACATCGGCGTCGCGTACCACGCCGGGGGCGTGAGCGATCTCGCCGACCTTAAGCCCGACATTCTGATGGAGTGCAGCGGCGCGCCTTCCGTGGTGCACGCCGTGCTCGGCAGTACGGCGTCAAACGGCATCGTTTGTCTGGTTGGCGTCACCGCGCCCGGCCATGAGTTCGATGTCGATATCGGCCTCCTCAATCGCACCATGGTGCTGCACAACGACACCGTGTTCGGCACCGTGAATGCGAACCGCACCCATTACGAACTTGCCGGCGCGGCGTTGGCGCAAGCGGACAAGGCTTGGCTCGACCGGCTGATCACCCGGCGCGAGCCGGTGGAACAATGGACGCGCGCGCTGCAGCAGCAGCGCGACGACATCAAAGTCATCGTGGAGTTCTCCTGACCCGTCGCGACATCATGGCTGCTCCAATCGAAGACTATGCGATGATCGGCGATCGCCGGACCGCCGCGCTCGTCTCGCGCAGCGGCTCGATCGACTGGTTCTGCTGTCCGCGCTTCGATTCGGATGCCTGTCTCGCCGCCTTGCTCGGCTCGCCCGAGCACGGCCGCTGGTCGATCGCGCCGCGCGGGCAAGCGCGCGTCGCGCGCCGCTATCGGCCGAACACGCTGGTGCTCGAGACGCATTTCGACACCGACGACGGCGCGGCGACGCTAATCGATTTCATGCCTTTGCACGAACATTACCCCAGCATCGTCCGCATCGTCATCGGCACCCGCGGGCAGATCGCGATGGGCACCGAACTTATCCTGCGCTTCGGCTATGGCGCCGTGGTGCCGTGGGTGACGCGGCTCGAAGAGGGAGCGCTGCGCGCCATAGCGGGCCCGGACATGATGATCCTGCGCACGCCGGTTCATCTGCGTGGCGAAGACATGACCACGGTCGGCGAGTTCGTCATCAACAAGGACGACACCATCCCGTTCGTCTTGAGCTATCTGCCGTCGCATCGGCCGTTGCGCGAGCCGTTCGATCCGAACATCGCGCTGGCGCAGACGGAAACGGCCTGGCGCGATTGGGCGGCGAAATGCCGGCCCGCGGGTCCTTGGTCCGATGCCGTCGTGCGTTCGATGATCACGCTCAAGGCGCTGAGTTACGAGCCGACCGGCGGCATGGTGGCGGCGCCCACGACCTCGTTGCCGGAACAGCTCGGCGGCGAACGCAACTGGGACTATCGCTATTGCTGGCTGCGCGATGCGACGCTCGTTCTCCTCGGCGCCATGCATGCCGGCTATTACGATGAGGCGCAGGCCTGGCGCGATTGGCTGTTGCGCGCGGTCGCCGGCAGTCCCGATCAGCTGCAGATCATGTACGGCATCGGCGGCGAGCGGCGGCTGACCGAGTGGATCGCGCCGTGGCTTCCCGGCTACGAGAATTCGGCGCCGGTGCGCATCGGCAACGCCGCCCACAGCCAGCTTCAGCTCGACGTGTTCGGCGAGATCATGGACGTGCAGCATCAGGCGCGGCGCAGCGGTCTGTCCACCAACGAGTCCGGATGGGCCACGCAACTGGCGTTCCTGGATCATCTCAAGACGATCTGGAACGAGCCCGACCACGGCATCTGGGAGGTGCGCGGCGAAGCGCGTCACTTCACCCATTCCAAGGTCATGGCGTGGGTCGCCTTCGATCGCTCGATCAAGAGCGCGGAGACGTTCGGGCTTGAAGGGCCGATCGACGAATGGCGCGCGCTGCGCCAGCAGATCTTCGAACAGGTATGCGCGCGGGGTTTCGATCGGGAGCTTGACAGCTTCGTGCAGTCCTACGGCTCGAAGCAGCTCGACGCCAGTCTGTTGCTGATGCCGTGGGTCGGCTTTCTGCCAGCCTCCGATCCTCGCGTCGCCGGCACCATCGCGGCGATCGAGCGGCTGCTGCTGCGCGACGGCTTTGTCATCCGCTACGACACGGCGGGGACGGACGACGGCCTGCCGCCCGGCGAAGGCGCTTTTCTCGCCTGCAGCTTCTGGCTCGTCGACGTCTACGCGCTGCAGGGCCGCTTCGCCGACGCCGAGCGCCTGTTCCGCCGGGTGCTCGCGCTCCGCAACGATGTCGGTCTGTTGAGCGAAGAATACGATCCGCACGAGCGCCGGCTGGTCGGCAATTTCCCGCAAGCCTTCTCGCACATGGCGCTGGTCAACAGCGCCTACAATCTGACGCGGGTGGCGAAGCCGATGGAGCAGCGCGCGCAGGCCGAATACCGGTCGCCGGAAGAGGTGCCCACGACCTGAGGCCGCGGGCACTCATGCTGCTCCTCAGCCGCCGTCAGTCGCCGGGTTGATAGAGATCCTCGGCGGGATCCGTGGACTTGAATTTCCGATTGCCGTCGAGCGAAACGACCTGCGACGGCGCGGACGGCCGAGCCCGTGGTCCGCTGGCCGATGCGGGTATCGCCGAGCGTGTCTTCGCGGCGCGAGGAACCTTCGAACCGCGCGTTCTCCTCGATCGACAGCGAGCGATGGAAGATGTCGCCCTCGACGATCGCGGTGCCCTGCAGCTTGACCCGAACGGCATGGACCGTGCCCTTGACGCGGCCGCCGATGGTCAAATCCTGCGCGACCAGGTTGCCCTCAACGTCGGCGCCGTCATAGATCGTGACATTGGCGGCCTGCAGCTCGCCCTCGATACGGCCGAACACCTTGACGACGCCGTCGCCGACGAATTTGCCGATGATGGTCATGCCGGCGCTGATCGATGAGACGGCCTCCGGCGCCGCGGCCGAAGCCGCCGGTTGGCGCGGCGTGGGCATTGTACTCGGCATACGCGCTTGTGCTTCAGTCATGTCTTGATCGCTCCCGTGACCTTTGGGTCTGCCAAAAACCATTGTTGTTCTCCTTAGTTCTGTCGTGTTCCATTCGATTCGAGCCTAAGCGTGATAATAGCGCCGGAAGCGGCTGCCGATATGGCAAAGAATTTCGTCGCCGGTCGATTTGGCGGCAGCGGCGACGGCGTCGATGCCGATCTGACCGCCGATGAGCGTCGCCATGTCGCCCAGGCGCGCGGCCTTCGGGTCGGAAACATCGGTTATGTCGACCGCGAGCAGATCCATCGCCGGGCGGCCGGCGAGCGGACAAAGCCGGCCGCCGACGAACGCTTGCGGCACCACGCCGGCGACGCTGTCGACGCGAGGATAGCCGTCGGCAAAGCCGACCGAAACCACCGCGACGCGGCTGCGCCGTTTGGCGCTATAGCCTTCCGTGAAGGCGATCGATTCGCCCGGCGCCAAATTGTGAATCTGGGCAATGCGCCCCTGCATTTCGACGACCGGAAGCATCGGATTGTCGGCACCGGGCGTCGGATTGACGCCGAACAGCGCTCCGCCCGCCCGCACCATGTCGGCGTGAGCTTTGGGTCCAAGGAAAACGCCGGATGCATCGGCAATCGAAGCCGGAACGCCGCTGAACAGCCGGCGCAATTCCAGGAAAAGCTTGAGCTGGCGGTCGTTCTGCGGATGGTCGGGCTCTTGGGCGTGATCGAGATGGCTCATCACGAGCGTGATGCGGTGATGCGGGGAGTGCACGCGCGTCGCCAGCGCAGCCGCCTCGTCGGCCGAGATGCCCAGCCGACCGGTGCCGGTGTCGATGTTGAGCGCGAAACCGCCGGTCCATCGGTTCGAAGCCGCGAACACGTCCCATTCGGCCATCTCGACCAGGGTGTTGATGACGGGTTGCGCGTTGATCTCGGCGAAAGTCGGCCCGGTGCCGGTCGAGAGGCCGCTGAGAACATAGATAGCGGCGTCCGCGGTCACCGCGCGCACGCGCCGCGCCTCGGCGAGATTGGCGACAAAGAACGTCCGGCAGCCGGATTTGGCCAATGCGGCCGTGACTTTCTCGATACCGCAGCGGTAGGCGTCGGCATTGACCAAGGCGGCGCATTCGCCGGTGCTGCGCCGCGCCAGCGCGCCCCAATTCATGACGATGGCGGAGAGATTGATCTTCAAAACGCCGCCGACTTCGGCTTCCAGCGGGCCCTCGGCGGCGACGAATTCCGCGATGCCGTTGTTGTTGACGATGAGCCGGCCGCCGCGATTGACGACCTTGCCGTCGACCGAGCCTTCGACGACGACCTTCGCGCCTTCCTCGATGGTGAGGCTACCCTTGAGGTTGCCGCGCACGTGCAGGTAGCAATTTTTCTGAACAATCGTGTCGTTGTTGACCGACCCGTTAATGTCGGACGAGCCACTGACCAGCAGCGGCTCTATGACGTCTTGTCTTGCTGACAGCATCACGATCAGGCCGGTTGGCCGGGACCCCCATCCCCTACTACCAATGATTCTCGCGCTTTTTCAATCTTCCCGCAAGGCGGCGGGGGCGCGACGCGCACCAAAGGAAAAGGGTTTTTTCTGTTATCCCAAGATAACTGTCCCAGGATAAACCGTTGCGACAAGGCGCCGCCGAGAACCGCCGAGAACTGCCAAGAACCGCGGCGAGGGCGCCGGCGCATGACGTTTGCGTTACAAAATAATGCTCGGATTGCGAATCGACTGATCGCAATCGATCAAATTCACCTGCTTTGCCTGTATTTTCCATTTTCCGCCGTCAGGGACGCTTTCGTCGCGCAACACGCGGTGTCCGGCCCAGCCCGTCAATATCCGCGTCTCGTCGCCCCAGAATTCGCTGATCAGGAAATTCGACCGTAGCATGCGCGCGTCGGGGTCCGCCGTGGCAAATACCTCGACGTTGGTGATGAGGCGCACCGTGCGCGACGCCGGCGCTTGCGACCATGCGAAACCGGTACGCAGCCGGTAGACGCGGTCCTCGAGCCGGCGCCGGTCGTCGAACATGACCGCGATCTCGCGGCGCGGATCGCCGGCCTGCGGCGTCGAGGGCACCCAATAGATGCACTCGGCGGTGTACATGGCGAGCCAGTCCTCGTAGCGAAGCTGGTCGAGAAGCCGCGCCTCGCGCTCGAGGAGCCGCCGGAATTCGTCGCGCACCGCGGCGTCGGCGACGGCGCGGCGATCATCCTGCCAAGCGGAGAAGTTCTCGATCAGCGCGCGGTAGAACGCGTCGGTGACGTAATAGGAGCTGCGCGACGGATCGCGCGGCTCGCCCGGTGCCGGTGGCAAAGGCGCGTTCATGTCACGGCTCCCGCCGGATCGCGAGGTTCGGCCGCGCCTGCATCAGCCGCTTCCATTCCTTGAAATGCTCGCGCATGAAGGCTTCGTCGGTCGCCGGCGCGGTGATGGTGCCGTCGGCGTTGGTGGTCACGCGGCCGGGAATGCCGAGGCCGCGATTCATGTAGACCCACTCGTCTTCCAGCGCCGACAGCCCGCGCTGAATCTGCTCGAAATTGGCGATGTCGTCGACTTCGCCGAAATTGGGGAATCCCTCCTGGGTGCGCATGCGCAACGCGTTGATGTCGGCGGCGGCTTCCGCGCCGAGCGTGCCGTCGTCGACGACCATGGTGCCGTACCAGATGGCGTTGGTTTCCTCGACCGAGACCGGCTCGAACACCTGGATGTGGTTGCCGAGGAGCGACAGGTTCGGAAACACGTTGATGTTGACCGGCTCGGAGCCGGCGAGGTCGAGCAGCGCGAAGGCGCGGTCGCCATAGCGGCGGATGAATTCGGCTTCGTAGTGCTCCATGCCCGGGTGCGCGCTTTCGAGCGCCCAAAGGCCGCCGGGCCGTTTTTCCAGATTGGGCCGCTTGTCCTTATAATGATTGCCGCGGCCGGTGTAGCGCATGTACATCGGCTGCGTGTCCGGCGAATTGCGGTAATACGCCATGCCCTTGGCGTTCTCGCCGGCGAAACGATTCTCTGTTTCCAGAAGCGAACGGTGCGAATAGGCGACGTGATAGCCGTCGCAGGAATTGTCGTAGGCGAGCTTCCAGTTGCCCTTGTAGCGGAAGCGGTTGGCCTCGCAGACCACCACCTTGCCGGCGGGATTGCGGTCGAGCCATTCGTCGATGACGGTCGTGATGGCGCCGAGATGCTCGGCGAGCGGCAAGGCGTCGAGATTGAGCGTGCCGAAGATGAAGCCGCGGTAGGACTTGACCCGCGGCACCTGGGCGAGATTGTATTTCGAATCGCGCAGGTCGGCGGCGTAGCCTTCCGGCCACGGTACGCCGCGCAGCTTGCCGGTGTTGAGGAAGTTCCAGCCGTGATAGGGGCACTGGAACGATTTGCTGTTGCCCTTCTCCCAGCGGCAGAGTGTCGTGCCGCGATGGGTGCAGCGATTATAGAGCGCGCGGATTTGTCCGTCGCCGTCGCGCACGATGATGAGCGGACGCAAGCCGAGACGACGGGTGATGAAGTCGTTCTCGTGCGGGATTTCGCTTTCGTGCGCGATGTACGTCCAGGTGCCGCCGAAGATGTTGGTCATCTCCGCTTCGAAGATCATGGGATCGGTGTAGATCAGCCGGTGCGCGCGGTCTTCCTGGACCAGATGATCCCAGTCGTACAAAGCGGTCCCGCCGAGCCGGGTCGGCTGCGGTCCGATCTTCTCCAGCGCCGTCATGGTGCGCTCCTTATCTGTTCCCCCTCCTCTATTCCCCTCCCCCTTGTGGGGAGGGGTTAGGGGTGGGGGTCGGGACGAGATGTACGGGCGGCGACGCATGCACTTTAATTTCGCGACCCCCACCCCTACCCCTCCCCACAAGGGGGAGGGGAAATCTAAAAGAAATCGAAATATTCATTCTGCTCCCACGCGCTCGGCTCATCACCAGCCTCGGGCGTGGCGGTGGCATACCGCCCAGCTTCCGTCCGCTTCAGCTTGACGAAATAGTCGACGAACGTATCGCCGAGCGCGCGGCGGAACAACGGCTCGTTCTCGAGCGCGTCGAGCGCCTCGGGCAGGCTTTTGGGCAACAGCGGCCGCTCGGCGGCGTAAGGTTCGTCGTTCGGCGCCGGCGGTTGCAGTTCGGCCTCGATGCCGGCGAGGCCGGCGACGATCTGGGAGAGAATATAGAGATACGGATTGGCGGCGGGCTCGCCGGCGCGATTTTCGAGGCGGGTCGCCGGATCGCCGACGCCGCCGAGCACGCGGATCATGGCGCCGCGGTGATCGTAGGCCCAGGTGGCGCGGTCCGGCGCCAGCGAGTTCGGCCGGAAGCGGCGATAGCCGTTGACGGTCGGGGTTGCGAACACCGTGCCGGGCACCGCGTACTGCAACAGGCCGGCGAGATAGGAGCGGCCGAGCGGGGAGAGAACCTCGCCGGCTTTTTGCGGCATGAACAGATTGATGCCGCTCGACGCATCGACGAGCGACTGATGCAGATGCCAGCCGCTGGAATAAAAGCCCTTCAACGCCGGGCGGGCCATGAACGTGGCGAAATAGCCGAGGCGGCGGCAGATCTGGCGCGTCGCGGTGCGGAACAACAAGATATTGTCGGCGGCTTGCAACGCGGCGCGCGGCGCGAAGGTGCATTCGACCTGGCCGGGCCCCCACTCGTTTTCGATCGAGCGCAGGTCGAGCCCGAGCGACGCGAACGCGTCGGCGAGCGCATCGAACACCGGTTGCATCAGGTCCATGTTGGTTTCGGAATGGTAGTGGTAGCCGGGCTCGACCGGAAACGTCCGGATCGGACGCCCGCGCGTGCCTGGGCTGCCGATATTGTCGTCGCTCAAAGGTTCGTCGGCGGCGCGCAACAAATACCATTCGATCTCCGCGCCGATGACGCCCTGCGCGCCGCGTTCGGCGAGCCGCGCCAACGCCCGGCGCAGCAGCGCCCGCGGCGAGAAATGAAACGGCCGGCCGTCGTTGAAATACTCATCGCCGAGGATCCAGCCGACGCCGGGCGCCCATGGCAAAATGCGGAAGGTCGACGGGTCGGGAACGAGCGTGAGATTGGGCGAGCCCGTCATCTCGTCGAGCCCCATGCCGCCGCCGCGCGTGAACGAGGCGAACACGCGCGCGCCGGCGGAATCGAGCGTCGTGGTGGCGACGCCGATATTGTAGCCGCTCTTCAACGCCGCGGCGAACGCCGGCACCGTCAGCGTCTTGGCGCGCGAATAGCCGTGGGTGTCGCCCCAGGCGAGCCTGACAAAACGCAGCTTTTCCGCCTCGACGCGCCGCAGCACGTCTGCGGCGAAACGTTTTTGCTCGTCGCTGCGCAAGCCGTGCCGGTCGATGAAGGTCGCCCGCTCGTTCATTGCCATTCGTATGGAGGAGGAACCCGGCAGGCGCAACTCGGAAGGGCGCCGAGCTTGAACTACCGCGCGCCGAGAATGAAATCGGCGCATCGCTCCGCGATCATGATGGTCGGCGCGTTGGTGTTGCCGCGCACGATCTTGGGCATGATCGAGGCGTCGCAGATGCGCAGCCGCGGCACGCCGCGCACGCGCAAGCTCGGATCGACGACGGCGCCGTCGTCGGTGCCCATGCGGCAGGTGCCGACCGGATGATAGATGCTCTTGGCGTAACGCTTGGCGTGCTCGGCCATCTCTGCGTCGGTCTGCATCAGCGGCTCGCCGAGCGGCGAGATTTCGACGCCGCCGAGCCGGCGCAGCGAAGGCTGGCTGCCGATCTTGCGCGCCACCTTGATGCCGCGCGCGAACGCGGCGAGGTCCTCGGGCGCCGACAGGAATTTCGGATCGAACAAGATCGGGTCCTGCGCATTGGTCGAACGCAGCCGCACCGTGCCGCGCGATTTCGGATCGAGGATGGCCGGGTTGATGCTGATGCCGTGCCCTGGCGGACCCTCGCGCGGCGGATCGCCGAGCAATTGCGGAATGAAATGGATCTGGATGTCGGAGCGGCCGGAGCCGGTCGTATCGATGAAGGCGCCGGCTTCGACGATGTTCGAGCACAGAAGCCCGCTGCGGAACAGCTTGTATTGCAGATAATGCCGTGCCGCCTTGAGACCCTGGTCGTGGCCGAGCAGACTGATCGGGTCCTTGACGCGGACGTAGAACGGAGCGTCGAGATGATCCTGGAAGTTCTCGCCGACGCCGCGCAGCTCACGCACCACTGGTATGCCGAGCGCGCTTAGATGTTGCGCCGGACCGATGCCCGACAGCATGAGAATTTTCGGCGTCGCCAATGCGCCGGCGGTGAGGATCACTTCCTCGCGCGCCCGCGCCTCGATTGCGGCGCCGGAACCGTCGATGATCGTCACGCCGACGGCGGCGCCGTTCTCGGTGACGAGCTTGCCGACGCTGGCGCGGGTCATGACCTTGAGCTTGGGGTTGCCCATGAGCGGTCGGAGATAACTCGCGGCGGCCGAACCGCGCACGGCGTCGCGCTGCGTGACCTGATAGAAGCCGACGCCCTGCTGGGTCGCGCCGTTGAAATCGTCGTTGTAGGGATAGCCCGCTTCCTGCGCCGCGCGCAGGCCGGCGTAACTCAGGGGATGGTGGAAGCGCGCATCGGAAACCGGCAACGGCCCGTCGGTGCCGTGGAGCGGTCCGGCCAGACGCTGATTGCTTTCCGCGCGCTTGAATACCGGCAGCACCTCGTCCCAGCCCCAGCCGGTGCAGCCCATCTCGTGCCATTCATCGTAGTCATGCGACGTGCCGCGAATATAGATCATGGCGTTGACGGACGAGCCGCCGCCCAGCGTGCGGCCCTGCGGCACGGCGATCGGGCGGTCGCCCGCCGCGCTCTGCGGCTCCGACAAATAGAACTGCACGCGTTCGGTCGAGAACAGACGGACGAAGCCGCCCGGCATGTTGACGAATTGATTGTTGTCGTCGGGGCCGGCCTCGATCACCAGCACGCTTTTCCCGGCTTTCACCAGACGGTGGGTCACGGTGCAACCCGCCGATCCGCCGCCGACCACGATGTAGTCGAACGTTTCCATGACAATGCCCCACGTATAAGTTTTTTTGTAGGTTCGATCATACATGGGACGCCACGGCCGCTGTCAATCGAGATGACGAAGCGGACGGTGTTTCGACGTTAGTGATCGGCGGTGGGCGTTCGCCCGCGCGCTGCTTAAAGCGGCGGACGCGCCGGATAATCCGGCCGCGTCTTCGCCGCTGTTTCGATCGCGGCCATGGCGGCGAGCGCGACGTGGTCGCGCCATGGCCGCGCAATCACTTGCACCGTGACCGGCAGGCCCGCGCTGCCGCGTTCGGTCTTGCGCGCGATGCGGTCGACAAGATCGAAGCTCACCCGGCGGTCGCTTTCCTCGTCCGGAGGCACGCGCGTCAGCGGCACGATGCCGGCGGGAAAGCCGATGACATTCGCAAGCGGCGCATAGGCGCCAGGCATCGGCATCAGGACGTTCGCGCCGTGCCGCACGGCCGGCAGCGGGTAGGCGGGACAAACAATGAGATCAATCGGACCGCCGTCGGCCCGGTCGAGCGAACGCAGGAGATCGCGGCGAAAATCCGCCATCGCTTCGACGGCCTGCCAATAGTCGTCGGCGCTTCCGGAGCCGAGCCTCGAGAGCGTCATCGCGGCGCGGCGCTGACCCAGCGCCGCGAGCAGGGCGCCGAGCGCGCCGCGCAGCCTGTACGGGACCTTCATGGTGAGAAGGAGCTGCGCGAGATGCGGATCGCGGCGGTTGCCGCGCAACAGCCGCTTGAACGCCTGACCGCGATCCGCGGAAAGGCAGGCGAACAGAAAATCGCTCGCCCGGCTGAGCGCCGGCGGCTTCCATGTGACCTGCGTTGCGCCCGCCGCCGTCAGCATGGCGGCCGCTTCGCCGACCGCGCGCCTGATCGCCGGAGCAACCGGAAACTCGCCGTCGTCGGTGAAGGTCGCAAAACGCAGGCGGCTCATGTCGACGGTGGCTGGATCCTCGAGTTCCGGGCCCGGATCCATCAAGGGATCGCGGGCGCGGTCAAGGACGCGCAACGCCATCACCAGGTCCGTCACATGCCGCGCCATGGGGCCGGCTTGGCTCACGATCGCGCGCTGCCCGACCGGCAAGCCATGGGCGCAATGGTCGGGCGTGCGTCCGGCGGTCGGCCGGATCGAGGTGATGCCGCAGAACGCCGCGGGCACGCGCAGGCTGCCGCCGATGTCGTTGCCGAGCCCGAGCGGCGAGGCGCCGGCGGCGATCAGCGCCGCTTCGCCGCCGCTCGAGCCGCCGCACGACCTTTCCAGATTCCACGGATTGTTGGTGCGGCCGTACAGCGGATTGTCGGTTTCGGTATAAATCAGGAGCTGCGGCGTGTTGCTTTTGACGATCGGGATCGCGCCGGCGGCGAGGAGCGCGGCGACATAAGGATCGCTCTCGCGTTCGATCACGTCGCGCCGCGACGGCAGCCCAAAGGTCGAGGCGGTGCCGGCGAGATCGAAACATTCCTTGATCGTGACCGGCAGGCCGGCGAGCGGACCGAGCTTGTCGCCGCGCGCACGGGCCTGGTCGACCGCGGCGGCCGCTTGGCGCGCGCTGTCGAACAGCTCGACGGTCACGGCATTGAGCTTTGCATCGACGGCTTCGAGCCGCGCGATGAAGGTTCCGACAACGTCCGTGGCGGATAATTCGCCGCCGGCGATCTTCGCAACGATCTCGCGCGCCGGCATGTCACGCAATGAATCCGCGGACGCTGGCGCAGACGATACGGTGATGGTGGTTGGGCTGAGGGAAGATTCAGCGAGCGTCATCGTTCGAGCCCCCGGCAAGCGCGAAGATAAAAGTCCGAGCAATGTCGGTCCGTTACCCCGTCGTGTCAATTTGCCGCCGGCCCCGAATGATGCCGGCTTGATCGAAATCAACGCGGCAACGCCGCGGCCGTGAAATGCAAGCCGTCACGCGATCGAGCGAAGAGGGCCCCATGAGCTACTATTTTGCAAAGACGCTGCCGGTGGGCTTCGACGAGGCCGTGCGGCGCACCATCGACGCTCTCAAACAGCAGGGTTTTGGCGTCGTCAGCGAAATCGACATCAAGCAGACCCTCAAGACCAAGATCGGCGTCGATTTCCGCAACTACCGCATTCTCGGCGCCTGCAATCCCAAGCTCGCGCTCGAGGCGCTGTCGCTCGAGGACAAGATCGGAACGATGTTGCCCTGCAACGTCGTGGTGCAAGAGACCGACGCCGGCAAAACCGAGGTCGCCGTGATCGATCCGGTCGCCTCGATGCAGGCGATCGAAAATCCGGGCCTCAAGGCGGCGGCGGAGCACGTGCAGGCCTTGCTGCGCAAGGTCGTCGACGCGCTATAGTGGGGCATGGTTCCGGGGGCGTACGATTACATCATCGTCGGGTCGGGCTCGGCGGGGTCGGTTTTGGCAAACCGGCTGTCCGCGGACCCGGCGATCAAGGTGCTGCTGATCGAGGCCGGCGGCTCCGATAAATCGTTGTTTGTGCGGATGCCGGCGGGAATCGCCAAACTTTCGACGCCGCAGTTCGACTGGCAGTACAATACCGCGCCGCAGGCGGCCATGGCCGGCCGGCGGATGTATTGGCCGCGCGGCCGCCTTTTGGGCGGGTCGAGTTCCGTCAACGCCATGGTCTATATCCGCGGCCAGCCGGCGGATTACGACCATTGGCGTCAGCTCGGCAATGCCGGCTGGAGCTATGCCGACGTGCTGCCGTTTTTCAAGAAAGCCGAGCGCAACGAACGGCTGCACGACGAATTCCACGGCGGCGATGGTCCGCTCAACGTCGCCGAACGGCCTTACACCAATCCTCTGAGCTACGTCTTCGTCGAGGCCGCGCAGCAGGCGGGAATTCCGCTCAATCCCGATTTCAACGGCGCGGTGCAGCACGGCTGCGGGCTTTATCAGGTCACGCAGAAGAACGGCGCGCGCTGGAGCGCCGCGTCGGCCTATCTTCACCCCGCCGCGGCGCGCGGCAACCTCACGATCATCAGCAAGGCGCAGGCGAGCCGTATCGTGATCGAGAACGGCCGCGCCGTCGGCGTCGAGTATGGGCGCGGCGGCCGGCGGCGCACGGCGCGAGCCGAGCGCGAGGTGCTGCTCGCGGCCGGCGCGATCAACTCGCCGCAATTGTTGTTGTTGTCCGGGATCGGTCCCGCGGACGAATTGCGGGCCGTGGGCGTGCCGGTCGTGCTCGACCTTCCCGGCGTCGGCAAGAATCTCCAGGACCATCTGAACGTCAACATCGTGCAGCGCACGACGCGGCCGATCACGCTCGACGGCAAGGACCGGGGTCTCGCCGCGCTCGCGGTCGGACTGCGATGGCTGCTGCACCGAACCGGTCCGGGCACCAGCAATGTCGCCGAGGCCGGCGCCTTCGTCTCGAGCGGACCCGGCGCCGCGACGCCGGACATTCAGTTTCATTTCATCCCGGCGCAGGTCGTCGATCATGCCCGCAAGCGGCTCGACGGCTACGGCGTGACGCTGCACGCCTGCTGCCTGCGGCCGCAAAGCCGCGGCGAGATCCGCCTCGCGTCGGCCGATCCGGCAGAGCCGCCGATGATGGATCCGCGCTACCTCGCGTTCGAGCACGATCTGCGGATTTTGCTCGAAGGCCTGCGGCGGGGCCGCGAGATTCTGGCGATGCCGGCGTTTCGGCCGTGGTTCGCCGAGGAACGGCTGCCCGGCGCGGCGCGGCAATCCGCGGCCGAGCTGGAAGAGTTCGTGCGCTTGACCGCCGAGACCGAATATCATCCGGTCGGCACCTGCAAGATGGGCGACGATGCGTCGGCCGTGGTCGACAATCGTCTCCGCGTGCGCGGCGTCGAAGGGCTGCGCGTGGTCGATGCCTCGATCATGCCGACCGTGGTCAGCGGCAACACCAACGCGCCGGTCATCATGATCGCGGAGAAAGCCGCCGCGATGATTACGGCTTAAAACCCGCGGCGCAAAAATTTCAGCATCAGATCGGCGACGCGGCCGAACGGCGGACGCAGGAGGCTGGTGCCACTCAGGCGGCTTTGCAGAAAGACGCCCTTGCGGTGCGAGAACGTCTGGAAACCGAATTCGCCGTGATAGGCGCCGATGCCCGAGGCGCCGATGCCGCCGAACGGCAGCTTCTCGACCGCGAATTGGAACAGCGTGGCGTTGACCGCGGCGCCGCCGGAAATCGTTCTGTCAAGAACGCGGTCGCGCGCGGCCGCGTCCTCGCCGAAATAATAAAGCGCGAGCGGACGTGGCCGTGCGTTGACGTAAGCGATGGCGTCGTCGAGGCTGCGATAGGTTTTGACCGGCAGCACCGGGCCGAAGACCTCCTCGCGCATCAGCGCCAAATCCTCGGCCGGGTCGATCACCAAAGTCGGCGGGAGCTTGCGCGCCTGCGGTGGCAAGGCCTCGTGCTTCGGATTGATCTCGACGACACGCGCGCCGCTCGCCTTGGCGTCGGCGACGTATTGGGCGATGCGCCCATAGTGCCGGTCGCTGACGATCGAGGTGTAATCGGGATTGTCGGCGAGCGTCGGATAGAATTTCGTCACCGTCGCGGTCGTGCGCGCAACGAACTCTTCGAGCCGGGCCTCGGGCAGGAGCACATAGTCCGGCGCGATGCAGGTCTGGCCGGCGTTGAGGAACTTGCCCTGAACGATGCTGCCGACGGCGCCCGCGAGCGCGGCGTCCTCGCCGATGATGCAAGGCGATTTGCCGCCGAGCTCGAGCGTCACCGGCGTCAGATTCTCGGCGGCGGCCTGCATGACGAGGCGGCCGACCGCCGTCGAGCCGGTATAGAGCAGATGATCGAACGGCAGTCTCGAGAATGCCTGGCCGACATCGGGGCCGCCGACGATCGTCGCGACCTTCTCGGGCGGAAACAGGCCGGCGAGAAATTCGGCCAGAAAGTCCGACGTGCGCGGCGTCAGCTCCGAGGGTTTCAGCATCACCCGGTTGCCGGCGGCGAGCGCTGCGATCAGCGGCACGATGGTGAGATTGAAGGGATAATTCCACGGGCTGATGATGCCGACGATGCCGACCGGCTGGTAGAGAATACGGGCGCTCGCCGGCATGAATTCGAGGTCGACCGCCACCCGTTTCGGCCGCATCCATCGGGCGAGGTGACGCGAGGCATGGCGGATTTCCGAGAGCGCCGGAAAGACCTCGGCCAGCTCGGTTTCATAACGCGAGCGCGTACCGAAGTCCGCCGCGATGGCCTTGTCCAGGTCGTCGAGACAACGGTTGACTGCATCGCCCAATTTGGCGAGGTCGGCGAGGCGCTCGTCGAGCGATGGCGCTCCCGTGCGCAGGAAGGCGGCGCGCTGGGCGTCGAGGATCGCGCGCATGTCCGGCGGCGTAGAGGCTTGCCGCTGTGTCGGTGCGGCGAGGCCGATATCAGTCAGCGCCATGAATGAATTCTCCGAGCGATCGCGCGAAGCGCGGTCGCTCAGCGTCGGTCCGTACGGGTCGTCTGTCAATCGGCGGCGTACTGCCGGCTAAACGCCGAGATGCCGGTGCAGCTTTTCCGGCTGGGCGCGCACGGCTTGTGCGGTCAGCGCTTCGACGATGTGGCCGTTTCTGATGATGTAGAGGCGGTCGGCGAGCGTCATGGCGGCGGAGATGTTCTGCTCCACCACCAGGATCGTCTGGCCCGCCTCGGCGAGCTTGCGGCAGGTGGCGAGGAGATCGCGCACGATGATCGGCGCCAGTCCCTCGAACGGTTCGTCGAGCAGCAGGATTTTCGGCTCGCGCACCAGCGCCCGCGCGATCGCCAGCATCTGCTGCTCGCCGCCGGACAGATCGGTGCCGCGGCTCGAGCGCCGCTCCTCGAGCCGCGGGAACATGGCGTAAACCCGTTCGAGCGGCCAGCGGTTCGGCGCGGTGAGGCCGGCGAGGATGATGTTTTCCTCGACGTTGAGGCTGCCGAATATACGGCGGTCCTCGTGGACGAGCTGCATGCCCGCCTGCGCGATGCGATGGCTCTTTTTTCCCGCGAGTTCGACGCCGTCGAGCACGATCGATCCCGCGCGCGGCGTGACGACGCCCATCAGGCTCTTCAACGTCGTGCTCTTGCCGGCGCCGTTGCGGCCGAGCAGCGCGACCACTTCGTTGCGCTCGACCGACAACGCCACGTCGAACAGGATATGGGAATCCCCGTAATAGGAATTGAGGCCGGAGACTTCGAGCAGGCTCATTCTTGCTGCACCCCGCCGAGATAGGCTTCCTGCACGGCCGTGTTGCTTTTGATGTCCTGCGGCGTACCTTCGACCAGCACGCGGCCTTCCTGCAGCACGGTGACGCGTTCGACCAGTTCGAACAGCGCATCCATGTCGTGATCGATGATGATCATGGTGCGGCCGACCCCGATCGATTTCAAAAGCTTCACCATCTCGATGCGCTCGAGCGGGCTCATGCCGGCGAGCGGCTCGTCGAGCAGAAGGAGCGACGGCGAACTCGCCAGTGCCAGGCCGACCTCGAGGCGCCGTTTCTCGCCATAGGCCAAGGCTGCGACCGCAACGTCGGCGCGGCCGGCGAGGTCGACCAGCGCCAAGGTGTGCTCGACCTGCTGGTCGAGCCCCGGGATTCGCGCGAGCGGGCGCAGCAGGTCGAGCCGGAATTTCCCTCGCAATCCGGCCAGCGCGGCGATCGTCACGTTCTCGCGCACCGTGAGCCGGGTGAACAGCTGGTTGACCTGATAGCTCTTGGTCAGGCCGAGCTGGCACACGTCGGTCACGTTCATCCCGGTGATGTCGCGGCCTTCGAACACGATCGTGCCGGAGGTCGGCTCGACCTCGCAGGTCAGCATCTTGAAGAACGTCGACTTGCCGGCGCCGTTCGGCCCGATCACGCCGCGCCGCTCGCCGTGCGTCACCGCGAAATCGATGTTGGAGTTGGCAAGGAGGCCGCCATAGCGCTTGGTCAGCCCGGTCGCCTGCAGGATCGGGCCGGAGCCGTCGGTCGGCGGTCGCCGCCGCGCCATGATCGCGGCGGCCGGCGCGGTCTTGGGCGCCAGCAGCGCGGCGTTCGGCTCGTTCACCATTGCGGCGCTCAGCGACGCCGTCTTGAGCTGGCGGTGCGTTGTCGGATAGCGGCTCAGGAATCCGAACAGATCCTTGAAGGCGCCGACCAGGCCGCGGCGCAGGAAGCAGACGAGCAGGACGAAGACGAGGCCGAGCACCAGCTTCCAGGTGGCGCCGAGGTGCAGCGTGTTCTGGAAGAAGTCGGAGAAATAGAGCCATACGGTCGCGCCGACCAACGGCCCGAACAGGGTGCCGGCGCCGCCGATCGCGGTCTGCATGACGAGCTGGCCGGAGGTGTCGAAGGTGAAGGCGTCGGGCGGCATGAAGCCCTGCATCACGCCGAGCAGGCCGCCGGCGAAGCCGGCATAGGCGGCGGCGATGACGAAGGCGGTGAGCTTGTAGCCGTGGATGTCATGGCCGACGGCGGCAGCGCGCAGCGGATTGTCGCGGATGGCGCTGAGCACGGCGCCGACCGGCGAGCGCACGATGCGCAGCGCGATCACGATGCCGACGAAATACCAGAACGCCAGGAACGCGTACATCTTCCAGTCGGTGTCGAATTTGATGGTGGTGAAGCCGAGCGGCAGCGTCGGCGTCGGCACGCCGGGGAGCCCGTTCTCGCCGCCGGTATAGTCCGACAGCGGATTGAACTCGACGAAATAGAACACCTCGGCGATCGCCACCGTGATCATGGCGAAATAGATGCCGGTGCGGCGCAGCGCGATCAGCCCGACCAGAAAGCCGACGACCGCGACCGCGATGGTGCCGATGATCACGCTGATGAGGACGTGGGGAAAATCGAGCTCGGTGAGCAGATAGGCGGCGACCATGCCGCCGGTACCGAAGAACGCCGATTGACCGAACGACAGGAGCCCGGTGTAGCCGAACAGGATGTCGAAGCCGATGCCGAACAGGCCCCACACCATGATGCGGCTCATGGTCGTCGGCGCGAAGCCGAGATGAGGCAGCACGAACGGTGCGGCGATCAGGCCGATCGCCGTCAATGTTTCGACCAGAACGGAACTTTGCCTGGGCATCAATCAATCACGCTCATTCGCGGCCGGCGGTGCCGAGCAGACCATAGGGACGAAGCACCAGCACCAGCGTCATCGCCACGAACAGCATGACGTAGGAATAGCCGGGATTGAACATAGACGTTATGCTGATGATCTCGCCGGCGATGAAGCCGCCCAGGATGGCCCCGGGGAACGATCCGACGCCGCCGATGACGACGACCACGAAGGTCTGAACCAGAATCGTTTCGCCGACATCGGGCGCGATCGAGACCACCGGCGCATTGACGATGCCGGCAAAGCCCGCGGCCATCGCGCCGATGCCGAACACCAGCATGAAGATCTTGTAGACGTCGATGCCGAGCGAATCGACCATGACGGAATCTTCGATGCCGGCGCGCACGATCATGCCGATGCGGGTGCGATAGAGCACGAGGTAGAGTGCGATCAGCGCCACCGCGACGATACCGAGCAGTGCCAGGCGATAGGTCGGATAAAACATGAAGCCGATCGGCGTGATGCCGGCCAAAGCGGAAGGCGCGGGAAGCGTCTTGGTCAGGCTGCCGAAGAAAAAGCGCACCGTCTCCACGAACACGATGCCAATACCGAAGGTGACGAGGAGCTGGTCCTCGTGCGGGCGGGAGTAGAAGTGGCGGATGACCAGGCGCTCCATCACCACGCCGACCAGCATGACGAACACAGAACCGGCGACGACGGCTATGAGAAAGGAACCCGTATAGGTATAGGCGAGCCAGCCGGCATAACCGCCCAGCATGAACATCGCGCCATGGGCGAGATTGAGGACGCCGAGCGTGCCGTAGATGATGGTCAGCCCGGACGAGATCAGCGCCAGCAGCGCGCCGAGCACCACGCCGTTGAAGACCTGCGAGACAAAATTAGGCCAGTTGATCACGCTGTCGTCCGCAATTTGTTGCGCTGCATTTTCGCCGGTTTCCGATTTAATTCAATACCAACTGGCCGGGCTCAAGGGGCGAAGACGATAGCTTCGCGGCTTCAACCCGGCCTTGGAACCGGCCAGCATGGGATCAACGTGACGGCCTGACGAGCCTTCTCCGCGCCGGACGGTGCTGAGAAGGCGTCTTGAACGGCCGTCAGGAGTAGTCGCCGAGATGGCAGCCGAACGCGTCCGGCTTCTGCATCAGCGGCTCGCCGGGAACGACTTCGACCACCTCCCAATAGTCCTCGGGGTTCTTCATGTCCTTCGGCGCCTTACCGCGGACGATGACGACCGGACGGACCAATTGATGATCCTCCGGACGGAAATGCACGTCGCCCACCATGGACGGGAAGGTCTCGCCCTTCTCGTACTGCTTGATGACTTCCGGCGGGTAGAAGGTGCCGGCTTCCGAGACCATGCGAGCCCATATCGCGAGCGACATGTAGGAGTTCTCGGCGCCCCATTCGGGCCGGTAGCCGTACTTCTTGTTGAAGGCTTCGACAAACATCTTGGCCAGCGGATATTTGTCCTCGAGCGTCCACCAGAAGTCGGTGGCGGCGAACACGCCCTCGGTGAGTTCCGCACCGACTTCCTTGGCGAGGAAGGGGATCTGGTAGGGAATCACCATCTTCATCTTCGGCGTCAGCCCGAATTGCTTGGCCTGCTGCACGGACAGCACGGCGTCGCGACCCCAATTCACGTTGATGATGAACTCGGCGCCGGAGTTGCTGATGTTGGTGAGGTATTGGCTGAAGTCCTGCGTGCCGAGCGGGGAGACCTGGTTGGTCACCATGGTCCAGCCGCCGTTCGCGGTCAGATAGTCGTTCACCGACTTGGTGACGGTGTGGCCATAGGTATAGTCCGGCGTCATGAACGCCGCCTTCTTGTCCTTGCCGAAGTTCTTCAGCAGCACCGGGCCGATCGCATTGGCCGCGGTTTCGCCGTAGAAGTTCTGGCGGAAGCCGTAGCGCACGCAATCCTTGCCGGTGGTGTCGTTCGAGCCCGAGATACCGGTGACGTAGAGCACCTTCTCGCGCTGGGCGAACTTGTTGAGCGCAACC
This sequence comes from uncultured Pseudomonadota bacterium, assembly GCA_963836095.1. Taxonomy (GTDB): domain Bacteria; phylum Pseudomonadota; class Alphaproteobacteria; order Rhizobiales; family Xanthobacteraceae; genus BOG-931. The sequence continues at coordinate 613,490 of CAWIHU010000009.1, forward strand.
GCGACCGCCGACGAGGTCGATCCGGTCATCAGCACGATCTTGTTGTCGTTGATGAAGGTCTGCTGTTCCTGCACCGCATTGTTCGGCTTGGCGCCGCTGTCGGCGGACACGAGCTTCACTTCCTTGCCGAGCACGCCCTTGGTGACCTTGGGCGCGATTTTCTTGATCAGCTCATGGCCTTCGTTGATGTGATCGACGGCAAGCTGCCAACCCTTGAGCTCGTCTTCGCCCTGCGCGGCATAGGCGCCCGTCCGCGGCACCGCGGCGCCGATGGTGACCGAAGAGCCGGACGACCCTTCCGGCCAGGTGCCGAGCGGGGGCTGGTCCGCCGCGAGCGCCCCCTGTACGAAGCTCAACGACGATGGGCCGCCGACCGACAGCGCGCCGATGCCGGCGCCGGTTGCGACCGCTTGTCGCAGCATTGTGCGCCGCGAAATGCGAGGTCCGGAAATACCACGTCCAAAAGGCGTTTGTTTGCTGGTCACGTCTCATCTCCCTAGACTTGTGTGCTCGCCTCCGACGCAGTGTGACCGTCTTTAGTAGGGGTGGCTTTCATGGTGCTTATTGATCCAGATTACGAACATGAAGCAGGGTCCATCCGTCGCCGCGCGCATGATCGCCCCGGTGCGGGCCCCGGCCCCCACGCGGGCGCCGGGTGCCGCCGTCAAGTCGATTTGGGGTGACGACCCCCTGGTCGCGCGGATCGGCGGCTTGATCGACCTCGACGCGGCCGATCTGCGCAGCCTGCGCGCGGTGATCGAAACCGAACTGACCTTGACCAAGCGCCGCGACCTCGTGCTCGACGGCTACGAATTCTGCAAGCTCTGCTTCGTCAAGGACGGCTATGCCGCCCGCTACAAGCTGTTGCGCAACGGCAAGCGGCAGATCGTCAATTTCGTGCTGCCGGGAGACGTGATCGGGCTGCCCGGCAGTTTTCTCAGCCGCGCCACCAATTCCGTCGTCGCCGTCACCGACATGACGCTGCGAATCTGCTCGCTGCAGGCGTACGTCGATCTGTGCTACCGGCAGCCGAAGTTCGGGCTGTTGCTCGGCTGGCTCGCCGCCCAGGAGGCGGCCTATTGCGCCGAGCACGTCATCAATGTCGGACGTCGTGCGCCGACCGAACGGCTCGCGCACCTGCTGCTGGAGATTCACTCCCGGCTGGCGCTGGTCGGCCTCGCCGACGCCGACGCCTTTACGCTCCCGTTCACGCAGGAGATGATGAGCGACGCGCTCGGCTTGAGCGTGCCCCACCTCAATCGCACGCTGGGAAAGCTGCGCGCCGAACGGCTGATCGCGGTCAACGAGCGGCAGGTGGCATTCATCGATCTCAAGGCGCTGCAGATGCTCGCGCAATTCCAGCCGGCGGAGCCGGTGCGCATTCCGGCGCGTGACGCGATCGCCATCAATTAGGCGATCGCGCCGGCCGATGATACGCGTGGCCGACGGCTCTCATGGCTTATAAATTCATGGCGTATAAATTCGACACGATCCCGTGACAGTGTTGTGGGCTCATTGCATCGCACATCGTTGCTCGAGGGAGGCGCGTCATGGGATTGATGGATGTTCTCAATGGGATGCAGAACGGACCGCATGGTTCACGCGGCGCCGGCGGTGGCACCAGCGGCGGGGGCATGTCGCCGATCACCATGGCGATCCTCGGCCTCTTGGCCTACAAGGCGTTGAAAAGCCTCACCAGCCAGCCGAACGCGGCCCCGGCCGGCCCCTCCGCGCCGGCGCCGGCGCCGAGTTCCGGCGGCGCGCTCGGTGACCTCCTCAAAACGGGTTTGGGCGGCTTGCTGGCCGGCGGCGCGGCGGGCAGCGTGCTCAGCGGCGGCCTCGCCGACTTGCTGCGGCAATTCCAGCAATCCGGCCAAGGCGCGGCCGCCAATTCCTGGGTCGGCAACGGGCCGAATCAATCGATTTCGTCCGACGATCTCGCCAAGGCGCTCGGCGCCGATCAGATCAATACCCTGATGGCGCATTCCGGGTTGTCGCGCGACGATTTGCTCGCCGGCCTGAGCCAGCATTTGCCGGAAGTCATCGACCAATTGACGCCGCACGGGCGGTTGCCGACCGAGCAAGAACTGTCGCAATAGATTCGGCGCACCCCGCATTCGCCGGAAGCCGCGTCTTGTTGCCGTGGTGAAACTGGTCTACCCATTCAAGCCCAATATTTGAGGAGGAAACGGATCATGAAAATGCTCGGTAGTGCTGTCCTGCTGTCGCTCGCGATCGGCATGGGCACCGCGTTCGCGCAGGATAAACCCGCGGCTCCGGCGGCTGCCCCGGCGGCGGCGATGGACAAGAAGGCCATCTCCAAGTCCTGCAGCGATCAGGCCAACGCCAAGGGCCTGCACGGCAAGGACCGCAAGAAATTCCGCCACGAGTGCAAGCACAACGGCGGCAAGGCGCCGCAATAATCGCGCCTTTAGTTTCGCAGCAGAGCCGGCAGCTTGTGCCGGCTCGTTTTCGATCGATGCATGTTGCAATCGGGTGTGTGATCGTGTCCGATCGGTTGGGCGCAAACCTGGAAGTCATGCCAAATCTGGAGTCGTGCCATGACACGCTTGACTGCGGCGGCCTTGATCCTGATGGCGGCGGCGGGTTGGCTGATCGCGACGATAGGACCGAATGCCGAGAATAATGCCATGAGCAAAGAGCCGCGTTTCCAGTTGCTGACCATGGAACAGCTCAGCGACCAGCAGAAGCCGCTCGGCGAACAGATCATGAAGGTGTCGAGCGTCGGCCTCGGCGGGCCCTACAATCCGCTGCTGCGCAGCCCCGTGCTCGGCCAGCGGATGTTCGATCTCCTGCATTATCTGCGCTGGGAAACCTCGGTGCCGTTGAAGCTCAACGAGTTCGCCATTCTGATCATCGGCCGGCAATGGCGCTCGCAGGTGGAATGGTTGGCGCACGCGCCGCTGGCGATCAAGGCCGGGTTGTCGCCCGACATCGTCGCCGAGCTCAAGGCCAACAAACGGCCCTCGAACATGCCGCCGGAAGAGGCGGCGGTGTATGATTTCGTCACCGAGCTCACCACCAAGCACGCGGTGTCCGACGAGACGTTTGCGCGGACCAAAAAGCTCCTCGGCGAGCAGCAGGTGGTCGACCTCACCGCGGTCGCCGGCACTTACATCGCCATCGCGATGCAGCTCGCTATGGCCGAGCAGAGCGTGCCGCCGGACAGACAGGAGCCGTTCAAGCCCGGCGAGCCATAGTAGCGGCAGAGGTAACTGAAATGCGCGATCTCGGCGTGGTATCACATCTCGATGCATTATTGGCGACGGTTGGGCCCGTGGCGGGACTGCGCATCCTCGACATCGGCTGCGGCGAGGGCCAGCTGTCGCGCGCGCTGGCGAAGCTCGGCGCGCACGTCACCGGCTACGATCCCTTCATCGCCGGCACCGAGCCGACGCCGCACGGCGCCGGCAGCTATCGTCTGGTCAAGGCCGCCGCCGACGCGCTTCCCGAGCCGGATCACGAAGCCGACCTCGTGCTGTTTGTTTTTTCCCTCCACCACGTGCCGGCGGGCAAGCTCGCCGGCGCGCTCGCCGAGGCGCGCCGCGTGTTGCGGCCGTCGGGCCGGCTCTATGTGGCGGAGCCGTTGGCGCAAGGCCCGCATCAATACGTCATGGAGCTGTTCCACGACGAAACCGCGGTGCGCAAAACCGCCGCCGAGGCGCTCGCCAATTTTGCTGCTCCGCGTTTCCCGACGGATCAAATCTCGACCTACACCGACCGGCGCAGCTTTGCCGACTTCGACGCCTTTGCCGAGCGCATGATCGCCAACATGCGCTTCAACGGTTACAGCCGGGAAGCCGTGCTGGCGCCGGCCGTGCGTGCGCGCTTCGCCGAGACGCTGTCGGTCTATGGCGGCAAGTTCGATCAGCCCGTCCGCATCGATTGCTTCGGTCCCGCAAACTAGGCCGGTTCCGGGTCTGTTCCTTGCGTATTTGATCTGAATCAATTTGATCTAAATCAATCGAGCCGCGCCGAAGCGCGGTATTTGAATATTCGACGCATACCCCCGTTGGAATCGCAAGTGTGTTGCAACGCGACATCATGCCGGGTATGGCGCAATTGCTCCAACTGAAAGTCGATCGGATTGACGCGGCGACGCCGCGCATTCGCCGCATCGAACTCACCGCCGCCGATGGCGGCGCGCTGCCGGCGTTCACCGCCGGCGCGCATATCAACGTCGCGCTGCCGAACGAGGAAACGCGCTCCTACTCTCTGCTCAATGATTGCGGCGAAACCCATCGTTACGTGCTCGGCGTATTGCGGGAGACGGAGAGCCTGGGCGGTTCGGCCTATCTGCACGACAAGCTCGAGGTCGGCGACGTTCTCAACGTCTCCGCGCCGAGCAACGATTTTCCGCTCTATGAAGCCGGCGAGGCCAACATCCTGATCGCCGGCGGGATCGGCATTACGCCGATGATGTCGATGGCGGCGCGGCTTGCCGCGCTCGGTCGGGATTACACGCTGCATTACTGCGCACGTTCCGCCGAGGAGGCGGCGTTCCTCGACGAATTGCGGGCGCGTCATGGCGAGCGCCTGCAAACGCATTTCGACGGCGGCGATCCGTCGCGCGGCCTCGATTTGAAAGCCCTGCTCGGCGCGCGTCCGCCCGGCGCCCATGTCTATGTCTGCGGTCCGCTCGAACTCATTCGCGACACCATCGCCGCCGCGGCCGACTGGCCGCAGGGCACCGTGCATTACGAATTGTTCAAAGGCAGCGCCGCCGACCTCGCGCCGGGCCACCGCGATCAGGCCTTCGACATCGTGCTGAAGAAAGCCGGCAAGACCTTAACGGTGCCCGCCGACCAGAGCATCCTCGCCGTGCTGCGGGCTGCGGGGTTCAAAATAAAGACGCTGTGCACGACCGGCCGCTGCGGCACCTGCCGCGTCACCTATCTGTCCGGCAAGGTCGACCACCGCGACGACGTGCTCGACGACGACGAAAGGCAGAGCGTGCTTCAGGTCTGCGTGTCGCGCGCCATGCCGGGCGAGACGCTCGTGCTCGATCTATAGCGACAATTTACAGCAACAACAGTCAGGGAGATCGCCATGAATATCGAGGTAAGGCCGCCGCAATCACGCGACGCCGCAAGCCAAGCCGCCGCGAAGTCAAGACGCAGTCGCTGATCTGCGGCACGCTGGTGACGACGGATTTGCAGCGCGCGCGCCGCATGCAGGAGGAAGCGTTCGACATGGAGTGCGTCGAGCCGGCCAAGGGCCTGATGTACGTGCGCGAAAAGGGCCACCGTCCCGGCGAAGCGAGACACGGCAAGCCCTATTGGGTGCTCGAAGTGCGCGAGGTCGCTGCGATCGACGTGCCGCAGGAGATGCTCAATCACTGGGGCTTCGAGGCGTCGAGCCAGGCCGCCGTCGACGAAGCCTATCAGAAGCTCAACGCCCACAAGGCCGAATACGGCATTACGCGCGTGCAGAAGCCCGCCTTCCGCAACGGCTCCTACGCGCTCTACTGCGTCGACAAGGATTCCAACTGGTGGGAGATCGAGTATCGCACGCCAGATCTCGTCTATGCGGCGCTGCGCGAAAAGGGCGATCAGTTCGCCGATTGACCGATCAAAAAACCCGAGAGGAAACGCCAATGCCCGCCGTCACGCCGCTGTTCAACAACGAATTGTTCTCCCACGGCACCTACGAGTGCAACGACATGGCCGCGACGCGGCGATTCCTGGTCGATTTCCTAGGCCTCGACCTTGTCCGGCCGCTGCCGGAAGCGCAGTACATGTGGAAGGGCGGGCCGTGGTCGGTCATCTGCGTCTGCGTGCGCGACGGCGAGGCCAAGGAGCAGGGCGCCCAAAATCACTTCAAGCTGTCGGTCGCTTCCGACGCCGAAGTCGACGCCGCCCGCTTAGCCGCGCTCGCGCACCGGGACGACTACGGCATCAAGCGGGTGCTCGACGTTCGAAACGGTGGACGGCCATCGCGCCTTCAGGCTGCTCGACCTCAACAACACCTGGTGGGAGATCAGCACGGTCTCGCAGGCTTATTTCGACGACGTGTTCGCCCGCGGCGACGCGCAGATTGTAGGGCGGATTAGCGCAGCGTAATCCGCCAACCCACTAAGACGGCGCAATACGCTTCGCTATTGCGCCCTACAATTCCTAAGTAATTGCAATGACGATCTTCCCGAAGTGCGCATTGGCCTTCATCAGCGCCAGCGCCGCGGCGATGTCGTCGAGCGGGAAGGTCTTGTAGATCGGCAGCGACAGATTGCCGGTCTCGACTGCCGGCCAGAGGTCGGCGCGCATCGCCCGGTTGATCTCGCGGATCTCCTCGAGCGAGCGGGTGCGGAATGTCACGCCGATATAGTCTATGCGCTTGAGCGCGTGGACGTCGAAGTTGAACTCGCCTTTGTTGCCGCCGAGCCGGCCGACATTGACGATGCGGCCGAGCACCGCGGCCGCCTCGAGATTCTGGTTGACGACGGCGGCCAGCTATCATGTCGACGATCACGTCGACGCCCTTGCCGCCGGTCGCCTTCTTGACCGCCTCCGGCCATTGCGGGTCGCGTGAGTCGAGCGGGAGATCGCAGCCGAATTCCTCGAGGCGCGCCCGGCGTTCCGGATCGGTCGAGGTGCCGATGACCAAGGAGGCGCCCATCAGCTTGCCGATCTGCATGCCCATGAGGCCGACGCCGGAACTCGCGCCCTGTATGAGAAGGGTTTCGCCGCGCTCGAGGCGGCCGGCGGTCACCACGGCGTTGTGCATGGTGAACAGCGCGAGCGGCAGGCACGCCGCCTGCGCGTAGCTCATGGCGCCGCCGGGAATGTGATTGACGCGGCCGGCGTCGGTCGTGACGTACTGCGCGAACCCGCCCGCGCACGACGCCATCACCCGGTCGCCGGGCTTGAAGCCGGTCACCGCCGCGCCGACCGCTTCGACCTCGCCGGCGCATTCGAGACCGAGCTTTCCGCCGCCACCGCCGCCGGCAAAGGCGCGCTGGGACGCGAGCAGATCGGCGCGGTTGAGGCTCGACGCCCGCGCGGCGATCAGAACTTCGTTCGGCCCGGGTGCCGGCTTCGGCACGTCGCGGATTTCGGCGCCTTTTTCGCCGACGACTGCTGCTTTCACGCCCGGTTCTCCCATTACGTCTTGCCGGCGAGAATATACGGCGCGACCGCGCGCCGCCACCGCTTCCCGCTCGTCCGCCATGTGCTATCGTCGGTCGTCACGAAGTCGAACCGGGAGGACTTCGGTCAAGCTGTGCCACGGCTCAACAGACGCGATCGATCATGAACCAGACCTTCCGCCCGCAAAAAATCGCCGCGTCGGCCTGCCCGCACGATTGCCCATCGACCTGCGCCCTCGAAGTCGAGGTGTTCGGCGATCAGACGATCGGCCGCGTGCGCGGCGCTGCCGACAACGCCTATACGGCGGGGGTCATCTGCGCCAAGGTCGCGCGCTACGCCGAGCGCGTGCATCATCCCGATCGGCTGACCAAGCCGCTGCGCCGCACCGGCGCCAAGGGCAGCGGCGAATTCGCGCCGATTTCCTGGGACGATGCGCTCGACCTCGTCGCCGAACAATTCACCCGCGCCGAGCGCGTACACGGCTCGGAGGCGATCTGGCCCTATTATTATGCCGGCACGATGGGCTACGTCATGAAGGACGGTATCAACCGTCTGCGCCACGCCAAGAAATATTCCGGCTTCTTCTCCACCATCTGCGTCAATCCGGCCTGGACCGGCTTCATCGCCGGCACCGGCAAGCTCGCCGGCGCCGATCCGCGCGAGATGGCGGTGTCGGATCTGGTGGTGATCTGGGGCACCAATGCGGTGAACACCCAGGTCAACGTGATGACCCACGCGACGCGCGCCCGCAAGGAACGCGGCGCCAAGATCGTCGCGGTCGACATTTATATGAACGGCACCATGAAGCAGGCCGATCTGGCGGTGCTGATCCGGCCGGGCACCGATGGCGCGCTCGCCTGCGCGGTCATGCATTGTCTGTTCCGCGACCAGAAGGCCGATTGGGATTATCTCGAGCGCTACACCGACGCGCCGCAGCGAGCTCGCCGAACATTTGCGCACGCGCGATCCGGCAGTGGGCGTCGCGCATCACCGGCTGTCCGGTCGAGACCATCGAGGCGTTCGCCCGGCTGGTCGGCGAGAGGAAGCGCGCCTATTTCCGCCTCGGCTACGGCTTCTCGCGCTCGCGCAACGGCGCGGTGAACATGCATGCCGCAAGCTGCATCGCGGCGGTCGCCGGCGCTTGGCGCCATGAGGGCGGCGGCGCCTTCCACAATAATGGCGGCATCTTTCACCTCGACAAGACCGTGACCGAAGGCAACGACGTGCGCGACCCCACAATCCGCATGCTCGACCAGTCGCGCATCGGCGTGATCCTCACCGGCGACCGCGACGCGCTGCGCGGCGGCCCTCCGGTCACGGCGATGCTCATTCAAAATACCAATCCGGTGTCGGTCGCGCCCGATCAGGACACGGTGAAGCGCGGCTTCGCCCGCGAGGATCTGTTCGTCTGCGTGCACGAGCAATTCATGACCGACACCGCGAAGATGGCGGACGTGGTGTTGCCGGCGACGATGTTCGTCGAGCACGACGATTTCTATCAGGCCGGCGGCAGCCAGTATCTGCTGCTCGGACCGAAGCTGATCGATCCGCCGGGCGAATGCCGCTCCAATCACGAGGTGATCTGCGCCCTCGCCAAGCGGCTCGGCGCCGAGCATCAAGGCTTCGCCATGACGCCGCGCGAATTGATCGACGTGACGCTGCGCAACTCCGGCTGGGGCGGCCTCGCGGAACTGGAGCAGAACCGCTGGATCGATTGCCAGCCGGATTTCGCCACCGCGCATTATCTCGACGGCTTCGCTTACCCGGATGGCAAATTCCGCTTCAAGCCGCACTGGCCGACGGTGCCGTTCGACCGCGCCCACGGCAACATCGCTTGTCCTTCCATTCCGCCGCTGCCCGACCACTGGGAAGTGATCGAGGAAGCGGACGCCGAACATCCATTCCGCCTCGCCACGTCGCCGGCGCGCGGTTTTCTCAATTCCAGCTTCACCGAGACGGCGACCTCGCTGGCGCGCGAGCGCCGGCCGGAAGTGATGATCCATCCCGACGACGCCGCAGCGCTCGCGGTCGCCGACGGCGAGCAAGTCACCCTCGGCAACGGGCGCGGCAGCGTGCGCCTGCACGCCCGATTGTTCGACGGCGTCCGCCGCGGCGTGCTGATCGCCGAGTCGATCTGGCCCAACAAGGCCTACGCCGACGGCCGCGGCATCAACACGCTGACCGGCGCCGATGCGGTGGCGCCGTTCGGCGGCGCGGCGTTCCACGACAACAAGGTGTGGCTGCGCAAGGTGGCGGGGTAACCGCGGCCTTCAGGTCTGGGCGCGGGCTCAACCTCCGGAAGCAGGACAATACCAGCGCACCGTTTGTTTCCAAATAAAATCATCAGCTAACCGGTCGGTTCGGCCACGTCGCCATTGTCCGCACGCGCGGCGCCGCTATAACTTGCAGGTGGCTGCGGCAAACGTCGTGTTGTCGCGGGAGCGCGCGGGGGGCTGCAAAAAACATGAACGGCAGAAATCATGCCGCCATTGCCGGCGCTATCCTTGCTGTGATGTTGCCGGCGCTCGGTGCTCAGGAGGCGCATGCCACGCCGCCTCCGTCGACGGCTCCGTCCTGGGAAGGCTTCTACGTCGGCGGCGATGTCGGTTACGGTTTCGGCGTCGACGGCTTGGATGTCGACGCCTTCAACTTCACCGGCTCAGCTTCGACCATCAACACCAATTTCCTCGGCGGCGAGGGTTTCATCGGCGGCGTGCTCGGCGGCTACAATCACATGCTCGGGCCGCGGTGGCTCATCGGCATCGAGGGCGACGCGAGCTGGTCGAACATCAGCCATACCGACACGCTCAATGCCGGCTTCGGCGACGTGATCTCGCAGCAGATCGCGCAGCAACAGGTCTATTCTGTGCGCGCGCGCGTCGGCTATCTGCTGGCGCCTGAGACGCTGCTCTACGGCACCGGCGGCTGGGCATGGTCGCAATTCACCTATTCGCTCAACTACCCGACCGCCGGATATTCCGAATCCGACACGCAATGGCTCGGTGGCGCACAGGTTGGCGCCGGGGTCGAGACGATATTCGCACCGGGCTGGAGCGCCCGGCTGGAATATCTGCAGACATTTTATAATGCGGCCACATTCAACCCGGCCCTCCTCGCAACGGTTGTCGGGCCGATCGAAGTGCGGCCTACGACCGGCGTCGGACGCGTCGCCGTGATCTATCGCTTCGGGCCCGACAAGGCGGCGCCCTGGACGTCGCCGCCGGCGCGGCCGTCGTGGAACGGTCCTTATGTCGGCGGCGCGCTCGGAGCGGGCGTCGCCAATGCCAAGGTCGATTTTCCACAGTTTCCCGGCACCTCGATCGGCGGCGTCGGCATCGCCGGCGCTTTCCCCACGCTCATGGTCGGCTACAATTGGCGCGCGGCCGCGCGCTGGGTCGTCGGCGCCGAAGCCGAAGCGGCGCCCGGCATATCGACGGCCGACTTTCAGGTCGACTGGACCGAGGCGGTGCGTGGGCGCGTCGGTTACTTGCTGACGCCGGCAACGCTGCTCTACGGCTCGGCGGGTTGGCTGACGACCGGCATCGCCACCAGCTCGCTCGTCGGCAATGCCGTGACCGTTCCGAGCCAGCGGGTGAATGCGCTCGAGGTCGGCGGCGGCATCGAGACTGCGTTCACCGAGCATTGGGCCGCGCGCTTCGATTATCAGTACGCCGTCCCGGGCGAACTCGACGCGGTCGCTGTCAACATCAACACGTTTTCAGGTCCCCTCGTCGTGCATGCGCAAATGCATTATGCGCGGCTCGGCGTGGTCTACATGTTCGACGGCCATTGAGCTTGTCGCCGTAAAACACGCGCTAGCGGGCGATGGCTTCGAGACCCGGTCCAGAATTCGGCCACGAGAGAATCTCGACGCGACGGTCGGCGGTTTCTGCGCGGGGGCCGTCGATCAAGCCTTACGCGGCCATCGCGTCCGCATCCGCGGCGGCGGCCGTGTCTTCGTCCGTCGGCGAGGGCTGCCCGGTGATGTCGTCCAACTGCGTGAGCGCCTTGTTGATCTGCTCGAGTCCCGCGGCCTGCTCGCTGTTGGCCACGGCGATCCCGGAGACGATACCCGCCACCTTCTTGATCGAGTTGACGATCTCGCCAAGCGAATGTCCGGCGGAATTGACCAACGCGACGCCTTCATGCACCTGATTCGCGCTGCCGACGATCAACGCTTTGATGTCCTTGGCAGCCTGCGAAGAGCGCTGCGCCAAATCGCGAACCTCCGTCGCGACGACGGCAAAGCCGCGGCCGGCGTCACCGGCGCGTGCCGCCTCGACCGCGGCATTGAGCGCAAGCAGATTGGTCTGCCGCGCGATCTCGTCGATCACGGCGATGATATCCGCGATCTTGCGGGACGATTCCTGGATGCGCGACATCGCCTGGACGGCCTTGGCGACGACTTGGCCGCCTTGGTCGGCCACCGCAGAGGTTTGCGTGGCGACTTGATCGGCCTTTACCGCGTTTGCTGCATTCTGCTTCACGGTCGAGGAAATTTCCTCCATTGCCCGTGCTCGCTCCTTGACGGCGCGCGCCCGCGCCTTGGCCGCCCGAGCTTGTTCGGCGGAACGTCGGTGACGCTGCTCCTCGGCACGTTGACGCAGGTCCGCCGCCGCTTTTTCGGCGATCTCCTTCGCTTTGACGGCCTTGCCGAGCTCGATCACCGCCGCGCGCATTTCGGCGATCTCATCGGACGATCGCGTGGCGGAGTCCCTGGCAGCGCGCTCGGCCACCGCGCGTCGCGGCATGCCGACGAACAAAATGCCGACGACCTCGCCGTTCGACTGAATCGGCTCATAAATCGCGAAATGCGGAACGTCGAAAATTGTCGCCTCGCCGCGATAGGTCTTGCCCTCCCTGAGCACGCGGTCATAGACGCGGCCCGGTTCGAGCGTCGTGCCGATCAGCCGCGATCCGTCCGCCTTGCAGACATTGGTCGTGACGCGCCGGTCTGCCATGAACACCGTCACCAGCATGCCGCCGCGCGTGCCGATACCGTCGACCAGTTCCAGATCGTTATTGACGGGCTTGTTGCCGAAGTAGAGCAGGTTGCCGCTGCGGCTGGGTTCGCCGCGTCCGTAGAGGGTCTGGCGCAACGCGTCGAGTTGCACGTCGAGGGCGGCGAGAGTCCTGGCGTCGAGCTCCTGCTGGCTGGTTGCGCCGGCGATCTCGACCAGCTCGCGCTTGATGGCTCCGACCGGCGCGAAGATGCGCCTGATGAAAAAGAACATGGCGATACCGGCCACGAGGATGACACCAGCGCTCGACAGCAGATTGCTCAGCAAGAGACTGCGCAAAACGCCGAAAAATTCCGCCGTCTTCACACCGACATAGGCGATGCCAATGACTTCGCCTTTGCTGACGATCGGCTCGTAGATTGTCAGATAGTTCTCGCCGAGAATGTCGGCTTCGCCGCGGTAGGTCTCGTGCCTGCCGAACACGGCATCGCGCGCTGGGCCGGCCGCCAGCCTGGTTCCGACCGCGCGCATCCCGTCGGGCTTCATGACGTTGGTCGAGACACGAAGATCGCCGAGGAAGACCGTCGCAGTCCCGTCTGCAACGGCCTTGACGCGGTCCACCGCGTCGAAATTGCCGTTGATCAACGTGGTGCCGAAGTAAAGCTTGTCGCCCTGGCTGGTCGGTGCGCCGTACCCGGCAAGAATAGAATCCAACAGCTTGATGTTGACCGCGAGATTGTACTGGGCGCGCCGATACATTTCCGCTTCGGTGGTCTTCACCGAGGCCCATATCGAGGCGCCGACGGCGGCCGACATGGTGAGGACACCCATCAGCGTCACGCGCGATACGATGCCGAGACGAGGCATGAGTCTCCGGCGAGGCGGTTCGTGCAAAGGCGCCGAAGGCGATTTGCGTTGTTGCGGAACGACGCGGGCGGTTTGATTCATCTGCGACGACGGTTCCGCTGATGCGCTCGGCTCGGTCGGCACTGTCCGATACGGGACCATTGGCAGGCGCTCGTGCGCCCTCCAAGCCATCATCCCTCGGCGACATTTCCTCTGGCGACGTCAGTGCCCTGGATCTACCAGGCTAGGGACAGCGTCGCTCAAAGCTCCGATTCCCCCACGGGTATTCTATGGAGGGAAGTGATTATTATTTTGTTAATCATCAGCGCCGGGCAACGAGCGGCTGTCCTGATGCCGTGCGCTCCCTGGCAAATACAAGGGCGTCGTCGAGACGGTCGTTGCCCCAGAACATCTCGCCGCCGACGAAGAATGTGGGAGCGCCGAATATTCCTCGCGCACGGGCCTCGTCCGTCTGTTGCCGCAGGCGCGTTTTGGCGGGCTCCGCCTGAGCCTGCGCGTCTGGATGGCGTGACTGACCGCGCTTGCCGTCAGGTTCAGCTCTTCGGCCGCCTTGCGAAAACTGTTGTGCCGGGCGGCGGCCTCGAACACGCGGAGCGAACTCAACGGGGGTAGCCGGAAGGCCATGTCTGATCCGATGCGATGCAGCAAGCGCGACACTATAAAGCGGCGATGGGAGTCGGCCAATGCGGCGGCGCGGGCCGCCTGAGAGGATGAGCGGCGGCGCGCTCCCCGCTCTGAGAAGAATTCATTTCAGGATGAAGATATTTCATGCCCCCGTCAGGGTTGCGCACGTTGCGCTTCGGATCGAAGCTTTGCCAGCTGCAACCGGCAACCCGTCTAGATTGGAATTCTACTAATTCAAATCAGTATGTCTGACGTATTCGTGAATGATCAGAATTTAGTTGTAGGTCGATCTCACCGTAATTATAGAAAATCAGTTGACGCGGTATAACTATACTTCAAAATGGTTCCAAAGTGTACCTGGAGTGCACATGCCCGGCCGATCCGTAGCAAGGCTTGTACGGTCGTCCGTTGGTCGCGTCCGGCTTCTGACTAGCATAACGCTCTGCATACTCGGAGCGACAAGCGGGGCCGACGCGCAACAGCCGCCGGCGGCGCAATCACAACAGGCCCCGACCGGGCAACAACAGGTGCCAGCGGCGCCGGCGCAATCGCAGCAGCCGTCAGAACCGGCGCCTGCCGTCGGCACACCAGGGAGCGAAGCGCAGCTCCCGCTCATTGTCGTCAGCGCGCCGAAATCCAAACCGAAACCGAAACCCAAACCCAGCGCGGGTACGCCGCAACGCACGACCCAGCCGACGGACGTGCCGACCGCCGCGCAGGCGGCTTTGGACGCCAAGATGAAGGGCATGGATCAGGCGCGGGACAATCTGCTGCCGAAGATCGGCGCCTCGACTTACACCATCAGCCGCGAGGCGATCGTCGCCCTGCCGCAAGGCGACAATACGCCGATCGACAAAGTCATCCTGCAGATGCCCGGCGTATCTTACGATTCGGCCGTCTCCAATCCCGACTTCCACGTCAGAAACGAGTATGCCAACGTTCAATACAGGATCAACGGCGTCGTGATTCCGGAGGGCGTTTCGGCGCTCGGCCCGGTGTTCGACACAAATTTCATCGGCAGCATGTCGCTCCTCACCGGCACGCTGCCGGCGCAATACGGTCTGCGTACCGCCGGCGTTCTCGACATCACCAGCCGAAGCTTTGCTGCGCCCAGCGGGGAGGTCAGTGTCTATGGCGGCAGCCGGCAGACGTTCACGCCGAGCTTCGACTATGGCGGCAGCGTCGGCAACACCGAGTATTTCGTCACGGCGCGCGGCAATTGGAATGCTCTCGGCCTGGAAAATCCGACACCCAGTGTCGATGCGCTCCACGATTACACCCAACAGGGCAAGTTCTTCGGCTATACATCGACTCTGCTCAATGAGTTGACGCGGTTGAGCTTCATTTCTGCGGCCTCCTACGCCGCGTTCCAGATACCCAACAATCCCAATCAGGTCCCGCTCGGCGATTTCGGTCCGGCGAACTACAGCTCTCTGTCTCTCAACGAGAACGAATACGATACTTACATCGTCAATATCGCGGCACTGCAAAAGAAGGGCACCGACGGCGACGCGCAATTGGCGGTGTTTTCGCGCTACGCCAAGGTCGACTTCGTTCCCGATGTCTATGGCGACCTGGTGTTCAACGACGTGGCGTCGAATGTGACCCGGGAGAGCCTCCTCAACGGCACCCAGCTCGACGTGTCCGACAACGTGAACGACCGGCACACGCTGCGGGCGGGCCTTGCGGTGAGTGAAGAGCAAACCAACGTCAGCAACATTTCGACGGTCCTGCCGGTCGATCCCGCGACCGGCGCCATTTCGCCGACCCCTTTCACCATCGACGATCTCAACTCCAAGCTCGGCTGGAACATCGGCACCTATGTTCAGGACGAATGGAAGATAACGCAGCAGCTCACCATGAATGCGGGCCTGCGCTTCGACCAGCTGTATCAATATGTCGACGCCAACCAGCTCAGTCCGCGCCTGGCGCTGGTCTACAAGCCGTTCACGGGCACCAGCATTCACGCCGGCTATGCCCGGTATTTCACGCCGCCCTACCAGGCTCAGGCCGCGCAATCCGACATCGGCCTGTTCACCAATACCACCAATCAGCCGGAGGTCCCGCTGGACGATCCGGTGAAGCCGGAACGCTCGAATTATTACGATGTCGGCGTGGATCAGACCGTGGCGAAGGGTCTCGATGTCGGTGTCGATACCTACTACAAGGATGCACGCGACATGCTCGACGACGGCCAATTCGGCCAAGCCGTGGTGTTGACGCAGTTCAATTATGCGCGGGGCTACAGCGAAGGCGCCGAATTCAAGGTCAAATATCAACAGGGCGACTTCAAGGCCTATGCGAATTTCGCCTACAACGTCACGAGAGCCATCGACGTGGAGTCGAACCAGTATCTCATCGACCTCGCCACCTACAATTATCTGCTCACCAATTGGCACTACACCGACGACATGCAGCTGATGACCGGTTCAGGCGGCGCATCGTACCGCTTCGACCACACGCTGTTCTCCACGAGCCTGATCTATGGCAGCGGCCTGCGCTCGGGATTCGCCAATCTCGATCACAACCCGCCCTACGCCGTGGTGAATGCAGGCGTATCGCGGGAGTTCAACTGGTCGCCGGACGCCAAGCCGATCACGCTGCGTTTCGACATCGTCAACCTGTTCGACCAGGTTTACGAGCTGCGCAACGGTACCGGCATCGGGGTGTTCGCGCCGCAATACGGCGCGCGCCGCGGCTTCTATGCGGGTATTTCACAGAAGCTGTAGCTCTTTCGTCACGTGGTTCCCCACACCTCGCGCGCCGTCTCGGCGACCAGTCTGAGCTTGGCGATCTCGTCCTCGATGGTCATGGTGTTGCCGCCGATGCCCGAGGAAAAGCCGCACTGCGGCGACAAAGCGAGCTGTTCGAGCGGCGCGTAGCGGCTCGCCTCGTCGATGCGGCGCTCGAGTTCGTCCTTGGTTTCCAGCGTCGGGCCCTTGGTGGTGACGAGGCCGAGCACGGCGATCTTGCCTTTCGGCAGGAACCGCAGCGGCGCGAAGCTGCCGGCGCGCGCCGAGTCGTATTCGAGGAAATAGCCGTCGACGGCGATGTCGTTGAACAGAAGCTCCGCGATCGGCTCATAGCCGCCCTCGGCGACCCAGGCGCCGGCGAAATTGCCGCGGCACAGATGCATGCAGATCACCATGTCGTCGGGCCGGCCGGCGATGGTCTCGTTGAGGAGGCGCGCATAGGTCTGCGGCAGCGTATCCGGGTCTTCGCCGATGTTGCGCACCTGCGCCCGCAACTCCGCGTCGCACAAATAGGCGAGATTGACCTCGTCGATCTGCAGATAGCGGCAGCCCGCGGCGGCGAGGTCGTGGATTTCCTCGCGGTAGACGCGCGCGAGGTCGGCATAAAAGTCGCCCATCTGCGGATAGGCCTCAGCGTCGACGGCACCGCGGCCGCCGCGAAAATGCATGGTGGTGGGCGAGGGAATGGTGATCTTCGGCGTGACGTGCGCGACGGATTTGAGAAAGCGGAAATCGTCGACGAAGATGCCGTGCGGCCGCGCCAGCTTGCCGGTCACCTGCAGCGACGGCGGCGAATGGTCGCGCGCGCCGGCGGCGGAGTGAAAGCGCACGGTGAGCTTCGAATCGACCTGCCGCACATTGCTGAACTTCAGCAGAAAATCGCGCTGCCAGAACGTGCGGTTGTATTCGCCGTCGGTGACTAGGCGAAGTCCGATCTCCTCCTGCAGCCGCACGACGTCGCGGATCGCGTCGTGCTGGATGCGCGTGAGTTCGGCGGCCGGCATCTCGCCTTGTTCCGCCGCCTGCCGCGCCGCAATAAGGGCGGCGGGCCGGATCAGGCTGCCGACATGGTCGGCGCGGAACGGCGGCTTGGTACGTCCCAGCATAGGTCATCTGCCTCTTCGAGTTGTTTCTCCCCTGACATCCTTCTTGGCATCGGTGTAAAAGGATGGCAACGCTCGCACGAGGCAAGCCAATGGTCGCAACAGATCGGTCCGCAGAGTTTGGGTTATGTCGGCGTTCGCGCCAAGGATTTGGGCGATTGGGCGGGTTACGGCTCCGGCCTGCTCGGCCTGCAGCGCATCGACAAGACGCGTTCGACGCTCGCCTTCCGCATGGACGACCGCAAGCAGCGGATTC
The DNA here is from genome assembly GCA_963836095.1 of uncultured Pseudomonadota bacterium. GTDB lineage: Bacteria > Pseudomonadota > Alphaproteobacteria > Rhizobiales > Xanthobacteraceae > BOG-931. The sequence goes on from CAWIHU010000009.1 coordinate 631,160, forward strand.
TCGTCGACGCCGACGGCGGCGAAGGCATCGGCTTCTTCGGCTGGGAGGTCGCCGACGCGGCGGCGCTCGACGCGCTCGCCGCGCGGCTCGACGACGCGGGGGTCAAGGTCGCGCGCGGTTCGCGCGCGCTCGCCGACGAGCGGCACGTGCAAGACCTGATCGTGCTCGCCGATCCGCAGGGCAACCGGCTGGAGATTTTTCACGGCGCCGAAACGACGGCGGAGCCGTTCAAGCCCGGCCGCTCGATCTCCGGCTTCCGCACCGGCCCGCTCGGCCTCGGCCACGTCGTGCTCAACGTCGACTCGGCCGAAACGATCGAGCGGCTGACGGAGTTCTACCGCGACACGCTGGGCTTCCGGCTGACCGATTATTACTCGCACCCGTTCATCGCCCGCTTCCTGCATCTCAATCCGCGTCATCACAGCCTCGCCTTCGTGCAGTCCGGCAAGAACGCGGTCCATCACCTGATGATGGAGCTGTTCTCGTTCGACGATGTCGGCCAGGGCTACGATCTCGCTCTGGGCGAGGAGGGCCGCGTCGCGGTCACGCTCGGGCGGCACACCAGCGACTTCATCACCTCGTTCTATTCGTGGACGCCGTCGGCGTTCATGGTCGAGTATGGCTGGGGCGCGCGGCTGATCGATGTCGACACCTGGCAGGCCTACGAACGCAAGGAAGGCCCGAGCATGTGGGGCCACGACCGCGGCTGGCTGTCGCCGCAGGACCAGGCCAAGGCCCGCGCGCTGCGGCTCGAAGAACGCCGCCAACGGCTTCGCCGCCCGGTCCAGGTGATGGACGGCAATTACGAGGTGATGTCGGGCGTCTGTCCCTGGTGGGACAGCGTCAAGGCGCGCGCGGCGGCGCAGTAAGGCGCTCCTGGCCCGACAATGCCCACGCCGATGGCCTCAGCATCGACAGCGTGACCGGCACTAATAGGGTGGCGCGCTTCGGCCGCGCCGGCTATCGTGACACGATGCAGCGGTGAAACCGGCACGCAGATTGCTCGGCTATGCGTATCCTCGTGACCATCGCACATTATTTCAAGGAAGAGCCCGGTCGCGACCTGTACGGCGCGCTCGGAAGCGGGCGCGCGCCGCTTGCAAAAATTGCCGCACTGAATTCGGAAATCGTAGCGCTGCACCGATATTTCGGCCCCCGCCGTGTTATCGAGAATCGGACTTTGCGGGCGTTCGACACCATGGCGCCCAACGTGCTTGACATCGTCGTCATGACGGTGCGCGGCGCCAACCTCCTCGACTGGATCGCGATCGATCCTTCGATCTACAGCATCGAATATTTCGAAGGGGCGCCGGTCATGCTCGCCTTCGAGGCGCAGCGGATCATGCGCGAGCGCGCCGGCGGCTACGATCTCTATGCCTATCTGGAGGACGATCACGCCATCGTCGATCCGGAATTTTTTGCGAAAATCGTTTGGTTCGTCGAAACCTTTGGTCCGGGCGTCATGCTGATTCCGTCCCGTTACGAGATGGCGCATTCGGGCACACTGGCGAAGGTCGAGTTTTCGCCCCGTCTGTCGGCTGATACCCTGGCGCCATTTCGCCGCAGTGAATGGGCGCCTGCGCTGACGGGAACCTGGCACGGGCGCGAACAGACTTTCCGGCTGCCGAGCAATCCGCATTCGGCCTGCTTTTTCGTCACCGACGAGCAGCTGAAGCGATGGGTCGCGCAACCATCGTTCTATGACCGCAACTCCTCGTTCGTCGATCCGCTCGTAAGCGCGGCGACCTACGCACCCGGCCGCGCGTTCGGCATGTACGCGCCGGCAGAACCCGATCCATGGTTCCTCGCCGTCGAGCATTACGGCACGCGCTACGCCTCCACCATCGCGCCGGAAGGCGAGACCTTCGGCGAGCCGCCGTTGCTCGCGCTGGCGGAGACCGCCACAGCCGACGGCGCCGGGCTTTCGTCGCTCGGCAGTGGAGCCTACTCGATCAACACCGCGGTCGCCGAAGCGGCCAAGCTCAGGTACGAGTTCAAACGTTTTCGGGGTTCGCGCAACACCTTGGCCAAAGCATTGGTGGCGGCAATCTGGAATAAATTGATGCGCCGGGATTGAGTGGTGACTGGAAACAAGCCGATGGGAAAAGATCGTCTGGCCGCATTCAGCGACGGCGTCGTCGCCATCCTCATCACCATCATGGTGCTGGAGCTCAAACTGCCGGCCGGGTCCGATTGGGCGGCGCTCTCGAGCGTGGCGCCGAGCTTCGCCAGCTACGTCATCAGCTTCGTCTATCTGGGCATCTATTGGAACAACCATCACCACCTGCTGCACACGGTCGCGCGGGTCGACGGGCTCATCCTGTGGGCCAATCTGGACCTGCTGTTCTGGCTCTCGCTCATTCCGGCGGCGACGGCGTGGATGGGACAGAATCTCTTGGCGCCGGTGCCGACCGCGGTGTATGGCGGCGCGCTGTTGATGCCGGCCATCGCCTATTTTCTGCTGCAGCTGGCGATCGTGCACCAGCAGGGCGCGGACTCTGTCCTCGCCAAGGCCTTGGGCCGCGATTTCAAGGGCAAGATATCGCCGATCTGTTACATCGCCGGGATCGTGCTGGCGTTCGTCAATCCGTGGCTGTCGATGGCGCTCTACGTGCTGGTCGCGGTGATGTGGCTCGTGCCCGACCGGCGGATCGAGAACGCGCTGCGCTCGGCACCCGGAATGACAGTGCCGCGAAGGCAAGCGGGCGGGTTCCCCCACCCGCCGGATTTCAACAAGCCACCAGGACGTTGCTGAACTGCCAGGGATCCTCGCGGTCGACCTCGTCGGGGAACAGCACGCCGCGGCCGTCGACCGGCGTCCAGTCGGTGTAGTGGCCGGTGACCGGCCCGAGATAGGGCCGCTGGACCTCGAGGCAGCGCCGGTAATCCATCTCGTCGGCCTCGACGATGCCGCGGTCGGGATTCTCCAGCATCCAGACGATGCCGGCGAGCACGGCCGAGGTGACCTGCATTCCGGTCGCGTTCTGGTACGGCGCGAGCCGCCGCGCCTCTTCGATGGAGAGCTGCGAGCCGTACCAATAGGCGTTCTTGGCGTGGCCGTAGAGCAGGACGCCGAGTTCGTCGATGCCGTCGACGATGTCCTTCTCGCCGAGAATCTTCCATTCCGGCTGCTGCCGCCAGGCCGCGCCGGCCATCTCGTGCACTGACAGCACGGCGTCGTCGCACGGGTGGTAGGCGTAGTGGCAGGTCGGGCGGAAGCGCACCTCGCCGTCCTGGTCGATGCCTTGGCCCAGCGTGAATTGGCGCAGCGTGAAATAGTCTGCGATCGAGATCGCCTCGTTGTGGGTGATCAGGAAAGCATGCTGCGCCTGCGCGGTCGGCGTCCACGAGCGCACGCGCGTTCCGGCGCCCGGCTGGGTCAGATAGATGGCGGCGCCGCAGCCGGCATCGTGGCGGCGCCCCTTCGCCGGCAGCGTCTTTTCGTGCGTGCCCCAGCCGAGTTCGGCCGGCTGCAGGCCTTCCGAAACGAAGCCCTCGACCGACCAGGTGTTGACGAACACGCCGCGCGGCTTGGGATTGCGGGCGCGCTGGGTGTCGCGCTCGGCGATGTGGACGCCCTTGACGCCGGCGCGCTGCATCAGCCGCGCCCAGTCGTCGCGCGTCTTGGGCGCGTCGAATTCGAGCCCGAGCTCGGTCGCGACGTCGACCAGCGCCTGCTTGACCAGCCAGGACACCATGCCCGGATTGGCGCCGCAGCAGCTCACCGCGGTGACGCCGCCGGGACGGCGGCGGCGCAGCGCCAACAGGCTCTCCCGCAGCGCATAGTTCGACCGCGCCGCAATCGAAAGATTGCGGTCGGTGTAATGCCCCGGCCACGGTTCGATGACGGTGTCGATGTAGAACGCGTCGACGTCCTTGGCGAATTCGATCAGATCGACCGAGGAGGTGTCGACCGAGAGGTTGACGATTATGCCGCGGCCCGGCCCGGTCGTCAGGAGCGGGGTCAGCACCTCGCGATAGTTCTCCTTGGTGATCGCGGCATGGATGAAGCGCAGGTCGCGCTCATCGAGCAGGCCGCGATCGGCGTCTTCCGGCGCGATGACCACGAACTTGTTGCGGTCGAAGCCGATGTGCCGCTCGATCAGCGGCAGCGTTCCCTTGCCGATCGAGCCGAAGCCGATCATCACGATCGGGCCGTCGAAGCGCGCGTGCAGGGGCGAGGCGTTGGTGATGGCGTCGGTCACATGGGTCATGGCGTTCATATTCGTTGCTCCTCGTGGAGTTCGAATGACAAGGGGAGGAGCACGATCCTTTTGGAAACAGGCTTCCACCCCCGGATCAAGTCCGGGGGCGAAGCATTTTCCGGATCATGCTCTACGCCGCGCGCCGCGCAACCGTTGCGCCGCGCGCGAGGTTGGCGATGAGGAAGTCGAGGCTCGGCGCCGGTACCGGCCGGCCGGTGGCGCCGATGAGACCGCGCGCGCCATCGAGCGCGCCGGCTGTAAGCTCGCAGCCGAGCAGGCGATGCCGCTCGAACGGACCCGGCAGCCACAGCGAGCCGGTCTTCTCCGCCGAAAAGCCGAACCGGCTGTAGTACTCGGGGTCGCCGACCAGGATCACCGCTCGATGGCCGCGCCGCCGCGCCGTCGCGAGCGCGCGCTGCATCAAGGCCGCGCCGACGCCACAGCCGCGCTGCGCCGCCTCGACCGCCAGCGGGCCGAGCAGCAAGGCCGGCCGCGCCGGTCCGGCGCAGACGTGCCACAGCCGGACCGTGCCGACGACTTCTTGGTCGTTCTCCTCGGCGACCAGCGCCAGCCCGGCCGCCGGCGTGCGGCCTTCGCGCAGCCGCTCGGCGGTCTTCTCGAAGCGTGCCGCGCCCCACACGCGGTCGAGCAAAGCCTCGCGCGCGTCGATATCGCCATGCGTTTCGTTGCGGATCGTCACCATAACGCACTCCCTCCCGCGCCCGTCCGGGCGCAGTCCAAGCAGAAGGTGTGATTGGAAAGGGAGCCGGCCATGCCGGCTCCCGGCGAGGTTCAGATGTGGAACGTCTTCAGCGGCGCGAAGCCGTTGAAGGCGACGGCGGAGTAGGTCGCCGTATAGGCGCCGGTGCCTTCGATCAGCACCTTGTCGCCGATCTCGAGGCTCACCGGCAGCGCATACGGCTCCCGCTCGTACATCACGTCCGCGGAGTCGCAGGTCGGACCGGCGAGCACGCAGGGGCCGACCTCGCCGTCGCGGTCGCGCGGCGTGCGGATCGGGTAGCGGATCGACTCGTCCATCGTCTCGGCGAGGCCGCCGAACTTGCCGATGTCGAGATAGACCCAGCGCACGTCGTCGTTCTCGCTCTTCTTCGAGACGAGCACGACCTCGGCCTCGATGACGCCGGCATTGCCGACCATGCCGCGGCCCGGCTCGACGATGGTCTCCGGGATGCGGTTGCCGAAATGGCGCCGCAGCGCGCGGAAGATCGACGCACCATAGGTCCGCACCGTCGGCACGCTCTTGAGGTACTTGGTCGGGAAACCGCCGCCCAGGTTCACCATCGACAGCGTCATGCCGCGCTCGCCGCAGTCGCGGAACACTGCGGCCGCCGAAGCGAGCGCGCGGTCCCAGGCATGCGGGTTGCGCTGCTGGGAACCGACATGGAACGACACGCCGTAGGGCTCGAGACCGAGCCGATGGGCGTGCTCGAGCACGTCGACCGCCATGGCCGGCTCGCAGCCGAACTTGCGCGACAGCGGCCATTCCGCCCCGACGCAGTCGGACAGGATGCGGCAGAACACGCGGCTCCCCGGCGCGACGCGGGCGATCTTCTCGACCTCGGCCTGGCAATCGACCGCATAGAGGCGCACGCCGAGCGCATAGGCGCGGGCGACGTCGCGCTCCTTCTTGATCGTGTTGCCGTAGGAGATGCGGTCCGCCGTGGCGCCGGCGGCGAGCACCATTTCGATCTCGGGGACCGAAGCGGTGTCGAAGCAGGAGCCGAGCGCGGCAAGCAGCGACAGCACCTCCGGCGCCGGATTGGCCTTCACGGCGTAGAACACGCGGGTGTCGGGCAGCGCCTTGGCGAAGTTCTGGTAGTTGTCGCGCACGACGTCGAGATCGACGACGAGGCACGGGACATCGTCTTGGTGGTCGGCCTGCCGATTGCGCAGGAATTCGCGGATGCGCGCGGTCATGGGCGCTCTCCTTACCCAGGTTCAATGAGCCTCGCGGCTCGGATTGAAATGCAGGCGATAAGAATCGCCCGGCGTCAGCGGGTGAGGGGCGGCACCTGGCCGTGGGATGGAAACACGGAAACAGGCGACGGGCACTCGACCCGAGATGCTGCCTTGGCTTGGAGCGGGAAGTCCCGTTCCGCACGGCCGGCAAGGATTGAACAAGCCTCTACGGTGTCGACTTTGGAGGGCCGACGAGACCAGAGAAGCCCGCTCCGTCGTTGCTTTAAGCCGCGTCCCCCGTTGAGCGCGGGGTGCGCCGGTTTCGCCTCCGGCTGTCGGTTAAGTGGTTCGGAGCTCAGGCGGTCAAGTCTGTCGCCGTCGGGTTTGGAATCCCTTGGCTGCGAAACTTGACCTCACTCCGGGCGGCTGTCCGGCCTCTTGTCCGGATGCCCACCAACCGACACGCGGCCACAGGCACGTGCGAAATTGGGCGGATCGGCAAATAGGCGCGTTAGCCGCGCGATGCAAGAGTTTTTTGTTCCCGAGCGAAATTTTTTGGCGGATGCGGCGGAAAAGTTACGCGGCGACCGCGGCGCTGCTCCGGCGCGCTGGAGGGATCGCGCGCGCTCGTCCACGAGTTGTCCTTCGGAAATGAAAAAGCCGCCCCCACCGGGGCGGCTTCGGTCGTCGCCGGCGCGGCGCGTGCGCGCAGGCGTCAGGCCGCCTGGATGGTGCCGACGGCGATCTTGCCGGTGCGGCGGTCTTCCTGGGTATCGAAGGTGACCTTCTGGCCCTCGACGAGGCCGCGCATTCCCGCGCGCTCGAGCGCGGTGGCATGGACGAAGACATCCTTGCCGCCGTCATCCGGCTGAATGAAGCCGAAGCCTTTTTGGTCGTTGTAGAACTTCACGGTGCCCGTAGTCATGGAGATATCCTTTCGCTGATCTTGGTGCACGAGAGCCAAAGCCGCGCGAACGCGCGGTTCGCGGCTCGATTTTTCGATGTTTGGAGGGTCTGAACGGTGCGCCAAGCAGTCAGCAAAGGCGAAACGGCCCGATTGTCCGGCCAAATGTCGATATGCAGCCGTATGGTAAAAGCACGGCTTTTACAAGGCTGGGCGCAAGGCCGGGTGCAAGGCTGGCTGCAAGGCCGGGTGCCGGTGTGTGCACCCGATCAGAGAGCGCGGACGCAGGCCTCCGCGCGGGATGGCGCGCCGGCGCGGCGCCGCGCCCGCAGTTCGCGGAAGGTGACCAGACGACGCGCCCGTTCGTCCCAGAGCACCAGGCGCACGCACGAAAAGCTTTGCAGCAGCGTGAGGCGGCCGATGTCCGCGAGCTCGGGGTGGCGGCGCAGGATCAGCGGCAGGCGGTAAAACGGAATCCGGCTGCTGAGATGGTGCACGTGGTGCATGCCGATGTTCGCCGTGAACCAGCGCAAAACGATCGGCAGGTCGTAGTGCGAGCTGCCGTGAAGGGCGGCGTCGTGCACGTTCCAGGCGCCGTTGCGGTCCCAAGACGTGTCCTCGAACTGGTGCTGAACATAGAACAGCCAAACCCCGAGCGACGCGCCGAGCAGCATGATCGGCACCTGCACCAAAAGGAATGCGCCAAGGCCGACGGTCCAGATCGTGACGGCCGCGAGGAGCGCAATACCGAGGTTCGTCGCCATCGTGCTCAGCCAGGGCCGCCAACCGGCGCGCATGAATCCGACCGGCAGGCGCTGCTGAACGAAGAACAGATACGCCGGGCCGATGCCGAACATCACCAGCGGGTGGCGGTAGAGGCGATAGCGCAGCCTGCCCCAGCGCGACTGCGCCAGATATTCGTCGACCGTCAGCGTGTCGACGTCGCCGATGCCGCGCCGATCGAGATTGCCGGAGCCGGCGTGATGGATGGCATGGCTGCGCCGCCAGAAATCGTACGGCGTCAACGTCAGCACGCCGATGACGCGGCCGACCCAGTCATTGACCCGCCGGTCGCGGAAAAATGCGCCGTGACCGCAGTCGTGCTGGATCATGAACAGACGAACCAGAAAGCCCGCGGCCGGAACGGCGAGCAACAAATAAAGCCAGTGGCCGAGGCCGAGCGCGAGCCACATCATGAGCCAAAGAAAAACGAGCGGAACGATCGTGAGTAGAATCTCGACGACGCTGCGCCAATGGTTCGGTTCGCGATAGCGCGCGATGGCCTGTATCAGGGCCCGTATGTCGGTCGGTGCGGGGCCGGCGTTGGCGCCGGCGTTCGATCTGTCGTTCAAAATTCCCTCCAGGGTCGGCGCGATCGCGCCGGCCGGCAACAGTGATTTTTTAGTCCGATTACAAGCACAGCCCGCGGAGATCACGCAGTCGATATAGGGCGGCGCTTCGCAAAAGCAGCCATTCTCGGCGGCCGGCCGATCAGGCAGGGGTGTCTCGACATGCGCGGGCCTGCGCCGCACGCGGCTTGCCAAGCCCGATCGTTCATGTCGTCAGCGGCGGCACTCTATGCGGAGCGGCTGCGTGCGTCCACCGCAAAAGGGTCGCGGTCTGCCGGGCCTCGGCACGCGAATTAAGGGTATAAAAAGGCGGGTTGTTAGACTGGTAACGTCGCGTTCCGCGCTTATATGTCAATTGTCGTTTGAATGATGCTCGTTCAGATGATTGTCTAATTGCTTTTTGCGACCGCGGCCGCCTTCCGTCTACTTCGTTTGGCGTTCGCGTGTGATGAGCATTCACATAACGCGTTCACGATAGAGGGTCGGACCATGAGCGAATCCACAAATTTGCCGGCGGACGCAACCGCGGGCGAATTCGACTACGACGCCGCCGCCGAACTGTTTCCGACGCGTGGACGGGCCTCCCGGTTGCGGCCGCTCGCCTACAAGCGTTTCGCGCGCGCGGCCCTCGCCATCCGTTTCGCCATGGAGGACGTGGCGCCGGAACTTCTTGTCGGCGCGTGCCTCGAAGTGGACGAGCGCAGGTATGGCAACACCGACATCCGCCGTTTGTACGAGAGCGCCGAATATCCGCTGACCCGGCGCGGCGACCGGTCGTGACCGAGGAGACTATCGATCTCGACGGGCGTCGCGGCATGTCGGCGCAGAAGGCGACCGAACTTCGTCGGCTGCTGGCCGACGTGGAAGCCAATGAAAAGGAGCTGCGGCTCCGGCAAAACGAATTGGAAACGCACCTGATCGCGGCGCCGGCCGCGAATTGGGATGAGGCCGCGGAAAAAGCGTGCTACCTTCTCAAGCTGTTTGCGGCGACACTCGATGCGCGGGATCCACGGCGACAGACGTTGATTGCGTCCGTGCTTGCCGATTTCAAGCGGCTTTCGAGCGAAAGCTAGCGGTCGTCGTATCACGCTCGATACTGATCACGGCAGCATTGGAGGGCGAGATGGCAAAGGGCCAACAAAGAAGCAATCGCGAGAAGAAGAAGCCGAAGGCGGACAAGAACAAAAAGAAAGGCGCACCGGCGGTGTCGCCGTTTACGCCGGCGCGGCTGACCGGAAAGGACGGCGGCGGCAGGAAATGACCGCGGTCGTCCGGCGGTAACCGGGCTTGGTGAACCGCGATAAATGCGCGCGCGTCCCTTGATCCTAAGGGAACAGTTACCAATAGCGTGGCACGGTCGGCCGGCGGCAGGGCGCGAACCGGTTCCGGCACCGCGACGGCTCGCGGCGCGGTCACAAAGGAAATCGTCTCATGAGGAAAGCCGTGCCGGACGCGATGTTCTCAGACGCGGAACGAAGCCGGCTCAGCATGCTTCGCACCTGGGTGCTCGACAACAAGGTTACCGAAATCGAGATGAACGAGAACCAATTTTGGAATTTTGCCCAGCTGCAGCCGCCCGCGGAAAAGCCCTGGGCGACATTCATGGGCCGCCTGATCTGCGTGCCCGATATGCCCATCGACGCGCAAAAGCATCTCGGGATTTTCGATCGGCGCACGCTCGGCTCTATCTGATTAACGACAAGAGATCAGAAATCGGCCGCGGCGAGTTCGTAGGACCCCTTGCGGCCCCGCGTATACGCCCGCTTTGCCGCCGCATAGATCGCGGAGCGGTTGGAATCGAACGCATCGAGGCAGCCCGCCTCGTCCCGCCGCATGTCCGGCTGGATGTGCTTGAGCGCGTCTTCGCTGACGAAGAACGACCACTCCATGGCGCTGTCGTGTCCCCAGAACCGTACGGCACGCCGCGTCGGATCAAAAAATCGGCTCTGGTTGGGGAAATCGATCATGCTCCGTCCGTCGCCTGTCACTCGGCGCTGGAAATCCAGTATTTCCGCAAGCCGTCGGCGTCGCGCGCCCACCAATAATCCCCTTCCGGATTGCGGCCGGACACGTTGAAGGTCTTGAGATGCCGCTTGATCGCGACCGTGGCCTCCTCGCGCGTGGGAAAGCCATGGCCGACCTCCGCCGTCGGGCCTGAAGCCGCACTTATAAGCTCGAGAATTTTGAACGTCATCGGCTTTTGTCCTGCGCCGCGAACCGCGCCGGTAAGGCCGCGGCACCGTGGCATTGCGCTCAGCGCGAGTCGAAATTCAGGTGTGACGAAAGTATAAGGTCGGCTTCGGCCACCACGCGCTCGTGGGATTCGCTCTTGCTCTTGATCAGATAGCGCGGAGTACCGTCTTCGGCCGGCCGCAGACCGAGGATTTGATAGTTTCCCCGCGCCGCGGAGCGGAAACTCGACGGGATGAGATCGACGGTCTGTCCGATCTTGAACTTGTGGGTACGGTCTGTTGTCATCATCGATGATACTCCTGCGACGCACAAGCGGGTGCGCCGTCGATCTTACTCCTTTTCGGGCGGGTCCGCGGCCTTTTTGCTTATGCGCCAAAGCTGGTAGCCGTTGTCGTTGATCGCGGTTTCGATCACGTCGCGGGAAAGCTTGTGCGGCGGGGCGCCGCCGGGCGCGACGGAGCCGACCGCCCGCCAGGGACTGAATTGCTTCGGCAGCCGGCTGCCGATCAAGTCGGCGCCGAACGCCTGCAGATCGGGGCTCGCCTCGGACTTGAAGATGAAAATTCGCATCGTCTCGCCTCCGTTTGCCGCGACGGCGACCGTCGCGAAACTTCTGCATGACCGCTACAGCATGTCCCGAAAAAGGACATGCTGAATCAAACAGCTAGGTCACCGCCGGCGGAATTGATTGCGCTGCGGCGGCCGGCCGGCGGAAGCGGCACGTTCGTCCTTGTGGCGAAAGATCAGCCGCCCCTTCTCGGGATCATAGGGCGATATCTCGACCGTCACGCGATCGCCGGCCAGCGTTTTAATGCGGTTCTTCCTCATCCTGCCGGCGGTGTAGGCGACCAATTCATGTCCGCCCTCGAGCTGAACGCGAAAGCGGGCGTCGGGCAGCGCCTCGGTCACAAGGCCCTCGAATTGCAGCAGCTCTTCCTTCGGCATTCTCAGGATCCCTTCGAATGCCCGGTCGAACGCGAAGCGTCGTCGCGCCGAGGCCGGGCGTTGCCATGAAGGAAGGCGACCGAGGCAATCCCGTTCGACGCCTGCGGGCGGTCGGCGTTGCCGCTACGCTCCCGCCGTTCGCCGGAACCATTGTTGCGGGAGCCGTGATTACTGGAACCGTGATTGCTCGAGCCACGATTTCCCGAGCCACGGTTTCCCGAGCCACGATTTTCTGGACCACGACTGCCCGAGCCTTTATGGCCGGAGCCGGCGTTGCGCGAGCCGCGCTCGCCGGAGCGTTGCCCGTTGGAGCGATGTTGCGCAGGCCGCTCGGTCGCCGGCTCGGCCTTGCCTTGATGGGTGCGCCGATCGGTCATGGGAATTGTTGCGCGGATGAGCTTCTCGATATCGCGCAGGAACGCCACCTCTTCGGCGTCGCACAGCGAAATGGCGATGCCTTCCGCGCCGGCGCGGGCGGTGCGGCCGATGCGATGCACGTAGGTTTCCGGCACGTTCGGCAGGTCGAAGTTGACCACGTGGCTGATGCCGTCGACATCGATGCCGCGGGCGGCGATATCCGTCGCCACGAGCGTCGAGACCTCGCCCTGGCGAAAGGCGAGCAGCGCCCGCTCGCGCTGGTTCTGCGATTTGTTGCCGTGGATGGCCGCGGCCGCGATGCCGGCCTTGACCAGGCCGCGCACGACCTTGTCGGCGCCATGCTTGGTGCGGGTGAAGATCAGCGCCCGCTCGACCGTTTCTTGTTGCAACAGGTCGACCAGGACCGCGGGTTTCGCCGATCGATCGACCCGGATCACGCGCTGCTCGATGCGCTCGGCCGTCGAGGCGTTCGGGGTCACCGCGACCTTGAGGGGCTCGCGCAGGAGCTGCGCCGCGAGGTCGGCGATGGCGCGCGGCATGGTCGCGGAGAACATCAGCGTCTGCCGCTCGCGCGGCAGCTTGGCGACGATTTTGCGGATGTCGGCGATGAAGCCCATGTCGAGCATGCGGTCGGCTTCGTCGAGCACCAGGAATTCGACCTCGCCGAGGCGCAGCGCGTTGGCCCGCACGAGATCGAGCAGCCGTCCCGGCGTGGCGACGAGGATATCGACGCCGTTGAGAAGCGCGCGGACCTGGGCGCCCATCGACACGCCGCCGATCGCCAAGGTCGAGGTCAGGCGCAGGTGCCGGCCATAGGCGCGGAAGCTGTCGAGGATCTGCCCGGACAATTCACGCGTCGGGCTCAGCACCAGGACGCGGCAGTTTTTGCGCTCCGCCCGCCGCGGAGAAGCGGCCAGAAGGTGCAGGATCGGCAGCGCGAACGCCGCGGTCTTGCCGGTTCCGGTCTGGGCGATGCCGATCACGTCGCGGCGCGACATGACGACCGGTATTGTCTGGCACTGAATCGGGGTCGGGGTGAGGTATTTCTCTTCGGCGAGGGCGCGCATAATGGCGTCGTTCAGGCCGAGGTCGTTAAACTGGGTCAAAGAGTAAGCTTTCTGTTGGCGCTGCGGCGGAGCCGCTACGCTGGAAACCCGCATTGCGCACCGGGCGAAGCGCACCGGCGCGATCTGGGTTGTGGATGGATCGCGCGATCCAAGCCGCGGTTGAAGTGATGAGCGGATAATGAAACGCGAGCCGGACGCGAACCGTCAGACGGGCGAACCGTCACACGCAACTCGCAAGGCCAATCGAGGCCGTGGCGTCGACTAGAACATTTGTGTGTTCGTTTCAAGGCACACTGAAATCATTCACGATTTACGGCCGGCAGGCTTCTTCTCGGCGGCCTTGTGTTCCGCTTCCTTGGCTTCTTCGGCTTCCTTGGCCAAACGAAGCGCCCGCAGCTTCGCCGTCTTTTCACGAAGGGCGGCGTTCTGGGCTTGATATTCCATCATGGCCTTGGCGCCGTCCTTGGCGCGCTCTTCCTTCCTGAAATTCGCTTCGGCCCTCGTCCGGGCCGCGCTGGTATCGGTCGACAATGCGCTCTCCTTGTATTGGGAGGCCGCGCCCTTGACGCGGCGATAAAACCGGCGAATCGGCCGTGTGTGTTATTATGTATGTATCGGAACGCGAAAATGAAGCCCGGGGGGCAATCGCCGGTTTTTGCGGGCGAATTTCGAGGATTGCGCGCCGGCGGGGCCGCGGCCCGCTCCCGGGAGCGGCGCAGGAGGGCGGTTCAAAGTGGCGAGATTTGCAGTCGTTATATGGCTCGTCTTATGGCTCGGTTTGGCTTTTGCGGCCTGCCGCGATGCCATGGCGCTTACCGACCTCCAACAGCAGGGTCAGGCGTTGGTGGAAAGAATGTGCGCGCGCTGCCATGCCGTCGGCCGCGGCGGCGCCAGTGCCCACCCCGGCGCGCCGCCATTCCGCACATTGGGTCGGCGCCTCAACGTCGATGCGTTGGCGGGCCGGCTGCGCGAAGGGCTGGCATCGAGCCATCCGGACATGCCGGTATTTCGCTTCTCGCGTGACGACGCCCGCGCCGTCGCCGCCTATGTGCGGGCTATTCAGGAGCCCTGAGCGCACCCGCGCGCTGATCCCGCCTTCGCCTCCTAATCGCACCCAACGCACGTGGATTTAAGTTTCCTGATCGTTAGCAAGCTTGGTTAACCAGAGCTTTACCGGGCGGCGTTACCTACCTCTTTGCGATGGTAAGCAAACAAGAACGCGATCTTGCCGCGGGGAGCGTCGCATGATCGAGGCTTTCATGCTGTGCGGCATCGGGCTGTCGGCAGGCGGCCTGATGATGCTGGTCGCTTTGCCGATGGTGCACGCGCGCGCGGAGCGTCTCACCGCGGCGAAGCTCCTGGACGCGATGCCGCTTGCCGCCCACGAAATTCAGGCGGACAAGGATCATTTGCGCGCGCAATTCGCCCTGAAGGTCCGCCAGCTCGAGGTCGCCATCGAGATCATGCGGGACAGGAACGCCGGTCAGCTCCGCCAGATCGGCCGGCACATCGCGGAGATCAATCAGCTGCGCGCCGCGCTCGAGGAAAGCGCGGCGCAGATTGCGGACCTGCAGGCGCGCGAAAAGGCGCGCCGCTCGGTCGTCAAGCGGGCCGTGCGGCTGGTGCTGTATCTTTCCAACCGTGAGGAGCGCAGGCCCGTTCAGATGATGCGCGCGACGCAGGCGAGCATGGCGCGCATGGCGGAGCGCTACGCCGGTCTTATTTCGCTTTAGCTCGCTGTAGAAAAAGCGCTTCGCCGCCGCCGGCTCGCCCGCGCCGGGCCGGGTCGGAATCGTCCAGCCGCCGCGAATTTAGGTTAATCAGCGAGTTGTCTCGCCGCCCGCGACGTTTCGTGCCAGAGTCATCAAACAACAACAACGTCTCGTCGCGGCAGGCTCACAATGATTGAATCGCTCATGTTGTGTGGCGTCGGGTTACTGGCCGGATGCCTTCTGATGCTGATGTTCGTGCCCCTCGTTCACCGGCGCGCGGTGCGGCTGACGACACGCAATGTCGTCGATGCGATACCGTTGGCCGCCAACGAAATTCAAGGCGACAAGGATCTTTTGAAGGCGCAATTCGCCATGGCCATGCGCCGCCTCGAAGTCGCCACCGAAGGCCTGCGGCTCAAGATCGCGCGCCAGCAGGGCGAGCTCGGCCGGGCCGCCATCGAGATCAGCCGACTGCGGGTCGAGCTCGACAGGAAAACGGCGCGCATCTTCGCGCTGCAGGCGCGCGACGAGGTGCGCCGGTCCTTCGCCCGAAGGGTCGTCAAGCTCGTGCTTTATATTTTCGTGCGTGCGAACCGCGGCCCGCGGATCAAGTTCGCGACCGAACGCCATGCCGAGGCGCCGGTGAGCTTCGCACGCGCGGCGTAGCGTCTCGTGGCGTTTCATCCCCGCCAATACCGGTCTTCCCAGCTTCGCGACAACCGCATCGCCGTCAAGATCAGTCCGGCCATCGAGTAGGTCTGGGGGAAATTGCCCCACAATTCGCCGGTCCGCGGATCGATGTCCTCGGACAGCAGGCCATAGCGGTTGCGGTGCGCCAGCGCATCGGTGAAGAGGTCGTGCGCCGCTTCGCGCCGGCCGAGCGACCACAAGGCGTCGATCAGCCAGAAACGGCAGATCAGAAAGGCCGTCACCGGCAGGCCGAAATCGTCGGCGCTGGCGTAGCGCATGACGTGTTTTTCGCGCACCAGCTCGCGCTCCATGGCGGCGACGGTCGAGACGAAGCGCGGATCCTTCGCTTCGACGACGCCGAGATCGGGCAGCAGCAGCACGCTGGCGTCGAGGTCGTCGGAGCCGAACGCGGCGGTGAAGGCGCCGCGCTTTTCGTTCCAGGCGCCTTCGATCAGTGCCGCATGGATCGGCTCGGCGACGGCGTTCCAGTACAGCGCGCGATCCTCGAGGCCGAGCCTTGCCGCGATCGCGGAGAGCCGCTGGCAGCCGGCCCAGCACATCGCCGCGGAATGGGTGTGGACGCGCTGGCGGCCGCGATATTCCCAGATGCCGGCGTCCGGTTCGAGCGCCTTCAAGGCGGCGTGTTCGCCGAGCGTTTCCAGAAGGCGGAACAGGCCTTCGTCGCCCGGCCGCGGCAGGCGGCGGTCGAAGAACATCGGCATGGCCGCCAGAATGACGCTGCCATAGGTATCGTGCTGCGCCTGGTCGACGGCGGCGTTGCCGATCCGCACCGGGCCGTCGCCGCGATAGCCGGCGAGGTCGGGCGCGGTCCATTCGGCGACGTTGCTCGTCGGCACGACGGAGTAGAGCGGGCGCAGCTCACCGTCGTGCTTGGTGGCGATCGACAGCGTGAACGAAATGAACTCCTCCATCGTGCGCGTCGCGCCGATGCGGTTGAGCGCCTGGACGACGAAATAGGCGTCGCGCAGCCAGCAATAGCGGTAGTCCCAGGTCCGTCCGGAGCCCGGCGCTTCCGGGATCGACGTGGTGTGCGCGGCGATGATGCCGCCGGTCTCGTCGAAATTGCTGAGCTTGAGCGTGATGGCGGCGCGGATGATGGCTTCCTGCCAATCATAGGAGATCGACAGCCGCCGCACCCATTCCATCCAGTAATCGTGCGTGCGATCGCAAAATTCGCGGCAGGTCGCCGGCAGGTCGCCGGCGAAGGGCTCGTCGGGCCCGAACACGAGGTGCAGCGGCCGCGTGAGAACGAACGGCGATTCCTCGTCGATCAGCGACACCGGCGCGTCGGTGGTCAGGCGGATGACGGTTGTTTCGTCGGCGTAGCGGATGTGATTGCTGCCGAGCGAGCGCCGCGGCAGCGGTTGGCCGTAATTGCTGGTCGGCCGCATCCGCACCGTGATGCGCGGCAGGCCGGCGATCGGCTCGACGATGCGGAACAGCTGCGGCGGACGGAACACGCGGCCGTACTGGCGGAAGCGCGGTGCGAAGTCGGTGATCCGCACCTTGCCGCCGTGGCGGTCGGTGAGGACGTGGCAGACGATCGCGGTGTTGCGGATGTATTCGGATTGGAACTCGGCCATATCGTCGAGCACGATGTCGGAGAAGCCCTTTTCCTCGTGGCCCGCGACCAGCCGGCAAAAGATCGGGTCGCCGTCGAAGCGCGGATAGCACCACCACACCAGGCGCGCGCAAGGGTCGACCAAGGCGGCCGTGCGGCCGTTGCCGATGACGGCGAGATCAAGTCCGTGATTCATCCCTCGTTCCCGCCCTATTCACCGACCACGGGGTCGCCGCGGTCGGCGACGATGCGGGCGAGCCAGGCGCGGACGTCCGCGGGCGTATCGAAATGTCCGTCGCTGCCGGCGATGACGCGTCCGACGGCGAAACCCAGTCCGCCGAATTCGGGAATGATGTCGAACACCGGCTCGTCGGTGGTGTCGTCGCCGATGAATATCGGATGCCGACCGGCGAACGGCGCGTGCCGCATCAGCGCGTCGACCGCGTCGCCTTTGTTGATGCCGGCGGGTTTGACCTCGAACACGAACTTGCCCGGCAGGATGTCGACGGCATGGTGCGGCTCGAGCGCGCAGATGCGGTCGATGGCCGCTTGCAGCGCCGGCCCCAGATGAGGCGCGAGGCGGTAATGCAGCGCGAGCGCATAACCCTTGTCCTCGACCAGAATACCAGGCCCGAGTTCGCTCGAGGCCGCCAGCGCGCGTTTTAATTCAGCGCTGAGCGAGCCCGCGTGACGCTCCGGTTCGGCGCCGGGGCGGGGGCGGATTTCCGCGCCGTGGCCGCCGATCGCGGCGAGTTGCAGCGGCGCGAACATCAGATCGATGTCGTCGAGCTTGCGCCCGCTCACCAGCGCGAGCGCGCCGCCGGTCAAGTCCTGCAGAGACGCCAGCGTCTGCCGCAGCGTCGGCGGCACCCAGATTTCCTGCGGCGCCGGCGCGATATCGAGAATGGTGCCGTCGATGTCGAGCAACAGCGCGCAGTCGCGCAGATCCGAGGCGAGCGAGGTCGCCGCGATGTCGACACCGTCGAACGTCGAAATGTCCGTCTGCCTGTGCACGGTCATATCCCGAGCTTAGTTCCCAAAAGCTTGGTTCCCAGGCTAAGTCGATTAGATCGCATGCCGAATGAGAGCGGGTCGAGAGTGCCGCGGCTGCGGAAGTCGGTAAAACCGCGCATATTCGGATAAGCTTCCGGATTGTCGAATTGATGGCGATGTATTCGCCGCCGATGCCGGTCTTTCCACCATGACGAATTCAAGCGACATGCCGGAACACGCCGGCGTCAATCCGGATCAGGCAATGCCTTGCGTCGAGATCGAACCACGACCGGTCTTCCCCAAGCGCTGCCGGGCGCGGGCTCCCAGCAAGTAACGCCTGTTCCGGCCGAGGGTTCCGCCGCGCAGGTGGACGCATTTTGATGATTTCGGGGGGATGCAAACGGACGTCGATTTGCTACCATGGGGGCAAGAAAGGTCAAACATGTCCGGTGCCCAAAAGGTCAGCGTTGCCCTTACTCCCGAATTCATGGCGCTCCTGAAAGAGGCCGTGGAGACCGGTGAGTACACCTCCGCGAGTGAGGTGATCCGCGATGCTTTGCGCCATTGGAAGGAACGCCGCTCGATCCGGGAATTGAGTACCGATGAGCTGCGCCGGCTCTGGCAAGAAGGCGTCGCCAGCGGCCCTGGCCGCTTCAAGTCGATCGATGCCGTCAAGAAAGAAGCCCGGCGCCGCGCGGCCGCCAAGACCTGATGGCGAGCAGGCGCAAGCCGTGCGTCGGCTGCAGGACTTGATCCCGCATCAATCTGTCAGGCCCTATGTATCAGGCCCCCGAATGCCAGGCCGCTTGCGCCAGGAATTAAGTCCTTTGATCGACAAAATCGCCAGCCGGCTGGAAATCCCGCGACGCCTGCGCGCATTGGTGCGGGCGCGGGAATCGAGCCTGATCGCGCTCGCGGCGCTGGTCGGCGCGATCGCGGGCCTGGTCGTCGCGGTGATGGGTACCGGCGTCGATCTGCTGCATCTTTATCTGTTCCAGCTCGAGCCGGGCGAGCGGCTGTCGGGATTGGTTCGGCTTGATCCGGTCCTGGCGATTGCGGTGCCGCTCGTCGGCGGGCTCGTTTTCGGCTTCGGCCGCGAGTGGATCGCGCGCTGGCGACCGGAGCGCGAGATCGATCCGATCGAAGCCAATGCGTTGCACGGCGGCCGCATGTCGCTGATCGGCAGCCTGGTCGTGGCGGCGGAGACGGTGTGGTCGAGCGGGGTCGGCGCCTCGGTCGGCCTCGAGGCCGGTTATACCCAACTGGCGAGCGGCATCGCCTCGCGCCTCGGCATGGCGTTCCGGCTGCGGCGCGCCGACCTGCGCATCCTGGTCGGTTGCGGCGCCGCCGGCGCCATTGCGGGCGCCTTCGGCGCGCCGCTCGCCGGCGCGTTCTATGGCTTCGAGCTCATCATCGGCGGCTATTCCCCGAACAGCCTGGCGCCGGTCGGTGTCGCGGCGTTGATCGGCTACCTCGTCGCCCACGCGATTGCCCCCGCCGAGGTCGGCGTCGTCGCCCCGCAACAGATGACGATCGCCGCGCACGACCTGGTCATTGCCGCGACCATCGGACTTTTGGCCGCCATGCTCGGGATCATGCTGATGCGCGGCGTGGCGGCGTGCGAGATATTGTTCCAGCGTCTGCAACTGCGCCCGGCGCTGCGGACCATGACCGGCGGGGTCGCGGTCGGGCTGTTGGCGTTGGTGGCGCCGCAGGTGATGTCGTCGGGCCACGGCGCGCTGCATCTCGCCGGCGTGCTGGAATTGTCGCTCACCACCGTCGCGTTGCTGTTCGTTCTCAAGATCGCGGCGTCGATCGTTTCGCTGGGCAGCGGATTTCGCGGCGGCTTGTTCTTCTCCTCGCTGCTGATGGGCGCGCTGGGCGGCAATCTGGTGGCGATCGCGCTCGCCGCGGTGTGGCCGAGCGGGCATTTCGATTCCAACGCCTACGCCGTGATCGGCATGGGCGCGGTTTCGGCCGCGGTGATCGGCGGCCCGCTGACCATGACCTTCATCGCGCTGGAGACGACGGGCGACCTGTGGCTGACCACCGCGGTCTTGATCGCGGTCATCGTCGCCTCGCAGGTGACGCGCGAGCTGTTCGGCTATTCGTTCGCGACCTGGCGCTTCCACCTGCGCGGCGAGACGATCCGCAGCGCCGCCGATATCGGCTGGATGCGCGACCTCACGGTCGGCAAGATGATGCGCCAGGACGTGAAAATCGCCCCCGCCACGATGCCGATCGCCGCCTTCCGCGCGGCGTTTCCGCTCGGCTCGAGCGGCTATGTGGCGGTCGTCGACGAAGGCGAGCGTTACGCCGGCATGGTACAGGTCGCGGAAGCCCATGCGGCCGAAGCGCCGGCCGATCGATCGGTCCGCGAGCTCGCTCACCAGACCGACGCCATGCTGCTGCCGGGCATGGCGATCAAAGAAGCGGTCCTCGCCTTCGACCGCGCCGAGGCGGAGGCGCTGGCGGTCGTCGACAGCTATGACGACCGCCGCGTCATCGGCCTTCTCAGCGAGGCCTATGCGTTGCGCCGCTACGCCGCCGAGCTGGAACGCCGGCGCCAGGAATTGCTGGGCGAGGGCTGATCGGCGCGGGCCGGCGCGGCGGCGCCGTGCGCTGTTGCAATACGCTTAAATATCGATCGGTTTTTCGAAAACCTGCTATAATTTCCAAAATTTCCCTTATTGCAGGACTTGTGATGAAACGTTCAGTCGCCGAAGCCCTGTCGGCCGAACCGGTCGACGGCCAGCCGCGGACCATCGCGGAATCGATTTACCAGCGCATCCGCCAGGACATTCTGTGGATGCGGCTCGCGCCCGGCGCGCCGCTGCGTTCCGATGAATTGCGGGCGCGCTACAACGTCGGTATCAGTCCTTTGCGCGAAGCGCTGACGCGGCTCAATTCCGAGCGGCTCGTGACGTCGGCCGGGCAGCGCGGTTTTCGCGTCGCGCCGCTCACCACCTACGACGTCGAGGATACGGTGGCGACGCGGATCGTGATCGAACGCGAGGCGTTGTCGCGGTCGATACGCAACGGCGACATCGCCTGGGAGACCGGCGTGGTGGCCGCGTTTCACGCGCTCTCGCGCAACCCCATTCCGGCCGAATCGGCGCAGGCGACGCAGATCTGGGCGGCCCATCATCGCCAGTTTCACATGGCGCTCATCTCGGCGTGCGGCTCGCGCTGGCTCCTCGAACTGGCCGGTCTTTTGTTTGATCAAGCCGAGCGGCATCGCCTGCTGCGCGGCAAATTCGCGCCGCAGGACAAGCTCAAGCGCGACACCTTGCGCGAGCACCGTCGGATTTTCGACGCCGCGCTCGCGCGCGACGTCGACGCGGCGGTCAAGGCGATGGCGAAACATTACGAGACGACGGCGAAGCAGGTCGTGGCCGTGATCTCTCGTCTTCCTGCGGCCGCTTCCGCGACGGTCCGCTTGACAGTCTGAAATCCATAAAATAAGAATTTTGGAAAATAACGCCGAGTTTGGATCGGCGGCAGATCGGCGCGCGCGGCGGCGCAGGGCCGATGCGAGGAGACGCGACGCGCATGTTCAAGATGCGCGCGACAGGGAGGATGCCATGTATCAATTGAGCAGAACGGTTCCCGTCAACGAGCCGAAGAAATCGTTTCTGAGCCGCCACAACGTCTGGACGGGGCTGCTCATGAAGGCGAACAACGCCCTGCCCTACGTCCCCGAGATGAAGAAGTGCGACGTGGTGGAAGAGGGCGACGGCTGGCTCATCCGCGACATCATGCTCAAGGACGTGCCGCTGCGCGAGAAGGTGACGTTCGAGCCGGAGCACCGCGTGATCTTCGAGCGCACCCGCGGCTCGGAGCTCGGCCGCATCGAGAACATCATCGGCGAGGACGACAAGGGCAACCTGACGCTGACTTTCGCCTTCAGCCTGCGAAAGGACGGCATCGCCGAGGGCAGCGACGCGGAGAAGGCCCACTTCGCGCCGATGGAAAGCGCCTACCTCAACGCGGTTGCCTCGACGCTCGCCGCGGTGCGGCGCACCGTCGATGAAAAAGGCCGCGAGCACTTGGCGCCGAAGAGCCCGACCGACACGGCGGGCGACACCAAGTGGATCTACGACTACTACCGCGCCGTCGACGCGATGGACATGGAGCGCACGCTCGCGCAGCACACCGACGACACGACGCTGACGTTCGCCAACCATCCGACCGTGCACGGCAAGGACGGTTACAAGGCCGCGATCGGCCATCTGTGGGGCAGCATCAAAGGCTTGTCGCACAGCATGACCGGCGCCTGGTCGATGCATGACGGCCAGGTCGGCGTCGCCGAAGCCATCGTGCAGTATACGCGCCTCGACGACAGCCTGGTCGCGATCAAGTTCTGCACGGTGCTGCGCCGCAGCGGCGGCAAGATCGCGGACATCCGCATCTACGGCGATGCGGCGCCGCTGTTTGCACCGGCTGCGTAACCCCGGCGGCGGACGAGGTCCGCCGCACATGCCCCAACGCCGGCGAAGCGGAGATGCTGGTGGTGTCAACGTAGCGCCGCCCCTGTTCACGCAGCCGCGCTCGATGCGCAAGCGCGCGGCGCGAACATTGTCTGGATCAACGTGCAGCCGATGCCGGAAGTCAAAAACGCGCTGTTCGTGGCCTCCGACGCGTTCGGCATGGGTCAGACAGGCGGCGAAATCGTCGTCGCGGGACTGGAGAAGAGCGTCGGCAAGCCGGCGTCGGAGATTACCGGCGACGTCGTGACGGCGGTTTGCGTGCCGGGATTGACGGTCTGGAAAACCGGCTGGCCGGTGAAGTCGCGTATCTGAAAAAGCAAATGCCGAAGATCAACGTCTGGCGAGCTTCGATTCCAAGCCGGACCGCGAACGCAATTTCGCGCTGTGGGATCAGGCGATTCGCAAGACGCCGAAGGCGCTGACCTATATCGATCCTTGCGAGGAAGGCGAGGAGAACATCCCGAAAATCCTCGAAAACGACAAGGTCAAGGTGCCACTGGTCTCCTACGACAGTCCGGAAGAGGTGCGCGACGATATCGCCCAGGGATTGATCACCGCCGTGGTTCCGGCGAACTTCTTCTCGCAAGCCTATCTCGCCACTTACATTTCGGCGCAGGCGCTGCTGCAGGGCAAACCGCTGCCGCACGGCTGGGTCAAGGTGCCTCACGTCACCGTCGATAAGACCAACATCGCGGCCTACCAGAAGGCGTGGGAGAAGCCGGAGACCGGATTGCGCGGCTTCTACAGCACGCAGATCGAGGCGACGCGGGATCATCTGCCCGCCAATCTGCCCGACCCCGAGCTGTACACGCACCCGGGGCAATGATTGATTTCGGCGCGGGCGGCGTCCTCACAAGGATACTGCCCGCAAAAGAAATCGCACCACGTGATCGGCCGGCGCGGTCAGCCGGCCGATGGAAGCGAGTGACACGTGTCCGTCATCTATTCCGCCAGCGGCATCAACAAGCGCTTCGGCGCGGTTCGCGCCTTGCGCGACGTGCATTTCAACGTCGTCGAGGGCAAGGTGAATGGACTTGTCGGCGCTAATGGCGCCGGCAAGTCGACATTGTTGAAGATCATCGCCGGCGCGCAGGCGCCGGATGCCGGCGAACTGACGCTGGACGGACGCCGGCTGGCGATGACGTCCACCACCGACGCCGCGCGGGCCGGCATCGCGATGGTGTCGCAGGAGCTCAGCCTGTTCCCGGCGCTGAGCGTCGAAGAAAACCTTCTGCTCGCTCCCGGCGGCGGCTCTTGGAACGCGCGGCGTGCGTTCGGCCGCCGCGCCAGGGACATCCTGGGAAAGCTCGGCGTAGCGGTTTCTCTCAAGACGCCGCTGCACCGTGTGGCGCTGGCGGACCGGCAATTGGTCGAGATCGCGCGCACGCTGCTGCAGAACCCGCGGGTGCTCATTCTCGACGAGCCGACGTCTTCGCTGCATGCCGCGGAGGTGGAACGTCTGCACGACATCATCCGCGGTCTGCGCGATACCGGCATCGGCATCGTCTATGTCAGCCATTTTCTCGAGGAATTGCTGGAGATATCCGACAATCTGGTCATCCTGCGCAACGGGCGGCGCGTCACCGAGGAGATCGCGCCGAGTGTGGACAATCTCAAAGCCGTGCGTCGCCGCCATGCTGGGCGAAACGCCGGACTCCGGAACGGAGCGGGCGCAGCGCGCGCCGATGCGGACGACGGCGACAAAGGCATTCCCCGGGTGGAAGCCGGTCCGCTGCGAATCAGCGGTCTGCGCGGACCCACGGATCTGGTGATCGATGACCTTCAAATCGAGCCCGGCGCCGTCGTCGGCGTCGCGGGGCTCGCTGGTGCCGGCGTCGAAGAGTTGTTCGCGGTCTGTTCGGTCTCGCGAAGCCGAAATCGGGAAAGATCACGTTGCCGAGCGGCGTTCCCCTGCCGGCAAGCACCGCCGGCGCGTCAGGGCCGGAATCGCCTACACCCCGGCCGATCGCAAGCACTGCGGGCTCATGCTGCGGCAAAGCATCGCCGAAAACGTCGTCAGCGTGCGCGCGCTCACGCTCAAGCGCGACGGCTTCGTGCTGAAGGGCGAGGCGCTTGGCAAACGCGCGGCCGAACGATGCCGCCAGCTCGGCGTCGTGGCGGCGTCGGTCGAGCAGCCTGTCGGCGCCTTGTCCGGCGGCAATCAGCAAAAGGTGGTGTTCGCCAAATGGATCGAGGCGGCTCCCTCGCTCTGGTGCTCGATGATCCGACCCGTGGGATCGACATCGGCGCGAAGCGTGAGATGCACGGAATCATGCACCGCCTGGCTCGATCGGGGCGGGTCGTGCTGTTTTATTCCAGCGATCCTGGCGAAATCGTCGCGGTGTCGGAGCGGGTGATCGTCTTTGTCGATGGCGTCCTCAGCCGTGACCTCGATGGCGAGACGCTGACCGAACATGCGCTCGTCACCGCGATGAACACCAGCAGCGGACCGGACCTGCAACCGGCGGCCTAGGCGCCGCCGCGGGCAAGCAGGGCCACAGAACGTCATCAAAGGAGGAAACAATGGCAAAACTTGTCGAGGGAAAATCGATCATCGTGACGGGCGCTGGACGCGGCATCGGCGAAGGAATTGCGCGCGATCTGGCGTTCGAAGGCGGCCGTCTCGCGGTCGCCGACATCGACATTGCCGCGGCCGAGCGAACCGCCAAGGCGATCCGCGACAAAGGCGGCGAGGCGGTCGCCGTCAAGGTCGACGTGGTAGATCGCGCGAGCGTGCGGGCGATGATCCAGGCGGCGGTGCGCGCCTATGGCCGCCTCGACGTCATGTTCAACAATGCCGGCATCAGCAAGGCCGGCCAATTCCTCGAAGCCACCGAGGACGGATTGGCAGCGCATCATGGGCATCAACGGCCTCGGCGTGCTGATCGGCATGCAGGAGGCGGCGAAACAGATGATCGCGCAGAAGACCGGCGGCAAGATCATCAACACCGCTTCGATCGCCGGCAAGAGTAGGCGAGCAGATCGCGACGATCTACTGCGCCAGCAAGGCCTGCGTGATCTCGCTGACGCAGGGCGCCGCCGAGGCGCTCGGCAAGCACAACATCACCGTCAACAGCTTCAGCCCCGGCTTCGTCAAGACGCCGCTGTGGGATGGCCTCGACAAGGATCTCATCGGCGCCGGCTACCGCGACGAGCCGAACGCCGTCGATGAACTCGCCAAGACCAAGGCCATCCTGGGCCGGGTGTCGACGCCGGAAGATCTCGTCGGCGCCACGACGTTTCTCGCTTCGTCGCGCTCCGACTACATCACCGGCCAGAACCTTATGGTCGACGGCGGCGTGCGGCTGATCTGAGCGCACCGTGTTCATCGGCCACGTTCTGTCATTGTCGATGACCGGCGCCGTCGATCCGCTCATCTATGTTGACGGGCAATATACCGGTTGCGCGGCTTGATGATGCCGGCGCTACCACACCGCGCTGTATTGCAGCGCGCGGCGCCGCCCGCGCCGGCGCGACAATCGCTCGCCGTGACGGACCAGCTGTTTCGACCACGCGTCTGTTGACATGACGCGCCGGAACGGCTGAGCATGCGGCAAAATTTGATCATGACGCGAGGGAGGATCGCCGTTCATGGATGTGAACGAACAGATCGCCGAACTGACGCGCAACATGCTGCGCAAGAAGTTCTTTGTCGTGCTGTCGCAGCCGTCGGCGACGCCGGAAAAGCTCAAGGCGCTGTTGCCGGCGCATCTCGAATACATGATCGGCCTGGAAAAGCGCGGCGTCTTGTTCGCGTCCGGTCCGCTGTCGGACGGCGCGGGGCCGCCGAGCGGCGCCGGGCTCACGGTGTTGCGGGTGGCGAACTGCGCGCGAGGCGCGCAAGATCGCGAAGGCCGATCCCTTCGTCGTCGCCGGGCTGCGCAGCTTCGAACTCAAAGAGTGGACGGTCATGGAGGGCTCGCTGGGGCTGCGCGTGCAGCTCTCGGATCAGTCGGTCGAGGTGATGTGATGTCTGCGGTACCCCCGGAAACCGTCGGCTTTATCGGCGTCGGCAAGATCGGCATGCCGATCTCGGAGAACCTGATCAAAAGCGGCCGCCGCGTGGTCGGCTATCGGCGCGGTTCGCTCGCCGATTTCGAAAAGCTCGGCGGCGTGCGCGGCAAAATCGCCGGCCGAAGTCGGCGCGCAAGCCGACATCATCTTCTCCTGCCTGCCGTCGGACGACGCGCTCGAAGAGGTCGTGCAGGGCCCGCAAGGTCTCTTGCATTCGGCGCGGCCCGGGCAGATCGTGGTCGAGCTCGGCTCCTATCCGGTCGCCGTCAAGGCGCGGCAGATCGAGCCGTTGGCGCAGAAGGGCGCGTCTTTCATCGACGGCGAAGTCTCCGGCACGCCGGGCATGGTTTCGGCGCGCAAGGCCGTCATTTATCTGGCCGGCGACGCTGACGCCTGCAAGCGGCTCGAACCGGTTGTCGCCGGGTTCGCGGATTCCTGCCTCTATTTCGGGGAATTCGGTGCGGCGAGCCGTGTCAAGCTCATCAACAATCTCCTGGTCGCCATCAACATCGCCGCCACCGCGGAAGCGATGGCGCTCGGCCTCAAGGCCGGCGTCGACGTCGATCTGATGATCAAGGCGATCGCCACCGGCAGCGGCGGCTCGACCCAATTCGGCATTCGCGCGCCATGGATGGCGGCGCGCCGCTTCAAGCCGCCGCAGGGCACCATCCCCGGCCTGCAGCACTATATCGACATGATCGGCGATTTCGCCGACGGCTTCGGCGTCGCCACGCCGCTGCTCGACCGCGTCGCCGAATTGTTCGACCGCTTCGTGGCGATGGGGCTGTCCGATTGCGACGGCGCCGCCATGATCGAGGTCATCAATTCCCTGCCGCGCACCAAGAAATGACGGCTTCACCCAACGTCACGTCGCCTCGAACAACGAACGCGCACAACGGACAAGGAGAGACAGCATGATCCGTGTCAGCAAGATCGCCCACGCCACCTACGAGACGCCCGACCTCGACCAGCAGACCGAATACTATACCGACATCATCGGCCTGATCGTCGCTGCCAAGGAGAAGGACACGGTCTATCTCGCCTCGACCGTCGACCATCATTCCGTGGTGCTCAAGCGCGGCGCCAAGGCGAACTGCGTGCGGCTCGGTTTCCAGATCGCCGCCGACGCCGATCTCGGCGCGTTCGAGAAGCAGACCGCCGCGCACGGCATCAAGACCACGCGCAAGAAGGATCCGGAGCCGTCGATCTCCGACATGGTCGCCTTCGCCGATCCCAAGGGCACGACCATGGAGGTGTTCAAGCGCGACGCCTTCTCGCACCAGAAATTCACCCGCAAGGGCATCGTGCCGTTCAAGCTCGGCCACGTCGCCTTCCACGTCACCGAGGTCAAGAAGGTCACCGATTTCTACTGCGACGTGCTCGGCTTCCGTGTCTCCGACTGGATGGGCGACTTTTTCTCGTTCCTGCGTTGCGGCCCCGACCACCACACCATCAATTTGATGGAGACGGGGTCGAACCGGCACTTCCACACCGCCTTCGAGCTGCGCGACTGGGCGCATCTGCAGCAGGCCTGCGATTTTCTCAGCCTCAACGGCTACAAGCTGCTCTGGGGGCCCGGCCGCCACGGCATCGGCCACAATCTGTTCGCCTATCACCGCGGGCCCAACGGCCTCATCACCGAGACTTTCGCCGAGCTCGACCGCGTCAACGAGGAGCTCGGCTATTTCGAGCCGCGGCCGTGGCACCGCGACAATCCGCAGCGGCCGAAGGTGTGGGAGAAAGACCCGTCGGCATCGAACCTTTGGGGTATCATGCCCGGCGACGAGATGATGCAGTAATTGTCCTTCCCCCGGGTAGGAGGGTAATGCCGACCCCTCCCTGCAAAGGGGAGGGGAAAATCAAAAGATTGGGGAGGAAGTCCATGCGGAAGACGCTCGCCGCAATCGTTGCCTCGCTGTTCGTTCTCTCGGCGCTAATGCCGGCGTCCGCCGCCGAGCCGATCAAGGTCGGCTTCAGCATGGCGATGACCGGCGCTGTGGCGCAGAACGGCAAGCAGCTTCTGATCGCGTTGCAGCTCTGGCGCGACGACGTCAACGCCAAGGGCGGACTGCTCGGCCGGCCGGTCGAGCTCGTCTATTACGACGACCAGAGCAACCCTTCCAACGTTCCGGGCATCTACACCAAGCTGATCGGCGTCGACAAAGTCGATCTGTTGCTCGGCCCGTACGCCACCAACATGGCGGCGGCGGCCATGCCGGTGATCATCGAGCACGGCAAGGTCACGGTCACCTTGCTGGCGGTGAACGTCAACCGGCATTTCAATTACGACCGTTATTTTTCGACGGTGCCGTTGGGGCCGGACGGCGTGCAAGGGTTCTCCGAGGGCTTCTTTGCCCTCGCCGCGGCGCAAAAGCCGAAGCCGGAGACGGTTGCGATCCTCGCCGCGGACGCCGAATTCGCCAAGACCTCCGCCGACGGCGCGCGCGAGAACGCCAAGGCCCACGGCTTCAATATCATCTATGACAAGAGCTACCCGCCGCCGACCACCGATTTCGCGCCGACCGTGCGCGCGATCCAGGCCGCCAATCCGGACGTGGTGTTCATCGCCGCCTATCCGCCCGACACCGTCGGCATCGTGCGCGCGGCGAACGAGGTCGGGCTGAAGCCGAAAATGCTCGGCGGCACCATGATCGGGCTGCTCATCACCCCGATCAAGACGCAGCTCGGCCCGATCCTCGACGGCTACGTCATCATGGAAAGCTTCGTGCCGAGCCTGCATTTCCCCGGCGACGCCGAGCTGCTCGAGCGTTACCGCGCGGCGGCGAAGGGCGAGAAGATCGACCAGCTCGGCTACGGCTTCGTGCCGTTCGGCTACGCCGCCGGCCAGGTGTTGGCGCAGGCGGTCGAAGGCACCAACAGCCTCGATCACGCCAAGCTTGCCGCCTACATGCACAGCCACACCTTCGACACCGTGGTCGGTCCGATCGACTACGGCAAGGACGGCGAATGGACCAAGGCGCGCACCCTGTTCACGCAATTCCAGAACGTCGCGCCGGGCGACATGGAGCAGTTCGCCGACGGCAAGAAGCAGCCGGTGCTGTGGCCGCCGCAATACAAGACCGGCGACATGATCTACCCCTACGCGGATGCGAAGAAATAAAAACGTTCACCCTCCCCTGCAGGGGGAGGGTCGCCCCACCGGAAGCTCCGAAGGAGCGAAGGTGAGGGCGGGGTGGGGAAGTAGTTTGCCGCGCCTGCGGCGCGTTCACCCCCTCCCGCCAAGCTGCGCTTGGCGACCTCCCCCCTCCAGGGGGAGGTGATCGGGATGGGCGACGAGTTAGCTCTTTGTTTTCCGCCGCCGCGCCGCGCGCTTCGCGCGGCATTTGACGCAGCGGCAGCCCGCCTTGGTGATGAAGGCGGCGAAATATTCCTTGCCGTAGTCGTAGGTGATTTCCTCGCCCGGCAGGATGCGGCGCAGCGCGACCAGCACGATCTTGCCCTTGCGGCCGATCGCTTCCGCGTTCGGCCGGCAGGAATGGTTGGCGTAGCGCGCCACGTTCCAGCGCGACGAGCCGTCGATGGTCCAGCGGCTGTTGAGCTCGAACAGGTAGCGGCCGCCGCGCTGCTCGCGCGCCTCGGCCTCGGCATTGGTGATGCGGCGGCCCCGATAGGTCGCGATATAGCCCGTCTTCTCGATGGTCTTGGTCGCGAACAGGCCGAGCCCGGTGACCGAGCGGCCGACGCGGAAAATGCGTGACGACATCGCGCCTGCGAAATTCAAAAAGACGACCTACCAGCGATTAACGGCAGATTCGCGGTTTGTCATCCGGCATTTTGCAATGGCGTTGCTGGAGCGTACCCCGATTTCACGGAATCGGGCTACACTCCAGCCTGTTTGATCAAGCATGTCCTTTTCGCAAAACCGGTTTCCACTTTTGCGGGACATGCTCTAGGTGGGCTTGGTCCGGGTCGCGGGACGCAGCGCCTTGCGCTTGTGCTTCGTCTTCACGTCGGCGACCCGGTCCAGCATCTCCTTGACCGCCGCGACCGCCTCCGCCTCCTCTTTGCTCAGCGGCGTTTGCGGCTGGAAATGCGCCAACAGCACGATCAAGGCGTCGCCGATGCGGCCGAGCTGCTTGCCGTAGCTCGCGACGTCGGACAGCACCTCCTCCTCGACCTCGGGTTCGCTCGATTGACCCATAGTGATGTTGATCAGGCCCAATTGGTTGCCGATCGGGCTCATGAACGCCGTCCACGGACTGATCGACTGGACCACGTCGCCGGACAGCGGCAGCTTGAACATGGGCATGGGCGGCTCCTTCATCGTGTCAGCGCAACGACAGGCGCGTGGCAAATTCCCGGCGGGTTGATCATAGTCTTTGTGCAACCCTATGGGGAGGGGCGGCTACGCATGTCGCGTAACAGGTGTTACAATGCGAGGACTTCGAGGATTTAGTCATGAATGAAACCCGAACCTTTGCCGTGGTGCTCGAACCCGAAGAAGAGGGTGGTTTCACGGTGCGGGTTCCCGCGATCCCGGAAATCGTCACCTACGGCAAGGACGAGCGCGAGGCGCTTGCCATGGCCGAGGATGCCATCCGGCTGGTCATCGCCGACTGCGCCGCGCGCGGCGAGCCCATCCCCAGCGGCGAGCCGCCGCGCTGAATATCTGAACTTCCTCTGATCGAATTGGAGCGGCGAATTCCGGATATCGCTATGCTCGATCCGGGCACGATACTACACTCCGACAGGGCGGAAACGACAATGGAAAGAGCGACAATGCGCACGATTACGCTTGAAGAACATTTTGCCACGCCGGCGTTCATCGACGGACCGCTGCACGGGCTCAAGGAGCAGGGACGGCACGCCGGCGAGCGCGTCGCGAGACTCATCGGCGAACTCTGCGACGTCGGCGCCGGGCGCGTCGCGCTGATGGATGCCGCCGGCATCGACGTGCAGGTCGTCTCGCTCACCGCTCCCGGCGTCGAGCAGATGGAAGCGGCCGATGCGATCGCGATGGCGCGCGACACCAACGACTACCTCGCCGACGGCATGAAGCGGCATCCGGCCCGCATCGGCGGCTTCGCCGCGCTGCCGACCGGCGCGCCCGACAAGGCGGCGCAGGAATTGGAGCGGCGCGTCCGCGAGCAGAAATTCGCCGGCGCGGTCATCAACGGCCACAACCGCGGCCGCTATCTCGACGACAAATTCTACTGGCCGATCCTGGAATGCGCGGAAAAGCTCGGCGCGCCGATCTACCTGCACCCGACGCGGCCGCCGCAGCCGGTGATCGACGCCTCGTTCGGCGGCTTCTCGCCGCTCGTCACCGAGATGTTCTCCGGCCCGGGCTGGGGCTGGCACATCGAGACCGGGGTGCACGTGCTGCGCATGGTGCTCGGCGGCGTGTTCGACCGCTTTCCCGATTTGCAGATCGTCATCGGCCATCTCGGCGAGGGCCTCGCCGCCATGTTTCAGCGCGTCGACATCATGGCGCCGGCCATGACCAAGCTCAAACGCCCGGTCGGCGCCTATCTGCGCCACAACATCCACTACACGTTCTCGGGCTTCAATTTCACGCCGACCTTCTTGAGCCTCTTGCTCGAGGTCGGCGTCGACCGCATCATGTTCTCGGTCGACCACCCCTACCAGTCGATGGCCGAGGGCGCGCGCTTTCCTCGATCGGCTCCCGGTCAGCCCGGAGGACAAGGAACGCATCGCGCACGGCAATGCGGAGAAGCTGTTCAAGCTGTGACGTGTGACCCGCCGCGCGGGTTCCGTCATGGCCGGAATTGTTCCGGCCATCGACGTCTTTGCCGCGGGCCGGATCGGATTGCGTCGCGCGTGGACCGCGCTAGGCTTGCCGGCCGAAATTTTCAGCCAAGCGAGGAAACGATGAACGCCGACGCCAAGAAGACCGTGCTGCGGATGATACCCTACGGCATCTACGTGCTCACTGCCGACGACGGCAAAGGCAATATCGCAGCCGCGACCGTCAACTGGGTGACGCAGACGGCGTTCGCGCCGCCGCTCCTGGTGGTCGGCATCAAGACCGATTCCGGCACCTACCAGACCGTGAAGGCGGCGGGTAGCTTCGCGCTCAACATGCTCGGCAAGGAGCACAAGGGCCTCGCCTTCGCGTTCTTCCGGCCGGCCGACGTCAGCGACGGCAAGCTGAGCGGCCAAGCTTACCGCACCGGCACGACCGGCGCGCCGATCCTGGTCGACGCTCCCGGCGCGGTCGAATGCCGCGTCACCACCATCGTCGAGCAGGGCGACCATCACATCGTCGTCGGCGAGGTGGTCGATGCGCATCTCAACCGCCCGCCCGCCGGCCGCCCCGACACCGCCATTCTGGAAATGAAGGACCTCGGGGACAACGTGTTCTACGGCGGGTGAGGCATTTTCGGGCATGCCCTGTCGTAGCCCGGATGGAGCCAACGGGTCCGGCCCGAAGTGGCCGGCCCGATGACAGGCTCCGCGACATCCGGGACAGCCTGCGAGACGGGATCGCCGAACCCCGGATTGCGCTGTGCGCCATCCGGGCTACGCTTGCTCTACCGGCCGATCAGGAAGCGCGATCCCTGACGACGGTTATTCGTCCCGTACCGGTACACACTTTGCAGATGATCCGATTGCCGCGCTCGCGGATGCGCCCGGTGCCGCAACAGCGGACGCAGGTTTCCTGGAGGACCGGGGCAGGGCGGTCATTGTGCCCCGAAAACCGTCGTTTTCCGAAATCCATTTTTGGAATATCCTTTGGTTTGTTTCTTCTTTTCGCGATGGGGAAAGCGAGCGGGACATTATCGGCGCCGCATTAAGGACATGGCGGGAGATTGCGTAAAATGCGATATGGGCAGGTCGCGCGGATCGAACGCTGCACGTAGCCCGGATGGAGCGCAGCGAAATCCGGGACGGGCAGTGCCGTCCAACGCGCGAACCCGGATTGTGCTGCGCTCCATCCGGGCTACGATTGCTGAACCGATTCACCTATGGGGGCTAGAATGCAGAAACGTCTTTCGCTACTCGGCGCAGCGGCTGTCCTATCGCTCGCGCTTCTTTCGCCGGCCTCGGCCTCGCCCGTGACTGCGGCGGATTTATCCGGCAAGAAAATCTGTTGGAGTAACGGCTCCGCAAGCGTCTACAGCCGCGGCGGCAAATACTCCAACAATCTGTCGGGCGAAGGCACCTGGTCGGTCACCGGCGCCGGCGTTCATGTCCATACCGACCGCTACGACTACGTGGCGGCCGTGCAGAAACTGCCGGACGGATCGTTCCAGGCCGTGGTTATCGGGGCGGGGATAAAAAGCACCGGCACGTATTGCAAATAACGCGATGACTGGATCAGCATCGACGCGTCTTGCTGCAGCCGCGGTCTGCCTCTTCGCCGCCGGCACCGTCGGTGCGATGGCGCGGGAGCAATCGCCGGATCCGCAAGCAGCGTGCAGCGCGCAGGCCGAGGCTGCATTTGCGGAGCTGGGACGCGAATCCAGGGACGTGCTGGAACGCCTCCAGGTGCCGTTCGACATCACCGCCTTCGATTATCGGGCGTATTACAGCGGCAAGGTCGCTCGCTGTCTGCTGCTGGTCCGCAAGACGCTGTCCATCCTGCGCGCATCGTCGGACACGTTCTACCTCATCGCCGCCGCCGACCGCCGGATGTACGCGCTTTATATCGACATGGACGGCAGGATGGAGACGTGTGCGTTGATACCGAGCCTTGCGAAAACGACGACCTGCAAGGACCGCGGCGAATTCGATGCATTCGTCGCCGGGTACATGGGAGAGCGGTAGGGTGCGGCGGCAAACCGGTCGATAGGTCGCTAAGAACGAGACAATCATTGACATTGGTCGCCGAATGGGATACGGACTTGCGAAGTCTCGCCCACGTACCAGGACGCCCGCCGGGTGACTCCGGCTGGCGGGGCGAGTGCGGTTCCCGCGGGTGGGGGCTCGTCACCTCCACTCCCGGGCGGCTTGGGCAAGACACGCCCGTCCGGCATCATGACCGGGCTGCGGGTGCAATCTCGCTGGGCTGGGACAGCAAGGCGCGGGTAATGCCCGCGAGTGACGCAATCGAAAGCCGGTCCGCCGGCTTCGCGTAAAAATGCGTTGCGATGCGCTCCGTCTTTCGAACCATCGGGACGCGCGCTCTGAACTGTTCCCAGGAAGTCGCGTGGCTCGAGCTGAGCGGTGGCGTTCGGTCGCTGCCGCAAGTGCCGTGGTGGAACGCCGAGAGGCGAGCGCCCTCCGATGAGGGCGCGCCGCATCGCAAGATGCGGCGGTTACGGAACAGCGCCTTTCGGCGTTCCGCTTTCCTTTTTTCTTTTGTAGCCCGGATGGAGCGGAGCGAAATCCGGGTACGGCCTTCGAGCTTCACCGTCGTCCCGGATTACGCGGAGCCTGTCATCGGGCCGGCCACTTCGGGCCGGACCCGTTGGCTCCATCCGGGCTACATCCGCGCGTGATCGTGACGGCCCCGACCCCACCGCCGGCGCCATCTGACGAAGATCACGCCCGGCCGTCGTGTTGTTTGCTTGGTGCCGAAATGGCTCGGGCGCGAAGGGGCGTCGCGAGAACGATGTCGCGCATCCGCCCCCGCGGAGCGTAAGCGCAGCGGGGGAGGGGGACCGCGCGAAGCGCGGTGGAGGGGGCATGCGGTGGTTCAGAAAATCGCGAAGTTCAAGCAAGCGGCGCCGCCGTTGCCCCACCCACCGCGCCGCTGTGCGGCGCGGTCCCCCCTCCCCGCGCTGACGCGCAGGGAGGGATGAAGGAGCCGACCTGCAAACAGTGCAGATTCGCGTTGGGTCACGGACATAGGCCGCGCCCGTCATCCGCGCTATATGTCGTAAAATTCCCACAAGGTGCCGCCACCCATGAACGCCCCGCTCGCCACCCACCCGACGCCGCCCTACAAGCACACCCCGCTGTTCCCGCTCGGCAAGGACTTAACGCCCTACCGCAAGATTTCCGCCGACGGGCTGCGGGTCGAGAAGGTGCTCGGCGAGGAGGTGCTGGTCATCCCCCGCGAAGCGCTGCGGGCGCTTGCCGAGGCCGCGTTCACCGACATCAACCACCTGCTCCGCCCCGCCCATCTCGCCTCGCTCAAGGCGATCGTCGAGGACCCGGAGGCGTCGGATAACGACAAGTTCGTCGCCTACGACTTTCTCAAGAACGCCAATATCGCGGCGGGCGGCGTGCTGCCGATGTGCCAGGACACCGGCACCGCCATCATCATGGGCAAGAAGGGCCGGCTCATGTGGACCGACGGCTCGGATGAGGCGGCGCTCGCGGAGGGGGCGCGCGATGCGTATCTCAAGCGCAATCTGCGCTATTCGCAGCTCGCGCCGCTCTCGATGTTCGAGGAGAAGAACACCCGCTCGAACATGCCGGCGCAGGTCGAACTTTATGCCGAGGGCCATAATCCTGATCATGCCGAGGCCGACGCGGCCTACAAGTTCCTGTTCATCGCCAAGGGCGGCGGCTCGGCCAATAAATCGTTTTTGTTCCAGGGCACGCCGTCGATACTTTCGCGCGAAAGACTGCTGCCGTTCCTGAAAGAAAAGGTGCTCACGCTCGGCACCGCGGCCTGCCCGCCTTATCATCTGGCCATCGTCATCGGCGGCACCTCGGCCGAAATGACCATGAAGACGGTGAAGCTCGCCTCTTGCAAATATTACGACACGCTGCCCGACCATGGCTCCGAGGACGGTCATGCCTTCCGCGACCGTGAGATGGAGCAGGAAATTCAAAAAATGACGCAGTCGCTCGGCGTCGGCGCCCAGTTCGGCGGCAAATATTTCTGCCACGACGTGCGGGTGATCAGGCTGCCCCGGCACGGCGCCTCGCTGCCGATCGGGCTCGGCGTATCGTGCTCGGCCGACCGCCAGGCGCTGGGCAAGATCACCCGCGACGGCGTGTTTCTGGAGGAGCTGGAGCACAATCCGGCCAAATATCTGCCGGAGATCGCCGCGGAAAAACTCGGCGGCGAGGTGGTGCAGATCGACCTCAACAAGCCGATGCAGGAAATCTTGGCGCAGCTCACCAAACATCCGATCAAGACTCGGCTGTCGCTCTCCGGCCCGATGATCGTCGCGCGCGATCTCGCCCACGCCAAATTGCGCGAGCGGCTCGAGCGCGGCGAGGGACTGCCCGACTATTTCAAGAACCATCCGGTCTATTACGCCGGCCCGGCCAAGACGCCGGAAGGCTACGCCTCCGGCGCGTTCGGGCCGACCACGGCCGGCCGCATGGATTCCTTCGTCGAGACGTTTCAGGCCGCCGGCGGCTCCATGGTGATGCTGGCCAAGGGCAACCGCGCCGCGAGCGTGCGCGACGCCTGCAAGAAGCATGGCGGCTTCTATCTCGCCTCGATCGGCGGCACCGCGGCGAATCTCGCCGAGCACTGCATCAAGAAGGTCGAGGTGGTGGAATATCCCGAACTTGGCATGGAAGCGATCTGGCGCATCGAAGTGGTCGATTTCCCCGCCTTCATCGTCATCGACGACAAGGGCAACGACTTCTTCAAGGAGTTGAATCTGGGGTGAGTCGTTTGGCCGCGCCTGGAGCACAGCCAATTCAATAAAATCTTGCGGGACGTGCTCTATTTCTCGCGGAAGGCGCGCTCGACCTGATCGCTCAGCGGCTTCAGCAGATACGACATCATGGTTCGTTCGGTGGTGCGGATGAACACTTCGACCGGCATGCCGGGAATGAGCCGCGCGGCGCGCAGCCGCGCGATCTCCGTGGGCGGAACGACGATGCGGACGATGTAATAGGAATCGCCCGAATGCTCGTTGACCGTGACGTCGGCGGCGACGAGCTTCACGGTGCCATTGAGCTGCGGCGTCGTGCGGCGATTGAACGAGGGAAAGCGCACCAACGCGCTCTGTTCCGGTGAAACTTGGTCGATCTCTTGCGGACTGACATGCACTTCGGCGATCAGGCGGTCGCTGTCCGGCACGATCAGCATGATTTGTTCGCCCGGCGTCACGACCGCGCCGCGGGCGTGCACGGCGAGCGCATGCACCGTGCCGCTCTGCGGCGCGCGGACTTCGATGCGCTGCAGCTGCTCGGAAGCGGCGATGCGCCGCTCCTTCACGTCCGAGACTTTAGTGAGAACGTCGGCAAGCTCCTTGGCTACGTCGCTGCGCTGGTTGTCGTCGAGCTGGATGATCTGAAGCTCCGTCTCCGCGACCTTCTCCTTGCTTTGAGCGATGGAGGCAACGAGCGCGCCGCGTTCGCCACGCAGACGCGCCTGGTCGCGTTCGAGCGCGGTGACGCGCCCGATCGGCACGAGATTCTTCGCCCAGAGCTGTTGCACGCCGACGAGCTCCTTTTGGATCAGCTCGAGCTCGGTGTCCTTGGCGGCGATCTGCTCGGTGAGCCCGGTCACCTGGTTGTTCAACTGGGCGATGCGCTCGCGCAACTGCGCCTTCTGGCCCTTGAGCGCTTCGGCTTGCAGTTCGAACAGCCGCCGCTCGCCATTGACCAGCCGCGCGACGTCGGGCGCCGTCGCGGCCGCGTCGAGTTCCGGCGGGAAGGCGACTTCGTTCTTGCCGTCGCGCTGGGCTTCGAGGCGGGCGCGGCGCGCGTCCAGGCCCCATTGCTCCATGGTCAGCGCATCGAAATTGGCCTGGGGTATGGTGCGGTCGAGGCGGATGAGAAGGTCGCCGGCGGCGACGTGCGAACCTTCTCGGACCAGAATGTCGGCGACCACGCCGCCGGTTGGATGGGCGACCTTTTTCACCGCCAACTCCACGACCAGCGTGCCGGTCGCGACGACGGCTCCGGACAGTTCGGTCGTCGCCGCCATGACGCCGAAGCCGCAGATCAGCGCGAGACTGATGGCGGCCGTGGCGACGAGCTGGCGCCGTATGGAAGCGTGCGCCGAGCGCCTATGCGGGCGCATCGTGCCGGCTCCGGCCGTTGCCATGCCGATCCGCGGGCTCGGTGCGGACTCCCGGCTGGGGTGAAATCTTGCGCGCGCCGTTCAAGGTCGCGTCGGCATTCGGCGGCGCGTGCCGTGCCGGCGGCGATGGTGTCGGATCGCTGCCGCGCGGCGCGGGCTTCGCGCCGAGGATGGCATCACGCGGACCGTACGCCTGAACGCGGCCGCCATTGAGAACGAGAATATCGTCAACCGCCGCCAGCACGGTCGGCCGGTGCGTGATCACGACGACGGCGCCGCCGCGGGCGCGGATCCGCGCAATGGCTTGCATCAGGGCCGCTTCGCCCTGGGCATCGAGATTTGAGTTAGGCTCGTCGAGCACGACGAGGAAGGGATTGCCGTAAAGCGCGCGGGCGAGCGCGATGCGCTGGCGCTGGCCGCCGGAAAGGAGGGTGCCGCCTTCGCCGACCTGCGTGTCGAAACCGTTCGGCAGCACGCGAATGAGATCGAGCACGGCCGCCGCCTGTGCGGCGGCGAGCAGCGCGTCGGGATCGGCATGAAAAGCAAAGCGCGCGATGTTATCGGCGACCGTCCCCGCCAGCAGTTCGACATCCTGCGGCAGGAAGCCGATGGAGCGGCCGAGCACGTCCGAATCCCAGCGGTCGAGCGTCGAGCCGTCGAGGCGGATGACGCCGCGTGCGGGCGCCCACGCCCCGACCAGGACGCGCGCGAGCGACGACTTGCCGGAACCGCTCGGACCGATGACGCCGAGCG
This sequence comes from uncultured Pseudomonadota bacterium, assembly GCA_963836095.1. Taxonomy (GTDB): domain Bacteria; phylum Pseudomonadota; class Alphaproteobacteria; order Rhizobiales; family Xanthobacteraceae; genus BOG-931. Next base: position 670,224 of record CAWIHU010000009.1, read on the forward strand.
CCCGCCCCGCTTGCAGCGTAAAGCTCACGTCGTGCAGCAACAGTGTCTCGCTTTCAGGCGCCGCGACGCTGACGCCGGTACAGCGCAGCTCCGACGCCGGCAGCGGCAACGACACCGGTGCGGACCGATGCGGCGTTCCGGCGAGCACATTCGCGAGATTGATCCAGCTCTGCCGCGCGGTGATGAACGCCTTCCAGTTGGCGATCGCGAGATCGACCGGCGCGAGCGCGCAAATCGACAGGACGGTCGCGGCCAGCATAACGCCCGCTGTGGCCTGCTGGCGGATGACGAGATAGGCGCCGATGGCGAGTACGGCGGATTGCAGGAACGCGCGAAAGGTCCGCGACAGACCGCCGAACCCTCCAGCCAGATCGGCGACGCTCTCTTGCCGATCCAGATAGGCGTCGTTCTCACGGCTCCAGCGCTGCGCCATGGCCCTACGCATGCCGAGGGCGTGGATGAGTTCGGCGTTACGTCGTGTCGCTTCGGCGATGACGCGCCGCGACGACGCGAGCGTGACCAGTTCGCGGGCCGGTCGGCGGGTCAGTAACTCGGCGATGAGCGCGAGGCCGCAGATCAGGACGGCGCCGACCAAAACGGCCACGCCCATCAGCGGATGAAACAGGAAGCAAACCCCGATGTAGAGCGGAATCCAAGGCAGATCGAAGAACGCGGTGAAGCCGCCGCTTGAAACGAAGGAGCGGATCGCGTCAAGATCGCGGCTCGCCTGTATCGCGTCGGCGCCGCCATTTTCGCGCAGGGCGGTATGAATGATCGAACCGAACACGCGCGGCGCGAGCTTCTCGTCCAGCACGCGGCCGGTGCGAGCGAGAAGACGCGTGCGCATCGCATCGAGCATGCCCTGCGCGGCGTAGAGCGTCGCGACCAAAGTGAACAGGCCGACTAGCGTGGGAATGCTGCCGCTGGGCAAGACGCGGTCGTAGACCTGCAGCATGAAAAGCGGCCCGCTGAGCATCAGCAGGTTGACCAGACCGCTTTCGATGGCGATGCCGATCAAGGCGGAACGGCAATCGCGAACCGCCGTGGTGAGATCCGGAGGCGTTGAACGGTCGCGTTGCTCGTGGACAGTGTCCGTACCCTCGGCCGCGGGGAAAGCGGCGTTGTGGCCGAAGACGGCAAGGCGTTTGAGAAACGTTTGAACGCGTTCGGCGCTCGATCTGACCGTGGGCTCGAGCGGTTGCATGGCAGTGGCGCCGGCGGCGGCCGAACTTCCGGCCACGGCGTGAAGGTCGGCCGCGCGCCGCATGACGGTCAGATCAGGCCGTGCGCGACGTGCGCCGTGCCTGCAATGTTTGCGATCGGATCGAGGTGGCCGGCCAATCCGGAAACGTCGGCGATATCGGCGACGTTGGCGAGCGGCACAGCGGTGACTGGGGTCGCCGCAGCCGCTGTCGGGTGTGCCAACGCCGCGCCAGCGAGCGAGTCGAGGTTCGCGCTGTTCAATCCGCCGAGCTGCAGCGCATCGTGTCCGGTCAGCAGATCGGCGGTGACGAGGTTCGGTCCGTTGCCGACAAGAGCGCTGACCGCGCCGGCGGGCGCCGCGGGCGCGGTCAGGAACGTCGAGATTGGCGATGTCGCCGACCGTTGTCGGCAGCACGTTGGCGTCGATGAGATGAGAACCCGACGAGCCGCCAATGAGATCGCCGACGGTGCCGGGCAAGGTACCATTGAGGAGGTTGGCATCGAGGAGCGAGGGTCCGTTGCCGACGAAGGCCCCGATGGCGCCGTCACTTGCGACAGGTCCGGTGAGGGCGTCCAAGTATGCTATGGTGCCGAGCGAACTAGGCAGCGCATTGACGTCGGTGAGGTTCGAGCCACCGCCATTGTCCGTGCCGAGCGCGTCGATAGTAATCAGACTGCCCGCCGACGGATTGACGACCGCGTCGAGCAATCCTGACGATCCGAGCACGCCGCCCGGCGCGACTTCCACCTGAGCGATCGGCCCGGTGCCCAACACGCCAGCGAGATCGCCGAGCGAGCCCAAATCGCCGAGTGAGCCGAGATTACCCGGCAAGCCCGCGCCCGAAGTGAGATCGCTGACCAGATCGCCGATCGTGCCGACACCGCCAGGCAACCCGCTGCCGAACTCGATGTCGCTGATCAGAGCGGACACCGGCGCTGTCACCGGCGCGACGCCATTGAGAGCTTCCGCCGAAGCGTCGTTGACTAGGCCGGGGATGCTGACGATGCCATCGTCAGCCGCGTCGGTAGCGCCGACATAAGTGCTTTCAACTCCGGCATTGGCGGGGTCGACGATCTGGCTCGGCAAGTCTACGATGTCCGTCAGCGGCGATGAAGAACTGCCGATGCTGCCGAGACCGGTGGCATCGCCAATCCCGATTACATCATTGGCGGTGCCGCCAAGACCCGCGGCATTACCCGCCCCAGCAACAGCGCCTGCGGCTTCATTCCAGGCATCGTTCGCGGCACCGATCACCGGTGCGGTGTCGACGCTCGGGACGTAGCTTTCGATCTGATTCGGATCTGCGAGTTCGTCGATCTCGTCCGGCTGGGTCAATTCGTCGCCGTCCGGATCGTTTGGGTCCGTTCCAAGCTGCACGGGAGACGGACCGGCACCGTACAAAGCGTCGTCGCCGCGCGCGACGACATCCTCGGTGGCGGCACCAGGGAGCGCGCCTGGATTGCCGGTATCGGCGACCAACCCGTCCGATCCGTCGAGCAAATTGAGCAGATTGGCTGCGGAAAAATCTTCAAAGAGCTGTTGGGTGCGCATTGGTGGCCTCCTTGGGTCGAGAGGGGTCGAGAGCGAATTGGCATGACAACGCGCTTAGGCAACGCGCTCCGGTCAGAACGGTTTCAACACGACCATGAGCAGGATGGCGATCAGTGGCAACGCAATATTTGATTGATTATACAATGGAATTTCAGGAAATGGTGGTTCTTGTCGGCCCGTTGCCTCGACAAAATTCTGCCGAATGATGTTCCGCGGGAGGATCGAGGACACGCACGCGCGTAGTTACTTACAGTAATTACAAAAATGATACGGTGATTTTGATTGATGTTTGTTTTACGCGAGGCGCAAGGCGTGGGCGGCGATCGCCGCGCGGCGTCTTTATCGACGACAAGGGCGGCGATTTCTTCAGGGCGCTGAATTCCGCGGTAACGCTTTGGCCTGCGCTTCGCGCGGGCCAGGATGCTCTCTAAAGGTTACGCCGCCGCTGCCGCGCTCTTTACCGGCCGCATAGTGGTGGTGCGGATCAATTCGGCGCCGCAATTGCGGCAGGCGTAGATGGTGTCTTCGAGGTCGGCGGTGACGGCGCGGCGGGTATTGTAGACCATGCGGCCGGCGCAAACCGGACAGGGCATCATCAGAGAGGGCAAACTGGACGGCGGTGCGGCCGTTTGATGACGCATGTGTAAACCCGCGATTACATTTTGGTAATCTCACGCCTCTTGTGCATGGAGTCAACAATTTTGTGCGTTGCACACAAGGGTGGTGCTGCGTCGCCGAAAGTTGTGGGAACTCGTCCGATTTCGGGAACCCAGCGGCGGCGCCGCCCAACGCCGCTACGTCGTTTCGAGCGCGGTGATGCAGGCGACGCCGACGCCCGCGAGGCTCGCCCGCGTCGCCGCCACGGAACCGTCGACGTCGATGCCGCGGCAGGCGTCTTCGACGACGAACACAGTGAACCCCTGGCGCCTGGCGTCCTCGGCCGAATAACGCACGCAGAAATCGAAGGCGAGGCCGGCCAAGAATACCCGCGAAAAGCCGCGCTCGTGCAGATAGCCGGTCAAACCGGTCGGCGTCGTATGGTCGTTCTCGTAGAACGCGGAATAGGAATCGATCGTCGGGTCGGTGCCCTTGCGCAGCACCAGGGTGGCGTGGGGAACATGCAGGGCCGGATGGAACTCGGCGCCGGCGGTGGCTTGCACGCAATGGTCGGGCCAGAGGATTTGCGGCCCGTAGGGCGCGGCGATGGCGTCATAAGGCCGCTTGCCGGGATGGCTCGAGGCGAAGGAAAAGTGCCCGCGCGGGTGCCAGTCCTGTGTCAGCACCACGTTGCGGAACCGCGCCGCCAGCCGGTTGATGATCGGCACGACCTCGTCGCCGCGCGGCACCGCGAGCGCGCCGCCGGGGCAGAAATCGTTCTGGACGTCGACCACGATGAGCACGTCGCTGCCGTTGATCATCGCGTTTTCGCTCATGGTCATCCTTCGTTGGCGGCGGCGTCCTCTGGCGGTGCCGTTTTCTCGTGAGCGTTCTCTTGGGTGCGGCGATCGACCTCGGCCGCGAGCACTTTGAGTTCGTCGGCGATCTCCACCGGATAGGTCATGCCCGCTTCGAGCCGGCGCAAGGGTTCGGGCAGACGTTCGAGCTCGCGCTTGGCGTGGCGCCGGATCTCGTCGAGCGACGGCGACGGTCGCAGCCGCCGGCCGCCTTGCATCACCTGCTCGATCAACGCTTCGCCGCCGCCCCCACCCCGCCCTCCCCCGCTCGCGGGGGAGGGTAGGGAGGGGGCATCCAGTCCGAGCACGTCGCCGGCCATGCGGCCGTCGGCGCCATAACGCCGCCACACCTGCTTGCGTCCGGGCCACGTGGCCTTGTTCACCGCGCGCTTGCGCCGCGCGACGCCGGCATATTCCTGCAGTTTGTAGACGCAGTCGAGCGCGGGCACGTCGGAGGACGTGGTGAGCGCCGTGCCGACGCCGAGGCCGTCGATCGGCGCGCCGGCGCGGGTGAAGGCGGCCAGCGCATCTTCGTCGAGGCCGCCGCTCGCGAAAATCGTCACCGCGGAAAGTCCGCCCGCATCGAGAATGCGGCGCACGCTGCGCGACAGCGCGTCGATATCGCCCGAATCGAGCCGCACGCCGCGGATCGTGATACCGGCCGCCTTAAGCCGCGGCGCCAGCGCCACGACTTTGCGGGCCGCGGCCTCGGTGTCGTAGGTGTCGAGCAGGAGCACGAGATTGTCCGGCCGCGACTGCGCGAACGCGGCAAATGCCGCGGTCTCGTTGTCGAACGTCTCGATGAAAGAGTGCGCCATGGTGCCGTAGAGCGGGATGCCGAACGCGCGTCCGGCCTCGACGGTCGCGGTGCCGTCAAAGCCGACGAGATAGCTTGCCCGCGCGGCCATCAGCCCGGCCTCGGCGCCGTGCGCGCGCCGCATGCCGAAATCGACCATGACCTTCCCCGGCGCGGCCAGCATGACGCGGGCCGCCTTGGCGGCGATCAGCACCTGAAAATGCAAAAGGTTGATCAGGCGCGATTCGACGAACTGCGCCTGCGGTAGCGGCGCGGTGATGCGCAGGATCGGCTCGTTGGCGAAGAACACCGTGCCTTCGCGCATGGCGTGGACGTCGCCGGTGAAGCGGAACGCCCGCAGATAATCGATGAGCTTGGCGCTGAACCGGCCGGTGCCGGCGAGCCATTCGATCTCGGCGCCCGTGAAGCTGAGATTTTCGAGGTAATCGAGCGCCTGCTCCAGCCCGGCGGCGACAAAAAAGCCGCGCCGCGCCGGCATGTTGCGGACGAAGAATTCGAACACGGCGGTATCGGTCTCGCCATGGTCCAGGTAGGCCTGGATCATGTTGAGCTGGTAAAGATCCGTCAGCAGCGCGCTGGCGCGCTCCGTCGTCATCATCCGCTCCCTATCATGCGAGAAAAGACTGTGGAATGTCCTCGCGGCCGCCGGCCGGCGGGGATTTTGGGGTGCGCGGCGCCCCGTTTAGGCACGATCCGCCCGTTTGCGCAAACCTTTCCACTGTCACAGGGAAAATGCCGTGAACCACGTTCACCTTTTATTAGCCATGGCCTTGCCGACGGCATCCGGATGACGCATTGTAGCGACGCTCGTCGGCCGCTGGGGACCTGCAACAACAGGGGCGGTCGCGCGCAAGCCGGTAGGGGGTTGGGCCGATCGTTCGCGCTCGGGGCGGGGAGCGCAGCGGGGAGCTTGAGTAATGGCTTACGCGTCGATGCCGGGGAGTGGCTACGGGGCCACCGCTTCGGTCATTCCGAATGCGCACGGTGACACGGTCAGCGTTCCGGATGCGGAACTGCTGTTCAACGGTGATTTCCGGCGCGCCGGTCCCGACCTGGTGCTCACCGGCCATGACGGCCGGCATCACCTGATTGCGGGCTATTTCAGCGGCGCCAAGAAGCCGGCGCTGGTGGCGCCGAACGGCGCCAGCCTGTCGCCCGATCTGGTCGACCTGCTGGCCGGTTCGCCGGCGCCGGGTCAATACGCGCAGGCGCAGCCGACCACGCCGGCCGATGCCATCGGCAAGGTCGAGAAGGCGATCGGCAACGTCACCGCGATCCGCAACGGCGTCGCCGTCGCGCTCCATGTCGGCGATCCAGTGTTCAAGAGCGACATCATCCAGACCGGGTCGAATTCCTCGGCCGGCATCGGCTTTCCCGACGGCACCGCGCTCAATTTGATCGCCAACACGCGGATGGCGCTCAACGACTATTCCTACGATCCCAACGGCACCTCGAACGTCGCGCTGGTGAGCCTGGTGCAGGGCACCTTCGCCTTCGTCGCCGGGCGGGTCGCCCACACCGGCGACATGAAGATCGAGACGCCGGTCGCGACCATGGGCATCCGCGGCACCACCGGCTGGGTGCAGGAAATCGCCAGCATCACCGCCAATCTCGGCAACGTCAGCTACTCTTTCGCCGTGGTCGACGATTTCAACTCGACCGGCCACGGTCAGTACGACCTGATCGACGCCAACGGCAACATCATCGCCACCGTGTCGCAGACCGGCTACGTCACCTACGTGACGCCGCAGGGCGTCGGCCAGCAGCCGCTCGTGTCGACCGCGCCGATGTCGAATTCGCAGCTCGGCTTCGAGCAGCAGATCATCCAGCAGGTCTTTGGGGTTCTCAACAGCATCAACAATCCGAACCCAAATCCGCAATCGACCCCGGGCACGCCCGGCAGCGGCACGCCGCCGAACCAGCTCAACGAGCTGCCGCATCTCCTGCAGGAGAACAGCGGCCAGCCGTTCGCCGTCAACATTCCGCTGCCCGGACCGTCAGGCACGAGCGTTTCGGGCACCGTGACGATCAACACCACGACGCAGCAGCAGCAGGCCATCACACAGAACAACAATCCGACTTCAACCGTGTCGTGGACTTCCACGACCGGCGGCGCTTGGAATGATCCGGCCAACTGGAGCGACGCCCTCGCGCCGACGGGCTCGCAGAACGTCGACATCACGCTGCCGGTCAAGGTGACGATCGATGGCGCGGAAGAGGCGGCGAGCCTCGTCATCGGCGCTGGCGGCATTCTCAACATCATCGCCGGCGGCGAAATCGTCGTCGCCAACGGCATCAGCAATGCCGGCGTCGTTCAGCTCAACTCGTCCGGCGGCGATCCGCAGCTCGTCATCGACGGCACCGTCTATCTGCTCGGCGGCGGCACGATCGAATTCAAGGGCCCGGCCGCGCAGAACGTGGTCACCGGCTTCGCCGGTTCCGGAGCGACGCTCGTCAACGTCGACAACACGATCGAAGGCAGCGGCATCATCGGCCAAGGCGACGGCGCGCTGACGCTGGTCAACGGCAGCCTCGGCACCATCGACGCAACCCCGCTCATTGCCGGCGACAGCGGCGTCCTGACGATCAACACCGGCAACACCGTCAGCAATTCCGGGCTGCTTGAAGCGGGCAACACCGCTGCCGCAACGGCAGGCACGTTGCAGATCGACAACGTCGTCGACAATGCGGGCCTGATCGACGCCGTCACCGCTGGCAGCATCCTCGATATCAAGACCAATTCGATAGCCTGGACGGGCGGCACCGCGACCGCCGGGACCAACGGCATTCTGATCGACGCCGGCGCGCAGTTGCTGGTCGACCTAGCCGAACTGAAGCTTACGGGCGGCGGCGCCGTCTCGTTGGCCGGCGGTATGATCGAGGGCTTCGCGAGCGGCAACATTCTCGATAACGTCGACAACACGATTTCCGGCTACGGCACGATCGGCGGCGCTGGAGGGGCGCTGACGCTTGAAAATGCCGGCGTGATCGAGGCCAACATTAGCGGCCAGGCGCTCGTCCTCGACACCGGCAATGCCATTGTTAACGCTGGTACGCTGGAAGCGACCAATGGTGGCACGCTTATCGTCGACGATAACGTCAACGGCACGGGATCGGCCACAATAAGCGGCGGCGGGACGCTGGAGTTCCAGTCCGGCGTCTCGACCCAGCAGACGGTTACGTTCAACGATGCCACCGGCACGCTCGCTCTCGCTGATCCGGCGGCTTTCCACGCCAGCCTCACCGGGCTTGTCGATAGCGACACCATCGATCTGACGAACATCGCGCCTTCCGACATCAAGTCGACGATGATCGAAGGCTCGACGCTGGTCGTGGCTGAGACCAACGGTTCTGTGCTGACGTTCAATATCGCGGGCTCGCTCCCGGGCAATTACTTTAGTGTCCAAGGCGACAGTAGCATTCCGGGCGTCAGCGTGGGGCACGGCACTGACCTGGTTTTGCGTTCACTTTCACGCCTAGCACGGCGGCTCTCAAAGCGCTTGAGGATGGCGGCTTCAGCCTGACAAACGACACGCAGATTGGAACGTTCACCGTGCCGGAGGGTAGCCCGGCCGACACCTACACCTTCACTATTGACGGCAAAACGACCGGGACTTTCAGCACCAGTGGTGGCCACTTCAGCGATAGCGCCGGCTCGAATACGGAGACCTTGTCGACCGACAATAACCACAGCGGATTCTTCGGTCTCAGTTCCGGTCTGTTCGGAAGCGCCGGCGGAACCGTCTACGCTATGACGGTTGATGTCACTCCCTCCACGGGGACGGATAGCGGCCCATTGCCTTTCGACGTAGTTGTCGACGGCTCGACATATTTCGGTTCGAGCAACACGATCACGTTGACCGGCGCGGGCGGCCTCAACATCGATCGGGCGACGCCAACCATTGTTTATAGCCTGAACGGCAACGACACGATCGATGCCAACGGTATGACCGCTGATGTTTGGTTCGTCGGCGGCGCCGGCAGCGATACGATGATCAGCAGCGCCACTGGTGTTGATACCTTCCTCTATGCGTCGGTCAGCAAGTCCGGAACCCCGAACGAAGACTTCAACGGCAGTGCGAGCGGTACCGATACGATCAAGTATTTCAGCAGCACAGACATTATCGATCTCGCGGCGCTGAATGGGATCAACACGTTCGATGCAACGGAGTTGTCGTCGAACCAGCTAGTGCCCGCGCACAGCGTCGCCTGGACTTACGTGAACGGCGAAACCATCGTTTACGCGAACGTCAATTCAAGCCCGCATAGCCAGGACAGCCATTCCGGCGATGTTCTGGAAATCATTCTCGACGGTCACGTAGAACTCAGCAGTGCCAATTTCGTACTCGCGCCCACGCCCCCTGGGACGCCGGCGTTGACGCCGCAGTCGGATACCGGTGGGTCGCATAGCGACGACATCACGAGCGACACTACGCCAACCTTTACCGGAAGTGGCATCAACGGCGATACAGTGACGCTCTACGACGGCACGAAAGCGATCGGGTCGGCGGTTGTCACCGGCGGAACCTACACGATCACCGCGGCGTCGTTGTCCGACGGAACGCATTTCGTCACCGCAACGCAAACAGACCCGAACGGCGACGCGAGCGTGGCATCCGGCGGCTTGTCGGTAACGATCGACACGACACCTCCGACATTGACGGTGAGCGGCATCAGTCCGGATACCGGTTCGAGCAGCAGCGACGGCATTACAAATGTCTCGACGGTGACTGTGAGCGGCAAGATCGATGCTACGGATCACGGCCTGATAATCACGGTCGTGGACAACGGCCAATTTGTAGGGACCGCGACTGCAAACGGCAGCGGCAATTGGAGCCTTAGCAGCGTCGACCTCAACCCGGGCGTCAACGATCTGACCGCCACGGCTACTGACGTTGCGGGCAATGCCGGCACCTCGAATACGTTCGTGGCGACGCTCGATACGACGCCGCCTTCTTCTCCCAGCACGCCGAATCTGACGACGGCTTCTGATACGGGCCTTTCGGATGCGGACAACATCACGAAGGATAATACGCCGACCTTCACCGGCAACGGCACCAACGGCGATACGGTGACACTTTACGACGGCTCGACCGCCATCGGGTCGGGAACCGTCAGCAACGGCAGCTACACCATTACTGCGTCGAGATTGTCGGACGGTACGCACTCCATCACCGCAAAGGAGACAAACATCGCCGGCAACACCAGTGGGCCGTCAAGCGCACTGTCGGTTACAATCGACACCAAATCGCCGACTTTGACGGTGAGCGGCATCAGTCCGGATACCGGCTCGAGTAGCAAAGACGGGATTACGAATAGCCAGACAGTTACGGTAAGCGGCACAATCGATACCGCCAACGTCGGCCTGACGATCACTGTAAAGGATGGTTCGACGATCGTCGGCACCGCGAACGCGGACGGCAACGGCAGCTGGAACCTTGGTAACGTCAGCCTGGCGTCGGGCGTAAACAATCTGACCGCCACGGCTACCGATGCGGCCGGCAATATTGGTACGTCGAGCACCTTTGTCGCGACACTGGACACGACCCCGCCTTCGGCTCCGGGCACGCCAAATCTGACCGCGGCTTCGGACACTGGCAAATCCGATACTGACAACGTCACGAGCGACAATACGCCGACCATTAGTGGCAGCGGCATCAACGGCGATACCGTAACGCTCTACGATGGCTCGACGGCCATCGGGTCCGGCACAGTCAGCGACGGCACCTACAGCATCACAACGTCGAAGCTGTCGGACGGCACACATGCCATCATTGCGAAGCAGACCAACGTCGCAGGCAACATCAGCGGTTCCTCAAGCGCCTTGTCGGTCGAGATCGACACCACGCCACCGACCGTCAGCAGAACGTCCTATAACCTTTATACTCATACGCTGAGTGGATCATATGCCGACACGGGCGGGTCCGGCGTTGTGGAGGTCGATGTCACCGACACCACGCGTGGTCACTCCAATTCCGGCGATGCGACGTTGCATTCGGGAACGTGGACGTATTCGAACAACAGACTGGATTCGAACGACAGCCTGACCATTACCGCAACCGATCTTGCAGGCAATCAAACGACGATAACCGCGAAAGCTCCGGCGGGCACCGCCGGTTCGCCTATCAATCTTGCGCTGGCAAATTCGGCCGCGACCAGCGCCGGGCCGATCTCGGTCGCCGTTTCGGCGGTGCCGGCGGGCTGGCAACTCAACGAAGGGACGAACCTCGGCAACGGCGCCTGGTCGGTGCAGACCAACGATCTCAGCGCGCTCACGGTCCTGACGGCCGCGGCCTTCACGGGCGCGGTCGTGCTCAACGTGACCGAGACCTGGGCCAATGCGAATGGCACCACCAGCACCACCTACGTGGCGGACAATGTCGAGGCTTACGCCCCAGGCTCGCCAATTTTCGCCTTGGCAGGAGACGACAGCCTGACGGGCGTTGGCGGGAACGATCTGTTTGTCTTCGGCCAACCGATCGGAAACGACACGATCTACAATTTCAACGCGGCGACCGACAAGATCGACTTGATCGGCTTCACCGGTATCGGCAGCTTCAATGATATCAGCGTCGCCAACGTCAGCAGCGGTGATGCGGTCATCACGCTGGCGCCGGGCGAGACGATCACGTTGCACGGCGTCGATGCCAGCGCGATCAGTGCCGCCGATTTCGTGTTCAACATCACGCCTGCCGTCGACAACGCCGGAACGATGGCGATCAGCGACGGCGCCGTGTTGCCGCTGTCCGGCACGATAGACAACTCCGGGACGATCGCGATCAACTCCAGCGGCGATCAGACCGAACTGCAGATCACCGGCAATGGCGCCGTTCTCGAAGGCGGCGGCCAAGTCACCCTCGCGGGCGACGCCGTCATCCTCGGCACGACGCCGGCGACCACGCTGACCAACATCGACAACACAATCTCCGGCACCGGGCAAATTGGCGCCGGCGACGGCGATCTGACACTGGTCAACGCCGCGCACGGAACCATCGCAGCGAACGTCTTCGGTGCGACCCTGACGCTCGATACCGGCGCCACCATCACCAACGATGGGGTATTGGAAGCAACCAAAGGCGGCACATTGCAGGTTGACGATGCCGTGACCGGGACCGGCACTGCGCTCATTGAGGGCGGCACGCTTGTGTTCGAGGCGCAAGCAAGCGCGAACGTCGTTTTCAACAACGGCAGCGGCGCCCCCGTGTACGGCGAGCTGATCGTTGGCAATGCCGAGCAATTCACCGGCCATATTATCGGGTTCGCCGGCACCGCGCCCGACGCAACTCACTCGGACGAAATCGATCTGACTGGTTTCAGCGAGACCTCCTATTCGGAGAGTCCTTCGAGCGGCAACCTGACGCTGACGCTGCGAGATGCAGAAGGCGCCACCGCGAAGCTCACGTTCGACAATTTCAGCGGCACCCTCAATGTCTCGACAAACGGAACCGACACTTTCATCTTCGATCCGCCGGCGACCGGCGCTTCGAGCCCGTCAGTCTCCATCGGCGGACCCGGCAACGACAACTTCATTTTCCACTCGGGTCTCGGCGCGGATACCGGGGTTTTCAAATCGCAAAATGGCGCCCCGGAGTTCGGCCATTTCACCGCGGCTCAAATCCAACAATGGTCGTCGTTCATCAGCCACGATGCGCAGGACGCGATCGTGGATTTCGTTCATCACGGCGACAGCGTAGCGTCATCCGCCTTTTGGCATGCGGCGCTTCATGGCACGTCGCAACTGCATTGATGCGCGCGGCCATTGTTTGGTTTTGCCGTATCCAGCATGGACCACCGGGACAAACGTCAAGCTCGGCGGTGACGAGACAGGGTGATGTGACCAGACCGGTTGAGAGGACTGGTCACTTCCCCCAGCCGAAGTGATAGTTCACGCCGGCGCGGAAGACGTTCTCGCTGAGCGAGACGTTGTCGGTCGGGGTGACGCCGCAATTGGCGCCGCAGTTGAAGTGGCCGAGATCGACGCGGAGATATTCGGCCTTGGCCGACCAGTTTCCGGGCAACGCCACTTCGAGGCCGGCGCCGAGCGTCCAGCCGGCATTGGTCGAGGTGGCGCCGGGCAAGCCGGGCGCCGCCGCGTTGATGTCGCCGACGGCGAGGCCGCCGGTGACGTAGGGCATCACCCGGTCGAACGAATAGCCGATGCGGCCGCGCGCGGTTGAGAGCCAACTGTCGCTGCTGCTGCAGCCGGGGCACAGCGTCGAGCTGTTGGTGCCGGCAAAGCGCGTCCAGTCGATATCGCCCTCGGCGCCGAACACCACGTTGCCGGCCTGGTAGTTGTAGCCGAACGTGCCGCCGGCTTGTCCGCCCGGCAGGCCGAGGCCGGTGCCCTGGCCGTTCCACCAGGAATGGCCCCAGCCGCCGCCGCCATTGGCGCCGAGATAGAAGCCGGTCCAGTTATAGGTCTGCGGCACCGGCGCGGGCGGCGCCTTGTAGAGCGGCGCCAGCGACAGATCGGCCGCAGCGGCGCATTGCGCGGCGACGAGCCCGCCCGCGACAACGCATCCGGCCAAAAAACCTTTCAATTTCAACATTCCAAGGCTTCCAAGCTTGCGAGGGCGTTGGCTCGAGCCGCAGCCTGACTGCATACACACGTCGCACAGCTTTATTACCCGCGGCTTACTCACAAGGTTAACGCGCCAAGCCGCCGCGGGGTTGCCGCCCGCGCCTGACTGTATTGTTAAGAAGGGCGAAATTGCGTCCCGGCAGCGGCGAATCTGGGATCCGCCGCATGCGCATAGGTCGCAAGAGGGCAGCAGGACGGACGAATTAATGCATCTTTTCGCCGGCGAGGGCGGCGCGTAGGCGTTCGACGCTTTCCTCCGGCGCGGCGTAGAGCCGAGCGACCAGCGCCGCGACCTCCTCGCCGGCAACGGGATGCACCAGCAGCGACGCCTGCTTCGCCTCCGCGGCAAGGCCTGCGTCCTGCCAGGCCGCCAGGAAGGCCTTGCGCAGCGCGGCCGCGCGTTCGGGCGGCGTACCCGGGGGCAGAATGTAGGGATGGGCGAAGCCGTGCTCGGCATAGGCCAGCGCCAACACTTCGCGGTCGGCGCCGGATTGCAAGAATTCCGTCACCAGCGGAATGCCCACGCGCGTCGCCATGTCGGCGCCGGTGAGGCTTTCCTGCACCAGGCCGCGCAACACGCCTTTCGGCAGCCAATCCGGATGCCGCGTCGCGACGCTCGTCCAGGCGAGGCCGCAGGCGCCGGCGACCTCGCCATTCTCGATGGCGGCGAGAATGTCGGCGACGCCGCCATAGCGCGCGAGAATGCGAAATTTCGTGCCGAGCAGGCTATTGAACAGCGCCGGGCCGTCCCGGGTCGGGCCGCCGTCGGTGGCCGCACCCACCGCGACCTCGCTCACGAAGGCGTCGCGCAGGCTCATGACCGGCGTGTCCGAGCGCACGAAGCAATCGGTGCTCTCGGGCGCGGCGCTGCCGAGATAAATGAACTGGGTCGGATCGTGGGCGACTTTGCCCGGCCCGAACCAGAGCGGCGCGGCGATCACGTCGGCCCGCACCGCGCCGATCGCGGTGCCGTCCTTGGCGGCCGCTGAAAAGATGAATGCCGCCGCGGCGTGGCCGCCGCTGGCCGGCAAGTTGGCGACCACGACCGCCGGCTTGCCGGCAAGATGCCGGCCGAAATATTTGGCGACCAGACGGGCGTAAATGTCCTCGTCGCTGTCGCGGGCGGCGCCGATGGTGAGCGTGATAGTCTTGCCGGCATAAAAGCCGCCGGCGTCCTGCGCGGCCGCCGCCAGGGTGACGCCAAGCACGGCAAAAAGCACAACAAGGCCCGCCGCGAGCGCACGGATGGGGCGTAGGGTCGGCAGCATGGCTTATCTCGCAGCGGAATCGGTTACGCTAAGTCTACCGCGAGGAAGCGGCTGCGCCCAACGCGGACGCAGCACCGCAGACGCATAAGTGTTTAAAGGTTGAGCCAGGTCAAAGCGGAACCGTGGGACGACGCCTATATAAGCGTTACACAGGTGCTTCGAGCGTCCTCCCAATCGCGGCACCTGGACTTATGCGGTCCTCGCCGTCTCGGCCGGGGCCGTTTTTTTTGGCCGCGCGACGAACGCAGCCGAGGGCCCTCACCAATCTTGTCGTTGCGGCGCTGAGCTGCAATCTCTCGCAAGTGGGCGAGGGCACGATTGGCGGGCGCCGGCGCTTTTTCCGATGCAGTGACAGATGCACTAGAACTAGACCATCCGGCGCCTGAGAAGGAACCTGCCCGTACGATGTCCTGGCTCGTCTATGCCTTTTCCGGCCCGGTGCTATGGGCCATTTCGACGCATTTGGACAAATATCTGGTCGAGCGCTATTTCAAGCGCAGCGATGTCGCGGTGCTGCTTGTCTTCACCGCCTTCATCGGCGTGCTGACGCTGCCGTTCATCGCCCTCTATCAGCCGACCATCTTCAGTCCGCGCCCCGGCAGCATCGCCCTCATCGTCGTGTCCGGCATTCTCTACATGGGCGCGATGCTGTTTTATCTGCGCGCCCTGCAGGGCGAGGAGGCGTCGGTGGTGGCGCCGTTCTTCCAGGCATCGCCGCTGTTCGCCTACGTGCTGGCTTATGTCGTGCTCGGCGAGACGCTGTCGGGCCGACAGCTCGTGGGCGGCGCATTGATCGTCGTCGGCGCGCTGACCGTATCCGTGCGGCACACCCCCTCCCATCCCTCCCCCGCCGGCGGCGGAGGGATGGGAGGGGGCGGGAGGGGGTTCAAGGTGCGGCTCGCGGCGCTGATGCTCGCCTGCGGCTTCGCGCTCGCGCTCAGCAGCCTGATCTTCAAGGCGTTCGCGCTGACGGTCGAATTCTGGACCACGACGTTCTGGCTGTTCATCGGCCAGGCGATCTTCGGCGCCGCGCTGCTCGCTGTTCCGTCCTACCGCCGGCAACTCGTCGCCGTGGTGCGCGCCAACACCGCCGCCCTCGTGACGATTAATGGCTCCAACGAGCTCATCAATCTCGGCGGCAGCCTGGGCAACCGCTATGCCATGATGTTCGCGCCGCTCAGCGTCGTCCAGGCCATCGGCTCGACCACGACCTTGTTCGTGTTCGCCTTCGGCGTTCTCATCACCGTCTTTTTTCCGCGTTTATCGCGCGAGCAATTGTCGTTGCGCGATCTGATACAGAAAGGCGCTGCGGCCGTGCTCGTCGCCGCCGGCGTCGTCCTTGTCACGCCGTAGCTGATTCTTCAGCTTTCTTCTTCGCAGGAAATGCCGAACTGCACCGCGGCTTCGTCGAGAAAATCCGGCAGCAGCGGCATGCCGAGCAGGTATTGCGCGGTGCGCTTGTTGTGGGCGCGGGCGGCTTCGGCGCGCAATTCGTCCCAGTCATCGAGGGTACCATCGCCGCGGCCGAGCCACGTCAAGGCGACCAGGTCGATCTGCTCGTCCTCGCTCATGGAGCGGATGACGGCGGTGATTTCCTGCACGACGGGGTCGTCGCGGTGGTCCTCCAGCACCGACAGCATCCCGTCGTCCGTGGCGTTCGACGAATCGCCGGGATCGGTGACGACGTCCTTGACGTCGAATTCGCGCGCTTTGGCGATGATGAAGCAAAGTTTCTCGGGTGAGAGCGAAAGCTCGGGGGCATCGGCGTCCGGCATGGCGGTCCTCGATCGGTTCGGAAATTTAACGTCGCATGACCGGGTTAGGCACGGCCTTGACTTCGATCAAGGCAACCGGCGGCGGCATTGCGGGTTCCGATTGGCGGCAAGGCTTCCGCCCAAGCCCTCTCGCCAGCCCCCTCGCCAAGTGCGCGCGATCGTGACATGTGCTCGCCACGGCCCGCTCACTGTGGGAACGCAAGGTATGGACACATGACGATCGGCAAAATGCCCCAAGACAAAATACCCGAAGACCGAATACCCCAAGAACAGGGACACACGATCCTTCACACCCGCATGGTTCACGACAAGTGGGCCAAGTTTCTGATCGCCACCGTGCGGTCGCCCGACGGGCATGCGGTCGAGCGCGAGATCGAGGATCACGGCGAGGCCGTCTGCGTGCTGCCTTACAATACCGAGCGCAAAACCGCGATCCTGGTGCGGCAGATGCGGGCGCCGGTGCTGTTCGCCGCCGGCGCCGAGGACCTCATCGAAGCCGTCGCCGGCGTCATCGAGCGCGACGAACAGGCCGACGCCTGCGCACGCCGTGAAACCCGCGAGGAAGCCGGTCTCGAGCTCCAATCATTGCAGCACGTCTTCACTGCCTGGACCATGCCGGGCATCTCGACCGAACGCATGCATTTTTATCTCGCGGTCTACGACGGCGCAGCGCGGCCGGACGTGTGCGGCGGCCTCGCCGGCGAGCACGAGCACACCATCGCCGTGGAATTTCCGCTCGCCGAGTTGGCGCGCATGGCGGACCATGGCGAGCTTGTCGATGTCAAGACGCTGTTGTTGTTGCAGACGCTGCGGCTGCGGCAGCCGGGATTGTTCGTGGATTAAATCGAGTTGTCATTGCGAGCGAAGCGAAGCAATCCTGCGGGGCGTGCCGCTTGCCCCTGGATTGCTTCCTCGCGGAGCCTGTCATCGGGCCGGCCACTTTGGGCCGGACCCGTTGGCTCCTCGTATTGACGCGATTCGCGCTACTCGCGTCTCACGCCGCTTTGCGGCCAGCTTCCTTCTCGTTCCCATACACGACGGTCGCCGCCGCCGTGTTGGAGATCGGGATGTGATAATTGCGGTGCAGTTCGCTCACGTGTCCCGTCATCGCGCCGCGCATCGCCATCCAGTTGAGAAATTCCACGCCCTGCGAGCCCGACAATTCGACCAGCTCATGAATGGAATAGCGCGTGAGCGCATCCGGCTCGTTCACGATCTTGTCCATGCACAGCTTGTCGAAGTCTTTGTTGACGAAGCCGGCGCGGGTGCCGTCGAGCTGGTGCGACAGGCCGCCGGTGCCGAGCACCATCACCCGCAGGTCCTGCGGATAGGATTCGATGGCGCGGCCGATCGAGCGGCCGAGCGCGAGACAGCGCTTGAGCGAGGGCAACGGGTGCTGCACCGTGTTGATCTCGACCGGCACGATCTTCACCGGCCAAGTCGCGCCCGGCCACATCAGCGACATCGGGATCGTCACCGCGTGGTCGATCAGCATGTCCTGACACATGGTGATGTCGAAGTCGTCGGCGACCAGCGTGTTGATCAGGTGCCAGGACAACGCGGCATCGCCGCGGGCCGATTGCGACACCGGAATGCCCCAGCCCTCGTCCTCGCTGCGGTATTGGTCGGCGGCGCCGACGGCAAAGGTCGGCAGCTTGTCGAGGAAGAAGTTGAGCCCGTGGTCGTTGTAGAACACCACCGCGACGTCGGGCTTGGCGCGGGCGAGCCATTGATGGACGTAATCGAAGCCCCGGAAGAACGGCGCCCAATAGGGATCGTTCTGCTTCTTGTCCGCGATCGCCTTGCCGATCGAGGGCACGTGGGTCGTGGCGACGCCGCCGATGATCGAAGCCATGGTCATTCTCCCGCTGCTGCCTGAAGTTTCTCTTTGAACGCCGCGACCGACATGCCGGTCTGCTGTGCCCCGATGTCCTGGACGTTGAGGCCGAAAATGCCGGCGAGCTTGGCGAGGTAGTAGACGTTGCCGCCCGCCTCGATCATCTTCAGCACGCTGCGGCTCTTCACCGCCGCGCGTTGCTCGGCGGTGAGGCCGAATTTGTCGCAATAGGCGTCTTCGTTCTCGAGAAACGCGGCCCGGTTTTCCGCGCTGTTGAACGAGTAGCACATGCGATTGAGCGCCAAGCCCTTTTGCGCCTGGGTCTCGTCGAACATGATCGTACCGGGTATATCCTGCTGCATAGTTGTTCCTCCGCACCGACCGGCGTTTTTTCCACCCACAGGGTAGGGGAGGCCGGGCGGTGCCCGCTTTGATTTGTATCAAATGAAACCATCGCCGGCGTGCGAGGTTACAACCGGAGCGAGGAGCTGCGCCCATGCCGTACCGCATCAACGCCGATCTGCCGGCATCGGTCCGGGCCCACCTGCCCGAACATGCCCAGGACATCTACCGCGAGGCGTTCAACCATGCCTACGCCGCGCACGAAGGCGACGTGCGACAGGAGGAGGCAGCCCATCGCATCGCCTGGGCGGCGGTGAAACGCTCCTATGTCAAGGTCGGCGAGCAATGGGAGCGGCGCTAGCATTTTGATGGAGCATGATCTTTTCGGAAAACCGGTGTCCACCACCGGATCAAGTCCGGCGGCAGGCTTTTCCGGATCATGCTCGAGGCCTAGATCTGCCGCGGCCGGCAACCGTCGAGAAACAGGCGAACGGCCGTGCGCAAGCGGCGCCGTTCCTTGGCCGGCGGCTCGCGCAGACCGAACAGCGCGAGCCGTTGCGGAATGCCGACCACGGCAATGAAAAACTGCTCGGCCATCGCCTGTGGATCGTTAAGTTCGATCTCGCCGCGCCCGCCATAGAAGCCCAGCACCCGTTCGATTTCCGTCACGCCGCGATGCCGGTTGCGCGCGACGAAATGCTCGGCCAACTCGGGAAAGCGCGGGGCAGCGGCAAACAAAAGGCGCTGCAGCGCAAGGGCCTGCGGCTGCAGACCGATGTCGAGGAGTTTTTGCCCGAATTTGACCAGACCGATTTCCGCGCGTTCCGGCGATGGCGCAAACGTCTGCAGCATGTCGAGCCTGTCGGCGATCCAGGGCTCGATGGCGGCGACGAAAAGCGCGGATTTGTCGCGATAGCGCGCATAGATGAAGCGCTTGGCAACCGCCGAGCGCTTGGCGATCTCGTCGATCGAGACGGCGTCGAGCCCGCGTTCGAGGAACAGCCGGACCGCCGCGTCGAGCAAGGCGGCGTGGCGGCGTTCGGCCTCCGCGCGACTAGGCCGCCCGCCGGGACCGCGTTTGAATTCGACAGGTTCGAGTTCGGGCGGGCATCGTCGGTCGCACTTCTTCGGACAACGATTCGGATAGCACACTTCAGATCATAAATTGTCGGACACCGCCCCGTCGGACCGCGCTTCGCCGGAACACGCCGGTTGATCGCGGCGGTGGGGTAAGCCATAATGCAACATTATCGTTTCGTTGCAAAGGAATTTTGCCGTGCGTCGACCGCTCCTCATCGGCCTCGGACTGGCGGTCGTCGCGGCGGTGATGTTGGCGATCGGCGCCGGCGCGTTCTGGTATCGATGGCGGGCGCCGGCGCTGCCGCAATGGCAGGGCTATGCCGAAGCCGATTTCGTCAAGGTCGGCCCGACCCAGCAGGGCCTCCTGACCGAGGTCGACGTCGCCCGTGGCGATCAGGTCGCGGCGGGCGCCTTGTTGTTCGTGCAGGACGAGATATCGGACCGCGCCGCCCGCGACCAGGCCGTTCGCTTTTTGCGTCAGGCGCAGCAGCAACTGGCCAATCTGCAGGCGGCGGCGAAGCCGACCGAAATCGAGCAAGCCGAAGCGAACCTGGCCGATGCCCGCGCCACGCTGGAACGGACCAAAAGCGATCTCGATCGCGCCGAATTCCTGGTGCCGACCGGCGCCATGACCGAGCAGCTCCGCGACCAGCGGCGGGCCGACTTCCGCTCGGCCACCGCGCACGTCGCAGCGCTCGAGGCGGCATTGGCGCAGGCCCGCGCGCCGCTCGGCCGCACGCGCGAGATCGACGCGCAAGAGGCGGCCGTCGCGGCGGCGAAAGCCGCGCTCGGCATGGCGGAATGGCGGCTGTCGCAACGGCGCGTCACCGCGCCGGCCGCGGGGCGCATCGCCGACGTGTTGGCGCGGCCCGGCGAGACCATGGCCGCCGGCGCCCCGGTCGCATCGCTGTTGCCGCCGGGCAATATCTTCGTGCGTTTCTTCGTTCCGGAAACGGATCTCGCGACCATGCATCTCGGCGATCGCGTCGCGATCGTCTGCGACAGCTGCCCCGCGGATCTGAGCGGGAACGTTTCCTTCATCGCGCCGCAGGCGGAATACACCCCGCCGGTGATCTACAGCGAGGAGAGCCGCGCCAAGCTCGTCATCATGATCGAGGCGCGGCCGCCGGTCGAACGCGCCAGCTTGCTCAATCCGGGCCAGCCCGTCACGGTGCGGCCGATCGCGCGGCGCGGCGCCTCATGACCGATTACGTCATCGACGTTCACGATCTTTCCAAAAGCTTCGGCGCGCGCCGCGTGGTCGCGGACCTGACGTTGCGGGTCGCGCGGGGGGAAGTGTGCGGCTTCCTCGGCGCCAATGGGAGCGGCAAGACCACCACCATCCGCATGCTGTGCGGGCTCCTCAAGCCCGACGCCGGCGCCGGAACGTGCCTCGGCTTCGATATCCTGCGCGACGCCCCGGCGATCCGGCGGCAAATCGGCTACATGACGCAGCGCTTCAGCTATTACGAGGACCTCACGGTCACCGAGAATCTCGAACTCGTTGCCGGCATCTACGAGATGCCGAACCCGCGCGCGGCGGTGCGTGACATCATCGAGCAGATGCAGCTTGGCGGCTATGCCGGCGAACTCGTCGGGCATTTGTCGGGCGGCTGGCAACAGCGGCTCGCGCTTGCCGCCTGCATGCTGCATCGGCCGAAGCTTCTGCTGCTCGACGAGCCGACCGCTGGCGTCGACGCCAAGGCGCGCCGCGAATTCTGGGACCGCATCCACGACATGGCCTCGAAGGGTCTCACCGTGCTGGTCTCGACCCATTACATGGACGAGGCCGAGCGTTGCGACCGCATCGTCTATCTCGCCGGCGGCCGCATCGTGGTCGAGGGCGACGCGCTCGATGTGGCGCGGCGTTCCGGCCTCGTCACCTTCGACGGGGTGGGCGAACACCTCGACCAAGTGGCGCCGCTCGTTCGCGCCATGCCCGGCGTCGAGACCGCGGCGGTGTTTCGCCGCGCGCTGCACGTCGCCGGCACCGACCGCGCCAAGCTCGAGCGCGCGATCGCGGCATTCACGCAGCTCACATGGCGCGAGGTCGAGCCGCGCCTCGAAGACGTCTTCATCCATGAGCTGACCACGGAGGAGGAGGCGCGATGACCGGCCTCTCCTTCAAGCGCTTGCGCTCGCTATTGCGCAAGGAATGGATTCAGGTCCGCCGCGACCCGCTGACCCTGCGGCTGATCATCGCCTTGCCGATCATGCAGCTTCTGTTGTTCGGCTATGCGATCAACACCAATCCCAAGCACCTGCCGACCGGGGTATTGTCCGCCGAGCCGTCGAAGTACGAGCGCACCCTCGTCGCCGCCTTGCAGAACACCGGCTACTACAACGTCAGGACGTTACGATCCGAGGAAGCCGCGGAAAAGGCGCTGGCCGAAGGCGATCTGCTTTTCGTCATCAACTTCCCGCCGAATTTCGACCGCTCCGTTGATCGCGGTGAGTCGCCTTCGGTCCTGATCGACGCCGACGCGACCGATCCGACCGCGATCGGATACGCTACCGGGGCGCTCGCCGGGATCGCCGATGCGCTCAACCGGGACCTGCCGCCGATCCGGCGATCGCAGCCGACTGCGCCGCCGTTCCAGTTCGAGGTCCACACCCGCTACAATCCGGAACAGCTCAGCGTCCTGAGCATCGTGCCGGGGTTGATCTGCATGGTGCTGAGCATGTCGACGCTGCTCGTGACCACGCTCTCGATCACGCGCGAGCGCGAACGCGGCACCATGGAAAACCTGATGGCCATGCCGGTGCGCCCGATCGAGATCATGCTGGCCAAGATCGCGCCGTATATCCTGATCGGCTACATCCAGGTTCTGCTCATTCTCGCGGTGTCCGGATTCGTGTTCCACTTGCCGGTGCGAGGCTCGCTCACCTTGCTGCTGGTCGCGCTCGGGCTGTTCATCGCCTCGAATCTCGCGCTCGGCTTGACCTTCTCGACGGTCGCGAACAACCAGATGCAGGCGCAACAGATGGCGCAGTTCGCGCTGTTGCCGGCGTTTCTCCTGTCCGGCCTGTTCACACCGTTCGCGGGCATGCCGCGCTGGGCGCAATTCATCGGCGAAATCTTTCCGGCGACCCACGCCATCCGTATCGTCCGCGGCGTGTTGCTCAAGGGTAACGTCGTGACCGAGATCATGCCGGAGATCTGGCCGATGGTGCTGTTCACGCTTGTCGTGTTGGCGATCGGCGCCTGGCTCTACCGCGAGACGCTGGATTGAGGTTTCAATGCGCGTCCGACCCCCGTAATTTCCCTTAGGGCCAATCCCTGAATTTTTGCGATGCGGGAGCGCGATTATTGTGGCCATTGGACGCGCCCAAAAGCGCGCATCGAAGCCCCCGCGAAGCGCTCAATCGTAAGCTTGGACGCGTAATGAACGACGAACGTACCACTTCTACGGCACAGCCTGACACGGCGTCGGCCGGCGAGCACAAGATGCCGCTGAGCGCGCCCGCGCAGCCGGCGCGAGATATCATCCCTGTCTCCTCCATCGCCGCGAATTTGCCGGTGCTGGTGCCGGCAATGAAGCGGCGGCCGAGCCGCCGCTGGTGGCTGCGCGCCGCACTCGCGCTCCTCGTCTTCGCCGGCGCAGCGGGCGGCGGCTATTATTGGTGGCAGCGGCTGCATCCCGCCTTGCCGCCCGGCATCGTATTCGGCAACGGCCGGCTCGAAGCCGACGAGATCAACATCGACACCAAATACGCCGCCCGCATCGGCGAGATGCTCGCCGACGAAGGCGATCTGGTCAAAGCCGGCCAGGTCGTCGCGCGCATGGACACCCGCGACCTGCAGGCCTCGCTGAAAAAATCGGAAGCCTCCGTCCGCCAGGCTCGCCGGGCTGTCGACGAAGCCACCGCCAATGTGGCGCAACAACAAGCCCAGGTGCTGCTGGCGAAGCAGGAATTCGACCGCGCCGTCTACCTCGTGCAGAAGGGCTTTGAGACCAAGGAGGTGCTCGATCAGCGCGTCCAGCAACTCAACAGCGCCAGCGCCGCGCTCGACGCCGCCAATGTGAGGGTGATCGAATTTGAGCACGCCTTGGAAGCCGCCACCCACGACGTGGAGCTTTACAACGTCGAGATCGCCGACGACACGCTCGTCGCTCCGCGCGACGGCCGTATCCAGTATCGCGTCGCCAATGTCGGCGAGGTGCTTCCCGCCGGCGGTCATGTCTTTGCAATGCTCGACACCTCCTACGTCTACATGGACATCTATCTGCCGACCCTGCAGGCGGGCAAAGTCAGATATGGGGCTGAGGCCCGCATCGTCGTCGATGCCTATCCAAAGGTGGCGATTCCCGCCAAGGTCATCTTCATCGCTACGCAGGCTCAGTTTACGCCGAAGACGGTCGAGACTCAGACCGAGCGGGAGAAGCTGATGTTTCGCGTCCGCGTGCGGATCGATGCCGATTGGCTGCGCGGGCGCTCCGACGCCGTGAGCAGCGGCTTACCCGGGGTCGCTTACGTGCTCACCGATGTCGTTACGCAGTGGCCCGCTTGGCTGCAAGCCAGCGCCGCGCCATCGACCGCCACGCAATGACCGCGAATGTCGTGCCCGTCGCTAACCTCGAAAGCGTCACTCAGCGTTACGGCCGCGTTGCCGCGCTCGATGACGTGACCGTCGCGCTGCCGGCCGGCGGGATGGTCGGGCTGATCGGCCCCGATGGCGTAGGCAAGTCGACGCTGCTCAGCATCATCGCCGGGGCGCGGCAGGTGCAATCCGGCCGCGTCGTCGTGCTCGACGGCGAGATGACTGACGCCGCACACCGCGCCGCCGTGTGTCCGCGTATCGCCTATATGCCGCAGGGGCTGGGCAAGAACCTCTATCCGGATCTCAGCATCCGCGAAAATATCGAGTTCTTCGGCCGCGTGTTCGGGCAGTCGCGGGCCGAACGGGAATGGCGGATCGCCGAACTTCTGGACAGCACCGCTCTGGCGCCTTTCGCCGATCGTCCGGCGAAGAAGCTCTCGGGCGGCATGCGGCAGAAGCTCGGCCTGTGCTGCTCGCTCATTCACGATCCCGATCTTCTGATTCTTGATGAACCCACGACTGGCGTCGATCCGCTGTCGCGCCGGCAGTTCTGGCAGCTGATCGCGCGCATGCGCGCGCGCCGCGCCGGCATGAGCGTCGTGGTGGCGACCGCCTATATGGAAGAAGCAGAGCGGTTCGACTGGCTGGCGGTCATGAGCGCGGGGAAGGTGCTGGCGACGGGTTCCCCCGCCGAGATCAAGACAAAGGCCGGCGTGGCGACGCTCGAGGACGGATTCATCGCGCTGCTTCCGGAACAGGAACGCCGTGGTTACCACCGGCTGCAGATACCGCCGCGTCGTGTCGTCGACACCGAGCCCGTCATCATTGCGCGCAACCTCACCTGTCGTTTCGGTGATTTCACAGCAGTTGACCGGGTGAGCTTCAGCATCGAGCGCGGCGAGATTTTCGGCTTCGTCGGCTCGAACGGATCCGGCAAGACCACGACGATGAAAATGCTCACCGGCTTGCTGGCGCCGAGCGAAGGCGAAGCGCTTTTGTTCGGCAAGCCGCTTGACGCCAGCGACATCAGTTCGCGCTGGCGGGTCGGATACATGTCGCAGTCATTTTCTCTCTACACCGAGCTGACAGTGCGGCAGAACCTGGACCTGCATGCCCGGCTTTTCCATCTGCCGGCCGAGAAAGCCAAAGCGCGCCTTGCCGAGCTCACCGAGCAATTCGGCCTCGAGGACTATCTCGATCAATCCACTTCGGATCTGCCGCTGGGAATTCGCCAACGGCTTTCGCTGGCCGTTGCCGTCGTGCATGAGCCGGAGATGCTCATCCTCGACGAGCCTACCTCCGGCGTCGATCCTTTGGCGCGCGACCGGTTCTGGGAAATCTTGATCGATCTTTCACGCAATCAGGGCGTCACTATTTTCGTCTCCACCCATTTCATGAACGAGGCCGAGCGCTGCGACCGCATCTCGCTGATGGATTCCGGACGCGTGCTCGCGACCGATACCCCGGCAAACCTCGTCAGGGCCCGCGGCGTCTCGACGCTGGAGGACGCCTTTATCAGCTGTCTCGAGGAGGCGACCGGATCGCGCGCGGCTGAGGCCGCTGCTTTTGCCGCGCCGTCGGCCAAGACCGTCGAACCGCCGCGATTGCCGCCGCCGCGGCAACGCGCGTTCAGTCTGCAGCGTCTCCTTGCCTACACCATCCGGGAAACGATCGAGCTGCTGCGCGATCCCATCCGGCTCATCTTCGCCTTGTTCGGCACGGCGCTGTTGATGGTGGTGTTCGGCTACGGAATTTCGACCGACGTGAACAATCTCACCTTCGGGGTGCTCGATCACGACAAGAGCCACGAGAGCCGTGCCTATCTCGAGGAGTTGAGAGGCTCGACCTATTTCGTGGAGAAGCCGCCGCTCGTCGATTATGCCGATCTGCAAAAGCGGCTGCAGAGCGGACGCATCAGGGCTGGTATTGAAATCCCGCCCGGTTTCGGTCGCGACATCGAGCGCGGGCGTCCCGCTTGGGTGGCAGCTTGGGTGGATGGCGCCATGCCATTCCGCGCCGACACCATCCGCGGCTATCTGCAGGCCATGCATCAGCTCTATCTCACCGATCCGGCGGTGAAGACCACGGTACTGCCGGCGCCAAAGCCGCCCGCCAGAATCGAACTCAGGTACAAGTACAACCAGGATTTCGAAAGCGTCTATGCCATGGTGCCGTCGAGCCTCTCGATGTTGCTGGCGCTGTTCCCGGCAATCCTTATGGCCCTCGCCATCGTGCGCGAAAAGGAACTGGGCTCGATCATCAATCTTTACGTGACTCCGGTCAGCCGGATCGAATTTCTGCTCGGCAAGCAGATTCCCTATATCGGCGTCGCCATGGCGAATTTTGCGCTGATGTTTCTGATGGCCTTGTTTCTATTCCAGGTGCCGCTCAAGGGCAGCTTCCTTACGCTGCTTTTTGGCACGCTGATCTACGTCACCACCACTACCGCTTATGGCATGGTGATTTCGGCGTTCGCGCGCACGCAGATCGCCGCGCTGTTCGGCACCATGATTATGACCGTGCTGCCGGCGACGCAGTTCGCCGGCCAGATGGTGCCGGTGTCCTCGCTCGCCCCAGCCGCACAAATCATGGGGCGGGCATTCCCCATGACCTATTTTCGGCCGATCGCCGTCGGCACTTTCACCAAGGGATTGGGCTTCGGCGACCTCGCGGCTCACCTCGGCCAGCTTGCGGTCTTCATCCCGGCGCTGACGCTGATCAGCCTTCTGCTCCTGCGCAAGCAGGAACGCTAAGAGCCGCCCGATGCGTACGATGGCAAACATCTTTTGGCTCGGCACCAAGGAACTGCGCAGCTTCCTGCGCGATTTCGTGCTGCTGGGGTTCGTCATCTATGCATTCTCGCTCTACGTCCTCACTCATGCGCGGAGCTATTCGCAAGAGGTGCACAATGCTTCTATCGCGGTCGTCGACGAGGATCATTCCGAATTATCGCGGCGCATCACCGGTGCGTTCTTGCCGCCTTACTTCCAGAAGCCGCGACCGATTGCCGAGCGGGATATCGTCCCGCTGATGAATTTGGGCAAATATACCTTCGTCATCGATATCCCGCCGAACTTCGAGCGCGACGTTCTCGGCGCGCGCGACCCCGCGGTTCAGCTCAACGTCGATGCGACCGTGATGATCCAGGGCGGCCTCGGCTCGAATTACGCCCAGGAGATCATCATGAACGAGATCCAGGACTTTCTCTCGCATGCGGAAGGCGCGGCGCTGTCGCCGGTCAATCTTGACGTGCGCATTTCGTTCAACCCCAACGTCACCACGGCATGGTTCACCGGCGTCATGAGCATCGTCAACAACGTCAGCATGCTGGCTCTTATTCTCGCCGGCGCCGCGGTCGTGCGCGAGCGCGAGCACGGGACCACGGACCATCTCCTGGTCATGCCGGTGACGCCATTCGAAATCGCGATGTCCAAGATCTGGGCGAACGGCCTGGTGATCACCTTGGCCGTCGCCTTTTCACTCTATTTCATGATCCGCATGATGCTCGGCATTCCCATTATCGGCTCGATCCCGCTGTTCATATTCGGGGTGATGATCTATCTGTTCTTTGCCTGCGCCGTCGGGATATTTCTCGGCACGGTCGCGCGCTCCATGCCGCAGCTCGGCCTGCTCTACATGTTGATCTACATGCCGATGAACCTGCTCTCCGGCAGCAACACGCCGCTGGAAAGCATGCCGCCCTGGCTCGCGACCGCGATGCAGGCCTCGCCCTCGACGCATTTCGTCTCTTTCGCGCAATCGATCCTGTTTCGCGGCGCCGGCATCGACGTAGTCTGGCCGCAATTTTTGCTGGTGGCCGGGATCGGCGGGCTATTCTTCGTCTTGGCCATCCTGCGCTTCCGGGCCACGGCCGCGCAGATGGTCTAGGTTATGATGAGGATAAGCTGCCCGCGGAGCTGATCCGTGGTGAGAAGCCGGTTTTCCAAAACGACCACGCCGCCGCCGCCGCAATACGCGGCGGAGATCGAATTTACCGATCCAGCGGGGAGATGAAAGAACGTAACGTCCAATCGACGAACAGGCGTGCCGGCACCGGCGCATCCGCACCAGCGCCGGGAGCCGCTGCCGGAACACCGTCCCAAGTCCGCCGAGGACGACCCGAACGCGCCCAAATCGGTCGCGGCCATCCTCAACAGCCCGAGCTATCGCCTGGCCGAGCAGGATACCGACTTCCTGGCCCGCGCCGACGTGCGCGGTCCGCGGCTCGCGCTCGAATATCTCAAGGCCGATGTCGTCCTTGCCGAGCAGCATGTCGACCACACGATCGTCGTGTTCGGCTCTACACGCATCGTCGAGCCGTCAACGGCCCGCCGCAATGTCGATGCGCTGCGCGAGGCGGTGCGGGCCGACCCGGACAATGCGGCGCTATCGGCGCGCTTGCTCACGGCCGAGCGCATCCTCGAAAAGAGCCACTATTACGACGTGGCACGGGAATTCGGCCGTTTGGTCGGGCAGGCCGGCCACGACGGACGGCCGCCGCGCATCGTCGTGATGACCGGCGGCGGGCCTGGCCTGATGGAAGCCGCCAATCGCGGCGCCCGCGATGTCGATGCCAAGTCGGTCGGACTGAATATCGAGTTGCCGCACGAGCAATATCCCAATCCCTATGTCACGCCGGAACTGTGCTTGCGCTTCCACTATTTCGCCCTGCGTAAGCTGCATTTCATGCTGCGGGCCAAGGCGTTGGTCGCGTTTCCGGGCGGCTACGGCACGCTCGACGAATTGTTCGAGGTCCTGACGCTCATTCAGACCCGCAAGGTCAAACCGTTTCCGGTGGTGCTGGTCGGCGAGCATTTTTGGCGCCGCG
The DNA here is from genome assembly GCA_963836095.1 of uncultured Pseudomonadota bacterium. Lineage (GTDB taxonomy): Bacteria > Pseudomonadota > Alphaproteobacteria > Rhizobiales > Xanthobacteraceae > BOG-931. The sequence goes on from CAWIHU010000009.1 coordinate 699,504, forward strand.
CGGTCGATTTCGACTATCTGGTCGAAGAGGGCGTGATCGATGCCGAGGATCGCGAGCTGTTCTGGTTCGCCGAGACGGCGCAGGAGATCTGGGACGGCATTCTGCGCTGGTATGCCGCGTTCGGCGAGCCGCTCTATGCCGCGGATTAGAGCATGATCCGGAAAAGTGGATGCCGGTTTTCCGAAAAGATCATGCTCCATCAAAAAGCTAGTCTGAGCGTCTTTGTTATTGCGGCGACTGGGCGCACACCGCCACCAAGGGCGAGTTGGCCGTGGTCGCCTCGACGCCGCACGTCGCCTGCCGTTCGCCGACATAGCTCGCGGGATTTCGCGCCGGGCCGCAATATGCGGTGACGAGGATTTCGTCGCCGCGGCACGCGACCGTGCAACCGCCGGTCAAGCAATCCTTGCGGATGACGCGGAGCGTCGGGCTGGGCGGACCTTGTTCGCCCGGTGGTCCGGGCGGACCGGGCGGACCGACCGGCCCGGTCGCGCCCGCCGGGCCCGCATCGCCTTTGGGACCCTGCGGTCCCGGCGGCCCGGCGTCACCCTTCGGGCCCTTGCCGCAGCCTGCGAGCGCGACCAGCAAGACTGCCGCCAAAATACAATGCGCGATCCGCATGTCTTGTCCTACCCTCTGTTGGGATTGCAAATCTTGTATTCGAATCTTGTATTCGAATCTTGGGATTGCGAAATCAACGTCCCATCTATAGCAGACGCGCCCGTTGATAATGCGCCATGACGGTACGCGTTCGCGCGTAGGGTCGGGCAAAGCGCGGGTAGCCGTTCGCTAGCCAAATGGGCTATAGAACGCGAAACGCCGCTGGGCGCGGCCATCCGGGACGAAAGAGGACGATGAACTGGATTTCCAACGTCGTGCGGCCGAAGATTCGCGGCATGCTCCGGCGCGAGGTGCCGGAGAATCTCTGGATCAAGTGTCCGGAGACCGGCCAGCTCGTTTTCTACAAGGATGTCGAAGCCAACCAGTTCGTCATTCCCGGTTCCAATTATCACATGCGCATGACCCCGGTCGCGCGCCTCAAATCGATGTTCGACAACGAGACCTGGTTCGACATAGCGCTGCCCGAGGCACCGGTCGACCCGCTGAAATTCCGCGACGAGCGCCGCTATCTCGATCGCCTCAAGGATGCGCGCAGCAAGACCGGCGCCCATGACGCGGTGAAGCTCGGCTACGGCAGGCTCGACGGTCTCGGTGTCGTGGTCGGCGTGCAGGATTTCGACTTCATGGGCGGTTCGCTCGGCATGGCGGCGGGCGAGGCGATCATCACCGGCCTCAACACCGCGGTGGAAAAGGGCTGTCCGTTCGTGCTGTTCGCCGCCTCCGGCGGCGCCCGCATGCAGGAGGGCATCCTTTCTTTGATGCAGATGCCGCGCACCACCATCGCGGTGCAGCGGCTGCAGGAAACGCGCAAGCCCTACATCGTCGTTCTCACCAATCCGACCACCGGCGGCGTCACCGCGTCCTACGCGATGCTCGGCGACGTGCACATCGCCGAGCCGGGCGCGCTGATCGGCTTCGCCGGTCCGCGCGTGATCGAGCAGACCATCCGCGAGAAGCTGCCGCAGGGTTTCCAGCGCGCCGAGTTCCTGCGCGACCACGGCATGGTCGACATGGTGGTGCATCGCCACGATCTGCGCGCGACCATCGGCCGGCTGTGCCGCCTCCTGATGAAGGCGTCGGCGGGCTCGCCGCAGCCGCGTTTCAGCCTGCCGGCGCCGGCGTGACCAAGCGGCGTTCCGCCGCGGCGCCGCTCGACGCCATCCTGGCGCGGCTGTTGGCGCTGCATCCCAAGCGGATCGATCTCTCGCTCGACCGCGTCGAGCGCCTGCTCGCGGCGCTGGGCGCGCCGCAACGGCGACTGCCGCCGGTCATCCATGTCGCCGGCACCAACGGCAAGGGTTCGACCGTCGCCTTCATGCGCGCGATCCTCGAAGCGGCCGGGCAGCGCGTTCATGTCTACACCTCGCCCAATCTGGTGCGCATCAATGAGCGCTTCCGTATCGGGCGGCCCGGCGGCGGCCGTCTGGTCGACGACGCCGAACTCACCGACGCGCTCGCCGCCTGCGAAGCGGCGAACGGCGATGCGCCGATCACCGTGTTCGAGATCGAGACGGCGGCGGCGTTCCTGTTGTTCGCGCGCCATCCGGCCGATGTCGTGCTGCTCGAAGTCGGCCTCGGCGGCCGGCTCGACGCGACCAATATGATCGAGCGCCCGCTCGCCACCGTCATCACCCGCGTGGCGCTCGATCACCGCGAGTTTCTCGGCGACACCATCGAACAGATCGCCGCCGAAAAGGCGGGCATTCTCAAACCCGGCGTTCCGGCAATCGTCACCGGCCAGACCCGCGAGGCGCTCGCGGTGATCGAACACCAGGCGGCGCGGTTGCGCGCCCCGCTTGCCATCGCCGGCGAGGACTGGACCGCGACCGAGGAGCGCGGCCGCCTGGTCTATCAGGACGATGATGGCCTCATCGATCTGCCGGCGCCGAAGCTCTACGGCCGCCATCAGTTCGAGAACGCCGGCGCGGCGATCGCGGCGCTGCGCGCGAGCGGGCTCAAGCTGCCGGCGCCGGCGTTCGAAGCCGGCATGATTCGCGTCGATTGGCCGGCGCGCATGCAGCGGTTGTCGCAGGGCCGGCTGCCGTCGCTGCTCGCGCCGGAAAGCGAATTATGGCTCGACGGCGGCCACAACGCCGACGGCGGCCGCGCCATCGCCGCCGCGCTCGCCGATCTCGAGGAACGCGTGTCGCGGCCGCTCGTCCTCATCGTCGGCATGCTGTCGACCAAGGACAGCGAAGGCTTCTTGCGCAATTTCGCCGGCCTCGCGCGCCGCATCATCGCCGTGCCGATCCGTCAGGACAAGGCGATGCCCGCGAGCGCGCTCGCGGAGGTTGCGCAAGGGATCGGCATCCCGGCGATCGCGCGCGACAACGTCGAGAGCGCGCTCGCCATCACCGGCAAGCTCGAGCTCGAGCCGGCGCCGCGCGTGCTCATTACCGGCTCGCTCTATCTCGCCGGCGAGGTCCTGGCCGCGAACGGCACGCCGCCGGAGTGAAGACGAGCAGATTTGCTCGCGCCGCCGGCGGCATGTAACCGGCAAAACTACCGACAAGATTACTGCCACACCGTAGCCGATCATGCGCGCCGGCTTGACCGTAATGGAAAACATTAAATCAGATTATACTATTTCTTTAAGCTGCCTGCGGCCCGAAATAAGGAATTTTACTTAAAGCTAATTAATGCCCGCCAGATTGGCTCGATTGATGACGATCTTCTGACGAGACCTTCCGCAATATTACAGATAATCGGAGCGTAATTAATAAAGCAGGGCGCCCGCACGGGTGGACGGCGGCGACCCCCAGGGGGCGTAAGCGATGATCAATCATGCAATCCGCAACGGCTTTCGCATTCCCTCGCATGACCCCGATCTCATGCGTTCGCAGGTTCGGGCTCTTTCGCGCCAAGCGCCGCTCCTTTATTTGATTCTCCTGGTCAATGCCGGCGCTCTGAGTTGGACGCATTTCGATGTCGCGCCCATCGCCTTGACGGCGGTCGTGCCGGTGCTGCTCGCCGCGGCCTGCCTGGTGCGGCTTTGGATCTGGATCCGCCGCGGCGCCGTGGACGTCGCCGACCGCGATCTGGCGCGGCGGCTCGCGACGTCGGTCAGGCTGGCCGCGATCCTCGGGGTCGTGTTCCTCGGCTGGAGTCTCGCGCTCTTTCCCTACGGCGACGCCTACCAGCAGAGCCATGTCGCGTTTTTCATCGGCGTTACCCTATTCGGCTGCATCTTCTGTTTGATGCCGTTGCGGCCGGCCGCGCTGGTGTTGACGGGCATCGTTGTCGTGCCGTTCGCGCTGTTCCTGGCGGCGACCGAGCGGCCCGTTTTCGTCGCGGTGGCCGTCAACATGGTGCTCGTCGCCATGGCCGTGATCTACATCGTGTTTGCCTATTCACGCGACTTCGCCGCCCTGATCGCGTTTCAGAACGCACTGGTCGCCAAGCATCGCGCGGAGACCGAGGCGACGCGCCAGCAGGCCGAAACCGAACTTGCGGCGCAACGACAGCTTTTGAAGCAGGCGGAGCGTTTTGAAATTGCGCTCCACAACATGCTGCACGGCCTCTGCATGTTCGACGCGGAGGAACGTCTGATCGTCTGCAACGAGCGTTTTGTGACAATGTACGGGTTGCCCGACGAATTGGTGCAACCGGGCGCCAGGTTTCGGGATCTGGTCGATTATTGCGGCAAGACCCTGGACCACCGGAATTTCAACTACGACGACGTGTGGGCCTGTCGTCGCGCCGCGGTGGCCGATGCCAGCGCCGGCGCCAGCATGCACGAACTCAACGACGGGCGCACCATCCTCATTCGGCGCCGACCGACCAGTGACGGCGGCTGGATCGCCACCCACGAGGACATCACGGAACGGCGCCAGGCCGAGCGGCAAATCGCCCATATGGCCAACCACGACGCGCTGACCGGCCTCGGCAACCGCGGCGTTCTCAACGAGAAGCTGGAGGAGGCGCTGGCGCGGGTGCGGCGGCGGCAATCGGCCTTCGCGATCCTGTTGATGGACCTCGACGGTTTCAAGCACGTCAACGACACCTTGGGACACGCCGCCGGCGACGAACTTCTGCGGGAGTTGACGCGGCGCCTCACGTCGCAGCTGCACCAGATCGACCTGTTGGCGCGGTTGGGCGGCGACGAATTTGCCATGATCCAGCTCGAGGCGGGGGACGACGCGCGCGAGGCGGCGGCCGATCTCGCCGCCGCGGTTCTCGACGTCGTCTGCAAGCCGTTCGCGCTCGACGGCCGTGAAGTGACGATCGGCGCCAGCATCGGCATCGCCGTCGCGCCCGAGGACGGCACGACGCCCGGCGAACTGCTGCAGAATGTGGACCTCGCGCTCTACCGCGTGAAATCCGAGGGTCGCAATAATTTCCGCTTCTTTGAGAAGGAGATGAGCCGCGTCTCAGCGGCGCGGCTCGGCCTGATCAACGATTTGCGTCAGGCCCTCGTCCGCGGCGAGTTCGAGCTGCACTATCAGCCGGTGTTCAACGCCAAGACGCGCCGGCCGAGCGGCGTCGAGGCGCTGGTGCGCTGGCGTCACCCGGTCAACGGCCTCGTTCCTCCCGACCGCTTCATTCCGCTCGCCGAGGAGACCGGGCTGATGGAGGTGATGGGCGAGTGGATTCTCGATCGCGCCTGCCGGGATGCCATGGCGTGGCCGGCGCATATCAAGGTCGCGGTCAATCTGTCGGCGACGCAGTTCCGCAGCGACCGGCTGCTCGACGTGATCCTGTGCGCGCTGGTGGAGTCCGGTTTGCCGCCCGAGCGGCTGGAGCTGGAACTCACCGAATCGGTGCTGATGCAGAACACGGCGAATGCCAATGCCGTGCTCAAGCAGCTCAAGAACATCGGCGTCTCGATCGCGCTCGACGACTTCGGAACCGGGTATTCGTCGCTCAGCTACCTGACGACGTTCCCGTTCGACAAGATCAAGATCGACAAATCGTTCACGCAGGGGCTGTTCGAACGCTCCGATTGCGCGGTGATCGTGGCCTCGGTGCTGACGCTCGCCCGCGGCCTCAATATCGAGGTGACGGCGGAAGGCGTGGAGACCACGGATCAATCCGCGCTGCTCGACAATGCCGGCGTCAATCTGCTGCAGGGCTTTTTGTTCGGGCGGCCGCAGCCCGCGCATGAACTAAGCTTCGCGGCCGCGCCGCAGGACGCGGCGGCGATCGAAGCGGCCTGACCGGCCGGCCACCACGGCCGATGCCATCGAGGGAGTGAAAAATGCCGGAAACGCAGCGGTCATTGATCAATGACCTCGAACGCGCGCTCAGCGGCAAGCTGATCGGCGACCGCGCCGTCACGCTGCGGCGGGTGACCGACCTGTTCGTCGGCGCGTCGGGCCATTTGTCCCATGACCAGGTCGCGCTGTTCGACGATGTGATGTCGCGGCTCCTCCGCGAGGTCGAAACGTCGGCGCGCGCGAGCTTCAGCCATCTCCTCGCCGGCGTGACGAACGCGCCGGCCGGCGTCGTGCGCAGCCTCGCGCTCGACGACGCGATCGACGTCGCGGGCCCCATCCTCACTCATGCCGAAAGGATCGACGAGTTGACCTTGGTGGAGGGAGCGAGAACCAAGAGCCAGGCGCATCTGCTCGCCATTTCCCGGCGCAAGGTGCTGGCCGAGGCCGTGACCGACGTGCTGGTGGAACGCGGCGACCGCGAGGTCGCGCTGAGCACGGCCGGCAATCCCGGCGCGGCGTTCTCGGAATTCGGCTATTCGACCCTGGTGCTGCGCTCGGCGAGCGACGAAGATCTCGCCACGTCCATCTGGCAACGGCCGGAAATTCCCCGCCGGCATCTGTTGAAATTGTTCGCCGAAGCCAGCGAAGCGGTGAAGCGGGAATTGATTGCCCAGGATCCCACACAGGCGCGCATCATCGGCGACCTGGTCATGGCGGCGTCGCAGCAAATCCAGACGCAAGCGCGGGAGAATTCGCCGCAGTTCGATGCCGCCTACGGCAATGTGCAGTGGATGCATGCGGCGGGCACGCTCGACGAGGCGGCATTGACCAAATTCGCCCGCGACGGCCGCTTCGACGAAACCGTCGTGGCGCTGTCTTTCATGTGTGACCTGCCGATCGCCTTGATCGAACGGGCGATGGTCGACGAAAAATCGGAACACCTCGTCCTCGTCGCCAAGGCGACCGGCCTGTCCTGGGATACGGTGAAAGCGGTGCTGTCGCTGCAGGAGCGGCCGCGCGCCGATGACGTCGCGCTCGCGCACGAGACCTTCACCAATCTCAAGGTCGAGGCGGCGAAGAAGGCGATCCAGTTCTATCGCCTGCGCCAGCGCGCCGCGGCGAAAAATCCGTCGTGACGGTTTTCGAGCGTCGCGGCCAATTACGCTCCAATTTGTTTCGGCGGCCGGAAAGGGTGCGGCCCTTAGCGCCGTACGATATTCCGCATTTCGCTCGGCCGGCCGGCGAGAAACAGCCGCATGTTGTCGACGATGAGCGGCAGGATCAGCTCCTCGTATTCGACGATGTAGCCGCCGAGATGCGGCGTGATGAAGACGTTCGGCAGGTCCCAGAACGGGCTGTCGGCCGGCAACGGCTCAGCCGCAAAGACGTTGAGGCCGGCGCCGGCGATGCGGCGTTCGCGCAGCGCGGCGACGAGCGCCGGCTCATCGACGGTCTGGCCGCGGCCGGCGCTGATGTAGTAGGCGGTCGGCTTCATGGCGGCGAACACCTTGCCGTCGAACAACAAAAGATTGTCCTTCGACCCCGGCAGGATGTTGACGAGGTAATCGGCGCGGCCGGCGGCTTCGGGCAGCCGCTCGGTCGCGATCATCTCGTCGAAACCCTCGACCACGCGCGGCGTGCGGGTGACGCCGATGACGTGCATGCCGAACGCCTTGAGGAGCTGCGCGGTGGCGCTGCCGATGACGCCGACGCCGACGATGACGGCGGTCTTGCCGTAGAACAGGCTCCAGAAACGCCGGTCCCAGACATGCGCTTTCTGGTCGGCGGCGAGCTGCCGCACGTCGCGGCCCACGCCCATCATCAGATAAACCACCATTTCGCGCATCGGCGCGCCGTGGATGCCGCGCCCGCTGGTGATCAGAACGTCGGGCTCGAGCGCGGGCTGGCGAATGAGATGATCGACGCCGGTCGCCAGGCATTGGATCCATTTCAGCCCCGTCGCGGCGCGGAAGAAATCTTCCTTCAGGTCGATGCCGAAGCCGATCAGCGCGTCGACGTTGGAGACGTCCGCCGGCAATGCGGCGGCCGTGGGTGCGAGCGCGAAGCGCAGTGCGGGAAATTCCGCCGTGAGCCGGTCGCGGTAGATTTCAGCATGCGGGTCGACGATCAGAATTTTGTTGGTCATGGGGCGGCGACCAAATCCATCACGGCGTCGGCAAGCCGAAATGCTTGACGGCATTGCCGTACGCGATCGCCGTGCGCAGCGTCTCGTCGAGTGGCGTGTGGTCGAGAAACTCGCCGCCCTCGTGCGCCGCCTCGAACGGATAATCGGCGCCGAACATCACCCGATCGTCGCCGAGCGCGGCGAGCACGCACGCGAGCGGCTCGGCGGAATACATGCCGGAATTCGTCACCACCATGTTCTGGCGGATATAGTCGGAGGGCTGCTGCTTCAGCTTCACGCCGTAGAGCTTGGCGCGGCTGTCGAAGCGCCACAGCAGATAAGGCAGCGTCTCGCCGAGATGGCCGAGCGCGACGCGCGCCCGCGGAAAGCGGTCGAACAGGCCGCTGAAGACGAGCCGCAGCGCATGCGAGCCGGTCTCGAACCCCCATTCCCAGGTGGCGCGGCGCAGCCCGTCATAGCCGTCGAGCACCGGCGCCGGCGTCACCGGATCGGTCGGGTGGATGTAGATGGCCGCTTGCAGCGCCTCGGCGCGCTCCCAGAACGGCGCCAGCGACGGATGGTCGAGATACTGGCCGTTGGTGTGGCCGTTGATCATGGCGCCGCAGAATTTCAGTTCGCGCATGGCGCGTTCGAGTTCGTCGGCGGCGGCGTGCGGGTCCTGCATGGCGAGATGGGCGAAACCGGAATAGCGGTCGGGACGCTTGGCGACCTCGCGCGCCAGAAAGTCGTTGGCCTCGCGCGCGCGCCGCCGCGCCGTCGCCACGTCGCGCTCGGCCTGCACGCCGGGGCCGGAAATCGAAAGCACGGCGCGCGCGATGCCGGCGCCCTCCATCGCCTCGAGCCGCATTTCGCCGAAATCGTTCAAGCGCGCGAACAGGTTCGCGACGATATTGGGATTGACCCCGCTGACGGTGCCGCGCCAGTAATCCTCGAAGCCGGGGCACAAGAAATGCTCTTCGAGCGCGATCTTGCGGACCATGTTTCCTCCGGCCTGTTTCGCCTTTGCGGTGTCGGCGCGATGTTGCGGCGCGTCGTGCTGTACCGCATGCCGGCAATCCTGTATCAAAGCGCGAACCGGGCAGCAAGATTGCGTCGGTCATCATGGCACGCGAACGGACAGGAAAGCGGATGAAGCCGGTCGGCACACCGGTGTCGGGCGCCAAGGCGCGGGCGCGGAAGGAAGCGCCGCGACGCGGCCGAGCCTGCGCCGGCACGCAGACGCAAAGTCAGATTCAAGTGATCGCGCGGGCGGCGGCGATCCTGCGGGCGCTCGAGGACGAGGCGGCGGGCCTGAGCCTCGGTCAGATCTCGCAACGGGTCAATCTAGCGCGCTCCACCGTGCAGCGCATCGTCGCCGCGCTTGCAGCGGAGAAGTTTTTGATCGCGGCCTCGCCCAGCGGGCGGGTCCGGCTCGGCCCGACCATCCAGCGGCTCGCGGCCGCGGCGCACACCGACTTCGTCGCCTTGACGCGGCCGTATCTGGTTCGGCTGTCGGAAGAGCTGAAGGAGACCGTCGACCTTTCGGTGGTCAAGCACGACCATCTCGTGTTCGTCGATCAGGTGATCGGCTCGCACCGGCTGCGCGCGGTGTCGGCCGTCGGCGAGACCTTTCCGCTCTATTGCACCGCGAACGGCAAGGCCTATCTCGCCGCGCTCGACGACGCCGCGATCGCTCCGCTGATCGGCTCGGCCTATCAACGCCGCACGCCGCATACGCTGACCCGGCTCGACGATTTGCTGAAGGACCTGGAGGCGGTGCGCAAGATCGGCATCGCCATCGATCGCGAGGAGCACACACGCGGCATCTGCGCCGCCGGCGCGGTGCTGCGCGATCCCGCCGGCAACTTCGTCGCCATCTCGGTGCCGGTGCCGGCGCCGCGGTTCCACGATCACGAGCGCCGCATCGTGGCGCGGCTCAAGGCGACCAAGGCGGCGTTGCAGCGGCATTTGCCGGCGGCCGCGGCGTAGCTCGCGCTGGCTTGTCGCTGCGACCGGATTACGATACAGTTGTACCATATCCTGATACAAAGGCGTGCGGGCCCGCGGGGTCTCGGCTGGCGGATTTTAGAGGAAACGGGGAGGGCAGCGTGGCGAAGAAAATTCGCGGCGTCACGTTCGAAGAGAACGAAAACAACACGATGGGATTGTCGTTCTACAATCTGTCCCATCGCTTCGGCTATCAGTCGCCGAACTGGCCGTATTTCGAAGACGTCAAGATCGAGCGCATCCATTACATGGCGAAGTCGGGCGTGTTGTCGCAGCGCATCACGACCTCGATGCACAACACCACCCATATCGACGCGCCGGCGCACGTGGTGCAAGGGACCCCGTTCATCGACGAGGTGCCGCTTCCGCACTTCTTCGGCTCCGGCATCGTCGTCTCGATCCCGAAGAAGAAATGGGAGCCGATCACTTATGACGACCTGGAGGCCGCCGCCGGGAAGGTGGTGCGGCCGCGCGACGTCGTCATCGTCAATACCGGCTGGCACAAGAAGTACGAGGACAGCGAGGACTATTTCTGTTATTCGCCCGGCTTCGTATCGTCGGCGGGCGAGTGGTTCGTCGAGAAGAAGGTGAAAGTCGTCGGCCACGATACCCAGGCCAACGACCATCCGCTGGCGACCGCGATCGGGCCGCAGCGCAACGGGCCGCTGCATCCGCACCTCGCCGCGGAATACATGAAGTGGTCGGGCGGGCGCGACTGGAAGGACGATTTCCCGGAGTGGGAGCCGGTGCACCGCATCCTGTTCAAGAACGGCATTTTGGGCATCGAGAATGTCGGCGGCGACATCGACAAGGTCACCGGCCGGCGCTGCACCTTCGCCTTCTTTCCGTGGAACTGGGACCGCGGCGACGGCTGTATCATCCGTTTGGTCGCCATCACCGATCCCAAGCAGGGTTACCGCATCGAAAAAGGGGAGAAGTTCTAATGCAGGTCAAACGCTTCTCCGACGCCAAGACCTACGAGGCGCCCAATCACCGCGACTTCACCGGGCTCCGGCTGTTCGGCGCCGAGGCCGGGGGCTCGACGGGCCTGATCGTCGGCATTTCCCACTTCCTGCCGGGCGGCGGCGCCGGACCGGACGCCTCGCCGCCGGAGAAGGTCTATTTCGTGCTCGAAGGCGAACTGACGCTGATCGTCGACGGCAAGGAGACGGTGCTGAAAAAGCACGATTCGTGCTTCATCGGTCCGAACGAGAGCCGCGAGATCGTCAATCGCACCAACGACGTCTGTTCGATCCTGGTCGCCATCGCGGCTCCGAAGTGATCCTTTCTTTTCTTCCCCCGCTTGCGGGGGAGGTCGCGAGCGAAGCGAAGCGGGTGGGGGTAAGTCTTTGATGCCTGCGCGATTGTCGCGGCCGCAGGCCCCCTCCCTACCCTCCCCCGCAAGCGGGGGAGGGTAGCGTAACGCGCAGGCGAACGTGGAGAGCAACATGTCCGAAGATTTCCTGAAAAACCCGCTGTCGCTGTTCGACGTCAAAGGCAAGACCGCGATCGTCACCGGCGCGACCGGCGCGTTCGGGGCCGTTGCGGCTAAAACCCTGGCCGCGGTCGGCGCCAATGTCGTCGTCGCCGCGAGCAACGCCGAGGCGTTGAAAAAGATCGCGGCGGAATGCGGCAAGCTGGGCGGCAAGGCCGAAATCATCGCCAAGCGGCCGAGTTCGGAAGCGAATTGCGACTCGATCGTCGCGGCGGCGGTGGAAAAATTCGGCGGCCTCGACATTCTGGTCGTGGCGTCGGGCCAGAACAAGGTGGCGAAGATCGTCGACCAGAAGGCCGAGGACTTCCTCGACGTGATGGACGCCAACGTCACGCAATCGTGGCTGATGGCGCGCGCCGCGGCGCGGCAGATGCTCGCGCAGGGCCGCGGCGGCAAGATCATTCTGATGTCGTCGGCGCGCGGCCTGCTCGGCCATCCGGCCGGCTACTCGGCTTATTGCGCGTCGAAGTCGGCGGTCGACGGCATCACCAAGGCGCTCGGCTGCGAACTCGGCGCGAGCGGCATCACCGTGAATGCGCTCGGCCCGACGGTGTTCCGATCGCCGCTGACCGAGTGGATGTTCGCCGACGACGAGCGCGGCAAGACTGTGCGCGCCGGCTTTCTGACCCGCGTGCCGCGCGGCCGGCTCGGCGAGCCGGAAGACCTCGCGGGGCCGCTCCTCTTCCTCGCCTCCCAGGCGTCCGATTTCTACACCGGCCATATCCTCTATGCCGACGGCGGCTACACGGCGGGCTGAGGAATGACCAAGGCCCGCATCGCCGTCATCGGTGCCGGCCTGATGGGCCACGGCATCGCGCAGGTGTTCGCGCTCGCCGGCCACGACGTGACCATCACCGATGCGGTGGTGGCGAGCCTCGACACCGTCCAATCCCGCATCGCCGCCAATCTGCGCGACCTCGGCGAGGACGTCGCCGCCGCCGAGCGGGTGCAGCCGTGCATCGACGTCGCCCAGGCGGTGCGCGATGCCGACTATGTCGTCGAGGCGGTGTCGGAAAATCTGGCGTTGAAGCAGCAACTGTTCGCCGAGATCGAACGCCACACCCGCAGCGACACCATTCTGGCCAGCAACACCTCGGTCATACCGATCACTGCGATCATGCAGGGGCTGACGGTGCGCGAACGCGCGCTCGGCACCCATTGGTGGAATCCGCCGTTCCTGGTGCCGCTGGTCGAGGTGATCGAAACGCAGTGGACCGCGCCGGAGGTCGTCGCCTGGACCATGGGCCTGCACGAATCCGCCGGCAAGAAGCCGGCGCACGTCAAGAAGGACGTGCCGGGCTTCATCGGCAACCGGCTGCAGCACGCGCTGTGGCGCGAGGCGATCTCGCTGGTCGAACACGGCATCTGCGACGCCGAGACGGTCGACGCCGTGGTCAAGGCCTCGTTCGGCCGCCGCCTCGCCGTGCTCGGTCCGCTCGAGAACGCCGACCTGGTCGGCACCGATCTCACGCTGGCGATTCACGAAACCGTCCTGCCGGCGATCGAAAGCCGGCCTGCGCCGTCGCCCTATCTGGAAAAGCTGGTGGCCGACGGCAAGCTCGGCTTCAAAGCCGGCGAGGGCTTTCGCAAATGGTCGCCCGAGCAGCAGGCGGCGCTGCGCACCAAGGTGATGCAGCATCTCAAGGCGATGCTGGGCAGTTGAACTAGTCAGGTCGCGTCGCTGGCCGTCGCGCCGGTCATCGCCAGGAACGCCTGCTCGATGGTCGCCGTGCCGGCGTCGGCGATGAGCGCCGCCGGCGTGGTGTCGGCCATGACCTTGCCGCGATGAAGGACGACCACGCGGTCGGCGCCGGGCACTTCGTCACACAGATGCGTCGCCCACAGCACGGCGACCGCGCGTTCGGCGCGCAGGCTCAGGATCAGCTCGAGGAGATCGCCGCGGCTTGCCGGATCGAGGCCGACGGTCGGCTCGTCCATGAGGAGCACGCGTGGCTCGTGCAATAGCGCGCGGGCAAGCTCGACCCGGCGGCGGTTGCCGCCGCTCAGCTGCGCCGCCTTGTCGTGGGCGCGATCGGCGAGGCCGAGCCGCTCCAGCTCGGCGGCGATCCGCGGCTTCGCGATCGCGCGCGGAATGCCGTGCAAGCCGGCGTGGAACAGGAGATTGCCGGTCACGGTGAGTTCGAGATCGAGCGTCGGCTGCTGAAACACGATGCCGAGCCGGGCGAGCGCCGGCACCGGATCGCGCCGCATGTCGTGGCCCATGATGGCGATGTCGCCGGAATCCGGAACGAACAGGCCCGACAGCAGCTGGAACAGCGTCGACTTGCCGGCGCCATTGGGGCCGAGGAGCGCGATGAACTCGCCGGCGTATGCCGTAAGACTGACGCCATCCACCGCGCGGATCGCGCCGTAGCTCTTGACCACATTCTCGAGGCGGAGCGCCGGCGCGCGTTGGTCCGTTGCCATGGCTCCCCCGGCTCCCCGGGCTCAAGTCTTGCCCGCGCCCCTTTTTAAGACTTAGTTTGGCAAGGTTGCAATGAAGTCCGGTCCGGCCGACGAGAGCCGGATCGCGGGCCGGGAGGGACATCTTGCGGAGTGTGGTTCTGGCGCTTTCTTCGGTCCTTGTCTTTGCGCTGGCGTCCGCCGCAGCCGAGGCCAAGGACACCGGCCTCATCTTCGTCAGCAACGAGAAGACCAACAATATTATCGTGCTCGATCCCAAGACCTATAAGCCGGTCGCCAACCTCAAGACCGCGCGGCGGCCGCGCGACATACATTTCAACGCGGATCACAGCAAGCTTTACGTCGCCTGCGGCGACGACGACGTGATCGACATCATCGACGTCGCCAAGCTGCAAGTGATCGGCAAGCTCGAGACCGGCCCGAGCCCGGAAGCCTTCGCCATCGACGAGACGCGGCAGCGCATCTACGTCTCCGACGAGGAGGGCTCCTCGCTCGCGGTGATCGACATGGAACGCAACGCGATCGTGCACGAGGTGCCGACCGGAGCCGAGCCCGAGGGCGTTCTGGTCGGCGCCGACGGCAAGACCGTCTACGTCACGTCGGAGGCCGGCGACCTCGTGCACGAGATCGATGCCGCTACCGACAAGATCAAACGCGAGGTAGTGGTCGCGCTGCGGCCGCGCCGGTTCGCCGCAACGCCCGACGGCAAGGAGCTGTGGGTGACCGCGGAACTTGCCGGCGAGGTCGATATCGTCGACCGCGACCGCTTTGTCGTCACCGGCAGCATTGCCTTCCTGCCGCCGGGCATGCGCAAGACCGACGTGACGCCGGTCGGCCTCGTCATGACCAAGGACGGCAAGATCGCCTATGTCACGCTCGGCCACGCTGCCCATGTCGCCGTCGTCGACGTGCCGGCGCGCAAGGTTTTGGGCTACATTCTGGTCGGCAAGCGGCCCTGGGGCATCACGCTGTCGCGCGACGAGAAGACGCTCTACGTCGCCAACGGCCTCGGCGACGACATCACCATCATCGACACCGCGACGCGCAAGGCCAAAATCTCGATCCCGGTCGGCCGCATTCCTTATGGCATCGTCGTCGATGAGTAGCGTCGCACGATTGGCGCTTGCGCTCCTCTTCGTCGCCCTGGCGCCCGCGGGCGTTTTGGCGCAGGAGGCCGCGCCGTCGCGCCCGCACATCAGCATCGCCTTCGTCACGATCGAAAACGACGCGCGCTATGATCCGATCCGCGCCTATGAGCGCATCGTCCTGAAAGCGCCGGAACATCCGTTGGCCGGCGCCAAACTCGGCATCGACGAAGCTGCGGCGTTCGCGCGGGTGCTCAACGCGGATGTCACGCTCGATCCTGTCGCCGTCAAATCATCGGAAGACGTCGCGCCCGCCGTGCTGGCGAGGCTCGCTGCGGGCACGCATTTTTTCCTGCTCGATGCGCCGGCAGAAGCCTTCAAACCGCTCGCCGCGGCGGTGCGCGGACGCGACGCGCTCGTCTTCAATGTCTCCGAGCCCGATGACACGCTGCGCCGCGACCTGTGCGCGGCGGAGTTCGTCCACGTCTATCCGAGTCGCGCGCAGCTCATGGATGGGCTGGTACAGTTCGTCGTCGCGCGCAAATGGCGCGACCTCCTGGTGCTGCAAGGCGCCGCGCCGGCGGACGCCGCGGCGACGGCGGCGTTCACCCATTCCGCGCAAAAATTCGGCGCCCGCATCGTCGCGCAAAAGACTTTCAAGCCCGGCACCGACCCGCGCGAGCGCGACGAGAACGACCCGGTGCTCTTGAGCGCCGGCGTCCGCGACTTCGACGCCGCGTTCGTCGCCGACGCCGCCTTCGATTTCGCCCGCACTGTGCCTTATCACCTCGCCCGCCCGCGGCCGGTGATCGGCGCCATCGATCTCGAGCCGGTGGCGTGGCATTGGACCTGGGAGCGCAACGGCGCCCCGCAGGTCAATTCGCGCTTCGACAAGAAATCGGGCGGCCGGCACATGGAAGGCGCCGATTGGGCCGCATGGCTCGCGGTCAAGATGATCGTGCAGGCGGCGGTGCGCACGCACTCGGCCGACTTCGCCGCACAGCGCGCCTTCATTCTCGGCGACGGCCGCTTCGACGGCGCCAAGGGTCTCGCGCTCAGCGTCCGGCCGTGGGACCATCAGGTCCGCCAGGCGATCCTGCTCGCCGCCCCCTACGAAGTCGTCGCCGACGCGCCGATCGAGGGCTTTTTGCATCAAACGAACGAACTCGATACGCTCGGCGACGACGCACCGGAGACGCCGTGCCATCTGGGAAAGTGATCGTCATTGCGAGGAGCGCTAGCGACGAAGCAATCCAGAGTCGGCGGCACAGAGTTTGGATTGCTTCGCGGAGCCTGTCATCGGGCCGGCCACTTCGGGCCGGACCCGTTGGCTCGCAATGACGAGTGTCCGAGAACAATAATGTCCCTCATGCACACCCTGCGCGCCTTGCGCGCCATCACCACGCGGGAGCTGCTGAAATTCCTGCAGCAGCGCGGCCGGCTCCTTTCGGCGTTGGCGCGACCGCTGGTGTGGCTCGCGGTGTTCGCCGCCGGCTTCTACAACGTGTTCGGCGTGTCGATCATCCCGCCGTACCAGACCTACATTCCTTATCAGGTCTATATCGTGCCGGGCCTGCTGGCGATGATCCTCATGTTTCACGGCATGCAGTCGTCGCTGTCGATGGTCTATGACCGCGAGATGGGCGATGATGCGGCTTCTGCTCACGGCGCCGTTGCCGCGCTGGGTGTTGCTCGCCTGCAAGCTCGTCGCCGGCACCGTGCTGTCGGTCGTCACCTGCTACGTCTTTCTCGCCATCTGCGTGGCGTTCGACGTTACGTTCGAGCCGAGCGCCTGGTTTGCGGTTCTGCCGGCATTGCTGATTTCGAGTCTGATGCTCGGGGCGCTGTGGCTGTTTCTGTCGGTCTATATCCGCCAGGTCGAAAATTTCGCCGGCGCCATGAACTTCGTGATGTTCCCGATGTTCTTCTTTTCCTCCGCGCTCTATCCGCTGTGGCGGCTGCGCGAGGGCGGTTCGGAATTTCTGTACGACGTGTCGATGGCGAACCCCTTCACCTATGCGGTCGAGCTGATCCGCTTCGCGCTCTACGGCGAGTTCAACGCCGTCGCGGCGCTGGTGGTGACCGGCACCGCGCTGTTGTTTTTCCTGCTCGCCGTCGCCGGTTACGATCCGCAGCGCGGGCTGATCAGACGGGCGGCGACGGCGTGACCACGCAGCCGCCCGACGTTATCTGATAAACGTCCCCTGCCGGAGTTCCGAAAACGCCTGCTGCAGTTCGGCCTGGGTGTTCATCACGATCGGACCGTGCCAGGCGACCGGCTCCTTGATCGGCTTGCCGGAGACGAGCAGAAAACGGATCCCCAGCTCGCCGGCCTGCACCGTCACTTCGTCGCCCGAATCGAACACGACGAGCGAACGGTTGCCGGTCTGCTCGCGGACCAGGATCTCGTTGACCCCGTCGGTCTTCTCGGTCAGCACGCCGAACGGCTGTGACGCGCCGGCGAAACTGCCGGAGCCTTCGAACACATAAGCGAACGCGTGGCGATCGACCTCGACCGGCAAGGTCTTGCGCTTGCCCGCCGGCACCGCAACGTCGAGATAGCGCGGGTCGGCGGCGACGCCCTCGACCGGGCCGCGCTTGCCCCAGAAATCGCCGCACACCACGCGCACGCGGGTGCCGTCGTCGTCGACGATGTCGGGAATCTCGCCGGCCTTGATATCCTGATAGCGCGGCGCCGTCATCTTCAAGGACGACGGCAGATTGGCCCAGAGCTGGAAGCCGTGCATGCGGCCGAGCTTGTCGCCCTTCGGCATTTCCTGGTGCAGGATGCCGCGCCCGGCGGTCATCCATTGCACGTCGCCGGCGCCAAGGAGGCCGCGGTTGCCGAGGCTGTCGCCGTGCTCGACGTCGCCGGCAAGCACATAGGTGATGGTCTCGATGCCGCGGTGGGGGTGCCACGGAAAGCCTGCGAGATATTCGCTCGGCCGGTCGTTGCGGAAATCGTCGAGCAGCAGGAACGGATCGAACTCGCTCGGGTCGCCGAAGCCGAAGGCACGGCGAAGATGCACGCCGGCGCCCTCCAGCGTCGGCTTGGACGTTGCGATGCGCTTGACCGGTCGGATGGACATGGCGGTGGTTCCTTGGCGATTGATCCTCGGTGCAGCGGTCCTTGCGGCACGATCACCGAGGCTATGGTGGTGATCTTTTGTTCCTAAGGCAAGGTAGGGAACCAAGCGGCTCGCGCAAGAAGGCACATGGTTGATACCGATTTACTTCTCCGGCACGACGTTCGTGGAACTTGGTGTAATCGAGCAGGAAACGGCCGTGCGGCGAGACGCTGGTGATGTCGCGATAGCGGTGGCGCCAGCGGATGTCGTGCCACGAATAGACGTGGCGGGCATAAAGCGGCTGCGCCGAGCTGTCGTCGATGCCGCTGACATTGAGCACCAGCAAGCTGTCGCTGCGCTCGAAGTCGGCCTGGGTGGTGCCGTGGAGCGGGCTGTTCTTGTCGATGACGTGGAACAGCATCCAGCTCAGCACGAACATCGGATGGTCGCTGCGGTCGAGCGCGAGTTCGTAGAACCGGCGCAGCTCGTCGCCTTCGGCGGTGCGTTCCGCGCGGATGAGCCACAGCCGCGCGTTCGCCCGCGAGATGGTGTTGTGCCGGGCGTTCGCCATGCGGACCATCAAGGTCGGCCGGCCCTCGTGCGTCGTCACCACCGGATGATCGGCGAACACGAAACGGGCGCGCGGCCGTGAAAAGCGGGCGAACACGAGCCCGGTCAGGACCGCCAGAAAGCACATGCCGGTGAAGATCTCGACGGTGGCGACCATGTGCCCGTAATTGGTCTGCGGGTGCATGTCGCCGTAGCCGACAGTCGCCAGCGTCTCGATGGAGAAATAGAACAGCTCCAGCGGATTGCGTGTGCCGGCGTTGGCGACCGGATCGTCGCCAAGCGAATAGAGGACCGCAAACACCGCGTTGAGGACGACGAAAATCGCCGCCGCGCTGCCGAAGAACACCGGCCAGTAGACGGTCATGGACCGATGATAGAGATCGGTCCAGAATCCTTGTGCCAAGCCGACGGTTTCGATCTCGCGGTGGCCGAACCTGACGAGATGAGATTTTGGCCCCTTTGTTGCTCGTCGGGATTTAGCCAAAGCGCCCCCTACACCGGCGCCTTGGTCTCGAGGCGGCTGAACACCTTGCGTGCATTGCCTTCGAAGATCTTGTGACGGTCGGCCTCCGAGATCGGCGCCTTGTCGACGTAGCGCTTGGTGTCGTCGAAATTGAATCCGGTGCGCGGATCGATGCCCTTGACCGCGCCGACCATCTCCGAGGCGAACAGAATATTGTCGGCCGGCACCACCTCGGTGAGCAGATTGATGCCGGGCTGATGATAGACGCAGGTATCGAAGTAGATGTTGTTCTTGATGATCTCGTCGAGCTCCGGCCGGCCGTTGTTGAGGGCAAGGCCGCGGAAGCGGCCCCAGTGGAACGGCACCGCGCCGCCGCCGTGCGGGATGATGAGCTTGAGGCTGGGAAAATCCTTGAACACGTCGGACAAAATGAGCTGCATGAACGCCATGGTGTCGGCGTTGAGATAGTACGAGCCGGTGGTGTGCATCGCCGGATTGCAGCAGCCGGACACGTGGATCATCGCCGGTACGTCGAGCTCGACCATCTTCTCGTAGAGCGGATACCACCATTTGTCGGTCAAGGGCGGCGAGTTGAAATAGCCGCCCGACGGATCGGGGTTGAGGTTGCAGCCGATGAAACCGAGCTCGTTGACGCAGCGCGCGAGCTCGGCCGCCGAATGCTGCGGCGGCACCCCCGGCGATTGCGGCAATTGGCACACGCCGATGAAGTTGTTGGGGAACAGGGAGCAGAC
Source organism: uncultured Pseudomonadota bacterium (assembly GCA_963836095.1). Lineage (GTDB taxonomy): Bacteria > Pseudomonadota > Alphaproteobacteria > Rhizobiales > Xanthobacteraceae > BOG-931. The sequence continues at coordinate 719,270 of CAWIHU010000009.1, forward strand.
TCGGTGGATGAGATCGTTGCAGATCTGCGACCATTCCAGGCTGACGCTCTCGTCGCCGACGTGATGGCCCATGCCGGAGGCGCGCGGCGAGAAGATGGTGAGGTCGGTGCCGCGCTCGCGCTGCAGCTTGAGCTGGTTCTGCTCGATGCTCTCGCGGATTTCGTCATCGGAGATCTTGAGCGAGGTGGGCGACGGCATCGCCGCCTTGTCCTTGGTGTTCGCCGCCGCGGTCTGCTCCTTGCGGAAACGATGAAGGTCCTTGGGCTCGGTGGTGTAATGGCCGTGGCAATCGATGATCATGACGACTTCGCTGCGGGGTTTGTGGAGCGCGGATGCTAGAGCGCGCGGCGCGATTGTCAAACCGGCAGGGCAATCCTATAGCTCTCCCACGCCGTCACCCTGAGGTGCGAGCGCAAGCGAGCCTCGAAGGGCGCACAGCCGCGCCGTTGCGGCAGCATCCTTCGAGGCCCGCCTGCGGCGGGCGCCTCAGGATGACGGCTATTGTGTAGGGGAGAATTGGAATGGCTGAACTTCCGCGGCTCAATGGCGTCATCCGCGCGCTCGAATCGGGCCAGCACGCGCTCACCTGCTTTACGCCCGCCGAAACCTCGAGCGCGGTTTCGATCGCGACGTCGAAATTCGACGGCTGCGTGTTCGAGATGGAGCACCAGCCCTGGGACGGGCGGCTGTTGCGCGATTGCCTGCAATACATGCTCAACCGCGCCCAGATCGCCAAGGCCGGTTCCGTGGCGCCCGGCGTGACGCCGATGGCGCGGGTTCCGGTGAACGGCGTCGAGATGGCGCAGTGGCACGCCAAGCAGGCGCTCGACATGGGCTGCTACGGCGTGGTGTTCCCGCACATTTCGACGGTCGAGGAAGCCATGAACGCGGTCGGCGCCTGCCGTTATCCGCGGCTCAAGACCGCGCCACACTATGCGCCGTCCGGCATCCGCGGCGACGGCCCGACAACGGCGGCGCGCTATTGGGGCCTGACCCAGCAGGAATATTACCAGAAGGCCGACGTTCTGGCCGCTCAACCCGCAAGGCGAAATCTTCTGCATCCTGCAGATCGAGGATACCCGCGGCGTCGATAATCTCGACGACATGCTCGCGAACGTGCCCGGCGTCAGCGCGATCCTGATCGGCGAGGGCGACCTCTCCCAGGAACTCGGCTACCCGCGACAATACGAGCACAAGGTCGTGCTCGAATGGATGAAGCGCGTGGTCGACACCTGCAAGAAACACAACGTCGTGGTCGGCCACCCCCATGTCGAGCAAGCCAACGCCGAGCGCGTCGTCAAGGAAGGCTACCGCTTTTTGATGTGCGCCCCGGTGCAGAGCTACGGGCACCTGGAAGCGGCCAAGAAGTATACGGGGCGGCGGTGATGAGCCGGCGCCGCGACCGTGTCGCGTTCACGGGCGAATATTCTGGTTCAGGCGGAAAAGATTGTCCGGATCGAATTTGCGCTTGAGCATCACCAGGCGGTTGTAATTTTCGCCATAGGCGGACTTCACCCGATCGTCGCCTTCGTCGCCCAAATTGTTGACGTACACGCCGTCCATCGCGAACGGGCGAAGAGCTGCGTACATGTCACGCGCCCAGGCGATGTTTGCTTCATCGGCTGCCGGATCGGTCCATATAGAGACGGGAAAGCTGTCATAGGCGGCTCGGCGATTGGAGTAGGCCGTAGCACCCGCCGGCACCCGGGCGATCGCTCCACCAACTTGCTGGAATACGAAGAACGAATTCGCAGACGGGACGGACGGGAACCGGTCGATGAGCGCGTCGGCCGCACCTTCGGTGATTTCGCTCAGGAACTGCGCCTTCCAGTAAAAGCGGTGCCCACGCGGGAATGACGCGTCCCCCGCCTTTTGCAACTGAACGTAGGAGACCGGGCCGATACGGTCAGCGACGGTGGTCAGTGCCCCGCGCAACGGCCGCAGGACGCGCTCCCCTTCGTCCATCGGTCCGGCGTAGCAGGCTGAGATCGAAAACCCGCAATTGCCGTCCGGCAAGGTGATCAGAGCCGCATCGAGGCACAAGGAATCCGGCGCGGCGATCGAGAATTCGGCGTGCAGACGCAGCGCATCCCGTACCTGCTTCCATTCGTAGACTAACGATCCGGCCAACACCTTCGGCCCGAGCGGATGCAGCCGGTACGTTATTGCAGTAACAATGCCAAAATTCCCGCCGCCACCGCGTAGTCCCCAGAACAGGTCGGCGTTCTCGTGTTCGGAGGCGTTCAACACCTGGCCGTCAGCCGTCACGATCTCGGCCCACAACATGTTATCGCAACTGAGCCCGTGTTTGCGGCCAAGCCGGCCAATGCCGCCGCCGAGCGTCAGGCCTATCAGCCCGGTGTCGCTGTTCACGCCGGTCGTCGTTGCGAGCCCATGCGGCTGCGTCGCCGCATCGAGGTCGGCAAGGAGCGCGCCGCCTTCCGCGCGGGCGGTGCGGCGTTCGGGGTCGACGGTCACGCGGTTCATGCGCGACAAGTCGATCACGAGGCCTCCGTCGCATAGCGAACTTCCGGCGATATTATGGCCGCCGCTGCGGATTGCCGTGAGGATTCCGGTCGTCCGGGCGAAGGCAACGGCCTCAATCACATCGCGGCGGTCGGCGCAATAAGCGATAAATGCCGGACGCCGGTCTATCATCCCGTTCCATACGGCGCGGGCCGCGTCGTATCCGTTCTCTCCGGGCCGAACCAGCGCGCCGGAGAAACGACGACGGAACGCCGCCAGCTCATCCCCGTGCGCCATTGGTTCGCCGCTCCGGCTATTCAATCCAACGGTCGACATCGTCACGCTCCCGCAAAGGTTGCTTGCGGCCGCGAACTTGGGCGCGGCGTTCTTGGAAGGCAAAATCGTATTTATCAGCTGGAAGATGAATTCATTTCATCTACTATGGCCGCGTGAGACGGCTTCCACCACTCGGCACACTGCGCGCCTTCGAGGCGGCGGCGCGCCATCTCAGCTTCAAGGCGGCAGCCGACGAGCTCGGTCTTACGCCCACCGCGATCAGTCATCAGGTACGGCTTCTTGAAGAATATTGCGGCGAGACGCTGTTCCGCCGCCGCCCGCGCCCGCTCGCGCTTTCCGATGTGGGAGCGAGGCTGTTTCCGGCGATCCGTGATGGGTTCGACGTTTTCGCGGCGGCTTTATCGTCCCTGCGCACCGAAGCAGACGCCAAGCCGCTCCGCGTGACGACGACCGGCGCGTTCGCGAGCCGATGGCTGGTGCCCCGGCTCGGTCTGTGGCGCGAGGCGCATGCCGAAATCGCGCTGTCGATCATTGGCGTGGACCGGGTGGTAAAGCTCGATACCGGTGAGGCCGATCTCGCCATCCGCTACGCCCGCTCGGCGCCGCACGGCGCGTCTCGCGAGATTTTCCGCGATCGTTTCTATCCCGTGTGCAGCCCGAAGCTGCTCGCCACGCGTCCAGCGATCCGCAGCCCGGCCGATCTTAGCGGATATCCACTCATCCATTTTGACTGGTTCGCGAATGATCGAATGGCCCCTAACTGGGAACGCTGGTTCGAGATGGCGGCGGCCGATCGGGGAGGCCGTCCATCGTGTCAGATCGCACTGAGCTTTCGCGAGGAACTGCATGCCATCGAGGCGGTGCTCGCCGGCCAGGGTATAGCCTTATGTAGTGACGTTGTGGTGGCCGATGACCTCGCTTCAGGCACTCTTGTCAAAGCGCTCGATCTCGCGCTTCCCGGCTATGGGTTCTACCCAGTTTATGCGCCCGATCACCCGCGCCGCACCGTCATCGAAATATTTGTCAAATGGATTTCTACGGCGGCGCTGGATCGGCGCCTGCCTAAGCGGCGCCCAATCCCCCGCGCTCCTCGATGAAGGAGGCGATCTCGTCCACGCCTTTGCCGGCGCGCAGATTCGTAAAAACAAAAGGCCGCGTGCCGCGCATCCTCTTCGAACTCGCGCTCCATCACCTCCAGCGAGGCGCCGACGTAAGGCGCGAGATCGATCTTGTTGATCACAAGGAGGTCCGAGCGCGTGATGCCCGGGCCGCCTTTTGAGGGAATTTTGTCGCCGGCGGCGACATCGATGACGTAGATGGTGAGATCAGCAAGCTCCGGCGAAAACGTCGCGGCGAGATTGTCGCCGCCCGATTCGACGAGCACGAGATCGAGATCCGGGAATTTTCGCCGCATGTCGGCGATGGCGGCGAGGTTCGCCGACGCGTCCTCGCGGATCGCGGTGTGCGGGCAGCCGCCAGTCTCGACGCCGGCGATGCGGTCGGGGACGAGCGCGCCGGAGCGCACCAGATATTCGGCGTCCCATTTGGTGTAGATGTCGTTGGTGATGGCGGCGATTTCGTAGCGTTCGCGCAGAAGCTTGCACAAAGCGTCCATCAGCGCGGTCTTGCCCGATCCGACCGGGCCGCCGACGCCGACGCGCAAGGGACCGTTGGCATTCGTCATCGTAGTTCCTCAGCTCCTGAACAATCGCGTGTATTGAGCCTCGTGGCGCATGCTGGCGATATCGGCGCGAAACGTACAAGTGCCGACCTCGTCGAGCGGCGTTGTGAGCGCCCGTGCCGCCGTCGCCGCGACCACCTTTTCGAGCGCGGCCAGCACGCGCTGGCCGTCGGTCTGGCCGAGCGGAATAAGCCGCACGCCGGCGGAAATCCAGTTCGCAAGAATCGCGTGCAGGAATGCGTGCAGCGCCGGTTCGCAGCCGATGCCGTGCCCCGCGCAGGTCGTGCCGACGGCGACCGGCAGCGCGACCGGGCCGTCCCAGGCCGCCGCGAGGCGATCGAGCGCCGGGCACGGCCACGCCGCCCGCGTCACGTCGAGAAAGGCGCGGCCCTGCGCCGTCGTTTCCAGAAAGCGCTCTTTGGACGGAACGAACGCGGCCGCAAGTTCGGCGACGCTGCGCAGCGCTGCATCGTCGTCCGCGTCGACGGCGCGAAACGTGTGGACGAAAAACACCGCGTCGGCGAAGCCGCCGCCGTCGGCCATCGTTGCCGCGAGCCATTGCCGCAACGTTTCGGCATCCTTAATGTCGCCCGCTTCGACCGCCCATTCGATGCCGCTCGAATAGGAGAACGCGCCGATCGGATAGGCCGGCGATAGCCACGCCATCAGGCGATAGAGCGCGGCGGTGGTGAGCGGAGAACAATCATTTGCGCGCGCTTCGGGGACGATCTTTGCTCCCTGCTTGCGCGGCGCGGAGCGGAGCAGAGCCTTAGTCATGCTCATGCTCGTGGTGATGATGCCCGCCATGCGCGTGACCATGGCCATGTTCCGCCGTGATGACCCTGCGCATACGCGCCTTGCTCGGGGTCGAACGCCGCCTCGATCATCGCCAGCCGGGCGCCAAGCCCGCGCAGCATGTCCTCGATGACGTGGTCGCGCCGGATGCGCAGCTTGTCGCCGGCGATCTGCACGTCGATATGGCGGTTGCCGATGTGCCAGGCGAGCCGCGCCAGCTCGTGGCCGTTCGCGGCCGAAATTTCGACCAGCGGCTCCGGCCGCCCGGCGACGCGCACGATCGCGCCGTCGTCGAGCACGAGGCCGTCGCCGTCGCGCAAGGCGGTTGCTTGCGGCAGGTCGAGCATGAAGGTCGTGCCGCGCTCGCCGGTGAGCACGATGCGGCGGCGATGGCGTTCATGGGCGTCGAGCGTGACGAGATCGACGGCGCGCGCCGCGTCCCATTGGCCGGCCGGTCTGACGTTGCAGGCTCGCTTCATCGTCCGCTCCTCATCCGCTGTCTTAGCGCAACACTGACGCGCCGCGATAGCGGGACGAGCGAGGGCGGTTGGAGGTTGTGCCGGGCGCCGATATGCTGCGGCCCTTCGCTCCAACCGCCCAGCCAAGAGGCGCTGCCGGTGATCGACAAGATCGTGCGAACCATGGCCGAGGCGATGGCGGGCGTGCCCGACGGCGCGGTGGTGCTGATCGGCGGCTTCGGCTCGATCGGCCAGCCGAACGCGCTGATCGACGGGTTGATCGAGCAGGGCGCGAAGGATTTGACCGTCGTCTCCAACAATGTCGGCGTCGGCCGCGTCGGCTTGGCGCGGCTCCTCGACACCGGGCGCGTGCGCAGAATCGTCTGCTCCTATCCGCGCACGGTCGATCCGGTGGTGTTCGAGGAGCTTTACCGCGCCGGCCGCATCGAGCTCGAAGTGCTGCCGCAGGGCACCATGGCCGAGCGCATGCGCGCCGCCGGCGCCGGCATCCCGGCGTTCTTCACGCCGACCGCGGTCGGCACCAGGCTCGGCGCCGGCAAGGAGCAGCGCGAATTCAACGGCCGAACAATATCTGCTCGAACACGCGCTGCCGGGCGACGTCGCGCTGATCGAAGCCTGGGAAGGCGACCGCTGGGGCAACCTGACCTACCGCTCCTCCGCGCGCAATTTCAATCCGGTGATGGCGATGGCGGCGCAGTTGACCATCGCGCAGGCGCAGCACATCGTCGAACTGGGCACGCTCGACCCGGAGAAGGTCGGTACGCCGGGGATCTATGTCAGCCGCGTGGTGCATGTGCCTTATGGCGATCCGGTGGTGACATGAACGACAACACGATGAGCGAACAGAAAACCGCGGAAGCCGCGCCGTCCTACAAACCCTGGACCCGCCGCGAGATGGCCGCGCGCGCCGCCGCCGACATCCCGGAAGGTTTTTACGTCAATCTCGGCATCGGCATTCCGGTCATGGTCGCCGACTTCATCCCGGCCGATCGCGAAGTCATCATTCATTCCGAGAACGGCATTCTCGGCATGGGTCCGGCGCCGGCGCCGGACAAGATCGACCGCTGGCTGATCAACGCCAGCAAGAACTATGTCACGCTGGTGACCGGCGGTTCCTACATGCATCACGCCGACAGTTTTGCGCTGATCCGCGGCGGCCACCTCGACCTCTGCGTGCTCGGCGCATTTCAGGTCGCGCAGAACGGCGATCTCGCCAACTGGGCGACCTCCGACAACGACACCACGCCCGCGGTCGGCGGCGCCATGGATCTTGCCGCCGGCGCCAAGCGGATCTGGGTGCTGATGGAGCACACGACCAAATCCGGCGACAGCCGCCTGGTGCGCCGCTGCACCTACCCGCTCACCGCGCCGGGCGTGGTCAAGCGCGTCTACACCAATCTCGCCGTGCTCGACGTGACGCAAGAAGGCTTCGTCGTCCGCGACATGGTGGCGGGCATGACGCTCGACGCGCTGCGTGCGGTGACCGATGCGCCGTTACGCGCGGCGGACTGACCATCACAGAGTCAAGAACGGACAACTACTGCGTCGTGGTCGGAGCTGGCTTCGCCGCGGCCGCGGGCTCGGTCTTTTGCTTCTTTTTCGCCGCCGCCGCATGCTTCGTTTCAAGTTCGGGAGGCGGGCTCGCGGCCAGCGTGGAAGAAGATGTCGGGGTCCAGTGCGTGCCGGCCTTGGGCTTGGCGGCGGTGTCGGTCGAGGCTTTCTGATCCGCGGCTTTTTCGTCGGTCGGTTTTGCCGCGGCCGCCTTGTCGGTTGGCTTCGCCGCAGCGGTCTTCGCACGCGGCCGCCTCTTATGCGGCGCCGCCGCCTCGATGGCGCTGAGATTGGCGAGTTGCGCCGGCGTGCGCGTCGGCCCGGTATAGACGATGACCGGGACGACGGGGCCTTCCTCCGACAGCAGCGCGCCGCCTTTGGGCGTCGGCGCGCGCAGGCTGGAGAGGACCGCCGCGAACGCCGAGCTCTGTTCGCCGCCGCCGTTATTGTCGTTGCCGGCCTCGTCGTCTTCGTCTTCGGCGGCGGGCCGCTTGCGGTGCGATCCGCACACTTCGTCATGCAGATTCGGCGGCGACGCTTCGATCGGCTTGAGCTGCTCGACCGAGCCGAGCGACGGGGTCAGCCACGCCAGCGGATTTTGCGTAAAGCCGCTTTCCAGAAGTTCGGCCGCCTTGACCGCGCGCGCCGCGGACGACGGCGCGCCGAGCACCACCGCGACCAGGCGCTTGTCGCCGCGCGTCGCGGTGGCGACGAGGTTGAAGCCGGAGGCGCAGATGAAGCCGGTCTTCATGCCGTCGGCGCCCGGATAGCGGCCGAGCAGCTTGTTGTAGTTGCGCACGACGCGGCGGCCGAATTTGATCGCCGGGATGTGCCAGTAGAAATCGTATTCGGGAAAATCGTGGATCAGCGCGCGGGCGAGAATGGCGAGGTCGCGCGCCGAGGTGATCTGGCCGTCGGCCGGCAGGCCGTTGGGGTTGACGAAATTCGATTGCGTCATGCCCAGGCGATGCGCGGTCTGCGTCATGTCGTCGGCGAAATTCTCGATCGAGCCGTCGACGCCTTCGGCCAGCAGGATCGCCATGTCGTTGGCGGATTTCACCAGCAGCATCTTCAGCGCATTGTCGACGGTGACCTGGGTGCCGACCGGAAAGCCCATCTTGGTCGGCGCCTGCATCGCCGCGTTGCGCGACACGGTGAACAGCGAATCGAGCGTGATGCGCCCCTGCTTGACCGCCTGCAGGGTGACATAAGTGGTCATCAGCTTCGTCACCGAAGCCGGATACCAGGGATAGGTGGCGTTCTCGGCGTGCAGCACCTTGCCGGTTTCAACGTCGACCAGGAGCGCGGACGACGCCCGCGCCGGCGTTGCCGTCAGTGCTGGCGCCAACAGCGACAGCAACGGCGGCGGCCGAAGGTCAGCGCCCGAAGCGATTGCAATTGATACACGTGTCGCGGTCCATTCCGTTGGTCGGGCCCACTGCGTTCCTTGTGGGGCGCACAAGGCGGGGTCGCTCGATGGGGCCGCGATAGGTTCACACAAGAGTTAAATCGCGTCGGCGTCGCACTATTTAAGCCATAGCCGGGGCCGAACGCAAAGTCGAATAGCGCTACCATTGCGATCCGTGTGGATTTGCGACACCCTGTTCGCCCAATGCTTTAGTCCTTGGCAAAAGCGTCAGAAATTCGGCCAAGGGTTCCGGCAGGGAAAGGGAACCACCATGACAGCCTGCATCGTGGGATGGGCGCATACGCCGTTCGGCAAGCTCGCCGGCGAAACGGTCGAGAGCTCTGATCGTCAAGCGTGACCAACGCGGCGCTCGCCGACGCCGGTATCGCCGCGGCGACGTCGATGAGATCGTGCTCGGCCACTTCAATGCCGGCTTCTCGGCGCAGGACTTTACCGCCTCGCTGGTGCTGCAGGCCTCGCCCGATCTGCGCTTCAAGCGCGCGACGCGGGTCGAGAACGCCTGCGCCACCGGTTCCGCGGCGATCCATCAGGGGCTCAAATCGATCGCGGCCAAGGCGGCCCGCGTCGTGCTCGTGGTCGGCGTCGAGCAGATGACGGCGACGCCCGCGGCCGAGATCGGCCGCAATCTGCTTGAAAGCGTCCTATGTGCGCGAGGAGGCCGATATCGACGGCGGCTTCGCCGGCGTGTTCGGCAAGATCGCGAGCCTCTATTTCCAGAAATGGGGCGACCAGTCCGATGCGCTGGCGATGATCGCCGCCAAGAACCACAAGAACGGCGTCGACAATCCCTACGCCCAGATCCGCAAGGACCTCGGCTACGACTTCTGCCGCACCGAGAGCGACAAGAACCCGCGCGTCGCCGGCCCGCTCAAGCGCACCGACTGCTCGCTCGTTTCCGACGGCGCCGCGGCGCTGGTGCTGACCAACGTCGAGACCGCGCTGAAAATGGACAAGGCGATCGTTTTCCGCGCCGCCGAGCACGTGCAGGATTTTCTGCCGATGTCGCGGCGCGACATTCTCAAATTCGAGGGCTGCTCGCTCGCCTGGAACCGGGCGCTCGAGCGGGCCGGCGTCAGCTTGTCCGATCTCTCGTTCGCCGAGGTGCACGACTGTTTCACCATCGCGGAGTTGCTGGTCTACGAAGCGATGGGCCTCGTGCCGGAAGGCCAGGGCGCCCGCGCCATCGCCGACGGCACGGTGACGAAAGACGGCCGGCTTCCGATCAACCGCTCCGGCGGCCTCAAGGCCAAGGGCCACCCGATCGGCGCCACCGGCGTCTCGATGCATGCCATCACCTCCATGCAGCTCACCGGCACCGCCGGCGACATGCAGCTCAAGGAGGCGAGCCTCGGCGGCATCTTCAACATGGGCGGCGCCGTGGTCGCGAATTACGTGAGCATTTTGGAACGGCTGCGGTAACTGCTCCCTCGCCCCGCTTGCGGGGAGAGGGTCGGGGTGAGGGGGCCTCTCCGCGAGTCTGAGCGCCGGGGTCGAGGCCCATCGGGCTCTTTCTGCGATGCTCAAGGCGGCGTCCGCGCCCCCTCATCCCGACCTTCTCCCCGCGCGCGGGGAGAAGGAGCGAACAACTCCCGTTCTCGCGGCGCCACTTCGCGCCCGAGTTATGCTGCTACCAAGCAAACAAACGACGGCCGAACGTGATCTTCGTCAGACGGGGCCGGTGGTGGGACCTGACGCCGTCATGATCACGCGCGGATAAACCTCGTCATTGCTCCTCGCAATGACGAAAAGGAAAGCGGAACGCCGATAGGCGTGTTCCGTAACCTCCGCGCTTACGCGCGGCGCGCGCCTTGCGGCGCGCTCGCCTCTCGGCGTTCCACCACGGCACTTGCGGCAGCGACCGAACGCCACCGCTCAGCTCGAGCCACGCGACTTCCTGGGACCAGCTCAGAGCGCGCCGTCCCGATGGTTCGAAAGACGGAGCGCATCGCAACACACGACGCGAAGCCGACGGCCGGCTTCCATGCATCACTCGCGGGCATTACCCGCGCCTTGCTGTCCCAGCCCAGCGAGATTGCACCCGCGTACCGGTCATGATGCCGGTCGGGCGTGTCTTGCCCAAGCCGCCCGGGAACGGAGGTGACGAGCCGCCGCCCGCGGGAACCGCACTCGCTCCGTCAACCGGTGTCGCCGGCTGCCGTCCTTTCGGTGAGCGAGATTCGGGGTTTCTATCGCAAACGGGGACAAATGTCAAGGGTGCGTCCCGATATTAGCGACGCTCGCAAAAACCTTCCTACCGGACAATCGGCTGGCGGAAATTGCGCCTCAACCTATGATCAATTCGCCACACGCGGACACCTTTCCGACGGATAGACAAAACGGAACACACGGTGTTGACAACTGTTAACAGAACGCTAAATATCCGGTGCGAGGATGGCTAAACGGCCAAGGCACCCCAACAAGGAGGTCGAGGCGGCCGTCTCCGCCGCAAAATCTCGGGGTTGGACATGGCGCAAGCAGGGCCACTGGGGCCGGCTGTATTGCCCGCATGCGGACCTGGATGGATGTCAGGTCGGAGTGTATGGAACTCCAAAGAACCCGCAAGATCATGCAAAGCAGGTGGCGAGAGCCGTAAACCGCTGCCCGCACGGAAAGGAGGACGACAATGAAAAAGTATGAGTTCAGCATCATTGCGTCCGGCCTCGATCCGCAAGCGGACGACTTCGAGACGCGCTTTTACGATGCGGGCTGCAATGACGCGACGATCTCGTTTCAGAAGGGCCACATCATTGCGGACTTTGCGCGAGAAGCGGAATCCATCGATGCAGCCATCTGTTCCGCCGTCGAGGGTGTCGAGGCGGCCGGTGCGCATGTGGATCGGGTGGAGCCCGATCCGCTCGTCAATTTGTCCGACATTGCCGCGCGCGCCGGCCTGACGCGCGCGGCGATCAGCCAATATTCGAAAGGCCAACGCAGCGAGAATTTCCCGTCGCCAGTGGCGAGAGTGACCTCCGATACTCCCTTATGGGACTGGGCCACCGTCGCCACCTGGCTCTTCCGGCATCAAAAGCTTTCACGGGAGGAAGCTATCGAAGCGGAAGCCGTGAAGGCCGCCAATGAAGCTATCAAAGCCCGCGAACCATTGCGGGATGTCTTGAAGGAACACTTAGCGCGAATGGCGGATTAGCGCAGCGTAATCCGCCATTCGATCATCGCGAGGCGGCGAATTACGCCTTCGGCTAATCCGCTTTATACGCTTCATTTCACCCATGCTCAAAGCCTAACATGATGATATTTAGACTTGGCCGCGCTGCATGGGACAACCAATAACTCGTATAGACTATTATTCGTTGACCACAATCCCGATCGAACAATGTGCCAACGGCAAATCCATTGGGAATGCTACCGCTTTCGTCTGGAAACGTCGGGAACAACATTACTTGATAACGAACTGGCATGTCGCCACCGGGAGAAACGCCGCTACTGGCGAAATGGACGCAATAGTCCAACCCGACATGTTCAAAGCCCTCTTCAATCCACGCGTTACTGATTTCGGCAAAGTACCACGCGACATTACCATTCGTGACAGCGAAAACCGTCCTCTCTGGTTCGCTCACCCACTCAGGCAACGCGGTTCGGATGTTGTTGCCGTTCCGCTGCCCATTTCGGGCGATGACCCAATCATCGATTTGTACCCCGTAAATTCGGCTCGCTCAGAAGCCGATTTGGCCGTCCAAATCGGCATGGATGTGTTCATTTTGGGCTATCCATTCGGAGCCGAACCGCCAGGGTTTCCCGTTTGGAAACGCGGAAGCATCGCCTCGGAACCCGACCTAGTGCCATTCGGCGCCGGCTATTTACTCGTTGATACAGCTTCTCGTCCGGGTATGTCTGGTGCACCTGTATTCCGTCGGAGCTGGGGAATACACCTCTTAGAGGATGAAGGCGTTGCGATGGATGCAACATCGCGTACCGAAATTTATTGGGGTCTACTCCGGCCGCCGCTACACCAAGGACCAAACCGATGCACAGCTCGGCATGGTGTGGCCAGTCCGGGATATCGAAGACATCATCGATGGCGCAAAGTTCGATCATTAAGAAGCGAAGTGAAGTTCCGGTTCTGGAGTTACGTGCGAGCGCGTAGGGCGGATTAGCGAGCGTAATCCGCCATCGATCGTCGCGAGGCGGCCGATTACGCCTTCGGCTAATCCGCCCTATGTGCTAAGGGTTTTTCCGTTTGCTGTTGCGGGCGGAAAGGAATTGCTAGAGTCGCTTGAACATGTCCGATGGATGGGGAGGCGGGGTGCTGATGCGACTTCAGACGGCGGTCAGGATAATGATCGCAGGTTCTGGGAAAACGACTGAGCGCCTTAAGGACGCAACGTACCCATTGGCCGACCTCGGGCCAACGGATTTTCCCGCAAATTTGCGCGAGCGGGCAGCCAGAGTTTTAGAGTTGCGGGACAAATATGGGTATGAAGCAGGAGGCGATATCTACTTCCATAGGGTAAAGCCGAGCGACAGAAAGCGGTTCGCTGCCGACCTACTTGCACTTTACGAGGCCTGCTTGATTGACCTAGGCCGTTCTGGCGGCGAAACCGAGAGTTTCTTTCTAGAGGACGACGGATAGAACAGCGCGTAGGGATTGGCGCAGCGTAAGCCGCCATTCAATCACCGAGGCGGCGGATTACGCCTTTGGCTAATCCGCCCTACGCGCTGATACCAGCGATGCAGCCGAAAATTGTTCGGAGAAATCGGAAATGTGGACTCGCGAAACACTTGAACTCGTGCGGCGGCTTCTAATCGAGCGGTTGCGGAATTGGGAAAGTCCCGAGCAAATAAACACGATCACCGCTCAGCTTTCGACTGTCGCGCAGGCGATCAACGAAGGCGAGCGGTAGGGTGGGCAAAGCGAAGCGTGCCCACGGCTGACTTGCGGGGCGCGGTGAGGCTGACGGGCACAGCGCTGTGCGCTTTTGCCCACCTACCCGTGCTTTGCGGCGCCGGCGCCGGCCTGCTAGTTCAGGGCTAACTTCCGCTCCACTCATGAGGATTTATCCGTGCCCCCTATCGCTCTCGAACGACCACCCACGGCCGCAACATGGCCGGCGCGCGCGGGCTGTGGCGCGCAACGGGGATGAAGGACGGGGATTTCGGCAAGCCGATCATTGCCGTGGTCAACTCCTTCACCCAGTTCGTGCCCGGCCATGTCCACTTGAAGTAGCGTAGGGTGGGCAAAGGCGCGTAGCGCCGTGCCCACGCGGTTATTCGCCGAAACTGCGCGGCAACTCCATTAAATCGCCGCCCCAATGTTCCGGCAAGAGGCCTTGTGCCACGTAGCGGTGAAAACTGCTGTGCCGCCAATCGGCGACCCGCGTCACCAAGCCGTGCTTCACGGGGTTGTAATGAATGTAATCGACGTGGCGCTCGAAATCGGCGTCGTTGCGGATCGCGTGTTCCCAATAGCGACGTTGCCAAATGCCTTTTTCGCGCTTCGCTACTTTGCTTGCGGAGCGCGTCGCCGCTGCCGGAAGGCCGCGCGAGAACCCGGACTTGAAGAGGCTCCAACGCGAGGCGAAGTCGGTATCGCCGTCCGGCAATTGCCAAAGCGCGTGCAGATGGTCCGGGAGGATGCAGATCGCAATCGTCTCGAATGGCAAACGCTCCTGCATCGCCTTGTAGGAGTGTCGCAGCCGATCGATTTCGCGGATCAGAAGGTCGCTTGAACGATCCGCCAGTGCGAGCGTGAAGAAAAATATCCCGCCTTCGATCTTGGCGCGGCGGTAGCGGGACATTTGATGATTACCGGGGCGTCTTGGTGGGCATGGCGCGGAGCTTGTCATCGGGCCGGCCACTTCGGGCCGGACCCGTTGGCGCCTTTGCCCACCCTACGAGCTGCGCTTGTCCGCCTCGACATAGACCCCCACCCCCATGTCGAGCAAGCGCTCGAAGGATGCTGGCACGGCGTGCGTCCTTCGCGGGCCGCCTGCGGCGACCGCCTCGGGATGGCGATGCACCCTTATGTCTCCACCAGCGGCTTTTCGTTCGCGGCGGTGAGAAGCAAACGTAGGGTTGGCGGAGCGAAGCGTGCCCACGGCCGGCTTGCACGTTCCGATGCTGACGTGGGCACAGCGCTCCGCGCTTTTGCCCACCCTACCCGTGCTTTGCTGAACCAGCGCCGGCCTGCTAGTTCAGGGCCAATTTTCCGCTCCACCTATGAGGACCCACCCGTGCCCGCCTATCGTTCTCGAACCACGACCCACGGCCGCAACATGGCCGGCGCGCGCGGCCTGTGGCGCGCCACCGGCATGAAGGACGAGGATTTCGGCAAGCCGATCATCGCCGTGGTCAATTCGTTCACCCAGTTCGTGCCCGGCCATGTCCATCTGAAGGACCTCGGGCAACTGGTGGCGCGCGAGATCGAGACAGGCCGGCGGCGTCGCCAAGGAGTTCAACACCATCGCGGTCGATGACGGCATCGCCATGGGCCATGACGGCATGCTCTACTCGCTGCCGTCGCGCGAGATCATCGCCGATTCCGTCGAGTACATGGTCAACGCGCACTGCGCCGACGCGATGGTGTGCATCTCCAACTGCGACAAGATCACGCCGGGCATGCTGATGGCGGCGCTGCGCCTCAATATCCCGGCGGTGTTCGTGTCCGGCGGGCCGATGGAAGCCGGCAAGGTGATGTGGCCCGACCAGCACGGTGAAGACGCTCGACCTGATCGACGCCATGGTCGCCGCCGCCGACACACGTGTCGCGACGCGGACGTCGCGGTCATCGAGCGCTCCGCCTGCCCGACCTGCGGCTCGTGCTCGGGCATGTTCACCGCCAACTCGATGAACTGCCTGACCGAGGCGCTGGGCCTGGCGCTGCCCGGCAACGGCACGATGCTGGCCACCCATGCCGACCGCAAGGGGCTGTTCGTCGAGGCCGGCCGTCTCGATCGTCGATATGGCGCGCCGCTACTACGAGCAGGACGACGACGCGCGTGCTGCCGCGCTCGATCGCCAGCTTCGCGGCGTTCGAGAACGCCATGACGCTGGACATCGCCATGGGCGGCTCGACCAACACGGTGCTGCATCTGCTGGCCGCCGCGCACGAGGGCGGGGTCGACTTCACCATGGCGGACATCGACCGGCTGTCGCGCCGGGTGCCGGTGCTGTGCAAGGTCGCGCCGGCGATCGCCAACGTGCACATGGAAGACGTGCACCGTGCCGGCGGCATCATCGGCATTCTGGGCGAGCTCGACCGCGCCGGGCTGATCGACACCGACGTGCCGACCGTGCACGCCGGGACGATGGGCGAGGCGCTGGACCGCTGGGACGTCAAGCGCACGGGAAGCCGGGCCGTCCACGAGTTCTTCCGGGCCGCGCCCGGCGGCGTGCCGACCAGGTGGCCTTCAGCCAGGAGCGCCGCTTCGATGACGTCGATCTCGACCGCGCGAAGGGCGTGATCCGCGACGGCGGCGCATGCGTATCCAAGGACGGCGGCCTGGCGGTGCTGTACGGCAACATCGCGGAGGAAGGCTGCATCGTGAAGACGGCCGGCGTCGACGCAGTCGATCCTCGAAATTCGCCGGCCCGGCGCGCATCTTCGAAAGCCAGGACGCCGCGGTCGAAGGCATTCTGGGCGACAAGGTCAAGGCCGGCGACGTGGTGGTGATCCGCTACGAAGGCCCGCGCGGCGGGCCCGGGCATGCAGGAAATGCTGTATCCGACCAGCTATCTCAAATCGAAGGGCCTGGGCAAAGCCTGCGCGCTGATCACCGACGGCCGTTTCTCCGGCGGCACCTCCGGCCTTTCGATCGGCCACGTCTCGCCGGAAGCGGCCGAGGGCGGCGCTGATCGCGCTGGTGGAGGAAGGCGACCGCATCGAGATCGACATTCCCGAACCGGCGCATCCACCTGGCGGTCGGCGACAGCGAGATGGCCGAGCGCCGCGCAGCGATGGAGGCGGGGCGAGGAGGCGTGGAAGCCGGCGGAACGCGCAGGCGCAAGGTGTCGACGGCGCTGAAGGCCTATGCCGCGCATGACGACCAGCGCCGCGCGCGGCGCGGTGCGGCGGGTGCGGTGAGCTACGAAGATCGTCATCCTGAGGTGCGAGCCAACGGGTCCGGCCCGAAGTGGCCGGCCCGATGACAGGCTCCGCGAGCCTCGAAGGATGCTGGCACGGCGGTGCGTCCTTCGAGGGCCGCCTGCGGCGGCCACCTCCAGGATGACGAGCGCGGCGATGCTTTCGGCTGCGATCTGATCAACAACTCGATCCGCTCGAGGGCCGCCTCTGAGAACGTCGCGATCTTCAGTGAACTTCAATCGCCTGCCCTTGATCTGGGTCAATGCCTGCGATGTCGAGACGACAGAATATAACAAAATGTCGTCTCGGAGCACCATGATGCGCGCCCGCACAGTCTGCGCTCAATTGTCGGTGAGCGCACTCTTTTCGAGATTCTTGTCGCTGGTGCGCCGCGGCAAGCGCAGGCTGCCGATCCGGCGGCCGGCCAGGCGGTGTTCCAATCGGAATGCGCGATCTGCCACTCCCCAAATCCCAACGTCAACAAGATCGGCCCGTCGCTTTTCGGGGTGGTTGGTCGCAAGACCGGCTCGGCGCCGAAATACAAATACTCGGTGGCCAACAAGAACTCCAACATCACCTGGACGCCGGAGATACTGGACAAATTCCTGGAGTCGCCGGAAAGCGTCGTTCCCCGGAACGAAAATGCCGTACGACGGGCTCAAGGACCCGACTGAGCGTGCCGACCTGATCGGCTACCTTTGAGACCCTGAAATAATAATGGGGAGCCGAAGCTTGCCGAAGCGTCCGTCCCAGGAGAACAGCATGAGCCCGCTACGTCGCCTCGCTTCACGCCGGCAGGTCCTCGGCGGAGAACTCGCGCTGGCGACGCTTCCGGCGCCATTCGTGCGCGCC
>CAWIHU010000010.1:0-853100 GCA_963836095.1 uncultured Pseudomonadota bacterium
CCATCGCCCGCGGCATGTGATAGGCCGAGGTGACCAACAGCCAACGTTCACCCGGCCTGGGGCCCGCGAGCAGGCGGGCAACACCGCATTTTCAATCGTGTTGCGCGACTCCTCCTCGGCGGTGATGCGGTCGTGCGCGACTCCGAGCGCCTCCAACTGGCGAACGGCGAACGGCGCTTCGGGCCGTCACTGTAGATCAAGGCGCCGCTGCCGCCGGAAAAGACTAAGCGGGCATCCGGATAGCGCCGCGCAAGCTCGGCGGCGGCGGTGATGCGCTCGGCGGCCTCGTCGAGCGCCACCGCGCCGCGCGCGGCCGAAACGCCCGGGGAGATTGCGCCGCCGAGAACCACAATTCCCTCCGGCGCCCCGCGCGATGGGTCCCAGGGCGAAAGCGATCCTCCAGCGGCAGAATAAGCGACGTTGCCGAGCGGCGAAAATCCGGCGAGCGCAATAAGGACGAGGCTCGTCACCACCAGCCAACTCGCCAGCCGCGTCAAGCGCGTGCACAGGAGAACGAGCCCGAGCAGCCCGACCGAGATGAAAAGGTTCGACGGCAGGGCAAAAAAGCCCAGAATTTTTGGAAATGAAAAAGAAAACCGCCTGCCCACGACTGCGCTTTCCGCCAAGCCGCGTAGCGCGCCTTGGCGTCATCATCGGGCGGATAGAGCCCCGGCAGCTTGACGCCATTTTCCACTTCCGAGAACACCCAGCTTTCGTAGAGCTCATGTTCGGCGCCGTCACGGGCGACAAATTCCAACATAGCCTGCGGGATGACCACCGCCCCGTCATCGTCGGCGACGATGATATCCCCGGTAAAGATCGCACAGCCGCCACAGCCGATCGGCTGCTGCCAGCCGACAAACGTCAAGCCGTTGACCGAGGCCGGCGCGGCGACACCCGCCACCACACCGGCAGCCCGCTCATCAGGACGCCGGCGCGGTCGCGCACGCGCCGTCGGTGATCAGCGCGGAGACGTTCCGCTTCTTCATGCGGGCGCAAAGAATGTCGCCAAAGATACCGGGTCGTCACGCCCATCGCGTCGGCGACGGTGACCGCGCCCTCCGGCATCGCTTCGACCGCCGCGCGCGTGGAAACCGGATGGCCCCAGCTCTCCGGTGGTAGCGACGTCCCCGCGCACAGGAACGAAACGCAGCGTGAAAGCAGGGCCGACGACGCGCTCGCCACTCGCGACGAGCGGCTTTGGGCCGTTCATCCAGCAGCGCCTTATGCCCTTTTTCAGCAGCATCGTGGTGATCGTCGCGGTCGTCACCTTGCGCAGAATGTCGAACAACGCCTCGCTCATCGCCGCCTCATGCCGATCGCCCGTGTTGCAACCAATCGCCGATGCGCGCGACGGCTTCCTGCATGTCGGCGCGTGCGCCGGCATAGCACAGCCGCAGGAAATTGCGGCCGTTGAGCGGATCGAAATCGACCCCCGGCGTCGCCGCTACGCCCGCCTGTTCGAGGAGCCGCGTCGCGAAGGCGAAACTGTCGTTCGAAAACCGCGAAATATCGGCATAGAGGTAGAAGGCGCCGTCAGCCGGCAGGAACGAGCCAAGCCCCGCACGCGGCAGTCCATCGAGCAAGATGCCGCGGTTGGTCTCGTAGCTGCGCCGCACCTCTTGCAGTTCGGCGCGGCCGTCGAAGGCGGCTTCGGCCGCGATCTGCGACAGCGTCGGCACCGAAATCGCGAGGTTCTGCTGCAGCCGTTCGACCGGGCGCACCAGCGCCGGCGGCACGACCATCCAGCCGATGCGCCAGCCGGTCATGCAAAAATATTTGGAGAACGAATTGATGACGATGGCGTCCGGCGACAGCCGCGCCGCGCATTCCGCGGCAAAGGCGTAATCGAGACCGTGATAGATTTCGTCGGAGATCACCGCAATGCCGGCATCCTGCGCGCAGGCGATCACGTCGGCGAGCGCGGCAGCCGTCATCATCGTGCCGCTCGGATTGGCCGGCGAGGCGATGATGACGCCCTTGAGCGGGCGGCGGCGGTGTTCCGCCAGCAGGGCTTCGCTGGTGATAGCCCAACGCGTGGCCGCGCCGGTTTCGATCCCCACCGGCTCGCAGCCGAGCGCCGTGAGGATGTGGCGATAGGGCGGATAGCCCGGCAGCGCCATCGCCACGCGATCGCCCGGCTCGAAGGCGGCGATAAATGCCAGCATGAAACCCGCCGAGGAGCCCGTGGTGACGACGATGCGGCCCGGATCGATATCGAGGCCGTGCCAGTCGGCGTAGGCCCGTGCGATGCGTCGGCGCAACGACGCCCGGCCCAAGGTTTCGGTGTACCCGAGCGACGCCGACGCCAGCGCCTCGCCCGCCGCCGCGATCGCGGTCGACGGCGCGCCGGCAGCCGGCTGGCCCACTTCCATGTGAATGACGCGGCGGCCCTGCGCTTCCAGGCGAGCAGCCGCGGCGACCACGTCCATCACCATGAATGCCGGCACGCCGCTGCGCGCGGACGGCCGTAGCAGGTTCTTCGCCTTATCGAGCATCGTTGAGCCTCGGCGTCCGGTCACTCCGGTTGCTGATCACGCTGCTACTGCCCCGGTGCTGCCGCATTCCCCGGGTTTCGTAGCGCGCGGTTTTGCCAAGCGTTCACCCAAGCATGCAATGCACCCAAGCATTCACATCGGCTTGCGTTGACCGTAACCGGTTCGATCCATAGCTTGTGACCGAGCTTCCGACCGACCAGGGGATCGACGCTTTGCCAGCAACGCTTTGTCCGCAACCCGTTGTTCACATGACCGCCGCCAGACCTCCTAGCAAGGCGCGCCCGGCGAGGCCAGGATCGCGGGCCATCGCGCTGGTCGCGGCCGCCGCCGTCACGCTGTCGAGCCTGCCGGGCAGGGCGCAGACCGGATCGGCCGCCGGCATCCCGATGATTCGCGACGCCGAGACCGAGCAGCTGTTGCGCGATTACACCGCACCGATCCTCAAGGCGGCGGGGCTCGCTCAGCAGAACGTGCAGGTCGTCATTATCGGCGAAAAATCGTTCAACGCCTTCGTGGTGGACGCGCACCGCATCTTCGTCAACGCCGGCGCGCTGATGCAGGCGACCACGCCCAATCAGCTGATCGGCGTGTTCGCGCACGAGAGCGGTCATATCGTCGGCGGCCATCTTTCCAAGATGCGGCAGGAGCTTGCCCACGCCCAGACCGCGGCGATCGTCGCCATGCTGCTCGGCGTCGGCGCCATGGTGGCGGGCGCGCACTCGAACAGCATGGATATGGCCAATGTCGGCATGGCCGCGATGCAACTGCCGCAAGGCTACATCCAGAACACGCTGCTCGCCTATCAGCGCGCGCAGGAAGAACAGGCCGACCGCGCCGGCGTGCGCTTCCTCACCATGACCGGCCAGTCGGCCAAGGGCATGTACGACACCTTCAAGCGCTTCGCCAATGAAAGCATGTTCTCGGCGAAGTACATGGACCCCTATGCGCAGAACCATCCCATGCCCGAGGAGCGCATGGCGGCGCTGGCGCTCTTGGTGCACAACCAGTATTGGGACAAGAAAGACCCGCCGGAGCTGCAGTTCCGCCACGACATGATGCGGGCGAAGCTCTAGGGCTTCATGGAACGGGCCGACGTGGTGATGCGGCACTACCCGGCATCCGATACCTCGATGCCGGCGCGCTACGCGCGCGCCATCATGACCTATCGCTTCGGCAATCTGCGCGACGCCATCGGACTGATCGACGGCTTGATCGAAGCGATGCCGAATAATCCGTATTTCTACGAGCTCAAGGGTCAGGCGCTGCTCGAGGGCGGCCATCCGGCGGACGCGATCGCACCGTTGCGCCGTGCGGTCCAGCTCGCGCCCAATCCGGCGCTGATCCAAATCCTGCTGGGACAGGCGCTGATCGCGACCAACAACGTCAAGCTGTCGGACGAAGCCATTCCGCTGTTGCGGGCCGCCGTCGCCAAGGAACCCGAATCCGCCGATGCCTACGAGCAGCTTGCCATGGCGTACGGGCACAAGAACGACCTTCCGGACGCCGATCTCGCGTCGGCACAAGCGGCGTTCGCGCGCGGCGACAACAAGACCGCCCGCGAGCTCGCGGCACGCGCCAAGATGCGATTCCCGATCGGATCGCCGGGCTGGGTGCGCGCCGACGATATCGTCGCCTTCAATAAGAACGCGAAAAAGAATCCACTCTTCCAATAACCAAGATCACGACCAAACCGCGACGCAGATCACGAGAAGGACCGCTGACATGAAATCGATCTCACGCATGGCAATCACAGCCGCCGCGGTGTTCATGGCAGCGGTGGCTGCGCAAGGCGCGCAAGCCGAGCCGTTCTCCGCCGACCAGCGCCAGCAAGTCGAGGGCATCGTCAAGGACTACCTGATGGCGCACCCCGAGGTGATCCAGGACGTCATGACGGAACTGGAAAAGCGCCAGCAGGACGCCGAGAACGAGAAGCATCGCACGGCGGTACACGACAACAACGCCACGCTGTTCTCTTCGCCCCACCAGGTCGTGCTCGGCAACCCGCAGGGCAAAGTCACCATGGTCGAGTTCTTCGACTACAATTGCGGCTACTGCAAACGCGCGCTGCCCGACATGGTCGAGCTTCTCAAGACCAACCCCAATCTCAAATTCATCCTGAAGGAATTTCCGGTGCTCGGCGAAGGCTCGGTCGAGGCCGCCCGTGTCGCGGTGGCCGTGCGCATGCAGGATGCGAGCGGCAAGAAGTACCTCGAGTTCCACCAGAAGCTGCTCGGCGGCCGCGGTCCGGCCGACAAGGCGCACGCGCTGGCGGCGGCCAAGGATGTCGGCTTCGACGTGGCGCGGATCGAGAAGGACATGAACAGCGACGAAGCGAAGAAGACGATCGACGAGAACCTCAAGCTCGCCGACGCGATCGGCGTCAGCGGCACCCCGACCTACGTGGTCGGCAACGAGGTGATCGTCGGCGCCGTCGGCCTCGATACGTTGAAGGAGAAGCTCGCGGCGGAGCAAAACTAAGGCCCGGCGAAGGGCTGCGTCGGCCAAGCGCCGCCTCGAGGCCGGCGGTGTCGCGCAGGGCGGCGCGATTCCGTGCGTTCAAGCTTCCCCTTTGCAGTCGGGGTGCCTATAAAGCGGGCGCGCCGCGGCGCCGGGCGATGAAATCGCTGTGCTCCGCGGCCCGTGCCGGACCCTGCAAATGCCCAACACCATTTACGTCCTCAATGGGCCAAATCTCAATCTGCTCGGGACCCGCGAGCCGGAGATCTACGGCCGCGCGACGCTCGCCGACGTCGAGAAGCTGTGCCGTACCACGGCGGAGCGTCACGGCCTTGCGATCGAGTTTCGGCAGTCCAATCACGAAGGCACGCTCATCGACTGGATCCAGGAAGCGCGCGCGAATGGGGCGGCCGCGCTGATCATCAATCCGGCCGGATACAGCCATACCTCCGTCGCCATCCTCGACGCGCTGTTGGCGATGACGGCGCCGGTCGTCGAGGTGCACATCAGCAATATTCACACACGCGAACCGTTCCGCCGCCGGTCCTACGTGTCGCAGGCCGCCCGCGCGGTGATCTGCGGGTTCGGCATCGACGGTTATGCGCTCGCGATCGACGGCGCCGCCGCGCTGATCGGCGCCGCCGCAGGCCGAGCGGTTTGATCGTGGCGCGCAAGTCCGGGAGTCCGCCGATGCCGAAAACGCCCGCGATCGATCACGACGCGATCCGCGATCTGGCGAAGCTGCTCGACGAGACCGGCCTGACCGAAATTGAATTCGAGCGGGACGGCGTGTTGATCCGCGTCGCGCGCCACCTCGGCACGCCGGTCGCGCGCACGCGCGCGGCGGAAGCGCCGGTCGGCGTGCCGGTCGCGGTCGCCGCTCAAGCCGCCGCGCCGATCGATCCGGCCAAACACCCGGGCGTCGTCTCGTCGCCGATGGTCGGCACGGCCTATCGCGGGCCGACGCCGGCGGCGCGCCCGTTCGTCGAGATCGGCACGCCGGTCAAGGCCGGCGACACGCTGCTCATCATCGAGGCGATGAAGACGATGAACCAGATCCCCGCGCCGCGCGCCGGCACGGTCACCCAAATCCTCGTCGACGACGGCCAGCCGGTCGAATACGGCGAGCCGCTGATGATCATCGAATGACGAGGCGAATAGCGAAATGGCGAATGGCGAATGGCGAGTAGCGCATCATGGTCTGCTCCCCATTCGCCATTCGCCATTCGCCATTCGCGCTGAGCCGCCTCCATGTTCGATAAAATCCTGATCGCCAATCGCGGAGAAATCGCGCTGCGCGTGCTGCGGGCGTGCAAGGAGCTCGGTATCGCCACGGTCGCCGTGCACTCGACGGCGGACGCCGACGCCATGCACGTGCGGCTCGCCGACGAGAGCGTCTGCATCGGCCCGCCGGCGGCCAAGGACAGCTATCTCAACATTCCGGCGCTGCTCGCCGCCTGCGAGATCACCGGCGCCGACGCGGTGCATCCGGGCTACGGCTTTCTCGCCGAGAACGCGCGCTTCGCCGAGATTCTCGCCGAGCACAATCTGCACTTCATCGGACCGCAGCCCGCCCATATCCGCCTGATGGGCGACAAGATCGCCGCCAAGCGCGCGGCGAAGGAGCTCGGCATCCCGACCGTCCCCGGTTCCGACGGCGGCATCGGCTCCGACGAGGAGGCGCTGCGGCTGGCGCGCGACATGGGCTTCCCGGTCATGCTCAAGGCCGCCGCCGGGGGCGGCGGCCGCGGCATGAAGGTCGTGCGCGCCGAGAGCGAAATGGTGATGGCGCTCGCCACGGCCCGCGCCGAGTCCAAGGCGGCGTTCGGCGACGACACGCTCTATCTGGAACGATATCTCGAACGGCCGCGCCACATCGAGATCCAGGTGCTCGGCGACGGCAAGGGCCGCGCCATCCATCTCGGCGAGCGCGATTGCTCGCTGCAGCGCCGGCATCAGAAAGTCTGGGAGGAAGGTCCCTCGCCCGCGCTCAATACCGCGGCGCGCGACGAAATCGGCGAAACCGTCGCCAAGGCGATGCGCGACCTCGAATATCTCGGCGTCGGCACCGTCGAATTCCTCTACGAGGACGGCAAGTTCAACTTCATCGAGATGAACACCCGCATCCAGGTGGAACATCCCGTCACCGAGATGATCACCGATATCGACCTCGTGGTGGAGCAGATCCGCGTCGCCGCGGGCAACGATCTGGCGTACACACAGAGCGAGGTGAAATTCCACGGCCACGCCATCGAGTGCCGCATCAATGCCGAGAATCCGGTGTCGTTCCGGCCGTCGCCGGGCCGCATCGTGCATTATCATCCGCCCGGCGGCCTGGGCGTGCGCATCGATTCAGCCGTCTATCACGGCTATGCGATTCCGCCGTTCTACGACTCGCTCGTCGGCAAGCTGATCGTCCACGGCAAGACGCGCAGCGAATGTCTGATGCGGCTGCGCCGCGCGCTCGATGAATTCGTGATCGAGGGCATCGAGACGACGCTGCCTCTGTTCCGCGCCTTGGTGCAGGAGAAGGAAATCATCGACGGCGATTACCACATCCACTGGCTCGAGGAATATCTCGCCCGCGGCGCGCTCGATCAATAAAAAATGTTCCGGGCCGGTTTCGCGGAAGGGAAAGGCCTCCAACAAAGCCTTCACGCCGGAACGCGTGCGACGTTCGCTTTCACCGCGTTGGCGATCAGCCGCCCCACCAGCGCCGGCACGTAGGGCTTCGGCACGAAAATCGAGTCGGGGACCCGCGACTTGGCGTCGATCATGACCCGCGCGGAGGCATAGACGACCGACAGGCCGGGTGACAATTCGCGCGCGCGGCGCGCCAGCGCCGTACCGTCCATACCGCCGGGCAGATTGACATCGGTGAACAGCACATCGACCGGCGCCGAAGCAAGGTATCGCAGCGCATCGGCGGCGTTCGCGGCGCAGTGCACGGCGAAGCCCAGTTGTTCGAGCGTTTCCGCCACCCACTCGCTGATCAGGATTTCGTCCTCGACCATGAGCACGCGGATCGGCACAACGTCACTGCTGATCGTTCTCATCGCACGCTCGGCTCGGCCTGTTCTCATCATTGGTGTTCCGCAACGATGCAACGGCTGGCGAGAAAAAGCGTTCAAGCTGGCGAAAATCTTAACAAAATTGGAGTTTACGAACGGTTAAGACCGCGCCGGTCCGCGCTGACGCGCCAAGGGGTCAGCCAGCGCGCCGCACCGCCCACTTGAACCGCATGGGGCGGGGCGGCTAAACGAATCGCATGGCCAGCCGCGAATCCGCCCTTGTCGACATCACCCCCGAAGTGCTGCTGAAGGCCTATGCCTGCGGCATCTTTCCGATGGCGGAAAGCGCCGAGGACCCGGCGCTCTATTGGATCGAGCCCGAGCGGCGCGGCGTCATTCCGCTCGATCGCTTTCACGTCCCGGAGCGGCTGGTCCGGACGGTCCGATCCGACCGCTTCACGGTTCTCGTCGATCGCGATTTCGACGCCGTGATTGCCGGCTGCTCGCAACCGGCGCCGGGCCGAACCCGCACTTGGATCAATACCCGCATCCGCAACCTCTACCGCAAGCTTTACGAGCGCGGCGATTGCCACACCGTCGAAGTGTACGAGGCCGGCGAATTGGTCGGCGGCCTATACGGCGTCAGCCTCGGGCGCGCGTTTTTCGGCGAGAGCATGTTCCACCGCAGCCGCGATGCCTCCAAGGTCGCCTTGGTGCATCTGGTGGCGCGGCTCAAGGCCGGCCATTACTGCCTGCTCGACACCCAGTTCGTCACCGAGCATCTGCGCACGTTCGGCGCCTATGAGGTGCCGCGGGCCGCCTACCACAAGCTGCTCGATGCCGCTCTGGCCGGCGAAGCCGATTTCGGCGCGCTGCCAATGGATCGCCCGGTGTCGGGCAGCACGGTGCTTGCCCGCATTGCGGCGGGCTAAGGATCGAGCCTCCCGCTCGTCGCACAACGTTCCCTGACCTTTTTCGTCGACCCTCGTAAGCCGATGATGCACACGCGAGCCAAAGTCTTTACATTCTCAGAGTACTCTGTTATACAGAGTAATCGACCATGGAGAAGACGATGGTATTGCTCAAATGGATTTGGCGTTCGGTGCAATGGATTCTGTCAATCATCGGTCTGTTGGCCCTTGTCGCCGGTGCACTTCTCCTCTTTCCAGTCTCGCCGCCGCCGGAACTCCAATCGATCCACGCGGGAGCGGTTGCGGTCGATCATTCGGGAATGCCGAGCCTTTCGCGGTTCCAGGCCCGCGACGGCACGGCCCTCGCCTACCGGCTTTATCCGGCTGCAAACGAGACGGCGCAGAATATCGTCATCCTCATCCACGGCTCCGCCGGGCATTCGCCCGGAATGAACGAAATCGCCAAGCGCCTCGCGGCGGATAATTTTGTGGCGGTCTCACCTGACGTTCGCGGCCACGGCGAATCGGGCACCCGCGGCGACATCGGTCATTATGGCCAACTCGACGACGACCTCGAAGATCTCCTCGCCCAACTGCGCGGGCAATATCCGCAGGCGCATTTCGCGCTGCTCGGATTTTCTTCCGGCGGCGGTTTCGCGTTGCGTGTCGCGGCCGGCAAGCTTTCCTCCGACTTTGACCGCCTCGTCCTGCTGTCGCCCTATCTCGGTTATGACGCCGCTTCGACCCGCGGCTCGGCGACATCGGCGCTGTGGGCGAGCCCGGACGTACCGCGGTTCATCGCATTGGCCATGTTGCGCCGGCTCCATTTGCCCTGCTGCGAAGCATTGCCGGCGATTGCCTTCGCCGTCGCGCCGGGCTCCGAAAAGAAGGCCACGTCCCAATATTCGTTTCGGCTTGTTACCAATTTCGGCCCACCGCGCGATCTCGACGCGGCGTTTCATCGGCTGAAAATGCCGACGACCATCATCGCCGGCGGCGCCGATGAATTGATGCAATCCGACAAATACACCGACATCGTACGGGGCATGGAGCCGGCGATCGACGTGAAAATCCTGTCGGGTCTCGGCCATATGGACATGCTGCACGCTTCGGCTGCGATCGACGCGATCAGCGCCGTCTTCATGGAGAAGCCACATGCGGATCGACGCTAAATCGGCCGAGGCGAGCCTCGCCGACATCGATGTCATCGTCGCCCGTTTGAAACAATCCTCGCTCTATCGCAGTGCCAGCACGCTCATCATCATCTGGGGTGCGCTGGTCGCCTGCGGCTACGGCGCGAACTCGATCGCCCCGCACGAAGCGGTCTTTATCTGGATCGGCGTGAACGGACTGGGATTGATGGCGACGCTCGCGACCGGGCTGCAACATCGACGCACCGGGGCGCCTTTCGAATGGCGCGTCGTCGTCGCCCTTGTTCTGTTTTTTGCGCTCGGCTTGATCTGCTGCCGCATGGGCCATTTCGGACCGCGCGAGCTGAATGCCTTTTGGCCGATCCTGTTCACGTTCGGCTATGCGCTGGCCGGTCTTTGGTTCGGGCGCGCCTTCACCGTCTTGGGCGTCGGCATCGCGGCCTTGGCGTTCGCCGGTTACCTTTGGGTCGACCGCTGGTTCGAACTTTATCTCGCTGTCGTCGACGGTGGCGGATTGATCCTCGCCGGCGTTTGGATGCGGCGTGCGTGAACATGCCGAAGGCCGACGACATCATTCACCAACCCCTGCGTTTGCGCATCATGGCGGCGCTCAATGCGGGAAATGGAAAAGGTCAGGAATTCGATTTCGCCCGGCTGAAGTCGCTGACGCAAGCAAGCGACGGCAATCTCGGGTCCCATATCGAGACGCTCGAACGCGCCCATTACGTCGAGGTCGAGCGCGGTTACCAAGGCCGCCGGCCGCGCATGGTTGTGCGGCCCACCGCGCTGGGTCTGCGCGCTTACAGGGAGCATGTCGCGTTTCTTCGCTCGATTATCGAAGGCGAAGCGGTGCCGTGATGTCGATGCTTCAGTGAACTTGCCCGGGAGCGGCGGGCTGCCGCTTTTGCGACGCGGTCTGGCGTTGACGCGCTGGACCCGGAGCCGCCGCGACGGGCGTCGGCGGCGGGGCCGGTTCGGCGACTTTGACCGGCGCGGCGCAATCGGTCAGCCAGACATCGTAGATCGGATGCTCGACGGCGTGCAGGCCGGGGCTCGCGGCGAACATCCAGCCGGTGAAGATGCGCTTGATCTCGCCCTGCAGCGTGACTTCGTCGACCTCGACGAAGGCGTCGGTGTTCGCCGACTCGGTGGGCGGGCGCGTATAGCAGACCCTGGCGGTGACCTGCAGCGCGCCGAACTGCACGGTCTCGCCGAGCGCCGCGTCGAAACTGATGATGCGGCCGGTGATCTTGTCGAGGCCGGAAAACACCGCACGTCCGTTGGCGATCTTTTGCGACGGCATTTCGGTGATGACCGTGTCGTCGGGTGGCGGCGCGGTGTCGGCCGGCGGCGACGGCGGATTGCCGGGCTGCCCGGGCGCAAGATTGGCCGGCTGCGGTTGCGGCGCCGCAATGCCCGGCGTGGCGCGCGCGCGCTGAACCGGCGGCGGCAGCTGCTGCAGGCCCTGGTCCTGCCCTGCCGGGGCGAGCGAGGCGCCCGGCGGCGGCGGCAATGGCTGCGCCTCGATGGCGGACGACGGACGCGCACCGGGGGGCGCCGGAAACGGTGATGGGTTCGGATACTGGTTGGGATACTGCACCGGCGGCGGCTGCGGCGGAAAGCCGGTGTTCGGCACGTTGGAGGGCGGGCGCGGCGGCGCGTCGCCGAAAATCGAGCCAATCTGCGCCGCGGCCGGTCCCGCTGCAAGCGATCCGCCGAGAACGGCCGAGAGGGCGGCGACCAGGAGGGCGGCGATGCGGAGCATGGAACTTCGGGCGATCCTTCGGGCGATGCTTCGGGCGGATCCTTAGCGCGGTCCGGGCGCAATGCGCGAGCGAACTTAGCGAACTGCCGCTGTTCGGCCGGATACCATGCCGCCGGTTAACATGTCGAATGAGGCGAAACCAGGGATCAACCGTCAGCCTTAGTTCCCCGGCGTCCAGGCCTTGTAGTCGCCCGTGGCGTGGGGCCGGCGGCCTCTTGCCAAAATCGAGCCGCTCGGGCGATAGGCGCCGGGGGTCCCCGTGAGATTGGGCCGGTGCGGCTTTTCCCAGGGGCGCGCCTTCGCCATCTCCTGCGTCGGCGGTAGGTCGACGGTGTGGTGCATCCAGCCGTGCCAGGTCGGCGGGATCATCGAGGCTTCAGTGATGCCGTTGTAGATCACCCAGCGCCGCTCGAAACCCAGCGTCGGATCGATCCGGCCGGCCTTGGTACGATAATAGCGATTGCCGAACTCGTCGGTGCCGACGAACTCGCCGTACCGCCAGGTCCAGAATTGGGTGCCGAATGTCTGGCCGTTCCACCAGGTGAACAGGCGCAGCAGGAAAGTCTTCATCGCCGTTCGAGCCTGGCTGTTGCGGTTGCGATGGCGGCGTTGATGCCATTTCGGGCCGGTGCTGTCCAGGGAATGCCGGCGTTGCACCTCCGGAAGGACCGGGACGCTCCGAACCGGCTCCCGCCCGGCCGGTTTCGGTTTCGTGATATCGTCCGGCTGCATGTGGCAAACCCTCCTCGAGCATATCCAGACCGCGCTCCGGGCATGGACGTTCGCGGCGGATTGGGCGCTGTCGGCGGCGCTTCTCGTCGGTGCTGCCATCGCGGCGTGGCTTCTCTATGCGGCGGGACTGACGCTCATACGCAGCCTGCTGGGCGAAAGCCGACCGTTTCTGCGCTCGGTGCTCGGCGCGACCAAAGGCCCGGCGCGGCTCGGCCTGCTGCTTTTGGCGCTCGCGATCGCGCTGCCGGCGGCGCCGCTCGGGCCCGATACCAAAGGCGTGCTCGCCCGGCTGATCGGACTGGCGACCATCTGCCTGCTCGGCTGGACTGCAACCACCGTACTGCAGATCGCCGCCGACCTTTATTTGCGGCGGTTCCGGCTCGACATCGCCGACAATCTCCTCGCCCGCAAACACGTCACGCAGGTGCGCGTCCTCCTGCGCGTGCTCGACGCGGTGATCGCGCTCGTCACCATCGGCTTCGCGCTGATGACATTCGAGGCGGTGCGTCAGTTCGGGGTCACGCTGTTCGCGTCCGCCGGCGTCGCCGGCATCATCGCCGGTCTCGCGGCACGGCCGGTGCTGACCAATTTTCTCGCCGGCATACAGCTCGCGGTGGCACAGCCGATCCGCATCGGCGATGAAGTCATCGTCGAGAACGAATCGGGCAACGTCGAAGAAATCACCTTCAGCTACGTCGTGCTGCGCTTGTGGGACTTGCGGCGGATGGTCGTGCCGCTCAGTTATTTCATCGAAAAGCCGTTCCAGAACTGGAGCAGAACCGGCGGCGAATTGATCGGCACGGTTTTTCTCCATGTCGACCACGCCGCGCCGGTCGACGCGATCCGCAGAAAACTCACCGAGATCGTCGCACAGTCCAAATTATGGAACGGCAAGGTCGTCGGCCTGCAGGTCACCGACTCGACCGAAACGGCCGTCCAGCTGCGCGCGCTGGTAAGCGCCAACAATTCATCGGCAGTGTGGGATCTGCGCTGCGAGGTGCGGGAAAAACTCATCGACTTCCTGCAGCGCGAACATCCCGATGCGCTGCCGCGCCGCCGCTACCAAGCCGCCGAAAAAATCGGCGGTCCACCCGGCGGCTGAGCGCTCACCACCAGGGTTGCGGACTGAAGCTTCCCGCCGCCTGCTCGATCACGGCGCCGAGCGAAAATAGCGTCTCCTCCGCGAACGGCCGCCCGATGAGCTGTAAGCCGAGGGGCAGGCCCTGCGCGTCGAGGCCGCTCGGCACGGAGATGCCCGGCAAGCCAGCCA
Source organism: uncultured Pseudomonadota bacterium (assembly GCA_963836095.1). Classification (GTDB taxonomy): domain Bacteria; phylum Pseudomonadota; class Alphaproteobacteria; order Rhizobiales; family Xanthobacteraceae; genus BOG-931. The sequence goes on from CAWIHU010000010.1 coordinate 13,796, forward strand.
TGTTCACGGTCACCGTGAACACGTCGTTGAGATACATCTCGACCGGATCGGCCTTGCCTTTTTCGCCGATGGCGAAGGCAGCCGACGGCGTCGTCGGGGTCAGGATGGCATCGATGCCGGCGGCAAAGCAGTCGGTGAAATCGCGTTTGATCAGCGTACGCACCTTCTGCGCCCGCAGATAATAGGCGTCGTAATAGCCGGCGGAAAGTACATAGGTGCCGATCATGATGCGCCGGCGCACTTCCTTGCCGAAGCCGGCCGCGCGCGTCGCCTCGTACATCTCGATCACGTCGCGGCCGGGGACGCGTAGCCCGTAGCGCACGCCGTCATAGCGCGCGAGATTGGACGAGGCCTCGGCCGGCGCCACGATGTAATAGGCCGGCAGCGCGTATTTGGTGTGCGGCAGCGACACGTCGACGATGTCGGCGCCGGCGTCACGCAGCCACTGCGCGCCGCGCTCCCACAGGCTCTCGATCTCGGCCGCCATGCCCGGCATGCGGTATTCCTTGGGAATGCCGATGCGCATGCCCTTGACCGAGGCGCCGACCGCTTGCTCGTAGTCCGGCACCGGCAGGTCGACGCAAGTCGTGTCCTTCGCATCGGGCCCGGCCATCGAGCGCATGAGGATGGCGCAATCGCGCACGTCGCGCGCGAACGGCCCGGCCTGATCGAGCGAGGACGCGAACGCCACGATGCCCCAGCGCGAGCAGCGGCCGTAGGTCGGCTTCATGCCGACGATGCCGCAAAACGCCGCCGGCTGGCGGATCGAGCCGCCGGTATCGGTGCCGGTGGCGCCGAGACAGAGATTTCGCCGCGACCGCCGCGGCCGAGCCGCCGGACGAGCCGCCGGGCACGAGCTGCGCTTTGTCTTCAGCGCGCCGCCACGGCGAGACGACCGGACCGAAATACGATGTCTCGTTCGACGAGCCCATGGCGAACTCGTCATTGTTGAGCTTGCCGAGCAGCACCGCGCCGTCGCGCCAAAGCTTGGCCGTGACGGTCAATTCGTAGCTCGGAACAAAATTCTCCAGAATGTGCGAGCACGCGGTGGTGCGCACGCCTTCGGTGCAGAACAGATCCTTGATGCCGAGCGGCAGCCCTTCGAGCGCCCCGCCCTCGCCTTTCGCGAGCCGCACGTCGGCGGCAAGCGCCATGTCGCGGGCGCGGTCCGGCGTCTCCTTCACGAACGCATTGAGCGCGCGCGCCGCCTCGATCGCCGCGAGGTAGGCGTCGGCAAGCTCGATGGCGGTGAATTCCTTGCGGCGCAGCGCGTCGCGCGCCTGCGCCAGGGAGAGCGCGGTGAGATCGGTCATCCGGCCTTCGGATTGTCGAACGGCAGCGTGGATTTTTCCGCGGGCTCGGACGCGCTTTGCTCGACGTTCGTTTCTGCTTGCTCTTCTGCTTGTTCCGGCGCCGACAGCGCCTCGATCGGATAGGCGACAGAGGGGACCGGCTCGACCGGCTCGCCATTCTCGTCGATCAGCCCGCGGCGGCGCAGATAAGCAAACCACATGGCGTCTTGTTCACAGGCGAGGCACATTATTCGACCACCTTGGGAACGAGAAAGAAGTGATCTTCGCGCGCCGGCGCGTTGGCGACAATGGCGTCGGCAATATTGCCGTCGGTCACTTCGTCCTTGCGCATTTTCATCGCCATCGGCGTCACCGAGGTCATCGGCTCGACGCCATCGACATCGACCTCGCCAAGTTGCTCGACGAAGGCCAGAATGGCGTTGATCTCGCCCTCGAGGTGCTCGACCTCGTCCTCGCCGACCGCGATCCGCGCCAGATGCGCGACGCGGCGTACGGTATCGGCGTCAACGGACATGGGGTGAACCTGCAGCCTCGAATGAGCGGTCGTTTGACGTCCGCCGTATAGCAGAGGGGCCATTTGCCGCCAACTGCCGGCTTCGGCGCAAAGGAGCCGCCCTGGGGCCACATTGTGCGGGCGGCGTCGCGCGCCTAGTTTGCGGTCATGAATAATTCGCCTCCCATCCACGTTGTCGGCGGCGGCCTGTCGGGGTCGGAGGCCGCCTGGCAGATCGCGCGCCGTGGCGTGCCGGTGATCTTGCACGAAATGCGGCCGCTTGGGCGCGACCGCGGCGCACAAGACCGAGAACCTGGCCGAACTGGTCTGTTCCAACTCGTTCCGCTCCGACGACGCCGAGGGGAGCGCCATCGGCGTCCTGCACGAGGAGATGCGGCGGCTCGGCTCGCTGGTGATGCACACCGCCGACGCCCACAAGCTTCCCGCGGGCGGGGCGCTCGCCGTCGACCGCGACGCCTTCGCCGCCGCCATCACCGCAGCCATCGAAGCGGAGCCGCTGATCGAGGTCCGCCGCGAGGAGGTCACCGCGCCGCCGCCGGATTGGGACAGCGTCATCATCGCGACCGGCCCCCTCACCTCGCCCGACGCTCGCCGATGCGGTCGCGGCGCTGACCGGCGAGGCGGCGCTCGCCTTCTTCGACGCCATCGCGCCGATCGTGCATCGCGACTCGATCGACTTCGGCATCGCCTGGTTCCAGTCGCGCTACGACAAGGCCGGTCCCGGCGGCACCGGCGCCGACTACATCAATTGCCCGCTGACGCGCGAGCAATACGACGCCTTCATCGACGCGCTCATCGCCGGCGAGAAGATCGCGTTCCGCGGTTTCGAGACGACGCCCTATTTCGACGGCTGCCTGCCGATCGAAGTCATGGCCGAGCGCGGCCGCGAGACGCTGCGTCACGGCCCGATGAAGCCGTTCGGCCTGACCGATCCGCGCCAGCCGGGCAAGAAGCCCTATGCCGTCGTGCAGTTGCGCCAGGACAACAAGCTCGGCACGCTGTTCAACATGGTCGGTTTTCAGACCAAGTTGAAGCACGGCGAGCAGGCGCGCATCTTCCGCATGATCCCGGGCCTCGCCAACGCCGAGTTCGCGCGGCTCGGCGGGCTCCACCGCAATACGTTTCTCAATTCGCCAAAACTCCTCGACGCAAACGCTGCGGCTCAAGGCGATGCCGCGGCTGCGCTTTGCCGGACAGATCACGGGCTGCGAGGGCTATGTGGAATCCGCGGCGATCGGCCTCCTCGCCGGCCGCTTCGCCGCGGCGGAGCGGCGCGGCGAACGGCCGGAGCTGCCGCCGCCGACCACCGCCCACGGCGCGCTGCTCGGCCACATCACCGGCGGCCATATCGAGACGATCGACGCCGGCCCGCGCTCGTTCCAGCCCATGAACATCAATTTCGGCTTGTTCCCGCCGCTTACGAGCGGCGTCGCCCGGAACGCCAGGAAGCCGGCGATTTGCGCGCGGGCGCTGGCGGATTTGGATTCCTGGATCACAGCGGCAGTCCCGCGGGCTGCGGAGTGACTGATCGCGGAAGCAACTCGTCGGGCCAACGCGGCTGACTTAATCAGCGAACGGATTGCGGATCGTCAGCCTTTCGATTGTTTGCCCGTGTTGGAGGTCCTCGGAATATAGCGTCGCGCAGCCCGCCCGCAGCGCCGCCGCGACGATGAGGCTGTCGTAGATCGAGAATCGGTATTGGCGTCGCGATGCCGACGCCGAACTCGTGCATCTCGACGGTCAGCGGAAGTGCGGATCGAGCAGTCCTTTCAGAATGCCGAAAGGATTTCTCGCATCTCCGCAAAATCGCGGCGCTGTTTGCGGTCGCAGGACGGACACAAATTCGTTGAGGACCTGCACGCTGATGGCGCCACCAGCTTGCAAAAGGGCGTCGGCTTTTCCGCTGCGCGGATCATTCGACGCAAACGATAGACGAACATGTTGGTATCGAGGAAAGGCTCAGCGCTCATTCGCCTCGTCCCGGTCAAACTTGAACTCCGGAGGTAGAGGACGTCTCAACTTTCGCAACCGCCTGAACGCCTCCTCGCGCTTGCGGTCGCGCGAAACCTCGAAATCGCGCGTTCCGGCGACGGTGATCTCGATCTCGTCCCCCTCCTTGAGCTTGAGCGCCTCAACCACCGCCTGGGGAAGCCGGACGGCCAGGCTGTTGCCCCATTTCGACACTTGCATGGCTCGCTCCTGTCATGGATATACATTATTCATGTATATCCTAAGCGGTGCGTACGGCCTGTCAAGCGGAGCGTAGGACGCCGATGGCAGCAGCGATGCCGGGCGTCGCGACGGCAAACGAAATCGTGCTAGAAGGCGCGCATGATGGGGCATACGGACGGGGTTGAACTGGGCGGAAATTGGCGCGACGGCGTCGTGCTCAAGCGCGACGTCTTTTCCACCATCGAGCGCGGCCATTTTCGCACCGTGGACGGCGACGTCGATGCGGTCGCGCGCCGCCTCGACGAGGTGCCGTGGTGGAGCGTCCCGCTGGCGCTGTTCCTGTTCCGGCGCGAGCGCCGCGCGCTCGCGGTCGCCGGGCCGCTTGGCATGGCGCCGCCCTTGTTGTTCGCGGGCCGGCGCGTGCTGGTGCGGGGCTGGCTCAACGGCGTGCCGCTGCACATCGCCAAGCCGTTCGGCGACACCGGTTACTTCCGATCCGCCAAGGCCGCGCTGCGGACGCTGCATCGCGCCGGCATCACCCACAACGATCTCGCCAAGGAGCAGAACTGGCTCTACGACGACGGCCGCGCCTACGTCACCGACTTCCAGCTCGCCTCGTGCTTTCGCCGCCGCGGCGCGCTGTTCCGCCTGGCGCGTTACGAAGACCTCCGCCATCTGCTCAAGCACAAGCGCCGCTATGTTCCCGCCGCGCTGACCGCCGCCGAGCGCCGGGTGCTCGCCCGCAAGACCTGGCCGACCCGCATTTGGATGGCGACGGGCAAGAGGGTCTATTACGCCATCACCCGCGGCATCAACTTTACCGACCGCGAGGGCCGCGGCATGCGCTTCATCCGCGAGGCGCCGGCGATCGCGGCACGGCTGTCGAGCCACCCGCAGGTGCGCAACGTCGCGATCGTCGCCTTTCCCGACCGCCACGCCGGCACCGGCCTCTACGCCTTCGTCGAGGGCAGCATCGGCGAGCCGGAGCTGCGCAAGTTTCTCAACGGCACGGCGCTCGAACATCTGCAGGTCGTCGACGCCCTGCCGCGCAACGCCGAGGGCGGCGTGCGCAGCGAAATCCTCGAACTGGTGGCGATGAACCAGCTCGATCTGATCGGTTCGCTCGTCAAGACCGACACCGAACGCGCGATCGTCGCCCGCATCGTTTCCGACCGGCGCAATCTGCGCGATCGGTTTGCATTTTGATTTTTTAGCCGGCGATCCGCGCCGGATTACGCGCCGCGCGCCAGATCAGCCATTGCCGCCGCCATGGTGCAATCTCGGTAGGTGCGAACGGGTCGCTGCGCTCCAAACGATCCAGCCACGGTCGCACCAGCGCAACAGGAAGAAATGCCGGCAGCGCCCGCGGCGGCAGCGTCACTATTGCCCCGTGCGCCGCGGCGAGATGGTGTCGCGCCAAATCGCGTAATTGAGCGAGCGCGGCTGCAAGACCGTCCGACGATTGGCCTGTGAATATGTCGTGGGAGGAAACTCCATGGGGTATGAGCAGCTCGGTCGGCACATAAAGCTGATGCCGCGCGGCGTGCAGCGGCAACGAGTGCAGCAGTCCGGTGATGCCGTAAGCCACGCCGGCCGGCTCCGCGGCTGCCGCCGCGTCAACACCGAGAATTTGCGCCGCAAGCGCCATCAACACCGACGAAGTTCTCGCCGTATAGTATCCGAGATCGATCATGCTCGCCATCGTCTCGTCGTAGAGATCGAAGCGGTGGGCCTCGATCAGATCGGTGAGCTTGGCTGCGGCGAGATCGTAGCGCGCGATCGTCTCGAGCAAAGCCGCAGCGACCGGATTGGCGCTCGCCTCCTCGCGCCGCTCGTCGTTGAGGACATCGCTCCACCATTGCAGCCGGATCTCACCGGCCAGCGGTTCTCGCGCCAGTTCGCGCACCCGCGTTATCTCGACGTTGAACGCATAAAGCGCATGGAGCGCGCGGCGGCTTTCTGCTGGCGCGAACAGCGCCGCGATGAAGCGGTCCCGATCGGCCACCCGCACCAGCTCGCCGCAATGGGCGAAGGCATCCTGCATGAATGGCACCATGCCTTGGCCGTGCTGGGAGTTTGCGCCTTGAACGCGACAAGCTCGCGCGCTACGCGTTCAAACGTCATCCCAGACCCGATCCTCGGCGTTGTCCCAGACAGGCGCAAGAGACGACGATTGCGCACTCATCAGGTCTTGCCATTCGGCACGCTCTCCTCTTTCGCGGAGGTAGCCGACGAAATCGAGCACTTCGCGCGCCGCACTATCGGGCAGCTTCTTAACTTGTTCGAAGATCAATTCGGCGATTGTCATGGCTGTCTCTCGATTGGTGTATTCCTTATCAGGATTGAAGCACAATTCCTCGTTGACGCAAATCTCTTTGGCCCTCGACTGACGAGGGTCGAGCAGCCCAGGATCAAGCGACCGCGATCAGCCCGGCGCCGACGCGGCGGCTTTCCATCAGCATGACGTTATAGGTGCGCACGGCCGGCCCGGTCGTCATGGTGTCGACCGCGATGTGGGCGTCGTGGAACCGGGCGCGCAACGGCGGCGGCATGATCCATGGCGCGGCGCCGGTGCCGAGAATGAAGAAATCGAGGTCACCGGCACGCGCGAACACGGCCGCCAGCGCCTGCGCTTTCACCTCGGCCGGGGTGGCGACCGGCCAGGCCCAGATACCGTCCGGCAGGCACAGGAGCGAGCCGCGGTGCGACAGGCCGGCGAAGCGGAACCCGCCGCCGCCATGGGCGTCGATCAACGCCTGGCGCGGCAGATGGGGGTCGTCCACTAGCGCCGTGCGCGGGCGCGCCGCGCGGGTGGCTGCTTGGACGGAACCAGCGGCGTCTCCGGCGGCGTCTCCGGCGGCGTCTCGGGTGCCTGGGCTTCGCCGACGCGGGTGCGGCCGACGCCGAGATAGATGAGGATCGGCGACGCGATGAACACCGAGGTATAGGTGCCGACCAGCACCACGCCGAACATCATGGTCGCGGTGAAACTGCGGATCGCATGGCCGCCGAACAACAAAAGCGCCAACAGCGACAGCGACACGGTCAAATGGGTGACGATCGAGCGCGACAGCGTGGCGTTGACCGAAGCGTTGAGAGATCCGGCATCGGCATGCGCTTGTAGCGGCGCAGCATCTCGCGGATGCGGTCGTAGATCACGACCGTGTCGTTGAGCGAATAGCCGAGGATGGTGAGAAGCGCGGCGATGCTGGTGAGGTCGAAATCGACCCCCGTCAGCGACATGAAGCCGACGGTGAGCACGAGATCGTGCACGTTGGCGATCATGGCGCCGAGCGCGAACTGCCACTCGAACCGGAACCACAGATAGATCAGGATCGCGCCGATCGCGAGCACGAGACCGATGGTGCCGTAGGACAGAAGTTCGGTCGACACGCTCGGGCCGACCACCTCGACGCGGCGGTAATCGACTTCGCTGCCGAGCGCCTCGCGCACCTTCTGCACCGCGACTTGCTGCGCCTCGTCGCCGCCCGGCTGCTCCGAGATGCGGATGAGGACGTCGTTCGGCGCGCCGAATTCCTGCAGCTGGAAATCGCCCAGATGCAGCCCGCCGATGGTGGCGCGCATCTTGGCGAGGTCGGCGGGACCGGCCTTGGTCTGCACCTCCATCAGCGTGCCGCCGACGAAATCGATGCCGAAATTCAGGCCGTGATAGAAGAACAGCAGGATCGCCACGATCGACAGCAACGCCGATATGGGGAAGCTGATGCGCCGGAAGCGCATGAAGTCGAAGCGTGTGTCGTCGGGAACGATGCGAAGCAGGCGCACGGGCAAATCTTTCAAATGATCAGATCGGAACCGTGCGCGGCCGCCACAGCCGCACCCAATAGGCGACAATCAGCCGCGTCATCGTGAAGGCGGTGAACAGGCTGGTGAGGATGCCGATGCCGAGCGTCACGGCGAAGCCGCGCACCGGCCCGGTGCCGATATAGAACAGGACCGCCGCGGCGATGAAGGTGGTGATGTTGGAGTCGAGAATGGTCGCGAGTGCGCGCGAGAAGCCGGCGTCGATGGCGTTGATGGCGGTGCGACCGCCGCGGACCTCCTCGCGGATGCGCTCGTAGATCAGCACGTTGGAATCGACCGCGATGCCGACCGTGAGCACGATGCCGGCGATGCCGGGGAGCGTCAATGTCGCGCTTAGGAGCGAGAGCACGCCGAAGATCATGCCGACATTGATGGCGACCGCGATGTTGGCGAACAGCCCGAACAGGCCGTAGGTCACCAGCATGAACACCACGACCAGCGCGGCGCCGACATAGGAGGCGTGCTCGCCCGCCGTGATCGAAATCCTGGCCGAGGCCGGGGCCGACGGTGCGTTCCTCGACGATGGTGAGCGGCGCCGGCAGCGCGCCGGCGCGCAACAGGATGGCGAGATCGTTGGCGCTCTGGACGGTGAAATTGCCGGAGATCTGCCCCGAGCCGCCGAGAATGGGCTCGCGAATGACCGGCGCGGAGATCACCTTGTTGTCGAGCACGATGGCGAACGGCTTGCCGACGTTCGCTCGCGTCGCCTCGGCGAACTTGCGCGCGCCGGACGAATTGAAACGGAAGCTGACGATCGGTTCGCTGTTGCGCTGATCGAAGCCGGGCTGGGCGTCGACCAGATCGCCGCCGGAGACGAGCACGCGCTTCTCGATCAAGAACTTCTGGCCGCCTTCGCCCTCGAGAATTTCCAAATCCGCCGGCGGATGGGTCTCGGCCGCCTGTTCCGGGCTCATGGTCTGGTCGACCATGCGGAAGTCGAGCTTGGCGGTCTTGCCGAGCATTTCCTTGAGGCGAGACGGATCCTGCAGGCCGGGGACCTGCACGAGAATGCGCGCGACGCCTTCGCGTTGGATCGTCGGCTCGACCAGGCCGAGCTCGTTGACGCGGCGCTCGATGATCTGAATCGATTGATCGACCGCCTGGCGGATGCGCTCGGTGATAGCCGCGTCGGAGGGGGTGAGCGTGATGACGCTGGCGTTCTCGGTGATGTCGATGCTGCGCTGTCCGGAGGAGCCGAGGATGCCGGACAGTGGCTGCGACAGCTCACGCAGCTTTTCGACCGCGGCGGGGACGTCGCTGTCGCGCGTGATGCGAACATCGACGCCGTTGCCATGGATGGCGCGCCCGGTGAAGGGGATGCGCGCCTGGCGCAGCGTGCGCAGCACGTCGTCGGCGATAGCCTGCAGCCGCTCCTTGCGCACCGCGTTGGTGTCGACCTCGAGCAAGAGGCTCGAGCCGCCCTGCAGGTCCAGACCGAGCACGATGTGGCGCTGCGCCCATGTCGGCCAGGTCCGCACCGTCGCGTCGGCGAAGAAGCTCGGCACCGCACACAGGCACACGAGGAGCGCCGTGAGCACGATGGCCGCCGCCTTCCAGCGCGTGAAAAACAACATGGATAGGGTTCGTCCTCGTTACGGGAGGAAGCGCGATCAGCTTGCGCTTTTTGTGCTCTCGTCCTTGACCGGCTCGCCCTTGGCCCGCACCTCGCTGACCATCGCGCGCATCTGGCGTATCCGCACGCCGTCGGCGATCTCGACTTCGATCTGGTCGTCGTCGACCACTTTGGTGACCTTGCCGACGAGGCCGCCATTGGTGATGACGGTATCGCCGCGGCGCAGCGCCTTGACCATCTCGCGGTGCTGCTTCACCCGCTGCTGCTGCGGCCGCAGCACCAGGAAATACATGATCACGACGATCAGGATCAGCGGCAACAGCGACGTGATCATGCCGCTGCTGTCGCCGCCGAATAGGCCGCTTAATGGATTGCTTTGCGCGAAAGCGGGCGTGATGAACATCGTTCCTCCGAGGGCCTTGGGCAAACGCGCCGGCCGGTCGAAGGGCCGATTTTGCGCGGGAAATCGGCGCGGACTATAGCCGCCGTTGGCCCAATTGCAATGTGGCGCCGATTGTGGCCCGCCGGCGCGCTTGCCGGGGGTCCGCCACCCCGCTAAGGGGAGGAGACAGACCGCAAAAAGCCCTTCTGCAGCACACAATGCCCCATTCGCCCCCGAGTTTCACGAGCAAGAGTTTCATGAGCAAGGCCGCCCCGGCATCCGCCGCCGGCGGCGCGGCCAAGGACCGCCTCGCCGCGGACGCCGGCAATAACGTCCTCGAGCGCATCGCCGCGGCGCTCGAACGGCTTGCCCCACCGCCGCCCGCGGCACCCGATTTCGAGGCCGCCGAGGCGTTCGTCTGGCACCCCGAAGGGCGCAAGCTCGCGCCGGTTGCCCGCATCAACCGTGTCGACATGTCGCTCCTGCAAGGCATCGACCGCGTGCGCGATCTTCTGGTCGAAAACACCGAGCGTTTCGCCAAAGGCCTGCCCGCGAACAATGCGCTCTTGTGGGGCGCGCGCGGCATGGGGAAATCGTCCCTGGTCAAGGCCGCCCACGCCGCGATCGGTGCGGCGCACCCGGCCGCGGGGCTCAAGCTCATCGAAATCCACCGCGAGGACATCAAGTCGCTCCCCGATTTGATGGGGCTTTTGCGGGAGGCGACGCAGCGGTTCATCGTGTTCTGCGACGACCTGTCGTTCGATGGCGACGACACCTCGTACAAGTCGCTCAAGACGATGCTCGAAGGCGGCATCGAAGGCCGGCCGGACAACGTCATCTTCTACGCCACCTCGAACCGTCGCCATCTGTTGGCGCGCGACATGGTCGAGAACGAACGCTCGACCGCGATCAATCCCGGCGAGGCCGTCGAGGAAAAGGTGTCGCTGTCGGACCGGTTCGGACTGTGGCTCGGCTTTCACCGCTGCAGCCAGGACGAATTTCTGGCCATGGTCACCGGCTACGTGGCCCGCTACCGCATCCCGATCGGCGAGGAGGACCTGCGGCGCGAGGCGCTGGAATGGGCGACGACGCGCGGTGCCCGCTCCGGCCGCGTCGCCTTCCAGTACGTGCAGGATCTGGCGGGACGCCTCGGCGTGCCGCTCGAGGGCTAATCCGCGGCGTTACGCCCCGCGCAGATATTGCTCCGGATCGACCGGGGTCGCGCCCTTGCGGATCTCGAAATGGAGCTGCGGCGCGGTGACGCTGCCGGTCTGGCCGGACTTCGCGATCACCTGGCCGCGCTTCACCTGGTCGCCGCGTTTCACCAGGATCTCGCTCGCATGGGCGTAGGCCGTGACGAAGCCGTTGGCGTGGCGGATCAGGACCAAATTCCCATAGCCCTTCAACTCGTTGCCGGCATAGGCGACGACCCCATCCTCGGCGGCTTTGACCGGCGTGCCTTCGGGAACGGCGAGATTGATGCCGTCGTTCTGCAAGCCATTAGGCTTCGGCCCGAACCCGGCAATGATGCGGCCGCGCGCCGGCCAGCGGAACGATGGCAGCGCACCGGTCGTTTCGGCGGTCTTGGCCGTGCCGTTCTCCCCGGCCGGCTCCGTCGCCGCAGCCCACCGTGCGCTATGCGGCGAATCCGCGGTCGCCAAAGTCGGGCCGGCCGTCGGCGCCGGCACGGGAGCCGCGGCGTGCTGCTTGATCGGCGCCGGTTGGAACGATGCGCGCGCGTCGGGGATCACGATATGATCGCCGATACGTATCCTGGCATCCGGCGGGATGTTGTTGGCCTTGGCGAGTACCAGCACCGGCTTGCCGTAAAGCCGCGCAATGCTGTGCAAAGTCTCGCCGGCGGAAACGACGTGGACCTCGGAGCCGGGCGCGAGCGCCGCGCGCGGCGGGCCGACCGGCACGGTGGAGGGAATGGTCGGCGCCGGCGCCGATGATGCGAGACGGGTCTGCGGCGCCGCCAAGGCGGGCGACGGACCGCGCAGGCGCGGGATGACCAGGTGTTCGCCGGGATGCACCATCGCCGCGCTGGTGATGTTGTTGGCGTGCATGATGGCGTCGACGGGCACGCCGTAATGCCGCGACAGGGTTTCCAGCGACTCGCCCCGATTTGACCGTAACGGGCGTGCCGCCTTCCCACGTCCACGACGGCGGGGGCGGAGGCGGCGGGGCGGCGGGCGGCAACGAGCCGGTAATTTCAGCCCCGGCGGGCTGGTAGGAGCCCATGCCGCGGCCGCCGCCCGAGACGCCGTCGCCGCCATTGGCGGCGAGGCGCGGCAAGGGCCGGCTTTCGACGACGTGGCTCGCTGGAGGACGCTGCGGGATGGAACCGGTCACATCGCTGCGCGGCGCCGGCTGCGGGTCCGAGCTGAAGTTGAAACCTTCGTTAAAACGACCGGAATCGCTGCTGCAACCGGCGGCGCTCAGCCCGATCGACGCAATGGCAAGAACTTGCGGCCAAATGGCCGATCGACGCAACGCGCCCATGGTACTCGCTCGCACGCAACAATACCTGATGGGCGACTAAACAACGTCGCGGTAAACAGGGCTTTAAGTGTCGAGGCAGGATTGCAACAATTGGCCATTGTTGCAAAATTGCTACAGTTCGCGCGCTTGCCCCGGCAAAAGCGGCACGAAGCGGACCGCGATCAGCTCCTCGCGCTGCAGTCCGCCGTCGGCGGTTTTGGTGAGCTTCACCAGATGCTGCGTGCCGTCGCGCGGACCGAGCGGCAGCAGCATCTTGCCGCCTTCGCGGAGCTGTTCGGTCAGCGCTGGAGGAACCTCCTCGGCGGCGGCGGTGACGATGATGCGGTCGAACGGCGCCCGCTCGGGGGCGCCATCAAATCCGTCGCCGACCAGTATGGCGACGTTGGTGTAGCCGAGCGTCTCGAGCCGGTCGCGCGCCGTTTCGGCCAACGTGCGATAGCGCTCGATGCTCACCACCTCGCGGGCGAGCCGCGACAGCACGGCGGCCTGATAGCCCGAGCCGGTGCCGATCTCGAGCACGCGATGCTGCGGCTCGATCTCGAGCCGCTCGGTCATGTAGCCGACCACGTAAGGCTGACTGATCGTCTGCCCGCAAGCGATCGGCAACGCCTGGTCGGCGTAGGCGCACTCGAGGAATTCGGCCATGACGAAATGCTCGCGCGGCACCTCGTCCATGGCGCGCAAGACGCCCTGGTCGCTGATGCCGCGCCGGCGCAAGGCCAGCTGAAACTCCATGCGTTCCACGTCGGCGGCGGGAATTTCGGCCACGACGATCTCGCCCTAAATCCGTGGTTGTGGCGCTTTCTTAGCATCACGGCGCCGGCTGTTGCACCGGAGCATGGTAGAAATCGGAAGAAACACGAAATAAAAACCAGAGAAAGGGGAACCGGCCGCTTTCCTTCCGCGTTACGGGTGGTTGGGGGTGCGTTGCTCGGCGTCCGCCCGGGACCGCGGTTGATATGCCACACGAATCGCAGGAAAGTTGCTCCCGGTCCGCGCGTGGGGCCAGTCGACGCGAGTGCGGAAGGCTGGACCGCCGAAAGCTTGGGATTCGGGATGGCTTCTGAGGAAAAACCGCCCGAGGCAAAGCGCGTCCTCGTGGTCGAGGACGAATTGATGATCCGCATGCTGCTTCAGGACATGCTGGCGGATCTCGGCCACACGGTTGCGGCCGAGGCGGGCCGCCTCGGGGAGGCGCTGGCGCTCGCCAAGCAGGGCGAGTTCAACGTCGCCATTCTCAACGTCAATCTCAACGGCGAACCGATTTCGCCCGTGGCCGACATCCTGATCGCCCGCGGCGTACCGTTCGTGTTCGCCACCGGCTACGGCCAACGCGGCGTGCCGGAGCCCTATCGCGCTACGCCGACGCTGCAGAAGCCGTTCCAGCTGGAGGCGCTCGGCGAAGCCATCGCGGCCGTCACCGCCGGCTGACGGGCGTTTTTTATCGGAGCATGATCTTTTCGGAAAACCGGCGTCCACCCTCGGATCAAGTCCGAGGGCAGGCTTTTTCCGGATCATGCTCTACTCGAACAATTCGGCGAGCTTGGTCATGTACGGCTCGTCGGTCATGTCGAGCCGCAGCGGCGTGATGGTGATGCACCCGTCCTCGAGCGCGGCGAGATCGGTGCCTTCCGCGGCCTTCTGGAAGGCTTTGCGCTGATAGGCGATCCAGTAATAGGGATTGCCGCGGCCGTCGTAGCGCTGTTCGACGTGGAGCCGTTCCTGGCGCCGCCGGCCCAGCGCGGTGACCGCGACGCGCCTGACCTCGCCCGGCCCGCAATCCGGGAAGTTGACGTTGATCAGGACGTCGCGCGGAATGCCTTCGGCGAGCACGCGGCGAATGATGTCGGGCGCGTGATGCCGGGCCGTCTCCCACGGCGGCGGCGTGCCGGAGCGGCCGCGATAGGACTGCGACAGCGCGAGCGAAGGTATGCCGAGGATGGTGCCCTCGAGCGCGCCTGCCACGGTGCCGGAATAAATCACGTCCTCGCCGGCATTGCGGCCGCGATTGACGCCCGACAGAACGAGATCGGGATCCTTGCCGCCGAGCACATGGCGCACGCCCATGATGACGCAGTCGGTCGGCGTGCCGCGCACCGCGAAACGGCGCTCGGTCACTTGGCGCAGCCGCAACGGATCATTGAGCGACAGCGAATGAGCGACGCCCGACTGGTCGTACTCCGGTGCGACCACCCAGATATCGTCGGACAAGGTACGCGCGATCTCTTCGCAGACATCGAGCCCGTCGGCGTGAATGCCGTCGTCATTGGTGACCAGGATGCGCAACGGAGCCTCTTTGCAAGCGACAGACGCGAGTGGCGAGTGGCGAATGGCGAATAGCGAATAGGGGAATAACGGAATTGCGCCCCACTCGCTACTCGCTATTCGCTATTCGCTATTCTCTTCATGCCGCCCATATAGTCCTGCAGCACCTCGGGGACGGCGATCGAGCCGTCCTCCTGCTGATAGGTCTCCATCACCGCGATCAAGCGCGCGGCCGACGGCGACGCCGGAGCCGTTGAGGGTGTGAACGTGGCGCACATTGCGGCCCTCCTTGGTGCGATAGCGCGCATTCATGCGCCGCGCCTGGAACTCGCCGCACACCGAGCACGAGGAAATCTCCCGGTACATCCCCTGCCCCGGCAGCCATACCTCGATGTCGTAAGTCTTTTGCGACGCAAAGCCCATGTCGCCGGCGCACAGCGTGACGACGCGGTAATGCAGCCCGAGCCGGCGCAGCACTTCCTCGGCGCAGGACGAGCATGCGCTCGTGCTCGTCCTTCGATTGCTCCGGCGTGGTGATGGAAACGAGCTCGACCTTGGTGAACTGGTGCTGCCGGATCATGCCGCGCGTGTCTCTTCCCGCCGCGCCCGCTTCGGCGCGGAAGCACGGCGTGCAGGCGGTGAGCCGCATGGGGAGTTCGGCTTCGTCGAGGATAGATTCGCGGACGAGGTTCGTCAGCGGGAACTTCGGCGGTGGGGATGAGGCCAAGACGATTTAGATTATCGCACTGCATCGCCCGCAACATAATTCACTACCCGCAACGTCGCAGGCACTTTTTCGAGCGTCGCCTGAGCGCAACCAAATCCGCTTCATGTGTACGTTCGGAATTTCCAATCTTCCCCCACTGCTCAAAATTGATCCTCTTCAAATTTCGGCATCTGCGCCGTACCAAACATCACCTCGTCGCGCACGAGCAGAGGCGGCGCGACTTCGGTGTAGCCGTGGTCCGTCGTGTGGACATCGAGCATGAATTGCCCAAGCGCACGTTCGAGCCGCGCCAGGCCCTTTTTCAGCACGACGAAGCGCGCACCGGATAATTTCGCTGCGGCTTCGAAATCCATCTGTCCGAGCGCTTCGCCGAGTTCGAAATGCTGCTTCGGCGCGAACGCATAATCGCGCTTCGCTCCGAAATGATGATGCTCGATATTGTCCTTCTCGTCCTTGCCGTCGGGCACTTCGTCGAGCGGCAAATTGGGAATTTCGGCGAGCGCGTCATCGAGCTCCTTGGAGGCCTTCTTTTCATCCGCCTCCATCGCCGGGATCGATTCCTTGAGCGCGGCGACTTCGATCAGCAGGCCTTTGGCCTTTTCCTCGTCCTTTTTCTTCTTCGCCTCGCCGATTTCCTTCGAGGCAGCGTTCCTTCGCGCCTGCGCGGTTTCGAGTTCGAGGATTTTTGCGCGCCGCTTCTCGTCGAGCGCGATCAGGCGCGGCGCCTGCGGGGGCAGCCCGCGGCGCGCGAGCGCCCGGTCGAAGGCCTCGGGATTGTCGCGGATGGAGCGGATGTCGTGCATTTCCCTGTCCCGTCATCCTGAGGTGCGCGCCGAAGGCGCGCCTCGAAGGACGCACGGCCCAAGCGCCCCGCCGTCGCCCTTCGAGGCTCGCGGAGCCTGCCATCGGGCCGGCCACTTCGGGCCGGACCCGTTGGCTCGCACCTCAGGGTGACGGTCCCTATGGCCGATGGATGACGGGGTCAAGCCCGCGGTGATGGAAAAGATCACTCCGCGGCGTTCGCCTGCGCGGCGGCGGCGCGCTCGGCGGCGGCCCGTTTCTCGACCCAGCGCACCGACCACACCGAGCCCTCGTAGAGGGCGATCAGAGGCAGCGCAAGCGACATCTGGCTGAGAATATCGGGCGGGGTCAGCACCGCGGCGATCACGAAGGCGATGACGATGAAATAGCGCCGCTTCGACTTGAGCTGGTCGGAGGTGATGATGCCGACGCGGCCGAGCAGCGTCAGGATCACCGGCAGCTGGAAGGCGATGCCGAACGCCAGCATCAGCTTCATCATCAGCGCCAGGTAATCCTCGACCTTCGGCAACAGTTCGATGGTCGCCTGGCCGGGGCCGCCGGCCTGCTGCATGCTGAGCGAAAACCGCGCCAGCATCGGCCACACCACGAAATAGACGATCATCGATCCCATCAGAAAAAAGATCGGGGTGGCGATGAGGTAGGGCAGGAACGCCCGCTTCTCGTTGCGGTAAAGCCCGGGCGCCACGAACATGTAGATCTGCCCGGCAATGATCGGGAACGCGATGAACGCCGCGCCGAACATCGCCAGCTTGAGCTGGACGACGAAATATTCGAGCAGGCCGGTATAGACGAATTTGGATTCCGGACCGGCGACCCAAAGATAGGGCCAGGTCAGAGCGTTGAAGATTTGCTTGGCGAAGAAGAAGCAGCAGACCGCGGCGATGGCGAAGGCGGCGATGGCCTTGATGAGCCGCGAACGCAGCTCGATCAGGTGATCCATCAGCGGCGCCTTGGTCGCCTCGATCGCCTTATCGTCATCCTCGCGGCTCATGCCGGGCGGCCCGTGCTCTCGGGCGCGGCAGCCTCGCCCGCCGGTGCCGGCTCAGCGTCGACCGCGGCGGCCGGGGGCTCTGTGGTCACCGCCGGTTCGAGCGCTGCCGGCTCGGGTGCCGCTGCTCGACGCGCCGGCTCGAGCGCCACTGGTTCAGACGCTGCCGGTTCGGGCGCGGCAACAACCGCCTCCGGTTTTGCCTCCGGCGCCGGTTTGGCGTCGAACGACGACTGCAGATCCTTGCCCATGGCGCTCAAATCGTCGCGCACGTCCTTGAGCGGATTAAACGAGGTGTTCTTGATGTCGTCGACCTGCTTTTTCAGGTCGGCCATCTCGGCCTCGCGCATCGCCTCCTGGAACTGGTTCTGAAAGTCGGCGGCCATGCTGCGCACCTTGCGCGTATACTGGCCGATGGTCCGCATCACCGCGGGCAGTTCCTTCGGACCGATGAAGACCAGCGCGACGACGCCGATCAGCGCGAACTCGGTCCAAGAAATATCGAACATGGAAACTCCCCGGCCGGCTCGGCCGCCCGTTCCGCGCTCAGCCGCCGGTGCGGCATCCGCCGGCTCGGCATCCGGCGGCAATGCCGCCGACTGCGCCAACCGGAACCGACGCCGACGGGCTTCAAGCCGAAGCGGGCGATCAGGACAGCGTGCCCTCGACCTTGCTCTCGGCCCGCTTGGCTTCAGGCGCCGGCTGATGGTCGAGGGTCTTCACCGGCGCGTCCTTGACGCCGGCGTCGGCGGTGTCGTCATCGGACATGCCCTTCTTGAAGGCCTTGATGCCCTTGGCGACGTCGCCCATCAGGTCCGAAACCTTGCCGCGCCCGCCGAACAGGAGGAGCCCGACGGCGAGAACGATGATCCAATGCCAGATGCTCAGAGAGCCCATGAAAACCTCCGTGCGCAGCGGCGCTTGCGTTCAAACCCACGCGCCTCTGCGCCCAAGTTTCTGCACCCAAGTCCCGCGTTCAAGTCCCAGTTTAAGCCTGAAACTAGGCGTCGAGGACGGCAAAAACAAGCTTAACCGGAAAGCTGCCGCTTCCCGCCGCAGGCGCTGCCGCAAATGCCGCAATTGACGGGGTTATTCCTCGGTTTGTTCCGCCGGCGGGGCCAAGGCGAGGTCGATCGCCCGGGCCTCTTCTTCGAGCGGATCCTCGTCTTCGCGCAAAGACGGGTCGTCGGAGGGTACCGGCACGGTAAAGCCGGCCGGCAGCGCCTGATCGATCAGCCCCGAGCCCTTGAGCTCCTCGAGGCCCGGCAGGTCGGCCAACACATCAAGCCCGAAATGGGACAGGAACGCCTCCGTGGTGCCATAGGTCACCGGCCGGCCGGGAGCCTTGCGCCGGCCGCGCAGCCGCACCCAGCCCGTCTCCAACAGCACGTCGAGGGTCCCCTTCGACGTCGTCACGCCGCGAATTTCCTCGATTTCGGCGCGGGTCACGGGCTGGTGGTAAGCGACGATGGCGAGCGTCTCGATCGCGGCCCGCGACAGCTTCTTGGACACCACGGATTCGCGGGTGAGGAGCCAGGCAAGGTCGCCCGCGGTCCGCAGCGACCATTTGCCGGCCACGCGCACCAGGTTCACCCCGCGCGCGGCATATTCGTTCTGCAGTTGCTCCAATAATGCGTGCACATCGACGCCGGCCGGCAGGCGCGCGGCCAGGGCCTTTTCGTCGAGCGGCTCCTCGGCGGCGAACAGCAGCGCCTCGAGAATGCGCAACTCGTCGGGGCGCGGCTGCGGCTCGCCAGCGACGACTTCACTCTCGTCAACTTCGACGCCGCCGATGATCACACGCATCTCCGCAACATTTCCCACCGTTTGGCCTCCCTCGTCCGTTTCCCGGTCCGAAGTCTCACGGTCCGATTCTCCCGCTCCAACATCTCCCGTCCCGAAACCTCCGGGTCCGCTGCCCTCAGGTCCAACTGCTCCCGCTCCGGCGCCTCCAGCTCTGACGACTCTACGTCCTGACAACTCCAAGTCCGAACGCTCCGACGCCGCCAGATCAGACGCCTCCGGTTCCGGCACCTCCCGTTCCGTCACCTCCACCAACGCCACCACCTCCAACTCCGACAATTTCAGGTCCGACAGCAGCGCCGGCTCCGCCTCCGTCTCCCCCTCGGTCTTGCCGCTTGCGGAGGTAGAGGGGGGTGAAGGCTCCGTGCTGATGTACTTCGAGACGGCCTTCACGCACCAGTTCGAGAGTCGCCGCAAAGCTCGAGGCAAGAACCGTTGCCCGTAACGCGGGCTCGACCATGTATTCGATGAGATATTGGTCGAGGGGACTCCAGTCTGCAGCATAACCAACCAACCTTTCGATCGCTTCCCGCGCTTCGGCGAGCGACCACACCGTGCGCTTTGCCACCCGCACGACGGCCCTCGCCTGCTTTTGCCGCTGCACGGCGTAAGCCGACAGCAGGTCGTAGAGTGTCGCCGACCATTCCGGGCGTTTCACGTCGGCGATCGGCTCCGGCAGGCCGCGCGCGAAAATCTCGCGGCCGAGCTGCGGCCGGTCGAGCAATTGCTCGGCCACCTGCCTGATCGCCTCGAGCCGCCGCAGCCGCTGCGCCAGCGCGGTCGCCATGTCCTCGGCGCTGACGCCGTCGGGTTCGGGCGGCTCCGGCAGCAGCAGGCGCGATTTCAGGTAGGCGAGCCACGCCGCCATCACCAGATAATCGGCGGCGAGTTCGAGGCGCAGCTTGCGCGCCGCCTCGATGAATTTCAGATACTGGTCGGCGAGCGCCAGGATCGAAATCTTGGCGAGGTCGACCTTCTGCTGGCGCGCGAGCGTGAGCAGAAGGTCGAGCGGACCTTCGAACCCCTCAACGTCGATGACGAGCGCGGGCTCGTCGTCGCCGCGCTCCGGCGCATCGGCCTCGAATTGGGCCTCGAATTGGACGGTCTCGGCGATCATGCGCATTCCTGCGCGCCCTGCCAGGCGCCGCTCATGAGCGTGACGAAAGAGCGCCGTGCCGCGATCGGATCGATCGGCGCCGCCTCGCGTTTGGCCGCGAGCGCGGCGGCGGCGCGACGCGCCGCTTTGCCGGCGAGCATGGGCACGGCGGCCGCGACGGCTTCCATTTCCGCCATGTCGCCGTTGCAGTGAAGCACAACGTCGCAGCCGGCCGCAATCGCGGCAAGCGTGCGCTCGCCAAGCGTGCCCGACAACGCGCCCATGGAAATATCGTCGCTCATCAACAGACCGTCGAAACCGATCGAATCACGAATCACGTTCTGCACTATAGGCGCCGAAAGGGTGGCCGGCGCGGCAGGGTCGAGGGCTGTGAACACAACATGTGCGGTCATGGCGAGCGGCAGCGCAGCGAGCGGTCGAAATGCGGCGAAATCCGTCGCCTCGAGCGTCGCCCGGTCGGCGTCGACCACCGGCAACGCCATGTGGCTGTCGGCCGTCGCGCGGCCATGGCCGGGGATATGCTTGAGGACGGGCAGCACGCCGCCGTCGGCGAGCCCTTGCGCGATCGCGGCGGCGATGGCCGCCACTTTCCCCGGCTCCGTGCCGTAGGCGCGGTCGCCGATCACCGGATCGGCGCCGGGAACCGGCACGTCCGCAATCGGCAGGCAATCGACATCGATGCCGAGCGCCGCAAGATCGGACGCGATCAATCGGGCGCCAAGCCGCGCCGCTGCCAGTCCGGTGTCGCGATCGAGGTCGTAGAGGGCGCCGTAGGCCGCGCCCGGCGGGTAACTCGGCCAGTGCGGCGGCCCGAGCCGCTGCACGCGGCCGCCCTCCTGATCGATCAGGACCGGAGCCTCACGACCGAGCGCCGAGCGCACATCCGCCACGAGGCGACGCAGCGCGTCGGGCCCAGCGACATTGCGCTTGAAGACGATGACGCCCCAGGGCTGCGCCTCGCGAAGGAAACCGCGTTCCCGGTCCGACAGCGCAGGTCCGGCAAGTCCGCTGATGAAGGCGCGCATCGGCGCCGCTTAGCCCGCACCCCGCGCGGGGGTCAAGCCGGCCGCCATCAATTCCTTTGGATGAGGCAGTTGCCGCCGGCCGCCTTGAGGCTGCTGCAAAGGCTCGCCGCCTCCTCCATCGAGGCAAACGGGCCGACCAGGGCTCGATAATAGATGCCTTTGGCGCCGAGATCGGCGCGGCGAACGATCGGCTCGCGGCCGCCGAGTTCCTTCGGGAACTTGGCGCGCAGCGCGTGGAACGACGCCTTGGCCTCGGCCTCGCTGCGCTGGGAGGAAACCTGCACGGCGTAACCGCCGCCGCCAGATGCCCGCGCCTCCGTCGCCGTCGCCGGTTCGGCGCTCGCCACCGTCAGGGGTGCGTGCACGGGAGGCGCCGCAGCGCGGGAGCGCGGCGGTGCGGGTTCCGCTGCCGCTTCGCCGCCGCCGCCGGGAACGATCGAGAGCGGCGCGTTGCCGCGCGGGGGCGGCGGCGCGCTCACCTGCCGGTGCGACGGCGGGGCCGCCGGCGCGGCATTTCCCGTCGGCTGGTCGGCATGAATCTGGACGGTGTGAACCCTCTTCGGCTCAGCGGAGGTTTGAGCGGGTGGAGGCGGCGGAACAGGCGCGACCGCGGCCGGCGGGGGAAGTGCGGGAGCCGGCGCAGGCGGAACAGGCGCGATCGGCGCTGCCGGATTGGCGCCGGGTCCGATAGGAATCGTCGAAACAACCCGAGGCGCCGTTTTGTTGAGATCGACCGGCTGCTCCGGCGGCGGCGCAAGAGCCGGCGGCGCGGCAGCGGCACCCGGCTGGCCCGGATTTGCTGCCGGCGCTTCGGTCGGCACGATTTTGTTCGGACCACCGATTGCTTTGATGATCGGCGGCAGCATCGGCAACATCGAACCACCGAACATGGCGTGGTAGCCGAAGGCGCCGGCCGTGCCGATGACGGCCAGCCCCAGGACAGCCATGACAAGGACGAGGCCGCTGGGGCGGCGAGGCGTGTCGTCCTCATCGTCGTAGTCGTCGGGCGCGTAGTCCTGACCGCCATCGTGCTCGTCGGCCCGGGCCGGGTAGGGCTGCTCGCGCGGCGCGACGCCGAACGGCAGCGCGCGGCGGCCGGGCGCCGGTGCCAACGTCTGTTCGGACCGAGGAGCGTAGTCGGCGTTCGCTGCGTCGCCTTCGTCTTCGCGGAAGCCATTGAAGTCCGCGGCCGGCCCGGAGAAAAATCGCGGCCCCGCCGGCGGTTCGTCCTCGTAACCCTGACCCGGCGATGAAATCCGCCGGATAAGATGCGGCAAGAGGCGGGGGCGCGGCGTAACGGCCCTGACCATGACCGCCCTGCTCCGCATAGTCTTGGTCGGCAGCCCAATCGAGACCGTTTGCCGCGGTGCCGCCGGCCGCATCCGGCGCCTCGTATCCGTCCGCGTCGTATCTGTCCGCGTCGTGTCGGTCTGCTTGGTATCTGTCGGGGCGACCGCCCTCGCCGTTAGCGTCGCTCTGCCCGATCAGCCGCGCCAATTCCGCCAGCGGATCGCTCGACGCGTCCGGCGCGGCCGAATCGAATTCCCCCCGCGCGAGCGCATCGCGGCTGCGGTGAGAGCGGACATTGTCAGCCATCAACTGACCTCAAATCAGGCGCCGAAGCGATATCGATCAGCAACAATGGCCCTCGTCGCCGGCTGCCCCTCCACGCCGGCTCTCGGAGGGCATTATCGCATTTCGTCCGGCGCCGTGACGCCGAGTAAATCGAGCCCGGAGGCAAGTACGGTTACCACACCTTGCACAAGCACCAGGCGAGCCAAGGTCATTTGTCGATCATTCTGGATAATGAAGCGTAAATGTGGCGCGGTATTGCCGAGCGTCCAAAACGCATGAAATTCGCTCGCCAAATCGAACAGATAAAACGCAATTCGGTGCGGCTCGTGGGCGCCCGCGGCGGCCTCGACCACCCGCGGATAAAGCACGATTTGCCGCATCAGGGCGAGTTCGGCCGGGTCGGCAAGCCGCGTGAGCTCCGCCGCGGCGAGGACCGCCGGGGCGCTGAAATCGGCCGGCAGGTCGGGAAAGGCGGTCCGCGCGTTGCGGAACACCGACTGGGCGCGGGCGTGGCCGTATTGGACGTAGAACACCGGATTGTCGCGCGATTGCTCGATCACCTTGGCGAGGTCGAAATCGAGTACGGCGTCGTTCTTGCGAAACAACATCATGAAGCGGACGGCGTCGCGGCCGACCTCGTCCACGACTTCACGCAGGGTGACGAAGTCCCCCGCCCGCTTCGACATTTTGACCGGCTCGCCAGCGCGCAACAGCCTCACAAGCTGGATGAGCTTGACGTCGAGCGCGGCACGGCCGCCGCTCAGCGCCTTCACCGCCGCCTGCATGCGCTTGATGTAGCCGCCATGGTCGGCGCCCCAGAACGTCGATCAGCGCGCCAAACCCGCGCTCGATCTTGGTGCGGTGGTACGCGATGTCGGCGGCGAAATAAGTGTAGGACCCGTCTGATTTCTTCAGCGGCCGGTCAACGTCGTCGCCGAACGCGGTCGAGCGGAACAGGGTCTGCTCGCGGTCTTCCCAGTCCTCGACCGGCGCGCCTTTCGGCGGCGGCAGCCGGCCTTCGTAGACTTCACCGCGCGCGCGCAGCCAGGCGATGGTCTCGGCCACGCGGTCGGATTCGCCGGTGACCAGGGAGCGCTCGGAATAAAACACATCGTGCTTCACATTGAGGGCGGCGAGGTCGCCACGCACCGCCGCCATCATCATGTCGATCGCCTTCGCGCGCACGAGCGGAAGCCACTCGGCCTCCGGTTTGCCTGTCAGCGCGCCGCCATATTCGGCGGCCAGCGCCTCGCCCACGGGCTGAAGATAATCGCCCGGATAAAGCCCTTCAGGAATAGCGCCGATATCTTCGCCCAGCGCCTCGCGGTAGCGCAGGAAGGCGGAGCGCGCGAGCACGTCGACCTGCGCGCCGGCGTCGTTGATGTAATATTCGCGTGTCACCGCGTAGCCGGTGAAGGCCAGCAAATTCGCCAGCGCATCGCCGAACACGGCGCCGCGGCAATGGCCGATGTGCATCGGCCCGGTCGGATTGGCCGAGACATATTCGACGTTGACCGGCTCCCCGCGCCCGATGTCGCTCTTGCCGTAGTGTTCGCGCAGCGCAATGGCGCTGCGCAGCGCCTCGATCCACGCCGCCGGTTTCAGCGTCAGATTGATGAAGCCCGGCCCGGCGATATCGACTTTGGCGACAAGGTCGTCGGCGCGGAGCTTTTCGGCGATCGCTTCGGCGAGTTCGCGCGGCTTCTTGCCGGCGTCCTTGGCGAGCACCATGGCGGCGTTGGTCGCCATGTCGCCGTGCGCCGGATCGCGCGGCGGCTCGACGGTCGGGCGCGAAAGGTCGATGCCGGCGGGCAAGACCCCGTCCGCGATCAACGCTTCGTTCGCGTTGCGGACGCGGTCGAGCATTGCGGCGAAAATGTTGTTTACGGCCATGGGATGAGGGTTGGGGTGAGGATCACGCCATCGAACTTCGGTTGAACTTTCGGGCGCCGGGCGCGCCTAACGCAATTCGGGGGTCGAGTCAAAAAGCCGGGCGTGTTCGGCGAGCGCGTAGCGATCGGTCATGCCGGCGATGAAATCGGCGATCCGGCGCGCGCGCGCCGCCTCGTCGGCATCGCCGAGGCCTTCCCTCCATTCCGCCGGCAAATCGTCGGGACATTGGCGATAGCGCGCGAACAGGTCGCGGATGACGCTCTCCGCCTGACCCATGACATGCGCGACCCGGGGATGACGATACATATGGGGTTCGAGAAACCCTTTGATCGCCCGGTCGGCGGCCGCCATGGCCGGCGAGAACGCCGCGACCCCGGACGCGGCGCGCCGCACGTCGTCGGCTGAGCGCGGCGCCAATGCGGCGATGCGCCGCCCGGTCTCGGTAATGACATCGTCGATCAGCGTGCCGATCAGCCGGCGGACGAGTTCGTGCACGAGGCGGGCCTGGTCGAGACCGGGATAGGCGGCGCGGATGTCCCCGATGATGATCGCCGGCAGCGCCACCGCGGCGATGTCGTCAATGCTGAATAATTCGGCGCGAAGCCCATCGTCGATATCGTGGGCGTCGTAGGCGATGTCGTCGGCCAAGGCGGCGATCTGCGCTTCGAGGCCCGGAAAACTCCATAATTGCAGGTCCTGGAGCTGCACATAGTCCAAGATCGTCGCCGGAACGCCATGGGTGCGATAGTGCCCGAGCGGGCGACCCTCGCGGTCCGTCAGCGGGCCATTGTGCTTGACGAGCCCCTCCAGCGTCTCCCAGGTCAAATTCAGGCCGTCGAATTGCGGGTAGCGCCGTTCCAGCGCGGTCACAACGCGCAGGGTCTGGGCGTTGTGGTCGAACCCGCCGAACGCGGCGAGGCAGGCGTCCAGCGCACGCTCGCCGGCATGGCCGAACGGCGGATGGCCGAGATCGTGGGCGAGCGCCAGCGCCTCGGCCAAGTCCTCGTCGAGGCCGAGCGCGCGGGCGAGCGCGCGGGCGACCTGGGTCACCTCGAGCGTATGGGTGAGCCGCGTCCGGTAATGGTCGCCCTCGTCGAACACGAAGACCTGGGTCTTGTGCTTGAGGCGACGGAACGCGGTCGCGTGAATGATGCGGTCGCAATCGCGGCGGAACGCGTTGCGGCTTTTGCTGGCCGGCTCGGCGCGCAGCCGTCCCCGGCTGTGAGCGGGATCGCAGGCGTAAGGTGCGCGGGGGACTGCGCTGTCGATCGCCATCGCTCTGCCAAGCCCTTCGCTCGACCCCGGCCAATTGACCTAGGCCTTGGCCGCACTTAACTATTCGAGTGATGCCGTGGCAATCCGCGAGCCCCGGCCGGAGGTGAAAATGACAGCCACTCTCGCACCAGCCGGCGTGACCGTGAGCGAGCGGGCGGCCGTGAAGATCGGCGAGATCCTGCGGCACGAGCCCGCCGGGACCATGCTGCGGGTCAGCGTGGCCGGTGGCGGCTGTTCCGGCTTCCAGTACAAGTTCGATACCGAACGGGCCAAAGCGGACGACAACGTCGTGATCGAGAAGAGCGGCGCCACCGTTCTCATCGACCCGGTCTCGCTCGATTACATGGCCGGTTCGGAGATCGACTTCGTCGACGACCTGATCGGATCGTCTTTCAAAATCCACAACCCGAAGGCCACCGCCTCCTGCGGCTGCGGGACGAGCTTCGCGCTGTAAGGTTAAGTTCGTCGCACGCGGGCCGGCGTTTTCGGATCGGCGCGCGTTCCGCCAACGGCCCCGCTGACCCATGCGCATCGCGACCTGGAACGTCAACTCGATCAAGCAGAGGCTCGACTCGGCGCTCGCCTGGCTCGCCGAGCGTCAGCCGGACATCGTCTGCCTGCAGGAAACGAAATGCGTCGACGACGCGTTTCCGCGCGAGCCGTTCGAGGCCGCCGGCTACAACGTCGCCGTCCACGGGCAGAAGACGTTCAACGGCGTGGCGCTGCTTTCCAAGTTTCGCTTCGACGAAGTCAACATCGGCTTGCCCGGCGACGCCGAGGACGATCACGCCCGCTTCATCGAGGCGACGGTTTCGACCACGACCGGCGCGCTGCGCATCGCGAGTATCTACCTGCCCAACGGCAACCCGCCCGACACCGACAAATACTCCTATAAACTCAAATGGATGAAGCGGCTCTCCGCGTACGCGCGCGAGCGGCTGAAGCTGGAAGAGCCGCTCGTGCTCGCCGGCGACTACAACATCATTCCGACGGCGGCCGATGCGCGCAATCCCGATGCGTGGCGCGGCGACGCTTTGTTTCTGCCGCAGAGCCGCGACGAGTTTCGCGCCCTCGTCAATCTCGGCTTCACCGACGCGTTGCGGGCGACGACCGACGAGCCCGGCCTCTACACGTTCTGGGACTATCAGGCCGGCGCCTGGCAAAAGAACAACGGCATCCGCATCGATCATGCGCTGCTGTCGCCGGCGGCCGCCGACAAGCTCACCGATGTCGGCATCGACCGCCACGTGCGCACCTGGGAGAAGCCCTCCGACCACGTGCCGTTGTGGCTCGATCTGGCGCTGGAGCAACCGTAGCGGGGCGGGTTTAACCGGAAATTCACCTTAAGCGCGCAATACGACCGCTGGACCTGGATACCACAAAGCCGGCCCCCCGAATGCGCTTCCCTCTCTCGGCTCGCGCCGAACTCGTCGACGAACCTCCCGGCAACGCGCCCGAGCCCAGCGAGCCCAAGCCGAGGCCGAAGCCGAGGGCGAGACATCGGCGCCCTTCGACAGCATCCGCGAGACGATCAATCTCCTGGAATCCGACCTCGGCGTCATGATCGCGGAGGTGCAGCGCGCGTGCGACCTCGCCTGCCGCAACGCCGAAGATTCCGCCGCCGTGACCGAGCGGATCACCCAGAAGACCGACAGCCTGGTGACCCGAGCCGGCTCCGCCAGCCGCGACCTCTCGCAGCTCGCGGCGGCAATAGAGGAGCTCGCCACCTCCTCGGCCGACATCGGAACGCAGGTCCGCAAGGCCGACGATCTGACCGACGAGGCGAGCAATTCAGCAACCAGCGCCGGACGCAGCGTCGACGGACTGAAAAAGTCGTCGGCGGAAATCGGCCAGGTGGTGGGCCTGATCTCGACCGTGGCCCGGCAAACCAACCTCCTGGCCCTCAACGCGACCATCGAAGCGGCGCGCGCCGGGGACGCCGGCCGCGGCTTTGCCGTCGTCGCCGCCGAGGTCAAGAAGCTCGCGCACGAAACCCAGGAAGCCACCAAGGAAATCACGCACAAGATCGCCACGCTCCAGCAGGACGCCGCGGCTTGCTTCGATGCGGTGCAGCGCATCACCGGCGTCATCAGCGTCATCCGCCCCCTGTTCGCCGCGGTCGCGACCGCGGTCGGACAACAGAACAATGCGACCGCGGACGTGGCGCGTAACGCCAACGAGACGCTGCGCTTCGCGGGCGCCGTGTCGGATGAAGCCGCGGACATCGCCGCCGCGGCCGCGCAAGCCAACGCCTATGGCGGCTCGGTCAAGCTCAACGGGCAGCACGTCAGCACGCTGGCGGACAAGCTCAAGATGCGGGTGACGATCTTCCTGCGCCAAAGCGAAGCGGGTGATCGCCGCCGCCACGATCGGCTGCCGTGCGAACTCGCCGTCGAACTCCGCGCCGGCCCCACCATCGTACGCGGCCAGACCGCGGACATCTCCGAAGGCGGCATACTGGTGCGTGCCGGCGACGGCCATCCGTTCATGCCGGGCGCGATGGTCACGGCCGATATTGCCGCAATCGGCAGCGCCACGGCGCGCGTCGCCAACCGTTCATCGCTCGGGCTGCATCTCGAATTCATGCAAATGGACGCTGCGGTGCGCGGCGCGCTCCGGGCCAAGCTCGCCGCGATCCGCGACGAGAACCGCGAAATCATCGCACGGGCGGTCGAAACCGCCAACGTCGTTTCCCGCGCGCTGGAAAAGCTCCTGAGCGAGCGCACGCTCACGCATCAGGAGCTGTTCGACAACGACTATGTCGCGATCGAAGGGACCGATCCAGTGCAACATCGCACGCGGTTTCTGTCGGCATTCGAGGACGTGCTGCCGGCTATTCAGGAGCCCCTGCTCGCGGCCGATCCGCGCATGGTGTTCTGCGCCACGGTCGACCGCAACGGCTATCTGCCGGTCCACAATCGCAAATATTCGCTGCCGCAGCGTCCCGGCGAGCCGGCGTGGAACACGGCCAACGCGCGCAATCGGCGTATCTTCGATGATCGTGCGGGGCTTGCCGCCGCGCGCAATGTCCGCCCCTACATCATCCAGGCCTATCCGCGCGACATGGGCAACGGCGTCACCGTGATGATGCGGGAGATCGACGCACCGATCCGCGTGTTCGGCAAGCACTGGGGCGGTTTCCGCACCGCTTACAAGCTGTAAGCTTTCGAGGTGTGACGTGTTTTCCCGGATGCAGTGCAGCGCCATCAGCGCGTTCACGCGCGTCTTCGACGCGCTATGGCGGTGCACTGCTGATCCGGGATCGTCGCAAACACGGAGTTTCCGAAGGTCCCGGTTCTGCAGCGCATCACTGCGTGCTGCGCTGCGCCCGGGAAACGTACTCAAGCTTAACGCCGAATTTGGCCGTCCTTGCCGGACGGTCAGTCCCGGCGTTCCTTCAGCCAACCTTCCAGATAGACCAGCGCCAAGGCCCGGTCGTCGTCGTTCGCGTGGTGGAACGCGTTGTCGTAGAGCGGCTTGATCCAGGCTTGCTCGGGGCCGGCGCAGTCGCGGCCGAGCGTCAGCCACATCAGGCCGCGCGCCGCCTGCCGCGGCATGTGCTGTCCCTGGAACAGCATGTCGCCCAGCACCGCTTCGGCTCGGCAGTCGCCCTTGGTGGCGGCAAGCTGAAACCAGCGCGCCGCCTGGTGGGGATCGCTCGGTGAGCCGTCGAGATAGAGGCGGCCGAGCTGATATTGCGCGTCGGCGTCGCCGAAGTACGACGCGGCATAGGCGAGCATTTCGCGCGCGCGCGACGCGTCCGGCTTGATCCGGGAGTTGGGGATGCCCTCCAGATAATAGCGGCCCAAGGCGACGAAGGCGTTGGCGACGAAGCGCGCCTGCGGCGTGCCGGGATTCTCGTCGGGATAGGTATTGGCGATCTGGCTGAAATAATTGAAGGCGCGCAGATCGTCCTGCGGAACGCCGTCACCCTCGGCGTACATGCGGCCGACTTTCCATTGCGCGACCAGGTGGCCTTGATCGGCCGCATATTGCAGCGCGGAGAATTGCTTCGCCTTTTCGCCGCCGTCGATGCTCCGTGCGGCGCCGCGCAATCCATCGCCGGGCGTCAGCGCGGCCGTGCTCGGGGTGGTCGTGCCGTCGAACGCGAAAGCCGGCTGCGGCGCCGTGCCGAGCGACAACCCAACTGCGCCCGCGACAGCGCCGACGAGCGCCACCATGAGGCCGCCGGTGGCCAAGCTTCTCGCTCTGCCAGATAATAGTTTTGCAGATAGTTTTGCCCCGCTAGATATCCGCATAGCACGCCTTCTCGACCGCACCACCCGGGTGAGTGACGGCGCCCTGCCGCGCCGCGCCGACCTGTTGGGCGTATTTCCACAAATAGCCGGACGTGAACTCGTCCGCCCGCGGCTTCCATTCACGCGCGCGCCGTTCCAGTTCGTCCGACGCCAATTTGACGTTCAGTGTGCCATTGACGGCATCGAGCTCGATGATGTCGCCGTCGCGCAGGAGCGCGATCGGGCCGCCGACCGCGGCTTCCGGCCCGACATGGCCGACACAGAAACCGCGCGTCGCGCCGGAGAAACGGCCGTCGGTGATGAGAGCGACCTTGCCGCCCATGCCCTGTCCATACAACGCGGCTGTCGTTGCCAGCATCTCGCGCATACCGGGGCCGCCCCTGGGTCCCTCATAGCGAATGACCAGCACGTCGCCTTCCCGGTACGTCTTGTTCTTCACCGCCTCGAAGCAGGCTTCTTCGCCGTCGAAGCAGCGCGCCGGTCCGGAGAATTGCAAGCCCTCCATTCCGGCAACCTTAACGATAGCACCTTCCGGTGCCAGGTTACCTTTCAGGCCGACGACGCCGCCGGTTGCCAGGATCGGATTGTCAGCCGGACGAACGACGTCTTGATCTGCGTTCCACTTCACCGACTTGAGGTTCTCGGCAATCGTGCGGCCGGTGACGGTGAGACAGTCGCCATGGAGAAAGCCATGGTCGAGCAGCGTCTTCATCAGCAGCGGAACGCCGCCAGCTTCGAACATATCTTTGGCGACATAGCGGCCGCCCGGTTTCAAATCCGCGACATAAGGTGTTCTTTTGAAGACCTCGGCGACGTCGAACAGATCGAACGCGATGCCGCACTCGTTGGCGATCGCCGGCAGGTGCAGCGCGGCGTTGGTCGAGCCGCCGGTCGCGGCAACCACCGCCGCGGCGTTTTCCAGCGCCTTGCGGGTGACGATGTCGCGCGGCCGGATGTTCTTGACGATCAATTCCATGATCATCTCGCCCGCCAGCATGCAGAACCGGTCGCGGATCTCGTAAGGCGCCGGCGCGCCGGCCGAATACGGCAGCGCAAGCCCGATCGCCTCCGACACCGTCGCCATGGTGTTGGCGGTGAACTGCGCGCCGCAGGCGCCGGCCGAGGGGCAGGCGTTCTGTTCGAGCGTATCGAGGTCGGCGTCCGACATGGTGCCGACCGAGTGCCGCCCGACCGCCTCGTAGACGTCCTGGATGGTGACCGGCTTGCCCCTGAAGGTGCCGGGCAGGATCGAGCCGCCATAGATGAAGATCGACGGCACGTTGAGCCGGCACATCGCCATCATCATGCCCGGCTGGGACTTGTCGCAGCCGGCGACGCCGATCAGCGCGTCATAGGAGTGGCCGCGCACGGTCAGCTCGACCGAGTCGGCGATGACCTCGCGCGAGGGCAGCGAGGACTTCATGCCCTCGTGGCCCATGGCGATGCCGTCGGTCACCGTGATGGTGCAGAACTCGCGCGGGGTGGCGCCGACCGAGGCGACGCCCATCTTCACTGCCTGCGCTTGGCGCATCAGCGCGATATTGCACGGCGCGGCCTCGTTCCAGCACGAGGCGACGCCGACGAAAGGCTGGTGAATCTGCTCTTTGGTCAGCCCCATCGCATAGTAGAAAGCGCGATGCGGGGCCCGCTCGGCGCCCTCCGTCGCATGACGGCTGGGCAGTCTCGATTTCAAATTCGTTTTGGCGTCCATCGAACTCTGACCGGGCCTTTATTCAAGGCCCCCTCGCCCCTCTGCCCCCGGTTCAAAGCGACCGCCGCTCTGCGGCCGGAGACGCAACGCGGTTCGCATGTACGCACGGACCGCCTTCGCTGATCTTGGATCGAAAAACCCTATGGCCAAAAAGCGGCGTTCGGCACGTGTGCGCTGCACCATGAGCAAATGTTCCTCCCCTGTGGCCGGCAGGCCACAAATTCGTTATCTGCATCGTGCTTGTCGTTAACTCTCGATTCACGATTTCAGCCCGGGCTGCGACGATGGGCGCAGGCTCCAAGACCAGGCTCCAAGACCGGAATGGCAAAACGGCTCACCCGCGCTTTTTTCGGCCGCAGCGTGCACGAGATTGCGCCGGAGCTGATCGGGGCAAAGCTCCTGTTCGACGGCGTCGGCGGCCGCATCGTCGAAGTCGAGGCCTATCACCACACCGATCCGGCAGCCCACAGTTTCCGCGGCCGGACCGCGCGCAACGCCGTGATGTTCGGGCCGCCCGGCTACGCTTATGTCTACCGCTCCTACGGCATTCACTGGTGCCTGAATTTCGTCTGCGAGGCCGCGGGATCGGCCAGCGCCGTGCTGATCCGGGCGATCGAGCCGACCGCCGGCCTCGACGCCATGCGGCAGCGGCGCGGGCTCGCCGACGAGCGGCTTCTGTGCTCCGGACCCGGCCGGCTGTGCGAGGCTTTGGGCATCACCGTCGCCCACAACGGGCTTGCCCTCGACAGGCCGCCGTTCGCGCTGTTCGCGCCGACGGAGCCGGTCGAGGTCGTCGCCGGGCCGCGCATCGGCATCACCAAGGCGGCCGAAAAGCCCTGGCGCTACGGGCTCAAGGGCTCGCGCTTTCTCAGCAAGCCGTTTGCTAGCCGCCGAGCCTGAAACTCGGGTCGAAGCCTAAATCGGCGCGCGCTTTGTAGATCGACACGGCGCCATCGTCCTCGGCGATGTTGTAGATGCCCGGCGCGCCGCGCTTGACGGCAAGCAGCGCCGCACGGGCCGCGGCATCGACATGCAGCGGCGCGCGGCCTTGGCGGACTTCGGTCCAGGTGCCGGGACCATAAAGCCGGCCATAGCGCAGCACGACGCCGTCGATGCCCGGCGCCCCCAGGACGGCCGCTTCCAAGGCGCGGACGCCGCGCGCGGTGACGGCGCTGGGATCGTCCCCGTCCGGCGATGCGAGCGGGTCGGTCTCGGCGCGGGGCTCAGACCCGTCGGCGTAGGCGAAGGCGATGCTCTGGGCGATCAGCCGGCGCGCGCCGGCCGCGCGCGCGGCGGCGACCAGATTGGCGGTGCCTTCGATGCGCAGGCGGGAGTTGCGGACCAAAAACTCCGTCCGCCGGGCGGGATCGAGAACCCGCGGCAGATCGGTCAATTGATGAATGACAACGTCCGGACGCGCATTGACCGCCGCGTCCCGCAGCGCGTCGGCATCGAACACGTCGACGACGACCGCTTCGGCCCCGCGCGCCTTCAATTGCGCCGCCCGTTCGGCCGATCGCGTCGTGCCGACGACGGCATGCCCGGCGATGAGGAGAAACAGCGTCAGGCGTTGACCGATGACGCCGCTCGCGCCGGCGAGGAAAATCTTCATGCGGCTATTCCCTGCGACCGAATTTGATCGTCGGCGCCAACAGGATCGACGGCAAGGTGGAGAGCACGATCGGCAAAAAGGCGGACTGGACAATCCCCGTGAAGTCCCACAGCGCGCCGCACAGTACCGAGATGGCGACGGTTTCGGCGTAACTGATGGTGAACATGGCCGCCGAGACGCGCGCCACTTCGCCCGGCGTGCTCAACAAGGGCGGCAGCGAAAGGCCGAGCGCAAACGCCGCGCCCGCCGCGAAACCCAACAGTCCCGCGCTTGCGACCGTCAAAGGGCCGGCCGTCGCGACAATCCCGGCGAGACCGACAAGACCAAGAATGCCCGAAACCACCAGAGGCCAAGCCCGGCTTTCGACCCGCCGGGCGAAGCCCATGAGCAACAATGACGCCGGAAACTGACCGAGATTGAGCGCCGTCAGCGCCGGACTGATGAGATCGGGCCGCCCGACCTCCGTGAGATAGCCGGGCAAGAACGCGTTGCTGCCGAAGTAGAGCGGACCGACGCCGCCGAAGATCAGACCAAGGCGCCACACGTCGCGCGCCGGCCAGTCCGGCCACCAGCGCGACGAGACCGCGATTTTCGCGCCTTGATGGCGCGGCGCCGTCAGCAGCACCAACAGGCCGATCGCGGCGATCGGCAGCGACCAGAACACGAAGGTCGCGCGCCAGCTCTCCCCGAGCGCGGGAAACAGCAAGGGGAACACCGCGACGGGCAGAATCTCCCCGACCAGCAAACCGTTGGTATAGACCCCGGTGCCGAGCACGATCCGATGCGGCAGCCAGCGGCCGACCAGAGCCGGCATGGCAGGTTGCGTGACCGCAACGCCCGCGCCCATCACGACCGTCGCCGCGAACAGAAACGCCACGCTCGACGCGCCGCCGCGGCCGGCAGACCCGAGCGCCGTCAGCATGAGCCCGACGACGGCCGCCGCAACGACGCCGATCCGCGCCACCAATCGCGATCCGACCAGCGCGGCCAGAGCAAACATGACGATCGGAACGCCGCTCAGCATTCCAATTGCCGTGCCGGAGAGATGAAACTCGTCGCGCAGCGCCGGAATGACCGGAGGCACGGCGAGAATGGCAAGCCGCAGCGCGATGCCGATCAGCCAGAGGAGCGCAAGCGACAGCAGGAAGCGAGAGCGCACGAGCGAAGCTTTCAGTTGATGCGAAGCCTAATTCAGAGCGCCGATCACACGGCGCCCTCGAGCCGCTTCAAGGCTTCGGCGATCTTGGCCTTGCGCGCCACCGCCTCTTCGCGCTTCTCTTTCTCTTCTTCGACCACCTCTTCCGGCGCGCGCGCGACGAAATTGGGATTGCCGAGCTTGGCGTCGACGCGGGCGATGTCGGCGTCGGCCTTGGCCATTTCCTTGTCGAGCCGCGCGCGCTCGGCGACGAAATCGATCACGCCCTTGAGCGGCAGCGCCACCACTTCGCCGCGCACGACGAGCTGCAGCGACCCCACGGGCACCGTATCGGCGAACGTGATCCCGGCGACGCGCGCCAGCCGCCCGACGAATTGCCCCCAATTCTCGACGCGCTTGCGCGCCGCCTCCCCCGCCCCGACGATGACGAGCGGCATCTGCACCGCCGGCTCGATGTTCATCTCGGCGCGCACCGAGCGCAGCGCCGAGATGAGATCGATGACCCAGCCGATCTCCGCTTCCGCCGCCGGATCGTCGAGGCCGTCGTGCTCTTCCCACGTCGCGAGCGCGAGCAGGCCGTGCTGACCGGTCACCTGCCACAATTCCTCGGTGAGGAACGGCATGAACGGGTGCAGCAATTTCAGAATTTCATCGAGCGCCCACACCGTCGCCGCCGCGGTCTCGCGCTTGGCCGCGCCGTCGGGCCCGGTGATGACGGGCTTGATCAATTCCAGATACCAGTCGCAGAAGACGTTCCAGATGAAGCGGTAGAGGGCGTTCGCCGCGTCGTTGAACTTGAAAGCTTCCAGCGCCGCGGTGATCTCCCGTCCGGTCCGCGCCGTCTCGTGGATGATCCAGCGGTTGAGCGTTTCCCTGGCGTGGTGCGGATCGAAATCCGGATTGCGCGCGCAGCCGTTGAATTCGGCGAACCGCGCCGCGTTCCACAGCTTGGTCGCGAAATTGCGATAGCCTTCGACACGCTGCTCGGAGAGCTTGATGTCGCGGCCTTGCGCCGCCATGGCGGCGAGCGTGAAGCGCAGCGCGTCGGCGCCGTATCGATCGATCAAAGCCAGGGGATCGATGACGTTGCCCTTCGACTTCGACATTTTGGCGCCGGTGGCATCGCGCACCAGCGCGTGGATGTAAACGTCGTGGAACGGCACTTCTTTCATAAAGTGCAGCCCCATCATCATCATGCGCGCGACCCAGAAGAAGATGATGTCGAAGCCGGTGACGAGAACGCTGGTCGGGTAATAGCGCTCGAAGCTCCGGCGTGGCGTCCGGCCAGCCGAGCGTCGAGAACGGCCACAGCGCCGAGGAGAACCAAGTGTCGAGCACGTCCTCGTCGCGCTTGAGATACTCAGTCGCGAAGCGCTCCCGCCGCGTCGGGTCGGCGGCGATGTCGTGGCCCTCCTCGACCGTGATCTCCTCGATCTCGGTGTAATGCGCGAGCGCGTCGGCGACCGCATCATCCTCGGTTTCGGCGACGAAGATTTTGCCGTCCGGCCCATACCAGGCCGGAATCTGATGGCCCCACCAGATCTGGCGCGAGATGCACCAGGGCTGGATGTTTTCCATCCAATTGAAGAACGTCGCCTGCCATTGCGGCGGCACGAACACGGTTTTCTGCTCGCGCACCGCCGCGATCGCCGGCTGCGCCAGCGTCTTGGCGTCGACGTACCATTGGTCGGTGAGGAACGGCTCGAGCACCGCGCCGGAGCGGTCGCCGTGCGGCACCATGTGCGTCGTCGGCTCGATCTTTTCCAGGAGGCCGCGGGCCTCGAGGTGCTCGACGATGCGCTTGCGCGCCGCGAAGCGATCGAGGCCGTGCAGCGAAAGCGTCTCGTCGAGTTCCGGCGAGGACGGCACGCCGTGCAGGAACGCGGCGTTGTCGCGCAGATCAAGCCGGCCCTCGACATCGAGCACGTTGACCAGCGGCAGATCATGGCGGCGGCCGACCTCGAAGTCGTTGAAGTCGTGCGCCGGCGTGATCTTCACCGCCCCGGAACCCTTTTCCGGATCGGCGTAGATATCGCCGACGATCGGAATGCGCCGGCCGACCAGCGGCAGAATCGCGTGCTTGCCGATGAGATGCTTGAGACGCTCGTTGTCCGGATGCACCGCGATGGCGGTATCGCCGAGCATGGTCTCCGGCCGCGTCGTCGCCACGACGATGAATGCGTCGCTGCCTTCGATCGGATATTTGATGTGCCAGAGGTGACCTTTGACCTCGACCTGCTGCACCTCGAGGTCGGAGATGGCGGTCTTGAGCTTGGGGTCCCAATTGACCAGCCGCTTGTCCTTGTAGATGAGGCCCTCGCGGTAGAGCGCGACGAACACTTTCATCACCGCGCGCGACAGCCCCTCGTCCATGGTGAAGCGTTCGCGCGACCAATCGCAGGAGGCGCCGAGCCGCTTCAACTGGCCGATGATGGTGCCGCCGGACTCCGCCTTCCATTCCCACACGCGCTTGATGAAAGCTTCGCGCCCCATCTCGCGGCTGCCGGGCTCTCGGCGTTCCATCAATTGCCGCTCGACCACGGCCTGCGTTGCGATGCCGGCGTGGTCGGTGCCCGGCTGCCACAGCACGTCCTTGCCGCGCATCCGCTCGAACCGGCAGAGAATGTCCTGCAGGGTGTTGTTGAGCGCATGGCCCATATGCAGCGAGCCGGTGACGTTGGGCGGCGGGATGACGATGCAATAGGGGCGCGCCTTGGCGCGCTCGGGCCGGCCGCCGCGGAACGCGCCGGCCTCCTCCCATGCGGCGTAAATGCGGCCCTCGACTGCGGCGGGGGTATAGGTCTTTTCGATCATCGCTGTTTCGCTTCCGGCATCTGGCGGGGTAAGAAGCCCGCGCCGCGTTGGGTGTCAACGCCGCAATCCTCCTGACTGCGTGTTGCCGCGCCGGCAATGGGTGTGGAACCACTTGGGGTGTGGAACCACTTGCGGATTCGCGCGTCACATGTCATATTTTATGTGACAATTGACGCGAGACATTTCAATGGCGGATTTGCGCGAAGGTCAGAACCCTCGATCGGAAGGCACCAGACTGGCCCGGGTGGCGGAATTGCTCGGCGGCCGGAAGATCCTGCGAAAGTACCCGCAGAATCGCATCGAAGCGCACGAAATGCTGCTCCGGGGCCTGCCCGCCAAGGCCTTGACGTCGTTTGTCGAAAAATTCGTCACCCTGAACTGGGACGCAGCGTTGGAAAAAGCCGTCGGCATGAGCCTGCGCACCTATCAGCGGCATGTCGCTGCCGACGACAAGCCCCTGAGCCTCGAGCAGACGGCGCGAACCTGGAAGCTGGCCGAGATTGTGGCCAAAGCCACGGAGGTCTTCGGGTCGCGGGAAAAGGCCGAGTCGTGGCTGACCCAGCCGGCGATCGGTTTGAATCAAAGGCGGCCGATAGATTTATTGGCAACGCCGGCGGGCGTCGAATTGGTCGAGACTTACTTGGAGCGCGTCGACTACGGAGTTTACACGTGACGCCGCTGCCTGCCGGTCTCGGCGGCACCGAACTCGTGGCATGGCGGCTCGACAGATCGTCCTATGCGGCAATCTGGGACAGCGGCGAAGGAGCCTACCTCGAAGGCGGCCGATGGAACGGCCGGGGCGTAAGAGCGGTCTACTGCTCGATCGATCCCGCGACCGCCATTCTCGAAGTCGCCGTTCACAAGGGATTTGACGCCTTGGACACCGTTCCGCATGTCCTGACCGCTGTCGAGATCAGCGATCCGTCGAGCGTCCACATCGTCGCGCCAGGCGACATTCCCAATCCGAACTGGCTGCGGCCCGGAATTCCCAGCGCCGGCCAACAAATGTTCGGCGATCGACTTTTGGCTCGGCACAAGTTTGTCGTCATCCCGAGCGCGGTATCGATCAACAGCTGGAATTTGATTTTTGTCGGCACCAAAGCATTCGACGCCTATTCGATTCGTTCGCAGGAGCGATTTGCGCTCGACACGCGGCTGCATCCCCCCTCTTCGCAACCGCGCTCAGGCGAGTAAGCGGCCGGCCTCAACGATCAGCGAGAAACGATGCGCGGCCGCCCTGCCAGGCCGCCGCGAAACGCGCCTTCCGCTTCCCATGCGGCGTAAATGCGGCCCTCGACTGCGGCGGGGGTATAGGTCTTTTCGATCATCGCTGTTTCGCTTCCGGCATCTGGCGGGGTAAGAAGCCCGCGCCGCGTTGGGTGTCAACGCCGCAATCCTCCCGACTGCAGCGATCGCGGAAACCCTTTTCAACGTGTCCCCCGCCCCCACCGCCACGCCGCACCGCACGCCGGTGCGTTCCATCATGTTGCTGGCGGCCGCCGGCTTCGCCGCCCAAGCGCAAGTAAGGGTGACCGACTTACTGTTGCCGCAGATCGCGGCCGACTTTCGCACCACGGTGGGCGTCGCCGCCATCGTCGTGACCGGCTATGCGTTGACGCACGGCACCATCCAATTCGTCGCCGGGCCGGTCGCGGACCGCTTCGGCAAATTCCGCGCCGTCACCATCGCCACCGTCGTCGCCGCGGCGCTGGTCGCCGTCTGCGGCACGGTTTCGACGCTGCCGCAGCTTGCGCTGGCGCGGCTCGCCACCGGCGCGGCGGCCGGGTGGATCATCCCGATCTCGATGGCCTATGTCGGCGATGTCACGCCCTACGACAAGCGCCAGCCGATCCTGGCGCGCTACGCCTCGGGCTACATCCTGGGCCAATTGTTCGGACAGGTCGCCGGCGGCGTGCTCGGCGATCTTGTCGGGTGGCGCAACGTGTTTTTCGTCCTCGCCGCCATGTTCGCCCTGGCCGGCGCGGGTCTGGTCGCGGAACTCATCGCGGATCCGCGCACGCGGGCAGCCGATCACGCTTCCCCCTCCCTCCCCTCCCCCGCTCGCGGGGGAGGGTCAGGGTGGGGGCGAAGCTTCCGCGCCGATTACGCCGCGGTGCTGTCGAACCCGTTCGCACGCACGGTCCTCATCGTCGGCTTCATCGAAGCCGCCCTCGCTTGGGGCGCGTTCGCCTATATCGGCGCCGACCTGCACGCCCGCTTCGGCGTCAGCTTCACCCTCGTCGGCGTCACCGTCGCCTTCTTCGGCGTCGGCGGACTGATCTATGCGGGGCTGGTACGGCACTTCGTGTTCCGCCTCGGCCCGGCCGGGCTCACCGTGATCGGCGGCTTCGTCATCACAGCCGCCTATATCGTGCTCTCGGTCGAGGCCGCGTGGTGGCTCGCGCCGCTCGCGACCACGGCGATTGGGCTCGGCTTCTAC
Organism: uncultured Pseudomonadota bacterium; assembly: GCA_963836095.1. Classification (GTDB taxonomy): domain Bacteria; phylum Pseudomonadota; class Alphaproteobacteria; order Rhizobiales; family Xanthobacteraceae; genus BOG-931. Next base: position 53,562 of record CAWIHU010000010.1, read on the forward strand.
ATGTTCCACAACACGCTGCAGACCTATGCGACGCAGATGACGCCGGAAGCCCGCGGCACCGCGGTCGCGATCTTCTCCTCGGCGCTCTATTTCGGCCAGACCGCCGGCGTCGCGCTCGGCGCGCTGGTGATCGACCGCTTCGGCGCCGTGCCGCTTTATATCGGCACGGCCGTCGCGTTTCCCGCGCTGGCGATCTGGTTCGCGCGCGAGCTGCGGCGCCCGCAGGGCCGCGACAAAATCTGAAATGTAGACATCGCGCGTCCGACGATTGTCGACTTTCTTGGCGACGGTGTAGCTTTCTACGGCTGGGAGTGATTCGAGCCGCGATTTGCTGCGGCATTTTCAGTCGGGCCATGGCCATGCGGCGTTCAGCATTGCGTCAGCCGGAACTGTTCGAGGAGGCGCCCGGCGAAGCGGAGCGCTGGTCGCAACGGCTCCGCGGCGCGTTTGCAGAGCGCGATTCGGGCTTACTGGCGCTGGCGGAAGACGCCGTTGCGGCCTGCCCCGCCGACCCCATGGTTCTCACGTTAGCCGCCACCGCCGCACTGTTCGACGCGCGGCCGCAGCGAGCGCTTGTCTTCCTCAAGCGATGCTCCGCCTACGCGTCGGGGCCCGCCTTGAATCTTCTGCACGCTCTGGCGTTCGGCCAACTCGGGAAATGGGCCGCGGCGCGGTCGTTGTTGGAGCGCCACGGCTTCCTGCGATGGCAAACCGCGAGGCAAGCTTTTTTCGGCGGCTCCGGGCGTGTGCCTTGGCTAAGCCGCCAGATCGAGGATATCCTGAACGGCGACATCAGGACGCAGGCCCGGCAACGCATAGCGCGGGCCAAGATCAAGCCGAAAGCCGCACCGAAGATGGCAACGGCGGGCGCCCGACGCCAAGCGCCGGCTGCGGCCGTCGCCGCCCCGTTGCCGCCGCCTCTGACGCGGGTCGATATCGAGATTCCCTTCACGATCGACTTCGATATGGCGCCGCTCCTGGCGGCGATCACGCACGCGCCGGAACCCGGCGGCCATTGGTTCGGCCTGCGCGAGCGGTTCGATCATCTCGGCTTGGCGCAAGGTTTCGACGAGCTCTTGTGCCTGCCGCACCTCGCCGGGGTCGAGCCGCTTTCGCATCAGATCGAAACGGTGCGCAAAGTGCTCAAGCAGTTCCGCGGCCGCGTTCTGCTGGCGGACGAAGTCGGGCTCGGCAAGACCATCGAGGCCGGCATGGTGCTCAAGGAATATGCGTTGCGCGGCATGGCCGAGCATATCCTGGTGCTTGCGCCGGCCGCGCTGGTCGGCCAATGGCGCGAAGAGCTGGAGAATAAATTCGGCGTCGCCTTCGCCACCAGCCACGACGCGCTCCTGCGCGACGCGCCGGAAGCGTTTTGGCGGCAGCATCGCATCATCGCTTCGATCGCCGCCGCACGACGACGCGAACATGCGCAGCGGTTGATCGGGCGCCAGTTCGATCTCGTGGTCGTCGACGAGGCGCACCATCTGCGCGACCGCTCGAGCCAAAGCTGGAAACTCGTCGACTCGCTCAGTAAGCGTTTTCTGCTGTTGCTGTCGGCGACGCCGGTGCAGAACGATCTGACCGAGCTGTACAATCTCCTGACGCTGCTCAAGCCCGGCATTTTCAAGACTTCCGAAGGAGTTCCGCCTCGCCTACATGACGCCGGGCAAGCCGCGCCAGCCGGCCAATTCGGAAAAGCTGCGCGCGCTGATGCGCGGCGCGATGATTCGCAACACCCGTGCCGTCGTCGCCCTCAAGCTGCCGCAGCGCCACGCCGCCACCATCAGGGTCGACAGCAGTCCCGGCGAAGCCGAGGCTTACGCCGTTCTTGCCGCGGCAGCGCGGCGATTGGCGGCGAAGGACGAGGCGAAGCGTGAACGGCTCGCGCTGCACCATCTTCTCGGCGCGGCGGGCTCCTCGCCGCAGGCCGCCGCGGCGGCGGTCGCCCGCGTGGCGGCACGCAATGCCGGCGATCCGACCTGGGCCGCCCTTGCCGCGCGGTGGGCCGCGATCCCGACCGGCGGCAAGGAGGCGGCGCTCATCGAACTCGTGCGGCGCAATCCCACCGAGAAGAAGCTCGTGTTCGTCCATTCGCGCCAGACGCTCGCCCATCTGGCCGACCGCCTCGACGCGGCCGGCGTTACCTGCGTGCAATTCCACGGCGGTCTCAGCGGGCCGGACAAGGATGCGGCGGTCGCGGCCTTTCGCGAACATGCGACCGTTCTGTTGTGCACCCAATCCGGCGGCGAAGGCCGCAATATCCAGTTCTGCAACACCCTGATCAACTTCGACGTACCGTGGAATCCGATGGCGATCGAGCAGCGCATCGGCCGCATCGACCGGATCGGCCAGAGCCGCGAGGTGTTCGTTTTCAATCTCGTCACCCGCGGCACCCTGGAAGAACAGCTGCTGACGCTGCTCGACGAGAAAATCTCGATGTTCGAACTCGTCGTGGGCGAGGTCGGCGCCATCCTCGGCGGCATGGAAGAGGAGCGCGAGTTTCCGGATTTGCTGCTCGATGCGTGGCTGACGGCGACGGAAGAAGGTCGCGCCCAAGCGTTCGAGACGCTGGGTCAGCGCCTGCAAAAGGCGCGCGACCAGCACGAGGGCGCCAAGGCGCTCGACGAGAAGCTGTTCGGCGAGGATTTCGAAACCGCCTGAGGATGGACGATGGGAGCGTTGCGCGATTTCGTCGCCGACGTCTTGGATAGCACGGGCGCAGCGGTCGATCCGATCGAGCCGGATGGGCTCGAAGTGCTTGCCCCGGAGCCGCTGCGCGCGGCCATGGGCTGGACGGAAATTTCGCGGCTTGGATTTGGCGCCACGACGCCCGCAGGCGCCGTGCCGATCCGCCTCGAAGGCGACTGGCTCGACCGCTTCGGCGCGCTGCTCGGCGAATCCGGACGCTTCGCGGCGCGGCAGCTTGTCGTCGCGCCGGCCGTCGCGCCGCCGAGCGATCCGGAGCACATGATCGAGCGGGCACTCGACCTGCCCAACGCCATCTGGCGACTGCACGGCGCCGCGCCGGCATGGACGCGCTGTCTCTTGCTCGCGTTCCGTTACTCCGCCGTTTCGGATGAAAGGCGGGACGGCTTGGTCTGGATTGGCCTCAACCAGGGCACCGGCGCAGCGTTCGACGGCGATAGCCTCGGGCGACTGCGCGCGATGCTGGCCAACACCGCTTGGCACGCGCCCGAGCCCGACATCTGCCGCGCCGCCGGAGCGGCCTATGATGCGGCGACGTTGGCCAACCGCGTGCGGCCGCTCGTCGCCCATCATGTTCGCCGCGATCTGGAGGCCTTCGTCGCCGCTATGCGCCGCAGGCTGGATCGCGACCGCGGCCGCATCTACGAATATCACGATGATTTGCGCCGGAGCGCACAGACGAGACTCACTGCGCTGGCGCCGGTAGCGGGCGAAAAGGCGGCGGCGGACAGGAAGCGCGAGGAGATGCGCATTGCCGCGGTCGAGCGCGAATATGCCGCCAAACTCGATGATTTACGCCACAATTACGCGCTGCGCGTAACCATCGATTGGGCGCAAGGTTTGACGCTGTACGTACCGGTGCATCGCTACGCCCTGCTGATCAAGAGACGCAAGGGCGAGAGGATCATCCATATCGACTGGCATCCGGCCATGCGCATCATCGAACCGCCGCCCTGCGACTGGGGACCCGGCCTCGGGCTGGCGCGCTGGATCTGCGACGACCATCTGCACCTGACCGATTCGACGGCGCAGTCTCCTTGCCCTTCTTGCGGCAAAGCCTGGTGCCGCGCCTGTCATGGCGACACCTGCCCACGCTGCAAGGCCGTGAACTGACCGAGGCGCCACAGGGTCCGCGAAGAGCGCCGGCCGATAACCCAGTACCGCGGTCGCGATCTTCGCAATTTCCTCGGCGCAGCCGCGCTGAGGTTCGCCGCGCCGCCGGGTTCCGGCCGCCGCCCCGTCAATTCAGTCCCGCCGCTTTTCGGACAGATCGGCAAAGTTTTTGATCTTGACCGAATGATCGGCGAATCGCGCGACAATTTCCAATTCGCCGCCCATGGCTTCGATGAAGCGACGCAGGGTGCTGACATACATGTCCGCCCGTTTCTCGATCTTGGCAACCGATCCTTGCCCGACCTGGAGCGCCTGCGCGATCTCGTCCTGAGACAGCCTCAAGGCGCGGCGCACCTCGGCGAGGTCCATCTCTTCGCCGAGCCGCAGCGCCTCGGCTTCGGCTTTGGCTTGCGCGTCCGGTGTCATGCTGGCGCGCAGTTTCGCGAATGAATGCCTACCGGCCATCGTTCTTCTCCTTCTTCAACTCGGCCAGATGCTCGTCGTAAAGCCGATCAGCCACCGGGATCATGCGGTCGTAGAAACGTCTGTCGCCGGTCTTGTCGCCGCCGATGAGCAGGATCACTGTGCGGCGGGGATCGAAAGCGTAGAACACCCGCAGCGGCTTGCCGCCGCTCTGCACGCGCAATTCCCGCATGTGGGCGTGCCGCGATCCATTGACCCCGCTGGAATAGGGGAACGGCAGATTGGGACCGCGTTGCTCCAAAGTGCGGATATGAGCGTCCAGACTGATCCGCTCGGCCTGTGTGAGGGTATCCCACCATTCGCCAAACTCATCAGTATACTCGACCGGCCATTCCATCGTATGAATAATATTCCATTTTCGGCATATCCGCAAGCGTGTTGACGCACTCGCCCACGCGGCTCCTCCTTTGGTGAGGAAAGCAGCGTGCTTTCAAAGCGCCTTACTTGCTTGGAAAGTCTGCCTTGCTTGGAGAGCCGGCGACGTAGTCGTGCGAGAAGTGCACTGCCGACGAGCAAGTAGTTCACAATTCAATGCAAGGTCACGGTCATTGCGCGCCGGCGACCAAAAAAAGCTGCACGGGCGGGTGACATGACCCGCCCGCCCCGCTTATCGCTCACACCTTGACCAGCGGCACCTTCGGCACCGAACCGCGGCGCGGCGGCGTGTTGCCGCCGGGGCCGCCCGATGGCTTCCTTCGCGGCGAGGCGCGGCGCTTCTTGGCGCGGCGCGGCTCGGGGAGCTTTTCCGGCCGCGGCGTGATCGGCCCCGCCGGATAGTCGAAGCCGAGCTTGCTCTCGCCGCTCTCGTCGGTGATCAGGATCACGCGGACGTGGCCGCCGTTTTTGAGCTTGCCGAACAGCACCTCGTCGGCGAGCGGCTTCTTGATGTGCTCCTGGATCACCCGCGCCATCGGCCGGGCGCCCATCTGCTCGTCGTAGCCGTTCTCGATCAGCCACTTGGTCGCTTCGTCGGTCAGTTCGATGGTAACGTCGCGATCGGCGAGCTGAGCTTCGAGCTGCAGCACGAACTTCTCCACCACCTGCGCGATCACGTCCTGCGACAGATGCGCGAAGGTGATGATGGCATCGAGCCGGTTGCGGAATTCCGGCGCGAACATGCGGTTGATCGCCTCCATGTCGTCGCCCTCGCGCTTGGTGCGCGTAAAGCCGAAGGCGGCCTTGGCGAGGTCGGCGGCGCCGGCGTTGGTCGTCATGATCAGGATGACGTTGCGGAAGTCGACCTGCTTGCCGTTATGGTCGGTCAGCTTGCCGTGATCCATGATCTGCAGGAGCACATTGTAGAGATCCGGGTGCGCCTTCTCGATTTCGTCGAGCAGGAGCACGCAGTGCGGATGCTGGTCGACGCCGTCGGTGAGAAGGCCGCCCTGGTCGAAGCCGACATAGCCGGGCGGCGCGCCGATCAGCCGCGACACCGTATGCCGCTCCATGTACTCGGACATGTCGAATCGGATGATCTCGACCCCGAGCGTGGCGGCGAGCTGGCGCGCGACTTCGGTCTTGCCGACGCCGGTCGGGCCGGAGAACAGGTAGCAGCCGATCGGCTTTTCCGGTTCGCGCAGGCCGGCGCGGGCGAGCTTGATCGAGGCCGAAAGCGCCTCGATCGCCTTGTTCTGGCCGTAGACCACGCGCTTGAGCGTGTCTTCCAGATGCCGCAGCACTTCGGCGTCGTCCTTCGACACTGCCTTCGGCGGGATCCGGGCCATGGTGGCGATCGTGGTCTCGATCTCCTTGATGCCGATGGTGCGCTTGCGCCGGCTTTCCGGCAGCAGCATCTGCGCCGCGCCGGATTCGTCGATCACGTCGATCGCCTTGTCCGGCAGCTTGCGGTCGTGGATGTAGCGCGACGACAGTTCGACCGCCGCCTTGATGGCTTCGTTGGTGTATTTGAGCTTGTGATAATCCTCGAAGTACGGCTTGAGCCCCTTGAGGATCTCGATCGCGTCCGGAACGGTCGGTTCGTTGACGTCGATCTTCTGGAACCGCCGCACCAGCGCCCGGTCCTTCTCGAAGTACTGGCGGTACTCCTTGTAGGTGGTCGAGCCCATGCACCGCACCGTGCCCGAGGCGAGCGCCGGCTTGAGCAGGTTCGAGGCGTCCATGGCGCCGCCGGAAGTCGCGCCGGCGCCGATCACGGTGTGGATCTCGTCGATGAACAGGATGGCGCCGGGATAGGCTTCCAGTTCCTTGATCACCTGCTTGAGCCGCTCCTCGAAATCGCCGCGATAGCGCGTGCCGGCCAAGAGCGTGCCCATGTCGAGCGCGAACACGGTGGCGTTGCGCAACACGTCCGGCACCTCGCCGTGCACGATGCGGCGCGCCAGGCCTTCGGCGATCGCGGTCTTGCCGACGCCGGCCTCGCCGACGAACAGCGGATTGTTCTTCTGGCGCCGGCACAGCACCTGGATGGTGCGGCTGATCTCGAAATCGCGGCCGATCAATGGATCGATCTTGCCCTCGCGCGCCTTCTTGTTGAGGTTGACGCAATAGGCTTCGAGCGCGTCGCCCTTCTTCTTCGGCTCGTCGCCGTTCTTGGTTTCGGTGTCTTCCTCGGAGCCGCGCACCGGGCGGGCTTCGGACATGCCCGGCCGCTTGGCGATGCCGTGGCTGATGTAATTGACCGCGTCGTAGCGCGTCATGTCCTGCTCCTGCAGGAAATACGCGGCGTGGCTCTCGCGCTCGGCGAAGATCGCGACCAGAACGTTGGCGCCGGTGACTTCCTCGCGGCCCGACGACTGGACGTGGATGACCGCGCGCTGGATGACGCGCTGGAAGCCGGCGGTCGGCTTGGAATCCTCCGCCCCGTCGGTGACCAGATTGTCGAGCTCGGATTCGAGATAGGCCACGAGGCTGCGGCGCAATTTGTCGAGATCGACGTTGCAGGCCCGCATGACAGCCGCCGCGTCCTGATCTTCGATCAGCGCCAGCAGGAGATGCTCCAGCGTGGCGTATTCGTGATGGCGCTCATTGGCCAGCGCCAGAGCGCGGTGGAGCGACTGTTCGAGGCTGCGCGAGAACGTTGGCATTCAATGTCCCATCGTTGTTATGGCCATCCCCCCGGACGTCACTTCTTCTCCATGATGCACTGCAAAGGATGCTGATGTTTCCGGGCAAAGTCCATGACCTGCGTCACTTTGGTCTCGGCGACCTCGTAAGTGAACACCCCGCACTCGCCGATGCCGTGCTGGTGGACGTGCATCATGATCCGATGGGCCGCCTCGTGATCCTTGTTGAAGAAGTTCTCGAGCACATGAACCACGAACTCCATCGGCGTGTAGTCGTCGTTGAGCAGGAGCACCCGGTAGAGGTTCGGCCGCTTGGTCTGCGGCCGGGTCTTGGTGATGACCGCGGTTCCCGGACCGTTCGGGTCGCCCTTGCGCTTACGGTCGTCGTCCGCAAGGCGGACTGGCGAGTAGGCTATCGGATTTTCACGCGGCGGCATCGTTTCGTCTATCGTCCGGACTTGGTTTTGCGCGATCGCTGACCGCGGGGTTGGCCGCGAGGCCTGCGCCCCGGGGCAATCGACAATACGTTACTATAGTTTTGAAACCCGCCGTGTTCCAGACCGATGACGTAACGGATCGCAAAACCGGTTGCCCACCCTCCGCGGCCCGCTTGCGGCATCATTGTGGCGTTTCCGACAAGCAAGCCCGGTACCAATCCGGATTGGTGCCGGGCGCCAACTCGGATAATTATCGCCGACCCGATGATCGCCGGTGCGAGAGGAGATGTTCATATGGTGGACGCGGTGAAACGCGCCAGGCTGCTCCGCGAACTCGAGCAGGAATACGTCCCGGATTACGACGCGCAGAACATGCCGTCGGTCGACAAGCGCTCGGCCTATGCGCTCGAGCATATCGCTTTTCGGGTCGGGCGCATCGAACACAGCCTCGCGCGGATCGCCGCAGCACTCGAGGCCGTGCTGGCAAAACAATAACGGCGCCAGAGCCGAGAGCCTGATGTGGCGCCGTTGCTTCAGCGTGTCGAGATAGATCGAACGGTCCGGGTCTCGAACGTCCGGGTCTCGAACGTCCACGTCGCGCGGTGCCCAAACCGCGCTGCACGTGCCGGTGCGCGCGGGACTGTGCTTACTTCATCACCGCGCAGTTCATCACCGCTCACTTCATCATCGTGGCCTTGGCGATCACGCCTTCGAACGGCTTGTAGGATTCCTTGGCGAGATCGGTGTAAAGCTCGCTGAGCTTGGTCGCTTCGGCGACGAAGCCTTCATAGGCGGACTTCACGTACTCGGTTTGCACTTCCATGGCCTTGTCGAGGCTCTTGGCGGCCATGAGCTTTTCCCAGGCGGCGGCGGAGCCTTCGAACGACTTCTTGGTGTAATCGGCGACCTCGGTCGCGATCGCCTGCGTGGTCTTGCTCCAGGCTCCGAACGAACCCATCGCCATATCCATGCTGTCTTTGCCGAATTTGTTCATTTCATCGCTGTTGATCACGGCTGTTCTCCCGGCGGCGCGCGGCCGCGGTTAACCTTGACTGACCCATCGCCTTGAAAACGCCCACTCCGGCGTCGACACTAGTATAGTGCACTGCACAAAAACCGCAACGGGTGTCGGCGGCAGTGCGCGAGAAAAGCAGCGCCGTGGGGACTTAACGCTTTTGCAACGGCGTTCGCCTAGCGTGCTTGACTGTGTCGTCGGTGCGACGACCGGTCCTTGGTCGGGGGGCAATGCCTCTCTCGCCGGACGTGCCGAACCGAGCGGCACGCCGTGGCAGAGAGCGCCGTCCCTGAAGGAGTGAGACAGGGGTTGGCCTCGACGGGGCCGCGCGTGCGTTCAGGGACGGGGTGTGCGTAATGGCGTATGTGCGTATGGAAGCCCGCAATGGGCTTCGTTGTTGCGTGTTGGGTTTCGCCGCCGGGGTCGCGGCGCTCACGGTGACCAGTGATGCGGCCGATGCGCGCCGTCACCGCCACGCTTACCTGCATATTTCCCATCATTCGGCGCGCGTCCACCGTCACGCTCATGCCCACGCCGATGCCGAGGACTATTCGCCGCCTTTCGCCTCCATCGTCGTCGACGGCAACAGCGGCGAAGTGCTGCAATCGTCGAACCCGGATGCGCTGCGTCATCCGGCTTCGCTGACCAAGATCATGACGCTTTACCTCCTGTTCGAGCGCCTCGATGCCGGCAGGGTCAAGCTCGACACGCCGCTCAAGGTCTCGGCGCACGCGGCCGAGCAGGCGCCCTCGAAGCTCGAGCTCAAAGCGGGCCAGACCATCGAGGTCGAAGACGCCATCAAGGCCGTGGTCACGAAATCGGCCAACAACGTCGCCGTGACCATCGCCGAAAATCTCGCCGGGGACGAGGACGCGTTCGCCAAGCTGATGACGCAGAAGGCCCATGCGCTCGGCATGAGCCGCACCACTTATGTCAATGCCTCGGGCCTGCCGGACGACGACCAGGTCACCACCGCGCGCGACCAGGCGCTGCTCGGCCGGGCGATCGAGGACCGCTTTCCGCGCTACTATCGCTATTTCGCCACGCCGTCCTTCACCTACCACGGCGAGGCGATGCGCAATCACAACCACCTCCTCGGCGCCGTCGGCGGCGTCGACGGCATCAAGACCGGATATACGCGGGCGTCCGGCTTCAATCTCGTCACCTCGGTTCACCGCGACGGCCGCTACATCGTTGCCGTGGTGCTCGGCGGCCATTCGGCCTCCTCCCGCGACGCGCACATGCGCGACCTGATCGGCGATCACATCAAGGAAGCCGCGCTGCGGCGCACGTCGCCGGTCGTTGCCGAGAGGACGGAGCGCGCCGAGAAGACCGAGCGCGCTCCGGCGGCCAAGGTTACGCTGGCCGCCCGCGCCGACGTAGCGCCGGCAGCCAGCGTCAAGGCCGGCCCGTCGGTCGGCTCGAACGACCCGATGCAACCGCTCCTGGTCAGGACGATCACTTACCGTACCGCGCCGATCCAGACCGCGGCGCTCGCGCCGATGCCCACACTGCAGCCGGTGGCAACGCGCCCGGCAGCGCCGGCGGGGCGTCCGCAGCAAACGGCGGAATTGACCGTGTCGTCCGAGCCCGCGCCGACCGAGCCCGCGGCCAAATCCGATGCGGCAAAAGCCGAAACCGCCAGACCTAAATCAGCAAAGCCTGAACCAGCGAAAGCGGAACCGGCGAAGGCCCAACCGGCGAAAGCCGAACTGCCGAAATCCGAGCCTCAAGCCGCGGCCCATGCCCATGGCGGCTGGCTCATCCAGATCGGCGCGTTCGAAGCCGAAGACGAGGCCAAGCAGCATTTGAGCGCCGCGCAGACCAAGGTCCGCACCGCGCTGGCCGCGGCAGATCCCTTCACCGAGCGCATCCAGAAAGGCGACAAGGCGCTTTACCGCGCGCGCTTTGCCGGCTTCGACAGGGCGACGGCGGAAGCGACCTGCAAGCAGCTCAAGCGCAACGACATCGACTGCATGGCGTTGAAGAATTAAAGCGTGTCCCGCAAAAGTGGGACCCGGTTTTGCGAAAAGGACACGCTCAAACAACGATTAGACCCGGAATTCCCCACCAGGATAGGGCAAGCTCGTCTTTGTTGGTCGAAGCGGAGCGGGCGGAATAAACACTAAAATAACGACCAGGCGCGAAACTCCGGCCCAACGGAGCGCGCGAAAAGGCGTCATTCACCAGACGGGAGCCCCGCGAGGATCAATATCGGGAATCTGAGCGATGGCGGCGAAGCAGGACGTCCTTGGCCTCGTTGACGCGGGCCGCGAGATACGTCGACCCCCCTTGGTCGGGATGCAGTTTCTTTATCAGGGAACGATGAGCGCGAGCAACGTCTTGCGCACTCGCTCCGGCCTGAAGGCCAAGGATTTGATAGGCCTCCTGTTCAGTCATTTTGCCGCCGGACGCCGCGCGGCCGCCGTTCCCCGCTGCCGTATCGCGCTGCGCGTATTCACGCCAGCGGGGCTCCCTGCGGTCAAGATAGGCCAGCAATAATTGGCGGCTGTCGCCGTCGATCTGGCCGAGCAGTTCGATCAGCGTCGGCGCAGCGAGCGCATCGAGCGCGGTGCCCTGGTAGCGTCCGGCGAGAACGCGCCCGCGCATCACGCCGCTGTCGTGGTCGAGCTCGACCTCGAGATAGGCCGAGCGCACGCGCGAGACCCGGCCCGCAGCCTTGAAAGGGCGGCCGCCGAGACCTTGAAGCCAGGACGGCATCCAGGACGGCATCCAGCCCGGCAGCCAACCCAGCAGCCAGACACCGGCGGCGGCGGCCGGGGCCGCGAGCAAAACTTCACCGCGCGAGACGAGAAACACGGCAAAGATCAGCGCGCCGATCCCGCCCAGGCGGCGCGCGGAAAATCCGATACCGGCTAAGCGCAGCGCAACGAATACGACTACGCCGAGAAGAAGAAGCAGTGCCATGAGATATTCGATCGTCCGACCGGTCTACCAAGCCATGAGCTACCAAGGCATGACCCGTAAAGCATGGCCCATAAAGCATCGTCGGCAATAAGGGAAACCTGCGCGCCGCGCTACGCCAGCAGATCGTGGGTGTCGAGCGGCTTGTCGGCGGTGGCGAGCCATTCGGCACGCGCCGCGGCGCGGCGCTTGCCGCGCTCGTCGATCGGCAGCCGCAGCGACTCTATCAGTTTCTTGACCTCGTCGCGGGCCGTCACGTGCGACAGGTTGGGCCGCTGGCCCAGCGTATCCTCGTTGATGTCGTCGAGCGCGGTCAGTCCGCGCGGGAAGAATTCGCGATAGACCACGCGCTCGGCAAAGCCGTCGACGGCGCGAAAGCCGAGCTGCTTGGCGAGTTCCTCGACCCCCTCCCCGACCAGGCGCTTGTTGCGCGAGCCGAGCGTCGACAGCCGGTTGCGCACCACCACCCAGTCGGTCATGCCGCCGTCGACCATGCGGCGCTGCCGCCGCGCCTCACGGACCATCTCGGCATAGTGGCTGACACCCGTCACCTCGAAGGTGGTCGGGTCGACGACGCCGAGCACGTCGAAATCGACGAAGCTGTCGTTGAGCGGGCTGATCAGCGTATCGGCCATCGAGTGCGCGAGCCGCATCAGATAGGAATCGCTGCCGGGGGTATCGATGACGACGAAATCGTGGGTATTCTCGACCGCCGTCACCGCCTCGGCGAAGGCGGCGAACTCCTGCGCCTCGATCTCATCGAGCCGCACGCCGAAGCCGCGGGCGACGCAGTAATGTTCGGGAAGTTCCAGATTGACGCCGGCCCGCGCCGCCCAGTCGCGGCGGTTCTCGACATAGTGCGTAAAGCTGCGCTGGCGCGAATCGAGGTCGATGGTGGCGACGCGCTGGCCGGCCTGCAGCAACGCGACGGCCACGTGCATAGCGGTGGTCGACTTGCCCGAGCCGCCTTTCTCGTTACCAAGAACGATGACGTGCGCCGAAACTGGCTTGCCAACGTCTGCCTGCATCAACATGAATAACGCTACCCCCCGGGTGGCTATCTCTTCTCCGGCTTGCAACGCTTATGGTCAAGATACAGCATCGGCTTCGATAAGTTAATCTTAACCACACGACGCACGCACGAATGCGCGCACTCTGTGCTCGCCCGGCAACGCCAGCCCTCTAACGCCAGCCTTCTAACGCCATGACCAAAACTTTTATGACGGCGCGACGACATCCGCGGATCGCGCATACCCTAACGGCGCTGCGGCGCGCGCTTAAGCCATGGCGCGCGCGCGACGACACGGTCGCGCTCGTTCCGACCATGGGCGCGCTGCATGCCGGCCATCTCGCTTTGGTGCGCCTGGCGCAACGCCGCGCCGACCACGTCGTGGTGTCGATCTTCGTCAACCCGACGCAATTTGCCGCGCATGAGGACCTCGGCACTTATCCGCGCACCTTCGCCGCCGATATCGCCGCGCTCGCCGCGCTTAAGACCGATCTCGTCTGGGCGCCGGCCGTCGAGACGATGTACCCGTCCGGCTTCGCCACCCGCATCGTGCCGGAAGGCCCGGCGCTCGCCGGGCTCGAGGACGCCTTCCGGCCGCACTTCTTCGCCGGCGTGGCGACGGTGGTGAGTAAGCTTCTGATCCAATGCGCGCCCGATATCGCGGTGTTCGGCGAGAAGGATTTTCAACAGCTCAAAGTCGTGACGCAGCTTGCCCGCGACCTCGATCTTGCGACCCGCATCGTCGGCGGCCCGACGCTGCGCGAGGCCGACGGCCTCGCGCTGTCCTCGCGCAACCGCTATCTCTCGCCGCAACAGCGCGCCGTCGCGCCGGTCCTTTATCGCACGCTCGCCGACTGCGCCGAACGGATCGCCGCGGGCCGCCCCGTCGCCGCGACCTTGCGGCAAGGCCGCGCCGCCATCATCAAATCAGGCTTCGTGCTCGATTACCTCGAAGCGCGCCACGCCGAGACACTGGCGCCGCTCAAGTCCGCGAGTGACGGGCCGCTCCGCTTGTTGGTCGCGGCGCGCATCGGCGGCACGCGGCTGATCGATAATGTCGGGGTGTAGCGTGTAGGGTGGGCGCAGCGCAGCGAAGCCCACGCGGACTGCAATGCCGAGCAATCAAGGACGCGTGGGCACGGCGCGTTCCGCGCCTTTGCCCACCCTACCCCTCACCCCACGTCCGCCCCAACACCCGCAGCCAATTTCGAAAGCATAATTTCTCGATCAGCGGCTCGCCGAATCCACGCTGCCGCATCGCCTGCACCAGAATTTGCAGTCCGGCGGCGTTGCCGAGCTCCTTGGAGATCATGGCGCCGTCGAAATCGGAGCCGAAGGCGACGCCGTCCTCGCCGGCGTGTTCGAGCATGTGCTCGATATGCCGGATGATCAGGTCAACCGGCGTGTCCCTGTCGTGACGGCCGTCCTCGCGCAGAAAGCTCACCGCGAAATTGACGCCGACCAGGCCGCCGGATTGACGGATCGCCGCCAATTGCTTGTCGGTGAGATTGCGCGAATGCGGGCTTAAGGCATGGGCGTTGGAGTGCGTGGCGACGAGCGGCGCATTGCTGATTTCGGCGACGTCCCAGAACCCGCGTTCGTTGAGGTGCGACAGGTCGATCAGCATCCGCAGGCGGTTGCAGGCGCCGATCAGCGCCTTGCCGAGATCGGTCAGGCCCGGTCCGGTGTCGGGCGAAGACGGACAGCGGAACGGCACGCCATGGCCAAAAATATTCGGCCGGCTCCAGACCGGGCCGAGCGAGCGCAGCCCCGCGGCGTGCAGCACGTCCAACAGCTCGAAATTCGCGTCGATCGCCTCCGCGCCTTCGATATGCAGCACCGCCGCCAAAACGTCGTCGGCGAGGCAGCGTTCGATATCCCCGACATCGCGGCAGACGCGCACGCGGCCCTGCGACTCCCGCTCGATGCGATACAACAGCGCCGCCATGGCAAAGACCACCCGCTGCGCCTCCGCCAGCTCGACGGCCGGCGGCTCGGCTTCGCTGCCGACGACGCCGCCCGTTGCCGGCGCCGCCGTTTCGCCATTGCCGCCGTTCTTGCGTTTCGGCGACGGCACGAAGATCGCGAACAAGCCGCCGGCAAAGCCGCCCTGGCGCGCTTTCGGAAGATCCAACTGGCCCTTGTCGCCGCCTTGCAGGAACGCCGCAACCGGGTCCGCACCGCCGTGCAGATAGAGCCGCAACAGCACGTCGTTGTGGCCGTCGAAGATCGGGATAGGCTTGGGTGAGGTCACTCATGATCCTTTGTTGCAGTCAGCGCGATGAACGCTTTTTCGAGGATATATAGTCACTTATTGACTTGATTGGCGATGCACGCTGGCGCCAGCCTCGACGCCGCATTTCCGTCATGCCGCATTTCCATCATATCGAAGCATCGGTTGTTGACACCAAGCTACTGTGGCTGAGAGCCGTTGCTCATCGCATCAATAGAGGACAGACGGCATGTAAGCCCCAATGGGCTCGTTGTAGAGACCCGTCGTCATCAACGTCATCTGGAAGACGAGCTTCAGCCCGGCCTCTAGGCACCATTTGAAGACCTCATGGTTGCGCGTTGGCAGCATGAAGCCCGGTCCGCCGAATTCGGGCGCCGCACCGATCAGCGCCATCAAATCGTAATTGGTTTCCGCAACGCTGTGGCCGAAAAAGGCAATCCCGGTCGTGTAGCCAGTGATGCGATCGAGACGCTCGACCACTGACGCCGTCTTCTGGTCGACAGCGTCACGTAATTCGCCTGCGCGATCGAACCCGTGGACCTGGAGGCAGATCCTGCTGCAGGCGGCAATGTCCGCGGCCGTCGCCGGACGGACCTCGTAACCCGGAAGCTTTTGCCCAAGTGGCCTTCCTTGAAGGACCGATACAGGCTCACGGGTGCGAAAGCCGAGCTTGGTGTAAAGACAGAGAGATCGGTTGTGAAATGCGGTCTGCAGCAGGCGCACGCCGGCCATCTGCTGGCGGGCGGCGCGATCAAGAACATCCTCCATCAGGCGTGCCCCCACGCCGCGGTTCTGGCCTGCCGAGTCGACGGTAATCGGCCCAACGCCGGCAATGGAGGATCGTTCGTCAAGGAAATTACTACCAACGATGCGGCCTTCGCATTCGGCCACCACCGAGTAGAAGCGCGGATGTGCCAGCAGCATTGACAGCAGGCCGGTCGCTACAGCCGGAGAGGAAAAGTCCGGCGGGAAGTTATGCGCCGTGGCGATCGCCTTGAAGGCCTCATAGCAGATCGTACCGCAGGCCGTGGCGTCGGCTGCCGTGCCCGCACGAAGAATGATGTTCGTCACCTGTTGTCCCCTCGTTGCGCGGTGATGGTGGCGGAGAGTACTGCCCCTACCCCTTCTTCATCCCGCGGATCGGGTCCTTCACGTTCTCGATGGTGGCGAATTCGATGTTGAAGAGTTCGCCGTTCACCTTCTCGACCTTGCGGATGTATTCGTTCTGAATAACGTCGCGGGTGTCCGGGTCGATCGACATCGGGCCGCGCGGGCTTTCCCAGGCCATCCCTTTCATCGCGGCGATCAAGGCATCGCCGCCGGTGTCGCCGTTGGTCTTCTTCAGCGCTTCGTAGACGAGGTGCATGGCGTCGTAGCCGCCGACGGAAATGAAATTCGGCCGAAAGCCGTTCGCCGCCTTGAAGGCCGCGACATAGTCCTTGTTCATGGCCGAAGGATGCGCCGTCGAGTAATGGTGCGCAGTGATCACCCCGATCATCACGTCGCCCTGGTGCGGCAATTCGTCGTCATCGGTGAGGTCGCCGGGACCGATGATCCTGATGCCGGAGCGGTCGAGGCCGCGTTCGGCGAATTGCTTGGTGAAGGCGCCGGCCTGCTGGCCGGGGAAGGAGATGAACACGGTGTCGGGCGCAAGATCGTGCGCCTTCTGCAGGAACGGCGAGAAATCGGGATTGCTGAGCGGCACGCGCAGCAACTCGATGATCTCGCCGCCGCCGCGGACGAAACTGTCCTTGAACGCCGCTTTCCGCTTCGACGCCCGGCGCCCAATCGGAGGCGAGCGTCACCACCCGCTTGTGGCCGTTCTTGACCGCCCAAGTGCCGAGCACGCCCGAGGACTGGCCGAGCGTGAAGCCGGTGCGCACCAGATAAGGCGACCGGTCGACGACGATCGAGGTACCCGAGATCATGACGACGCCCGGAATCTTGGCCTCGGTGACGAGCGACGTGATCGCGAGCGCGGACGGCGTGATGCCGGCGCCGACGATATTGATCCGGTCATTGACGATCATTTCCTGCACCAGGCGACGCGCGACGTCGCCGATGCCGCGGTCGTCCTTGACCACGAGTTCGATCTTGCGGCCGGCGACCTCGTCGCCGTTGCGCGCGAGATAGAGCTTGGCGCCGGCGAGGCATTGGCGGCCGACGGTCTGAAAACCGCCGGTCAAAGCCAGGCACATGCCGATCTTGACGGTGTCCTGCGCGGCCGCCCGGCGGGCCGAAACGCCCGCCATAGCGGTCGCGGCCATGCCTTTGAGTACGCTTCTGCGCTGCATTGTCCCCTCCCTCGTTTTGTCGGCGTTATGCCCGCGTTGGTCGCGGGCATTCTTGAAGAAAGCCTACACGCGTTCCAGGTGCGGAATTTGCGGCCGCTCGCCGCGCGCCTTGCCGCTGATCGGCGGCTTCGGCAAACGCGCCGTGCCTTTTTCCATGACAAAGACATGTTCCAGCGAATACCAGGGCGGCGTCACGTCCGGCGCGCCGGGGCGCGGCTCGTCGTGGCGGACGAATTTGCCGATCAAATGGCGGGTGACGCCGAACTGCACGTCGGTCTCGAGATGCGGATCGTCAGGCGCGTAGACCTGCGAGATCAGCGTCTTGAAGCCTTCCTTGTAGGCGAGAACGTGAATGTGCGCCGGGCGCATGTTGTGACGGCCTTGCGCGCGTAACAGGTCGCCGACCGGACCGTCGATCGGGATCGGATAGCCGGCCGGCTTGATGCTGCGAAAACTAATGCGGCCTTGCGCGTCGGTGAAAAACTTGCCGCGCAGATTCATATCGCTCTGCATCGGGTCCTGGTTCTCGTAAAAGCCTTCGGTCGAGGATTGCCACACGTCGACCTCGACGCCGGCGATCGGCTTGCCGTCGAAATCGCGGAACGTCGCGTCGACGAACAGCGCCGGCCCCGGCGTCGGCGAGCGCACGATCGAGCCGCCGTTTTCGGTGCGCGGCGAATCCATGCGCCAGAACGGACCGAGCATGTTGGCGTCGGTTTCGGTCTGGCCGCGGTCGCCGTTGTTGAGGAGGCAGACCAGCGGCGACAGGCCGAGCGATCCAGCCATCAGAACCGCCTCGTTGTGCGTCTCGTTGGTGTGCTGGCCGAGCGCGTTGACGTAAGAGGCGGCGAGCTGGAATTCCTCTTCGGTCAGCTTCACCTCGCGGGCGAAGTCGTGCAGATGCCGCACCAGCGCGGACATGATCTCGCGAAAGCGCGCATTGGGCGCGCGCGCAAGTTCGCTCAGCACCGCCTTGGTGACATCCTTCTCGTTCTCGATGATCATTCGCTTCCTCCGCAACCCCTTTGCCTGTGCCCGTGCCTTTGCCGTTGGCGCAGCCGGCGCGGACTTTACGTGACCGCAGCCGTCCGCGCCACGCCACGCACTACATGAGGCCGAGGTCCCGCAATTCACGCCGCAACGTTTCCGGCATGGCCGCGGCACCCGGCGCCGCCTTGTCGAGGTCGCGCGGAGCGTCCTCGGCGGCGAGATAGCGCCAGCCCTGGAAGGCGCGATGGGGTCGCGGCTCGACCAACACCACTTTAGGATCGAGCACGATCGCGCAGCGCCCGGTGCCGTCCTTGTCCCGGAACGGCCGGATGTCGCGGATGCGCTGGCGGCACGTCACCTCGCCGCGGATGACCCAGAACAGCGAACCGCCGTCGATCAGTTCGTCGGCGCGCTTGGGTACCATGCGGGTGCGGTGAATGTGCTCCGCCTTTTCGCCGCGCTTGCGCTTCTCCTTGAGCCTTTGCTTGATCCAGCCCTCGAGCTCGCGCACCGAGTCGCAGCCGACGCAAAGTTTTATCAGGTTCAGCGCCATACCCTGGTTCTATCCTTGTTGCTCGGCGGGTTCGATCAGCATGATCTCGGCGCCCTCCGCGACCTGGGCGCCGGCGCGTGCGGCGATCCGCTTGACCACGCCCGCAAACGGCGCCCGCAGCGTGTGCTCCATCTTCATGGCCTCGATCACGGCAAGGCGGTGTCCGCCGGCGACGCGCTCGCCCACCGCGACGGCAATTTCCAGCACCCGGCCGTGCATCGGCGCCTTGATCGCGCCGTCGCCACCGCCCGCGGCCGCGCTGGGGATGGAGAAATCCTTCAGCCGCACGCGCGTCTGACGGCCGCGGCGCAGAATATAGACCTCTTCGGGCACCGCGAACACGCGCGCATCGCTTGCCGGCGCCGTCTCGTCGATGGTGACGCGCACGCCGTCGCGCTCGTACGCGACGGTCGCCGCGGCGGTTTCGTTGTCGACGAGGATCGGAACTGTGACCGCGCGGCGGCCGCCGAGCTGAAAGCCGTCGCGCGCCGCCCACGGCGATGCAGCGTCGGCTTCGTCGGTGGCCGCCGGCGCCGCGGCGCCATCGCCCGTGATCAGGTAGGCGGCGCCGAGCGCGGCCGCGGCGCTGTCAGTGCCATGCGGCACCGCGCCGAGCGCGGCGAGGTTGCGGTCGATGAAATTGGTGTCGACCTTCCCTTGCCTGAAGTCGGGCGCGCGGCACAGCGCTTCGAGAAACGCGAGATTGCTGCGCACGCCGGCGATCAAGGTGTGATCGAGCGCCTGCGCCAGCCGGTCGAGTGCGGCTTCGCGCGTCGGCGCCGCGGCGATCAGCTTGGCGATCATGGCGTCATAGAACGGCGTCACCTCGCCGCCGGCCTCGATGCCGCTATCGACGCGGATATCGGCGGGCAGATCGAGCGCCACGATCCGTCCCGTCGACGGCAGAAAGCCGTGCTCGGGATCCTCGGCATAAACGCGGGCTTCGACGGCGTGCCCGCTGATTTTCACCGCGCTTTGCGTCAGCGGCAGCTTTTCGCCGGCGGCGACCTGAAATTGCCACGCGACGAGATCGAGCCCGGTCACCGCCTCGGTCACCGGATGCTCGACCTGAAGCCGCGTATTCATTTCGATGAACCAGAAGCCGTCCGGGCGCAGCGCCTTGCTGCCGTCGGCGACGAACTCGACGGTACCGGCGCCGACGTAGCCGACTGCCTTCGCCGCCGCGACGGCGGCGGTGCCCATCTGCTTGCGCAGTTCCGCGGTCATGCCGGGCGCCGGCGCTTCCTCGATCACCTTCTGGTGGCGGCGCTGCAAAGAACAATCGCGCTCGCCGAGATGGATGACGTTGCCGTGGCTGTCGCCGAAAACCTGGAACTCGATGTGGCGCGGCGCGGCTATGTATTTCTCGATCAGCACGCGGCCAGATCCGAAGGCCGCCTCGACCTCGCGGACCGCGCCTTCCAGCGCTTCTTCGAAGTCGGCATGCTTGTCGACACGGCGCAGCCCGCGGCCGCCGCCGCCCGCCGCCGGCTTGATCAGCACCGGATAGCCGATCTCGTAGGCCTTCTCCTTGAGAAATTTGGCGTCCTGCCGCTCGCCGTGATAGCCGGGCACGATCGGCACGCCGACCTTCTCCATCAGCGCCTTGGCGCGATCTTTCAGCCCCATGGCGCGCATCGCCGCGGCGGGCGGGCCCACGAACACGATGCCGGCATGCGCGCAGGCCTCGGCGAACTCCGCGTTCTCGGACAGAAAGCCGTAGCCCGGATGGATGCACGCGGCGCCGGCTTGCTTCGCCACCGCGATAATGCGTTCGATCGAGAGGTAGCTCTGCCGCGGCTCGGCGGCGCCGATCGCATAGGCCTCGTCGCACATCTTGCGATGCAGCGCGCTCGCGTCCGCGTCCGAATACACGGCGATGGTGCGCATGCCGAGGCGCTTGGCGGTACGGGCGATGCGGCAGGCAATTTCGCCGCGATTGGCGATGAGGACGGATTCGAGCATGGCGCATCCTAAAGCATGACGCCGGCGGCAAGGGAAAGGTGTCGCGGGTGGGATTCGTCGGGATGCGATTGGAGCATGATGCGTTGGCGCGCCGAAGCCCATCCGCGGGACACGCGCCGGTCTTCTCAACTCACTGCGAACGAACGCTGGCGGCGCTCGCCTCGGGCGGAGCCGGCGTCGCGGTCGTCCGCCCGGGTGCCGGCGGCACCGGTTCCGGCCAGATGGGTTCGACCGCCGGTGGCGGCGCGCCGGAATTGGCCTGGGGCGGCGGCGGATTCGCCGGCTGCTTGCGCGGGCGCCGCGGCGGCGGCGCCGCCGCCGGCGAAGGGTTCGGGTTCGCGGCGGCAGCCGCGGCCACGCCCGGCAGTACCGGCCCCTTGGGCTCGGGATTCATAATGCTGACCGCCGGGATCGAAGCGGCCGACGGAAAATCGATGCTGGCGGCGACTTTGTGCTGGCCCAGCCCTGCTGCCAACAATTGGCTTGGCGTCAGTTGGCCTGGCGCCGACGTGGCCACCGGCACGTCCGGCGACTTCGACCACAGCGGCTGGTAGCGATCGAGATAATGCTGGAGCGTCGCGTCGCTCAGATTGGCCCGCACGCGGCCGGCATCGCCAAGCAGCGCCAGCGCCCGGCAATTCTCGCTGCTACAGCCGTCACGCGTCGCCAGCACGTGGGCAAGGAGTCCGAAGCGATCGGCCTCGAGCGAGCGGCGAAGCGGTGACAGCACAGTATCGATCGTCGTGTCTCCGCCCGCCCGATAGGCTGTCAGATCCGCAAGCAGCGCGAAACGCGCGGCGGTATAAGAAACCGCCGCCGCCGTAGCAGCGGGAGAAGCAAATATGTCGCGCTCGCAAGCGGTGGCGAGGTTTTCTCCGGCCAGCGCATCAAGACAGGCAAGCGGCGAGCCGGGAGCTAACGCGCGCAGCGTGAGATCCTGCGCGCGGCCTTCGAGCACGCGCCGCTCGCCGCTTGGAAGGCCGCCGGCGGTCAAAGCCGAGATCATGGCGGCGCCAAAAACTGCGCCAAAAACAGCCCCAAGCAGAACCGCACCGCCACGGACGGCCGCTCCGACCGTCGTCCGCGGCAGCGAGAACGCCAGGACACAAAGTGCAGCGATGAGCGCCGCCGATCCGGCCGCGGCCCACACATACACGGCCGCGCTTGCGCCTCCGGGATCAATGCCGAGCATCAACCCACTCCACGACGGGACAACACGACGTCCCGCGGCGAAGTATGGACCAGCACCTTCCTCGGCGCCAGCCTGCCCGAATTACCGTGCCGATCACCGCGTCAATGACCGCGTCAAGATCGCCACAACGGGCTCAGTGCTCGTTTTCGAGCTGGCTTTCTTTCGCCACGCGCTCAAACGCTTCGCCGGAGTTCTTGATCCGGTATTGATAATCGTCGCCGTCCGACGGCAGCAGCGAAACGACCCTGTACGTTCCGCTCGCCCCCGGCCGGGTGATCGGGCTCGACGTGAACAACACCGTTTGACCGACCCGGAACTTGTGGGCGCGGAACAGCGCGGTCCGTGCCGCCACCGTGCGGGCAACGCTCGGAACGGCGATTGCCGCGACCGGGATCGCTTCCGGCTTGGACGCGTGCCGCGCATCAGTCTTGCCGACTGTCTTGGTCAGCGTCTTGGTCAACGTCTTGGCGAGCGTGCTGGCAACAGTCTTGCCAACAGTCTTGCCAACAGTTTTGCCAACCGTCTTGCGGGCGCTTGAAGGTTTGCGAGCGACCGAACTCGGGGTCGTCTTCGCAGCTTGCTTTTTCACTGAACGCTTATTCATGGGAACGCCACTATATCGCCAAATTTCACAACGCGCAAAAATATATAGGATCGGATTCGCGGTTTGCGAATGGTCTCCGGCGCACTACGAATTGAAAGATAAAATCCAGTTTTTTCAATATGATAATGCTATAACTTACATCGCTTCGACAACGGAGGCTTAGCCTTGGCGCTGCCAGCGGCCATTTTCGTCCGCCTGCCAATATGTGACCTCAAACCCAGCCGATTTGGCCGCGCTCCAGCGCGCGCGCGCGGCCTCGACCGCCTCGGGATCGTTGCCGTCGAACAGCAGCACCACACGCTCATAGGCGGCGGCGTCGCCGGGGACGGCCGCGCCTTCGATCAGGAAACGCACGGCGGCGCGGTTCGGGTTGTTTTCGTCAAGCGTCAGCAGGATCGGCTGCTCGGCGGCCTCGCTGTCACGCCAGGTGCCGTGCGGCAGGAATGCATCGTCACGCCAGGTCCACAAATGCGCGTCGAGCGCCTCGACGCGCTCTTCGGACGTCGCCTGGATGACGACGCGCCAGCCGCGCTCGACCGACTTCTGCAGCAGCGCCGGTAGCACCTGCTCCGGCGTCTGACCTTTCAGGTGATAAAACAGAAATTCCGTCATCGGTGGTCTTTCAGCGCGGGGTATCGCGACCGAGTGCCCCTCGTCCGCCCCGCGCGCACCGCGCCGGCGTCGTCAGCGCTCGTAATGATCCTCCACCAGCCGGTCGAGCAGGCGCACGCCCCAGCCAGCGCTCCAGCTTTTGTTGATCTCGGTTTGCGGCGAACTCAGCGCCGTGCCGGCGATATCGAGATGCGCCCACGGCGTCTTGTCGACGAAGCGCTGGACGAACTGCGCGCCGGTGATCGAACCGGCGAAGCGCCCGCCGGTGTTTTTCATATCGGCGAATTTCGAATCAATCAGCTTGTCGTACTCGGCGCCGAGCGGCATGCGCCAGACGTGCTCGCCGGTCGCTTCGCCGGCCTTGGTCAGGCGTTCGACGAGCTTGTCGTCGTTGGAAAACAGGCCGGCATACTCATGGCCGAGCGCGACGATGATGGCGCCGGTGAGCGTGGCCAGATCGATCATGAACTTCGGCTTGAAGCGCTGATTGATGTAGTGCAGCACGTCGGCGAGGACGAGGCGGCCCTCGGCGTCGGTGTTGATGACCTCGATGGTCTGCCCCGACATCGCGGTTACGATATCGCCGGGCCGCTGCGCCTTGCCGCCAGGCATGTTTTCGACAAGACCGATCGCGCCGATCACGTTGACCTTGGCCTTGCGCGCGGCGAGCACCTGCATGAGCCCGACGACGCAGGCCGCGCCCGCCATGTCGCCCTTCATGTCTTCCATGCCCGCCGCCGGCTTGATCGAGATGCCGCCCGAATCGAAGCACACGCCCTTGCCGATGAAGGCGATCGGATCGGCCCCGCGCTTGCCGCCGTTCCAGCGCATGATGACGAGCTTCGGCTCGTGCGCCGAGCCCATTCCGACGCCGAGGAGCGCCCCCATGCCGAGCTTCTTCATCGCCGCCACGTCGAGCACCTCGACGGTGACGCCGAGCTTTTTCAAGCCGCCGGCCCGACGGGCGAACTCCGCCGGATAGAGAATATTCGCGGGCTCATTGATGAGGTCGCGCGCCAAGACAACGCCGTCGGCGACGGCCGACGCGCGGGCGGAAGCCTTTTCCGCCGCGGCCGGCTGCGCGCAGGCGAAATTGACGGTGACCTTGCCGGTCCGCTCCTCGCCTTCCTTGCGTTTGGTCTTGTAGCGATCGAACGAATAGGCGCGCAGCCGCGCGCCGAGCGCCAGATCGGCGATTTCGTCGCCGCCGAGCGGCCCGGAGCCGAATTCCGCCACGATCGTCGCCTCGGTCGCGGCGTTGGGCACTTTTCCCATCGCCACACCCCCGAGCTTGACGACACCGCGCGATCCGAGGTCGGCCTCCTTGCCGGTGCCGATCACGACGAGGCGCGGCAGGTTCAGTCCCGCAGGCGCGACGATGTCGAGGCTCGATCCGTTCTTGCCCGTGAAGCGGTCGGCGGCGGCGGCGCGGCGGACGACATCGCCGAGCGGAGCCAAGGCCTGCTGCGTGGCCGGCCCGAATTTGAGGTTTTCCCCGCAGAACACAATAAGAACACCGCGCAAGCGGGTAAACGGGACATAACCGAGCGTCAAGGCTTCGGGCATTTCGTCAATCCTTTCCGGCCAAGCCTTTCCGGCCAAGCTCTTTTCAGCCGAATTCCTTCCGGGTGAACTCTTTCCGGCTGAACTCTCTTCGCATGCACGCTTTCCGGGTGAACTCTTTCCGAGCGAGCTCTTTCCGGGTGAAGACATGGGCCCTAGTGAAGACATGGGCGTATTCACGGCCAGGATATGACCAGGACCATGCAGCCATGCAATGCGCCTGTTGGACGGTCGAGACCCTGCAGCGCTGAGCATGCCGTGGCATGATTGCATTAACCCATTGTTGTGGAAGTTCAATAGGTTTGCCTTGGCGAGGCCATTTTGTACAAGCATGAAAGAGCGGTGGGGGAATGCGGTTCGCCGAGCCTTGTAGGGTCGGAGAGCCGATGCGGCCAGTGGACCGGCCGCTAGTGGGGAACTTTAGTCCAATGGGCGCGATCGGCTGGTACATGTTTCGCACCACGATAGGTGCGTTCGTGATCATTTGCGCCAGCCTGAGCATCATCCTCTGGTTCACCCAGGCGATGCGCGATTTCGATCTGATCACCAGCCAGCGACAGACGCTTTTTGTCTTCGTCGGCATTACCAGTCTGATCATTCCGCTGCTGGTCATGATGATCGCGCCGATCGCGCTCATCGTCGCCGCCGGGCACAATCTGTCGCGGCTGAGCGCGGATTCCGAGCTTATCGTGCTCAACGCCGCCGGCGTATCGCCCTGGCGGCTGTTGCGGCCCTTCCTGGCATCGGCGGTCGTCGTTTCGGCGCTGGTCTTCTTCATCGCGGCGTATCTGTCGCCTCTGTGCTTGCGTAAGTTGCGCGACTGGGGAACGCAGGTGCGCGCCGACATTCTCACCAATATCGTGCAGCCGGGCCGCTTCACCACCGTCGGCGGCAGCCTGACCTTCCACATCGCCGACCGCAAACCGAACGGATTATTGGTCGGGATTTTCGTCGACGACCGCCGCGATCCGAACGAGCATGCCACCTACCTTGCCGAGCAAGGGCAGACCCTCAAGAACGACACCGGGACATTCCTGGTCCTGGAAAAGGGGAGCATTCAGCGTCTTGAGGCCGGCCAACACGACCCGCGCATCATCACCTTCGATCGCTACGCCTTCGACCTGTCGAAATTCGCCAGCGGACCGCAAAACATCGTCTACTCGGCGCGCGAGAAGTTCATGCTGGACCTGCTGAAATCCGCCGAACGACCCGTCAACGTCGAACCTGAGCGATCAATACCGGTCGGAACTCCACGACCGGCTCGCCTCACCACTCTATCCGCTCGCCTTCATCATCCTGACTTTCACGTTCCTCGGACCGCCGCAGACCACCCGGCAGAGCCGCACGCTCGCATCGCTCAACCTGATCGCGGCGATCACGTCGCTGCGCCTCATCGGCTTCTTGAGCATCATCATCGGCGTGCGGGTCCCCGCCGTTCTCGCCGTTCAGTATGTCGCGCTGCTGCTCGCCATGGCTGGCGGGCTTTGGCAAATATCGCGCGGCCGAGCGGTCGAGCCCCTCGGATTCGTGACGAAGCTCGCGGCCGCCATAGGTCAACGTCTGGCCCAGCCGGCAACGAGTTGAGGGGCGCGCTTATGGTCACAGGAAGGCTTTACCGCTACTTCGCCTTGCGCTTTCTCACTTCGGTCCTCACGATCTTCATCGGTGTGGTCGCCATCGCCTCGATGATCGACTATGTCGAATTGATGCGCCGCGGCGCCGATTGGCCGAAAGCCACCGCCTGGCTGCTCGCCAAGATTTCCATGCTGCGCGTGCCGCAGCTGACCGAGCGCATCATGCCGTTCTCGCTTCTGGTGGGCGCGATGTCCTGCTACGTCGGATTGTCGCGCCGACTGGAACTGGTCATCGCGCGCGCCGCCGGCGTTTCCGCCTGGCAATTCCTCGCGCCGGCGCTGTTCGTCGCGCTCGCGTTCGGCACCGTCGCGACCACGGTCTACAATCCGCTAGCCGCCGTCATGCACGAGCACTCGAAGCGCCTCGAAGGGGAAATGCTGGGTGAGCTTCCCTCCTCGGCGATTCAAGAGAGCAGCAGCGGCTTCTGGGTGCGCCAGAAGAGCGGCGACGGGTCCGCCATCATCAACGCCAAATCGAGCCGCGAGCAGGGCTCGCAGCTCGGCAGCGTCACCGTCTTCACCTTCGACGACGCCGGCCATTTCCGCGAGCGGATCGACGCCCGCAACGCGACGCTGGAAGAGGGCTACTGGCTGCTCGAGGACGCCCGCGTCTATGCGAACGGCAAGCCGCCGCTGGTCGAGAGCACATATCGCATCAGCAGCAATCTGACGACCGCGCAGGTGCGGGAGAGCTTTGCCACGCCGGAAACGGTCCCGTTCTGGCAACTGCCGACCTACATCGAAATGGCCGACCGAGCAGGACTGCATGCCGCCGGCTATCGGCTGCAGTACCAGCTCCTCCTGGCGCGTCCGTTCCTCCTCGCCGCCATGGTCATGCTCGGCGCCTCGGTGAGCTTGCGCTTCTTCCGTTTCGGCGGCGTGCAGAAGATGGTCCTGAGCGGCATCTCGGCGGGTTTTCTGTTGTTCGTGCTGTCCAAGGTCACCGAGGACATGGCTAATGCCGAGTTCCTTTCGCCGCTCGCGGCGGCGTGGATTCCGGTATTGGTCGGCGGTCTGACTGGATTTGTTGCGCTGTTGTACCAGGAGGACGGGTAGTGCCGCGTACGACGGCCTGTATTAAATCCGGTTCATGCGGTGGGGTTCGGACGGGCGCGCTTGTCGTCGCGGCGCTGTTCGTGCTTGCGGCCGGCCTGTGCCTGGCGCCGGAGCGCGCCGCGGCGCAGGGCGTCGGCAATCTGCTGCATTTCCCGAAGCATTCCGAACCGCCGAAACAGCCGGCGACGCCGTCGGATGCGCCGATGCTCGTGCAGGCCGCCGAAATGCGGTACGACTATACGAACAATACGGTCTCCGCCGTCGGCAACGTCCAGATCTATTACGGCGGATCGACCGTCGAGGCGGACGAGGTCACCTACGACCAGAAGACCAAGCGCCTGCGCGCCCAAGGCAACGTCAGACTGACCGAGCCGAACGGCAAGATCACCTATGCGCAGTCGCTCGATCTCAGCGACGACTATCGCGACGGCTTCGTCAATTCGCTCCGGCTCGAGACCATCGACGACACGCGCTTCGCCGCGTCGCGGGCGGATCGCGCCAAGGGCACCTACACCGTCCTGCAAAACGGCGTCTACACCGCCTGCGAACCCTGTAAGGACGACCCCAAGAAACCGCCGCTCTGGCAGGTTGAGGCCGCACGGATCATCCGCGACGAAAACGAGAAGATGATCTATTTCGAAGACGCGCGCGTCGAATTCTTCGGCCTGCCGCTCATGTATTTTCCGTTCATGTCCGCTCCCGATCCGAGCGTGAAGCGCAAGAGCGGCTTTCTGTTTCCCATCATTACGGACTCCACGGCCTACGGATTCGGCATCCAAGTTCCCTATTACTGGGCGTTGGCGCCGAGCTACGATCTGACGTTCTCGCCGATGTTCACGACCTCGCAGGGCGTGCTGCTACAGGCCAACTGGCGCCAGCGTCTGGAGACCGGCTCGTATTCGATCACCGTCGCCGGCATCGACCAGCTCGATCCCGGCTATTTCGCCGCACGCGACGGTGCGGGCAGCCCGACCGCGAACCCCTTCCGCGGCGCGGCCGAGACCGCGGGGCAGTTCGCGCTGAGCGACAAGTGGGTGTGGGGCTGGACCGGGCTGTTGATGACCGACACCCAGTTCCTGTTCGACTACCAGCTCAACCAGCTGATCGGCAATTTCGATCCGTTCCACACCGGGTTCGCCGCCGAAGGCGTGTCGCAGGTCTACCTCACCGGCGGCGGCGACCGCAGCTACTTCGACATGCGCTCGATGTATTTTTACGGTTTCTCGGAGCTCAACGTCCAGAAGCAGATTCCCATCATCGCTCCGGTCATCGATTATTCCAACGTCCTGCCGCAGCAGGTGATGGGCGGCGAATTGAGCTACAAGACCAACATGACGAGCCTCACCCGTCAGGAGGCCGAATTCCAAGCCATCACCCAGAATGCCAATTCGCAAAGCCTGTGCACGTCGGGCAACTCGGCGGCGGTCCTCAATCCCAGCAACTGCATCCTGCGCGGCGTGGCCGGCACCTACACGCGCGCCTCCGGCGAAGTCGACTGGCGGCGAACCTTCGTCACCGACAATGGCCAGATGATCACGCCATTCCTGAGCGCACGCGTCGACGCCGCTTCGGTCGACGTGCTCAACCAGGCCGGCCAGTCGAACTTCATCGGCACCGGCATGAGCGATCCGGTCCGCGCCATGCCGGCGGCCGGCGTCGAATACCGCTATCCGTTCATCAACGTCCAACCCTGGGGCACCCAGACGATCCAGCCGATCGCGCAGCTGATTTTGCGCCCGAACGAGACGCAGATCGGCAACTTCCCTAACGAAGACGCGCAAAGCGTCGTCTTCAGCACCGCCAATTTGTTCTCGATGGACAAGTTCTCGGGCTGGGACCGCGACGAGGGCGGCAGCCGCCTCAACGCCGGCTTCCAGTACACCGCCCAGTTCAACAGGGCGGGCTCCCTCAACGTCATATTCGGCCAATCCTATCAGCTGTTCGGCTTGAACTCCTACGCGGTCGCCGATCCGAGCAATACCGGTCTCGAAAGCGGCCTCGACAAGCCGATTTCGGATTACGTGGCGAGCGCGACGTATCAGCCCAACCAAATCTATGCTTTCACCGCCAGCGGTCGGTTCGACGAGGCGACCTTCACGCCGAAACGCCTCGAACTGGAAAGCCGTGCCAACTTCGATCGCTGGACGCTGCAACTGCTCTTTGGCGACTACGCCGCACAACCGGAAATCGGCTACCTGACGCGGCGCGAGGAGGTGCTGGCTGGAGCCCAGTTCAAGGTCACGCAAAACTGGATATTGCTCGGTTCCGTCCGCTATGACCTTGCCGTTGATGAATTCGACCAGACGCGGATCGGCATCGGCTACGTCGACGATTGTTTTATGCTGTCGCTGAACTATCTGACCTATTACACGTATACCGGCGTGCAGGGGTCGACGCTTCTGGGAAGCTCGTCGAGTAGCAGCGGTACGGGGTCTCCGTACCTGAACAGTACGATCATGGTGCAACTCAGCCTGCGTACGCTCGGGCCCGATTTCTTGCCTCCGATCGGCCTGGGAAATTAAGATTCGGGAGCCAGGATCGGAGTATTCTCGAGCGGCGAGGCGGAAAGACACGGGGAGCCGGGGGATTACGGGAGCTTTGGGGATCGAGGGGCGGCGGGGCCTATCGAGGGAGAACAAGACATGGGATCACGGAACTCGATCGGTATTTGCGGCAACGCACTCATCTTGACGCTGTTGGCGGCCGTGATCGCGTTCGCGACCGCGTCGACGGCCTACGCGCAGCAGGTCGTCGCCTTCGTCAACGGCGAGCCGGTCACGGCGCTCGATATCGCCCACCGCGCCAAGTTTCTGCTGATGAGCAACAAAAAGATGCCGACCCCCAAGGAAGTGATGGACAGCCTCATCGACGAGATTTTGGAGGTGCACGAGGCCAAACGCTTCGGGCTCGATGTCTCCGACGACGAAGTCGAGAAGGCGTACGCGGGTGTCGCGACCCGCATGGGGATCGACAAGCAGAAATTGACCCAGGTTCTCGCCAACGGCGGGGCCAGCGCGGATACGCTGAAGCGACGGTTGAAGGCCCAATATGCCTGGGCCTCGCTGGTGCGCGGCCGCTACAAGGCAAGCCTCGAAATCAGCGACAGCGACGTGGAAGCCCAGCTCGAGCTGCACAAGTCCGCGGACAAGCCGGATATAGGCTACGAGTATATCATGCGGCCGATCGTTTTCATCGTGCCGAGCGGTTCGTCCGACGCCACCGTCGAGGCGCGCAAGCACGAGGCCGACGCGCTGCGCTCGCGCTTTCAGAATTGCAATGACGGAATTTCATTCGCCCGGGCACTCGGCGAAGTCGCGGTACGCGATCAGGTCTCGAAGTTTTCCGCCGATCTGCCGCAGGCGTTGCGCCAGATTCTCGACACCACCGCTGTCGGTCACCTGACGCCGCCGGAGACGACGAAGGAGGGCGTGCAGATGTTCGCCGTCTGCGCCAAAAAGGAGACCAAATCCGACACGCCGGAAATGCGGGAGATTCGCGACCAGATGTTCCAGCAGAAATTCGGCGCCAAGGCCAAGCGCTATCTGGACGATCTGCGCCGCGCGGCGATGATCGAATACAAGACGACCGACACCAAGACTACCGACACCAAGACCACCGAGTCCAGATAAACGGGCGACCTCGTGCAACCCTTGGCATTGACGCTCGGCGAGCCCGCCGGGATCGGGCCCGACCTTGCCCTTGCCCTCTGGCACCGCCGCGCCGCGCTCGATACGCCGGCATTCTATATCGTCGGCAATGCGGATTTTCTCGCCCGCCGCGCCGCCCGGCTCGGTCTCGACGTCCCGATCACGATCGCGACGCCGGCAACGGCTGCCGCCGCGTTTACGACCGCTTTGCCGGTCGTCGATCTCGAGCTCGCGGTGAGCGCCGAGCCCGGCCGGCCCGATCGGTCGAGCGCGCCGGCCGCCATCGCCTCGATCCGCCGCGCGGTCGCCGACGTCATGGCCGGCGCGGCCGCGGCCGTGGTGACCAATCCGGTCGCCAAGAACGTGCTGTACGATTCCGGCTTCGCCGAGCCCGGGCACACCGAGTTTCTGGCGACCCTGGTGCAGGAGGCGACGGGCAAGTCGTTGCGGCCGGTGATGATGCTGTGGTCGCCGGAACTCGCCGTCGTGCCGGTGACGATCCATCTGCCGCTCAAGGACATCTTCGCTCATCTTTCAATCGATCTCATCGTCGAGACCGGGCGCATCGTCGCGCGCGACCTGGTCAAGCGCTTCCGCATCCCGCGGCCGCGGCTGGCGGTTGCCGGGCTCAATCCGCATGCGGGCGAAAAAGGCGCGCTCGGCGAGGAGGATCACACGATCGTCGCGCCGGCCGTCGCGCAGCTCATCGCCGACGGCATCGACGCGCGCGGGCCGCTGCCGGCCGATACGATGTTTCATGAGCGCGCGCGCGCGAGTTACGACGCCGCTTTGTGCATGTACCACGATCAGGCGCTGATCCCGATCAAGACGCTGGCGTTCGATCATGCCGTCAACGTCACGCTCGGCCTGCCTTTCGTGCGCACGTCGCCGGACCACGGCACCGCATTCGACATCGCCGGGACCGGCCGCGCCGACGCGACGAGCCTGCTCGCGGCGCTGCGGCTGGCGCAGCGGCTCGCGCGCGCCGACAAGCCGGTGCTCGCCGCGTCGTGACCGCCGCGCCGGACGGCCTGCCGCCGTTGCGCGAGGTCATTCGCCGCCACGGCCTCGTCGCCAGAAAATCGCTCGGCCAGAATTTTTTGTTCGACCTCAATCTGACCACCCGCATCGCGCGGGCGGCCGGCGACCTCGCCGGCGTGACCGTGTTCGAGGTCGGCCCCGGTCCGGGCGGTCTGACGCGCGCGCTGTTGGCGCTCGGCGCCCGGCGCGTCGTCGCGGTCGAGCGGGACGAGCGCGCGATCGCCGCGCTCGAGGAGATTGCCGCGCATTACCCCGGCCGTCTCGATATCGTCGCGGCGGACGCGCTCGCCTTCGATCCGCGCTCGCACTTCGATGGCGGTCCGGTGCGCATCGTCGCCAATCTGCCCTACAACATCGCCACGGCGCTGCTCATCGCCTGGGTCACCGCCGAACCGTGGCCGCCCTGGTTCGAGGCCGCCGTTCTCATGTTCCAGCGCGAGGTGGCCGAGCGCATCGTCGCCGCGCCGGGCTCGAAAACCTACGGACGATTGTCGGTGCTGGTGCAGTGGCGTTGCGAGGCCAGGATCATGTTCGAGGTCAATCCCTCCGCCTTCGTACCGCCGCCGAAAGTGACGTCGGCGGTCGTGCGCCTGTTGCCGCGCGCGGCGCCGCTGCCGTGCGATCGCCGCCTCCTCGAAGCCGTGACGCAGGCGGCGTTCGGGCAGCGGCGCAAAATGCTGCGCCAGAGCCTGCGCGGGCTCGGCGGTGACGCCGCGACGCTGATCGCGGCAGCCGGTCTCGATCCCACCGCACGCGCCGAGGACATTGCGGTCGACGGATTTGTCGCCTTGGCGCGGGCCCTCGCCGATCGTCGCGGTCTCGGGCATGATGCCGGCGCAGGAGCGACCCTATGACCACGATGCACCGCCAGTCCCTCGTCGCCTACGGCCAGCCGCTGTGCGAAACCGTCGTCGACTGCCCCACCCCGCGCGGCACCGAAGTGCTGGTACGTGTCGAGCGCTGCGGGGTCTGTCATTCCGACCTGCACATGCAGGACGGCTATTTTGCGCTCGGCGGCGACAAGCGTCTCAACGTCACTGCGGGCCGCACGCTGCCATTTACGTTGGGGCACGAAATCGCCGGCATCGTGGAAGCCGTGGGAGAGAACGCCGAAGGCGCGCGGGTCGGAGATCGCGTTGCCGTTTACCCGTGGATCGGTTGCGGACAATGTGCCGCCTGCCGCGCCGGCGAGGAGAATTTGTGCTCCGCGAACCGTCACCTCGGAATTGCGGTCGACGGCGGCTTCGCCACCCACGTGCTCGTTCCGCATCCGCGCTACCTGATCGATTACGCGCCGCTCGCGGCGGATTTTGCCGGACCGTTGATGTGCTCCGGCCTGACCGCGTATGCGGCGCTCAAGCGGCTCGCGGCGCGCGGCGAGCACGGCCCCGTATTGTTGGTCGGCATGGGCGGCGTCGGCATGATGGGCCTCGCGATCGCGCGCGCGCTGTTCCGCGAGGCCCCGATCGTCGCCGACATCGATGCGGCCAAGCGCGATGCCGCGCTCGCGGCCGGGGCGGCGCAAGCTTACGACCCTTCCGATCGCGAGGCGCGCCGGGCCATCACCAAGGCCACCAGCGGCGGCGCACTTGCCGTCTGCGATTTCGTCGGCTCCGATCAATCGCTGCAATTTGCGACTGGTGTGCTGGCGCGCGGCGGCAAGGTCGTGGTGACGGGACTGCTCGGCGGCATGTTCTCGATCGCCGCCGCGATGTTCGCGATCAAGGCGATCACGATCGAGGGCACGCTGACCGGCACGCTCGCCGAAGCGCGCGAAGTCATCGATTTAGCCCGCGCCGGAAAGTTCGCGCCGATCCCGACCCGCGATCGGCCGCTCGCGCAGGCGCAAGCCGCGCTCGACGATCTGCGCGCCGGTCGCGTGGTGGGGCGTACGGTGCTGACGAACTAACGCGGGAACGGGCGCGCGCCCTCTCGGACGGCCAGTTTCTTCCTTCACAGCTTCGCCTGCAGCGACCGCACGAAGTCGGACAGGCCGATCTGCCGCTCGCGCTTGAGCCGCTCGGCCGCGAGCACGGCGCGCACCTCGGCGAACGCGTCGTCAATGTCGCGATTGACGATGACGTAATCGTATTCGGCCCAATGACTCATCTCGCCGGCGGCTTTCGCCATGCGGGAGGCGATGATGTCCTTGCTGTCCTGGGCGCGCCGCTCCAGCCGATCCTGCAGTTCTTCGACCGTCGGCGGCAGGATGAAGACGCTGACGAGGTCATTGCGCACCTTTTCGCGCAGCTGCTGCGTGCCCTGCCAATCGATATCGAACAGCACGTCGCGACCCGCCTGCAACGCCTTCTCGACCGGCTCGCGCGGCGTGCCGTAGCGATGGCCGAACACCTCGGCCCATTCCAACAGCTCGTCCAACTCCACCATCGTTTCGAAGCGGGCCGCGTCGATGAAATGATAGTCGCTGCCGTCGATCTCGCCGGGACGCTTGGCCCGCGTCGTCACCGAGACCGATAGCTCGATGCCACGGTCCGCCTTGAGCAGCATGCGCGACAGCGTCGTCTTGCCGGCGCCGGACGGCGAAGACAGCACCAGCATGAGGCCGCGGCGCGCGATTGCGGTGACAGATCGCGGATGATGGTGCTGCTGAGCCGCCGCTGCCATGCTCTATTCCACGTTCTGCACCTGCTCGCGGAACTGCTCGACGGCCGCCTTGAGCTCGAGGCCGATATTGGTGAGCTCAACGTCGTTCGCCTTGGCGCACAGCGTGTTGGCTTCGCGGTTGAGTTCCTGAGCAAGAAAGTCGAGCCGGCGGCCGATCGGTCCGCCCTGCCCGATCAGAAGCTGCGCCTGCGCCACGTGCGCGGCGAGGCGATCGAGCTCTTCGCGCACGTCGGCCTTGGTCGCGATCAAGATCGCTTCCTGGTGCAGCCGGTCGGCGTCGAAGCGTTCCGATTGCGCCAATAGCGTCGCCACCTGCTCGGCCAGCCGGGCGCGGATCGCTTCCGGCCGCCGGCCCGGCACCAACTCGGCGCGCCGCGCGAGCGCGGCGATCTCGCTCAAGCGCGTCGCCAGCACGTGGCCGAGCGCGGCGCCCTCGTGGCGGCGCATCGCGGCGAGCGCGCCGACGGCTTCGGCGAAGCCGGCGATCACGACCGCTTCGGCATTACGCCGCTCCTCTTCGCCCTCCTCCGCTTCCGCGACCTCCATCACGCCCTTGAGCGCGAGCAAGCCGTCGAGCGACGGCGGCGACGCCTCGATGCGCGATGCCAGTTGCCGCGCCGCGGCCACGACGGCATCCAGCACCGCCACGTTGACGCGGACGACCGGCGTGACACCGGTGCGGTCGACGGTCAGGTTCGCCTGGATCGAGCCGCGGGCGAGCGTCTCCGCCGCGCGGGCGCGCACCGGCACCTCGATGGCATCCCAGCCGGGCGGCAGACGCAGCCGCAGATCGAGACCTTTGCCGTTGACCGATTTCACTTCCCACGCCCAGGTGTAGGGGCCGCTGACGCCATGGCAGCGAGCAAATCCGGTCATGCTCGACAGCGCCATTGTGAAAAACTCTCCCGGTGGGGAATCCGCAAAAAATTCGCGCAGAACTTAGAGCATGAGGGCGGAAAGTGGAAGCCGGCTTAACGGAAACAGCGCGCGCTATCAAATCGTTAGAGCAGCGATTTGGCTTGCATCCGTGCCGGCTAGAAGCGGCTTCTCCGGCTGGATGGCAAATACGTCCAAACCTATCAGGGCGTAGTCTGCTTGCGGTGACTGGAGCGGTGGGCTGGCGGCGCTGCCGGTGGCGGCGACGGCGCGGCTTGCGGCGGCGATGAAATCAGCTGAGCGCCCGGCGGCGACTGGTCCTTTTGGTCGGATTCCATTTGCCGCAGCCGCGCGACGTTCTTCTGATGCTGCTCGTAGGTTTCAGCGAAGGCGTGGCCTCCGGCGCCGTCCGCGACGAAATAAAGTTCGCGCGTGCGGGCCGGATTGGCGGCCGCCTCGAGCGAAGCGCGGCCGGGATTGGCGATGGGTCCCGGCGGCAAGCCGTCGATCTGATAGGTGTTGTACGGCGTCGGCTGATCGATCTCGCTGCGCATGATCGGCCGGCCGAGCGTACCCTTGCCGCCGACCAGCCCGTAGATGATGGTCGGGTCCGATTGCAGCCGCATTCTCTGTTTCAGCCGGTTGACGAACACGGCGGCGACGCGCGTGCGCTCGTCGGGCTTGCCCGTCTCCTTCTCGACGATCGAGGCGAGGATGACGAGCTGATCCGGCGTCTTGATCGGCAGATCGGGCGAACGGTGATCCCAGATTTCCTTGAGGATGCGCTGCTGCGCCTGCTGCATGTGCTGGATCATCTGCTCGCGGGTGAGGCCGCGCCCGAAATTATACGTATCGGGCAGCAGACTGCCCTCGCGCGGGATTTCCTTGATGTTCCCGGTCAGCACATCGTCGTTCAACAACCGCGCGACGATTTGCTCCGAGGTCAAGCCCTCCGGAACGGTGAACTGATGCGCCACGACCCGGCCATCGACGATGGTGGCGACGACATCGCGCAGGCTCGCGTGCGCCTTGAACTGATACTCGCCGGCCTTGAGGTCCTCGCGCGCCTTGAGGACGAGAACGCCGCCGACGAACACCCACGGCTGATCGATGACGCCTTCGCGGGCGAGCACGTCGGCGATATCGCGAATGCCGGAGCCGTGGGGAATGTTGACGACGCGGTCGACTGCCAACGGGCCCGGCGCATCGAAGCGCTGCTTGCCGATCACCAGGCCTACGCCGGCGGCGATCGCCGCCAGCACGAACAGGCTGATGATCGCGTTGCCGACGATCACGAGCGGATTGCGTGCGCTCTTGGAGCGGCGGGCGGGCATTTCGACCTGATCGGGCTCCAACGCGGTGCGCGGACTGCGCGGCATTATGCGCTTCGAATTTTTCGAATTCGTGGCAGCGCCGATGCCGTTGACCAACTGCTCCGTGAGGGGCGGGTAGGGTTCGCTCGGCGCGGCGGCCCGCTTCGGCGCGGCCTGCGCCGCACCGGCCGCGCCGTTCGTCGGCCGAACCGACGCGGCGTTTGCCGATCCCGTGCCTGCCGGCTTCGCGGCAGCAGCCGGGACCGCACGCGGCGGTCGCGGTGCAGCCGCCGCGCGATCACCGGCTGCAGAAGCCGATCCGGCTTGGCGCGCGCGCGGTGGCCCCGAAGCAGGCACGGACGCCAAACTCGCCTTGGCCGACGGCTTCGCCGCTGCCGCGCGCAACCGTGCCGCGGCGTTATCGGCTCCGTTAGGCGGGGGATTTGATTCGGTCACCGCCGCATGTCCGTATGTGCGCTCAGCATTGTTGAGGGTACGGTCGAAGCCCAATTTGCGAAGAACGAATGCTCGCAAATTCCGCCGCGTCTGCCCATAGGTATCACGGTGACAATTCCAGCCCTGTGGACCGTAGGCAGTGGGGAGCGAATATGGCGGAACGGTGATCGCAATTTGCTACTGCGCCGGGCGGCGGAAGACGAGCGAGGCGTTGGTCCCGCCGAAGCCGAACGAGTTCGAAAGAACGACGTCGATCGTTCGCTTGCGCGCCTTGTGTGGCGCAAGATCGATCGCAGTGGCGACGGAAGGGTTGTCGAGGTTCAGCGTCGGCGGCGCCACTTGGTCGCGCATGGCCAACAGGCAGAAAATCGCCTCGACGGCGCCGGCCGCGCCGAGCAGATGGCCGATAGACGATTTGGTCGACGACATGGTGATGTTGGCCGCGGCGTTGCCGACCAGCCGTTCGACCGCCTTGAGCTCGATCTCGTCTCCGAGCGGCGTCGATGTGCCGTGGGCGTTGATATAATCGATGTCAGCCGGCGACAGCTCGGCGCGGCGCATGGCGGCTTTCATGCAGCGCAGCGCGCCATCGCCGTCCTCGGCCGGAGCGGTGATGTGGAACGCGTCGCCGGAGAGGCCGTATCCGACGAGTTCGCCGTAGATGCGGGCGCCGCGCCGCTTGGCGTGCTCGTATTCTTCGAGCACGACGGCGCCGGCGCCTTCGCCCATCACGAAGCCGTCGCGGTCGCGGTCGTAGGGCCGTGACGCACGCTCGGGTGTTTCGTTAAATCCGGTCGAGAGCGCGCGGCAGGCGGAAAACCCTGCGACGGAGATGCGACTGACGGGCAATTCCGCGCCGCCCGCCACCATCACGTCGGCATCGCCGAGGGCGATCAGTCTGCCGGCGTCGCCGATGGCGTGAGCACCCGTCGAGCACGCGGTGACCACGGCGTGATTGGGGCCCTTGAGCGAGTGCGCGATCGAGACATAGCCCGACGCCAGATTGATGAGCCGGCCGGGAATGAAGAACGGCGACACGCGCCGCGGTCCGCGGTCGCGCAGCAACAGCGCCGTCTCAGCGATACCTTCGATACCGCCGATGCCGGAGCCGATCAGCACACCGCTGACGATCTGGTCTTCGTATTCACGCGGATGCCAGTCGGCATCGTCCAACGCCTGCGTGGCGGCGCTCATGGCGAAAACGATGAAGTCGTCGACCTTGCGCTGCTCTTTCGGCTCCATGAAACGGTCGGGATTGAACGTGCCGTCGGCGCCGTCGCCACGCGGAACCTGACCCGCGATGCGGCACGGAAGGTCGGAGACATCGAATTTCTCGATGCGCTTGATGCCGCTCTCACCGGCGAGCAGTCGCTGCCATGTGGGTTCGACGCCGCAAGCGAGCGGCGTCACCAGGCCAAGACCTGTGACGACAACGCGTCTCATCATCGGTGCTCCCGGCGGTCTCTCCGGCCAAGCCCGTTCTGCCAAGAAAGACCGTGCCGCCAAGATTTGTTCCTGGACGAATGATTTGAGGAAGACCGAACCATGCACAATCCCCCCGCGAACATCGACATCCCGGTCGATGTGGACAACAGGGCCGGCGTGCGCGTTTCACGCCTGCGCGCGCGATCCGCGTCGCGCAGGCGGGTCGGCGTTGCTGTCAACTCTTCGCGTTCTTTTCGAGGAATTTAATCGCGTCACCGACGGTCAGGATGGTCTCGGCGGCGTCGTCGGGAATCTCGCAACCAAACTCTTCCTCGAAAGCCATGACGAGTTCGACCGTATCGAGGCTGTCGGCGCCGAGATCGTCGATGAAGCTGGCGTTCTCCGTCACTTTGTCCGGCTCGACGCCGAGATGCTCCACGACGATCTTTTTTACCCGCTCGCCAATATCACTCATCGTTCCAACCTCATCTTTCAAGGCGACCCTATTAATCTGGTTTGGTCACGTCGTGGGTGACGGAAGCGGGTCGACACCGATGAGAGGCGGACGTTCGTCCCGCCCTCAGCATTTCGGCTCCCCCAGCCCAGTCGCGGTTCGGTTACCACACTTCCATAGCGTTGACCAGCAGCGTTGACCAGCGCTTCTGTTCGCGCCGGCAGGCATTCTACCGCATTCAAATCATGGCCATTCCACCGTTCACATGCAACGTCTGCCCGGTTACGTAGCCGGCTTCGTTGGCGGCCAGAAAAGCCACGGCGGCGGCCACCTCTTGCGGCGTCCCGGCGCGATTGGCCGGGATCTTTGCAACGATGGCGTCGCGTTGCTTGTCGTTGAGCTTCTCGGTCATCGGCGTGAGGATGAAGCCGGGCGCGACGCAGTTCGCGGTGACGCCGCGCTTGGCATATTCCTGCGCGATCGCCTTGATCATACCGGCGATCCCGGCCTTGGCGGCGACGTAATTGGCTTGACCCGGATTGCCGGTCGTTCCCACCACCGAGGTGATGGCGATGACGCGGCCGAAACGCCGCCGCATCATGCCGCGCACCGCCGCGCGCGCCAGGCGGAACGTCGCCGACAGATTGACGGCAATAACCTGGTCCCAGTCCTCGTCGCGCAATTGCACCAGAAGATTGTCCCTTGTGACGCCGGCGTTGGCGACCAGGATGTCGAGCTGCCCCATCGCCTCTTCGGCGCGCGGCACCAGCGCCTCGGTCGCAACGCTGTCGGCAAGATTGCACGGCAGCACGTGGACGCGGCTGCCGAGATCGACCGCCAGCTGCTCGAGCACGTCGAGCTTCGTGCCGGAAATGGCGACGGTCGCGCCCTGGGCATGGAGAACACGCGCGATGCTGCCGCCGATCGGGCCCGTGGCTCCGGTGATCAGGGCCGTCCTGGCGTTGAGTTCGAACATGGAAGTCCTCACATGCGCGCGCGGTAAGCTCAGCCGCGCGCAGCTTTGAATTCGATGATGTCGTCGGGCCCGCCGATCGAAGCCGTTTCGGCCGTGTCGGCGATGCGCTTGATCAGGCCGCAGAGCACCTTGCCGGCGCCGACTTCGTAGAAGCTCGTCACACCCGCCGCAACCATGAACCGAACCAATTCCCGCCAGCGGACGGTGCCGGTCACCTGCTCGACCAGAGCACGCACGATCGCGCCGGGATCGCTGATCGGCTGCGCCAACACGTTGGCGACGAGCGGCACAAGCGGCGGTTTCACCGCGACCTTTGCCAACGCTTGCGCCATGACTTCCGCCGCCGGCTGCATCAGCGCGCAATGGAACGGCGCGGAGACTGGCAGCATCATCACCCGTTTCACGCCGCGCGCCTTGGCGATTTCGGCGGCGCGTTCGACCGCTCCCTTCTCGCCCGACAACACGACCTGACCGCCGCCATTGTCGTTGGCGGCGGCGCAGACGCCGGCGGCGGCGGCCTCGGCCGCGATCGCCTCCGCCTCACTGAATTCGACCCCGACGAGCGCGGCCATCGCGCCGACCCCGACCGGCACGGCCTTCTGCATGGCGCGCCCGCGGGTGCGCAGGAGCCGCGCGGCATCGGCGACGGTGATCGCTTGCGCGGCGGCAAGCGCGGAATATTCGCCGAGCGAATGGCCGGCGACAAAGGCCACGTCGCGCGCCAGGTCGACGCCGGCCTCCGCCTCGAGCACCCGCAGCGCGGCCAGCGACACTGCCATCAGCGCCGGCTGCGCATTCTCGGTGAGCGTCAGCATGTCTGCCGGCCCATTCCAGATGATGCGGCTGAGATCCTCGCCGAGCGCGGCGTCGACTTCCTCGAACACACGCCGTGCCGGCGCAAAAGTATCCGCCAGCGCCTTGCCCATGCCGACGGCTTGGCTGCCCTGGCCGGGAAAAACAAACGCGACCGTCATTTCCTTCCCCTCGAAACGAGGCGACAGATACCGTGGACGCGGCCGTGTCAAGGGACGGCAACTGGTAAGAAACCGACAACCGCAAATCGGTATGATTTTGGGCTACCGACGGGCGCAGCGCCCCGTCCGCGGACTTTGCGATGCGCTCTCCGAACACCTTTGCGCCGGTCACCGACGCCGTGCTCGCCCGTGCCCGGCGCGAGCCGGACTTCCGCCGGCAGCTGCTGGCGCAAAATCTCGATGTTCTCTTAACCACGTTGCAGAAGCTGCGCGGGGGAGGTTCCTCCTGTCGCGCCAGCGCCGACGAGGTCCGCGAGGGCGTCGCTTTGGCGGTCCGGCTGGCGGAGTTGATCCAAGCAGCCGCCCTGCCCTCGCGCGGGCCCTGATTCGCCTTGCGTTTGCACGCCGGCTGCGTATAAGTCCGCCTTTCGCTCGACCCCGGCCGGGGGCTGAACGGATGGCCGCATTGGCATCGCCGACATGGGCATTAGCGACCATGGGCATTGCCGACGCGGTAGGACCTCGAGGTCCGGTGTCCGGTATCCCCGCCTTCAGAGCATTCGAGCCTTTCCCGAAGGGTTCGAGGGGCTTCGCGCCGGGAGCGGGTTGGCAACCTAACGGAAAGGGCAATCATGCCGCTTTACGAACACATCTATCTTGCGCGCCAGGACGCCAGCGCGCAGCAGGTGGAAGAATTAACCACCCATTTGAAAGGCGTCATCGCCGGATTGGGCGGAACGATCGCCAAGACCGAATCCTGGGGCGTCAAGTCACTGTCCTACCGGCTGCGGAAGAACCGCAAGGCGCATTTTACCTTGTTGAACATCGATGCGCCACCGGCCGCGATCAATGAGATCGAACGGCTGGAGCGCCTCAATGAAGACGTGCTGCGCTACCTGACGATCCGGGTCGACGAGCACGAGCAAGGCCCCTCCGCGATGATGCGGCGCGCCGAGCGCGATCGCGACCGCGACGACCGTCGTGGTGATCGTGGCGAGCGGGGTGATCGCGGCGACCGGGGCGAACGCGGCGACCGAGGTGATCGCGGCGACCGGGGCGACCGGGGCGACCGTCCCCCGCGGGGCGAGCGGCGCCCGCGCGACGAAGACAGCGACACGGCGACGGAGGAATAGACGATGGCCTTTTCACCGCAAGGCGCCGGGGCGCGCCGACCGTTTTTCCGCCGCCGCAAGAGCTGCCCGTTCTCGGGCGCCAACGCGCCGAAGATCGACTACAAAGACGTCAAGCTGCTGCAACGGTTCGTTTCCGAGCGCGGCAAGATCGTGCCGAGCCGCATCACCGCGGTGTCGGCGAAGAAGCAGCGTGAACTCGCGCAAGCGATCAAGCGCGCGCGTTTCCTCGGGTTGCTGCCCTATGTGATCCGCTAGGCGGTTCGGCGCCCACCGGCGCCGCCGCGGCGAATCGCACGCAAACCGCGCAAGGAGCGGCAAAGGAGAAGTCACCATGGAAGTGATCCTGCTCGAAAGGGTCCCCAAGCTGGGCCAAATGGGCGAGGCGGTGCGCGTCAAAGACGGCTTCGCCCGCAATTTTCTGCTGCCGCGCGGGAAGGCGTTGCGCGCCACGGCGGAGAACCGCGCACGGTTCGAAACAATGAAGACCGACCTCGAGGCACGTTCGCTCGCGCTCAAGGGTGAAGCGAGTGAGGTCGCCGCCAAGCTCGACGGCAAGAGCTTTACAGTGCTGCGCCAGGCCGCGGAAACCGGCCAGCTGTTCGGATCGGTCTCGCCGCGTGACCTGGTCGGCCTGATCACGGCCGCGGGGTTCAACGTGAGCCGCAATCAGATCGCGCTCAACACGCCGATCAAGACCATCGGCCGCCACACCGTACCGCTGGCCTTGCACCCCGACATCGAGACGTCTGTCACGATCATTGTGGCCCGCAACAATGACGAAGCGGCGCGTATCGAGCGCGGCGAAGACATGACGCAGGTGCGCGAGGAGACCGAAGCGGAAGCCGCGGCGCTTGCCGCCGAGGCCTTCTTCGAGCCGGAAGCCGCCGAATCGCTGCGCGCCAGCGAGGGTGCGGAGGGCGCCGAGGCTGCCGAAGGTACGGCGCCGACCGAATAGCGATTCGTGTCACCGCGTTGGCCGATCACGGCCAACGCGTCAGCTTGTCGTCGGGAAAAATCTTCAGTCCGGAATGTTGTCGCGGGGTACCGGTGCGTTCTCGCCCGATGCCGGCTCCGCAGGCGCGGCCACGGTGGTCGGCGACGGCTCCGGGTTCGCCGTCTCGGCCGAAGCTGCCGGATTAGGCTCAGCAACGACGGCAGACGGCTCCGGCGCCGCGGCCGGCTCGTGCGCGACGGACGCTGCCGGAGGTGCTTCCTGCTCCTTGTGCCGCCCCCGGGAGGACGATTTCGTCTCATGCCGGCCGGATGCCGGACGCCGCCCAGGCTCTTCCGTCGCTGCCGGCTCGTCGTCGCGCTTGACCTCCGTGGTCGAGGATGCGCCGGTTTCGGGCTTTGTTTCAGGCTTGGTTTCGGGTTTCGCGGTC
Organism: uncultured Pseudomonadota bacterium; assembly: GCA_963836095.1. Classification (GTDB taxonomy): domain Bacteria; phylum Pseudomonadota; class Alphaproteobacteria; order Rhizobiales; family Xanthobacteraceae; genus BOG-931. The sequence goes on from CAWIHU010000010.1 coordinate 97,271, forward strand.
TGCCGGCCCTGTTTCGCCGGCTTCGGCTCCTCAGCTGCGGGCTTGGCATCGGCTGACGCCTTGGCGCGCTCTCCGCTCGGCTTCTGCCCCGCGGTCGTACTGCCGGTGTCGCCGCCACCGCCCCGCAGCACATAGGCAGCGAGCGAAGCCGCCTGCTCCCGGCCGGTGGTATAGTGCTGACGTAAGAAGTCCGTGAGGGCGGCGTTATTCTTGCCCCCCGCCAGGCCGCGCGCGGCTTTATGGCAAACCCCGCAGTCACTGGCGAAAATCTGCGCCGGCGATTTGCCCTGGTCGATATTGGTCTGGGCGTGCCCTATCGCGGGAACCAATCCCGCAAAAAGGCCGATCATAGCCACAAGACGCCGGATCACCCTGACCTCCTCGATGCTGTGGGCTTTACGCAGTCGTTAGCCGCAGGCCGGTTATCCTTACCCCAAAACCGGCCGAAAATGGGTACGAGCATGGCTGCCCTTCGGAAAGCGCGACCATGGATTGCCTCCATTGCTGGTCAAGGAGGATTTTGTTTTAATGACGGCAAGGGGATGACCATGCTGGCGCACCCGGTGGATCGCGAGGTTGAAAGGCTGCCGCGAGACGACTGGGCCGACTGAAGGAACCGACCTTCGCTTCCGGCAGGGTTGAGAGTTAAGCGTGGAGGCGGCGTTGGAGCGGTTGCTGTCAATTTTCTTGAGCCGGTTTGTCCGTGATGGATCGCTCACGGTCAAAACGGCATCGGGCAATTCATACACATTCGGCGATGGTAGCGGCACACCCGCCGTCGTGCGGTTCACGACCGCGCGCGCGCTTCGCCAAGTCCTGCTCGATCCCGAGCTTCGGCTGGGCGAAGCCTATATGGACGGCACGTTCGTCGTCGAACAGGGCACGATCGGAGATGTCCTCGCTATCCTCTTGCGGCAGGAGCGCCAGGCGACGGCGAAATGGGCGGTGCCGCTGCGCATGATCCGCCAGCTGTTTCGCCGCGTCCAGCAATTCAATCTGCGCTCGCGCTCGCGGCGCAATGTGGCGCATCACTACGATCTCGACGGCCGGCTTTATCAGCTCTTCCTCGACGCGGACCAGCAATACAGCTGCGCCTATTTCGAATCCGCCGCGCAGTCGCTCGACGACGCCCAATTGGCCAAGAAGCGGCATCTTGCCGCGAAGCTCGGCGTCGAGCCCGGCGCCACGGTGCTCGACATCGGCTGCGGCTGGGGCGGCTTGGCGCTCTACCTCGCCGAAGTCGCGGGCGCGCGCGTGACCGGCATCACCCTCTCGCAGGAACAGTTCGCGCGCGCCCAGCAGCGGGCGAGCGAACGCGGCCGCGCGCGGGACGCGGTGTTCCGGTTGATCGACTACCGCGACGTCGCGGGCACGTTCGATCGCATCGTGTCGGTCGGCATGTTCGAGCACGTCGGCGTCGGCTTCTACCGCACCTTCTTCCGCAAGTGCGCGCAGCTCTTGAGCGATGATGGTGCCTTCGTCCTCCACACCATCGGCCGCAGCAGCACGCCGGGCGTCACCAACCCGTGGATCGCCAAATACATCTTTCCGGGTGGCTACATTCCCGCGCTGTCGGAAGTACTGCCGGCGATCGAGCGCGCAGCTCTGTGGGTGATGGACGTTGAAATCCTGCAGCTGCACTACGCCGAAACGCTGAAGGCCTGGCGTGAGCGCTTGCTCGCGCATCGCGAGGACGTTGAGCGGCTCTATGACCAGCGTTTCGTGCGGATGTGGGAGTTTTATCTCGCGTCGTCCGAGATGGCGTTTCGCGCGAGCGACCTCGTCGTGTTTCAGATCCAGATGGTCAAAAACAAGGGCGTCGTGCCGCAGACGCGCGATTACATCGCGCGCGAGGAAGCGCGTTTGCGCGAATGCGAGGCCGGCAGCGCAGCGCCGCTGCGACTCGCCGGGGAGTAGCGCGCAATCGGCAGATACCAAAACGCGTCCGTCAAGCGCGCATCGTCGCCGGCCGAGTTCGACATGCGGCGGCGGTGGGTAGTGGGGACAGCCGCAATGAGGGTTTCCCATCACGGCCGCGCTCCACTATCGACGATGTGTTCGTGGTAGCGCGTCAACGGTAACCAAGGCTTCCGCCGTCGTAGAGTGATCCGCGATGTTGAGTGACCCCAAATTGGCCACACGTGACTCCCCTGATCGGGACCATGGCAGCATTCGATTCGACAGCACGCAAGCAGGCGCCCGCGGAACCGTTTTACCGGGCACCGCCGCACAATATCGAGGCCGAGCAGGCGCTGCTCGGGGCTATTCTCGTCAATAACGAGGCGTTCTACCGCGTCTCCGATTTCCTCGAGCCGAAACACTTTTTCGAGCCGATCCATCAGCGCATCTTCGAGCTCGCGTCGGGCCTGGTGCGCGCCGGAAAACTGGCGACGCCGGTCACGCTCAAGACGTTCCTGCCGACCGACTTCGACATTGCCGGGCTCAGCATCAATCAATATCTGGCGCGGCTTGCCGCCGAAGCGACCACGATCATCAATGCGGAGGACTACGGCCGCACCGTCTACGATCTGTCCATCCGCCGCGATTTGATCTTGATCGGCGAGGACATGGTCAACCTCGCCTACGATGCGCCGGTCGAGGCGACGCCGCAGACCCACATCGAAGACGCCGAGCGCAAGCTCTACGACCTCGCCGAAACGGGACGCTACGAGGGCGGCTTTCAGCGCTTCGCCCAGGCCCTGACCACGGCCGTCGACATGGCCGCCCAGGCCTACCAGCGCGACGGCAACCTGTCCGGCCTCGCCACCGGTCTCGCGGATCTCTGATTCCAGGATGGGCGGCCTGCAGCCGTCCGATCTGGTCATCCTCGCCGGCCGACCGGGCATGGGCAAGACCGCGCTCGCCACCAACATCGCCTACAACGTCGCCAAAGCCTGGGCCGGCGAAGTCCGCGCCGACGGCCGCACGGCGACGGTCAATGGCGGCATCGTCGGTTTCTTCTCGTTGGAAATGTCGGCGGAGCAACTCGCGACCCGCATCATCGCCGAACAGACCGGCATCCCCTCCAACAAGATCCGGCGCGGCGCCATCGACGAGACCGACTTCGAGAAAATCAAGGACGTCTCCATCGAGCTGCAGAGCCTGCCGTTCTACGTCGACGAAACCGGCGGCCTCTCGATCGGCCAACTGGCCGCGCGGGCGCGGCGGCTCAAGCGCCAGCGCGGGCTCGATCTCCTGGTGATCGACTACATCCAGCTGCTGCAAGGCTCGAGCCAGCGCGCCAACGAGAACCGGGTGCAGGAGATCACCGAGATCACCACGCGGCTGAAGGCGCTGGCCAAGGAGCTCAACGTTCCGATCGTCGCGCTGTCGCAATTGTCCCGCCAGGTCGAATCCCGCGAGGACAAGCGGCCGCAGCTTTCCGACCTGCGTGAATCCGGCTCGATCGAGCAGGACGCCGACGTCGTGCTGTTCGTGTTCCGCGAGGAGTATTACCACCAGATGCGCAAGCCGACCGAGGCGAACCGCGAAAAGTTCGCCGAATGGCAGGCCGAGGGCGAACGCGTCGAAGGCAAGGCCGAAGTGATCATCGGCAAGCAGCGCCACGGCCCGACGGGCACCGTCGAGCTTTATTTCGACGCCGCGGTCACGCGCTTCGCCAACCTCGACACCGCGCACCGGTCGGGATTCTAGTCGAAGACGATAGGGCCGTCGCTGTGCTTTAGCCCGCTTCGCCGATTTAGATATCGATCATTTGCGGGACTGCTAAGCGGCAGCCCTCGGCTGCACGTCGCGTTCGATCGCCACGCCGCTTTCCATTCGCGCCTTGGTCAGATCATGCATCGCTTGCAGATTGACCCAGAATTCGGCGCTCGTGCCGAAAAAGCGCGCGAGCCGCAACGCGGTGTCCGCCGTCACCGACCGTTCACCCTTTATGATGGCGCCGATACGGGTGGCAGGCACGCGCAAAGCGAGCGCGAGCGCATTGACCGACATCCCAAGCGGCTTGAGGAACTCCTCGCTCAGCATTTCGCCCGGATGCGTGGTCACGCGATTGGGAGTAGCCACCCCCTTAATGATAGTCGACGATTTCGACATTCGCCGGACCCTCCTTGGTCCATGTGAAACAGACTCGCCACTGATCGTTGATGCGTATGGAATGTTGCCCTCGCCGATCACCGGCAAGCGCCTCGAGGCGATTCGCCGGCGGCACGCGCAAATCGCCGAGATCGCGCGCGTGATGCAGCATGTCGAGCTTTCGCAGCGCTTGCTTTTCGATGCCGCTGAAACGCTTCACAAACGCACCCATCCATAAGGTCTCGGTGGAGCGATCGCGAAACGACCGGATCATGGATGACGGACATATACCGCGTCGCGTTATACGTCAAGCGTATAATGCGGTTGGCGCCGGATAAACCGAACCGCAACCCGAAAGTTCACTGCGCCGCTTTACCGCCGCCGTGGCGCCCGTCATAACGCGCATATGGCCCTCGCAGAAATAGTGCCCGAACTGGCAAGCCCGCTGGCCGATCCGGAGGCCGGCGGGACGCTCGCCGTCGATCTTGCGGCGATCGAGGCCAATTGGCGGGCGCTGACGCAGAAGCTCATGACGGTGGAGTGCGCGGCGGTGGTCAAGGCCAACGCCTATGGGCTCGGTATCGACGCCGTCACCGCCAAGCTCGCCGCGGCGGGCTGCAAGACGTTTTTCGTGGCCGATGTCGCCGAGGCGCGCCGCGTGCGCGCCCGCGCGCGCGAGGCCACGATCTATGTGCTCGACGGCTTTGCGCCCGACGCCGCGGCGGCGTTCGTCGAGATCAATGCGCGGCCGGTCATCAACAGCATCGCGGAGTTGGCGGAATGGGACGCCTTTATCGCTGCCAGCAAATGGCAAGGCGGCGCGGCGTTCCACGTCGACACCGGAATGAATCGGCTGGGCATGACGGAAGTGGAAGTGGCGGCGCTTGCGCCACGGCTCGAGCACGAGAATCACGGCGTCATGCTGTTGATGAGCCATCTCGCGTGCGCCGAGGTCCCCGATCACCCGCTCAATGCCGCCCAGATCCAGCGCTTTCGCGACCTGCATCGGCTTTACCCCGGCGTCCCCGCCTCGCTCGCCAACTCTTCCGGCATCTTCCTCGGCGAGGCAGCCCATTTTGATCTCGCGCGGCCGGGCGCGGCGCTCTACGGCATCAACCCGACACCGGGACAGCAGAACCCGATGCAGGGCGTCGTCGAACTGACCGGACCGATTCTGCAAATCCGCAACATCGAGCCGGGCGAAACCGTCGGCTACGGCGCGACCTGGACGGCGAAGCGGGCGTCGCGCCTCGCCGTGGTCCGGCTTGGCTACGCCGATGGGGTGTTGCGCGCCGCCAGTGCCGGCGACCGCCAGGCCGGCGGCGCCGCCATCATTGCCGGCAGGCGGTGCCCGTTCGCCGGGCGCATTTCCATGGATTTGCTCTGCGTCGATATCACGGATCTTCCCGATGGCGCGGCCCGCCGGCGCGACCTCGCAACCGTCATCGGCCCCGATCTCCCGATCGACGAATTCGCGGCATCGGCCGGCACGATCGGCTATGAGATTCTCACCCGGCTCGGCCGCAATCGGCACCGCGTCTATCGCGGCGGCTGAGCCATCAAGGCGGATTGCATGGTCGCGCGGGCACAAAACTTTCTCTGCCAGAGCTGTGGCGCCGCCTACGCGCGTTGGGCCGGCCGCTGTGAGGCGTGCGGCGCGTGGAACTCGCTGATCGAGGAAGGCGCGGGCGGCGCCGGCGCGCCGGCGCGTTTCTCGCGCAAGGGCCGGCTGTTCGTCATCGAAACGCTGAAAGGCGATTCGCATGACGCCCCGCGGGTAGCCTCTGGCATTGCCGAGTTCGACCGGGTCGCCGGCGGCGGTCTGGTCCGCGGCTCGGTGCTCTTGCTCGGCGGCGATCCCGGCATCGGCAAATCGACCTTGCTGATCGAGGTCGCCGCCGCGTTCGCGCGCAACAACCACCGCGCCGTCTATATTTCCGGCGAGGAGGCGGTCGCGCAGGTGCGGCTGCGCGCCGAACGGCTCGGCTTGAGCGAGGAGCCGGTCGAACTCGCCGCCGAGACCTCGGTCGAGGACATCGTCGCGACGCTGTCGCAGGGTCCGCCGCCACGCCTGCTGGTGATCGATTCCATCCAGACCATGTGGACCCAAACGGCCAATTCGGCGCCTGGCACGGTGACGCAGGTGCGCGGCGCGGCGGCCGAGTTGATCCGCTATGCCAAAAGGAGCGGCGCAGCCATCGTGCTGGTCGGCCACGTGACCAAAGACGGCCAGATTGCAGGGCCGCGCGTCGTCGAGCATATGGTCGACGCGGTCATGTCATTCGAAGGCGAAGGCTCGCAGCAGTTCCGCATTCTGCGCGCCATCAAGAACCGCTTCGGCCCGACCGACGAGATCGGCGTGTTCGAAATGACCGGCGCGGGCTTAAGCGAAGTCGCGAACCCGTCGGCGCTGTTCCTTTCGGAACGCGAACTCGGCAGCCCCGGCACCGCCGTGTTCGCCGGTATCGAGGGCACCCGGCCGCTGCTGGTCGAGATTCAGGCTCTGGTCGCACCTTCGACGCTGGGCACGCCGCGCCGGGCCGTGGTCGGCTGGGACCAGAGCCGGCTCTCCATGGTGCTCGCCGTGCTGGAAGCCCATTGCGGCGTCCGTTTCTCCGGCTACGACGTCTATCTCAACGTCGCGGGCGGGCTGCGCATCCAGGAGCCGGCGGCCGACCTTGCCGCCGCGGCGGCTTTGGTGTCGTCGCTGTCGCACGCGCCATTGCCGGCGGATGCCGTCTATTTCGGCGAAGTATCGCTGTCGGGCACGGTGCGGCCCGTGCCGCAGAGCGCGGCGCGGCTCAAGGAGGCGCAGAAACTCGGCTTCACCCGCGCGATCGTGCCCGAGCGGACCGAAGCCCCCGACGGCTTTTCGCTCGCGAGCGTGGGTGCGCTCGCAAGCCTCGTCGCCGACATCGCGCGCGAGGGCAAACCGCCGCAACGGCGGGCAAGCCGCGAGGATTAACGCGGCATTTACGCGACCGACCACGCAATGAACGCGACCGCGAGAAGTCGGGTGACGGCGGTGCCCTGCCCGGCTATACACGCGGCCGGCATCTCGGTTGTGCGGCGACTTGCGTTCAAGCGGGGGCAAATCGTCTCATCGCGGCAGCGACCTGCTTCCGATTCGGCTGCGCGCGCGGTTAAATGGGGACCAGCGAGGGGAACCGGCGGAACATGCCGATCACATTGCTCAACGTCGCGCTGATCGTCGTCATGCTTGTCTCGGGCCTGCTCGCGATGGTGCGCGGGTTCATGCGCGAGGTGCTCTCGATCGCCGCATGGGCGCTGGCCGCCGGGGCGACGGTATGGGCCTACGCCAAGCTGCTGCCGTTCGCGAAGCAGTACTTCAATAACGACATCGTCGCCGCCGTCGCCGTCGTCGGCGGCGTGTTCCTGGCGACGCTCCTGATCATCTCGGTGGTGACAGTGCGCATCTCCGACATGGTGCTCGACAGCCGCGTCGGAGCGCTCGACCGGACGCTGGGATTTCTTTTCGGCCTGGGGCGCGGCCTCATCATCGTGGTCGTCGCCTTCGTGTTCTTCAATTGGCTGGTGCCGGACCGCAGCCAGCCGCAATGGGTACGAAGCGCAAAATCGCGCGTCGTCCTCGCCGGAACCGGACAATGGCTGATATCGCTGTTGCCGGAGGACCCCGAAGCCACCATTTTGAAGAAGCTGAAGCGGCCGCGTCCGGAGGATACCGAGACGCCGGACAGCGCGCCGGATCAGCACGGTGAAACCGACCGTCCCGCCGACAATCGCGCGGCGGATGCGGGATACGACCGTTCCAGCCGCGCCGGGATGCGGCAGTTGCTCGAGGTCAAGGGAATGGCGCGCTGAGGCGCCGAGGCAATGACATGACAGAGACCGCCCTGTTCGATCCCGACGCAGACCGGCTGCGAGAGGAATGTGGCGTATTCGGCATTTTCGGCCATCCTGACGCGGCGGCGATCACTGCGCTCGGCCTGCACGCGCTGCAGCACCGCGGCCAGGAAGCGGCCGGCATCGTCTCGTTCGACGGCAAGCGGTTCCACTCGGAACGGCGCCTGGGACTGGTCGGCGACGCATTTTCCGGACGCGAGGTGATCGACCGCCTGCCGGGCAACGCGGCGGTCGGACACGTGCGCTATTCGACCACCGGCGAAACTATCCTGCGCAACGTCCAGCCGCTGTTCGCGGAACTCAACGCCGGCGGTTTCGCCATCGGTCACAATGGCAACCTCACCAATGGCCTCACGCTGCGCCGCCAGCTCGTGAGCGAGGGCGCCATGATGCAGTCGACGACGGATACCGAGGTGATCCTTCACCTGGTGGCGCGGTCGCACCGCAATCGGTTCGTCGACCGGTTCGTCGAAGGCTTGCGTCTGCTCGAAGGCTCCTATGCTTTCGTCGGCCTCACCAATAAAAAGCTGGTCGGCGCCCGCGATCCGCTCGGGATAAGACCGCTGGTGCTCGGCACGCTCGACGGTTGCCCGATCCTCACGTCGGAGACCTGCGCCCTCGACATCATCGGCGCGCAATATGTCCGCGACGTCGAGAACGGCGAAGTCCTCATCTTCGACGAGGACGGCGCGCATTCGCGCAAACCGTTCCCGCCGATGCCGCCGCGGCCGTGCATCTTCGAATACATCTATTTCGCGCGGCCGGACTCGATCATCGGCGGCCGCAGCGTCTACGACGTGCGCAAGGCTTCCGGCGCCGAACTCGCCCGCGAGGCGCCCGCCGCCGCCGACGTCGTCGTCCCGGTGCCGGATTCCGGCGTGCCGGCGGCGATCGGCTTCGCGCAGCAGTCCGGCATGCCCTACGAGCTCGGCATCATCCGCAATCATTACGTCGGACGCACCTTCATCGAGCCGACCCAGCAGATCCGCCAGCTCGGCGTGCGCCTCAAGCACAGCGCCAACCGCGCCGTGGTCGCGGGCAAACGCATCGTGCTGATCGACGACTCGATCGTGCGCGGCACGACGTCGGTCAAGATCGTGCAGATGATGCGCGACGCCGGTGCGCGCGAAGTGCACTTCCGCATCGCTTCGCCGCCGATCACCCATCCCGATTATTACGGCATCGACACGCCCGAGCAGGACAAGCTCCTCGCCGCGACCCACGACCTCGAAGGCATGCGGAAATTCATCGGCGCGGATTCGCTCGCCTTCCTGTCGGTCGAAGGCATCTACCGCGCCATGGGCGAGAAGGGCCGCGATCCGGTGCGGCCGCAATTCACCGATCATTGCTTCACCGGCGAATATCCCACGCCGCTCACCGACCGCACGGCGCCCGAAGCCCAGCCGCGCCAGCTGTCCCTGCTCGCCGAGGCGAGCTGAAACATGTCCCAACCGCTTCTGGACCGCATCGCGCTCGTCACCGGCGCCTCCCGCGGCCTCGGCTATGCGGCGGCACTCATGCTCGCGCGCGCCGGCGCTCACGTGGTGGCGACGGCACGCACGGTCGGCGGGCTCGAAGAGCTCGACGACGCCGTGCGCGCGACCGGCAGTTCGGCAACGTTGGTGCCGCTCGATATCCGCGATTACGACGGCCTCTATCGTCTTGCCGCCGCGCTCAACGAACGGCACGGCCGGCTCGACATACTCGTCGGCAATGCCGCGATCGGCAGTGTGCCGTCGCCGCTCGGCCACATCGAGCCGAAGACCTGGGACGAGACGCTGGCGGTCAACGTCACCGCCAATTGGCATCTCATCCGCGCCATGGACCCGCTGCTCAAGCGCTCCGCCGCCGGCCGCGCCGTGTTCGTCACGTCCGGCGTCGCCAGCAGCGCGCGCGCCTACTGGGCGCCGTATTCGGTATCGAAGGCCGCGCTCGACGTTTTGGCGCGAACCTACGCCGAGGAGACATCGGCGACACCGGTGCGCGTCAATCTTTTCAATCCCGGCCCGACCCGCACCCGCATGCGCGCCATGGCGATGCCGGGCGAAGACCCGATGACGCTGCCGACGCCGGACGACGTCGCGGCCAAGCTCCTCGAACTTTGCCTGCCGAGCCTCACGCAGACCGGCATGCTCTATGACTGCCGTGCCGGCAAGCTTCTGAAATTCACGCCGCCCGCTTGAGGCATTTCGCCTCCATCTAGCGGCGCTTCCGGCCCGCATAGGGATTGGCCTTGGCCCGCAGCGTCAGTCTGATCGGCGTACCGGGCAGCTTGAAGCTCTCGCGCAGGCCGTTGATCAAATAACGCCGGTAGGTCTCCGGCAACTCCGCAGCGCGCGCCGAAAACAGCACGAAGGTCGGCGGCCGTGCTTTGGGCTGCGTGATGTAGTCCAGCCGAAACGCGCGGCCATGGGCCGCGGGCGGCGGATGCGCGGAGATCGCGTGCTGCAGGAAGCGGTTGAGCGCGGCCGTCGGCACCCGGCGGTTCCAGACCGTGTAAGCCTCCATCACTGCCGCCATCAGCGCCTCGATCCCCTCGCCGGTCAGAGCCGATAAGGCAACGACCGGAACGCCCTTGATCTGCGGCAGCACGCGGTCGGTTTGTTCGCGCAGCCGCGCGCGGGCGCCCGGGGCGCGCTCGACCGTGTCGACCTTGTTGAAGGCGATGACGATCGCGCGCCCTTCGCGCTCGACGAGATCGGCGATCCTGGTGTCCTGCTCTTCGAACGGCGCCTGCGCATCGACGAGAACGATCACCACCTCGGCGAACCGGATGGCGTTGAGCGTATCGGCGACCGACAGCTTCTCGAGCTTTTCCTCGATGCGCGCGCGACGCCGCATCCCGGCGGTATCGTGGATGCGCATGGGCCGGCCGCGCCAGGTGAAGTCGACCGCGATGGCGTCGCGCGTGATGCCGGCTTCCGGCCCGGTCAGCAAGCGCTCCTCCCCGACCAGGCGGTTGATCAGGGTCGATTTGCCGGTGTTTGGGCGGCCGACGACGGCGATGCGAATAGGGGCCTCTTCCGCGGCGGCGGCGGGCGGCTCTTCTTGTTCCTCGCGCAGGGCGGTCGCCTCGGGCAGCGCCGCGCGCAACGCGTCGTAGAGATCGCTCAGCCCCTCCCCGTGCTCCGCGCTGATCGCGACCGGATCGCCGAGCCCCAGCGCGTAGCCCTCGAGCACGCCGGCTGCGGCGGCGCGCCCCTCGGCCTTATTGGCGATCAGGATCGCGGGCTTGCCCGACCGGCGCACCAGATCGGCGAAGGCGCGATCGGCCGCATTGGCGCCGGCGCGGGCGTCGATCAGAAAAAGCACGGCGTCGGCTTGCGCGATGGCCGCCGCGGTCTGCGCCTGCATGCGGGCGGATAGGCTGTCGCGCTCGGCGTCTTCAAGCCCCGCGGTGTCGATGACCGTGAACGAAAGATCGCCGAGCTTGCCCGCACCCTCGCGGCGATCGCGCGTCACGCCCGGCTGATCATCGACCAAGGCGCGGCGCGCCCCGACCAGGCGATTGAACAGCGTCGATTTGCCGACATTGGGCCGACCGACAATGGCGACCGTAAAGGACATGGTCGTGAGAGACATGACCTTAAAAGACCTGACCTTGAAAGACCTGACCTTAAAAGACCTGGCCAATGTTGCGGGCGGAGGTCGAACACGCGAGCCCCCTCCGCACTGCGCGGGGCTCGCTTTGGTCCGGCAGTTCTATCCGAAGCAGGCTAGCGTGAATACGTGCCGGGCGGTGGCGGGCTTGGCCAGTTCGTCTGGGCCGAGGGAGCAGCCTGTTGGGCCGGCGCCGGCCAGTTGGTCTGGGCCTGCGGCGCGGCTTGCTGGTTGGGCGCCGGCCAATTCGTCTGCGCCGCCGGCGCGGGCTTGGCGTCCCAGGCCGGATCGTGCTGCTTGGCGGCAGGACGGGCGCTCGCGACCTTGGGCTTCGGCCTGGGTTTCGGTTTCACTTTCGGCTTGGCGGCAGGTTCGACCGCGCCCACGGCCGCGGCGACCGCCGCGGGCGGAGGGGCGTCGGCAACGGACGGCGCTTCCGGCGGCGGCTGATAGCCCTTCACCAAATCCGGCGGTACCCCGGTCTCGGCACCCGGCACGCCGTTGGGGAACAACGGCTCGCGGTCGCCTGGAATTTTCTTCTTGGTGTCGAGGTTGACCCATTCGGTCGGATCGAAATTGCCCCCGGGCGTACAGGCGGCGAGCACCAGCACAAAAGCGAACGCGGAACCGACACGGACAATAGGCGAAGCATATTGCATCGGCATGCGCTCAGCCCTTGCCGCTCGCGGCGATGAGCGCGCTCAGAATCTCGGCACGGCTGCGCGCGCTGGCCGGCGTTTGCGGGTCGGTGACGATCATGTCGGTCCATTGCCGCGCCGCCGCGACGTCCCCCGCCTTCCAGGCCGAGAGTGCCAACAGCTCGCGGGCGCTGTGGCGGAATGCCCGATCCGCTCCGGTCAAGGGCTCGAGCCGCGTCCGCATCTCGCTATAAGGCGCGTGGTCGACCAGCACGAACCCAGCCCGCAAGGCGGCCAGGTCGGCAATGACCTTGCCGGCACTGCGGTCGGCCGCAATCTCGTCATAGTCCTTGACCGCGGCCGGTCGATCGGTCGCCGCCACCGCCGCCGCTTCGCGCAGACGCGCCAGCACGCGGTAGCCGGCGGTGCCGTCGGTGGCGAGCTTCGCGAAGGCAGCTTCCGCGTCCTGGGTCTTGCCGGCTTCGGCGAGGCTGACCGCCTGCTCGAACGCCGCGCCGGATTCCCCGGCCCTTTTCGCCTGCCACCACTCATAGCCGCGCCAGGCGCCGACGCCGACGACGACGAGAACGCACGCGGCGATGAAGTAGGTGCCGTAACGGTCCCACAGCTTTTTGAGCTGTTCGCGACGGACTTCCTCATCGACTTCCTGGAAGATATCGGCCACCAGCCACTCCAACCCCAAAGAAAACCCGGTGGGGCACGCCCCAAAAACTGCGGCTAACTTAGTGGTGTGGCGTCAGCAAGGCAAAGCATCTGAGGTCGCAACCTGCAGGTGGTGCAGCCGTTAACGATCTTGCCGACCATTGGCGGCCCTTGGCGACCCGACAGGGCCTTGAGCGGCCCAAAGAGCCGCTCGCGCCGTTAACCCGGCTTCTTGCGCATCGGGTAGACATTCTCCGGACCCGGAAAGCTGCGCGCGCGTACCGCCTCGGCATAGCCTTTGACGGCCCGCTCGATCGACGGGCCCAGGTCGCCGAAACGCTTGACGAACTTCGGCACGCGCGGCGACAGCCCCAGCATATCCTCGAGCACCAGGATTTGGCCGTCGCAGGCGACGCTGGCGCCGATGCCGATGGTCGGGATGGCGACCTCGGCGGTGATACGGCGGCCGAGCGGCTCGGCGATCGCTTCCAGCACCACGGCAAACGCGCCGGCATCGGCGACCGCGCGGGCATCCGCTTCGATCGGCGCCCAGTCGCTTTCGTCGCGGCCTTGCGCGCGGAACGAACCGATCGTATTGATGGCCTGCGGGGTGAGGCCGACATGGCCCATCACCGGCACGCCGCGTTCGACCAGGAACGCGATCGTCTCTGCCATCCGCCGGCCGCCTTCGAGCTTGATGGCGCCGCAGCCGGTCTCCTTCAGCACCCGCGCCGCCGCCGCGAAGGCCTGCTCCTTCGACGCCTCGTACGAGCCGAACGGCAGGTCGACGACCACCAGCGCGCGCCGCGACCCGCGCATCACCGCGAGCCCCTGCAGGATCATCATGTCGAGCGTCACCGGCACGGTGGTCTCGAGCCCGTGCATCACCATGCCGAGCAAGTCGCCGACCAGGATGACGTCGCAATAGCCGTCGAGAATGCGCGCCGTGTGCGCGTGGTACGACGTCAGGCACACGATCGGCTCGCCGCCCTTGCGGACGCGGATGTCCGGCGCGGTCAGCCGGCGCATGTCGTCGTGCACCGACATCGCTACGAACCGAGCGCCGGCGTTCCGAATGCCGGTAGACCGATCACGAGCGGATGAAACACGAAGCCGAGCGCGAGATAGAGGATGGTGCCGACAACGATCGCGATGATGTCGTTGCGCCGGCCGCCGATCGGGATCGGCAGGGCGCCGGCATCGGTACGATGCTTCAACGAAATGCGGTCATAGACCGCCCAGGCCAGCACGGCGCCGAACAGAATGATCCCGCCCAGATCGCCGTTGGCGCAAAGGTGCGCGAACGCCCACAGTTTGACGCCGACCAGCATCGGATGCTTGAGGACACGCTTGATGTCGCCCGGCACATAGGCGGCAACGACCGCGATGCTCGCCGGCCACATCAGCGCGACGACGATATGGCGCGTCCAGGCCGGCGGGTACCACAGCACAATGAGGCCCTCGGCGCGGTAGCGGGCGAAGCCATAGCCGATCAGAACGAGACCGACGATCGAGACCAGCGAGAACAGGCCCTTGTACGGGCCGGTGCCGATGGCGGCGATCAAGGCCTGACGCCGGCCGCGCAGGCTGACGAAAACATGCGCGCCGAGAAAGACAATGAGCCCGACGATTTCGATGGCAAGGCCCATGGCGCGGCCACATCATTCTGGAGTTGAGACTGGCAAGTTTGAGACTGGCACCTTGGGGGCGCGCGGCGATCCGTTCGGCAACGTCGGCCGCGATCATGACCAGCGCGCCGCGCTTGTCAATGACCGCGCCGACCGCCCCGACCGCCCGGCGTCAAACCATCACGCTGCGAGCAAAGCCGCTCACGGGCCGAAACGGAAGTTCAGTCCCGCCTTGACTTCCTGCAGGCCTAAACTGGCGTTCGAGCTGTAGGATGGCGTCGTCGGCGTCGCGAAGTTGAGCGCTTGCGAGCCGAAGCTGAGATAATCGTATTCGATCTTGGCCGACCAGTTCTTGCTCAACCCGTATTCAAGACCGGCGCCGACGGTCCAGCCGGTGCGCAAGAAGGTCGAGCTCGCGCCGTTGCCGAACACGTCGGTGAAACTGCTCTGGTCCTGCGCGAAGGCGACGCCGCCCTTGCCGTAGACCAACAGCCGGTCGAACGCCGCGCCGACGCGGCCGGTCACAGTCAACGTCCAATTGATGTCGGTGTTGATGGCGTTGCCGATCGAGTCGACGCCGCTGCCGTTCAGACCGAGGCCGGTATGGCTGAAATCGCCTTCGACGCCGAGCACGAGCGCGTTGAACTGGACGTTGGCGCCGACCTGCGCGCCGCCGAGAAACCCGCTGCTGTCGAAGTTGTTGTTGTCTCCGGAGAAGGGATCGCTCCAGGAGGAATTGGCCAAGCCGCCGCCGACGTGACCGCCGACGTAAAAACCGGTCCAGCTGTAGATCGCCGCCGGCGCATAAGCGACCGGCGCCACCGGCGCGGGCGATTTCGTCGGCACCGGCAGATCGGCCGCAGCGGCGGAACAGATGGAAGCGGCGGTAACGGCAGCGAGCACAAAGCCGCCGGCGGGCGCGCGCAATGTCATGTCAACCTCCAGCCTCGTCCCCGAACCTCGCTCACCCCCGAGCGGCGGCAACGAGCGGCCCCATCAGCGCGCTCAATGCCGGTTCGTGCAGCGGACAAAGCCCGACCTCTTCGGACAAAGCGTGGTCGCTTGGTGGCGCCACGTGGTCGTTTGGTGGCGGGAAAATGATTTCGAGCGTGCAGTTAACAAACGCGCAAACGCGACTGCGGGCCGGCGGCGCGGCGGATATCAGAACGTCTTTTCGGCTTGGGGCGCCGCCCGCATGTCGAGGTGGCGAAGCTGTTGCGACAGCTTCTTCACCGCATGCATGACGGCCTCCGCAATCTGCGTGCCGCTGTTTGTATCATAACGTAAAGCGGGGCTCGCGACGCTGATGGCGCCGACCACATCGCCGCCAGTTCCAAATACCGTACCGGCGGTGCCGACGATGCCCGGAACCTGCTCTTCAAACGAATAGGCAATGCCTTGTTGCCTGATTGTCTCAAGCTGTGCCCGCAATTCCTCGACCGAACAAATAGTCTTGGGTGTGATCGCAACGAGGTCGACCCGCGCGAAATAATCCTCCAACATGTCCGCGGGCAGATGCGCCAGCAGCACCTTGCCGTAGGAGGTGGTGTAGAGGGGGGCGCGCTGGCCGAGCCGCATCACCGCCAGCAAGGTCTCGCCGCCGAGCACGGTCGCGACCGTCTCGGCCAGATCCCCCGATAAGACATTGAACGCCGAGGTTTCGTGCGTCGCCGCGGTCAGTTCGGCCAAGATCGGCCGAACTCAGCCCCACGGCATCTTGTCGTTGGGCGGCGGAGCGCGCGATGCCGATGATGGCGCTGCCGAGCGCGTAGCCCTTCGTCTCCGCCGCGTAGGCCAGCCAGCCGCGGCCGACCAGGTTGCGCAGCAATTGGCTCAGGCTGCTTTTGGGGATGCCCAGAACCTCGGCGATTTCGGCATGCGACATTTCCCGCCCGGAACGCCCGAGCAGCTCGAACAGGGTGAGCACACGATCGGCGGATTTGACCGTGGCGCGGGTGAAAGGCTTGTTCACATGGGCGATCCTGTGCACAGTGGTATACCGCGTCGATGAGGGCAGGAAAACCGTCTTCATCGCCTGCGGCGGCCAGGCCGACGACACCAACCGCGTGGCGGCAGCCATCGCGTCAACCACGAACAACGATCGAAGGGAGAATGGAAATGACCACGCTGGCGCAAAACGTCTTTCAAATCGGCTTCGTCGTGCCCGACATTCACAAGGCCATGGCCTTCTTCAAGGACAAGCTCGGCGTGCCCGAATTTCTCTTCCTCGAGGATCCGGGCCTCGAGGACGAGACCTATCTGGGCAAGCCGGCGCCGCTGAAGCTCAACCTCGCCTTCGGCTGGTGCGGCGACACGCAGATCGAATTGATCCTGCCGATCTCCGGCGTCAGCACCTATTCGAAATTCCTCGACCACAATCCGCAAGGCGGCATGCACCATTACGGCATCGAGGTCCAAGATTACGCGCAAGGCGTCAAGGACATGGAAGCCCAGGGCTTCCCCCTCCTCCAAGCCGGCCGCCACAACGAAACGCGGTTCGCCTATTTCGACACCACGGGCGCGATCGGGGCGTTCACCGAAATCGTCCGTCTACAGCCCGAGGAACGCGTCTTCATGCACAGCCTGAAGGCCAAGAAGTGACCGCATCGCGGTTGCGGTGCATGCGGTGATACGAAGGCCTTCATCTGCGGCTCACTTGTCTACTATTGTGAGCCCGACGGGGGCCATCGTGCATTTCCAACCGAAAGATCCGAACTTCGATCAGCGCGTCCGGGCGAGCTTCGCCCGGCAACGCGCGATGGAGAGCCTAGGCATTGAGATCGCGCGGCTCGATCCCGGCAAGATCGAGCTCGCCATGCCCTACGGGCCCGCTTACACCCAGCAGCACGGCTTCATTCATGCCGGCATCATCACGACGGCGTTGGACAGCGCCTGCGGCTACGCGGCGTTCTCGCTGATGCCGGCGAACGCCGAGGTCCTCACCGTCGAGTTCAAGACCAACCTGCTCGCCCCCGCCAAGGGCGAACGCTTTCTGTTTCGCGCCCACGTGGTCAAGCCGGGGCGGACCTTGACGGTGTGCGAAGCTCAGGCGTTCGCACTGCAAACCGGCGCCGACGAGCGCCTGATCGCGACCATGACCGGCACGCTGATGGCGCTGATCGAGCGTCCCGGCATCGCGTTCGTAGCGCGACGAACCCGTCAATTACGCCGGAACCGTCGCGCTGTAATTCTCCGGCGTAAATCCGACCACCAGCTTGCCGCCGCCGAGTTCGAGTACCGGCCGCCTGATCATGGACGGCTGCCCCAGCATCAGCGCGATCGCCTTGTCGGCGTCGAGCCCGGCCTTGTCCTTGTCGGGGAGCTTGCGGAACGTCGTGCCGGCGCGGTTGAGCAGCGTCTCCCAGCCCGCCTTCTTGCACCATCGCTCCAGCCGCTCGCGCTCGATGCCGGCGGTCTTATAGTCGTGGAATGCGTAATCGACGCCGTGCTTGTCGAGCCAGGCGCGCGCCTTCTTCATGGTGTTGCAGTTCTTGATGCCGTAGATGGTGATCGCCAAGGCTATGCTTCCCTCAATGATTGCGCACGACGCGCGGCTTGAATCATATCGCGAATTTTAAAGTCCAATTACGGTCGGTCGTCGGCGAACCACAAGCCTTATCGTGAGAGGCGGACGGACGCCCGTAAAATCGATACGCGTCCCTAGCCAGAAACAGCGTGACAGCTTACAATGTGTGCCCCGGGAAAGAATTGACAGAGCCTCCATGCGCGTTTCCAAAATCTTCGCCTTTGCCGTTGCGGCGTGTTTGCTCCTGACGATTTCGGGGCACGCCCAAAATGCCGAGACCCTTCACGCGGGCAGCGCAGCGCGCGGCCTCCGCCTGGCGGATAACTGGTGCTCGTCGTGCCATCTCGTCTCGCCCGAGCAGAAGACGCCGAGTCGAGGGGCCCCGCCGTTTACCGAGATTGCCCAATCGCCGACGTTCAATTCGGATCACCTCGCCTACCTTCTGTATGATCCGCACCCCAAGATGGCGAAGCTCGCCTTGAGCCGCCGCGCCATCGACGACATCGCCGCTTATGTCCTTTCGTTGAGGAAATAAGTCAGTCGATAGACACGGCGCTCCGGCGCTGACGCGCCAGCAGACCGCGACCGCGCTAGCCACAGTCCTTGAACCGCCGTCCTTTAGGGCACGAATTGACAGATCCTCAGGAGCCGAAGCCGATGTCTCGGGGCAAGGCGCTCGGCTATGCCATCGGCTTACCGCTCTCATTGTTGGCGCTGATATTCCTGCCGGCGGGTTCGATCCGTTGGTGGCCCGGTTGGATATTCCTCGTTGTGGTGTTGCTGGCTTTCGGTCTCTCGACTCTCGTCCTTGTTCGGGTCAATCCGATCATCTACCGCGCTCGAAGCCGGTTGCAACCGGGAACCAAGGGATGGGACAAAGCGCTGCTCGCGGCTATTTTTCCGGCGATAGTGGCAATCGTGCCGATCGGCGCCCTCGACGCCGGGCGCTTCCATTGGTCCGCCGTGCCACATTGGCTCGTCGGATTGGGCTACACCGCCTTACTGGCGGGGATTGCGGGGACCTGTTGGGCTCAAGCGGTGAACCCATTTTTTGAACCCGGCGTCAGGATCCAAACCGAGCGACATCAGCGGGTGATCGACACCGGCCCGTACCGGTTCGTTCGCCACCCAGGCTATTTCTCAGCGCTGTTGCTGTTCTTCGGCATGGCGCTGGCGCTGGAATCGTTCTGGGCCCTTGCACCGGCCGCGCTCGCGTCAGCGTTCCTGGTCTTGCGAACCTCGTTGGAAGATCGGCTGCTGCGGGCCGAGCTTGCGGGCTACGAAGACTATTCCCGCCGGGTGCGGTGGAGGCTGATTCCGGCGTCTGGTGAGAGTCCCCTCACTCCCACTCGATCGTCCCCGGCGGCTTACTCGTCACGTCATAGACGACGCGGTTGACGCCCTTGACCTCATTGACGATGCGCGTCGCCACGGCGCCGAGGAAGCTCATGTCGTAGGGATAGAAATCGGCGGTCATGCCGTCCGTCGAGGATACGGCGCGCAGCGCGAGCACGTGCTCGTAGGTGCGGCCGTCGCCCATCACGCCGACGCTCTTGACCGGCAAGAGCACGGCGAACGCTTGCCAGATGTCGTCGTAGAGACCGGCGCGGCGGATTTCCTCGATGTAGATTTCGTCGGCGAGCCGCAGGATGTCGAGTTTTTCGCGGGTCACGGGGCCGGGGCAGCGGATGGCGAGACCGGGGCCGGGGAACGGATGGCGGCCGACGAAGACCTCGGGCAGATTAAGCTCGCGGCCGAGCGCGCGTACTTCGTCCTTGAACAATTCGCGCAGCGGCTCGATCAGCTTCATGTTCATGCGCTCGGGGAGCCCGCCGACATTGTGGTGCGATTTGATCGTCACCGACGGGCCGCCGGCGAACGAGACGCTCTCGATCACGTCGGGATAGAGCGTGCCCTGGGCCAGAAACTCAGCGCCGCCGAGTTTTTTCGCTTCTTGCTCGAACACGTCGATGAACAGCTTGCCGATGATCTTGCGTTTTTGTTCCGGATCCTCGACGCCGGCGAGCGCCTCGAGAAAAACATCCTCCGCGGCGACGTGCACGAGCGGGATGTTGTAGGCGCCGCGGAACAAAGCGACCACGCGCTCGCCTTCGCCCATCCGCAACAGGCCGTGATCGACGAAGACGCAGGTCAGTTGCGGACCGATCGCCTCGTGCAGCAGCACCGCCGCGACGGCGGAATCGACGCCACCCGAGAGCGCGCACATGACCTTGGCCTTGCCGACCTCGCGGCGGATTTTCTCGATCGCCTCGGTCTTGAACGCCCGCATGGTCCAGTCGGGCTTGCAGCCGGAAATGTCGAGAACGAACTTGCGGATCAGCGCCGCCCCGTGCGGCGTGTGCATCACCTCGAGATGGAACTGCGTGGCGTAGAAGCGGCGGTCCTCATCGGAAATCATCGCGACGGGCGCGTTGGCCGAAATGCCGATCACGCCGAAGCCGGGCGGCAGCTTGGTGACGCGGTCGCCGTGGCTCATCCAGACCGGATAACGCTCACCGACCCGCCAGACGCCTTCGGTCAGCGCCGAGGGTTTGGTCACCTCGACCTCGGCACGGCCGAACTCGCGCTTGTGGCCGCCCTCGACGGCGCCGCCGAGCTGGTGCGCCATGACCTGTTCGCCGTAGCAGATGCCGAGCACCGGCACGCCGGCGGTAAAGATCGCCGCCGGCGCCAGCGGCGCGTCGGTGTCGAGCACCGAGGCGGGTCCGCCCGACAGAATGACCCCTTTCGGCCGCATCGCTTCGAGCGTCGCCGCCGCCTTCTGGAACGGGACGATCTCGCAATAGACGTTGAGTTCGCGCACGCGGCGCGCGATCAGCTTGGTGACCTGCGAACCGAAATCGACGATGAGGATGGTGTCGTGCATGGGTGCGTGCATGGGTTTATGTGCGGCTGTGCCAGTGCGGGGTCAAGAGTGTGGCGACGCCTCATCCACCGGCAGGCTATCCCTTGCGCATGACGGCTACATAGAAGCCGTCGGTATCGGTTGACAGCGGCGTCATCAACAGCCCCTCCCCCGCAAGCCGCGCGGCACGGCAGAACAGCATAGCGCGCTCGCCCAACGCCGCCGTGGCGATCTCGGCGGGTGGCACGGATGCGAAATCGCCGTGCCGGGACAGAAACTCCTGGATTTGGTCGCCGTTCTCCTCCGCCAGCACCGAGCAGGTGACGTAAACGATGCGCCCGCCGGGTTTGACCAGCTCCGCGGCATGATCGAGCAGCATGGCCTGCTGCTTCACGCGCTCCGCCAGCGCGCCCGGCCGCACGCGCCATTTGGCGTCCGGGCTACGGCGCCAAGTGCCGGTGCCGGTGCACGGCGCGTCGATCAGCACGCAATCGACGCGGCCAGCCAAGTCGGCAACGACATCGGCCTCGCCGCGCGGGGTCCGCACCTGGATGTTGCGGGCGCCGGCGCGGGTGATGCGCTCGTGGATCGGCGCGAGCTGGCGCTTGTCGATGTCGGTGGCGTAGATCTGGCCGCGATTTTCCATCGCGGCCGCGAGCGCCAGCGTCTTGCCGCCGGCGCCGGCCGCGAGGTCGAGCACCTGCTCGCCGGGCTTGGCGAGGGCGAACAGCGCGGCGAGCTGCGAGCCTTCGTCCTGGATTTCGATCTCGCCTTTGCGGAAGCACGGCTCGGCGTGGATCGCTGGACTTTTGGCGTCGGCGCCGAGTTTGATGCGCAAACCGTGCGGCGACCACCGCGTCGGCTCGGCGCCAAGGTGCGCGAGTTTTTGCAAAACCTCCTCGCGCTCCGCCTTGAGCGTGTTGACGCGCAGATCGAGCGGCGCGCGGCTCGCCAGCGCCGCGCCTTGCGCGGCGCGCTCGTCACCAAAGACGCGCGCAAAATGCGGATCGAGCCAGTCCGGGTAATCGCCGGCGACCGCCGGCGGCGCCCCGTCGAGCCCCTCGCGCGCCAGCGCTTTTTGCTCGGCCTCGGTCAACGGCGCGGGCGCGAAGCGCGCGCCGCTGCACAGCGCCGCGATTTCGGTAACGTCGAGGCCGCGCTCGCGCCGCAGCATGCCCAGGATGGCGGCACGGGGCGACGCTTCCCCCATCAGCCACGCCGACGACGCCTTGCGGCGCAACGCGTCGTACACGAGCCCGGCGATCGCGGCGCGATCGGACGAACCGGCGAAGCGGTGCGTGAGGCCCCAGTCCTTGAGCGCATCCCCCGCGGGCCGCCGCCGCGCCTCGAGGTCGGCGATCACCTCCATGGCAGCGGAGAGACGAGCGGCGGGCGTCATGCCGGCGCGGCCATCACAGCTTCACGCTCAATGCGGTCTCGCCCTCGTCGTCGACGAGCGCGCTGCGCCAGGATTTGCCGTCGAACAGCGCCTTGAACACCGCATCGGCGGTGCCGCCGTGATTGAGATTTGCGGTGATGAGCACGCCGCCGGGGCGCAACAGGTCGCGCAGGACAGTGTGCAGCGACGGCACCGGCGTGCCGCCGTCGAAGAAAGCGACGTCGTAGCCGGGGCTGAGCGTCGGCAGCACTCTGGCAAAATCGCCCTCGTGCACGATGATACGATGATCGAGCTTGGCCGCGGCGAAATGCTCGCGCGCGAGCCGTACATGGTCCGCGTCGCGTTCGACCGTATCGACCATCGCCTCCGGCGCGCCGGAGGCGAAAGACAGCGCGGTGTAGCCGAGCGCCGTCCCCAGTTCCAAAATCCGCCGCGCCTGCACCGCCGCCGCGAGAACCGCGAGCAGCGGCCCGTTGCTGTAAGGATAGGCGCCGCAGCGGTGCCGCGCCCGGTGCTCGACGGTCGCCTTGCGGATTGCCGCGAACGGATCAGCCGCGCTCGCTGTCATGGCATCGCGCTCATTGCCGGGTCGGATAGTTCGGGCTCTCGCGCGTGATGGTCACGTCGTGGACGTGGCTCTCGCGCAGACCGGCGCCGGTGATGCGCACGAACTGGGTCTTGTCGTGGAACTCGGCGAGGTTCTTGGCGCCGACATAGCCCATCGCGGCGCGCAATCCGCCAGCGAGCTGATGCAGCACGTTGGCGACCGGTCCCTTGTACGGCACTTGGCCCTCGACCCCTTCGGGCACCAGCTTGAGCGCATCCTTGATCTCCTGCTGGAAATACCGGTCCGCCGAGCCGCGCGCCATCGCGCCGACCGAGCCCATGCCGCGATAGGTCTTGTAGGAGCGGCCCTGATACAGAAAGACTTCGCCCGGCGTCTCGTCGGTTCCGGCGAGCAGCGAGCCGATCATGACGCAGTCGGCGCCGGCGGCGATCGCCTTGGCGAGGTCGCCGGAATATTTGATGCCGCCGTCGGCGATCACCGGCGTATCGGTCGCCTTCGCCGCCTCGACCGCGTCCATGATCGCCGTGAGCTGCGGCACGCCGACGCCGGCGACGACGCGGGTGGTGCAGATCGAGCCCGGCCCGATGCCGACCTTGATGGCGTCGGCGCCGGCGTCGATCAGCGCTTTGGCGCCTTCGGCGGTGGCGATGTTACCGGCGACGACCTGCACGGCGTTGGACAGCCGCTTGATGCGGCTCACCGCTTCGAGCACCCGGGTAGAATGGCCGTGCGCCGTATCGACCACGACGAGGTCGACGCCGGCCTCGATCAGCGCGGCGCTGCGCGCGTAACCTGCTTCGCCGACGCTGGTCGCGGCGGCGACCCGCAGCCGGCCCTGCTCGTCCTTGCAGGCGTTGGGGTACGCCACCGCCTTTTCGATGTCCTTCACGGTGACCAGGCCGACGCAGCGGTAATCGCTGTCGACGACCAGGAGCTTCTCGATGCGATTGTGGTGGAGGAGCCGCTTGGCCTCGTCCTGGCCCACCCCCTCGCGCACCGTGATCAGCCGGTCCTTGGTCATCAGCTCGGAGACTTTTTGCCGCTTGTCGGTGGCAAAGCGCACATCGCGATTGGTGAGAATGCCGACCAGCTTGCCGGCGCTGCCATTGCCGCCGCCCTCGACCACCGGGATGCCGGAAATGCGGTGCTCCTGCATCAGTGCGAGCGCATCCGCGAGCGTCGCGTCGGGATGGATGGTGACCGGATTGACCACCATGCCGGACTCGAATTTCTTGACCTGGCGGACCTGGGCGGCCTGCACCGCCGGCTCGAGATTACGGTGAATGACGCCGATGCCGCCGGCCTGCGCCATGGCGATCGCCATGTGCGCTTCGGTCACCGTATCCATCGCCGAAGCGGCGATCGGCAGATTGAGGGTGATGCCGCGCGTGATTCGCGAGCGGACATCGACGTCGGACGGCAATACGTCCGACAGACCTGGCTTGATCAGCACGTCATCGAAGGTCAAGCCTTCGTGGGCTTTTTCTCGGATAATATCTCGTGTGATATCTCTTGGCATTCGCCAACTCCGCTTGCGCCCGCAATGATCTCAAGGCGATCCTGCGGGCTGTCTGCGCGGGCGCGTCGAACCTTCCGTAGAGAAAGAAAAACCACGCGCGGGAGGAGCACTTGCCCCGCCCACCCGTTTATCCGACTCGACGGGCCCGCTTTTGGGTTGGCGCCGGGTCCTAGCACGCCCGCATGACGATTTATAGATGGGTTGACCGGCTTGGCCTGTCGATACACAGCGGAGTAAATTGGCCGCAGTCGCCTTAAAAAAACGCCCAAGGAACCGCCAGAAAAGGCCTAAGAGCAGCGAATGAAAGTGCGATACCTGCAAGCATTGCGCCCAAATAAGGCCGGGTGAACCCATCATGCCGCGCATTTCAGCGCTCGCTTGCTTCGCAATCTGTGCGGCGCTGGTCCATTTCGCCGCAGCCACGACCGCGGCCCGCGCGCAGGACAGCGTGGACGAGCGGCGCTGCACGGCGCAATCGCGCGCCGGTTACGACGAGCGAATCGCCGCCTGCACGGCGCTGATCGAATTCGGGCCACTATCAGGCGTCCAACCTCGCCATTCTCCACCACGACCGCGGCATGGCGCTGCGCGCCAAGGGCGACCTTGCCGGCGCACTCAGGGACTTCGAGGAGGCGATCAAGCTCGATTCCAATTACGCGCGCGGCTTTGCCGACCGTGGCAGCGTGCGTTTCGCCCAGCACGATTTCGACGGCGCTGTCGCCGACCTCGACGCGGCGATCCGGCTCGATCCGGCCGACGCGATCGCGTTCATGACGCGCGGCAACGCCTTCGACGAAAAGGGCGATTTCGACCGCGCCATCGCCGATTACAACGAGGCCATCCGCCTGTCGCCCAATTATGCCGCCGCGTACTTCAATCGCGGCCTCGCCTTCCGCCGCAAGGGCGACCTCGACGCGGCCATCGCCGATTACGACCAAGCGCTCAAATTGGACTACAAGAACGCCTCGGCCTTCAACAATCGCGGCATCGCCTGGTTCGCCAAGAACGAATTCGACCGCGCCATCGCCGACTACAACGCGGCGATCCGCCTCGACCCCAATCTCGCCGCCGCCTACAACAATCGCGGCGACGCTTGGCGCGCTAAGGGCGACGCGGCGCGCGCTCTCGCCGATTTCGACCGCGCCATCAAGCTCGCACCGCAGTTCGCGCTCGCTTACGACAATCGCGGCCTGATCGCCTACGAGAAGCGCGACTACGACCGCGCCATCGCCGATTTCGACGCCGCGATCCGCTTCGACCCGACGAGCGCGGAGGCCTACAACAACCGCGGCAACGCCTACGACGACAAAGGCGACCGCAACGCCGCGATCGCCGATTACAACGCCGCGATCCGGCTCAATCCCAACAACGCCCGCGTCTATTACGATCGCGGCATCGCATTGCGCCGCGACGGCGATCTCGACCGCGCCATCGCCGATTTCAGCGACGCGATCAGGCTCAACCCGCAGCACGCCGGCGCCTACAACGAGCGCGGCTACGCCTTCTATCAGAAGAACGATCTCGCCCACGCCATCGCCGACTATGGCGAGGCGATCAAGCTCGATCCGAAATTCGCCATCGCCTACAACAATCGCGGCAATGCGCTCGACGATGCCGGCGATACCGACCGCGCCATCGCCGATTACGGCGACGCGCTCGCGGCTCGACCCCACCTACGCCGCCGCGCTCTACAATCGCGGCATCGCCTGGCGCCACAAGGGCGATCTCGACCGCGCCATCGCCGATTACGACCAGGCGATCAGGCTCAAGCCGACCGCGGCGGCTTACAACAATCGCGGCAGCGCCTGGCAGGCCAAGGGCGAGAACGAGCGCGCCATCACCGATCTCGATCTCGCGATCTCGCTCGATCCGCGCTCCGCAGATGCCTACATCAACCGCGGCAACGCCAAGCGCGAGCGGCTCGATTTTGCCGGCGCCGTCGCCGACTATTCGCGGGCGATCGCGCTGTCGCCGAACGCCGCGCTCGCCTACTACAACCGGGCCTGGGCGCACTATCTCGCCGGCGAGAACGTCGACGCGCTTGCCGATGCCGACCGCGCCATCGCGCTCAATGCCCGCTCCGCCAGCGCGTTCTCGACCCGCGGCCTCATTCGCGAACGGCTCGGCGACACCACCAATGCCGCCGCCGATTTCCGCAAGGCGCTCGAACTCGATCCGACCTTCCAGCAGCCGGCCGACGGCCTGCAACGGCTCAAGTCCGCTTCCGGCGCGGCCCGCTAGCGCAACATGCCGCCGGATACGCCGTCGCGCCCCTATGACCGTGTCGTGCCGCTGATCGTCGCGGTGGCGCTGTTCATGGAGAACATGGACTCCACGGTGATTGCGACCTCGCTGCCGGCGATCGCGCGCGCCATCGGCACCAACCCGCTGGCGCTGAAGCTCGCGGTGACCTCGTACTTGCTGGCGCTCGCCATCTGCATCCCAGCGAGCGGCTGGACCGCCGACCGCTTCGGTGCGCGCCACGTGTTCCGCCTCGCCATCCTGGTGTTCGTGCTCGGCTCGATCGGCTGCGCGCTGTCGCGCTCGCTCGATCAGTTCGTGCTGGCGCGCGTCGTCCAGGGCATGGGCGGCGCGATGATGACGCCGGTCGGCCGCCTCATCCTGGTGCGCAGCATCGACAAGAAATTGCTGCTCAACGCCATGTCGCTGGTGACGATACCGGCGCTGGTCGGCCCGATCTGCGGCCCGCCGCTCGGCGGCTTCATCACGACCTATGCGTCCTGGCACTGGATCTTCATCATCAACGTGCCGATCGGCCTCATCGGCATCGTCGCGGCGACCCGCTATATGCCCGACGTCCGCGCCGAGCGGCCCGAACTCGTTCGACTATGTCGGCTTCGTGCTGTCCGGATTGGGGATCGGCGGTCTCGCCTTCGGACTTTCGGTGATGGGGCTCGACTCTCTGCCCGTCGCCGCGGTCGCGACCCTCATCGGCGTCGGCGCCGTGTCGACCATTGCGTACATCTTTCACGCCCGGCGCGCGGCGGCGCCGATCCTCGACCTCAATCTGTTCAAGCTACCGACCTTCCGCGCCAGCATTGTCGGCGGCTTTATGTTCCGGCTGGGCATCGGCGCGCTGCCGTTTCTGTTGCCGCTGCTATTACAGATCGGCTTTGATCTATCGCCGTTCCAATCCGGCCTCATCACCTTCACGAGCGCGCTCGGTTCGATATTCATGAAGGCAGCGGTCGCCAGCGTGCTGCGGTGGTTCGGCTATCGCCCCGTGCTCGTCTACAATAGCCTGATCAGCGCCGCCTTTCTCGCCGCCTGCGCCAGCTTCGTGCCGGGCATGCCGTTCGCCGCGATGATCGTCATTCTGATCGCCGGCGGTTTCTTCCGCTCGTTGCAGTTCACCGCCATCAACACCATCGCCTATGCCGACATCGAGCCGCGGCTGATCAGCCGCGCCACCACCCTCGTCTCGGTGGGCCAGCAATTGGCGCTCTCGACCGGCGTCGCCGTGGGCGCGCTCGTGGTCGAGCTCACGCTGTCGCTGAAACATGCGAGCGCGATGAGCGCGGTCGATTTTCCGCCCGCCTTTCTCGCCGTCGGCGCGTTCACCGCCGCGTCGGGCTTGATTTTCGCGCGCCTTGCCCCGGACGCCGGCGCCGAGCTTGCCGGGCGGCAACCGGCAGATCAGCGCGCAGCGGATCAGCGTCCGTAACAGCGCGCGTAGCGTGTCCCTGTCACCGCTGCGATTTCGGCAGCGACCACGGAACAAACCAGCGCTGCGCCAGGGTGCAAAGTCGGAAGAAGGCGAGGCTGAGCGCCACCAGCACCGCGAGACCGGCGAACGCCTGCGGGATCTTGAAGAACGACGTCGAGAACATGATGAAAAAGCCGAGCCCGTGCTCCGCCGCGACGAATTCGGCGATGACCGCGCCGATCACCGCGAGCGTCGTCGAAATTTTCAGCGCGCTGAAGATATAGGGCACGGCGAACGGCAGCCTGATGTGCAGCATTTCGCGCGCGCGGCCGGCGCGCAGCGACCGCGACAGTTCGATCAGCTCTTCCGGCGTCGCCATCAATCCGGTCACGGTCGACACCACGATCGGAAAGAACGTGATCAGGAAGGTGATGACGACCCGCGGCAGGTCGGACGCACCGAGCGTCACGACGATGATCGGCGCGACCGCGACGATCGGGGTCGACTGCACGATGACGATGATCGGATAGAGCGTGCGCGACAGGAAGCGCGAATTGACCAGAGCGACCGCGAGCGGAATCGACACCACGATGGCGACGATATAGCCCATCACCGCGACCCGCAGCGTCGCGCCGATATTGCTCAGCCACTGCGCCGCCGAAACGTCCAGTCCCGCGATCACGATGGCGCTCGGCGACGGGCAGCAGGAACGACGGGATATGGAAGATCCGGCAGGCGCCCTCCCACACCGCGATCAAGACGACAAAAGCGCTGGCCGGCGCCAAGCGGTCGGCCCAGATCTTAACGAAAGCGACCGCGGCCGCGCGCGCTTTTTGTCAGGCGACGGCGCGGCTGAAGAGTTCGCCGCGGATGTGGTTGGCAAGAGCATGAAATTTCGGCTCCGACAAGGTCGCGATCGAGCGCGGCCGGGGCAAATCGAACGTCGATGATTTCGCGCACGCGGCCGGGCCGCGACGTCATCACGATGATGCGGTCGGCAAGCAGCACGGCCTCGGGGATGGAATGGGTGATGAAGAGAACGGTCTTGGGCCGCTCGGACCAGATGCGCAGCAATTCCAGGCTCATCTCGTCGCGGGTGAGCGCATCGAGCGCGGAGAACGGCTCGTCCATGAGCAGAATATCGGGATCGAGCAGCAGCGCGCGGGCGATGGCGACGCGCTGCTGCATGCCGCCGGACAGTTCGTCGATGCGCTTCGCCGCGAAATCGCCGAGCCCGACCAGCGCCAGAAGATCGTGCGCCCGCGTTTTGTCGTCAGCGGTGACGCGGCCGTATTTGTGGCGCAGCGGGAACGTGACGTTGCCGAGCACGTCGAACCACGGCAGCAGCGTCGGCCGCTGGAACACGATGCCGATTTCATCGCGCGGCTCGGTCACCGGCATACCGTAGATGCTGACAACGCCCCGCGACGGTTTGATCAAGCCGGCGATCAGCCGCAACAAGGTCGATTTGCCGCAGCCCGACGGACCGAGCACCGCCAGGAACTCGTTCCGCCCGATGTCGAAGGTCACGCCTTCGAGCGCCGTCACCGCCGAGCCGTCGTCGCGGCCGAAGGTCTGAGCGAGGTCGGCGAAGCGAATGACGCTCGCAGGATCGCTCATCGCCGCGCGTCGCTCAGGCGATCACTTGGGCAAGAACGAACGGTCGACCACCGTTTCCGGGTCGAGCTTGTCGAGCGGCATGTTCTGCGCCTCGGCGGTCCATTTCCAGGTCGTCGCCAGCAGAACCTTGTCGAAGGCGCCGTCGCCGTCCTTTTTGCTGATGGCGTTGACGATGAGCGGGATCGAGGCCGCGAACTGCGCGCGCGCAACGTCGACATCGACCTCGGGCACCATGGCCTTGAGCGCCATCGCGGCCGCCGTCGGGTCGGCGATCGCCATCGCCGAAGCCTTGAAATAGGCGCGCATGAACTTCTTCACGGTTTCCGGCCGCTCGGTCAGTATTTTTTCGGAAGCAAATACCGACAGGCCGTAGCCATCGAAGCCGTAATCCGACCACGCAATCACTTTGAGCTTCTTGCCGGTTTCGGCGAGCGGCTTGACGAACGCCGGCGCGACCGTCACCCAGTTGATCGTCGCCGCCACCTTGCCGGAGGCCAGCATCGGCGCGAGCGCGCCCGGATCGGCCTTGAGCAAGTCGACCTTGGTCGGATCGATGCCGTTCGCTTTGAGCACCAGCGGCCAAGACACGTTCGACGATGAGAAAGTCGCGGTTGCGATGGTTTTGCCGGCAACGTCTTTCAACGTGGAAATGCCGGAGCCTTCCGTCGTAAAGATCGCGTCCGGCTGCAGCGTGTAGATCGATGCCACCGCCTTGACGGCGACCGGGGTTTGGGCGCGCGCCTGCAACAGCGCGGCGAGGCCGCCGGTGCCCATGTCGGCGGCGCCGGTGCCGAGCTTGGTCACGACGTCGGACGAACCGCGGCCGGATTGGATGGTAACGTCGAGCCCCTCAGCGGCGAACAGGCCCTTCTGCACGCCGAGATACGGCACGGCCTTGTCGCCCGCCGGCAGCCAGTCGATCATGAAGATGACTTTTTCCGCCGCCGCCGCGGGCGCGTTGGCCCCGATGGCGATTGCCGCGGTCACGGCCAAACCGGCCAGAGCGAAAACGACACGCTGTCGTCTATTCATCGATCAAGTCTCCAGCTTTTGACGCCAACATGTAAGCAAGACCCGCGCCACGGCGGGACTGCGTCCCGCCTGGTCAGCCTTTGTAAGTGCGGGCGTACATGTCGCGCATGTGGTCTTCGACGGTAACCGGCGGATATTTGGGGCTCTCGCCTGCCCGCAGGCAGGTCGGGATGCACGCGACCTTGTGGGCATAATTGCCGGTAAAGAAGAACGGCACCGAGTACCGCTCGCGACCCGAGGTATTGACGACGCGATGGACCGTCGAGCGATAGCGGTCATTGGTCCAGCGCGCGATCATGTCGCCCAGATTGACCACGAAGGTGCCGGGCAAGGGGTCGGCGTGGATCCAGCCGTCCGAGGCCTGATCCCAGACTTGCAGGCCGCCAACGTCGTCCTGGCGCAACAGCGTGAGGCCGCCGAAATCGGTGTGGGCGCCGGCGCCTTTCTGTCCGGGCCGGGCGCCCGCGGACTGCGGCGGATAGTGCAGCAGTCGTACCGTCGCCATGCCGTCGCGGCAATAATCGGCGAAATAGTCTTCGGCGACATCGAGCGACAACGCGATGCCCGTCATCAGCCGCGTGGCCAATTCCAGCATGGCGTCGCGATAGGCCTGCATCACCGGACGGAAGTTCGGCAGCTGCGCCGGCCATTGATTGGCGCCGTGATTGAACATGCCGGCGATGACCCGCGGGTCGTCGGGCGCGTGGTCGGGACCGATGTAATAGCCCTCTTTGAGATCCGGCGGCGTGCCCGGTTCGAGCGTTTGGCCCTGCAGCGGCTCATAGCCGCGATTGGCGCGCGATCGCGACTTGTCGACTTCCGCCTTTTGTTCAGCCGGCAGCGCGAAAAACGCGGCGGCTTCAGCGAACACACTCTCGACCAGCAACTCCGCGATGCCGTGATTTTCAATATAGAAAAAGCCCTTGTCGAGACACGCGGCGCGCAATTTGGCGCCGACCGCCTGCCGCGCGGCAAAGTCCCGGCTCGCCAATCCCGAAATGTCGATGACGGGAAGCGAAGCCGCAGACACCCTGGCCGCTTCAAGCGCGTTCGGCATAAGCATTCCTGATCCTGCCGTTCCTGGCACTTCTTGTCGTGCCGGTCACCAGCATGGTGCGGAACACTTGGCGCCTAAAGCCCATTCTGTAATCAGCGTGTTCAAATCAAAGGCAGCGCGTCACGCGACCTCACCGCGAAAGCCGCGGGCGAGGAGGTAAAGCTCGGCCGAGCCCGTACGGCTCGCCGGCGGCTTGACGTGTTTGACGTTGCTGAAATCGCGCTTGAGGTCGGCAAGCAGCGTCGCCTCGGTTCCGCCTTGCAGCACCTTGCAAAGAAAGCTGCCGCCGGTGTCGAGGACCTCGCGGGCGAAATACGCCGCGGCCTCGGCGAGCGCCATGATGCGCAGATGATCGGTCTTGCGGTGCCCGGTGGTATTCGCCGCCATGTCGGAGAGCACAACGTCGGCCTTGCCGCCGAGCAGCGCCTTGAGCCGCTCCGGCGCGGCTTCGTCGAGAAAATCGAGTTTGAGAAATTCGACGCCCACGATCGGCTTCATGTCGAGAATGTCGAGCGCCACGACCCGCCCGGACGGCCCGACGCGCCGCACCGCCATTTCGCTCCAGCCGCCGGGCGCGGCGCCGAGATCGACGACGCGCGCGCCGGGCTTGAGCAGATGATATTTGTCGTCGATCTCCGCGAGCTTATACGCCGCGCGCGAGCGCAGTCCCTCGCGCTTGGCGCGCGCCACATAAGGGTCGTTGAGCTGGCGCTTGAGCCAGGACTGCGACGACAAGGTGCGTTGTTTGTCGTCCTTGAGCTTCTTCGCCATCACGCCTCAGGCTTCTCCCCACACCCCGTCCGCGCGCATCATTTCGACCAGCATGCCTTCGCGCAGGCCGCGGTCGGCGACGCGCAGCCGCGCGCACGGGAACGCGCGCCTTATCGCATCGAGAATGGCGCAGCCGGCCAGCACCAGGTCGGCGCGGTCGAAGCCGATGCAGGGATTGGCCGCGCGTTGGTCGAAGCTCATGCCCATGAGTTGCGTCACCACACCCGATATCTCGCCGTCGGAAAGCCAGCAACCATCGACCCGGCGCCGGTCATAGCGCTTAAGATTGAGAAAGACGCCGGCGATCGTCGTCACCGTGCCCGAAGTGCCGAGCATGTGGAAGCCGCTCAAATCCACGCGGTGCGCGGCGGCGAAGTTCTCGACGAAGGTCGCGACCTCGGCGACCATCGCGTCATAGACTGCGCGCGGCACCACCGTGCCGCCGTAACGCTCGGCGAGCGTGACGACGCCGACAGGGAGCGACGCCCAGCCGACAATATCGGGTTGCGGCGGCCCGCGCCGGACGCCGTTCCTTCGGCCGAGCCGCACCAGTTCCGACGACCCGCCGCCGATGTCGAACAGGATGACGCCGGCGGCCGAGGGATCGACCAGTTCCGTGCAGCCCGAGGCGGCGAGCCGCGCCTCGGTTGCCGAAATCGATGATCTCGAGCTGAAGGCCTGCCTCCGCGGCGACGCGGGCGCGGAACGCTTCGCCGTTTTGGGCGGCCCTGCAGGCCTCGGTCGCGATGAGCCGGGCCCGCGTCACGCCGCGCGCCCGCATCTTGTCGCGACAGATCAAAAGCGCGTCGATCGCCCGCCCGATCGCGGCTTCGCTGATGCGGCCGGATTTGGCGATCCCCTCGCCGAGCCGGATAATACGGGAAAACGCATCGATGACGCGGAACCCGTCGGCCGTCGGCCGGGCGATGAGCAGACGGCAATTGTTGGTACCGAGATCGAGGGCCGCATACGTCGGGTCGACGGACCCGTCGACGCGCAAACGCGCGTCATCGCGATCAAATCCGTCGCGACGGATGCCGTAAGGGGTTCGACGCGCCCAACGGGGCCGCCGACGCGGTACCCGATGGGTGTCGAGGCCGCCCCTTGGGGCCTCCTCGTTCATCCCAAAGCCATCCTGCCGCGCCGGAGCTTGCGGCTCGACGGCGGCGGTCCATGTCCAAAACTTCAAATCCGGCAAAATGTATCAGCCACAGGCGCCAGGGCAATACTGTGCCGGCCCTGCCTATGAGCCATGTCCGGCGCCAGCTTGTCGCGGTGCGGTAAGTCCATTACATCACGCCAACCTCACGTTTTTTGCGGATTGCCCCCATGAATTTGCACCAGCCTGCCGGCCCACAGGCGGAAGAATTGGCGGACGAAACCGCGACTGAGCGACTGGCGCTGGAGAAATTCGCCGTCGGACAGTCGGTGCCGCGCAGCGAGGATCCGATGCTGCTGCGCGGGCAGGGTCATTATTCCGACGATTTCAACATGCCCGGCCAGGCCCATGCGGTGATGGTGCGCAGCCGCAATGCCCACGGCATCATTCGCGCCATCGACACCGCCGCCGCGCGAGCCATGCCCGGCGTGCTTGGCGTCTACACCGCCGCCGATTTGGCGGCCTACGGTCCGCTCAAGTGCATCGTCGGCTTCAAGAATCGCGACGGCTCGCCGATGAGGAAGCCGTGGCGCGGGGCGCTGGCGACCGACAAGGTGCGCTTCGTCGGCGATCCGGTCGCCTTGGTCGTCGCCGAAACGCTCATCGCCGCCAAAGACGCGGCCGAGGCCGTCATCGTGGACGTCGAAGCCCTCCCCGCCGTGACCTCGGCGGAGGAAGCCGCCAGCGCCAGCGCGCCGCAGCTTTATGACGATGTGCCCGGCAACCTCTCGCTCGATTACCATTATGGCAATGCCGAGGCCGTCGACACGGCCTTCGCCAAGGCGGCCCACGTCACCCGATTGAAGCTCGTCAACAGTCGCGTCGTCGTCAACGCTATGGAGCCGCGCGCGGCGCTTGCGTCCCACGACGGCCAGCGCTTCACCCTGCATGTCGGTTCGCAGGGCGTGAACGGCATGCGGGCCAACATCGCCGAAGCGATGGGCGTCGAGCAAAAGGACGTGCACATCCTGACCGGCCAGGTCGGCGGCTCGTTCGGGATGAAGGCCGCGGTGTTTCCCGAATATATCTGCCTGCTGCATGCCGCGCGCGCGCTCGGCCGGCCGGTGAAGTGGAACGACGAGCGGTCCGGCAGCTTCGTTTCCGACAGCCATGGCCGTAGCCACGAGGTGATGGGCGAGCTTGCGCTCGCCGACGACGGCACGTTTCTCGCCGTGCGTTTCACGAGCTTCGCCGACATGGGCGCCTTCCTGTCGCCGATGGCGCCGATGCCGGGAACGCTCAACACCGTGAAGAACGTGCAGGGCATGTACCGCACGCCGCTGATCGAGGTTTCGGCGAAGTGCGTGTTCACCAACACGTCGCAGACCGGCCCTTACCGCGGCGCCGGCCGTCCCGAGGGCAACTATTACATGGAGCGGCTGATCGACGCGGCGGCGGCCGAGATGGGCATCGACCGCATCGCGCTGCGCCGCCGTAATCAGATTCGCCCGAAGGATCTGCCTTACAAGACCGCCTCGGACGTGACCTACGACAGCGGCGACTTCGCGGCGCTGACCAAACAGGCCCTCGATCTCGCGGACGCCAAAGGGTTCGCCCGCCGCAAGCGCGAAAGCCGCAAGCGCGGCAAATTGCGCGGCCTCGGCGTCGGCAATTTTCTGGAAGTGACGGCGCCGCCCGCCAAGGAAATGGCCGGCATAAGCTTCAACGACGACGGCACGGTCACGCTGGCGACCGGAACGCTCGATTTCGGCATGGGCCACGCGACGCCGTTCGCCCAGGTCCTGAGCCAGCAGCTCGGCGTTCCGTTCGAGAAAATCATCCTGGTGCAAGGCGACAGCGACCGGCTCGTCATGGGCGGCGGCAGCGGCGGCTCGAAGTCGTTGATGCACAGCGGCACCGCCATCGTCGAGGCCGCCGCGAAGGTCGTGGAAAAAGGCAAAGAGATCGCGAGCCACGTGCTCGAGGCGGCCATCGCCGACATCGAATTTCATCGCGGCCGGTTCGTCATCGCCGGCACCGACCGCTCCATCTCCATCGTTGCGCTGGCGCAGACGGTGCGTGGCGGCAACTTGAAGCTGCCGCCGGACGCGCCGCAGTCGCTCGATGTCACGCACATCAGCGACGGCCCGGGCGCCGCGACGTTTCCCAATGGCTGCCATATCGCGGAGGTCGAGGTCGATCCCGACACCGGCGCCGTCGCGCTGGTCAAATATTGCTGCGTCAACGACTTCGGCAACGTCGTCAATCCGATGATCGTCGCCGGCCAGCTTCACGGCGGCGTGGTGCAAGGGATCGGGCAAGCGCTGATGGAAATGACGGCCTATGACGGCGACGGGCAATTGCTGACCGGATCGTTCCTCGACTACGCGATGCCGCGGGCGTCGGACGTGCCGTCTTTCGTTCTCGCCGATCACCCCATGCCGGCGAAGACCAACGTGCTCGGCGTCAAGGGCTGCGGCGAAGCCGGTTGCGCGGGATCGCTCACCTCGGTCATGAACGCCGTGATCGATGCGCTCGCCGACCGCGGCATCCGTCATCTCGACATGCCGTTGACGCCGTTCCGCATCTGGCAGGCGCTGCGCGACGCTCCGGGGCACTCATGAGCCGGAGTGCGAGGCGCTCCATCCCATGACGCAAGCTATTGCCATTCCGACACGGCGCTTCGGCGAATTCCGGGTGGTGGGACCGATCTGCGCCGCCCACTTCCTGAGCCATTATTACATGATCCTGCTGGCGCCGCTGTTTGCGTTCGTGCGCGCCGACTACGGCGTGAGCTACACCACGCTGGCCTTGGCGCTCACCGCGTTCAACGTTGTTTCGGCCGCCCTGCAGACGCCGGCCGGCTTTTTGGTCGATCGCGTCGGCGCCCGCTTCGTGCTGATCGCCGGCGTCGCGGTCGGCGCGGTGGCTTTCACGATCGCCGGGCTTGTCAATTCTTTCGTCGTGTTCATTGCGATGTTCGCGCTCGCGGGTCTCGGCAATACCGTCTATCACCCGGCCGATTATTCGCTGCTGTCCGATTACAGCCCGCCCGACCGGATCGGGCAGATTTTTTCGTTTCATACCTTCGCCGGCATTCTGGGCTCCGCGGTCGGCCCGGTGACGCTGTTGGCGATGCAAAGCCGCTTCGGCTGGCGCGGCGCCTTTGTCGGTGCCGGGCTGTTCGGCTTTGCGGTGTTGGCCTGGCTTCTGCTCCGGCGTCCGACGCCGGCCGATCAGTTGATCGCCAAGCGCCACGCCGATCTGCGCGCGGACGGCAACGGTCCCGTCGATGCCGGCTGGCGATTGCTCATCTCGACGCCGATCATTCTCAGCCTTTGCTTCTTCATCCTCACTTCGGTGATGGGAGGATTGAACAGCTTCCTCGTGGTGGCGCTCGGCGCGCTGTACGCCACGCCTGACGCGCTCGCCAATGTGGCACTGACGGGCCTCCTCCTGATGAACGCGCTCGGCGTTCTCGTCGGCGGCGTCCTCGCCTCGCGCACGGACCGCCACGCGGCCGTCGCCGGTCTCGGCCTACTGTTCGCCGGCATCATGACCGCGCTGGCCGGCATCATCGGCTTTTCCACCGCAGCCCTCGTGCTGACGACATCGCTGTCGGGATTTTTCGTCGGCATCGCTTCGCCGTCACGCGACATGCTGGTGCGCGCGGCGACGCCGCCCGGCGCGTTCGGCCGCGTCTTCGGCTTCGTATCGTCCGGATTCAATATCGGCGCGACGATCGCGCCGACGATCTACGGCATGCTCATGGATCACGGCGAGCCGCGCGCCGTTTTTCTGTTCTCCGCGGCGTGCAGCATTCTCTGCATCGCGACCGTCACCTTCGGCTTCTCGCGCCGCACTACCCAATAAAACGTGCCGGTTTCGGTTTCGGCGCCGGCACGCTATGCGTGCGGCAGGCGAGCCGGTTCATGGTATTACAATCATCATCGCAGGTATCATTCGGCGCATATGCGCCACACCTAGTTATTTGTACGTATCCATATTTCCATTTTGCCGTGTTTGTTCTTAACGCAATATTCCTTGTCGTGCCACAGCATCGACCAGACGCGGGCTTCGAAGATGGTCGACAATTCCAATCTTTCGCACGACGTATTTTTTGAGAGTGCCGCCGAGGAAAAATTCCGCCTCGCCGTCGAATCGTGCCCCAGCAGCATGGTGATGACCGATAACGTCGGGATCATCGTGCTCGTCAACACCGAGACCGAACGGCTGTTCGGCTATCAACGCAACGAGCTCATCGGCCAAAAGATGGAAATGCTGGTGCCGGAGCGGATACGCAGCGGATACGTCCAGCGCCGCGCCGCGCTCGCGCGTAACCCGCAACCGGTGCGCTTCGGCGAGGGCTGGAACCTGTTTGGACGCCGGCGCGACGGTAGCGAATTTCCGGCCGAAATCGGCCTTAATCCGATCCGCGCCCGCGAAGGTCTGTTTGTGCTCGCCGTCGTCGTCGATATCACCGAACGCAGGCGCATGGACCGGCTCAAGGACGAATTCGTGTCGACCGTGAGCCACGAATTGCGCACGCCGCTCACATCGATCGCCGGCTCGCTCGGTCTCTTGGTCGGCGGCGCCGCCGGCGAACTGCCGGAGGCGGCCTTGCGCCTCATCCGTATCGCGCAGAGCAACAGCCAAAGACTGGTCCGGCTCATCAACGACATTCTCGATATCGAAAAGATCGAGTCCGGCCAGACCGTCTTCAAGTTCAGACGCATGGATGCGCGCGCACTTGTCGAGCAGGCCATCGACGCCAATCGCGGCTTTGCCGACGGTTTTCACGTGCGCGTACGGCTCGATGCCGAACCCGCTGGCGAGATCTATGTCGACGCCGACCGCATGGCGCAGGTCCTAACCAACCTGCTTTCGAACGCCGTCAAGTTCTCGCCGCCCGACAATGAGGTGGTCGTCGGCATCGAAGATCGCGATGGGACCATACGCATCACGTTTCGCGATCACGGCCCGGGCATCCCCGACGAGTTTCGACCGCGCATCTTCGAAAAATTCGCCCAGGCCGACGCGACCTCTGGGCGGAAAAAGGGCGGAACGGGCCTCGGGCTCAGCATCGCCAGGCAAATCGTGCTGCGCCTAGGCGGGACGATCGGGTTCGAGGATGCGCCGGGTGGCGGCACCATTTTTTTCGTGGAACTGCCGAACTGGGCTCAGATCGCCGAGCGCGCGACCGACAACGGCGGCAGCTCGCGCACCTCGCGCATCTTGCTCTGCGAGGACGATCCAGATATCGCGGTCGCGCTGCGCGAAAGCTTGAGATCGCTGAGGTTCAGCATCGATTTCGCGCACAACCCGGCGGATGCCATCACGCGCGCGCAGGCGGCGACGTACGCCTTGATCGTGGTCGATCTCGACCTTCCGGACGGCGGCACGGAACTCATTCGCAGCCTGCGTGAACGACCCCCAATCTACAAGACGCCGATCGTCGCCCTGTGCGCCGACGAGACGTCGGCCAAAGCCGATCGGGAAGCGTCCGGCCTCAACATCCTCGATTGGATCAAAAAGCCCGTGGACTTTGACCGGCTGGCCTCGATCATCGAGCGCGCCGGCGTGAGCAACGTCAGCAAACCGCCGGACATCTTGCACGTCGACGATGACCCCGCGGTGCTTGAACTCGTCGCACGCGCGCTCGGCTCGACCGCACATGTGGCTTCGGTCAAGTCGATGATTGACGCGCGCCGCGCGCTGGTGGCGGGGCACTTCGATCTCGCGATTCTCGACACCGCGGTGGGCGCGGATTCGGGCCTTGATCTTCTGCCGGAACTGCGTGGCGACGACGGCAAGCCGATCCCGGTGATTATATTTTCCGCGCACGCCGCGGGGCTCAAGGTCGACCCGGAAGTCGAACCCAACCTCAATAAGGCCTGTGTCTCGCTGACCGACCTGGTGGCCGCCGTGCACGACCGTCTGAGATTGAAGTCTTTGCGAACAACAAGGGAGACCGCATGAACGCGATCCGCATTCTCCATGTCGACGACGAACCAGACATCCGCGAGATCGTGGATATGTCATTAGCCCTCAACCCCGACTTCGAGGTCAGGGCGTGCGCTTCTGGTGCGGAGGCGATCACGGCGGCGGCCGAATGGTCGCCGGAGATCATCCTTTTGGACGTCATGATGCCCGGCATGGATGGGCCGGCGACGTTGGCGCAGTTACGCAAAAATTCGCAGACATCGGACATCCCCGTCCTATTTATGACGGCCCGCGCGCAAACCCGTGAGATCGAACAATTCATCGCGCTCGGGGCCCAAGGCGTGATCGCCAAGCCGTTCGATCCCATGACGTTGGCGCCGCTGGTGCGTTGTCACCTGCAGGCGCTGCATCGGATTTGACGCCTGCGCGCGCTCGGCCCAATAACCGCGATCGCGCTGCTCGCGCTCGCTTGTCATGCCGTGCGGGCGGAGCCTGCAAACCTCGCTACCGTGGTCCAAGACCGGCTCGATGGCTTCAACGTCGTCGCCATGCGCGGCCATCCGTTCGGCAGCGCGGCGGCGAAGGTATCGCTCGCCGAGGCCAAGCGGCTTGGCGCGAATGCGATCGCGGTCGTCCCCTTCCTGTGGCAATCGTCACCGGCGAGCCCGGACATTCAGCGCGGCGCCGACATGTCGGACGCGGAACTACGCATCGCGATCCGCGACGCTCACATGCTCGGCTTTGCCGTGCTGGTGAAGCCGCACGTCTGGGTGCCGGACAGTTGGGCCGGCGCCGTGGCGATGAAATCCGAAGCCGATTGGCAGCAATGGTTCGCAAATTACAGCCGCGAACTGCGACGGATCGCGCAAATCGCCAAGGAGGAGAAAGCCGAGGCGCTCGCCATCGGCACCGAGCTCGCCTTGACGAGCCAGCGTCCGGAATGGACCGATCTGATAGACGCCGCCCGCGATGCCTATCCGGGGCGCCTGCTTTATGTGGCGCACGATGTCGAGGAAGCGGACGCGGTGCCGTTCTGGCAGCGGCTGGACACCGTCGGCGTCACGCTTTACCCGGCGCTCGGCGCCGACGACGACCGCGACGGCCGGCTGCAAATTATGCGCGCGGCGGCCGAGCATCTCGACGCCTTGGCAATGCGCACCGGCAAATCCATCGTGGTCGGCGAAATCGGCTTGCGCTCAGCCGTCGGCGCCGCAGCGCAGCCGTGGGAAAGCGCCGAGGAGCGCGCGGCTCCGCCCGATCCCGCGCTGCAGGCCGCGGTGCTGGCCGACTGGCTGACGGTGCTCGATCGTCCGGCGGTCCGCGGCGTTCTGATCTGGCGCTGGTTCACGCAGCCGGATGCCGGCGGCTTAACCGACACCGATTTCACCGTTCAGGGCAAACCGGCGGAGCACGTTCTTATGTGCGCGTGGACGCGACGTTGCGAAGACGATCAAACCCGAACGCAACCGCAACGCACCGATCAGAACTGATGCCAGAGGCCGACGATGAAGCCGTTCTCCTGCAACGCATTGCGGCCGGCATAGGTCGAGACGCCGCCGAACTGCACCTGCCAAGTCGGCATCACGGTATAGAGCGCGCTCAGCTGAAGCTTGTAGTATTCGTAACTGCCGCCAAAGTACGAGAGTCCCGAGCCCTCGGACATGACGTTGAAGCTCTGCGCCAGCAGCATCCATTTCGGCAACACGCGTACGCCGAGCGTGGCATCGAAATGAAATTCGCTCGGATAGCCTTCGGTGCGCGCGCGCTCGGCCGCCTCGACGTCGAAAAAGCCCGGCACGTCGTTGATCTTGAAGTTGTGGCCCACCAAAAGACGAATATCGGATTCAAAATCGGTGTAGCCGATCGCGGCCGGGTTCGAGATGTCGGTGGT
This sequence comes from uncultured Pseudomonadota bacterium, assembly GCA_963836095.1. GTDB lineage: Bacteria > Pseudomonadota > Alphaproteobacteria > Rhizobiales > Xanthobacteraceae > BOG-931. The sequence goes on from CAWIHU010000010.1 coordinate 138,681, forward strand.
GCCGGGTATGCGGAACGTCCCCTGGCCGGATACGACCCAGTCCGCACTTTGATAAAATCCGTAACGCGCGCCGAACTCCGTGTAATTGAGACCGGTACGTTCCGCGTTGGTCGGCGCGGCAATGTCGATGCGTTGCAATCCGGGCATGAAGATCCCGGTCAGGTTATCGGTGATGCCGTATTCGATCAGCCCCTGCGGCTCCTCTTTGGTGTAGCGCGGCGTCGGCGCGAGGCCCGAGCCGGTGAAATACATCGTCGAGGAGGTGGCGGTGAGCCCCGCCAACCACTGCCCGGTGCCTTCCGGAAGAGTCCAGGCGCCCGCCCAGGCGACGGACGGCACGCTCATGACGGCGAACGCCAACGCTACACAACGCTTCAGCACGCTCCCCACCCCACGCGCTAGACGGCGCCGCATCCGGCGCCCCCCATTTCCCCGAGCCGCAGCCCGCGCGGTCAAAATCTCACGCCACCGCGCCGGTCTCCTGATTGAGCATGATGTTTTCCGAAATCGGCGCCGCGAGCTTCGGCGGCGCGGCGTCGGCCATCACCGCGACGACCCGATTGCCGCCGGCCGTCGTGGCTTGCTGGACCTTGGAAATCGCCTGGATGAGCAATTGGATGCGGTCGATGTCGCGACGGCCGCACCCGGTGATGGCGGCAACGGTGGCCGTGACGTGATCGGAAACCACCGCTTCCGAATGCGGCAAGCGCAATCTTTGCACCGTGCCGTGCAGGGTTTTGGCCAGCTCGGCGGCCGCCTCGGCACCGAGCTGCGGCGCGACGAGCACGATCATGCCGTTGCGGTAAGCCGCGGCGATAACGCCGACGCTCGCGGAAAGCCGGCCCACCGCACTCGCGACCTGCGCGAGCACGCCGCGCGCGGCGGCCTCACCGTTGGCGGCGCGATAGCTGTCGAAACGATCGAGCGTGAGCGCCAGAATGGAAACGACGTCTTCCGGCTGGCCGACATAGGCGCCGGTGAGATAGGCCTCGGCCGCTTCGCCCACCAAAAGACCCGTCGCCTCGTCGATCCAAAGGCTGGCACGCCGGTCGCCCCAGTTCGACAGAAACATCAATAATTCGCGTTCGCGCGCCTGCCTGCGGTCGAGTTCCTGCTTGAGCTTGAGCGCCGCGCGCACCCGCGCCACCAACTCGATGCGGTTGACCGGTTTGGTCACGTAATCGGTCGCGCCGGCGACGAACGCGCTCGCGAGCGAGTTCATGTCGTCGAGCGACGTCACCATGATGATCGGCAGGTCGCCGTAACGCGGATCGTTGCGGATGCGCGCACATGTCTCCACGCCGTCCATGTCCGGCATGACGATATCGAGGAGCACGATGTCGACCGCCGGCGCGGCGTCGGTCACGCGACCGACATCGAGCGTCTTGAGCGCGTCCCAACCGGAGCCGACAGTGACGATGTCGCTGTAGCCGGCGGACAAAAGCGCTCCTTCGGTCAAGTCCCGGGAGTCCTCAGAGTCGTCGACTACAAGTATCCGCATCTCCGCATCTCCGCATTTCTACTTAATCTTCTTCGGCCGCTACATGTCTCATAGTAATTATTACTTGCTGCGAACTGTCAAAGCCTGCTGTTTGGCAAACATGCGCCACGTCTTGTTTTGGTATATGACCCGATAACCGGGGAGGCCTTCGCGAAACAGCGTCGGAAAAGCGCGATCGAGACGGTCAAGGGCGCCGGTCGCGCTTTGCGGGTCGGACACGGCGACGAACGGCGTGTCGATCCGGGCAAACAGCATCGCGAGCTGGAACGGTTCGCTCTGGGGCCCGAGAATGCCGCGCGCGCGGCCGCGTCCAAGCACGAAGGCGGGGGCGTTGTCGGTGTCGGCGAGGATGCCGTCGCGGCCGATCGCGGCGCCGCCCGCTTCGACGGCGTCGAGCCGTTCGCCGGTTTCCCGGTCGAACGCGGCATAGAGGCGGTTCACGGTCAGCGGGTCGATCGCGACGAGACCGAGGGAACCGCCGAGCCAGCCCAGCATCAGCAAGGCAATGACGAGCGAAACGTGCTCGCGCGCGGGCGGCACGCGGATCACGACGACCGCAGCCAACACCGGCGCAGCAACGACGATCGCGGTCGGATCGCCGAAAAACCCGCTCGAGACGCAGATCGCAGTCGTCGCGATCACGGCGGCGACGAACACCGCCGCCGGATCGACCAACGGGCGTCGCCGATAAACCCGCGCCAGCATCGCCACCGCGACCGGCGCGCTGGCAACGAGCGTCGCTGCCATGACGAAGCTCGCGTCGATGACCAGCACACCCGACAGGCCATTGCCGTAGAACTCGGCCACGGCGACGCGCCATAGCGACAAGCTCTGCGCCGGCGCTGCGAAGAAGCTCCAGCCGTCGCCGGGAAAAACCCAGGAGACATACGTGAACGCCGCGACCACGAACAACGTCGGAAAGATCAGCGCGACGACGATGTTCAGCGCCGAGTTGGCAACCAGCATCGGCCGGACGGAGAAAGCCAGGAACGGCACCACCGCAAATGCGAACGCGGCCCCGATCGGATGCGAGAACGCGAGCGCCATCAGCGCCAGTCCGACCCCCATCACCTCCGAGGTGCCGCTGCGCGCGCGCAGGTCATAGAGCGACAGGCACAGCATCAAAAGAAAGGTCACCAGGAACATGTCGGCGGGCCCGACGATGACCGCCCGCAGCAGCGCCGGATGCAGCACGATCAAGGCCGTGATGGCCCCGGCCGCCGCATACGAAAAACCGGACTTGCGAAACAAGTGGAAACAAACAGCGGCGATGAGCGCGAACAGACCGGCCGCGACCAGCGCCGGTGCTGGCGTTCCCGCCGGCGCGAGCCAGGCGACGAAAGTGGTCGCGAGGAAAGGCAACGTCGGATAACCGGCGACGATGCGTCCGATCGGCACTTCGCCGCTGGCTGCAGTGCTGGCGCCGGCCCAAAGCCGCAGCGTGTCGTCGGCGACGATGCCGTTGCCGACCGCGGCCGCGGCAACCGCCAGGATCACGACGAAAGCGAACGTCGCGATCTGCGCCGCGGCAAACGCGCGGTTCACCGCGCCTGCGCCGTCAAGTGCGGTAGCGACCGCACCCGTCCCGTCAGGCGCCTCGCTCATGGCCCCGCTCCGGAAATATCGGCCGGTGCCGCTTCGGCACCGGCGAGCGGCGGGGCGGCGTGCCGCGACAGGCCGTGCTGGGTCTTTTCCCAGAAGAACGGATTGCTGATCAGCTGGAACAACGCCTTGTAGGCCGCGACCGAGATCAGAACCCAATAGCCGAACAACGTGAAGCTGAAGGGAATCAGATTGAGCCAACCGCGCCGGATCGGCCCCAGCATGATCAGGTAAGTGAAGGCGCCATTGCCGGCGAGCAGATTGAACAAGCACAGAAACAAGAGAGCCTGCGGAAACAGCACATCGAACTTGGCGGCGCTCGCGAGCAAGCCAGATCGCGTAGAACAGCCAGAACACCGGATTGAACAGCCCAGCGAACACCGTGCCGCCGACGAAGAACACGAAGCCGAGAAAGCCGAGCAGGCCGGTGCTGTGGATGAGCTGCAGCGGCCGCCGTGATGTGGACCAAGAGCGTCTGCATGTAGCCTTTCATCCAGCGCGAGCGCTGGCGCACCCATTGGCCGACGCGGCAGCTGGCCTCCTCGTACGTCGTCGAATCGACCACGCCGACCCGATAGCCCTTCTGTCCGATAGCGGATGCCGAGGTCGGCGTCCTCGGTGACGTTGAACGGATCCCAGGCGTGCAGTTCGCGCAAAACGTCGATGCGGAAATGATTGGACGTGCCGCCGAGCGGGATCGGCATGCCGAGCCGCTCGAGTCCGGGCAGCACCTGGTCGAACCAGAGCGTGTAGTCGAGCGTGAACATGCGCGTGAGCCAGTTTTCGTTCACGTTGTAGTAATTGAGGCGGCACTGCAGGCAGGCGGTGTTCGGCGGCGAGCGGCGGAACGTCGCCACCACCTTGCGCAACTGGTCGGGCTCCGGCCGGTCCTCGGCGTCGTAGATGACGAGGTATTCGCCGCGCGCGAAGCGCAGCGCGAAATTGCAGGCCTTCGGCTTGGTCTGCGGCTGCGACGGCGGCACCACGATGATCTCGAACACGCCTTCGAGACCGAGCGTGCGCGCGGCCTCGATGGTGTCGCGATCGCCGGCCTCGAGCACGATCTTGATGTCGAGCTTGCCGAGCGGATAGTCGAGGTCGCGCAACGCCTGCGCCAGTCTGCGGCAGCATTCCCGCCTCGCGGAACATCGGAACCAGAACGGTGAAGACCGGCAAATCGTCGTCGCGCAGCGCGCGCGCCTCGACCGCGATCGCCTCGTCGATCTCGGCGGAACGGCCGCCGCCGATCGACACCAGGACGCCCTTGAAGATGAAATTGCCGAGATAGAAAATGCTGATCGCAATGTTGAGCGCGATCAGCGTGCCGAGCGGCGCGAACGCCAGTCCGAACAGGATCGCGGTCAACAACGCGTATGCCAGCGATCAGCTGGCCGGGGGTGAAGACCGTGCGGGCGGACATTTGCCGGATCGAGCTCCGCCAATTCGAACACGGCGCGGTGCGACAGCGCGTCGGCGAATGCGGTCTGCACGGCGAACACGATGTCGAATTTCGTCGCCACCACGAACTCGATGTCCGCGCCCCACTGGCCGCGCGCGAACAGCACGGTTTCCGGTCCGGGTTCGGCGGTGGCGATGAAGAGGCGGCCGTCACGGCGCCGCCACGGCATCGTCAGGCGCGCGGCATAAAGGTCGGCATCGGCCGCGCGCAGCAGCGCCGGCTCGGGCGGCTCGCGGATCAGATCGACGAAGGGCAGATCGAAGTTCTGCGCATAAGTCTCGTAATAAAGTCGCGGATCGATCCAGTTGCGCGACAGCAAAGCGTCGCCCAGCCGCACGTTCCAACGCTCCGCCAGCGCCACGGCTTCGTCGAATTGCGCGAGCGTGATGACGCGCCGGCCGACCAGAAGGTCGCCCAGCGCGCGATCTGAAGGCGACAGGGCCATGGCTCACTCGCCCGTTTCCGCGGGCCGGCGGCGGAACATGCGCTGCAGGAAGAACAGCAGGGCAGCGGTGGCGAAGAGCCACAGGCCGCCGATGATCCAGGAGCGGAAGCGCTCGGCGACGGTCAGCCACGACACCTGGTCCGGGTAGGAAATCCGTACCACCGTGTCGCGCTCGGTCGACATGGCGAGCGCCACGCCGTTCCTATCGATGAAGGCGACGTCGCCGTGGCCGAGATGAAGTTCGCTCGGCGCCGGCGCCGCTCCGTCGCGCGGCCAGCGGCTTGATCCAAAGGCCGGCATAGTCGCCGGCGGTGAGGACCTGCGCGACCGCGCCGCCGACGAAGCCGCCGAGATCGAGGAGCGTGCGGCCGGAACGGTCGGTGACGGCGACGCGGCCGCGATCGAAGCGCACGCGCGGATTGGCGCCCGCGGGCGGCGAGTCGCCGATCAGCAATGAAGGGGGCATCCGGTGCGGACGATCCGCTGCCGGCGGTGAAATTTACGGTGAGCGGCGCGGTGTCGGGCGATAGCTGGCTCACGACCTCTGACAGGAGGCCGAGCACGAGCACGGGCCGGTCGGCGACCGTCGGCCGGCAACATAATTTCGACGCCGTGGGCAAAGTGCGGCGTGAGATCGGAAAAGTCGTGCGCCGCGCCGTCGGCGCTGGACAGCACGACCGACGACGAGCCAAGGATCTGCGCCGGATAACCCTGTGGCTCGAACCGGCAATCGCCCTGCGTGACTGTCGCGCTCAACGACGGCGCGCACATTGGCGATGGTGCCGACGAGCCCATCCGGCAAGGCAAGATCGAGATGGGTCGGCCTCGCCGATTGCCGCGACTGTGCTGCCGAGCAGACGCTCGTTGACAAAGGCGCTGACGACGGCCTTCTCGCCGGCGCCGTCCGGCGCGACCATGATGTCGAGCAAGAGCCGCGTTGGGCGCGTTTCGGCGGGAAGCCGGCGCGTGTCGATGTCGACGACGAGATCGGCGCGGCCGTAAACGTCGGCCGGCGACCGGTGCGATTGCGAGCTGATCGAAGGTCACGCGATCGGCTGGCAAAGCGATCGGCGAGGCTTCGCCGACCGACGCCGCTGCGACGCCGCGGGCCGCCGACAGCAAGGGACTCGCGAACAGGCGGCCGGCGCGTCACCGCATCGCTGTCGGAGACGAGCAGTGCCGGCAATCCGCTGACGCGAACGGCGGCCAAGCGTTCCAAATGACTGGACGGCGCCGGCGACCTTGGCCAGCGGCGAGTCGATGAAGCCGGCGGCCTCATCGAGCGGGCCGACAAGAACGATGCCGCGCGTCCAGCGGCCGGCTTCGTCGCGTTTCGCGAGTATCTTTCAGCGCGTCGAAGCCATGGTAAAACGACACGCGCCGGCCGCTGGCGATCAGCGAGCGGGCAACGGTAACAGCGGTGGCGATCTCGTTGGCCGTGACACGCCGGCTGGGCAGAACGACCGCGACCTCCCGCGGCATCAGCGCTGCGGTCGAGGCGACATCGAGCGCGGCGACCGGGCCGACATCGATCTCGACCGCGGTCTCGGGTCTGATGGTCACGCTGTCGCCGACATAGCGCACGTCGATGCAACGATCGGGCGAAACGGCACCGGAATAGAGAAACGACAGCTTAAGATAGCCGTCTTTGGGCCTGGACCTGGCCAAGGGAACGTGGACGATGCGGTCGTGACTCTTGCCGTCGAGTGCGATCGCGGCCACGGTGCGGTCATTGACCTGCACTTCGAGGTGGCGGCGCGCGTCGTAGGCGGTGACGTCGTCCAAAGCCAGCACGAGCTCGCTCGCAACCACTTCGGCGTCCTGCGGCAGCGGCACGTACAATTCGTGGTGACCGCCAAGATTGGCGAAGCGCAGGCCATTGACGAAACCGATGTCGGCGAGCGTCACCTCGGCGATGAGGTCGCCGGTGCGCGCCGCCGGCGCCGCCTCGGCTACCGCCGATGGCTGCGGCTGCGATTGCTGCGGCGGCGGCGTGTGATGACGCTGGATCGACAGCGTCGGACGCGGCGGCGCGACCGGGGCGTGGATCGAAGTCTGCGCTTGCGCCGTTGCCGCCAGCAGCGGTGCAAACAACAAAACGATGGCGAACCAGAACCCAATCAAAGCACGCATACCCAACCCCGTCCTCGTCGCGTCGTTGTCAAACCGCATGGAAGAATTGCAGGTCGCGCGCAGCCGCCCCGCGCAATTCGTCAAGCCGATTTTTCAGGAGCTCTATTTCGTCGGCCGCGAGCGTGCGGCTCTCGAGCTGCGCCTTGCGCAAGACGTCCTCGACCGCACGCGCCGCTTGGCCAGCTAGCGGGAAGCCCACGGTCGGGCCGACGCCGGCGATGCCGTGCATCTCGCGGCACACCTCGCCGATGATCGCAACGGCCTGCGGCCCCTCGCCGGACAATCGCGGCAGCGCGGCGAAGGCGCCGTCGATCTTGCCGTCGAGCGTCGAAACAAACCGTTGGCGCACCCGAGCGAGCCGTTCAGCAAACGGGTCTGCGGTCATTGCACATCCCCCCACGGGGGCAGCCATATACGAAATACTGGGTCACGGTAAGTATTGATCGCGAATCATGGTGAATCTATACATGGTATGTATTAAAACCTAAGCATTATATACTACATATATTGTATTGTCAGATTTTTACGCAGTATTACTTATTGGGCGGGCGCGGCGTTGCCGAACAGGCATCAACTCGATGTGGCGAGGCGCGAGGTGAAGCACGCCGCGAGCGGTGCGCCGTGAACACGAGGTTCGTTTCCGCTTCAGCCGCGCGTCGGCCGCAATCTCGAAGAGGTACGAAAGCACCACTCCCGGCGGATTGACTTCGAGCCGATATGTTCTCTATTTGTTCTCGTATGATGGTCGAAACGATCGGAGACGCACTGTCCCAGGGTTGGCGCGTGACGGCGCGCTGCGCGTCCGGCCGCGCCGACGGGCCGAGCGCGAAATCGAGCCGGCCATGCACTTTTCGCCGGGATCTCAACGTCGAAACGCTGGTGTGGACGCGCGGGCGGGCTTTTCCGTTGTCGCGCTTGGAAACTCGGCTGCGATGTCCTAGATGTGGCTCCCGCAACGTCGTCGTCGTCTTCCAGCCGCCAGGCACCGCGGTCGCCGCGGCGACGCGGTGATGCCGGAGACCACGAGACCCGAACGGCGCCAGCCGCCGGTTTCGCGGATCGGTGTTGGGGAATAGTTCAACGGTAGAACAGCGGACTCTGACTCCGTTAATCTAGGTTCGAATCCTAGTTCCCCAGCCAGACTCGAAATTTAATTCAACGTCGATCGAGCGCTGCTGACCTGCGGCCGGTTTCCCGGCGACGGTAGTCCACAACGGTGGCTCCGTGTGAGGCGCCATCATGGGATTTGGAAGCGATCTCCGTCGCCGCGGTTATGCAGGGTCCTTCGGGTATCTATGGCCGGCGGCTTTGACGACCCTGAGGCGATTGCGGATCGATTTTCACGGTTTGAGGTCTTTCCCGACGTTTAGTTCATCTGATTAGTAAACATATGCCAACGACCCCCGCCAACGCCTTGTTCGGCAGGCGCGGCAGCTGAAGCATTTCATGAGTGCCAGGTCAGCCCTCTCCATATTTCGCATAGTATGTTGATAAACCTAGCATTTATCGTCAATTGGCACTCTCGTATTCACGCGCGAGGCTCCTTCAAGCCGCCCGCGCAAATTCCGCTTGACAGAATTCTGAAAACAGAATTTCATGTTTAGTAAATAAAAACTGAACATCGCGCCTGGAGGCAATGACAAGGAACGGCACGGCGGCCGGTCGCGCAGCCGCAAAACCCGTCATCCCGTCCTTGAACCAACAGCCTCAGCCCGTTTGGGCTTCGATGCTCGCATCGTCTCCGGCCGAGGGCGCTCCGGAAACGACAGGAAAATACGCGCAAGGGAAATGCGTTCAAGGGAGGACATCCACATGCGAAAATCTGCGATCGGGACGTGGTCGAAATGGATGGGCGGCGCGCTCTGCGTTTTTGCCGCCATGGCGCTGACAATGGTCGCGAGCCAGCCGGCCGCGGCCGCGGACAAGCAGCTCACACTGTGCTGGGCGGCCTGGGACCCGGCCAACGCGTTGGTCGAGCTCGGCAAGGACTTCACCAAAGAAACCGGCATCGAGATGAAATACGAGTTCGTCCCGTGGACGAGCTATGCCGACCGCTTCCTCAACGAGCTCAATTCGCACGGCAAACTGTGCGACCTGATCATCGGCGACAGCCAGTGGATCGGCGGCGCGGCGGAGAACCATTGGTACGTCAAGCTCAACGACTTCTTCGCCAAAGAACACATCTCGATGGACGACTTCGTGCCGGCGACCGTGCTCGGCTATTCGGAGTGGCCGAAGAACACCCCGAACTATTGGGCGCTGCCGGCGATGGCCGACGCGGTGGGCTGGACCTATCGCAAGGATTGGTTCTCCCGGCCGGAGCTCCAGGCCGAGTTCAAGAAGAAATACGGCCGCGATCTCGCGCCGCCGAAGACCTATGAGGAACTCAAACAGATCGCCGAGTTTTTCCAAGGCCGCGACATCGACGGCAAGAAGGTGTACGGCGCCTACATCTTCACCGAGCGTGGCTCCGAAGGCATCACCATGGGCGTCACCAACGTGCTCTACAATTACGGCTTCGAATACGACAACCCGAAGAAGCCGTATCAGATGGCGGGCTTCGTCAACTCGCCCGGCGCCGTCAAGGGGTTGGAGTTCTACAAGGCGCTGTACAAGTGCTGCACCGCGCCGGGTATGACCAACGCCTACATGCAGGAAGGCCTCGATGCCTTCAAATCCGGCCAGGTGGCGATGCAGATGAACTGGTTCGCCTTCTTCCCGGGCCTCTACAAGGATCCCAATGTCGGCGGCGACAAGATCGGCTTCTTCGTCAATCCCGCCGGCCCGAACGGCCACTTCACCCAGCTCGGCGGCCAGGGCATCTCGGTCGTCGCCGACCTCGGACCACCAGGACGACGCGCTGCGCTACATCAAGTGGTTCGCCCAGCCCAAGGTCCAGCAGAAATGGTGGGAGATCGGCGGCTACTCGGCGCTCAAGGCCGTCGTCGACGCCCCCGGCTTCCCCAAGAGCGCGCCGTTCGCCCCGCAATTCCTCGAGTCGATGGCGATCGTGAAGGATTTCTGGGCGGAGCCGGCCTACGCGCAGCTCCTGCTCGACATGCAGAAGCGCGTGCATGACTATGTCGTCGCCGACAAGGGCACGGCGCAGCAGGCGCTCGACCTCCTGGTCAAGGATTGGACCAAAGTGTTCAAGGAAGCGGGCAAAGAGGTCGCGGTCCGCTAGCGCAGCGTCGCCCCCGACACCTGCGCAACAGGTCTCCCCGGTGCTATCGTTCCGGGGAGACCGCCGGACGCTACACCACGCACACGTCCAAGCCACACGCCCAAACCACACGCCCAAGCCATCCGCCGATGACCGCCATCCTTCATCCCGACGCTCCTGTCGACCGCATCGGCGCTCAGTCGGTGTTCGGCGTGCCGCGGCGCGTGCGCAGCCTGTCGGATCGCACCGTTGCCTGGCTGTTCGTCGGACCGACCATCGCCCTTTTGCTCGCGATCAATATCTTCCCGCTGATCTGGATGATCAGGTTGTCCTTCACCAGCCTCAATCTGAGCATGTCGTATTTGCCGCTGCGTTTCGTCGGCCTGGACAATTACGCCGATATCCTCAGCGACGACGACATCTGGAGCCGCATGCAGACGACGGCCCAGTTCGTCGTCTCGACCGTCGCGTTGGAGGTCGTGGTCGGCTTCGGCCTGGCGCTCCTGATCAACCGGCAGTTCCGCGGCCACGGATTCTGGACCACGATCATCCTGCTGCCGATGATGCTGTCGCCGGCCGTGGTCGGCAACTTCTGGACCCTGCTGTTTCAGCCGCAGATCGGCCCGTTCAACTATGTGCGTCGGTTTGATCGCCGGCGTGGCGCCGAGTTCTTTCAGCATGATCGGTTCGGTCGCGCTGGCGCCGTGGACCATCGTCCTCGTCGACACCTGGATGTGGTCGCCCTACGTGATGCTGATCTGTCTCGCCGGACTGCGCTCGATACCCGATTACATCTACGAGGCGGCCGAGGTCGATCGCGCCTCGCCGTGGCGCCAGTTCTGGTCGATCACGCTGCCGATGGTGATGCCGTTCCTGATGCTGGCCGTGCTGTTCCGCGCCATCGAAAACTTCAAGATGTTCGACATGGTCAATCTGCTCACCTCCGGCGGTCCGGGCTCGACCACGGAGCTCGTCTCGATCACCTTGAAGCGCGGCCGCGTTCGAGAAATGGCGCACCGGCTATTCCTCCGCGCTCGCCATCATCCTGTTCGTCACGGTGTTCGGCGCGGCCAACATCTACGTCAAGGCGCTCAACCGGGTGAAACAGCGATGACGGCGATCGCCAAATCAACCGCGCATTCCATCGTCGAGGCTTCGCCGCTGGTGAAGACGTTCGCCGGCGCCGTCGTCATCGCCTACGCCGTCATCGCGATCCTGCCGTTGTTGTGGATCGCGGCGACCGCGTTCAAGTCGCAGAGCGACGCCATCGCCTATCCGCCGAAAGTGATCTTTCAGCCGACGCTCGAAGGTTACGTCAATCTGTTCACGGTGCGCACGCGGCAGACGCCGGACTTCATCGCCAGCCTGCCGCCGGCGACGAGCTGGTACGACAGGCTGGTGCGCAGGCACGACATGGTGATCGCCGGGCCGTCGAAGGTGGTGCCGCGCTTCATCAACTCGCTGGTGATCGGTTTCGGCTCGACGTTCCTTGCCGTCGTGCTCGGCACGCTCGCCGCCTATGCCTTCTCGCGCTTCCGCATCCCGCTCGCCGACGATCTTTTGTTCTTCATCCTGTCGACGCGGATGATGCCGCCGATGGCGGTCGCCATTCCGATCTATCTGATGTATCGGCAGCTCAACCTCACCGACACCTGGACCGGAATGATCCTGCTCTACACGGCGGTCAATGTGTCGCTCGCGGTGTGGCTGCTCAAGGGGTTCATCGACGAGATTCCCCGCGAGTACGAGGAGGCGGCGCTGGTCGACGGCTATACCCGGCTGCAGGCGCTGCGCAAGGTCGTGCTGCCGCAGGCGGTGACGGGGATCGCGGCGACGGCGATCTTCTGCCTGATCTTCTCCTGGAACGAATACGCGTTCGCGGTCCTGTTGACGAGCGGCGACGCGCAGACCATGCCGCCGTTCATTCCGTTCATCATCGGCGAGGGCGGCCAGGATTGGCCGGCGGTCGCCGCGGCCACCACGCTGTTCGTCATCCCCATCGTCATGTTCACGATCCTGCTGCGCCGGCACCTGTTGCGCGGCATCACTTTCGGGGCGGTGCGCAAATGACCGCGGGCACGATCGACAGGGGGACTCTGGCGCGCTGGTTCCGCCGCGGACCATGGGAGACGGCAGCCATGAATTTGATCGGCTGCGGCATCGTCATGCTGGTGCAGCCCTGGTCGATCGATCTCTACGGCTATTCCTTCGTGACCATCCTCGTCGGCACGCTCGGATACGTCGTGGTGAGCCACTTTCCGGAGTAGAGCGGCGCCATGGCACAAATTCGCGTGGAGAATCTGCACAAGGCGTTCGATCAGTTCGTCGCGGTGCACGATTCCGACTTCACGATCGAACACGGCACGTTCTTCGCGCTGCTCGGACCGTCCGGCTGCGGCAAGACGACGACGCTGCGCATGATCGCGGGCCTCGAACTGCCGACCAGCGGACGCATCCTGCTCGACGGCGAGGACGTCACGTTCCGCCGCGCCGCCGCCCGCGACATCGCCTTCGTGTTTCAGCTGTTCGCGCTCTATCCACATATGAACGTCGCGCAGAACATCGGCTTCCCGCTCAAATGCCAGGGCATGGCGCGGCGCGACGTTCGCGCGCGGGTCGAGGAGACGGCGCGGCTCTTGCGCATCGAACATCTGTTGTCGAGCAAAACCTCGAAACTGTCCGGCGGCGACCGCCAGCGCGTGGCGCTCGGCCGCGCAATAATCAGGCGGCCGAAAGCCTTCCTGATGGACGAGCCGTTGGGCGCGCTCGACGCCGAATTCCGCCAGCTCATGTGCGGCGAGCTGCGCGAGCTGCACGATCGCATCGGTGCGACGACGATCTACGTCACGCACGATCAGCACGAGGCGATGGCGATGGCCGACCGCATCGCCGTCATGAATGCCGGCAGGGTCGAGCAGATCGGATCACCGCAGGCGATCTACGACCGCCCAGCGAGCATGTTCGTTGCCGACTTCATCGGCTCGCCGCCGATGAATTTCCTGCCGTTCGAGGCTGGACTGCAGGCGGGCGAGCATGCCGTGCGATTTCGCGACGTCGATATCGCCGTCCCCGAGATCGGCGAACAGCGCGCCCCGGGGCCGCTGGTTCTGGGCGTACGCCCCGAGCACATCCGGTTCGCCGAAATAGCACCGCTACGCGGTCGCGTCTTCGGCGCCGAATATCTCGGCACGACGCAGATCGTCACGGTCGAGACCGAACAGGGCCGCGTCAAGGCGCGGCTGCCGTCGAGCACGCCGGTCGGCGTCGGCGATACGGTGGGGCTCGCCTTCCGCGCCGATTGTCTCGCTTTGTTCGACGGGCGAACCGGCGCGGCCATCAAGACGGCAAGCCAGGGGAGCGCCGGCCATGGCTGATGTCGTCCTGCGCCACGTCAGCCAGCGCTTCGGCCCTATCGAAGCCGTGCGCGACCTGTCGATGACCATCAATAACGGCGAGTTCGTCGTGCTCCTGGGTCCAAGCGGAGCGGGCAAGACGACGACGCTGCGGCTGATCTCCGGCTTGCAGCAACCCGATGCCGGTTCGATCTTGATCAACGGCCGGGATGTCACGCGCGACCCGCCGGGAGCGCGCGACATCGCCTTCGTCTTTCAGCAATACTCGCTCTATCCGCATTTGAGCGTCTACGACAATCTCGCCTTTCCGCTGCGATCGCCCGCCCGCCGGGTTCCCGAGCCGGTCATCCGCAAGCGCGTCGAGGCGACCGCGGAGCTGCTCCACATCGCGGCCAAGCTCGACAACCGGGCGACGCGCCTGTCGGGCGGTGAGATGCAGCGCGTGGCCATCGGACGGGCGCTGGTGCGCGATCCCTCGATCTATCTGATGGACGAGCCGTTGTCGTCGCTCGACGCCAAACTGCGGGCCGAGTTGCGGCTGGAGCTGAAACGCATCCAGGTCGAATTGGGCGCGACGATCCTCTATGTGACCCACGACCAGGTCGAGGCGATGACGATGGCCTCGCGGATCGGGGTCATCAAGGACGGCAGCCTCCTGCAGTTCGGCACACCCCGGGAGATCTACGAAACGCCGGACGATCGCTACGTCGCCGGCAGGCTCGGCACACCGGCGATCAATTTTCTTCCCGCCGCGCTCATCCCCGAGCTCGCGCTGCCGCCGGGGACGGAGACGCTCGGCATCCGCACCGAGCACATGCGGATTGCCAAGGCGAACGGCGGCGGCATCGTCGGCCGGGTGCGTCGCGTCGAGCATCTCGGCGATCAGAATCATGTGCACCTCGAATACCGGGGCCAGACGCTGGTGACGCTGGCCGATCCCCATCAGCCGCTCGCCGCGGGGGACGATGTCGAGCTTCTGCTCGTCGACCCGCTCTATTTCGACGCCGCCGGGCGGCGCATCGCGGCGGCCGTTCATTGAGGATGAGCCCGATGCCGCTTGAGCCAGAGCAATTGAAGTCGATGGTGAAAGCCGCCGCCGAGCAGATCATCGCCTGCGCGCCGGAATTGACCGCGCTCGACCAGGCGATCGGCGACGGCGACCACGGCATCAACATGAAGCGGGGATTCGAAGCCGTGCTCGGCAAACTCGACGCCATCGGCGCGCAGCCGGTCGACGAGGCGTTCCGGACCATCGGCAAGACCCTGGTCATGACAGTCGGCGGCGCTTCGGGCCCGCTTTACGGCAGCTTCTTTCTCGCGGTCGGCGAGGCGCTGCGCGGCAAACAGCTCCCCGACGATCTTGCCGACGTGTTCGGCTCCGGCGTCGGCGCCGTGAGCGCGCGGGGCCGCTCGCAGGCCGGCGAGAAAACGATGCTCGACGTGCTCGTTCCCGTGCAGGAAGTGCTGCGCGGCGCTGCCGGGCAATCCGATCTGGTCGAGCAGGTCCGCGCGACGGCAAGCGAAGCCGCCGCGGGCACGGCACCGATGCAAGCGACGAAGGGCCGCGCCGCGTTTCTCGGCGCGCGCAGTGTCGGCCACGTCGATCCCGGCGCGCGATCGAGTTGCGTGCTGCTGCATGCCGTCTGCGACACCCTGGAGAAGCTGCCATGAACGACATGGTCGGGATCGTCATCGTGTCGCACTCCAAGGACATCGCCAAAGGCACCGCCGACATGGTGCGCCAGATGGTCGGCAGCGAGGTCAAGGTCGCGTTCTGCGGCGGCGATCCCGACGGCGGTCTCGGCACCAACGTGTCCTTGATCATCGACGCCATCAATGCCGCCTGGTCGCCCAAGGGCGTCGCCATCCTGGTCGACCTCGGCGGCGCCGAGACCAACAGCGAGATGGCCGTGGAGATGCTGCAGCCGGAGCGCCGGAACCTGGTTGTCGTCTGCAACGCGCCGATCGTCGAAGGCGCCGTCATGGCCGCGACCGAAGCCGCCGGCGGCAGTTCGCTCGACGAGGTCAGAGCAGTGGCGGAGGAACTGTCCGCCAGCTAAAGGGCGGCCGTGTACAGCGAATGAATCAGGACGATATGTTGGAAACCTCCAAGCCCAGCGGACAGATCATCACCGGCAATGTCCGGCTCGTTCATGCCGCCGGCATGCATGCGCGTCCGGCCGTCAAGCTGACGAAGCTCGCCAAGAGGTTTCAGTCGCAGATTTCCGTCCGCGTCGCCGACGCCGCCGAATGGATCAACGCCAAGAGCATCGCCAAGGTCATGGGCATGCGGGCGCAGCGCGACGCCATCATCGAGTTCAAGGCGACCGGGATGGACGCCGAAGCCGCGGTGGCGGCGTTGGTCGAGCTGGTCGCCGGCGATTTTCAGGATGCCGAACGGTGAACAGGCAGCCGCGGATAGCAGGGCCGGCCTACCGCGGCAGAACCGCTTCGATCGGTTTTGTCAGCGGACCGTTCGTGCGGCTCGGCGCCGCGTTGAACGGCACACGGGTGACGGGGACCCCCGCGGAAGAGGACACCGCGCTGCGCGGCGCCCTGCGCGCCGCGGTCCGGCAGATCGGCTTCCTTGCCGACAATGCCGGCGGCGAGGCGGCGCAGATCCTCGAGTTCCAGGTGGCTCTCACGGAGGACGAGGATTTTCTCGATCCGGTGTTTGCCGCGATCGCCGCCGGAACGCCGGCGCAGGCGGCCTGGTCGGCCGCCCTTGACGCGCAGATTGCGGACTATGTTTCCGCGCCCGATGAATATCTTCAGGCCCGCTCGGCCGATCTGGCCGACCTGCGCGGTCGCGTCATCCGCGCGTTGCACGGCGCCAGCGGCGACGCTATCAAGATACCCGTCGGCGCCGTGATCTGCGCCGCGGATCTGCCGCCAACGCAATTCCTGGAAATCGACTGGTCGCAGGGCGGCGGTCTGGCGCTGACGCGGGGCAGTCCGACCAGCCACGTCGCCACGCTGGCACGCGCCCGCGGCATCCCCATGGTCGTTCAGCTCGGGGCGGTCTCCGGCGGCGCCCGCACCGCGCTCCTTGACGGCGAAGGCGCCACGCTCGAGCTTGATCCGAGCACCGAGCAGATCGGCCTGTTCGAAATGCGTCGTGAGATTCACGACAAGAGCCGCGCGTCCGCGCGCGCGACGCTGCGCCGGCCCGCCGCATCTTGGAACGGTGAGCGTGTCCGGCTGCTCATCAACATCCAATCCGTCGAGGACCTCGACCACGCCGACGCGCCATATGCCGACGGCGTCGGATTGATGCGAACCGAGTTCCTGCTCGGCGGCGCTGCCGGCTTGCCCGATGAGGAGACGCAATACTTCGCTTACGACGCGGTGCTGCGCTGGGCCGGCGAACGTCCGGTGACGATCAGAACGTTCGACGCCGGCGGCGACAAGCCGGTTGCGGGATTCACCGAAGCCGGCGAAGCCAATCCGTTTCTCGGCGTGCGCGGTCTGCGCCTGTGCCTGGCGCGGCCGGACGTTTTCACCGTTCAGCTGCGCGCGCTGGCGCGCGCCGCCACGCGCGGCAATCTCAAGGTGATGTTCCCGATGGTGACGACGCCGGAGGAACTGGAAGCGGGCCGCGCGCTGTTCGCCGACGTGGTGGATCGTCTGAAAGACGACGGAGTCCCGGCAAAACTGCCGGAGCTCGGCATCATGGTCGAAGTGCCGGCGGCGGCGCTGACGATCGAGCGCTTCAAGGCGGCGTTCCTGTCCATCGGCTCGAACGACCTCGTTCAATATGTCACAGCGTGCGACCGCACCAACGGCGCGCTGGGCAACATCGTCGACCCGTTGCATCCGGCGGTGCTCGAGCTCGTCGGCCGAACGGTCGACCATGGTCGCCGCGCCGGCATCGCGGTGAGCCTGTGCGGCGACATGGCGGGCGATCCGCGCTGCATACCCGCGCTGCTGGCGTGCGGCTTGCGGGAGCTTTCGGTCAGTCCGCCGTCCTTGGCGCAGGTCAAGGCGACCATCGAGGCGTTGAGCCGCGGAGGCAGCCGTGACTGAGGTGACGCTCGCTGAACCGGCGGAACGTCAGCGCGGTCGCGGAGTACAAGCGCATCTTCAAGGAAGTGCTCGACAGCAGGCCGTCCGGCATGCGCATCAGGCTCGCGCATGCAATGGGCAAGAACCGCAGCTTCGTCAGCCAGATTTCCAATCCGTCCTATCCGGTCCCGGTGCCGGTCCAGCATCTCAACACCATCTTCGAGGTCTGCCACTTTTCGCCGCAGGCCAAGGCGGCGTTCCTGCGCGCCTATGCCCGCGCCCATCCGCGCCGCGCCGGCCGCTTGAGCGAAACGCCTCGCGGGCGAACCATCACGCTGCACCTGCCGGATCTCGGCAGCAGCAAGCGCAACGCGCAGATCGAAACGTTGATGCAGGAATTCGCGCGCAAACTGATCGCCATCTTGCAAGACGAAAAATGAGGGCCGCGCGCAAAAGCGCGCTCCAAAGGGATGGAAAGCATGAAAAAATTCCTCAATTCCGTCGACACCATGCTGGCGGAGAGCCTCGACGGCTTTGCCGCCGCGCATGCCGACATCGTCGTGCTCGGCGCCGAGCGCAAGTTCGTGCGGCGCCGCTCGCTCACTCCGGGCAAGGTCGCGCTGATTTCCGGCGGTGGCAGCGGTCATGAGCCGCTGCATGTCGGCTTCGTCGGCACCGGAATGCTCGACGCCGCATGCCCGGGACAGATTTTCACTTCGCCGACGCCCGACCAGATCGTCGAAGCGGCCGCGGCGGTCGGCGGCAACGCCGGCGTCCTCTTCATCGTCAAGAATTACGCCGGCGACTGCATGAATTTCGAGATGGCCGCGGAGTTGTTCGAAGGCCCGGCGGCCACGGTGGTGACCAATGACGACGTCGCGGTGGAGAAATCGACCTACAGCGTCGGACGTCGCGGCGTCGCCGGTACGCTGGTGGTGGAAAAGATCGTCGGCGCGGCGGCCGAGCAAGGCATGAACCTCAAATCCTGCGCGCAGCTCGGCTTCGAGGTCAATGCCAGGACCAATTCGATCGGCGCTGCCTTGACGAGCTGCACCGTCCCGGCCGCGGGAACGCCGACGTTTTCGCTCGGCCTCGCGGAGATGGAAATGGGCGTGGGCATCCACGGCGAGCCTGGCCGCAAACGCGTCGAGCTGGCGAGCGCCGACGCCATCGCCGACGAGATGGTCAGCGCGATCCTGACCGGTCTCGATGATCCCGAAGCGGGCGATGTGTTGTTGTTCGTCAACGGCTTCGGCGGTACGCCGGCGCTCGAACTCTATCTCATGTACCACGCGGCGCGGCGCATTCTGGAGAAACGCGGGCTCACGGTGGCCCGTTCGCTCGTCGGTTCCTACGTCACCTCGCTCGAAATGGCCGGATGCTCGATCACCGTCACGCTACTCGACGCCAGACTGAACGCGTTCTGGGATGCGCACGTCCATACGGCGGCGCTCAATTGGTAATGACTGTTTTTGTTTGCCCGCCGCGGGTCACGCTCGTGGAGTCCGTGCATGAAGACCCTGACCGTCGGCAGCGCGACGATCGACACGATCGCGATCATCGACAGCGATCGCATCGAGCGCATGACCATGCTGAACGCGGACAATTCCTTCCTGCTGCTGGAGGAAGGCCGCAAGACCGAAGCTCAAGAGGTGTCGACCCACCCCGGCGGCGGCGCTATCAATGCCGCCGTCGCCATGGCGCGGCTGGGAATGGATGTCGCCGTGCTGGCAAAGCTTGGCACCGACGCCCGGGCCGACGCCATCCTGACACGCCTTGCCCACGAGGGCATATCGAGCCGGTGGACGCTGCGCGATGCGCGCGCCCCCACCGGCGCTTCCGTCCTGATCTCCTCGCACGACCGCAACGCGGCGATATTCACCTTTCGCGGCGCTAACACGCTGCTCGAGGCCGAGGATCTTCGCGACGACGCGTTCGCGGTCGATATCGTCTATGTCGCGAATTTGAGCAACAAATCCGCCGATTGCTTTCCGGCGATCGTCGGTCGCGCCAAGGCGCATGGCGCCCTGGTGGCGGCCAATCCCGGACCGCGTCAATTGTCCGCCCGCGGCCAGGCGTTTCTCGAAAATCTGGCCATGATCGACATCCTGATGTTGAACAGAACCGAGGCCGACCTTCTGGTGCCGAGCCTGGTCGCTCGCCGCGGCGAAGGTGGCCCGGCGCTGCCGCTCGCTCCAGGTGAGGAGCCGCCGGCGCTGGCGGCGCGCGGTCTCGTCGCTGGCGGCTTCGAGATCGGTCTCGCCGCGTACCTTCGCGCGCTCGGAGAGCTCGGTCCGAATTACGTCGTCATCACCGACGGCGCACGCGGCGCCTTCGTGGGGTCGGCTGGCGAAATCCTGTTCGCGCCGGCGCTTCATACGAAAGTCGTCGGCACGGCGGGAGCGGGAGATGCGTTCGGCGCGACATTTGCCGCCTATTTGGCGCTCGGCCGCCCGATTGCGGAAGCGCTGCGCGCCGCATCCATCAATTCCGCGTCGGTGGTTGGGCACATCGACACCCAAACCGGGCTGTTGTGCCGCGAGGAACTCGACCGACGCATCGCGGCGTCGGCTGCGCAAGATATTCGCAGGTGGGCGCTCTAATATGCTGACGCTTTTGCCGACCCCGTTATGGGCGATGTCCCATGACCCGGGTCGACCTTGAATTTTATGTTTCTTAGATCTTTTTAGATCTTTGAATTTGCGCTGGCGCCTGCGCGTGGCACGTCGCCACTGTTACTTGCCGGAAAAAATATCGGAGAGCGATTGTTGCGGGTAGACGCCCGCGCCGTTTGCAGCCGCATCCGCCGCGGGGGCAGGCTGGGATGCGGCACCGGAAGATCCGACCGGCGTGTAGGCGTTCGGCGGATGGACCACGTTGCCCGGTCGCGATGAGCTTGAATCCGTCGTCGAGCCTTTGAAAAGGTCAACCAGCGATTGCGACGGGTATACACCGGCTCCCGTATCGACCTGGTTTGCCGAGGAAGCCGGCGGGGCAGCGTACGAGCTCGCGGCCGCCATTGTTGGCGGCGGCGAGTAGGCCGGCGCCGGATCGCCATAGCCGATCGCCGTATTTCTGTGTGGCGGCTGTGGCGCAGCGGCACTTGCCGGCTGAACGGCGGCTGTGCCGTATGCCGGAGCTTGAGCCTGCGCCATATTGTAGGTGGGCTGATTGTATGCAGGCTGGGCTGCGGCGGCGGTCCCTGGCTGGGGCGGCGCAGGCTGATAATTGCTGTTCGAGGAGCTTGACCACGGCAAGGAATAGGACGAGCAGCCCGCGAGTGCCGGCCAAAGTGCGACCGAGGCGACGAGCAAAAGCAAACGCCCGCGCCCCGCTTCACCGGTAGCTCGCCTGCGAACCGTTACGCGCATACGTCCGCTCACGTCCATAAGGCATTATACTCAGTCTCCATGGTCAAGCTCAAGGGCCGAAGCGCCGCCGCCTCGCGAAATAAATCATGGTAATCCAATAGCTTGCCCGCTCGGTTTCGCCGCGCGCAGGTTTGGTGTAAGGCAAACCCATGACCGCTATCGACACCAGCGACGGCCCCGCCCTCGCCGCGCCCCCAGTGCCGGCGGCCGGCAACCTGCGCCAATCCTTGCGCGCCATGCGTGAAAACGCGCTGGCGGCGCACGCGGCGGAGAATTTCAGCGCGGACATCATCACGCAGCGCATCTTGTGGCGCCGCATGTTCATCATCAACGAGCCAGGCGCCATCCGCTACGTGTTGTTGGACAATGCCGCGAACTACATCAAATCCGAAGTCGGCCGCCGCCTGTTGGAGCCGGGCCTCGGCCGCGGCCTGTTAACCAGCGAAGGCGAGACCTGGCGCCGCCATCGCCGCATCATGGCGCCATCGTTCGATCCGCGCAGCATCGTCGGCTACGCGCCGATCATGACCGAGGTCACGCAGGACCTGCTGGCGAAGTGGGATGCGCTGCCGGAAGGAAGCGAGACCGATGTCGCCGCGGCCATGATGCACGCGACGCTGCACATCATCTCCAAGGCGATGTTCTCCGCCGACTCCGACGAAATCGTCGATGTCGTCGAAAGCGGCGTCAGCCAGTATCAGACCATCGTCCGGCCGAGCCTGCTCGATCTGATGCATTTCCCGCTCTGGCTGGCACGGCTGATTTCGCCGATGCCGACGGAGGGAATCTTCGACGCGTTCGACCAGAAAATCGACCGTCTGCTGACCGAGCGCGGCCGTACCCCGGAGGCGGAGCCGAAGGATCTGTTGGCGCGCCTCATCGCCGCGCGCGACAGCGAAACCGGCGGCGGCATGACGGCAAAGGAAGTGCGCGACCAGGTCGTCACCATCTTCATGGCCGGGCACGAGACTACGTCGCAAGCGCTATCATGGACCTGGTATTTGCTGTCGCTGCATCCGGCGGTGGAAGCCAAGCTCCACGCCGAGCTCGCGGACGTGCTCGGCGGTCGCACGCCCCATTACGACGATATCGCCAATCTGCGCTATACGCGCATGGTGATCGAGGAATCGATGCGGCTCTATCCGCCGGCGCACACCACCGGGCGGCAGCCGCTCGCCGCCGACGAGATCCTCGGCCACCGCATTCCGGCCGGCGCCGAGGTTCTCATCATGCCGTGGCTCATTCATCGCAAGCCGCAGCTGTGGGAGGACCCGGAGCGCTTCGACCCGGAGCGCTTCTCGCCCGAACGCTCGGCCGAGCGGCCGCGCTTTGCCTATATTCCGTTCGGCGCCGGGCCGCGCATCTGCATCGGCGCCGCCTTCGCGATGACGGAGGCGATCCTCATCCTCGCCACCATCGCACAGCGCTACCGCCTGCATCTCAAACCCGGCTTCCCAGTCGAGCCGCAAGGCCTGATCACGTTACGGCCGCGCTACGGCTTGCAGATGCGGCTGGAGCGGCGGACGAGTTGAACGTCCGCTGATGCCGCGCGGCTGGTGAGCGACCCATGATCATTCAGACCGCGCCCGCCGGCACCCCGCGATTGGCGATCATGATGTACGAGCACATGGCGCTGTGCCGGCAGTTCGCCAACGCCTTCGGCAATGACGAGTTCGAGCCTTTGGCGCCGCTCGATGAGATGATCTTCGTCGTCTCGAACCATGATGCCGGATGGGCCGAGTTCGACCGCGACCCGGTCACCGACGATACGACCGGCTTGCCTTATAATCTCAACGACACGCCGGCGGACTACATCACCGTCACCAGCAAGCGATCGCCTGATTTCAACGAACGGCAGCATCCGTTCTGCGGCCTGATCTCCAGCATGCACAGCTGGGGGCTTTATAATGGCCGCTACGGCCTCTCCAAGCTCGTCCCCATCGACAACATTCCGCCGGACAAACGGCCGCTGGCGGACCGCATGCTCGCCGGCGAACTGGACCGGCAGAAGCGCTTGAAAGAAGTAATTGCAAAAGACCCCGAAATCGCCGACCGCCTCGAAGATCGCCGTCTCTTTCAGAATTACAAGCAACTGCAATTCCTCGACACGCTGGCGCTTTATTTCAATCGCATCCATCGCGAGGAGCGACGGCCGCAGACATTCGAGAACGTGCCGCTGAACTCACACAACGATACGGGCGTGACGATCACGCCGCAGGCGGACGGCGTCTATGCGCTGTCGCCTTTCCCCTTCGCGCCGACCAATGCGGAGTTCGCCTACGCCGGCCGCCGCATCGTCCCGCCGGACCGCGATCCAGAAAACGGTTGGCGTGACATTTTGCGAACGAAACCGATCGAATGGGAACGCTTCCGGCTCGTGCCGGGCTAAAAGAATTCGGATGCCGACCGGTCCTTAATACACGTCCGCTTGATAGCGCCCCGCGGCTTCGAGCTCGGCGAGAAATTTCACCGCCTCGCCCGGCGCACAGCCGCCGTGCTCGGCGATGATGTCGACGAGCGCCGCCTCGACGTTCTTGGCCATGCGCAGCGCGTCGCCGCAGACATAGATGTGCGCGCCGTCGTTGAGCCAGGACCACAGATCGCGGCCGACCTCGCGCATGCGGTGCTGCACGTAGACCTTCTCGGTGTCGTCGCGCGACCAGGCGAGCGTCAGCCGTGTCAGCAGGCCGGCTGCCCGCATCGCCACCAGCTCTTCCTCGTAGAAGAAGTCGTAGTTGCTGCGCTGGTGGCCGAAGAACAGCCAGTTGCGGCCCGGCGCTTGGGTGGCTTGGCGCTCATGCAGAAAGGCGCGGAACGGCGCGACGCCGGTGCCGGGGCCGATCATGATGATAGGCTTCGATGGATCGGCCGGCAGCCCGAAATGCTGCGCCTCCTGGACGTAGACCCGGACCTTGTCGCCGGGCGCGACGCGGCCGCCGAGGAAGGTCGAGCAGACACCGAGGCGATCGCGCCTGTCGATCTGATAGCGCACCGCGTCGACGGTGAGCGAAACACGGCCGGCATGGGCCTTGGGCGAGGAGGAAATCGAATAGAGCCGCGGCTGCAGCGGATCGAGCGCTTCGATGAAAGCTTCCGGGTCGGGGCGCAAGCCGGGGAATTTGTGCAAGGCCGCGAGCACGTCGAGCGTCGCCGCATCGCCGTCGGGGTCCTCGCCGGTGGCGAGCCGCTTGGCTTTCTGTTTGCGTTCGCCGCCGGTGATATAGGAGATGAGCTGGAACAGCATGTCCGGCGCCGGCGCCAGCGACACGCCGTCGGTCAAAACCTCGCGCAGCGTGCGCCCGCCGATCGGAAAATCGGGCGGCGCTTCCAGCGCCGCGATCACGGCCGCGACCAGATCGGGATCGTTGGCCGGGAAAATGCCGAATGAATCGCCGACATTATAGTCGAGCTCGGTACCGGCGAGATCGATGTCGATGTGCCAGGTTTCTTTCTCCGAGCCCGGCTTGTTCAAGCGGCGGCGCGCAAGGAACGTCGCCGTGACCGGATTGTCGCGCGAGCGGCCGAGCGGCGAGGCGAGCGCCGGCGGCGCCGGTACGGCTGTCACCGTCCCCTGCCCCGCTGGCGCGGCGCCGCCGTCGAGTTCCTGATAAAGCTCTCTGAGCATGCGGGAAGTGTCTTTGCCGCCCGGCACACACAGGTTCAGCCGCTTCTCGGATTTGGCAAACAGCGCGTCGGCGTAGTCTTTGCAATTGTAGCCGCACTGGCCGCAATCCTGCTGCGCCATCGCCGCCATCAACCGCCGCGGCAACGGCTTGGCGTCGGCGAGCTTCATGCGGTCGACCATCGGCATGGCCGGATCGTGCCAAGGGGCGCCATCGTCGGCTTCCGGCGGCGCCACCGCGCCGCCACCCGGCACCAAGCCGGGCAGCAATTTCGCGACTTCTTCAGAGGAGAGCGGCGTGACGCTCTCCTGCAACCCGAACAGCCCGGCGAACAGCCCGTTGAGCCAAGTGCGCTGCTCTGGCGTGAACGGCGCGGATTTAGGGATGAAGGACGGGATCGGCGGCCGCGGCGTCATGCTCATGCGGCGGCCTCCTCGTCGACCAGCGCCTTGAGCGCGTCGACGTTATGACGGCGCACGAAGCTGAGAAAGGTTTCGTCGCGCGAGCCGCGGTGCGACAGATAGGTTTTCAGAATGCGCTCGACGGTGCGCGGCACCTCGTCGGCGGTGACATCGCGGAAAAGATCGCGGCCGATCGCGGCGTCCGGCCCGAAGCCGCCGCCGACCACGATGTGATAACCCTCGACCGGATCGGCATCTTCGCTTTCCTGCACCTTGCAAGCTAGGAGGCCGATCTCGGAGACGAAATGCTGCGCGCAGGAGTGATGGCATCCGGTCAGATGAATATTGACCGGCGTATCGAGCGCGACGCGGCTCTCGCACCAGCGCGCGATGTCTTCGGCGTGGCGCTTGGTGTCGGAGGCGGCGAATTTGCAGCCGGTATTGCCGGTGCAGGCGACGAGGCCGGAGCGGATTGGGTTGGTCGCGGTCGCAAGGCCGAGCGCGTCGATGCGCGCGGTCGCGGCCGCGACATTCGCGTCCGCCACGCCGGAGATCAGAAGGTTCTGCCACACCGTGAGCCGCAAATCGCCGTCGCCCAACTCGCGCGCGATGCCGGCGAGGCCGTGCATCTGCGCGACCGTCATTCGCCCCACCGGCACCACGACGCCGATCCAGTTCAAGCCCGGCTGCTTCTGCGGACGAACGCCGATATGCGCGGTGCGGTCGAACGACGGACGCGGCGCCAGCGCGCCGGGAACGGCGCGGTCGAGCTTGCGGCCGAGCTTCTCTTCGACCAGGCCGAGGAATTTCTCGAAGCCCATGGCGTCGAGCACATATTTGAGCCGCGCCTTGGTGCGGTCGGTGCGGTTGCCGTGATCGATGAACACCCGCACGACCGCGTCGGCGACCTTGCAGGCGTCCTTCGGCTGCACCACGACGCCGGTGTCGCGGGCAAAATCGCGATGGCCGGTGATGCCGCCGAGGCAGAGCTTGAACCAGACACCGGGCGCAAGGCCGAAGCCGTCGTTCACTTGCACCGCCTGGAAGCCGATGTCGTTGGTATCTTCCAGGACCGGAATAATGCCGGCGCCGTCGAAGCCGACATTGAACTTGCGCGGCAGGCCGTAGAGCGAGCGGTCGTTGAGAATGTGAAAGTGCCATTCGCGCGCATAGGGGCGCGTGTCGATCAGCTCCTGCGGATCGATGCCGGCCGTCGGCGTGCCGGTGACATTGCGGATATTGTCGGCGCCGGAGCCGCGCGAGCACAGGCCTAGATCCTGGATCGCCTCGATCATGGCGACGGCGTTGTGCGCTTCGATCTCGCGGATCTGAATGTTGGCGCGCGTGGTGACATGGGCGTAGCCGCCGCCGTAGCGTTCGGCGAGGTCGGCGAGGCCAGAAAATTGCGCCGCCTTGACGATGCCGTTCGGAATCCGCAGCCGGCACATGTACGAGTTCTGGTTCGGGGCGACGTAGAACAGACCAAAAAACCGCCAGCGGAAATTGTCCGGCGGTTTGGGATATTCACCTTTCTCGGCGTGCTGCTTGAGCCGCTCATAGGTGTCGAACGGGTGCTGCTCGCGTTTGAATTTTTCCGGATCG
Source organism: uncultured Pseudomonadota bacterium (assembly GCA_963836095.1). Classification (GTDB taxonomy): domain Bacteria; phylum Pseudomonadota; class Alphaproteobacteria; order Rhizobiales; family Xanthobacteraceae; genus BOG-931. The sequence continues at coordinate 165,339 of CAWIHU010000010.1, forward strand.
GACAGTTTGCCGCCGGATGCGAGCACCTGGTTCTGCGCCTTGAGCCCGGCCGCATCCGGCCCCGTCGGCTCCGGCGAGGCCGCGGCGGAAGTGCCCGCGCCCGCAGCCACGCCGGCGACGCTCTTTGCCGCCTTCGCGATCTGCACGCCGGCGACGAACCCTTCCAGATAACGCTTCTGTTCGGGGTTGAAGTCGCCGGCTTGGTCCGTGGCGGCCGGCTTGAGGTCGGCCTCGCTCATTCGGCCGGCACCTGCGTCGGCGCGGTCAAGGGTGCGGGCGCGGCGGCTTTCGGCTTATGGGTAAGGTACAGCGCAAGCCCAGTGAAGAAGAAGCCGCCGACCAGATTGCCGAGTGTGACCGGAATTTGGTTCCACAGCCACCATTGGGCGACGGTAACCTTGGCGCCCATCATCATGCCGGTCGGGATGATGAACATGTTGACCACCGAGTGCTCGAAACCCTGCGCAAAGAAGATGAACACCGGCATGTAGGCGCAAGCGATCTTGCCGATCGTCGAGGACGTGGTCATGGCGGCGACGATGGCGAGGCAGACCATCCAGTTGCACAGCATCGCCTTGACGAAGACGGTGATCATGCCGGCGTAGCCGAGCGCCTCGTAGCCCGTCGTCTTGGCCTCGGCGATGGCGACGATTTTCGCCGCGACCCCGGCCGGCGCGGTGGCGCCGAAATTAGTGAGCGCGATTGCCAGCAGCCCGCCATAGACCACGCTGCCGATCAGATTGCCGAGAAAAATCCAGCCCCAGCCGGCGAGCATCGATTTGGCGCCGCCGTCATTCTCGAGCCACGGCAGCGGCGTCAGGCCGAACGCGCCGGTGACGAGATCGAGCCCGAGCAGCACGATGAGAATGAGGCCGACCGGGAAGATCAGCGCGCCAACGAGGGGCTGGTTCGTCTGCACCGTGCCGGTGATGGCAAGACTCGTCGCCGCGGCGAGGATGGCGCCCGCCAAACCGCCGCGGATGACCAGATCAGTAGCTGACAAAGCGAGCTTGGTACGTCCGGCAGTGACCATGGCGGACGCAACGTCCGCCGGCTTCACGTAATCCATGTCCTGGCTCCGATCTCTGGCCCCAAATGCGCAAAGAGCCCGCCGATGTGCTCAGCGCGAGCGCGTCGGCAGGCTCCGTTGCCTTCGGAGGGTAAAGGAGCAAGCTATGTGCCAGAAGCCAACATATTGATTGTATTTATGATTTCACCTAAGCCGCGAGGTCATGCCGCGGATTTCAGCAGTATTCGTTGAAGTCTTGGGCAGTTCAATGCGGGAACGACGCTCGGTTCTTGCGTGCTTTTCTGAGACCTTCCGCGACGGCGTCCTGCGGGACCGTGATCATCATGCGGACGATCACATCGTCAATCCTTGTACCGGCGGGAAGGAAGATCTTCCCTATTACTATGGCGCAAACGCCACAAGCGATCTAGCCCCGCAACGATGCCAACCCGAAGGCGCTACGCAGCCTCATAGCTAGCGTCCAAACGTCGCTCGCTAACTAGGATGACAAAACGGTAATCCGAGTTGGCGAACGTATATCGACGCGCTGGCGTGCAGTCGATCAATAGCTATGCCGGCACGCGAGTTCGCGGCGCAGGCTTGCGAAATACCTTCGGCCGCATCAATTCGACGCGGGTACGCTGCAGCTCCTGCAGAAGCAGGAGATCATGTTCAGTCGCATGGCCGCCCGCAACTTTACGGATAAGCTCCTCGATCTGGCGGATGATCTCAGCTTCCGGCGACGACGACATCGCTAATCTTCCCAGCGCGCTCATCGCATCCTCTCATTGGTCTCTATGAAAACCATTAACGGCTCCCAGGTCCGGTAGTTCCTTGATCTATATCAAGTTTTTGGCGGGATTTCGGCCCCGCTCGGTTTGGTTCCGGGCAGTGCGGCGGCGACCGGCACGTCCGCAGCACCGGATGCTGCCATGGATGGGGGTGACTTGGCCAGCGCCTTCACGGCCAGGGCGGCCATGGCCGCAACGGCCCGGATAGGTTCTGCGGTCGGCACGCCATCCGCTGGCTCGGTATAGAAATGGCGTGGCTTGCTCGAAGTTGCAACGACTACGCCCCAAGGAATTTTGTTGTCGCCAACGCGAACAGGAACAGCAATTATGGAGCGGTAGCGCTGGCCGTCATAGGGGCGCCCATTTTCTTTTAATTCAAGCGCGGTTCCAAGTGCTGGGTCAGCCATGTCTGGAATGATCTTTTCGGTCCCGGCCGAATAAGCTATCCCTATCACGCCGGTCCCCTCTTGCCACACTCTGGCTTCGGCAAGTGAACAGGGGACTGTCCGATCGTGCGCGATGCACGTAAGAAATGCCTTACCTGATTCGTCGTCGATTCGCGCTTCATAAATACAAATCGTCCAAAAATCTTTGATATCAAAATCCAAAGCTATAAGAAGGGAATTGCGCGCTGCCGTCAGGCCGGTGGTGACTATGCCGGTGATTGTCGCTCCGGGAAGATCAAGAGATTGTTCGATAGCGCCGCGCATCACGTCCATTGAATTGTAAAGTTCAAGCCCGCGAGTTACCTCGTTACTTAACCACGCGGAATTCATTTCAAAATCATTTTTCTCTTGCTCAAATGTGCGGGCGCTTTCTAGGGCAGAGCGCGCCTCCTCCAATGTCTCTGATACGTCTTGTTCTGTCAGATAAAGAAATAAGCCGCCAACAGCAACAAGTCCAGTTCCTGCGAGGGCGGCCATTGTCCAAGGCGAAAATTCTTGGTTGGCGCGCGCTAGTTCAATCGCCTCAGCGACCGCCGCAAGAGCAGCACCCCCTGTAATCATCCCGAGCTTAACAAACAAGGATGCCCGCGCTTGAGATTTTGAGCGCTCCCGATAGCGGACGTCCACTTTGTCAGCTATTTCCCTCAACGAGTTCATCGCTCGTTCCCTACCCCAATCTAGGGTAGCAGTGATCCGGATCAAATACAAAGGGAAAAAATTGCGCAGCACGCGCGACCGACATCGTCCCGCCGCAGGACATCGGGGTCGAGAGATTGACCGACGGCGCGGTCCTGTTTACAGCCGCATCCGATGCGATTTTCAATGGCGACAATCCGAACCACATCGCCGCGGCGTTGCGCATCCAAATTGCACTGGAGCCGCTCAATGAGCCGGAGAGCGAGGATCCGTGCGGCTGATCTATGATCCCGACAGCTGGCGGCGCGTCGCCGCAGTACAAGCGATCAGGGTCTCGGCAAGAATACGTGCGCGCCGCACATGCTCAGGATTGGTGGGATCGAGCCGTTCCATAGTCGCGCTCATCAGAAGACCCCCGCCGGTCGTGCGCTCCGTGAGGATTTCGCGGGCAAAGTTAGCACCAGCGGCGCGCTGCGCCGACAGGTAGACAATCCATGGAACATGAAACACTGATTTGGGAAACGTCGGATCAAGGGGAACCGGAATAGCACTGTCTATTCTGAACGCGGGGACCCCGGTGCCAAGGTTTATCGGAACGCTGACAACGTCGTTGCGACGCGCTTGGGCATAAGCCCACTGCGGGTCCCAGATCGCGCTGATCGCGAGCAGTGCGGCCTTAAACATTGGATAAGTCACGATCGACAAGTCCGAGGCCATATTGTATTCTCCGAACGAAAGGCTAAAGTTCTGACGTTCGGTGGATGCTGTAAACGCCACATGGCGGGGCCCTCTCGCCCCGGCGACGGCGTGTACGCTATATCCATATTCTGGACGGGGCTTGTTAAAGTCATCAATGTAGACACCGCTTTCAACAATCTTCGCGATCTGTTGGCGCGCAATTGCAAGCGGCACAAATGATGATCTGTGCTCTTCGGGGATCTGCCAAGGCCCGGTGAACTGCCACCCTGCAAAAAGCGGGTCGATGCCACTCAACGCATCGAGCGTCCGCAAAAACTTTGTTCCGATCACGGCGGGCTTTTCGTTCGCGGGCCCAAGCCAGCAGCCCCGCACAAAATAGCGATAATTTATCGATGTCATTGCCGCCCGCTCCTGGTCCAGGGGACATGCGCGACCGTAATCTTTTCGAGTCCCGGTGTATCGTCGAACACTTCCCGAGTAAACAACGCCGCTTGCTCCTCGGCGAATATCCAAACCACCGGCTGCCCGCCGCTTGCCTCCATTTGCCGGGTGGCCTGATTTACAATTTGTTTCTCCATTACATCAGGTAGATCATTTGTGAGTTTGGCCAGCCCCTCCCCTTTTATCTCGAACAGTATGTTGCCGGTTGCCTGTTCGCAATCATCGAAGGAGACCGGGGCACCATTCCGTGCGGGGTTCGGCAAGTAATAGACATAACCGCTGGGCGTTGGCCCGTCGGGCGGAGGGTTGATAAGCAGCTTCACGAAGTCTTCGTACTGTCGCGATCTATTTTCCTCGTACGGCTTCCCTTGGTCGCTGCCTGCTACGTCCGGCGCAAACGCCGGACAGAGCCTCGGCTCGTTTTGATTCACAACATCGGGCAGTACAGCAATAGTATCAATTGCGATCCTATTTCCTCCGATGACCCGGCCCACCACCCGGCCGTCGTTATCCCAAATCAGATCGCCTTCGATATTCAGCGCGAAAGTGCGCTGTCCTCCAGAGGGATCATCGTAGGTCAAATGAAGCTCTGTCTCGTCGCGGTTCCAAGAGTACCGCAGTCCCGGAATCTCCGGAACGTCGCCTTCGACGTGGACGTTGTTCGGAGATGGGATGAACAAGAGCCCGAATGCCGCCGCGGCGGCGCCTGCCGGGCCGAGAAGGCGCGCAGCATACGCCCCAAGCTCCGCCACCTGCGCCGCGCTGAGTTCGCCCAGAAAGCTCGCCGCCGGGAGCGGCATTCTGCCGAGTAGGGATGATCCTTGCGGTCCCTCTTCGGCCTTCGCCCCTCCGGGAATGGCGCCGCTACCGGCTTCGTCGCTGTCGGTCCATTCCCCGCTCGTCCTGCCGCTGCCTGCGGGAACGCGCGGCTGATCCGGATTGTATTTCTCGACCGCGTCAATAAAGCGGGCGTCGAGATGGAGCGCCTTGAGGACATCGCTAGTGGACGCGCCTGCACGCAGTGCGCCGTCGGCCAAGAACAGCCGATATGCCGCAACTCTGACATCGTGGACTGAATAGAGCCGGGTATGCGCGAGATGGATTTGCGCGAGAAAATCGTCGCCTTCGCGCCAGGCTTTTGCCGCGCGCTCGATATTGCCCAGCACGGAGGGCGCGACGGATTCGCCGTAAGCTGCGGCAAGAAGCGCCTGCACGCGCGCTTCTTGTCCTTGCAGGCTGCATAGACGGCGCGGCGCCGTGGCGGCAACCAACACAGTCCCGGCGCCGAGCACGAGACCTTCAGTCGTTAGTGTGAGAGCCGGAGCGATAGGCGCAGCGCGCAAGCGCGCCTGCCACGCCGCGTTGACGTGTTGACCCGACACGGGAATTCTCCTTGGCTTGGGAGCGCCAGCGACGGCGTCTGCAATCTCGCCGCCTGCGGGAAACGGCTGCACCGGCACGGCTGCACCGGCCGTGCGAACAAAATAAAAAGGCGCGGCACACCGCCACGCCCCTTACCCGAATCGCCTCTTTTAGATCAGCAGCCGCCACGCGGCCGCCGATCCCCGCCTCTCAATCCTGCTGGCGGTGCACGTCGTGGACGACGATGCCGGTGCCGGGGGCCGGCATCAGCAGCCATTCCTGCCGCTTGAGGGTGCGGCGGGTGTCTTCGTAGCCGCTCTGCCAGTGTTCGCGCATCGACGTGCCCGAGAACTCGTAGTCTTTGGCGTGCCCCTCGTAGGCCTTCTGCTGATAGCTGATGTGCAGCATGGCGATCTCGGGCATGTCCTTTTTCCGCGCGCCGCAACGTCACGGGCACACGTCACGCGCTCGTGGCGCCAGCCGGCTGATATTCGGTGCATGCGATCATCGTCTCTGCGATGATACGCGCACGCCGCAGGTGTTCCGGGTTGGCGGGATCGAGGCGGTCCTCGGTCGTGATTAACAGAAGTCCGCCGTCGGGCGTACGTTCGGTCTCGATTTCCGCGGATAGCTTGACGCCGGCGGAGAGAGCGGCCGACAGATATCCAATCCACGGAATGTGGAACGGCGAACTGGGAAATGTCGGCTCTCGCGGAAGCATCGCCCGGCTTTCCAGCATATAGCCGGCCCCGCCATCCACCGGCGCCATGGCGTAGTTCGACCGGAAGGCGTGCGCGGAGATCCAGGGCAGCTGCCAGTTGGCGACGAGCGCGAGCAAGGCTCCCTTGAATATCGGGAAAGTTACGATCGACAAATCGACCGGAAACTTCGGAGCTCCGGTCTGCAACCAGACCTGCCCGTCGTGCCTTCCGCCGCCATTGATCCACAAATGTATGCCACGCGATCTGTCATCCACGCGCGTGAACGACATTGCATTGTAACCATAGTGGGGGTCCGGCTCGCTCGCCTGGTCGCGAACGACGTTGTTCGCCACCATCGCGCCGATGCGTGAGCGCGCCGCCGCGAGCGGCAGGGAAGATTTTGCGGGAAGGTCGATAACTTCCCAATTAGTGAATACAGACAAATCAACCTGGCTCAAAGCATCCAACGTGTGGATGAATTTATCACCAATCGACTCGGGACTGCCTGCATTCCGCGCCGGGTGAGTACGGATAGAATATTGAAACGCTACCTCGTTCATTATGGGGCCCCCTTCGACCATGGGAGAAACACAACCTCGATTCTATGGCGGCCCTCGCGCGTGCATTATGGCAAAGGCTAAGCGCGTTTTGCCTTGGAGGAGGACTCACGGTAATAATACATAATAGGTTCCGTTCCAGCGATATCGCTCATTGCCAATAATGAGAAAATCGGGATCCCATCCGTGTCCGGTCCATACAAAGCTAGCGCGTTGGCCATTTGCGGGTGCTCCCCTTTTTTTGGAGCAGCTACGAGGTGATGGGGGATATTTTGATGCATCGCGGCACATTCATAGCATGCGAGCTTTTGTCGGAGTTTGCCGTCGTCGGAGCTGACTTTAGAACGCTTGACGATTTTGATAAGCCCTCCGACTATTGCAAAATACTTCCATTGTCTGACCATGTCTTCTTCTTCAGTGCTGGTTTGGGGGGAGTTGAAACCGCTCCGGGGCAACGAACATTCGACATCAATCAATCCGCCCACAGAGCTTTCGTCCAAAGCGGACTAAGTAGTGACCCAGCAATAATTGCCAAGATATTCGAGAGACAGCTTTTATTAGAATTAACTGAGATGACAAAACGAACAGGAGCGACTTTTGAAACCGGCAATAACGGTCTCGTCGTACAAGCCTCTTTCGTTGGAGGCCAAACGACCCTTTCAGAAACAAACATTGTTTTCAAATTGACCGCCGACAACGTCTATCAAGCAACCGCAAACACGTTCATGCCACCACAATTTACGACTTCCGGGTATCAAGATATCTTACGCGCCCACATGAGCGCGGCTGATGCCGAAGCGATTAGAACAAGCGCCGATCGGCTCAAAATTAACTCCGATTTGCGGGCTTTTGAAGACAATGAGGCCGCCATAATTGAGCGTATGGTTCGTATTGTGGTTGACCATAGTGGCGACAAACTGATTGGCGGTGAACCCGCCGTGGCGGTATTTGATCGAAATACAAGCTTCCGATGGTTTCGGCGTCCACCAATCTGCCCAGAACGATAGACCATTCGTCTATTTTTGTTTCATCTTGCGCCGCAGAAAGATCAACGCAATTGCCGCACTCGCATTCCTTGGTGCGCCCGTTGGGCGGCGTGGAGTTGCACGAAGCCGTTGGTCTTTGCGCTCAATCCTGCTGGCGATGGACGTCGTGGACGACGATGCCGGTGCCGGGGGACGGCATGACCAGCCATTCCTGCCGCTTGAGGGTGCGGCGGGTGTCCTCGTAGCCGCTCTGCCAATGCTCGCGCATCGAGGTGCCGGAGAACTCGTAGTCCTTGGCGTGACCCTCGTAGGCCTTCTGCTGATAGATGATGTGCAGGATGGCGATCTCGGGCATGTCGGCGAGTTCGTCCCGCAGCCGGCGGTCGTCGTCGCTCAGGTGCTCTTCCGGAACCTTGGCAAGTGTCTTGGCGAGCCGCATCTTGAGGCTATAGAGGCGCCGGTAGACGTCGGTCGTGTAGCGCGTGCGCGAGGAATACATGATGTCCTTCTGCCGCCCCAACACGTCCTGAATGTCGCGCGGCAGCACGCCGTTGGCGCTGAACAGGTCGACCTGAAACACCATGGTGTTGAGCTTGTCTTCCTGGTCGAGCAGATGCTGCAGCGGCGTGTTGGAGACGATGCCGCCGTCCCAGAAATGATCGGTGCCGATCTTGATCATCGGCAGCGCCGGCGGCAACGCGCCGCTCGCCATGATGTGCTCCGGCTCGATCTCTTCCTTGGCGTTGTCGAAATAGACGAAATTCCCGGTCAGCACGTTGACGGCGCCGACCGAAAAACGGCTGGCGCGCTCGTTGATCAGTGAAAAGTCGACGAGCTCGGTCAGGGTGTCGCGCAGCGGCGAGCTGTCGTAATAGCTCGTTGCCGATGCGGCGCCGGTCAGGCTCATCCACGGATTGGGATAGCGCGGCGCGAAGAAGCCGGGCTGGCCCGCGACCGTCGTGACCAAACAGCTATGGGCGTTGCGGGCCTTGCGGAAAATGTCGCCGTCCGGCGTGAACGGCCAAATCTTGCGCTCGGTGATCAGCTCCCAGAATGCCTGCAGCTGCCGCAGCCGGTATTTTGGTGGATTGCCGGCGATGATCGCGGAATTGATGGCGCCGATCGAGACGCCGGAGACCCAGTCGGGCTCGACGCCGGCCTCGTGCATCGCCTGATAGACGCCGGCCTGATAGGCGCCGAGCGCGCCGCCGCCTTGCAGCACCAGCGCGATGCGGTCGCAGCGGTCCGGACGCCACGCCGCCGGCGCCTGAGCGGATCGCGTGGGACGGTCCTGAAGGCGGCCGGGAATATCGTGCATGGCTTGTTCTCAGGGGGAAGCGATCGCCGCAGCGCTCGCGGGAGGGGATCAGCTAATCGGTAGTTTTGCCAAAGCCGATGACGCTCAAATGACAAATACAAAAGCAAAAGCAAAAACGAAAGAATGTCATAGGACTGTCGGGGCGAATTCACACTCCCGCTTTTGGGTGGGACATGGATTGTTCATGAGGGGGATAGGATGCAGGCGGGCAAAACCGCGATCGTCACCGGATCGACCAGCGGAATTGGGCTTGGGATTGCCGGCGCGCTTGCCGGCGCCGGCGCCAATATCGTCCTCAACGGCTTCGGTGAGCCGGAGGCGATCGACGAGATCGTGACCGATCTCAAGCGCCGGCACAATGTGGGCGTGCTTTATTCCGACGCCAATATCGCCGACGCTGATGCGATCGAGGCGATGATTGAAAAGACGCGCGAAGAATTCGGCAGCGTCGACATCCTCGTCAACAATGCCGGCATTCAGCATGTCGCGCCGGTCGAGGAATTTCCGGTCGATAAATGGAATGCGATCCTGGCGATCAATTTGTCGGGCGCCTTCCACACCTGCCGACTCGCGATCCCCGACATGAAGAAGAACGGCTGGGGCCGCATCGTCAATGTCGCCTCCGCCCACGCGCTGGTCGCGTCACCGTACAAATCCGCCTACGTCTCGGCCAAGCACGGCCTCGCCGGGCTGACCAAGACCATCGCGCTGGAACTCGCCGAGCACCGCATCACCGCCAACGCCATCTGCCCCGGCTACGTACTCACCCCGCTGGTGCAAAAGCAGATTCCCGAGCAGGCTAAGGCGCGCGGCATCAGCGAAGAGGCGGTGATGCGCGACGTGCTGCTGGCGGCGCAGCCGACCAAGGAATTCGTCGAAGTGTCGCAGATCGCCGCGCTCGCGACGTTTCTCTGCTCCGACGACGCCGCGTCGATCACCGGCGCCCTGCTGCCGATCGACGGCGGCTGGACGGCCCATTGAAGGCGCGAGCGATCATGCGCAAGGAAGACATTCTCAAACTGCCGTCGATGCCCGCGGCCGGACCGAGCTATCCGGCCGGCCCGTATCGGTTCATCCATCGCGAATTCATGGTCATCACCTACGAGACCGACCCCGACATCGTGCGCGACCATCTGCCCGAGCCGCTCGAACCGGTCGATACGCCGCTCGTGCATTATGAGTGGATCAAGATGCCGGATAGTTCCGGCTTCGGCGACTACACCGAATCCGGCATGGTGCTGCCGTGCCGCTTTCGCGGCGAAGACGCCAACTTCGTCGTTCAGATGTATCTCGACGACGATCCGCCGATCTCCGCCGGCCGCGAGATCTGGGGCTTTCCGAAAAAATACGCGCACCCCAAGCTGGAAATCGTCAAGGACACGCTCACCGGCACGCTCGAATATGCCGGCCAGCTCGTCGCCATGGGCACCATGGGCTACAAGCACGAAGCGATGGCCGGCAACGGCGAGCGCACCACGGCACTGCTGTCGAAGACGCAGGTCAATCTGAAGCTCATCCCCGGCGTCGACGGCCATCCGGAGATCTGCCAGCTCGTCGGCTACAATCTGACCGACATCGTGGTCAAAGGCTCCTGGCTCGGCCCGGGCCGGCTCCACCTCGTGCCGCATGTGAACGCGCCGGTCGCCGATTTTCCGGTGCGGAAAATCATCGGCGCCCATCATTTCGTCGCCGACCTGACGCTGCCTTACGGGCGGGTGCTGTACGATTACAACAAGGAATGACTGCTGCACGGCCGTGACCGGCGCGGTCTTCTACGTTCCGCGATGACAAGGAGGATGGCCGCGGCGCCCGACGGCCGCTATCCCGCCAGCGGCGCGGCAAGCGCGGTCGCCCTCGCCCCGTCCCGTGTCCGGCGCGAAGCCTCGCCGCTTGTCTCGACCAGCACAAGCGGCGCTGGCGCGACGCGGTTGCGTCCCTCCGCTTTGGCCCGGTAGAGCGCGCGATCCGCCGCCGCCAACAGGGCCGGCAAGCCGCGGCCGGCGTCGGTCGTCATGGTGTCGGTCATCATGGCGTCGGTCATCATGGCGACGCCGACGCTCACCGTGGTCTTGGCCGCCAAACCCGGGAAGCGTTTCTGCTCGAAGCCGCGGCGCACCTGCTCCGCCGTCTGCAGCGCTTCCGCCATGGAGACGTTGGCCAGCAGGCAGACGAATTCCTCGCCGCCGATGCGCGCGACCAGGTCGCTCGGTCGGGTCGAAGCGGCGATCAGCTCCGCGAACGTCTGCAGCACGTGATCGCCGGTCTGATGTCCGGCGGTGTCGTTGACCTGCTTGAACCGATCGAGATCGAACAGCAGCAGACCGGCGGGCCGTCGATCCGCGACGGCCTGTTCCAACAGCGGGCCGCCGCGGTCGAAGAAGGCGCGGCGATTGGAAATTCCCGTCAACGCATCCGTCGCCGCCGCACGGCGCAATTCGAGATCCGCGCGCTCCTTCGCCATGCTCACGCGCAAAAACACGATGCAAAACGTCGTGAACAGCGCCTCGAACGCCAAGACGTTGATGACGGTGGCCACACGCGGATCGTCCAAATGAAAATTTACAATCAGCGCGACGGGAATGCGCGCCGCCATGAAGCCGGCGTGCATGATCACGAACGCAAGCGTCGGCCACCGCGACAACAATTCCTTGTCGCGCGCATGCCAAAGTTCAAGCGCACTAAGCACCATGTAGGCCGTGCTGATCGCGGCAACCATGATCACGCGCGCGCGCAGCGACTGCGCCACGGCATCGAATTGAAAAGCGACAGCAAAGATGACCGCGCCCGCCAAAAGCCAGGGTACATGAATTCGCCGACCCTCGAACGAACGCGAACCGCTCCACATCATGCCGTAGGCGGCGCAGGTCAACGCGTTGGCAAGACAAAGCGACCATGTCGTCGACGGCGACAGGCCCGAACCCAAGAGCGCCCCCGCCGCTCCGGTCAGATAGCCAAAACCCCAAACCGCCAGCGCCGGCGTGCTGCGGTTGTACGCCCACGAGAACAGCAACAAAAAGCCGCCTGTGGCGGTGACGAACAGCGCGACGATGCACAACGTCGCCTGATCGATGATGAATCCTGGGGGAATGATGGTCGGCACTTGTTTTTTTTCACCCGTTTTTTGGCAGTCGGAGTAGGTGTTATTACCATCACAACCCTGCAACCAGTTTGCCGACTTTCTTAAAATTGCAACGATTGCGATAGGACGGGAAATGCGGGAGTGTTCGGCTTCGCCTGCTGCTCCTTGTCCCGACCTGGTTTCGCGGCTCCAAACGGCGGCGACGTTCCGTTAACCACGCAAGTGGCTGTCAAATTTAGTGCCAATGCGAAAGGATCAGAGCCACCAACCATTTGACGCCGGCCTCGAAGATCCAGCCGACGACCACGAGAATTGCGAAGCCGACGGAGGCCAACGTGGCGATCCTCAAACGCGTGGCCTGATAGCCGTCGACGATCGGACGCATGGCGGCGACGCTCGATGCCAACGGCTCGATCACTTGCCGAAGCGCGGTGATCTCGTTCCTGATGCTGCGCATTTCCACCATGTTCTCTTGGTGCCGCTCGTCGTCGTCCTTGCAGTGCTGGTCGAAGAGATCGTTACCCCGCGCCTGCGCCTCTTTCAGCCCGCGGACTGACGCCTCGAGGTCGCCGATCGAACGGCTGATTTCGTGCAGCTCGCCGGACATGTCCCGTTTTCCGCTCCTATTTGATGAAGCCGACGAAATTGCCGATCGCGTGCGAGGTCTCGTCCGCCGGGCCGGCGAAATGCGTCAGGATCGGCCGCCAGCACCATGGCGGCATCATCGGCACGATGTCACCGCCGCAGCGCCAGCCGAAGATCGGCACGCCGGCGAGAACGTCGGGCGCGTCGAGAAACACCCGCGCCGGCGCGAACAGATAGACCGCCTGCGGCGGATTGCCTTCGTCGGCGAGCATCGCCGCTTCGCCGAGCGCCGCAGCGCCGCCGAGCGAATGGCCGCCGATGCTGTACTTCCGGCCCTTCACCGCATCGCGGATGCCGGGCAGCACGGGCAAGATCACGTCGTAAAAGCCCGCATGCATCGCCGGCAGAGATCCATGCGTTACCGGATCCTTGGCGGCAACCGGCCACGCATCGAAGTCGATCGCCCAGCCGAAATCATTGTGGGTGCCCTCGTTGGAAATGACGATCTCGCCACCGACCTCGGTCATGAACACGGACAGCGCCCCGCCGGGCGATTGCCAGTTCGGGCGCCCGCCGTCATAGGTAGCGGCGGCGGCGAGCACCGCCTGGCGTGGCGTGATCATGACCCGAAGGCCTTGGCGATGATCGCCTGCATGCGGAGATACGCCGCCTTGTCGTTTCCAAGGCCGCGTTCGCAGCCGGCCGATTCGGCGTCGAGATTTTGCAAGCTGCCGTCACCATCGAGCCGGGCGCATATGGCGCGATAGCGCAGCTTGATTTGCTCGCCGAATTCAACGTCGAGCGCGGCCAACGCGCGTTCGGCGAGCGACGGAGCGGTCATTTCGGCAGGATCGCCAGGAGCCCAGCCAATCCCGGAAGCGCCGGAATGGCGATACCGCCGGTCCCGACAACGAGGCCCGTAGTCACACCAAGGGCCAAGAGCGTCGCATTGGCATCCATGACCAGCGGCGCGCATGCCGTATTCAGGGACGATAGAGGCCCCGTCGGCGATTGCAGGTTGGCAATGAGCGCCTTGGCGTCCCGCGCCTTTTGCAGCGCCTGGAACAGCCCTGGCCCCGCTGGGAGGGGATTGGCGACGTTACTCTGTACGACGGCAATCAATGCCGTATAGCACGCTGCCGCCGAAGTATCCGGCGGCGTCTGTGCGTTTGCGTCGGCGAGGGCGGCTTGCAGGTCGGAAACCGCGAAGTTCTTGATCAGCAGCAGCGGGTTTTGCTGGACCTGCGTGGCCGACAGTTGACCGGCCGCTGGCGCCAACGTCGCGGGTGCAACCGGCGATGCATTCGCCGCTACGGCGACCGTCGGCCCGGTGGCCGCCGCCGCGACGCGCACCTTGTGCTCTTTCGGCATCGGCACATGCATGGCCTGCGGCGTCTGCGCCATGGCCCGCGCGGGCTCGAGCGTCATGAGCCCGAACAGCCCGACGGCGACGAACAGCGCAAGCATCGCCGCGCCCTTGGCAACATCGGTGGCGGAAAGGGTGGGGGTCGCGGGCGGAACTGGCGCCGCCGGCGGAGTGCCGGCGAGCGTCGAGATCGTGTCATCCTTCGCCCGCGAGCTCTTCGACGAGCCGAAGTAGAAGCCGACAATCGTCATGAGGGCGCCGACGATGGTGCCGACGACGATCTTGAACACGTCGATATTGGCCGGGCCGGTCTGGAACGCCAGCACGAACATGAGGGCGACGACGGCAAGGACGAGAACGATCGCGATGAAGGACTGCGGTTCGGGCCAGGTGAATTTCGGCATGGTCACTCTCCTTTGATGATGCCGCGCTTCGTCAGCACGTCGCGGCACGGTTGACTGATCTTTTTCTTGTTGGCGGCGAGGCAGTGCACCACGCCGGGGATGTTCATCATCAGCGCGTTGCCGAGACAGAACCGAAGCGCGTCGGGCCGGCAGGCGGCACGCTCGTCGGCGGACGGCGGGGCGTGCGCCGCGGCGAGCGCGAGGATCAGAACGATGGCTTTCATTTGATCTGCTCCAGCGTGACGTAAGCCAGCCCGTCCATGCCGAGCGCGCGGGCGCCGGCGGGCGTCAGGTCGATGATCCGGCCGCGGACGTATGGGCCGCGATCATTGATGCGGACCACGACGGAGCGGCCGTTGCGGGCGGTGACCCGAACCAGCGTCCCGAACGGCAAAGTGCGGTGCGCGGCTGTCAACAGATCGTCGCGCATGCGTTCACCGGACGCGATGTGGACGCCGTCACGGGTCGAATAGAACGAGGCGATGCCGGATTCGGCATGGGCGTTCGTGGCGACGCAGAGCAGCGCCGCGGCCAACATTGCGGTTTTCACGGTTCAGGCGAGGCCTGACAGCGGCGCGCCGCCCCACACCTTCGCGAGCTCGTCGTGTGTGCCGAGGAACACGTTCAGATCGGCGCCGTTCTCCAGCCCCTGCACCGTGTGCGGTATCGGGCCGATGCCGTCACCCGTGTATTGAATGATCATGTTTTTGGTCCATGGCGGAATCGGTTTGATGAGCCGGAACAACTCGTCATTATCCGCCGGCTGCAGCTTGACATAACGGCACTGCCAGAGCGGCGCGCGGGCCGCCATGTCGATCCATTTCGCAGCCTGCGGGTCGATCTGCTCGCGAATGCGGTTGCCACCATAGATGCCGCAGGCGCGGCCGAGCTTTTGCGATACGCGGTCCAAAAACTCGTGGGCCTGGTCGCCGGTCATCTGCGAGGCGCTGTTGTCCTCGAAGTCGAGCCAGGCGCCGTCATTGAGGCCGAGCTGCGCGGTTGCGAGAAACGCAGCGACATTGTCGGCGACCACATCGTGCGTCGCGAAGTCGTAGGCGGCGACCAGGAGGCCGACGCTCTTCGCTGCCGCGTAGCGTTTGGCATAGGCCGGATCCTTGAAGCCCAGTCCCTGCCGTGCCTTCATGATCACACCCCAGATGCCGGCGGCGACAATCTCCGTGAAGTTGACCGGGTTGTTGTGATTGAAGTCGGCGATGTTGGGGATGATCATGGCCACGTCACCACCCATCGAACGGCACCGATGGCGCCATTGCTGATCGACCAAGTCGCAGCCGACACATTCCGACGATGGCGATGCCGCACATCCCGCCGCGCAGCCGCGCGTTGCGGATGCGCCGCGAGAACCACACCGAGCGCGGCGAAGCCGCAGAACGCGAGCGCGGGAGGACAAAGACCGCAGAAGACCAGCGCGACGCATAGATGAGAGCAGAAATGACGATGAAGAAGGCCATGGCTTCCGTCTCCCGCTTCTCGTCTCACATCGCCGGCGGCAGCGGCACCACGCACCACACGATCGAGATGTGCCGGCTGCGCGCGAGCCGAGGAACGCCCACGCGGTCCGCGTCGGGTTGCCCTGCTCGAGCTTGGTCACGTCGCGGCCGGTGAAATGAAACACCGTGCCGTCGGGAATGAAGGATCGGCTCGTGCCGTCCGGATAGACGATGGCCGAGCCGTCGATCACATGGGCGGTGCCGTCGGGTCGCGTCGCCGTCGATCGTCGCTTCCTGGTCGATCACGACCGGATAGGCGTCGGCCTTGCCGCAGCACGAGCAGATTTCAATGCCGGGCGCGCAATACGGCCGCTTGAGCTGATCGAAGAACTGCGTCACCGGGCTCGCCGGATCAAAGCCGTGATCGAAGGCATGCGCCGCCCGCGGCGAGCAGCATTCCACGCCCACGGCGACGACAACAAAGCCGAGGATCAGCGCAGCGACCAGCCGCGCCAGCCGACGCCACGCCGCGGCTTCGCTTTCAAGTCGCTGCAATGGCGGCACGGACATATGTGGAAAGTCGCCGTGGGCTTCGTCTTCGATCGGCATCCGCCTCACTCCCGAAAGGCGATGACGCCGTTGAGCGAGCGGTAACGCATGCGCACCGCATGGCCGTCATTGCCGCTCTCGATGAGCCATCGGCCGGCGCGGTCGGGACCGCCGCGGATGATGCCAACGTGATGCCGCCACACCGCTACGGCGCCGGCATGGGCGTGGGTCGGATGGCCCCAACGGGCCCACGCCATCGCGCGGTTCAAATCGCGATCGGCAATGCCCAGAAGATGCCGCAGCCAACAGCCGCACCATGGGATGCCGTAGCAATCGGCTGGGCGCCCATGCCGCGCTTCAACCAGAGCACTCCACGCCCTATCACTCCAAGAGAATGGCCGAAAATTCTGCGCCTGGCGCAACTCGTCTTGCGCCAGATGATGAACGTGATGCCGGTGATGATGATGCCGATGCGCGGCCTGCGCCGGAAGTGCCGTGAGGGCGCAAAGGATCAGCGCGGCGAGAAAGGCTCGCATGCCATTACCTCGTTGCTGTTGACGATTGTTAGATCGAGGAAGCCCGGATCACGGGATCGACACCGCCGACGCCTGTTGCACCAACGCTGTGATCTGCGCCGCGGTCAGCCCGATCGTGGTGCCGAGCGAGAGGAGCGTGGTCGAGTTGGCCGGGATGACGTTAGTGCCGTGGGCAAAAAATGCCGATATGGCTGGGTTGTTCAAGGCCGTGACGGCATTCTGCGCTGCCGTCCACTGCGCTGCGGTCATCACCGCCTGCAGTTGCCAGAGCTGGCACGTCGCCGGTGGCGCCGGCGCCGGCGTGTAGGCCGTCGGTGTATTGCCGGCCGCCAGCCACGCCAGATATTGCTGAAAGTCGGCGTTGAGTGGATCGGGCGGAATGCTGGCGCCATCGGCGTCACGGATAACAGTTTGGGTGTTGTTCGCAACCGTCGCGGATGTGAGGGTGTAGGTCATCGATCAAAGCTCCGCAGTGGCAACATAATGAAAATCCACCTCAGCGGCCTGTCCCGCCGTGAGCCCCGTAAGACCCGTGATGCTTGCGACATCTACTCCGCTGTCTGAAGGGTAATTGGTACTGGACACGTTGGTAGTCTCGCCAGCCGAGGTCCAAAATCCAACTTTCCCGGAATTGCCAAGCCTGTCATATAGGGTCACTGTTGGCGCGACGCGCATCGTGACAGGAAATGTCTCTTTAAAACCATAAGCACCGATCTGTGTAGAAGAATAGACTAGCTGTGTGACGGGAACCAAACCAGTAGTTGTTGCCGTTCCTGCAATAGTGCCCTGAGCATAAGACTTCGCATAATACCGCTGGCAGAACGCCAGTTCCCACCCGATCGGCCGCAGCTCCGGCGGCGGCGGATTTGAGTTGAGCCCGGTCGCGACGCCGGGGGTAACGCGGATATCGAGTTCGGCGATCTGCACCGTCTTGGTGTTGGCGCCGAAATTGTTGCCGAAATCGAAGACGATCTCCAATCCGTTGTAGGACGCGGCGTTGGCCGCGAAGGTGTAGGAGACCAGCGTCCACGCGCTCGCGGCGCAAGCCTGCAGGCTCACCGCGTTCACGTCCGCAGTGATGGTCCCATAATTGTCTTGCGCGCTGGGACGGTTGGCGGTGAACGCCGGCGTGATCGATGAGCCCGTGCCGTTATAGACCTGTGCCTGCACGGTCACCGTCTGGCTGCAGAACGCGGCCGCGATCAGGCTCTCGATGCGCTGTTTGATCTTGAGATCGGTGACCGAGGAGGCGCCGGTCACCTGCAGGCTGTTCTTGGTCAAGAGCCGGCCGCCGGCCTGCGCCGCGGTGACGCTCGCCCCGGTCGGCAACACGATCCAGCCGTCGGCCGTGTAGCTGCCGGAGGTCGTGGCGGTGAGCGAGGAGGTGCCCCGTTGCCACGCGTCCATGGTGCCGTTGCGGAACTTGTTGACCATGCCGCCGGGGCCGCCAATGGTCACGGTGGAGCCGGAAGCGGATATGCTGCTCCCGTCGCTCGCCGCGAGCGTCACGTCGCCGGCCAAGCCGTTGAGCGCCAGAACCTGCGGACCTTGATCGATGATGGTCCAATTGCCGCTCGCATTCGATTCGAGCCCGATATAGCCGTAAGGCGCGTTGATCACTGCAGCCGTCGCACCGTCGATCTTGTCGGTGCCGTTCGGGCTCAGCGTGATCGTCTTGGTGGCCGAGCAAGAACCGGAACTCGTCGACCACAAGCAATTGCTGTCCGGCATTGAAGGTCGAGGATGCCGCCAGGGTGACCGTTCGCGCCGCGGTGATCGCCGTATAGGCGACGATCGAGATGCCGGACGCGACCGTGTAGTTGGCATCGCTGACCGCATGACGCGCCAGCGACAGCGTCGTGGCACTGATCGGCGCCGGCGTCGTGCCGCCGATCGTGGCGTTGTTGATGCTTCCCCCGGTAATCGACGGCGATGTCAGAGTAACGCCGTTGGTGGCGTC
Organism: uncultured Pseudomonadota bacterium; assembly: GCA_963836095.1. Lineage (GTDB taxonomy): Bacteria > Pseudomonadota > Alphaproteobacteria > Rhizobiales > Xanthobacteraceae > BOG-931. The sequence continues at coordinate 184,215 of CAWIHU010000010.1, forward strand.
GACCACGGTCCATTTGTTGAAGGTGTTCGATTCGAGCGCGACGTATCCGTAGGCGGATTGAATGAGCGCGCTCGACGCGCCGTCGATGAGATCGGAGCCGTTGGCGGCCAAAGTAATGGTGTTCGTCGCCGAGCAGGCGCCCAATTCATCGATCACCAGGAGCCGCGAACCGCCCGGGAACGTGCTCGCCGCCGGCAACGATACGATGCGCGCGGCGGTGATCGTGATATAGGCGACAAGGCGGTCGGTGGTCTGCGCGGTGTAGTTGCCGTCGCTGACCTGCGTGCGGGTGTTTGTTTGCACCTCGGAAAGCTTCGCCGCCGGCCAGCCGCCGACGGTCGAGCCGTCCTGCACGACGACGCGATTGTTGGTCGTGTCCACGACCATCTCGCCTTGCGCGCCGGTGAACGAAGCGACCTGCGCGGAGCTGCCGCGGCGATATTGAACTTGAACGGCCGTCGTCATTGTTCGATCCTCACGCCGTGCCGAAATCGAGGTCGAGCTCGACCGGCAATGTGAATGACGCGCCGAAATTGTCGGCGCTGGCGACGGCGCCGGTCACCGTGCCGAAATCCCAAGCCCCGCCGCTGACCGCGATCGCTTCGGCAACCGGATGATCGATCGCGACGCCGGTCGGCACGTAGGTGTAAGCGGTGCAGGTCGCGATGTTCTGCACGCCGCCGCCGAACACATTGAAGCTTTGCAGCTTGATGTAGAGCGTCTGGCCGACATATTGCGACGGCAAGTCGTATTTGAAGATCGTGTTGTCCAGGCGCGAAAAGCTGGCGCCGGACGAATGCGATGCGATGGCGGTACCGTAGAGTCCGCGGTAGAGCGTGGTCAGCGCATAGGCGTTGACGGCCGTGAGCGTTGCCGTCTCGAACGAGACAAGCTCCGAATCGACGATGCAAACGGTGTTGCCGAGCTGCGCATCCAGGAGCGTGCCGCCGGTGAGCGCACGGCCGCTCTCCGCCATGTTGACGGCGAGCGTGTCGGTCGTGTCCGGATTGATGCCGCCGTAGCTCGGCAGCGCGGCGGTGAGCACGCCCTGCGGCGCCGGGCCGACGATGCTGCCGACCTGCGAATAAGAGCTGCCGTCCGTCGACAGCCAGACGTTCGCGCCGCCCCAGTTGGGATCGGCGACGCCTGACGCGCCGCCGGACGCCGCGATCCACACTTGCGCGGTCGCGCCGACCAGCGCCGCCGGCGGCTCGAAGATGATCGGCGTGTTGACCGGATCGGCGGCGACGGCGCGGTTGATCGGGTTGTTGGTGACCGCCTGGGTCGCGTAGCGGGTCGCGGTGGCGACGCCGAGCGGGAATTCCTCGGCCGTGACGCTGAGAAACCCGTTCTCGTCCTCCTCGATCTCGGTAATGCGGATCGCCGCGTCGGCGAGGCCGAGCATCGAATCCGAGACGGTGACGAGGTCCATCGGATCGAGCAGGCAATATTCCCAGGACAAACGGAACTTGTAGGTATTGCGGATGTAGACGGCGCGCTGCAGGATGAGCTGTCCCGAGATCAAGCCGACGTTCTGATCGCAGATTTCATGCGCGGTGACGGTCGGCGCGATCCGCATGCCGTAAAGCTCGATGGCGTTCTGGTCGCGCGATTCGACGGTCGTGAGATTATAGGCGTTGTCGCGTTCGGCGATTTCGAGGCGCCAGACATTGTAGGCCTCGTACGGGTCGGACCGGGTCACCTGCAGCGGGTCTTCGTTGTTCTCGACCTTGAAGTCGTCGTCGCCGAGATTGTAGATCGGCGTGACGTTCGGATTGAACGCGATGCCGTTGCCCGAAACCGCGCCGTCGCCATAGGGAATGAACCTGAACAAGCCACCCGACCAGACCGCCGCCGTGTTGGTCAGCTGCAGCCATCGCCCGAGTATGGAAGATGCCTGCTCCTGGTCGGTCAGCGCCGGCGACAGCGCCAGCCCGACCGCGCGACAATAGGTCTGGTACGACGCGTCGCCGCCGCCGCTCGCGCTGAACAACGACGTTGCATCGATCGAGGCTTGCGGAAAGCCGACGCCGTATTGGGCGTTGGTGAGAAAATCGGACACCACGAGCGCCGGATCGGCGTCGACAAACGCATAGCCCGCCCCGGTGCCGACGGTGTCGGACGAATTATATTGCAGCTGGCCGTAGCCGCTGCCGTAACAGATGCCTTGGACTTCGAAGTTGTGATTGTCGAGCGTCGCCGTGTCGCCGAGACTGTAATCGGAGGCGCAAACATAGGCCGAGCCCTGGTAGGCCAGCGCCTGCGCGGGATAGGCGGTCGAAAGATAGCTCCAGACGGTTTGCGGCGTCGACCCCACGAACAACGACAGCCCGAGCCCGCTCAACGTATAGACGGATTGGTTCTTCCAGACCTGGTTGATGCCGGCGATCGGCCCCTCGCACAGCGCAAGCAGCACCGCGGCACTGTAGGTGTAGCTGACGGCGCCGTTGCTGCTGCCGAACAGTCCGCCCTTGCCGCCATTGCTGCCCTTGCCGCCGCCGCTCTCTTGCGTCTGAAAATTGTTGTACCAGACGACGTTCGGCGCGAGCTTCGACATGCCCCAGACGATCGGAATGGGCAGCGTGTTGACGGCGGTCTGGATTTGCAGACCCATGTAATCGGGCGTGGTCGCCGCCTGCGACGCACTGCCGAACAGGCTGCGAAATCCACTCATTGTTGCTTCGCCCACAAGCTGAAGAACCGCGGGCCGCGCGCGGCGTCGGAAAGAACGCTGTTGTGCCGCGTTTCCTCTTCGAGGACGCGACGCGCCGGATGAAAGGCGTGCACGATCGTCACCGGCTCCGTTGTGGTGACGATGCCGCCGTGCGAATAGCAACGGCCGTAGCGCAGCACCATGATGTCGCCGGGAAACGGCGCTGCGACCTCGGCGCAGCGTTCGATCAAAAACCCGAGATAGCGTTCGTCCGCACGATGCAGATGCCAGTCGATCGGATACGGCCGCGGATCGAATGGCGGGCACAATCCGGTATCGACGAACACCCGCACCAGCAGCATGCCGCAATCGACGCCGGCCCCTTTGATGTCCGCGCAATTATGGTACGGCGTGCCGATCCACGACCGCGCCGCCGCAACCACGGCCGCGCGCTCCGCGCTTACGTTGTGCGTCATGGTTCGATCCGAGTTTGTGGGGTCTTGGAAGACGGGAATGCGCGTGCAATCGAGGCCGATTGCTCGGAATGGCGCGTCTTGTCGTTCAAATCGCCGTCTGCGGCGGCGGCACGTAGGGAAAGCCGCGGAAGTTCGCCAGGTTGCTGAATTTGGCCTGACATGTCCCCGGCGTATGGTCGCAGCCGTAATAGACCGTGAATCCGTCGCCGGCCGCCGGCACGCTCTGCAGCGGATAAAGGAGCGCAAGCGACGTGCCGGCAACGACCGAGCCGACGGTCGCGGTCACGCCGACATTGACGCCCGACGTGAAGGTGATCGAGCCCTGCTGATAATTCAGGTTCGCGCCGGACCAATTGATCAGCGAAGCGGTCGAACCCGACCCCACGGTTCCGGCCGTGCCGTAGGCGTTCTTCACCAGCGTGCAGCCGGTGTCGTAATGCGTGTGCAGACAGGTCGGCTGATAGACGTTGCGCGGCATGTCGATGTCGAGCAGCACCAGGTCGGAATTGACCGTGAGCTTGGCCGTGGTCCGCCCGATCTGATCGACCGTGCCGAGGCGGCCCTTGAACAGCGTCACCGAACCGACCGCGGTGCCGCCGATCTTGTCGGAGAAAAACACGCGGTCGCGCTCGATCTCGCAGCCGTCGAAGGTGCCGTCGCGCAACGCCTGCAGGAACGGCGCGCCGCCGGAAATGGTGTCGGTCGAGCGCGCCGCGACGGTGATCTGTTGCTGATCGACCTCGAGCCCGACCGAGGCTTTGTATTTGAGGCCGTCGACCAGAATGGCATTGCCGAGATAGGTGTTGCCGCTGTAGCTGAACGATACGTCGACATTGGTGTAGCGCAGGATCAATCCCGAGCGCAGCGTGAAGGTGAAGCAATCGGCCATGAAGAGCGGCACGTCGGGATTCGCGCGCGCCGCGTTCAGATAGCTGATGAGGGCCGAGGATGCCGGCTTCATGGCTTCACACTGCGGAATTTCATGCTGTCGAGCTTCCAGAGGTTCGACATGAACTCCTCGAAGTCCATCTGATCGTCGAGGAAGCGGCAGTTGAAGGCATAGCCGAAGTCGGCGGATATCACCGCACCGGCGCCCGGCGCCGCCGTGAACGTCAGCGTGTTCGGCGTCGTGAGGCTGTAGCCGCTTGACGCCTGCACGACGCCGTTGAGATAGACGTTGGCGATCGAGGTGATCCAGCCGACCGGCTCGAGAAAGCCGCCGAGCGACCGCATCATCGTGAACGCCGTGGTCGCGCCGTCGCCGGTCGCGAACGCCTGGCCGGTGACCGCATTGTCGTCGGGATCGACATAGAGGAACGTGCCGAACTGGCCTTGCAGCTGAAGAAAAAATCCCATCAGGCTCTGCAGGCTCGACGCGCCGAGGCCGGCAAACGCGCTCGCCGAGGACGTGAGGCCGCCATACGCCGCTTCGAACTCGTAGAGCGGATAGCTCATCAGCGCGACGCGAACCTCGCGCCCGGAGACGTGCGAGGCGACGCGGGTCGAGAACCCGGGCTTTTTGTGCCGCGACCAGGTCAGGCCGGGCAGCGTCGGCAGCGAAGGCGGCGTCGTCATGAGCGCACCGTGCGCAATTTGAGGGATTGCAACGCGTAGAGCGTGGCCATGAATTCTTCCAAATCTTCGCTGTCGTCGTCGAAGCAACAGAGCAGATACCAGTCGAAGTCCGCGGCGACGGCGACCCCGGCTGCCGGCGGCGTCGTGAACGTCACGGCCGGTGCGAGCGCCGCGGCGTTGACGGCAAATCCGCCCGTTTGTTCGATGCCATTGAGATAGACTGCCGCGACCGTGCCGACGCCGGCGGGGAAAAGTGTGTATTCCCCGATCGAGACGACGAACGAAAATGCCGTGGTCGTGCCGTCGCCGGTACCCAGCGCCTGACCGGCGACCGGCGACAGCGTCGGCGGCTCGAAATAGAACGACGCATCCTCGCCCTGGCACTGCGCGAAGAAGCCGACGATCTCCTGCAACTCGGTGGTCGGCGACGCCATGCGCAGCACATCGTAGTCGAGCTCGATCCGCCACAGCGGCGCGACGTATTTGGCCACGCGAACCTCGCGGCCGGAGACGTGCAGCGCGGACGCAGTCGCAAACAGCGGCGACAATTTGACCGACCAGCCGAGCGTCGGCACGGCCGGAAACACCGGATACGGCCCCGGCGTCGGCGGGGCGTCGGGCACCAGCGGGGTGAGGAACGGCCCCTTGCCGCCGACCCAGTTTCCCGCCGGCCAATCGCCCACGTCGCCCCACACCGCGGTCAATTGCGGAAAGGTCGGAAACGGCCGCGCGTCCCAGTTCCAGGCCGACATGAAGGCGGTCTGGATCATCTGCACGCCGCCGCTCGAGGTGACATTGTTCCCGTCGGTCACCCAGTATTCATGGATCGCCTGCAGCGCGAGGAGCTGCAATTCGTCGTCGCGCCGCGGCGCGTAGCCGCCGCCAACGCTCGCGCTCGGATCCCAGATCGACCAGTAGGGCGTCGCGCTCTCCGTCGACGCCGGATCGTAGAACACGTTCGGCTGATTGGTGCCGCGGTCGCACGCCGGATAGCCGTACTCGGCAAACGTGATCGACTTCGATTGCGGCACCCATTCGGTGAACGGTCCGTGCGGTGACCACCCGGTGCCGTCGCCGTCGTCATAGATGGCCTGGTGCGGATTGTTCCACCACCAGCGCAGCTGCTTGTTGGCGAGCAATTGCTGATTGGCGGCATACGCGTTGCGCGATTGCGTCAAGCGATCGCCTTGCGGCAGCGACACCCGCAGATCGGTGCCGTTGGGGTCGAGCCCAATGCCGAGATTGATGCTGTCGTTGTAGTACCAGTTGAAATACTGGCCGCCCTCGATGTTCGCCTTGAGATAGGCCGTGTCGTAGATGGTCGGCTGCCCGGTGAGCCCGAGGCCGTTGAACGTCGCGGACCCCGGCGGCCATGACCCGGCCGGCGCCGGATCGAGCCAATGCTGCGCATCGAGACCGCCGGCAGCCGTCGTCCAGTCCGACAGCGGCAGGTAATTGTCGAACGCGACCAGATCGATATTGCCGTGGGCGTAAAGCTGATCGAGGTGCGGCCATTGGCCGTTCGCGCCCGGATGCTGATAGCCCATCCACACCGACCAATCGGCGGAATAGCTGATCAGATTGTGCAGGCCGGTCAGATCCTTGGTCAGCCCGGCGCCGTCGAACACGCTGCGGACATCGTCCGCAAGCTGCATCAATCCGGCGACGAACGGATAATCCCAGGTCACCTTGCCGTCGGTCCCGGTGGTGCCGGCTGGGGTCCAAGCGGGCCCGCGGATCGTCTCGAGGCCGCGCAGCTCCGAGCCGAGCAGAAAGAGATCGACGCCGCCGGCAACGACGCACAGATTCGCATAGTGCAGGATCATCCGCCGGTACGTGTAGTCGGTCGGCGACCCCGCATACGCCACGGTCAGGTTCGTGGTGTCGGGCGTGAACTGCGAGGTCGCTGCATGTCCGAGAAAATTGTCGACCGCAGTCGTCGCGGCGCTGGAAATGTCGGCACCGTTGTAGGTAATGCGGCCGCGCCACGGCTCGCCGCTCGCCGTCATCAGGATGAAGGGATAGAACACGACCCGCAGCCCGCGCGATTTCAGATCGCGAATACAGCGCACGATCGATTGATCCGACGGCGTCCCGCCATAGATGAACGCGCCGGCGACGTCCGGAATGGCGATGACACCCGACGAATTCTGCGTCAGGCTGGAACAGCGCCACTCATCCGCCGCGCCGGACGCCTGTTGAAACGCGCCGCCGATATAGGTGGTCGAGGGATAGAGCTGGCACGCCGTGATATCGGTCGAATTGCCGAACCACGACACCACCAGCGCCACGGTCGTGCAGCCGGAAAACTCCGCCTGCAGATTGTCGAGCGCGATCGTATAGTCCGTGGTCGAACCGGTCCCCGCCAACGGCCCGCCATTGGCGTAGCGGTTGATCGACGTCAGGCTCGTCTCGGTGACACGCTGGCCGAGATAGGCGACCGTGTCGTACGTGAACTCGCCGGTCGACGGCAACAGGTTCACGCCGATGATGTAGGTCATGTCGGGGTTCTGCGGTCAGAGCGAACGTGAACGAGAACTCAGTTCCACCGATTCCCGTTACGGATGGATCGCGCGTAACCCGATATGCGCGCCGCGTTTGACTGCGTCGTTGATCGCCCGCAGCATGTGCTTGGAATTGTCGTTGAAGAAACGCGCCACGCTCTGCGAATTCGAGCGCGGAAACGTTGATGCTCACCGGCGCATGGATCTGCGGCGACATGTTGGCCCCGGTAAAGGGCCCGGAGCCGCGCGCCGCGGGAATGATGGTCTCGCCCGGATGGATCAAAGCGAGGCCGCCGCGCACCACATAATCGGTGCCGACGTCGAAGATCGCCGCCGCCGACACGGACGCCTGCGCGGCCGCCGCCGGCCCCGCCGCCGCCGGCCCCATGGTCGGCGCCAGGAAAGCGAACACGCCGGCAAATGTCTGCGCCGCGTCGGTCATGATCGCCTGCATGGCGTTCGCGGCGTTGGCGAGGATGCCGGACGCCGCCCCGGTCTGCTGCGCCGCCGCGCGTGCCGCAGCGCCGCTCGTCGACGCCGTGGTCTGCGCCAACTCGGCCGCCAGCCACTTCACCACCATCTGCTCGCACATCTCGATGAACTTGATGATGACGTCGCCGAGAATGTTCTTGAACGCCTGCGACCAGCTCGTGGTGCCGGCGATAAGCCCGCGCAGCTGCGAATTAAACGCGGTTTCGATGGTGCCGAGCGCGGTATTCCACATCTGCTGCTGCTGGGCGATCGCCTGCTCGTCGAGCTTGATCATGTCGGTATTGTGCTTTTGCTCGAGCAGGGCGATCTTGCCGAGGACCTGTCCGTATTGCTGGGTTTTGAGATTGCCGAGCTCTGCCTCCTGCTGGAGCAGCTTCAACTGCGCGTCGTATTCATTCTGCGTCTCTGCCTCGAGCATTGCAAATTTCTGGTTTTGCGTAATCTGAAACTGCGACGCTTCTGCATTGAGCACTATTTTTGTCTGGGCGAGTTCCTGCTGCATGAGCTTGATCTGCCCGTTGATGGTACCGATTTGCGTCGCGCTATTGCCCGCTTGCGTACTGATGTTGCCGAAATTGTTGGCCGCCTGGGCGAGCGCGTTGGCCGGCAGGGCATTGGTGAATGCGTTGTTCAATTGCGTGGCGCTCTGGTCGAGTCCGCGCACTGGCGTCATCAAACCGCTTAACGCGCTACGGATCTGGTCGATCCCCGCGAGCGCATCGTCGGTCGCGGCGGAAAAGCTGATTTCGACGGAATTGTCGTCGGCCATGATGTTCGCCCTGCCTCACCTGATTCCGCCGCCCGGGAACATCGCGAGCAGCTCGTGATAATTTGTCGACGGCCGCGGCCGCGGCTTGTGGCCGAGATAGGCAGCGATCATGCGGCGCACGGGCGGGTAATCGGCCCAGGCGCGATGCAGGTCTTCGAGAAATGGAATGTCGACCTGATCGAGCACCTGATCGCGCGTCCAGTGCAGCTCGATCACGAGGTCGGCGACGAGTGCGCGCCAGTCGACGCGATCGAAGCGCTCGCCGCCGGGATTTCCCCCGCGGTTGCGGACCCATCCGCCAGCGCGGCGCCCTCCCCGCCGGCGACGCGCCGGCCACCGGCCTGCTCGATCACCACCGGCAGCGCCGTGACCAGTTCGGCAATGGTGATCGGCAAATCGTAGAACTCGTCGCGGGTCAGCTTCGGGTAGGCGCGGCGCAGCCCATGCCACAGCACTTCGGCGAGCGGCGCGAGCCGTTCGCCCGACAGCGTGTCCACGCCGATCGCCGAGAGCTTCGGCACGTAATCGGCGATGGCCAGGATCTGCCGCAGCGACAGCGGCGCGATGAACCAGTCGCGGCCGCCGAGCCGCACCGTCCGGGCCGCCGCAATATCGAAGGATTCGTCACGTTCAAGGCTCACGGGATCGCTCCTTGATGAAGTCTGCCATGGCGTTGTGATAATCGTTATTTTACAATAGCTTCAACACTTTGAAGCACCAAACGACATAAGTGTTGAAGTCATTGATATATCGGGATAAATGTCTTTCACAGTCTACCCCAGATTTCCAAGGAACTATTGAAGTGATTGATTTCACGGAACTAAGTGACGATCAGCGGAGGGAGGCCGTCAACACGCAGCAACGCTATGCCGCCTATCGCCAGGCCGAAGAACGCGCCAGAACCTACCGAGGCTCGATGGTTTGGACGCACGACGGCGACCGCGACTACTTGGTCCGAAGCCACTACGACAAGTCCGGAATTCGGCGCCAGACATCGCTCGGCCCACGTTCGGAAGAAACGGAGACCATCAAGCGCGACTACGACCGGGGCCGCTCGGACGCGCAGAGCCGCCTGAAAAGCCTGAAAGACGCCATCGCCCGACAATCAGCCATCAACCGTGCCATCAGCTTGGGCCGCGTTCCGTTGATCGGGGCCAGGATCATGCGCGCCCTCGACCAGGCGGGCATGCTTGGGTCAGGGATTCGCGTCCTCGGCACCTACGCGATTTATGCCTACGAGGCCGTCGCCGGCATTCGCCTCGATCCCGGACTGACCACGACGGGAGATATCGACTTGCTGTTCGACGCACGCGCCGGGTTGACCTTCGCAGCCAACGAAACGGTATCGCACCCCTCCCTGCTGCGCCTACTGCAAAAAGTCGATCGCAGCTTCGAACGCTCGGCCGAGACGTTCCGCGCCGTCAATCGCGACGGATACCTCGTTGATTTCATCAAGCCATTGCCGGAGCCGCCATGGAAAAAAGAAAGGCAACAGGTCGGCAGCGACGCCGACGACCTTTTGGCGGCGGCAATCGAAGGGCTCGCCTGGCACGAGAACGCGCCTCCGTTCGAAGCGATCGCCGTCGATGAGAGGGGCGAGCCTTGCCGCATCGTCACGACCGACCCGCGTGTATGGGCTGCTCACAAGTTCTGGCTGTCAAAGCGGCCAGATCGTGAGCCCCTCAAGCGCCGACGCGACGAAGCGCAAGGGCGCGCCATCGGCCGGCTAGTCACGCAGTATATGCCCCATTTGCCTTATGTCTCCGAGGAGCTGCGGATGCTGCCGAAGTCGGTATTCGAAGACGCCGCGCCGCTGTTTCGTGCGGAACATCCGCGATAGCTTCCGCTATTCGCTCAGGCTGATGGTACCGATATTGTTCGAGGCGTCGGCGATCGCCTGGAAGTCGAATTCGGCCACGGTGAATTTCTGATTGGAGAACGGCAGCGACAGCTTCGACGAGACGCAGGCGTTGAGCTTCACCAACAGATCCTTGCTGGTGCCGAAATAGCTGAACGTCTCCTTCAGCGAGATTTCGAACATCGGCAGCGGACCGGTGAGCTGGTTGGCCAGGCTGATCTTGTTGCCGGAGGTGATGGTGTAGCTGTAATAGACGAGCACGCCCGCGCCATTGTCGGCCGAGTTGAACGTGTAGGCGCCGGGGCTGCCGCTCGGCGCGACATATTGCCCTTGAGTCGGCGAGGCCGCGACGGGCGTGAGCTGAACGCCGCTCGAAGCATAAAACACGCCGAAATCTTCGACGAACGTCGAGCCGTTGGCGACGGTCACGGCGGCGGAGGCGACTGTGTCGGCCTCCCCGGTCGTCATCTCCAGCATGCTGTTGGCGGTGAGCGTCTGGCCGAGAAACAGATTGTTGATCTGCGTCGCCTGCAGCCGGGCGAACTTGGCCTTGCCGGTGATCTTGAACTCGCCGCCGCCGGCCGCGACCGCCGTGTTGTATTGGCCGAGCAAAGTTTCGATCTTGCGGTCGAAATCGATCGAAACGTCCTGTCAGCGTGCCGAGGAGGCACGGCGGCGTGCCGGTGATGTCGGTACGCTTGCCGATCAGCGTGCCGCTGCCGAAGGCGTATTGGGTCATGGGTGGGGTCTCCTGGATTTTGTGGAAGAAGCGAATGGCGAATAGCGAATGGCGAATGGGGAGCGGCGAATGGCCCAAAACCCCATTCGCTACTCGCCACTCGCCATTCGCCCTTCGGCTAAGGAACCAAGATCTGAAACGGGATCGCCGCGACGGCCTTGCCGTCGACGTCGCCGGTGTCGACGAACACCGGCCCGAGCGGATAGCAGTGCGACACCAGCCCGCCGAGCGTCTGCTTGTTGCCGTTGAGCGCATCGGCGCCCGACGGCGCCACCGCCGCATCGACGGCGTCGAGGAGCGCGTTCATGGCGGTATCCGGCACGTCCTCGGGGTCCATGCCGGCCGACATATATATAAAGACATGCGCATTGATGGTGAGCGTCGGCAGCCCCTCGTTCTGCCGCCCCCGCACCTCGCCGGTCTTGAGCATGGTCAGGAACGGCAGCTGCGTCTCGTTGACCTGATCCCAATGCACGAACCGCCGGCTGGTCGCGGTGAAGCTCGCGGCGCCGGCCATGAGGTCGAAGAAGGCGACGGAGATTTGTTCGCGGGTGATGGTGGTCATTGCGCCCTCCTCTTCTCGCCCACTGTCGTCTTTCTCTCATTTAGAAGTCGACAACGTCATGCAGCTTGCGCGAAATTCTGTTTACGACTAGGTGTCTTTGCCTTGTGTCTCTTTTGGTTTATGAGGCGAACGCCATGACCACCGAAGAACCGTCTGGATTTTTCTACATCGATAGTGATTCCAAGAACGCACCTTATTGGCAAAAAGTTGGGCAACTTATTGAATCATTCGCGCTCGTCGAGGATGAGCTTAATAAGCTACTTGCGTTCTACAGTAGGGTCAGCCCGCCGACTGCCCGAGCTCTTTTCTCCGGCGTCCGTACTGACGCTGCAATGGGCTATATTCGCAGAATTATGGCCGTCGAGGAAACGCCTGAAATTCGGAAACGAGACTTAGAAGATATATTTAGTCATCTAACCGCGATTAATGAAGTTCGCAACCTCCTGATTTATTATCAATCGAGCGGTGAAGGCGATGATAGAATTGTAACAGATCAAGCGCGCGCTTTAGTTATTGAACGGGCGCGCAAACATCGTATCTCAGAGGACACACGGCCATTTGCCTTGATCTTTATCAGATCGCTAATCGCATAAACTTTCATCGTCACGGGAAAAATCCGTGGGCCGTTAAATCGTCCCACTCCCGCTACGTTCTAACTGCCGCATGGCGGTATAAACCGCCACAAAATCGCCAGACGAAAGCGAAGCCGCGGAAACGTATGGATCGACGCAAGCGGCAAGCGCAACCTGACCAGCCCTAACCATTTCCGAAGTCACGCAAACGCTGGGCGCCCCCCCCTTTGATTCGAGATGCGACGCCGCGTTGGCCTTTTGGGATTGCTTTGTCAAAGTTAGATCCCCATTGGTGGTGTGGAATATAATGTCGCACTGGGCTAAGGCGCACTTTGGAGCGCGAGCATCACTGCATCATCTCGACACCGCCTCCCTCAGCCCTCCTCCGCCATCTCCGCTAGCGACGACCGCATGTACGACCGCTCTGGCATCGCCATCGCCGGCAGATTGACCGGCGCGGCGAAGTCCTCGCTCGCTGCCGGCGCGAAAGACCGAACGCCTACATATTGTACGGAACGTTTCGCATGAACTTTTCAGCACTCGCGCGGACGTTCCGCGTCCTCCTTTGTATCGCCCGGCCGCACTGGCCTCCATGTAACCGTATCGCTGCGCTCGCCGGTCCGCATGAAATGAATGAGGACTTCCTTCAGCTCATCGAACCGCAGGATATTGCTGGAACCAATCGGTGTCGGCGTGCCGCCGCACATAAACTCGATGACGCCCCGCTTCATTGCCGGTCTTGAGGACACCGCCATGAGATACGGCGGCATGCCGTCCACACGGCTATATTGGACGCAGCCGAAGTCACCGCCGATCCCGATCGTGACGTGAAAATCGGCCGCGCCGCAGAACTCAGCCACAAACGGCGGCGCGTGGCGGGCGTGGTCAAGTAACTCGATAAGCTCATCGTCGCTCGAAATCGCACGTCCATTATTGGGATCAAGCTTATCTTGGTAATTATGAAAATAGATGATCATGGCGTGATGGGCATGAGTGTCGTAGCTGTTCGCGGACGTCAGCAGCGAACATACTTTATTCTCATTCCATTACCTCCGCCACCGCCTCGGTCAGCCCCTCTCGGATCTCATCCGCCATCTCCGCCAGCGACGAGCGCAGATACGACCGCTCCGGCATCGTCACCGCCGGCAGATTGACCCGCGCGGCGAACGCCTGTTTGCCGCCGAGGAGGAACGCGAGCGCCTTCGCCTTATCCGGCACGATCTCGTGCGGCGGGATCACGCCGCCGAATTCGTGGATGGCGGCGTATTTCACGTCGCCGTTGGTGGCGATGGTCACGGCGACGCCGGTTGCCGTCTCTTCGATGGTGGTGACGATCGAACGGGCGAGCGCGCCGGTGCGCGGGTTGAGGACGCCGCCGGCGAGTTTTTGCTGGACCTTGGCTTCGAGCTCGGCGGCGAGCGCGGTCGCCTTGTCCGACAGCGCGTCGCGCAGGCGCTCAGGCAAATCGGCGAGCGCGGCAGACGCGGTGTCGCCGAGGGAAAGCTGAAACATGACCGGCTCCTGCGATCGTTTTCGCGCTGTGGGCGAAACCCCATCGTCATTGCGAGGAGCGAAAGCGACGAAGAAATCCAGGCGGCAGGGCCGTACTGGATTGCTTTGCTTCGCTCACAATGACGGATTGCGGCTCCTGCTAAATCCCCACCACGGCCCGATACGGATCGAGCGAGGCGCGGACGAAATCGGGCAGGTCTTTCAGGCTGTAGGACGACGTGATCTGCCCGGACACCGACTGCGAGCTCTGCCCGATGCGGGTGCGGTAGCGGTAGCGCTCGGCCACCCACTCGATGCAGGCGTTGTTGATCGCCGCCGGAATGAAGCCGTAGGAGATCGACACCGCGGCCCCGGCGTCGGCCGCGGCGAAGGTATAGACGCCGCTCGCCACATTATATTGTCCGGCGCTCGGCGTGCCCGCGACCGGCGTCAGCGCCGTGCCGCTGTTGGCGCCGCTGCTGTAGACGACGCCGGCATCGCTCGCCCACGGGCCGAACGGCGCCTGGGCGGTCACCGTATAAGGACCGGGCGCGGCGGGCACCGTCGCGCTTTCGCCCTCGACCGCGTAGCCGGCAGTGTAGGCGACGGCGACGTTCTGGCGGCCGTTGCGAAACGCGGTGTGGAACACATCGAGCGCCTGCGGCCGACCCGGCGGCAGGCCGTCCCAGGCCTCGAGCAGATAGCCCTTGCCGTGGGGCGCGCCCGCCGCCGGCATCACCACCGCCGGCACGGCAACATTGTCGATCGTCAGCGACGTCATTTGCAGCGCCGGATAGTGCCGCAGATAAAGCCGCGTCTTGCCGTTGCCGTCCAGCCGCTCGACATAGGCGCGCGGCGTCAGCGACGCCCGGCCGAGATAGGCGGCGATCGCGCCGCTCACGTCGGTGATGAGGCGCGCCAGCAAAGAATCGTCGGACGTGCCGATGCCGCTCGAACCCGACAGCCAGGTTTTGACATCGGCCAGCACGGCGAGGTCGGATGCAGCCATCTTGTTTATCCCTCCGTCCGGACTTTCCGCGCGGCGGCCTTGCCGCGCCGCGCCGCGCCCGCGACTTTCCGCGTCTCCACCGCCGCCACTTCCATGAAACCGAAGCACTCGATCAGTAGCGCGCCGACCTCCGCCTCGACGTCGTAGACGCCGCCGCGCGGCGCCACCGTCACGCCATCGACGCACGGATCGCCGACGCCTTCCGGCGCTTTGAGTTTCATGGGGGGCCTCGTGGTTTTGGATAAGCGAGCGAAAATCGGTGGCCCGCCTCGGCATCAACAAATGCAGATGTGATCGAAGGACCCGAAGGGCCCATCCCGGATTTCCGCTGACGTTCAATCCGGCCTAAGCACTAGCAATCGAAAGTGACAATATAGAAATGACCGCCCATTGAGGTATAGCCGAGAACGGGGCACTCGGCATCGGTTCTTGCGGCTCTTTTCAACCAGCTCTCGGACTGGGTGTCCCATGGTAAGGTGATTTCATCGCTCTCGTCATAGACCACCTCGGTCGATGTGAGCATCCAGCCTCTCCAATAGAACAGCTTGAGTCGCGGTTCATTGGATGGCAATTTAGATATCTCCCGCAAATAAGCCGGGCGCACGACGTAGAAATGAATGTACGAGCCCAGTTCCTGTCCGCTTCGCCAGACAAATCCAAGGTTCAGTACGGCAACCAGCGTGATCAACGGAAAGACCATGATCGACAAGAACCCGCGCCATTGCCTGGCCTGCGCTCGCATCGCGGCGTCAAAGAGCACCGCCACCGCCAATAAGGCCCAGAGCAACAGCACCAGCGGCGCGCCCACGACCAACAGCATTAAGGGTCCTGACCACACCAGAACAAAGATCAGCGGCCAGCCAACCGCGTTGATGATCGGCCAATAGACAATACGGTCCGCCGCAGCCGGCAGCTCGACCGACAAGCCCTCACTGTCGCGGTGAAATTCGTCCGGATTGATAGAGCTCATAACCGATTTGCGTATCACGGACTTCGCGTGCAGACAACAATCGGAAATCTTGGGCTACATAGGCAGATTGAACCAACAGCGCTATTTGTAAAGGACTGCCCGCCGCCGCCATGTAAAGGCCAATCGCGATCGTCGCATAATCCTGGTATTCTGTGACGTACTGGCCTTCGATCCGCTCAGCGTCCCATGGCCCGCCTTGTCGAAACTGCGACAGTTCGTCAACCAATAATGTCACACCCAAGCCTATGGCTCCAGCCCGCGACAAGCCCGCAAGAGCATCCCTGAACTCAAGGCCCGCTTGCACGAGCATTTCTGGCGAAAGATTTGCGGGACGCTGGAGCGGATTTCCTCGGTCATCAGTCACCGGCTTGCCCGCGCTGTCCACGAAGGGTACCGGATGCTTCGGGCTGGATGCCGGAATATCACCCGCGCGAAGTCTGTTGCCCCTTGCACCTGCGTTACCGGGCTTGTTGGCAGCGGTGGCAGCGCCGGCGCCACTGCCGCCCGACCAGCGGCCGCTAATTTCACCGCTGCCCTTCGGCCAGCGCGGCTCATTTGGATCGTAGCCTGCCTTGGACATCTCGCGCCAGGCTTCGCGAATGGCCGTCGCAAACAAGTCGTCATCGCGGCGCAAGGCAGCGAGATCGGCTTGACGTCCTCGCAAGCGCTCGTCGGCTTCCCGCACCGCGAGCGTGCGGATGGCTTTCATGATCTCCGCCCGCACCGTCCAATCGCGCGGCACGGTGATCGAGCGTCGCGGCGGCCAGGGAGTCATGTTGGATCCGTACGGAAGGCGCGTCCTCTCCCTTCACGAGAGAGGATGGCGCGAGCGAACGCGAGCCGATGTGCGAAACGGGCGAGCCATCCAGTGCTGCGGACGGCCCTCACCCGGCCGCGCGCTTAAGCGCGCGGCCGACCTCTCCCGGAACGGGAGAGGGGAAGGTAAAAAGCCATCACCCCGCGGCGATGTTGGTGATCACCGCCATGGCCGGCGGGAAATAGTGCTGCAGCACCTCGTCGGCGTAGACGCCGCTCTCGTAGCGGCGGGCGCGCGGCGGCCACTCGATCTGATAATAATCCTGGCGGGTGCGCACCTGCATGACGTTGCCGACATTGGACAGCGGATAGGGCAACGTCTTCGACGTCATCAGGATGGTGCCCGCGGGCATGTTGGGATGCACGCGGATGTCGAGCGTCTTCGGGCCGGCCATCGAGAATTTGTTGAGATAGGTGCGCACCATGACGCCGCCGCCGAGCGCGCCCTGCTCGGCGTCGAACACGAAGCGTTGCGCCGCGTTGGTGCCGCCGGCGAGGATTTTGGCCGACAGATTGTTGGCGACCTGCGAGGAGACCCACATGGTGTCGGGCGAGAGCCGGTAATTGTCCCAGCGGTTCTTGAGCGCCGTGTCGACCTCGACGATGCCGCCGGCGCCGTCGCCGGTCAGCGTCGAGCCGACGCCGGCGGTGCCGGTCGCCAGATAGTCGACGTAGGCGTTGGAGCCGGACTTGAAGGCCTGATAGAGCAGGCCGTCGAACACGAGCGCGTTGGTCGAGTTGTCGCTCGAGCCCAGCGAGGCCGCGGTCTGCGTGCCGGCCGCGTTCGCGGTGATCACCAGCGAGTTGATGGTGGTGATGGCGCCGATCACCTCCGAGCCGGCCGCGCCCCAGAACCAGGCATAGCCGAGCGCGCCGTTCACCGGCGCAACGGTTGCCGCGATCGAGCCGGAGGTGCCGGAGCTGATGGAAGCGGTGGCGTTGGCCGACTTTGCCGCGGCGCCGCCGCCGAACGTGTCGGACGAGCCGTCGGCATTGCTGCGCGTGATGGCGCCCTGGATGCCGCTCGCGACGCTGCCGTTGACGATGCCGTCGAGCGACAGCGCGACGCAGATGACGCTGTAGGGACTCGCCGCGGCGGTGAGCGTGCCGCCCGAGGTCGACGGCGCGAGCGACGGCGTCGGCGTGGTGCCGAGCCCGACCGAGGTATTGCCGCCGAGGATCAGCAGCTCTTCGCCGAGCATGCAGGCCTCGAGCCCGACCTTGGCGCCGATCGCCTTGACGTCGTCAAAACCCATGCCGGCATATTGCGCCTCGAAGTCGACCGAGGTTTCGATGCCGATGCCCTTGTAGGCCGCGGTGTAATCCTGGGTCGACACCGCCTGCACGCCGCCGCGGTTGCCGCCGGAGACGCCGATGCGCAAGCCGGTGGTGTTGACGCCGGTCACCGCGCGCCAGTTGGCCTGGATGCCGCCCTTGCCGGACACGCGCGGGATTTCGTTGCGCAGCGGGGTGAGCACCGGATAGAGGAATTTCGCGCCGAGCTCGAGGTCGTAATAGGTGAGGCCCGACGTCGGCGACGGTCGATTCAGAAAAGTGTGCTCTTGGCGAGCGGATCGCCGGGCAGCGGATTGGCATGCGCCTTCTCGATCTCCTGAAGGAAGCCGCCGGCGCTGGCGAGCGCCGCATTGTAGTCCTGGACCGTGCGCGGCATCGCCGACTTGGCCAGAATGTGCTGCAGATTGGGCTGATACATGGTGTTGGTTTCCTGTTTGGTTGGTTGTTGGTGATCGCATCTTCAGCTCGTCATGCCCGGGCTCGATTCGCGCAGCGGGAAGCGCCGGAAATTGAGACAGCCCTGAGCCGGGGTTCGATGGATTCCGGGTCCCCGCTCCGCTGACGGCGCCGGAACTGACGTACGAACGAAAGCGATTATTCCTTCCGCGCCCGGAAGCCGGGCATGGCGCGCATCGGGTTGGACTGCGCCTTGCGGATGGCGAGCTCCGCGAGCGCCTCGAGCGTGCCGGGCCGGTCGAGCAGCTGATCGGGCGCGGCGAACGCGGAGTCTTCGCTCTTCTCCGCGACCCGCACCGAGCTGGTGCCGAGCGGCAGCGGCTGCTGCTCGATTTTTTTCACCCGCGCCGCCATGTCGTCGATGCGCGCGGTGACGCCGCGCAACGCTTTGGCCACCGGACGCTCGACTTGCTGTTCGATGTGCTGTTCGAACAGCCGCCCCAAAACCTTGGCGACCTTTTCCGTCTCATCGTCGTCGAAGGCCTCGTCGCCGGTCTCGCCGGCCTGGGCGGAAACTCCGGGTTCGGCTCGACGTTCGCGCCCGGGATGCTCGACCGCCGGGGCAACACTGCGGGTCGAGCTCGGCCAGGAGGTCGTGAATTTTCTTGATGCGCTCCTTGTCGGCCTTGGAATGCCGCGCGCCGACTTTTGCCATGGCCTGCGCCAATGATTGTACGCCCGGCGCCGCCGGCCTTGAATTTGCGCAGCTCGGTCGAGCCGTCCGCCTTGATCACCGCGAAGGTCGCTTCCGGCAGGCACGGATGATCGACCAGCGAAACCTCCACCGGCTCGGCCGTATAGCGCATCAGCGACGGCCGCTCCGGGTCCGGCCAGCGCTTGAGGTAGCGCCCGCCCTGGGAGAAGCCGGTGTAGACCCCCTCCTCCACCTTCTGCCATTCGGCGTCGTCGACCACCTTGCCGCAGATCTCGACCTGCTTGGCCTCGTCGTTGAACGCGATCTCGACGAGCTTGCCGGCGGCGACATTGCCGTGCATGGCGCGCAGATTGCCGAGGCTCTTGCCGTCGGTCGCGCTGGCGAAGTTTTGCGACCATTTCTGATACAGCGGTTTGGTCGAGGCGTAATCGCACACCTCGCCCGGTAACGTCCGGCTTCTCGGCGGTGACGACGCCATAGACCAGGCGCTGCGCCGCATCGATCTTGGTGATCGGAACAAAGACTTTCATGTCGTTCATTGCGCACTCCTCTTTGGCGCTGTGCGATGCGTGCTGAAGATTTTTATTGTTCCCATTGCGGGAACATGTTATGAAATTGCATGAGGGTCATTGCCCGAAACACGCTTGTCGGCTTTTGGAGTGAGCACCCCGAGGCTAAAGTCGCGCTCGTACGTTGGTACGCACTCGCCAAAGCCGCCCACTGGGCCTCTACCGATGAAGTCCGCAGAGCGGCTCCAAAATGCAAAGTGCTCAACCGCGACCGCGTCAGGTTTGAAGTTGCGGGCGGAAACTATCGGCTCGTGGTGGCCTTCGATTTTCGTCGGCAGGTCGCGTTCGTGAAGTTCATAGGCACTCACGCCGAATTCGACCGCATCGATGCGTTGACCGTATCGCAATTCTAAAGGAATTCAGGTGATGGACATCAGGCCGCTCCGTACCGACAAAGACCACCGCGCCGCGCTCGCCGAAATCGACGCCTGCTGGGGCGCGCCGGAGGGCACCGAACAAGGCGACAGGCTCGACATTCTCCTCGCGCTTGTGGAGCTTTACGAAGCCAGACGATGGCCGATCGACATCGGCAAGAGCTTCGATCCGATCGACGTGCTCGATTATGCCATCAGCGAACTCGGCCACACCCAAGCGGAATTGGCCGAACTCCTCGGCTCGCGTTCGCGCGCGTCGGAAATTCTCTCCCGCCGACGGTCGCTCACGGTCGACATGATCCATAAGATCAGCGAAGCGTGGAAGATTCCGGCTGATCTTCTCGTTCGTCCCTACAAGATCAAACAAGTGGCGTGATCGCCGTCGTCCTCGTCGAGCAAATGAAGCTCCAAATCAGGTGAAGCGAATACCCCGTCGCTCCACGCCGGGGCCCTACAATCCGAGGGGCACCTTAAAGCAGCTATGTGACTGCTTAGAACGTCATCCTGTTGGTATTAGCAATCCGCCACGGAAATCTGCGACCGGCAGCTCGCCGGCGATAAAGAGTTCTCGAAGCAATCCAGCTAAATCCTTCTGGATTTTCTTCCGATCGGGGTTTTTGGCGGAGGATGCCGACCGAAGATGCCGGCGTGCGTTGGCACTGCCGGCAGGGTCGCATCTGCCCGAGTCACCGTTTGATCATAGATGCAAAAGACGCGATTAGCGGATGATTCCCGATCGACCGTATATCGCCCGCGTTGGCCCTGCAGATGCTTAGGACGTAAGGCGGCTCGCGGCCGATGTGCGTGAGACCTTCTCCGACAAGAGCCATGACATGTTCATTCGCGGCGATATCTCGGCACACGCTGACACCATTCCCAAAAGCCTTCTCGAATGGCTTGGCGAATATTGTGCCCGTTTGAAGATCTATATCGCGCGGCGAAATGATTATCCGCAAAAGAAGCTCATCATTGCTAACTGGCCCTGGCGATCCCACTCCAAGCGTACAGAATTCGCAAACGCAGCCTGGATGCTCCGCCTCTAGGAGGTCGGCAAGCCGATCGTTGTTTTCGTGCTCAGCAAGGATCTTCCGACAGCTTTCACAAGCTTCGGCTGGCACGGGTTTAGACCATCAAACCGATTTTTGATTCCAAAAACTCACGCGCTTCAGATGTGCCTAGCTCGCCTTCGAAATATACCGACTCCTGTCCAGCTTGCCTCTTATAAAGCTCGACGTAATTTGGGGAACGAAAAGTAATATCCGCGAAAAAGCCAGTTGAACGGTCCTCAAATTCTATGACCGCCGACCCGTCATCGTCGAGTGTCGCATTGAACGCCGGCGCATTACCGAGACGGTCAATGAATGCGATGGCCGCATCAATGCTTTTGACGTTGGGAGCCGCGGCTCCTTCACCGTCATGGTTTGTGCGAAGCTGACGCAGCATACGAAAGCGCGCCTTAACTCGATCATGTCGTCCGTGAATGTATGCAATCGAAGGGGTAGTCACCGGTAGAAACTCCCGACCTGACCCCTGTGGATTCGTCATATCGCTAATAGGCAACTCGTATAGGGCAGTAGCAGCGTAAGTTTCCGGTGCCGACGTTCCGATCGTCGATCGGCCGAATGTCAGTCGGAATGTAGCTTCCTTCGAAGCGACGGAGCGGAAGGTTCATGCCTGCTTACCAGAAAGATAGATACGAGAAGCGGTGGGCGCGGTGATGATGGTACCCAGAAGATCCTTGAGGACCGAATGCATCTCATTGAACCCGTTGAACGGAAAATCGGCGTTTTCGCGAGGATCGTCAAGTGCCCCAGCCGAGAAACGGTCCTCTAGCGCGGTAGTAATATGGACCCATCGCCTTATTGGGCCCGGCGAGGCGGGCGCCGCCGAATCGAGGGCGTCAACCATAATCTGCTGGAGCCGCTTCCGGGGCCCCGGTCGGATAAATGCGCCCGTATGCACATGCCACAAATCCCGTTCATTGAAAATGTGAGGCGCCAGTTGTGGCGAATTGACGCGGAGAAGCTCAGACGTCGGCGCATCTTGCGGCTCACCATCGAACCAGAATCTATCGAGGTACTCTAAGCGGGTGCTCATGACAGAAACGACATCGCTGACGGCCGCAAAGGGAGATGCCATCAATGAACGCATGCGATCTAGCTGCCAGGACCAAGAAACGTACCGCCATGTGCGGTAAACGATAGAATTGGCATCGACTTGTAATTGCTCGGCGATTTTTCCCAAAACCGGGGTGCCGTCCTCATTCTTAAAAATTGCATTATACCGGAGACCCTGAACGTTTGCCGGAGCGACGGCCGGAGTAGAGATTCCTTGTGGCCCTACAATGAATTGCATCGTGTCAGTTGAATGGCGACTATTGAGCCCGGCTGGGATTGCTACCTCGTCTGCTGCGCGGAGGGCCCTTGCGAGGACCCGATCGGGGATTGGCTCAGAAAACGTCACAACCGCAGCCATTACATCAATGGCATGGTTATCGTGGATGGGATGCCAGCCGGACATTGCAAAGGTGCCCTGCCAAAGTTACTACGATGAAATGGGTTAAAGGAGCTTTAGCCCGGACACAAGCGGTACGGGCTCGTATTTAGTCAAGGAGCCGGGGCCCCGAGCGGATTCCAGCCAACGCCGACGCCGTCTTAGCACCAGGTGGTTGAATGTCCACCCTCCCCACCGACATTCGCCTCGATCGGCACATAACCCGTAGCCGTCAGCACCATGGCCCGGTCGGCGGCGGGGTTGGCGTAAGGGTCGAGGCCGAGATGGTCGCGTATCTCGTTAAGCGTCACCGCGCCGAGTTTCAGGCGGTCGGCGAGAACCGTTTCGGGATCGCCGTCGTCCTCGTCGAGCCAGTGCAGCTCTAGATCAGGCGAGGCGAACTCCTCGGCGATGATCTCGTCGACGAGGTCCTTGACCCACTCCTTGGTCGGCTCGAGACCCTCCTCCTCGCTTTGCGCCGCCCCCACCCTAACCCTCCCCCGCTTGCGGGGGAGGGAAGGAAGGGGGAATGGCGCGGTTCATCTGCTTCACGGCCCATTGCGGCGGCACCGAGAAGGCGAAGCAGACGATGCGGGCGAGCCATTCGTCGAAGTCGTCCTTGTGCTGCGGCTCCTTGGTCTGGTGCACGGTGCGCGCGCTGTCGCCGGGCACGAATTTGGCGCGGCGCCGCCGCGCCAGGTCGCCGGCGAACGCCCCCACCCTTCCCTCCCCCCGCACGCGGGGGAGGGTTAGGGAGGGGGCTCCTGGAACTGCTTGATCTGCTCCGGGGTCCACGACGCCGGCACGCCGATCAGCGCATCGGGGATCGAGCCCTCGGAAAAATAATCGAGCTGCCACAGCTGGCGGCGCAGCCCGATGTTGACCGTCATCAGCACCTGCTGCACCGGCGAATAGCCGTAGACCTTGTGGGCGCGCACATTGCGCGGCCGGTAGATGATGTCGCGCGCGGAATAATTGACGGCCGGCAGGCCCTTGAGCACCTGCTGATAGGCCGGCGGATAGATCGTCGTGCCGTCGTCCGCGGCAAACGGCAGCGGCGTGCGGCCCCAATCGTCGATCACGCGCTTGATGTCGGCGCAGCAAAATTGAGTGCTACGTCCGCATCCGCTAGGCTTTGCTCGACTTCCCTAAGCGCCTTTGCATGAAATCCCGCAGCGCAGCATCTGCTTCGGGCGACTTCGCCGAAAGCCCCTCGATATAATTTTGGAGTATCGCCTCCATCTCTGGCCGTCGCTGCTCAATTTCATGGATTACTTTGAGCGATTCTTCAGACGAAAGAACCGTTCCTTCTTGCTCGTCAAAAATGACCCCTCCCGTCGCGCTAGCATAGGCTGCCGCGGCCATCCACGCCGCTATTTCTTCGGCAAAGTCGGGAGACCAGGTAAAAGCGATGGCATAGGTCCAATCGTGCCCGAAGTTCACATTCTTATACACCTCCTTGAGTTCAAGGAAGTCGTGGACCCCATATTCAATACTCGTCTCTTCGTCACGCAATCGCGCGGCAAGATTGTGATCTGGATCGGCGTCCGATAACCGTAAAGGAAACCCCTCGGCGTCAATGGCTTGTTGCCATTCCGCGATAGAAGTAAGCCGCGAGTCCGCCAGAACGCAAATTTGCATCCACATCCACGCCCACTCGAGCTGATTCCGGGATGCCTAGCCCGTATTTCTCACACTGAGAGGAGCATCGGAGCGCCGAATCAGCGAAAGTAGTTGTGCAGCAACGACTTTTCTCTGAATTCGCGGAGCGCCCCGATGCCGACAGAGTGTAACGCGGAATCGTTTGATTTTGGAACCGTGGAAGCGCGGGCGGTGGTGGCTTCGTTCGACGGCGGCGCGGTGACATCGAACGCCGGCGCGCTGCTTCTTGGCGCGACGGACAAAGCCATTGATCTGATGCGGCGTGTGGCGGCGTGCTTCACCGATCGGCGGCGCGCGGAGCTGATCGAGCACGAGGTGGTGACGCTGGTGGGCCAACGGGTGTTCGCGATCGCGCTGGGCTACGCCGACCTCAACGACCATGACGAGTTGCGCCACGACCCGGTGATGGCGGTGTGGGCCGGCAAGCTCGAAGGCCGGCGCGCGGACTGCGCCGCGGCGGCCGGCAAGAGCACGCTGAACCGGCTGGAGCTGAGCGGGCCGGAGCCGTCGCGCTATCACAAGATCAGCTATCGCGGCGCCGAGCTCGAGCAGCTGCTGGTCGACGTGTTCGTGGAGGCGCACGAACGGGCGCCGCGGCAGATCATCCTTGATCTGGACGCCACCGACGACCCGCTGCACGGCCACCAGGAGGGGCGCTTCTTCCACGGCTATTACGATTGCTACTGTTATCTCCCCCTCTATGTGTTCTGCGGCCGGCACCTGCTGGCCGCCAAGCTGCGGCCGGCCAATATCGACGCCGCGGCGGGCAGTGTCGAGGAAGTAGAGCGGATCGTGCGGCAGATCCGCCAGCGCTGGCCGCGGGTGCGCATTCTGCTGCGGGCGGATTCCGGTTTTGCCCGCGAGGCGCTGATGGCCTGGTGCGAGCAGAACCGGGTCGATTACCTGTTCGGCCTCGCCCGCAATGCGCGGCTCGTCGGCAAGATCGAGAGCGAGCTTGCCGCCGCCAAGGCCGCCGCCGCGCGCAGCGGCAAGCCGGCGCGGCGCTTCAAAGACTTCATGTGGACGACGCTCGGCTCCTGGAGCCGTCGCCGCCGTGTCGTCGGCAAGGCGGAATGGACGCAGGGCGAGGCCAACCCGCGCTTCGTCGTCACCTCGCTCGAGCGCAGCGAGACCGCGGCGCGCGCTCTCTACGAAGATATCTATTGCGCCCGCGGCGACATGGAGAACCGGATCAAGGAATGCCAGCTCGATCTCTATGCCGATCGCACCTCGGCGGCGACCATGCGGGCCAACCAGCTGCGGCTGTGGTTCGCCTCGCTCGCCTATGTGCTGGTATGTGCGCTGCGGCGCATCGGCCTCGCCGACACCGTCTTCGCCGCGGCCACCTGCGGCACCATCCGGCTCAAGCTGCTCAAGATCGGTGCGCTGGTACGCATCAGCGCCCGCCGCGTCAAATTCGCCATGGCCTCGGCCTGCCCCGCCGCCGCGGCGTGGGCGTTGGCCGCCAGACGACTGGCGTCCGCCGCAACCGCGCGCGCCTCCCCCGCCTGATGGGCGCCGCCTTTCGCGCCTCACCACGCGGCATCACCCCAAGGCCCCCGGAGAACCCCTCCACTCGCTGCCAAAACGCCGATCAAAAAGCGATGCCGCGCATGCCGCCGCATCGCAAACCTCGCGCGCGCCGCCCGCAGCCCTCCCGCTCTTGCCGCATCCCCCTCAGAATAGTTCAATACGGTGAGAAATACGGGCTAGATGGCGCTTAGCTAACCACCAGGCAGGACACGCTCATTGTCTTCTACAACCTTCAAGGCATCGGATGCTGAAAAGAACTCGCTAGCTTGCGGGTCAAAAATAATCCCCGATGTGGCGCGAGCGTAGGCTGTGGCAGCCATCCAGGCCGATTGCATTTCCACAAAATCACCGCCCCACACCAAGATCAGAGCGTATTTCCACTCGTGGCCGAATTCAATGCGATTATACGTATCGATCATTTCTTTTGAATTGACGTTATAGCATTCAAAACCGGTTTGCTTATCTCCCAGGGTTGACGGCAAGAGACCCTCAATGTCCTTGATTGGTCCTTCGTCAGCCAGCCGAAGCTGAAAACCCTCCGCAGCAATGGCGCGCTGCCACTCAGACAATGAATTCAACTGAGTGTCTGAAAAAATACAGACCTCCATGGACATGTTATTTTCTCCCGAGGTTCGCCAGAGAGGGTCGCAGGCTGACACTTCCCAATCGACTCTTCAAAACGACGCCACGTTGATCATTTAGCTCAAAAACGTATGTTTGATCTGTCGTGCCGGTCTTGGCCCGAAGCTGCCGGACCCTCCATGGTTCTAAGTAAGCGTCTCCGGTCTTTACATCATAAATAGCAACGATCTTGCCATCAACGTCGCGAAAAATCACGTCCGTGCGAATGCTTCCTTTCGACCCATATGGCGCATTTGTCTGCGAGCCGAACGTCTGTTCAACTTCCACCCCGGATAGGCCTTCCGCACGGACCGCGGCTGCGAACTCGGTGTGGACTTTGGTACCGTATTGTGTCGGCGAAAGTGCGCCCCTTGGTCCAACCGTGTCAATGACTTGGTTAAGAATACCCAAGAGTGTTACTGATGTTTGATCGATGAGCTGGTTTTTCGTTGCATAGAATTGGCCGATAGACGGGCCAGTTGGAGTGACCGGACTTTCCCGCTCAGTCCCGCCGGCATCGCTTTGCGAGCCCGTATCCGACGCGGCGTATTGAACGGGCCGGCTTGACTCCGCGTTGTTTGCGCTGTCGTCCGGCGGATTACCGCCATCCGTTGGCCGGAACTGACCACCCTTGCCTTCCGGTGTTCCTGCCGGCCAGCCGGGATGTTTCGGATCGTCGGGACTGGCTTTCTGGAGCGCTAATTTCTCGCCACGCAAAGCGGGTTTGGCGTTTTGGACTGCCGCACCAGGGCCTTCATCCCCCTCGCCCACATTCGCCTCGATCGGCACATAGCCCGTCGGCGTCAGCACCATCGCCCGGTCGGCGGCCGGGTTTGCATACGGATCAAGGCCGAGGTGGTCGCGCATCTCGTTAAGGGTCACCGCGCCGAGCTTGAGGCGGTCGGCGAGAACCGTCTCGGGATCGCCGTCGTCCTCGTCGAGCCAGTGCAGCTCCAGATCAGGCGAGGCGAACTCTTCGGCGATGATCTCGTCGACGAGGTCCTTCACCCACTCCTTGGTCGGCTCGAGACCCTCCTCCTCGCTCTGCGCCGACTGGTTGTCGGCGGTGGCGCGGTTCATCTGCTTCACGGCCCATTGCGGCGGCACCGAGAAGGCGAAGCAGATGATGCGGGCGAGCCATTCGTCGAAGTCGTCTTTGTGCTGCGGCTCCTTGGTCTGGTGCACGGTGCGCGCGCTGTCGCCGGGCACGAATTTGGCGCGGCGGCGCCGCGCCAGATCGCCGGCGAACTCGGTGTCCCAATAATCCTGGAATTGTTTGATCTGCTCCGGGGTCCACGACGCCGGCACGCCGATCAGCGCGTCGGGGATCGAGCCTTCGGAAAAATAGTCGAGCTGCCAGAGCTGGCGGCGCAGCGCGATGTTGACCGTCATCAGCACCTGCTGCACCGGCGAATAGCCGTAGACCTTGTGGGCGCGCACATTGCGCGGCCGGTAGATGATGTCGCGCGCGGAGTAGTTGACCGCGGGCAGGCCTTTGAGCACCTGCTGATAGGCCGGCGGATAGATCGTCGTGCCGTCGTCCGCGGCAAACGGCAGCGGCGTGCGGCCCCAATCGTCGATCACGCGCTTGATGGTGGCGCCGTCGAGCTGCTGCAGCGCGCAGAGCTGGCCCGAGCGCGTGCGCTGGCAATAGAGCGTCGCCGCGTCGATCACGAACATGTCTTCGAGCAGCGCGCGCAGCCAGGTCTTCCAGCGCGTGACGCCGTCGGGCTTGTGAAAGAAGCGCTCGATCGCGATGAGGCGCGCCTGCGTGTCGGCATCGAGTGCCGCGCCGCGCCCCCTCCCTGACCCTCCCCCGCGCGTGGTGGAGGGACGGGAGAGGTGACGCGGCCGGATGCGCCAGCGCTGGCGCTCCATCTGGTCCTTGCGCGTCTCGATGACGAGGCGAAGCAGATCGTAGGCGTCCGCGAAGGCGCGCAGCTCGTGAAAGCCGATCGGCTCGTAGGCGCGCGGCCGGGTATTGAGGTTGTAGCCGGCCGGAAAATCGAAGCGGCGGCCGGTGACATCCGGCGGCGCGATCGGGGTGAGCGGATTGAGCGGCCCGAACCAGTCGGCGCCGGTGCCGCGCGAAATGCCGTCGCTCGAAGGACCTTGGCTCGCGACCGTACGACACCTGGATCTGGTACGGCGACAGCGGCAGATTGGCCGCGCCGGTTCCTGCAACCTGATCGCTCATCCCGCGTCCTGTTTGTTTGATCGAACCGCCGCCGCAGCGCGGCGCATGAAGCGTGGGTCGGGGTCCTCGAGCCTCGCGAGCGAAAGGACCCCGACCCGATGACCCACGCCGCCGCCGCGCGCTCCCGCTGCCGGAGGGACGTGCGGTCCGCCGCGCACGAACGGCGGAGCCACTGGGGGCGTCTTCAGCGGGACGAGACGGCGATGCGTGGATCAGGCCCGCGCAAAGCGAGCCGTTGACATGCCGGTGCGGGAGCACGCGGCACGGGCATGTTTGGTTATTTGCTCGTCGACGATCTGAGTTAGTTCACATCCTCGCCCGCCACGCGGACGAAGCCGGCGCCGAGCAGCGGTTCGGCGTCGTCCGGCCGTACCGCGACCACGCCATCAGCGCCGACGCCGTAGTATGCGCCGGAGTGGCCATGGACGCCCGAGACGCCGGCCGGCGCTTGCAATCTGACCAGCGGCTCCGACGCCGGCGCAGCCGCTGCTGTCGGCGCCGCTTGCTGTCTGTCGTCCACCTGGCGGCGATAAAATTCCAGAATGGCGGCGTGGTCCTTGAGCATCAATTCGGAGACGGCAAAAACCAACGCGTCGGCGTGATCGGGGCTGCCTTCGCCGCGATAGCCTTGCGTGGTGAAGGCGCAGAGCTGGTCTTCCAGCACGGCAAAGCGGCCGACATGATGCACGAGCCCCTGTTCGTAGAGCGCCGACACCGGCTCGGCGCGCAGCACCTTGCCGCGCGAGGCGGAGATGACCTGCACCGGCGCATTGGCGTCGGCGGCCCTGATGACGAACCGCACCATCTCGCCGCCGAAATTTTCCTCGGCGACGATGCGATCGGCCTTGAACTCGTAATAGGCCTGCACCGCGGCGCGGCCCCACGCCGCCGGCGCGTCGCGCAGCGAGCGGTCGGCGAGCACATAGGCGTGGCCGTCGTCGCCCCGCGCGGCGACGACGATGCCGATCTCGTCGGCGCGCTCGTCGTCGCGGCCCGACGCGCCCGAAGGATCGACCGCCACCACGACGCGACGCGACCGCGCCAGCGCGAACTCCGCCACCCGCGCACGCGCGATCACCTCGTAGCTGAACAGCGCGCCGTCGAGGTCGTCGATGTAGACGCCCTCGAAGAACCGCTTGCGCTGCCGCTCCGGCAGGTTTTCCAGGCTTTTCAGATACTCCGCCGACAGATTGCCGGCGTTGTCGCGCGGATTGAGAAACATCCGTGCGTACTCGTCCGGATCAGCGAGCGGCTGCCGCGAGATCGGATCGCGCTTGTCGCCGAACAGCAGGTTGGTCCAATGGCCCTTGTTGGTCGGGTTGAGGTCGTAATAGGCGGCTTGCGTCAGGCCGCCGACCACCTGCGCCAGCCGCGTCAGCGCGACCAGCACCGAGGCATAGGGAATTTGCGAGCACTCGTTGAGAAAGATGGTCGCGTATTCCTTGCCGAGAATTTTTTCCACCTGGTCCGGGTCGCCGAGACCGCCGATCCAGATTTCCGAGCCGTTCTCCAGCGAGAAATAGCCCTCGGCGCGATGGCGCTTGAGCCGCTCGCCGGGGAACGCCACCCGGAACACCTTCGGCAAAGTGTCGAGCGCGACAGAGGCGCGCGCCGCGTTGGCATGCAGCCGCAGAATGG
Organism: uncultured Pseudomonadota bacterium; assembly: GCA_963836095.1. Taxonomy (GTDB): domain Bacteria; phylum Pseudomonadota; class Alphaproteobacteria; order Rhizobiales; family Xanthobacteraceae; genus BOG-931. The sequence goes on from CAWIHU010000010.1 coordinate 214,198, forward strand.
CGTGGCGCGAATTGTCGGCGCGCAGCGCGCGCGCGGCGATCTCGTGCACCAGGAGCGTCGTCTTGCCGGACCGCGAACCCCCGACCAGCAGCGTGTGCCGGTGCGACTGCAGGAGCTTGCGCGCCAGCTTCTGTCGATCGGTCAGCTTCAACTGCGACTTTACTTGCACCACCGATGAATCGGTCGTGTCTGCCATTCGTGTCCGCGTTGTTTGAACCGGTTATTGTCATGTTTCTAGGTCCCAAGCTACGGACGATGCGCGTTCGGATCGCCCCACGCCGACCCTTCCCCGCGAGCGGCGGAGGGGAAGGCTGCGAGGAAGAACGCTCAGATCAATTTGATGTTCACCGCACGCAGGCCGCGGGTGGTCTTCTCGATCTCGAAGCTGACCGGCTGACCTTCGTACAGGAGCTTGATGTCGGCCGGCAGCTCGGTGCGGTGCACGAAAACGTCGCCGCTGCCGTCGTCCTTGGTGAAGAAGCCGAATCCCTTGGTCTCGTTGAAAAATTTCACCTTGCCCGTGACACTCACGTGCTCGCTCCTGCTTTGCGATGTTTCCGATTGTCGCGCCGCCGCGACGGTCGAACCGTCGCAACGCCCGCTGTGGCTGCAACACACAACGAAACGCCCCGCCGTCGCGCGCGCCGCATCGGCGCCCGCACGAAAAGCAGGGACGTTATTGCCGTCAGCTATGTCGAGAGGATATCGAGGGAATGTTGATGAGAAGCTGCGGAAAACGCCGGGCACAGTTCGCCAAGGCCCGCATGCACGCGAGGAAATGCCTCGAAATTTTTCGCCTGTCAAACCGGCCGACCACGAAACCGCGCGCGTCTCTTCCGCCATCACGTTGAAAATCAACGACAAAAAATTTTGTTCTGAAATGGTCGAGAATGACGTTCTGGCGGCGGGGTCGAGCATCGCACTCACCGATGATTCTTTGATGATTCTCAGATCGACCGCATCGCGACGGCAAGCTCGCGCACCAGTTTCTCGCGGTATTTGCTCATCCAATCGGCATAGCGCATGATTCGTTCGCCGCGCCCGGACGCGGCGATGCGATAGTCGCGATAGGATTTGTTGACCGATTTCAGACCGCCGGCGCGTTGCAGCTTGGCGATTTCCTCGTCGACGCGCCCAATAGCCGAGAGTGCCTCGGCGCAAACCTCGCCATGGGTCCGCAGCGCGACGTTGAGCTGCTTTGCCGCGGCAGCGATCGCGTCGTCGACCCATTGAAGCCACCGAAGGGCGTCGAGATCGCCGCCATGGCGCGCTGCAAGGCGTTGCAGACGCGCGGCAGCCGCCGCGGCGACGCGGTCGGCATCGCCGGCGCGGCGGCACCACCAGCGCGGCTGCGCCAAATCTCCTCCCGCCACGATGTGAACGCGGTCCGATTCCGCAATCGCGCCGATTGGCGCAAAACCCAGGCCATCACAATACGCCGCGACCAGCGCCATCCGCGCGGCGTGATCGCGACGAGCAGCGGCGTTGCCGGCGGCGCCGGCGCCGTTGATGTGGCCCATGACCATTCTCCCGTTGAATCTTCGGCTGCGGCCGGCCGGCGATGGCGTCGCGTTCAGCGCACCGCGACGCGCCGGCGGATCAGTTCCTGCGTGATGATGCGCAGGCCCTGCAGCTTGCGGGCGTTGAATGCCCGCCGGGTGATTTTCAGCCGTTTCACGCCGTGATCAACGTCGGTATCGAACGCCGCCCACAGCGAACCGAGATTGACCGCCCGCGCCAGATGATGGAATTCCGCGCCCGAGAGAAACGCCGTCGGCCAGTGCAGCGCCTCGTCCATGCGCGCAATCTCGGCCGGCGACGGCGGAATGCGGACGCGATTCCGCATCTGCGCCATGCGCTCGAGTTCGCGCGTTTCCATTTGCGCATTGAGGTCGCCGCGGTCGTAGAGGTGGATCGGCATGGAATTGACGTAGCCGCGCGGCCGCGTCGCCATCGGCAGCCGCGCCAGCGTGCGGAACGCCTCCTCCAGGCGTTCCATGACGTGAACGAGCGACCAGCGATCGGGCACTTGGCGGGCCCGCGCCAACCGCAAGGGCTGCGCCTCCCCCAACGCGCCCAAAATGCCGGTGCGCTCGCCTCGCAGTTCCGCCCGCGCCGCCCTCGCCGCTTGTTCGTCGAGCGGTTGCTCGGCGTCAGGGGCGCCGTCGGCGCGATGCTGCAATTTTTGAGAGTCTCCACCTGCCGCCACGGCGTCGCTCTCCGCTTTCAACGCGACGTATTTTTCATGACGGAAGACGTCGGATAGGTTTGCCGCAGCGTCGCCGCGGCCTCGGCGGCAAGCTCCGGCACCGTGTAGGCGCGCCGCATATGCCGTTCGCAGTAGGGGATGCCACGCTCCAGATCCGCACCCGCCGCGCCGCAAAAAAAGAACGTGCCGCTCCCAGGCCGGCCATGCGGCCACCGGCAAGTATTGTTGGTCAATTCGAACAGGGTCTTATGGCTGGAAACCGCCTCCGGCGGATTTTGCATCGCCTCATCGCGCGCGCCGCGACGGCGACGGGCAAAAAAGTCGGCGATCGTCAACGAGGGTTGCGGCGGCGGCGCTGCGCGGGCGGCCTTCGCTTGCGATATTCGCTTTGTCGCCGTCTTGGCGGTTCGGCCGCTTTGCTTGTTCGGCTTTGTCGACGCCCCGTCGAGGCGCAATCGGAAGATCTTTCCCAAAACCGCCGAGCGCGACAGCCCGCCGAGCCGTGCGGCGATCGCGGCGGCAGTCTCGCCCTGCGCCCACAACTTGCGCAGCAAATCGATACGCTCGGGCGTCCAGGAATCCGTCCGCATGCCTCCGCTCCGATGAGGTATCGGCCGCGCAGCGCGCGGTCGTTGGTTTGTCAGGGTTGTTTCGTCCGCCGTGGCGCGGATCAGCCGGCAATTCGAACCCGCCGCCGCGTCACCGTTGGTGATAATTAGTCTCTTGTTTTGCGACTGTCAAGTCACATATTTAGGGCCTAGGCTCACTCGACCGAATTGGTGACAATCGCCGCATGGCCAAACGCACACGATCGGGCCGGCAGATGACCGGCCTCTACTACGCGCGGGAAGCACGCGGCATGTCGCGCACCGAACTGGTGCGCCGTTCCGGCGTCTCCAAGCAGCAACTGTCGCGGCTCGAGAACGGCCTGATCAGAATGCGGCTCGATCACTTGAAGCCGTTCGCCGCCGTGCTCGGCTACACGCCGGAGCAGATTCTGCTGTGGGGCCGTTTTCCGGGCACCCCCGGCGCCCACGTCGAATCAAGCGACGTGCTGCGGGAAGAGCCGGCACACGACGAGCCGCTGGGCCCCGCGGTCGGTCAGATCCCCGAGCTCGACACCCGAGCCGGCCTCGGCGGCGGCGGTCTTCCCGCCCGCGAGCTGCGCAAGGACGGCAGGCACGCCGACCCGCTGAAGGCCGAAGGATGGCTGTTTCCGGGCAGTTTCGTGCGCGAGCAGCTGCACACCTCGACCGGCCGCCTGCTGGTGATCGACACCAACGGCGACAGCATGGCCCCGACCATCATGTCGGGCGAGCGCGTCATCGTCGATACCGGCCACAAGACGCCGACGCCGGACGGGCTTTACGCCATTCGCGACACGTTCGAGTGCATCGTCGTCAAGCGCCTGCAGGTTCTGCGCTCGTCGCGCCCGACGCGGGTCAAGATCATCTCCGACAACGCCAATCATCCGGGCGAGGAAATGCCGCTCGCCGACCTCGAAGTCGTCGGCAAGGTGTTGTGCTGCCTCAAGCTGTTCTAGCCTCGGCCCCTCTTCTCCCGATCACCAATTCCCACACGTATCGTTCGACCCGACGGCGCGGGACGGCGGCGGTGATTCGGCGCGGCCGCATCGCCGCGCGGTGACCGCAATCAACGCGTCTCACTTCTATTGACTTTTGTCACTTTTTCCGTCATATGTCGTGACGCCACAACCGAGGCGATCCACGAATCATGGCGGTCTCCGTATCCCCCGGCGATGCTGCATCCGCCATGACGATTGCGCTGGCGCAAATCGGCGCCGCCTTCGGCGAAGCCGCGATCGTCGACGCGTTCAAGCTGCGGGTCGAATGCGTGATCCAGCGCGGCCCGCATGATGCGGCCGTACGTGCCCGTTTCGGCGCGCGCGCGGCATTATTGCGCGGCCGCAGCCTCGACGCCGCGATCGTCACAGTCGAACGCTGGTGGCGGGCCGAGCGCAAGGCGTTTCAGATCGCGAGCGCGCTCGGCTGCGCCACGCGGCTCTCGCTCGAAGTCTTGCGCGAACTCCGCCTCGTCCTGCGCTGGATGCGAATCAAAAAGTTGGAAGCGGACTACCACGCCGCCGTCGCGGCGCTGTGCGACGAGCCGGTCGCGATGGCGGCGGAATGATCGAAGATTCGCAGCATCGTGCGGCGAGGCGCGGCTTGTCGCGCCTATTGCGGGCCGGGCGGAATAACGCGGATGTGAAGTTCGCGCAATTGCTTGGGCGTCGCCTCGGCGGGCGCGCCCATCATCAAATCTTCCGCGCGCTGGTTCATCGGGAACAGCACCACTTCGCGCAGATTCTCCTCGCCGCACAACAGCATGACGATGCGGTCGACGCCGGGGGCGATGCCGCCGTGAGGCGGCGCGCCGAGCGAGAGCGCGTGCAGCATGCCGCCGAATTTCTGCTCGAGCACCGTCTCGTCATAGCCGGCGATGGCGAACGCCTTCTTCATCACGTCGGGGCGATGGTTGCGGATCGCGCCGGACGACAGTTCGGTGCCGTTGCAGACGATGTCGTACTGGATCGCCTTGAGGCCGAGAAGCTTGTCCTGGTCGGCGTTGTCGAGTGCCAGAAATTCCTCCGCCGGCAGGTTCGGCATCGAGAACGGATTGTGGGAGAAATCGATCTTCTTGTCTTCCTCGTTCCACTCGTACATCGGGAAATCGACGATCCAGCAGAACGCGAACTGATTCTTGTCCATCAGCCCGAGTTCTTCGCCGACCCTGGTCCGTGCGGCGCCGGCGAACCTGTAAAAACTCTGCGGCTCGCCGGCGACGAAGAACACCGCGTCGCCGTCGCTGAGCCCGAGTTGCGTCCGCAATTGCGCCGTCCGCTCCGCGCCGAGATTGTTGGCGACCGGACCGCGGCCGACGACAGCGCCGCCATCGGTCGCGAAGAAAATGTAGCCCAGGCCAGGCTGGCCCTCGCCCTGCGCCCAGGAATTCATGCGGTCGCAGAACGCGCGCGAACCGCCCGTGGGCGCGGGTATCGCCCACACGGCCGCCTTGGCGCTCTTCTGCAGGATGCCGGCGAAAATCTTGAAGCCGGAGCCGCGGAATATCTCCGAGAACGTCCGCCATCACGATCGGATTGCGCAAATCCGGCTTGTCGGTGCCGTATTTCTCGATCGCCTCGCTGTAGGGGATGAGCGGGAATTTCAACGTCACCGGCTTGCCGTCGCCGAACTCCTCGAACACGCCGCGCAGCACCGGCTCGACCGCGGCGAATACATCCTCTTGGGTGACGAAGCTCATCTCGATGTCGAGCTGGTAGAATTCGCCCGGCGAGCGGTCGGCGCGGGCGTCCTCGTCGCGGAAGCACGGCGCGATCTGGAAATAGCGGTCGAACCCCGCGACCATGATCAATTGCTTGAACTGCTGCGGCGCCTGCGGCAGCGCGTAGAACTTGCCCGGATGCAGGCGCGACGGCACCAGATAATCGCGCGCCCCTTCCGGCGACGACGCGGTCAGGATCGGCGTCTGGAACTCGAAAAAGCCCTGCTCCTTCATCCGCCGCCTGAGCGAGTCGATGATGGCGCCGCGCGTCATGATGTTTTGGTGGAGGTGCTCGCGGCGCAGGTCGAGGAACCGGTATTTGAGCCTTGTTTCCTCGGGATATTCCTGGTCGCCGAACACCGGCATCGGCAGTTCGGCGGCGCGGCCCAGAATCTCGATGTCGCGGATGTAGACTTCGACCGCGCCGGTCGGCAGGTCCGGGTTCTCGGTTCCGTCCGGGCGCCGGCGCACCTTGCCGTCGATCCGCACCACCCACTCCGAGCGCAGCGTCTCGGCCGTCTTGAAAGCCGGGCTGTCGGGGTCCGCGACCACCTGCGCCAGGCCGTAATGGTCGCGCAGATCGATGAACAGCACGCCGCCATGATCGCGGATGCGATGGCACCAGCCCGACAGGCGCACTTCGGCGCCGATGTCGGTCGAGCGGAGCGCGCCGCAGGTATGGCTGCGATAGCGGTGCATCATCGCGTCAATTCTTCCTCTGTCAGCGGACGGTTCGGAACGCGGAAAGCGCATGCGGACGGGCCTTTGTCAAGGCGAAGGCGTCGGCGAAGCCGCGGCAGAGCCTGCCGAAATCGCAACGGCTTGCCGGTTGCCGGACTTGACCGATCGCCACATGCTGCCGCAACGCTGCCGGACCCGCCGAGCGGCAGATTGCCGGCGGCGCAGAAGCGGATCGGGAGAGGCATGGCCAAGGCAACAGCACGCAAGAGCGCGGCGCAAGCGCCCCGCATGACGACGGGAGAAGCTGCGCTCGAGGCGCTGTTGGCCCACGGCCTCGACACCATCTACGCGCTTCCCGGCGTCCATAACGACGACTTCTTCGACGCGCTCGCCAAGTCCGCGGACCGGATCCGCACCATCCACACCCGCCACGAGCAGGGCGCGGCCTATATGGCGCTCGGGGCCGCGCTGGCGACGGGAAAGCCGCAGGCCTATTGCGTGGTTCCCGGCCCCGGCTTGCTCAACTCCGCCGCCGCGCTCCTGACCGCCTACGGCATGAACGCGCCCGTCCTCGCGCTGGTCGGTCAGATCGCGCAAAGCGACATCGGCCGCGGCCTGGCGCATCTGCACGAAATTCGCGACCAAGCCGGCATCATTGCGCGGCTGGTCGACTGGTCGGCGCGCATCGCCGCGCCGCACGAGGCGCCGCGCCTGGTCGCCGAGGCGATACGCTCGATGTTCACCGGCCGTCCCGGCCCGGCCGCGCTCGAATGCGCGATCGACATGTGGGGGCAGTCGGGGCCGGTCTTGCCGCAGGCGCCGCTGCCCATCCCGGAACCGGCGATCGACGAAGACGCCATCACCGCCGCCGCCAAGCGTCTCGGCGCGGCCAAGCGCCCGCTCATCATCGTCGGCGGCGGCGCGCTCGACGCCAGCGCCGAGGTGACGCGGCTCGCTTATCTCCTCCAGGCGCCGGTCGTCTCCTACCGGCGCGGCCGCGGCGTCCTCGACGACCGCGATCCGCTGGCGGCCAACCTGCCGCTCGGCCATGAGTTGTGGGCCGAAGCGGACGTGGTGCTGGCGGTCGGAACGCATTTGCACTCGCCGCTGCAGTATTGGGGCATCGACGCGGACCTCGCGATCGTTCGCGTCGACGCCGACCCGGAAGAGCCCGCGCGTTTCGCCAAGCCCGCGGTCGCGCTGATCGGCTCGGCGAAGCCCATTCTGCGGCGCCTGATCAACGTCCTGCCCGCCCACAACGCCAAGCGGCCGTCCCGCACCGAGGACATGCGCGAGCGCCACGCCCGGATGCAAAAACGTCTCGCCAAGCTCGAACCGCAGCTCTCGTATCTCGCCGCGATCCGGTCCGAACTGCCGGAAGACGGATTGTTCGTCGACGAGGTGACGCAGCTCGGCTTCGTCTCGCGCCTCGCGTTCCCGGTCTACCGGCCGCGCACCTATTTCTCGCCCGGCTACCAGGACAATCTCGGCTACGGTTTTGCCACCGCGCTCGGCGTGCAGCATGCCCGGCCGGACGTTCCGGTGGTGGCGATCTCCGGCGATGGCGGCTTTCTCTTCACCGCGAGCGAGATGGCGACGGCGATCCGCCACCGCATTCCCCTCGTCACCATCGTTTTCAACGACGGCGCCTTCGGCAATGTACGCCGCATCCAGGAGGAGCGTTTCGGCAACCGCCTGATCGCGAGCGACCTCGCCGATCCGAATTTCGTCGCCTTTGCCGAGAGCTTCGGCGCGCACGCCGCGCGGGCAACGTCTCCCCGTGAGCTGCGGACGGCGCTGCGGCGCGCGCTCGCCCGTCGCGATGGTCCGAGCTTGATCGAGGTCAAGGTCGGCGCCATGCCGAGCCCGTGGGAGTTCATCCTGATGGGACGGGTGCGCGGATAGAGCATGTCCCGCAAAAGTGGAAGCCGGTTTTGCGAAAAGGACATGCTCCAATAAACAGATAGCATGGCACAAGGAAAATCCGACGCTCCCGCCGATCCAACGACACTCGGGCTCACCTCCGAGGAGGCGGCGCGACGGCTCCAACAACATGGCCGCAACGAAGTCGCCGAGGAGCATGAACATCTCCTGGCAAAGATCGCGCGGCATGCCTGGGCGCCGGTGCCGTGGATGCTCGAAGCGACCGTGGTGCTCCAGCTTGTCATGGGCGAGCGCATCGAAGCCGGCCTCATCGCCGCGCTGCTCGTCTTTAACGTCGCACTCGGCGTGTTTCAGGAAAGCCGCGCCGACGCCGCGCTCGCGCTGCTCAAGCAGCACCTCTCGCTGCGGGCACGGGTGCGGCGCGACGGCAAGTGGACCGAGCTTCCAGCCGCGGTCCTTGTCCCCGACGATGTCGTACAATTGTCGCTCGCCGCCGTCGTTCCCGCCGATACCCGCATCGTCGCGGGTTCGCTCGTGCTCGATCAATCCATGCTGACCGGCGAATCGGCTCCGGTCGAGGCCGGCGTCGGCAAGCCCGCCTATGCAGGCGCGGCGGTGCGCCGCGGCGAGGCCATCGCTGTCGTCACCGCCACAGGATCGCATACGTATTTCGGGCGCGCCGCCGAGCTCGTTCGCATCGCCCATGTCGAGAGCACCGAGGTCAAGGCGGTGCTCGGCCTGGTGCGTAACCTCTCCGTCCTCAATGCGGCGATCGTAATCGGGCTCGTCGCCTATGCCCATTCGATTGAACTGCCGACGACGCAAATCATCCTGCTGGTCTTGACCGCGATGCTGTCGGCCGTGCCGGTCGCTTTGCCCGCCACCTTCACGCTCGGCGCCGCGATCGGCGCCAAGCATCTCGCGCTCAAGGGGGTGCTGCTGACGCGATTGACGGCATTGCATGAAGCCGCGACGATCAACGTCTTGTGCGCCGACAAGACCGGCACGCTCACCGAAAACAAGATCGGCGTCGCCTCGGTTCGACCGTTGATCGAAGGCTGGAGCACGGACGACGTGCTGGCATTCGCCGCGCTCGCCAGTTCGACGGATGGGCGCGATCCGATCGATGTCGCCATCCGCCGCGCCGCGCGCGCCGTCGCGCCGCAGCGCGCGCTGCCGGCGGTTCGCAATTTCACGCCATTCGACCCGGCCAGCAAGCGGGCCGAGGCCAAGGCGCAAGACGGCGACGGTCACGACGTTCTGATCATGAAGGGCGCGCCGGCTGCCATCGCAACGATCGCGCCACTGAACGCGGCGGCAACGGCCGAGCTCGACGCGCTGTCGCGCGCCGGCTACCGGACCTTGGCGGTCGCGAGCGGATCGCCCGGCGCCATGAGCCTCATCGGCCTCGTCGCGCTCCACGACCCGCCGCGGCCGGATTCGGCGGCGCTGCTCGGCGAGCTACGGTCGCTCGGCGTGCCGACCATCATGGTCACCGGCGACACCGCCGCGACCGCGGCGACGATCGGCAAGGCGATCGGCATTACCGGCAATGTCTGCGCCAGCGGCCAAATTCCGGACCGGGTCACGCCGGCCGATTTCGCCATCTATGCCGGCGTCTTTCCCGAAGAGAAGTTCCGCCTGGTGAAAGCGCTGCAGCGCGGCGGCTACGCGGTGGGCATGTGCGGCGACGGCGCCAACGACGCACCGGCGCTGCGCCAGGCGCAGATGGGCATCGCGGTCGAGACCGCGACCGACGTCGCCAAGGCCGCCGCGGGGCTTGTGCTGACCAGCCCCGGCCTCGACGGCATCGTCACCGCAGTCAAGGAAGGACGCGCCGTGTTCCAACGGGTGCTGACCTACACGCTCGGCGTTCTCGTCAACAAGGTCGTGACGCTGATCGTGCTGGGCGCCGGCCTGCTCCTGACCGGCCATGCCGTGCTGACGCCGCTGTTGCAGGCGCTGTCGATGTTCACCAACGACTTCGTCAGCATGGCGCGGACCGCCGACCACGCTACGCCATCGCCCCGCCCCAATGCCTGGCGGCTGCGCAATCTCACGCTGGCGACGATCCCGCTCGCCGCCTTCAAATTCCTGTTCTGCCTGGCCGTCCTTGCAACCGGCGCGCTCCGCCTCGGCCTGACGACGGGCCAGATCCAGACGCTGGTCTTCCTGATGTTCGTGTTTGCCGGACAGGCGCTGGTCTACGTCCTGCGCGAGCGCGGGCACTTCTGGAGCTCGCGCCCGAGCACTTTGATGATGCTGCTGTCGCTCGCCGATATCGCGGTCGTCAGCGTGTTCGCCGTGTTCGGCATCCTGATGCGGCCGATACCCGTTACCGTGGTACTCGCTTTGCTCGCCGCCACGCTCGTCTTCGCCCTGCTCTTGGATCAGGTTAAGGTGGCGGTATTCCGTCACTTGCCGGTGGATTAAGATGCGATTCGCTTTTTTCCCCGACCGCTGCCGCTCCGGCGACAACGGCCATGAAGTCCGCTATCACGTTCCGCAATATCACATTCCGCAATGCATCTGAACGCAATGCATCTGATCACGACAACATCCGACCTCGCCGCCGTTTGCACGCGAATGGCCGCCCATCCGTTCGTCACCGTCGACACCGAGTTTCTGCGCGAGACCACCTATTATCCGCTGCTCTGCGTCGCGCAGATGGCCTCGCCCGAGGAGGCCGTCGTCGTCGACGCCCTGGCGCCGGACATCGATCTCGCGCCCCTGTTGGCGCTGATGGCCGACGACAAGGTGATGAAGGTCTTTCACGCCGCGCGCCAGGACATCGAAATCGTCTGGCACCGGGCAAAACTCATCCCCCACCCGATCTTCGACACCCAGGTCGCCGCGATGGTGCTCGGCTACGGCGACTCGATCTCCTACGACCAATTGGTGCAGCGCATCACCGGCGACTCGCTCGACAAATCGCACCGCTTCACCGACTGGACGCGCCGGCCGCTGTCGGAAGCGCAGCTGTCGTATGCGGTGTCCGACGTGACGCACCTGCGCGACGTCTATCTCGCGCTCATCGACGACCTCGAGCGGCGCGGGCGCGCCGACTGGGTGCAGGACGAGATGCGCATCCTCACCTCGCCCGACACCTACCGCATGGATCCGGAAAATGCCTGGCAGCGCCTGAAGACGCGGGTGCGCAAGCCCAAGGAGCTCGCCGTCCTGATCGAGGTCGCGGCCTGGCGCGAGCGCGAGGCGCAGGCGCGCGACGTGCCGCGCTCGCGCGTCCTCAAGGACGACGCCATCGCCGATATCGCGGTGCAGGCGCCGACCAGCGTCGAGAAGCTCAAAAACCTGCGTTCGCTGCCCAAGGGTTTTGAACGCTCGCGCTGGGGCGAGGCGATCGTCGCCGCGGTGACGCGGGGGTTGGAGCGCGACCCCAAGACGCTGCCGCGGCCGGCGCGGTTTCAGCCGGCGGCGAACGGCACTGCGGTCGTCGAACTCCTCAAGGTGCTGCTGCGCATGATCTCGGAGCGCCACCATGTCGCCGCCAAGGTCATCGCCACGGTCGACGATCTCGATCGCATCGCCGCCGACGACCACGCCGACGTTCCCGCGCTCACCGGCTGGCGCCGCGAGCTTTATGGCGAGAAGGCGCTGGCGCTCAAGCACGGCAAGCTCGCGCTCGCGATCGAGAACGGCAAGGTCGCCGCGGTCGAGCGCAGCTAGCGCCGTCCTCAATGTCGTTGCGAGTTTAACGTGTCGCCGATTTGTGCATCAGCGGCCAAAGGAAATACACATACCCGGCGAGCAGGACCGCGTAGGTCACGACGAACAGCCACCCTGCCCCGTTCATCACGCCGGTCAGCGTCGCCCACAGCGAGACGAGAACGCCGACGATGTTGCCGACCGTCGCGCCGATCAGCAACCCGCGCGCCGCGAGTGCGTCCTGCGTCAACCTGAGAAACCACAGAATGAGCCCGAACGTCAGCAACGCCGCGCCCAGGAAACGAAAGCCCAAGAGCGCGCCGGCGGTCGGTTCGATCCCGTAGGTCGGCAGCAGGGCGGCGGGGAAGAGCGTGTAACTGACGCCGTTGAGCAACGTTATGATCGCCGCTATCCCGATGAAACGTCTGAATTTAATGTCCATCCCTCACCTCTGAAGTGCGACTCGCGCGCGAGCCGGCATCGGGGCACTTTGTCGGCGTGTTGTCGATGGTGTTCTTTGGCCGCCCGGGGATATTCAACCCTAAGGCTGCGACGTTGGCAACGTGCGAATGGTGCCGATCACCCCAATAGCATGACCGGCTCGCGGCCGATCAGGCGGGCGAGCGAACGCAGCCGGGTCGACACGCGCTCGCCGGCGAGCGCCGCGAATTCGCCGGGAAGGTGAAGCGCGAGCCGCTGCCGCTCGACCGCGAGCGGGGTCTGCGGCAGCACGCCCGGCATCGCCGCCGACACCACATAAGCAAGCCGCAGCGCCGCGCCGAGCACGCGGGCGCGGTCGAGCATGCGGGTCGAGGCGAGTTCGCGCAGCCGCGGCGACAGTTCGTCGTCCATCACCAGTCCGACGTGGCGGTAGAATACCGCCAGCGCCAGATAGGCGCGGCCGGCGTGATCGATCGCGCTGAAGCCAGCGTGCGCGATGATGTTGAGCGATTGCTCGCCGCGGTAATCCGGATGAGCCCGCCAGCCGATATCGGCCAACAGGCACGCCGCGTGGCGAAGCCGGCGTTCTTCGGGCGTTTCGTCGAGGCCCGAGGACGTCATGAAGCGGTCGGTCCAGACGATCAGCTCCTCGCCGTGTTGCGGCGAGCGCGAGCGCAATTGATTGAGATCGCGCGCCGCTTCGATCAGTGCGTCCTTCTTCTTGTCCTTGTCTTTGAGCAACGAATAGAGCAGGCCCTCGCGCACGCCGAGCGCGGAGAACGTGACTTGCCGCGGCTTGCCGATGCGTAGAATGTATTCCAGCACCAGCGCCGCATAGGCGAGCAATGGCCGCCGGGCATTCGCCACGACTTCGATGTTGGAGAGCGTTTCGACATCGACCCGGTGCACCAGACGGGCGAACTCCAGCGCCTCGGCGGCCGGAATGGCGTAGCCGTGCATGACATGAAGCGGATAACCGGTCTGCCACATGTGCAGCCGCGCCAGCGCCCGCCAGGTGCCGCCGACGGCGTAGAAATTGCGATCCTTGCAGTCGCGCAGCATCGGCAGTTCGCCGAGCGTATTCTTGACGAACTTTTCCGCCTTCTTGATCGACTTGGCCGAAATGTCCGCCAAGGCAAGACCGCCGAGCGGCCGGGTCAGGCCGCGTTTGGCATGAATGCCATGCACGTCGACGAGCTCGAGCGAGCCGCCGCCGAGATCGCCCACCACGCCGTCGGCGTGATGCACGCCGGAAATGACGCCGAGCGCCGTCAGCTCGGCCTCCCGCGCGCCGGACAGCACGTCGATCTTGATCTTGAGGGTGCGCTCGGCAAGCTCGATAAAGCCGGGGCCATTCTTGGCGTCCCGGCATGCGGCGGTGGCGATGGCCCAAATCTTCTTGATGCCGATCGTGTCGCACAGCGCGCGGTAGCGCTTGAGCGAGGCCAGGGCCTGCTCGACGGCATCGACCGCGAGCAAGCCGGTCGTTTGCACCTCGCGGCCGAGCCCGCACAGCGCCTTCTCGTTGAAAAGCGCAGTCGGACTGCGGGTCAGCCCCTCGTAGACGACAAGCCGCACGGAATTCGAACCGATGTCGATGACCGCGACGGGAGGGCCCTGGTCGAGGCGGCCCTTGGCGTCGGGATTGGCACTGCGGCTCATCGGCAATCTCATGGGCGAAACAGTCTCATGGGCGAAGCAGTCTGGGGCGAAACCAAAGAGGGGCGGCTGGCGGCAGCCGCCCGGCGGCCCGGTGCCGCGTCGGCTTTACGCCCGCTCCGGGCGATGGCGCAACCGCGGCACGGAATCCTTGGGGGATTTGCCGCGGCCCGACAGACTGGGATTGGTCATGAAATAGGTATGCGCGTTGAACGGCTCTTCGCCCAGGGCCGGCTTGATGCGCGACGAGGAGCCGTCCGCCAACAGTTGCCAGCTCTGCTCGTTGTCTTTGAGGTTCGCCACCATGATCTGGTCGAGAACCTGCTCGTGCACGGTTGGATTGAGGATCGGGCACAAAACCTCGACGCGGCGGTCGAGATTGCGCGGCATCATGTCGGCGGAGGAGATGTAGACCGCGGCCTTCGGATGCGGCAGCCCGTGCCCCGTGCCGAAACAATAAATCCGGCCGTGTTCGAGAAAGCGGCCGATGATCGACTTGACGCGGATGTTCTCCGACAGCCCCTTCACGCCCGGCCGCAAGCAGGAAATGCCGCGCGCCACGATCTCGATGGCGACGCCGGCGCACGACGCCCGATAGAGCGCGTCGATGATGTCGGGATCGACCAGCGAGTTCATTTTCATCCACACCGCGGCCGGCCGGCCGGCCTTGGCATGCGCGATCTCTTCCTCGATGTGAGCCTGGATGCGCTTGCGCAATGTCAGCGGCGACACCGCCATGCGCTCGAGCTCGGCCGGCTCGGCATAGCCGGTGACGTAATTGAACACGCGCGCGACGTCGCGGGCGATCACCGGATCGGACGTAAAGAACGACAGGTCGGTGTAGACGCGCGCGGTGACCGGATGGTAGTTGCCGGTGCCGACGTGCACGTAGGACGCCAGCGCCGGGCCTTCGCGGCGGACGATGAGCGAAAGCTTGGCGTGGGTCTTGAGCTCGATGAAGCCGTAGACGACCTGCACGCCGGCGCGTTCGAGATCGCGCGCCCAGCGGATATTGGCTTCCTCGTCGAACCGCGCCTTGAGTTCGACCACGGCGGTTACCGACTTGCCGGCTTCGGCGGCTTCCGCGAGCGTCCGCACGATCGGCGAGTTGGCCGAGGTGCGGTACAATGTTTGTTTGATCGCGACCACGTCGGGATCGCGCGTCGCCTGATGCAGGAAGTCGACCACCACGTCGAACGATTCGTAGGGGTGGTGGACGATCAGATCCTTTTGCCGGATCGCGGCGAAGCAGTCGCCGCCGAGATCGCGGATTCGGCCGGGATAGCGCGGCGTGTACGGCACGAACTCGAGATCGGGCCGGTGCAGATTGGCGATCTGCGCCATCTCGCCGAGCGCGAGCACGCCGTCGACCTTGAAAACCGCATCATCGGCGGCATCGAGCGCGCCTTGCACGAAGCGCTGCAGCGCCGGAGGCATCAGCGCTTCGATATCGAGCCGGATCACCAGGCCGCGGCGGCGGCGCTTGAGCGCGGTCTCGAACAGCCGCACCAAATCTTCGGCTTCTTCGAGGATTTCCAGTTCGGAATCGCGGATGACGCGAAACGCGCCGACGCCTTTGACCGCATAGCCCGGAAACAGCTTGCCGATGAACAGGCTGGTCGCGCCCTCGACCGAGATCAACCGCACCTCGCGGCCATCCCCGCTCGGCGGCAGGCGCACGAACCGCTCGATGCGGTTCGGCATGCGGATGAGCGCATTCATCGCCTTGCCGTCCTTGGCGCGGGCGAGCTGCAGGGCGATCGAGAAACCGAGATTGGGAATGAACGGGAACGGGTGCGCCGGATCGACGGCGAGCGGCGTCAGCAGCGGAAAGATGTGCGCGAGAAAATACTCTTCGAGCCAGGCCCGCTCCGCCTTGCTCACATCGGGACCGTCGACGAGCACGATGCCGGCCTGGGCGAGCGCGGTACGCAGCTCGAGCCACTGCGCTTGCTGGTCCTCGACCAGCACCAGGACGGATTCCGCGATGCGGGCAAGTTGCTCGCTCGGGGTCAGGCCTTCGGGGCTCATGGTCGCGATGCCGGCACGCACCTGCGCGCGCAGGCCGGCGACGCGCACCATGAAGAACTCGTCGAGATTGTCCGCCGAGATGGACAGGAATTTCAGCCGCTCGAGCAGCGGATGGCCGCGATTGGTGGACTCCTCGAGGACGCGGCGATTGAAATTGAGCCACGACAATTCACGGTTGATGAATCGCTCCGGGCTCGACGCGAGCGCGGACTCCGCGTGCCGCGCCGCCGGCTCGGCCAGCCGGACCGGCGCCTCCAGGCGCGGCTCCGGGCCGGATTCGAGTGCAACTGCAGACGCTTGGCCACGGTCGGCCATGGCTACTCCTCGTTCGGCGGTCACCACCATCGCAGGCCCAAATATCGCAAGCCCGAGTTAAAAGTTCGCAGACCTCAAAATGCAAAGACCCATGTGCCGCAGATAAGGCGGCGCGGTGACGGCTCCGTCAAGCCTCTCGCGGCGACACGCAGTTCGCTGCTGGCCTGCCGCGCACAAGCCAGCGGCCGGGAAATTCCCCGGCCGCTCGTTCCGCAAGCAAGGTATGGCGTTATCTGCCGCCTGCGCCGTGGTCCGGCCAAGGGCGGCGCGGACGCCGGCTGAGATCAAGCAAGGTCGAAGCGATCGGCGTTCATCACCTTGTTCCACGCCGCCACGAAGTCATGCACGAACTTCTTTTGCGAGTCGTCGCATGCATAGACTTCCGCCAGGGCGCGAAGCTGCGAGTTCGAACCGAAGACAAGGTCGACATGGGTGCCGGTCCACTTCGGTTTGCCCGTTGCGCGGTCGCGGCCCTCGAACACGTCTTCGTCTCCCGAGGTCGCCTTCCACTCGGTGCTCATGTCGATGAGGTTCACGAAGAAGTCGTTGCTGAGCGTCTCGGGCCGCTTCGTGAAGACGCCGTGCTGGGACTGCCCGACGTTCGCATTGAGCACGCGCAGGCCGCCGACGAGAACCGTCATCTCAGGCGCCGTCAGCGTCAGCAATTGCGCCTTGTCGAGCAGAAGCTCCTCCGCCGATACGGAGTACTTGGCCTTGAGGTAGTTGCGGAACCCGTCGGCCACCGGTTCGAGGACGGCGAAGGACTCCACGTCGGTTTGCTCCTGCGACGCGTCCGTTCGGCCCGGCGTGAAGGGAACCTCCACCTCGTGCCCGGCCTTCTTCGCCGCTTGCTCGACGGCTGCGCAACCGCCGAGGACGATCAGGTCGGCAAGCGAAATCTTCTTCCCGCCGGACTGCGCGGCGTTGAACGCCTTCTGGATGCCCTGGAGGGTTTCGAGCGCCTTCGCCAGTTGGGCAGGCTGGTTGACCTCCCAATCCTTCTGGGGGCTAAGGCGTATGCGCGCCCCGTTCGCCCCACCGCGCTTGTCGGAGCCGCGGAAGGTTGCCGCCGAAGCCCAAGCGTTCGAGACGAGTTCGGAGATCGACAGCCCCGATGCGAGGATCTTTCCCTTGAGTGCAGCGATGTCCTTCGCGTCGATCAGCTTGTGATCGACTGCGGGGACGGGATCCTGCCATAGCAGTTCCTCGGCCGGAACCTCCGGGCCGAGATAGCGGGCGCGCGGACCCATGTCGCGGTGCGTCAGCTTGAACCACGCCCGGGCAAACGCGTCGGCGAACTGATCCGGGTTCTCGTAGAAGCGCTTCGAAATCTTTTCGTAAGCAGGATCGAACCGCAACGAGAGATCGGTGGTCAGCATGGTTGGCCGGCGATGCTTGGACGGATCATGCGCATACGGCACCGATTCCGGGGCATCCTTCGCCACCCACTGATACGCACCGGCCGGGCTCTTGGTCAGTTCCCATTCGTAGCCGAACAGGTTCTGGAAGAAGTTGTTGCTCCACTTCGTCGGCGTCGTGGTCCAGGTGACTTCCGGGCCGCCGCCGATCGTATCATCGCCCATGCCGCTGCCAAAACTGCTCTTCCAGCCGAGGCCTTGCTGTTCGATGCCGGCGGCTTCGGGTGCCGGGCCGACAAGCGCCGCATCGCCGGCGCCATGGGTTTTGCCGAAGGTGTGTCCGCCGGCAATGAGCGCGACGGTCTCCTCGTCGTTCATGGCCATGCGCGCGAAGGTCTCGCGAATGTCCTTGGCCGCAGCGAGAGGATCCGGCTTGCCGTTCGGCCCTTCCGGGTTCACGTAGATCAGACCCATCTGCACGGCGGCGAGAGGATTTTCGAGTTCCCGGTCCCCGCCGTAGCGCTTGTCGCCCAGCCAAGTGTCCTCGGCGCCCCAGTAGGTGTCTTCGTCAGGCTCCCAGACGTCGGCGCGCCCGCCACCAAAGCCGAAGGTCTTGAAGCCCATCGACTCGAGCGCGCAGTTGCCCGCGAGGATCATCAGGTCGGCCCACGAGATCTTGTCGCCGTATTTCCGCTTGATCGGCCACAGCAACCGGCGCGCCTTGTCCAGGTTCACGTTGTCCGGCCAACTGTTGAGGGGCGCGAAGCGCTGCTGGCCGGCTCCGGCGCCGCCGCGGCCGTCGCCGATGCGGTAGGTGCCGGCGCTGTGCCATGCCATCCGGATGAACAGCGGCCCATAGTGGCCGAAATCCGCTGGCCACCAGTCCTGCGAGTCCGTCATCAGCGCGTAGAGATCCTGCTTCAGGGCCTTGAGGTCGAGCTTCTTGAACTCCTCCGCGTAGTTGAACGCTTCGCCCATGGGATTGGACCGGGAAGAGTTCCGGCGGAGCATGTTGAGATTCAACTGGTTCGGCCACCAGTCCCGGTTGGACCTCACTCCAACGCTCGTGTGCATGACGGGGCATTTGCCCGCGCTCTTGTCGTCAGTTTTTGCGTCCATGGTCGGTTCCTCGCGACTTGCGTGCGGTGGGCGGTGGGGGTTGCGGCGTATCTAGGCGCCTGCGCCCATCACGTCCAGTCGTATTGCCTAGGTGCGGTGATAAGCCTAACTTATGGCCATGATCACATTGCGACAGCTTCGCTATCTGACCTCGCTGGCGCGCCACCGGCATTTCGGTCGCGCGGCCGACGATTGCGCGGTCACGCAACCGGCCCTGTCGATGCAGGTGCGCGAACTCGAGCGCGAGATCGGCGCGGAGCTGGTCGAACGACGGCCCGGGGACATCGCGCTGACCGAGACCGGTCTCGAAGTCGCGCGGCGCGCCGAGCATATTCTCGCCGCGACGCGCGACCTCGTCGAGTTCGTCCGCCATCGCGATCTGCTCAGCGGCTCGCTTCGTCTCGGCATCATCCCGACGCTCGCGCCCTACATTCTGCCGCGCGTGCTGCCGCGGTTGTAGACGGCGTATCCGAACCTGCGTCTCGACGTCCGCGAGACCCAGACCAAAAATCTGCTGGCCGAACTCGCCGGCGGCGATCTCAACGTCATCCTGCTGGCGTTGCCGGCGGACGGGGCCGAGATGGAGACGCTGCGGCTGTTCGACGATCCGTTTTTGCTGGCGGTTCCGGCCACGGAGGCCAGGCCGACGGACGGCCGCGTCGCAATGGCGAGTGTGGACCAAAGCCGACTTATTCTGCTCGAAGAAGGGCACTGCCTGCGCGACCAGGCGCTCGCCTTCTGCGCGGCGCCGCGGGGTCCTGCTGGGCTCGGCGCGACCTCGCTGGCAACGGTGATGCAGATGGTCGCCAACGGCTACGGCATGACGCTATTGCCGACGGTCGCGGCCGACGCCGAGGCCCGCGACAGCCGGGTGCGGCTGCTGCGCTTTGCCGAACCGGAGCCCGCGCGCACCGTCGGGCTCGCGTGGCGGCGCACCTCGCCGCGCAAGAAAGATTTCGCGGCTTTGGGCGAAGTCCTTACAGAAACGCTCGATTTGTCCACGCGCGCATCAGGCGCGGTTGCGAAGCGTACAAGACGTAGGGCGGCTGATGCAGTAAGATTAGGGTGGAGCCCGTAATCAGCCGCCTTCCACCGCTCCGTGGCGATCGAATGCCGGAATACCTCGCTATTCTATTCGCCCTACGCGGCTTTCGTATCGCCGGCCTGTCGAAGCCTCACCTTGCATTCCTGCGGTTTGTGGCTACATTGGAACCACAAAGACCGAAGAGGCTTACCGTGACCGCTAATACAATAGTTCGCTCGCGGATCGACACCGATACCAAAAAGCGGGCAGCCTCCGCCTTGAGCGCCATGGGCTTGACCATCTCGGACGCAATCCGTCTGCTGTTGCTTCGCGTGGCCGACGAAAAGCGTCTGCCGTTCGACGTGAAGGTTCCGAACGCCGAGAGCCGGCGTGCGATGACCGAATTGCGCGCGGGCAAGGGCAAACGCTTGGATACGGCCGCCGCGCTGTTCAAGGATTTAGGCATCTGACGTGCTGATCCCGGTCAGATCGG
This sequence comes from uncultured Pseudomonadota bacterium, assembly GCA_963836095.1. Lineage (GTDB taxonomy): Bacteria > Pseudomonadota > Alphaproteobacteria > Rhizobiales > Xanthobacteraceae > BOG-931. The sequence goes on from CAWIHU010000010.1 coordinate 234,381, forward strand.
GACGGTTTAAACGCGACGTAAAACGGGCCGAGAAGCGCGGCAAAGACATGAACAAGCTGAAAGCCGTTCTGTCCCTGTTGATCGAGGAAAGACCCCTTCCGGCCCGCTACCACGATCATCCGCTCAAGGGCGAGTGGAACGGTTTTCGTGACCTTCATATTGAGCCCGATTGGCTTTTGCTTTACGCCGTCGAAGGCAACGAACTAAAACTTGCCCGAACCGGGACGCATTCGGATTTGTTCGACGAATGATCGCGCGCGTGGGGCGGGTTAGTTTAGGGCGAAGCCCGTAACCCGCCCCATTGGCGCGGCTGATTGGCGGAATACGCAGCGCTATTCCGCCCAACGCGCCGCCCGATCAATCGCCCCGCTGGCGAAGCACCTCCGCCGCGAGCGCGCGGGTCACCGGGCGCCCTTGGCGTAGCGCTTCGTTGTCGAGCGCGAGCACAGCGGCGCGCGCGGCCGCGAAGGAGCGCTCGATATGGGTGGCGATATAGCGCACCACCGCTTCGTCCAGCATCAGCTGGCGGTCGGTCGCGAGCTTGACGATGACCGCGCGCAGAATCGCGTCGTCCGGCGCCTGCAGCGCCACCACCGGCAATGCCCGCAATCGCGACACCAGATCGGGGATAGCGAAAGGCCAGGCGGTCGGCGCTGTGCGCGCGGTGAACAACAGGAACGCCTTCTCCTCGCGGGCAAGATTGATGAGGTGAAACAGCGTGCGCTCGTCGGTCGCCATTGCGGCGTCCTCGACGACGAGCGCGCCGGTCGCCAGCGCCGACGGCAGCTCGACTTCATCGAGCGCACGCGCGGCAATGATGCGCGCGCCCGCGAGCGTCGCCCACATCATTGCCAGATGGGTCTTGCCGGAACCTTCAGGTCCGACCACGGCAATGGCGCTCGCCGGCCAATCCGGCCAGCAATCGAGCAATTGCAGCGCGCCTTCGTTGCACGGCCCGGATAAGAAGTCCTCCCGCGCATAGCTTTCGGCGTGATCGAGCGCGAGTGCCAACTGACGCGGCGGAGAAGCCATGGCCACTAGGCCCGCCGGCCCGCGACCACCGCGAAACGCTTGAACTCCATGTCACACCTTTGGGCGCGCCTTGCTTTGAAGGCTAGTGCCCGGTCCCGAACGAATTCAAGTGGCGGAACCAAGCGGCGAGATAGAAGGCGATCGAAGCCAAGGTCAAGACGGCGACCAGCGCGATGGCTGCGATCGAGGTCCAGGCGAGCGTGAAGCCAAAGCCGCGTTCGGCGAGCACCAGGATGGCGAGAAAGATCTGCGCCACCGTGTTGGCCTTCGACACCGGCAGCGGCTTGACCGCCATCGGCCTGCCGACCAGCCAGGCCAGCATGAAGCCGGTGATGATCATGATGTCGCGCGAGACGACCAGAATGACCAGCGAGATCGGCAGTGCGCCCGAGATGCCGAGCGCCACATAGATCGAGACGATCAGCGCCTTGTCGGCGAGCGGATCGAGATAGGCGCCGAGCTCGCTGCCCATATGGAAGCGCTTGGCGAGAAAGCCGTCGACCCCGTCGCTGATCCCGGCCACCAGAAACAGGATAAAGGCGGCGCCCATCTCTCCGGACGTGATCGCCCAGACCACGACCGGCACCAAGATGATGCGTCCCAAGGTGATGAGATTTGGGATATTCAAACCCGGCCCCGGCTTCCCAAAGCGCTCCTCCAAAGCCCGCCCGCGATTGTCCGCGGTGCGGGGCCGAAGACGCCGCCGGAAATGCCCGGCAGCGGACGCGCCAACGCGCTCTATATAGCGGCGCCGCCATGCTTGCGCACCCCGCGATTCCGACGTAGGAGCGCTGACGCAATCCCTCCCCGCCGGGGACGCGGATCCGTGCTGGTTCGGTGACTTCGTGGACAAGGCGCGCTACGCCGCGGCCGGCGTCGATATCGATGCCGGTAACCGCATGGTCGATTTGATCAAGCCGCTGGTGCGCGGGACCGCGCGCCCGGGCGCCGACGCCGAGATTGGCGGTTTTGGCGGCCTGTTCGACCTCAAGGCCGCCGGGTACTCCGATCCGATCCTCGTTGCCGCGAACGACGGCGTCGGCACCAAGGTGAAAATCGCAGTCGAAACCTCCCGCCACGACACGATCGGCATCGATCTCGTCGCCATGTCGGTCAACGATCTGGTCGTGCAAGGGGCCGAGCCGTTGTTCTTTCTCGACTATTTCGCTTGCGGCAAGCTCGATCCGCAGGTCGGCGCCAAAGTCGTTGCCGGCATCGCCGCCGCCTGCCGCGAGGCGCGCTGCGCCCTGATCGGCGGCGAGACCGCCGAAATGCCAGGCGTGTATCAGGGCGACGACTACGATCTTGCCGGCTTTGCGGTCGGCGCGGTCGCTCGGGAGGCGTTGCTGCCGCGCAAGGATATTGTGCCGGGTGACGTCGTGGTCGGGCTCGCCTCGACCGGCGTCCATTCGAACGGCTTTTCGCTGGTCCGCCGCATCGTCGCCACGGCCGGCTCGAGCTATGCCGCGCCGGCGCCGTTCGATCCGACCCTGAGCCTCGGCGAGGCGTTGCTCACGCCGACGCGCCTCTACGTGCAATCCTGCCTCGCCGCGGCCCGCGGTACCAACGCGGTCAAGGCGCTCGCCCACATCACCGGCGGCGGCTTCGTCGACAATATCCCGCGTGTGCTGCCGGACGGCGTCGCCATCGTGTTGGACTTAGACCAAGTCCCCGTCCACCCGGTGTTCCGATGGCTCGCCGCGACGGGCGGCATCGCCGAACAGGAGATGGTGCGCACCTTCAACTGCGGCATCGGCATGGTCGCGGTGCTGAGCGCGGCGACCGCCGAGAGCGCCATCGCCCAGTTTGCCGCCCATGGCGAAACGGTGGTGCGGCTGGGCGAAGTTGTCGCCGCGCCCGGCGAACCGCACGTCACGTTCCGCGGCCGGCTCGATCTTTCCTGGTGAGCGGCATGACCGACGCCGGCACAAGCGGCATCGCCAAGAAGCGCGTCGCCGTGCTTATTTCCGGCCGCGGCTCGAACATGGCGGCGCTGATCGAGGCGGCCAAGGCGAGCGATTATCCCGCCGAGATCGCTCTCGTTCTGTCGAACCGCCCCGACGCCGCGGGGCTCGCCCGCGCCCGGCAGGCGGGCATATCAACCGCGATTGTCGATCACACGCCGTTCGGCGAAGACCGCGAAGCGTTCGAGCGCGCGCTCGACGCGCAGTTGCGGGCGCACCGGATCGACCTTGTATGCCTCGCCGGATTCATGCGGCGGCTGACGCCATGGCTGGTGACGCGATGGCACGGCCGCATCCTCAACATTCATCCCTCGCTGCTGCCGCAGTTCAAGGGCCTCGACACCCACCGCCGGGCCCTCGCTGCCGGCGCCAAGGAACACGGCGCGACCGTCCACTTCGTCGTATCCGAACTGGACGCTGGCCCGATCGTGGCGCAAGCGCGCATACCGGTGCGCGACGGCGATACGGAAGAGACGCTCGCTGATCGGGTCCTGGAGGTCGAGCACCGGCTTTATCCGCAAGCGCTACGCGCCGTGGCGGAGGGCTGCGCGCGCGTCGCCCGCTCCGGCGGCGCTATCGCAGGCGGGACCGAATAAATTAAAAAACCCCCGGTCGCGAAACCGGGGGCGACAAAAACATTTGCTTGCGTTTTTGCGCTTACGAGACCTTGAGGTTTTCCGCCGAGGTCTTGCCGCGATTGGTCACGAGTTCGTACTCGACCACCTGGCCTTCATTGAGCGTGCGCAATCCGGCGCGCTCGACTGCAGAGATGTGCACGAAGACGTCCTTGTCGCCGGCCGCCGGTTTGATGAAGCCGTAGCCTTTCGTAGGATTGAACCACTTGACGGTGCCCTTCTGCATCGTCTGTCTCCTGAAGTCAGTTCAAGATGTCAGCGATGACGCGAGATGCCGCACGCCGCGTGCTGCAAGTCGCGCCACAAGCCAGATTTTGGGGGGAAGTCCGAAACGATCGTGTCGACAAGACAGTCACCGGGCCGGATGGCCAAAATCCGATTGCAACGAAAGCAAGCCCGACAAATGCGGCGCAACCATGGCTGCAACACGTGGCCGCCGGCTTGTTTGCAGACACGACAAACATCGTAACGGATGTCTTTGCGCCGTCATCTAAACTTGCCTAGCGAAAATTAGGAAGCATGCGCGCTCACGCGCCCATCGCCGGCCGCCTCGAAGCCGCGCGTTCAATCAACGCGCACGCGCCGCAACAATGCACCGGCGGCGATCACGAGCAACATCCCGGCAATCGCGGCGGCAATTTCAATCTGCCCCGCAACCGACGCGCCGAGCCGCGCCGTCAGATAGGACACGACCGCCGGATCGGTCGCGACGATCTCGCCGGCGATCCAACCGAGCAGCGCGGCGCCCGCCCAAACGAGAATCGGGAAGCGGTCGAGCAGCGCCATGACGAGCGCCGCGCCAGCGAGGATGATCGGTATCGACAGCACGAGACCGATCACCAGCAATACGACGTTGCCCCGGGCCACGCCGACGATGGCGATGATGTTGTCGAAGCCCATGACGAAGTCGGCGACCGCGACAATTCGCACCACGCGCCACAGCCGCGCCGCCGGCTCGATCGCGCGGCCGGAATTCTCCGGGAGGAGAAGCTTGACCGCGATATAGAACAGCGCCAGCCCGCCGATCAGCTTGAGATAGGGCAGCGCCATGAGCGGCGCGATGATCGCCGGCAAAGATGATCCGCACGATCGCCGCGGTGCCGGCGCCGATCGCCATGCCCCACAGCCGTTGCCGCGGCGGCAGCGCACGGCAGGCCATGGCGATGACGACAGCGTTGTCGCCCGACAGGAGCAAATTAACGACGACGATTTCCAACGCGGCGATCCAGAATGCCGCGTGCTCCAGGGCGCCGCTGCCGATCTCTGCACCGCCGCCCAACGATCCGGGAATGAGATAAGCTCCTAGCCGACGATGTCGTTGCCCGCGAAGAATTGCGCGATTTCCTTGGCGGCGGTGTCGGGCGCGTCGGAGCCATGGACCGAATTCTCGCCGATCGAATTGGCGAAGGCTTTGCGGATCGTTCCCGCGGCCGCCTTGGCCGGATCGGTCGCGCCCATGAGATCGCGATAGGCGGCGATCGCGTTGTCGCCTTCGAGAACCTGCACCACCACCGGCCCCGAGATCATGAAGTCGACGAGTTCACCGAAGAACGGCCGCTCGCGATGCACGGCATAAAACGTCTCGGCTTGCGCGCGGCTGATCAGTACCCGCTTCTGCGCCACGATGCGCAAGCCTGATTGCTCGATCATGGCGTTGATGGCGCCTGTGAGATTGCGCGCCGTCGCGTCGGGTTTGATGATCGAAAAGGTACGCTCGACCGGCATCAAATCATCCTTTGTAAATTGGGAATTAGGGCGCGGGATCGCGCTGGCTTATAGCCGCCGCGATGGGTCACGGCAAGCACTGCGGCAGCGTCGTGTCGTAAGCACAGGAGTTGTCCGGGTTAGGTAGCACACGAGTTGTCCGGTTTTCTGCCTCTGCGAGGAGGCGGAAGGATGAACCGGACGGCGTGGCTACAGGACCGCAGGATGCAGAAGTTTCGCGACGTATTGAGCCGCTGGGAGGCTGGCGAGTTGTCGATGCTGGAGGCCGGTGAGGTGCTGGGAATGTCGGAACGACAGTTCCGGCGCTATCGGGACCGTTACGAGGAGGACGGGCGCGAGGGGCTGATCGACCGGCGGCTCGGCAAACCGTCGCCGCAGCGCGTTCCGGCGGCGCAGACGCAGCGGATGCTGGAGCTGTACGAGGGGACGTACCGGGGCTGGAACGTGAAGCATTTTCACGAGCACCTGGTGCGCGAGCATGGCTTCCGCTGGGGCTACACCTGGGTCAAGACGCAGCTTCACACGGCTGGCCTTGTGGAGCGGGCGCGGCGGCGCGGGGCGCATCGCAGAAAGCGCGAGCGCAAGCCGTTCGAGGGCATGATGCTGCACCAGGACGGCTCGCGCGCGGCCTGGCTTGCCGGCACGGCGCCGCTCGATCTGATCGTCACCATGGATGACGCGACCAGTACGGTCTATTCGGCGTTCCTGGTCGAGGAGGAAGGCACCGCCTCGACGTTTCGGGCGCTGCTCGAAGTGTTCGCGGCCAAGGGCCTGCCGTCGAGCCTCTACACCGACCGCGGCAGCCACTACTTCCATACGCCGCACGCGGGTGGCGCGGTCGACAAGAACCGCCTGACGCAGGTCGGGCGGGCCCTGAAGCATCTGGGAATCGAGCACATCCCGGCCTATTCGCCGGAGGCGCGCGGGCGCAGCGAACGCATGTTCGGCACGCTCCAGGACCGCCTGATCAAGGAATTGGCCAAGGCCGGCATCGGCGACATCGACGCCGCCAATGCCTTCATCCGCAACGTCTATCTGCCGCAGCACAACGCCCGCTTTGCCAAAAACGCGGCGCTGACGGAGACGGCATTCGTGACCGCCGACCCAACGCTGCTCGCCGAGACCTTGTGCATCGAGGAGGAGCGCGTGGTCGGTCGCGACAATACCGTCGGCTATGGCGGCCGCAGGCTGCAATTGCCCCAAAGCGCCGCGCGCGCCCACTACGTCAAAGCCAAGGTCAAGGTGCGCGAATATCCCGACGGCACGCTGGCGGTGTTCCACGGCCCGCGCCGCATCGCCGGCTATACCGCCCAAGGCACCCAGATCGTAGCGGCCCCGACCGCACCAAGCGTGACACCGTGCTCGCCGCCGTCAAGGCGTGGCCTGCCGACCCCACAGGCGGCGGCACCGCTCAGGCAACGGCCATCCTTGACCGCGGCTGCGCGCGGCGTCACTCCACCGCGGCAGGTCGGGACGAAGAAACGGCCCTCAGGTCGAACAAAGAAACTGACCAGAAAGACTATCGCCACCGCCCAGGCTCAGGCCTGACCAACCGATCCGTGCCGGCCTGTCCACCGCTTCCAGGCCGGCTCGCACTGCCAAACCCGAAGCGGACATATCGTGTGCTACCAAAACCGGACAACTTGATTAGCTACCGACAGGCACTGCGGCAGCGTCGCAACGCGGACTGCTATTGCGTTCCGCGCGAGGCCGGCGGCGCGCCGGCGTTGTTGTCCGCTTTCGGCGGCTTTTTGGTTTTTGCCGCCTTCTTCTTGACCGGCTTCTCCGGGTGCGGCGGGGGCGGAGCTTCGGCGACGCGGTCCATTTCCGTGAGCTTGCCGCCGACGAACCGGTAAATGCCGGGACGCGGACCGGCCTGGAAGGTCAAGACCGCGGTGCGATCGCCATTCGGAGTGCGGCCGAGATCGACGGCGGAGGGTGCGCCGATGCGGGAGACGACCTCACATTCGCTCATGCCGATGCCGATACCGCCGCCGAGTTGCGCGGCGGTGCCGAACGGGGCGGCGGGACTTCCATCGGGGTTGGCCGGCGCGGCCGGCGCGGGCGAAGCAAACCGCGGGCAGGCACCGTTCGCGTCGACGAGGTCGTCCGCGGTGATGCGGCGCTCCTGCTTGGTTTCGCCGAGCTGGGAGTAGGAATAGCCGAGGTTGCGGCTGCCGAGCAGGTTGACCGGCTTCGCGAACCAACCGCTGTCCATATCGGTACAGCCGGCGAGGACGCCGGCCAACGCCAACGCGAGCACTACGCGCCCCTGATTTGTACGCAGATACACTAAAGTCCCCTCAGCTTTATCGGTTACTATAGAGCAAGCGCCGGTTTGTGGTGCGATCGTGGCGCTATCATGTGGCACCCTTGCGAGCCAACCCGGCCGCGGGCGACGGGAGGAAGCCTGAAAAGGCAAAAAACCATGCCATATTAGGGAGTTGACCCATATCCCGTCGTCAGAGCATGCCCCCTAAATGTGATCCCCATCACGGATTCTCCGGCGGCGCGCGGCCACAGTGGCCTTAACCTTTATACCGATCGCCGCCTCTTGGGGGCGCACCCAAGCTCGGACAAGTCTTGCACCAAATAGCGAACCAAATGCAAACACCGCTGGCAAAGTCGCCTCGCAACCTCCTGCCTCGCACCTATTGGGGATTGGTCCATGCAACTGCAATTCGTCGGCTGCGGCGACGCCTTCGGCTCGGGCGGACAATTCAATACCTGCTTCCATCTGGTCGGCCACGGCATCAACGCCTTGATCGATTGCGGAGCATCGTCGCTCGTTGCGATGAACCGGCTGGCGATCAATCGTAACGACATCGGCACCATCTTTCTGTCGCACTTCCACGCCGACCATTTCGGCGGCGTGCCGTTCTTCATGTTGGAGGCGAACTACGTTCTCAAACGCGACCGGCCGCTGACCATCGCCGGACCGCCCGGCCTCGCCGCGCGGTACGCGGAAGCGATGGAAAATGCGTTTCCCGGCACCAAGAACCTGGAATTGGGCTTTGCCCTGACGCTGCGCGAACTGGAGATCGGCCGGCGCAGCGAGGTCGGCAATATGCGGGTGACGCCCTACCCAGTCGTCCACGACGAACGGGCCGGCCCCTGCGTCGGTTACCGCTTCGAGGCCGGGAGCAAGGTGATCGGCTTCTCCGGCGATACCGAATGGACCGACACCGTCATCGACATCGGCCGCGAGGCCGATCTTTTCATCTGCGAGGCTTATACGCGGGACAAGCCGGTCACGACCCACATGGCGCTGGCGGCGCTCGAACGCCGGCTCGGCCAAATCCGGCCTAAGCGCCTGGTGCTCACGCACATGAGCAACGACATGCTGGCGCGTCGCGCCGAGATCACGTTCGAGACCGCCGAGGACGGGATGATCGTCGAGTTCTAGCGAGCGGCGTTCCACGCCGCTTAGCGCGAGGCGCTTCTTCGATCGCAGCCAGCGCCGCCTCCGCCGCGCCGCCGTTGGGACCGCCACCCTGCGCCATATCGGGACGACCACCGCCGCCCTTGCCGCCCAGCGCGGCGACGCCGGCCTGCACCAGCTGCACGGCATTGTTGGCGGCGGTGAGGTCGGCGGTGACGCCGACGACCAGGGCCGCCTTGCCTTCGGGGTCGACCGCGATCAGCGCGACAATGCCCGAGCCGAGCTTCTTCTTGCCTTCATCGGCGAGACTGCGCAGGTCCTTGGCGTCGACGCCGCTCAAGGTCTTCGCCATCACCTTCACGCCGTCGACATTCGCGATGCCCCCGTCGCCATCCTCGGCTTTGCCGCCGCCGCCCATGGCAAGCTTCTTCTTCGTCTCCGACAATTCGCGTTCGAGACGCTTGCGCTCGTCGAGGAGCGCGGCGACACGGCCCGGCATGTCGTCGAGCGGAACGCGCAATTCTGATGCGGTCGCTTTGGCGAGGCGCGCCACATTGTTGGCATTTTCCCGTGCCGCCCGCCCGGTCAAGGCCTCGATCCGCCGCACGCCGGAGCCGACGGCGGAATCGCTCACCACCGAGATGAGGCCGATATCGCCGGTGCGCCGCACATGCGTGCCGCCGCACAGTTCGACCGACCAGCCCATGGTGTTGCCGCCGCCTTCTCCCATGGCGACGACGCGCACTTCGTCGCCGTATTTTTCGCCGAACAGCGCCCGCGCGCCGGAGGCGATCGCATCGTCGCGGCTCAGCAGCCGCGTCACCACGGGCGCGTTCTGCAGCACGATGTCGTTGGCGATGTCCTCGACCTTTTCCAGTTCGGCGGCGGAGATCGGCTTGGGATGGGAAATGTCGAAACGCAAACGGTCCGGCGCGACCAGCGAACCCTTCTGCGCCACGTGATCGCCGAGCACCTGGCGCAGCGCTTCGTGCAGCAAATGCGTGGCCGAGTGATTTTGCCGGATGGCGCCGCGCCGCGCGTGGTCGACCTCGAGCTCGAGCGCCGTGCCGAGCTTGAGCGTGCCCTGCTCGACCCGGCCGAAATGCACGAACAGATCGCCGGCGCGCTTTTGCGTATCGGTTACGGTGAAGCGCACGCCGTCGCCGCGCATCACCCCGACGTCGCCGACTTGGCCGCCGGACTCGGCGTAAAACGGCGTCTGATTGAGGACGATGGCGCCGGTCTCGCCCTTGGCCAGCGCGGCGACCTCTTTGCCGTCGCGCTCCAGCGCGGCGACGACGCCGGCCGCGGTCTCAGTCTCGTAGCCCAGGAAGTCGGTGCCGCCGACTTTTTCGCGGATCGAAAACCAAACCGCCTCGGCCGCGGCCTCGCCCGAGCCGGCCCACGACGCGCGCGCCTTGGCGCGCTGTTCATCCATCGCGTCGGTGAAAGACGCGATATCGACGCTGATGCCACGCGGCCTGAGCGCGTCCTGGGTGAGATCGAGCGGAAAGCCGAAGGTATCGTAAAGCGTGAAGGCGGTGACGCCGTCGAACATGTCGCCTTGCTCGAGGTCCTTGCTCGCCTCCTCGAGGATGGCAAGGCCGCGATCGAGCGTGCGGCGGAACCGCGTCTCTTCGAGCTTCAGCGTCTCCGTGATCAGCGCCTCGGCGCGATGCAGTTCCTGATAAGCCTGGCCCATCTCGCGCACCAGCGCCGGCACCAGCCGCCACATCAGCGGATCCTTCGCGCCGAGCAGCTCCGCATGCCGCATGGCGCGGCGCATGATGCGGCGAAGCACATAGCCGCGGCCCTCGTTCGACGGCAGCACGCCGTCGGCGATGAGAAACGACGAGGCGCGCAAATGGTCGGCGATGACGCGGTGCGAAGCTTTCTGCTCGCCATCGGGATCGACGCCGGTTAGATCGGCAACCGCCTCGATCAGCGCGGCGAACAGATCGATCTTGTAATTGTCGTGGGTGCCCTGCAGCACCGCGGCCATGCGCTCGATGCCCATGCCGGTATCGATCGAGGGCCGCGGCAGATCGATCCGCCCGCCCCCGCCGGCAAGCTGCTCGTACTGCATGAAGACAAGATTCCAGATCTCGACGAAGCGGTCGCCCTCGGCCTCCGGCGTGCCCGGCGGTCCGCCCCAGATGTGGTCGCCGTGATCGTAGAAAATCTCCGAGCAGGGCCCGCATGGCCCGGTGTCGCCCATGGCCCAGAAATTGTCGGAGCCGGCGATGCGGGCGATTCTGCCGTCGGGCAGGCCGGCGATCTTCTTCCACAACTTGAACGCTTCGTCGTCGTCGACATAGACGGAGACCATCAGGCGCTCTTCGGGGACGCCGAACTCCTTGGTCACCAGGTTCCAGGCGAGCTCGATGGCACGGTCCTTGAAATAATCGCCGAACGAGAAGTTGCCGAGCATCTCGAAGAAGGTGTGGTGGCGCGCGGTATAGCCGACATTGTCGAGGTCGTTGTGCTTGCCGCCGGCGCGTACGCATTTCTGCGCGGTCGTCGCGCGCGTATAGGGGCGCTTTTCGAGACCCGTGAAGACGTTCTTGAACTGCACCATGCCGGCATTGGTGAACATCAGCGTCGGGTCGTTGCGCGGCACGAGCGGAGAAGACGGCACGATTTCGTGCCCCTCGCGCGCAAAAAAGCCGAGAAATTTCGACCTGATATCGTTGACGCCAGTCATCGTGCACTCTCTAGCGGGTGAGTTCTGGCCTGTCCAGGAAGCGTGCAATGAAGGGCTCATTTGCGCGCCTGGGCGGCAAACCATATAAGCGCTGTTCTTCCTTGAGGCTTCTCCGTACCCTTGCCCCGCCGCGAGCCAGCAATGAACGTTCAAAACACTGCCCACCAGCCCACGCTCGAAGAGCGGCTGCGGGCCGGCCGCTTCGTCATGACCGCAGAGGTTGCGCCGCCGGTCTCCTGTGACGCGCAAGACCTGCTTGCCAAGGCGCTGCCGCTGCGCGGCCTCGCCGACGCGGTCAACCTCACCGACGGCGCCGGCGCGCGGGCGCATATGGGCGCACTCGCCTCGGCGTCGATCCTGCTCGGCGCCGGCATCGAGCCGATCCTGCAGTTCACCTGCCGCGACCGCAACCGCATCGCGCTGCAGAGCGACCTCATGGGCGCGGCGGCGCTCGGCATCCGCAACCTCCTGGTGCTCACCGGCGACGATCCCAAAGCCGGCGACCAGCCCGACACCAAGCCGGTGTTCGACATTAACTCGCGCGCCCTGATCGACACTGCGCGGCGTTTGCGTGATCAGGGCGAACTGCCGACCGGCCGCAAGGTCGCGGGCAAGGCCGCCTTCTTCCTCGGCGCCGCCGATATGCCGATCGACCCGCCGGCCGGGTGGCAGCCGAAGTCACTCGCCGCCAAGGTCGCTGCCGGCGCCCAGTTCGTGCAGACGCAGTTCTGCATGGACGCCGCGCTGCTGCGCCGTTACGCCGCCGCGCTCGCCGACGCCGGCCTCATCGGTGAACTCAAGATGCTGATCGGCGTCAACCCGCTGCGCTCGGCAAAATCGGCCGCCTGGATGAAGACGAACCTGTTCGGCACCATCATCCCCGACGCAATGGTCGCCCGCATGGAGGGGGCTGCGGATCCCGGGCGCGAGGGCATCGCGATCTGCGTCGAGCTGATCGAGGAGCTATCGACCATTCCCGGCATCGCGGGGGTTCACATCATGGCGCCGGGGAACGATGCGGCGATTCCGGAAGTGATCGCCGAGACGAGGCGGCGGATGCGAACGGCAAACGTCTAACTCATTCGGGAAGCTTATCGCTATTACGGCCTATTCGACATCCCACGGCCGCCTCCGCGAGGTGTACCGAAAATGCGTGATGTGAATCTCGTCATCATCGATCGTGTAGAAGATAAAATAGCGGAAGCGAGGGACAACAATCACGCGTACGTTCGGCTCGTCCACCTCGCGACCCTGATAGGGCGTGTTTGCCAATGCCATGGCGCGGTCGATCAGGCGGGTGACGACACGCGATGCCGCAGCCGGATTGTCTTTGCTGATATACGCGTGGATGCGATCGAGATCCTCGAGCGCCGGACGCGTGATACGAACTTTCATCCGCCGTGGCGGCGATAAAAAGCGGCCAGTTCTTCGTCAGTCACGAATTCGCCGCGCCGCGCGGCTTCCATGCCTTTGCGCACGGCCGCGCGCTCCTCGTCCGTCAGGCGGAACAGCTCCTGGCGCCAACGCTCGATCTCGCCCACGGACTCTTCGACCTCTTCGAGCAAATCGTCCGGCAGAGCCGCGATACGTTCAAGCAGATTTTGGCGGTTGGCGTTCATCGATGGGAAATAGCACATCGCGACCCAAAATTCCACTTGGCTCGCACCTCGCCGCTGGCCAGTGGCAGCCGAAGCCGCTCGCCGCCAAGGTCGCCGCCGGCGCCCAATTCGTACAGACGCAGTTCTGCACGGATGCTGCGCTGCTGCGCCGCGAACGAGTTATAATATACGATGATGGGACGGTTACCGATGCCAGCGGAGAGCCGATCGGAAACATCCATGACGAAATCTGAGCGGGCTTTTGCGACCTTCCGCGTTGCGGGAGATAGGCTTATTCCGGATGAGCTTACGAACCTGCTCGGAATTCATCCGTCTTTAGCTTACGCCAAAGGTCAACAATACGGCCGCAAGAGCGGCAGTCGTCCTTTGACGGGCCGTACCGGCGTTTGGTTTCTGAGCTCTGACGATGAAGTCGACAGTGATCATCTTTCAGAACACATCGATTGGCTTCTGAGCAGGCTTGAACCCAATCAGACGAAGCTGAAACGTTTTATTGAGCAAAACTCCCTTCACGCGGTAATGACCTGCTTTTGGCACGGCGCTCCCGGAGCGCAGCCTCCTACTGTTCCTCAACAAGTTGCCGAAATCGTTGAAGCGATTCCGGCCAAATTAGAACGAGATTTTGATACTGACGATGACCCGAGGAGAGTGCGTGTGCATTTACATGCACGTTAACGCGGGACCGGAAGTGAGTACCAAGCCAAGACGGAAAGTCCAAGGTCGCCGTCTGATCCGTTGGCCGATGGCAACTCGGCGATCCGGCCTTCTTGTTTCACCATCTTAGCGCGTAGACCCAACCGGCGACGCCTGATTTCTTGAAAATCGCTTCCCGTTCGGCGCCTTGGAACTCGTAGCGCACGGTGCCTTCGGGCTTCGAGAGCATTTCCTTGATCGCCTTTCTCAAGCTGGCGCCGCCCAATTCCGCGGCGAACTCGAATAGCAATTTCGACTCGCGATGGAGCGCGATCTGACCGTCGCTGTTGAGCGCATAGAACATCACATGCTGCGGAAAGGCGGTGTCGCTATCGACCATGTCGGCGACCTTTTCCATCGCAACGGAAACGCCGAGCGCTCCGATGACTTGACCGTCCTTCTGCACCGGCACGGCTATGATCGTCGATCGTTTCGTGGTCGACTTGCTGACGACCAGATCGCCGAGCACCTCTTTGCCGGCCATCAGTTTCGGAAAGTAGTCCCGGTCTCGGAGATTCTCGCTTCTCAAGCCTGAGTCGACCGTGAAGTACGATCCGTCAGGCCGAGCAAACCATACCGCGGCATTGGTCGGCGTCGCTTTGGCGAACGCGGCCAGCGGCGCTTTGATGCGATCCCAATCGCCGGAGGCGGCGTTTTCTGTTGCTGCGATGATCCGCAATTCGTCGCGGTCGTTATCGAGCTCTTGCTCTACCAGTGCCGCAAAGGCATTCAACCCTGTCCGTGGACTAAGAGCAAGGCTCTCCCCCGCCGGCGCCTCTACTACGTCGAAGGCAAACAAGGAAAGCAAGGCGAGAGCAGAGAAAAGGCTTGCGTGCCGCGTGATCATTCGATGATCCCTAGCATTGCATCAACTTGCAATAAGGCTAGCAAGCAGCCGCGGCCGTCATTGAGCTACGTCAACAATTAAAGTACGTCTGGAATTTTCCCAAAATTTTTGGCGCAATAATTTTGAGGGTGGCTTCGGGCCAAGCCAAGGTTCGACGCGCGCATCATGCCGCGGCTTCGATATTCATCCGGAAGGGAACCGCAGCGATCACGGCGTCGGCAGACCGTTTTTGAAAGTCCGGATCGGCGCGCAACTCGTCGATGGTGCGCGGCGGAGGAAATTTGCCGCCGCTCAAGTCCGACCACTCTTCCGCGGAAAATTCCAGAACGTCGACCGCCTTGGCAAGGACCTCGTCGATAGTGTCGCCTGCGGTGAATACGCCGGGCACATCGGGAAACGACACGCCATAGCAACTGTCGGCGTCCTTGTGGATGAGAGCAATGTAATGGGCCATGCCGCCTGCTCGCTTAGTCGCCGAATGATATCACGAGATCGTCCCCGCTCACCTCACCGCCCCAACTCCCGCATCGCCCCATCCAACCCCTCCAGCGTCAGCGGATACATCCGCCCGCCGAGCAGCTGCCGCATCATCTTGATCGACGGCGTCATGTCCCATTCGCGCTCCGGCACCGGATTGAGCCAGACGGAGGACGGATAGGTCGTGGCGACCCGCTCCATCCACACCTGGCCGGCCTCTTCGTTGAAGTGCTCGACCGAGCCGCCGGGGGCGACGATCTCGTAGGGCGACATCGAGGCGTCGCCGACGAAGACGACCTTGTAGTCGTGCGGATATTTGTGCAGCACGTCGAAGGTCGGCGTCGTCTCGGTCCAGCGCCGCGCGTTCTCCTTCCACACTTTCTCGTAGAGGCAGTTGTGGAAGTAGAGATGCACCATGTGCTTGAACTCGGTCTTGGCGGCCGAGAACAGTTCTTCCGTCACCTTGATGTGCCAGTCCATCGAGCCGCCGATGTCGAAGAACAACAACACCTTGATGGTGTTGTGGCGCTCCGGCCGCATCAGGATGTCGAGATAGCCCTTCTGCGCGGTGCCGCGGATGGTGCCGTCGAGGTCGAGCTCCTCCGGCGCGCCGGTGCGGGCGAACTTGCGCAGCCGGCGCAGCGCGACCTTGATGTTGCGCGTGCCGAGTTCGACGTCGCCGTCGAGGTCCTTGAACTCGCGCTTGTCCCAGACCTTGACGGCGCGGAAATTGCGGTTGCCGTCCTGGCCGATGCGCACGCCTTCGGGATTGTAACCGTAGGCGCCGAACGGCGAGGTCCCGCCGGTGCCGATCCATTTGCTGCCGCCCTGGTGGCGGCCTTTTTGTTCCTCGAGCCGCTTGCGCAGCGTCTCCAGAAGCTTGTCGAGGCCGCCCATGCGCCTCGATCTGCCTCTTCTCCTCCTCGGTGAGGTGTTTTTCGGTGATCTTCTTGAGCCACTCGGCGGGGATTTCGGCCTCGAGCGCCTGCGCCATCAGGTCGAGACCCTTGAAGACGTGGCCGAACACGCGGTCGAACTTGTCGAGATTGCGCTCGTCCTTCACCAGCGCGGCGCGCGACAGATAATAAAAATCCTCGACCCGGCGGCCGGCGAGGTCCTTTTCCATCGCCTCCATCAGCGTCAGGTATTCGCGCAGCGTCACCGGCACGCCGGCGCCGCGCAGTTCGTCGAAGAAGGTCGCAAACATCGCGCGTGGTCCGCGTTCGTGGGCGTAGGTCACGGCGCCCCATCGCCACAGTTGCCCTGGCTCGATCATCGGTCAAGCATCACGCGCTAACGTCCAATCATTCTGCCCTAAGCCGTTGTAACAGCGCGCGAATATCGGCAACGGCAACTCATCAATAACACTTCTAAGACCTATCGTACGATATATCTTGCGCTTGGTCGTCGTAAGAGCTATCTTGCGATATATCTTAAACCAAGGAGAACGCAAAACATGCGTGGACATTGTGAAACTCACGGCGAGAAATGGGGTGCCGGCCGGCATCATCGGGGCCGCTTCCGCGGTCGGCTTTGGCGGGCGGCACGGCTTTGGCGGTGGCATGGGCGACGAGGACATGATGCGCGCCCGGCGCATGCTGGCGCAGGGCGATCTGCGGTTGGTGGCGCTCGCTTTCATCGCCGAGGCGCCCCGCCACGGCTACGAGATCATCAAGCTGGTCGAGGAGAAGACCGCGGACTGGTACTCACCGAGCCCCGGCATCATCTACCCGACCCTGACCTATCTCGAAGAAGCCGGCTACGTCACCGCCGCGGTGGAGGGCTCGAAGAAGCTCTACACCATCACGGACGCCGGCCGCGCCTATCTCGAGGCGAACCGCGATCTCGTCAATGTGGTGCTCGAACGCCTCACCGCGCTCGGCGAGCGGGTCAGTCGCTGGCGCCGCCGCTTCGGCGACGACCGCGAATCCCGTGGCGACATGCCGCCGCTGGTCGAGGCCGCGTTCGAGCATCTGCGCGGCATCGTGCGGCAGCGCCTCGAAAGCGGCGCCGAGACCGAGGCGAGCGTGGCCGAGACGCTGGCAGGCGCCGCGGCGGATCTGCAGCGGAAGTAACGTAACAACGCGAGCGGGCGGTCAGACCGGTATCCTCACCGTCGCCCGTAATCCCCCGAGCGGCAAGTCGCCGAGCGCGATGTCGCCACCGTGGGAGCGCGCGATGTCGCGCGCGATGGCGAGGCCGAGTCCGGTGCCGCCCTCGTCCTGATTGCGGGCATCGTCGAGGCGCAGGAACGGCTTGAACACGTCTTCGCGCAGGGGCGGTGGAATGCCGGGGCCGTCGTCGTCGACGGTCACCGTGAGCCAGCGGTGATCGCGCGTGCCGTTGATGGCGATCGTATCGGCATAGCGTGCGGCATTGGAGACGAGATTGGCGAGGCAGCGCTTGAACGCCGCCGGCCGCACCGTCACCACCGGTTGGCCATGGAAGGCGACACTGGCGCGATGGCCGTGGCGCTCGGCGTCGAGCTTCAGTTCGTCGAGCAAGGCGGCCATATTGGTCGGCGCCGACTGCTCGCCGGTGTCGCCGCGCGCGAAGGCGAGATAGGCCTCCAGCATCGCGGCCATCTCGTCAACGTCCTTCTTGATGGCCTCGGTCTCGGGCGTGTCGCCGAGCAAGGCGAGTTCGAGCTTGAAGCGGGTGAGCACGGTGCGCAGATCGTGCGAGACGCCGGCCAGCATGGTGGTGCGCTGTTCGATCGAGCGCTCGACGCGCCCCTTCATTTCCAGGAAGGCGGCCGCCGCGCGCCGCACCTCGCGCGCGCCGCGCGGCCGGAAGTTGGGCGCTTCGCGGCCCTTGCCGAACGCCTCGGCGGCATCGGCGAGCCGCACGATCGGCCTGATCTGGTTGCGCAAAAACAGGATGGCGACGGTGAGCAGCACCAGCGAGGTCGCCACCATCCAGATCAGGAACATCCAGGACTGGGAATCGTAGACGTCGGCTCGCCGCGCGAACACGCGCATGATGGTGTCGGGAAGCTTGATGCGGATCTCGACGATCGAGGAGCGGCCGAGCGTATCGATCCAGAACGGCATGCCGAGCTTGCGGATTTCGTCCGACAGCGACTGGTCGAGCTGCGAGAAGAACGGCTTGGGTCCGAGCGGCGGCAGCTGCGTCTCGGGGAGGAAATCGACGACCAGGCCGAGCCGATCTTGCGCGATGCGGCGCAATTGCGCGCGATCGGCGCCCTGCGGGTAGGTCTTGTAGACATCGATCAGCGCCGCGATTTCCTGGCTGATCGTCGATGACAGGTAACGCGTGACCAGATTCCATTGCCGGTCCATGAACAGGAAGGCGACCACCGACTGCAGCACCACCATCGGCAGAATGATGATCAGGAGCGAGCGGGCATAAAGCCCTTTCGGCATCACCGTCTTGACCCACAGGTCGAGCCGTTGCCAGGGACGCGCCAATGTCCCGAGCACGAGCGCGGTGGCGCCGGCCGCCACGCTGACAGCCACGCCTGCGGCGCCGCGCAGGCGCGCGAGGCCGCCGTCAAATCCGGTCAACACGCCCCCGGCCGCGCTCTTCCCGGGAGTCCTCATGGCACCCTCCGGCACCCTTCAAAGGAACGGTCAGGCACTCGCTCTTGGCACTTTTTATGGCTCCTCATGGCGCCGCGACCAGCCGGTAGCCGACGCCGCGCACGGTCTGCACGATCAGCGGATTGCCCGGATCGTCCTCGATCTTGCGGCGCAGCCGGTTGACCTGCACGTCGACGGTGCGCTCGCTGACGCTGTCGCCGTTGCCGGCCAGCGCCTGCCGCGGGACCGTCTCGCCGACCTTCTCCGTCAGCACGCCCAGCATTTCGCGTTCGCGGTCGGTCAGGCGGATCACCTCGTCGCCGCGGCGCAGTTCGCCGCGGCCGCGGTGGAACACGAACGGCCCGAACCGT
Source organism: uncultured Pseudomonadota bacterium (assembly GCA_963836095.1). Taxonomy (GTDB): domain Bacteria; phylum Pseudomonadota; class Alphaproteobacteria; order Rhizobiales; family Xanthobacteraceae; genus BOG-931. Next base: position 253,372 of record CAWIHU010000010.1, read on the forward strand.
ATCGATTCCACCGGCGGCATGCGCAGCGGCCGCAACCGCTTGAGAATGTTGGCGACGCGCAACGAGAGCTCGCGCGGCTCGAACGGCTTCGCCAGATAATCGTCGGCGCCGATTTCGAGCCCCATGATCCGGCTTTCCTTCTCGTCCCGCGCCGTCAGCATCAGGATCGGCACCGTCGAGCCGGCGCGGATGGCGCGCGCGAGATCAAAGCCGTTCTCGCCCGGCATCATAACGTCGAGGATCAAGAGATCGAATTTGAGGCTTTCGAGCGTGGCGCGCGCCTCTTGCGCCGTTTCCGCGGTGCTGACGCGGTAACCCTCGCCGACCAGAAAGCGCGACAGCAGCGCGCGGATGCGGCGGTCGTCGTCGACGACGAGCAGATGCGGCGCATCGTCGGCCGGATTGACCGTCACGGCCGTCATGAAACGCCGTCTCGCCTCGAGGCACGCCCGCGGTCGGCGCGGCTGATCATGCGCAGCACGCGATCGCGGTCGTCGGCGTCGATCATGCCGGCGAGGAAGCGGCGCGCGCTCTCGTGCGCCGCGGGGCCGAGTTCCGCCAACACCCGGGTGATGCGGGCGGTCTGCAGGCCGGCGAGCTTCAGCGCCAGCGCTTCGCCATCCGGGCTGACATAGAGCAACCGCTGACGGCGATCGTTGTCGCCTTCTTTCTGCACCACGTAGCCCTCGTCGATCAGCTGCTTGAGCACGCGGCCGAGCGATTGTTTGGTGATTTTCAGAACGTCGAGCAGTTCGGCGACCTTCATGCCGGGATTGCGGTTGACGAAATGCAGCACGCGATGGTGGGCGCGGCCGAAGCCGAGCTTTTCCAGCACCTCGTCGGGATCACCGACGAAGTCGCGATAAGCGAAGAACAGAAGTTCGATCAGGTCCCAACAGGGCTCGCCGGCCGCCGACGGCGGCTCGACCGGCGCGGCGGTCGCGCGAACCTTGGTGGGAGTGGTTACACCGGTGTCAGCCATTAGGTAAGCACTATTGACATAATTTGGCTTGCTTGTTAACCAGGCGAATGCGATGTCACGGCGGCATCGTGCCGCCCTGCCCCCGGACGGAGTTGCACCGGGCGCAACAAGGCGCTCTCATGGGGCCGCCGATTTGGGGCCGCCGACGACCATACCGGGAGTCCGGTTCCGACGCAAAAAGCAAGGCCCGACCCGCAGATGCGGGCAGTTCCGTCGTGGAACGGGCCGTCAATACCTGGGAGGCAATCCATGGCGGTGCCCTTCGACCAACGTCCCGACCTCATCTGGTTCGACGGCAAGCTCGTTCCGACGGCGGAGTGCAAGATCAACGTGCTCACGCACGGTCTGCATTACGCGAGCGCCGTGTTCGAGGGCGAACGCGCCTATGGCGGCGAAATCTTCGAGAGCACGGCCCATTCGGAGCGCCTGAAGCGCTCGGCGCAAGTTCTCGATTTCGAAATTCCGTACAGCGTGGCCGAGATCGATGCCGCCAAGCGCCTCGTGCTCGAGAAGAACAATCAGAAGGACGCCTATGTGCGGCCGATCGCCTGGCGCGGGTCCGAACAGCTCGGCGTGTCGGCGCAGAACAACAAGATTCATCTCGCCATCGCTACCTGGGAATGGCCGAGCTATTTCGATCCGGCCCAGCGATTGAAGGGCATCCGGCTCGACCTCGCCGAGTATCGCCGTCCCGATCCGAAGACCGCGCCGGCCCTGGCGAAGGCGGCCGGCCTCTACATGATCTGCACCATCTCGAAGCATCGCGCCGAACGGCGCGGCTTTGCCGACGCGATGATGCTCGACTGGCAGGGCCGCGTCGCCGAATGCACCGGCGCCAACATCTTCTTCGTCAAGGACGGCAGGATCCACACGCCGATCGCCGACTGCTTTCTCTCCGGCATCACCCGCGCCACCGCGATCGCGCTGGCGCGCCGCCACGACATCGAGGTGATCGAGCGCCGCATCATGCCGGAGGAACTTTCCGGCTTCTCCGAATGCTTCATCACCGGGACCGCCGCGGAGGTGACCGCGGTGTCGCAGATCGCCGACTGGAGTTTCACGCCCGGCCGCATCACGCAGCAATTGATGAGCGACTACACCGCCGCAGTGCAGCCGAAGGGCAAGGCCGCGGCGGCGTAATAAGCGGCCAATCTCGATGCCCGGCGCTGCCATAAAGGAGCGCCGTGCCGTGGAGGGTGCCATCGGCGGCGTCATTGTCGAGACCAGCAAACAAACCCCGATCCGCGGCGAGTACGATGTCATCGTGCTCGGCGGCGGACCGGCGGGCATTGCGGCTGCGGTCGCCGCCGCACGCCAGGGCAGCTCGACCCTTTTGGTCGAGCGCTACGGCTTTCTTGGCGGCGCCGGCACGATGTCGGGTCTGAGCAATTTTTGCGGTCTGCATGCCAAAATCCACGGCGTCGAAGACCGCCAGATCGTTCACGGCGTCGTCGACGATCTGTTGGCGCGGCTGCGTCGCTTCGAAGGTCTCGCCAACCCGCACGGCGCCTATGGCGGCAAGATCCTGGCGCAGGCCTACGACACCGCGGCGTTCAAGCTCGCCGCCGACGATCTCATGCTGTCCACAGGCGTGCACCTTCTCTTTCACGCCATGGCGGTCGGCGCCGCGATGCGCAGCGACACTTCGATCGACGCGCTCTTGATCGAGTCGAAGTCGGGCCGCGAAGCCGTTCGCGGCCGCGCGTTCATCGACTGCTCCGGCGACGCCGACCTCGCCCGCTGGGCCGGCGCGCCGTACGAGCAGTCCAACAAGCCCGGCGGCACCTATTACACCAGCCACATGTTCCGCATGAACGGCGTCGACGCCGCAAAGGCGGTCGACGCCCGCCGGCTCATTCCGGACCTCATGGCCGAGGCGGAGGCCCGCGGCGAGCAGCGCTTCCCGCGCAAAGGCGCCATCGTCAGCCGCATGAAGCACGCGAGCGAATGGTACGCCAACGCGACGCAGCAGAAAAAAGCCGACGGCAGCGCGCTCGACGCCACCAATGTCGACGATTTGACTTTCGGCGAGCTCGAAGGCCGTCGGCAGATCTGGCAGATCTTCGACTTTATCCATCAACGCGTGCCGGGCTTCGAAGAGGCCTACATCGTGGATATCCCGCCGCAGATCGGCGTGCGCGAAACGCGCCGCATCGTCGGCCAATATCAGCTCGCCGTCGACGACGTCATGAACTGCGTCGATTTTCCCGACGCCATCGGCCTCAATGGCTGGCCGGTCGAAGCCCATGTCTCAGGCGACGTCATCATCCGCTTTCCGACCATCGCTGACGCGCGCGGTTTTCATGACTTGCCGTTTCGCATGATCGTGCCGCGGCGGATCGACAATCTCTACGTCGCCGGGCGCTGCGCCTCGATGACGCACGAAGGCCAGTCGTCGGCCCGCGTGTCCGGTCCGTGCTATGTCATGGGGCAGGCCGCCGGAACGGCTGCGCACCTCGCGCTCAAGTCGGGCGTGGCGTGCCCAGACATCAACGTCGCCGCGCTGCAACGGCAACTGCGCGCGGACGGCGTCTATTTCGGCGACGATGTTCGCTCGCCGGTCACGCGAGAACACGAGAGCGCGCACGGTTGATTGCGGCTCGTTGGAGGCGCCATGGACGCGATCGCCCAGACGAAGCCGTCAGGTCCGCCGGCGCGGGGCGCCGGGAGCGGTCACCAAATCATCGACATCGGCGCCATCGTCGAAAACCAGACGATCGGCTGGTTCGCCGTCAACCTGATGGGTTGGACGTTCGCGGCCATGCTGTTCGCGGGCTTCGATTTTGCCGGCGTTTCCTTCGTCGTTCCCTATCTCGCCAAGACCTGGCAGGTGCCGCCGTCGGCGTTCGGCTCGGCCTTCGGCTTCGGCCTGGTCGGCATGATGCTCGGGTCGTTGCTGTTCGGTTATGTCGGCGACAAGGTCGGCCGCAAGGCGACGCTGGTCCTGGGATGCTGGGTTTACGGTTGTTTCACCCTCGCTTCGGCCTGGGCGCCGTCGCTGACCGTGCTCGCGATCGAACGTTTCATCGCCGGCGTCGGCTTCTATGCCGTCATCCCCAATGGCATCGTTCTAGTCAGCGAATTTGCGCCGAAGCGCCTCAAGACCACCTGGGCGGTGATCGCGTTCATCGGCTTCAGCGTCGGCACCGCGGTCGCCGGGTTCGTCGCCGCGGCGGTCATTCCCCATTACGGCTGGCCGAGCATGTTTCTGATCGGCGGCGTCGGGCCGCTGATCGTTTCGCTGTTCCTCATTTTCATGCTGCCTGAATCGATCCGCTTTCTGGCGCTGAAGAAGGAACGCTGGAGCGAATTAGGTCCGATCGTCACGGCGATGCAGCCGGGGACCGTCGTCGCCGCGGACGCGCAATTCACCATCGAAGAAGGCGCCAGAGCAGCCGCGGGGTTCACGCCGCAGCGGCTGTTCGACGGACCGCTGCTCGCCATGACGCCGCTCGCCTGGCTGTTCTACATCTTCAATTCCATGGCGGTGTTTTTCATGACCAGCTGGTTGCCTGTGCTTGTTCAAAGCATCGGGCTGACGGCGACGCACGCGGCCGTGACGACCGGCGTCTATGGCGTCGGTGGCATCCTCGGCGGCCTCTCGACCGGCTGGCTCATCGATCGCTACGGCATGCTGATGATCGCCATCATTCCCACGATCGGCGCCGCCGTCTCAGCGCTGCTCGGCACCGGCATGCCAGAGATCGCGCTCATGATCACCGCGTTCCTCGCCGGCTTTTTCGTCGTCGGCACCCAGAACGGCATCATGACGGTGACGCCGACGATCTATCCGACGGCCTATCGGGCCAAGGGCCAGGGCGCGGCCATCGCCCTCGCCAAGATCGGCGCCATCGCCGGTCCCGTCGTCGGCGGCTTGCTGATGGCGGCGCACGTTCCGACCGCGGCGCTGTTCTACGCCACCGGGCTAACGGTTCTGATCGGCGCCTGTCTCGCTTATCCGTTCGCGCTGCTCTACCGCCGCAATTTCGGCGGCGGCAGCCACGCCTGACCGAGCACCCGACGGGCGTTTACCTCACCCGCACCGGGATGATCTCGACCGAGAGATGCACCTCGTCGCCCAGCCCGTAATAATAATAGGCGGGTTGTGAAATCAGCCGCAGAAACATGAACAGCCGGAAGCGCAGGCGCCGCAGCAAACGCATGCGCTTTACCGGCAACAGATTTTCCTGGGAGGCGTGAACGATCCATTGCGTCCGGTCGGCCGGCAGATCGATTTGCCGGTGCCGCGCCATCTCCTCCAGCAGACGCTCGACATTCGGCTCCTCCATGAAGCCGAAACTGACTTCGACCCCGATGATGCTGCCGCGGGCGCCGTCACGGTCGAACACCGTGACCCGGTAGCGGTTGTCGTGAATGTAAGGCACCTTGGGGTGCGCCACTTCAATGAGGATCAGATTGCGCGGCAGGATGCCGTGGCGCTCCCACAGCATCTGCATGAGTGCCGGCGCGCGATCGCTCGGCAGCCGCATGGGCTTCGGCGACATGATCACGGCGTTGCGTTCCATGAACGTCTTGCAGCCGCGATGCAGGTCGACCAGTTCCGCCATCGTCATGGTCGGCTTCGCGGCATAGGCGGCAAAGGTCGCCTTGCGTCCCCACCGCCACGTCGTCATCACCACGAACACGGCGATACCGACCGAGAGCGGGACGAACCCGCCCTGCACGAATTTGAGCAGGCTCGCCACGAAGAATGCGGCGTTCACCACCGTCAGCGCCCCCCACACGCCGTTCGTCGCGGCGGCGCTCCAGTTCCAGTAGCGCCGCGCGATCGGAAACATCGCGAGCGACGTGATCAGCATGACGCCGGACACCGCAAGGCCGTAGGCCGCCGCCAGCGCCGCGCTCGAGCCGAACGTGATCACCAAGACGACGCAGCCGACGAACAGCGCGCGATTGACGAACGGAACATAGATCTGACCGGCATGGGCCTGATGGGTGTGCAGGAGCGAAAGGCGCGGAAACAGGCCCAGGCGGATCGCCTGCGCGGCGAGCGAAAAGGCGCCGGAGATCAGCGCCTGCGAGGCGATCACGGTCGCGACGGTGGCGAGCAGCACCGCCGGATAAAGCAAGCCCTGCGGCACCAGACTGAAGAAAAGCTTGCCGCCCGCAACCGGCGTTCCGCTCAAGAGATACGCGCCCTGGCCGAGATAGTTCAGCACCAGAGCGGGATAGACCATGCCGAACCAGCTCGCCCGGATCGGCCGGGTGCCGAAATGCCCGACATCGGCGTACATCGCCTCGCCGCCGGTCACGACCAGCATCAAGGCGCTGAGGATCAGCAACGCCTCGAACAGACCGGCGTGGCGCAGGAAATGCAGCCCGTAAATCGGATTGAAGGCGGCGAGCACCTCGCGGGTGAAGTTCGATCTGCCAGGCGCCGAGGACGGCGATGACGACGAACCATAACGAGCAGAATCGGACCGAACACGATGCCGATCCGCGACGTGCCTTTGAACTGGATCGCGAACAGCACGGTCAACAGGCCGACCGTGATGGGGATCACGAGGTCGCTCAAGGACGGCGTGGCGACCTGCAGGCCTTCGACGGCAGAGATGACGCTGATCGCCGGCGTGATCATGCCGTCGCCGAACAACAGGCCGGCGCCCAGCATGAGCGCCCACAACAACAGCGGCTTGCTCGGTTTGTCGCCCGCGTGCAGAAGGCCGTAGAGCGCGAACACCCCGCCCTCGCCGTCGTTCTGCGCGCGCAGCACCAGGATGGCGTATTTGACGGCGACGATGATGGTGATGGTCCAGATGACGAGCGATACGCCGCCCAGCACGTCGTCGGGGGTCGGTACAGCCTCGCCGCGCCCGAAGAACAGCGCGTCCATGGCGTAGAGCGGCGACGTGCCGATGTCGCCGAAGACGATGCCCAAGGCCCCGATGGTCAATGTCGCGAACGCGCCGCGTGGCACATGCGGGCGATGCGCGGTGGACTTTTGCACCGCAGATGTCGCCGCCTTGTCGCCGTGCTGGACTGCGTCCTTCATGCAGCAAAAATTCGAATCTCTGTCGCAGGCATCGGGTATCAGCCGCGACACCCCGCCGGATCGACGCCAGCGTCACCGACGGCGCGGCGAGCCGCCTTGATAAAACTCAATAATTTTCGGGAAGTCGTGGCGCGAGCGGCTCGTCGCCTTACCGCGCGGTCTCGCTGTGCGGCTTCGGCGCGGACCAGCGCTCGGCCGCGGCGTCGTCGGCCGCCTTGGCCTCGACCCAAGTCGCGGCCGAAGTCGCCCCCGCAGCCCGTTCGACCTGCTTCCAGAACGGCGCGCGGGTCTTCAGATAATCCATGAGAAAGTTCGCGGCCGCGAACGCCGCCTCGCGGTGGCTCGATGCCGTCACCACGAGCACGATGACCTCGCCCGGCAGGAGCCGCCCGTAGCGATGGATGACGGTGACGTCGAGGAGCGGCCAGCGCGCGCGGGCCTCCTCGACGTGCCGGCTGATTTCCGCTTCCGCCATGCCGGGATAATGCTCGAGCGTGAGTGCCGCAATCGGCGCGCCGTTCTCGTCGGCGCGGCACAGACCGGTGAACGTCACCACCGCGCCGATGTCGGTACGCCCCTGCGTCAACGCCGCCACTTCGGCGGCGACGTCGAACGCTTCACGTTGCAGGCGTACGGTCATGCGCTGCGATCCCGACCAAAAATTCAGCCGCCGGTCATGGGCGGAAAGAACGCGATCTCGCCCGCGCCCTTGATCGCCGCATCGGCGCGGACATGCACGCGATCGATGGCGGCGCGGATCACCTTTCGATTCTCGAACGCGTAGGCGTAGCCCTCGTCGCGTCCGGCCAGCCAGGTCATTAGCTCGCCGATCGTCGTAATCCCCGGCGGCGGTTCGACCTGTTCCTCCGCCTTGCCGACGCGCTCGCGCACCCAGGCGAAATACAGGAGCTTCACGCATCCTCCCGGGTCAAATGATGGATGCCCGCATGCAGATAGTCCCAGCCGGTATAGATCGTCAGCAGCGCCGAGAGCCACAGCAGCAAGAGGCCGGTCTTGGTGACCCCCGGCACCACGGCGTCGCCGGCCTTGCCGGCGATGAGGAAGCCGACGGCGATCAATTGCAGCGTCGTCTTCCATTTGGCGAGCTGCGTGACCGGCACGCTGACGCGCAACTCGGCAAGATATTCGCGCAGGCCGGAGACCAGGATCTCGCGACACAGGATCACGACTGCCGCAAACAGCGTCCAGCCCTGGATGGTGTCCTCCGCCGCCAGCATCAGCAGGCAGGACGCCACCAGGAGCTTGTCGGCAATGGGATCGAGCATGCGGCCGAGCGACGATTGCTGGGCCCAGATGCGCGCCAGATAGCCGTCGAGAAAATCGGAAATAGCGGCTGCTACGAAGAGAGCAAGCGCCACCCAGCGCAGCCAGAGCCCGCCGTGCAGGATGTTCTGCCAGTACATCGCGCCGACCACGATGGGCACGGCGGCGATGCGGCCATAGGTCAGGATATTGGGCAGCGCGAATGGGTGCGCGCGTAGTTTTGGGGGTGTCGTCGTATTCACGCTCGAATTCATGGCGGAATTCATGGCTGCCGATCTATCTATCCCCAGCATAGCGCCGCCGCATCGACGCCGACAGGCCCTGCGACCGCATGCCTGTGTTTCGATGTCGCCGACGTACCGCTCACGTTGCGTCGCGGACCGCCGCGGCCCACTGCACAACGCGATCACGCCGCCCCCTCGTGGAAAAACTCGTAGATCCGGCGCGCCGTTTCGGCGCTGATACCATCGACTTGCATCAGATCCGCGACCGCGGCGCGTTCGATCGCCTTGAGCGTACCGAAATGGTGCAGCAAAGCGCGCTTGCGGGTGGGACCGATGCCCGCGATTTCCTGCAAGCCGGCCTCGCGCAGGTCGCGCCGGCGCCGCGCCCGGTGCGAACCGATAGCGAAGCGGTGCGCCTCGTCGCGCAGCCGCTCGACGAAATACAGCACCGGATCACGCGGCGGCAGCTTGAAGCTGTCGCGGCCGGGAATAAAGAAGGTTTCGCGCCCGGCGTCGCGATCCGGCCCTTTGGCGATGGCGACGAGCGGGACTTGGATGCCCAGCGGTTCCAGCACCGCGCGCGCCGCGTTGAGCTGGCCCTGCCCACCATCGATCAGCACGAGGTCGGGCCAGGGAGATTCGACTTCGTCATGCCCAACACCATTTCCTCCCCCTGAAGGGGGAGGTCGGCAGCCGGAGGCTGCCGGGTGGGGGTCAGTTCCGGCAAGTCCGCGGACCCCTCCCCGGATCGCCCATGGCGATCCGCCCCTCCCCTTTCAGGGGAGGGTGATTCCGCGATGAGACGTTTGAAACGGCGCTCGAGCACCTCACGCATCATGGCGAAATCGTCGCCGGGCGTGAGATCGGCCGAGCGGATATTGAACTTGCGGTAGTCGCGCTTGCGGAAGCCCTCCGGCCCGGCGACGATCATGGCGCCCACGGCGTTGGTGCCCTGGATGTGGCTGTTGTCGTAGACCTCGATGCGGCGAGGCACGCGCGGCAGGCCGAAGGTTTCCGCGAGCTGCCGCAGCAGTTTCTCCTGCGAGGACGTCTCGGCAAGCTTGCGGCCGAGGGCTTCGCGCGCATTGGCGAGCGCGTGCGCGATCAAATCCTTCTTCTCGCCGCGCTGCGGCACCATGATCTCTATTCTGTGGCCGCTCTTGGTGCTCAGCGCCTCCGCGAGCAGATCGCGATCGTCGACAGGGTGCGAGATCAGAATAAGACGCGGGCACGGCTTGTCGTCGTAGAACTGGGCGAGAAACGCCTCGAGAATTTCGCCGGGCGACACCGAGCGGTCGGCCTTGGGGAAATAGGCGCGATTGCCCCAGTTCTGGCCGGTGCGAAAGAAGAACACCTCGACGCAGGTGAACCCGCCCTCCTGATGCAGGGCGAAGACGTCCGCCTCTTCGATGCCGCGCGGATTGACGCCCTGATGCGACTGCACCGCCGACAGTGCGGCGAGGCGGTCGCGCAGCACGGCGGCGCGCTCGAAATCGAGCGCATGCGAGGCGCTTTCCATCTCGGCCGCGAGCTCATCCTTGACCGCCTTGCTGCGGCCGGACAGGAACGCATTGGCCTCGCGCACCAGCTCGGAATACTCCTTGAAGTCGACCTCATTGGTGCACGGCGCCGAGCAGCGCTTGATCTGATGCAGCAGGCACGGCCGGGTGCGGCTCTCGAAGAATGAATTGCTGCACGAGCGCAGCAGGAAGGCCCGCTGCAGCGCGTTGATGGTGCGGTTGACCGCCCAGACCGATGCGAACGGTCCGTAATAATGCCCCGGCCGCGACCGCGCGCCGCGATGCTTGATGATTTGCGGCGCCCAATGGTCCGACGTGATGAGAATGTAGGGAAAGGATTTGTCGTCGCGCAGGAGAACGTTGAACCGCGGCCGCAGCCGCTTGATCAGGTTCGCCTCTAAGAGCAGCGCCTCGGTCTCGGTGCGGGTGACGACGAATTCGAGCGTGCGGGTGGCCGCGACCATGCGCTCGATGCGGGTATCGAGGCCGGTCGGCCGCGCATAGGCGCGCACGCGATTGCGCACGTTTTTCGCCTTGCCGACATAAAGGACATCGCCGCGCGCGTCGATCATGCGATAGACGCCGGGCTGCGCCGGCGCGATCTTGGCGTAATGCATGATCGCGGCACGGCCGGCGCCGAGGCTCTCCTCCGTTCCGGCGTCAGCGGCGGCATCGACGTCCTCCGCGAGCGGAAGCGACGGCTCGTCGTCCTCCTCGGCGATCTCGATCTCGGGTTCGATGTCTTTCTTGGGAACGTTCATGCGCTTCGACGCCGGCCGGCTTGCCGGATTGTACCGGCGTGAACGCCGGCTTGCCGGATTGTACCGGCGCGAACGTAAGGTTTGGCCGGACCGAGGGCCAGGGGGACATGGGGGGCATGGGGGGCATTTCAGCCGACCGTCCCGTCGGGACCGGACGCCCGCGCCAGGCGCAGCCCCGTCGCCGGCCTAAAGACTTTCTTAACGATAACAACTTGCCATTACTTACAACACTACCCGCTTCACAAAGGCTTAACTTAAAAATCGCGATAAATTCTATCGATCACAAGAGCCGCAGCGGGGTCGGCACGGGCACGACGTCTTCGCTGACGCCCGTTTCTTCGAGGCCAATGCGTATTGGGAGTGCGATATGAGAAGAATTCTCGGCGCGACTTTGGGCGCGGCTGTCGGTGCCGCCGTGCCGCTCGCGGGTAGCGGCGCGGCGCATGCCGCCGACTTGCCGCCGAACAACTACTACTATACCGCACCGGCACCGCTCGCATCGAGCTGGATCGGACCCTACCTCGGCGCCAATGCCGGCTATCAATGGGGCTCAGTGGACCACAATCCGACCAATCCCGCGGGCATCCTCGGGGGCGTGCAGGGCGGCTTCAACTGGCAGCGCGGCCAATTCGTGTACGGCGTCGAAACCGACATCCAATTGTCGGGGGCCGACGACACGGTGGCGCCGTGGCAATTCTCGAGCCCATGGTTCGGCACCGTGCGCGGCCGCGGCGGCATCGCTTTCAGCAACGTCCTCCTGTACGGCACGGCGGGCCTCGCCTACGGCGATCTGCGCCTGGATACCGCCGGCTTGACCGAATCCCGTGTCAGCGCCGGCTGGACCGCAGGCGCGGGAATAGAGGTCGGCTTCACGCCGCATTGGTCGGCCAAGGCGGAGTGGCTGTACCTCGATCTCATGGACAGCAACTTTTCACTGACCGGCACCAGCAACGGCCTTGCTACCAACCTGCTCCGCTTCGGCGTCAACTACCACTTCTAAGCGCCCCCGGCCGGCTTTTGCCGCTCGCGCCGCCGCCGATCGGCGGCGCGAGCGGCATAGTACTTGATACCGGTCATCGGCAATTCGGACGCATAGTGGTGAAGCGACACAGCTTTCCGACAAGTCTTTGACAAACTTAAGACATTATTTACCATATTTGCGCCAATTTTAGTGAATTTCTACTCGACATGAGTATGGCATTGTTGATCTAAGCTCGCCACAATCCCGGATAAATTAGATGACGACTGTTGCCTTTATGCACTAGACGCAGATTGCGTCGCGAATACTATCCGCGGACCTACGCAGATGGAGGTCCTCACAATGAAGCGTTTGTTTTTGGCGTGCGTCGCTCTGGTGGCGCTAGCGGGTGCGGCGGCGGCGGCCGACCTCCCGCCGCGGGCGGCACCGAACTACTACAAGGCTCCGGCCTATGTTCCGCCTTACACCTGGAGCGGGTTCTATATCGGTGTGAACGGCGGCGGTGCCTGGGGCACCTCGGCCTGGGATTCCACCAGCAGCTTCAACACCACCGGCGGCCTCGTCGGTGGCACGCTCGGCTACAATTATCAGATCGGCCAAGCCGTTCTCGGCGTCGAGGGCGACGTGGACTGGGCCAAGATTCAGGGCTCGAACGCTGTCGCGCAGACCAGCGACACCTGGCTCTCGACCGTGCGCGGACGGCTCGGCTACGCCGCCGACCGCTTCATGCCGTTCGTCACGGCCGGCGGCGCGTTCGGTGACATCCGTGCCACGCCGGCGGCGCCCGGCTTTGCCGGCGGCAGCGAGACCAATGCCGGCTGGACCGTCGGCGCCGGCCTGGAGTTCGCCGTGGCGGGCAACTTCACGCTCAAGGCCGAATACCTCTATGTCGATCTCGGCAAGTTCAACTGCGGCGCGGGCTGCGGCGCCGCGACCGACAATGTGTCGTTCACGACCAATATCGTGCGCGCCGGCCTGAACTACCGCTTCTGAGTTCGTTCGCGGCAAGAATCGCACGGCAAGAATCGCGCAGACGCGCGGCGACAAGCCCCGGGCTTTGGCCCGGGGCTTTTTGTTTGGATCGAGCCGGTTCCGCGACCGCGGGACGCATGGAACATAAATCCACCGTCGACGTTGTTTGTTGCGCGCGCCGCGTCGGGATGGCAGGGCGGTTTCAGTCTTCTGACTTGAACGCCCCGCCTGCCGTTCAGGTTTTGACCTTCGTCGCTTCGAACGCCGGCACCCGCGCCGCGAACTCATCGAGCCAGACGCGCAGGTGCGGGTGATCGCTGCGCCAGGTGCCGCCGAAGCGCAGATCGCGATAGCCGAGCGCGCAGGCGAGCGCGATGTGGCCGACATTGGGAAGGCCGTCGAGCGCCGGCGGCGCCGCTTCCAGGGCGGCGAGCGCGCGCGTGACCTTGCCGGCCTGATGGTCGACCCATTTCTGTTCGTGCTTTTCCACCGGCCGCCAGCGGCCCTCGTAGATCTGCAAGATCGAGGCATCCATGATGCCATCGCAGAGCGCCTGCAGGCGCAGCGCGGCGAAGCGCTTGGTGGTTTCGCGCGGAATGATCTTGCCGCCGCCGGCACGGTCGTCGAGATATTCGAGAATGACGCGCGAGTCGAAGTAAACCGTGCCGTCCTCGGCGACCAGCGCCGGAATCTTGGCGAGCGGATTCTGCGTGCGGATGCTGTCGTTGGGATCCATGGTGTCGGTCGGTTCGACTTTTACCACGTCGTCGAAGCCGAGCACCGACACGGCGATTTGCACTTTGCGGCCGAACGGGGAAGGCAGAGCGGAGCGCAAGATCATCATCGGCGGCACCTGGAATCAGGGATCGATCGCCGCGACGTTGAAGCATCGCACTTGGAAAGACAATACAGCCGCCGCCGTCGAAACGGCGCGCCGCACGACTTGGCTTTTTCGCGCGAGAGCGCGACCCCTTTCGGTCACCGCCTCGAGCATGACCCCCGAACAAGCTGATCCCCGGATCAATCAGCTTTCCCGATCGGCCATGCAGTCGCAAGGAAGCTCGATCGCGCGCCGGTACAACCGGCGCGTCAAGCCCTACCCGGTCACGACCAGATTGACCGCCTTGGGACCTTTTCCCTTTTTGTCGGGTTCGACATCGAAGCTGATGCGCTGGCCCTCGATCAGCGACTTCAGCCCCGCGCGTTCAACGGCGGTAATGTGTACGAAGACGTCGCGCCCCCCGTCATCGGGTTTGATGAACCCGTAGCCGCGCTCGCCGTTGAAGAATTTGACCGTACCGGTCATTGCCATCGAGAAGCTCCTTCCCCGCGGTTGCTTCGCCGCCGGCCCCCACGGCGCGACGGCTGGGCCGGACATCCACACGAGTAAAGCGTCAGCCGCGGACGGCCTGCACACTCAACCGGCCCCCCACAGGAGGCGGAACGCCTAAGCCAGCATCCACCAAATAGACCAATTTTTGCGTGTGGAGAAGTAGGTGACCACCATTTCGATCGACGGCGAACGTCCTTTGGCCGTTATTCGGCCGCTTTGATGATGGCCCGGCATCCCCCGGTTTAGCGACGTTGGGCCAGCCGATCGACGCCAAACGAGCCTTGCGGCGCCAGCAGACCGCAAAGCACCGGCATCGCCATGCGCAAATCCGCCTCGAGCGTGAACGGCGGATTGACCACGACAAGACCGGAGCCGACCAGCCCGCCCGGCACGCGCGGCGCGCCGAGGCTCAGCTCGCACCGCAGCAAATTCGGCATGGCCGATCGTTGCAGCCGCCGCGCCAGCGCGTCGGGCGCATCGCGATCCTTAATAGGATACCAGAGCATGTAGATGCCGGTCGGCCATTTGCGGTAGGCGGCCGCCAACACCCGCCAAAGCCGCGCGAAGTCATCGGGCTCCTCGAATGGCGGATCGATCAGGACAAGGCCGCGACGTTCTTTCGGCGGCACGTAGGCATTCAACGCGGTCCAACCATCGATCATCAGCGCCTTGGCGCGAGCGTCGCCGCGCAATGCCGCCGCCAGCAACGCGGCGGCCTGCGGCTCGAGCTCGCAGGCGATCAGCCGGTCCTGCGGCCGCAGCAAATGCCGCGCGATCAGCGGCGAGCCGGGATAGAGCCGCAACGCATCGCCGTTCGGGTTGAACGCCGCGACCGCGTCGAGATAAGGCGCCAGCAGCGCATCAACTTCACTTCTCCCTCGCGCGGCGAAGACGCGCGCGATGCCCTCGCGCCACTCGCCGCTGCGAAGCGGCTCCGGGCCGAGAAGATCGTAACGGCCGGCCCCGGCATGGGTGTCGATCACGCGAAACGCCGCCGGCTTGAGGCGCAGATGCGTCAGGATGCGCGCCAGCACCGCGTGCTTGTGAACGTCGGCAAAACTGCCGGCATGAAACGCGTGGCGATAGTTCATCTCGTCTTACAGGCGAACCGCCGCGTCGATGACAAGCCCGGCAAATAAAATCAGCCCCGCGTCGCGATCCGATTTGAACAAAGCGAGGCAAAGCTCCGGATCGCCGATATCGAGCCGCACGATCTGCCACGCCAGATGCACGGCAAACGCGGCAAGGCCGAGCGCGAACACGACGCTGCCGCCGGCGAGGAAACCGGCAGCCCCGATCAAAATCACCGCCAGCCCGTAAAACACCGCCAGCATCGGCTTGGTCCGATCGCCGAACAGCAGCGCCGTCGATTTGATGCCTATCAGCGCATCGTCCTCGCGATCCTGATGGGCGTAGATGGTGTCGTAGCCGATGACCCAGGCGATCGAACCGGCATAGAGCAGGAGCGCGGGCAGATCGAGGCGGGCAAAGGCGCCGGCCCACCCCATCAGCGCCCCCCACGAGAAGGCGAGGCCGAGCACGATCTGCGGCCAATAGGTGATGCGCTTCATGAAGGGGTAGACCGCGACGATTGCCAGCGAGGCGACGCCGAGGCCGATCGTGAAGGTGTTGAAGGAAAGGAGCACGGCAAGGCCGATCAGCGCCTGAACCAGCAAAAAGACGAGCGCCTGGGGAACGGTGACCTGGCCGGAAGGAATAGGCCGCGAGCGGGTGCGCTCGACGCTTTTATCGAGGTCGCGGTCGACGATGTCGTTCCAGGTGCAGCCGGCGCCGCGCATGGCGAAGGCGCCGACAAAGAACAGCGCGAGGTGCAGGAGGTTCGGCGTGGTGCGATGAGCGGCCACCGCGGCGAGCGCCGTCGACCACCAGCACGGCATGAGCAGGAGCCACGAGCCGATCGGACGATCGAGCCGGGCAAGCCGGAGATAGGGGCGGCTCCAGGTCGGGGCGAGCGTGTCGACCCAATTGCCGGTCGCGTCGGCAACCGAGCCGGCGGCGGGCCTCATTTTGCCGGACTCGATCTCGCGCGGCTCACGACGCTCGCCTCACCGGGCCAGCGGGTTGCCGCTGAGTGAATCGAGCGTGCCGCGACCGGTATGAGTATTGGCACCGGTGTCGACCGAAGGCTGGCTGATGGCGTCGCTGAGTGACGGCTGTCTCGGCTGGGCGGCCGGCGCCTCGGCGCAGGCCATCTTTTGGAACTTCATCGTGTTTTCGTGAGCGGATTTGGCCTGCGTGATGGCCATGTCGGGGACGCCGCACCAGGTCTTGTTGGCCGTGAGGAATTTGATCACGGTTTCCTCGGCCGCGCTGAATCGCGTGATCAGCTCGCAGACTTTTTTCCGCTCGGCCTTGTGCTGGGTGGCCTCGCGCACCGCGGCCGCTTTTTGCTGGGCTTCCATCCGCAGCTGCATGAAATCGCCGCACTTTGGCGGCTGCGCCTGCGCTGACGCCGTGCCGCACGCCGTCATCGTGGCCGCTGCGACCGTGGCCGCGGCGATCAGCCCGCGAGGCGACCACACGCTGGCAAGGCTTCGCTTCATCGGAAAAATGATCCTTCCAAGTTGCCGAGAACCTTGGGTTGTCGAGAACTTTTTCGTTGCCACGAGCTTGCGGTTGCCACGCCTTCAACCCCAAATCGGCCGTCCGCGTCGCGGCGGCATTAAATGGCTCGTTGATTTCGGCGACAAGGGGGCAGAACGTCGATTTCCGGCGCGGCTGCGACGCCGCGGCCGCGCCATTATGCCCGCAATGTTCGATCTTGCCCACAACCCTTTATCGCCAGATCACGACAACCATGCCCGCCTATGAATTTCGCAGTCCCAGACTTTTCGTCGCACCGGCGCTCGGCGCCGGGGCGACCGTCGCGCTCACCAACGCACAAGCCCATTATCTCGGCCATGTGCTGCGCCTGAAGACGGGCGACCGCGTCCTCGTCTTCAACGGCCGCGACGGCGAGTGGAGCGCGACCCTCGAGACGCACAAGCGCGGGGCCGCATTGCTGGTCGGCGAACGCACGCGCGCCCAGACCGCGCCGGCGGACCTGCACTACCTGTTCGCCCCGCTGAAATCGGCGCGGCTCGACTACATGGTGCAGAAGGCGGTCGAGATGGGCGTCTCGCGCCTGCAGCCCGTGATCACCCGCTACGGCCAGGTCAGCCGCCTCAATGGCGAGCGCATGCGCGCCAATGCCGTCGAAGCGGCGGAACAATGCGGGATCCTTACGCTCCCGGATATCGAGGCGCCGGTCGCGTTGGCCCGCTGCCTCGCCGAGCGCGATCCGAAGCGGTGTCTGGTGTTTTGCGACGAAGCGGCCGAGGTCGCCGATCCGCTCGCCGCGCTCGGCAGCGCGGCGCGCGGGCCGCTGGCGGTGCTGATCGGGCCGGAAGGCGGCTTTGCCGACGACGAGCGCGCCGCGCTCGGCAAGGCGCCGAATGTGGTGCGCCTAGCGCTCGGTCCGCGCATTCTGCGCGCCGATACCGCGGCGGTCGCGGCGCTCGCTTTGGTTCAGGCGGTGCTCGGCGATTGGCGTTGAGCTTTACGCGCGCCCCACAACGTCAGTGGATCATGCCCGGACGATCCATGCAGACGAAGCCGACATAATCGCCGTAGCGGCGATGCATGCTGGTGATGTGCGACAGACGCCCCCAGCGCGCGCACCAATCAGCGGCCATGGCGCGGTAGGCGCTCCGCTGCAGTGCGGGCGTATAGGAGATGATGCCGCCGGTATCGTTGCCGGTGAGCCCCCAACCGGGACCGAGAAAAACCGCGCCGGCCCATGCGCCGCCACCCGTCCAGGGCAGCAACAACGCCAGCGCAACCGCAACCGCAACACTCCGACGCATCGCAACAGCCTCCGCCCGCACGGTGGCCGTCAGCTTAGACGCTAGACACCGCAAATGAAAGCAGTCCGCCGCGATCGGCGAGCGGAAGACTGCGCCCAAATCTTCACGCCCCAAATCTTCACGCCATCGAATAGGCGCTGGCGACCATGCCGACCGGGCGCTTGTCCGAGGCGCCCAACAGCATGACGCGGCCGAAGCTGGTATTACGGCCGATCCGCACCACCCGCGCGTCGGCGATGATGTCGAAATTCACCGGCCGCAGGAAGTGGGTGGTCTGGTCGATCGTGCTCATCGGACGATAGCCGTTCCAGGCGGCCGAGCAGGCGATGACCATGGCGGTGTCGGCGAGCGCCATCAACGCCTGACTGCAGACGCTGTCGCCGTCGGCGCAAATCTTCTTCGAGAACGGCAGCCGCACGACCGCGCCGGGCTGCCAGTCCGGCAACGCTCCCGGCGGCCGCACGGCCTCGACGCTTTCGACCAGCAGCGCGAGATCCTGCACCCAGGGCGCGAAGATCTTGGTCATCAGGCGCCCAGCCGCGTGAAGGCCGAAAGACGCCTCGGTCGTTACAAGCCGGTGCACTTCTCCCATATTGCTAAGTCCCCCAGCGGCAGCCCCACCGCCCCAACATGTTTTCCCAAAACACTTCACCGTGATCGCCGGCCGGAAATCGGCGGTCGAAGCGCCTTTTCCGCTCCCCGCGGAAGGTGTCTTTCCCGGGAAGTGAAAGCGCGACCGTACGACGCTCAGCCTCAGCGAGACTCGCCTACAGACTTGCACTGACTAGGTACTGACTGGGACCACTCACCATCCCTGGGGCATGTCCCAGGGGGTACGCACTCGGATCACCGGCTGCCGGCAACTCACCTTCACGGCCGCCTCGCGGCGCACACGAACGCCAAACGCACAAAGCGTTTCCCGCGCGCACCAATGCGCCCCGATTCGAATGAAATACGCAACGAATCATACGCAACGACGTGAGGACGGTATCATGACGCCAGCCCGCTCGTCGCCAACCCTCATGGCGGTAAAGATGTGGGCAAACGCCGCCGCAAAGCAGTTTTCTGTGGAAAGCCCGTGCCGCGGCCTAGCCCGGTGGACTTGGCGGCGGTGACCGCCTCGATATCGTGGCCTCCGACATCGTGGCCGCGGTGCCACGTTGCGCCGCAACCTGCGGCGGGGGCGGTTTGATCCCTTGACCGGCAAACATCGGCGCGGCACGGTGACGGCTTGGTGCGGTAAGGGGAGCCTTTCGGGGCTGTCGAGGGATGTTCAGCCGGATCGCGTCCGTCGTGTTGGCGTTGGCTCTGAGTGTGGTCACTCTTTCGCGCCCGCAGGCGGCGAACTTTTTCGAGCTGAACTTCTGGCTCTCGGGTCCGCGCTATGACCGGGTCATGCCCGCGTGCGACTATCCAGGCGCGCTCGACCGCATCATCGGCGACTTCCGCACCAAGGAGGCCCGGTTCTGGAACTCCGAGCTGCGGATCGTCGGCATCGACAACATCCGCGAGACCGCCGCGCTGTCGTGGGCCGCGCAGTCCATCCCGCGTCGTTTTTGCCGCGGCACCGCAGTGATCAATGATGGCGGGCGCCACGCGATTTATTATTCAATCGCGGAGGATACCGGCACCATCGGCATCGGATTCGGGGTGAATTTCTGCGTGGTCGGGCTCGACCGCAACATGGCCTACAGTCCTGACTGCCGTGCGGCGCGGCCCTAGAACACACCCCTAACCAGCACCACGTCTAGCAGCACGACGGCAACGCGCATCGCCGGCCTCAGCGCACGCCGTGCCAGGGATCGTATTCCTTGTTCGGCAAGTTGCGCAGCGCCGCATTGTAGGCCCTATCGTCGGTTTTCCTTTGTGCGGCATTCTTGGCAGGATCGGTCTGGTCACTGCTCCGCTGCGCATGCTGACCGATTTGGCTGCCCGGGAGCGTGCTCGCTTGGGCAAAGGCGCCTACCGTCGTCAGCACCAGCGCCATCGCTGCAATTAAGAGTCTCATGTTGGTCCACCCTCAAGCGCTTGCTCTTCAGCCCGCGCAATGCGAGGTCTTTTGCGCGGCTGGTCTCAACGTAATTATAGCGCAAGTGATTGGCGCATCAAAATCCGGCGAAGTTGCGCCGATGGATCGTCGGCGGGTGCCACCGCGGTGTCGCGGGAATTGTGTTCTTGATTTGTTCGCATGATGTGATACGGTGTTCACGGTTGGCGCAGGGGGTGTCGATGCTCAGTCCAGATGTTCGTGCGGCCAAAGTTGTTTTGGCCGTCGCCGCGTCGTTGTTGGTTACAGCGCTGACACAATTGGGAGTGGGGCCGGCCGGCGCCCAAGAGGGCGCACAAGAAGGCGGTGAACAGGTTGCGCAAGGAAACGCGCAAGAGCGCGCCGACGGGTCGCGGGAGAACGCGCCGGGGCAATTCGATTTCTACGTGCTCTCGCTCTCCTGGTCGCCATCGTTCTGCGCGGCGGCCGCCGAGCGCGGGCGCGGGCGCGGCAACGGGATGCAATGCGGAGCGCGGCCCTATTCGTTCGTCGTGCACGGACTGTGGCCGCAATACGAGAAGGGATTTCCCGAATACTGCGAGGTGCCGGCGCCGCGGCTCGACTACAATATCGTGTCCTCGATGCTCGATCTGATGCCGGCGCCGCATCTCGTCTTCAACGAATGGGACAAGCACGGCACGTGCTCCGGGCTTTCGCCGCGGTCCTATTTCGAGACCGTGCGCAAGGCACGCGCGGTGGTGAAGATCCCGCCCCAATTCCGTGATCTGCAAGAGCCGCTCAGCGTCACGCCGGCGGCGGTCGCGGACGCCTTCATCAAGGCCAATACCAGCCTCACGGCGAGCGGCATTGCGGTCGAGTGTGACCGCAAGCGGCTGACCGAGGTGCGAATTTGCCTCGGCAAGGATCTGCAATTCCGCAACTGCCCCGAACGTCGCGCGGCGAAGCTGCCGGCGGGATCAATTGATCATGCCACCGGTGCGCGGGGGCTGAGAGACCGGCGCGCCGTCAGCGCGGGCGGGCACACGCAGCGCCCGCTGCATTCAAGCCCGCGCAATCACCGCCACCGGACCGCCGCCCGGCGGGCCCTGATGCTCGGCGCCGCCGGAGACGTACACGGCGCCGGTGCCGGATAATCCCCCGATCAATCCGCCGACCGCGGCGCGCGCGTGGCGCGTCGCGCCGACGTCGAAATCGTCGAGCATGGTGTGGCGGAAGCCGCGCACGCAGCCGTCCGGCGAGGCTTCGGCCTTGGCGAAAATGTTGACCAGCCGCTCCCTCGCGCGCGCGTCCGGAAAGCCCAGCCCGACGCTTTTGAGCGCGGCGATCACGGCGGACAAATCGATCAAATCCCGCATCACCGCGTGCCCGATCACGAACGGGCTCGTCGAGTGGCGCGAATTGCCCATCACGATCACGACGTTGTGCATCAGCTCGATCCCCGCCGACGACGAGGCGACCGACGAGAACAAATCCCAGTTTTTCAGGAGCTGGCTTTCGTCGACATCGTCGTCGACCTCGCCGAGCGCCTTGGCGACGCCGAGCGCCGAGGCGCCGCGCGAATAGCCCATCGACGTGTAGGCGCTCGCGGTGACCGTCTTGTTGCCGCGCGTGAGCGCCGCCTCGATGCGCTCGATCGTCAGCAACGGACATTTGATCTGCACGAAATGCACGTCGCGCGGATCGTCGATGCCGGCGTCGCCCATGGCCTGATGGACCGCGTTGACAGTCTCTTCGATCTGCACCTGGCGGCCGATCTCTTCCGGGAGAAAATCGCGCGTCTGCGCAATGCCGATGCTCAGGCGCTTATCCTGCCCATCGCCGGCCCTCCCCTCCGCACTGCTCCGCGCGAACACCGTCAAATGCGGGCTGAGCACCCCCTCGGTGCCGCCCGACATGACGAACGCTATCTTGCCTTCGACCGCCCGCGCCGCAAGCCCCAGATGCGGCGACAACGCTTCGCACAGCGCCGTGACCGCGTACTCCCGGGTAAAATCATTGACGCCGCCATTGCCTTCGGTCTTGCCGAGTACGGCAAGAATGGATGACGGCGCGATCTTCCGCGCCGCGATGAGCTGCATCAACCCGGAGACGTCGCCGGGACCTTTGGTCGGTATCCTGATCACGTCGACCGACATCGTGCGCATGCTCACTCCAGTCTCCTTCACTCCATGTCTCCGCTCGACCAGAAGATGACGCGGCGTTCGGTCCAGCCGATAACATAAAACATCGCGATGCCGGCGAGCGCCGCGGCGAAAATCGCCGAGAACAAGGTCGCCGTCTCCAGATGCGCCGACGAGATGATGATGAGATAGCCGAGCCCCTGCGTCGCGCCGACGAACTCGCCGACGATGGCGCCGATGACCGCGAGCGACGACGATATCTTCAGCGCCGAGAACAGATAGGGCAGACAGAACGGCACGCGCAGCTTGCGGAACTCTTGCGCGCCGCTGGCGCCGAGCGTCGCAAACAGCTCGCGATATTCGAGGTCGGCCGCCTTGAGGCCCTTGACGGTGTTCACCAGCACCGGAAAGAAACAGATCAGGATCGCGGCGACGATCTTCGACCACCATCCGGTGCCGAGCCAGATCACCAGGAGCGGCGCGATCGCCACGATCGGCGTCGTCTTCACCGCGATGGCGATCGGGAACAGCCCCTGCTCGAGGGTGCGGAAACGCACGAACAGCGTCGCGATGGCGAACGCGAGCACGCTCGCGATCAAAAACCCGGCGAGCGCCTCGATGAAGGTCACCGCGAAGGCGATAGCGAGCGAACGGTCGACGGTCGCGGCAATGGCGGTCGGCGACGGCAAGAGATATTCGGGGATGCCGAGAACCGTGACGATGCCCTGCCAGACGACGAGCAGCAGCAAGCCGAACAGGAGCGGAGGCAATGTGCGCGTCATCATCGGCCGCTCCTCACCATTGCGCGGATGCGGCGGATGATCGCCGCCGTGTCCGGGTCTTCCGGCGCCCGCGGCCGGGCGCAGGGAACCGCAACGTCCTCGACGAGCCGCGCCGGCCGATCGGAAAGCACGACGACGCGATCCGACATCGTCACCGCCTCGGGAATCGAATGCGTGACCATGAGCACGGTGGTCAGCCGCGTCTCGTTGCTCTGCCAGATACGGACCAGTTCCTCGTTGAGAACGTCGCGCGTGAGTTCATCGAGCGCGCCGAACGGCTCGTCCAGCAACAGAATGTCGGGATCGCACATCAACGCCCGCGCCAAGGCCGCCCGCTGCTGCATACCGCCGGACAATTGGTGCGGATAGGCGCCGGCGAAATCGGCGAGCCGGACCAGATCGAGCATGCGCAAGGCGTTGCGGCGATCGACGCTGTCCACGGCGTTGCCGCCGCGTTGGATCTCGACCGGCAGCAGGACGTTGTCCAGCGTCGTTCGCCACGGCAGCAGCAGCGGCTTCTGAAACATGAAACCGGTGCGCAGATCGCTGTCCAGGCGCGCGATCTGGCCGCTGGTCGGCGCCACCAGCCGCGCGATTGCCTTGAGCAATGTCGATTTGCCGCAACCACTCGGCCCAAGGAGCGACACGAACTCGCCGCGCCGCACCGAAAGGCTCAGGCTTTCGACCGCGGTCACACTGCCGAAGCAGATCCGAAGGTCTTCGATCGACAGGATCGGCCGAATGGGCGCCGCGTCCGGTTCGATGGGCGCGGCGCCGAGACGATCGGCGAGCACGATCGCATTCATGGCAAAAATCTCATTGGCGAGAACTCTCACGGCAGAAACTTCGTGGTGAAAGCCTTGGTCACGTCGACCGACTGCTTCTGAAAGCCGGCGCTGACGAGAAGCTTCTGCGCCGACGCAAAGCCCGCCGCATCCATGGTGCCGACCGGCTGAGTGTCGGGCTCGAGCAGCGGGATGCTCGCCTTCATCATCGCCAATTCGTGGCCGTAGGTGAGCTTGTCGCCGTGGGTGACGGTGATTTTCGCCGCCTCCTCCGGCGCGGCGATGGCGGCATTCCAGCCCTTGATGGTGGCGGCGACGAATTTGCCGACCACGTCCGGCTTCTCGCGCAGCATCTTTTCCGTGGTGAACAGCGTGTCGGCATAAAGATCGATGCCGTAATCGAACGGCGAGACGACGTTCACGTCGAAGCCTTTTTCCTTCGCCGCCAGCACCTCGTTGATCAGGTAGCCCGGCCAGACATCGACGGTGCCGGTGAGCAACGGCGTCATGTCGAACTTCACCGGGATTTCCTCGAGCTTGGACTTGTCGACTTTGGCCGAGGCCAGTACGGCGCGATAAATCAGCTCCTCGTTGCCGCCGATCTTGACGCCGACTTTCTTGCCGACATAGTCGGCTGGCGTCTTGATGCCGGACTTGGCGAGCGAGAACAGCACGAACGGATTGCGCCGATAGATCACCGCAAGCGCGACCACCGGCACGCCCTTGCTGCGCGCGATCAGTATCTGATCGGCGCCGGTCACGCCGAACTGCTCGTTGCCGCCGGCCACCATCTGCACGGCGGGGAAATCCGATCCGCCGGGCTGGATATTCACGCTCAGGCCGGCGGCTTTGTAATAGCCCTTGTCCTGCGCGACATAGAACCCCGCGAACTGTGCTTGATTGAGCCATTTCAGACGCACCGTGACCGCGTCGTCGGCGCGCGCGCCGGTGCAAAATCCGCTCAACACCAGCAAGATGACGAAAGCCACTGCTCGATAGCCCATGATCGCTGCCCTCTTCGGGGGAACCCGGCAGCGCGATCATCACGCCGCCGAGTGAGCGCGACCAGCAGCAAATTCCGGGCGGAGTGAGCGAAAAAAACGCTCGCTCGCTAGAAGTGCCGTTAGAATGCGCCCGATCGAGGCAAGCAGGCATTATGCCGCCGACAACCACAAAGTCCGCCAAACCGGGCCGCCGGCCCCGCCGCCCTGCCGCTCGACCGGACCCGACTCCGGCCCGGACGGCACCGGCCGGCATCGCGGCGGTACGAGCGCGGCTGCGTCCGCCGCGTCTCCTGGCCTATGTTGACGCGATCGCCCGCCACGGCTCCATCCGCAAGGCGGCGGATGCGCTCAACGTGGCCTCATCGGCGCTGAACCGGCAAATTCTCGACCTCGAGGCCGATCTGGGTTCGGCGCTGTTCGAACGCCTGCCGCGCGGCGTGCGCTTGACCGCGGCTGGGGAGGTCTTTCTCGCCTATGCGCGGCAAGCGATTTCCGAGCTCAAGGCGGTGCAGTCGCAGGTCGACCAGCTGCGCGGCCTGGTGCGCGGCCGGGTCGCGGTCGCCGCGGTGGAATCGGTCGCGGGTGAGTTGCTGCCGTCGACCATCACGCAATTCCAGGCCACGCATCCGAACGTGCGCTTCGACGTGCGCATCGGCGTTCCCGAGGAGTTGGTGGCCGCGCTCGTCGCCGATCAGGTCGACCTCATCCTGACGCATCACCCGCCGCCACGAAAACATGCCGCCATCGTCGCCGCCGCCGAGCAGGCGCTGTGCGCCCTGGTCGCGCCCGATCATCCGCTGGCCGACCGCAACGAATTGCGGCTGCGCGACTGCCTGGCCTTCCCGCTGGCGCTCGGCGACGCGAGCTTAGCGGGACGCGCGCTGATCGAGCAGGTGCTGGCGCAGGCTTCGTTCGAGTTGGAGCCGCGGCTCGTCTCGAACTCGGTCGAAACCATGAAGGCCTTCGCCCGCCTCAACCATGGCGTCTGCTTCCAATTCCGCCGGCCCGGCAAAGCGCTCATCGCGCCCGACGACATGGTGGCGCTGCCCTTGATCGACCCACAGCTCTCGCAGGCGCGGCTCATCCTCGCCACGCGCCGCGGCCGCGTGTTGCCGATCGCGGCGGCGACATTCGTCGAGGTGGTCAGGAACGCGCTGACTTGAGGTCGATGCGACCGAGGCTACCGCCGGAAATACGGCACGCCCAGCGCCCGCGGCGCGGTCTGCCGCCCGGCGAGGCCGCCGACGGCGAGGAGCGCCAGGAGATAGGGCAGCATGATCAGGAGCGCGTTCGGCACGTCGATGCCGAGCGTCGGCAGTTGGAACTGCAACGCGGTCGCGGCGCCGAACAGGAGGCACGCCAGCACGGTGCCGCCGACGGTCCATTTGCCGAAGATGACCGCGGCGATAGCGAGGTAGCCGGCGCCGCGGGTCATGCCTTCGGTAAAAGTGTGGATGTCGCCGATCGAGAGGAACGCGCCGGCGAGCGCCGACATGAAGCCGGCAAAGATCACGCCCATGTAGCGGACCAAGGTGACGGAGACGCCGGATTTGTCGACCGCGCGCGGTTCGGCGCCGGCGGCGTGGATGGAAATGCCGATGGCGGTGTAGCGCAGCACCAGAGCGGTGAGGACGATGATCACGAGGCCGGCGTAGAGGAGCCACACCTGTTGAAACACCGCCTGGCCGAAATAGGGAATGTCGCCGAGGAGCGGCGGGCTCCATTTCGACAGGCCCGGAATCTCCTCGCGCGAGCGCGCGCCGAAGATTTCGCGATAAGCCAGCGTCGTCGCGCCGAGCACCAGAATGTTGATGCCGATGCCGGTGACGATCTGGTTGGCGCGCAGCGTGTTGCTGAGCAGCGCCTGGAGCAGCGCGACCGGCAGCACCGCGATGATGCAGATCAGAAGCCCGGCGATCGGGCTTCCCGTCGCCCAGGAACCGACCGCGGCGGCGAAGGCGCCCGAGAGCATCATGCCCTCGATGCTCATGTTGAGGACGCCGGCGCGCTCGCTGACCAGTTCGCCGGTGCCGGCAAGGAGCAGCGGCACCGCAAGCCGCAGCGACGAGCCGACGAAGACCGCGAACACTTCCCAATTCATGACACCCGACGTCATGCGCGCCGCCCGTCGATGAAAAACGCCGCCCCCGCCAGCGTCACCACGATCAGCCCCTGGATCACCATCACCAGCGCGGTCGGCACCCCGGCGACCATTTCCATATTGATGCCGCCCGAGCGCAGGAAACCGAACAGAAGCGCCGCGGCAACGACCCCCACCACCGAGCCGCGCGCCAGCAATCCGGCGACCAGACCGTCGAAGCCATAGCCGGAGGAAAAGCCGTCCTTGAGCACGTACTGGTCGCCGAGCAGCATGAAGCCGCCGGCAAGCCCGCCGAGCGCGCCGGCGATGGCGAGCGACGCGAGCACCATGCGGGCGTAGGAAATGCCGGCGCGGCTCGCCGCCACCGGATTGAAGCCGACCGCGCGCAGTTGCAGGCCGAACACCGTCTTGGTCAGCACGATGGCGGCGACGATGGCGATCACGACCGTGATCGGCAGGCCGATGTGGACCGGGAAGGAATAATCGCCGGTGAGGAGCGGCAGCTTGGTCGGGTCCGGTATTTCAAGCGATTCCGGCAGCGTCGCCGACGAGGTCATCGGCTTGCGCAGCAAATCCGGCGATTGCACGCACCAATAGAGCAGCCAGACGCGCGATGAACGACGACAACAGCGTGCTGATCACCTCGTTGGTGCCGACCTTGATCTTGAGCACGCCGGCGATCATGCCCCACAGCATGCCGGCAATTGCCGCGGCGATGAGCGGAAGAATGAACGCGAGCCCCAACGGCAAATCGGCGACGTGGCCATAGAGCGCGACCGCGGTCGCGACGATGCCGCCGACGGCGATCTGGCCTTCGCCGCCGACATTCACCAGATTGGCGCGGTTGGCGATGACGAAGCCGATGCCGACCAGCGCGAAGGCGATGCTGCGGTTGAGCGACGCCGCGATGGCGTAGGGCGAGCCGATGGTGCCGTCGATGAAGGCGCCGATGGCGTCGGACACCGGCACGCCGATCGCGAAGATCAGCAATAGGCCGAGCACGGCCGCGGCCAGCACCGCGCCGACGGAGATCACGACCGAAGGCCGCGGCAGCAGGCTGAGCCATGACGGCTTGGCGGGCGGCGATGCGGTGACGTCGGTCATGGCAACTCGCTCATTGAATCTGCCCCGCCATCATGGCGCCGATACGCTCGCGCTCGCGCGGCATCGGCGGCGCAGTTGCCGACGATGCGGCCGCGATAGAGGACGACGATGCGGTCGGCGACCGCGATCAGTTCGTCGAGCTCGGAGGAAATCAGCAGCACCGCGGCGCCGCGCGCACAGGCGGCGCGGATATGGCCGTAGACCGCCGCCACCGCGCCGACATCGAGGCCGCGGGTCGGCTGCGCCGCCAGGAGGAACGATAGTTTCGGCAGCGTGATCTCGCGCGCCAGCACCGCTTTCTGCTGGTTGCCGCCGGACAGCGCGGAAAACGGAACCTCCGGCCCCGCGGCGCGGACATCGAAGCGCGTCATCAGTTCGCGCGCCGCGCCGACGAGCTCCTTGCGCCTGAGGAAGCCGTACGAGGTGAAACCCTCGAGCCGGTTCAAGAAAATATTCTCGGCGACGCTCATCTCGACCATGCAGCCGACCGCGTGGCGATCCTCCGGCACCACGCCGACGCCGGCGGCGGTGATCTCCTTGGGAGAAAGATGCGTCGTTTCCAGCTCGCCGAGAAAAACGCGGCCGCTCGTCGGCGTCGCCATGCCCGAGAGGACGGCCGCCAATTCGCTCTGGCCGTTACCCTCGACGCCGGCGACGCCGACGATCTCGCCTGGCCCGATCGCCAAGGTGAACTTGTCCAACCGGGTCACGCCCTGCCCGTCGGTGACGGTCAGGGCATCGATCTGAACTGCTTCGCGCGGCGGCGTCTCGCTCGGCGCCACGCGCGCACTGCCGCCGTTCTCGGTCACGCCGAGCATCGAGGCGGCGGACTTGTCGAGCGACTCGACGTCGCCCTGGATCATGGCGCGCACCAACGCGTCGATCTCTTCCGCCGGATGATCCGAATGCGCCACCACGCGGCCGCCGCGCAGCACGGTGACGCGGTCGGCGGCTTTTTTGATCTCGGCGAGCTTGTGCGTCACCAGGACGACGGCGCAGCCGCCGGCGGCGACGCGCCGACAGATATCGAGCAGCGCCGTGATCTCGTCCGGCAACAGCACCGCGGTCGGCTCGTCGAGCACGAACAGCCGCGGCTCGCGGATCAGACATTTGACGATCTCGACCCTTTGCCGCTCGCCGACCGAGAGGTCGTCGATCTTGGCGTAAGGGTCGAGCGCGAAACCGTAATCGTTCGCCAGTTTCTCGAGCCGCTGCGCCCAGGCTTTGGTGTTCACGAAGCCGCGCTGCTGACCGAGAATGACGTTGTCGACCACCGTCATGTCGTGCACCAGGCTGAAATGCTGGTGCACCATGGCGATGCCGTTCGACAGGGCGTCGGCCGGCCCCGACGGCCGGTAGGTCTCGCCGCGAAAGCGCATGGCGCCGGCGTCGGGCACGTGGACGCCGAAAATCAGATTGCACAGCGTCGATTTGCCGGCGCCGTTCTCGCCGAGAATGCAGTGCACCTCGCCCGGCATGATGTCGAGCGAGGCGTCCGCGAGCGCCACCAACGCGCCGAACCGCTTGGTGACGCCGGTGAGCGCCAACAGCGGTTCGGCCATCGATTTGGTGCGATTGGTCACGCTATTCGCTCGCGGTGTTTATGCGATCGCATGATCGTCATTGCGAGGAGCGAAGCGACGAAGCAATCCAGGGGCCGTGCCGCTTCACTGGATTGCTTCGCTGCGCTCGCAATGACGGGTCGTGACGACCTTTACTGCTCAGCCCTTCAGCACTTTGATCTTGCCGGAGAGGATGTCCTTCTTGATGGCGTCGAGCTTCGCCTTCTGCTCCGGCGTGCCGCCGCAGATGATCATGTCGGAGGCTTGCGGACCCATTTTCAGGCCGAACTCCTTGTAGCCCGGCTTCCATTCGCCGGCGACGGCCTGGTCGATGGCGTACTGTACCTGGAAGCCGACGCCGGTGATCGAATAGGCGACGTAGAGCGGATCGGTCCCGCAGCGGTCGGTGTAGCTGCCGATGATGTGCGTGCCCTTGTCCTTGGCCGCCTGCTCCATGCCGCGCAGGCCGAGATTGAGGATGTGGTAGTGGATGTCGGCGCCCTGCGCGATGGCGGCGAGCGTCGCTTCCTTCGACTTCGCCACGTCGTCGAAATCGCCGGTGTAGTTCTCGTAGTATTTGATGCTGGCGTTGATGTATTTGGCGCCGTTGCCGAACTCCTTGCCGGCATTGACGATCGAGGGGATTTCGAGGCCGCCGACATAACTGACCGCGCCGTTCTTCGACAGCATGGCCGCGGCCGCGCCGGCGACGAAGGCGATCTCGGCCTGCTTCACGTCATAGCCGGCGACGTTCGGCAGCAACTCGCCTTCGTTGCCGCCGACGATCGAGAACTTCACCTTCGGGAAGCGCTTGGCGATCTTGTAGACCGAGGCCTGGGTCTGGCCGCCGACGCCGATCACGAGATCGTTCTTCGAAGCGAGGTTGGTCAGCGCCTGGTCCATGTCGGCGTAATTGATGTTCTCGATCATCTGCACCTTGATCTTGTCGCCGTACTTCTTCTGCGACGCGACCAGGCCGTCATAGCCGGACTCCATCCAGCCTTTGTCCGACTTCGAGCCGGGAATGAGGATGCCGACCTTGAGCGGATCGGCGGCGTGCACCGCATGCGGAGCCGCGAGCGTGAAGGCGGCGGCGGTGGCCAGAGCCGCGCCGCTCAGGATGAGGCGTCGAGAGACCGTGGAACGGGAAAACATGGACTGGTGTCCTCCGCTGTTTGACTGCCGCGGGTGGTCCCGCCGGCGACTGCGCGGAGAGCGGTGCAAACCCTATGCCATGGACTCAAACTATTGAATATATTGAATATTTATGACGGCCGTCGACGCCGTAATAAGTATATGCTTACTAGTTATGCAGAAACTGGAAATATTATAGGCAGTTAGCGGCTGCCGCCGCGAGCCCGGGCCGGCCCGCACGCGGAAATGCTGTGATTTCAAAGGCCTTCGCGCTGGCAGCAAATATTGCAAGACGACGCCGCAAATGAGGGAAACGGCTGGCGCCTAACGGGCGCCGTTTTCAAGGCCGCAACTGCACCCCTCGGGAAGGAGACGAAGCCATGCCAAAAGCCATGACAGCAAAAACAATGTCAGCAGTCCAAAACCGCGCACCCGAACAGCCCGTCGGCGGCCCGCTCGGCTTCGGCGCGCAATATCTTTGGTACGCCACGCCGAACGCGATCGACATGGCGATGCCGGCGCCGGCGCCGGTTGCCGTGACCATCCCGTGCGCACCGCAAAACGTCATCATCGACCTCGAGCGCACCGCGATCGTCGTCATCGACATGCAGAACGATTTTTGCGCCAAAGGCGGCTGGGTCGATCATCTCGGCGTCGACTACAGTCCCGACCGCGCGCCGATCATGCCGTTGCAAAAGCTCCTGCCGGTGCTGCGCCAAGCCGGCGTGCCGGTGATCTGGGTCAATTGGGGCAACCGGCCCGACCTTGCCAACATGCCGCCGAACCAGATCCATCTGTACAAGCCGCACGGCGCCGGCATCGGCCTCGGCGATCCCCTCCCCGGCAGCGGCGCGCATGTTCTGGAAAAGGACTCCTGGGCCGCCGCCGTGGTCGATGAACTCCAACAGGAGCCGCACGACATCAAGGTCGACAAATATCGCATCAGCGGCTTCTGGGACACGCCGCTCGATTCCATTCTGCGCAACCTCGGCACCAAATCGATCCTGTTCGCCGGCGTGAACACCGATCAATGCGTGCTGCACTCGCTCACCGACGCCAATTTTCTCGGCTATGGCTGCATTCTTCTCGACGATTGCTGCGCCACCACCTCGCCGGATTTCTGCACCGAAGCGACGATCTGGAACGTCAAGAAATGCTTCGGCTTCGTCACCGGCTCCGCCGCCGTCATCAAGGCGGTCGGCGCGGTCGCGGCGCGGTGAGATGGCGACGGCCGCACATATTCCGCGCGCCGCGCCACCGGATTATTTCGGCGCGTTCGTCCCGGACGGATTGTTCCGCCACGAGCCGATCGGGCGCGGCGCACTCTGTGGCCTCACCTTCGCGGTGAAAGACCTGATCGACGTCGCCGGCAAGCGCACCGGCGGCGGCAATCCGGTGTGGCTCGAGCAACAACAACCGGCCGCGCGCTCGGCGCCCGCGGTCGACCGGGCGCTGGCCGCCGGCGCCACTTTGATCGGCAAGACCGTGACCGACGAACTCGCGTTCAGCCTCGAGGGCCGCAACGTCCATTACGGCAGCCCGATCAATCCGGCCTGCCCCGACCGCCTGTGCGGCGGCTCCTCGAGCGGCTCCGCCGTCGCGGTCGCCGCCGGGCTTGCCGATTTTGCGTTCGGCACCGACACCGGCGGCTCGGTGCGCGTGCCGGCGAATTTCGTCGGCGTCTACGGCTTTCGCCCGAGCCACGGCGCCGTCCCGCTCGACGGCGTGGTGCCGTTCGCGCCGTCCTACGACACCATCGGCTGGTTCGCCCGCACCGCCGAAATTCTCGCCGCCGTCGGCGCCGTGCTGCTGCCGCAGCAACCGAAAGGCGCCCCGATCACCAAACTTTCGTTCGCCCGCGATGCCTTTGCGCTGGTCGACCCGCCGCTCGCCGAGGAACTCATACGGCGCGCCGAACCATGGGCTCCCTACACCAGCATCAACGTCTTCGCCGGCGAGGATAGAGCTTGTCTGGAGGCCTATCGCGTCCTGCAAGACGCCGAAGTCTGGCAAAGCCTCGGCGATTGGCTCACTGCGAACCGCATGCCGCTTGCCGATGACATCGCCGCGCGCTTCGCCGGCGCCGCAACCGTGACGCCCGACCAGATCGCCCAATATCGCCCGGTCCGCGCCGCAATCCGCGCTCGTTTTAAGGCGTTGACGCCGCCCGGCACCGCCATCGTGCTCCCCGCTACGCCGTGCGTGGCGCTGCCGAAGAACGCGTCCGGCGCCGTCATCGGCGACTTTTACGCCCGCGCGCTGCGGCTCACCGCGATCGCCGGCCACGCCGGCGCGCCGCAAGTAACGCTGCCGCTCGGCCATTGGCATCACACGCCGATCGGCCTGTCGCTCATCGCCGCGCCGAGCAGCGACCGCGCGCTCATCGATCTTGCCGGAGCACTCGCGGCGCGCGGCGCGCGGATGACGCTCGCATGACCTATCGCGACAGCGAACCGCCGCCGCACCGCGCCCCCCCTGCCCCGCCGCCGCGCCGCCGCGCCCGCCGCAGCCCGGGCGAAGGCCGCGAACAAATCCTGCGCGCGGCGACCAGCGAATTCGTCACCCACGGTTTCGCCGGCGCGCGTATCAGCCGCATCGTCGCCAAAGCGGGCTCCAACCCGCGCATGATCTACCATTACTTCGGCAGCAAATCGGGCCTCTACATCGCCGTGATCGAAGAAGCGCTCGGCGGCTTGCGCAAGCGCGAGCTGCAAATCGGCGTCGACCGCAGCGACGCGCGCGAGGGCCTGCTGCAGCTGTTCGATTTCCTCGCCGACTATTTCGACCGCAATCGCCATCTGGTGCGGCTTTTATCGGCGGAGAATCTTGCCAAGGCGAAATTCCTGCGCAAATCCACCCGCATTCCTGAAATGTCGTCGCCCGTCCTCGCCATGATCGAGCAACTGATCGCGCGCGGCACCAAGGCCGGCCAGCTGCCGCCCGGCCTCGACGGCCTGCGCCTCTATGTGCTGATGGTCGCGCTCACCCAGTTTCACCTGTCGAACGGCCACACACTGTCGGTGATCTTCGGCACCGATCTTTATGAGGCCTCATGGCGCGCCGCGCGCTGCGCCGACGCCCGGCGCATGCTGTCGGCGTTTCTGACGCCCAGTCCTGTCGCCGTGGTTTGAATTGCCCGCTTATGCCGCGGCCCGGCGCGTCGTCCGGCGGGGCAGTCCTTCCTTCGAGGGCGGCAACAAAACGTCGGCAGGAACGTGGAAGCGGGCACGCAAGCGCTGCACCATCGCCATGCTCAATTGTTTCTTGCCGGCAAGCACCTCGCTGACCCGGCTTGCCGTACCCAGAATCGGAACCATGTCGGCCCGCGACAGGCCATGCTGCTCCATGAGGTGTCGAATGAGGTCGGCTGTCCGCGGGGACTGCCGTGGCCATCGGCCCTGTTCGTAAGCCGCGATCAAACGGGCCTGTGCCTCCAGGCGGGCGATATCGGCCGGCTTGTCGGATTCCCAAAGCCGCTCGACCAGTTGGCGGGCGCGCGTCAACTCGGAAGGACTGTCGATCAAGATCAAAGTTGCATCCATCAGATTGTCTAGCCGGCGAACGGGGGTTCCTTCAATCCCGCGCGATAATCTCGCGCTCGCGATGCACCGCTAACATGCCGGCCCGCAACACGGTGCGGCGACGCAGGAGATTGGTCGGGCGGCGGCGGGCGATCGTCGTGCGGCGGCGGCGGCGCCACGCGGGGGGCGCGATGCGCAGCGCGCCGAGCCGCGCGAAGGGTTCGCGCAAGGACCCGTCATGCTCGGCGACGAGGAGCGGCAGCCCGAGCACGCGGCCCCAGCATTGCCACTCGGCAACGATGTCATCGGTTTCACTGGCGGAATAAAGCGGCAGCGACAGCGCCGGATCGCCGTGCTCGAGCACGACGGCGATGGCAGTCGGGGTTCCGCCGGTTTCGCCGGTGAGCCGGATGGCGACGCCGCGGAACGCCGTGAGCGGCAGGTTCAACGCCATGCGCATGCCGCGCACGCACCGCCGCAACACCACCCGCTCGCGATGCAGATCGACAATGCGCCGGCGCCCGTCGGCCGCTTCGTCGGCGGCTTCGAAACGCACGGGCAAGGAGAAGGGGTCGAGCCGCACGCCGCGGCTCGACCCGGCAGCGAACCTGCCGACTTCCATTTGACGCCCCGAAAACTTTCGGCTCCCGCCGGGCTGTTGCCGCCCAGTCGTGCCCAACTTGCCACAGCGCCATCGCAATCGGCTTAAGATCCCTGGTTAAGAGGTGGTGTGTCTGTGCCCAACAATCGCCATGATTGACAACCCGTTGCCGGCATTGGCGCAATTGTCGGCACCCCTTGGGCGCACGTAACGGCGGAATTCTCGCTTGCCGAGCGTGATCCGCATCGGCGCGGGTTGAATCACGCGACGCGTGGCCTCATGTTGGCGTCTTCACGGCCTTGTCATGTCGCGGCTTGGCTGGCCAACCCCTCCCACAGCCATGGAACTCCCCTTCGCATGCCCGCACTTCTCGACCAATCCGCCCTCATCGATCTGGCCGACCGTCTGGTCGGCGCCGCTCGCCGTGCCGGCGCTGATCAGGCCGACGCTCTCGCCGTGCGTTCGGTCTCGCTCTCGGTCGACGTGCGCGACGGGGCGGTGGAGGAATCGCAGCGCTCCGAAGGCGACGATCTCGGCCTGCGGGTTCTGGTCGGGCACCGACAGGCGGTGGTCTCGACCAACGATCTCATCGGCGAGAGTTTCGATGGCCTCGCCGAGCGCGCCGTCGCCATGGCGCGCGCGGCCCCGGAGGACCGTTTTGCTGGGCTCGCCGATGCGGCGCTCTTGGCGCGCACGCTACCCGCGCTCGATCTCATCGATCCCGACATGCCGGAGGTCGACGTTCTGGAGAAGCGCGCCCGCGAGGCGGAGGAAGCCGGGCTTGCGGTCGAGGGCGTGACCAAATCCGGCGGCGCTTCGGCCTCGGCCGGCGTCGGCGGCATGGTGCTGGTGACGAGCCACGGTTTCCACGGCGCGACGCTCGCTTCGCATCACGCCATCGCCATGACCGCCATCGCCGGCAACGGCACCGGCATGGAGCGCGATTATGATTTCACCTCGACGCTGCACGCCGCCGACATGGAAAGCGCGGCGACGATCGGGCGGCGCGCCGGCGAACGCGCGGTCAAGCGCCTCAATCCGCGCAAAGTGACGACGCGCCGGGTGCCGATCGTCTACGATACGCGGGTCGCCGGTTCGCTGGTCGGTCATCTCTCGAGCGCGATCAACGGCGCCTCGATCGCGCGCAAGACCAGTTTTCTGCGCGAGAAGCTCGGCCAAAGGATTTTCGCCGCCGGCATCGACATCATCGACGATCCGCTGCGGCCGCGCGGCCTGCGGTCGCGGCCGTTCGACGCCGAGGGCGTCGCCGGAAAGAAGCGCAAGCTGATCGAGGACGGCGTGTTGAAGACCTGGCTGCTCGATTGCGCGACCGCGCGCGAGCTCGAGCTTGAAACCACCGGCCATGCCCAGCGCGGCGTGTCCTCGACCCCCTCGCCGGGCGCCAGCAATCTGCACATGGCGCCGGGCGACAAAACGCCCGACCAGCTGATCGCCGAAATCGAGGACGGCTTTTTCGTCACCGACATGATCGGCATGGGCGTCAATCTGGTGACGGGGGATTACAGCCGCGGCGCCGCCGGGTTCTGGATCGAGAACGGCGAATGCACCTTTCCGGTGAGCGAGGTGACGATCGCCGGGCACTTGTTCGACATCTTCGCCAGCATCACGCCGGCGAACAATCTGTCGTTCCGCTACGGCACCAACGCGCCGACCTTGCGCGTCGAAGGGATGACCGTTGCCGGCCATTGAGACGATCGACCACGACCTCTTGTTAGATCGGCTCGTCGCGCACGTGCGGGAAGCCGGCGGCGTCGCGCTCTCGATGTTCCGCAAACCGATGAATACCTGGACCAAGGACGCCACGTCTCCGGTCTCCGACGCCGACATCGCCGTCAACCGCCTGCTGCGCGAGCGCCTGATGGCCGAGCGCGACGATGTCGCCTGGCTCTCGGAAGAAAGCGCCGACGATCCGGCGCGGCTTGAGGCACGCCGTGTCTGGATCGTCGATCCGATCGACGGCACCCGTGGCTATATCGCCGGCGCGCCGGATTGGACCATCTCGGTGGCGCTGGTCGAAGACGGCCGGCCGATTATCGCCAGCCTCTTCGCGCCGGTGACGGACGAGATGTTCGCGGCCGCCGCCAACGCGGGCGCGACGCGCAACGGCGCCCCGATCGCGGCAACGACGGGAGCAACGCTTGCCGACGCCCGCATCGCCGGGCCGAAGGGTTTCATCGACCGCCTCGCAACGATCGCACCGCCGATGACGCCGGCGCCGCGGGTGGCGTCGCTCGCGCTACGTCTCGCCCGCGTCGCGCAAGGCGCGCTCGACATCGCAATCGCCGGCGGCAACAGCCACGACTGGGACCTTGCGGCGGCCGATCTTTTGGTGCACGAAGCAGGCGGCGCGATAACGCCCTTCGCGGGTGGGCCTGTCATCTATAATCGTCCCGTGCCTCGGCACGGGGCGCTCGTCGTGGCCGGCCGGGACAGGCATGCGACGCTCATCGATCTCTTGCGGGATCGGCGGATCGCGTCACTTTGAGCACTCACGTCTGTGAGTGCGCGATGTGAGGACCTTGAGATGAGCGCGCGTGGAATGACCGTCATGGCTGATACCGCAAAACAGCAAGCTCCGAAGCAGCTCCTTCACCTCGTGTTCGGCGGCGAACTGAAGGATCTCGCAGGCAGCGAATTCAAGGATCTCAGCAAGATCGACATGGTCGGAGTTTTTCCGAACTACGCCAGCGCCTACGCCGCCTGGAAAGCGAAGGCGCAGCGCACCGTCGACAACGCCGAGATGCGATATTTCATCGTTCATCTGCATCGGCTGCTCGATCCGGAAAATCCGCAGCCGCAGCGCTGAGCGCGCGCGTGTTGCGGAAACGTTTGGTCGGGCGGCGGCGATGACGTACGATGGTGGACGAATGCGATCATCGGCCGCACCGGGACGATTGACTGAACGCGATCGGCTGCCGCTCGCCTTGCGCGCCTACGAGTTCGTCGGCAGCGCGGCGGCGCCGCTGGCGCCGCGGCTGCTGGCGCGCCGCCTCGCCCGCGGCAAAGAAGACCCGGCGCGGCTCGGCGAGCGTTACGGCGAAGCGACGCTGCCGCGCCCGGCCGGTCCGCTGATTTGGGTTCACGGCGCCAGCGTCGGCGAAATGCTGGCGGTCATTCCGCTGATCGCGCGCATCCGCGCCCAGGATTTCGCAATGCTCGTCACCTCCGGCACGGTGACGTCGGCGGCGCTCGCGGCCCAGCGCCTGCCCAAGGGCGTGCTGCACCAATTCATCCCGCTCGACGCGCCCCGCTTCGTCGGCCGCTTTCTCGACCATTGGCAGCCGGATCTGGCGCTGTTCGTCGAATCCGATCTGTGGCCCAATCTGATCGTGGCGAATGCGCGCCGCGGCATCCCGATGATTCTGGTCAACGGCCGGGTGTCGCAGCGCTCGTTCGACCGCTGGCGGTTGTTGCCCGGCGCCATCGCGGCGCTGCTGCGACGTTTCGATCTGTGCCTGGCGCAGTCGGCCGCCGACGCCGAACGTTACGCGCAGCTCGGCGCGCCGCGCGTGAGCTATGTCGGCAATCTCAAGCTCGACGTGCCGGCGCCGCCGGTCGACCAGGCGGCGTTCGACAAGCTCAAGGACATGATCGGCTCGCGCATCGTGCTCGCCGCCGCATCGACCCATGCCGACGAAGAAACGACGATCATCGCCGCACACGGCGGCTGCGCGCCAAATTTCCGTAGCTGTTGACGGTGATCGCGCCGCGTCACCCGCCGCGCGGGCCGAGCATCGCCGAAATCGCCAAGGCCGCCGGCCTCAAGGCAGCGCTGCGCTCACAGCACGAACTGCCGATGGCGGATGTGGACGTCTATATCGCCGACACGCTGGGCGAACTCGGCCTGATCTATCGGCTCGCGCCGATCGTGTTCATGGGCGGCTCGCTGGCGAGCCATGGCGGCCAGAACCCGATCGAGGCGGTGAGATTCGGCGCCGCCGTTCTGCATGGCCCGCATGTGTGGAATTTCGCCGAAATCTACGCCGCGCTCGACAAGGCGCATGGCGCCGAGCTCGTCGCCGACGAGGCGGCGCTGACCGCGCACCTCGCCGACTGGCTGGCGAAGCCGGCGTCGCGCGCCGTCGTCGCCCAAGCCGCCATCGCGACCATCGGCAAGCTCGGCGGCGCGCTGGAGCGCACGCTGGCGGCGATCGAACCTTATCTGATGCAGCTGCGGCTGGAACAGCGGGCGTCGTAATGCGCGAGCCGGCGTTTTGGTGGCGGCCCGGCCGCGGCGGTTTCCTTAGCCCCCTCGCCGGCATCTACGGCGCGGTGGCCGCGCGGCGCATGAATTCGCCCGGCCGCAGCGTCGGCGTGCCGGTCATCTGCCTCGGCAATCTCACCGTCGGCGGCGCCGGCAAGACGCCGGCGGCAATCGCGGTCGCGCAGGTCCTTCTGGCCGCGCACGCGCACCCCTACTTTCTCAGCCGCGGCTACGGCGGACGCCTCCGGGTCCGGTGCGGGTCAATGCGGCGATGCATTCCGCCGCCGACGTCGGCGACGAGCCGCTATTGCTGGCGCGGCTCGCGCCGACCATCGTCGCGCGCGACCGCTTCGACGGCGCGCTGACCGCGCGCAGCCGGCGCCGGCGTCATGGTGATGGACGACGGATTTCAAAATGCCTCGCTCGCCAAAGACCTGGCTATAATCGTCGTCGACGGCCGCCGCGGCATCGGCAATGGCCACGTCATTCCGGCCGGTCCGTTGCGGGCGCCGCTCGGCGTGCAGGTTGAGCGCGCCCAGGCGATGATCATCGTCGGCCCTCCGGCCGGCGCGGCAGCCGCCATCGACGCCGCGCGGCGCCACAACGCCGCCGTCTTCCACGCCCGGCTCGAGCCGGATCAGGCGATGATCGCCGCGCTCGGCCAACGCAGGGTGCTGGCCTTCGCCGGCATCGGCGACCCGGAAAAATTCTTCGCCACGCTCGCCGCCGCCGGTATCGCCATCGCCGCGCGGGCCGGCTTTCCCGACCATCATCGTTATACGGCCGCCGAGGCGCGGGCATTGATCGCCCGCGCCAAGACCGAGAGCCTCGTCCTGCTCACGACCGAAAAGGATCTCGTTCGGCTGTCCGGCGATCCGGCTGTTGAAATGCTTGCCGCACGCGCCAGCGCATTGCCGGTACGCCTCGTCATCGCGGAAGAGGAAACGGCCGCGTTCCGCGACCTGGTGCTCGGCGCCGCGAAGCGGCATTGATAGGGAGTGGCGTCAGGTCAGGACCTGGCCCGGCCGTACTCGGCTGCATGCCGCTGCAGCACCGCTTCGGGCGTGGCGTAAGCTTCCTGCAAATCGACGCTCCAGTAGCGCAGCTCTTCGAGCGGTATCGACACGCCCGTCACCGCGCAACGCACGAACGCGCCCGGCCGCACGACGCGAAAGTCGCCGTCGAGATATTTGACCTCGGCCTCGCCGGGCATGGGAGACGGGCGATCGGTGCGATTGAGCAAATGGACCTCCGTGCAGACGAGCCGCCATGCTCGATCGGCCCGCGGCGGACAACATAATCATTGCTCGGCCGTGGCGAAACCCTGTCGCGACGCATGGCGAAAAACGACGGGCAAAAAACGACGGGCCAGCCAATAAAGAGAGCGCCGCACGATTGCTTCGGCGCGGCGCCTTATCAGCGACCTCGTGAGCCGGAACGTGCGAGCGTCCGGCGTCAGAAGCGGCTTACCAGCAATGACGGTAGCCGTGGCGCCACCAGCAGTGGTGATGATGCCAGTGATGGTGCCAATACACCTGCGTGAGATTGCCGGCGCCGACGTCGCTCGCCACCGTCGCCGGGAGCGGAGCGATCGGGGCCGCGTTCGAGGCGCCCGAAAACGCCGTGAAAGCCAAAGCCGCAATCGCAGCCACAAATGTCGCTCGGATCATGCTGTCCTCCTTGAGCGCGAAGCAAAGTTCGCCATTGCCATAATCGCAAAACAACATGGCAGTTCCACGGCAGTGAAGGATTATGTGTATGAACAAACAGTCAGATTCGCCGCGGTGCGATTGCCACAATCTGAACAGACAGTCACATGTGGAACCTTCGCCGAAATCGAAAACCTGCGTGAACGAAGCTATGCCGCAACCTTCTAAAACAGACTGCCTTGTCCGGGATCGGCCGCCCGACGGCGCCGCCGTGGTGGCGGCTCGGCGCGTTCCAGACCTGACGTTTGCACGGTTTCGACGCGGGCGCCGACACGGCCGTCGGCGAACTCGATCCCGATCGCCAGGCCGGGCGCGACATCGGCGGCCGCGCGCAGCGGCCGGCCCGCTTTGTCGCGCACCAATGTGAAGCCCCGCGCCAGCACGCCGCGATAGGAAAACGCCGCGAGCAGTTGCGCATCGCGTTCACAGCGAGCCCAACGCGCCTCCAGCAGATTGTCGACGGCGCGCGCGGCGCGCGCGGCCAGTATGACGACGCGGTCTCGTTGACGGTCGATGCCGGCGCGATGGGCCTTGAGGCTTGCGGCGGCGCTCGCCCGCAGCCGCAGGCTGATCGAGGCGTAGCGCTCGCGGCGGCGCTCGACCTGCGAACGCAAAAGATGCGCGCTCAATCTGCCGCCGATCTGCGAGAACGCCAGCCGATGGACGTGCGCGTTGGCCCGCAGCGCGCGCGACAGGCGGTCGCCGGCATGGTCGAGCCGCTGCCGTGGCAGCGCCAGCACCGCGTCGGCGTCCGGCAACGCGCGGGCGGCCGATCGCAACTCGCTGCGCCGCGCTTCTTGATTACGCTGCCACGACGCGAGCGCGCGCCGCGCCAGGCTGTCGATATCGACCATCAGCTCGGCGCGCACCGGCACGGCCATTTCGGCCGCGGCGGTCGGCGTCGGCGCGCGCTTGTCGGCGGCGAAATCGATCAGCGTCACGTCGGTTTCGTGGCCGACCGCGGCGATCAGCGGGATCATGCTCTCGGCCGCCGCGCGCACGACGATCTCTTCGTTGAACGACCACAAATCCTCGAGCGAGCCGCCGCCGCGCGCGACGATGATGAGATCGGGCCGCGTCAGCGCTCCCCCTCCCTTCCCTCCCCCGCTTGCGGGGAGGACCAAAGATCGCGACTGCTCGGGGCGGCAGCGCATTGAAGCCGGCGATGGC
The DNA here is from genome assembly GCA_963836095.1 of uncultured Pseudomonadota bacterium. GTDB lineage: Bacteria > Pseudomonadota > Alphaproteobacteria > Rhizobiales > Xanthobacteraceae > BOG-931. The sequence continues at coordinate 295,132 of CAWIHU010000010.1, forward strand.
GGCGGCGACTTCCGCGGCCGAGCCCTCGCCTTGCACCTTGACGGGCCACACCAGCACGCGGCGCGGAAAGCGGTCGGCGAGCCGATGCAGAATGTCGCGGATGACAGCCCCGGTCGGCGACGTGACGACGCCGATCACGTCGGGCAGATACGGCAGCAACTGCTTGCGCGCCTCGTCGAACAATCCTTCCGCGGCCAGTCGCCGCTTGCGCTCCTCGAGGAGCGCCATCAGCGCGCCGAGGCCGGCCGGCTCCAGCGTCTCGACCACGATCTGATATTGCGAGCGGCCGGGATAGGTGGTCAGCCGCCCGGTGATGACCACCTCGAGGCCGGCTTCGAGCTTGAGCTTGATGCGCGGCGTGACGCTGCGCCAGATCACGCCGGCGATGCAGGCGCGTTCGTCCTTGAGATCGAAATAGACGTGGCCGTTGGAATGATAGCTGACTTTGCCGAGTTCGCCGCGCACCCGCACATAGCCATAGGCCTCCTCGATCGTGCGCTTGAGCGCCGTCGAGAGTTCGGAGACGGTCAATTCCGGCAGATTGAGGCGCGGTTCGTTCATCGCGGTCGGCATATGATCGTGCAGATGGCAGCTAGTTCACCGCATCACAAGCGCAAATCAAGGGCGGTGCACAAGTCGCGGGTTTTGCTTGCGCTACCGCGCGGCCATGCTACAGGGGCGCCGGCAAGGCTTTGCAACTTATGAATATTCTGCTCCTTGGCTCCGGCGGGCGCGAGCATGCGCTGGCCTGGAAGATGGCGGCAAGCCCGCTCACCGATCGGCTTGTCTGCGCGCCCGGCAACGCCGGTATCGCGCACGAGGCGGAATGCGTGGCGCTCGACATCGCCGATCCTGCGGCGGTGATCGCCTACTGCCGGGCGAACGCGATCGATTTCGTCGTGGTCGGCCCCGAGGCGCCGCTTTGCGCCGGTCTGGTGGACGACCTCGAGGCCGCCGGCATCAAGGCGTTCGGACCGAGCCGTGCGGCGGCGCGGCTCGAAGGCTCCAAAGGCTTTACCAAGGATTTGTGCCGCTGCAAACGGCATCCCGACCGCGGCCTACGAGCGCTTCCAGGCGGCGGAGCCGGCCAAAGCCTATGTTCGCGCGCAGGCCTCGGTGAACCCCGGCGTACCGATCGTGATCAAGGCCGACGGGCTCGCGGCCGGCAAGGGCGTCGTGCTGGCGGAAAGCGTCGCCGAGGCCGAAGCCGCCATCGACATGATGCTCGGCGGCGGCTTGGGCGAAGCCGGCGCCGAAGTCGTGGTGGAGGAATTCCTTGCCGGCGAGGAAGCCTCGTTCTTCGCGCTGTGCGACGGCGATAACGCCATCCCACTCGCCTCGGCGCAGGACCATAAACGCGCCTTCGACGGCGACAAAGGGCCGAACACCGGCGGCATGGGCGCCTATTCGCCGGCCGCAATCGTCGACGCCGCAATGAGCGAGCGGGTGATGCGGGAGATCGTCGAGCCGACCATGCGCACGATGCAGGCCATGGGCGCGCCCTACAAAGGCGTGCTTTATGCCGGCCTCATGATTACCGCCGATGGCCCGAAGCTCATCGAGTACAATGTCCGCTTCGGCGATCCTGAATGTCAGGTGCTGATGCTGCGTCTGATGTCCGATCTCGTGCCCGCGCTTCTGGCCGCCCGCGACGGCCTGCTCAAATCGTTCGATTTGCGCTGGTACCAAGATCCGGCGCTGACGGTGGTGATGGCCGCGAACGGCTATCCCGGCGCCTACGCCAAGGGTTCGGTGATCGAAGGCTTGGACGAAGCCGCCGCCGTCGAGGGCGTCGAAATCTTCCACGCCGGCACCAAGGCGGACGGCGATCGCATCCTCGCCAATGGCGGACGCGTGCTCAATGTCACGGCGATCGGCGCGACCGTGCGCGAGGCGCGCGAGCGCGCCTACGCGGCCGTTTCCCGCATCCGCTGGCCCGAGGGTTTTTGCCGCCACGACATCGGCTGGCAGGCGATGGAGCGGGAGACGCTTACAGGCGAACGCTCGGAACAGTAGCCATTTCACGCTGCACCGTATATATTGATATCGTCGTTTTATATACACCTATCAGCCGGTGACGCGATGGGCGTAATCATCAAGAATGCCGCCACAGAGGCGAAAATCCGCAAGCTTGCCGCGCGGACTGGTGAAAGCCTGACCGAAGCGATCGATCAGGCTGTCGACGAGCGTTTGCAGCGCTTGGGGCCGGCAAAGAAAAAGGGGCGCGTCAATCGCGAAAGGCTGACGGAACAGCTTGCCTACTTCAGATCGCTGCCGAACATCAACGAAGACCTGACCGATGAGGAAATCATCGGCTACGACGAAAACGGCGTTCCGACGTGATCGTCGTCGACACCTCGATCTTGATCGCGATCATCCGCGAAGAAGTCGAGGCTCCGCTTTATATCGACATTCTCGACGACACAGCGGCGATCATGTCGACCGTGTCGTACGTCGAAGCCCATATGATCGTTATCGGGCGCAAATTGCACGCCGATCCAAGACGCGTTCAACTCACTGCCGAAGATCTGGGGATTGAGATGGTCGATGTGACGCGTGAACAAGCGGATGCAGCAATCCACGCCTTCTTTCTATACGGCAAAGGTCGGCATCGTGCTCGTTTGAACCTGGCCGACTGCTTCAGTTACGGGCTGGCAAAGAGCCGTGGGCTGCCGCTCCTTTTCAAAGGGGATGATTTCTCCAGAACGGATATTGTTGCCGCACGACCTCTGTAACCGCCGTTGCCCCGCATCAGGACAGCACAAGGCACATGACCACCGACCGCCAGAACGCCTATTCCGGCACCCGCGAGGTCGCCGAACGCCTGCGCTTCGACGTCGGCGCGCTGGAAGCTTATTTGCGCGAACATGTCGCGGGCTATCGCCGGCCCGACGCGGGTCAGCCAGTTCAAGGGCGGCCAATCGAATCCGACCTATCTCGTCGAAACGCCGCAACGCCGCTACGTGCTGCGCCGCAAGCCGCCCGGCAAGCTGTTGCCGTCCGCGCATGCGGTCGACCGCGAATTCCGGGTCATCAGCGCGCTCTACGCCCAGAAATTCCCCGTCCCCGAGCCGGTCCTCTATTGCGGCGACGACGGCGTGATCGGCACGGCGTTCTTTGTGATGGCGCACGTCGAGGGCCGCATCTTCTGGGAAGCGGAAATGCCGGCGTCCAATCCCGCCGAGCGGGCGCGGGTCTACGACGCCATGAATGCGACGCTGGCGCGGCTGCACACGTTCGAGCCGGCCGCGATCGGGCTTGCCGATTACGGCCGCGGCGAAAATTACGTGGCGCGGCAGGTCGAACGCTGGTCGAAGCAATATCGCGCCTCGGAGACCGAGACGATCGAGGACATGGATCGCCTGATCGCATGGCTGCCCGCGCATCTGCCGCCGCCGCAGGCGCCGCGCCTCGTGCACGGCGATTATCGCCTCGACAACATGATCATCGCCGCCGACGCGCCGAAGATTTTGGCCGTGCTCGATTGGGAGCTTTCGACGCTCGGCGATCCGCTGGCGGACTTCTCCTACCATCTGATGCAGTGGCACATGCCGCCGGCGGAAGCCGGCACCGGCTCGCTGGTCGGCTGCGACCTCGCGGCGCTCGGCATTCCTTCGCTCGAAGCCTATGTCGACATGTACGTCGCGCGCACCGGCCTCGATCCCAGGCCGCATCTGCCGGTCTATCTCGCCTACAATTTCTTCCGCATCGCGGCGATCCTGCAGGGGATCGCCGGACGCGTGCGCGACGGCACCGCGACCAGTGCGCTGGCGGCGGAGAAAGCCACGCTGGTGCGGCCGCTGGCCGCCAAGGCCTGGGAATTCGCCAAGAGCCAGAGCTAAAATAAGCCGTACCGCCGGACGATAAATCCGCATGAAGACATTCGCACTCGCGCTCGGCGGCGGTGGTGCGCGCGGGCTCGCGCACATCGCCGTGATCGAAGCGCTCGACGAGATGGGCATCAAGCCCGCAGCCATCGCCGGCACCTCGATCGGCGCGCTGATCGGTGCCGCCTACGCGGCCGGCATGCGCGGCAAGGACATCCGCCACCACGTGATCGGCTTCGCGCATAACCGGCCGGAAACCGTGCGCCGCCTGCTCGCCGCGCGCGCCGGCACGCTCGCCCAGTTGTTCGCGGGCGCCTTCGGCGAAGCGACGCAGGTCAATGCCGAAAAGCTCTGCGCGCAATTCCTGCCGCCGCAAATCCCGGCGGATTTTGCCGCGCTCGCCATCCCGCTCACCGTCGTGGCGACGGACCTTTACCGGCGGCGCGAAGCGCTGTTCACCGCCGGCGAGCTGATGCCGGCGCTCGCCGCCTCGATCGCCATTCCCGGCCTCGTCCGCCCCGTCACCATCGACGGGCGCGTCCTGGTCGATGGCGGCGCCACCAACCCGCTGCCGTTCGACCGGCTGCGCGGCCTTGCCGACGTCATCGTCGCCGTCGACGTCTTCGGCGTGCCGAGCGTCGAGCGCGCCGACCTGCCGGGCGCGTGGGAATGCATCTTCACCACGCTGCTGATCATGGGCGGCGCCATCGTCGCGGCAAAGCTCGACCATGCGGCGCCCGATCTCCTCATCCGGCCGAACGTCGCGCTGTTCCGCACGCTCGATTTTTATCAGGCGAGCGCCATTTTGCGCTCCGCCGAGGCGGTCAAAACCGAGGTGAAAGAACAACTCGGCGCGCTGCTCGCCGACTGACGCAAGCCGACGACAACGCCCGCAATCTTTCCGCTACCAGCCGTAGTAGCCGCACGCCCCCGCATAACATCCCTGACGAACGTAATAACCGTTGTACGGATAGTAGCTGTAGTAGGCGTAGGGCTGAGCATAGCCGTAATAGGCGTAGGGCTGATAATAGCCGTAATACGCGTAGGGACGATAATAGCCGTACGGCCAGACATAGTAGGCTTTTTGGACGCCCGACGCCGCGGCCGACTGCGCGGTGACGGCTCCATGGTCCATCATCGGCAGCGCCGACGATAACCTGGGCGCGGCCACGACAAGAGCCGCTACGGCGGCAACTAACAACGCATACGCACGCATTTCTGCCTCCTGCTATCGCAACATTGCGAACTCGATCATGACGGAAACCGGCATTTCACTTTCCAGATCATGTTCTAATCAGCATCGCGCACCGCGCGTTGCGCATCGCGCAACCGCTGCTCGTCCGCCGGCGTGAGCACCGGCGGCGCTACCGCGACCGTCAGCTTGTCGATCTTGCCGGTGAATTTGAACGGCACCTGATAGTCCTGATCGTCGACGGGCGTCCCGGTGTCCGCGCCGACATCGAAGGTTTCGTCCCAGGGCAGGACCAAGGGGACGGTACGTTCGAGCATCTTGGTCGCGACCGTCTTGCCGTCGACCTTCAAGGTTCCGCTGCCCGAGCGGCCGATGCCGCTGAGATCGTTGAAAGCCAGCGTGGCGAAGCCGAGCCCGTCATACTTGAAGTCGTATTCGACCGTGTGCTTGCCGGGCGCCAGCGCCGCATTGCCTTCCCAGCGGACGCGTTTGAGGTCGAGCAGATTCCACAGGAAGACCGGCTTACCCTCGAGGAGATACATGCCGTAACCGCCGAACCGCCCGCCTTCGGTGACGATCATCCCTTCGGCGCCGCCAGCCGGCACATCGATCTCCGCCGTTATCGTGTAGGACGTGTCGAGGAGGTTCGGCGCCGCGCCGTTCGGAATGCCGGTGACCGGTTCGCCGGAATAGCTGAACACCTTACGCCCGGCGACCAATGACGGCCGCGGCGCGGCCAGGCGCGTGGCGACGGACGCGTCGAGCGGCAGCACCTGATATTTGCCGAACTCGGCGAACATCAGATCCGTCATCTCGCGCATTTTGGCTGGGTTGGCCGCCGCGACGTCGGTGAACTGCGTCCAGTCGTGCCGGACGTCGTACAGCTCGAATTTGTAGGCGCTGGCTGGATCCTGGGTCGCCGCGCTGAGCAATTGCCACGGCGCGCGCGCGGGAACGGCGCTCAGCATCCAGCCGTCGCTGTAGAGGCCCTGCACGCCCATCATCTCGAAATACTGGACGTGATGCGGCGACGGCGCATCGGCGGCGGCCTTGTCGAACGAATAGGCCATGCTGACGCCTTCGATCGGCTTCTGCCCGATACCATCGACCATCACCGGCGCCGGGATACCGGCGACCTCCAGAAGCGTCGGCACGATGTCGATCACATGATGAAATTGCGCACGGATGCCGCCCTTGTCGGTGATCCGCGCCGGCCACGAAATCGCCATGCCCTGGCGCGTGCCGCCGAAGAAGGACGGCACCTGCTTGGTCCATTTGAACGGCGTATCGAACGCCCAGGCCCACGGCACGGCCATGTGCGCGTAGGTGCGGTCCGTGCCCCAGGCGTCGTAGAATTTCATCTGCGCCGCGACCGGCAGTTCGATGCCGTTGAATTGCAGAATCTCGCTCGGCGTGCCGTTCGGCGAACCTTCGGCGGACGCGCCATTGTCGCCGCTGATGTAGACGATCAGCGTGTTATCGAGCTTGCCCATGTCGTCGATGGCCTGGATGACGCGGCCGATCTCGTGGTCGGTGTAGGCGAGATAGGCGGCGTACACGTTGGCTTGACGGATGAAGAGCTTTTTCTCCCCGTCGTTGAGCTTGTCCCATGTCTTCAACAGCATATCCGGCCACGGCGTGAGCTTGGCGTCCGCCGGCACGACGCCGAGCCGTTTCTGGTTGGCGAAGATCTGATCGCGCAGCGCGTTCCAGCCCTTATCGAACAGATGCAGGTCGCTGATCTTGTCGATCCATTCCGGCGTCGGCTGGTGCGGCGCGTGCGTGCCGCCCGGCGCGTAGTGCACGAAGAACGGCAGCGATGGATTGATGTCGTTGAGCTGATGGAGCCAATGGATGGCGTCGTCGGCCATCGCCGTCGTCAGGTTCCAGCCGGGATTGCTGACATAAGGGTAGATCGCCGTCGTATTGCGGAACAGATTCGGCTGCCATTGGCTGGTGTCGCCACCGACAAAGCCGAAGAAATGTTCGAAGCCGAGCCCGGTCGGCCAGCGGTCGAACGGTCCGGCCTGGCTCGTCTCCCACGTCGGCGTGTTGTGGTCCTTGCCGAACCAGGCCGTGCGGTAGCCGTTCTCGCGCAGCATGCGGCCGATCGTGGCGGTGTCCTTGCCGATGATGGTGTCGTAACCGGGATAGCCCGACGCCGCCTCGGCGACGACGCCGAAACCGGCCGAGTGGTGATTGCGTCCGGTGAGCAGCGCCGCCCGCGTCGGCGAGCACAGCGCGGTCGAGTGAAAGTTGGTGTAGCGCAGGCCGTTCGCGGCGATGCGGTCGAGCGTCGGCGTCGGAATGACCCCGCCGAAGCTCGACGGCGCGCCGAAGCCAACGTCGTCGGTGATGATCAGCAGAACATTGGGAGCGCCCGGCGGCGGCACGACGCGCGCCGGCCACGCCGGCTTGGATTGCGCGGCATTGAGATTGATCTCGCCCCGGAACGGCTGCGGTGGCGGTGGCAGATAACGACCATCGATCGTCGTCGTCGCGCCAGCCGCGCCCGGCTGGGATACGGATTGCGCATGGGCGGAAAGCGTCGTCAGCGCCGACAGCACGCCCGCGAGCGCCAGCACATGAAGCATCGGGCCCCGTGTCAAACCCGGCCGCATTTCCATTGTGACGCTCCGTCGCCTTTTGCAAACAACGCGGATAATCTCGGCTCGACGAAAGCAGCTATTCACGTTCGCATTTTTAGATTTTGACGCGCGTCAATCCGGGCGCGCAGCTTGATATGCAGATAGGACGATGCACGACGCGGCGCATGACAAATGAAACGGCGCGCTTAAGATTCCAGCGTCTGTCGTTCTGAAAAAGTTCGGAAAATATCCTGAAAACTATTCCGAGAAGACCCGGCATTTGCAGACGAAACGGCCAGCCTTACGGGTTGCTACCAATTGCAGCGGACGCCATACCGATCCGGCGAGCGCCCGCGTTTTGTTCGACGCAATGGGGCTAACTGCGCCGGACCGCCTGCCACACGCCGGCGCAGGATCCGGCCGAGCCCTCGCCGCGCCATGTGCCGCCGCCGGCGGCGCGCGACAAGCGGCCCTCGCCGCTCGCCTGTTGGCCGCCGGACGAAACGCTGACCCGGATGGCGCCGTTCGGCCAGACGCGCCCCTGCAGATCGACGGCATCGCCGATGTCGTTGACCACACGGCCGTTCACGATCCGCACGCCGTAGCGGTATGACGGTCCGCAGCCGCCGGTTTGCGTGTAGATCACGACGCTCCAACTGCCATCGAAGGCATTGAGCGCGGCCGGGGCAGGCGCGACTGGAGCGGCGGCTTGCCGCCTCCCCCGGACCGCAGGTGCGGCGGCGGGAGGAGGAACCGGCATGGGCGGTACCACCACTTGCCCGAGATCGCGCTGCCAGACGGTGCCGCGATCGAACTGAATGGTCATGCCGTCGGCCGAATAGACCGCGCCTTCCTGCCAATATTCAGCCCAGATATGACCGGGATAATCGATCCATGCCCGCGACGGCTGGCCCGCTTCGTTGACAAGCCGCATGTCCCAACCGTTCTGGGTGACGAACGCCGGCTGGCCGACCAGTCCGCCGGCGCAGCCCTGCACGCAGCGAAATTGGCCGGACAGATTGAGCACTTGCGCCGCCGACGGGGTGGAGGAGGAGGCGGCGCTGAGTGCGACAGGCCGCGGCCAGCAGTGCGAGCAACTTCATCGCTTCTCTCCGTTCCGATCAGCCATGGTAACGGCATCCCGACCGCGGCATGACTAACACGCAAATAATAAAATTGATCGACACTTCGATCTCATGATCCTGATAACGAACGTGCCTTGAGATCATCCAAGGATCAATTTCAACTTCAAAACAGGGTGAAGGTTTCAAAATAAAAAGAAGACACCGCGCGCCTTTTTGTCGGCTTCAGCGCCGCTCGCGGAAAAAATCCTTGAGCAAGGCCGCAGCTTCCGCTTCGGCGAGGCCGCCATAGACTTCGGGGCGGTGATGGCAGCTCGGCGCGGCGAAGAACTGCACGCCATTATCGACCGCGCCGCCTTTCGGATCGGCGGCGCCGTAATAGAGCCGGCGGATGCGCGCGAAGGCGACCGCCGCCGCGCACATGGCGCAAGGCTCGAGCGTGACATAGAGGTCGCAGTCGCCGAGCCGCTCCGAGCCGAGCGCGGCCGCCGCCGCCCGGATCGCCACGAGTTCGGCATGGGCGGTCGGGTCGCGGTCGGTGACGGTACGATTGCCGGCGCGAGCGATGACGGCGCCCTCGCGGACGACGACGCAGCCGACCGGGACTTCGCCCACCGTCGCCGCCGCCCGCGCCTCGCAGAGCGCCATGTCCATGAATGACATCATTACATTTGCCTGAATGCGCGCCCCGGTCTATTGGCGGACCCTGATGAATGACAACAGCAAAACCGACACGAGCCAAACCGGCACGGGAGGCGAACGCATCGCCAAGGCGATCGCCCGCGCCGGGCTCGCCTCGCGCCGCGAGGCGGAGCAATGGATCGCCGCCGGCCGCGTCGCCGTCAATGGCGCGGTGGTCACCTCGCCCGCGCTCAATGTCACCGCCCGCGACCGCATCGAGGTCGACGGCGCTCCGCTGCCGAAGCGCGAGCGCACGCGGCTGTTTCTCTACCACAAGCCGCGCGGCCTGGTGACGACGCATGCCGATCCGCAGGGCCGGCCGACCATCTTCGAGCGCCTGCCGGAGGATTTGCCGCGCCTGATCGGCGTCGGGCGGCTCGATTTGAACACCGAGGGCCTGCTCCTTCTGACCAATGACGGCGGGCTCGCGCGCGAGCTCGAGCTGCCGACAACCGGCTGGCTGCGGCGCTACCGCGTGCGCGCGCACGGCACGGTGACGCAGCCGCAGCTCGACGAATTGCGCGCCGGCATCACCGTCGACGGCATCCATTACGGCGAGATCGACGCCACGCTCGACCGCGTCCAGGGCGCGAACCTCTGGCTCACCTTCGCCATCCGCGAGGGCAAGAACCGCGAGGTGCGCAACGTGCTCGGCCATCTCGGCCTTACCGTCAATCGGCTCATCCGCGTCTCGTTCGGCCCGTTTCAACTCGGCGATCTCGAGCGAGGGCGAGGTCGAAGAGGTGCGCACCCGCGTGCTGCGCGAGCAGCTCGGCGAGCGGGTGATCGCGGCGTCCGGCGCGGATTTTTCCACGCCGCCGACGCCACCGGCACAACGACGCGAGCCACCGCCGCAACGACGCGAGCCACCGGCGCAACGACGCGAACCGCCTGGGCGCGAAGGCCGTGATCGCGCCAAACCGCCACGCGAAGATCCGGGCAGAGGAAAAAATCCGCGTCGACCGAAATCGCCGCCGCCGGCGCATTCCTGGCGCGGCGCCACCGAGCAGGCTCCCGGCAAGAAACTGCAGCGCAAATTCCGCGGCAGCCGCCGGGACGAGAAGCGCGCCGAACCCTCCGAGGACAAGCCGCGCGCCGGCCTCCTCACCGACCGCAAGGGCCGCCACGTGTTGGTCGAGCGCTTCAAGGCCAAGGCACCGCCGCAGCAGCGACCCGAACCCGAGCCGCGCCAGCGCCCGCCGCGCGGCCGCGGCCGCCGCTCGCCTGACCGCGCCTCCGGCGCGCGACCGCACCGGCCGCGGAAAAGCTGATGCGCGTCGTCGGCGGCCGGCTGCGCGGGCGAACGCTCGCGGCGCCAAAATCGCAGGCGATCCGCCCGACCGCCGACCGGCTGCGCGAAGCGCTGTTCAATATTCTGGTCCACGCCTACGGCGACTCCGTCACCGGCGCGCGCGTGCTCGACCTTTACGCCGGCACCGGCGCGCTCGGCATCGAAGCGCTGTCGCGCGGCGCCGTCTTCGCGCTGTTCGTGGACGAGGGCGCCGAGGCGCGCGCGCTCTTGCGCGAAAACATCGCCACGCTTGGCCTCGGCGGCGTTTCGCGCGTGTTCCGCCGCGACGCCACCAAGCTCGGCCCGGCGCACCCGCTCGAGCCGTTCGCACTCGCCTTCCTCGACCCGCCCTACGGACGAGGGCTCGCGGAAAAAGCGCTCGCCGCCGCGCGCACCGGCGGCTGGCTGTCGCCCGGCGCGCTTATCGTCGTCGAGGAGGCGGTCAAGTCGGCGTTCGCCGCGCCGGAAGGATTCACTGAGTTGGAGCGGCGCCGCTACGACGATACCGAATTCATCATTCTGCGGCTGATCTGACGACTTTTGGTGGCTGAACCGAAACGCATCCGGATCAGCCGCCGCCCGAACAGCCGCTCGATGTCGGTGAGTTTGAGTTCGACGTAAGTCGGACGGCCGTGATTGCACTGGCCGGAATTGGGCGTCGTTTCCATCTCGCGGAGCAGCGCGTTCATCTCGGCCGGCTTGAGCCGCCGCCCGGCGCGCACCGAGCCGTGACACGCCATCGAGGAAGCGACCTGCATCAGCCGACGCTCCAGCGGCAGCGTCTCGTCCCATTCGCTCATATGCTCGGCGAGATCGCGCACGAGACCGGCGCCGTCGATCTCGCCGAGCAGCGCCGGCGTCTCGCGCAGCGCCACCGCACCGGGACCGAAAGATTCGACCACGAGCCCGTAGCGCGCGAGGTCGTCGGCGTGCGCGAGCAGGCGCTCGACGTCCGCTTCATCCAGTTCGACGATGTCCGGGATCAGCAAAATCTGCCGGGCGACGCCGGTTTTGTCCAAAGCCGCTTTCAGCTTCTCGTAGACGATACGCTCATGGGCGGCGTGCTGGTCGACGATGACCAGCGCATCGCGCGTCTGCGCCACGATGTAGGTGTCGTGCACCTGCGCGCAGGGGGCGCCGAGCGGATGCGCGATCGCTTCGGCGTTGGGCGCGGCGAAACCGCGGGCCTCGACGGCGACTCGGCCGCAGCGCGCAAATCGGCGGCCGGAGCGCCGACATCGAACGCGGCCTGACCCGGTTCGGCGAAGCCGCGACTGCGCGCCATGGCGTACGCTCCACGCGGATCGCCCGGTCGCGCCGGCGAGCGGCGCCAGTCCCAGCCGCGGCCCCCGGAGGAGGAAAAGCCGGAGGCTGGCCGCAACGCCGCGAGCGTGGCGTTGCCGCCGGTCGTCGCCGCGCGCGTCCCCTCGCGCGCCAGCGCCTGCTTGAGCGCCGAGACGATCAAGGCGCGCACCAAACCGGCGTTGCGAAAGCGCACCTCGGCCTTGGCCGGATGAACGTTGACGTCGACCTCGCGCGGCATCGAGCGACACGAACAGCGCGAGCAACGGGTGACGGTCGCGCGGCAGATAATCGGCGTAGGCGCCACGCACCGCGCCGATCAGAAGCTTGTCGCGCACCGGCCGGCCGTTGACGAACAGATATTGGCCGAGCGCATTGGCGCGCGTGAGCGTCGGCAGCGCGGCGAAGCCTTCGACCGCGACGCCCTCGCGTTCCGCCGCGATCTCGACCGCGTTGGCGCGGAAGTCGGCGCCGAGAATGTCGCCCAGGCGCGTCAGGCGCCCGGTGGCGCCTGGAAGCGTCGCGGCGTACGTCACCGGCGCCCGCTCCTCGCCGGCGAGCGTGAAGGCGACATCGGGCCGGCTCATGGCGAGGCGCCGCACCACCTCGCGCACCGCCTCGGCCTCGGTGCGGTCTTGCTTGAGGAACTTGAGCCGCGCCGGCGTTGCGTAAAACAGGTCGCGTACCTCGACGCGCGTGCCCTCGCCGAGCGCGGCCGGCTTCGGCGCTGATTTCACGCCGGCATCGACTTCGACCGCCCAGGCGTGCGGCTCGCTCTTGTGGCGCGTCGTGATGGCAAGCCGCGCCACCGCGCCGATCGACGGCAGGGCCTCGCCGCGAAAGCCGAGCGTCGCGATGGCGATAAGATCCTCGTCGGCGAGCTTCGAGGTGGCATGGCGCTCGACCGCCAGCGCCAGATCGGCGCGCGTCATCCCCTCGCCGTCGTCGGTGACGCGAATGAGCCGCCGCCCGCCGCCGTCGGTAAGGACGTCGATACGGCGCGCGCCGGCATCGAGCGCGTTCTCGACCAGTTCCTTCACCACGCTCGCCGGACGCTCCACCACCTCACCCGCGGCGATGCGGTTGATGACGGCTTCGGAGAGTTGGCGGACGGCCATCGGCGACTTGGTTGCGGGAGCGTTGTCGAGTTTAGCGGCGCGCGCCGTCGGCGAATAGCGAAATAGCGAATAGCGAATGGCGAGCAGGGAAACCTTCGCTATTCGCTATTCGCTATTCGCTATTCGCCACTCGCGCTCGCGCCGCGCCAACGCCCACTAACTCATCCAGCCGCGGTGCACGTCGTAGATCCGCGCCGCTTCGCACAGATCCGGCAATTCCAGCACCGCCGGCTCGCCGAGCGCGGCCTTGGTGTCCTCGTAGCCGGCCTGCCAATGTTCTTCCATCGCGCGGCGGGAGAACTCGAACGTCTTGCCCGCCGTCTCGTACTTCTTCGCCTGGTACTTCAGCTGCACGATCGTCGAGACCTTCACGTGCGCCTCTTCGGCGAGGAAGCGCACGTCGGGATCGTTCTGGCAGTTTTCCGGCAGCTGATCGAGAAACCGCGACAGCGCATGGCGGAATTGCTGCGCCTTGCGATATTGCTCGAGCGAAATATTGATGCGGCTGGCGCTGTGGATTTCCATCGCCCGCAGATTGGCCGAGGGAATATCGAGCGGCACTTCGCCGTCGGCATCCCAGAGATCGACCTGAAACACGAGCGCGCTGAAACGCCGCCGCTTGTCGATGACGTATTGCATCGGCGAGTTGGAGACGACGCCGCCGTCCCAATAATATTCGCCGTCGATCTTGGTCGGCGGAAATCCCGGCGGCAGCGACGCGCTCGCGATGATGTGGTCGACCGAGAGCTTCTGCTCGGTATTGTCGAAATAGACCGGAGCGCCGGTGCGCACATTGGTGGCGGCGACGCTCAGGCGCATGTCCTTGCGATTGATCAGATCGAAATCGACCAGCCGCTCCAGCGTCGCCTTCAACGGAGCGGTATCATAATAGCCGACGTCCTCCGGGCTCTCGGCGGCCGAGTTTATCGGCGGAAACGGCCGCGGCGTGAAGAAATCCGGCGCGCCGTGAAACATGGTCGCGAACGCGCTCATCCGATTGGTCCAGTAACGGGCCTGGCCGTTGCCGTTCCACGGCAAATCCGAGAACCAAGGCACGTTCGGAATGTTGATCGGCGGCTTGGTGATGGCTTCCCAGAACTCGCGCAGCCGCTCGACGCGCTTCTCCGGCGGATTGCCGGCGATCAGCGCGGCATTGATGCCGCCGATCGACGTCCCGCACAGCCAATGGACGCCGATCCGCGCCTCGTCGATCGCCTGGTAGACACCCGCCTGATACGCCCCCAAAGCTCCGCCACCCTGTAATACGAGCGCTACGCGCTCGAACGGAAGGATGCGCTTGGCACCCAGTTCCATCAGTGTCGCCGAAGTCGCCTTGGTCATGCAGTTCTCCCGGTTGTCCGTTGAGTTGGCCCCGGTTTGAGCGTCCCTATCCCACCCTCCAAGTAGGCGAGACGAGGCTGGGCAGCAAGATCGCCGACAGCGCCGGCGGGAACAATTATTTGAAACTCAAATCGGATCTTGAAATCAAATACTTGCGCCAAACCAGCTGAAATCCGGGTGAAACGTTATCGTGCCGTCGTAATGCCGCCAATTTTGCATTTCGCACATGCACCGAAATGGCGCCCGTTGCCGCATAAAGCAGCAAGCGCATTACAAGCCGCTTTGTTGGGCGTACTCCTGATAAAGGCATTCATCGTCAATCGAACGATGGCTTTGCGCGCCTCAGGCCCTTGACGTTGCCGCGGCGTTTCTTGGCTTCGATGCGGCGCTCGCGCGAACCGGCGGTCGGCCGGGTCGGGCGGCGCGGCCGCGGCGCGATGGCGGCGCGGCGGATGAGATCGACAAGGCGTTCGAGCGCATCGTCGCGATTGCGGGCCTGGGTACGGTGGCGCTGCGCCATGATGACCAGAACGCCGTCGCGGGTGAGCCGCGCGCCGGCGAGCCGTTCGAGCCGCGCGCGCACGTCGCCCGGCAGCGACGGCGAGCGCCGCACGTCGAAGCGCAGCTGCACCGCGGTCGCGAGCTTGTTGACGTTCTGCCCGCCCGGCCCCGACGCGCGCACGAAAGTTTCTTCGATCTCGCGCTCGTCGATCTCGATCTGTGCGTTGATGCGGATCATGGCGCAACGTAGCCCGGGTCGAGCGCGAGCGAAACCCGGGAACGATGCTTGACGAACTCGGATCCGACTTGGATCCGACTTGGGTCCGTCGCGGCTTGCGACAGCTACTTCGCGGCAATCCCCTCCGGCCGGCCGACGACGGTGACCAGCATGCCGCCGTCGAGCAGGCGCTTGGCGACGCGCTTGGCGTCGTCGAGCGTCACGGCATCGATCAGTTGTGGACGGCGCGTCATATAATCGGCGCCGATGCCGTCGAGCTGCAATTGCAGCAGGAACGATGCGATCTTGCTCGAGGTGTCGAGATTGAGCACGAACGAGCCCTTGAGATAGGCCTTGGCCTTGGCGAGTTCGTCCGCCGTCGGGCCGTCCTCGGCGAGCCGATGGATTTCCTTGTCGATCAGATCGAGCGTCTCGCCGGCGCGGTCGGCGCGCGTCGCGGTGCCGCCGAGAAACAGCGACGAATGATTGAGCCAGACCAGGCTGTCATTGACCGAGTAGGCAAGCCCGCGCTTCTCGCGGACTTCCTGATAAAGCCTCGAGGAAAACGTGCCGCCGCCGAGAATGTGGTTGACGATATAGGCAGCCATGAAATCGGGGTCTTTGCGGGCGATGCCGGGACCGCCGAACGTCACCACCGCCTGCGGCACGTCGAGCTTGACGACGATGCGCCGGCCGAGCCCCTGCGGCGCGACCGTTGCGACCGGGGTGAGTTCGGCCTTGGCCGGCAAGGCGCCGAACACATGGTCGAGCATGACCTTGACGCTCTCGGCGTCGATGTCGCCGACCACCGCGATTTTCAGATTGTCGCGCGCCAGGACGCGCCGCGAATAGTCCTTCAGATCCGCGACCTTAATGCCGGGCACCGACTCGAGCGTGCCGTTGACGGGCCGGCCATAGGGATGGCCGGCGAACGCCGTCTCGAACCAGCGTTGCGACGAGATGTCGTTCGGGCTCGTCGTCTCCCGCCGCACCAATGACAAGACCTGCGACCGAATGACCTCGACGTCGGAGGAATCGAACCGCGGCGCGGTCAATGACAGGCGCAGATCGTCGAACGCCTCGTCGCGGTTTGCCGTGAGCGTGCGCAGCGAGCCGTGGATCGAATCGCGTTCGGCGGAGAAGCTCAGCTCGACCGCCTTGCGCTCGAGCCGCTGGTGAAACGCCTTCGAATCGAAATCACCGGCACCTTCGTCGAGCAATGACGCGACGAGCGTCGCCGTTCCGGCCTTGCCGGCAGGGTCCTGGGCCGCGCCGCCGACAAAGGCGAATTCGACGGCCACGAGCGGAACTGCGGGCTCGTGAACCAGCCAGGCTTCGATGCCGAGCGGGCTCACCACGCGTTCGATCGTGGTGGCGCGAGCCGGGGCGGCGAACGCGAGCAGCACGACGGCGGCGGCCGCGATGCGGGACCCGATCCTCGCGCGCGGGCGCGCAAGGCGGGAGCGGGACGATGCCGGCGCCGAAGCGATGACGGAAACGTTCACGAATGCTTCTCCTCGGATTTGAGGCTGTTGACGAGGTAGCCCGTCACCGATGCGCGACGGTTGAGCCAGGTTCTGGCGGCGTCGCGCACGGCGTCGCCGGTGACGGCGCGGATGCGGTCGGGATAGGTGCGCAGCGTCTCGACCGTCTCGCCGGTGGCGAGCGCCGCGCCATACCAGCGCGCCAGCGCCGCCTGGCTGTCGCGCGCATAGACATCGTCGGCGATCAAACGGGTCTTGGCGCTGTCGAGTTCGTCGGCGGTGATGCCGTGTTCGATGACGTCGGCGAGCACGGCATCGATCGCCGCCTCGGTGTCATGCAGGCTGGTGCCGGGCGTCGGCGCGCCGTAGACGGCGAACTTGCCGTAATCGACCGCGGTCGCGACGTAATAGGCGCCGGCATTGACGGCGATGGCCTTGTCGACGACCAGCGAGCGGTAGAGGCGGCTGTCGGGACCGGCGCCGAGCACATGCGCCAGCACTTCGAGCGCCTCGCTCTCACCGGGCTTCGCCGTCGTCACCGACGGCGCGAGATAGGACCGAATGAGGCTCGGCTGCTCGACCCGCGGATCGGCGAGGGTGACCGTGCGCGGCGCTTCCTGAGGCGGTTCCTGCGGCCGCCGGCGCAGCGCGATCTCGGCGCGCGGCGCGATCTTGCCGTAGGTCGCTTCGGCGTCCGCCTTGACCTCGTCGGCCGTGACGTCGCCGGCGACCACGACGATGGCGTTGTTGGGCGTGTAGAAGCGCCGGTAGAACGCCAGCGCGTCGTCGCGGGTCAGCGCCTCGATTTCGGGCCGCCAGCCGATCGTCGGCCGTCCGTAGGGATGGTTGAGGTAGAGCGCGGCGTCCATCTGCTCGCCGAGCCGGCCGCCCGGATTGTTGGCGACCCGCATGTTCTGCTCTTCGAGCACCACGCTGAGTTCCGGCTTGACCACCGCATCGGTGAGAACGAGGCCGGTGATGCGGTCGGCTTCGAGCGCCATCATCTCCTTGAGGTGCTCGCGCGGAACACGCTGGAAATAGCCGGTATAGTCGCTGGCGGTGAAGGCGTTCTCCTGTCCGCCGATCGCGGCCACCTCCTTGGAAAAGCCGCCCGGATGCTCGGCCGTACCTTTGAACATCAGGTGTTCCAGGAAATGCGCGAGGCCGGATTTGCCAGGGGTCTCGTCGGCGGCGCCGACCTTGTACCAGATCATATGGGTGACGACCGGCGCGCGGTGATCGGGAACCACCACGACTTCAAGACCGTTAGCGAGCGTGAAGTGCGCGACATCGGGCACGGCGGCGCCCGCGGGCGCCGCGCCCAAGGCGGTGGCAACGGCGGCGGCAGCGACAGTTAAAACGAGCATCGGCATTTTCAGCGGCATTTTCGGCACGTGTTGACCTCCGCGGGAGCGATCGCAGTTCGATCGCGCCCGATCCAATGAACACCCGGCTTGTCGTCATGGCGCCACGCGGCGCCGCTCCCTCACCACGCACCAACGTACGCGCTGGCGCCAGTTGGCCCGGCTACTTGCTGCCAGTCTGGCCGCCGATCGGAACCATGTTGAAGTCGCTCGCCGTCGGCTTGGTCTTTTTACCGTCCGGCGAAATGCCATAGGGCTGGGACGGCGACGGGACGCGGTAGCCGGCCGGCGGATCGGTCAGATCCGCGCGTACCGGTTCGCCTGGGAACGTTGCGTATTCCTCTTTGCTGAACCAGTCGGCGGGATTGTACCAGTGCTTTTCGATCGGAGGATTTGGCGTCTGGATCGGACCCGTTCCCGGTACAACGGCGTCCTTCTTTGTCTGTTTGGAGGCCGTCGTTTTCGGATTTTTCGGCCAGTCCGGCGCCGGCGCGGCCGCATCGCTGACGGGCGGCGGCAGATCGCGGCTCGGCGGCACGACGAGTGGCGAGCGCTCGGTGTAATGGATTTGCGTCTCGGGCTCCTTCTTGAGGCCGAGCGTCTGCATGAATTTGGACCACGCGGGATTGTCGTCATCGGCGCGCGCGGCGGTCGCGCTCATGAACGCGATGCCGAGCACGGCGACACCGACGCTTGCGCGCAAAACGACGTTTGCCCGCAAAACAACGCTTGCCCGCAAAACAGTAGCGCGCACTGACGCGATGCGGCCGATCCTGGGCGCGATGCCCCCGATTCTGCGGCCGCGGCTGGTTTCCTGCGGCATGCCTTCACCCACCCGACGTGCCGGTATGGCACCTTGACGGTTTTATCCGCGATCAGGGCGCTTTTGCGGCGCCCCGGTTAACAAGGAGTTGTAAAGCAGGCCGGCCACACCCGCAACAATGGCGACATCGGCGAGGTTGAAGACATACCAGCGGAAGCGCCAGCCGGCCGTTTCGATGTGAAACAGCACGAAATCCATGACGCCCGGCCAATGCAGCCGGTCGACGGCATTGCCGACTGCGCCGCCGATGATGAGCCCGAGCGCGACCGCGGTCAGCCGCGACGGCGCCCGGGCGAGCCATATCCACAATAGAGCTACGGCGACGGCCTTGAACGCCAGCAGCGCCCATTGGCCAAGTGCCCCCTCCTGCTGGAACAGGCCGTAACTGATGCCGGCATTCCAGGTGACGACGAGGTCGACGAACGGACCGAGCGCCACCGGCGCCCGGCCGGCGAGACCGAACACGTCGAGCAGCCAAAGCTTCGCCGCCTGATCGATGACGCCGACGAGCGCCGCGACGATAAGTCCAAACGCGCTCAGCGGCCCCCAGGCATAGGAACCATGGGAACCGGTGAAACCGGACGCGCCCTCTTCCGCCGCTTCCGCCACGCCGACCCCCTACTCCGCCGCTTTGCGCATGGCGTCCCACTCGCGCAGCGCCTGGGCGTCGCGCGGGGTGACGTCGGGATAGTGCGGATCGGCGCCGACCGAGGGCAGGATCTTCCACGAGCGGGCGCATTTCTGCCCTTGCGCCCGGCGCGGTTCGACCGCGACGCCCGCTACGTCGTCGAGCCGGAACGCCGCCGCCGGCCCCTCGCCTTCCACCAGCGTCGCCGCCGACGTGATGCACAATTCGGCGAGGTCGACATCGGCCGCGATGCCGAACAGGTCGGCGTCGGCGACATAAACGATCGGCGCGGCTTCGAGCGACGAGCCGATGCGCTTGCCGGCGCGCTCGAGCTCCAGTGCGCCGGTCACGACGCGGCGCAGATTGCGCAGCTTGCGCCATTTTTCCGCCAGCGCGTCGTCGCGCCAGGCAGCCAAGATCCTGGGAAAGCTCTCGAGGTGGACCGATGCCGCATCGGGGTAGCGCGCGAGCCAGGCTTCCTCGGCGGTGAAGCACAGCATCGGCGCCAGCCACGTCACGGTTGAGCGGAACACATAGTCGAGCACCGTGAGGCAGGACTTGCGCGTCACCGACGAGTAAGGATCGCAATAGAGCGCGTCCTTGCGGATGTCGAAATAGAACGCCGACAGATCGGCGGTCATGAATGCGGCGATGGCGGCAAAGATGCGCTTGTAGTCGAAATCTTCGTAGGCCTGCTTCACCAGTGCATCGAGCTCGGTCAGGCGGTGCAGGATCAACCGCTCCAGTTCCGGCATGTGCTCGGCCTTGACGCGCTCGCTGTCCTCGAAGTGCGCCAGATTGCCGAGCATCCAACGCAGCGTGTTGCGCAGCTTGCGATAGGTATCCACCGTGGTCTTGAGGATTTCCGGCCCGATCCGCAGATCGTCGGCATAGTCGGCGGCGCACACCCACATGCGCAGGATGTCGGCGCCGGCGTTGGCCATCACGTCCTGCGGCGCGGTGACGTTGCCGAGCGACTTCGACATTTTGCGGCCGTTCTCGTCGAGCACGAAACCGTGGGTGAGCACGATATCGAACGGCGCGCGGCCGCGCGTGCCGCAGCTTTCGAGCAGCGAGGATTGAAACCAGCCGCGATGCTGGTCGGAGCCTTCGAGATACATCACGGTGTCGTCGCCGCCATCGACCTTGCGCTTGATGCCGGCGAGGCCGGGAAAGTGCACGGCGTCCTCGAGCACGAAGGCGTGCGTCGAGCCGGAGTCGAACCAAACGTTCGAGAATGTCGTCGACCTTCTGCCAGCCTTCGCCGGCGCGATGGCCCAGAAAGCGCTCGCGCGCGCCGGGCGCGTACCACGCGTCCGCGCCTTCCTCCTCGAACGCGTCGACGATGCGCATGTTGACGTCCGGATCGTCGAGCAGTTCGACCGAACCGTCCGGGTTCTCTTTGATGAACACCGTGATCGGCACGCCCCAGGCGCGCTGGCGCGAAATCACCCAATCGGGCCGGTTGCCGATCATGGCGCCGATGCGGTGCTCGCCCTGCGGCGGCACGAAGCGGGTTTTTGCGATCGCCTCCCGCGCCAATTGCCGAAGGGTCAGGCCATGTTTGCCGGTGTCGGCGAGCAGCGTGATCGGCTGGTCCATCGCAATGAACCATTGCGGCGTGTTGCGAAAGATCACCGGCTTTTTGGACCGCCAGGAATGCGGATATTGGTGCGTGAGCCTGCCGCGCGCGATCAGCATGCCGGCATCGATCAAGGCCTTGATCACCGCCTCGTTGGCGTCGCCCTTCGCACCTTTTTCGGTCAAGACGCGCTTGCCGGTGAAGCCGGGAGCCTGGTCGGTGAAGCGGCCGTCGGCATCGACAGTGTAGGGGATCGTGGTGTTGATGCCGCGGGCTTCGAGTTCGGCTTTATTCGCCGTCCAAACATCGAAGTCTTCGCGGCCGTGGCCGGGCGCCGTGTGGACGAAGCCAGTGCCGGTGTCGTCAGTGACGTGATCGCCCGAAAGCAATCGTACCTGAAAATCGTAGCCGCCGACGCCGCTCAACGGATGCGCACAGATGAGCTTCCCAAGCACTAACGCTGGCACATCGGCGACCTTTTCGTATGCTATCACCCGTGCTTGCTCGAACACCCTCCCTGCGAGCTTGTCTGCCAGGATGTATAAGTCGCCAATTTTCGCCCAATTTTCCGACGGGGCCTCGGTTACTTTGTAGAGGCCGTATTCGATGCGCGGCGAGAATGCGATGGCGCGATTCCCGGGGAGTGTCCACGGTGTGGTTGTCCAGATGACAATTGAGGCATGCGCATCAACTAGCTCTCTAGCTTCCCGATCCCATTCGGGGGCCGTTGTAGCCGGCGCGTCCCTTCCGACAAAGGGAGGCATCCATTTGACCCAATTGACAACCGGAAACTTCACCCAAACCGTATCCGAGACATAATCCTCATACTCGACCTCGGCCTCGGCGAGCGCGGTCTTTTCCACCACCGACCACATCACCGGCTTACTGCCGCGGTAGAGCGTGCCGTTGGCGGCGAACTTCATCAGTTCGCGCGCGATCTGCGCCTCGGCGAAATTGTCCATCGTGGTGTAAGGGTGCGCCCAGTCGCCGACGACACCGAGCCGCTGGAATTCCCCACTCTGCACGCCGATCCAGTGCTGCGCGAAGGCGCGGCACTCGCGGCGGAACTCGACCAGCGCGGCGGCGTCGGAAAAGTCCGGCTTCGGCTTCCCTTTGGCGCGGTAATTCTCTTCCTCGATCTTCCACTCGATCGGCAGGCCGTGGCAGTCCCAGCCCGGCACATAGTTGGAGTTGAAGCCGAGCATGCCCTGGCTGCGGGTGACCACGTCCTTGAGGATCTTGTTGAGCGCGTGGCCGATATGGATGTTGCCGTTGGCGTAGGGCGGCCCGTCATGGAGCGTAAAGCGCGGTCGGCCTTTGGCGGCGGCGCGCAGGCGGCCATAAAGGTCTTCGCTCTGCCAGCGCGCGAGGATCTCCGGCTCCTTCTGCGGCAGTCCGGCGCGCATGGGGAAATCGGTCTTGGGCAGGAACAGCGTCTCGCTGTAATCGCGCCCCTTGGTCGGCTTCTCGGTCATGCGGCGCCTTCTAACAAGGGCGTACCGCAGCGGGAAGCGTTTCTTCACGCGTGGCGCGACTGGACGCCGCGCGGCGCCGATGCCATATTGTACGGCAAACGTGGCAATTGGCATTTGCGTCCGGAAACCCTCATGGAAACCAAGCCGCCGGAGAAAATCGCCGTCATCGCCACGGCGGACGAATTGCCGCTCGCCCCGGCCGTGCGCGCTCACGCCAACGTCCTCGCGGAACTCGCCCGCCACGGGTATTCCGAGGACGAGCTGTCGCGGCTGGTCGTGCCGAAGCGGACCCTGGCGCGCCGGCGCGCCAACGACGAGCTGCTCACGGTCGAGGAGACCGACAAGGCACTGCGGCTCAAGCGCATCGCCCTGATCGCAGAAAAAGTATTCGGCGATCCCGCCAAGGCGCAGCGCTGGCTGCGCAAGCCCAAGCGCAGCCTTGGGGGCGAAACGCCGCTTGCCTATCTCGCCAGTGAAACCGGCGCGCGCGTTGTCGAGGAAATGCTGGGTCGTATCGAGCACGGCATCTACGCCTGATCGACATGCGGCTCTGGCGCAGCACCGACCACGCCGATTTGTCCGGTCGCGGGGGTTTGCGTTTTTCCGGGCGCTGGCATTCCCGAGGTGCCAGGATCGTCTACTTGTCGGATCATCCCGCCGCGACGCTGCTTGAAACCTTGGTCCATTTGGAAGTCGACCCAGAAGACGTGCCGGACACGTTTCAGCTTTTGGCGGTCGAGATCCCGGACGACGTTCGTTTCGAATCGATCGCAGAAGACGAACTCGCAGCCGGCTGGCAAAACAATCGGGTCCTGACGCGAGACCTAGGCGACCGATGGCTGCGGGAAAATCGGTCGGCGCTCCTGCGCGTGCCGTCGGCGATCGTGCCGTTCGCAACGAACTGGCTCTTGAACCCTGCACACGCCGACGCCGCACATGCGCGCATAGCCGCAATCGTCCGAGCGCCGTTCGACCGCAGACTGCTGTGACGCCTCTACTTTGGCGGAAACGTATTTTCCACCCGCGCCAATATCGCCCGCGCTTCCTTCGCATCATCATGCATGCGACGCACCAGGTCGTCGACGGAGGCGAAGACCAATTCCTCGCGGATCCAGCCGATGAAGGCGACGTCGATACTGCGGCCGTAGAGGTCGCCGGAAAAGTCGAACAGATTGACCTCGAGCAGCGCGCCGCCGTTATCGAACATCGGCCGCCGGCCGAAGCTCGCCACGCCGTCATAGCGGCGGCCGTCGAGCTGCGCGCGCACGGCGTAGACGCCGTGGCGCAGGCCGCAATGCGGGTCGAGCGCGATGTTCGCGGTCGGGAAACCGAGGTCACGCCCGCGCTTGTCGCCGTGCGCGACGGTGCCGGAGACGAACCAGGCATAGCCGAGCAGCTCGGCTGCGTCGGCCACGCGGCCGGCGGCGAGCGCGTCGCGGATCGGACCGGAGGCGACGGGACGGCCGCCATCCTCAAGCGGCGCGACGATATCGACCGTAAAGCCGCGCGCCGCGCCCTGCGCCTCGAGGAACGCCGGCGAGCCGGTGCGGCCGGCGCCGAAGTGGAAATTAAAGCCGATCACCACCCCGCTCACCGCGAAGCGCTCGAGCAGGATGCGGGCGACGAACTCTTCCGCCGTGAGGCGCGCGAGCGCCGCATCGAAGGTCAGTACGATGGCGCCATCGAGGCCGGTCGCGGCGAGAAGCCGCAATTTGACGGCTTCGTCGGTCAGCCGAAACAGTCCTTCCCGGGGGTGGAAGAACACGCGCGGATGCGGCTCGAAGGTGAGCACGGCCGCCGGCCTGCCACGCGCGGCGGCGCGCGCGCGCGCGACCGCAATGACGGCACGATGGCCGCGGTGCACGCCGTCGAAATTGCCAATGGCCACGACGGCGCCTCGGAGCGTGTCATCGGGCGCGGTATCGCGCACGACGAGGAAGCGTTGCGGCGCCATCGGACTTCTGGGGTTGACCTGAACTGCCGGGCGTAGGTGCAGCCCCCGCCGGGCCAAGTCAAGCCGGGCAAGTCAAGCCGGCAATCGGCACGGCACGTCATGCCGTCCGCTATCGGCCGATTGCCGTAGCGAGTTGTACGACAAGCCCCCGGCGATCGGAGCGATTAACCCGATATTCAATCGCCCGATGATACCTTCAGGGCTGATCGGCGGGGCCTCGGTTCGGGGCAGTTGCCTCGCCCCCAACAAACAACAAGGCACCGGCCGGCGCCGGTCCCACGCTTCGTGCAGGCAGAGGAAGAGAGAGCGATGGCGCTCGATCCGTTCATGCCCGTGCTCGTTGTCGACGATTACGGCACGATGATCCGCATCATCCGTAATCTCCTGCGGCAGCTCGGCTTTTCCGACATCGACGACGCCAACGACGGCAGCGCCGCGCTCGCCAAGATGCGGGCCAAGCGCTACGGGCTGGTGATCTCCGATTGGAACATGGAACCGATGACCGGATACGACCTCTTGTGCGAGATGCGCGCCGATCCGGGGCTCGACCAGACGCCGTTCATCATGGTGACGGCCGAATCCAAGACCGACAATGTCATCGCCGCCAGAAAAGCCGGCGCCAGCAATTACATCGTCAAACCGTTCAACGCGCAGACGCTCAAAGCGAAGATCGAGGCGGTTTTCAGCGCGGATGAAGAGGCGGCGGCGGGATAGGTCTTCCACTTATTCCCGCGCCAGCGCGCGCACCGGCCGACATCGCACTTAATCCTCACCAGGCGAGCCGGCGCGTCACCGCCATCGGCGCCACGCCGGCGGCGGCGAAGGTGGCGTCGAGGCCGGAAAGGTCGGATGTCTCGGGTCCGCCAAGGTCGCCGGCATGCAGGCCGGAAATGACGAACAGGCAATCGACGCCGAAGGCGGCGGCGCCCGCGACGTCGGTTCTCACCGAATTGCCGATCGCCAGCACGCGCTCGAGCGGCGGCACCTCGCCGCCGCGAAAGGCGGCGGCGCGTCCGAGCGCGGCTTCGTAGATCGGCGCATGCGGCTTGCCGCAATAGAGCACCTCGCCGCCCAGCGCCGCATAGGCGTCGGCGAGCGCGCCGGCGCAGTAGATCAAATCATCGCCGCGCTCGACGACAATGTCCGGATTGGCGCAGACCATGAACAGCGCGCGCGCGCGCATCGCCGCCAGCAGGTCGCGATAGTCGTCCGGCGTCTCGGTCTCGTCGTCGAACAGGCCCGAGCAGACCACGTAATCGGCGGTCTCCGCCGACGCGAAGGTAACGCCGAGGCCCTCGAAGATCGGCGAATCCCGCGACGGCCCAAGATGGAACACGCGTTCGCCGCGCCGCGTCTCGACAATGCCGCGGGTGACGTTGCCGGAACTGGTGATCGCGTCATAAGCGTCGTGCGGAACGCCGATGCGGTCGATGATCCGCCGCACCGACGCGTCCGGCCGCGGCGCGTTGGTGATGAGGATGACGGTTCCGCCACGGGCGCGGAAGCGCGTCAACGCCTCGCAAGCCGGCGCAAAAGCGGCGACGCCGTTGTGCACCACGCCCCACACATCGCACAACAGCACGTCGTAATCGCGCGCCAGCGGTTCAAATCGCTCAATGATGTTCGGCAATGGCTGTTTTCTTCGCAGCGAAGGAGGATTTCAGCGAAACGCCGGCGTAAACGTCGTCATTTGCGTCCGGCGCCCGCCCGCGCGAGCTGGGCGAGCGTACCTGCCGGCGCGCCGGCGCCTGCCGCGGCATCGGCCGGCGCGGCCTTATCGACCTTGGCGGGCTCGGTCTTCTCGGCATCGCCGGGCGGCGCCTGCAGCGCGTCCGCGCGCACCGGGCGCGGCGGCGAGAACAGGAAGCCCTGGCCGAAACGGACATCGTAATCGAGCAGATCGACCACCGTCGCTTCCGCCTCGATGCGATCGGCGATGAGATCGATGCCGAAGCGGCCGAGCAGATCGGAAAAATCGGCCGGATGGATATCGGTCGAAGCCACGCCGACGCGATTGAGCAGGAATTGAGCGGGCACCTTGACGAAGCGGAAGCCGCGCTCGGTCAGTTCGCGCGGCTCGATACGAAGATCGGTCAGATTGTCCATCGAGAAGCGGAAGCCGCGCTCCGCCACGGCGGCAAGGCTCTCGTGCTCGATCGGCCCCATCGCGCGCACCGCGCTCTGGCTGAACTCGAACACCAGCGACGGCGCGATGGCCCGATTGGCGTCGATGAATTCGAGCAGTTGCGGAAAGCTCGAATCCGTCAAGGTCGCGCCCGCCAGATTGCAGAACAGGCCGATTTCGCGGTTTTTCAACAGCAGGCGGCGCACGATCTGCACGCATCGCAACACCGAGAGACTGTCGAGCTTGGGCAACAGCGAGCCGGCCTCGGCGTAAGGCACGAAATCCACCGCAGCGATGATTTCGCCGTTGCCGGCCTTGAGCCGCGACATTGCCTCGTAATAGCGCACCTTGCGCTGCGGCAAGGTCACGATCGGCTGCAGATAAAGATCGATGCGCTGCGCCTCGATAGCGTTAGCGATCAAGGCGATGATGGCGTCGCGTTCGAGCCCGCTGAAGGCGACGACCTTTCGCGGCCCTGCGGCGGCCGAAGAAGACGGCGGCGCGACTGAGGCCGACGGCGCGAACGCGGCGGCCGGGGCCATCGGCCCTTCATGGCCACCCTGACGCGCCAGCATCGCGTCGTGGGCGGCGACCGAATTGGCCAATTGTTTGACCAGCCGCGACAATTCCTCGATTTCGGCGGCCAGCGGCTGCGCCGTCGCCAGCGCCCTGTGGAGCACGTTCTCGACCTTGGCCTCGGCGGCGCCGAGCCGGCGGCCGAATTCGGCCACTTGCCGGGCCGTGTCGCTGGCGCCGCGGGCGAGACTGGCGACCTGATCGCTGACCTCGGCACGGTCGTGCTTGCGGGCGGCAATGGTGTTGTAGACGGCAAGCGCCGTGAGCGCCGCGAGCGCCACAAGGGCGGATTCCGCGCCGGTGAAGCCGAAGCGAAGGTACAGCACAAAGCCGAGCGAGCCGGCGATGAGCATCATGCAGACGGCGATAAAGATGGCGCTTATCCGCACCATGAACGACCCCACTATGCCCCACGCCCGACAACGCCCGAACCGTTTGCGGGACAAGAGCACCAAATCACAGCGACAGCCGACAACCAATCCCCAAGGACTAATCCCCGAGAACGATTCGCGCCGACGGTTTCTCAGTGTTCACAAGCGCGGGCGGGCCGCAAGTGCGCCGACGCGACGGCGGCCGTTGGCCGCATAAAAGCGCGCCGTCATGGCCGCGGCGGCACGAAAGCGTAATTGATGCGCTCGGGTTGGACCCGAAACCGGGTCTGCCGGGGTAAAAGCAGCGACGGCTGTATATCAAAGTCGCCGAATGTGGCCTTGAGCGTGTTGAGGTCGGCGCCGGCCATTCCCTTCTGCCAGACCAGCACGGCGCCGTGCCGGCGCAGTTCCGCCGGGTCGACCCAAGGGCTCAGTCTAAGCTCACCATGCACGACGACATGCGGGCGGTCGGGTGAATAAACGGCGACATTGTTCACTGGGAACTCGCTGCCGCCCACATAGGCGAGCGGCGTGCCGTAGCGCGCGTGCCACTGGCGGGTGATGATTTGAGCCAATTGTCGACCGGGGAACTGCGTCGCCTTGGGTCGATCGCGCACGAGCGTTTCGCCGAGTTCGACCGCGGCGTAGATGAGCGGAGCGGCAAGGAAGACCACGATGAAGCCGACGGCAAAACGCCGCAGCGCGCGCTCGTCGGCAACCGGCCCCAGCCACAGCAGCACCGCGAGCGGCGCGAACGACCACAGCGGATAGCCCCACATGTTCATCACCAGGCGCCCGAGCACGGCCGCAACCAAGGTCGTCAGCAGGAATGGGCCCAGCGCCAACCAAGCGACGTAGCGGCGGTCGAACGCCGGTGCTGCGGAGACCTGCCGTCCCGCGGTTTTGCCGAGATAGAGGAGCGCGAGAAGCCCCGCGGCCGGCAGCAGGTCGAGCGCCTGGCTTGCGGTCCACTGCAGCGGAAAGGTCACGTATTGGTACCAGCGCACCGCCGCCACGGCGCGCTCGTCGGCATATCGGAATGGCAAAAAGTCGTGATTGATAAGCCACCAGACATTGGGTGCGATCACGACGGCGCACGCGAGCGCCATCAGATAGGGTCCGCTCGTCCGCCAGGCGTGCCGGGCGGTCGGATCGGCGATCAGGAACAGGCCGAGCGTCGCCGCCAGGATGAAGGCGGCGTATTTCGCCCAGAACGCGCCGGCGAGGAAAACGCCGGCCAGTATCCAATCGAACCTGCCGCCGCGGCTGAGCGCGCGATGGAAGAACAACGCGGTGAACGCCCAGAACGGCAGCTGCATCTGGTCGTGGTCGAACTTCACCGCCGAGAAATTGTAGAAGTGTGTGCCCTCCAGAACGAAAACGGCGATCAGGCCCTGGAAGCCGCCGAGCGTTTGGCGCGCCAACAGCCAAACCCCGTAGAGGCAGATCGCAACCACCAGCGGTCCGAGCACGTAGACGGCGTCGATCTGACCGGTGAGCCGGTACGCGGCCTCGGCGACCCACCATGGCAGCGGCGGATGCTTCCAGTAGCCGAGCTGCCACTCCTTGCCGAGCGCAAGCTCGTCGGCGAGGTCGAGTTGAAGGTTCGGACAGATCAAAATCGGAATGACCGTCCAGATCAGAATATGAAGCCCGAGCACGCAGGCGAGCACCTTGCCCGGCTCGCGACGTGCAAATTCTATCGCCGCGGCAAGAACATCGCCGCGGACGGGCCGCACACTTACACTTTCCACGGCCTAACCAATGAATGCGTTGATGGCATCAGCCACATGGCGCCCCCGCAGTGCCGATTACCGCTGCAGCAGTGCCCGGCGCCTCGGCCACTGTCAATCGCCGGCTGGGGTAGCCCCGGCGCGTGGCGAGTTGGCGAATGGGAAGTAGCGAATGGCGAATGGCGAATGGCGAATGAGGTACTCGCTACTCGCTACTCGCTACTCGCTACTCGCTACTCGCTACTCGCTACTCGCTGACTCGCTACTCGCTACTCGCTACTCGCTACTCGCTACTCGCTACTCGCTACTCGCCACTCGCCATTCACCATCACCTCACATCACCGCCCGGATCACCCGCGCCACCTTGTCGAAAATCTCGCCGATCTGCGCCTCGCTCACGATCAATGGCGGGGCGATGGCGAGTGTGTCGCCGGTGATGCGGATCACCAGGTCTTCGTCCTGGAACGCCCGCTCCATCGCCTCGTAGCCGCGTTCGCCGGCGCCGTCGGCGCGGGCCGCGAGATCGATGCCGGCCGAGAGCCCGACGGTACGGATATCGAGCACGCCGGGGAGCCTTTCGAGCGCCATCGCCGCGTCGGCATAGCGCGGCTCCAGCGCCCTCGCCCGTTCGAACAAATTCTCGTCGCGATAAAGATCGAGCGCGGCGATGCCGGCGGCGCAGGCGAGCGGATGGGCGGAATAGGTGTAACCGTGGAACAATTCGATCACGTGTTCGGGGCCGCGCATGAAGGCGTCGTAGACGCCCTCGCGCGCGATCACGCCGCCCATCGGCACGGCGCCGGAGGTAATGCCCTTGGCGAAGCAGAGCAGGTCGGGCGTCACGCCGTAGCGTTCGGCGGCGAACGCGTGGCCGAGACGCCCGAACCCGGTGATCACTTCGTCGAAGATCAGCAAAATACCGTGGCGGTCGCAGATCGCGCGCAGCTTTTGCAGATAATTCTTCGGCGGCGGCAGGACGCCGGTCGATCCGGCCATCGGCTCGACGATCACGGCGGCGATGGTCGAAGCGCCGTGCAGCGCGACAATGCGCTCGAGTTCGTCGGCAAGGTGGGCGCCCCACTCCGGCTCGCCCTTGGTGAAGGCCTGATGCTCCCGGCTGTACGTCGCGGGCAGATGGTCCACCCCGGTCAACAGCGTACCGAACGTCTTGCGGTTGTTGACGATGCCCCCGACCGAGATACCGCCGAAGCCGACGCCGTGATAACCGCGCTCGCGCCCGATCAAACGGGTGCGGCCGCCCTCGCCGCGCACATTGTGGTAGGCGAGTGCGATCTTGAGCGCGGTATCCACGGCCTCCGAGCCGGAATTGCAGAAGAACACGCGATTGAGGTCGCCCGGCGCCAGCGCCGCCACGCGGCTCGCCAGCTCGAAGGCTTTCGGATGAGAAAAATGGAAAGCCGCCGCGTAGTCGAGCTCTTCGGCCTGACGCGAAATCGCGGCGACGATCGGATCGCGATTATGCCCGGCGTTGGTGCACCATAGTCCGGCAAGACCGTCGAGCACGGCGCGGCCGTCGGGCGTGAAATAGTGCATGCCCTTGGCGCGCGCGATCAGCCGCGGCGCGCGCTTGAAGGCGCGGTTGGGCGTGAACGGCAGCCAAAATGCATCGAGGTCGTTGGTTTGTCGCGCCGGAGTGGTCGCTAAGGCCATGATGCGTTGCGTCCTGGTCGCTTTGTTCGTCAAACCATCACAAATACGTGTTTGCGGGTCGGGTTTAACACGCGGTGATTGTAAAATGGAACTTTCCAAGGCTACTCTAGAACGCCTCGAATGTACGTAACATGCGTTGCGTTGATTGGGCCTGCCCACCGATAGTCGATTCCGGCGCAATCGCGCTAGCCTCGGGTTAGCGAACTGCATTCTGATAAGCGGGAAACGCCGATGGTGAAGGATGCACGCGGAAGGACCCCGTTTGATCTCGGCACCAGGAGCATGCTGCGGACGCCTGCACGGAGTCCGTTGATCGCGAGTATGACGCGTCGCCGAAGACCGCCAGAACAGCAACCCACAGAACCCACGACGGTTTCCAACTGTGCGCGGCGACGATCGATTACGTTGCGGCGCTCATCACATTCGCTACGCCCATGCAAACACGGAGCAACCGAGATGATCTCCGAGTCGCATCGGAATTTCATTTATGACGCAATCGACCGACTCGCATCGCCGGCGTCGTTGTCTGAGGTCGCGGCCGGCTTTACAGATGCGATGGCGACGCTCGGTTTCAGCTCCTGGGGAATCTGCGCATTGCCGCCGCCTGGAGAAGGCGTCAACCCCTTGGTGCTGATCGAAAGCGCGCCAAAAGGGTATCGCGACGATTATATCCATGAACGATTTTACGCGGTCAATCATCTCGCCGCCCATGCCAGAGCGACCTGTGAGCCGTTCCGTTTCAGCGACGCGCCCTACGCTCCGGGGGAGGCGCGGCGCCACGAGCGATTTATGCAGGCCCTCGAAAGCTACCAAATAGGGAAAGGTGTCATCGTGCCGGTTGGAGGCCCGGCACATACCGCGGCTTGCGTTTGGCTGGCCGGTAAAGATCCCGCGGTCCATGATGGCGCGATCCTGACGATTCAATTGATTAGTTTGTTTGCGGCGAGCAAGGCCCATGCGCTGGCCGGCCCCCGCCAAGGCGGCGCGCGGTCAGGTACCTTGACGACGCGTGAACGCGACGCGCTGGCGTGGGCGGCCCAGGGCAAATCCGCCTGGGAGATCGGCGAGATTCTGGGCATCTCCAAACGCACGGTCGATGAACACGTCCAGACGGCCTGCCGTAAGCTCAATGCCGCCAACCGTACGCAGGCCGTCGCCGCGGCGCTACGCGATGGGCTCATCGCGCTGTAATTTCGTTAAGCGCTCGGACCGAAGGCCACCGTTATAAATGCCAATAGCACAAAATGCCGCACATATGGCAAAAGACAAACCAATGAAGGGAACACTCGACCTTAGGAAAGTCCGGCAGCGGAAGTCATGATGCGTCGTCTCCGGCGGTTGGCCTCGAATGTTCACAAGAAGTGAGTTCAACTGAATCCATAATAACACGCGTTAGATGTAAATTGCTCGGTAAGGTTTTTACAACGTCTGGTTTTGAATCATATCGCAAAGGGGGGCGACGAAACCCGGGTCTCATCGACTTTCGAATCCAAATAAATCGCTGCGGCCCCGCTGCGAGCCCAGCGCATTTCCGTGATTTCTAGCCGGGGGGAAACGCCGATGGCGAGAAAAGCACGCGGGCGTACCACATTTGATTTTGGCGCCGTCTTGAACGGTCATGGCGCCGGCCAATCGCGGCTGCAATTCAAATCCGGGAGACGTCATCTATGCGCAGGGCGACGGGCCCGACGCGTTGTTCTACGTCGAACAAGGCCACATCAAGATCGCCGTGGTCGCGCGCAACGGCAAGGAGGTGGTGCTGTCGCTGCGCGGCGCGGCGGAGTTTTTCGGCGAAGGCTGTCTCCTCAAACAGCATCAGCGTCTCGCAGCAGTGACCGCACTGACCGATTGCACGATCGTGCGCGTCACCAAGGCGGCGATGATCCGCATGCTGCGCGAGGAGCCGGGCTTCGCCGAGGCGTTCATCGTTTATCTGATACACCGGCATGTCCACAACCAAATACGCATCGCCGACCAGCTGACCCATTCGGCCGAGCGGCGCCTGGCACAAACGCTGCTGCAGCTCGCCGAAACAAGCAATGGCGGCGCCGCCGGCCTCAGTCCGATATCGAACCGCGTCAGCCAGACCATGCTCGCCAGCATGGTCGGCACCACCCGGTCGCGGGTGAATTTTTTCATGAACCGTTTCAAGCGGCAGGGGCTGATCGAATACGACCGATCGGGCTTCGTCAGCGTGCACGACGCAGCCTTGCGCCGGCTGGTACGGTCGGAGACCTAGCCCCAACCCCCTGGCCCCAACCCCCTGGCCCCAACCCGTCCTGGCCCCAACGTCCTGGCCCCAACGTCCCGGCCCCAACGTCCCGGTCCCAACTTCATCGCCCCAATTGGCCGCAATTCACCCACATGTTACCAACAGGTTATCCACAGGCCGGCAATGCGGTACCTCTGTTGTATAGATTTGGTCAAGTTCCGCGGTTTTCCCATGGCAGATTTATGAAGGCAGGGTGACGGATCAGGCTTACAAAGGCGTACCCGGCAGCCAGTGTAACTAGTAAGTGGCTGGGAATGCACAAGATTTTTGAAGCGTACCCGAGTCCTATCACGCCGGACATGCCCCCGATCGGCGAAGTTCGCCGGCAACTCGCGCGGATCGTCGGCAGCACCGTGTTGCGCAACTCGCTGCGGCTCACACACTTCCTCACATTCGTCGTCGAAACGACGCTTGCGGGCGACGGCGACAGAATCAAGGCCTACACCATCGCCGTCGGCGCGCTCGATCGCAGCAGCGATTTCGATCCCCAGACCGACCCGATCGTTCGGGTCGAAGCCGGCCGGCTGCGACAGGCGCTGTCGCGCTATTATGCCGAGGTCGGGCGGGACGATGCGCTGGTGATCGAATTGCCGCGCGGCACCTATGTGCCGACGTTCAGCGTGCGCGACACCCATGGTCGGACCCTGCCGGCCGCGCCGCTGCAGCCGGAGGCGGGCTTCGCCCCACCTCCCGTGACGCAAATCAGGTCGCACGTTCAAGGGCTGCGCCACACCATCGCGGAGTTCCATCAGCTCACGGAAATTCACCGCCTCCAGCTCGCCGCCGTCAGAGCCGAAATCGCCAGCGCGCAGCAAACGCTCATGTGTTCGCGTGAGCTGCTGCGCACCGACCGCAATACCGGCCGCGCTTGCCCCCCCGATCCGCCGCTGCTACCAACCGCGCCGTCCTCCCAGCCGGAGGCGCCGAGGACGGCGGATGACCGACAAGACGAAAGCAACGAAAAAGCTCAAGGCGCGTCTGCCGCGTGGCCTCGCGGACCGTGGACCGGCGGAGATCGCCGCGACGCGGCGCATGATCGAGACGATCCGCCAAGTCTACGAGCGCTACGGGTTCGAGCCGGTCGAAACCCCGGCTATCGAGTTTACTGACGCCCTCGGCAAGTTCCTGCCCGACCAGGACCGGCCCAACGAGGGCGTGTTCTCGTTCCAGGACGACGACGAGCAATGGCTGTCGCTGCGCTATGATCTGACCGCGCCGCTGGCGCGCTACGTGGCGGAAAATTTCGACGCGCTGGCGAAGCCGTACCGCTCCTACCGCTTCGGCTGGGTTTTCAGGAACGAGAAGCCGGGACCGGGACGCTTCCGCCAGTTCATGCAATTCGACGCCGACACCGTCGGCTCCGCCTCCCCCGCCGCCGACGCCGAGATGTGCATGATGGCGGCGGATACGATGGAAGCGCTGGGGATTCCGCGCGGGTCGTATGTGGTGAAGGTGAATAACCGCAAGGTGCTGGATGGGGTGTTGGAGTCGGTCGAACTAGGTGGCGACGAAAACGCGGGGCGAAGGCTCACAGTGCTGCGCGCGATCGACAAATATGACCGACTCGGGCGTGGCGGAGTCGGGGCACTGCTAGGCCCGGGACGCAAGGATGAGAGCGGCGATTTCACGAAAGGCGCCGGCCTCGATGAAAAACAAGCTTCGAAGGTTCTGAATTATGTCGAGTTTCAGCTCGACGAGAAAATGGGCGACCTCGAAGGCGTAGTCGACGATTGGTCCAGAGAAATAGGGCCGAGTGCTGTCGGAAAAGCAGGGATTGAGGAACTGACGCAGCTCGCCAGTCTCGTGCGTGCGTCAAATTATGAGACCCGAGCGCATCCGCGTAGATTCAAGTGTCGTCCGCGGCCTCGAATACTACACTGGTCCGGTATTCGAGGTTGATCTCACATTTTCCACCGGCGGCGCCGACGGTTCACCCCGCTTCGGCTCGGTCGGCGGCGGCGGACGCTACGACGGGCTCGTCTCGCGCTTCCGCGGCGAGCCGGTGCCGGCGACAGGGTTTTCGATCGGCGTGTCGCGGCTTGCTGCCGCGCTCGAAGCGCTCGGCAAGATCGACACCAAGCCCGAGCCCGGCCCGGTCGTCGTCACCGTATTCGACAAGGACCGCCTCGCCGATTATCAGAACATGGTCGCCAAGCTGCGGGCGGCGCATATCCGCGCCGAGCTTTATCTCGGCAACCCGCGCAATCTCGGCAATCAGCTCAAATACGCCGACAAGCGCAACTCACCTTGCGTCATCATCCAGGGCACCGACGAAAAGACCAAGGGCGAGGTCACCATCAAGGATCTCGTGCTCGGCGCCGAGCTGGCGAAGCTGGAAAAAGGCCGCGACGAATATTTGCAGAAACAAACCGAAGCGCAACGCGCCGTGCCGGAGGATGACGTGGTCAAGGCGGTGCAGGCGTTGCTGGCGCGGCACGGCCTGAGGCGATGAGCCGCGGGCGCAAATTAGAGCTCGCCATGCGCTCGGCATCGACCATCACCAGCCGCCGAATTTGTAGTTGACGGCCAGGGTCATCATCGAGATGCTTCGATCGCTGTATGTGACGACATCGCCGCCGAAAGTCGTCGGCCCCGGCGCCGCTGTGAAGCTTTGATTGTTCAGGCCGATATAGTCGTACTCGGCGCGCATCGACCAGTTGTTCAAGAAAGCCCATTCAAGGCCGAAACCGGCGGTCCAGCCGAAATCGGAGTTGCTGCTGCTGGTGAGGGTAACCGGCGCCCCACCCACCGTCATCCCAGGACTGCCCGCCCCACCAACCCAGGCCCCGCCGCCCTTGCCGTAAAAAAGCACGCGGTCCCACGCGTAGCCGAGCCGGCTGGTGGCGGTGGTCAGCCATCGATTGTTGATGGTGTCGATGAAGGCGGCAGTGTTGTCCGGAGCAGTTGCCGTAATCTGAGCGTTTTGAGTGTTCGGGAGCCAATCGAACATGACTTCGGCACCGATGACGACGCTGCTCCCGAACTGATAATTGACGCCGACCTGGCCGCCGCCCATGAACTGAACGTTGGTCGGCGCGGTGAAGGTACTGCCCACCGTGTCGGAAAAATTGGAGCCGCTCAGCCCGCTCCAAGCCGCGCCAATATTGCCGCCGATATATAAGCCGGTCCAATTATAGACGGCTGCAGGCTCCTTGTAGACGTGCGGTAGGACTGGTGCCGGGAGATCGGCCCCAAATGCCGCCGACGGAGCGCCGGCACACAAAGCGAGCGCCAACGCGACAAATTGCGTAAGGCGATTGTCTGCTCTACTCCACTTACTCAGTATGACGCCGCCGGCGGTCTGGCCGCGGTTGCATCCCCATGTTTGCCGCATGTTGTCTACTCCTTCTGCTGCCACCAGCTCACTCTTTATTGGCGTGATACACGCCGGGCCGATGTTCCCTTTTCATCGAACTGCCGCCCTGTGCATTTGCCCGGTTCATTTGCAGCGGCATGACCAATGCCGCTCCTCAGAACTTCTTCGACACGCCCGCAAAGAAGCCGCGGCGCGGCCCGTATTGCGGCGCGAACACGCCGATGCCGCTGCCGTCGCGGATGAGGTAAACAGTGTCGAACAGATTGACGACGTCGAAGCGCACCGTCATCGGCTTCGGATCGTTCGGCAGCAGAAATTCGCGCGCGATACCGACATTGAATTGGGTGTATGACGGCACTGTCGAGATATTGGCGTCGCCGTCGCGCAGTCCGCTGCCGTAGATCATATCGCCGGTAAGTCTTACGCCGCACCATGACGGCCCGCCGGCTCCCGGCAGACCGTTGAACATCTCGCCCGCATAGGCCGGCCGGCCGCAGAACTGATAGACGGCGCCGGCCGAGGCGGTGACGAACTGAGTGTGATCGGTGTAGATCCAGTGGGTCTGCAGATACTGGAATTCGGTCAAACCGCCGAGATCGGGCAGCGGCGTGTTGCCGAACAGATATTGGTTCGATACCGGATCGGTCGCTTTCTGCTGGGCCACGGCGAGGTTGGCATAGGCCTGGAAATTGCCGCTGTGGAACTTGCCGCTGAACTCGATGCCCTCGTTAACGCCCCGGGCGTAGTTGAAGGCGCTCAACACGTAAGCCTGGCCGAACAAACCGTTGTCGATGAGATCGGTCGCGATCTTGTAGTAGACGTTGACACCGAGATCGAGGTCAGTGCAGTCCTTGGCCGCCGGCTTGGTGCATCCGAACGGAATATTCTGATCGACGCCGGCGTCGAAATAATGCGACCGTTCTGGCAGAACCGGATCGTTTCCCTGGTTGGTAGGCACCGCCGCCGAGGTGTTGTTGACCAAGCCGATATTGACCGGTGCGGCCTCCACCAGCACCGGCGGCGTGAAATAGCGCGCATACCCGGCGTGAAACTTCGTGTACTCGAACGGCGTGTAGGTGAAGCTGATGCGCGGGCTGAGCTGGTTGGCGTTGACGAATTGCCACATCTGGTCGAAGCGCAGGCCGCCATTGATGGTGAACTTGTCGGTGACCTTCCACTCGTCCTGCGCATAAACGCCGGCGAGATAGCCGTTCGCCGAGACGTTGTCGATGACATTATAAGGCGCATCGAACGGCGTTCCGCCAACGAGGGGCTCGACCAGCGATGTGTTGCCGACAAAGGCCTGTTCGGCGCTGAAGAAAAAGCCGGTGCGGATGGTGTGCGCAGGGTTGATCTGATACGAGCCGTCGGCCTGGACGCCGTTGGTGAGGGATTGGCGCACGACGTCCGAGGCGACGCCGTTGATCAGCAAATCGCCGATCGGATCCGGCGTGTAGTGCAAACGGTCATAGCGCGTGAAATAGGAAATCTGCCCGTCAAAGCCGTTGACCGATCGCTGCAGCGCCAGCACGCTGTATTGCGTGTCCTCAAGCTGGTTCTCGTTGAGCTGCGCCGAGTTGAAGCTGGTGACGCCGAAAGCGCTGGTGACGCCGCCGTTCAAACCGACCGGTTGCCCGGGAGTATTGGGAATCTGGAACGCGCTGGTCGTCGTTCCGGCGATCAGACTGAGCCGCGTATAGGGGTCGACGAACGTTGACAAATAGGCGAAGCCTTTCTCCTGTTGCGAGAAGTCGTGGATCGGGCTGTAAGAGGCGGTCGAATTTTCCAGCCCCTCGTTGGTTTGCAGGTAACGTCCAGTGAAGAAGTATTGGACGCCCGGGAAGCAATCCGCACTCGATGGCGCGGATTTGCCGACGACCGGCGCGGCCGCGGGGCAAGTGCTGCCGAACGTGCCGCCGTATTGGATCGTCGGCGTGAGCGTGCCTTGACTTCCGCCGTAAAAGCCGACTTGACCGCTGTTGTTAAAAATGTCGGGGCGGGTCGTGATGTCGACGAGGCCGACAGTTCGCAAGCCGTATTCGGCCGGGAGCGCACCCACGACCAAGCTCATGCTGCCGATCCAGCTGGCGTCGAGAATGCTGCCGAACCCGGTCAAGCCGTCGGGCAGCATCACGCCATTGATGCGAAACTGCACGTTGGCGTGGTCGTTGCGGACATGGAGGAGGCCGCTGGCCGCGGAATCCTGCGACACTCCCGGGGCCTGTAACAGGATTTTCTCCACCGGCTGGTTGTCGCCGCCGGGAAGCGCTTCGATCGTCGCGTGGGTGATGACGTTGGAGAACGTGCCGACAGTCGTGTAGAGATCGCTGCGGCTTTGATCGAAGGCGTCGGCCTTGGCGTTGAGCTGCGCCGCTGGCGTGACGGGTGCCGCCGGCGCGGCGCGCGCGTGCACCGGATGCGGTTGCGGCTTCGGTTTCGGTTTTGCCCCCGAAACGACGACCTCGGGAAGCTGCGTTTGCGCTTCAGCAACTCCGGGAAGACCCACGAGAGCGAAGCAGGCGCAAGTCGACAAAACAACAACGCGGTAAGCGCGAACTGACATGATACCCCACTCTCGATCTGCAATGACGAACCGCGGCACGACCGGCGCACGGCGCGGGCGTGCCGACGATCAACACCGGCCGGCGTCAGCAGCGTGGTGGGGCTCGAGATTGAAACAGGACGCGCCGCGGCTCGACGACGTTAAAGGCGACGACGAAGGAGAGCTCGACGCGTTCGCTGCCGAACGGCACCGGCAGTTGCGGCGCCTGCGGAACGAACGAGGTGGCGGCAAGAAAGATCGAGGCGCAGATCGCGCAATAATCGTCGGCGTCGTTTTGCGGCTGCGGCGTCGGTGACGGCCGTGCCGCCTGGGCGCTCGCGCCGGCGGTCGCGACAAGGGGCGCGGCCCGGTGGACGGCGTCGAGATGGACGTGCCCGAACGACACGACCATCTGCAGTGCCAGCGCTGCGAGTGCCAGCCAACCGCCGAACCGCCTGGTGGACCGAACCGAACGCATCCGCCAACTCACCCCGAGCCGCGCGTTAGCGGCCATATCGTTGTTAGTCTACGACAGAACCGACTTCACACAACGCGATCATAGGGAAATGTGCGGCCCCTGCGAATGATTGGCCGCATATGTGGTACCGAAGCGACACTTTCAGACGCCTGCACGAATGCCTCCGTTGGCCGCTCTCGAAACCGAGTTCAGCCCCGCCACGCCTTGCCTGCATTCCCGAATGCAACGTTATAACATTACATCAAGACTGGCAAGCGCGTCTAGTGCAGGCATCTGCGAGATTTCATGGCTCCCGGTCGCTCGAAAGAACGACGGATGATGCAAACGACCTTGCACCGACAAGAGCGCCTACCCCTTCGGCACCGTCACCGTCGTCGTGCGTTTGTCAGAATTTAGCAGCGACGCGATCGCCACCAAATTTGTATGCGATGCCGACGCGGACGTCGCTGATCGCCGCTCGATTGCCGGCATCGGCAGAATCCGTCGGGACGCTCACGAAGCCCGCAGTCCCGAGATTGGTATAGCGGTATTCAACACGCCCAAAGACGCCGTCGGTGATGGCGTAGTCCACACCAGCACCGGCCGTCCAGCCATAGGCGTTGCCGCTGTTGGTCACGAACGGGGCCGATCCAAGCGGGGCGTAGGACGTTCGAAGGATTGCTCCAGGCCCAGCCGCCCGTGCCGAACACTAGCAAGCGATCATAGGCTATGCCGAGCCGACCGCGGATCGAGGCGAGGTCTTTGATCGTTGTGGAGATCGTAAAGGGACCGCCGGGAAACACGCCAGCCGCGCCGATCTGCGCCTGTTGTTGGTTGTTGCCGATCAGATTGGCCCGTTCCCAATCGCCTTCCACGCCGGCGACGACGTGATTGAATTGGTAAGCGCCGCCGACGAAGACGCCGGCAAAGGGACCCGTCACGTCGCAACTGTAAGTCGTCAAAGGAACTCCCGCCGCGGTCGTCAGCGTTCCATTCGAAGCTTTCCAGCCGAAGCCACCGGCACTGCCGAAATAAAGACCGGTCCAATCGTAGCTGTGCGGCGCGGGCGGCGATCTATAGACCGGCACCGGTGCGGGCGCAGGCTGGCCGATGGCGGCGACACGAGAAGAACTCGGATCTGCCGGAACGCCCCAATTGAACTTGTAGTTCACCCCCAACGCGATTGCGCTCAGCTTGGTCGTCGAGGTCGTGGCGAGCTGCGAAAACGGCAGCGCCATGGCGGATGATCCAAAACTCGTATAGCGATATTCGGCAAACGCGTTCCAATTTTGCGCAAAGGCGACGGCTATTCCGCCGCCCGCCGTCCAGCCGGCGAGATAGGTGTTGACGGCTTCGTCGGTGCCCGCTGTGGCGAGGTTGAGCGCGCCGGTGAGCTGCGTGCGGATGTA
Organism: uncultured Pseudomonadota bacterium; assembly: GCA_963836095.1. Taxonomy (GTDB): domain Bacteria; phylum Pseudomonadota; class Alphaproteobacteria; order Rhizobiales; family Xanthobacteraceae; genus BOG-931. The sequence continues at coordinate 336,054 of CAWIHU010000010.1, forward strand.
TTGATTGCTCGACCACGCCCACCCACCCGTGCCGTAGAGCAACACATTGTCGAAGGCGTAACCGAGGCGACCGCGCACGGTTTCGCTGTCGAAAACCGTGGTCTGGTTCGCGCTGGTGCCGGAAGCGTCGGTGGTCGTGCTGACCTTGGTGCCGCCGGAGGATATGTCGGCCGCCATGCCGAGCACCACCCGGGACGGCATCATGTAGTCGTAGCCGAGCTGCAATTCCGCCGTGCCAGTCCGGCGTGCCGGCGATGATGGGAGCGGATGCGGCGCCGGTCGCGGTATCGACCGTGCTGCCCGTGACGTTGGACCAGCTCTTGTCGACATGGGCGCCGATATAGAATCCGCTCCAATCGTAATTCGGCGCCGGCGGCTGATAAGCGGGAACGGCCCGTCTGAATTCGGCGGCCATGGCGGGAACGTCGATGTTCTCGATCGGTCCGGCGAGCGTGAGCCGAAAGGCCAGCGGCTCGATCGGATGGTAGACATAGTCCATGACGCCGTTCGCGCAGACCGCGGCCGGCACGGTGGAGACGCCGTGCGCAGGATTGCAGATGCGCGTAGAGAGTTGTCGGTGGTGAGCAGCGAACCATAGGCATAGGTCGCTTGGTCGGTCGTCGAGTTCAGGAGATTGATCGCATCGAGCTGGATGCGCCAACCGTTGTCAAACCGATAGCCCACTGCGCCGTTGACGACATTGATCGGCGGCGACTGGAAGACGCCGTCCTCGGTCAGCGGTCGCGAGCTGATATAGCGCCAGCGCAACGCGCTGAACCAACCGGCCTTTTCGCCGAGCGTGATGCCCGCCGAGGCGACCATCCATGGCGCATTGTAGACGAAATTGCCCGGCGCATTGCCGATCTGCGCCTGCGGATAGCCGGCCAGCGATTGGTAAAGCGCCTCTTGCGTCGTATCGAAGCCGAGGAAGCGGGCGCGGGAAAGCGCCAGAGTCGGCGTCGACATGGACCCAGGAGGGCGGACGGTAATCGTTGGTGATCTCGATGCCGGTGCGTTGGCTGGGCAGTCCCGCCGTGGTGTCGCCGGTGTCGCCGTCGAAGAACAGCTCGGAATCCTGATGCAGATAGAACAGGCTGATCGAGCTGTCGAGACCCGGTATGGCTTTGGTCCGCACCCCGATCTCGGCGCCCTCGCGAGCGCACCAAAAAGCGGTGACGGCACCCTCCGGCGTGGTCGGATCGCCAGGGACTTGGGTGACGACCGTGCTGCGCGCGTCGTTGCTGTGATAGCCCATGCCGGCGCCGACGAAAAATTCGGTCTTGTCGAACGGTCCGAACGTCACGTGAATTTCGGGCTGCCGATGGCGCCTTGAGTATTTCCCGAGTTCGCCGGCTGCAGCATCGAATCCACCGACGGCCGCAAAATAATCGCCGCGCCAGCCGGCCGTGGTCCGCAACCAGTCGGTCCAATGCACCGTGTTCTCTGCATAGATCGCCGCGTTGCCTTCGCCGACATGGTCGAGCAGTAGGCGACAGAAACTGGCGTTGGTCAGTATAGCTCAGCGCGGTGATGATGTCGTCGTAGCGGGATTGCACGCCGAACACGGTCTCGGTCGGCAGGTTGACGAACGTGGCGTTGATCGTGCGGGAGCCGCCGCCGCCGCCGTAAACGCGATCGTCATGCTGATGAAACTGATCGCCGTTGATCGGGTCGACGGTGTCCCAGGTGTAATTGTTGAACAGATCCATCGTATATTTGACGACGTAGGCATTGGCCTTCCACGATCCGTCGTCGGTCGGATTGCGCGATCCGGCTCGACAGCGAGAAGCGGCTGGTGTCGCCGCCATCGGTCGGGTCGAGTTCGCCGTAAAGGCCGATCTGTCCCGTCGTCATGGCCCGCAGCGCGACCTGATCGGTGGAATTCCAGGTGTTGGTATAGGCCATCCCGGTCACCGAAAAGCCGTCGGTCGCCGTGCCTTGGCTGTAGCGCACAAGGCCGCTGAACTTGTGCATGTCGTCGGAGGTGGTCCACGGACCGTCGTAGGCGGTGAATTCGCCGGCATAGAGCAGCGAGCCGTCGCCGAGCTTGGTCGACCCGAGGTTGAGATATCGGTAGTAGCCGAAGCTGCCGGCGGTGACCGACTGGATGTTCTGTTCGACGCTGTCGCGCACCGAGATATGCAGATCGCCGGCGTTTTCGAAGTCGCCGACGTCGGCCCAATACGGCCCCTTGCGGATTTCCAGTCCGCTGACGGTTTCCGGAATGAGCCAGTTGAGGTCGGTGTAGCCCTGGCCGTGGGCATGGGTCGGCAAATTGATCGGCACGTCGTCCCAGAACGTTGCGAGGTCGGTGCCGTGATCGAGATTCCAGCCGCGCAAGTAATACTGGTTGGCCTTGCCGGCGTCGGCGTGCTCGATCACCATCAAGCCGGGCGTCGCTTCGAAGAGCTCGCCGGGACGCGTGACCGGGCGCGCGTTGAGATCCTGCGCCGGAAATCGTCATCTGGCTCGCCATGCTCGGGGCCACGACCGGGCCGCCGGCGACGTTGGGAGCGCCGGTCTCATACGGCAACGGCGGCGCCGGTGCGGGCGCGGCGGACGGGGCCGTGACGTTGATCTTGGTGGGGGTCCTCGGCTTCGGCCGCGGCTTGCGCTTGGCAGCCACCGTGATGGTCGGAAGCGTCGCACTGCCGGGTTGTGCGGCCGGCGCCGCTGGAGTACTCGCGACCGGCGGTGCGTCCGGCGACGCGCGCTCAGGTACCGGCGCTGTCTGCGCCCGGGCCATCGTGCAACAGATTAGGAAGACGGCCACCAACGCCAACCGACGCACTGCAGCCCCCGCAATCGCAACACGGCGGCAACCCTGGTCCCGAGCGGCGCGCTATGATGCGGCACAAAGTCGGGAACGGGATCGCCGGGTGGTAATCGCATCCGGCACTTCCTTTTTAGAGGCTGGTATGACGATGTCAATAAATCATCATACTGAAATCATCGCGTGAAAGAGCCGTCGAGCCCAGGAGAACAATGATGCAGCGCGTGACCATCACAATCGACGACGAGCTTGCCGGGGAGCTCGACCGCTACATGGCCGGGCGCGGCTATGCCAACCGGTCCGAAGCGATCCGTGACCTGGCGCGGTCTGGCCTGCAGCAAGTCGCGATGGAAATCCCCGGCACGCAGCAATGCGTCGCCGCACTCGTCTATCTCTACAGCCATGAGGAGCGCGAATTGCCGAAGCGCCTGACCCGCGATTTTCACGAGCACCACGACCTCGCGCAGACGACCCTGCACGTGCATCTCGACCATGAGAACTGCATGGAGGTGACGGTGCTCAAGGGGCGCGGCGCCGACGTGCAAAAGTTCGCTGACAGCATCATCGCCGAACGCGGCATCCGCCACGGCCATGTGGTCTATCTGCCGGCCGGCGATGCGCATGGACACGGCCCAGGCGCGACCCACAGCCACAGCCACGGTCAAAGCCACCGCCGTCGGGCATAAGACGCACGCACACCATGGCGGCGCGGGACGCCAGCGGTGCCTGCATCCGAACCGCTTGATTAGACTAAGACAATTTCAGCGCGCGAGCACTCGAGACGTTTGGGTCGGCGGCGCCCGCCGGAGAAGCATTAACGGCTTGGGCCTATCATCGTCGAAACGCGCCGCGGACCGTGCTAAAGGCCGCGCGCAACGCCAAGCCCGTCGCCACACCAATCATGTCGAGCATACCCTTGACCGCACCGGACCCGCGCGCACCGAAGCTCGTCGCGTCCTATGTGCGCGCCGGCTATGCGCAGATCGAGCCGCCGATCCTGCAGCCGGCGGAGCCGTTCCTCGACCTGTCCGGCGAGGACATCCGCCGGCGCATGTTTCTCACCGCCGATCCGCACGGCCGCGAATTGTGCCTGCGGCCCGATCTGACCATTCCGGTTTCGCTCGCCTATCTGCAATCGCCGGCGGCCGGCAAGGTGGCGGGTTTCTGCTATCTCGGCGCGGTGTTCCGCCACCGCGACGGCGCCACGTCCGAGTTCGTGCAGGCCGGCATCGAAGCGTTCGGCCGCGCGGACAAGGCCGCGGCCGACGCCGAAATGCTGGCGCTCGGGCTCGAGGCGACCACGCATTACGGCGTGACCGCGCCGGAGATCCGCATGGGCGACGTCGGCATATTTTCCGCCTTCGTCGCCGCGCTCGACTTGGCGCCGGCCTGGAAGCGCCGGCTGGTCAAGGACTTCAATCGCAAATGGTCGCTGGCACACGACCTCGACCGGCTCGCGCTCGCTTCCGCCAACGGCCAGCAGGAATTGCGCGGCGTACTCTCCGCGCTCGCCGGCTCCGACCCCAAGGCCGCGCATCATCTGGTGACCGACCTCCTGTCGATCGCCGGCATCGAGGCGGTCGGCGGCCGCTCGGTCGCCGAAATCGCCGAACGCTTTCTCGAGCAGGCCGCGCTGGGTGCGGGAACGCGGCTGCCCGGCGAGACGCGCGCGCTGATCGAACGCTTCCTCGCCGTGCGCGGCAATCCCGACGAAGCCGCGAGCGAATTGCGCGCACTCGCCACCGATGCTGCGCTGGCGCTTGGCCCCGCGCTCGATCTTCTCGAGACGCGGACCGGCTTTCTCGCCGCGCGCGGCATCGACGTGCGCGCCATCCAATTTTCGACCGCCTTCGGGCGCGGCTTCGATTACTACACCGGCTTTGTCTTCGAGCTGCACGATCCGCGCGTCAAAGGCCCGCTGATCGCGGGGGGACGTTACGACGGCCTGTTGGCGCGGCTCGGCGCGCGCGAGCCGATCCCGGCGGTCGGGTTCGCCGCGTCGATCGAGGAGCTCGCGGCCTGCGGCGGCCAAGGCGCGGCCGCAACGGGAGCCGCGTCATGAGCGCGCCGCTCCTCCTCGCCATCCCGTCGAAGGGCCGGCTGCAGCAGAACGCCGAGGCGTTTTTCGCGCGCTCGGGCCTCGAACTCGTCAAGCCGCGCGGCGCGCGCGACTATCGCGGCGCCATTGCCGGCTTCGACGGCGTCGAAATCGCCTACCTCTCGGCGGCGGAGATCACCAGCCAGCTGGCGCAAGGCGCGGTGCATCTCGGCGTCACCGGCGAGGATCTGGTGCGCGAGATGATGCCCGACGCCGACCGTCATGTCGTCATGGTCGACCCGCTCGGCTTCGGCTTCGCCAATGTCGTCGTCGCCGTGCCGCAGGCCTGGATCGACGTACGCAGCATGGCCGACCTCGACGACGTCGCCACCGCCTTCCGCCTGAAGCACGAGCGCAAGATGCGGCTGGCCACCAAATACGCCAATCTCACGCGCGGCTTTTTCGCCGAGCACGGCGTGGTCGATTATCGCATCGTCGAAAGCTCCGGCGCGACGGAAGCGGCGCCCGCGGCCGGCACCGCCGAACTCATCGTCGACATCACCACGACCGGGGCGACGCTCGCCGCCAACGGCCTCAAAGTGATCGAGGACGGCGTCATCCTGCGCTCGCAGGCGAACCTCGTCGCCGCGCGCACGGCGTCGTGGGACGACGGGCAGCGCGAGACCACCCGCCTCTTGCTCGATCGCATCACGGCGCAGAAGCGCGCCCATGCCTATCGTGAAGTGCGCACCCGCTTCGCCGGCCTGAACGACGCGCTGTTGACCGTCGCGCGGGAAAAATTCGGCGTCGCCGCGCCGTTCGGCGGCCCCACCTCTTCCGGCATGCTCACCTTGCACTGCCCGCCCAAGCACGTGCATGCGCTGGCGAGCTTCCTGCGCGAGCATGGCGCCGAGGCGGTCTCAGTCGCCGCGATCGAGTATGTCTACACCAGCGACAACCCGCTGTTCGCAAGGCTCGTCGCCGAACTGGACCGCGGCCGGTAAGCCCGCGACGAGTCGATGCCGGGCGGAAAGCCGCCGCGAAGCGCGCGTTCGAGCGCGTTGCTGCACTGCATGCACCAAAGGGGCTCGCACCGACCGCGCGGCTGTGGGTAAAGTGCTCGTTCAGCCTTCGTCCGACGGGACACGAGCCGCCGCACAACGATGACGCCCACACCGCTACACCTCGCAAAGCTGCGCCTTCCCGACTCGGGAGTGAAGTTGCGTCAGTTGCGCAATTTTCTCGCCGTGCTGGAGGCAGGTTCGCTCCGCCGCGCCGCGGAAACGCTGGGGCTCACCGAACCCGCGCTGAGCAAGAGCATTCGCCAGCTTGAAAGCCTGCTGCAGGTGCCGCTGCTCGATCGCGGACCGCGCGGCATGCGCGCGACCGCGTATGGCGAACTCCTTGCAGTCCACGCGCGCACCGCCTGCAACGAACTCGATCAGGCCATTGAAGGCCTCGGCGAACTGCGCGGCACCGCCCGCGGCATCGTGCGCGTCGGCACCGGACCGAGCTGCGCCATGATCGAATTGCCGCAGGCGATCGTGCGGTTCCATTCCCGTTGTCCGGACATCCGCATCATCGTCCGCGAGGGACTGTCCTACGAGCTGGTGCCGCAAATCCTGCAGGGCGAGCTCGATTTCGCCGTCATTTCGGCGGAGCCCGACGTGGCCGATCCCGACCTCACGATGCAGCCTTTGCTGGCGAGCGAGGTCAGGATCGTCGCCCGGCAGGACCACCCGCTCGCCGGCGCGGCGGAATTGCCTCCCGCAGCGCTGATCGGCGCGCGCTGGCTCTTGCCGCCGCGCAAGGATTCCGTTCGGATGAATTTCGAGCGCAACCACGCGCGTCTGAAATTGGGCGATCTCAACGTCGTCGCCGAAAGCTCCTCGCTCCTCTTGATCCTTTCTCTTTTGTCCACGACGGACTGTCTCGCCGTCGTGCCGGCCGCCGCCACGACGCTGTTCGCCTATGGCGACAAGCGGTTCTCGGTTCTCAACGTCCGCGGCTTCGGCTGGCATCGTCAATTCAGCCTGGTCCGCCGGGCCCGCGTCACGCTGCCACCCGGCGCCACCATGCTGATCCGCGAGCTCAAAAGCATCTGCGCCACGCTCAAGCCCGACGTGGCGTAGCGCCCTAGTTCCCGCCCGCCCCTCCTTAACCATCGGCTATCGCTTTTGGCTGTAAAGGTTATTGCCGGCCTCCGCCGCGCTCCTATGCTTCGCGATCAAATGTGGGCGACAAGCCCGCACCCCTATTCAAAGAGTCGCAACGGGGAGGAGCATCATGGCCAAGTCGACGGAGAGCTTCGCCGGCAGAGCCGCGCTGATTGTCGGTCATGCCGCCGGGATGTTGGATCTCGTGGCGGCGCCGGTGTGGGTCGGCGTGCTCGTCCAATACCGCCATTTGAGCCCGCTGCAGGCGGGCCTGTTGATGACGGTCTATACGGCCGGGGTGTTTCTTACCAGCATCACCCTGGCGCCGCAATTCACGCAGCTGCGGCCGCGCATGATCGCGATCGGCGGATTTTTCCTCGGCGCGCTGGCCTTTGTCGCCATCATCCTGGTCGACGGTTTCGGCGCTCTGCTGCCCGCGCATTTCGTCGCCGGCATCGGCGCCGGTGCGGCGCTGTCGATGGTCCATGGCACGATTTCGCGCAGCGCGCGGCCACACCGGTTATTCGCCATTGCCAATCTGGGCGTGGCGATCTTCTCGATCGCGTTCTTTGTCGCGGTTCCCGCGGCGGTGCAGCACGATCCCAACGCAGCCTTCGCCGTGCTCGGCGGTCTTCTCGTCCTCGCCGGCATTGCCGCAATCGTGGCCTTTCCGACCGCCCCGGCTGTCACGATAGCCGCAGCAAGCGCTGCGCGCCCCGCAGCGGGCGCCGGCGTGAGCCCCTACAAGCTCGCCGTGGTGCTGGCGTTCACCGGCGTCGCCTTGATGTCGATCGGACAAAGCAACATCTATCCCTTCCTCGAGCGCATCGGCACCTCGCGGGAGTTTTCGCCGGCAAGCATTGCCAACATGCTGGCGATCAGCGGGCTTCTCAATCTGCTGGCGCCGATCATCGCCGCCGCGCTGGAGAACATCGTGCCGCGCGTCGCCACGATCTGCGTCGCGCTTTTGATCCACGCCGCCCTGGCGATAACGGCTTCCAACTCCGCCGGCTTCGTTCCCTATGCGGTCGCGGGCAGCCTTTTGATCTTCATGACCCTGTTCGGTCATACTTTCATGTTCGGCCTCATCGCCAAGATCGACCCGAGCGGCCGGACCGCGTCGTCGACACCGGCCATGATCACCCTCGGCGCCATGATAGGTCCCGCCATCGGCGGCACGGTGGCGCAATTTGTCGGCTTTTGGGCGATCGGGTGGGTTTCGGCGGCGCTGCTGGTCGCGAGTGCGGTGTGCTTCTCCTTCATTGTCACGATGCGCCTCGTCGCGTTGCAGGCGAAGCCCGCCGTCGTCGACGCCCAGGCGGCGTAGTCGTCAGGACAAGGCGCAGCGACGCCGTCCGGCGGGCGTGGCTGCACCGGGCGGCCTTGCGGCTGGCGACGATATTTGAAAAGTCACGAAACCAGCGCGGATCGGTCGCGGCGGCTCAGCTCAGCAATTCCTTCGCCAAGTCGCTCACCAGGCCGCTCGGCGCGCGCAACGCCTTGCGCGTCAGGTCCGGATCGGCGCAAACATGGCGCAGCCCGGCCAGATTCCGTTGACGGCGTTCAGGATCCGGTTCGCTGAGCCGACGCTTGTTCTCGCTCACCGTCGGCGAGGTGAAATCGAGAAAAGTTCGTCGCCGCTCGTTTGAATATTGGTCGAGGATGGCATCGCCGGCGTCGCCATTGAGCACGCGCAGCAGCGCATTGGTGAGCGCGACGGCGTCGACGATACCGCCGGCCAATCCCAATCCCCCGACCGGGTTGCAGATGTGGGCGGCATCGCCGGCGAGCAGGACGCGCCCGAGGCGAAAGCGTCCCGCGCAGCGTTCATGGACGCGGTACGAGCCGATATTGGCAAGTTCCCATTTCTCCTTGCCCGGCATAAGCGCGGCATAATGATCGCCGACCCGGCGCCGTACCTCGTCTTCCGAAATGTCGGCCTCCTCGCCGTAGGCGACGCGCCAGAGGCTCTGATGATTGATCTGAATGATGATGGCCCAGTTCACGGGATCGCTGAGAAAATTCGCCGAGTCGAAACCGTGAGCCTTGAAGTCGTAATAGACATTGGTGGCGACGAAACGTTCCGGCCAGGTGAAACCCTCGAACGCGATATCGAGCGCGTTGCGCACGGTCGAGCGCGCGCCATCGGTGGCAACGAGCCAGCGGGCCCGGAGCGTCTGCGGCTCGCCTTCGGCGTCGACCGAAATCGTCACGGTGTCTGCGTCCTGCGTCACGTCGGTGACGCGATGGCGCCAGCGCACTGCCGCCTGCGGCAGGCGGCGCATATGATCGAGAATGATCTCGGCGAGCACGTCCTGCCCGAGCAGGAGGTCGTAAGGCTGCTCCCGCTCGGTGTCGAGCAGCGCCATCGGCATTCTGTTGATGTCGCCCGCCAGCGTACGGTATTGGTTGACGCGCGCCATGACGCCCGCCTTCTTGGCGTCTTCCAAGATGCCGATCGAGGCCAAGGCCTTGGGAATCGGCCAGCGGTGGCCGAGCGCGCGCGGCGATTTGCTGACCTCGCTCTCCGCCTCCAGCACGATCACGGGAACGCCGTTGCGCGCGAGCTTCAGCGCGGTGAAAAGCCCGACCGGCCCGGCGCCGGCCACAACGACCCCATCGAAATGCTCGACCGCAGCCACGGCAGTTACTCCTCTTCGCTCACCCGAGGAGTCCGGCTTCGCGGTAGTAGCGCTCCGCGCCGGGATGCAGCGGGAGCGGCGTCTGCGCCATCTTCTTCGGCTCCAGCGGATAGGTGATCGGGCTGCGTTCGGGCGCGAGATGGCGGTACTGCACCTCGATCAGATCGCGCGTTTCGACCAGACACCAAGTCAGGAGATGGGCGATGTCCTCGGGCAGGTCGTCGCGGCAAAACACGACGAAGTGCGAATAATCGATCGTCCAGAACGTCTTCCGGCTGATCGGGAAACGTATTGGCATGCATGACTTTGCGCGCCCAATGGTATTGGCGTTCCATCAGTTGCAGCGTTTCCTCGGGCGCGGACAAAAAGACGACCTCGCGCTTCTCTACCAGTTGGCGCCACCACGGCGCCATGATGGCCTCCATAATGACGCCGTCGACCAAACCTTCGCGAAAAAATTCGAGCACGATTTCCGGCCGCATCGCGTCGACATAGCTGCCGCCCCAGCTTTTCAGCGTTTCTTCAGGGATGCCGGCCGCCTCCATAGAATCTGCGTGCGATGTAACCGAGATAGTTCATGCCGTCGTCGGGCGAAGTCGCGATCTTGAGCGGCGATCGTTTCTGCCGCAGCTCCTCGAATGTACGAATGCCGTGCTCCTTGCCGACCGACAGCACCAAAACGTCGCGCTGCGGGATGACGGCGAGAGCGCGCAGATCAGAGCACGGCTCGCCCGCAAACAGTCCTTCGCCGCGCATGGCCATCGCCATCGCGGTGGTCGGCGTCGTGACGGCAACATCCACTTGACCGCGATGCACGGCGCGGACGCTGTCGGCCTGGCCGTTGCTGTTGCCGATGAAGACGCGCGAATACGGACCGGCGCGGTCGCAGAACTCCTGCGACAGCCAGCCGCAAATGCGGTGAAAATTGGCGCCGCCCCAATCGCCCTGAAGCCGCAGCGTCATCGAGCGGTCGATACGGGGACCGGGCGCCTGATAACGGAGCCCGTTTTTGTCGGCAACGATCTGCGCTTTAGCCATCGTGCAACCTTGTGTGAGTTGAAAAATGAAAATCCGCCGCTCAGCGCTGTTTCGGCGCGAAGGCGTCGACGCCGGCCTGCGCGATCGCCGCGTCCTCGTGCGGCGGCGCGCCGGACACGCCGATCGCGCCGACGCAGTTGCCGTCGATCATCAGTGGGAGGCCGCCTTCGAGCGCCATGTGGCGCATTTTCACCATGGAGAAACGCCCGGCATTGAGCGGCTTTTCGAAGAAGGTAGTCGGATGCCCGCCTTCCGCGGCCGAGCGCGCCTTGTCGACGGCTCCCTCGCCGGCCCAGTAGCCGGCGCCGTCCATGCTGACGAAATATTGCAGATAGGTCGCTTCGCCGACCACGGCGATGGCCACCGCCAGGCCCTTGGATCGCGCGGCGGCGAGTGCCGCCTCGCCGATGAGTTTGGCCTCATCGAGCCCCAGGCTCCGCTTGATGAGCAAAAGATCCTCCCTCGCGCGCCTCGCAACAGCCCGCCGGCCGCGACGCTTGCCGTCAATCATTCAGGGCGCGCCGGGCGCCGGCAATTTGCTTCTGGGACCAAAGCGATAACTCGCGGGAAACCGGCTCCGCGACGACCCGCGCCCGCCACGCCCTCATCCGCCCTGCAGGCTACGTCCGATTTTCCATCTCCTCCGCCACGCGTGTGCGCACGCGGAAGATGATGAAGTTCGAGATCGAGAAATTGACTACGAAGCTCACCAGGATGGCGCAGCCCTTGGCCGCCCAGATCGGCAGGAGGAAGATCTGCGCCGCAACGACCAAGGCCGTGGTGTTGGCGATGAGGCCGGCGATGCCGGCGATGACGAAGGTGAAATAGGCGCGCCAGCGCAGTTTGCGCTGCAACTCGGCGGCGAAGGTGAACGACGAATTGAGAATGTAGGAGCCGGTGATGCCGACGGTCCACGACATCAGGTTCGCGACGATCAGCAGGATCGAACCGGGGGAACCGCAGCCGCAGACATCGGCGAGCGCGCCGACCGTCGCGACCGCCATCGCCGAATGGGACAGCGCGGCGCGCGCGATGAGGAAGACGCTGTAATCGACGACCGTGTTGACGACGCCGACCAGACCGAAGCTGATCGCCTTGAACCCGAAGGCGCGGGCGCGCCTGGCGGCGATGAGTTTGGCGCGAACCCAATCGTAGCGGGAGAGGTCGGTCATGGCCGTAACCGCATATCACGTTCCGCGCCCTGAGCCACCCCGCCCGGCCCCTTGCTCGGCCCCTTGCCCAGCCCCTGCCCAGCCCCTTGCCCCGCGGCGCCACGGGCGCGACAAAGAGCACCGGTTGCGCTATAGGACGGTGCAGAAGGATAGAGCTAGTGGCCAGTAGAAGGATCGAACCCGCATCGGCACATTCGGCGCACGACGGCATGCCGCCCCGCCGTCTTTCGCCGGGCGCCGGGCTTTCGATCGTGATCCCGCTGCACAACGAGGCCGGCGCGCTGGCGAGTCTGCACGCCAAGCTCGTCGAGGTCGCCCGTAAGCTGCGCGCCACCCGCTCGCTCGCCTGCGAGGTGGTTTATGTCGACGACGGCAGCCGCGACGAGAGTTTGGCGATCGCGCAGGGCTTGCCGGCAAGCACGCTGGACGTCCAGATCGTGGCGCTGTCGCGCAACTTCGGCAAGGAAGCGGCCCTCCTCGCCGGCCTCGACCATGTCCGGCTCGACGCCGTGCTGTTCATGGACGGCGACGGCCAGCACCCGCCGGCGCTGATCGAAACCCTGGTCGGACATTGGCTCGACGGCGGCTATAACGTCGTCTTCACCGCCAAGGCCCATCGCGCCAACGAATCGTTGGCGCGGCGCGCCGCCGTGAAGGCATTTTACGCGCTGGTGAACTGGGGCACGCGCACCAAGATCCCCGAGGATGCCGGCGACTTCCGGCTGCTGTCGCCGCGCGCCGCCAACGCGCTGCGCCAGCTCCCCGAGCGCAACCGCTTCTTCAAGGGCCTGTCGACCTGGATCGGCTTCCGCCAACTGCGCGTCGATTACGAGCCGGACCGGCGCGCGGACGGCCGCACCACCTTCAATGTCAGCTCGCTGGTCGGATTGTCGATCGACGGCCTGACCGCGTTCTCCGTGGCGCCGCTGCGGGTGGCCACCTTGCTCGGGCTCGCGCTCGCTGTGATCGCTTTCATCTATGGCGGACAGATCGTCTACGAGACCCTGGTCTATGGCCAGCGCGTACCCGGCTATCCCTCGCTGTTCGTCGGCATGATGGTGCTCGGCGGCGTCCAGCTCATCTTGCTCGGCGTGGTCGGCGAATACATCGCCAAGATCCTCGCCGAGATCAAAGCCCGCCCGGTTTATTTCGTCGCCGAGCATGACGTGAAGCTGGGCGAAGAAGCCGCACGGCCCGATGCCGCCGCCACGCGCGCCGCCGCGGAGTGATCGCCGTCCGCCCGGGAGCGCCGGAGAGGACAGCGTCCGGCAGGCCAGCGTCAAACATCAAATGACGACCACCTTGGTCCCGACTTTCACGCGGTTGTAAAGGTCGGTGACGTCGTCGTTACGCAGGCGAATGCAGCCGGACGAGACCTGCTGGCCGATGGTCCAGGGTTCGTTGGAGCCGTGGATGCGGTAGAGCGTCGAGCCGAGATACATCGCGCGGGCGCCGAGCGGATTTTCCGGACCGCCGGCCATATAGCGCGGCAGATCCGGGCGCCGCTCGATCATCTCCTGCGGCGGGATCCAATCCGGCCATTCCTTTTTGGCGGTGATGGTCTTCACACCCGACCAGGTGAAACCCGGCTTGCCGACGCCGATGCCGTAGCGCAGCGCCTTGCCGTTTCCCTCCACCAGATACAGAAACTTGTGCGGCGTATCGATCACGACCGTGCCCGGCGCTTCGTCGCTGGCGTAATCGACGAACTGGCGGTCGTATTTGGGATCGACCGGCGGGTGGCCGGCGTCGCCGAACATGGGAATGGCGCCGGTGTTGTCGGGCGCGGCATTTTGCGGAGTCGACGCGTAGTTTTGCAGTGCCGGCTCGTCGCGCGTGGCGTATGACTGCGGCGCCGTTTGCTGATAGTCGGCGGGCGCGGCTTGATACGGGCGCTGCACAGCGGCCGGGCGCGCCGCGCCGCCGAACAGAAACTCGATGAAGCCGCCGCCGAGATTGGGCCCGCTCGCATCGGCGTAGCGCTGCGCGCTGCGGGCTGGAGCGGGCGGCGGCTCGATCGCGACATTGTCGGCCGGGCTAGCTGCCGCAGAGCGTTCGTCGCTGCCGTAGCTGTCGGGGGTGATGCGCAGGGGATCGGCGCCGGCGGGAAGGTGAAATGCGCTGATGAGGAGCGCGGAGAGGAGGACACGCCGCATTGCTGAACTCTGTACTCTGACGCGGTTACACATCGAGCCGCCGCTCCGCTCCCCACCGCGTCTGCAGCGACGGAAAGGAAGCGGCTTCGCCCGTGCGACGAGTACAGGCGCAAACCCCGACTGTTTGGTAAATTTCGCGGCACGCGCCGTTAGCTATGACGGCGTTCGTACATTGTTCAGCAAGTTACGGTTTATTTTGCGTGTATCGCGGGTCGTTATGGTTAAGCCGATCTGAACATTTGCCGCGCGTGGCCGCCTCGCGCCCCGCATGAACGTGGAATTAAGCCGGCCGCCTTAGTTTCAGGCAGGCAAGAGGTCGGTTAGGCAGATGGTGGCGGCGCGCAGGATTTTCCGCATCGAACAAACAGCCGTGATGCGGCGTGAACCGCTCGCGGACGACGCCGAGGGCGCGCTCCGGCGCCACGCCGAAATCGTGAACGGGCTCGCTGCGCTGCGGGCCGCGATTGCCGGGCTTGCGACGCCGAGCGCGCCCGCCGCCGGAGCGCTGCACGCGGGCGCTCGAGAGCATGCCGGCGCGCAAGAACAGCGATCCCGCGCCGACGACATGGTGCGCGCGCGGCGCACGCTCGATGCGGTATGCAGGGACAGCGAAGCGGCGACCCAAAAAATCCTCGCCGCGGCCGAAGACATCGATCAGACGGCGAACAATCTTTCCGCCGCGCTCGAGGGCAAGATCGAGCAGGAGCTCGCCCAGGATATCCGCGACCGCGCGGTCCAGATCTTCGAGGCCTGCAACTTTCAGGACCTGATAGGCCAGCGCCTGGCCGCGCTGATGACCGCGCTGACCCCCGCCGAGCAACACATCGCGCCCCCGCGCGAACCCCATGCGCCGACGATGGAACCGGCCGTGCACGGCCCGCGGCTCGACGGCGATCGCGACCACCTCTCCCAAGCCGAGATCAACGTCCTGTTCCGGCGCGGCCGCCGCTCGGCGTGAAGCCGCGGGTACACCATCTTTCCTTCGACCGCCTGTAGAGCCGGCCGCGGCCATCGGCTAAGATCGCGATCACCGTCGCACGGCAGTTTCCCGGGGAGGGGCTAATGGACGCCAAGCTCTATCTGACGATCGCTGCGATCGTCGCGATCCTTTACGGCATCACCTTCGTGCTGATTCCGGCAAATGTCGTCCTGCTGTTCGGCGCGCCGCCCGAGGTGCACGTCAACCTGAACTTGCAATTCTGCGGCGCGGCGCTGCTGGGCTGGGGCGTGATCCTCTGGTTCGCGCGGGACTTCCGGGATTGGCAGGCGGTGCGCGGCGTCCTCATCGGCAACGCCGTCGGCGATGCCGCGCTGCTCCTCGTCAATCTGTGGGCGACGTTGCAGCATTTCCTCAATAGGCTCGTGTGGTCGTCGACGGTCGTGACCGTGCTGCTCCTCGCCGGGGCGCTCTATTGTCTGTCGACGGGCACGCGCAAGGCGGCTTAGGCGCGCTTGCGCTTTTAGAGCATGATCCGGAAAAAGCCTGCCCTCGGACTTGATCCGAGGGTGGATGCCGGTTTTCCGAAAAGATCATGCTCCATCAAAAAAGCCATCCGGCGCCGTCAATGCACGCCGGGCGGCCGGTTGCTGCGGGCCATGCCCTCGGGGCCACAGCGCACATAGACGCCAGTACCGTAACGGCCGGCGACCTCGGGGTCGATCCAGCGCAGGATCATGACGCGACCGTCGAACGACACGATCTCGCGATCCTGCATGCCCCCCGCCGGTCCGGGCGGGCCGACATAGTTACCGCCGTTCGGGCCGCCTTTGAGGCGCAGCTCCTGGAGCTGCGCGCTGTCGGCGAGATACATCATCACGCCGCCGGTCTGCCCGCGCTCGATCACCACCGGCTGGCCGCACTGCCCGCGCGCGGCGGCTTCCGTACGCGCGCGATCCGTTTCCTTGTGGTAGGCGCCGTAGCCCCAGCGGCCGACGACCTCCTCCGGCCGGATCGAGGAAGGAATTTCGGGCGCCATCGCCGGAGCCGCCGGTGGCGGCGCCACGGTCGGCGAATTCATCGCACAGCCGGATACCGCCAGGACTTGGAGAGCAACGCCCGCCAACAGACGCACACCGCGCAGCGACGCTCTCATCAACGCAACTCCTCGTCCGAACGCGAGCCGCCACGTTCGGCTCATGGTTAACGCCGTGCAACCGGCAACGCGTTGTTGGCTAGAAATTTGACCGAGTGGTGGCCGGACTTAGAACTACAAGGCCTGCCGCTAGCCGCGAACGAAGCGATTTAGCCCGTTTATGCTTTCCAGTTCGTTGAAAATTTTAGCGATCCGGCGGAAATGATGGCGAGGCCATGTTCTTGATAGTAGCCAGATGCTTGACAGCGGCAAGGCCGCGCCTTATGTCCCAGGCGGCTTGTTGGCACTCCGCCGACAAGAGTGCCAAATGTCTGAAAAGTCTCACTGAAATAAAGCTTTTCCGTCCAACGCGAAGGCCGCCACGGGCGGCGATGAGGTCATCATGGCGAAGCTCAAGTTCCGCCCGTTGCACGATCGGGTGGTGGTCAAACGTATCGAAGCCGAGGCAAAGACCAAGGGCGGCATCATCATTCCCGATACCGCCAAGGAAAAACCGCAGGAAGGCGAAGTCGTCGCCGTGGGCCCCGGCGGCCGTGACGAGAACGGCAAGCTCGTTGCCATGGACCTCAAGGCCGGCGACCGCGTGCTGTTCGGCAAGTGGTCGGGCACCGAGGTCAAGATCGAGGGCGACGACCTTCTGATCATGAAGGAGTCCGACATCATGGGCGTGATCGCCTGAACCCCATCGAGCCCGCGAGCACACGCCGATCTTTTCGATCGTCATGCCCGGCAATGACGAACTAGAGAAAAGCGCTCGCTGCGAACCAACCCAAGGAGCAAACAGCAATGGCTGCGAAAGACGTACGATTTTCCACCGACGCGCGCGACCGCATGTTGCGCGGCGTCGAAACACTCGCCAACGCGGTGAAGGTGACGCTCGGTCCCAAGGGCCGCAACGTCGTGATCGAGAAGAGCTTCGGCGCGCCGCGCATCACCAAGGACGGCGTCACCGTCGCCAAGGAGATCGAGCTCGAGGACAAGTTCGAGAACATGGGCGCGCAGATGGTGCGCGAGGTCGCGTCGAAGACCAATGACGTGGCCGGCGACGGCACCACGACCGCGACCGTGCTCGCCGCCGCGATCGTCAAGGAAGGCGCCAAGTCGGTGGCCGCGGGCATGAACCCGATGGACCTCAAACGCGGCATCGATCTCGCGGTCGCCGCGGTGGTCGCCGACATCAAGAAGCGCGCGAAGAAGGTGGGTTCGTCCGCCGAAGTCGCGCAGGTCGGCACCATCTCCTCGAACGGCGACGCGACGGTCGGCAAGATGATCGCCCAGGCGATGCAGAAAGTCGGCAACGAAGGCGTCATTACCGTCGAGGAAGCCAAGGCGCTCGACACCGAAGTCGAGATCGTCGAGGGCATGCAGTTCGACCGCGGCTATCTCTCGCCCTACTTCATCACCAATGCCGAGAAGATGATCGCCGAGCTCGAGGACGCCTACGTTCTCCTGCACGAGAAGAAGCTCTCCGGCCTGCAGGCGCTGTTGCCGGTGCTCGAAGCCGTGGTGCAGTCGGGCAAGCCGCTGCTCATCATCGCCGAGGACATCGAAGGCGAGGCGCTCGCCACGCTGGTGGTCAACAAATTGCGCGGCGGCCTCAAGGTCGCGGCGGTGAAGGCGCCGGGCTTCGGCGATCGCCGCAAGGCCATGCTCGAGGACATCGCCATCCTCACCGGCGGCCAGCTCATCGCCGAAGATCTCGGCATCAAGCTGGAGAACGTCACGGTAGCGATGCTCGGCCGCGCCAAGAAGGTGGTCATCGAGAAGGAGAAGACCACCATCGTCGACGGCGCCGGCAAGAAAAAGGACATCGAGGCCCGCGTCGGCCAGATCAAGGCGCAGATCGAGGAGACCACCTCGGACTACGACCGCGAGAAGCTGCAGGAGCGGCTCGCCAAGCTCGCCGGCGGCGTCGCGGTGATCCGCGTCGGCGGCGCGACCGAAATCGAGGTCAAGGAGAAGAAGGACCGCGTCGAGGACGCGCTCAACGCCACCCGCGCTGCGGTCGAAGAAGGCATCGTGCCGGGCGGCGGCGTCGCGCTGTTGCGCGCCAAGAAGTCGGTCGGCAAGCTCGTCAACGACAATGCCGACGTGCAGGCCGGCATCAACATCGTGCTCAAGGCGCTCGAGGCGCCGCTGCGTCAGATCGCCGAGAATTCCGGCGTCGAGGGTTCGATCGTGGTCAACAAGATCATGGAGAACAAGTCGGAGACCTACGGCTTCGACGCGCAGAACGAGGAATATGTCGACATGGTCGAGAAGGGCATCGTCGACCCGGCCAAGGTGGTGCGCACGGCGCTGCAGGACGCGGCCTCCGTCGCCGGCCTCCTGGTGACCACCGAGGCGATGATCGCCGAAGTGCCGAAGGAGCAGCCGGCCATGCCGGCGATGCCGCCCGGCGGCGGCATGGGCGGAATGGGCTTCTGATCCGTTCCGGCATCCGAGACGAAGAAGGCGCGGTGCAAACCGCGCCTTTTTTGTTACTGTGGCGCGCCAACATAAAAACACCGGGAACACCTCTCATGACGACGACCGCGACCGATCCCTTCGCCGCATTCAAATCCGCCCAGCGCGAAGCATGGGCCGCGTTCGCGCCGGTGGAAGTCTTCACCGCTGCGCCTGCGGCCAAGCTGGTGAAGTTCGCGCAGGTCGCGTCCGGCGAGCGCGTGCTGGACGTTGCCTGCGGCACCGGCGTCGTCGCGCTCACCGCGGCGCGGCGGGGAGCGCATGCGTCGGGGCTCGATCTGTCGCCGGCGCTGATCGAGCGCGCGCGCAAGAACGCGGACATCGCCGGCGTCGGTATCGACTTCACCGAGGGCGACATCGAGGCCCTGCCCTATCCGGACGGCGCCTTCAACGTCGTGCTCAGCCAGTTCGGCCACATCTTCGCGCCGCGCCCGGCCGTTGCGGTGCGCGAGATGCTGCGCGTGCTCAAGACCGGCGGCCGCATCGCCTTTTCGACCTGGCCGCCGGAGCTTTTTCTCGCGCGCTTCCTGGCGTTCATACCCCGCTTCCTGCCGCCGCCGCCGCCCGGCGCTCCGACCCCGGAGTCGCCGGTGTCATGGGGAGATCCGAACGTCATTCGCGAACGGCTCGGCGACGCCGTCACCGCGCTTCGGTTCGAGCGCGACACCATGATCGTGTCGACCCTGAGCCCGCAACACTTTCGCGTCGCGCAGGAGCGCGCCATCGGTCAGTTGGCGAAAGCGATCGACCATGTGCAGAACGATCCGGCCCGGCTAGCCGAGCTGCGCAAGGGATTCGAGGCGCTGATCGCCGAAGTCTTCGAGGACAACCAGGTCCACCAGCACTATCTGATGACCTGCGCGGTCAAGGCGTAGCTGCGGCGCGCCGCTTTGCCGAGGGTTGCGCGGCGTTTCGCTTCAGTTCGACATCAGCCGAAAGCGCAGGGTCTGTGTGCCGGTCAGTTCGATGACGTCGCCCAAGCGCCGCCAGCCGGTCGCCTGGACGAGCGCCGCGAGCAGGTTCTCGTCGCTCGTGCGGCGCGACGGCGCGCACTGCCCCTGCTGCGCGGCGGTGGGAACGATCGTGATCGTATCGGAGCCGACACTGGCTTTGCCTTGCACGCTCACGCACCACAACTGCAAGGAGGCCGAGCCGTTCGCGGCAATTTCCAGGATCGGCACGCGCTTCGAGCCGCGCATCGGCGCCACGTCGAGCATCAGATCGCGATCGAACGGGAACGCGCCCTCGAGGGCCGAAGCGGGCCACCACGAACTCACGATCGCGGCGCATACAAGGCCGCAGGCAACGTATCGGCGAAGGCTTGCCATCGTCATCTCCGGAGGGAAATTGGGGCGTGCGGCCGGACGGCCGGGCGGGGTCATTTAAGCCGCACGCCAGCAGTCAGGGTCAAGCTTCTTCCGCGCGAGCGGCATTTTCCGCGGGCGTTGCGAACAACATAAACGCGGGCCGCTCAACGGCAGCGGCCCGCGTCGCCCAACAATCAATGCCGTCAGTGCACGATCATTCCGGTCAACACGTAAGCCTGCAGCATCACCAGGATGCCGACCA
Source organism: uncultured Pseudomonadota bacterium (assembly GCA_963836095.1). Classification (GTDB taxonomy): domain Bacteria; phylum Pseudomonadota; class Alphaproteobacteria; order Rhizobiales; family Xanthobacteraceae; genus BOG-931. The sequence goes on from CAWIHU010000010.1 coordinate 356,157, forward strand.
GGCAGGCAAGCGCGATCGAGTGGAAGAACACGAAGCGCAGGATCGAGCCTTCGTGGCCGAACCAGTTGGTCGCGGTCGAGGCGACGACGATCGATTGCGCGTCGATCATCTTGCCCATGACGCCGCCCGAGGAGTTGGCGGCGCCCATCAGGATCGGCGAAAGCCCGAGCTGTTCCGACGTGATCTTCTGCAAGCCGCCGAACAGAACGTTCGACGCGGTATCGGAACCGGTCAGCGCAACGCCGAGCCAGCCCAACAGCGTGCCGAAGAACGGGTAGAAGATACCCGCGCCCGCGAAGGCAAGGCCGAGCGTCGCGTCGATGCCGGAAAACCGCGTCAGCGTGCCGATCGCGAGCATCGCCGAGATGGTGATCAGCGAGTAGGCGCAGACTTTGATGGTGCGGCCGTATTCCGCGACCAATTTCACCGGCGAAAATCCCATCACGAAGCCGGAGATGATCGCGGCGAGCAGCATGCCAGAGCCGGTAAACGACACGTAGGTAAAGGCGAACACCGCCCCCTCCGACGTCGGCTTGGCCACCACCGGCGGCACCTTCTGCACCAGATTGTGCAGGCCATCCACCGCGTAGTTCCACGTGAAGATCGGGTTGACGATAGCCTTGAACCAGCCGGTGCCCCAGATCAGCAGGATCACGCACACGATGATCCACGGCACCAGCGACCGCCAAACCGCCGCGCTCGTCGGCTTGGCCGTCTTGGGCGCCGGCGGCGGCATCGTGGCGGCGGAATCGTCGCGGCTGCGCAAGGCCGGCGAGAGCCACAGTTCCTTGGGCTGCCAGATTTGCAGGAAGCCGATCAGGCAGGCCATCGAAATCAGGGACGCGCCGATATCGACGATCCAGGGATTGACGAAATTCGAGATCAGGAATTGCGGGACGGCGAAGGAGACGCCGCACACCAGCACGGCCGGCCAGATTTGCAGCACGCCGCGGAAGCCGGCGAAGGCCCAGATCAGCCAGAACGGCACGATCAGCGAGAAGAACGGCAATTGCCGCCCGACCATGGCGCCGAGCAGATAGGGATCGAGGCCGGTGACACTGGCGAGGCCGGCGATCGGCGTGCCGAGCGCGCCATAGGCCACCGGCGCGGTATTCGCGATCAGCGACAGGCCGGAGGCCGCGAGCGGCGAGAAGCCGAGCCCGATCAAGATCGCGCCGGTCACCGCGACCGGCGTGCCGAAACCGGAGGCGCCTTCGAAAAACGCGCCGAACGAAAAGGCGATGAGCAGGAGCTGCAGCCGCCGGTCACGCGTCACCCCACCGATCGCCTGCGACAAGGTGTCGAACGCGCCGGTCGCGACCGTCAGCCGGTAGAGGAAGATGACGTTGAGCACGATCCAGCCGATCGGGAAGAAGCCCGTGACGGCGCCGAGCACCGCCGCCCGCAGGGCCAGTCCCGACGGCATGGTGAACAGGAAGATCGCCACCGCGAGCGCCACGACCAGCGCGATGACCGCGGCGAGATGCGCCTTCACCTTGCCGGAGGCGATCAGCACCAGGAGCGACACCACCGGCAAAGCCGCCGCGAGGGTCGAAACCACGGCGTTGCCGAACGGATTATAGACTTGTTGCCACATGAGCTTCTCTCCCTGAGATCGCCGCTTTTTCGTGGTCGAAGCGGCTTGGTTCCGCCTGTCGCGCAACCCGTGTCGACGGATCGCACTGGCGCGCCGTCGCGGATCGCGGACTGCCGTTTATGCCGTTGGTTAAATGGTGCCCTGAAGTCCCGCCGGTATTCTCGGCAGCAGCGACGATCCTCCCTCGCCCCAACGCCTCATGTTATTGTGAAAACGATAGGCCCGACAATATGGGCGGTTGGCGTTTTCAGTGTCGAACAGCGCCAAACCGATGCCCAACTTTCGTAGTGGGCCATGCGGCGGTCATGCGCGCCGCCCACGCGCCCTCAAAGGAGTAGCTTCGTGAAACGCTTCGCTTCGACGATCGCAGCGATCTGGCGGCTGTCGGTCCCGTATTTTCACTCCGATGACCGCTGGCCGGGCCGCATCCTGCTCGGCGCGGTCATCGCCATCGAACTGTCGCTGGTCGCGCTGAACGTCATTCTCAACGAATGGTACAATCGGTTCTACAACACGCTGCAGGACCGCGACTGGAACGCCTTCGTCGGCGCCATCGTGTTCTTCTGCGGGCTGGCCGCCGTGTTCACGGTGCTCGCGGTCTACCAGACCTACCTCAATCAATGGCTGCAGATTCGCTGGCGGCGCTGGATGACGCAGACCTATCTGCACCAGTGGCTCGACAACGCCAATCACTACCGCATGCAGCTTCTGGGCGACGCCGCCGACAATCCCGATCAGCGCATCTCCGAAGACGTTCGCATGTTCATCGATTCAGGCACCGGCGCGGGCATTCTTCCCATCGGCCTCGGGCTGTTGAACTCGGTGGTCACGCTGTGCTCGTTCGTCGTCATCCTGTGGCATTTGTCGCTGGCCGCGCCGCTCACGCTCGCCGGCTGGACGATCCCCGGTTATCTCGTCTGGGCCGCCGTCATATACGCGCTCGTCGGCACCTCCTTCACCCACTGGATCGGCTGGAAGCTTATTCCGCTCAGTTTTCAGCAGCAGCATTTCGAGGCCGATTTTCGCTTCAATCTGGTCCGCACGCGCGAGAATGCCGAACAGATCGCCGCACTGTCGGGCGAAGCGGCGGAGCGCGAACGCCACCTCAACCGCTTCAGCCGCGTGGTAGAAAATTGGATCGCGCTGATGCGGCGGCAAAAGCGGCTTCTGTTTCTGACCCAAAGCTATTCCCAGGCCGCGGTGATCTTTCCCTACATCATGGTCAGCCCGGCCTTCTTCTCCGGCGCGATGCAGCTCGGCGGCATGATGCAGACGGCATCCGCTTTCGGCCAGGTTCAGAACGCGCTCTCCTATTTCGTCACCACCTACCGCAATCTCGCGGAGTTTCGCGCGGTGGTCGAGCGCTTGATCGGCTTCGAGGCGGCGATCGCGCTCGGCCGTGCCGCGGCCGTCACCCCGCCGGCGATAAAGGTCGAGCCGAACGAAAGCGGCAACGCGGTCGCCGTCGATCACTTGGATGTGCGCCTGCCCGACGGCGCGCCGATCGCGGCAGCGCGACACATCAGCTTTGCACCGGGCGACCGTATTCTCATCACCGGGCCTTCGGGCGCCGGCAAGTCGACGCTGTTCCGCGCCATCGCGGGCATCTGGCCGTTCGGCTCCGGACATGTGAGCGTGCCAACAGGCGCCAAGGTCATGCTGCTGCCGCAGCGTCCCTATTTTCCGATCGCGACCCTCGCGGACGCGATCGGCTACCCCGCCAAGGCCGGAACTTTCGACGACGCCAGCATCGCCGAGGTGCTCACCGCCGTCGGGCTTCCGGAGCTGATCTCCCGGCTCGGCGCGGAAGGCCACTGGAATCGCGTCCTGTCGCTCGGCGAGCAGCAACGGCTCGCCATCGCCCGGGCCTTGCTGCATGCGCCCGATTTCCTGTTCCTCGACGAGGCGACCGCCTCGCTCGACGAAGCGGCCGAGGCGGCACTGTACCGGCTGCTGCAGACGCGCCTCGAAGGCTCGACCATCATCTCCATCGGTCACCGCTCGACACTCGGCGCATTCCACGGCCGGCGCATCGAACTGGTCGCGGACGGTGATATCTATCGGGTGCAGGAAGCGACGCTGGTTTCGGCGGCCGAGTGAGGCGAATGCGCGGACTGAAACAGTCGGCAAAAATGATGCGGCCGGCAGCTTGCCCTGCTGCCGGCCGCAATTTTTGCCCGCGGGTCCGGGTCGCGATCTATTTGAGCGCGCTGATCGCGGTCGCGATCGAAAGCTTGGCGACGAAGTCCGCCCCGCACCAGTTCGACTCCAGGATGCCGGCGCCATTGAGCGTCGCCGTCTGATCGCCGGTGAAGAGGCTGCACTGCGCTTTCGTCAGATTGGACTGATAATAGCGCAGGTCGAGCGTGAATATCTTCCAGGTGAAGGCCAGGCCGGCATCCCAGTTCCAATAGCTCGGCAGCGCCACGGTTCCGTAGAATGCGTCAGTGGTGCCCAGTTGCCAGTAACCGACGTCGGCCGAAACGAAGGCGCCGATTCCGTTCGGAAACAGGGTGGACGGAGCGGTCAGGGTGACGTTGCCGGTGTAGTAGATACCGGGAGCGCCGGAATTGAGGACGCCGGCTCCCGCACCATTCACGCCGAGGTCCGGGGCTCCCCAGATGCTGCCACCGAAATTGAAGCTGTCGTTCACCGTGTAAGTGAACTTGCCGTAGAACTCGGTGAAGCTGAGGTTTTCCTTGATCGTGTTGCCGTTCGGCAGCGTGTACGGTGGCGTAAGCCCCGTCGCAAGGTTGCCGCCACCAAGGCTGCTGCAGAGTGCCGGGGTGTTGTAGCATTGGCCCACTGGATACAGGTAGTACCAGACGCCAAAATCGAGCGCGAGCTTGTCGAAGGTCGGCCGGATACCGCCGTAAAGGTCGATTTCGGCGGAAGCGCGGTTCGGAAACTCGATGCTTTCGCCCGACGCACCGACATAGCCCTGCAGCGCCGAGGTGAAGTTGTAGCGCGGCTCGATACCGAACTGGGTCGACGGCTGGTGGTTCGATTGGGTGACGCCGCGGAAATTGTAATCCGACATCAGGGCGCCGGTGATGGCGACATCCCACGGTGACGGCGCAGGCGGCGCAGGCGGCGCCTTGACCGCCATGTCGGCGGCGAACGCTGTAGAGCTGACCAGTCCCGCAACAGCAACAACTAACGAACAAACCAAACGTTTCATGACAACCCCCTTAGCCCCACGACGCGGACGAGAAACATGATTTTTCCTGCAACCCCTTCCGGAGCATTGCCGAGGCATGTCTTTCGTTCACGTTGGTAGTAATTTTTTAATAACGTATACGATCTGGCCAAGATGAATATCTTAGCATTTGATGCCTTTATAGGCATTCCCTGGAGGATTTAAAAAATTCTCAGGATGTGTGACAGAATCGCCACAACCATCCAGGTCGTCGACCGGGGCCCCGCCGCCGGCGGTCGCGGGGGTGGCGCGTGCCCCAAGCACGAAAGCAAAGGGGCGCCCCGATGCCGCGGGACGCCCCAAAAGGGTTGCACCGCCTGCGCGATGCGGGAGGATGGCTAGAGCATGATCCGGAAAAAGCCTGCCCTCGGACTTGATCCGAGGGTGGAAGCCGGTTTTCCGAAAAGATCATGCTCCGCCAAAAAGCTAGGGCGCCAATCGCTTCAATCTGAAGCGATTGCGCTCTAGGCCGAATAGTACATCTCGAACTCGACCGGATGCGGCGTGTGCTCGAAGCGGATCACCTCGCCCATCTTCAGGTCGATATAGGCGTCGATGAAGTCGTCATCGAACACGCCGCCGGCCTCGAGGAAGTCGCGGCCCTTGTCGAGCTCTTCGAGCGCCTGGCGCAGCGAGCCGCACACCGTCGGGATCTGCTTGAGTTCCGCCGGCGGCAGATCGTAGAGATCCTTGTCGATGGCGTCGCCCGGATGCAGCTTGTTCTTGATGCCGTCGAGGCCGGCCATCAGCATCGCCGCGAAGGCGAGATACGGATTGGCGAGCGGATCGGGGAACCGCACCTCGACGCGCTTGGCCTTCGGGTTGGTGGTGTAGGGAATGCGGCAGGACGCCGAGCGGTTGCGCGCCGAATAGGCGAGCAGCACCGGCGCCTCGAAGCCCGGCACCAGCCGCTTGTAGGAATTGGTGGTCGGGTTGGTGAAGGCGTTGATCGCCTTGGCGTGCTTGATGATGCCGGCGATGTAGGACAGGCAGGTCTCGGACAGATCGGCGTATTTGTTGCCGGCGAACACCGGCTTGCCGTCCTTCCAGATCGACTGGTGGCAATGCATGCCCGAGCCGTTGTCGCCGTAGACCGGCTTCGGCATGAAGGTCGCGGTCTTGCCGTAGACCTGGGCGACCTGCTGGATGCAATATTTGTAGATCTGCATCTGGTCGGCCATCCCCGTCAGCGGCGAGAATTTCAGGCCGAGTTCGTGCTGGGCGGAGGCGACTTCGTGGTGGTGCTTCTCGACCTTGGCGCCCATGCGCGCCATCGCCGCCAGCATTTCCGAGCGCATGTCCTGCGCCGAATCCTGCGGCGGCACCGGGAAGTAGCCCTTCTTGGTGCCGACGCGGTGGCCGAGATTGCCGCCTTCATAGTCGGTGTCGGAATTGGACGGCAGCTCGATGGAGTCGAGCTTGAAGCCGGTGTTGTACGGATCGGCCTTGTACTTCACGTCGTCGAACACGAAGAATTCGGCCTCGGGACCGAAATAGACGGTGTCGCCGACGCCCATCGACTTGACCATGGCCTCGGCCTTCTTGGCGATGCCGCGCGGGTCGCGGTTGTAGGGCTCGCCGGTCGTCGGCTCGAGCACGTCGCAGACCAGAACGAGCGTCGTCTCGGCGAAGAACGGATCGATGCAGGCCGAGGCCGGGTCGGGCATCAGGCACATGTCGGATTCGTTGATCGCCTTCCAGCCGGCGATCGAGGAACCGTCGAACATCTGACCTTCCGCGAAGGTCTCTTCCTCGATCATGCCGACGTCGAAAGTGACGTGCTGCCACTTGCCGCGCGGATCGGTGAAGCGGAAGTCGACGTATTTCACGTCGCTGTCTTTGATCATGTTCATGACGTTCTTGGGCGTGGTCATGGCAAGCGCACCCTTTCGCTGGTCAATCGGTGTCGAGGGGGATTGGACTTTTTCTGTTGCGGCCAAGTAGTAATCATCAGATCCGCCAGCCAGCGGCACCCTTAACTTGGTTGGTCCGCGCACCCGGACGGGCTGCACGGACCCGGCTTGCGGCGGCAACGTCCCCTCCGCGAGCCACGATCTTCGGTCTGGCGACGGTCAATCGGCGCGCAGCCGACTATTCACCCTCGGCGCCGATCGCATAGGCGGTTTCGCCGTGCACCGCGTCGTCACCCACCTTCAGGGTCGCCTCGTCGAGACGCAGCGGGACGATGAAGGAGATGACCTTGAGGATGATGTAGGTCGCGATCACGTTGTAGACGATGATGAAGGCGGCGCCTTCCGCCTGCAGCAGCAACTGCGGGGCATTGCCGTAGAGCCAGCCGGTGATGCTCACGCCGGGCGCCTCCTTGTCGGTGCCGATATATTCCAGCATGGCCGGGTTGGCGAGGATGCCGACCAAAAGACCGCCGAGCAAGCCGGCGACGCCATGGGTGGAGAAGACGCTGAGCGTATCGTCCACTTTCTGCATGAACGCGGTCTTTTGCAGCTTGTTCATGCTCAGCCAGGGGATGATGCCGGCGCAGATGCCGATGATGATCGCGCCCCAGCCGTCGACGTAGCCGGCGCCGGGCGTGATCGCCACCAAGCCCGCGATCATGCCGTTGACGGCGCCGATCACCGAGGGCTTGCCGTAGGCGAGCTTGTCGAGCACCGTCCAGACCAAGAGCGCCACCGCGGTGGCGACATTGGTGTTGAGCACCGCCGCGCCGGCATTGGCGTTGGCGAAGTAGGGATCGCCGCCGTTGAAGCCGTTCCAGCCGAGCCAGAGGATGCCGGCGCCGGCCAAGGTGATCAGCAAGCTATTGGGCGGGAAATGATCGCGGTCGGCCTGGAGCCGCGGACCGATTACCCAGGCGGCGACGAAGCCGGATGTTCCGGCGGCGAGATGGATGACATAGCCGCCCGAGAAGTCGGCGACGCCCATGCTGGCGAGCCAGCCGCCGCCCCACAGGCTGAACGCTCCGACCGTATAGACGAGCGTCATCCACACCGGACAGAAGATCATCCACGCCGTGAAGTTCATGCGGCCGAGCACGGACCCAGCGAGAATGATGACGGTGATGGCTGCGAAGACGAACTGGAAGAACACCAGCGTCGCCATCGGGAAGGCCAGCGGCGGCATGCCCGCTGCGGCGGCCGGAATGGTCGCCTGGCCGGTGCTGAACAATGCCGAGGTCGCCGGGCCCGGTGTACCGAGGAACGGAAACCATTGCGGTCCGAACGCCATGTTGTAGTCGAACAGAACCCAGACGACGAGGACCGAAGCGAACGCATAGATCGACATGAAGGCGGAGTTGATCGCCCATTTCTTCTTGACGACGCCGCCATAAAGTATCGTCAGGCCGGGAATGCTCTGCAGGCCGACGAAAGTTGCCGCCGCCAATTGCCAAGCGTTGTCGCCGGTATCCAGCCATTGTGGTGATGGTACGAGTGCCATGTGCTTCCCCTCTTGCCCACGGTAAAATACAGAAAAGGCCGATGAAGCGGATAGACCGCAAAAAATATGCCAGCTGATACTGGATTGACTATCAAAGGGTTTCCGGAAAAATTACCATTTAGCTATGTCACCTGTGATCAGAATATATGCATTTGATGACTAATTGAGCAAAGAGGAGGGCAGCTTGCATCGAATTTTTCTTGGCAGAGGAGTAGCGCTCATCGTCGGTCTTGCAGCTCCCCTCGCGCCCGCCAAAGCGCAGCTCGGCGCAGCCACGATCACCTGCACGAATCCCGCCAGTGGCGCGAACTGGAAGATCAGCATCGACTACGCGCACCACACCGTCGATTCCAACCCGGCCCAGATCGACGACGCCAAGATCTCCTGGCACGATCCCACGGACGGCGGCAACTACACGCTCGATCGCAAGTCTGGAAATCTGACCGTGATCGTTGCATCGAGCACCGGCGGCTATTTTCTGCATGATCATTGCAACCTGGAACGTTGAAGCCGCGGCACCTGGGTCGCCGCCGGGCCGCGGAACGCGGGGCTGCTTCGATGGCTGAACGACTTTCAGGTGTCAAAGCCACTGTCGGGTTTACGTCGAACACCGGACCGCGCCGCAGCAACGAAGATTTCGCCGGCGCCGTCTTCGGCTGGGAGCTGCCCCGACCGCGCCGCGACATCGTGGCGGCGATCGCGGACGGAATCGGCGGCGCGAAAGGCGGCCGCGTGGCTGCCGAGACCGTCGTGCGCGGCTTCCTGGATGGATTTTGCGACCTGCCCGAGACCATGGAAGTGCGGCGCGCGGCGGCCACGGTCGTCAACGCACTCAATCGTTGGATCTACGGGCAGGGCCGGCGCGACCCCAACGTCGCCGGAATGGGATGCACCTTCACGGCCCTGATTTTGCGCGGACGCCTCGCGCATGTGCTGCACGTCGGCGACACCCGCGCGTATCGTCTCCGCAATGACCGTCTGACCTGCCTGACCACCGACCACGTGCGCGAAAACGGCGCCGGCCGGTCGACCGTTCTCAATCGCGCGCTGGGAATCGAGCCCGAGGTACGGCTGGACTATGCGAACCATCCCGTGGCGCTGCATGACCGTTTTCTTCTGTGCAGCGACGGGGTGCACGGCTTCCTGCCGGCCGAGACGATCGCCGAAATCCTTCGCGAACGCTCGGCGTCCGAAGATGGTGCCCGTGCGCTGGTGACGGCGGCGCTCAATTCCGGCAGCAGCGACAATTGCACCGCGCTGGTGCTTGACGTGGTCGAATTACCGACGGCCGAATCCGCCGATATCGGCGCCGCTATCATGCAGTTACCGCTGATCCCGGTGCCGAATGGCGGCGAGACGATCGATGGCTTCGTCCTCAAGGTGCTGATGTCCGATGGACGATATACACGGCTGTTTGGCGCCGAGGACGAGATCGATGGCGGCGAGGTGGCGCTGAAATTTCCCAAGCCTCAGGTCGCAGCTGACGCCACCTATCGTGCGGCGTTCGCGCGCGAAGCATGGGTCGGTGCGCGCGTGCACAGCCCCTGGGTCGGGCGGACGATCGAACTGCCGCCGGGGCGGCAGACCTGTCTTTACACGGTCATGCCGCTCTATCAGGGCGAGCTTCTGGAAACACGGCTCGCCCGTCGGCTCGGTCTGGAGGAAGGCCGCAACATCGCGGTCAAGCTGGCGCGAGGGGCGGCAGCGTTGCACCGCGCCGGCATTATTCATCGCGACATCAAGCCGGACAATGTCATTCTCGAGAGCGGCGGCTCGCTCAAGCTGATCGACCTCGGTGTCGTGCGGGTGCCTGGCTTGGAGGATTTTCCGCCCGAGGACGTGCCTGGAACGCCCGGCTATATGGCGCCCGAGATGTTTGCCGGCGAAGCCGGCAACGAGGCGACCGACATTTACGCGTTGGGCGTTACGATGTTTCGCGCCTTTACGGCGGAGTTCCCCTACGGCAATGCCGATGCCACCGGCATGCCGCGGCGCACCCGGCCGAAGGCGCTGTCCGAGCTGCGCCCCGATCTTCCCGCCTGGCTGCAGGCTGCGCTGTGGCGCGCGATCGCGACCGATCCAGCCCAGCGTTATCATGACATGATCGAATTCGCCGTGGACATGGAGGCGGGACCAGCGCACCCGCCCGCCGCCCCGCGCCGGCCGTTGACGCTCTACGAGCGCGCCCCGGTGCGGTTTTGGCAGGGTATCGCGGCACTGCTCGCGCTCGCGCTCATGTGGTCGCTGATGCGGCACTAAAGGCGACCCGCTCGGCGATCTCGAGCAGGGTCCCGCCGCCAAATCTGTTCGCTCAATTCTTGGAGCTTGCCCGGTACCAGGCGTAAGAAAGAATGACGATCGCCAGCGCGACAGGCATCCAATTTTGGAGGGTCACGCCCAGGACCGTAAAATCCTTCACCAACCATTGATCGAGCTTGTCCATAGAAAGCTATTTTAAATTTATTTTATTGTAGCGCCAGAGGCTTTCGGTGGCGCCGAGGTCTGGATCGGGCGGCCGACGACGCCGATATTGAGGGCAAGCGCCTATCAGGGAGAACGAGCAATGAAAGCCAGCGTGAAAGGACACGTCATCGCCCAGAGCGACGACATCGTGAGTTGCGGCGGCTATGAATATTTCCCGCGCGGCGCGGTGCACACGGAGTGGCTCGAAAAAGCGCAGAAGACCGCGCACGACCTCGAATGCCCGCATGGCGTGCAATTCTACGACGTCGTGGTCGACGGCCGCCGGCACAGCCGGGCCGCCTGGTGCTACGAGGCGCCGCGCCCGGAGATGGCGCAGGTCGGCGGGCGCTTCGGCTTCTGGGAAGACGTCGAGGTGAAATAGCCGGACTACGCCGCCGCCTTCTTGCGGTTGGCCGCGAGCCGCGCGTCGACCAGCGCGACTTGCGCGTCGATGGCGGGGTGATGCAGGCCCTGCTGCGCCGCGACGAGCTGAACGAGCTTGTCGGCCCGCTCGATGTTGGGCGCGCCGTTCTGCAGGGCGCGCGCCGCCGACGCCGGACGCGTCAAGGATTGCGCCGCCGCGGCATATTTGTCGAACGGCACCAGGTCGGCGGGATCGGCGCCGAGCTTGACGCACAGATCGACGACGAAATTGTAGACCGAGCGCGAGGTCTCGATGTCGCTCCACACCGCTTCCTGCGCGGTGCGCATGCCGTCCTTGGTGACGCAGCGGTAATTGCCGGCGAGCAGCATCGCCCATTTGGCGAGCGGGACGAACACCGAGTCGTAGACTTTGAGCTTGACCGGCAGCTCGGTCTTGCCCTCGCCCGTGTCGTAGCGGATGGCGTCGACCTCGTCCTGCAGCCGCCGCAGGATCGCGGTATGCGCCTCGGACGGGAAGCGCGCGACCTTGAAGTTGGTCGGCAGCGTCACCTGCAGCACATTGACCTTCTCTTCCGGCGGCCGGATCGCCTGCGGATCGGGGCTGCACAAGGTGATGCACGCCGGGTCGAAATTGTCCCAGACGCTGGCGTCGGTATAAGCCGATTTGAGCGCGTCGGCGTCGAGGCCGGGAACGCGGCGCAGGTACGCCAGCGGCGGCATGTTCATGATCGACATGCACGGCACCTTGGCCCGCCCCACCGCATCGAGAAGCTCGCGCACGCCCGGCGCGCGGTACTGCGGCTCCTGCATGGCAAGGCCGACCAGGTCGAAGTCCTTCGGGTCGACACCGGCGGTGCCGCCGGCACTGACCTTGCCGGGCAACTTGCGCGAATCGAGCTCGACCGGCGCCGCGCGCCCGCGCACCGGCAGACGCACGCGGAACCCTTCGGCGTTGATCAGCTCGGCTTCGGCCGGCAGGCAGACCAGATGGACCGCATGGCCGCCGAACAGGAGCTTGGACGCGAGCAACGAACCGTACGATGCGCCCATGATGAGAATTTTGTAGGTCGCCATCGCGCACCTCCCCGGACTGTTATGCGGCCGGCCAAACGCCGGCACTGAAGTCGGTGAACCCTCGGCCTCGGCTGCGGTCCCGAAGCCGCCGACACTGAGCCGACCAAGTTCGGGCCGGCCGCCACTGAAGCTGCCGATCTATCGACGTCGATGCTATTGACCTCGTCAGCGCATTTCAATGCCGCGCCGCCCCGCCATACGACGCAAGCCAGAGCCAAGTGGCCAAAACCAGCCGGCTAAGATCAACGGGCCAAGACCAACTGGCTAAAGCCAGGCGGCTGAACGACCCACGGCCGATGGGGTGCAGGCGACCAACAAAATCAACGCTGCGCAATGGTATTATGATAGTGCCAGTCGCCGTGACCAATGCGCGGCGACTGGAGGGATCGCGGCAACCACGCGGGAGCGGTCGAACAAACCGATCGCGACGTAAAAGCCGGTGCGCGCAAGGCCTCGGCTTAAGCGCCGTCGCCGGCATCGCCCATCGGAGCGGGGCTCGCCGGCCAGGCCGGGGTCGGCTCCGCCATCGGCGCGGGCGCGGGCTTGCGGGCCGGCGCTTTGCGCTTCGGCGCGGCCTTCTTCGCTGCTTTCTTGGCGGCCTTCTTGGCAGTCTTCTTGGCGACCGCCTTCACAGCCTTTTTCTTCTTGGCCGGAGCCGCCTTCTTCTTCACGGCCGACTTTTTCTTTTTCGTCGCTTTCGCCTTCGATTTTGCCTTCGACTTCGCTTTTTTCGCCATGATCGTCCTCCCGATCCAAGCTGCCAATGTCGAGATTGCCGGCCTCGCTCGAGACCGCCACTACGCCACGCGCCGAGCGAGCCCCCTTAGCTCAACTCACCGTCGCGACCGGGCCCACGGCCGCAGGCGGCTGATGCTCCCGGAGCGTCGGTGGACATGGCCCCCCGGTCGCCCAGTCGATCAGCTCGACGGTGTGGACGACCGGCAGCTCCGTGCCCGCGGCGATCTGCGTGATGCAACCAATATTGCCTGCTGCTATCACATCAGGTCGCAATCTTTCGATAGTCCCGACTTTACGCTCGCGCAACCTAATTGCGATGGCAGGCTGCATAATATTGTAGGTACCGGCGGATCCGCAGCACAGATGACCGTCGGGCACGTCCTTCACGACGAAGCCCAAGCGCGCCAGCACTTCCTTCGGCTGCCGCGTGATTCGCTGACCGTGCTGCAACGAGCAGGCCGCGTGATAGGCGACGACGAGTCCGGGCGCATCGGCGGCCTTCGTCAGCGATGGCAGAGCGAGATATTCCACGATGTCTTTGGCGCGGCGCGAGACGGCCGCCGCGCGTGCGGCGTAGGCCGCATCGGTGCGCAGCATGAAGCCGTAATCCTTCACCGTGGTGCCGCAGCCCGAGGCGGTGATGACGATCGCGTCGAGGTCCTCGATCGCCGACCAGGCGTCGATGTTGGCGCGCGCTTGCGCCAGCGCCTCGTGCTCGCGGCCCATATGGTGGACGAGCGAGCCGCAGCAGCCGGCGCCAGCCGCCACCACGACCTCGATACCGTGGCGGGTCAAAACCCGAATCGCCGCGGCGTTGATCTGCGGCGCCAGGACGTCGTTGACGCAGCCGGCGAGCAGCGCCACGCGGCCCCGCCGCGTCCCGCCGAGGGCCGGATGTGTCTGGGGGGCGAGCGGCGCGTGCGGCAGGTGCTTGGGCGACAGCCGCAACATGGCGGCAAGCCGTTTGAAACCGATCGCGTCGGCCACCGGCGCGAACGGCTTGCCGACGAGCGACGCCGCAAGCGCGAGGCGGAAGCGCTGCGGATAGGGCATCAGCCAGGCGAGCAGCGCCCGCAGCAGGCGCTCGGAGAGCGGCCGGCGATAGGTCTCCTCGATGTGGGCGCGCGCATGATCGACGAGGTGCATGTAGTGCACCCCCGACGGACACGTCGTCATGCAGGCGAGGCACGACAGGCAGCGATCGATGTGCTCGGTCACCTCTGCCGTCGCCGGGCGGTCGTGCTCGAGCATCTCCTTGATGAGGTAGATGCGCCCGCGCGGCGAATCGAGCTCGTTGCCGTCGAGCACATAGGTCGGACACGTCGCGGTGCAGAAGCCGCAATGTACGCAGGCGCGCAGAATCTTTTCCGATTCCGCGATGTCCGGGTCGGCGAGCTGCGCGAGCGTGAAGGAGGTCTGCATGATCATACCCCCGCCCACATGCGCCCGCGATTGAGCACGCCCGAAGGATCGAAGCTCTCGCGCACGCGCTTCGTCAAGGCCGCAAGCCCGGCGGGCTCGGGCTCGAACACGTCGACCGCCGCACGCACCGCGGCCGGCGCGCGGATCAGGGTGGCGTGGCCGCCGGCCGCCGCGACGGCGGCGCGCACGAGCGGCGCCTGCGCATCGTCCGCCGGCGGCAAGGAAGCCCAGATCAGACCGCCGGCCCAGTCGTACAGCACATCCGCCCCCGCCCGCTCGACCAAGGCGCGGCCGACCTCGGCGCCGCGCGACGGCGCCGTCGAAAGGCGCCAAACATGGCGCTCGGCGGCTTCAGCTTCTGCAAACGGCACGACATCCCGAATCGCGCGCCACAGCGCGCGCGAGGACCCCTCACCCAAAGCAGCGAGCGCGCCGAAAGGCGCGGCGAGTTTCTGCAGAACGTCCTTGCGATGAACAATCGACGGCGGCACGCCCTCGAGCCGGAACGCCGTGACGGCGGCGCGCGCGGCCGCGCTTTCCGCAATGCGAGCGGCGACCGGCGCCGGCAAGTGCGCCGCGGCGGAAACGTCGGCGAATGATCCGACCACCGCCGCCATCGCCTTGATCGCCGCCGCATCGTCGAGGCCGATAACGAGGATCGTCTCTTCGGTCTCGGCGCGCGGCAGCGTCTTGATCGTGACGTCGGTCATCGCCGCGAGCGTGCCCCAGGAGCCGGCGATGAGCTTGCACAGATCGTAGCCGGTGACGTTCTTGACCACGCGGCCGCCGGACTTGAAGGTTTCGCCGCGGCCGGAAACGGCGTTGACGCCGAGGAAATGGTCGCGCGCGGCGCCCACTTTGATGCGGCGCGGGCCGGAGAGGTTCGCGGCGAGCACACCACCGATCGAACCGGCGCCGGCGGCAACGCCGAGCAGCGGTCCGTAATCCATCGGTTCGAATGCGAGATCCTGTCCGCTCGCCGCCACCACCGCCTCGATCTCGGCGAGCGGCGTGCCGGCCTTGGCGGAGAGCACCAGCTCTTCCGGCTCATAGAGCGTGATGCCGGACAAGCCGGACAAGTCGAGCGTCGCGTCCCACTGCGCCGCGCGGCCGATGGCGCGCTTGCTGCCGCGGCCGATAAGTTCGAGCGCCTTGCCGCCGGAGAGCGCCCAGCGCATCGCCTCGCCGACCTCGGCGGCGTCGCGCGGTTGGAGAATTTCGGTACTCATGACCCGGCCTTCACGATACGGCGGCGATCTCGCAGCGGTGCCGCCGATTGTTGCGCGGATCGCGTGCGGGTCAAATACCAAAATTCCAATCGCGGAGTGCGTCACGCACATGCGCCATGACGTCACCCCAGGCGCCGGGGGCCTGCTGGCGGAACAACCGAGCGGTCGGGTACCAGGGGCTATCGTCGCGGCCGTCGAACCAGCGCCAGCAGGCGTCGAACCGCGACAGCACCCACACCGGCTTGCCCAGCGCGCCGGCCAAATGCGCGACCGCCGTGTCGACGCAGATCACGAGGTCGAGATTGGCGATCAGGGCGGCGGTGTCGGTAAAGCCGTGGAGGTCCGCGGTGAAATCGATCAGCGGCAGGCCGTCCGGCGGCTGACGGGCCTGCGCCGACGGCTCGCCCTTTTGCAGGCTGAAGAACTGGATATCGGCGAGCCCGGCCAACGGCGCGAAGTGCTGCAGGCTCATACTGCGCCGCGCGTCGATCGCCTTGGCGTTCGGATCGTGCGGGCGGGGTGCGCCCGCCCAGACCAGTCCGACTTTCCTTCGCCCCTCATAGTCGGACAGGCGCGCAGCCCAATGCGCGACCTTGTCCGCCTCGGCCGCGAGATAGGGAACGTTCGCCGGGATGCTCGCAAGCTCGGTGTGCATCGCCAGCGGCAGGCTCATCAGCGGGCAATGCAGATCGAACGGCGGCAGCGCCTCGCCGCGGGCGATAACGCTCGAGGCGCCTTCGATCCCCGACAACAGCGGCTTCAGCTCCGGCTGCACTTCGAGCACGATCCTGGCGCCGGCGCGCGCCATCAACGGCACGTAGCGCACGAACTGAAACGTGTCGCCGAACCCCTGCTCGGCATGGAGAAGGATCGTCCTGCCGGCCGGTTCCTCCTGTCCAAGCCACCGGGGCGCGGAGAAATCGCGGCGCTGCGGCAGAAATTCGTTGGTGTCCCAGCGCGCTTCATAGGCGGCAAAACCGCGTTTCAAATCGCCGAGCGCCAAGAGGGCCATGCCCTGCTCAAACCGCGCCGGGGCGTAGTCCGGCCGCAGCCGCAGCGCTTCCTCGGCGCGCTGCAACGCCTCGCGCGGGCGGCCGGTATGGCGCAAAGCGAGCGCGTGATTATGCAGGATGAGCGGATTGTTCGGCGCGGCATTGGCCGCCAGCGCGTAGCTCGCTGCGGCCTCCGCGAGGCGACCGAGCCGCAACAGCGCATTGCCGCGATGGCAAAGCGATTCCGGATGACCAGGGGCGAGCTTGAGCGCGGCATCAAAACTCGCCAGCGCCTCGTCATGGCGTCCAAGATCGATGAGTGTCGTGCCGCGATTGTACAACGCGGCAACATAATCGGGCCGCGCCGCGAGCGCCTGGTCGAAACTCGTCAGCGCCGCGTCGTGGCGGCCGAGGCTGTTGAGCGTGTTGCCGCGATTGTTGTGGACGTCGGGATGGTCTCCCTCGAGCGCCAGCGCCTCCTCGTAGCTCGCCAGCGCCTTCTCGAGTTCGCCCTTCGCATGGAACACCATGCCGAGGTTCGACCAGGCATCGACCGACCGCCCATTGCACTCGAGCGCGGCGCCAATGAGCCGCAGCGCCTCCGGCAAACGGCCGCGTTGGTAGTTGAGCAGCCCGAGGAGATGCAGCGCGTCGAACTCGTTCGGCCGATGGCGCAGCACCTCGGAATAAAGCCGCTCCGCCTTGTCGGCATGGCCGGCCTGGTGCGCGGCATACGCCTCGCGCAGCTTGCGCGCGAGGCTCGGCGATGCCTGTCCGGGTATTTGGTTCGCAATGGAGCGGCGGGTCATGTCCAATCGTCGGCGCGGCTACCCTCGCTGCTGATTAAGTGATTCGCAGCGGCGTTGTATACGCGCAGACGGCTTCCGCAGACGAAAGCCCGCGAACGCTCTCACGCCGCTCGCGGCTTGACCTCCGAAAGACTGGCGAGCCCTTTCCATAGCGTAACGAGACTGCGCGTCGGAACCCGCAATGCGCCAGCGGAAATTTAACGCGCACTCTGCGCGACATTTATCAACCAGCTTGTGTAAGGACAATCAGGGATTTACAGTAAATTCACGAGAAGCTTACATCGGATCTTGGACTTTCATATGGGCTACGCTCACCTCAGATATTCAACCATTCAAGATTGGCTTCGTCTGCGTCCTGCATTTGGCCTGTATAAGATTGCACGCCGTTACATCACCGGCCGCGCTTACCTTCTCAAAGCCCCTCCAGATCGGACCGCGCTCGCAAGAATTTGCCGCCTCCTCGGACCACGGCCGCTCGTCCTGACAATCGCCTACAATTCTGCGTGGATGCTGAAATGGCAAATAAAGTTTGGCGAACTGTATTTTTCGGACGTCGACCGTCTTATCGCCGACAATTCATCCGACCCGGAAGCCGCTCGCGAAATCGAAACATTATGTCGTAACGCGGGTATTGCTTATCTGAAACTGCCCTTCAACAGGTTCTCTCTCGGGCGCCCCAAAGACGCGTCGTTGTCGCATGCGGCGGCCCTGAACTGGGTTTGGGGTCACGTCATCGAGGCGGTGCACCCACCGCTCGTCGCGATTCTCGACCACGACCTGATTCCGTTGCATCCGGTGGATTTCCGTTCGAAAATTTCCGATCAGCCGTTCTTTGGTCCAAAAATGCTCGGTGACAATTTCGGATGGCAGATTTGGCCCGGTTACTCGATATTCGACGGCTCGGTCATCGATCGATACCGCTTAGACTTCGGGGTGGGCATACGAGCGGGGTTGGACACTGGCGGAGCAAATTGGCGACGTGTCTACCGCCATTTCGACGCCGATCGTTTGCGCTTTGCCGAGGTCCCGCCACACATCATCGGCCGGTTCGACGAGTGGTGGCATGTGGGTGGCGCATCCGAGTATGGCGTTAAGCCCGACGGTTGGCGAAGCGAGGTTGAAGCCGTTCTCCAACACGAATACGAGGCGGCGGTCAGGTTCGAAGGCACGTCTTCCATCGAACATAGTCGCGACTGGCGGCAGGCTTCAAAACCGCGGCAGATCCGGAAACGCCATTTTGCCCCCATGCACATGCATCCTCCCCAGCTCGGCGCAGCGGTGCAGCGTCGGAAACACCTTGCCGGGATTGAGCAGGCTCTTGTCGTCGAAGGCGCATTTGAGGCGCTGCTGCTGATTGAGGTCGTCCTCGTTGAACATCGCCGGCATCAGGTCGCGTTTTTCGACTCCAACGCCGTGCTCGCCCGTGAGCACGCCGCCGACCTCGACGCATAGCCGCAGAATATCGGCGCCGAACTCCTCGGCGCGCTCGAGTTCGCCCGGCTTGTTGGCGTCATAGAGGATCAAAGGATGCAAATTACCGTCGCCGGCGTGAAACACATTGGCGACGCGCGAGCGCATATTTCGCCGACAATTCCTGCATGCGCGCCAGAACGAGCGGCAGCTTGGCGCGCGGGATGGTACCGTCCATGCAATAATAATCCGGCGAGATGCGCCCGACCGCGGGGAACGCCGCCTTGCGGCCGGCCCAGAACAGCAGCCGCTCCTCCTCGGAATTGGACACGCGCAAGGTCACCGCGCGGCAGTCGCGCGCGATCGCCTCGACGCGCTCCAGCAGATAGTCGACCTCGGCGCGCGGCCCGTCGAGCTCGACGATCAGTAGCGCCTCGACGTCGAGCGGATAGCCGGCGTGGACGAAGTCCTCCGCAGCCTGGATCGCCGGGCCGTCCATCATCTCCATGCCGCCGGGAATGATGCCGGCGCCGATGATGCGGGCAACGCATTCGCCGCCGTCCTCCGACGAGGTGAAACCAATCAGCGCCGCGCGGGCGGTTTCCGGCTTTTTCAAAATCCGCACCGTGACCTCGGTGACGACGCCCAAGAGCCCCTCCGAGCCGGTGACGATGCCGAGCAGATCGTAGCCGGCGGCATCGAGATGCTTGCCGCCGAGCCGCACGATCTCGCCGGTGATCAGCACCATCTCGCAGCCGAGCACGTTGTTGGTGGTGACGCCGTATTTGAGGCAGTGCACGCCGCCGGAATTTTCCGCGACGTTGCCGCCGATGGTGCAGGCGATCTGCGACGACGGATCGGGCGCGTAATAGAAGCCGGCGGCCTCGACCGCCTGGCTCACCGCGAGGTTGGTGACGCCGGGCTCGACCACCGCGACCCGGTTGGCGAAATCGATGTCGCGGATGCGGTTGAATTTCGCCATGCCGAGCAGGACCCCGTCGCCGAGCGGCAGCGCGCCCCCCGACAGCGAAGTCCCCGCCCCGCGCGGCACCACCTTGATGCCTTCGCGGTGGCAATAAGCGAGCACGGCGGACACCTGCGCGGTCGTCGATGGCAGCACCACCACCATCGGCAATTGCCGATAGGCGGTGAGCCCGTCGCTCTCATAGGGCCGCATCGCCTCCTCGGACGCGATGACGCCCTCGCCCGGCACCAGGCGCTTGAGCGCGGCGACGATCTCGGCGCGGCGGGCAATGACCGCGTCGTCGGAAGGGGGCATGGTAACCGGCATCAAGAAAGCTCCGAGCGTTTCCGCGGGCATTATACAGCGAGAATTCGCAAGCGCGACCGCGCGCCAACGTCGCGGAGAAAAGCGCGAATTTGGCGTTGACACGCACCGTGCGGGCCGCTTGGTTGTGGCGCGAATTTGCCGTCGGAGCGGCGCGGCCGCCAGGGCCACTGCCGCAATCCGACGCCACGGGCGAAGGAGAGACAGGATGCTCAAGACACTGATCGCGGCGGCCGCGCTGGTCGCCGTATCGGCGGGCGTGACGCTGGCCCAGGATGCCGACAAGGGCGCGGTCGTATTCAAGAAGTATTGCAGCCCCTGCCATCGCGTCGGCCCGGGCGCCAAGGACCTGGTCGGGCCGGAACTCGATGGCCTCGACGGCCGGCATTCCGGCAGCGTCGCCAGCTACAACTACTCCGACGCCAACAAGAATTCCGGCATCACCTGGAACGAGGCGAGCTTCAAGGAGTACATCAAGGATCCCAAGGCGAAAATTCCGGGCACCAAGATGACCTTCGCCGGCCTCAAGCATCAGGAAGACATCGACGATATATGGGCCTATCTCAAGCAGTTCGACGCCGAGGGCAACATCAAGAAGTAACGCGCCGGGCGCTTGATTTGCCTCAAGGCAGGGTCGCGCGCCGCCGTGACATAACGCCGTTGCTCAATCGATTTCGATGGTCGCCGGGCCCCGCCCGGCGCGAGGAGACGCTGCCATGACCAAAGACGCTTCCCTGATCAAAGACATTGTCGTCAATCTCAGCGTCGGCGAACGGGCCGGACCGGCCGGCGATTTCGCGGTCTCGATCGCCGCCGCGTTCGAGGCCCATATCGCGGGGCTCGCCTTCCTCTACGACCCGATCGTTCCGGTCTCCGGCGCCGGCTACATCCCGGCCAACGTCATCGAGATGCAGGAGCGCGAGAACCTCGCCGCGGCGCAGGCCGCGATCGAGCGTTTCAACAAGGCGGCGGCGAGCGCCGGCGTCTCGTCCGAGGCGCTCACGCTCAGCGCCAGCTTTTCCGGCGCCGGCGACCAGTTCGGCCGCCTGGCGCGGCGCTTCGATCTCGCCGTCGTCGGCCAGGCCGAGCCGGAGACGAGCGCGGTCGAGGAAATGATCGCCGAATCGGCCTTGTTCGAATCCGGCCGTCCGGTAATCATCGTGCCCTATATCCAGAAGGCGCCGCTCAAGCTCGACAACGTGCTCGCCTGCTGGGACGGCAGCCGCGCGGCGACCCGCGCCATCGCCGACGCCATGCCGCTGCTGCAGAAAGCCGGCCGCGTCGAATTGATCATCTTCGCCAACGAGCGCGGCAAGCAGGACGAGATCGAAGGCGCCGACATGGGGGGGCACCTCGCCCGCCACGGGCTCAAGGTCGAGGTCAACCGCACCGTTACCGGCGACATCAACGTCGCCGACGCGCTGCTCTCCCATGCCGCCGACGCCGGCACCGATTTCATCGTCATGGGCGGCTACGGCCACTCCCGCCTGCGCGAGTTCGTGCTCGGCGGCGTCACCCGCAGCATTTTCCGCTCGATGACGGCGCCGGTTCTGATGTCGCACTGAGCGCAGCAATTGCCGCGCTGCAGCAGGCGCTGTCCGAGTTCATCTGACGCAAGAATAACGCCGCGGCCTCGTTGACGCGCCGACAGGCGCCGTGCCACGTTTTCTCCGCCCCTTGGTCACCTGCCGGCTCGGCGCCTCCATGCCGCAGCCGGCGGGCATAAAAACCGGGGAACGGGGGCGCGGAGGATCAAGTCCGATGGCGGTTCGGCCCGCATGAGCGAAGTTGCGTCCGATACGCTCGCCGGCTCCCGCGACGGCGCCCAAGGAGGCGTCGAGGTCGGCGCTGATCCACCGCTGTTGGAAATCGCCGATGTCACCATGCGCTTCGGCGGCATCGTCGCGCTCGAGGACGTGCGCTTCGCCGTCACCGCCGGCCGCATCGTCGGCCTGATCGGTCCGAACGGCGCCGGCAAGACCACGCTGTTCAACTGCCTGAGCCGGCTCTACCGGCCGGACCGCGGCGACATCAGGCTCAGCGGCCGGTCGCTCGCCCGCGCCGCGCCGTCGGACATCGCCGCGCTCGGCGTCGGGCGTACCTTTCAGGCGCCGGCCTTGTTCGCCTCGATGTCGGTCATCGACAACGTCAAGGTCGGCACCCACGCCCGCGGCCGCAGCGGCCTCCTTCGCGACGCGGTGACCCTGCCCTCGCGCCGGCGCGAGGAGCGCGAACTGGAAGACAATGCGCGCGCCATGCTCGTTTTTGTCGGCCTCGAAGCGCTGGCGGGGCGGCCGGCCGCGAGCCTCTCGCTCGGCGCCAAGAAGCGGGTCGAACTGGCCCGCGCGCTCGCCGCCAAGCCGATCCTCTTGCTGCTCGACGAGCCGGCCGGCGGGCTCAATCACGACGAAGTCGCCGAGCTTGGCGCCCTGATCCGTTCGATCCGCGACCGGCTCGGCATCACCGTGCTTTTGGTCGAGCATCATATGGGTCTGGTCATGGGCCTGTCCGATCAGGTCGTGGTGCTCAATTTCGGCCGCGTCATCGCCGACGGAACGCCGGCGGAGGTGCGCGACAATCCGGCCGTGACCGAAGCCTATCTGGGGAAACGGCACTGATGGCGCCGATCCTGCAGCTCACTGCGCTCAAGGCGTTCTACGGCCAATCCGAGGTACTGCACGGCATCGATATCGCGGTCGAGGACGGCGGCATGGCGGTGCTCCTTGGCGCCAACGGCGCCGGCAAGACGACGACGCTCCGCGCCATCTGCGGCATGGTCCGCTGCGAAGGCGACATCGTGTTCGCCGGCGCGCCACTGCAAGGGCACTCGACCGAGGCGATCGCCAGTCTCGGCGTCGCCCATGTGCCGGAAGGGCGTGGTACCTTCATCGGCCTCACGGTCGAGGAAAACCTGCGCCTCGGCGCCTACACCCGCCCCGCCGGCCGCGACGCCAATATAGAGCGCATGTACGGCTATTTTCCCATCCTGGCTGAGCGGCGGCGCCAACAGGCCGGCGCGCTCTCCGGCGGCCAGCAGCAGATGCTCGCCATCGCCCGCGCTTTGATGATGGCGCCGCGGCTCCTGGTGCTCGACGAGCCGTCGTTCGGGCTTGCCCCGCGCGTCGTCGAGGACATTTTCACGATCGTCGAGCGGATCAGAAAGGAAGAGCGCGTCAGCGTGCTCCTGGTCGAGCAGAACGCGACGCTCGCGCTCGAACTCGCCGACCACGCCTATCTGATCGAGACCGGCTACGTCGTCGCCGCGGGAACGGCGAAACAGCTCGCCGACGATCCGCAGATTCGCCGCTCCTATCTCGGCTATTGAACGGGCTTGGCGATGCACGAATTTCTGCAGCAAGTGTTCTCCGGGCTCGCCAGCGGCGCCGTCTATGCGAGCCTCGCGCTCGCTTTGGTGATGATCTACCGCTCGACCGAACTGGTGAACTTCGCCCAGGGCGAGATGGCGATGTTTTCGACCTACATCGCCTGGACGCTGGTGAATGCCGGCTTGCCGTTCGGGGCCGCCTTTGTGATCACCCTCGCGGTGTCGTTTCTCGGCGGCATGGCGATCGAGCGGATCATCGTGCGGCCGGTCGAAAACGCGCCGGTGTTCGCCGCCGTCGTCGTCTGCATCGGCCTCCTGCTGATCTTCAATTCGCTCGCCGGCTTCCTCTTCACCTACACCGTGCAGGACTTCCCGAGCCCGTTCCCCGACCGCCCGGTGCTCGGCGCGCTGATGACGACGCGCGACCTCGGCGTCATCGCGGTCACGCTGGTCATGCTGGCGCTCCTGTTCGCGTTCTTCCGCTTCACCACCACGGGGCTGGCGATGCGCGCGGCCGCGCAGAATCCGGAATCCGCCCGGCTGTGCGGCATCCGCGTCGGCCGCATGCTGGCGGTCGGCTGGGGCCTCGCCGCGCTGATCGGCGCCACCGCCGGCATCATGGTGGCGCCGGTCTTGTTCCTCGATCCCAACATGATGAGCGGCGTGCTGTTGTACGCCTTCGCCGGCGCGCTCCTCGGCGGCATTACCAGCCCGGTCGGCGCGGTGGTCGGCGGCCTGATCGTCGGCGTCACCGAGAATCTGGTCGGCACCTATCTGATCGCCACCCAGCTCAAGCTCACCGTGGCGCTCGCTCTGATCATCATCGTCCTGGTGCTGCGGCCGAACGGACTGTTCGGCACGGCCGTCGTGCGGCGGGTCTAGACGATGATGAAAAGCGTCCTCGTCCTCGCTGCCGACGATATCCGGGCCGGGCGTTATGCCGGCCTCGACATCGGCGCCTGGCGCTGGCTCGCGGCCGGCGTCGCCATCGCGCTCGCCGCCGCACTGCCGTTCGCAGCGAGCAAATACCAGGTGTTCGAACTGACGATGGTGATGATCTACGCCATCGCCGTGCTCGGTCTCAACATCCTGACCGGTTACAACGGCCAGATCTCGCTCGGCCATGGCGGCTTTTTCGCCGCCGGCGCCTACACGACCGCCATCCTCATGCACCACTACGGCGTGCCGTACTGGGCGACGCTGCCGCCGGCCGCCTTGGTCTCGTTCGTGCTCGGCGTCCTGTTCGGCCTGCCGGCGTTGCGGTTCGAGGGGCCGTATCTCGCGTTGGTGACGTTAGCGATGGCGGTCGCCGTGCCGCAATTTCTCAAATACTTCGACACCTGGACCGGCGGCGTGCAGGGCATCAATCTGATCAAGGTCAAGCCGCCGGCGGGGCTCGATCTCGATCACGATCGCTGGCTGTATTTCGTCGTGCTGGTCATTCTGGTCGCGGCGATGCGGGTCGCCGCCAATCTGCTGCATGGCCGCACCGGCCGCGCGCTGGTCGCGATCCGCGATCATCCGATCGCGGCGGCGGCGATGGGCATTCCGACCGCCCGCTACAAGACGCTGGCGTTCGGCACCTCGACCATGTTTACCGGCGTCGCCGGCGCGCTCGCCGCCATTGTCATCGGCTACGTGTCGCCGGAAGGCTATAGCGTCTTCCTGTCGCTGTCGTTTCTGGTAGGCTCCGCCGTCGGCGGCATCGCCACCATCGGCGGCGCCATCGTCGGCGGGCTGTTCATTCAATTCGTGCCCAATCTCGCCAACGACATTTCCGACGCCGCCCCGTGGGCGGTCTACGGCCTGGCGATGCTGTTGTTCATGTACGCGATGCCACGCGGCGTCGTTGGTTCGCTCGGGCCTTGGTTGCGCCGCTTGTTGCGGCGAATAAGACCGCACAACGCGGCGCATAGAAACTAACGAAGCGTGCAAAGGGAGGTCTATCGTGACGGCACAAAAGACGATCATGGCCGGCTTGTCGGCGGCCAGCTTCCTGCTCGCGGTCGGGCCGGCCTTGGCCGCGGAACATTATGGACCGGGCGTCAGCGATACCGAAATCAAGATCGGCAACACGGTGCCGTACAGCGGCCCGGCATCCGCGCTCGGTCAGCTCGGCAAGTCGGAAGCCGCGTACTTCGCCATGATCAACGATCAGGGCGGCATCAACGGCCGCAAGATCGACTTCATCAGCCGCGACGACGGCTACAGCCCGCCGAAAACCGTCGAGCAGACGCGCAAGATGGTCGAGGAAGATCAGGTGTTGCTGATCTTCGGCACCGTCGGCACGCCGCCTAATTCCGCGATCCACGATTATCTCAACGACAACAAGGTGCCGCAACTCTTCATCGCCACCAGCGCGGAGAAGTGGAACGATCCCAAGCACTTTCCCTGGACGATGGCGTGGTCGCCGGCCTACCAGACCGAGGCCCGCATCGACGGCCACTACATCCTCGAGAACCAGCCGAACGCCAAGATCGCGGTGCTTTATCAGAACGACGATTTCGGCAAGGACTATCTGACCGGCCTGCGCCAGGGGCTCGGCGACAAAGCGGACAAGATGATCGTCGCCATCAAGTCCTACGAGACCGGCGATCCGACGGTGGATTTGCAGATCGTCGCGCTGGCCGGAAGCGGCGCCGACGTTTTGCTGATCGCCGCGACGACGAAGTTCGCCGCGCTCGCGATCCGCAAGGTCTACGACATCGGCTGGAAACCGACGCAGTTCCTGAGCTATGTTTCCAACTCGGTCGGTGCGGTGATGAAGCCCGCGGGTTTGGAAAAAGGCGTCGGCATCATCTCGGCGGCGTTCGACAAGGATCCGACCGATCCGCAATGGCAGGACACGCCCGCGTACAAGGAATGGCTCGCCTGGATGAAGAAGTACAATCCGTCCGCCAATATCGCCGACGCGCTCGCGGTCGACGGCTACGGCCGGGCGCAGACCATGGTCGCGGTGCTCAAGGCCTGCGGCGATAATCTCACGCGCGAGAACGTGATGAAGCAGGCCGCCAGCCTGCACAATTTGAAGCTGCCGATGCTGCTGCCCGGCATCACGCTCTCGACCGGCCCCGACGATTACGCCCCGATGAAACAGATGCAATTGATGAAGTTCGACGGCACCACCTGGAAGCTGTTCGGCGACGTGCTGTCCGGCAGTTAGAGCAAGTCATGAACGAGATAGAGCCCGCCTGATCACCATTCGTTTGTCCCCGCGCGCGAAGACCCGGCTCTTCGCAGTCTGAACTGGATTCCCGCTTGCGCGGAATGAGCGAAAAAAGAATGCAATGGCGGATCAAAACCATGTGAACGAACGACGAGAAAATGCAAACCAACAGGAGGACGCAATGACGATGCGACAGACTTTGCCGACCGGCCTCGCCGCGGCCGGTCTCGTTCTGGCTGCCGGGCTCGCTCTGGCCGCCGGCCAATACGGACCCGGCGCCAGCGACAAGCGAGATCAAGATCGGCAACACCATGCCGTACAGCGGTCCGGCCTCGGCCTACGGCACCATCGGCAAATCGAACGCCGCCTACTTCGCCATGATCAACGAGCAGGGCGGCATCAACGGCCGCAAGATCAACTTCATCAGTCGCGACGACGGCTACAGCCCGCCCAGGACCGTCGAGCAGGTGCGCAAGCTGGTCGAGGAGGACCAGGTGCTGTTCCTGTTCGACACGCTCGGCACGCCGCCGAACAGCGCCATCCGCGCCTATCTCAACGACAACAAGGTGCCGCAGCTGTTCGTCGCCACCGGCGCCGACAAGTGGAACGATCCGAAGAACTTTCCCTGGACCATGGGCTGGCAGCCGAGCTACCGCATCGAGGCGCGCATCTACGCCCGCTACATCCTCAAGAACCTGCCGGACGCCAAGATCGCGATCCTTTATCAGAACGACGATTTCGGCAAGGATTATCTCGATCGGCCTGCGCGAAGGGCTCGGCGACAAGGCCGACAAGCTGATCATCGCCACCAAGTCCTACGAGACCACCGACCCGACCGTGGACTCTCAGATCGTCGCCTTGCAGGGAACCGGCGCCGACGTCCTGTTGACCGCGGCGACGCCGAAATTCGCCGCCCAGGCGATCCGCAAGGTCTACGACATCGGCTGGAAGCCGACCCAATTCCTCACCAACGTGTCGAACTCGGTCGGCGCGGTGCTCAAACCCGCCGGGCTCGAGAAGGCGGTCGGCATCATCTCGGCGGCCTACGGCAAGGACCCCACCGACCCGCAATGGCAGAGCACGCCGGAATACAAAGCGTGGCTCGACTGGATGAAGAAGTACAACTCATCGGCCAACGTCACCGATGCCCTCAACGTCGTCGGCTACAGCGTGTCGCAAACCCTGGTCGCCGTGCTCAAGGCCGCCGGCGACAACCTCACGCGCGAGAACGTGATGAAGCAGGCGGCCTCGATCCACAACGAGAAGCTGCCGATGCTGTTGCCCGGCATCACGGTGTCGACCAGCGCCGATGATTTCGCGCCGATCAAACAGATGCAGCTGCAGAAATTCGACGGCACGACGTGGAAGCTGTTCGGCGAAGTCATCTCCGGATCGGGAACTTGATGCCGTCTCGCCGATGCCTCCGAGCAACTGACTCGATGGAAATCGATTCGGATCTTCTGAAAACGATTCATGCTCCATCAAACACGTTGGTCCGGTTCTGATTTTCTCAGAACCGGGCTGTCGTATTCTTACGGACGCCGCCGCGGCGGGAAATTAGCATTTTCGTGGCACATGCCCGTTACGCTCCCGTCCGTGCGGTTTTTCTGATAAAAGGCCGTAAAGGCCTGAGGACCCGCACATCGGGAAGTGCAGGTCATGCGAATTCTGGTCGTTGACGACACCAGCCACGTGCGTGCTGCCATCAAAGCTGCTCTGGAGGTCAACAATCACGACGTGGTCGCCGTCGCGACCGGCCCGCTGGGCTTGCGGGCGTTCGATCAAAAAGCTTTCGACGCGGCGATCGTCGACGTGTTCATGCTGGAAATGGACGGCATGACGCTGATCAAGGAGTTGCGCCGCCGCGCCCCGCACCTGCCGATCGTCGTGATCTCCGGCGGCATTTATGGCGAAACCGCGCTCGACATTCTCACCACGGCGTCGGGGTTGACCGGCGTCGTTTATTTGCAGAAGCCGTTCCGGCCGGATCAGTTGATCGCGGCGATCGAGAAAGCCGTTCGCAGCGCGGGTTAGATTAGTCCGGCAACCCGGGCAGCGGTGTTTGCACAACGAGGCCGCGGGCGCGCGCGTCGGCGACGCCGAGGGCGCGCAAGGCGGTGAGCGTCAGCGACTGCACCATGTCGCGCTCGCGGCCGGCGGCATCCGGCGCCAACGGGCCGATCAAACCCTCGACGATCAGGCCGGTGAGCGCTGCCGCGCCGAGCGCCGCGTCCTGCGCCGGCAGATGGCCGCCCGCGGCGGCGGCCGCGATGCGCGTGGCCAACTCCGCCGCCAGCGCTTGGCGCAAATTCAGCCGCACGGCATCGAGTTCGGGCTCGACCGGTTCGGCGAGCGCCGCGAACGCGAGGCGGCGGTTCGCCAGCGCCCACGACGCGAAGCTCACGACCGCCGCCGCTAGCGCCGACAACGGACCCGGCGCGGCATCGGCGGCGCGCCGCAATGCGCCGATCTCGCGCCGCGCGATCTCGTCGATCAGCGCGGCGACAAGGTCGATCTTGGCCGGGAAATAGCGGTAGACCGTGCCGGCCGCGATGCCGGCGCGGGCGGCAACCAGCGCGATCTGCACCGCCGCCATGCCGCCCTCGCTCGCCGCCTGCAGGGCCGCCGCCAAAATAGCCTCGCGCCGCGCCGCAAGGCGGCGGGTGACATTTTCGGTGCGGCGGTAAGGCATGGGCGGGTATGTGAGAAATTGCGTGCGATACTATATCAAAACGTGAACTATGATTCACGTCATGGCAGCGATAGCGCACTCATGCATTGAAGTCTCGAGCCGAATTGCTTCGTGCCTTGCTTTGGCGCGGCAACTTAACCCCGCACCGCCAACGACTTCGCCCGTATCTTGGAAAGCGTCGTCACCGGCGTGATCGCCTCGGGATCAATGGCGAGGCGAATGATCGCCGGCTTGTCCGACGGCCTGCGCGTCCTTGAACGCGGCGGGAAAATCCTCCGTCCGCTCGACCGAGACGCCGAAACCGCCGAACGCGCGGGCGTAGGCGGCGAAGTCGGGATTGCGCAGATCGGTCGCGATGATGCGGCCGGGATATTCGCGCTCCTGGTGCATGCGGATGGTGCCGTAGAGGCCGTTGTCGGCGATGACGACGATGATCGGCAGGCCGTATTGGACGGCGGTCGCGAATTCCTGGCCGTTCATCAGAAAGTCGCCGTCGCCGGCGATGCAGATGACGGGGCGCGCGGGATAAAGCCGCTTCATCGCGACCGCGGCGGGAACGCCGTAGCCCATCGAGCCCGAGGTCGGGGCGACGTGCTGGGCGAAGCGGCGGAAACGAAAGAAGCGGTGGATCCAGGCGGCGTAATTGCCGGCGCCGTTGCAGAGAATGGCGTCGGCGGGAAGGTTGTCGCGCAGCCACACCATCACCGCGCCGAGATTGACGTTGCCGGGCTGTTCGGTCGGCGTCTCCGTCCAGGCGAGATAATCGGCGTGCGCGCCCGCCGCGTCGCCGCGCACCGCCGGCGGTAGATCGAGATGATCGAGCGCGGCGGCGAACGCGGTAGGCGTCGCATGGATCGGCAGATGCGGGCTGTAGACACGGCCGAGCTCTTCGGCGCCGGGATGCACATGGACGAACGTCATCTGCGGCCGCGGGATGTCGAACAATTCGTAGCTCTGCGACGGCAGCTCGCCCATGCGGCCGCCGATCAGCACGACGAGATCGGCGGATTTGATGCGCTCGAGCAGTTTCGGGTTAGGGCCCGATGCCGAGGTCGCCGGCGTAGCACTCATGCAGCGCATCGAACAGATGCAGGCGGCGGAACGTGGTGGCGACCGGCAGCTGGTGCTTCTGCGCGAACCGCGCCACGGCATCGCACGCCGCCTGCGACCAGCGGCTGCCGCCGATGAGCAGGATCGGCGCCCGCGCGGCCGCGAGCAGTTGCCCGAACTTCGCCATTTCCGCCGCGCCGGGCGAGGTCTCGATCGGCGCGAACGGCGGCGCGTCGTCGACCGTGACGCGCTCGACCAGGAAATCCTCGGGCAAGCTGATCACCACCGGCCCCGGCCGGCCGTTGGCCGCGGTGTGGAAGGCGCGCGAGACGATTTCCGGCACGCGGGCCGGATCGTCGATCTCCGTCGCCCATTTGGTCATCGAGCCGAACACGGCGCGATAATCGAGTTCCTGGAACGCCTCGCGCTCGCGCATGTCGCGCGCGACCTGGCCGACGAACATGACGAGCGGCGTCGAATCCTGGCGCGCGATGTGAATGCCCGGCGAGGCATTGGTGGCGCCGGGCCCGCGGGTGACGAAGCACACGCCCGGCCGGCCGGTCACCTTGCCCACCGCCTCCGCCATCATCGCCGCGCCGCCCTCCTGCCGGCACACGGTGACGGCGATCGCGCTGTCACGGAACGCATCGAGCGCCGCGAGGTAGCTCTCGCCCGGCACGCAGAACACGTGCTCGACGCCGTGAATGCGCAGCTGATCGACCAGAACCTCGGCGGCGGTCCGTGCATTGTCCTTGCCGCGCATCGGCGTCTCCTTCGTGCAGTTTTTCCATGGCACTATTGGGCGCAAAAGTGAAATTGCACTAAAGGCTTGGTCCTGAAGAGCGTGGCGGCAAGGGTGGCAAGGGTAATATGAGCGGCGCGACGGACAGTCAGGAGGAGGTGCTGGCCTTTCTCGGCGACGCCACGACCCATGGCGGCACCGCGGTCAAGCGCATCGACACCCATGCGGCCTCGGTTTTCCTCGCCGGCGACCGCGTCTTGAAAGTCAAGCGCGCGGTGCGCTTTCCGTTTCTCGATTATTCGACGCTCGACAAACGCAAGGCAGCCTGCGAAGCCGAGCTCGCCGTCAACGCGCCTTACGCGCCGGAAATCTATCGCGGCGTCACGCCGATCACGCGAGAGGCGGACGGCATGCTCGCCATCGCCGGGTCCGGGGCGCCGGTCGAGTGGGCGGTCGAGATGCGGCGGTTCGACGAGACGCGCACGCTCGATCATATCCCCGGCGCGATCGACGAAGCGCTCGCCGACGCGCTCGGCCGCGCGGTCGCGGCCGCCCACGACAAGGCGCCCAAAGTCGACGCCGAACCGTGGATCGCGGCCGTCGGCAGCTATATCGACGAGCATGCCGCGGCATTCGCCGAGCACCCTGAGATTTTCCCGGCGGCGGCGAACGAAGCGCTGGCGGCAAAAAGTCGCGCCGCCTATGCGCGCATCGTTCCGTTCCTGCGCGAGCGCGGCCGACGCGGCTTCGTGCGCCGCATCCACGGCGATCTGCACCTCGGCAATATCGCCCTGATCGACGGCAAGCCGGTGTTGTTCGACGCCATCGAGTTCAGCGCCATCATCGCGTCCGGCGACGTGTTCTACGATCTCGCTTTCCTGTTGATGGACCTGCTCGAGCGCGGCCTGCCCCAGGCGGCGAATATCGTGCTCAACCGCTATCTGATTGCGGCGCGGCGCGACGAGAATCTCGACGCGCTCACGACGCTGCCGTTCTTTCTCGCCCTGCGCGCCGCGATCCGCGCCAAGGTGGCCGTGCCCCGAATGGCACGAGCGGCGGCGCCGGAACGGACGGAGATCGCGCGGGAGGCGCGCGCCTATTTCGATTTCGCGCTGCGCGCGATCACGCCGCCGCAACCGCGCTGCGTCGCCGTCGGCGGGCTTTCCGGCACCGGCAAATCGCGGCTGGCGCGGATGCTGGCCGCGGACCTTTTGCCGATGCCCGGCGCCGTCGTCGTGCGCTCCGATGTCGAACGCAAGGCGCTGTTCGGCGTCGGCGAAACCGAGAAGCTGCCGGGCGAAGCCTATGGCAGCGAGGTCACGA
This sequence comes from uncultured Pseudomonadota bacterium, assembly GCA_963836095.1. Taxonomy (GTDB): domain Bacteria; phylum Pseudomonadota; class Alphaproteobacteria; order Rhizobiales; family Xanthobacteraceae; genus BOG-931. Next base: position 388,474 of record CAWIHU010000010.1, read on the forward strand.
CCCGGGTCTATACGATCCTCGCCGACAAGGCACGGCGTGTCCTCGCCGCCGGTCATTCGGTCGTCGTCGATGCCGTCTTCGCGCAGGCGCATGAGCGCGCCGCTCTCGCGGATATGGCGAGTTCCGCCGAGGTTCGCTTCAAAGGGCTATTCCTCACCGCCGACCTGGCCACCCGGATCGCCCGCGTCGGCACCCGCGCCAACGATGCTTCCGACGCTGACGCGGCCGTAGCGCGGGCGCAGGAGCGCTACGACCTCGGCGCGCTCGACTGGTCCGTGGTCGACGCCTCCGCAACACCCGAAGCAACATTGGCAAAAGCACGAACAGCGTTGGCGGACGCTTGATCGGCCCGCGCCGCGCTCATATAAGCGCCGGGGGGCACAAGTCGCAGAAAGGCGCGATCATGGCGAGCAGCAAGTCGGCCACACCCGCGGGGATGCACTCGGGCAAATCGACGCGCCGCGACTTCCTCTACATCGCGACCGGCGCCGTCGCCGCGGTGGGCGGCGTCGCGGTCCTGGTGCCGCTGATCGACCAGATGAACCCCGACGCCTCGACGCTCGCCGCCGGCGGCCCCGTCGATCTCGATCTCAGCAAGGTCGAACCGGGCCAGCAAGTCGTCATTCGCTGGCGCCAGCGCCCGATCTTCGTGTTTCGTCGCACGCCGCAGACGCTGGAAATGCTGCAGAACCCCAAGCTCACCTCGCAGCTTTCCGACCCCAATTCCGAACAGCTCCAGCAGCCGCCTTACGCCACCAATTGGCATCGCTCGGTCAAGCCGGAATTCGGCATCCTGGTCGGCATTTGCACCCACCTCGGCTGCATCCCGATGTTCTATCCGCAGCCGAACGCGACCTCGCCGGTCACCGGCTGGCTGGGCGGGTATTTCTGTCCCTGTCACGGCTCCAAATACGATCCTGCCGGACGCGTCTACTCCGGCGTGCCCGCGCCCTACAATCTGCCGGTGCCGCCCTATTATTTCGTCAACGATACGACGATCCGGGTCGGCGAGAATCCGAAAAACTCGACCTTCGATTTCGGCTCGATCCGGCAGCTCTAATTCCCCCTCCCCATCCTCCCGCCGGCGGGCGGCGGACGATGAGGGGGCAAACGCGATAATCAGATGAAGATCAAATTTCCCCCGCGGATGGGGCTGCTGCGGCTTTCGTTTCTGGCGATCATCGTCGGCATCATCACCGGATTCGGCGCCGTCCTGTTTCGCGCTCTGATCGGGCTCATCCACAACATCGCCTTTCTCGGCGCGTTCAAGATCGATTATGACGCCAGCGTGTTCACGCCGCACAGCCCGTGGGGTGCGTTCATCATTCTGGTTCCGGTCATCGGCGGCCTGATCGTCACCTTCCTGATCACCAATTTCGCGCCGGAAGCGCGCGGGCACGGCGTGCCCGAAGTGATGGATGCGATCTATTACAAGGAAGGCGTGATCCGGCCGGTCGTCGCCGTGATCAAGTCGCTCGCTTCGGCGCTGTCGATCGGCACCGGCGCCGCCGTCGGCCGCGAAGGCCCGATCATCCAGATCGGCTCCGCGCTCGGCTCGACGCTCGGGCAGATCGTGCGCATGGCGCCGTGGCAGCGCATCACGCTGGTCGCCGCCGGCGCCGGCGCCGGCATCGCCGCGACCTTCAACACGCCGATCGGCGGCGTGATGTTCGCCATCGAGCTGATGATGCCGGAATTGAGCGCCCGCACCTTCCTGCCGGTGGCGCTCGCGACCGGAACGGCGACCTTCATCGGCCGCATCTTTTTCGGCATCCATCCCGCCTTCGCCATTCCCAATGCGCTGTTGGCGTCGCAGGCGCCCGCCTCGCTGACGGCGTTGCTGCTCTACGCGCTGCTCGGCGGCCTGATCGGCGTCGCCGCGGCCGGCTTCGTGCGCGGGCTCAGCCTCGCCGAGGACGTGTTCGAGCGGATCGAAAACCCCTATTTGCGCAACATCGTCGGCATGCTGCTGGTCGGCGTGCTGATCTACGGCCTGCTGATCTATGGCGGGCATTATTACGTCGAGGGCGTCGGCTACTCCACCATTCAGGCGATCCTCAACGGCGACCTCGTGGTGCCGGCGCTGCTCGCGTTTCTGTTCGTCGCCAAGCTCGCGGCCACCTCGATGAGCCTCGGCTCCGGCGCTTCGGGCGGCATTTTCTCGCCGTCTTTGTTCATGGGCGCGACCATCGGCGGCGCCTTCGGCCTCGTGGTGAACATGATCCACCCGGTCGACGCGCTCGGCGTCACCACCTGCGCCATCATCGGCATGGCCGCCATGGTCGGCGGCGGTACCGGCGCCGCCATGACCGCGGTCACCATGATCTTCGAAATGACCCGCGACTACGACCTGGTGATGCCGTCGATCATCGCGGTGGCGCTCGCGATCGGCGTGCGCCGCCTGCTCTCGCAGGAGAACATCTACACCATCAAGCTGGTCGGCCGCGGCCATTTCGTGCCCAAGGCGCTGCACGCCAACATGTTCCTGGTGCGCCGCGCCGGCGAAGTGATGGAGAGCGACGTCAAGATCCTCCCCGCCGACGCCGACTTCGACGCATTCCTACGCCAGCACGGCAGCGAAGGCGGCTTCAAGCACGTCGTGGTGACGCGCGCCAACCACATCGCCGGCGTGGTGCGCGTCAACACCAGCCTGCGGCGCGGCGTCGAACAGGCCTATAGCGGCGTGCGCTTCGAAGACGTCGCGCAGCGCAATTTCACCATCGCGCGCGAGGGCGACATCATGTTCGACGTCGTGCAGCGCATGAACCGCCACGACGCCGCGATGGCGGTCGTCGTCAAAGGCAAAGGCCGCGGCCGCCCCTCCGAGATCGTCGGCGTCGTCACCAAGGAGCACATCGCCGATTCCGTCGCCGCGAGCATCGCGCCGTTCGGGTGAACGTTCACGAGGCGCGCCACGGCGATCGAGCGCCCGCCCGGCGTTTCGTCGCCGCCGCAGCCAAACAAGCACAGAATACGAAACGTCTATCTACGAGATGGCGTTCTAAACATTTTTCGTAAATCTATCTTAAGCTAAACGCCGGCGCCCATTAACCACGCTTTAAAGCCAATTTTTAGAAACTGCTGGAGACGCGATTCTCTCGAGCAAACAACAAGATTGCCAATAGAGAAAACGCAACGTACAGCCGATGGTTGTTCGAGGTTCGTGTCGCGTGTCTATCAGCCGCACCGCCTGCCGGACACGATCATGTTGCCGGGATATCTCCAACGTCAGGAACGATCGATGCGCATCAACTCTCCCGTGACCGATATCGAATATGAAATCCGCGACAGCCAGACCATCATTTCCACTACGGATCTCCAGGGCAACATCACCTACGCCAACCCCTATTTCATCGAGGCCAGCGGCTTCTCCGAGGCGGAGCTGATCGGCGCGCCGCAGAACATTTTGCGCCACCCCGATATGCCGAAGGCCGCGTTTGCCGATTTGTGGGCGACCATCAAATCCGGACTGCCGTGGACCGGCATGGTCAAGAACCGGCGGAAGAACGGCGACTATTATTGGGTGCTCGCCAACGTCACGCCGGTCGTGGAAGACGGCAAGCCGGTTGGTTACATGTCCGTGCGCATCAAGCCGACCCGCGATCAAGTCAAAGCCGCCGCGGAGCTGTATCGAAAAGCCGCCCAAGGCTACCGTCTGACGATGCGGCAGGGTCGGGTCGTCAGGCCGGGGCTGTTGGGCAAAATCACCGAGCTGGCACGGGTCTCGATGGCAACGCGCATCGCGTTGACCTTGTCTTTCTCGGCCGTTTCGACGGGCATCATCGGCATGTGGACCTGGCACTCCGGGTCGGCCGGCGCGGGCATCGACATCTGGCCGGGCGCCTTGGCCGCGGCCAACGTTCTCTTGCTTGCCTGGCTTTGGCGTTTCCTGGCCCATAAGGTCCTGGTGCCGTTGAGGCAGGCCATCACAATCAGCCAAGCCATGGCCGGCGGCGACATGAGCCACCGGATCGAGACCGAGCGCACCGACGAAATCGGACAGTTGCTGCGCGCGCTCCGCCAGATGAACGTCGTTTTTCACAGCATCATCGGCGACGTGCGCGACAGTTTCGAAGAAATGCGCAAGGCGACGCGCGAGATCAGCGCCGGCAACAAGGACCTGTCGGGCCGTACCGACTCCCAGGCGGCCGCGCTCGAGGAAACCGCCGCGAGCATGGAGCAAATGGCTGCCACGGTGCAGCAGAACGCCAACCGCGCCACGCAAGGCAACGACATGGTCGCGACCGCGCTGCAAACCGCTGAAAAGGGCGGCGCCGTCATGCAGCAGGTCGTCGCGACCATTGCCGAGATCAGCAACTCGTCCAGCAAGATTTCGGAAATTGTCGGAATGATCAACGGTATCGCATCGCAGACCAATCTTCTGGCACTCAATGCCGCGGTCGAAGCCGCCCGCGCCGGCGAGGCCGGTCGGGGTTTCGCGGTGGTTGCGACCGAAGTGCGCGAACTGGCGCAGCGCAGCGCGACAGCCGCCACGCAAATCAAGCAGCTGATCGACGCCTCGACCAGCAAGGTGAGTGCGGGAACGCATGCTCGCGCAGGACGCCGGCAAGACCATGCAGAACATCATCACGGCGGTGCACAGCGTCGCCGGCATCATGGGCGAGGTTTCCTCGGCGTCGGTCGAGCAGAGTTCCGGCATCGGGCAGGTCAATCAAGCGGTCACCGAGATGGACCTGGTGACGCAACAAAACGCCGCCTTGGTCGACGAGGCGGCGAAGGCGACGTCCGGCCTCGAGGAGAGCGTCAGAAAATTCATGCAGGCGCTCAACGTCTTCAAGTTCAAGCATGCCGCGTCGGCAGCGATCAACGCGCGTGAGCCGCGTGTCCAAAGGAAGCTGCCGCGCGCCGCTTGAGACTCGACCGCGTGCCGTCATAGACCGACACCACGACGTAATTCGGCTGCTTGCCGGCGAATTTCTTGCAGCCGGCCACGTTCGGCCTGCTTTTTCGCCGCGGACCTGAAACGGAAACGGCTACGGCACGCTCAGACCTTCCAAAGCTTCTTGCGTTGCGAGATCGGCGCCCTGGCGCATCGCCTTGAATTTCTCCCAGACCACGGTCGGATGCACTTCGGTCTTGTACAACGCCTGGGAGGAGAAGCCGCAGTCCGCCGCCGCGATCACGTTCTCGCGGCCGACCAGATTGGCGTAGCGCAGGATGCGCTCGCAGATCAGTTCCGGATGCTCGACGATGTTGCTCGCATGGGTGATGACGCCGGGGCACAGCACCTTGCCGTCGGGAACCTTCACCTCCTCGAACAGATGATATTCGTGCTCGTGGCGCGGGTTCGCCGCTTCGAAGCTGTAGGAGCCGGCGTTGATCTTGAGCACATAGCCGATGATCTCCTTAAGACTCGCTTCGTAGAGCCGCGGCCCCTCGTTGATGCCGTAGCAGGTGTGGAAGCGCACGCGCTCGGCCGGTATCCCGGCGAGCGCGCCATTGATCGCCTCGACATACATCTCGGCGCGGCGCGCCATCTGCGCCGCGTCGAGGTCCGGCTCGACGAAGATGTCGGCTAGGAACGGGTCGTCGATCTGCACCAGCAGCCCGGCATCGGCGATCGCCTTGTATTCCTTGCTCATCTCGGCCGCGAGCGCGCGAAAATAATCCTCGTTGCTCTTGTAGTAGGCGTTGATGCCGACGCCGGACGGCGCCGTCGCCGGCAAAAAGACGTGATCGAGCGGCACGCCGCACGCGGCCGCGGCGACTTTCAGATTGTCGATGTCGCGGGCAACCGCCGCCTCGCCGCGGTACTTCAGCGGAGCGATGCAGACCACCGGCGCGAGGCGCACGATCGCGCCGCCCATCATCGCCTGCTTGAAATATTCGGCGTAATATTCCGGGAAGGCGGCGACCTCCTTCTGAAACAGCAGCATCTTCTGGTTCGGCCGCGCTTCGAAGCCCGCCAGCCGTTCCTGGATGTAGGTGAAGAAGCCCGGTTTGGAGAATTCGCCGTCGGTGACGATATCGATCCCGCAGTCGACCTGCTTGCGCACCACGTCCGCCACGGATTGACGCAGCATCGCGTCGAGCGCGCCCTGGTCGAATGGCTCCCCGGACAGCTTGGCCTTGAGGAGATCGAGCAGCGCATGGGGCCGCGGCAGGCTGCCGATGTGCGTCGTCTGAATCCGGTCGCTATTCTGCTGCATCGTCACGAGCCTTCCTCCCTCAGGACCGCCGCTTGCGTCGCCGCCCGACGCTGCTCCTCGGTCCGCATGTCCGCCCTTCCGTTTTTCGCACCCGGATCGAGAGGGGCGAACCCCGCGCCGCGTGACGCGGCCCGCCCGCCGCGCCAGCCCGTCCTACATGGATATCCGCGAAATTTGGAGTCGCGCGTTGGCGCAAGCGAGGTCGGCGGATCCGGCGCGTGCTTTCGCGCGCCGGCTTGCCCATAATGCGGCATGGCCTTCGATTTCCGCGCGCTTGCCGTCGCCACGGCGGGCTTCGCCGCCTTCGTCAACCTGTATTCGCCGCAGGCGCTCCTGCCGGAGCTGGCGGGCGAATTCGGCGTCGGCGCCGGTGAGATCTCGACGCTGATGACGGCGGGCACCGCCGCGATCGCGCTGACCGCGCCGTTCACCGGGGCGCTGGCGGACGTATTGGGGCGCAAGCGGCTGATCACGGCCGCCATGTTCGCGGTGGTTGTACCGACCCTGATCATGACGTTGGCGACCAGCGTGCCGCAGCTCGTCGCCTGGCGCTTCGTCCAGGGGCTGCTGCTGCCGCCGATCTTCACCGTCGCCGTCGCCTATGTCGGCGATGAATGGCCGCCGGCGGACGTGCCGCGCGTCGCCGGGCTGTTCATTTCCGGCTCGAGCGTCGGCGGCTTCACCGGCCGCTTCGTCAGCGGCGTGGTCGCCGATCTGGCGGGCTGGCGCGCCTCCTTCGCCGTCATCGCGTTGTTGACGCTGGCCGCCGGGCTGATCGTCACGCTCGCCTTGCCGCGGGAACGCCGCTTCGTGCGCTCCGGCGGGTTTCTGGCCTCGGCGGGGCAGATGTTCGCCCATGTCGGCAACCCGCGGCTGCTCGCGATCTATGCCGTCGGCTTCGGCGTCCTCTTCAACTTCATCGGCACCTTCACCTATGTGAGCTTTCATCTCGCCGGGGCGCCCTACTTCTTCACGCCGACGCTCTTGGGCGCGATCTTCGTCACCTATCTCGGCGGCAGCCTGATCGTGCCATGGGTCGGGCGCGCCATCTTGCTATTCGGCCGCCGCCGCTTCGTGCTCGGCATCATCGCGCTGTGGAGCACGGGCGCGCTCCTCCTGTTGGCGCCGCCGGTCGCCGCCATCGTCGCCGGGCTGACGATCTGCGCCACCTGCGGCCTCGTCTGCCAAGCGGTGTCGACCGGCTACGTCATCACCACCGCCAAGGAAGGACGCTCCTCCGCCGCCGGTCTCTACGCTTCGATGTTCTATCTGGGCGGCAGCGCCGGCGCGTTCCTGGTGGGGCTTGTGTGGAACGCCTTCGGCTGGGGCGGTTGCGTCGCGGTGATCGTCGCAACGCAAGCGATCATGGCCGCCATCGTCGCGCTCGCCTGGGAGGGAACGCGCGGGTAAGATCGCAGCGAAGCTTCGGTAAAAATACTGCATTAAAATCCTGGGGGAGACGGAATGCCGAACCATAGAACCGCCACCAATCCGGTGCTGAGCGGCCGCAAGCTGAAACTGGGGACGTTTCAGACCAACCTCGAAAGCGGCTGCTGCATGTCGGACATCGATGGCCGGCTGCGCATCAGCTGGCCCTCGACCATCGCGCTCGCCAAGCTCGCCGAAGACATGGACTTCGAGGCGATCGTGCCGGTGGCGCGCTGGCGCGGTTTTGGCGGCATTACCAATCCGCAGGGTCCCGGCTTCGAGGCCTATACCTGGGCGGCCGGCATCGCCGCCTCGACCGCGAAGGCCGGCGTCGTTTCGACCTCGCACGTCTCGCTCAATCATCCGCTGATGGCGGCCAAGCAATCGGCGGCGATCGATCACATCTCGAACGGCCGCTTCATGCTCAACGTGGTGTGCGGCTGGAACGGGCCCGAGATGGACATGTTCGGCATCCCGCTGACCAACCACGCCGATCGTTACGCCGCCGCGCAGGAATGGATCGACATCGTCAAGCGGTTGTGGACCGAGGACGAGGAGTTCGATTTCGACGGACGGTTCTATCACATCAAGAAGGGCTATTTGGAGCCCAAGCCGATCCAGGGGCGGCCGCCGATCATGAACGCCGGGGCGTCCGAGCTCGGCCGCCATTTCGCGGTCAAGAACTGCGACATCGTGTTCACGCTCATCCGCACCCACGATTACGAGGTCAACAAGGCGCACGTCGCCGCCTACCACAAGCTCGCGCGCGAGGAATACGGCCGCGAGGTCAAGGTGTGGACGCACGCCTGCGTCGTCGAGGGCGACACCGAGAAGGAAGCCAAGGAATTCTACGACTACTACGTCCACCAGAAAGGCGACTGGGAAGCCGCACAGAACGTCATCGACACGATGTCCGCGGAGATCAACCAAAAGGACATGCCGCGCGAGCGGCACAAGGCGATGTCCGAAATGTTCATCGCCGGCTGGGGCGGTCATCCTCTGGTCGGCTCGCGGGAGCAGGTCGTGGAAAAACTCGCCGGCCTCTCGCGCATGGGTATGGACGGCGTGCTCTTGTCATGGCCGCGGTTCGAAGACGGCATGCGCGCATTCCGCGACAAGACGCTGCCGCTGATCAAGCAGGCGGGGTTGCGAGATATCGCGTAGGGGCGCCCCTTGTGGGTGCCCTTTTTGATGCATCCTGCCGCCGACCGGGCGGCCACAAGGGCCGCCCCTACGGTTGAAGCCATGCCGCACGATCGCGACGCCGCCAATCCGGTATTCAGCTCCCGCAAGCTGAAGCTCGGCACGTTCCAGACCAACCTGGACAGCGGCTGCGTTATGTCGGATCTCGACGGCCGGCTCGCCATCACTTGGCCGAACACGGTGGCGCTGGCGCGGCTCGCCGACGAGATGGAATTCGAAGCGATCGTGCCGGTGGCGCGCTGGCGCGGTTTTGGTGGCGCCACCAATCCGCAGGGTCCGGGTTTCGAGGTGCAAGCCGGGCTCAGAGATTTCGCGTAGGGGCGCCCCTTGTGGGCGCCCTTTTTCGCGCGTCGTGCCAACGAACGGGCGGCCACAAGGGCCGCCCCTACGGAACGTAACGCGGCCGCTGTTACTACGTCGCCTTGCACGCGGGCGTCGGCGTCGACGGGCTGGTCGGCGTGACGATCGGGAACCAGAACGGGAATTGTTTCATCAGCGCGATCAAGTCCAGGAGCGCCTGAGAGTTGCCGACGGCCGTGATCTTTCCGTCCTTCAGCGCCTCCTCGGCGACCTTCACGTCGCCGCTCAGCAGCACGACGTTGAAGTCCTCGGTCTTCTTCGCCCACAGCGTCACGTCGGGGTTGTCGACCCAGGTGGCGCGAGAGTTGACGACGTTGTTCTTGAGCACCAGCGAGCGTTCCTCTTCGGCCTCCGGCTCCTCTTTGGCCCCAGACTCCTCTTTGGCCGCCGACGCCCTTTTAGCCCCCGACTCTTTTTCAGCCCCCGAATCCTTTTGGTGCTCCAGTTTGAAATTGATCTTGATGACCTTGTCGTCGGCCGCGTCACTGTCGATGGCGATGCCGACATATTCGCACGTCAGCGCGAGCGTGATGTTGGGGGCGAGATACGCTGCGTTCGTCACGTCGACACAGCGGTCGGGAACGCCATGGCGAAGCTCCTTCGCGCCGACGAAATAGAAATTGCGCCAAGTCGCCGCTTCGGCCTGGTAGCCGAGCTGCTCGAACGCGTCGGCCTGCAGATTGCGGGCCTCCTGATTGTCGGGCTCGGCGTAGACGACATGCTCGAGGAGTTGCGCGACCCAGCGGTACTCGCCCTTGTCGTAGGCCTCTTGCGCCTTCTGGACGACGGTCACGGGCCCTCCCATCAGCGCGACATAGCGCGGCGCCGCCTCGGGCGGCGGCAGCGGATCGAGGTCGGCCGGATTGCCGCCGAAATAGCCGAGATAGAAATTGTAGACCGCGCGGGCGTTGTGGCTGACCGTGCCGTAATAGCTGCGCGTCGCCCAGTTCTTGGCGAGCGCTTCCGGCAGCTTCACCATGTCGCCGATCTGCGGCAGCGAATAGCCGCTGTTGGCAAGATGCAGCGCACGGTCGTGGATATACTTGAAAGCGTCGCGGTAGTTCTCGATGTGCTCGACGATCCGCTCCTTGCCCGAGATCGGCCAGTGATGCGGCGCGTAGAGGACTTCCGCCTTGTCGCCCCACATGTCGAGCGTCTGATTGAGATATTTGACCCATTTGGAGATGTCGCGGGTCTTGGCGCCGCGCAGCGTGTAGAAATTGTGCAGGGTGTGAACGGCGTTCTCCGCGGTGCAGAGCCATCCCTTGTCGGGATTGAAAAAGTGCATCTCGCTCGGCGCCTCGCTTCCCGGCGCCAGCAAAAACTCGAACATCACGCCCTCGATCTCCATCGTCTGGCCCGTATATGTCACCCAGTCGTCGTCGTTCTGCGGCGTGAACAGGGTCGGCGATTGGGAGGCGCCGAGAACGCCGAGCCCCGAGCCGAGCGTCTGCGCGGCGCCGGGGCCGGTCGGCTGCACCAGGGCGCTGAGAGGGGGAGGAATCGTGAGGCCGGTGCCATACATATAGGTCGCGCGCCGGTACATGGCGTTGCCGGCATACAGGTTCTCGCTGACCGCCTCGTCGGTGAAGCCCTGCGGCGCGATGATCCGAACGTCTCCGGCCTGAACGGCTTTCAGGGTAGTCACGCCGCCGACGCCGCCGTAATGGTCGACGTGGCTGTGGGTGAAGATCACCGCCTTCACTTTCCTCTTTCGATCCTTGTCCACGTTCTGCCAATAAAGCTCGAGCGCGGCGGCGGCCGCGATCGCCGTGGTGGTGCAATCGATGATGATGAGACCATCCTTGTTCTTGCCGCATTCCATGATCGTCATGCTGGCAACGTCGATGTTGCGCACCTGGTAGAGGCCGTCGGCGACCTTGAACAGGCCGGAGCGGCCATTGAGCTTGCAGATCCGCCACAGGCTCGGATTCATGGTGTCAGGCGCCGGCTCGTCGACAGGAATCGCGAACGGCTTGGCGTTGAAAACGACCTTGCCGTCGTGCACGATTTCGTCGCCCGGCAAAGGGGCGATGAAGCCCTCGTACGCGTCCTTAAAGTCGGTGCGATTGTCGTACGGCAGAGCGAGATATTTCGCGTTCTCCGCCTTGGTGTAGGCGGTCGGCGGCTTGGGCTGATTGCCTCCGCCGGCGGCTGCGGCCCCGGCGGCGCGCGCGGAAACGAGATCAAGCGGAACGGAGCCGAACGCTCCGCCCAATGCGGTTAAAGCCGAACCCGCGAGAAACCGGCGACGCTCCATGACATCCTCCCTTTGCAAGGATGCCATTATGGTTGCTGTATTATACGATTACAACCAAGGAGTTTGGGGCTATGGCGGCCTCTTTGTCGCCGACAGCATAGGCAAATTCTGGCGGCGCCTTACCCCGTACGTCCCTACTGCTCGATGAAGTCCCCGCACTTCTGGATCTGATCGTTCGCGCCCCACGGCATGATCGGTACCGACGAGGTCGAGTTCTTCGGCGAACCTTCGATCAGCTTGTCGGAATAGACCATGTAGACCAGCACGTTGCGCTTGGCGTCGCAGCCGCGCACGATCTGCATCTTCTTGAAGAACAGCGAGCGCCGCTTGCGGAACATGTCGTCGCCCTGCGTGAATTTCGCCTTGAAGCGGATCGGTCCGATCTGGCGGCAGGCGAGCGAAATGTCCGAGACCTCCTCGGCAATGCCGAGCCACCCTTTGACGCCGCCGCGCTCCGGCACGGTGAAATGACAGGCGACGCCTTCGACCTCGGGATCGTCGACGCCGTACGTCGCGAGCTTGTCGTTCGGGGTGAGGAACTTGAACGTGGTCGACCGCCGGAAGATCAGATCCGGCTCGTCGGCGGCGTGTGCGGGCGCAACGGCGGCGACACCGACAAAGAGCAACGACACCAGCCAAGCCACCTTGGCCAACGAAAACTTCAACATTGTGATTCCCGATCGATTGTACGGCTGTCGCCTCACCGGCCGTCGAGGTTCGACACCTGCTTCACATCGCGCGGCGGCAGCGGCGCAACGAAGCCGCCGGCGGCGGCTTCCGCGAGCGCGTTACGATCGAGCGCCTCGTCGTGCTTATAAACATCCTCGCGGAATTGCACGGTGCCGTCGCGCGTCACCCAGCCGGTCAGATAGACCCAGGCGACCGGGATGCGGTGCGGCAGGTTGACGACTTTGAGAACGCCGGCGGCGATGCCGGCGTCGATCGCGGCGCGGTTCCAGCCCGGCGGACCATCCTGCAGAATCCACGCGGCAAGGTCGCGCACATTGTCGACCCGGGTGCAGCCGTGCGAATCGAAGCGGTAGTCGTCGGCGAACAGCCGGCGCGTATCGGTGTCGTGCATGTAGACCGAGTACGGGTTCGGCATGTCGATCTTGAGATTGCCGAGCGCATTCCAGCCGCCGGAGTCCTGCCGGACGGTGAAGTTCGGCGAGCGGTCGGACGACCAGTCTATCGCGCGCGGATCAACGTCCTCGTCGTGGCCGCCGATGACGCGCATGTGCATGCGGGAAAGGTAGCTCGGGTCCTTGCGCATGTGCCGGAGGATCTCGGTCTTGGTGATCGAGAGCGGCACGGTCCAGGTGGGGTTGAGATTGATCGCGGTGATGTAGGCGGTCAGCGTCGGCGACGGCTTGTCGATCTTGCCGACAATGACGCGGTAGCGGCGCTCGACCTTGTCGTGCGCGACCGCCTCGACGAAGGCGGCCGGGATGTTCACTACCACGTAGCGCTCGGCGAAAATGAAATCCATGCCGAGCAGCCGCTCGATCGACGCCTCGAGCTGTTTGATGCGCGCGCCGACCGGGACGTTGAGGGCCTTCATGGTCTGCGCGCCGACGCCGCCGGTCGCCTCGAGCCCGTGCCGCAATTGGAAGCGCTTGACGCCTTCGACCACGGCCGCGTCGTAGAGGTCGCCGGCCTCGAGTTCGGGCGGCATGTCGTCGCCGATGACCAGGCGCCGCCGCAGCAGCGCCACGTTGGGCCCGCTCGCCCCCGGCGCGAGCTTGGCGTCGGCCGGCAGATTCGGCCAGCCGCCGCGGACCTGAATGGCGGCGTAGCTCAGCAGCGCTTCCTTGATGCGCTGGTAGGTGCCCTCGTCGAATACCGGCTCGGCGGAAAGCGCCAGTGCCGCCGCCGACCGCGTCTCGGGCGTCGACGCAGGTTTTGCGGGGCGCGACTGCTTGGCAGGCAGCGCTTGCGGCTTGGCAGGCAGCAGCTTGGCAGGCAGCGGCTTGGCGGCCGGCTGTTGGCCGGCACCCTCGGCGCGCGCCGGGCGCAGGCTCGAGTCCGCCACCAAGGCCAGCACGACGCTCGCGACAGCGACGATCCGCATCAATGCGCCTCCCCGCGCGAGCAATATCCTATCGGCATTTGGAGAATTGAGCCAGACGTGCCCGCAAAAACTTGGCCTTGAGAAAGTGGACGCCCTGACGGCGACCGTCGTTTGTGGCGGTTTTTGGCGGCGTTTTGATGGCGGCGCTTTTTGGCGGCGTTTCGGCCTCTAAAGTCGCCGCCGGCCTCCCGAGGAACATCGTCAAAGCTGTAACCCGTTAACACCAACGCCGTTGGCAATTTCGTTATTTTAGCCATCACCCGGACTCGTGCGGTCGAACGCCCCAACAAGAAAAACATCGCAGCAGGAGGACGCAGGCAGGAGGACGCCATGACGAACAACACCACAGGCCATTCGACAGTTAGTACCGCCACCGGTCATGATCGGCGCGACATCTTGAAAGCCGCGGGATTAGCCGGTGCCGGCCTTGCTTTGCTCGGTAGCGTCGTTCCGCGCATCGCGGCGGCGGCTTCCGCGCAGGAAAAACTCAACGGAGGAGACAAACCCATGAACCCGGCCACAACTGCCCTGGTACTGATCGAATTCCAGAACGACTTCACCTCACCCAAGGGCGTCTTCCACGACGCCGTCAATCCCGTGATGCAGTCGAACAACATGCTCGCCAACACGGTGGAAGTCGTCAACCGGAGCCGCGACGCGGGCATCAACATCATGTATGCGCCGATCACCTTCGCCGAGGGCTATGGCGAGCTCACCAAGCATCCTTACGGCATCCTCAAGGGCGTCGTCGACAACAAGGCGTTTCGCCAGGGCACCTGGGGCGCGGCGATCGTCGACGTGCTCAAGCCGCATCCCGGCGATATCGTGATCGAGGGCAAACGCGGTCTGGACGCGTTTCCCAGCACTAACCTCGATTTCATTCTGCGCAGCAAAGGCATCGAAACCGTCGTGCTCGCGGGTTTCCTGACCAATTGCTGCGTGGAATCCACCATGCGCAGCGCCTACGAGCGCGGCTTCAACGTCCTGACGCTGAAGGACTGTACCGCCGCGCTGAGCCAGGAGCAGCAGAACGCCGCGGTGGCGTACACGTTCCCGATGTTCTCGCATCCGATGAACCACGACGAGTTTCTCAAGCTCGTCAGCTGACCACCGCCGGCGCTCCGCGCGCTCAAAAAAAAGGGGGCGGCCGACGCCGTCCCCGGCGGCGCGCGGATTGCCGGAGGTCATGACGAATTTGCGGGAGATGGACGGGCACCTATCGCCGACGTTAGACTGATGTGACGTGAGAATGATGCATTGCCGCGGGGGAGCCACGGTCGGAGCAGCCGCCATGTGCAAGATCTTCATCAATGCCAACGTCGCGCTCTACACGACGCGCAGCCGCTCGCTGCGGCTGCACGGCGTGTCAACCAGCATCCGCCTGGAAAACATGTTCTGGGACGTGCTGGAAGAGATCGGCAGCCGCGACGGCATGACCACCAATCAACTCATTACCAAGCTCTACGACGAACTCACCGAACGCGGGGTGGACATGGCGAATTTCAGCTCGTTCCTGCGCGTCTCTTGCGTCCGCTACCTTTCGCTGCAGCTCGCCGGGCGCATCCCGACCGACTGCGCCGTGCCGATCCGCAGCCTCAATGCCGATTGGGTGCTCGAGGGGCGGCAGTAAATCGCTTCAAGATCTCTGGCGGCGCGCGGACTATAGCGAATGTTCACAGCACGACGCCCGTGCGCCGCGCTTCGATTTCACGGGCCAGTTCAGCCAATTCCTCGCGGTCCTCGCGCGGCCACGTGTCGACTCGCTCGAGGACCTCCGTCGCGTTCTGGCCCATGGCTTACCTCGAGGCTCGCCTCACGACTGCGGCTGCGGCTCCATCGGGCCGGCGCCGGGGCGCGGGCGGTTGCGGCCGCCGCCGGCGGTCGGCACGGCGGAGGAGCGCGGCGTCGAGGGCTCGATCGTGGTTTCGCGGTTCGGCCGCTTGCCCAGGATCAGGTCCTTGATCTCGTCGCCGCTCAAGGTCTCGAACTCGAGCAGGCCCTTGGCCAGCGTTTCCAGATCGTCACGTTTGTCGGTGAGGATCTGCTGCGCCTCCTGGTAGCCGGCCTCGACCAGCCGCCGGATTTCGGCGTCGATCTTCTTCACGGTCTCTTCGGAGATGTTCTGCTGGCGCGCCACCGAATAGCCGAGGAACACCTCTTCCTGGTTCTCACCATAGGCCACGGTGCCGAGCGCGTCGGACAGGCCCCAGCGCGTCACCATCATGCGGGCGAGCTTGGTCGCCTGCTCGATGTCGGACGCTGCGCCCGAGGTCACCTTCTCGTGGCCGAACACCAGTTCCTCGGCGACGCGGCCGCCCATCATGATGGCGAGCCGCAACGTCATCTGCTCGAGCGACATCGACAGCTTGTCGCGCTCCGGCAATTGCATGACCATGCCGAGCGCGCGGCCGCGCGGGATGATGGTCGCCTTGTGCACCGGATCGGTCGCCTTGACGTTGATCGCGACGATGGCGTGGCCGCCCTCGTGATAGGCGGTGAGGAGCTTCTCCTCCTCGGTCATCACCAGCGACTTGCGCTCGGCGCCCATCATCACCTTGTCCTTGGCGTCCTCGAACTCGACCTGGGTGACCATGCGCTTGTTGCGCCGCGCCGCCATCAGCGCGGATTCGTTGACGAGGTTCATCAGATCGGCGCCGGAGAAGCCGGGCGTGCCGCGGGCGATGATTTTCAGGTTCACGTCGGGCGCGAGCGGCACCTTGCGCACGTGCACTTTCAAAATCTGCTCGCGGCCGACCACATCCGGATTGGGCACGACCACTTGCCGGTCGAAACGGCCGGGGCGCAACAGCGCCGGGTCGAGCACGTCGGGGCGGTTGGTGGCGGCGATCAAAATGATGCCTTCATTGGCCTCGAAGCCATCCATCTCGACGAGCAGTTGGTTCAGCGTCTGCTCGCGTTCGTCGTTGCCGCCGCCGAGGCCCGCGCCACGGTGGCGGCCGACGGCGTCGATCTCGTCGATGAAGATGATGCAGGGCGCGTTCTTCTTGGCCTGCTCGAACATGTCGCGCACGCGGCTGGCGCCGACGCCGACGAACATTTCGACGAAGTCGGAACCGGAAATGGTGAAGAACGGCACATTGGCCTCGCCGGCGATGGCGCGGGCGAGCAGCGTCTTGCCGGTGCCGGGCGGCCCGATCAGCAGAAGGCCGCGCGGAATTCGCCCGCCAAGCCGCTGGAATTTACCGGGATCGCGCAGGAATTCGACGATCTCCTGCAGATCGGTCTTGGCCTCGTCGATGCCGGCCACGTCCTCGAAGGTGACGCGGCCGTGCGCCTCGGTCAGAAGCTTGGCGCGCGACTTGCCGAAGCCGAGCGCCTTGCCGCCGGCGCCCTGCATCTGGCGCGACAGGAAGATCCACACCCCGATCAGCGCGACGAACGGCAGCCAGGAGATCAACAGCGACACGAACCAGGGCACGTTCTCGGTCTGCGGCCGCGCCGTGATCGAGACGCCCTTGTTGTAGAGCCGCTGCACCAGCGAGGGATCGCTCGGCGAATAGGTCTGGAAGGTACGGCCGTCGGTGAAGGTGCCGTGGATTTCCGGCCCCTGGATGAGGACGTCGCGCACGCGCCCCTGATCGACCTCGCTCAGCAATTGCGAGAACGAGATGTCCTGCGAGCTCGTGTGCTGGCCCGGGCTCTGAAACAACGTGAACAAAGCGAGCAGCAGCAGGACGATAATGACCCACAGGGCGAAATTGCGCAGATTGGCGTTCATCGCGTGTCCTCGGCCGGCGCAGCGCCGGAGCCCCGGCGGGCTTGATCCTGGCTCAGAATCGTGGCGGCTATGCGTCCCGACATGACGGGAATGTAAGCGTCGTGCGGCCCCCTGCCAAGATAACCCGCAAGATAAGGCTACCAGAAAGGCCGGTCGCCGATAGGCCGTTAATTTAAAGGGATTTCGTAAAGCCCGCGTTGCGGCGAGCACGCATGCACCTACCGCCGCCGCCGCGCTGGCGCGCGCTCGATGGTGAGGCGGTCGGCTTTGAGCGTGACCAACGCCCCGGCCAGAGTGCGCCGCAACGGCGCGCGCGCTTGGCTCAAGGCTGCTTGGCTCAAGGCTGCAAAGAGCGATTCAAGCTTCGCGAGCTCGACCGGCCCTTCGTCGCCGACATGGTCGATGGCGCGGCCGAGAAGGCGCAGCGCCACCTCGGCCGGCAGGCGGCCGAACGCCCCCGTCGCGAACACGATCGGACCGCGTGCGCGCCACGGCCCCGGCGCCAGCGCCGCGCGCGCGGCGTCGACGGCGAATTCGACGGTGGCGTCGGCCCGCCGCGCCCGCGCCGACAGCCGCGCCAGGCCGCCGGCGTCGAGCCCTTCGCGCGCCAGCACCGGCATGAGGGCACGCAGCCGCGCGCGGGTAAAGCGCGGATCGCGGTTCGACGGATCGTCGGAAAAACCGATGCCGGCGGCTTCGAGCGTCGCGATCAGGCGCGCCTTGGCGACGGTGAGAAACGGACGTAGGAGGACAATGTCGCCGGCGCCGACGGGAAGTCGCGAGACGCGGGCCATGCCGGCAAGCCCGGCAAGCCCGCTGCCGCGGGAGAGGCGAAACAGCACCGTCTCCGCCTGATCGTCGAGGGTATGGGCGGTGAGGATGTGGCCATAGCCGGCGCGCCCGGCCGCTTGCGCGAGCAGCCCGTAGCGCGCGTAACGCGCCGCCTCGGGCAGCCCGGTGGTGGGCTTTTTGCCGCGCCAGCGCAGCGTGCGGTGCGGCACGCCGAGGCGGCGCGCGAGGCGCTTCACCGCCAACGCCTCGGCCGCGGCCTGCGGCCGCAAGCCATGGTCGATCGTCACCGCAAGGAGTTTTGGCGCCGGCTGTTTGCGCCGCGTTGTCAGGTTCTCGGCCCAACGCGCGGCGATAAGCAGCAGCGCCGTCGAATCCGGCCCGCCGGAGACGGCGAGGATCAATCCAGGCAAATTTTCAAGACCGTCGAACAGCGCGTTCGCTTCGTCGTCACGCAGCGCCTTGTCAGCAGCGGACACGCTTCTGTTCTCGCTCGACGCTCTGCTTCACGTTGAGTGGAGCGCGCGGATATTTGCGCAGCACCTCGCCGAGCGAGGCGCAGGCGGCCTCTTTTTCGCCCAGCGCCGCCAGCGACTGGCCGAGCCGCAGCAGCGCCTCCGGCGCGCGCGCAGTCGCGTCGTATTTGGTCGACACGGCGAGGAAGGACTCGGCGGCCTCGCGGTATTGCTGCTGCTGGAACAGGCTCTCGCCCAGCCAGTATTGCGCTTCCGGCGCCATGCGGTCGCTCGGATATTGGCGCAGGAACGCGCGGAACGTCTCGGCCGCTAAACCGTAGTCGCGATGCAGCACATAGCCATAGGCGAGATCGTACTCGTCCTTCGGCGTGTTGCTCGGCGGCAAGGTCGCTTGCATGGCGCCGGTCGAGCTCAGCGTGCGCGGCGGCGGCGGCGGCAAGGCGCCGGGCGGCGCGCCGCTTTCGGGCGCCGAGGACAGATCGAGCGGCGCGCCAATGGCGCGAGGCCCGGCGCCCGGCGTATCCGGCACTGACGCAGAGCGCTCATAGACTGGCGGCGGCTCGTTCGCCGCCGTACTGGCGCCTAGCGCGCGCGGCGCCCCGGGCGCAGTCGGATTGGCCGAAGGATCGAACACGTCGCCGCGGCGGCCGGGCCCGGCCGGCGGCACTTGTTCGGGAGGAACGGCGGACGCGACCGTCGCAGGAACGCCCGACGTTCGGGCGGGGAACGGACGGCGGCGGCGGATACGACGCGGCGGGCGGCTGTTGCGGCGGCGGCGGGACCGACCCCGCAGTCGCCTCTTGCATCCGGCGCAGTTGCTGCTCGATCTCGCGGTTGCGGTACTGCAACTGCTCGACATTGCCGGTCAGCTCGCGGATCGCCGCCTCGAGGCGGTCCATACGTGTCACCAGATCGGCCGCCTCCTGCGCGCGGGCAGCGTGCGCCCACAGCGTACCGACCAATGCGACCGTGACGATCGTAGCGGAGCGCGGAACGGAGCGGAGCATGCCCGGCGACATTTTCGGTGAGAACGCGTTCCTTAGCATAGCCCGCCCTGCGTCCAAATTGTGACTGGCCGCCCAAATACTCGCCGCCCAAGTCACGTACAAGTCACGCGATCAAGCCTCGCGACCCCAGTCACGCGACGTTGTTTTACGCCAGTCTACGCGCATGGCAACGGCAGATCGAACCGCGGAACGATAAACCCGCGGCCTCGCCAGTCGCGGGGCCGCGGGTCGAAACGAGCGTCCAGTGGGGTTACGAGCTCTGATTGAGCACGGTCACCGCGCGACGGTTCTGCGACCAGCAGGAAATGTCGTTGCACACCGCGACCGGCCGTTCCTTGCCGTACGAAATGGTATGCATGCGCTGCCCCGACACGCCGCGCGACACTAAGTACTCGCGCACTGTCTGCGCACGGCGGGCGCCGAGCGCGATATTGTATTCGCGGGTGCCGCGCTCGTCCGCATGGCCTTCGATGGTGAAGGCGTAACGGTTGTAGTTGTTGAGCCACTGCGCCTGCTTGTCGAGGGTCTCGCGCGCCTGCGGCGTCAGCTCCGAGGAATCGGTCTCGAAGAAGACGCGGTCGCCGACATTGACGACGAAGTCCTGCTGGCTGCCGGGCGCGGCGGCGCCGGCGGCCATCGCGTTCGGGTCGACCTGCTGCTGCTTGGCGCAGCTCGCGATCGCGAGCGCGGCCAACACGACGGCTGCGAGTTTGGCGCCGCGGATCATACTCAATACCTTCATTCCGGTGCCTCCATACTTCCGTCGTTACCGGACATGGGTGGTCCCGGGATCGATCTAGCAGCGCGTTCGTTAAGCGAAGGTTCTGTCAACCTTGATGGGGGCTTGCAGAGGCCCCTCTAATCCGCCGATCCCCGGTAAAGCTTTTGCAATGGTTAATGCGGCGTTAATGCGGCAGGCGTGCGACGGGTGAAGGTGGGTCAGGACGGAAATTCCAATCGTAGGGGCGGCCCCTTGTGGCCGCCCGATGCGCGAAAGGGCGCCACACAAGGGGCGCCCCTACGGAAGGACGTTGTCGCCGTCGGTCACGACAACAGCGGCGACCAGGCCGGGTCGGACGCGAAGCTAGGCGTCGGCTCCCGCTGTTCGTTGCGGCCGGCGATGTCGATCGTGAAGAGCGACGGCCCGGCATTGCCGCCCGGATCGCGGAAGAACATGATGACCCGCCCATTGGGGGCGAAGGTCGGGCCTTCATTGTGGAAGCCCTCGGTGAGAATGCGCTCGCCGGTGCCGTCGGGCTTCATCACGCCGATGGCGAACTTGCCCTCGGCTTGGCGGGTGAAGGCGATGTAGTCGCCGCGCGGCGACCACACCGGCGTCGAATAAGAACCGTCGCCGAATGCAGATGCGCTGCGCCGCGCCGCCATTGGCGCCCATGACGTAGATCTGCGGATGGCCGCCGCGGTCGGATTCGAAACAAATCTGGCTGCCGTCGGGCGAATAGGACGGCGAGGTGTCGATCGCCGGCGTGTTGGTCAGCCGCGTCATCGCCTTGGAGCGCAAGTCCATGACGAAGATGTTGGCGTTGGAGCCTTCCTGCAGGCTCATGATGACGCGCTGGCCGTCCGGCGAGAACCGCGGCGCGAAGCTCATGCCGGGGAAGTTGCCGACGATTTCGCGCTGGCCGGTCTCGATGTTGAGGAGATAGACGCGCGGGTCGCCCTGGCCGTACGCCATGTAGGTGACTTCCTGCGTCGAGGGCGAGAAGCGCGGGGTGAGCACGAGGTCGTCGCCGCGGGTGAGGTAGCGCACATTGGCGCCGTCCTGATCCATGATGGCGAGCCGCTTGATGCGGCGCTGCGCCGGCCCGGTCTCGTCGACGAACACGACGCGGCTGTCGAAATAGCCCTTTTCCCCGGTCAGCTTCTCATAGATGTCGTCGGAGATGATGTGGGCGACGCGGCGCCAATTGTCCGGCGTCGTGGTGTATTTCTGGCCGGCAAGCTGGCTGCCCGCGACCACGTCCCAGAGCCGGAATTCGGCCGCGAGACGTCCGTCCTGCTGGCGGGCGACGCGCCCGACGACCAGGGCCTGCGCGTTGATCGTGCGCCAGTCGGGAAAGCGCGGCGTCGCGTTGACGTCGGCGATCTTCTCGATGAAGGCGGCGGGATCGATGGGCGCGAACAGGCCGCAGCGCTTGAGATTGTTGGTGATGATCTGCGACACCCCGCGCGCGAGGTCGGCGTCGCCCGCGGCGCCGAGAAAATCCGGGATGGCGATGGGCAGCGGCTGAAAGTTGCCGGAGGTCACGTCGAGGCGAACCACGGCAGCCGCGTAGCGCGCCGACAGCGTCATGCCGGCGGCGAAGGCGCCGAGCGCCAGCACGCGCCGGCGCGTGAGAACGGGCATCAGGGGAGATCGGGTAATCGGCAAACAGGCTCATGGGCAATCAGCTCTTCGGCAAACGCGTCATCGTGTTGGCACTCGCCCGGTCAACCGCCGAGCAGCTCTTGCGGGTCGAATTTGACTTCAATGTCTTTCCACAGATCGTAATGCTCGGGTTTTAGCATCGTAAACGGCTGGCACAACAACAGCGCGCGCTTGGCGCTCTCGGTCAGCGCCGAGCCGAGCGCGGAGGCGGGGTCTTCGACCACGGCCGGGTCGCCCATGATCGAGCCGTCCGGCTTGAACATGACGTGCAGCACGACATAGACCTTGGTCGAGGCATTGATGCCCGCCGGCGGCGACCAACACTGACTCAGGCGCGCGCGCAAGGCGTCGAGTTCGCTCTGCGACAATTGGGCGGCGTGCCCGGTCGCCGCACCCAGCGAGGGATTGGCATTCAGCGTCTCGGCCGCGGCCACCTGCCGCGTCGTTTCGCGCTTGTCGAGCAGCGCCGCGACCTGGTTGGCGTCGAACTTGCGGTCGTCCTTGCGCGGCTTCTCCTCGGCCTTCGCGTCGGTCTTGGCCTCGTCCCTTTTCAGTTGCGCGGCGATCTGATCGGGCTTGAACTCCGGCGGCTTCTTTGCCGGTTTCGGCGGCTTCTTGGCCGCCTCTTTTTTCAATTCCTGCGCGATCTGGTCGGGCTTGGGCTCGGGCTTGGGGTCGGGCTTGGGGTCGGGCTTGGCTTCGGGCTTGTCCGCTGTCTCGGCGGGCTTCGGCTCCGGCTTTACGAGCTTGCGGCTTGACCTCGGATTTGGGCTCCGCCTTCGGTTGCGGCGGCGCCGCGGCATCGGTGGTGACTTCGGGTTTGTCGGCGACCTTGGAGGCGAGCTGCTTGACCGGCTTCAAGTCGCCGACCTTGTCGGCCAGCGGCTTCGGCTGATCGAGCGGCTTCGGCGCGTTCTTGACGCCGGCGGTGAGCTGCGAAAATTCCTTGGCGGAGACGAACTCGACCGGCAGCGATTCGACGGGCGGCGCTTCGTTCGGCTTGGCGGCGAACGCGGCAAGCCCCCACAGCAGCACGGCGGCGTGCCCAATCAACGATATGGTCAGGCCAGCTTTCAGTCTCATCCCCCGCCGCCCTGCTCGACCTCCGTTACCAGCGCCACCTTGTGGAAACCGGCCGCCGAGAGCCGTCCCATCACCCGCATCATCGTACCGTAATCGACCTTCTTGTCGCCACGCACATAGATGCGCGTGTCCGCGCCGCCGCGGGCTTCGGTCACCGCCTTGAGCTTCGCCACCAGATCGTCGACCCCGATCTCGCTGTTCTGCAGGAACACCTCGCCCTTGACGTTCACCGATACGGTGAGCGGCTCGCGATCCTGCTCGAGCGATTTGCCCTGGCTCTGCGGCAGGTCGAGCGGCACGCCGACGGTCAAGAGCGGCGCCGAGACCATGAACACCATCAGCAGCACCAGCATGACGTCGACGAACGGCGTCACATTGATGTCGCTCATGACCGGGCGACGGCCGCGTCTGCGCCTGCCGCCACCGCCGGACGCCGGGCCCGTCAAGCTCGCCGCCATCCCAAAAATCCCCTCACCCGCGCTCGTCGATCTGCCGCGACAGGATCGCCGTGAACTCGTCCGCAAACCCCTCCAGGCGCTGCGCCTGCCGGTTCACCTCGGTCGTGAACTTATTGTAGAAAATAGTCGCCGGAATGGCGGCAACGAGGCCGATCGCGGTCGCGAACAACGCTTCGGCGATGCCGGGCGCGACCACCGCCAGCGAAGTGTTCTTCGAGGCGGCGATCGACTGGAAGCTGGTCATGATGCCCCAGACCGTGCCGAACAGGCCGACGAAGGGACTCGCCGAGCCGACGGTCGCCAGCACCAGGAGCCGCCGCTCCATCTGCTCGACCTCGCGCGCGATGGCAACGTCCATCACCTTCTCGATGCGCATCTGCAGGCCGCCGAGCGAGCGGGCATGGCCCTCGAAGCTTCTTTTCCACTCGCGCATGGCGGCGACGAACAGCGCGCCGGTCGCCGGTCCGGGCTTCGCCGCGAGCGCCTTGTAGAGTTCCTCGAGCGACTGGCCCGACCAGAACGCCTGCTCGAAACCGTCGGCGGCCTTGCGGATTCGCGCGAACATCAGCGTCTTGTCGATCGCGATCGCCCAGACCCAGACCGAGCACGCGAGCAATCCGAGAATCACCGTCTTCACCAGCCAATGGGCTTCCCAGAACAGGTGAAACAGCGAGAGATCGGGAGATGCCAGAGCCGATGGCACAACGTCGGGCATAAAGTGCGTCCTTTCGCCGGTCCGGCCTGTGCCCAAGAACCTTGCGCCACCGCGCCGGGACGAAAGGGACGAAAGCGAGCGCCGCTTCCGCACCCCGACCAGACCCGAAATGTAAGCGAGGACCCGGACCCGCCACCGGCGGGATCGAAATCCTCGCGAAACGTGTCCAAACTAGGGCGCAACACTTAGCCGTTCGCGCTTACCGAAGCGCAGTTGTGCTTAATGGCGCGTTAATGCCGCGCCGTAGGGGCGTTTCCCGGGCGCAGCGCAGCACCATAGCGCGTCGAAGACGCGCGTAACCGCGCTGATGGTGATGCGCTGCAGAACCGGGACCTTCGAACATGGTGCTCGCGACGATCCCGGATCAGCAGTGCAGCACTTCGTGCAGCACTGCGTCCGGGAAACCCGGCCAACTGAAAAACGCACGGGCCGCCCACCTCGGCGCGAGGTGGACGGCCCGCTGATGACCGCGGTCGTGAGGGGGGACGGCTCACGCCTGCGGTTGCGGCGGCTGCGGTGGCTGCTGCGGTTGCGGCGGGGAATTGGCCGGACGGTTACGGCGCTCGGCCATGAACTGGTCGAATTCTTGACGGTCCTTGGCGAAGCGCAGCCGCTCCAGAAACTCCTTGAATTCGCGCTGCTCGTCCTCGAGCCGCTTGAGCGTCTCGGTGCGATAGTCGTCGAAGGCGCGGTTGCCGGTCGAGGAACGTCCCCAACGGTCGCCGCCGCCCCACCAGTCGCCGCGGCAGCGTTCCATTTTGGTGCGCACGCGGTCCATCTTGTCCTGCATGCGGGCCATTTTGTTGTCCCAGCGATCCGCCGGGTGGTCGTAGCCGCCGGCGTCCGGGCCGTATCCGGCGTACATCGGCCGATGCCAGCAGCCGAGGCGGCCGCGCGCCAGAAGGACTGCGAGAATGACCAGCCCGATCGGCCACCACCAGATGAAACCCAAGATCATGAGAATGAGAGGAGCCATGGCACCACCTCGATTGTGAATGTAAATAACATTTACATCGCTCCATTCCGCCGGTCAAGGCCCTCGCGCTTTTGTGAAGGCGGCGCTTCCGTAGGGGCGGCCCTTGTGGCCGCCCACCGGGGCCGGAAACGGGCGCCCACAAGGGGCGCCCCTACGAACGCACCCCAAGCCCGCGCAGATAAATCAACACATTCGCCTCGAGCAGCTCCTCCGGCGACATCGGCAGCGCGCGCCGCGCCGCATCACCGCGGCCGAACAGCGAGGCGACGCCGTGCGTCATCGACCAGATATGGAGCGCGACCATCAAGGCCGGCGGCCGGCCCTGCGGCGGCATTTGGGCGCAGAGCTTTTCGGCGGCGCCGCGCAGGACCGCAAACGCCCGCTCGCTGGCATCGCGCAGCTCAGGGCTCATGGACGGTGAAACCCCGGCCTCGAACATAGCCGAATAATACGCCGGCTGCGCATGCGCGAAGCCGAGATAGGCCTTACCTGTGCGGTCGAGCGCGGCGAACACGTCGGGCTTGCCGTCATTCCACGCGCGCTTCAGCGCGGCCTCGAATTGCTCGAAGCCGCGCAGCGCGACGTTGGCCATCAGCTCATCGCGGTCGCGGAAATGCCGGTAAGGCGCGGCGGGACTAACCCCCGCCCACCGCGCCGCCTCGGCAAAGGTGAATCCGGCCGGCCCTTTTTGCGCGATCAGCTCCAGAGCGGCGCGCAGCAGCGCCTCCCTGAGATTGCCGTGGTGATAGCCGCGCGGGCTGTCCTTCTCGTCCTTCGACCAGCTCATGTAAATAGTCTTTACATGAGTTCGGCCGCGCCGTCGACCATGGCTGCCGTTGACGTCGGCTGCGTTGACGTGGCGACACGCAATGCGTTTAATATCATTACAAAACGTCCATGAGTTGCCATCACCATGACCCTGACGGAAACCTTGGCCGAGCCAAGTCTGGCGCCGGCGACCGAGACCGGCGCGCTCGGCATCTATCATCTCAAGCGTATGTGGTCCCGCACCATGGCCGCCCGGCAAGGCCGGTTCTTCCCGACCAGCCAGCATGAGCGCCACCTCGATCATCTGGTTGTGCATGCTTGCGGCTTAGGCCTCGAGCAGACCGCCTCCTATCTCGGCCGGGCGGCGCCGAGATTCGAAGCGTTCGAGCACTGGCTCGTCACGACCACCGGCGGCGTCGCGCCGGAGCAGGTCGCGCGCATCAATGCCGCCATCACCGGCGACGCCATGCCCGAGCCGTGCGCGCGCTGGCTCGCCGGCGTAACCGCGAGCCCGCCGGTGCTGACGGCAGCCGACCTCGCACACTTCGACGAGCACGGCTACGTCGTGCTGCACGACGCCGTGACGGCAGCCGTCCGCGAGGCAGCGGCGCAGGCGCTTTGGGCGCACCTCGGCGCCGACCCCGATGATCCGCAGACGTGGTACCGGCGCAGCGACCACGGCATCATGGTGCAATATTTCCAGCATCCGGCGTTCGCGGCGATCCGCCGCTCGCCCCGTATCCACAAGGCCTTCGCCCAGCTCTGGGGCACCGCCGATCTTTGGGCGACCACCGATCGCGTCGGCTTCAACGCGCCGGAGCGCGAGGACTTTCACTTTCCCGGCCCGCATCTGCATTGGGACGTGAGCGTCAAGACGCCGATCCCGTTCGGCACCGGCGGGATTCTTTATCTCACCGACACGCCGCCCGAGCAGGGCGCGTTCACGCTCGTTCCCGGCTTTCAGCGCTGGGGCGAGGCCTGGCTTAAGGCGCTGCCGGCCGGCGCCGATCCGCGCCGGCAGGACCTCTATGCGCTCGGCCCGCGCGCCATCGGCGGCAAAGCCGGCGACCTCGTCATCTGGCACCAGGCGCTGCCGCACGGCGCCAGCCCCAACCGCGGCGTTCGGCCGCGCCTGGTGCAATACGTCAACATGTTCGCGACGCGGATCGAGGAACAGGACGAGTGGATTTAGCTGGCGGCCGTTTCCTGGTCCGCCTTCATGGCGATGCGCAGCGGTTTTGGGATCGGCCGCGCCCGGCCGCCCGAGACGAAGGCGACGCGGACGTGCGCCTCGACCAGAAGCTCGCCGGCGCGCATCACCTGCTGATGCACGGTCGCCGAAGCGCCCCTCACCTCTTGCGGCGCGGTGATGACGTGGAGCAAATCGTCCATCCGCGCGGGCTTGCGAAACTCGATGTCCATCGAACGCACGACGAAGGCGAACCCCGGCGCTTCTTTTTCAGCCGCCTCGAACAGCGCGCGGTGATCGGCGCCGATGAGGCGCAGATAATTGGTGCGCCCGCGCTCCATGAAGCGCAGATAATTGGCGTGGTAGACGATGCCGGTGAAGTCGGTGTCCTCGTAATAGACCCGCACGGCGAACACATGCCGCCCGTCGCGGATTTCGCCGTCGAGGGAAATCGAACGCGGATCATTCATCGGCGAAATTCTTCATCGATGTCCATGCGGCTGTCGATGACCCGAACGACGGTGATCTGATCCGGTTCGACAGTGTAAAGGATCAGATGGAGGCCGGCCACGAGGCAACGGAGGCCGGGACCAAGATTCGAATGCTCGCGCCCGATGAATGGAAATCGAACTAAGTTTTCGAAATTAGGCATCTATCCTGCGCATGAAAGCGTCGGTAGCATTCGCGCTACGTTCTTCGAGGTAACGATGGATACGAAACAGGTCGAGCCTCGCCTTGTCGGAAAGGACAACCTCCATCCCGACCAACTATTTGATTTTTAAAGTGCGGGCTTCACGCAAGAATTCCTCAAAATTCCACTTTGAAACGCGCCCCGCGGCGACGTCATCCAGGCCCTCGGCAACCAGTTCCTTGAGCACACGGAATTTCTCGGCCTGCTCGAGTAAATATGCGACCGCGGGCTCCCGCATCTCTTCGGGAAGCAGATCAAGCGCTTCGGCGGCCTTCTCTGTCGTCGTTTTCTCTGTGGTCGTTTTCATGATCCAATCCTAGCATTTCTACTGCGCAAATGCCAATGCCGGCCTGGTTCGTCAGTTCCGGGCACGCCTCATCGCCACGGCGCCCTGTCCACGATCGCCTCTTCCCAGTGCCTACCATCGAAGGCGAGCGGTTTGATGGCGGCGAGATCGACGCCGTCGAGGCAGCGCACATTGATGTCGATCTTATCCGGGTCGGAGCGCGGTACGTAAAACGGATGGATGCCGCAGGTGGCGCAGAAGGTGTGCTTCGCCGTGCCGGTGTTGAACGTATACGTCGTCAGTGCATCGGCGCCGCTTAAAAGCTCGAACTGCTCCGGCGGCACGATCAGGTGCAAAAAGCCCTTCTTGGTGCAGATCGTGCAATTGCAATCGGTGACGCGCGACAAATCCGCCGTCACCTTGAAGCGCACACGGCCGCAATGACAGCCGCCGGTCATCGTCGTCGACATGAATTTGCTCCGGCCATCGCGCGGCAAGCCACTGCATGAGCGGCCGGCGTTGGGCAAGCGATTTTTTCGATGGCAGGTCTCATCGACCCCGAAGGCTATTTGGTCACGAGCGGCCGCGGCGCCGCCGCGCTCGGCGCGGCCGGGGAAATCCGCAAGGTCAGCCACGTGTTCCAGCCGAACGGCCGGTCGGCGGCGTCGAATTCGCCATAGGCCTTGAGGTTAAGATAGCCCTGCATCGCGCCCACCGGGAAGAAGAAACCGAGCTGCGGGCCGACGCCGACGACGCGCGATTCAAAGCAGCCGACATGGTCGCCCGCACCGCCGTCGCACGACACCTCGTCGTAGACGTAGCCGACCAGGCCGACCAGCACCTGTTTGTTGAGGAATTGCGACGCGGCCCAATCCAGATGCATGTCGACGCCATTCTGATACTGCGTCGACGGATCGACGAGATTGTAGGTGAAGCCGAGCACCGCCGATAATTCATGGCCGCCGTGCGGGTCGAAATAGGTATAGCCGGCGCCGGAATTGATCGCGCCATGGCCGATGCCGATATTCGCCAGGCTCTGCGCATTGTAGTCGCCGACCGGCACGTCGCCGGTCATGTAGGCCATATAGTTGTCGACCCCGGTGTTCCAGCGCAGCGCGAACAACGGATAGAGATCGCCGAAACCGGTCGTCGAGCCGCTGATGCTGTCGAACCGCGGACCGAACGGCACGCCGCCGACCGTGCCCGCCACCGTTCCCATCAAGGAGTCGGTGGAGTTGCCGTAGATGGCCATCAGGCTCGCCGCCGCCTGGCCGCCGAACACCGGCGTCGCGAACACGTAGCTCGGAATGAAAAAGCCGACGTCACCCGTGCCGTTGACGTTCGCCGACGCATGCGCCGATGCGTTCGCGGGGATGTTGCCGATCTGAAACTCGCGCGCCAGCGACACGCTGCCGTCCGCCGACACGGAGGTATGATAATAGATCGACGCCTCCGACCAGCCCGGCTGCTGCGGCACGGCCGCGAGGCTGCCGAACAGACCGGGAACCCAGAAGCTGACGCCGCTTTCGTCGGCCGAGGACACGGATGGAAGCGAGCCGACGACCGCGGCGGCGAGCGCCCCGCCCAGTAAAGCCGATCGAATTGCACGCCATAGGGCGGCGAGCCGCCGCGTTCTCAATGCGTGCGATATCGCGGTTGGATTGTATCGCCGTCCCCTTCCCGACAATCCGGACGCAAGGACTCAAGCGGCACGCGTCTTTATCTCTTAGCTCGACAGAAACCCGGCGGGAGGTATGTCGATCCAATCCACCGCTTTCCTATGTGGCGCTGAGCGCCCGGGAACGACGATTTGCGGCGGCGGCTCACCTCCATCGTCATTCGTGCCAATACCTAATCAGAATAATGACGAACAAATTGCGCGGCTGATTGACCGCTAATTTTAGGAATTGCCGCCATGGCATGGCAAGGTCCTGCGGCTATCCGCTGTTACGACGCGCGTCGCGTGAACGAAACGCATCCGTCGAAACACGGAGGAGCCCATGCCGATGAGCCATTGTTTCCAGCGCTGCTGCGGCGGAATAATCGGCGCCCTCGTCTTCGCGTCGCTGGCACTACCCGTCCAGGCGCAGAACAAGCGGCCGAACGTCGTCGTGATGATGACCGACGATACCGGCTGGGGCGACCTCGGCGCCTTCGGCGGCGGCAAGACGCGCAACGCGCCGACGCCGAACCTCGACCAGCTCGCCGCGGAAGGCACGATTTTCACGGAATGGTACGGCCAGGCGAGCTGCACCGCCGGCCGCGCCTCGTTCATCACCGGACGCCTGCCGGTACGTTCCGCCTTGTCGGTCGTGATCGCGCCGGGCGATCCCAACAAGATCCGTCCGGAGACACCGACCATCGCGGAGTTTTTCAAGAAGAACGGTTATCAGACCTATTATTCGGGAAAGTGGCACTTGGGCGACACCATCGACGCCATGCCTGTCAACCATGGCTTCGATGTGATGAAGGATTTCCTCGCCTATTATTCGGGGGTCTACGCCTACACCGACCTCGATCTGCATCCGGATTTTCCGCGCGACAATCCGCAGTTCATGGCGGCGTATTGGAGCAAGGTGAATGACGGCATGTGGGAAGGCGAAGCCGGCCAGCCGCCGCGCCGCGTCATCGAACATTTCGGCTATCCCGATCTTGCCACCGTCGATGAGAAACAGGCCGCCGACGCCGCCGGCTACATCAAGGCGCACGCCGGCGATGCCAAACCGCTGTTCATGTACGTCTCCTTCACCAAGATGCACAATCCGACCAACGCCGCGCCGGATTTCAAGGGCAAGTCGCATGCGAGCTCTTATCTCGACTCGCTGATGGAGATGGACGCCAATTGCGGCACCGTGCTGCGAGCGTTGCGCTCGGCCGGCATCGACAAGAACACGATCGTATTGTGGACCGTCGACAATGGCGCCTGGATCGACGCCTATCCCGACGCCGGCTATCAGCCGTTCCGCGGCATGAAAGGCACCGGTTTCGAGGGCGGCTGGCGGGTGCCGACCATCATGTCCTGGCCCGGCCACATTCCCGCCGGGCGGAAAACCGACGGCATCATCTCGCACATGGATTTTTGGCCGACCGCCGCGGCGCTCGCGGGCCTCACCCCGCCGCCGCATGGCGGATGGGTCGGCAATGACGGCAAACCGATCTATTTCGACGGCATCGACGACAGCGCCTTCGTGCTCGGCAAGGCGCCGTCGGCGCGCAATTCGATGATCTATATCGAAGGCATCACCATGCTCGGCCTGCGCACGGGCGACTGGAAATTCCTCTGGACCGCCAAGGACGCCTGGCTCGGTCCGGACATGACGCTGGAAGTGCCGGCGATCTACAATCTGAAACAGGACCCGGGCGAAGCCTACGACAAGATGTTCAACGGCGCGGCGCCGCCGGTTGCCGGCGTGCTGAAGACCTCGCCCGGCCGCTGGTCGGGCCAGGACAGCGGCTGGGCGCTGATGATGGCGCTCGCGCCGTTCGAAGAGATGATGAAATCGATGAAGGAGTTCCCCAACACCGACATCCTGCCGAGCCCGGCGCTGGTCGGCGTCGACCGGCCGAAATTCGTGCCGCCGGCCATGCGGTTTTACACCGGCGACTGAAGCGCGACCGACGGCGCCGGCGCGAAGGCCGCTATCTCATGCCACGACGATTCCATCTGTTGGCGTTGGACACGGCATCATGACATCGGCCCGCCAACCCTCCGGCATCGACCGCCGCGCTTTGCTCGCCACGGCGACGCTATCGGCTCTGTTTGCGACTGCCTGGCCCCTTGCGCGGCCGGCGCGCGCCGACGACGATCCGCTGCCGTCGTGGAACGAGGGGCCGGCGAAACAGGCGATCCTCGATTTCGTGCGCGACACGACGGACCGGGCCAATGCCGAATTCGTTCCGCCGGAACAGCGCATCGCCGCATTCGATCAGGACGGCACGCTCTGGGTCGAGCATCCGATGTACAGCCAGATGCTGTACTGCTTCGACCGCGTTCCGGCGCTGGCGGAGCAAAAACCGGCGCTCAGGCATGTCGAGCCGTTCAAGACGATCCTTTCCGGCGAGCGCAAAGCCATCGCCGAACTCTCCGGGCCGGAGCTGGAAAAAGTCATTGTCGCCACCCTCACCGGCATGACGACCGACGCCTTCGCGGCGCAAGTGAAACAATGGCTCGCCGGCGCCCGGGACCCGCGCTGGAAGCGCGCCTATACCGAACTCACCTACCAGCCGATGCAGGAGGTGATGCGATACTTCCGCGCCAACGGCTACCGGACCTTCATCGTCACCGGCTTCGGACAGGATTTCGTGCGCGTCTACGCGCAGCAAATCTACGACATTCCGCCCGAGCAGGTGATCGGCTCGGCGCTCGCGGTCGAATACAGCTATGCCAAGGACGGTAGGCCGGTCCTGATCAAAGCGCCCAAGCTGATGCTATACGACAACAATGCCGGCAAGCCGGAGGGCATCCATCTGATGATCGGGCGGCGGCCCTGCGCGGCGTTCGGCAACTCGACCGGAGACCGGCAGATGCTGGAATACACCGGCGCCGGCGACGGCGCACGATTGATGATGCTGGTGCTGCACGACGACGGCGAGCGCGAATACGCCTACGGTCCGGCGCAAAACCTGCCCGACACCAAGGTCGGCACCTTCACGCCGGCGCTGTACGACGAGGCGACAAAGAACGGCTGGACCGTCATCAGCATGAAGACCGATTGGAAGCGCATTTTCGCCTTCGAATAGGCGGCGCGAGCGGGGCGGGCAGCGACGTTGACACGCAAGCGACGCAGCACCGCCGGCCAGAGCCGACCGCGCAGCAAACCCGCGGGAGCTTCGCCGGCGGCACGCTCGCAGGCTCGTTTGTTTTCTTCGAGGAGCAAGATCTGGATCACGGCCGCGGCCGCCGCCGCGATCTTCGCCCGGGCGGCCTCGGATTCCATGCGATCGAGAGCGGCGAGATCGGATGGAAGGCCAGCGAGGCGTCCGCGGCGACCTTCGTCGGCAGCGAAACATGTGCGCAATGCCACGCGGCCGAAGCCGATCTGTGGAACACATCGCAGCATCGCCACGCCATGGCTCACGCGACCGAGCGGACGGTGCTGGGCGATTTTTCCGGCGTGACGTTCGACTATCACGGCGTGACTTCGCGCTTCTTTCGCCGCGACGGCAAATTTTGGGTCGAAACCGACGGGCCGGACGGCAAGCTCGCCCTGTTCGAGATCAAATACACCTTCGGCATCGATCCGCTGCAGCAATATCTGGTCGCATTCCCCGACGGACGGCTGCAGGCGCTGTCGCTCGCCTGGGACACCCGGCCCAAGGCGCAAGGCGGCCAGCATTGGTTTCACCTCTATCCGAACGAGGACATCAAGCACGACGACATCCTGCATTGGACCAAATTGAATCAGAACTGGAATTTCATGTGCGCCGAGTGCCATTCGACCGGCGTGCGCAAGAATTACGATGCGGCCAAGGATCGCTACGCCACGACCTGGGCGGAGATCAGCGTCGGCTGCGAGACCTGCCACGGCCAGGGCTCGCAACACGTCGCCTGGGCGCGCGCCCGGCGCAGCTGGTGGCCGCTCGGCGAGCACGACGACAAATCCGAGGGCCTTGCCGTTCGCTTCGATGAGCGGGCGCGGCACCGTTTGGCGGACCGATCCGCACACCGGTCGCCCGCGGCGCAATTTGCCGCCGGCGCTGTTGCGCAAAGAGGTCGAGACCTGCGGGCTGTGCCACGCCCGCCGCGCGAGTTTTTCAGAAGCTTGGGTGCCCGGTCGCTGGCTGTCGGATACCCACGCGGTCGCGCCGCTCACGCGCGGGCTCTATCACGCCGACGGCCAAATGCAGGACGAGGTCTACAATTACGGCTCGTTCAAACAGAGCAAGATGTTCGCGGCCGGCGTCACCTGCAGCGACTGTCACGACCCGCACAGCGGCAAGCTGAAAGTGTCCGGCGACGGCGCCTGCCTGCAATGCCACGAAGCGGACAAATACGCTGCCGCGACCCATACCCACCACGCCGCGGTCAATCCCCCGGTCGCCTGCGCGTCGTGCCATATGCCGGCGCGCACTTATATGGTGATCGACCGGCGGCACGATCACAGCTTGCGGGTGCCGCGGCCGGACCTGTCGGCAAAACTCGGCACGCCCAATGCCTGCAACGATTGTCATGCCGACAAGTCGGCGCAATGGGCGGCCGCGGCGGTCGAACGCTGGTACGGGCCGGAGCGCGAAGGTTTTCAGAGCTATGCCGAGGCCTTTCAAGCGGCCTGGACCGATCAGCCGGATGCAGCAAAACTTCTGAACGCGGTTGCCGCCGACAAAAATGCCCCCGCCTTCGCCCGCGCGAGCGCGCTGACGGAGCTCGCGCCACATCTCTCGTCCGCGACGATCGATCTGGCGCGCGAGGCGCTGTCGGATCCCGATCCCATGGTGCGCATCGGCGCGCTCGATATGCTCGCCGGCGCACCGCCCAACGAAATTTGGCCGCTGGCGTCGCCGCTTCTTGCCGACCAAAGCCGCGGCGTGCGCATCCGCGCCGCCTCGCTCCTGGCCGCGGTGCCGACGGCGGACCAGCCCGCGGCCGACCGCGAAAGCTTCGAACGCGCCGCGGCCGAATTCATCGCGGCGCAGCGCTTCAATGCCGACCGGCCGGAATCGCGCGCGGCGCTCGGGACGTTTTTCGCCCAACGCGGCCAATATCGTCGATGCCGAGACCGAATACCAGGCGGCACTGCGTTTAAGCCCGCACTACGCGCCCGCCGCTGCCAACCTCGCCGATCTTTATCGCCAGCTCGGGCGCGACGCCGACGGCGAGCAGGTGCTGCGCGCCGCGCTCTGCGTTTCCCCGCAAGATGCCGGCCTGCATCACGCGCTGGGACTGACGCTGGTGCGGCTGAAGCGGCGGGACGAAGCCCTCGAAGAATTGCGCCGTGCCGCCGAACTCGATCCCGGCGAAGCGCAGATACGCCTATGTCTACGCCGTCGCCCTGCATTCGCTCGGCCGCAGCGCCGACGCCGTGGCCGTTCTCAAGGACAATCTGGCGCGCCATCCCAACGATCGCGACACGCAAGCGGCGCTCATCGCTTTCGGCCGCAACGGGGTGATGCGGACCGAAGTCGCGGGCGTCAAGTCAGCTGGCGCGCTCCAAGGGCGGCGACGGCTGCGGAATGTCCATCTTCCATTCCTTGGCCGCCTCGATCCAGTCCGCAATGGCTTCTTGCACTTTCCTGAGCGCTTCTTCAGGCGTTTCGCCGTCGGACATGCAGCCTGGCAGATCGGGCACGGTGGCCAGATATCCCCCGCCGTCACTTTCCGCCAATCGCTCGATGCGCACGGCATATTCGAGAGTCATCAACGGCCTCCACGCCCTCAATCCTCCCCGTCCTCCCGAAACAACCCGAACTGCGCCGCGTCCCGCGCCGGCTCCGCCAAGCCGAGATGCCGGAACGCGTGCGCGGTGATGAGCCGGCCGCGCGGGGTGCGCTGCAGGAAGCCGCACTGGATCAGATAAGGCTCGATGATGTCCTCAATGGCGTCGCGCGGCTCGGAGAGCGCGGCGGCGAGCGTCTCGACGCCGACCGGGCCGCCGCCGTAATGGAGCGCGATCGTATTGAGATAGCGCCGGTCCATGGCATCGAGGCCGGCGGCGTCGACCTCGAGCGCGGCGAGCGCTGAATCGGCGAGCGCGCGGTCGATCGCGGCGGCGCCCGCGACCGAGGCGAAGTCGCGCACGCGGCGTAACAGCCGGCCGGCGATGCGCGGCGTGCCGCGGGCGCGCCGCGCGATCTCGTTGGCGCCATCCGCGGTCATGCCGATGCCAAGGACGCGCGCGCCGCGGTTGACGATCAGCTCCAGCTCCGCTTCGGAATAAAAATTGAGCCGCACCGGAATGCCGAAGCGGTCGCGCAGCGGGTTGGTGAGAAGCCCGGCGCGGGTGGTGGCGCCAACCAGCGTGAACTTGGCGACGTTGATCTTGACCGAGCGCGCCGCCGGGCCCTCGCCGATGATGAGGTCGAGCTGAAAATCCTCCATCGCCGGATAAAGAATTTCCTCGACCGCCGGATTGAGCCGGTGAATCTCGTCGATGAAAAGAACGTCGCGCTCTTCGAGGTTGGTGAGGAGTGCGGCGAGGTCGCCGGCCTTGGCGATCACCGGGCCCGAAGTGGCGCGGAAATTGACGCCCAATTCGCGCGCCACGATCTGCGCCAGCGTGGTCTTGCCGAGTCCGGGCGGGCCGACAAACAGCACATGATCGAGCGCTTCCTTCCGCGCGCGCGCGGCGGCGATGAAGACGCTGAGATTCTTGCGCGCCTGTTCCTGGCCGACGAAATCCGCGAGCCGCTGCGGCCGCAAGGTCGCTTCCGCGGCGTCTTCGTCGCGACGTTCGGCGGAGACGAGCTTGCGTTGCGGCTCGGTCACCGTTCGGGCCCCCGCTGGTATTTGTTCGGCAGCAGTTCGCCGATCGGCACCACCGCCAGCCCCCTCCCTTCCCTCCCCCGCTTGCGGGGGAGGGAAGGGAGGGGGTTCGGCACGATGACGCGTGCCTGCGGGTCGTAGTCGAAGATCAGCTCGCGGCAGGCGCCGCAGGGCGACACCACGGTGATGTCCTGGTCGATCTCCTCGGGCGGCGGCTGGCGCACGGCGACGATGGTGTCGATGCCGGCTTCCCCGAGATCCACTACGGCGCGGCCGAGCGCCACCGCCTCGGCGCACACCGCCATGCGGCCGAGATAGGCGTCGAGATTGACACCGATGAAAATCTTGCCCGAGCGCGTGCGCAGCGCCGCGCCGACCTCCTGCCAGTCGTTGCGGTAACGCTCCTTGATCACCGCTGTTGCGGCAGCGATCAGTTCCCGGTCCGCCTTGGTCAATTTGGCCGGCCGTTTCACTTCGCCAACTCCTTCAAACCGAGCCGGATCAGCGTTCGCACCTCCGCATCCTCGCCGGCGCTGCGCGACGCGGCGGCGATGGCGGCGGCGGCCTGCGGTTGGGCGTAGCCGAGATTGACCAGCGCCGAGACGGCGTCGGCGACGGGCTGCGGCGCGCGTTTCTCGTCGAGCGCGCCGGAGAGCCGCACCAGCGCCGGGTCGACATTGGTGTAGGCTGGCGCCTTGTCCTTCAGCTCGGTGACGATGCGCTCGGCGACCTTCGGGCCGACGCCGGGCGTGCGCGCCACCGTGGCCTTGTCGCGCATCGCGATCGCCGTGGCGAGATCGGCCGGCTTGAGCGTACTGAGCACCGCGAGCGCGACCTTGGTGCCGACCCCCTGCACCGTCTGCAACAGCCGGAACCATTCGCGCTCGACGTTGCTCACGAATCCGAACAGCCGGATTCTGATCCTCGCGCACATGGGTCTCGATCGACAGCGTCGCCGGCTCGCCTGTGCGCGGCAATTCCTGCAGCGTGCGCGCCGAGCAATGCACCAGATAGCCGACGCCGTTGACGTTGAGGATGACGGATTCCTCGCCGTAGGAATTGATGATGCCGCGAAGCTTGCCGATCATCGCTTTCCTCTCCCGCGCGCGGGGGAGGTGGCGGGCGAAGCCCGCCGGAGGGGGCAAGCCTCAACTTGCGCACAAGGGTCGCGGCCGCAGGCCCCCTCCCTACCCTCCCCCGCAAGCGGGGGAGGAAATTGAATGCGTAAGCCCCTCATCGCGCCACTGCCTTCGGCGCCGCCACCTTCAGCGCCGCATGCAGCACCACACTCCGCCGGTGATGCGCGTGCGTCACCGCGATGGCGAGCGCGTCGGCGGCGTCGTGCGAACCGGGGGCGGCCTTGGGCAACAGCACGCCGATCATCATGCGCACCTGCGCCTTGTCGCCGTGGCCGGCGCCGACGATGCTCTTCTTCACTAGGTTGGGGGCGTATTCGGCGACCGGCACGCCGGCCCGCGCCGGCACCACCATGGCGACGCCGCGCGCCTGGCCGAGTTTGAGCGTCGCCCGCGCGTCCTTGTTGACGAAGGTCGCCTCGACCGCCGCCTCGTCCGGGCGGAATTCAACGAGCACGCGGGTGAGCCCGTCATGGATGGCCAGAAGCCGCACCGCCAGCGTGTCTTGATCGTCCGTCGTTACCGAGCCGCAGCCGATGAAGCCGAGCCGGTTGCCCTCGATCTCCACCACGCCCCAGCCGGTGCGGCGGAGCCCCGGATCGATGCCGAGAATGCGAATCAGGCGGGTCATCTTGCCTAGGTGATAGACCCGCCACCGTCGGCGGGCAAAGCTTCCAAGGGCATGTGACGCCAGAACCGCCGCCTTGCGGGCGCCCGACGCCGCCCCAGAATCGATGACATGCTGGATTGGAGCAAATGCCCGGCGGTCGAGCGCATTCCTGGCAAGGGTGGCGGCGAGTGGCTGTTCAAGGGCACGCGCGTGCCGGTACGTGCCTTATTTGAAAACCTCGAAGGCGGCGCGCGGATCGACGACTTTTTGGAGTGGTTTCAAGGCGTCACCCGAGAACAGGCGGAGCTTGTGCTTCGTCACGCCGAGAAGAGTTTGGCGGCAGACAGTACGCATCGCCCCTCGTGAAAATGCCTTTTGCTCACGCACTCATCCTTTGCACAAGCGCGTCGGAAATCTCGAAATTGGCATAGACGTTCTGCACGTCGTCCTGCTCGTTCAAGCTCTCGATCAATTTGAGGAGCTTTTCGCCCTGCTCGTCGTCGACCGCGACTGTATTTTGCGGCCGCCATGTCAGCGAGGCCTTGCGCGGCTCGCCGAACTTCCCTTCGAGCGCCTTGGCGACCGCGGCAAAACGGTCGGGCGCGACGTAGATTTCGTGGCCGCTTTCGCCGGAAACAACATCGTCGGCGCCGGCCTCGCAGCGCCGCCTCGAACATCGCTTCGGCGCTCGCGATCTTGGCGTCGTATTCGATGACGCCGACACGGTCGAACATGAAGGAGACCGCGCCGGTCTCGGCGAGATTGCCGCCCGACTTGGTGAACATCGAGCGCACTTCGCTCGCGGTACGGTTCCTGTTGTCGGTCAACACCTCGACGATGACGGCGACGCCGCCCGGGCCGTAACCCTCGTAGCGGATTTCGTCGTAGTTCTCCGCATCGCCGCCCGATGCCTTCTTGATGGCACGCTCGATATTGTCCTTCGGCATGTTTTCCGCCCGCGCCGCGATGATGGCCGCGCGCAGCCGCGGGTTCATCGCCGGGTCAGGGGTCCCCAGCTTCGCCGACACGGTGATTTCGCGCGCGAGCTTGCCGAACAGCTTCGATTTCGCCGCGTCCTGCCGCCCCTTGCGGTGCATGATGTTCTTGAACTGCGAATGTCCGGCCATGCCTCGTTCCTGCGCTTGCTCGCTCGCGCCCGCGAAGGGGGAATGCGTTGATTTGGTGGGGTTTATAGGGTGCTGGGCAACGGAAATAAAGGTGAGGCTGCCCTCAGTGAACAAGCGCGGCGCCACGCCGACCCCTCACCCCCAAAACCCCGGCACCGCCTGTTCCAGGCACCCCCCGATCCGCACCGCCCCCACCCGCGTCGCCAGCCCCGTCACCGGGTCCGTCTCCACCGCGATCCCCGCCAGCGTCGCCGGCCCCGACGCGGTCTCGAACCGCGCCGACGGAATCTTCCGCACGAAGCGCAACAGCGGCTCCTCCTTGGTCATGCCGATGACCGAATCATAGTCCCCGGTCATGCCGACATCGCTGATGAAGGCGGTGCCGCCCGGCAACACACGCAGGTCCGCCGTCGGCGCGTGGGTGTGGGTGCCGGCGACGAGGCTTGCGCGGCCGTCGCAGAAAAAGCCCATCGCCTGCTTCTCGCTGGTCGTCTCCGCGTGCATGTCGACGACAATGGCATCGACCGCCGCGCCGAGCGGGCACGCCGTCAGCTCGCGGTCGATCGCCGCGAACGGATCGTCGAGCGGGTCCATGAACACCCGCCCCAAGGCATTGACCACGAGCACCCGCGCGCCGTTCTTCGCCTCGACGAGCGCCGCGCCGCGGCCGGGCGTGCCGGCGGGATAATTGGCCGGCCGCACCAGGCGCGGGGCGCGCTCGATGAACACGAGCGCCTCCTTCTGGTCCCAGGCGTGATTGCCGAGCGTGATCGCGTCCGCGCCGGCGTCGATCAATTCGCGGTAGATCGCCTCGGTGATGCCGAACCCGCCGGCGGCGTTCTCGCCATTGACCACCACCAGATCGAGCTTCCAATCGCGCACCAGGCCCGGCAAGCGCTCATAGACGATGGTCCGCCCGCTGCGACCGACGACATCGCCGACGAAAAGAATGCGCATCCTCACGAGCCTCGGAAATCGATCACCTCGCGCTCGGTTAGCACGAGATCGAGCCGCGCGTCGCCTGCGCCGACGGGAACCTGGGCAACTTCCTGCGCCGCGAACGCGATCCCGACCGCGATCACCGCCTTCTCGCCCGCAGCGCCGCGATGGTGCGATCATAATACCCCCCGCCATAGCCGATCCGGCCGCCGCCGCGGTCGAACGCGAGTAGCGGCACCAGAAGAATATCGGGCTCGACCTCATCCGCCTCCGGCTCCGGCTCCCGGATGCCCCACACCCCTTCCGACAGCGGCTCCCCGAACGTCCACGCCCGCATGACGAGCGGCCTGCCACGCCCGACCAGCACCGGCAAAGCGAGCCGTACCCCCCGCCCTTCGAGCTTGCGCATCAGCGGCAGCGGATCGATTTCGGTCTTCATCGGCATGAAGCCGGAGACGATGGTGCCCGCGGGGACGGCGAGGGGAAACGGCCGCGCGGCGATCGCTTCCGCTGCCGCCGTGCGGGGTATTGCGGTCAGCCGACAAGGCGGCTCTCGCGGCCCGCGAAATTTCGACCTGCTGCCGGTGATCGCGCAAATCGAAGCGGAGCATCGTGCCTGGGTCGCCGAGGACCTACGAACCGACATGTCGGCCGCAATGCCCGGAGCAATACGAGGCGCCACAGATGGAAAACAATTCCGAAGATAATGGAGCGGCGAAATTGATTGAGGCGTTGGCCGAGGCCGGCATTGACGTAGAGAACCTCGCGCGCCGCATTGAGGCGGGCGAGGTGACAGAAGACGATTTCAAAAAGATCGTCGCAGGTGCGCGTTCCAAGAATAAAAGCTGAACCGCCTATGCGTGAAGATTCGAAGAAATAACTAGGTGCGGCTTCGCTCGGCTATGCGGGGCGTCCACGTTTTTGTGCTCGTCACCTTAAAGACGTGGATGGCCGGAACAAGTCCGGCCACGACAGTCTAGGGCAGAAAAAGTGCGGAGCCGCGATGGCCGTGAGAGCTCTGATCCCGGGAACCTACATAAGTAGGTGGGCGCCATGTGTCCGAACCCAGGGGTCCGGCAGGGACAGCTCCCGTCAGGATCGTAAGGCCCCGGAGAAATGTCTCCCACGCACCGCGCAGCCCCGCTTGTGCAATGTAGTGCGTCAAGGGCCGCGGCGCCACTTATTACGGTTGCTCCCTCGCCCCCAACGGGGGAGAGGGTCGGGGTGAGGGGGCGCGCCGCTCGGGTGGCGCTGGGCGGGCATGTGCGGCCACTTACCCTCACCCGCTTCGCGGAGCCTGTCATCGGGCCGGCCACTTCGGGCCGGACCCGTTGGCTCGCGACCTCTCCCGTGAACGGGAGAGGGAAAGGCGGTGCTCCGCGCTGCGTATTTATTGATAGAATGCCCAAACGACGGGTGGAAAGTGCCGGAGATTATGTCATGGCGACTGTCCTGATCCCCCTCCCCAGCCACGACTTCGATCCGACTGAATCCGGCGTGCCCTGGCGCCTGCTGCGCGCGCGCGGCCACGCGTCGTGTTCGCGACGCCGGACGGCAAGGCGGGCGCGGCGGATCCGAAGATGGTGACGGGCGAAGGTTTGGGCGTTCTGGCGCCGCTTCTGAAAGCCGATGCGGCCGGCAAGGCGGCTTATCTGGAGATGACGCGGGCGGCGGAATTTCTCGACCCGATCGCGTATGCCGACATCGCCGCGGCGGAGTTCGATGCGCTGCTGCTGCCCGGCGGCCATGCGCCCGGCATGCGGCCTTATCTGGAGTCCGCGGTGCTGCAAACAACCGTCGCGGATTTTTTTGCACGCGACAAGCCGGTGGCGGCGATCTGTCATGGCGTGCTGCTGGCGGCGCGTTCGCGCGGCAGGGAAGGCAAGTCGGTGCTGTTCGGCCGCAAGACGACGGCGCTGACCAGGATGATGGAGCTGACCGCCTGGTCGCTGACGCGGCTTTATCTCGGCGATTATTACCGGACCTATCCGGTGCCGGTGGAGGACGAGGTCCGCGCCGCGCTCAAGGCGCCGGGCGATTTCTTCGCCGGGCCGATGCCGCTGCGGCGGGACTCGCTCGACCGGCCCGACATTGGCTTCACCGTGCGCGACGGCAATTATCTCTCCGCGCGCTGGCCGGGCGATGCGCATCGGTTCGGCAGCGAGTTCGCGGCCATGCTGGTGGAGCGGCACTCGGCGTGAGCCGGGAGCCGGTAACGACCGTAGGGGCACCCCTTGTGGGTGCCCTTTGGCGACGATGGCCAACCGGGCGGCCACAAGGGCCGCCCCTACGTTCCACCAATTCACCCCAGCGCCACCCCGGTGGCGATGGTCTGGTTGAGCTTCTTGGTGACGCTTTCGATGCGCTCGGCGGCGGCGTTGAGCGCGGCGGCGACGGCGGCTTGCGTGGTCTTGGCGCGGTCGGCGGTGGCGACGCGGGCGTCCTGCAGCCCCGCCAATTCCTCCTCCAGGCGCTTGAGGCGCGCCCCCATGTCGAACAGTTCGTCGGCGATGGTCAGCGCCGCCATCACCGTGAGCCGGGTGTCGCCGATCTCGCCGAATTTCGTGCGCAAGCCCTCGATGCGCCCGTCGAGTTCATGGGCGAGGCTGATGAGGTGCGCCTCCTGGCCGTCCTCGCAGGCCATGCGGAACTGCCGTCCGTTGATGGTGACATTGACTTGGGCCATATCCTGTCCGGCTCCGTCCGATCCGGCTTACTCTCACATCTCACTCGCCGACGGACTTCAACGCGGAAGCGGCCCCATTCGTCAGCACGCCGCGGACGCTGTCGATCGCCGCGGTCAGCCGCTGCGCCACCTCGCGGTTGGCGGTCTCGAGGCCGTTCGCCCGCGCCGTCGCGCGGTCGAGGTCGCTGGCGAGCCGCGCGCGGTCGGAACCGAGCGCCTGGATTTGCGCCGCCAGCGCCTCCTCGCTGCGGCCGGCCTCCAGCCGCAACTCCGCCGCCGTTTCGAGCGCTTCGAGCGCGATCGCGAGCCGCCGGCTCGCCATCTCGACGGAATCGGGTTCGCTCATCGCTTTGACCCCGCTTGGACCCTAATCGTGTTTACGCTGCCGAACCGGGCACCGTCGCGGCCGACCCGCGGTCTCCGCCGGCCGTCGCCAGCGCCGCGCCGGCGATGAAAACTGTGGATGGGCAAGCGTTTACAAAAAGAAGCTTACGTCGCGTGGCGTCGGAGCGTCAACGCCCAAAACGCAGCGTGATCAAAGTTGGGCCGTACCTTGCGTCAGGCCTCGATCGCACGGAAGTTCCAGGTAGCGCAGTGCGCCGGAATGCGGCCTGAGCAATACGCCGACGCTGGGCGCCGCACATTTGACTCGCCCGGCTCGCATGTTATCTGTGCGCCGCCAGTTTCCGCGACCGCGGCATTTCGCGCGAGCGCGCTGGCTTGATCTTTTGGCCGCTTCATGACGATGCCGGATCGTAAACTCGCGGCGAGCGCCATCCTCGCCCAGGCCGTGCCCTTTCCCGTTTCCGGGACAAGTCCGCTCTCCCGCGCCGACCACGACCTGATGGCCAACGCCATTCGCGTGCTCGCCATGGACGCGGTGGAAAAGGCCACTTGCGGCCATCCCGGCTTGCCGATGGGCGCAGCCGACGTCGCGACCGTGCTGTTCTCGCGCTTTCTGAAGTTCGATCCCGCCGATCCCGCTTGGCCCGACCGCGACCGCTTCGTGCTCTCGGCCGGCCACGGCTCGATGCTGCTTTATGCCGTTCTGCATCTTCTCGGCTACGAGAAGATGACGATCGAGGAGATCAAGCGCTTCCGCCAAATGGGCTCGCTCACGCCCGGCCACCCCGAATACGGCCACACGCCCGGCGTCGAGACCACCACGGGACCGCTCGGCCAGGGCCTCGCCAACGCGGTGGGCATGGCGATCGCCGAACGCCATCTGGCCGCCGTGTTCGGCGACGACCTCGTCGATCATTCGACCTATGTGCTCGCCTCCGACGGCGACCTGATGGAAGGCATCAGCCAGGAAGCGATCGCGCTTGCCGGGCATCTGCAGCTCAACAAGCTGATCGTCCTGTTCGACGACAACGGCATTTCGATCGACGGTCCACTCTCGCTCACCGACTCCGTCGACCAGCTCAAGCGGTTCGAGGCCGCCGGCTGGGCCGCGACGCGCGTCGACGGCCATGATCCTGCGGCGATCGCCGCCGCGCTCACCGCGGCGCAGACGTCCGAGCGGCCGTCGCTGATCGCCTGCCGCACCATCATCGGCTTTCCCGCTCCGACCAAGGCCGGCAGCGAGAAGAGCCACGGCTCGGCGCTCGGCGCCGCCGAGATCGCCGCGACCAAACAAATACTCGGCTGGACCGCGGCGCCGTTCGAAATCCCCGAACCGATCCGCGCGCTGTGGCGCGCCGCCGGCGAGCGCGGCCGCCCGGCGCGGCTCGCCTGGGAGAAGCGGCTCGCCGCGGTCGATCCCTATAAGCGCGCCGAATTCGAGCACCGCCTGCGCGCCGAGCGCCCGCCGCAAATTCTCGCCGCCGCCGTGCACACGGTGAAGCAGAAACTCGCCGAGACGCCCAAAGACATCGCGACCCGCGCCGCGTCCGAATTCGCGCTGGAAGCGCTAGCCGGCGCGCTGCCTGAAATGAT
Source organism: uncultured Pseudomonadota bacterium (assembly GCA_963836095.1). Lineage (GTDB taxonomy): Bacteria > Pseudomonadota > Alphaproteobacteria > Rhizobiales > Xanthobacteraceae > BOG-931. The sequence goes on from CAWIHU010000010.1 coordinate 433,387, forward strand.
CGGCGGCTCGGCCGACCTCACCGGCTCCAACAACACCCGCGCCAAGGGAATGAAAGTGCTGAACGCGGCGGACTATTCCGGCCGCTTCATCCATTACGGCGTGCGCGAACACGCCATGGCGGCGGCCATGAACGGCATGGCGCTGCACGGCGGCATTATCCCTTATTCCGGCACCTTCCTGGTGTTCTCGGATTACTGCCGGCCGGCGATCCGCCTCGCCGCGCTGATGGGCCAGCGCGTCATCCACGTGCTCACCCACGATTCCATCGGGCTCGGCGAAGACGGACCGACCCACCAGCCGGTCGAACATCTCGCCGCGCTGCGCGCGATTCCCAATCTTCGGGTGTTCCGGCCGTGCGACGCGGTCGAGACCGTCGAGTGCTGGGAACTGGCACTCGCCACCAAGACCGGGCCGAGCGCGCTCGCGCTCACGCGGCAGAACGTGCCGCAGCTACGCCGCGGTCTCGACGCGGAGAACCGCTGCGCCGCGGGTGCCTATGAAATCAGTCCCCCTCCCTTCCCTCCCCCGCAAGCGGGGGAGGGTGTGGCGGTGTCACTGTTCGCCTCCGGTTCTGAGGTCGTCATCGCGGTCGCGGCGCAAAAGCTGCTCGCCGACCAAGGCATCGCGGCGCGGGTCGTGTCGGTGCCGTGCTTCGAATTGTTGCTCGCCGCGCCGGAAGCGGAGCGCGCAAAGATCATCGGCGACGCCAAGGTGAAAGTCGCGGTCGAAGCCGGCATCCGCCAGGGCTGGGACGCCATCATCGGCTCCGACGGACTATTCGTCGGCATGAGCACCTTCGGCGCCAGCGCGCCCTACAAGGAGCTTTACCAACATTTTGGAATTACGCCGGAGAAGGTCGCGGAGGCGGCGCTGCATAAGCTGGGCTGAAACGAATCATGCCTTTGCGCTCGCGCCGTCGCGGTTCTTGACGAGCGTACCGATTTACGGTACGCTGCATAATTGATGATCAAGAGCTTCGCCGACAAGCGTACCGCAGCGCTGTTCGCCGGCTACTCGGTCAAGGCTTTGCCGAATCAGATTCAGGGCCGAGCACGAAGCAAACTTCTCGCCATCGATGCGGCCAAGCAGCTCGACGATCTGCGGGTTCCGCCCGGCAACCGCCTCGAAGCCTTGCACGGCGATCGACGCCTGCAACACAGCATCCGCATTAATGACCAGTGGCGGATATGCTTCGAATGGCGCGACGGCGCGGCATGGAACGTCGAGATCGTGGACTATCACAAGGGATGACGCCATGACCATCAAGCGCGAAGATCTGGATGCGGGCAAAATCGACTTTGCCGATGTTGCGACCGGCAGAAGGCTTCCGCTCGTCCATCCCGGCGAAATTCTCCGCGACGATTTCCTGACGCCGATGAAGATCAGCGTCTACAGCTTGGCCCTAGCGATCAAGGTACCCCGCTCGCGGGTCAACGACATCGTGCTCGGCAGGCGCGGCATTACCGCGGACACCGCGTTTCGTTTGGCGCGCTATTTCGGCACGACGCCGGAGTTCTGGATCAACCTGCAAGCCCGCTACGATTTCGAGGCGGCGGACCGCAAGCTTCGCCGCCGCATCGAGCGGGAAGTCACGCCGCGGGCCGCATGAGCCGATATTCAGGCGTAGCGGATGAAGCGCCGGACACCTTCCCCGCCGGCAGCTTTTGCGGTAACGCCCTGAGCCTCCGGAATATGCACGGTAACACTTCCGGGGTCCAAAGGCGAAGCCCCTAGCCGAGCTTTTTGCGGTGCTCCCAGGATCGGCAATTCGGGGCGAGGACCAAGACGCAATTGTTTCGCCTATCGGCGGACTTGTGCCGGCAGCCGATCCCGTTAAATAAGGGCGCCGAAAAAGCTGGATGCCCGGCACAATTCCGGGCATGACGTTGAAAAGTCGGGAGCGAAAAATGTCGGTACGCGTAGCCATCAACGGGTTCGGCCGCATCGGCCGCAACATCTTGCGCGCGGCGGTCGAAGCGGGCCGCACGGACATCGAAATCGTCGCCGTCAACGATCTCGCCCCGGTCGAGACCAACGCTCACCTGCTCCGCTACGACAGCGTGCATGGCCGCTTCCCCGGCGAAGTCACCGTCGAGGGCGACACCATCAGCGTCGGCAACGGCGCCATCAAGGTCACCGCTCACAAGGACCCGACGCAGCTCCCGTGGAAAGAACTCGGCATCGACGTCGCGCTCGAATGCACCGGCATCTTCACTTCGAAGGACAAGGCCTCGCCGCATCTGACGGCCGGCGCCAAGCGCGTCCTGATCTCGGCGCCGGCCGACGGCGTCGATCTCACCGTCGTCTACGGCGTCAACCACGACAAGCTGACCAAGGCGCACACCATCGTCTCCAACGCCTCGTGCACGACCAATTGCCTGGCGCCGGTCGCGAAGGTGCTCAACGACGCCGTCGGCATCGACAAAGGCTTCATGACCACAATTCACTCCTACACCAACGATCAGCCGACGCTCGATCAGGTTCACAAGGATCTCTACCGGGCGCGCGCCGCCGCGATCAACATGATCCCGACTTCGACCGGCGCCGCCAAGGCGGTCGGCCTGGTGCTGCCGGAGCTTGCCGGGCGGCTGGACGGCGTTTCTATCCGCGTGCCGACGCCGAATGTTTCGGTGATCGACTTCAAGTTCGTCGCCAAGCGCGCGACCTCGAAGGATGAGATCAACGCCGCGGTGAAGCGCGCCGCCGAGCAGCAGCTCGAGGGCATCCTCGGCTTCACCGACGCCCCCAACGTCTCCACCGACTTCAACCACGATCCGCGCTCCTCGATCTTCCACATGGACCAGACCAAGGTGATGGACGGCACGCTCGTGCGCGTGATGTCGTGGTACGACAACGAATGGGGCTTCTCCAACCGCATGGTCGACACCGCGGTGGCGATGGGCAAGCTGATCTGAGATCAGCGGCGCGCCTGATTGATCTGCATCAAGGCACGGATTAGCGATGGGCATAGATAGCTTGACGGCGTTCGCGTTGCAACACTCCGATCAAGTGGAGGCCCCAAAATGCCCGCATCGGCGCGACGTAATCCGCTTTTGCCGTGGTTCATCGGCGTGGTCATTATCATCCTTGCCGATATTTTTGTAGGCTACACTTTCTATTCGACCAGTTGCCAAGCTCCGGGCCTCGCGCAATTTCTGGTCTTGGTGGCCGTGCCCGGCGTCTATCTAACGCTCATGTACCTGACATTCAGAAGCTAGGAATGAGCGCCGGGAGGCCGACGCTCAGAGCAAAGCACAATAGGCGATCAGAATTACCGTGGCGACCTGCGCGCTCGGGCGATGGCGATGAAGGTCGCCTCGGCTCGCACGGGAATCGCTCTTCCATCTCGATTGGATTCCGGGGCTGTTCGAGGACGCCATCGCCGCGGACGTCATAGCAACTCCGAGAACATCCACACCGGCATCGCTTTCACCGTGACCCGAAGAGCCGAGCGGCTGCGAGTTCAAATAGGCGCAAGCACGTCGCCTTGCGGCGCGCGACGATCGGCCGCATAATTGATTATTTGACCATCCTTGACGGCAATCACCTCGCCTTCGGCAAGAGGCCGCCATCCTTCGTCCGTCAGGGGAACGCTGGCAAGCAATGTGATCGCCTGGTCTTCGCCGTTCACCTCGACTGTCACGCCCGATCTCAGCAATTCATCGATATCGACGGCACACTCCCGACGCAGCACCCATAGCCCGGGCGGCGCAATCGCTCCACCGGCCTGGATGCGTCGGTGCCCGTGCGCGAAGAGGGCGTCGCCGTCTCCGTAAAGGAAGTTCGCCGGCCCCAGGTCGCGCAGCTCTGCTGCGAACCGAGCGACGATGTCGAGCCTGTGATCGAGCGTGGGAATTGCACCCGTGCTCCAAAGCGGCAAAAGGCGCTCGGCGAGAATACAAAAGGCGGTTTCCGAATCCGTTTCGCCGACCGGCCGAAAGCGCTGTTTCGTGGCGGCATATCGAAACTCGATGCCTTCAAGGCTGCCGTTATGAGCGAAGACGTGCATGCGGCCGCCGAGCTCACGGGTGAAGGGCTGCGTGTTGGCGAGAGAGATGCCGCCCATTGTTGCGCGGCGGATGTGGGAAACAATGAGCGGGCTTGCCGCGTGCCGCTGCTCGATGAAGGCAAGCCAACCGCTGTTACCTGCAGGCTCGGGCTCCTTATAAAGACGGACATCGCGCCCGTCATAGAAGGCGATACCCCAACCGTCGATCGCGGTTTGACCGGGGGCGCCGTGGCTGGCAAACGTATGGAGTGAGAATGTCGCTCGCGTCGGCAGGCGGCTCGCTAGGCAGAACAACTCACACACAGTGCTCTCTCCGACCATTGTGACGTTGATCGCAGGACTTCAATTGTCGCCCACTACCGAGCCTCGCATTGACTCACGTCAAAGGCGACGCCCCGTTGCGAATGGCGAGGCAACAGCACGACCGGACCACTCCATCAGCGGACGTTCGATGCCAAGGCCCGCCGTGGCGACCGAGAACCATCGCAACCCGTCAGCGGGAGCATCGAGCCGGCGTGGCCGAGTGGCGCCCCTGCAGAAAGCAACAAGCTGAAATCGATCGATGGCCACTCTCCCTCTGGCGCCGAGACCGTCTCTAAACTAACATTGCCATCGGACCACTCGGTTGTGGCCGATAATCAAGATGAAACGCCGGGAGCTCCTTCCAAATGAGCGAACTTGCAACGACCACGATCGTCGGTGTCGGCGGCCTTGCTATCGGCTTGGTGTTCGGCGCCACGGCGCAGCGTACCAATTTCTGTTCCATGGGCGGGATATCGGACCGGGCCCTGTTCGGTGATGGGCGCCGCCTGCGCGCCTGGGTGCTCGCAACAGCGGTGGCGATCATCGGCACGCAGGCCCTGCATTTCAGCGGCTCCATCGATATCAACAGGTCGATCTATCTGACCACCAATCTTGGCTGGCTCGGCGCCATCATCGGCGGCCTCGTTTTCGGTTTCGGCATGACTCTCACCGGCGGCTGCCCCAGCCGGACGTTGGTGCGGTTCGGCGCCGGCAATCTGAAGTCGCTGGTCGTCGTGCTCGTGCTCGGGATCGTCGCCTACATCAGTCTGCGCGGGTTGATCGCGCCGGCACGCATTGCCTTCGAGGGTGCCGCCAATATCGACCTCTCGGCGCACGGGCTGCGGAGCCAGAACATCGGCGAGATGGCTGCCGCGAGGTTCGGCTTGGGACCGGGTATCGCGCGCGCCACAGCGGCCATCGTGGTCGCAGCAGCCTTGCTGTTCTTCTGTTTCAAGGACGCATCGTTCCGCCGAAGTCCCGTCAATGTCATCGCCGGTGTCGTCATCGGCCTCACCGTGGTCGCCGGCTGGGTGGTGACCGGCATCATCGCGTTTGACGAATTCGAGCCCGTGCCGCTGGCCTCGGTCACCCTGGTCGCACCGGTAGCCGATGCCTTGCAGTATCTGATGACCTATACCGGCGCCACGATCAACTTCGGCATCGCGGTCGTCGGCGGCATCATCGCCGGGAGTTTCCTGATGGCGGTGGCGACCGGCACGTTCCTTATCGAGAGCTTCTCCGACCGCGACGATCTCGTCCGCCATCTTGTCGGTGCCGCGCTGATGGGCATCGGTGGCGTCTTCGCGCTCGGCTGCACGATCGGACAGGGCATTACCGGGATGTCGACGCTGGCGCTCGGAAGCATTCTCGCTTGGCTGTCGATCATCGGCGGCGGCTATGTCGGCGTGAAATATCTCGAGGGAGGGTCCGTCGCCGGAGCGCTTCGCGCGATCCTCATTCCCGGCTGAGCGCGGAATTACCAATCTAGCAGCCAGCGACCGCTTCGCTGAATTCCGCGATGGGTGTTACGGTGGTCCGGTCGCTCACCAGCTCCCTGTAAGCACCACGTCCGAACTCGGCGTTGAGGTCGGCCCGGTACGCATCGAAGAACTTATCGAACAGCACGGTGCCGATGAGACCGATCGCAGTCAGTTCGTCACTATCGCCGTGATGCTCGAAGTTGAACCGCCGCCAATGGAAACTCCGCTGGTCCAGACACGACGCTGGCGCCATTGGCAGGATCGTAGGTGCTTGCATGGGCACAGCAGGTGATCGTCCGCTCGTGCTCTGACAGCTCGGTGCGCGCCTTGTGATAGGTCATGAAGCTCGTGCGCTTGCTGTCATAGGAGAGCAGATGCGCGCAAATCGCCGAGTAGGCGACGACAGCGCTGTCCTTGCCGACGCCGCCGGGCCAAGTGTAGGACGCCTTTTCGGCGTCGGTCCTCTCCACATTGCGCGGCGTGGCCGCGTCCAGCCGCAGGAGCAGGCAAGGCGTACTGATATAGGGGTAGGAAAAGATGTAGTTGGCATTCACTTCCAGCGCGCCCGCCCTGATCGGCTTGCCGGCCTTGTCGACCAGCTTGATTCGGGGCGCGTCGGCGAGCGCGAACGACGGCTCGACCAGCCGGCCGGACGCCGCCGCGGCGAGTGCCGCGGCGCTACCGCAGGCTTTTACGAAGCCGCGGCGGCTGACATCGGATCGGTCCATCGGCCATCTCTCCGTCACGATGGCGGGAGGCATCGCAGAAGGAATTTACCCGCCTGCGATGCAACCCAAACCTTGTCAGTTGGCGTTCCTATCGATTTCAGAACATGTCGCGGTAAAGGCCGGCGCCCCACTCGTGAGCGGCGAGACCGAGCGCCGCCGAGCGCTTGTTGTCGAGCTCGACGTCGGTGAAGCCGAATTTCTGCTTGTCGTACTTGGCCTTGACCACGATGGCCTCTTCCGGCGCGCCGTTGACCATCGAGTAGCAGATGGTCTGCGGGCTCATCCAGTCGATGTCCTTGCCGGCCTCGGTCGCGGCGATCACCTTGGCGACATAATGCGCCTCGCTGTTGGCGGTGTTGCCCGACTTGGAGAAAGGCATCGGCCGGCAGTCGCCGGTGACGTAGCAGGTCTTGTCCCCCTTGGCGAAGTATTTGTAGACGTCGATGTCCGCCTCCATCTGCGGACTTTTCGGGTCGCTCAAGCCCAGATCCTCGATCAGCTTGGCGGCGCGGACGCGCGGATAGATCGCCGCGTCGTCGAAGGAGACGGTCTCGAACTCGGTGGTGACCGTCTTCTTGATCGGGTCGACCGACTTGATCGTCGTCGACGGCCGGTACTCGATGATGTCCGGATAGAGTTCTTTGAAGGCGGCGAGAAAGCCCGGCGCTTTCGGCGCGAACGGCTGTTCGCCGGGATCGAGCAGCACCAGCTTGCCTTTGATTTTGTTCTTCTTGAAATAGTCGGCGATCATGCAGGCGCGCTCGTATGGCGCCGGCAAGCAGCGGTAATTGCCGACTGGCACGGTGGTCAGGAACACGCCCTTCTCGAAATTGGCGAGCTTGCCTTTGATCGAGAGGTGTTCCGAGCCCGGCTTGAAACCGGCCGGGAAATTCTGCGCGCAAGCCGCGACCATCGCTGGATCGGTGACGCCGATAGAGGCGTAGTTGTAGTCGATGCCGGGCGCCAGCGCGATGTACTGATAATCGATGTAGCCTTCGCTAGTGTAGGCGCGCTTCGCGGCTCGGTCGAGATCGACCAGCTTACCCTGCAGCCATACGTAACCGCCGTCGCGGGCGGCGTCGCAGAACGAGTGTTGGAGCGTTTTCAGATCGATAAGATCATCGAGCCACAGATTGCTGAGGAAGCACGACATGTAGAGAGCATTGGGCTCGACCATGACCACGTCGAACTTCGGATTCTCTTTCTTGAGATACTTCGCCAGCGTCGCGCCCGAGGCACCGCCGCCGACGACCACGCAACGCGGCCCGCGGGCCGCCGGCAGATCGGCCGGCTTGCTGGTTCGTCCGCTGATCGCCGCGGAAGCCGGTCGACTGGCGGTTACGACCGCTGTTCCAACGGCAGCGGCGGCGAATACCGAACCGCCGGAGAGCTTCAGGAATTGACAACGTCCGAAGCTATGGGATTTTTCCCCAAAACGTGATGTCATTGCCTATTCCTCCCCTAGAATGGAATTTTCTACTTTTGATGGATCATTCTGCCAAAGATTATGCTCCAAGTCTATAGGTCTGCCCACACCTGCCCGACCGCAAAATCAGGGATTCGCGAGCAGCCGGATTATTGACGAATGAGCAGGAGACGCAGGTTTTCCGGTCCGCACGGCGAGGGCGCCGCGTGCAAATTGCGCCGCCCTGCTTCGCGTCAAACGGACAGGTCGTCGGCTCGTCAGTTCACCGTGATCCTGGCTTGACCGACGATATTGGAGCCGTCGTCATCGACCCAGGTCAGCACGACCGGGCCGGATTCGGCAGCCTTGAATTTGAAGCGAATAAATGGATTCGCGGCAATCGCCGTGTCGAAGTCGGCGGAGAAAACCTCCGTGCCGGCCACCGTGCAGATGAACTTATTCAGCAGCTTGCGCGGAATCACCTTTCCGCTCTTATCCTTGCGCAGCCCGGTCTCCATGGGATGATAGACGAGCGCCTTCACCTCGACGAGGTCACCCTTCTTGGCTTCGGTCTTGTCGAGCTTGATCTTAACTTCGGCGGCCATGACTTTATTCCACCAGGTTCCAGGAGTTGTCGGTTTGCGTCCCGTTCACGACGTGCCGCACCCGCCGACGGTGACGGTCACTTCCTTCCTCGCCATATAGACTGAGCCGTCGTTCATCTTGGCGACGGCGACGACGTTTTCGGTCTGCGCCAAACGAATGCGCGTTGAGACCTCGGCGGCGCCGCTGGCTGGCGAAAAATGAAAGGTCGCAACGTGCGGGCGTGGATTTCCTTCCGCCACGACGAGGACATCGGTCACGTGCGATTCTTCGGTCATCGGGCTGTCGACGGTGATGGTTATCGGCACTGAGCCGCCGTCGTCGGCAATCTTGGGCAAATCCAGTTTGACGCGAGCCTGCGTCGGCGTCCGTCCGCCGGTGAAGTGCTTGATGAGCTCCTCGAAGCCATTGGTCTCCGCCAAGGCAGGCGTCGCGGACCATCCCAATGCTGTCGCCGCCAGGGCACCGGCACCGACCGTCAAGGTTTGCCGACGATTTACCGTGAATATCATTTCCAGCTCTCTCAAAGCTCCGGGTTGATTTCGCGCGAACTCCCCCGCGAACCTCGGGCGATACCGAGGACGCTCTCACCACTGATCGAGCGTATAAGCACCGATCATCACTTTCGCCAGCGAGAGCGACCACAACATTTTTTCATCATATTCAATTTTATGCAATCGCATAATTGCATATAATTTGATGTCGCCGCTGGCAAGTCAACCGACCTGCGCGCCCGTGTGAGGGTGATGAGGTCGGCGAACGCGAGGCTGGCGGCGCAACCGGCGACGCCGGCGTCAATCCTTATTGCTGGCGCGTCCACTTTTCCTCGGCGCACATGTGCTGGGCGATGACGCAGCCTTTGATGTTCAGCGCCGGACCCTCTAAGGTTACGGTGCCGTTGAAGGTCATGGCCGCCGGCATTTCCGGATGCTTCATCTCGCCGCCTTGCCAGGTGTTCTCGCCGGCCTTCGCCATTCCGTGACACATCTCGAAACCGGGCGATTTGCCGGTGACGATCTTGCAGTAGAGCGTGCCGTCCTGTTGCGAAACTTCCGCAACCTCCTTGTTGGGCCGCACCCACAAGCCGTCGGGTGTTTCCGCCGCCGCCTGGCTGAGCCCGGCCAGGACAACAACAAACACAGGGGCCATTGTCGCAATGCGCACGATCACCTCCCTCGCAGTTTATTCTGAAGAGCTTTTGCTTGCGCGGCAGTTCGCGCCGCGCGGGAAATATATTCATAACAATGAATATTTTGTCAAGCGCTGGTGGCCCAATCTCCGCGCTGTTTGCTTAGCGGCGGAGCCTGCCGACGGCACTGCGCGTTCGCGGTGCCGGCGAGCGGCTTCGCCGATGATTTTCCACCTTCGGCAAAAAGCGCCGTCCCTCGGCGACGAGGAAATCGCGCAACGCGCGGGCGGCCGGCATCATCCGCTTGGCGACGAGGCGTACGACGAACCATTGCCGGATTTCCGGAAAGCCGACAACGTCGAGAACGACCAGACGCCCGTCGGCGATTTCCGCGGCGATCGTGTGGGCGGAGATGAACGCGATGCCGAGACCGGCCATCACCGCCTGCTTGATCGTCTCGTTCGACCCGATCTCCATGCCGATGCGCGGCTTGATGCGGTGCTTGGCGAAAAAGCGCTCGGCCAGCAAGCGCGTCCCTGACCCGACCTCGCGCATCAAAATAGTCTCGCCGGCAATCTCCTGCGGCGAGATGGAATGCCGCTTCGCCAGCGGGTGATCGGGCGGCGCGATGACGACCTGCGGATGGTCGCCGATCGGCGCGCTCTCCACCTCGACGTCCTCGGGCGGGCGGCCCATGATGGCGACGTCGAGGCGTCCGCCGGTGAATGCGGCGATGGTGTCCTCGCGATTGCCGACGACGAGCTCGATGTCGATGCCGGGATGGACGCGCGCGAAAGCCGCGAGCATCTGCGGGGCAAAATACTTCGCCGTCGACACCACGCCGACGGTGACGCGTCCGCTCGTCAGCGATTTCAGCGCCGCCACGCCGGCCGCGCAATCGGCGAGCACGACCTCGATCCGCTCGGCCGCCGCCAGCACCTCGCGGCCGGCGGCGGTCAGCGCGAAGCCGCGGCCGTGACGCTCGAACAAAGGCAGCCCGACCTCGGCCTCGAGTTGACGCATCTGCATGGTAACGGCCGGCGGCGTGACATGGCCCGCCTCGGCCGCGGCGATGAAACTGCCGCCGCGCGCCGCCGCGCTGAGCAGCCGCAATTGTTTGAGGGTGATGTTGCGCACGGACCCAAGCCTTCAGGTTTTCTGAATGTAGACTTAAGATAATTCAAATTCACTTAATCCGCTAGTCCCCTAGGCTGATTCGCCGAGCGGCTGCATTGCGCCGGCCGCCACCGGCTTTCGCACCGTGACGCCAACGGTGCCGAGGCTCAGGGAGGAGCGTCATGGCCTATTCGCACATTCTCTTGGGCGCGGGCACGCGTCCGACACTCCCCATCATCCGCCGCATTGCGCCGTCCGATCTCGTCGAAGCGCTGGCAAAGGGTTTTGATGATTTCGCCGCAATGCCGAGCCACGCCGTGTTCCTCTGCGTGATCTACCCGTTGCTCGGCGTCCTGCTGATTTCGCTGAGTTTAGGCCACGCGATGCTGCCCCTTGCGTTCCCGCTCGCAGCCGGCTTCGCTCTCGTCGGGCCGCTCGCCGCGATCGGCCTCTACGAGCTGAGCCGGCGCCGGGAAGCGGGGCTCGATACGTCCTCGATCCACGCCCTCGACGTGCGGCATTCCCCTTCGCTCGGCGCGATCGTGACATTGGGCCTTCTGCTCATGGCGATCTTTCTGATTTGGCTCGCGGTTGCGGAAGCGATCTACACGGCCAATTTCGGCTACGCCGCCCCGGCCTCGATCCGCCAATTCGCCATCGACCTATTCGACACATCCGCCGGATGGAATCTCATCATCGTCGGGACCGGCGTCGGTTTCCTGTTCGCGGTGCTGGTGCTCGTCATCAGTGCGGTCTCTTTCCCGCTCCTGCTCGACCGCGACGTCGGCGCGGCGGTCGCGCTGCTGACATCGATCCGCGCGGTCGTCGCCAACCCGGCGACGATGGCGTTATGGGGTCTTATTGTTGCCGCGCTGCTGGCGATCGGCTCGCTGCCGTTCTTGTTGGGCCTGACCGTGATCATGCCGGTGCTCGGCCATGCGACCTGGCATCTCTATCGCAAGGTGGTCGAGCCGGACTGCAATCCCCGCCCGGACTATCGGCCGCGAGAGAAGGCGTTCCGCTACGCCGCGGAGTTCCCGGCCGCTGTCTTCTCGACGCGCCACCGGTCGCGTCCTTAGCGGTGCGGAGGCTGCCATGAACGTCAAGGCGATTCTTGATGACAAGGGTACCAACGTCGCCACCATCGGGCCGACCGCCGCCGTGGCGTCCGCCGTTGATCTCTTGGCGCAACGCGGCCTTGGCGCCTTGGTCGTCGTCGGCGCCGGCCTGCGCGTCATCGGCATCATCTCCGAGCAGGACATCGTGCGGGTGCTGGCCGAGCGCGGCGCCACGGCGTTGGCGCAGCCGGTCGGACAAGTGATGAAACGCAACGTCGCGACCTGCAATCGTGCGGAAATGCTGAGCAGCGTCATGCGGCGGATGACCGCCGGCAAGTTTCGCCACCTGCCGGTCGTGGAGAGAAATCAGCTGATCGGCGTCGTCTCGGTCGGCGACGTGGCGCGAGTAATCCGCGCTCCGTAGGCGGGCCGTTTCGTCGAGCCAAAAGGCGGTGCCAGACGGGCGGCTATCGGCCGCGCTAATTCATATTTTCTGAATTCAATGGTAAGATAATTCAAATTTACTTAATGCACCGGGCTCCCTACATTGATTGCAGAGAATGCAGACGGAGAGAACAATGGCCGACAGCGCAAATCTCGCCAAGGCAACCCTCACCAAGGTCCGCGACGCCAAACGGCGTTACAAGGCCGGCGTGCTGAAATACGCGCAAATGGGCTATTGGGACAGCGATTACGAGCCCAAGGACACCGATGTCCTCGCGCTGTTCCGCATAACGCCCCAGGAAGGCGTCGATCCCATCGAGGCGGCGGCCGCCGTTGCCGGCGAATCTTCGACTGCGACCTGGACCGTGGTGTGGACCGACCGGCTGACCGCGTGCGAGACCTACCGCGCCAAAGCCTATCGGGTGGAGCCGGTACCGAACCAGCCCGGACAATATTTCTGCTCCATCGCCTACGACCTCGATCTGTTCGAGGAAGGCTCGATCGCCAACCTCACCGCCTCGATCATCGGCAACGTCTTTGCCTTCAAGCCGCTCAAGGCCTGCCGGCTCGAGGACATGCGGCTGCCGGTCGCCTACGTGAAGACCTTCCGCGGACCGCCGACCGGCATCGTCGTCGAGCGCGAGCGGCTCGACAAGTTCGGTCGCCCGCTGCTCGGCGCCACCACCAAGCCGAAGCTCGGCCTTTCCGGCAAGAATTACGGCCGCGTGGTGTACGAGGCGCTCAAGGGCGGGCTCGACTTCACCAAGGACGATGAAAACATCAACTCGCAGCCTTTCATGCATTGGCGCGACCGCTTTCTCTACGTGATGGAGGCCGTCAATCGCGCCGGCGCGGAGAGCGGCGAGGTCAAGGGCCACTATCTCAACATCACTGCCGGCACGATGGAGGAGATGTACAAGCGCGCCGAATTCGCCAAGGAGCTGGGCTCGATCGTCGTCATGGTCGATCTGATCGTCGGCTGGACCGCGATCCAATCGATCTCGAACTGGGCGCGCGACAACGACATGATCCTGCACATGCATCGCGCCGGTCACGGCACCTATACGCGGCAGAAGAACCACGGCATCTCGTTCCGGGTCATCGCCAAATGGCTGCGGCTCGCCGGCGTCGACCACCTGCACGCCGGCACCGCGGTCGGCAAGCTCGAAGGCGACCCGATGACGGTGCAGGGCTATTACAATGTCTGCCGCGAGACGCACAACGCCATGGATCTGCCGCGCGGGCTGTTCTTCGACCAGGACTGGGCGGGTATTCGCAAAGTGATGCCGGTCGCGTCCGGCGGCATCCACGCCGGGCAGATGCACCAGTTGCTCGATTTGTTCGGCGACGATGTCGTTTTGCAATTCGGCGGCGGCACCATCGGTCATCCGATGGGTATCCAGGCCGGCGCCACCGCCAACCGCGTTGCGCTGGAAGCCATGGTGCTGGCGCGTAACGAGGGCCGCGACATCCGCAGCGAAGGACCGCAAATCCTGCGCGACGCCGCCCAATGGTGCCAACCGCTGCGCGCCGCCCTCGACACCTGGGGCGACGTGACCTTCGAATACACCTCGACCGACACCTCGGATTTCGTGCCGACCGCGGTGGCCGTCTGATCCGGCGTAGATGATGTGATGGAGACTGCGATGCGCGTGACCCAAGGCGCCTTTTCGTTTCTTCCGGATCTGACCGACCGGCAGATCTCGGCCCAGATCGAGTACTGCCTGCGCCAGGAATGGGCCGTCAGTGTCGAATTCACCGACGACCCGCATCCCCGCAACACGTATTGGGAAATGTGGGGCATGCCGATGTTCGATCTGCGCGACGCCGCCGGCGTGATGGCGGAGGTGCGCGCCTGCCGCGAGGCTAACCCGCAGGCCTATGTGCGAGTGAACGCCTTCAATTCGACGCGAGGATGGGAAACGGTGCGCCTGTCGTTCCTGGTCCAGCGTCCGGCCGACGAGCCCGGCTTCCGCCTCGAGCGGGTCGAAGCGCAGGGTCGCACCATTCGTTATGCGGTGCGCGCCTACGCCGTCGATCGGCCGGCCGGCCGGCGTTACGGAGCCGATCGGGCAAATGCGGCACGGAGCGCGGAATGATGAGCGTTCCCGGACCCGCAGCCGCCTTCGACGCCGCCGCCGAGGTCGTCGACCTCAACGCGTTGCAGGCAGAGACCGATGTCGCTGCGCCCATCGCCGAGCTCGATCGCGATCTCATTGGACTGGCGCCAGTCAAGCAGCGCATTCGCGAGATCGCAGCATTTCTTTTGGTGGCGCGCGCGCGCGAGCAGGTGGGGCTCGCCGCCGGGCCGCCTACACTGCACATGGCGTTCACCGGCAATCCCGGCACCGGCAAGACGACGGTCGCGCTGCGCATGGCGGGCATCCTCCATCGCCTCGGCTACGTCCGCAAAGGCCATCTGGTCTCGGTCACCCGCGACGATCTGGTCGGCCAGTACATCGGTCACACCGCGCCGAAAACCAAGGAAGTGCTCAAGCGCGCGATGGGCGGCGTCTTGTTCATCGACGAGGCCTATTATCTGCATCGTCCGGAGAACGAGAAGGACTACGGCCAGGAGGCGATCGAGATTCTGCTCCAAGTCATGGAAAACCAGCGGGAGGACTTGGTGGTGATCCTGGCCGGTTATCGCGACCGCATGGAAACCTTCTTCGCCTCGAACCCGGGTTTTCGATCGCGCATCGCGCACCACATCGACTTTCCCGACTACGATGCCGGCGAACTGATCGCCATCGCCGAGAAGCTGGCGGCGGAGAGCGAATACCGCCTCAGCCCGGCCGCGCGCGAAGCGATGATCGAGTACATTGCGCGGCGGCGGCAGCAGCCGGGCTTCGCCAACGCCCGCTCGATCCGCAATGCGCTCGACCGCGTGCGCCTGCGCCAGGCGATGCGTCTATGCGCGGGCAACGGCGTCACCAGCCGCGACGCATTGCAAACAATCGAAGCCGAGGACATCCGCGCCAGCCGCGTGTTCGCGACCTGAGCCGAAGAGGCATTTGGTCGCAAGGGGGGACAATGAACAACGACATCGACGTGAACAAAATAGATTTGGAGCAGCACCTCGCAGCCTGGGCCGGCACGGACGATTTGCGCCGGGCGGCGGCGGCGACCGTCGCCGCCCTGGCGGCGGCGTGCCGCGATGTCGCCGCGCTCGTCGCCGCCGGTCCGCTCGCCGGCAATCTGGCGGCGCGTCAGCACGTCGGCGCAGGCGGCGACGTTCAGACAGAACTCGATCTGCGTGCCAATGATCGTCTGGTCAAGGCGCTGGAAAGCGCGCCGGTTGCCGCGATTGCATCCGAGGAGATGGATGCGCCCTTGCCGCTGACCCCCGGCGCGCCCATCGTTGTCGCCCTCGATCCGCTCGACGGCTCGTCGAATATCGAGACCAACGTTTCGATCGGCACCATCTTCTCGCTGCTGCCTACCCCTCCCGGCAGCAGCGGCATGGAGCCGGCGGCGTTTCTGCGCGCGGGCCGCGAACAGATCGCCGCCGGCTATGTCATCTACGGGCCGCAGACCGCGCTCGCGCTCACGCTCGGCGCCGGCACCGACATTTTCACCCTCGATCCGGCAAGCGGGCTGTTCGTGCGCACCGCCGCCCACGTCACCGTCCCGCCGCAGACGCGGGAGTTCGCGATCAACGCCTCCAATTACCGCCACTGGGAAACGCCCGTCCGCACCTGGTTCCACGACTGCCTGGCTGGCGCCGAAGGGCCGCGCGGCGAGAACTTCAACATGCGCTGGATCGCCTCGATGGTCGCCGAGGCACATCGCATCTTGGTGCGTGGCGGCGTCTATCTCTATCCCGGCGATGCGCGCGAGGGTTATCGCAACGGCCGGCTGCGCCTCATCTACGAAGCAAACCCGATCGCCTTGTTGATGGAGCAGGCCGGCGGCCGCGCCTCCGCCGGCCGCGAGCGCATCCTCGACCGCGTGCCGCGCCTGCTGCACGAGCGCGTGCCGCTCGTGTTCGGCGCGCGCGAGGAGGTGGAGCGGATCGAGCGATATCAACTCGGCCTCACCCCGAAAGGTGAAACCTCACCTTTGTTCGCCCGGCGCGGGCTGTTCGTGTGAGAAACCATCGTTGAGTTGGGGCGGGTCGTGTCGATCAAACATCCCATCATTTCGGTCACCGGTTCGTCGGGCGCAGGCACCACCTCGGTGCGACGGACGTTCGATCAGATCTTTCGCCGCGAGGGCGTAGTCGCCGCCTTCATCGAAGGCGACGCGTTCCACCGCTACGACCGCGCCGGCATGAAGGAGGCGATGGCCGAAGAGATGCGCAAAGGCAACGTCAATTTCAGCCACTTCGGCGCCAGCGCCAACCTGCTCGACGAGCTCGAGACCCTGTTCTGCGAATACGGCAAGCAGGGGACCGGACGCACGCGGCATTACGTCCACGACGTGGCGGAATCGGAAGCCTACGGTCGGCCGGCCGGCACTTTCACGCCCTGGGAGGATCTGCCGAAGGATACCGAATTGTTGTTCTACGAGGGGCTGCACGGCGCCGTCGTCACCGAAACGGTCAACACTGCGCGTTGCGCCGATCTCAAGATCGGCGTCGTACCGGTGATCAATCTCGAGTGGATTCAGAAAATCCACCGCGACAAATCCGACCGCGGCTACTCCGATAGCGCCATCGTCGACACCATCCTGCGCCGCATGCCGGACTATGTTCATTTCATCTGTCCGCAATTCACCGAGACCGACATCAATTTCCAGCGCGTGCCGACCGTCGACACGTCGAACCCGTTCGTGGCGCGCTGGATCCCGACGCCGGACGAGTCGATGGTGGTGATCCGTTTCCGCAACCCGCGCGGCATCGATTTCTCCTACCTCGTGACGATGATCGACGGCAGCTTCATGTCGCGGGCGAACTCGATCGTCATCCCGGGCGGCAAGCTCGATCTCGCCATGCAGCTCATCCTGACGCCGATGATTCTCCAGCTGGTGGAAAAGCGGCGGCGGGCCATCTGACGGAGTTAAGCCGATGAACGTCATGACCAAACAAATCTCGCCCCGGCTCGACCAGCCCGTCACGGCCGCGCTGCGCATGCTCGCCGTCGACGCGGTGGAACACGCGAAATCCGGACATCCCGGCGCGCCGATGGGACTGGCGGAAGTCGCCGCGGTGCTGTGGCGCCAGTATCTGCGCCACAACCCGGCAAATCCGGCGTGGCCCGACCGCGACCGCTTCGTGCTCTCGAACGGCCACGCCTCGATGCTGCTCTACGCCTTGCTGCACCTGACCGGGTACGATGTGCCGATCAGCGAACTCAAACGCTTTCGCCAGCTGCACTCGAAGACGCCCGGCCATCCCGAATATGGCGTCACGCCGGGCGTCGAAACGACAACGGGGCCGCTCGGCCAGGGCTTCGCCAATGCGGTGGGCATGGCGATCGCGGAGAAGACGCTTGCCGCGCAGTTCAACCGCCCCGGCCACACCATTGTCGATCATCGCACCTTCGTGATCGTCGGCGACGGCTGCTTGATGGAAGGCATCAGCCACGAAGCGGCGTCGTTGGCCGGCCGGCTCGGCCTCGGCAAGCTCATCGCCATCTATGACGACAACGGCATCTCGATCGACGGCAAGGTCACGGAATGGTTTGCGGACGATACCCCCAAACGTTTCGAAGCCTATGGCTGGCACGTGGTGCGCGACGTCGACGGACACGATCCGATCGCGATCGACGCCGCGCTGGCGGCCGCGGTAGCCGATGGCGTGCGGCCGAGCCTCTTGTGTTGCAAGACCGTGATCGGCCGCGGCGCCCCCACCAAGCAGGGTCATCAAGACACCCACGGCGCGCCGCTCGGCGCCGAGGAAGCGGCGCGCGTGCGCGCCGAGCTCAACTGGCCCTATGCGCCATTCGAGATCCCCGACACCGTCGTCGAGGCCTGGGACGCGCGCCGTCAGGGCCGCGCGCTCGAGGCCAACTGGAACCACCGCTTCGAGCGCTACGGAACCGCCTATCCGGAGCTGGCCGCCGAATTCAACCGCCGCGTCCACCGCGAGTTGCCGGCCGGCTTTGCGGCGACGGCCGACGCCTTCGTCGCGGCAGTTGCGGCCAAGGGCGAGACGGTGGCAACGCGCAAAGCCAGCCAGAACGCGATCGCGGCTTTCGCCGCTGTATTGCCCGAACTGTTCGGCGGCTCGGCCGATCTCGCCCATTCGAACCTGACTGTCCATCCGCTCACCCAGCCGATCACGCGAGCCGCCGCCGGCAACACGATCTTCTACGGCGTGCGCGAGTTCGGCATGACAGCGATCGCCAACGGCATCGCGTTGCACGGCGGCTTCCTGCCCTATGTCGCGACTTTCCTGATGTTCTCCGATTACGCGCGCAACGCCGTGCGCATGAGCGCGCTGATGCACCAGCGCGTGGTGCACGTCTACACCCACGATTCCATCGGCCTCGGCGAAGACGGCCCGACCCACCAGCCGGTGGAACAGGTGGAATCACTTCGCCTCATCCCGAATCTCAACGTCTGGCGTCCGTGCGATGCGGTCGAGACAGCCGCGGCCTGGCGCAGCGCGGTTGAACGGATCGACGGGCCGACTGCGCTCGCGCTCTCGCGCCAGGCCTTGCCACACCAGCCGCGCACAACCGAGCAGATCGATGCGATCCGCCGCGGCGGCTACGTGCTGATCGAGCCGGCGGCGCCGCCGGCGGCGATCATCATCGCGACCGGCTCGGAGGTGGCGCTCGCGCGCGCCGCCGCCGCGCAGCTTGAGGCCGACGGCGTGCCGGTGCGCGTCGTCTCCATGCCCTGCGTCGAGATCTTCGAAGCCCAGGATGCCGCATGGCGCGACACGCTGCTGCCGCCGCAACTTCCCGTGGTCACGGTCGAGGCCGGCGCCACGCGCGGCTGGTGGCGCTATGCCGGCCGTCGCGGCGCCGTGATCGGCATCGACCGTTTCGGCGAATCGGCGCCAGCGCCCGTTTTGTTCGACTATTTCGGTTTCACGTCGGACCGCGTCGCCGACGCAGTCCGTGAAGTGATCGCGCGCACCGGCCCGTCGGCGGTTTGCTGATCAACAATCCCGTTGGGAGAAAACCATGCCCCTCGTGTCCCTGCGTCAAGTTCTCGACCACGCCGCCGAACAAGGCTACGGCGTGCCGGCTTTCAACATCAACAATATGGAGCAGATCAAGGCCATCATGGAGGCCGCGCGCGCGACGCAAAGTCCCGTGATCCTGCAAGGCTCCGCCGGCGCGCGCAAATATGCCGGCGAGCCCTTCCTGCGCCACCTCGTCGCCGCCGCGGTCGAGGCCTATCCCGAGCTCCCCATCGTCATGCACCAGGACCACGGCGCCTCGCCCAACGTCTGCATCGGCGCGATCCGCTCCGGCTTCACCTCGGTGATGATGGACGGTTCGCTCAAGGACGACGCCAGGACGCCCGCCGACTACGCCTACAACGTCGCCGTCACCCGCAAAGTGGTCGAACTCGCGCACGCGGTCGGCGTCTCGGTCGAGGCCGAGCTTGGCTGTCTCGGCTCGCTGGAGACGCTGGCCGGCGACAAGGAAGATGGCCACGGCGCGGAAGGCAAGCTGTCGCGCGACCAGCTCTTGACCGACCCGGACGAGGCGGCCCGTTTCGTCGATGACACGCAATGCGACGCGCTGGCGATCGCGATCGGCACCTCGCACGGCGCCTACAAGTTCAAGCACCGGCCGACCGGCGACGTGCTGGCCATCGAGCGCATCAAGGCCATCCACGCCCGCCTGCCCAACACCCACCTGGTGATGCACGGCTCCTCGTCCGTGCCGCAGTATTTGCTGCAGGAAATCCGCTGCTACGGCGGCGACATCCGTGAAACCTACGGCGTCCCGATTGCGGAGATTCAGGAGGGCATCCGCTACGGCGTGCGCAAGGTGAACATCGATACCGACATCCGCCTCGCCATGACTGCCGCGATGCGCCGCACCATGAAAAAGAACGCTTGGGAGTTCGACCCGCGCAAGTTTCTGCAAGCGGCCATGGACGAAACCAAGAAGGTCTGCATCGAGCGGTTCGAGGCGTTCGGCTGCGCCGGCCAAGCGCCGAAAATCGGCCCGATCAACCTCGAGGTCATGGCCCAGCGCTACCGTACCGGGGCGTTGCACCAAGCCGTACATTGACATAGACAAGCGGCCGCGCGCCATCGTCCCCCACCCGCGTCCGCGACCCAACGTCCGAAGTCTGCCGCAAGCTAATCCGAGCCGACCGCCATGCGCTTTCGTAAGCTCGACGACGCCGACTTCAAGGGCAAGCGCGTGCTGTTGCGCGTCGACCTCAACGTGCCGATGCAGGACGGCAAGGTCACCGACGCGACCCGCATCGAAGAAATCGCCCCGACCATCACCGAGATCGCCGACAAGGGCGGCAAGGTGATCCTGCTCTCGCACTTCGGCCGCCCCAAGAAGGGGCCCGATCCGAAATATTCGTTGCGACCGGTCGTGCCGGAGGTGGCGCGGATCGTGAAACGGCCGGTCGCGTTCGCCGCAGACTGCATCGGCCCGGTGGCGCAAGCCGCGATCGCCAAGATGCGCGACGGCGACATTCTGTGTCTGGAGAACACCCGCTTCCATCCGGGCGAGGAGAAAAACGACAAGGCCTTCGCCAGGGAACTCGCCGCGCTCGGCGATATCTTCGTCGACGACGCCTTCTCCGCCGCGCACCGCGAGCACGCCGCCAACACCGCGATCGTCACGGTGTCAGGCATGCCGGCCTATCCCGGCCGCGCCATGCGCGCCGAGATCGAGGCGCTGCACCGCGCGTTCGAGACGCCGGAGCATCCGGTCGCGGCGATCGTCGGCGGCGCCAAGATTTCGACCAAGCTCGAACTCCTCGGCCATCTCCTCGTCAAGGTCGAGACGCTGATCATCGCCGGCGGCATGGCCAACACATTCCTCGCGGCGCAAGGCAAGGCGATCGGCAAATCGCTGTGCGAGGCCGATCTGATGCAGTCGGCGCGCGACATCATGGCCAAGGCGAAATCGCTTCAGCGCGAGATCGTGCTGCCGGTCGACGCCGTGGTGGCGCAGGAATTCGCCGCCCATGCGCCCTCGCGGGTCGTATCCGTGGACGAGGTCGGCCAAGACGACATGATCCTCGACATCGGGCCGCGCTCGGTCGAGTACGTGGTCTCGGTGCTGGCGCGCTCGAAGACGCTGGTTTGGAACGGCCCGTTCGGCGCGTTCGAACTCGAACCGTTCGACAACGGCACGGTGGAAGTCGCCGAGGCCGTCGCGGAACTCACCGACGCCGGCAAACTCGTCAGCTTTGCCGGCGGCGGCGACACCGTGGCGGCGCTCAATGCGGCGTCCGTCATGGGCCGCCTGACCCACGTCTCGACCGCGGGCGGCGCGTTCCTTAAATCGCTCGAAGGCAAGACGCTGCCGGGCGTCCAAGTCTTACTGGTTTAACCGGCTACCGGTCCGGCGGGACTTCCGCAGCCCCCTGCGAATGGAATAAAAGGCACAGCAGCAAGCCGGCCCCCGGGGCGCAACATTGGAGGGTGCGTTGAACCTCGCCGAACTCAACAAAGTCGCGGAAGCCATGGTCGCCCCCGGCCGGGGCATTCTGGCCGCCGACAAATCGACCTCGACCATCAAGAAGCGCTTCGACGCCATCGGCGTCGAATCGACGCCGTTCACCCGGCGCGATTACCGCGAACTGCTGTTCCGCTCGACCGAGGCGATGACCAAGCACATTTCCGGCGTCATCCTTTATGACGAGACCATCCGTCAGAACGCCAAGGACGGCACGCCGCTCGTCAAGCTGATCGCGCAGGCGGGCGCGCTCCCCGGCATCAAGGTCGACAAGGGCACCAAGCCGCTGTCGTTCTGCCCCGGCGAGACGGTGACCGAGGGCCTCGACGGCCTGCGCGAGCGGCTCGATCGAATACCGCGACCTCGGCGCCAAGTTCGCCAAGTGGCGCGCGGTGATCGACATCGGCCAAGGCGGTGGGCCGGGCGGCGTACCGAGCTACGCCTGCATCCGCGCCAACGCCCACGCGCTCGGCCGCTATGCGGCGCTGTGCCAGGACGAGGGCATCGTCCCGATCGTCGAGCCCGAGGTGCTGATGGACGGCGATCACGACATCGACCGCTGCTACCAGGTCACCGAGATGGTGCTCAAGCTTCAGTTCGAGGAACTGTATTTCCAGCGCGTCGCGCTCGAAGGCATCGTGCTCAAGCCGAACATGGTGGTGCCCGGCAAGAAGTCGCAAAAACGCGCTTCGGTCGAGGAGGTCGCGGAGAAGACCGTGCGCGTCCTGAAGGCCTGCGTGCCCGCCGCCGTCCCCGGCATTGCGTTCCTCTCGGGCGGGCAGACCGACGAGGAAGCAACCGCCCACCTCGACGCCATCAACAAGATCGGCGCCCTGCCCTGGCACGTCACCTTCTCCTACGGCCGCGCGCTGCAGGCGCCGGTGCAGAAGGCCTGGTGCGGCAAGCTGGAAAACGTCGCCACGGCGCAGCGCGCCTTCGCCCACCGCGCCGCCATGAACGGCCTCGCCGCCCGCGGCGAGTGGCAAGCCGAGCTCGAGCGGAAAGCGGCGTGACAATGACTTCCTCCCCCGCTGCGCGGGGGCGGATGCGATGACCCCCCCGCGCCTCTATCTCATCACCCCGCCGCTCGGCGATCCGGCCGCATTTACCCCCGCGCTCGCCGCCGCCCTCGACGCCGGCAACGTCGCCGCGGTGCTTCTCCGCCTCGAAGCGGCGGACGAACGCACGCTGATCGACCGCATCAAAACGATCGCGGCCGCCGTGCAGCGCCGCGACGTGGCGCTCATCCTCGATGGCCATCCGCAGCTCGCCGTCCGCGCCGGCGCCGACGGCGCGCACATGACCGGCATCGCCGCGCTTGACGCCGCGATCGGCACGCTCAAGCCTGACCGCATCGCCGGCGCCGGCGGCCTGCGCAGCCGTGATGATGCCATGCTCGCCGGCGAAGCTGGCGCCGATTACGTGATGTTCGGCGAGCCCGTTCCCACCCCTCCCCCGCGCGCGGGGCACAAGGAGCGGGCCGACCGGCCGCCGTTCGACTACGAGCTGGACCGGCTGGCGTGGTGGGCGGAACTGTTCGAACCGCCCTGCGTCGGCTATGCCGGCAGCCTCGACGAGGTTCTCCCGCTCGCGCAAGTCGGCGCCGATTTCATCGCGCTTGGTGATTGGATATGGACGCACCCCCAGGGCCCGGCTGCCGCGGTCGCGCAAGCAACAGGCCTTATGTCATCCGCCCCGGCGTAGCGCAGCGCACCCTGCTAGCCGCGACGCTCGCGCTCGCGGCGAGCCTGAGCCCCCTCGCCTCGCCCGCCCCAGCCGCCAATCCCAACGCCCCGCCGCCCGACCTCGCCTACGGCGCCTTCCAGCGCGGCCATTATCTCGAGGCGTTCGCCCACGCGACCGACAACGTCAACAAAAAGGCCGACCCCAAGGCCATGACGCTCTTGGGCGAACTCTACGCCAACGGCCTCGGCGTGCCGCAGAACGACGCCCGGGCGGCCGAGTGGTACAAGCTCGCCGCCGCGCGCGGCGACCGCGAGGCGATATTCGCGCTGGCGATGCTCGATCTGCAAGGCCGCAACGGCCCGCGCGACCGCGCCGCGAGCGCCAAACTGTTCGCCGCCGCAGCCTCGCTCGGCCACCCGCTCGCGGCCTACAATCTCGCGCTGCTCTACATCGAGGGCCAGCTGTTCCCGCAGGATTTCGCCCGCGCCGTCGAGCTGTTCCGCCAGGCCGCCGACGCCGGCAACCCGGAAGCGCAATACGCGCTCGGCACTTTCTACAAAGAAGGCCGCGGCGTGCCGAAGGACATGACCATAGCGGTGAAGCTGTGGGCGCAGGCGGCGCTCGCCGATAATGTCGACGCCGAGGTCGAATACGCCATCGCGCTCTATAACGGCGACGGCACCGCCAAGGACGAGCCGGCCGCCGCCGCCTGGTTCCGCAAGGCCGCGATCAAGGGCAGCCCGATCGCCGAGGACCGCCTCGCCCGCATCCTCTCGACCGGCCGCGGCGCCCCCCAAAACCCGGTCGAAGCCGCCAAGTGGCACATCATCTCGCGCGCCCGCGGCGAAACCAACCTCGTGCTCGACGACTATGTCAGCAAGCTCGACCCGAAATCCCGCGCCGAAGGCGAAAAAGCCGCCAAAATCTGGCTCGACGCCCTGAAGCGCCCCGGGTCATAACCCCTTCACCCTCCCCTGCATGGGGAGGGTCGCCCGCCGCAGGCAGGGCGGGGTGGGGCCGTGAACATCCAGCCCCCCGCCTCACGCCGCCCACGAGCCTGCGGCCCCCTTGCCAGCCGCGCCGAACAGGCCTATGCGGCCCCATGGCCAAAACACGCGTCACTTTCGAACTCAAGCGCATCGCCGAGGGCGACTGGCAGATCGAGGCCCACTATCCCGGGGCCGAAACCCGCACCATCAAGGGGCTGACCAGCAAAGCCAACGTCGACGACTGGCTGCAGGGCCCGCGCCGCATCGACTGGCTGCGCTCCCAGGGCTACGCCAAATAGCCGCACCACCTCTTACCCTCCCCTGCAGGGGGAGGGTCGCCCGCCGCAGGCAGGGCGGGGTGGGGCCGCGCGAATCCCATCGCATTGTGATAACCACAACGTGTCCGAGCACGGGGATCACGCATGCTGACGGGTGAATTGCGCAACCAGATCGACGGCATCTGGAACGATTTCTGGTCGGGCGGCCTCGCCAATCCGCTGCAGGTGATCGAGCAGATCACCTACCTGATCTTCATCAAGCGCCTCGACGAGATGCAGGAGCTGGAAGAGCGCAAGGCGGCAACGCTCGGCACGCCGCTGGAACGCCGCATCTTCCCCGAGGGCTTTGACGGGCGCGGCAAGCCGCGAAAGCCGAACGAGCCGGAGGACCCAGGCGAACCCTACGAAAATCTCCGCTGGTCGCGCTTCAAGAATTTCGAGCCGCGCCGAATGTTCGAGATCGTCGACGAGCACGTGTTCCCGTTCATCCGGGAACTCAATGGCGCCGGCAGCGCCTATGCCAAGCACATGCGCGACGCGCGCTTTCAGATTCCGAGTTCTGCCCTGCTCGACAAGGTGGTGCAAAAACTCGACAAGCTCGACATGCGCGACCGCGACACCAAGGGCGACGTCTACGAATACATGCTGGCGAAGATCGCCACCGCCGGCCAGAACGGCCAGTTCCGCACCCCGCGCCACATCATCGCGACCATGGTGGAGTTGGTAGCGCCGACGCCGGAAGACGTCATCTGCGACCCCGCCGCTGGCACCTGCGGCTTTCTGGTCGCTGCCGCCGACTATCTGCGCAAGCATCACCAAGCGCTGTTCCGCGACGACCGGCTGCGCCGGCATTTCCACGAAAGCCTGTTCAACGGCTTCGATTTCGACCCGACCATGCTGCGCATCGGCGCGATGAACATGGCGCTGCACGGCATCGAGGGCGCCAATGTCGCCTATCGCGACAGCCTCGCCGAGGACCACGCCGAGGATGCCGGCCGCTATTCGCTGGTGCTCGCCAATCCGCCCTTCGCCGGCTCGCTCGACTACGAGTCCACGGCCAAGGATTTGCAGCGCGTCGTCAAGACCAAGAAGACCGAGCTGCTGTTCCTCGCTCTGTTCCTGCGGCTGCTGAAGATCGGCGGCCGCGCCGCCGTCATCGTGCCGGACGGCGTCCTGTTCGGCTCGTCCAAGGCGCACAAGGATTTGCGCCGCATCCTGGTGGAGGACAACAAGCTTGACGCCGTGATCAAGCTGCCATCCGGCGTGTTCCGGCCCTATGCCGGCGTCTCGACCGCGATCCTGGTCTTCACCCGCACCGGCGTCGGCGGCACTGATCATGTCTGGTTCTACGACGTGCAGCGCCGACGGCTGGTCGCTCGACGACAAGCGCCAGCCGCTATTGTCCGACGACAAGCTCGGACCGACGCCCGAGGTAACGCTGACCGAGGCGGAAGCCACGAAGAACAATTTGCCCGATCTGGTGGAGCGGTGGGCGGAACGCAGCGGCACCGAGCGCGAACGTCCGCGCACCGCGCAGAGCTTCTGCGTGCCGAAGGCCGACATCGCGCGGCGGGCTATGACCTTTCGCTCAACCGCTACAGGGAAGTCGAACACGAAGAGATCGAGCACGAAAGCCCGGCGGCGATCCTCGCCGACCTACGGCGGATTGAAGAGGAGATTGCGGAAGGAATGAAGCAGCTTGAGGAGATGGTAGGGTGATGCTCGCACGAAACGGGCCGCCCCTGCCGCGCGGTTGGAGCAGGTTAAGGTTTGGGGACTGCGCCGAATTTATCAATGGGACGCGCGTATCAGCCAGGATGAACTTCTGGAAACAGGAACTCCCGTCCTCCGCATCCAAAATCTTACTGGGGGAGACCGGTGGTACTATTCAAATCTGAGGCTACCGGACGAAAAATACTGCGAAGACGGCGATCTCCTTTTTGCTTGGTCTGCGTCCTTCGGACCATATATCTGGAAAGGTCAAAAATGCATTTTCCATTACCACATATGGCGCGTAATTCCGCGTGAAAATCTTGATAAGAAATTTGCATACTATTTACTTGGCCAATTGACGCGTGAGCTGAAAACATCGGCGCGCGGCATTGCAATGCTTCATCTGACGAAATCTGGCATCGAGGCGCATGACATTACAATCCCACCCCTCGACGAGCAGCGGCGGATCGCGGCAATCCTCGATCAGGCCGACGACCTGCGCCGCAAGCGGCGGAAGGCGCTGGACCGACTTGAAGCATTGAAACGCTCAATGCTCGAGGCTTCGCTTGGCGACGCAACGCGCGAAGCGAGATCGATGAACCTCGGCGATCTAGTAAGCGAATTTCGGTACGGCACGTCAGAGAAATCTTCCGAAGATGGTCGCCCTGTACTGAGAATACCGAATGTCATCGGCAATGCGATCACAATCGATGACCTGAAATATGTAATGTTGAACGCTCGCTGAAATTGAGAGATTGAAGCTCATAGACGGTGACATCTTATTCGTTAGGACAAACGGCAATCGTGAATACGTCGGCCGTAGTGCTGTGGTCACTGCGAAACTTGGTGAAACTGCCGGCTTCAAGCCCGAGGACTTTGTCTACGCTTCATACCTAATACGTGCGCGGCTAAAACCAAACGCGGTTGATCCGATTTTTCTCCAGGCGTATCTCAGCGGCGCGAACGGCAGAAAAGCGATTTTGGAGCGGGCGAAACGTCGGCGGGGCAGTTCAATATCAATATTGAGGGATTAGGATCGATTCCAGTTCAATTGCCGTCTATCGGCGAGCAGCGTCATTTTGCACAAAACGTCATGGCCGTCGGTTATCTAGAGTCTAGGCACCGCGCCCATCTCGCCAAGCTCGACGCCCTGTTCGCCTCCCTCCAGCATCGCGCCTTCCGCGGCGAACTTGTGAGCCGATGCGCATCGACTTCGATTGGGACCCGGCCAAGGCGGCGAGTAATCGCCGCAAAGCACGGCGTTACATTCGAGGCAGCGATGACGGTGTTTCGCGATCCGCTGGCGCGCTCGATCGTCGACCATGATCCCGGCTCCGGCGAGGAACGCTGGGTCACGCTCGGCGAAACATCCGCTGGAAATCTGCTTGTGGTAAATGTGCACACTTGGGCGAGATGTCGATGTGGACCCCGGTCGCAGCGCTGTGCGCATTATCTCGGCCCGGCGGCCGACACCGAACGAGGCGCGTCAGTATCGCGAGGACCCGATCCCATGACGGATGACATGAAGGACGAATACGATTCTCGAAAGCCGAACGCGGCCGGTTCTTTCGCAAGACGCGGTCCTGGCACCGCCGGTGCACCTCGACCCGGAAGTGCTGGCCTTTCTGGCGGCGCGCGCGCAGGCGCGCGGGATTCCCCTGAACGAACTCGTCAACGAACTCCTGAAAAAGGATATCGAGCTGATCGAGGCGGCCGAATAGGCAGTGTCCGCAATGCCCCTGACCCGCAGCTTCAACGAAACCGTACGGGCGCGCGCCACGGGCGATCCCGCCTTCCGGGCCGCGCTGTTCGGCGAGGCCGTTCAGGCCTTGCTCGCCGGCGACCTGGACACCGCCAAGGCCGCGTTGCGCGCCTATATCAACGCCACCATCGGATTCGAGAAATTGGCGGCCGCAACGGGAACGCCCGTGAAGAGCCTGATGCGGATGTTCGGGCCGAGCGGCAATCCGACCGCGGCCAATCTGTTGGATGTCATCCGGGTGCTGCAGAAAAAGACCGGCGTGCATCTCGAAGTCCGCGACAGCTTCGGCAGCTTGAGGCGTGCGCGATGTCGCAATTCGCCTTCCTGCAAGCCGAATTCCCCGACATCTTCGCCCACGCCGCGCGCGCGGAAAACCTCGCTCATTCCGACCCACGCGCCGCCGCGTTCTATGGCCGGCTGGCGCTGGAGACCGCGGTCACATGGCTCTACCGCCACGACCGCACGCTGCGTGACCCGTTCGAGGCGACGCTCGCCGCGCACCTGGCCGAGCCAAGTTTCCAAACGCTCGTCGGGCAGACGCTCGCGGTCAAGGCGCGCTTCGTCAAAGACACCGGCAACGCCGCCGCCCACGGCAAGACTGTCTCGGCCGCCCAGGCGGCGACCAGCCTGCGCGAATTCTTCCACATCGCCTATTGGCTCGCCCACAATTATGCGCGCGGCGAAAAGCCCGACGCCTGATGCCGCGTTCCGCGTCGAGGCGCTGCCGCGGCTCGCGCAGGTGCCGGCGCAGACGCTGGCGCAATTCCAGGAAATCGGTCGCCGCTTCAAGGCGACGGTCGAGCAGCGCGAGGAGGCGGAAGCCGCCCGCCGCGTCAGCGAAGCAGGCCGCGCCGCGCTCGAAGCCGAGATCGCGGCACTGCCAGGCCGAGATCGCCGCCACCAAGGCCGCCAATCAGGCCGCCGCCGATCCGCACGACTATCGCGAGGCCGAGACCCGCGACCTCTTCATCGACCTGCTGCTGCGCGAGGCCGGGCTTCGACCCGAATGCGCCCGACACCACCGAGGTCCGCGTCACCGGCATGCCGAATGCCCCCGGCGAGGGTTTCGTCGACTATGTGCTGCGCGGCGACGACGGCAAGCCGCTCGCGCTCGTCGAGGCCAAGCGCACCCGCAAGGACCCGCGCGTCGGCCAGCAGCAGGCCAAGCTCTATGCCGACTGTCTGGAGACGGCAATACGGCCAGCGGCCGATCATCTTCTACACCAACGGCTACGATCACTGGATTTGGGACGACAGCCGCCATCCGCCGCGGCCGATCCAGGGCTTTCTGAAAAAGGACGAACTGGCGCTGATGATCCAGCGCCGCGACACGCGCAAGGCGCTGGCGCCGGAGGACATCGATCACGCAATCGTCGAGCGGCCCTATCAGCACCGCGCCATCCGCCGGCGTGACGGAGGCGTTCGAGCGCGACAAGCAGCGCAAGGCGCTTCTGGTCATGGCGACCGGCGCCGGCAAGACGCGCACGGTGATCGCGCTCGCCGACCTCCTCATGCGCGCCAATTGGGTCAAGCGCGTCCTCTTCCTCGCCGACCGCAAGGCGCTGGTGAAGCAGGCCGCCAACGCCTTCAAGGCGCATCTGCCCGGCGCCGCGACCGTCAACCTGCTGGAAGACAAGAACCAGGAAGGCCGCGTCAATATCTCGACCTATCCGACCATGATGGGCCTGATCGACGACACCGGCGCGGAAGGCCGCCGCTTCGGCGTCGGCCATTTCGACCTCGTCGTCATCGACGAGGCGCACCGCTCCGTCTACCGGAAATACAAAGCCATTTTCGACTATTTCGACAGTCTGCTGGTCGGCCTCACCGCGACGCCGAAAGGCGAGGTCGACCGCGACACCTACCGGCTGTTCGACTTGCAGACCGGCGTCCCGACCGACGCCTATGGGCTCGATGAGGCGGTGAAGGACGGCTACCTCGTGCCGCCCAAGGCGGTTTCGCTCACCACCGATTTCCTCGATCGCGGCATCCGCTACGACCAGCTCTCCGAGGACGAGAAAGAGAGCTTGGGACGCGCTGGAATGGACCGAGGACGGCACGGTGCCGGGCGCGGTCGAGGCCCCGGCGCTCAACAAGTGGCTGTTCAACGCCGACACCATCGACCGGGTGCTCGAACACCTGATGACGCAAGGCCTCAAGGTCGAAGACGGCGATCGGTTGGGCAAGACCATCATCTTCGCCAAGAACCACGACCACGCCGACTTCATCGCCCGGCGCTTCGATATCGCCTACCCGCATTTCGCCGGCCATTTCGCCCGCGTCATCGACTTTCAAGTCAACTACGCCCAATCGCTGATCGACGACTTCTCCGATCCGAACAAGGCGCCGCACATCGCCATTTCCGTCGATATGCTCGACACCGGCATCGACATTCCGGAAATCGTCAACCTCGTCTTCTTCAAGCCGGTGCGTTCGAAGACGAAATTCTGGCAGATGATCGGGCGCGGCACCCGCCTCCGTCCCAATCTGTTCGGAGCCGGGCGGCACAAGGAGTTCTTCTACATCTTCGATTGGTGCCGAAACTTCGAATTTTTCAACGAGAATCCGGAAACGACCGAAGGCGCCGGCGGCGACTCCCTGGCCAAGCGCCTGTTTGCCGCGCGCGTCGAGATCGTCGGCGAGATCGACTGCCGCAAGCCGCCACAACCGGCAACGGACGGCTATACGCAGCCGCCGACGCCGGTGTTGCACGCCGGCGAGCCCGGTTCGGCGCCGGACCTGGCGGCGTCGATCGACGAGCTGCGCGAGAAACTGGCGGCCGAGCTGCGGACCGAAATCGAAGGCATGACCCTCGATAATTTTCTGGTCCGTCCGCAGCGGCGTTACGTCGAAAAATTCGCCGCAGCGGAAGCCTGGGCTCGCCTCGACGCCGATGCCAAGCACGAATTGATCGAACATCTTGCCGGCCTGCCGTCCTCGGTCACCGACGACGACCTGCTCGCCAAACAATTCGATCTGCTCGTATTCAGGGCCGAGATCGCGCTGCTGCGCGTCGACTCCGGCTTTCGCAATCTCCGTAACCGAATCAGCGAAATTGCATCCCTGCTCGAAGGCCTCGCCAACGTGCCGATGGTCGCCGCCGAAATGGCGCTGATCCTGGAAGTTCAGACCGACGAGTTCTGGCAAGACGTGACGCTGCCCATGCTGGAAACGGTGCGTCGCCGTCTTCGTGCCCTGGTCAAGCTGATCGAGTACAAAAAACGCCCGCCGATCTACGCCGATTTCGAGGACCGGGCAGGCGCGGCGAGCGAAATCGTCGTGCGCGGCATTTCCGTCGGCACCGACATGGACGCCTTTCGCCGCAAGGCGCGGCAATTCCTCGAGCCGTACGAAAATCACATCGCGGTCCTCAAGGTCAAACGCAACGAACCATTGACGGCGACGGATCTGGCGGAACTGGAACGTATCTTTGTCGAAGCGGGCGCGGACGACGCGTCTTTGGCAGCCGTCCGCGCCGACGGCGGCCTTTCACGCTTCGTCCGTTCCCTTGTCGGGCTCGACCGCGAGACCGCCAAACAGGCATTCACCGAGTTTCTTCACGGACGCAAGCTCACCGCCGATCAGAACGAGTTCCTGAATATGGTCATCGACCACCTGACGGCGCGGGGTTTCATGGACCCGAAGCTGCTGTATGAGACGCCGTTTACGGATTTCGACAGCAAAGGCGTCGACGGCGTGTTTGAACATGCCGACGTCGAGCGCTTGGTCAGGATCCTGCGCGATGTGGAACCCCGAACCGCTGCGTGAGGCGGTCGTCGCCTGATTGACGACGACGATCTTGACAATTGTCCCGGCTTTCGTTACATTTGTCGAATCTCGCCCCCTTACAAGGACGCCGGCCGGGTGACTCCGTCCGGCGGGGCGAGTGCGGCTCCCGCGGGCGGCGGCTCGTCACCGTCGCGCTCGGGCGGCTTGGGCAAGACACGCCCGGCCGGCATCATGACCGGTCTGCGGGTGCAATCTCGCTGGGCTGGGACAGCAAGGCGCGGGTAATGCCCGCGAGTGACGCAATCGAAAGCCGGTCCGCCGGCCTCGCGTAAAAATGCGTTGCGATGCGCGCGATCTTTCGAACCATCGGGGTTGCGCGCTCTGAGCCTGTCCTGGGAAGTCGCGTGGCTCGAGCTGAGCGGTGGCGTTCGGTCGCGACCGCAAGTGCCGTGGTGGAACGCCGAGAGGCGAGCGCGCCCCCTCCCAACCCTCCCCCGCAAGCGGGGGAGGAAGTGAGAAAAGGGCGCGCGCCGCATCGCGAGATGCGGAGGTTACGGAACACGCCTTTCGGCGTTCCGCTTTCCTTTTTTTGCCGGAAGCGAGCCTAAAAGGATTGCCGTCGAAGATCGTTGGCGAAGCATCCGTACTCTTTCCGGTTCATGCCGTGGCTTCGGTGCTTGTATCCGCGCCCGATCGTGATGCAGCCGGGACCACCGCCGGTGGCATCTGACGAAGATTTGGGCCTGGATATCGTTGGATCATGTTGGATGGAGCGTGATCTTATCGGAAAAGCGGTACCCACTTTTCCGGATCACGCTCGTGCGTGGTGCGGGCATAGCTCGGGCGCGAAGGGGCGCCGCGAGGATGGGAGTTGTTGCGCCCGGCGTTCACCCTCCCCTGCAGGGGGAGGGTCGGCGCGCCGCGTTAGCGGCGCGACGGGGTGGGGTGCTACGGAGCCGCCGCGCACCCCCACCCGCCCGCCTTTGCGCTGCGCGCCAAGGCGGACGACCTCCCCCCTCCAGGGGGAGGTGTGGGAAACGCTTGACGCGCCTCACGCAAAACCTCTACCGCAGGCCGGCCATGCCCCATTCCGCCATCCTCAACGTCATGACCAAAGCGGCGCTGCGCGCCGGCAAGAGCCTCAAGCGCGATCTCGGCGAGGTCGAGAATCTGCAGGTTTCGCTCAAGGGTCCGCGCAATTTCGTCACCGCGGCCGACCGCCGCGCCGAGGAGATCGTCTACCAGGAATTGGCCAAGGCGCGGCCGGATTACGGCTTTCTCGGCGAGGAAGGCGGCGCGCGCGAGGGCGCCGACAAGAGCCACCGCTGGATCGTCGACCCGCTCGACGGCACCACTAATTTCCTGCACGGCATCCCGCATTTCGCCGTGTCGATCGCATTGGAGCGCAACGGCGCCATCGTCGCGGCGCTGACCTACAATCCGGCGAACGACGAACTCTACGTTGCCGAGCGCGGCAAGGGCGCCTTCCTCAACGACAAGCGCCTGCGCGTCGCCACCCGGCAGCGCTTCGCCGACGCCGTCGTCGCCTGCGGGCTGCCGCATTACGGCCGCGGCGACCTCACGCTGGCCCGCCACGAAATCTTCGCCGCGCAGCAGAATTACGCCGGGCTGCGCCGGTTCGGCGCCGCGACGCTCGATCTCGCTTATGTCGCCGCCGGGCGGTTCGACGCCTATTGGGAGCGCGATCTGTCGCCGTGGGACATGGCCGCGGGCATCCTCCTGGTGCGCGAGGCCGGCGGCTATGTCAGCGATCTCGACGGCGGCGACGACATTCTCACCCAGGGCGATATCGCCGCCGGCAACGAGACCATGCACCGCGAGCTGCTCCGGCTGCTCAAGGCCGCCGGCAAACAGGCCGCGGTGGCGCCGGAAACGGCGTGAGTTTGCAGGCGCCGGCCACGGCGCGAGTTTGAAAGGCGTTTTTAGTGTTTCGCCGTACGCGACGCCGGGTTTTCGGCCATCAGTCTGCCGCAAAAACGCTGGTAGATCTTGACAACGTACCTTTCCTACCGCAGCGCGGTATCATATTATGCTGAATGTGCAGCGATCACCTGAGCTGATGGCAAGCCAACCCGATCCCGCCAAGCTACCGTCGCCCGGCATCTTTCTCGTGCGGATGCTGGTGTTCCTGATCCTTTGCGGCTTGATCGCGTTCGTGCTGCAGCGGCAAATACTCAATGCCTTCCAGGCCAATCCCTGGCTCAACGGGCTGATCGTCCTCGTCCTCCTCATCGGCATCATCCTGTCGTTCCACCAGGTGATTCGGCTGTTTCCGGAGGTGTCCTGGGTCAACGGCTTCCGCCGCGCCGATCCCGCCCTCGCGGTGGCGCGGGCGCCGAAACTGCTGGCGCCGATGGCCGCCATGCTCGGCGGCGAGCGCATCAGCCGGGTCGCCATCTCGGCGCAGACCATGCGGGCGTTCCTCAATTCGCTGGCGACGCGGCTCGACGAGTCGCGCGACATTTCGCGCTATCTCACCGGGCTTCTGGTGTTTCTCGGGCTTCTGGGCACCTTCTGGGGCCTGATCGAGACCGTCGGCTCGGTCGGCGGCATCATCAACAACCTCAAGGTCGGCGGTGAACCCGACGCGGTGTTCGATGCGCTCAAGGAAGGCCTCGCGGCGCCGCTCGGCGGCATGGGCATTTCGTTCTCGTCGTCGCTGTTCGGGCTGGCCGGCTCGCTGATCCTCGGCTTTCTCGATCTGCAGACCAGCCAGGCGCAGAACCGCTTCTATACGAACTTCGAGGACTGGCTGGCGACGACCGTCGAGGACCTCGGCGCCGGCGTGCGAGCGGGCGTCGGCGCGCTGCCGGCCGGCGTGATCGACGCCGTCGACCGGCTGCGGCTCTCGATCGGCGACGCCGGCGCCGGCAAGGCGACGACCGCGGCGATGGCGAACCTCGCCGAGGCGATCCAGGGCCTGGTGCAGCACATGCGCACCGAGCAGCAGCAGATCCGCGATTGGGCCGAAGCCCAGGCCAAGGTCAACAGCGACATCAGGCGCTTTTTGGAAATCCTGGCGCGCGAACCGGTCGACCGGTAGAGGGCGAAAGCGATGGCGCTCTCCCGCAGCCGCCGCGACGCCGGCATGAATTACTGGCCGGGCTTCGTCGACGCGCTCTCGACGCTCATTCTGTCGATCATCTTTCTGCTCACCGTGTTCATGGTGGCGCAGTTCTTCCTGTCGCAGGAGGTCGCCGGCAAGGATACCGCGCTGGCGCGGCTCACCGCCCAGATCACGCGCCTGAGCCAATTGTTGTCGCTCGAGCAGACCGGCAAGACCAGTCTCGAGGAACAGGTCGCGCAGCTGCGCGCTTCGCTGACCACGACCGAAAGCGAACGCGACCGGCTGCGCGGCGCCGCCGCCGCGGGCGCGCAGTCGGGCGACGCCGGCAAGGCCGAAGTCGGCCGGCTCAACGGCCAGCTCGACATCGAGAAGGAAGCGACCGCGCGGGCGGTGGCGCAGGTCGAAATCCTCAATCAGCAGATTTCCGCGCTGCGCCGGCAGATCGCCGCGCTCGAGGAAGCGCTCGGCACCACCGAGAAGAAGGAGAAAGAATTGCAGATGCGCATCGCCGATCTCGGCCAGCGCCTCAATGTCGCGCTGGCGCAGCGCGTGCAGGAATTGTCGCGCTACCGCTCGGACTTCTTCGGCAAGCTGCGCGAAATTCTCGGCAACCGCCCGGACATCCGCGTCGTCGGCGACCGCTTCGTGTTCCAGTCGGAAGTGTTCTTCGATTCCGGCGCCGCGGTGCTGCGGCCGGAAGGCCGCGCCGAGCTCGACAAACTCGCCGCCGCGCTCCTCGACCTCGAGAAACGCATTCCTTCCGAGATCAATTGGGTGCTGCGTGTCGACGGCCACACCGACACGCGGCCGCTGTCGGCGAATTCGCCGTTCAAGTCGAACTGGGAATTGTCGGCCGCGCGCGCCATCTCGGTGGTGCAATATCTGATGAGCAAGGGCATCCCGCCGCAGCGGCTCGTCGCCGCCGGCTTCGGCGAGTTTCAGCCGATCGATCCCGGCACCACCGACGAGGCGTTCAGCCGCAACCGCCGCATCGAGCTGAAACTGACGGAGCGGTGACGTTTGTTCTCTCTTCGTGACTACACGGCGCGCGACGAAGACGCCGCGATCGCGCTGTGGCTGCGGACCTGGCAGACGGCCTATCCGCAGATCGATTTTGCCGCGCGGCTTGACTGGTGGCGCGAGCGTTGGCGCGCCGAACTCGCGCCCGTCGCCGAGATCGTTGTTGCGGAAACCGACAGCGCACATAACTACGCATTGATTGGCTTCGTGACCGTCGACCCGCGAACGTTCTATCTCGATCAAATCGTCGTCGCGCCGGAATTTTGGGGTGTTGGCGTCGGCGAAGCGCTCGTTGCGGAAGCCAAGCGCCGCTCGCCGCAAGGCCTCGATCTCGACGTGAATATCGACAATGACCGAGCGATCGGCTTTTACAATAAACTGGGGTTTCGGGTGACCGGCGAAGGCGTCAACGCAATCTCGGGCAAGCCGATCAAGCGCATGAGCTGGCGTCCGTGAGCGCCAAAAAAAGAGCCAAAAAATCAGGCCCCCTCGAACTGCAGCTTGGCGAGCCGCGCGTAGAGCCCGCCATTGGCGACCAGCGTCTGGTGGGTGCCTTCTTCGACGATGCGGCCTTCGTTCATCACCAGGATGCGGTCGCACGAGAGTACGGTGGCCAGCCGATGCGCGATCACGATCGTGGTGCGCTCGCGCATCAGCTCCGCCAGCGCCGCGGCGACCTGCGTTTCGCTCTCGGCATCGAGCGAGGATGTCGCCTCGTCGAGCAAGAGGAGCGGCGCGTCGCGCAGAATGGCGCGCGCGATGGCGATCCTTTGGCGCTGGCCGCCGGACAGCGTGATGCCGCGCTCGCCGACCGGCGTGTCGAAACCGTGCGGCAACGCGGCGATGAAGCCTTCGGCGTGCGCGAGCTGCGCGGCATGCGCGATTTCGGCGTCGGACGCGTCGAGACGGCCGAAGCGGATATTGTCGCGCACCGAGGTCGCGAACATCACGCTGTCCTGCGGGACGAGCGCGATGCGCGCGCGCAAGTCCGCCGGATCGAGGTCGCACAGTTGCACGCCGTCGAGCGTGATCCGCCCGGCCGACGGATCGTAGAAACGCAGCAGCAGATGGAAAATCGTGCTTTTGCCGGCGCCGGAGGGACCGACAATGGCGACTTTCTCGCCCTGCCGGACCTGGAACGTGACGCCGTGCAAGGTCGGATGCTGCAGCCGCGTCGGATAGGCGAAGTCGACATCGCCGAAAGCGACTTCACCGCGCGCCGGCAGCGGCAAAGCCTGCGGCTGCGGCGGCCGCGTGATCACGGGCTCGATGGCGAGCAGCTCGAACAGCCGCTCGGCCGCGCCCGAGGCCTGCGCCACTTCGCCCCCGATCTCCGACAACGAGCCGAGCGCGCCGGCCGCGAACACCGCATACAGCACGAATTGGCCGAGCCTGCCGGGCGTGATCTTCGCCGCCAGCACGTCCTGCGCGCCGAGCCACAGCACGATCACCACGCTCGCCGAAACGAGGAAAATGGCGAGCGCGGTGAGAACGGCACGGGCGCGGATCGAGTTTCGCGCCGCCTCGAAGGCGCGTTCGACCGCGCCGCCGAACCGCGCGGTCGCCAGCCGCTCATTGGTGAAGGCCTGCAGCACGCGAATGGCGCCGATCAGCTCGGCCGCATAGGCCGAAGCGTCGGCGAGCGTGTCTTGCGCGGTTCGCGAGCGGCGGCGCACGGCGCGGCCGAAGGCGTAAAGCGGCAGCACGATGAGCGGGATCGCCGCGAGCACGTAGGCCGACAGTTGCGGGCTTGTCACCACCATCATGATGCTCGCGCCGATGAACAGC
Source organism: uncultured Pseudomonadota bacterium (assembly GCA_963836095.1). GTDB lineage: Bacteria > Pseudomonadota > Alphaproteobacteria > Rhizobiales > Xanthobacteraceae > BOG-931. The sequence goes on from CAWIHU010000010.1 coordinate 471,271, forward strand.
ACGAGATTGCGCAGCGCGACCGAAACCGACGACCCGACCGCGGCCTTGATCTGCGTGGTGTCGGCGGTGAGCCGCGAGACCAGTTCGCCGCTTCTCGCCGTGTCGAAGAAGGCGCTGGAGAGCGAGGTGAGGTGCGCGAACACGTCGCTGCGCAGATCGGCGACGATGCGCTCGCCGAGGGTGGTGACGAGGTAGTAGCGCAGCGCGCTCGACAGCGCCAACACCGCGGCGACGCCGATCATCACCAGGAAATACTTGTCGATCAGCGCGAGGCCGCGCGCGGTGAAGCCGAAATCGATCATGCGGCGGATCGCGATCGGCACCACCAAGGTGGTCAGCGCCGCAACGATCAGGGCGCCGAGCGCCGCAACCGCCCGCCAACGGTAACGTTGGACATAGGGAAGGAGCGAGGCGAGCGGCCGCAAGTTGCGCCGCGGCTTTTCGGCCAAAACCTCCGTCTCACCAGGCGGCGGCGCCGCGGCGAGATTTGCAGCACCGGGTTCGGCATGCAAATTCATGCGCCGCAATACCTTTCATCGCCGGCTCGCGCTAGCGGCAGCCGGCCCATAAGCCGTCCCAAACCGGGCCCTTCAAAAACCGGCCGGCCAACGCGCGCTTGTGCGCGCCGCGCCAGCGAGGTATAGACCGGCCAAATTTTTCCACCAGCGACAAGCGGCCGCAGCGGCCACATGACGGCGGACAGCCATGAAAACCGATACCCATCCCGATTACCACACCGTCAAGGTCGTCATGACCGACGGCACCGAGTTCACCACCCGGACGACCTGGGGCAAGGCGGGCGATACGCTGCACCTCGACATCGATCCGAAGTCGCATCCGGCCTGGACCGGCGGTCAGCAGCAGCTCCTCGACCGCGGCGGCCGGCTGTCGCGGTTCCAGAAGAAGTTCGAAGGCTTCTTGAAGAAGTAGTGCGCCGCACCTGCCGATATAATCCCTGGCGGCGAAATACGCGAGCCGGCTATGCGTCTATGCGCGCCTTGGCGACGACCTCCTCGGGCGTGAGGGGATTGGCCGGATGCCAGCTCAGGCAGAGCGGCGTGCGAATGCGGATCGGCCGCTGCACTGCCTCGGTCGAGAAGTAAAATTCGCCGCGGCTCAGCCGCCCGATGTCCTCGCCGCCGCCGCCCTTGGCCGCCATCAATTCGCGCGTCGCCTCGATGGTGGCCGGAGAGCTCATGCGGCCGTAGAAGTGGGTGGTGCAGTTCGAGACGATGGTGTTGTCGATCCCCTTCGGCGTCTGCGTCGCGAAGATCATGCCGAGCCCGTATTTGCGGGCCTGGGCCGCCAGCGATACCGTACTCTCCTTGCACGGCGTTGCCGTCTTCGACGGTGCGAAATTCTGCGCTTCGTCGAGCACATAAAGGCGCCCGGTCGGGCTCGGACGCCGCTTGATCCAAGTGAACAGCGACATCTGCAGCTGGTTGACGAAGGACTGGCGCGCCTCGTCGCCGGCGAGCCCGGACAGATTGATCACCGATATCCTGATCTTGCCGGGTCCGGCGCGGAACAGCACGTCGGGATCGAGCGCGGCACCGCGCGATTGCAATAGCGGATTGGTCGCGACGGCGGCGCGCAATTGATTGGCGATGGCGGATGCGAGCCTGGGCGCGTCGTCGATGCGGCTGACATCCTCAGGCAGATCGGACAAAGTGTCGATGAGCTGTTCGAGTCCGCCGCCCCCGCGCGCAAAACGCCTGAGCGCGTCGGCGAGCACGCCCTCCCTGAGCTTCGCGGTCGCGCCTTTCGTCCCGATATACGGCGCCAAGGTCGCCCGCGCCATTTCGATCGCCTGCTCGCACTCGTCCTCGTTTTCGCGCAGCGCGGCGAAGTCCGGGAGCAATGCCAGCGACATCGGCCGGCCGCTGTTGCGTCCGGGCGTCCAGATCGCGACCTCGACATTGCGCCCATAAGCGGCCGCCTTGGCGGCGTCCGCCGGCGTCCACGCCTCGGGCGGCTGCGGCCAAGCATCGCCGAGGCGCGCCAAATCGTTGTTGACGTCAAGCACGATCGCCGGGATGCCGAGCAGGGCCGCTTCCTCGACGATGCGGCGCAGCAGCACGGTCTTCCCCGAACCGGCCCCAGCGAGTATCGCCACATGGCGCGGCAAGAGATCGGCCGCAAGCGCCACCGCGGCGCCCATGGCGCCGCGTTCATAGCGATGGCCGAGCGGAATTTCGCGGGTGGCAGGCTCCGGGGCCGAAACGACGAGATCGTTCTCAGGCTTCGAAGCACCGCGCCCTGGGATCGCGGCATCCGAAGACGGCGGGCCTATCGCCGGCGATAGCGGCTTTAGAACCGGGGACAGGCTGTCACCGGGACGCGGCGGGCCGCCTGCGGGCTCCCCATTCGGAGGCGGCCCTGATGGAAGAAACGCCGGCGGCGCAAGCCCCACGGCCTTGAACAACGGCGTATCGAACAGCGGCTTGCGCACACGCAACCAAGCCTCGAAGCCATCGGGGTTCCGCTGCGCCATCGCGCGCAAGGCGACGAAGGCGCGGAGGTCCTCGTCGGTGAGCGCGATGAACCGACCCGACGCCTGACGGAATTTGTCGACGAGTTGCGTCGTTTTCTCCCCGCGAGGAGGATCACCGCTGCGCAATATGAACAAGTGACGAAACTCGAGCGCGCGATCGATCCCCGAGGCCGTCATCGCGGCCCGTAGACGCGCCTGGAACGCAATCGCGTTCGTGTGAGCGATCGCCCGGAAGCAAAAATGTTGCTCGCGATCGCCCTCGTCTCGAAAAATGAAGGCCATTCGACAATGAAGCGACGGCTTTTTCCTATCCGGATCACCTTGTACGGTTATATCGATATTATCCGGCATATCGAGGTGCCGAACATAAAGCGCCGCCATATCCAGCAACAAATCGCAGAACAGTGAATCTTCATTCTCCTGACCTCGAAATTCCTGCAAGTCCGCCGCCTGCATTTGCTCTTGGAACTCACCGTCGAGCCCGCTTGGTACCGGTTCTGGCGGCGGAGGCGAGCCGTCAATGAGCGACGCGCATTCAACCACTGCCCCACTCGATTTGCAGCGTCGTTGGTGCTCGTCGCAGCACATCAGAATTCGCCGCGGCAGCATCCCTGTGGCCGTATCGATTGCCTGCGGACGAAACGGCCAAGTCGGATAGGGCGGAGTGAAGCCGCATTTCGCGTATGCGGGTATCAAGCGACCTTGAATGAGCTTTTCGACGACGCTTCGATCTATTATGGGACGTAACGCGGTGACCTCGCTAAATCTCGCCTCGGTGCTCCTTACCGCCCGCGCTTTAATGATCGGCCATGTGACCTCGAGACAGCTGAGCACGGTCATGGCTCGGCGCTTGAGATCATGCAAATCCATCAGTCCGCCGGCCAAAAGATTGATGATCGACCGTGCCTTTCGTTGTGCATCGTCCTCCGGATCCTCGTCCATGCCGGCAAGGAGATTGCTCGCGCTGACGATGGCGTCGATCTGATCGACGGCGATCATGATCGGCCCTCCCAAACTCATGAGCCACAACATCCCGCGAACAAGCTGGGGGTAGGCAGGCGGCGCTCCCCGAAAACCTAGTCGGCGCCGCTCGTTCTCATCCGCATCGAGGCCTTGCAGCCAGCAATACGCAAGATTTCGCGCGTTCCAGTTCTCTGATCCGAGCAGCAATATGGCCCGGACCACATCTTCATGTTGCAATGCGCCTCGCGGATCAGCGTGTCTCAAGAGCGCGAGGAAGAGACCGGGGACTCCGGATCCTTCACTTTCGGAGGACTTCTCCCACTGTGCGATCGCTTCGCGGGCTGACGCATCGAGCGGCAAGGTTCGTGCAATTCTGCTGAGAAGGGCTTCATATTGGGCTCTTCCATCAGCCATCGGCTGATGGAGGGAATTCAAAAACCCCAACGCCGCCGTAGCCCAAAAGTCAGTAATTCCAATGATGTCGAGCAATACGAACCAGCCATCGGCGTCCCAGACGCGGCGACGTAAAGTCCCTATCAAATGGGTCTTGCCGGCGCCCGCCGGGCCGAGGATCACCCGCCCGATCGGATTGCTATTCGGGTCCTTTGTCTTTTCAACAAAATCCTCCATTATCTCGTCGACTACGGCATGATGAACATCGTTCACTTGAAACGGCGAATCGAACCACACGCTTTGCAGATCGCGTGTCCAATTAAAATCAACGGAACGAAAAGCATCTAACGCGTCGGTCATTTAACGATCCACAAAATGTGCATCGGTTCGCCGCGGAACACGAGTTCCGCGGCCTTCACGTCCGCCGTGATCTCGCGAGGATTATCCAATGTCATCAACATGGTTCCATCCTCGAAATGCATCCTTTCAAGAGCTTGGTCAATCACAACGCGATCAACGTCTCCGAGCTTGGAACGAATGTCGCTGAGCAAAGCACGCCGATTGAAACCCCCGGTGATCTCGAGATAGGCGGCGCGGATGCGTTCGCGCAGCTGCGGATAAGGCGGCTCACCGTTCCCTGATTCGACGGGCGGCGTCTGCGGCGCCAACACCTCGGCAAGACGGATTTGATGTGCCCGCATGAAAACCTGAAGCCGCGTGAGCCAAGCCCGCAAGACGAAGGCGCCGCCGAATGTCTTGTCCGGCAGCGCGTCGGCGAGATGATTTTCCGCCCAATCCCATCCCCGATCAGTCACATCCAGCCAAAAAGACCGTTGGCGCTTCTCAACAGTGATAAGTCCAAGCGACTTCAGCGTTTCACGTTCGGGCCCTCTAATCTCCGGCTTGAGTTTGCCGCCGAATGCAGCTCCTCCCGCGCCAAGCAAAGCCCACATGGCGAGCGCCTGCTTCTCGGCATTTCTCTGTTCGCGGGTCTTGGGGGGCGATTTCGGCGTCGTGCCGCCTTTAGCTTTTTTTGCCATCACCGCTCACTTTATTCGATCGCCACAAAGGTGGACGATGTCGCGGATTTTCTCGACGGCCTTGCCGATGTCCTGGGCGATCTCGTCATTGGCCAGGCGCAACACGGTATAGCCGCTCAACGTCAATTCGTAGTCGCGGTGGCGATCATACATGAAGGCCATGCGATTGCCGTGACTGCCGTAGCCGTCGATCTCGACCACGAGACGGCCTTGCGTCCATACGAGGTCTACTTTCGGCCGCGAACCGCGCACGGTATCGACCAACTGGTTGCAGCCGAACAGCGGCGAAAGCTCGGGGTCGGCGCCGAGCGCCTTGGCCAGCCGTTGCTCGGTCTCGCTGAGCGGGTGCGGCGAACCGAGCCAAGGGGCGAGCCAGGGCTCCGCGTCCCTTTTCGACGACGCGCCGGCTTCGACGCCGGTGCCAGGCATGTCGGCCCCGATCAGCACGCGTCGCGCACCGTAGAGAATGCGCTCGAAGGGAGGCTCGAGCGGCGGCAGCTCCGGAAATAGCGCGACCACCGCAATATCAGCGTGCCGCGCGACCCACTCCAGCGCATGAACAACCGCTGCCGGGTCCGACTTCGCGCAAGCTTCCGCGACATCGGCGATGAGCACCAGACCGCGGCGGCTGACAGTGAGCGCAAGCTGCGCCAGCTCGACCGCCTGCGGCATTTCCCTGACCCGCGGCGCGCGATCGTCGAGCGCAAGCCCGATCGCGGCCTCCGCCCACGGCAATGACAAGCCGGCGATTTCGGCCGCAGCACGACGCACCATTGCCGCCGCCGCGAGCCGTCCGAGCGTATCATTGCCGCATTCGCGGAAGTCCATGTCGGTAAACCAGATCGGCCAAAGTCGTCGCGCCGTACCGGAAAGCAGATCGACGACCTGCGCGATGACAGCCTCGGTCGTCGACGCCGGCGCGATCCGAGCAAAAAGCGCCCGCGGAGAAACGCGCTCGATTTCGACTTGATCGAGGAGGCGCCGAAGATATTCGCTGTCAATTCCACCAAGTGCGACGACTGCGCCCGATGATGCGGCTAGAACAAATGTCGCGGCGCCCGATGGGGGCAGCGCCGACGCGGGATCTCTGTGCACACCACTCGGAAGCAGGCTGCGCATGGTGTTCATCGGCCGGAAAATCGCTGTGGCTTTCGGGCACGAAAGCGGTGCGGCGCCGCGATCACCGTCCGCTGTGCCGCCACCTTGACAAAACAATGCACCGTCTGCAGCGGACTGGCAACGCGCCTGTACCGGGCGCAATGCCGCGACCGCCGCGACTGCCTGAATTCGGGGTTTTGGGACGATCCAGGATCAGCGGCATAACGCACCGCTGCCGGGAAGTGCGAACCTGGTCGTACCTAAGCGCCGTCCCGCTCGAACGCGGCTTTCAAAAGCCCCAATTGCCGCTCGACCGGATTGCTCACCGGAACCTTGAACGGCGTCGGCGCATGCATGGTGGCGTCGAGGCGGCGCACCTCGCCTTGCAGCTTGACCGAGCGCGCGATCAGTTCTTGCAACGCCGCCGGCAACAGGGCGATCGACTTGGCGTCGCCGGGTTCGCAGGCGGCGAGCCGCACCTTGCTCTTTTCCTTGTTCGCCTGCGCAAGCGTCATTTCGCCTTCCTTGACCGCGCGGTGCAGCAGCAGCCAGGAGGCGAGCTGCATCAGCCGCGTGGTCAGCCGCATGCTCTCGGTCGCATAGACCAGCGCGGCGTTGCGCTCGAGCTTCTTGGATTCCTGGCGGCCCGATCCGTCGAGATAGCTCGCGGTCTCCTCGACCAGCGCCATGCCGTCGCGAAACAAGGTCGCGAAGGCCTGGGAACTCGTCAGCCGCTCGCTGAAAGATACAGCGCCGGCTTCACTCGCACGCTTCTCGGACATGGGTACGCCTCACCACCGCGCGTAGCATCGCGCGGCTTGCTTTCGAAGTCCAGCGATGAAGCAAGAAAGCAGGCGGCGGGCCGCCGACATAGTTGCCGCGGGCGCGAATTTAAGGCGCGGCCGTCGGCGCAGCGCCAAGGCGACGACAAAAAAGAGCCGCCGTTGCCGGCGGCTCGAAGTGATAACAGGGAGGCGTCAAACAGAGTGGACAGGAGCCACTCGATGTCCAAAGGATGGACAATGATTGTAATGAACGAGAAAGCTTAACAAAAGGTTAAGGAATCGCATACGTTTATTACATATTCTTCATGTTGGCAGGTAGCGGCGTCGGGACGGACGTGCAGGAGCTATCGGTGCGACCGCCAAGGCCTTGGCTCGGCGTTGCGCCCGCGTGAACAGCGTTAACAATGCCTTACTTCTTAAAGAACGCATCCGCCGCCGCTTGCGACGTACGCTTTCTGGCCGCTTCTGCTTCCAGTCGAGCGATCTCGTCCTTGAGTAGCCCCACCCGCTCGGCAAGCTCCGCGACCGACAGCAGCGCCAAATCTTGCCCTATCTCATGGGCAATCTTCTTTTTTGGACGGTCGTCGTCGTCAGCGGCGGCCATTGTTCGAGCTCCGTCGATATTGAAATTAACCAAAGTGGCCGTCGTTGTCACACCCGACCAACCTCGTCGCGGCCCGCGCCCTGAGCGGAAGCGCTCACCGTCGAACAATGGCGAGATCGTTCTGACCCTTTGAAAAGACAGCACAATTTCCTTGCGGCGGCACGCCACAAGCGATACTGATCGTCGTGTAGGCGGGTCTGACCGGGTGAGCAGCATAGAAATGGGCCGCGAATTCGGCGTAAAGCCGATTAAAGTGGCGCACCGGGGAATTCGAAATCGTCGACGCAACGCCTGCGCTGGCTGCCGCGCTGGAGGTTTTCGCTTGATATCTTGTCGCGTCGCCGCGGCGCTGACCGCCTTCGTGTTCGCAGCCCTCCTTGGGGTCGCGTCCGCATCCGCGGTCGAGGCGGTGAACGTGCGTCTCGACGCGCCCGCGATCGATCTCACCGACGCGATCGAGTTTCAGCATACCGACGGCGACCGCGTCCAGGCCTCGACCGCGCCGGGCACCGACGGTATCGTCCGTCGCATCGAGGTGCGGGCGCGCGAAGCCGGCAGCAATTGGGCGGTGTTCGCGCTCGCCAACAATGGCGACGAGCAGATCGATCGCCTGATCGTGGCGCCGCATTACCGCATGGTCGGCTCGGGACTGATCTGGCCCGACCTTGGGCTGTCGCGGATCGCTCACATTACCCCGTCGAGCGGCGATCCGCCCGAGCAGCAGGGCAATCCCAACGCCGACGTGTTCCGCATCACGCTCGATCCCGGCACCGTCATCACCTTCGTCGCCGAATTGCGCACGCCGAACCTGCCGCAGCTCTATCTGTGGGAGCCAGACGCCTACAAGGACAAGGTCAACTCGCTCACGCTCTATCAGGGCATCGTCATCGGCATCGCCGGACTACTGGCGCTGTTCCTCACCATTCTGTTCGTGGTCAAAGGCAGCGTGATGTTTCCGGCCGCCGCCGCGCTCGGCTGGGCGGTGCTCGTTTATATCGGCATCGACTTCGGTTTCTGGAGCAAGGTGTTCGACATGTCGGCGGGCGCCGAGCGCATCTGGCGCGCCTCCGGTGAAGCGATCCTGGCGGCGACGCTGTTGGTGTTCTTGTTCGCGTACATGAATCTCAACCGCTGGCACGTGCGCTATGCCCACATCACCGTCGGCTGGCTGGCGTTCCTCGGCGCGCTGGTCGCGGTGGCGCTGTTCTCGCCGGCGGTCGCCTCCGGCATTGCCCGCATCTCGCTGTTCTTCGTCGCCGTACTCGGCTTCGGGCTGGTCGTGTACCTCTCGACGCACGGCTACGACCGCGCGGTGATGCTGATCCCGACCTGGTTTCTGCTCGTGGTCTGGGTGTTCGGCGCGGCGCTCACCGTGCTCGGCTTCGTCACCAATGACATCATCGGGCCGGCGTTGCTCGGCGGGCTGGTTCTCATCGTGATGCTGATCGGCTTCACGGTGATGCAGCACGCGTTCGCCGGCGGCATGGCGCAAGGCATCGTCTCCGACGTCGAGCGCCGCGCGCTGGCGCTCACCGGCGCCGGCGACATGATCTGGGATTGGGACGTGGCGGCCGACCGGGTCTTTACCAGCCCAGAGACCGAGGCGATGCTCGGCCTCAAGGCCGGCGCGCTCGATGGCGCGGCGGCGAACTGGGTCGAAGTGCTGCATCCGCTCGACCGCGACCGCTTCCGTGCCACGCTCGACAATGTCATCGAGCAACGGCGCGGGCGCATCGTCAACGATTTTCGCATGCGCACGGCCGACGGCCATTATCTGTGGTTCGCGCTGCGCGCGCGCCCGGTGGTGGGCTCGGACGGCGAGGTCATCCGCCTCGTCGGCACGCTCACCGACGTGACCGAATTCAAGACGGCCGAGGAGCGCCTTCTCCACGACGCCGTCCACGACAACCTCACCGGGCTGCCCAACCGCGAGCTGTTTCTCGACCGGCTAGAGGCGGCGCTTGGGCTTGCCAAATCCGATGTCGCCATCCGGCCGACGGTGATGGTCATCGATCTCGACCGCTTCAAGCAGGTCAACGATTCCGTCGGCATGGCGATCGGCGACTTCGATCCTGCTGACGCTGGCGCGGCGGCTGGCGCGGCTGATCAAACCGCAGGACACGCTAGCGCGTCTCTCCGGCGATCAATTCGGCATCATCATTTTGTCGGACCGCGACTCGACCCGCCTGGTCGCGCTCGCCGAGACGATCCGCCGCACGCTGCGCGCGCCGATCACCTTCAATGACCGCGAGATCGTCCTCACAGGTTCGATCGGCTTGACGCTCGGCGACGGCGAGCCGCAACACGGCGAGGAACGACTGAAAGACGCCGAACTGGCGATGTACCACGCCAAGCGCATCGGCGGCGATCGCATCGACGTGTTCAAATCCGCGATGCGCGCGCGCAAGGCCGACCGGCTGTCGATCGAGACCGATCTGCGCCGCGCGATCGAGCGTGAGGAAATCACGCTCCTCTACCAGCCGATCGTGCGGCTCGAGGACCGCGCGGTCGCCGGTTTCGAAGCGCTGGCGCGCTGGAACCACCCGCGTCACGGCCGCATGTCGCCGATCGAGTTCATCTCGATCGCCGAGGAGACCGGGCTCATCGTCGAGCTCGGTCTGTTCGTGCTCGAACGCACCGCGCGCCAGCTCAGCGCGTGGCAGCGCACGCTGCGGCCGCGCGATACGTTGTTCGCCAGCGTCAACGTGTCGTCGCGGCAATTGCTGCGGCACGATCTCATTCAGGACCTGCGCACAGTGTTGGCGCGCGTGCCGCTGGCGCGCGGATCGCTCAAGCTCGAACTCACCGAATCCGTCGTGATGGAAAATCCGGAGCACGCCGCGCAGATGCTGCACCGGATCCGCGAGCTTGGCGCCGGCCTTGCGCTCGACGACTTCGGCACCGGCTATTCCTCGCTCGCCTATCTGCAGCGCTTCCCGTTCGACACCATCAAGATCGACAAGTCGTTCGTGCACACGACGGCGAAGGGCACCCGCCCGGTCATCCTGCGCTCGATCATCGCGCTGGCGCACGACCTCGGGATGGACGTCGTGGCGGAAGGCGCCGAGACCGATTCCGACGCGGTCGAATTGTTTCAGCTCGGCTGCGAGTACGCGCAAGGCTTCGCCTTCGGCGAACCGATGACGCCGGAAAAGGCGCGCGAACTCCTGCAACCGTCCGGCAAGACGCAGGTCAGAGGCGAGATGACGGAAGCAGCAGGCCGTCTCAGATAACGAGGCGCGGTACAATCTTGCGTTGAGAGCGAAAATATGCGATCTGGTGTCCCTCAACCTTGACGCGAGGGAGGCTCCCGATGAAATCGTTGGCCATCGCACTACTGACCGCCGCAACCGCCTTCATCTCCTTGGCCCACGGCCAAACCGCCCCGCCCGACCTCGATATCAAAAGACCGGCTGTGTTTTGCCACGACACGTACGCGCTATGCATACGCGCCTTGTGTACGCCGGATGCGTCCGACAGCAGCAAGGTCATTTGCGGCTGTAGTGTCGAAGAGGGCTGGTCGATGGGACCCGGAAACTGCGCTAGTCGCCACCCCGTGAGGGACGGGGACGGCGTGATGACCATTATTTCGACCTACTCCAACCGCTTCAACAATGTGGAAAAGACGCTGACCTGCGCAAACAAGGACACCAAGTGGGCTTGGTGCTACGGCGCCCCATGCAAGGTCGACATACACGATCCGAAATCCGCGGCCTGCAAATGCCCGGTCGTTACCGGCCCGATGCGCACGCTCGGCGGCACGTGCGACCAAGACAATTGCAGTAAGATTTGGTCGGCCGCGACGCCGAAGGCGGACGCTTTTGCCAACCGTCATTTCTATCTCTACATGAAGACCTACCACCCGAGAAATCCGACCAACGCGCCAGCGCTAGCCTGTCTCAACAAGCGGATTTGAGCGATGCAACCAGGATAATGTGGTTGTTGCAGTTCAGGTTGGGGAACGCGCCCCGTCGGGCCCGGACGGCGCCCGATTGCTCGCGGGTCCCCCGATGATTTGTCGCCTACGCGTGCCCCGCTTCGCTCGACAGCATGCCGAGATCGATGCCGATCTTCTTCATGGCCTTTTCGTATTTGCCGTCGACGTCGGGACCGAACACGAGCTCCGCGTCGGCCGAACAGTGCAGCCAGCCGTTGCCCTGAATTTCGCTTTCGAGCTGGCCCGGCGCCCAGCCGGCATAGCCGAGCGCCAGAATGGCGCTGGCCGGGCCGTCGCCGCGGGCGATCGCCTTGAGAATGTCGATCGTGGCGGTGAGGCAAATGCCGTCGTCGATCGGCAACGTCGAGTTCTCGATGAAGAAGTCGGCCGAATGGAGCACGAAGCCGCGCTCGATCTCGACCGGACCGCCGCGCATGACCTTGACCACCTCGGCGCGCGACGGCAGCTGGATCACGTCGGCGGCCGGGATGACGTCGAGCTTCACCAGAAGGTCGGAAAAATTGATATTGGCCGCCGGATGATTGACGACGATGCCCATGGCGCCCTCGTCGGAATGCGCGCAGACATAGATCAGCGAACGGGCAAAGCGTTCGTCCAGCATGGCCGGCATGGCGATGAGCATCTGGCCATCCAGATACCCCCGCCCTTGGCCCCTGCCCTGGCCCCTGCTCTGTCCCGATGTGCGCGGCAATTTCATAGCCGAAAGGTTAGCCGATCGACCCGCTTTTGCAAACGAATGCCCGGCGCAAAGGTTCAAGCCCGATAATGACATAGGTTGCGGTCACGATGGTTGCGGTCACGATCATGTCAGTGGCACGTGTGAACAGCTTCGGAATAGAGAGCCGCCATGACGCCTGATCCGTTTCATTGCCGCCCGGCGACGGCCACAATCGCAATAGCCACAATCGCGTTCGCCTGCGGCCTCGGCAGCCCGGCGGCGCGGGCACAGGAGGCGTCGGCGTGGCAGCCGCAGCCCCACGCGGCCGCGCGTCTCATTGGCGGCGCGTCGACCAAAGCGGCGGCGCCGCTGCGGGCCGGCATCGAGCTCCGGCTCGATCCGGGCTGGAAAACCTACTGGCGCTATCCCGGCGACTCCGGCGTGCCGCCGACGCTCGATTTCGCCGGCTCGGTGAACGTCGCATCGGCGACCGTGCTGTGGCCCGCGCCGGAGCAATTCGGCGACGGCGCGGGCGGCCATTCGATCGGCTACCATGGCGACATCGTGCTGCCGGTGCGTGTCGTGCCGAAGGACGCCTCGAAACCATCCTCGCTGCACGCGAAGGTCAATTATGCCATTTGCGGCAGTCTATGCATCCCGGCCGAAGCCGCGCTCGACCTCGCGCTCACCGCCAAAGCCGGCGCCGAGGAGCCGGCGCTCGCCGCAGCGGAGGCCCGCGTTCCACGCCGCGTCCCGCTCGGCATCCGTGGCCGCTTGGGCGGCGACTTGGCCGGCGACTTGGCCGGCGACCTGGCGATCCGGTCGCTGCACCGTGAGCCGGGCAAGACGCCCGAGCGTGTCGTCGTCGAGGTCATGGCGCCGCAAGGCGAGCCGGTCGATCTCTTCGCCGAGGGGCCGACGCCGGATTGGGCGCTGCCGCTGCCTGAAGAAGCCGCGGCTGCGCCCGGCGACGCGCCGGGCACGCGGCGCTTCACCTTCGTGCTCGACGGCTTGCCGCCGGGCGCCCAAGCGAAGGGCGCCGCACTCACCTTGACCGCCGTCTCGCCCAACGATGCCATCGAAGTCGTCGCCCATCTCGATTGATCCGCCTGTCTCAAATCATTCTGAGATCTCGCCCAAGATTTTGACGCCCAAGATGTTGACGCCCAAGATCTCGACGCCGAAGCTCTCGACTAATTCCGAAAGTACGCTAATTTCCGCTCGAACTCCGACTAACCCCCGAAAGCGAGAGGACACGACCATGCCGATCAAGGTTGGCGATCGCCTGCCCCAGGCCAGTTTCCGCGTGATGGGCCCGCAAGGCCCGGCCGCCAAGACCACCGACGAGATTTTCAAAGGCAAGAAAGTCGTGCTGTTCGCCGTCCCCGGCGCGTTCACGCCGACCTGCAGCAACAATCACCTGCCCGGTTTTCTGCAAAACGCCGACGCCTTCAAAGCCAAGGGCGTCGACACCATCGCCGTCACCGGCGTCAACGACGTGTTCGTCATGGACGCCTGGAAGAAGGCGACCGGCGCCGGCGCGAAGATCGAATTTCTCGCCGACGGCAACGGCGACTTCGCCAAGGCGCTCGAACTTTCGCTCGACGGTTCCGGCGCCGGTCTCGGTCTGCGGTCGAAGCGCTATTCCATGCTCGTGGACGACGGCGTGGTGAAAGCGCTCAACATCGAAGAATCACCCGGCAAGGCCGAAGCCTCCGGCGCCGAAAATCTGCTCAAGCAGATGTGAGTTTCACCACGGGCGCGAGCAGACCGCTCGCGCCCGTTAGTAAGCGTTCCTCATGGACAACTCACGAGTCTTCGGGGAACCCACTTATCGAAGTGAACAACCGACGCGATTGGCCCCCCGATTATTTCATCTCGCCTCGAGCGGAGAACACGCTCACGTGCGCAACGCGTTTGCTCAGAGCTGAGGAAAAACAACGGGGCCGCCGGAAGGCCGATTGAACGCTACCTATTTTGGGATTCCACGTGAACGATCTTAGAAAGATAGCATATTCGTTTATTGTGGATAGTGATCCGCAATTCGCTTACCAGGGCTGGCACCTCGCACATTCGATCGTCGAACATTGTGGCGCCAAGCCACAAGACATCCATGTTCAATTCGCTCCCGAGGTCGGAACGCGGACAATCGATATTTTCAGATCGCTGGGATGCGACGTGGCAAGGCTGGAACGATTCGGTGATGGGCGATATTGTAACAAGCTTTCTCAATGGAACAACCTCCGCCAAGCTGACGCTGACCACTTCGTCTTTTTGGACACCGACATGATCCTCGTCGCCGACTGTCGGGAGCAACTTCCGGCCGAGTCGATCAGCGCGAAAATTGTCGATTTCGCTAATCCGCCGAAAGAAGTGCTCGATGAAATCATGATCGCCGCCGGATTCTCGACGAGACCTGCGACTTGCGTTGTCGATGCCGACGAAACCAAGACCTATCGTGGAAATTGCAACGGTGGCATGTACAGCGTTCCCAGAGAACATGCGGACGTGTTGTTTGCGGCTTGGAGGCGCTGGGCTCTCTGGCTTCAAGGCAACATCGAACCGCTGCGTCGCTTAGGCAAGGAAATGCACATCGATCAAGTAAGCTTTTGCCTGGCGGTTCACGAGACTGGTGCACCCTTCGATTTGGCGCCGTCGAACTTGAATTATTACGTTCATTTTGCTGGTAACCACGCGTATTTCGACACGACACGCCCGATTTCAATCCTGCATTACCACAATGATTCGCTGAATGTACTCGGCGCGCTCGAACCGAGGGCAGCCCTTACGCCACTCGAAGCCGCTGCTGTCGGCACCGCAAACGCGCAAATCGCGAGACATTTCGATAACAGGCTGTTCTGGGACATGCGCTATGCGCATTTTAGTGAGCGCGGTTCTGGCGTCGGCTCGCGCGGAGACAATTTGGCGTTCAAGCGACAATTGCTACGGGCTCAAGGCGCTGAACAGGCTGCGTCGGTCCTAGATGTCGGCTGCGGCGATTTGGAGGTCGTCAAAGCGCTCTCGCTTCGCGGGTATATCGGTATCGATCAATCCGCGCCCGCCTTGGAAGCCGCGAAGCGCAAGCGTCCCGACTGGACATTTCTGTTCGCTCCGGCGGCCCACGCGCCGGCGGTCGAACTGGTGCTGTGCTTCGAAGTCCTGATCCATCAAGAAACGCCTTCGGCATACCTCGGGCTCATCGATTATCTCGCCGAGAAAACTCGCAGCGTCTTGCTAGTCTCGGGCTATGAGGAGGACAGCCAGGCCATCCGCCGAAATCCTATGCTGTTCTTCCACGAGCCTCTGAGCCTGAGCCTCGCGCGGACCGAAAAATTCAAATCGGTGACGGTCATCGGGCATCATACTAACGTCGCGATCTTTCGTTGCGACGTGCGCCGGCCCACGATTGCGGCTCGCGGCAACGTCACCAGGCCGTGGATGATGCGATTATCCAGATAAAAGATTATTCAGATAAAAAAAGCAATCAAAGCCAGATTTCTCACGCTCCCACTTTTATGCTCTGCATTTTACGCGAGACGAGCTGAATGCCTTCTTGGAAGTAGAAAATCTCCAATTCGACGACTGGTTTCCGGTTAGCCCGATAAAGCAATGGTTCACGCTGCGCTGGAGGACCGTGTTACCAAGCAAGGAGCTGCTATGAGCGTGACTTTTCACTCAAGATGAAATTCAGTTCGTAAGGCAGAGTACGCGAGATTTTCGGCAGATTACGAGCACGATTTATTTTGTCTGAGCTGCGGCTCCCGTTATCGTCTGTCGATGGAAAAGTTGCAAGAACGGCGCCCGGTATATCGCGCAACTGCTACGGCTTCGCCGCCGCCTTCCCCGCCGCACGCACCTCCGCGATCGCTTCGCGCGCCAGAACGTCGGCACGCTCGTTCATGTCGTGGCCGGAATGGCCGCGCACCCAGTGCCACTGCACCTGATGCTTGGCGAGCGCAGCATCGAGCCGCTGCCACAGATCGACGTTCTTGACCGGCTTCTTGTCGGCGGTGCGCCAGCCGTTGCGCTTCCAGGTATTGATCCAGGACAGAATGCCGTTGCGCAGATATTGGCTGTCGGTGTGGACGTCAACGCGGCACGGCCGCTTGAGCGCCTCGAACGCGGCGATCGCCGCCATCAGCTCCATGCGGTTGTTGGTGGTGTTAGGCTCGCCGCCTTTGAGCTCCTTCTCGCGGTCACCGAAGGTGAGAATGGCGCCGTAACCGCCGGGACCGGGATTGCCGGAGCAGGCGCCGTCGGTATGAACGACAACGTGCGGCAGCGCTTCGTTCGCCTCGCTCACGGCGCGATCACTCCGTAATCCCGCGCGCTGGCGACTTTCTGATGGAAGCGCAGCTTGCGCACATATTCCATCGGATCCTTCGGCCGCACCAGCGCGCCGGGCGGCACGTCGAGCCAGTCGACGAGGCGCGTGAGCAGAAACCGCAGCGCGGCGCCGCGCGCCAACAGCGGAAGTTGCTCCCATTCCTGCGCGGAGAGCGGGCGCACGCGCGCGTAGTTGGCGAGCAGCGCCTGCCCTTTGGTGACGTTGTAGGCATGATCGACCTCGAAGCACCAGGCGTTGAGGCAGATGGCAACGTCGTAGACCAGCGTGTCGGTGCAGGCGAAATAAAAGTCGATCAGTCCGGACAGCCGGTCGCCGAGAAAGAACACATTGTCGGGAAACAGATCGGCGTGGATGACGCCTTGCGGCAGGCCTTGCGGCCAGCTGCGCTCGAGCGCATCCAATTCCGTCGCGATCAGGCATTTGAGGTCGCGCTGCACCTCGTCGGCGCGCTCGCTGCACGCGGCGAAAAGCTGCCGCCAGCCGGCGACCGAGAGCGCGTTGTCGCGCCGCATGGCGAAGTCGGCGCCGGCAAGATGCAGCCGCGCCAGCGCCTCGCCGAGCGCGGCGCAGTGGCCGGCGGTCGGACGGCGCATCCACATGCCGTCGAGAAACGTGACGATCGCCGCCGGCCGGCCGGCGAGCCGGCCGAGCGTCTCGCCGGCGCGATTCCTGACCGGCTGCGGACAGGTAATGCCGCGGCTCGCCAGATGCTCCATCAGGCCCAGAAAGAACGGCAGGTCGCCCGTGGCGACGCGGCGTTCATACAGCGTCAGGATGTAATAGCCGCGGCTGGTATGGACCAGAAAGTTCGAGTTCTCCACCCCCTCGGCAATGCCCTTGAGCGCCAAAAGCTCGCCGATATCGTAGCCGGCGAGGAAGGGGATCAGGTCTTCCGCGGTGACATCGGTGTAAACGGCCATGAAGCGCTCCAGCCCTTCGCGGCTAGCCCGGCGGCCATTCGCCGTCAAGCCGCCCGAAGAGGACGATCGACGCCCTCGGCGAATTTGGCGGCCCTTCGCCGGGGCAGTATGATCGGCGGACCGGGACATGCGGGGCGCGGTCATGAAAAGCATTCTCGTTCCTACCGAACACGGCGCCGAAATGGTATCGGCCTTGGACACGGCGCTGTTGCTGGCGCAAAAATTCGGCAGCTGCATCGAAGGCTTCCCGATGCGGCCGGCGATCGCCGACATGGTGGCGATGGACCCCGACACCGGCCTGACCATGGTGGCGGTCAAGGAAAACGACGCCGACATGGTGCGCCAGGCCGAGGCGCTGTTTCACGACTTCATGGCGCGGCACAAAATCCCGCAACGCGCCGACGAAATACCGGCCACGCTGTCATGGTCGTGGCTCTCCGCCGCGCCGAGCGGCCACGACTTCGTCGGCAGCTATGGCCGCGTGTTCGACATCATCGTCCTGGCGCGGCCGGGCGACGAATGGCAGAGCCCGTCCATGGTCACGCTCGAATCCGCGTTGTTCGAGAGCGGCCGCCCGATCCTCATCGCTTCCCCCACGTCACCGTCGACGCTCGCCACCAACGTCATGATCGCGTGGAACTGCAGCACCGAGCAGGCGCGCGCCACCGCGTTCGCCATGCCGCTGCTGCGCCTCGCCGAGCGCGTCACCATCTGCACGGTCGAAGGCGCGACGGTCGCCGGGCCGAGCGGCGAGCAGATGGCGCGCTCGCTCGTGCAGAACGGCATCGCCTCGACTTGCATCACCATCGCCGCCGGCAAGCGCAACGCCGGCGAAGTCTTGTTGAACAAGGCCGCCGAACTCGGCTGCGACCTCCTCATCAAGGGTGCCTACACCCAGAGCCGGCTGCGCCAGATGATCTTCGGCGGCACCACGCGCCACGTCCTCGCCAACGCCAAGCTTCCGGTGCTGATGGCGCATTGAACGGCGCCGCGGGCTTCTCAGTCATTCGTCATTGCGAGGAGCGAAGCGACGAAGCAATCCAGGGTTGGCGGCACAGAGTCTGGATTGCTTCGCTTCGCTCGCAATGACGAATTTTCACTTCAAATCCTTCCGGATGATCTTGCCGACATTGCTCTTCGGCAGCGCGTCGACGAATTCGATCACGTGCGGCCGCTTGTAGCCGGCGAGGCGATCGTGGACGAATTTCCGCAGATCCTCCGCGGTCAGCGCCGGATCGCGCTTGACCACGAACAGTTTGACCGTCTGGCCGGAACGTTCATCCGGGATGCCGATGGCGGCCGCCTCCATCACGCCCGGATGCTGCACGATCACGTCTTCCACTTCGTTCGGAAACACCTTGAAGCCGGAGACGTTGATCATGTCCTTCTTGCGGTCGAGGATGCGCAGATAGCCGCCGGCGTCGAGCGCGCCGATGTCGCCGGTGCGCAGCCAGCCGTCGGCGAGAACGAGCCTGGTCTCGTCCGGGCGCTGCCAATAGCCCTGCATCACCTGCGGCCCGCGCACGCACACCTCGCCCGCCTCGCCGGCGGGAAGGTCGTGGCCGGCATCGTCGCGGATGGCGACTTCGGTCGACGGCACCGGCAGCCCGACGGTGCCGAGTTTCGGGCCGAGAATGGGATTGATCGACACCACCGGCGAGGCTTCGGTCAGGCCGTAGCCTTCGACCACATCGGAGCCGGTGATCTCGCGCCAGCGTTCCGCGACCGCGGTCTGCACTGCCGCGCCGCCGCCCAGGGAAAAGCGCAGCATGCTGAAATCCAGCGTGGCGAAGTCCGGCGTGTTGATCAGCGCGTTGAACAGCGTGTTGACCCCGGTCATGGTGGTGACTTGCGCCGCGCGCATGGTGCGGATGAGCCCTTTGAGATCCCGCGGATCGGGCACGAACACGCTCAGGCCGCCCATCTCGGCGAACGCGAGCAGGTTCGCGGTGAGCGAGAAGATGTGATAGAGCGGCAGCGGCGTGAGCACGCGCCCCTTCTCTTCCTCGATATGCGGCGAGACCCACGCTTGGCACTGCAGCGTGTTGGCGACCAGATTGCGGTGGCTCAGCACGGCGCCCTTGGACACGCCGGTCGTGCCGCCGGTGTATTGCAGCAGCGCCGGCGCCGATGACGCCATTTGCGCGTCGGCATAGCCGGCGCCGGGGCGGCGGTGGCAGGCGCGCTGCAGCGTCGTCACGGTGTCGAAGCGCCACGCCGGCACCGCGCGCCGCACATGGGTGTTGGCGAAGTTGTAGACCGCGCGCTTGAGCGTCGGCATGAAATCGCCGAGCCGCGCCACCACCACGTGACGGATCGCCGTCTCCTTGACGACCGGTTCGAGCTTGTGGGCGAAATTCTCCATGATGACGATGCCGACGGCGCCGGCATCGGCAAGCTGCGCGCGCAGCTCGCGCGGCGTGTACAAGGGATTGACGTTGACCACGATCATGCCGGCGCGCAGCGCGCCCAAGAACGCCACCGGATAGGCGAGCAGGTTCGGCATCATGATGGCGATGCGGTCGCCGGCCTTGAACTTGGCCTCTTGGACCAGAAAGGCGGCGAAGGCGCGGCTCAACTGGTCCCACTCGGCAAAGGTGAGGCGCGTGCCGAGGCACTCGAAGGCGGGCCGCGCGGCGTGGCGCCGGCAGGCGTCGATCAGCATCGCCGGCAACGAGGCAAACCGGTCCGGGTCGATGGTCTTGGGAACGGCGGGCGGATAGGACGCGTACCAGATCGGCTCCGCCGCGCCGGCCGCCTGCGGCGCCGCGCCACTCTCCGCATCAAGCGTCATCAGCGTTTCGTTCCTGCTGTTGCGAGCTCTTCGGGCCCGCTTTTGGGGCCGCAATTTTCGCGGCTCATCGCGGCCCAACGCCGCAGTCTAGCACCGATCGCGGGCGGCAAAACAGGCGGGCGCGTTCTTCTCCTTCTCCCCGCCGCGCGGGGAGAAGGTCGGGATGAGGGGGCGGCGCCGTGAGTCTGAGCAGCAAAGGAATGTCAGCGATTGCCCGCTTCGACCGGCACCGCTCAAACTCGCGGCACCGCCCCCTCACCCTCGCTTCGCATAGCCGATGCTTCGCATCGGCGTTCTCAACACCAAACACGGCGTCCAGAGGACGCCTACGCTCTCCCCGCGCGGCGGGGAGAGGTGAAATAGCTCTCGTTCTCGCGGCGCGCCTTCGCGCCCGAGCTATGCGGCACCAAGCAGAAGGACGAAGCGCCGGGCCCGATCTTCGTCAGATGGCGCCGGCGGTGGGACCGGCGGCATCGTGATTAGGCGCGGATAAGCCTCGTCATTGCGAGGAGCGTTTGCGACGAAGCAATCCAGGGTCGGCGGCACAGAGTCTGGATTGCTTCGCTTCGCTCGCAATGACGAAAAAGGAAAGCGGAACGCCGAAAGGCGCTGTTGCGTAACCTCCGTGCCCTCACGGGCACGGCGCGGCCCCTCGGCGGGCCGCTCGCCTCTCGGCGTTCCACCACGGCACTTGCGGTCGCGACCGAACGCCACCGCTCAGCTCGAGCCACGCGACTTCCTGGGACCGGTTCAGAGCGCCCGACCCGATGGTTCGAAAGACGGAGCGCATCGCAACGCATTTGACGCGAAGCCGGCGGACCGGCTTTCCATGCGTCACTCGCGGGCATTACCCGCGCCTTGCTGTCCCAGCCCAGCGAGATTGCACCCGCAGCACCGGTCATGATGCCGGTCGGGCGTGTCTTGCCCAAGCCGCCCGAGAGCCGAGGTGACGAGCCTCGACCCGCGGGAACCGCACTCGCCCCGCCAGCCGGAGTCACCCGGCCGGCGTCCTGGTACGGGGGCGAGATTCGTTAGCTTGTACCCCATTTTGGGACATTTTGTCAAGCATATGTCTCTATATCGAGGACGATACTTGATGATAATTGATAAGCTTTCCGCGGTTTCTCCGCCGAATGGCTCGGCGCGCCACAGCGGTTGAATTCAGCCATGCCAGGCGTATTTTCGGAATTGGCGCATGGCAGAGCCGAGATGAAGATCAAAGTCGTGGTGCATGATGCGGAGGAAGGCGGCTTCTGGGCCGAAGTCCCCGCAATTCCTGGCTGCGCCACCCAGGGCGAGACCACGGACGAATTGATGCGCAACCTGCGGGAAGCGATCGAAGGCTGTCTTGCTGTTACTTTGCAGTAGGACTGGTAGCCACCCTGCTCCTTCTCCCCGCCGCGCGACCGCCGCGCGGGGAGAAGGTCGGGATGAGGGGGCGGTGCCGCTTGGCCGAGCCACATACGATGTTTCGCGACGCCCTCGCATCGACTCCGGCGCTCAAACTCGCGGCGAGGCCCCCTCACCCTCGCTTCGCTCGACCTCTCCCCGCAAGCGGGGAGAGGTGAAACAAGGCACTTAAACGGGGATATAATCCTAAGTGAATGCCGAAAACGTCGAATTTTCCCCAACCCATTAACCAATCCCTAACGTTTGCCCCACCCGCCAACCGCCGGCGCCCGGCGCGACGCTCCTCGGGCCACTTTTCGCCACACTCAATCTTTACGCCTGTTCATGTCGGGGATGGGGTTGCACTAAGTTCGCGTTAACCCTTCCCAAATTTACGGTGCGTTAGGGTTATCCGCTGCGGTTGGGGCCGCGGCGGGTGGCGTCAGTTCAAAACGTCAACGCGAGATTGCCAGTGCTCGTTGGTCGAGAGCGCCTACGCTTCCGTGGTGTGTCCGCAAAGTCCGCGCTCTATGCGAGCGGCCTTGCCGCGCTCGTTCTGACGTTCGGCTCGCGCGGGCTGCAGACCGCGGTCGCCGAGGGCGACACCCGCACCATCTCGCTGCACCACATCCACACCGACGAAGACATCACCATCACCTTCAAGCGCGACGGCCGTTACGACGAGGCGGCGCTGGAGAAGCTCAACTGGTTCCTGCGCGACTGGCGGCGCTCGGAACAGACCCGCATGGACCCGCATCTGATCGACCTCGTCTGGGAGGTGCAGCGGGAAACCGGCGCCAAGGCGCCGATCTGGGTGGTGTGCGGCTATCGCTCGCCGCAGACCAACGCCATGCTGCGCCGGCGCAGCCACGGCGTCGCGCGTTTCAGCCAGCACATGCTCGGCCACGCCATGGATTTTTATATCCCCGGCGTGCCGCTCGAGCAGCTCCGGGTCATCGGGCTGCGCCTGCAGCGCGGCGGCGTCGGCTTCTATCCGACCTCCGGCTCGCCCTTCGTCCACATGGATACCGGCAATATCCGGCACTGGCCGCGGATGACGCGCGAGCAGCTGGTGCGCGTGTTCCCGGACGGCCGCACCGTTCACATCCCGACCGACGGCCGGCCGCTACCCGGCTATTCTTTGGCGCTGGCCGACATCGAAAAGCGCGGCGCAACGCCGTCCGAAATGTCGCTCGAGGCCGCGCGCAGCGCCGGGATCAACGTCGCCTCCGCCGACGGCGGCCATCACAGCGGCAATGTGTTCGCGCGGCTGTTCGGCATGCACCCGAAGGACGAGGATGACGATGACGCCGCGGCGGCCGCCGCCCCGGTCGCGACGGCGTCAGCCGCGCCGACGGCGCCCGCGCCGGAACCGCTGCGCACGCGGGCCAAGACCGCCGTCGTCGCCGCGCTCGATCATGCCGCCGACAAGCTCGCCACCGAGAAAGCAAAACTCATTCACGTCGCCCAGCTTGCCGCCAAGGCCCGCGTGATCAGCCGCGCCGAGGCGGCGCCGCTCGCCGCGCCGGCGGCCGCCGCTGACACCGACCGCGTCGCGACGCTGACGCCGAACGAGATCATCCGCGCCCGCGGCTATTGGCAGGGCCTTCCGGACGGCATGACCGCGGCGCGGCCGTCGGCGATCGCCGCGATCGCCGCCATCGCCCGCTCGCGCGCCGCCGCCGCAGCCGACAAGACCGGCGCGATTGCCGCCGCTGATCCGGCCGCGGTCGGGCCCTTTGCCGGCCGCGAGGATCGCGTGTCGCCCGCGCTCGCGCTCGCCTATGCGGAACAGCCGGACCGTGGCGACGCGGCGCCCGCCGTCACCACCACGCCGATCGCCGCCATCCCGATCACGCGGGGCTCCGCGGCGCGCGCGGTGCCCGCGCAGACCGGCGCCAACGACACCACGATCGCGGTCAAGCGCGCCGACGGCCGGCAGGTTTCGGTCATTCTGAGCGTCGCCAACAAGGCGGCGCTCGACCGCAACGCGCCGCAAAACGATCCGTGGCTGCGCGCCATCATGATGTCGCCGAGCGTGCACCGCTTCCTCACCATCACCGCGCTCGGCGCCGGCGACTACCGTTCGCTCGCGGCGCTGATGCACAAGCCGGACTCTTCGGTGATGATGACGTTCGCCGCCGACCCGCAGCTCGGTCTCGCGAACGACCACTTCAACGGCGGCAGCGCCATCGTGTTCGTCTCGACCGTGAGCTATCCGACGCGGACGGCGGATTTGCGCTAAGCGTGTTTCATCCTGCCACGCGCGTCGTGTGGCAATTGCACCCGCAACACCTTCGTCCTCGTCGCCGCCGCAGCTGACCCGGCGAGCACTGAGAACCGCCAGTTCAGCCGCGCGTTTGCTGACCAGATATAGTAGTCGGAGCCGAGACCGCCGAGTTCGCCACCGAAGGTGGCGGTGGCGCCGTTGGCGAAATTCATCGACACGCCGGCGGTCACGCGCCCCGACCAGCCGTCCTCGATGCCGACGAAGGGCACGCCGACCGGCAGCCCGGTATTGGTGGAGAAACGGAAGTCGGCGTAGAGCCCGCCGTAAGGCGCGATGCGCAGAGCCGGCGACACCTGCCAGGGATAGCTGATCTTGTCGCCGGTGCTGGCGCGGCTTTCCGAGAAGCTGTTCGCGGCCTGCGCGGTGCCGAGCGAGTTGTTATAGGCGCTGTCGCTCTCCCACAGCGTATAGATGCGCACCGAGGGTTCGTGCGCAAAGCCGTCCCAGTTATAGTTGCCGGTGAAGCCGCCGGAGCCGAGCCAGCGCGATCCGGTGAACGAGCCCGATGCGCCGGCAGCGGAGCCGTCGTAGAGAATATCCGACCAGCCGAGCATGCCGTCGAGGCGCCAACGATCGGTGAAGCGCCACGCCGCGTAGCCGCCGACGGTGCCGCCGTCGCCGGTCAACTTGCCGGCGACCGATTGCATCGTGAAATTGAAGTTCTCGTAGCCGGTGAAGACGCCGACCAGAAGATTGGGCGAGAGCTTGTAGCCGATGCCGCCGGTGACGTTGATTTGTTGCTCCTGGCTGAGGGCATTGTTCTGGTCGAACCCGGTGCCGCGCACGTCGGCCCAGGCGCTCCAGAGCGACGGCGCAAGCGGCGGCGCCTTATAGACGCCGCCCGCATAGGCGAGCGCATTGACGGCATCCTGGGCTTCCTGCGTCGCGGCGTCGCGCTGCGGCTCGGCGGCGAAGTTGAAGTGCATGCCGTTCGGCCCTGGCGTGATCGGGGCCGCGCCGGTGCTGAACGCATCCCCGATCGCGTCGGCCACCTGGCCGGTGATCACCTGGCCGGAGATCGTTGAAACCGTCGCGGTCCCCGCGACCTCCAAGGTGTGCAGCTTCAAGCTGCCGGCCGGCACCGCGTAGGTAAACTGATCGGTCGGGCCGGTCGCGCTCGTTCCCGCCGCCGTGGTGACGGCTACGCTCACCGTGCCGAGCGCGCCGGCCGGCGAGATGGCGATGATCGTGGTGGCGCTGATGACGCTGAACGAGGTCGCGTTGGCGACGCCGAACTTGACGGCGGTCGCGCCGGTGAAGTTGGTGCCGGTAATCGTCACGCTGGTGCCGCCCCTCGCCGGGCCGGTATTCGGGCTGATCGACGTCACCGTCGGCGACCCCGACTTCACCGTGATCGTCACCGTCGCCGGCGCTGACGTGCCGCCGGTGTTGGTCGCCGTATATTGAAAACTGTCGGTGCCGCTGTAGCCGGCCGCCGGCGTATAGGTGATCGACGTGCCCGCCGCGGTCGCCGTGCCGTGGCTCGCCGGCGTCGACACCGCGACACTCGCCGCCGTGCCGCCGGACAGGTTCAAGCTGATCGGGTTGTTGGTCGAATTAAACGCCACCGTTGCCGTCACCGGCCCGGCCACGGGCGCCGCCGGCTTCACCGTGATCGTCACCGTCGCCGGCGCTGACGTGCCGCCGGTGTTGGTCGCCGTATATTGAAAACTGTCGGTGCCGCTGTAACCGGTCGCCGGCGTGTAGGTGATCGACGTGCCCGACGCGGTCGCCGTGCCGTGGCTCGCCGGCGTCGACACCGCGACGCTCGCCGCCGTGCCGCCGGACAGGTTCAAGCTGATGGGGTTGTTGGTCGAATTAAACGCCACGGTTGCCGTCACCGGCCCGGCCAACGGCGCTCCCGGCTTCACCGTGATCGTCACCGTCGCCGGCGCTGACGTGCCGCCGGCGTTGGTCGCCGTATATTGAAAACTGTCCATGCCGCTGTAACCGGCCGCCGGCGTATAGGTGATCGACGTGCCCGACGCGGTCGCCGTGCCGTGGCTCGCCGGCGTCGACACCGCGACGCTCGTCGCCGCACCGCCGGACAGGTTCAAGCTGATGGGGTTGTTGGTCGAATTAAACGCCGCGGTTGCCGTCACCGGCCCGGCCACCGGCGCCGGCACCGACTTCACCTTGATCATCACCGTCGCCGGCGCTGACGTGCCGCCGGCGTTGGTCGCCGTATATTGGAAGGTATCGGACCCGCTGTAACCGGCCGCCGGCGTGTAGGTAATCGACGTGCCCGACGCCGTCGCCGTGCCGTGGCTCGCCGGCGTCGACACCGCGACACTCGCCGCCGTGCCGCCGGACAAGTTCAAGCTGATGGGGTTGTTGGTCGAATTAAACGCCACCGTTGCCGTCACCGGCCCGGCCACGGGCGCCGCCGGCTTCACCGTGATCGTCACCGTCGCTGGCGCTGACGTGCCGCCGGTGTTGGTCGCCGTATATTGAAAACTGTCGGTGCCGCTGTAACCGGCCGCCGGCGTATAGGTGATCGACGTGCCCGACGCCGTCGCCGTGCCGTGGCTCGCCGGCGTCGACACCGCGACGCTCGCCGCCGTGCCGCCGGACAAGTTCAAGCTGATGGGGTTGTTGGTCGAATTAAACGCCACCGTTGCCGTCACCGACCCGGCCACGGGCGCCGCCGGGTTTACTGTGGTGCCGCTGTCGCTCCCCGTCGCACTTGCGGACGCACCGCCGCCGGAAAGGGTGACGCTCGGCGTCAAGGGCGATCCGGCGTTGGACGCCACGTTGACCGTCAAAGCGATGGGATTGCCGTTCGATCCCGCCGTGATGACGCTCGTCGAGGTGCATCCGCTCGCCGAGCAGGACCAGCCCGTGCCCGACGCCGCGTTGTAGGTCAGGCCCGCCGGCAAGGTCCAGGTCGCCGTCAGCGTCCCCGACGTATTCGCCACCGTCGCGCTCGGGGTGATCGTATAGTTGAACGTGCCGCCCTGGACGGCATTGCCGGTGTGGGTCATGGTCACGCCGAGGGTCGGCCCGGAGGCGGGGTTGCAGATGGCGCCGAAGACCACGGCAGGATCCCCTCCACCATTGAGCGTGAGGGTGCCGCTACCAGCTGTGGCTACGGTGAAAAATGTCAGGGGGAACGGCTAATGAGCCTGACCCACCAGGCGACAGTGACCCAGTGAAGGCATACGTGGCCGTCGGAGACGGATCGAAGCCAAATAAAAACGTCACCTGGTCGCCGACATCAAAGTTTCCGCTTTGCGAGGCGGTGCCTGAGGTACTGAGTAACCATGTAGAGCCATTAAGCGCGGCGCATCCGCTCGATTCGGCGAACGCCTGCCCGCCCCCGGTTATGACGAGACCTAGGCAAGCGGCGCCGACCACGGCTGCGCTGCGCGCGCGGCAAAACCGGC
This sequence comes from uncultured Pseudomonadota bacterium, assembly GCA_963836095.1. Classification (GTDB taxonomy): domain Bacteria; phylum Pseudomonadota; class Alphaproteobacteria; order Rhizobiales; family Xanthobacteraceae; genus BOG-931. Next base: position 498,391 of record CAWIHU010000010.1, read on the forward strand.
GGACTTCCCGCCGCGAAAATGTTGATAAACACGATTATAGCCCCCGCGTTATCGAAATTCCGGCAATAGGTAGACGCAGCCGCACCACGACACGGCACGGCAACCGCAAAGCTGCGCAGTCACAGGGAGAAAACACGCGATATCCGAGCGCACCAACGAACGTACGCCGACAAACGCGCCGACAAATACGATACAATACTGGATACAATTACGGGCAGTTCAGACTACGGCTTGACGCGTTACAGCGATCGCGGCATTGCGCGTCCGACTCAATTCACGCTGAACAATTTGCACGCGACCGCGGACGAACTGACGCCACGCAACTTCCGTGCACACGAGCGGTTCGCGTTGTTGAACCCACTCGGCAAAGCGGCGCGAAAGCTTCACGCGACCCGCGTCCCACAATGGCGAAGTAACAATATACCAGGAGCAAATAAAAGCGGATGCTGTCGAAATGCACAAATTTTTTGGCCGAATACGGCCTGCGGTTGCACAATCGCAACTCACAGCAGGTGGCGGCGGGTTTGTCTCTCTCCGTGTGCTCTTATAATTGCGGTAGGGTGTGAAGCGCCGGGCCCGGAATCCACAGTCATCGCCGCGGCGGCAAAACTTCCGCCGCAGACGTGCGCGCAGACTTCCGAATCCTGTGATTATGGATTCCGTGTCGCGGGCTTCGCCCGCGTCCGGAATGACGGCCTGCCGCTACCCCAGCATCCCCAAGGCATGCAGGTAAGTTTCCAAAATCGCCTCCTGCTCCTTGCGCTCGTTGATGTCCTGCTTGCGCAGCCGCACCACGGTGCGCAGCGCCTTGACGTCGAAGCCGTTGCCTTTGGCTTCGCCGTAGACGTCGCGGATGTCGTCGGCGATCGCCTTCTTTTCTTCTTCGAGCCGTTCGATGCGTTCGACCAGCGCCTTGAGCTGGTCCTTGGCGAAACGATGGGTCGCATCCTGGGCGGACGGGTCGTTGGTGACGGCAGCGTTGGTCGCGGCAGCGTTGGCGGCGGTAGCCATCGGGCACTCCTCGCAATGACGGGCTTAAGGAGGTTGTCGAAAGCGCGGCAGCCGCGGTCAAGCCGCGCGCGCGCTCGTCCACAGCACTGCACAGGACGATCGCATTAAACTTGGTGCATCAATGTTTTGCGCTTGCTTTTTCGAATGCCGCCTGTTGCGCCGCCGATGCTTCGGTCTGGTATTTTGCGCGCCATTCCTCGTAGGGCATGCCGTAGACGGCTTCGCGGCTCTCGTCCTTGGTCATCGGCAGGCCGCGCGCGTCGGCCGCGTCCTTCATCCAATTGGAGAGACAATTGCGGCAGAAGCCGGCGAGATTCATCAGATCGATGTTCTGCACATCGGTGCGGGTGCGCAAATGCTCGACGAGCCGGCGGAACACGGCGGCTTCGAGTTCGGTGCGGGTCTTGTCGTCGGCGGCCATGATCGTCTCCGGCAAATTCGTTATGGTGGAGCATGTTAATCGTGGAACATAGAGGCGTGACGGGCGTCTTGCCATATCGGCCGCCGAACCATCGCGCCGAACGCCCGGGGAGTTGAATGGACAGCGCGCGGCGGACATTGCTCGAATCAGCTGTTCTGGACGGCCATTGACGTCGCTCACCCGCGACTCGCGCTGCCGCCGCATCTGCCGGCCCCGCCGGCCGGACGCGGGCGCCTGGTGATCCTCGCTGCCGGCAAGGCGGCCGGGTCGATGACCGAAGTGGCCGAGCTTCATTACCGCAGCATGCTGCCGCCGCACCGGCTCGCCGGGCTTGCCGTCACCCGCCACGGCTACAAGCGGCCGACCAAGCACATCCCGGTGATCGAGGCCGGCCATCCGGTCCCGGACAAAGCCGGCATCTCCGCGACCCGGCGGACGCTGAAGCTCGCCGATGCGGTCGACGCCGGCGATCTCGTTTTGGTGCTCCTTTCCGGCGGCGCCTCGGCCAACTGGATTGCGCCGGCGCAAGGGCTGACGCTCGAGGAAAAGCAGGCGGTGACGCGCGCGCTGCTGCGCAGCGGCGCTGGCATCGGCGAAATCAACACCGTGCGCAAGCATCTCTCGCGCATCAAGGGCGGGCGGCTGGCGCAACGCGCCTATCCGGCCAAGGTGGTGACGCTGGCGATCTCCGACGTACCGGGCGACGACCCGGCGGTGATCGGCTCGGGACCGACGGTGCCCGATCCGACGACGCTCGCCGACGCGCGCGCGGTGGTGGCGCGCTATCGGCTCGATTTGCCGGAAGCCGTGACCCGCGGCGCTTAACGATCCGGCCAACGAGACGCCGAAGCCGGGCGACAAGGTTTTTGCCGCGACCGATTACCGCATCGTCGCGCGGCCGGCCGACGCGCTCAAAGCCGCCGCCGAGCGCGCCGCCGCCTGGGGCTACGAATGCGTCATGCTCGGCGACCGCGTGGAGGGCGAGGCGCGCGAGGTCGCCGCCGCGCACGCCAAGCTCGCCCGCGAGCTCAAGGCCGAAGGCCGCCGCGCCGTCATCCTGTCGGGCGGCGAATTGACGGTGACGTTGCGAGGCCACGGCAAAGGCGGCCCCAACCAGGAATACGCCCTGGCGCTCGCGCTCCATCTTGACGGCGCCCCCGGCATCTCGGCGCTCGCCGCCGACACCGACGGCACCGACGGCGGCCGCGGCCGTTCCGACGACCCGGCCGGCGCCTTTATCGACGAAACCACCCTCGCGCGCGCCCGCGCCGCCGGCCTCGATCCCGCCGCGTTTCTCGCCGACAACGATTCCACGGGGTTTTTCAGTGGCATCGGCGACTTGTTCCGGCCCGGTCCGACCTTCACCAACGTGACCGATTTCCGCGCCATCGTCGTCGATTAGGGTTGTCGGGACGCGGATGACGGTGGCATTTCGGCTGAAGACGAATTGAGGGAGAGGACGCTTCCCGGAATGGTCAGGGGGACCCGGTTTTCTGCTGTCGCGGCAATAAGCGGACGGTGCGTGGTTGCGTGCGCGCTCGCGTTGGCTTTCGCCGCCACGGCGCAGCCGGCCAGGGCCGATTTCGTATTGTGCAACAATACGGCGAGCCGCGTCGGCGCCGCCATCGGCTACAAGGACTCCGACGGCTGGACGACCGAAGGCTGGTGGAACCTGCCGGCGCGAAAATGTGAGACGGTACTCAAGGGCAATCTGGTCGCGCGTTATTATTATGTCTACGCCATCGATTACGATCACGGCGGGGAATGGATGGGACAAGCCTTCATGTGCACCCGCGACAAGGAATTCACGATCCGCGGCATCAGCGATTGTCTCGCCCGCGGCTATGACCGCACCGGCTTCTTCGAAGTCGATACCGGCGAGCAGCACGCCTGGACCGTGCAATTGACCGAGACGAGCGAACAGGCCCCGGCGCATCCGTTGCGGCCGGGCAGTCCGTTGTCGCGGCCGCCGGCTGGTGCGGGCGCGGGATCCGTCGTGCCCGTGACACCCGCGGCGCCGCGCACGCCGGCCACGCCGGGAAGCTGATGCCGATGCGGCGAGAGCGGCGGACCAAAGTGGTGGCGACCCTGGGGCCGGCCTCGTCGAGCCGGGCCGTCATCGCGCGCCTGTTCGAAGCGGGCGCCGATGTGTTCCGCATCAATATGAGCCACACCTCCCACGACAAGATGCGGGAACTGGTGACGACGATCCGCGCGGTGGAGGGCGAGTACAACCGGCCGATCGGCATCCTGGTCGATCTGCAGGGTCCGAAGCTGCGGCTCGGCAGTTTCAAGGACGACTTCGCCGAGATCGACAGCGGGGCGGAATTCGTGCTCGACAGCGACCCGGCGCCCGGCGACGCAACGCGCGTGCAATTGCCGCATCCGGAGATTTTTGCGGCGATCAAGCCGGGCGACCGGCTCCTGATCGACGACGGCAAGCTCCGCCTCGTCGTGACCGCGACGAGCCCGCAGCGCATCGTCGCGCAGGTCGAGGTCGGCGGCAAAATCTCGAACCGCAAGGGCGTGAGCCTGCCCGACACGCTGATCCCGCTGGCCGCCATGGGGGCCAAGGATGTGGCCGACCTCGAGGCCGCGCTCGACACCGGCATCGATTGGGTGGCGCTGTCCTTCATCCAGCGGCCGGAAGACGTCGCCGAGGCCAAGAAGATCACCCGCGGCCGCGCGGCGGTGATGGCGAAGATCGAGAAGCCGCAGGCGGTGGCGCGGCTCACCGAAATCCTCGACCTCGCCGATGCCCTGATGGTGGCGCGCGGCGACCTCGGCGTCGAGATGCCGCTGGAAAAAGTGCCCGGCGTGCAGAAGGAAATGACGCGCGCGTGCCGGCAGGCCGGCAAGCCGGTGGTGGTCGCGACCCAGATGCTGGAATCGATGATCGCGAGCCCGGTGCCGACCCGCGCCGAAGTCTCCGACGTCGCCACCGCGATCTTCGACGGCGCCGACGCGGTGATGCTGTCGGCGGAATCCGCCGCCGGCCAATATCCGGTCGAGGCGGTGGCGACGATGAACCGCATCGCCGAGGAAGTGGAAAGCAACGCGGCGATGTATCTGCCTTCGCTCCACGTGCTGCGCACCGAGCCCGAGGCGACCGGTCCCGACGCCATCGCCGCCGCGGCGCGTCAGGTGGCGGAGACGCTCGAGCTCGCCGCCATCGTATGCTGGACCTCGTCGGGCTCGACCGGACTGCGCGTGTCGCGCGAGCGGCCGCAACCGCCGATCGTCGCGCTCTCCCCAATCGTCGCGACGGGGCGCAAATTGTCGCTCGTCTGGGGCATCCACTGCGTCGTCGCCGAGGACGCGCGCGATCAGGACGACATGGTCGAGCGCGCCTGCGCGCTCGCCTTCAAGGAAGGTTTTGCCAAGGCCGGCCAGCGCGTCATCATCGTCGCCGGCGTCCCGCTCGGCACGCCCGGCGCCACCAACATGATGCGCATCGCCTTCGTCGGCGGCGGCCAGGCGGATGCGGAGAGCTGATATGGAGCCTACAACAATCAGATAACGCGTCATTGCGAGCGGCAGCGAAGCAATCCAGCTCGGCGGCACAGCGGAGGTCGCTCTATTGAGTCCCCGCAATCTCCTCGACCGCGGCGACGATCTGATCGGCCGCGGCGTGGTGCAGCATGTGACCGAAGCCGGGGAGTATCGTGACCTTGACGTTCGGCGACAGAGCAGCGAGATCGTTGCAATGCCCGTGCGGAACGAGCGGGTCGCGATCGCCGACGAAAACCAACGTCGGCGTCGCCAGCGTGGCGTAGCGGCTGATCTGGCCCTCGAGAAAATAATGCAGCCCGCCGACGTCGGCCCAGTTGGCCATGAGGCTCGCCGGCCGCAGGATCAGCGTGGCGGCCGAGCGCTCCACATAACCCTGCGGCATGGTCTGTGGCAGAAACGCCAGGCGCACCCCGGGCCGGAGCAGCGCGACACCGAATGGCAGCGCCAAAGTGTGGGCGAACAGCCAGCCGATCGGCGTCGCCAGCACCGCGTTGTTCCACGCGATCAGCCGCGTCCGCGGGTGCGTCGGCGGCGCGATGAGGACGAGCCCGGTGACCCGCTCTGGAAATTTCAGGGCGTAGGTCAGCGCCAGCGTCCCGCCCCAGGAATGGCCGACCAGAATCGCCTTGTCGACGCCGAGCCGGTCGAGCGTCGCAAGCAAGACCTCGGCCTGAAGGGCCGGCGAGCTGGCGTCGCGCCCCGTGCGCTCGCTCCAGCCGAACCCCGGCCGGTCGATGGCGAAGATGCGATGCTTCGCCGCGAGCCGCTCGCTGAGCGCGACGCACATGTCTTCGAGATTGGCCCCGGCGCCGTGCACGAGAACGACCGGCGGCGCGCCGTCATCGCCGCTCTTCCCCAGCTCCACGACGTGCTGGCGCAGACCGCGCACGTCGATCATGCGGCCGCGCGGCGGATTGGCCCGCTCGATCCGCCGCGTGCCGATAAAGGTAAAGACGGCGCCGGCGGCTAGGATCGCGACAATGATGATGAGCGTGGTCATGCGAACACCCCGTGCGCGCTGCTGATGCCGTCAGTCGACAATCGGCTCACAGCGCCTCGCCATCGAGCCAGCGCGTGCCGCGGGCGTAGAGCGCGTCGAGCTCGGGGCCCTCGATGCCCGGCATGTCCTTCTTGACCTTGTAGCCGATCTTGCTCTGCAGATAGGCGAGGTGGCGGTAGCCTTCCGGGAAGCTCGCGAGCAGTTCCTGGTCGAGCACGAGCTCGGCCGCCGGGTCGACCGGATCGAGCCGGTCCTTCTCGTAGATCGGCTGGCGCAGCACCAGGCCCCAGCGCCCGTCGCGCCGTTCGATGAAGTCGTAGAAGCGGCCGGTGCACAGCACGTCGCAGACCACGCCCTCGACCGGCGCGCGTTGCGAGATCGTCATCTTGGTCATCGCGATCGAGCGGTCGCCGACGACGTCGATCGAGCTGCCGCCGAGAAAATGGATGATGCGCACGCCCTTCGCCCAGCCCTCGTCGTTGACCTTGATGAACTCCTCGTAGGTGCCCTGGAACCAGGTCGCCATCATGCGGCCTTCGGCATGCCACACCGTGCGGAAGCGATCCCACAGCCGAGCGTCGCGCCACACCGCCCAGTGTTCGACCAGTTCGCGGATGATCCGTTTGTCGGCGACGATGTCGTTCATTGCTTTGTCCGTGTGCGATTTTGAGTGAAAGCGGAAAGAGACACCAGAATTTATGTCGGCCGCGAGGGAGGAGCCGTCATCCTGAGGTGGCCGCGACAGCGGCCCTCGAAGGATGCCTGCGAGGCGTCTGAGCCGCCCTTCGAGGCTCGGCCTTCGGCCGAGCACCTCAGGGTGACGAAGCTAGATCATATCAGATATCCCGCCCCTCGACCTTTTCGGTCAGGGATTTGACCACGTCGGGGATGTGCTCGAGGTGGGGGTTGATGGCGAGCGCGCGGCGGTAGGCGTCGAGCGCGTGCTTGTCGTCGCCGAGTTCCTGCAGGATGACGCCGAGGCCGGCGAGCGCGCCGAAATGGCGCGGCTCGCGGGAGAGCACTTCGCGGATATCGGCGAGCGCGTGGCCGTAATCCTTTTCCAGGTAATAGACCGTGGCGCGCCGGTTCCAGGCTTCGACATAATCCGGCTTGAGCTCGATGACGGCGTCGAGCAGTTTGACGGCGAGGTCGTAATCCTTGTCGTCGGCCGCCGCCTTGACCCGGCCCATCAAGCAGATTGCAGGTGTCGCTGCCGGACACGACCCACATCGCCCAGATGTGCTCTTCGATCACCCTGGCGCTGTCGTCGTCGGGCGCGATCTTGAGCGCATCGAACAGCGTGTCGAGACTGTAGCTGTGATCGCCGCGCTGCTTCGGCAGATCGCGCGGCGGCTGCACCCAGTCGGGGGCCGGCGCCGCCTCGGGCGCGGTCTCGGCGATGGCCGGAACGGCGGCGAAAAGGGCGAGGCCAAGCGTCAGGCCACCGAACAGCCCCGCACTCCGCATCGATACACGCGTGAATCGCCGCTTCATAGTATTGAGTCTATGCCCACCGCGCGCGGCGGCAAACCCGAAAAACGCTCACAGCCGCGTGAGCGGTGCGAGACGATCGGGCAACGGGCTTGTCCGGGAACGGCAGGGCGAAACGTCGCCTCAGCCCTGACGGGCCTTGAAGCGGCGCTGCGTCTTATTGATGACGTAGACGCGGCCCTTGCGGCGCACGAGACGATTGTCGCGATGGCGGCCGCGCAGCGATTTCAACGAATTACGGACTTTCATGGGTCGATTTCCCGCGTGTTGGCGGGTTGATTAAGGATGGGCCGCCGCTTTGTCAATGACGCGAGGGGCATCGGCCCCGGAAGCGAAGGCGGAACAGCGACTTGCCCTGAAAAGCGACTTGCCTAAAAGCGACTTGCCTAAAGCGACTTGGCTCAAGCCGAAAGCGACGCGGGCTGGGAAGCGCCGACCACGGCGGTTTCATTAACTTTGGCGCCGCGGGCGGAAAAGCCGGTCGCGCGGTCCATCAGCTTGTTCCATGCCCGCAAAAGGTTGCCGACCGGCCGCGGCATGCCGTGGCGGCAGACCGCCAGCTTGCGCACCTCGTGCGGAATGCGCCAGGTGCTGCGGCTGCCGGCCGGAAAGAACGCCATGTCGCCCGGGCCGAGACGCCGCACCGCGCCGTCGCCGGCGGTGACGAAAACCTCGCCGGAAATGATGTGCACGGTCTCGTCGCCGGCGTAGTTCCAGGTGAAGCTGCCGGCGGTGCACGACCAGGCCATGATCATCGAGGTGCCGTCGGCGCTTTCCGCCAATTGCTTCGAGCGCGCCTGCGGCGCCCCCTCCAGGATCCAGCGCGACGGGATCGGATTGGGCGCAAGCTCGACGGTGGCCGGATCGGCAAACGCAATGGATGGCGACACGGCTTTCTCCCCCGCGAATATGAGCCGCGCCGTTATGCCGCATCAACAGCGAAAAAACCGTAAAACGAAACCGCCGCATCCGATTTGAGGGCCCGCAGCCGCGCCCTCACCTACCCCACTTTGCGGCACGGCCCGCGAGGCCCTCTCCCGCAAGCGGGCGAGGGCGCGGCGACCAGCGCCCGGCTTTGCCCGCCGCCCTGCGCTCCTTCAGATAACCGATCCAGCTTTGGTAAATGCCGACGGCCGAATGGCGCCAATCGCTCCCGCCACCGGAGCCCGCGCCGGCGAGACCGGCTTCGAGCGCGGCCAGCGGGAAATCGCGCATGATCTCGTCCCGCCGTTCGCCGTGCGCGAGCTTGCGAAACGCTTGCGCCGCCGCCGCCGCGCGCTCGTCGAAATAGCCCTGCGGCAAAGGCCGGATAATGCTCGCGTTCGCCGCGCAGGAAGCGGCCGACGTCGCGGCGGTACTCGCGCAGCAGCGAGCCGCCGTCGTATTCGGGATGGCCCTGCAGGAAGACAAACAACGAATGACGCTCCGCGCGCGCGAACATGTCGACGCCGGCGGCGGCCGAGCGGGTCAGTATGTGATAGCCGCTTCCCGTCAGCGCCCGTTCGGGAAGATCGTTGTGACGCGAGTGCGGCACGCGCAGCCGCGGCGCGCCGATCGGCAGCTGCGGCAAGGCCGCGACCGTGTCGCAATCGAACACGCCGGAGAGTTTTTCCTGCAGCGGACGGCGGACGATGCCGTCCCTGTGCAGAACCGCGGCATGGGCGGCGAGGCACGACCAGATGGTCGACGCGGTATGCTCGCGCGCGCCGTCGACGATCGCCGTGAGCGCCGCCCAATACGGCTCGTCCGCGAGATCCTTGGCGCGCGGCTCGGTGCCGGTGACGATGAGCCCGTCGAGGCGCTCGTTCCATAATTCGGCGGCGTCGCGGTAGCGGCCGGCGAGGTTTTCGCGCGCGCGCGCGCCGCGCGGCACGTCGGCCATCGCGAACAGTTTCAGGCGGACGACGCAGTCGGTCGCCGCGGCGCGAACGAGGTCGACGAACTGCCGCTCGGTCGCTTCGAGCGCCGCGTCGGGCATGTTGTTGACCAGGCCGATGGTGATGCAGTTGGCGCTGCGCAGCTCGACCGCGGCGGCGGATTTCGCAGTATCGAGGAGGAGCGGCATCGGCGCGAGCGTTCCTGAAATCGTGGCGCTATTCGGCCGCGACCAGCGGCGCCGCGCGGCGCTGCGCCACCGCCAGCGCCTGGTCGAGATCGGCCAGAATGTCGTCGATATGCTCGATGCCGACGGAGAGCCGGATCATCTCAGGCCGCACGCCGGCCTTCTGCTGCTCCTTGGCCGACATCTGGCGGTGAGTGGTCGAGGCCGGATGGCAGGCGAGCGACTTGGCGTCGCCCATATTGACCAGCCGCTTGAACAATTTGAGCGCGTCATAGAACGCCTTGCCGGCCTCGAGCCCGCCGGCGACGCCGAACGTCAGCAGCGAACAGGCGCGGCCGCCGAGATATTTCTGCGCCAGCGCGTGATAGGGGCTGTCGGCAAAGCCGGCATAATTGACCCAACTGACGCGGGGATCGTGGCGCAAGAATTCGGCAACGCGACGCGCATTGTCGACGTGACGCTCGACGCGCAGCGCCACGGTCTCGATGCCCTGCAGCAAGAGAAACGCCGACAGCGGCGACAGCACCGCGCCGGTGGTGCGCAGATAGACGCTGCGGCAGCGCGCGATGTAGGCGGCTTCGCCGAAATGCTCGGCATAGACGAGACCGTGATAGGACGCGTCGGGCGTATTGAACATCGGGAAACGGCGCGCATGCTTCGCCCAAGCAAAACGGCCGCTGTCGACGATCGCGCCGCCCATGGTCGTGCCGTGGCCGCCCATGAATTTGGTCAGCGAATGCACGACGATGTCGGCGCCGTAGTCGATCGGACGCAACAGGATCGGCGTCGCCACGGTGTTGTCGACCATCAGCGGCACGCCGTGCTTGTTCGCGACCGCCGCCAGCGCTGCGATGTCGCAGATGTTGCCGGCCGGATTGCCGACGCTTTCGCAGAAGATGGCGCGGGTCTTGTCGTCGATCAGCTTTTCCACTGCGCCCGGCCGGTCGGATTCGGCGAACCGCACCCCGATGCCCTGGCTCGGCAGGATGTGCGCGAACAGGGTGTGGGTAGTGCCGTAAAGCTGCGGCACCGAGACGATGTTGCTGCCGATCTCGGCGAGATTGAGCACGGCGTAGTTGAGCGCGGCCTGCCCCGATGCGACGCACAGCGCCTCGACGCCGCCCTCGAGCGCGGCGATGCGGCGTTCCAATACGGCGACGGTCGGGTTGCTGATGCGGCTGTAGCGGTGGCCCTCGACTTCGAGGTTGAACAGAGCGGCGCCGTGGTCGGCGCTTTCGAACTCGTAGGCGACGGTCTGATAGATCGGAACCGCGACGGCTCTGGTGGTCGGCTCGGTTTCATAGCCGCCGTGGACGGCCACCGTTTCGTTCTTCATGGTCCCCGCCGCTGTCTGATACACCCTTGGCCGAGGCTAAGACGTTTGGGTTTCTTATCCGTGCCGCAAGCGCGCGACAATGCAGGTGCGAAGGATACGAAGGAGTAACGTTAATTGTTTGCCGTAACGCGCGCGGGTGGCGCGCGGCGGTTCCGGATGTCTAAGACTTTACGCAATATCGCAGCGATGTTTTGACCTTATCGGGCGACACAACGCGCATGGCGACTTTTTGCTGACAATTTGACGCAATATCGCAGGTCGCGTCGAGCGACTATTCCACTTCTGCGGACGGCCTAAACCAACTCCATCCGCAATTGCCTGCCGACCGCGTGCGCCGCGCGTGTCAGCGTGTCGAGCGTGACCGACTCGTTGTCCGGATCGAGCAGCCGGTCGAGTTGCGTCCGGCTCGTCTTCATTCGCTTCGCCAGCGCGGTCTTCGTCAAACCTTGGTCTTGCATGAGGGCGTCGAGCTGACGCGCGATCACGCGCTTGATGGCGCGCGCGGTGACCTCCTCGTAGATGCCCTCTTCTTTCAGGAATTCGTCAAACGACGACCCGATCTTGCCTTTTTTCTTCATGTGATTTCCCTTTGTCGCTTCGTTGCCAATTCGAGGTCGGCATCCGGCGTTTTCTGCGTCTTCTTGACGAAGCCGTGCAACAGCACCATCCGTTCATCATGGATGCAAAACAGCACACGGGCGATGCGACCTTGCGTGATGTCGCTGCGGACTTCCCAAAGTCCTTTTCCAAGCGCCCTGACCAACGGCATCCCGATCGGCCACGAAAACTCCACGTCCTTGATATCTTCGCCGATGATCTTCCGATCGTCGTCCGGAAGCGCCTTAAGCCAGTCGCGAACCGGCTCCCGGCCAGACGGCAGTTGATAAAAGCTGGCAGGAAGTCGCTTCACGGGATCTCCTGTTACGTAATGTGCCTATTTTGGTACAAGACGACAAGGTCAAAATGGCGCATCGATAAAATTTTAGACAAAAGCGCAGCGGTGTTTTGACGTTATCGTGCGATCCAGACGCGCATGGCGCTGATCGAGACCGAACGCGAGAGCAGGGGCGGCCGGGACACGGCGTTGCGCGATTGGGTGCGCGCGCTGGAGGCGACCGCGCAGATCGCGCGCGAGCCGCAACGCACGCTGGCGCGCGTTATCGAAGAGATCGCGCGGGAGCGTCCCGACGCGCCGGCGCTATTGTCCGCCGCCGAGAGCTTCAGCTACGGCGCGCTTGCGGCCCGCATCAATCGGTACGCGCGCTGGGCGTTGGCGCAAGACCTCGGTAACGGCGACGTTGTCGGCCTGATGATGCCGAATCGGCCCGAATATCTGGCGATCTGGCTCGGGCTGACGAGTGTCGGCATCGTCGTCGCGCTCCTCAACACCCATTTGCGCGGGCCGGCGCTCGCGCATTGCATCGACACCGTCGTGCCGAAGCACGTCATCGTCGCGGCGGAACTTGCCGACGCGTTTCGGTCCGCGGCGGACGCACTGAGGAGCCAGCCTAAAATCTGGTCGCACGGCGATGGCCGACGGCAGCGATGCGCGCATCGACGTTGCGGTCGATCCACCGTCCGCAGAACCGCTCGCCGACGCCGAACGTCGCGCGGTGACGATCGCCGATCCCGCGCTGCTGATCTACACCTCCGGCACCACCGGGCTGCCGAAGGCCGCCTATGTCAGCCATCGCCGCGTGCTGGAATGGAGTTTTTGGTTCGCCGGCCTGATCGACACCGGCCCCGACGACCGCATGTATGATTGCCTGCCGCTCTATCACAGCGTCGGCGGCGTGGTGGCGACCGGGGCGCTGCTGGTGCGCGGCGGCTCGGTGCTGATCCGCGACAAATTTTCGGCGCAGCGGTTCTGGGACGACGTGGCCGACGGCGGCTGCACGCTGATGCAGTACATCGGCGAATTGTGCCGCTATCTCGTCAACGCGCCGCACCACCCGAAGGAGCGGGCGCATCGGCTGCGGCTCGCCTGCGGCAACGGGTTGCAGGCCGACGTGTGGGAAAAGTTCCAGCAAAGATTCGCCATCCCGCGCATCCTGGAATTCTATGCCGCGACCGAAGGCAGTTTCTCGCTCTACAACGTCGAAGGCAAGGTCGGCGCCATCGGCCGCGTGCCGTCGTTCCTCGCCCATCGCTTTCCGCTGCGGCTGGTGCGGTTCGACACCGTCACGGCGATGCCCGTCCGCGACGAACGCGGCTTCTGCATCCGCTGCGCGACCAACGAAATCGGCGAGGCGATCGGCAAGATCCACGACGGCTCGGCGCACGGCGGAACGTTCGAGGGCTACACCGACACCGCGGAATCCGAGCGCAAGATTCTCCGCAACGTGTTCGAACCCGGCGACGCCTGGTATCGCACCGGCGATCTGATGCGCCGCAACGCCGGCGGCTTCTTCTATTTCGTCGATCGCATCGGCGACACGTTCCGCTGGAAGGGCGAGAATGTTTCGACCTCCGAAGTGGCCGCCGCGATCACGGCGTTCCCCGGTATCGTCGAGGCGACCGTCTACGGCGTGCATATCCCTGGCAGCGAAGGCGCCGCCGGCATGGCCGCGATCGTCTGCGACGGCCCGCTCGATCTTGCCGTGTTTCGCGCGCACCTTGCGCGCCGGTTGCCGGCCTACGCGCGGCCGCTGTTCGTGCGCGTGATGGACAAGATTGCGGTCACGGGCACCTTCAAACATACCAAGAGCGATCTCCAGCGCGAAGGCTTCGATCCCGTCGCCAGCGACGATGCGATCTATTTCGAAGATCCGACGCGGCGCGAATTCGTTCGGCTCGCAGGTGCGCTGTACGCAAGTATCCAAGCCGGCAAGGTGCGGCTTTAAGGAGCATCGTCGCCTACGCCGTCGCCCCGGCGTCGACCGTCAGCACCGTGCCGGTGATGTTGCGGGCCTTGTCGCTGAGCAGATATTCCACCGCGTTGGCGACGTCCTCGACCTCAGCGAAGCGGTGCAGCGCGCTGCGGCGGACGATGCGGTCGCGCTCTTCGGCGGCGAGGCCGTAGGTCATCTCGGTCGCCAAAAAACCCGGCGCCACGGCGTTGACGGTGATGCCGAGCCGGCCCACCTCGCGCGCCAGCGAGCGGGTGAAGCCGATCATCGACGCCTTGGTCGCGGCGTAGGCGGAAAGGCCGCTGTAGCCGGTCGAGGCGACGATCGAGGCGACGTTGACGATGCGGCCTGAGCCATCCGCCATCATCGCGCGCACCACGTATTTGGTGAGGACGAGCGGCGAGAGCGTGTTGAGGCGCACCAGCTGTTCGAGCTGGGAATTGTGCATCATCGCCAGCGCGCCGTCGAAGCCGAGCGCGGCATTGTTGACGAGGCCGGCGAGCGGACCGAACTCCTTGCGGAGGCCGCGCACGAAATTCGGGATTTTTTCGACTTCGCCGAGATCGAACGGCACGAAATGCAAGGCGCCCTGCCCGGCGCCTTCGATCGCGGCGATCGCCGCGGTCACGTCCTTACTCTTGCGTGCGCGCCACGGCGACGACGCGGTCGCCGCTTGAAGCGAGCTTTTGCGCGATGGCGAGGCCGAGGCCGCGGCTGCCGCCGGTGACCAGGACGGTGCGCGCCGTCGGCGCTTTGCCCCGCTCAGCCATGACGGCGCGTCAGTTTGCCGGTCGCGGCGACCGCGAGGTTCGGCACGAACGAGATCGCGGCCGGCACCTTGTGGCGCGGCAGCGACTGGCGGCAGAATTCGAGAATGTCGTCCTTGAGCGCGATCTGCCGCTCCTTGGCTCCATTGGCTTCGGATTCCAGCACCACGTCTTCCAAAACAACGTCGGCGACGACGATGGCGCCGGTGATCGGGCTTTGCTTCGGCCGCACCAGCGACATGCGCACGCGCGGATGCCGATTGATCACCGCCTCGACCTCCTCGGGGTGGACCTTCAGACCGCCGATATTGATGATGCCGCCCTTGCGGCCGACGAAATAATAGCGCTCGCCGCGCCGCTCGAGAATGTCGCCGGTATCGACGAAGCCGTCGGCGTCGAACAAATTCTGTTCGCCGCCGACATAGCGCGAGGCGGTGCGCGGCGAGCGGATGCGCAACGAGCCGTCGGCGTCGACTTTCATCGCGACGCCGTTCCGCACCGCCCCGATATAATCGACCGGAAAACCGGCGAGCCCGTCATTGACGTCGAAGGCGACGCCCGCCTCGGTCGAGGCGTAGGCGTGGCCGATGGCAGCGCGGGGAAAAGCGGCGCGCAGGCCGTCGAGCACCGCTTGGTCGGCGATCTCGCCCGACAGCCGCACATAACGCGGCG
The DNA here is from genome assembly GCA_963836095.1 of uncultured Pseudomonadota bacterium. Classification (GTDB taxonomy): domain Bacteria; phylum Pseudomonadota; class Alphaproteobacteria; order Rhizobiales; family Xanthobacteraceae; genus BOG-931. The sequence continues at coordinate 513,513 of CAWIHU010000010.1, forward strand.
CGATCAGGCCGATCGCCGGGTTCATCAGCGCGCGGCGCCAATGCGACGGCGTGCCGGAGAGATGCGTGACGCCATGGCGCGCGAGCCGCGCCAGATGCTCGGCGACCGGTTCGCCGGCGCTCGACAGAACCAGCGAGGCGCCGCCGAGCACGGCGCGCAGATAAATCTGCAGGCCGCCATAGCGGCGGATGTCGTAGAACGTGCCCCACACCGCGGCGCCGTCGGCGGGGCTCGCCGCGGCGATGGCCGCGGTCAGGCCGGCGAAATCGTGCATCACCATTTTCGGCACGCCGGTGGTGCCGGAGGTGAGCATCACCCACTCGGTCCGCAGCCGCGGCGACGGCGCGGCCGGATCCGGCGCGATCGTCGGAGCGCAGACCACACACATGGCAAGCTCGAGCGCCGGGTGGTGCGGCGTATCCGCGTCAGTCACCACCGCGTCGATCTCGGCGGCCGCGATCAGCGGCGCCAGATATTCGGACGGCACGTCCGGCGGCAGAATGACGATGCGGCGCGCGCAACCGTCGAGCTCGATCAACGCCAGCGCCGCACGTCAATTGACCCGCGGCGGCAAGCAGCACCGAGCGGCCCGCGAGTTCGCCGCGGCGGCCGCCGAGGCTGGTGCCGCCGATAAGGTCGCCGTAGCGCGTCGTCGCGGCGCGATCGAAGAAAGAGCCTGCCGCGTCTGTGGCGATGCGATCGCGCAACGCCGGCGCGTCAGTGCACGCCGGCTTCATGGACTTGTTCATAGACTTTCACGAAGTCGCCGAACGTCACCGGAAAGAACGCCTCCTCGGCGGCGGTGAACGGATCGACGCCGAGTTCGTCCTCGAGCCGGGCGACCAGCACCGCAAAGCCGAGCGAGTCGAGGCCGCAATCCGCGAGCGCGAGATCATCGGTAAGCGGCGCCAACACGCGGTTCTGCTCGCGCGCCACCTGCGCCATCTGCGCCATGATGGTTAATTTTATCGACATGTGTTGTTTCGCGCCTACTGTTTGTTCATCGCCGCCCGATATATTCCGGCAACGCTTACGATCAAGTTCACGACGCCGTCGTGGTCAATGCGAGTGGTAATTTCCGTGCCGGGGCTGCGCTGCCGCCAAATTCGCGAAGCTGATGTCGACGCGGTCGGAAACCTGCTCGCGCGCGGGTTCCCCAACCGCAATCGCCGCTTCTGGCGCGACGCGCTGGCGCAGCTGACGCGGCGCGAGCCGCCGGGCGATTTGCCGAAATATGGTTACCTGTTGGCGAGCGGCGACCGGCTCATTGGCGCCATCCTCTTGATCTGCGCGAGCGTGCCGTCGCGCGAGGGTGAGACGAACCGCTGCAACGTCTCGAGCTGGTACGTCGAGCCGGAGTTCCGCGCCTACGCGCCGTTCCTGGTCGCCCAGGCGCTGCGTCACAAGGACGTCACCTACCTCAACGTCTCGCCGGCGCCGCACACGCGGCCGATCATCGAGGCGCAGGGGTTTGCCCGCTATTGCGACGGCGTCTTTGTCGCCGTGCCGATGCTCAACGGCCTGGTTCGGCGGCGAAAAGGTGAAAGTGCTGCCGGCGGAGCAAACACCCGCGGCGCCGTTCAACGACGGCGACCGCGACATGTTGTCGGCGCATGCCGCGCTCGGCTGCGTCAGCGTGTGGTGCGAGACGGCGGAACGCGCGTTCCCCTTCGTGTTCCGCCCGCGCAAGGTCAAAGGCGTCTTGCCGATCGCGCAACTGATCTATTGCCGCGACATCGCCGACTTCGTGCGCTTCGCCGGACCGCTCGGACGTTATTTGGCGCTGCGCGGCTTGCCGCTCGTCGTGCTCGACGCCAACGGCCCCATCCCCGGCCTCCTCGGCCTCTATCGCCCCGGCAGCATGCCGAAATATTTCAAAGGCCCGCAGCGCCCGCGGCTCGGCGACCTCGCCTATACGGAATACGCGATGCTGGGGGTGTAGGGCGTCTCGTTCCCGCTTACGCGGGAACGAGATGGAAAGCGCTCGTCACATCCCCAGCGCATGGCGCACCGACGCCGGCCAGGCCGAAAGCTCGATGCCGTGGGTCGCGAACAAAGCGAGCGCCAGGCGGTCGATGCCGAAGGCGACGCAGCCGGTGTGGGCGATTTCGCCCGCCGCCGTGCGCAGGTTCCACGTCGCGCCGAAATGGTCGCGGTGATAGTTGAAGCTCATGCACGCGGTCGGCTCCTGCGCCGAGCGCACCGGCACCAACAGCTCGAACTTGAGCGACTGCTCGACCTGGCTCATGGCCATCAGCTTGCCGCCGCGGCCGAAGAACGGATCGCTGGCGTGATCGATGCGGCAATCGAGGCCGAGTTCGCCGGCGATGTCCTGCGCCTTCGCCATCCAGCGCCGGCGGAAATCGTCGATCTGCTCCGGCGCGCCGATCAGGACGAACTCGCGCATGCGGAACGATTGCAGCCGGTCGAGATCCTGCGACGGCTCGCGGCGGAAGCAATCCGAGGCGACGTCGAACAACAGCCCTTCCGCCGGCACATCACCGCGGCTCGCGGCCAACGGATAGACCGGATAACAAGCGGCGGGGCTGAGCACGAGATCGGCCGCCGACAAGGCGTCGGTCCAGTCGCCGCCGGTCTCGTAGCGGTCGACCGCGGCGCGCACCTCGCGCTCGTCGCCGTGCAGGCTGCAGACGCAGCCGAGGAAATGCGGGAAGCTTTTCAGATAGCCCGACTTCTCCAATTGCCGGCGGCTCATCACCGGCGGAAACCGCAGCACTTCGGTGCCCGGCTCGCGCAGGCGCGAGATCATGACGCCGAGGCCCGCGACGACGTCCTCGAACACCGCGGTGCGGGCGTAGACGCCGGCGATGCCCGACGGCAGCAGCAACGCGTCGGCGATGGCGTCGAGCGGCCGCGCCGGCCGTTTCGGTTCCTTGAATGCGACGTTCATGGCAACGCCTCCTTTTCTTTGTCTTGTTGTGCCGCCCGGTTGGTCTTCGTCGACGATCCCCGTTCAGTCGTGCAGCGACGCCGGCGCGCCGTTGATGAGCGCCGCCATGCCGGCATTGGCGAGTATGCGGTCGTTGCTGATCATGATCGGCGAGGACAGCACGTCGCGGACGTGGCGGCCGAGACTGAACTCACTGTCGTTCCTGTAACCCGACAGCCCGCACGCCTGCATCGCGCTCATCACGGTCGCGACCGCGAGCTCGGACGCGTTGACCTTGAGCATCGCCATGCCGGTCTGGAAGTCGACGGATTCGAGCGTCGCCGCATCGGCCGCCGCCGCTTCGAAGCGCCGCACCGCGTCGGACAGGAGGCCGCGCAGCGCGCGCAGCGACGCGTTGGCCCGCGTCAGGTGCGCGGCGGCGGGCGGCAGCGTGCCGCCGGCGCGGTGCGCGGCTTTGCGCACGAAGGCGCGGGCGCGATCGACGGCTGCAGCGGCGATGCCGGTCCAGGCCGCGCTCCAGCACATGTGCGCGTACGGCATCATGGTATGGGTGTGGATGGTCTCGTAGCTCACGGGCAGGAGCTGCTCGCTGCCGCTTGCGGCGACGAGGCGATAGCCGGCGCTGCAGGTGCCGCGCATGCCGAGCGCGTCCCAGCCGGACAGGCGCTCCAGCGTGTAGTCCGGCTTGAGGAACACGGCGAGGACCTGATCGCTCGAGGCCGCGTCGGCGGAGCGCCGCGCCGTCGTGACGATGCCGTCGGCGGCTTCGCCGTAGGAAATCACGGTCGCCTCGCGCTCGAGCGTGATGCGCGAGCCTTGCCGCACGATCGGCGCGGCGCTGTTGCGCACGTCGCCGCCCGCCTGGCCCTCGGTGGTCGAGGACGCGAGCAGCATCTGCTCGTTGCACAGCCGGCGCAGCAGCAATTGATGCCAGGCGCTGGCTTTGCCGTGGCGCACCACGCACGCGACCTTGGTCTGATGCATGGCGTAGATCATCGCGGTCGAGCCGCAGGCGCGGCCGAGCGTGTAGCAAACGTCCGTCACGGCGGCGATGCCGGCGCCCTCGCCGCCGAGTTCGCGCGGAACCATGATGCCCATGAGACGCTGCGCCCGCGCAGCGGCGATCGCTTCCGCGGGAAAGCGCGAGTCCGTGTCGACCGCGGCGGCGTATTGCGCCGCGACCGCCGTGACGCGGTCGGCGCGCTGCGCCAAGGTTTCAGGCGCGGCCGGGTGCGAGAGAGCCGCGGTGCGCTTGCCGCGGACCGCCTCGGCCGCGAGATCGATGTCTTGCCGTTTTGCCGCTTGGGAAGTCTTGGACGCGTTCACGCTTGAAACCTCTTCCGGTCGTCGTCGTTTGGGGCGCGATCACGGGTATGGTCGGAGGTAGCGCAAAACTTCCAAATACTGATGGCATTCGGCGGGAATTGCCGCGCTTCTTTCGCATAAAGGTTACCAATCGAAAACGGATTGCCGGTAACTTCGTTACCGCCGATTAAGACCACAAAGCTGATGGAATTCGGCCACGGCGCGACCGCGCCAAAGATGAAATCGCGGCGCATCGACGCCGAACGTGAAAATCAGGAGATTGCCACCGTGCTTGATCGCACCGATGTCGGCTCGACGGACCGCCTCACGCAGATCGTGCGTTCGCTTCTCGCCAAGCGCTCGATCGATCGGCCGATCGGCCGCGACGACGATCTCGCCGCGAGCGGTCTGTCGTCGCTCGACATCGTTAATTTGATGCTCGCGGTCGAGACCGAATTCGACCTGACCATTCCCGAGCGGGACATGACGCCGGCGAACTTCCGCTCCATCGCCCGGATCGACGCGCTGCTGCGCGGGCTGATGATCCAGGACTGAGGCATTAGTCTTCCGCGCCACCTTCGCGCGCTCACTTGCCGCGCGAAAAGTCCTTGTCGAGAAAAGCCATCAGCGCGGACACGTCGGTCTTGTCGCCGGCAAAATCCGCGGCAATGCGCTGATAAAAATGCGCGGCGCCCTGGTAGAGTTCATGGGCGGCCGGATCCGCGCCGACGAAGCCGGCGATCTCCTGCATTTCCGCGACCCAGCGATAGGCCTTCGGCGGCATGATGGCCAGTTGCTGCTCGAGGAAGGCGAGCATGTGCTTCTGGCTGAATTCGAGTTCCGCGAACAGCGCCGCCGCGGAACCGGACCGGGTCGCCGCCAGCATCATCGCCGCGCCGAGCGCCTGGGTGCCTTTGGTGATGCCGGCATAGGACATTTTCAGCGCCGAGGCCGCGGTGAGCGGCCCGTCGAGCACGCGAACGTCGAGGCCGTAGTCGATCAGCGCGGCAAAGCGCGGCGCCGCCGGGCCGGAGGCATAGAACCGGGGGCCAGCGCCCTCCCCCTTAGGCGGCGCGCCGATAATCCCGGCATCAACGAAGGCACATCCGGTCGGCGCGACCGCCGCGGCGACGCGCTCGACCGTCGCCGGATTGATGGCGTTGCAATCGACATAGACCGGCTTGCGGTTGCTCGCGGTCAGAGCCGGCGCGAGCCGCTCGGCGAGCGGCAGCGCCTCGCCCGGCGGCAGGATCGAAAGGACGAAATCGGCCGCCGCGATCTCCGGCTCGCTCGCCGCGACCATGCCGGCCTCGCGCGCCCGCGCGACGCTGCCGGCGCTGCGGCCGGCGAGCGAGGTCACGACCTTGGCGCCGCGCTCGACGAGCCTTCTTCCGACCGCCGCGCCCATGGCGCCGGGCGCGATCACGGCAATGACTGGAGGCATATTGTCCTTGATCCGGATTTTGGGGCGATCATAGCAGCATGCGTAGCCAGAGCCAGTCTCGCCACGTGCCGGCGCAACATGGCCTACATTTGGCCAAAACTATAAGTTGCTCTTGTCACAAAAGTACGTAATAGTAGTAGAGCGATTGGCGCTCTTTCCCGCAAGGGTAGCTGCCTCTCACCAGCTCGACGAGCGGCACGGCAAGGATTCGGAAGCGACGGCATCGACTGACGACGGCATCGACTGACGGCTTGAAACTGAAAAGGGCTTGGGACTGAACCGGGGCAGCGCTTGGGCAAGGGGGCTCCGCCAATGGTCACCGCAGACATTCCGGATGTAGGGCAACCGGCAACCGCGTCGCCGGCAACCGCGTCACCAGCGGCCACGACATCTCGCCCGAGCGATACGGCGGCCAACGTGTTCACCCTCTTGTTCGCGGCCGCGATCTATCTGGCGGTCTGGATCATCCTGATCTACATCGTTTGTTTCGTCGGCAATTATTTTCATCTGTTGTTCCGTCCGCAATGGCAGAGCCTGCTGCCGCTGAAAAACATCGATACCGGCATCGCCGAACCGGCCGGCAAGGCGCTCTTCATCGACATCCTGCTGATCGTCATCCTCGGGCTGCAGCACAGCATCATGCCGCGGCCGTGGTTCAAGGAACTCATCACCAAAATCGTGCCGCCGCATCTGGAGCGCGACACCTACATCATCTTCGCCATGGCGGCGCTGTGGCTCCTGATGTGGCAGTGGCGCCCGCTGCCCGAGCCGATCTGGCACGTCGCCAGCCCGGTGTGGCGAAAAATTCTCGATCTCATTCAGCTCGGCGGCTGGCTGACCGTGCTGATCGCGACCTTCCAGGTCGGTCACTGGAAGATCTTCGGCGTCACCCAGGCGCTCGATTACATCCAGGGACGGCCTTACACCAAGGTTCACGGCCACCGGCTGCCGAACGAATTCTTCGAGGTCGGCTGGCCGGTCACCGACAAGGGCCTGTGGAATTTAGCGCGGCATCCGGATTTCTTCGGCTTCTGCACGGCGTTCTGGGTGACGCCGACGATGACGGTCGGTCATCTCGTGTTCGCCATCGGGCTCACCATCTACATCATGTTCGGCATTTTCTTCCTCGAGACCAATCTGAGCCAACTTTACGGCAGATCCTACGACCAGTATGCGCTGATCCGCTCCAAGATCATTCCGTGGTTCGTGCCGAGAACGCGCGGCTGGCTGTTGTTCCGCATCGTCACCGTGATTCTTTTTCTGATCGCGCTCGTCGCGCTGATCACCGCGGCGGCGATTCTTTTGCTCGGCGACAACACGCAGCAGGCGGGCAACGTCAAGGACGAAGCCATGCTCGCGCAGCGCGACGCCGCGTCGTTTCCCGCCGCCGGCGAGGACTACTTCGCGGCAATGGACGGCGGCGAGACGCTGACGCCGGATCAGGTCAAGGGCCGCAACATGTGGATCGTCTGGACCGGTGGCGACGACCGGCTCTGGGACACGTTCGTCAAGAACAGCTACGGCGCGTTCGACCTGTTGAAGACGATCTCGTCCTATCCGACCTTCAAATACAGCCGCGACAATCGCTGGGACTATTTCGGTGTCGTCAACGAGCCGTGTTTCGACAAGGCGACCGGCCCCGACCCGGATCATTTCGGCCTGTGGCTCGACAAGCGCCGCGCCGACTGCCCGGCGGACGATTTCGCCGACGCAAAGAAATATCCGGGCGTCAAGATCGGCGCGCGCGGCGACGGCACGCTGCCGGTCGGTTCCTATTACGGCGAGCCGACCGGCATCGTCGGGCTTCGTCTGTTTCCCAACCCGGCGTTCGACGAAGCGGCGCGCAAGGCGTGGGACCCGGAACGCTATTACACCGATCCGAGCTATTATCAGCGCAAGGATCTGATCCGGCCGTACCGGGTCGGCATGGCCTGCGGCTTCTGCCATGTCGGGCCCAATCCGACCCATCCGCCGGCCGATCCCGAGCATCCGCAATGGCAGGAACTGAAGTCCGCCGTCGGCGCCCAATATTTCTGGTTCGACCGCATATTCGTATGGAGCGGCGACGAATCGAACGCCATCCTTCAGCTGTTGCATCCCGACAAGCCCGGCGCGCTCGATACCTCGCTGGCGTCGAGCGACAACATCGTCAATCCGCGCACCATGAACGCGGTCTACAATCTCGCCGCGCGGTTGAACCTGGCGCGCCGCTTCGATCCGGAGCTCTTGACCGACGGCGAGCTCGACAACAAGCAGTTCAACGACTTCCCCAATGCCGGCGATCTGCGCGGGCTCTATCAAAGGCCCTATGTCTGGCCGCCGCGGGTTCTCAAGGATGGCTCGGACTCGGTCGGCGCGCTCGGCGCGCTCAACCGCGTCTACATCAATATCGGCCTGTTCAGCGAGGAATGGCTGCTGCACTTCTTCCCGTTCATCGCGCTCAAGCCGATCACGCCGATCCCGATCGCCGCGGCCGAGCGCAACTCGGTCTATTGGCGGGCGACCGAGCAGCAGACCTGGTACATGGCGCAGTTTCTGCTCGCGGTCGACAAGCCGGACCTCTTGGCGGACGCGCCGGGCGGCAAGGCGTATCTGACCGCGGACGCAGCGGTACTCGACCGCGGCAAGACGCTGTTCGCCGAGCGCTGCGCGCGCTGCCATTCCAGCAAACTGCCGGACCAGCTCGAAGGCATGAACGGCTCGGCATCGTGCGCCGGCGCCAATTATCTCGACTGCTGGAATACCTACTGGAAATGGACCAAGACCGACGATTTCAAGCGGCGCATGGCCGAGATCGTCAAGCAGCCGGATTTTTTGAAGGACAATTATTTGTCCACCGACCTGCGGGTGCCGGTGACGCTGTTGCAGACCAATGCCTGCAGCCCGCTGGCGACCAACGCGATCGCCGGAAACATCTGGGATAATTTCTCCTCGCAGAGCTACAAGAGATTGCCCGCGGTGGGCGACATCACGGTGAAGGATCCGTTCACCGGGGCGGATCGCCAATACCGCATGCCCGGCGGCGGCCGCGGCTACACCCGCCCGGCGTCGCTCGTCAGCCTGTGGTCGACCGCGCCCTACCTCCTCAACAATTCGGTCGGCGAGTTCAATCCCGACCCGTCGGTCGCGGCGCGGATGGACTCTTTCGACAAGTCGATCCGGCAGATGCTGTGGCCGCAGACCCGCGAGCACGACAAGATGCTCCCCAACCTCGGCGCGGTCGACCGCACCATCGCGCCGAGCTGGCTCAAATTGCCCCGCGGCTTTCTGCCCGATGGGGTTGCGCGCCATCGCGGTCTGATCAACTGGCTCATTCCGGGCGCCATGAACGAGGCCGGCGACGTGAATATCGGCCCGGTTCCGGCCGGCACGCCGATCGGGCTTCTCGGCAGCTTCGACCCGCTGCCCGAACGGCCCGGATTGTGGGCCACGCTGACGCGCGGCTGGGAGCTCCTGAAACTCGCCTACCGCTACCGCCATTATGTCGCGACGCTGCCGCCCGGCGCCGGCAACGACGTGATGCAAAAACAGTTCGAGCCGGTCGCGCGCGCGCTCTATGCGATGAGCAAGTGCCCCGACTACGAGGTGAACCGCGGCCATTATTTCGGCACCGAGCGCTTCGCCGAGGAGCCCGGTCTGAACGATGCGGACAAGAACGCCTTGATCGCCTTTCTCAAGACCTTCTAAAGGCGCGAACCGCGCCCGCGAATGAACCGTAGCAAGGCCGCGCGCATGCAGGGCGAAGCTCCGCTGAGGCAAGAGGAATACGACTATATCGTCGTCGGATCGGGCGCCGGCGGCGGGCCGGTCGCCGCCAATCTGGCGCGCGCGGGATTCACGGTCGCGCTGTTGGACGCCGGCGGCTCCGACATCAGCTGCGATTATTCGGTGCCGGCGTTCTTTTCCAAAGTGTCGGAGGATCCCGAGCTGCGCTGGGACTACGTCGTCAAGCATTTCGACAATGACGCGGAGCAGGCCCGCGATCCCAAGCGGGTGCCGGACGGCGACGCCTTCGGCATCTGGTATCCGCGCTCGGGGACGCTGGGCGGCTGCACCGCGCACAACGCCCTCATCACCATCTGTCCCTACCCCTCCGATTGGGAGCGCATCGCCGAGGCGACCGGCGACCGCAGCTGGGCCGCGGCGCTGATGAGCGAATATTTCACCCGCCTCGAACGCTGCTATTATTGCAAGGAGCCGAATTTCGGGCGGCCGCATCCGGGCGGTCACGGCTTCACCGGCTGGCTCGCGACCAATATCGCGCGGCCGAAACTTCTGGTCACCGACTGGAAGGTGCTGCGCATCGTCGTTACCGCGCTGTTGTTCGAGCTGAAGGGCAAGTTCTGGTCGACCTTGTGCACCGTGTGGCGGGCGTGGCGGAATTTCAAAGGCGGTCCGATCGATTTCGTCACTAGCCTGTTCGATCCGAACGACCAGCGCACGCCGTGCTGCGAGCGCGAAGGCCTGTTCTTTGTTCCGTTCGCCACGGAAAGCGCCCGCCGCGTCAGCGTCCGCGATCTTCTCACGGTCACCCAGCAGGACCACCCCCGGCAATTGGATATCCGCACCAACACGCTGGTGACGCGCATCCTGTTCGAACCGCGGGCGGACGGACAAGCGCCGCCCGCGGCGGGAGAGCTCAAGGCGATCGGCGTCGAATTCATGGAGGGGCTGCATCTCTACCGGGCCGACCCGCGTTCGATGTACGCCGAACCGCCGACGCCGCGCCGGTTGTTGGCGCGCCGCGAGGTCATTCTCGCCGCCGGCGCCTTCAACACGCCGCAGGTGCTCATGCTTTCCGGCATCGGTCCGCGCGAAGAATTGGCGAAGCACGGCATCGATATGTTGCTCGACCGCCAGGGGGTCGGGCGCAATCTGCAGGACCGCTACGAAATTTCGGTCGTGTGCAGCACGAAGACCGACTTCGCCATCACGCAAGGCGCGACGTTCCGCCGGCCGAATGTCGGCGAATACCCCGATCCCCTGTTCGCGCAATGGCTCGAGGGCGGCGGGCCCTATGCCACCAATGGCGTGCTCATCGCGTTCACCCTGAAATCCGACAGCGCGCTCCTCGAGCCGGACCTTTTCATCTTCTGCGTTCCGGGCGTGTTCAAGGGCTATTTCCCCGGCTATTCGCAGCATTTGGCCGAGCAAACGGCGAATTTCAGCTGGCTGATCCTGAAGTCGCGCACCCATAACCATGCCGGCGCGGTCACGCTGCGCTCGCGCGACCCGCGGGACACTCCGAAAATCTCGTTTCGTTATTTCGAGGAAGGCTCACCGGGCGGCGAAACGGACCTCTCTGCCGCCGTCAAAGGCGTCGAGCACGTCCGCGCGCTCAATCGCAAGCTCGCCGACATCATCGACATGGAGTGGCTGCCCGGGCCGGACTATCCCGATCACAAGTCGCTCAAGCGCTACGTGCACGACCAGGCTTGGGGGCACCATGCCTCGTGCACGGCCAAGATGGGCGCGATCGACGATCCGATGGCCGTTGTCGACGGCAATTTCCGAGTCATCGGCACGCAGAACCTGCGCGTCGTCGACGCTTCGATCTTTCCCCGCATCCCCGGATTTTTCATCGTGTCGGCGATCTACATGATCGCCGAGAAGGCGAGCGATGTCATCAAGGCGGATGCCACGGCGGCCGACGCCGCGGCAGTGGACGCCGCGATGGCCGGAGCCTGATCCGATCCAGTTCAATGCCGCCGGGTCGAGATCACGACGCGATCGCTGCGGCGGCGGCGCGCGGCGGCGCCGCCGCGGGCTTTTGCAACCGCCGGCGCAGCGCCGGAACGCGGCCGTCGGCGGCCGGCTGATAGAACACGCTGTAGCGCGCCAGGACCGCGGCAAAGACCCGCGCGTCCTCCGGCTTCTTGACCTCGAAGGCATCGAAGCCGGCGCGGGCGAGAAAGACGAACTGATCGCGCAACACCTGGCCGGTGGCGCGAAGTTCGCCGCGGAAGCCGAAGCGCTCGCGCAGGAGCCGGGCCTGGGTATAGGCGCGGCCGTCGCGGAAATTCGGAAACACCAGGCCGACCATCGCCAGCCCGGGGAGCCAGGGCTCGAGTTCCGCGACCCTGCGGTCGTTCGGCCACAGTACGCCGACCGGCGCGTCATGCGCGACGATCGCGGCAGGGTCCGCCAACAGCCGCTTGGCCGCAACGATCACCGGGACGCCCGGCGGGATCGCTTCGTCGTCGGCGACGCGCACGAAGCTGTCCTCGACGATTTGCCCGCCCTTAACGAGTGGCATAGACGCGCTCCTTGAATGGCTCCGGCCCGGTGCGTTGCACCGTGTCGATGAAAAGTTCGTCCGGCCGCGCGCGCAGCTCGAGATAAGCGGCGACGACGTCCTCGACGACGTCGGCGACCTGCTCGTAGGGCACGGCCGGGCCGATCAGGCCGCCGAGCTTGGCATCCTCGTCGGCCTTGCCGCCGAGCGTGATCTGATAAAACTCCTCGCCGTTCTTCTCGACGCCGAGAATGCCGATGTGGCCGACATGGTGATGGCCGCAGGCGTTGATGCAGCCGGAAATGTTGATGTGCAGCCGGCCGAGGCCGCGGGCGAGATCGAGATTGCCGAAGCGCCGCGTGATCTCCTGCGCGACCGGGATGGCGCGCGCATTGGCGAGGCTACAATAATCCAGGCCGGGACAGGCGATGATGTCGGAGACGAGCCCGACATTGGGGGTCGCGACGCCGATCGCGTCGAGGGCGGCAAACAGCGCCGGCAAATCGCGCTGCGCGACATGGGGCAGTACCAGGTTCTGCTCGTGGCCGACCCGGATCTCGCCGAACGAATAGCGGTCGGCGAGGTCGGCGATCGCATCCATCTGCGCTGCGGTCGCGTCGCCCGGCGGGCCGCCTTCCGGCTTGAGCGACAGGGTCACGATGGCGTAGCCGGGCTTTTTGTGATTAGCGACCGAATTGTCCATCCAGGCGTCGAAGCGGCGGTCGGCCTCGCGCGCCGCCTCGAGCGCGCGCGGCGTGTCGTCGAGCCGTTCGTAGCGCGGGTAGGAAAACCGGCCGGCGATGTCGGCAACCGCCGCGTCGTCGACCGCGAGCGCGCCGTCCTTGATGGCGCGCCACTCCGCCTCGACCTCCTTGCTGAAGGCCTCGACGCCGAGCTCGTGCACCAGGATCTTGATGCGGGCCTTGTAGATGTTGTCGCGGCGGCCGAACGAATTGTAGACCCGCAGGATCGCCTCGACGTAGCTGAGCACGTCGCGCTTCGACAGGAACGGCTTGATCGTCTTGGCGATGAAGGGCGTGCGGCCGAGGCCGCCGCCGACCATGACCTCGAAGCCCACCTCGCCGTGCGCGTTGTGATGCAGCCGCAGCGCCAGATCGTGGACGCGCAGCGCGGCGCGGTCGTGGCGCGCGGCGCCGACCGCGATCTTGAACTTGCGCGGCATGAACGAGAACTCGGGATGCAGCGTGACGTGCTGGCGGATCAATTCGGCCCAGATGCGCGGGTCCTCGATCTCGTCCGGCGCCACCCCGGCCCATTGGTCGGTGGTGATGTTGCGCACGCAATTGCCGCTGGTCTGCATGCCGTGCATGCCGACGCTGGCGAGATCGGCCATGGCGTCGGGGAGTTCGGCGAGCTTGATCCAGTTGAACTGGATGTTCTGCCGCGTGGTGAAATGGCCGTAGCCGCGGTCGTAGCGGCGCGCGACCTGCGCCAACATCCGCAACTGCGCCGACGACAGCGTGCCGTAGGGGATGGCGATGCGCAGCATGTAGGCGTGGAGCTGCAGATAGACGCCGTTCATCAGCCGCAGCTGCTTGAACTCGTCCTCGGTGAGTTCGCCGGAGAGCCGGCGCGCCACCTGGTCGCGGAATTCGGTCACGCGTTCGTCGACCAGGATCTTGTCGAAATCGTCGTAACGGTACACGAGCGGCCTCCGCGCGTTTTCAGTTGCCGGCCGTTTGCGGCAGCGCGATCGACGGGCCGAGTTGGCGGATGATCTCGCGCAGGTTGCCCGGCTCGAGCGCGCCGTCGCGCGCGACCCGCACCGCAGCGATATAGGGTCCGACCGCGCGCAGGTCGTCCGCGACGGCCGCGGCGATCAAGGCGCCGGCGGTCGTGGCATCGGTCGCGACCAGAGCTTCGGCGAGATCGGTGGTCCACACGCCGTCGGCGCGTCGGTACACCACGGCGCCGTCGCCGACGCGGTTCGCCGTTACCACCACCGGCCCGTTCACTTTGACTTTCTGCTGCAACGGCGAGGTCATCGACGCCTCTCATTCCTGACGGTGCGGGAGCCCGGACCCGGCCAAGCCGAAATACAGCGCAAACCGGCCGCCCATGAAAAGTTCTTCTATATATCAGCAGAAATTGCGGAGAAAAAAGTAGAATATTCTACCAATTTGAGGAAGCGAAGGAGAAAAAGTTCCATGCGGGCAACGACGCCATGAGAAACTTCTTGCCCGAGGCGGTCAAGCGTCAGCCCGTGCCACGTTGGCCCGCGGTCATCCCGTGGAAGCTTTGGCCGGCCGCGCCGCCGGCGCCGCCTGCTCGGCCCCCGCCGTTTTGCGCATTTCCGCGAGAATATCGACGGCGACTTCGGACGGCGGGACGGGCTTGCCGAAATAGAAGCCCTGCACCTGATCGGCGTCCGCGTCGTAAAGAAATTCGACTTGTTTCGGCGTTTCCACGCCCTCGACCGTCACCCGCATGTGCATTTCGCGGCCCAGCGCGATGATCGTCTTCACCACGGTCTCGACATGGTGTTCCGATTTTTCGAAGCTGTTCATGAAGCTGCGATCGATCTTGATCTTGTCAAACGGGAATTTCCAGAGATAGCTCAGGCTGGAATAGCCGGTGCCGAAATCGTCCATCACGATCGACACGCCCAGCTGCTTGAGCCGGCCGAGCGCGGCGAGGTTGGCCTCGTTGTTGTGCAGCAACAACGATTCGGTGATCTCCAATTCCAGCCGGCGGGGCTCCAGGCCGGTCTCTTGCAGCACCGCAGCGACGGCATTCTCGATGGTGCCGGATTCGAATTGGGCGGGCGACAGATTGACCGCCACCGTCAAGGCCGGCGGCCAGGAACAGGCGGTACGGCACGCCTCGCGCAGCACCCATTCGCCGATCTTGTCGATGAGCCGCAACTCCTCGGCCAACGGAATGAATACGGCAGGCGGAATGAACGCGCCGTCCGGGCCCGGCAGGCGCGCCAGCGCCTCGAAGCCCACCAGCCGGTTGCCGTTCATTTCAAATACCGGCTGATAATGCACCTGGAAGCGGTCGCGCTCGACCGCGTCGCGCACGATGCGTTCGAGATTGATGCGCTGCTGCATGGCCTCATCCATTTCGCGCGCGAACACGCGGATGCAGTCGCGACCGGCCGCCTTGCCGTCGTAGAGCGCGAGGTCCGCGCTCTTGAGTATCCGCTCCGGCGTCGCGCCGTCGGCGGGCGCGAAGGCGACGCCGATCGTCACCCGCACGCGGATTTCCTGACCGTTGAAGTTCATCGGCGCGCCGATCACGGCGGCGAGCCGCTTGGCGAACTCCCACGCCTGCGGCTTGGCGACGAGGCCGGTCTGCACGACGACGAACTCGTCGCCGCCCAATCGCGCCACCATGTCCTCGATCCGCGTCATGTCGCGCAGCCGCGCGCCAATGGTGCTGAGCAGAAAATCGCCGCCGTCGTGGCCCAGATTGTCGTTCACCTGCTTGAAGTAATCGATATCGATGTAATGCACCGCGATCAGCGCGCCGCTCGGCGGCAGCACCGCCAGCGCCGCCTGCAGCCATTCCGCCAGCCGGGCGCGGTTGGCGAGCCCCGTCAGCACGTCGTGGTGCGCCAGAAACTGGATGCGCCGATCCGCCCGCTGCTTCTCCAGCGTGCGCCGGTACCAGGCGACGGCGGGAACGCCGAAGGCGAGGCCGGTCAGGCTGCACAGCACCACCGAGGCCCACAGGATATGCGTGTAGAAATTGGCGCGGCGCGAGGTCTCATCCACGAATGCGGCGACGACGGCGACTGGGTGCCCGTTGACGCGCACGGGTACGAATGCCTCGGCGAAATACCGCGGTATGTCGCCGACCCCGCCGGACTTCGCATCGACGACCGGCGCGTCGCTCGCGACTGCCTCCTTGGCCTCGACGCTGAAGGTCGAGATATCGACGAACGACACGCCGCGCTTGCCGGCAACGAGCTGGGAATATCCTTCCGGATTGTAGATCACGTAGCGGAACACCTGGCCGGTCGCGCGGGCGGCCTGAAAAAAATCGAGGCTTCGCGCCGAAGGCTGTTCGCCGGCCGCGATCTGCGCGAGATCGGTGACGTTCGTCGCCACGAACTTCGCCCAATCGCTCGCGCTGTCGCTGGCGTCGCAATTCAACAAGTTTTCGGCGACGACATCGATCGTCGCCCAGCAGCCGCCGATCAAAAGGCCCAATATGACGACGAACAACAAAATGCCGCGACGCAGCGAGATGTCCGAAAGGAACGGCATGACCGATGTCTTCATTCACTCGTGCTTTGATCCGCCAGCATGGCGCGGACCCGGGCGAGAAGCTGGCGGCTGTGATCGCTCGATCCGACGTATTCGTGGATGACGTCATCGAACACCGCCTGGATCACCTTCGCGTCGGCCGCGCTGGGGTAGACGACCGAGCGCCGGGAGTCCTGCTCGAGCGCGGCCAGGACCTCGTGATCCCACGCGGTCAAGCTCTTGGCCGTGTAATCGCTCAGCCATTGGCCGCTGTACTTGCGGATGACGGCTTGCGCGGCCGCGGGCAGGCTCTCGAACTTCTTGCGGTTCATCAAGAGCGCGATCGGCACGCCGCCGAGGCCGATCATGAAATGATTGGTGGTGACGCGCCCGATGCCGAATTCCGCCAGCATCGACGGCGGCGCCGTGGCGCCGTCGATCGTGCCGTTGCTGATCGCTTCGGTCGTCTTATTGATCGCGAGCAGCACCGGGATCGCGCCGAACCGCTGCAGCACGTCCGCCTCGGTCGAGTTGTTGACGCGGATCCGCAGGCCTTTGAGGTCCGCGGTCGAGGCGATCGGCTTGCGGCTGTGGATGCTCTCCGGCCCGGAAAGGAACGCGTCGACGACGAAGAAATCCTCGTAGCCCGCAAGCGTCCCGTCGCGGGCAAGTTTCGTGAACACGCGGGCGGCCTCGCGAATGTCGGGAAACAATCCCGGCAGCTCCATCACCGATGTGTCGTGGAAACGTTCCGGCGTTCGTCCCAGTACGATGAGCGCCAGATCGGCGGTGCCATCGGCGACGAGCTGCGGCTGCCGGCTCTGCACGCCGCTGATGGCGCCGCTGAAATAGACCTCGATGTGGACGAGGCCGCCGCTCTCGGCATTGACGGCATCCACGAACGGCTTGATCGAGGTCTGATAGTTCTGCGAACGATCCGAACTCCAGAACGAAAGCTTCAGATCGATCGGATCGGCCGCCGCCAGGGCTGGCGACAGCAGCATAGCTGCCGCCATGACACGACGCGCAACGTGGAACATCTTCATGTCTCTGTTCGCTGGAACATGGCAGATTCGGCGAACAGTAAAATTAAGTCGTTTATTATTGTTTGTGTCCGTCGCTAAAATAAACCGCCGCGTCTCCCGCAAATATCCGTCAGTAGTTCCACGTAGTTCCGCGGCGACGCCGGCAGAGAGATCATTCGTCCGGCGAGGGACCGCACCAGCCAGGCAGGTAATCGGCTTCCGCGCTCTTGGCGAGCTTGAGCGCCATCTCGATGGCGCGGTCGAAATCATCGTCGACGATCTTGCGTTTCACGCGCCGGCGCAAAAATTCCGCCCAGAGAAATTCGCTGTACAGCGTCGTATCCTTGGCGAAGCCGCCGGCCCGGCGCAATTCGCCGGACAGCGAGCGGTACGGATCGTCGACCAGGTCGGCGACGGATTTCGGGATATCGTCGTAATGGCGGCGGCGGCCCTCGGCGTCGAAGGGGTGCATCCAGTTGCGGTTGTCCATCACGACCCAGAATTCGTCGCGATCGAGCTTGCTCAGATTGGCGGTCACCGTCACGGCAACGTCGACGACATCCTCTTCGTGGAGCGCGCGCGCCAGATGGTGGTGATCGACGACGTAATGCCGGTCTTTCGGGCCGAGAACGACGGGGATCATGTGCTTGCCGAGGAATTTGGCGCCCTTCTTGCCCCCGGTCTCGCGCCAGCGCTTGCGCTTGGCCTCCACCTCGCGCATGCCGACCGTGACCTGGGTCGGGCGCAGATCGGCGATCTTCACGGTACTGAGAATGGGCTCGCGAACCGTCATGTTCGGCTCCTTGAATGCAAACGCTATGGGCATCGCGGCGATGTACGCGCACCGGGCGACATATGTATGGAAAAACGTATCGCCGGCCTTCGCGTCAATGAGCTTATTTGGTACGACAGGAGGGCGAGAGGCACAAGGGCGGGCGGCGGTCGCGGTCGGCCACGATTTGCCCAAAGAGCGCTCCGGGACTTGAAGCGATCATGAACGCATCCGCCGCCAGGCCGCGTCGTTGCGGCGTGATCCCGCTGGCGATCGTCGCGCTCGTCACCATGTGCGGCGTCGATGGCGCGACGCGGCCGGCGCGCGGCGCAGAGCGCGCTGTTGCCGCAGCCACGGCGGCGCCGGCGACGTGCCAGCGCGCCGCGTTCCGTGTCGTCGTCGATGTCGGTCATACGCTCGACGTCCCCGGCGCCATCAGCGCGCGCGGCGTTCCCGAATATGCCTTCAATTTGCGCCTCGCGGGCGAAATCCGCGAGAAGCTCGTCGCGGCCGGCTTCGCCAAGACGGTTTTGCTGATCACCGCCGAAGCGCCGCCGCTCGGCCTGGTGCAACGCGCGCTACGCGCCAATGCGCTCGGCGCCGACCTGTTCGTTTCCATCCATCACAACTCGGTGCCCGAATACCTGCTCGAAAGCTGGGACTATGAGGGGCAGCCAAATCATTTCAGCGACCGCTTCAAGGGCTTCGCGCTGTTCATCTCCAACGACAATGCCGACCGTGCCGGCAGCCTCGCCTTCGGCCGGCTGTTGGGCAAGGCGCTCGAGGCGCGCGGCCTGTCCTACACGCCGCATTACACGCTGGCCCTGATGGCCAATCGCCGCCGCGACCTTCTCGACGCCGTCGCCGGCGTCTACCGCTACGATCAACTGATCGTGTTGCGCGACACGCGCATGCCGGCGGTGTTGCTGGAGGCGGGCTCGATCGTCAACCGCGACGAAGAGCTGGAGCTCGGCAAGGCCGAACGCCGTGCGCTGATCAGCGCGGCCGTCGCCGCCGCGGTCGCGGAGTTCTGCGCCTCGCGCGCCCGGCCGCACGGCGCAACGCACGCCAAGGCCGCGCAGCCCGGCCGCGCCAGCGCCAGCACGATCGCGCGCTGAACCTGTCGCCACACCCGCAAGTGCTCACACCTTGCAAAAGTTAATGCTTCGCGACTCGCCTCCGGCCACACTAAAGGTTAAAGGAGAATCGGATCAGTACCGCCATCGGCACGGGCCCTTGATGGCGAGCGGAAACGGACTAGCCGCGGCAAACCTCGACCATGGATCAGCGCACGGACACGCCATCTCGCCAGGACACCGCGCCGGGCCGAGACCCGAAGCTTTCCTTGGGCCAGCCAGCCTTGGGCCAGCCGGGCAAGGATCAGCCGTGGGTCGGCCGGTTGCGCGCGCGCCGCCGTCAACTCCTCACCATCGCGGCGCTGCTCATCATCGCCGTCGTCGCGCTCGCGGTGTG
Organism: uncultured Pseudomonadota bacterium; assembly: GCA_963836095.1. GTDB lineage: Bacteria > Pseudomonadota > Alphaproteobacteria > Rhizobiales > Xanthobacteraceae > BOG-931. Next base: position 532,892 of record CAWIHU010000010.1, read on the forward strand.
GTGGGTGAGCGCCGGCAATTACGAGACCACCGACGATGCCTTCATCGATGCGCGCACGGTGCCGATCAGCTCGCAGGTCAGCGCGGCCATCGTCGACGTCCCGGTGACCGACAATCAGGCGGTCGAGGCCGGCGCCGTGCTGGTACGCCTCGACGACCGCGACTACAAGGCGCAGCTCGATCAGGCGGCAGCGCAGGTCGATCAGGCGACCGCCAATATCGGCACCATCGAGGCCCAGATCACCGCGCAGCAGGCGCGCATCGAGCAGGCCGACAAGCAGGTGGTGCAGGCGCAAGCCGCGCTCACCTTCGCCCAGCAGCAGGACGAGCGTTATCGGCGGCTGGTGGCGAACGGCGCCACCACCGAGGAAACGGCGCAGCAATACGCTTCGGGCTTCATCCAGGCCCAGGCCACTTTCGCCGCCGCGCAGGCCAACGCCGTCGCCACCAAGAAGCAGCTGCCTATTTTCGAGGCGCAGCGCAAACAGGCCGACGCGCAACTCGAACAGGCGCGCGCCGCCAAGGAACAGGCGACGGCGAATTTTTCGCGCGCCACCGTGACCGCTCCGGTCGCCGGTCGCGTGGCGCGGTTGACCGCCGCCAAGGGCGGCTATGCCGCCGTCGGCCAGGCCCTGATGATGTTCGTGCCGCGCGACGTCTGGGTGACAGCGAACTTCAAGGAAACGCAGTTGCGCACGGTGCGGCCCGGAGCGCCCGTGACGATCGAGATCGACGCGTTCCCGAGCCGCCGCTTCAAGGGCCACGTCGACAGCATCCAGCCCGGCAGCGGCACCGCGTTCAGTCTCCTCCCCGCCGAGAACGCGACCGGCAATTACGTCAAGATCGTCCAGCGGGTGCCGGTCAAGATCGTGTTCGACGAGCCGCCCGACGTGCCGCTCGGGCCCGGCATGTCGGTGGTGCCGAGCGTCACGATCAAATGAGCGATCAGCGGCCAAACGTTCCTGGGCCAGGCGGTCAGGGACCAAGTGCCGCGCGCGAAAGCCGCTCGGCCGCCGGCGACCGCAGCCCGTGGCTGATCGCCGTCGTCGTCTCCATCGCCACCTTCATGGTCGTGCTCGACACCGCGATCGCCAATGTGTCGCTGCGGCACATCGCCGGCAGTCTCGCCATCAGCGTCGACGAGAGCACCTGGATCGTCACGACCTATCTGATCGCCAACGCCGTGGTGCTGCCGATCTCCGGCTGGCTGTCGAACGTGATCGGGCGCAAGCGCTTCTATATGCTGTGCGTCGCGGTCTTCACCGTCGCCTCGCTGTTGTGCGGCTTCGCCTCCAGCCTCAACGCGCTGATCGCATTCCGCATCCTGCAGGGGCTCGGCGGCGGCGGCATGCCGACCAGCGAGCAGGCCATGCTGGCGGATACGTTCGCCCCGCACCAGCGCCCGCAGGCGTTCGCGGTCTACGGCATCGCCGTCATCGTCGCGCCGACGGTCGGCCCGACGCTCGGCGGCTGGATCACCGACAATTATTCCTGGCATTGGATCTTCTTCATCAACGTGCCGATCGGCATCATCTCGCTCGTTCTGGTGCAATGGCTGGTGGTCGAGCCGGACGTGCTGGAGCGCGAGCGCCGCGAGCGCCTCGCCGGCGGGCTCAAGGTCGACTGGATCGGCTTCGCGCTGATCGCGCTCACTTTCGGCAGCCTCGAACTGGTGCTCGACCGCGGCCAGATCGACGACTGGTTCCACTCGACCTTCATCGTCACCTGCGCGGCGATCTCGCTGTGCGCGTTCATCTTCTTCGTGCCGTGGGAATTGACCCACGACGATCCGATCGTCGACATCCGCCTCTTGTGCAGGCGCCAGTTCGCGATGTCGTTCATCGTCATGCTGGCGGTCGGCGCGATCCTGTTCGGCTCGAACCAGATCACGCCGCAGCTCATGCAGACCAACTTTCCCTACACCGCGATGCTGTCGGGCCTGGCGATGATGCCGGGGGGCCTGGCGATGCTGTTGATGATGCCGATCGCCGGGCAGATCATTCCGCGCATGCAGGCGAAATACTGGATAGCGATCGGCTTCTGCATCATCGCGCTGGCGATGTGGTACTCGACCTCGCTCGCTCCCGACGCGAGCTTCGGCTACTTCGCGTGGGTGCGCGTGTTTCAGACCATCGGCATGCCTTTCATGTTCATTCCGATAAACAGCGTCGCCTATGACGGGCTGCCGGTGCAGAAAACCGCCGAAGGCTCGGCGCTCATCAACGTGGCGCGCAATCTCGGCGGCAGCATCGGCGTGTCGCTCGCCAACACCGAACTGGTGCAGCGCTCGCAATTCCATCAGGCGCGGCTCGTCGAGAACATGACGCCGTCGTCGCCGGTGTTTCAATCGACGCTCAGCCATCTCTCGCAATACTTCACGCAGTTCGGCTCGCCCGCCGGCGCGCAGGCCCGCGCCATGGGCTATATCGGCCAGCTGGTCGGCGACCAGGCCGCGCTCATGGCCTATATCGACATCTTCTACTCATGGGCCATCTTCGCCGCCGTGCTGGTGCCGCTCGTCTTGCTGCTGATACGGCGCGTCGGGCCGCGCGGCGGCCCGGCGGCGGCCATGCACTAAAACATGGATGGACGCACGCACTGAAGCGGCGCGCCTCAAAAACGCCATCGCGGCCCGCGAACATTTGCCGAGTCGCCTGGCATCGACAGCCTTCCTCATGGGCAAAGTCGGGGGCAAGTCGAATGGGCATAGCGCTGAAAAATGCGCCTCCCGGCGGCACCTACGCCAGCGTACGGCGTTGGCACTGCGACGGCAGCGAGCACAACGGCATGATGCTGAAGCAAGAAAATGGACATCGGTAATACCGCGAAGGTGCTTTGAGCTGCCGTTGCGGTCAAATGTCCTTTGCGCATTTTGCACGGCACCATTCTTGCTTGATCTCGTTGTCGCAAGGGGTTGTGGGGGGTTCTCATGGGAAGCCCTCGGAAAACCAGACCGGGGGAAGAAAGAAGTCGCCACATGTGTGACTTTAGCCTCCAAAGCGTGCGGTCGCGACCCGCGCAGGTCGGTGATAAGCTGGTAACACGTGACTTCGGGACCGGGACGCGCGGATTTGCGGCCTCGGACGATCTCGGCATGGCCGTGTGCCTGATGCCGGGAACGGAATTGGCTTTTTCCGGCGAAGTCGCATGCCTGCCGGCCGGCCTTCTCGGTTGGAAGACCAAGACCATCAACCATCAGACGGCGATCTTCCGTCAGGTCAACAAAGAGAAGTTGGCCGCGCATCACGACGCGCTCGAATTCCCGGATGGGCGCACCGTGCTGCTGACGCTTCTGTGCGAAGGTCAGACGGCGACCGTGCTGCAATTGCCGGCGCAGCCGAAGACCGAAGCGGAGGCCCGCGAGCAAGAGCGGGTCGGCTTCATCGGCTGAGGCGACGCGCACGCCTGCGCCGCCGACACGGCGAGGCAGCAATCGACAAAACAACCGGCCGCCCGCCGGCGGCCGGCTTTGGTAGGTGTTTTTACGCGATCGCGATCAGAAGGCAGGCGAAAGCCGGCGCGTGTGGAGTTGTCACTCGTCTGTTTCAGGTAACTGTGATGGCGTCTCCGTCAGCACGTTTGACCTAGCGCAAACCACGCGCGCTGCGACGGCGTAGCATGGCCGCCTCATCACCGAGAGGCGCGGATGACGACAGCATTCGAGACGGTACCCGTTGGCGGGAAATTCAGCGCGACCGGCAAGGCGCGCCGCGACCTGACGCCCTATCTGACCGGCGCCGGCATCGGCGTGCTGAGCTGGGCGGTGTTCGCCGTCGCCGATGATCCGCTCGGCATCACCACTGCGCTGTCCGCGGTCGCGGGCTTTGCCGCCATGCCTTTCGTTGGCGCCGCGGCGGTTTGGCATAATTCCTATTGGGCGCAGACGGTGCCGAGCCTGTCCTACGGCTCGTTGTTCCTGGTCGGCGTGATGCTCGGCGCATTCGCGGCCTCGATCGGCGCCGGGCAGTTTCACGTCGAGACGGTGCCGGCGGTGTGGCGGCGCCGCTTCGGTCCGTCGCCGGCGCGCCGCTTGGCCGCAGCGTTCATCGGCGGCGCCGTCGAGATGTACGGCGCACGGCTCGCCGGCGGCTGTGCCAGCGGCCACGGCATCAGCGGCACCCTGCAGCTCGCGCTGTCGAGCTGGGTTTTCACCATCGTGATGTTTACGACCGCGATCCTGGTCGGATCGTATCTGTTCGGCGGAGGCGAAAGACGGCCATGACGCTTCCCGTCACCGGCGCCGCGCTGCTGCCGCTCGGCATCCTGTTCGGCTTCATCTTCGGCTGGCTCCTGCAACGCGCCCGCCTCACCGACACCGGCGTCATCATCGCGCAATTGCGCCTGCAGGATTTCACGCTGTTCAAGGTGATGCTGACCGCCATCCTGGTCGGCGGCGTCGGCGTCTTCCTTCTCCATTCCGGCGGCCTTGCCGCTTATCACATCAAACCGGCGAATCTTTTGGCGGTGGCGCTCGGCGCCGTGCTGTTCGGCGTCGGCATGGCGGTCTACGGCTATTGCCCGGGAACCGGGCTTGCCGCCATCGGCACCGGCAGCCTGCATGCGCTCGCGGGCGCCGCCGGCATGATCGCCGGCGCGATCGCCTTCGCCTTTTCGTTCGACTGGCTCGAGGCCGCGATCCTGCCGGTCGCCGCGCTCGGCCCGGTGCGCCTGCCGGACCTGACCGGCATCCCCGATCTCGTCTGGTTCGCCGCGCTCGCCGTCGGCGCCGGCGCGGCGCTGCGGATGCGCACGCGCCGCGAGCGCTCCGGCCGCGCCTAGCGACATTTTCGCCGCCGCTGCAGCGACTTACTATCAGCTATTGCTTATTTAGTGACTGCTAATATATAGACGCGACAGAACCCGCGTTCCAGGAGGCCGTCATGAGCCGTCAACCCATCGTCCGCGCCTTTTTCGACGAACCGACCAACACGGTGAGCTACATCGTCGCCGACCCCGTCACGCGCCAGGCCGCCGTGATCGATCCGGTGCTCGACTACGACCCCAATGCCGGCGAAGTCGACGACCGCTCGGTCGACCAGATCCTGCGCGCCGCGCAGCAGCAGGGCTACAGCATCGTCTGGACGCTCGAAACCCACGCCCATGCCGACCATCTGTCCGGCTCGCCCTACATCAAGGCCAAGACCGGCGCCAGGATCGGCATCGGCGAGCACATCAAGGACGTGCAGCGCATCTTCCGGCCGGTGTTCGACGCCGCCGATGTCAAGGCCGACGGCAGCGACTTCGATCATCTCTTCAAGGACGGCGAACACTTCAAGATCGGCGAACTCAACGTCGAGGTGATCTACACGCCCGGCCACACCCCCGCCGATGTCACCTATAAGGTCGAGGATGCAGCCTTTGTCGGCGACACCCTGTTCATGCCCGACTACGGCACCGCGCGCGCCGATTTTCCGGGCGGCGACGCCCACCAACTCTACCGGTCGATCAAGCGGCTGTTGGCGCTGCCGCCCGAGACGCAGCTGTTCATGTGCCACGATTACAAGGCGCCGGGCCGCGACGATTATGCCTGGGAGACCACGGTCGGCGACGAGCGCGCGCACAATGTGCATGTGCGGGACGGCGTCGGCGAAGACGCGTTCGTGACGATGCGGCAGGCGCGCGACGCCACGCTGTCGGCGCCGCGGCTGCTGTTGCCGTCGATCCAGGTCAATATCCGCGCCGGCAAGTTTCCGCCCGCCCATGCCAACGGCGTGAGCTATCTGACCATTCCGGTGAAATTCAAGCACGCGTGAGCGGCGGCGCGCCGGACCCGCTGCGGCCGCCCGGCGCGTCTTGCGCTCAACATCTTGCGCTCAACATCAGGTATATCTAAATTAGCGATGTCTGATGGAGAAGCCTGTGGCATTACAACTGGTCGAGGCGAAGGAACTCACCGCCAAGGCCGGCGAGGCGGCGAAGCTTCTGACCGCGCTCGCCAACGAGCGCCGGCTCGCGATCCTGTGCGAGCTGATCGAGGGCGAGCGTTCGGTCGGCGAACTCGTCGACGCCGTCGGCCTGACGCAGTCGGCGCTGTCGCAGCACCTCGCCAAGCTGCGCGCCGCCGGCATCGTCGCCACGCGGCGCGACGCCCAGACCATCTTCTACCGGCTCGCCAGCGCCGCGGCCGGCAGCGTCTTGGCGACGCTCGCGACGATCTATTGCGGGCGCCGCCCGCGCAAAACCACGAACCAGAACCCAAGCTCCAAACCGAAGAGGATGTCATGACCGTGAAACCGATCGACGCCGTGACGGCGAAGAAGAAGCTCGACGACGGCAAGGCGCTGCTGATCGACGTGCGCGAGGCGCACGAGCACGCGCGCGAGCACATCGACGGCGCGCTGTTGGCACCGCTGTCGCGCTTCCAGACCGAGGATTTCGCCGGCCATCACCACAAGACCGCGGTGTTCTATTGCCAAAGCGGCGGCCGCACCAACATGAACGCCCGGCTGCTCGGCTCGAAGAAATTCCGCGACGCCTATGTCCTCACCGGCGGCATCTCCGCGTGGAAAGCGGCCGGACTGCCGACGAGGCGGCCGTCGCACGGCGAACAGGGCGAAGGTCGGCGCAAGCTGTTCGGGTTGTTTTGATCGGGCCGCACTTGGGGCATTCTTATTTCGTCATTTCGGATTCGCCGCGGAGCCTGTCATCGGGCCGGCCACTTCGGGCCGGACCCGTTGGCGGCGATCCGGAATGACGCGCGAGGAAACATCCGCGTTTCGCACGACGCACTAGCGAGTTACTCTCCGCCATGAGCTATTCCTGGACGCAGGACGTGTTGGCGGTGCTCTCGGGCGGCGCGGTCGGCTTCTCGCTCGGACTGATCGGCGGCGGCGGCTCGATCCTGGCGGTTCCGCTCCTGCTTTACGTCGTCGGCATCAGCGACCCGCATCTTGCCATCGGCACCAGCGCGCTCGCCGTCGCCGCCAACGCCTTCGCCAATCTCATCGGCCACTGGCGCGCCGGCAACGTCAAATGGCCGTGCGCCGCGATCTTCGCGGTCGCCGGCGTCGCCGGCGCGGCGCTCGGCTCCACGCTCGGCAAGATCGTCGACGGCCAGGCGCTGTTGTTCCTGTTCGCGCTCGCCATGATCGCCGTCGGCGCGGCGATGCTGCAGCCGCGCGCCGCCGCCAGCAATCCGGACGTGCGCATCACGCCCGCGGTCGCGTTCCGTCTGGTCGCCATCGGTTTGCTGGTCGGCGCCATGTCCGGCTTTTTCGGCATCGGCGGCGGTTTTCTGGTCGTGCCCGGCATCATGCTCGGCAGCGGCATGCCGATCCTCAACGCGATCGGCTCGTCGCTCCTCTCGGTCGGCATGTTCGGCCTGACCACGGCGGCGAATTACGCCTGGTCCGGCCTGATCGTATGGTCGATCGCGGGTCTCTTCATCGCCGGCGGCATCGGCGGCGGCGTGCTCGGCATGTGGTCCGCGGTGCACTTGGCGAAGGACCGCCGCATGCTCACTTATATCTTTGCCGGCGTCGTGTTCGCGGTCGCGATCTACATGCTGTTCCGCACCGGACTGCCGCCGTTTCTGTCAACGCTTCTATCAAACCACTGATGTCGTCGCCCTGAAAACCGATCCCCGAGCAACGATCATGTCCACGACCGTCACCGTTCCCTGTCCGCATTGCCACACATTGAACCGGGTCCCGTCAGAACGGCGCGAGCAAGGCGGCCGCTGCGGCCAGTGTCACCAGCCGCTCTTCACCGGGCACCCCATCGATCTCGATCGGGCCCATTTCGATCGCCACGCCGGCGCCGCCGATCTGCCGTTGTTGGTCGATTTCTGGGCCACCTGGTGCGGACCCTGCCGCGCCATGGCGCCGGTGTTCGACGGCGCGGCGCGCGAATTCGAACCGCGTCTGCGCTTCGCCAAGGTCGATACCGACGCCGAGCCGGAGCTCGCCGCGCGTTATCACGTTCAAGCCATCCCGACGGCGGTGCTCATTCGCGGCGGGCGCGAAGTCGCCCGCTTCAGCGGCGCGCTGCCGGCGGGTGCGCTGCGCACCTGGATCGACCGCAACCTGCCGCACTGACGAGAAGGCGCGTGGGGTAGCGGGACTAGACCAGGTCGTCAGCGCGGCGCGGCGGACGACGCCGGGCGCGAATTGGCGAAGCAACACGCGCTCGTTTGTATGATTCTCTGTCCGTCAACGAGGAAACGGCGGCCGTCCTCCTCGCACGCGCGCACCCATTCGCTCAACCATTCGTGATAAGCCGTCAAGGCGTCGGGCACCGAACGGGCGCTGCCGATCTTGTTCGGCAGCTTCAGCGCCAATTCCGCATCCGAGGTGGCGCGCTCGAGCCAGTCGCGGCCGATGCCGTGATAGGTGTCGAATATCTCCTGGTGCAGCCGCAGACCGGTCTTGACGTTCTTCAGGCCGATTTCGACCAACCGGGTGCTCGTCGCATCGCCAGCCGCCGCGGCGGTGCGTCGATTGGAACTGCGTGGGCTATCTTGAGGCATGGCGCATGGCTCCCGTGATGTTCGCGATAAAACGCCAGCCCGCGCGCCGCCGCCGACCCGCGCGGAACCAGCGGCGCCACCCTCGAGCAATCATATGATGTCCTGCGCGCCGACGTTGAAGGGGTCGATCCTCGCGGCCGCACCGACCCTTGACCGCCGCAGCGCCGTGACCGCGAAGCCGATTGCATGCGGCCTCCCCCCGGCATGCGCTTCTCCGCCCGCGGCTTTTCTGCCAAGAGGGTCGCAAGAGGGTCGGCCAGGCGTTGGTATATGGCCACCCCGATCATTTTGGCGCGGTCGCTTTCATGAATGAACAATCCGGCCGCGCCGAAAGCGACGCCTCGGGGGCAACGGCGGCCGTCCGCGCCGAGGTCAGGCCGCCGTCCTCGCGCGCGCTGTTTTTCTCGGTGTTCCCCTCGATCATGCTGCCGATGTTTCTGGCCGTTGCCGACCAGACGATCGTCGCTACGGCGCTGCCGGCCATCGCGTCCGACCTCGGCGGGGTCGAGCGGGTGTCGTGGGTGGTGGTGTCCTACCTGATCGCCAACACCATCGCCGCGCCGGTCTATGGCCGGCTCGGCGATTCGTTCGGCCGCCGCAACATGATGGTGATCGCGCTCGTTCTGTTCATCCTCGGCTCGGTGCTGTGCGCGCTTGCGCCCAATATCGAAGTGCTCACGGCCATGCGCGTGCTGCAGGGTTTCGGCGGCGGCGGCTTGATGACGCTGTCGCAGGCGCTCGTCGGCGAGACTATACCGCCGCGCGAGCGCGGCCGTTATCAGGGTTACCTCGCGGGCATCTCGGTGAGTTCCTCGACCTTCGGGCCGGTCGCCGGCGGCTATCTCACGCAAGCGTTCGGCTGGCGCTCGATCTTCCTCGTCAACATACCACTCGGCCTCGTGGCGTTCGTTCTGGTGCTGCGGCTCGCCGCCCGCGCCAGCGATCGCAAGCGCACGTCGTTCGACGCGCCGGGGCTCGTTCTGTTCATGCTGTTCGTCAGCCCGGTCATCCTCGCGCTCGAGCAGGTGCAGGAAATGGACCTGCGCACCGTGCCGACCATCGCCGGTCTGTTGGTATTCGGAATTGCCTCGCTCGCGGCGCTGATCTGGCAGGAACGGCACAGCACCTCGCCGCTCATCCCGCCGGCTTTGTTCCGGCAGCCGTCGGTGTGGCGCAGCGACGGCCTCGCCGCCTGCCACGGCGCCGCGCTGGTGTCATTGGTGACGTTCCTGCCGATCTATCTACGCGTCGCGCGCGGCGCGTCGCCGAGCGAGACCGGGCTCCTGATGTTGCCGCTGATGTTCGGCATCGGCATCGGCTCGCTGGTGACCGGCCAATTGGTGACGCGAACCGGACGCACGGCGATCTTCCCGAGCGTCGGGATGGTGGCGGCGACGGCCGGCCTCCTCTTTATTGCCTTCTACGTGCCGCGGCTGAGCCTCACCGCGCTGCCGTGGGTATTCGGCGCCACCGCATTGTTCATGGGCACGGTGATGGGCGTCGTCCAGGTCACCGTCCAATTCGTCGCCGGCCAGCGCATGCTCGGCACCGGCGCGGCCATGGTGCAGTTCTCGCGCTCGGTCGGCGCCGCGTTCGGCACCGCAACGGTCGCCGCGGTGCTGTTTTCCGTGCTCGCGGCGAGCGATCGCGACACCGCGGCGCTGTTCGGCAGCCTGATCCAGCGCGGACCGGACGCCATTGCGGCGCTGGCGCCGGTGCGGCAGGCTGCGATCGAAACCGAGATCGGCCAAGCCTTCCGCGCCGCCTTCGTGACAGTCGCGGCGTTTACGGCGATCGGCGCCTGGCTCGCCTGGTCGACGCCGTTGCGGCGGGTGTGAGGACAATGAATTTCATCGGCCGCTCGGTTCCGCGCCTCGAGGATCGGCCGCTCGTCACCGGCCACGGCGCCTTTGCCGCCGATATCTCGTTTCCGCACCAATTGCATATGCGCGTCGTGCGCTCCGCTTATGCGCATGCGCGGCTCATCATCGATCGACACCGACGCGGCGCGCAAGGCGCCGGGCGTCTTCGCGGTATGGACGGCGGCGGACGTCGCCGACGTGCCGCCGATCGATTTCCGCCTCACGCGCATCGAAGGGCTCGAGCCCTACCGCCAGCCGATCCTCGCCAGGGAGCGCGTGCGCTATGTCGGCGAGCCGGTCGCCGTCGGTGTTCGCGACCGACCCGTATCTCGCCGAGGATGCCGCCGACCTGGTGACGGTCGAGGTCGAGGAATTGCCGGCGCTGCTCGCCGCCGATGCGCCGCCCGGCGACATTCGACGCCAGGCCACTCGACCGAAGTCGCGAGCGTGCGCAAAGGCTTTGGCGACGTCGACGCGGCGTTCGCCGCGCGCGCACGCCGTCGTCGACACTCGATCTGGCGGTCGGCCGCCACAGCGGCGTGCCTCTGGAGACGCGCGGCGCCATCGCCCGGCTACGACGCGGCGCGCGACGTGCTCGAAATGTACGGCGCCGCCAAGGTGCCGCACTGGAACCGCGACACGCTCGCGCGCATGCTCGGCCGCGCGCCTTCCGCCATCCATCTCTACGAAGGCCATGTCGGCGGCGGCTTCGGCATCCGCGGCGAACTTTATCCGGAGGACGTGCTCGTCTGCGTCGCCGCGCTGCGGCTCGATCGCCCGGTGAAATGGATCGAGGACCGGCGCGAGCATCTGATCGCCGCCAATCATTCGCGCCAGCAGCACTTATCGCGTCCGCGCCGCGGTCGACGAGGACGGCCGCCTCCTCGCCATCGACGGCGAGTTCTTTCACGATCAGGGCGCCTATGTGCGCACCCACGCGGCGACCGTGCCGGACCTTGCCGCCGCCATGCTGCCGGGGCCCTATCGCGTCGCCGCCTATCGCATGATCGGCCACATCCGGCTGACCAACAAGACGCCGGGCGGCACCTATCGCGCGCCGGGCCGCTACGAGAGCACGTTCGTGCGCGAGCGGCTGATGGACGCGATCGCGGCGCGGCTCGGCATCGACCCGATCGAAATTCGCCGCCGCAATCTGATCGCCGCAGAGCGAGATGCCGTATCGCGCGCGCGCCTCGACACGCTGGGCACCGAAATGACACTACGACTCCGGCGATTACGCGGGCTTGCTCGACAAGGCGCTCGCCGCGATCGGCTGGGACGCGTTGCAAGCCGAAATCTGCGCCGGCGCCGCGCCGGCGGCGAAGCGGTCGGCGCCGGGCTTGCGATGTTCGTCGAGAAGAGCGGGCTCGGGCCGTACGACGGCGTGCGCGTCTCGCATCGACACCGCCGGCGCGGTCGAGGTGGTGACCGGCGCGCGCCTCGGTCGGCCAGGGCATGGAGACGGTGATCGCGCAGATTTGCGCCGATACGCTCGGCGTCGATTATCGGCGCGTGCGCGTCGTGCACGGCCAGACCGACCGCATCGCCTTCGGCATCGGCGCGCTTCGCCTCGCGCGTCACGGTGATGACCGGCGAAGCGACGCGTATCGCGGCGACAAAACTGCGCGCCAAGGCGCTCGACGGCGGCGGCCGCAATTGCTGCAGGCGCCGCCCGAAGCGCTCGACATGGTCGACGGCAAAGTCGTGCGCAGAAACGCGGGCCGGGCCGTCGGTCGCGCTCGGCGACATGGCGCGCGCGTCTGGCGCCGGCATCGAAACTCGCTCGGCGACGCGCGAGCCGGGGCTTTCCGCCGAAGGCTGGTTCGAGGCGAGCCACATGGTCTATCCCTACGGCATCCATATCGCCGTGGTGCGCGTCGACCGCGACACCGGCGCCGTCACGGTCGAGCGCTATCTGGTCGCCTACGACATCGGCCGCGCGGTCAATCCGATGCTGATCGAAGGCCAGATCGCCGGCGGCTTGGCGCAGGGGCTCGGCGGCGCGCTGTTCGAGGAATTTCTCTACGACCCGCGCGGCGAGCCGCTTGTCCGTCACGCTTCGCCGATTATCTGATGCCGACCGCGCGCGAAGTGCCGCCGATCGCCGTCCTCATCACCGAGGATGCGCCGAGCCCGCTCAACCCGCTCGGCCTCAAAGGCGCCGGCGAAGGCGGCGCCAACGCCGTCGGCGCCGCCATCGCCGCGGCGATCGACGATGCGCTCGGCATGCCCGGCGCGGTGACCGAGCTGCCGGTGACGCCGCAGCGGATAAGGGACTTGTTGCGCCGCAAGCGCTAATCGTCAGCGGCAATGAGATGCGTGACGGTTGGGACGCCGGACAGATGGAATTTGTCCACCGCGTCCTGCACCACGCGGTCGGCATTGGTGACGCGCTCGTGCTGGCGCAGGTGTTCCATCCAGGATTCGACCAGAAACGTCTCGATCATGCGGCCGGCTTCGGCGGCGTCCTCGAACACGCCCCAGGCAAAGGCGCCGTCGCGGCGGCGCGCATGCTCGAGTTTGGCGATGGCTTTGAGAAACTTGGCGCGGTCCTCGGGACGAATACGGTATTCGACCGTCACCAGCACCGGACCGCGATCGCTTTCGATGTCCTGCGACGTGATTGGCTGCGGCCAATGCATGGAGGGCGTCAAATCGAGGCCGGCGCCGGTTTGCAGCTTCCAGCGCCACGTCAGCGGAATGGCGAGGACGGCGCCGCCGGCGGCGATGAAATGGGCGAGCGGCAATCCGACATAAGCGGCGACTTCGCCCCACACCGCGCTGCCGAGCGTGAGGCAGCCGAAGAACACGGTGGTGTAGAGCGCGAGCCCGCGCCCGCGCACCCAATCCGGCAACGCGACCTGCGCCGACACGGTCAGGGTTGCCAGCGCCGCGATCCAGGTCGCCCCGGCGATCAGGCTCGCGATGAGCGCCGTCACCGGCTCGTGGGCGAGGCCGTAGAGCACCATCGCCACGGCTTGGCCGCCGGCGCCCAGCGCCATCAGTCGATCGGGCCCGAGCTTCGGCTTGAGCCAGGGCAGCAAAAACGCGCCGCCGACGGCGCCGACGCCGATGACGCCGAGCAGCACCCCATAAAGCCCCGGACCGCTCGCGATCTGCGTCCGCGCGACCAGCGGCAGCAGCGCCCAATAGGCGCTGGCGAACAGGAAAAATCCGGCAGCGCGCATCATCGTCGCGCGCAGATGCCTGCTATGTCTGGCGTAACGCAGGCCGGTGAGCATGGCGGCGCCGAAGCGCTCCGCCGGCAACAAACTCGACGGCCCCCTCGCCTCGCGCCACCACAGCAAGGCGCCGACGATGCCGAGATTGGAGATGGCGTTGATCCAGAACGGCGCGACGATGCCGATCGCGGAAATCGCCACGCCGCCGAGCGCGGGGCCGAGCGCGCGGGAAATGTTGACGCCGACGCTGTTGGCGGCAATGGCCGCCGGCAAATCGTCCTTGGGAACGAGCCGCGGCACCACCGCCTGCCAGGCCGGCACCGTCAAGGCGCCGGCGGCGCCGACCAGAAACGTGAACAACAACAGATTGCCCGGCGTGGCGAGGCCGAACGCCAGCATCGCCGCATAGACCGCGGAGACGGCGGTGGTCAGCGACTCGACCACGAGCAGATATTTGCGCTTGTCGAAGATGTCGGCGAGCGCGCCGGCCGGAATCGCGAGCAGAAAGATCGGCAGATTGCTCGCCGCCTGCACCAGCGCGACGAGGAACGGATCGGGATCGAGGCTGGTCATCAGCCAGCCCGACGCGGCGCTGTACATCCAGCCGCCGACATTGGAGACGAGCGTCGCCGTCCAGATGACGGCGAACGCGGTGTGATGGAACGGCGCCGCGAACGACACCGGCGGCGGCGATGGCTTGGGCGGATGCTGCCGCGAGTGCTTGGGCGAATTTGCGCTCGTGGTGCTCATACCGCGACATCACGACAATGTTAAACGGTTGCCGCCAAACACCGCGGCTGACGCCGACTCGAGGACCGCGCGCCGCACGGCTTTGCGTTGACGCGGTCTACGCTCCGACTATAGGCTTCGCCTTACGCCTCTGTGAAGAAGGCGAACAGCCGGGAGGATCCTATGCCGAAGGTCAAGGCGAACGGCATCACTGTGAACTATGAGCAGCAGGGGTCGGGCGAGCCGCTCGTTCTCATTCCCTACCTTGCCGCCGACAACGCCTGCTACGCGTTTCAGGTTGCCGACTACGCCAAGCACTTCACCTGCATCAGCGTCGATCCGCGCGGCGCCGGCGAGACCGACAAGCCGGACGGCGTCTATTCGATGGAACTGTTCGCCGACGACGTCGCCGCCTTCATGCAGGCGATCGGCGTCGAGCGCGCCCATGTCAGCGGCCTCTCGCTCGGCGCGGCGACCGGACTGTGGCTCGCCGGCAAACATCCGCAACGGGTGAAGTCGCTGTCGTTGCATTCGGGCTGGACCAAGTCGGACCCCTTCCTCAAGACCGTGGTCGAAGGCTGGCAGACCATCGCCAAGGGCTTGGGCAGCGTCCAGGAGATGATCATCCAGGGCATTTTCCCGTTTTGCTTCACGCCGGAGCTTTACGCCGCCAAGCCGGACTATATCGACCAGCTCGCGGCCTTCGTCCGCAGCCGGCCGAAGCAGCCGCTCGACGCGTTCATGCGCCAGTCGCACGCGGTGATCGCCCACGACGCGCTGGCGCAGCTTGCGCGCATCACGGCGCCGACCCAGATCACCTTCGGCCGCCACGATCTCGTGTGCTCGACCCGCTTCGCCGACGCCATGAAGAACGGCATCAAGGGCAGCGAACTTTACGTGTTCGAGGATTGCGCGCACGCGCCGATCTACGAAAACGTCGCCGCATTCAACGAGAAGAGCCTGGCGTTCCTGACGCGTCAGACCGGTTAGGCAGCGGCGTGACGAACGCGGCGCCGGTCCGGCGCCGCGCTTGCGGCACGGCAAAATTAACCAAAGCGCCGGCGCCGATCCGTCAACCATTATGTCGGGAACGGCACGCTTGTGCGGCGGTGCGCGGCCTGCCGCGACAATTCCTCACATTCTGACGCAATCGGTCATGCTGGCGCCGCGGCGGCCGCATCGGATCGCGCCGGGCCATGGGTATGGCCACGGAGCGTCCTCATGCCTGGCCGGGCCGCCATCGTTGCTGTCCTCCTGGCGCTGGGAATTCTGCTTGGCTCGCGCGGCGCGCAGGCGCAGACGGCGGCGTCACTGCCGGATGCCGCGATCGTCGTCACCGGCAACAAGCACGTCGACGCCTCGGCCGTCCGCGCCGAATTCCGCAAGGGCGCGCAAGGGGGCGCAAAAGCGCGTCTCGACGACGCCGCGCTTGATCGGGCGCTCAAGAGCCTTTACGCCACCGGCCTTTTTGCCGACGTGCGGATCGCGCGCGAGGGCGACCACGTCACGGTGACGGTCGTCGAAAATCCGACCATCGGCCGGTTGGCGTTCGAGGGCAACCGCAAGGTCAAGGACGAGGACCTCGCCAAGGTCATCCAGTCGAAAGCCGGCGGGCCGCTGTCGCGGCCGCTGGTTCACGACGACGTCGAGCGCATCCTCGAGGCCTATCGCCTGCACGGCTATTTCCAGGCCAAGGTCGAGCCGAAGACGATCAAGGCCAAGAATGACTCGAAGAGCGACGGCAAGAGCCCGTCAAAGAACGCGTCGAAGAACGCCTCGAAGCAGGACCGCAGCGACCTCGTGTTCGAGATCAAGGAGGGCGACAAGCTCGCGGTGCGCGAGGTCGCCTTCGCCGGCAACAATGCTTTCGCCGCGAGCAAGCTCAAAGGCGAGATCAAGACCGGCGAGACTAATGTCTTGAGCTTCCTGTTCGACAACGACATCTACGATGCCGACAAGATCGAGAACGATCGCGAACTGATCCGCCATTTCTACCTGACCCACGGCTATGCCGACGTGAACGTTCGCGCCGCAGCGAGCTACGAGGCGGACAAGAAGGGCGTGGTCGTCACCTTCACGATCGACGAAGGGCCGCAATACCACTTCGGCAAGGTCGCCATCAAGTCGCGCCTGAAGACCGTCGATGCCGCGCGCTTGAGCCAATATCTGCGCATGCGCGAAGGCGACGTCTACAATGCCGACGCCATCGACAAGACGGTCGAGGACGCGACCATGGGGCTGGCGCGCAGCGGCGAGCCGTTCGCCGCCGTGCTCGCGCGCGCCGAGCGCGTGCCCCCACCCAACCCTCCCCCGCACGCGGGGGAGGGCTCTTTAACGTTTCCTCCCCCGCACGCGGGGGAGGGCGGGGTGGGGGTCATCAATCTCGTCTATGCGGTCGAGGAGGGCAAACGCGTCTATATCGAGCGGATCGAAATCCACGGCGACACCAAGACCCGCGACGACGTGATAAGGCGCGAGTTCGACGTGGTCGAGGGCGATCCTTACAACAAAGCCCTGATCGACCGCGCCGAACGCCGCCTCCAGGCGCTCGGCTTCTTCAAGACGGTCAAGATCGAGACCCAGCCGGGCTCGGCGCCGGACCGTCTCGTCGTCAGCGTCACGGTCGAGGAGCAGTCGACCGGAAGCTTCTCGATCTCCGGCGGCTATTCCACCTCCGCTGGAATCCTCGCCGAGGTGAGCGTCGGCGACAGAAACCTTCTCGGCACCGGGCTCGCCGCCAAGGTGTCGGTCACCTACGGCCAGTACGCCCAAGGCGGCAGCATCACCGTCACCGACCCTGCGATCTTCGATCAGCGCATTTCGCTCGGCGGCCAATTGTTCGCCAACCAGACGCTGGCGAACGAGTATCAATCTTTCAACAGCGCCGTTTACGGCGCCAAGCTCATCGTCGGCACGCCGATCAACGATCAGCTCGGCCTGCAATACTCCTACGCGATCTACAATCAGAGCCTGTCGCTCGATCCCGCCAACGGGCCGTCGTCGCTGCCGGTGCAGCTCGCCGCGGCCGCGGGGCCGATGTGGGTGTCCTCGATCGGCAACGGCGTCACCTATTCGACCCTCGACAATCCGAAGAACCCCACCAACGGCGTGCGCGCCCAGTTCAACACCGAGCTTGCCGGCGTCGGCGGCGCCGTCAAATTCGCCCGCACCACCGACGACGTGCGCTATTATCACGAGATCGTCGGCGACGTGGTCGGCATGGCGCGCGCGCAAGGCGGCTACGTCACGCCGTGGGGCGGCCAGCAATTGCCGCTGATCGACAACTTCTTCGGCGGCCCGCAGCTGGTGCGCGGCTTCGCGCCCAACGGTTTCGGCCCGCGCGACATCACGCCCGGCACCACCCAGGACAATGTCGGCGGCAACGTCTATTGGACCACCACGGCCGAACTGCAGGCGCCGGCGCCGTTCATTCCCGCCGACGCGCAGCTCAAGGTCGCGCTGTTCGCCGATGCCGGCAGCCTCTGGGCCAACAGCGCGTCGGGCATCTCCACCCTGTCGTCGCTGACGCCCGCGCAGCAGATCGCCAATTCGCAAGCGATCCGCGCCTCGGTCGGCGGCAGCCTGATCTGGAACTCGATGTTCGGCCCGATCCGCGTCGATTACGCCTTCCCGATCGTCAAGCAGCCGTACGACGTGGTGCAGAACTTGAATTTCACGGCCGGCGGGTTTTGAGCGCAAAAAACAATTGTATTGAAAATTCCAGATAGGAAAAGCTACATTTAACAGAAGTGTGCTGTGAAGGTCAGCTTGGGGCACGAGATAGGATCCATAGCATTCATAGGAGAATTGTTATGGCTGCATTGCGGAACCTGCTCGATCGATGCGGAGAGGCCGTCGCCGATCTTTGGCTCGGTTTATTTGGAATATTCGTTCTCATTGCATTTCCGGCAACCGGAATCGTCGTGTCGTTTTCAGTAGGAGCACTAGCTACGGAACTTGTCGGCAGAGGGACGCTCGGGGTTATCACTTTTTTACTTGTTGCATATTTTTTCGGGCTGTTCCTCTCCGTTTACGTTTGGCAGCCACATGTAAAGCCGATGGTTTGCCGGCTTGCAGATGTCATCTCGAGCGGACGTGTTCGTTAGGGGGCATCGAATAAGATCAGCAAGCGTGGCCCGGAGTGAGCAGCAGAAATCCGGAGCAAACCTCGCCGCCTTACGGCTTGGAGTGCCGCCTTGTGTCCACTATCCGCAGCAAATGAGATGCAAGCATCACTTCGTCTTGCGCCTCTTGAAGCTCCGCCAAGACGCCCCCGCGATGGGATACCGGATTTTTCCACGCTCCGATTGCCCCAGAAAAGAAATGGGCGAGTGCATCACGCTCCGGTTTATGAGCCTTCATGTTCGTGAGCGGTCCGGTCTCGGGATGAAATGCTTTCCGCATAAGGTCCACTCCGAAGTCGCCGTGCGAGAACCCGCCTGCCTCCCGCACGGCATCCTCAACAGCGACGAAAGCCGTTCGCACCGCTTCATCCAGTTCATCGCGCCGCAGGGCCCCCCACACCTTTTCGCGAATTGCCGGGTGTAGAAGCTCCTTTGGGAACGCCATCGCTTCACGGAGCTTGCGGAAGTCCTGGCCATTGGCGACCGCCTCCCCCTTATCGGTCAGTACCCGCCAGCCGTTGCGCCCGTTCACACCGGGGGAAGGCTCAATAAATCCCTCACGTTCAAGCCAATTCCATGCCTTGCTAAGCACCGCATCAACTTGCGTTTGCTTGTGGCCCGGATAGCCTCCCGTGGCCGTCGCCGCGAATCCTGTGCCGATTGTGATTTGTGTGACCGCCTCGGGAATAAAGCCCGCTCCTTGGCGGCGTGCGGTTGCCAGCTTGAGGAGGATCGGGGCCAAATCTTCAATAGGGGTCGATAGGAGATCGTCCGCATTTGGGAAGACCGATTGGATTGTTTCCATGAAAAATCTCGCCCGCCGATTCTTTGTCGATCGTTGATGTAGCTGGCCTCTAGCGCAACAAGCGTAACACGGATCAAGCGGCAGCGAAATTCGGGGCAAGCCTCGCCGCCGTGACTAAAAGCACGTCTCGCGGGGGCCGCGCCATTATCTATCGGCGCATGTACGTAGCCGACCCAACTCAGGGTTAAGCCGCTGGCCGAGACACTGCATATTTTGCTATAAACCTAGCATCCGCTGAAGTACTGGCACCACGCGCACATAGGAGGCGGCAATGGATTTCATTAGGGGCCTGGAAGGTGAGCGGAAGGAAACGGTCTACTCCATAGAGAGCATTCGGTGTTGGCATAGCGTCCAATGCTATACGATCCCTCCTGATAAGACCTTACACGAGCGATATCGTCCGAAGGTGATTATTGATCTGAGGGGGCGTCCTGAGTCAGGCGGGTTCGAGCATCACGCTGCCAGGCTGGTTATTAGTTACGATGAACTGAGACAGCTGAAGGACGCGATTGAAGGCCACATGCTCGATACTTTCAATACATTGATGGAGCGCGAGCGCTTAACGTCGAAAACGGCAAATGAGGAGCAGCAAGCGTAGCCCGGATTGAGCGGTAGCGAAATCTGGGGCAAACCTCCGCAGCCGGTACCCGGGTTTCGCGTTGCTCAACCCGGGCTACGATCTCGTCATTGCGCCAGTGACAATCGTCCTTGACATGCGTCCCACAAAATGATACAAAATACCATCCCGTTCATCGAATCATCGAGGGACGCCTTTCGCCGAGGGTGCTCCTGATAGGCGGAGCGGGAGCGGTTCCCGCGGGCGGCGCCACACACGCCGCTCCCGGGCGGCTCTGGGCATCGTCTCGGCCGGCACTAGGACCGGTCTGCGAGGTGCTCGCTGCACTGGCGCCGGGGAGGGTCCTCCCGTCTGCACCCGGTAATTCCAGGAAGCGCGGCCCGGAGCTGAGCGAGGCTATAGGCCTTGGCAAGTGCCGCGGTGGAGCGCCGGAAGGCGAGCGCGCCCCGCAAGAGCGCGCTGCCGTGTCGCGCATCGACACGGCCATGGTTGGATGCGCCTTTCGGCGCTCCGCCTCCCTCATTTGTTGCCGGGCGGGCGGATCTGGAAGTCGCTTTCTTGCTTGGTGGTAGGCAAAGCTCGGGCGCGTCCGCGCCGCGAGGATGCTTGGGCTTGCTCAGTTCGTCATTGCCGGGCTTGACCCGGCAATCCATGCGGACGTGCAGCGTGGCACGCCGAACGTCTCTGATACGGCAGGTCGGCATGGACCACCGGGTCAAGCCCGGTGGTGACGGGAAGACAGCAACGCCGACGCGGAACGAGAAGGACTTGCACATTGCCCCAGCGCCAAGAACTTCCCGTTCGTCCTCACCCTGAAAGGGGGAGGTGGCGAGCGCAAGCGAGCCGGTGGGGGTTTGTATTGACGCGACCCGCCAAGTTACACGGACCCCCACCGCCGCCTGCGGCGGCGCCTCCCCCTTTCAGGGTGAGGAAAGATGCGCGGCCCGGGAACGATGGCGTTCATCCGCGCCCGCCCCGGTCGGACTACTGCCCGGCGTGCCACGCCGGCTTCGGAAACATCACCGCATGGGCGCCCGGCAGCGTCGCCGGCGCGACGCCGTAGAACTCGCCGTGCTGCCATTGCCCGACATACCACGGCTTGGTGTAGAGGTTGCCCTGCAATTTGACCGGGCCGAGAATGGTCGGGAACGTTCCGGTCTGCAGTTCCTTGATGACCGCGGCGCGATCGATCCGCCCCACCCGCTCGATCGCCTGCTGCAGCATCTGCAGCGACGCATAGGTGATCGGGCTCGCCCAGCGGTCCGGCTCCTCGCCGTTCACCGCCATGTAGCGCTGCATGTATTGTTTGCTCTCGGCGGATGCCGCGTCCCAGCCGCCGATTCCCATGACGCCGTCGGCGTCGACGCCGAAGCGTTGCTTGAAAGCCGGGTAAGCGGTGCCGACGGCGGTATAGAAGACCTTGGGGTTGAACGCCGCCGCGCTCGCCTGTTCGGTGATCGCCATCGTATCCGGCGGATAACTGAAAGCCACGAACGTGTCCGGATGGAGCTGTTTGACCTCGGCGATGATGCCCTGCATGCTGGCTGCTTCGACCGGATAAGGCCGATCGTAGACGATGTCGAATTTTCCCTTTTTGAAAACTCTGCGCGCGGCCTTGGCGAGACCGATGCCGAACTGATCGGCGACGCTCACCATGGCGACATTGTCGCCGATCCTGCCCGCGGCACGCAGACCGGAGAGGGTTTCGACCAGCGCCGTCGCCGCCCCGGTCATGGTGCCGAGGAACCAGAAAGAGTTGGGCCAGCGTTTGCCCAGTTCCGGAGCTTCGTCGTTGAGCGCCGTGACCGCCAGCAGCGGATAGCCGCCGCGGTAGAACAGCGGCGCGACGGCCAAATTCAATCCGGTTCCCCACGGCGGCAAAATGAAATCGACCTTGTCCACGTTGATCAGCCGTTCGATCGCGGCGAGCGCATCGTCGACATTGCTGTGATCGTCGTATGCGATGAACTCGATCGGCACGCGTTTGCCGACACTCGCGAGCATGATACCGCCGGCGGCATTCACTTCATGGCGCCAGAGCCGATAGTTGGGGACGACCGTCGTCGCCGCACCCGCCGCATCGGGCCCGGTCAGGGAGATCGCGTAGCCGATCCTGATCGATTGCGGTTCCTGGCTGCGGGCGGCGGGGCCGGACGCCATCGTCGCAACCGCCGCCAAGATGCCGACCAAGATCGCCGATTGCTTCGTCATGATCCTCTCCACGACCGCGAAAGCGTTCGCGCCGGGCGCCGCCAAATCGTTCCAACAGCACAAGTGCGCCGACAGCGTCCGCTAACACGATCCGTCTTAAACGTTCATCCCCGCTGCATGGTTCGCGGCGGCGCAATGACCGCTCGCGGAACTCATAAACGGCACCATCGCACCGTTCGCTCGTAACTCGACGTTATTTGTTAATCGGCTACTTACTGCGGGGACGACAAAAAGGCCTTCCCGCGGCCCTGTCGTCGGTCCGGGTTCCATGCGACGCATTAGATTCGCGGCGGAGGTTGGAATGACACTGCTGCGCGCGCTGTCCCGCTTCAAGGCGTTTGCGTTGGTCAGTGCGATCGTGGTTCTGGTCAGTGTCGTCGGAATAGCCGTCACGCTCAAGATGACGGTAGACTATTTGCTCTATTGGGACGCAACGGCCGCGGCCGAGAGCTGGGCAAAATACGTAGGCGAAAACGTCGCCGATATCGAGGACATCGCCAACGGCGCGGAGCCCTCCGCCGAGA
Source organism: uncultured Pseudomonadota bacterium (assembly GCA_963836095.1). GTDB lineage: Bacteria > Pseudomonadota > Alphaproteobacteria > Rhizobiales > Xanthobacteraceae > BOG-931. The sequence continues at coordinate 555,372 of CAWIHU010000010.1, forward strand.
GCATGAATTTCTTCATTCGGACCCAGCAGATCCGCAACGTGTTCGGGTTCGCGATCACCAATCTCTACGGCAACGTCCAGCTCGTGTCCGACGGATCGAAGATTACCAGCATCGGCGGCACCATCCACGACGAGGCTGCCTGGCGCGCGGCGAGGTCCGATCAGCCGATCATCGCGGTCAAGGAGGGCCATCCGCCGCTGCGTCCGCGCATTTATTCCGAAGCCTATCTTCCGGTCGTCATCGACGGCAAGCCGCGTGCCGTCGTCGCGGCTTATGTCGATCTGACCGAGCAGTCCCGGCATTTTCGCTACGCGTTTGTCGTTGCGGCTTGCGCGCTGTGCCTGCTGAGCGGGGTGGGCGTCGGCATCCCGACGCTGGCGTGGCATCGCCAATTCATGGAGAGACGGCGCGCGGATCTGCGCGTTCATTATCTCGCCCGCCACGACGGTCTGACCGGCCTATCGAACCGCACTCAATTCATCGAGCGCGCCGATGCGGCGTTGGCGGCGATCGCCCGCGGCGGCGGGGGCGGCGGCGGTATCGCCATCCATCTCATCGATCTCGATCACTTCAAGGCCGTCAACGATACTTTCGGCCATGACGGCGGCGACTTCGTGCTCGAGACGGTCGCCGCGCGGCTGCGTCACGTCAGCCGGCCGAGCGACGAGATCGCCCGGTTCGGCGGCGACGAGTTCGTGGTGATGCAGGCGAACGTCAACGAACAGGAATCGATCGAGAACTTCGCGCTCCGTCTCATCTCGACCCTGACCACGCCGATCAATTTTCACGAGCAGGAGATCAATGTCAGCATGAGCATCGGTTACGCGCTGGCGCCGGCCGACGGCGACAACTCCGCGCGGCTCATCAAATGCGCGGACCTTGCTCTGTACCAGGCCAAGGCCGACGGCCGCAATTGCGCGCGCGGCTTCCTGCCGGCGATGGACGCCACGCTCAAAGCCCGCATCGAGCTTGAAAAGAAGATCCGCCACGCCGTCAGCCACGACGGCTTCGAGCTGCACTATCAGCCGATCTTCGAAATCATCGACCGGCGCCTGATCGGCTTCGAAGCCCTGATCCGCCTGCGCGCCGACGACGGCACGCTGTTGCCGCCGCTCTTGTTCATCCCCGTCGCCGAGGAACTGCGCCTGATCGAAAAGATCGGGACCTGGGTCGTGCGCGAAGCCTGCCGGACCGCGGCGTCATGGCCGGACCATCTGACGGTCGCGGTGAACGTCTCGGTCGCGCAATTCGAGGCCGGCACGGTGAGCCGGATCGTCGCCGCCGCGCTCGAAGAAACGGGCCTGCCGGCGCGCCGGCTCGAATTGGAGATCACCGAGAGCCTCCTGCTCGGCGACAAGGAGGCCATCATGTCGGAACTGCGGACGCTCAAGGCCATGGGCGTCGCCATCGTGATGGACGATTTCGGCACCGGCTATTCGAGCCTGAGCTATCTGTGGCGGTTTCCCTTCAACAAGATCAAGATCGATCAAAGCTTCATGCTCGGCCTCGACCACTCCGGCCGGGACGCGGAAACGATCGTCAAGACCATCATCGCGCTCGGACGCGAGCTCAACATGCGCGTCACCGTCGAGGGCGTCGAGACCGCCAAGCAGGCGAGCTTTCTCGACGAGATCAAGGGCGACCAGGCGCAGGGCTTTTTCTTCGGCCGTCCCGTCGCCGGCACCGAAGTCGCCGCGATCATCCTTGCGGACTTTCAGGACGGGCGGCGCGCGGGGGCGCGGCCGGCGGAGGAAGAGTCGAAGCTGCGGCGCATCCGCTGATCGGCCACCGGCGCCGAATCAAAATATGGTGTGATTCCGTCACCCCTGAGGCGTCCCGCCGATCAAATCGAGAGCAGATCGGGCGGCGCACCCCGGGATGACGGTTCGCCGTCACGCCGCGTTGGCGAGCTTGCCGGCGGCCGCAAGGCCGCGGTCGATGTCGGCGAGAATGTCGTCGATGTGCTCGATGCCGACGGAGAGGCGGACATAGCCGTCGGTGACGCCGGTCGCTTCCAGCTCGTGCGGGTCGAGTTGCGAGTGCGTGGTGGTGGCGGGGTGGATCGCCAAAGTGCGGGTGTCGCCGATATTGGCGACGTGATAGATCATCTCCAGCGCGTCGATGAAGCGGCGGCCGGCGTCCTTGCCGCCGGCGAGTTCGAAGCCGACGAGGCCGCCGAAGCCGCCCTTGAGATAGCGTTCCGCCCGTTCGCGGTGCACGCCGGATTGCACCGAGGGGTGAATAACCTTGGTCACCTCCGGCCGCCGCTGTAGATAATCGGCCACGGCTTGCGTGTTCTCGCAATGCTTCGCCATGCGCAGCGTCACCGTTTCCACGCCTTGCAGGGTCAGAAAGGCGTTGAACGGAGAGAGCGCGGAGCCGATGTCGCGCAACAGGGTGACCCGTGCCTTGATGATATAGGCGATCGGCCCGAGCGGCTTGACCGCTTCGGTCCACACCGCGCCGTGATAGCTCGGATCGGGCGTGTTGAGCGCGGGCTGGCGCACCGGATGTGCGGCCCAGTCGAAGGTGCCGCTATCGACGATGAGACCGCCGATCGAATTGCCGTGACCGCCGAGATATTTGGTCGTGGAATAGACCACCACCGCCGCGCCATGCTCGAACGGCCGGGTGAGGATCGGCGCCGCGGTATTGTCCATGATCAGCGGAATGCCGAAAGCGCGGCCGATTTCGGCGACCTCGGCGATGGGGAACACCGTGAGCTTCGGGTTCGGCAGCGTCTCGGCATAATAGGCGCGGGTGCGATCGTCGGTGGCGCGGCGGAAATTGTGCGGATCGACCGGATCGACGAATCGCACCTCGATGCCCTGATCCTTGAGCGTGTTCGCGAACAGATTCCAGGTGCCGCCGTATAGGTCGGTCGAACTGACAACGTTGTCGCCGACGCGCGCGACGTTCTGCAAAGCGAAGGCAGAAGCGGCCTGTCCGGACGCCACGGCCAGCGCGCCGACGCCGCCCTCCAGCGCCGCCACGCGCTTCTCCAGCACGTCGTTGGTCGGATTCATGATGCGGGTGTAGATATTGCCGAGTTCTTTCAGCGCGAACAGATTGGCGGCATGCTCGGTGCTGTGGAACTGATACGATGTGGTCTGATAAATCGGCACGGCCACGGCGCCGGTCGTGGGATCGGCGCGCCAGCCGGCGTGCAAAGCGACGGTTTCCGGATGCTTCGACACAGACATGGACTTTTCCCCGTGTGAAGGCGGCGGCCCCCCGCGGACCTTGATGCCTCGCCTTCTGCGCCCACGGTGATGACAATGAAAAAGATAGTCAAGTATTCCGATTAATGAATGCGATTTTTGCGCCCGCGCCGGAGACGGCGCGCAGAACATTCCTCAATCGATCAAATCGATAGAGTATTTCGTTTTTCTCAAGCGGCGGCGGGCGCTGGCGCGGCGCGCGAATCCTTGCTGCGCCGCACCGCGACGATCTCCGCCAGGATCGAGATCGCGATCTCGTCCGGCGTGATGGCGCCGAGGTCGAGGCCGGCCGGCGCTTTGAGCTTGGCCAGGCGCTCGGCGGCGATGCCCTTTTTGCCGAGCGCCGCCTTGAGCGCTTCGGCCTTCTTGCGGCTGCCGACGAAGGCGACGAAATCGGCATCGACAGCGAGCGCGGCGGCGAGCGCCGCCTCGTCGCCGCGGCCTTGCGTCGAGATCACCACGTAGCGCGCGCCCGGCTCCGCGACCGGCAGCGCATAGCCTTCGATGCGGCGATCCGCCTCGGCGAACGCCGCCTGCTCGGCCGCGGGCGCGCACACCGTCACGGCGAAGCCGGTGCGCCGCGCCAGATCGGCGACGGCGATCGCGACCGGCGACGAGCCGCAGATCACGATCTGGGGCCGCGGCAGCACCGGCTCGATGAAAATGTCCATGGTGCCCTGGCTCGGACACATGTTCTTGGCGAAGCGCACGCCTTCGTGCTCCTCCCCGGGCTTGACGCCGTGATCGGCGAGCAGGTCGGGCGGCTGCACCGAAACGAGGCGCGAGCGGCCGTCGCCGAGCGCGTCCTTGGCCGCCTTGAGCACGGCGGCGCGGGCGCAACCGCCGCCGATCCAGCCCTCCGAGATGGTGCCGTCGGGCAGGATCACCGCCTTGGCGCCGGCCTTCGCCGCGGTCGCCGCCACGGTGCGCACGACGGTCGCCAGCGCAAACGGCTCGCCGGCCGATTTGCGGGTCGCGATGATGTCGAGAATGTCGGTCGAGCGGTTCATGTCGAACACCTCCGATCAAATCCTCGCCAGATAAGGTTCGAGCGCCGCCAGGCTGTCGAGATTGTGGGCGGGAGCGAACAGATCGACATAGGGCAGCGCCGCCTGCATGCCGCGCGCCTGCGGCGAGTAATCGCGCCAGCCGATCAGCGGATTGAGCCAGATGATGCGGCGGCAGCGGCGGCGCAGCGCTGCGCATCTCCGCGCCGAGTTTTTCGGGCTCGCCGATATCGTAGCCGTCGGAGACGATCATCAATGCGGTGCGCGAATTGACGACGCGCCGCGCGTGCCAGCGATTGAAGGTGGCGAGGCTCTCGCCGATCTTGGTGCCGCCGCCGATGCCCTGCGCCATCAGCGCCAGCTTTTCGACCGCTCGCGTCACGTCGCGGTCGCGCAGCGAGGGCGACACATGGGCGAGGCGGGTGTGAAAGACGAACGCCTCGGCCTCGCGGAAACTGTCGACCACGCCGTGCAGGAAGCGGACGAAGAACGCGGTGTAGAGGCTCATCGAGCCGGAGGCGTCGAGCAGGACGACGAGGCGCAGCGGCTTTATCTTTCGCCGCCGCCAGGCGAGATCGATCGGCGTGCCGCCGTGGGCGATGCTGCGGTGGATGGTGCGGCGCAGGTCGAGCCGGCGCCCGCGCCGCCTGATGCGCTCGCGGCGCACGAGGCGCGCGCGCATCACGCGGGCAAGCCGCGCGGCGAGCGCGTGCGTCGCCGCAACGTCGTCGGGATCGACGATATGGCGCAGATCGGTCGCGCTCAGGGATTCGACGCGCGAGGCGCCTTCGCGGCGGCCGCGGCCGTCGGCCGCCGCCGCTTCGTCCTGATCGCCGCGCCGCTCGACATGATCGGGAAGTCCGAGCGCCTCCTGCGGCACGTGCGCCTCGGCGAGCCGCCGGGCCGGCGCGTGGCTTGCCTGCGGCGCGCCCGAAATGACCTGCCGCTGGCGCATGTCGCGGCCCTGCCAGAACGCGTCGAAAATCTCGTCGAAGCGCTCCCAATCGGAATGCGTGGCGCAGAACAGCGCGCGCAGCGCCGGCTTGAGCGACGAGGGCCGGACCGCGGCAGGCGAAGCCAGGATCGAGAGCGCGTCGCCGGTTTCGGCCAGGCCGGCCTTGAAGCCGTTGTCGCGCAAGGTGCGGGCAAAGCCGGCGAGCCGGCGACGGGCGCGGTCACCAAAGTTCGATCGCTGTTGTCCGTCATCGATGGGGGCCGAAGGCTGCCGCGACAGGTGCACGGCCGGGGCGGCGAGCATCCCCAGCGCGGCGGCTGCGCTTTCTTTTTGCAGCCGCTCTTCGCCGACGATGTGGAGTAACGGTCGCCGGTCATCACGCCACCTTGCCCAAGAGCCGCTCGGTCACTTCGCGGGTCACCCGCGCGCGGTCCTCATGGGTTTTCAACAGGCACATCATGGTTTCGTGCACGGCTTCCGGCTCCTGCCGCAGCTCGTGGATGTCGAGGCCCGCGAGCGTCGCCGCCCAGTCGAGCGTCTCCGCGACGCCGGGCACCTTGCGCAGGTCCTCCTGGCGGATGGCCGCGACCATGCGCGCGATCTGCAAGGCCAGCGCGACATCGATGCTGGGCAGCCGCGTCAGGATGATCGTCGCCTCGCGATCGACCTCGGGAAAATCGATGTAGTGATAGAGACAGCGGCGGCGCAGCGCGTCGGACAATTCGCGCGTGCCGTTGGAGGTCAGCACCACGCGCGGGATCGCGGTGGCCTTGACGGTGCCGAGTTCGGGAATCGAGACCTGGAAATCGGACAGCAGTTCGAGCAGAAACGCCTCGAACTCCTCGTCGGCACGGTCCACCTCGTCGATCAGCAGCACCGGCGGCTTTTCCCGCCGGATGGCGGCAAGGAGCGGCCGCTCGAGCAGATATTTTTCGGAAAAAATATGCTCCTCGATGTCGTCGGCGTTCTCGCCGACGCCCTCGCGGGTCTTGATAGCGAGAAGCTGCCGCTGATAGTTCCACTCGTACAGCGCCGCGTTCTGGTCGAGGCCCTCGTAGCACTGCAGGCGGATCAACTCGGCGCCATGCACCGCGGCGAGCGCCTTGCCGACCTCGGTCTTGCCGACGCCGGCCTCGCCCTCGAGCAACAGCGGCCGCTTGAGGAACTCCATCAGCCACAACGCGGTGGCGATGTCGCGGTCGGCGACATAGCCGACGGCGGCGAGTTGTTCTGCGATGTCTTCGCGCGACAGGGTCATCCGAAACGCCCGCACCATCCTTCGTCATCCTGAGGTGCGAGCGCAGCGAGCCTCGAAGGACGCACAGTCTGTGCCGCTGCGACCCTTCGAGGCTCGGCGCTGCGCGCCGAGCGCCTCAGGGTGACGATGATAGACATATGGTAATCGCGTTCGTTTATTTCACCCATGCAGCCCGAGCTTCTCGGCGGCGGTCCAGGTGCGCCACTGGTCGTGCGGCATCTGGATATGGGTCGAGCCGAGGAAGGCGAAGGCGTCGTTGACGGCGTTGGAGAAGCACGGCACGCCGCCGACGTTCGGGCTTTCGCCGACGCCCTTGGCGCCGATCGGGTGATGCGGCGACGGCGTCGTGGTCCAGTCGGTCTCCCAATGCGGGGTCTCCACCGCGGTGGGCAGGAAATAATCCATGAACGACGCGGTGGTGACGTTGCCGTCGTCGTCATAATGGATTTCCTGGCCCATCGCGATGGCGAACGCCTCGGTCAGGCCGCCGTGGATCTGTCCCTCGATGATCATCGGGTTGATGCGGGTGCCACAATCGTCGAGCGCGTAGAAGCGGCGCACCTTGACCATGCCGGTGTCGACGTCGACATCGAGCACGCAGATATAGGCGCCGAACGGGAAGGTGAAGTTCGGCGGGTCGTAATAGTTGATCGCCTCGAGCCCCGGCTCCATGCCGGGCGGCACTTCGTGATAGGCCGCCCAGGCGAGCTCGGTCATGGTCTTGAAGCGCTCGGGGTTGCCCCTGACGCGGAAGCGGTCAACGTCCCATTCCAGATCGTCGTCGTGCACCTCGAGCATGTAGGCGGCGATCATCTGCGCCTTGGCCTTTATTTTTCGACACGCCATAGCGGTCGCGGCACCGGACACCGGCGTCGAGCGCGAGCCGTAGGTGCCGAGCCCGTAGGGCGCCGTGTCGGTGTTGCCCTCCTCGACCATGATATTGTCGGCCGCGATCCCCAGCTCGGTGGCGATGATCTGGGCGTAGGTGGTCTCGTGACCCTGGCCCTGCGACTTGGTGCCGAGCCGGCAGATGCCCGAGCCGGTCGGGTGGATGCGGATCTCGGCACTGTCGAACATGGCGATGCCGAGAATGTCGCAGGCGCGCGAAGGACCGGCGCCGACGATTTCGGTGAAGAAGGCGACGCCGATGCCCATCAGCTCGCGAGTCTCGCCGCGCTTGAACGCCTCCTGCTTGGCCTTCTGCTCGGCGCGCAGTTTCTTGTAGTCGACCGCTGCCATCGCCTTGGCCATGGCGGTCTGGTAGTCGCCGGAATCGTACTGCCAGCCGAACGCCGACGTGTAGGGAAATTGCTCACGCCGGATCAGGTTTTTGATACGGAATTCGGCCGGGTCCATGCCGAGCTTTTGCGCCATGATGTCCATGGCGCGCTCGATCGCATAGGCCGCCTCGGTGACGCGGAACGAGCAGCGATAGGCGACGCCGCCCGGCGCCTTGTTGGTATAAACGCCGTCGACCAGGCAATGGGCGGCGGGGAAATCGTACGAGCCGCTGATGATACTGAAGAGCCCCGCCGGCCACTTGGTGGCGTTGGCGCAGGCATCGAAGGCGCCATGGTCGGCGATGGTGTAGCAGCGCATCGCCGTCACCTTGCCGTCCTTGGTCGCGGCGATTTCCATGTCCATGTGGAAGTCGCGGGCGAACGCCGTGGTCGAGAGGTTCTCGATGCGGTCCTCCACCCATTTCACCGGCCGCCCGGTGACGATCGAGGCGACGATGGCGCAGATGTAGCCCGAATAGGCGCCGACCTTGTTGCCGAAACCGCCGCCGATGTCGGGGGCGATGACGTGGATCTTGTGCTCGGGGATTTTTGAAATCAGCGAGCCGACGGTGCGGATGACGTGCGGCGCCTGGAACGTACCCCACAGCGTCAGTTCGCCCTTGATCTTGTCGAAAGAGGCGACGCACTGACAGGTTTCGAGCGGGCAAGGGTGACAGCGCGGATAGACTATGAACTCCCTGATCGTCACGTCAGCCTTGGCAAAGGCCGCATCGGTGGCGGCCTTGTCGCCGGCCTGCCAGGAGAAGATGTGGTTGTAGTGCTTGCGCTTGCCGTGGGCGCCCTCGGTCTTGTCCTTGAGATCCTCGCGGATCACCGGCGCGCCGTCGGTCATTGCCTTGAGCGGATCGACGTTGCAGGGGAGCGCCTCGTATTCGACTTCGACCAGTTCGACGGCGTCGGCCGCGGCCTCGCGGTTTTCCGCGATGACGAACGCGACTTCCTGGTTCTGGAACAGCACTTTGCCGTCGGCCAACACCATTTGAACGTCGCCGGCCAGCGTCGGCATCCACGCCAGATTGACGGTTTTGAGCGTCTCGGCGGTGATCACCGCGACGACGCCGGGCACCGCCGCGGCCTTCGTCGTGTCGATCTTCTTGATGCGGGCGTGGGCGTGCGGCGATCGCACCAAGTCGCCGTAGAGCATGCCCGGCAATTTCACGTCGTCGACGTAATTGCCCTTGCCCTGGGTGAAACGGATATCCTCGACCCGCTTTCGCTTGCAGCCCATGCCTTCGAGCTTGACGGCGCGTTCGGCGGAGGTGGGGGTCATGTCGTTCATTCTGCGGCCTCCTGAAACGGCACGCCGGCGAGCTTCGCGGCGGCATATTGAATGGCCTTGACGATGTTCTGATAACCGGTGCAGCGGCACAGATTGCCGGAGATGCCGTAGCGGATTTCTTCTTCCGACGGATTGGGATTCTCCTGCAGCAGCCGATAGGCCCGCGTGATCATCCCCGGCGTGCAGAAGCCGCATTGCAGCCCGTGCATCTCGCGGAAGCCCTCTTGCAGCGCATGCAAGGTGCCGTCCGCGTGAGCGATGCCTTCGATGGTGATGACCTCGGCGCCGTTCGCCTGCACCGCGAACACGGTGCAGGACTTCACGGACTTGCCGTCGAGATCGACGGTGCAGGCGCCGCAATGGCTGGTCTCGCAGCCGATATGCGGGCCGGTGATGTTTTGTTGATCGCGCAGGAAGTGGATCAACAAGGTGCGCGGCTCGACCAGGGCTTCGATGGTCTTGCCGTTCACCTTCAGTTCAATGTGAGATTTGGCCATAGCCCTCCCCTACGATTTTAGTTTGCGCATAATCTGTTCCGGAAACCGGCTTCCACTTTCCGGGATCACGCGCTAGCCGCGGGCACGCGACAGCGCGCCCGAGAGCGCGCGGGTCAGCATCACGCCCGCCATCTTGGTGCGGTAAAGCGCGGGTCCGCGGGCGTCCACGGCCGGCGCGGTGATCGCCTCGGCGGCGGCGACCGCGCGCTTGACGGTCGCTGTATCGAGCGAGGAGCCGGTGAGGATCCTGGCCGCCTCCTCCGCCCACAACGGCGTTTCGGCGACGTTGGTGAGGCCGATCGAGCAGCTCGCGACTTTGCCGCCGCTCATGGTAAGGACGACGGCGGCGGCTGCGGTGGCGTAATCGCCGATCTTGCGCTTGAGCTTTTCGTAGGCGTAGCCGTGGCCGGCGGGCGGCACCGGAATGCGCACCGCGGTGAGCACGTCGCCCGTCTCCAAGGCGGTGAAGTAGGCGCCCTGGTAGAACTCGCGCGCCGCGATGCGGCGTTCGCCGTTCTTGCCGACGACGTGATAGCTCGCGCCGAGGCACATCATCACCGCCGGCATGTCGTTGCCGGGATCGCCATTGGCGACGTTGCCGCCGAGCGTGCCGAGGTAGCGGACCTGCGGATCGGCGATCATGAGCGAGGTTTCGCGCAGCAGCGGCACTTTCTCGGCCAACACCTGCGAGCCGATCACGTCGTGTTGCGTCGTCATCGCGCCGATGACAACGTCGCCGCCCTCGCTGCGAACGCCTTTGAGCTCGGCGATGCCGGCGAGATCGACGAGGTTTGCTGGAGTTGCGAGCCGCAGCTTCATCATCGGGATCAGGCTGTGACCACCCGCGAGCGCGCGGCCGTCGTCGCCCAGTTGAGCGAGCAACGCCACCGCATCCTTGACGGAGGTCGGACGGTGATAGGCGAAAGCGCCAGGTATCATTGGCATCCTCCCTGGCGCAGACGGTGCGCTCAAGGTCATCACCAGGAGCGATCCTGAACGTCTGCGCAATACCGACTGCTTGTAGTTGCAGCTTGGCGAGTTGTGCGCTGCACCAGCAAGCGCGGGTTCACCAACGTCTAGGGAATGCACGAAATGAGGCGGTTTTTGCACGAATTGCGGTCAGGCTCGCACGAACTGCGTCAGCGATGCTGACGCATTGTGCGTGATCAAGGTACGGAGGGTGGCATTCTATTGCGGTGCAAAACGATGTTGGCGGCGGCGCAACAAGGACGCGCGATCGGCGCCGGTCGAGATAGCGATGCGCGACTTCAACGAACCGATGCGGCTGCGGCTCACCGGCACGGCGTAATGGCCGACGCCGGCCAACTCCACCATGTCGTTGTCGCCGTAGCGCTTGTAGCCGACCACCCGATCGATGTTGACGATGTGGCTCCTGTGCACCCGCACGAAGCGCTCATGATCGAGCCGCTGCTCGACGTCGCCGATGGCGAGCGGACAAAACAGCTTGTCGTTGCCGTCGAAGATCGTGGTGTAGTGCGCATTGGCGTGGATCGCGACCACGTCTTCGACGGCGACGAAATGCGTGCCGCCGTCACGCTCGACCGGCAGATGCCGGGCAAAGCGTCGCGGCGGCCCGCCGGCGCCGCCGAGCGGGCCATAAGTGCCTTGCCCGAACTCCGGGGTCTCGGCATCGGCCGCCGCGATCACGCCGGCAGCCGAGCCAACCGCTGCCGTCTCGACCCTCGCCATGCCCACCGCGGTCACGACGCCTAAAGGAACCACGGCCGCTTCGCCGGCCGCCGCCGCGATCGCCGGCGCCGCCGCGCGCGACGAATCCGGCAGCAGCACCAACAAAAAGATTCCCGAAACGCAGAACGCGACGACCGCGACGACGATGGCCAGGAGGTCGCTCGACAGCGCCGGCGCGCCCGATGACGTTGTGACGAAGGGATAAAGCGTCACGCCTGCCATCGCGGTGTAATGCATGCCCGACACGGCGATGCCGAACGCCGTGGCCGAGAAGATCAAGGGCGGCCGCCCGCCCCGCCCGGTCGTCAGCCACAGCGCCAGGCCGGACGCGGCGATGGCGATCGCCATGCTCGCGGCGACAAAGACGCGGTCGTGCACCATGTAGGTCGAGGCATCGAGCGCGCTCATGCCGATATAGTGCATGGTGAAAATGCCGCCGCCCATCAGGCAAGCGGACAGCGTCAGCCGCAGCACGGTCAAGGGGCCGGAGCAGGTCGCATAGACCGCGGCGCCGACCACCATCGTGCAGACCAAGAGCGACAGCAGCGTCGGCAGCACCAGATAATCGACCTGGAACGGCAGCCGAACCGCCAGCATGCCGACGAAGTGCATGGTCCAGACGGCGACCGCGAGCGACACCGTCGCGCCGGCCAGCAGCAGCCGCCGGCGCAATCCGGTCGCGTCGGCGATCTGTACCGCGAGGCTCAGTCCGACATAGGCGCCCTGGACGGCCATCACGATTGAAAGCAGGACGAGCCAAGGCTCGTAGGTCACCGGCATTGCCGTCATCCCTTCACTGTGTGGGACGGCTCAACTTCACCCCATCGGGCATCCGACAACTATAGATGAAGTTTGCCCGCAGGCCGAGACCGTCTGTGGGCGAGAGCGGCCGCCGGCCTGGGGAAAATCTCTCCCCCCGCCAAGGGCCGCGTCCCACCTGCTTCCGATCGAATGTCGGGCATGGTGCGACGCGGAATGCCGCCAGCCGGGCGAGGTGCGTCACCATTGCCCGGGCGGTGGGACTTTCGGATTTACAGTAGAATTAACAACTATATGCGTTGTACGCGTGATGGTGCATATCGTATTATTCAGACGCGCATCAGGTGTTATGCATGCATCAAGACAGGTACCATCGAAACCAAGCCCCCTGGGATCCAGAGATCGCCCAGGCGCGCATTCGCGAATTTTCGCACCGCGAAGGTGCGCTCCTGCCGATGCTGCACGCCCTGCAGGCCGAGTTCGGCTATATCGACGAGGCGGCCGAGCCGCTGATCGCCGACGCCCTCAATATCACCCGCGCCGAGGTGCATGGCGTCGTCACCTTCTATCATGACTTCCGCCATCAACCGGCCGGCCGCCATGTCCTGAAGCTGTGCCGGGCCGAGGCCTGCCAGGCCGCCGGGGGCGATCCTCTGGCGCTGCAGGCCGAGGCGCGGCTCGGCATCGCCATGGGGACGACCGCCGCCGACGGCAGCGTGACGCTCGAACCGGTCTACTGTCTCGGCCTGTGCGCCACGGCGCCGTCGGCAATGCTCGACGGCCGCGTCGTCGGCCGGCTCGACGAGAAGCGCCTCGACGCCCTGCTCACGGAGGCCCAGCAATGACGCTGCGGCTCTTCATCCCCCGCGACGCCGCGGCCGTTTCGGTCGGCGCGGACGAGGTTGCGACCGCGATCGGCGCCGCGGCGGCGCGGCAGAACGTCGCGGTCGAGATCGTGCGCACCGGCTCGCGCGGGCTCCTGTGGCTCGAGCCGATGGTCGAGGTCGCGACGCCGGCGGGCCGGGTCGCCTATGGCCCGGTCGAGCCGGGCGACGCCGAAGGTCTCCTCGCCGCGCTACGCGGCGACGGCGCCCATAAGCTGCGCCAGGGGCTGACCGAAGATATTCCTTGGCTCAAGCGGCAGACCCGCCTCACCTTCGCGCGCTGCGGCATCGTCGATCCGCGCTCGGCCGCCGATTATCGCGCCCATGGCGGCGGCAAAGGCCTCGAGCGCGCGCTCGCGCTCGGCCCGGCAGCGATCATCGAGGATGTCGTGCAGTCGGGTCTGCGCGGCCGCGGCGGCGCCGGATTCCCGACCGGCATCAAATGGCGCACCGTGGCGCAGACGCCGCCGCAACAGAAATACATCGTCTGCAACGCCGACGAGGGCGACAGCGGCACGTTCGCCGACCGCATGATCATGGAAGGCGATCCGTTCGTGCTGATCGAAGGCATGGCGATCGCCGGCATCGCGGTCGGCGCCACCAAGGGCTACATCTATATCCGCTCCGAATATCCGCATGCCGTCGCGGCGATGGAGGCGGCGATTACGGCCGCCCGCGCCGACGGCCTGATCGGCCCGGAGGTCGGCGGCTCGACCTACGCCTTCGACCTCGAAGTGCGGGTCGGCGCCGGCGCCTATGTGTGCGGCGAGGAGACCTCGCTGCTCGACAGCCTGGAGGGCAAGCGCGGCCAGGTGCGCGCCAAGCCGCCTTTACCGGCGCACCATGGTCTGTTCGGCCGCCCGACCGTCATCAACAATGTGCTGTCGTTCGCCTCGGTGCCCGTCATCCTCGACCGCGGCGCGGCGTTCTATCGCGATTTCGGCATGGGCCGCTCGCGCGGCACCATGCCGATCCAGCTCGCCGGCGCGGCGAAGTATGGCGGCCTGTTCGAGACCGCGTTCGGCATTACGCTCGGTGAGCTCGTCGACGATGTCGGCGGTGGCACCTGGACCGGGCGTCCGGTGCGTGCGGTGCAGGTCGGCGGCCCGCTCGGCGCCTATTTCCCGCGCGCGCTGTTCGATACGCCGTTCGATTACGAGGCGTTCGCGGCGCGCGACGGCCTGATCGGCCACGGCGGCATCGTGGTGTTCGACGACACCGTCGACATGGCGAAGCAAGCGCGCTTCGCGATGGAGTTCTGCGCGATCGAATCCTGCGGCAAGTGCACGCCCTGCCGGATCGGCTCGCCGCGCGGCGTCGAAACGATCGACCGCATCATCCACGACGAGAACCGCGCCGCCAACATCGCGGTGCTGGAAGACCTCTGCAACACCATGAAGTTCGGCTCGCTCTGCGCGCTCGGCGGCTTCACGCCGTACCCGGTGATGAGCGCACTGACCCATTTCCCGGAAGATTTCGGCGCGCGGCCGCGGCTGCAAGCCGCCGAATAGGAACGAAGGAGACACCCCCCATGTCGCTCGTGCAAGAAATCGATTACGGCACGCCCCGCGCGAGGACGGAAAAGACGGTGACGCTGACCATCGACGGCGCCGCGGTGACCGTGCCGGAGGGCACCTCGATCATGCGCGCCGCGATGGAGCTCGGAACACAAATTCCGAAGCTCTGCGCGACCGACATGCTCGACGCCTTCGGCTCCTGCCGGCTGTGTCTCGTCGAGATCGACGGCCGCGCCGGCACGCCGGCGTCCTGCACGACGCCGGCCGCGCCCGGCATGGTGGTAAAGACGCAGACCGACCGCCTCAAGCGCCTGCGCAAGGGCGTGATGGAGCTTTACATCTCCGATCACCCGCTCGACTGCCTGACCTGCTCGGCGAACGGCGACTGCGAGCTGCAAGACATGGCCGGCGCGGTCGGGCTGCGCGAGGTGCGCTACGGCTATGACGGCGCCAAGCACCCCAATCCGGGCCTCGACGTCTCGAACCCGTATTTCAGCTACGATCCGTCGAAATGCATCGTCTGTTCGCGCTGCGTGCGCGCCTGCGAGGAGGTGCAAGGCACCTTCGCGCTGACCATCGCCGGCCGCGGTTTCGGTTCGGTCGTTTCCCCCGGCATGGAGGAATCGTTCTTCTCGTCCGAATGCGTGTCCTGCGGCGCCTGCGTGCAGGCCTGTCCGACCGCGACGCTCAACGAGAAGTCCGTCATCGAGATCGGCACGCCGGAGCACTCGGTGGTCACGACCTGCGCCTATTGCGGCGTCGGCTGCACCTTCAAGGCGGAGATGCGCGGCGACGAAGTCGTGCGCATGGTGCCGTACAAGGACGGCAAGGCGAACCGCGGCCATTCCTGCGTCAAGGGCCGCTTCGCCTGGGGCTACACCAATCACCGCGAGCGCATCTTGAAGCCGATGATCCGCGCCAAGATCAGCGATCCGTGGCGCGAAGTGTCGTGGGACGAAGCGATCGCCCACACCGCGTCGGAGTTCAAGCGCATCCAGGCCAAATACGGCAAGGATTCGATCGGCGGCATTACCTCGTCGCGCTGCACCAATGAAGAGACGTTCCTGGTGCAGAAGCTGATCCGCGCCGGCTTCGGCAACAACAATGTCGACACCTGCGCCCGCGTCTGCCATTCGCCGACCGGCTACGGCCTGAGCAAGACGTTCGGCACCTCGGCCGGCACGCAGGATTTCGACTCGGTCGAGCATACCGACGTGGTCATGCTGATCGGCGCCAACCCGACCGACGCCCACCCGGTATTCGCCTCGCGCATGAAGAAGCGGCTGCGCGAAGGCGCCCAGCTGATCGTGATCGATCCGCGCGCCATCGACCTCGTGCGCACGCCGCACGTCGCGGCGGCTTATCATCTGCCGCTGCAACCGGGCACCAACGTCGCGATCCTCACCGCGCTCGCGCATGTGATCGTCACCGAGGGGCTCGTCGACGAGACGTTCGTGCGTGAGCGCTGCGACTGGGACGAATTCCAGGATTGGGCGACCTTCGTCGCCGAAGAGCGCAACAGTCCGGAAGCAGTCGCCAAGATTTCCGGCGTGCCGGCGGAAACGATCCGCGCCGCGGCGCGGCTCTACGCCACCGGCGGCAATGGCGCGATCTATTACGGCCTCGGCGTCACCGAGCACTCGCAGGGCTCCACCACGGTGATCGCCATCGCCAATCTTGCCATGGCGACCGGCAATATCGGCCGGCCCGGCGTCGGCGTGAACCCGCTGCGCGGGCAGAACAACGTGCAGGGTTCGTGCGACATGGGCTCGTTCCCGCACGAACTGTCCGGCTATCGCCACATCTCGATCGACGCGACGCGGGAATTGTTCGAGTCGCTGTGGGGCGTGACGCTGGACAAGGAGCCGGGCCTGCGCATCCCCAACATGTTCGATGCCGCAGTCGACGGCTCGTTCAAAGGCCTCTACGTCCAGGGCGAGGACATTTTGCAGTCCGACCCCGACACCAAGCACGTCGCCGCCGGGCTCGCGGCGATGGAATGCATCGTGGTGCAGGATCTGTTCCTCAACGAGACCGCCAACTACGCCCACGTGTTCCTGCCGGGCTCGACCTTCCTGGAAAAGGACGGCACCTTCACCAACGCCGAACGCCGCATCCAGCTCGTGCGCAAGGTGATGGCGCCGCGCAACGGCTACGCCGATTGGGAAATCACCGTGCTCATCGCCAAGGCGATGGGCTTCGACATGGCCTACGGCCATCCGTCCGAGATCATGGACGAGATCGCGCGGCTGACGCCGACCTTCGCCGGCGTCTCCTTCGAGAAGCTCGACCGGCTCGGCTCGGTGCAGTGGCCCTGCAACGAAAAGGCGCCGGAAGGCACGCCGGTCATGCACATCGGCGGCTTCGTGCGCGGCAAGGGCAAGTTCATGCGCACCGAATACGTCGCGACCGACGAGAAGACCGGCGCCCGCTTCCCGCTCCTCCTCACCACCGGCCGCATCCTGTCGCAGTACAATGTCGGCGCCCAGACCCGGCGCACCGACAATGTCCGCTGGCACGAAGAGGACCGGCTGGAAATCAACCCGCACGACGCCGAACAGCGCGGCGTGCGCGACGGCGACTGGGTCAAGCTCGCGAGCCGCTCCGGCGAAACGACGCTGCGCGCGCTCATCACCGAGCGGGTCGCGCCGGGCGTCGTCTACACCACGTTCCACCACCCGATGACGCAGGCGAACGTCGTCACCACCGAGTATTCGGACTGGGCCACCAACTGCCCCGAATACAAGGTGACGGCGGTGCAGATCACGCCCTCCAACGGCCCGACCGAATGGCAGGAGCAATACGAGGAACTGGCACGCAGGAGCCGCCGCATCGCCGCGACCATCGAGGCCGCGGAGTAGCATGCGCGAGCCGACGCACAGCGTCGCCTGCGTAACGTGGCGCCAACACGGCTTCGCCGGCGGCGAGCGGATCGTCCCCGAGGAAACCGCCGTCGCCCTGACCTATGACGGCGGCACCTATGCGGTGATGATGGCGACGCCGCGGGACCTCGAGGATTTCGCGCTCGGCTTCAGCCTGACCGAGGGCATCATCGCGGCGCCGGCGGACATTCGCGATCTCACCATCGTCGAAGAAGACGCCGGCGTCGAAGTGCGCATGTGGCTCGAGGCGCCGCGCGCGGCCGCCTTGAGCCAGCGGCGGCGCTATATCGCCGGCCCGACGGGCTGCGGCCTGTGCGGCATCGACAGCCTCGCGGAAGCGACGCGGCAAGCCCCGCGCGTGAGCGACGACGCAACGTTCGCGCCGGCCGACATCATGCGGGCGCTCGAGGCGCTGGCGCCCCGCCAGGAGCTCAACCGGCAAACGCGCGCGGTGCACGCGGCGGCGTTCTGGCGGCCGGGCAGCGGCCTTGCCGCCGTGCGCGAGGACGTCGGACGCCATAACGCGCTCGACAAGCTCGCCGGCGCGCTGGCGCGCGACAGCATCGCCGGCAAGAGCGGATTTGTGTTGTTGACAAGCCGCGTCTCGGTCGAAATGGTACAGAAGACCGCGGTGATCGGGGCGCCGCTTCTGGTCGCGGTGTCGGCGCCGACCGCGCTCGCGCTGCGAACGGCGGAAGCAGCCGGCATCACCGTCGTCGGCGTCGCGCGCAGCGACGGCTTCGAAATTTTCACCCACCCGCGGCGTATCGCCACAGCGGACGCAACATCGGCCGTCGCCCATGTCGCCTGATAAACTTGCCTATATGGCCAATCAGATCTCCAAATTCTTCGCCAGCCAGGGCCACGCGGTCGCGGTCGCCGGCACCGCCGATCATATCGAGAAATTCTGGGATCCGCGCATGCGCGCGGCGATCTTCGCGCATCTCAAGGAGGGCGGCGCGGGCCTCGATCCGATCGCGCGCGAGGCGATCGAACGGCTCGCCGCCGTCAAGCCGAAGGAGGCAGCGCACGGCTCGCACTGAACCGTATCAGTTACGCGTGCAACCACGACTTCCAAGAACCGTACGAACTGCATAAAATGAGTTGCTGCAAAAAAAATGAGTCGCTGCAAAAAAATAAGCGGCTAGAAAAGAACAAAACGCCATAGGAGGGAACGATGAGTTTTCTGGACCGTAGCCGGACCATTGCCGGGCCCGGATTCAGCCGCTGGATGGTGCCGCCGGCCGCGCTGTGCATTCACTTGTGCATCGGCCAGGCCTACGCCTTCAGCGTGTTCAACCTGCCGATGACCAAGCTGATCGGCATCGGGCAATCCGGACCGGGCGACTGGAAGCTGACCGAACTCGGCTGGATCTTCTCGATCGGGATTTTCTTCCTGGGCACTTCGGCGGCCGTGTTCGGTCGCTGGGTCGAGGAAGGCGGCCCGCGGCGCGCCATGTTCGCCGCGGCGTTATGCTGGGCCGGCGGGTTTTTGATCTCCGCCTTCGGCGTCTACATCCACAACCTCTGGATCATCTATTTCGGGTATGGCTTCATTGGAGGCTGCGGACTCGGCATCGGTTACATCTCGCCGGTGTCGACGCTGATCAAATGGTTTCCCGACCGCCCCGGCATGGCGACCGGCATGGCCATCATGGGCTTCGGCGGCGGCGCTTTCATCGCTTCGCCACTGTCGGTCTGGCTGATGAGCAAATTCGCGACACCGACGCATGTCGGCGTGATGGAAACTTTCATCGTCATGGGGGCGATCTACTTCGTCTTCATGATGGTCGGCGCTTTCATCGTGCGCATACCGGCGCCGGGCTGGAAACCGGAAGGCTATGTGCCGCCGGCGGTGGCATCGAAACTGATCACCAAAAACAACGTCTTCGTCTATGACGCGCTGAAGACGCCCCAATTCTGGCTGATCTGGGGGGTGCTCTGCCTCAACGTGACCGCCGGCATCGGTGTGCTTGGCCAGGCCTCAGCGATGAGCCAGGAAATGTTCCCCGGCAAAGTCACGGCCATCGCGGCGGCGGGCTTCGTCGGACTGCTCAGCCTGTTCAACATGCTCGGCCGTTTCTTCTGGGCTTCCACCTCGGATTACATCGGCCGAAAGAATACCTATTTCTGCTTCTTCGTGCTCGGAACGGCGCTCTATGCACTAGTGCCGTGGACCGGCTCGATCCACAGCGTAGCGCTGTTCGTGATCTGCTTCTTGGTGATCATGAGCATGTATGGCGGCGGCTTCGCCACCGTGCCGGCCTATCTCAAGGATATGTTCGGCACGCGCTATGTCGGCGCCATCCACGGCTGGCTGATCACCGCTTGGTCGATGGCCGGCATTTTCGGTCCGGTGCTGGTGAACTACATCCGCGAGTACCAGATCGACCACGGCGTGCCGAAGGCGCAGGCCTACAACGTCACTATGTACGTCATGGCCGGGCTGCTGGTCATCGGTTTCTTCTGCAACCTGTTCATCAAGGCGGTCCACCACCGCTTCCATATGAAGCCCGAAGGCCAGGGCGCCTTGGCTACGGCGGCAGAAGCCGGCGCGGCGGTGGCGGCGTCTTTCAGCAGCAAGCCGGCCGGCGCCTAAGAGGAGAACACGATCATGACCGAGCAAAATCATGCAACCACCACGCTCCATCTTGTGCTGGCGTGGGGATTCGTCGGCATTCCGCTCGCCTGGGGCGTGGCGCAGACGATCATGAACTCGCTGAAGCTGTTCCAGTAAGATGGCGGGTCAATGACGCGAGAGCGGCGGCCGCAGCCGCCGCTTTTGCGTTGTGCAACCGAACGATCGCCCTTGACGAACGGCCGCCTTCGGCGTGATTTCTTCCGGCGCCCTTTGAGAATCGGGCGCTTGGAGAAACAGGCATATGGCCGGTACTCACCTCTCCATCCGCATCGATCTCGCCTCCGGCAACCGCATCGGTCCGGGCAAGATCGCGCTTCTGGAAGCCATCCGTTCGACCGGGTCGATCTCGGCGGCGGCCCGCTCGATCGGCATGTCGTACCGGCGCGCGTGGCTCCTGGTCGACGAGATCAATCGCACCCTGCGCGAGCCCGCCGTCACCGCGGAGACCGGCGGCCGCAAGGGCGGCGGCGCGGTGGTCACGGCGACCGGCGAACGGGTCGTCCAGCTTTATCGCTCGATCGAGACCAACGCCCGCAAGGCGGCGGGCGAGGAATTCCGCGTCATCGGCAAAATGATCCGGCTCGACAAGGACGCCCGCTGAGCTGCTGCGGCCGAGGCGTCAGATTCGAGTACGTTTCCCGGGCGCAGCGCAGCACGCAGTGATGCGCTGCAGAACCGGGACCTTCGGAAACTCGGAGTTTGTGACGGTCCCGGATCAGCGGTGCACCACTTCGTGCTGCACCGCGTCCGGGAAACCGGCTTACCCCAGCCTCACTTCGCCGGGTCTTTCGGCGACCACAGCACGGTCGCCGCGCCGTGCTCGTAGGCCATGCCCTTCGGATAGGTGATGAGCTCCATCTGCAGGCCCCACGGCGCGAGGAAATAGACGATGCTCTGGCCGGCGGCCGGTCCCTCGTTGACCGGGAACGGACCGAAGAAGGTCTTGACGCCCTTACTATCGAGATACTCCTTGGCCGCCTTGATGTCGTCGACGTAGAAGGCGATGTGATAGCCGCCGATGTCGCTGTTCTTCGGCGTCATGTTTTTCTGATCGGGCGAGGAATACTGGAACAGCTCGATGTTGGAGCCGTAGCCGCAGCGCACCAGCGTGATCTGATGGATGACGGCTTTCGGGTCGACGTTGAGCAGGTCATGCATGAACGTGCCCTTGTCGTCGGCGAATGGGCCGAACGACATCGCTTCCTTGCAGCCGAGCACGTTGATGAAGAAGTCTCCGGCCTGCTTGATGTCGGGCACGGTAATGCCGGTGTGGTCGTGGCCGCGCAGGCCCGGCACGCCGTCGGCATAAGCCGCGGTCGCGAACAGCGCGGCGGCGATGGTCGCCATGGCAAAACGAGGCGCGTATCGGAACATGATGGCTAGCTCCTGTCAGGGCGGTTTGCACCATCGCGCCGGGCCGCCCGTTTCCGCCGGTGCGATGTCTTCTTGGGCGCCGCCTGCTTGGGCGCAGTCTTGTCGGGCGCAGTCTTGTTGGACGCGCTCTTTTTAGGCGATCCCTTGCCCTGCTTCGGTTTCTTGCGCTTGCCGGCGCTGACGCTTTCCGCAGCGACGTCGCGCATGAGCCAGCCCGGATCGATGGCGGGCAGCGGAATGGCGTCGATCAGCATGCGCGTATATTCGGCCGCCGGCTTGGCAAAGACCCGCTCGCACGGGCCTTCCTCGACCACGCGGCCGTCGCGCATGACGACGACGCGCTGGCAGATCGAGCGGATCACCGACAGGTCGTGGCTGATGAAGGCGAGCGCGAGATGCATCTCGCCGGTCAGCTCCTGCAGGAGCCGCAGCACCTGCGCCTGGGTCGAGACATCGAGGCCGGAGACGATCTCGTCGGCGAGCACGAAATCGGGCCGCAGCACCACGGCGCGGGCGATGCCGACGCGCTGGCGCTGGCCGCCGGAGAGTTCGTAGGAATAACGCTCGACGGTCGCGCGCGCCAGGCCGACGCGGTCGAGCACGCCGTGCACCAGATCGAGCGCCGCGGCGCGGCTCGAAGCGAGGCCGTGCAGCAGGATCGGCTCGATCAGAATGCGGCCGATGGTGTGGCGCGGATTGAGCGACGACATCGGGTCCTGAAAGATCATCTGCATGCGGCGGCGCAGCGGCCGGCGCGCGCGCTCGTCGAGCGCCGTGATGTCGGTGCCGTCGAACACGATCGACCCCGCGGCCGGCGTCGACCAGACCGAGCAGCGCGCGGCCGAGCGTGGTCTTGCCGGAGCCGGACTCGCCGACAATGCCGACCGTCTCGCCCTTGCCGACGGTGAGATCGACGCCGTGCAGGACCGTCGTCGCCGCGCTCTTGGCGGCGAAGAAGGAGGCGGGCCGCGAATAGGCGACCACAATTCCGCGCGCGACCAGGAGAGCGTCAGCCACCGCGCGCCCCCACCCTGCCCTCCCCCGCAAGCCGGGGAGGAGTTGGAAGTGTGAGCGCATCGAACGCGGCGATTTCGGCGCGCAGTGCCGCGATGATTTCGGGCGATGTCGGCTCGAGGCCGGCGTCGGGGCGATCGTAGCGCGGACTCGCGGCGATCAGCGCCTTGGTATAGGCGTGGCGCGGCGCCTCGATCACGGCGGCGGCAGCGCCCTGCTCCACCACCTTGCCCATGTAGAGAACCGTGATTTGGTCGCAGATTTTCGCCACCACGCCGAGATCGTGGGAGACGAACAGAACGCTGGTGCCGTGGCGTTCCTGCAGTGCGCGCAGGAGGCGGAGAATTTGTTTTTGCACGGTGACGTCGAGCGCCGTGGTCGGCTCGTCGGCGATGACGAGCTTCGGCTCGAGCCCGAACGCCGCCGCGATCAGAACGCGCTGGCGCATGCCGCCGGACAATTGGTGCGGATAGCTCGCCAGCACGCGTTCCGGATCGCGGATCTGCACTTCTTCCAGGAGCGCCAAGGCGCGGCGGCGCGCCTCGGCCTTCAGGAGGTTGCCCTTGAGCCGCAGCCCGTCGGTCATCTGCGCCTCGATCCGGCGCGCCGGGTTGAGCGCCGTCAAAGGGTCCTGCGGAATGAGCGCGATGTCGCGGCCGAGAATTTCGCGCAGCTCGCGCGGCGGCAGCGCCAGGAGATCGCGGCCCTCGAACGCGATGCGTCCGCCGGTCACCTTCACCTGCGAGGGAATGATGCCGAGAATCGCCTTGGCGATGGTGGATTTGCCGGCGCCGCTCTCGCCGACCAGGCCGTGGACTTCGCCGACGCCGACGCCGAGCGACACTGCCCGCAGCACCGGCTTGTTGCCATCGCGCACGGAAATCGCGGAGAGCGCTTCGATCGCCAGGCGGACATCGCTCATCGGCGCAGCACCGGATCGAGGCTGCGGGCGAGGCCGTCGCCGAGCTGATTGAAGGCGACCACGGTGGCGAACAGGGCGGCGAGCGGCGTGGCCAAGACCCACCACGCCTCGTGCACGATCTGGCGCCCTTCCGCGATCATGCCGCCCCAGGTCGGCGTATCCGACGATACCGAGAGGCCGACGAACGACAGGATCGCCTCGACCACGACGGCGATGCCCATTTCGAGCGTCAGAAGCGCGATCAGAACCGGCACGACATTGGGAAAGATCTCGCGGAACAGGATCGCCGGGCGCGAGAAGCCGACGGTGCGCGCGGCGACGACATAGTCCATCTGCGCCTGCGCCATCGCCTCGGTGCGCACGACGCGGCAGAACCGCGTCCAGTCGATGACGACGATGGCGGCGATGACCGAGTGCAGCCCGGTGCCGAGGATCGCGACCAGCAGGATCGACAACAGCACCGGCGGAAACGCCATCCAGACATCGACCAGCCAGGAGATTATCCCGTCGACGATCCCGCCGAAGAAGCCGGCGAAAAGTCCGAGCAGCGAGCCGATCAGGCAGGCGAGCCCGGCGGCGACGAACGCCACGGTCAGCGACACCCGCGTGCCGAAGATCACCCGCGAGAGCACATCACGGCCGAGCCCGTCGGTGCCGAGCAGGAAGCCCGGCTCGGCGTCGGCAAAGCCGACCGGCGGCACCGTCGCCTCGAGCAGATTCTGCGCCAGCGGATCCTTCGGCGCGATCCACGGCGCGCCGAGCGCGAGGATGATCAGAAACACGATGAAGCCGCCGGCGACGACCACTTTGCGGTCGCGCAACAGCCGATCGACGATCGTGCGCGGCCGCGGGCCGCTCTCCGTCATCGGTGGTGAAGGCGCGGCCTGTACTGCCAATGGAGCGTCCATGTGTTTGCGGTCAAATGTTCGCGTTCAAGAGTTCGCGGTTCAGCCATGGCGCAGGCGCGGGTTGAGCGTCGCCACGGTCAGATCGACCCCGATATTGATGAGGATGAAGATCAGCCCGAACAGCAGCACCAGGCCCTGGATCAGCGGGAAATCGCGGTTGATCACGGCGTCGATCGCGAGATTGCCGATGCCCGGATAGGCGAAGATGCGCTCGACGATGACGGTACCGCCGAGGAGAAAGGTGAATTGCACGCCGGTCAGAGCGAGCGTCGGGCCGATCGCGTTGCGCAACGCCTCCTGCAGCACCAGGCGAAGCTCGCCAAAACCCTTGATCCGCGCCAGCAGCACGTAGTCCTGCAGCATCGCTTCCTTGAGCGACTGCTTGAAGAGCCGCACGATCACCGCGGCGAGCGGCAGCGCGAGCGCCAGCGTCGGCATCGCCATGTGCTCGATGATGTTGCCTGCGACCGCGAAGCGCCCGGTGAGAAGGCTCTCGACCAGATAAAATCTGGTGTGAAAGCCCTGCGCCAAATCGGGGTCGATCCGCCCGGTCAGCGGCAGGATCGGCAGCGCGACCGCGAAGATGAGCACCAGCGCCAGCGCCCAGATGAAGTCCGGCACGGCGAGCATGATGCTGTTCAGCCCGTCGATCGCCGTCTCGCCGACGGTGCGCCGCATCAGCGTGCCGGCAATCGCAATGCCGCCGCCGAAGCCGACCGCGACGATGAGCGCCAGCACCGCAAGTTCCAGCGTCGCCGGCAGCCGCGACGCCAGAACGTCGGTCACATAGACGTGGAGCGAGATCGAGGTGCCGAAGTCGCCGGTCACCACGCCTTTGATCCAGATCCAGAACTGCGTCAGAAGGGGCGCGTCCAGGCCATAGTGCGCCTTCAGCGCGGCGATGTCGGCAGGACTCGCGCCCGGCGAAATCATCATGGAAATGGGGTCGCCCGGCACCACGCGCAACAGCACGAACACGACCACCGCCACGCCCGCCAGGGTAATGAGCGCCATGGCCAGGCGATTGACGACGACGGTGGCAAGCAACATGGACGGTCCTTGAACGCTGACCGGCTGACCCTTTCAATGGCTTTAAGCCGAAAGCCTCGCGGCGACAACGCCAAGGCGAGGCTTGCGACCCGGCTCGCCGGCAGCCGCCGCACCCCCGGGGCGCGGCGGCGGACCATGGCGACGAGCCTAGGTTTGTCAGGCCTTGGAGACCAGCGTCGGCTGCAGCGCTCCGGTCTGATTCGGGATCACCTTGAGATCGGATTTATAGAGGATCGGCTGCGCATATTGGAGCAGCGGCAGCACATAGCCCTGTTCGGCAATGTAACGATCCACGTCCTTCCAGCCTTGGATGCGCTTCTTCTCGTCCTTCTCGCCCCACAGCGGGCCGATCTTGGCGTCGAGATCGTCGGAGTGCCAGGCCGAGTGCGGCGACTTGGAGAACATGGCGAGACCGGTCGAGGTGGTCGGATCGCCGATCGCGTTGCCCCAGTTGTAGAACGCCGCCGGCGCGAGCTTGTGCGACATGCGCAGCTCGAAGTGCTTGGCGACTTCGTAGATTTCGATGTTGGCGTCGATGCCGACATTACGCCACATGCCGACGATCGCCTGGATCATCTCGTAATCCTTCGGCTTGAGGCCGCGCGTCGTCTGGATGGTGAACTTGACGGGCTTGTCCTTCGAATAGCCTGAGGCGGCAAGGAGCTTGGCCGAGAGCGCCGGATCGTACGGCACTTTGATCGACGGGATCGAAGGCGGCGTATTCCGGCGCCTCGAGCGTATCGATCGGCGACGCCGTAGCCGCGCAACAGCCGCTTGATGATGGTCTGCTTGTCGACGGCGTGACACATGGCCAGACGCACGTTCTTGTCGTCCATCACGCCGCCATTGGTGATGAAGATCATGCCGATATCCGAAACCGGCGTGCACACGCCTTTCAATCCAGCCTTGCTCTTGAGGCGGTCGAATTCTTCGTAGGGGACCTCGAGGGTCACGTCGGAAGAGCCGCTTTCGATCTCGGCAACGCGGCTGGTCGCATCCGGCACGAACTTGAACACCACAGTTTCGAATGCCGGCTTGCCGCCCCAGTATTTCGGATTCGCCTTGAGCCGCAGATAGGCGTTGCCCTCGTAGGCATCGACCATGTACGGACCGGTGCCGATCGGCTTCTTCTCGAAGCCCTGCGGACCGACCTTCTCGAAGTAGGTTTTCGGCAACACGTAGCCGGTGAGGAACGCCATCCACTCGAAGAGGTCCGGCTCGAATTGCTTGACATCCGCGGTGATGCGCTTGCCGTCGACTTTAAAATTATCGATGCCGGCCCAGACGAACGCGACCGGATTGCCGCCGTCCGGCTTGGCTTCGCGCTGGATCGACCAGATGACGTCTTCGGGCGTGAAGGGAGTGCCGTCGTGCCACACGACGTTCTCGCGCACGTCCATCCAGACCTTGGACTTGTCGTCATTCCAGCCCCAGCCGGTCAGCAGGCCGGGCTCGAACGCCAGGTTCGGCTTCTGACCGATATATTGATCGAAGATCGAACGGTAGATCGCCTGGATGGTCGGATTGACCGACGACGGTCCGACATCGGGGTCGAACGACGGCAAATTGACGTTGTAGGCGATGTTGAGCGTCGAGCCGACCGCAGCGCCGGCGAAGCGCTGGGGCGCGAGCAATGACGCGATGACACCGCCTGAGCCCGCAAGGGCCTGACGCCGCGTGACGTTGAACATATCCGACACTCCCTCTCTCCGTGTGTATTTCGCTTGAATGGTGGCTTATCTATTTGGCTTATATTTGACTGCTATTTGACTGCCGTGCGCC
Organism: uncultured Pseudomonadota bacterium; assembly: GCA_963836095.1. Lineage (GTDB taxonomy): Bacteria > Pseudomonadota > Alphaproteobacteria > Rhizobiales > Xanthobacteraceae > BOG-931. Next base: position 582,333 of record CAWIHU010000010.1, read on the forward strand.
TGGACTGCCGCGGCGGTATTTTTTTGCGCTCGATTCGCGCGCTCTTATCCTGAACAGCCGGCGTCCCTGAACACGTTCTGCCCGAACTCGACCGTCGTGAACTCGACTTTGACGTGCGTTCGGCTCGCGCCGAACAGCAGATACTTTAAACCTAAACCAACACCGGGACAAGCTGACGCAATGGGCATTTTTCGCCATTTCGCCGGCATCCGTTAGGCACCCTGCCGAGGTCGTGAGCAATCGCCGGCAGGCGCACGGCCGCTACGTTCGCAGCGCGATCCTGCCAACCGCGCCGTCAACGCCGTTGCAAGACATATCGGAAGGTTTCATATAAATGACGAACTGCCGGCTTCGCTCCAGCGAAGGCTTGGAAGCGAAGGCTTGGAAGTGAAGGCTTGGAAGTGAAGGCCTGGACCCCCGGAGGCGCATCATGGCGGAACGCTCGTTTGCACGCGAAGTCCAGGATCTCAAGCTGGGCGAGGGCGATGAGTTCCGCGGCGAGGGCATTCTCGCGATCACCAAGGCGCTGCTGCAGTCCGGCGTCTCCTATGTCGCCGGCTACCAGGGCGCGCCGATCTCCCACCTGATGGACGTGCTCGCCGACGCCAAGGACGTGCTCGACGAGCTCGGCGTGCATTTCGAGAATTCGGCGTCGGAAGCCGCCGCCGCCGCGACGCTTGCCGCCTCGGTGCATTACCCGATCCGCGGCGCGGTCACCTTCAAGTCGCCGGTCGGCATCAACGTCGCCTCGGACGCGATCGCCAATCTCGCCTCCGGCGGCGTCACCGGCGGCGCGCTCATCATCATCGGCGAGGATTACGGCGAGGGCTCCTCCATCATGCAGGAGCGCTCGCATCCCTTCGCGATGAAGTCGCAGGTCTGGCTGCTCGACCCCCGGCCGAACCTGCCCTCGATCGTCCGCGCGGTGGAGGAAGGCTTCGAACTTTCCGAAGTGTCGCACACGCCGGTCATGCTCGAAGTCCGCATCCGCGCCTGCCACGTCCACGGCCGCTTCTTCGCCAAGGACAACAAGAAGCCGAGCTTCACGCTGCGCGAGGCGCTGGAACATCCGCGGCGCGACACCGAGCGCATGGTGCTGCCGCCGGCCTCTTATCTGCACGAGCGCGAGAAGGTCGAGCAGCGCTGGCCGGCCGCGGTCAAGTTCATCAAGGAGCGCAAGCTCAACGAATTCTTCGGCCCCGAACAAGCCGACGTCGGCATCGTCGTCCAGGGCGGCATGTACAATTCGGTGCTGCGCGCGCTGCAGCAGCTCGGCCTCGCCGACGTCTATGGCGACACCTCGGTGCCGATCTATGTGCCTCAACGTCACCTACCCGCTGATCGACGACGAGGTCGCCCAATTCGCCGCCGGCAAGAAGGCGATCCTGATGGTCGAGGAAGGCCAGCCGGAATTCATCGAGCAGGCGCTCAACACCATCCTGCGCCGCCGCGACATCCAGACCAGGATCAGCGGCAAGGACGTGCTGCCGATGGCGGGCGAGTACACGCCGATGGTCGTGACCAAGGGCGTCAAGGCCTTTCTCGAACTCCACGCCAAGGAGTTGCTCGGCAACGCGCCGCCGCCGCCGGACGCTTCCGCCGTGCATGGCCGACCCGACCGTCAAGCTCCTCGCCAAGACCGTGCCGCCGCGGCCGCCCGGCTTCTGCGTCGGCTGTCCCGAGCGGCCGATCTTCGCCGCGATGAAACTGGTGCAGCAGGAACTCGGCGAGCATCACGATCGCCGGCGACATCGGCTGCCATCTGTTCTCGATCCTGCCGCCGTTCAACATCGGCGCCACCACCATGGGCTACGGGCTCGGCCCGGCCTCGGCGTCGGCGTTCAACGTCAAGGCCGACAAGAAGCCGATCTCGGTCATGGGCGACGGCGGCTTCTGGCACAACGGCCTCTCCACCTCGATCGGCAACGCCGTCTTCAACAAGCAGGACGGCGTCATCATGGTCGTCGACAATTTCTATTCGGCCGCGACCGGCGGGCAGGACATCCTGTCGTCGCGCGCGCTCAATCCGGCGCGCTCGACCAACAATACGATCGTCAGCGCGGTGAGGGGCGATCGGCGTCAAATGGGTGCGCCACATCGACCGCACCTACGACGTCGCCCGCATGCGCGACTATCTGCGCGAGGCGCTGACCACCAAGGAGGGCGGCCCGAAGGTCATCGTCGCGTCCTCGGAATGCATGCTCAACAAGCAGCGCCGGGTGAAGCCGCTGTTCCAGAAGGCGGTGCGCGAGGGACAGCGCATGGTGCGCGAGCGCTTCGGCGTCGACGAGGACGTCTGCACCGGCGATCACGCCTGCATCCGGCTGTCCGGCTGCCCGTCGCTGTCGGTCAAGCACACCGACGATCCGCTCAAGGACGATCCGGTGGCGGCGATCGACAAGAACTGCGTCGGCTGCGGCAATTGCGGCGAAGTCTCCGAAGCGGCCGTGCTGTGCCCGTCGTTCTACCGCGCCGACATCATCCACAACCCGACCTGGCTCGACCGCACGCTGGCGAGCCTGCGCGGCGCCGTGATCGGCTTCCTGCAGCGCCGCCGCGACGCCCGCCGCGTCGCCTTCGCCGATTGACCCTTTGCGTGTTTGTCTGATCGGAAGCCGCCATCATGAATGACATGTCGCCGACGCCGCTGCGCTTCACCACGGAACGCCCGATCTGCGTCGCCGTGCTGGCGATGGGCGGCCAGGGCGGCGGCGTGCTCGCCGACTGGATCGTGGAACTCGCCGAGGCGCAGGGCTGGCACGCGCAGTCGACCTCGGTGCCCGGCGTCGCGCAGCGCACCGGCGCTACCATCTATTACGTCGAGATGCTGCCGCCCAAGGCCGGCCGCGCGCCGATCCTGTCGCTGATGCCGGCGCCGGGCGACGTCGACATCGTGCTCGCCTCCGAATTGATGGAAGCCGGACGCTCGATCCTGCGCGGCCTCGTCACGCCCGACCGCACCACGCTGATCGCCTCGACCCATCGCGCTCTACGCGATCGCCGAGAAGGAAAAGCCCGGCGACGGCATCGCCGATCCGGCCGTCGTGGTCGACGCCGCCGGCGTCGCGGCGAAGCGCACCATCGCCTTCGACATGGACGCGCTGGCGACCAAGAACAACAGCCACATCTCGGCCTGCCTGTTCGGCGCGCTCGCCGCCTCCGCCACGCTGCCCTTCAGCCGCGACGCCTTCGAGGCCGTCATCAAGGCCGGCGGCCGCGGCATCGAGCCGAGCCTCAATGCCTTCCGCGCCGCCTACGACCAGGCCGCGCGGCCGGAAACAGCCCGCCCTGCGCTCGCCCGCCCCGCCAAGCGCTTCGCGCCGCTGCCGGCCTCGGCCGGGCGGCCGGACCTCGACGAGCTTCTCGCGCGCATCCGCAGCTTCGCCGAGCCGCTGCAGCCGATCGTCTATGCCGGCGTCAAGCGCCTCACCGACTTTCAGGATCCGGCCTATGCGGGCGAGTATCTCGATCGCCTCGCCGCGATCTACGATCTCGACCGCGCCAATGGCGGCGCGGGCAAGGCTTACGCACTCACCGCCGCGGCGGCGAAATACGTCGCGGTGGCGATGAGCTATGACGACGTGATCCGCGTCGCCGAACTCAAAACCCGCGCCAACCGCTTCGCGCGGGTGCGGCGGGAGAATTACGTCGGCGGCGGATCAGATCGTCTACACCACCGAATACATGCACCCGCGCCTGGTCGAGGTCGCCGGCACGTTGCCGGCGCCGCTCGGGCGCTTCCTCGAAGCGTATCCGGCCCTGTTCGATTGGATGTTCCGAAAAGGCCGGCGCGTGCGCACCGGCACGATCCGCTGGTTCCTGATGCTCTACGCGCTCGTCGGCGCTCAAGCCGATCCGCCGCGCGACGCTGCGCCACCGCCGCGAGATGGCGCATCTCGACCAATGGCTCGAGCTCGCCGCCGCGAACGCGCCGCGCAATTACGACGTCGCCGTCGAGATCATCAATGCCCGCCGCCTGGTGAAGGGCTATTCCGACACCCACGCCCGCGGCCAGTCCAAATTCGACCGCGTGATCGGCGCCGTGCCCCTGCTCGCCCCGCGCGCCGACGGCGCCGACTGGATGCGCCGCCTGCGCGACGCGGCGCTGATGGACGAAAACGGCATCGCGCTCGACGGCGCGCTCAAGACCATCGCGACGCTGTAGCGGGGCGACGTCGAGGCGCGATTACGGCGGCGAGCCGTGAAGGTCGCGGCCATCATCAGCGAAAGGTCCAGCCGATGCGACAGATTTGGATCACCCGGAACGGCGCGCCCGAAGTGCTCGCCGTCAAGGAGGCGCCCGATCCCGTTCCGGCTCAGGGCGAGGTGCGCATCCGCGTCGAAGCGAGCGGCGTCAATTTCGCCGATATTCTGGGCCGTCTGGGTCTCTATCCGGACCTGCCGCCGCTTCCGGTGGTTCCGGGCTATGAAGTCGCGGGCCGCATCGATGCGGTCGGACCGGGCGTCGACGGCGCCCTGGTCGGGCGCGACGTCCTGGCGATGACGCGGTTCGGCGGCTATGCCGATGTGGTTTGCGCCTCGACCCGCCAGATCTTCATGCGGCCGGACGGCATGTCGGCCCAGACCGCCGCGGCGATCCCGGTCAACTATCTCACGGCCTGGCAACTTATCGTCGTCATGGGCGGGCTCAAACGCGGCGAGACCGTGCTGGTGCATTCCGCCGGCGGCGGCGTCGGCATCGCCGCGACCCAGATCGCCAAACATATCGGCGCGACCGTGATCGGCACCGCCTCGGCGGCCAAGCACGGCGAATTGCGCGCGCTCGGCGTCGATCATCTGATCGACTATCGCACCGAGGATTTCGAGGTGCGCGCGCGGGAGATCACCGGCGGGCGCGGCGTCGAACTCATTCTCGACGCCGTCGGCGGCACGTCGTTCAAGAAGGGTTATCGCCTGCTGGCGCCGACCGGACGGCTCGGCATGTTCGGCATCTCGTCGGCGGCCACGGCCAAGACCGCCAACCGCCTGTTCGACATGCTCGGCGTCTTGGCGCGAACGCCGTGGCTGCAATTCAATCCGCTGTCGCTGATCGGCGCCAACAAGGGCGTGTTCGGCGTCAATCTCGGCCACATGTGGCGCGAGATCGACCGCATGCGCGGCTGGGGCGACGAGATTCTGGGCCTATGGGCGCAAGGCGTGGTCGCGCCGAAAATCGCGCGGACCTTTTCCTTCGACGAGGCGGCGGCCGCCCATCATTTCATCCAGGACCGCAAGAATATCGGCAAGGTCCTGTTGGTGCCGTAGCGGCTCGCTCAGGCGTCGGCGGCGGGCCGCAACGGCCCGCTCGCGCCTGCGCCTATTTGCCGACGATCGGCACGCCGGCATGAATGAGGATGAGGAGAACGACGAGGCTGCCCATCAACAGCCCGAAGGTGGTGTTGACGATGGTGTTGCCCCAGTCGGTGATGACCTTCTTCTCGCAGATGGTCAGCGCCACGATCGCGCGCTGTCTCGAGAGCTTGGTTGTACGACGCAGAAATCTGTTGGTACGATTCTTCAAAACCTCGGTTTCGCTTTTCAGAAGTTCGATGGCGCCTTTCAACGGTTCAGCTCGACCATTCACCAGTTCTGCTGCACGACTCAACATTGGCTATTATGCCTTTCTCAATGTCATCTGCGTTCCAGGACCGGAACGTTAGATTTTGTTTTGTTTTTTTGGAGTTAACGGCGTCGCGTCGCCGTGACGATTCGCGCGCGTGTTCCGTTCGTGATGCATTAATCACGTTCCGGCGGCGATGTCCATAGTCGCGCAGGTGGTGCGACGATGACGCTTGACGTCCACATTTTTGCCTTAAGCCCTGTGCCGAGAGCGATCGAAGCCCAAGAGCGTTCAAAGCCGAAAAGCATTCAAACACGATCGAACTGCGGCGGTCTTGATCAAGTTCAATGACCGCGCGGCCCGATCGGTGTGGTTTGCACACGGCGCTGCGAGCGCCAAGCGGGGGAACAACGTCATGAGCAGCGGAATATTGACGTCGGCGCTGACGGCGGGCGGGGTGCTGTTAGGCGCGGCCGCCGCGGCTGCCCAACAATTCGGCAGCCCGCCCGAAGCGAAGGCAATGTTCGACCGCGCGGTCGCCGCGCTCAAGGCCGACGAGGCGGCCGCGCTCGCCGCGTTCAACGACAAGAGCAACAAGGATTTCCACGACCGCGACCTTTACGTGTTCTGCTTCAACATCGCGGACGGCAAATACACCGCGCACGTGAACCCGGCGCTGATGGGCACGGACATCCGCAAATTGAAGATCAACGGCGATCCGGTCGGCGCCAACGTCTATGCCGTGGCGAAGGAAGGCACAGTCGCGACCCTCGACTTCAACTTCCCGCGGCCGGGAACGACCGAGGCCGTTCCCAAGGAAGCCTACATTACCCGCATCGGCAATCAGGGCTGCGGCGTCGGTTATTACAAATAGAGCATGTCCCGCAAAAGTGGGAACCGGTCTTGCGAAAAGGAATTGCTCCAACCGCTGCTATCAAAACTACACCGCCGCGCGGAACTCCGCAGCGTCGGCCATCTGCCAGGCGGCGGCGAAGCGCTTGTCGGTGACGCTGCCTTGGAGCAGCGTGCCCGGCAGCAGCGCCGGATAAAGCTCGGCGAAGTTCATCACCTCGTGCGCCGACACGCGGCGGGAAAAATGCGCGGGGCGGAAATCGGTCGGATGATCGAGGCCCGCCGCGGCCACCAGCTCGGCGAGCGACTCCAGGGTGGCGCGGTGGAAATTGTAGACGCGCTCCGATTTGTCGGGAACGACGAGCGCGCGCTGGCGCGCGGGATCCTGGGTCGACACGCCGGTCGGGCAGCGGTCGGTGTGGCAGGACTGCGCCTGGATGCAGCCGAGCGCGAACATGAAACCGCGCGCCGCATTGCACCAGTCGGCGCCCAGCGCCATGACGCGGGCGATGTCGAACGCGCTGATGATCTTGCCGGCGGCGCCGAGCCTGATGCGGTCGCGGGCGCCGATGCCGACCAGCGCGTTGTGGACGAAATTGAGCCCCTCGCGCAGCGGCATGCCGAGATGGTCGACGAATTCCAGCGGCGCCGCGCCGGTGCCGCCTTCCTTGCCGTCGACGACGATGAAGTCGGGATAGATGCCGGTCTCCAGCATCGCCTTGCAGATGGCGAGGAACTCCCACGGGTGGCCGATGCAGAGCTTGAAGCCGGCCGGCTTGCCGCCGGAGAGCCGCCGCATGGTGGCGATGAATTGCATCAGCTCGATCGGCGTTGAGAATGCCGAATGCCGCGACGGCGAGATGCAGTCCTTGCCGAGCGCCACGCCGCGGGTCTTGGAGATTTCCAGCGTCACCTTGGCGCCGGGCAGCACGCCGCCGTGACCGGGCTTGGCGCCCTGGCTGAGTTTCAGCTCCACCATCTTGACCTGGTCGTTGCTGCGCGGTCTCGGCGAATTTGTCGGCGCAGAACGTGCCGTCGCCGTTGCGGCAACCGAAATAGCCGGAGCCGACCTCCCAGATGACGTCGCCGCCGTTCTCGCGATGGTACGAGCTCAAGCCGCCCTCGCCGGTGTCGTGGGCGAAGCCGCCCTTCTTGGCGCCGATGTTGAGCGCGCGGATGGCATTGGGGCTGAGCGCGCCGAAACTCATCGCCGAAATGTTGAAGATCGAGGCCGCATAGGGCCGCCCGCAATCCGGGCCCGCCGACGTTGACGCGGAAGTGCTCGTGGTTGGCGCGCTTGGGCGCCATCGAATGCTGCAGCCATTCGTAGCCGGGGGCATAGACGTCGTTCTGAGTGCCGAACGGCCGCTTGTCCAAAGCCTGCTTGGCGCGCTGATAGACGATCGCCCGCTTGTCGCGCGAGAACGGCGTGCCGTCCTTCTCGCTTTCGAGGAAGTACTGGCGGATTTCCGGGCGGATCTCTTCCAGGATGAACCGGATGTGCGCCGTCAGCGGATAATTGCGCAGGACGGCGTGCCGGGTCTGTAAAAGGTCCATCGTGCCGATGATTGCCAGCGCGCCGAACGCGACCAGCAGAATGACGACATAGATCGACGGATAAAGCTCCACCTCGTCGAACAACAGAAGGGCGCTGATCAGTACCACGGCCGTGAAGGCGATGTAACGTGGCTGCAGCGGCAACAGCAGCAATGTGCGCATGGCATTCCCCCTCTAGGACGGCGAGTGCCCCGGATACCCGCGCTCACCGATGTATATCAGAAGAGCGTCGCCAAGCGCCAAAACGAAGCGCCAAGCGGATCGGCCGTCAACGATTTGTGACGGACCGATGACGCAGGCGGCACCTCGGCGCTGATGATGGCTCACCTCCCCGTTTTCACGAGCCGCACGGCAAGGTGAAAGCCGCGGCTGTGGCCGTCGGCGAGCCCGGTCATGAAATCAAAATAATAAAACAGTTCTGCGACGCCCACAGGATTGGTCGTCCAATATTCCGCGGCCCCCTCGTCGTTCGGACGGATATCGGGAAACACGGCCTGGTCGACGACCGGCTTGCCGCAACTGCGGTCGACAATTTTTTCGAGCTCCGGCCCGGACGGTACGCGCCATCCCCGGCCAAGCTCCTTGCCCGATTCCTTGGCCAGCGCGTCGGCCATGCCCATCGCCTCGTCGAGGCTCGCGAACACCTGGTCGCCGATGCAGGCGTGCTTGCCGTCCCAGCGCGTGCCGAGGCTGCAGCGCTGCCAGGTCAAACCGGTCTTGGTATCGTAGGCTTCGCCGCCGTCGAGGATGAAGCGCCGCTGCATTCCGTCCGTTCGGTCGTAGCAAGCTGCGAATGTCTGTTGTGGTCCAGCGAGGCATAGCCCCGCGGTGAGCCATGCAGCCAGCCGCGAACGGCCGCGCGCGCTTGCATTTTTCGCAGGTGGGCTAGATGGAAAGCGCATGATGCTGGCGCACGGGAAGTCTACGTGCCTCCGGCCTTGGGAAGGGTGTTGCAAACGGCCGGCGGAAACGGGCAATTTGACCCTGCCGGCGACAATGACAATTAAGCTCCGGATGTGTGGTGAGGAAACGGCAAGTCACTTCTCGTGCGCGGCGACGGACAGCGGCGACCCCGCGATCGCCGTCATTGGCAGCACCCTGACGGCATGCCGATGAAGCCCGAGACTCGTGCGGACGGCGAATTTCCGCGCCATCGCCGGGAGGATCTGCGCCTCGTCACTGGGCAAGGACAATATGCCGTCGACCTCTCATCTGCCGCACACGGCGTGCGCGGCGATGGTGCGCTCGCCGCATGCCCATGCGGCCATCCGCGGCATGGATTTCGCCGCCGCGCTGGCGCTTCCCGGCGTGCTCGCGGTTCTCTCCGGCGGCGATGCGCTCGCCGATGGGCTGCAGGCTATTCCGCATGCGACAGGGAGTTCGAAGATCGGGTCGGACATGCCGCTCGCCCACCGCGACGGCTCCGAGCGCCTCGTCACCCAACAGCGACCGCTGCCGATCGAGCGCGCCCGCTTTGTCGGCGAGGCCGTCGCCATGGTGGTCGCCGAGACCCTCGCCCAGGCGCGGGATGCGGCCGAGGCCGTCGTGATCGATTGGGAGCCGCTTCCTGCCGTGGCCCATGCGATCGACGCGCTCGAGGACGATGCGCCGCAGCTGTGGGACCACGTGCCGGGCAATCGCACGCTCGAAGCCCATCTCGGCGACGAGGCGGCGACCGCGGCGGCCTTCGCCCGCGCGGCCTACCGCGTACGTCTCGCGAGCTGGGTGCAGCGCGTCACCGGGGTGCATATGGAGCCTCGCGCCGTGGTTGCCGCATGGGACGAGACAGCAGAGACCTATACGGTCCATGCCTCGCATGGAATCGGTGTCGTGCAGATGCGCGACGAATTGGCCGTCGTGCTCGGCGTAGCGAAGGAGCGCGTGCGGGTCATCGCCCCACAGGACGTCGGCGGCAATTTCGGCACCCGCAACGCGACCTATCCGGAATTCGCGCTGGTGGCGTGGGCGGCGCGGCGGCTGCGGCGTCCGGTCGCCTTCACGGCGGACCGCTCGGAGGCCTTTCTGTCGGATTTCCAGGGCCGTGACCTCCATATCGACGCCGAGCTTGCGCTCGACGCGGAGGGAAATTTCCTCGCGCTGCGCTCGGTGAATACGGCGAACAACGGCGCCTACACGACGTCGTTCGTGCCCTTGAACAAAGGCGCGCAGCTCATCCCGAGCGTTTACCGCATCCCGGTCGCCCACGTCGTCGCGCGCGCCGCCGTCACCAACACGCCGGCGACGATCCCCTACCGCAGCGCGGGCCGTCCGGAAGCGATCTACGCCATCGAGCGCCTGATCGATCTTGCCGCGCGGCAGTGCGGCTTCGATCGGGTCGCTTTACGTCGCCGTAACATCATCGGCCCATCGGAGCAGCCCCACCACAATCCGCTCGGCGTCACCTACGACAATGGCGATTATGAAGGCGTGATGCGCACAGCGCTCGACCTATCCGATTGGTCGGGCTTTCCGGCGCGACGCGAAGCCTCGCGCTCCCGCGGCCGCTGCCGCGGCATTGCGATCGCGAACTATATCGAGACCACGAGCGGCGCCCCGCGCGAACGGGCCGAAATCCTGGTTCGTCCCGACCATGTGATCGAGGTGATCGTCGGCACGCAAAGCACCGGGCAAGGCCACGAAACGGCGTTCCCGCAACTTGTCGCCGCATGGTTCGGCGTCTCGCCCGGCGCCGTCGTCTTGCGGACCGGCGATACCGCGTTCGTCAAGGCCGGCGGCGGCAGTCATTCGGGACGCTCGCTGCGCCAGGCGAGCGTCGTGATGCATCGGGCCACGACCGATATCATCGACAAAGGGCGGCGGATCGCCGCCGCGCTGTTTGAAACGGACGTGGCCGATGTCAAATTCGGCAATGGCTCCTTCCGGGTGACCGGCACCGACCGCATGATCGACATCTTCCAGATCGCCCGCGCCGCGACCGGCGACAGCGCGTTGCCCGATGAATTGAAGGGACCGCTCATGGCGATATCCGACCAGACGCGGCCCGGCCTCGCTTTTCCCTACGGCGCCGCCGTCTGCGAACTGGAGATCGATCCGGAAACCGGCGCGCTCACTATCCAACGCTACGTCTCGGTGGACGATGTCGGCCGCGCGCTCAATCCGATGATCCTGCACGGCCAAACCCATGGCGGCATCGCGCAGGGCGTCGGCCAGGCGCTGTTCGAGCAATGTTGGTTCGATCCGGCATCGGGCCAGAACCTGTCGGCCTCGTTCATGGACTATGCCATGCCGCGGGCGACGGACTTGCCGACATTCATAACGGCGCTCAGCGAGGTGCCGGCCGCGAGCCATCCGCTCGGATTCCGCCCCGGCAGCGAAGGCGGCACGACGCCCGCGCTCGCCGTCACGATCAACGCCATCGTCGTTGCGCTGGCCGAGTTCGGCGTGACGCAGGTCGAAATGCCCGCGACACCATCGCGAATCTGGCACGCTATCGCCGCCGCGAAAGCGCAACGGCAGCGCGACGATCGACCGAACGCAAAAGATCGACAAAGGGAGAAATGACGATGGCCAAGGCGATCGATATCGAACGGGTTTTCGACGATCAGAAGATCGGCAGCTTCCACATCACGCTTCTGGTGATCTCGTTTCTGGCCATGATGACCGAAGGGTTCGATCTCGGCATCGCCGCCTATGCCGGACCCGGCATTCTCAAGGAGTGGCACCTCAGCGGGCGGGAACTCGGCGTGCTGTTCTCCAGTTCGCTCGCGGCCGGCTTCATCGGCCCGCCGCTGTTCGGATTTCTGTCGGACAAATTCGGCCGCAAGCGCGTCGTCGTTTGCGGCATCTACGCGTTCGGTATTTTCACCTTGGCCGCCGCGCTTGCCGCCAATCTCGGCGAGATGATCGTCGCGCGGATGTTCGCCGGCGTCGCGCTCGGCGGCACGCTGCCGATCGTCGTGACGTTGAACAACGAATTCGCCCCGCAACGCGTCCGCGCGACGCTGGTCGTCCTGATCTTCATGGGCGTGACGTTCGGCGGCGGATTGCCGGGCTTCGTCGCGGCCAAGCTCGTCGGCGAGTATGGCTGGCGCGTTCTGTTCTGGATCGGCGGCGCGGCGCCGCTCGTCATCGCCACGATACTCGCGCTCGCGCTCCCGGAGTCGATCAAGTTTCTCGCCTTGCGTCCGCATCGCCGCGGCGAATTGGTCGCCCTGTTGAAGCGATTGCGCTCCGATCTCGTCATCGAGCCCGATACGCAGTTCGTCATCAGCGGCGAAGACAACCGTGCGCGGTTCTCGATGCCGGCCTTGCTCGAAGGCCGGCTCGCGGTCCTGACCCCGCTGTTCTGGATTTCGAATTGTGTCGCCGTCGGAAGTCTCTTCTTCATGAACCAGTGGCTGCCGACGGTGCTGTCGACGTCGGGCGTTCCTTCGGACCGGGCGGCGATCGCAACGACGCTGTTTCAATTCGGCGGCACATTCGCGGGGCTCGTTTCGATGCGCTTCCTCGATCTACGCGGCTTCATCCCCGTGCCTATACTCTTCGCCTGCGCGATCCCGATCGTCGCCTGCATCGGCATCCCGAATCTTCCGCCCTTCGATGCTATTGGCGCTCGTGGCCGGCGCCGGCTTTTGCATCCTGGGACTGCAGTTCGGGAATATCGCGACCGAAGGGAATATCTATCCGACCTACATTCGGGCGTGGGGGGTAGGATCGAACTTCGCGGTCGGGCGGATCGGCGGCGCGCTGGGGCCGCTGTTGGGCGGCTTCGCCTTCGCCGCGAAGATGCCGGCACAGCAAATATTCCTGATCGCGACGCTGCCGCTCGTCATCGGACTGATCGCAACACTGGCGATCGTACCGTTGTATCGAAGGCACCTTCGTATTCTGCGCGCCGATCAGGAAGGCGGCACGGCGGCGATGGCGCCACGCGCCGCGTAAGACGCGGTGGCGCGCGGTCGAGCAAGAACGCCGCTCAGCCCAGCGCCTTCGCCAGCAAATATCCCGACCCGCCGCCGAGGCCCGGGCCGGGATGGGTCGAGGCGCCGATGTGGTGCAGGCGCGCGACCGGCGTGCGGTGATTGACGGAAGCATGGAACGGCCGCCAGAGGAAGAACTGGTCGACGCCGCAGAAGCCGCCATACGGATCGCCGCCGACCAGATTGATGTTCATCGCCTCGAGATCGGCGGGCGAATAGACCTTGCGCGCGATCACGCTGTCGCGAAAGTTCTCGATGTGCGCGGCGAGGATCGCCTCGATCCGGTCGGCGTATTGCTCGCGCAAGCTTTCAGTCCAACGGCCGTCGGCGGGCGTGGCGATCTCGCCTGCGGCGTCGCCCTTGATGAAGCGCGGCGCCTCGGGAAGTTGCAGCCACAGGATCGCCTGGCCGGGCGGGCAGCGGCTCGGGTCGAGCGCCGTCGGCTGGCCGACGCAGATGGTCGGCACTTCGGGGAGCATGCCCCGCTCGGCTTCGTTCGCCGCTTTGGAGACGCCGTCGAGGCCGGGGGTGAGATGGACGAGCGCCACCCCCTCCAATCCCGGCGCGTGCCATTGCGGCGGCGCCTCGAGCGCGTAGTGGATCTGCATGTTGCCCTTGCCGTAGCGATATTGCGCAACGGCTTCGTTCACCGCGGCGGGCAGCGCAGCGCCGGCAAGGAGCCGGCCGTAAAGCTGGTTCGGCGTGACCGAGCAGATCACGCCCTTGGTCGCCTCGATCTCCTTGCCGCTCGCGAGCCGCACGCCGCGCGCGGCGCCGTCATCGTCGATGAGGACGCGCGTGACGTCGGCGCCGACGAGAAAGTCGCCGCCCTGGTCGCGGATCAGCCGCTCGAACGCATTGAGCGCGTTCTTGGCGCCGCCCTTGACGATCGGCGCGCCGGCCGCTTCGAGCGCGAAGGCGATCACCTTCGCCATCTGGCCGGAATAGGCGGCTTCGGGGCCGAGCCCGGTGTGCAGCACCCAGGGCGCGAACAGCGCGCGCACGACCTCGGACTGAAAGCGCGTCTCGAGCCAGCCGCGCGCGGTGCCGAGCGCCTCGCCGAAGAAGGTCGCGAGCCCGCGCAGGCCGCGGCGCCAGGCTTCGCGCGCCACGATCTTCGCCATCGCGCCCGACCACAGCGAGCCGCCGAGCAGCGCGAACAGAAACGGCGCGTCGGCGCCGACGCGGCCGATATCGGCATCGAACCGCGCGCCGTCGCCGCGCGCGAGCCGTTCGAATGCGGCGACATTGGTCTTATGGTCCATGTGCAGGATCGCGTGGCGGCCGTCGGGCAGCAGCACCGCGGTCGGCGTCGGCGTGTGCGCGAAGGCCAAGCCGCGCTGTTCCAGATCGGCGGCGAGCTCGGCATAGGCGGGCGACGTCAGGAACAGCACGAACGTCGTCGCCATGACGTCGTGGACGAAGCCCGGCGCGGTGATCTCTTCCGTGCGGATGCAGCCGCCGATGCGGTCGTTGCGCTCGACGACGAGCACCTTGTGGCCCCGGCGGCCCAGCAGGGCCGCCGCGACCAGCGCATTGATCCCGCTTCCGACGATGACATAGTCGGCAGCCGCCATGGGATGCGTCAGTGCTTCGGCACCAGGGCGAGCACGCGCAACGGGCTGCCGGTGCCGTTGACGATCTTGAGCGGCGCCGCGAACAGGATCGCGCCCTTGGGCGGCAGCTTGTCGAGTTGGCACAGGCTGGCGAGACCGTAGCGGTTGGTCTTGTGCATGAAGGTGTGCGCCGGGAACGGCGGATCCATCCCGCCGGCAGCGCCGGCGTCGGTGCCGATCGTCTCCGAACCCCAGCCGATCACGCCTTTCTCGATCAGATAATGGATCGTCTCGGCGGCCGGCCCGGGCGAATGCGGACCCTTGTCGTCGGTATTGAGAAACTTTTCTTCGCTGTCGTTGCGCTTGTACCAATCGGTGCGCATCAGGACCCAACAGCCGGCCGGGATATTGCCGTGGGTTTTTTCCCAGGCTTTGACGCCATCGACGGTGAGCAGATAGTCGCTGTTCTTCGCGGCTTCCGCCGAGCAGTCGATGACGCAGGCCGGCGCGACGAAATTCTTCACCGGAATGGTGTCGGTGGCGCCGTCCTTGTAGTCCTTGCCGCTGATCCAATGGCGCGGCGCATCGAAATGGGTGCCGGAGTGCTCGCCGAGCTTGAGCCAATTCCAGGCCCAGTACGGCCCGTCCTGGTCGTAATTCGAGATGGCGTGGATTTCGATCGGCGGCGTGTTCTTGCCGATCTGCGGCGGCAGTTTGATCAGCGGCGTTTCCGGACCGAGCGGCGCCGACAAGTCCACCACTTCGACGGCGCCGGAAGCGAGCGCCGCAGCGAGTTGCCCAAGAAGTTGCGTTCCGTCCATCTCTTAACTCCCTCGCGCGGGTCTTGATAGCGTTATCGTCTGCGCGGATTACGGAGAAAAAGTTTAGCGCAAGACCGCGCGAGGGGGAATACATGCGGCGCATCCCTGCCAAATTATTTTAGGCTTGAAGTATCGGCCCTGCTCGCGCGACAGTGCGGCATGCGCTACGACGCGATCGTCATCGGTGCCGGCGTCAACGGGCTGGCCGCCGCCGTCCATCTCGCCGCCAAGGGCTGGAAGGTGGCGGTACTCGAGCGCGCGCCGGCGCCGGGCGGCGCGGTCAAGACCGCCGAGGTGACGCTGCCGGGCTTCCGACACGATCTCTACGCCATGAATCTGAGCCTGTTCGCCGGCTCACCGTTCTTCGCCGCGCACAAGGATCGGCTCGCCAAGGCCGGGCTCCAATTCGTCGCCGCGGAGCGGAGTTTTGCGACGGCGTTTCCGGACGGCACCTGGTGCGGGGTCGAGCGCGATCTCGACGCCACCGCCGGCCGGATCGCCGCGCTCGACGCCGCCGACGCGCAGCGCTGGCGCGACATGGTGGCCGCGTTCGGCCGCGAGGCACCGCACATTTTCGCGCTGCTCGGTTCGCCGATGCCGTCGCTCGCGGCGGCCCGCGCGCTGTTCAACGCCTGGCGCGCCGGCGGCACCGATTTTGTAGCGCGCATGGCGCGGCTCGTCGTCGCCTCGCCGCGCAACTGGCTCGACGAGAATTTTGCCAACGAGAAGCTCAAGGTGATGATGTCGACCTGGGGCATGCATCTCGACTTTTCGCCCGACGTCGCCGGCGGCGCGCTGTTTCCTTATCTCGAGTCGATGGCGAACCAGAGTTTCGGCATGGCGCTCGGCAAGAACGGCGCCGATGCCATCATCACCGCCATGGTGCGCACGCTGGAAGCTTTGGGCGGCGAAGTTCGGCTCGGCGCGGCGGTGACACGCATCGTCACCAACGGCACCGGCGCGAGCGCCGTCGAGCTGGCGGGCGGCGAGCGCCTCGAAGCCGGCCGCGCCGTCATCGCCAATCTCAATCCGCACGTGCTCGTTCCTCTGATCGACCGCTCGCCGCCGGCGCAAGCGCGGCTGGAGAAGTTGCGCCCCGGTCCGGGCACCATGATGATTCATCTGGCGCTATCGGACTTGCCGGACTGGACCGCCGGGGCGGCGCTCAAGACTTTCGCCTATGTGCACCTTGGCCCGTCGTTCGCCGCGATGGCGAAGACTTATACCGAGGCGCTCGCGGGCTTGCTGCCGGCCGAGCCGGTCTTGGTGGTCGGGCAGCCGACCGCCCTCGACCCCGGCCGCGCGCCGGGCGGGCAGCATATCTTGTGGGTCCAGGTGCGGGTCCTGCCGGCGAAAATTTCGGGCGACGCCGCGAGCGTCATCGCCGCCGGCGACTGGGACGCGGTCAAGGAAGCTTACGCCGACCGCGTCATCGACCTGATCGAACGCTACGCGCCCGGATTGCGGGGCAAAATTCTCGGCCGCGCCGTGATCTCGCCCAAGGATCTCGAACGCGAAAACCCCAATCTCGTCGGCGGCGACAGCCTCTCCGGCAGCCACCACCTCGATCAGAACTTCCTGTTCCGCCCGGCGTTCGGCTTCTCCCGCTACCGCACCGCCGTGCCGCGCCTCTACATGATCGGCGCCTCGACCTGGCCGGGCGCCGGCACCGGCGCCGGTTCCGGCTTCATGCTGGCGAAGTCGCTGGCCGGGGCGTGAAACGTCGGCGCGCAGCGGCAGGCAGCCCCGCCCCGCGTGCATATATACTTGACACTTAAAATATCTTATGAGGGGTGAAACCGAACCCCCTGGACGAGGCGAGACGGATGAGAATTGTCTGCATCGGCGGCGGCCCCGCCGGCCTCTATTTCGCGCTGCTGATGAAACAGCGGTATCCGGCCTACGACATCAGCGTCGTGGAGCGCAACCGCCCCTACGACACGTTCGGCTGGGGCGTGGTGTTCTCCGACCAGACGCTCGGCAATCTGCAGGTCGCGGACCCGGTCACCGCCGAGCAAATTCTGCAGGCGTTCAATCACTGGGACGACATCGACGTGCACTTCAAGGGCCGCACCATCACCTCCGGCGGCCACGGCTTCTGCGGCATCGGCCGCAAGCGGCTCCTCAACATCCTGCAGGCGCGCTGCGAGGAGCTCGGCGTCGCACTGGTGTTCGAGACCGACGTCAAGGACGACACCGAGATCGACGCCGACCTCATCATCGCCTCCGACGGCATCAACAGCTTCATCCGCAACAAATACGCCGCCGCGTTCGAGCCCGACATCGAGATCGGCAAATGCCGCTTCGTCTGGCTCGGGACGCACAAGATGTTCGACGCCTTCACCTTCGCGTTCGAGGAGACCAACCACGGCTGGTTCCAGGCGCACGCCTACAAATTCGACGACACCACCTCGACCTTCATCGTCGAGACGCCGGAGGACGTCTGGCTCAAGACCGGCCTCGACCAGATGAGCGGCGAGGAATCGATCGCCTTCTGCGAAAAGCTGTTCGCCAAGTATCTCGACGGCCACAAGCTGATGTCGAACGCCGCGCATCTGCGCGGCTCGGCGCAGTGGATCAAATTCCAGCGCGTCATCTGCAAGACCTGGGTGCACCACAACGGCCGCGCGCCGGTGGTGCTGATGGGCGACGCCGCCCATACCGCGCATTTCTCGATCGGCTCCGGCACCAAGCTCGCGTTCGAAGACGCGATCGAGCTCGCCGATTGCCTGCAGGCGAACTTCAAGGGCGACGGCAGCATGATGGACGTGCTGCACAAATACGAGGAAACCCGCGGCACCGAGGTGCTCAAGATCCAGAACGCCGCGCGCAATTCGATCGAGTGGTTCGAGAACGTCAAGCGCTATACCCATTTCGACGCCGAGCAGTTCACCTACAGCCTGTTGACCCGCTCGCAGCGCATTTCGCACGAGAATTTGCGGCTGCGCGACAAGAACTATGTGCGCGAGGTCGAGACCTGGATGGCGCAGAAGAGCGGGCTGGGCGCCAAGGCGATCGCGCCGATGTTCACGCCGTTCCGCGTGCGCGGCCTCACCTTGTCGAACCGCATCGTGGTGTCGCCGATGGCGCAGTATTCCTGCAGCGATGGCACGCCGGACGATTATTATCTGGTGCATGTCGGCAGCCGCGCCCATGGCGGCGCCGGCCTCGTCTTCACCGAGATGACCTGCGTGTCGGCCGACGGGCGCATCTCGCCGGGCTGCGCCGGCATGTACAAGGACGAGCACAAGGGCGCCTGGAAACGCATCGTCGATTACGTGCATGCGCGCACCAAGGCGGCGATCGGCATTCAGCTGGGCCACGCCGGTCCCAAGGGCTCGACCCAGCTCGGTTGGGAGGACGCCGACGAGCCGCTGGCGACGGGCAACTGGCCGCTGATCGCGCCGTCGGCGATCGCCTACGGGCCGCATAATCAGGTCCCGAAGGCGATGACGGCGCAGGACATGGCGCGGGTCAAAGCCGATTTCGTGCGCGCGGCGCTTTGGGCGCAGGAGTGCGGCTTCGATTGGCTCGAACTGCACTGCGCCCACGGCTATCTGCTGTCGGCGTTCATTTCGCCGCTGACCAATCACCGCACCGATGAGTATGGCGGATCGCTGGAGAACCGCTGCCGCTATCCGCTGGAAATCTTCCACGCGCTGCGCGCGGTGTGGCCGGCGGACAAGCCCATGTCGGTGCGCATCTCCGCGCACGATTGGGCGCCCGGCGGCAATACGGCGGACGACGCCGTCGAGATCGCGCAGATGTTCAAGGACGCCGGCGCCGACATGATCGACGTGTCGTCCGGCCAGACCTCCCGGCAAGCCAAGCCGGTCTATGGCCGCATGTATCAGACGCCGTTCGCCGACCGCATCCGCAACGAGGTGGAAGTCGCGACCATCGCGGTCGGCGCGATCTTCGAGCCGGACCACGTCAACTCGATCATCGCCGCCGGCCGCGCCGACCTCGCGGCGCTGGCGCGGCCGCATCTTGCCGATCCGTACTGGACGTTGCACGCGGCGGCGCAGCTCGGCTATCGCGACATGCCGTGGCCCGAGCAATATCTCGCCGGCCGCGACCAGCTCTACCGCAACCTCGAGCGCGCCGCGCTGCTGGCGCAGGAAAGGCCCGAGGCCAATGGCTAGCCTTGCCGGTCAACACGCCATCGTCACCGGCGGCGGCCGCGGCATCGGCGCCGCCATCGCCGAGGCGCTGGCGCAGGGACAGGCGCGCGTCACCCTGATGGGCCGCACGATGGAGGTCCTTCAGGCCGAGGCGGAGAAGCTGCGCGCCACGACGGAGGTTCAGGCAGTCGAGGTCGACGTGACCGAGCCGCAATCCGTGCAGCAGGCCTTTGCGCGCGCGGCGGAAGGTTTCGGGCCGGCGGCGATCCTCATCAACAATGCCGGGCAGGCCGCGAGCGCGCCGTTCGAGAAGATGGACTTGTCGCTGTGGCAGCGCATGCTCGGCGTCAATCTGACCGGCACGTTTCTGTGCTCGCAGGTGGCGCTGCCGGGCATGCTCAAAGCGGGCTATGGCCGCATCGTCAACGTCGCCTCGATCGCCGGCTTGACCGGCGGCCCCTACATCACCGCCTATTGCGCCGCCAAGCACGGCGTCGTCGGGCTGACGCGGGCGCTGGCGCTCGAAGTCGCGCGCAAGAACATCACGGTCAACGCCGTCTGCCCCGGCTATGTCGAGACCGACATGGTTGCCGCCGCCGTCTCCAACATCGTCGCCAAGACCGGCCGCAGCGCCGACGAGGCGCGCGCCGAACTGGTGCGCCGCAACCCGCAGGGCCGGGTAATGAAGCCGCAGGAAGTCGCGAACGCCGTGCTGTGGCTCTGCCTGCCGGGCAGCGAGGCCATCACCGGCCAGGCGATTTCGATCTCCGGGGGAGAGGTGATGTGACGACGCGCAAGGCATCCCGAGCGAAGGCGGCGCCGGTCGAACCGAGTGATCTGGAGACGCGGGTCAACGACCAGCATCACCAGGCGCTGAAGCTGTGGCTGCGGCTCTTGGCCTGCACCAACAAGATCGAGAACGAGATCCGCACGCAGCTGCGCACCAAGTTCGACACCACGCTGCCTCGCTTCGACCTGATGGCGCAGCTCGAGCGCAATCCCGGCGGCCTGAAGATGAACGAGCTGTCGCAGCGCCTGATGGTGACCGGAGGCAACGTCACCGGCATCACCGACCAGTTGGAGAAGGAAGGCCTGGTGGTGCGGGCCTCCGATCCCGCCGACCGCCGCGCCTTCACGGTGAAGTTGACCCCGACCGGCCGTGCGGTGTTCACCAAGATGGCGGCCGTGCACGAGCAATGGGTGATCGATCTGTTCGCCGGATTGAGCGCGGCCGAAAAGGACCAGATTCACCGCCTGCTCGCCAAGCTCAAGCTCGGGCTGCAAAAACCCGTGCTCGCAGCGACAAACAGCAAAGAGGAGAAGCGCCGATGGGGAGCGAAATAGACCCGGCGCTCGCGGCCGGCAATCAATTTCAGGCCGCCGGCTATCACGCCAGAAATTTCGGCTGGGAGGTTTTGGGCAAGGTCGCGCTGGTGACCCTGGACCGCCCGGAGCGCAAGAACCCGCTCACCTTCGCCTCCTATGCCGAGCTGCGCGACCTGTTCCGCCAGCTCAAATACGCCACCGACGTCAAATCCGTAGTGATCAAAGGCGCCGGCGATAATTTCTGCTCGGGCGGCGACGTGCACGAGATCATCGGGCCGCTGACCAAGCTCGACATGCCGAACCTGCTCGCTTTCACCACCATGACCGGCGACCTGGTCAAGGCGATGCGCGCCTGCCCGCAGCCGATCATTTCCGCGATCGACGGCATCTGCGCCGGCGCCGGCGCGATCATCGCCATGGCTTCGGATCTGCGCCTCGGCACGGCGCGGAGCAAGGTGGCGTTTCTTTTCACCCGCGTCGGGCTTGCCGGCTGCGACATGGGCGCCTGCTCGATCCTGCCGCGGATCATCGGCCAGGGCCGCGCGTCGGAGCTCCTCTTCACCGGCCGCTCGATGAGCGCCGAGGAAGCCCATCTGTGGGGCTTTTATAACCGGCTGTGCGCGCCAGAAGCCTTGCGCGACGAGGCCGTCAAGCTCGCCGCCGAGCTGGCCGACGGGCCATCGTTCGGCCACGGCATCACCAAACGCATGCTGCACCAGGAATGGGCGATGGGCGTCGACGAAGCGATCGACGCCGAGGCGCAGGCGCAGGCGATATGCATGATGACGCAGGACTTCCATCGCGCCTATCACGCCTTCGTGGCGAAGCAGAAGCCGGTGTTCGAGGGCAACTAACAACCGACATGAGCGACAAGACCTATCTCGACTGGCCGTTTTTCGAGGATCGGCACCGTGCGCTCGAGCGCAAGCTCGACGCCTGGGCGGCGGCCAACATTGCCGAGAGCCACGACCACGACGTCGATGCCGCATGCCGCGCGCTGGTGCGCGCGCTCGGCGCCGCCGGCTGGCCGCGCCATGCCGTCGGCGGCACGGCGTACGGCGCGGTCGACGACACCATCGACACCCGCGCCATCTGCCTCTTGCGCGAGACGCTGGCGCGCTATTCGGGCCTCGCCGATTTCGCCTTCGCCATGCAGGGCCTCGGCTCCGGCGCCATCACGCTCTACGGCACCGAGGAACAGAAGCGCGCCTACCTGCCGCGCGTCGCCGCCGGCGACGCCATCGCCGCCTTCGCGCTGTCGGAACCCGACGCCGGCTCCGACGTCGCCGCGCTCGGCTGCGCCGCCCGGCGCGACGGCGACGGCTACGTGCTCGACGGCGAGAAGACCTGGATCTCCAACGGCGGCATCGCCGACTTCTACGTCGTGTTCGCGCGCACCGGCGAAGCTCCCGGCAGCCGCGGCATTTCCGCCTTCATCGTCGATGCCGGCACGCCGGGATTTGCCATCGCCGAGCGCATCAACGTCATCGCGCCGCACCCGTTGGCGCGGCTGTCGTTCACCGCCTGCCGCATTCCGGCGTCGCGCCTGCTCGGCCCCGCCGGACAGGGCTTCAAGGTGGCGATGCGCACGCTCGACATTTTCCGCACCTCGGTCGCCGCGGCGGCGCTCGGCTTCGCCCGCCGCGCGCTCGACGAGGCGCTCGCGCGCGCCACCACGCGGACCATGTTCAACCAGAAGCTTGCCGATTTTCAGCTCACCCAGGCCAAGCTCGCCCAGATGGCGACTGCGATCGACGCCGCCGCGCTCCTGACCTACCGCGCCGCCTGGCTGCGCGACCAGGGCAAGACCGTGACCCGCGAGGCGGCGATGGCGAAATTGACGGCGACCGAAAGCGCTCAGACCATCATCGACGGCGCGGTGCAGATCTTCGGCGGGCTCGGGGTCGTGCGCGGCGAGCCGGTGGAGAAGCTCTATCGCGAGATCCGGGCGCTGCGCATTTACGAAGGCGCCAGCGAAGTGCAGCAATTGATCGTGGCGCGGGAATTGTTGAAGGAGTTTGCCGCCAAGCCCGCCGGACCTTGACCTGCATCCGCGCGGAGAACAAGGCGCGGCTTGTCAAAACGTATGAAATCAATCAATCGAAAGGACCCCACGATGGAGATATTGCAGCCGCCGACCTGGCCGAGGCCGCAGGGATTTTCCAACGGCATCGCCGCGCGCGGCCGCCTCGTCTTCATCGCCGGGCAGATCGGCTGGGACGAAAAGTCCCGCATCGTCAGCGCCGATTTCAGCGCGCAGGTGCGCCAGGCGCTCGTCAACGTGTTGGCGGTGCTCGCCGAGGCCGGCGGCAAACCCGAACACATCGCACGCATGACGTGGTATGTTACCGACAAGCGCGAATATCTTGCCGCGTACAAGAGCATCGGCGAGGTCTATCGCGGTTTGATGGGGCGGCACTTTCCGGCCATGACGGCGGTCCAAGTCGCCGCGCTGATCGAGGATGGCGCCAAGGTCGAGATCGAGGCGACCGCCGTCGTTCCCGATTGAACCCCGCAAACCGGGCGAAGCGAAAGGGAAAAAAGGGGAGGATATGAGCGATCCAGTCGTCGTGACCGATGCAGGCGGCGTTCGCACCATCCGCATGAACCGTCCGGAGAAGAAGAACGCGCTGACGGCTGCGATGTACGCGGCGATGACGCAGGCCCTGCGCGAAGCCGACACGTCCGACGCCATCCGCTGCGTGATGATCGCCGGGGCGCCCGGCGCCTTCTGTGCCGGCAACGACATCGCCGACTTCCTCGCCGCTGCCATGGGCGGCGGGCTCAACACCCACGCGACCGACTTTCTCCGGGCGCTGGCGCAAGGCCGCACGCCGCTCGTCGCCGCAGTCGGCGGCATCGCGGTCGGCGTCGGCACCACCATGCTGTTTCACTGCGACCACGTCGTCGCCGCCGCCGACGCGACGCTGTCGACGCCGTTCCTGAAGCTCGCGCTCATCCCCGAGGCGGCTTCGACCCTGTTGGCGCCGCGGCGCATGGGCTACGCCCGCGCGTTCTCGCTGTTGGCGATGGGCCGTCCGCTCAGCGCCGCCGAGGCCAAGGACGCCGGCATCGTCAACACCGTCGTCGAGGCCGGCGCGCTCGAAGAAGCCGCGCTGCAGGCGGCGCAGGAGATCGCCGCGCTGCCGCCCGGCGCGCTCGCGACCGCGCGCGATCTTTTGCGCGGCAATACCGACGAGGTCACCGCGCGGATCGAGACCGAGGTGGCGCATTTCGCCAAGTTGCTGCAATCCGACGAGGCGCGCGCCGCGTTCCAGGCGTTCATGGCGCGCAAGAAGTGAGGCAAGAAACGAGGCAAGAAGCGAGGACCCACATGTCGCTCAAAGGCAAAACTCTGTTCATCACCGGCGCCTCGCGCGGCATCGGTCTCGCGATCGGCCTGCGCGCCGCCCGCGACGGCGCCAACATCGCGATCGCGGCGAAGACCACCGAGCCGCACCCGAAGCTCGCCGGCACGATCTACACCGCGGCCGAGGAGATCGAGCGCGCCGGCGGCAAGGCGCTGCCGCTCGTCGTCGACGTGCGCGACGAGGCCAACGTCAAGGACGCGATCGACAACGCCGCGGCGCATTTCGGCGGCATCGACATCGTCGTCAACAACGCCAGCGCGATCTCGCTCACGCCGGTGACCCATACCGACATGAAGCGCTTCGACCTGATGCATCAGATCAACACCCGCGGCACCTTCGTGGTGTCGAAATGGGCGATCCCGCATCTCGTCAAGGCCGCGAACCCGCACATCCTCATGATCTCGCCGCCGCTCGACATGAAGGAAAAATGGTTCGCGCCGCACACCGCCTACACCATCGCCAAGTTCGGCATGAGCCAGGTGGTGCTGGGGCTCGCCGGCGAACTGCACGGCAAGGGCATCGCCGTCAACGCGCTGTGGCCGCGCAGCGTCATCGCCACCGCCGCGGTACAGAACCTGCTCGGCGGCGACGCGCTGATGCGCGCCTCGCGCAAGCCGGAGATCATGGCGGATGCCGCCTACGCCGTGTTCTCCACGCCGTCGCGCAAACTGACCGGGCGTTTTCTGATCGACGACAGCTTCCTCGCCGAGCACGGCGTCACCGACTTCGAACACTACCGCGTCGACCCGACGCAGAAGCTCGCCTCGGATTTCTTCGTGCCGGAGGATTCGGTTCCGCCGCCGGGGGTGAAGATCGAGGTCGGATTTCGGTGACGGCGGCAATCCGAGCTGCTTATCGTTCACGGTGTTGCAATGCTCGTGTCAGCCGAAATTCGGTGGTTCTGGCCCGGCAACTGTCCGCAACCAATCCACGACTGGTTCTTCACAACCGGCCTGCCACCGGGCGGCGGGCAGCCGCGGATCGACCGCTATCTGGCTCAGCCGGACCAAGCTGAAATCGGTGTCAAGGCGCGCGCTGGCGTACCCGGATTGGAGATCAAGGGACTTGTTGCGACGCGCTACGACCCGACGCTCAGTGCGAGCGCGCCCCATTTTGAAATATGGTGCAAGTGGTCTTGCCCGGTTGCGGGCTTGAACTTGACGGATGAAGTGGCGGTCACGAAGACGAGATGGCTGCGACAGTTCGATACGTCGAAGCCCGTCCGCGTGGAAGTTCCGCTCGATGCAAATGAAAAGCAGAAATCCGGCTATCCGTTTCCGGTTCAGGGATGCAATGTGGAATTGACCGAGGTGAGCATCATCGGCCGACAAGATGCGTGGTGGACGCTCGGCTTCGAGGCCTTCGGCGATCTCGATACCGCGCCGATCAATCTGGCGCGTACCATCCTGCCGGAAATGTCGGAATTGGCCGGCATGGTATCGTCCGGCGCGCTGTCGAGTTATCCCGCCTGGCTGTCGGCAAGGCTTGCCGATCAGGCCCGTCGCGGGTGATGAGGTTCGCCCTCACGCCAGCCAGCGCTTGCGGCGCTTGTAGTGCTTGCCTTCGCGGAACGATTTGCGCTTGCCTTCGGCGATGCCGAGGTAGAATTCCTTGACGTCCTCGTTCTCGCGCAAGGCCGCGGCGGCGCCGTCGAGCACGATGCGGCCGTTTTCCAGAATGTAGCCGTAGCCGGCGTATTTGAGCGCCAGATTGGTGTTCTGCTCGGCGAGCAGGAACGACACGCCCTCGGCGTCATTGAGGCTCTTCATGATGGTGAAAATCTCTTCCACCACCTGCGGCGCCAGCCCCATCGACGGCTCGTCGAGCAGAATGAGCTTCGGCCGCGACATCAGCGCGCGGCCGATCGCGCACATCTGCTGCTCGCCGCCGGAGGTGTAGCCGGCCATCGCAGTGCGCCGTTCGCGCAGCCCTCGGAAATAACCGTAGACCTTTTCGAGGTCGGCGCGGATCGCCGCGCCGCCGTCGCGCCGCGTGAAGGCGCCGGTGAGCAGATTTTCCTCGATGGTGAGATGACCGAAGCAGTAGCGGCCCTGCATCACCTGGACGCAGCCGCGCCGCACCACTTCGTTGGGCGACAGACCCTGCACCTCGACGCCGTCGAACACGATCGCGCCCTTGGTCACCTCGCCGCGCTCGGAATGCAGGAGATTGGAGATCGCCTTGAGCGTGGTGGTCTTGCCGGCGCCGTTGGCGCCGAGGAGCGCGACGATGCCGCCCGCCGCCAAGTTCAGCGACACGCCCTTGAGCACGAGAATGACGCGGTCATACACCACCTCGATGTTGTTGACCGCGAGGATGTTGTTGGTCGCCGGCGCGGGCGCCGCGCTGATCGGATGAGCAACGGTCATCACGTTCCAAACCTTCAGTAAACGCCGTTTCCCGGGCGCGGCGCACCACCAAGTGATGCGCCGCAGAACCGGGATCGTTACGAGCGTCGAGTTTCCGACGGTCCCGGCTCGCGGGGCAGCGCTGCGCGCTGTACCGCGTCCGGGAAACGTCCTACCCTACGACGATTTGTCGCACGGCTCCGTGCGCTTCGGCCAACCGGTATTGGCCTTCACATAGGCCTCGGCCGCGCTCTCGATCAGCGGATCGACCTTGTCCTTGATCGGCGCGATGGACGGCACTGTGGTGTGCCACTTCGTTCCATCCCACTCGACGAGCGAGATGCCGCCGTGGCCGTTGTGGTCGGCACAGGTCAGGTGCACCGGCGCGGCAAAACCTTCGAGGCCGAGCTCCTTGAGACGCGCCGGCGTGATGTTGAGGTTTTCGAAACCGCGGCGCACATCTTCGCCGTCGACGTTCTTCTTGCCGGTGAGCTGCTGGGCGGTGCGGATCGCCTCGGCGATGAGCACCGAATTCCAGACGGCGCGGTTGTAGAAATTCTCGCCGACCTTGTCCTTCGACGCGACCTGGCTCTTGCCCTTGTCGACGACGTATTTGAGGATGTCCTGAATGGCCGGGAAATTGGTGCCGACCGCGTTGATGTCGAGCGACGTATAGCCCTTGGCATCCATGCCGGCGGGACGGGCGTCGTCATCACTGCCTGAATACCACACGCCAACCAAGCGGTTCATGGGGAAGCCGACCTTGGTCGCCTCCGTGATCGCGGTCGGGTTCATGGCGCCCCAGCCTTGGATATAAATCCAGTCGGGCCGGTCGCGCCGGACGCTGAGCCAGAGCGAGGTCTGGTTCTGCATTTCCTTGACCGGAACCGGATAGAGCTTGACCGTGAAGCCGTAATCCTTGGCCAAGGCATCCAACAGCGGGATCGGCTCCTTGCCGTAAGGCGCGTCGAGATGGACGAGGCCGATCGTCTTGCCCTTGAGCTTGTCGAACCCGCCTTCGACGTTGGCGGCATGGCGGATGAAGGCCGAAGCGCCGTCCCAATAGGTGGCCGGCGGATTGAAGATCCACGGGAACAGATTGCCGTCGGCGGAGGCGGAGAGGCCGTAGGCCATCGACAGAATTGGAATCTTTTCGACCGCGGCCTTGGGGATCAGCTGCAGCGTGATGCCGGTCGAATACGGATTGACGACCACGGGGTGGCGGCTCTTGACCTGCTCCCAGCACTCGACGCCCTTTTTGGTGTCGTAGCCGGTCTCGCATTCCTCGACGATGAGCTTGACGCCGCCGATGCCGCCGTCGCGCTCGTTCAGCATGTTGAGATAGTCCGCCATGCCGTTGGCAATGGGGATGCCGGACCCGGCGAAGGGCCCGGTGCGATAGGTGAACAGCGGAACGTAAATTCCGTCTTCCGCCTGCGCCGTCGTGACCGCGACCGGAGCCGCCATCACCACCGCCAGGCCAAGAGCAAGATGCTTCAAACGCATGGCCGTCTCTCCCTGTTTCGCGCCGGCCGCGGCCGGCGCTTGCATCCCCTCGATCTCGCCTGCGGGAACGAGGGGGAATCCGGGCCGGCTGGCTGCCGGCACGGAATTTGAGGCCGAGTGTGCACCATCAATACGGAAAGGGCCACACCCTCAGTTTCTGTTTCCCGATCTGCCACAACCGTGCGAGCCCGTTGGGTTCGAGCACCAGGAACACGATGATCAACACCCCGACGATGACGAAGGTCAGCTGTTCGGCCGTCGCCGGACGCAGCGGCAGCCCGAACCCCTCGGGGATCGCCCGCAGCGCGATCGGCAGGATGTAGATCAGCGCCGCGCCGAAGAACGAGCCGATCAGCGTCCCGAGCCCGCCGATGATGACCATGAACAGCACCAGAAAGCTCTGGTCGATCGCGAACACGTCGGCTTCGGCGCCGCCGTACCAGAGAAACACCATCATGGCGCCGGCGACGCCGCAATAGAACGACGAGACGGCGAAGGCGAGCAGCTTGGTGCGCAGGAGCCGGATGCCGATCAGCTCCGCCGCGATGTCCATGTCGCGCACCGCCATCCACATGCGGCCGATGCGGCCGTGAACCAGGTTCGAGGCGATCCAGGTCATGACGACGACGATCGAGAGCACGATCAGATAGCGCGTCAGCGGCGTCGCGGTCGGACCGGTCACGGCGACGCCGGCGAGGGTACGCAGCGGCACTTCGATCGCGCCCGAGACGCTGTAGTTGATCAGCCAGGGGATGCGGATGAAGCACCATTCGAGAAAGAATTGCGCGGCGAGCGTCGCCACCGCGAGATAGAACCCCTTGATGCGCAGCGACGGCAGGCCGAACAGCACGCCGACCGCGGCGGAGAAAAATCCCGACGCCAGGATCCAGACGACGACGTTGACCTGCGGGAAGCTGGTGGTGAGCTTGTAACAGGCATAGGCGCCGACGCCCATGAACGCCCCGGTGCCGAGCGAGAGCAGCCCGGTATAGCCGGTCAAGAGGTTGAGCCCGATGGTCGCAAGGGCGAAGATCAGGAACGGAATCATCACCGCGTTGAGGATGAAGTCGTTGCCGGCGAGCGGAATGACGACGAAGGCGACGAACAGGATGACCGCGATGCCGATCCGATCCTGCAGGATCGGAAACACCGCCATATCGGCGGCGTAGCTCGTCTTGTACTGGCCGGTCTCGCGGTACAGCATGCGTCAAACCTGCCCCGTCAAATCCGCTCGATGATGCGTTCGCCGAACAGGCCTTGCGGCCGGAACACCAGAAAGCCGAGCGCGATGACGTAAGCGAGCCAGCTTTCGATGCCGCCGCCGAGGAGCGGCCCCCAATAGAACTCGCCGAGCTTCTCGCCGATGCCGATGATGAGCCCACCGACGATGGCGCCGGGAATCGAGGTGAGGCCGCCGAGGATCAAAACCGGCAGCGCCTTGAGCGCGATGATCTGCAGCGAAAACGACACCTCCGAACGCGCGCCCCACATGATGCCGGTCGCCAGCGCCACGACGCCGGCGGCGAACCACACGATGACCCAGATCTGCTCGAGCGAGATGCCGACCGACAGCGCCGCCTGATGGCTGTCGGCGACGGCGCGCAGCGCCCGGCCGATGCGCGTGCGCTGGAAGAACACCGCCAGTACCGCCACCATCACCGAGGCGATGATCACCGCGGCGATGTCGATCTTCTGCAGCGACACGAAACCGCCGAGCCCTTTGAATTCGATCGCGCCGCTCGGCAGCAGAAGATCCGTGGTGATCATCACCTTGGGATTGCCGCCGAACACCAACTGGCCGAAGCCGATCAGAAAATAGGTCAGACCGAACGTCGCCATGAACAGTATAGTGTCCGGCTGGTTGACCAGCGGCCGCAGCATCAGCCGCTCGACCCCGTAGGCCAGGACGAACATGACGACCACGGTCAAGCCGAGCGCGACGAAGGCCGGCACGCCGTGCTCGTGGAGCCCCACCAAAGTGAGCGCGGCGAACACCACCATGATGCCCTGCGCGAAGTTGAACACGCCCGATGCCTTGAAGATCAGCACGAAGCCGAGCGCGATCAGGGCGTAGAGGACGCCGGCGACGAGGCCGTCCCACAGCGTCTGCACCAGAAGGTCCGGCGCCGCGCCCATCTGCACGAACGGATCGATAAAGATCTGATGCAGCATATCCATGACGGCTACCCGCTCGCCGCTTGCGGCTCGCCCAGATAGGCGCGGATTACATTCTCGTCGCGTTTGACCTCGTCGGGCGTGCCGTCCGCGATCTTGCAGCCGTAATCGAGCACGACCACGCGGTCGGACAAATCCATGACCACGCCGATGTCGTGCTCGATCAGCGCGATCGTCGTGCCGTATTGCTGATTGACGTCGAGGATGAAGCGCGACATGTCCTCCTTCTCCTCGAGGTTCATGCCGGCCATCGGCTCGTCGAGCAGCAAGAGGTCCGGCTCCATGGCGAGCGCGCGGCCAAGCTCGACGCGCTTCTGCAGGCCGTAGGCGAGCCGGCCGACCGGAATCTTGCGGATCGCCGCGATCTCCAGAAAGTCGATGATCTCCTCGACGAACTGCCGATGCTTGATCTCTTCGGTCATGGCCGGACCGTGGCGGATGAGCTGCCAGAAGAAGCCGCGCCGCATTTTCAGCGTGCGGCCGGCCATGATGTTGTCGAGCGTCGTCATGCCCCGAAACAGCGCGAGATTCTGGAACGTGCGGGCGATGCCACCCTGCGCCGCGGCAAACGGCCG
Source organism: uncultured Pseudomonadota bacterium (assembly GCA_963836095.1). Classification (GTDB taxonomy): domain Bacteria; phylum Pseudomonadota; class Alphaproteobacteria; order Rhizobiales; family Xanthobacteraceae; genus BOG-931. The sequence continues at coordinate 613,044 of CAWIHU010000010.1, forward strand.
CATCGCCGTGCGCGCCTTGCCCTTGAAGGTGATGCGGCCGGACTGCGGCTGGTAGAAACCGTTGATGACGTTGAGCATCGAGGTCTTGCCGGCGCCGTTCGGCCCGATGATGGCGAGAATCTCGCCCTTGCGGATATCGAACGAGACCGAGGTCAGCGCACGCACGCCGCCGAACGACAGCGACACGTCCTCGACCGCGAGCAACACCTCGCCGCGCGTCTCGGTGGCGGACGGCGCCCTCATGCCGCGCGTCCGGCCGCGGCGGCGGGCGCCGGGTAAGGCCGCATGTCGCGGATCGCGACCCGCGCGGCGATGATGCCCTTGCGGCCGTCGTCGAACGTGATCTCGGTCGAGATGTCGGCTTCCTTGGCGCCGGAATAGAGGCCGTCGATCAGCGACGTGTAGCGGTCGGCGATGAACCCGCGCCGCACCTTCTGCGTCCGCGTCAATTCGCCGTCGTCGGCATCGAGTTCTTTCGGCAGCACCAGGAAGCGCCGGATCTGCGCGCCGGCCATGATGTCTTCCTGCGACAGCGACTTGTTCACCTCGTCGACATGCCGCGCGATCATGTCGTAGACCAAAGGATGGCCGGCGAGTTCCTGATAGGAGCCGTAGACGACGTTGTTGCGCTCCGCCCAGCTGCTCACCGCGGTGAGGTCGATATTGACCATGACGCAGACGAAATCGCGGCCGGCGCCGACCGCGACCGCCTCGCGGATGTTGGGATAGAATTTGAGCTTGTTCTCGATGTATTTGGGCGCGAACAGCGTGCCGTCCGCGAGCCGGCCGACGTCCTTGGCGCGGTCGATGATTTTCAGGTGCCCGGTCTTGGCGTCGAAGAAGCCGGCGTCGCCGGTGTGCACCCAGCCGTCCGGCGTGCGCACCTCGGCGGTCTTTTCCGGGTCCTTGTAGTAGCCGACAAAGACGCCGGGCGAGCGGAACAGCACTTCGCCGCTGTCGGAAATCCTGATCTCAACGTCGGGCGAGGCCCTGCCGACGGTCTCGGCGTCGATCTCGCCGTCCGGCTGCGCGGTGACGTAGACCGAGGCTTCGGTCTGGCCGTAGAGCTGCTTCAGATTGATGCCGAGCGCGCGGTAGAAGCGGAAGATTTCCGGGCCGATCGCCTCGCCGGCCGTATAGCCGACGCGGATGCGCGAGAGCCCGAAGCGGTTCTTGAGCGGGCCATAGACCAGGAATTCGCCGAGCACATAGACGAGGCGCGCGTAGAGCGGCACGCTTTCGCGATCGAGAATCTTCTCGCCCCAGCGCCGCGCGAAGGCGATGAAGAAATCGAACACCTTGCGCTTGAGCGCGCCGGCGTCCGCCATCCGCACCATGGTCAGCGTCAACAGGTTCTCGTACACGCGCGGCGGCGCGAAGGCGTAGGTGGTGCCGATCTCGCGGCGGTCGTCGACCACGGTGTCGGGCGTTTCCGGACAATTGACGCAGTAGCCCGCCGCATAGGACTGCACGTAGGAAAAAATATGGTCGCCGATCCAGGCGAGCGGCAGATACGCGATCACCTCCTCGTTCTGGTCGAGGTGGTCGAAGGCGTTGGCGTTGCGCGCCGAGACGATGGTGTTCTCGTGCGTGAGCATGACGCCCTTGGAGCGCCCGGTCGTTCCCGAGGTGTAAAGGATGACGGCGAGATCGCTGCCCTTGCCGGCGGCGACGCCTGATTCCCATTGCTGCAGGCAAAGGCGGTCGTTCGCAAGCTTCTTGCGGCCGAGCCGTTGCACGTCGGCGAACGAGATCAGACGCGCATGGTCGTAGTCCTGCAGGCCGCGGGCCTCGTCGTAGATGACCTGCGTCAGCTGCGGCAGCCGGTCGGAGACGGCGATGATCTTGTCGACCTGCTCCTGATCCTCGGCGACCGCGAGCTTCACTTCGGCATGGGCGAGCACATAGGCCATCTCGTCGGCGACCGCGTCGGCATAGATCGGGACCGGCACGGCGCCCAGCGCCTGGCCGGCGCAGATCGCCCAATAGAGCCGCGGTCGATTGCCGCCGATGATGGCGAACTTGTCGCCGCGCGCGATCCCGAGGTCGGCAAGTCCGATCGAGAAGGCGCGCACCTCCTCGAGCATCTCCGCCCAGGTCCAGGCCCGCCAGATGCCGAGGATCCTTGTGCCGCATCGCCGGCCGCCGGCCGATGGTGGCGGCATTGTGGATCAGAAGCTTGGGGACCGTATCGAGGGCGAATTCGGATGACTGCACGGGCTCGCTCCGGCCGCTAACAACAGGTACGCGCAAGCGACGCGCCCGCGTCGCGCGCGCTGTCACTGCTGGCGTTTTTGTTGCAGTGCAAAATCAAATGCTGCGATACCATGCGCCCTCCCCGCGCAGCGGCACCGAAACCCGGCAAAACGTCACTCTCTCTAGCGTTACTCATCGGCGTTTGTCTATTTCGCTCATGAGCGCCGCGAAGTCTCGCATTGCTGCACGAAAACGACAATGCTATTTCCCCTGGCAAACGTAGACTTTCGGCTCGGCCATGGTTGGGTCGATCAACGGCTGGGGTCGATCAAGGGTAAAAATAAATTCCAAGATAAATTCTAAGAATAGATCCAAGAGCAGGCGGAACATCCATCAGCCATTCGGCGCGGCACCCATTCATGCTTGATCAGTCGGCCGGCCCATCGCCGCAGTTTGCCCTCGCCGAGGAGCAAGCCGCCATTCGCGACATGGCGCGCGATTTCGCCGCCGAGCATTTCGCCCCCCATGCGCTGGCCTGGGACGAGGCCAAGCACTTTCCCGTCGCGGAAATGCGCAAGGCCGCCGAACTCGGCATGGGCGGCATCTATATCGCGGAGGACGTCGGCGGTTCCGGGCTGTCGCGGTTCGACGCGGCGCTGATCTTCGAAGCCTTGGCGACCGGCTGTCCGACCGTCGCGGCCTATATGTCGATCCACAACATGGCGGCGTGGATGATCGACGCCTACGGCTCCGACGCGCAGCGCCGGACCTGGCTGCCGAAACTCTGCACGATGGAGTATCTGGCGAGCTATTGCCTGACCGAGCCCGGCGCCGGCTCGGACGCGGCGGCCTTGACCACGCGCGCGATGCGCGACGGCGACGATTACGTACTCAACGGGCAGAAGCAATTCATCTCGGGCGCCGGCGCCGGCGACCTTTATCTGGTGATGGCGCGCACCGGCGGCGACGGGCCGGCGGGGATTTCGACCTTCATCGTTCCCGGCACGACCGCCGGCATCGCGCTCGGCGCCAACGAACGCAAGATGGGCTGGAACGCCCAGCCGACCCGCGCGGTGATTTTCGAGAATGCGCGCGTGCCGGCGGCTAACCGGCTCGGGCCGGAAGGCATCGGCTTCAAGATCGCGATGGCCGGCCTCGACGGCGGCCGGCTCAACATCGCCGCCTGTTCGCTCGGCGGCGCGCAAGCCGCGCTCGACAAGGCGCTCGCCTACATGAAAGAGCGCCGCGCGTTCGGCAAACGCCTCGACGAGTTCCAGGCGCTGCAATTCCGCCTCGCCGACATGGCGACCGGGCTCGAGGCCTCGCGCACCTTGCTGTGGCGCGCCGCCGCCGCGCTCGACCGCAAGGACGCCGACGCCACGCAACTGTGCGCCATGGCCAAGCGCTTCGTCACCGACACCTGTTTCAACGTCGCCAACCAGGCGCTGCAGCTCCACGGCGGCTACGGCTATCTGGCGGAATACGGCATCGAGAAGATCGTGCGCGATCTGCGCGTCCACCAGATCCTGGAAGGCACCAACGAGATCATGCGCCTCATCGTCGCAAGAAGCCTGGTCGGACGATGAGCGTGGCTGTGGTCGAGAACGACGAGGTCCAAAACAACGAGGTCCAAAACAACGAGGTCTTCGTCCGCGGCGAGCGCGCGTTGCGGCGGCTGACGTTGAACCGGCCGAAAACACTCAATGCGCTCACGCTCGGCATGACCACGACCATGACGGAGCGGCTCGAGGCCTGGGCAAACGATCCCAACGTCGGCGTCGTCATGATCGACGGCGCGGGCGAGCGCGCTTTATGCGCCGGCGGCGATCTGCGCGGGCTTTACGATGCGGCGAAGGCCGGCACGCAGTTTCCGGAAAAATTCTGGGCGGACGAATACCGGCTCGACCTTCTGATCGCGCGTTATCGCAAACCGATCGTCGCGGTGATGGACGGCGTGGTGATGGGTGGCGGCGTCGGCATTTCAGCGCACGCCGCACATCGCGTCGTCACCGAGCGCTCGTCGGTCGCGATGCCGGAAGTCGGTATTGGATTTTTTCCCAACGTCGGGGTGTCGTTTCTGTTGGCGCGCACGCCCGGCTTTGTCGGGACATATCTCGCCTTGACCGGCGAGCGCATGAACGCGGCGGACGCCATTTACGCCGGCCTTGCCGATATCAATGTTCCGGCGGCCAAGATATCCGAACTTCCCGACGTGCTCGCCAGCTGCCGCAGTCCTGACCAGGTCACAGCGCGCTTGCGCGAGATTTCCGTGCCGCCAGCACCTGGAAAGCTTACCGCCGCGCGCGGCTGGATCGACGCCTGCTTCGCCGCCACGACCGTCGAGGATATTTTCGCGGGGCTCGAGCAACAGCCGGAACAAGAGGCCCGCGCCGCGCTCGCCACCCTGCGCACCAAATCGCCGACCGCGCTGAAAATCACCTTGCGCAACATCCGCGAAGCGGCCGCGTTCGGAAAACTGGAGCAAAGCTTCCAGCAGGATTACCGCATCGCGCTCGCCTGCATCGCCGGCCACGACTTCATCGAGGGCATCCGCGCCACCATCGTCGACAAGGACCGCAATCCGCACTGGCGCCCCGAAACGCTCGCCGGGGTCACCGCCGACATCGTCGAGCGCCACTTCCAGCGGCTCGGCGACGGCGAGCTGACGTTTTGAGGGACAAGGAGGGTCGGCCCCCTCGACCTCCATTCGCACGAAAACCTTTGCACGAAAAACGGCATAATCTGCCGATTTTTCTTGAATGGCGGCTTCGCTCGCCCTATGTTCCGGAAGCGGGGCGCGACCGATGCCGACCATCAAGAATTTCGGGGCTTACCGGATCATGTTGTTCGCCGAAGACCACAATCCGCCACACGTGCACGTCATCGGCCGCGAGTTCCAGGCCAAGGTCCGTATCCGCGACGCGACCGTATTTGTCGGATCAATCCCGTCTCGCTATCGTCGCCAGGCGCTGGCATGGATCGCCGACAATCGCGAAATGCTGTTGGCGAAGTGGAATGAACTCCAGTGAGGAGCAAACAATGGATACCTTGCCGCGTGTGAAGGCGGTCAGCGCCGCCCGCGCGCCCTGGGCGCTCAACGTCGTCTGGGCGGACGGCACTAAGGATCGGATCGACCTGACCGGCCTGATTTATCGGTCGCGACATTTTCATGTCTTTCTCGACCGTCCCGCCGCGTTCCGCAGAGTGAGTATGGCCCCCTATGGCAGCGGCGTCGAATGGGAGAATGGCCTCGATTACGGTGCCGATACGCTCAAGACGATGGCGGATGAACAACGCCCGATGAGCGGGGCCGATCTGGTCCGGTTCGAAACCGATCTCAATCTGAGCACCGCGGAAACGGCAGCGTTGCTCGGGCTGGCCGAACGCACCGTGCGTGCCTATCGCCGCGCCAAGCAACTGCCGCAACCCGTCGCGATCGCCATCCGAACGATCCGGTCGAGCAGCACTATACTCGCCGCCCACTATCGGCCTGTCGGGCAGCGCCAACGCGGGCGGCCCAAGAAGCAATCCGCGCCGAAAGCGGCCTGATCGCGGCGAGCCATCGCCGTTTGTCGGTGCACGCCGACAGAATTTTCACAAGCTAAGAGGATTCGCCACATGTCCAACATCGGATTCATCGGTCTCGGAAACATGGGCGGGCCCATGGCCGCCAATCTGGTCAAATCAGGCGAGCGCGTCTACGGTTTCGACGTCGTCGAGGCCTCGCGCGAGGCGTCGGCACGCGACGGCGTGCAGATCGTCGCCAACGCCAGGGCGACGGTAGAGAACGCCGACATCGTCGTCACCATGCTGCCGGCCGGCGAGCACGTGGTGTCGGTGTGGAACGATATCGTGCCGCAGGCGCGGCAGGGCACGCTGTTCATCGACTGCTCGACCATCGATGTCGAGAGCGCGCGCAAGGCGCACGCGCTCGCCGCCGCGCGCGGCATCGCCACGCTCGACGCCCCGGTCTCGGGCGGCGTCGGCGGCGCCAAGGCGGCGACGCTCACCTTCATGGTCGGCGGCACGGCGGCGGCCTTCGCCCACGGCAAGCCGGTGCTCGAGCGCATGGGCAAGCGCGTCGTGCATTGCGGCGAGGCCGGCAACGGCCAGGCGGCAAAATCTGCAACAACATGATCCTCGGCATTTCGATGATCGCGGTGAGCGAGGCGTTCGTGCTCGGCGAAAAGCTCGGCCTCTCGCACCAGGCCTTGTTCGAGGTCGCCTCGGCGTCTTCCGGCCAATGCTGGTCGCTGACGAGCTATTGCCCGGTGCCCGGCCCGGTGCCCGCGAGCCCCGCCAACAACGACTACAAGCCCGGCTTCGCCGCCGCGCTGATGCTCAAGGATCTCAAACTCGCCCAAACGGCCGCGCACGCCGCCGGCGCCGACACCGCGCTCGGCGCCCATGCCGAGCGGATCTACGATCTGTTCGCGCAGCAGGGCCACGCCGGCGCTGATTTCTCCGCGATCATCAGGCTGGTGCGCGAGCACTCCGGGCGCGGGTGAGGCGCCCGTGACGAACAACTTTTCTCTGTTAATTCTGATGGCAAGCCTGGTGGCACAATACCGCGTGGCTGCCGGCGGCCGTCGACAAAAAAAGCTGATATTTCTATGAAGCCTTAACACTGCTCGCGCTACGACGGGCGGATCGCGACGCGCCCCCGACACTCAGGCGGGCTGGAGGCTGTCATGAAAATCACGCTCGATCTCTCCAAGCTTGTGGAAGAAGGCAAGCTCTCGCCGGCCGAGGCCGAGCGGCTGCGCGCATTGGCCGCCGATGATACCTACGCGTTAGCAACAAACATCCTCGTCGGCTTCGGCGTTGTCGCGGTGAGCGGGGGAGTGTTGGCGCTGGTGCCGATGCTGCTGACCGTGATCGTCCTTGGTCTCGTCCTGTCCGCGATCGGGCTTGCATTCACGCTCCGGGGCAAGGAGCAATGGAGCCTGCTGGCGCAAATCTGTCTCGTGATCGGCGCGCTGTTGTTTTGCGGCGGCATCTACGCAATCGGCGAGGGCTCGCTGGCCGCGATGCTCCTCGTCACCGCCGCGCTCGCGGGAACCGCGATCGTCGCACGATCCGGCTTGCTCATGGTCGCGGCCGTGCTCGCGCTCGCCGCCTGCCTCGGCGCCCGCGCCGGCTACTGGGACGCCACCTACACGCTCGCGGTCTACGAGCCGCTGGTCACGATCGTCCTTTTCGGTCTGCTTGCGCTCGTGACGTATTATCTCTCGAAGTCGCTCGCCGCGGATTACGAGCGCTTGGCGCTGATCGCGGCGCGAACGTCGGTTTTCATGGTCAATTTCGGCTTCTGGGTCGGCTCGCTGTGGGGCGATCACTCACTGCTCATCCGCGCGCTGTGGCGACGCGATGCGAGTGTCTTGACCAATTTCTCCGCCAGTGCGGAGCTGATCCCGCCGCTCGACTTCGTCATCGGCTGGGCGCTCGTTCTCCTCGGGACGGGCATCTGGGCCGTTCGCGAGAACAGACGATGGGTGGTCAATATCACCGCGGTGTTCGGCGCCATCCATTTCTACACGCAATGGTTCGAGCGGCTCGGATTGGAGCCGGTGTCGGTCCTCGTCGGCGGCCTCCTGATGCTCGCCTTCGCGCTGGGCCTGTGGATGTTCAACAAGCGCTTCGCCGTACGCGCTTGACGCTCGGCGCGACGCGTATTGAAGCTGGACCTGACAGAAGGGCGCCCGCGGACGCCCTCCCGAGAGGTTTTCACTTCGCCAACGCCGTACACCCACCCTCGCCCAGCGGCCGGAACGCCTTGTCGCCCGGGATCGTCGCGACGAGCTTCAGCAGATCCCATTCGCCCTTGGATTCGGCGGGCGACTTGATCTGCACCAGATAGACGTCGTGCACCATGCGGCCGTCGGGGCGCAGCTTGCCGTTCGGCGTGAAGGCATCCTTGACCGGCATCTCGCGCATCTTGGCGATCACGGTCTTGGGATCGTCGGAGTTGGTCGCCTCGACCGCCTTGAGATAGCTGCGCACCGCCGAATAGGTGCCGACCTGGAAGCTCGACGGCGCGATGTGGCGGCGCGCGATGAACTTGACGAAGAACGCCTTGGACGCGTCGTTGAGATCGGGCAACCACGGCGAGACGTACATCATGCCTTGCGCCAGTTGCAGGCTGGTGGAGCGGATCGCCGGCAGCGAATCGAGCCCGAACGGCACCACCTTCTGCTTCTCGGTGATGCCGAACTCGCGCGCGGTCTTGACCGCGTTGATGGCGTCGTCGCCGCCATTCGCGATCGCGATCACCTCCGCGCCCGACGCCTGCGCCTGCAGCATGAAGGAGGAAAAGTCGTTGGTGCCGAGCGGATGGCGCACCGAGCCCAAAACCTTGCCGCCGTTCTTCTCGATGAACTGCCGTGGCGCCGGCCTGCAGCGCCTTGCCGAACACGTAGTCGGCGGTGACGAAGAACCAGGTCTTGCCGAGCTGCGGCACCGCCTGGCCGATGGCGGCGCCGATCTCGTAGCTGTCATAGACCCAATGCACCGAATTGTTCGGCGCGCACGCCTTGCCGGTGAAGTCGGCCGAGCCGGCGCTCGTCAGCAGCACCGCCTTGTTGTCGGTCTTGGCGATCTCGAGCACCGCGAAGCCGACCGCCGAATTGACGAGGTCGGTGACGGCGTCGACCCCTTCGAGATCGAACCAGCGCCGCGCGATCGCCGCGCCGAGGTCGGGCTTGTTCTGATGGTCGCCGGCGATGATCTCGATCGGCACGCCGTTGACCTTGTTGCCGAACTCCTCGGCCGCCATCTTCGCCGCCTCGACCGAGCCGTTGCCGGAGTTCTGCTCGTAACCTCCGCTGAGGTCGGTCAACACGCCGATCTTGACGACGCCGCCGGACATTTCCGCCTGGGCGGACGAGACAACAATGAGAGACGCGAGCAAGCTCAAAGCGACGCAGCGCATTATGTTCCTCCCCATCAACTCCGCCCGCTTTGTCCGAGGCGGTTCGGCGCGGCCGATGTCGGCCATATAGATATATAATATAACGATCCGGGGCAAAGACCAAGCCTGCTGTCGCGCGCGCTCGCGTCCGCGCGGCGGTCAAGTGCCGCCGGCCAACGCCTTCTGCAGCAGCGCGAGCAGGCTCTTGCGCTCCTGCGCCGACAGGTTCGCCGTCGCCTCGCGGTCGAAGGCGAGCATGGTGACGCGCATCTTGGTCACGGCCCGCTCGCCGCGGTCGGTCAAATAGAGCGCGACGGACCGCTTGTCGCCCGCCGACGAGCGGCGGCTGACATAACCGATACGTTCGAGCTTGTTGATGAGCGACGTCAGGTTCGGCCGCTGGATGCGCAGCGCGTCGGCGAGCGCGCCGTGCCGGATGCCGGGGTTTTGCCGGATGACCGCCAGCGTGGAAAAGATCGCCGGGGTGAACGCACGCTCCGCGAACCGCTCGTAAAAGCTCTGATACATCGCGAGGTCGAACATATGGACGTGAAATCCGACCATCTGTTGCAGCACGGAGAGGTCGACCGCCGCGCCGTCCGCGGCCGCGTCCGACGCTGCGTGAGGCAATGCTGCTAGCTTGGCGCGCATCAGGGCGCCTGCGTGTTGCCGGGCGCCTGCAACGGTTCGGCGCGCTTTTCCAGGAAGGCCCGCAGCCGCTCGCGCGCCTCCGGGCTCGTCTGCGTGAAAGCGGCCATCAGCAATTCGAAAAACAGCCCGTCGTCATGGGCGAGATCCTGAATGCGCGGCAGCGCCTGGATGACGGCGAAATTCGACAGTTCGGCGTTCTGCGCCATCTTGAGCGCCAACATTTTGGCCTGCGCCACCGCCCCGCCCGCGGCGGTGAGGTAATGCACCAGGTTCACTCGCTCGGCCTCGGCCGCCGAGAGAATACGCCCGGTCAACATCAGGTCGGCCATGCGGGTTGCCGACATCAGTCGCGCGATCCGCACCGAACCGCCGCCGCCGACGAAAATTCCCCGCCGTCCCTCCGGCAGAGCAAAGAACGCCGTGGCGTCGGCGACGCGCAGATGCGCCGCCGCGGCTAGCTCGAGCCCGCCGCCGACCACGGCGCCGTGCAGCGCCGCGACGAACGGAATCGCGCCGCGCTCGATGTCGTCGAAGATCGCGTGCCATTTGCGCGAATGATGGACGCCCTGCAGCGGCGTTCGCTCGATGTGCTCGGCGAGATCGAGACCGGCGGAAAAGTGCTCGCCGTGACCGAAGATCACCGCGGCCTTGGCTTCGCGGCCGGCGCGCTTGACCGCCGCGTGCAGGCTCTCGACCAGCGCGTCGTTGATGGCGTTGCGCTTGCCCGGCCGATCGAGGCCGATCAGCGCGATCTCGTCTTCGACCGCGTAAGTCAAAAGCTCTGCCATGGCGTGCCGGCTCCGGATCAAGGCCACTTGACGGGGATTAGTTATGAAACATAACTATATGGCGACAGCCGGCGATGACAAGGCCGGCGTCGGGAGGTCTTTAATGCCGCGCGTGACGCCGCCTCAACTCGATCCGCGCTATCCGCATTACCCGACCATCGTCCACGCGCTGGCGTTCGCCGCGGAGCGGCGGGCTGACGCGCCGGGCCTCGCCTGCCTCGATCGCGAATTGACCTACCGCCACTACGCGCAAGCCGTCGCCGCCTTGGCGGCGATGTTCGCCGAACGCGGCGCCGCCGGCGCGCGCCTCGCTTATCTGATGCGCAACAGCCTGGAGATGGCGATCGGCCTCTATGCCGGCATGGCGGCGCGCGCGCAGGTCGCGCCGCTCAATCCGAACTATACCGACCGCGAGATCGCGCCGCTCGTTGCCGACGTCGCGCCGCACTTGATCGTGTGCGACGCCGAATTCGCCGAGCGCGCCGCTCGCCTCGCGGCGCCGACCGGTGCCGAAATCATCGTATTCGGGCCGCAGGGGATCACCGTCGAGCAATTGCTCGCCGAGCCGGCCAAGGAATTGTCGCTGCCGCAGCCCGACGACCTCTGCGCCATGTTCTTCACCGGCGGCACCACCGGCCTGCCGAAGGGCGCGGACCACCGCCACCGCAATCTGATGGCGTTCTGCTACGGCGTCGCGTCGCTGTGGCCGATGCCGCTCGATGCCGAGCGCATGCTCAACGTCGCGCCGCTGTTCCACATCTGGGGTTTTTGCTACACGCTGGTGTTTCCGGTCTATCTGCGCGCCTTCATGGATCTCCTGCCGGCCTACAAGCCGGCGGCGGTGCTGGAGGAATTTCAGAAGCGGCGCATCACCACCTTCGCCGGCGGACCGGCCGCGCTCTATATGGGACTGCGCGCCAACGAGAATTTCGACAAAACCGACTTTTCCAGCCTGCGGGTCTGCCTCTCCGGCGGCGCCGCCTGCCCGGTCGAGCTGATAAGATTCTGGGAAGAGAAGACCGGCAGCGTGCTGCTCGAAGGCTGGGGCATGTCGGAAGGCGCGCCGATCCATCAGAACCCGCTCCACGGCGTGCGCAAGGTCGGCTCGGTCGGGCTCGCCGCCGCCGGCTACGACGCCGAGGTGGTCGATCTCGAGACCGGCACCCACGTCATGCCGGTCGGCGAGCGCGGCGAAATTCGCGTGCGCGGGCCGCAATTCACCGAGGGCTACCACAACCGGCCGGAGGAGAACGCGCGGCAGATCCGCGACGGCTGGCTCTATACCGGCGACATCGGCTATTACGACGAGGACGGTTACATGTTCCTCGTCGACCGCAAGAAGGAGATGATCATCGTCGGCGGCTACAACGTCTATCCGCGCGAGATCGACGAATTGTTGTTCAAGCACCCCGCCATTCTCGAAGCCGCCACCGTCGGTGTGCCGGATTCCTTCTCGGGCGAAGCGGTGAAGGCCTTCGTCGTGCTCAAGCCGGGCGTGAGCCTGAGCGCCGACGAGTCTGCTCGATTACTGCAAGCAGAACCTCGTCAAATACAAGTGGCCGAAATACATTGCCTTCGTGGAAGCGCTGCCGCGCTCCGGCGTCGGCAAGATCGACAAGCGCGCGCTGAAGGCGCAGGCGACAGAGGCGTAGTAAGGCTGGACGGCCTGACGCCAAATCAGTTAATATGCAGAACTATGCTTAGCTGAAAAATTAGGGAGACGGCCCCGATGGATTTGCAAAGCACAATCATCGATGTTCTTAGTGCCAGCAGCCAAGCGTTGACATTTGACGAAGTGGTTAGGGATGTAGCAGGACGGTTGGAGAAGGACATAAGAAACACGCTAAATGAACTTGCTGACAATGAGAGGATTTACCGGCACGTTGGCGGCAAGAATCACCCATGGCGCTATCAAGCTATCCCCATGAAGCGTCGTCGTGTTTGATTACGAGATGCTGGAAATCGTCGGTCGCGTCGCCGATTGGGCGGGCGGCGAGCAGCAGGCCTTGGCCTGGTATCGCGCCGAACCGATCGCGGAATTCGGCGGCCGTACCGCGGAAGCGCTGGTCAAGGAGGGCAAGGCCTCAGCGATCCGCGAATATTTGGATCACGTCGCGCTCGGCGGCTTTGCGTGAGATTTCGCGGCACCTGCTACCGCGGCCACGATGCGAAATGGGCTTTTTCGCCACTGTCCGGCGAAGGCGCGCGGCGCAAGGGCGGCCGCTTCAATCCCGTCGGCCGGGACGCGCTTTATCTGGCGCTCACCGTCGAAGGATTGTTTCTGGAACAAGGCCACGGCCTTGCGCACCGGTTCGATCCGCTCACGGTCTGCAGCTATGACGTCAACGTTGCCGACATTGTCGATCTCAGAACGGCGCCCGCGCGCGCAAAGGCCGGCGTGACGATCAAGCAGCTCAGCTGTCCCTGGGCGCTCGACTGCCGAAGGTCGCCAACCGGCGTCCTGGACGCTGGCGGCGAAGCTATTGCAGGACGGCGCGGCGGGACTGTTGGTGCCGTCCTTCGCGCGCGGCGCGCGTGCCGACCGCCATCATAATCTCGTGCTCTGGACATGGGGCCCGGACCTGCCGCACCGCGTCACCGTTCACGACCCGGCGCTTCGCCTGCCGCGCGATCAAACCTCGTGGCGGTGAGGCTGACGCAGCGAGCGCCGCGCGGAACATCTTCGGCGCTCCTTGTAGCTTTTGGCCAAGGGGCAGGAGAGCAACCGAATGATGTCCCACGATCTCCCGCCATCATTATGCGGTATGACAATGTCCAATCAGGGTCGATGCTGGGAAAAAACGCCGGTGGACCTCAATGGGTCGACTTAGACTTTCCGCCCCATGACCAAAGTCGGGCAGCGATTAAAAGCACAAGTAAACCAAAGCTGACAGCCCCAATGCTCTGCCAAGTCTGCGTTGTGAAGCCCGGTAGTGTGACGACGTGAAGAAGGATCGCCACGACAAATGCAACAACCACGACGGTAAGGACAGCGCCAATCTTCCTTCCAAAGCCGGGCCACCGCAGCGCAGCCCACAGCAGAGGCGCCACAATCATTGCGATACCCATTATCAGGAGCCAGCCGCTGTAGGGTGCTTTCTCCGCCAAGCCTTGAGTTGCGATGATCACAACTCCTGCCGCTAATGCCGCGGCGTTGATGGCCACTCCCGTACGGGAGCGATATTGAGCGTCGCGCGCGAAGACGTAGAACACAAGCGACGGCGCCCGTAGCACCGCAATGAGCTTGCCGATGATCGCCAACAACTGGATCTCCGTGCGAACGGACGAGAAGGCAACCGCGACTGCTTGGGTGGCGATCGTGGATAGGCGATCCGTCCCTACTTCCCGCTCCAATCGCTCTTTTCCAATGTCGCAGATGGACACGAGATCACGCAGTTGATCGGCCTGCACGGTACCCGCGGTCGTTACTTTGTGACAGCGTGTTACGAAGGATTTGGCCGTATCGCTGCTGAAATAGCCTGCAGCACGGTCGTCTTCGACGGCATCTGCGAGGCGGGCGATCTCGGTACTCAGGATTTCGCCTTCGAGCCGACGGCTCAGCGCTTCGGTTGCAAGTGGCAGAGACTCTGGCACGATCATCGCGTCATTATCGAGGTACGCGAGTTCGGACTCCAATGCCGCAACCGGTGCAAGCAGTCGACCGAGTTGGGCAAGCGCTGGATCGGTCGTTGCTGTAGCAATGCGTCTGATCTCCGCGGCGACCGCGCTGGCACGCTTATTGGCAGGGAATTTTCGTGCGGCAATGCGTAGTCGCCCGGGATCGAGCAGGATGCGCACCAGGCGATGGACGGCATCGACACGACCCCACATCCAGTCATTGGCGCGCCAAGAGCTCTTGTAGAAGGCGCCAAAATGGGCGAGTTGGATGCCGGCAAGCTTCTGCATCGGCTCCTCCGGCCCGCCAAAGGTTGATCGACTTCGAGCGCTGATCTCAATGAACTCAAGCTCTTGTTCGGGAACCGTTCCGCGCCCACCAAGAGCGTCCTGCGTGGTCTCGAACGCGAGCAGCCGCGCGACGACTTCGGGCTGGGTGTCATTCTCGCTACGAACAAAATACCCGAAGAGACCCCTGAGCTCTTCGGCTTCGTCGCACAAATACTGGTCATCGGACGTCGCCGCGGTCGCATTAAGTGTCGAAATTCTCTCCCGCAGTTCGAGCAGCTGGCCCGCGATCGCATGCAAGAGTTCTGCGGCATCGCGATTTGCGGTCCTCTGCCAGCCGGCAAGCGCCCCGATCACCCACTCGCCAGCAGCACTTGGCTCGTTGCAAACGTCCGATTTGCCGTCGCCAAGAAGGCTGAGGACCGCGTCCGCTTGACCGCGCCAATACTCTCGGTCTCGGCCACGGACGCGCTCTATGTTTTCAAGGATGTCGTAAGCAGTGCTCCATGCTCGATCGAGAGCCGTCGAGCGCGAGAGAAGCGTGGAGATCCGCTCTGTGCGGATCACTATATCGAGGAGCAGCCTCGCCAGATGCTCGACCGGCCGGGTGCCCCAGCGCCAGCCGTCGATCGACTGCTCGACAGAAGCATCAGACCCATGGGGTGAGACATTGGGAACCCACGGCACGCGGGGCGCCTGAGCCGTGATCGTTCGCTGAAGCCATTCGCGGCGGCCGCGCCGGCCTAGACCGTAATTGCCCTTCTGCACCAAACCCTTGCTGATCTCGAGAACGATATAGTCGACAGCATCGGCGATACGATGGGCACGATAGGCGGCAAACAGCGTTTCAGCCAGGGCGTCAATCGCTCCAGGCGAATTGTGCTGAGTTAGCAGCACGCGTGCGCGGCGACGCGCGCGGACTTGGTCGTTGTGCTCTCGTAGCTGCTCCAGCTGGGTCGAGATGCTCTGCACCGCCGGAATCTGTACTAAGCTCGCTACACCAACGTCCAGAAGCTCGGGCGGCTCGTCGACTTTGTCTCCCTGGGCGGCATTGTCGTCTTGCTTGCGCGCCGTAGTGCCCGGATCTGGAACCACGTAGGCCAAAACCCGGCGTACCGGACCGGTCGCGCGCTGATGATAGATGCGCTCTAGCGCTAGATCGATCGGGCTGTTGTCCAGGACGCCGCCGTCGATGACAAAACGGCTTTCGGAGAAGCTGGCGATGCCTTTCATGTCCGGACGGAACGGAAGATCGGTGGCGATGCCCACGGGGCAGAAGCTCGGCTCGAACGCCGCGGGGAACGATGCCGTGCTGCGCGCAGCTAAGGCGAGCTGATGAGCGATGTCAGGAGCAGCAAATGCATCGTCGTTCAGACCCGGCCCACGCCTGAACTCGAACTGGGCGCGGTGAGAAACATCGCGGATTCGGCTGCCAAAATCGTCAGCGTAGTCGCGCTCAAGCCCGCGTATAAGCGTCGTAGTCATTACGAGATCTATCGGCACCTCGCTCGGGTTGGTCGCAGGACGCGTCTCAAGCCCCTGAAACGCCTCACGCAATGATTCGAAAAAGTAGCCATCGCCGTCGAGCAGCGAGCGCGAGCTTGTCGCAAACGGATCGCGCAGAAGGTCGCCGATCGATCCTTTACTCACCCACAGGCTGCGGAGCAACGCCAGCACGCTGCCGAGGTCGCGACGGTGATAAGCCATTGCCATAGCAAGAAAGGCGCCATTCACGCCACCTGCGCTCGTCCCGCATATCACGTCCACCCGCGTCGCGGTGCCGGTCAGCGCTTGAATATCGCCATAGGCGGAATTCGCCTGCAACAACTCGGCCGATCTCAAGGGTAACGCCGCCGATCCAAACCGCGAGGCTGACGCCGCCGTTCATCACCAGCGCAATTCGGAGCTCCTCATCCATGAGGCTCCCTCCTTTTGGTCTCGTGCGCGCCCGTTCTTCTTACTCTACTGACTTCTTAGCTCTTTTTAGCTCCGAGAAGTTCCTCCAGGGCGACCTCGTAGACGCGAAACGTTGGCACGACGCTGCTGAGATCCACACATTCATCGGGCGCGTGAATATTGCGGTAAGCTACGCCGAAGCCACAGGTCGCCGGGATATCGCACTGCGCCAGAAGATTGCCGACGTTGGATGGCCCAGTCACGACAAACGGAAGGCGACGGCCCAGGATTTGCTCGCCGGCGCGACCTAGCGTATCAGCGAGCGCCGAATCGGCGGGTAGTCGGTAGGCGGGTATGGAGTCCTGCGTGACGATGCGGCTGTGCGACGGGCTCGGATGCTGCGCGTCGAGCTGCTCTAGCAACGCCTGCAAGCGGCCTTGAGCATCGTTGGCCGCAAATACCGGCGTCAAACGCGCGTCGACATCCACCTCACAGCTGTCAGGGACAACCGAGAACTCACCACCGCCGCGGATGCCGGTTATGGTGAGCTTCGGCGGGAGCGGAAAGGCTTCGGTAGTATCCTCCGCTAGCTCCTCCTGCAGTTCGCCCAGCGCTGCGATGAGATGGGCGGCCTTCACGATCGCATTGGTCCCGCGGTCGCGCGAGGAGCCGGAATGAGCCGAGACTCCAGAGATGCGCAGCGTCCCTCGCCAGAAACCACGGGCCCCGACACTGATCCTGTCATGGCCGGGATAGCCGATCAGCACGCCAGCGACGCTGCCATCGCGGCGATCTAGATAGGACCTCATTCCGCCAAATCGGCCAGTGTGCTCCTCGGCGTCGAAGACAAATCCGAGCGGACGGGCGATGCTCCGCGACTGGAACGCGTCGAGCAGATGGCAGAAAATCGCTAATCCCGCCTTACTATCGGCACTTCCCCGTCCGTGCAGCCAACCGTCGACAACCACCGCATCGGTCGGATCGCTGTTCCACGCCCCGATGTCGCCGAAGCCGACAGTATCGACTGTAGCGTTGAGGATATAAGCGCTACCTTGCGCCCCATCGCCGACCTGCCCTGTGATCGCAACGACGCGTCCGTCGCGGCTAACCAGGCGATGATAGGGCAGGTGATGGCGCAGCAGCCAGTCCGCCACAAAGGTAAAGATCTTGTCGCAAGTATCAACGCCAGCGCGACTGGGAATGTGTACGAGTTCCGCCAGCAGGCGTGTGATCGAGCCTTCTAGCTCGCGGCTGCCGAAGAACGGCGGGGTTGCGGAATGTGAAGGAATGTCCATCGGCGAAAACTAACCCGAGATCGTGCCTTGTGTAAGACCCGTTAGGCTGACGGCCCCGAATCTGACTGAACTGGCGACGGCCAGGCCGTCTGCGGCCTCTTGCGGCCCCAAACGGTCGACGCGGGCGCGTAGCCCACGTCGTCTTGTTGATCATGCCCGTCGCGCTTCCATCAGCCGATCGAGCGTGATCGGAAACTTCCGCACCCGCACGCCGGTCGCGTGCCACACGGCGTTCGCGACCGCGCCGGCGGTGCCGGTGATGCCGATCTCGCCGACGCCCTTGATGCCGAGCGCGTTGACGTGCGGGTCGCGTTCCTCGACCAGGATCGCTTCGAGCGACGGCACGTCGGCGTTCACCGGGATATGGTACTCGGCGAGGTTGGCGTTCATCGGGCGGCCGGACCGCGGGTCCATCACCGCCTGCTCGTGCAAGGCAAACGACACGCCCCAGATCATGCCGCCGCACAGCTGGCTCTGCACCATGCGGGGATTGATGATGCGCCCGGCGGCGAACGCGCCGACCACGCGGGTGACGCGCATCTGCCCCGAGGTCGGGATCGACTTTCACTTCGGCGAACACCGCGCCGTGGGCGTGCATGGCGTAGGTCGACTGCGCCGCCGGATCCATCGCGCTCTTGCCGCGGCCTTCGATCTGAGCAAGTCCGGCGCGGGAGAGAATGTCGGCGTAGCTGTCGCTGCGGCTTTCGTCGTCGCGGCGGTGGAGGCGGCCGCCGCGCGCAACGACGCCAGCATTGCCGGCGCCGAACAGCGGCGAGCGCTCGTCGTTGGTCGCGAGCGCGGCGAGCCTGGCGATCACGTCGGCGCCGGCATTGTGGATCGCCATGCCGGCAGTCGCGGTGTGAGCGGAGCCGCCGGCGATGCCGGCGTCGGGAAGATCGGAGGAGCCGGAGCGGAACTCGACCGCGTCGATGTCGAGCCCGAGCGCATCGGCCGCGATCTGCGCCAGCGCGGTCCAGGCGCCCTGCCCCATGTCATGGGCGCCGATTTCCATGACGCCGCCGCCGTCGCGCCGCACCGCCGCCTTGGCCTCCGCCTGGAACATGAACGCCGGAAACGTCGCGGTGCCGACGCCCCAGCCGACCAGCAAGCCGTCGCGGTCGCGCATCTGCCGCGGCGCGAGCGGGCGGCGCTCCCAGCCGAAGCGCGCGGCGCCCTGCGTATAGCAGTCGCGCAACGCCTTCGACGAGAACGGCTTGCCGGAGATCGGCTCGACCTCGGCATAGTTCTTGAGCCGGAACGCCAACGGGTCGATGCCGCAGGCGTGCGCCATCTCGTCGATCGCGCTTTCGAGCGCGATCGAGCCGGTCGCCTCGCCGGGGGCGCGCATGAACAGCGGCGTTCCGGTATCGACCCGAACCGCTTCGTGCGAGGTCGCGATCGCCGCGCTCGCATAAAGCGTGTGCGAAATATCGGACGCCGGCTCGAAGAAATCGTCGAACGTGCTCGACGTGGTCTTGGTGTGATGATCGAGCGCGGTGAGCCTGCCGTCGTTGTCGGTGCCGAGGCGCAAGGTCTGCCGCGTCGGCGGCCCGGTGTCCGACCGGGCCGAACATCTGCTCGCGCCGCAGCACCAGCTTGACCGGCCTGCCGACCAGCCGCGCCGCCATGATGCCGAGCACCTGCGGTCCCGAGATCAGGCCTTTGGAGCCGAAGCCGCCGCCGAGGAACGGACTGCGGATGTGGATCTTGTCGGGCGACATCCCGAACAGGCCGGCCAGACGTCCCAGCGCCCAGCCGAAACCTTGGGTCGGCGTGTCGATCGAGAGCGTATCGCCGTCCCATGCCGCGACGATCGCATGCGGCTCCATCGGATTGTGATATTGCGGCGGCGTTTCGTAGGTCGCCGCGATCCGCTGCGACGCCGCGGCGAGACCGGCCTCGACGTCGCCGCGCCGCATGTTCGGTCGGATGGCCGGGGCCGACCACGTGCGGCACGAAGCTTTCGGTGGCGTCGAGCCCGACCCGCGCCGGCTCCACGTCGTAGCGCGGCGCCAGCAGCGCAGCCCCTTCGGTCGCGGCCTCCAGCGTCTCGGCGATGACGACGGCGATCGGCTGGTTGGCGTAGCGGACCCGGTCGTTCTGCAGCAGATCGAGCCGGAACATGAAGGGATTGGATTTTTCGTCCGGATCCTGCGCGAGCGGCGGCCGGTTGGCCGGCGTCATCACCTCGACGACGCCCGGATGGGCCTTGGCGGCGGCAACGTCGAGAGAAGCGACGCGGCCGCGCGCGATGCTGCTCACCGCGAGAACCGCATACAGCATCCCCGGCGGATGATTGTCGGCGGCGTAGCGGGCGGCGCCGGTGACTTTGAGGATGCCGTCGCGGCGGGTCAGCGGCTGGCCGATGTTCGAGCCGTGCCGGACGTGAGCCGGCGTCTGCGTCAGTGGGATGCTAGACATGAGCGGCAACTCCGGAGACGGCGGCAAAGGGCGATGCGGGCAGCGCCGGCAGCCGCGCGGGCGTGCCGGCCGCGGCGAGGGTGAGTGCCCGCACCACGACCCGCTTCGCGAGTTCGATCTTGAACGCGTTGTCGCCGGACGGCTTTGCGCCGGCGAGTGCCGCCTCGGCCGCGCGATGAAAGCTTGAAGGCTCGGCGCGTGCGCCGGCGAGAATTTGTTCGGCCTCGCGGGCGCGCCAAGGCTTCATCGCCACGCCGCCGAGCGCGAGGCGGGCCTCCGTGATGGTGTTGTCCTTGAGGCGCAACGCCGCCGCGGCCGACACGACCGCGAAGGCATACGAGGTCCGATCGCGGACTTTCAGATAGCGTGCATGCGCGGCGAAGTGCGCCGCCTCCGCCGGCAGGCGCACGGCGACGATCATCTCGCCGGGCGCGAGCACGCTCTCGCGCTCCGGCGTCTCGCCGGGCAAAAGGTGAAACATCTCGAGCGGAATCTCCCGCCGCCCCGCGCGGCCTTCCACCTCGACGACGGCGTCGAGCGCGACCAGCGGCACGCAGAAATCCGACGGATGCGTCGCGATGCAGCGCTCGCTCCATCCCAACACGGCATGCAGCCGGTTGTCGCCGCCGCGCGCGTCGCAGCCGGCGCCGGGATCGCGTTTGTTGCAGGCGCTGGCGACGTCGTAGAAATAGGCGCAGCGCGTGCGCTGCAGGAGATTGCCGCCGACGGTCGCGGCATTGCGCAGCTGCGCGGAAGCGCCCGACAGCAGCGCTTCGGCGACCGCCGGAAAGCGGCGGGCGAAGTCGCGGTCGGGGGGGGTATGGGCGAGGTCGGCGTTGCGCACCAGCGCGCCGATCCGCACGCCGCCGTCGGCGAGGTCCTCGATGGCGTCGAGGCCGGGAAGATGCGTCGACGTCGACGAGCCGGCTCGGGCCGACGACACCGCCCTTCATCAGATCCAAAATGTTGGTGCCGGCGGCGAGATAAGCCGCGCCCGGCTGCGCCGCGGCCGCGACGGCTTCTTGCAACCGTCGCCGGCCTGACATAATCGAACGTCTTCATGCGACCTCCTTGCGGCTCGCCGCGCCGAGCACCTGTTGCGCTTCCAGCGACCGCTTCGGTGATGCCCTGATACGCGCCGCAGCGGCACAGATTGCCGCTCATGCCCTCGCGAATGCGTTCGGGATCGTCGCCCGCCTCGCCCTCCTGGATCAGGCCGATCGCGCTCATGATCTGGCCCGGCGTGCAGAACCCGCATTGCAGGCCGTCATGGGCCAGAAATGCCTCCTGCACCGGATGCAGCCGGTCGCCCTGCGCGACGCCCTTCGATCGTCAGGATGTCGGCGCCGTCGTGGCTGACCGCGAGCGCCAGGCAGGAATTGATCCGGCGACCGTCGACGATGACGGTGCAGGCGCCGCACTGGCCGCGGTCGCAGCCCTTCTTGGTTCCGGTCAGCTGCAGCCGTTCGCGCAGCAGATCGAGCAGCGTGACGCGAGGATCATCGAGCGCAACGGTCGTGGTGACACCGTTGATGGTGAGAGTTGTGGAAAAGCCCATGGACGGCTCCATAAGAGCGTTTGATGAGGCACGTTCTTTACGTTCATTCGGCAACGGACTGTCGTGCTGACCCATGGTCCGACGCTACGCAGAAGCGACAAACGCAAGACTTCTTAACCAGAACCTTCATAACCATCCAGGCGGCAAGTCGTTGCATTTTCCGCCGCCCGCGGCACACTGGCCCAAGGTGTAGGGTGGGTTAGCGGCAAACGCCGCGTAACCCACCGTGCAGCGCTCGACGGGTTTACGCGGTTTGGTGGGTTACGCGGCTTGCGCCGCCCCCTCCCAACCCTCCCCCGCAAGCGGGGGAGGGAAAGGGAGGGGGTCTGTTGCGGAGAGTAGACCATGAAGGTTCTCATTGCCGGCGGCGGCGTCGGCGGCCTGGTGACGGCGCTGATGCTGCACGCCCGCGGCATCGATTGCGAAATCTTCGAGCAGTCGGACGCCATCCGCGAGCTCGGCGTCGGCATCAACACGCTGCCGCATGCGATCAAGGAATTGGCCGACCTCGGCCTGTTGGAGCGGCTCGACGCCGTCGCGATCCGCACCTACGAACTGTTCTACACCAACCGCTTCGGCCAGGAGATCTGGCGCGAGCCGCGCGGCCTCGACGCCGGCTACGACATTCCGCAATTCTCGATCCATCGCGGCCGGCTGCAGGGCGTCATCTACCAGGCGGTGCGCGCGCGGCTCGGCGAATCGCGCATCCACCTCAATTGCCGGCTCGGCGCGTTCAAGCGAAGACGATGGCGGCGTCACCGCCTATTTCTTCGATCGCAGCGGCTCGCATCGGGCGACCGCGCGCGGCGACGTTCTGATCGGCGCCGACGGCATCCATTCGGTGGTGCGCGAAAAGCTCTATCCCGAACGAAGGCCCGCCGAACTGGAACGGCCTGATGCTGTGGCGCGGCGCCGCCGACTGGCCGGGCTTTCTCACCGGCCGCTCGATGGTGGTCGCCGGCGGGATGTCCGCCAAGCTCGTCGTCTATCCGATCGCCGAAGGCTCGCGGCCGGACAAGCGGCTGACCAACTGGGCGGTGATCGGCCGCGTCGGCGACGGCTCGACGCCGCCGCCGCAGAAGCAGGACTGGTCACGCCCCGGCCGCTTCGAGGATCTGATGCCGCATGTGCAGCGCTTCCGCATTCCGTTCGTCGACGCGCGCGCGCTGATCGAGGCGACCACCGAGTTCTGGGAATATCCGATGTGCGACCGCGACCCGCTGCCGCGCTGGAGTTTTGGCCGCGTCACGCTGTTGGGCGACGCCGCGCACCCGATGTATCCGGTCGGCTCCAACGGCGCCTCGCAGGCGATCCTCGACGCCCGCTTCCTCGCCGACCGGCTGTGGACGCCGAGCAGCGCCGTGCACGCGCTGTGGCTCTACGAACAGAACCGCCTGCCGGCGACCGCCGACATCGTCCGCTCGAACCGCCGCGGCGGCCCGGAAGGCGTCATCGACGCCGTCGAGGAACGCGCCCCCGAAGGCTTCTCCAACATCGACGACGTGCTGTCGTTCGAGCAGCGCAAGGCGATCGTGCGCGGCTATGCCTCGCGGGCGGGTTACGCGACCGAGCAGGTCAACAAGGCGGCGTGACTACCCAACGCCGTCATCCTGAGGTGCGAGCGCAGCGAGCCTCGAAGGATGTCTGCCGCAGCGCCCAGGCCGTGCGCCCTTCGAGGCGCGCCTGCGGCGCGCACCTCAGGGTGACGAGGTTTGCTTATCCCGACGATCGTCGCCAAACGCAGGACCGTACTCTTGACATTCGTCCTTGTTTTGGGTACAACAATCACCGAATCTCGCCCACGTACCAGGACGCCGGCTGGGTGACTCCATCCGGCGGGGCGAGTGCGGTTCCCGCGGGTCGAGGCTCGTCACCTTGGCTCTCGGGCGGCTTGGGCAAGACACGCCCGCCCGGCATCACGACCGGGACGCGGGTGCAATCTCGCTGGGCTGGGACAGCAAGGCGCGGGTAATGCCCGCGAGTGACGCAATCGAAGCCGGCCGTCGGCTTCGCGTAAAAATGCGTTGCGATGCGCTCCGTCTTTCGAACCATCGGGATGGGCGCTCTGAACTGTTCCCAGGAAGTCGCGTGGCTCGAGCTGAGCGGTGGCGTTCGGTCGCTGCCGCAAGTGCCGTGGTGGAACGCCGAGAGGCGAGCGCGCCGCAAGGCGCGCGCTGTGCCGCGAGGCACGGCGGTTGTTGAACAGCGCCTTTCGGCGTTCCGCTTTCTTTTTTTTGTCCCGCGCCTGATCGTGACGGCCACCGACCCCACCACCGGCGCCGTCTGACGAAGATCACGCCCGGCCGTGGTTTGTTGGCTTGGTCGTCAGCATAGCTCGGGCGCGAAGGGGCGCGGCGAGAGCGTTGCCGCACATCCCCCCGCTACGCTTCGCGGGGGCGGATGGGTCATTCCGGCGGCGGCAGGAACACGACCTCGTGCTTCGCCGCGAGCGCGACCACTTCCGGGGGCGACTGTTCCTTCATGCTGTGGATGGCCCAGAACAGGTCGTAGAGCTTGCGGGTCGGCGTCACCCAGAAGAAGCATTTCACGGTCTGGTCGGACTTGTTGAAAATGCCGTGCGGACAGGTTCATCGGCAGCCGGATCAGGTCGCCGGTGGTGGCGACGTAATCGCGGCCCTCGAGCACGAGGTCGAGCCGGCCGTCGAGCAGGTAGATGAACTCGTCCTGGGTCGGATGAATGTGCGGCGGCACGAAGGTGCCGGGCGGAAAGGTGGCGTGCCAGGAGAACGAATTCTCGGTGAGCTGCTTCGGCACATAGGTCTGGCCGAGAATATTCCAGACGATGCCGTCTATCCCCGTCCCGGCCTTGGTGATGCCGGCTGTCATCGCGTTCATCTTAAGCTTTACTCCGTCAAATCCCGCGGGCGGCCGCGGTGTCGCCTATTGAACCACGGCCGCGGCGTGGCGCCAATTGCCGCAGCGCGCAATCAGAAAACAGCGTAAACTGCGTCCGCCGCCAGCGTAGCCCGCGGCGCGGTCGCTTCACAAGAAAGTAGTTTAGGCTTAAAATATCTGCTACATCGAAATTCAGTCCTCGAAGCCGCGCCCCGGGCCGCGAACGGCATTCGCAAAGTACGGCATTTGCAAAGTTACGAACACCGTGCGTGACCAAGCCTACCGTGTATCAAGCCTACCGTGACCAAGTCCTCACCACGACCTGACCAAGAAGTGACCAGGAGAGACCGGATATGATCCAGCCGAAGCTCATCGTTGCGCTCGCCGCCGCCATTGGACTGTCCTTTTCGGGACTTTCGGTATCGGCCGCGCACGCCGAAGACAACCTCAAGGTCGGCCTGATCGCCACCTTGTCGGGCCCCCCGGCCGTGCTCGGCCAGCAATTGCGCAACGGCTTTGCGCTGGCGGTCAAGCAGCTCGGCGGCAAGCTCGGCGGCCGCGACCGTCGAACTCGTCGTCGCCGACGACGAGCTCAAGCCCGACGTCGCCGTCGGCAAGGCCAAGGAACTGGTCGACCGCGACAAGGTCGATTTCGTGGTCGGCCCGGTGTTCTCCAACATCCTCGGCGCGATCATGAAGCCGGTCACCGAGCGCGGGCGTCATCCTGATCAGCCCCAATGCCGGCACGTCGGCCTTCGCCGGCAAGGACTGCAACCCGAACTTCTTCGTCACCTCCTACCAGAACGATCAGGTGCACGAAGTGCTCGGCCAATACGCCCAGGACTCCGGCATGCAAGAAGGTCGTCATCATCGTGCCGAACTACCAGGCCGGCAAGGACGCCGCCGCCGGCTTCAAGCACAAATTCACCGGCGAGGTGCTCGACGAGATCTACGTGCCGCTCGGCCAGCTCGATTATTCGGCCGAGCTCTCGCGCATCGCGGCCGCCAAGCCCGACGCGATCTTCGCCTTCCTGCCCGGCGGCATGGGCGTGAACTTCGTCAAGCAGTTCCGCCAGGCCGGCCTCGCCGACAAGATCACGTTCCTGTCGGCGTTCACGGTCGATGAATTGACGCTGCCGGCGCAGAAGGAAGCCGCGCTCGGCATGTATCGGCGGCGCCAACTGGGCGCCGAATCTCGACAACCCGCAGAACAAGGCATTCGTCGACGCCTATCTGAAAGAGTACAACGCCGTGCCGGCGACCTACGCCTTCCAGGCCTACGACGCCGCCATGCTGATCGACAGCGCCGTCGCCGCGGTCAAGGGCGACCTCGCCAACAAGGACGCGCTGCGCGCCGCGCTGAAGAAGGCCGACTTCAAGTCGCTGCGCGGCGGCTTCAAGTTCAACACCAACCACTATCCGATCCAGGACTTCTATCTGGTCAAGGTCGCCAAGCGGCCCGACGGCAAGTTCGAGACCGAGATCGTCAAGAAGGTGTTCGCGAACTACGGCGACGCCTACGCCAAGGACTGCCCGATGAAGTGACGGGCGTTCCCCTCCCCCTTGTGGGGAGGGGTAGGGGTGGGGGTCGGGCCGCTTGCTCCGCTGCTCGAGAACTTTCTGCACCGCCGCGGTCCCCCTCCCCCGCTTCGCTGCGCTACGCGGGCGCGGATGTAGAGGCGGCGCCGTCAAACAAACAAAATCGATGTCCATCACACTGGTATTGGTTCAGATTCTCAACGGCCTGCAGCTTGGCGTGCTGCTGTTCCTGATCGCGGCCGGGCTGACGCTGGTGTTCGGGGTGATGGACTTCATCAATCTCGCCCACGGCGTCCAATACATGCTCGGCGCCTATCTCGCCGTGGCGTTCTACGGCCTCACCGGCAGTTTCCTGCCGGCGCTGATCCTGGCGCTCGCTCGCCGCGCTCGCCTTCGGGCTGCATCCTCGAATTCCTGGTGTTCCGCCATCTCTACGACCGCGATCACCTCGACCAGGTCATCGCCACGTTCGGCATCATTCTGTTTCTCAATCACGGCGTGCGCATGCTGTGGGGCGCCGCGCCGCTGACGCTGCCGGTGCCGGAGGCCTTGACCGGCTCGGTCGTCTTGATGAACGGCATGCTCTATCCGGTCTGGCGCCTCGTCATCATCGCGTCCGGCCTTGCCGTCGCGGTCGGGCTCTATGTGCTGGTCGACGTTCACGCGCATCGGCATGCTGGTGCGCGCGGGCGCGACCAACGCCCGCGATGGTCTCGGCGCTCGGCGTCAATATCGAGCGGCTGTTCATGATCGTGTTCGGCTTCGGCACCATGCTCGCCGGCGTTCGCCGGCATCATGATCGCGCCGATCATCTCGGTCGAGCCCGGCATGGGCGACAACATCCTCATCCTCGCCTTCGTCGTCATCGTCATCGGCGGCATCGGCTCGATCCGCGGCGCCTTCATCGCCGCGCTGCTTGATCGGCCTCGTCGACACGCTCGGCCGCTCGTTTTCGATCGACATTCTGCGCCTGGTGATGGGCCCCTCGCCGGCGCGCATGGCGGGCCCGGCGATCGCCTCGATGCTGATCTACGTGCTGATGGCGGTGGTGCTCTATGTGCGGCCGGCCGGCCTGTTTCCGGCAAAGGGACGCTGAGATGGTCAGCGCCGTCCTGATCGCCGCGCAAGCACGGACCGGTGCGCGCGGCGCACGGTTCGTCGGCGTGGCGCTGCCGGCGCTGATCTTTCTGGCGCTGGCGCTGCTGCCGCCGTTCGCGGCATTGACCGCCCACCAATATCTGCTCGATCTCGGCGTCCCGCATCATGATCTTCGCGGTCGCCGCGGTCGCGCTCGATCTCCTGGTCGGCTATGGCGGCCTCATCTCGTTCGGCCACGCCGCCTTCATCGGGCTCGGCGCCTATGCGGTCGGCATTCTGTCCGCCGAAGGCATCGGCGACGCGTTGATCGCGCTGCCCGTCGCGATCGCGCGTCGCGATGCTGTTCGCGCTCGGCACCGGCTTCGTCTGCCTGCGCACCCGCGGCGCCTATTTCATCATGATCACGCTCGCGTTCGGGCAGATGGTCTATTTCATCGCCACTTCGCTCGCGCCCTATGGCGGCGACAACGGGCTGACCATCGACGCCCGCAACACGCTCGCCGGCGTGGCGCTGTTCGACAGCGACCGCGCCTTCTACTACGTCATCCTCGGCTTTCTGATCGCGAGCTACGGCTTCACCCGCGCCGCTCATCGCCTCGCGTTTCGGCCGCGTGCTGCGCGGCGCCAAGGAGAACGCGGTGCGCATGGCGACCATCGGCTTCGACGTCGAGCGCGTCCAGCCTCATCGCCTATGTGATCGCCGGCGGCCTCGGCGGCCTGGCCGGATTTCTGCTCGCCAACTCGACCGAGTTCGTCGGCGCCGGCCTACATGTCGTGGCAGCGCTCCGGCGAACTTTTGGTCATGGTGATCCTCGGCGGCGTCGGCACGCTCGACGGCGCGCTCGTCGGCAGCGTCGTCTATCTCCTCGCCGAGGAATGGCTGTCCGGGCTGATGGAGAACTGGCAGGTGATTTTCGGGCCGTTCCTGGTCCTGGTGGTGCTGTTCGCGCGCGGCGGCCTTATCGGCCTGTGCACGCGGGCGTGGCGGTGGATCGGCCATGACTGACGCGGCCATGACTGGAAGCTGGCGTACGTTTCGGCCGCGTCCGAGCCCGTGCTCCGCCTGCAAAATCTCTGCAAGAGCTTCGGCAGCCTGGTGGTGACCGATCACGTCACCCTCGATATCACGCCGGGCGAGATGCACGCCGTCATCGGCCCGAACGGCGCCGGCAAGACCACCCTGATCAATCAGATCTCCGGCCTCATCACGCCGGATGACGGCAGGATCCTGTTCGCCGGCGCCGACGTCACGCGGCTGCCGCCGCAGGCGCGCGCCTTGCGCGGGCTTTCGCGCAGCTTTCAGATCACCTCGATCCTGCCCGGATTTTCGGTTCTGGAGAACGTCGCGCTCGCGGTGCAGGCGCGGACCGGATCGAGCTTGCGCTTCTACGGCCGCGCCGCGGAGGAACAGGCGCTCAACGCGCCGGCGCTGGCGGCGCTCGAACAGGCCGGCATCGCCGGCGCGCGCGCAGGTGCGCGCCGGCGACCTCTCCCACGGCGAAAAGCGCGCGCTCGAACTTGCCATCGCGCTGGCGATGCAACCAAAGCTGCTGCTGCTCGACGAGCCGATGGCCGGCATCGGCGCGCGAGGAGACCGAGCGCATGGTCGACTTGCTGCGGCGGCTCAAGGGCGATCAGACCATGATCCTGGTCGAGCACGACATGACGGCGGTGTTCGCGCTCGCCGACCGCATTTCGGTGCTGATCGGCGGCCGCGTCCTCATGACCGGCGCCCCCGCCGCGGTGCGCGCCGATCCGCAGGTCGTCGCCGCCTATCTCGGCGAGCAGATGGAGTGAGGGCCTAGAATGCTCCAGGTCGACAGCCTCGAAGCCGCCTACGGCGCCGCGCAGGTGCTGTTCGACGTGAGTTTTGCCGTCGGCGAGGGCGAGGTGGTGACGCTGCTCGGCCGCAACGGCATGGGCAAGACGACGACGATCTCGACCATCATGGGCCTGATGCCGGCCGCGCGCGGACAGCATCAGCTTCGGCGGCCGGCGGCTCGACGGCCTGCCGCCCTACCGCGTCGCCCAGGCCGGCCTCGGCCTGGTGCCCGAAGGCCGCCAGATCTTCCCGACCCTCAACGTCGAGGAAAATCTCGTCGCCACCGCCGCCGCGCGCTTCGGCCCGCCGCGCTGGCGGCTCGCCGACATCTACGCCATGTTCCCGCGCCTCGCCGAACGCCGCCGCAACATGGGCAACCAGCTCTCCGGCGGCGAGCAGCAAATGCTGGCGATCGGCCGCGGCCTCATGACCAATCCGAAGCTTCTGATCCTCGACGAAGCGACCGAAGGCCTCGCGCCCCTCATCCGCAACGAAATCTGGTCGAGCCTCGAGCGGCTCAAGGACGAGGGCCAGGCCATTCTCCTGGTCGACAAGCACATCGACGCGTTGATGAAACTCGCCGACCGCCACGTCGTGATCGAAAAGGGCCGCGTCGTCTGGTCGGGAACCTCGGCGGCGCTGATGGACGATCCGACGGTGCGGCAGCGCTATTTGCAGGTGTGACGCGATCCGCGTCTCAGCTCCGCGTGCGTTCGTTGCTCGACGTTCTGGTCTCCAGATGCGGCACCACGACCAAGCGGTTGATCTCGCCGCGCAGGTACGCCTTGAGAAACTGCGGATAGTCCTTGAACGACACGCATCCGAACGACTGGCCCGACGGGCCGAGCATGTAGGTGTGCGCCAGGATGCCGTCGCGGCCGTACATCTTGCTCGTCGTTGACCGGATTGAGGCGGATGGCGCGCACGCCGTGGAACAGCTCCTCGCGCAGCGTCAGATCGTAGACGTTCGGCGGCGTCGGCCCGCGGGCTTTTTCGTCGACGTAGCGCGGATCGTCCAGGCGGCCGCCCAGTCCCGAATGCGCTTCGAGCTTCTCGCCGTTGGGCAGATAGACCGTATGCGCCGCGATGTCGTAGATCGCCGTGTGGCTGTCGGGATCGCGCAACAGCATCGAGCCGCTGCGCGCCGCGGGCGCCGGTTCGAGGCTGGCGAGGCGCGGCGCGGCGGGCTTCGCCGGACGTGGCGTCGTGTCGACCGCAGGCGCGGCCGGCGGCGCTTCGCTCGCTTGCGCCACGGACAAATCCACGGGCTGCGGCGCGCGGATCAGCGATGCGGTGAGGAATCTCGGCCGACATCAGCTTGGCGTCCAATGTCGTTTCGGCGACCTGGACGGTGTGGGTGAAGCCGCGCATCCAGCCCGAAGCCTTCGCCGCCGTCGCGAGCTTGCCGTACGCCTCGGCAAGCCCGACCGACGCCGGCGCGATCGGCGTCCTGGTATTGAGATGCGGCGCGGCGCCCAAGGCGCCGGCAATGATCCAGATGGCGGCGACGGTGACCGCGCCGCCCATCAATCCGGCGGCGCTGAGCGTGCCGAAGCCGATGACCACGGCGCGGCCGACGGCGGTGCGATAATCGGCGCGCGCAAAGCTCCGGCGCTCGAACGCCGCGGCGCCGGACGCCATCGCGGCCGTATAGGTATAATTACGCACGGAAAGGACGGTTCAGCGCGAAACGGAAGTCGGGCGTTGAGGCCGCGGCACACCGCGCAGCCCTGACCACCACAAGACAATGGAACGCGATACGATCATCCCCATCTGTCCCCTCACGCGTTACGCCACATCCGGAATCAACAATGCCGGCATTCCGGTTAAGCGGCTGTAAACAGTAAATCGCTGTAAAGCGCCGCGCGCAGGCGGAACTTGGATCGAACTGGGGCGAATTCGGTGAATCGCCGACAGGGTTAACGCCGGAGGTAAATGAGTAGCCTGCCTTTTGTTCGAGGGGCAGTGCGGGCGCCCACAAGGGGCGCCCCTACGGATCACACCATTTGCTGGCTATCACCCTCCCCTGCAGGGGGAGGGTCGGCGCGCCGCGACGGCGGCGCGACGGGGTGGGGTGTTACAGAGCCGCCGCGCACCCCCACCGCCCGCCTTCGCGCTGCGCGCTACGGTCGACCTCTCCCGCACAGCGGAGAAGTGAAAATGCATCACCACTCTCGCGGCGCGCCTTCGCGCCCGAGCCATGCCGGTTACCCAAGCGAACAAACAAAAAGCCGGGCGTGACCTTCGTCAGACGGCGCCGGTGGTGGGACCGGCCGCCGTCACGATCATGCGCGGATAGAAGCCCGTAAGCCAGCGAAATGTAACCGGAACGAATATGGATGCTCCCCAACGGTCTTCGACGCCAATTCTTTTCGGCCCGCTTCCGGCAAATCAAGGAAGCGGAACGCCGAAAGGCGCTGTTGCGTAACCTCCGTGCCCCCACCTTCATCCTCCCCCGAGGGGCACCCCCGTCGCGCTTGCGCGACGGGGACCCCGTTGCGGGGGAGGACACAGGAGGGGGCACGGCACGCGCCCTTATCTCTTTCCCTCCCCCGCTTGCGGGGGAGGGCTGGGAGGGGGCGCGCTCGCCTCTCGGCGTTCCACCACGGCACTTGCGGCAGCGACCGAACGCCACCGCTCAGCTCGAGCCACGCGACTTCCCAGGACAGGCTCAGAGCGCGCAACCCCGATGGTTCGAAAGATCGCGCGCATCGCACCGCGGCCCGAGGAACGGCGACGGACCGAACGTCACTCGCGGGTGTTACCCGCGCCTTGCTGTCCCAGCCCAGCGAGATTGCACCCGCAGACCGGTCATGATGCCGGCCGGGCGTGTCTTGCCCAAGCCGCCCGAGCGCGCACGGTGACGAGCCGCCGCCCGCGGGAGCCGCACTCGCCCCGCCGGACCGGAGTCACCCGGCCGGCGTCCTTGTAAGGGGGCGAGATTGGGGTTTGTAACGTTAATAGAGACGAATGTCAAGAGTGTTGCAATATCGGGGACAATATCGGCGGAGTTTGAACGATCTAGGCGGTATATTGGGGGCCGTATTAACTCGTTTATCCCCGTAAATTATCTAGAATATTGTAACGCAATATTTTTGGGAATGCGGAATCAAAAATTCCTGATAAAAATGGAACGGATTTAAAGGCCAAAATGAGTGGAAAGCGACAGAAGTTCATCGAACTGGCTGAGAGCCGAACGAAAAACGCGCTCAAGGCGATCCGGGTGATTGGTAAATTAGGCAACAAAAGCGCCTACGAGTACACAGAAGCCAACGTCAAAAAGATCGCTGGGGCCCTGACGAAGGAGATTGAGGCTCTGAAGGCCCGCATGCTTTCAACGGGCAGTAAGGACCTCATAGATTT
This sequence comes from uncultured Pseudomonadota bacterium, assembly GCA_963836095.1. Classification (GTDB taxonomy): domain Bacteria; phylum Pseudomonadota; class Alphaproteobacteria; order Rhizobiales; family Xanthobacteraceae; genus BOG-931. Next base: position 645,340 of record CAWIHU010000010.1, read on the forward strand.
CAAACTTTGAGGGTGTGCTGCCGTGAGCAAATATTGGAGAGGCGAATGAATGCGTTGGCGCCATCGGATCTGCTCAGGCGGCTCCTGAGTGTGAGAGCGACGCCGCAGGTCGAAGCGATTATGGCAAGCCTGCCGATCGTGTCTCCCGAGCAGTACCAGTGGCTGTCGGCCGAAGACAGGTCCTCGGCGTGGGAGCCCGGTAAGTTGCATTGGGTCCCGGTCGGCAAAGACCGTGGCAACGGCGGGCGCATTAAGCTCGCGGGCGAGCCGATCAATCCGCTCGCCGAGCGTCTGGTCAATGGCATGGAATCGCTCGTCGAACTCGCCCGCCTGCGGGAGCTACTTAAACTCCCACTGCCGTGATGCCTGCAAATCCGCGCGAAGCAGTGCTGCGCTACTTCGGCTTCCCAAAACTCAACTCGATAGAGCGACTTGACGATGACGAACGGAAGGAAAAACGGGCATTGGTCGACAAGGTCCGTAAGAGCTCTCGATCACCCTCGACTACGAAAAGAAGTCAAGGGAATTCGCGGTTACAATCCGTGACCACGGCATGGGGCAGGTACCGGCAATGATGCACAGAACCCTGCTTTCCCTCGGCCGCACCGACAAGGCCGACAAGCCCTATCTGATTGGCGTATTCGGCCAAGGTGGATCGTCGGCATTCTCAATCTCGAGGTATTCGATTGTTGTATCGCGCCGCGCTTCGGACATCCGCGGAAAAAACGACGACGCTGGTGCTGGCTGGTCGATCGTACGCGAGATCCAGCCAAAGGGTCGGCGAGATCCCTATTATGCTTATCTTGCGGCGACGGAGGACGGCGACGTGCCCAGAAAATCGAAGTCGGGGAGGCCGATAGAGCAGGTTTCACCAATGGCGCACACTTTTGTCACGTCGGCTACGACTTCGGCGCGTCGGATTCCGCAATTGCGCGGTCGATGTACCAATCTCTGAACCATGTCCTTTTCAATCCGGTGATGCCTTACGAACTCTTCGCTCTAAAGGACACGCCAGAGCCCATGCTTGGAACCGCACAGCGGCTCGCGAGACGCGTGCGGATGCTCGGGCGTGCCGTCGCGCTCGACAAGTCTTTTACTGCGCAGCAAGTGGCATAGGGAATTGCCATGACGGAAACGGCGCTCCAAACCGAGCCCCTTATCTTCGACGATCTTCCCGTTGCGGACTTGGGCACCATCTCGATCCGCGTCTTCGTGCTTCCTCCAAAGCCGAAGAAGGCCGCCGAGAAAAATCCGCGTTGCCGCTCGATCTTCAGGAGGGCGAGGAATTCCTGCTCGACCAGCAGGGCGCGACACCCGTCAGCAGTTACCTTGAATCGAGCCGTGGCAAGCGCTGTGTCGTGTACCTGGTCAACGGTCAGCGCCAGGAATTCGATGACAACGGCTTTATCGTGCAGGATCTGGGCTTCCGTTACCTTCGTGCACGAATGATGATCATGGTTGATGTTGACGGTCTCGCGCCTGAGGCGATCGGCCGGCTCATGCAGGGCTCGCGGCAAGGCTTCTATCGCGGTGCAGTCCGCGAGGCGATCACCAAGCGCATCGTTGCCACATTGAAGGACGATCCGGACTTGGTCCGCCTCGAAGAGGAAGCAGAAGAGGCAGTATCGGAACTTTCTGCGGGCGACGAGAAGGTTAAGCAAACGCTCGACCAATTGATTGATTCGCACCACGACAAGGGGCACGCCTTCGCCGAAGGTTCTGGCGCGAGCGCAGGCGACTCCAAGGATGGCGACGAGCTCGGGTTTAAGACGGTCAAAAGGCAGGCGTGGTGACCTTGCTGCCGCCGGAAACAGGTCAGGCCGCCGACTATCCCGTGCTAATTTCGCAGCCAGCGTCCTCGATTATTCGCCTCCGCCCGAACCTGCCGCGCGAGATCGGTATCAAATCGATACCATCGGGACATTGGGCCGCAATCGCTCAGTTCAATGCCGAGAGCGACCCGGAGTACTCAGAGCTTAATGTCAAGAGGGAGAAGCTCGACGACCATGGCAAACTAACGCTGGCCTTTACCGAACCCGAAGGCTTCGACGCTGACCAATATCCCGTGCGAGCAAAGGTGAAGGTCACAGCTCGCTTCAACGGCATTGCGGCACCACGCCAAATCGAGCTTTCAATCCTGATTAAGCCAGAAATCCCCCAACCCGAGCCTGTTCGTCGATGACCCCATGAAGCTGAAAGTCTCCTCGCGCGAGCCGGTGAAGATTCGCCGCGGCGAGAACGACACACACGTCCGGCTGCGCTGGGACGGCAAGGACCGTTTGCTCACGGCCAGCGTGCCGAAATGGAAGCTGTCGGCAAAGCTGGTCGGCATGACAGGCCGCAACCTGAGATGAATTTCTCAGATCCGCTCGCCGGACGGTTCAGTCTCCTCGTGTCACCGCGTCCGGAGTGGCAAGTCGGCGAGCGTCTGAAGTTCGAAGTGACAGCGGCTGGCCCCGCCGGCCGCGAACTGTCGCCTCTTCGAGGCCGATATAGTCGATCCTCCGGCACCGCCGAGGACAAGCTCGACAAAGGTCCACGCCTGGTCGATAGCGAGTTCAAAACTGGATCGATGCGACGGCCGCCCTACCAATTGAAGGTTATTAAACGCGACGACTATCAGCAGCGTGTTGGGACGCTGAGGAGTGGACCGACGAAGACGCCGGCGCCTTCCTACGGCCGACAGAGCGCGCCCCACTCATTCTCATCATCAACGAGGACATGGCAGAACTTCGCGAGTTCAAGAGTCTCTTACCAAGCGTAACACCGAACAGGACGTTCAGCGCAAGGTCAACAAATACACGTCGCACATTGCCTTTCACCTCTACCAAATGTATCAGTCGACACAGGGCAAGAAAGATCAGGACATCGACCCGGCCGACGCTCTCGGCGCGAGGAGATCCGTCGTGTCGCGATGACGATGATCAGAGTTGATGGACGTGGCCGAGGGTATCGCGTCGTCGACGGGTCGGCAGGGCGCTCATCAGCCTTACGGTGGATTAGCACAACTTCGTGATCCGGGCGTCTCGCCGCGTTGGTCGCTGTACCACCGCCGCCCAGGCACGCTGCGCCAAACCGGCCGTCGCGCTCAGCCTTTAAGAGTGGGTAGGAAGATTTCCCAAAGTCCGGCCTCTTCCATTGTTCGAAGGTAACGCGGAAGTTGCCACGAAGATCGCAAACGCGACCATCTGAACGACGACGGTACGTTCGGTCCGCAAGTCCGCGACTGATGCCATCGTGGCGCGGATATTGTCAAATAGGTCTTAAGGTCAGGATATTTGCGGTCGCCCATTGTATAGTAGCTGCCGCCGGCGCCATCGAGCTTGTTCGCAATCATGAATGGCAACGGAGCTTCCTTGCGGCCGTCCACCTGCCACCGATGATAAAGTACGTGCACACCGGGGTACGGCGGCGACGTAAGCAACCAATCGCGGCGCCTGCCATAGCATCGTTCGCTCATCGTCTTCGAGGCCGGCTGCAGAGCGGTGCAGCACCTCGAACGTCGAGCGACGGGCGCCGTTCGTTTTCACCGCGATCCGAAGTGCTCGCGCGCCTTGAACCATCTCGCCCGCGATGCTTTCGAGACCCCACGGAATTCAGGACACTCGGCAGCTTCTTGCGACCGTCAAGCGCCCATTGCGCTGTGCGGAGTACGGCGCAGCGACCGAATGCTTCTAGCCGCGGCTACTGCCTTAAGCCGGACTGCGGCCCTATCCTTGCTCGATCGCTTTTCGCAAGGCGCCAACGCGGACGGATATTCAAGGTGCTTGTAATAGCCGAGCGCCGATGGCGTAGTCCGCGAGGTAAACTTGACGCCGATTTTCGGATATCGATGCGTGCCCCTAACAGCTTCGCCCATACTTCCAGGGTCGTTCAAGCTCGGCTTCCGAAAATACTGTCGTTTTTACTTTTGCGACAAATTCAGCAAGTGAGCTAATATCTACGCCAATCGCGTGCCGACCAAGCGACGAGAGCCTCAACAAGGGTAGTCCCGCCACCAACATGAGGGTCGACACATAGATCGCCCGGCATGAGTGAACGTCTCGAATCACAGCAGCCGCAAATGGCGAAGGCTGGGAAGCTAGCGGGATATTTGTAAAAGCCGTGCGTTAGGCCGCGCACCGGTTCGGTGTCGCGCGCGCCAGCTATCAGCCCGGCCTCGCTGCGGGGCGCCAATTGGATCTCGAAGCGGCGCCCCGGTTAGTCATGGTTAACCATATTCCTACCAATAGTTAACGATCGGTTTCACTGTGCGTATCTTGCGCAATCTTAAGCGTTCCAGCCATCCCGTTGCCCAGGGGATGCCTCGCATTCACGCTCTGCGCTTACGCTCCTTAGCGCGACCAGCCAACCACGCAGAAACCGCCTCCTCTGTGAGCTCGTAAACAGGTCGACTCTCATCTTAGCGCAGCCATCTTCAGTCGCTTGATTAAATTCGGATGGAGATACACCAAAAGCGCTTTGCGTCCGTCCGACCTGTCGCGGGCCATAGCCTTCACCCGAAATCTCCGTTGGATATTTAGCTATAAATATAGCCAGATAGCTAGAAATCTACTAATACATTGAATGCGCTGTGGTCACAACAATTTTCGCACTGGCCGCCAGTCGGATCACCGATAGTGATATCCGAATCGGCGCGGCCGACGTGGCGCCAATAGTCCATTCGCGTCAAGATGTGGTGCAAGAATATTACGGCGTGTTTTCTCCCGCATTCTGCTTTCGCTCAGTCCAGGCCACGGGGAAAATCGCGGATCGCATACTGGACGGCCCCACCCCGCCCCGCCTTCGCTCCTCCGGAGCTACGGCGGGCGACCCTCCCCCTGCAGGGGAGGGTGAAGATCGCGCTTCATGCGATCCGGCTGCAGGACCATTCGTGCTATGCTGATGGCGCATGGAGCCGAGATGATCCCTGAGATTGCAGCGCATCGCGAAGAGTTGCGGCAATTGTGCCGCCGTTTCGGCGTGCGGCGGCTCGATGTATTCGGTTCGGCGGCGCGCGACGGGGATTTCGACCCGGCGACGAGCGACGTGGACTTTCTGGTCGAGTTCGCGGCGGCGGAGGACGATCTTGCGCGTTTTTTCGACTTCAAGCAGGCGCTGGAAGCCTTGCTCGCGCGGCGCGTCGATCTTGTCCATCGCAAGGCGATCGAGGGGAGCCGCAATTATATCCGCAAAGGGCATATCCTGTCGGGCGCGGAGCCTGTCTACGGCGCGTGACCGAAGGCTTATTTTGCCGCGCCTCCGGCGCGACTTGTTGCTCCCGGATTTCGCCTTCACTCAATCCAGGCTACGCGGGAACGTCACCCGAGTCCTTCATCGCCGGATACGGCTTCAACCCCTCGATCATGCCGCCGCTCCTGCCGCCTCATTGCCCGGCTCGTCGAACAGCCGCACATAGGCATCGTAGCGGAAGCGGCGGTTGCGCGCCTGGCCGGTGACTTCGGTCAAGATGCCGATCTTGACTAGGCGTTCGACGAGCGCATTGGCCGCCGGATAGGTCGTGCCGGTCAATTCGCGTACCTCGTTCACAGACAGGATCGGCCGTTGGTAAAGCCGTTCGAGCACGCGATGGCCGTTGCCGGCGGAATAGCCGAGATTGTCGGCGATCGCGGTGCGGTGGGTTTCGCGCAAAGCCAGGATGCGCCGCGAGGTTTCGGTCGCCTGGACGCTCACGTCGGCGACGCCGCGCAGGAAGAATTGCAGCCAATCTTCCCAGGCGCCCCGGTCGCGGATCGCTTGCAGCAAGTCGTAATAGCGCTGCCGGTGCCGCCTGAAATAGTACGAGAGGTAGAGCACCGGCTTGTGCAGGACGCCGCGTTCGCACAAGAGAAAGGTGATCAGAAGACGACCGACGCGGCCGTTGCCGTCGAGGAAGGGATGAATGGTCTCGAACTGGGCGTGCGCGAGGCCGATCTTGATCAGCAGCGGCAGATCATCTTGGGCGTGAAGGAAGTTTTCGAGATCGCCGAGCGTCTGCGGCAGGATGTCGGGCGGGGGCGGCACAAAGGTCGCCTCATTGAGCGTGCAGCCGCCGGGACCGATCCAGTTCTGGGTGCGGCGCAATTCGCCGGGTGCAAGGCGCGCGCCGCGCACACCGTCGAGGAGCTTGTGGTGGATTTCGCGGATCAGCCGCACCGAGACCGGCAGATCGGACAGGCGCGCGAGGCCGTAATTCATGGCGGCGACGTAGTTGATGACCTCGTCAACGTCTTTGGGTATCTCGGGCGTTAGAAACTGGGCCTCGGCCGCCAGCAGATCCTGCAGCGAGCTTTGCGTGCCCTCGATTTGGCTCGAGAGCACCGCCTCCTTGCGGACATACATGAACACGAAGAGATCAGGGTTCGGCAGGGTCTGGATCGAGCCGTCGAGACGGCCCAGGGCCATATCCGCCTCCGACAGCAGCCGCTGCAGCTCGCCGGCCAGGATGACTGGCGGTTGCGGCGGCAGCGGCGCCGGCACGAAGGCGCGATAGCCCGACGGCTGGCGCTGGTAGGTTCCGGCGCGGCTTGCGTGGTCCGGCACGAGCGTCCTTCTTCCGGCCTTTAATAAAGATCCAGGCGCAGGCTCATAATAAAGACTGTCTTAAATAAGGGCATGGAGTGGCGGCATATGCAAGCCAACTTTAAATACCGTCACCCGATTGCCGTGAAATGCGCTCGGCCCCACCCCGCCGCGCCTACGGCGGGCGACCCTCCCCCTGCAGGGGAGGGTGAAGATCGCGCTTCATGGGTGAGAGCGGATTACGACGCCAGTTTGCTGGCGGCGGCGGTCGAGGCGATGCGGCGGAGCTCGAAGCGTTGCAGCTTGCCGGTCTCGGTGCGCGGCAGCGAGGTGACGTACTCGATCGCGCGCGGGTATTTGTACGGCGCGACCGTCGCCTTGACGTATTCCTGCAGCGTGTGGGTCAACGCCGCGTCGCCCGAGAAACCCGGCTTGAGGATGACATAGGCTTTGACGACATGGCCGCGATCGGCATCGGGCGCGCCGACCACGCCGCACTCGGCGACCGCGGGGTGGGTCAGCAGCACCGTCTCCACTTCCGGCCCGGCGATGTTGTAGCCGGCGGAGATGATCATGTCGTCGGAGCGCGCCTGATAGATGAAATAGCCGTCGTCGTCGCGCACATAGGTGTCGCCGGTGACGTTCCAGCCGTGCTGCACATAGTCCGCCTGGCGCTGGTCGTCGAGATAGCGGCAGCCGGTCGGGCCGCGCACCGCGAGCCGGCCGGGCACGCCGTTTTGCACCTCGCGGCCGGCCTCGTCGATGATGCGCGCCTCGTAGCCCGGCACCGGCTTGCCGGTCCGCCCGGCGCGCATGTCGGCTTCGCGCGAGCCGATGAAGATGTGCAGCATCTCGGTCGAGCCGAGGCCGTCGATGATGCGGATGCCGGTCGCCGCTTCCCAGGCCGTGAACGTCGCCCCCGGCAGCGTCTCGCCGGCGGAGACGCATTTGCGCAGCGAGGAGAGGTCGAGGTCGGCGAGCTTGCCGAGGATGTTGCGATAGGCGGTCGGCGCGGTGAAGCAGATGGTGGCGCCGAATTGTTTGATTGCGGCGGCGAGATCGTCCGGGCCGGCTTTTTCCAGGAGCACGGCCGCGGCGCCGACCCGCAGCGGAAACAAAACGAGGCCGCCGAGCCCGAACGTGAACGCGATCGGCGGCGAGCCGATGAAGCGGTCCTGCGGCGTCGCGCGCAGCACGTTCTTGCCGAACGTGTCGCAGATCGCCAGCATGTCGCGGTGGAAATGCATGGTGCCTTTCGGCACCCCGGTGGTGCCGGAGGTGAAGGCGATCAAACAAACATCGTCGTTGGCGGTGTCGCAGGCGGCGAAATTCTCGTAGCCGGGCTGCGCCATCAGCGTTTCGAGACTGTCGGCGCGCGCCCGAGCCCCAATAGACGACGCGCTCGAGCACCGGCGCGAGCGGCTTCGTCTTTTCCATCTCGTCGGCGAGCCGCGCGTCGCACAGCGCGAGCTTGATCGCGGCCTTGGTCAGCGGGAACGCGATCTCCTTGGCGCGCAGGAGCGGCATGGTCGCGACCACGACGCCGCCGGCCTTGATGACGGCGAAATAGGCCGCGACCATCATCGGCGAGTTGGGGCCGCGCAGCAGCACGCGGTTCCCCGGCACCAGGCCGAGATCGCGGGTGAGCACATTGGCGATGCGGTTCACCCGTTCGGCGAGGCCGGCATAGGTCAGCCGCTCGGTCGGCGAGATCAGGCAGTCGTGCCCGCCATGGCCCTTGGCGACCCAATCGTCGACGAACGCGGCAATGCAATTGATGCGCTCGGGGTAACACACGTCGGGAGAGTCGAGCAGAAAGTCCGGCTGCTGTTCCGCCGGCGGCAGGTGATCGCGCGCGAAAGTGTCGATGTGAGCCGAGCGGATCATCGGGGGGCATCCTTTGCCGGCAAGTTACCCTGCAGATACTTCAGGCTTCAAGTAATTTTCGCAAAGGCTTAATTTTCGCAAAGCTTATTTTCGCAAGCAAAATCCGTTCCAGCACCGCGGCATGCGGCGTGCGCTGGGCTGCCATCAGGTCGGCACATACAACAGCCGGCGCACGGCGCAGCTCCAGGCCTCGAGTTTGCGCTCGCGCGTCGCCGCGTCCATCTGCGGCTTGAACCGCCGCTGCAATTGCCAGTGGTCGAAAAAGCGGTCCGGCTCCGGGAAGAAGCCGGCCTGCAAGCCGGCGAGATAGGCGGCGCCGAGCGCGGTGGTTTCCTGGATTTGCGGGCGATCGACCGTGGCGCCGATCAGGTCGGCGAGGCGCTGCATGGTCCAGTCGGAATTGGCCATGCCGCCGTCGACCCGCAGCACGTCGAGCGCGTGCTCGCGCTGCGGCCAGTCCGCCTGCATCGCCGCCAACAGGTCCGCGGTCTGGAAGCACACGCTTTCGAGCGCGGCGAGCGCAAGCTCGCGCGGGCCGGTCGCCCGCGTCAGGCCGAACAGCGCGCCGCGGATATCGGGCCGCCAATAGGGCGCGCCCAGGCCGACAAAGGCGGGGACGAGAATAACCTCCTGGGTCGGGTCGGCGTCGGCCGCGAGCGGGCCGGTCTCCTGCGCGCTCTGCACGATATGCAGGCCGTCGCGCAGCCACTGCACCGCCGCGCCGGCGACGAAGATCGAGCCTTCGAGCGCGTAAGAGCGCACGCCGCCGAGCTGGTAGGCGATGGTCGTCAACAGCCGGTTCCTGGAGACGACCGGCGTGCGGCCGGTATTGAGAAGCGCGAAGCAGCCGGTGCCGTAGGTCGACTTGACCATGCCGGGCCGGAAGCAGGCCTGCCCGATCAGCGCCGCCTGCTGGTCGCCGGCGATGCCCATGATCGGGATCGCGGCGCCGAAGATGTCCGGGTTCGTCACGCCGAAGGCGGCGGACGAATCCATGACCTGCGGCAGCACGGCTTTGGGCACGCCGAGCAGCGCCAGCAAGTCGTCGTCCCAGCGTCCGTCATGGATATCGAACATGAGCGTGCGCGACGCGTTGGTGGCATCGGTCGCGTGGACCTTGCCGCCGGTCAGGCGCCAGAGCAGGAACGTATCGACAGTACCGAAAGCGAGTTCGCCGCGCGCGGCGCGTGCACCGGCGTCGGGCAGGTGGCGCAGCAGCCAGGCGAGCTTGGTGCCGGAAAAGTACGGATCGAGCACGAGCCCAGTTTTGGCAGCGAACAAGGGCTCATGCCCGGCCGCCTTGAGGTCGGCGCAGATATCCGCGGTGCGGCGGTCCTGCCAGACGATGGCGCGATGGACCGGACGGCCGCTCGCGCGGTCCCACAGCAGCGTGGTTTCGCGCTGATTGGTGATGCCGATGGCGGCAATGTCTGTGGCGTCGGCGCCGGCCTTTCGCAACGCCGCGCGGCAGGTCGCAACCGTCGTCGACCACAGGTCCTCCGGGTCGTGCTCGACTTCGCCGTCGGCGGGAAAATGCTGCGGGAATTCCTGCTGCGCGACCGCGGCGATCGAGGTGTCGGCGCGGAACAGGATGGCCCGCGTCGATGTCGTGCCCTGATCGATCGCCAAGACGTAGGATGTTCGCCGCGACGTCACCGGCCCCGCGCCTCCCCGCACTGCCGCCACGCATCGCATAAAGCGCGGCCATGTGAAACAGCGAAGACGCCGTCGCGGATCGCGGCACCGGCTGCATTCAGCGAATCATTCGTGTCGGTATCGCGGTCACGGCCGCTGCGGCCGCGTCCACGGCCGGCGCGCGGCGTCGGCGGCCTTGAACGCGGCAATCTCGCCGCGATAGCTCTCGGTCAGATCGATGTCGTCCCAGCCATTGAGCAACTGGTTGCGGCTGACCGGATCGATGGCGAATTCGTAGCGGAAATTGCCGCGCTTGATCGTTTGTTGCTCGAGGTCGACCGTGACCGGCAATTCCGGATCGGCCGCGATCGCCGCGCCGAGTTCGCCGATATCGGCCTCGGGAAGAACGACGGTCAGAAGCCCGTTCTTGACCGCGTTCTGCGCGAAAATGTCGCCGAACGACGCCGCGATCACGCAGCGGATGCCGGCTTCGTAGAGCGCGTAGACAGCCGCCTCGCGCGACGAGCCGCCGCCGAAATTGCGCCCGCCGAGTAATGATCTTGGCGTCGCGCCAGAGCGGCTGATTGAGCAAGAAATCCGGCTTTTCCGTTCCGTCGGCGTTGCGGCGCAGATCGGCGAACAACACCCGGCCGAGCTCGCCCGAGCGCGGCAGCTTGAGAAACCGCGCCGGCAAAATCTGATCGGTATTGATGTTGGGCAGCAACAACGGGCAGGCCTTGCCGGTGAGGCGCACGAATTTTTCCATCGCCGCCTCCTAGTCCCGGCCGGCCAGCAAGGGCCGCACGTCGGCGAGATGGCCGCTCACCGCGGCGGCGGCGACCATGGCCGGCGACATCAGATGGGTGCGCGCGCCCGGACCCTGACGGCCGCGGAAATTGCGGTTGGTGGTCGAGGCGCAGCGCTCGCCCGGCGGCACGACATCGCCGTTGATGCCGACGCACATCGAGCAGCCGGCGTCGGCCCATTCGAGCCCGGCGGCGCGAAAGATGCGGTCGAGCCCCTCCTGCTCGGCCTGCCGCTTCACGCTCGTCGACCCCGGCGAGACGAGACCCGGCACCTTGCTGACGCGCCCGGAGAGGACCGCCGCCGCCGCGCGCAAATCCTCGATGCGGGAGTTGGTGCAGGAGCCGATGAAGATGCGATCGATCGCGATCTCGGTCAGCTTCCTGCCGGGCGCGATGCCCATGTAATCGAGCGCGTCGCTTATGTATTTGGCCCGCACCGGATCAGCTTCGCGCGCCGGATCCGGCGCACTGGCGTCGATCGGCAGCGCGTCGTCCGGCGTCGTGCCCCAGGTGACGATCGGCGCGATCGCGCCGGCGTCGAGCGCGACCTCGCGGTCGAACACGGCGCCGGGATCGGACACGAGCTCCGACCATGCCGCCACCGCGCGCTCGAATGCCGCACCCTGCGGCGCGAACGGCCGCCCCTGCAAATAGCCGAACGTCGTTGCATCCGGCGCGACGATGCCGCAGCGGCCGCCGGCCTCGATCGACATGTTGCACAGGGTCATGCGCCCTTCCATCGACAGCGCGGCGATGGCGCTGCCGGCGAACTCGATGGCGTGGCCTTGCGCTCCGTCAGCTCCGATGCGCGCGATGATTGCGAGCGCGATATCCTTGGCGGCAATGCCGACGCCGGCCTTGCCGTCGACAGTGATGCGCATGCGCTTCGGCTTTTTCTGCCACAACGTCTGCGTCATCAGCACATGCGCCACCTCGGAGGCGCCGATGCCGAAGGCGTAGGCGCCGAACGCGCCGTGCGTCGAGGTGTGGCTGTCGCCGCAAACGATCGAGAGGCCCGGCAAGGTCAGCCCCTGCTCCGGCCCGACCACATGAACGATGCCCTGGCGCGGATCGCTGAGGCCGAACAGTTCAACGCCGTTCGCCGCCGTGTTAGCCTCGAGCGTCTTTACCATGGCCGCGATCTCGGGGTTGGCGATCGGCCCGCCGCGGCCCCGCGTCGGCACATAATGATCGGCGATGCCGAAGGTGAGGTCCGGCGCGGCCACGTTGCGCCCGCGCGCGCCCATCTGGCTGAAGGCATGGAACGAGCCTTCATGCACGTAATGGCGATCGATCCACAGGAGCGCGGCGCCGTCCTCGCGCGTCACGATCGTGTGCGCCGCCCACAATTTGTCGATCAGGGTTTGCGGTGCGTTCATTTCGGGCCGATGTGCCTCGGGTCCTGCCCGTTTGTCGAGAGTGGGCTTGTCGAGCTTAGGGCAAATATTGTACGCTAAAGAATACCAAGTAAAGCGCCTGCGGCCGCCGGCCGCATTTTGGGAGACTTGAGAAGCTTGCGCGACTGGCTCGGCGAGGCGAAGGCGAAGCAGGTCTATCTGGTGCTGCGCGACCGCATTGTCAGCGGCGCGTTCGGCTTCGGCGCCAAGCTGCCGACCGAGAACGAACTGGCGCAGTATCACGGCGTATCGCGCGTCACTGTGCGCCGCGCGCTCGGCGAACTCGAACGTGAGCGTTTCATCGAGCGGCGGCCCAGCGCCGGTACGCGGGTGATCTTCCGGCAGTCGCCCGGGCCGGTCACGGCGGACATTTCCGGCGTCCTCGCCAATCTGGCCGACATGGGGCGCCGCACCGCCGCGAAGCTGATCGCGTTCGATTACGTGCCGGCCGAAGGCGCCGTCGCGGAAGCGCTCGGGGTCGGGCCCGCGACGCTGTTGCAGCGGGCCGTGCGCGTGCGCGCGCTCGACCGCGTGCCGTTTTCCCATTTGACGACGCATGTGCCGGAAAGCATCGCCGTCACCTTCTCGAAGCAGGAACTCGCCGCCCGTCCACTGCTCGAATTGCTCGAGCGTGCCGGCGTCAAGGTCGAGCACGCCCGCCAGCGCATCAGCGCCGCGCTGGCGACCCCCGACGTTGCCGCGGCGCTCGACGTGCGCACCGGGTCGCCGCTGATCGAGCTTGTCCGCATCGTCCGCGATCAATCCGGCCGCGCCGTCGAGCATCTACATGCGTTCTACCGGCCCGACCGCTACGCCTTCGAAATGGACCTGGTGCGCTCCGGCACCGCCGAGGCGAAGGCGTGGTCCCCGGTCGTCAATCACAACGAACAGCCGCGCAGCCAAGCGGCGAAGACCGCCACCAACAAACGCAAGGCGGCAAGCCCCTTGCCGCCACCACGCTAGACGAGAGGAACAGCACCATGTCGAAGCAGATACCGATGAACCGCCGCCGCTTTCTCGCCACCACGGCGCTCGGCGCCGCCGCTGCGGCGACCGGAACCCTCGCCGCGCCCTCCGTGCTGCGCGCGCAGGGCGCCGGGGTGAAAATCGGCCTGTTGCATCCGGTCACCGGCGCGCTGTCCTATTCGGGCACGCAGGGACGCCTCGGCGCGACGCTCGCCGTCGAAGAGATCAACGCCGCGGGCGGCATCAAGGCGCTCGGCGGCGCCAAGATCGATCCGATGCTGGGCGACGCCGAGTCGACGCCCGCCGGCGGCACCGCCGAAGTGGAAAAGATGAATTCCGCCGAGGTGTCCGCCATCGTCGGCGGCTACGCTTCTTCGATCTGTCTCGCGGTCAGCCAGGCCGCGGCGCGCTACGACCTGCCGTACGCGGTCGATGTCGGCGTCGCCGACTTCGATCGTCACCCGCGGCCTGAAGAACACCTTCCGGTTCGGCCCCGGCTTCGGCGTCATCGCCAAGACCGCGCTCGACAATCTCGCCGCGATCAACGACGCGGCCGGCAAGCCGGCCAAGACCGTGATCATCGTGCACGAGGATTCGCTGTTCGGCTCCGGCCTCGCCAAGCTCCTCAACGCCCAGCTGCCGGGCAAGGGTTTTACGATCCTGGAGACGATCCCGCATCCGACGCCGACGCGCGACTTCAACAACGTCGTGCTCAAGATCAAGGCGCAGAACCCCGACCTCGTCATTCCGGCAGACTACTACAACGAATACGTCCTCCTCGCCCGCACCATGCTGGAGCAGCACGTGCGGCCGAAGGGCATCTATTCGGTGCTCGGCGGCGCCGCGTCGTCCTACAAGTTCCTCAAGGAATTCCCCGACGCCGCCAAATACATCATGGACTGCAATCACTGGTTCGACCCGCACAGCGACAAGGCGCTGGCGCTGAAGAAGAAGGTCGAAGCAAAGGGCCAGTTCTACACCTACGAAGTCTACATGAACTACAACGCGGTCAATCTGGTCGCCGACGCGATCGAGCACGCCGCGTCCACCGACCGCGCCAAGATCATCGCCGCGCTGGAAACGTCGACCTTCGACAGCCACACGATGCCGTACGGGCCGACCAAATTCGTCAACGGCCAGAACCAGGGCGCCGCGCCGGTCAATACCCAGGTGCTCGACAACGACATCAAGGTGATCATGCCGCCGGCCTTTGCCAACGCGAAGGCGGTGTTCCCGATGCCGGCGTAGCGGGTATTGCGGTGACGCGTCATTGCGAGGCAAAAGGGCGTCCACGCCCGTCTTCGACGGGCTATGGCGACGAAGCAATCCAGGGGCTTTGCCGCCGCGCTGGATTGCTTCGCGGAGCCTGTCATCGGGCCGGCCACTTCGGGCCGGACCCGTTGGCTCGCAATGACGCGTGATGCTCTCCCCGCTCATCCTCGTCACCGCGGTCCTCAACGGTCTCATGACCGGCGCGGTCTACGCGTTGGTCGCGCTGGGACTGACCTTGATCTACGGCGTCTTGCACATCATCAATTTCGCCCACGGCGCGCTGCTCAGCGCCGCGTTGTTCGCGGCGTTCTTCGCCTATCAGAAATTCGGGCTCGATCCCTATCTCGCCGTATTTGTGCTCGCGCCGCTGTTCTTCGCGCTCGGCTATGCGCTGCAGCGCTTCGTCATCGGGCCGTCGTCCCACGGCGACGACCGCAACATGCTGCTGGTGACGCTCGGCCTCGCCGTCTTCATCGAGAACGCGCTCCTCTACGCGTTCCGCGCCAATACCCGCACCATCGATCTGCCGTATGGCTTCAAATCAATCGATCTAGGGTTCACCTTTTTGGCTATGCCGCGCGTGATTTCCTTTGCCGCGGTCTTTATCGTCGCCCTCGCGCTCTGGCTCATCATGACCTTCACCGACACCGGCAAGGCCATCCGCGCCGTCGCCAAGGAAAAGCTCGGCGCCGAGCTTGCCGGGATCGACGTCGCGCACATCTACGCCATGACGTTCGGCCTCGGCACCGCCTGCGTCGCCATCGCCGCGTGTCTTCTCATTCCGACCTATTACGCCACGCCCGGCGCCGGCAATGCGTTCGTGCTGGTCGCCTTCACCATCGTGGTCCTCGGCGGCATGGGTTCGGTGCCGGGCGCGCTGATCGGCGGCCTCGTCATCGGCGTGGTCGAAAGCCTCGCCGGCTTTTTCTTCGGCGAATCGCTCGGCCAGGTCGGCATCTTTCTCATTTTCATCGTGGTGCTGCTGGTACGGCCGCGCGGTTTGTTTGGAGCCAGCGCATGAAGGGGCTGGCACCGATCGCGATTGCCGTTGCGGCGCTCGCCGCCGTGCCGCTCGTCGTGCACTCCAATGTCGTGCTCAACTTTCTCATCGTCGCGCTGTTGATCGCGCTCGCTGGCCAGGGCTGGAACATCCTCGGCGGCTATGGCGGCCAATATTCGTTCGGCCATGCCGCCTTCTTCGGCACCGGCGCCTATGTGACCGCGATCCTGCAGGTGCATTACGGCATCAATGCCTGGCTCGGCTTCGCCGCCGGGATCGCCGCCGGCGCCGCGGCCGGCGCCATCATCGGCGCTTTGGCCTTTCGCGCCGGGCTGCGCAGCTCCTATTTCGCCCTGGTGACGCTCGCTTTCGCCGAGGTTCTGCGCATCCTCGCCAGCGTGGCGCCGATCACCGGCGCCGGCGTCGGCCTGTTGATCAAGCTCGATCTGCGCGCACAATCGTTGCAGTTCCAGAGCCGCGTGGCGTTCTATTTTGTCATTCTGGCGCTGGTCGCGGTGGCGCTGGTGATCGCGCACCTGATCGAGCGGTCGCGCTTCGGCACCTGGCTGATTGCCGTGCGCGAGAACGAGGACGCCGCCATGGCGCTCGGCGTCAACGCCTTTACGGTGAAGCTCGCCGCCATGGTGGTGTCCGCCGCGATCACCGCCGCCGCCGGGTGCTTCTATGCGCAGTATTTTCTGTTCGTCGACTCCGGCATCGCCTACGGCACCTGGATCTCGATCGAGGCGCTGCTGACGCCGATCATTGGCGGTGTCGGCACCGTGCTCGGCCCGCTGGTCGGCGCCTTGGTGGCGAAAGCGCTCGGCGAGGGCGCCAAATACGTCGCCGGCGACGCGCCCGGCCTTGATCTGATGATCTATGGCGCGATGCTCGTCCTCGTCATCGCCTTTGCGCCGCGCGGCCTGGTCGGCGCCTTCAACGACGCGCGCCGGCGTTTATTTGGTCCCACGGTGAAGGCGCGCGCTCCGGTAAACGGAGGCGGCGCATGGCTGAGCCGCTGCTCTCCGTCGAGCGCGTGTCGCACCGCTTCGGCGGCCTGTTGGCGGTCGATGCCGCCACGCTCGCCGCGCCGCCCGGCCGCATCACCGGCCTGATCGGCCCGAACGGCGCCGGCAAGACGACGCTGTTCGCCATCATCTCCGGCTTTCTCGAGCCGAGCAGCGGGCGCATCGCTTATGCCGGCGAGGACGTGACCGGCGAGCCGCCGCATCGCCTCGCCCGCCGCGGCATGGCGCGCACTTTTCAGATCGTGCAGCCGTTCGCCGGCCTTTCGGTGCGGCACAACATTCTGGTCGGCGCCCATTTGCGCCACCGTTCGCGCGCCGCCGCGCTCGACGTGGCCGATGCCGTCGGCTACGAGGTCGGTCTCGGCGATTGGCTCGACCGCCCCGCGCACACGCTCACCGTTGCCGGGCGCAAGCGGCTCGAACTCGCCCGCGCGCTCGCGACCGAACCGAAACTCCTTCTGCTCGACGAGGTGCTGGCCGGACTGAACCCGTCGGAAATCCGCGACATCGTGCCGGTCATTCGCGCCATCAGCGCCCGCGGCGTCGCCGTCGTCATGATCGAACATGTGATGCAGGCGGTCATGAGCCTGTCCGAGCGCATCTTCGTGCTGGCGGAGGGCCGCATCATCGCCGAAGGCAGCCCGGCGCAAGTCGCGGCCGATCCGGCCGTGGTCGAAGCCTATCTCGGTCACGGCGCCGCGGCAAAGATCGGAGCGGGCCATGTCCACTGAGCCGCTCCTCGATGTGCAGGACCTGCGGGCCGGCTATGGCGACGGCGACGTGCTGCGCGGCGTCGACCTGAAAGTCGACGCGAGCGAGATCGTCGCGGTGCTCGGCTCGAACGGCGTCGGCAAATCGACGCTCAACCGCGCCATCTCCGGCGTGGTGCGCGCGCGCTCCGGGACGGTCCGCTTCGCCGGCGCCGCGATCGAGCGCGAGAAGCCGGCGGCGATCGTGGCGCGTGGCCTCATTCACGTGCCGGAGGGGCGGCGCATTTTCCCGAACCTGTCGGTCGACGAAAACCTCGACCTCGGCAGCTACCGGCGCGCCGCGGCGCGGCGCTCTGCCAACCGCGACCGCGTGTTCACGATCTTTCCGCGACTTTACGAGCGCCGGTCACAGCGCGCCGGCACCTTGTCGGGCGGCGAGCAGCAGATGCTCGCCGTCGGCCGCGGCCTGATGGCGGAGCCGCGGCTGCTCATTCTCGACGAGCCCTCGCTGGGCTTGTCCCCGCTTCTGGTCGAGGAACTGTTCACGCTGATCGCGCGCATCCACGCCGACGGCGTGGCGGTTCTGCTGGTCGAGCAAAATGTCGTGCAAAGCCTCGAAATCGCCCGCCGCGCCTACATCCTCGCCGAAGGGCATTGCGTCATATCGGGCAGCGCCGCCGATATCGCCGCCGATCCGCAGCTCAAACGCGCCTATCTGGGACTGTAATGCATGAGTGAAACCGCACGATCTGAAACTCCCTTGTCTACCCGCCTCGCGCGCCCGCCGATTCTGGTCGCGCCCGGCGTCTACGACCCGCTCACCGCGCTGATCGCGCAGCGCGCCGGCTTCGAGGCGCTTTACGTCTCCGGCGCGGCAATAGCCTACACGCGGCTCGGGCGGCCGGATATCGGCCTCGTCAGTTTGAGCGAGGTGGTGGAAACGGTGGCGCTGATCCGCGATCGCGTCGGCGTTCATCTCATCGTCGATGCCGACACCGGCTACGGCAACGCCCTCAATGTCGAGCGCACCGTGCGCCTCATCGAACGCGCCGGCGCCAACGCCATTCAGATCGAGGACCAGGATTTTCCCAAACGCTGCGGCCATCTCGACGACAAGGCGCTCATTCCAGCCCAAGAAATGGCCGGCAAGATCAAAGCCGCCGTCGATGCGCGCGCGTCCGCGGAAACGCTCGTCATCGCCCGCACCGACGCCATCGCCGTCGAGGGCTTCGAGCGCGCCATGGCGCGCGCTGAGCGCTATCGCGAAGCCGGCGCCGACATCCTGTTCGTCGAGGCGCCGCGGCAGCGCGATGAGCTCGGCCGCATCGTCGCCGGGCTGAAAGGCACAGCGCCGCTGATGGTCAACATGGTCGAAGGCGGCAAGACGCCGATGCTGTCGGCGAGCGAACTCGAACAACTCGGCTTCGCGCTGGTCATCTTTCCGGGCGCCATCGTGCGCGCGCTCGCCAAGGCGGCCGAGGATTTTTACGGCGCGCTCGAGACCCACGGCAGCACCGATCCGTTCCGCCCGCGCATGTTCGACTTCGACGCGCTCAACCGGCTGATCGGCACGCCTGAAATGTTGGAGCGCGGCAAGACCTACGCCGGCGCCGAGCCGCAGAGCGGCCGCACGTCGGGACGCCGCTGATGCGCACGCTCGATCCGGTGACGCTCGCCGTGCTCAACGGCCGCCTGGTGCAGATCGCCGACGAAATGGACGCGACGCTCTACCGCTCCGCCTTCAATCCGATCATCGCCGAGGCGCACGACGCCTGCCACGGCCTCTATCACGCCGAGACCGGCGCGACCTTGGTGCAGGGCACCTCGGGCCTGCCGATCTTCGTCGGCGCGATGGCGTTCGCGGTCAAGGCGGTGATCGACAAGGTGCGCGAGCGCGGCCATCTGGCGGAGGGCGACACTTATCTGTTCAACGATCCCTACGACGGCGGCACCCACCTCAACGACTTCCGCCTGGTGCGTCCGGTGATGCGGGCTGGCCGGGTGTTCGCCTGGCTCGCCTCGGTCGGCCATTGGCTCGATGTCGGCGGCAACGTGCCCGGCAATTTCAACGCCAAGGCGACGGAAAGCTTTCAGGAAGGCTTTCGGGTGCCGCCGGTCAAGATCATCAGCGGCGGCGTGCTGCAGCAGGACATCGTCGATATCCTCGGTGCCAATTCGCGCGTGCCGTTGTCGAACTGGGGCGACCTCAACGGCCAACTCAACGCGCTCGGCCTCGGCGAGCGGCGCCTCCATGCGCTGCTCGACGAATACGGCGACGACACCGTCACCGCGGCGACCGCCGCACTGACCGCGCGCGCGGAGGCGTTGATGCGCGCCAACATCGCCTCGCTGCCGGACGGCACTTATTCCTACGACGACTTTCTCGACAATGACGGCGTCACCGACGAGCCGCTGTTGATCGCGCTCGATCTCACGATCCGCGGCGACACCATGAAGCTCGATTTCTCGCGCTCGTCGCCGCCGTGCCGCGGACCGCTCAACATCGCGCGCTCCACCGCGGTCGCCTGCTGCTACGTCGCGCTCAAGCACATCTTCACCGACGTGCCGGCGAACGCCGGATGTCTGGCGCCGATCGAGTTCGTGATCCCCGACACGACGCTGCTCGGCGTCTCCGCGCCGAAACCGGTCGGCGGCTATACCGAAACGATCCTGCGCGTCATCGACACCGTGTTCGGCGCCTTCGCCAAGGCCGCGCCGGAGCGCGCCAATGGCGGTCCGTACGCCACCATCAACGCGCTGTCGCTCGCCGGCTGGCGGCAGAACGGCGCGCGCTGGGTCATGTTCTGCTTCTTCGGCGGCGGCCTCGGCGGCAATCCGGAAGGCGACGGCTTGAACCACGGCAACAACCCGATCTCGACCGCGACCATTCCGCCGGCCGAGATTCTCGAAGCGCTTTATCCCGATCATGTTCACCCACTGGGCGTTGCGGCCGGATTCCGCCGGTCCGGGCCGGCACCGCGGCGGCCTCGGCGCGATCTACGAAATCGAGACTTTGGCCGACGGCGACACCGATGTGTTCCTGCTCGGCGAACGCGGCAAGTTTCCGCCGTTCGGCGTCAATGGCGGCAAGCCGGCCGCGCTCAACCGCTTCTTCTACGCGACGGCGGACGGCGAACGATCGCCGCCGCTCGTCTCCAAGATCACCGACGTGCGTATCCGCCGCGGCATGCGGGTGCGGCTGGAGACGCCGGGCGGCGGCGGTTTCGGCGACCCCCTTACGCGGGAGCCCGCCCGCGTCGCCCGCGACGTGGCGCTCGGTTACGTCTCGGTCGAGGCGGCGCGCCGCGATTACGGCGTCGCCCTCGGCGCCGACAACGAAGTGGACAGCGCCGAGACCGCGCGCCTGCGCCGCGAGGCGCGCGCATGAGCGAGCGCAATGCCAACAAGGCGACCGTCGGCGTGGACGTCGGCGGCACCTTCACCGATCTGTTCTGTTTCGACGAAGGAACGCGCAGCTTCCGCGTCGCCAAGGTGCCGTCGAACCGCGGCGACGAGGCCGCCGGCTTTCTGCAGGGCCTACAAGCCTTGGGGCACATCGAAAGTTTCGGCTCGATCGTGCACGGCACCACGGTCGGCACCAACACGTTGTTGGAACGGCGCGGCCCGCGCATCGGCGTGATCACGACCAGCGGGTTCCGCGACGTACTCGAAATGCGCCGGCGCGACCGCCGCCAGACCTGGGGCTTGTGGGGCGAATTCCTCCCGATCGCCGACCGCGACCTGCGGCTCGAGGTCGACGAGCGCACGCTCGCCGACGGCACCGTCCGCACGCCGGTCGACGAAGCGGCCGTCGCGGCCGCGGCGAAAACGTTGATCGAGCGCGGCGCGCAGGCGTTGGCCGTCATCTTCATCAACGCCTACGCCAACGCCGAGAACGAGCGGCGCGCGCTCGCAGCGGCGCGAAAAATCTGGCCGAACGAGCACGTCTCCGCGTCGCATCAGGTGCTGCCGGAGATCCGCGAGTTCGAACGCGCCTCGACCACGGCGCTGAACGCCTATCTGCAGCCGGCGGTCGGCGCCTATATCGGCAAGCTCGAAGAACACGCTGGCCAGAGCACGACTTCGCCGGCACGTTCCACATCGTGCAGTCGAACGGCGGCTTGATGTCGACGGCGACGGCGCGGCGGCTGCCGGTGCGCACCGCGTTGTCGGGACCGGCCGCCGGCGTCATCGCCGCGGCCGCGATCGCGCGCGCCGGCGGCTACGATAATGTCATCACCTGCGATCTCGGCGGCACGTCGTTCGACGTCTCCGTGATCGCCGGCGCCAAGCCGTCGCTGGCCGCGCAGACCACGATCGACTTCGGCCTCGTCATCCGCACGCCGATGATCGAGATCACCACCATCGGCGCCGGCGGCGGCTCGATCGCCGCGGTCGATCGCGGCGGCTTGCTGCAGGTCGGCCCGGAAAGCGCGGGCTCGGTGCCCGGACCCGCCTGCTACGGCCAAGGCAATGAACGCCCGACTTTGACCGACGCCCATGTCGTGCTCGGCCGCATCAACGCGGAGCGGCCGATCGGCGGCAAGCTCGCCCGGCTCGACCTCGATGCCGCGCAGCGCGCCATCCTCACGCACGTCGGCAAGCCGCTCGGACTCGACGTGCAGGAAGCCGCCGAGGCGATCGTCAAGGTCGCCGACGCGCGCATGGCGGGCGCGATCCGCCTCGTCTCGATCGAGCGCGGTCACGATCCGGCGAAATTCGCGGCGATGCCTTTCGGCGGCGGCGGCGCGCTTCATGTCGGCGCGCTGATCAAGGAGATTGGCTTGAGATGCGCCGTGGTTCCGCGCTTTCCCGGCGTCACCTCCGCGCTCGGCTGCGTCATCGCCGATTTGCGTCACGACCAGGTGCAGACCGTGAACCTCATGCTCGACGGCCTCGACGCCGCCGCGCTCGATGGGCGCATGGCGGCGGCCGGCGAGGAGGCGCGCGCGGTCGTCGCTGCGGCCGCGATCCCGGTCGAGCGCATCGATATCGTCTACGAACTCGACATGCATTACCTCGGCCAGACGCACACCGTCGCTGTGCCGCTGCCAGTCACGCTCGCATCCGGCCGCACCGGCATTACGGAAGCGCAGGTACGCGCCGCATTCGATCAGACCTACGCCGCCGCGTTCGGCCGCCTGTTGCCCGGCATCCCGATCCGGATCGTGTCGTTGCGCACCGCCGCGATCGGACGCCGGCCGCCGTTCGACCTGACGGTGTTTGCACCGCCGGCCGACGCTTCCTTGTCTGCCGCGGAGCGCGGCGAACGGCGGGTCTGGTTTGCGGGCGGCTGGCACGCGGCACGCGTCTGGTCGCGGCTTGATCTCCCCGCCGATGTCGTCATCGCGGCGCCGGCCATCCTCGAACAGCCCGACGCCACCATCTTCATCGAACCGGGCTTGCGCGGCCGCACCGATCAGCTCGGCAACCTGATCGTCGAGCGCGACGCATGAAAGCGCGATGCATGAAGACGAGATAAACATGTCTGACACGCCCGCCAAAACGCTCGCGACAACCGCGCTGCTGCTCCTCGACCTGCAGAACGATTTTCTGCACCCGCACGGCGCCTATGCGCGCGGCGGGCAATCGAGCGAGGCCATCGCCGCGCTGCCGGCGCGATTGAAGCCTTTGGCCGACGCGGTCCTGCGCGGCGGCGGCCTCGTCGTCGCGACATTGTTCACGCTCGTGCCCGGCCGCGGCGGCGAACCCATCATCTCGCCGCATCTGAAAAAGCTGCGGCCGTTCCTGCGCCGCGGCGACTTTGCGCCGGGCTCGTTCGGCCAGCAGCTCGTCGCCGAATTGGCGCCGGCGGACGTGGCGATCGAGAAGATCGCCTATTCGGCCTTCTATATGACCCGGCTGGAATGGGTGCTGCACAAATGCGGCATCGACCGGCTCTATGCCGCCGGCATCGTCACCAATGGCGGCGTCGCCTCGACGGTGCGCGACGCGCATGTGCGCGAGTTCGCCTGCACGGTGCTCGACGACGGCTGCGCCGCGTTCTCGGGCGAGCTGCATCGCGCCGCGATCGAAGGATTGCGCCCGGTCGCGCGCATCTTGACGATCGCGCAGGCCATGGAGGAGGTGCAAGCCATGGCCAACGTGCGCCCGGCGGAGGGCCGATGAAAGGCCCGCAGCGTGCGATCAGGTGAGAGCCGGAGCGAGCACGCGCTCTTCCACGAACGCCGGGAGCTGTTCTTGATTGTCGGGAAACTGCAGACGGAAGAACGTGGCATAGCGGCCGCCCTTGCGCAGCAAGTCGCCGTGCCGACCCAATTCCACGATCGCGCCCTTCTCGACCACATGGATGCAATCGGCATCGACGATGGTGTTGAGGCGGTGCGCGATGACGAGCGTCGTCTTGCCGGCGCAAAGCCGGGCGATCGCGTCCCGCACCTTGTGCTCGGATTCGTTGTCGAGCGACGCGGTCGGCTCGTCCAACAGCACGATCGGCGCGTCCTTGATCAGCGCGCGCGCGACCGCGACGCGCTGGCGCTGGCCCAGCGAAAGCTGCGAGCCGCCTTCGCCGACCTGCGTGTCGTAGCCTTGCGCGAAGCTCGTGATGAAGTCGTGCGCGTTCGCGCCTTCCGCCGCGGCGATCAGATCCGCCTCGGTCGCGCCCGGCCTGCCGCACATGATGTTGTCGCGGATCGTGCCGCGAAACAGAAAAGGCTCCTGGCCGACATAGGCGATGTTCGCCCGCACCGACTTGCGGGTGAAGCCGCCGATGGGCCGGCCGTCGATCGCGACCGCCCCGCGCTGCGGACGGTAGAGATCGAGCAACAAGCTCAAAATCGTCGACTTGCCGCCGCCCGAAGGGCCGACCAGAGCCGTCACCTGTCCGGGCGCGGCCACGAAGCTCATGTCCCGCAGCACCAGCTCCCCGGGACGGTAGGCGAAATCAACGTCGATGAACTCGACGCCGCCTTCGGTGACCGTCAGCAACGGCTTGTCGCTGTCGTCCGCCTCGGCCGCGCGCAAGTCGAGCACTTCATAAAAGATGCGCAGCCCGATCATGCTGTTGCCGAGATCGATATTCATGCGGGCGATGCTCTTTGCCGGCTCGTACGCCAGCAGAAATGCGCCGATGAACGAGATGAATTCCCCCGGCGGCGCTCCGGTCTCGAGGATGAGGTAGCCGCCGTACATCAGCGCGAGACCGATCGCGCCTCCGCTCAGCATTTCCATGATCGGGCTGCTGCGGTTCGAAACCCTGGCGATCTTGTTGGCGGTCGCCTCGACGGCGACGATCTCCTGGCCGATCCGTCGGCACATCTCGTCTTCGAGGTTGAACGCCTTGACGACCCGGAACCCACGCACCGTTTCCTGTATCAACAACAGAATGTTCGCGCCCTTGGAGAACTTCACCAGGGCCAGCGCCTTGACGCGCTTGAGCAGCTTGCGCACGCCGATCACGGCGGGCGGCATCACCACGATCCCGATCAAGGACATGACCGGATTCTGGATGACCATGACGACGACGAGCCCGATCAGGGACAACAAGTCGCGGCCGAGCGCCAGGAGCAGGACATTGAGGACGCCCGATACCGCCGATGCACCCTGCATGAAGCTCGCAGTGAACCGCGACGAGTGCCGGTCGGCGAAATATTCCATGCCCTCCCGGACCAGCTTGTCGAACATGCGCTGCTGGTTTTCCGCGGTGATCCGGTTGCTGACGCGCGCCAGCATGACCGCCTGAAAATAGTTGGCGAAGCCCTTGATGCAGAACAAGAGCATGATCGTGGCGCTCAGCATTGCGACGCGGGCAAATCCGCTTCGGAAATAAACGTCGTTGATCATATGCGAGACGAGGTAGGCGAACATCGCCGTCGTGGCCGCGGCCACCGCCATGAGCAGCGCGATGACGGCGTAGCTCTTCCAATGCGCCTTGCCCTGCTCGGTCAGGGCTCGACGTATGTGCCGTAGAGTCGCCGTCGGGATCCGGCAGAACGAAGCGCTTGAGCCGTTCGAGTATGGTGCGGGTCAACCTAGAAGCCTCCGGCCCTGCGGCTCCGCGAGCGAGTCGAGACCGTCCATAGCCCAACTGAACACCGCGGTAAAGCGGAACAAATCCAGCGTGATAGCGAGAACTTGCAACGTTTGTCGGCCTGTGCTTTGGCTATGCTATAGTTATGCCTCGCTCCGACGACCGCTTTGCAGATCCGCGGCCGCACGAAGGCTTGGCCGTCAGATATTCGCATTACCATTGAGCCCGTTGCCACCGAGCCTGCAGACCTTGATACGACGGAATAACCGGACTTGGCGGAAGATTTGGACTTGACGGACGGACAGCTCGCGGCCGCTCGAGCCCCGGTTCGCCCGAACGGGGATACCGGATGGCGTGCGGCGGCTGCGCGATCGAGCCCGTTCTGAAACCCCGAACAGGCCCACGAGCGAGTGATGCAGAACGCGCTTAGCTCTCGATGGTCTGGCACGGTGTGGCTGGAACGTCACGACGAGTTGGCATGACCGCCATGGCGCCATGAACGGAACCATGCGGGTCGAAAAGAGCTATTACCGCGAACTCCGGCAAATCATGCCGGAGACGCTGCGGCTTTGTCGCTATCAGGCATCGCGCCGGCGATTCGTATCCATCGCGACGCTGCCGTCGGCCGGTAAGACCGGCAACGTCGCGCGCAGTGCACACCGGGTCCACGGCGGCGCGCCCCGTCTCGGTCGCCGAATCGAGCAGGCGGTCCGCGCATGGCGCCGATCGGCCGCGGCCGGCGCGTTTCGGCTGTTGGATCGCCTGCGCGGCGACCATGGATCGCCCTTCGCCGAGGCCCGAACCGGCGACGTGCTGCTGCTGACCGGCGAAAATTGGAGCCGCTTCGATTTCGCCGTGCTGCGTCTTGCCCGCCAACGCTCCGGAATGCGCGTCGCGGCCATCTGTCAGGATCTCATTCCGATCAAATGCCCGCAATTCTACGAAGCCGACGGTTTCATCGAACGCATCGAGCGCTATGCGGATTTTCTGGTCAATGATGCCGATCTTGTCATCGCCATTTCGGAGAAGACGAGGAGCGACGTTCTGGCATATGCCCGCGGCCGCGGCGGCTTGCGCGGCGATATTCATACCATCAATCTCGGTCACGACGTCGGTGCGCCGGCGCCGGCCGAGCGACCGCCGGCTCTTGGGATGCTGGAACCGAAAAAATTCGTGCTCAGCGTCTCTACGATCCAGTCGCGCAAGAACTTCGACCTGCTCTATCATCTGTGGCAACGCCTGTCCGAAGAAGGATTGCCTGATCTGCCCAAACTCGTTATTGCGGGCCGGAAGGGATTCGGCAGCAAGGATCTGCTGTGGCAGATCGCGCACGATCCGGCCGTCCGCGATTGCGTGGTGGTCAGACACGACATTTCGGACGCGGCGTTGGCCTGGCTATATCGCGAGTGCGCCTTCACACTTTATCCCTCGTTCTACGAAGGATGGGGATTGCCGGTGTCGGAGAAGTCTCGCTCACGGCAAATTCTGCATCGCCTCGAACGCACCGGCGCTGGTCGAAGCGGGCCAGGGGCTCGCCACGCACATCGATCCGCTCGATTTCGCGGCGTGGAAGGCGGCAATCGTCGCGCTGGTGCGCTCGCCCGAACAGCTCGCGGAGCTCGAACGGCGGATCAAGACGAACTATCGCGGCGTCACTTGGCAGGAGTCCGCTCAAAGCCTGGCTGCTCTCTTGAAAAATGCGTGCTGACCCCAAAGTCTCGGTCGTGATGCCGGTGAGCAACGGCGAGGCCTGGCTCGCCGCGGCGATCGAAAGCGTGCTCGAGCAGACGCTGGCGGATTTCGAGCTCATTGTCGTCGACGACGGCTCGACCGACGCTTCCCCCGACATCATCGCCGCGTCGAGCGGATGCGATGATCGCATCGTCACGGTCCGCCAGCCGCGGCAACTCGGCCTGGTCAAAGCGCTCAATGCCGCACTCGCCGTGGCGCGGGCGCCGCTCTTGGCGCGGCTCGATGCCGACGACATGGCGTTGCCGGACCGCCTTTTGCATCAGGCGCGATGCTTTGACGAACGATCCGACCTGGTGCTGTTGGGCTCGTGGGCCGAGAGGATCGATGACGGCGGCCGCCGCACCGGCGAGGTGCGGCCGGAAACGAATCCCGTGCGGCTCGCCGCGATCTTGCAAAAGCGCAACCCGCTTGTGCATTCCTCGGTGATGATGCGCACGGCGATGGTCAAGAAGCTCGGCGGTTACCGTGACGCGTTCCTGGGTGCCGAAGATTTCGATCTTTGGCTGCGCCTGTCCGAGCACGGCGTCGTGGCCAATCTGCCGCAGACGCTGGTGCGCTACCGCGTCCACGGCAACAGCGTCACCCGGCGTCTCGCGCTGCGCCAATGCTTTTCGACGCGGCTCGCTTGCGCGGCCGCGGCCGCGCGGGCGAATTCCGGCGCCGATCCGGCCGCGTACCTGTCAGGCCCTCCCGACTGGTGGGCCCCGCAGGCGATGAATGAATTCTACGCCGAAGCCGCCGCCATCTGCCGGTTTCTCGACATGGCCGATCCGGGCGTGATCGCCGCCTGCGGCACTGCCAACGTCCGGCTGCCGAACGCACACCAGTTGCTCGAATTCTCCCACGTGGAAAAGGTCCTGGCGCAACGCAGTCTCGTGAACTTGCTGACCACGCCCAACCGCCCCGCCGCGCTGTCGCTTCGCCGCCTCGTCGCCGCGCTGGCGACCTTGCTGGTCGGCCGCGCGATGTTTCAGCCTTGAATGGGCGCGAACGACACCAGCTTACGGCCGGTCCGATTGTTGATCGAAATTATCATCGTATCTCTATCTATTTCCACTGGGCTCGTCATCGCGAATCAGATGAAGTAGCACTGTACTGTATGTTGGTGTTGGCGCCGCCGGTTCCGGCGAGGCAGCCAAGCTTGACGGCACATGTCGATTGGGCGCCGCACGGGGCGCTCCAGTTCGCCGCAGGAAACTGTCCGACCGAGGCGGCGATTTGAACAACAATGCCCCTCGCATCCGAGGAGGTTTAGGGAAAAGGCATGGTCAGTCCCACCATGAACCTGAGCGGTTTGGTGATTCTGGTCGCCGATCCGAGTTCGTACATGTCCATGCTCATTCACAGCATGCTGCGCGGCTTCGGCAACAGCAAGGTTCTGGAAGTGAGGCATTCGAGCGCCGTCTTGGAGACGCTGACGACCCAGAAGATCGACATCCTGATAACCGATGCGCGCATTCCGCCGCGCGGCGGTCTTCTGCTCACGCGGGCGATTCGCCGCAAGGAAGACAACGAAAATCGCACCGTGCCTATACTGGTCATGACCAGCGATCTGCGCGAATCGACCGTCAAGCTCGCGCGCGACGCCGGCGCCAACATGGTCATCGCCAAACCGATGTCGCCGGCGAGCCTTTACGACCGGCTGGCGTGGATCGCTTTCAACCCGCGCCAGTTCATCGACACGGCAACCTATTTCGGACCGGACCGGCGCTTCAAGATCGAAGGCTATCCGGGCGGCGTCGGCCGACGCAAGGGCGACAAGGCAGTCGAGATCGGTGCCGAGGCCGGCCCCGCACTTGCGCAGAACGATATCGACAGCCTGTTTAGTGCCGCACGCGTGGGACAAGATTCATGACCAAAGAGACGGAAGCAGACGCGCGAGTTTTCTTCGTCGATACGCGCTTTCAGCGCCTGGCGCGGCGCGGCGGCGGCATTACGCGCGAGCAGGCCCTCAGCCAGGCGCAGGCCGGGATCGAAGAGGCCGGCGGCGCATTCGAGCAATGGCTCGACACCGAGTTGAAAGAGATCGTCGATCTGGTCAAGAGCGCCAGCACGGGTCGGGCCACGCCGGACTGGCTCGAAGCCGCGAATTTCCGCAGCCGCCAGCTGCGCAACGTCGGCACCACGATGGGTTTCGAACTGTTGTCGTTCGTGGCCAATTCGCTGTGCGATTTGCTGGATTCGATCGACGGCGGCGCCGAATGCAACATGGAGTCGGTCGTCTGCCACGTCGATGCTCTGGTGCTGTCGCGGCAGGAACGTTACCGTCACATGCAACCCCACCAGGTGCCGGATTTGACCAAGGGTCTGCGCCGCGTCGTCAAGCACGTCAGCACTTAGCGCATGATCCGGAAAAAGCCTGCCCTCGGACTTGATCCGAGGGTGGATGCCGGTTTTCCGAGAAGATCATGCTCTATAAAAAAAGCAAGAGCCGACGGCGATCTAAAAAACCGCTTCCTCCGGCTCCGCCGCCGCCATCAAGTCCGCCGCCGCGCCCCGCAGATCGCGCAGCAGCCGCTCCTTGAGGGCCCCGATGGACACCTGTGCGATCGCGTCCTCGGCGGGATGACCATTGCCGGCGCCGCGCCGCCAGGATTCGCTTGATTTGCCCGCCGCCAGATTGAGCACGTCGGCGAGCGTCGCGAACTCCTGCTGCAGCCGGTCGAAGGTCTGCAGCGTGACGACGAGATCGCGATCGGGACGGCCGACTCGCATCACGGCAAGATCGATGACCCGCGCGGTGGTCTGTTCGAACTGGCCGAGCGTGTCGCGCACCGCCGTCGCCATGACCGAGAGAAACGTGCGGATTTCATCGAGGGCCAGCGCCTCGGCCTCGGCGCCTTGCGGTTGAATGCTCACGACAGTTTCCCCATTACTTGTTCGATTTTCTGCCGCAGGATGTCGGCGGTGAACGGCTTGATCAGATAGTTGTTGGCGCCGGCCTGCGCCGCCATGACCACGAGTTCGCGGTCGCTCCGCCCGGTGAGCAGGATGAACGGCACCTTGCGCGCGGCGGGATGGCCGCGCACGGCGCGCAGCAAGGCGAGCCCGTCCATTTCCGGCATGTTGTAGTCGGAGATGATCAGGTCGAGCGGCTGCAGCGACGCCGTGTCCATGGCGTCGCGCCCGTTCTCCGCCTCGAGGATGTTGCGCACGCCGATTTGCTCGAGCGTCATGCGCGTCATTTGCCGCACGCTGTTCTGGTCGTCGACGACGAGAACCTTGAGAACCGCTGCCGCTGGCATCTTCGTTGCTCCTGATCGATGGGCTCCGCTCCTGCGGAGTGGTCGCCTGGCGTCCTCAGTTGACGATGGCACTTGTGACGATGACACCTGCCGACGGCGCCGCGCTGGCAAAGCGCGACACGCCGGCGGCGAGATTCTGGTTGCTCGCGAGATCGGCAAACTTCTCGATGTCGAGAATGAAGGCGACACGGCCGTTGCCGAGGATGGTGGCGCCGGCGATGCCGGGCACCGAGCCGTAACTCTCCTCGATGCTTTTGACGACCACCTGCTGATGACCGCAAAGCTCGTCGACGACGATGCCGAAGCGCGCCCCGTCGCCCGCGTCGCCGATGATGATGACGCGCTCGTCGCTGTCCGACGCGCCGCCGATCTCGAGCAGTTCGCTCAGATGCACCAGCGGCACGAGACTGCCGCGCAGCTGCAGCACGCCGCGCGTTCCGATCAGATTGCAAACGTCGGACGCCGGCGGCCTCAAGCATTCGACGATCGCCGACATCGGCATGACGTAGGTCTCCTGCGCGACCCGCACCACCATGCCGTCCATCACCGCGAGCGTCAGCGGCAAGGCGAGCTGGATCGTCATGCCGCGGCCGCGTTCGGATTTGATCGAAATGCGGCCGCCGAGGTCCTGAATGTTGCGGCGCACAACGTCCATGCCGACGCCGCGTCCCGAAATGTCGGAAACGATCTCCGCGGTGGAAAAGCCGGGCAGGAAGATCAGGTTGTTGATTTCGTCGTCGCTGAGATTGGCGTCGGCGCCGACGAGGCCGCGGTCGCGGGCTTTTTTGAGAACGCGCTCGGGGTTGATGCCGGCGCCGTCGTCGCTGATCTCGATGACGATCCTGCTGCCGCGGTGCTCCGCGGCGAGCCGGATGGTGCCTTCCTCAGCCTTGCCGGCCGTGGCCCGCGCCGACGGCGCCTCGATGCCGTGGTCGATCGCGTTGCGGATGATATGGGTCAAGGGATCGCCGAGGCGCTCGATGATCGAGCGATCGACTTCGGTATTCTCGCCCGCCATTTCGAGCCGCACTTTCTTGGCGGTCTTGATCGCCAGCTCGCGCACCAGACGCGGCATGCGCTGGAACACCGCGCTCACCGGCTGCGCGCGCATCGACATCACGCTGTCCTTGAGTTCGCGCGTGTGGTGCACGACTTCGTCGAGCACTTGCAGAAGCGAGCCGCGCACCTCCTCGGGGAGTGCGTGAACCACCTGCCCGAGCATCGCCTGCGAGATCACGAGCTCGCCGACCATGTTGACGACACGGTCGATTTTCTCGAGCTCGACCCGGGTCGTCGTGGCGCCGGCGGTCGTCGGCCGCGAGGCCGTCGCCCGCGGCGCGGCGGCCGTGTCGGCGGGCTCGGCGGGCGCCGTCATGTCGAAGCTCGGCGCTTCGACCGTCGGGAGTGCTTCGACCGTCGGAAGTGCGGCGACCACGGGGAGCGCAGCGGCGGTCGGCTGGCGATCGGCGACCGGAAACAATACCGGGCTCTCCGCCTCCGCGACGGCCACATCCGGTTCCGCCGACCAAACCAACATGTCGGCCGACGCCGGCTCGCCGCCCGTCCACGCCGTGGCCGCGGCCGTATCCGCTTCGATCACAAGCTCGCAGTCACCGACGACGAATTCGAACACCTCGTCGATCGCTTCCCGCGGCGCCGCGGTCCGCAGCGTGCCGGTCCAACTCAGATAAGGATGGTCGGGTTCGAGCTCGGCGAGCGGCGGCAACTTGTCGGTCTCGACGGTCAGATCGAGTTGGCCCAGTTGGCGCAACTCGCGCAGAAGATAGAGCGGCTCGTTGGCTTTCTTCAGCAAATCCGGATACGGCCGGAACACGATCCGATAGGTCCGCTCGCCGGCCGAACCAGGTTCCGCCGCCGCCGCCGGCATGAGCCCTGCGTCGTCGAATTGTTCGGCGCGCACCGGGACGAAATCGATTCCTTCGAACTCGGCCGGCGCCGGCGTGCCGTCGTCGTCCTCGGACCCGGCGGCATCCGTTCCGGCGGCATCCTTCCCGGCGACCTGGCCGTGCAGCAGGCTTTCCAGCGCGATCCGGCTGGCGCTGCTGATAGCGGCCGGGATCGCCTCGCCGGCGCGCGACAGCGCGATCAGATCGGACAAGACGTCGTTCGCCGGCAACAAGACGTCGATGACATCCGGCGTCGCCGCCAACTCGCCGTCGCGCATGGCGTCGAGCACGGTCTCGAAAACGTGGGCGA
Organism: uncultured Pseudomonadota bacterium; assembly: GCA_963836095.1. Lineage (GTDB taxonomy): Bacteria > Pseudomonadota > Alphaproteobacteria > Rhizobiales > Xanthobacteraceae > BOG-931. The sequence goes on from CAWIHU010000010.1 coordinate 677,746, forward strand.
AACTCACTAGGCCGTCGAAGCCGAAGATTCCGGCACCGCCCTTGACCGAATGGACGGAACGGAACACGGCATTGATGGTGTCGTCCGAGCCTGCACCCTCGCGGAGTGCGGTGAGGCCCGTTTCGATCTGACCGAGGGCTTCGCTGCATTCCTCGAAGAACGTCAGCTTCAATTGCTCAAGGCTTGCCATGGCTCTGCTTCCGCGCTGGCGCCGTCGACGTCAGGGCGCTACCTTGTGGATGGTGGCGATGAGACGATCCGGATCGAACGGCTTCACCATCCAACCGGTGGCGCCGGCCTCGCGCGCAAGGTTCTTCTTGTCCGCCTCGCTCTCGGTCGTCAGCACCAGGATGGGCGTCGTCTTATGCGTCGGGTTGCGGCGCAGCTGACGGATAACCTCGTATCCGTCCATGCGTGGCATGTTGATGTCGGTGATGACAACGTCGACCGTCTCTTTGTCGAGCACGTCGAGTCCGTCCTGGCCGTCAACGGCTTGCAGGACTTCGAATCCGGCCTCGGCAAGAGTCAGCATCAGCATGTCTCGGATCGTTTTGGAATCGTCGATAGTCAGGATTCGCTTGGACATCATGCGCTCCTCGGTTTGAGCAGGGGGGTGATCGGCGTCGCCGACGGCGTCTTCGCCCGTACTTTGCTCGCCCCCCTCTCCGGGGCGCGGTTGGCACAGTTCGGTCAAATCAAGCCCAAGGTCCTCGAACGCGCCGACAAAGGCCGCCGAGGGCCGTTCGATCGATATCCGATCGTAGCTTTGCAGCGCGGCAAGGATGATCTGGACGCAGGGCAGGGTCAGGATCTCGACCGCCGAGGCGTCGACGCGCAGCCGCGCACCCACCAAGAGCCGGCTTTGCAGTGTGCCGAGCAGCCCTTCGGCGGCGGCGAGGTTGAGCACCGCCGGCAATTTGAGGTGTCCGATATAGGCGTCGCCGTCACTCATGGCCGCGCTTCCGTCAGGTTCAGTTTCACCGATCGCGCTCCGCTCATGCCGCATCGCCGACGCGGCCGCCGTCATGCAGCGCATCGCCTTCGCAGGCGTCGAGGATCGCGTCGGCCATGTGCCCGAGGGCGTGTTGCTGCGACACCGCCCCGCGCTCCAGCGCCGCGCGCGGCATGCCGTAGATCAACGACAAATCCTCGTCCTGACCGAAGGTCGTTCCGCCGGCGTGCCGCAGTTCGAGCAGACCTTCGGCACCGTCCTTGCCCATGCCCGTAAGAATGACGCCGACCGCCGCCAGCGGCACAATTCGCGCAGCCGAGCGGAACAAGACGTCCACCGAAGGCCGATGTCCGCTGACCGGGGGACCATCGGACAAACGGCAGACCAAGTGTGTGCCGTGCCGGGCGATTTCGAGGTGGTGTGACCCGGGCGCGATGTAGACATGGCCGGGTTCGACCCGCTGGTCGTGCGCGGCCTCGGAGACGCGCATCGGGCACTCGCGGTTGAGCCGTTCGGCGAATCCCGTCGTGAACCGCGCCGGCATGTGTTGCGTGATGAGGACCGGCGGACAATCCGGCGGCAAACCCATCAACAAAGTTTTGAGCGCCTCGACGCCGCCGGTCGAGGCGCCGACGAACACGAGCTTGCCCTTCGAACCGCGTCTGCGCTCCTGCCGCGGCGCGCGCGCCACCGGCGCCGGCCGCCGCACGCCTAAACGAGAACCGGCCGCGGCCTTGACCTTGCTCTGCAACTCGGCCGCCAGCCCCTCCATCGCCTGGGCGAGATCCGCGGTCGGCTTGGCGACAAAATCGACTGCGCCGATTTCGAGCGCCTCGAGCGTGGTATCGGCGCCGCGCTGGGTCAGTGTCGAAATCATCACCACCGGCGTCGGCCGCAACGTCATGATCTTGCGCAGGAAGGTCAGACCATCCATGTGCGGCATCTCGATATCGAGCGTGACGACGTCGGGCGTGAGCGCCTTGATGCGCTCGCGCGCAATGTGCGGATCGGCCGCGGTGCCCACCACCTCGATGTCGGGATCGTCTTCCAAGAGCGTCGACAGCAATTGGCGCATCAGCGCCGAATCGTCGACGACCAGGACGCGCACCGGTTTTTGCTTCGGTATCATCGGATGTCCCCAAACAGCTGGATCTCCCCGGACGGCTGCTCCTGCTGCAGCTTGCGTCCGTAATCCTGCTCCTCACGGCCGACCGCGAAGCGCTCGTTGGCGCTGAGCAGCCGCCGCACCACGCGCCCGATCGCCGGGTAATAGTGAATGCGTCGCGGCACCGAACCGCCGAGATCGCGCGCGGCGCAGCGCAAGCCTTCGGCCGCGAGGTAGCTCAGAACAAACTCGGCATTATCGCTGCCGATGGCGTTGCTCGCCTCGGTGACGTTGCCGCCGCCGAACACCTTGATTTCGAGCCGATCGCGCGCGCATCCCGCCTTGACGAGTTCGTTGATGAGCTTCTCCATGGCGTAATTGCCGAACCGCGTCGATCGCAGATCATCGCCCCAGCTGCCGTCATGGGCGTGCGGCAGCATGAAATGGTTCATGCCGCCGATGCCCGCGAGCGGATCGCGGATGCACGCGGCCACGCACGATCCGAGCACGGTCACCAGGATCTCGTCCGACCTGTCGGTGACGTAGTATTCGCCGGGAAATACCTTGACCATCCAGGCATCGTTGGCGGCATCGAAAAATCGCCGGCCCGTGCGCGAGGCGAGTTCATCGACCGCCGGCGCGTTCGGCGAGCGCTGCGTCGTTGGAGCGGCGTTCATGCCTCTCTCCGATAGGTGGTGCGGCCGACGAGGCTCAGTCCGGGATGGATGCCCAACAGCGATTCGGAATGGCCGATGTACAACAAGCCGCCCGGTTTGAGCTGCTGCGTGAAGCGTTCGACCAGCGTTGCTTTGGTCGGCGTGTCGAAATAGATCATCACGTTGCGGCAGAAGATGACGTCGAAATGTCCGCGGAACGGCCAGGGGTCCATCAGATTGAGCCGGCGGAACGCGATGAGACGCTTGGTCGCGGCGTCCATGACGATGCGCTCGTCCCCGCCATCACCCCCGCTCACCGGGAAGAACTGCCGGAATGATCGCGGCACGTCCTCGATCGAACTCACCGGATATTCGCCGCGCGCCGCCTTGGCGAGCACGTCGGTATCGATGTCGGACGCCAGAATGCGGACGTCGCGCGTGGCAACGTCGCTGATTTCCCGCTGCAGCACGATGGCGACGGTGTAGGCTTCTTCGCCGGTCGAGCAGCCGGCCGACCAGATCCGCAGCCGGCGGTCCACGCCGCGGCTTCCGGTTCGGCTGAACGGCACCGCGACGTGGGTCCGCAGATGCTCGAAGTGGTGGATCTCACGAAAGAATTTGGTCAGGTTCGTCGAAATGGCGTTGACGAATTTGACGATTTCCTGACGTCCCTCGTCGCCGGCGAGGTAGTCCCGATACTCGCGGAACGACGTCATGCCGAGCGCGCGCAGGCGGCGCGACAGCCTGCCATAGACCAGGTTGCGTTTGCTGTCGGCGAGCGCGATCCCGGCATATTGGTGGACGAGCTGGACCAGGGCGCGGAAATCGGCTTCCGAGAACGGAAACTCCGATGCTGGCCCCGAAAGCGCGATGTCACTCGCCGCTGGTGCGGCCGGCATGCGTCGTGCAACCAACGCCATTCGTCAGAACTCCTGCCAGTCCTCGTCCGTATTGATGGCCGCGGCGAGCGCAGTCTGCATGCGCCCGACCGGCCCGCCCGCGGCGACGCGCCTTTGGACCGCAGCCGGCTGACGCATCGGCATCGGCTTGGGCTGAGACATGGCCATCGGCTTGGCTACAGACCTGGTGTCGGAGTTGGTCCTCGCCGTCACGGGTTTATGCGCCGCCTCGGCCGCGGCACTCGAAGTATCCGCAACGACGGAATCGGCAGCACTGGCGTCACGGGCCGCGGCGCCGCGCAGTCGGAAGGAGGCGACGCGCTGATCCATCGACCGCGCCTGGTGCTCCAACGTCTTGGCGGTTGCCGCGTTCTCTTCGACCAAGGCCGAGTTCTGCTGCGTCACCTCGTCCATTTGCGACAACGCCTTGTTGACCTGCTCGATGCCGCTCGACTGCTCGGCGCTGGCATTGGCGATTTCCGCGACGATCGCCGCGACCTTCTTGATGGAAGCCACGATGTCGTTGAGCGATTGGCCCGCTTTGTTGACGAGATCGACGCCGTCTTTGACTTGGCTGCTCGAATTGACGATGAGATTCTTGATGTCCTTGGCCGCCTGCGACGAGCGCTGGGCCAGGCTGCGGACTTCGGAAGCGACGACAGCGAAGCCGCGGCCGGCATCCCCGGCGCGGGCCGCCTCGACCGCGGCGTTGAGCGCGAGCAGATTGGTCTGCCGCGCGATCTCGTCGATGACGCCGATGATGTCGGAAATCGTGCGCGACGATTCCTCGATCCGCGCCATCGCCGCGACCGCATCGCTGACAACGGCTCCGCCGCGCTCGGCAACGGTGCTCGTTTCCGTCGCGTATTCGTTGGCCCGGCGCGCATTCTCGGCATTGCGCTTTACCGTTTCGCCGATCTCCTCCATCGACGCCGAAGTTTCTTCGAGGCTCGCCGCCTGCTCTTCCGTACGCTGCGAGAGATCCGTCGTGCTGGTGGAGATTTCCGCCGAGGCGTTGGTGACTTCGCTGGCAGCGGTCTTGATGTTGCCGATGGTCGTTCCAACCCGTTCCACGACCGCCTCGGTCGCGGCAGCGATCAAACCAACCTCATCCCTCCGATGCACATGCGGTATCGTGACCGCAAAATTGCCCGCGGCGACTTCTTGAAGCGGCTGGACCAGCGCGCGCAATGGCCGGGCGATCGACACCGTTCCCAACACGGAAGAACCAATCAGGATGATAACGATCGCCGTGCCCATGATGATGGCAAGACGCTCCGTGAACGCCATCGCCTGTTCCGCGGCGCTGTCCGCGTCCGTGGACAGCTTTCCCGCCGCATCGGTAACTTCCGTAAGAAGAGCGATGGCTTTGTCCCCGACAGGATCAAGACGTTCATGCTGAATCCGCTGCGTTTCGGCATAGAGAGAAAGCACCTGCGCGGCGTCGCTCTGCTCGAGCGCTCGGCTCTTGATTGGAACCGTCTCGGTCGACGCGATGCTGATATATTGGTCGATCGACGATTTGATATTTTGCGCACGTTGCCGGTTTTCCGGCAAAGTAAACCGAGGTATCAGGCTATCGATAATGCCGTCTATCGTCTTCTGACGCTCGGCCAGGGTATCGGCCGCAACCATCTCCGACTTGGTCGTTGCCAACCGAATGTTGCGTACCGCCATGCGAACCTGAAGAAAGCCGACCTCGATCCTCGTGATATCCCGGACAATCGTTTGCTGTCCCGTCGCTTTCGCGTTGGCGGCGACAACTTCAGAGTTGCCGTAGATCGCACCAGCCAACATACCGACAACGAGCAAGACGCCCAGGCCGGACATCATCGCCATTTTGGTGCCGATGCGGAAATTGGAAATAAAGTTCACTTTTGTGCCTTTCGAAGATTTCACTGAATTGACAAGTTGCCCATCGGCCGTACTTGACGAAATGTTTTGCCCTCGATTTTGTTTATTTCACTCACCTGTGTGAATCGTTCGACAAGCTAAAACTCCTCCCAGTCCGCATCGGCATCCAGCGCCGTTGCCAGCGCGGTCTGCATGCGCCTGACCGGCCCACCACGGGTCGCCCGTTTCGGCACTGGGGCCGGCTGACGGTTCGGTCTTGCGGCAACGGCGGGCAGCGCGACCGTCGCCGGACGCGATGTCGCCGCGGGCGAGCGATCGGTTGACGTCGATGCCTCGGCCGTCTCGGCGTCGCCGACGTCGGCGTCGCGCATCGCGTCGGCGCGCAGCCGGAACGCAGCGACCCGCTGGTCCATCGACTTCGCCTGATGCTCGAGGGTCTTTGCTGTCGCGGCATTTTCCTCGACCAGCGCCGAATTCTGTTGCGTCACCTCGTCCATCTGCGACAGCGCCTTGTTGACCTGCTCGATGCCGGTCGACTGCTCGGCGCTGGCATTGGCGATCGCGGCGACGATCGTTGCGACCTTCTTGATCGAAGCGACGATTTCGTTGAGCGATTGACCGGCCTTGTTGACGAGATCGACCCCGTCTTTGACCTGGCTGTTGGAATTGACGATCAAATCCTTGATGTCCTTGGCGGCCTGCGACGAGCGTTGCGCCAGGTTGCGAACCTCCGAGGCGACGACGGCGAAGCCGCGGCCGGCTTCGCCGGCACGCGCCGCCTCGACCGCGGCGTTGAGCGCAAGGAGGTTGGTCTGCCGCGCGATCTCGTCGATCACGCCGATGATGTCGGAGATTTTGCGCGAGGATTCCTCGATGCGCGCCATCGCCGTCACGGCGTTGCCGACCACCGCGCCGCCGCGCTCGGCGACCGCGCTCGTCTCGATCGCGAAAGCGTTGGCCTCCCGCGCGCTTTCGGCGTTCCGCTTCACCGTCTCGGCGATCTCCTCCATCGAGGCCGTGGTCTCTTCCAGACTGGCGGCCTGCTCCTCGGTGCGCTGGGACAGGTCGGTCGTAGAGGTGGAAATCTCCGCCGAGGCGCTGGTGACTTCGCTGGCGGCGAGCTTGATATTGCTGATCGTCGCCCCGACCTGGTCGACGACCGCCTCGGCCGCCGCCGCGATCAGCCCGACTTCGTCCTTGCGCCCGACATTGGGGATCGTCACCGCGAAATTGCCGGCCGCGACTTCTTGCAGCGGCACGATCAGCGAGCGCAACGGCCGCGCGATCGAAACCGCGCCGAACACCGCGGAGCCTAGCAGGATAAAGACAACCGCCGCGCCAAGTCCGATGGTCAGCTGCTGGGCGAACGCCATGGACCCTTCGGCGACGCCGGTCGCTTCGGCGGCGAGATCACGCGCCGAATTGCTCAAATCGTCCAAGAGACGCGTCGCCTTGTCGGAGACCGGATCCAGCCGTTCGAGTTGAATGCGCTCGGTTTCCTTGGCCAAATTAGGAAGCAGCGGGTTGTCGGTTCCCTCGAGCTCGATCGCTTGGGATTTGACCGGAACGATTTCGGTCAGGGCGGCGCTGATGTATTGACTGATGGCGGCTTGTATTTTCTGGGCGCGCAGGCGGTTGTCCGGCGAATCAAACCGCGGCAGCACCTGGCTGAAGAGCGTGTCGATGTTTCTTTGATGGTCCGCCAGGGTGTCGGCGGCACTCATTTGCGCCCGCGTCGTCGCCAAACGGATGTTGCGCACTGCCAGCAGGGTCTGCAGGAACTCGAACTCGATCCCCTTGACCTCCCGCACGATCGTCTGGTGCAGCGCGGCCGCCTCGTTCGCCGATTTGACCCTCAAATTGCCGTAGATCGAGCCCGCCAGCATGACGGCCACCAGCACGATGCCAAAACCGGACATGAGCGCCAGTTTGGTGCCGATGCGAACGTTGGAAACCCATTGCATGTTCGTGTTTTCCCGAGATTTGGACCCGAGCGTGCGTAAGCTTCAGCCGACGCGAACACTTTCTCTAGTGCGCGGCGGGTTTGTCGTCGGCCGCTTCACCGGCGGTGGACAGCAGGTTCGGCAGATCGATCAACGCGATCATGGCGCCCTCGATCGTGACCAGGCCGGACAGAAAATTGACGCGGTTGGCGTGGGCGATCCGCGGCACCGGCTGCATCTGCAATTCATCGAGCGAAACGATATCGAGGACGCGGTCGGCCAACAGGCCGATCGGCTTCGACGCGATCTGCACGATGATGACGATGTGCAGAGGCGTCGCCTCGGTCTGTCCCTGCCCGAACCGGCAGCGCAGGTCGATGATCGGAACGATGACGCCGCGCAGATTGAGAACGCCGCGCACATAATCGGGCTGCTTGGGCAGATGCGTGATCTCGGTCCAGCCCTTGATTTCCCGCACCGCCATGATGTCGACGCCGTATTGATCGTTGCCGATCGCGAAACTGATGAGCTGGTTGGGAATGGCGCTGCGCCGGCCCTCGGCGCCGTCGAAATTGCCCGGTGCGACTTGACCAACATCGGCCGACGACGAAGAAAGTGGCTAACTCATGAAAATGACACCTTTGCTCACGCTGCCCCGGGGAACGAATCGGGTGCCGCTGTTGATGTCGGTCGGACGAAAAGTATTGGCGACCCGACGACTTCTGCTTTGCTTTAATAAAACTGCGCCGCTCTTTAAGTTCGGTTAATTGTTACCGGCTCAATACGTCGCGCACATATGTATTATCTAATATTAATTTAGTTTCTTCATTTAGTTTAAGAAAGATGGCCGCGGACGACGCCGATTGGGTGATGGGTCCGCACCGGCGCCCGGTCGGATCACGCGACTTCTAAGGCAGATTGATATGAGTAAATATTAAAATACCGCTTTGGGCTGCACGGAACTTGATCTAGCGTCACAAGAAGAGATTCGGGATCTACCTCTTATGCTTGCATATCACTTTAATTCAGGGGCCAACTTGGGCCCGTTCCTCAGTAAAACGCTCGGCAATACAACCAACAATAGTGAAGTTCTTGACGCCGACCCATCGACGGCACGGCAACGAACGCCCGCCACATTGCGGGCCGCCCCCAAAAACGGGATTGCCGGTCGATGAACGTCAGGGTCCAATCGATCAGGCGCAGCGCTGCCGAAACATCGTCGTCCGCTGTTCAATGCATCGCCTGCATGGCCTACGACTTCAGTCCGTGCCAAGCCGCGGCCGCCGCCGCGGCGGAAAGCACCGCGCGGGGCAAGCCGAACCGGCACGATCTGGCGATCCGCACCGTCCCCGCCCGCCGGATCATCTGTCGCGAGCAGGACCTGAACGACGAGGTGCCGGTCATCTGCAACGGCTGGGCGGCGTCGCTTGTCACGCTGTCGGACGGCAGCCGGCAAATCCTGTCGTTCCTGTTGCCGGGCGATCTCGTCTCCACCACCCTCGTATTCGAGCCGCGTCCGCGGTGCATGGTCGAGGCCGTCACCGACGTGAGCTATCGCACACTCAAACGCGCGGAGTTCAAGACCATCATCCTCAAGCGCGCCGAGCTGTTCGACGCGTTCTCGCGGGCGTGGGTCGAGGAGCGGGAGCGTGCCGACCAACTGATCGTCGACCTCGGGCGCCGGACCGCCGACGAGCGCATTGCCCAGCTCGTTCTTGTTCTGGCCGAACGGCTGGCCAAGCGCGGCATGGTGCAGACCGGAAAGCTGGAAATGGACTTTCCGCTGCGCCAGCATCATATCGCGGACGCGACCGGTCTGACGCCGGTCCACGTCAGCAAAGTCCTGTCCGAATTTCGGCGCAAGGGACTGATCAAGATCAGCGGCCGCTCGCTGTCCATCCTCGATGCCGCGGGATTTCGCCGCATCGCCAACATGCGCTAGGCATTTTTCTTCGCCGCGGACGCCGTATTGCGGTAGATGCGCGGGGCCGCATGTGCCGGATTTCGGTGCGGCCGCGGGCGGATGGCGTGCAACGAAGGAGCCCCATGCCGAGCATGCACGGAGAAGGACCTCGCCGGTATTCTGGTCGTGTCGGTGGAGCAGGCCGTCGCCGCGCCCTACCTGACCAGCCGCTTGGCCGACGCCGGCGCGCGGGTCATCAAGGTGGAGCGGCCCGAGGGCGACTTCGCCCGCTCCTACGATTCGCTCGTTCACGGCGAAAGCGCCTATTTCGTCTGGCTCAATCGCGGCAAGGAATCGATCTGTCTCGATCTCAAGGCCGCCGCCGACGCGGCGCTGCTGTCGGCGATGATCGCTCGCGCCGACGTGTTCGTGCAGAATCTAGCGCCCGGGGTGATCGAGCGGCTCGGCTTCGGCGCCGACGCGTTGCGCGCCGTCCATCCGCGGCTCATCACCTGCTCGATCTCCGGCTATGGCGACGACGGACCCTACCGCGACCTCAAGGCCTATGATCTCCTGGTGCAGGCCGAAAGCGGCCTTTCCTCGATCACCGGCAATGAATCCGGCCTCGCCCGCGTCGGCGTTTCGGTCTGCGACATCGCCGCCGGGATGACGGCATTTCAGGCCGTGCTGCAGGCGCTGTTCGCGCGGGAGCGCAGCGGCGAAGGCCGCCACATCGCCGTGTCGCTTTATCACGCGCTGGCCGACTGGATGAACGTGCCGTACCTGCAGTTCGTCTATGGCGGCAAAGTCCCCGACCGCGCCGGGCTCAATCATCCGACCATCGCGCCCTACGGCGCCTACGCCTGCGGCGACGGCAAAGCCGTGCTGATTGCAATTCAGAACGAGCGCGAATGGGCGACGTTCTGCGCGGACGTTCTCGGCGACGGCGCCATCGCCACCGATCCGCGCTTTGCCGGCAATACACAGCGTGTCGCGAACCGCCAGGCACTCGACGCGATCATCGGTTCGGTGTTCGGCGCCATGCCGCGGCAAGACGTTGTAGAAAGGCTCGGCCGGGCGCGCATCGCCTACGGCCGCGTCAGCACCATGGAGGACGTCGCGCGGCATCCGCAAAATCGCTACGTCGAGGTCGAAACGCCGAGCGGACCGGTGCGCTGTCTCGCGCCCGGCACCATCGTCAACAACGCCGCGCCAGTTCTTGGACCGGTACCTGCGCTGGGCGAGCATTCCGCGCGGCTACGCGAGGAGTTCGCTCTGCAAGGTCGAGGGCGCGTGTAATCCTCGTGCGTCCCGCGGCCGTCAACCACGCGCAAGGCGCGCTGGCGCTTGCCGGGCAAAGCCTTTATATTCTATTTTCTGCATCTGACACTAAAAACAAAGGGAGGATAACCATGATCAGCCGTCGCGCGATGGTCGCAAGCGCAGTAGCTTTGGCGTCCGTGTCCGAAGCGTCAATGTCACAAACCGCACAAGCTGCGCTCACCCCGGACCTCGCCCCGTCCGGGGCCGGCAAGCTGAAGGCGCTGGCAGAACGGCTGAGCAAGGCGCCGCGCCGGCGGGACTTCAAAACCGTGCCGATGATCCTGACCAGCCCCGAGCAGTGGGATCACGAGGCCTTGTCGGAGGTGGTGGCTTATAGCGGCCGCCCGAGGCAGATTTGGGATCATGTTGATCTTGCCGGCCCATGGCTCAACCTGATGCGGAATAGCCTCAACGCACAGGTCTGGTCGTACAAGAATCCGGATTTTCTGTGCGTATCGGGCACGCACGGTTCGGCGCACTTGGCGCTGTACGATCAGGCCATGTGGGACAAATACCAGCTGGCCGGCTTCACCGGCGACAAGTTCAAGACCAACACGCTGATCGAACAGCCGAAGCTGGCCTCCGCGGACCCCGCCAAATTCGAGGACCCTGAAGGGGTTTTTTCGGGCGCCGATAACGCCATCCCGACACTGATGCGGCGCGGCGTCGTGTTCCTCGCCTGCCACAACGCCATCGCCGAACTGGCCGACCGCCTGATCAAAAAAAGCATCAATCCGGACAAATTGGCGTACGAGGCCCTGGTGGCGGAGCTCACCAATCATCTGGTCCCGGACGTCGTCCTGACGCCGGGCGTCGTCGCCACCCTGCCGTTGCTGCAGGAGGCGGGTTTCCACTACGCCAAATAGTCCATCCGCTCGTCGGAAAATGAGGAGAGGCCAGATGCGGTCCACTCTCGGTCGTTTATTATTCGGTTTCGTTGCGTGCGCCGTGTGGATCGGGCCCGTAGTGGCTGCGGAGCCCGCCCACAAGGCACTGCCGTCGATGTGCAGCCAGCCCCCGCACTTCGACGAACATACGCTGCCGCCGTGGCAGGAGGGAACGAACAACGACGCCACCGATCGCGGCATGTTGTTCACCATTCCGGAAATCGACGTGCTGGCGGACTTTCACGGCGATCTGACCGATCCCAAGCTCGTTCTGTTCTTCGGCGGCAATTACTACTTCGCGACTGGGCATCTGGTGGCGGCGTTCGAGGCCGCCCATCCAGAACTCAAGGGCCGCATCTTCTGGGAAACTATACCCCCCGGCCGCTTGATCGAGCAGATCGAAAAGGGCGGCCGCATCACCGTCGGCAACATGACCTGGACCGCCAAGGCCGATGTCTATTTCGGCGGCCTGCGGAAGGTGAAAGAAAACATCGATCGGGGCATCCTTGCCGGGCCGGCGGTGCCTTACGTCACCAACACGCTCACCATCATGGTGCCCAAGGGCAATCCGCGCCACATCACCGGCCTCGCCGACCTCGGCCGGCCGGACCTGCACCTCGCGATGCCGAACCCCGAATACGAAGGCATCGGGCGTCAGATCAAAGCGGCGCTCGCCAAGGCGGGCGGCGAGGCGCTGGTCACCAAGGTCTATGAGACCAAGGTCAAGGACGGCAGCACTTATTTGACGCTGATCCACCACCGCCAGACTCCGCTCGCCATCATGCAGGGCTGCGCCGACGCCGGCGTGACGTGGCAATCCGAGGCCGCTTTCCAGGAACAAGTCGGCAATCCGATCGAGCACGTCGCCATTGCCGACGATGTCAACGTGACGGCGATCTATGCGGGCGCGCTGGTGAAAGGCGCGCCGCATCCGGACGCGGCAAAGGCCTGGCTCGATTTCATCCGGTCACCGGAAGCGCTGAAGATTTTCGAGCGCTACGGGTTCAAGCCCTACACCCAATGATCGGGCTGACCATGCGGAAAGCGAAAAGCAAGACGTTGATGGCCAAGCTCTATTGGTGCTGCGCCTTTCTTATCCTTGCGGCGACGGCGGCGCGTGCCGAGACCGCATCGGCAACCGACACGGCGGTCGAGCGCGGTCGTTATTTGGCGCGCGCGGGGGATTGCGGCGCCTGCCACACGGCCCCCGGCGGCAAGGAGTTCGCCGGCGGGCTGCCCATGCCGACGCCGCTCGGACGGATTTACACGACCAACATTACGCCTGACCCGGAGACCGGCATCGGCGCCTATAACCTCGAGGATTTTTCCAGGGCGTTGCGCGAAGGCGTCGCGAAGGACGGCCACTATCTTTACCCGGCCATGCCGTTTCCCGCCTTCGGCAAGATCGACGATGCCGACATCGCAAGTCTGTACGCCTATTTTCTGCACGGCGTCGAACCAGTCAAACAGGCCAACCGCGCCAGCGATATTCCGATTCTGCTCAATTTCCGTTTTCCGCTGTATTTTTGGGGCCTTGTTCGTCCGCCGCGGGCCGTTTCAGCCCGATCCTGCGCAGGACGCGCAATGGAACCGCGGCGCCTATCTGGTGCAGGGTCTCGGCCATTGCGGCACCTGCCATTCGCCGCGCAGCCTCACCCTTCATACCAAGGCGCTGACGGAACGCGAGGGACCGGCGTTTCTGGCGGGCGCGGTCATCGATAATTGGTACGCTAAGAGTTTCCGCGGCGACAAGGACGGGCTCGGTCAGTGGAACGAGACCGACATCGTGAGCTTTCTCAAAACCGGTGGCACCGATCGCACCGCCGCGTTCGGCGATATGGCGGAGGTCGTCGAACACTCGACCCAGTATCTCAACGACGACGATCTGACAGGCATTGCGCGCTATCTGAAATCGCTGCCGCCGGGTCCGGCGGAAACGTGGCTTCGATCCAGGCGCCGGCGGCACCGAGCGCGGACGACGGCCGCCCGACCCGCGCACGGGCCGGTTACGAAGAGCTTTGTCAGACCTGCCATCGCCCGGACGGCAGCGGCGCTGCGCGCATATTCCCGGCCTTGGCCGGCAATGATGCGATCGAAACGGCCGACGCAACGTCGCTTATTCACATCGTTCTCACCGGCGGACGCCGGCCGCAAACCAAGGATCGTCCGAACGCCTTCGCCATGCCGGCCTTCACGACCTTGGACGATCGCGACACGGCCGCGATCATCACCTACATTCGCACGGCCTGGGGCAACGCCGCCAATCCCGTCACGGCGGAACAGGTGGCGAAGCTGCGGTCGGAGCTTTCCATACCGGCGGCCGCGACGCCGGTCCAACAGCGACCGCCGGCGGATGCGCCGCCCGGCACGAGCGTCAAATTGGCGCCGCCGCATATCGCCGACATTCCCGATGACGAAAGTGGCAGACAAATCTTGCTCGGCAGACGCTTGTTGGCCGAAACCAGAACGTTGCTGCCGAACAATGTCGGCGACGCGCTGAACTGCGACAGTTGCCATCTCAACGGCGGTAGCGTGCCAAATGCTTCGCCCTATCTCGGCATGGCGGTCAAGTACCCGCGCTACAATCCGCGCGCCGGCCGGCCGGTGACGCTGGAAGAGCGCCTCAATGGCTGTCTGCTGCGGTCGATGAACGGCAAGCCGCTGGCGCCCGATGCGCCGGAAATGAAGGCCATGATCGCCTATTTCAACTGGCTCTCCGCCGGGCTGCCGCGCGACGCGAAGGTCGAGGGCGCCGGCATCGGCAAGGTCGACACCAATCTGACGCCGGATCCGGTACGCGGCAAGGAGATCTACGCCGCCAAATGCGCCGAATGCCACGGCGCCGACGGCGAAGGCCTCAAGAATGCGCGGAACGAGATTGTGTTTCCGCCGCTGTGGGGCGATCATTCCTATAATATCGGCGCCGGCATGGCACGGACCTACACGGCCGCCGCCTTCATCAAGAACAACATGCCGATCGGATACGGCCTCAATGCCCCGTTAGGGCAAGGCGGCGCGCTGTCGGATCAGGATGCGGTCGACGTGGCGGAATATTTCACCCATCAGCCGCGTCCCGACTTCCCGCCCAAAGTCAATGATTGGCCCAAAGGCGGCAAGCCGAAAGACGCGCGGTATTAAGCTGCGCGCCGTCCGCAAAATGCAGGCGGTGCCGCAGACACGCGCCGATCGGCGGTCGGTCGGCGCGGCAAACTCCAACAGTGAGACGTAAATGACAAGAACCTGGACGCGCAGAGAATTGGTCGCCTCGGCTGGTCTCGCGGCGATCGGCCCCGGCATCGCGTTCCCCGATCTTGCCGAAGCGACCGAGCGACCGGAGCCGTCAGGCGAAGGCAGGCACGTCACTTTGCTGCACTTCACCGACACGCACGCGCAGCTCGAAACCCATCCGGAATACCTGCCCGGCGCACAGCCCGACATTCAGATGATGGGCGGCTACGCGCGTCTCAAGACCGCCATCGACCGCGAGCGCGCGAACTGCGAGGGAGCCTGCTTTTTGCTTGACGGCGGCGACGAGTTCCAAGGCTCGGGTCCGGCCGCGTGGTCGCAGGGCGAAGTGATCCTCGAACCGCTCAACGCGCTCGGCATCGATGTTTTCACGCCCGGCAATTGGGAGCCGGCCTACGGTCCCGAACGATTCAAACAAACCATGGCGCGGCTGAACTGCCCCGTGGTCTGTTATAATTTTCACGACAAGGCGACCGGGAACCGCCTGTTCCCGGCCGCGATCACGCTCGACCGCCAGGGCGTGAAAATGGCGGTCGTCGGCATCACCGATCTCGGCGCCAGCGAACGCCAGCCGCCGGCGGAATTCCGCGGCATGGATACGTCCCGCATCGACGGCTTACGCGCCTTCGTCACAGAGCTGCGCAGCCGCGAACAGCCGGACCTCGTGGTCGCGCTCACCCATACCGGCCTGTCCATCGCCCGCGAAATCGCCCGCCAGACGCCGGAATTCGACGTGGTGCTGTCCGGCCATACCCACGAGCGCACCGCCTGGCCGATCCTCGAAGGCAACGTCATCGTCGTCGAGCCAGGGTGTTTCGGCTCGTTCCTCGGCCGATTGGACCTGGTGATAAAGCCGGGCGGCGGTGTGGCGTCCCATCATTTCCGGCTCATTCCGGTCCTGAAAGATCGCTACGACGAAGATCCTCGGGTCAAGGCGCTGGTGGACAACGCACTGGCCCCCTACCGGGCGCGCATGACCAGACAGGCCGGCACGACCGAAACCGTTCTGATGCGCTACGATCTCCTCGAAACCACCGCCGACGATTTCATCGCCGACGCCGTGCGCGAAATCGCTCAGGCCGACATCGGCTTCACCAACGGCTTCCGTTTCGGCGTGCCGGTGCCGCCGGCGGCGATCACGCAGGCCGATCTTTGGAATCTGCTGCCGATGGATGCACGCATGAAGCGCGGCTGGATCACCGGCCAGGAACTCAAGGACTATTTGGAACGCGAATTGGAGATGGTGTACGCCAAGACGCCGTTGAAGCTCAACGGCGGCTGGGGACCGCGGGCTTCCGGCATGAGCCTCGTCTTCGACGCCCACGCCGATTACGGGCAACGGGTCGTGGCGATGAAGATCAACGGCCGCGAGATCGAACCGGATGGACGCTACACCATCGCCGGCTGCGAACGCGAGGGCGAGCCGATCGACGTGATCTGCCGGCATCGCGGCACGCACGATGCGGAAATTCTCGTGATGTCCATTCACGAAGCGCTCGATGATTATCTGAAGCGACATCCCGTCATTGCCCCGCGGCGCGACGGTCGCGAGGTGGCGCTCGATCTGCCGCAGCGCGTGTTCAGCCAGGACGCCGTGCTGGCCGGCGGCGACCTGGCGAAGGCGCCGACCACGCCGAGCGGCCTGCCGCCCGGATGACAATCACCGCTGCGGCCCGTCGGTGCGCCAAACATGCGGGGACCGCGCGCCCGGCCCTATAACGGCAGGCGATATCTGGCAGACCATATCCGTCTTTCTCAAGGAAACGTCGCGGAACGCCGTTCGGCGGCTTGAAGAACAGCGGCATCGGCCGCGAGGAAGGACTCGACGACCTTCTGAGCTATACTGAGACCAAGGCGATCCATATCATGTTGTGAAACCTCGGGTGACGGCGGCGAACGAAAGGTCTCATGCAGACAAACACAACGCCGCCGCGATCAGGAGCCCGATTACTTTCGCGCGGGGAGGACAACGATGACATCGAGAATTGGTGCCGCATTGCTGGGACTTTGCGTGGCCGCGTCACTCTGCGGCGCGGCGCTCACCGGCGCATCCCCGGCGCACGCCGAGGACGTGATCAGGCTCGGCCTGCCGGCGGCCGACAATGCGTTTTATGCGTTGTTCGGCGCCGCCGAGCAGCTCGGCTATTATAAGGACGCTAATCTCAAGGTCGAAATCACCGTCTACCGCGGTGGCGCCGCCGCCCAGGAGGCGATGAACGCCGGCGCAGCCAACGTCATCGGTTACTTCGGCGCGGGTGCCGCACTCGCCATCAGCAAAGGCGCGAAATCTCAGATGGTGGCGGCGCTCTCCGAGCGGCCGGCCGGCTGGTACATCCTCGCCGACAGCAAGTCCGGCATCACGTCGATGAAGGACCTCGACGGCAAGAAGGTCGGCATCTCCTCCAAAGGCGGCGTGACCGACATGTTCGCTTTGTGGGCCGCCGATCGCGCCGGGGTCAGCATCACCACCGTTCCGATCGGCAGCGGCGCGCTGGTGCCGGCCACAAAGGCCGGACAGGTCTCGGCCATTCCCTGCTTTCCCAGTTTAAGTCTGCGGCTGATCGCGAGCGGCGAGATGCGGCCGCTGGTCGATCTCGGCAAGGACATGGTGCCGACCTATCCCAACGTCGTGGTTGCGTCGGAAGCGGCGATGAAGACCCAGGCCGCGCAATTGCGCGCCTTTCTGGCGGCGTCGTTCAAGGCGCTCGACCGCATGCAGCACGATCAAACCTTCGGCCTGAGCTATCTCAAGACCTATACCAGCGAGACCAACGACAAGATCAATCAGCAAGTCTACGAACAGATCATCCGCACGCAGCCCGCCAATGGCGAGATCAAGCCCGAAGGCATCCGGAATTCCGTGCGTATCGCCGGCAAGGCCTGGGGCATGGACGACCTGCCGAAAATCGACCCGATGATGGTCTACACGACCAAGTTCTTGCCGGGGTCCAAATCGTAGCTCAGGCAAGTCGTAGCTCAGGCGTAGCGTCCGAGAAGAGATCGAGCATGAAGACGACGGTCGTCAGCATCAGCATTTTTGCCGCGCAAGTGGCAATTGCGGCAGCAGCGGCCGTCGCCTGGGAATTCGTGAGCCGTCGCGGCATCATCAATCCGGAACTGTTGCCGCCGCTGTCCGACGTACTCGCGACGCTCTGGCAACTCCTGCACGACCCGCGCTTTCTCGCCGACCTGCGCGTGACCGCGGTGGAAGTCGTCGTCTCGTTCCTCATCGTGGCGCCGACGAGCATCATTCTCGGATTCTTCCTGGCCGAAACGCCGGCGGCGGCGCGGCTCGTCAATCCGGTCTTCCACGCGCTGATGGCGATCCCGAAATCGATCTTCCTGCCGATCTTTATTCTGGCGCTCGGCATCGGCTTCACCCAGAAGATCGTATTCGGCGCGGTGCTCGCGTTCTTCGTCATCGTGGTCTATGCGGAAGCGGCCGTCGCCTCGGTGCCGAGCGGCTTCGTTACGCTCGGCCGCGCGATCGGCGCCTCGCGCGGCCAAATCTATGCCCGCATCTATCTGCCGGCGATGCTGCCGCTGATCATCGCCGGCCTGCGGATCGGCTTCATCTTCGTCGTCACCGGCGTGCTGCTCGCCGAGATGTATTCGGCGCCGGTCGGCGTCGGCCGGGCAATCGTGCACTGGGGCGAGTATTACGAGATCCGCAAGCTGCTCGCGGCCGTTCTGCTCATCGTATTCGTTTGCATCGTGATCAATCAGCTGCTCGAGGCGTGGGAGCGCTCGGCCGGCACCGGCCGCTTCAATTTCGGAGCCATCGCGTGAGCGCCCGCGGCATCGGTGCTGGGACCGGCGATGCGATCGTGGTACGCTGCGTCAGCAAGAGCTTCGGCGCCGCGGCCGGCGGCCTCGGGGTGCTCGACGACATTTCGCTCAACGTCGCCAACGGCCGCTTCGTGACGCTGGTCGGTCCGAGCGGTTGCGGCAAATCGACCTTGCTGCAGATCATCGCCGGCCTCGTTCCGGCGAGCGAAGGGGAAATCCTGATCGAAGGCGAGCCGCTCGCGGGTCCGCGCCCGAGCGCGACCGGGATCGTGTTCCAGGACGCGCTGCTCTTGCCCTGGAAGACCGCGGTGCAAAACATCGAATTCCCGCTCGCCTTGCGCGGCGGCGACCCGGCGCGCCGGCGCGCGCGGGCGCTCGACATGCTGGCGCTGGTCGGTCTCGCCGAGGTCGCGGAAAGCTATCCGCACCAGCTTTCCGGCGGCATGCGCCAGCGGGTCGCGATCGCGCGCGGCCTGGTCGAGGACCCGAAGATCCTCTTGATGGACGAGCCGTTCGCCGCGCTCGACGAGCAGACCCGCACCAAGATGGGCGGCGAGTTGCTGCAAATCTGGGAGCGCAGCCGCAAGACCATTCTGTTCATCACCCACGGCCTCACCGAGGCGATCTTCCTGGCCGACACCGTTCTGGTCATGCAGGCCCGTCCCGGCCGCATCGTCGAGCGCATCGAGGTCGAGCTGCCGCGTCCGCGCACCTACGACATGATCGGCAGCGAGTATTTTGGCCGGGTGCGCAATCGCATCTGGCATCTGCTGGCGGAGCAAGTGCCGTGAGCGCACGCATGTGGCCCATCGCACTGCGCCGGGTGGCGATATTTGCCGCGGCCATTGCGGCGTGGGAAGTCGCGTTCCGCCTGCATCTCATCAACCCGCTCATCATCGGCTCGCCGAGCCTGGTCGTAAAGGCCGCGATCAAGGACTGGCGCGGCTTCCTCGATGCCTGCGGCACCACGGCGCTGGAGCTTGTGATCTCGATCGCGATCTCATGGAGCTTCGGCATCGTCGCCGGCGCCGGGCTCGGCGCGATGCGCATGCTCGGCGCCATCGCCGCACCCATTCTCTCGGCGCTGATCGCGGTGCCCCTCGTCATCGTCTATCCGCTGTTGCTGGTGTGGGTCGGTATCGGTCCGGAATCGAAGATCGCGTTCGGCGTGCTGTCCGGCGTGTTCCCGATCGCGCTCAACACGATGATCGGGGTGCGCGCGACCGACCGTGCCTATGCGCAGATGGCGACCGCGTTCGGCGCGACGCGGCTGCAACTGATCGTGCAGGTGATGCTGCCGCTCGCCATGCCCGCCATCATCTCGGGGCTGCGCATCGGCACCTCGATGATCCTCATCGGCGTCCTGGTCGCCGAGATGCTCGGCGCCGCGGCCGGGCTTGGATTCCTGATCTCGCTCAACCGCACGCTGTTCAACACCGGCGCGGTCTATCTCGGTACGCTGCTCGCGCTCGCTATGGCCGTGCTAATCGATGCCGCGCTGTCGCGGCTCGAGCGCCATTTCGGCGCGTGGCGGCCGCCCATCCACTCCCAGGCTTGAGCTTCGTTCGGGAAAACAAAAATGGACAATCGCACGGGCGCCGATGACGGGGGCGCGATTGAAGGCAGCGCAATGCGCCACGGTGCCTGGATGGTCGGCGTCGACACCGGCGGCACGTTCACGGATCTGATCGCGGTCAACCGCGACACGCAGGCCATTCACGTGGCGAAAGTCCCGTCGGTACCCGCCGATCCGTCGGTCGCCGTTATCAACGCCTTGCAAGAGCTGGCGCAAAAAGGCGTCGCCGCCGCCAACGTCGGCTTCTTCGCTCACGGCACCACCGTTGCGACCAACGCGCTCATCGAAATCCAAGGGCGTCGTCACCGGCCTGCTGATCACGCGCGGGTTTCGCGCCGTCTACGAGGCGCGCGGCTGGTCGCAGCCGACCGGGAGCGATCTCATCGACACCTATTACCGCAAGCCGCCGCTGCTTGGCGCCGCAACATCTCACCGAGGAAGTGACCGAGCGGCTGGATTACCAGGGCGCCGCTCGTCACGGCGCTCGACGAGGCGGAGCTGCGTTCCTCGGTGCGCCGCCTGCGCGACCAGGGCGTGCAGGCCATCGCCGTGTGCTTCCTGTTCTCGTTCCTCAATCCCGCCCACGAGCAACGCGCCGCCGCGATCATCGCCGAGGAAGCGCCGGACGTGCGCATCTCGCTGTCGTCGAACGTCCTGCCGGTCATCCGCGAATACCCGCGGCTGTCGACGACGGTCATCGACGCCTATGTCGGCCCCAAGATCGAGAGCTATCTGGTCCGCCTCGGCGACCGGCTGTCGCAGGCCGGCGTCGCCACGCCGCAACGCTTCCTGATGCAGTCGAACGGCGGACTGATGCGCATTTCGATCGGTGCGCGGCATCCCAATCAGACATTGTTGTCGGGCCCGGCCGCCGGCGTCATCGCCGCGATCGAATTGGCACAGCGCGCCGGCGAGCGGCACGTCGTCACCTTCGACATGGGCGGCACCAGCACCGACATCAGCGTCATCGTCGCCGGCCAGGTCCTCGAGACGACGGAAGGCAATATCGCCGGCCAGGATATCGGCACGCCGATGCTGAAGGTGCGCACGCTCGGCGCCGGCGGCGGCACCATCGCCTGGGTCGGCAAGGACGGTCTGCTCAAAGTCGGTCCGCACAGCTCCGGGCGCGAATCCCGGTCCGGCCTGCTACGGCCGCGGCGGCGAAGCGCCGACCGTCACCGACGCCAATGTCGTCCTTGGCGCGCTGAGCAGCGCCGGCCGCCTCGCCGGCGCGTTGCAGCTCGACGAAGCGCGCGCGCGGCGCGCGATCGAGCAGAAGGTCGCGACGCCGCTCGGGCTCGATCTGATCGCGGCGGCCTCGGGCATCGTGCGGATCGTCAACACCAACATGGCCGTCGATCTTCGTCTCGCGCTGCAGGAGCAGGGTCAGGATCCGCGCCGTTTCGCGCTGCTCGCCTTCGGCGGCGCCGGACCGCTCCACGCCGCCTATATCGCCCGCGCGCTTGCAGATTCCGCGCGTGCTCGTGCCCCTGCATCCCGGCCTCAACTGCGCGATGGGGCTCCTGCAGACGGCGGTGCGGCATTCCTACATGCAGTCGGTGGTCGGGCTGCTCGGCCGCTTCCCGCTCGCGCGCATGAACACGCTCTTCCACGAGCTTGCCGAAAAAGCCTACGCGGAGGCGGCGGACGAAGGTTTTACGCGCGACGCCGTCAAGCTCGTCAGAAAAATCGATCTGCGCTACCTCCAGCAAGGCTACACGCTCGGCGTCACTTGCCCTCCTGGCGATCTGGGCGAGACCGACCGCGCCGCGCTCAAACGCGATTTCGACGCGCTGCACGCGCAGGTCTATGGCCAATCGGCGGCGGACGAAGAGGCCGAGATCGTCACGCTTCGCGTCAACGCCGAGATCACTGTCCCGCAATTGCGGGTCGGCACGACGCCGCACCTCGATGGTGGCATCGAGCGCGCCGCCAAGGGGCGGCGTCCGTTGTTCGATGTCGATGCCGATCGGTTCATCGAGGCGCGCGTCTTTCAGCGCGAACGACTGACCGCCGGCGACCGCATCGAAGGCCCGGCGATCATCGATCAGTTCGATTCGACGACACTGGTGCTTGCCGGCCAGCGCGTCACCGTCGATGCGGTCGGCACGCTCATCATCGACGAGGTTGAACAGTGATGACCATCGATCCGATCACGACCGAGGTCGTCGGCAGCCGCCTGCGCGAGATCGCCTCGTCGATGCAATACGCGCTCTACCACAGCGGCTATTCGCCGATCCTGCGCGAATCGAAGGACGGCACCGCCGGACTGACCGACCGCGACGGACGCGTGGTCATCATCGGCGGCGGGCTGCAATACCATCTGCTCGCCTACGAGCAGGCGGTGCGCAAGGTGAAGGAGCGCTACGCGGAGCGCCTGCGCCCCGGCGACAGCTTCGTCGTCAACGATCCTTATCAGGCCGGCAACGCCCATGCGCCCGACATGGTCGCGGTCACGCCGGCGTTCCACGACGGTGCGCTGGTCGGCTTCGGCGTCAGCATCGCCCACAAGGCCGACATCGGCGGCATCGTGCCGGGATCGTCGGGCGCCGCCGCGCGCGAGATTTTTCACGACGGTCTGCTGCTTGCCGCCGGTTCGCTTTCAGACCAGCGCCGGCATCGACGACGCGATCGAAGCGATCATCCGCAACAACAGCCGCATTCCCGACATGGTGCTCGGCGATCTGCGCGCGCAGGTCGGCTGTACGCGGATGGGCGCGGAGCGGCTGGCGCAGCTCTGCGCGGAGTACGGCGCGGAGGTCGTCGCGCGCTCGATCGAGCATCTGCTCGTCTCGACCGAACGGCGGCTGCGCGGCGAGATCGCGCAGTGGCAGGACGCGTCGGAGACGGCCGAGGGCTTTTTGGACTACGACGGCGCCGTGAAGGACCGCCCGGTGCGTATCCATGTGCGCGCGACCAAACACGGGGATCGGATCGAGATCGATTTCTCCGGCTGCGATCCGCAGACGCTCGGGCCGGTGAACCTCACCACCAACACCGCGAAGTCCGCGGCGCTGATCGCGCTGGTCGCGACCGCCGACCCGACCATTCCGATCAATTCGGGGCTGACAGGCGCGGTGGATTTCAAGATCCCGGAAGGGCTTGTCGTCAGCCCCAGACGGCCAGCGACGGTGAACCATTATTTCCCGACCGCGCACCTCGTCTACAATTGCGTCCTTGCCGCGATGGGCAAACTCAATCCGGCACGCGCGGTCGCCCCTTCGGGCCTCGGCTCCGGCGCCATCTCGATCGGCTACCGCAAGGCGCGCGCGGACAAACCGACCGTCCTCTACGAACTGATGGTGACGTCGCTCGGCGGCACCAGCCAGCACGACGGCGGCGTCATAGTGCACGCCATCAATCATTTCACCCCGGGCGCGCCGGTCGAGATCATCGAAACCGAATATCCGATCAGGGTGCGCCGGTTCGACATCTGGTGCGATTCCGCCGGCGCCGGCCGCTACCGCGGCGGCATCGGCTATGTGCGCGAACTGGAGGTGCTGGAAGACAGCGTGCTCACCGTGCGCTCATCGAACCATCGCTTCACCGCCTGGGGGCTCAATGGCGGCTACAGCCCGAAGCCGTCGCGGATCATCCTCAATCCGCAGCGGCCGGACCGCGAGGAACTGGAGCCGATCACCACCCGCCAGCTCTCGGCCGGCGACGTGCTGCGCTTCGAACGCAGCGGCGGCGGCGGCTATGGTCCGCCGCAAGAGCGCGCGCGCGAGGCCGTGATCGACGACGTCCGCAACGGCTATGTCAGCATCCAGAGCGCCCGCATGATTTATGGCTGCGCCTGCGACGACGGCGAGATCGCCGCTGCGCCCCCGGACGGCAAATCTGACGGAACGTCATGACAAACAAACAACACGGCGCCCATAGGCGACGGCGCAACTTGCAAGGTGAGAGCATGGTGGATCACGTCAACGAGCGATTCGATCTGGTCGGCCGGAGCGTCATCATCACCGGCGGCGGCAAAGGCATCGGCAAGGTCTATGCCGAAGCATTTGCGCAATGCGGCGCCCGCGTGGTGGCGGCCGATATCGACGCGGCTGCGGCCGGCGCGGTCGCGGGCGCCATCACGGACCGCGGCCACACGGCGATCGCCGCAACTTGCGACATCGCCGATCCGAACTCCGTCGCGGCGTTGGTCCGCACGACGCTCGACGCATTCGGCGCGATCGACGTCCTCATCAACAACGCTTCGCTGATGAGCACGCTGCCGCGGCGGTCGTGGCTCGAAATTCCGCTCGAGGAGTGGGACCAGGTCATGACGGTCAACCTTCGCGGCATGTTCCTGTGCTGTCGCGCGGTGTTTCCGGCGATGCGGCAACAGAGGACATGGCAAGATCGTCAACATCTCGTCGAGTCGGATCTGGGACGGCACGCCGAACCGTCTGCATTACACCACCTCGAAGGCCGGCGTGATCGGCTTCACCCGCGCGCTCGCCCGCGAGGTCGGCGAATTCGGCATCACCGTCAACGCCATCACGCCGGGGCTGACGCTGAGCGATTCGCAATTGCAGTCCTCCGCGCTCCAACTATCTCGGCGCCCAATCCTTTGCCGACCGCGCCTTGAAGCGCGCGCAAGTGCCGGATGATCTCGTTGGCGCCGTCATGTTCCTGGCGTCGGCCGCGAGCGATTTCATGACGGGACAAACGATCAACGTCGACGGCGGCAAATGCATGCATTGAGCGGTCTGCTCGATTTGAAGCTGCCGAAGATCGACGGGCGCGCAGGCCGTCGTTCAGCTGAACTCTGTTGGCTCGTGCTCAACGAGAAGCCGCCGCATACCCGACGCGAACCAAACACGATTCTCAGTCGCGAAGGCGCTCGACTTCCGCGACGATGCGGCCTGCAACTTCATCAGCGGCGGCTGCGACTGCCGGGGTCATCGCCGCGCCGCCGCCGAATTCTGCGCCTTCGACCGCGTAGACGATGATGTCGCGCGGCGCCTGTTCGAGCGCCCGGGCCAACGCGATCGCCTCGGCAAGCCCCAGAGCGTGGCTCGATGGCGGCGCCATGTCGCGCGGCAATTCGGTCGTGGCGAGGTCGAAGCGATGGATGCGGCCGGGCGTTGTCAGCAAGGCGGCCGCGTCGACGCAGATCATGCCGTCGACGTCCGACCATTCCGGGATGAGGCCGAGCATATCGCCGTTCGCACAGGCGAGCTTGACGTCGGCCGGCAACGCGCCGGCCAGCGTCTTCGCTACCAGCGGCCCCAACCCGTCATCGCCGCGATCCGGATTGCCGACGCACACCACCAGCAATCTGCGCGGCGCTTGGTCGTCATGTGCGATGCACCGACAGCTTGAGGAAATGCGTCGGAGCAGGAGATGCAGGGATCGTAGTTGCGGATGCTCTGCTCGCAGCGGGCGCGAATGACGTCGTCGGGCTGATCGACGAGCGGCGTCGCGACGGCGGCGAGGTCCGCTTCGATGCTCGGCTGATTCTGCGACGTCGGCGGCACGATGCGCGCGGCGGTGATCGTGCCGTCGTCCGCGAACGTCGTAGCGGTGCCAGCAGATGCCGCGCGGCGCCTCGGTGCAGCCGAAGCCGATGCTCGCCCGCGGCGCGATCGGCACCGACGCCTCCTGCGGCGGCTCGTACGTCGGCGATGATCCGCAGCGCTTCCTCGCAGGCGTAACACGATTTCGAGCGCGCGCACGATGATGCTGCGAAACGGGTTCCTGCAGACCGGACCGAGCCCGGCCTCGCGCGGCAAGGTCCTGGATCGATTGCGGCAGGCGGTCGAAATTCAGCGCATAGCGCGCGAGCGGCCCGACGAGATAGGCGCCGCGGCGCTTCAGCACCGAATGCAGCGCGGTCGAATGCGCGACCTGCCGCTCCTCGAACTCCGTATCGTAATCGGCGATGTCGATATCGAGGCCGCGGCTGGAGACGAGCCGGCCCTCGTTGAGCGGATATTCGTCGCGGATGCCGCAGCGCCACGAATTCGTAGTCGCGCTCGAAATCCGGGAAAGGGAAAGGTCGCGACCCAGCGCACGAGCTCGATCGCCCGGTCTCGCGCGCCTGCTTCAGGTTCTCGGCGAGCGCCGACGAGTTCGGCCGGCCGCGGCACGCGATAGAAGCCGCCGGCCTTCACATTGACCGGATGGATCTCGCGGCCGCCGAGCAGGCGCATCAATTCGTTGCCGGCCTTCTTCAGCGCCAGGCCGCCGCGGACGATGTCGCCATGATCGCGCGCCATCGCGATCGCAGTCGGGATAGCCGAGAAAATCCGGCGCATGCAGCATCACGACGTGCAGCGCGTGGCTTTCGATCCATTCGCCGCAATAGATCAGCCGCCGCAGCGCGCGCAGCTGCCCGTCGACCTTGACGCCGAAGGCGTTCTCGATCGCGTGGACCGCGCTCATCTGATAGGCGATCGGGCAGATGCCGCAGATGCGCGCGACGATGTCGGGCATTTCGGCGTAGCCGCGGCCGCGCAGCAACGCCTCGAAGAAGCGCGGCGGCTCGAAAATATTGAGCTGCGCCGACGTCACCCGGCCGTCGCTGATCTGCAGATCGAGCGCGCCTTCGCCCTCGACGCGGGCGAGATAATCGACCCGGATGGTCTTAGTCGCCATGCGCTTCGCTCTCCTTCAGGAACGGCTCCGCGGCGGCGTTGAACGTGCGGAAGGCCCGTCTGAATGTCGCGCGGCGTCGCGCCGAGCGCCTGCCATTCGCGCGCCAGCGCCGCCGTGTTCGGCGTCTCCATCGGGCCGTAGCAGCCGTAGCAGCCGCGCCGATAGGACGGGCAGATCGCGCCGCAGCCGGCATGCGTCACCGGCCCGAGGCAGGGCGTGCCCTGCACCATCACGCAGACCGTGCCGCGCTGCTTGCACTCGATGCAGACGCTGTGCGCGGCGATCGCCGGCTTGCGGCCGGCGAGGAAGGCCGAGATCACCTCGAGGAGCTGCGCCTTGTTGATCGGACAGCCGCTGCAACTCGAAATCGACCGGGACATGGGCCGAGATCGGCGTCGATGTCGCCAGCGTGCTGATATAGTGCGGCGATGGCGTAGACGGCGGCGACGAAATCGTTCACGTCGGCGAAATTGCGCAGCGCCTGGATGCCGCCGGCGGTGGCGCAGGCGCCGATGGTGACGAGATG
Source organism: uncultured Pseudomonadota bacterium (assembly GCA_963836095.1). Lineage (GTDB taxonomy): Bacteria > Pseudomonadota > Alphaproteobacteria > Rhizobiales > Xanthobacteraceae > BOG-931. Next base: position 704,996 of record CAWIHU010000010.1, read on the forward strand.
CTTCGATTGCGCGCCGCACCGTCTGGATGCGCTGCGGCATCGTGCGCGGTGGTGATCGATCCTTCGACCAGCGAGAGATCGTAGGGGCCATCCTCGACGCGCGCTCGATGCTTCCGGGAAATTGGCGATCTCGACCGCGCCGGCGAGGGTCAGCAGTTCGTCCTCGCAATCGAGCAGCGACAGCTGGCAGCCGTCGCAGGAGGCGAATTTCCAGACCGCGAGGCGCGGCCGTTGGAGTTCGACAGGCTCACGGTCATCCACGGTCAGATCTCCCGCACTGGCGAAGATGCCGGCGATGCGGTCGAACCGCATGACCGGCCCATCCTTGCAGACGAAAGTCGGGCCGAACTGGCAGTGGCCGCACAGGCCGATGGCGCATTTCATGTTGCGCTCCATCGAGACATAGATGCGCTCCGCCGCGACGCCGGCGTCGCGCAACGCGCTCACCGTGAAGCGCATCATCACCTCCGGCCCGCAGATCAGCGCGACCGTCTCGTGCGGATCGAACGCCGCGCGCGGAATGAGCTTCGGCACGACGCCGACATTGCCGCGCCAATCGGCATCGGCATGATCGACCGTGACGTCGATATCGACATCGAGCCGCGCCCGCCATTGCTCGAGCTCATGACGATAGAGCATGTCGTTCGGGATTGCGGCTGCCGAACAGAATGACGACCCGGCCGTAGCGGCCGCGGTTGGCGAAGATCTGGTAGATCGCCGGGCGCAGCGGCGCGAGGCCGAGGCCGCCGGCAACGATGACGACGTCGGAGCCTTCGGCGGCCTTGACCGGCCAGCCGGTCCCGAACGGACCGCGCACACCGATCGTCGCGCCGGGCTTCAAGCTTCGCGATCGCGCCGCTGACCGCGCCGACGTCGCGGACGGTGTGCACGAAGCGCAGCGTCGGTCGCGCGTCGCCGCTGATGCTGATGGCCACTTCGCCGACGCCGAACACGTAGAGCATGTTGAACTGTCCGGGCTCGAAGGGCGGCCGCGGCCCACTCACCGGCGCGAGATCGAGCGTCACGGTGTCGCCGAGCTCACGGCTCACCTGCTCGACCCGATAGATCTGCGGCACGAACGGATCGAACGGCCGCGCTGCGCCGGCGTCAATGCTTGCCATAGACATCGAGGATCTGAAGCCTGGTCGCGTGCAGCCGCTTCACCAACGCCGGCAGGAAGCGCTTCATCATCTCGTAGCCGAGATCGTGATCGGCCTCGCATTTCCCCCGCAGGCAGGCCGCGTCGATGCCGATCGCTCGCGTCAGTTCGACGGCGCGCGCGTCGAACGTCCAGCGATAGGGCGGGATCAGCCAGGACGCGCCGACGAACTCGCCGACGCCCAAGGTCTCGAAGACGAGTCGGCGACCGGCCGGGCGCGGCGATTTCGAGCGCGACCCTGCCGTGCCGGATCAGAAAGAACTCGTTGGCCGGATCGCCTTCGCGAAACAGATACTCGCCGGCCTGGAACAGATGGTTGCGCGCGCAGCCGGCGATGAGCTTCACCTCTTCGACGGGGGCGCCGGCAAAGAAAGGATGCTCCTGCAGGATTTGCTCAAGATTCTTCACGCCGTCTTCTTCATGCCGTCGTCCGGCTGCGGTTGCGGATTTGCCCTGATGGCCGCGGCCTCTTCGGTGATGTCGATGCCGACCGGGCACCAGGTGATGCAGCGGCCGCAGCCGACGCAGCCCGACGTGCCGAACTGATCGATCCAGGTCGCGAGCTTGTGCGTCATCCATTGCCGATAGCGCGAGCGCGCCGACTTGCGGACGCTGCCGCCGTGAATGATAGGAGAAATCCATGGTGAAGCAGGAATCCCACTTGCGCACGCGCTCGGCCGACGTGCCGGCGAGATCGCTGTGGTCCTCGACCGTCGTGCAGAAGCAGGTCGGGCAGACCATGGTGCAGTTGCCGCAGGTGAGGCAGCGCTCGGCGACCTCGTCCCAGCGCGGATGGTCGAGGTTGCTCCTGCAGCAGCTCCTTGAGCCCGTCGGTCTCCAGGCTGACGGCCCATCTGACTTGCTCGTCCGCTCGACCACCGCCTCGGCCGCCGCAACGTCGGCGTCGCGTCGCCGCGCGATGCGGAATTTGCTCGAGCAACGTCGGCGCCCGCCTCGCTGCCGACCTCGACCAGGAATTCATGCCTGTCGCCGTCGATGAGCTCGGTCAGCGCCAGATCGAATCCGACTGTCGGCCTTCGGCCCCGTCTGCATGGAGACGCAAAAGCACGTCGCCCCCGCCTGCCCGCAATTGACGGCGACGATGAAGGCGCCTTGCCGGCGCGTTGCATAAGCCACGTCCGCATAAGGGCCCGCCGCCAGCACGCGATCCTGGATCGCGATGGCGTGGAGTTCGCAGGCCCGCACGCCGATGAAGGCAAATTTGGGCGCGGCGTCGGTCGCGCTCTCGACGGTGACGCCGTCTTCGCCCCGGCGCATCGTCCACAGCGTTTCGACCGGCGGATGCAGGAAGCGCTTCCACGCCTGCGGGCCGACGGCAAATCCGAACAGCGCCTCGTCGTCGCGCCGCTCCAGCCGATAGCGTCCCGGCTCCTGGCGGTCGGTCCAGCCGACCGGCAAGTCGGAAAGATGCGAGACCGGCTCGTAGACGATCGCGCCGTCGCGCATGGCCGGCCCGATCACCTGGTAGCGTTCCGCCGCCAGCACGTCGAGCAGCGTCTGCACGGCGCTCGCGCGACACGGTTGCCATGCGTTGCGCTCCGACGGAATTCATCTTTCAGCTCCCGGCGCGGTCTTGGCACGCTCGACCGCAACACTCACCTGAAGAGCCCTGCTGACCCGTGGCACTTGAAAATAAATACATCGGCGGCGCTTCGATTGATATAGCTCAATGGCGCGCGGGCTTGTCGCCACTTTTACCATTGCATGCCTTCATTCGTCGCAATACGTCAGGACCATGACTAGTGGAACCAACGCAACCCGATCTTGGCGCCGCTCCGGTGAACGTATTCCGGCAGCCGCTGTTGCGACTTCTTGCCGTCAACCTCGCCATCGGCGCGACCGCGGCCGCATTGCTGCTCGGCGGGCTGATCGCGCTCAATCCGGATCGGCTGCGCGACCTGATCCTCGCCGATCGCTCGCCGGCGACGGCACTCGGACTGCTGCTGTTCGGCTTTCTCATCACCTTCGGCAGCGTGGCCATGGGCACCGCCATCATGGCGATCGGGCGGGGCGATGACGACGATGCGCGGGGCCGCACCGACACGATCGAACCGCCGCTCGCCGTCGCGAAAGCAAACATCGGGCATGAAACCTATGGCTCGCCGGCGGCGGCGGCCAAAGCGCGCTGATAATCGCCCGCACCCAGGCTTTTCTTCACCACGGCGTCGACCGCGGCTTTCAGCGCCTGATCGCGCGTCATCCAATAGGCTTTGTTGAAATGATCGAACGCATCCGGCACGACGGCCGGACAGAGCAGGCCGGGATGGCGACGCGCCTGATAGTCGACCTCCGCGCCGTCGGTGACCATGACGTCGGCGCGGCCCGCCGCTATTTCGTCGAAGATCGTCCGGTTGTCGGGATATTCTTCCAGTCTTGCGTCAGGAAAATGCCGTTTGGCGAAAGCCTCGTTGGTGCCGCCGGGATTGTACACGACCCGCACGCCGGGCCCGTCGATCGTTGCCACCGACGTGTAACGGTCCTTGTCGGCGCAGCGCACGATCGGGCGCTTGCCATCGCTCATGACGGGAACAGAGAAATCGCCGAGGGCGGCACGCTGCGGCGTGACGCTCACGCCGCCCATGACGATATCGAACCGGTCCGCCTTGAAGTCGTCGGTCATCGACTTCCACGTCGTCGGCACGATCACGAGCGCAACGCCGAGCGCGCCGGCCAGCGTCCGCGCCATCACCACATCGGCCCCGGTGATGCTGCCGTCGCGCCCGCGCAGCGCGTAAGGCGCATAGTCGCCGGTGAGGCCGACCTCGAGGACGCCGGCGGCCTTGATCGCAGCGAGCGTTCGGGCCTCCACCGGCGCGGCCAAGAGTGCGAGCATGAGCGCGAGCATGACCGCCGAATTCGCCCAGATGCTGCGCCATAACGGGATCACGCTCACGCTCGCGTCTCACTTTCCTGCAATATTGCTTCGTCCGTTGTCATGATCTAAAGGAAATTCCCCCGCGGTGAAAATGGACAAGACCGTCATGGCAGGGAAGCGCCTTCGTGCAGCGATTGTTGGTGGGGGGATTGGCGGACTGTCCGCCGCGAACGCGCTGGTGCGGCGCGGCATCAACGTCACGGTGTTCGAGCAGGCGGGCGCGCTGGGCGAAGTCGGCGCCGGCGTCTTCATCTATCCGAACGCCTTGCGGCAACTGGAAAGAATGGGGTTGCGCGAGGCGCTGGCGCAGGTCGGCGCCAGGGTCGGCGAAGGCTCCGAATATTACCGCATGGACGGCTCGGTCGTCGGCCGGATACTCACCACGGATTCGAGGGGCTGGAACGGTCTGTACGGGATGCATCGCGCGGACCTGTTGGGCGTTCTTGCCGAGGCGCTGCCGCCGGGCGTGATCCGCACGGGTCATCGCTGCGTCGGCTTCGAACAGAACGGCGACGCGGCGCGGCTGACATTCGCGAACGGCAATGTCGTCGAGACCGACATTGTCATCGCCGCCGACGGCATCCAATCGGGCTTGCAGAAATATGTCGTCGAACCGTCGCTGCCGGAATATTCCGGCTCGCGCGCCTATCGCGGCTTGATTGCGACCGACAAGGTCCCGGGATGGCGGAAGGAAGCGCATCAGGTCTGGATGGGCGACGGCAAGCATTTCATGGTGTTCCCGGTGCGCAGCGGCCGGCTGCTCAACTATGTCGGCTTCGTCCCCACCGAAAGCGAGACGGTCGAAATCGTGGTCCGCGATCGGCGATCGCGACGAGCTCGCGGCCTCGTTCGACGGTTGGGATCCGCGCGTGGTCGGGCTCCTGGCGGCCGTCGAGAGCTGCTTCTGGTGGGGCCTCTACGACCGCAAGCCGCTGGCGTCGTGGACCAAGGGGCGCCTCGCGCTGCTGGGCGACGCGGCGCACGCCATGCTTCCGCATGTCGGCCAGGGTGCTAATCAGGCGATCGAAGACGGTGTCGCTCTGGCGGTATTTGTTGAAGGCCGCGCCGCCGTCGAGGTCGCCGATGCGTTGCGGCGCTACCAGGCGTTCCGCCTCGAGCGCACCGGCATCGTTCAAGCCGAGGCGCGCAAAAACGGCCTGCGCTACGATTCGCGCTACGAGAGCCTCGAGCAGCGCGACAAGGAGATCGCCAACGCCGCGGTCTTCCGCAAATGGGTCTACGATTACGATGTCGAGGCAGCGGCCCTCGCCTCCCTGCGCGCGAGCCGCACGTCTCAACCGGCCTGAGCCGGCACCTCGATCCGGGTGCCGGTGAAGTGAAGGAGTATTTGTCCCTTCACACGAAATCGCGAGATCTCACGCGCCGAACTCGGGTGGCTGCACGCCGCGCTGCGCCAATAATGTCGGCGCAATTGTCGGCGCGCGCGCATCTTGCCTTTCTATAAAAAAGTGCAGAATCTTGCCAATTACAGCAATTCGCGACAAGTCATTCCCTTGTCTCGCGCCGCATATGCGAAGAGAGTTGCCGCGCAAATTGTCCGAATAGGCGCACGCAACTCCGCCTCAGCAAACTTCGATCAAACGGATTCATTGCCCACCAAGGCTATTGCCCCGTTTTTCGCCGATTTGCCAGGTCCGCTGTCGGCAATAACAGACTTTCCACTGAGGTGACATCGGTTGCGAATGACCAGCGACATCTGCAGCGAGACTACGCCGCAACGCAACATTGATAGCATGCAGCCGTTTCAACTCGCTAAGCCTATTAGCGGCCCCCTTCAGACCCTAAAAACCGGACCCGGTTGACGTAGCTAAGAATCGTCTGCTAAGGGCCAGACATCAACGGCCGTGCAGTTTCATTACCGCCCGGATGGGGCGGCGGATCGCGACGAAGTCAATCCGAACCGGGCGCACAGCGCAACGACGCTGTCAAAGTCCATATCCAATTCGTACTTTCGAAGAAGCGGGATAGACTGAGTTCTGTCGGGCCAGATTGTACTCCATTCGCGAAAATAATTTTCAAAACCAGCAGGCGAGATTACTTCAATGATTTCGCATGGAGTATCACCCGCGTTCCAGAACGTATGCCATTGCCCTCGCGGTTTGAACACCCATGCGCCCGGTTCTGCTGTTACAACGTCGTCGCCCAGTAACGCTCCGAGAACGCCGGTCAACACATAGGAATACTCATCTTCGCGGTAGTGACGATGCAAAGGCGCTGCCAACGTACGGGGCGCCAAAGGGTGGTGTACAATTGAAAAACGATTACCCGTTTGAGAGCCGTCGATCTTCCAGTGCGTGCCAAAGCCTCCAAAGCTGAATTTATCGCCGGCTCCAGGCGGAATTAATATTGGGCCGGATGGAAAAGGAGCTTGCTTTGAAATATCGGGTTCCATGGTGTGGATCGTCCCCCTAAGTTTTCAATGATTGGGTGCCTTCCGGCGGAACATAACCATAGCTATCGGGACAGCGCTTACAATCTTATCTTGCGGTGCGGGAGGCAGGTATTGGCCCAGGCTGTGCCGGGCGGGTGGCCCCAACCTGGGTATGCGCAATAGAGAACGCACTCCTACGCGATACAACGCCCTCGCGGAGAGCGACGGCAAAGGATCGGTCTTCCTATCGTTCTACTAAAGGCGGCAGTTTAAGGCGTGAACTCAACCACCATGCGGACCGTCTCCGGCTTCACGCCATCCTCGGCCATGGCTTTCGCTACCTCGGCGGATTGCATAAAGGTTGCTAACGCCTGCACGTCTGGCACTTCCAAGATGAGGCCGGCCAGATTCGGATTCTGCGGATCACGAAAATTGCGAGCCGTGCCTCCAAGCTTGGCCACCAACTCATGCCGGCTGCCGGGCCCTTTGTGCCAGGCTTTCGCCCAGTGCTCGCCGTTCTTGACTTCATGAGTAACAACAACCGTGGTCAAAGGTATCCTCCCTGTTAGGCTCGGCGTATTCACGGCGTGCCACTGACGGCGGCGTGCCGTGAGCAAATTTTGGGTTCTCAGACTGCCAGATTGCCTGTCAACGGCCTGTGGGCTCTCATCGGGTGCGTCCCATCGGCGCTCCACCTTATGCCACGAGTTGTGACGAGTCCATGTCAGCTTGCAACCCAAGGCGGACATGCGGGCCGTAGCGGCGACAGCCATGCAGACCCTCGCGGCTGCGTTGTGAAAAGGCGGCAAAAGCGATATTCGAGTCGGCTCGATGCAATTTCAGGGGGCTCTCCAATGACCATCAACGAGCAGCAAAGCCAAGCATTTAAAGAGTTCGAGAGAGCGGGCTGGGGCAAACAAGCCCAGCATTACGATTCTCTTGTGGGCCAGATGACAACCCAGGCCGTCGATGCGCTGCTTGCTGCCGTGAATGCCCGGTCGGGCGCCAAATTGCTCGAACGTCGCAAGCGGGCCTGGCTACGTCGCCGCTGAAGCCGCAAGTCGCGGCCTCGACGCAATTGGTGCCGACATCGCAGAGGATATGGTCAAAGAGGCCCGGCGGCGCTTCGCTGGAGCGAAGTTCGATTTGGCAGATGCGGAGCATCTGCACTACGCAGATACAAGCTTTGATGCGGTAACCTGTGCGTTCGGCATGTTGCACTTTCCTCGGCCAGGTAAGGCCGTGGCAGACGCCTATCGTGTACTGCGCCCCGACGGGCGCTTCGCCTTCAGCGTATGGTGCGGACCTGCGAAGGCTAAAGTTCTCACCTTGATAGCCGAGACGGTTCAGCGACACGCCGACAGCTCCGCGTCACTTCCTGTCGGTCCAGGGATATTCACGTTAAGCGACCCCTGGATCCTCACTGCCTTAATGGAGGCAGCGAAATTCACGGATGTACGCATCGACGAAATTCCTTGCTTCTATGCACCCGTTTCACCGGACGATGTGTTCGATATGATGCGCAAAAGCATGGTGCGTGCCACCTATATGTATGAACGCCAGACTGTGGACGTCCAGCATCGAATTGAACAGGCGATTAAAGATGAAGCCGCTAAGGCATTGGTGGCCGGTCAGGGTAAAATTCCGTGTCCGGCCTTCGTCGTGAGTGGCACAAAAGCAACCGGCTAATACCAACTCATGACGGCGCTTTCGGCATAGCAGCCATATGGTAGCTAATGGAGGAATAACGGACGCGGCCGACGAACGTCCAAACCGCCGCTTTTGACCCGGTGGCGGACATTGCCTCGGCCACGCAGTTCCAACTTCTCCGGTATCCCCACGAGCCTCAGCCCGGTACACGACCCTTTACCGCATTAGCACGCGCCGCGAAGGTGACGGTTCCGTCGGCGGCGACCGGCATTTGTGAGCGGACGTTCGCTTGCACCGTTTCTCGATCCGGTTTGGTCAATCCCTTGATGTAGTCACTAAAGGGCGTCGGATTGTCCAGGAATGTCTGCCAATAGTTATCAAAGCTAGGATATGTAACCTCGACCTCGATGGCGCGCACAGCCACATCTTCCAGCTGAGCATCTTCAAATAGCCGAGCGAGAGCTTCAATGCGGGAACTCTCTTTACCAGGAACTTGCGGCAAGTTTGGATTGAACGCTTTAAGCGGATCGAGGACATGGCGTACGACGTTGAGACTGCCAGCGAAATCCCAGACGTAACCAGCAACCGAGCCGCCGACTTTTATGACCCTCTTCATCTCACTGACGGCCCGAGATTGATCAGGAATGAAATTGATGACCAGTGCCGATGCAACAACGTCAAATTCAGCATCGGCGAACGGAAGTAACTGTGCATCGGCCACTTGAAAATCGGCTAGCCGCGAAACGGGTTTGGCAAGAGCCTGTTTGATCTGTGCGGGTGCTGGGTCGATAGCGACGACAGAGGTTGGGGCCGCTGTGTCGAGAAGTAATTCCGTGAATATGCCCGTGCCGCATCCTACTTCGAGCCATCGTTGCCCGGCAGGAATTGATAGCCAGTCAAGGAAAATTGCACCTACCTTGCGGGTCCATGGCCCCATAAAACGTTCATACGCGGCACCGTCGGTAAATCGTATTTCAGTCTCCGGCATTTCTTTCTCCCTGCCCAAATGGTCCGGGCATTGCCCACGAGCACCAAACCCTCAGCCGACCTCATCAAGCGGGCTAAGGATCGACAAAAAGATAGCAGTCTGACGGGTTGGTCGGAAGCCGGAGGACCGCTCCTGGCCCATCGCGACGCTTTCGTCATTTAACCCGTTATTCAACCGATGAAGTTGAGTTGCGGCAAACGCCGTTAGGGCGTCCGCCTTCGGCGCCGGGCTCTCGTGAACGGAGCCGCTCCGCGTCTCCGCCTTCCGGCTTCGATCCCTGACGCGTGCCTCTCGCGCCAAATTTTGTCTACACCGCCAATTGTCCAACCGCATCCTTGAATCGGTGCCAAATCGGTGCCACGCGTCGGCGCCCGCGAACAGTGATTTCCGCCTAATCGATTGATTTGGCTGGCTGGGGCGCCTGGATTCGAACCAGGGAATGGCGGAATCAAAATCCGCTGCCTTACCACTTGGCTACGCCCCAACGCGACCCGCGGGTCGGCCGCACCGGTCGGCCGCGGCGGGCGGACCATAGCGATGCGGTCCGCGCGGATCAATCTTTGCCGCGGTCGCCGCCGCGCCGGGGCGAGGTACGCCCATAGGCAGCGGCGTTCGCACCATATAATGATGTCTGCCAACGTTAACCGTGGCGGCGGAGAACCGGGAGAAAACCCATGACCTATCAAGCCCCCCTCGCCGACATGGGTTTCGCCCTCACCTACGGTGCGGGCCTGCCGAAGGCGCTCGAATCCGGCCTGTTCGGCGACCTCGGCATGGACGATATCGAGGCCGTCATCGGCGAAGCCGGCCGCATCGCCGCCGACATCATCGCCCCGCTCAATCGCGACGGCGACCGGGTCGGAGCGAAATTCGACAACGGCGCCGTCGTCACCGCGCCCGGCTTCAAGGACGCCTACCGCACCTGGCGCGAGGGCGGATGGAACGGGCTTGCCTCGCCGGAAGCGTTCGGCGGCCAGGGACTGCCGCAAGCCGTCAATGCCGCCTGCACCGAAATGTGGAACAGTGCGTCGATGGCGTTCGCGCTGTGCCCGCTTCTCACCATGGGCGCGATCGACGCGCTCTACGCCCACGGCAGCGACGAGCTCAAGCGCATTTATCTGCAAAAGCTGGTCACCGGCGAATGGACCGGCACCATGCATCTCACCGAGCCGCAGGCGGGCTCGGACGTCGGCGCGCTGCGCGCCAAGGCCGAGCGCGCGGCCGACGGCAGCTACCGCATCACCGGGCAGAAGATCTTCATCACCTATGGCGAACACGATTTTACCGACAACATCATTCACCTCGTGCTCGCGCGGCTGCCCGACGCTCCGCCCGGCACGCGCGGCATTTCGCTGTTCCTGGTGCCGAAATTCCTGGTCGACGCCGACGGCACGCTCGGCGCCCGCAACGACGTGCGCGCCCACGCCATCGAGCACAAGCTCGGCATCCACGGCTCGCCGACCTGCACCATGATCCTCGGCGATAACGGCGGCGCCGTCGGCTATCTGATCGGCCAGGAAAATGCCGGCATGGCCTGCATGTTCACCATGATGAATCGCGCCCGCCTCGCCGTCGGCCTCCAGGGCGTCGGCATCGCCGAGCGCGCGACGCAGCAGGCGCTCGCCTATGCGCGCGAGCGCAAGCAGGGCCGCATTCCCGGCATGCCGGCGACCCAATCGGCGCCGATCATCGCCCATCCCGACGTCAAGCGCATGCTCCTGACCATGCGCGCGTTGACGCAAGCCGCGCGCTCCATCTGCTACGCCACCGCGCTCGCGCTCGACCAGGCCGAGCGCGGCGCCGACAAGGCGGCGCGGCAGGCGGCGCACGCGCGCGCTTCGCTCCTCACCCCCGTCGCCAAGGCGTTCTCGTCCGACATCGGCATCGAGGTCGCCTCGCTCGGCGTGCAGGTGCATGGCGGCATGGGCTTCATCGAGGAAACCGGCGCCGCGCAGCATTATCGCGACGCCCGCATTTCCCCGATCTACGAAGGCACCAACGGCATCCAGGCGATCGACCTCGTCACCCGCAAGCTGCCGCTCGAGAACGGCGACGTCGTCGAGGCCTATCTCGGCGAACTGCGTCGGATCGTCGAAGCGGTGAACGCCACCAACGATCCGGCGCTCGGCTGGACTGGCGTGCGGCTCGCGGAAGCCGTCGACAGTCTCGCGCGCGCGACGAACTGGCTGATCACCCAGATCGGCGCGGACGCCGACCAGGCGCTCGCCGGCGCGACGCCCTATTTGCGACTGTTCGGCATCGCCGCCGGCGGTTGCCTGCTCGCGCAGCAGGCGCTCGCCGCGCTGCGGCTCAACGCCGACGCCGCCTCGCGCACCGCGCTGGCGCGGTTTTTTGCCGAGAATTTCGCCGTCCACGCGACGGCGCTCGAACGCACCATCGTCGAAGGCGCGGCCGGCGTCATCGGCGCCGACGCCGCGCTTGCCTCCTGACCAATAACCGACAAGTTCACCGTAATGTCCACACTGCTGATCTCGCACCCGGCCTGCCTGCAACACCTGACGCCGTCCGGCCATCCCGAACGGCCGGAGCGGCTGCGCGCCGTCGAGCACGCGCTCGAGGCGGAGAAATTCCAGCCGCTGGCGCGCGTTCAAGCGCCGCTGGCGGCGCTCGAGACGATCGCGCTGTGCCACCCGATGGAGTACGTGCTGCAAATCCGCGACGCCTCGCCGAACGAAGGCCTGGTGCGCATCGACGCCGACACCTCGATGTCGCCCGGCAGCTTCGAGGCGGCGCTGCGCGCGGCCGGCGGCGCGGTCTACGCCGTCGACGAAATCCTGACCAACAAGGCGGCCAACGCCTTCGTCGCCACGCGGCCGCCCGGCCATCATGCCGAGACCGCGCAGCCGATGGGCTTCTGCTTCTTCAACAACGCCGCGATCGCCGCGCGCTATGCGCAGAAGCAGCACGGCCTTGCCCGCACCGCGATCGTCGACTTCGACGTTCATCACGGCAACGGCTCGCAGGACATCTTCTGGGCCGACAAGACCGTGATGTATTGCTCCACCCATCAGATGCCGCTCTATCCCGGCACCGGCGCGGCGAGCGAGCGCGGCGAATACGACACCATCGTCAACGCGCCGCTCAAGCCCGGCGACGGCGGCGAGGCGTTCCGCGCCGCGTTCGAGGAGCGCATCCTGCCGCGGCTCGACGGCTTTGCGCCCGAGCTCATCGTCATCTCCGCCGGCTTCGACGCCCACATGCGCGACCCGCTCGCCAATCTCAACCTGCTCGAAGAAGATTTTGCCTGGGCGACGCGCAAGATCATGGACGTCGCCGACCGCCGCGCCGGGGGCCGCATCGTCTCGGTGCTCGAAGGCGGCTACGATCTGCAAGCGCTGGCCTACTCCGCCGCCGCCCACGTCCTCGCGCTGATGCGGGGATAGCGAACACAAGCGACCCGTTACGACAACGAGAATGCCATGGCCCAACCAAACAACGAAACCACGCCGACCAACACCGACGTCGCGCAACTTTCGTTCGAGCGCGCGATCGACGAACTGGAGACGATCGTCAAGCGGCTGGAAGACGGCAAGGTGCCGCTCGAGGAATCCGTCGCCATCTACGAACGCGGCGAGGCGCTCAAGCGCCGCTGCGAGGACCTGCTGCGTCAGGCCGAAGCGCGGGTGGAAAAAATCACCCTCGACGCCACTGGCCGCCCCACCGGCAGCGAGCCGCTGGACGTCGAGTGATCGCGTTCTCGCGGCGCGATTGCGTCCGAGTTATTGGCAAGCATCGAGGCCGCGGGCGGCCACAAGGGCCGCCCCTACGGAGCGGCGGTTTTTCGTAGGGGCGCCCCTTGTGGGCGCCCGCATGAGCCATCAAACAAACAAAAAAGGAAGGCGGAACGCCGACAGACGTGTATCCAAACCACCGCGCCACACGGGCGCGGCGCGCGTCCTGCGGGACGCGCTCGCCTGTCGGCGTTCCACCGCGGCTCTTGCCGTTGGGCCTCTCGGCCCGCGGGCGCAGCTCCAGGCCAGGCTTCCTGGGTACGAGGCGGGACGTTCGATCCTGTAAGGCCGCGCCAACCGGGGCACGGAGACCTTGCGTTCTTACGCAGGTGTTATCTGCGCCCGTCAGTCCCAGTCCAGGGAACGCACCTCCCAGACCGGTCGTAGTGCCGGTCCGATGATGCCCGAAGCTGCCCGGGTGCGGCTTGCGAGACCGCGCGCGGGCACCGCATCTCGCTCCGCATTCAGGGATCGCCTCTAGAACACGTTCCTCGGCGAGCGAGATTCGCAATCTGTACCTGAAATAAGGACGCTTGTCAATCGCACTGTCGCATGATACGAGACGATGGTGTCACCCGCTTGGGCGGGAACATTAACGCGCCGGCACAGGTTGGATGCAGGCTGCCGGTTGAAAAAGGAATTCCGTGCGCAATCCCTGGATCGATCTGACGTTCAAGACGATGGCGATGGGCATGGAGGCGCAAAGCGTGATTGCATTGCGGCTCATGCGGCTGGCCGCCGGCGGCGCGCGCGGCCAAAGCGAGGCGCGGCGCATGGTGGCGGAAAAGATGACCGCGCTGGTGGAAGCGCAAACTGCCGCAACCGCCTCCCTCATGACCGGTGGCAAGCATCATGTCGCGGCCGGCAAGGCGCTCAACGCCGTGCGCAAGCGCGTCCGCGCCAACAAACGGCGGCTGTCTCGACGGTAGCTGCAGGCCGGTCCCCGCAGCGAAAAATTCGCGCTTGACTCTCATAGAACAAAAAGGGAACAATGCGCCGTCTGGATCAATGGAGAGAGAGCCATGAAACCGGACACACGCAGCATTTCCGGCCAACGCAGCAAGGCGGACAAGCGCAGCGAATGGCTGCGCAAGCTCGACGAGGAATGCCCGCATCAGGTGGTGCTGCCGCGCAAGCAGCTCGCCGACGACAACGAGATTCTCGACTTCCTGCTGACCCATGTCGGCATCTTCGACATGTATGTCGAAGACGATTACGCCGCGTTCGTGCGCTACTGCTTCGCCGACCCGATGGACGCGGAAATCTTCCGCGCCCGGTTCGAGCCGAAGGTGGAGCGGCTGAAGCTCGCGGGATGAGCGATGCCCATCACCTCCCCTGGAGGGGGAGGTCGGCGCGCGAAGCGCGCCGGGTGGGGTGAACGGCCTCGCCGGTTTTCGGGTCCAATCGTGCGCACCCCACCCCGCCGCTACGCGGCGACCCTCCCCCTGCAGGGGAGGGTGAGAAAGATCAGCGCCGCTGGCGCGATGGAAACTCCGGCAGCTTCTGCCGCACCTCACCCACTTCCGCCCAGGCGTCTTCCTTGATCCGCTTTTTCAGATCGAGCACGGAGAAATCGTGGCCGCCGGTGGTGCGCGGCAGCCGCTCCCAGGTGACCGGCACCGCGACCGGGGCGCCGGGGCGGGCGCGCGTCGAATAGGGCGCGACCGCGGTCTGATCGCGCGAATTGCGGAAATAGTCGATGAAGATGTGGCCGTCGCGGGCCGCCTTCGCCATCGTGCCGATATAACGCTGCGGGTTGTCGGCGGCCATGCGCGCAGCAAGCCGCCCGGCAAAGGCTTTCACCATGGGCCAAGGGGCGTCCTCGATCGGCACCATGACGTGCAGGCCCTTGCCGCCGGTGAGCTTGACGAAGCTTTCGAGCTCGAGCGCCGCGAGGCGGTCGCGGATTTCGCGCGCCGCCGCCACGACGTCGCGCCAAGGGACGCTCGCGCCGGGATCGAGATCGAACACCATGCGGTCGCAGCTTTCCAGATCGTCGAGCCGCGAGCCGCGGACGTGAATCTCGAGCGCGCCCGATTGCACCACCGCGACCAGGTCGTCGAGCGTGTCGACCGCGATCACGTCGTGTTCCTTGCCGGCGACGGCGCGGCGCAGCGGCGACGACTTCACATTGGCGGCGATATGCTTCTGATAGAACAATTCGCCGCCGATCCCTTCGGGCCCGCGCACCAGAACGAGCGCGCGGCCGACGATGTGCGGCTTCATCCAGTCCCACACGCTGACGTAATATTCAGCCAGATCGCGCTTGGTCACGCCGACATCGGGCCAATAGACCTTGTCCGGATTGGTCAGCGGCAGGCGGTCGTGAGTATCTTTTTTTGTTGTTGTTCGCGTACCTGAAGTCTGCGCGCGCGCCGGCACGGAACTGTCCGGCGGCGGCGTTCGCCACCGGGACTTCGCGCACGATCTCTTTGGCCGGCTTGTCCTCGCGAATGCCCTTGAACGAGGCCTGGCGCAGCACGCCGCCGTGGGTGACGCCGGCGAACTCGGCCTCGATGACCAGTTCAGGCTCGACCCAGATGATGTCCTTGCGCTTCTCGTCCGCCGGCAGCGCAACGGGCGGGCGCGCCGTGCGCAACGCGTCGAGGCGCTTGTAGAGGTCGCTCGCCATCTTGTGGGTGAAGCCGGTGCCGACGCGGCCGGCATAGCGCAGCTCGCCGTTCTCGTAGACCGCGACGATCAGCGCGCCGATCGCGTTCGACGCGGCGGCCGATCTGGAAAAGCCGGCGACGACGAATTCCTGGCGGCCGTGGCATTTGGATTTGACGAAATTGTCGGTGCGGCCGGACCGATACGGCGCGTTGCGGCGCTTGGAGACGATGCCTTCGAGCCCCATGGCGCAGGCGTGCTCGAGGATCAGCGGACCCGGCTCGTCGAAATGCCCGGCGGTGCGGATGGTGCCGCTTGCGCCGTCGCGCTTGAGCAAATCTGCCAGCGCCGCCTTGCGCGCGGTGAGCGGCTCGGCGGTCAGATCGCGGCCGTCGAGATGGAGAAGGTCGAACACATAATAGACGAAGCGGTCGCTGCGGCCGTCTTTCAGATCGGTCTGCAGCAGCGAGAAATTGCTGATGCCGTTGTCGTCCTCGACCACGATCTCGCCGTCGAGCAGCGCGGTCTCGGCCGGCAGCGCGGCGACCGCGGCGGCGATCGGCTTGAAGCGGTGGGTCCAGTCCTGCTGCTTGCGCGTGAGCAGGCGGACCTTGCCGTGGTCGAGCCGGGCCTCCATGCGATAGCCGTCGTATTTGATCTCGTGCAGCCATTCGTCCCCGCTGGGAGCGGTGCCGTAGAGCGTCGCCAGAGCTGACCGGGACGAAATCGGGCAGCGGCGCTTCCGCCGTCGTGGCGCGCGTCTTGGTCTTGGCACTCGTCTTGCCGCGCGCGGTCTTGGCCGACGCGGGGTCGGCGCGCGTGCGCAACGCCGTCAATTTTTGTTTCAGCTGCCGAGCGGGGCTGGAGGCGACGGCCGGCGGCGGATCGGGTGCCGCGACAGGCTTGCTGTGCCAGACCCGCTTTTTGCCGCCCTTGCCGGCGGCAATCTCGGCGATGGAGCGGCCGGTCGTGACCGAGTTCGGGCTGTTCTTCCAGAATATCCTTGGCGCCCGGCGCGCGCGCCGCGTCGTCCTCCGCCTTGATCAGCAACCAATTGTCGTGACGCTCGTTATCCCGCTTGCGCATGCGCACCAGGTGCCAGCGGCCGTGCAGCTTCTCGCCGTGAAGAGCGAACTCCAGATGACCCTTGGCATACCCTTTGTGCGGATCGCCGACGGGCTCCCACGTGCCGCGGTCCCAGATCATGACGGTGCCGCCGCCATATTCGCCCTGCGGGATGGTGCCCTCGAAGCTGTTGTAGTCGATCGGATGATCCTCGACATGGACGGCGAGCCGCTTTTCGCTCGCGAATCGAGGCTCGGGCCGCGGGTGACGGCCCAGCTCTTCATGACGCCGTCAAGCTCGAGCCGCAGGTCGTAATGCAGCCGTCTGGCGGCATGCTTCTGAATCACATAACGGTGACCGCCGCCGGGCCCCTTGCGGCCACGCGGCTCCGGCGTCACATCGAATTGCCGCTTCTTTCGGTAGGTTTCGAGGGCCACGGCGTGTCGTCTCGCGGATTTTGGAGCGTTTCCCCAGCATTACGGCCCGATTGCGCAGCCGAATTGAGTCAAAAAGCAGCCGATCGGCGTCAACAGCGGTCGTTATCGCAGCAGCCACAACCAGGCCGAACAACCGCAGGCCGCCGAGCATGACAATTCACGCGAACGCCAAACACTTGCGATCGGTTCCCTGGTATAGGCTGCCAGACAACGGCCGCCGCCGATTCTCCGGGCCGGCGGGCATGACCGAAAGCAGTCTAAATTGCGTTCCTAGCTTGGAATGGTGTAAGCCTCTAAGAATTTTACGTGTGTGGCCTAGGGGATGGCG
Source organism: uncultured Pseudomonadota bacterium (assembly GCA_963836095.1). Classification (GTDB taxonomy): domain Bacteria; phylum Pseudomonadota; class Alphaproteobacteria; order Rhizobiales; family Xanthobacteraceae; genus BOG-931. Next base: position 722,273 of record CAWIHU010000010.1, read on the forward strand.
CGCACTTGTCGCTGAATAATAGGCTTTCGGCCTTGCGGCCGCGAGGCCCGAGAACACGGAGATTCGCGTGACCGTTGAATCGAAAACGCCTTTGCTCGACCAGGTCAAGACGCCGAGTGACCTGCGCCGCCTCCAACCCGGCCAATTGCGCCAAGTCGCCGACGAACTGCGTCAGGAGACGATCAATGCCGTCTCGGTCACGGGCGGACATCTCGGCGCGGGGCTGGGCGTCGTCGAGCTCACGGTCGCGCTGCATTACGTCTTCAACACGCCGGCCGACCGTCTGATCTGGGACGTCGGCCATCAGGCCTATCCCCACAAGATTCTGACCGGCCGCCGCGACCGCATCCGCACGCTGCGCCAGGGCGGCGGACTGTCCGGCTTCACCAAGCGCGCCGAAAGCGAATACGACCCGTTCGGCGCCGCGCATTCCTCGACCTCGATCTCCGCCGCGCTCGGCATGGCGGTCGCGCGCGACCTCGAGCACAAGAACAACAACGTCATCGCCGTGATCGGCGACGGCGCGATGTCGGCCGGCATGGCTTACGAGGCCATGAACAATGCCGGGGCGATGAACTCGCGCCTCATCGTCATCCTCAACGACAACGACATGTCGATCGCGCCGCCGGTCGGCGCGCTCTCGGCCTATCTCGCCCGCCGCGTCTCCGGCAAGACCTATCGCGGGCTGCGCAATTTCATGCGTCAGGTGGCCAAGCGCCTGCCGTCGCGCATGCTCGAGCAGCGCGCGATGGCGGTCGAGGAATACGCGCGCGGCCTCGTCACCGGCGGCACGCTGTTCGACGAGCTCGGCTTCTTCTATGTCGGCCCGATCGACGGCCACAACATCGACCACCTCTTGCCGGTGCTCAAGAACGTGCGCGAGGCCGACACCGGGCCGTTCCTGGTCCACGTCGTCACCCAGAAGGGCAAGGGCTACGCGCCGGCGGAAAAGTCCGCCGACAAATATCACGGCGTGGTCAAGTTCGACGTCGCGACCGGCGCGCAGGTGAAATCGAAGCCGACCGCGCCGGCTTATCAGAAGGTCTACGGCGAGAGCCTGATCAAGGAAGCGCGCAAGGATCCGAAGATCGTCGCCATCACCGCGGCGATGCCGTCGGGCACCGGCGTCGACCAGTTCCAGAAGGAATTTCCCGACCGCACCTTCGACGTCGGCATCGCCGAGCAGCACGGCGTCACCTTCGCCGCGGGGCTCGCGACCGAGGGCTTCAAGCCGTTCGCGACCATCTATTCGACCTTCCTGCAGCGCGCCTACGATCAGGTCGTGCACGATGTCGCGATCCAGAAACTGCCGGTGCGCTTCGCGATGGATCGCGCCGGCCTCGTCGGCGCCGACGGGCCAACCCATGCCGGCGCGTTCGACGTCGCCTATCTCGGCTGCCTGCCCAATTTCGTCTTGATGGCGCCGTCCGACGAGGCCGAGCTCGTCCACATGGTGGCGACCGCGGTCGCGATCGACGACCGGCCGTCGGCGCTGCGCTATCCGCGCGGCGAAGGCCGCGGCATCGCGCTGCCGGAGGAAGGCAAGCCGCTCGAGATCGGCAAGGGCCGGATCGTGCGCGAAGGCACCAAGGTCGCCATTCTGTCGTATGGCACCCGGCTCGGCGAATGCCTCAAGGCCGCCGACGAACTCGCGGCGCAAGGGCTCTCCACCACCGTCGCCGACGCACGCTTCGCCAAGCCGCTCGACATCGATCTGATCTTGCGGCTGGCGCGCGAGCACGAGGTACTGCTGACCATCGAGGAAGGTTCGATCGGCGGCTTCGGCAGCTTCACCTTGCAGGCGCTCGCCGAGCACGGCGTGCTCGACCGCGGCCTGAAAGTGCGCTCGATGGTGCTGCCCGAACGTCTTCATCGACCAGGACTCGCCGAATGCGATGTACGCGCAGGCCGGGCTCGACGCCAAGGCGATCGTCGCCAAGGCGTTCGCCGCGCTGGGTCAGAATCTGCGCGGCGAAGTCATCAAGCTGGCCTAAGGGACCGTAGGGGCGACCCTTGTGGTCGCCCTTTTGCGGGCATCGTGGGCGACCACAAGGGTCGCCCCTACGATGCTCTCGCCCTTCAAATACTCGCCACCGTCTTCAATCGCGCCCGCGGGTGAATTTCGGACTGCGCCAGCACGCTGGTCTGGGCGCGGAAGCGCTCGACGATGCCGCGCACGAACGGGCGGATCGCGGGCGAGGTGACGAGCACCGGCGCCTCGCCCTCGCGCGCGGCCTGTTCGAATTTCTCCCGGATGAGATTGATGAAATCGGTGAGCTTGGACGGCTGCATGGCGAGTGAGCGTTCGTCGCCCTGGCCGATGATCGATTCGGCGAACGCCTGTTCCCATTTGGCGGTGAGCGCGATGATCGGCAGGTAGCCGGCCGGGCTGGTGTGCTGGGCGCACAATTGCCGCGCGAGCCGCGCGCGCACGTGCTCGGCGAGCATCGCGGGGTTGCGCGTCGCCGCGAGCCCGTCGGCGATGCCTTCGAGAATGGTCGAGAGGTCGCGGATCGAAACGCGCTCGTTGAGCAGGAGCTGCAGCACGCGCTGGATGCCGGAGACGGTGATCTGCGCCGGCACGATGTCCTTGATGAGATCGGCCTGCTCCTTCGGCAGGTCCTTGAGGAGTTTCTGCACCTCGCCGTAGGAGAGGAGCTCGGACATGTTGGTCTTGATGAGCTCGGTGAGATGCGTCGCCAAAACCGTCGCGGCATCGACGACGGTCAAGCCGCGCACCGAGGCTTCCTCCTTGAGCGACGCGTCGATCCAGGTCGCCGGCAGGCCGAAGGTCGGCTCGGTGGTGTGCAGTCCCGGCAGCGTGACCTGCCCCCCGGCCGGGTCCATGACCATGTACTGGCCGTACCACACCTTGCCCGAGCCGGACTCCACTTCCTTGATCTTGATGACGTAAGAGTTGGCGTCGAGCTGGACATTGTCGAGGAGCCGCACCGACGGCATGACGAAGCCCATGTCGGTCGCGAGCGAGCGGCGCAGCGCCTTGATCTGCTCGGTCAGGCGCTCGGAGCCGTCGGGCGCGTTGACGAGCGGCAGCAGCGCATAGCCGAGCTCGACCTTGAGATCGTCCATCTTCAAGGTCGCGGCCATCGGCTCTTCCGCGGCGGGGGGTTTTGCGGCCTCTTCCCGCTTCGCCTCGGCAATGACGGCCCGCTTGCTGCGGCGGTCGATCATATAGGCGAGCGCGCCGGCGCCGCCGCCGAGCGCCATGAATGGGATCATCGGGATGCCGGGGAGCAGCGCCATCACCAGCATGACCGCGGCCGACATGCCGAGCGCCTTCGGATAGGTGGACAATTGACGCAGCAGCGCCTTGTCCGCCGCCCCGGTCACGCCGGCCTTGGAGACCAAGCAGGCCGGCGGCGGTCGAGACGATCAGCGCCGGGATCTGCGTGACCAGACCATCGCCGACGGTGAGCAGCGTATAGGCGTGGGCCGCTTCGGTGAAGCTCAGGCCCTGCTGCACGATGCCGATCACCATGCCGCCGACGACGTTGATCATCACCACCAGGAGGCCGGCGATGGCGTCGCCGCGCACGAACTTCGAGGCGCCGTCCATGGCGCCATAAAAGCCGGATTCATCTTCCAGGGTCTTGCGCCGGCGCCGTGCTTCCTTTTCATCGACCAGGCCGGCATTGAGATCGGCGTCGATCGCCATCTGCTTGCCGGGCATCGAATCGAGGTGGAAGCGCGCGGCCACTTCGGCGATGCGGCCGGAGCCCTTGGTGATGACGACGAAGTTGACGATCACCAGGATGGTGAAGACGATGATCCCGATGATGAAATTGCCGCCCATGACGAAATTGCCGAAGGCGGCGATGACGTGACCGGCGGCCTCGGTGCCCTCGTGACCGCGGGCGAGAATGAGCCGGGTCGAGGCGAGGTTGAGGGCGAGCCGCATCATCGTCGAAATCAAGAGCACCGTCGGAAAGGCGGAGAATTCGAGCGGCGTCTGGATGAACAGGGACGTCATCAGGATCAGCACGGAGAAGGTGATCGAGATGGCGAGGGCGAAATCGAGCAACAGCGGCGGCAGCGGCAGCAGCAGGACCACGAGAATGGTCATCATGCCGACCGCGAGCCCGATGTCGCTGCGCCGCAGCGCCCCGCCGATATCGGCCAGGCGCGACAGCGTCACGGAAGGCGCGCTGGCTTCCACAGTCGAAGTATCGGTCATGCCGCTTGCTCGGCCCCGTCGGTTACGTTCACGTAGCTCAAAGCTGTGCGCGGCGGGTGGCAGCCCGCCGGCGTGGAAGAGTGGAGCGGCGCTGGCGTCCAATGCTACCCCCGGAGTCGGTGTGGGCGCGGTGGATTCGACTGGCCTCCCTGGGCAAAATGTGCCGGGATTATGGTTACCGGGGGGTTAACGTGATGCGAGATCGTTGCGACGACGGCCGCCATAATCCACGGCGTACGTTTGTGTTTTTACGCGGTTTTTTTCTTGGCTTTTGCCGCGCCGGCGCTGCCGCGGCGGTTATAGCCCTTGCGCTTGCGGTCACGGCGGCGGCCGCCGCCGATGCCATCGCGCCGGGCCTGTGGCGGATCATCAGCCGTACCGAGACCGGCGGCGTGATCGGGCCGCCGCACGAAAGCTCGCGCTGCCTCAGCGCGACGGAGGTCGGCGACCTGGCAACCACGTTCTCGCCCGCATCCGGCAGCGATCATTCGAGCTGCACGCCGGTCGAAAAAAACCTCGACGGCCGCAAGCTCACCTGGCGGCTCACCTGCAAGGGCCAGCTCGACATGGAGGAAAGCGGCGAGTTTCAGTTCGACGGCCCGCATCACTACACCGCGACCACGCGCAAGCGCGCCGCCGTTTCAGGAACGCCGATGATCAACTCGCAGGAGACGATCGAGGCGCAGTGGGTGTCGGCGTGTCCGTGAAGAGGGCGAGTGGCGAAGCGGCGAGTGGCGAAATGGCGAATGGCGAATGGGGAGTGGCGAATGGCAACGAAGCGACAACGCAGCAGTGAATCCCCCCATTCGCCATTCGCTATTCGCCATTCGCTGATGATGACGTTCGCCGCGGCTTTGGCGGTGACGCTGAGCAGCCCGGCCGCCGCGCAGGAGCGGCCGAATTCTTTTGTCGACGCGGCGACGGTGGTGCCGGGACTGATGACGGACATGCGCTATGCCGGCGCGCATAATTTCGTCGGCCGGCCGATCGACGGCTATCAAAAGCCGCGTTGTTTGCTGACGCGGGAGGCGGCCGCCGCGCTCGCCGACGTCGCGCGCGAGCTTGCGCCGCGCGGGCTCGTCATCAAGGCGTTCGATTGCTACCGGCCGGTGCGCGCGGTCGCCGACTTCGAGCGCTGGGCGCGCGACCTTGGCGCCACCGCCGCCAAAGCCGAATTCTATCCCAACGTCGACAAAAGCACGCTGTTTCGCGACGGCTACATCGCCGCGCGGTCGGGTCATTCGCGCGGCTCGACCATCGATCTTACGCTTGCCCGCGCCGACGGCCGCGAACTCGACATGGGCACGCCGTTCGACTTCTTCAGTCGGCGCTCGTGGGCGGCTGCAACCGAGATCGGGGGCGCCGCCAAAGAGAACCGCGCTTTGCTCAGTGCAGCAATGCGCCGGCATGGATTTCGCCCTTACGAGAAGGAATGGTGGCACTTCACGCTGGCGCACGAGCCGTTTCCCGCCACCTATTTCGATTTTCCGGTAAGGTGAGGCGGGGTGGACAGCGCCGTCGGCATCGATTGTAGTGCCGGTCCTGCTGGTGCCGATTTTGTCGAGTGCCGGTTCTTTTGAGTGCCTTGGCGAAAGCGGTCGCCGCAAGCCGCCGTAACAAGAGACTTTGCGAATGCCCTCGCTGACGCACGGCCTATCGCGCATCCGCTACGAGCTCGCCGGCCCGGAAGGTGGGCCGGCCTATATCCTGATCAACGGCCTCACCCAATACGTCGAGGTCTGGCACCCCTATCGCGACGCCCTGGTGTCGCGCGGCTTCCGCGTGGCGATCTTCGATCTCCTCGGCCAGGGCGTTTCGGAAAAGCCGACCCTGTTCATCAATCAGGACGACCAGGTGCAGGTGGTGCGCGATCTCGTCGCCGAAATCGGCGGCGGGCCGGTCTTCATCAGCGGCATCAGCTTCGGCGGCGTGATCGCGCTGCGCTACGCCATCGCCCATGGCGACACCATCGCCGGCCTGGTGCCGATCTCGGCCTTCGCCGAGGTCTCGCCGCAACTCTATCTCCTGGGCAAGGCGATGATGACCGGGCTGGTGCTCGGCGGCACCAGCTATCTCATGGACATGCTGTTTCCGATGAACCTCTCCAACGCCTGGATCGGCCCGCACATGAAGGCGCTGGAAACCGCCAAGCGGCGCGGATGGCTCCTCAACGACGTTTACGCGCTGCAGAACCTGATGGAGTTGTTTTTCGACTTCGAGCCGCTGACGCCGCAACTGTCGTCGATCCGCGTCCCTACCATGATCTTGAACGGCGAGTTCGATTTCCTCACCCCGCGTCCGTTGCAAGAGACGATGCGCGTCAACATCCCCGACAGCGCGCTGGTCATCGTTCCCAACGCCTATCACGCCTTCACGCTGGAGAAGCCGGCGCTGACCGCCGACCTGCTGGCGCGCTTTGCAGAGGACGTCATGGCCGGCCGCTGGCACGGCAAGCAATCGATATGGGTCGCGCCCGAACAGGCCGGCGGCGACATCGTCCCCTTCCCCGCCGGCTTCGACCACATGCGCGCCATTCCGATACGGCTGCCGCCGGCGCCGGCGGAGCGGGCGGAGGCGACGCTGCCATGACTGCCATGAATGCGTTCCTCGGTCCGCTCGACGAGAATGGCCGCTTTCCGGCCCATCAGCAGACCCGCGTCGCGGCGTTTCTGATGTCGGCCCATGGCGCGCAAGCGCGCCAACTGGCCGCCACCCTGGCGGGCGCCGTGCACGACGGCTGGCAGGTCGAGATGCATGTCCAGTTCTGCCGCGAGATGGAGATTCTCTCTTTGCTCGCGCGCGCAACGTCATGGACCCTCGATCCGATGCTGCCGTTCCTGACGTGGCAGTGGGAGAGCGCGTGGCTGCCGCGGCCGGCCGAGGGGATCGCCGATCGGCGCCAGGGTCTCCTGATCGACATCGCGGCACTCGGCCATGCGCTGCACGGCGGGATGCGCACCGCCGCATTGCTGCCGGAAGACGCCCACGACACGGATCCGTTCACGCTGGCGCTGCGGCGCATCGAGTTCGAAGGCGCCCGGCTGATGCAGGGGCAGGTGATCTTTCTCAAGGGCGCGCAGTTTCACGCCGTCCGCGCCGAGGTCAACGCCGCGGTGGAACGGCGCCACGCGCAGGTGCGCGAACTCTGGGACGCGATGCTGCGTGGCATCGACGTCGACAACAACAGCCGCCATTTGGCCGAGACGGCTTTTCAGGTCGCGCTGCGCACCAACGCGCTCTATCAGGCTTCATTGCAAGGCGGCGCGGGCACGACCGAGCAGGACGACAAGGTCAAGCACTGAACACGCGGCTGCGCGCGACGGCGCGGACCGGCCCGGACGGATCATTTTTCTAAAAATTCCCGGAACTTTTTAACGTGCGCGACCCGGCCGCGGTGGCGCCGTCGCCCGTGGCTGCGCGAGTTCCACACTCACGAATGCGGCGCGTTCTTAATGTTGAAACCGTCGGTCGGCATCTTGTCGAAACCGCCCATCAGGCGCAGAATCCCATTCTGAATCGGAATCCAGGATGCTGGTGCGCGCGACCAAGACCTCGTCCGGCCCGCTCGATCCGGCCATTGCCTTGTGGCCGGCCGCGGTCGCGGGCGTGTTGCTCGCCGGCTGCGTCGCTGCGCTGTGGTATCAGCGCGACGACATGCTCGCCCGCACCGCCGCCGGCCTGGTGGTCGTTGTCTTGGTGCTTGTTGTTTTGGCGGCCGTATTGCTCTCCATCCGCGCGAGCCGTGCGGCAATGGCCCTCGCGCTCAGCCGCGAGGTCGACGAATACCGCCATATCTTTGAAAAGTCGCTCGACCTTATCCTGGTCACCGACCGCAAAGGCATGTTCACGCGCGTCAGTCCGAGTTCCGAGACGATCATCGGGTACCGGCCCGAAGAGATGGTCGGACATTTGGCGACCGCGTTCATCCATCCGGCCGACCTCGATCCGACCCGCGCCGAGATGCGGTTGGCGCGGCGCGGCCAAGACATACGGAATTTCGACGCCCGTTACGTCCACAAGGACGGCCACACCGTGACGCTGGCCTGGACCGGGGTGTGGTCGGAGCCGGAGCAGCGGCACTTCTTCATCGGCCACGATGTCACCGAGCGAAGGCGGCTCGAGCTCGCCGCGCGTGAGGCCAGGGACACGCTCACGGCCGTGATCGACGCCTCACCGGTGGCCATCATCTGCCTCGACCGCGATCGCCGGGTGCTGGTCTGGAGCCGCGCCGCCGAGCAGATATTCGGCTACGCTGCCGCGGAGGTGATGGGACGCGTCTATATGCTGGTGCCGCCCGGCGGCGAGGCGGAATTCGACGACATCATCGCCCGGGCGCTCGCCGGCGAGACCCTGCGCGACTGTCGGGTGACGCGCCAGCGCAAGGACGGAACGCTGGTCGACATCAGCTTCGACGCCGCCACCATGTACGAGGACGGCGAGGCCACGGCGACCGCCTTCGCGCTCGCCGACATCACCGAGCGCAACAGGCTCGAGCAGCAAGTGCGCCAGACGCAGAAGATGGAAGCCATCGGCCAGCTGACCGGCGGCGTGGCGCACGACTTCAACAATGTGCTGGCCGCCATCACCGGCACGATCGACATCCTGGCCGACGGCGTGGCGGATCGGCCGGAACTCGCGGCGATCGCCAAGCTCATCAGCGAGGCCGCCGATCACGGCGCCGAGCTGACCGGCCGCCTGTTGGCGTTCGCGCGCCGGCAGCCGCTGCAGCCGCGCAAGATCGACATCGGCCACGCCGTCACCGACGCGGCGCAGCTCTTGCGCTCGACGCTCGGCGAGCAGGTCGACATCGAATGGCGGCTGTCGCCGAACGCCTGGCCGGCCCTGGTCGATCCGGCGCAACTCGTCACCGCGATCCTGAACCTCGCGGTCAACGCCCGCGACGCCATGGCCGACGGCGGCAAGCTGACGATCGAAACCGGCAACGCCATCCTCGACGAAGCCTATGCCTCTGCCCACAGCGAAGTGACGCCCGGGCCGTATGTGATGGTCGCCGTCAGCGATACCGGGCCGGGGATTCCCGTCGCCATCCGCGACCGGATTTTCGAACCGTTCTTCACCACCAAGAGCGTCGGCAAAGGCACCGGGCTCGGGCTGAGCATGGTCTACGGCTTCGTCAAGCAAACGGGCGGCCACATCAAATTGTACAGCGAAGAGGGGCACGGCTCGACGTTCAAGATTTATCTGCCGCGCGCCGGCGCCGAAGCCGGCGAACCGGAAAGCCCCGCGGTCAAGGCGCCGCTCCTCGCCGGCAACGAGACGATCCTGGTCGTCGAAGACGACGCGATCGTGCGCGCGTCCGTGAAGACGCAGCTCGAAAGCCTCGGCTACAAGGTCTTGCTGACGAAGAACGCGCAAGAGGCGCTCGCGCTGGTCGACGACGGCGCCCCGTTCGATCTCCTGTTCACCGACGTGATCATGCCCGGCCCGATGAACGGCCGCCGGCTTGCCGAAGAAGCGGCCAAACGCCGCGGCGAACTGAAAGTGCTGTTCACTTCGGGCTACACCGAAAACGCCATCGTGCATCACGGCCGGCTCGATCAGGGCGTGCTGCTGCTGCCGAAGCCCTACCGCAAATCCGACTTGGCGCGCATGGTCCGTCAGGCGCTTGCAACCCCCGGTGGCCGCATCGGTTAGCGCATCTTTTTCCGAGTCGCCGTCCCGCTCCGGCTGTCTTTGGGAGTATGTCTTTTTCGCGGGACCGGTTCCTACTTTTGCGGGAGGCGCCTCTCGCAACGATAAGCAAGCCTTTACCACTTGGCCGCTAGCCTGCGCCGGAGTTTGATGAGGGCAACCCCCGTGCCTCGCATCCTCGTGGTCGACGATCAGGCGCATGTGCGCGCGGCCATCGTGGTCGCGCTGCGCGCGAGCGCGTTCGAGGCGGTCGGAGCGGAAGACGCCGTCGCCGCGCTGCAGGCGTTCGAAACCGATCATTTCGATTTGGCGGTCGTCAACGTTTACATGCCGTCGACCGACGGCGTGCGCCTCATCAAGGCGCTGCGCGAGCGTTCACCGCGGCTGCCGGTCATCGCCATCTCCGGTGTCCGGCTCAACGCGACGCACACGACCGCGCTCGAGTTCCTGCCGAAGCTGCCGGGCATGTCGGAAATCGTCTGTTTGCAAAAGCCGTTCCGGACCGGCGAACTGTCGCGCGCCATTCGCGCGGCGCTGGCGGTGACGGCGTGATGGCGAGAGTCCTGATCATCGACGACGACAAATTCGCCCGCGAGGCGGCGCAAATTCTGCTGCGCGCCAAGGGCTACGACGTTGCGGTCGCCGAGAACGGGAAAGCCGGCATCGCCGCCGTCAAGGCCGAACCGTTCGACGTTGCGATCGTCGATCTGTTCATGCCCGACATGGACGGCCTCAACGTCATGCAGGCCATCCGCAAGCTCAATCCGAACATTCCATTGATCGCCGCATCCGGATTCATGTTCGCCTCGGCGCCGCCGCAAATGCCGGGCTTCGACGCCATGGCGGCCGATTCCGGCGCGTCGTTCACGCTCTACAAGCCGTTTCGTCCCCACGAGGTCATTTGCGCGGTGGAACACGCGCTGCAACAAACACGCGACAAGACGCCGGCCCTCTGACGAACCGCTGCGGCGCGTTATCTTGCTCAGGACTGCTTGACGGCATTGGCGCGCTGCGCCTCGCCACGGCCGAACGAGAAATTCTCCCCGGGCGACTCGTAAAGCGTGATCAACAGGTCGTCGGGCGAGACCCCGGCCGCGGCGGCGACGCGGGTGTTGACGTCCTTCAACAGCGCGAGCCGCGTCTCCTTCGGCCGGCCGGCGATGAAGGTGAGATCGAGGATGATGAGATCGTCGCTGTAGTGCATGCCGACGAAGGACGGCGTATGCAGAAAGCGCCGCTTCGGGAACTCGAAAATGAGCTGAAAGAAGTCGTCGGGCGGCACCCGCAGCGTATTCATCAGCGCCGCCTGAACGGCTTGCGATACTTTGGCGAGACGGGCGTCATCGTAGCGGCCTTCGAGCACGTGGACCTTGGCGAGCGGCATGGCGGCGTCCTTTCCTGGTGCGGCGCAACCGGCACGCGACGCCCGGCTTGCGGCCGGAGTGCGCGTGGTTTATACATGATGACCATCATTAATACGGCCTGACGCCGCGCGCAATCAAAACGCCGTGAGGCCCGCGAAAGAGCTATAGTGACCCGCCCCTAATTTTCGTCGCGCCGAACAAACGATCCAGGGAGGAAAGAGTGACCGAGGCTGCAGCCCAGCGTATCGTTCTCGCGTCGCGGCCGAACGGGCCGCCGACCGCAGAAAATTTCCGCTTGGAAACGATCGCGCTGCCGACGCTGCCGCCCGGCGGTCTTTTGCTGCGCGTGCTTTATCTTTCGCTCGACCCTTATATGCGCGGCCGCATGGACGACCGGAAATCCTATGCCAAGCCGGTCGGCATCGGCGAGGTGATGACGGGCGAGGCGGTGTGCGAGGTGATGGCCTCCGACCGGGCGGGTTACGCCAAGGGTGACGTCGTCTTGGCGCACACCGGCTGGTGCACGAACGCGGCGTGGAGTGGAGGCGATCCGCGCAAGCTCGATCCAAAGGCCGCGCCGATCACCACGGGGCTCGGCGTGCTCGGCATGCCCGGCTTCACGGCCTATTCAGGGCTGCACGTGATCGGTAAGCCGAAGCCGGGCGAGACCCTCGTGGTCGCCGCTGCGAGCGGGCCGGTCGGTTCGCTGGTCGGCCAGTTGGCCAAACTGGCCGGCGCGCGGGCGGTCGGCATTGCCGGCGGCGCCGACAAATGCCGCCACGTCGTCGAGGATTTGCGCTTCGATGCGGCAATAGACCATCGCGCGCCCGATCTTGCGGAAAAGCTCGCTGCAGCGTGCCCGAATGGCATCGATGTTTATTTCGAGAATGTCGGCGGCGCGGTCTGGCAGGCGGTGCTGCCGCTTCTCAACACCTACGCGCGCGTGCCGGTGTGCGGGCTGATCGCGCACTACAATCAAGCCAGCGCCGCCACCGGGCACGATTTCCTCCCCGCCACCATGCGCAGCGTGCTGACCAAGAGCCTGACCCTGCGCGGCTTCATCAACACCGAATTCGTCGCCGCGCACTACGCCGATTTTCTCCGCACCGTGTCGGCCGCGCTCGCCAACGGCCGCATCCGCTATCGCGAGGACATCGTCGACGGGCTCGAGAATGCGCCGGCGGCCTTCATGGGGATGTTGCAAGGACGCAATTTCGGCAAGCTGCTGGTGCGGGTGGCGGGTTGAGATCTGTAGGGTGGGCAAAGGCGCGCAGCGCCGTGCCCACGTCGGCGGCGCCGGAAAGTCCGCGTGGGCTGCGCTGGCGCGCCGCCCACCCTACGGGCCGAACAATAAAGCCCCCGCAAGCGCCAGCGCCAACGCCGGCGGCATTATCACGATGCCGAGTTTCAGAAACGTCCCGAACCCCACATTGTGACCTTCGCGGCGCAGGGCCGTCAGCCACAGGATGGTGGCGAGCGAGCCGGTCACCGACAGATTCGGCCCGAGATCGACGCCAATCAGCACCGCGCGCGTGACCACGTCAGGGACGTGCGCGCCCTGCACGGCGCTCCCGCCGATCAGGCCGGCCGGCAGATTGTTGATGAGGTTGCTGACGAGGGCGACGGCAGCGCCCGCGCCGGCCGCCGTCCCGATGGTCGATTGTGCGGTGGCATCGGACAAAAGGCTGGTGATGGCGCCGATCAGCCCGGTTTTATCCAACGCCTCGACCAGGACGAACAGGCCGGCGACCAGCGGCAGCACGCCCCAGGAGATGTTTTTGATCGCATTCCAGGGCGCGGTCTTTTCGTGCAGCAGCACCGCCGCCGCAGTGAGGGCGCCGGTCAGCGCCGTGGCGAGCCCGAGCGGAAAATCGAGCGCCGATGCGATGAGAAGAACAACGGCCGTCGCCATTAATCCGATCGCGGCCGTCTTGCCGCCGCGCGACAGCGCCGGACGCCCCGCGCTGGCGGAAATCTCCTGCCGCAGCGCGTCGCGCTGTGTCCAGCGTAGCACAAAATACGTGGCGACGATTGCGAGAACCGACGGCAGCAGATAAGCCGGCAGCCATTGCAGCAGCGGCGGCATTTTTACGCCGTAAATGACCAGATTGGCCGGATTGGAAATCGGCAGCACGAACGACGCCGCATTGGCGACGAAGGCGCAGATGAGAAGATAAGGCAGCGGCCGCCGCGCCTCGGCGGCCTTCACCGCCGCGGCCACCGCGGGCGTGAGCACCACCGCGGTGGCGTCATTCGACAAAAACACCGTCACCAGCACACCGACGCCATAGGTCAACAAGAACAGCCGGCGCGCCGAGCCGTCGGCATGGCTCGCCGCCACCGCCGCCAGCCAGTCGAACAGGCCCTGCTCGCGCGCGATCTCGGCGAGCAGCATCATGCCGAACAAAAACAGATAAACGTCGGTCCCCTTCAGGATGCCCGCGAGCGCGTCATCGACCGAAATCAGCCGCAGCGCGACCAGCAGCGCCGCGCCGGCCACCGCCCACACCGCCTCGGGCCACGCGAACGGCCGCACAATGACGCCGGCCGTGGCGAGCGCAGCGACGAGCCAGATGGTGACATGGGGGGACATCAAGGGGGAATCCGTAGGAACAGGCGAAAAGCAATAGCAGTCGGTCAAATCGTGCAGCGCGTTATTGGTTCCGGCAAATCATCGTCCGCCGGATGAAGCTAAAGCCCCAGATAAAACTTCTTGATCAGATCGTTGTTGTTGAGGGCTTCCATGGTGGCGCCTTCGAAGGCGATCTTGCCGTGGACGATGACGTAGCCGCGGTCGGCGATGCGGATCGCCTGGGTGAAGTTCTGCTCGGCCATCAGGACGGTGAGCTTGTAGCGCTCCTTCATCTGTGCGATGGCGTCGATGGTGCGGCTGACCAGGATCGGGGCGAGGCCGACCGAGGGCTCGTCGACCAGCAGTATCTTCGGCGCCAACATCATGGCGCGGCCGAGCGCGATCATCTGCTGCTCGCCGCCGGACATCGAGCCGGCGAGCTGGCCGCGGCGTTCGGCGAGCCGCGGGAAGGTCTCGAAGCAGACCTCGAGGTTGCGGGCCAATTCGCGGCGTGCGGTCGGGCGGTAGGCGCCCAGCAAGAGGTTTTCCTCGACCGTGAGCTTGGGAAACAGCCGGCGGCCTTCCGGCACCAGCGCGATGCCGAGGTCGACGATTTCCTCGGTGGTGCGGCCGACGAGGTCGTGCTTGACGCCGTCGATCTCGGCGACGATCGAGCCCTGGCTCGGCCGCACGATGCCCATGATGCATTTCATCAGCGTCGATTTGCCGTTGCCATTGGTGCCGAGGAGCGTCACGGTCTCGCCGCCGCCGACCTTGATCGAGACGTCGTCGAGCACCCGCACCGCGCCATAGGCGGCGTGGATCGCGGAGATGGTGAGGCTACTGGCCAAGGTACGCCCTCTCCACTTCCGGATCGCGCATCACGTCGCTCGGCAGCCCGTCGGCGATCTTGCGGCCGGAGACGAGCACGACCAGGCGCTGCGAGAAGCTCATCACCGCGCGCATGATGTGCTCGATCAGGATGATGGTGACGCCTTGGGCGTTCAGGCGCTGCAGCAGCGCCAGAATTTCTTCGACCTCGGAATGGGTGAGGCCGGCCATCGATTCGTCGGCGATCAGGAGCTTCGGCTCCGCCGCCATGGCGCGGGCAAGCTCGAGCTTGCGCATCTCGACCTGGGTGAGATCGCGCGGCAGGTGCCGCGCCTTGGCGTCGAGGCCGACTTCGCAGAGAAGGTCGACACATCGCCCCTCGACATCGTGGAGGTGGCTGCCGCCGCGGGCCGCCACGGTGTAGAGCAGCGGAATGCGCATATTGTCGAGCAAAGAAAGACTCGCGAACGGCCGCGGCAGCTGAAACGTGCGCGACAAGCCGAGCCGGGTGCGCTGATGCGCGGTCGCGCCGTCGAGCCGCCGGCCGGCGAAGCGCACCGAGCCCTGCTCGTTCTGCAGCGTACCGCAGATGCAATTGACCAGCGTCGACTTGCCGGAGCCGTTCGGGCCGATCAGGCCGAGGCGCTCGCCCGGCCGTACCGCGATGTTAATGTCGTCGAGCGCGACGAAGCCGCCAAAGCGCTTGCCGAGATTGTCGATCTGCAGGAGGTCGGATGCGGTGTCGGTCGTGGTGCCGCTTATGGCGCTGTTCATGATGCAGCTCCCGGCGCGGCTCCGGACGCGTCTTTTTTCAGGCGGCGGCCGACCAGCGCGGCCGGCTTGTACGGCACGTATTTTCGCACCAGCCCGACGATGCCGCTCGGCGCCACGATCACGAAGGCCACGAGCAAAATGCCGACGATCAACAGATTGACCGCCGAGGAGATGGTGACGGTCGCGATCTGCTGCAGCGAGCCGAGCAGGATGGCGCCGATCAGCGGGCCGACCCAGCTCGTGGTGCCGCCGATCAGCGGCATCGCGATCGAGTTGACGGCGTAATCGAGACCGAACGCCGAGGACGGCTGCAGATAGCCGATGTAATACGGAAACGGCGCGCCGGCCATGCCCATCAGCCCGCCGGAGATCGTCGTCGCGATCAGCTTGAGGCGGAGCGTCGGCACGCCCGAGGCTTCCGCCGCCAGTTCGTCGTCGCGCACGGTGGCAAAGCCGTAGCCGAGCCGCGAACGCTCGATCAGCCGCGCCACGGTGATGGCGCAGATCGCCAAGACGAGCATGATCAGGAACAGATATTTGATATAGGAGCCGAACGGCCAGATGTTCTCCGGCCGCACG
The DNA here is from genome assembly GCA_963836095.1 of uncultured Pseudomonadota bacterium. Classification (GTDB taxonomy): domain Bacteria; phylum Pseudomonadota; class Alphaproteobacteria; order Rhizobiales; family Xanthobacteraceae; genus BOG-931. The sequence goes on from CAWIHU010000010.1 coordinate 738,240, forward strand.
ATATACGCGCCGCGCGAGCCGCCGACATAGTCCCAATTGACCACCAGCGTCTCCAGCACCACGGCGAGCGCCAGCGATGCGATGGAGAAGAACGCGCCGCGCAGCCGCAGCGTCAGATAGCCCATGCCGAACCCGACCACGCCGGAAACGACGCCGCCGAACAGCACCAGAAACGGGATCGGCAGCGGATGGAATTTGTGGATGGCGACGGTCGAATAGGCGCCGAGCGCGAAGAAGGCCGCGGAGCCGAAATTGACGTAGCCGCAATAGCCGCCGAGGATGTTCCAGGCGGTCGCCAGCACGACATATTGCAGCACGACGTAGCCGGCGAAGAACAGATAATCGTTGCCGAAGGTGACGGCCCAGGCGTAGAGCGCCGCGCCGATGGCGAGCCAGATGATGAAAAAGACGTTCGTGCGCACGGTCAGCGTCCCAACAGGCCGGCCGGCCGCACCGCCAGCGTCAGCAACAAAAATCCGAACGACACCGCCGGCGCCCAGGACGGTCCGTAGAAGGTCGAGGTCAGGCTTTCGACGACGCCGACCAGCATCGCCGCGATCACCGTGCCCGGCAGGCTGCCCATGCCGCCGAGCACGCAGATGGCGAACACGCGGCCGATATATTGCCGCCCGACCGAAGGCTCGACCGGCTGGATGATGATGAGGAAGGCGCCGGCGAGCGACGCAGTGGCGATCGAGATGCCGAACGCGATGCGCTTGATGCGGATCGGATCAATCGCCAACAGCTTGAGCGCGAACTGATCCTGCGCCACCGCCATGATGGCGCGGCCGACGAAGGTCCGCGTCAGGATGAGCTCGAGCACGGCGATCATGAGCAGTGACACGATGCACGGCACCAGGATGCGCAGCGGAATATCGAGGTAGCCGAAATGCAACGTCGGGCCGATATAGCGCGCCTCGACGTAGCGATAGTCGACGCCGAAATAGAGCACCAAGAGCACTTCGGTGATGAAGAGAAGGCCGAAGAAGAAGGCGAGGCCGCGCAGCGCTTCCTGCCCGCGTTTCTCGAACGAAACATAGTAGACCTGATAGATCACGGCGCCGAGCGCGTAGAACGCCGGGGTCATGATGATGGCGATGAGGATGGGATCGAGCCCCAGCTGCGCGTTGATGTAATAAACAACGTAGGAGCCGAGAATGATGAACGCCGGATGGGCGATGTTGACGATGTCGAGAATGCCGAACGACAGCGAGATGCCGGCGGTCACCGCCGCGTAGAAGCCGCCGATCAGGATGCCGGACACGATCGCGTTGACGAGGAGATCGAACGAAAAAATCATTACGGGGTCCTGCCATCCTGTGCAGAGAGCGTCGCTGCGGCATCGGCCCGCAGGCTTCCCCTCATGACGACGCGCATAAAGACGCGTGGGCGCCGAACCGGAATCCAAACTCCCGGGGGAACGCGACGCTTGACCATTCGAACCATGATTTCAGACACGGTGGGTAGGAGGAGAGAGGCTCCTCGCGGAGCCCGCCATCAGGCGCCCCGGAGGCCGGAGCTGTCGGCACGGCCTCCACCTGATGACGAGACGACGTCGACAAGCACGCGGCAGCGGCGCCTTAAGCCGCCGTGCGCGCTCGCTCGGGGATAGACAGCGGCGAGTTGGCGCTGTCAAGGAATTCGACGGTCATGAAGATCATGTCCTTGTCGCCGATGTTTTCGAGGTCGTGCACCTTGCTCTCGCCGGCGGCGTAGGTCTCGTGTCGCGTTTCGCCCGGCTGGTAGGTGTATTCGACGGTCTTGCCGTCATTGACGTGCTGGCGGCCGCGGCCGCCGGTCACGCAGGTCCAGAAATAATCGAGCACATGGCGGTGGAAGCCGATGCGCTGGCCCGGCGTCAGCGTGATCATCCACACCCGCACCCGCTCGTTCTCCGAGATGAGCGTCGAGCCGACGCATCCGTTGTTGTTGGCGCGCTCGCGCTCGAATTCCGCAGCGACCGCAGCAGGCCATGCCGACAGGTCGGCGCTGTCGGTGGCCTTGTCCAACATGGTGAGAGCCATGGCGTTCCTCCGCTAATTATGCGCACAGTATAGAGAATTTTGCGGCGGGGGAAACCAGCGGGATTGTTAAATGGCGACGGTCGGTGTGCGGCGCGAAAATGGGCACAAAACGGCGACGCCGCGCCGCGCGCTGATCGTCGGCGGCTCGATGAGCGGCCTTCTGGCCGGCATGATGCTGGCGCGGCGCGGCTGGCAGGTCGAGGTGTTCGAACGGGCCGGCGAGGAACTCTCCGGGCGCGGCGCCGGCATCGTGGCGCAGAGCGAATTGATCGCCCGGCTGACCGCGCTCGGGCTCGACGTCGAGGCGCTCGGCGTCAAGGTGACGACGCGCCAACTCATCGACGCTTCGGGCCGCATCGCCGCGACGATGGCCTGCCCCCAGGTGCTCACGGCCTGGGAGCGGGTCTACCGCATCCTGCGCGATGCGTTTCCGGCCGCAGCATTATCACCGCGGCCGCGGGCTCAAGGCCTTCGAGCAGGACGCGGCGGGCGTCCGCGCCGTCTTCAACGACGGCGGGCACGCCGAAGGCGACGTGCTGATCGGCGCCGACGGCTTGCGCTCGACCGTGCGGCAGCAATGCCTGCCCGACGTGGCGCCGGTCTATGCCGGCTACGTCGCCTGGCGGGCGCTGCTCGCGGAAAGCGCATTTCCGCCCGCGATCCACGGCGCGCTGTTCGAGGCGATGACGTTCTGCCTGCCGCCCGGCGAGCAATTCCTCGGCTATCCGGTCGCCGGCCCCGACAATGATCTGCGGGGCGGCCATCGCCGTTATAACGTCGTGTGGTACCGCCCGGCGGACGAGGCGACCGAGCTGCCGCGGCTCCTCACCGACGAGCGCGGCGTCACCCACGCCATCGCCATTCCGCCGCCGCTCGTGCCGCGCGCCGCGATCGCCGCGATGCGCGATGCGGCGGAGCGGCTGCTGGCGCCGCAATTGCGCGCCGTCGTGCGCTTGATCGAGGAGCCGATCCTGCAGCCGATCTACGATCTGGAAAGCCCGCGCCTCGCCTTCGGCCGCGTCGCGCTGATCGGCGACGCCGCCTGCGTCGCCCGCCCCCATGTCGGCGCCGGCGTCGCCAAGGCGGCCGACGACGCCTTTGCGCTCGCCGCGGCGCTCGACGCGACCGACGACGTCGCCGCCGCGCTCAGGCGCTTCGAGGCGCGGCGCCTGCCGGAAAACCGAAAAATCGTCGAGCGCGCGCGCCACCTCGGCGCCTATCTGCAGGCGAGCCAGAGCGCCGAGGAGCGCACGCGCTCCGCCCGTCACGGCATTCCGCAAGCCGTTCTGGCGGAAACCGCGATGCTCGATTTTTTGTACGTCTGAAGCGGCCTATCGGGTCGTGCGATGCCTGCCCGGCGGTTGAGCAAGGGGCAAGGCCGTGCGGCTACGACACCCAGCCACGGTGGGCATCAAAGATGCGCGCCGCTTCGGAAACGGGGGGCAGTTCGAGCAGCCCGGGCTCCGCGAGCGCCGCCTTGGTGTCCTCGTAGCCCGCCTGCCAGTGCTCCTCCATGCCCCGGCGAGAGAATTCGAACATCTTGCTCGCAGCTTCGTATTTCTTCGCCTGGTACTTCAGCTGCACGATGGTCGCGACCTTCGCCCGCGCCTCGCGGGCGAGAAATTCGGCCTCCGGGTCGTTCCGCCAATCGTCGGGGAGCTTGTCCAGAAACCGGCACACCGCATGGCGGAGCTGCTGCGTCTTTTTGTATTGATCGAGCGAAATATTCAGGCGGCTGGCGCTGTGGATCTCCATCGCCCGTAGATTGGCCGAGGGAATGTCGAGCGGCACCTCGCCGCTCGCGTCCCAAAGATCGGCCTGGAAGATCAGCCCACTGCAGCGCGGCGTCGCGTCGAGCACGCATTGCATCGGCGAATTGGAGACGACACCGCCGTCCCAATAATAATCGCCGTCGATCTCGGTCGGCGGGAATCCCGGCGGCAGCGACGCGCTCGCCATGACGTGCGCCGCCGTGATGGTCCGTTCGAGGTTGTCGAAATAAACTGGAGCGCCGCTGCGGATATGGGTCGCGCCGACGGCAAACCGGACGGGCTTACGATTGATCAGATCGAAATCCACCAACCGTTCCAGCGTCGCCTTCAGCGGGGCTGTGTCGTAATAGCCGACGCCCGCGGGCGTCTTCGCGGCGGAGTTGATCGGCGGCAACGCGCGCGGCGAGAAAAAGCCCGGCACGCCGTGTAACATGGTGGCAAAGGCGCTCATCCGGTTGGCCCAGTAGCGCGCCTGCTCGGTGCGGTTCCACGGCAGCGCGGACATCCACGGCAGTTCGGAAAACCGGATGCTCGGCTCGGTTACCGCCTCCCAGAAAGAGCGGAGCCGCTCGACACGCTTGTCCGGCGGGTTGCCGGCAATGAGCGCGCCATTGATGGCGCCGATCGACGCGCCGGAAATCCATTGCACGTCGATGTTCGCTTCGTGGATCGCCTGGTACACACCTGCCTGGTACGCGCCCAAAGCGCCGCCACCCTGCAGAACGAGCACCACGCGTTCGAACGGCACGACTCGTTCGAGGTCTTTCCGCACGGTTTCAAAAGCTGGCACCCGATTCATCGATCTCTCCCGGCCGGCAGGCCCGCGCCTCGGCGCACTCACTTTCCGAACACGCGATCGGCATCACGCAGGGCGACGTAGATCGCCGGGATCACCAGAACGGTCAGCACCGTCGAGGAGGCCAACCCGAACAGGAGCGAGATGGCGAGCCCCTGGAAGATCGGATCGAGCAGGATGGTCGCGGCTCCGATCATGGCGGCGAGGGCAGTCAACAGGATCGGCTTGAAGCGCACCGCCCCGGCTTCGAGCAGAACGTCGCGCAGGGTCTTGCCTTCGCCGCCGCCGTGGCGGACGAAATCGACCAGCAGAATTGAATTCCGCACGATGATGCCGGCGAGCGCGATGAAGCCGATCATCGACGTCGCGGTGAACGGCGCGCCGAACAGCCAATGCCCGAGCATGATGCCGATCAGGGTCAGCGGAATCGGCGTCAGGATCACGAGCGGCAGCTTGAAGCTGCCGAATTGCGCGACCACGAGGAAGTAGATGCCGACGATCGCAATGGCGAACGCGGCGCCCATGTCGCGGAAGGTCACGTAGGTGATCTCCCATTCGCCGTCCCACAAGACCGTCGGGTGCCCTTCGTCCTCCGGCTGACCATGGAAGCGGACGTTGGGCCGTTCGAGCGCGCCCCAATCGTACGCCGCGATAGCCCGCCGGACGTTGAGAATGCCGTAGATCGGGGCTTCGTAGGCGCCGGCGAGCTCCGCCATCACCATGTCGGCAAATCGCCCGTCGCGGCGGAAAATGGTCGGTGACCCGGCCTCCTGACTGACGCGCACGACGTCGCCGAGTTCGACCACGGTCTTGTTGCCGGGCACGCTGTTGGCCGGGACCGGCGTTGAAGCCAAAAGCTCGCTCCAGGACAGATCGCGCTTCGGCAAGCGCACGACGATCCCGATCGGATTGCGGCCTTCGCCGCGGTGCGAGTAACCGACAGTTGTGCCACCGAACAACGCCTGGATCGTGTCGTAGACGTCGCGCTGTTCGACGCCGAAGAATTCCAGTCGGTCCTGGTCGATCGAGATGCGCAGGCGTGGCTGCGGCTTGCCGATCGAATCGTCGACGTCGACGATGTAGGGAATCGACGCGAATATCTTCTTGAGATCGGCGGCGACCGTGCGGCGGGTAAGCGGATCGGGCCCGTAGACTTCGGCCAGCAGCGTCGCGAGCACCGGCGGCCCCGGCGGCACTTCGACGACGCGGGCGACCGTCCCTGTCGGCAGCTTCAACGATTTCATCCGCGCGCGCAGATCGAGCGCGATGGCATGGCTGCCGCGCTTGCGCTCGGCGCGCGGCGCCAGATTGAGATGCAATTCGCCCAGCTCCGGCGCCTCGCGAATGTAATAGTGGCGCACCAGCCCGTTGAAGTTGAACGGCGCTGGTGTGCCGGCATACGTTTCGATCGAGCGGATTTCCGGCAGTTCCCGCGCCACGCCGGCGATGGCGAAGAGGGAGCGTTCGGTGTCCTCCAGCGTCGCGCCCTTGGGCAGGTCGACCACGACCGACATTTCCGATTTGTTGTCGAAGGGCAACAGCTTCACGGTGACGCTCTTGGTCACGAACAACAGGCACACCAACAAAGTCGCCACACCGACGCCGAGCAGAAACGTCCACGCCGAGCGGCGCGAGCGCACGACCGGCGCGGCGAAGCGGCGATAGAGGCTGCCCAAAAAACCTTCGCCGTGGGCGCCCTCGTGCTCGTGCAGCGGGCTCCCCTGCGGATTGAGGCGGAGCATCAGCCACGGCGCGATGACCATGGCGACGAAGAACGAGAACAGCATGGCCGCCGACGCATTGGCCGGAATCGGCGCCATGTAGGGTCCCATCAGCCCGGAGACGAACAGCATCGGCAACAGCGCCGCAACCACGGTCAGGGTGGCGACGACGGTCGGGTTGCCGACTTCCGCCACCGCCTCGACTGCGGCTTGCATGCGCGTGCGTGCATCCTTCATCGCCCAGTGCCGGGCGATGTTCTCGACCACGACGATGGCATCGTCGACCAGAATGCCGATCGCGAAGATGAGCGCGAACAGACTGACGCGGTTGATGGTGTAGCCCATCATCTTGGAAGCAAACAACGTCAACAGGATGGTGGTCGGAATGACGACCAGGGTGACCAGCGCTTCGCGCCAGCCGATCGCGAAGGCGATCAGCACCACGATCGAGACCGTCGCCAGCGCGAGGTGGAACAAGAGTTCGTTGGCTTTTTCGTTGGCGGTCTCGCCGTAATCGCGCGTCACGGTCACGTTGACGTTGTCGGGAGCTAGCCGGCCCTCGACGAGCCGCAGCCGCGCCAGAATATCCTCGGCGACGACGACGGCATTGGCGCCGGATCGTTTGGCGATGGCGATGGTGACCGCCGGCACGCGGCTCCAGGCGCCGCCGGCGGGCATGTCCATCCAGACGCGGTGCTCCTGCGGACTCGTGCCGACGACCACCGCGGCGACGTCGCGCACATAGACCGGGCGGTTGTCGCGGGTAGCGACGAGGAGGAGGCCGATGTCGGGAATACCGGCGAGCGTCTGCCCGGCGGCGACGTTGCGCATAACGTCGTTGTCGCGCACGCCGCCGGACTGGAACGAGCGGTTGGCGCCGCGCACCTTGTCCACCAATTGCTGCAACGTGACACCGAACAGCGCGAGCTTCTCCGGATCTGGCTCGATGCGAATCTGCTGCGGATTGCCGCCGGAAATATAGGTGAGCCCGACATTGTCGGTCTTCACCAGTTCGGCCAGCAGCTTGTCGCCAAGCTCGTACAAATCCTTGTCGGTAAAGCGCGCCGCCGCGTCCGGCTTGGGCGACAGCGTGAGCGTGACGACGGCGACATCGTTGATGCCGCGTCCGACGATGAACGGCTCGGGAATTCCGACCGGAATACGATCGAGATTGGCGTGGATCTTTTCGTGTACGCGCAGGATCGCATCGTCGGCGCTGGTGCCGACGAGAAAGCGCGCGGTGACCATGACGCGGTCGTCGACCGTCTGGCTGTAGACATGTTCGACGCCGTCGATGCCCTTGACGATGGCCTCGAGCGGCTTGGTGACAAGCTCGACCGCGTCCGGGCGCCTTGAGCCCGTCGGCGTTGACGTGAATGTCGACCATGGGAACGCTGATCTGCGGCTCCTCCTCGCGTGGGATGGTGAGGAGCGCGATCAGGCCGATCGCGAGCGCCGCGAGCAGAAACAGCGGCGTCAGCGGCGAACGGATCGTCGCCTGGGTGAGCCGTCCCGATATTCCAAGCTTCACGGCTGCACCAGCACGTCGTCGGCCTTGAGCCCGGACAGGATTTCAAGCGCGTCCGGCATGTCCGGCCGCGGCAGTTCGCGCCCGCGCTGCACCGGCACGTCGATCGAACCCTTGCCGTCGGCGCGCACGCGGGCGTAGTCGATGCCGAACCGGGTGACGATGAAAGAACCCGGCACGATGATGCCGATGCGCTCGCCGGCGGATATCCACACGCGGATGCGCTCGCCGACGAAATAGTCGCCGAGGCCCGCAACCGCGGCGTCGGCGATGACGCGGCCGTCCTCGATCTGCGGATAGACGAGTTCGATGGTGCCGAACTTCGCGCCGCTCGCGCCGAGGTCCTCGCCGTCGATGCGCACCCGATCGCCGGCCTTGAGAAAGCGGGCGTGGCGCTCCGGTACGCGCAGCCGCAGCACGAAATCGCGTTCCGCGACGGTGGCGATCGGCTCACCCGGCATGATGACCGTGCCGCTGGTCACCGGCACCGTCAGCACGCGGCCGGCCGTCGGCGCCAGCACCGTTCCTTCGTCGATCTGCTGCTTGACGACGGAGCGCTCGGCTTTGCGCGCCTTCAACGAATTGGTCGCGACGTTCGAACGCGGTCTGCGCCGCGTCGAGGCTCGCCTTCGAGGCGGTGCCGTGCCCGAACAATTCCTGCATGCGATCGAAGTCGACCTTGGCCTTGGCGAGTTCCGCCTCGAGGCCGGCGATCTGCGCGTCGAGCGATTTGATCTGTAATGCGAGCTTCGGGTCGGTGATCGTGGCGATGGGCTGATCCTGCTCGACGCGATTGCCCTGCTGAACCGTGAGCTGCACGATGGTGCCGCCGATCCGTGCGCGGGCCGGGACCACCTTGGCGGTCTCTACCGTGGCGAATACGGCTTTCTCGTCGGCGAGCGACCGCGGCGCGACGACGAAGGTCTGCTCGGCCAGGGCCGGCCCGCCGGCCAGCACAGACACCAGTGCCACGACAACGATACCGATCCGCATCAGTATTTCCTTTACTCTTCTATTTTGTTGATCGTGCACAATATCGCCGGCCGGGCGGCGATCATTGATGCAGCGCAAACGCTACTGCCGCATGATCGGCCTGCGCGCGGCCTTGCGCGTCGTGGCGGCAGCCGGCGTGCAGTAGATGCGGTAGAGCATGCGCACGAGTTCGCGCGCCCGCGGACTGGCGATCGAATACCAGATCGTCTGCCTGTCCCGTCGCGCCGCGACGAGCCCATCCCGGCGGAGCACGGCGAGGTGCTGCGAGACCGTAGAATCACGGATACCGAGCAGCGCGGCGAGATCGCCGACCGATTGCTCGCGCTCGATCAACTGGCAAATGATGATCAAGCGGTGGCGGTTGGCGAGGGCCTTCAGCATGCCGCAGGCCTGGTCGACAGCCGTCACCACGTTCTCGATGTTTATTTTCATACATGCGTATGTACGAATATACGAATATATTGTCAATGCCGCCGCGCGTGACGCGCGCGCGCAAAACACGAGAACCCGCCCGACCTCGGTCGGACATGAAACGAGCGCGGGCGTCGGCGCTGGGTCCACCTCGCCAAAATGGCATTCGAAAATATTTTCTGCGCAAGGTCCGTGCCGGCACCACCGAGCCTTATTACGAGAAGGCGGTGATGAAAATACTCGACATCGGCAAGATCAAACAACCAGCGGCGTGGGCCGCCGTCATGACGCGCCGACGGCCAACGCGCGGATGAGGTCGATATAAAGCTCGTCCGCGTCCTCGAGGCCGGCGGAGAAGCGCAGCAGGTCGCCGGGGCAAGGCGAGCCTGCGCCTTCGATCGAGGCGCGGTGTTCGATCAGGCTTTCGGTGCCGCCGAACAACGTCGCGCGCTTCCATAGTTCGACCGCGGCGGCGACCGCGATCGCGGCCGCTTCGCCGTTGCCGATGCGGACGGAAAACATGCCGCCGAAGCCCCCTTGCATCTGCCGCACGGCGACGTCGTGGCCGGCATGATGCGCGAGGCCGGGATAAAGCACGGCGGAGACGGCGGGATGTTCGACGAGCCGCGCCGCGAGCGTCGCCGCGGTCTGCGCCTGCCGGCGCACGCGCAGATCGAGCGTGCGCATGCCGCGCATCAAGAGCCAGGCGTCGAAGCCGGACAGCGCGCTGCCGAGCTGGGTGCGCATCTTGCGAATGCGCGACCACAGCCGGGTGCCGCCCGCCGCGGCGAGCGCGCCGGCGATGATGTCGGAGTGGCCGTTGAGATATTTGGTCGCCGAGTGCATGACGATGTCGGCGCCGAGCTGCAGCGGCCTTGTGAAGATCGGCGTCGCGACCGTGGAATCGACGCACAGCACGGCGTCGACGCCGTGCGCGATGTCGGCGATCGCCGCGATGTCGGTGATCGTCCACAACGGATTGCTCGGCGTCTCGATCCAGAACAGGCCGGTCTCGCCCGGCCTGACCGCGGCGCGCACCGCGTCGAGGTCGGAGGTGTCGACGAAGCTGACACGATGGCCGTATTGCCCGATCTCGCGCAACCAGGAGCGGAAACCCCAGTACATCACCTCCGAGGCGATGATGTGGGTCGGCCGTTCCAGCGCCAGCAGCACCGCGGTCGCGGCCGCCATGCCGGAGCCGAACAGCAGCGCCTCGTCGGCTCCTTCCAACGCGGCGATCAGGCTCTCCGCCTGCTGCACCGAAAGGTTGTCGGTCCGGCCGTACACATAGCCGGAGCGGTAGCCATTATCCGGATCGCGCAGGAACGTCGCCGACATGTGGATCGGGGGAATGACGGCGTTGGTGGTGGGCTCGTGCGCGCCGAGCGCCCGGGCGACCAGCGTCGGCGTGGTCAGGCGCTGCTTTGTCTGGTCGTCCATCCGCTCCTCGACAGCACTTAATGCCGGCCGGCCATGGCGAGTTCCGCGACCGCCCACAGCCGCGCATGATATTTTCTCGGAACATCGGCGCTAATGACATTGCCGTGCTGGCAAATGACAGCCGGGTAAAATTATCGTGCTGTGCGACCGGTAACGCTTGCCTAAGTGACTCGGCGGTATGCTGACGCGCCTCACTCACCGGTGTCGATGATGACGACCTCCCGCTCGGACCCGCTTGCCGATCCGGCGCCGACATTTCTTGACGCTTGTCTTGACGCTTGCCGTCGCCGCCAAATCTACCTGAACGCTCTGGTGATATTCGCGGCCTCGCGCGCCGTCGTCGCCATCGGCGCCGGCTTCGGCACCTTCTTGCCGGCCAATTCGCCGCCATGGCCATGGGATCCCGGCAATGCCTGGTACACAAGGCTGCTGCGGTGGGACTCCGCCTGGTATTCCACCATCATCGCGGAAGGCTACCGCTACACCGCGGACCCCGCGCCGTACGGCTCGACCGGGCTTTTCCCGCTCTATCCCCTGATCTGCTACGCGGTGAAATCGCTGTTCGGCATCAACCAGAATCTGGCGCTGTTCCTGGTCGCGAACGTCGCCGCCGTCGCGGTCGCGCTGCTTTTGACCAAGTTCGTCAAGGACGAAATGGGCGACGACGAGGTCGCGCTGGCGAGCGTCGCGTTGTTTTGTTTTTTCCCGTTTTCGCTGTTTCTCTCCGCCGGCTACACCGAGTCCCCTCGCTCTGATGTTCGTGCTGCTCGGCCTCATGCTGGCGCGGCGCGGGCAATTCGTGCTCGCGGCAGCGATGGCCGCCCTTGCGCTCGCCACCCGCTCGACCGGCATCGTCGTGCTGCCGGTGATCCTGTGGGAGCTGTGGCGGCGCGACAAATTGCCGTGGCCTTATCTGCTGCCGAAGATGGCGTTGTGCGGCCTGATCGCACTCTCCGGCCTCATCGCCTACATGGCCTATCTCGAGATCGCATTCGGCAATCCGTTCGCGTTCGCCACCACCCATGCTTCGTGGGAAGGCGGCACGCTGTGGCAGCGCGTCGTGGCGGCGGCGACGCTCGCGCCGTTCCGCAATTTCGACGTTGCGCTCGGCGGCTGGTTCGTGTGCTTCGTGCTGCTGACGATCTGGTCGTTCGCGCGGCTGCGCTTCGCGGTGTCGCTCTACGCGCTCGGCACGCTTGCTTTTCCCTATTTCACCGTCGGCATCACCGGCTCGACGAACCGCTTCGTGCTGATGTGCTTTCCCGCCTTCATGGCGTTCGGCCTGATGTGCCGCGGCAGGCCATGGCTGACCGGCGCGCTGATCGGCGTCTTTGCCGCGATGCTCGCGACCAACACCGCGCTGTTCTCGCGCTGGTACTGGATGGGCTAACCCCTATACCGGCCGCCCTCAAACGTGCTGGCCGCCATTGATGTGGATCTCGGCGCCGTTGACGTAGGACGACGTCTCCGTGCACAGCACATAGATGATCTTCGCCACCTCGTCGGGCGTGCCGAGCCGGTGCAGCGGGATCATCTCCACGATCTTTTCGGTGCCGGGCGACAGAATCGCGGTGTCGATCTCGCCGGGCGCGATGGCGTTGACGCGCACGCCCTGGGAACCGAAATCCGCGGCCATCTCGCGAGTCAGCGCCGCGAGCGCGGCCTTGGACGTGGCATAGGCCGCGCCGGCGAACGGGTGCACGCGCGAGCCGGCGATCGAGGTGACGTTGACGACCGAGCCCTTGGCCGCCTCGAGCTCCTCGATGAGCCCGCGCGCCAGCATGATCGGCGCGAAGAAATTGACCTGAAAGACGTGACGCCAATCCTCGATCGCGGTGTCGATCGAGCCGAGCCGCTTGCCGCCCTCGGCCTTCGGCGAGATCGCGGCATTGTTGACGAGCGCGTGCAGTTCGCCGTTGATCCGCCCCTTGATCTCCGCGATCGCGGCCTTGGTATTGTCGATGTCGGCAAGGTCGACCTGGATATGGTCCTCGGGCCCCGCCTCCCACGGACAATTTTCCGGAAACGGATGGCGCGAACAGGTGATGACGCGCCAGCCGGCGGCGGAAAACCGCTTCACCGTCGCGTGGCCGATGCCGCGGCTGGCCCCGGTCAAGAGGAGCGTGCGGCGCGGCTGGTTGCTGGTCGGCATGTTTTTTCTTTCTTGTCCTTGTCGTGCCGGGTTTGACGGCGATCACGGATAGAGCCGCGTCTTCTCCCACGGCGCGGCGGGATCGGCGCGCCTAAACACGATGCGGTCGTGCAGACGGAACGGCCGCTCGTGCCAGAACTCGATCGCCTGCGGCCGCACCCGATAGCCCGACCAGTGCGGTGGCCGTGGCACCGTGCCGACGGCGAACTTGGCGGTGTAGAGCGCGACCGCCTTCTCGAACGCCATGCGGCTTTCGAGCGGGGCCGATTGTTTGGAGGCCCAGGCGCCGATCTGCGCCATGCGCGAGCGGGTGGCGAAATAGGCGTCGGCCTCCGCCGGCGTCACCGGCTCGACACTGCCGCGCAGGCGCACCTGGCGCTGCGACGACTTCCAGTAAAACGTCAACGCCGCCTTGGCCGCGGCCTTAAGCTCGGCGCCCTTGCGGCTGCCGGTGTTGGTGTAGAAGACGAAGCCGTCCGCGTCGAAGCCCTTCAAGAGCACCATGCGCGCATTGGGCATGCCATCGGCGTCGACGGTCGAGAGCGTCATCGCCTCGGGATTGACCGGTTCGGTCTTCTTGGCCTCCGCGAACCAGGTTGCAAACAGCCGCAACGGCTCGTCTGCGGTGGTGAAGTCACCACTCGTTAACCCTGTCGGGTGTTCAATGGACGTTACGTCGGACATTTTCGGAGTACCCAGGTGCTCGCATGGGGCGATCGGACAGCGAGCCGCCGGTCTCTATATAATGGAACGGCGGCAGCGCGCCTACCTTGCCTCCTCAAAAGCCGCGATTGGCGCGCGTCCGGACAGCGGTTTTGGCGGCTGGCGCCGGTGGCCGCGCTGTTGTGCGCGTCCGTTGCTGCGGCCGGCTGCTCATTTCAGCTCGGCTCGCTGATGCCCGGCCGCGACGGCGGCGACTCGGACCCCACCGGCGCGCTGCGTCCGCCGCCGGCCGCTCCGATCCAACAGGCGGCGGACGCCCCACCGTCCGAATTCGATCTCGCCTATGCGCGCAAGGTCGCCGCCGACGTGCTCGCGCGCGGCGGCAAGGATGCGAGCGTGCCCTGGGAGAACCCGCAAACCGGCGCCGGCGGCAACATCACTCCGCTCGCCACGTCCTACGACGCGGGCAGCTTCACCTGCCGCGATTTCCTGGCGAGCTACGTCAAGGGCGAATCGCAGTCCTGGCTGCAAGGCGAGGCCTGCCGCACCCGCCAGGGCAAGTGGGAGGTGAAAAGCCTGACGCCACTCAAGCATGATTGAGGGCTGGCCGCCTGCGGACCGGCCAACTGCCGATCGGCGCCCAAACTTTGATGCCCAACCACCGCCGTCATGCCGCCTTCGCATTGCGCGAGGGTCGGTTAAGCCCCACATTCATGGCTGAGATTCTGGGCAAGATTTCGAGCAAGAAGATTTCTGGCAAGAATCCGGGCAGCGGGGAAAGCCCCAAATATGAGCGGAGTCCGTGGGGATGCGTGATCCCTATGAAGTGCTAGGCGTTGATCGCAAGGCGGATGCGGCCGAGGTCAAGAGCGCTTTCCGGCGCCTGGCCAAGAAGCTGCATCCTGACGCCAACAAGAATGATCCCAAGGCGGCGGGGCGCTTTGCCGAGATCAACGCCGCCTACGAGATTTTGGGCGACGACGACAAGCGCAAGGCCTTCGACCGCGGCGAAATCGACGCCGAAGGCAAGCCGCGCTTCCAGGGTTTTGAAGGATTCGGCCAGGGCGGGCGGGCGCATCCGGGCGGCTTCGGTCAGGACGCCGAATTCGAGACTTTCAGCTTCGGCCCGGAAGGCTTTACCCGCGGGGCGAGACGCGGCCGCGCCGGCGCCGGGCCCGGCGGCGGGGGTTTTGGCGGGTTCGAGGACATTCTGCGCGAGGCCTTCGGCGGTGGTGGTGGCGGGCGCGGCCGTCCCGGCGGCGCGGGTTTCGAGACCGAGGAGATCGCGACCGGAGCCGATGTCCGCGCCGCGCTGACCGTGACGCTGCCGGAAGCCGCGCACGGCGTCACTCAGCGGGTGCGGCTGCCGAGCGGCAAGGACGTCGAGGTCAAGATTCCCGCGGGAATCACCAATGGCCAGACCGTGCGCTTGCGCGGCCAGGGCATGGCCGGGCCGGGCGGCACGGGCGATGTGCTCATCGCCGTGACGGTCGCGCGGCATCCTCTGTTCACGCTCGAAGGCGCCGACGTGCGGCTCGATCTGCCGGTGACCCTCTACGAGGCCGTGCTGGGCGCCAAGGTGCGCGTGCCGACGCTCGACCGGCCGGTCGAGATCACGGTGCCGCCGGGGACCTCGAGCGGCCGCACCTTCCGCCTCAAAGGCAAGGGCTTTCCCGCCAAGGAGGGCCACGGCGACCTCCTCGCCACCGTGCAGATCGTGCTGCCCGAACACCACGACGAGGAACTCGAGGCGCTGATGAAGAAATGGCGCACGGACAAGCCTTACGATCCGCGCAAGGACATGTGAGGCCAGCGCCGCGCTCGGCGCGCCTGCCGGCGCGCCGCTGACGGCATTTCCGCTCCTCGCCCGGCTTGCTCAGTTATGGCGGGTGGCCGGTGGTCGACGGCATTGGTCGCGGCCGGCCTCGCGGCGATGATTCTGCTTGTATTTGCAACGGAATACTGGCGCGATCGAGCCCCGGGCGCCCGCCCGGCGGGATCGGTTGCGCCCTTTACCGCACTGCCGAGCGCCGCTTGATAGCTCCTGCACCCCTGTGCCATAGGAGGCCCCTGGGGCCGGGAGCGTCGAGCGGGGTCGGAAGAATGTCGGGAGTTTCGGGCCTCATGCACGGCAAGCGCGGCCTCATCATGGGGGTCGCCAACAACCGCTCGCTGGCCTGGGGCATCGCCAAGGCCTGCCACGCCCACGGCGCCCAGGTCGCCTTCACCTATCAGGGCGACGCGCTGAAGAAGCGTGTCGAACCGCTGGCGCGCGAAGTCGGCGGCCTCGTCGTCGGTGACTGCGACGTGACCGTGCCGCAATCGATCGACGCCGTGTTCGCCGCGCTGCGCTCGCACTGGGATACGATCGATTTTCTCGTTCATGCGATCGCGTTTTCCGACCGCGAGCAGCTCGACGGCCGCTACGTCGACACCACGCAGGACAATTTCACCAAGACCATGCTGGTGAGCTGCTATTCGCTCACCGCTATCGCCCAGCGCGCGGAAAAGCTGATGCCGAACGGCGGCTCCATCGTCACGCTCACCTATTACGGGGCGGAAAAATGGATGCCGCACTATAATGTCATGGGGGTCGCCAAGGCGGCGCTCGAAGCCTCGGTGCGCTACCTCGCCGCCGATCTCGGCGTCAACAACATCCGGGTCAACGCCATTTCCTCGGGGCCGATCAAGACGCTCGCCGCCTCCGGCATCGGCGACTTCCGCTACATTCTGCGATGGAACGAGCACAACGCGCCGCTGCGGCGCACCGTGACCATCGAGGAAGTCGGCGAAGCCGGCGCCTATCTCCTCTCCGACATGTCGCGCGGCGTCACCGGCGAAGTGCATCACGTCGATGCCGGCTACAACATCGTCGGCATGAAACACCCGGACGCGCCGGATATCGCCGTCGGCAAGAACGGCGAGGAATAAACCTAACCCCTTCGCTCGTCATGCGCGGGCTTGACCCGCGCATCCATGCTGAGTTCTCGAAAACACGAGAGTTTGACTTCGCCGCCACATGGATTGCCGGGTCAAGCCCGGCAATGACGATGGGGGGATCTGCCGAATCCGCCCCCCAAAAAACAGCAGCGGCCGGACCTTGAGCCCAGCCGCTGTCACGAAACACCGCTCAGGCGCCTCGCGAATAACGAAGCTGACGGCGCGGCCCCAATACGAGGCGCGCGCTCGCGTCAGTTACTTCGTCTTCTTCTTGGCCTTCTTCTTCTTCGCCATGGTTTTGAATCCTTATGGTGGGTGTTGAATCAACGGCAAGGTTGAGTTCAAGCTTGCGGGCTTATCTCTCGGTCCCCTTGGCCTTCGTCCCCCGTGCCGGAGCGAACGTTGCCACAGCACGGCGGGCCCTGCAATGGAAAAAATCAAAATAACCCTTATTTTTCCGTAGCTTAACAGATATTCAGCTTGTCATTAATCGTCGTTCAGCGAGATGAACGCGACGTGAACGATTATCCTGAAGACGGCACGATTGCCGCCGCGACCGTGCGCAATCTTCCGTATCTTTTCGCACCTGCGAAAAGCCGCGCCGGCGCATCCAAGTCCCCCGCCACGCCGATTCGGGCCTATTTGACCGGGGGGATGACGCGGGCTACCAAGCCCGACGCGCCTTTCCCTGAAATCGTGTCAGCGTCGCCAAGCGCCCATGTCGTTCAATACGTTCGGGCATTCGTTCCGGGTCACCACCTTCGGCGAGAGCCATGGGCCCGCGATCGGCTGCGTGGTCGACGGCTGCCCGCCGCGCATCGCGCTCGATCAAACCGACATTCAGCCTTATCTCGACCGCCGCCGGCCGGGCCAGTCGCGCTTCACCACGCAGCGCCATGAGCCGGACCAGGTCAAGATCCTGTCCGGTGTGTTTTTCGACGAAGCCGTCGGGGCGCAGGTGACGACCGGCACGCCGATCGCGCTCGTCATCGACAATGTCGACCAGCGCGGCAAGGATTATTCCGACATCAAGAACAAATACCGCCCCGGTCACGCCGACTATACCTACGACATCAAATACGGCGTGCGCGACTATCGCGGCGGCGGCCGCCAGTCGGCGCGCGAAACGGCGATGCGGGTCGCCGCCGGCGCGATCGCGCGCAAGGTCGTGCCGGGCGTCACCGTGCGCGGCGCGCTCGTGCAGATGGGGCCGCATCGCATCGACCGCGCGCGCTGGGATTGGGCGCAGGTGGACAACAATCCGTTCTTTTGTCCCGACGCCGACAAGGCCGCGTTCTTCGCCGACTATCTCGACCAAGTGCGCAAGAGCGGCTCTTCGGTCGGCGCCGTCATCGAGATCGTCGCCGACGGCGTACCGGGAGGCCTCGGCGCGCCGGTCTACGGCAAGCTCGACGCCGACCTCGCCGCGGCGCTGATGAGCATCAATGCCGTCAAAGGCGTCGAGATCGGCGCCGGCTTCGAAGCCGCCGCGCTCACCGGCGAAGCCAATGCCGACGAGATGCGCATGGGCAACGACGGCCGGCCGCTGTTTCTCGCCAACAATGCCGGCGGCATTCTGGGCGGCATCTCGACCGGACAGCCGGTCGTGGCGCGCTTTGCGGTCAAGCCGACCTCCTCGATGCTCACGCCGCGCCAGACCGTCGACCGCTTCGGCCACGACGCCGACATCTCGACCACCGGCCGCCACGACCCCTGCGTCGGCATCCGCGCCGTGCCGGTCGGCGAGGCCATGGTGGCGTGCGTGATCGCCGATCACTATCTGCGTCATCGCGGCCAGGTCGGGGCGGCGCCCGCCTGGCCGTTTGCGCCGTCGGCGGGATGATTGTGGACGAGATTAATGGCTGAACCGTCATTGCGATGACGGGTTGTCGTAGGAAAAACAAATAAATGAACGAATCGATCCAACGCATCCGCGCCGCCATCGCCGCGTTCGCCCGCGGCGAGATCGTCATCGTCGCCGATGACGACGACCGCGAGAACGAAGGCGACTTGTTCGTCGCGGCCTCGCTGTGCACGCCGGAAAAGATGGCGTTCATCATCCGCAACACCTCCGGCATCGTCTGTGCGCCGCTCGACCAGGACGAGGCGCGGCGGCTGCATCTCGATCCGATGGTGGCGCGCAACGACGCGCCGCTCGGCACCGCTTTCACCGTGTCGGTCGATGCCCGCCACGGCCTGACCACCGGCATTTCGGCGGAAGAGCGCACCAACACCGTGCGCGCGCTCGCCAACGGCAATATGGGCCCGGGCGATTTCGTGCGGCCCGGCCACGTCTTCCCGCTGGTGGCCAAAGAGGGCGGCGTGCTGATGCGCTCCGGCCATACCGAAGCCTGCGTCGACCTGTGCCGGCTCGCCGGCCTGCCGCCGGTCGGCGTGCTCGCCGAGCTGATGAACGACGACGGCACGGTGATGCGCGGGCCCGAACTCGCGGTCTTCGCCGAGCGCCACAAGCTGCAGCGCTTCAACATCGCCGAGCTGATCGCCTACCGCCAGGCGCGCGACAAACTGATCGAGCGGGTGGCGGAGTTTCCCGTCGAATCCGAGATCGGCACGCTCGCCGGCTACGCCTTCCAGACCCCGTTCGACCCGTTCTATCACATGGCGTTCGTCCATGGCCGCATCGGCGACGGCAGGGACGTGCCGGCGCGGCTGCATCGCGCCAATCTGATCATGGACGTGTTCGGCGGCGCCAAGGCCGTCCACCGCACGCTCGAACGCTTCAAGGCCGAAGGCCGCGGCGTGCTGGTCATTCTGCGCGACGGCGCCGCCGGCGTGCCCGTGGTGGCGATCCCCAAATCGAACGAGACGACGTCCGACGAGGCGCGCACGCAGCAATGGCGCGAAATCGGCCTGGGCGCGCAAATCCTCAAGGACCTGGGCGTGACCTCCATTCGGCTTCTCACCCAGTCGCGTCACATGACCTATGTCGGTCTTTCCGGCTTCGGCATCGAAATTTCCGCAACGGAGCTGGTCGAAGTGTGAAATCCGCTGCGCGAAACGCGCATCGGCAACCATCGAGGGGCACAATGAACAGGATCATTTCGTTCGCGCGCATCGCCGCGGCGCTGGCGCTGATCGGGCTTACGGTTTCGGCCTGCGGCTACAACACCATTCCGACGCTCGAGGAACAGGCCAAGGCGCGCTGGGCCGACGTGCAGAACCAATATCAGCGCCGCGCCGATCTCATTCCTAATCTGGTCGCGACGGTGCAAGGCTATGCCAAGCAGGAGAAAGAGGTCCTGACCGCCGTCATCGAGGCCCGCGCCAAGGCGACGCAGGTCAAGATCGACGCCTCGCAGCTCACCGACCCGGCGAAGCTCAAGGCGTTTTCGGACGCGCAGAACCAGCTCTCGGGCGCGCTTGGCCGGCTGCTGGCGGTGTCGGAGAATTACCCCGATCTGAAATCCAACGCCAACTTCCTGGCGCTGCAGTCGCAGCTCGAAGGCACCGAGAACCGCATCGCGGTGGCGCGGCGCGACTATATCGAAGCGGTGCGCGCCTATAACCTCTCGCTGCGCACCTTCCCGACCGTGCTGTGGGCGAAGACCGCGTTCGCCGGCAACAAGCCGATGGCGGAGTTCACCGCGACTGAAGGCGCGGAGAAGCCGCCGCAGGTCAAGTTTTAAGGTGCCGTGTTGCTGACTAGCATACATTCGCGTTTGGGACGATCCCGGATCGGCAGTGCAGCGCTTCGCGCCGCACTGCGTCCGGGAAACGTGATCTTGGCTGCCGCATTCGCACTCGTTCTTTTCACGACCTTCGCCTTCGCCGCCTTCAACTTCCCTCCGCTGACCGGGCGCGTCGTCGATCAGGCCAACGTGATAGCGCCGGCGACCCGCAGCGCCATCGAGGCCAAGTCGAAGGAGCTGGAGGACAAGTCCGGCATCCAATTGGTCGTCGCCACGGTAAAATCGCTGCAAGGCGGCGACATCGAGACCTACGCCAATGAGCTGTTCCGGTTCTGGAAGCTCGGCGAAGCCAAGAAAAACAACGGCGTGCTCCTGCTCGTGGCACCGACCGAGCACAAGGTGCGCATCGAGGTCGGCTATGGCCTCGAAGGCACGCTGACCGACGCGCTCTCTTCGGTGATCATCGCGAGCGCCATGGTGCCGCGCTTCAAGGCCAACGATTATTCCGGCGGCATCGAGCGCGGCGTCGACGGCATCATCAGCGTGCTCACCACCGACGCCGCCGAATGGCACAAGAAAGCCGAGCTGCGCTCGCAGCCGCCGGCGGCGACGTTCAACGTCTTTCCGATCCTGATCTTCCTTTTGATCCTGTTCATCATCTTCTATCTGATGCGCAACGCCAACGGCCCGCCCGGTTCGGGCGGCAGCGGCAGCGGCGGCCGGCGCGGCGGACCGCCGGTCTTTATTCCGTACGGCGGCGGCTGGGGCGGCGGCTCCGGCTGGGGCGGCGGCGGCGGTGGCGGCGGATTTGGCGGCGGCGGCGGCTCGTCCGGCGGCGGCGGCGCCTCGGGGAGCTGGTGATGAAATTCTCGCAGCAGGACCATGAGGCCGTCGCCGCGGCGATCCACGCCGCCGAGCAACGCACTTGCGGGCAGATCGTCTGCGTCTTGGCGCATGCATCTTCGGGCTATGCCCACGTACCGATCCTGTGGGCGAGCGTGCTCGCGCTGGTGTCGCCGTGGCCGCTGATCGAGCTCACGCTGTGGAGCATCGAGCGGATTTACGCCGTGCAGCTTGCGGTATTTCTGGTGGCGGCCTTGGTGCTGTGGCTCACGCCGCTCCGCCTCGCGCTGGTCCCGCGCGCCGTGAAGCGCGCGCGGGCGCACCGCGCCTCGCTCGAACAGTTCGCGATCCGGCGCATCGCCGCGACCAAGAACCGCTGCGGCGTGCTCATCTTCGTGTCGCTGGCGGAGCGTTATGCCCGCATCGTCGCCGACGAGGGGATCGCCGCGAAAGTGCCGGCGGCCGAATGGCAGGCCGCGATCGACGCGCTCACGGCCGAGATGAAGACCGGCCGCATCGCGCCGGGCTTTGTCGCCGCGATCGGGCGCTGCGGCGCCGTCCTCGCCGCCCACGCCCCGCCCGACGGCTCGGCGAACGAATTGCCCGACCGGCTTTATATGATGTAGCGCGCGCTCCCCTCCCCCTTGTGGGGAGGGGCTGGGGGTGGGGGTCGGGCCGCTTGGACAAGCGTCGCCGATTTTAGGCGTGCGCCAGCGTCCGCGACTTTACTTCTCGTCCCGACCCCCACCCCTACCCCTCCCCACAAGGGGGAGGAAGGAAGAAAAGAGAGCCCACGATGCTCATCGGCGTGCCGAAGGAAATCAAGGACAACGAATACCGCGTCGGTATCGTGCCTTCGACCGTGCGCGAACTCGCCGACAACGGCCATCAGGTTCTGATCGAGACGGCGGCGGGTGCCGGCGCCGGTCTCCCCGATGCCGACTACCGCGCCGCGGGCGCCGAAATCGTCGCGGACGCCGATGCCGTCTACGGCCGCGCCGAGTTGGTCGTGAAGGTGAAGGAACCGCTCGCCGTCGAGCGAAAGAAGCTGCGCCGCGGCCAGGTACTGTTCGCCTATCTGCATCTCGCGCCCGACCGCGCGCAGACCGAGGATTTGCTGCGCTCCGGCGTCACCGCGATCGCTTACGAGACGGTGACGAGCCCGCAGGGCACGCTGCCCTTGTTGACGCCGATGTCGGAGGTCGCCGGCCGCATGGCGGCGCACGTCGGCGCGCGGTGCCTGGAAAAGGAAAACGGCGGCCGCGGCGTGCTCCTGTCCGGCGTGCCGGGCGTATCGCCGGCGACCGTCGTCGTTCTCGGCGGCGGCGTCGCCGGCACCAACGCGGCGCTGATCGCCTCCGGCATGGGCGCCGAGGTCGCCGTGCTCGACCGCAATCCGGAAGCGTTGCGCCGCCTCGATGCCGTCATGGGCGGACGCGTGCGCACGCTGTTCTCGACCCGCGACGTGGTCGAGCATCTGTGCCGGCGCGCCGATGTCGTCATCGCCACGGTGCTGGTGCCCGGCGCCACCGCGCCGAAGCTCATCTCCGCCAAGACGGTGAAGGCGATGAAGCCGGGCGCAGTGATCATCGACGTCGCCATCGACCAGGGCGGCTGCGCCGAAACTTCGCGGCCGACCACGCATTCGCACCCGACCTATATCGTCGACGACGTCGTGCATTATTGCGTGGCCAACATGCCGGGCGCGGTCGCGCGCACGTCGACCTTCGCGCTCAGCAACGTTACCACGGGCTTCGTGCACGCCCTCGCCGACGAGGGCTGGCGCCAAGCGCTCGCCGACGACGCCCATCTGCGCGACGGCCTCAATGTGCACGACGGCCGCCTCACCTACCGCGCCGTCGCCGAAGCGCTCGATCTGCCGTATACGCCTGCGGATGAGGCGCTGCGTTGACGGGTTTACGACGCGATGGAGACTCTTGATGTCGACGAAATCATCGTTGAAGGAGCGGCTCGGACCACGCGTGCAAATCCGGGACGTTGTCCGCGTCGCCTCCGGTACACGCGGCCGGTTTCTCCTGAAAGCTGAGCGCTACGCCGTGAAAGGCCCGCAGGCAGCGCTCGCTCTGACGAAACGTCACATGCCGCTCTCCGAAGCGCATGCCGCCGTCACGCGGCTGTTCGACGAGGGTGAAGCTATTGTTGATATGCCGGTCGTCGAGGACGCCGGAGCTTTGGTGCGCGATCTGGCGGAATGCAACGTCGTTGCAACAGTGTTGCAAGTCGAAGCCGCGTCTGCGGAATCAAAATAAAAATTGAAAAGGCCGCGGCGCTACTGATTGCGCCCGCGGCCTTCACAAGATTGCCGTGATCACTGCGTGCGGGAAGAGCGCTCCACTAAGGACGCTCTTCCGATTGTTATTACGCCGGCTGCTTTTCCTTGGCGAGCGCCGGGTAGTCCGTGTAGCCCTTGGGCCCCGGCGTATAGAACGTGCTCATATCGGGCGCATTCACCGGTGCGCCGATCTTCCAGCGATCGATCAGGTCCGGATTGGCCAGGAAGGGTTTGCCGACCGCGATGAGATCGCATTTGCCGGCCTCGAGATCGGCTTCGGCGCGCGCGGCGTCGTAGCCGCCCGAGAGAATCAGGCTGCGCTTGAACTCCTTGCGGAAGGTGTCCTTGATCGACTGCGGCACAGCAGGCGCGCCCATCGAGGAATGGTCGACGAGGTGGACGTAGACGAGCCCGATCGCGTTGAGCTTCTGCGCCAGATAGGCGTAATCGGCGGCCAGCTCCGGATAGTTCGGCATGTCGTTGACGACACCGAACGGCGAGAGCCGAATGCCGACCTTGTCCTTGCCGATCGCGGCGCTGGTCGCCCCGGCGACCTCCAGCACGAAGCGCGCGCGGCCTTCGATCGAGCCGCCATAGGCGTCGGTGCGCTGATTGGAGTTCGGCCGGATGAATTGCTCGAGGAGATAGCCGTTGGCGCCGTGCAGCTCGATGCCGTCGAAACCGGCCGCGATCGCGTTCTTGGCCGCCTGCACATACTCCGCGATGGCGGTCTTGACGTCGGCCTCCGTCATGGCGACCGGCGTCGGGTGCGGCTTCAGGCCCTCGGCATCGGTGTACATTTCACCGGCGGCGGCGACCGCCGACGGCGCCACGACTTTCGCGCCGGCCGGCAGATTGTTCGGATGGCCGATGCGGCCGGTGTGCATCAACTGGACGAAGATCTTTGCGCCCTTGGCGTGGACCGCCGCCGTGACCGGCTTCCAGCCCTCGACCTGCGCCGCGGAATAGATGCCCGGAATGCGCGGATAGCCCAGACCGTTGGGCGACGGCGACGTTCCCTCGGTGACGATCAGCCCGGCGGACGCGCGCTGGCGATAATACTCGACCATGAGTTCGTTCGGCACATTGCCGGTGGCGCGGCTGCGCGTCATCGGCGCAATCACCAGGCGATTTTGCAACGTCAGCGGGCCCAACGTCGTCTTCGAAAACAGCAGCGACATATTTTTTGCTCTCCAGGGAGGTCCGCCGACCCGGCATGCGGCGGCGCGAGGTGGAAACGGATCATCCGGCAAGTAAATGGTGCGCCGCAGCGAAGCTCACAAGCGCCGCCGCCAATAAAAGCAAGGCATGTCCGGAACTGCACGCTTCGGTAAAATTAATTTGTAAGCGAGACGGACAAGTTGAGAATTATCTTGCTGTTCGGTGGCGACCGAATGAATCGCCGGCTCGGATCACGCGTGTCTTGCATGGCTGGAATTCATTCTTGCCGGTACCGACAGGCCTTCGCCCCACCATAAAAGGCGCCGGGGCGCGGATGAGCCAAACTCGATCGAGCAACCTCGATTGGCCCACCGATGGTCACGATCGCGAGGAGATATTCGATGCCCCGGTTTTCGGAATTTTTGTCACGTCCTCGTCACGACGATTCCCCTCATGACGATATCGACCGCTCTCGTCGCGCGCTGATCGGCGCCGGTGGCGTTCTCATGCTCGGCGCGGCGCTGTGGCCGCTGCGCGCGCGCGCGGCAACCGACGGAAAATTGAAAATCGGCGTCATCGGTTCGGGCCACATCGGCGGCACCATCGGCGGGCTCTGGGTCAAGGCCGGTCACCCGGTGCTGTTTTCCTCGCGCCATCCGGACGAACTCAAAGGACTGGTGGAGGGCCTCCGCCCCTTGGCGCAGGCCGGCACCGTCGCGGAGGCAATTGCGTTCGGCGACGTCGTGTTT
This sequence comes from uncultured Pseudomonadota bacterium, assembly GCA_963836095.1. Lineage (GTDB taxonomy): Bacteria > Pseudomonadota > Alphaproteobacteria > Rhizobiales > Xanthobacteraceae > BOG-931. The sequence goes on from CAWIHU010000010.1 coordinate 763,376, forward strand.
ATCGCGGTACCCTACGGCGCGCTGCCGCAGGTCGGCCAAGAATACGGCGCTGCGCTCGAGGGCAAAATCCTCATTGATGCCTGCAACGCCACCGCCGCACGCGATGGCGCCATCACCGACGAGGTGCAGAAGAACGGCATCGGCGTCACCTCGCAGAAATATCTGCCCGGCACCCGGCTCGTGCGCGCCTTCAACTCGCTCAACTTCAAGATCTTCGCCAAAGAGGCGAACCGCACCGATCCAAAATTGGCGATCCCGATCGCCGGCGACGATGCCGACGCGGTGACAGTCGCCGCCGGGCTCGTGCGCGACGCCGGCTTCGATCCGGTGGTCGTCGGCAAGCTCGCCGATGCCAGCCGCTTCCAGATGGGCGCGCCGGGCTTCGGCCAGAACGTGACGGCGGCGGAACTTCGGCAGAAGCTGTCGCTCGAGCCATGAAGGCTCTCGAGCGTCTCCTCGGCTGGGCGGTACCGGCCACGCCGCAGGAGCGCGCGGCGGCGCTGTGGTCGTTTGCTTATTTCTTCACGCTCTTGGCCGGCTATTACGTGCTGCGGCCGCTGCGCGACCAGATGGGCATCGCCGGCGGGGTGCGGAACCTGCCGTGGCTGTTCACCGCCACCTTCGTCGCTTTGATCGTCGCGCAGCCGCTCTACGGCGCATTGGTCGCGAAGCTGCCGCGCGCCAAATTCATTCCCATCGTCTATCACTTCTTCGTCGCCAACCTTTTGTTGTTCTGGCTGTTGCTGACGCTCCATGTCGAGCCGGTGATCGTGGCGCGCGTGTTCTTCGTCTGGCTCAGCGTGTTCAGCCTGTTCGCGGTCGCGGTGTTCTGGTCGTTCATGGCGGACCTCTTCAACGCCGAGCAGGCGAAGCGGCTGTTCGGCTTCATCGGCGCCGGCGGTACCGCGGGCGCGCTCCTTGGTCCGGTCATCACCATCGCGCTTTCGGTGCCGCTCGGCCCGGTCAATCTTCTGATCGCGGCGGCAATCCTGTTGGAGTTGGCGGTGGTCTGCGTGCGGCGGCTCGAGCGCGCGGCCGCCGCGCGCGAGGGCGCGCAGCCCGAACCGCAGCGGGTCGGCGGCAGCGCTTTTTCGGCATTGCCGGAGCTGCTTCGCTCGCCCTATCTGCTCGGCGTCGGCTTCTGGATCAGCCTCTTGTCGTTCTGCGCCACCATCCTTTATTTCGAGCAGGCCAACATCGTGTCCGCGACCGTGCACGGCGCCGCCGGGCAGACGCGGCTGTTCGCCGGCATCGATCTCGCGGTGAATTTGCTCAGCCTGGCGACGCAAATCTTCGCCACCGGGCAGTTGCTCAAGCGGTTCGGCAGCGGCGCGACCGCGGCGGCACTGCCGGCGGTCTATGTCGTCGGCTTCCTCGCGGTGTTTCTGGTGCCGGCGCTCGCCGTCGTGGTGGTGGTGCAGGTGGTGCAGCGCTGGATGAACTTCGCCGTGGCCAATCCGGCGCGCCAAGTGTTCTACACCGTGCTCGGCCGCGAGGAGAAGTACAAGGCCAAGAACCTGATCGACGTGGTGATCTATCGCGGCTCGGATGCGCTCTATGGCTGGGTGTTCGACTCATTGCAGGCGCTGGGCCTGAAGCTCGGCGCGATCGCGCTGGTGGCCTGGCCGGTCGCGGTCGGCTGGCTTGTGCTGTCGGCGGCATTGGGGCGGGCGCAGGAGCGCCGCGCCGCCGTGCTGGACGCCGGGGCGACAAAAGGAGACTGACATGAAGCTTGAACCGAACCGACGCGAATTCACCGCGCTCGCGGGCGCCGCAATCGGCGGCGCAATGGGCGGCGCAATGCTGGCCCCGCCCGCGCTGGCGGAGACCGCGAACCTCATCACCCGTGCGATCCCCAACAGCGGCGAATTGCTGCCGGCGGTCGGCCTCGGCACCGCGCAAATCTTCAACAGCAACGACGAGACGACGCGGCAGAAAGCGGCCGCCGTCATCGCCGCGCTGATTGCCGACGGCGGCCGGGTCATCGACACCGCCTCGTCCTACGGCGACGCCGAGGGCGTCATCGGCGACGTCCTCGCCGCCGGCAATTTGCGCCAGAAAGTCTTCATCGCCACCAAGCTCGAGGCGCCCGACGAAGCCGAATTGAAGCGCTCGCTGGCGCGGCTGAAGACGGACAAGGTTGACCTTCTGTTCCTCCACAATGTGCGCGACACGAACCAGTCCCTGGCGCAATTCAAGGAGTGGAAGAAACAAGGCGTGTGCCGCACCATCGGCATCACCTCGACCTTCCACGGCGATTACGCCGCGGTCGAAGCGGTGCTGCGGCGCGAACAACCGGACGTGGTCGAGATCGATTATTCGATCGACGACCGCGAAGCCGAAAAGCGCATTCTGCCGCTCGCCGCCGAGGTCAAGGCCGGCGTCTTCACCGCGCTGCCGTTCGGCCGCGGCCGCCTGTTCCGCGCCGTCCACGGCAAGGAACTTCCCGACTGGGCCCGCGGCTTCGCGGCGAGCTGGGCGCAGTTCTTCCTCAAATACCTCATCAGCGACCCGCGGGTGACCGCCGTCATTCCCGGCACCGCGGACGCGGCGCACATGACCGACAATCTCGGCGCCATGCGCGGGCCCCTGCCCGATCCCGAGGAGCGCAAGCGCATGGTCGCCTTTATCGAAGGGCTCTGACCGGCGGCGAAATCTGGCCTATACTCGCGCCCAACCGGCCGGCCTGCGCTAACAGCGCGGCCGCGCCGAGAACAGCCATCGAAGCGAGAGAGCCAGCGTCGTCATGAACAAAGAATTCAAAGCGAGCGACATTGCGCCGCCGGTGAGCCATCGGTCGCCGTATTTCGCCGAAGAGCACGAGATGCTGCGGGCGCAGGTGCGCCGTTTCGTCGACACCGAGATCAAGCCCAACGCGCTCGCCTGGGAAGCGCAAGGCATGGTGCCGCGCGAAGTTTTGCGCCGCATGGGCGGCCTCGGCTTTTTCGGCATCCGCTATCCGGCCAAATACGGCGGCTCGGAGATGGATACGATCGCGACCGCCGTGCTACGCCGAAGAGCTCGGCCGCTCGACCTTCGGCGGCGTCGCCATCACCGCGCTCGTCCACACCGACATGGCCTCCGTTCACGTCTTCAACGCCGGCAGCGAGGCGCAGAAGGACAAATGGATGCCGCCGATCATTGCCGGCGAGGTCATCACCGCGGTCGCGGTGACCGAGCCCGACGCCGGCTCCGACGTCAAAGGCATCCGCACCGTGGCGCGGCGCGACGGCGATAGCTACGTGCTCGACGGCGCCAAGATGTTCATCACCAACGGCGTCCACGCCGATCTCTATTGCGTGGCGGCGAAGACCGCGCCGCAGGGACGGCCGAGCCAGTCGGTGACGATGTTCCTGGTCGAGAAAGGCACGCCCGGCTTCACCGTGAGCCGCGCGCTCGACAAGCACGGCTGGCGCTCCTCCGACACCGCGGAGCTGCATTTCGATGCCTGCCGCATCCCCGCGGAAAACGTGCTCGGCGAAGAAGGCCGTGGCTTCTACGCCATCATGAAGAACTTTCAGAACGAGCGCACCGTCATCGGCGCCATGGCGATGGGCGAAGCCCAGGCCGCCATCGCGCTGACGCTCGAATACGTGCGCACCCGCAAGGCGTTCGGCGCGCCGTTGTGGGACAAGCAGGCCATCCGCCAGCGCCTCGCCATGCTCGCCGCCAAGGTCGAGGCCGGCCGGCAGCTCGTCTATCACGCCGCCTGGCTCGACACGCAAGGGCATCGACGCCACCAAGGAAGTGTCGATGGTCAAGGCCTATTGCGGCGAACTGGTCAACGAAGTCATGTACGACTGCCTGCAGTTTCACGGCGGCATGGGCTACATGCGCGAGAGCACGATCGAACGCATGACGCGCGACGCCCGCGTCCAGGCGATCGGCGGCGGCGCCACCGAGGTCATGCTGGAAGAAGTGGCGAAAAGAATGTGAGGGGTGCAGCCACCGTCGACTGATGACGGCCCGCTCGCAGCGTGTATTCTGATCAGATTAAAGTTGCTCCTGCGGCCGTAAACTCCTCGCTTACGGCCGTTTGCGTTCGAACCGCGCGACGATCTCGACGTGCGCCGCGTAGCGGAACTGATCGACCGGCGTCACCTCGAGGAGCCGGTAGCCGCCGCGGACGAGATCGGCGGCGTCGCGGGCAAACGTCGCGGCATTGCAGGACACCGCGATGACGCGCGGGACGCGGCTCGCCGCGAGTTCGCGCGCCTGCGCCTGCGCGCCCTGGCGCGGCGGATCGAACACGACGGCGTCGAAACGATCGAGCTCGGACGCGACGAAGGGGCGCTTGAACAGGTCGCGGACTTCGACCGTGACCGGTTTGAACCCGGCCGTGGTCGCGGCCGCGCGCTGGAGCGCGGCGATCGCGGCTTCGTCGCTGTCGGCGGCGTGAACGCGCGTGCTCTCAGCAAGCCGCAGCGCGAACGGCCCGATGCCGGCGAACAGATCGGCGGTATTTTTGGCGTCCGCGCACGCGGCGAGGACCAGCCGCGCCAACGCGGCCTCGCCGGTGACGGTCGCCTGCAGGAACGCCGCCGGCGGCAGGTTCACGACGGCCTTGCCGATCCGCACGGTCGGCACGCGGCGCTGCGCCACCATTTCGCCGTGGCGCGTCAGCCGGGCGAGATCGCGCTGCTCCGCCACCTGCGCCAGCGCCGCGGTGAGCGGCGCCGTGAGGGGGCCGGAGCCGCGAACGTCGATATCAAGCCCGGCGTCGGTCGCGGTGACGTGGATATCGAGCGGTTTCACCGCGGGGGCGAGCACCTCGGCGATCGCCCAGGCCGCCTCGATGGCGCCGCCGAGCCGCGGCGACAGCACCGGGCAAGCGTCGATCGCGACCAGGCGGTGGGTGCGGGCGGCGGAAAAACCGACCTCCAGCACCTCGTGCGTACCGCGCCTGGCATGCAGGACGGCGCGGCGGCGGCCGTCGCCATGGGCATCGATCAAATCGCCGACCGGCGCCTCCAGCCGGGCCCGCTGCAACGCTTCGACGACGAGATCGCGCTTCCAGGCGCGGTAGCGGGCCGCCTCCCAGTGCTGGATAGCGCAACCGCCGCACACGCCGAAATGCGGGCAGATCGGCGCGATGCGCGCGGCGCTCGGCGTCTCGACGCGCAGGAGATGGCGCCGGTCGGGATGGCCGGCGACCGGCTCGACCTCGATCGTTTCGCCTGGCAACGCGCCGGGCACATAGATCGGGCCGTCCGCCCCCGCGGCAACCCCGTCACCGCGGTGGCCCATATATTCGATCACGAGCTTTTCCGGCATCCGCGCTTCTCACTGCCGACAAGTTAATTGAAATTGATCGGAGTTCACGGGGCGGACGTTAACGGGCGTCGCGTAGGCCTCGAGGGTCGGCATTTTTGCCTACGCACCCGTTATCACGGCTGATCAAGCTTCGGTGAAGTTGCGTTCCATAGGGACCAATCGCACCCAAGTTGGGACCTTAAACACGCCCTCTTGCCCCGCGCGCCGCTATCTAACCCTCGGCGCAAGCGGAGAATGCCATGAACCATTCGCTTTATAACGCCGATCGCAGGACCCATTTGAAGATCGTCGTCGTGGGCCTGCTGTGCGCCACCTTGGTGGCCGCCGTCGGCATTTTCGCGCGCGTCACCGACGTCGACCTCGGCACCGCGCCGCTGGTCAAGGCCGGCCAGCCGACGACGGTCAGCGGCACCTTGCCGGCGATCCGGTAGAACGATTTGCTGATGCCAATGCCCGCGACAAGCGCGGGCATTGTGACGGCAAAATCATCCAATCATGTTTTCGGCGCTGGCGGCGGCGCACTCGGCAACGACTCCACCGCCTTCCCCGTAAACAGCACCGGCCCGGTCGGGCCATTGTTCGGCGAGCCGCCCGCGGGTTCGAGCGAGACGGCGTAGCTCGCGGTGCGCAGCGTCTCGAGATCGTAATTGGCGGGCAGCGCGCGCTGGGTGAACTCGTTCTCGCCGACGACGCCGAGCGATTGCGGATTGGGAAACTGCTTGGCGATGAGCCAGAGCTGATAGCTGCGGCCGGCTTCCGGGGTCGCCGCGACCCGGCGCACCGTCAGCGAACGGTTGCGCGTGTCGAGCGTGAGGAGGAAGGCGGGCGCGGTCGGCTCCTGCTGCAGCACGGCGACCAGCCGGTCCTGCTGCGATCGTGCCGGCGCCGGCGCGTGCGCCACGACTTGCGTGCCGCGTAGCGGCGCCGGAATGAGGTCGGGCGCGACACGCGAGACGGCGACGTAGACCGCGAGCAGCGCGGCGATCGCCGCCGCGATGGCCGTCATCCGCCGCCAGTGCGCGGCCCGATGCGCCAGAATGATGATATCGGCGCTGCGTGCGGTCGCGCGCGGCTCCACCCGCACTGATGGCGCGGCGCCGGCCGCGGCGTCGGCGCCCGGTTCGGCTTCGGTCTGAAACAGGCTCGCTTCCAGCGCGGCCAAATGCGCCGACTCCGCCGGCGCGTTTTCTGTTTCTTCTTCTCGCCGTCTCGCGTTTCCGGCGTCTCCGCTTCAGGCTCCGACAGGTCGGACGCGTCCAGCGCTGTCGGCGGCTCGGGCGCGTGAGCGTCTTCCGGACGTTCCGATTCTGGCTCGTGCAAGTCGTCCGGCACGTGCGGCGCAACGTTCTCGATGCGCGGCAGCGCGAGTTCGGCTTGCTCGTGCCCGGCGCCTTCGTGCCCCAGCCCGACCTTGATCCTGTCCCAAACCTCCGGGCGCGGCTCGACCGCTTCGACCATGACGTTGAGCTCGCCGAGCCGCCGTTCCCATTGGCGCACGGCCGCTTCGAAGCCGGGATCGATCGCCAGCATCGCCTCGGCCTGGTCGCGCTCGTCGGAGGAGAGCGTTCCCAAAACATATTCCGCGGCGAGCGCATCCTTATCGTCGTCGTATTTCATTACTCCACACACTCCTGCGAGACGCCAAAACTCCGAACCTTAAAGTCAACCCGCCCGACACTAACCACCCAAAACTACCCGCCCATGCAGTCGCGCACCTCGAGCAGGCTGCGGCGCAGCCAGGTCTTGATGGTGTTGACGGGAATATCGAGCTTGGTGGCCAATTGTTCGCGACTCCATCCGCTGTAATAGGCGAGCAGCACGATGCGCTGCTTTTCCGGGTCGAGCCTGCCGAGACAGGACAACAGCCGCCGCAGCTCCTCGGTCATCTCGCGGCGGGCGAGCGGCGGCGCGGATTCGGCGGCGACGCCCATGGCCTCGATCTGCTTCTCCTCGATGGAAATTTCGCCTTTTTTGCGCATGATATCGATGGCGCGGTTGCGCGCCATCGCCACCATCCACGTGATCGGGCTCGCCAGCGTCGGATCGAACTGGCCGGCATTGGTCCAGACTTTGAGATAGGTTTCCTGCATCACGTCCTCGGCGAGCTCGGCTCGGCCCAAGATACGCAACAGCACGCCGTAAAGTTTCGCACGGGTGGCTTCGTATAGGCGCTCAAACGCGGCCTCGTCGCCTTTGGCAACGGCCGCAAGCAGCCACACCAACTCCGCCTGCATCAACATCACCGTCCCCGGCCCCGACACCCTGGCACTGGTTGACCCGATTATCGCCACGGAAGCCAGCCCCCGTCGAGAGCGAAACAGCGGGAAAGGCACGTGATTTCCCGCCGCCGGTCCGCACGGCGAACCCGGGATCCATCACGGAATATGCAGGATTTGCCCCGGGAACCGCGGCTTTCCGGCGCTTCTCGCGCGCGAAACGACGAAAAATCAGACCGGGGCGCCGCGCACGCGCATGAGCGCGATGGCGTCGAGTTCGGACTGCTCGGCCGTGTGTTCCGCCTCGCGTTCGCGCAACTGGTCGCGTTCGTCAAGCAGCTCGACCTTCTTGAGCTCGTCGAACGCCTCGCCGAGCGCGCCTTTGGCGTCATCGAGCTGGGCCCGCAACTCGTCGGCCGAACGCTTGAGGTTCTCGCGTCGCCCGATCGCGGCCTTGGCGTAGGTGGGATAGGCGAAATGGCCGGGATCGTGGATGCCGGCGCGATCCTGCTCGACGCGGATTTCGCGCTCGAGGTCGCCGGCCATGCGTTCGAACTCTGCGATCATGGCCTCGATCTGCGCGACCTTGCGCCGTTTCTCGTCGACCTGAAATTTCTTCAGGCGAATGAGGGTCTCACGGGACTTCATCGACTCCTACTCCCCCGAAGCCGCCAAGCTCAATCGGCCCACACCGGGACCTCGCAACGTCCGCACCTGCCGCCGGCACCCTTAGTCGGCGCCATAATTCCCCGCCACAAACTCCATCCGCGACGCCCCTGACCCCACTGTGCCGCGATAACGTTAGCGATCGGTTTCCGCGCCGGCCATGATTTCGGCCAAGCGGCGATATCCTTCGGCCAAGGAAGTTGCTTCTTCCTTACCCTGGCCGAGAAAAGCCTCGAACGGCTGGTGCAGCCGGATCGCCTCGTCGACCTCGGGACTGGTGCCGGCGCGATAGGCGCCGAGCCGGATCAGCTCCTCCATGTCGGCATAGGTCGCCATGATCTGCCGCGCCCGCGTCAGCACCGGCAGATAGGCCGGGTCGGCCGCGCGCGGCATGGTGCGCGACACCGACTTGAGTACGTTGATTGCCGGATAGCGCCCGCGCTCCGCGATCGAGCGTTCCATCACCACATGGCCGTCGAGAATGCCGCGCACGGCGTCGGCGATCGGCTCATTATGGTCGTCGCCGTCGACCAGCACGGTGAAAATGCCGGTGATGGTGCCCTGCTCGTCCGTACCCGGCCCGGCCCGTTCCAGGAGCCGCGGCAGCTCGGTGAATACCGTCGGCGTGTAGCCCTTGGCCGTCGGCGGCTCGCCGGCCGAGAGCCCGATCTCGCGCTGCGCCATGGCGAAGCGGGTGACCGAATCCATCAGCACCAGAACGTCCTTGTGCTCGTCGCGAAAATATTCGGCGATGGCGAGGGTGACATAGGCCGCCTGGCGGCGCATCAACGCCGGCTCGTCGGAAGTCGAAACGACGACGACGGAACGGGCGAGCCCGGCCGCGCCGAGATCGTCCTGCAGGAATTCCTGTACCTCGCGGCCGCGTTCGCCGACCAAGCCGATCACGGAGACATCGGCGGCGACGTTGCGCGCCAGCATGGAGAGCAGCACCGATTTGCCGACGCCGGAGCCGGCGAAAATGCCCATGCGCTGGCCGCGGCAGCAGGTCAGGAAGGTGTTGAGGACGCGCACGCCGAGATCGAGCGGCGCGCCGACGCGGCGGCGCGCGTGGGCGAGCGGCGGCGTGTTGCGGTACGGATAGGGCGAGGGTCCAGACAGCAACGGGCCCTTGCCGTCGATCGGCTCGCCGAGCGCGTTGATGACGCGCCCGAGCCAGGCCGCCGACGGCCGCACCGCGCCGACCACCGCGCTCACCACCGCGCGGCAGCCGCGCCGCACGCCTTCGAGCGGCGCGAACGGCATCAACAGCGCATGCCCGCCGGAAAAGCCGACCACCTCGCAGGGAATGTTCTTGCCCGGCGTCTCGATGACGACGCGGGCGCCGACCGACATCGCGTGGAGCGGCCCCGCGACCTCGACCATCAGGCCGCGCACGCCGACGACGCGGCCATAGACCTCGATACCGTCGAGCTCGTTGATCTGTTCCGCCAATGCCTTCATGGCGCGCATGCCCGATCTTTGGCGATGGTTACCTCTTCGTTGTGGTTCTTAACTCTGTGTTTACCCGGGGCGTTAATCATTGCGGTGTCCTTGGGAACAGGGCGGGCTCGCTCGGACAGACCAAGGGGCGAGTCGGGAGAATCGGTTAACGCCGAATCCTCAACTGGAACATGAGCGCCGGAATTGGGTAAAAAACCACCTTCACGCAGGACCTTAAGGCGATTCGCTGGAATTTGCCCAGAGAGTGCTTGCATGGCGGAATCAGGTTTTGTTAACCATAGCGCGCTTACCGTTCCGAATCAGTTGTCCCAAGGCGTTCTTTTCGGGGGCCGCCGCTGGGCGTGCCGACCTTGAGCCCGCGCGGCGAGGAAAGGGACTGGCATGCGCGTTTTGCTGATTGAAGACGATAGCGCCACGGCGCAATCGATCGAACTGATGCTGAAGTCGGAAAGCTTCAACGTCTACACGACCGATTACGGCGAAGAAGGCGTCGATCTCGGTAAGATCTACGATTACGACATCATCCTGCTCGATCTGAACCTGCCGGATATGTCGGGCTTCGAGGTCTTGCGCTCACTGCGCGTCTCCAAGGTGAAGACGCCGATCCTGATCCTCTCCGGCCTCGCCGGCATCGAGGACAAGGTCAAGGGGCTGGGCTTCGGCGCCGACGACTATATGACCAAGCCGTTCCACAAGGACGAACTGGTCGCCCGCATCCACGCCATCGTGCGGCGTTCCAAGGGCCACGCCCAATCGGTGATCCAGACCGGCGACCTCGTCGTCAATCTCGACACCAAGACGGTCGAGGTCTCCGCCGCACGGGTGCATCTGACCGGCAAGGAATATCAGATGCTGGAGCTCCTGTCGCTGCGCAAGGGCACCACGCTGACCAAGGAAATGTTCCTGAATCACCTCTATGGCGGCATGGACGAGCCGGAGCTGAAGATCATCGACGTCTTCATCTGCAAGCTGCGCAAGAAGCTCGCCAACGCCTCGAGCGGCAAGAACTACATCGAAACCGTCTGGGGCCGCGGCTACGTGCTGCGCGAGCCCTTGGAGGACGAGGCGAAGATTTCGGCGTGATTTTCGCCGCGATCGCGCAAACCTGAAAAAGCCCGCCGGCGAACGGCGGGTTTTTTGTTGGTTACAAGCGTGACAAGACCGGCGCTTGCGGCTTTCCCCTACCGCCCGCCGTTCACTGCCACCAAACGCAGGCCGGTGAAGCCCGTAGCCGCGGCCTGCGCCGGGCGCGGGTTAGGTGCGAACAGGCCGCGTTTGTCGGGGATGGTCTTGAAGCTGTCGGTCAGGCCGACGACCGTTTCCGCGGCGCCCAGCACCAGATAGCCGTCGGCGGCGATGGCGCGGGACAGGCGTTCCAACAGCGCGACCTTGGTGTCCTGGTCGAAATAGATGAGCAGGTTGCGGCAGAAGATCAGATCGAAGCTGCGCAGGTAGGAAAACGGTGTCAGCAGATTGAGCTGCTGGAATTTCACCATCGCGCGGATGTCGGGGCCGATCTGCCACATGTCGCCGACCTTGGCGAAATATTTTATCAGCAACTGGATCGGCAGCCCGCGCTGCGCCTCGAACTGGCTGTAGATGCCGTGGCGGGCTTTTTCCAGGACCTCGTTGGAGAGGTCGGTGGCGAAAATCTCGATGTGCCAGGCGGCGATCTCGTGCGCCATCTCCTTGAGGCACATGGCGAGCGAATAAGGTTCCTGCCCGGTCGAGGCCGCCGCGCACCAGATGCGGATGGTGCGCGAGCCGCGCCGCGCGGCGAGCAGCGCCGGCATGATGGTGGCGCGGAAATGCTCGAACGGCATCTTGTCGCGAAAGAAGAACGTCTCGTTGGTCATCATGGCTTCGACCACCGCCGTCCTCAGCGCTTCGGCCGCGGCGGCGCGCAGCGCGGCGACCAGTTCGTCGAGGCCGCCAAGGCCGAATTTGCGCGCGACCGGCAACAGCCGGCTTTCCACCAGATACTGCTTGTCGTCGGAGAGCACGAGTTCCGAGCGCTCTTTGAGGGTCGTGCGCAGGAATTCGTAGTCGTGGGGCGTCACGAGCGGTCTCCAGCGGCGAGGCGGTTGATCCTTCCGGCGATTTCAGGAAGCGGCAGCACGGCCGAGCACGCGCCGGCCCGCGCCGCCGCGCGCGGCATGCCCCACACCGCGCTGGTCGCCTCGTCCTGCGCCAGCACGTTGCCGCCAGCCGCGGCGATCGCGGACGCGCCGCCCGCGCCGTCATTGCCCATGCCGGTGAGAACGAGCGCGAGACTGCCCGCGCCCCACACGCGCGCCGCCGAAGCAAACAAGGGGTCGATCGCGGGCTTGCAGAAATTGATGGCCGGATCGTCGCCGATCTCGATCATGGGACCCTCGGCGCCGCGAACGACCCGCATGTGGCGCCCGCCCGGCGCCAGGTAGATCCGGCCGGCGGCGACGGTTTCGCCGTGCTCGCCCTCGCGTGCGAGCCGGCCGCTGATGCGCGTCAAATGCTCGGCGAGAACGGCGGTGAAGGTCGCCGGCATGTGCTGGGCGATCAGGACCGGGATGCGATCGATGGTCGGGCCGATCGAGCCCATCAGGGCCGTGAGCGCCTGCGGGCCTCCGGTCGAACACCCGATCAGCAAGGCCCGCGGCAGCGCGACCGCGAACGGCCGCAGCGTGAAGGCCGGCGGCTCGCTCCGTTGCGGCTCGAGCGCCGGCAGCAGCGGCGCGGCCTGGCCGAGCGCCGGCGACGGCGCAGCGCGCCGGGACAACCGCGCGCGGCCGAGATGGCGGATTTTCTCGATCAGTTCGCGCCGATACGCGGCCGTGGTCGGCGCCTCGTCCGACGTGACGGGCTTGGCGACGTAATCGGCGGCGCCGAGCGACAGCGCCCGCAGCGTCACCTCGGCGCCGCGGCGCGTCAGCATCGAGGCCATGATGACGACGAGGCCGGGCTTCTTTTCCAGAAGCTGCGGCAGCGCCGCGATGCCGTCGAGGTCGGGCATGTAGACGTCGAGCACGACCACGTCGGGATCGACCTCGACGAGCTGATCCACCGCCTCGCGCCCGGTGCGCAGGCACGCCGCCACCGCCATGTCCGGCTCGGCGTCGATCCAGCGCGTCACCAGGCGGCGCGCCACCACCGCGTCGTCGACGACCATGACGCGCAGCGGCTTGTCGACGGCGGTCACGGGGCTCGCGGCGGCGAGGAGTACGCTCATGATACCTGAACTTCCGGCTGATACTCGAACTTCAGCGCTGGACCAACATCACATCGTTCGCCAACCAGGCGTTCGACACCGTCGGCTAGATCAGGCCTACTTCCTGAAACTTGGCCTCGACGATATCCTTGTCGAACGGCTTCATGATGTACTCGTTGGCGCCGGCGTGAAGTGCCCGGGCGATGTGAGCGACATCGTTCTCGGTGGTGCAGAACACCACCTTCGGCTTGTCACCGCCGGGAATGCGGCGCAGCGCGCGGAGAAACTCGTAGCCGTCCATCTTCGGCATGTTCCAGTCGAGCAGGATCGCCTCCGGCATCTCGGCCCGGCAGGCCTCGACGGCGTCTTCGCCGTTCTCGGCTTCCAGGATGCGGAAGTCGAGCCCTTCAAGAATACGTCGCGCCACCTTGCGGATGACGCTTGAATTATCGACGATCAAACAGGTTTTCATCGCTTCCTCACTCTAGGCTGCGCGGGGGTGGCCCGCTCGTTGTCGCTTATCGTCATGCCGCGGCCGCCTCCGCGCGCAGATCCAAGACGCGGTCGATATCGAGAACGACGAGCAGCGGCCCATCGAGCCGATAGACCCCTGCGGATACGGCGGCGAGCTTGCGGTCGAGATTGATCGGGTTTTGCTCGCGCGCGGCGTCCGGCAGTTCGAGCACTTCGCCCACCGCGTCGACCAGGAGCCCGAACGATTTGCTCCGCGTTTCGATGCCGATCGCCATCGGCGCGCGGCCGTCGGCGCGCGCCGACAGCTCGAGGCGGCTGCGCATGTCGATGATGGTGACGATGCGGCCGCGCAGATTGAGCACGCCGGCGATCTCGGATCCGGCGAGCGGAACGCGGGTGACATGGGCCGGCTTGAACACGTCCTGCACGCGCGCGATCGGCAGGCCGAACATCTGCGCGGCGATGGTGAAGGTGACGAACTCGGTGAAATCGGTGCTCTCCTGCATCGCCGCCTCCCCTCACGCCGCCCGCGCCAGTTCGGCGCCTTGTTCCTTGATCGCGGCGATCAGTCCGGCGCGATCGAATTTGGCGACGAAATCGTAAAATCCCGCCGCGCGGCCGCGCTCGATCGCGTCGGCCGAGACCATGGCGGAAAGCGCGATGATCGGCATCGCCGCGGTCGACGGATTGGCGCGCAGCGCCTGCGCGAGCGCGAAACCGTCCATGCCAGGCATTTCGACGTCGGTGACGACGAGGTCGACCGCGCCGGGCTTCGCCGCCGCCAGCGCCTGCGCGCCGGAGCCGACCGCGACGACCACAAAGCCGGCGGCCCTGATCAGGGGCGCGAGCATATCGCGGAAGAACGCCGAATCGTCGACCAGCAGCACCGTCGGCTTGCGCCGCGCCGCCGGCGCGTCGCGCCGTTGCAGCCAATCGTCGAACGCGAGCGGCAGATAATGGCCGATGTCGACGATCTCGGTGGCGTTGCCTTTCACCACCGCGTAGCCGAGCACGCCGGCGCGTTCGCTCGCCACTTCGATATCGAAGCGCTCTTCGACGATGTCGACGATCTCGTCGACGACGAGGCCCATCGAGCGCTCGCGGTCGGAAAAAACCAGGATCGGCTGGGCGCCCTCGCGCTTGATTTCGGTCCCGTCATCGATGCGCAACAGCGGCATCAGCTGGTTGCGGTATTGCAGGAGATGGCGGCCGTCGGAGATTTCGATGCGCCGGCAATCGATCTCCTCGAGCCGGGACACGAGCGAAAGCGGCACGGCCTTCGGCTGCTGCGAGCCGGCGCGGAACAGAAGAAGCGCCGTCAGTTCCTCGTCGGCGGCCGCGCCGGCCTCGACCTCCGCCGGTTCGGGCCGACCGACCGGCGTCGAACGGCCGAGCGCCTGCGCGATGCCGTTCGGATCGACGATCATGATCACCGAGCCGTCGCCGAGGATGGTGGTGCCGGAGAACGCCGCGATCTGCCGCAGCTTCGACGACATCGGCTTGATCACGATCTCCTCGGTGTGAAACACGTTGTCGACGACCGTGCCGAAAATCTGGCTGCCGACCTGCATCACCACCACGAAGCCGTCATCGGCGGCGTTCTCGCCGAGCCGCAGCACTTCCTTGAGGTGAACGAGCGGCAGGAGCTTGTTGCGCAGGCGCAGCACCGGCGTGTCCTTGATCCGCTCGACGCGATGGTCGCGGCCGGCGCCGACCCGCACCAGTTCGAGCACGGCGAGCTGCGGCACCGCAAAGCGCTCGCCGCCGGCGGCGACGATGAGCGCGGAGACGATCGCCAGCGTCAGCGGGATCTTGATCGTGAAGGTGGTGCCGGCGCCGGGCGCGGACTTCAGATCGACGGTGCCGCCGATCTGCTCGATGTTGGCGCGCACCACGTCCATGCCGATGCCGCGGCCGGAGATGCTCGTCACTTTCACCGCGGTGGAGAAGCCGGGCGTGAAGATGAGATTGCCGATCTCGCCGTCGGACTTGGCGGCAAGCTCGGCTTCGCTCGCCAGGCCCTGCGCCAGCGCCGCCGCGCGAATGCGCGCCAGATCCAGGCCGCGCCCGTCGTCGGCGATCTCGATGATGATGTGGCCGCCCTGGTGCCAGGCGCTGAGCCGGATCGTGCCCTTGTCCGGCTTGCCGCCGGCGCGCCGCGCCGCGGCGTCCTCGATGCCGTGATCGGCGCAATTGCGCACCAGATGCGTGAGCGGATCCTTGACCAGTTCCAGCACCTGCCGATCGAGCTCGGTATCGGCGCCGTGCATGTCGAGCTCGATCTCCTTGCCGAGTTCGGCGGCGAGGTCGCGCACGATGCGCGGCAGCTTCTGCCACGCATGGCCGATCGGCTGCATGCGGGTCTTCATGACGTTTTCCTGCAGCTCGGCGGTCACGTTGGAGAGCCGCTGCAGCGGCACCTTGAAATCGGAATTGCCGTGGCGGCGGACGATCTCCAGGAGCTGATTGCGCGTCAGAACGAGCTCGGACACCGTCATCATCAGGCGGTCGAGCGTTTCCACATTGACGCGGATCGAATGACCGCCGGCGAGGCGTTCGCGCTCCTCGTCGGCGCGCGCGGCTGCCCGTGTTTCCCGTTCGACGGCAGGGGCTTTTGCTTGCTCGCGCGCGCGCGGCTGCGCTGGCGCGTCGTCCGCCGCGGGCGAAGGCGGCCGCACCTGCGGTTGCTGATGCGACGGTTGCTGCTGCGACATGCGGTCGAGTTGCGCGATCAGATCGCGGTCGTCGCCTTCCGGCTCGCGCTCGTTGGCCTCGATCTGGTCGAGGATGCTCTTGATGCGGTCGATCGAGGCGAGAACGAGCGTCACGGCCTCGCCGGTGGCCGGCATGCCGTCGCGGAACCGCGTCATCAGCGTCTCGGCGGCGTGCGCCAGCGCTTCGAGCCGCGGCAGCCCGAGAAAGCCGCAGGTGCCCTTCACGGTGTGGACGAGGCGGAAGATGTTGCCGAGGATGCTGCCGTTGTTCGGCTCGCGCTCGAAACGCACGAGCTCGGAATCGACCCGGTCGAGACTCTCGCTGGTCTCGGTCAGGAATTCCCGCAACAGGTCATCCATACTGACGCCCTCACGCCAACGCAAACTTGCCGGCCGACGCCGGCACCGTCTGCGCCCATCGCCGCCGGGCGCGCAGATGCGCGCATCAACCGCCGGGCGCCGAGCGCCCGATCGGAATGCATCGAGTGTGTTGCCAAAGCGTTTAATTTCGGTTGCAAACGCGGTGCGCAACCAAACCAAAAGCCGCATTCGACGACGCGAAACGGCTCAGCGCCGACCGATTACCGCGCTAGCATTCTGATAACGCATCAACTTTTTCGGAAACTGCCATCCCGCGGATATTGTCGCCCGCGGGCGAGCTTGTCCCCGCTCATGCCCGAGCGGCGGTCAAAACCACCGCTTCGCCCTCGCTGCCGGCCGAAAGCGTGAGGCCGCAATCGCGGGCGAGGAGCCCGGCATAAAACGGTTGCACGGCGTGGGCATCGACCGGCTGTCCGGGGGTGCCGGCCATGAGATCGGCCGTCGCCGGGTTCAAGCGGGCATTGACGCCCGCCGCGGTGACGCGGAAACCCGCGGTCGCATCCCCGGCGTCGACCGGATCGACGGTCAAGGATCCGCCGCGGGCAATCGCCGCCGCGGCGATCAAGAGCACATTGAGCAGCAATTTCGCCTGGTTCTTCGGCACCAGCGCCCGTTGCAGATTCCAGGTGAGCGTCGTCTTGTGGTCGGCCAGAAGCCCGCGGGCGGCCGTCTCGGCGTCGCCGAGATCGATCTGCGCCCCGGCCGATCCGGCCGCGCCGAACGCCAGGCGGCAGAACTGCAGTTTGGCGGAGGCCTGGGTGGCGCTCTTCTTGATCAAGTCGAGCGCAAAAGTCTTGGTTTCCTCGTCCTTGTCCTCTTCCAGCACTTCGAGGCCATTGATGATCGCGCCGACCGGGCTGATGAGATCGTGGCAGACGCGCGAGCACAACAGTGCCGCAAGATCGAGCGGGCCGAGGGTGACGGGACCGGAAACAGGGGCGGACATGCATGGCTCCGCTGCAACGGGACGAAGGCCCGTCCCTCTCACAGCGCACGCGATTCGGCAATCGTGCCGTGATCGTGCCGTGGGGCGCCTTTGGGCTCCAGCCTGTGATAAGCCCTTCCCCTTTGACGTAACGCTTTGGTGCCGGTGCGGGTACGGTTAAGCCCTCGGAGCGAGCCTGAAGCAAGCCCAAGGAGAAACTGGTGCCTCTCGACCCCGCCGCGTCCACCGAACTCGTTGACTCAATGACGGCGCTGTGCGTGTCCGCCGCGCAAGCGATCCGCGATTGGAAGGGGCAAGGCGGCGTGCGCACCAAAAGCGACGGCTCGCCGGTGACGGCGGCAGACGAAGCCGCCGAAGCGGTGATTACCGATGGTTTGGCACGGCTCGGCCTCGGTATTCCGGTGATCTCCGAGGAACAGGCGGCGGGGGAGCGGCCGGCCGCTGCGGGCGAGAATTTCATACTGGTCGATCCGCTCGACGGCACGCGCGAATTCATCGCCGGCCGCGACGAGTACACCGTGAATATCGGCCTTGTCAGCGGCGGTATCCCGATGCTCGGCGTCATTGCGGCGCCGGCGCTCGGATTGCTGTGGCGCGGCATCGTCGGCCGCGGCGCCGAGCGCTTGGCTTTTTCGGCGCAGACTTTTTCCCCACAGACGATGTCGGCCCCGCTGCCGATCCGCACCCGGCCGCGTCCGGCGCGCGAGCCTGTCGTCATCACCAGCCGCTCGCACCTCGATCCGCGCACGCAGGCCTATATCGACGGACTTGCCGGCGCGAAGCGGCTCGCCTGCGGCTCCTCGATCAAATTCTGCCGGCTGGCCGAGGGCTCGGCCAACGTCTATCCGCGGCTGGCGCCGACGCACGATTGGGACGTCGCGGCCGGTCATGCCATCCTCCTCGCCGCGGGCGGCCGCATGGTCGCGCCCGACGGCTCTCCCGTCGTCTACGGTTCGGCGGACCTCATCATTCCGGCATTTATCGCCTTCGGCGATCCGAAGGCGATTATGGCGTGAGACCTTGCATCACCGCCGGCCATTTGCGGTCGGCCGCGGAGATCGCCCGTCCCGGATCCGCACTGAATTTCTTCAGCCGCTCGCCGTCGTAGAACAGGAACAGCCGCTCGCCGCGGATGAGCCAGAAGGTTGCGTTGCCGGGAACGGCGATGCCATGGGCGACGCCGAGCGGGTCGTAGCCGCCGAACTGCGGCCGGTAGACCTCGGGATGCGCCGCGAAAGCGTCGCGGTTGCCGACGTTGCGAAACCGCCAGATCGCGCCGCTATCCCTGAGTTCCACGTCGGCTTTGCCGAGCAGGGGCTCGCCGTCGGTAAAATAGGCGACCGGATCGTAGCCGCCGATGGCGAGGCCGGTGTGCCAATCGACCACCAGGCGCTCGCTCGTGGCGGCGTGGATCGCCGCCATCCCGCCGAGGAGCGCAACGAAAAGGGCCGCAAGGGCGGCGACAAGACCGCGGTGCTGCTTTCGTTCTTGCCGTGCTGGCGTCATAGTTCTAGCCAAGGATCGAGTGATTCGAGGGCGCCGTCGAGCGCGGGGCGTTCACGAACATCCGGCACGTATCGGCATTGCCCAACACTGGCGTAACGGACGTGAGCATGGGGTTAATCGTGGGACGCTCGAAGAATTTTGCCTTGCGGTTGGCCGTGACGGTCGCGGTTCTGGGCGTGCTCACCGCCGTACCGGCCGGCGCCCAGACCTCGCCGCAGCAACCGCCGCCGCCGTCGGGCCTGCCGCAGCAGCCCCGCCGAACACCCAATTCTCGCCCGGCGAGATCGTTGAAGCGGGCCATCATTTCTTCGGCGGCGTCTCGCGCGAACTTGCCACTCTCGTCGAGAAGGCGGTGAGCCAGTGGGGACTGCCGAACGGCTATATTCTGGGCGAGGAAGCCGGCGGCGCTTTTGTGGGCGGCCTGCGTTACGGCGACGGCACGCTCTACACCAAGAACGCCGGCGACGTGCGGGTCTATTGGCAAGGCCCTTCGCTCGGCTTCGACTACGGCGCCGACGGCGCGCGGACGATGATGCTGGTTTACAACCTGCCGCGCACCGAGGCGATTTTCGATCGGTTCGGCGGCGTCGCCGGCTCCGCCTATCTGGTCGGCGGCTTCGGCATGACGGCCCTGACGGCCAACGACATCGTCGTGGTGCCGATCCGCAGCGGCGTCGGCCTGCGGCTCGGCGCCAATCTCGGCTACCTCAAATTTACGCCACGGGCGACCTGGAATCCGTTCTGACCGCGGCATCGGGTCGATCCGCCTTACGCATCCGCGGCCATCTGACCGACGGTGCAGGCTTTGGCGCGCACCTGTGGTTCGCGCGCACTTGGCGCTCTGGTCGGTCTCGGTTTAGGTTAATGGGCGGTGAATGTGGTGAAGTTCACTCCCGCGTGGCAATGTCGCGCGACTTGCTCCACCTTTAGCGTCCTGGGCCGCCTCCGTGAGGCCGCCGGGATGTCCCAACGGAGCGGGTAACGGAGGCGTAGAGTCATGATCGAACCGATCATGTATTTCGGGATCGGATTCCTCGTCGCGGCATTGCTCGGATTGCTGTTCGTTCCGTTGGTGCATAACCGCGCCGTGCGCCTGACGATGCGGCGGCTCGAGGCGGCAACGCCGTTGTCGATCGCCGAAATCCGCGCCGACAAGGATCAGCTGCGCGCCGAGTTCGCGATGTCGACGCGACGGCTCGAAATGACCGTCGAGCAGATGAAGACCAAGACGACGGCGCAGCTGGCCGAGCTCGGCAAGAAGACCGACGCCATCAATCATCTCAAGAAGGAACTCGGCGAGAAGACCGCGGCGATCTTTGCGCTCGAGGCGCGCGACAAGGCCATGCGCGACCAATTGCGCGCCACCGAGCAGGAATTCGAGCTCAAAGGCGGCTCGCTGCGCGACGCCGAGCAGGCGCTCGCCGACAAGGAGGCCGAACTCGGCAAGCTCCTCGCCGAACTCGGCGACCGCTCGATATCGGCCGACAGCCAGCGCGTCGAACTCGCGGCGATGCGGACCCAGGTCGAGGCGCTCAAAGTCAGCGTCGACGACTACGAGCGCGCCGTGAAGGAGACCGAAGCGCGATTGGCGCGCGAGCGCAACGAGGCCGCCACGGCGACCGCGGAATTGGAAGCGGCGCGCGGCAAGCTCGGCAGCCTCGAGCAGCGCACGACCGAACTCGAACGGCAACTCGTCGTGCAGACGGCGGAAGCGGAAGTCCTCAGCCGCCGCGTGCAGGAACTGGAAGTGCGGCTCGGCGACCAGGGCCGCATGCTGGCCGAGCGCGAGTTCCAGATCGACCGGCTGCGCGGCGAGCTCGAAACCGCGCGCAACACCGAAAGCGATCTGCGCCGCGAGCTCACCGCCACCGGCAGCCGCAACTCCTCGACGGTCGACAAGTTCCGCGCCGACATCGCCGAGCTCGAGGCCCAGCTCGCCGCGGCGATCGAGGAGCGCTCCCGGCTGCAGCGCGAGATCGGCATCATGAAACGCGAGGCGGAGACCAGCTGGGCCGCCGAGCGCGTCGAGAACGCGCTGTTGCGCGAGCGCATCAACGACGTTGCCGCCGAGGTGGCGCGGCTCACCGCCGTGCTCGAAGGCCCCGGCTCGCCGATCGAGACCATGCTCGGCGCCGAGGCCGGCCTGGCGCCGGGGTTGGGTCAGGGATTGGGCGCCCTCTCCCACGGCGGCTCCGGCATGAACGGCACCATGGGCGAAAACGGCAGCGCCACCATCGACGCCCCACCGAGCAAGGGCTCGCTCGCCGACCGCATCCGCGCCCTGCAAGCCGGCGCCTCGCGGGTCACGTCGAATTAAAATCCCTGCGTGCTCTGCCGGGCACCGGCCTGTCCCCGGCACCTCTCGCCGGTGCATGATCTTCCGGAAATCCGGCTTCCACTTTTCCGGCTCATGCACTATGGTCCCGGCCCTATCGGTCGGGCGCTTAGCTCAGCGGGAGAGCGTTCCCTTCACACGGGAGAGGTCGTAGGTTCAATCCCTACAGCGCCCACCATTTAGACAACATATTGATTTTTCAGCTATTTTTGCTTTGAAATTCCGCTTAATGGTACCGCCTGATGGTACAGCCTGACACCACAGCAGCGCCGGCCAGGGCGCTGGCCTTGGCGACCAGGTCGACGGCGAAGTTCTCCAGGGCCAGCGCGCCAGGAATAGCTCCAATGAGGCCGCGGCATCGATGCCGCGGAAGACATCTTAAAGTCGGCGGTGAGGGCATGCGCGGCTTTTACGAGCTTCAATGAGGCCGCGGCATCGATGCCGCGGAAGACGTCGACGAAGTGATCGTGGACGAGTTCAACGACGCCTGATCTGGCTTCAATGAGGCCGCGGCATCGATGCCGCGGAAGACGATCGTACATCGTCTTGACGAGGCAGGTGCCGGTCGAAAGACCTTCAATGAGGCCGCGGCATTGATGCCGCGGAAGACCGAACTGCACGGCGGTCATGTTGACGATGATCTGCTGCCTTCAATGGGGCCGCGGCATCGATGCCGCGGAAGACCCGCGATGGTAGAGGCGAGGAAGAAGTTTCCGTTCCTGTCGCTTCAATGAGGCCGCGGCATCGATGCCGCGGAAGACAACCCCCACCTGAAGAAGTGGGCCGCGTAGTCCCGATGCTTCAATGAGGCCGCGGCATCGATGCCGCGGAAGACGGCTGAGTGGATCGGACACTGCGGGAACGCGGCCTCGTTGCTTCAATGAGGCCGCGGCATCGATGCCGCGGAAGACATGACCCGCCGGAAGAACTGCTGCTTGCTGCCACACGCTTCAATGAGGCCGCGGCATCGATGCCGCGGAAGACATGGCTGCGGCGGCTATGCGTCGACCTGAGGTCCGCGCGCTTCAATGAGGCCGCGGCATCGATGCCGCGGAAGACCAGCGGAGACCAAGATAGGTTAACGCAGCCCCTTTTCTGCTGCCGCAGCGCTGCGCGAGCGAGGACAAGCGCCCCCTCTGTCAGTGCTGCAGATGTTCCGGCCCGTTGTCGACGACCCCGTAGCTCGCATCATCGGCGATCGGCCCCCGATCGCCCGACCTCCATCGTCGCCCCGAACCGGACTCTGCAAACAACAATTCCGCTAAAACGAAAATGGCGACGTCGACCAGCAACCGCAACGCCGCCCAGCCGGCTCGAGCAGGTCGCCCTGCTCGGCGCACCTCGGTCTCCCAGCTCGCTGGAATCGGCGCTCGTCTCGCGCGCGCGTGTGAGGGCAGCAATATAGGTTAACGCAGGCCCTTTTCTGCTGATCGTTTCAGTGCCGCGGCTGCCGCAGCGCTGCGCGAGCGAGACAAGCGCCCCCTCTGTATCTCAGATCCCCCCACACCCCCGATCGGCCCCCGATCGCCCGACCTCCATCGTCGCCCCGAACCGGACTCTGCAAACAACAATTCCGCTAAAACGAAAATGGCAACGTCGACCAGCAACCGCAACGCCGCCCAGCCGGCTCGAGCAGGTCGCCCTGCTGGCGCACCTCGACGACCCCGTAGCTCGCGCCGCGCCGGCGCCCGCCGACATCATCATCGGCGATCGGCCCCCGATCGCCCGACCTCCATCGTCGCTCCGAACCGGAATCTGCAAACAACAATTCCGCTAAAACGAAAATGGCGACGTCGACCAGCAACCGCAGCGCCACCCAGCCGGCTCGAGCAGGTCGCCCTGCTCTCAGCGCACCTCGGTCTCCCAGCTCGCTGGAATCGGCGCTCGTCTCGCGCGCGCGTGTGAGGGCAGCGATATAGGCTAACGCCCATTCGACCACGGCTGAACTAAGGCGGCGTGAACCGCGGCGATGTCTTTGGAGATGCCCGAGGCAAACGAGGCGATCAGGCTTTGGCTTGCAGCGAAATCCATGAGCATATCTGCAAGCAGCAAAGTAAGCTCGACGACGAAGTCCGCCGGTTGGCAAAGTCGGATGAGACGACGCGTCGACTGATGACGGTTCCTGGTGTTGGCGTGGTAACGGCCTTAACATTCCGCCATACAATTGATGACCCATCACGCTTCCGATCGGCATCGACCGTCGGCGCCTATCTGGGTCTTACACCTCGGCGTAACCAATCTGGCGAAACTGACACCAACGGCAAGATATCTCGATGGGGCGACCGGCTTTTCCGAACGTACCTGTTCGAGGCGGCGACCGTTCTGCTTTACCGGACGAAGAAATGGTCCTCCCTCAAGATCTGGGAAATGAAGCTCGCCAAGCGGATCGGCATGAAGAAGGCGAGGGTCGCCATTCATATGTCGGCCGCCGCTCGCGCCGTCTCCGCAACCCCAACCAGCTCCGACGGCGCGAGCGCTACCGCCGTGCCGGTGGAGAGCAAGAATTGAGCTTGACAACAACCCGCAATTAAAGGGCCGATTGACATTCATCGAATGTGAGTCAGAGCCGAAACTTGACCCCCGGTCAGACCAGCATATCTGATGTCGGTTCAGAGGCTTGAGGGCGCCAACCAGGGGTCAAGCTCGGGCGCCGATTTGGGGGGTCAAACCGCACGCTGATTTCACACCTGCTGCGAGCCTTGCGCAGAAGCGCCGCGCAGCGATCGATCGCTACGACGGCGGTCGACAGATGCGAGAGCGTCGCGCAGAGCCGCCCAGGGCTGTGGACGGCTCGGGCTATGTAGAGCCCGACCCGCCCACAGCCCCTCTCGCTGTTCCAGCCCTCAACGTTCATCCATCAGCCAACGCATTACCGTCGCCTGCTTGGTAACATTCTCAGATGAGGCAATACGAGGGGGCGATATTCGAAGCCGAAAAACAGTCGCACAACATTGCTCACATCATGCTCAAACTACCGCGCTATTGCGGTATGCTATGTTCGATATAGTGAGCAGCGATCTCATCGCTGGTCGTGAGCCAAACTCCCTCATGGCTGGTGATGTAATCGAGCGCCTTCTCGAGGTACTTGTGCCGGAACGGGACGTTGATCACGAACGGGTGCAGACATATCGACATGACGCGGCCTGACAGCGTGCTTTCCTTGTAAAGCTGATCGAACTGATCCGCTACGCACCGGTAAAATTCCTCGCCCGACAGGCTTTTGCTCACAAACATGGTGATGTCATTGAGCTCGATTGAGTAAGGCACCGAGATCATGCCGGGGATATTAAGCGGGAAAGGCTGGTCGTCTGCACACCAATCGAGAAGATAGGTCAGACCGAGCTCGCGCAACAGTTTGGGGGTTTCGAAGGACTCCGTAAGAGCCGGACCGAGCCATCCGTTGGCCGACTGTCCGGTAGCGCTGCTGATAGTCTCGACAATCTCCTTTAGATACTTGCGTTCCTCGTCCAAGCTCATCCCGCTTTGGAAGGTCGAGTTGTCTCGACCGTGCGCAAGCCACGCCCACTTACGCTCCTTACCTGCATCAATAATTTGCGGATAGTGCTTGCAGACGGCGGAGTTGAGCAGCACCGAGGCTCGGATTTTGTATCTATCCAATGTTTCCATCATCCGCCACACACCGACGCGCGCCCCGTAATCACGCCAACCGAAGTTAAGCGGGTCGGGAGCCAGCATTGCAGTGCCTCCGAAAATGCTGGTCGAGGGCTTATCGACCTTAAAATGCTCGATGTTCAGTCCGACATAGAATGCAATGCGAGCACCGTTTGGCCACTTCAGCGGCGCCCGATTGACGATCGGCGAATAGCTGTAGAGCTGATTGTCCATGACTTGTCTTCTCCCTCTCGCTTGACTCTCGATTGAACGCGGGAACGCTGGTTATTAAGAAACGCTGCGTGTCTAGCTTGGCACGTTTTGTGAGTGACATGCTCCTTGAAGATTCGGGATCACATTGTGCCGCTCGTAACGGATGGGTTTGCGTACATAAACTCCGCAATCCGTCCAGGGGTCGTGATCCAGAGATCGGCACGCGACGTTGAAATATGCTCAAGCGCGCGCCGCAGCGCTCGCAGGCGAAACGGCTGACCAATCACAAATGGATGCAGCACAATGGTGTAGACCAGCGGCCACTTCGCGGACTGCAGTAGCATCTCGTCGAACTGATCGATCATCATCCGCTCGAAATCGATCGCGCCTTGTTGGCGAAAGACCATGGTCGGGGAATCGTTCACTTCGATGGAGTATGGTACCGAAAGTATCGGCCCGGCGCGTGTGCGCATCCAGAACGGCTGATCGTCGGCTGGCCAGTCTAGCACGTATCGGTATCCCGCTTCCTTGAGCAGATCGAGTGTCACGGGCGTCTGGGCTAGATAAGGACCGAGCCAGCCGGCCGCCGGTTTGCCGGTGTAGCGGGCGATGGCGGCGCTTGCTTCCTGGATCAGATCGCGCTCTTCCGCTTCATCCAACGCATCCTGTCGTTCCGCGTTGGTCCGGCCGTGGCCGACAAACTCATCGCCGCGCTGCAGGATCCGATCGGCAATTTGCGGATATTCGTCGAACAGCAGCGAATTGAAGTTGTGCGATGCAGGAAAACCGTACTCGTCGAGCAGGTCGAAAAGATACCATTGCCCAACGCGATTGCCGTAATCGCGCCACGCATAATTTCGGCTAGTCTGCGCCGCGGTGAGCGAGGCACTGTCGCTGCCAAGCCCGTCGCCAAAGCTGAACACCTCGATGTTGTTGCAGATCGCGACTGCCAGACGCTTGCCGCCCGGCCAGTCGAAAACCGGTCGCTCGACGATCGGACTGGCATCATAGCGGCCGTGTCGCTTGAGGCTTATCAGTGTCATGATTTCACTCAAGCGTCTGGCGCGCTTGTCATGCGCGCCGTGGCCAGCTCGTCGGCAACGGAACGAACCGCTTTGACGATATTTTGGTAGCCGGTACAGCGGCACAGGTTCGAGGCTAGGATGTCCATCAGCTCGTCCGCGGCGATGTCAGGATCGCGCTCGAACGCGCCGACCACGAGCATCAGAAAACCCGGCGTGCAAAAGCCGCATTGCAACGCGTGATTCTCGATGAAAGCGGTTTGCAGGATGTGAAGCGCGTCGCCGTGGGCGAGATCTTCGACCGTTCGAATCTCGATATTCGCCGCCTGATGCGCGAACATCAGGCACGAACGCACGGGCTCGCCGCCGACAAGCACTGTGCAGGCGCCACAAACGCCGTGCTCGCAACCGACATGCGTACCGGTCAGGCCGCAATCCTCCCGGATCGTGTCGGCCAACGTCTTACGATGCTCCACCTCAACGTGGTGTAGCGTTCCGTTTATGCGCAGTTCTAGGGGATAAGATTCCATCGCCGCTCTCTCAGATGTTGGCGCGGAGGTTTTTGGCGGCCATCTCCAGAGCGCGCCGGATGACGACCGGAGCGAGGCCGCGGCGATAGTCGGCGCTCGTGGCAGGATCCTCCATCGGGTCCAGGCCATCGTCCGCCGCGGCCGCAGCTTCACGGAACACCTCCAATGACACGGCGCGGCCCTCAAGCAGCCCTTCGACGCCAGTCAGGCGGCGAGCGACGCTCTCGATGCCGCCAAGTCCGACGCGTACGTCAGACATGACGCCGTCCGCAACCGTGAATGTCGCTAGGCACATCCCCAGGGCAAAATCGCCGGCGCGCCGGCTGAATTCGTAAAATCCGAAGGTTGCACCCTCGCCGAGGAGTTGCAGCCGAGCTTCGAGCAGCAGCTCATTCAACTCGCGCGCGGTGACCATGGCACCGCGCAGGAACTCCGCGGCCGGCAAATGCCGGCGATGTCCTCCCTCGCTGGCCAGGACGACCTCACCGTCCAGCGTGGCGGCGACGAGACACCATTCGGACGCGGGATCGGCGTGCGCCAGACTGCCGCAAAACGTCCCGCGCAGGCGGATCGGATAGTGCGCAATACGCCGCGACACGACGGCAAGAAGCTCGCCGAGCCGATTGGCGATCGGCGGGCGATGGAAGAATGCGTGGCGCGCCGTGGCACCGATCGAAAGGTGTGCACCGTCGGAAAAAACGCGGTCTAATCCGGGAATAACGTTAATATCGATGAGCGCAGGGGGATAGACGACGCGGAGCGCCATCATCGGCACCAGGCTTTGGCCGCCGGCGAGGACCAAGCCCCCCTCTTCTGCCACGGTAGACAGCAGCGTCACCGCCTCGTCGACCGAGGCGGGTCGATGCAGCTTGAATGGCGCCGGTTTCATTGGGCGCCTTTCATGACGCGTAGCCGTCGCATGCTGAAATCAGTCACCGGAGTGAGCGCTACGATCGCGAGCGTCCCTGATGCGCTGGAAAAGCGCCTGAGGAGAAATCGGGGCGCTGTCGATGTGGATGTCAAGATCACTAAGTGCATCGTCGACCGCTGACATGATGGCGCCGGCGACCGGAATAACGCCGGACTCGCCGACCCCCTTCACACCCAGCACATTCATGGTGCTCGGGGATTCCATATGCACGATGTCGACCTGCGGCATTTCCGCGGCCGAAACCAGCAGATAGTCAGCCAAAGTCGTTGTCAACGGCTGCGCCGAGTCGTCGTAGATCATTCGTTCAAACAACGCATTGCCAAGCCCGTGTGCGATTCCACCCATAACCTGACCATCGACCATAACCGGATTGACCATGCGGCCGCAGTCATGTGCGATCGTGAAACGCACCACACGAATGCCGCCGGTCTCTTCGTCGACTTCCACTTCGGCAAGCGCGCTGCCGTTCGAATAGGTCATGTTGTTGACGATAACTTTCTCGGACGCTTCCAGGCCAGGTGAATCAATGCCGGGAAGCTGGAAGCCCGGTAGCCCGGCGGCGACTCGCGCCAGTTCGGCGAAGCTTCGCTTAAAGTCGGGAACGCCTTTCACCACAACGTTGTCGCCGACAACATCGAGGTCAGTCTGATCGGCTTCCATCACGTACGCGGCAACCTTAAGGAGTTTTTCACGCACCGCCATGGCCGAGGCATGGGCGGACGCGCCGGCGACTACTGTCTGGCGGCTGTTGAATTCACCGAAGCCGAGCGATCCTTCGGTGTTGCCCGTTAGTACCGTTATCTTGGAAATGTCGCCGCCGAGCTGTTCGCCGACGATCTGAGCAATCATCGTGGCGGTACCTTGACCCATGGCGCTGGCGCCGGTCGTCACGACGATTTTGCCCGAACGGCTGATGCGCACGGCTGCGATTTCGTAAGGCCCGCGCCCAGTGCCTTCGACATAATTGGCGAGGCCAAGCCCGAGCCTACGGCCGTCGCGGCGCGCTGCCATGCGCCGCGCCGGAAAGTCCGCCCAGCCAGCCACCTCCATGGCGCGTTGCTGCGTTGCCGGATAGTTACCGCTGTCTAGGACGACGTTGGTGCCCCCGCGCAGCTTGAGGGGCTTTTCGCACGGCATCTGGTCGGCCCGTACCAAATTCCGAAATCGGATTTCATCGCGTCCCACGCCGGTCGCTGCCGCTGCGCGATCAAGCAGCCGCTCCATGACGAAAGCCGCCTGCGGCTGGCCCGCGCCGCGAATCGGCGTGACCGGAACCTTGTTGGTCAGCGCTACCGCGATATCCAACCGATACGCCGGCACGTTATAAGCCACCGGCAGGTTGACGCCGGAACCGTAGGCAACGTTGAGCCCCCGGACATTATAGGCACCATGGTCGTGGACGAGCTGGCCGCGGATGCCCAAAATCCTTGCATCCGCGTCAAGGGCGAGCTCCATTTGCCAGTGCTGGTCGCGCTCCTGCGTTGTCGCGAGGAAATGCTCACGCCGATCCTCAACCCATTTTACCGGACGGTCTAGCAACAGCGCGCTCGCCGCAACGGCGATCTCCTCCGGGTAAGTGACAAGCTTCGGTCCGAAGCCCCCGCCCACATCGGGCGTGAAGACGGCAATTTCGTCTTCCTGGAAAGCGAGCAGGTCAGAAAGCATCTGTTTGAGCGCTTGCGGCGTTTGCGTCGAACTCCACACGTTCAGCCTGCGCCCGAGTCGATCCGGGACGGCGAGAACGCCGCGTCCTTCCATTGAATGAGAGCCGCCGCGATGCACGGCGTAACATCCGCGTACGCGATGATGTGCAGCAGCGAACGCTGCATCCGTGTCGCCATAGGCGAAGCTGAAATCCGCAATGCGGTTGTGTGGCAGGTGCGAGTGAACCGTAGAGCTGTTGGGCTCAAGTGCGGCACGGCAATCCACCACTGCCGGTAGCGGCTTGAAATCGATACCGACCGCCTCGACGGCATCCTCCGCAAGCGACCGGGAGGCCGCGATGACGACAGCAATCGTTTCGCCCACATATGCAACCTCGCCGTCGGCGAGAACTGGCCTGTCCGCCTGCAGACGGAAGCTCGGACTGGGCAAACCGGTCGAAAGAAAATTGGAGACCAGCCGCTGTTTCAGTTCCGCGCTCGCGAAAGCGGCTACGACCCCGGGCATGGCGCGCGCGGCGGTCAGATCAACCGTCGAAAACGAAGCGTGGGCATGGCTGCTGCGCACGAACGCCGCGGCAAGGCAGCCCTCCGGCTGGATGTCGTCGAGGTAGCGCCCATCGCCGACGACTAGCGCCAGATCCTCGATGCGGCCGACCGAGCGGCCAAACAGCTGCGATTTCACTGCCGTCATGGGGCGGCTTTCCACGCAGAACAGGAGGCCGACTTAAGAGCCGCAAGCCGCTGTTTGAGATACTGCGGCGTCACCGGCAGCCGGTCGACAAATCCTGGTATCTGCAGCGCATCGTCGATCGCCGAAGCGATCGCCGCACCCGCCGCATTGACCCCGGCTTCGCCCGCGCCCTTGATGCCGAGAGGATTGAGCGGCGACGGCGCATCCTCGCAAATGAGCACTTTTACCGGCGGCATCTCCGCCGCGGTGACCATAAGATAATCCGCCAATGTCACGGAGTTCGGCTGACCCGAGGGATCGTAGAGGAAGCTCTCCATAAGCGCGCCGCCGAGGCCCTGGGCAAGACCACCGACGATCTGCCCTTCGACCAGCGCTGGGTTGACGGCTCGTCCGATGTCATAGACCACGAAATAGTCTTCAACTGCGATGCCGCCGGTTTCGCGGTCGACGCACACCGTCGCCATGTGGATGCCGTAGGGATAGTTCATTTGCTTGTTGTGATACCAAGCCACCGCCGAAAGACCTGGTTCGCGTCCTTCGCGCGACGCCGATGTCGGCGCCAGCTGCCGCACCAGTTCACCGAGCGCAATGGACGACCCGTGGCCGTCACCAACGACGACGCGGCCATCAATAATGTGCAGTTCGCTGACGTCCCGCTGCAACAGTCCGGCAGCGAATTCCACCGCCTTTTCACGGACCTTCAGCGCCCCGAGCCGCGTCGCTTCACCGGTCATGACGGTGACGCGGGATGCGTGAGCGCCGAACCCGAAGGCGATGCGATTGGTGTTGCCGTGCAATACTCGGACGGAGCGATAGTCGACCCCAAGCGTGTCGGCACAAATTTGTGCGAGCACCGTCTCCATGCCTTGACCAAGCGAGGCCGCGCCGGTGATGAGTTCCACCATGCCATCCGTGTCCACCGAGATCGACACCATCTCTGCCGGACCGAGTCCGCTCTTCTCCACGAACATGGCGAAACCGACGCCAACGTCTTCCCCTTCGGCCCTGCGTTTCGCAGCGCGCCGCCGCAGCTCATCCCATTGTGCAAACACCAACGCCTTGTCGACGAGCAGCGCGTAGTCGCCAGAATCGAGAATCACCTCGGTCTCGAGGGCCGTCAAATTGCGCGCGTAAGGCATCTCATCCGGCGCGATAAGATTCCGCCGCCGCACTTCAATCGGGGCAATTCCGAGTTTTTCCCCGATAGCCTCGATCAAACGCTCGCGCACAAATGATCCTTCGAATCGGCCAGGGGCGCGATAGGTAGCAGCGGGCGTCTTGTTGGTCAGCCGATAATGGGCGGCCGCCCGATAATTCGGCACGCGATAGGGGCCAAGCAGCAGACCGATCGTCATGTCAGCTACGCGCGCGCCGTGGGTGCGCACATATGCGCCCTGGTCATGAAACACGGTTGCGTCGATCGCCAGAATACGCCCGTCACGATCTATTGCCGCTCGGATCCGGTGATGCTGTTCCCGAGACTGATTGGCGGAAATCAGATGTTCGCGCCGATCCTCGATCCACTTGACGGGACGGCGAAGCTTGAGCGTCGCGAAGCACACTAGAAGGTCTTCCGGGTAGAGCTCGCCGCGCACACCGAAGCCGCCGCCGACATGATTCTCGTAGAGTTCGATCCCTGACGGTGGAATGCCGAATATCTCGGCCAGCTGGTCGCGATTTCAATGAGGCCGCTTTGCAGCGCCGTACAATTCCAAAACGCCACGCGCGGAATCAAAGCGCGCTAGTGCGCCTCTGGTCTCCAAAGGAACGGCCGAATGGCGCCCCACAGCCAGCGCCAAATCGACGATTATATGGGCGCCCTCGAACGCTCTATCGGTGTCACCATAGCCTTTGTGGATCACTGTCGCCTCGCAGGACAGACCAAGCGCGAAGACCGCAGGTTCACGCGTGGCGTCGAGGTAAGGCTCGGCCGGCTCGACATCGATGACTACGAGGTCGGCTGCATCTTCGGCAATGTAAGGGTCGGTCGCGACGATCATGGCAACGGGTTCACCGACGTAGCGGACGAAATCCCGCGCAAGCGCCGGCTGACGATAAGGTTGCAGTCCTTCGACCGAGGTCGCGCGATACGGAATTGGTTTGAGATCACCTAAATCGGCGGCAGCCCAGGCTGCTACTACCCCAGGGTAGGCCCGACTGGCCGAAAGATCGATGCCGACAATGCGGCCGAAGGCGTGGGACGACCGGACGATCCTCGCGTGCAACTGATGCGGAAAATTGAGATCGGCGACGAAAGTGCCGGTACCGGTGACAAGTGGCCTGTCCTCCAGCCTTGTGACCGACCTACCAATGTAGCGGCGCCTCTCTTTGGCGAGCTTCACGGCCCCCGCATTCATGAGATCACGCCCTCGCCGGCACACAACTTCCACAACAAGGTTGTGACCACTGGCATTGAAGACCGATTTGGCCGCTACTTCTCCAGGAAACCAGAAAATCCGCCTTGATTCAATAGTCCGTACCATTTTTTTTACATATACAAAAATTAGTCGCGTCCCGGCAAAAGCTTTATTTTCGCCGGCCTTCGGATGCGGCGATGAGACTGCGCAGGTAAGTCGCGGCTTCCCTCCCTTTGAGAGCGGGGCGCCACATTTCTTCGACCACCTTTTCGTGCAGCGATAGGGCTTCGTCCGCGGCGGTCACCATGGCGACACCGAGCCGGATATTTGGCTGTTCGCCGAGGCGGAAGGGGCTGATGGATAGGGTCTTGCTGTTGCCGCTGCGGAAGATTTGGAAACCGGTGTGCGGTAATGTCCCGGTCACCAGCCCAATCTGTACGCCAATGGGCTCGCTTTCGAGCAAGGCCGCGAAATGCTCCACCTCGTCGCGAGCGCGCTTTTGCCGCGTTTTCACCTCCTTTTCGGGTACCAGCGGGCGGCCAACAAACCCCGATTGCAACAATCTCTCGATATCGAGCGCCGAGATGAGATTAACAATGGCTGGGCGGCGGATCGCATAATTGCGCCTGCGCTCGCGCAAGATCTCCATCGTTTGCTCGATGATCCGGAGCAATCGCCCTTGGTCACCCTCCTCTTCCGCCACACTCTCTTTGAGCAGATCCTGCAGGAAGTCGGCGAAGGCATCCGAGGCCAGCAAAAAGGAAATCGGTCCAGCCAGGATGACGATCCTATCAGCGACCTCCTCGAGTTGCCGGAGGCGTTCGAAATAAGTAACAGCCGACGAGATGTATTCGATCTCGACCCCAAGGAGGGTTGGGAGCGATACGCCCAGCAGGTCAGCCAGGCTGCTCAGCGTCTCAATTTTCACCACCTCGCCCTTCTCGAAACGGTAAACGGCCGTTCGTGAGATGCCGATCTTGGTGGCGATTTCATCTGCGCTCAGTCCGGAGCCGAGTTTGAACGCCCGTAGCCGCTGACCGATTTCTTCGTAGCGCAATTTCACCAATTCAATCCCCCGTCCCCGCGTGGAAGCCGTCCGAGAGAACTTAGCGGGCTCGCCGCAGTGGGCAAGTCAGAGTGATCAAGCCCATAATGATGCCAAATTCGGAACATTATTGCCAATTTAATCGCTTTATCCCATAAGTGGCATGAAAAGCAGAGTTGCGGCGCCGCGATCGGAGGACGCTTTGGCTCTCCATACCCTAAACGTTGTGGATGTCGTGGCTGGCATCAGTGCCGGCCGCTTTACCGCCGAAGATGTCGCGCGGAGCTGCCTCGACCGGATCGCGGAACGTGACGCTTTGATCAAGGCGTGGGCGCATATCGACCCGGAAATGGTCATTCGGAATGCCCGCTCCCAGGCAGGACACACCGGTCCGCTGGCGGGCGTCCCGTTCGGCGTCAAGGATGTCATCGATACCGCCGAACTGCCGACCGAAATGGGCGCGCAAGCGTATCGTGGACATCGGGCCCGCTACGATGCCGCCTGCGTGGGACTCGCTTGTAGAGCCGGCGGCGTCGTTCTCGGTAAGACGATTTCCGCCGAGTTTGCCGGGACGCAGCCGACTCAGACTGCCAACCCCCACAATACGAGCCACACCCCCGGCGGATCTTCCAGCGGGTCGGCCGCTGCGGTCGCCGATTTCATGGTGCCATTCGCCTTCGGCACGCAAACTGGCGGCTCAATCCTACGGCCGGCGGCTTTCTGCGGGATCGTCGGCTTCAAGCCGACATTCGGCCTTTACAGTACGGCGGGGATAAAGGCCGCCGCCCACAGCTTCGATACCATCGGCCTGCTCGCAAGATCCGTGTGCGACGTCGTGATGGTCCACGCAGCGATGATGAACGATGCGGCGGAAGCTCTCGCTCAAGAACCAGCGTCACCGCGTTTCGGTTTTTTCCCATCACACCTGTGGGAGACGGTCGAAGACGACATGCGGACGACGATGCAAGAGGTGCTGCGCGGCGTTGCGGATGCGGGAGGAACTGTTGTCGAAATCGCCACCCCCGCCGGCTTCGAAAGCATTACGCACCATCGCGCCGTGATCAACGCATTCGAGCGGGCGTGCGGCCTCGCCGGCGAGGCTTTGACCCAGCTCGAAAATTTCTCGCCACAAACCCGCGAGGTATGCGCGCGTGGCTTCGCCGTGTCCGGCGAGCACTATGTGCAGTCGCGCTGCGCCGTTGACGAATTCCGGAGAGAGGCCACCCAGCTTTTCGCGGACGTTGATGTTTTGCTGACACCGACGACGCCGGGCGAAGCACCCGCCGGCAAATCATACGCGGGTGATCCGCGGCTGCAGGAACTATGGACCATGCTCCATCTTCCAAGCATCACCATACCCGCCGGACACGGGAGCCGAGGTCTGCCACTCGGTGCACAACTGGTGGGTCGCACTTATGACGATTACAGCCTTTTGGCGCATGCTTTGCGGCTATCCACCGTCTTGGCTGGCAAGTGAACCCAAATCGACCGGGCGTAAGTGATGATGAGCACAGGCAAACCCAACGGCAGCGTGGAACGCTCCCATCTGAGCCGGCGTGCTCGTCGAGTGTTATGTGCTCGACGACCAGGCGCAGGTGAATGAGACCAGCGCAGCGCCGGTGACGAAGGCGATCGTTTCGCTCAAGGAGAAACGACAATGGTTCCGGGGCAAGGCCAGGGCCGTAGCTAAGCGAACGGACTCAGGTTGATCGTAGCCACCAGTTCAATTATTGGAATTTGTGTAGATTATTGAAAACAGCCGAGCAAGCCGGAAAGGCAGTCGGGAGACGGGATGAGCACGAATACCCAGGTGACCCAGAATCTTTTGACGCGGCTCACCCCCGAAATGGCGCGTGAGTTCCGAGGTCAGGGATTTTGGGCTGACACTACGATCTACCATTCTGCCTGGCAGAATGCGCAAATCGGCCCTGACCGTGCTGCAATCCGGGACCGCAACGGCGTCGTCGATTACCGCACGCTGATCGGCTGGGCGGACGCCGCGGCAGCCGAACTCGAATCCGCGGGACTGCGACCCGGCAATCGGGTAGCGGCCTGGCTTTCCAGCCGAGTGGAAACGGTGGTGTTTTTATTGGCGTGCTCGCGCAACGGCTATGTTTTCTGTCCGTCACTCCATCGCACGCACACCGCTGACGAGGTCGCCGAACTATTGCGCCGCATGCGCGCAAGCGCCTTCGTTGGCGAAAAGGGCTATGGCCTCAGCAGCGGAACGGCCGATATCTTCGAATTGACCGGCGACGTCGAAAGTGTCCGCCAAGTCCACCGGCTGCCTGCGATCGAAGGCGGGTCAACCCGTCAAAGCTTGACACTTCTTGCCGACAAGGCCGGCGCTGCCCCAATAGGAGATGCAGACGCAATCGTGTACCTCGCCTTCACGTCGGGCACGTCCGGAGAGCCCAAGGGCGTCCTGCACAGCAACAATACCCTGCTCGCCAATGCCCGCGCGCTCGCCACGGACTGGGACTTCAACCTTGATTCGGTGATCTACAGCATCGGCCCGCTCAGCCACAATCTCGGTTTCGGCGCGATGGTGCTCGCCCTCTTTGTGGGAGCAGAACTCGTTCTGCACGATTTGCCGCGGAAAGCCAGTTTGCTGGCGCGCCTTCGTGAAACGAAGGCCACCTTTGTGTTCGGCGTTCCCACCCACGCCATAGACCTTCTCGGCGAGATCGAAGCGGCCGGCGAGGCTGCGCTGCCGGAACTCAAGGGGTTTCGCATTTCGGGGGCGGCCGCAACGCCGGATCTCGTCGCCAAGCTGCTCAACTACGGTATCGTTCCGCAAAGCGGCTATGGGATGACTGAAGCCTGCTCCCATCACTACACCATGCCGGACGACGCGCCGTCCATTGTCACGGGGACGTCCGGACGAGCATGTCCTGGCTATGAAGTCGCGATTTTCGATGCGGATGATCCCACGACGCAGCTTCGCCCTGGCGCGATCGGACAGATCGGAGGCCGCGGCGCAAGCCTGATGCTTGGTTATTTCGACGATCAGGCGGCAACTGAGACGGCTTTCAGCGCGCAAGGCTGGTTCATGACCGGTGATCTCGGCCGCTTAGACGAACGCGGTTATCTACAGGTCATCGGGCGGCTCAAAGACGTCATCATCCGAGGCGGCCACAACATCCATCCCGCGCGCATCGAGATGCTGGCGATGCGTCATCCGCAAGTGCAGCGGGCGGCCGTTGTCGGTGTCAAGGATGAGCGACTCGGTGAAAAGGTCTGCATTGTTGTGTCGGCGAAGAACGGCGATCGCATAGAACCCGACCAGCTATTGTCGCACCTACACGCGGAAGGCCTGTCACGCTACGACATGCCCGAATACTTTCTCCAAATCAACGAGATGCCGTTGAGCGCCAGCGGCAAGGTTCTCAAACGCGCGCTGGTGGACTCGATGAGCTCCGCGCTCCGGCCCCAACCAGTTCGGTGGCACCGATAATCCCATGCCGCTGGACAACGCGCATCGTGCATTCAACAGGCTGGTCGCGGAACTCGCACGACCGCCCTTTCACGGCTGGCTCCAGCCGACCGCGATCAGCGTGAACGTTAAGCGCCAGGAAGTGGAGATTAGCGTAGCGTATCGGCCCGAGCTCAGTCACGATTCAGATCGCGCGATCTTCCATGGCGGAGTGGTCGCCGCTCTCGTGGACATCGCGGGCTACGCGGCGGCGGCGATCTGGCAGGACGTCGCAACACCAACGATGGCCCTGCACGTCGAATATCTTCGACCTGCGGTCGGCTCCGAACTGCGCGCCCGCGGTATGCTCCGCCGGATGGGCCGCTCGGTCGCGCGGGTTGATATCGAGATCAGCACCGCTCAATCCCTCGTCGCGCTGGGCCGAGCGACCTATAGTACGGCGGCGGCAAAGCGATGAAAGCAATCGTATTGCGTGAATTCGGCCCCCTCGGCAGCGCCGCACTCGAGGATCGCCCGCCGCCGCAATGCGGCGCGCACGAGGTCTGTATCGAGGTCAAGGCAGTCGCGGCAAACTTTGTCGATATCCTGGTGATGGAGGGCCGGTACCAGTTTCTGCCGGATCGACCGTTTGTGCCGGGCAAGGGACCAGCAGGCATAGTGACGGCGGTGGGAGACGAGGTAACACTGTTCAAGCCTGGCGACCGCGTGCTGGCGATGTGCGAACAAGGCGGCTACGCCCAGGTGGCGTGCGCGAGCGCGGATCAGTGCTATGCTCTGCCCAATACAATGACCTTCGAACAGGCGGCCTCATTGTCGCTGGCCGCCGATACGGCTTGGATGGCGCTCATGGAGCGGGGCCGGCTACGCGCGGACGAAAGCGTGCTGGTGACGGGCGCCACGGGTGCGGTGGGTCACGCGGCCGTGCAGATCGCGAAAGCTAAAGGTGCGATCGTGCTCGCCGGGGTCTCAGGTCCTGCCAAATTCGCTACGGCTCTGGAAGCAGGGGCAGACAACGTCATCGACCTCTCGCGAGACAATCTGCGCGATGCGTTGCAAGAACAGGTATACGCTGCCAATCACGGACGAGGCGTCAACGTCGTCATTGAAGCATTGGGCGGCGATATATTCGATGCCGCGATACGCGCCCTTGCCTGGCGCGGCCGGTTGGTCGTGATCGGATTTGCCGCGGGACGCATTGCCACGCTCAAAACTAACTATCTCCTCTTGAAAAACATTGAAGCCAGCGGCCTGCAGATCAGCGATTATCGCAAGCGCATGCCAGCCCTGGTCCGGGAATGCTTCGACGACATCTTCGGGCTGTTCACGGCTGGCAAGCTGCGTCCCGTGCCAGCAACGCTTTATCCGCTGCATGACTATGCGCTAGCGCTCGGTGACCTCGGCCAACGGCGACTAGGGGGCCGCGCCGTGCTCATCCCGTAACGCCGGAATGTTTCGGCTTCGAAGCAGCCAGGCGACCGCCGGATTCAGGCGCCGCTGCAGATAGGGCGCGTCGGCAACCGCGACGGCCAACAGAATGAGTCCAGAAGCGACATCGTTCACGTAGGGAGGCACGGCGAGAGCGTTCAACCCCGATCGCAGCAGCGACAACGTGATCACGCCGGCAGCCAAGCAGAGCGGGTTACCGATCCCGCCGGCCAACGAAACGCCGCCCAGGATCGCCGCGGTAATCGCCGGCACAAGGACATCGGCAAGTCCAGCGGGTGACGCCGAGGCTAGGCTGTAACTCAGCAATGCTCCGCCCAGCGCCGACATCGTCGACGAAAACGCGAATGAGGCCACGATAATGCCGTCGACGCTGACGCCGCTGACGAGCGCGGCGCGACGATTACTTCCGGTCGCGGTCAAGTCGCGCCCGATGCGGGTGGCGGAGAAAATAAAAGCAGCAATTGCGAAAAAGGCTAGCGTCACTAGGCTGCGGACGGAAAACACCGTTGCAGTGGTCTGATTAAGGGCGAGTGCAAGGTCGATGTTATCGAATGACACAGTGCGATTCATTGTCAGCACGTAGGCAAGCCCGTTGGCGGTGAGCAACCCGCCAAGCGTGACCGGCACCGATCCGATGCCAGACCGCGTAATGACGAGACCCTGGATTATCCCGAAGGCGATGCCGATGCCGAGCGCGCAGGCAACACCGAGCCAAGCACTGTCATTGCCGTAAAGCACTGCCACGCAGCCGCCCAAACCGAACACGCCGGAAACAGAAAGATCGAACTCGCCGATGATCATGGTCAGGCCAAGCCCGAGCGCGACCAGCCCGAAGGTGGAAAAAGACTGCAGCGTGCTGAAAACGGTAACGGTGGTCAGAATTCGTCCACCGCCCCCGTCGACCAGGGTCAAGCCTGCAAGCGCGAACAACAGGACCAAAAACGGACGAAAGCCGGGGCTCAACAGACGACTGAGCCCCTTCGCCCCGGTGTGCGGCAAACGTCGAATAGGTTGCCTGCCATCTCCGGCCGGCTGCTGCGGGATTATGGCCTCAGGACTGGGGCTTTCGCCGGGACCAGGCATGATCTTATTGTCGTTGCCGCGTGGAATAGAGAATGACGACGGCCATAACAATGAGACCGGTGATGAACAGCCGCCATTCCTCGCGGAAACCGTGCAGCAGCAGGACGACTTAAATCGTGCTCACCGTGACAACTCCCGCCAACGTCCGCAGCATTGAACCGTTGCCACCCTAAATCGCGGTGCCGCCGACGAGAACCGCGGCGATTGCGTCGTAGTCGTAGTGCAGTGCGAATTCCATGTTGGCCTGATTATAGCGTGACGCAAGCAGGATTCCGGTCGCACCCGCGAACAATCCGGCCCAGGAATAGGCAAAGATCGTGGTGCGAATGGTCGGAAGACCCACTGTTTCTGCAGCACGGAAACCGCTGCCCACATAAAAAAGGTTGCGGCCAAACGTGGTGAAGGACAATGTCGCCTGTCCGAGTGCAATCAAGCCGAGAAATACGACGAACTCGATCGGCGCGCCCAACAGCTTTCCCTTGAGGAGCGATTGAAGAAGGGGCTCGCCAATGTGCACGGTCTCGTTGTTGGTCACCCGCTGTGCCACTCCATAGATCAGCACATTGGCGGAAATGCTGACTATGATCGAGTTGGCGCGGAGAAATCCGATCAGGCAACCTTGCAACGCGGTAACCACCGCGCCCGCCGCAACGGCGGCGATCACGGCAGCCCCATAGCCGGTCGCATTGAGGACGACGACGAACACCATCGCAGCGACTGCGGATGTCGCGCCCAACGCGAACGACATGATGTTACCGCTGATAGTAATGAATGTCATTGCTGCCGCCAAGCAACCGGTGAATGAGATTGTCGTCAACAGGGTCGTGAGACTGGGAGCGGAAAGAAAACTCGGTGTCGCCAGCGCAATAGTGGCAAGCGCGAGCATAATTGTTGCGCGGACCAATAACAGTCGCGAAGGAGCCTTTCGCCAACGCGATGCTGTAGCCGCGTCAGAGAGCGATTTCCCACCCATCACGCGGCTTTCGCGCCAACCGGATGCGTGATATCCGCCAAAATTGGGGCCATGTCGACGTGCGGACGCTGATAGGTCGAAACGATCTTACCGCGATAGAGCGTTACCACCGCATCGGAGATGCCGACAACCTCCTCCAGATCCGAGGAGGTCATGAGCAAAACGTAGCCGCGATGACAGAATTTGCGCATCAGGCGATAGATCTCGGCCCGGGCCCCCACGTCGACGCCGCGAGTCGGCTCATTGACGAGCAGCACGCCCGCCTCGCGGCCACCCAGCGCGCGCGCAAAAAGCAGCTTTTGTTGGTTACCCCCGCTGAGATCGAAAGCGTTTGCCCCGAGGCGCTCGCCGTCGATGGCAACTTCGCCGCAGAGCTGACCGGCAAAACGACGCAGACTCGGCCAGGAAACCAACCCGTATGGGGCGTGATCTGGAACACGCGACGCGACAAGATTTTCAAGCACACTTCGGTCGAAGATACCCTCGGCGGCACGGTCCTCGGAAATGAAAGTAACGTTGCGACGCACCCGTTGAGCGAGAGACCCGAGCGGCAGCGGGTGACCATCGAGCACCACTGTGCCGAAGGCATCAGGAACGAGCCCAGCAACGGCCCGCGTTACGGCGCTTGCTCCGGCACCAACCTGGCCCGCGATGCAGGTGATGCGTCCGCGCGGCGCAAACAGCGAAAAACCGCTCACGCTGCCAGGAACCTCAAGGTCCCTGATCTCCAAGCCTTGGTCGTCCGCTCCGATCGTAAGCGCCGCCGGATACATGTCGCTGAACGAGCGACCGAGCATCAGACTGATCAACCTTGCGCGATCGATTTGGGAAGTGGGAGCGGAGCCAACGTCGGCGCCGTTGCGCAGCACTGTCACCGAATCGCAGATCTTAAACACCTCGCTGAGCCGATAAGTCACGTAGAGGATGCCCTTGCCCTGCGCTCGCAGGCTGCGCAACGCCGCTATCATTCGTTCTATTTCCACATCCGAGAGCGTCGCCGTCGGCTCATCAAGGATCAGGATGCGGGCGTCGCGCACCAGCAACCGCGCGATTTCCACAATTTGGCGCTGACCGATCGTCAATTGGGAAACTGGCGTTTCGAGGCCGAAGTCGACGCCAAGCATGACAAGCGCTTCGGCGGCACGACGGCGAAATTGCGTCCGACGGTGAAACAGCGGCACTTCGCGGCTGCCGAGCCAGATATTATCGAGGATGGATAGATGCGGCGCCAGGCTAAGTTCCTGCGCTACTAACGCGATGCCGAGCCGCTGCGCCTCCAGCGGGTTGTCGATCAGCCTGACCTTGCCGTCGAGCCTGATCGATCCGGCATCCGGTCGAGAGACCCCCATGAGAAGTCGCATGAGGGTGCTCTTACCGGCGCCATTTTCCCCGCAGACGGCCCGCACTTCGCCGGCTGCGAGGGTCAATGAGAACGTCTCTGAGCGCCCTTACCGGACCGAAGCTCTTGGCAAGGTGTTGGACTTCCAGCATGCGCCAGCAGCCTGCCCGCTCAATAGGTGCAGGCTTCCTGCCATTTGTCGACGTTGTCCTTGGTGATCAACTCGGCAACGAGATGATCGACCGGCGGCACCTTCTTACCGGCGAGGTAGTCGGCTGCGATTTGCGCGGAGTGGCTTCCCGCATTTGCCGGCACCTGCGTAGCGGTGCTGTACTGCTTGCCTTCGCGGATCGCCTTCAATCCGTCGGCATCGCAGTTGCTGCTGACCACGATTAGCTTCCCCTTCCCTAGGCCGAGCGGAATTCCAGCCGCTTCCGCAGCGCGCTCGATCGCGACGGCCTGGTTGTCGGCCATGCCATACATCACGTCCAGGCCCCCTTGCGGCGCGAACCGGGCGAAGAGCTGGCCGGCGATCTGCTCGCTCTTTGCGGTATCCCAAAAGGCGTCCTCGGTGGCCACGACGTGTATCTTGGAATTGGCCTTCAGCGCTTCGTTGAACCCCTTGACCCGGGCAAGGCCGTTGCCTTCCGCGAGTGAGCCGGTGACCAGTGCAACCTTGGCTTCGTCTCGGCCACTCTCCTTGACTGCGCGCACCACGGATTCTCCCGCGATCTGCCCGAGCCTGTAATTGTCCTCGCCGACGAATGAGACATAAAGGCCCTCCGCGCGCTTCGCGACGTCGTTGACCAGAATCACTACTGGAATGTCGGCCTGCTTTGCCCGAGCCAATGCGGGGATGATGGCCTTTTCCGCAGCCGGCATGATCGCCAGCAAGTCGAACTTGCGTGCGATGGCGTCGTCGATCTGCTGGACTTCCACCGCCGGATCATACGAATTGTCGAACTCGGTAACTTCGAGACCGAGCTGCTTGGCGCGCTCTGCGAAATCCCTTGGAGACTGCGGCAACGAAGCGATTGTTTGGACCGGTGACAAAATACGCCACCTTCTTCCCAGCGGCATCAGCCGCGATCGATGACCCCAGCGTCACCAACGCGGCGGCGATACAAATTGGTACGAATCTCATCGGATTCCTCCCTTTTGGCTGCTGCATTTCACGCGAGGACTTTCCGGCCCGCCTGATGGCGTGACGCGCGCGTCAGCTCCTCACCTTTGTCAGAAAAGCATGCGCAGTATACACTGTCAATCACTCTGTACCAAAAACGGGATTAGCTGCATCGCTGTGCAAATTATTGAACGTTTTTTGTGCAGTGGCCCGAAGTCGCCGTCCTCAATCTCAGGCGGTCCGGCTAAGAATCGAGTGATGGACACTTATTTCAACGAAAGCGCGTTCGAAATATGAGCGAGCCGGTCATCGGGAGCAACGGAAACGACGCCCTGCCTTGACTGTCCGAAAAATCGGAATAGTGTTAAAAACTGTATGCCAGGGCTCCGAGCTTGCCAAGCGTGACGAGGCGCAACCAGGAGGCGCAGAGAGGAAAGATGGAGCGTATTTGGGATAAATTCCTGACTGACCGGGACAAGGCCGTCATCGAGGCCGCCGGATTTGGCGCGAG
The DNA here is from genome assembly GCA_963836095.1 of uncultured Pseudomonadota bacterium. Classification (GTDB taxonomy): domain Bacteria; phylum Pseudomonadota; class Alphaproteobacteria; order Rhizobiales; family Xanthobacteraceae; genus BOG-931. The sequence goes on from CAWIHU010000010.1 coordinate 806,512, forward strand.
AGCTGGCTACGGAGCACGCCCCGCTCTCATCATTGTCGATGTTACCTATGGCTTCACCGGCGATCGTCCCGAACCTATTTTGAATTCCATCAAGCGCTGGAGCAGTTCTTCCGGGGCCGAGAGCTGGGACGCCATAGCGGTGATCAAGGGGGTCGCCGATGCCTTTCGCGCCAGGCGCCTGCCCGTTATCTATTCCCGTGGTGACGTCCGCTCCGACAACTGGGATAACGGAAGCTGGTCGTGGAAGAACAAGCGCTCCGCCGAGGCCGCCGCGCGTCCGGAGCCGTTGCTCGGCTTCAACGAGATCGTCGCCGATATCGCGCCGCGACCGCAGGATATTGTCATTCCCAAACAGAAGCCGAGCGCGTTCTTCGGCACCAACCTCGCGAGCTATCTCGTTCTTCTCGGCTGCGACAGTATCGTCGTTGCCGGCACCACCACGAGCGGGTGCGTGCGCGCCACGGTCATCGATGCATTCAGCAGTAACTTCCGCTCTACTGTCATCGAAGACGCTTGCTTTGACCGCGCCCAGGCCAGCCATGCCATCAGCCTGTTCGACATGAATGCCAAATATGCGGACGTCGTGCCATCGTCCGACGTATTGAAATATGTCGACAGTCTGACCGATAATCTCTTTCCCAACCTGCCGTCCGGATGAGCCGTCGACTGCGTGGTTGGGTCGAAATCTTGCATGCCACCGCCTGATCAGCTTCCGAACAGTGCGCCCAAAATGGCTTCGGCTCCGCTTCGGTTTGTTCAATTCAGCGTGGCAAAGTGGCAACATCGCCGTCGTCATCCTGCCAACGTCACACGGTAAGGATTATACATGCCAGATTTTGATGTCGCAGTCGTCGGCGCGGGAAACGCGGCTCATTGCGCAGCGCTTGCCGCGCAGGAGGCCGGCGCGCGTGTCGTCATTCTGGAGCGCGCGCCGGAGACCGAAAGTGGCGGCAACAGCCGCTTCACCGCCGGTGCGATCCGGTTCGCTTATCGAGGCGTGGACGACCTGCGCGAAATCATGCCGGACTTGTCGCAGGTGGAGATCGACCGTACGGACTTCGGCACCTACACCGAAGACCAGTTCTTCGACGATATGTTCCGTGTCACGCGCTTCCGGTCTGATCCGGTGCTGTGCGAACTCCTGGTTCGGCGCAGCTTCGAAGCGGTCAAATGGCTGCGCGGCAAGGGTGTGCGTTTTCAGCCGATCTACGGGCGCCAAGCGTTCAAAGTCGATGGGCGGTTCAAGTTCTGGGGAGGCCTTACTGTCGAGGCTTGGGGCGGCGGCCCGGGCCTCGTCGACGGCGAACGGTCGATTGCCCGCTCCAAGGGCATTGTGACGCGCTACGGCTGCCGCGCCATCAGTCTGATCATGTCGGGTGACAAGGTGGTCGGTGTGCGCCTGCGTGAAGGCCGTAATGAGCAATCGGTTTCCGTGTCAGCCGTCGTACTGGCCTGCGGCGGTTTCGAATCCGATCCCGAGATGCGCGCGGCGTATTTGGGTCCCAATTGGGAACTCGCCAAAGTCCGCGGCACACGCTTCAACACCGGGGACGGCATCAAGATGGCGCGGGCAATCGGCGCGGCTGCCTACGGTAACTGGTCCGGCTGCCACGCCGTCGGCTGGGATTTCAACGCCCCCGAATTCGGCGATCTAGCCGTCGGCGACGGCTTCCAGAAGCATTCCTACCCCTTCGGCATCATGGTCAACGCCAACGGGCAGCGTTTTGTTGATGAAGGTGCGGATTTTCGCAACTACACCTATGCCAAATATGGCCGCGTCATTCTCGGGCAACCGGGCAATTTCGCCTGGCAGATTTTCGACAGCAAAGTGCTGCATCTGCTGCGCGACGAATATCGCATCAAGCAAGTGACGAAGGTGGTTGCCGATTCTCTGGGCCAACTGGTGCAGAAGCTCGAGGGCGTCGATGCGCCAGCGGTGCTGCACGAGGTCGCCCGGTACAACGAGGCGGTGCGCACCGACGTGCCCTTCAATCCGAACATCAAGGACGGCCGGCGCACAGAGGGTCTTGCCATCGACAAAACCAACTGGGCGAACACCATCGATCAGGCGCCGTTTCATGCCTATCAGGTTGGCTGCGGCATCACCTTTACTTTTGGCGGCCTGCGCATCAATGAAAAGGGCGAGGTCCTCAACGTCGATCTCAACCCGATTCCGGGGCTCTACGCCGCCGGCGAACTGGTCGGCGGCCTGTTCTACTTCAACTATCCCGGGGGTACAGGGCTCACCTCGGGAACGGTGTTCGGACGCATCGCTGGCACGTCCGCCGGCACAGCGGCGATGACATAACAGACACCCAACCACGACCGGCAGCAGCCAGGTCAAAAGACGTTTAAACCTGACGTGCAAAAGCGGCCTCGCCCCCTTCCTTCAAGTCATGCGCCGAACCACGGCTGCATCGCGGGAAACCATAAATTTTCATCCTCAAATCCGGGGTGCGTGACGTGTAGTCGTGCCACCGTGCCGGGCACTGGCGCCGCGTTATCCTCCAGGCACCACGCGCAATTCACTGTGGATCGGCTCCCAAAAATGACCCTTCACGATCTCGGCCTAACCCATTGTGGACACGCATGTATCGACCAAGCCACAAGGGTCACGATCGGCGCTGATCGTGACCCCACGTCTGCAGTCGAAAGACCCGTTCTTTCAACCTGTTAATCGCAATCCGGGCAGGGGTATGGTTCGGCTCTGACGCACTCTCGATGATGTTCGCCGCTGTTCAGGTCTCGCCGATCAATCGCGCCTGAGGAGATCGATCTTCGCTCTCCCGTACATTTGGCGCTTGACGAGCTTGAGCTTGGTGATCTGGCCTTCGGTCTGACCATTCGACCACGGCTGAGCTAAGGCGGCGTGAACCGCGGCGATGTCTTTGGAGATGCCCGAGGCAAACGAGGCGATCAGGCTTTGGCTTGCAGCGACAATCCAGGGCATGAGATCGGCCTCGGTCCTTTGTTTGACCATCCTGTGAAAGCGATCGGTGAGCGTCCGTGCCGCGACAAGCGTCGGCACGCCCGCCTCGATGGCGGCGATGATGATCGTATCGGCTTTGCTCATGTGATCCCGTGCCGTCGTCATCAGCCGTGCGATCGTGCGGGCCGAGGGCACTTTTTGCAGTTGTTGATCGCTGGCCTTTTCGGCACGGCGACGCCGGGTTGCCCACTCGCTGACCACCCGCTGGGAACCGGGAAGCCGTCGGATTTAAGCCGTCGCCACAGTTTGGCGGCGTTGCGACAGCCGTCGGTCCATTGGGCATCGAGCAACGGCAGACATACTTCGAGCGAGCTTTGCCGCGTCCTGAATACGTCGCCTCTATCGCCCCGAAGGACCTGGCGGACGCGATTTCGACTGTGGCCGGTTTTGCGAACGATCTGTTTGATCGCCACACCATCCTTGGCGAGTGCCAAGATTGTTGCAATGGTCTCTTCGCGTCGCAAAATATCCTTCGTATTGCAGTCGTTCTGCGCAGGTCAGAAGCTCTGGATTGATCGTCGTCGCGCCGATCGCTGTACGGATTGGACGCATCGATTTACGGACGGCGGTCAGGAACGCGCCGCTGGCGTTCTCCATCAGATGCCAGCGGTCGGCAACCTGGATGGCGCAGGGCAATGCCTTGGAAGCTGCTTCGCCGTATCCGCCGCCACGATCGCGAGACAGAACCTTAATGTCGGGATGACTAGCGAGCCAAGCCTGAACTGTTGCCATCTCTCGATCGGGCAAGAGGGTCACGATGCGTCGTCGCTCTAGGTCGCAGACGATAGTTCCGTAGCTGTGGTTACGTCGGAAGGCCCAGTCGTCGATGCCAACCACGTTCAGCGGCTCGGTGCGCGGGCAGGTTCGTCGCCGAACGATCCGCCGCAGGGTGTCATTACTCACGGGCAACATCAGTCGCTTGGCGAGCCTTGCTGCCGGCCTCCCGCCGAGTGCCAAGCCCAGATGATAAACGATGCATTCCAGCCGCGCTGTTCGGCGGGACCGTAACGGCACGACGCCGTCACCGAACCGCTCAGCGAATATCCTTCGACGGCAATGCGGTACCTCACAGACGAACCGCCGCGTGATCACATGGACGCATATTTGCCTCCCCGCGCAGGGCAGATCCGCGACTTGTCTGACGTATCGGCTATGAATTCAGCGCGACACCACCCCGCACAACGGGCATTCAGCCATCAATGCTTTTGAACGAACGGCCAAAGAAATCGAGTCGCATGAATCACTTACGCTCTCGACTACCAACCCACTCGGCACAAAGGACGAAATTCGGAAACTGGTGCGCATCGCCCTGATTCCCCCTTGGAAAACCGCACGTCGCCAGCGAAATTCATCGAATGTGAGTCAGAGCCCAACATTGACCCCACCGTAAGGTGTCACAGCGCATTGATCTCGTTGGAAAAAATTGGAGTTAAGGGGTCATCTATCGCGTCCAACCCTGACCCCAGCCAGGAAGTGGATTCACACAAGCAATCAATGAGATGCTTCAGCCTTCGAGGGGGCCGCTATTGGACGCGATTTCACACACAAGGGCGCCCGTGTCGCGAGCCATGCCCGCTCTCACGCGCGCCGTCGGCACACGACGATTCCCGAGCACATGCCGAGCGCGCACCGGCGCTACGCCGAGCAGACGCCGGCCAGGATGAGCGGGAAGCGGCCAAGATCGGCCCGGCCACCATCGCCCTCGTCGAGGCGATCATAACGGCCAAGCCGCATCCCGAGCAGGGCTTCCGCGCCTGTCTTGGCATCTTGCGGCTGGCCCGCAGTTACGGCTCGGCACCCAACGAGGCCGCCTGCCGCCGCGGCAACGACATCGGCGCCACCACCTACCGCTCGATCAAATCGATCCTGCAGCATGGGCTCGATCGCGCCTACGCCAATAAGAAGCCGTCGGCCGCGCGGCCGATCCAACACCGCAACATCGAAAGGAGACACGATGCTCACGCATCCCACCCACGACCGCCTGGTCGCGCTCGGGCTCACCGGCATGGCCAAGGCGCTGGAGGATCCCGGTTGTAGATTGAATTCGGGTCAACCTGAGTTGAGAGCCTGCTTGATGAGCACCTGAGAGGTATTACGTGCACGCGTGCATGCGGTACGCTCGATCGCCACAATGTTTTCGACTGGCACGGCCATTGCATAACGTAGCGTGCGGCTTTCGATACTTGGGTGATGCCAAGACGGCCCAACTCGCGAGACCCGTGCGGGAAGCAGCTGCGCGCCCTGTTTCGTACTATCGTTTCGCTGCGGCAGTGGCACCAGTCGCGACGCGATTTGGCGCCGTCAAGTCGATGTGAGGTGTTTGCCGAATGGTCGCGGTATATCAGCAACGCTCGGCAACCCGTGACGCTGCCGTCACATGGTCCGGTTTGATCGATGGCCTCTTCGGCCAGGCCGAAGTCAACGTTGGGGACGCGACGGATTTTCGCGGCGCGATCACCCATTCGCGGCTCGGTAGCCTGGAGCTGGCCAACGTGATCAGCAGCCGCGAAATGTGCCATCGCACGGCGCGACATGTCGGGCGCGACAGCCGCGACTGCTTCATCCTGGTCAACGTCGTCCGCGGATCGGTGCGCCTGCGTCAAGGGCCGCATGATGTTCAGATGCCGGCGGGTAGTTTCACGCTTTATTCCTCCGACCGCCCCTCGTTATGGACGCACGACGAGCGCACCGAAGTCGCCAATATCGCCATCCCCGGTTCGATGCTACGCGGACGGCTGCGCAACATCGAACGCCTTATGTGCCGGCCGCATTCCGATCGCGGCACGATGTGGCGGCTGACGTCGGATTTCCTGATGTCCGTGACCGGGCAACTCAGCCATGTTCCGGAATATGCCGCTCATGGCGTCGCCGGGCAGCTCTTCGAACTTGTCACGCTTGCGCTCGAAATGGACGAAGGCCGCGTGCCGGTTGGCTCCGCGCCGGCGCGCGCCGCCCTGCGTCATCAATGCGAGGCTTACATCCGCAGCCATCTTGCCGAAGGCGGGCTTGATCCCGAAAGCATTGCTGCGGCGGTCGGCATTTCGGTGCGGTCGCTACATCGCGTGTTTCGGGATGGCAACCAGACCCTGGGCGACTTCATCCGTGAGGCGCGGCTCGCGGCTTGTCACGCCACGCTGGCGGATCCAGGCAAGGCGCATCTCTCGATCGCTGAGATCGCCTATCGGACGGGCTTTCGTACCCAAGCGCACTTCGCGAATGCGTTCAAAAAACGCTACGGCTTGGCAGCAGGCGAATGGCGGCGTCACGCGCTGGCGACGTAAAGCCTCCGCAGCGCCAAACGCAACGGTCGAATGCACATGAATGCGAACGGGATCACGGTTGCTCCGGGGGCACCGCGAGCGCTTGGATGAAGATCGCCGTCGAGACATAGTTCCCAACCAGCATGGCGATTTCGACGATCTCGCGCGGCGAATAATGCTGCCGAAGAGCCGCAAAGTCGTCATCGGGAATGTGCAGCCGCAGCGCTGCTTTCTCCGCGAAGCCGAGGGCCGCTTTTTCCGCAGGCGTGAAGGCGGAGCTGTCCGACCAGCGCGCGAGGTTCTGAATTTGTGTCTCGGTCACACCGCAGGCGGCGGCCAGCGGAAGATGACGCGCCCAGATATAATCGGAGTCGACGACCTGCGCCGCTCGCATAATCACCAACTCGACCAGCGCACGCGACAGCACGGTATCGCGGCGGAACACTAGTGCCAGATTGCCGGACGCCTTCATCAAGGCCGGCGCGTGCGCCATCATTCGATGCAGGTTGAGGATGCCGTTGCCGGCCGCAAATTTTGCAAACTGCTCTCGCGTCAGGGAATCTTCCGGTGCGTCGACCAAGGGTAGCCGCGCCGCGGTCTTTTGTGGCGGTGCGGTCATGGAATGATCAACAGCTTGCCGATCGTCGCCCGCGACTCGATCGCGCGATGGGCGTCGGCGGCTTCGTGAAGCTTGTAGGTCCGGAAAATCTTCTGCTTCAGCTTGCCGTCCGCCACCCACCTGAAGATATCGTCGACGCGGCTGCGGAATTCGTCGCGGTCGGCGATGTAATGGTCGAGGCCGGTCCGCGCGAGGTAGAGCGACTTGCGGAACAACAGTTCGCGCGGGTCGATCGGAGGCACCAAGCCGCTGGCTTCGCCGTAGAGCGCAAGCAGGCCGCGCGGACGCAGCGCGTTCATGCTGCGCACATAGGTGTCGAGCCCGACCGCGTCGTAGACGACATCGACGCCGCGCCCGCTGGTGATGCGTTTCACCGCCGCCTCGAAATCCTCCTGCGCATAGACGACGACATGATCCGCACCCGCTTCGCGGGCGATCTCGGCCTTCGCCGCTGTCGACACGGCGCCGATCACCTGCGCGCCTCTGATCTTGCCGATCTGACATAGCAAAATGCCGCAGCCGCCGGCGGCCGAGTGAACGAGACAACTCGACCCGGGCTCGAGCGAGTAGGTCGACGTGGCCAGATAATGGGCCGTCAATCCCTGGAATAGAACCGCTGCGGCGTCCTCAAAGGTGATCGCGTCCGCCAACCGGACGACGTGATTGACGGAGGCCACCGTATGCGTGCCGTAGGAGCCGTCGGCGAAAATCCACGCCACGCGGTCTCCCGGCGCGACATCAGTCACGCCGTCGCCGACCGCCGCCACGACGCCGGCACCCTCCTGACCGAGCATCAGCGGAAGGTCGCGCTTGTAGAGGCCGCTGCGCAATTGGGTGTCGAACAGATTGACGCCGGCGGCCTTGACCTCCAGCAAAACCTGGCCGGCGCCGGGCGCCGGTGTCGGCAGGTCCTCGAGCTGCATCGCTTCGGGACCGCCGTGGTTGTGAACGCGGATTGTCTTCACGGGTCAGCCCCCGACGAAAGTGAGTTCGACGGCCTCGGGAACCGCCTTGAAATACGCCTCGCGGAAAGCGGCGTCACTGCTGAAGGTGGTGCGGTCGAGCCGGCGGCGGATAAGTTGCACTTTGAGCGGATTGACATCGAAGGGAAACGGGTCGAACAAGATCTTGTTCTTTTCGACGGTCTTCATTGTCAAGCGCGCCGGCGCGGATTTTTCATCGTAGGACGTTGGCACCGGTTCGATGTAGTCATCGATGGCGTCCTTGTTGCAGATGAACAGTGAGATGAAGTCGAAGGCCTGCATGAGCTGATAATTGATCCAGAACTCGCTTTCGTCGTAGTTCTTGAGCTGCTCGACCTGCACGCGCTCGTTCTTGGCCAGGAAGTCTTCGTTGTCCTCCGGCAGGTTTTGCGTATTGAAGATCTTGGGGCTGGCGAGCTTGTCATAGCGCCCACGTTGCAGGCCGGTGCGGTGCTTGCTCAGGAGCAGGCCCGAATACGGGTCGATCTTGGTCATCCAATCGATCGCCCACTCGAATGCCCGCCGCTGGGGCTTGCCCCAGACGACCTGAAGGAAATTGAGCGGTTTGCCGGTATCGGGCGCGACCGAGGGGCTTGCCTCGTAGTCGTACCAACCGCTGTCGTGGTACATGGCCGCGCGAACGACGGCCTCGTACGGGCGGGGCCGCGCGAAGGCCTGGTTGCCCCAGTGGGCGGCACATTGTCCGGACAGCTTCGCATGATCGGTCTGGTCGATCAGGACGAGAGAGCCCTCGGGCGATTCACGTACGATCATTGGGTGTTTCCTTTTTTCCCGTGCCTCCGACAAGAAGGCCGTCGAACCGCCAAGCACTGGCGGTTCGACGTGCCGCAGCCGTCAGTCGGACCATGACGATGTTGTTTTTGGAATGTGCGCGACCTCTTCACGCCGCCTCTACGGCCTTATGGTACGCGTCGATGATCTCCGCGCCGGTCGTCACCCAGACCTCCTGGCGCGAGGTAATGTGTTTGAGCGCCTCATTGAAATATTTGGCCCGGAAGGGATGGCCGATAAGGAACGGGTGCAGGCAAATGGACATGACGCGTCCGGTTTTGGCGCCATCCTCGTAGAGCACATCGAACTGATCCTTGATCATGCGCCCGAAGTTTTCCGCGCTCTGGCTTCCGTCGAGGAACGCCGGAATGTCGTTGAGCTCGACCGAATAGGGGATCGAGGTCATCGTTCCCTTCTTCACCCGCATCGGATAGGGCTGCTCGTCATTGGTCCAGTCGGCGACATAATCGATGCCGTTCTCGGCCAAGATGTCGAGCGTGTTGTGGGTCTCGGAAAGCGCCGGTCCGAGCCAGCCGCGTGGCGCCTTTCCGGTGCCAGCAGTGATGGCCTTGACGATGCCGGCGATCAGCGGGCGCTCTTCGTCCTCGCTCTTGTTGCCGAGCATGATGGAGTTGTTCTTGCCGTGCCCCATCCATTCCCAGCCGAGCTTGTTGCCGGCCTCGATGATGCGCGGATAGTGATCGCAGACGTCGGAATTCAGCGCGACGGTACCGCGCACGTCGTAGCGCTCCATGATCTCCATCATGCGCCAGATGCCGACGCGCGGGCCGAAGTCGCGCCAAGCGTAGTTGAGGACGTCGGGCACGAACTGCGTCGTGACCGCGGTGATCGAGGTCGACGGCCGGTCGAACAGAAAGTGCTCGATATTGGGGATGACCCACAGCGCGACGCGTGCGCCGTTCGGCCACCGCAGCGGCGGCCGGTCGACGATCGGCGAATAGGCGAAGCGGTCGTGTTCGGTCGGATTGGCCATGGACGTATTTCCTTACAGGGAACGGAGATAGGCGGCCGTCTCGTCGGTCGAGACGACGTCGGCATATTTGGCGTCGAGGTCGAACAGGCTCTGGTCATGGGCGAGCTGCGAGCGGTCGCCGACCGCCTCGCGTACGACCATGGGGCGGAAGCCGTTCTGGCAGGAGTCGACCGCGCTGGCGCGCACGCAGCCGCTTGTGGTGCAGCCGGTGATGATCAGCGTATCAACGCCGAAGGCGAGCAGGCGCGGCACCAGGTCGGTGCCGAAGAAACAGGAGGCGTATTTCTTGTACAGGATGGCATCGCCCTTCTCGTAATGCAGCCGCGGATCGAGTTCCGGACCGTCGGTGCCGGCCATCAGCGTGGCGGCGCCCTTCTGTTTCAGCGCCCACACGCCGGCGTCCTTGAAGTTGGAATCCTCATAGGCGACGGTGGAGAAGATGATCGGCAGGCTCTTCTCGTGTGCGGCGTCGAGCAGTTGATTGGTGGCCACGATCTGGCTGCCGAGCTCGGCGCCCAGCATGCGCTGCGGATCGGTGAAGGCTTTGACGATGTCGACCACGAGGATGGCCGGGCGCTTGCCGAAGCCGATCCGCAGGCCGAAGCCGCGTTCGCGGAAGAACTCAGCGTCTCTGTCTCGTTCGAACGTGTCAGTCATTGCTCTCTCCAAATTGCGAGACGACGGCTTAGGCTGCCGGCCCGAGTGGTGCAGTAGCGGTCGTGGTGCGGCGCCAGCGCCGCATCAGTTGCGGCGCATCGAGCGCCGCGACTGCCAGCAGAATGACGGCGGTGGCGACTTCGCTGATCCAGGGCTCCGCTCCGATGGCATTGAAGCCAGAACGCAGCACCGACAGGACCAATACACCGCAGGCGATCCCGAGCGGCCGGCCATTGCCGCCGCTGAGCGACACGCCACCGATGATGGCCGCAGTAACCGCAGGCACCAGCACGTCGGAAAGACCGCCCGGTGCGGCGAGCGCGAGACTGTAGCTCAGCAACGCGCCCGAAAATGCCGCGCAGGCGCCGGAGAAGGCGAAGGCGGCAACGATCAATCCGCCGACATTGACCCCCGAGACGAAGGCGGCAGCACGGTCGCTGCCGGTCGCGATCACGTCGCGTCCGATGCGCGTGAAACCGATCACGCCGGCGGCAACGACATAGAGGGCGATGGCGCAGAGGCTGCGGACCGAGAACACTCCGAAATAGTGGTCGGCCATCTTCATGGCAACGTCGAGATTGTCATAAGGAATCGACGTGCTTTGCGTCAGCACATAAGCGACGCCGATGAAGATCAAGAGTCCGCCAAGCGTCACCCCGACCGACGCAAGGCGAAGCCGGGTGACGAGCATGCCCTGCGCGCCGCCGCAGCCAATGCCGACGAGGACCGCAGCCACGATGCCCAGTGCCGGATACGCGCCGCCGGTCATCACCGCGACGCATCCGGCCATGCCGACCATGCCGGCGACGGAAAGGTCGAACTCGCGCATGATCATGGTGACGCCGAGCCCGAGCGCAACAAAGCCGATGGTGGCGAAGGTCTCGAACGTTGAGAACACCGTCGCGGCGCTGAGGAAGCGCCCTTGCCCCCAATCGAGCACGGCGAAGCCGGCAATCACCACAAGGAGGAGGGCAAGCGGAAAAGTGTGCGGATCGCGCAGCAGCCGGCGCATCGGTCAGCCCTGGCCGCGCGTGTTGAGGACGATCACCGCCAGCACGATGATGCCGGTGATCAGGTATTGCCATTCCTGACGGAAGCCGTGCAGCAGCAGCAGAACCTGCACCGCGCCGATAATCAGCACGCCGGCGAAGGTACGCCAAGCCGAGCCCTCACCACCGGAGAGCGGCGTACCGCCGACGAGGACGGCCGCAATGCCCGAGTAGTCATATCCGGTGCCGAAATCGATCGAGCCGCGATTATAGTGGGTCGCGAGCATCAGACCGGCGACGGCTGCGAACAGGCCAGCCCAGGCGTAGACGCCGAGCAACGTGAGCGGGACGTTCAATCCGGCAGCCCGGGCTGCCGGCAGGCTGTTGCCGACCAGAAAAACGCGGCGGCCGAACGCCGTAAACGTCAGCAGTGCTTGTCCCAGCAACAGCACCCCGACAAAGGCCACGAAGGCCGCTGGAATCCCGAGCAACTGGGCCTGGATCCAATCGGGCTGCGCGACGCTCGGATAGAATGTATCGCCCTTCGTGGCCGGCTGCGCCGCGCCGTAGAACAACACCGAGGCGCTGATGCTGACAATGATCGGGTTGGCGCGCGCCAGCGCTATCAGAACGCCCTGCGCCACCGACATCAGTGCACCGAACGCCAGAGCGAATATGACGGCGAACCAGAAGCCGTAATGATTGAGCGCGGCGACGTAGACGAGGGCCGAACCGGCGGTCGTCGCGCCGAGGCTGAACGACATCATATTGCCGCTGATCGTGATCAGCGTCATCCCGATGGCGACGCAGCCGATGAACGAAATGCTGGTGAGAAACGACAGGACGGCCGGCTCGGCAAATGCGCCCGGCGTGAAGAGCGCGATGACGACAAGGAGCGCGAGCAGACCAGCGACGGTGCCGCTCCGCGCGGCGCCGCGATGGCTTCGTGCCCACGCCCGGATGCCGTTCAATCTTCCCGTGCTCGCCGGCGGCGTCGCCCACAGCATGTTCTGCGCCTCGCTCAAGCGGCCGCCTCGCGCGACGCGTCCGGATGGGCGATGTCGCGCAGGATACGCGGCATGGCAATAACGTCGCCGGCGTAGCGCGCGACCAAATGACCGCGGTACATGGTGTAGACGATATCGGCCATGCCGACGACCTCTTCCAGATCCGAGGAGGTCATGATCAGCGCATAGCCCGCTTCGCAGAAGCTCCGCATCAGGCGGTAGATATCGGCGCGCGCGCCGACGTCGATGCCGCGCGTCGGCTCGTTCATCAGAAGCACGCCGGGGCGCGTTCGCTCGACGGCGCGAGCGAACACCAGTTTCTGCTGGTTGCCGCCGCTGAGGGTGCGCGCCTGCGCGTGCAAGTGCCGCTGGGCGATGCCGACCTTCTTACCCAACAGCGCGCCGATCTGGCGGAGCGGCTGGCGCGAGATAAGGCCCGCGTGGCTATAATCGGGAAGCCGCGTGGCCACCGCGTTGTCCAGGACCGACAAGGCGAGAAATACGCCTTCGCTGGCGCGATCGTCGGAGATGAACATGATGTCTTCGGCGACGGCCTCGCGCACCGAGCCGAGCCGCAGCGCGCGGCCGTTGACCGAAACGTCGCCGCTCGCGTCCTCGATCAGCCCGCGAGCGCGCGGGTCACCGCGTTTGCGCCGGAGCCGATCTGCCCGGCGATGCAAACGATCTGCCCGCGCGGTGCCTCCATGGAAAGTCCGTGAACATCGCCGGGCACGAGAGGTGCTTTGACCCGCAAGCCGCCGCTGTGATGCGAACGGCCCGCCTTACGGGATACATGTCCTCAGCGACCGGCCGAGCATGCTTCGATCAGACTTTCGCGGGTGAACTTCGGCGACCTGCCGGGTGACGGCGTGCTCGCCATTGCGCAATACGGTCAGCGAGTCGCAAAGGTCGAAGACTTCGCCGAGGCGGTGGCTGATGTAGATGACGGAGCGCCCTTGATCGCGCACGGCGCGCAAGACCGTCATCAGACAGGGCGATTTCGATGTCGGAAAGGGTCGCGGTCGGCTCGTCGAGGATAAGCACCTTGGCGTCGCGGGCGAGAAGACGCGCGATCTCGACAATCTGCCGCTGTCCCAGGCTCAGCGTGGCAACGCGCTGATCGAGGCTCCAGTCGCCGACCCCAAGCATCGCCATGGCGCGGGCGGCACGCCCGCGCAGGGCCGCAGTGCGATGCAGCAGCGGCACTTCCGCACTGCCGAGCCAGATGTTGTCGAAAATGGAAAGATGCGGCGCCAGGCTGAGTTCCTGAGCCACCAGCCCGAGCCCCAGCGCTTGCGCGTGGCGCACGTCTCGGATGGCCTTCACCGTGCCGTTTACCGCGATGGTTCCGGCGTCCGGGGCGATGATGCCCATCAGCATCTTCACGAAGGTGGATTTGCCGGCGCCGTTCTCGCCGCAGATGGCCCGGATTTCGCCGCCGGCGAGCGAAAACGACACGTCGCGCAGGGCGGGAATGCCGCCATAGGCCTTGCTTAAGCCGCGGATCGTAAGAACCTCGCCCGCGGTATTGCTTTCGGTCTGCACAGGACTTACGCTCTCAGGCCTCGGCCTTTTAGGTGTTCAGTAGGTACAGATCTTCTCCCATTCGGCGATGTTCGCCTTGGTGATCGTCTCCACGGGCAGGTAGTTGTACTTCTTCAGCGGCTTGCCTTCGAAGTAGTCATTGACGAGATCGGCGGCGCCGGAGCCCGTGCGCGACGGACCTTGGACCCCGGTGCTGTACTGCTTGCCGGCCTCGATCAAATCGAGGCCCTGTTTGCTGCAGTTGCCGCCGATGACGATGACCTGGCCCGGCTTTAGTCCCAATGGAACGTTCGCGGCTTCGGCGGCGTGAACGATCGCGACGGTCTGGTCATCGTTCATGCCGTAGATGATGTCGAGCCCGCCCTGCGGCGCGAAACGCGCGAGCAGCTGGCCGGTCACGCGTTCGCTTTGCACCGGGTCCCAATGCACGTCCTCGACGGCGACGATCTGCACGTTGGGATGCGACGCGAGCACCTGCTTGATGCCGGCGAGGCGGCGCGGCGCCACGCCTTCCTGCAGCGATCCCGTGATGAGCGCGATCTTGCCGCCGTCGCGACCCGCGTCCTTCAGCGCCTGCAGCATCGACTCGGCGCTGAGCTTGCCCATCTCCACCGCATCCTCGCCAATGAAGGTTTGGAAATACTCCTCGGACCCATCCTTGGGCGGCGAGTTCACGATCACAACCGGGATGTTGGCGCGCTTCGCGCGCAACAGCGCCGGCAGAATAGCCTGCTCGGAAGCGGCCATGACCGCGATCAAGTCGAACTTGCGCGCGATAGCGTCGTCGACTTGCTGTGCTTGGCGCGCCGTATCGTACATCTGGTCGAAGTTCGTGATGTCCATGCCGTAGCTCTTGGCGCGCTCAAGGAACGCCGCCTTGACCCCCGCCGGCCATGGCAGGCTCGTCGCCGTCATCAAAAGCGCGACCTTCTTGCCCTTGCCGGCGGGCTCCGCCTTGGCGGCTACGAGGTCGCCGGCAATGCCAGTGCCGACCGTGAGGCTCAGGACGAGCGCGGTCATCACAATCCGGCGCGACCTCGAACGCTTCGCCGCATTTTCAAGTTTCACGTTTTGCATCTCGCTACCCTCAAATGGCACGTCCGGCCGCGGCTTCGGCGGCGCGGCGATCTGGCGTCGAACGCTCGCCTCGCATATGAAGATATCGAGCAAACGCGGGTCGACAACACGATAACGAGCTGATGGCACGCGGAAGCAAAAGGTTGGCCCAGCCGCGCAAAATGGAACCAACTTGCGAAAAAGGCTGGGACTCAATACTTGAGCCTCGCTCTTCGGCACATGGCCGCGCTGCGCCACCTCTGTAGTAGCTGCCAATCTTCATTGGTTGGCGACGGGTGGCTTTCTCTCTGGCGGCTCCGACGGAATTTGCGTTTCCGGCAGGCAGGTACGTGCTTGTTTTTGAAGAATTTCACCTATCGATTTCACCGTCTAAGGATCGTTGACGGATGCCGCTCATTGCCTCCAGAGCACCGACGCGCTGAACGCGCCAATCAATTCAGAATGTGACGTGAGCCCCTTGTTTCATCCACCGATGGATACGGTCCTGGCTCAACCCGCCACTGACAGCCGGTCGACGTTGCTCAGCTGGATAGAGCATCAGACTTCGTCGCTTTTGGCCGCGTCCTATGGCGTCAAAAGCACGGGCGGTCGCGACACCTAACCGCCCCGTCACCTTGACCGGTCATCGTGGCGCCTTCGCCGGCGAAGGTCTTGCGCTCTATGCCGGTACGGACCGGATGCCACTCAACCGACTCCCAGTCCACTGCGTGAATTGACATGCTGGTCCTCAACGCAATTTTTTCGCCGACCGCGCCGCCCCGGCGACGTCCTTTGGATCCTGGCCCAGCGTATTGGGTAGGCGTCATCCCCTCCATGAAATTTTTCGAAAATTCCGTAGCGCGGAATTCTCGCAGGCAGGGCCTATCGACTATTTTCTGGCGACTGGACGAGGTGGCGCGCCCGAAGAGATGCAAACTCCCGATCCCGGACTTGTAGCTTTTAAAGGCCAATTCCGCCGAAGCGACAATCGGGCTTTTGATGGCGGGAATAGAGACGCGCGGCGTCGACCCGAGAAACTGCGAGATGATTATCCTGCGCACCGCCAAGGTGTTAAACGCACCTTACGCGTGACAAGCGAACGCTCAGATGGCCGAGAACGCTGGTCTGTCTTCCGCGGGAAGCGAAGCTCTCCAAGCGACGGTCCGATGACCAGCAAAAACGGGGGCCTGAAGTTCGCGTTCACCACTTTTGTCACACACTCACGCGCGCGCGAGGAATACCAACTTCCTCGTCTTGCGCGAAAACTGAGCGCCGTTGCCGCAATACACGATGATCCAGTTGCGCAGCACCTGCATCGTGGTGATTTTGCCGCTCGCCCAGGCTCGATCAGGCTCTGCAAGCGATCGATCGCGAGCCGGCGCTCACATTAATGGTTCGGCGCCAGCCATGAACGAGCAGGTCATACTTACGGTCGGCAGTGGCATGATGGACGATGACGCCGCCGGGCCGATGCTGTCCTCGCTGCTGCAAATCAGCTACGGGGTCGGCTGCGCCTCCACCGCACTCGCCAAACTACGTTCACCCCCGCAAATTCTGGTGATCGTTCAGGGCCGCAGCTGCCGCAGCGCTGCGCGAGCGAGGGCAAGCGCTCCCTCTGTCAGTGCTGAAGATTTTCCGATCTGTTGTCGATGACCCCGTAGCTCGCGCCGCGCCGGCGCCCGCCGACATCATCATCGGCGATCGCCCCGATCGCCCGACCTCCATCGTCGCCCCGAACCGGAATCTGCAAACAACAATTCCGCTAAAACGAAAATGGCAACGTCGACCAGAAACCGCAGCGCCGCCCAGCCGGCTCGAGCAGGTCGCCCTGCTCGGTGCACCTCGGTCTCACAGCTCGCTGGAATCGGCGCTCGTCTCGCGCGCGCGTGTGAGGGCAGCAATAGAGGCTAACGCGGCCCGGGCCGCCGGCGACCTTACCATCGTGCGGCCAGCAGCCGCTGCACCCCGTAGCTGGCTGCGCGCGCCGGGCGCCGTCACCAGCGCCGCCGCCAGGCCACGCCGACCTCATCATCATGATCGATCGCCCCGACCGCCCGAGCTCCATCGATCGCCCCGAAGCTGCCACCAATAATCCGCATGCCCTTTGCTGTGCCTCAAGCGCCGAGATAGGTACGGAGCAGATCGGGATCGCGGAGAATGTTGGCGGCGCTGTTTTCCGCAACGACACGTCCGGTCTCAAAAACGTAGGCGCGGCTCGCGACGAACAGGGCGCTGTGCACGTTCTGCTCGACGATCACGATGGTGATCCCCTGCTCGCATAGCTCGCGTAGCGCGCCCAGCACCTCCTGCGACATCAACGGACTGAGCCCGAGGCTGGGCTCATCGAGCAGCAGAAGCTTTGGCCCGGACATCAGTGCCCGGCCGATCGCCAGCATCTGCTGCTCGCCTCCCGAGAGAAGGCCGGCCAGCTGGGACAGGCGTTCGCGCAGCCGCGGAAACCGGACGAGCACGCTCTCGAACCGCCGCGCGGCCACCGCCCGATCTGAACAGCAATACGCGCCGAGGCTCAGATTTTCGCGTACCGACAGCTCCGGCCAGATATGCCTCTCCTCCGGCGAGTGGGCAATTCCGTCACGAACGATCAGATCCGGACGGTGCTTCGCGATCGATCTCCCGCGGTAGAGGATGTCGCCCGATGTGGGCGCCAGCAGGCCGGAAATCGCCCGCAAGGCCGTGGTCTTGCCCGCACCGTTGGCCCCGAGCAACGCGACGACCTCGCCCTCGTGAACCTGCAAATTGATGCCGTTCAGCGCGCGCAGCTTGCCGTAGCAGACCTCAAGGTTGCGCAGTTCGAGAATGGATGTTCGCGGATTCATGTGGCGGGCTTGCCGAGGTAGGCCGCAACGACATCGGGATTGGTCCGCACTTCGAGCGGAGATCCCTCGGCGATCTTGCGGCCGAAGTCCAGCACGACAATGCGGTCCGACACCGCCATCACGAGCGCCATGTTATGCTCGACCAGCAGCATGGCCTCGACATGCTCTTTCACCAGCCGTTTCAGGACATGGCCGAGACGCTCCGCCTCGTGGGTATTCAGTCCCGCCGCAGGCTCGTCGAGGATCAAGAGCCGGGGACCGGCGCCGAGCGCGACCGCGACCTCCAGGAGACGAAGCTCGCCGCAGGACAGCGAGTCCGCGTCGGTGTTCATTCTCGCACCGAGGCCGATCGTCTCGATCAGCGCCGCCGCCTCATCCCGCAACTGGCGCTCGCGCTGGCGGCCGCTTGCAAAGAAGGTGCGCCACAGCGACCTCTCGCCGTGCCGATAGCGGGCGGTCAGCACGTTGCCGAACACGGTGAGGCCGCGCAGCACATTCGTCTTCTGAAACGTCCGCACCAGACCCTGCTGGGCAGCCGCATAGGGCGCAAGTCCGGTGATGTCGCGGTCACAGTAACGCACGGTTCCGGCAGTGGGCCTGAGGAACCCGGTGACGAGATTCAGGCAGGTCGTCTTGCCGGCCCCATTGGGGCCGATCAGGCTCATGATCTCGCCCTTGCGGATGGTGAAGCTCACATCCGAGAGCGCCGTCAGTCCTCCGAATTGCTTGGAGAGGGCGGTCGCCTCAAGCATCTGCCGCACCGCTCTGGTTGAGACCGGCCGGTTCGAGCGTTGGCCGAAGCCGCTCCTGCTTGTTCTCCTCGTCGCCCTCATGCCCTGCCGTCTTGCGTTGGTAGGTTTCGTGTCGCCGGCCTACAAAACCCATCAAGCCGCGCGGCAAAAAAATCACCACGGCAATCACGATCAGCCCAAAGATCGAGAACCGCAGATCCTTGAAGTCGCGCAGATATTCCTCGAGGAAGACCACGATGACGGCCCCGACTACGGGGCCCGCCAGTGTGCCTTTGCCGCCGGCGAGCACCATGATGATCATCGTGATCGTGAAGGAGAAGCCGAACACCTCGGGCCCGACATAGGAGATGTAATGGGCATAGAACCCGCCGGCGAGCCCGCCGATGGCAGCCGCCAACATGAACGTGACGAGGCCGAGCCAGAACGGCCAGATCCCGATCGACTGCGCAACAAAACGGTTCTCCCGCACCGCGACCGCAGCGCGGCCGATGTTGGAATAGACGAAGCGATAGCAGACCAGGAGCGAGGCCGCCGCGAGCGCCAGGCCGGCATAGTAAAACCAGAGCTTTTGCTGAACGCCTGTCGCCCCGACGATCAATGCCGGCTCGGCAATGCCCGAAACACCCATCGGTCCATTCGTCAGATCGATCCAGTTGTTTGCGACGAGGCGTAGAACCTCCGCGAAGCAGAGCGTCACGATGACGAAAAAAGGTCCGCGCAGCCGCAAAGTAATCGCACCAATAGCCAAGCCGGAGATTGCCGCCACGATCCCGGCGAGCGGGACAGTAAAATAGATCGGCATGCCAAACCGCACCGACAACAGCGCGGCGCTATATGCCCCGATACCGAAGAAGGCGGTGTGGCCCAAGGGGAATTCACCGACATATCCGACGATCAGATTGAAGCTCGTCGCCAACATCACCGAGAACATGATCATGATCCCGATGTGCAGCGAATATTCATTGTACGCCACGAGCGGCGTCAGCGCGGCCAGCGCCAAGGTGGCAAGGAGAAAATTGCGTTCAAAGCTCATCACACGCGCTCGGCTCGTCGGCTGAACAGTCCGTAGGGCCGCACCAGCAAGGTCAGAATGACCAACCCGAAGCCGATCGCGTCCACATAACCGGTGGAGACGTAGCCGCCCCACAGGGCTTCGGTCAGTCCGAGGATCAAGCCGCCGGCAATCGCGCCGGCGAAGCTGCCCATCCCGCCCAGGATGACGACGACAAACGCCTTCAGGCTGATGATGCTGCCGCCGCTGGCTTCGACGACATAGATCGAGCCCAGCAACATGCCGGCCGCGCCGGCCAGCGTCGCGCCGAGCGCGAATGTGAAACCGTAGATGTGCGTGGTCCGGATGCCGACCAGCTGTGCGGCCATCGGATCCTGGAACGTCGCGCGCATGGCGCGGCCGAGCGTGGTTTTCTGGATCAGGAGATTGGCTGCGGCGATCAGCGCCGCGCCGACGACGACCAGCACCAGCCTCGCTTGCGTGATCACCACGGGGCCGAGGAAGAGAGGCTTGCTGGCGAACGGCGAGGCGACCGTCACCGGCGTGGTGCCGACGATGAGCAACGCCGTGTTGGCGATGAAGATCGACAGACCAATGGTGAGCAGAATCGTCGGTTCCTCGCCCTGCCCGCGCACCCGCGAGATCAGGACCTGGTCGATGAGGTAGCCGAGGATACCCAGCGCGACGATGACGACGACAAGCGCGAGGAAGTAATTCCAGCCGAGCACGGCGGTGAGCGCCCATCCGAGCAGTCCGCCGATGACATAGAGTTCGCCATGCGCGAAATTCACGACGCGCATGAGACCGAATACAAGCGTCAGACCCAGCGCGGAAAGGGCGTAGAAAGCCCCCGTGACGAGGCCATTGGCCAGAAGCTGAAGAAAGAAGTCCATCGCGGTTTACTGGCTCCCGGCATCAGGAGGGAGGCGGAGGAAGCCGGAACCGCCTCCGCTCTGATGTCATTGTTCGATCGTGTTGCTCGCGACGACGATGGGAACGCCGTTCTCGAGCTGAACCAGCACCACCGTGAAGCCGGTGGCTTGCCCCTTCTCGTCGAACCGGAAGTGACCGTTCGCGCCTTCATAATCGGTCTTGCGCAGCGCTTCGCGGATCTTGTCCGGGTCCGTCGACTGGGCGCGCGCGATGGCATCGACAACGATGTTCAGCGAGTTGTAGCCGGCCGCCGAGTATTTCCCGGGCGCGACCTTGTACTGCGCCTGATAGGCTTTCACGAAGGCCTCGTTCTTCGGAGTCTTCATGGTCGAGGCGTAAGGCACCGCGGCATAGATCCCGTTTGCGGCCTGGCCGGCCAGCTGCATGAAATCGGCCGTGGCCCACGAGCCGACGCCGAACACCTTGGTCGCAAGCCCCAGCTCCGCCTTCTGCTTGACGAAGGTCGCGCCGTCCTGGGTTTCGGCCGAGACGAATGCACCGTCCGCGCCGGAGGCCTTCAGCTTGGTGAGCAGGGTGTAGAAGTCCGACGTACCGTGCTCGAAATATTCCTTCATCGCGGTGGTGGCGCCCAGCGCAGTCATCTGCTTCTCGAACTCGTCGACGCTGCCGCGGCCGAAATCGTCATTGACGCCGATATAGGCGACCTTCTTCAGCTTGAGCTGATTGACGAGGATCTTGGCAAAGGACTTGGCGAGCAGCGCGTCCGTTTCCGTCGCGCGGAAGAACCACGGATTGCCCTTCTCGGTGAGGTTCGCTGCCGATGAAACGCCGGTGACGAGAGGAATTTTGCTGCTTTGGGCGACGGGCATAATGGCTGCAGTCGCCGAACTGCAGAAAGCGCCGATGAGGGCTACGACCTTGTCGCGCTGAAATCAGCTTCTCGGCAGCGTTGACCGTATTGGCCGGCTTGCACTGGCCGTCTTCGATCACAAGCTCAACCTTCTTCCCCAGCACTCCGCCCTTGGCGTTGATTTCGGCGAGCGCCAGCTTGACGCCGTTGACGTCGGTTGTGCCGTTGTAGGCGACCGAGCCGGTGAGCGGCTGGATGATGCCGATCTTCACGGTATCGTCTGCGTGCGCCGAAGCGGAGGCGAGGAGGAGGCCGAGAAGTCCGACGGGTAGGCTCTTTCGCTTATGCATGGGAACTTCCTTCTTGCGTGGTGCAGCTAGAGTCACTTCATGATTTGGTCGACGATCGACCGAACAATCCCCGGAAGAACGAACGCAGTCGGTCGCGCAGAACGGCCCACAGCAGGCCACCCGCATCGAGCGACTGTTGCTGTTGGGGTATAACCGGAGGGGCTGCCACCCTTTCCGGTCCCGCAGTCATCGCCGCCAGTCTCGACTCGAAATTGGCGACGAAAGCCGCTGTGATGCGGTTGGCAATTTCCTGCACGATCGGCCCCTTGCTGAACTGCGCGAGCGGGCCTGCAAGATTGATGTCGGAGACGATATCGATCCGGGTCGTCGCCGGTGAGCTGCCATCATTCAGCGTATAGCTCATGCTTCCGGACGCGCGCGAGCCGGACCCTAAATCCGCGCCCTTGCCGGAGACCACGCCGTTCCAGCTCTCGCGACGACTGTCGATCGCGATCTCCCCGTTGAAGGTCGCAGCCATCGGACCGACCTTCACCGACATCCGTCCCTTGTAGCGGTTTTCGCCGAGTTCGCCGACGATCGATGCGCCGGGCAGGCATTCAGCCACGAAGCGAACGTCGTTCAGCTTGTCCCAGACATGCTCGCGCGCTTGCCTGATCTCGAAGGTCTTCTCGATCTTCATGCGCTGACCCCCTCGTTGGCAGCGGCCTTCTCAGCCCATTTGTCGGCTGCCGCCTTGATGGAGCGCACGATGCCCTGATAGCCCGTACACCGGCACAAATTGCCGCTCATGGCGATGCGGATCTGCTCTTCGTCGAGTCCTGGCTTCCGTGTCAAGAGATCGTGGCTGCTGATCAGCATCCCCGGCGTGCAGAAGCCGCACTGAAGACCATGTTGCTCGTGGAACAACTCCTTGAGAATGCTCATCAGCGCATCGTCCTGAAGCCCTTCCAGCGTCCGGACCTCACTGCCGTCGAGCGTGATCGCCAGGGCGATGCAGGCGCGCGCCGGCTCGCCGTTCAAGAGGATGGTGCACGCGCCGCAAACACCCTGTTCACAGCCGAGATGGGTCGCCGTCAGGCGCATCTCCTCGCGCAGCAGATCGGCCAGGCTCTGCCGCGGCTCGACTTGCGCCTTGCGTTGCTTGCCGTTGATGGTGAGTGTGATTTCAGTCTTCATGACAGGCCGGCATTCCTGATCGCGCGCAGCGCGGCAGTGAGGTGCAGTTGCAGCTTGGCGGGTGGGAAGGAGCGGCCGCTCTCCGCAAGCTCGTGCTTGATCGCCGCCGAGAGCCGTTCTGCGCGAGCCCCCCTGCCCATCTCGAGCGCGGTCTTCTCGAGCACGAGCGGCGCTCCATCGACCGCACCCACGACTAGCCGTGCCTTGCGTGACTCCGGGTCGAACAGCGCAATCGCCATCGAATCCGCGTATTCGCCGGTCTTTCGCGTCACCTTGTAGTGTCCCCAGCGCTCGGTCTTCGGCCGGCGCGGGATGACGACGCTTTCCAAGAGTTCGGCCTGATCGAGCGCGGTCATGTAGGGGCCGGTGACGAAATCGGCGGCGGCAAGGCTGCGGCGGCCGCGAGGTCCCACCAGCACCACCTCGCCTTCGAGCGCGATCACCGTCGTGAGCCAGTCGGCGGCCGGATCGGCCAAAGCGAGGGCGCCGCCGATCGTGCCGCGCGTACGCACCGCACGATAGGCAATCTGTCCGCCGACGAAGCCCATCAGCCCGTTGCTGCCGTCGGGAACGCGGCCATCCTCGAAGGCGGCGTGCGCAAGAAGGGCCCCGTAGACGATACGGCCATTCTGCTCGTCGGCGCGGCGGAGCGACGCGATGCGGCCGAGATCGACCAGCTTGTCGAGCGGCGCCAGTCGCAGGTTGAGCATGGGGACGAGCGACTGTCCGCCGGCCAGCGGCCGCGCGATCATGTCGTTGTCGTCGAGGTGAGCGATCGCATCCTCGATCGAGCTCGCACGATGGTAGGTAAACGGAGCCGGCTTCATCGGCGCGCTGCCTCTGCGGCCACGATCTTCTCGAGAATGCGCCCGGGCGTTGCCGGCGTTTCGCTGATCTCGACACCGAGCGGACGCAGCGCGTCGTTGATGGCATTGACCACGACGGCCGGGGGCGCGATGGCTCCGCCCTCGCCCATTCCCTTGATGCCGAAACGCGTGTGCGGCGAAGGCGTTTCCATGTGCAGCACGCGAACGTCGGGGACTTCCGTGAAGCCGGGGATCATGTAGTCGAGGAACGTGGATGCCAGCGGCTGCCCGTTCTCGTCGTAGGGAATTTCCTCGTAAAGCGCCGTGCCGAGACCTTGTGCCACGCCTCCGACCACCTGCGCCTCGACGATCATCGGGTTCACCATCGTGCCGCAGTCGTGACAGACGACGTAATCGAGGATCTCGACCTGCCCGGTGCCGGGATCGACGGCGACCGTGCAGGCATGTGTCGCATAAGAGAATGCGCCGGTGCTCCGCCCGGGCTGATACACCGCATTGGCCTCCAGAGCGGGGTCTTCTCCGACCGGCAGCCGCTCCGGGTGAAGGAAGGCGGCCTGTGCGATATCGCGGAAGGTGACGCTCTGCCCGCCGAAATGAACCTTGCCTTCGGCCAACCTCACCATCTCCTTCGGAGCCTGGAGCAGGTATGCGCCGATGCGCGCGATCTTCTCGGCCAGGATGACGCAGGCCGCCGACACGGCGCCGCCCGACATGGTCATGCTGCGCGAGGCGAAGGTGCCCATGCCGTAGGGCGAGACCGAACTGTCGCCGTGGCGCACGATGACATCCTCGACCGGGATGCCGAGCTCCTGGTGAGCCACTTGCGCCAGCGTCGTTTCCAGTCCCTGTCCATGGTTCTGGATGCCGACGAACAGAATGAGCTTGCCGTCCGGCGTGAAGCGCGCCAGCGCAGGCTCGTAGCCGAACACCACCGGCAGGCCGCGGGCAACCCATTCGGCCGTGCCATGCGCCGACTGTTCGGTATAGCTCGCCATGCCGACACCAATCAGGCGTCCGTCAGGCTCCCCCTTCTGCTGTCGCGCACGGACGCTCTCGAGATCGATGGCTTCCCGCGCCCGCATCGCGCATTGCGAATAGTCGCCGCTGTCGTAGAGCTTGTGCGTGGCAGAGCTGTAGGGCATCGCCTCCGGCGGCACCATGTTCTCCACGCGGACATCTGCGGGCTCGCGGTTGACGGCGCGCGCTATGGCATCGACCAGGGTTTCGATCGCAAAACATGCGCCGCTTCGCCCCACCCCGCGATACGGACCGAGCGGGGATTTGTTGGTGGCGACCGTGACGGCGCGCGCGTGATAGACGGGAATGTCATAGGGTCCCGTCATGATGCCGGCCGACATGCCGGCCTCCATTGCCGCCGTCCACGGCCAGACGGAATAGGCGCCGGCGTCCACGAAGACTGCCGCTTCAAGTCCGAGGATCCGGCCTTTGCTGTCGGCATAGGCGGTGAGATCGTAGCGGTGCTCGCGCGCGTGCGGTGAGGCGACGAGATGCTCGCGCCGGTCCTCGACCCAGCGGAGCGGTCGATTGAGCTTCATGGACAGCGCCGCGATCGCGAGCTCCTCGGGCTGAAAATTGTTCTTCGGCCCGAAGCCGCCACCAACGTCCGGCGCGATCACCCGCAGCTTGCTCTCCGATATTCCCAGGCATTCGGCCATGATGGTGCGGATGACGTGCGGGAATTGCGTGGAGCTGTAGACGACGAGCTCCTCCAGCCGGCGGTCGTAATAAGCGAGGACGCCGCGGCCCTCCATCGAAACGCCGGCATGACGGCCCATGCGCAAGGTCTTGTGAACCTTCACCGCCGCCGTCTTTCGAACGCTGTCGAGATCGCCCGTCTGGATGACGCTCTGCAGATAGACGTTGTCGGACCAGTGCTCGTGGACGCGGGGGGCGTCGGGTCTCAGCGCGACGTCGATGTCCCAGACGGCCGGCAATTCGTCGAAGTCGACGACGCAGGCGGCGGCGATGTCTTCAGCATCGGCCCGGGTCGGGGCAATGCAGATCGCAAGCAGGTCGCCAACAAAGCGCACTTTGTCAGAGGTCAGCGGGTGATATTCCGACGGCTTGAACCCCTTCGCCGCGCTGACGGCCACGATCGGCGCTGCGAATGCAATATCGGCCGCAAGGAACACCTGACCGCGATATTGTTCGGGGATTTCGATCCCGCGGATGCGCGCATGCGCCACCGGGCTGCGCAGAAACGCCACTTCCGCCATTCCGGGGAATTGCAGATCGGCGAGATATTCGCCCTTGCCCTCGAGATAGCGGCGATCCTCCTTGCGCCTGACCGAGGCTCCGACCCCCTGTTCTCTGCGCTTGAAGCTTCCTCTCCAACTGACAATGGTCCGTCTCTTGTGATGGGATATCGTATTTCGTATACGATCCAGTATGCTTGAAAAGAGTCAATCCCCGGTCACAAAGCGACTCGGTGGCGGGAACTAGTGGGTGAACACAATCGGAACTGAGATGAGAGGGCAGCGGAACAACGCGGTCGTGCGCTATACGCCGATGCACGATCAGATCCTGCCTCACCTGCGCAAGGACATCGTCGAGAACCGCTGGAAGTCCGGCGAACGACTATCCGAGCCTCTGCTTTGCAAGGAGTTCGGCGTTTCCCGCACCCCGTTGCGGCAGGCGCTGAAGACGTTGGAGACCGAAGGCCTGGTCCGCCTCATTCCGCACGTCGGGGCTGTCGTCACCGACCCGGACGAGGCCGAAGTCGGCGAGCGGATGGAAGTCCTGATCGCTCTCGAGCAACTTGCCGCAACGCGTGTGGCCGAGGCCGGCAAGCCGGAGGTGCTGCGCGAAATCCAGCGGATCCAACACGAAATGAATGCTGCCGCCGAGGCGGGAGATGCCGTGCGCTATTACGCGCTGAACGATCAGTTTCATCTCGCCATCGTGCACGGCACCGGAAACTGGTCTCTGATGGACCTGCATGAAAAGGCGATGTGGCACGTTCACCGCGAGCGCCACCGCGTCAATTTCGGCGAATCCTTAACCTCCGACAGCGCGAGCAGCCACACCACGCTTTTCCGGGCCATCATGAAGCGGCAGCCGGAGCCGGCCGGGGTTGCGATGCGCGAGCATCTCGAACATGTCAGCCGACTGATGCTCGCTCATCGCCAGGCGCAGACGGCCGCGGCGACGAAATCGGTCAAAGGGCCGACGTTCGCACCTCGACCCGGCTCGCGTGTCAGGCCGGCGCAACCGCAGGCCCCGCATTCCAATCAAGTGGATACGATTTGATGCAGAAACCTCCGCGGCTGGTGTTCATCGGATGGGGCGCGATCAATTCGCGCGTCGGCGCGCTGCTGAGGCGGCGCGAGACACCGGTCGAGATCGCCGCAATCGCAACCATCGACACGCCCCAAGCGCGCGCCGAACTGCCGCAGGGTGTTCCTTTCCTCGGTTCGCCGGACGAACTCGCCGCCCTCGCGCCGGACCTAGTCGTCGAGGCGGCCGGACGCGCGGCAATCGCCCAGTGGGCGCCCGCAGCATTGGCGGCGACCCCGGCGATGATCACCGCCTCCACCAGCGCGTTCAGCGATGACGGTTTGCTGGCGTGGCTCGCCGATCTGGCAGAGCGGAACGGCAGCCGCATCGAGGTGCCGTCGGGCGCGATCGGCGGCATCGACGCGCTCGCGAGCGCTGCTGTGCTGGGGCTCGAAGAGGTCGTTCACCAGATCGTCAAGCCGCCGCGGGCGTGGAAGAACACGCCGGCCGAGCAGCTCGTTGCCCTCGAAAGCCTGAGCAAGCGCGCCGTCTTCTTCGCCGGAACGGCGCGTCAGGCGGCCGCGGCCTATCCGCAAAATGCCAATGCCACGGTAGTAACATCGCTCGCCGGAATTGGTCTGGATAAAACACGGGTCGAGTTGATCGCCGATCCTGCTTCGACGATGAACGGTCACCGGATCGTTGCGAGTGGCGAGTTTGGCCGCATGGAAATCACGCTCGAGAACAAACCGCTCGCGACCAACCCAAAGTCATCCGAGCTCACCGCGCTCAGCCTGGTTCGGCTGATCGAGCATCGTGTCAAGCGCATTATCGTGTGAGGAGCCCGACGATCAATGGGCCAGCAACGTCCCAACATTCCGAACGCGTTGCGCGAGCTGATGGCCGAGATCGGCCCGCAATGGTCGCCGGCAAAGCATGTCAAGCTGATGCTCGAGAAGTTCAGCGACGTTCACAGGATGGCACCGACGGAAGGCGTCGATATCAGAGCCGACATTGCCTACGGAGCGCATCCGCGTCAAAGATTCAACGTCTGCCTCCCCGCCAATTCCGAGCGTGGTCTTAATTCCGAGCGTGGTCTTGCGGCAGTCTTGTTTGTGCATGGCGGCGCGTTCCTGGACGGGCATCGCAACCGAACCGACGAGATCTATGCGAACGTCGTGCGATATTTCGCGCGCAACGGCGTCGTCGGAATCAATATCGGGTACCGGCTGGCTGACGATACCCATTATCCTGGCGCAACCGAGGATGTCGCCGCCGCGGTCGCCTGGACGCGCGAACACGCCGACGAAATCGGCATAGACCGGGATCGCGTCTTCCTCATGGGTCACTCCGCGGGTGCGGCGCATACGGGCAGCTACGCCTACGATAAGAGACGTCATTCTGCCGCCGGACCGGGATTGGCCGGTCATCTGGTCGTAAGTGGCAGGGTGCGGGCCGAAACGCTTCCCGAGAACCCCAATGCGCACAAGGTCGTCACCTATTACGGCACGGACGATCCCGATGCATTGGCGGATGTCTCGCCCGTCGCGCATGTGGACGCAAGCAGCGTCCCCACCTTCATCGCGTGGGCGGAGTTCGAGAACCCGCTGATCGACATGCATTGCGCCGAGCTCGCTTTTCGGCTCGCGCAAGCCAAGCGCCGCTCCCCGCCTTTGCTATGGCTGCGCGGGCACAATCACACCTCGACCATTGCGCACATCAACACGGCTGAAGACCTGCTCGGCCGCGCAATGCTCGACTTCATCGCCGACCCGCGATGAGTTCAATCTTGCGATAAATAGCGCCCTGGCGTCACGCCGTAGGCGGCTCTGAACATCGATATGAACGCGCTCGGCTCGCCAAAGCCGAGCATATCGGAAATTCGGCTTACCGGAGTGCGGGCCGACAGCAACTCGAGCGCCTTCAACAGCTTAGCCTGTCGTCTGAAGCTGCGAAGCGATAGGCCCGTTTCACTCTTGAACTGCCGCTGCAGCGTTCGCACCGACATGTGCATGGAGTTCGACAGTCCCTGCATGTCGGGACCTTCCGTGGGGCGCTCCAGAATCCGCATCGCGACCGCCCGCAGCGGCGCCGAAGTAGGTATGGGGAGATTGAGCGGCAATGCGCGCGAGGTGGCGATCTGATCAAGCAGGACATCGACCAGGCGACCGTCGGCTCCCTGCTCTTCGTAGTTGCGCGGACGCGCAACGATCGCAGCCAACAGCTCCCGCATCAGCGGGTTGATCTGCACGACCGTTGTGCGGTCCGGCAGCGTCGAGCACGCCGCAGGGTCGATATAAAGCGTTCGCAAGCTGGTCGAAGCAAGGTGGCGGGTTTCGTGCAGCGTGTGCGCTGGAACCCAGACTCCGCGTTCGGGCGGCGCCACAAAGGTCGCGCCTTCTGCCATCACGGCAATGGAGCCGGAGGTCACGGCCAGGAGCTGGGCGCGATCGTGCCGATGCAGCGGACGGCCACCGCCACGTTGGAGCTCCAGCACATAGGCCACGACCCTGCGCGCCGACGCCCCATTTGGAGGCACCAAAACATCCGGATGAATCTGCGTCACGGAACCGCACTGTCGTTTCAGAATAAGTTTGTGACAGAATAGCGCTAACACGTCGAGCCGCAAGCCCGCTATTTTCGGGACGAACCAATCGGCATCAGCGGAGTCCAGGAGCAACGCGCATGATATCTACCGTCGTTGGCGGGGCCATGCTGCCCCACGCGCCTCAGTTTTTCACCATGCCGGATACCGAGGACAAGACGGTCGTCGAAAAGGTGCGACAAGTCGCTGCGGAGATCGGGCAAAAGCTCAAGGCGCTGAAGCCCGATCTCTGGATCATCTTCTCGAACGACCACGCCGAACAGTTCTTTCACAACGCCGCGCCACCCTTCACGGTGCATGTCGGCGGCGAAGCGACCGGCGAATTCGCTGGCCGCAAGTTTCACTGGAAAATTCCAAGCGAAATTGGCTTCGAGCTCGTTCGACAACTTTATCGCCAGAACTTCGACCCGGCCTTCACAAGCACGGCAAAGATCGATTACGCGATCGGAATCCCGTTGACGCACATCGGGCTGACCGAACCGGTGCTTCCGATCTACGTGAACGCTTATCTGCCGCCGCAGCCGACGATGGAACGCTGTTATGCCTTCGGCCAGGCGGTGGCGCGCACGGTGACGGCGATGGGTCTGAAAACCGTCGTGCTGTCGAGCGGCGGCATGTCGCATTTCCCCGGAACGGACCGCTACTCCAATCCGGAGCTGCGTTGGGACAATATGGTGCTCGAGAAGCTCGCCAGCGGAAACCTGAAGTCGCTGATCGGCTATGACGAAGCGGAGCTCGACGACACCGGCAACATCGAGCTGCGGTGCTGGGCCTGCGCAGCCGGCGCGTTAGGCGAGCGCAAGCCGGATGTCGTCTCCATGGACCCGAGCTGGCATCACAACTATGCATCGCTGGGCTGGTACAGCCCGCAGGCGGCATCGCACGCGGCGCACTACCCCTCTATCAAGCCGGAGCTCGTCGAACTCACATCGGCCCTTCACGCGCTCGCCCATGAGCCTGAGAGCCGTGCGCAGTTCGTGAAGGATGCCGGTGCTTATGCGGACAGGTACCGGCTCTTCAGCGAACAGCGGCAGGCGCTGATCGCGCTCGATCTTCCGGCGCTGACGAAAATGGGGGCGCACCCGCTGGTGCCGTTCCTGGCAAACATGCATATCCAGCGCATGCGCGCTACGCGATGACGGACAACGACCTCATGAACTTGCCGATCTATGCCAGCTTCATTGACGGAAAGTCTGCCGATGACGCTCCACGTGCGTTCGACCTGATCGCTCCCGACGACGGCAAGGCGATCGGGCGGATCGCCGAGGCGGGACAGGCCGGCGTCGACAAGGCGGTCGAGGCTGCAAGTATTGCCTTTGCCAAGCATCGGAAACAGCCGGCGCATGTTCGGATCGGCTGGCTCAGGGCCGCGGCAAAGGCCTTGCTGGCAGCGGCTGACGATGTCGCCGCGACGATTTGCGCCAACGTCGGCAAGCCGATCCGGATGGCCTCGTTCGAGGTGCGCCGCGGCGCGGATTTTCTCGAGGCCACCGCGGCGGCGCTGACGCAATTCGGCGGCGAAACCGTCCCGTTGGATGTGACGCCGGCCGGTGCGGGTCATCTCGGTTTCGTTCGCCATATCCCGTACGGCGTCGTTGCCGGCATCACCCCGTTCAATGCCCCCGTCAATCTGCTGGTCCAGAAGGTGGCTCCGGCCATTGCGGCCGGAAACGCCATCGTGGTCAAGCCCGCGCCGGCCGGAACGCGTACGGCCCTGAAACTCGCCAAGCTGTTTTTCGATGCCGGCTGGCCGGAGAACCTCTTCACCGTCGTGACCGGCGACAAGGAAACGGCCGCGGCGCTCGTGGCGCACGACGTGGTACGCGCTGTATCCTTCACCGGAAGCACAAGCGGCGGTGAAGCGTTGGCGCGGGCTGCGGGAGCAAAGAAATTCCTCGCCGAACTCGGGTCGAACGCTGCCAATATCGTGCTCGATGACGCAGATATTCCCAACGCAGCGAAGAAGATCGCCTCTGCGGCTTTCGAGGCGAGCGGACAGCAGTGCATCTCTGCCCAGCGCGTTCTCGTCGCACGGACCCGGCTTCAAGAGTTCCTGGACGCCTTCGTGCAAACCGCAAGCGCGCTCAACGTCGGGCATGCGACCGATCCGAAGACCGATGTCGGTCCCATGGTGAGTGCGGCGGCCGCCGAACGCGTCATGGCGATCTGCGCCGACGCGATCGCCAACGGCGCTCGCTTCGCGCTCGAGCCGACACGGCAAGGCGCCATTGTTTCCCCGGCAGTTCTCGTCAACGTCTCGCGCCAGACGCGGCTGTGGCGCGAAGAGGTGTTCGGTCCCGTCGCGCTCGTTGCGGCCTTTGACCGCATCGATGACGCAATCGAGCTTGCCAACGATTCGCCATTCGGACTGCAAGGGTCGATCTTCACGCGCGATCTCGGCGCGGTAGTGCGGTTTGCCGACGATTTCCAGGTCGGCGCGCTGTGGGTCAACGAGGCCACACGCTTCCGGCTTGATGGTTACCCGTTCGGAGGTGTCAAGCACAGCGGCGTTGGTCGCGAGGGCGTACGCTACGCGATCGAGGAGTTGTCGCAGATGAAGTTCGTTGGGATGACAGTCTGACGCGACACGGGACCACGACAGAGGGAACTTCCCGTTTTGATCGTGTGCCGTAGCGTGGTGTAGCTCACGGTGGCTGACGGCGATCGGCGGTACGGGCCGGATCGGTCAATCTGCCAATACGGGCAGATTGGCGACGGGATCATGGCTCAGAGGTGCGATGGTTTCCAGTGTCATGTAGCGGGCGCGCTGGACGGCCCATTCGTTGTTTTGTTCGAGCAGGATGGCGCCGACCAGGCGGACGATGGCGTCCTCGTTTGGGAAGATGCCGACGACCTCGGTGCGCCGCTTGATCTCGCCGTTGACGCGTTCAAGCGGGTTGGTCGAGTGCAACTTGGCGCAGTGTGCGGCCGGGAAGCTCATATAGGCGAGCACGTCCGGCTCCGCCTCGTCCATGAAGGCGGAAAGCTTCGGCAGATTGGGCCGCAACTGATCGGCAACCTTGCGCCACTGCGTGCTGGCGGCCTTGGCAGTGGACGCGGGGGTCGTTGAAGAACCTCGCCCCAATGAGGAACTATGCCGGAATGGAGCGGAGTTGCCGCATGGCGAACGTTTTCAGGCTCGAACGCGATCAGGTGGTCGGTACAGGGGCTCCGAGCGCGAGACTGGCCGTGATGTGTGCGTAAATGGCCGCTGCCAGCCGCTTAAGATTGACGACCGCGGCGGTCAGATAGGCTTGGATCTTCATATTCTCGAGGCCGCGCCTGATGGCGCGCGCCAAGCCGTGCCATGACTTGGCTTCGCCGTGGAAGCCCTCGAAGCGCCAGCGATGGCGTTGATATGGAGACGCCGGTCCTCCGCGCTGCAGCGTTCGCGGCGGCACCTGGCGCGAAGCAGAGCCGGATAGTCATCACCGACGACGACGGCCTTGTTGGCGCGCCCTTTCGAGAGGCAATCTGCCTTGAGCGCGCAACGTGCGCAGTCCTTGGCTCTGGAGTAGAAGAATCGGCCGCACTTCATCGGCGCTCGTCTCGCGCGCGCGTGTGAGGGCAGCAATAGAGGCTAACGCGGCGCGCCCTCTGTCAGTGCTGCAGATTTTCCGGCCCGTTGTCGACGACCCCGTAGCTCGCGCCGCGCCGGCGCCCGCCGACATCATCATCGGCGATCGGCCCCCGATCGCCCGACCTCCATCGTCGCCCCGAACCGGAATCTGCAAACAACAATTCCGCTAAAACGAAAATGGCAACGTCGACCAGCAACCGCAGCGCCACCCAGCCGGCTCGAGCAGGTCGCCCTGCTCTCAGCGCACCTCGGTCTCCCAGCTCGCTGGAATCGGCGCTCGTCTCGCGCGCGCGTGTGAGGGCAGCAATAGAGGCTAACGCGGATTGTTGTTAACGTAAGAAAAGAACCCCTTGAAGGTAATGCTTGATCCGTCGCTCGCCTGGCCACGCTCGCAAAGCTGATCCCGATGCCAAACCTCAAGCCTGCTTGAGACCAGCGCTGGGTCTACCTCTCGCCAACAAACTCCGCACTTCTACCTCAAACTATTCGCAGCCTTTTTCCACGGAATCGATCCGAAGCAGATATGAAGCACCTTGATCATCGCTCGGACACAACACATTCGACATTCGGCGCGTGAGTGCAAAGCCCACGTTGAAATCGACAATGTTCACTTTAGCTTTGACCTAAAGTAGACCCGCTTGGTCGCCTCAAATGGGGCGCCCCGCTGCCATTCAAGATAGTCTTCCGGGTAATCGACATCGAATGACAGCCTAGCATCTTCGTAGACATCTACCCGCAGACCGAGAGCTGTCGCACTCCGGTGCACAACGAAGCTGTTGGCGCCGAACTGGAAGACGAACCGTCTCACCGCTCGCGGACCGAGGTAAAGTGCGTTTGTCCCCGCGCGCTCCCGATCCGGCGCAATGACCACGTCAGCCGGTCGGCGCATAAGTTCTTCGAGCGCAGCCGTTGTCGCCCATGGCAGATCAATAGGCAGGATGAGCAGCGCGAACTCCTCCGCAGTGCCTCGGCAGATGCGCTCGCGTCCCTGCTCCAGGGCTTGGTTTAAGCCAACTCCGGGGTCGTCATAGCGCGTGACGCCGCGCGCGATCGCGATAGCGGCGGCCTCGCCATCCCCGGCGATGACATGACATCGCGGCGGTGGAACTAGCGCCAACGCAACGTCAAGTGTGCGCTCCAGAAACTCAGCGCAGAGCGCGCGTCTCTTCTTCGCATCCAGCGCCTGCGCCAGGCGCGTCTTGCCGCCGCCGAGGGACTTGCATGGAATTAGAATATGCAAGCTCATCGTGCTGCGGCTCCGTATGCAAGATCGCGGGCGAAGTCCAGGAAGGCGAGGGCCAGATTCCGCCGATCCATCGCCGAGCGCATGAGTGTCGGTAGGACCCGCACAGCCATCCCCGTCGCCTCGATCTGGCCTGCAAGGCCGGCATCGGCCTCGTCGATCACGATACCGTGGGCAAGATCTTTGTAATGAGCCGCTACTGTCGCGGCCGAGACCACGCTGCCGAGCTCACGCATCATCTTGGCGGCCGGCCCCTTGACGGCCGCGCCGCTGACGATCGGCGATACTGCCACGATCGGGACATTGCGCGCGCGTAGCAGTTCTCTAACACCCGGCACCGCGAGAATTGGATCGATGCTGACGAACGGATTCGACGGGCAAATCACGATAGCTGCGAGCGCGGAATGCTGCAAAGCGGCCTGCATTTCGTCGGTCGGCCGCGCGCGCTCGGCGCCGTCGAATGCGAATCCGGTGATCGCGACCTCGCAGCGCCGCCTGACGAAATATTCTTGAAAGGCTAGCGGACCCTCGGGCGTATGCACGATGGTGCGCACGGGCATATCACTCATTGGTAGGATTTGCGCCTGGATTCCGAGACGCTGGCACAAATCCGCGGTGATCGACGTGAGGCGCTCGCCACGACGAAGCCGCTCGCTGCGCAACACATGGGTCGCCAGATCGCGATCGCCGATACGGAACCACGCCGGCCCGCCGAGTTGTGTTGCCTGGTCGAGAAAGTTCCAAGTTTCTCCGGCAAGGCCCCAGCCGGTTTCCGGGTTGGCGATACCGGCAAGCGTGTACATGACGGTGTCGAGGTCCGGCGAGACGGCGAGGCCGAAGTGCTCGAAATCGTCGCCGGTGTTGACCACCACGCTGAGATCGCTGCCGACGACGGCAGCCAAGCCGTCTGCCAGCTTGGCGCCTCCCACACCTCCCGCGAGCGCAACAATCATTGGCAAGATCCGCTGCCAGACCCTTTTGGTTTCTACCAGAATCGCTACCTGAACATGTCCATTAACTCGGGGCGTATCAGCTCGGCCGCATTGCCGTTGTGCCGCGCAAACCGCGGGCCGCGAATATGCACGACGGGACGTCCTTCAGCCGCCTGTCCCATCAATATTGACGCGGCCGCCGCCATCTCATCGGCGATGCCGACCTCGGTGATGCGCAACGCGCGCCCGTTGCGGTCCGGCGTGCCGCGCAGATCGAGCAGCCCCGGACAGCCGGCGACGCCGATCGCTGTGCCGACGGTCCCGAGGCGCCAGGCGCGACCGAAGCTGTCGTTGACGATTACGCCAACATCGACGCCGTGGATGCGCCGCAAGCCGGCGCGAATGCGTTCGGCGCTCGCATCCGGATCCGCCGGCAAGAGCAGGACGGCCTCCTCGTCCGCGGATGCCTCGACATTGGAGGCGTCGATGCCGGCATTGGCCAGCACGAGCCCGAGACGATGCGCGACGATAATAGCCCCCGGACGACAGCGCAGCACCGCCGAGGATTCCCGCAGGATGAGCTCGACCACGCGCGGATCCTTTTCGGAACGCTGGGCGAGCTCACGGGCACGGTCGGACGGCTGCACGTCCGCCAGGCGCACCAGACGGCCTTCGGCCTTCGAGACGATCTTTTGCGCCACGACCAGGACATCGTCATCGCGTAACGTCACGCCGGTCCGTTCCGTCGCAACCGAGATCAACGTCGACAGGTCGGCACCGCTCGTCACCGTCGGGATGCCGTCGAGACCTGTCAAAAGCAGCGAAGTCGCCATGCGTTTCTTTCAGGCTTTACCGGCGGACGACGGATCGTCCGGAATGCCGGTGAAGCGGATGCCGGCCGCCCTCGTCTTGTAGCGTCCGTTGATGAAAATGAGCACCAACGTCAACGCTTCCGCGGCCACCGAATTTGCCAGAACGCCGCCGTGAATGCCGCGCATGCCGGCGGCGCCCGCCAGCGCGACGATGATTTCGCGTGCCTCCTTGTCATCGCCGCATACCAGCACGTCGCAATCGACGGGCGTGCCCGCCGACTCGAGCAGATGCGCCGATACGTTCTGAAAGGCCGACACCACTCTGACTTCCGGCCCAAGCAGGGCTTGCGCCGCCATTGCGGCGGAAGTCTCCGGCGGCAACTGCACCCGCGCCAATTTCGGCGGCACCAGCGGCACGGTCACGTCGACCAGAATCTTGTGACGCAGCGCATGCCTGACCCCGGCCAGGGTCTCGCGATGCGCCGCATAGGGGACGGTCAGCACTGCTATGTCGCAGCGCTCGGCAGCGGTCGGATTATCGCTGCCGGTGACCGAACTCCCCGGCATTTGCTGCACCAGTGCTTCAGCAGCTCCGTGCGCACGCCGGGCATCGCGCGAACCGATGATGACCGGATGACCGGCGGCGGCCCAACGCAGGGCAAGCCCCTTGCCTTCGTGGCCCGTGCCCCCAAGAACCGCAATCGTCGCTTTCATGATGAAGGAATGTCCCATGCTCGCAATCCACTACGGCAATGCCAACGTTTGGCCACAGCTTTTCTTCCGCCTCTCCCCGCTTGCGGCGAGAGGTAGCAAAGAACGTCCGGTTGTCTGATACGCAGGATCATCCTGGATGACCAGCCGGGTCGAGGCCGGCAACGATAACCACCTCGTCAAGCGGCTTGCGAGGCTTGTGCTTTGCGACGCCGGCCGGCCGGCCGAGCGTGACCAGCGCTTGCGGCTCCCAGGCGGCCGGCAGCTTGAGCACTGCGCACACCACGTCCGGGCAGAACAGGGGCGCACATATCCAGCACGTTCCGAGTCCTTCGCTGGATGCGGCGACCATCAGGTTCTGAACCGCCATCGCCGTGCTCTGAACCGCCATCAGAAACTCCGCACAATTGCGACGTTCGTCAGGGTAGCGATCCATTTCCTCCATCGTCAGGCAGATTGCGAGCAGGACGGGAGCGTCCGACATCCGCGCGCGCGAGCGTGCCACGTCGCGTTCGATGGCCGCCGCGTCGTCGCCGTCACGGGTCCGATCGTTCTTGAGGCGGACACCCATCGCGTCCGCCAGCCGCAGCTTGATGTCGGCGTCGCGGACGACGACGAAGCGCCATGGCTGCCGGTTGTGAGCCGACGGCGCCATGACCGCCATGCCGATCAGGCGACGGACCGTGTCCGGCGATACGTCGTCGCCGCGGTATTGCCGGATGGAACGTCGGCTGGAAATCGCGTCATGGATCGTTTGCGCGCGTTGAAAGCCCGACATGAGCATGCCTCGCCGAAAGCACCGACGATGGTATTTCGCGAAACGTCATGCTTGCAATCGGCCACTCGGTTAAGGCCCCAGCCGCCGGTCACGGTTCGCCGAACGTGGCGATCCGATCGATGCCGCACACAAACAGCACGCGCTTTTCGTCGATCTTCGGATCGCGCAGGGCGTAGTGGCCGGATTGGCCGGTGTACTTGTGCCAGATACGGTCGAGCTGTTCGGTCACGTATTCGCCGCCGGGCTCCCACTCGCGCAGCTCTTTCTCCACGGTGCATTTGATCTGCACCCAGTGGTAGGGGTTCTTGGGATTGACCAGCAGAATCGTCAGACGCGGATTCTTGCGAATCCATTCGCACTTTGACCGGTGCGACGCGGTGTTCACCAACACCTTGTCGCCCTCATAGTCGAACCACATGGGCGTGAGACCGACCCTGCCGTCCGGACCGATCAGGCCGAGCACCATGGTCACCGGTTCGTCGAGCAAACGTTTGTATTTCGGATCGAGATCGCTCAGGCCCAACGCCTTCTTGCGCTCGCCGACTGCGAACTGGCCCTCCTGCAGGCCGTGAGCGACACTGCGAAAATTGGCTATGGTGAAACCTTCTGACATTGTTTCCTCCCGTCGTCGACCGGCGCTTATTCCGCGCGCGACAATTATGGAAGATCGCAACGGCTCATAAAAATAATACGTACATATGGGCGCCATAATTTCGTCTAATGCCGCCTCGCCAACCCGCGCCGCTGCTTGACCGCGTCCGGCCAAGGGCGGGATATCCGCGTAAGCGCCTTCTTGAGCAACTGAAGGAAATGCCGGGACGCGACGGAGAGCGGCTGGTCCTTGGTCTGCACCAAGAGGAAATCGAGGCGAAGATCGGGATCCGAGATGGGAGCGGCCGAAAGCCTTCCTTCCCGCACCTCGTCGATCACGGCGACCACCGGCAGAATGGCGGCCCAATCCGAATTGCGGACGAGGTCAAGCGTGCCGATCAGTCCATCGAGCTCGAGCACCTTGCCTCCGGCCTCGGGGTCGAGCTGAACATTGGATCCGATGATGCGGCGCAAGCTGTGCCGTTCGGATGGGACGATGAGCTTGAGCCTTTCCAGTTCATCCGAAGTGCGCGGGCGCGACGGCACCTTGCTGGCTGCGGCGTCGGGAGCCATCACCAACACCAGCCGGTCGCGGAAGAAGCGGGTGAATTCCAATCCAAGATGCCGCGGCGGCTCGGTCACGATCGCGACATCGAGCTGGCCACCGACCACCCAATCCGTAAGCGTGCCGCTGTAGGCTTCCGCAATCCGAACGTCCACAAACGGATGCTCGCGCACGTAGCCCGGCAGTATCGACGCCAAAGCGCTTTTGCAGAAGGACGGCGGCAGACCGATGTTGATCGTCCCGGCGACGCTTCCCGCCAGATCCAGCATCCGCTGGTTTGCAGTCTTCACCACCCTCAGCACGTCGGTGCAGCACGCGTAGAAATGCCGGCCCGCCGCGGTCGCCGTCACGCCGCGGGCGTTGCGCTCAAACAGGCGCTGCGACAGCATGGCCTCCAGACGCTGAATGTGCACGCTCAATCCCGGTTGCGTGCAATGCTCGCGCTGCGCCGCCTTGCTGAAGCTTCCCTCCTCATAGACGGCCACGAAATACCGGATCTGCCGAAGATCCATGGGGTCCTCGCCTATCGATTGGCCCGACCGTTATTTTTGATCCGCGAATGCGCAAGAGGCGACGCGAAACCAACCGGTCCGTTATATGCCGGAATAATAGATAGCATCAGATTATATTATTTGTCCACATACGAAGCCCGTTTCATGATCGCAGCAATCGGGATCATACCCGCGCACACTCATCGAGCCGATGGAGGAACGAGGCCCATGCGCCCGAAAGTCATCCTGCAGCTTTATCCAATGCTTCCCGCAGCAGGCGAAGGCGGCCGCAAGCGGCAACGGCCGATCGGGCGCGACAGCGATCTTTATCACCGGGTGGTGCACGAGTGGCTCGATATCATTAAGGCCGCGGACGACATGGGTGTGTGGGGCGCTTCGACGATCGAGCATCACCTGCATTCCGAAGGCTACGAAGTCGGGCCCAATCCGGGTGTGCTCAACGCCTGGTGGGCGGGGCAGGTCAAGAATTTGCACGTCGGCGCGCTGGGTTATGTGATGGCGACGCAGGACCCGATCCGGGTTGCCGAAGAGACCGCCATCCTCGATCACATCACCAAGGGCAAGTATTTCGTTGGTTTCGCCCGCGGCTACCAGTCGCGTTGGACGAACATCATCGGGCAGTTCACGAATTCAGTGGCGACCGTCTCGGACGGCAGCGCCGAAGACATCAAAAACCGCGACATCTTCGAGGAACGAGTCGAGATGGTCCTGCGCTGTTGGCAGGAGGAATCGGTCGTGCTCGACGGCCGATACTACAAGGCGCCGTATCCGCTCGACACCGGCGTGCGCAACTATCCAGCCGTCGCCATCGCCCGCGATGCCGGCGCGCACGGCGAAATCGACGCTGGCGGCAGTGTGCGGCGGATCAGCGTCGTCCCGGCGCCGTTCCAGAAGCCACATCCGCCGGTCTTCGTCGCCACGAGCAAGAGCGACGAGTCGGTGCGCTATTGCGGGCGCAACGGTTTCATTCCGACCTATTTCTCCAAGCTCGACGCCATCGTCCGTCAAAGCCGGATCTACGTCGATGAGGCCGCCAAGGCCGGCCGGCGCTTCCGGATCGGCCAGCGCCAGAACATCGTCCGTTGGCTGCATATCGGCGACACCGAGGCCGACTATCATCGCAAGCTGTGGGAATACGACGTTGACATCTATAAGAACTTCTACGGTCCGTTCTTCCCGCAATTCCCGACCGACCCGAACACGGATTGGGTCAAGAACATCTCAGAGTCCGGCATTTACAGCGGCGGAACGCTCGATCAGGTGCGCGCGGACTGGCAGCGGACGTACGAGCAGGTTCCCGCCGAGTATATTACCCTGATCTTTCATTATGCGCAGCAGCCCAAGGACGACGTGATCCGCGAACTGGAGCTGTTCATGTCGAAGGTGGTGCCGAGCTTGGAGGCGGCAGAGCCGGACGCCATGGCGGCCGAATAGCCCGCGACCGCTTTCGTCGGCGGGGCGAGACCGGGATGCGATCTCCGAGGACAGCGAAGTGGCGCACGACGAGAAATCCGCAGCAGCCGTTAAGCCCGACGATGCCGTCGGCGCGGAGCAAACGGCCTGCTGTCCGAGCGCCGATTTCAAGGCCGGAATGCGCCAGCTTCCCGGAGCCGTATGCCTGGTGTGCGCTGCGCACGAAGGGGCGAGGCGCGGCCTGACATTAACGGCGATCTGCTCGGTTTCGATCGATCCGCCGAGCCTTCTCGTCTGCGTCAATCACAACGCCAGCGCCCATGATCTGATCGCACTCTCGGGCTGTTTCGCCGTGAACCAATTGTCGACCGAACATATGGCGGAAGCACGGGTGTTTTCCGGCCAATGCGGCATCGATGGCGACCTGCGCTTCGCGGCGGAGCGTTGGGGCGTTCTGAAAACCGGAGCGCCGGTCCTCAACGACGCCTTGGCCGCATTCGACTGTCGGGTGATCGACAGCGTTGCAGCCAAGACGCACACGGTCTTTGTCGCGAGCGTCGTGGCGGCGCGCCTCGATCCGTCACGCGAACCGCTCATCTACCTCCGCGGCCGATATGCTAAGGCTTTGACCGCGTAACCACGCAGGAGAATCCAATGGCGGTAAATCCACTGGACGGCTTCCGTGTCGATCGGTCGAAGATCGAATTCATCGGTCACGATCTGCAACGGCCCGAATGCATCCTCGCCGAGCGTGACGGTACGCTGTGGTCGGCGGATGCGCGCGGCGGCGTGGTTTGCATCCGCCCCGACGGCGACCAGGAGATCATCACGCAGAAATCGGCCACCGCCTTCGCCAAGGCTGCCGACGACGAGCAGCGCTTCACCCAGGGAACGCTGCCAAACGGTCTCGCCTTCGCCCGCGACGGCAATTTCCTGATCGCCAATTTCGGCACCGATTGCCTCGAGGTCATGACGCGGCAGGGCGAAAGCCGTGTCCTCATCGGCAGCATCGACGGCAAGCCCATTGGCAAAGTCAATTTCGTTCTGCGCGATTCCCGCGACCGCATCTGGATCACCGTGTCGACGCGCATCAAGAACTGGATGACGGCGATGCGCCCGGACATCGCCGACGGCTATATCGCGCTCTACGACGGCAAAGGGCTGCGCGTGGTCGCCGACGGCCTGGCTTTCACCAACGAGATCCGTCTCGACGCCGGCGAAGAGTGGATGTACGCGGTCGAAACGACGGGGCAGCGCGTCACGCGCTTTCGCGTCGGGGCGGACGGTGCGTTGACCGGCCGCGAGGTCTTTGGTCCCGCAAAACTCGGCCCCGGCGGCTTTCCCGACGGCATCGCCTTCGACGCCTTCGGCAATCTGTGGGGTACCTTGGTCATGGCGGACATCATCTTCGCGATCACGCCCGCTGGCGACTACCGCGAGATTCTCGACGACGGCGACACCGACATGACCCGTCGCATGGATGCGCGCTTCCACGCCGGCACATTGACAGCGCAGGAGATGCTGCAATGGGGCGGCAAGCTGGCCCCGTGGTTCGCCAGCGTGACGTTCGGAGGCGAGGATCTGCGGACGGCCTATATCGGCAGCCTGCGCGGCAACCGGATTCCCTATTTCCGCTCGCCGGTCGCCGGTCTGCCCATGGTGCATTGGTGAGGTCAAGCCAGTGAGCGGGTAATCACAAACGGCAGCCAGCATCCGGACTGAGGAAAAAAGAACAGCAGAACGACACGGGAAGAAGAGCGACAAGGGGACAATTATGGATGGTCAGTTTCGCAGCCTCCTGGACAACGTCGCCGGTGGCCGGCGCCTCGAATCCAGCGACGCGCTTAAGCTTGTGGCCTGCGACGATCTCCCGAGCTTGATGGAAACGGCCTCGGCGTTGCGGGACGCCGGTCATCAGGCGTCGATCTCATACTCACGCAAAGTCTTCATTCCGCTGACCAAGCTTTGCCGGGACGTCTGTCATTATTGCACCTTCGCGCAGCCCCCCAATGCCGAGCGGCCGGCCTATCTGAATCCGGAGCAAGTGCTGGCGATTGCCCGCGCCGGCGCGGCGGCCGGTTGCCGCGAGGCACTGTTCACCCTGGGCGACAAGCCGGAGCTGCGGTACCGATCCGCGCGGGAGGATCTCTCGCGGCTCGGCTACGATTCGACGCTTGCCTACCTCGTTGCCACCTGCCGCAGCGTATTCGAACAGACCGGCCTTCTGCCTCATGTCAATCCCGGCACGATGTCGGCGGACGACATCGCCTTGCTTCGCGGCGTGAGCGTGTCGCAGGGGATCATGCTGGAAAGCGCGTCCGAGCGTCTTTGCCGCAAGGGCGGTCCGCATTTCGGCTCGCCCGACAAGGTGCCGGCCGCGCGGATCGAGACAATCCGCCTAGCAGGGCAAGCGCGCGTACCCTTTACCAGCGGCATCCTGATCGGCATCGGCGAGACAAGAACAGAGCGCATCGAGGCTCTCCTTGCCCTGCGCGATCTTCACGATCGCTACGGCCACATCCAGGAGATCATCGTTCAGAACTTCCGGGCCAAGCCCGGCACCCGGATGGCTAACGCGCCGGAGCCCACGCTCGAGGATCATCTGTGGTCGATTGCCATCGCCCGGCTGGTGTTCGGGCCTACCATGAACATCCAGGCCCCGCCCAATCTGCGGATGGGAGCGCTGCAGCAACTCGTCGGCGCCGGCATCAACGACTGGGGTGGTGTGTCACCGGTGACCCCGGATCACGTCAACCCTGAGGCTCCGTGGCCTCACCTCGATTCGCTCGCGCGCGAGACCCGCGCTGGGGGCAAAATCCTGGTCGAACGTCTGGCGATTTATCCCGATTATGCGCGGAACCCCGACCGCTGGGTCGATGCCGCGCTGCGCAAGGCGGTGCTCGATCACATCGATGCCGATGGCCTAGCACGCACCGATCAATGGTCGCCGGGCGCCAGCGCCGAGATTCCGTCGGCAGCCGGCGCGTTCATCGCGGCCCCGGAACTGGGCGTGTTGGATCGCGCTTTCGGCCCGATCATCGACAAGGCGTGCGCCGGCGAAACTCTGTCCGAGACCGAGGTGACACGACTATTCCGCGCGCGCGACGAGGAATTCGCAGCTGTATGCGCCGCGGCCGACGCGCTCAGGGCGGCGGTCAACGGCGAGCGGGTGAGCTACGTCGTCAATCGCAACATCAACTACACCAACGTATGCTACTTTCGCTGCCGGTTTTGTGCGTTCTCCAAGGGCAAGCTCAGCGAAAACCTCCGTGGGCGGCCATACAACTTGTCGCTCGGCGAGATCCAGCGGCGCGTTCGCGAAGCTTGGCGGCGCGGCGCCACGGAAGTCTGCATGCAG
Organism: uncultured Pseudomonadota bacterium; assembly: GCA_963836095.1. GTDB lineage: Bacteria > Pseudomonadota > Alphaproteobacteria > Rhizobiales > Xanthobacteraceae > BOG-931. The sequence continues at coordinate 850,399 of CAWIHU010000010.1, forward strand.
GGCGGGATCCATCCGGAGTACACCGGATCGACCTACATCGACATCTGCCGCGCCGTGAAAAGCGCCGCCCCGGACATGCACGTTCACGCGTTTTCCCCGCTCGAGGTCTGGCAAGGAGCGCGCACGATCGGCGTCAGCGTCGCCGAATTCCTCCAGATGCTGCGCGAGGCAGGGCTCGGCACGCTGCCAGGGACCGCCGCCGAGATCCTCGACGACGAGGTCCGAGCCGTCATCTGTCCTGACAAGATCAACACGGAGCAATGGTTCGAGGTCATGGAAGCGGCCCACGCGGCCGGTTTGCGCAGCACAGCCACCATCATGTACGGCCACGTCGAGAAACCGGAGCATTGGGCCCGCCACCTGCTGCGCATTCGCGACCTGCAGGCACGCACCGGCGGCTTCACCGAATTCGTTCCGCTTCCCTTCGTGCATATGGAGGCGCCGCTTTACCTCAAGCACGGCGCGCGGCGCGGCCCGACCTTCCGCGAGGCGGTGATGATGCATGCGGTGGCGCGGTTGGTTCTTCACCCGCATATCACCAACATCCAGACGTCATGGGTGAAGATGGGACCGGCGGGTGTCGCCACCTGCCTCAATGCCGGCGCAAACGATTTGGGCGGCACGCTGATGAACGAAACTATCACCCGCGCCGCCGGCGCGACCTTCGGCCAGGAAATGCCGCCGGAAGCGATGGACGCATTGATTGCTTCAGTCGGTCGCGTGCCGGTGCAACGAACCACGCTTTATGGCCTCGCCCCGCGGGAGCGACAGACCGCATCCTATGGCGCCGATCCGCTGTCGGAAGCCGTAAATACCCTCGCCGCGCGCTACGCACGCGATCGTGATCTGTGCGGGCAGGTTCAGGCCAAGAAACATGAAAATGGCGACGACGAAGGCTTGGAGGAATTGAGTCTTATTGCTCCATCTCCCAATGTTCCAACACAAAAGCCGCTCGCACGGCCTTTAGGGGAGACGTAACCGGCGGTTGATGCAGTACGGCACAGAACCTTGTCTTATCGCTCCTTTTGATCGGCGATGACCAAGCATAAGCTCTAGTCGCGTTGGGATTTCCGGTGAGGTCAAATACGTGAACCACACTTTCCCACATTGTCTTGCCTTCAAACGTCTCTAAAACGGGAACAGACTGCGCTAGCTGAGCCTTGCAGTTGAACATGCGTTCGACCGCACTTCTTAACTGTTTCGCATTATCAGATCGCATAAATCTCATCTCGTCCGCTTCTGGAGGTAGCGTGCTTTTTCGCTTCCTCGTGCAGCTCAACCGGAAAACCGCTTTCAAATCATAACCTTCCTAGTGTCCCTTTCATTCGAAACTGGGGCTAGGTTACGAAAAGTGTTTGCGAACTTCGAAATCAAAGGGGCATTAGTTCAGACCAGGAAATCCAGCGTCGCGGTTTCGCGCAACACCGCCTCTGGTGAGAAATGCTGCTCGGCTGCTAGCCGTTCCTCTGTGGTCTTGATCTGTGACTGCAGGTAGGACCCGAGCCGACGCGCATGTCCGACGATCCGGCAGCCTAGCGGAATCCGTGCGGCCTCGTACTTGCGCAGCGCGGCGTCGATGCTCCGTTCGCTCGACAACGCTTGGGCAAGCGCTACTGCGTCGTCGGCCGCCTTGGCAACACCGGCGCCGCAGTGAGGCCGCGCGACATAGGATGCATCTCCCATGATGGTGACGCGGCCGAAGGCCAATCGCGGTGACTGCACGTCATAGATCGCCTGCAGGAACGGCTGCTCAGCTACGCGCCAGCACTCGCGAAACTGCGGCGCGAGCACGCGCTCGGCTGCCTCGCGCATATCGGCGATAACCGCGCGCGAGACCGCGGGAGGCGGGATCGAGATCTGATAGGTGACACCCCTGTCGTCGGTCAGGAGGTGCTTGAGCGCGGTGTGCGCCTCAGCCGGCCGGTACCAAACGAGGTTGTAGCGGCGGTGGCCGGGGCGCAGGTCGTTGCCAGGCCCGGCAACCGGATAGCCCAGCATTTGCTCCCCGGGCGGCAAGCAGAACGCCATGTGCATGAACAGCTGATGGTGCAGGTCGGACGAGAACGCACTTTCTGGAACGAGGCCTCGCCATGCGGCGTAGCCCGCGTAGATCGGGACTGTCTCGGGCAGAACCTGCTTTCGCACGGTCGAGCGCAGTCCATCGCAGCCGACCAGGAGATCGCCGGACACGCTCGTGCCGTCGGCGAAGATCGCAGTCACCTCGTCGTCGCACTGCTGGATCCGAGCCAGCTCCTTGCCGCAATGATAATTCTGCGTCGGGTAAGCGTCGCGCAACATAGCGTACACGCGGTCCCATGCGGTCATGGTCTGGGGGCACGCGAGTTCGAGGATCAATCTGCCATCAAGAGCGAACATTCGACGCGTCGCCACGTCGACGCCGAGATTGTCGCGCCAATCGATCCCAATCGCATCGAGCGCGTCCCAGAGCATCTGGTGGGTGACGATTCCGGCACCACGGCCGGCGAGCTCGGTCTCTGCCCGCTCGTAGACATCGACCTCCCAGCCGCGGCCGCGAAGCAGCAGGGCTGCGAACAGCCCTGACAGCGAGCCCCCGATAATGAGGGCCCGCCCTCTGCATCCGACCGGCGTGGAATTTGTCCTCGTTCGCGTTGCGTTTGTCACGGCGCGGTTCCTATCCCTCTGTGCACGGTCTGCATAATGGGACTGACGTTAAAGAAAGC
>CAWIHU010000011.1:0-292500 GCA_963836095.1 uncultured Pseudomonadota bacterium
AATCGGCCATGGTGAGGGCGACGTTCTGATAGTCGTCGAGAATGGCGCAGCGCAGGGGCATTGATTCCTCGTCGTCATTCCGGGGCGCCGCGAAAGCGGCGAGCCCGGAATCTATAACCACTGTCGGTGCATGTCTTGTGCAGTTCTTGCCCGGTCTGTGGTTATGAACTGCGGGCTCGCGCCGTTGGCGCGCCCCGGAATGACGGCCAGGGATTACGCGTGCGCGTCGACGATATCGCGCAGCGCCGCGCTCTCGGCGGCAATCGGCGCGGCGGCTGTGCCCGCCCCCGCGCGCTTGGCGTGCCATTTCGGGCCGGGTCCGCGCATGTAGTGCAGTTCCGGCCGGTAAGGGTCGAACGCTTGCTCGAAGCTCCGCCGCAGCTCGCGAACGGCATCTGCGAAATGACGCCACATGACACGCTCCGCCGGTCTTATTGCGACCTCGCGTCCGCTGGGCGGGGCGCTGCGAAGCGCCGGAACCGAATTACCTGGAACCCAAGGGGCGCGTGTTGCCGCAAATTGTCGGCGAAACGTCATTAAAGTTTTGTGCAATTTGCGCGGGCGCCCGGCGCCGATTGAAATCAGACTTTACGAGAGTTTACCGCGGACGCACGCGGCGCCGAGAACCCCGGTTGCGATCGACCGATCGGCCGTTCGCTCTCGCTATGGCGCGCGACCCCAGCGCACGCGCCTTGCTCTCACCGCGCGTGATCGCTACATCAGCGCCGACTTCCCGAAACCATCGCTTTTTTGGGGTCGCGCCCCGTACGCGCAACCGTGCGGACACCGCTCATCAAGAGGATAAGGCGCCCAGCCTTTAAACGCATATGGCGCGGCAATTCATCTACCACATGGAAGGGCTTTCCAAGTCCTATCCCGGCAACCGCAAGGTCTTGGAAAACATCAATCTTTCGTTCTATCCCGATGCCAAGATCGGCGTCCTCGGCGTCAACGGCGCGGGCAAATCGACGCTGTTGCGCGTCATGGCCGGCATCGACAAGGAGTATTCCGGCGAGGCCTGGGCGGCGCAGGGCGCCCGCGTCGGCTATCTGGCGCAGGAGCCGCAGCTCGATGAGACGAAATCGGTGCGCGAGAACGTCATGGAGGGCGTCGCCCCGCAGCGGGCGATCGTCGAGCGCTACAACGAACTCGCCATGAACTACTCCGACGAGACCGCCGACGAGATGACCAAGCTGCAGGACGAGATCGAGGCCAAGGGGCTGTGGGATCTCGATTCCAAGGTCGACCAGGCCATGGAGGCGCTGCGTTGCCCGCCGGACGACGCCGAGGTCGCAGCGCTCTCGGGCGGCGAGCGGCGCCGCGTCGCGCTGTGCCGGCTGCTGCTGGAGCAGCCGGAGCTGCTGCTGCTCGACGAGCCGACCAACCATCTCGACGCCGAGTCGGTGATGTGGCTCGAGGGGCATCTGCGCAGCTATCCGGGCGCCATCCTCATCGTCACCCACGACCGCTACTTCCTCGACAACGTCACCAGCTGGATCCTCGAACTCGACCGCGGCCGCGGCATCCCCTACGAGGGCAATTACTCGGCGTGGCTGGTGCAGAAGCAGAAGCGGCTGGAGCAGGAAGGCCGCGAGGACGAGGCGCACAAGCGCACGCTCGCGCGCGAGCAGGAATGGATCGCCGCCTCGCCGCGGGCGCGGCAGGCCAAGTCGAAGGCGCGCTACCAGCGCTACGAGGAGCTGTTGGCGAAGGCCGGCGAGAAGCAGACCCAGACCGCGCAGATCGTCATTCCGGTCGCCGAACGGCTCGGGCAGAACGTCATCGCCTTCGACCATCTGCGCAAGGGCTTTGGTAGCAATCTCCTGATCGACGACCTCACCTTCCAGCTGCCGCCCGGCGGCATCGTCGGCGTCATCGGCCCGAACGGCGCCGGCAAGACCACGCTGTTCCGCATGATCACCGGCCAGGAAAAGCCCGACGGCGGCACCATCAAGATCGGCGAGTCGGTCCATCTCGGCTATGTCGACCAGTCGCGCGACACGCTCGACGGCAAGAAGACGGTGTGGGAGGAAATCTCCGGCGGCCTCGACCAGCTCATGCTCGGCAAGCGCGAGGTCAACTCGCGCGCCTATTGCGGTGCCTTCAATTTCAAGGGCGCCGACCAGCAGAAGAAAGTCGGCCAGCTGTCGGGCGGCGAGCGCAACCGCGTCCATCTCGCCAAGATGCTCAAGTCCGGCGCCAACGTGCTGCTGCTCGACGAGCCGACCAACGATCTCGACGTCGACACCCTGCGCGCGCTCGAAGAGGCGCTGGAGGACTTCGCCGGCTGCGCCGTCATCATCAGCCACGACCGCTGGTTCCTCGACCGCATCGCCACCCACATCCTCGCCTTCGAGGGCGACAGCCACGTCGAATGGTTCGAGGGCAATTTCCAGGATTACGAGGAGGACAAGAAGCGGCGGCTGGGGATCGATTCGACGATCCCGCACCGGATCAAGTACAAGAAGTTCTCAAGGTGACGGCCGGTCTGGAGTGATGAGTTTCACGTCCGGGAAATAAGAGCGGTAGCGCCGAACGTCGCGCGTAAGTATCGGACGCCCAATGACCTGCGCGTGCGCCCCGATGAAAAAATCGGGCAAGACGCCGGTGCGAATGCCACCCGCGGCGCGATAGCGCGTGTAGGCCTTACCCGCGAGAAACAGTGCATCAATCGGGATGCGTTCAAACTGGACGTGCAAACCAGCGAGTGCCTCTTCGACGCCCGCCTGGGTCTCCATGCGCGCCGACATTTCGGCGTAGACGATATCGTTGATGAGTACCGGCCCCAGGGCAGTACATCGCGCGAGTTGCCTGAGCGACCACTCGAACCAGCGCTGATCGGTGGCTATAACGTCCAAAAGAACGTTCGTATCGACCAGCGTCACTTTTTGCGTCGTCGAAAGCTCGTTGTTTCGCCGCGGCTGAATTCCATGAATTCATCGGTCGTCATGCCACCGCGAATGAGGCGGCGCTTTGCCAGAGCGCGTAACCTTGCCTCATATTCGCTTGTCGCTCCCAGCTTCTCGATGTGCGCGCCCGTCGGGGTGGCGCACACTTCGACTTCGTCGCCTGGTTTGATGCCGAGCGCTTCTCGCACGGACTTGGGCAGCGTGACCTGTCCTTTGGCTGTAACTTTTGTTGTCATGGCAGCCTCGGTATTACCGTTCGTGCAAAAGTAATACCGTGGCTGCGGCCGGTCAATGCCCCACCGCGGACGCCTCGCGCCGGCGCTTTGCCAATGAGCGGCATTCGGGGTAGATGGCAGTCCCCGCAGCCAAACATCGCAAGCCCCGATGCAAGACTGGAACGCCCGGCAATACGTGAAATTCGAGGACGAGCGCACGCGGCCGCCGCGCGATCTGTTGGCGCAGGTGCCGGTCGAACGCCCGCGCCGCGTGGTCGATCTCGGCTGCGGGCCCGGCAATTCGACCGAACTTCTGGTCAAGCGCTTTCCGCAGGCCGAGGTGATCGGTCTCGATTCCTCGCCCAACATGCTGAAGCTGGCGCGCGAGCGGCTGCCCGATTGCACCTTCATCGAAGGCGACATCGCGAACTGGAGCCCCGACGCGACGACCGACGTTTTGTTCGCGAACGCGGTGTTCCAGTGGGTGCCGGATCATCCCGCGGTGCTGCGGCGGCTCGTGGAAAACATGCCGCCGGGCGGCGTCCTCGCGGTGCAGATGCCGGACAACACGCGCGAGCCGTCGCACGTGTGTCAACGCGAAGTCGCCGAGAGCTGGCCGTGGCCGCAAGGCGTGACGCCGCCGCCGTCGGGGCGCGGCGATCTGCCGTCGGGCGAATTCTATTACGATCTGCTCAAGCCGATCTGTGCGCACGTCGACATCTGGCAGATCGTCTACAATCACCCCGTGGCCGGCGCGCAGGCCATCGTCGAATGGTTCAAAGGCTCGTCGCTGCAGCCGCTTCTCGCTGCGCTCGACGCCGACGGACAAGCGAAATTTCTCGCCGCCTACGACGAAAAAGTCGCGCGCGCCTACCAGCCGCGCTTCGACGGCAAGGTGCTGCTGCGGTTTCCGCGGTTTTTCATCGTCGCGGTGCGATAATCGAGGGCATTCGGACGTGTCCGCTCTCGGCCGGCGATTTGGCGGCGGTCATCCTGGCCGGGGACGGAAGCGGCCTTTCATTTTGAGGCCGTCGCGCATATTGAGCCCTAGTAGCGTGATATTCGCCGCACCCGCAACGAGTTCCAGCGCCTGAACTGCATAGAACGCGGTATCGAACTCGCCGGCGCTCGCCTTCGATGCGAGGTACAACGCCGATGGAATGAGAACCAGAATGCCGTTGCCGGCTATAATTGGCATGCGCTTGATCTTCGCCCCGATCAGGCCGCCCCGTCGCCCCTTTGCCAAGGCAAAGCCCGAGCCTCCCGCTGCAGCCAGTGCCGGAATCAGCAACAGGAAGCCCCACGGTATGGCCATCTTCACGGACGCCACGACCGTATGCGATGCGAACAGCTCCGCCACCGCAGTCGAGAGCCAGAAGGTCGCAATCGTCAGGATGGCGAGCACGCCGGCGATCGGGTGGATGATCTTTAGCAACGCTTTCCTCCCCTTCAGCGACTGAAAACGCTCGTATCGCGCGTGCCGCTCGCTCCCTTACCAACAGCTAATTGGTCCCCTCTACGTCATCGTCGTCCTCACCCAACACTTTGCCGGTTTTTACATTCACAATATGAGCCTGTCGGCACAATTCGCAGTACATGGATTCATAAGGCCCGTCTTCGGGCTCAAAATTGCAATGCTCCGGAACCTCTTCCACGACAATGAAGCCCTGAACCATGGATCCCGTGTTCGGACACCGGTAGATGAAGGATGCCATTTGCTTCAGACACCTATGCGAGCCTTGCAAATTTGAATCTGCGGCGGCGACGGGCTTGGCGCGGCATTGTCCATGCCGGCACCACTCGGACCGAGTTTTCTCTTCTTATGCAGCGGGCAACTCAGCTTCGATTTCGCGAGCCACTTCGGACCAACGAAAGCCTTGCAAATCCGGTGCCGGATGAGTCGCTCCGCAGTGGCGGCAGGTCCGCAGCGACGCGTCGGCGGCAAAATGCGAGGAAACCTCGTCGTATTTCGCCTGCGACAACGCCGTGGCGGTATCCCATACCTCTCGATAGATTTCCGCATCGCAACCGTCGCAATACCACGCGAGGCCCTCGAGCCCGGCGTGCATCTGCTTATAGCGGATCATGATGCCGGCTTCCGTGGGAACGATGCGGTGCGGGGCACCCGCGGGAACGTAAACAAAGCTTCCGGGCTTTAGTGCAAAGTGATCGACCCCCGTTCCCTTGAACTCGACCTTTCCGGCGCCAGACATGAGCGCAAGCACGGTATCCTTGCCACAAATCAGGTAAAACGGTTGCGGCCGATCATTCGTGCTCAAGTGCACCTGGACCTGCTTGTCGTCCGGCAGCATCGGCATCTCGGCGTACGCGCCGACTTTTGCCGCCTCGCGCCACAGCTGAAATGTTTTCTTTCGCATGTTCGCGTTGCCTTTACGCTGCGCTCGCTGCGTCCGTTAGAGTCTGACGAGCGGTTATCGCCGCCGCGCTCTGATCCGCGTATTTGTCCCAACCCCAGGCGGCCACGGGAAAATCGCGGTTTACATGGCCGCATTTGGTGCACACATGGCGCGCCGGGTCATTGTTGTACTCCGCGAACACCCCCGGTAGCGCCGCAACCGACGGCAATGGATGAGTGGCCTCGATTGCATCTGGCGCGGGAGTCGCATCAAATTCCTTGAAGAATATTTGTTCGTGGCACCTCTCGCAGCGCAAACTGCAGCCCTCGGTTTGCACGCCGGATTCGGCCTGCATTTGTGTGATTACAAAAGTCGCAGAATGATTTGGGGTCTTTCTCGTTTCTTCAAAAATGAATTGACTCCGTGTATCAGCGCACCGACAAAAACCTGACCAGTCGGCAGCATCGCGCCGTTGCAGGCCATCGCGAGCGCGATCTCGTGCTGCGTATTATGATGGAAGAAGTGTCCGTAATCGGCATTCGGACCGCCAATCAGCAGGGCAGAGCAAGGCACGATCGCCCCCGGGTGCAAATAAGGGAACAGGGGCTTGAGCTGAGTATTGCTGCCTTGCAGCCACATCGAACGCGTTGCTGTGCATTGGCGGCCGATCGGCTCGTGGGGGCGGGATGACGAGTTTGTCATCGGACATGTTAGTGCCTCCCTAATCATTTGTATGCTGTTTGAGCATCTGCTCCAACTCGCTGCGCGACGCCGAAAAATGCACGTCGTGCGTTTCATCGATCGGAAAGCCGAGCACTTCCATCTGCTCCTCGAGCTTTTCCTTGGAGTCGGCCTCGAACACGGAAACGATAAACCCGGAGGCCATGTTCGCATAGATTTGTTTAAAAACCGCGGTCTTGGCCGCCGAGCACGTGAGGCGCGTTTTGCACCAGTTCGTCCCCTTTCAGGCCCGGCGCGCGGTGAATGGTGATGTATTGCGGCATGTCGTTTCCACCCCTTGGTCTTCGCTCTGTTTAAAGTCCTACTTCGTTCGCCAGCCGGCGCGTGCGTCGCTCCGACCACTCGTTGCGGTTTCGGCATTCCAGATCGAGCGTCCGCTGGATGCGCACGATGAGTCGCTTGAACGTGCGAATTTCCGCGTCGGACAGATCGGCCATCGCTCGCTCATTCACGTCCGTGATGAGCGGCGACATCGTTTCTGCCAATCTTTTGCCGCGCGGCGTCAAGCGGACCACGCTCTTGCGCCGATCGTCGGTCGATTTGGTCACCGTCACCAATCCTGCTTTTTCCAAGGACTGGACAGCGACGACCGTCGTCGGCCCCTGACGACCGACCCGGCGCGTGAGATCGCCCACGGTCAACGCATCTTCCTCCCATAGTTCGCGCAGATAGCGCCACTGGCTCACGGTCACTCCGTTCGCTTCGGCGCTCCGGTCCATCACGTCTTCCCAACTCTCGGCCAGTTGCCGGACGTGATAGCCGACGCTGCGTTCCAGCGGAACAAGGTCGCCGTCGGCAACGGCGTCGGCAGGAAGAGATAAGGCTCGCAGCTTGTCGCTGTGCATTTTGGGTGGAGTGTTTTTCGCTAGAGTGCTTTTTCGGTAGATATCTATCTATTTATGATATACGCACGGCGGCGAGGGATTGTCAAAGGATCAGTTATGGAAGCTCGGCTGGATCGCCCCATCACGGTGCACATGATGGGGGACTGGGGGATCGCCAACCTGCATCGCATCTGCGGCTGGATCGGCGCGGAGCTCTGGCGACGTTCTCCGCCGGGTTCCAGATTTGCCACCTGGGCCGGCAGGGGCGGGACCGACGCAATAGACGCCGTCCTCGACGGCGACGTTCAAGTTGCGCTGTTCGTCCCCGCCTGCTTTGGCCGCACAATTTTTGAAGGTCACGGCATCAACGGACGGAAGGACGTCGGCCGCCTTCGCGCCCTCGGCACGCTCCCGCAGGATGACGCGCTCGTGTTCGCGATCGACGCACGCTTCGGCGTCGAGAATTTCGCCGATCTGCGAGCGAGGCGTCCGGCATTCACTCTCTCCACGGCGTTGGACGACGGGGTGAATATGACGGGATTTGCGGCGCATCGCATGCTCGAAGCCTCCGGTGTTTCGGCGGCGACAATCAAGTCATGGGGCGGCAAGCTGCTGTTGGGCGAAGCGCCGTGGGACACAATTCCGCTGGTCGCCGCCGGAAAAGCCGACGCGATTTTGTTCGAAGCCGTCATGACGCCGTACTGGCGCGACATGTGCGCCGCTAAAAGGATGAGTTTCCTGCCGTTCGAGGATTCGGCGCTGTCCCAGGTCGAAGACAAATTCAAGTGGAACCGCAAGGAGATTGCCGCCGACAGGTTTCCAAATCTGCCGGGCTCCTTCCAGGCGCTGAATTTCTCGGACTTTCTGCTGTTCTGCCGCGACGATTTTCCGGACGACATCGCTTATACGATCGCCTCGATTCTGTGCGAAACGCCGGAACTCCTGGAAAGTCAGTATCGTCACCTTGCTCCAACGGATAGTCCCGTCACCTATCCGTTAGACCCGCGCAAGATGGCCGCGACCTCTATTCCCTTGGCCCCCGGCGCCGAACGCTATTTTCGAGAGCACGCGTTCTTATAAGCACCCCTCATAATGAAAGAGCGTGGGAGCGCCCTGCTTTGGGCGACGCGAAGCAATGAGCCGGACTGACGAACCGATTATTCTGCTCGTCGCGAGCATGAGCGGCACGGCCGAGATGGTCGCCGAAGTGATGGCCGAGGATATCAAACGGCGCGGATCGGCCGTTCGCGTCATCGATATGGAAAAGGCGGGCCTGTCCCTGTTTGGACAATATCGCACTTTTATCGTTTGCTCGTCGACATATGGAACCGGAGACATACCGGACAACGGCCAGGCATTCTTCAACGAGCTGACGATCGAGCGTCCGGATCTTTCCCACATCCGGTATGGGCTGGTGGGCCTGGGCGATATGACTTACTTCACCACGTTCTGCGGTGCAGGCCGTAAGTTCGACGAGATTTTTTCCTCACTCGGTGCCGTGCGAATTGGAGATTGCCTCTTTCATGACGCCAAATCCGACGTCTTCGCGGATCAGGCTGCGCTTGAATGGATCGACGGCTGGCTGACCGAATTCCTTCAGGTAGAAGGCCGCTAGAGGCCAATCATGCCTCAGCGGGCGCGCGTTGCCGCGAGCGGGAAGGGATTCAAGCCTTCACGACAGGAAAGCGGGACGCAAGAACATGAAAGGACCGCACGAACGGATGCGTGCGCCGTCTTGACAGCAGCGGCGGCCTCGGATTACGCTTAACTATATAGTTAACTAACAGCACACTGCAGCAAGGACGAGAGCCATGGCGAACATCGAGATCCTCGGCGCAGCGCGCTCGACCTATGTGCGGGCCGTCCGGATGGTGTGCGAGGAGAAGGCGATCCCCTACGATCTCGCGCCGGCGGCGCCGCACTCGCCGGATGTCGCGGCCATTCATCCGTTCGGCAAGATCCCGGTCATGCGCCACGGCGATTTCGAGTTGTGCGAGTTGAAGGCGATCGCGACCTACCTCGATCTCAGCTTCCCTGGCCCGAGGCTTTTCCCGACCGACCCGCGCCAGGCGGCGCTCGCCGAACAATGGGTGTCGCTGGTGAATACCAAGATGGATGGGACGCTCGTGCGCACTTATCTTTCGGCGTACATCTTTCCGAAAGGCGCCGACGGCAAACCCGACCGCAACGCGATCGACGCGGTGATGCCCGCTGTCGCGGAACAGATCGGTCTCATCGATCGCGCCGTCACCGACGGCGGCTACCTCGCCGGCGACAGCTTCACCTATGCCGACATCAATCTGATGCCGATCCTGTTCTATTTGCAAAAGTCGCCCGAAGGCGCAGCCGCCATCGCGTCGGCGACGCACCTTTCAGATTACTATCAGCGCCTCTCCGAGCGGCCGAGTTTTCAGAACACGATGCCGTCGTAGCCCGGATTGAGCGGGCAGCGAAATCCGGGAACGATCGAGACGCTGAAACTCCGCTCCCGGATTTCGCTGGCCGCTCAATCCGGGCTACGCCTTCTACGCCTTGGCCAACAACCCCCGCAGCACCATCTCGACGTGGGCGTCGAAATACGCCTTGAGATCGAGCGGGTGGCGGTCGTCGAACATCATCATCCAGATGTCGACGAGCGCGATCGGCCCGATGATGACGAGCGGGCAATCGGTCACCGCGGAGCGGCTGATGTCGCCGCGATTGATGCCGCGCTGGATGGTCCGCTGCAGTTGCTCCATGCAGGGGCGGTGAATTTCCTCGTGATAGCGGTCGGCCAACGCCGGAAAGCGCGACGCCTCGGCGATCAGCATGCGCACCACTTCGCGGCGGCGCCGGTCCTCGACGATATGCTCGTAGATGTAGCGGAACTGCGCGCGGAGGAGATCGACGGTCGAGCCGTCGTGGCGCTCGGCCATGTCATTCACGGTGTCGAGCGCCGCTTTCATCAGCTCGCGCACCATCGAGATGAACAGGTGCTCCTTGTTCTCGAAATAGACGTAGATGGTGCCCTTGGTGACGCCGGCGCGCTCGGCGATGTGATCGAGCGTCGTCATGGCGTAGCCGTTGCGCGAGAATTCGCAGAACGCGGCTTCGAGTATCTCGCCCGGGCGCTCGGCCTTGCGGCGACGCCACCGGTCGTGCCGCATCGCGTGGCCGGTTTCATGGCCTGCTTCTGGCGGCGTTTCCTCACGCGCTTTTTGGCGTGAGCCCGGGCGCAACTCCGTCACCTCGGACATGCGACGACCTCCGCTCTGGAAAAATCGATTCCTCTTATTGACTGACCGGATAGTAAATAATTAGTGTGCGCTTGTGAAGGGTGATCAAGTGCGTATTGGGTCGGGGCAGTTCCAATCGCGCGCCGGTCGGTCGGCCGGCGAGCGTCGTAACGGTGGCATAAGCGGTATTGGCGTGTTGAAGCCGATGTCCGTCGCGGCGACGCTATCGCTATTGGCATCATCTCTATTGGGACTGTCCGCTTGCGCGGTCGGACCCGATTTTACGCCACCCCCTGCCCCTCCGTTCGCCGGTTATACACCCGACACGCCGCCGGCCGCGACCGTTTCGGTCGATGTGCCCGGCGGCGCCGGCCAGCAATTCGTGATGGGCCGCGACATCCCCGGCGATTGGTGGAAAGTCTTTCATTCCAAGGAGATCGACGCCCTGGTCGGCCAGGCGCTGCAGGCCAATCCGAGCCTGCAAGCCGCCCAGGCGGCGCTGTGGCAGGCCAAGGAGACCCTTTATGCCGCCGGCGGCAAGCTGCTGCCGAGATCGACGCCAATGCCTCGGTCACGCCTCAGCAATTCTCGCCCGCGGAATTCGGCGCGTCCGGCAGTCCTCGACCTTCAATCTCTATCAGGCGACCGTCAACGTCTCCTATGCGCCGGACGTGTTCGGCGGCCTGCGGCGCCAGATCGAGGCGACCCCGGCGGCAGGCGGAATTGCAGCGCTTCGAGCTGGAAGCGACCTATCTGACGCTGACCGCGAACGTGGTGACGGCCGCGATCCAGGAAGCCTCGCTGCGCGGCCAGATCGAAGCGACCGAACAAATCATCAAGGCGGAGAGCGATCAGCTCGTCGTCGTGCGCAATCAGTTCGTGGTCGGCGCCGCCAACCGCGCCGACGTGCTGACGCAGGAATCGCAGGTTGCGACCACGAGGCGACGCTGCCGCCGCTGCAGAAGCTGCTCGAACAACAGCACCACCTGTTGCTCGCTTTGATCGGCCGCTTCCCGAGCGAGGGCCACGGCAAGGACCTGCGGCTCGCGGCGCTGCACCTGCCGACGCAATTGCCGGTCAGCGTGCCGACGCAATTGGTCGAACAGCGGCCCGACATTCGCGCCGCGCAAGCGCAACTGCACCAGGTCAGCGCCCAGATCGGCGTCGCCATCGCCAACAGGCTGCCGCAATTCGCGCTCACCGCCGATTACGGCAGCGCGGCGCTGACCACCGCAGCGCTGTTCACGCCGGCGACCGGCGATCTGGAGCATCGTGGCGAGCGGCACCCAGCCGATCTTCCACGGCTTCAGCTTGCTGCATCAGCAGCGTGCCGCCGAAGCGGCGTACACCATGGCCGAAGGACAATACCGCAACACGGTGCTGCTGGCGTTCCAGAACGTCGCCGACGCGCTGCGGGCGGTGCAATTGGACGCGGCGACGCTGAAGGCGCAGCAGCGCGCCGTCAAGGCGGCGTCCGACACGTTCGATCTGACGCGCGGCCAATACCGGCTCGGCGCCGTCACCTACCTCATCCTGCTCAACGCGCAGCGCAGCTATCAGCAGGCGCTGCTGGCTTTGGTGCAAGCCCAGGCCGCCCGCTATGCCGACACCGCCGCCTTGTTCCAGGCGCTGGGCGGCGGCTGGTGGAACCGCATCGACGTCGTGCCCGATACGCTCAGCCCCGAGGCGACCAAGCTCGTCCACGAGGCGAGCGACGCCGACGCCCCCGCAGAAACGGAGCGCAATAATGATCAAACGCATGGTGATCATGCTGGTCGCGGTCGCCATCGTGTTCGGCGGGATTTTCGGATTCCAGGTGTTCAAGGGCATGATGATCAAGAAATTCATCACCGCGCTGAGCAATCCGCCGCAGACCGTCTCGGCCGCCAAGGCCGAAACCAGCGAATGGCAGCCGAAAATCGAGGCGATCGGCTCGTTGCGCGCGGTCAAGGGCGCCGATCTGTCGCTCGAGGTTTCCGGCGTGGTCGAAGCGATCAGCTTCAATTCCGGCGACGACGTCGCGGAAGGCGCGCCGCTTCTCAAGCTGCGCACGGCCGACGACGTTGCCAGGCTCGAACAGCTCGAGGCCATGGCGGACTTGAGCGACATCACCTACGAGCGCGACCAGAAGCAGTTCAAGATGCAGGCGGTGAGCCAGGCGACGATCGACACTGATGCCGCCAATCTGAAAAATGCCCGCGCCCAGGTCGCCCAGCAGCAGGCCATCATCGACAAGAAACTCCTGCGCGCGCCGTTCGCCGGACATCTCGGCATTCGCGCCGTCGACCTCGGCCAATATCTCGGGCCCGGAACGGTCATCGTGACGCTGCAGGCGCTCGATCCGATTACGTCGATTTCTACGTGCCTCAACAAACCCTCGTTCAGGTGGCTGGCCAGATCGGTGGGCGTGAAGATCGATGCCTTCAAGGACCAGACTTCACCGGCGACGTTTCGTCGATCAACCCCAAGGTGGATCTCGGCCAGCCGCAACGTCCAGGTCCGTGCGACGTTCGCAAATGCCGACCGGCGGCTGATTCCCGGCATGTACGCGAACGTCGACATCGAGAACGGCGAGGCGACGACGCAGATCACGTTGCCGCAAACGGCCATCACCTACAACCCTTACGGCGACACCGTGTACCTGGTCAAGGAGCGGCACCGACGACAAGGGCAAGGCGCAATTGACGGCGCTGCAACGTTCGTCTCGGTGACACGCGCGGCGACCAGGTCGCCATCAAGCGGCGTGGCGGCCGGCGACAAGGTGGTCACGGCCGGACAGATGAAGCTGCGCAACGGCTCGCCCATCGTGATCGACAACAAGATCACGCCGACGGCCGACGCGGCGCCCGTTCCGGTCGATCGCTGACGGGCCGCCGCGATGAACTTCACCGACATCTTCATCCGGCGGCCGGTTCTCGCTCGGTCATCAGCCTGGTGATCCTGGTGCTCGGCGTGCGCGCCTATTACGCGCTGCCGGTGCTGCAGTATCCGCGCACCGAGAACGCCGTCGTCACGGTCACGACGACCTATTACGGCGCCGATCCCGACGTGGTCGCCGGCTTCATCACCACGCCGCTCGAAATCGCCATCGCCCAGGCCTACGGCATCGACTACATGACGTCGACCAGCCAGAGCAGCACCTCGACCATCACGGTCTATCTGCGCCTGAACTACGACGCCGACAAGGCGCTGACCGAGATCAACACCAAGATCAGTTCGGTGCTCAATCAGTTGCCGACCGGGACGCAGCAGCCGGTGCTGACGGTCAAGGTCGGGCAGACCATCGACGCCATGTATCTCGGCTTCAACAGCGACACCTTGGCGCCGAACCAGATCACCGATTACCTCACCCGCGTCGTGCAGCCCAAGCTGCAGACCGTACGGGGCGTGCAGACCGCGGAGTTGCTGGGACAAAAAGTGTTCGCGCTGCGCGCCTGGCTCGACCCGCAAAAACTCGCCGCTTTCGGACTGACCGCGACCGACGTTCAGCGCCGCGCTCGCCGCCAACGATTACATTTCCGGCATCGGCACGACCAAGGGCCAGATGGTGCAGGTCAATCTGACCGCCTCGACCGGCCTGCATTCGGTGGCCGAATTCCGTAATCTCGTGATCAAACAATCGAACGGCGCGGTAGTGCGCCTGCAGGACGTCGCCAACGTCACGCTCGGCGCCGAGGATTACGAGTTCGAGGTCGGCTTCGACGGCAAGCGGGCGGTGTATATCGGCGTCCAGGTCGCGCCGGCGGCCAACCTGCTCGAAGTCGCGCACGCCGTGCATCGTGTCTGGCCCGACATCTCGGGCGCAGCTGCCGCGCGGGCTCTATGGCGAGATCGTCTACGATTCCACCGAATTCGTCGATTTGGGCGATCTACGAGGTGGTGCTGAGCCTGATCGAGGCGTTGGCGATCGTCACCATCGTCGTTTTCCTGTTTCTGGGCTCGGTGCGTTCCTCGCTCATTCCGACCGTCGCCATTCCGCTGTCGCTGGTCGGCACCTTCATCATTCTCCTGGCGCTGGGCTATTCGATCAACCTGCTCACTTTGCTCGCGCTGGTGCTGGCCATCGGCCTAGTCGTCGACGACGCCATCATCGTCGTCGAGAATGTGAGCCGCCATCTCGAGGAAGGCGTCGCCCCCGTTCCCGCGGCCATCAATGCCGCGCGCGAACTCGGCGGCCCGATCATCGCGATGACGGTAGTTTTGGCCGCGGTCTATGTGCCGATCGGTTTCCAGAGCGGGCTGACCGGCGCGCTGTTCGCGGAGTTCGCCTTCGCGCTGGTCGGCGCCGTCACCGTATCGGGCGTCGTCGCGCTCACGCTCTCGCCGATGCTGTGCTCGCGGCTCCTCAAGGCCC
Source organism: uncultured Pseudomonadota bacterium (assembly GCA_963836095.1). Lineage (GTDB taxonomy): Bacteria > Pseudomonadota > Alphaproteobacteria > Rhizobiales > Xanthobacteraceae > BOG-931. The sequence continues at coordinate 14,616 of CAWIHU010000011.1, forward strand.
ACGATCCGCAGCACCGCGGCTGGGAAGAGAAACTGACCTGGGCGATCGACCGCGGCTTCGAGCTGTTGCATCGCAGCTATCAGCGGCGCCTGCACGGCAGCCTCAACTACCTGCCGGTCACGGTCGTGTTCGCGCTGGTCGTGCTCGGCAGCATCTATTTCCTGTTCGTGACCGCCCACACCGAGCTTGCCCCGCAGGAGGATCAGGGCGTCATCCTGTCGCAATCGATCTCGGCGCCGAACGCGACGCTGCGGCAGCGCCAGCTTTATTCCCGCGAGGTCTACGAGATCTTCTTCCACCATCCGGAGACCGAGCACGTCTTCCAGATCGACATGCCCGGCCAATCGATCTCCGGCATGGCGCTCAAGCCCTGGGACCGGCGCAAGAAAACGACGAACGCGCTGCAGCCCGTCGTGCAGCAGGAGCTGAGCAAGATCGCCGGCATCCGAGTCGTCGCGTTCCAGCCGCCGCCGCTGCCGGGCTCGATCGGCCTGCCAATTCAATTCGTCATCGGCACCACCAAATCCTTCGAGCGCCTCTACGACATCGCGCAGAAATTCCTGCAGGAGGCGCAGCACAGCGGCAATTTCATCTTCCTCGACAGCGACCTCAAGATCGACAACCCGCAGTCCAACATCACCATCGACCGCGACAAGACGGCGCAGATCGGCCTGAAGATGAGCGACGTCGGCGCCGCGCTCGCCTCCATGCTGGGCGGCGGCTACGTCAACTATTTCAGCATGAGCGGGCGCTCCTACAAGGTCATTCCGCAGGTGCAGCAGCGGTTCCGCCTCAACCCGCAGCAATTGCTCGACTACCACATCCGCGCCGCCGACGGCTCGCTCATTCCGCTCTCGACGGTGGCGACCGTCGACACCAAGACCGTGCCGGAATTGCTCAACCATTTCCAGCAGCTCAACAGCGCGACCATCCAGGGCGTCGCCATGCCCGGCGTTTCCCAGGGCGACGCCATCGCCTATCTGCAAAATCTCGCCGCGCGCACGCTGCCGCGCGACTATTCGATCGATTACGGCGGCTTGAGCCGGCAGTATATTCAGGAGACCTCGGGCTTCGTCTCGACATTCGGATTCGCGCTCATCATCATCTTCCTGGCGCTCGCCGCACTGTTCGAAAGCTTCCGCGATCCCGTCATCATCCTGGTGTCGGTGCCGATGTCGATCGCCGGCGCGCTCATCTTCGTCAGCCTCGGCTTCGGCGGCGCCTCGCTCAACATCTACACCGAGGTCGGCCTCGTCACGCTGATGGGCCTGATCAGCAAGCACGGCATCCTGATCGTGCAGTTCGCCAATCAATTGCAGGCGGAAGGCCGTTCCAAGCGCGACGCGGTCGAAGAAGCCGCGGGCATCCGGCTGCGCCCGATCCTGATGACCACGGCGGCCATGGTGCTCGGCGTCGTGCCGCTGATGACGGCGAGCGGCGCCGGCGCGGTGTCGCGCTTCCAGATGGGCGTCGTCATCGCCGCCGGCCTTTCGATCGGCACGCTGTTCACGCTGTTCGTGGTGCCCGCGGTCTACGTGCTGTTGGCGACCGATCGCGGCAAGCTCGCCGCCAAGGCGGCGAAGCTGGCCGGCCCGGAGCCGCACGCCGCCGGCTGATCCCGGCGCGGCACCCCCGCGGGAGCTATTTTTTCAAGGACGCGATGTAGGCCGCGATGTCGTCGGCGGCCTTTCGGCTGAGCGGCAATTCCGGCATCTTCGGATGTGGGTCGAGCAGAAAACGCGCGAGACGATCGGCATTGAAATCCGGGGTCTGCGCAATGGTCGCGAACGGCGGCACGTCCGCGACGGCGCGCTGCTGATCGGCCGAGACGAGATGGCACGCCGCGCACCACCGTTTCGCCAAGTCCAGCCCGTGCGCCGCGTTCGCCGTGTAGCCGGGCTCGCCCTGCGCGGCGTGGCTTGCGAATGTCGATAATACCATCACTACACCGGCGGCCGCGACGACGGCGAGCGCGACAAGCTTATTCATGGGTATGTGCAGCCTTTCATGGGTGATTTTTTAAAATCATAGGCGGCTCCGCATGTCGGTGCATTGTCCTACATCAACCAGCGGCATCAAGATCATCGAGCCGTAGAGAACTAGGCCCGACACCGCTCGAAAGCAGCGCGCTTTCGCCGATCCGCACCGGCAGCGCGCGCGGGCGGCACTCGGCGCGAAACTGCTTCAAGAGCTTCGGCTCGCCGTCCAGATTGACGTTGAGCTCGTCCGCCGACTTGTACTCGATCCACGAACTTCGCGTCGTCACCAGCTCGGCCCGAATTCCCGGCGCACCTTCCCGCAGCAAATGCGAGAAGGCATCCAAGCGCGCCGTGTGGTTCAGTTCGGGCATGATCATCAGATCGAGCAGGCCGTCGTCAATCAGCGCATTGGGGCAAAGCGGTACGCCACCTCCGGCCTGCCGGCCATTCCCGATCGCAAGCGCGAAGAAACGTCCTTCCCACGAAAACCCTTCCGCGCGAAATCGGCCTTGACTGGCCGTGAGATCCGAAAAGTGCGAGAGTCCCGTTATCAAATAGGCCAATCCGCCCAGCCGTCGCTTAAGCTCGGGGTCTGTTTCGACGGTGACGCGCGAGCCGAAGCCGCCCGAGACGAGGTTGATGAACGGCGTGCCGTTGAGAAGACCCACGTCGATCCATCGCGGCGGTGCGGACGCCGCGACCCGCAGCGCGGCTGTGTAATCCTGGATCGGCAGGCCCGCGGAATGAGCAAAGTCGTTCGCGGTCCCCACGGGAAGAACCCCGAGCGAACACTTATCCGGCAAACCAGCGGAAAAGGCGGCGGCAAAGACCTCGTTGATGGTGCCGTCACCGCCGCCGGCGACAATGCAGTCGATTTTGCCGCCGCCGGCGTCGGCGATGGCTTCTGCCGTCAATCGTGCGGCATCGCCTGCCTCCCAGGTCACCCGCACCTCGGCAACGTGGCCATCTTGCCGGAGCGCGTGAACGGCTGCTCTCACGCGAGGATCGCCGGCTGCTTTGCCATGAAGAATAATGCGGATTTTGGCCACAGGCTTTCGACCTTTCGCTCCCGACTGCCGTGCAAGCGTCCACCACCATACACGCGGGGAGACCCGACAGCCCAGCCGTCGCGGCGGCAGGCTGCGGACGGTGACGCGCGCTCCGAAGGCCGGGCCCGGTTGACGCAGCGTCGAGCACGCCAAGGCGGACGCGTCGGCGACGGCCGCGGCGGCGGAGCACGTCTAAAGCTCTTGCGCCCAAGCGGCCGGCCGGGCATGACGGCGCGATGATCCATCGCGCCGCCGCCCTTCGTTGCTTGATAGTCGCCGTTTTGCTGGCGTCCGCGGCATCGTCGGCATTCGCCGACGCGCCGTTTCAGGCGTGGCTGCAGTCGCTGTGGCCGCAGGCGCAGGCGCTCGGCATCTCGCGTGCGACATTCGATCTCGCGACGCGCGGGCTCGAGCCGGATCTCGCGCTGCCCGACCTCGTGCTGCCGGGACGCATCGAAAAGCCGGCGCCCGGCCAGGCGGAATTCGTGCAGACGCCCGCGGATTATCTGAAAGAGCCGGCGCTGCAGAGCCTCGCCGCGCAGGGCCGCAAGCTCTCCGACCAGTATCGCGGCACGCTTAACGGCATCGCCGGCAAGTTCGGCGTCGATCCGGCGGTGGTTTTGGCGATCTTCGGCCGCGAAACCGATTACGGCCGCGCCCACGACACCCGAAGCGCCATCCGCGTCTTGGCGACGCAGGCCTATTACGGCAAGCGCAAGGACAAATTCCGCGAGGAATTTCTGCTGGCGCTGAAAATTCTCGACGAGCGCAACGTCACGCTCGCCGACATGAAAAGCTCCTGGGCCGGCGCGATGGGCCTGACGCAATTCCTGCCGTCGGATTATCTGAAATACGCGGTCGATTTCGACGGCGACGGCCGCCGCGACATCTGGAAATCGGTGCCGGACGCGCTCGGCTCGGCGGCGAAGCAATTGCTCGACAAGGGCTGGCAAACCGGCCTGCGCTGGGCCTACGAAGCGCGCGCGCCGCAGAACGTCGATTGCACGCTCGGCGTTCCGGAAAACACGCTGCCGATCGGCAAATGGTTCGAGCGCGGCTTCGTTCCCGCTTATGGCCGTTCGCCGACGCCCGACGAACTCACGCAGCCGGCATCGTTGTTGCAGCCGGCCGGCCTCTACGGTCCGGCCTTCCTCGTCACCAAAAATTATTTCGCCATCAAGGAATACAATTACTCCGACCTCTATGTGCTGTACGTCGGCCATCTCGCCGATCTGATGACCGACCCGCGGCCGTTCGAGACGCCGTGGGCCAAGGTCGCGCAACTCCCCACCCGCGACCTCGACCGCATGCAGCAAATCCTGACCGCGCGCGGCTATTACCACGACAAGATCGACGGCAAGGCCGGCATGAAGACCCGCTCGGCGTTGGGGGAGTATCAGAAGAAGAACGGGCTGAAGGTCGACTGCTGGCCGACCGCGTCGCTGTTGGCGCATATGGACGCGGTCGGCCGATAGCACCGCCGACGGCTACATCTCCACCTGGCCGCCGAGCTCGATGACCCGGTTCGGCGGAATGCGGAAGAACTCGGTCGCCGCCAGCGCGTTCCGATGCATCACCTCGAACACCCGGAGCCTGAACTTGCTTGCGCGCGAGCGCTTGTCGGCGACGATCGTCACCCGGCCGACGAAGAACGATGTATCCATCATATTGAAGTCGAGGTCGTAGGCGCGGCAATGCTCGAGCGCACGCGGAACGTTCGGCTGCTCCATGAAGCCGTAATGCAGAACGACGGCATGGAAATTGTCGCCGAGGTGCGTGACCTCGATGCGTCGCTCCGGCGCCACGCGCGGGGTGTTTGCGGTCATCACGTGCAAGAGCACGATGCGCTCGTGCAGCACCTTGTTGTGCTTGAGATTATGCAGGAGCGGTACCGGCACGACGTCGACCCGGCTCGTCATATAGACGGCGGTGCCGCGCACGCGCTCCTTGTCGTGAACCTGGACGATGAAGTCCGAAAGCGGCAGCGTGTCGCGCTCGAGCTGGCGCAGCAGCGCGGTGCGGCCCTGCCGCCAAGTGGACATCAGGAAGAATATGAGCGCGGCGACGACCAGCGGGAACCAGCCGCCTTCCAGCACCTTCATCATGTTGGCGCCGACGAACGACAGATCGACGATGACGAACAGTCCGGCGACGGCGAGGGCGAGCGGCAGGCGCCAGCCCCAGATTTCCCGCATCGTCAGGAAGATCAGCATCGAGGTCAGCAGCATCGTCAGCGACACGGCGATGCCGAACGCGGCGGCGAGATTTTCCGACGAGCGGAACTCCAGCGTCAGGCCCAGCGTGAGCACCATCAGCGTCCAATTGACGAAGCCGATATAGATCTGGCCGTAGCCCGCCGCCGAGGTCTGCACGATGTGCAGCCGCGGACATAATCCGAGCTGGATCGCCTGCCGCGTCATCGAAAAAGCGCCGCTGATGATCGCTTGGCTGGCGATGATGGTGGCGACCGTCGCCAGCAGCACCAAAGCGAGCTGCAGGACCTCCGGGCACAGCGTGAAAAACGGATTGCCGCCGGCGCCGACATCGCCGGCGACCACGGCCGCGGTCTGACCGGCATAGTTGAGCACGAGGGTCGGCAGCACCAAGCCGTACCAGGCGAAGCGGATCGGCTTGCGCTCCGAAATGGCCCATGTCGGCATAGAGCGCCTCGGCGCCCGTGGCGCACAGGAACACCGCGCCGAGCACCAGAAAGCCGGTCAGGCCGTGTCCGAACAGATAGCTCAATCCGTAACGCGGATCGAGCGCGACGAGCACGCCCGGATGCTCGAGGATGCCGCCGAGCCCGAGCAGGCCGATGGTCACGAACCAGACGGTCATGATCGGGCCGAACAGCTTGCCGATGCGCTCGGTGCCCTGTGACTGCAGCGCGAACAGGCCGACCAGCACCAACGCCGCCAGCGGCACGATGAAGGGCGCGATTTTCGGCGCCGGCATCTCGAGGCCTTCGAGCGCGCTCAAGACCGAGATCGCCGGCGTGATCGCGCCGTCGCCGTAGAGCAGCGCCGCGCCGAGCACGCCGATGCTGATCACGATGGTCGCGTTCGCCGTGCTTGATGCCGAGGAGCGACATCAGCGCCAGAATGCCGCCCTCCCCGTCATTGTCGGCGCGCATGACCACGGCGACATATTTGATCGAGGTGGTGATCAACAGCGTCCAGACGATCAGCGAGAGCATGCCGATCGCCGTCGCCGGCGTGGCGCCTCCCGCCCATTCGAGCGCGGTTTTCAAGGTGTAGAGCGGGCTGGTGCCGATGTCGCCGTAGACGACGCCGAGCGCGCCCAACATCAGCGCGTTGAGGCTGCCTTTCGGCGCGCCGGTTGCGCCGTTAGCGATCGCTGTCGCGGCTGTCATTGTTGGTTCTGCCGGTACCTTACGGGACGAAACGCGCGCCGAAGCTCGGGAGTGTTACTTCAAAATACTACGGCAAGATACCGCGCCAAGATACCTGGCATCGCGACAATGCGAACAAATCGGCGCCTTCATAACATGCCCACGGGTATACGCGCATATAGCGGACGATTTTCCCGGCAGATCGATCTGCGTCGAGCGCGAGGGCCTTCGCATACTCTTCACGTATGATGAACGCGGAAGCCTAGTCGTCGCCCGGTTCGGCGAGCGGCAAGTGATCGTCATCGTCGCCGCTGTAGCCCAGGAAATGCCTGACCTTCGATTTGATCGAACCGGTGACGCCGGGGTCGCTCGCGTGCTGCGCGGCGTAGTGGGCGCGGGCGCGCGCGGCGACGATTTCGCCGGAGACGGCGCCGGGCTCGCAGACGCGGCGGCCGCCGGCGCGGCGCATCAGGTCGACGTGAATGTGATTGTAGTGATAGACGTTGGCGCCGGGCGCCAGGACGGTGGTGAATTGCGCACACGCCGCCGCCTGTACGTCGCGCAAAAAACCCTGCTCTTCCGGCGTGCCGTGCCAGCCATATTGCACGCTGACGCGATGGCCATCGGCAAGGTCGAATTCGGCGATGTCGAGCGCATTGCCGAAGGCGTGCTCGGAAATATGCGCGTTCGGATTGCCGTTCATGCCGCGGCACGAATAAGCGGAAATTTGTTTGATGCCGGCGACCGGCTGGCGGAACCAATGCAGCGCCGCCGGCTGCACCGCCGTCGCGATCCATTGATCGAGCGCCGACACGATCGGACAGGCGAGCGTCGCCGCCGGGGTCACGGCAACGGGACCGACCTGTCCGATGCGGCCGCCGCCGAACGGCGGAGGATAAACCGGCGGCGGTTGCGGCGGCGGCTCGCCCGGCGGCGGTTGCGCCGCGCGCTGGTACGGCGACTGCGCATAAGTCGGCGGCGGAAAAGACGGGCCCGGTGCCACGCCGGGCGGATAAGGATGCGGCATGTCCGGCGGCAAACCCTCCGCCTCGCCTTCCGCCGCGGCGGGAGGATATGACGGCGGCGGCCCGGGCGGCGGTCCCTGCGGCGTCAACGACAAGGGCGGCCCCGACGGCGCGGCGGCTATGTTCGGCGCCGGATACGGCGAGCGCGACACATAAGGCGCCGGCGGCGGCGGCACGTAAGGCGGCGGCTGCGCTCCCGGCCAACGCGGCGGCATCGCGCCATCGGGAACGTTGCCGGGCGGACGCACCGGCTCGTCGTCATAGCCGAGCGGCGCGCTGTCGCCGAATTCCGACACCCGGATCGGGAAATCGGCGCCGCACATGCCCGGCCCCTCGATGGCGGAGACGCGCACGCGTCCCGGCGTTTCCCTGACCGCGCCGGAATTGAGGCAGGCGACTTCGGCGTCGTGCCGCCACGGCTCGCGCTCGGCGAAAAAATAATGGCCGCAGCCGGCGAGCGCGAGGAGCGCGACGACCGCGACCGAGCCGAACAACCAGCAGGAAACGCCACGCGACATGCGCGCGACAATGCGAGATTTTCCGTTAAGGTTTGCTCAATGCTGTCGGCAGTTTGCGCGCTGGCAAATATTAACTATGCCGACCGCGACGCCGCCCGCCGATTGCGCTCAACGCCAACACCGTCGAAAATGTGCGAGGGGGACGAACCATGGAAGGCAAAGCCAAAATCATCTTTCCGATCCTGGCGACCGGCGTCGTTGTCTTCATCGCCAGCGCCGCCGTGACGTTCGTCAATATCGGCTTTCACCCCGACTATGTGAGACGCTGGCTGTTTGCCTTCACCGTCGGCTGGCCTGTGGCCGCCCTCACCGCGTTCCTCGCGTTCCCGCTGGTGCGTCGCGCGACCGCCGCGCTCGTGACGCTGATGGACGGCGAATGACCAACAAATGCCGCAGATTGTTTTTGTTTCGCGCGCAACCGTCCAGGCGGCTCGCTTGAACCCTCGTCGCGGCGATTTGTTCCCTGTCGCCGCGGTAATTCGATCCATGACCACGAAAAATTGATGCCGCGCCGCAGCATGTTATTGTCTTTAACCCGTCGGCTACTTCCGCTAGCCTGATGACGGAAACTTCGATGGAGGTACGACGAGTGGACCTCACCATGAAGCTCAATGTTCTGGCGGTCTGCGCCGCGTTCGCGTTCATCGGCGCGATCGTGCTGCACGCGTTCTGAGTTTCAGTTTCAGATGTGAGACGCCAGAGGCCACAAGGGCCGCCGCGGTCCAACGGGCGGTCAGAATAATAAGGCACCGGAGCGAGCGACTCCGGTGCCTTATTTTTTGTTCTTTGTTCGATGAATATGCGGCCGGCTACTCCGCCGCGCTGCGCGCCGCCAGCGGATCGTAGTTGAGGATGGGCGCGAGCCAGCGCTCCGCCTCGGTGACCGGCCAGTTCTTGCGCCGCGCGTAATCCTCGACCTGGTCGTGCTCGATGCGCCCGACGCCGAAATAATAACTGTCGGGATGGCTCAGATAGAGGCCGCATACGGCGGCGCCCGGCCACATGGCGTAGCTTTCGGTGAGGCGAGGCTGGTGGATTGCAGCCTTGCGTTGAGTTACACCTTACGTCACAATTGCGAAGTGGGAGGTTGTTGCCATCGCGGCGAAGAAGAACGAACGACCCGACCTTGAGAAAATCGCGACCCAACTGGCGCGGGTGAGAATTACACCTGTGGCCGGAACGGGTGGTATTGCACTCAAAGCGACGGCAATATTCACGACCAAGTCCTTTGATTTGGGAAAATACAGCGTTGCAATTGGACTTACACATGCCATTTTGCAACTCGATCATCCGAGCTTTGATCGTGACTATGCGTATCAAGCCACTCTCGCAAAGGAGAGATGGTCGGAAAGCTGGAAGGCCCGCCAAGGCAGCCGTCTCGCTGGCGAGGTTAAGCTAAGCATAGGGGCGAAAATCACCGGCGTTTTTACCGCCTTGGCCCAGGGTAACGCCGGAAAGGAGAGCCACGAAAGTGCGGAACAGAAGGCGAGCGCTCCATATCCCATTGTCAGCGCTACGCCAACCGGATGGACGATCGGTACGGACCTGGGTGATCCGCGTGCACCATCCGGGACGTTGCGTGAGGGGTTGGAGAGTTGCCTGACCGGCGAATATCTCTCCGGCCGGAACGACGAGCGCGGCGACGGTTACAAGGGCAAGGAAGGAACGATTGCGTTATGCGTCCTTAAACCGAACCATCATGGGAACGACCCGAGGATTGTGGCCACCCTTTTCGGCGTGAGCGGTTCCTTAAGGGTCGCGGTGAGCTCGGCAGAACCTCTCGCCGATTTAATTCCGTCCTTACAACAACAACGCGAAACGAAAAGTCACGAGGACGCGCTCAGAAAAGCGTTCATCGAAATCTGTATCCAGCGCGCCGCAGCGGAGGGCGCGCAAACGGACACGATGCTCAGCGGCGAGTTTTACCTAAATCATCACGAAATTCATGCCCCCAAGCTCCCTCAACACGAGACAATGCGAGCTACGGTGAAGGACGTTAGGAATGAGCAAGAAGCCATCGATACGAAAGGGTGAGCAATCGCCGGATTCCAGCCACGCGTCTCAGCGGGCGAATTTGGGACGCCTTCTTCAAAAAATCGAACGCATTCTGACCACTGATGATGCGAGCTTTAAAGGCTTGACAAGCGCGGCAGGCCTCGACCCGAATCTCGATTTTCGCGGGATTTACCTCAATGGGGTTCCGCTATCTGGTCAGGATCTTACCGGCTTTGATTTTTCTGGTTCTGATCTAAGAAATACCGGAATTCGGGAAGCGAAACGGGATAGAACTACGATTTTCGATTCGACCATCTTTGACGGGCCGTCTCTTGACCCGAAGATAATCGCTTTCAATAAACGACTAAGAGACTTACCCTTCCATGGAATGGAATATGAGTTCAACAAACTGCTGGCTAGCGGCGAACGGCGTTTTGACGTGATCAGTTTTACAACGCTGATTAGGAGAGCGCCAAGCATTTCGCGAGCCGCGCGCTGGTATGAGGAAATGCAGAAGGCCGGCGTCGCGCCCGACGTGACGACGTTCAATACGCTTATCAACAAGGCGGCGGGCGAACAGGGCGCCGCGCGCTGGTATGAGGAAATGCAAAAGGCCGGCGTCGCGCCCGATGTGTTCACGTTTTCTACCCTGATCAACAAGGCGTCGGACGAACAGAGCGCCGCGCGCTGGTATGAGGAAATGCAAAAAGCCGGCGTCGCGCCCGATGTGACCACTATCAATACCCTGATCAACAAGGCGTCGGACGAACAGAGCGCCGCGCGCTGGTATGAGGAAATGCAAAAGGCCGGCGTCGCGCCCAATGTGACGACCTTCAATACGCTTATCAGCAAGGCGTCGGACGAACAGGGCGCCGTGCGCTGGTATGAGGAAATGCAAAAGGTCGGCGTCGCGCCCGATGTGACGACGTTCAATACGCTTATCAGCAAGGCGTCGGACGAACAGGGCGCCGCGCGCTGGTATGAGGAAATGCAAAAGGCCGGCGTCGCGCCCGATGTGTTCACTTTCTCTACGCTGATCGACAAGGCGTCGGACAAGCAGGGCGCCGCGCGCTGGTATGAGGAAATGCAAAAGGCCGGCGTCGCGCCCAATGAAATTACGCGCGCCGTTCTAGCGAAAAAGGGAATTCGAGATTAAAAAACGAATTACGTGATGTCCGTCACTCCGCCGCGCTGCGCGCCGCCAGCGGATCGTAGTTGAGGATCGGCGCGAGCCAGCGCTCGGCCTCAGCAACCGTCCAGTTCTTGCGCCGGGCATAATCCTCGACCTGATCGTGCTCGATGCGGCCGACGCCGAAATAATAGCTGTCGGGATGACTGAAATAGAGGCCGCACACCGAGGCGCCGGGCCACATGGCGTAGCTTTCGGTCAGCCGCACGCCGATCGCGCGCTCGCCGTCGAGGAGCTTGAACAGCGTCGCTTTCTCGCTGTGGTCGGGCTGCGCCGGATAGCCCGGCGCGGGGCGGATGCCGCGATATTTTTCGGCGATCAGGTCGCCGCCGGCGAGCGCCTCGTCGGGGGCGTAGCCCCAGAACTCGCGCCGCACGCGCTGGTGCATGCGCTCGGCGAGCGCTTCGGCCAGGCGGTCGGCCAGCGCCTTGGCCATGATGGCCGAATAATCGTCGTTGGCGCGCTTGAAGCGCTCGACCAGATCATGCTCGCCGATGCCCGCGGTCACCGCGAAAGCGCCGATGTAATCGGCGAGCCCGCTCGCGCGCGGCGCGACGAAATCGGCGAGCGCGACATGGGCGCGGCCCTCGCGGCGGGTGAGTTGCTGGCGCAAAGTGTGCAGCACGGCGACCGGGGTGCCGCGCATTTCGTCGGCGAAAACGAGAATGTCGTCGCCGTCGCTGTTCGCCGGCCAAAAACCGATCACCGCGCGCGCCGTCAACGAGCGTTCGGCCGCGATCTGCCGCAACATCGCCTGCGCGTCGGCGAACAATTGACGCGCGGCTTCGCCGACCTGGGCGTCGTCGAGGATCGCCGGAAACTTGCCGCTGAGCTCCCAGGTGGCGAAGAACGGCGTCCAGTCGATGAAATCGACGAGATCGGCAATGGCGATGTCGGCGAAGCGGCGGGGCGCCGAGAAAATGCGGCGCCGGCGGCAGATAGCGGCCGGACCAGTCGAGCGTGAGCGCATTGGCGCGCGCGTCGGCGAGCGGCAGGCGCCGCTTCGTTCCTTCCGCGCGCGCATGCGCCGAGGCGATGCGGGCATATTCGGCGCGGATCTCGGTGACGGCACGCGTGCGCGTGTCGCGCGACAACAGCGACGCCACCACCCCGACTGCGCGGCTCGCGTCGTTGACATGGACAGTCTGGCCGCGACGATAATTGGGATGGATCTTGACCGCCGTGTGCACGCGGCTCGTGGTCGCGCCGCCGATCAGGAGCGGCACGTCGAAGCCCTGCCGCTCCATCTCCGCCGCGACATGGCACATCTCGTCGAGCGACGGCGTGATGAGGCCGGACAGCCCGACAATGTCGGCCCGCGCCGCGGTCGCGGCCTCGAGAATCTTCTCCGCCGGCACCATGACGCCGAGATCGATCACGTCGTAATTGTTGCATTGCAGGACGACGCCGACGATGTTCTTGCCGATGTCGTGCACGTCGCCCTTCACCGTGGCGAGTACGATCCTGCCGTTCGACGAAGAGTGATCGCGGCCGTCCCGATCCTGCTCCATGTACGGCATCAGATGGGCGACGGCCTGCTTCATCACCCGCGCCGATTTCACCACCTGCGGCAGGAACATCCGCCCCGAGCCGAACAGATCGCCGACGACGTTCATGCCGTCCATCAGCGGGCCTTCGATCACCGCGAGCGGCCGCGGCGCCTTTAGCCGCGCCTCTTCGACGTCGGCGGCGATGAAATCGGTGATGCCGTGGACGAGCGCATGGGCGAGGCGCCGCTCGACCGGCCACGCCCGCCAGGCGAGATCGACCTCTTTCTTTTCCTTGCCGTGGCCGCGATGCCGCTCGGCGAGCGCCAGCAGGCGCTCCGCCGCATCCGGCCGGCGGTCGAGCACGACGTCCTCGCAGGTCGCGCGCAGCTCGGGATCGAGATCGTCATAGACCTCGATCTGGCCGGCATTGACGATGCCCATATCCATGCCGGCGGCGATGGCGTGATAGAGAAACACCGCGTGCATCGCCTCGCGCACGCGCTCATTGCCGCGGAACGCGAACGACAGGTTGGACACGCCGCCGGACACGTGGGCGTGCGGCAGGTTTTGTCGGATCCAGCGCGCGGCCTCGATGAAGGCTAAGCCGTAGCCGTTGTGCTCCTCGAGGCCGGTCGCCACGGCGAAGACGTTGGGATCGAAGATGATGTCCTGCGGCGGCACGCCGACGCGGTTGACCAGAACGTCGTAGGCGCGCGCCGCGACTTTCGTCTTGCGCTCGAAGGTGTCGGCCTGGCCCTTTTCGTCGAACGCCATGACGACGATCGCGGCGCCGTAGCGGCGCACGATCCTGGCCTGGCGGATGAAGGCGTCCTCGCCCTCCTTGAGCGAGAGCGAATTCACCACCGGCTTGCCTTGCACGCATTTGAGGCCGGCCTCGATCACCGAGAATTTCGAGGAATCGATCATGACCGGCACGCGCGCGATGTCGGGTTCCGCCGCGACCAGATTGAGAAAGGTCGTCATCGCCTGCTCGGAGTCGAGCAAACCCTCGTCCATGTTGATGTCGATGATCTGCGCGCCGTTCTCGACCTGGTCGCGCGCGACCGCGAGCGCGGCCTGATAATCGCCGGCGGTGATGAGCTTGCGGAACCGCGCCGAGCCGGTGACGTTGGTGCGCTCGCCGACATTCACGAACGGAATTTCCGGCGTCAGCGTGAATGGCTTCGAGGCCGGACAGGCGCAGCCGCGGCGCGATCGCCGGGACCGCGCGCGGCGTTTTTCCGGCGACGGCCGCGGCGATCGCGCGGATGTGGTCGGGCGTGGTGCCGCAGCAGCCGCCGACAATGTTGACGAGGCCCGCGTCGGCGAACTCGCCGATCAGCGCCGCCATGGTTTTCGGGCTCTCGTCGTAGCGGCCGAATTCGTTCGGCAGCCCGGCATTGGGATAGGCGCAGATGAGCGTATCGGCGACGCGCCCGAGTTCGGCGACGTGAGCCCGCATTTGCCGCGCGCCGAACGCGCAATTGAATCCGATCGAAAACGGCGCCGCGTGGGCGACCGCATTCCAGAACGCTTCCGGCGTCTGCCCGGAGAGAATGCGGCCGGAACGGTCGGTGATGGTGCCGGAAATCATCACCGGCACGCCGATGCCGCGCGCCTCGCACACCTCGGCGATGGCGTAGATCGCGGCCTTGGCGTTGAGCGTGTCGAACACCGTCTCGATCAAGAGCGTGTCGACGCCGCCGTCGATCAGCCCGTTCACCTGTTCGGCGTAGGCGACGCGCAGTTGGTCGAAGGTGATGGCGCGGAAGCCCGGATTGGCAACGTCCGGCGACATCGAGGCGGTGCGGTTGGTCGGGCCGATGGCGCCGGCGACGAAGCGCGGCCGCCCATCCTCGCTTTCGGCGACGCGCGCGGCCTCGCTGGCGAGCCGCGCGCCCGCGGCGTTGAGCTCGTAAGCAAGCTCCGCCATGCCGTAATCGGCTTGCGCGATGCGGGTCGATGAGAATGTGTTGGTCGAAACGAGGTCGGCCCCGGCGCGGAAATACGCGAGATGAATATCGCGCACCGCGTCCGGCCGGCTGAGATTGAGCAGGTCGTTGTTGCCGCGGACTTCGCGGTTCCAGGCGTCGAACCGCGCGCCGCGAAAACCCTCCTCGTCGAGCCCGAGCGACTGGATCATCGTGCCCATGGCGCCGTCGAGCACGAGAATGCGCTCGGCGGCGGCAGCGCGGAGCTTTGCTTCTGAATTGGTGGCCGACATGGTCATTGCTTACTGATGGTCTTGTTGAAATTGTTGCGGCGGCGGCTCGGCCCGGTGGCTTTCCAGCGTCGCCGCGATGTCGTCGATGACGCCCTCGATGTTTTGCATCACATCGTTGTTCCAATAACGCACGACCAGATAACCGAGCAATTCGAGGATTTCCGTCCGCCGCGCGTCCGCCTCCGCGCGCACCGCGTGCTGGCCGCCGTCGAGCTCGATGATGAGATGGGCATCCGCGCAAAGAAAATCGACAATGTAACGATCGACCGGACACTGCCTTCGGAATTTCCAGCCGCCGAGACGACGATCACGCAGCTGAAACCACAGCTTTTTCTCCGCAGCCGTCTGATCGCGCCGCAACCGCCGGCCGATTTTGGTCGAAGCCTTCATCGTTGAACCTCGTGAGGAGGCCGACGAAAGCGATAAAAAAGAGGCCGTCTGCACAGTGCGCCCCCTCTCCCCTTGGGGGAGAGGGTCGGGGTGAGGGGGCTCCGACCTGTCAGAACAATACGAGTTCTTTTTGATTATGACCGCATCAAGGTTCGCGCGCCGAGCGATATGAGGCAGGTTCAGGAGAATATTCTGAAATGCTGAGCCCCCCTCACCCCGACCCTCTCCCCCACGGGGAGAGGGGGTGCGTTTTGCCGACGGCGCCGGTTTTGTTGCATTCGTAGGAGCGGAGGTCATGCGCTCGCCTCGGCCAGATCAGGACACGCGGGTGGGGTAATGGCTCGCACGCCGAGCAGATGGCAGATGGCGTAGACGAGATCGGCGCGGTTCATGGTGTAGAAATGAAATTCGCTCACACCATGATCGACGAGGTCGAGCACCTGTTCGGCGGCGACCGCGGCGGCGATGAGCTTGCGGGTCGCCGCATCGTCGTCGAGGCCGTCGAAGCGCGCCGCGAGCCAGTCCGGCACGGAGGCGCCGCAACGCGCGGCAAAGCTTTTTGTTTGGGCGAAATTCTGTACCGGGAGAATTCCGGGCACGATCGGAATGTCGATGCCGCGTCCGCGCACGCGGTCGAGGTAGCGGAAATAAGCGTCGTTCTCGAAGAAGAACTGGGTGATCGCGCGGCAAGCGCCGGCGTCGACCTTGGCCTCGAGCATGTCGATGTCGGCCTCGACCGAGGCGCTGTCGGGATGCTTTTCCGGATAGGCGGAGACCGACACTTCGATGTCGGTGACGCGTTTGATGCCGGCGACGAGTTCGGCGGCGTTGCGGTAGCCTTCAGGATGCGGCGCGTAGCGCTCACCGACGCCGCCGGGCGGATCGCCGCGCAGCGCGACGATGTGGCGCACGCCCGCCTGCGCATAGGCTGCGGCCACCGCATCGACCTCGACGCGGCTCGCGGCGACGCAGGTGAGATGCGCCGCCGGCGTCAGCATGGTCTCGGCGAGAATGCGCTTGACCGTCGCGTGGGTGCGCTCGCGGGTCGAGCCGCCGGCGCCGTAGGTGACGGACACGAAGTTGGGCTCGAGCGGCGCCAGCCGCGCGATCGCCTGCCACAGCGATTGCTCCATCGCCGCAGTCTTGGGCGGAAAGAACTCGAACGAGACCCGAATGCCGTGCGCGCGCGTCATCGCACCACCGCGAGCTTGTCGGAAGTAACGAGCGCGATCCGCGCGTCGCGGGCGAGCCAGAGCGAGACCGCGATCTTGCCTTCGGGTCCGGGCGCCAAGGTCTCCTGCCGCACCACGTTGAGGCCGGCGCCTTCGAGCCATTGCGTCACGGCCTCAGTGGCGAAGCCGAGCCGGCGGTGCGCGTGCTCCTCGCGCAGGAATTCGAGGTCGTGCGGCGCGAAGTCGACGACGAGGAGACGGCCGCCCGGCCGCAGCACGCGCGCCGCTTCGCCGATGGCGCGGCCCGAGTCGTCGAGGAAGTGCAGCACCTGGTGGATGATGACGACATCGAAGGAGTCGCGCGGCAGCGCGAGGTCGTAAATATTGCCCTGGCGCACGCTGCAGTTTTTGAGCCCGGCACGGTCGAGACGCGCGCGCGCGAGCGCCAGCATGTCGAGCGACATGTCGAGGCCGAGGCCGCGTTCGGCATTGGCGGCGAACAATTCCAGCATGCGGCCGGTGCCGGTGCCGAGATCGAGCAGCGCGCGGATCGGCTGCGCGCCGATCGCGCCGCGGATGGCCGCTTCCACGGCTTCGTCGGCGACATGAAGCTGGCGAATGCGGTCCCATTCCGCCGCATGGCGGCGGAAATAGTTCTGCGCGGCGGCGGCGCGCGCGGCGCGCACCGCAGCCAGCCGCTCGCGGTCGCGGGCGATGACCGGGTCATTGGGATCAAGCCGCGCCACCAGGGCGCGGGCGACATCGGCGATGCTGCCGCGCTCGGCCAGACGAAAGAACGCCCACGAGCCTTCGCGAAACCGCTCGACCAATCCCGCCTCGGACAACAGCCGCAAATGCCGGGACAATCGCGGCTGCGACTGCCGCAAAATCTCCGTCAGATCGGTCACCGTCAGCTCGGCCTCGGCGATCAGCATCAAGAGCCGCAGCCGCGTCGCCTCGCCCGCCGCCTTGAGCGTCGCGGTCAGCGCGGGAAAGCCGAGTTGGGCGGAATTAGCGGTCATCGCCAGACCTGTGCGCAGATATAAAGATATCTTTATGCGCTAAATCGCCATTTTGTCAATGGGCCATGTCCCACGATTTGGGCTAGCGTCCGATGAACCCGGCCAGATCCCCGCTCATGGGGCTGGCATTGTGCGGAACGCGCGTGCAAAGCTCAAAACTATGACGGGTTCCGACATCGACACCGCCGGCTTGCGCGAAGGCGAGATCGCCGTCGAGCTGCCGGCGCGGTTCGACGCATCGCTCTATTATATAGGGCGCATCCGCACGCCCTGGACGCGGCGGGAAGATTGCCCCAAGAACCCGCGCGAAACCAGCGAAGTCTGCACTATCGAGCTCGATCCGCGCTGGGCCGTCGGCCTCACCGGTCTCGAGACCGTCAGCCACATCGTGGTGCTGTACTGGATGTATCAGGCGCGGCGCGATCTCGTGCTGCAGGCGCCGCACCATTATCCCGAGCGCCGCGGCACTTTTGCGCTACGTTCGCCGGTGCGGCCCAATCCGATCGCCGTTTCGGTGGCGCGGCTTCTCCGCATCGACGGCTGCGCGCTGTCCGTGGTCGGGCTCGATTGCCTCGACGGCACGCCGCTGCTCGACATCAAGCCCTATTTCGCCTCGACCGACTCGATCCCCGACGCCGCGGTCGGCTGGCACGCCGGCAGCAAGGCCTAAGTCGAGCGGTTGCCGGTAAAAATTCAAATTACCGGCGACTCACACGACCAGATCGACGACGATTGTGCGTTCATTGAAAATACATGTTGCGCCATCGCATCTTGCATATTAAGCAGCATAATGCATGTATAAAACATCACTTCTCACTCTATCTGCATAGCCGCTATCCGCATGATCACTGCCGGCCAGCTCCGCGCCTCGCGCGCCCTGCTCGGGATCGACCAACGCAAGCTCGCCGAAGCGGCCGGGCTGTCGCTGCCGACCATTCAGCGCATGGAGGCGAGCGAGGGCGTGATCCGCGGCAATGTCGATTCACTGATGAAGCTCGTTGCCGCGCTCGACGCGCTCGGCGTCGATCTCATGGGGGAAAACGCGCCGAGCCAGACCGGCGGCCGCGGCGTGCGGCTGAAGGGGTCGCCCCAGGGGTCGACCCCGTGACGCTCGATGTCGCCCTCGGCTGCGCCGCCGCGCTGCTCGTCCTTGCCGCGCTCGCCGTGGCGATCGGCAAATCGTCCGCCGCCACGCGCATCATTTACGGCGCGAGCCTCGTCGTCGCGGCCGTCTCGCTCGTCGCCGCCGCGTCGCAGCTGTTCGCTGCCGCCCCGCAACAGATCACACTGCCGTTCGGCGTGCCCTGGCTCGGCGTGCATTTCCGCCTCGATGCGCTGTCGGCATTCTTTCTGATCGTGGCCGATCTCGGCGCGCTGAGCGCGAGCCTGTTCGCGCTCGGCTATGGCGAGCACGAGGCGGCGCCGCAGCGCGTGCTGCCGTTCTATCCCGCCTTCCTCGCCGGTATGACGCTCACGCTTCTCGCCGACGACGCCTTCACGTTTCTCGTGTCCTGGGAGTTCATGTCGCTCACCTCGTGGGCGCTGGTGGTGTCGCATCATCGCCAAGCCGACAATCTGCGCGCCGGCTACGTCTATCTGGTGATGGCCGGTTTCGGCACGATGGCTTTGCTGCTCGCCTTCGGCCTGCTCGCCGGGGCGGACGGCGCCTACGCCTTTGCCCAGATGCGCGCGGCGCCGCCGGCCGCGACGACGGGCGCGCTCGTCCTCGTTTTGGCGCTGATCGGCGCCGGATCGAAGGCCGGCATCGTGCCGCTGCACGCGTGGCTGCCGCTCGCCCATCCGGCGGCGCCGAGCCACGTCTCCGCGCTGATGAGCGGCGTAATGACCAAGGTCGCGGTCTACGGTTTCGTGCGCATCGTGTTCGACCTCGCCGGCCCCCCGGCATGGTGGTGGAGCATGCTCGTGCTCGCGCTCGGCGGCGTCACCGCGGTGATGGGCGTGCTCTACGCGCTGATGCAGCACGATCTCAAGCGCTTGCTCGCCTATCACACGGTCGAGAATATCGGCATCATCTTCATCGGGCTCGGGCTCGCGCTGGCGTTCAAGGCCCACGGCATGCCGTTCGCCGCGGCGCTCGCTTTCACCGCCGCGCTCCTTCACGTCCTCAATCACTCACTGTTCAAGAGCCTGTTGTTCTTCGGCGCCGGCGCGGTCGACACCGCGACCGGCCAACGCGACATGGAGCATCTCGGCGGCCTCATCCACCGCATGCCGCAGACCGCTTTCGTCTTCCTGATCGGCTGCGCCGCGATCTCCGCCTTGCCCCCGCTCAACGGCTTCGTGTCCGAATGGCTGACGTTCCAGGCGATCCTCATCAGCCCGCAATTGCCGTCATGGGGGCTCAAGCTGTTGGTGCCCGCGGTGGGCGCGCTGCTCGCTCTATCGGCCGCGCTCGCCGCGGCGTGCTTCGTCAAAGCCTATGGCGTGACGTTTCTCGGCCGGCCGCGCACGGCGGCCGCGCAGGCCGCCACCGAAACCGACCGCTTCTCGCTCGCCGCCATGGCGTTGCTGGCGTTGCTGTGTCTCCTCGTCGGCATCCTGCCCGGCCTGTTCATCGACGCGCTGGCGCCGGTCAGCCTGGCGCTGATCGGGGAGCGCATGCCGGTGCAGATCGGCGCGCCATGGCTTTCGATCGTCCCGATCGCCGCAAGCCGCAGTTCCTATGACGGGCTCCTGGTGTTCGTGTTCATGAGCCTGTCGGGGGGGCTGGCGGCATTCGTCATCCACCGCCTGGCGTCGGCCCGGCTGCGCCGCGCGCCGGCGTGGGACTGCGGCTATCCCGACGCCAGCCCGGCGACGCAATACACCGCGACGAGTTTCGCCCAGCCGATCCGCCGCGTGTTCGGCACCACGGTGTTCGGCGCCCGCGAACGCGTCATGATGCCGCCGCCCGGCGATATGAGCGCGGCGCGGCTCAGCGTCGAACTGCACGATCCGATCTGGGAAACCTTCTACGCGCCGCTTGTCGTCTTCATCGGCATCGCCGCGGACCGTCTCAATCGCCTGCAGTTTCTGACCATCCGTCAGTTCCTCAGCATGGTGTTCGGCGCGCTCGTCATTCTGCTTCTGGTGCTCGCGATATGGTCCTGATCCGCGATCTCGCCATTCAGGGCGCGCAGATGTTGCTGGTGCTCGCCGTGGCGCCGTTGTTCACCGGCTTCGTGCGCAAGATGAAGGCGCGGCTGACGCGGCGGCAAGGGCCGCCGCTGGTGCAGCCCTATCGCGACCTCGTCCGGCTGATGCGCAAGGAGGTCGTGCTCGCCGAGAGCGCGTCATGGCTGTTCCGCGTCGTCCCGTATCTGGTGTTCGCCGCCACCTGGGTCGCGGCGGCGCTGGTGCCGACCTTCCGCACCGGGCTGATGTTCTCCTGGTCGGCCGACCTCATCGCCATCATCGCGCTGCTCGGCAGCGCGCGCTTCTTTCTCGCGCTCGCCGGCATGGACGTCGGCACCAGTTTCGGCGGCATCGGATCGAGCCGCGAAGTCATGATCGCCTCGCTCGCCGAGCCGGCGATGATCATGATCGTGTTCGCGATTGCCTTGATCGCCGGCTCGACGCAGCTCTCGACCATGGCGGAGTTCATGGCCTCGCCGCAGGTCGGACTGCGGGTGTCGCTGGGGCTCGCTTCCATCGGCCTCGTCATGGTGGCGATCGCCGAGAACGGCCGCATTCCGGTCGACAATCCGGCGACGCACCTCGAATTGACCATGGTGCACGAGGCCATGGTGCTCGAATATTCCGGGCGCCATTTGGCGCTGATCGAGCTTTCCGCCGCGCTCAAGCTCATTGTTTACGTCTCGCTGCTCGCCTGCCTGTTCGCGCCGTGGGGCATCGAGGCGGCCGGCGCCGCCGTACCGGCGCTCGCGATCGGGGTCGCCGCCTATATCGGCAAGCTCGCCGTCGGCGGTTTCCTGCTCGCGCTGTTCGAGACGTCGATCGCCAAGATGCGCGTGTTCCGCGTGCCGGAATTTCTCGGCGTCGCCTTGATGCTCGGGCTTCTGGCGACGCTGCTGCGCTTCGTGTCCGGGAGCTTCTGATGAGCAGGATCGAATTCGACGTCGCTCATCTCCTGGCCGGCTCGCTGGTGCTGATCAGCTTCCTCGAACTCTATCAGGACCGGCTTTACGCCCTGCTCAACGTCTACGCGCTGCACGCGCTGACGCTCGCGGCCTCGGTCGCCTGGCAGGCCTTCGTCCAGGATGCGCCGCATCTCTACGTCACCGCCGCGATCGCCTTGGTGTTCAAGGCGATCGTCATTCCGGTCGCGCTGCACCGGATCATCGTGCGGCTCGGCATTCATCGCGAGATCGAGAAGGTGGTCGGCGTCGGCTCTGCCATGCTGGCCGGCATCGGGTTGGTCGCGCTCTCCATGGTCGTCATGCTGCGCGTCACGCATAGCGCCGATCCGCTGGCGCAAGAGGATCTCGCCTTCGCGTTGTCGGTGGTGCTGCTCGGCCTCCTGATGATGGTGACGCGACGGAACGCGGTGAGCCAGGTGGTCGGCTTCATGTCGCTCGAGAACGGCCTCGTGCTGGCGGCGACCGGCGCCAAGGGCATGCCGCTCGTGGTCGAGATCAGCGTCGCCTTCTCGATCCTGATCGCCTTCATCGTGATCGGAATTTTTCTGTTCCGCATCCGCGAGCGGTTCGACACCGTCGATGTGCGGGCGCTCGATCGTTTTCGCGGAGAACGCCGATGACCTTCGATGCCGTGACCGGCGTGCTCGTGATCCCGGCCGTCGCCGCGGCGCTGCTCGCGGCCCTGCCCGGCTACCGCTTGTCGGCGCGGCTCAACGTCGCCGCGACGACGCTGAGTTTCGCCTGCGCGCTATCGCTGTTCTTCCAGCGCCCGCAGCCGGGTCCCTATCTTCTGGTCGACGATCTCAATGCCACGTTCATCATATTGACCACGTTCGTCGGCTTCACCACCAGCGTGTTCAGCGCGAGCTACATCGGCTACGAGCTCGCCAGCGGCCGGCTGACGCCGCCGTTCGTGCGCTTCTATCACGCGATGTATCAGGTCTTGATGTTCGCGATGAACCTCGCGCTGGTCGCCAACAATATCGGCCTGATGTGGGTGGCGATCGAGCTTGCGACGCTGACCACGGTGCTGATGGTCGGCCTCTATCGCACCCACGAGGCGCTGGAAGCGGCGTGGAAATATTTTCTGCTCGGCAGCGTCGGCATCGCGCTCGCGCTGTTCGGCACCATCCTCGTCTATATGGCGGCGCGCCCGGTGGTCGGCGAAGGCCTCGACGCCATGGTGTGGACCGTGCTCGTCAAGAAGCGCCGCCGGGTTCGATCCGGCGCTGCTCAACCTCGCTTTCGTGTTTCTGCTGCTCGGCTACGGCACCAAGGTGGGGCTGGTGCCGCTGCACGCCTGGCTGCCCGACGCCCACGCCGAGGGCCCGACCCCGATCTCGGCGGTGCTCTCCGGCCTCCTGCTCAATGTCGCGCTCTACGCGCTGCTGCGGTTCAAGATGCTGCTCGCGGTGAACCCGGCCGCGCTGGCGCCCGGTCCGCTGATGGTGACGCTCGGCCTGATCTCGCTCGTGTTCGCGGCGTTCATGCTCTACCGCCGGCGCGACATCAAACGCATGTTCGCCTATTCGTCGATCGAGCACATGGGCATCATCACCTTCGCGTTCGGCATGGGCGGCCCGCTCGCCAACTTCGCCGGCCTCCTCCACATGACCATGCACTCGCTGACCAAATCGGCGATCTTTTTCGCGGTCGGCCATGTCGCCCAGGTCAAGGGCACCCAGCGCATCGCCGACATCGGCGGCCTCACCGAGACCCATCCGGTGCTCGGCTGGGGCTTGTTGCTCGGCGTCGTGGCGATCGCCGGGTTGCCGCCGCTCGGCATCTTCATGAGCGAGTTTCTGGTCGTGACCTCGACCTTCGCCCGCGCGCCGCTGCTGGCGATTATTCTCGTGTTCGGCCTGTTGGTCGGCCTCGCCGGATTGTTCCTGCGCATCAACGGCATCGCGTTCGGCGAGCCGCGCGGCCCCAACGGCAAGACGCAAGCGTCGTACGTCCCGATGTTCGCGCATCTCGCGCTCGTATTCGCCGCCGGCCTCTATATGCCGCCGGCGCTGGTCGCCTGGTTTCAGAACGTCGCCAAGCTGCTCGGCTGAAAACGATGGCTCGTTTGATCGACATAATTCCGCAAGGCGAACGCGCCGACGGCCACCGGCCGTGGCCGCGTTTCGTGGTGACGCCGCAGGGCTGGCGCGAGACTGCGGCGGCGCTCGCCGCGGGGCGTGCCACATTGTTGGCGCTCTGGGGCGACGCCGGAAAGACGCCAACCGTGCAGATGGCGATCATCGCCGAGACGACCGGCGAGATCGCGGTCGTCAGCCTCCCCTGCCCGACCAAACAATTTCCTTCGGTCGGCGCCGTGCATCCGCCGGCGATCCGGCTCGAGCGGGCCATCCACAGTCTTTACGGCTACGAGCCGACCGACGCGCCGGATGCGCGGCCCTGGCTCGATCTCGGCTTCTGGGACGTGCGCCATCCGCTCGGCGACCGCGCGCCAGCGCCGGCCACGCGCCAAGCTTACGCGTTCTTGCCCGTGGAAGGCGACGCGCTGCACCAGATCCCCGTCGGCCCGGTGCACGCCGGCATCATCGAGCCGGGGCATTTCCGTTTCACCTGCGGCGGCGAAACGGTGGTGCGGCTCGAGCAGCGCCTCGGCTACGTGCACAAGGGGATCGAGTTGCTGATGACGGGCGCGACGCATCGCGCAAGCGGCACGGCTCGCCGGCGCGAACCTCCGGCGACTTCCACCGTCGCCTACGGGATCGCCTTTGCGCACGCCGTCGAGGCGGCGCTGAATATCGAAGCGCCGCCGCGCGCGCGCTATCTGCGAGCGCTGATGGCGGAGCTGGAACGGCTGGCGAACCATTTCGGCGACATCGGCGCGATCTGCAACGATGCGTCGTTTTCGCTCATGCATGCCCAGTGCGGCATTTTGCGCGAACAAATTCTGCGCGCGGCCGCCGCCTGTTTCGGCCATCGGCTGATGATGGACCGGGTCGTGCCGGGCGGCGTCGCCGCCGACTTGGCTCCCGGCGGCGCCGATATCGTTCGCCACGTGCTTGCGGGACATCGCGGTGCGGTTCCCGCGCCTGATCGAGCTTTACGACAACACCGCCTCGCTCCAGGACCGCACCGCGGCGACCGGCATCGTGACGGAAGAACTCGCCCGCCAGTTCGGCGCGCCGGGTTACGTCGGCCGCGCCAGCGGCCGCGCTTTCGATGCCCGCAAGACGCCGGGCTACGCGCCCTACGACGAACTCGAATTTACCGTCCCGGTCATGACCGCCGGCGACGTCAACGCGCGTATCTGGATCCGCATCCGCGAGGTGGAGCAAAGCCTGGCGCTGATCGAGCAAATCCTCGACCGGCTGCCGGACGGGCCGATCGCGGTCGCGCCCGCCGGCACCGACGGCGAAGGTCTGGGCCTGGCCGAGAGTTTCCGCGGCGACGTGTTGGTCTGGGTGCGCCTCGAGGGGACGCGCGTCGCGCGCTGTCACCTGCGCGATCCGTCCTGGTTTCAATGGCCGCTGCTCGAAGCCGCGATCGAGGGCAACATCGTCGCCGACTTCCCGCTCTGCAACAAATCGTTCAACTGCTCGTATTCGGGGCACGATCTCTAGCGCAAACTATATAAGAGCACGTCATGCGCAGAACATTGCTTGAAGGCCTCACCCACCGGCCGCTGACGGAAGCGCCGCCGCTGCCGGACGACGCCGCGCTCGAGGAAATGGCCGCGAGCGTCGATCGCGCGGCGCGGCGCCGGCTCGGCCGCAGTCTCGCCATCCGCGAAGTCGATGCCGGCTCCTGCAACGGCTGCGAGCTGGAAATCAACGCGCTCGGCAACGCCTTCTACGATCTCGAGCGCTTCGGCCTGCGCTTCGTCGCGTCGCCGCGCCATGCCGACGTGCTCATCGTCACCGGGCCGGTCACGCGCAACATGCGCGAAGCGCTCGAACGCACCTACAACGCCACGCCGGACCCGAAATGGGTGGTCGCGGTCGGCCAATGCGCGGCCGATGGCGGCGTGTTCGCCGGCAGCTACGGCATCGTCGGCGGGGTCGGCGCCGTCGTTCCGGTCGACATCCACATACCAGGCTGCCCGCCGACGCCGCTGCAATTGCTGCAGGGACTGCTGGCGCTCTTGGAGCGCACCGCCGGGGCGTGACGGACCGCCATGTCAGCCGTGGCGGATCTTCAGCACCAAGATCACCGCCGTCAGCGCGAAGGTGACGACGCTCGAGGCGATCAGCGGCCCGTCGACGATGGCGAGGCCGTAGATGAGCCACAGGAAAATGCCGAGCACGCTCAGCGCCGTGCCAGCGAGCGAGATCGCCCGCGTCTCGCGCTCGCGGATGATTTTCATCGTCTGCGGCAGCCAGCACACCGTGGTCAGCACGGCTCCGGTAACGCCGATCGCGTCGACGACCGCTGAAGGCATCACAGGATTCCCATCTGGATTCCCATCTGAAAGACCCCGGGAAAATACCGACCCGATCCGCGGATCGGCGCCACATCGAGCGCCCGCCGCCCGAATCGAGTTGATGCTATTAATTTATTTGTGACTCGATGTGAATTGCGGTGATGATTTCTCGCCGCGCCAACGTCGCGGCACCTACGCGGTGCTGTCATTGGACCGTCACGCTTAAACCGTAGGATGATAACACATTGGATTCGCTGCGTTTGCCTGTGGTTTCTGGTGTGCAGGACGGCGTCGGCGAGTGTGGCAAACGCACTGCGACAAAACCATGAATGTTTCCGACCACACCACGCGGGTGTTTGATGCGGACCTCATCAGCCTGACCCAATTGGTCGCGCGGATGGGCGGTTTTGCGCAGAAGCAAATCACCGACGCGATCGACGCGCTGGCGCATCGCGACATCGAGCTCGCCCGTCAGGTCATCGCTGCCGATCGGACCGTGGACGAATTCCAGCGGCAGATCGAGGAGAAGGCGGTGGCGACGATCGCGCTGCGGCAGCCGATGGCCGTCGATCTGCGCGCGCTCGTCGCCATGATGCGCATCGCCAACGACCTCGAGCGGATCGGCGATCTCGCCAAGAACATCGGCAAACGCGTCATCGCCGTCGGCGGCGAGATGACCGAGCGGACCCTGATTCGCGGGTTGCGCCACATGGCCACCCTCGTCACGTCGCAGCTCGCGGCCGTGCTCGACAGCTTCGTCGACCGTAATCCGCGCAAGGCGCTGTTGGTCTGGCAAGGCGACAAGGAGGTCGATGCCCTCTACGTGTCGCTGTTCCGCGAATTGCTGACCTACACGATGGAGGATCCGGGCACCATTTCGATGTGCATCCACCATCTGTTCTGCGCCAAGAACATCGAGCGTATCGGCGACCACGCCACCAACATCGCCGAGGCCGTCCATTTCATGGTCGAAGGCCAGCCGATCGCCGGCGAGCGGCCGAAGGGCGACACCTCGAGCTACGTCGGTGACGCCTATGCCGCGGTGACGACCGCGGCCAAGGTGCCGGCCTAGGACGGCAAGTCCCCGCAATCTAAAAGCTTCGCAAAGCCTGCGCGGCCGAAATTGAAGGCCGCGCGCGCCGCCGGCGCCCGCAGAGAGGCCGTTAACCGCTCGTTAGGGTTAACGGACTATTGCTGGCCGACCCTGCGGCATTGGCGCTTGGCGCGCCATGGCGCCTGTTTTGGCAGCGATCGCGATGCGTTCAACCCGATCCCGCTTTGCGCGCCTGTTCACTTCCGCGGCTTTCGGCGCCATCGCCGCGGCTCTCGCGGGATGCCAGACGACGCAAACCGCCACCACGACCGGCTCGATTCCCATCGCGCCGGCCGATCGCCCCGACGCCGCCTGGCGGCAGGACGTCGAAACCTATGGCGCGCAATACCGCGCCAATCCGTCGAACGTCGACGTCGCGTTGCGCTACGCGCAGGCGCTCCGCGCCACCGGCGAGCGTGCCCAGGCCGTCGCCGTGCTCGAGCGGATGTCGTTGCAGAATCCGCACGACAAACGCGTGCTCGGCGCCTACGGCCGCGCGCTGGCGGAAGCGGGCGATTACAATCAGGCGCTCGATGTGCTGGGCCGCGCCCATTCGCCCGACCAGCCCGACTGGCACATCTTGTCGGTCGAGGGCGCGGTGCTCGACCAGCTCGGCCGCCACACCGAGGCGCAGCGCTATTATCTCACGGCGCTCAAGATCGTTCCGGACGAGCCGTCGGTTTTGTCCAACCTCGGCCTGTCCTACGCGCTCTCCAAGGATCTCCGCAACGCCGAGACGATCCTGCGCCGCGCTGCGGCGCGGCCGCCGGTCGATCCGCGGGTGCGGCAGAACCTGGCGCTCGTGGTCGGGCTGCAGGGCCGGTTCGCCGAGGCCGAAACGATCGCCCGCGCCGATTTGCCGCCCGACGAGGCCGCCGCCAATGTCGCGTATCTGCGGCAGATGCTCGCGCACCGCGACGACGCGCATCATTTCCGCCCGCCTGCGCGACAACGCGGCGACCGCGGCCGCGGGTCCCCTGCCGCCGCCGCAATGAGGCTTACTCCCCGCCGTTCGGTTGTTGTTGTTATTGGATCGCCATCACCTTGATGGCCGCCGGACCGAGAATCACGACGAACAATACCGGCAGGAAGAACACGATCATCGGCACGGTCAGCTTGGGCGGCAAGCCGGCGGCTTTCTTCTCGGCTTCCGACATGCGCATGTCGCGGTTCTCCTGCGACAGCACGCGCATGGTCGTGCCGAGCGGCGTGCCGTAGCGCTCGGCCTGCTGCAAAGCCAAGCAGACGGCCTTGACGCCCTCGAGCCCGGTGCGCTGGGCGAGATTGTCGTAGGCCTGACGGCGATCCGGCAGATAGGACAATTCGGCCGTCGTCAGCGTCAATTCCTCGGCAAGCTCGACCGACTGCGATCCGATCTCGTCGCTGACCTTCTGAAACGCCGCTTCGACCGACATGCCGGATTCGATGCAGATCAACAACAGATCGAGCGCATCCGGGAAGGCGCGCTTGATGGAGAGCTGGCGCCGCTGGATTCTGTTCCTGAGAAAGAGGTTCGGGCTGAGCATGCCGAAATAGGCCGCGCCGATGCCGATGCCGAACTTGATCAGCGGGGGCTGATCGAGCTTGACGATCACGAAGACGTAGAACAGCGCCAGCAGCATCATGACCACCGGCATGACCATGCGGAAGAACAGATAGGTGACGTAGGGCGCCTGACCGCGATAGCCGGCTTGTATCAGCATGGCGTGGGCTTCTTCCTGGCCGACCCATTTGCTGAGGTTGAAGTTCTCGACGACGGTCTTCATGTAGGCTCTGGGCGATTGCCGCAGCGCCACTTTGCTGCCCTGCGCCAGCCGCTCACGCTCGCGCTGGCGGATCTTCTCGCGCTCGAAGGCGACCGCCTGCATGCGCTTGCCGAGCGTATCGTTGGTCAAAAGCGGCATCGCCAAGGTCAAGACCGTGGCGCAGGCCGCGATCGCGGTCAGCACCACGATAAGAACGTTCGGATTGAGGTAGTGTTCGATCTCGCGCAGCATGCCCGGTCTCAGAAGTCGAAGTTGATCATCTTGCGCATCACCAGAACGCCCATCGACATCCAGACGGCGCAGGCGGTCATCATCATGCGCCCCATCGGCTCCGTCCAGAGAAGCTCCATGTATTTCGGGCTGGTGAACCAGACGAGGCCCATCACGGCGAGCGGCAGCGCGCCGATGATCGAGGCGGACGCCTTGGCTTCCATCGACATCGCTTGAATCTTGGCCTTCATTCGCTTGCGGTCGCGCAGGACGCGGGACAGGTTGCCCAGCGCCTCGGACAGATTGCCGCCGGCGCGCTGCTGGATCGATATGACGATGCCGAAGAAATTGGCTTCCGGCAGCGGCATGCGCTCGTAGAGCTTCATGCAGGCTTCGCCGAGCGGGATGCCGATCATCTGCGTTTCGACGATGCTGCGGATTTCGCTGCGAACGGGTTCCGGGGAGTCCGTCGCGATCAGCTTCAGGCTGTCGAGCAGCGGCAGGCCGGCCTTGATGCCGCGCACGATCACGTCAACGGCGTCGGGAAAATGTTCGAGGAAGCGCGATTCGCGGCGCTTCTTCAGCCACGACAAGATCCAGCGCGGCAGACCGAACCCCATGGCGAAGGCCAAGCCGAGCGACGGCAAAGGACCCATCCCGACGACAAACGGGACGATCAAGCCGACCGCGCCCAGGGCGGCGGAAATCACGAAGAAGCGCTGTTGCGACCAGTTCAATCCCGCCTGCGTGATGCGCACCGACAGCGGCACACGCTTGGCCTTCTTGGATCGGGCCTCGAGCTGCTTGAGCGTTCCTTCGACCTGTTCCCGGCGCGTCTTTTGCGCCGTGCGGACCTGGCGCGCCGCCATCGGCTGGGGGCGCGCGACGCTCGCGACGCGGCGCTCCGCGGCTCGCTCGCCGGACAGGATCGGATAGACGAAGACCCACGCGACCCCGCCGATCGCGAGCCCAACCAGAGCAAACAGCATGAGCACTTGCATGGCTTAGCGAACGCTCCGAAGCTCGTTGCCGGGAGCCGACCCGGCGTGGCGCGCGGGGTTTTGTTTGGGATCGATCATGCCTCAGCCTCTGCCGGCGTCCACATTGGCGGCGTCGAGCGCGGCCGCGAGCCGCGCCTCTTCGCCGTAGTAGCGCGCGCGATCCCAGAATTTCGGCCGGCCGATGCCGGTCGAACGATGCCGCCCGAGCAGGTTGCCGTTGGCGTCTTCGCCGAGGATGTCGTAAAGGAACAGGTCCTGGGTGATGATGACGTCGCCTTCCATGCCCATCACCTCGGTGATGTGCGTGATGCGGCGGGAGCCGTCGCGCAGGCGTGCCGCCTGGATGATGACGTCGATCGATCCGCAGATCATTTCCCGGATGGTGCGCGAAGGGAGCGCGTAGCCGCCCATCGTGATCATCGATTCCAGGCGCGACATGGCCTCGCGCGGCATGTTGGCGTGCAGCGTGCCCATCGAGCCGTCGTGGCCGGTGTTCATCGCCTGCAACAAGTCGAAGGCTTCCGGTCCGCGCACTTCGCCGACGATGATGCGCTCGGGACGCATGCGCAGGCAGTTGCGCACCAGATCGCGCATGGTGATCTGGCCCTCGCCCTCGAGATTGGGCGGCCGCGTTTCCAGCCGCACCACGTGTGGCTGCTGCAATTGCAGTTCGGCCGCGTCCTCGCAGGTGACGATGCGCTCGTCGTCGTCGATATAGCGCGTCAGGCAATTGAGCAGCGTGGTCTTGCCCGAGCCGGTGCCGCCGGAAATCAGCACGTTGACGCGGCAGCGCCCGATGATCTTGAGAATTTCCGCGCCTTCCGGCGAGACCGTGCCGAAACGCACGAGCTGCTCGAGCGTCAGCTTGTCCTTCCTGAATTTGCGGATCGTGAGCGCCGGCCCGTCGATCGCCAAAGGCGGCACGATGGCGTTGACGCGCGAGCCGTCGGGCAGGCGGGCGTCGCAGATCGGCGAGGATTCGTCGACCCGGCGGCCGACCTGGCTGACGATGCGCTGACAGATGTTGAGCAGCTGCTGATTGTCGCGGAAGCGGATGCCGGTCTTCTGAATTTTGCCGGCGACTTCGATGTAGACCGTGCCGGAACCGTTGACCATGATGTCGGCGATCTCGTCGCGCGCCAACAAGGGTTCGAGCGGCCCGTAACCGAGCACGTCGTTGCAGATGTCGTCGAGCAGGTCTTCCTGCTCGGAAATCGACATCACGATGTTCTTGATCGCGATGATCTCGTTGACGATGTCGCGGATTTCCTCGCGCGCGGATTCGGCGTCGAGCTTGGCGAGCTGGGCGAGATCGATCGCCTCGATCAGGGCGCCGAAGATCGTGCCCTTGACCTCGTAATAGGTATCGCCGCGCCGGGAATCGACCGCCGAGGGAATTTGCGACCGCGAAGCGGTCTTGGCCTGCGTCGGCGCGCCGATGATCGGCGCCCCGAGACCGGCGGACGGAAACGGCGTGCGGCCGCTCTCGTCAGAAGAGTCCGGGCGCCCAGGCACGATGGACGGCGCGGGCGCCGGCGGCAACGGCTGTTGCCGCGACTCGACGAGGGGTGCACTGCCGGCTGTGGGACGCTTACCAAACACGAACGCAACTCCACCAAAAAAACGCTACGCTACAGTTGTTGCAACAGTTTCTCGATGAGCGGCGGCAACAGCCCCGCGCGCTGCTTCTTCGGCTCGGCCCGCCCGGTCAATTGCTGCGCGATCGTGCGGAACATCTCGGCGGTGCGGTGGCCGGCGGCGACCTCGGCGATCATCTGTCCGTTGTTCGCCGCCGCGCCGAACACCTGCGGCTCGAATGGAATGACCGCCACCGGGTCGTCGTCGAGTGCCTTGGCGAAGTCGGCGGCCTTGATCTCGGGGCGCTTGGGAACGCCGACTTGGTTGAGACAGTAGAGCGGCCGGTGGTCGTTGGGCCGCGCCGTCTTGAGCAGATCGTACAGGTTCTTGGCATTGCGCAGATTGGCGAGATCGGGCGCGGCGACGATGAGGATGTCGTCGGCGGCGATCAGCGTCTGCTTGATCCAGCCGCTCCATTGATGCGGCACGTCGAGCACGATGCACGGCACCGTGGCGCGCAGCGTATCGACGATCGAGTCGAAGGCGTCGGCGCCGAAATCGTAGACGCGCTCCAGCGTCGCCGGCGCCGCGAGCAGGCTGAGATGGTCGGTGCACTTCGCCAACAGCCGGTCGATGAAGGCATTGTCGATGCGGTCGGGCGAAAACACCGCCTCGGCGATGCCTTGCGGCGGATCCTGATTGAAGTCGAGACCGGCGGTGCCGAAGGCGAGATCGAGATCGGTCACGACCGCATCGAGCATCAAGTCGCGCGCGGCGGCGAACGCGATATTGTGGGCGATGGTCGAGGCGCCGACGCCGCCCTTGGCGCCGACGACGGCGATGACGCGCCCGACCGGCTTGGCGTCGGGCGCCGAAAACAGCCCGCAGACGGCGCGCACGACGTCCAAGGCGCCGACCGGCGTGATCAGATACTCGCTGACGCCGCGCCGCACCAGTTCGCGATAGAGCCCGACATCGTTCAAACGGCCGATGACGATGACGCGCGTGCCGGCGTCGCAGTACTGGGCGAGCTGATCGAGGCCGCCGACGAGGTCGTCGCCGCGGCTTTCGGATTCCAGCATGATCACGTTCGGGGTCGGCGAGTTCTGGTAGGCCTCGACGGCCGCGATCAGGCCGCCCATCTGGATGCGCAGATGCGCCTTGGCGAGGCGGCGATCCTCGCCCGCCGCCTGGATCGCCGCCGCGGTCTCCACCGTCTCGCAGAAGGCCTGCACCGAAATGCGCGGCGCCGGCGCGATATGCTCCTCGCGGCCGACGACCTCGGGGACGCCTTCGTCCGCTACGGCGTGGTTAGCTGCTGCTCGCATCATGGTCCGGCATCATTGGCCAAAGTCACTAATTTTGACTGCACTGTTGGGATATGTGGTCGCGGTCGCAGCGCCTTGACGATATTTATCGACGACCGTGGTCTGGCGCGTCGTATCGATCGGCGTTTCGGCGCGCGGCTGCACCAGATCCGCGGGGTTCGCGACGATGGCAGCGAGGTTGCGCTGGCTGGCGCAGCCGAAGTTCCAGTACTGCTGGTTCTCGAAATACTCGCGATTGAGGCTCGGCCCGATGTCTTGCGGCCACACCCCGCAAGGCCCGGCCTGCGCGGTAATCTTCGGATAGGTGACGCGCACGGTCGCGAGCTTGCGCGGGCTCGGATGATAGTTGCGCACGATGACGCCGTCCGCCGGCACGCCGCTTGCCGCCAGGATCGAGCGAATTTCGCGCAGCGACTCGGCTGCGGCGCGCTCGTTGCTCGAACCAACCGGCAGATCGACCAGGACGCCGCCGGTCGCCTCGCGTCGCCACGTCTGCGCGAACGCCAGCACCTCCGCGCGTTGCCCCGGATCGAGCGAGCCCCGGTTGGAGCCGATGAAAATCTCCAGCGTACGGTCGGATTCCCTGATCGTGATCGGATGGCGCAGCCGATAGTCGCTCGGCACGTCCGAAACGCCGGCGACCTGCGGCTGGTCGGTGTTGCACGCGCAGACGAACAGCGCCGCGCCGGCAATCACGGCGCCGCGGACAGCCAGTCGCGCGGCGTCGCGGCGCGAGGCGATCACGGTGCTAACTTTTGCCAACATGATCGTCTCCTTGCGCGCCATCAATCGAGAATGAAGCCGTATTTGCCGTGGTAATTGTCCGGCGGATCGACATTGCCGCCGACGCCGTAGATGCGGTTGAACCGGCCGAGCAGGACCTGCGCCGGATCGCTCGGATTGGCGAAGCCGTCGTCGGGCCGCGACAGGTCCTTCTGCGCGACCGCGCGGACGACGTAAGGCGTCACCAGAATCATCAGCTCCGTCTGCTGATTGATGAAGTCGTTGCTTTTGAACAACGGACCGAGAACCGGAAGCTCCGCCAGACCGGGCAGGCCGTTGATCTGATGATTGGTCTGGTCCTGGATCATGCCGGCCATGACGAGCGCGCCGCCGGAGGGAATTTCCACCGTCGTGTCGGCGCGGCGGGTGCGGATCGAGGGAACGGTGACGCTGTTGTTCGAACCCGGGATCGGCACGCTCAACTCATTGCTGCTCGAAAGATCGGAGACTTCGGTCCCGACCTTGAGGCTGATGCGGCCCTCGCTCAGCACGACCGGCGTGAAGTTGAGACCGACGCCGTATTTCTTGAATGTGATCGACGGCTGGCAGGTCGTCACCGACGTGCCGGTCGCGACCGCGGAGCAGGAATAGCCGTTGAGGATGGGAAATTCGCCGCCGGCCATGAACGTCGCGGTTTCGCCGGATACCGCAGTCAGGTTCGGCTCGGCGAGCGTGCGAAGGACGCCGGCCTGCTCCATCGCCTGCAACGTCCCGGTGACGGACTTGAACGACGCGGCGATGCTGGACCCGCTCAGCGACTGGCCGTAGGCGCTGAACGGATTGGTATTGTTGAAATTGACGACCGCGCTGCCGTAGCCGAGCGAGCCGGACAGATTGATGCCCAGTTGCTTGATGATGTCGCGTTCGACCTCGGCCACCGTCACTTTCAGCATGATCTGGTCGCGGCTGTGCACCACGATGGCGTTGACGATCTTGCTCCCGCCGGCGGCACCCAAAGCGCCGCCGCCGCCGCCGCCGCCGGAATTCACCACGCGGTTGGCGATGTCGTAGGCCTGTTGCGCTTCGGACTGGCTCGACACCGTGCCCGAGAGCACGACGCCGTCGCCGACGCCCTCGACCGTAATGTCGGCATCGGGCAGCACTTGCCGGATCGCGGCGCGGATGCCGTTGAGATTGCGCGTGACCGCGATGTCGAACCCGGCCATCTGCTTGCCGTCGGCGTCGAAGAAGAACACGTTGGTCTGTCCGACTTCGATGCCGATGATGTAGGCGCGGCGCGTCGAGCGCACGACGGCATTGGCGATCTTGGGATCAGCGACCAGCACGTCTTTGATGTCGCGCGGAAAATCGATCACGATCGACTTCGAGACGCCGAGCGCCACGCTGCGCGAACCGACGTCGCTCGCGGCGACGCGAATATTCTGCAGCTGCGGTTCGACAACCGGCGCGGTGGCGGAGCCGGCCCACGCCTTCGTGCCGAGCCACGACGCCGCCGCCAACATCGCAACGGCCAGGATCGCGACGGGGGCGGCGCGGGTCGAAGTCGCTTTCGTCATGATCATACTCCGTGCGGTTCAGCGTGACGTTGCCGTCTGCGTGCCGATGCCGAAACGCACCGTGTTGATGGCGTGCTTGTCGTTGTCTTCCTTTTTCGCCACGCCGTCCTGCGGAACCGGCGATTGCGAATTGATCACGCTGCGCAGCGCGAGCGAGATCGAACCAAGCTGATGCGCGAGCGCCAGCCGCTCGGCCTGCTCCGGCGTCAGCGCGAGCGTCGCGGTCTTGCCGATGACGACCTTCTCGCCGTCCTTCTCCCCGACGGTCTGATCGATCGCGAGCACCTGCACGTTGCGCAAAATGGTGTCGGTGATGAATTTATCGGGGGCGCCCGGCCTTTCCGCCTTTTCGTGATGCGTCAGCAGCACGTCGACGTGGTCATTGGGCAAAATGAAGCCGCCGGCCGCGGTGTCCGGCGCGACTTCGAGCGAGACGGCGCGTATCCCGGCCGGCAACACCGCGGCGAGGTAACCGCCGCGCTTGCCGATGATGACCTTGTTCTCGCGAATGGGCTCGCCTTGCGCGACCGGCATGCGCACGACGGCGCCGACGAACTGATTGACGGCGTCGGGCCGATCGCTCTTTTTGATGAAGGCGGCATTGGCCGCGGCGGCAGGCCAGGTCTGCCAGCCGATGTCACGGTCGCCGATCGTCTGGCCGGTGTTGAGATCGGTTTCCGCGACCAACACGTCGACGGTCGCGAGCGCCGGCGGCGGCGGTGCCGGCGGCTTCTGCTCGGGCTGTCGACTGCCGCTGGCGAGATACGCAGCTATACCGCCGGCGGTGAGAGCGACACCGAGGACAATGAGACGCGCGGCTTTCATTACGCTTACTTCCCAAACGCTACGGCTCAACTGGCCGTCATCCGGGATTTCACCAGCTAAACGTCAAGGCATGGTTAATGCGGAGTATCTAAATCGCGTTAATCAGGTGTTGACGCGGCGCATCCTGATGCTCAAAGGCCGGCCGCGCGCATCCATTCGGTATGCGGATACACGAGAAGCGCCGACGCCGCGAGCGCGATACCGTAAGGAACGCCGCCGTCGAGGCGGTGCAGCCGTTCCGCCCATTCCCGCCCGACGAACAGCTGCGGCAACGGCAAGGCGCGGAACTGAATGATCACGATCGTCAGCGCGCCGCCGAGCAACGAAGCATAAACCAAATAGTCGGCGAGATGGCCGAAGCCGAGCCACAGCGCCGAGACCGCCGCCAGCTTCGCGTCGCCGCCGCCGATCCAGCCGAAGGCGAAGCAGACGAAGGCAGCGGCAAGCACCGCGGCGCCGGCGCCGGCGTGCGACAGCATTTCCACCCCGCTCATGCCCGTCATCACCGCCAGCACGATAAATCCAGCGACCAGGATGATCGAGACCCGGTTGGCGATCGTCATCGTCAGAAAATCGCTCGAGGCGGCGAACGCCATCATGGCCGGAAACAGCGTCAGGCACAGCGCTTCGGTCACAACAGCCATGGGCATGGCAGACATTGGCAAGGCAGACATGGGCGAGGCACTCGAATTGGCTCCGGCGCCCGTTCTACGCCGGTCGCGGTTGACGGCGCGTTAGCGCGCGGGCGCGCGCGACGACATGCGGTTGCCCGAATGCGAAAAGGCCCCGGTCCTCGGACCGGAGCCCCTCGCAGATCAACACGACGTCACGCTTACTTAAGCTGCGTCGAAATGCTGCTGAAGGTCGAGTTCAGCTTGGTGCCGAGGCCGTTGACGACGGCGATGATCGCGACAGAAATGCCGGCGGCGATGAGGCCGTATTCGATCGCCGTTGCGCCGGATTCGTCCTTCACGAAACTCGAAAACAGGTTCTTCATCGGTTTGGCTCCTTAGGTCCACACGTGGCTGTCTGAGCGACCCAACGCCCGTTGTCCGGACCATTTGGATCGGGGGTAACCCTATCGGGGAGACATTGCGATGCGGTTAAATAAATCGATGAAACCCGCCGGTATCGGTCCGGTCTATAACGTAGTTAACAGCGTATTTTTAATTGAACGAGTTGTTATCTGTACGCTTTCCCGGTCGCGTTGCCACTCTTTAGCAGATGAATACTTCATATATGTAAACCGCCCTTGCCGTCCACGCAATTCACCGATGCCGGTGCCGCGTGGTTCGCGCGGCGGCGGTTCATCACATCTTAATCGGCGTCGCCGATACCAGAGACATTGCCCCCGTGGTTTCGCGTCACCACCCCGGTCAACAACAAGAATAACGGTCGCAACATGAGCCAGGAAATTCTCGGATTCATCGCCGATGTCGGCCACACATTCTTGAAGAACATTCCGATTTCGCTGGCGCTGGCCGCCGTCTTCACCGTTCTCACCACGTTCTGGGCCTGCAATCCCGGCGTGCCGTGGTGGCGCAAAAAGGACGCCGTCACCGATATCTGCTACTGGTTCTTCATTCCGGTGATGGCGCGCTATTTCCGCATCGGCTTGTTGATCGCCGGCGCCGCGCTATTGTTTCACATCACGACGGCCGACGGCCTGATCGCCTTCTACGAGAACGGCCATGGCCCGCTCGCCAGCCTCCCGCTGGCCGCGCAGATGATCATCTTTCTGGTCGGCGAGGACTTCATCACCTACTGGACGCACCGTTGGTTCCACGGCAAACAACTGTGGAAATACCATGCCGTGCACCATTCCACCGAGGAGCTGGAATGGATCTCGGCGGCGCGTTTCCATCCCATCAATGTGTTCTTCGGCACCGTGGTCGCCGACGTCGCGCTGCTGATCGCCGGCATTTCGCCCAATGTCTTCGTCGTGCTCGGCCCGATCACCATCGCCCATTCGGCGTTCGTGCACGCCAATCTCGACTGGAGCCTCGGCCCGTTCAAATACGTGATCGCCTCGCCGATCTTCCACCGCTGGCATCACACTTTGCCCGACCGCGGCGGCGAGAAGAATTTTGCCGCGACGTTTCCGATCCTCGATCTCCTGTTCGGCACCTTCTATATGCCAGCCGGCGAACGGCCGGACCGCTACGGCATCGACGATCGCGAGTTTCCGGCGGGGTTCGGCGCCCAACTCATATATCCGTTCACGCGGTGAGCCACGGATTTTGCCGATATCGTTAAGCAAGCGTCGCCGCCGTCCGCGCAAAGTGGCGGCGACGATTTGCACTTCATTCACGAATTTACAGTCAATTGGATTGATCCGACTGCGGTGCTGTTCGGTGATGTTGTCCGCGTAGCGTATCGGAGCATTTCGATGGCGGCGTTGTGCGTCGGCGGCGGGGCGAACCTACGCCCGCTCATTTGGCTCGCGGTCACCACTTTGCTCGTCGCCCTGGTGCCGCCCGCCGCGGCGGGCGAGCCGATCGTCATCCTGCTCGATCAAGCCAGGGTCGTGAAGCTGCCGGATCGGGCGGCGACGGTGGTGATCGGCAATCCGCTGATCGCCGATTTGACGATCCAGCCGGGCGGCATCGCCGTCATCACCGGCAAGGGTTACGGCGCGACCAATTTCATCGTCATGGACCACGACGGGGCCGTGCTGACGGAGAAAACCATCGAAGTGAAAGGGCCGACCGACCGCATCGTCGTGGTTTACCGCGGCCTCAACCGCGAGACCTATAGCTGCAAGCCGAACTGCGAACGCCGGATCACGCTCGGCGACACCCCCGACTATTTCGACAAGACCATCTCCGAAACGGTCACCCGCGACACCCAGGCCGCGACCGCGGCCGCCGCGGGACGGTCCGACCGCTGAACGCGCGCCGGCAGCTTTGCCCGCGCCGGCGGCTTTGCCAGGGTTACATTTGTCTTAACGATAACCCTCTCGTTCTCGACAATCACTGCAACAAATCGCCAATAGCTCTTTGGTAATGAAGAACCGCGTCCCAAAGCGCGCGGCGCGCCGACATTCGGTCGAGGTTGTTCGTGATCAAGCGCATGTCTCATCTGCTGCGTCGCTTCGCCGGCCAGACCCGGGCCTCGGCCAGCGTCGAATTCGCGTTCGTCGCCACGCCGTTCGTCGGCTTGACGCTGGGTGTTCTGCAGACGGCGCTGATCTTCCTGTCCGGGCAGTCGTTGGAATCAGCCGCCGCCGTCGCCGGCAGGCTGGTCATGACCGGCCAGGCGCAGACGCAAGGCTGGACCGCGGCACAATTCAAAACCCAGGTCTGCAATCAGATCCACGCGATCTTCAATTGCGCGAGCGGCATCTATGTCGACGTCGAAGACCTATTCCTCGTTTGCCTCGGTCAATCTGGGGATGCCGATCACCAACGGCGCCTTCAACAGCTCGGCCATGGGCTACAATCCGGGCGTGCCCGGACAGGTCATCGTGGTGCGGGTGTATTACCAATATCCGGTGTTCTTCACCCCGCTCCATCTCAGCAACATCACCGGCGGCAGCAATCTGCTTGCCGCCACCGCCGTGTTCCAGAACGAACCCTATACCCCGTTGTGACGCCAAGAATGATGTCATGAACGAAGAATGATGCCATGAACGTCGAGGCTGCCGCCAAATCCCGCACCAGATCCGCTCGTATCGTCGCGCGCGCGACCGCCTTCGTCGCGTCGCTGCGCGCAAGGCTCGCCGAGTTCGCCGCCGACCGTCGCGGCGTGTCGGCGCTCGAATTCGCCATCACGCTGCCGCTGATGCTGGCGCTCTATCTCGGCACCGCCGAGGTGACGCAGGGGATTTCCGTCAAACGCAAGGTCACGTTGACCGCGCGCGCCGTCGCGGATTTGTCGAGCCAATACACCGCCATCACCAACGCCGACCTGACCAACATCTTCAACGCGGGCTCGGCGATCATCGCGCCCTATACCGCCGGCAACCTCGCGGAGACGGTCTCCGAGATCGCGATCGATGCCAACGGCAACGCGACCGTCGTGTGGAGCAGCACGTCCAACGGCACCGCCCTGACAGTCGGCCAGACCGTGACGCTGCCCTCGGGGCTCGCCGTGGCGAACTCCTATCTGATCCTCGGCCAGGCTTCGTACAGCTACAATCCGACCTACGGCTATGTTCTCACCAATACGCTGACGCTGAGCGATCAATTCTACATGCGCCCGCGCCAGTCGAACTCGATCTCACTGACCGGGTCGTGAGCTTAGTTTTCCCCTCCCCCTTGTGGGGAGGGGTAGGAGTGGGGAGGTGCAAGGTGACGCGACGCCTTCGAGATGATCACGGCCCCACCCCGGCCTCGCTGCGCTCGCCGACCCTCCCCACAAGAGCCTGCGCCCGGGCGCGCGCAAGCGCGGCCCGGGTGGGGAGGGTAATTTTTCACGGAATCGGCAGCGCCGTGGTCGACTTGATCTTTTCCATGGCGAAGCGCGACGTTACGTTCTTGAGCGGCACCGCGGCGATCAGCTTCTTGTAAAAGCCGTCATAGCCGGCCATGTCCGGCACCACGACGCGCAGCATGTAGTCGACGTCGCCGGCCATGCGGTAGAATTCCATCACCTCCGGCATGGCGCCGACCACCTTGGCGAAGCGGTCGAGCCATTCCTGCGAATGGTCGTCGGTCTCGACCGAGACGAAAACGCTGATGCCGAGCCCGATGCGGTCCTGGTCGACCAGCGCCACGCGCTTGAGAATAATGCCGTCCGCCTCCAGGCGCTGAATGCGCTTCCAGCACGGCGTCGACGACAGGCCGACCCGGTTGCCGATCTCGGCAACCGACAGCGAGGCGTCGTCCTGCAGCACGGTCAGAATTTTCCGGTCGATGGCGTCCATAGGAGGTCCCTGACGGCACCCGCGGCCCAACCGCGGAGTATATTATTTCAATAATACCGTCAACAGACTAGCTATATGGAAAATTATTCCAAGGCAAGCCCGTCTTCGACCGCTTTCCAGCGAGACCCGACCCGTTCGGCCAACAGCGCCTCGACTTCGGCGCGGTTGGGCGCACCGGCTGAGCCGCCGAGGCGGCTGCACTTG
This sequence comes from uncultured Pseudomonadota bacterium, assembly GCA_963836095.1. Taxonomy (GTDB): domain Bacteria; phylum Pseudomonadota; class Alphaproteobacteria; order Rhizobiales; family Xanthobacteraceae; genus BOG-931. Next base: position 55,674 of record CAWIHU010000011.1, read on the forward strand.
ATGCCGGCGACGGCAGCACCGAAGCGCATGGCTTCGATCTCGGTCTTGCCCTCGGCCAACGCCAGCGCGAAGCCGCCGTGCAAGGCGTCGCCGGCTCCGAGCGTGTCGACCGCGTCGACCGCGAACACCGGCAAACGCCGGCAGGCGCCGTCATCGAGGTAGAGGATGTCGTGCGGCCCGTTGCTCACCGCCAGAAACCCGGCGCTGTGGGGGGCGATGTGGGCAAGCCCGTCGGCGAGATCGTCGCAGCCGGTGGTGGCGCGCAGGCATTCGGACGAAAAGATCACGTGCGAGGCGAGGCGGAGCAGCGGGTCGTCGACGATCGTCGCCTTGTCGGCGTCAAGCACGACCCGCAAGCCCCGCGCCTGCGCCGCCTCGCAGATCGGCCGCACGAACTGCGGAAACCGGTTGTCGGCGAGGACGAGAGCCGCGCCGGCCACCAGGTCCTGCGGATCGGCCGGCGTCATTGCGGCGATGCGGGCGTCGCGATACGTCACGATGGTGCGGTCGCCGCGCGCATCGATGAAGATCGCCGACAGCGCCGTCGCCAGTCCGGGCACGCGCGGGCAGGCGCTGGTATCGACGCCTTCGCGCGCCAGCGCCGCCAACACCTGGTCGCCGTTGCGGTCCTCGCCGGCGGGACCGCCGAGCGGACCCGCGAGCGCCGCTCGGCCGCCGAGCCGGGCGATGGCAACCGCGGCGTTCGCCGCGCAGCCGCCATTGACGACGAAAAACTCCTTCGCCTCGACCTTGCCGTCCGCTTGCGGAAATTCCGCGACGCGAAAAACCTCGTCGAGCACGATGATGCCGGTGCACAGAATACGCGGCGCGCGGGCGGCACCGGTGCAGCCGGTCTCAGCCGAGCACATCGGAGCCATGCTCGACGAAGGCGCGGATGATGTGATGGGCGATCGCGGCCGGCGGCGGCGTAGTCAGGCTCTGCGGATGCGCGCGCGAGAGCATCAGCTCGAGCTCCTTGCGGTCGAACCAGCGCGCGTCCTCGATCTCGCTCTTGTCGATGACGATGTCGTCGGACACCGCCTGGGTGTGGCAGCCGATCATGAGCGAAGTCGGAAACGGCCAGGGCTGCGAGGCGAAGTAGGTCACCCGCGCGCACGCAAGCCCGACCTCTTCCTTGATCTCGCGCCGCACTGCTTCCTCGATCGATTCGCCGGGTTCCGCGAAGCCGGCGAGACACGACCACATGGTCGGCGGGAACCGCGGCGAGCGGCCGAGCACGCAGCGATCACCGGCGACCGCGAGCATGATGACGACCGGATCCGTGCGCGGAAAATGCTCGGCCCGGCACGACGGGCAATCGCGGCGCCAGCCGCCCTGGGTCGGCATCGTCACCGCTCCGCAATTGGGGCAGAAACGGTGGCGGGCATGCCAGCTGAGCACCGCCTTCGCTTGCGCGAGCGGCGGCAAATGCTCCGCGGCGATAAGTCCCTGAACGGCGATGGCGCGCAGATCGGCGACGCTCAAGCCAGGCCGCGTCTTGAGCGCCTCGACCGCGCCCGCCTCGAACCCGATGCCGAAACGCGGCGCCCCATCTTCCAGGCCGAGAAACACCGTGTCGCGCGCCTCGCCGAGCGTGCGCGCCTGCGCGGCCGAAAATAACGGATCGAAGCCATCGCCGCGCTGGTGCAGTACGACGGCGTCGCCGGCGATCGCGTAAAAACCGACGCGCGCATCGCACGCCAAAGCCGCCAGTGCGGCCGCGTCACCGCGCATGGCAGCCGCACGCTCGAGGCGGCTGCCCGCATAGGCGTGCGGCGGGGTGTTCGGGTCTGGGCGGGCGGTTGTCAGGAACGCCGCCCTCATTGCGCTATGGTGTGGCGTGCCGGCCGCGACGGCCGCGAGCGAACTCTGGGCAAGCATTTGGGCACGCGACTGCACAAAAATCTTGGCAAGAATCTTGGCGAAGCCCGACCTCATCCGCTCTATTCCTCCACACTGGCGGCTTGGCCGCATAGAAGCCGCAACCGGCCGGGAAGGTCAAGGCGGGCGGTAAAGACCGCGTTCGGTGCGGTCCGTGATCGCGCCGGATTGACAAAGGATGGCGCGCGGGGCCCGATCATGGTTCGTATGGTTCGCGGGGGCGCGCGGTTCATTCGGGAAGCCGGATTGGCTGTGAAACATGAAGAAGCGCAAACAACTACCTCTGCAATTGGCGTCGTTGCTCGTTCTGTCCGTGACGGTCGGCGCGGCTCGCGCCCAACAACCCCAAAACGCGGACGACATACGCCAGGGCCATCAATTGGCGGCGATGCTGTGCGCGCAATGTCACGTGGCGGCGGCGGACCAGCGCTTCATGCCGGACCTCAATCCGCCGGCGCCCCCGTTCGCCACCATCGCGCAACGCGCCGACCTCAGCGCCGATTGGCTGAAAACCTATCTGGCCACGACCCACCGGGGCTTGGATAATCCGAAAGGGATGCCGAATCCTTATCTGGCTGATTATCAGGTGAAGCAGGTGACCGCCTATCTGCTGAGCCTGCGGAAGTAGCGTAGGCGCGTGGGCTACCCTACGCTGCTCCGCTTGCCGCCGTTACGCGGCGGCGCGTAACTTCTGCAGCGCCGGCAACAGCTCTTCCGGGTCCGGGCGGCGCGTGTAATCTGGATTGACCTCGGCGTAGAGGATCGTGCCGTCCTGGGCGATGACGAAACGCGCCGGCATCGGCAACGTCCAGCTCGGGTCGCCGTTGACGACCGCGAGGTCGTTTTTGAACACGTTCTTGTAAACGTCGGCGAGATAATCCGGCAGCTTGAAGCGAAGCCCATAGGCGGCGGCAACCTCGTTGCCCGGATCGGACAGAATCGGGAAGCCCAGCTTGTTCTCGCGCTGCGAGCGTCGGCTGTTCGGCGCGGTCTGCGGGGAAATCGCCACCAGCTTGACGCCGTATTCTTCCAATTGCGGCAGCGCCGCCTGGAGCGCCTGCAGATCGGCATTGCAGTACGGGCACCAGATGCCGCGGTAGAACGTCAGCACCAGCGGTCCCTGCGCCAGCAGGTCGGCCAAAGCGACCGGATGACCGTCCGGATCCTTCAGCACGAAGGCCGGCGCTTTGTCGCCGACCTCGACCGCACGCGCCGCGGCGCCGGAGGCGATCAGCTCCGCGGTCGCGCGGTGCATCGCCTCGATCACTGAAGCCGGGAGGTTGCCGCCGGACTCGAAGGTCCGCTTCATTGCATCAAGTTTATCTTGCAGAGACATGGTCTTCCTCTTCGCCATTGGGGGATAACGATCAACGCGAAACCGAGAACTGGCCATTTCCGACGGATTGCCCCAGTGGCCTTGCGGCAATAGCTTCCATTCCATGGAGGAATAGCCATGGACCGTCTTTCTGCCATGGAGGCGTTCATTCGCGTGGTCGATACCGGCTCGTTTTCGGCGGCGGCACGGCAGTTGCGGATCGGTCAGCCGGCGGTCTCCAAGGCGATGGCGCAACTCGAGGAGCGGCTCGGCACGCGCCTCCTGTTACGCTCATCGCGCGGCCTCGCGACGACCGAAGCCGGGCAGACTTTCTACGAGCATGCACGGCGTGCCATCGCGGAAGCCGACGAGGCCGATCTCGCCGCACGTGGCGCCGGCGCGGGTCTCACCGGTCGGCTGCGCTTCAGCGGCGCGGTGACGTTCGCGCGCCTGCATGTCATTCCACGTCTGCCGGAATTCCTCGCACGCCACCCGGGTCTCGCTATCGACGCGGTGCTCGACGACCGCCACGTCGATCCGGTGGAAGAAGGCATCAACGTCGCTTTACGGATGGGCGAGCTTGCGGATTCGAGCCTCGTCGCGCGCAAGATCGGCCAATCGCGCCGGCTGGTCGTCGGCACACCGGCTTATTTCGCGCGCGCGGGTGAACCAAAGACTCCCACCGAATTGTCCGACCACGCCGCCGTCGTCTACGCGCGCGGCGGCGAAGGCAGCACCTTCCGCAAGGGCGACGCGATGGTCGACGCCACGCTCAACGACCGCATCCGCATCACCGCGGCGGAGGGCGTGCGCGAGGCCGTGCTTGCCGGCCTCGGGCTCACCATCACCAGCGGATGGATGTTCGCGCGCGAACTCGAGAACGGCACGGTGCGCGAAGTGCTCCGCGACTGGACGCTGCCGCCGCTCGACCTCTGGGCTTTGTTTCCATCCGGAACGTCGTGCCAGCGCCAAGGCGCGGGCTTTTGCCGCTTTTGTCGAAGACATTCTCGCCGCGCCGCGCGAGGATCAACAAATCTGACGCGGCTCAGATCCCGAGCCCGCCGCGAATCGCAGCAATAAATCCCTCAAACGCCGCCACCTCGCCCGCGCGGGGCGGCGCCGCGCCCCAGATCGGCTTCGGCCACAGCGGATCGTCCTTGTTTCGCGCAACGATATGGACATGAAGCTGCGGCACGACGTTGCCGATGGCGGCGACATTGAGCTTGTCGCATCCCGTTACGTCCTCGAGTGCGCGCGACACCAGGACGATCTCGGCCATCAACGCCGCGGCCTCCTCGCCGAGATCGGCGATCTCGACGGCGCCGGCGCGGCGCGGCACCAGGATGAGCCAGGGATAGTCGGCATCGTTGATCGCGAGCAGACGCGACAGAGCGAGATCGCCGAGGGCGCCGTGTCGGCGTGCAATTGCGGATGCAGGGACCAGCCGGGCGGCGGCTGGTCGGTTTGTTGATCCGGCATCGTCAGGGCGTATTGCCCCGCACGGAAGCGGGATGGCCGGGCAGCTTCAACACCTTGCCGGTATCGCGCAGCGTGTGACCCCGGACCTTGAAGACCTGCAGATTGCTGTCGGAGAAATTGCCGACATAGACGTACTTGCCCTCCGGGCTGAACGCGATGCCTTCCGGCAGCCGGCCCGCTTTGACACTGCCGATCTTGCGCACGCGACCGCCCGCGGTCGAGAGAACGTCGAGCAGCGAATACGGGTTTTCGAACCAGGCGCCTTTCGGCGCCGTGCCGCTGCCGTTGATCGCCACCGCGATGGCGAGCGGCGCCGTCGGCGAGACGTCGAGGCCTTCCGGGTAAGGGCTCACGGTGACGTAGTCGACCAGCCGCGGCGGTTCGGCCCTGAGGTCGATGACGCTGACCGAGCCGACGCCACCGTCGCCGACGCCGCTGTTGCCCTGGTTGGCGGTCAAGGCGAAATGCCCGTCGGCGGTGATCTGGACGTTGTAGGGCCAGCTGCCGACCGCGATGTCCTTCTTGTTGTAGCTCACGCCCTGCCCGTCGATGTCGAGCCACGCCACCTTGTGCGCCGCGTGTTTGCTGACAAGCGCGTGCTTGCCGTCCGGCGTGATGGCGACCGCGGACACCGTGTCGCCGAGCGCGACCGTCTGCACCGGCTTCACCTCCTTGCCGCTGATCGTCAGTACGGTGACGGCGTTGTCGGCGCGGTCGGCGACGAGCGCAAGCGTGCCGGCCTTGTTGATTGCCATGCCGGAGGGCTGCCTGCCGACCTCGACCGTCGCGATCTGCGCCGGCGGGTTGGCCGTCAGGTCGATGACGAAGATTTTGTTGTCGGGCACCGGCTTCCAGCCGCCGCTGCCGTTCGATTCATAATTCAGGGAGTTGGCGATCAGCGCGAGCGTTTCGTCGGGCGTGACCGCGAGGTTGGTCGGCGGACCGATGATGGTGTTGGTCAAGGGCAGCGTCGCGACGATCTTCGGCTGTTCGCGATCCTTGATGTCGACGATGACGACTTCGTCCTTGCCCGGCTCGGTGAAGGCGGGCTTGCCGGCATCGTCCCAGTGCAGCTTGTTGTCGTCGCCGACGATCAGGAATTGCGCCTGGGCGGCGGCGGTGAAGCCGAGCAACAGCACGACCATGCCGGCCCGCACGGCAAACCTTGCATCGCGTCGCATAGCTATTTCCTCCCTGTGAAAGCGAAGGCATATTCCACCGCTCGGTATGGCGGCGACCGACCGGCGACCGAGCCGTCGGACGCTCTCACACCGCGCGTTGGGTTGTCGCCAAATGTCCTCCAAAACTGCAGGACCGGCAACCCACCGGCAACCCGACGCCCGCTTGCTTTCTCCCCCTCCGCGGCCGATATAGGGGCCGGGAGGTTGGCGGTGGACGGGCCACTCGCCAACCGGGTCAGGTCCGGAAGGAAGCAGCCCTAACGAGCGCGGTTCGGGTCGCTCGTCAGCCTCCCACTTTCACTCAAGGGTGTAGCCCGGATTGAGCGGAGCGAAATCCGGGATCGACTAAGAGGCGGGCACACCGCTCCCGGGTTTCGCTCCGCTCAACCCGGGCTACATTTTTCACAATGAACGACGCTACCACCCCGGCCGCCCCCTATCGCGTGCTGGCGCGCAAATACCGGCCATCGACCTTTGCCGACCTGATCGGCCAGGATGCGATGGTGCGCACCATCTCCAATGGCTTTGAATCCGGCCGCATCCCGCAGGCCTGGGTGCTCACGGGCGTGCGCGGCGTCGGCAAGACCACGACGGCGCGCATTTTGGCGCGCGCGTTGAATTACGAACTGGCGGACGGCTCGGTCACCGGACCGCGGATCGACATGCCCGTTCTCGGCCTGCACTGCCAGGCGATCATGGAAAGCCGGCATCTCGACGTGATCGAGATGGACGCCGCCTCCCATAACGGTGTGGAAGACGTGCGCGCCATCAACGAGGCGGTGCGCTACGCACCGGTGTCGGCACGCTACAAGGTCTACATCCTCGACGAAGTGCATATGCTCTCCGGCGCCGCTTTCAACGCGCTGTTGAAGACATTGGAAGAGCCACCGCCGCACGCCAAGTTCGTGTTCGCGACCACCGAAATCCGCAAGGTGCCGATCACCGTTTTGTCGCGCTGCCAGCGCTTCGACCTGCGCCGCGTCGACGCCGACCTGTTGGTCAAGCACCTGCAAGGCATCGCCGGCAAGGAGACGATCGAAGCCGAGACGGAGGCCCTGGCGCTCATCGCGCGCGCGGCGGAAGGCTCGGTGCGCGACGCGCTGTCGCTGTTCGACCAGGCTATCGCCCATGCCGCAGGTCCCGTGCGCGTCGACGACGTGCGCGGCATGCTCGGCCTCGCCGACCGCGCCCGCATCATCGATCTGTTCGAAGCATTGATGCGCGCCGACCTTGCCGGCGCCTTGCGCGAACTGCGCGACCAATACGATGCCGGCGCCGATCCCGCCATGGTGCTCGGCGATCTCGCCGAGTTCACCCATTTCGTCACCCGGGTGAAGATCGTGCCCGCCGTCGCCGACGACGTGTCGCTGACCGAGACCGAGCGCACGCGCGGCCGCGCGTTCGCGACCAAACTGTCGATGCGCGTTCTGGCGCGCACCTGGCAGATGCTGCTCAAGGGCATCGCCGAGGTCGAAGCGGCGGGCCGCCCGATCGCCGCGGCGGAAATGGTTTTGGTCCGCATCGCCTATGCCGCCGACCTGCCGACGCCGGACGAGGTGATCCGCTCGCTCGGCGAGGGGTCGGCCTCCACCGCGGCGCCCTCGCCGCCACGCGGCGGCGGCAACGGCGGCGCGACGCCGACCATGCAGACAAATTCGCCGCGGGTGGAAGCGCCGCGCGGCGCACCGCGCGCGGCGCTCGTCGCGGCGGCGCCGGCGGTCACGCCGGAGTTTGCGACCAACAACGAGCCGGTCGCGCGCGACACGGCGGGCGCGCCGGCGCGCGCCGTACCGAACTTCGAGGCGCTGGTCGCGCTCGCGACCGAGAAGCGCGACATCGCGATCAAGAGCGCGCTCGAGCGCGACGTGCGGCTGGTGCGGTTCGAGGACGGCCAGCTGGAAATCGCGCTCGAAGCGAGCGCGCCGCGCGCGCTGACCGGCGAGCTGTCGAAAAAGCTTTCGGATTGGACCGGCCGGCGCTGGATGGTCGTGGTATCCGCCGAGCCAGGCGCGCCCAGCCTCCACGCCCAGGCGCAGACGCGCAAGGCCGAGCTGAAAGACGGCGTGCGCGCCGATCCGTTGGTGCAGGCGGTGCTGGCGCGCTTTCCCGGCGCCGAAATCGTCGACGTGCGGCCGCCAACGCCGCCGCCCGCCGCGGCGGACGAGATTCCGGACGATGTGCCCGGCGCGACCGGCCTGGGCGAACGACGAACTTTAGAAAGGTGCCGCGATGGCTGATTTTCTGGGCCTGATGAAGCAGGCCGCCCAACTCAAGACCAAGATGGAAGAGATGCAGGCCGAGCTCGACCGCATCGAGGTCGAAGGCACGGCGGGCGGCGGCATGGTGACGCTGAAATTGTCCGGCAAGGGCGAGGTCAAGGCCGCGCATGTCGACGGCACGCTGCTCGCGCCGGATCAGCGCGAGATCATCGAGGACTTGATCGTCGCCGCCCACGCCGACGCCCGCCGCAAGCTCGAAGCGTTGCTCGCCGAGCGCATGCAGGCGCTCACCGGCGGCCTGCCGCTGCCGCCGGGGCTGAAGTTGTTCTGATCGATGCCTGCCGTTTCCGCCGGACCCGAAATCGAACGTCTGATCCAGCTCTTGGCCCGCCTGCCGGGACTAGGGCCGCGTTCGGCGCGGCGCGCGGCGCTGTTTCTGATCAAGAAGCGCGAGGCGCTGATGGCGCCGCTCGCCGCCGCGTTGCAGACGGCGATCGACAAGATCGAGGTGTGCCGGGTCTGCGGCAACATCGACACGCAAAATCCCTGCACGGTGTGCACCGACCCGCGGCGCGACCCTTCCGCCATCGTCGTCGTCGCCGACGTCTCCGATCTGTGGGCGCTGGAGCGGGCGCATGCCATCAATGCGCGCTACCACGTGCTCGGCGGCACGCTGTCGCCGCTCGACGGCATCGGTCCGGACGACCTCACCGTCGATGCGCTCATCAAGCGCGCCCACGATCCGGCGGTCGGCGAGATCATCCTGGCGCTGAACGCCACCGTCGACGGCCAGAGCACCGCGCACTACATCACCGACCTCCTGCACGAGGCCAAGGTCAAGGTGACCCGGCTCGCCCATGGCGTGCCGGTCGGCGGCGAACTCGATTATCTCGACGAGGGCACGCTGGCAGCCGCGATCCGCAGCCGGACGCCGTTTTAATGTGCCGGTATCGGGGGATGCCCGCAAATTAGTCAGCAGGCGCCCGCCGCGCGACCAAATGAGCGCGGAGTCGCGGCCGAGCGAAGACGAAACGACACGAATTCGACACCTTCGCCGCTGTCGGGCACTTGGCCCGCGGTTTGCATAGCTATGGGTGCGATCTCGATCTCACAACTCGTGTTGAATGAGATTGCTTGGAGCCCCGGCGATCCCGGCACCGGGGCTCCATCCTTTTCTGGACCGCTACGCCCGCGAAGTTCATCGGGCGTGGCGGTCCTTTCGTTTTCATGGCTTCCGTCGTAGGGGCGCCCCTTGTGGGCGCCCGCTTTTGTCGCCTATCTGCGAGGCGAGCGAGGGCGGCCACAAGGGCCGCCCCTACGGAACCACATGAGCGACGACATTCCCTACAACAGAACCTTCGACCTCGTGCCCGGCCGCGCCGCCGAGGTGGCGCCGGGTGTGCGCGCGTTGGTCGCCGACAATCCGAGCCCGTTCACCTTCAAAGGCACGGTCAGCTACATCGTCGGCCGCGACAAGGTGGCGATCATCGATCCCGGCCCCGACGACGACGCCCATATCGCGGCGCTGCTCAACGCCGTGCGCGGCGAAACGGTCACGGACATCTTCGTCACCCACACCCACCGCGACCATTCCCCCGCCGTGCCCAAGGTGAAGCAGGCGACCGGCGCCACCGTCTATGCCGAGGGCGCGCACCGTCCGGCGCGGCCGCTTCACATCGGCGAGGCGCAACGCCTCGACGCCAGCGCCGACATGGATTTCCGCCCCGACATCGCCTTGGCCGACGGCGACGTGGTGACGGGCGACGGCTGGACCCTGGAAGCGGTGACGACGCCGGGGCACACCGCGAACCACATGGCCTTCGCCTTCAAGGAGGCCGACCTCGTCTTCTCCGGCGATCACGTCATGGCGTGGTCGACCTCGATCGTGGCGCCGCCCGACGGCGCCATGAGCGACTACATGGCCTCGCTGCAAAAGCTGGCGCGGCGGCCGGAGCCGGTCTACCTGCCCGGCCATGGCGGACCGGTGCGCGACGCGCCCGCCTTCGTGCAGAGCTACATCCGCCACCGCGAGGGCCGCGAGGCGTCGATCCTGCGCCGGCTCGGCAAGAGCGAAACCGACATCCCGACCTTGGTGCGCGCGGTCTATATCGGGCTCGATCCGCGGCTCATCGGCGCCGCCTCGCTGTCGGCGCTGGCCCATCTCGAAGATCTCGTCGCGCGGGGCATCGTCGCCACCGAGGGCGCGCCCTCGATCCGCGGCACCTACCGCCTGGCCGAACCGCCCTTGCCCGCCGCCTGAACGGGCTTCGGTACCGGCTGTTTCTTGTCCGGCCCGGCGGCGAGCACGTCGTCGATATCGTCGATCAGCGCGCGCACCCGCGCGGCGTTCTCGCCGAGATCGTGCCGGCCGTAGCGCGAGGCCGAACGCACGTCGATGCGGGCGCCGTCCTGGGTCTGACGGATGCGGACCGCCACATCCTCGCGAAAGCCGAGGATCGGCGTGCGCGCGATCGCCTCGATGCGCCCCTCGCGCGTGGCACCGTCCTGCGGCGGCCGCTGGTCGACGACGTGCCACTTGCGCTTGGTGATGACCTTGAGCGCGGCGTTGTAGGCCTCGAGCGGCGAGGAATTGGTGAGATCGGGCTCGATGTCGGAATAGGCGGCGTGCTGCAGCTCGGCGGTGTAGAGGCCGGCATAGGCGACCGGATGGGCGTCGCGCGGGCGCACCCGCGCGATGGCCTCGAAGCGCGGCGGATCGATCGGGTCGGTCGTCACGTCGTAGATCGCCGGCAGCCGGTACGCCTTGACGCCGAGATAGGCCGGATAGGCGATGATCGCGAAGCCGATCAGAAAGCCGACGATCGCCTGCTGCAACCCGCCGATGCCGTCGATCCAGATCGAAATCCCGGCGCCGAACGCGAGCAGGATCGCGACCACCGCCAGCACCAGCGCGCCGCCGAGCGTCGACAAGGCCGGCACGATATCGAGCGCGCCCGAGCGCACGACGATGACGGCGATCAAGGTCGTCACCAGCGAAAACAGCGCAAGCCGCCGCGACCAGATGGCAAGCCGCGACGTCGGCAGCTCAGCGATGCGTCGCCGTACCATTTTCGCGCGCTTTCATGGGTTCGGCCCGTCTTGCCATCGTCCGGAGGGATACTGGCTTCGGTCGGGGCACGCAATATACCGCATACCGCGGGAATCGAGACGTATCGGAGGCACTCATAATCGGACCTCCCCTTACATTGCATGGCTGACGGCAGCGCGGAGAGAAGTTGAAGTCAAGGACGGCCCAGGGCCGCGGGCCCTGGGTCGCCGCCTCTGGCGGTGCCAAAGGCATCCTTGAGTTCAACTTCTCTCCGCGCTCTAATGCCACCATGCAACGTAAGGATTGTGGCCGCTACGAAGCAGCGGCATTTCATTTGGACAGGTCGAGGATGATTACTTGATGAGCGAGAACTGCAGATCGAACTCGCGAGTAATCTAGCGTATGATGGCGAAGGATTGTGAGTAGGAATTAGCAGGCGACCACCACGAACTTGACCAAGAGCTTTCTGCTTGGCAGCTGCTCCGCCCACCCTACGAAGATCGCTTCCCGCGCCCCCGCTTCACCCCCGCCATCGCTTCCAGCACCGCGCACACCGCGGCGGTGTCTTCGGCACCATGGCCCATCGACAAAGCGGCGGCGTAGATCGGCAGGGTCGCGGAGAATAACGGCGTCGGCACGCCGAGCGACTGGGCGAAGCTGCCGATCACGTCCATGTCCTTTTGCCAGGTCGAAATCTGCATGGTGGCGTCGGCATAGCGGTCCTTCACCATCATCGGCGCCCGCAGCTCGAACACGCGCGAATTGCCGGCGCCGATCTTGACCAGATCGTAGATGAGCTGCGGCGGCAACCCGGCCTTGATGCCGAGCACCATCGCCTCGGCGGTCGCCACGTTATGGATGGCGACGAGAAGGTTGGCGACGTATTTCATCCGGCTGCCGTTGCCGAATTCGCCGAGGTCGTGCACCGCGCGGCTGAAGGCGCCGAACAGCGAGCGCAGCTTTTTGATCTCGGTAGCGCCCCCCGACGCGTAGACGACGATGTCCTTCGCCTTGGCTTGCGCGCCGGTGCCGCTGACCGGACAGTCGAGCAAAACATGGCCGGCGGCACGCAGCGTTTCCGCCGCGGCGACTTTATCATCGAGCGTGAAGGTCGAGGCTTCGATGACGACGCGGCGCTTGACGCCGGCGGCGGCGATGGCGGCGACCGTCGCGGCGAGCGCCGAAGCCTTGGGCAGGCTCAAGATGATGGTCGGCGCCCGCCGCGCAACGTCGGCGGCATCCGCCGCGATCTCGACGCCGACGCGCGCCAGCGCGCGCCGCCGCGCCGCGGACACATCATAGCCGATCACCCGCCAGCCCGCCGCGGCGAGATGTTGGGCGAATGCGCCGCCCATGATGCCGAGACCGACGACCCCGACATCGCCTTGTTGCTTTACTGCCATGCTTTCTCCAAACGGCGACCTAGAGCATGATCCGGAAAAGTGGATACCGGTTTTCCGAAAAGACGATGCTCCATCAAAAAGCTAGAGTGAGCCTTCCAAAAACTGCAGCAGCCGCGGCGCCACCGCGGCGCCGTAGCTCGTCGGCTCGTTTTCGAACGGGTCGGCCGACCAGAAATGGCCGCCACCAGGGATGATGATGCGGCGCACGAAGAATTGCGCCTGACCGAGCGCGGTCAGGAACGCGCCCGATTGGCTCGCCGAATCGACGATATCGTCGTCGGTGCCGTGAATGAGCAGGACGCGCAATTGATTGCGATCGACGGTGGCGTAGCTGATCGGGGAAGCATCGAAAAAGATACGGCGGTTCTCCGTCGCCGATGTGCCGAGGAATTTCTCGACGATCGGATCGCGCGGGCGCGCCGCCAGATCGTGATGCCACTGCGCCAGCATGTCGTAGACGCCATAGAAGCCGATCAGCGTCTTGACGTTGGCCGGCGTCGCGGCGTGCGCATCGTCGCGATAGGACGAGGTGAACTGATCGCCCGCGAGCGCGACCATGGCGGCGAGATGCGCGCCGGCGGAATCGCCGATCACGCCGATGCGGTCGGGGTCGAGCTCGAGTTCGCCCGCTTTGGCCCGCACGAATTGCACCGCCGCTTTCACGTCATAGACCGCGCCCGGATAGACGCCCGATTTGCCCAGCCGGTAATCGATCGAGAACAGCGCGTAGCCATGCCGCGCGAGATACGCGCCCCAATGCTGGTAGAATGCCCGGGCGCCGACCTGCCAACCGCCGCCATGAACCGCCACCAGGACCGGCGCCTTATCGCCGCCGTCGGGCCGGTAAAGATCGCCGATGAGTTTCGTGCCGTCGTGTTCGGCGAAGACGATTCCCCCTTCCATCATTCCTTATGCTCTCTGTTTGCTTGCGAACGTCGGTCGATGCGAACACGCCAAATTCGCGGCGACCGTAACAGTGTTTTCACCGCCTCGAAAGCGACGGTGCCATCGCGTTCGTCACCACCAGGCATGAAAATGATGCAGGGGACCGCGGCCGGCGCCGACCGCGAGCCGGTCCGCCGCGGCGATGGCGGCGCTGACATAAGCCTTGGCCTCCCTGGCCGCATCCGCGAGCGGCAGCCCTTTGGCGAGACCGGCGGCGAGCGCCGATGACAACGTACAACCGCTGCCGTGCGTGTTGCGCGTTGACAGGCGCGGCGCCGCGAGCCGCGTGGTGCCGTGGGCATCGATCAAGAGATCGACGCTGTCCGGCCCGCTGCCATGGCCGCCCTTGATCAGCACCGCGCCGGCGCCGAGCGCCAAGAGCTTCTCGCCTTGCGCGCGCATGTCGGCTTCGTCACGCGCCGCCGGCACGTCGAGCAACGCCGCCGCTTCCGGCAGATTGGGCGTTATGACGTCGACGCGCTTGATCAAATCGCGCAAGGCGCCGAGCGCGTCCTCGCGCAGCAGGCGCTGGCCCGCGCTCGCCACCATCACCGGATCGAGCACGACATGGCGCGGGCGATGGCGGTCCAGCGCCGCTGAGACCGCCGCGATCGCGGCAGCGTCCGGCAACATGCCGATCTTGACCGCGTCGACACGAAGATCGCTTAGAACCGCATCGATCTGCGCGGCGATGAAGTCCGCCGGCACGATATGGATGCCGAGTACGCCCTTGGTGTTCTGCGCCGTCAGTGCGGTAATCGCCGCGGCGCCGTAGACGCCGAGCGCGGCAAACGTTTTCAGGTCCGCCTCGATCCCCGCACCGCCGCCGGAATCCGATCCAGCGATGGTCAAAGCGATGGGAACGGTCATCCTTAAGTCTCCGCGCTTCGCCCACGCGACATTCGTTGCACTGCAGCGACAAGATTAGAAACGAAAGCGACATACGGGCGCGTCGTCAAGTCGCACCCTTTCGAGCTGCGCAACACTGCTGCCGATGCGCCGGCACCGGCGTTGTCAGAAACGGGCGAAGCCGTGCGACCGGACGTCAGAACATTCATTGCGGCGAACAAGGTCGTTTGAAGCGGAGGAAATCATGCGCAAGAGGACAATTGCGATTCTCGCGGCTGGCGTTGCGATGTGCGCGCTGGCAGCCGCAACCGAAGCGCCGGCTTTCGGGCGCGGCGGCGGTCACGGCGGAGGCGGCCACGGCGGAGGCGGTCATGGTGGCGGATTTCATGGTGGCGGATTTCATGGCGGCGGCTTCCACGGCGGCGGCATGCATATGGGCGGCTTTCATGGCGCCCGCGGCGGTGGTTTTCATGGCTTTGCGCACCGCGGCTTCGGCGGGAGTCATCACGCGATTGCCGCCCATTCTATCGGCGCTCACGCTAACAGCGCCCATGCCATCGGCGCCCACGCCGTGCCGGACGGTGCAACACACGGCCTCGCCGCAGGCGCGGACCGTAACGGGCACATGGCTCACAACGGCATCGACGGCGCTAGTCGCATGAGCGGGCGGCAATTCGCTCACAACCAGTTCGCGGCCGCCAACTTCCACGGCTTGCACGATTTCAATCGGACTGGATTCAACCGCAACGGCTTCGGCAACGACCGTGGCTGGAATCGCTGGGGCGGCCGCTTCTGGGGCGCCGGCTGGAACAATTGGGGCGGCGGCTGGGGCGGCTGGGCCGGCCCGGTATTCTGGCCGTTCCTCTACGGCGATGCTTTCTCGTTCGCGCTGTGGCCGTACGGCTATTACGATCCGTTCTGGGCCTACGGTTCCGATTTCCTCTTCGCCAGCATCTTTGCGCCGGGACCTTATTTCGGCTCCGGCTACGGCTACGGACCCGACTATTACGGCTATACCGGCTCGCCCAACGTTTATTACGGCAGCGCCGACGATACCGCGCTCGCGAGCACTGATCGGGAGGCGCTGGCGCGGACCGATGCCGCGGCGGCACAGAGCTGCAACGGCCTGGCGCCGGGCGTGAGCGATCTGCCGATCGAACGTATCCGGCACACCGTTCACCCCTCGGACCAGCAATCGGCGCTGCTCGACGCCGTCGACGCCGCGTCGTCCAAGGCGAGCCGTATCGTCAAGGCATCGTGCCCGAAGGACATTCCGCTCACGCCGGTGGCGCGGCTCGACGCCGCCGCGCAACGGGTCGACGCCGTGATCCAAGCGGTCGAGGTCGTGCGCGCGCCGCTGGCGTCCTTTTACGATTCGCTCAGCGACGAGCAGAAGCAAAAGTTCAACATGATGGGGAATTCCGCCGGCGCGGAAGCCGGCGCCGGTTCGACCGCTCCGGGCGGCAATCTGCAGGCGCTGTGCGGCCAGAACGCGAGCGGCGCCACGAACCTGCCGCTGCAACGCATCGAGCAGATCGTGGAGCCGAACGCCAAGCAGCAGAGCGCTCTCGACGCCCTCAAACAGACATCGGACCAAGCGGCCAAGGACCTGCAGGCGTCCTGCCCGAGCGAGATGCCGCAAACTCCGGTCGCGCGGCTCGACGCCGTTTCGACCAGGCTCAAGGCCATTGTCGCCGGCATGAAGCTCATTCGCCCGAAACTCGAAGACTTCTACGCCTCGCTGAGCGACGAGCAGAAGGCGAAGTTCAACACGATGGGTCCGCCGCCGCAGCGTGCGTCGGCGCAACCCGAACAGCAGAGCAACAGGCAGTAGCGGCTCACGTGCCGCGCTTCGCCAGCATCGCGTCGATGACTCCCGCAATTCGCGCGCGGCGGCGGCCGGGTCGGGCGCGAGCGAGAGCGCGGAGATGACGGCGACGCCGTCGGCGCCGGCGGCGATGACCGCGCCGGCGTTGCCGGCATCGATGCCGGCGATGCCGGCCAGCGGCAGCGCCGGCGCGCGTCGCCGCAACACGCCGGCGATTTCGGCAAAGCCCGCCGGGCCGATCGGCGCGCTGTTCTGCTCCTTGGAAAGCGTCGCATAGACGCCGCCGATGCCGGCGTAATCGATCAGCGCGACCGGAACCGCTTCGGCCGCCGCGACGGTCTTGATCGACGCGCCGATGATCGCGTCGGGCCCCAAGACGAGCCCCAGGAGACGCCGGGCATCCTCGATCGCCATGTCGTCCGGCCCGAGATGCACGCCGTCGGCGCCTACCGCGAGCGCGACATCGACGCGGTCGTTGACAACGAACGGCACGTTGAGCGGCGCCAGCGCCGCCTTGATCGCGCGCGCGGCGGCGACCATCGCGCGCGTGTCGTTGTTCTTGTCGCGCAGTTGCACCAAGGTCGCGCCGCCAGCGGCGACGCGCCGGGCGAGATCGGCGAGATCGCGACCGCCGGCGCGCTCGGGATCGACGATGGCGTTGAGGCGGACATCGACGTGTTTCATGGTCATGCCAGCTTGAGCCGCGCGCGCAGGGTCGCGCGATCGAGATTGTACACCGCGTCGATAATCGCGAGTGGCGAAGCTGCCAGGACCGTTCGCGTTCTGCGCGGCGATTTCGCCGGCGATGGCGAACGCGGCGAGCGCCGCGGTCGTTGCAATAAAGGCGTCGCTCTCGACCGCGAGCGCGGCGCCGACCAGCGCGGACGCCGCACAGCCCGACGCCGTCACCAGCGCCATGAACGGATGGCCGTTGCTGATCGTGAGGCGGCGCGAACCGTCGGTCACGAGGTCGGCCGCGCCGGTGACCGCGGCGACGACACCGTGCGCCTTGGCGAAGCGCGCCGGCGCGTCGCCGACGGGCTCGTCGCCCGACAGCGCGGCAAATTCCCGATGATTGAGCCGCACGGCCGCCGGGGCGCGTTCGACCAGCTTGCGGGCGAAGTGCGCCCGCGTCGGCGTCACGTCGATGAACACCGGATCGAGCACCCACGGCATGCGCGCCGCGGCAGCGGCGCCGAGCGCCGCATCGATCGCGCCGCGCCGTTCGGCGTCGAGGGTGCCGAGATTGACGAGCAGCGCGTCGGCGCTGGCGACGAAGGAGACGACCTCCTCCGCGGCGATCGTCATCGACGGCACGGCGCCGGCGGCGAGCAGCATGCTCGCGGTATAATGCTGCGCCACGTTGTTGGTGATGCAGTGCACCCGCGGCGCCCGGTCGCGAATCCGCGCCAGAATATCGGTGACGATATCGGCGAGCTCAGCCGGTGCATGCATGTTGCGGTCTTTCCCGACGACGACCTCGATGCCGAGCCCCGCGGCCCGGAATTTCGTTGCCTTGTCGCACTTTCTGCGGAAAACCGGTGACCACTATTCCGGAAAATGCTCTAGGTTTGCTATCCCAGGGTTCGGAGGCGCGCATGGTTCCCTTCTTCGTGCAGATCAAGTGCCAGCTCGGCAAGTCCTATGAAGTCGCCAACCGGCTCGCCGATGCCGAAATCGCGTCCGAAATCTATTCCACCGCCGGCGATTTCGACCTGTTGGTGAAATTCTATATCGAACCCGGCACCGATATCGGCCATTTCATCGCCGAGAAGGTGCAGACCATCCCCGGCATCCAGGACACGCGCACCATCATCACCTTCAAGGCGTTCGGCGCGTCGTAACCGGTTCACGGGCGCAGCGCAGTACCATAGCGCGTCGAAGACGCGCGTAACCGCGCTGACGGTGATGCGCTGCAGAACCAGGACCTTCGGAAACTCCGTGTTTGCGACGATCCCGGATCAGCAGTGCATCACCATAGCGCGTCGAAGACGCGCGTAAACGCGCTGACGGTGCTGCACCGCATCCGGGAAACACGGCGGCCTCACTTCGCGGGTTTCGGCCCCTGCCGGGGCGGCAATGAGACGATGTAGGCCGCGATGGCGGCGCGATCGTCCGCGGAGAGCAGCGCGGTATTGCGGATCACTTCGGCCATGCCGCCGCCGGCATAATCGCCGGCCGGATTCATGCCGTCGGCGAGAAAGCCGGCGATATCCTTTGCGCTCCAGGCGATGTCGTCCTTCGACCAGTGCTGCAATCCGGCCGGCGTGATGTTGGGCACCCAGCCCTTGCCGTCGGCGGCCGGACCGCCGGCGAAGCGTTCGCTCTCGATGATGGCGCCGAAGATGTTGCGCGGGCTGTGGCATTCGGCGCAGTGGCCGGGACCGTTGACCAGATAGGCGCCGCGATTCCATACCGCCGGCCGCGACGGATCAGGCGTGAACGGGCCGCCGCGCAGAAACAACAGCTTCCACAGCCCGAGCGGCCGGCGGATGTTGAACGGAAACGGCAAATCGTGGCCGCGTACCCGGCCCTTAACCGGCGGCAGGGTCTCGAGATAGGCGAACAGGTCGCGCACGTCGTCGAGCCGCATGTGCCGGTAGGAGGTGTAGGGGAAGGCCGGATAAAGATGTTCGCCTGTGGGTGAGGTGCCTTCCCAAAGCGCCGATACGAAATCGGCTTCGCTCCAGGCACCGATGCCGTCGCGCGGGTCGGGCGAAATATTGGGCGCATAGAAGGTGCCGAACGGCGAAGCGAGCGCGAGCCCGCCGCCGAGCCGCGTGCGGTCGATCTTGTCGGCATCCTTGTTCGGTACGGCATGACAGGACGCGCAGCCGCCGATGTCGAACATGGTGCGGCCGTTGTCGAGATCGGGCGTGTGGGCCGGCAGCGCGTCGGCGAAGTTCGCCGGAACGGTGAGAACGTAGAACACCGCGGCGGCGAAGATCACCATCGCCACCGCGAACGCCGTCAGCAGCGGAGCCAACATCCGCATTGTTCGTTCATCCGCATGTACGATCGATCCACACTACGGCCCTGCAGGGCGGATCATCACCCTTCAGCTTTTCTTCACGCGGTAGGTCTGGTGGCAGGAGCCGCAATCGTTCTTGCCGATATTGCCGAACGCGGCCTTGAAGCTGGCAAGGTCGGTGACTTGGGCGCCGGCGGCCTTGGCGTCGGCGCCGAGCTTGGCGAACCGCGCCTTGAAGTCGTCGAGGTTCTCCCAAATCTTCGGGTCGGCGGCAGTGTCGTCTCCCGCCTTGGCCGCCTTCACGAACAAGTCCGGCGCCTTCGTGGCAGCGTTCTCGAAGGTGGCAAAAACCTTGTGCGCGGCATCGAGATCGAACGGCGTCTCGCCCTTCATCATGGCGGCGCCGGTCTTAGCCGCCTCGCCGTTGGCTTTCATCAACGCCTTGCGCGCGGCGATCGGGTCCTCCTGCGCCAGCGCGACGCCGATGCCGAGCCCAATGACACCGGCGATGAAGACGAGACGGATCATGGAACAGCCTCCCCACCCGGAAATATCCACCTGCCTGCATACAGGCGAACACGGCACTGGAACAAGCGCTAAACTCCGCGTCAGCCCATGCGGCGGCGCATGCAGCGACCTTTGCAAACAACCTTTGCAAGCGACATTTCACGAACGGGTGGAAGGCCCGGAGCTACCGGCAGGGAAACGCCTGCGCCAATCCCGGCAGCACCAAGGCCGCGGCATTGTCCTCCGCCTTTTGCTTGCGCGCGTATTGGACGAAGATTCGCACGAAATCCACGACCGTGCTGTCGGCCGGCGGGCAAATACCCAAGAACCGCGTGCCGCTCTCGTCGACCAGCACCGCCATGTTCTGCATCGCCGACATATAATACCAGCACGGCAGTCCGGCGGCGGGAATATCGAGCGTTGCTCCGGCGCGGGCCACGGCACTGGCGGTGACGGCCTGGCAGCTTTGCAAGAGTTCGCTCGTCGTCATGGCGCCCGCGTGGCGCGGCGCGAGCACGCACGCCGCAATCACCAAGACGGCGGCAAATCGAAACTTCATGTAATTACACCAAAGCACGCCAACGGTCTTTTTACATTGATGAATGTCACGGCGAGATTCAAGCCGCGACTTTCGCGCCACCAAACGCAATGGCGACGCCGCCGGCGATCGCTCCCGAGATCAAGCCGACCAGTCCGAGCAAGACGACCTTCATGCGCGATCACTCCGCCGCGGGCGACACGGCCGGCTGCTCCTTGCCCCGCGCCGCCAGCGACGCGACCCAGCGCGCGATGACGTAGAACACCGGCGTGAAGACGAGGCCGAACGCGGTCACCCCGATCATGCCGAAGAACACCGCGGTGCCGAGCGTCTGGCGCAATTCGGCGCCGGCGCCGATCGCCCAGACGAGCGGCGTGACGCCGAGGATGAAGGCGAACGAAGTCATCAGGATCGGGCGCAGCCGCAGCCGCGTCGCCTCGACCGCGGCCTCGAAGCGGGTGCGGCCCTCGTCCTCGAGCTGGCGGGCGAACTCGACGATCAGGATGGCGTTCTTGGCGGCGAGCCCGATCAGCACGACGAAGCCGACCTGGGTGAGAATATTGTTGTCCTGCCCGCGCAGGATCACGCCGGCGATGGCGGCGACAAGGCACATCGGCACGATCAGGATCACCGCGAGCGGCAAAGTGAGGCTCTCGTACTGCGCGGCGAGGACGAGAAACACGAACACCACCGCCAGCACGAAGGCGAACATCGCGGTGTTGCCGGCCCTGATCTGCTGGAAAGCGAGCGACGTCCATTCGGTGTCGAAGCCGGCCGGCAGCGTGTCGGCGGCAAGCTGGTCCATCAAGGCGATGCCCTGGCCCTGCGAGTAGCCGGCCGCGGCGGCGCCGTCCAATTCGGCCGCGGGATAGAGGTTGTAATGCGGCACCCGGAACGGGCCGGAAATGTCGCGCACCGTGGTGAAAGAACCGAGCGGCACGGTGTCGCCGTTGACGTTGCGCACCCGGATCTTGAGCACGTCGGCGATCGTCTTGCGGTCCTCCTCGCGCGCCTGCGCGGTGACGCGGAAGGTGCGGCCGAACAGATTGAAGTCGTTGACGTAGGACGAGCCGATATAGACCTGCAGCGCGTTGAACACGTCCTGCACGTTGACGCCGAGCAGCTGCGCCTTGGTGCGGTCGATGTCGAGATAGACCTGCGGCGTCGAGGTCTCGAACAGCGTGAAGACGTTGGTGAGGCCTGGCGTCTGCGCCGCGCGCGCCATGATGGCGGCCGCCGCCTGCTGCAAGGCGGCCGGGCCGTGGCCGGCGCGGTCCTCGACGATCATGCGGAAGCCGCCGGCATTGCTGATGCCGCGCACCGGCGGCGGCAGCACCGCGATGATGAAGGCTTCCTGGAGCTTCGACAGCCGTTGATTGAGCTCCGCCTGGATCGCCGCCGCCGACTGCCGCGGATCGTGCGCGCGCTTGTCGAAGGAATCGAGCACCAGAAAGATGGCGCCGGCATTGGGCGAGTTGGTGAAGGTGGCGCCGGAGAACCCGACGACGTTGACACCGTGGACGACGCCGGGAACGCCGAGCGCGATGTCGAGGGCGCGCTGCTGCACCGCATCGGTGCGCGCCAGCGAAGCGCCGGGCGGCAATTGCACCACGACGATGAGATAGCCGCCGTCGACCTGAGGAATGAAGCCGACCGGCGTCTGCCGGAAGGCGTTGAGGCCGAACGCCAGCACCACGACATAGACCGCGACCATGATCGCGGCGCGCCGCACGGTGCGCGTCGCGAGCCAGGACACGCCCAAGGCGACGGCGTTGAAGCCGCGGTTGAACAGGCCGAAGAACCCGTGGATCGGCCGCTCCCACCAGCGGTCGCGATGGGTCGGATCGTGCGGCACGAGCAGGAGCGCGCACATCGCGGGCGACAGCGTCAGCGACACGATGAGCGAAATGATGGTGGCGCCGGCGATGGTCAGCGCGAACTGGCGGTAGAATTGCCCGGAAATGCCGGTGATGAACACCGACGGCACGAACACGGCGCAGAGAACGAGCGCGATCGCGATCAAGGCCGAGCCGACTTCGTCCATGCTCTTGCGCGCCGCTTCGCGCGGCGCCAGCCCGGCGGCGATGTTGCGCTCGACATTCTCGACCACGACGATGGCGTCATCGACCACGATGCCGATCGCCAGGACGAGGCCGAACAGCGACAGATTGTTCAGCGTGAAGCCGAACGCCGCCATGATGAAGAGGGTGCCGATCAGCGACACCGGTATCGCCACCAACGGAATGATCGCCGCGCGCCAGGTCTGCAGGAACACGATCACCACCAGGACGACCAGCACGATCGCCTCGCCGATCGTGTCGATCACGGCGTCGACCGACTGCTGGATGAACTGGGTCGGGTTGAAGAAGATGTCGTACTTGACGCCGGACGGAAACCGCTTCGACAGCTTGTCCATCAGGGACCGCACGCCATTCGCGGTGTCGAGCGCGTTCGAGCCTGGGCGTTGAAAGATGGCAAGCGCGACCGCCGGATAATGATCGAGATAGGAGTTCGACGAGTAATCGAGCGCCGCCAACTCGACCTTGGCGACGTCCTTCAACCGCACCACCGCGTTCGGCGTCTGTTTGATGACGATGGAAGCGAATTCGTCGGGATCGGCGAGCCGGCCGAGCGTCTGCACCGCGACCTGGAATGCACCCTGTTTCGACGTCGGCGGCTGATCGAGCACGCCGGAGGCGACCTGGATGTTCTGCGCCTGCATCGCGTTGGTGACGTCGGTCGCGGTCAGCCCGAGCGACTGCAGCCGGTCAGAGTCGAGCCAGACCCGCATCGAATAATCGCGCGCGCCGAACACGGTGATCGAGCCGACGCCGTCGACGCGGGTGACGGCGTCGGTCACTTCGAGCGTGGCGTAATTGGAGATGAACAGCGAGCTGCGCGATTTGTCGGGCGAATAAAGATGCACGACCATCATCAGATCGGGCGAGGACTTTTGGACCGTGACGCCGATATTGCGCACGTCGGCGGGGAGCCGCGGCTGCGCGATGGCGACGCGGTTCTGGACCTGGACCTGGGCGATGTCGAGATTGGTACCGAGCTCGAACGACACCGCGATCGAGAAGCGGCCGTCGGACGTCGAGTTCGAGGCCATGTAGATCATGTTCTCGACGCCGTTGATCTGCTGCTCGATCGGCGTGACGACGGTCGAGGCCACGACCTCGGCGCTGGCGCCGGGATACTGGCCGGTGACGCTGATCAAAGGCGGCGCGATCTCGGGGTACTGCGCGATCGGCAGCCGCGAAAACGACACCACGCCGAGGATCACGATGATGATCGAGATCACCGCGGCGAAGATCGGCCGGTCGATGAAAAAATGCGAAATGCGCATTCTCGGGCGGCCTTCTCACTCCGCCTTGGCTTCGCCGGCCGGCTTGGCCGCGACGGCGGGCGCCGCGGCTGATGGGCCGGCGTCTGGGCCGGCGTCTTGCGCGGCGACCTTCATGCCCGGCCGCGCCCGCATCAGGCCGTTGATGATGACGCGGTCGGTCGCGGCGAGGCCGGCTTTGACGACGCGCAGGCCATCGTCGAGCTGGCCGAGCGTGACGTATTTCTGCCGGGCGACACTGCCGTCATCGACGACCAGCACGAATTTGCGCGACTGCTCGGTGCCGACCGCCTGATCGGGAATGAGCAGCGCGCTGTAGGGCGGCGAGCCGGGGACGCGGACGCGGCCGAACATGCCGGGCGTGAACAGGCCGTCCGGATTGGCGAACACGGCGCGGCCGCGGATGGTGCCGGAGGAGCGGTCGATGGCGTTGTCGACGAAATCCATCCGCCCGGTGTGCTTGAAATCGCTCTCGTCGATGAGCTTGAGCGCGACCGAAACGCCGCCCTCCGGGCTTCCCATCGACGCGTTCGTCCCGGCGAAGCGCTGGTAGCGCAGATAGGACGCTTCGTCGAAGGTGAACTCGAAGCGGATCGGATCGACCGAGACGATGGTGGCAAGCAGCGTCGTGTTCGAATTGTTGCCGCCGGTGACCAAATTGCCGACACTGACACGGCGGTCGCCGATGCGGCCGTCGATCGGCGCGCGCGGATTGGAATAATCGTTGAGATCGAGCTCGGCCGAATGCACCATCGCCTCCTGCGCGGCGACGGAGGCTTCGGCGACGCGCTTCGCCTGCGTGCGCTGGTCGTAGGTCTGCTCGGTGATGGTCTTGTTGTGCAGAAGCTCCTGGCCGCGGGCGAGATCGGCTTCGGTGAAGGCGAGATTGGCGCGCGCCTGCGCCAAATTGGCGCGCATCTGATCGAGCACGATCTCGAACGGGCGATGATCGATGGTGAACAGAAGATCGCCCTTCTTCACCATCTGGCCGTCGGTGAAATGGATGTCCGACAGATAGCCCGACACCCGCGCACGGATCTCGACGGAGTCGACGGCGACGAAGCGCCCGACATATTCGTCCTGGTCGACGATGGTGCGCTCGACCGGACGCGTGACGGTGACGTTCGGGGGCGGCGGCGCGCCCGCCTGCCGCTGGCCCTGGCCCTGGCCCTGGCCCTGGCCGCAGCCGGCGAGAGGCGTCAGCGCGGCCGCGACGGCGGCGGCCGCGACAAGCCGCACCGCGGGGGCGGTGGCCGAAACTCTCCCCAAAGGTAGTCTCCCAAAACCGTGCTGCAAAACCGCGCTGAAAGCGTCCGCACCATAGATGGCCGCTGCTGTCAACGTTTGCGTGCCCCGAGCGGGCGAAGGCGAGGCTTTCGCGGACGCACGTAAATTACCATATGTCCCATCCGGCTCGCGATCGACGAGCCGCCGGCGGCACGCCGGCCAATATGGCACATCCGATGAAAATCATACCTTTGAGCGAATTCGGCTTGGGCGGGGGCGGAGCCGCCGCAGCCGCTCCATCTGCCGTTCCGCCCAATCCTGTTCCGCCTGAGGATCAGGCGCTGCTCGACGCCTATTCGCGCGCCGTGATCGATGTCGTCGACCGGGTCGGCCCCGCCGTGGTCGGCCTTGCGGTGCGGGCCCCCTCCCTACCCTCCTCCGCAAGCGGGCGAGGAAGAGAAGGGGCGCGCGGCGGTTCCGGTTCCGGCGTCGTGGTCGCCCCCGACGGCCTCATTCTCACCAACAGCCACGTCGCTAGCGCGGCGGGCGCCGGCGCGCGCATCGCCGTGACCACCGCCGACGGCCAGGACCTTACCGCGCGCCTCGTCGGCGACGATCCCGACACCGACCTCGCGCTCATCCGCGTCGATGAGCCCGTCACCCTGCCGGCGGCGCCGCTCGGCGATTCCAAAAGGCTCAAGCGCGGCCAATTGGTGATCGCCATCGGCAATCCGCTCGGCTTCGAATCGACGGTGACGACCGGCGTCGTCTCCGCGCTCGGCCGCTCGCTGCGTTCGCAGACGGGCCGCCTGATCGACGACCTCATCCAGACCGACGCCGCGCTCAATCCCGGCAATTCCGGCGGCCCGCTCGTCTCCTCCCATGGCGAAGTCGTCGGCATCAACACCGCCGTGATCATGGGCGCGCAGGGCATCTGCTTTGCGGTCGCCGCCAACACCGCAAGCTTCGTGCTCGGCGAACTGGTGCGGCACGGCCGCGTGCGCCGCGCGTTCATCGGCATCTCGGCGCAGCAGACGGCGCTGCCGGCGCGCCTGCGCCATGCCGCCTCGCTCGAACAGCAGAGTGCCGTGATGGTCGCGACGGTCGAAACCGGCAGCGCCGCCGACCGCGCCGGCCTCAAAGCCGGCGACATCGTGCTCGCGCTGGACGGCATCACCATCACCGGCGCCGACGATCTCATCCGTGCGCTCACCGGCGAGAAAATCGGTAGGAGCGTGACGCTCGACGTTTTGCGGCGGACGGAGCGGCTTAAAATGTCGCTCACGCCGCGGGAGCGCAAGCGGGCGGCGTGATCGACCGGCCGCTTGCGCCCACGGGCGACTTTCGGCGGGCTTGCTCAGGCTGCCGCGCGGCCCGCTTGCGTCGCCGCCTTCACCTCGTCCAGACGGCCGCTATGGACATCATAGACGTAGCCGTAGATTGGGATCGCCGCCGGCACCAGCGGATGCTCGCGAATGCGCCGCACGTCTTGCAGCACGCTCGCGGCCTGATTGGCGATAGTATGCCATTTGATGAAATGGCCGGCGGCGTGGCCGCCGTGGTGATGCGGATTCGACCAGGTCTTGCCGTCGAACGCCGCGGTTCCAAGGTCGTCATCGAGCAGGTCGGCCATGACGCCGTCGGTGAACAGCTCCATGCCGCAATCGGTGTGGTGAACGACGAACCACTCGAGCGTGGCCAAAAGCTTGTGCGATATCACCAGCGAGCGGATCGCATCGTCGGTCGCGCGGCCGCCGGCGTTGCGGATAACATGGGCATCGCCCTCGGCAAGGCCGGCGTATTTCGCCGGGTCGAGCCGGGCATCCATGCAGGTGAGAATGGCAAAACGCCGCGCCGGCGGCATCGCCAGTTTTCCCTTGTCTCCAAATGCCGAGACATAGCCGGCGTTGGCGGCGAGCACTTCGTTGACGACTTTCGACACGCGATCCTCCCGGTTTTTAGGTCTGTCGGCGACGTTCGGCCGCCAGCGCCATTTGCAGCGGAAGATGAACACATCCGGAGCAAATGATCAACTCATTCCAACAACGCGCGAACCAGCAACACGCGAAATCTGGGATGCCGCGACACGCGGAGCCAAACCACGAGGCTGATCCGGGATTTCGCCGCGCTTTATCCGGGCTACATTTTATCTCCCGCGCGGCTGATCGCCCGGACATAGGCGGCGACGCGGCAACGTCGTCATTCGATAATGGCGCGCCGCCTTTGGGCGGCATGGGGTCGGAATAGTCGTGCGGTTTTGGCGCGCCGTCAGCATACGTGCTGGAGCGGCGCAAGAAATAGCGTCAGAAAAAATTAGGGACATGCCGGCGCCCATCCGGCGCCGCGCGCCTTCCCTTGCCGCCATCCGTGCAAATGCGGACATATAAAGCCCGACGTGTCGGAGAGGTAACGAGTCAATTTGAAACTGATGAGATGGTCTTGAAAATTATTTCACTCATCGTAATTCAGCTTCAACGTTGCTGGATCGCCAGCCTGGCGGCTAATTTCGCCCCAGGGCGCGTAACACAATCCGCGCAATACAATCCCAGAGGGCGTCAATGTTGCGTTCGCTGCTTGCCGGTATTCTCGCTGCGGCACTCGCGTTGGCGCCGGTGGCGCAGGCGTGCACCGGCATCCGCCTCGTCGCCAAGGATGGCGGCATCGTCGCCGCGCGGACCTTGGAGTTCGGCTTCGACCTTGATTCCGACGTCCTGGTCATCCCTGCCGGCACCGTGTTGACCGGCACGCTCACCGACGGCGGCAAGGGCATCAGCTACACGACCAAATACGGCTTCCTCGGCGCCAACGCCGCCGGTCTCACCGCGATCGTCGACGGCGTCAACGAGAAGGGGCTTTATGTCGGCGCGTTCTATTTCCCGGACTATGCCAGCTACTCGGACGCGACCAAGGACAACGCCGCGCGCGCGATGGCGCCGTACGAATACGCCAATTGGCTGCTCGGCAATTTCGCGAGCGTGGAAGAGGTCAAGGCCAATTTCGACAAGGTCGTGCTGGTGCCGGTCGTCGTTCCCGACATCAAGATGGTCCCGCCGGTGCATTTCGTCGTCCACGACAAGACCGGCAAATCGGTGGTGATCGAGCCGCTGGCGAAGCGCCTCGAGATCTATGACAATCCGCTCGGCGTCGTCACCAACTCGCCGACGTTCGATTGGCACATGACCAATCTGCGCAACTATGTGAACCTCACCGTCACCAATGTTCCGCCGATCGATCTGGGCGGCATCACGCTGGCGGAGTTCGGCCAGGGCTCCGGCCTGCGCGGCTTGCCGGGCGATTTCACGCCGCCGTCACGCTTCGTGCGCGCGGTCGCCTTTTCACAATCGGCGATCCCTTCCGACACCGCGCCTGAGGCGGTGTTGCAGGCCTTTCACATCCTCAACAATTTCGACATTCCCTACGGCGCGGTGCGCGACGTGCAGGGCGGTCACATGCACGCCGAATCCACCACCTGGACCAGCGCCGCCGATCTGAAAAACCTACGCTGGTATTTCAAGACCTATGGCGATCAGTCGATCCACGCCGTCGACGTGGCGAAATCGCTCGCCGCCGCGCACGGCAAGATTCGGCTCATCAAGATGGATTCGAAGCAGCCGATCAACGACGTGTCGATCAATTTCAAGTAAATCGCAAAACGCCGTCAGCCGGCGGCGGGTATGATCGCCCGCCCGCCGATTATGGTCGTAACGTTCAGCCCTTCTTCTGCGGATGGCCGATGGCCCAGACATAGGCCGCGACGGCGGCGACATCGGCGTCCGACAAAGGCGCGCCGCCCTTGGCCGGCATCGGCACCGAGTAATTGCGCGGCTTGGGGATGCCGTCGGCGATGATCTGCGCGATGGATTTGAGGCTGCCGTCGCCGATGAGCCAGCGGCCGTTGGTCAGGGACGGCCCTTCCGGTGAGCCGTTGGCGTCCGAGCCGTGGCAGCCGGTGCAGGTGCCGCCCTCCGCTTCGCCGTGGAAGATGCGCTCGCCCAGGGCGACCTCGTCTTTGGTCGCGCCGGACGGTACCGGCAGCGCACCGGCGGCCACGCGGCCGGCATCGGGATGAATGCCCTCCGGCGGCCCGGGCTCGCCGCTTGCCGCCGCGACTTTCGGCGCCGGCGCGGCCGCGACTTTCGCGTCGGGGTCGCCGTGGTAGCTCACGCGCCAAATGCGGCCGCGCTTGTCCTCTGAAATGTAGAGCGCGCCGTCCGGCCCGACCACGAGGCCGCTCGGACGAAACACCGCCTGGCCGGGTTCTTCCACCGCGCCGGCGAAGCCGTCGGCGAACACGACGAAATCGCCCGACGCCTTGCCGTCCGTGAGCGGCTGGAACACCACATTGTAGCCGCCCTGCGGCTCCGGCGCCCGGTTCCACGAGCCGTGGAACGCGAGGAACGCGCCGCCCTGATACGCCGCCGGGAACGGCTGGCCGAATAGATCTTGCCGGCATAGATTTTGAGATCGTTCGGCGCCCAGTGCGCGGGGAACGCAGCGATCGGCGCTGTCTTCTCCGCGCAGACGCCGACCTTGTTGCCGCCGTCGCCGCCATACTCCGGCGCCAGCACCAGCTTTTTCTGGAAGCGGTCGTAATAGCACTCCGGCCAGCCGTAATCGGCACCGCGCTCGAGCTCGACGATTTCCTCGGCCGGCTGCTGCGCGCTTTGCTGCGCGGTATAAAGTTTCGGCCAGTTCTGCTGCAGCTGATCGCGGCCGTGCTGCGTCACCAACAGGCGGCCCTCGGCGTCGAAGGCGAAACCTTCGCCGTTGCGCAGCCCGGTGGCATAGCGCTCGGCCGGCGAGAAACGCTGATCCTTTTTGTCGGCCTCGTAGCGCCAGGTGCCGGCGCGGGTCTCGAGCTCGGTGCACGGCTGATGGCCGGGCGAATCCAGCGTGCGGTTTTGGATCTGACAGGAATTCGTCGCCGAGCCGAGGTCGACATAAAGATGGCCCTCGGGATCGATGATGAAAGGATGCATCGGATGGTCGCCGGTCAGCGGCAGACCGGAGACAATGATCTGCGGCGGTTCCTTCGGCGCGATCTCGCCGTCGGACAATGGATAGCGCACGATCTTGTCGTTCTCCTCGGCGTAAAGGCCATCCTTGTAGAAAGCGATGCCGGTGCCGCCGGCCGAGCCTTGCCGCACGCCGGGACCGAACCGCTCGACCACATCGGCGTGACCGTCGCCCTTGGTGTCTTTGAGCGCGATCAGGAAGCCGCCGGCCGGCGGCGTATCGTTCTGATAATAACGGCCGCTCCAGGTGTTGACATAGAGGACGCCGTTCGGGGCAAACACCATCTGCCGGGCATGGCCGAGATTGTCGGCGAACACCGAGGCGCAGAAACCGGGCGGCAATGTGATGCCGCCATTATCGCCGGCGCAGGCGCCGGACGCTGCGCCCGGTGGTTTCGACTGGGCGGCGACGGGCGGTCCGGCCGCGATCAGCGCGGCGGTGGCAGAAATGGCGGCGATGGAGATCGCAACCATGGCATGAGGACGGACATGGCGGCGAGGCTTGCCGGGCGGGGGACGATCGGGCATGGCGGTCTCCGTATTTTCAAATGGGGCTATGGTTCTGCTCACAACGTTATTCAAAACACGGCGGCGGATTGCGGCGCGCAGATTGCGGAGCGTCGATGACCTTCAAACGACGCGACCGCCGAAACCATCCATCGATCTCGCAAATTTGATCGCGCGAGGGAACCCGGAACTGGAACCGCATCGTCTTCAAGGCTTCGGCGGACTGGGCCGCGGCGGTTTCGGTCCGAACGCGCGGGCGGTGTCGCGCTGCGGCCGAACTTTCTGCGCGATGGCGCGCTGGCGGGCGAGTTCCGCCGCGCCTTGTTGCTGATAAGCCGGGCTTGTCAGCGCCGCCATGAAGGCGACGAGGTCGTCGATCTGGTCCTCGGTCAAAGCGAGCGGCTGAATGTCCTCGTCGAGATAAGGGTCCACCAAGCCGTCGCCCTTGTTGTAATGGTCGACCACGTCCCACAGCGTCTCCTGCGAGCCGTCGTGAAAATAAGGGCCGGTGACCAAAACATTGCGCAGATTTGGCGTCTTGAACGAGGCGATGTCGGCTTCTTTCTTGGTGATGAGAAAGCGGCCGAGCGCGGACATGTCGGTTTCGATGGCGGCGCGATCGATGGCCCCGGCGTCCGCGGAATTGATCAGCCGTTCGGCCTGGCGCGCCAGCGCCACGACGTTATGGCGGATGATGCCGATGCCGATATTGTGAAAGTCGTTGTCGATGAAATTGGTCGTGTCGGGCGCGGTGTCGGTGAGCGCGTGGCATTTGTTGCAGCGGCCCTGGGTGTTGAACAGGGCCCAGCCGCGCTTGGCGGCGGCGTTGATCGCATTGTCGTCGCCGGCGATGAAACGATCGAACGGGGAGTCGTACGAAACGAGCGTCCGCTCATAGGATGAGATGGCGCGCACCACGTCGGGCGCGTTCGGCGCACGGCCGAACGCGTGGTCGAAGGCCTGGCCGTATTCGGCGATGGCGGCGATGCCAGCGCCGGCCGCGTCGAGATTGGGCTGGCCCATTTCGCTCGGATTGACGATCGGCTGCCCCGCCTGGTCCTCGAGCGTCGCCGCGCGGCCGTCCCAAAATTGCGTCTTGTTGTAGAGCGCGTTGAGAAGGGTCGGCGAATTGCGCTGGCCGATACGGCCGTGAATGCCGACCGAGGCGGGCTTGTGGTCGGTGAAGGCAAGCCGCGGATCATGGCAGGTCGAGCACGCGACCGTGCCGTCGGCGGACAGCCGCGGCTCGAAGAACAGCTTTTTACCGAGCGCGATCTTCTCCGGGGTCTGCGGATTGTCGGCCGGCATCGCGGCGCGGGTCGCTTCGAGCGGGACGCCGGTCTGCGCGAGCGAGCGCGGTTGCGCCAACGGGTCCGCCGCGAGCGCGCGCGCCGCGCTCAGCGCCTCCGCCGTCGCCGCGGTCGCGGCGACGGCGTCCCGGGGCGCGCGTCTGAGTTCAAACAACACGCCGAGCGTGACGCCCCAAACGAGCGCCGCGATCAGCCATGACGACAGGAACACGCGCGAGCACCGCCGCGGGCGGCTGTCCTCATGCGGCTCTCGTGAATTATCGGCGGTCATCAGAATCGGCGTTGGGCGGAGCGGTACCGCAGCGGGCGGCTGAATACGGGCTGGGTCGGTCCTTGGAGGCGACGGTGTGTCTGGCTGACCGGTCAGGCCTGGCAGTACTTTTCCGCGCCGAAAACGCCCGGAATCGCCTGAAGTTCCATGTTGCGGCGGAATTCTTTCGCGGGCGGCGCCGTCGATGCGGCAGACCCGCTACCTTCGAAGCACCGTCCGCAGAGTGTCGCCCACGATTGCCGGAGGCGTGTGCCGCCCGGGAAACCGGGCGGCTTTCGGCTGGTGCTCTAAAAGTCCATTCCGCCGCCGGGCATGGCGGCTTGTGCTTGGCTTTTCTCCGGCAATGTCGCCACCATCGCTTCGGTGGTGATCAGGAGGCCGGCGACCGACGCTGCGCCTTGCAGCGCCGCGCGCACCACCTTGGTCGGGTCGATGATGCCCTTGGTCAGCATGTTGCCGTACTCGCCCGATTGGGCGTCGAACCCGAAGGCGTAGGTGTCCTTTTCCAGGATCTTGCCGACGATGACCGATCCGTCTTCGCCCGCATTGAACGCGATCTGCCGCGCCGGCCAGGACAGCGCCTTGCGGACGATGTCGACGCCGTGCTTCTGGTCCTCGTTGGAGGTCCGCAGCGTCCTGAGGGTCTCCGCCGCGCGCAAGAGCGCGACGCCGCCGCCGGGCAGGATGCCTTCCTCGACCGCGGCGCGGGTGGCATGCATCGCGTCGTCGACGCGATCCTTGCGTTCCTTCACTTCGATCTCGGTCGCGCCGCCGACGCGGATCACCGCGACGCCGCCGGCCAGCTTGGCGAGGCGCTCCTGCAGCTTCTCGCGATCATAGTCCGATGTCGTTTCCTCGATCTGCGCCTTGAGCTGGGTGATGCGCGCCTCGATGTCGGCCTTCTTGCCGGCGCCGCTGACGATCGTGGTGCTTTCCTTGTCGATCGTCACCTTCTTGGCCTTGCCGAGCATGGCCAGCGTCACGTTCTCGAGCTTGATGCCGAGGTCTTCGCTGATGGCCTGGCCGCCGGTGAGTATGGCGATGTCCTGCAGCATCGCCTTGCGGCGATCGCCGAAGCCGGGCGCTTTCACCGCCGCGACCTTGAGGCCGCCGCGCAGCTTGTTGACCACGAGCGTCGCCAGCGCTTCGCCCTCGACGTCCTCGGCCACGATGACCAGAGGCTTCGAGGACTGCACCACCGATTCCAACAGCGGCAACAATTCCTGCAGTCCGGACAGCTTCTTTTCGTAGATCAGAATGTAGGGATCGTCCATTTCCACGCGCATCTTGTCCGCGTTGGTGACGAAGTAGGGCGAGACGTAGCCGCGGTCGAACTGCATGCCTTCGACGATTTCCAGCTCGGTCTGAAGCAACGTCGCCTCCTCGATCGTGATCACGCCCTCGTTGCCGACTTTCTTCATAGCGTCGGCCAGAAAACGGCCGATCTCAACGTCGCCATTGGCCGAAATGGTGCCGACCTGGGCGATCTCGTCGTTCGAGGTGACTTTTTTGGAATTTTTCTGCAGCTCGGCGACGACCGCCTCGACGGCGAGATCGACGCCGCGCTTGAGATCCATCGGATTCATGCCGGCGGCGACCGCCTTGGCGCCTTCCCGGACGATGGCGTGAGCGAGCACGGTGGCGGTGGTGGTGCCGTCGCCGGCGATATCGGAGGTTCGCGACGCGACTTCGCGCACCATCTGCGCGCCCATGTTCTCGAACTTGTCGTCGAGCTCGATCTCCTTGGCGACGGTGACGCCGTCCTTGGTGATGCGCGGGGCGCCGAACGATTTATCGAGCACCACGTTGCGGCCCTTCGGACCGAGCGTTACCCGCACCGCGTGGGCGAGCGTGTCGATGCCGCGCAGCATCCTGTCGCGTGCGTCGACCGAAAATTTCACTTCCTTGGCAGACATGACGTTTCTCCTGTTGTGAAGTCGTCACCCCGAGGTCCGAGCGGCGACGCCGCGAGCCTCGAAGGGCGACGGATGATTGGTTGTTACGCAGCCTTCTTGCGCGCCTCGGCTTCCACCAGCACCCCCATGACGTCGCTCTCGTTCATGATCAGGTACTCGACGCCGTCGATTTTGACTTCGGTTCCCGACCACTTGCCGAACAGGACCCGGTCGTTCGCCTTCAGATCGGTGGGGATGAGCTTGCCGCTCTCGTCGCGCCGGCCCGGACCGACGGCGACCACCTCGCCCTGCTGGGGCTTTTCCTTCGCGGTATCGGGTATGATGATGCCGGAGGCGGTTTTCGCCTCGGCCTCGATACGCTTGATCACGATTCGGTCGTGCAGCGGACGGAACCTCATGGATATCTCCTCGTGTAAATCGAATTTCTTGACGCCGGCCTTCGTCACATCACGAACCGGGCGGCGGCGGATCGAACGTGTCGATATTGTCGACGGATTGAGGATAGAGCGCCGTCAGCGCCGGCAGCGAGCTGCCACACTTCGAAGTGCGGCGCTGAGCGTTTCGGCCGTTACGGCGACAGGTCGACCCGGCTGACAACGATGACGCGACTGTCGATCGGGGCAGGCGAGACAGGCCCGGCGCTTGGCCGGGCCCTTATTTGCAGGCTCGCGCGGTTATTTCTGCTGCGGCTGCGCGACCGGCGGCTTTTCCGTCGGCTTCGGATTACTCTGCGACTGCTGCTGCGGAGTGGCCGGAGCGGGGTTCTTCGGGGTTTCGCTGACCGGCTGTTGAGGATTCGACATGGCTATTTCCTTTTCTGAAACGACTTGAGTAAGTTTTTGAAGTAAGTAAGTTTTTGAAGTAAGTAAGTTTTGAAGTAAGTAAGTTTTTGGTACATACTTTAGTTGTGGGCCTGAAAATATTACACAAGGAGGCGACGCGATTTTATTTTCGAAAAACCTTTGCTTTTCGCGACTCGATTAACGGGAATAGTGTAATAGTCTGCATATCATGACTGATGACGCCGATTTTTCAGATTTTTCCGTTGTCGTGAAAAGCCGAGCGGCACCGCCCAAACCATGGCGGTGGGAGATCTATCGTGCGGGCAGAACCAGTCCGATCCAGCATTCCAAGACTTTCTTCGGATCGATGACCGAAGCCGGCCGGGCCGGAAAGACGGCGCTGCAAGCGCTGTTGAGCGAATACCCCGACTGACGACACACGTCGCCCGACTTGACGCCGCGGCAAGCATATCAAACAAGCCGATCAAATATGCTCGGCCGCCTGCGCGGCCAGGAAGGTTTCGGCTTCCGCCTGTTCGGTGGTGGTGCGGTTGAAGAAGGCGTTGAGGATCACCGCCGCGATCGACGTCAGAATGATGCCGTCGCCGAAGATCGGCTTGAGCGTGTCGGGAAAAGCGCGGAAGAACGTCGGCGCCACGATCGGGATCAGGCCGAAGCCGATCGAGATGGCGACGACCAGAACGCTGTGGCGCTGCTTGGCGTAGTCGACGGTCGACAGGATTTTGATGCCGGTCGCCGCCACCATGCCGAACATGATGAAGCCGGCGCCGCCGAGCACGCATTGCGGCACCGAGGCGACGATGAAGGCGAGCTTGGGAATGAGACCGAGCCCCAGCATGATGATGCCGCCGGCGACGCAGACCCAGCGGCTGTAGACGCCGGTGACGCCGACGAGGCCGATATTCTGCGAATAGGAGACGTAGGGAAAGGTGTTGAAGATCGCGCCGATGATGGTGCCGAGCGAATCGGCGCGCAGGCCGCGTTTGACGTCCTCGGCCTCGACCTTGCGGCCGGTCATGGCGCCGAGCGCCAGGAACATGCCGGTCGCCTCGATGAAGACGATGGCATCGGTACGTCTGGCGCCGACCCGCGGGCTACTGGGGAAAGCCCGGTACCACAATGTTGCGATACTTCGCATACTGTTCGCCCACCGCCCGGATCTTCTTGTAGTCGTCCGAATGAAGCCAGCCCTCGAGCTGTTCCGTGCTGTCGAAGACGAGAATGCCGAACGACGCCGGCTCCTTCGGCGGCTCGCCCGCATAGGTCGTCGGCTTGCCGGCGGCGAGGATGCGCCCGCCATGGGCTTTGATGGTGGCGATGGCGGTCGGCACATATTCCTTCAGGTAACCGTCGCGGTTGGTCAGCTCGTTCTCATAGACCATATAGACCGGCGGCTTGGCTTGGGCGTGAAGCACCTCAACGGCGGCGGCGCCGACCGCCGCACCCGCCAGCAGCATCATTGCGACCTTGTACGTCGTCTTCATCGCAATTCTCCCCGTTCGCTCCATGGACAAAGCCCTATATCACCTTTCACGACCGCAGGTCACCCATGCGGCCGCACGGGAGCGCGCCGAGTGCCGCGGTTGACAGAACGGCGCCGACCCGCGACGAAGGCGGCGGAGAAAACGCACCGGAAGGGAGGCGACGCTGTGAAGAATAGCGCTGCAAAAATACTCACGACTCACGTCGGCAGCCTGCCGTTTCTCACGCTCGACCGCGGCATCGGCGCAGGCGACGAAAGCCATCTTGCCGACAACGTCAAAGCCGTCGTCGATCGTCAGCGCGAGATCGGCATCAACGTCATCAACGAAGGCGAATACGCCAAGGGCGGCGATTGGCTGCGCTATATGCAGACCCGCTTCGGCGGCTTCACCGACGTAGACGCGACGGGCGAGAAGCCGCTGATCGAGCGCGGCAAGGACCGCGAGGAATTCGCCGATTTCTACAAATACGCCACCGAGCGCGGCACGCTGTTCTACGCGCCCGGCGCGCAAATGGGCAAGAAGCGCCCGGTGCAGGTCTGCACCGGGCCCGTCACCTATGTCGGCGGCGCGGCGTTGCAGCAGGAGATCGACGTCACCGTCAAGGTCGCCGGCACCGCGGACGTGTTCCTCACCTCGACCGCGCCGGCGAGCCTCGAGGTCTATCGCCACAACCGCTTCTACAAGACCGACGAGGAATACGTGTACGCGCTCTCCGAGGCGATGCGCGTCGAATACGAGGCGATCGTCGCCGCCGGCCTCCTCCTGCAGGTCGACGACGCCTGGCTGCCGGCCTTGTGGGACCGCATCGGCATCGGCATGGGCCTCCCCGCGTTCCGCGCCCGTTGCGCGATGCGGATCGAAGCGCTCAATCATGCGCTGCGCAACATATCGGAAGACCGCATCCGCTATCATCTGTGCTGGGGCAGCTGGCACGGCCCGCATGCCTTCGATCTCGAGCTCGACCACATCGTCGATCTCATGCTCGAAGGTGAAGGCGCAGGCCTATCTGATCGAAGGCGCCAATGCGCGCCACGAGCACGAAGTCGCGGTGTGGGAGAAAGTGAAGCTGCCGGCGGGCAAGATTCTCGTTCCCGGCGTCGTCACCCATTCGACCGACGTGGTGGAACATCCCGAGCTGGTGTCGCAGCGCCTGCAGCGTTATGCCAAACTGGTCGGCAAGGAAAATCTGATGGCCGGCACCGATTGCGGCTTCGGCGGCCGCTCGCATCCGCAGATCGCCTGGGCCAAGCTGCGTTCGCTGGTCGACGGCGCGGCGCTGGCGACCAAGGCGCTGGGGTACAAATAGATAAAACCCGTCGGACGGGGAAAGCGACGGGTGCCAAGATGGTCGACGTTCTAAAAACGCCGGAACAGCGCTTCGCCACCCTGCCCGGCTTTGCTGGCCGGCTTTCTTGGCCGGCGCATCGGCAGCCTTACCGCCGCTCGGGCAGATTTCGCGTCTGATAGTCGCCCCACGCCAGCACCAGCGCGAAGGCGACGAAAGCAACGACGATTCCAGAAAGGATAACGAGGTCGACAGTCGGCATGATGGCCCCCTTTTTGTGTCATCATGGGTTCGATCCCGCCGCGTGGCTTTGACTTGGATCAAGGCAAAGACTGCATCAATGCAGACTTGCATCAAGGCAAAGTCCGCTCGAACACCTGCCGGTCGAACACCTGCCGCCTTCCGCCCCCGTGCGGCCGAACAGAGGAGAACCGCATGCCGAAGGTCGTCTACGACAAGGACGGAAGAATCGGCCGCATCACGCTCAATCGTCCCGAGGTCATGAACGCGATCGACGACGAAGTCCCCGTCGAGCTCGCCGACTGCGTGGCGCGGGCGAACGCCGACGCGAGCGTCCACGTCATCGTGCTCGCCGGCGCCGGCGACGCGTTCTGCTCCGGCTACGACCTCGCTTATTACGCCCAAGGCAGCGGCGGCCAAGGCGTGACCCAGGAGATGCCGTGGGACCCGATGAAGGATTACGCCTTCATGATGCGCAACACCGAGCTGTTCATGAGCCTGTGGCGGTCCTATCGGCCGGTGATCTGCAAGGTGCACGGCTATGCGGTCGCCGGCGGCTCGGACATCGCGCTGTGCGCCGACATGATCGTGATGGCGACCGACGCGATGATCGGCTACATGCCGACCCGCGTGTGGGGCTGCCCGACCACGGCGATGTGGGTCTACCGCCTCGGGCCCGAGCGGGCCAAGCGCATGCTGTTCACCGGCGACAAGATCACCGGCGTCGAGGCGGAGAAGCTCGGCCTCGTCCTCGAGGCCGTGCCGCCGGAAAACCTCGACGCCGAGGTCGAGGCATTGGCCGAGCGCATGGCGAGCGTGCCGGTCAACCAATTGATGATGCAGAAGCTCGTCGTCAATCAGGCCATCGAGGCAATGGGCCTGAAAACCACGCAGCTCATCGCCACCGTGTTCGACGGCATCACCCGCCACTCGCCGGAGGGCTTGAACTTCAAGCACCGCGCCGAGACGGTCGGCTGGAAGCAGGCGGTGCGCGAACGCGACAGCGGGTCGTTTGACTGGACCGTGAACCGGCCGATTGAAGGCTAGAAACTGTCCGGCCAACGGCGGGCGCCGTGGTACACGCGCAAAATCTGGATGGTCTCTCCCTGCACGAGGTAAGGGACGATATAGGGCGTCGTCGGGACAACGAGTTCCCGGGTACCGGGCACGCGGCCCGGCCGTCCCATGTGGGGATTGTCTGGCAGCAAGTGTTCGACCTCGTGCACGATGCGCAGCGCGATCCGCTGCGCGGCGGCCGGGCTGTCTTCGGCGATGTAGGCTCGCAGCAAAATCAGGTCCTGGATCGCCTCGGGCGACCAGACGATGTTCATCTCGCCGATCGCTTCGGCGCCGACCGCTCGCGCTTGCGGCCCCAAGAACCGACCCAGTCCTTGACGTTCTCATGCGAGACACCTTCGCCGCGATCGAGCGATGCCATGGCCTGCTTGATGCCGGCGACCTGCCATTCGTTGACGTCGAGGTAGGCATTGAGGGCCTCGGCGGCAAGAAACGAGCGCGTGCGCCCGGTGCTCTTGGCGAGCTTTTCGAGACGATTCTTGACGTTGCGCTCGACGCGGACGGTGACGGTTGTCGACGACATGGTTTTCGCTTTCGATGCTTTTGTGTTCGATTGTGCACAATGTAGCACACCGGCGCCGGGGCGCAATGGGACCGATTGGCGCCGGTGCGTGCTTCAGCCTCCGGAAAGTCATCGCTACTCCGTCGTGCGCGAATTCCAGGTCGCGCTGCGCACCAGCGGATTGGCTTCGAGCCTCACGACGATGTCGTCGAGCTCCGTCGGGACCGCGGCGGTGCCCGAGAGCGTCGCGATCAGCTCGACCTCACCCTGCTCGCGGTCGTCGACCTCCACGTCCTGCACGGGATAGTTCGCCGCTTCCAGTTGCTCGCCAAGCAAGTCGCGGGCTTCGTCGAGGTCGTCGGCCGCCGTCGTCATGCGCACTTCGTAGATCGCCTCGGTCGCGGCTTCGTTGATCGGCGCGCGGTTGATGGCGTTGACCAAGGGCCGCAGCAGCGTATTGCCGGCGAGCACGAACAAGGTCAGCGCGACGGCCTCGAACGCGAGATCGGCGCCGGCGCAGGCGCCGACCGCGGCCGAGCACCACAGCGTCGCCGCGGTGTTGAGACCCCAGACATTGTTGCCCTGCTTCATGATGACGCCGGCGCCGAGGAAGCCGACGCCGGACACCACATAGGCGATGATCTGGGTCGCGCCGGCATGGCCGTTGAGATGCATGCCGATGTCGACGAAGGTCGCGGCGCCGACCGCCACCAGCACATGGGTGCGCAGCCCGCCGCCGCGCTGGCGGTACTGCCGTTCCGCGCCGATCAAGGTGCCGAGCACGAAGGCGCCGAACAGGCTGATCAGCGAGTCGAGAAAATCGGTCGGGTTGAAGGAGTGCAGGAAGGCCATCTCAGAACGCCATCTCAGTCGGCTCCTGGCCGCGCGTCCGGTTCAGCCGGCTCAACGACCGCGGGATTGAGCACGCGCAGCCTGCGGCGGCGCAGCATCGCGAGCCATTTCTTGCCGAACAGCAGCCAGCACCAGCGCGCCGTAAAACAGTCCGCCGAGTGCCGCCACGATCAGAAGCTCCGCCACCTGGCGGAACTTCGGCAGCGATGACGACAGCGTCGTGACCGCCGGCGCCGCGACCAGCAGGAACAGCGCCATCGCGACACCGGCGGCTGACGAGCTTGCGCAGCGACGACCGCAACTCCGCATCGGCGCCGACGAAACCGGCGCGCCAGGCGAGCCACAGCACCAGCATGAAATTGATCCACGCCCCGATCGAGGTGGCGAGCGCCAGCCCGACCTGCGCCAACGGCCCCATCAGCATCACCTTGAAGACGATATTGACGGCGGTGCCGATCAGCGCCGCCTTCATCGGCGTCGCGGTATCGCCGCGGGCGAGGAACGGCGCGACGACGCTGCGGACGAGGACGAAGGGAATAATGCCGATCGTATAGGCGACGAGCGTCATCGCGGAAGCGTGGGCGTCGGCGGCGGTGAACGCGCCGCGCATGAACAGGCCGCGCATGATGAGGTCGGGCACCACGACAAAGGCGGCGATGCAGGGGATGGCGAGGAGCAGCGCGAACTCGATCGCCCGGTTCTGCGCATTGCGGGCGCCGGCATCGTCGCCGGTCGCGATCCGCGCGGTCATTTCCGGCAGCAGCACGGTGCCGACGGCAATGCCGATGACGCCGATCGGCAGCTGGTCGAGGCGGTCGGCATAATACAGCGCCGAGATCGCGCCGGCGGTGAGGAAGCTCGCGATGATGGTGTCGGCGAACAAAGCGAGCTGCGTACCGCCGGAGCCGATCGTCGCCGGGATCAGCGCCCTGAAGAAGCGGCGCACGTCGTCGTCGAGGCGCGGCACGCGGAACCAGGTGAAGGCGCGCGCGCGCAGCGTATCGCCGCCGACCAGCATCGCCTGCAGCACGCCGGAAACGAGCACGCCCCACGCCGCCGCGGCGGCCGCGCTGGGGAACAGATAAGCCAGCGCCAGCGTCGCCATCATCGACAGATTGAGCAGGATCGGCGCCGCCGCGGCCGCGGCGAAACGGTGCATGGCGTTGAGAATGCCGCCCCACAGCGTCACCAGCGTGATCAACAACAGATAGGGGAAGGTGATCCGCGTCAGCGACACCGCGAGCGCGAACCGGTGCGGCTCGTGCGAAAAGCCGGGCGCCAGGATTTCGATCACCTGCGGCGTGAAGGCGAGCGCCAGCGCCAGCAGCACCGCCTGCGTCGTGATCAGAAGCGTGAAAATGCGGTCGCCGAACGCGCCGGCCGCCGCCGCACCTTCCTGGGTGCGGATGCGGGCATAGGCCGGCACGAACGCGGCATTGAAGGCGCCCTCGGCGAAGATGGCGCGGAAATGATTCGGCAGCCGTAACGCGACAAAGAACGCATCCGCGACCGGCCCGGCGCCGAGAATCGCCGCCAGCATGATGTCGCGCAGAAAGCCGGTCAGCCGCGACAGCAGCGTATAGCCGCCGACGGTGAGAATCCGTTCGATCATGGCGCCTGTTATATCCTCCCGCGCTCCGTGGCGAGGGGGACTGCGCGGCGCCCGCACAACCGAGCAAAATTATCCGCCCACCGCGCCCGCGCGGGGGAGTGGGGCCACCGCGCGGAGCGAGGTCGGGCTCGAGGGGGCGCTGCCCGACGCCTGGCTCCGCACGATGGCGGAGGGGAATCGGTCCAGCGCCGATGCTCTCCCGCTCCGCAAACGCTCAACTCGCCGCAGCGCCCCCTCCACCGTCGCTGCTGCGCAGGCCGGTCCGCCCTCTCCCGCTGCGCTACGCTCCGCGGGGGCGGATGTGCGCCACCGTTCTCGCGGCGCCCCTTCGCGCCCGAGCTATGCCGGTACCAAGCCAACAAACAAAAAGCCGGGCGTGATCTTCGTCAGACGGCGCCGGTGGTGGGACCGGTCGCCGTCACGATCACGCGCGGATACCGAAGCACGAAGCTTGCGCGAAGCGAACCGGAAGCGAGTGTGGATGTTTCGGCAACGATCTTTGAAAGCGACTTCTTTTAGACTCGCCTCCGGCAAATAAAGGAAAGCGGAACGCCGAGAAACGCTGTTCAACAACCTCCGTATCTTGCGACGCGGCACGGCCCGCACCTTCATCCTCCCCCGAGGACTGCGGGGGAGGACGTAGGAGGGGGCCGCTCGCCTCTCGGCGTTCCACCACGGCACTTGCGGCAGCGACCGAACGCCACCGCTCAGCTCGAGCCACGCGACTTCCTGGGACTTGTTCAGAGCGCGCGCCCCGATGGTTCGAAAGACGCGCGCATCGCAACACATGAAGCCGGCGGACCGGTCTTCCATGCGTCACTCGCGGGCATTACCCGCGCCTCGAAGTCCCAGCCCAGCGAGATTGCACCCGCGTTCCGGTCGTGATGCCGGACGGGCGTGTCTTGCCCAAGCCGCCCGAGAGCCGAGGTGACGAGCCTTCGCCCGCGGGAACCGCACTCGCCCCGCCAG
Source organism: uncultured Pseudomonadota bacterium (assembly GCA_963836095.1). GTDB lineage: Bacteria > Pseudomonadota > Alphaproteobacteria > Rhizobiales > Xanthobacteraceae > BOG-931. The sequence goes on from CAWIHU010000011.1 coordinate 98,255, forward strand.
CCGGAGTCACCCGGCCGGCGTCCTGTACGTGAGCGAGATTCGTGGCACTTGTATCTCATTGCGTGACTATTTGTCAAGCGGCCGTCCCGGCATCGGCGACGGTACGATTCCCACCTCGTCATCCTGAGGTGCGCGCTCTAGCGCGCCTCGAAGGACGCAATCACAGCGCCACCGCCATGCGTGCTTCGAGGCTCGACGCTTTCGCGTCGAGCACCTCAGCATGAGGATGTAAGGGATTGGCAATAAAACGTAGGATGGGTTGAGCGGAAAGCGAAACCCATCATACAGTCTCGACGTTCAATGATGGGTTTCGCAAGTGCTCAACCCATCCTACGGACTGTTACCCATGTCCCCGGTCTATTCCGTTACCCACGTAGCCGCTTTGGACTCGCGCCTCGCCATATGCTCCGCGGCAGGATTTTACCCCGCCAACGCCCCACGCACCGCCGCGATAATCCGGTCCTGTACCGCCTCATCCAAATACGCATGCATCGGCAGGCTGATGACTTCGTCCGCGACCTGTTCGCTCACCGGCAGGCCGCCGTCGGCGACGGGAAAGCGGCGGTAGGCCGCCTGGCGGTGCAGCGGCTTGGCGTAGTAGATCGCGGTGGGGATGCCGCGCGCCTTGAGCGCGGCGGCGAGGGCGTCGCGGCGGCCTCCGGCGAGGCGGATGGTGTATTGCGCCCATACCGAGGTGAGGCCGTCGGGGATGCGCGGCAGCGTCGCGACGCCGGCGAGGCCGTCGGCATAGCGCGCCGCCGCGCGGTTGCGCGCCAAGATTTCGTCGGGGAAGATTTTCAGCTTTTCCAGCAGCACTGCGGCCTGGATGGTGTCGAGCCGCGCGGTCAGGCCGATGCGCGCCGCGTCGTATTTGTCGACGCCTTCGCCGTGCACGCGCACGCTGCGCATCTTTGCCGCCAGCGCCTCGTCGTCGGTGAAGACGGCGCCGCCGTCGCCATAGCAGCCGAGCGGTTTTGCGGGAAAGAAACTCGTCGCCGTCGCGGTGGCGAGGGTGCCGAGCCTGCGGCCTTTGTAGGTCGCGCCGAACGACTGCGCGGCGTCGTCGAGGACCAGCAAATCATGCGCGGCGGCAATCGCCGCGATGGCGTCGTGGTCGGCCGGCAGGCCGAACAGATCGACCGGAATGATCGCGCGCGGTTTTAGCCCGATGCGCTTCGCCGTCTCGACCGCGCGCGCGCAGCTTGCGGGGTCGATGTTGAAAGTGTCGGCATCGACGTCGGCGAGCACCGGCGTCGCGCCGCCGAGCGCCACCACTTCCGCCGTCGCGCAGAAGGTGAAAGTCGGGCAGATCACGGCGTCGCCCGGGCCGATCTCCCAGGCCATCAGAGCGAGGCGCAGCGCGTCGGTGCCGCTCGCGCAGGCGACCGCGTAGCGCGCGCCGCAGAACGCCGCGAGCTCGGCCTCGAGCGCGCGCACCTCCGGTCCCTGGATGAACTGGCAATGCGCCAAGACCCGCGCGACCGCGTCGTCGACCGCGCGGCCGAGCCGGCGGCGCTGCGCGGCGACGTTGATGAAGGGAATTGGCTGCTCTTCCACGCGCGCGTGTTGGTTCATGCGATTGTACTGTTACTCGGTTTCGCCGTTTCTTGATTTCACCTCTCCCCATGGGGGAGAGGTCGAGCGCGCGTAGCGCGCGAGGGTGAGGGGGCTCCGGCGCTGGGGATTTTTTCTCTTAGGCCGGAGCCCCCTCACCCCGACCCTCTCCCCCGGGGAGAGGGAGAATGTCAGCCGACAACGCGCCGCGGACCCTTGCGCTGCGGCACGTTCGCCCGGCCGGCGTGGGTGTCGAGGCAGCGGATGGCGATTTCGAGTGAGGCGACGCCCTCGTCGCCGGTGACGGCGGGGGGTGATCGCCGCGGATCGCCTTGACGAAGGCCAAAAGCTCGGCGCGCAGCGGCTCGGCATAGCCGGTCGAGAGATGCCGCATCGAATAGCTGCCGTCGGGCTGGAAGCCGAAGCACTCGGTGACCTGCAGCGTCAGAAGGTCGCCGATCAGATATTTGGCGCGGGTGGCGACATGGATGGTGCGCGCCTTGAACGGCGTGAGCCAGTTGGTGTTGATGTGTGCGAGCACGCCCGAGGCGGTGCGGAACTGGAGGAGCGCGATGTCCTCGCGCTCGGCGACCGCGCTCGACAATTGCGGCTGGATCTCGACGATTTCCGAATCGGTGAACCAGCGGATCAGATCGATGTCGTGCACGGCGAGATCGATGACGACGCCGACATTCGACATGCGCGGCGGAAACGGACCGACGCGGGTGATGGCGATCGACAGGATATCCTGGTTCTGGATCGCGCGTTTGATCGCTTCGACCGCCGGATTGAAACGCTCGACATGGCCGACCATCAGCGTCACGCCGGCGCGGCGCGCCGCCGCGACGATGGCGCGGCCCTCCTCGACCGTCGGCGTGATCGGCTTCTCGACCAACAGATTTACGCCGCGGTCGATGCACGCCATCGCCAGATCGTGGTGCAGGTGCGTCGGCGCCGCGATCGTGACCGCGTCGACGTCGTGCGCGAGCAGTTCGTCGAGGTCCGTGAAGGCCGCGCATCCGAGCGTTGCGGCGACCGCTTCCCGCTGCTTGGGGTCGGGATCGACGATCCCCACCAACTCGACGCCGGCCATCTCCGCGAGGACGCGCGCATGGTTGCGGCCCATGACGCCGACACCCACGACGCCGAGCTTCAAACGATCCTGTGCATTCAAAGTTCTGCCCTCACCCGAACCCAAAACCATGACCCCAGACCATGACCCCGAACCATGACCCCCAAACAGTCCGAAGTCCACTTTGCCCATTCCTCCCCTAGCACGCCGCAAGGCGGCTTGGCGACCGAATCCGAGCGGAAACGCGAACACGTTTTGCTTCCAATACTTACGTGTACCGCCGGCGGTGCCTGACGCCGCTCATAAGCGGTTTTCGCGGGGAATTCTTTCAGGAAGCGCTATGCTGGCGGTGCGGCGGCCGCCGTCATCCACTCGGGAAAATAGCCGCCGCATAGCCGCGACGTTCCGACCGGCGAAAAGAATCAAGGAAGATCGGCCATGCGCACACGACCCTCTTGCCTGCCCTCTTGTCACCGCCGAACTCGTCCCGCTCGGGCCTTGCGGTCTTAACCGTCGTCGTCGCGCTCTTTGGAGCCGTGTCGCCCGCCGCCGCAGCCGACGATGCCGCCGGCCTATGGACCGCAATTGCAGGGCTTCGATTATCCCTGGCCAGTGTCGCGCTTCAGCTTCACCTCGCAAGGCGAGGCGGTCGAGATGGCCTATATGGACGTCGCGCCGGCGCCGGCGGCAGCGAACGGCCGCACGGCGGTCTTGTTTCACGGCAAGAACTTCTGCGCCGCGACCTGGCAGGCGACCATCGCGGTCCTCGTCGACGCGGGCTACCGCGTGATCGCGCCCGATCAGATCGGCTTCTGCAAATCGAGCAAGCCGGCGCATTATCAGTACAGCCTGCAGCAGCTCGCCGGCAACACCCACGCGCTCCTGGCCTCGCTCGGCGTGAGCCGCTCAACCATCATCGGCCATTCGCTCGGCGGCATGCTCGGCATGCGCTACGCCTTGACGTTTCCCGATGCGGTCGATCAGCTGGTGCTGGTCGATCCGATCGGGCTCGAAGATTGGAAGGCGAAGGGCGTGCCGTGGCACAGCGTCGATGACTGGTACCAGGACGAACTCCATACGACCGCCGACGGCATTCGCGGCTATCAGCGCGCGACCTATTATGCCGGGACTTGGGATCCGAAGTACGATCGCTGGGTCGAGATGCTGGCGGGACTTTATCGCGGTCCCGGCCACGACATCGTCGCCTGGAACGGGGCGTTGATCGACGACATGGCCATGACGCAGCCGGTGGTCTACGAACTCGAGAAGATCGCGGTGCCGACGCTGCTGATGATCGGCGACAAGGACACCACGGCGGTCGGAAAAAACCTGGCGCCGCCGGCGGTCCGTGCGACGCTCGGCAATTATCCGGTGCTCGGCAAGCAAGCGGCGGCACGCATCCCCCATGCGCGCCTGGTCGAGTTTCCGGACCTCGGCCATGCGCCGCAGATCCAGGCCCCCGAGGCTTTCCACAAGGCCTTGCTCGCAGGCTTGCGGCAGTGACGACGATTAAAGCCGGGCGGATCGACGAGGTCCGCCTGGTGGCGGCGATACTTGAACTTGTTCCGCGCGCCGGGCTAGTTTCGCGGCGGCGGGACTGCACCGACGGACGTGCGCCACCGCCATCTGGTTCGTGAAGATTCTTGATTGAAGAAGTTGGTATCGCTCCTTCCCCAGCGTGCGAAGTTGGCACTGCTGCGGCGGCATTTCGCCCAAGGTATCGGCAGCGAACGCCGCGGCGTCGCCATCGTCGATCGGCCGGACGGGTCCGATCCGCTGCATGTTTCGTTGCGCAAGAACAGTCCGGGCATCACGGTGGCGCTGGACATCGCCGCCGCAACGACGCGGCCCGCGGTTTACCGCATGCTCTACGCACGGGTGCCGGCGGTGCTCGCCGTCTTTGCGCGAACCTCGCCCGCGGTTCGCGCGGCCGCGGCGGACATGTCGGATGGCTACGACGTGCAGCCGGGCGAATTGGCCTTCTGCTCGAACCGCGATGACGCGATCCTCGTGCCCGACCCGCTGTTCGTGAACTCGGACGGCTATGCGGAGTTTCGCCGCGCCGCGTTGTCGCTGCCATGGGCGCAGCGACGCGACACCGTGCTGTGGCGCGGCACGTCGACCGGCGCCGGCCAAGTGACGACGGAAACGATGGCGGCGGACGATCGCCGCCTGCGCCCGCGCGTTCGCATGTGCCTGATGCTACGTGCCGTTCCCGGCACCGACGTCAAGATACGCAAGACCGAGTTCGTCTCCGCGGTCGAGCGCCCGCGTCTCGCTCGCAGCGGCGTCGTCGGCAACAAGATCCCCCAGTCGAACTGGGGCCGCTACAAATTCGCTCTCGACATCGACGGCCATTCCAACGCCTGGTCGAATTTTTTCGTGCGGCTTCTGCTCGGCTGCTGCGTCATCAAGGTCCAATCGGAGCACGGCTTCCGGCAATGGTACTATGACCGGCTGACGCCGTGGCGGCATTACGTGCCGGTCGACGCCGACCTGACGGACCTGATCGAAAAAATCGCGTGGTGCCGCGGCCATGACGCCGAATGCGCGGCCATCGCCGCCAACGGCCAGACCCTTGCCCGCGGCATGTCGGTCGGCCTCGAAATTGCCGACGCCGTGCGCCGACTGGAAGCAAGCAAGGCCGGCGCTCTGGTCCACGCCGACGGCGCGGCCTGAGCGTTTGTCGCTCAGCCCCGCAACACCCGGCCGGCGACGGCGTCGAGCTTTTTCAGGAGCGCCGGATCGCGCGCCTCCGGCGCGGTGATCAAGGCGTTGTCGAGCGCGCGGTCGGAGCCGATCGGGCAGCGCTCGTGCTCGCGCGGAAAATCGCGCGCGAGGCGACCGACCAGCCGCTTGGCCTTGTCGGCATTGGCGGTCAGAACCTTGATGATGTCCTGCACCGTGACGGCGTCGTGGTCGGGATGCCAGCAGTCGAAATCGGTCACCATGGCGACGGTCGCGTAGCAAATCTCCGCCTCGCGGGCGAGCTTCGCTTCCGGCATGTTGGTCATGCCGATCACCGAATAACCGAGTTGCTTGTAGGTCAGGCTCTCGGCGAGCGAGGAGAATTGCGGGCCTTCGATGCACACATAAGTGCCGTCGCGCACGATCGCGAGATTCTCCGCCATCGCCGCCTCGGCGAGGTGAATGCGCAGCCGCGGCGATACCGGATGCGCCATCGACACGTGCGCCACGCAGCCGGTGCCGAAGAACGAACTTTCGCGCTTGTAGGTGCGATCGACGAATTGATCGACCAGCACGAAGGTGCCTGGCGGCAATTCCTCCTTGAACGAGCCGCACGCCGACAGCGAGACGAGGTCGGTGACGCCGGCGCGCTTGAGCGCATCGATATTGGCCCGGTAGTTGATGTCGGACGGCGACAGCCGGTGCCCCTTGTCGTGACGCGACAGGAAGACGATCGGCAGTCCGGCGATCTCGCCGGTCAGAAGCTTGGCCGACGGCTCGCCCCAGGGGCCGCCGATCGCCTGCGTCGCCGCGTTTTCGAGCCCCGGCAGGTCGTAGATGCCGGAGCCGCCGATGATGCCGAGAACGGATTTCGTCATTTAGAGCACCGCGTGTTTGTTCAACCCGAGCGTTGGCGTTTTTCAACCCCGGCCGACCGAGACGTAGCGGAAATCGGCGCGCTTCATCTCGTCGGGGCGATAGACGTTGCGCAGATCGACGATCAGAGGCTCCGCCATCACGCCGCGCAGCCGCGCCAGATCGAGCGCCCGGAACTCCGCCCATTCGGTGGCGATCACGACCGCGTGGGCGCCCGCGGCCGCCTCGTAGGAGCTGCGGCAATAGGCGATCGAGGGCAGCTGCGACTTCGCTTGTTCCATGCCGGCGGGATCGTAGCCGCGCACCGCAGCGCCGAGGTCCTGCAGCGCGGTGATGAGCGGCAGCGCCGGCGAATTGCGGGTGTCGTCGGTGTTTGGTTTGAAGGTCAGGCCGAGCACCGCGATGGTCTTGCCGCGGATCGAGCCGCCGAGCGCGGCCAGGACTTTGCGCGCCATGGCGCGCTTGCGCTGTTCGTTGACGGCCGAGGTCGTCTCGACGATGCGCAGCTGGACGCCGTGATCCTGCCCCGTCTTGATCAGCGCCATGGTGTCCTTGGGGAAGCACGAGCCGCCGAAACCCGGGCCGGCGTGCAGGAACTTGCCGCCGATGCGATTGTCGAGACCCATGCCGCGGGCGATGTCGTTGACGTCGGCGCCGACCTGCTCGCACAGATCCGCCATTTCGTTGATGAAGGTGATCTTGGTGGCGAGGAACGCGTTGGAGGCGTATTTGATCAGCTCGGCAGTGCGGCGGCCGACATACATGATCGGCGCGGCGTTGAGATAGAGCGGGCGGTAGACCTCCGCGAGCACCGCGCGCGCGCGTTCGTCGTCGCTGCCGACGACGATGCGGTCGGGATGTCTGAAATCCTGGATCGCGGCGCCTTCGCGCAGGAACTCGGGATTGGAGACGACCTGCACGTCGGCCTCGGGGCGTAGTTCGCGCACGATGCGCTCGATCTCGTCGCCGGTGCCGACCGGAACGGTCGATTTGGTGACGAGGACCGCGGTCGGCGACAACAACGGCGCGATCTCGCGCACGGCCTGGTAGACGAAGCTCAGATCGGCGTGGCCGTCGCCGCGGCGCGAAGGGGTGCCGACCGCAATGAACACGGCATCGGCCCGACCGATGCCGTCGGTCTCGACCGAAAATTCGAGCCGGCCGCTGCGCACGTTGCTTTCAACAAGCTCGCTCAGGCCGGGCTCGAAGATCGGAATCTCGCCGCGGGCGAGCGCCGCGACCTTGGCGGCATCCTTGTCGATGCAGACCACGTCGTGGCCGAAATCGGCGAAACAGGCGCCGGAAACAAGCCCAACATAGCCGGCGCCGATCATCGTCACATGCATGGATATCCGTGCTCCTGGTGCGAACGCTGCATCGAAGGCGCGTTATGTCATAAAAAAAGCGGCAGCGAATCGGCGCTTGGGGAAACCGTCATGGAAGCGTCATCAAGCAAACGTTGGCGTCAGCGCGCCGCAGCCTGGGAACGGTAGGCGCCAAACCAATCGACGAATTTCCGAATGCCCTCCCCGAGCCCGGTTTGCGGCCACAAGCCGATGGCCTGGTCCAGATCGGCGCGATCCGCGAAAGTCTCTAACACGTCGCCCGGCTGCATGGGCAAGAATTCTCGCGCGGCCGGTCGGCCGACGGCCTCTTCGATCAGTCGCACCATCTCGGTGAGTTCGACCGGGTTGCCGTTGCCGATATTGTAGACGCGCCACGGCGCGGCGCTGCGGCTCATGTCGGACCCGTCTTCGCTCCAGGCCGGATCGGGCTTCGGCGCCTTCGCCACCAGGCGCGCCACCGCCTCGGTCGCGTCGTCGATATAGGTGAAGTCGCGCCGCATGCGGCCGTTGTTGAACAGCTGGACCGGCTTGCCATCCGTGATCGCGGCGGTGAACAGCCACGCCGCCATGTCCGGCCGCCCCCAGGGACCGTATACCGTGAAGAACCGCAACCCCGTCGTCGGCAATCCGAACAGATGCGCGTAGCTGTGGGCCATCAGCTCGTTGGCGCGCTTGGTCGCGGCGTAGAAGCTCAACGGATGGTCCGCGGGCAGCCGCGTGCGCAGCGGCATGTGGGCGTTGCCGCCGTAAACCGATGACGACGACGCGTACAACAGATGCTTGCAGCCGGCGTCCCGGCAGCCTTCGAGGATGTTGAGAAAGCCGATCAGGTTGGCGCTGGCATAGGCGTGCGGCGCACGCAGCGAATAGCGCACGCCGGCCTGCGCACCGAGATGCACGACATAGGCGAAGCGATGCTCTGCAAACAGCCGCGCGACCGCGCCGCGGTCGGCAAAATCGGCCTCCGCGAACTGGAAATTCGCGCACGCTGCGAGCGCGGCGATGCGGCTCCTTTTCAAACCGGGATCGTAATAGGGGTCGAAATTGTCCATGCCGACGACGGCGTAACCGTCGGCCGACAATCGCCGCGCCACGTGGAACCCGATGAACCCGGCAGCCCCGGTGACCAGAACCGTTTCCACTGACGCTTCCTTCACGGCCCGGCCGCGCCTGCGCGGCGGACTTTCACTTCACCCGACGCACGGTCCGACCAGCCACGCCGCGGCCGAAGATGATCGTCGGCGGTGAACATCCCGCTAACGCTGCGGCGGAACGAGCAAAAAGACAACCGGCACCGACGCCTTGCGGATATCGAAAAACGACACCGTCAATTCCTTCTCGACGCGCACCACGCCGGCGGCGCCGGCGGCACTTCGCTCGATATCGCGGACGCAATCGCGATCGTCGGCAAAGCATATGCCGGCCCAGCCTTGCCGCGCGCGGCGATCATCCGATATCCACGGCGCATTCACCTGGGAGAAGTCCGGCCCGGTGTCGGGATGATCGGGACTGTAAAAGCCGACGGCGTGCGTCAAGGCGATGTCTCCCGCAACCATCGTCAGCGGCCGCCGCATGGTCGTTCGCCACGCCCGCGTCAGCTCCGCGCTCGCAACGTGATAATAAGCGCGCCCGCGCGTGGATTCTCTGACGAAGTTCTGCCACGCGATCACCGGCGCGGCGACGAACACCGCCGCGGTGATGAGCGCGACGGCGGCCGGCACGCGCAGCGCCGCCGCGCGCGTCAATCTGATCTCCGGGGCGGCGAGCAGCACGATCGGCAGCAGGAACCAACCCGACATGGTCCACAACGACGTCAGAGTGACGCCGATGATCGGCGCCGTCAGCAACGGCGCCACCAGCGGCACCACAAGCAGCACGACCAGCATGCGGCGGTCCGGATCGTCCGGCCACAGCGCCGCCGCAAGCATGCGCCGGTCGGGGCGAACCGTCGCGACAAAGGCGCCGATCGGTATCAGCACATAGGCGACGCCGCCGACCGCATACTCCAAAGTCGACCAGACTTGGTCGGTGATCGAGTGGCTGGCATGAACGCTGATCGCATAGCGCACCGTGGTCGGCCCGAACGTCGCGAGCCAATGAAGGTGCGGGGCCAGCACCGCCAAGCCGCACAGGACCGAAACCCACGGCGAGGCCGATCGCAGATATTCCAAGCGGCGCGGATGCGACAATGCCGCGACGACAAAGCCGGCGATGAGGTAGATCGAGTAATATTTGCCGAGCATCGCCAGCGCAGCCGTGATGCCGGTGAGCGCCGCCCAGGCGATCGCGCGCGTTTCGTAGGCACGCAGAAAACAATACGTCGCGATCGGCCAAGTCGATAGCAATATCACGTTGGGCGAAAAGCGCTGGGCGTGGAATTGATAGAACGGCGTCAGCAGCAGGAGGAAAAAGACCAAGAGACGCTTGTCCCCGCTGACGTAGCGGCGGGCGATGCAATCGACCGCGAACAGCGCGACGGCGGAATTGACCATCGCCAGCAAATCGAACGACCAGTCGGCGAGCGGAAAAACCCTGAACCATGCCGCCGCGATCAGCGCGGCGAGCGGCGGATGCTTGGCGTAGCCCGCCGCCGGGTGCTGGCTCCAAACGAACACCTCGGTGAGATCGTCGTTGAGCCCGATCGCCGAAAAGACGATGATCTGAAACAACGTCCAGACGACGACGAACAGCACCAGCAAAATCAACATGGCGTGGTTGTCGCGATCGCGCTCGTACCACGCGGTCACGGCCGCCCGCACGGCAAGCCAGCGCCGCCACGACGAAAGGCTGATCGGTGAAAGCCGATTTGGCGCGTACCGGCCTGGTGAGTCCTCGGTGAGCACGGATTCGCCCCGTCGCATTCGTTCCATCACCGCGGCCGCGCGCCCGCGCGCCGCCATCGTCCGACGGATTTATCACACGCCAGCCCGGTCCTTGTCTAATTGCCTCCCGGCGTGGTGTGGACGGCCGGCCGCGGCTTGCGGTCGCGCATGATGAAATGGAGGTTGCGCAGATAGACAAAGAGCCCGAACGCCTGGCCGGCGATGAAGACCGCGTCCTTCCGGGACAGCGCGTAAATCAGAAGCAGGACCCCGCCGCCGATCGAGAAAGTCCAGAATGCCACCGGAATGACGCTGCGGCCGGCGCGTTCGGAGGCGATCCACTGCACCAGAAAGCGCATGCCGAACAGTGCCTGGGCGATGAAACCCAACAGCGCCCACCAGTCGAGCCTGGCCACGAACACGTCTTGCAGATAGCCCGCGACCGCGCGCGACAAATCAACGAGCAAGAGTGACCTCCTCGACTTGGGGGACCCGCTTCCGGCGTCGGATCAGCCACCACACTCCGGCGATATCCACAATGCCGATCCACAGCCGATCCCACAGGCCGTAGTGCGACTGACCGTGCAGCCGTGACCGATCGACGACATCGATATGGCCGATGGCAAAGCCGTCGCGCCGAACCAGCGCCGGCAGGAAACGGTGCAGCCCATCGAAATACGGCAGCGCCAAGTATATTTCGCGCCGGAACGCTTTGAGGCCGCAGCCGGTGTCACGCGTATCATCCTCGAGCACCGCGCCGCGCACGCCGTTGGCGATGCGCGACTGCCACCGCTTGAAGCCCGTCGCTTTGCGGCCGAAGCGTTGCCCGGCGATAAGCCCAACGCGCGGAAAGCCCGTTTCCAGCGCGGCGACAAAATCGGGAATGACGGATGGATCGTTCTGGCCGTCGCCGTCGAGCGTCACCACGATCTCGGCCCGCGCGGCGGCGACGCCGGTGCGAACGGCCGCCGACTGACCGCAGGACGTGGCGTGCCGGAGCTGCCGCAGCCAGGGGCGCTCCGGCATCAAATCCCGCAATTCCTGCTCGGTCGCGTCGGTCGACCCATCATTGACATAAATGATCTCGAAGGCCCGGCCGGCCAATGCATCGGCGATTTCGGCGACGAGCGGCGCGATATTGCCGGCTTCATTGCGCACCGGCACGACGACCGACACGGCCGGGGCGGATGTGTCCGGGCTGCTGTTACGGTGCCACCACGATGCGCTGGCGTCGGTATGCATGTCGTGCTGGCACCTGGCCATCGGAGGCGACTTATAGAGCCCACAAAAGTCCGCTCTCAAGCGGGGTTTCGCAAAATTGCCAAATGTAATATCCGCCTGCACGGTATCTTGCTACCTTGCGCCGGAGTTTTTTCCAGTGGAAGTCGACGGTCGTCTACCGTTTCGCCCCGAAGGCCGTCCAAAATTCCGCGATGGCGCCGACGATATGATAAAGGCTGGTCGCCGGCGCCGCATCGACGACGAAGGTTCCGTCGGCGGCGCGGTTTTCGTACCACAGACCGGGCACGGGCGCGTCGAGATAACCTCGCAAGGTCTCGACCGCCGCGCCGAGCCGTGCATCGTCGCCGCCGCGCGCGTCGACGACATAGCAGCGCAGCCGCTCGGTCTGCGGCCAAAGCCGCGCGACCGCATCGGCGACACTGCCGTCAAGCCGGACGCCGTTGACGGCGACGCCGCGCACCCGGTCGATGCCGCTGCCATCCGCGAACGCGATCAATTTGCCGACCCCGGCCGGCCGCTCGCGGCCGGTCAGCCGGGCCCAGCGATCGAGCAGAAAGGCCCATTCGTAATGATGGCCGGGCTCGACGACCCCGCCGCCGTCGGCAACGACGGGATCCCAGTCGGCGGTGAACAACTCGAAGAGCGCCCCGCTCTGCGCGTCGATGAAACGCTCGAGGCACAACACGGCAATCTCGTCGGCGAGGCGGCGCCAGATCGGATCATCGTCGAACGCCATCCAGTCGAGCGCGGCCTCGATCAGGTGCATGTGCGGATTGGCGCGAAACGGCGGCGTACCGGCGCGGTCCTCGCGAAAGCCGCCGCCCGGATTGGCGAAATCGCGCCGCAGCGTGCCGACGAGCGTGACGGCGCGGCTGCGCCAATCGCCGTCGGGATCGAGCGCCTGATGGCCGCAGGCATAGGCCAGGAGCGCGAAAGCCTGGTTATAAAGGTCGAACGTCTTGTCGCTGCCGCCGTCCTGCCGCACCGCGGCGATCACGGTCGCGTCGTCGCGCATGAAGCGCTCGCGCAAGGAGGTCAGCGCATGACGTCCGGCTTCGCGCCACGGCCCTCGCCACCCGAGCCTGCCGGCCTCGCGATAACTGTACGCCATGCGCGCGGCGACCCGCGAGCGCCGCGGCAGATCGACCGGCCGGCCTTGGAAATCGATGCGCTCGTGATAACCGCCCATCGCGTGATCGGCGCCGATCCGCCACCACAGCGGCAAGGCGTGATCGAACAACCAGCGGCGCAAGGCCTCCGCCTGGCCAGCGAGCATCGCGTCGGCGACGACAACGGAACCGGTCATCGCCGCGCCGCGCCTTTTGTTTGTTGGCGCATGGCATCGAACATGCGCCGGAGCGTGTCGCGAAACTCCGGATTTGGCAACGGCCCAACGAGGCCCTCGAGCCGCGCCGGCGACCCGATGATCCAGCGCGGTTCGTCGGCGCGAACGAACGCGGGATCCGTCACCGTGCGCAGCTTGTGCCGCGAAATCTCCTCCATGATCGTCAGGATATCCGCCAGATGAACCGCGCGCCCGGAGCAAATATTGACGACGGTCGGCGCGATCGCGCGCGAAAGGAGCCGCGCAAAGGCCTCCACCGCCCGTTCGACGTCGGAAATATCGCGATAGAGATCGAGATTGCCGAGCCGGATTTCGCTGCGACGCTCGACATAATGCTGCACGATCTTGGGCACCAGAAAGCTTAAGTCCTGGCCGGGGCCGGTATAGTTGAAGGCCCGCGTCACGATGATGCGAAAGCGGCGGGCGAACAGCGACGCGACCTCCTCGGTGGCGTGCTTGCTCACCGCATAGTGCGACGCCGGCGCCAGCGGAGCGTCCTCGGAGAGCGGCGTCGCGTCCTTGGCCGGCGCGTAGACCTGGCCGCTCGAGGCGACGATGACGAGATCGGGCTCCAGCTTCGCCGCCGCGATGGCCGAGAACAGATTGGCCGTTCCGACCACATTGGCGCAGTACATCTCGGCAATGTCGTCGTGGCTCGGCGCCGCGACCCCGGCGAGATGGACGATCGCCCGCGGACGCAGGTGCGACAGCGCCTGCGTCGTGGCCTCGACATCGCAGAGATCGGCGACGAGGCTGCCGCCATCGGCGGCAGCCTGGCTCAAAGCCGCGACATCATGGCCGTCCTGACGCAACCGTTCTGCCAGGCGACGGCCGGTAAAGCCGGTCCCGCCGGTGATCAGCACGCATTCAGAGCGAGACGCCAACTTCGTTTCTCCGGATGTCGGCTTCGACCATCAACCGACACAGCTCTTCGAGTGGCGTTTGCGCTTTCCAGCCGAGCAGCCTTGCCGCCTTGGCGGGATCGCCGACGAGTTCATCGACTTCGGCGGGCCGGAAGTATGTCGGCTGGACCTTGACCCGGACCTTGCCGGTTCGCTTGCAGACGCCCTCCTCGTCGCGGCCCCGCCCGCGCCAGTCGAGCTCGATGCCGACGACGCGAAACGCCAGGTCGGCAAAATCCCGCACCGCCGCGTTTCTGCCGGTCGCGAGCACGAACGTGTCGGGCTCGCTGTGATTCATGATCGCCAGCATCCCTTCGGTGTACTCCTCGGCAAAGCCCCAATCGCGCCGCGCATCGAGATTGCCGAGTTCCAGCCGCTCTTGCTTGCCGAGATGGATGCGGGCCGCGGCGTCGGTGATCTTGCGCGTGACGAACTCGCGTCCGCGCAACGGCAATTCATGATTGAACAGAATGCCGCTCGAGCCGAAGATGCCGTGGGCTTCGCGATAATTGACCGTGATCCAGTGACCGAACAGCTTGGCGACCGCATAGGGGCTGCGCGGGTGGAACGGCGTGTCCTCGTTTTGCGGCGCGGTGCGGGCCTGGCCGTAAAGCTCCGACGAGGACGCCTGATAGAACTTGATCTTGCGGTTCACTTGCCTGATGGCCTCGAGCAGGTGCAGCGGGCCGATGGCGGTCATTTGTGCGGTCGCGACCGGCTCGTCGAACGATACGCCGACGAAACTCTGCGCCGCCAGATTGTAGACGCATTCCGGCGCCGCCTTGTCGATGAGCCGCAGGCACGCGCCGGGATCGATGATGTCGAATTCGACCAGCCGCAATGCCGGATGATCGAGGATGCCGAGCTCCTGCAGCCGCCAGAAATTGACCGAGCTCGTCCGGCGAAACCCGCCGAACACGGTGTGCCCGCGCCGCAGCAATTGCCGCGCCAGATAGGCGCCGTCCTGGCCGGTCACGCCGGTGATAACCGAATTGGGCATGCGAACGTATCCCCATGAAAAACGCGTCACCGTCTAGCACGCCGCCCAGGCACGGCGGAAATATCGGTGGCGAATTGTCCACGACCGCACCCTTGATTACCCGCCCATGAGCCATTTGCCCATGAGCCATTCGCCCATGAACACCGCAACGGCGCCGGCCGCGCTCGAACCCGTACCCATGGACCCCTCCGGCATTCCGAGCTAAGGATGGCGCCGAATCAGATGCCCCAGGATCAACCGCCTCAGCGAACAAAATGAGCTTCTCAAGAACGCGTACACTCGTCACGGGCGGCTCGGGATTCATCGGTTCTCATCTGTGTGAACGGCTTCTCGCCGCCGGCCACGAGGTTCTTTGCGTCGACAATTATTACACCGGGCGGCGGCAGAACATCGAACATCTCCTGGCCGATCCGCGCTTCGAGGTGCTGCGGCACGACATTACCATGCCGCTCTATGTCGAAGTGGATCAGATCTTCAATCTCGCCTGCCCGGCTTCGCCAATTCATTATCAGTTCGATCCGGTGCAGACCCTCAAGGCGAGCGTGCACGGTTCGATCAACATGCTCGGCCTCGCCAAGCGCATCAAGGCCAGGATTTTCCAGGCCTCCACCAGCGAAGTCTATGGCGATCCGCACGTCCACCCGCAGCCGGAATCCTATTGGGGCCACGTCAATCCGCTCGGACCGCGGGCGTGCTACGACGAAGGCAAGCGCGCGGCCGAGACCTTGTTCTTCGACTATCACCGCCAGCACGGCGTGCGCATCAAGGTGGCGCGCATCTTCAACACCTACGGGCCGCGCATGCACCCGAACGACGGCCGCGTGGTGTCGAACTTCATCATGCAGGCGCTGCGCGGCGAACCGATCACCATCTACGGCGACGGCACGCAGACGCGCTCGTTCGCCTTCGTCGACGATCTGGTCGAAGGCATCCTGCGGCTGATGGCGACCGACGACGGCGTCACCGGACCGATCAACCTCGGCAACCCGAACGAAATCACCGTGCGCCAACTCGCGGAGACGGTGATCGCCATGACGCAATCGCGCTCGCCGCTCGTGTTCAAGCCGCTGCCGGCGGACGATCCGCGGCAGCGCCAGCCGGATATTTCGCTCGCGCGCGAGAAACTGGGCTGGGCGCCGACGGTCGATCTGCGCGACGGCCTCAAGCGCACCATCGACTATTTCAAGCTGATCGCCGCATAGAGCCGCCGATGCTGCTGTCGGTGATCATCCCGGCGTACAACGAGCGGCATACGCTCGGACAAATTCTCGTCGTCACCGCGCGCGCGCTCCCCGACGTGAGCAAGGAAATCATCGTCGTCGACGATTGTTCGAAAGACGGCACACGCGAATGGCTCGAGGCCAATTTTCCGGACGGGCCGCGGTCCGGATCGAGCATCGAGATCGATCCCGCGGGCAACCTTGATTTTGCGCAGGCGCCGGGACCGTCCTCGGTCACGGTGCGGCCGATCTTCCACGACCGCAACAAAGGCAAGGGCGGCGCGCTGCAGACCGGATTCGCCGCATTCGGCGGCGACATCGTCGTCATCCAGGACGCCGATCTCGAATACGATCCCGCCGATTGGGGCGAGATGTACGACCTGATCGCGGTGCGCAAGGTCGCCGACGTGGTTTACGGTTCGCGCTTCTATGGCCGTCCGCACCGGTCGCTGTTTTATCATCACTATCTCGCCAACCGGCTGATCTCGCAGCTTTTCAACATCGCGTTCAACCAGACGCTCACGGACATCGAGACCTGCTACAAGATGATGACGAGCCAGGTGGCGCGGTCGCTGCGGCTCAGCGCCAACGATTTCGGCATCGAGGTGGAGATGAGCGCGGAGATCGCGCGGCAGCGCAATCTCCGCATTTACGAGCTCGGTATCAGCTATTACGGGCGGACCTACGCCGAGGGCAAGAAGATCAATTGGCGGGACGGCCTCAAAGCGCTGTGGTATGTTTTCTATTTCCGCTTCAGGTGAGTGGCAACGTCCACCGCCTTGCGCCAATCCCGGCAAGATCCCGCTGGAATTGATCGAAGTCCGGGTCGGCGCTTATCGCACGCCATCCCGGGTTTCGCTGTCGCTCAACCCGGGCTACGGCGCAAAATGCTTCTCCAGCCCCTGCCAGCCTTCGAAATAATCGTGCTGCAACTCGGAGGAATTCCACCGCGTAGCGCGTGAGCCGCATGGCGTAGCGGCTCTCGAACATGAAGGCCATGGTGTTCTCGACCTTGTGCGGTTTTAGCTCGGCACTCGACGCTCGCGCCCAGGTCTCGGCGTCGGGGCCGTGCGCCGTCATGCAATTGTGCAGGCTGGCGCCGCCGGGCAAGAAGCCTTCCGCCTTGGCGTCGTAGACGCCTTCCAACAATCCCATGAACTCGGTCATGACGTTGCGGTGGAACCAGGGCGGCCGGAACGTGTCCTCGCCGACCAGCCAGCGCGGCGGGAAGATGACGAAGTCGATGTTCGCCGCTCCCGGCAGATCGGACGGCGCCGTGAGCACGGAAAAGATCGACGGGTCGGGATGGTCGAAGCTCACCGTGCCGATGACGTTGAAGCGCGCGAGGTCGTATTTGAAGGGCGCGTAATTGCCGTGCCAGGCGACGACATCGAGCGGCGAGTGATTCATCTCCGCGGCCCACAGATTGCCCTGGAACTTGGCGACCATCGTGTGCGGCCCGTTCGTGTCCTCGTAGGCCGCGACCGGCGCCAGAAAGTCGCGCGGATTGGCGAGGCCGTTGGCGCCGAGCGGGCCGAGTTCGGGCAGCCGCAGCGGCGCGCCGTAATTCTCGCAGATATAGCCGCGCGACGGACCGTCCGGCAGCTCGACGCGAAAGCGCAGGCCGCGCGGGATGATGACGATCTCGCCGCACTGCGCCTCGATGACGCCGAGCTCGGTGACGAAACGGGCGCGGCCGAGCTGCGGCACGATCAGCATTTCGCCGTCGGCATTGTAGAACGAGCGCTCGGTCATCGAGCGGTTGGCGGCATAGATGTGCACCGCCATGCCGACCTGCGTCGCCACGTCGCCGTTGCCGCCGAGCGTGACGATGCCGGCGACGAAGTCGGTCGGCTGCGAGGGGATCGGCAGCGGCGACCAGCGCAGCTGCGTCGGCGTGGCGTCGACGTCGTTGAACGGCGCGCTGCGGATACGGCCGTTGTCGATGCGCGCATAGGGCCGGTGCACGACCGAAGGCTGAATGCGATAGGTCCAGGTGCGGCGGTTTTCCGCGCGCGGCGGTGGTGAATGACGTGCCGGATATCTGCTCGGCATAGAGGCCGAGCGGCGGCCGCTGCGGCGAGTTGCGGCCGACCGGCAACGCGCCGGCGACCGCCTCCGATGTGAAATAATTGCCGAAACCCGACTGATACGGAACCGCCGTCTCGCCGCGCGAAGGCTTCGCTTCCGCTGTGCGGACCTTGGCTTCCGCTGTGCGGACCTTGGCTTCCGCTGTGTGGAGCTTGGCGTCGTGTTTGGTCGCTTGCTTGCTGTCCTGGCTCATTGGGGGGTCTCCAGGTTTGGCGGTCTTCCGGCTCAGCATTTCCGGAGGAGCGCGGCGCGCGGATTGGTCACGATTGTAACTAATATCCACCTTCCGCCGCCGCCGCGCAAGCCATTTTGAAACGATTCCAATCTCGATGGCGGACGCCCTTGCGGCCAGCCCCCCTCGGTCCCCGCGCGACGTCCCTGTTGCGTTACAATTTTCCGGCAAACGCGTCGGCGATGAACTGGTGCGTCAGCGCGTAGGTCTGCCGCGTCGACGGCTCGTGCCAGGCGGCGATGCCGG
Source organism: uncultured Pseudomonadota bacterium (assembly GCA_963836095.1). Lineage (GTDB taxonomy): Bacteria > Pseudomonadota > Alphaproteobacteria > Rhizobiales > Xanthobacteraceae > BOG-931. The sequence continues at coordinate 116,891 of CAWIHU010000011.1, forward strand.
GCACCACCACGCCCTCGTCGGTGTAGGCGTGCAGCACGCCGCTGAACACCAGCATCTCCCATTTGGCGCCGGCCGCATCCATCTCGGCCTCGAACGCGTCGCGGTCGGCCTTCGGCACCACCGGGTCGGGCGCGCCATGGGTGACGAGCAGCGCGGCCTTGACCGCGCCCGGCTTCGCCGGCGCCGCGGTTTTCAGATCGCCATGGATCGAGACCGCGGCGGCGAGATCGGCGCCGTCGCGCGCGAGCTCCAAAACATTGCCGCCGCCGAAGCAGAAACCGACCGCGGCGCGGCGGTGGTCGATCAGGCCGCGCTTATCGCCTTCGGCGACCAGCGTATCGTAGGCCGCGCGGATGCGCCGGCGGTGCTCGGCCGCGTTCTCGCGCAGCGGATTGGCGAGCGCCGGCGCGCCGGCAAAGTCCGGCCGCACCCCCTGCCCGTACATGTCGGCGACGAACACCACGTAACGGTCGCCGGCGATGAGCTTGGCGCGCGCAACGGCCTGGTCGGTCATGCCGAGCCAGTTCGGCGCCATCAAGAGCGCCGGCCGTTTGCCCGCGACGTTTTCGTTGTAGACCAGCGCGCCCTCGGCGGTGAGCGAGCCCATGGCATAGGTAATGAGTTCGGATTTCATGTGTGTTTCCTCCCAAGTCGTTGCCGACCGGGCGACGCGATGCGATGCCCTCGATCGGCCTATCAGCCGGTATCAGCTTAGCGAGGAAACGGAGCTGTGCCCAAGCGGACCGCAGCGCCACGGCCGGAAAAAATTCACGCCGCCAGCATCTTCTGCACTTCGGAGACGAGTTCGCGCAGATGCACCGGCTTGGAGAGCACCTTGGCGTTCTTCGGCGCGCTGGAATCGGAATTGAGCGCGACGGCGGCGAAGCCGGTGATGAACATGATCTTGATGTCGGGATCGAGCTCGGCGGCGCGGCGGGCGAGCTCGATGCCGTCCATCTCCGGCATGACGATGTCGGTCAGCAACAGCTCGAACGGCTCCTCGCGCAGACGCTGGTAGGCCGAGAGGCCGTTGTCATAGGAGATGACGTCGAATCCGGCATTCTGCAGCGCCTTGACCAGGAAACGGCGCATATCGATATCGTCTTCCGCAAGCAATATCTTGGACATGTCCACCCGAACCCGGCAAACCCGACATAGTGCCGGCCCCCTTGATTCCATAAGGCGGGCGGCGGGTAAATATCGAGTGAAGAGTGTCGTCTGCGGCGCTTGGCGGCGCTGCTCGCCCTTGGCAAGCTTGACGGGGTCAGAGACAATGGCGCGGGGCGCAAAGGCTGATCTCGTGCCGGTCCCGGGCTAGACGTGGAAAGCCGGGGAGCCGCTTGAGGCGTCATGGTGGATATTCAGGACGAATTCGACCCAGCGTTCGAGGCCATCGAACCGGCGCAGTGCCGCAGCCCGCTCTTGTTCAATTCGCCGCACTCGGGCTGCATCTATCCGCGCGATTTTCTCGCGGTGTCGCGGCTCGATCTCGCCACGCTGCGCCGCTCGGAAGATTCCTTCGTCGACGAACTGATCGCCGGCGTCGTCGCGCGCGGCTATCCGCTGGTGCGGGCGCACTTTCCGCGCTGCTATGTCGACGTCAATCGCGAGCCGTACGAACTCGACCCGCGCATGTTCGAAGGCCGCCTGCCTTCGTTCGCCAATACCCGCTCGATGCGGGTCGCCGGCGGGCTCGGCACGCTGGCGCGCGTCGTCGGCGACGCCCAGGAAATCTACGATCAGCGCATCGCCGTCGGCGAGGCGCTGCGCCGGATCGACGGCCTGTACAAGCCGTACCACCGGGTGTTGCGCCGCCTGTTCATGCGCCTGCACCGCGATTTCGGCGCCGCCGTGCTGATAGATTGTCATTCGATGCCGTCGACCACCGGCGGGAGGGACGAGCGGCCGCGGGCGGACTTCGTGCTGGGCGACCGCTACGGCACCAGCTGCGTCGGCCTCGTCGCCGAGACCGTCGAAGAGACCTTGCGCGGCTTCGGCTACGCGGTGAGCCGCAACAAGCCCTATGCCGGCGGCTTCATCACCGAGCACTACGGCAATCCGGCCGCCGGGCTGCACGCCATCCAGCTCGAGGTCAACCGCGCGCTTTATATGGATGAACGACGCTACGAACGCGTGGCGTCGTTCGCGAGCCTCGCCGCCGAGTTCGAGGTACTCGCCGACCGCCTCGCCGCGATCCCGCTGGAGGAGCTTCGTCCCTATCGGGCGGCGGCGGCCGAATAAGCAATTCTTAATGTCCCATCGCCTACCGGTAGGCCGGCGGTAACGGGTTGGTGGCAAAACCCATAAAAAGAAAAAGGGCCGCTCGCGTTGGCAAGCGGCCCAAGTCTAGGGAGGAAACGCCCAAGGAGGGCGACGGTAGCGCGAGAGAGCCTCCCGCTACCGCACTGCAACAACATACACCGCGACGCACAAAACGCAAGGGCCACGCATTTATTTCCCCCGGCAAATCCTTTGCATTACCGGTCAAATGTCCTGCAAATTGTGCAAGGCTGGGTTTCCGAGTGGCAGGACGGCCCGCCGCCCGCCAATGGCCTAGATCATAAAAATATTTAAATACATGTACTTATGTGAATTCATCGGTTCCGACGCGAGTTTGCACAAAAGAGGGGCAGCCGAACCCCGGCAATGAAGCTTAAAGAGTTAACGGCGCCAATTTTGGCGCCCGCGTGGCGTATCGGCAACACCCTCGGGGAGGGAATTTTCATGACGGCGATCGATTTCGGAGCGTTCGTCGACCAGCTCGCCAATGTTTCGGGCGAGACGATCCGGCCGTTCTTTCGCACCGCACTCGGCGTCGAGAACAAGAGCCGCTCGGGCGACTTCGATCCGGTCACCGCCGCCGACCGCGCCGCCGAAGCCGCCATGCGCGCGCTGATAAAAAACACCTTCCCGGAGCACGGTATTCTGGGCGAGGAATTCGGCGCCGAACGCGCCGACGCCGAATATGTGTGGGTGCTCGACCCCATCGACGGCACCAAGTCCTTCATCTGCGGCCTGCCGGCCTGGGGCACGCTGATCGCGCTGACCCGGCGCGGCAAGCCGATCTACGGCATGATGCACCAGCCCTTCACGCGCGAGCATTTCGTCGGCGACGGCAAGGCCGCGAGCTACCGCGGCCCCGCCGGCGACCGCACGCTGCGCACGCGGCCGTGCGCCGCGCTGAGCGAGGCGGTGCTGATGACGACGAGCCCGCTCTTGATGCAGGACGCCGACCGGCAATGTTTTGCGCGGGTCGAACAGGCGGTGCGGCTGTCGCGCTATGGCGGCGACTGTTACGCCTATTGCGTGCTCGCCGCCGGCCACATCGATCTCGTGATCGAGACCGAGCTGAAACCCTACGACGTGCTGCCGCTCATCCCCATCATCGAAGGCGCCGGCGGCATCGTCACCACCTGGGACAACGGCCCGCCCTATGCCGGCGGCCGCATCATCGCCGCGGGGGACCGCAGGGTGCATGCGCAGGCGATGGCGTTGTTGCGGGGGTAAGCAGGGTCCCGTTCCGTTGAATCGGGCCGGTGGCGTCGCCTCACCCATGCTGAGGCGGGGTCAACAAAGTCGGATGGGCCGCGACGAGTGTCGCCTCGACAATGTTGGTGCCGCCGTGGCCGTCGCTTGTGGCGACGAAGGTCGAGGCGAGGTAGTTGCCGAGCAGGGCGATGTTGGCGCTATGGCTGCCGTCGGTGACCGTGAGCGTGCCGCCGGCGCTGGTGCCGGCATAGGTCGGGGTCGCGACCGTCGCCGGATGGATATCCCGCAGGTCGAGCGTGTCCGCTCCCGACATTCCGGCAACGCTGCCGGAGAAGGCGGACGAAGCGTCGAGCTGCAGCGTGCCGGTCGATCCGGCAAAGCTGACCGCGCCGGCATAGGCGGACGCAAGCGCAAGCGTCGCCCCGGCGGCGACCGTCAGCGGGTCCTTCACGGTGAACTGCTGCCAGGCGGTCAGCGTGCCGTTGTCCTGCTCGAGGCGCGCATACAGCGTATCGCTGGCGCCGGTCGTGCCGACGTCGAACACCGTGTTGGCGACGGCGCCCGGCGCAACGTTGATCTGGCCGCTGCCCTGCGCCACGCCGTTGACGACGAACCGGCCTTTCGCCGCGGTGCCGTTGGAATCCCGCAATTCGAGCTTCTGGTAACCGACCTTGCCGGGATCGGCGATCGTCACCAGCGTGCTGAGCGGGATGACCTCGCTCGGCGTGGCGCCGCTGTCGTTGTGCACGCTCAGCGTCGGCGACGGCACCGTCACCGTGACCGTCTGCCAGGCCGTCAGCATGCCATTGTCCTGCAACAGCCGCGCTTTGAGCGTGTCGCTGCCGCCCCAAGTGCCCGCGTCGAACACCGTGTCGCCGAGATTGCCAGATGTGACATCGATCTCATGGCCGCCCGTCTGCGCCACGCCATTGATCTTGAACCGGCCGCCCGTAACCGTGCCGTTCGTGTCGTAGAGTTCGAGTTTTTGAATACCGACCGCGCCGGGATCGGCGATCGTCACCAGGCTGGAAAGATTGATGATTTGGCCCGCTTTCGCACTGGCATCATTGTGTACGGTCAGCACCGGCGTCGGCACCGTTACGGTGAATGTCTGCCAGGCCGTCAGCGTGCCATTGTCCTGCAACAGCCGCGCTTCGAGCGTGTCGCTGCCGCCCCAAGTGCCCGCGTCGAACACCGTGTCGCCGAGATTGCCAGATGTGACATCGATCTCATGGCCGCCCGTCTGCGCCACGCCATTGATCTTGAACCGGCCGCCCGTAACCGTGCCGTTCGTGTCGTAGAGTTCGAGTTTTTGAATACCGACCGCGCCGGGATCGGCGATCGTCACCAGGCTGGAAAGATTGATGATTTGGCCCGCTTTCGCACTGGCATCATTGTGTACGGTCAGCACCGGCGTCGGCACCGTTACGGTGAATGTCTGCCAGGCCGTCAGCGTGCCATTGTCCTGCAACAGCCGCGCTTCGAGCGTGTCGCTGCCGCCCCAAGTGCCCGCGTCGAACACCGTGTCGCCGAGATTGCCAGATGTGACATCGATCTCATGGCCGCCCGTCTGCGCCACGCCATTGATCTTGAACCGGCCGCCCGTAACCGTGCCGTTCGTGTCGTAGAGTTCGAGTTTTTGAATACCGACCGCGCCGGGATCGGCGATCGTCACCAGGCTGGAAAGATTGATGATTTGGCCCGCTTTCGCACTGGCATCATTGTGTACGGTCAGCACCGGCGTCGGCACCGTACGGTGAATGTCTGCCAGGCCGTCAGCGTGCCATTGTCCTGCAACAGCCGCGCTTCGAGCGTGTCGCTGCCGCCCCAAGTGCCCGCGTCGAACACCGTGTTGCCGAGATTGCCAGATGTGACATCGATCTCATGGCCGCCCGTCTGCGCCACGCCATTGATCTTGAACCGGCCGCCCGTAACCGTGCCGTTCGTGTCGTAGAGTTCGAGTTTTTGAATACCGACCGCGCCGGGATCGGCGATCGTCACCAGGCTGGAAAGATTGAGATCGCTTGGCCCGCTTTCGCACTGGCATCATTGTGTACGGTGAGCGTCGGCAAAGGCTTGATGTTCACGGTCGTAGTGACGGGCCCACTTGCGGCGCTTCCGTCGTTCAAAACCCAGGTCACCGTCCGGCTTGGGTCCGCGCCGGAATGGGTCGGGTCCGGACTCGAGCTCGAGAACGTGATCGAGCGCAGCACGGCTTGATAATGCGCGAGCGTGTCGTTCCCGCTCAGCGTCAGCGTCTCACTGCTGCTGTTGTAGCTGGCCTTGATGGAGGTTCCGGCGGTCGTTGCCGCAAGGACGTCGCCGGCGAGAGCGCCCACGGCGACTTGCACCGTCGCGCTTGCGAGATTGCTCTTGTTCGCATCGCTCACCGTCAACACGGGCGAAAGTGCGACTGGCGCAGTGCCCACGATGAAGGAAGTGGTTGTCGCGAGGTTGCTGAGAGCCAGCGCCGCAACGGAAATCGAGGTCGTCGGACTCGCGCTATCAGCAAGTCCGTCGGACGCGCCCCAAGAGATGGTGCGCGTCGGCGAAGCGCCGGAATTCGTCGGGTCCGCGCCGGTGAACTGGTAAGTTACCGAATCGAGCACCTGCTGATAATTCGCGACCGTATCGTTCCCATAGAGCGTAAGGAAGCCGTACTGCAAATCATAGCTCGCGGTAATGTTCGTGTTCGTCGTCGTTGCGGTGAGCACGTCGCCCGCGACGAACCCTCCAATGGTGACGGATGCATCGGCGAGTGTCGTGTTGTCTGGGTCGGTGAGGGTAAGCTGTGGAGACACCACGAGTGTGCTCGCTCGTGTATGACACTTTCGACGCCACGTTCCCGAATTGCGGCGGAACGTCGTTGTGGACGGTCATCGTCTTTGGCGTTGGGTCGGTGTTGCTGCCGCCATTCGCCGTCCCGCCGTCGTCTTGCACCTGGAAGGTGAATGAGGTGTCCGTGGCGGGACTGGCCGGCGTGTAAACAAGCTGCTGCGCCTTGATATCGGCGACGCTTACGACCTCACCCGCCGTGACCGGACTGCCATTATCCGTGAGCGCGCCTGATGCCGGCAGAGTCGCGATCTCCACCGCGTTAAGTTATTGGCATCCGGATCACTGAAGCCGAAATCGGCAGCCGTGAATTGATGCGGGCTGTACTGACCGACCTTCACCGTGTTGTTGGTGCCCGACGGCGCCTGGTTGACGAACACGTAGTTCGTATTGCTGAGAATTGTGGCGAACTGCCCGGTTGGTTCGGGGATGCCAGATGTCGTGAGCACCGAAGCGATCTTGGTGCCTGCCGCCGTGCCGTCCGTCCGCCACACCTCAGTGGCCGAGCCGAAGCCAGAAAAAGCGTCGAAGTAGACGTAAGTGCCGTCGCTGGTGAGGTTGGATATGTCGAGGCCGTTCGGATTGCTGGTCAGTTGGGTCGTTTGGACGCCGTTTGAACGTCCATAGCTGGAGGTGATCAGAATCGTCCTTGGCAATGAAGTAAATGCTGTTCCGGTCGACGAAGAACTTGACCGCCGCATCGGTGTCGTTATTGGCGTTGAAGATCAAAACGTTCTGCGTCGGATCCGTATTGGACGCGTTCTGATCGAACGTCTGCAGCAGCACGACACCGCCGGCGTCGGTGTATTTGTACAGTGCCTCGCCGTTGATGCCGTCGTCAGCACTGAAATAAAGCGTGCCGTCCTGGGTGACGGTCAGGTGCTTGGGATTCGATCCTTGGTTCGAATTGGCGTCATAGTTTGGATAAAGGCTCGGATCGAGCGGCTGGATGTTGATATCCGCGACCCGATGCGTGCCTGCCGCAGTGCCATCGGTGACCCACAATTCGTCACCCTGGTCGGTATAGAACGGGTTCTGATAGGCGGTTCCGGAAACTGAGATCCAGATTGTCGGAAGTGAAGAACAATTCCCCGGTCTGTGGGTCGGGGGTCAGATCTCTGTATGTTGTACCCAAGGGTCGGATTGCCGTCGCCATCGGTCAGCGACACCAGCAGCGGCACGCTTGGGTAAGGCAGATTGTTGTTGAAGTCGTCCGTGAACGAGGTGCCATTCGACGCGAGAAGGGTTTGGTCCTCGTATCCGCCGGCGGTAAAGTACACGACACCGTTCAGCAGCACCGGATCGCTGCTGACGCCGCCGCCCTCGCCCGGAAAATAGGTGCTTGAGGTTGTTTGGCCGAATGTTACGCCGGGGCCGATTACGTACATATTCGACGTTTCGGCGGAACCATATCCGAACGCCGGGAAAATGAAGTTTCCCTTGAGGGAAACGATAGGCGCCTGACCAAAGGCGGTCTCGACGCTGTAGGACTGCGAATAATCCGTGCCGTTCACATTGGCGAGTAGGTCGATGGTCCCGCCGGGAGTACCGTCGCTTTGATAGAGCAGATTGTGATTCTGTCCAAATCCAAACGCCTGCGAATTATCTGTCGCCGCGAAATAAAGCGTACCGCTGATGTTTTCGAAAATCGGCGAGTTTTGGATGCCGCCGCTGATGTCGGTGAGCATCGTCGTTGTGGTGCCGTCGGTGATCCACACCTGGTTGCCATCGGTGCCGTCGTTGGCGACGAACGCCAGCTTGCCGTCATAAGCAAAGAAGTCCGACGGATAGGACGGGCTGCTCCCCGGATTGATGTCCTGCACCAAATGCGTGCCGGCCGCGGTACCGTCCGATGTCCACAGCTCGTTGCCGTAGGGGCCGATGTCGGCGGCAAAGTAAAATTGATTGCCGATTTGCAGGTATTGCGTGGCATAGTCGCGGCTGTCGCCGTTAAAATTCACCGTGCCAAGCGTCTTGAGCACGTGATCGGCGCCTGAGCCCTGCTGAATCATCAGCTGGTAGGTCGGGGTGCCGTTCACCTCTGCACTCGCGACATACAAAAGCTGCTCGACCTGCACCGGCACCGAAACCGGCGAGGCGCCATTTAGGAGAACGCTCGCGTTGTCGCCGACAGCTAGGCCGTCGAGATGCGCAATGGTGGTCCAACCGCCCGAATCGGATGAGGCGCTGGGGTTGACCTGAAGATTAGCGAATGTGCCGCTGTCGTCTTCGACGATGCGGACCAGCGAAGTGGCTGGATCGCCGCTGGCGGCGGCAGTGCCGACGATCCCGCTGACGATGATTTCGTCGCTTTCCGCGTTGTAATCGGTAACGGTATCGTAAGCCGCCGCGGCCGACTGGCTCGAGGCCAGCGACTGCGGGCCGAAAATGAATAGGTCTGATCCGCCGCCGCCGGTTAGCGTATCGAAGCCGCCACCGCCCTGGAGGACATCGTCGCCGGGGCCGCCGATGATGGTATCGTTGCCGGTTCCGCCGGTGAAGTTCACGCCCTGCGAACCGGCTTTGAACGTATCGCCGAAATTCGACCCTTGAAAGGCGGTGATGCTCTGGATGTTCGTGAACGTATCGCCCTGGGCGTCGCCACTCTGGATGACCGGCGTAGCCTGACTCAAATCGATATTGACGGCTTGCGGCGACAGCGCAAAGCTGATGATGTTGGAGCCCGATCCACCGGTGATGATGTCGTTCGGCCCCGGTTGGAAGACATTTACGCCGGAGCCGCCGATCAGACTGTCGTTGCCCGCCGTGCCGTTGAGGTAATTGGTGCCGCTGCCGCCGTGAACGATATCGGTTGCCGCCGCTGAAACGGTGAATGTGCCGCTTCCCGTATAGAGAATTACGTCGTTCGTAGCCGCGTAGACGGCAAGATTGCCGCTGCCGCTGTCGCTGACGTCCGTTGGAACGGTCAAAGCCTGATCGAAGACAAGGGTGTCGTCGCCAGTGCTGCCGCCAGTGATGTTCAGCAATGTTACGTTGGCATAATCCTGGCTTTGGCCGAAAGCCTGGATAATAACGCCGCCGTTGCCGTCGCTGAAGAAGCTGTAGTACTGCCTGCCGTCAGGGATCGTGACATCGAGTTGGCCGCTCGTCGAAGCGTCGTAGGTGGCGAGATAGGGCTCGTCGGAGTTGCTGGTCGTGGCGACGCTCGATCCGTCGGACGCGCGGGTCGCCGTCACAACCACCTGGATGTCGCTGCCAAGGTCCGCTTGCGTCAGCTGATAGGTCGATCCGTTAGCGCCGGCGATGTCGTTGAATGCGCCAAAGGCGCCACGTTGCCACTGATACGTAACCGTGGCGGTATTATCGTTGGGTTGTCCTCCCACCGCCGTGAGCGTATCGCCGGTGTTGGCGTTGTCAGGGATGGTGACGGCGCTGATTGAAAGGGGATTAGGCGGCGGACTCCCGCCGCCGCCATTGGTAGAAATTGTCCAGGTCGACGGCGGAGCGGAGCCGCGGGTCGATGGCGATAGATCCAACAGCACCAGCGGCTTGGGGTCCCAAGTATGCGTACCCCAGAGCGGCACGGTCACTTCGCCACTAAATCCGGCGGAGATTTCACCCGAAGTCGTGAACATCTGGAACGGATTATTCGCGAGCGCCGCAGCAACCTGATCGACGTAAAGCTTGTAATCGGTGCCGAGTGCGGCGTTGAGATCGAGGCCCAGGCTACCCTCGAGATAACCGCCGACGCTGCCGTCCAAGATGCCGGGGAAACCGGCCGCGAGCGCGATTTGCGCCAAACCGGTCACGCTGACCAGGGGCTGCACCGTCCCGTTGATATCGTCAGTAACGTAAAGCCCGTTCAGGAGATCGGCGGGATCGGGGTCTGGCCCGGTTGCAATGACTGCTCGTACTCCTGCAAGCCGCGCGTATCGTAACCGAACCCGATGTTCACCGCAGCGGAAAAATCCCCCTGCATGAGGGCATTGAGAAATGGAATGCCGAGCGGTATCTGCGCGATGGTGGCCAGCGCTCCGGCCGGACTGCCGTCGGCATTGAAGCCCGGCCCGAAATTAAGCGAAGTCTGCAGATTGAGCTGGAACAAATTCGTGTTTTGGCCCAGCAACATTTCGATCGCGCTGAGCGGATCGGTGATGATGGGGAAAGAGAAATCCGCATTCGAAAACATGCCTTGCAGGACTTGCGCGGCAGTTTGCCCGTTGTCGGTTGCGCCGCCGCCGGGTAGGCCGGCGAAAAAGCTGTTGAGATCCTGCTGCGTTCCGGCGATGAGCGTGGGGAGGCCGGAAATAGGAATATTGAAGGAGCCGATGGTATAACTGTCCGGCCCGAAATTCTTGCCCTGGAGGAACGCGTCCCAATCGATCAGATCTTGCACCAAATGCGTAAAATTGACGAATGGCGCCAGATTGATGTTTTGGCCGGCGGCCTCGAAAGCGAGCTTCACGAAGTCGAGCAGCGTGACTTTGCCGTCGCCGGTGTCCTGACCCAGAGCGTTCACGCCGCCGGCGACGTCGAGCACATTCTTAAAAGCGTCGAGTGGCGTGATATCGGTATTGAAGATCGCGAGCACCTCCTGCAGCGGCTTCACGATCGGATCGAGTTCCGCGAGGATCGGATCGATGAAATCCTGAACGAAGCTGCCGAAGCTGTAAGAGACGTTGTTGATCGTGACGGTCGGGGCGCTGCCGATGGTCCACTGCGCATCCAGATTGGCGCTGATGCTCGGAAATGCCGGATTCTGCTGGCCGGAAGCATCGGCCACGTCGGAAATCAGGTTGAAATCCGCCGTGGCGTTGCCGGAGATGATCGTGGAGATCGCGTTCGACAGATCGCCGGCGGCGATTTGTCCAGTGCCGCTGAGGTTGACGGCGATGTTGGCGTTCAGGCCCGAGCCGGCGTCGGTCGCCTGGAAATTGAGAAAACCGAGCTGGGCATCGGCGCTGAGGCTGGCCGCCGACACGTTGGCGCTGACCGACAGCACGGGACTGCCGCCGGCATCGACGAAGGCGCTGTCGTCGGCGGCGTTGACGCCGAGCGTCAAATTATAATCGTAACCGAGGCTGGCGGTTGCGGTGCCGGTCGTCGTCAATTGCAGATTCGAAAGGCCAAGATTGCTCGCCAGCGGAACGGTATCGCTGACGGTCTTGCTGTTCGCCAAATTCAGCGTGATGTTGCCGGAGCCGTCGACCGTGGCGCCAACAGATCCGGCAAAACCGGCCGACTGCAGTGCTGAATTGATGTCATTGTCGAGAACCTGCTGAGCGTCGTTGATCCAGTTGGCGTCGCCCCCCAGCGCCGTTTCGGCCGCCTCGATGCCACTATCGACCGCGCTCTGCATCGACTGCGTGGCGAGCAGCGTCTTCGTGCCGTCAAAATTGTCCTTGATGGCCGTGCCGATCAGCGGCAACTGTTCTGCTGCGACCTCCGCCTTCAACGCGGTTTCGATCGTGCCGAGCGCAGAATTTGCGGTGTTTTGTAGTGACGTTAATTCCTGCGCGACGTCAGTCACGGCCAATGCTCCGCTTTCGCTCGACGCCTGGGCGGCGACTTATTGGTGAATGGCTTGCCGACCGAAGAAATTTGCGCGGTTCTGTGATGGCGCGCGGAACGGCAGAGGTTCTGACGCGCGTCGTCGCGCCAACGCGTGCGACCGCGGACGTTCTCGGTCCAGTTTTGTCAGGCGTTCGATGCGCGCCGTCGATCGGCACACAGCCGCGCGACGCCATAGAAGCGGCGCCCGCGCAAGCGCTCACAATAGCCATTTCTTAGTCGCCCCCATGCGATCAAGATAGCACCAAGTTGAATGTCATCTCAACTGTCGCAGGTGACTTCCCACCCGTCCATTTCAGCCAATTCCGCTGGCATCCGTCGCTGTTCACGCTACAATCATCGTGGGAAAGCAGCACCGGCACCATCCTTCATATGAAGGATGGCTACGATTTTTTGCCACGCACCGGCTTGGACGTCCGGCCGGTGTTGGGGCAGGCGGGTCGGGCGCACCCTGTGGACGGGCATTGCTGCCTTGAGGGGCCGACCGATGGGGCGCAGTCCGCTTTCCGCTGACTTGATTGCTGACATTTACGAAGCGGCGCTCGACGACGAGCGCTGGCCGGCAATCTCCAATGTCGTCGCAGCCGCGACGGGAACGCCAAGCGCTGGGGTCTGGATCGTCGATCAGGGCCGCATTACCGACTTATCGGTGACCGAAGACGGAACCGCGTCACAAGCGCCGTATATTGCGCACTACAACAAGTACGATGTGTGGAACCAGAATTTGCTGCGAGGTCCCTGGGAACGGGCCCGGCTCGGCTACGAAATCTTTCCAGAGGCGGAATTGGTGAAAACGAGTTCTACAACGACTTTGCACGCCGCTACGGAATGTTTCGTCCGATGGCAGCGGTCACTCGGCTTGCGCGGGGCACTTTCGCCACCGTCTCGACCATCCAACTCGGCACCGGGACGTTGCTCAAGGAGACCAACAAGCCGAGCTTGGACCGCGTGCTTCCTCATGTCAGACGCGCGTTGCAATTGCGGCTGCGCCAACGCCGGTATTCGCCCACCACGCCGGTCCAGGCGGCAGCGCTCGATGCGCTCGCTTTCGGCGTTGTGGTGTGCGAGGCCGCGGGCCGCGTCGTGCTTACCAACAAGACGGCCGAGGCGCTGGGCCGCGGCGGTGCCGGGATTATCCTCGGGGATCGCCGCAAGGGGCTGGGCGCAGTCGTGCCGGCTGAGGCCAGCGCCCTTGCGGCCTTGGTCCATGATGCGGCGCTTGGCGGCCCGGGCGGCGTTATGCGCCTGACCGGACGCGGCGGCGGCACGGAACTGGTCGCCCTGGTCACGCCGTTGCCGCGCAATTTTGGGCTCGGTGGAAACCGACATTCGACCTACGCGCTGGTGACGTTGCGCTTGGCGCGGGACAGTCCTTCATTCTCGGCGGAGATGTTGACCGCTTTGTTCGGCCTAAGCCCCGCGCAAGCCGCCATCGCGCTTGCCATCTTCGACGGCAAGGCGCCGGAGGAGATCGCCACCGAGCGCGGCGTCGCCGTCTCCACGCTACGCACCCATCTTGCGGAGATTTTCGTCCGTACCGGAGCGGAGAACCAGCGCGATCTTGTCCGGCTGCTTGGCATGTTGCCGCCAGTGCGAACGCAACCGGACCAAGGGTAACAGATTAACGGCTCCGGTCGGCGGACCGGCTTGCCAATTGCGATGTTCGGCGCGGCCGTCGGGGTCTCCGGTCAAAGCAATGAATTGACGCACACCTTCGAGATCGGTGGGTAGCGGCGAGGAGCTTATCCCGGTCCGGCGTGTCGATGCCGTAGTAATCCGGGTGCTTGATCGGCGGTGAGGCGACGCGAAAAAAGGCGATGCAAAAATGCGCTTCAATTGCGCATGCCGGTCGTCTTTTCAGACGCTATTTTACAAGCAGTGAAGCCGCCATGGCCTCGTCGCTCGCCGCCGCACTTCCACCCCGCCCCTAATACAGCGGCGTGCCCGGCACGAAGGCGTCGAAGGCGGCCCAGAATTGCGAGCGGAAGCGGTCCTGCTCCATCAGAATCTCGTGCTGGGCGCCGACCACGACGAGGTGCGAGCCGGCGCGCAACAGCGTGGCGAAGTCCTCGATCGCGGCGTTCGACACGATGGCGTCGCGCCCGGCGGCGACGATGAGGATCGGCTGGCGGATCTGCGAAGGATAGCTCGGCTCCTGCATCACGCGCATGGTGCGCAACGCGGCGTCGGCCCAGGCGACGGTCGGGCCGCCGAGCGCAAGAGCCGGCTCCGCCTCGAGGATCGCGGCATTGCGCGCGTAGCGGACCGGATCGGTGGTCAGAATGTTGCCGGTGAAGGGCCGCAAGTCGAGCACGCCGCTATAGCGCCCCGGCACGTAGGCGCCGCCGAAGCCGGCGAGCCGCATGCCCCGCACGATCGCGCTCGCGGCCGCCGTCGCGTTGATGAGCCCGAGCGCGATCATCGGCGCAGTCAAGACGATGCGGTCGAACCAGCGCTGGCCGCGATGCGCGGCGCGGATCAGAACCGCGCCGCCCATCGAATGGGCGAGCGCGAAGATCGGCGGCGGGCAATCCGGCAGCACCACCTCGCGCATGAAGGTTTCGAGATCGACGTCGTAGTCGGCAAAGCTGCGCACAAAACCCTTGCGGCGGTCGCTCGAGGCGCGGTCCGACAGGCCCTGGCCGCGCCAGTCGAGGATGGCGACCGCAAAGCCGCGGGCTCTGAGGTCGCGCACGGTCTCGAAATATTTTTCGATCCACTCGGTGCGTCCGGTGAAGATGCAGACGGTGCCGCGTCGGCCGGCCGGCGGCTCGAACCGCGCATAGCGCAGCGTGACGCCGTCCGGCGTTTTGACCGTGCCGGAGACCGCGGTTTCAGGAACGGGATTGGCGGGGATGGAGATGAGGGTCATGTAGGTCATCGGGCTGGGCCATTTGGGGCTGGGCCATTTGGGGCTGGGCCATTTGGGGCTGGGCCATTGGGGCTCGGCCATTGCGGCAAGCGAGCACCGCTTATAGCAGCGCCGGCCGCCGGCTCAACGTGACAACGATCGCGCCGGAACGATCACGCGCCGCAGGCTTGCACGGCCGCCTTGGGGGCCCTTGCAAGCCCGCAGGACCCTCCCCATGTTTTTGTTCAGCGCAGGCCATGACGGCTGTGCACGATCCATAGGGCCCGGCCGCAAGGCGGGTCCCCCGCATGTCGCTTCACAAGGAGGATATGCCATGCGAACTTTCGATCTTTCCCCGCTTTACCGTTCGACCGTCGGTTTCGACCGCATGTTTTCGTTGCTTGATCAAGGCATCGAAGGCGGCGCGCCCGGTTATCCGCCCTACAATATCGAGCGTACGGGCGACAACGAATACCGCGTCACGGTCGCGGTCGCCGGCTTCGCCGAGCCCGAACTCTCGGTCGTCGCCAAGGAAAACACGCTGACCATCCGCGGCGAGAAGAACGCCAAGGAAGAGAAGCGCGGCGAGGTGCTGTATCAAGGCATTGCCGCCCGCGCCTTCGAGCGCGTGTTCCAGCTCGCCGACTTCGTCCAGGTGAAGGGCGCCAAGCTCGAGAACGGCCTCCTGCATGTCGACCTGGTACGTGAGATCCCCGAGGCGAAGAAGCCCCGCTCGATCCCGATCGACAATGGCAACGCAGCCGCGCAGGTGGTGGAGCAGAAGGCCGCGTAATTCGCGGCGGCTGAATCTTCACTTCAAAGTCTTCAAGCTTCCGCGTCGGCGCCCCGGGTTTCCGGGGCGCTTTTTTTTGGATCGTTCCGTCGTTCAGGGCGCCGATGCGGGCTCGGCCGGCACCGCCATGTGCCACGGCGGCATGGCCGGCACAGCGTCGGAACCCTCGGCGTGGGCGGAGAGAAAGGCATGCAGCAATGCCACCACTTGCGCGCCCTCGCCGATCGCGGCGCCGCAGCGTTTGACCGAGCCTGAGCGGACATCGCCGACGGCGAACACGCCCGGCACCGCCGAGGCCAGCGGCGCCGTGACCGCGCCGCCGCACCGCGCGCCGGTGAGCACGAAGCCGGCCTTGTCGAGCGTGACGCCGCAGCTTGTCAGCCAGTGCGTCGCCGGTTCGGCTCCGGCGAACAGAAAGACGTTGCGGATCGGCTCGACCGTCTCGCGCCCGCTGCGGCGATCGCGCCAGCGGACCTGTTCGAGACTGCTGCGCGGCGTGCCCTCGAGCGCGACGATTTCGGCGTTCGTGAGCAGTTCGATGTTGGGCGCTGCCGCGATCCGATCGACCAGATACCGCGACATAGAGTCGGCGAGCCGGTCGCCGCGGATCATGATGCGCACCCGCGCGGCATGGCCGGCGAGAAAGACCGCGCCCTGGCCGGCCGAGTTGCCGCCCCCGACGACGATCACCTCCTGGCCCTGGCACAGGCGCGCCTCGATCGGCGAGGCCCAGTACCAGACGCCGTGGCCCTCGAACACGTTCAGGTTTTCGATCGCCGGCCGCCGGTATTTGGCGCCGCTGGCGATCACGACCGACCGCGCCCGCACCCGCTCGCCGCTTTCGAGGACGAGTTCGCGCACGCCGTCGGCGCGACCGCAGTCGAGATCCTTGATCTTGACCGGGATCATCACCTCAACGCCGAACTTCAACGCCTGCGCGACCGCGCGGCCGGCGAGTTCGCGGCCGGAGACGCCGGCGGGAAAGCCGAGATAATTCTCGATGCGGGCGCTGGCGCCGGCCTGGCCGCCGAACCCGCGGGCGTCGAGCACGATCACCGACAAACCCTCGGAACTCGCATAGACCGCCGTTGCCAAGCCGGCAGGCCCGGCACCGACCACCGCCACGTCGTAGACGGGCCGGATCTGGTCGCAGTCCACCATGCCGAGCGCACGGGCGATTTCCGCTTCGGACGGATTGCGCAGGATTTGGCCGTCAGGACAGACGGTGAGCGGCAAGTCGCCGGGCTGCGGCGAATAGCGCTCGACCACGTTGGCGGCGAGCCGATCGCTGGCGGGATCGAGCGTGTGGCACGGGAAGGAGATGCGGGCAAAGAAATTTTGCAGACGAACGGTGTCGCCCAAGTCCGGCGGGCCGATCAAGACGACGCCACCCGCTTCGCCCTTGAGCAGATGGACGCGGCGCAGCATCAAGGTCTGCATGATCCGTTCGCCGAGATCGGCCTCTTCGATCATCAGCGCGCGCAAACCCGGCGCCGGGATGACGAGCGCTTCGACCTCGCCGAGCGCCGTGCCGTCGAATAGCGCGGGAATGCCGGACAGTTCCGCGATCTCCGCGAGGAAGCCGCCGCGGCCCTGTTCGGTCACGGGCGTGATTTGACCCAGCCCGTCGCGCATGCTCACCGCCATACGGCCCGAAAGGATGACGCACATGCCCGGGCTCGGCCGGCCGGTCTCGAATACCTTGTCGCCGTCCGCGAAACGGCAAACGTCGCCGAACCGGAACAGACGCTCCATCTCGGACGGCGTCAGCGTCGGCACCAACTCGATGGGTCCGCCCATTGCGATCGTTTCCCGTATCTCGCCCGGTGACGGTCGCACCGATCATGGTGGCGTCGGCCACGCCGCCAGCGGTGCCGGCGCGGCAACCGATCGCTGCATTACTTATTGGCGCGAAAACGCCGCCGCAATGTCGGCGCCGCGAACGGGCGCGCGGATCAGTCGTTCAAAGGTTCGGCCAGGCGCGGCTTGTTCGCGGTCGCCGGAACAGCCGGCGCCATATTGACCGCCGCGCCGCTTTTGACGTCATCGGGTTTCGGCGAGCCCCCGTTCGGAACATCAGGTTTGGCTGCAACCACGGGCGGCACCGGCCCTGATTTGTCGCCGGATTTGATGCCGGACGTGGCATCGTCGGGAGCCTGGCGCGAGACCAGCGACGCCGGCCGCGGGCGCGGCAGCGGCGGCATGGCCGGAAGTCCCGGGCGGGTCACGGTATGCGCGGGCGGCGGTGCCGGCGGCGGCGCGCTGGGCTCGGTCGGCGCGATTTCCGCGCCGTCGTAGCCGGTCGGCCCTCCGGGCGGCAGCGCGGCATAGGGCTCGCCCGCGGGCGGCCCGCGATAGACCGGCGCCCCGTAAGGCGGCGGCCCATACGGTGGTGCCCCGTAAGGCGGCATCATTCCGACTGCGTAGTCCGTCGCCGCCACGATGCGATTGACGGCGCGGATGGCGCCGCTGTGGCCGTCGACCACCACGCGCATGAGAATGCCGCGGAAATCGGTCGCCCGCAGCACGTAGGTCGTGCCCTCGCGCAACGGCGGCGCCAGCGGATCGAAACCGGCCGACCGCGCGATGCGGGTCACTTCGTAAGGCGGCAGGAAGCCGGGCACGGGAAGCGGCGCTGGTACCGGAGGCGGCGGCGGCTCCGCCCGGCTCGGCGTGGCGGCGAACAGCAGGAAACACACGAAGGGCGCGATGGCCCCCACTACCCTTGCCCTCACGGACATCCCCCTGCCCGCGCGGTTCCACTAAAACCGGCGCACGCGGCACTCAAATCTCGACCGAGATTAGGGCGGCGCTTGGGCGCAAGCTAGAAATATTTTGGCGCACAATAGAGACCGATCTTCCATTGCCCGAAAGGGCGCGCAGATCGGGGCCCGGGGGAAGCGGCGAGTGCGAAGGAGCACCGTACCCTAGTCGATTGCCATCACGGTCCCGACGCTGGTGTCGTGCTTGAACAAGCTCTGGCGCGTCAGTGCTATCGTGTCAATTTCGAAACTTCGACCGCAAAATACGATTTTTTTTGAGACCAATTCGTCCGCCTTGTAGTGCCCCTCTTCATCGTTCAAACGTTTTGTCGGTTTGAAGCGGGAATTTGGCTTGATGGTGTTTTCCACCCAGCGGGCCACCTCGTCTCGTCCCAATGCCGGGCAAACATCCGAGGTCACCGCCGATATGGCTTCATAGACGCGAGTTGCGTCATATTCTTCCTGGGTCCGTGCGGTGGCCAAATTCTTGGGAAGGTGGACGAGCATGGATGCGACGGCACCCTGCGGATTCAATCGGAGCAGGAAGTCTGTGTGGTCATTAATGTGGTCTCCTTTTGCATTCGGCGGATATCCATCAAAGGTGATGGTCGACCCTGTCAAAGGCTTGCCGTTCACGTCATATTTGGTTGTGGCGAATACGTTCGTTTCGTTCAGGAAGTATTCGTCTGCAATCGC
Source organism: uncultured Pseudomonadota bacterium (assembly GCA_963836095.1). Lineage (GTDB taxonomy): Bacteria > Pseudomonadota > Alphaproteobacteria > Rhizobiales > Xanthobacteraceae > BOG-931. The sequence continues at coordinate 135,849 of CAWIHU010000011.1, forward strand.
CATCTTCTGCGCCAATGTGGCGACGCACGTTAACTTGTCTTGGCCAATGCACCCCGGCCGGCGTTTCCGTTCTTTGATTTCGGCTATGCGCTGCTGAATCTCGTCAATACCTTGCTGGTTCTTGGCGATCCACGCCCTGAATTCGGTAGCGTCGCCCCCAAACGGCTCGGCCCGACCGGCATAATAGCCTGGAGGCTGGCCGTAGGCCCCGTAAGTAGCCTGAAGCAGATTGCCGCGCTGAATGGGATTACTGCATGCGCAACAACAGAAAACCGCGAAACACACGACTACAAGACGCATACGCATGCACGCCCCCCGCCGCGCCGCGAATACCCCACACTTTGACTGCGCGGTAGCTACAACCTAACATGGTATCGGGTTGCAGACTAGGCTCTCTCGGAACCGCGGAAGGCCGGTTCTGAATTGGTAAATTTCGCGGTCTGGCCGCCGCCGGCGGCCGACCATTGCGACACCGCGGCGAATTTGGCGGCAGAGCGATGCGAGCATCGCGGCTGCCGCCGCGCCCTACGACACCGCCATGAAGCCTGCGCCGCGCGCCATGAAATCAAGCGGCGGCATCAGCGCCGCCGACCCCGACAATATCGGCGCGGCCGCGCGCCCTTGCCCGGTGGACACGAGACGCAGCAGGCGGCCGGCTTTTTTGGCGAGATGACGGCTGGGCTTCACGGCGCGTGTACGGCATTTCGATCTTGCTCAAGATCGATGCGCTGTCCGCCATCCCGCTTTTCCCGTCGCCGACGCTCGTCTCATCCTGATCGGCGAGAAGTCTGGTGTCGTGCATGCGGCTCTCCCGTGGGGACGGACGGGAACCATCGCGCATATTGTCGAAAATTGGTTTTCGCAATTCCGTAAAATTGTTTCGATCGCAGCCCCGCCAAGAGCTCGAGAATGCGTCCAAGCAACCCGCGACGTCGTCGACGGCGTGGCGTACATTGTTCATGTCGCCTCGGCCATTGCGCTCACGCCCGTCCCGTGGTCCACTTGGGTTGCTGAACTTGGCCCAAACCTGAGCCCGAAAAGAGCGAAGTTGCGCCGTTTTCATCTCGCTCCGGGACGGGCGGCCCTTGTGTTGGTGCCCGGTTTTTGCCATGTTCGGCATAGGACAGCATTGCTGTCCCAATTGGCGGCCCGATAGACGTGTGACGCCCCCTTTCTTTCCTCCTCCGCCAGCGGGCTTGCTCCGCCTGCGGAAGAAAAGGCGGGGGAAGACGCGCGGGGGCCGGCTGCCGGAGGCGAGGGCGCGTCGGACGGCGGCTGAACAAGCAACCAAAGGCCGGACAGCGGCACGAAGGTTGCCTCCTGAACGAGTGGCTCGCCCTGGCGACCCTCCTGATGGGCTTCCCCAAAAAAGGCGGGAAGCGCAAAAGGCGCGGCGCAAGGGCATGATGCGCCGGGCCGCCGCGGGCGACCGGGCGGCGCGGCGGCAAGCGCGGACGAGGAAAGCGCGAGGATGACGATGAGCGCGCAAAGTTTCGGCCTGTTCGATCCCGCGCAGGAACGCAATTCCTGCGGCGTCGGATTCATCGCCGACATCAAGGGCCAGAAATCGCACAAGATCGTCGAGGACGCGCTGACCATCCTGGTCAATCTCGAGCACCGCGGCGCCGTCGGCGCCGATCCGCGCGCCGGCGACGGCGCCGGCATCCTGGTGCAGACGCCGCACAAGTTTCTGGCGAAGAAAGCGGCCGAGCTGGGTTTCACCCTGCCCGCTCCCGGCCACTACGCCGTCGGCGCGCTGTTTTTGCCGCACGACGAGGAATGGCGCCGGGAGATCATGGACACTTACGCGGCGGTTGCCGCGCAGGAGGGCATGACCGTGCTCGGCTGGCGCGACGTGCCGACCGACAATTCGACGCTCGGCGTCACCGTGAAGCCGACCGAGCCGGTCAACAAGCAGGTGTTTCTCGGCCGCGGCTCCAAGATCCAGTCGGAGGACGAGTTCGAGCGCCGGCTCTACATCCTGCGCAAGACCATCTCCTCGACGCTCTACGGCAAGCGCGAACGGCGCGCGTCGCACTATTACCCGGTGTCGATCTCGTGCCGCACGCTGATCTACAAAGGCATGTTCCTCGCCGACCAGCTCGGCACCTATTATCCCGATCTGCACGATCCGGATTTCGAGAGCGCGCTCGCGCTGGTGCACCAGCGCTTCTCGACCAACACATTTCCGACCTGGTCGCTGGCGCATCCCTACCGCATGATCGCGCACAACGGCGAAATCAACACGCTGCGCGGCAACAACAACTGGATGGCGGCGCGGCAGGCCTCGGTGTCCTCGCCGCGCTTCGGCGCCGACATCACCAAGCTCTGGCCGATCTCCTATGAAGGCCAGTCCGATACCGCCTGCTTCGACAACGCGCTCGAATTCCTGGTGATGGGCGGCTACCCGCTCGCCCATGCCGTGATGATGATGATCCCGGAAGCGTGGGCGGGAAATCCGCTCATGAACGAGGAGCGCCGCGCCTTCTACGAATACAACGCCGCGCTGATGGAACCGTGGGACGGCCCGGCGGCGATCGCCTTCACCGACGGCCGGCAGATCGGCGCCACGCTCGACCGCAACGGCCTGCGCCCGGCGCGCTATCTCGTCACCCGCGACGGCCGCATCGTCATGGCGTCGGAAATGGGCGTCCTGCAAATCCCGGAGGAGGAGATCGTCACCAAGTGGCGGCTGCAGCCGGGCAAGATGCTGCTGGTCGATCTGGAAGAGGGCCGGCTCATTCCCGACGAGGAGCTAAAGAGCACGCTGGCGCGCAGCCACCCCTACAAGCAATGGCTCGAGCGCACGCAGATACAGCTCGAAGAGCTACAGGTGGCGCCGGAAGCGGCGCCGATTTCAAACCTGTCCTTGCTTGATCGGCAGCAGGCCTTCGGCTACACCCAGGAAGACCTGAAAATCCTGATGACGCCGATGGCGACGACCGGCGAAGAGGCCGTCGGCTCGATGGGCAACGACACGCCGATTTCGGCCTTGTCCGACAAGCCGAAGCTCCTGTTCACCTATTTCAAGCAGAATTTCGCCCAGGTGACCAACCCGCCGATCGACCCGATCCGCGAGGAACTGGTCATGAGCCTCGTCTCGATCATCGGGCCGCGGCCGAACCTGTTCGACCTCGAAGGGATGTCGAACACCAAGCGGCTGGAGGTTCATCAGCCGATCCTGACCAACGCCAACCTGGAAAAGATCCGCTCGATCTCCGAGGTCGGCCACGATCATTTCAAGTCGCGCACGCTCGACACCACCTGGCCCGCGGAGACCGGCGCCGCCGGCATGGACGCGGCGATCGAGGCGCTCAGCGCCGAGGCCGACGCCGCCGTGCGTGACGGCATCAACATCATCATCCTGTCGGACCGCCGCGCCGGCGCCGACCGTATTCCGATCCCGTCGCTGCTCGCCTGCGCGGCGGTGCATCATCATCTGATCCGCGAGGGCTTGCGCACCTCGGTCGGGCTGGTGGTGGAATCCGGCGAGCCGCGCGAGGTGCACCATTTCGCCTGCCTCGCCGGCTACGGCGCCGAGGCCATCAATCCCTATCTCGCCTTCGAGACGCTGATCGCCATGAAGGGCGAGCTGCCGCAGAAGCTCGACGACAAGGAAATCATCAAGCGCTACATCAAGTCGATCGACAAGGGACTGCTCAAGGTGATGTCGAAGATGGGCATCTCCACCTATCAGTCCTATTGCGGCGCGCAGATCTTCGACGCCGTCGGCTTGCGATCCGATTTCGTCGCCAAGTATTTCACCGGTACCGCGACCCGCATCGAGGGCGTCGACCTCGACGGCATCGCGCAGGAAGCGGTGCGCCGCCATCGCGACGCGTTCTCGGATGCCCCGATCTATCGCACCATGCTCAACGTCGGCGGCGACTATGCCTTCCGCGTGCGCGGCGAGGAGCACGTGTGGAACGCGGCGACGGTCGCGACGCTGCAGCACGCCGTGCGCGGCAACTCGCAAGAGAAGTACCGGCACTACGCCGCGCTCATCAACGAGCAGTCGCACCGCCTCACCACCATCCGCGGCCTGTTCAACATCAGGTCGGCCGCCGACGACGGACGTGAGCCCGTGCTGCTCGACGAAGTCGAGCCGGCCAAGGAGATCGTCAAGCGCTTCGCGACCGGCGCCATGTCGTACGGCTCGATCTCGCGCGAGGCGCACACCACGCTCGCCATCGCGATGAACCGGATCGGCGGCAAGTCGAACACCGGCGAGGGCGGCGAGGAGAGCGACCGCTACAAGCCGCTGCCGAACGGCGATTCGATGCGCTCGGCGATCAAGCAGGTGGCGTCGGGCCGCTTCGGCGTCACCGCCGAGTATCTCGTCAATTCGGACATGATGCAGATCAAGATCGCCCAGGGCGCCAAGCCCGGCGAAGGCGGTCAATTGCCCGGCCACAAGGTCGACGCCACCATCGCCAAGGTGCGCCACTCGACGCCCGGCGTCGGCCTGATCTCGCCGCCGCCGCATCACGACATCTATTCGATCGAGGATTTGGCGCAGCTCATCTTCGATCTGAAGAACGTCAATCCCGCCGCCGCCGTGTCGGTCAAGCTCGTCTCCGAGGTCGGCGTCGGCACGGTGGCCGCCGGCGTCTCCAAAGCGCGCTCCGATCATGTGACCATCGCCGGCTACGAGGGCGGCACCGGCGCTTCGCCGCTGACCTCGATCAAGCATGCCGGCTCGCCGTGGGAAATCGGTCTCGCCGAGACGCATCAGACGCTGGTCGCCAACCGGCTGCGCGGACGCATCACCGTGCAGGTGGACGGCGGCTTCCGCACCGGCCGTGACGTCGTCATCGGCGCGCTCCTCGGCGCCGACGAGTTCGGCTTCGCCACCGCGCCTCTGATCGCCGCCGGCTGCATCATGATGCGCAAGTGCCATCTCAACACCTGCCCGGTCGGCGTCGCGACGCAGGACCCGGTGCTGCGCCGGCGCTTCACCGGCCAGCCGGAGCACGTCATCAACTTCTTCTTCTTCGTCGCCGAAGAGGTGCGCGAACTGATGGCGGCGCTCGGCTACCGCAAATTCACCGACATGATCGGCCAGATGCAGATGCTCGACGCGCGCACACTCCTCGACCATTGGAAGGCGCGCGGGCTCGATTTCTCGCGGTTGTTCACCAAGCCGGACGTGCCGGCGAGCGTCGCCATCTTCAACAGCGAGAAGCAGGATCACAAGATCCACGATATTCTCGACCGCAAGCTGATCGCGCAGGCGCAAGCGGCGCTCGAACACCACACCCCGGTCGAGATTACGCTGCCGATCAGGAACACCGACCGCACCACCGGCGCGATGCTCTCGGGCGAGATCGCCAAGCGCTACGGCCATCACGGCTTGCCGCACGACACCATCGTCGCGCGCCTCACCGGCACTGCGGGGCAAAGCTTCGGCGCCTTCCTCGCCCGCGGCGTCACCTTCGAGCTCGACGGCGAGGCCAACGACTATGTCGGCAAGGGCCTCTCCGGCGGCCGTCTCGTGGTGCGCCCGCAGGAAAAATCCGGGATCGTCCCGGAGGACTCGATCATCGTCGGCAACACCGTCCTTTACGGCGCGATCGAAGGCGAATGCTACTTCCGCGGCGTCGCCGGCGAACGCTTCGCCGTGCGCAATTCCGGCGCCATTGCCGTGGTCGAGGGCGCCGGCGACCATTGCTGCGAATACATGACCGGCGGCGTCGTGGTCGTGCTCGGCCGCACCGGCCGCAATTTTGCTGCCGGCATGTCGGGCGGCATCGCCTATGTGCTCGACGACGACGGCAGCTTCGAAACCCGCTGCAACCTCGCCATGGTGACGCTCGAGCCGATGCCGGACGAGGAAGATATCAACGCGCGCATCTTCCATCACGTGCATGATCTCGAGGCGCACGGGCTGGTCGAGGTGATGGCCGACATGAGCCAGTTCGACGCCAAGCGGCTGCATCTCTTGATCGCGCGCCACGCACGCTTTACCGGTTCGACGGTCGCGGCGAAAATCCTGGCCGAGTGGCCGACCTGGTACCCGAAATTCCGCAAGGTCATGCCGATCGAATATCGGCGTGCTCTCAACGAGCTCAAGGCACGGGCGGCGGCCATGCAGGCGGCGGAATAAGGTTCGGCATAGGCGCGCAGTGGGCAAGATCACCGGCTTCCTCGAATACGAACGCAACGACCGTCACTACGAGCCGGTCGCCGAGCGCGTCCGCCATTGGCACGAATTCGTCCTGCCGCTGAAGGAGGACGAATATCGCATCCAGGCGGCGCGCTGTATGAATTGCGGCGTGCCCTATTGCCAGGGCACCGGCGCGCTCACCCCCGGCACGACCGGCTGCCCGGTCAACAACCAGATCCCGGACTGGAACGACCTCGTCTACGCCGGCGACTGGGACGAGGCGGCGCGCAATCTGCACTCGACCAACAATTTCCCCGAGGTCACCGGCCGGGTCTGCCCGGCGCCGTGCGAGGCGTCCTGCACGCTCAACATCGACGAGAACCCGGTCACCATCAAATCGATCGAGGCCGCGATCGCCGACCGCGCCATCGCGCAGGGCCTTAAGCCCGAGCCGCCGTCACACCGCACCGGCAGGAAGGTCGCGGTGATCGGCTCCGGCCCGGCGGGGCTCGCCTGCGCGCAACAGCTCGCGCGCGCCGGGCACGACGTCCATGTGTTCGAAAAATACGCCAAGGCCGGCGGGCTGCTGCGCTACGGCATTCCCGACTTCAAGATGGAGAAGGTCCACGTCGACCGCCGCGTCGCGCAGATGGAAGGCGAAGGCGTCGTCTTCCACTACGGCGCCCATGTCGGCGTCAATGTCGATGCGGAGAAGCTGGTCGCCGAGTACGACGCCGTGGTGCTGACCGGCGGCGCCGAGAAGCCGCGCGACCTGCCGGTGCCCGGCCGCGACCTCAAGGGCATTCACTTCGCGATGGAATTTCTGCCGCAGCAGAACCGCCGCGTCTCCGGCGAGCCGGCGGCGGAGGCCGAGCCGATCCTCGCCGGCGGCAAGCACGTCGTCGTCATCGGCGGCGGCGACACCGGCTCCGACTGCATCGGCACCTCGATCCGCCAGGGCGCGCTCTCGGTGACCAATTTCGAGATTTTGCAAGAGCCGCCCGAACACGAAAACAAGCTGCTGACCTGGCCGAACTGGCCGATCAAGCTGCGCACCTCCTCGAGCCACGAGGAAGGCGCCGAGCGCGATTTCGCCGTGATGACGACGCGCTTCTCCGGCGCCAACGGCCACGTCAAGAAGCTGCATTGCACCCGCATCGACGACAAGATGAAGCCCGTGCCCGGCGGCGAGTTCGAGATCGATGCCGAACTGGTGCTGATCGCGATGGGTTTCGTCCATCCGGTGCACGAGGGCTTGCTGCAAACTCTCGACCTCGCCCTCGACCGCCGCGGCAATGTCAGCGCCATGACCGACGACTACCGCACCTCGCGCGACAAAATCTTCGCCGCCGGCGACATGCGCCGCGGCCAGTCGCTGGTCGTCTGGGCGATCCGCGAAGGCCGGCAAGCCGCCTACGCGGTCGACAAATATCTGATGGGCGCGAGTTTGCTGCCGCGGTGACGGCGCCTTCACCCTAAAGCTTTCGCTCGGCAGAGCAGCTTGGCGCCTCCCTCTCCCCGCTTGCGGGGAGAGGGTCGGGGTGAGGGGGCGCCGCCGCAGACGCTGCGGCGAAGATCGTCTCCCAAACGCCTTCGATATTTCCCAACACGTTGTTGTTCCAGAAACGCAGCACGCGGTAGCGATGGTCGACAAGCCATTGATCGCGGACCGCGTCGCGCTTGTTATCCGCATGCTGACCACCATCGACCTCGATGACGAGCCGCTTTTCTCTACAGGCAAAGTCGACGATGTACGGCCCGATTGGCTCCTGACGCACGAATTTGAACCCACCGAGCGACCGCGAACGGAGGTATCGCCAAAGCTTGCGCTCGGCGTGCGTCGAACTTTGCCGCAATTGCCTGGCCGATCGCGTCTTCGTTACGTTGGCGCCACGCATGCGGAGAGGCCCCCTCACCCCGACCCTCTCCCCGCGCGGCGGGGAGAGGGAGGCGCGCACGGCGAGACGGAGAATACTATCCAGAAAGCCCACTCACGGTCGCCGCTGGTGTAGCTGACGAAAATATCTGTCACGCGTCCCTCGCCGCTTGCGCTCGGGGCATCATGGTTCGCGCCGCGGTTGCGCGCAAGCGCGCGCAGTTGCGCGAACGACCGCGCATTCGAGCCGGACGGTTCAAGCGGCGGCGGCTAAAGCCTCACCACGAATTCGGCCGCCAGCCGCCGATGGGCAGCGGCGGGCGTGGCACGTTTTCTTGCGTGGTGCGGGTGCGGTGCGGTTTTTGCGGCGGCGCGGCCGGAGCGGCGCCCGGATTGACTTGTGCAGCACCTTGGGCGGCGCCTTGAGCGGCCTCCTGACCAGTTCCTTGGCCCCTGGTCTGGCGCCGGGGTTCCGGCTTTTTCGCATCGTCGGCTTTGGGCGGGGCGACCAAAGACGGCGGCGGCTGGACCGCTGCCGGATCGGGTTCGGTCACGGCCGTCGCGGTCTGCGGTTGAGGCTCTGGCGGCTTTTTCAGATCGCGGGCCGCCGCGGGTGCAGCAGTAGCTGGCTCGGCCGCAGCGCTCGCGCTTCCCGTGGCGCTCGTCTTGGTGCCGAATTCGCCGCGCGGCCAGGAGAAATCATCGGCCCGGCCGGCCGGGGCGGCGATGGCGTCGCCGTGGCTCAAGACCCGCAGCACGATCGGGTCCGCCTTGGGCGGATCGGCCCGGCCGCCGCCACCCAACAAATCGCCGCCTTCGGCGCCGAGCGAAGCGGTCAGCGGCACCACCGGCCCGATCGCCGGCTTGATGCCAGCCGGCGCGCCGTTCTGCGGCCCCTGCTGCTCGGGCGCCGGCAAAGCCACCGGCACGACATGGTTCGACATCAGGCGGCGCAGTTCGTGCTCGGCATAATGGGCGAGCTTCACCGCGCCGGCCTTGGTGAAATGAATGCCGTCGCCCGAGCGCAGCCGGCGCGTCTGGCCCTCGAAGTCCGGCCCCTGCACGGCGTAGCGGCCGCTCTCGTCGACGAAGCCGTCCCAGAACGTCGACATAGGTGATGCCGGCCTTCTCCGCCCGGGCGCGGAACAATTCATCGAGATAGCTCATGTCGCCGGTCGAGCGCGGGCCGCGGATGGCCGGCAGGCCGACCCAGACCACCGGCACGCCCTTGGCCTTGAGCACGGCGATCATGTCGTCGATGCGCTTCTCGTACAGCTCGCCCCATTTGTCGGTGTGAAACTCGTAGCTGGCGCCGGGCCCGGCGCGCTGCGTTTCGGCCGCGGCCGGCGGCTGGGCGGCTTCGGCGTTGGCGGCATCGGCGTTCTGCTCCGCGGCCGGCGCCGCCGGCGCGGAATTTGGCGCCGCCGGCTTGGCCGCCTCACCGGCCGGTGTCGCCGTCGCGGCGCCGCGCGGCGCGCGGTCGCGGATCGAGATGCGGTCGTTGAGACCCAGCATGACGACGATGGCGCTCGGCTTTTCGCTCGCCAGCATGTCCTTGGCGGCCTGCCACCAATCGAGGTTCTCGTTGCGCCAGTCGTAGCGGATCAGGCCGGAGGTCGGCCGGATCTTGCGCACGATGCCGATCTCCGGCGTATCCGCGAACGCCTCTTCGAGCCCGTAGCCGAGCCAGTCGGCAAACGAATCGCCGATCACCAGAACCGTGCTGGTCGGCGGCGTCTCGACCTTGCGCGGCGACGGCGCCTTGGAGGAATCAACCGCCTGCGCCGGCTTCGTCGGCTGGCCGAACGCGCCGTTGCGGTCGCCGAAAAACCGGAACGGAAAATAATCGCGCGGCGCCGTTTGCTGTTGCTGGCGCTCCCAGAATTGGGCGTGCGCGGGCTTAGCCAGCAGTCCGGCCGATACCGGCACCGCCACTCCGATCACGAGCGCGATCGCAAACCCTCGCCACTTCGGTCCCGTCATTCCGTCACCCGAACCTTAAGGCCGTACTTTCAAATCAATTGGCGACCCGGATCACCCGCCGATGCGGAAACCGGAGCGGCTTCGGCTCATAATAGCGGAAAATGTCAAGTTGAGGGTCGCTTTCGTCCGCGCGCTGCCGGCGCGCCAGTGGGCGCGGTTAATCGCGCGTTCACCATCCCGCGTTAACGGTCTGCGATCATTCCGATGACCGCTGTCACCCCATCGTCGCCCGCGTCCGCCACAGCCGGCCCGCAAAACGCCGCGCCCACGGGCGAAGGCGCGGCCGCCAAGCCGCAGGCCGCCGGCGCGGCCGCCGACGGACCTTCGGAACCACCAACGCCGGCCGACGCCGCGCTGTCGTCAGCCGCCGCTTTCGTGCGCGCCGCCGCCGCCCGCCAGGGCGGGCTTGCCGCGCTCTATGCCGATCTCGAATCGATCGTGAGCGAACCCAACCTTGCGGCCGCTGTTCCGGCCCCGGTTCTCGCCGCCGCCCAGCAATTGCTGGCGATGCGGCTCGATGTCGAGCCGGGCGCCGCCGTCACCGCGAACGACATCAAAGCCGCGCTGGCGCAATCGGGCCTGTTCGGCGATTTTTTGGCCGCGGCGGAGCCTTCGCCGCAGCAAGGCGGCGCCGCCAATCTCGGTGGCGCGCTCGCCACCCTGCGGCAGGCGCTGCAAGTGTGGCTCGGCGCCGCAACCGATCAAGCACCATCGCCCAACGCTACGGCGCCAACGGCCGTAGCTTCGCCCACGACCCCGCGCGGCCCGGTGCCGATGCCGCCCTATCGCGGCGCGCCGACGGTGGCGCAGGCGCCGGTCGCCGCCTCGATCCCCGCGGGCGCTTCGGCGCGCGTTCTTGCTTTGCATCTCATCGGCGAGACAGATGCGGCGATCGCCCGGCAAAGCCTGCTGCAGATGGCGTCGCTCTCCGACGCGGGCGGCAGCGCTGGCGCCGACGCCACCCATGCCGCGCGGGCGATGTTCGATGTGCCGCTCGCGACCCAACAGGGCACCGCCGTCGCCCAGCTCCTGATCGAGCCGGACCGCCAAAAATCAGGCCAGCCAAGCGCCGCCCGCCCGATCTGGCGGGCGAGCTTTTCCGTCGATCTCGAACCGATCGGCCCGGTGCATGTGCGCATCGCGCTCGCCGGCGAACGTACGTCGGTGACGATGACGGCGGAGCGCAGCGCGAGCGCGGCGGCGCTGTCGGCCTCGCTGCCGCTCCTCGAAGCGGGCTTGCGCGAGGCAGCACTCGAGCCCGGCGAATTGCGCTCGCAGACCGGCGCCGCGCCGTCGCAGGTCGCGGCGCCCGGCCTTTTCGTGGATCGCGCCACATGAGCGAGCACCGCACCGCGCTCGCCGTCGCGCTCGCCTATGAAAATTCGAACGCGCCGCGCGTCACCGCGATCGGACGCGGCGAACTGGCGCGCAAAATCGTCGAAGTCGCGCAGACGAACGGCGTGCCGATCAAAGCGAACGCCGAATTGGCGACGGTGCTCTCGACCATCGAGCTCGACCAGGAAATTCCGGTGCACCTTTACCGCGCCGTCGCGGAAGTTCTGGTCTACGTGCTGCGCATCGCCGGCAAGACGCGGCGGCCTTGAGCTGGCGACAAAAAGCACTTCCACCGCCCGTCACCTGAGGCGACGGGCGGCCGAAATCGACCTGAAAATTCAGGCTATTGGGGTGTCACCACCACCAATGATTGCAGCGATGCCTCCACACGGCCTTATGCATGGCATGGTCGGCGCCGGCCATCGTGTGGAAACGGTAGTGCCAGTGGTGATGGTGGTGGTGCTTGCGGAACCACAGATATTTACCGTCCTGCGGACCCGCCGGCGTCCCCGTCCACACGCGGCAATAGCCGCTGTTGAATTTCACCACGGCGAAATCGGCACGTGCCGGCGTTGCCGCGGCAAAGCCGAGCGCCAGAACCCCAATCGCAAAAGCCAAACGTTTCATTGCCAGCTCCCTCCCAGTTGTGACCCCGTCGGACACAGTAAATTATGCGCTCAGAGGCTAGGTCAATTTTGATTTGAATCAAGTGACCGTTGTCACAACCAAGCATTAGCCTGTGGAATGGTTAAGTATCGGCCTGTGGATTGGACCGGAAAATGCTGCGCTGCGGCGTTCCCGTATACCGCGTGCCTTGCGCCCAAGACCACTGATCGCCTAACCGCCTCGCCCCACGTGGGCTGCTGGCCCGCGCCGCGGTCGGCGGCGGCGCTTGAACGCCGCGAGGCCGAGGCGCCGGCGGCGCTTCGCGTTCCACCGTTAGGTAAATAGGCTCTGAACTAGCCCCCGCGCTCTCTTTGATTCATGAAATAGTGAAGGCTTTCTGCAATGGATCACCTGTCAGAGGTGGGATTTTGAACACGCCGGCGAAGCGCTTTCTTGTCGCCTTCGGACCTTCCGCTGCGTTCGCGCGGGAGATCACCGACGCATTGGTGATCTTGTCGATCTCCCTCGTGGCGTACATGGCGCTGGCGAATTGGGGCGGCTTGGCCATCCTGCACGGCGTTCTCGGCGTCGAGATCGAAAGCCCGTCGTTCTTGTATTTCTTCGGCGTGGCCCTCGTTCTGTTCAGCATGCGCCGGATCGGGGATCAAAGAAGCGAGCGGGCCCGGCGCCTCGCGGCCGAGCTCGACGTGCAGACGCTGGCGATGCGCGATCCGCTGACGCAATTGCCCAACCGGCGCCAATTCCAGAACGAGCTCAGCGCGGCGCTGAAAACCTCCGACAACAAGATGAGCGTGTTGTTGCTGGGATTGGCCCAGTTCAAGAAGCTCAACGAAGTCTACGGGCACCTCGGCTGCGACGAGGCGCTGGTGCAGATCGGCGCGCGGGTTCGCGATTTCGCCACCCCGGGCGACATATTCGCGCGCATCGGCGACGACGAATTCGCGCTCTGCCTCGCCGGCGGCGACCCCGAACAGGCGCGCAAGGTCGCCTGTTCCCTGGTCGAGCGCGTCAAGAAACCGGTCCAGATCGGCATCGAACAGACGAGCATCGGGGCGAGCGTCGGCATCGCGCAGGCGGGCCGCGGCCATGTCACCGTCGACGAGCTGCTGCGCTGCGCCCACGTCGCATTGTCGCGCGCGCGCACCATCCACACCGAATATTGCTTCTTCGATCCGAAGATGGACGCGCATATCCGCGAACGCTCGCTGCTCGAAAAGGACCTGCGCGCGGCGATCGGCGGCGACGCCATCCAGCCGTACTATCAGCCGATCGTCGACCTCGAGACGCGGCGGATCGTCAGCTTCGAAAGCCTGGCGCGCTGGCACAATCCGGTGAGCGGCTTGATCCTGCCGGACACCTTCATTCCGCTGGCCGAGGAACTCGGCCTCCTGGACGCGGTGTCCGGTCAGTTGTTCGGCGACGCCTGCCGCGATGCCGTCAACTGGCCGGACGACGTTTCGCTGACGTTCAACTTTTCGCCGTCCCAACTCGCCGACCGCAGTTTCGCCGACGCCGTCCTTGCCGTCCTTCAAGACACCGGGTTTCCGCCGCACCGGCTCGAGGCGGAGATCACCGAAAGCGCGCTGGTCGAGGATTTGGAGGCGACGCGCCGCGCCATCCAGACGCTGCGCAATGCCGGCGTGCGCATCGTGATCGACGATTTCGGCACCGGCTATTCCAGCCTCTATCACCTGTACGAACTGCGGTTCGACAAGCTCAAGATCGATCGCCGCTTCATTCAGGAACTGGTCGTCACCGGCGAAAGCGCGGTGTTCATCCGCGCCATGGTCGGCCTGTGCCGCGGCCTCAACTTGTCCGTCACCGCCGAAGGCATCGAAACGGAAGCGCAGGCGGCCGCGGCGCTCGAGCACGGCGTCGACCAGGCGCAGGGCTTTTTGTTCGGCCGCGCCGTGCCGGCATCCGAAGTGCCGAAACTCCTCGCCGCCGGCCCGGTCAGCCTCGCGGCGTAAACGGCGACTGCCGGTCAAGGCGTGGCCCAGCGCCTGCACATCTTCCCGCGCTGGGCTTTTGTGAACAGGCAGAGTATCACCAACGCAAAATATCTCCCGCGCATGACGCTCTTCACCAATCGCGATCTCAATCGGTTGGCGGTGCATTCGACGCTGCATCAGCTGGCGTGGGCGACATCGAGTGCCTTCTCCGCGGTGTTTTTGCTGCGGCAGGGGCTGTCGCCGGCCGCCATATTTCTGTGCCTCGCCGCGATCATCGCCGCGCGCTTCGCGGTGCGTCCCGCCGTCCTCGCAACCGTGCGGGCGATCGGCTTACGCGCCACGCTCATCATCGGCACGTTCCTCTACGGCGTGCAAAATCCGCTGCTGGCGCTGGTGCATGGGCCCGGCGCCGAGCTGTTGATCTTTTGCGTGGTGGCCGCGGTGGCCCAGGCGTTCTATTGGACCTGCTACCACGCCATGTTCGCGACCATCGGCGAGGCCGCGAGCCGCGGCAGCCAGGTGGGATGGCGCGAGCTGTTGGTCGGAATGGCCGGCATCGTCGGTCCCGCCGTCAGCGGCGTCCTGTTGACCGTCGCCGGCCCCGGCGCCGCATTCGGCGCGGCCGGCGTCATCGAGTTCGCCGCCATCGCGCCGCTGTTCGGCGTGAGCGACCCGCCGCCCGCGCCCTTGGCGCCGCCGGGCGCATCTTTCTTTTACAAGCGCGGCGTGCTGCTGCTTGGCAGCGATGGGTGGATATTCAACATTTCCGCCTGGGCCTGGGGCCTGATCATGTTCCGGGGGCTCGATGCCCGCTACGATGCGTTCGGCGGCACGCTCGCGGCCGCGGCGCTGGCCGGCGCGCTGGGCGGCATGGTGCTCGGTCGCTTCATCGACAAGGGCCACGCGCGCCGCGCCACGTTGATCAACGCGGCCACACTCGCCGGCGCTCTGATCGCCAAGGCGGTCTGCGGCTCGGATGCGGTGACGATCGTCGCCGTCGCGGTCGGCACGACCGCGCTTGGCGGGCTCTACGTTCCTTCGCTGATGACCGCGATCTATAACGAGGCCAAGGCGTCGCAAGCCCCGCTGCGGTTTCACTTCGCCGCCGAGATCGGCTGGGATGTCGGCGGCGCGCTCGCCTGCCTGACCGCCGCCGCGCTGTGCGCCACTGGCTTTTCGCTGCAGGCGGTGATCGCGCTGGCGCTGCCCATGGTGGCGGTTCAGGCTTTTCTGCTCGATGCCAGCTATGCGGGGCGCAAAAGCGACATCGCGCTCCTCGGCGCGGAATTGCCCGGACGATGATGTCAGGGCTGCCGCAGCCGGTCGAGCAACGAACTTGAAGCAAAGCCGTCGGGAATCTGCCCGCTGGCGGCCTGGAAATTGCGGATGGCGATGCGGGTGCGCGGACCGAGCCGGCCGTCGGGCTCGCCGCATGGCAAAGCCGCGGCGCGCCAGAAGCTGCTGCATCTCGTAGCGTTCGGCCAGCGTCAGCACGCGCTCGTCGCGCGGCCAGCCCTGCACGAAGGGCGCCGCCGCCGCGCATCCGGTCGGCGAGATGGCCGATGGCGAGCGCATAGGCTTCCGCCGGATTGTATTTCATGATCACGCGGAAATTCTTCAGCATCAGAAAAGCCGGTCCGCGCGCGCCGGCCGGCAGCAGCAGGAAAGCGCGATCGCTCCGGCACGCGGAAACGGCTGGCCGCCGGCGCGGAGCACGCCGAGCGCTTGCCATTGCCGCACGGTCATCTGCCGCGACCTGTCGGCAAGCAGGTAATTGAAGTTCGGCGGCAGCACGACTTCGTAGCCCCAGGTCTCGCCGCGCACCCAGCCGTCGGTTTTGAGATTGTTCGCCGTCGAGGCGATCACGTCGGGAACGGAATCGACGACGTCGCGGCGGCCGTCGCCGTCGAAATCGACTGCGTAGCGTTTGAACGTCGTCGGCATGAACTGGGTCGGACCGAACGCGCCGGCCCACGAGCCGATCAGCCGGTCGGGCGCGACGTCGCCGCGCTGCGAGGATTTCCAGCGTCGGCGAGAAATTCGTCGCGGAAGAAATCGCGGCGGCGGCCGACGCAGGCGAGCGTCGCGGTCGAGCGGATCACCGGCCGGTCGCCGCCGAGGGTGCCGTAGTTCGATTCGACGCCCCAGATCGCCGCGACGATGTGGCGGTCGACGCCATAGGCGCGCTCGACGGCGTCGAAGAGTCGGCGCATATTGCGCCAACAGTTCGCGGCCGCGCGCGATGCGCTCGTCGCTGACCAGCGCGTCGAGATAGTCCCACGGCGCCTTGGTGAATTCCGGCTGCGCATCGAGCAGATCCATGATGCGCAGGTCCGGCGTCAGCCCGGCGGTAAAGCGCTCGAAGTTCGCGCGCGACACGCCGCGCCGCTGCGCCTGCGGCCACAACCCCGCGAGGCAGTTGGCGAAATTGGCGGCGTCGGCGCGGATGGCGTCGGCGCGTCATGCGCGGATCGCCGGAGGCGCCGGACTGGCCGCTCCATTCGCGCGGGACGCCCGGGGCGCCTGCGGCCGCTTGGGGCGGAACGGGCGCCGTGGCCGGCGGTTGAAACAGCCGTGTCAGCCAGTTATCGCCCTGGCTCTGCGCCAGCGCCGGACCGCCAGGCCGAGCACCATGGCGACCGCAGCGGCGGCGCTCGAAGAATCGGCGGCGCGCATCCGGCGACGGACGGCAACGCGCCGGCTGTCGGCGTCGCGGGCTGACGGTTCGATGGACGCTCCCGATCCATGATCGCTCATGTGACGTTGGCCCACTTGGCGCTGGGCCAATTTGCCGCTTGCGGATACCGTCCGCCAAGTTTACCGGAGGATTAACACAACCGGTCAAATAGCGGCTATTTCCGATGCTAGAACGTCGTGATAACGGGGAGGCCGGCTTCATACGTCCACTTGGCGTTCGGCGTCTCACTGGACAGTGCTTCCGCTATTTCGTTAGGCCTTGCTCTTTGGACAATAAATTGGGCAACAAAGCGTATCGCCAACCGGCTTTTTTGCCTTCGGCTTCCCTCTCGCCATACGGACCATCATGACATCGCGTACGTAAAGCGGTTTTCCCGGTCGCCGGGCTCGGCACGCGGTTTCTGCCCGCCACCAAGGCCATGCCGAAGGAAATGCTGCCGGTCGTCGACCGGCCGCTCATCCAGCACGTCGTCGACGAGGCCCGCGAGGCCGGCATCGAGCATTTCATCTTCGTCACCGGCCGCAACAAGGGCGTCATCGAGGACCATTTCGACCGCCAGTTCGAGCTCGAAGTGACGCTGCTCGAGCGCCAGAAGAAGGCGGCGCTCGACCTCTTGCAGGCGCGACCTGCCGGCGCCCGGCACCACCAGCTTCACCCGCCAGCAGGAGCCGCTCGGGCTCGGCCACGCGGTGTGGTGCGCCCGCGAACTGGTCGGCCACGAGCCGTTCGCGCTGCTGCTGCCCGACGTGCTGGTGCAGCACGAGCGGGGCTGCCTGGCGCAGATGATCGACGAGGCGCAAAAGCTCGGCGAACGCGCCAATATCGTCGCCGTCGAAGAAGTGCCGCACGAGCGCGTCGACCAATACGGCGTGGTCGGCGTCGGCGAGCAGAAAGGCAAGATGTTCTCGATCACCAGCATGGTCGAGAAACCGCCGCGCGAGCGCGCCCCTTCGAACCTCATCCTCACCGGCCGCTACATCCTGCAGCCGGAAATCCTCGATATTCTGGCGACCCAGGAGCGCGGCGCCGGCGGCGAAATCCAGCTCACCGACGCCATGATCGCGCTCTCCCGCACCCAGCCCTTCTACGGCCTGAAATTCGCCGGCCGCAGCTTCGATTGCGGCTCCAAGATCGGCTTCCTCGCCGCCAACGTCTCCTACGCGCTGGCGCGGCCGGACATCGCGCCGGGGTTTCGGGAGGAGATCGGGAAGATCCTTGGCGAGATCAACGGCGGCTGATCCCCCGCGCCCGCACCGAACGCATCGAACGCTTCCGCGAGGCGGCGCAGGACGATCGCGGGATCGGTCGCGGTGAGGACGCGGGCGCGGGCGGCTTTGAGCGCGGCCGCCGGGGTGCCAGCGAGCGTGGCGGCCGTGTCGAGCGCCCAGCCGAGATGCTTGCGGGCGTGGCGCAGGCCGACGTGAAGGCCGTAATGGCCGAGCGTCTCCTCATAGAGCGCGCTGACGAGCGCGAGCTGGTCGGCGAGCGCGGGCGGCGGTTCGCGGCGGCCGGTCGCGAGATAGCGCGCGATGAGGCCGGGAAACCACGGCCGCCCCTGCGCGCCGCGGCCGACCATCAGGGCGTCGGCTCCCGACGCCGCCAGCGCCGCGTCGGCGTCGTCGAAGCTTTCGATGTCGCCATTGACGACGACCGGGATCGACGACGCCGGCCTTGACCGCGCGCACCGCCGCCCAGTCGGCGCGCCCATTGTAGAATTGGCAGCGCGTGCGGCCGTGGACGGTGACGAGCCGCACGCCGGCCTGCTCGGCCCGTTGCGCCAGGGCGACCGCATTGCGGCTCGCATCGTCCCAGCCGAGCCGCATCTTCAGCGTCACCGGCACACGCACCGCCGCGACCACCGCATCGATCAGCGTCAGCGCATGATCGAGATCGCGCATCAGCGCGGAGCCCGACGCGCCGTTGGTGACGTGCTTCGCCGGGCAGCCCATATTGATGTCGATGATCGCGGCGCCGAGGTTTTCGGCAAGCCGCGCGCCTTGCGCCATCCAGCGCGCTTCGCAGCCGGCCAGCTGGACGACGTGAAGTCCCCCGCCTTGGTCTTCGACGCGGCGGCGCGCATGGCGCTTGCCTTCGGCCAGCGCCGCACATGCGGTCATTTCCGAAATGACGAGGCCGGCGCCGTGGGCCGCGGCCATGCGCCGGAACGGCGCATCGGTCACGCCGGACATCGGCGCCAAAATGACCGGATTGGGCAGCGCGATCGCGCCGATGAGGACGGTCTGCATGGCCGTCCCCTAGCAGATATTCGCGCCGTGTGCAGTCGCCGCGGCAATCGGGCCGTGGTTGATTTCAGGTGCCCGGGGCTTCCGCCTTTTTCGCGGCCGGGCCGCAGGGGTCCTGGTCCAACAGCTCGATGAAACGCTGCTCGTGCTTGCGGCGCTGCTCCTGCGTGATGCTGATCTCTTCTTGGCGGCCTGCTCGCGCTCGTTCGCAAGCTTGATCGCCGCCTCGGCGCTGCGTGCCGCCAGGTCCGCCGCGCGCTTGCGCTCGTCCGCCGCCGCCTGCGCCTTCTTCTGTTCCTCGGTCCTCACGACCAAGAATTCCTGCAGCTCGACCGCCGCGTGCCGCAGCGTCGCCGCCTCGGCGTTGAATGTCGCAGCCTCCCGCGTCCTGTTCGCAATATCGCGGTCCGCCGCCGCCTTGTCGTCCGCGATGTCGCGCTGCGCCTGCGCCTTGGCGTCCGCGATTTCCTGCGCCGCGTGCACTCGGAGATCCGCGACTTCTTGTGCGGTCCGCGTCTTCAGGCCGTCGGCCTCGGCGATCGCGGTCTGTTTGATCGCCTCGGCGCTCTGCAGCTCATGCCGCGCCTGGGCGATCAACTCATCCGCCTGTTTATTCGCCCAGGCGACGATTTCCGCCGCCTCGCGGTTCGCTTGCGCCGGCTTCGTGTCCGTATGTCGCGCGCATCCGATATGCGCTTTCGGCTTCATGCCGCACGCTTGCGCCGCAGGGCTGATGAAGGTTGCGACAACAATGCTCAGTGTCAACGCCGCTAACACAGCACGCATGGCCGACCCCCGTTCTGGTGGAATGAAGCGTCCAATCGCCCACAACCTCAGGGCGATAGAACCTATTCCTGTTGGCGAACGGGGAAAAGGCGGAATTGGAGCGCGGTGGATATCCTTTTCCGAAAGGATGAGCCCCGGTCAAAAGCTACCGCTGCAGGTGCAAACCGAGCAGAAACGAGGTCGCCATGAACGTGAAGCCGGGCTCGCTGGCGAACTGCCAATCCTGGCGCACCTGACCGCGGATCTGCACCTCGCGCGTCAGGCTGTAGGTCAAGCCCGCGGACAGGAAATAGCGGACGTCGGTCAGCGACGAGCCGACATAATTGTCGGTGCCGTAGCCGAATTGCGCGTTGCCGATCAGCCGGCGCAGAAATGCTTGATCGACTTCGACGGCGACGTCGTGGCTGAACTGGCCCGAGGCGCCCGTCGACGATCGTCTCGTAGACCTCCGAGGCGGCGGTGAGCTTCGCCGTGGTCAGCGGGGTGGCCTGCCAGATCAGCGCACCGTTGGCGATGAAGCCACTGATATCCGGCAGCGTCGGGTCCTTGTAGGACCGCAGGAGCCAGCCGCCCGCCATTTCGCCGGTGAGGGAGCCGAACAGATCGACGTTGGCGCCGACTTGCGCGGTGGTCCCGACCGAGTTGCGTTGCAGGTTGCTGCGATCGAACTGCTGATCGTGGATGCGCTCGTCCTCCTGAATTTGCACGAACGGCTTTAATCCCGGGTTGAGATCGTAGCCGACGCGCAGGATGCCCGCGGGCTGATTGAAGTTGCGGTCGGCGTTGCTGTCCTCCTTGCCGTCGGTCAGCTGCGAGGGGTCGTACACGGCGCGGTCGAAGCTGCCGAGCGCCGCGACGTAGAGCCGATTGAACTCCTGCACCACGCCGAAGGTGCCGCCGAGGTCGGTGTCGATCGGCAGCCGCGCGAGCGGCAGGATCCTGCAAGTTCGGGCTGCCGGGATTGTCGGTCGTGAGCAGAAAACGGTTCTCGACATAGAGCTGGGTGTTGCGCGTGACGTTGACGCGGCCATCGATCTTGGAGTTGAAATACGGCACGTTGAGCGAGGGGATCAGCTCCTCGGCGTATTGGGTGTAGGAGCCGATAATGTCGACGTTGAGCGCGTGGCGCTGCCAATCGGACTGGGCCTGCAATTCCGCAAGACCGATGCCGTAGATCGCAGACGAGGCGGCGCCCGGACACACGCTCCGGGTTGGTGGTGTAGGCGCCCGACAGATCGAGCGACGGAAACAGCAGGAACGAGCCGGCACGAATGCCGAGCGCACCGTAAGGATCGCCGCCGCCGAACGGCAGCGTCCGCTGCGGCAGCGTGCCGAGCGGCAGGGTGCTGGGCGGCGGGGCGGTCGGCGGCGGAGGGCCGAAAGGCAGCACGGTGCGTGGCAATCCGGCCCCCACCGGCGCGGCAACCGGAATGTCGATATCCTCCAACGGCGGCGGGACCGCAATCACGCCGCCGGCGCGATTGGCGGCCGTCAGCGGGATGCACCTCCGATGGCGGATTGCTCACCGGAGTGGCTCGCGCCGCGGCGGCAACGTGGCGCCCAGCCGCGCGGCGGCCCTGGCGGGGTGAAGCTCGGGCGGTACCGGCCGCCTTGGCGTGGGAGGCTTGGGGGGCGGGGGTGACGTGAAAGTCGGCACCGGCGCGAATGTCGTTTCCGACGGCGGCGCCAGTTCGCTGGCCGTCGAAGCTGGCGGCGCGCGCCGCTTGCGCCGCGGCGTGTTGGTCGAATCGAAGCCCGTGTTACCGGCGCCAAAACCGGTCGGACTGCCGTAGACCGGAATCGCACCAACCCGCGATGGCTGGGTGAAAGCGTTGGTCGGCGGCACTTGATTGTCCGGCGCCGCCGTATCGCCGGGACGGCGGAAACGCGGCGGATTGTTGGGGTTGCCCTGCAGCGATGGCTGCAGCAGGTCGACGCTGGAAACGGGTACGGGCGTCTGCGCGGCGACGGTCTGGGCCGTTGCGGCGCGCGGAAAGGTCGACGTTGCGACGGCGACCGCAATGGCGGCCAACGCAACGTGCGGCGAGCGAAGGCGTCCGCTTACGGGCGATTGGTTCGCACCCGAAGCACGCACCGAACCTGCCGTCTGCGTCCCCGCGGAAGCTGCCAAATCGACCCACCGTCCAGGCGCCGGCGCGCGGCCGAGTGCGGCAGCCGCGCGAAAACGCGCACGGGCCGCCGGACGGCGGGCGCATGGTTAACGGAGTTAGAACGGATATGGTTAACGAGTGGTTGATCGGTCGGGCCGCGACGGCATCGCTCACCAGCGTGGAACGCACGCAAGCGCTAATACAGGGTGGTTTCCCGGATGCGGTGCAGCGCGTTAGCGGTGCACCGCTGATCCGGGATCGTCGCAAACACGGAGCTTACGAAGGTCCCGGTTCTGCAGCGCATCACTCCGCTACGCTACGTGCTGCGCTGCGCCCGGGAAACGAAGTAATCACACCCAGCCCTTGAGCTCGCGCATGGCGAGCTGCCAGATCATCAGCATGCCGGCCTGGCTGTCGTTGAGGCAGGGAATGGCGACGAAATTCTCGCCGCCGTGACGCTTGAACACGTGGGCGTTCTCGACCGCGATCTCCTCCAGCGTTTCCAGGCAATCGGCGGCAAAACCCGGCGTGATGACGACCAGGTTCTTGACGCCCTTCTTGGCGAGCGCCTTCACCGTCGGCAGCGTGTAAGGCTCGAGCCATTGCGCCCGGCCGAAGCGCGACTGGTAGGTCAGCATCAGCTTGTCTTTGTCGAGCTTTAGCTGCGCGCGCAGCAGCTGCGTCGTGCGCAGGCACTGGCTCTCGTACGGGTCGCCCTTGTCGACATACTCCCGCGGCATGCCGTGAAACGACGCGACGATCACGTCCGGCGCGAACGGCAGCGCCTTGAGCTCGGCCTCGAGCGAGGAGGCCAGCACCTCGATGTAATAGGGGTCGTCGTAATAGGGCGGCAGAATGCGGATCGCCGGCTGTTTGCGCAGCGTCATCAAATACCGGAACACCTCGTCGTTGACCGTCGCCGTGGTCGGCGCCGCATATTGCGGATAGAGCGGCATGATCAGGATCCGCTCGCAGCCGCGCGCGATCAGCGCGGCGAGCCGCGACGGAATCGAGGGCGAGGCGTAGCGCATCGCCCAGTCGACGATGACGTGCTTGCCGAGCGGTGTGAGCACGTCGGCGAGCTTTTCCGCCTGCGAGCGGGTGATGGTCTTGAGCGGCGACTCGTCCTTGGCCTTGTTCCAGATCTTGCGGTAGTCGCGCGCCTTCACCCGCGACCGCAACGGCAGGATGATGCCGTTGAGGACGAGCTTCCAGATGAAGGTGTCGTTCTCGATCACGCGCGGATCGGTGAGGAACTGCTTGAGATAACGGCGCACCGACGCCGCGTCCGGCAGGTCCGGGGTGCCGAGATTGACCAGGAGAACGCCGATGCCGCCAACCGCGGGCGCCGCTGCAGGCAGAGCGGCCGGTGCCGTCGCGGGCTGTTCCACCGGCGCGCCTGCGGCGGGCGCGAGCACGAGCGGCAAATTTTCCACGGCGGGAATGTCGACATGGACGTCACTGACCGCGGGCGCCTGTTGCGGTTTCTGTTCGGCCTGCACCTGCGCCGGTTGCGGTGGCAATTCTACGGCCGCGGCGGGTTCTGCGCCGGCAACCACGGTCGCGACATCGACCGGGACCGGCTCGGGCACCGCCGGCGCCACACCGAGCGCCGGAGCAACCGCCAAGCTTTCGGCCTCGGCCGGAATGGCAGGCGGCGCCGCAGGGTCGGCCGGTTCGATCGTCGTCGGCGTCAAAGGCGTGTCGTTCATGGCCATAATATAAGCGATCCCCGATCAACTTGCATGCCGGCAAACGTCGCAGCTCGATGGTTCACTGCCCTCCTCGCATGTTATGATTGAATTTGCGTGACCCGACGAGAGTGGACCGATGGCCGAGCCGGAATTGCAGCGGATGAGCGAACAAGCGTTCTTCGCCTGGCAGGAGAAGCAGGAGCGCCTCTACGAACTCGTCGATGGCCTTCCGGTCCTGCCGCTGAAGATGATGACCGGCGCCTCGCGGGCGCATGATCGCGCGGTGGTGAATATGATACGGACATTGGGTAACCAGTTGCGCGGCGGGCCGTGCAGCCCCACGACCGCCGACCTGGCAGTCCGTATTC
The DNA here is from genome assembly GCA_963836095.1 of uncultured Pseudomonadota bacterium. Classification (GTDB taxonomy): domain Bacteria; phylum Pseudomonadota; class Alphaproteobacteria; order Rhizobiales; family Xanthobacteraceae; genus BOG-931. The sequence continues at coordinate 159,628 of CAWIHU010000011.1, forward strand.
CCGCGGGCAACATCCGCCGCCCAGACGTTACGATCGAATGCGGTCAAGGCGGCAGTCGCGACATGGCCGTCAAGGAGCCGCGCGTAATCGTCGAGGTTCTGTCGCCCAGCACCATGAGCTTTGACCGTTTCAAGAAGGTCGTCGAATATCAGACCATCCCGACGGTCACCCACATTCTCTTGGTCGACACCGAGGTAGCGCGCGTCGACGTGCTGTCCCGCTCCGGCGGCGGAACGTGGACCAGCACCCGCTACGAAGGCCTCGACGCCAGGATCGAGCTGCCGACCATCAAAGCCTCGCTCGGCCTCGACGAAGTTTTCGAGGGCATGGAGTTCGGCGAGCAATAGTCAGCAGTTTTCCTTCTCGCGACGCATTCGCGCCCGAGTTTTTGCAAGGGGCGCTGAGCCCGTTATGGAGCGAACGCGCAATCCGAGGGCCGACGGTGAAGCTGCGCAGGCCCCCAAGGATTCGCTTCGCTCCATCCGGGCTACGAAGAAAGAAAGAGGAAAGGCGGAACGCCGACAAGCGCATGGTCCAACCTCCGCGCCATCGGGCGCGGCGCGCGTCCAGCGGGACGCGCTCGCCTGTCGGCGTTCCACCGCGGCTCTTGCCGTTGGGCCTTTCGGCCCGCGGGCGCAACTTCAGGCCAGGCTTCCTGGGTACGAGGCGGGACGTTCGATCCTGTAAGGCCGCGCCAACCGGGGCACGGAGACCTCCCGCTTCTAAACGGGCGTTACCCGCGCCCGCCAGTCCCAGTCCAGAGAACGCACCTCCCGGACCGGTCATAGTGCCGGTCAGATGATGCCCGAAGCTGCCCGGGTGCGGGCCGTATCTTCCGCCCGCGGGCACCGCACTCGCTCCGCTTTTCGGGAGTACCCTCGCGAAAGGCGTCCCTTGGTGAGCGAGATTTGTCGTTTGTAACTGAGTGAGGGACGTTGTCAAGCAATTTTGTCTCTTAATTAGCAACAGCTCGGTGGGCGCGTCGGCGCGTAACCCAACGCATACTTGTTGGGTTACGGGCCTTGCCCCTGAACACGGGCGCCACCCATGCTTTAGGTAGGGGATGGCCGGTGGCGACCGTCGCCCGCGCGCGAGCCAACACAGCCGCCACCGCGGTATCGAGCGCCATCTAACACGGACCCCGACCATGCTCATCATGGACGGCCCTGGACGCTCAGCGCACGCCCGGCGCGACCGTGATCGCGCCGGCTCCGGCGGAAAGCGTACGGCCAATGCGGAAACCCAAGTTGTTGTTCCGGTTATCGGTGGTGTTCCTGTTGCGGTTCGCGGAGCGGAGGTTGTCTGGATTGTTGTTCCAGGAACCGCCGCGGACGACACGGCGACAAGGGGCCGTCCAGGCTTCAAGGGCGCCGGCCGGATCGAACCGCCTGCCCCGGAAGATCGCGTGGCGCAGCCGCCACGTATCGGCATGCTCGGCATGAGCGACCCAGGCGCCCACGCGCGCATCAATATCGTCAAGACCGATCGTTTCCGGCCCGCCACTGGTCGCGCAGCCCGCGCAGGCGGTTGCGGAAACGCCGCACGTTGTCGTCAGGAAGGCGGCGATTCCCGTCGTCGTGAAGCACAAAGCCGAGAAACTGCGCCGGCTCGCGGCACGACGAGACGAAAGTCTTGCGCGGGTGAAGCTTGAGCCGCCGGGCGACAAAATAGCGCTCGATTCGACATCGCCAATTCGCCAACACACCCGGGTCATCATGAAATAACGCGAAGTCGTCCACGTAGCGCAGGTAGGGTGCGCGCAAAACTTCGGTCACGAAATGATCGAACCCGTCGAGATAAAGATTTGCGAAAAATTGACTGGTCAGGTTACCAATGGGCAGACCGCGGCGATGGCGGAACGGCTCGAACAGGTCGTCGCCATCGAAGTAGAGCTGGACCGGCTCCTGCGGGTTCGAGCGATCGACGATCAAGTCCAGCAGCGCCAGCGTCGGCGGACAAACGATCCGGCGGCGGAAATCTGATTTCAGGACGGCGTGATCGACCGCCGGAAAGTAGCGGTAGATGTCGCAGCGCAGAACGTGGGCGTGCCGGTCGCGATAGCGCTCGTAGGCCTCGATTGCGCGATGCGTGCCCCTACCGGTCCGATTGGCGAACGTATGGCCGATGAACCCTGCCTCGAAGATCGGCTCCACCACCGCACAGAGCGCATGATGTACCACGCGGTCGCGAAACGGCGCCGCCGACACGATGCGCTTTTTTGGATCGTTGACCTCGAAGGCGACGTAGCGGCCCGGTCGATATATCCCGTGGCGAAGCTGTCTCTCCAAGGCGAGAAGCTCGCCCTCCAGATTGGCGAAGAACGCGGCGGCGCCCGGCTTCTTGCGTTTGCCTTTGACCGCCCGTCGGGCAGCCGCACGCAGCGCCTGAAAATTGACGATTCGATCGAACAATCGGTCATGCCGTCGTGGCATTGTTCATGACTGCTTTCACGCTGGTTGAGACGCCATGCGCCTTCATCCAGCCGCCGATCAGACGTCCCGTTTCGTCGAGCGTGCGCGCCGCATGTTCGTAGCGGCGCCGATCCAGCAGTCTCAGGTCGGCGGCGAGTTGAAGCAAGAAGCGCAGCTTCTCGATCCCCAGGTTTGCGCGGCGCAAATGCTGCGTGCGGTCCCTGGTGTAGGTTGCGTCGATCAAAGCTTCGAGCACGTCGAGGCGGTGTTTTCGATGCGGTCGCCGAAAGTGAATTTGTGACTTTTGGGGAATTTCTCAATCGTAGGCAGAAGCCACAGCAGAAACTGATAGTGCGCCTCGAGCGCCACGCCCGTGCGCTTGGAATTGTCCGTCATCGCGCCGCCTTCTCAAAAAATACGACCAGGGGCTTCGCCCCTGGACCCCAAGAGGTAAAGAGATAAAGATTTAAGGAGGTAAAAGCGTCCGGCCAATGCGGAAACCCAAGCTGTAGTTCCGGACATCGGTGGAGCTCCCGCGCGGCACGCGGAGCGGAGGAAGTCTGGAACGGATGCCCCAGGAACCGCCGCGGACGACACGGCCCTTGCAGTTGCCGCCTTCGATCCATGCCGAACCGTCGTCTGGTGCGCCGCTATAGTTGCCGTGGACGCAGTCCTCGACCCACGCGAAGACATTGCCCACCATGTCATAGAGCCCGAACCGATTTGGAGCGAATGAGCGGACCGGAGCCGTTTGCTTCTTATCCCACTTGCTGCCGCAACCGTCGCAATTGGCGTTGTTCTTGCCGATGTCGTTACCCCACGGATACACCGTCTGCGGCAGCACCCCGGCACGCGCGGCATACTCGTATTCCGCCTCGGAGAGCAGCCGATAGGGCTTGCCGGTCATCCTCTTGAGCCAGGCCACATAGCGCTGCGCGTCGTCCCAAGTCACGTAGATTACCGGCTGCTGCCCACGGCCCCAGCCGGCATCGCTGACACCCTGAGCGCAATCGCCATAGGCGACGCAGGTGTCCCATTCGTCGAACGTCACCTCGAACTTGGCCACGGCAAAGGGTTGCGCGATCGTAACCTTGTGCTGTGTTTCTTCCGATGCTTGGTGGCCCTGTTCGGTCGGCAGCGATCCCATCATGAACGATCCCGCGGGGACAACGACCATCTCCGGGCAATAATCCTTGCCCTCCTCCGTCGCGCATTCTCGGAAAGTATCCGTGGGCTTGAGCGCCTGCTCGACCGTCGCCTTGAGCACATAAGGCCGAACCTGATTGCTCATATATGGATCGCGTGGACGGTGACCTCACGCCAGAGCGCGTTGAGGTCATCGTGTTTCACCCAACCGACCAATCCCGCGACGACGCCGAACACCAACGCGCCGACCAGCGCCTGCATGCGCCGGGTTCGTCGTCGCGCCAGCCGCTCTTCGTCCTGGCAGGCCGCAAGATAAGCGAACTCCAATGCACCCAGGTGCTGGCGGTAGCTTTCGATTCCGGCGATTTCTGTCGCCTCGACCAGTCGCTTGTCGCGGTGATTGACGAACATCCGGTCGCGGCCGTTGCGGTCCCAGGTCAAGGCATCGACCTGCAGCGATCGCAGCGCCTCCAGCCTCGCCCGCTCCGGTTCGAGCCAGCCCTTGAGCCGCGTCCACTCGCGAAACAGGGCCTCGTGCGCCACCTCGACCGTACCGCCATCCGCCTCCGTTGCCTTGCGCACCACAAGGCGCCACTGGTCGAACCTAAGCAAAAGGTCCCGCTGTTCGTCGCTGAAACCTTTCCACGACCCGACGCGCTTTATCGCCGCGCCCTTATCGTTGAGGTCGGCGAGCGCCGGCACGAAGGTTGCCGCCCCGAGGTCGAGCCGCCGCTTCGGCGGCGGGCCGGACGGCAGCGGCACGTCCTCATCCGGCGTCAAGCCGCGCAGCGCGCGTTCGGCGGCATCCTCGATGAGCCCGCGCACGCCGCCGACCTTGTCGTAATTGTCTTTGGTCAACGCGCCCGAGGCGGCGTACTGGCGCCACAGCCGCTGCAGGGCGTAGGCCAGCAGCGGCAGGGCATCTTCCTTCGGCGTGTCGTCCATCAGCGCGTCGACGAGCGCGTTATCGACCACGACGCCGTAGCGTTTCGCCGGCTCCTCGACCACGCTGTCGAAGCGAAACATCCGCGGCGCACGCAGATCGTAGCCGCGCGCCTTCAAACCCTGGAAGCGGCGATGACTTTGCAGTTCGGGGAAGCTGTCGGTGCGGATGGTGAAGGCGAGTTGCCATCGGCTCGTTGCCGATTCCAGCGCGGCGCGCAGGTAATCAGCAAGCGCCGCGCCGCTATCGCCGTCCGCCCGCGCCATTTCCTCGGCTTGATCGACGCTCACCAGAATCGTCGCGCTGGCGCGATCGGCGGCGTTGCGTAGCTTGCGCCCCTCGGTTTCCAGCGCGGCCTTCAATGCCGCATAGCCCGCAGGCGTCAACTCGCTGGCCTGGCGCTCGGCTTTGGACCAGGCGGCAAACAGACGATCGCGCATACTGCCGTGAGCCTCGACCTTGCCGAAATCGGCGAGGCTGCGCGCCAGCGCTTCGGCGAAATTGAGCAGCGGGTCGGCACCGGGACGGAACGCGCGCAACGGCAGCCACGCCGGAGCCTCGCGACGCAGCCGCGGGATGATGCCGGCCTTGAGCAGTGACGATTTTCCCGCACCCGACGCGCCGAGGATGACGAACGGGCGCCGGTCGCCTTCGGCGCGCATCTTGCGCAGCTCTTCCAGCGTTTCTGCGATCTCGCGACTGCGGCCATAAAACAGCGCAGCGTCGGCGTCGTCGTCGCCGAACGAGGCGAGGCCAGGGAACGGCATCGGACGCAGCTTGCGGTCGATCGCGAACGCTTCGGGATCGAGGCCGACGCGAGCAAGCGCCCCGGCTGCGCGCAGGCCCGTCTCCAGCCGGCGTTCGATCTCCGGGGCGCGAGCAAGATCGAACCCGCCGTCCGCAGCAATGCAAGCGGAGACATCAAATCCTTGATCCTCCGCCAGCACCTTGTCCAATCGCACGTTCGGAGACGCATCGCGGGGCCCAAGCGCGAGCAAAGGAATGATCCGCTTGCCCATGTACCATGCCGCTCTAAACTCGGCGAAGCATTCATCTGAAGCGAGCCACCGCTCCGTAACGAGACAGACGACCACACGGCAGACGCCGACCGCGTCGCGCAGTGCTTGCGCCCATTTGTCGCCGCCGGCGATATTGGTGTGATCGATGAAAATGTCGGTAAAGCCGCGACCGCGCAGCCAAGCCTCCAGCGCGGTCGCCTGGAGGTCATCCTTGCTCGCGTGGCTGACGAAAAGAACCGGCATAAATCCCCTCCGCCGGCGAGCATATCTGCACGACTCGTGGTTGTCAGCCACCGGCGGATGGCAAGCTACGACAATAACATGGAGGGCACTGCGCCTCTGGAGCCCATCCGCGTGGGCGAAATCCTGCGTGTGCGGTGCCGACGCGGCAGCGCAGAGCAGACGATTTCGCACGGGGCCCACTGCTCCTTCTCCCCGCGCGCGAGGAGAAGGTCGGGATGAGGGGGCGCCGCCACGAGTTTGAACGGCAAAAGCATGTCTACAGCGGAGTCGCTTCAACTCCGGCGCTCAAACTCGCGGCGGCGCCCCCTCACCCTCGCTGCGCTCGACCTCTCCCCGCGCGCGGGGAGAGGTGAAACAATCACTCCGCCGCCTCGCGCAGCGCCGGCGCGCCGGAGCGGAATTGCTCCAGCAGCGCCGCCTCCTCGGCCTTCGCGGCGGCGAGGTGGCGTTGTTTGACGTGGCCGAAGCCGCGGATTTTTTCCGGGATGGAGGCGAGCGCGACGGCGAGGTGGTGGTTCTCCGGCGTGAGCTTTTCGCACACTTCCATCATCATCGCCACGTAGTCGGCGATCAGCTTGCGCTCGGTGCGGCGCTCGGCGGAGCGGCCGAACGGATCGAATGGCGTGCCGCGCAGGAACTTGAATTTCGCTAGCAGGCGGAACGCCGGCATGAGCCACGGGCCGAAGCTCATCTTGCGCGGCAGGCCCGTGGTCTTGTCGCGGCGGGCGAGCAAGGGCGGCGCGAGGTGGAATTCGAAGCGAAGATTGTCGCCGTCGAAGGTGTCCGCGACTTCTTTCAGGAACGTGCCGTCGGTGTACAGGCGGGCGACCTCGTATTCGTCCTTGTAGGCCATCAGCTTGAACAGATAGCGCGCCACCGCTTCGGCGAGGCCGGTCTTGCCGTGAGCGCGGGCGACTTCGGCCGCCTTGATCTTGTCGACCACGGCGCGGTAGCGCGCGGCGTAGTCGGCGTCCTGATAATCGGTGAGGAATTTTTCGCGGCGCGCGACCATGTCGTCGAAAGTTGACGACAGCGAGCGCACGTTGCTGCCAGCCGGCGCGGGGTTCGCGATGCGCTCGACCTCCTCGCGATCGACCGCGGCGCGGCGGCCCCAGTGGAACGCCGCGGTGTTCATGGCGACCGCCTCGCCATTGAGCGCGATCGCCTGCTCGATCGCCGCCGCCGACAGCGGGATAGCGCCGAGCTGATAGGCGTAGCCGACCAGAAACAGATTGGCGCCGATCGACTGGCCGAACAGCGCGGTGGCGATGCGGCCGGCATCGATGAAATGCGCGTGGTCGGGGCCGGCGTCGGCTGTGATGGCGCGCTTGAGCCGTTCGCTCGGCAGCGAGAAATCGGCGTTGCGGGTGAAATCGCCGGGCAGGAACTCGGCGGTGTTGACGACCATGTGGGTCGCGCCGTGCTTCACCGCGGCGAGAATTTTGCGCGTCCCTGCAACGACGATGTCGCCGCCGAGGACGAGATCGGCGCGGCCGGCGGCGACGCGGATGGCGTGGATGTCTTCTGGCCTCTGCGCGACGCGGATGTAGCTGAAAACCGCGCCGCCCTTCTGCGCCAGGCCCGCCATGTCGAGCACGCCGACGGCCTTGCCCTCAAGATGCGCCGCCATCCCCAGAATGCCGCCGATGGTGACAATGCCGGTGCCGCCGACGCCGGTGACGATGATGTTGTAGGTCCGATCGATCGCGGGCCGTTGCGGATCGGGCAGCGGCCGTAGCGCGTGGTCGGCGGCGACGCCGGTGCCCTTTTTCAGCTTGGCGCCGTGCACCGTGACGAAGGACGGGCAAAAGCCTTTGATGCAGGAAAAGTCCTTGTTGCAGCTCGACTGGTCGATGACGCGCTTGCGGCCGAATTCGGTCTCGAGCGGCTGCACCGAGACGCAGTTCGATTGCACGCCGCAGTCGCCGCAGCCCTCGCACACGAGTTCGTTGATGATGACGCGCTTGTCGGGATCGGGAAAGGTGTGGCGCTTGCGGCGGCGGCGCTTTTCCGCCGCGCAGGTCTGGTCGTAGATCAGCACGGTGACGCCGGGAATTTGCGCCAGTTCTTTTTGCACCTCGATCAGATCGTCGCGGTGATGGATGGTGAGGCCCGCCGGCCAGGCGGTGTCCGACGCGTATTTGTCCGGCTCGTCGGTGACGATGACGACGCGCTTCGCCCCTTCTGCGGCGACCTGGCGGGCGACCTGCGGCACGGTCAGCCCGCCGTCATTGGCCTGGCCGCCGGTCATCGCCACCGCGTCGTTGAACAGGACTTTGTAGGTGATGTTGGTGTTGGAGGCGATGGCGGCGCGGATCGCCATGTAGCCGGAGTGATTGTAGGTGCCGTCGCCGATGTTCTGAAAGACGTGCTCGCGGGTCGAGAACGGCGCCTCGCCGACCCAGTTCGCGCCCTCGCCGCCCATCTGCGTATAGCCGAGGGTCGCGCGGTCCATCCATTGCGCCATGAAATGGCAGCCGATGCCGGCATAGGCGCGCATCCCTTCCGGCACCACGGTCGAGGAATTGTGCGGACAGCCGGAACAGAAATAGGGAATGCGCTGGGCGATGTCGCGCGTCTCGGCGGCGATGCGCTGGAATTCCTTCAGCCGCGCGACGCGCGCCGCGATGATCGTCATTGCGGTGATATTTGAGGAGCCGCTCGCCGATGCAGATCGGCGACGTCGTTGGCGTCGAGCGCGCCTTTGACGGGGAACAGCCAGTTGCCCGCTTCGTCGCGCTTGCCGATGACGACCGGCTGATTGGCGCTGCCGTAAAGTTCTTCGCGGACCTGGACTTCGATCAGCGAGCGCTTCTCTTCGACGACGATGATGAGGTCGAGCCCGGCGGCGAAGTCCGCCAATTCGCGGCGGCTGATCGGCCACGGACAGCCGATCTTGAACAGCCGCAGCCCCAATTCGTTGCACCTGACCTCGTCGATGCCGAGCTCGTCGAACGCCTGGCGGACGTCGAGATAGCTCTTGCCGGTGGTGATGATGCCGATTTTCGGGTCGCGGCCGCCCGAGGTGACGATGCGGTTGAGCTTGTTGGCGGCGACGAACGCCAGCATGGCGTCGCGCTTGAAGTCGTGCAGGCGCGCTTCCTGGGCCAGGATCGGATCGTTGAGGCGGATGTTGAGGCCGCCTTCCGGCATCTGAAAATCGGTCGGGATGACGATCGAGACGCGGTCGAGGCCGCCGTCGATCACGGCGGTGGATTCAATCGTCTCGTGCATCGTCTTGAGCGCCACCCAGGTGCCGGTGAAGCGCGACATCGCCCAGCCATAGAGGCCGTAGTCGACCACCTCCTGCACGCCGGCGGGATTGAGCACCGGGATCATCACATCGATAAAGTGATATTCGGACTGGTGCGCGGTGGTGGAAGATTCCGCGGTATGATCGTCGCCCATCAGCGCGAGCACGCCGCCGCGCCTGGCGGTGCCGGCGAGATTGGCGTGGCGGAACACGTCGCCGGTGCGGTCGACGCCGGGCCCCTTGCCGTACCACATGGAAAAGACGCCGTCGTATTTGCCCTCGCCGCGCAACTCCGCCTGCTGCGCGCCCCATACCGCGGTGGCGGCGAGGTCCTCGTTGATCGCGGCCTGGAAGCGGACGTCGCTGTTTTCCAGATGCCGCGCCGCGCGCATGAACTGGCCGTCGAGGCCGCCGAGCGGCGAACCGCGATAACCGGTGACGTAGCCCGCGGTGTCGAGGCCACTGCGGCGGTCGCGCTCCTTCTGCATCAGGCAAAGCCGCACCAGCGCCTGGAAGCCGGTGACGAACACGCGGGATTGCGACAGGTCATATTTGTCGTCGAGCTTGACGTCGCGCAACGCCATCGCAGCGCCTCCAAGGGGCGGCCAGTGTGCCCTCGCGGCGCCGACTTTGCCAGAGGGCTGGGACAAGGGGTTGATATAGGACGCGGGCCGCGCGCGGCAATCGGACCAAGCGAAGCACGGTCGCGGCGCCCGCGCGACCAACGCCCCGTCAATCAGCTGTCTCGGCCAAGCCGAATGCAGGTTGCGGCGCAGCAAAACCGGCGACGGGAAATTCGCCGCGCCGCTCGAATTCGTGCGGCAGACGAGCGGCGAAATCGGCCGAAGCGACGATGGCCTCGCCGAGCTTGGCCGCGACCTTCTCCAGCCGCGCGGCGAGGTTCACCGCCGGGCCGATGCAGGTGAAATCGAGCCGATTGCCGCCGCCGATATTGCCGTACATCACCTCGCCGACATGGAGCGCGAGACCGAAGCGGGTCGCGGTGCCGTCGGCGTCGCGCGGCAGTTCGGCGACGCGGGCGCGGAACTCGCGGGCGCAGGCGAGCGCGCGCGTGCACACCGCAGTCGCATCGTCGGCGGCGCCGATCGGGAAGATCGCCAAGAGCCCGTCGCCCATGAACTTCAGCACCTCGCCGCCATGGTCGAGAATGGCGGGGACCTGACAGCCGAAATAGCGGTTCAACAAATCGATCAGGTCTTGCGGCGGCAGCCGTTCCGACTGCGCGGTAAATCCGCGCATATCGGACAGCCAGATCGCGGCGCGGATCGCCTCGACATAACCGCGGCGGATGTTGCCCGCGAGAATGCGCTCGCCGGCCTGATGGCCGACATAGGTGTCGATCAGATTGCCGGCGGTGCGGCGCAGCGCGCGAATTTCGGCGACGCGCGCGAGCGGCGCGATCACCGCCTGCAGATCGGCAAATTGTCGTGGCGTAAAGCCGCCCGGCTGCCGCGTCGACCATGTCGCGACATGGATGGTGCCGTCGGTGAAGGTAAGCGGGAACGCCGCATAATCGGTCGCCCCCGCGGTGCGCAGATTGCGCAGCACGTCGAAATCGATCGGGCACGCGGGGTCGGCCAGACGGCGGCGCAGGACCTCTCGGGTGGCATAGACCGTAGTGAAAGGACTCTGGCGAAAATCGTCCGTTTCGGTCAGTGAAAACAACGCATCCAACGTCGTCACCCCGGTCTCGGCCTGCCACAGGAACCGGCGGCCCAGCACGTCCGGATGCAGCGTGGTGACGAACACCGCGACGCGCCACAGCGGAATGCCGCAGCCGACCATCCGCTGGCATAGTTCCGCCAGCACGTCATCGGAGTTGGCGCCGGAGCGGGCGCCATCCGCGAGCCACTCGACCACGGGCCGGATATCGGTCATCGCCAGGCGCTCGAAGCGCTCCTCCAGATGGCACGATTACTTGGCACAATCACTTGGCGCAATCATAATCCCCCCGGCGATTGCGCCGCCAGCGCCATGCGTCATGCGCTGCCGTGCCATGCGGCATCAAGCAGCGCAGCCGTCGCACTTACGGTTGCGCCCGCCCGCGGTTCCATGTCCTGGTCACATAGGATCGCGGATATCACAGAACGATGAAGCGGAATTGCCCTTCCAGTGCAACCCTGATCTAGCGACACAGCCGATGCTCGCGCGTCGCGCGCGATCCGAGCGCAGGGAACCTGGAAAACGCGGCTCATCACCTGCAATCACCACCCGTGCAAATTGCATCGGCATTGGCAGCGAAAAAACAACGCTAGTTCACATTTACTCGGTGGATAGACCTTCGTGCCACACTTTGGCGCGTTTTCTTTCGCCCGCGGCGGCTGACCGGTACCCAGTAATGAGTTTTGCGTCCCGAATTCTGTCGCCTGTTCGCAGACAAGAAGAGCTGCCGCCGGACGTCTACCTCACGCTGGTCGACTCGCTTCATCAGGACCGACAGTCTCTTCTGGTCGGCACGGTTTTCGTGACCGGTTCCATTTTCTTCACCTACTGGAAGACGAACGAGACGCTGCTCCTCTATTTCGCGCTGGCGTTCGCTTTCATCGCCTGCCTGCGCGGACTGTCGATGTCCGGCTATTTCCGTGCGCGCGCCGCCGGCATAGAGGTGGACAGCGCGCGGCGTTGGGAGAGTTGCTACGTCCTCGGTGCCTCCGCATCCGTGCTTCTGCTGGGCCTGTGGTGCTTCGTCGCTTTCGGCTGGACCCAGGACCCGTTCGCGGCGTTTGTCAGTTATTCGATGACGGTCGCGTATGGGACCGGCATCTTCGGCCGCAACTTCGGCAACGACCGCTTCGTTATCGTCCAGCTGGTGTGCGCGTCGATACCGATGACGGCGGCGTTGGCGCTCTACGGCGACGCATACTATCGGATTTTTGCCTGCTTTCTTGCTCCAAGCTTGCTCGGCACCAAGTTCATGGCGGACCGGTTGCGCCGCACGCTGCTCGACGCGGTGATCACATCGCGCAACATGTCGCTTTTGGCCAAGCGGTTCGACACCGCGCTCAACAACATGCCGCACGGCCTGTGCATGTTCGATTCCGCGCGCCGGGTCGTGGTGGCGAACCAGAAATTGAACCAGCTGCTCGGGCTGCCGCCCGATATCGAGCTGAAGGGATCGAGCCTGCGCGAATTGGTCGAAAGCGTTGCGACGGCGGGAATGATTTCGGCGGCCAACGCCCGATCGCTGGTCGAGGGCCTGGCCGTTCGCCTGTCGGGCGGCGAGGACGTTGCGCTCGTCGTCGATCTGCAAAACGGCCGAACGCTCGAGTTCACGGTCCAGCCGATGGACAACGGCGGCATGGTCGCGGTCGTCGAGGACATTACCGCGCGAAAGGCCGCCGAAGCCAAGATCAACCAACTGGCGCGCTTCGACCCGCTGACCGGTCTACCCAATCGCAATGTGCTGCGCGAACGCATGGAACGCGCGCTCGGCGCGTGGCGGCCGGACAATATGTGCGCCATTCATTTCGTCGACCTCGACCAGTTCAAGCAGGTCAACGATACCTTGGGGCACACCCGCGGCGACATGCTGCTGCAGGCGGTCGCCGAGCGATTGCGGGTCGCCGTGCGCGAGGCTGACGTCATTTCCCGCTTCGGCGGCGACGAGTTCGTCATCCTGCAGGCGCCGCTCGCCTCGCTCGACCAGGGCGAAGCGTTGGCGAATTCGATCCTGGAAACGGTCGCCGGCACTTACGATCTCGACGGCCACAAGGTCGCCGTAACCGCCAGCATCGGCATCGCGGTCGCCACGCACCACATCGACCAGGATCAGCTCCTGCGCAACGCCGACTTGGCGCTCTATCGGGCGAAAGCCGAGGGGCGCGGGAAATGGCTGTGGTTCGAGGGCAAAATGGAAGCGGCCGCACAAGCCCGCCGAAATCTGGAATTCGATTTGCGCAAGGCGTTGCAGGCCAACGCGTTCGACCTCCATTATCAGCCGCTGTTCAACCTGAAGACCAGGCGGATCCAGGCCTGCGAGGCGCTGCTGCGATGGCCGCATCCGACGCGCGGCATGATATCGCCGGCGGAATTCATTCCGGTCGCCGAGGAAATGGGATTGATCGTCGAGATCGGCACGCAGGTGCTGTCCAAGGCCTGCCTGGAGTGCCAGCGTTGGCCGAGCGATACCGCCGTTGCTGTCAATCTGTCGCCCATTCAATTCGACCGCTCCAACGTGCCGGAGCTGGTGCGCGAAGCGCTTGCGACAACCGGTCTCGCCGCTCACCGCCTGGAGCTCGAAATCACCAAGTTCGACCTTGCTGCAGGACACCAAGCGCACCCGCATCGCGCTCGAGCAGCTGGCCGAGCTAGGCGTGAAAATCGCGCTGGACGATTTCGGCACCGCCTATTCGAGCTTGAGCTATTTGCACAGTTTTCCACTGCACAAAATCAAGATCGATCAATTGTTCCTGCGCGGCATCGGCGACGACGAACGCAAGGTGACGCTGCTGCGCGGCATCACTCGACTCAGTGCGCAGCTCGGCCTTCGTGTTGTGGTTGAGGGCGTGGAGACCCAGGAACAGCTCGAACTGCTGATGGCCGAGGACTCAATCGACGAGGTTCAAGGCTATTTGCTTGGCAGGCCGATGCCAGCGGCCGACATCCGAACATTGCTCCATGCGACAGCCGGTGTCGCCGGGCTGAGCTCCCCGCGCCGGCCGAGCTTCGCACCGAGGCGGCTTGATGGGCGGGGCGAAGCCGGAGCATTCCGCCGTCGGCGGTTCGTTCACCCTATTAGCGATCACGAAATTGGGAAATTGTATTTGTGTTAACACACTGTTAACCTTGCCAAACTGGTGCCTGCGAATCGCCGGCAGGGAAGCGCGGTATGGGTTCGGTAGCGACTTTTTTGGACGGTCGTTCGCAGCCTGCGGATGACGCAAATCTGGACACGAGTTTTACCGATCGTGTTTGGCGGCTGCTTGATCGGATCGACGGCCGACGCGCGGATTCCGACGACGAGCTGGAGCCCATCTTTGTCTGCGCCGCGAGGCCATATTGCGCGAGCGGGCGACCGCCGCCAATTCTACCTAAAGTTTTTCCAACCCTTACGCTTGCCCTGGAAAATCGATGCACCAACCGTTAGCGATCGTAGGTATCGGCTGTCGTTTCCCCGGCGGCGCAGTTGATCCGGATTCGCTGTGGCGTCTGCTGACCAGCCGAACAGATGCGATCAGCGAAGTGCCTGCGGATCGTTGGGATCTGCGGCGGTTCTACCATCCGGATGCTTCCGAGCCCGGCAAGACCAATGTCCGACGCGGCGGCTTCCTAAAACAGTCGCCCTATGAATTTGATGCGCCGTTCTTTGGTCTGTCGAGCCGCGAGGCTTCCATTCTCGATCCCCAGCAGCGTCTCCTGCTCGAGGCAACATGGGAGGCATTCGAAGACGCCGGGCAAGACTGCGCTGCACTGCGCGGGCGTCCGGTCGGAGTTTTTGTTGGTGGTTTCAACTTAGATAACCTCATCGACCGGTTGGGCATTACAAGCCGCGACTACATCTCTCCGAGCACGGCGACGAGCGGGACGATGGTTATGCTGTCGAACCGTCTCTCGCACGCCTTCGACTTTGTGGGTCCCAGTCTGTCGGTCGATACCGCCTGTTCGTCGTCGCTGGTGGCCGCTCATCTGGCTTGCTCCTCGCTGTGGGCAGGCGAGAGCGAGATCGCGATCGCCGCCGGCGTTAATATGATGCTGGCGCCCGAGCCATTCATCGCAATGACCAAAGGCGGTTTCTTGTCACGCGATGGACGATGCAAGGCTTTCGACGCTGCGGCCGACGGATACGCCCGTGCCGAGGGTGTCGGTGTCGTCGTGCTCAAGCCGCTGGCAGCCGCGCTGGATGCTGGGGATCGGGTCTATGCCTGCGTGCTCGCCACCGGCGTAAACCAGGACGGACGTACGCCCGGCATCTCGATGCCCAATCCATATTCGCAGCGCAAACTGATCCGGCAGGTTTTGCGCGACTCCGGATTGTCCGGTCCGCAGATCGTTTATGCCGAAGCGCACGGGACGGGTACGCAGGCGGGCGACCCGGTCGAGGCCAGTTCTCTCGGCGCGGAAATCGGCTGTAGACGCGCGCCCAATGAGGCGCTCTGGGTGGGGTGCCATTAAGACGAACATCGGGCACACCGAGGCTGCAGCTGGCGTGGCGGGTCTCATAAAGGCTGCGCTTGTCCTTCATCATAGGATGGTGCCGCCCAACCTGCACTTCCGGACGGCCAATCCCAATATCGATCTCGACGCACTTGGCCTGCGGGTACCGATCGAGCCGCAGCCGTTGGACACCACCAAGCCCCTTTATGCCGCCGTGAACTCGTTCGGCTATGGTGGAACTAATGCGCACGCGATTTTGGGCACGGCGCCGACGCTGCCGCAGCCCGAGATCTCCGAAGATGAATTGGCCGTCCGGCTCTACCCGGTTTCGGCGCGCGACGACGAGGCGCTGGCGGCATTCGCCTCGGGTGTTGCCGATATGGTGGCGGCGGGAACCACGCGGCTACAGGATCTCGGGCACACGCTGGCACAACGCAGAACGCACCATCCGGCGCGCGCCGCCGTATGGGCGCGCTCACCCGCGGAGTTGTGCGAAAAACTGCGTGACTTGAGGGGCGCCAACCGAGAGGGGTTGGCAAGTATTGGAAAGGCCCCCGAACAGCCGCGACGCCTGCTGTTCGTGTATACGGGCATGGGTGCGCAATACGTCGGCATGGGTCGGGAACTCTTCGCCACGCAGCCGGCATTCCGTAAGGCTATCGAGCGTTGCGACGCAATCATCGCCCCGGTGTCGGGCCGGTCCCTCGTGGAGGTGTTTGCCGGCGGGGGAGATCAGCGGCTCGTTGATGCACCGATCGGCGCGCCGCGGGACGCGCAACTCCCCAATCTCGCGATGCAGGTCGGACTGACGGAGCTGTGGCGTTCCTTCGGGATCGAACCTCAGGGCGCTATCGGACACAGCGTGGGCGAGATAGGCGCCGCTTGGTCGGTCGGCGCGCTGACGCTCGACGAGGCCTTGCGTCTCACCTACCACAGAGGCGAGGCGTTCCAGCGTCTCCTGGGCCAAGGTTCAATGATGGCCATTGGGTTGGGGTTGGCGGCAACCACGGCCCTCTTGAACGGCCGTGGCGACGAAGTCTCGGTCAGCGCCATTCTGGCACCGGATTCGGTGGTGGTGGCGGGACCGCCCCTAGCGCTGAATAGGCTCGCTTCCGAACTTGCCGAAGCGGGCGCGTTCCATCGCAGATTGCACGTCGATGTGGCCTACCATCATGCGCAGGTCGACCTGATCGAGAACGATCTGCGGGCGCGCTTCGGTTCGGTGGCGTATCAGGCCCCGCGGCTGCCGCTCTATTCCACGCTGTCCGGCGCCCGCGTGGCGCAGCCGTGCCACGACGCCGATTACTGGTATCGCGGCACGCGTGAGCCGGCCGATTTCGCTTCGGCGATGACGGCAGCTCTTGCCGACGGCTTCGATGCAATGCTCGAGATTGGGCCAAACCGCGTGCTCAGTGCAGCAGTGAGAAGCTGCGCTTCCGCCTCCGGCACGTCCGTCTGGACGGGGGCATCGGTCGTTCGAAGCGAGTCCGAGGTGCAGCAATTCCGTCGCACGCTCGGCGACATGTATGTCCAAGGCGTGCCGATCGGCTGGGCCGCCCAGCATTCGAACGGGCGATTTACGCGACTTCCGCGATACCCCTGGCAGCGCCAGCGGCTCTGGACGGAGGCACCCGAGACGCGTGCGTCCCGCTCGCTCGGGACCACGGAAGCCCTGCTTCATCAACGTCTCGACGAACCGTCCGCCGCGTGGCGAACGGATTTGTCGTCGACGCTATTTCCTTATTTGATGGATCACGTCGTGGCGGGGACAGTGCTGTTCCCGGCTGCGGGTCATATCGCGGCATTGCTCGCAGCCTCGCGAGCGCTTGGCCGCGGTAACAGCATTGACAGCCTGCGTTTCGAACGACCGCTCGCGCTGACACGTCCGACTTCTCTGCGCATCGACGTTGACGAAAGCACCGGCACTGCAATGGTCAGCGCCCGTGGCGCGCGCGATGACTCCTGGCTGCGACACGCGACTGGACGCCTCGGACTGGCCCGGGCGCCCCGCCGCAACCGCATCAATCTCGATCAATGCCGGGAATTCGCGACGCAGCGGATGACTGCCGACGCGCTCTACGCCGCGCTGACCGGGCGCGGCTTGACCTATGGTCCGACCTTTCGCGCGGTTCGCGAGGTGTGGTTCAGCGGAAAAGAACTCGTGGCATCGCTCGAGCTGCCCGACGGCGTTGCCCTTGATGATCCGTTGCACCCCGTCCTAGTGGACGCCGGCTTTCAAGCTCTGTCCGTCATCGGCGCGCCGGAGGACGGACACGGCCCCCTCGTGCCGGTATCTGTGAACGAGGTCCGATTGCATGGCTCGTTGGATGCCGCGCCGTGGGTCGTGGCCGACTTGACCCAGCGTACGCCAAACAGTTTCACCGCTTCACTCGCCTTCTGCGACGCCGAGGGCAAGACCGTCGCTGAAATCGAAGGCGTGCGCTGTCAACGTCTGCCAACAGCAGAGACAGCGCTACTCACGCGTGCAGCTTTCGTCGACCAATGGGAGCGCGCGCCCGTATCGAATCTTGTGCGCGGCTCGATGCAAGCTTGGCTCTTCGTCGCGGACGAGGAGGACGAGCTAGCCGGCGTGGTCGCCAACGAGCTCACCAACCACGGTCACCAATGCCGACGGATCGGCGGTGCCGCGCTGGCGATTCCTGGGACCGCTGCCGGAGTGGACGGAATTGTCTGGTTCGCGCCCACGAACAGCGTTGGCGATGCCGGCCTTGCTGTCAGCGCCAACCTGCTGGAAGCCGTGCAGCATATCTTGCGCGAATCCGGCACGCGGCCTCGTCTCGTGATCGTAACGCGCGGGGCCGAAGGGCGGACGCCTCGGCCGGAGCACGCCGCCGTTTGGGGGCTTGCTCGCGTTGCGGCCACAGAAAACCCAGGTCTCAGCGTGACCGTCGTGGACTGCGAGGACGACGAGCGCGTACCCTCATGGCTGGCGGTGGAGCTTTTGGGGGATTCCGTCGAGACCGAGGTGCGTCTTGGATCGGAGGGTCGCCTCGTACCACGCCTGCAGCCATGGTCCGTGCCGCAGCCACAGCCCGAGATGGTAGACGTCACGGACGTGGCCGTAACGCTCCGTCAAGCTCGGCCTGGCGTTCAGGACTCTCTGGTCTGGGACGAGGTTGGCCGCAGCGAGCCGGGTCCAGGTGAACTCGAGATCCGCTCAGTCGCCGCCGCGCTGAATTTCAAAGATATTCTTAAGACAATGAATCTGCTTTCGGGGGCCTACCTCGAAAATACGTTCTTCGGCGATACCCTCGGCATGGAGACGGCGGGTGTCGTCACCCGCGTCGGCTCCGGCGTGACCGGCTTCGCCCCCGGCGACAAGGTCGTGAGCGTGGGGCCGGCGTTCGCCTCGTACCACGTCGTCAAGACAAGCCACGTGTGCCACCAACCCGCGCGATTGTTGCCCACAGAAGCTCCGGTCTTCATGAACTACGTCACGGCGTATCATGGGCTCGTCGAAGTCGGTCGTCTCCAGCGCGGGGAACGGGTGTTGATCCATCTTGCCTCCGGTGGGGTGGGTCAGGCGGCGATCTCGGTTGCTCGCATGGTCGGGGCCAAAATCATCGCCACCGCCGGGGATGCCAACAAGCGGGCGTACCTGAAGGCGCAGGGAATTGAGCACGTTTTCGATTCGCGAAGCCTCGACTTCGCGGACCGCGTCATGGAAATCACGGACGGCGTCGGCGTCGATGTCGTCTTGAACAGCCTGCCAGGCGAGGCTTTGCGCCGAAGTTGGGATACTTTGGCGCCCTATGGCCGGTTTATTGAGATCGGCAAGCGCGACATCGAAGAAAACAGTGCGCTGCCCATGCGCCATTTCGACAAGAACCGCAGCTTCGCGGCCATCGACGCGGACCGCATGTTGCGGGAACGCTTCGCAATGTACAGGCGCATTGTGTCTGAGGTGGAACGGCTGTTCGCGGACGGCCGGATCGAGCCGATACCAGTTACCGTGTTTCCCGCGGCGCAGGTCCTCGAAGCTTTCCACCTGATGTCCCGCGCCCGCCACATCGGGAAGGTCGTGGTCGATTTCCGTGACCAGAAAGTTCCCGCGCTGCGTTTGCCACCGCCCCGATTTCGCAAGGATCGTACTTATCTTGTGACCGGCGCGTTCGGTGGTTTTGGCATGGCTCTCGTACGCTGGATGGCCCGCGAGGGTGCGCGACATCTGGTGCTGGTGGGTCGACGCGGAGCAGCGACGGAACAAGGCCGCGCGCTGGTCGCCGAACTCGAGGCGGAAGGAGTTCGTGTCGACGCACGGGCTCTCGACGTTGGCGATCTCGGGATGGTGGAAAAGCTGCTGACCGACATCCGGCGCGACGGGCCGCCGCTGGGTGGTATCTTCCACTTGGCAATGATGCTGGACGATGCGCTGCTCACCTCGCTCGACGCGCGACGTCTCGCGGCGGTGATGCAGCCCAAGGCCGTCGGGGCGTGGCACCTGCATCGTGCCTCCGCGGGCGATCCGCTGGACCATTTTGTTCTTTTCTCTTCCGTAGCCCAGGTCGTCGGCAACATGGGTCAAGGCGCGTATTGCGCGGCTAACGCCTTCCTCGACGGACTGGCTCGACTGCGGCGGGCAGCAGGCTTGCCCGGGTTGTCGATCGCGTGGGGCGTGCTGAGCGATGCCGGCGTGGCTGCCCGCGGCGACGGCTTGGTGGAGCAACTCGAAAGACTTGGCATTCGCGCCTTCACAACCGCGCAAGCGTTGGAAGCGCTCGGCCAGCTGATGGATAACAGCCCCGCGACGATCACCTTCGCCGACGTGGATTGGCAGCGCTGGGCGAGCCACAATGCGCTGGCCGCAGCTCCCCGTTTCAATCAGCTCGTAGAGTTGTCGATGAGCGGCGATCGGCTGGCGGTGTTCGGTCGCGAGCTTGCGGATCATCCGCCCGCCGAGCGACTCGGAGTTTTGCAAGCGCAGCTCGCGGAGATCCTTGGCGCCGTGCTTGGCATCGCAGCCGACCGCATTCCCCCCGACCGCTCGTTCGACAACCTCGGCGTCGATTCACTGATGGCGGTGGAGTTGTCCGCGAGCCTTGAAGAGAAAACGGGTGTGAAGCTATCGACATCGCTGCTGATGCAGAGGACGAGCTTGACGACGCTCGCTGCCCACGTGCTGAACGAGGCGCTTGCCGCGAATAACTTCAATGAGACGGCGCCAGACGAACCGAGCGGAGCCGAAACGGATGCGTTGTTGGAACAATTGGCGGCGCCCGGCGAGTAGAACTATTACAGGTACGCGGCGTTAACCATGACGACAATTTGCAATCGTCTTAGCAAACTGTTAACTTTGCCACAGTCCACGGAGGTGGCGAGGTCAAACTATGTATGCGCAGCCAACAGGCTTCGGCTTTTCGGGTCGCGCAGGGTCAAATCCCGGTTTTTCCGATCTTGTCGTCGGGCTCTTGGGCAAAATCGATGCCAGGCGCGCGGATGCCACCGAGCAGCGCGAAGCAATCTTTCGCCTGCGCTACGATGCGTATCGGCGCGATGGTGTGATCCCCGCCAACCCGTCCGCGAGCTTTTCCGACGCTCATGACCAGACGCCCAACGCCTATCTCATTGGATTGTACATAGAAGGCAAGTTGGCGAGCTCGATCCGTATTCACGTGGCCTCGAGAGAACATCCCGATTGCCCTACGCTCCACGTCTTTCCGGAATATCTGCAACCCGAGCTCGACGCCGGCAAAATCATCGTCGACCCCACCCGCTTTGTCGCCGACGAGGGCATTTCTCGCCTTCATCCGGCACTGCCGTACGCCACACTCCGGCTTTGCCACTTGGCGGCCGAATACTTCCATGCCGACCTCGCACTTGCGGCCGTGCGCGTGGAGCATCAGGCGTTCTATCGCCGCGCCTTCAACTACCAGCCGCTTTGTGAGGCGCGACCGTATCCGCTGCTCGCAAAGCCCATCAGTCTGATGGCCATCCATTACCCGACCGTCGCCGAGGGCGTGCACCGCCGCCATCCGTTCCTCCGTTCGACCCTTGCCGAGCGGCGCATGCTGTTCGCCCGGCCCGGATCGCCGCCGATGCCGCCGTCCGGAGCGACCTCGAGTGAAGCTCGCTCTTCCCCCGCTGCGACATAATTGGTGCGCCGATTACCCACTACCGCCGGCCAAAGGCGCCGGCATGTAGAATTCGCGGCATCTTAATAAACTGTTTTCCCCGGTCCCTTATCGTCGGCCGTCTGCGATCTCGCGACGCGGTTTGAAGCATGCGGACCAGTCGAAACATCATCGAAGCCCCGCTCAGCCCGGCGGACGTGGCGGACCATCTCTGCCCGCGGTGCGACGCCCCGCTGATTTTCCTGCGCAGCGCCAAGCCGCATTTCGACTGCTGCGGCTTCGAGAGCTACAGCCTGGAATGCCAAGAATGCGGCGTCAAGCTGGCCGGCATCATCGATCCATGCGACGATGCCTTGCTGCTGACCGAAATGGCACCCTGACCCGTTCGGCGGGTCGCTTACCGGCCGCTGCCTTTGCCACATCGTTATTTGTCAGAAGAAGGGCAAGTGCGGGTCGCGCGGCAGGCCGAACTCCGTGCGGCCGAAATGGGCGAAATTCTGTTCGGGATTGAGGCTGACATGCGCCGCGGCAAAATGAATGTCGCGCCAAGCGCGCTGTAGCGGATGCCCGGCACCGAACGCGGCCGTTCCGCTCATGGCGATGAGCGCGTCGACCGCGCCGACGCACAATTCGGCGGCGCGGGAGCAGTCGCGCATCGTGCGCGCGCGCAGCGCCAATGAGGGCGGCGGCAACGTCTGCGCCGTAGCGACGGCACGGCGCAGCAACAATTCGGCAGCATCGAGATCGGCGGCGGCGCGGGCGAGCTTGACCTGGATGCCGGTGATCTCGGCGACCGCGACGCCGCTTGCGGCGCGCCGCGTCCGCGTCCAGTCGCGGAACAGCTCATAGGCGCCCTGCGCGGCGCCCAGCATCGGCGTCACGAAGGTGAGCGGCGCGTAGGCGATGAACGGCGCGCGATAGATCGGATGGGCATGGATGGCGCCGCCCGGTCCCTTGCCCTCGCGGAGATCGGACAGCCGTACGGTATGGCTTGCGGGCACAAAGACGTTCTCGCACGCCGCCGTGTTGCTGCCGGTCGCCCGCATCGCCTCGGTGAACCAGGTGTCGACGACCTTGAAATCCTGCGGCCCGACCAGAAAGAACGTCCATTCCGGCGCGCCTGCGGTTTCGACCATGCCGCCGACCAGAACCCAGCGACTGTGGTTGATGCCGCTCGCGAACGCAAACCGGCCGGAAATCACGTAGCCGCCGTCTGCCGCCGTGACATGGGCGGCCGGATTGATCGAGGCCGCGATGGCAACGTCGAGCCCGTCCGCCCAGACCGCTTGCTGCGCCTCCGCCGTCAGCTGGCTGATGTAATGCGGATGATGGATCATCAGGCTGGCGCACCAGGCATGCGACGCGTCGGCCGTGCCGATCTCGCGCACCACCTCGAACCAGGTTTCGAGACCGAGACCGTAGCCGCCGAGCGATGGCGGAATCAGAATGCGGGTGATGCCGGCGGCAAAAAAAGCGTCGATCGATTGCCGCGGCACCGTGCGCGCTGCGTCCGCCGCGGCGGCACGGCCGCGAATGCCCGCCGTCAGTGCGCGCACCCGCTCGACGACGGCGTCATGGGTTGCGCCGTCCACACCCTCGTTCGTCATGTCGCTCCCGCCCCTTTGTTTCTTTTTTGCCGTTCGTGTTGTGTCCCGCGCGTCCGCTCACACGCGATTGCCCGCGCTCCAGTGCCAGAAATCGCGCCCCTCTTCGCGCAGGAAGCGGGCGAGCACCATGTTGTGCACCTCGGACGCGCCGTCGACGAGGCGCGCGGCGCGGGCGGCGCGATAGATCCATTCCAGGACGGTGTCCTTCGAATAGCCGCGCGCGCCGTTGAGCTGGATCGCGGTGTCGCTCGCCTTGTGCAGCGTATCGGCGACGTGCACCTTGGCCATGGAAACTTCCTTGCGGGCAAGATCGCCCTGGTCGAGCTTCCAGGCGGCCTGCATGGTGAGAAGACGCCCGATCTGAATCTGCTGCGCCACCTCGCCGAGCTTGATCTGGACGCTTTCGCGGTCCGCGAGCTTGATGCCGAAACCTTCGCGGCGGTTGACATACTCCTGCGCGATCTCGACGCAGCGCTTGGACAGGCCGAGCCAGCGCATGCAATGGGTGAGCCGCGCCGGGCCGAGCCTGATCTGCGTGATCTTGAGGCCGTCGCCGACGCCGAGCAGCACGTTCTCATCGGCGACTTCGAGACCGTCGAATTCCAGCTCGCAATGGCCGCCGTGCTCCTCCGGCCCCATGATCGGAATGCGCCGCACGATGCGCCAGCCCGGCTGATCGCGGTGATAGAGAAACGCGGTGAGGCCGCTGCGCGGATCGTCCGAGGTGCGCGCGACGACGATGAAATGCGCCGCTTCGGCGGCGCCGGTGATGAACCATTTGCGGCCGTGGATCACCCATTTGCCGTTCTTCTTCTCGGCGGTGGTGCGGATCATGCCCGGGTCGGAGCCGCCGCCCGGCGCCGGCTCGGTCATGGCGAAGGAGGATTTCGCCTTGCCCTCGACCACGGGCCGCAGCCACCACTCCTTCTGCGCCGGCGTGCCGACACGCGCGAGCAGATTTATATTGCCGTCGTCGGGCGCCGAGCAGTTGATCGCCAATGGGCCGAACAGCGAGCGCGCCGCTTCCTCGTAGATCGCCGCCCAGGCGACGATCGGCAGCGCCATGCCGCCGAATTCCTTCGGCGCCTGCGGCGACCATAATCCGATTTTTCTGGCCTCTTCCTGCACCGGCGCGAGCCGCGTCAGCGGAATATTTTCGTGCTCGGAGAAATTTTCTGCATCCGCTTCGAGCGGGAGCACATTCTCCTCGATAAAGGCGCGCGTGCGCACACGTAATTCTTCGATCTCCGGCGACAAAGTGAAGTCCATGGTGCCCTCTTGTTGCGGCTTAAAACGCGACAATTTATTGTTCAGTGTATCGCGTGATCGAAGGCGATGACATCAGCTTTTCGCCGGCTCACAGACGCGATCGGCTTACGAGGTACCTTCCATGGCCAATTTCACACCGATCTCCGCTGCCATCGGCGGCGCGCTGATCGGACTGTCCGCCGCGTTGTTGATGCTGCTCAACGGCCGTATCGCCGGCATCACCGGAATCTTCGCCGGACTGATCGAGCCGCAAGGCGGCGACCGGGCGTGGCGCGTGACCTTCATCGTCGGCCTGATCGCCGCGCCGTTCGCCGCCGCCGCGCTCGGCTTTGCGATCCCCGTTCCCAAAATGCCGCCGAGCCTCATCGTCGTCGCGGTCGCCGGTTTGCTGGTCGGCTTCGGCACGCGGTTGAGCAATGGCTGCACGTCCGGTCACGGCGTCTGCGGCATCGCGCGGCTATCGCCGCGCTCGCTCATCGCCACCGTGATCTTCATGGCCGCCGCCATCGCCGTCGTCGCGGTGACGCGCCACGGCATCGGAGTTTGACATCATGCGCGCACTCGCCAGTCTCGTCTGCGGCTTCATCTTCGGCTGCGGCCTCTTCATCTCCGGCATGATCCGGCCGGACAAGGTTTTGAACTTCCTCGACGTGCTCGCCATTCCAAGCGGCAATTGGGATCCGAGCCTCGCCATCGTGATGGGAGCCGCGCTGATCGTCACCGCCGGCGGTTACGCGCTGGCGCGCCGGCGCACGCCGCTGCTCGAAGCAAAAAACCAATGGCCGACGCAGAAGCTGATCGACCGGCCGCTGGTCGTGGGATCGGTGCTGTTCGGGATCGGCTGGGGCCTGGTCGGGCTTTGCCCGGGACCGGCGATCGAGAATCTGGCGACGCTGTCGCCCGGCGTCATTGTTTTCGTCGTCGCCATGGCGGTCGGCATGCTCGGGCACGATCTCATGCCGGTGCGCCGGACAACGCCTTCCTTGCCGACGCTCGCGCCGACGCCGGCGACCGCCGCCGACGGCTAAACGAACGGCCGTCCCTTCACGTAGGTCGTCAGCCCCGCGGCGAGGTGGTCGAACAGAAGGCGCACGCGGCGCGTCGCCTTCAAGTCCTCGTGCATGACCAGCCAGACCTCCATAACGTATTGAACGACGTTCGGCAGCACCGGAACAAGGTCCGCCGTGCGGCGGGCGATATTGTCCTGACAGCCGCCGATGCCGACGCCGGCGCGCAGCGCGGCGAGCTGGGCGAGGTCGTTGTCGCTGCGGAAGCCGAAGTCCTCGCGCCGCACGCTCTTGGCGAAGTCGCCGGCGCCGCGAAAGGTGCGATTGTCGCGGTCGAAGCCGATCACGCAATGGCTGCGCAAATCGGCGAGCGAGCGCGGCTCGCCGAACCGCGCCAGATAGTCGCGATGGGCGTAAAGGCGGATGCGCGACGTGCCGATGCGCCGCGCCACCAGGCCGCGCTGGGTCGGGCGCACCATGCGCACGGCGATGTCGGCGTCGCGGCGCGCGAGATCCTCGGTGCGATTGGTGAGCGCGAGCTCGATCGCGATGCCGGCATGCGCGGCGTGGAACGCCGCGAGGATCGGCGGCAGCACTTCGCAGCCGATGACGTCGCTAGCGGTCACGCGCACCGTGCCGCGGTCGGCCGCCGCTTCGCCGGAGGCCGCGCGCGCCAACGCCTCGGCGGCCGCCGCCATCGCTTCGGCATGCGGCGTCAAAGCGAGCGCCGCCGGCGTCGGCGTCAGCCCGCGCCGCGAGCGCGTGAACAGCGGGGAGCCGAGCGCCGCTTCCAGCGCGTCGATGTGACGCCCGACCGTCGGCTGCGTCAGCCCAAGCCGGCGCGCCGCGCCCGACAGACTGCCGTCGCGCGCGACCTCGATGAAGGTGCGCAACGCATCCCAGTTCAGCGCCGTTTTCTGTGTCATACATAAATGTATATCAGTGCGACATAAATATGCAATTACGTTCCTAGTTCATGAGGACTAGGTGGGAAGGGAAGCCGCCGCGGCCGTCGCCGCTCGGCGGCGCACCAGGAGGCTCCCATGATGGCGTCAACCTCGCAGATCGAATTTCAGTCAGTTCCCGCAAGCCGCTTTTCGCGCGCGGAAGAAGGAGCAGTGACGGGCGCCGTGCGCGTGCTGGTGCGGCTCGAAGGCTTTGCCGCGTTCGCCGCGGCCGTCGCGCTTTACGCTCATGCCGGCTTTTCCTGGCCGACCTTCGCACTTCTCATCCTCGCGCCCGACCTTGCGATACTGCCTTATCTGTTCGGACCACGGGCGGGAGCCCTGGGTTACAATCTCGTGCACACCTACGCCATTGCCCTCGCCCTGGCGCTCGGCGGATTTTTCGCCGGCGTGCCGATCGCGGCGGCGGGCGGGCTCATCTGGCTCGCTCATATCGGCTTCGACCGCGCGCTCGGCTACGGCCTCAAATATCCGAGCGGATTTGGCGACACCCATCTCGGCCGCATCGGCCGGCACTGAGCCTTTCACCCAAATCATCGGTTCAAGGAGCAATTCCATGCGCATTCATGCGATCGAGACCGGCCGCGTTCAGATCAAACAAGCTCAGATCGACGGGCGCGGCCACGGGCTGTGGCGGCAGACCCAGCCGATCCTGTCGCGCGAATGGGCCGACTGGTCGCCGACCTTTGTGTTTGCGATCGAGCATCCCGAGGGCGTGATCGTCGTCGACACCGGTGCCAATGCCGCCCTGAAATCGCTGCCGCGCTGGCATCCGTTCTTTCAGTTCGCCGTCCGCTTCGACGTCGAGCCCGAGCAGGAGATCGGCCCGCAATTGCGCGCGCTGGGCATCGGCGCCCGCGACGTCACGACCGTGGTGCTCACCCACATGCATATCGACCACGACGGCGGCCTCGCGCATTTCCCCGCGAGCCGCATCCTCGCCGATGGCGGTGAGCTCGCGCGCACGTCAGGCATCAGCGGCGCGATCAACGGCTATCTGCCCAAGCGATGGCCGACATGGTTCGCGCCGCAGACGCTGTCTTGGCAGCAGTCGTCCTACGGACCGTTCCAACGCATCGCGCCGATCACGCAGGCCGGCGACGTGATCGCGGTGCCGACGCCGGGCCACACGCCGAGCCACGTCTCGGTCATCGTGCGGGACGAGGAAGAAGACATCGTGCTCGCCGGCGATGCGTCGTATCTCGAACGCACGATGCTGAGCGGCACGGTCGACGGCGTGAGCCCGGACGAAGCCGTGGCCAAGGCGACGCTTGCGAACATCCGCGCGTTGTGCGCCCAACGCCCGACCGTCTATCTGCCGACGCACGATCCGCACGCGGCCGAGCGGCTTCGACAACGGCGCCGCGTCGCCGCCACCGCCGGCGCCTTAAAACAACGCCCCGATCCCCGCGGCGGCGAGCGCCAGCCAGCCGATGATGAGAATGACGCCGCCGGACGGCGCGGCCATCGCGAACAGACGATGGCCGGCAAATGCGCGCAGTGCGATGTCGCCGGAGAATAACACGCCACCCAGCACCCAGGCGACGAGCGCGACGAGGAGGAGCGGCCCGACCACGGCGCCCTGACGCGCCAGCGCCACGGCGCCGACCACGGCCGCTGCATGAAAAAGCAACATCGAAGCGGCGGTGTCGAGGCCCGCTCCGGGCGCCGCATGCGCGCCGGCCGCGGCGAACGCTATGCCGCTTGCTCCCATCAGGCCGGCCAGCACGATAAAGATCGCCGGTGTCATCACTTACTCCTCTGCTACTGCACGTTGCGGATTTGGATCGCGGAATGGCTCGAAGTCGGCTTCGAGCATTAGCTCGACGTCAATACTGACCGCGGAATGACCATTAAGTCAGTGCGATTACCTAACATATAACCAAATGTTCAGACGCGATCCCTAAGTTGCAGACGTCGAACGTTGTCGCAGACGGAGCAACAATTGCCAATGCGCGTTCAGCAAATCACCTGGAGCGAGCGCTCAGGCTGGATGCCCAAATTTGCGCCAGGCCCCACCTCGCTCGTGCTGTATTTTGGAACCCGCCAGGCGCTGGCCGACGGCGCCCGCTATGACGAGCTGCGCGACATGTTTCCGGGCGCGCATATTCTGGGTTGCAGCACCGGCGGACAAATCAACAACAGCGACGTCAACGACGATGAGATCGTCGCCGCTGCCGTCACGTTCGACGCCACCCGGTTGCGCTTGTGTCATGAAACTGTCAACGATCCGCAACAATCGCACGATTGCGGCGAGGCGATCGGACGCGCGCTCGCCGCCGCGGACCTTGCCGCCGTGTTCGTGCTGTCCGATGGTCTCAACGTCAACGGCAGCGCGCTGGTGGCGGGCATCACCAAAGTCATCGGCCCGGGCATCCCCTTGACCGGAGGCCTGGCCGGCGACGGCGCGGACTTCCAGGAGACACTGGTCGGCGGCGATTGCGCGCCGAAGACGCGCACCATTGCAGCGGTCGGATTGTACGGATCCGCCGTGCGGGTTGGCCATGGCAGCGCCGGCGGATGGGACATGTTCGGACCACGCCGGCAGGTGACAAAATCGATCGGCAACGTGCTGTTCGAACTCGACAGCCAGCCGGCGCTCGATCTCTACGAGCGCTATCTCGGGCCGGACGAATCCAAGGAACTGCCAGGCTCCGCCCTTTTGTTTCCGATCCAGGTCTACGATCTGGAGCATCCCGATTCGGCCGTGGTGCGCACGGTGCTGGCGATCGATCGCGACAAGCGTTCGATGACGTTCGCGGGCGACGTGCCGCAAGGCTGGACGGCGCAATTGATGCGCGGAAATCTCGACCGCCTGGTGGCGGGCGCGGCGGAGGCGGCACGGCAAGCCCGCGGCGGCTGCGAGGCACGCGATCCCGGTGAGTGTCTGTCGATCCTGGTGAGCTGCATCGGCCGGCGGTTGCTGATGGGCCAGCGCACCATCGAGGAAGCCGAGGCGGTCGCGAGCGAGCTCGGCGCCGCCATGCCGCGGCTCGGCTTCTATTCCTACGGCGAAATCTCGCCCCATGCCCGCTCCGGCCGTTGCGAGCTGCACAACCAGACCATGACGGTCACCAGCCTGGCCGAGGTCGCCTGAAAGCCGGTTTGGCCCGGAGAGAGACGACCGTCGTGCACAAGCTTCTCGCGCAACAGCTGGCGAAAGCGACCGACGAGAGCGGATCGGTCGATATCGCCAAGCTGTGCGGCCTGGTCACCGCCGCCTACGAGGATTTCGACCGCGACCGGCGGCGGACCGACCGCTCGATGTCGTTGATGTTCGAGGAGATCGATGCCGTCCAGCGCAACCTCGAGCGGACCGTGATCGAGCGCACCAAGGAATTGCGGGCGCGGGAGAGCGAATTGTGCGCGCAGAACACGCGCTTCGACGCCGCGCTCTCCAACATGTCCCAGGGCCTGGTGATGTTCGACGCCGACGCCCGCGTCGTCATCTGCAATCAACGCTACATCGCCATGTACGGCCTCGAAGCGGACGACATCCGACCGGGCCGCACGCTGCGCTACCTGCTCGAACGCCGCACCGCGCGCGGCACCTTCTCGGGCGATCCCGAGCACTTTGTCGGCCGTCTGTGCGCCACGATCAAAGCCGGACAGACGACCACGGAATTCGTCGAGCTGGACGACGGCCGCACCATCGCCATCGTCAGTCAGCCGATGGCCGACGGCGGCTGGGTGGCGACGCACGAGGACGTCACCGAGCGGCGGCGCGCCGAAATGAAGATCGTGCACATGGCGCGTCACGACGCGCTCACCGATCTGCCCAACCGCGTCCTGCTGCGCGAGCGGCTGAGCGAGGCGCTGCTTCACGTCGAGCGCGGGCAGCGGCTCGCGGTCCTCTATATCGATCTCGATCAGTTCAAGAACGTCAACGATTCGCTCGGCCACCCCGTCGGCGACGAGCTGTTGCGGGCGGTGGCGGGGCGGCTGCGCGGCTGCGTTGCCGAGACCGATACGATCTGCCGCGTCGGCGGCGACGAATTCTGCATCATCCAGACCGAGATCGACGACGCGACCGACGCGGAGCGGCTGGCGCTGCGCATCGCCGAGGCGATCCGGGCGCCGTACGATCTGCACGGCCATCTGGCGGTGATCGACGCCAGCATCGGCATCGCGCTCGCGCCCGCCGACGGCACCGACGCCACCGAACTCATCAAGAACGCCGACATGGCGCTCTACGGCGCCAAGGCGGACGGCCGCGGCGTCTATAAATTCTTCGAAGCGGACATGGACGCCCGCATGAAGGAGCGGCGCACGGTCGAGCTCGCTTTGCGCCACGCGTTCGATAACGGCGAGTTCGAACTCTATTATCAGCCGATGCTCAATCTCGACACCGGCGAGGTGCGCTGCTGCGAAGCGCTGCTGCGCTGGCACCATCCGACGCGCGGCATGGTGTCGCCGGCCGAGTTCATTCCGGTCGCCGAGGATATCGGCCTGATCGTCGCGCTCGGCGAGTGGGTGATCCGACGCGCCTGCGCGGACGCGGCGCGCTGGCCCGCTCATGTCAGCGTCTCGGTCAATCTGTCGCCGACGCAGCTCGTCAACAAGGGCCTGCTGCCGGCCGTGCTCGGCGCGCTCGCCGCCATCGCAATTGCCGCCCGACCGGCTGGAGCTCGAGATCACCGAAGCCGTGCTGATGCAGAACAGCGAGGTGACGCTCAAGGTGCTGCATCAGCTGCGTTCGCTCGGCATCCGCATCTCGATGGACGATTTCGGCACCGGCTATTCGTCGTTGAGCTATCTGCGCAGCTTCCCGTTCGACAAGATCAAGATCGACCGCTGCTTCATCAAGGGTCTCGGCGAGAGTTCCGACGCCGGCGCCATCGTCGAGGCGGTGGCGGGATTGGCCGACAGCCTGCGCATGACGACGACGGCCGAAGGCGTCGAGACCCGCGAGCAGCTCGATCTCGTGCGCAAGCTCGGCTGCACCGACGTGCAGGGATTTTTCTACAGCCCGCCGGTCCCGGTGCACGAATTGACGAAAATCCTCGCTGCCGAGGAACCGCGCGGCAGCATCGCCGCCGCGTGAGCGCGAATTCGCGCGGGCGTCGCGCCCGCTGTTATCCCTTGAGCGCCACCACCTGGCCGCCGTCGACGACGATGGTCGTGCCGGTCATGTAGCGGCCGGCCTCCGAGACCAGCAACAGCAACGGTCCGTCGAGGTCGTGCTCCTCGCCGAACCGGCCCATCGGGATGTCGCGCTTCATCGCCTCGCCGCGCTCGCCGGACAGAAATTCGTCATTGATCTCGGTGACGAACCAGCCCGGCGCGATGGCATTGACGCGGATGCCCTTGAAGGCGAGTTCGAGCGCGAGCGCCTTGGTGAGCTGGATCACGCCGGCCTTGGCGGTGGCATAGGCGACGACGCCCTTGGCGACGCCGAGCCCGAGCACCGAGGCGATGTTGACGATGGCGCCGTGCTTGTTTGCGGCCAGCATGCGGCGCGCGGCTTCCTGCGCCCAATAGAACACGGCGTCGAGATCGGTGCCGAGCACGCGGCGCCACTCCTCCTCGGCCATGTCGACGGCACGGCCGGAGTGCGCAATGCCGGCGTTGTTGAGGAGGATCGTCACGGTGCCGAACGCCGCTTCGGCAGCATCGAACGCGCGCTGCATCGCCGCGCGGTCGCGCACGTCCGCCTCGACGATCACGGCACGACCGCCGCGACTTTCGATCCGCGCTTTCACCTCGGCAAGGCGATCGGCGCGCCGCGCCACCAAAGCGACCGCCGCGCCGTTGTCGGCGAGGCATTGCGCGAACCGCACGCCAAGCCCGCTCGAGGCGCCGGTCACCAGCGCCACTTGGCCCGTGAGATCGAACATTTGTGCCGCCGTCATGCGCCCTCCCCCAGACTTATGTCCCAGACTTATGCCCCAGATTTATGCCCCAGACTTATGCGGTCTATCCGATGCGGGACAATCACGGACCATAAAGCTTATGCGGCAGCCAGGTCGCAAGCCCCGGCAGGAACCACAGCGCGATGAGCATGGCGAGCTCGATCAGCACGTAAGGAACAATGCCGAGATAGATATCCCGCGTCGTCACCTCGGGCGGCGCGACCGCGCGCAGATAGAACAGTGTCGGTCCGAGCGGCGGGTGCATGTACGAGGTCTGCAAATTCACCGCCAACATGATGCCGAGCCACACCGGATCGACGCCGGGCATTTTCAACAGCACCGGCGCCACGATCGGCACCACCACGAAGATGATCTCGAAGGCATCCATCACGAAGCCGAGCAGGAACACCGCCAGCATGACCGCGAGCGTCGCGCCGGCGACGCCGCCCGGCAGATTTGTGAGCGCGCGTTCCACCAGCTCGGCGCCGCCGAGGCCGCGAAATACCAGGCTGAACAGCGTCGCGCCGATGAGAATGAGAAAGATCATGCTGGTGATCTGGGTCGTGCGCGTCATGACCGGGACGAGCACGCCGGCCACCCCCACCCTACCCTCCCCCGCTCGCGGGGGAGGGTAGGGTGGGGGTCGCGCCGCGAGCAGTGTGGCGCCGACGGCGCCGACGGACGCCGCCTCGGTCGGGGTCGCGACGCCGCCGAGGATCGAGCCGAGCACGGCGAGAATGAGCGCGAGCGGCGCGAGGAGAACCGCGATCAGCCGGCGCAGGAACGCGACGCCGCCCGGCGCCGTCGCAACCAGCGCGACGGCCGGCGAGGATTTCGGAAAGACGATCGCGACGCCGATCAGATAAAGCATATAGGCGAGGACGAGAACGAGCCCCGGCACGATGGCGCCGGCGAACAGGTCGGCGACGGCGACGGTTTGCGGCGCGAAATTACCCTGCGCCATTTGCGCCGCGGCGTAGGAATCGCTGAGCTGATCGCCGAGCAGGATCAGCACGGTCGCCGGCGGAAAAATCTGCGCCAGCGTCGAGGTCGCCGCGACCGTGCCCGCCGCCAGCGCCTTGTTGTAGCCCCGGCGCAGCATCGTCGGCAGCACGATCAGCCCCATCGTCACCGTGGTCGCGCCGACGATGCCCTTCGCCGCCGCGATGAGAACGCCGACGATGATGACCGCGATGCCGAGCCCGCCCGGCAGGCGGCCGAACAGGCCGCCCATCGTCTCCAACAATTCCTCGGCGATGCGCGAGCGCTCCAGCATCACGCCCATGAAGATGAAGAGCGGTATAGCCAGCAGCACCTCGTTGTTCATGATGCCGAAAATGCGCTGCGGCAGCGCGCCGAGCAGCGAAAGATCCATCGCTCCAGCGGCCGCGCCGGCGGCGGCGAACAGAAGCGAGACGCCGGCGAGCGTGAGCGCGACCGGGTAACCGATCAAGAGCAGCACGCAGACGGCGGCCACCATGGTCACGGCGAGCGTTGGCGCCATGATTATCGCACCACTTATCGCGCGCCCACCCTATCCTCCCCCGCAAGCGGGGGAGGATAGGGTGGAGGCCCGAACAGGACGCCCGCGGCGCGGATCGCCTGCGCCAGCCCTTGCAGGCCGAGGAGAACGGCAAACAGCGGAATGAGGCTCTTGAAGAGATAAACGATCGGCAGCCCGCTCGCCTCGCGCGAGCCTTCCAAGATGGCCCAGGAGCGCGCGGCATAGGGAACCGACAGCAGCGCCAGCACGACGGCGAAGGGAATAGAAAGACGAGCGCGCCGCACAGATCGACCAGCGCCCGCGTCCGCGGCTTCGCCTGCGCGTAGAAGACATCGACGCGGACATGGCCGCCGACCTGCAGCGTCCAGGCGGCCGCGAGCATGAACAAAGCCGCGTGCGCGTAGAGAACGGATTCCTGCAGGCCGATCCAGCCGACGCCGAACGCGTAGCGCATCACCACCACGGCGAATTCGGCGAGCACGATGAAAACGCAGCACCACGCCGCCGCGCGGCCCACGGCCGCAGTGATGCGGTCGATGCCGTTGGCGAGAAACACGAGCGATGGCGGCATGGTCACGACCGGATGGTTCGGCGCCGTGTGACAGGATCGCGCGCCGCATTATAATGTCCAAGAACTATAGTACCCGCGGCGGCCCGCCGGAAAGGAGTTGGGTGGCGATGACGCACGATCATGATGACGACGATCATCACGACGATCATCCCCCGCATGGCTCCGAGCTTTCCGAGATGCAGTTGCGCGTGCGCGCGATCGAGACCGTGCTGGCCGAGAAAGGCTATATCGAACCGGCCGCGCTCGACGCGATGATCGAGGCCTACGAGACCCGGATCGGCCCGCACATCGGCGCCCGGGTGGTCGCCAAGGCCTGGAGCGATCCGGCTTTCAAGCGCGCGCTGATCGCGGATGCGAGCGCGGCGGTCGCCGCCTTCGGCGTCGTCGAGCGCGTCGGCGATCACCTGATCGCGGTCGAGAACACGCCGACACGCCACAACATGATCGTCTGCACGCTGTGCTCCTGCTATCCGTGGGACGTGCTCGGCCTGCCGCCGGTGTGGTACAAATCTTCGCCCTACCGCTCGCGGGCGGTGAACGATCCGCGCGGCGTGCTGGCGGATTTCGGCGTCACGCTCGCAGCCGACAGCGAAATCCGGGTGTGGGATTCGACCGCCGAAACCCGCTTCATCGTGCTGCCGATGCGGCCGGCGGGGACCGAGGGCTGGAGCGAAGAACAGCTCGCCGCCTTGGTGACGCGCGATTGCATGATCGGCACCGGCCTGCCGAGAAATCCGAAGGACATCGCGTGATGGACGGCATTCACGACATGGGCGGCATGCACGGCTTCGGCAAAGTCGAGCCGGAGGAGAACGAGCCGGTTTTTCATGCCGCCTGGGAAGGGCGCTGCCTCGCGCTCAACCGCGCCATGGGCGCGATCGGCGCCTGGAGCATCGACGCCGGCGCGCGCGGGCATCGAGGAATTGCCGCCGGAGGTCTATCTCGCGCGCTCCTATTACGGCAAGTGGGCGCTGCGGCTTGCGAACATGGCGATGGCGCGCGGGCTTGCCGGCGCCGACGAGATCGCCGCCGGTCATGCGCTGCGCCGCGGCGAACCACCGCCACGGACGTTCAGCGTCGCCGATGTTTCGCGTACGCTCACGCGCGGCTCCTTCGGCCGGCCCGCGCGTGCGCCCGCGCGCTTCAAGGTCGGCGAGCGCGTGCGCACGAAAAACATCCATCCGCCGACCCACACCCGGCTGCCGCGCTATGCGCGCGGCCGCGTCGGCGTCGTCGAGGCGGTGCGCGGCTGCCACGTCTTTCCGGACACTTCCGCGATCGGCGCCGGCGAGAACCCGCAATGGCTTTACACCGTACTGTTCGACGGCCGTGAGCTGTGGGGCGAGAACACCGATCCGACGCTCAAAGTGTCGATCGAAGCATTCGAGCCGTATCTGGAGCCGTCATGAGCACCGATGCGTCTTTGCTTGGTCCGCCCGGAGGGAACGGCCGAGGCGAGCGGGTGTTCCGCGAGCCGTGGGAAGCGCAAGCGTTCGCGCTCGCACTGACGCTCCATCAGCGCGGCGTATTTTCCTGGAGCGAGTGGGCGGCGACGCTCGGCGAGGAAATCAGCAAGGCGCAAGCCTCGGGCGATCCCGACACCGGCGAAACCTATTATCGGCATTGGCTTGCCGCGCTGGAGCGCTTGATCGCCGCCAAAGGGCTCGCCGACCCCCACACGCTGGCGCGCACGCGCGAAGCCTGGCGCCGCGCCTGCGTCCGCACCCCGCACGGCACGCCGATCGCGCTGCAGCCGGCCGACTTCGCCGATTAACCTCATTTGATCGTGGAAATCATCGGACGCCGCGCCGCACGGCAAACGGTGCAATATCGATGTGGTCGGTGACCAAGAGGAGCGTTGTTCGCTTTGCGAACATTTGCGTGGCAATTCCGATTGGATGAACGCGAATTCCCAGAATGAAATTTCTGCGCCGGCACGCGCGACAGCGGCGACGCCGTTCTGATATTGGACTGGATATTGCGGTTGTGGCGCGTTATAGAAGGCGCCAACAATAAAATACCTTTTAGTTTGTGTGAAAAACAGAGGAACCCAGGGATGAACGCACCAGCCCCGAAATTCATGATCGAACAGGTTTGGCGCGGACGGGTGTTCGGCGCCGAATGGCGCGGCGCCGCCGGCGGCTCGTTGGATGTGCTCGAGCCCGCGACCGGCGCGACCCTGACCACGGTCGGCAACGCCACCGCGGCGGACGTGCGCAAGGCGGCCGCCGAGGCGCGCGCCGCGCAACCCGGTTGGGCGGCGACTCCCTACGAGCAACGCGCCGCCATCCTGCGCAAGGCCGCGCGCGCGCTCGAGGACAATCAGGAAGAACTGATCCCGTGGATCGCGCGGGAGACCGGCGGCATCCCCGCCAAGGCCGGTTTTGAAATCCACATGGTGACGGAAATCCTCTATCGCTCCGCCGCCATGTGCACCGAGCCGCAAGGCCTGGTGCTGCCGTCCGATCCCGGCCGCATCAGCCTCGCCCGCCGCCTGCCGCGCGGCGTCGTCGGCATCATCTCGCCGTTCAACTTCCCGCTGATCCTGTCGTGCCGCGCGGTCGCGCCGGCGCTGGCGACCGGCAATGCCGTGGTGCTCAAGCCCGATCCGCGCACGGCGCTGACCGGCGGCTTCATCATCGCCCGCATCTTCGAGGACGCCGGGCTGCCGAAGGGCGTGCTGCAGGTGCTGCCCGGCGGCGCCGAAGCCGGCGAAGCGTTGTGCACCGACCCCGACATCGCCATGGTGGCGTTCACCGGCTCGAGCCATGTCGGCCGCCGCATCGGCGAACTCGCCGGCAAGCATCTCAAGAAAGTGCAGCTCGAGCTCGGCGGCAAGAACGCCGTGGTCGTACTCGAGGATGCCGATCTCGACGCCACCGCCTCGGCGATCGCGTTCGGCGCCTGGTTCCATCAGGGCCAGATCTGCATGACCACCGGCCGCGTGCTGGCGCAGGACAAGATCGTCGCGCCGCTGACCGAGAAACTGGTCGCCAAGGCGAAGCACCTGCCGGTCGGCGATCCGCTCGGCCAGGTCGCGCTCGGACCGGTCATCAGCCGCGCGCAGGTCGAGCGCATTCACGGCATCGTCAAGGATACCGTGGCGGCGGGCGCGACGCTCGCGGCCGGCGGCACCTTCGACGGGCCGTTCTACCGACCGACCGTGCTCACCGGCGTGAAGCCCGGCATGCGCGCGTTCGAGGAGGAGGTGTTCGGACCGGTCGCCTCGATCACCGCGTTCGGCGCGGACGACGAGGCGGTGGCGCTCGCCAACAACAACGAATACGGTCTTTCCGCCGGCGTGTTTTCGGCCGACGTCGGCCGCGCCATCGCGCTCGGCAATCGGCTCAATACCGGGCTCCTGCACATCAACGACCAGACCGTCGCCGACGAACCGCACGTGCCGTTCGGCGGCACTGGCGCCTCCGGCAACGGCACCCGGATCGGCGGCCCGGCCAATTGGGAAGAGTTCACCCAATGGCAGTGGATGACGATCAAGCAGAAACCCAATCCCTATCCGTTCTGAGCGTCTCCACCGCGAACGGGATGGAGCGCTTCCGGCGGCAAGCTCGCCGCCGCCGGATGAGCTCGCACGGGACGAGCGCTCCGAGGGGCAAGCTTCGGCCGGAGAACTAAAAGCACGACACGCGGTGGCACCGAAGGCCCGTCGCCAGAGGAGAGGAACATGCACGCGCAATTGCGCCAGAACGTTTCGGCCGCGGTCATGGCCGCGTCCATGGCCGGATTTTTCGGCACCATGGCGGCGTCTTCGGCGAGCGCCGCCGACGCACCCACCAGCATCCGCATCGGCTACGCCATCACGCTGTCCGGCGTGCTCGCCCAAGGCGCCGCCGTGACGACGGTCCCCGGCTACGAACTTGGGTGAAGGACGTGAACGACAAGGGCGGCATCTTCGTCAAGGAATACGGCAAGAAGATTCCGGTCGAGGTGGTGGCGAAATACGACGACACCGGCAGCGCCGAGACCCTGTTGCGGCTCGAAGAAAAGCTGATGACCCAGGACAAGGTCGACTTCGTGCTGGCGCCCTACTCACGGCGTTCAATCTGGCGACGGCGCCGATCTTCGCCAAATACGGCTATCCGCAGCTCGCGGTGACCGCCAACTCCAACGACGAGGAAGCGCTGGTCAAGCAGTTCCCGACCCTGTTCTTCTTCCTCAATCAGCCGCCGCATTTCGGCGGGGCGCTGATCGAGATCCTCGACAAGTACAAGAAGGCGGGCCAGATCAACAACAAGGTCGTGCTGATGAGCGTCGGCGATCAATTCGGCGCGGAATTCTCGGCCGGCGTCGGCGCCGGATTGAAGGCGGCGGGCTACGACATCGTGCTGCAGAAGAGCTATCCGCTCGGCGCCTCCGATCTCACCACCGAAATCAAGGAAGCCAAGGCGTCGGGCGCCGACTCGTTCGTCGCCGGCAGCTATCCGCCCGACACCTTCATGCTGACCTCAACCGCGATCACGCAGGGCTATAATCCCAAGATCTTCTACACCGCCGTCGGCACCGCCTTCGCCGAATACGGCGGCGCCTTCAAAGACAAGGTGCAAGGCGTTCTGGGCATCGGCGGCTGGGACCCCAGCCTGCCCGGCGCGCAGGATTACTATAAGCGGCAGCTCGATCTCACCAAACACGCGCCGGACGGCTGGGCGAGCCCGGTGACCTATGCCAGCCTGCAGATCCTGGAGCAGGCGATCGAGAAAGCCGGCACCCTCGACCGCAAGAAGGTGACCGACATGATCGCCAATGGCGGGCCGTGGAATACCGTCGTCGGTCCGGTCGACCTGAAGACCCACATCCGCGAAAAGCAATGGGGCGTCGGCCAATGGCAGAACGGTCAGTTCGTCGGCGTCTCGCCGTCGAGCATGCCCGGCGCGCAGCCGGTCGTGTTTCCGAAGCCGGCGTGGTAACGTCGCGCGGCGATTAATCTCGACACCAATGGCCGGTCCGGACGATCCGGACCGGCTCGTTTCAGCTCGGTTTGTTCCAGCTCACAGTGTTGTTTGATATGCCTGCGTTCGAAGCCATCCTGGGCGGCCTCATCTTGGGCGGGCTCTATGCCCTGGTCGCCATCGGCTTCAATCTTCAATACGGCATGGCGCGCATCGTGAACCTCGCCTATGGCGAGTTTCTGATGGGCGCCGCCTTTGCCGCGTTCTTCATGTTCACGCTCGCCAGCATCAACCCGATCGTCGGCATGGTGTTCTCGGTGCCGGTGAGCTTCGCCGCCAATTGGCTCATCTACCGCGTGCTGATGATGCCGCTCGTGCGCCGCGCCCGCACGCGCGATCAGCTCGAGGGCGAGACCATCCTCGCCACTTTCGGGCTGTTGTTCGTGCTGCGCGGCGCCGCGACGCTCGACCTTCAGCGCCAACGACCGGTTCTACAACTATCTCGGCGAGCCGCTCAACATCTTCGGCTTCACCTTCGCCGCCAACCGGGTGCTCGCCTTCGCCGTCGCCTGCGTGTTCGGCGTCGTGATCTGGATCGTTCTCAGCCGCACCCGGTTCGGTGCGGCGCTGCGCGCGCTGGCGATCGATCCGGTCGGCGCCCAGCTCGTCGGCATCGACGTGCGCGGCCTCTCGGGCCTCGCCTTCGCCGGCGGCGGCGCGCTCGTCGCCGCGGCGGGAACGCTGGTCTCGACCTTTCTCACATTCAATCCCACCATCGGCATCGAATTCACCATGAAGGCGCTGGTGGTGGTGATCATGGGCGGCATCGGCAACATGGGCGGCAGCCTGATCGCCGGCCTGCTCCTCGGCGTCGCCGAGGCGCTGTGTTCCTATTACATCGATTCGGGATTGACGCTCGCGGTCGCTTACGCGTTGTTCCTGATCGTGCTGGTGATCAGGCCGCGCGGTCTGTTTGGAACGGCCTGAGCATGATTGCCCCGCCCGAGACGAGCGAACAGAAGCGCGTCCGCCGCACGCGTGCCGACCGTCGCCATCGCGGCGCTCGCTGCGCTGGTCGCCGTGCTCGCGACGATGCCCTGGGTGCTGTCCGACTACGGGCTGTCGCTGATGATCAACGTCGTCTGCTACATCGTGCTGACGATCGCCTGGGCGCTGTTCTCCGGCACCACGCGGCTCGTGTCGCTCGCCACCTCCGCCTTTTTCGGCGTCGGCATGTATACGGTCGCGATGTCGGTCAAAACGTTGCCGCTCTACGGCAGCTTCGCACTCGCGATCGGCGTCGGCGCCGTGCTCGCCTTGGTCGTCGGCGTGCTCACCTTGCGCATTTCCGGCATGTTCTTCGTCATTTTCAGCTTCGGCCTCTCCGAGATGATCCGCGAGCTGACGGTATGGTGGGAGATCAACCGCACCCACACCATGGGCCGCTACGTCTTCGTGCCGTTCGACACCACCATGATCTACGAGCATCTGCTCGCGCTCGCCGTCATCGTGTTCCTGGTCGGCTGGCTGCTGCGGCGCAGCCGCTTCGGGCTCGCGCTGATGGTGATCGGCGAAGACGAAACGGTGGCGCGCCAGGTCGGCATCAACGTGCCGTTCGCCAAGGTGCTGATCTTCATCGTCTCGGCCATGTTCACCTCGCTCGCCGGCGCGCTGATGGCGCCGCGCTTCGGCTTCATCAACCCGAACCTCGCCTTCAACCCGCTGGTCTCGTTCGTGGTCGTGATCATGGCGTTTCTCGGCGGCCTGCAGAAGCTGTGGGGGCCGGTGCTCGGCGTCGTGCCGCTGATCATCCTCTCGGACTTGCTGCAGACGCAGTTTCCGTTCTGGTACTCGATCCTGCTCGGCCTCGTCTTCATGGTGATCGTCTACTTCCTGCCGCGCGGCGTGACCGGCCTGATCGAGGACGGCTGGGCGGCGCTGCGGCCGGCCGCTCGAGCTCGAGCGCGGACTGACCGGCCCGCTACTCGATGCCTGGGCCTGGCTGTCGCGGCCGATCGTGCTGCCGCGCGGGATCGCCGGCGCGATCGAGGAGCGCTGGGCGAAAATCGTGCCGCGCGTACCGGAGAAGCGCTGACGCCATGGCCGCGCTCCTGCGAAGTCGAAGGTTTGACCAAGGCGTTCGGCGGCCTCGTTGCCGTCAACGGCATGTCGCTCGCGGTGTCGCCCGGCGAAGTGTTGGGGCTGATCGGTCCGAACGGCTCCGGCAAGACGACGCTCTTGAACCTCATCGCCGGCACCATCCGGCCCGACGCCGGCGTCATCCGCATGGCCGGCGAGGACGTGACGCGGCTCTCCAATCATCTGCGCGTGCGCAAGCGCATCAACCGCACCTTCCAGCTGGTGCGGGCGCCCGCCAACATGCCGGCCATCGGCACCGTGATGGCCGGCGTCCTTTACGGCGCCGGCGAGCATCCGCGCTTCAAGGACGCCGGCTACGAGGCCGCCGGCCTGCTCGGCGAATTGAACCTCCTCACCAAGGCCGATCGCCGTTTCGACCAGCTCACCTATATCGAGCAGAAGCGCGTCGAGCTGGCGCGCGCGCTCGCCACCAGGCCGCGCGTAATCCTGCTCGACGAATGGCTGTCGGGCCTCTCCCCGAGCGAGCTCGAAGGCGGCATGTCGGTCGTGTGGTCGCTCGCCGCGCAGGGCATGGCCGTCATTCTGGTCGAGCATGTGATGACGGCGGTGCGCGCGCTGTGTCACCGCGTCGTCGTCATGAATGCCGGCGCCAAGATCGCCGAAGGCCGCCCCGACGAGGTGCTGCGCGAGCCTGAGGTGATCCGCGCCTATCTCGGTGACGAAGATGCTTGAGATCGACGGCCTCGACCATTCCTACGGCCGCCATCGCGCGCTCGACCGCGTCACCATCCGCGTCGGCGACGGCCAGGTGGTGGCGATCCTGGGCGCCAACGGCGCCGGCAAGACCACGCTTCTCAACGCCGTCGCCGGGCTGATCAAGCCGTCGGCCGGATCGATCCGCTACCGCGGCGACGAGCTGACCGGGCTGTCGCCGCACCGCATCGTCGAGCACGGCGTCGTCGACCGTGACGGAAAACCGCCATCTGTTCGGCCCGATGTCGGTCGTCGAGAACTTGTCGCTCGGCGCCTACACGCCGGCGGCGCGCGAGGCGGCGCCCGCGCGCATGGCCTATGTATTCGACCTGTTTCCGCGGCTCGACGAGCGGCGCCGGCAGGCGGTGCGCACCATGAGCGGCGGCGAGCAGCAGATGGTCGCGATCGGCCGGGCGCTGATGGCGCAGCCGACCTTGTTGCTGCTCGACGAGCCCTCGCTCGGCCTCGCCCCCGTCATCGCCGCCGAATTGTTCACCGCGCTCGAACGCATCGCCCGCGAGAGCAAGACCGCGATCCTGATGGTTGAGCAGAACGCGCGGCGTGCGCTCAAGATGGCCGACCGCGCTTATCTGCTCGCGCTCGGCCGCATCGTCGGCCAGGGCAGCGCCAAGGCGCTGGCGCAGGACAAGGCGGTGGCGGAGTCGTATCTCGGGCTGTGACGTTGCCGCACGGCCGGACGCTGCCCGCGGTCGCACGCGCCCTTGTCGGCAGTCCGGAAACTTGTCACGCTGCGGACCGCCATGATCGTCCATGCGGCGTATGCCGGCATTCGGCCGCCGCAACACTATAAGAGCGATCGAGCGTCAACACGGGAGAAACGTGCCATGCTGCGCCCAGTCCTATGCGCCATCGTCGCCCTTGCATCGCTTGCAACGGCAAGCCGCGCGAGCGAAATCCATCGCGTCGTCACCGGCCTCGATGCCGACAACAGGTCGACGACCGAATTCGACAGCGTGCTGCCGCTGCGCTCCGGCGCATCCGGCCTGCCGTCGGCCAATTTGTGGATCAGCGACACCGCGCCGGCCGGATTCTCGTTCGCCGAGGACAACGCGCAGCGAAAAATCGGCCTCACCCCGCCCGACAACGGCACCAAGTTTCTCGAGGTCGAGTTTCCGCCGCTCAACGCTGCCGCGGTGGCGAAAATGGATCCGAACTTCATGATGAAGGTGGTCGGCGACAAGGCGCCGGCGCGCGGCGTACCCGTCAGCAATCCCCTGATGCACCGCACCCGCACGCTCGACTACGCCATCATCATGTCCGGCGAGATCGACATGATGCTCGACGACAAGACCGTGCACCTCAAGGCCGGCGACGTCGTCATCCAGCAGGCGACCAATCACGCCTGGCTCAATCACGGCACCGAGCCGTGCCGCATCATTTTCGTGCTGATGGATGCGAAGCAGCCGTGACGGGCATCCTCGTC
Source organism: uncultured Pseudomonadota bacterium (assembly GCA_963836095.1). Taxonomy (GTDB): domain Bacteria; phylum Pseudomonadota; class Alphaproteobacteria; order Rhizobiales; family Xanthobacteraceae; genus BOG-931. Next base: position 202,828 of record CAWIHU010000011.1, read on the forward strand.
ATTGCGAGGAGCCAACGGGTCCGGCATCACAGCATCCCCAAAAGCCGCGGCAGCCACAGCGACAGCGCCGGGATGTAGGTCACCATCGCCAAAAAGACGAGCATCGTCGCGAGCCAGGGCAGCACCGCGACGGTGAGTTCGGTGATGCCCATCTTGGTGATGCCGGAGGCGACGTAGAGATTGAGGCCGACCGGCGGATGGCACAGGCCGACTTCCATGTTGACCGCCATCAGGATGCCGAGGTGCACCGGGTGCACGCCGAGCGCCGCCGCCATCGGGAACAGGATCGGCGCCATGATGAGGACGATCGCGGCCGGGTCCATGAAATTGCCGGCGGCGAGCAGCACGATGTTGGTCACGAGGAGAAACGCGACGATGCCGAAGCCCTGCGCGGTCATCCACTCCGCCATCGATTGCGGAATCTGCTCGGACGTGAGCAGCCAGGAGAACACCGCGGCATTGGTGATGATGTAGAGGATCATCGCGCTCATCGACGCCGCCTTGAGCAGCACCATCGGCACTTCGGCAAAGGTCAGCCCCTTGTAGACGAACACCGCGATGACGAAGGCATAGACCGCGGCGACGGCCGCGGCCTCGGTCGGCGTGAACAGGCCGGAATAGATGCCGCCGAGCACGAGCACGATGAGAAACAGGCCCCAAAAGCTCTCGCGGAACGCGCTCCAGCATTCCCTCCAGCTCGCCCGCGCCATGCGCGGATAGTCGTTGCGCCAGGCGCGATAGAACGTCGTCGCCCCGAGCATCACAGCGAGAATAAGCCCGGGCACGAGAGCGGCGATGAAAAGTTGCCCGACCGAGGCGGAATCGACGACCGCGCCGTCCGGCCCGCGCGGCTGCATGCCGGCGGTCGCGACCGCGAAGATGACGAGATTGATCGACGGCGGCAACAGAATGCCGAGCGCGCCGGAGGTCGCGATCACGCCGGCGCCGAAGCGGGGCGGATAGCCCTTCTGCAACAGCGCCGGCAACATGATCGAGCCGATGCCGACGACGGTCGCGACCGAAGAGCCCGAGATCGCCGCAAACAGCGCGCAGGCGACGACGCCGGCGAGGCCGAGACCGCCGTACCAGTGCCCGATCAGCGAAGTGGCGAAATCGATCATGCGCCGCGCGACGCCGCCGGTGGTGAGAAAGTTGCCCGCCAGGATGAAGAACGGGATCGCCATGATCTCGAAGCGGTCGATGCTGGTGAACAGCTTCAAGCCCACCATCTTCGGATCGACGTCGGAGAGAATGAACAAATAAGTCAGCACCGAAAGCCCGAGCGCGATCGAGATCGGCATGCCGGTCGCCATCAGCGCCAGCAAAAGAACGAACAGCAGCTCCGCGCGCACGGTGTGCGACAGATCGATGACGTGAAGCCGCGCGGCGAAGCAAATGCCGGCAAGCGCGAGGGGAACGAGAATGATCAGCGCGGCCGTGACGGCGGCGCCGGGCGACCGCGACGCGGCCGGCTTCGGCGTATCGGAGAGAACGCTCACCGCGCCGCCCCGCCGAGCGGTGACGCCGCCTGCTGCGGCACCGGTAGCGGCGATACTTGCAGCGGCGCTTCATAGTCGATGCCGTGCCCCTGGTGCGGCACAGTCCCGGTCCGCAGGAAACGCCACATCACCTGCAGGAAACGGAAACACATGAGATAGGAGCCGAGCGGGATGCACAGATAAATGATCCAGCTCGGCCATTCGAGCTCGGGCGAGACTTCGTCCGGATCGAGCTCGTGCACATAGATGCCGCCGAGCGTGCCGATGACGCCGGTAAACAGCGCGCCGCACAGCAGCGCGAACACGATGACGGGCCTGCGTGTGGCCGGCGTCAGCTGCTTGACCAGAATATCGACGCCGACATGGATGCCGGTGCGCACGCCGAGCGCGGCGCCGAACTTCGCCATCCAGACGAACATATAGGTGGCGAGTTCCTGCGCCCAGGAGAGATTGATCGTGGCGAGGAAAGTGTAGACACGATCCGCCGCGTGCTGGACGAGGACGAGGCCGTGTTCGCCCGCCCATCGCGCCAGCGCGGCCGAGTTGCTGGCGCCATAACGATGGACCACGGCGACGAAGGTGATGATCGTCGCCGCCCCGATGAGGAAGACGACGATCCCCTCCTCGAGCCGATCGAGGATACGCCCGAACACCAGCAGTCCCCGCAAGCTATCCCCTCCCCTTACGCGCGGAAGGACGCCGGCGGCTCAGGACTGCGGCGGCGTGAAGCCCGAGGCCTTGTAGACTTTTTCGATGAACTCCTTGCCGAAGCGGTTCTGCATCTCGGCGTGGACCGGCATCAATTTGGCGATCCAGGCTTTCCGCTCGGCTTCGGTCTGGATATGAACCTCGGTCTTGCCGGAGGCCTTGATCTTCTCCAGCGCATCGGCGTTGTCCTTCGCCGCCGTCGCGTTGAAGAAGTCGGTCGACTCCTTCACCGCGCGATCGAGCTCGTCGCGCACGTCTTGCGGCAGCGAGGCCCAGAACGTCTTGTTGGTGATGAGCGCATAAGTGATGTGGCCGTGGAAGGACACCGTGAGGTGCTTCTGCACCTCGTAGAATTTCTGCGTCACGATGTTCGACGGCACATTGTCCTCGCCGTCGACGACGCCGGTCTGCAGCGCCTGATAGACCTCGGAGAACGGCAGGATTTGCGGAATCGCGCCCAAGGCGCGCGCGGTCGCGTCGTACACCTTGCCGCCCTGGATGCGCACCTTCAGGCCGCGGAAATCCTCCGGCCAGATCAGCGGACGGTTGGCGGTCCACACCGTCGCGCCGTTGTCCCAATAGGCGAGCGATGAGATGCCCTTGGCCGCCAGCTTGGCGTTGAAATCGGCCATCATCGGGCTCGCCAGCATCTGGTGGGCGTGCGCTTCGTCGCTGGTCAAGAACGGCAGATCGAAAATATCGAACTCCTTGACCCCGAGCGGACCGAATTTGGAGATCGACGGCGCCAGGATCTGCACCGAGCCGAGCTGCAACGCCTCCAGCTCTTCCTTGTCCTTGTAGAGCGAGGAGTTGGGATAGACTTCGACCTTGACGCGGCCGTTGGTGTATTTCTCCGCCAGCTGCTTGAACAGCAGCGCCGCCTTGCCCTTGGGCGCGTCGGGCGCCACCACGTGGCTGAACTTGATGACGATCGGCGCCTGGGCGCGCGCGGGCACGGCCATGGCCGCCGCGATTGCGACGATAGCGGCCATGATGATGGCGAGGCGTTGCATGGCGGTCCTCCCGATGCGGCCGACGCGGCCAAAGCCGGCCGGCACGTGTGTTTGGACAATCTTTAGCGCGAATATAGCGACGGGCCAATGCCCAGCCCGCGACACAAAGACCCGCTACCGGCAGCCCGGCTCGAGATTCCGGCTGGTCCAGAACGTGTAGATCTTGCAGTCGTCTCCTGCCGGCAACCGGTGCGGCGGCACTTTGGCGGCGATCGGCGGCAACGCCCGCAGATACGCGATCAGCGAGACCACGTCCTCTTCGTCGAGGTTGGAGAAGTGGTCCCACGGCATGCCCTGCCAGAACAGCGGCCGGCCGCTCTTGCCGACGCCGCTGCGCACCGCACGGGCGATCTCGGCATCGCTCCAGCCGCCCAGTCCGGCCGCGCGGTCAGACGAAATGTTCGCCGTGAACATCGTGCCGAACGGACCACTGAGTTTCAGGCCGCCGGCCCCGTCATTGCCGTGGCAATAGGCGCAGGAGGCATTGGCGAAAATGTAGCGCCCGCGCGCAACAAGCGCGGCCTGCGCGGGGGCGAGCTTCGTCGGGTCGGGCCGCGGAATGCCGGCCGACACGGCGTCCGCAATTCTGTCCGGCGGCAGCACGGACACGGTCGGGGTTTTGTCGACAAAATAGCCGACGGTAAAGACGACGAGGCCCGCGACGACGATCCCCGTCAGCCGCGCCCAGCCGCCGGCGCCGTGCGGCAGGCTGCGGCGGGAAGCGACCGCAAGCAGAACGAGGCCGATGACGACAACGAGCCATTGCGCCGTCGTGAGCCAGCCCGCGATCGCAGCCAGATCCGGCGGCGGCCCATTGGCGTAGCTGCCAACGTCGTAGGTGAGCGTCGGCGCGCGCCCGATCATGGGACTGAGAAACCAGATTTTCGCCGCGATGGTCTCGACGACGCCGAAGTGGAGCGGCAGCGGAATGGCGTTGTGAACCGGCGGCAATGTTTTGAGATAGCGGCCGATGGCGAGCGCATCCTCGGTCGACAGATTATGCAGCCACGGCCACGGCATGCCCCAGAAATTCAACAGGCGCCCGTCCTTGGCGACGCCGTCGCGGATCGCACGCGCAATCTCGGCTTCGCTCCAGCGGCCGAGCCCGGTGTCGGGGTCCGATGTGAGGTTGCGGGTGATGAACGTGCCTTGCGGATAGGCGCCGACCCGCATGCCGCCGGCGAGATAGCGGTCGTCGCGGTAGATCATGGCCGGGTCGAGTTCGGTGTGGCACAGGCCGCACATCTCGGCGTGGACCAGATAACGGCCGCGGACTTCCAGGTCGCGCGCCTCGCCCGGACCGTCGAGCGTGCCCGACTGCCACGGCGGCGCGCGGCGGCGGGATTCGAGAAAGTTCACCAGGTCCCAGCGGCTGTCAGCCGGCAGCGCGGCATAGGCGGGCATCGGCGCCGGCGCCAATCCGGTCGAGAGCCGCAAGAATGTCTCTTCGGGCGCATCGCCGCCGCGAAAGGTCCACGGCGCGGTGAGATCGCGGCTGATGACCGGATAGCCTTTGGCGTCCAAAAGCCATTGGCCGCCGCGCAGATCGTCGCCATGGCAGCCCGCGCAGCCGTTCTCTGCATAGAGCGCCGCGCCGCGGGCGATGCTGTCCGGCGTGACCGGCGGACGCGGCGGCACGTCGATCGCCGCCGCGCTTCCGGTTGCCGGGATTTTGGCGAGGTTCTTCACATAGGCGACGACGGTGCGGATGTCCGCATCGCTCAAGACGCCGCGGAAATACGGCATGCCGCTCGCATGCAAGCCGTCGGTCACGACCTTGACGAGGTCGTCATCGCTCGGCGGCGCGCCCTCGGGCGTCGATTTGTATTTGAATTGGCGCTCCGTGAAGTCGCGCGGGCGCGGGATCATCGACGGCGCCGACGTGCCGTTGCCGCGTCCGTCCGGGCCGTGGCAGAAGCCGCAGCGCTCGATGTAGATGCGCTGTCCGGGCGTCGCATTGACCGGCACGTTCGACGCCGGCGGCCAGGTCATATCAGCGTAAACGGCGGGATCGGGATGCCAGATCGAGACCGGCGTCCGATAGCCGAAATGGCCGATCAGCGAACGCGCCGCGTCGAGCGCAAGAAAAAGCACGATGGCCGAAAGCGCGATGAAGCGCCGTGATCGGGCTAAATCCGGCATGGCTTGCTCCTAAGGGCAAATCACTCTGGACCGGGATTACCAACGCAGAATAACAGGCTTCATGTGAATGTAAATAACATTTACATTAGGAGCGTGACGCTAGGCGGCTAATGTACGGCGGCGGCCGCGCGGGGCGCGAGCCCTCCGTGATGACGGATCACATCCGCGGCGAGCCGGTGCGCGGCGCCGGCGGCTTGCGCCGGGTCGCGGCCGGCAAGGCGCGCGGCGAGGTAACCGGCATTGAAGCCGTCGCCGGCCGCAGTGGTGTCGACCGGCACCACGACTTCCGGAACCGGCACGAACTCTTCGGCGCCGGAGGCGGCGACGAGCGCGCTGTTGGGGCCGTTCTTGACCACGATCTCGCCGATGCCGAACGCCTGCAGCCGCGCGACCGTGCTTTCCGGCGACGGATCGCCCCACAGCACCGCCTCGTCGTCGAAGGTCGGCAGCGCGATATCGACCCGCTTGAGCGCCTCGACGAACACGGTGCGGGTGCGCGGCAGATCGCCTTTCCAGCCGCGCGGGCGGAAATTGCCGTCGAACGCCACCTTCACGCCGTGCTGGCGCGCCGCTTCGAGCACCGCGAGAAACCGGCCGATGCCGGTGTTGGAATAAAGTGACAGCGTCACGCCGGAGAAATAGACGAGCTTGGCCGCCATGATGCCTTCGGCGACGCGCATCCAGTCCGGCAGCTCGAACAGTTCGCGCGCCGGGGCACCATCGCGCCAATAGCGGAAGCTGCGCTCCCCGGCCGGACCGTTTTCAATGAGGCATAGCCCCGGCAGCCGGCCGGAAACCCGCAGGATGTGGTTGCCGGCAATCCCCTCCGCCGCCGCCAGCGCCACGATGCTGTCGGAATAGGGATCGTCGCCGATGGCGCTGGCGAACGCGACACTGGCGCCGGCCCGGGCGAGATAGACCGCGGTATTGAAGGTGTCGCCGCCGCAGGACAGCGAAAACCTGCCGTCGCCGCCGCGCGCCAATTCGATCAGCACTTCGCCGACACAGATCGCCTGCGGCTTTGGCTCGGTCATGGCAGGCTCATCCGCGAAGACTGACGGTCTGCGACCATGGCCGCGCCCCCGTTGCTTGGCAATAGAGCTTGGCTTGGCAATAGAGGCTGTTTGGCAATAGAAGCGTGGCGCGGCCGCATGTGATGTTATATTGTAACAACATGACGCACCATCATCATGCCGGCCCGGTGCATCCATCGCCGGTCATATCGCCCTCGCTGCTGCGGCTATCGGCAACGGCCCGGATCGCGATCGCCCTGGCGCTGATTGCGGTCCTGTGGGCGGCGGTCGCCTGGGCGGCGCGCTGAGCGTTCCGCCATGGCAGAGCTGCGCTTTCACAATCTCACCCTCGGCTATGACCGGCACCCGGCCGTGCACCACCTCGACGGCGCGGTGAAGGACGGCGCGCTGACCGCCATCGTCGGCCCCAACGGCGCCGGCAAATCGACTTTGTTCAAGGGCATCGTCGGCGAGATCAAGCCGCTCGCCGGGGCGATCGAGCGCAACGGCCTCGACCCCCGCGACATCGCCTATCTGCCGCAGGCCGCCGACATCGACCGCTCGTTCCCGATCAATGTCTACGACCTGGTGGCGATGGGGTTGTGGCGGTCGAAGGGCTCGCTCGGCGGCTTCGGCCGCAAGGATCACGACCGCATCGAGGCGGCGATCGCGGCCGTCCACCTCACCGGCTTCGAAGCGCGCGCCATCGGTACGCTGTCCGGGGGACAGATGCAGCGCGTGCTGTTCGCGCGCCTCTTGCTGCAGGACGCCCGGCTGATCGTGCTCGACGAGCCGTTCACGGCGATCGACGCCAAGACCTCCGCCGACCTCCTCGAACTGGTGCAGCAGTGGCACCGCGAGCGCCGCACGGTCCTCGCCGCCCTGCACGACATCGATCTGGTCAAGAGGAGCTTTCCGCAGACCCTCCTGCTCGCCCGCGAGCCGGTGGCTTGGGGCCCGACCCGCGAGGTGCTCACGGCGGAAAACCTCGAGACCGCGCGCCGCATGTGCGAGGCGTTCGACGAATACGCCGCAGCCTGCGCCGTGGCGGCGGAGTAACCTGTTTCCTCCCCCGCTTGCGGGGGAGGAGGCGAGCAAAGCGAAGCCGGAGGGGGCAAGTCTTCACGGCCGCGCTGGCGTCGAAGCACAGACCCCCTCCCTACCCTCCCCCGCAAGCGGGGGAGGAGAAGAATGAAGAAATAGGGAATCATGCTCTACACTCTCCTTATCGCCCCGTTCGCCGAATTCGAATTCATGCGCCGCGCGCTGGTCGGCACGTTCGCGCTGGCGCTCGGCGCGCCGCCGGTCGGCGTCTTCCTGATGCTGCGGCGCATGAGCCTGATCGGCGACGCCATGGCCCACGCCATCCTGCCGGGCGCCGCGATCGGGTTTCTGATCGCCGGCTTGAGCGTGTTCGCGATGGCCGGCGGCGGCCTGATCGCCGGCTTTCTCATCGCCTTCGGCGCCGGGCTGATCGCGCGCGCGACCCCGGTGAAGGAGGACGCCTCGCTCGCCGCCTTCTTTCTGATCTCGCTGGCGCTCGGTGTCACCATCGTCTCGGTCAAGGGCAGCAACATCGACCTGATGAATTTTCTGTTCGGCTCGGTGCTCGCGATCGACGATCCGACCTTGTTGCTGATCGCCAGCATCGCCAGCGCGTCGCTGATCGTGCTCGCCGTGATCTGGCGGCCGCTGGTGCTGGAATGCGTCGACCCCGGCTTTCTGCGCTCGGTGAGCCGCACCGGCGGCCCGGCCCACATCGCGTTTCTGGCGCTGGTGGTGATGAATCTGGTCGGCGGCTTCCAGGCGCTGGGCACGCTCCTCGCCGTCGGCATCATGATGCTGCCGGCCGTGGCCTCGCGGTTCTGGGCCCGCGACCTCTCGACCATGATCGCCGTCGCCATCGCCGGCGCCGCGATCTCCGGCTACGCCGGCCTCCTCGTCTCCTATCACGCCAACCTGCCGTCCGGGCCGGTCATCATTCTGGTGGCGGGCGTCCTCTATGCGCTCTCGGTGCTGATCGGCCCGTTCGGCGGCCTCTTCTGGCGCGCGCTGCCGCAACGGCATCTCGAGGCGTAAGGCGGCGAACCATGGTGCGAGCCCTAAGCGCGCGGCGCGTTTTTCTGCTGACGGGACTGGCGGCGAGTTTCGCTCCGGCCCTTGCCGCGGCGCAAAGCGCCGCGAGAAAAATAACGGCCGTCGCGACTTTTTCCATCCTCGGCGATCTTGTGCGCAACGTCGGCGGCGACCGCGTCGACGTCGGGACCCTGGTCGGACCGAATGGCGATGTGCATGTGTTTTCGCCGACGCCCGCCGACGCCAAGACGCTCGCCGTGGCCGACATCGTTTTCGTCAACGGCCTGGGCCTCGAGGGCTGGATGACGCGGCTCATCCAAGCCTCCGGCAGCAAGGCGCCGACCATTGTCGCCACCAAGGGCATCACGCCGCGCCGTATGGTCGACGAAAACGATGCCGCGCGCCGCAAGATCGATCCGCACGCCTGGCAGTCGGTCGCCAACGCGAAAGTCTATGTCGCCAATATCCGCGACGGCCTCGATGCCGTCGACCCGGCGGGCAAGGCGACCTACGACGCCAACGCCGCGGCCTATCTCGCCAAGCTCGACGATTTGGACGCCGAGGTCAGGGCCGCGATCGCCCGGATCCCGCCGGCGCGGCGCAAGGTCATCACCACCCACGACGCCTTCGGCTATTTCGGCGACGCCTACGGCATCGCCTTCATCGCGCCGGAGGGGGTATCGACCGAGGCCGAGCCCTCGGCGCGGGACATGGCGAACATCATCGCCCAGATCCGCAAGCAGAACATCCCGGCGGTGTTCCTCGAGAACGTCACCAACCCGCGGCTGATGGATCAGATCGCCCGCGAAACCGGCGCCACCATCGGCGGCACGCTCTATTCCGACGCGCTGTCCGCACCCGGCGGGGCGGCGGGGACCTATATCGACATGATGCGGCACAATGTGCGCGCGTTGACCAAGGCGCTGGCGGGCTAAAGCGAAAGGGTTTTGGCCCGGCTCCGGACCGCCTATATAGCGGGCGCAGGAGGGCCTCATGTCCGCATCCACCACGTCCGCGCCACCGTCCGCGTCCGAAATCGCCACGGCCGAAAAAGTCCCGGTGACCGTGCTCACCGGCTACCTCGGCGCCGGCAAGACCACGCTCCTCAACCGCATCCTGTCCGAGCCGCACGGCAAGAAGTACGCCGTCATCGTCAACGAATTCGGCGAGATCGGCATCGACAACGACCTCGTCGTCGGCGCCGACGAGGAAGTGTTCGAGATGAACAATGGGTGCATCTGCTGCACCGTGCGCGGCGACCTGGTGCGCATCCTCGACGGCCTGATGCGGCGCAAGGGCAAGTTTGACGCCATCATCGTCGAAACGACCGGGCTCGCGGACCCCGCGCCGGTGGCGCAGACCTTCTTCATGGACGAAAATGTCGGGCGCAGGACGCGGCTCGATGCCGTGGTGACCGTCGCCGACGCCATGTGGCTCAAGGATCGCCTCGTCGACGCGCCGGAAGCGAAGAACCAGATCGCCTTCGCCGACGTGATCCTGATCAACAAGACCGACCTCGTATCGGCGGACGAACTCGCCGAAGTCGAAGGCCGCATCCGCGGCATCAACCCCTATGCCAAGGTGCACCGGACGCAACGCGCGCAAATCCCGCTCAGCGAGGTTCTGGAACGCAACGCCTTCGATCTCGACCGTATTCTCGAGCTCGAGCCGGAGTTTCTCGAAGGCGACGGCCACGATGAGGGTCACGACCATGATCATGACCACGATCATCATCACGGCCACCATCATCACGGCCACCACCATGGCGGCCTCAAGCACTATCACGACGAGGAGATGCAATCGCTCTCGCTCAAGACCGACAAGCCGCTCGATCCGGACAAATTCTTTCCGTGGGTGCAGAATCTGGTGCAGACCGAAGGCCCCAACATTCTGCGCTCCAAGGGCATTCTGTCCTTCAAGGACGATAACGACCGCTTCGTGTTTCAGGGCGTGCACATGATTCTCGACGGCGATCATCAGCGCCCCTGGTACGCCGGCGAGCCGCGCGTCAGCCGCATCGTCTTCATCGGCCGCAACCTGCCGGAAGAACAAATCCGCCAGGGTTTCGAAAGCTGCGTCGCTTAACGCTCCCCTCCCCCTTGTGGGGAGGGGCTGGGGGTGGGGGTCGGGACGCTGTACAAAGCTGCCGGCCTTACTCCTAGCGGCTCGACCCCCACCCCTACCCCTCCCCACAACGGGGAGGGGAAAACCCGAGCTGATGACCCGAATGGCCGACACCCGCAGCGATATCGTCTCCGTCGTCGAGCGCACGCATGCGATCGACGCGGGCGGCGCCGTGATCGCGGTGCATTTTCTCGGCCGTAGCGCCGCGTTCGTGCTCGGCGAGGAGGCGATGCTGCTCGCGGAGCCGAAGGGCGAGCCGCGGCGCGTTGAAGTCCACCAGGGCGCGATCCTGGAAACGGCCGCCGACGGCGCGCGCGTCGTCTCAGCGCCGGCGACGACGGCGCCGTGATCGAGACCAATGCAGCGGGAGAGAGCCGCACAATCGCGACCGATCCGAAGCGGCGCTGGATCGATCATGTGGCGCTCGGGCCCGACGGCGCGGTCGCCTGGTCGGCCGGCAAGAACGCGTATGTCTCCCCCCACCCTTCCCTGCCCCGCGAGCGGGGGAGGGAAGGGTGGGGGCGCGAAATCGAAGCGCCGTCGACCGTCGGCGGCCTCGCCTTTCTGCCCAAAGGCTTTCGCCTCGCGATCGCGCACTACAACGGCGCCACGCTGTGGTTTCCCAACGCGCCGCAGGCGGTGCCGGAACGGCTCGAATGGAAGGGCTCGCATCTCGGCGCCACCGTGAGCCCCGACGGCCGCTTTCTCGTCACCACCATGCAGGAGCCGATGCTGCACGGCTGGCGGCTCACCGACCGCAAGCACATGCGGATGTCCGGTTATGCCGCGCGCGTCACCTCGTTCGACTGGACCGTCGGCGGCCGCTTCCTCGCCACTTCGGGCGCGAGCGAGATCATCCTGTGGCCCTTCCACAGCAAGGATGGGCCGATGGGCAAAGAGCCGACCCTGTTGGCGCCGTCGGAACACCGCGTCGAAGTCGTGGCCTGCCATCCCAAACAAGAGGTGGTCGCCGCCGGCTACGCAGACGGCATGGTGCTGTTGGTACGCATGGAGGACGGCGCGGAGATTTTGGCCAAACGGCCGGGCGACGCGCCGGTCACCGCGCTCGCCTGGAGCGCGGACGGCAAACTCCTGGCCTTCGGCACCGAGGCCGGCGAGGCCGGCATGCTCGATCTTGCGTGATCAACAGCGAAAGTGAGAGCCGATGTTTCTGAAAGTGTCAGCCGCCGGCGATGTTTTGTTGGAAGACCGCGATAATTTTCGCGCCTTCAAGCTCGTGGTCGAAGGCAATCGCGCCGCGCTCGACGCGGTCCGCCGCGCCGTCGCCGGCAAGGCGGAGCTTCCAGACGCCGACACCGCCTGGATTTTCGAGAAGGCACTGCGCCGCTGGCCGGACGTCGCGCACGATGCCGCGTGGCAGCAGAACTTCTCCGCCATGATCGAGAAGGCGCGGCCGCACGGCTGGATCGACGACGCCCGCAAGGCGATCAAGGCGCATATCGAGTGGGCGGCGGCCTAACTTCAGTCCGCCAAGAACTTCAGTCAGCCACGAACGGCTCGACCCGGCTCGCGGCGCGGATGAACTGCACCATCACGGCGATGCCGCACAGCATGAAGACGACGTCGAGCGCGCGGGCGCCGATCGGGCCGAGCGCCAGCAGGTTGGCGATCGCCCAGCTCCCCGCAAAGGCGGCGCCGAACACTTCCGCGGCGATGAGGATGGCCGCGCTGACCACGGTCAGCACATTGTCCCAGAGGATGCGCCGCGGGCGCTGGCTTTGCGGTGTCTTCATGGCCGTCACTTACTGCGAAACCTTGGGGCGATTCAAGGCCTGCCCGCCGTAGGGGCGGCCCTTGTGGCCGCCCGCGGCGCCGAAAACGGGCGCCCACAAGGGGCGCCCCTACGGAATGATGGGGTGGCGCCTATATGCCCTCGGTCCGTTCATCCGGTATAATTGTACAATGACCGCTTCCCACCCCGCCGAAAACCCCTTTTTCGCACCCTGGACCACCGCCGACGGCGTTCCCGCGTTCGATCGCGTCAAGCCCGAGCACTTTCGCGACGCCTACGCACGCGCCTGTGCCGAACACGCGGCGGAAATCGCGGCGATCGCCGCGGCAGCCGAGCCGCCGAGTTTCGCCAATACGATCGAGGCGCTGGAGCGTAGCGGCCGGGCGCTGACGCGGGTCGAGCATGTGTTCCATGTGCTCGCCGGCGCCCACACCAATGACGCGCTGCAGGAGATCGAGCGCGAGATCGCGCCGACGATGGCGCGGCATTGGAACGACATTCACACCAACGCCGATCTGTTCGCCCGCATCGACGCGCTGATGCAAAAGGCCGATACGCTCGGCCTCGACGCCGAGCAGAAACGCGTGCTGGAACGCTATCACACCGCCTTCCGCCGCGCCGGCGCCGCGCTCGATGCGGCGGCGAAGGCGCGCCTCGCCGAAATCACCGCGCGCCTTGCCGCGCTCGGCACGGCGTTCAGCCAGAACGTGCTCGCCGACGAGCAGGCGGTCGCGCTCACGCTCGACGACGAGCGCGACCTCGCCGGCCTGCCCGACTTCACGCGCGAGGCGATGAAGGCCGCCGCGCAGGAGCGCGGCCTTCCCGGCTATGCCGTGACGCTGTTGCGTTCGAGCGCGGAGCCGTTCCTGCAGTTCGCGCAGCGCCGCGACCTGCGCGAAAAAGTGTTCCGCGCCTTCGTCTCGCGCGGCGACAATGGCGGGCAAACCGACAACAAGGCGATCATCGCCGAGACGGTCAAGCTGCGCGCCGAGCAGGCGCGGCTCTTGGGCTACGCCGACTTCGCCCATTACCGGCTCGACGACGCCATGGCGAAGACGCCGGAAGCCGCGCGCGACCTCCTCGAAGCGGTGTGGACGCCCGCACGCTCGAGCGCGCTCGCCGACCGCGACGCCATGCAGGCGCTGGTGCAGGAAGAGGGCGGCAACTTCAAGCTGGCGCCATGGGACTGGCGCTATTATGCCGAAAAGCTGCGGCAGCGGCGCTGCGATTTCGACGAAGCCGCGATCAAGCCCTATCTCGACCTCGACCGCATGATCGAGGCTGCGTTCTACACCGCGCAGCGTCTGTTCGGCCTGAGCTTTTCCGTGCGCACCGACGTGCCGGTATGGCATCCCGACGTCCGGGTCTGGGAGGTGCGTGGCGCCGGCGGCGACAAGGTCGGCTTGTTCTTCGGCGATTATTTCGCCCGGCCATCGAAACGCAGCGGCGCCTGGATGACCTCGCTGCGCGACCAGCAAAAACTCGACGGCAACGTCCAGCCGCTGATCGTCAATGTGATGAATTTCTCCAAGGGCGCCGACGGCGAGCCGACACTGCTCGGCTTCGAGGATGCGCGCACGCTGTTCCACGAGTTCGGCCATGCGCTGCATGGCCTTCTCTCATCCGTCACTTATCCGGAAATCTCCGGCACCAATGTCGCCACCGATTTCGTCGAACTGCCGTCGCAGCTCTACGAACACTGGCTCGAACAGCCCGACGTGCTGCGGCGCTTCGCGCGGCATTATCGCAGCGGCGAGCCGATGCCGGAGGAATTGTTGCAACGGCTCATCGCGGCGCGCAACTTCAACAAAGGTTTTGGTACGGTCGAATACATCGCCTCGGCCTTGGTCGACCTCGATTTTCATGCGCTGCCCGAGCCTGGCGACATCGACGCCACGGCGTTCGAAGCCGCGACATCCGCGCGCATCGCCATGCCGGAAGAGATCGTGATGCGGCACCGGCCGCCGCACTTCGGTCACATCTTTTCCGGCGGCTATTATGCCGCCGGTTACTACAGCTACATGTGGTCGGAAGTGCTGGACGCCGACGCGTTCGCGGCGTTCGAAGAACAAGGCGACATCTTCGATCCCAGCGTCGCCAAGCGGCTGCACGACACGATCTATGCCGCCGGCGGCTCGCGCGATCCCGCCGACGCCTACAAGGCGTTCCGCGGCCGGCTGCCGAAGGCCGACGCGCTGTTGCGCAAACGCGGCTTTGCCGAAGTCGCCCCCACCCTTCCCTCCCCCGCAAGCGGGGGAGGGTTGAGGGTAGCTCCATGGACCTTTACACCGCCGGTCATCGCCGCGGCGTCGTTTGCGCGCCGCATTTCAGCGCCGTCGAGGCGGGTCGCGCGGTGCTCGCCGAGGGCGGCAATGCGATCGAGGCAATGATCGCGATGGCGGCGGCGATCGCCGCTGCTTATCCGCACATGAACCACATCGGCGGCGACGGCTTCTGGCTGATCCGCCAGCCGTCCGGCCGCGTGCGCGCGATCATGGCGGCAGGCCCCGCGGCTGCGCAAGCGCGGCCCGAATTGTATGCCGCATACGAGACGATCCCGACGCGGGGGCCGCTTGCGGCGCTGACCGTGCCGGGCGCGGTCGGCGGCTGGATCGTCGCCCATGAGGCGGCCAAGGTGTACGGCGGAACGTTGCCGCTCGATGTTTTGTTGGCACCGGCGATCGCGGTCGCGCGCGACGGCTATGCGGTGAGCCGCAGCCAGGCGCGGCTGACACGGGAGCAATTCTCCGATCTGGAAAAGCTGCCGGGATTTGCGGCGACTTTTCTTGCCGACGGCAAGGCGCCGGAGGTCGGCACCAAGCTGCGCCAGCCGGCGCTCGCCGAAACGCTGGCGCACCTCGCCCATGCCGGCCTCGACGATTTCTATCGCGGCGACGTCGGGCGCGAAATCGCTGCCGATCTTGGCCGTATCGGCAGCCCGCTCGACCGCGAGGATCTGGCGCGCTTCAGCGCCACGCTCGCCGAGCCGCTGCGCGTCGAACTGCCGGCCGGCACCATCTACAACACCGACGCGCCGACGCAAGGCGTCGCCTCGCTGATGATCCTCGCCTTGTTTGATCGGCTCGGCGTGAAGGAGGCGGAAGGTTTCGATCACGTTCACGGCCTGGTCGAAGCGACCAAGCGCGCGCTGCGGCTGCGCGACCGCGCCGTCACCGATCCGAGCCGCCTCCCCTACGCGCTCGAGCGCTGCCTCGATCCGGGCTTCATCGCCGGCGAGGCCATGAAGATCGATCGCCGCAAGGCGGCGCGCTGGCCGCTCGGGCCGAGCGACGGCGACACCATCTGGATGGGTGCAGCCGACGCCAGCGGCCTCGTCGTCTCCTACATCCAGTCGATCTATTGGGAGTTCGGCTCGGGCTGCGTCTTACCGGCGACCGGCGTCCTGATGCAGAACCGCGGGGTGAGTTTTTCGCTGATGCACGGCGCGCTCAACCTCTTGGCGCCCGGCCGGCTGCCGTTCCACACCCTCAATCCCGCGCTCGCCGTCCTCGCCGACGGCCGGGTGATGGCCTACGGCACCATGGGCGGCGACGGCCAGCCGCAGACGCAAGGCGCGGTGTTCACCCGGCACGTCATGTTCCGCGAACCGCTCGCCGAGGCGCTCGACCGCCCGCGCTGGCTCCTCGGCCGCACCTGGGGCCGGCCGCAGACCGCGCTGCGGCTGGAATCGCGCTTCGACGGCAATCTCATCGACGCGCTGATGTCCGCCGGGCACGATGTGGATGTTTTGTCCGAGCCCTATTCGGACACGATGGGCCACGCCGGCGCGGTGGTGCTGCACCCCGACGGCTCGCTGGAGGGTGCGCATGATCCGCGCGCGGATGGTGGGGCGGCGGGGGTGTGAACGTCTTTACGCCGCCCGTAGCGCCTTGATGCGTTTGGCATCCTCGGGCTTGAGATTCCGCCGCGCTACCTTCAGATCGTAATGGGTCTGAAGATTCATCCAGAATTCCGGGCTGTTGCCGAAATACAAACTCAGCCGAAGCGCGGTGTCTGCCGTGATGCGGCGCCGATTATTGACGATCTCGGCAATCCGGTTCGGCGAAATTTCAATCGCTTTCGCGAGCTGGTTCTGTGAGAGGCCATACTCCGCGAGAAACTCTTCCTTCAACATCTCACCCGGCGTGACCGGTGCAAATTCATTCTGCGCCATCCTCGTCACTCCTCAATGATAATCGACAATTCGAACCTCATGTGGTTCGCCGATTGATCCATTTGAAGATCACTCGCCATTGATCGTTGATCCGGATCGAGTGAAATTCCTTCAGGTCGCCTTTAAGCCTCTCCAATCGATTGGCCGGCGAGAATCGCCAGATCGTCGAGCCGGCTCGCCGCATTGACCGCCTCGAGCTTACGTTTAGCCGTCCGCGCGATCCCTTCAAATTGGCGAACCCGCTCATCGAGGAATAGCGCCTCCGTAGGCTTATCGCCGAACGATCGGATCATCCAAAATAGTATACCGAATACCGGTATACATTCAAGTCCGTCGGCTCGAAACGGCCGCCAAACAAAGATACTCCCACACCATCGTCGCGCCGGCGAGCGCGGTAATTTCCGCCACATCGTAGGGCGGCGAAACCTCGACCAGATCCATGCCGATGAATGGCAGACCGGAGAGCCGCCTTAAGATCGCCTGCGCCTGCCAGCTCGCCAGCCCGCCGACTTCCGGCGTGCCGGTGCCGGGCGCGAAGGCGGGATCGAGCGCGTCGATATCGAAGCTCAGATAAACCGGCGCGTCGCCGATCACCTGGCGGATTTGCGCGGCGACGGCCGCGGGGCCCAACTCGTGCACCTCCTGCGCCGTGATCATCATGACGCCTTGCGCCAGCGTCCAGTCGTGCACGGCGCGCTCGACCGGGGAGCGAATGCCGATCTGCACCATCCGCCGCGGCTCGACCAAGCCTTCGGTGATGGCATGATGGAAGACCGAACCGTGCGCATAGACCTGGCCGAAATTGTCCGGCCAGGTGTCGACGTGGGCGTCGAAATGGATGAGCGCGCACGGCCCCCGCCGCTTCGCCAAGGCACGCAGGAGCGCCAGCGTGATGCCATGGTCGCCGCCGAGCGCGACGAGGTGCGCGACCGCGCCGGCCTGCGCTTCGATCATCGCCAGGCTGCCGGCGATGTCGCCGAGCGCGATGGAAAAATCGCCGATGTCGGCGACGGGCAGCGCGGCCGGGTTGATCCAGTGCACCGGATGGTCGCCGTCCACCAGCATCCGGCTTGCCTGCCGGATCGCCGGCGGTCCGAACCGCGCCCCGGCCCGGTTGGTGGTGCCGATGTCGAGGGGAATGCCGGCGATGCACATGGGCGCGCCGGCATCATGGCGCGCGATGCCGAGAAACGTCGGCGGCACGGCAAACGTCGGGACGGCAGCCATCGCTACGGCGCGCCGGGCGTGAACAGGAACACGGCGGCGGCGACGACGCAGGTCCAATCGCCGCGCGGCGCACCCGGCGCGGCGGCCACGATCGAATGGGTGTCGACGATGAGATTGCTCATCTCGTAGACCCGTTTGCGTTCGTCCCAGGCGGCGTCGGGGTTGAACTCGATGCCGAGCGTGGAGGCGAGCATGGTGGCCGCGAGATCCTCGACATATTCGCCGGTTTCCGCCTCGGGCATGCCGAACGTGTGGTGCTCCGAGATATAGCCATAATGCGCCGAAACCTTCGGCCGGGCGAGACCAATTCCGGCGCTGATGGTGCGCCCGAACTCGTTGGTCTCGGCCCGCGCCATGACGCAGAACGTGATCTCGCCCGGCGACAGGGCCGCCACCCCGACGCCGCGCGCAATAAGCTCGCACTGCGGCGGCAGGATCGAGGATACCGTCACCAGATTCTGCTGCTCGATGTCCGCGTCGCGCAGGGCGTATTCGAATGCCGTGAGCTGCTGGCGGTGGATGCCCACGCCACGGGTGAGAAACACTCGCTTGGGAAGAGGAAACATGGATCGCCTGCCGCGCCGAAGAATGAACCGAGCCGACTAAACCTCATCAACATGGCGGTGAGATGATAGCCGTCGGAGCGAACCCCAATGCGCTGTGCGACACCAACTGGCAAGGGCCGGCCTCGTTTCCGCCCCACTCGCCTTTACAGTGCTTTTGGGATTTCGGGGACGGCGCACGGGTGCGGGGTCGAATGGCTCGACGCGTTCTCTTTCTGCTGGCCGCTATGGCGTGCCTCGCGGCAACGACAGGCCGCGGGCAAGCGCATCCGCACGTGTGGGTGACGATGA
This sequence comes from uncultured Pseudomonadota bacterium, assembly GCA_963836095.1. Classification (GTDB taxonomy): domain Bacteria; phylum Pseudomonadota; class Alphaproteobacteria; order Rhizobiales; family Xanthobacteraceae; genus BOG-931. The sequence continues at coordinate 221,411 of CAWIHU010000011.1, forward strand.
CGGAGCAGCTCCTTTACGCGCCGGACGGTTCCGTCACCGGCGTGCGCCACACCTGGACGTTCGACGACATGTATTCCGCGTTCGCCACCACGGGGATCGCGCAAAAGACCAAGGGCATTTTCACGCGCGCGGAGTTGCAACCGCTGGCGCAGGTCAACGTCGAGTCGCTCGAGGAATACGCCTACTTCACCTATGCCAGGATCAACGGCAAGAAGGACAAGGACGCCTTCGCCGAACCGATCGATTATTATCTCGACTACGATCCCAAGGACACGGTGCTGACGCTGCACTTCACCCTGCCGTTCAAGACGCCGGTCAAAGCCAAGGCGCTGCAGGTCGAAGTCTACGATCCGGAATTCTTCATCGACTTCGGCTTTGCCGACAAAGACCCGGTGCAACTCGTCAGCGCGCCGGCGCGGTGCAAGCTCGCGATCGAAAAGCCGTCCGACGGTAATTTCCCGGCGTCGCTGCGGCTCGACAAGGCGTTCGCAACGTCGGAAGCCAATATCGGCATGGGCGCGAACTTCGCCAACAAGATCTCGGTGCAGTGCCCGTGAACCGGCGTATCGCGGTGCATCTCCTTCGCCGGCTGGCGCACGTCGGCGTCGATCGCCGTGCTGGCGCTGGCGGCGGGCGCGCTGTCGCACGCCTCCGCGCAGGTCGGGCCGTTCGGCAGCATGCGAGCGCCGGCCATGACCGGCATCGCCGGCTGGATCCTCGCCGAGCAGGCGCAGTTCTACCGCGCGCTAGCGACCCTCATCCACACCGCCCGGACCGACGGCTCGGCCGCCTGGGCGTTGATGGGCGTTTCCTTCATCTACGGCATTTTTCACGCCGCCGGGCCCGGCCACGGCAAGGCGGTGATCTCGTCCTATCTCGTCGCCAACGAGGAGACGTGGCGGCGCGGTATCGTTCTTTCGTTCGCGGCGGCGTTGCTGCAGGCCATCACCGCCATCGTACTTGTCACCGTCGCCGCGCTCGTCCTCGGCGCGACGGCGAAGATGATGAGCGACACGGTGAAGTTCATCGAGATCGGGAGCTACGCGCTGATCGTGCTCCTCGGCGCCCGGCTCACTTGGGTGAAAGGGCGCGGCTTTATCCGCGCGTGGCGCGCGGCGGAGTCGAAGGACGACGAGGAACCCGCGCCCGCGCCCGCTGCTGCTTGCGATCATCACGACCATCACGGCGACGCGCATGCACATGATCACGACCACGATCACCACGCGCATCATCATGGGCACGACCACGACCACGATCATGACGACGAGGACAATGTCCTGCCCTGGGGCCACGCGCACGGACCGGAGCCGGAAGAATTGGCCGGACCGGGCGGCTGGCGCCGCGGCCTCTCGGCCATCGTCGCCGTCGGCCTGCGCCCGTGTTCCGGCGCCATCATCGTGCTCGTGTTTGCGCTGGCGCAGGGCTTGTTCTGGGCCGGCGTCGCATCGACCTTCGTCATGGGGCTCGGCACCGCCATCACGGTCGCGACGATCGCGACGCTCGCGGTCGGCGCCAAGACGCTGGCGAAGCGCCTCGCCGCTACGCGCGCCGGCTACGGCGTCATCATCGTGCGCGGCCTCGAGGTCGGCGCCGCGTTCGTGGTGTTCCTGTTCGGCGTGCTCTTGCTCACCGGCATGATGGCCAGCGAGCGCATGGGGATGTTTTAGTTTTATGGCGTTTGGGAAAGCGCGCTTGCCGGCGCCCGCAGCTTCAGCCGCTGGCCGTAAAAGCCGATGATATCGCGGGCGGTTTCCCTGGTGAGCTTGTCGTAGCGATCGCACGCCCGCGCAAAATCCTCCGGCTGCAGGTCGCGTTCGGCGACGTACATCACCAGCAATTCCCGCGCGGTCGTCCACGAGCAGCCGGCGGCCTTGGCCAGAATGAGGATCATGTCCTGGCCCTTGTCGAGCAAGGCGCGCTCGACCAGATCGAGCGGCAGGCGCCCGAGCTTCGACAGCGCGATCACCGTGCGTTCGAACTCCTGCGCCCGCGCCGGGGCGTGGATGTTGGCTTCGGTGATCGGGCTGGCATTGAAGCGCCGATTGGCGTCGCGCAGCGCCGTCGCGTAGCGCTGCGAGGCATTGCGGGTTTCCTGCTGCATCGTCGTCGCGACGTCGTCGATCGTATCGCGGATCGCGGCGGCCGCGTGCGGATCGGCGCCTTCGAGCTTGACGCGCACGGCCGCGGACGCGGTCTCGAGGAGCTTGAGGAAATATTGCCGCGGAATGTCGCTGCGCCGGCCCAGCGCCTGCGTCAGCTCGCGGTCGTCGCGCGCCCGCGCGGTCAGCTTGCCGTAGCCGGCGAGCGAAAACCGCGCGCCCTTGTTCTTCACCACCTTATGAACAACGCGCCGGTCGCCGCGATCGATCAGCACGTCGGTGACGGGCTCGGAGAGCTTCAGGCGCTGGGCGACGGCGAACAGATGATCCTGGCTCTTGGTCGCCGCGTTCTCGAGGAGATCGGCGTCGCTCAATTGTTGCGAATGCTTGAGCACCGGTTCGGCCACGCCGATTTCGTCGTCGAAGGCGAGCAGGCGAATGAGCTTGGGCGGCGCGTTGCCGATGTGCGCCAGCCGCTGCGCCAGCCGCGCCCGCGCCTTGACTTCGATCTCGGCGGCGAGCCCCTGCAGCACGTCATCGAACAGGGCGATCTGATCGCCGGAATAGCCGCGCGAACCGGCCGCAAACAGATCGGTGACGCGTTCGAGAATGCGCCGGCGCTGGTCTTCGCCGCCGGCGGCCATCGTGACGTTGAGTTGATCGATCAACGACTGGATTTCGGGACGCTGGGTTTCGGTTCGTTTGGGATGTTCTGCGCGGAGGGCAGCCGTGGGCATGGCGGTAATACCTGTGAGGCAATCGATCCTTGAGCGCGCTTTCACAACGGCATTCGCTGCGAGCGCGCCCTATGCGCATCCTTAGCGCGAAGGTTCAAAAAGAATGGCCAATCGGCACGAGGCAATCTGATGAAAATTTGAGGGAATTTTTTACGCCGCGCGGGGGGCAACTCCCGCGCGCTGCACGCGCGACGATCACATGACAAAGCAGGGGGGACTAGAAGCGCGCTAGGCGCCCTTCTCGCTCAAATGGCGGAACATCGCCTTGCGCGCCTCGTCGTCCATCTCGGTCTTCCACTTGTACTTGTCCTTGAGCGCCACCGCACGCTGCGCTGCCGGCCGCGCGCTGATTTCGTCCACCAGCCGCTTGAGGTTCGGCAGCTTCGCCCATGCCGCCTCGCCGAGCACCGTCGGAATGAGCCGCGCCCAGCCCCACACATCCATGTCGACGATCGTGTAGCTGTCGCCCAGCATGTATGTCTGCTTGGCAAGTCGCGCATCGAGAATGCCGTAATGGCGCTGCGCCTCGAAGGCGTAGCGGTTGATGGCGTAGTCGTTCTTGTCCGGTGCGTAATGGCGGAAATGCACCGACTGTCCCGAATAAGGCCCGACGCCGGTCGCGACGAACATCAGCCACGACAACAGCTCGCCGCGCGCTTTGTCGCCTTTCGGCGGTAGGAATTTGCCGGTCCTCTCGGCGAGGTAAAGTAGAATTGCGTTACTGTCGAACACCGTGACGTCGCCATCGACAATAGCGGGCAGCTTCGCGTTGGGATTGATCGCCAAAAACTCCGGCTTGTGCTGCTCGCCCTTGCGGGTGTCGATCGGAATCGCCTCGTAGGGAATCCCGGCCTCTTCGAGAAACAGCGCCACCTTGGTGGGGTTGGGCGCACCGCTGAAATAGAATTTGAGCATCGTTTTCTCCCGTCTGTGCGTCATTCATTTCCGGCGTAGGTACGGCGCCCCGTCGTCAGAACAATCCGACGATGCGCCCGTCCGGCCCGATATCGATATTGTCCGCCGCCGGCACCCTGGGCAGGCCCGGCATGGTCATGACCTCACCGCAGATCGCGACGACGAACTCCGCGCCGGCCGAGATGCGCACTTCGCGCACCGGCACGATGTGGTCGCTCGGCGCGCCCTTGGCGTCGGGATTGGTCGAGAAGCTGTATTGCGTCTTGGCCACGCAGATCGGAAACTTGCCGTAGCCCATCGCCTCGAAATTGGCGAGCTGGTCGCGCACCGACTTGTCGGCGGAAATATCCTTGGCCCGGTAGATCTCCTTGGCGATGGTGCGGATCTTCTCGTAGAGCGGCATATCGTCGGGATAGAGGAGTTCGAGCTTGCTCTGCCCACTGTCGCAGACCTTGACCACGGCGCGGGCGACGTTGGCGGCGCCCTCCCCGCCCATCGCCCAGTGGTCGGCCATCAGCGCTTCGACACCGAGCGCCTTGCACTTGTCCTCGACCAGCTTGATCTCGGCCGGCGTGTCGGCGGAGAAGCGATTGATCGAGATCACCGGCACGATGCCGAATTTCTTCATGTTCTCGACGTGACGCTGCAGATTGCTCATGCCGGCCTCGAGCGCCTCGAGATTTTCCTGCTTGAGGTCTTCTTTCTTGACCCCGCCGTGCATTTTCAGCGCGCGGATCGTCGCGACCAGGACGGCGCAGTCGGGCGACAGCCCGGTCTTGCGGCACTTGATGTCGAGAAACTTCTCGCCGCCGAGATCGGCGCCGAAGCCGGCTTCGGTGACGACATAGTCGGCGAGCTTGAGCGCCGTGGTCGTCGCCAGCACGGAATTGCAGCCATGGGCGATATTGGCGAACGGGCCGCCATGGATGAAGGCGGGCGTGCCTTCGAGCGTCTGCACCAGGTTCGGCGCCAGCGCCTCCTTGAGCAGCACGGTCATGGCGCCGTGGGCCTTGAGGTCGCCGGCGCGCACCGGTTTGCGGTCGCGCGTATAGGCGACGATGATGTTGGCGAGCCGGTGCTTGAGGTCGTCGAGATCGCGCGCGAGGCAGAAGATCGCCATCACCTCGGAGGCGACCGTGATGTCGAAACCGTCCTCGCGCGGAAAACCGTTGGCGACGCCGCCGAGCGAGGACACGACCTGGCGCAGCGCGCGGTCGTTCATGTCGAGGACGCGCCGCCACGCCACCCGCCGCACGTCGATGCCGAGCGCGTTGCCCCAATAGACGTGATTGTCGAGCATCGCGGCGAGCAGATTGTTGGCCGACGTGATGGCGTGGAAGTCGCCGGTGAAGTGCAGATTGATGTCCTCCATCGGCACCACCTGTGCATAACCGCCGCCGGCGGCGCCGCCCTTCATGCCGAACGACGGCCCGAGCGAGGGCTCGCGCAGGCACAGCATCGCCTTCTTGCCGATGTGATTGAGCGCGTCGGTGAGACCCACCGTCGTCGTGGTCTTGCCCTCGCCCGCCGGCGTCGGCGTGATCGCGGAAACCAGAATGAGCTTGCCGTTCGGCCGCCCTTGCAGCGACTTGACGAAGTCCATCGACAGCTTGGCCTTGTAATGGCCGTAGGGCTCGAGGTTTTCCGGCGTGATGCCGAGCCGCTCGCGCGCGATATCGAGGATCGGCCGCTTGGTGGCGGCCTGCGAGATTTCGATGTCGGATTTCGGCAACTGATGCTGAGAAGCAGGCATGTTGTGATGAACTCGGTGTGTTGGGAGGTTGATGTGCGGGAGGTGATGTGGGGAGGCTTATGATTTCGTCATTCCGGGACGCGGGCGCAGCGCGCGGGCCCGGAATCCATAACCGCGGCTGCGGAGTATGGATTCCGGGCTCGTCGCGGAGCCTGCCATCGGGCCGGCCACTTCGGGCCGGACCCGTTGGCGACGCCCCGGAATGACGCGGCGTGATGGCGACCGGCCGCAATCACGCGAATCTCGCTTTGACGGCGAGGCCTCGCAGTCTTCGCCCATTCGCCGGCGTCGATCTTCTTGCCGTCGGCGGGCTGCACGCGGGTGACCTTGAAGCGCCCGTCGGCGCAAACGACGGTGAAGCCGTCGGCTTCCACCGCGACGATCTCGCCGAGCTTGCCGCCGATCCCCTTCGGGTCCTTGGCCGGCAGCGGCTTGGCGTCGAAAATCTTCAAAATCTTGCCGTCGAGCGTAGTCCAGGCGCCCGGCGCGGGATTGCAGCCGCGGATCAGGCGGTCGATCTGCTCCCAGGGCTTGCCCCAGTCGATCCTGGCGTTGTCCGCGCCGCAGCGACCCTCATATGTCGCCTTGGACTCGTCCTGCTTGATGCGCGGCGCCTTGCCGGCCTTGACCAGATCGACCGCCTCCAGCATGGCCTCGACGCCCATCGGGAACAGGCGGTCGAAATAGACCGTGCCGAGCGTGTCGTTAGGACCGATCGGCGTCTTTTTCTGTATCAGGATATCGCCGGTATCGAGGCCGTTGTCGGGCCAGAAGATCGACAGGCCGGTTTCGGTCTCGCCCTTGATGATCGGCCAGTTGATCGCAGAGGCGCCGCGATAGGCCGGCAGCAGCGACGGGTGATACTGGATCGAGCCGTAGGTCGGGATGTCGAGGAATTCCTCCGGCACGAACAGCGTCACGAACGCCATGACCTGCAGGTCCGGCGCGAGCGCCTTGAACGCCTCCCAGACCTCGGGCTTCTTGTAGGTCTCCGGCTGATAGACCGGCAGCTTGGCCGCGAGCGCGGCTTCCTTGAGCGGATCGGCCTTGGCGCCTTCCTTCTCCGGCGCGACATAGACGGCGACGACGTTCTCGCCGCGCTCGAGCAGCGCCTCGAGCACCGCCTTGCCGAACGCCTGCTGCCCGTGGACGACAATGCGCATGATTTCCTGCCCTCGTTTGCCCCGCGCGCCCGCCGTCATGGCGCATTCCGCTGCGACGGCGTTGCCGCCGCCTATCCCCTAGGCCACCCGGCGTTCGTGCGGCGCTGTCGTCAGCTCCGCGAGCGTGCCGCCGCTCTGAAGGTGGCGGACGACGCCACGGTGGACGTTCTCCAGCCGCGTCTTGTTGTCATCGCGATCGCGGAAGCTCGCGCCGCCCACGTGCAGCAAATTGTCGATCCGCTGCACCAAGAAACCGCGCGGATCGCCCGGCAGATGCAGCTCCTGCATGCGCCCGACGGCGAAACGGATGCGATCACGATCGAAATGACGATAAACCTGCATCCAGTTGCGGCCGCCGGTGTCGAGAAGACGCGGGTTGTCATTGTTGAAGTCGGGGCGGAAGCCGGCGATCGCGGCACGGTCGAACATGCAAAATCCCGCCCACAAATTCCAGCCCCAGGCGCTTTGATTGATCAGGCCGTAGACCGGCTGATCCGCGACCTGCACAGCGAGATCGAGGGGCTCTACCGCGAACAGGTCGTGATCGAGAAAGCCGAACACGCGCGGCTTCACCTGCGCGACGATGTTGTAATAGGCCCAATTGAGCGCGATGCCGTGTGACCGGCATGGATGACGCTCGAGATTGAACGGCAGCGCCAGGTAGGGAACGCCGCGGTCCTTGCAAATTCGCGCGATTTCGCGGCGCGCCGCGGACCTGCGGGAATTGTCGCAGACGACGAGCGTGCCGGCGAGATTGGGCGGGGTGACCTGCGTCATCACGTCGATCACCCATGGCGTGTTGTAGGCGATCGTCATGGCGAGCACGTCCGGCCGCCGCGCCGTCAGGTCGGCCATGAAGGCGTCATAGCCGCGGGCCGGCAGGCTGCGGAAAATCCGCTCGATGGCGACGTTGCGCGCGCGCTTGATGCCGTGGACCGCGGGCGTGCCCTTGCTCCAGTCGGCGAGCCGATAATCGCTCAAAGCACGCACGCCTTACCCCTCTTCAGGTCACCGCCAAGTCACCCGTCAAGTCACCCGTCGGTTCATCCATTGCGAATGACTGAAACGAATCACGCCGCCGCGGCCTTCTTCTCCGGCGCCGTCAACGCGCCCGAGGCCTTGACGTCGGCGATCTCGGATGCGGTGTAGCCGAGCACTTCACGTAGCACTTCGTCGGTGTGTTCGCCAAGCAGCGGCGAGCGGCGCACGTCGGCGATCGAATCAGACAATTTGATCGGATTGCCCACCGTGAGATACGGCCCACGGGTGGGATGATCGACCTCGACCACGGTGCCGGTCGCGCGCAGCGACGGCTCTGCGGCGATCTCCTTCATCGACAGGATCGGCCCACACGGGATGTCGCGCTTGTTGAGGATCTCCATGGCGTCGAACTTGGTCTTGGTGATGGTCCATTGCTCGATGGTGGCGAAGATGTGCTTGAGCCGCGGCAGCCGCGCGTTCGGCGTGGCGTAATCGGGATCGGTCTTCCATTCCGGCTTGCCGATCACGTCGCAGATTTCGCCCCATACCGGCGCCTGGGTGATGAAATAGATGTAGGCGTTCGGGTCGGTCTCGAAGCCCTTGCATTTGAGGATCCAGCCGGGCTGGCCGCCGCCGGAATCGTTGCCCGCGCGCGGCACCGTGTCGCCGAACGGCACGCCTTCGCCGTACTGGCTGTATTCGGCGAGCGGGCCGTGGGCGAGGCGCTGCTGGTCGCGCAACTTCACCCGCGCGAGGTTGAGCACGCCGTCCTGCATGGCGCACAGCACCTTCTGGCCGCGGCCGGTGCGGGTGCGCTGATAAAGCGCGCTGACGATGCCGAGCGCGAGATGCAGCCCGGTGCCGGAATCGCCGATCTGCGCGCCGGTGACGAGCGGCGGGCCATCGCGGAAGCCGGTGGTCGAGGCGGAGCCGCCGGCGCATTGGGCGACGTTCTCGTAGACCTTGCAGTCCTCGTAGGGACCTGGCCCAAAACCCTTCACCGAGGCGACGATCATGCGCGGGTTGAGCTTGTTGATGTGCTCGAACGTCAGTCCCATGCGGTCGAGCGCGCCGGGCGCGAAGTTCTCCACCAGCACGTCGCAGGTCTTCACCAGCCCCTCCAGCAGCTCCTTGCCTTTGGGATGCTTGGAATCGATGGTGATCGAGCGCTTCGAGCCGTTGAGCATGGTGAAATACAGGCTGTCGGCGCCTTTCACGTCGCGCAATTGGCCGCGGGTGATGTCGCCGACGCCGGGCCGCTCCACCTTGATGACGTCGGCGCCCATATAGGCGAGCAGTTGCGTGCAGGTCGGGCCCGATTGCACATGGGTGAAGTCGAGGACGCGCACGCCGTCGAGCGCGCGGCCGGCCGCGCCCCACGGCTTGGTGCTCGGCGGCGGCAGGCCGTTGGCGGCTTTGGCGGTCGGCGCCGTCTTCGCAGCCGGTCGTTTGGCGGGCTTTTTAGCTTGAACTTTCGCGATCTTCTTGCCGAACTTTTTGGCGACCTTTTTGGCCGTTTTTTTGACGGCTTTCTTTCCTGCCGCCTTGGCCTTAGCGGCCTTTTTTCGCTTTGCCATGATGAGGTTCCTTTTATTTGTTGTTTCTGCAGTCGTCGTCCCGACGCGCCGAGCACCTCAGGATGACGCGCGAAGGTGATTTGCTTCGCGTCATTTCTTGCGGACCACGCTTTGCGGATTGAGGTTGCCGATGCGGCCGCTCTCGGTGCCCGCGGCCGGGTCGATCACGGCGTTGATGAGGGTCGGCTTGCCGAAGTCCATCGCCTTGCTCACGGCGCGTAAAAGCTCGTCGGGCGTCGTCACCTGGACGCCGACGCCGCCGAAGGCTTCCATCATCTTGTCGTAGCGCGCGTCCTTGACGAAGACGGTAGTCGCCGGATCGGGGCCGCCCGATGGATTGACGTTGGTGCCGCGATAGATGCCGTTGTTGTTGAAGACGACGACGCAGACCGGCAGCTCGTAGCGGCAGATGGTTTCGACTTCCATGCCGGAGAAGCCGAACGCGCTGTCACCTTCGACCGCGAGCACGGGCTTTCCGGTCTCGATCGTGGCCGCGACGGCAAAGCCCATGCCGATGCCCATGACGCCCCAGGTGCCGACGTCGAGCCGCTTGCGCGGCTGATACATATCGATGACGCCGCGGGCCAGATCGAGCGTGTTAGCGCCCTCGTTGACGAGGATCGCGTCCGGCCGTTCCTTGATGACGGCGCGCAGCGCGCCGAGCGCGCCATAAAAATCCATCGGCGCCGTGTTCTTCATCAGCCGCGGCGCCATCTTGGCGATGTTCTCTTCTTTCTTGGCATTGACGGCGCCGACCCAGTCGGCCGGCGGCGCCGGCCACTTGCCGCCCGTGCCCTTGCCGTCCATGCCGTCGAGGAGCGCCGCGACGCAGGAGCCGATGTCGCCGACCAAGGGCGCCACGATCGCGACGTTGGAATCCATCTCCTTGGGCTCGATGTCGATCTGGATGAATTTTTTCGAATGAGGCTCGCCCCAGGTCTTGCCCTTGCCGTGCGACAGCAGCCAGTTGAGGCGCGCGCCGATCAGCACGACGACGTCGGCGTCCTTGAGCACCGTCGAGCGCGCCGCCCCCGCGCACAGCGGATGGGTGTCGGGCAACAGGCCCTTGGCCATGCTCATCGGCAGGAACGGAATGCCGCTGTTCTCGACCAGCGCGCGGATCGCCGCATCGGCCTGCGCGTAGGCGGCGCCTTTGCCGAGAATGATCAGCGGGCGCTTGGCGGCTTTGAGGACATCGAGCGCATGCCTGACGGCGTCCGCAGCCGGCCGCTGCGCCGGCGCCGGATCGACGACCTTGACGAGCGACTTCGCCCCGGCCTCGGCGTCCATCACCTGTGAGAACAGCTTGGCCGGCAGGTCGAGATAAACGCCGCCCGGCCGGCCGGACAGCGCGGCGCGGATCGCGCGCGCGACGCCGATGCCGATGTCGGCGGCATGCAGCACGCGGAAGGCCGCCTTGCACAGCGGCCTGGCGATGGCGAGCTGATCCATCTCCTCGTAGTCGCCCTGCTGCAGATCGACGATCTCGCGCTCGGACGAGCCCGAAATCAGGATCATCGGAAAGCAGTTGGTGGTGGCGTTGGCGAGCGCGGTGAGACCATTGAGAAAGCCGGGCGCCGAGACCGTGAGGCAGATGCCGGGCTTTTTGGTGAGAAAGCCGGCGATGGCCGCCGCGTTGCCGGCGTTCTGCTCGTGCCGGAACGAGATGACGCGCAGGCCCGCGGCCTGTGCCATGCGGCCCAAATCCGTGATCGGGATGCCGGGCACGCCGTAGATCGTTTCGATGCCGTTGAGCTTGAGCGCGTCGATGACGAGGTGAAAGCCGTCCGTCAGTTCCCGTTCGGCGGTCGCGCCGATTTGCGCTCTATGCTCTCGACTGCCGCGTCAGCCATGGGATGCCTCCCTTTATCGACCTGAACGTGTTGTTGGTTTGTCGTTCTTGCAGTTCAGTCCAGATAATCCGCGTGCTTTTCAACGTGCGCCGCCAGACCGAGCGCGTGGTCGCGCACCAGCGCCTCGGCGCGCGCGGTGTCGCGCGCCTCCAAAGCCTCGATGATCTGCATATGGTCGCGGATCGAGCGGTCGGCGCGATCCATCTCGCCGATCGTCTTTCTTCGGATCATGCGCATATGGGTGAACAGGTTTTCGGCGAGATCGATCAGCACGGAGTTGCGGCTCATGCGGATGATCGCCTGGTGGAAAACGATATTGACCTCGGAATATTCGTCGAGATGCGCCCGGACCGTGCCGTTCTCGAAGGTGGCGAACATCCGCCGCAGCGACGCGATCTCGTCGTCGCCGGCACCTTGCGTGATCAGCCGCGCCGCCATGCCTTCGAGCGCCGCCCACGCCGTGATCATCTCGATCACCTCGCGGCGCGTCTTGCGCACCACATAGACGCCGCGCCGCGGCACCGAGCGCACGAAGCCCTCGCGCTCGAGCTGCGCCATCGCTTCGCGCACCGGCGTGCGGCTGACACCGAAATCCTGGGCCAGACGGCGCTCGTCGAGCCTGATCTCGGCACGGCTGCGGTAGATGTCCATCGCCGCGATGGCGTTCTTGAGGGCGATATAGGCCTGCCGTTTGAAGTTTTGCGGACTGGCCAGCGGGTCAACGGCCGGCTGCAGACCCGGCGTTTTCGCCGAAGCGGGTTCCGCCGGACCCGGTCCCGCCCCGGCGGAGCGCCGCGCTATGGAGAGGCTCGAACTCATCGTGGTATACATTATTCCAGTCAGCCACCAAGTACAACTCCCCGAGCCCGATCAGGACCTTTCCCGTTCGCAGCTTTACATCACCGAGATTTCGCTTTGCGGGACAGCTCGATCGGGTGGCGCCGGTTGATCGCTCAGCCTTGTTTGGTGATCCGCCGCCGCATCGGCTTGAGCACAAAGAACGCGAGCACCGCGACGATAAGATTCATGATTGCAGCGATCACGAAGACCCAATGCCAGCTGCCGCTGTAATTCTTGATCAGGCTCGCCAGCGGCACGACCCAGACCGAGGTGCCCTTCGCAGTGTAGAGGAGACCGGCATTGGTGGTGGCGTATTTCGCGCCATAGGTGTCGGTGCAGGTCGAAGGGAAAAGGCTGAAGATTTCACCCCAGGTGAAGAAAATGAGCCCGGCCATCAGCACGAACATGTAGGGCGTATGGCCGAGCGCGCCGAGACCCCAATAGGCCAGAGCGCCGAGCGCGAACACGATCGTCATCGTGTTCTCGCGGCCGATGATGTCGGAGATCCAGCCGAAGAACGGCCGCGCCACGCCATTCAAAATATTGTCGATCACCAGCGCCGCGCTGAGCGTGGTGGCGGTGACGAAGAAGATCGTCGTTGGTTGGTCGGCGAGCCCGAAATCTTTGGCGATCGGCGCGATCTGCGCGGTCGCCATCAAACCCGAGGCCGAGACCATGACGAACATGAGATAAAGCACCCAGAAGATCGGCGAGCGCAGCATTTCGAGCGGCGTGTAATCGCGCAGCGAATGGGTGAGCCGGGGCGCCGGCTTGGGCGCTTCCCCGGCGCGCGGCGCACGCAAGAGTCGCGACAGCATGACAATGATGAGCCCTTGCCCGAGCCCGAACCAGAGGAACGCGGACTCGTAGCCGTAGCCGATGATCATGTCGCGGATGGGGACGACGGTCGCGGCCGTGCCGGCGCCGAACCCCGCCGCGGTCAGACCGGCGGCGAGGCCGCGCCGATCGGGAAACCATTTGAGCGCATTGCCGACGCAGGTGCCGTAGACCGCACCCGCGCCAACCCCGGAAATCGCCGCGGCGATGTATAATTCAGTCAGCGAACTGGCGAAGGAATTGAGCGTCCAGGCGATGGCGACAAGAACGCCGCCGCAGGCGACGACGATGCGCGGGCCGAAGCGGTCGACGAACCAGCCTTCGATCGGCACCAGCCAGGTCTCCGTCGCAATAAAGACGCTGAACGCGAGCTGTATCGCGGCGGTGCCCCAATGATGTTTCTGATCGATCGGGTTGACGAAGAGAGTCCAGCCATATTGCAGGTTGGCGATCATCACCATGCAGACGATGCCGCTGGCGAGCTGGCCCCAACGTGCCGGCGGCAATCCGGCCGCGGTGGCTTGCATGCCGGCGGGTTGCGATGCGGCTGATCTCGAAGTCATCGTTTTCCGACCCTACTTTGTTATGCTTTTTTTGGATCCCGGAGCTGTTGCTCTCAGGATATCCTTGAACTTTGCACCACCTTGGCAACTTAGCGATTTGTTCCATCGCGGTCACCCCGATAATGCCGATGAGCGGCCGTTTGTCACAAACGACACGACCCGGCCCCTCATTGGCCGGAAATGCGCGGATCGTACACCGCAGCGAAAGCGGTGCCCTGCGGCCGGAGCGCGGCATTGTGGGCGAGGTCGTCGCTCGCCCGTCGATGGTGAAATATTATTAACAAGCGGCCGGAACCGATCTTCGCGCAGATATTTCCCCATGCATGCGGTTCGCGGTGGTGCACCGCACAATCAACCGCGCGTGGATTGCGAGAATACGCCGGACGATGGACAGGGACGATGGACAGGTTTGCGCCCGCGAAGGTGGTGGTGGTGATAGCGATGCTCATGGCGGGTGCCGGCGGCGCGGCGGCGCAGACCGTCGGCCCCGACGAAGCATCGGCGCCGGATGGCGCCGTCGTTCCGCAGCTGGCGCTCACCCGCGATCAGGAAGCCGCCATCTACAATGCGGTGATCAATGAGCGCGTGAGGCCTCCGGCCGCTCACCTTCCGCTCGCGATCGGCGCTCCGGTTTCGCAACACGTCATCCTGCCGGACCTGCCCGCGCAAGTCAGTCCCGCTGTCGAGGGTGCAGGCGTCCTCAAATACGCCATGCTGGCGCGCGAGGTCATTGTGGTCGATCCGGTTCGCATGCGCGTGGTCGCCATCATCCGTGGCCGGTTGCAACCTTAGCCGGCCGCGCCGCGTTGTCGGCACTGCGCTGCGCCGTTCCGCACCGTCGCCGATCCGAACACCTTGCGCTCCGCTGCAGCCGATTGCGTCGCGCTAAACAAAACAAGACCAAGCAAAGCAAGACCGAAGCACCATGCCGCCACCTACCGCAACGCAAGCGCTGTACGTCTCCCCGCCCATCGAGGCGCCCTTCGACATCGCGGTGACGCAGGCCGCAGCGCGCTCGCGCCGCGCCCTCAAGCATGACGACACGTTCGTCCTGGTCGACAGCCACGGCGACATCGGCGCGTCGGCCGGCGGCGCGGACGGGCTGTTTTATCGCGACACGCGCTTTGTCTCGCGCCTCGAATTTCTGGTGCATCGGACGCCGCCGCTCATGCTCGGTTCCAATTTGCGCGACGACAATTCGGCGCTGGTGGTCGATCTGACCAATCCCGACGTGACGTCCGACCACCACATCGTTCTGGAGAAGGACACGATTCATGTCGTGCGTACCATCTTTCTGTGGCGCGACACGCTGTATCAGCGCTTCGGCGTACGCAATTACGGCAATCGCCAGATCGATCTGCCGGTGTCGATCCACTTCGCCGGCGACTTCGCCGACCTGTTCGAAGTGCGCGGGACGTACCGCGCGCGCCACGGCACGGCGACCACCAAGCTCAACGGCGCGGACGAGGTCCTCATGAGCTACCTCGGACTGGACGGCAAGGTGCGACGCACCACGGTGACCGTCGATCCGCCGCCCGACCGATTGACGACGAACGGCGCAAGCTACGTTTTACGCCTGGCGCCCGGTGAGACGCAGCCGATTTTCGTCGCCGCGGGCTGCGACCAGGCCGGGCCGCGCCCGATACCGTATCTGCGCGGCATGCTGGCGGCCCGCCGCGAGATGCGCGCGCGGACGCGCGACCGCACCAGCATTCAAACGTCGAACGAATTGTTCAACGAGATGCTGTGCCAATCGGCCGCGGATCTCGAAATACTCATGACCGACACGCCGCAGGGCCGCTACCCTTATGCCGGCATCCCCTGGTATTCGACGACGTTCGGCCGCGACGGCCTGATCACCGCATTGCAGATGCTGTGGTGGAGCCCGGACGTGGCGCGCGGCGTGCTGCGCCGGCTCGCCGCCTATCAGGCCAAGACGCCCGATCCGCTCGCCGACGCGCAGCCGGGAAAAATCCTGCACGAGATGCGCGGCGGCGAGATGGCGGCACTGCGCGAAGTCCCGTTCGGTCTTTATTACGGCAGCGTCGACTCGACCCCTTTATTCGTCCTGCTCGCCGGCCTCTACGCCGAGCGCACCGGCGACCTCGCAACCATCGCCGAGCTGTGGCCGGCGATCGAAGCGGCGCTCGGCTGGATCGACGGCCCCGGCGATCCCGACGGCGACGGTTTCCTCGAATACCGCCGCGCCAGCGCGCAAGGCCTTGCCAACCAGGGCTGGAAGGATTCGCGTGACGCGATCTTCCACGCCGACGGCCGCCTGGCGGAGGGCCACATCGCGCTCGCCGAGGTGCAGGGCTACGTCTATGCCGCCAAGCGCATGGCGGCGCGTTGCGCGCGGCGGCTGATCAAACCGGAGCTCGCCAAACAGCTCGACCGTGAGGCGGACCGTCTCGCCGAGCATTTCAACGCGGCGTTCTGGTGCTCCGATATCGAGACCTACGCGCTCGCTTTGGACGGCGACAAGACGCCCTGCCGCGTGCGGACGTCGAATGCCGGACAGGTGCTGTTCAGCGGCATCGCCGACCCCGAACGGGCGCAACGCGTCGCCAAGGGACTGCTGCAGCCGAGCTTCTTCTCCGGCTGGGGCATCCGCACGGTGGCCCAGGGCGAAGCCCGCTACAATCCGATGTCGTATCATAACGGCTCGATCTGGCCGCACGACAACGCGCTGATCGCGCTCGGGCTGGCGCGCTACGGACAAAAGCGGCTGGTCGAGACGGTGTTTTCGGGGCTGTTCGCCGCCGGCACCTATATGGACTTGTCGCGATTGCCGGAACTGTTCTGCGGCTTCCGCCGCCAGCACGGGCATGGTCCGACGCACTACCCCGTCGCCTGCGCGCCGCAGGCCTGGGCCAGCGCGACGCCGTTTACGCTCATCGAAGCCTCGCTCGGCCTCGAATTCGATCCCTTCAACAAAGAAATCCGGCTGTGCAATCCGCGGCTGCCGGTATTTCTCGACGACGTGATCATCCGTTGTCTGCATCTTGGGACGTCGCGGGTCGACCTGCGGGTCCGCCGCAACGGCGACACGGTGTCGCTCGATACGCCGCGCATCAGCGGCGATATCCGGGTGTCGGTCGTCTATTCGTCCTGACATGGAACCAGCGGGACGCCGAAAGCTTAGTGGAGTGGGCTTCACTACAATGCCGGAGGCGGCATGCGTGCGCATGACCGAACGATCGGGGCGGCGGCGGCAAAGTTCCCGTGGCTGTTGTTGTGGCTGTTTTTGGCGTTGAACCTCGCCGACGCGGCCCGCGCCGACGACAGCGCCATGCCCGGAAATACCGTACCCGCGGCTCCGGCGACCCCGGAAGTGACCGTCCTCAACAAGCACGAGGTCGAAGGCGTGCTCGGCCGCGAGGTCCGCAGTCCGACCGACGAGAACATGGGCCACATCGTCGACGTGCTGGTCGACCGCAGCGGTCAGGTCCGCGCGGCGATCATCGATTTCGGCGGCTTTCTCGGCGTCGGCAGCCGCAAGATCGCGGTGGAATGGAATGCGTTGCATTTCCCCGCGCCGGGCAAACCGGGCGGCCGCATCACGCTCGATCTCAATCGCGACCAGGTCAGCGCCGCGCCCGCATATCAGGACGGCAAGCCGGTGGTGGTCCTCGGCGCCCTCGGCAAGCTCGAATCGTTACCCGAATAGCACCAGTGCCGGAGACTTGATCCTGTCCGCGGACCCATTACGCCGCTTCGACGACAGGCCTGATCGCGCGCGCGCGGTCGCGGGCGGCGCGGCGCGGCCGCCTGGCGACGAGCCGCAAAGCGGCGAACCGCCGCTCCATCCATCGGCGCAGAGCCTGCGCGGGCTCGACTGGTTCATCTTTTTCGTCGCCGACGTGCAGACCGGCTTCGGTCCGTTTGTTTCGGTCTATCTCACCACGCAAAAATGGACGCAGGTCGATATCGGCCTCGTCCTGTCCGCGGCCGGCTTCGTCTCGCTGATCGGCCAGATGCCGGGCGGCGCGCTGGTCGATGCCGCGCGCTCGGAACGCTTGGTCGGCGGCATCGCCGTCGCCGCCATCTGCGTCAGCGCCTTGGCCTATGCGGCGCTGCCGATCTTTCCGGTGGTGCTGTCGGCGTCGATCCTGCATGCGCTGGCGAGCTGCGTGCTCGGCCCGGCGATCGCCGCGATCAGCCTCGGCCTGGTCGGCCACGCCGTGATCGGCGAGCGGCTCGGGCGCAACGCCCGCTTCGCCTCGGTCGGCAACGCGGTCGCGGCCGCGGCGATGGGCGCGTGCGGGTGTCTCCTGTCCGCCCGCGCCGTGTTCGTCGTCACGGTGCTGCTGCTGGTTCCGGCGCTGTTGGCGCTGCGCAAGATCGCCGCGCGCGAGATCGATCCGGAGCGCGCGCACGGCGCGCCGCCGCAGCATCGCCGCAACCGGCGGCGCAGCAAACCCGGCGACGCTCATGCACAGCCGCCCGCTGCTGATCTTCGCCGGCTGCCTGCTGCTGTTCCATCTCGCCAACGCGGCCATGCTGCCGCTGATGGGCAGCGTGCTGACGATGCGGTCGGGCCGCTGGGCGACGATCCTGATCGCGGCCTGCATCGTCGTGCCGCAACTCGTCGTCGCCGCCTTGTCGCCGCTGGTGGGAAAGCGCGCGCAGATCTGGGGCCGGCGGCCGCTGCTGCTGATCGGCTTCGCCGCTCTGCCGATCCGCGGCATTCTGTTTGCTTTGGTGACGAATCCCGAACTGCTGGTCGTCGTGCAGCTGTTCGACGGCATCACCGCGGCGGTCTTCGGCGTGATGGTGCCGCTCGTCGTCGCCGATCTGACGCGCGGCACCGGCCATTTCAATCTCGGCCTCGGCATCGTCGGCACGTTCGTCGGCATCGGCGCCTCGCTCAGCGCCACGCTCGCCGGCTACCTCAGCGACCGCTTCGGCAGCCCGTACGCCTTCGCCGGACTGGCCGCGATCGCCGGCGTCGGCCTCGCGGTGGTGTGGCTGCTGATGCCGGAGACGCGGCCGGCGGTGGAGGAAGAGTAGATCGAGTAGGGTGGGCAAAGGCGCAAAGCGCCGTGCCCACCGCATTGTTCTTGAAATCAGAACCGCGTGGGCTTCGCTGCCGCTCAGCCCACCCTACAACTACAACAACAAACAAATCACAACGCCGGCGCGTCGTCGGCGACGAGGCGCAGGTGCGGCGCCGCTGCGTCCATCAGGCTGCGGTAGACGGCGAGATAATCCTGCGCCATGCGCCGCGCCGTGAAGCGCTTCTCGAATTGCCGGCGGATCTTCTCGCGCGACAGATGGCCGAGCCGGTCGACCGCGCCGATGGCGCCGTTCTCGTCCTCGACGATGAAGCCGGTAAGGCCGTCGTCGATCACTTCCGGCACCGAGCCGCGGTTGAAGGCGATGACCGGCGTGCCGCAGGCCATCGCCTCGATCATCACCAGGCCGAACGGCTCCGGCCAGTCGATCGGCACCAGCAGCGCCAAGGCGCCGCTCAGAAACTCGGATTTTTCCTTGTCGTTGATCTCGCCGATATATTCGACATTGGCGGCGGCGGCGATCATCGGACTGAATGCGCTCGTCGAAATAATCGCGGTCGGCCCGATCGACCTTGGCCGCGACTTTGAGCGGCACGCCGCAATGCTCGGCGATGCGGATGGCGCGATCGATGCCCTTCTCCGGCGCGATGCGGCCGAGGAAAGCGAAATAGGACGGCTTGACCGGCCGCGGCATCAGCAAGCCGTTCGGGCAGACCGTGATGCACCGTGCGCACCCAGTTCGCCTGCGGCAACGGCCGCCGCTGCGAATTGCGAGATCGACACCACCGGCACTGACGAGAAGGTGTCGAACACCGGCTGATGCTCCGGCAGATCGAGCCGGCCGTGCAAGGTGGTGACGAACGGCGTCGCCTGCCGGGCGAACAGCGAGAACGGATAATAGTCGAGATGAAAGTGCAGGAAGTCGAATTCCGCGGCGCGCCGGTACACCTGTTCCAGCATCAGCATATGCAGCGCGTTCGGGTCGCGCACCGCGCCGTCGAGCCGCAACGCGCGCGGCCACACCGCCTCGAGCCGCGCCGAGGTGACCGAATCGCCGCTCGCGAACAGCGTCACCTCGTGCCCGAGCGCGATCAGTTCCTCGGTCAGCCAGGAGACGACCCGCTCGGTTCCGCCATAGAGCTTCGGCGGGATGGCCTCCGTCAACGGTGCAATTTGAGCAATATGCATCGTTTCACCTTTCTCGATGCGAAGTCCTGATGCAAAAGTTCCGTCGCTTGGCTTGGTTCCCGGCACCAAACCGACAACGCCGAAGAAGGCAAATGTTTTCAAAGCGAAGCAGAGTTATTTTTTCGTTGGAAATGGAACTTTCTCCGCGCGAGCGCGTCGGTCATATCGCATGCGGCCGCCGAATATCTGGAACCGGCGGCTGCGTGCGCATGTCGCAGGAGGGGAATTCGCGCAAGGGCGTCCGAACGACGCGCCGTCCCGGTTGTCTCCGCCCTGGACCATGGCGCCATGATCGAGCTGTGAAGCCGCGCGGGCGAGCGGCGGCAGCTTATCGACCATCGATTCGGAACCCTCCGCGAGCGGAGACCAGACGCAGATGCCCGATCTCAGCGGTGCCGATCTCAGTGGTTATGCCAATCGCCCGCTCGCCTTCGTGTTTCGCTACGTCCGGCTGCGTCCGCTGTCCCACGGCGTCATTCTCGCCGCCGTGCTCGGCGCGGTCGTCTGCTCGACCTCGACGCAATACGGCGTCAAGTATCTGGTCGACGTGCTCTCGCATCGCGGCAGCGCCGATCCGTGGACGGCGTTCGCGCTGCTCGGCTCGCTCATCGCCGCCGACAATCTGCTGTGGCGCGTCGCCGGCTGGATCGCGAACTACGCTTTCGTCGGCGTGACCGGCGATCTGCGCCGCGATCTGTTCCGCCATCTCACCGGCCATTCGCCGCGCTATTTCGCCGACCGTCTGCCCGGCACGCTGACGAGCCGCGTCACCGCGACGTCGAACGCGGTGTTCACGGCGGAGAACATGTTCATCTGGAACGTGCTGCCGCCGTGCGCGGCGACGGTGGCGGCGATCGCGCTCGTCTCGACCATCAGCCTGCACGATGGCCGGCACCCTTGCGCTCGTCGCCGGCGTCATGGTGGCGGTGATGTTCCGCCTCGCGGCCGCCGGCCGCCCGCTGCACCATGATTTCGCCAGCAAGGCCGCCGCCGTCGATGGCGAAATCATCGACGTCATCAGCAACATGCCGCTGGTGCGCGCGTTCGGCGGGCTGCGCCGCGAGCACCGCCGCTTCGACGCCACCGTCGAGCGCGAGATGGAGGCGCGCCGAAGCAGCCTGTTCTATCTCGAACGCTTGCGCATCCTGCACGCCGTGGTGACGATCGTCTTGGCGCTCGGCCTGCTCGCCTGGGCGATCCTGTTGTGGCAGCAGGGCGCGGCCACCACGGGCGACGTGGTGCTCGCCTGCACGCTCGGCATTTCCGTGCTGCAAGCGACCCGCGACCTCGCCGTGGCGCTGGTCGACATCACCCAGCACATCGCCCGGCTCTCGGAAGCGCTGGCGACGCTGCTGGTGCCGCACGAACTGCGCGACCATCCCGAAGCGGCGCCGCTGGTGCGGCGCGGCGCCAGCGTCAAGTTCGAGCATGTCCATTTCCGCTACGGCGACGGCCCGCATATCTTCGAGGACCTCGATCTCGAGCTTCATGCCCGGCGAGCGCGTCGGGCTGGTCGGCCCCTCTGGCGGCGGCAAGTCGACGGTGTTTGCTTTGCTGCAGCGATTCTACGACGTGCAAGGCGGCCGCATCCTCATCGACGGTCAGGATATCGCGCGGGTCACGCAGGAGAGCCTGCGCGAGGCCATCGCCGTCGTGCCGCAGGACATCTCGCTGTTCCATCGCTCGGTCATCGAGAACATCCGCTACGGCCGGCCCGACGCCACCGACGACGAGGTGATGGAGGCCGCGATCGCCGCGCGCTGCGATTTCATCGAGAGCCTGCCGGAGGGCATGCGCACCTTCGTCGGCGAACGCGGCGTCAAACTATCCGGCGGGCAGCGCCAGCGCATCGCCATCGCCCGCGCCTTTCTGAAAGATGCGCCGCTGTTGCTGCTCGACGAAGCGACCTCGGCGCTCGACGGCGAATCCGAGGAGGCGATCCGCGAAGCGCTCGGCCGCCTGATGCATGGCCGCACCGTGATCGCGATCGCGCACCGGCTCTCGACCGTGCGCCATTTCGACCGCATCGTCGTGTTGCAGCTCGGCGAGGTCGTGCAGGACGGCCCGCCTGAACGTCCTGATGCGCTACGACGGCATCTATCGGCGGCTGGTCGAACGCGAGATGGACCGGCTGGGACGGCAAGTGGCCGCGTGAATTAGTTGCTTAGGCCGGAAAGTTGTTTTCCCGATCGAGGAGCCGCGAGCGAATTCATTCGCCGAAAGCGGCGCCGCCCGAGCAAGATTCTCTTATTTTTCCATCTGCATTGACTCGCCAGTCCCGATCCACCGATCTCATGATGAACAGAAGCGCCGGCGGCCGCCGGCGCGACCGGGGATCGTTCCATGTCCGACACGGCTCTCACAGGCATTCACCCGCGCCGCGCCGACGGCGTCACCGCGCCGCTCAACGAGGATTGGCTCGCCGTCGTCCTCGGCCTCGCCATTTTCGTGCTCGCGCTCGCGGCGCTGGTCAATGTCGATCTGATCGGCTGGGTGGTCACCACGTCGGTCTGGGGCACGCTTCCACAGGCGCTCAAGGCGACCTCGAAGGATTACGGCTGGCTCGGCGGCGCCGGCGCGCTGGTCGCGACCTACGTCGCGCTCCTCGTCGTGCTCGGCGCCGCGGCGGCCGCGCTCGGCAGCAACGTCAGACGGTTCGCCCTCGCCTTCACCGCGGTGTTCTGGATCGCCTATGCGAGCTGGATCGTCGGCAACTTCGCCAATTTCGCCGCGGTGACGCCGGCCGAGCAGCAGAAGTTCGGCATCAGCTGGTCACTCAAGCTCACCAATGAAGGCGGCTACATCTTCGCGCTGATCGCCGGCCTGATCATCGCCAATTTGTTTCCGCGCTTCGCCGAGGCGGTCAAGGACGCGGTGCGGCCGGAACTCTACATCAAGATCGCCATCGTCATCCTCGGCGGCGTATTCGCGGTGACGGCGGCGGGTAAGCTCGGTTTCGCCAGTTCGCTGATGCTGCGCGGCGTCGCCGCGATCGTCGAGGCGTATCTGATCTATTGGGCGGTGGTTTATTACGTCGCGCGCAAATGGTTCGGCTTCAATCGCGAATGGGCGGCGCCGCTTGCGTCCGGCATCTCGATCTGCGGCGTGTCGGCGGCGATCGCGGTCGGCGGCGCCATCCGCGCCCGCCCGATCGTGCCAGTGCTGGTGTCGTCGCTGGTCGTGATCTTCGCCGTCGTCGAGGTGCTGATTCTGCCGTTCGTCGCGCAGATTTTCCTCTCGCACGAGCCGCTGGTCGCCGGCGCCTGGATGGGCCTCGCGGTCAAGACCGACGGCGCCGCGGTCGCCGCCGGCGGCATCACCGAATCGCTCATTCTGGCGAAGAACGCCGCCGAGGGCGTGCACTATCAGCCGGGCTGGATTCTCGGCACCGCGACGACCATCAAGGTGTTCATCGACATCTTCATCGGCATCTGGGCCTTCGTGCTCGGCTATATCTGGACCAACCACATCAACCCGGCGGAGAAGAACAAGGCCCAGGCCGGCGAAATCTGGCGGCGGTTTCCGAAGTTCATCATCGGTTTCTTGATCACCTTCATCGTCGGGCTTTATCTCGCGCTCGGCACGCCGGCCGCTGTCGCCGCCAAGGTTCCCGCCGCGATCGGCGAGGCCAACACCTTCCGCGTCATCTTTTTCATTCTGACCTTCTTCTCGATCGGCGTTCTGTCGAACTTCAAGACGCTGTGGCAGGAAGGTTTCGGCAAGCTCGCCGCCGTCTATCTGGTCTCGTTGTTCGGCTTCGTCATCTGGGTCGGCCTGTTGATCTCGTTTCTGTTCTTCGGCGGCGTCACCCCGCCGCTGGCGAGCTGAAGCGGAAAGAGGAGCACATCATGAGCGAGACCAACCTCCGCGACGAACTGCGCAACGCCGCCGTCGAGCCACTGCTGCCGATCGAGAAGAAACTGATCGGCTGGAGCCTGACCATCGGCCTCGTGCTGCTGGTGGCGTTGGCGGTGGTCAATCACTTCTTCCCGGCGTCGTTCTAGATCGGCATCGCGATCGGCGGGCGGGACGGCGGTGCGAATTGCGCCCTGCGTCCTTTCGCGACCGGCGTTGCGTGACGGACCGGGGTAAGGCAGTGTTCGGCCTCCCCGACGATAAAGCGTGACACCACCGTGAACGACGCGCCCCGGCACTCTTCAAGTTCCCTCCCCGCCGCGGACCCTAAAGAGGCCGGGCTTTCGCCCGAGGCGCTCGCCCGGCTCTCCGCCGTGATGCAGCGCGAAGTCGACGGCAAGCACGTGCCCGGTGTCGCCATGGCGATCGCGCGCGGCGGCAAGCTCGCCTATCGCCGCGATGTCGGCCTGTTGCGGCCCGACGGTCCGCCGCTGCCGCACGACGCGATCTTCCGCATCTATTCGATGACCAAGCCGATCGTTTCGGTCGCGCTGATGATGCTGGTCGAGGACGGCAAGCTCTTCATCAACGACCCGATCGGGAAATACGTGCCTGCGTTGGCCGACCCCAAAGTCGGCGTCGAGCGCGACGGCAAGCTCAAGCTGGTGGCCGCGGAGCGGGCGATCACCATCCAGGACCTCTTGCGCCACACTTCCGGCCTGACCTACGCGTTCACCGGCAATACCGCCGTGCAGCGCGTCTACAAGGAGATGGGGCTGTTCACCGGCGATCCCGGCAACGCCACCCGCTTTCTGACGCGCGACCTCGACACCGCGCAGTTCATCACCGAACTCGCCAAGCTGCCGTTGATCAACCAGCCGGGCGCGTGGTTCGATTACAGCCACTCGACCAACGTCATCGGCCGTGTCGTCGAGATCGTCTCCGGGCAAAGCCTGCGCGCATTCGTGCGCGCGCGGATCCTCGAGCCGCTCGGCATGACCGACACCGATTTCTTCACCCCCGCGGACAAGATCGCGCGCTTGGCGCAGCCGTTCCCGCGCGACCCCGATGCGGCGGTCCCGTCGCCCTGATCGACACGGACAACGCGCCGCGCTTCGAATCCGGCGGCGGCGGGCTCGTCTCGACCATCGACGATTATCTGCGGTTCGCGCGGATGCTCGCCCTCGGCGGGACGGCCGACGGCAGGCGTTTCATCGGCAGCCGGACGCTCGCTTTCATGACTGCCGATCACCTCGCGCCGCATGTTCGCAACGGCTCGCCGACGCTGCTGCCGCCGGGACACGGCTTCGGGCTCGGCTTCGCGGTACGGCGCGAGGTCGGCATCGCGCCGACGCCCGGCTCGCCCGGCGAATTCTTCTGGGGCGGCGTCGCCGGCACCTATTTCTGGATCGCGCCGAAGGAAGACCTGATCGCGCTGATGATGGTCCAGGCGCCGCGGCAGCGCGATTATTTCCGTCAGCTGTTCCGCAATCTGGTTTACGCGGCGCTGGAGTAGAACAAGGCGGTCGTGCTAAGCGGCCACGCGACGGATCGTCGACACCGTGTCGTTGCCGCGCAGGAAGGCCTCGGTCTCGCGATAGAGCGCGTAACGGCTGTCCTCCAGATGCATCAGATGCGTGCCGCGGCTGATGGTGACGATGCGCCGAAGCGGCGAGGCTTTCAGCGCATTAAACAACCACATCGAGTCTTGCGCGGTACACATGCCGTCCCATTCGCCGCGGACGATGGCGACTGGCGCCCGCACCAATCCAGGGTCATACGCAAGCGCGCCGGCCCACGCGTCAAAAATATCCTGAAAAGCGCCACTCGGCGTCTTCACCGCCGCCGGCGTGCGCGTGCGGCTTTCCGGATCGAACGTCGAGATAGGCTTCGCCCCATTCGTCGAAATGCCGCTTCGCCAGCACCGGCCGTTCGCCTTGCGGCACGTCGCCGACAAAGCGGTCCCACTGGTCCTCGAGCGAGATCAGCCGCCACGCCGGCAGCCGCACCGGATCGGCCTGCCGCGCCCGCCATGCGATCGGCCCGAAGAAGACCAGCCGCTCGATCAATTCCGGACAACGTCCGGCGAGCCGTCCGGCGACAATCGAGCCCCAGGAATGCGCGATCAACGAAATGCGGTCGACGCCGTGCTGCGCGCGAATGAAACGCACCGCCCGTTCGAGCTGGCGGCTCGCGTCTTCGGCGCGCCCGAGCGGGGGATGGTTTTGCGCCGGCTCCTTCGTCTCCGGGTAATGGTCGGAGAACCGACCGAAACCATGGAAATCGAGCCCCCAGCAGTGAAAGCCGGACGCGATGAGTTCGTCGCGCCACGAGCGGCCGTCAAAGCGATGCGCGATGGACAGCCCCGATGGAAAGGTGCCGCCGTGAACATAGAGCACGATCCCCGGGCGCGGCGCCGTTTCGCGTTCCGGCGGCAGATAGCGCAGAAACAGCGACAGCCCCTCGTGATGGCTGCGGATCAGAAAATGCTCCTCTCGCGCGTCGAGCTTGGGGAATTTGCCGGTTGATTTTCTTGCGGTCATGGTCGGGACTCCGCTTCGCTCACTTGTTGTTTGGCGGCTACCTCAATGACGAACGTCCGCCGCGGAGCCAAGTCCGAACGCTACGGCGAAGACCGAAGTAAAAAACTCAAGGTTTTGTCGTCCAGCCCAACAGATCGCGCGCGCCGTCCCAAATCTTGCGCACGATCTCCCCGGCGGGCTCGGCGCGCGCGAGATAGGCCGCTTGCCCGCACCATGCCTGCATGCGCTCCGCGTCGCCGGCCTTCTGCGCCTCGCGGCGCATCGCCGCGGACAGTCCGCGCTGCACCGGGTACGGCGCCGGCGGCGGCGCCTCGGCGGCGGCAGCGGCGCGGACGTAGGTGGAGGCGATGCTGCGGCCGGCGCGGCCCGAGAAGGCGCGGGTGAGCATGGTGCCCTCCGGCGCGGTGCGTCCGATGGCGCCGGCCCAGGCCGGATGGGTTTTTGCTTCCGGCGTTCGTAACAGCCCGGTGCCGATCTGCGCGGCGCTGGCGCCGAGCAACAGCGCCGCCGCGACACCGCGCGCGTCGGCGATGCCGCCGGTCGCGACCACCGGGACTTTGACGGCGTCGACCACCGCCGGCAGTAGAGCAAACAAGCCGACCTGTTGGCGCTCTGCCAGCGCGGCATCGAAACAACCGCGATGGCCGCCCGCTTCCATGCCCTGCACGGCCACAACGTCGGCGCCCGCCGCCTCGGCGGCCCGCGCTTCGGCGACGGCCGAGACATTCGCGACCCAGACGATGCCGGCCGCTTTCAGCTTGGCGACGAAAGCGGCGGGATAAAGCCCCATCACCGAGGATACGATCGGCGGCCGGATCGCGATGAGCGCGTCGCATTGCGCGGCAAAATCTGGCAGCGTGGCGTCGCCGGCGTTCGGCGCAACCGGCGGGCCCCACCCGGCCAGAAAGGCGCGCAGGCGCGCTTCGTGGTCCGGATCGCGCCGCGGCGGCGGATCGGGGATCCAGAGATTGAGCTGATAAGGACCGTCGGCGCCCGCGCGCACCTCGTCCGCCCAGGCGACGATCTCGGCGGGCTGCATCAACAGCGCGCCGCAGGCGCCGAGCCCGCCCGCCTTCATCACCGCGATCGAGAGCGAAGGCGCGCTCGCCCCCGCCATCGGCGCCAACAGGATCGGCAGCTTCAGCCCGAAACGGCGGCAGAATGCTTCGGCGCGGGATTGGGCGGACGGCATTTTCATCTCCACAGAAAAAGTGATGCAGAAAGACTAACGCGCTGCCGCCGTCTTCGCCGTCGCCGCCAGAATAACCACGGCGACCAAATTGGCGCCGACGCTGATCAGGATCGGCAACAGGTAGCTGTGGCTGATGTCGTAAGCGTAGCCGGCGGCGGTCGGGCCGACCAGCGTGCCGAACGCCACGCTGGTGTAGAGAATGCCGATCAGGCTCCCGGCGTTGCGGCCGCCGAAATAGTCGATCACGACCGCCGGCGCGAGCGCGACGAAGCCGCCGTAGAACACGCCATAGACCAGCGCGAAGACGGCGAGCGGCAGGAAGCTCGTCGATACCGCCCAGATGACGAACGAGAGCCCGATCCCCAAAAACATCATCAGAAACGACAACGGCCGGCCGAGCCGGTCGGCGAGGCCGCCGAGCAGGAAGCGCCCGGCCGTGCTGCCGACGCCGATGGCGCCGAGCAGAAGAACGGCGGAACTTTGCGCGACGCCGTGATCGAGCGCGTAGGGGACGAGGTGAACGAACGGAACAAACAGCCCAAACGCGCAGATGAAGCACGCGGCGTAAAGCCCGATGAAACGCGGCGAGCGGATCGCCTTGCCGACCTCGGCGCCCGCGGCCTGCGGCAACGGCGCATCCGCCGGCACCGCATCGCCGTCGGGACCAAGACCGCGGCGGCGCGGATCGTCGTCGATCAGAAAAGCAAGACCGGCGCCGACGACGAGCGCAAAGGCCCCGAGCGTCAGATAGGCCGCGCGCCAGCCGAATGCCGCGATCAGATAAGCCGCGACCGGCGGCACGACCAGCGTGCCGACGCCGATCCCGCTGACCGCGAGGCCCGAGGCGAAGCCGCGGCGGCGGACGAACCAGCGCTGCACCGCGCCCACGGCCGGCACATAGGAGCAACCGACCCCCAAGCCGACGCCGAGCCCGTAAGCGGCGTAAACTTCCGTCAGGCTGTGCGCCACGCTCGCGAGCGCAAGGCCCGCCGCGGTGACGACCATGCCGATCACGACAAACCATCGCACGCCCCAGCGGTCGGCCAGCGGGCCGCTGACGACGCCGAGCGCGAAATAAAGAAAGCCGGCGAGCGAGAAAACGAGCGACACCGAACCGCGCGAGGCGTCGAAATCGTGCTGCAGCGACAGCAGAAAGGCGCTGAACGAATAAGCCGCGCCGAAGCCGACGAAGGTGACGGCAAAGGTGCCGGCGACGACGAACCAGCCGTAGAACACGCCTGAATGCGCTGGTTCCGAGCGAGCTACCACGGCGATCCTCCCGAAGACGCGTATTCTCGAGCCCCGGCTACATGGTCACGGGCTTCGCCGCGCGCGAGCCCCGACACTACGGCGAAGACCGTAGCGACGCAGCGGGATTTTACGTCGCCTCCCGTCTATATTGCGGCCCATGAGCACACCTAATCTGGCCCTGGCCGAAATCGGCGCGCTGTTGGGCGATCCGGCGCGGGCGAATATCTTGGCCGCTTTGATCGACGGCCGCGCTTTCACGGCGACCGAACTTGCCGGCATTGCCGGCGTCGCGCCGCAGACCACCAGCGGCCATCTCGCCAAGCTGACGCAAGCCAATCTGTTGGCGCTCGAGAAGCAGGGCCGCCACCGCTATTACCGGCTGGCCTCGCCGCTCGTCGGCTCAATGCTCGAAAGCGTGATGGCGCTCGCCCTCGTGCAACTGCCGGAACGCCGGTCGCGGCCCTCGCGCCTCGATGACGCCATGCGCACCGCGCGCAGCTGCTACGATCATGTCGCCGGCCGGCTCGGCGTCGCGCTGACGGATGCGCTGTTGACGCGCGAGCACATCGTGCTCGGCGACGAGGGCGGCGAGGTCACCGCCGCCGGCGCGCGCTTCTTTGCCGAATTCGGCGCGCAGCTGCATCCGCCCGGCTCGCGCCGCGTCGTGTGCCGGCCCTGCCTCGACTGGAGCGAACGCCGCTGGCACCTCGCCGGCGCCGTCGGCGCCGCCCTGTTCGGCCGCTGCCTGGAGCTGAAATGGATCGAGCGCCGCAAAGCGACGCGCGCGCTGACCATCACCGCCGCCGGGGCGCGCGGTTTTGCCGAAACCTTCGGCGTGCGGCTTTAGGTCACGATATTATTTGTTTGATCGCGCGGTTGCCGCTTGCACGGCGGCCCACCATCGCGACCGCGGCGCACGATTTGGCGGGCGATCGGCCTCGAACGAAGCCAGTGCGCGGTCTTCGGCGACGAACAAATATACATGTGGACAAATAAGCTCAGGTAAAATGCAACCCGAGTTTGGCCAACTCATTGCCCTAAACGTTGTGGCTGTCAGCACACTTGTTCTACGGCAGGCAACCCGATGGGACAGTCATGGCAGCTGCGCGCCGCTAGGCGTGCCCGTGTGTTCGCCGTCGCCGTCGCTTTGGCCGGCGGCTACGCGGGCGAGGCGCGATCCCAAACCGGATCCGGCCTGCCGTTACCGCCCGGCCAAGTCATCGTCGGGCCGGTCTATCGGGGACTGCCGTTTTCAGGCTCGAACTGCCCGCCCGGCTCGATGACATCCTGCGTCGGAACGTCGGTGCCTTCGATCACCACCGGCGTGGACGCCGACGCTTATCTGTTCCCCAAATACTCGGACCCGCCCTTCACGCCGGGCGCATCGGCCCTTGTCGTCCAGACGACGGCGCCGACGCAATATGTACGGTTCTATTTGCCCGGCACGAGCGGCGCGGTCGGCAGCTTCATCGTCGGATCGAACGAGGTGCGTGGCTTGACCGCCGCGCAGATTCAAAACGTGCTCGCATTGTCCTATACGCCGTCGATGGAGACGCTCGTTCAGGTCCCTGCCGGAACGTGCCTGCTGGTCGGTCCAGCGAATCCGCTCTACGGGCAACAGGGCGGCGCGGTGCAAGAGTTTCTGGTCGGCAAGAGCCAGGGCGGCGCGGGGTGTGGACCGGTGCCGCAATTCCTGAGCGCGTCGAGCTTCATCGACCAGCAGGCGATCGGCGGCTACGCGCTCGCCTACGCGCCCCGCGCGGGCGGCGGCAATGTCGGCGCCGTCGCCGCCGCGCTCGATCGCGGGCCCTACCCAGCGCTGTTCTCCCCCATGGACGGCATGTACAACAGTCTCGACGTCCTCAATTACGGCGATCCGGCGCCGCTGCGCAGCGCGCTCGCGCAGCTCGACGGCGAGGTCTATGCCAGCGCCCGCACCGTCATGCTCAGCGACAGTCTCTATTTGCGCGAGGCCGTGCTGGGACGCATGCGCCAAGCCGCGTTCGTCGGCGGCGCCGGCCCGATGGCCGCGCTGACCGCGGGCGGCCCGACGCTGGCGTATGCGGACACGTCACAATCGTCGTCCGATGCCGGCCTCGCTTATGCCGACGCACGCGGGCCGGTATTTCCGGTCAAGGCTCCGGCTGCATCCGCGCCGGCACCCCCGACCGTGTTCTGGGCGCAAGGGGTAGGCGCCTGGGGCCGCTTCGAAGGCAACGGCAATGCGGCCGACGTGAGCCGGAATCTCGCCGGGGTCTTCGCCGGCGCCGACCGCCAGTTCGGCAGCAATTGGCTGGCCGGCCTTGCCGGCGGCTATACCAACTCTTTCCTCGACATCGCCGATCTGGCGAGTTCGGCGAACATCGATACCGCGCATGTCGCGGGGTATGCCGCAGCGGCCTTCGGCCCCTGGAATTTGCGCGGCGCCGCGGCGGGCGCTTTCAGCACGCTCGATACCGGCCGCAGCATCGCCTTCCCCGGTTTCACCGACAGCGCGAGTGCCCGCTATGACGCGACCACGGCGCAGGTGTTCGGTGAAGTCGGTTACGGCCTGGCGTACGGCCCCATCGCCGCCGAACCGCTCGCCGGGTTGGCATTCGTGCATCTCAACACCGGCGGCTTTACCGAAAGCGGGGGCAGCGGCGCGGCGGCGCTCAGCGGATCGAGCGGCACCGACGACGTCGGCTATTCCACGCTTGGCGCGCGCGCCGCTTCCGCTTGGGTCGTGGCATCCGACATGACGCTCGTCCCGCACGCCGCGGCCCTCTGGCAGCATGCAATCGGGCCGGTGACGCCCACAGCGGCGCTCGCCTTCGCGACCACCGGCGCCCCCTTCACCGTCTCCGGCGTACCGCTGGCGCGCGACGCGGCGCTGGTCGAGGCCGGCGTCGATCTCAGCGTCAACGCGCAGGTCACGGTCGCCGTGTTCTATTCCGGCAATCTCGCCGGCAACGTCCAGGACAATGCGATCCAAGGCAATGTGCGCTGGCGGTTCTGATAACGATCTTTGAATCCCGACGGCTCGGATTCCGTTTCAGTCGTCGTAGGTCTCGTGCACCGCGACGGCGCCGCGCTTCCAGTACGCGGCGGCCTTGACGCGATCCTTGGGCAGGCCGCGCCGGTCGACCAGAACGCGGCGCGAGGCTTTGGCGACGGCGGCTTCCGCGGCGACCCAGGCATAGCCCTCGCCGCGCGGCAAGGGCAGCTCGGCGAGCGCCTCCAGCAACAACAATTCCTGCTCGCTGCCACTCGGGGCGTGGCGGTGCAGCCAATGCATATCGAGCTTCGCCCGCGTGTCGAATTGTTGTTCCTCGCCGGCGTCCTCGACTTCGGCGACGACGAGCGCACGGGCGGTCGCGGGGAGTTCCTCCAGCCGGCGGCCGATCGCCGGCAGCGCGCTTTCGTCGCCGGCGAGCAGATACCAGTCAAAATCGTCCGGCACGACGAACGAACCGCGCGGACCGCCGACGCCGAGAAAGTCGCCGGGCTTCGCTTGCGCCGCCCAGGTGGTCGCCGGCCCTTCGCCGTGCAGCACGAAATCGACGGTCAACGTGTTCGCCGCGGCGTCGTAGCGGCGCGGCGTGTAATCGCGCATCGGCGGGCGCGGCGCGCCCTCGGCGAACGCCCGGCCGTTGGAGCCGAGCGGCGGCAGCGCCGGCTTGTCTTCGCCCGGCAGCGGGAAGAACAGCTTGACGTGATCGTCATGGGCGGCGCTGACGAAACCGGCGAGCTCGTCGCCGCCCAGAACGACGCGCACCATTTTCGGCGTGATGTGGGCGACGTTGCGGACTTGCAACAACCGCAGCTTGGTTTCGTGACGGACGCGGCGCGCGACGCGTTCCTTCGGCAGAGTTTGGGACAATTCTTGCATAGCCTCGACAAGACCTTTGGATGGCCGCCGCGAACGGCGAGCAGGATTTACGTCATATCACTGTTGGCAATGGCTGTCACAAAACTCCGGGACATCGGGCGAGCGCCCTTTTGCGAGGTCGTGCCATGCAAATTCCCGCGCGTCTGTTCCATGGCTATCGCGCCTTCGTCGACACCCGCCTGCCGCTCGAGAAAAGCCGCTACCAGAAGCTCGCCGAAACCGGGCAGCGTCCTGAAGTGATGGTGATCTGCTGCTGCAATTCCCGGGTGTCGCCGGAGGTCATTTTCGACGCCCATCCCGGCGAGCTTTTCGTCGTGCGCAACGTCGCCAACCTGGTGCCGCCCTACACGCCGACCGGCCTGATCCACGGCGTATCGGCGGCGCTCGAATTCGCCGTGCAGATTCTCGGCGTCGCCACCATCATGGTGATGGGACATTCCCACTGCGGCGGGGTGCGCGCCTTCGTCGAGCATCGCGGCCGCACCGTGCCGGGCGACTTCATCGACAGCTGGATGTCACTGATGGCGCCGGCGGCCAACGCCGTCGGCGACGCCGACGGCGCGACGGGGCCCGCTTATCTCAGCGTGCTGGAGCAGGCCTCGGTCGTCACGACCTTGGGCAATCTCCTGACCTTCCCGGAGATCCGCACCCGCGTCGCTGAAGGGCGTCTGCATCTCGTCGGCGCCTATTTCGACGTCGGCAGCGGCGATCTGAGTTTTTACGATCCGCAGTCGCGCGCGTTCACGCTGGTCGGGCAGGTCGCCGAGTGACCGTCATTGCGAGCGCAAGCGACGCAATCCAGGGTAAGCCGGCACGGAATCTGGATTGCTTCGCGTACGTCTCGCAATGACGAATAGAACTAATGCGTCGTGCCGTGCACGATGGCGTAGCCGCAATGCGGGCATATGCCGGGACCTGATTTGGTCGCGGCCGGCGGTGTATGAGTTGCTGCGACTTGGTCCGCCGGCTGCGGCCGATGAACGCCGCCCGCGGCGGCACGGTGATGATGCAGATCAATCAACCCGGCCCCGTCGCCGCCGGCGACGCTCAATTTGGGATGATGCTCCCGGTACAATTTGAGCTGGTCGATGAAGCCGACCGTGATCAAGCCGGAAAACAGCGCCAAGGTGCCGATGCCGACGATCGAGACCACGCCGCCGAGCACGCGCCCCAACAGCGTCACCGGCACGAAGTCGCCGTAACCGACCGTCGTCAGCGTCTCGACCGCCCACCACATCGCCACCGGGATCGAGGTGAAAACATTCGGCTGCTCGTCGCCTTCGAGCATGAACATCAGCGAGCCGGCGATGGTGACGGTGAGGAGGAGCACGAACACCAGCGCGGCGATCGAGTTCGCCTCGTCGCGCAGCACGCGTCCGAGCAAACCGAACGTCGTCGAGTGGCGGACCAGTTTCAGCATCCGCAATAGCCGCAACAGGCGTAGCACCCGCAAGTCGGCCGCGCCGAACGCGCCGACGAGCGCCGGCAAGACCGCGGCGAGGTCGATCAGCGCGAAGAAGCTGCGCAGATAGCGCAGCCGGCCCCATAATGGATGCCGATACGCCGCGGCGTGGAAGTCGACGCACGCCCATGCCCGCAGCAGATATTCGACCGCGAACACGGCAGTGGCGACGTGCTCGAACGCGTCGAGCGCGCCGGAAAACTGGTGACGGATCGGCTCGACCGATTCCAGCACGATGCCGGCGACATTGGCGACGATGAGGGTTGTCGAGCAGAACATTGAACAGACGGGTCGCCACGCCGCGCGGCTCGTCGTCCTCGAAGATCGCCGCCAAAGAACGGCGCAACGCCAAGATACGGGCCTCGGGCATCCCGCCACGCTCCCCTTCGCGTGAACGGGTGAGCGTACCGACGCTGTGTGAAGCTATTGCGATGGCCGCGCCACAAACGCGGCGCCGGGCATCGTGCCTTCGCCCGCTTGCGGGCGAGGGCACCAACTAACTAAAACAGCGCTATCCATTTGCCGGCGATGAAAATCAGCACGCCGACGAGGCCGCCGACCAGGGTGCCGTTGATGCGGATATATTGCAGGTCCTTGCCGACCTGCAGCTCGAGGCGGTCGACCAGCGTCGCGGTGTCCCAGTTGTGCACCACACGCTCGATATAGCCGCCGATTTCGAAACGGTAGAGCAGCAAGAGGCGCTGGCGTGAACACGCGGATGCGCCGGTTGAGGCGCGCCTTGCGCTCGTCGTCCTGGCGCAGCCACGCGCCGGTGCTTCGCAACGCCTGTTCGCAGGCGTGCGCGATCTGATCGGCATGGGCGGGAAAGCCGGCGGTGAGGCCGCTCTCGACCTCGGCCCACAGGGTCCGCGCCTGTTCGATCAGGAGCGGGTTGGCGAGAAGCTCGGCCTTGAAGCGTTCGGCCTGCGCGCGCATCTGCGGGTCCGCGGCGAGGTCGGCGATCAGCCGCTCGACCGCCTTCCGCAGTTCGACGCGCCACGGATGCGCGGGGTCGCGCATTTCGCCGAGCGTGCTCAACAGGCCGTTGATGACCTTTTCGGCGATCATCTTGTCGACCCATTTCGGGATCCAGCGCGAGGACTGCTCGGACACTTTGCGCGTCAGAAAATCCTTGTTGCTGGTGAGCCAGTCTTCGCCATAGTCGATGGCGCGCGCCAACAGCGCCTGCGCCTCGCCGTGCGCCCACAGGATCGCCAGCATCTTCGAAGCGAGCGGCGCCGCCGGGATGGCTTCGAGCGCCTGCAGCGTCAGCTTGCCGAGCGATTCGCCGATCTGCGGCGTCGGCAGCGATCGGGAGATGGACGGCAGCACCAGCGCGACATAGTCGCCGAGCCGCTTGGCGTTCGCCGGCTCCTGCATCCACTGCGCCAGCGTGCCGATCACGTCGAGCCGCGCCAGCCGTTCGTTCATCGCCGCGGCGGTGAGGAAATTGTTGGTGATGAAACGTCCAAGCGCCGAGCCGATCCGCTCTTTGTTGGCGGGAATGATGCCGGTGTGCGGAATGGGCAGGCCGAACGGCCGCCGGAACAAGGCGACGACCGCGAACCAGTCGGCGCAGGCGCCGACCATGCCGGCCTCGGCGAAGGCCCGCAGGTAAGGCAGCCACGGCCAGTCGAGTTTTGCGACCGACGTCGCGACGAACACGGCCGCCATCAGCACCAGAAGGAGCGTCGCTATCGCCCGCATGCGCCGCAGACCCGCGAGGCGCGGATCGACGCCGCCATCCGGCCGCGGCGATCGCGCCGGCACGGCCGCGCCGGAAGCCGGATCAGCCTCCGCGGCCATGGGACAGCAATCGGGCTCCCGCCTTAACGGCACGGCGCGGCGCATGGGCGTCGTACAGCCGGCGCACGACGGCGGCGCCGTATTGGCGCTCCAGCCGCCTGATGGCGAAATGGCCGCGGGCGACGCGCTGAAAGTGATTCATGAAAATCATGTTGATGGTGGCGCCGCCGACCGCGCCGAGCACCGGCAACGCGCTCGCCGCCGAACGCTCGGACACGACGACGCCGAACCGGGTGGCGATCTCCGTCACCAGGCCGCCGACGACCGGGGCGGACACGTTGGCGACGCTGCGCTCGGCGAGGAGCGTCGCGGCGTTGCCGGTCAGTCTGCTGATCAGACGCCCGCGCGGCATAATAGCCGATGTCGGTGCGCCGCCCCTGCGGGCTGGGCGAACCGAGCGCGAATACTTCGACGCAGGCGAGCCGCGCTTCCAGCGTCGAGAGATCCTCGCCGTGATGGCGGGCGATGTCGGCGATCGCGCGCAGCATCAAGGTCGTCGTCACCGGCAATTCGATCGGCAGCGCGGCGAAGCCGAAAAAGCCGCTCAGGCCGCCCGAGATACCGGCCAGGAACGACGCCGCGCGTTGCGCCGGCGGCCGTTTGGATTGCGGCTCGATCGAGCGGATGGCGATGTTGAGCGATCGCAGGATGGCGGCTTCGACGATTTTGTTGAAGCGGTCGGATGCCGCCTTCGGCATCAGGTGCAGCGCACGGGCGATCGGCTGGCCGGCATAGTCGGCAAGTTGCGCGGCAAAGTGCGGGTTTTCCAGGTTACGGATGGCGCGCAGAAGCGCCTTGTGATGCGTCGGCGGCAGCGTGATCGTTGGCTCGGCCGTGGTCATTGGTAGCGCAGGATCGGGCGTATTCCGTTCAAGCTGGCGAGGATCGCGGAACCGTTGCTGATCAGCGCGGTAATTTCCGGGCTGACCAGGCCGCCGGGCAGCGCGAGCCCCAGTGCCAGGGTGTTCAGACCGGCGACGATAGCATAATTCTGGCGGATGAGGCGAACCGCGCCGCGCGAAATCTCGACCGCCTTGACGAGCTTCCACAGCGAGTTTTCCATCAGCACGACGTCGGCGGATTCCCGCGCCACCTCGGCGCCGTGCTTCATGGCGATGCCGACATCGGCGAAGCTCAAGAGCCGGCGAATCGTTGATGCCGTCGCCGACCATCGCGACCCGATGGCCGTCGCGCTGGAAGCGCTGGATCACTTCGGCCTTGTCCGCCGGCAGCATGTCGGCGAACTGGCGCGTGAGGCCGAGCCGGTGGCCGACGGCGCGCGCGACCACCGCATTGTCGCCGGTCAGCATGACCGTGTTGCGTATGCCCATCGCGTGCAGCCGCTTGATGATCTCCCGGCTTTCCGGGCGGATTTGGTCGGTAAACGGCACCAAGCCCGCGAGCGTTCCATCGACCGCGACGTAAATGCAGGAATAGCCCTGCTCGTCGAGCGCGGCGCGGTCGGTTTCGGCAGACGGCGACATTGATGTCGCTTTGCCGCATGAAGCGCTCGTTGCCGACATGGAGATAGTAGCCGTTGACCTGGCCTTCGACGCCGAGGCCGATGCGGTATTTGGTTTCCTCGCAATAGGGAATGTTGGCGCCGAGTTGGTGCGCCTTGACGCGCAGCGCGTCGGCGACCGGATGCTTGAGCTTGCGTCTCCGCCGCCGCGGCGAGGCCGAGCAGATGCGGCGCCGTGATGCCCGCCTCGTAGCTGATGACGTTGACGACGACCGGATGGCCGTGGGTCAGCGTCCCGGTCTTGTCGAAGATGACGGTGTCGACCTCGGCGAGCTTCTCCATGTGGGCGCCGCTCTTGATGATGATGCCGGCGCGCGCCGCATGCGTCATGGAGGCGAGTACCGCGGTCGGCGCGGCGACGCGGATGCCGGTGCCGTAATCGACGATCACCAGCGAGAGGAAGCGATTGAAGTCGCCGGTGACCGCGGCGGTGCCGACCGCGAGGCCGAGCGTCGGCAGCACCAGCCGGTCGGCGAGCTTCTCGGCGTGGTTCTGCATCCGGGTGTCGCCGATCGGCGCGGATTCGACGAGCCGCGCGATCTGGCCGGCGGTGGTCGCGGTGCCGACGCGCATGGCGCGGATCGTGAGCTGGCCGTCGCGGATGACGGTCGCGGCGAACACGGCCTCGCCCTTCGCGCGCATCACCGGCAGGCCTTCGCCGGTGATGGTCTTTTGGTCGATCATGGCGTGACCGTCGATGACCTCGCCGTCGACCGGGATGATCTCGCCCGGATAGGCGATGACCGCGTCGCCGACCGCAAGCTCGGTGGCCGGGATCGAGGTGACGACGCCCTCGCGCAGGACCCAGGCGGTCTTGCTCTGGAACTCGAGCAGCTCGCTGATGGCGCGCTTCGAGCCGGCGGCGGTGAGATCGCGGATCCAGTCGCCGAGCTTGATCAGCCAGGTAACGATCGCGCCGGCCATGGGATTGCCCTGCATGAGGGAGGCCGCGATCGCGAGCGTGTCGAGGAAATCGACGTTGAGCCGGCCCTCGCGCCGCCACACGCGGTATGCCCGCAACGCGATCGGATAGGCGTTCCACAGCATCAGCGGCATGTTGACGGCGGTGACGATCGGGTTGGCGCTGAACGCCATGAGGAGCGAAACGGTCGGCAGCGTCAGCGGCGTGCGGCCGAGCAAGGACGGCTTGGCGGCCGGCCGCGGCACCGCCGGGCGCGGCGCCGCCGGAGCCTTGCTGCCAGCCGCGACCAGCAGCCGCAGATCGTCGAGACTCATGAGCGACAGGCGGCCGAGCGTCGCGCGCAGCACCGGCTCGAACTTGGCGTCGTACTCGATGACGAGGCTGGCGCAGTCGTAATTGAGGCGCGCGCGCTTGATGCCCGGCTGCGCTTCGAGCCAGACGAGCGCTGATTCAGCGAGCTTGCGCTTGCGCGCGAGCGACGGCAGATGCAGCCGGATGCGGCCGGAAATGAAATGCCGGATCGAGAATTCCATGGCGCCGAACCTCGATCCCCTTGGCGTGCGCGCTTAGCCCGCGACCCGGACCGGGGCCAGATTGGGATTACCGCCGGCCGCGGCGGCGGCGTGTTGCGGGTGCATCTCGATGAAATGATTGACGGTGAAAATCGCGAGCGTCACCCACACCGGCGTCGCCGCCGTTGCGCCGACTTCGAATACGGTGAAGCCGATGATGGCGACGGCGAACACGATCTTGAGATCGATGGTGTTGTTGGTCGCAAGCTTGATCTCGCGGTCGACTTTTTTGACGAAATCGACCACCGCGCGCGCCGAATGCGAATGCTGCGCGAGGAATTCGGCTTCCGCCTCGATGCGGTTGGTCAGTTCGTCGAGCTCGGTCGTGGCGCCGTGCGACGCGCCGTTGCCGCCATGGGCCGCGGCGTGGGCGTCGTAATGTTCTCGGAACGAGCCGTGGAATTCGTCATGGCGGTCGGTGTCGTAGTGCAACACCACGCTGCCGGTGGTCGGATTGACGATGACCTCCTCGATGCCGGGGATGACGGCGAACACTTCGCTGATCTCTTTCAACAGCTCGGGATTGCCTTTGCCGGCCGGAATTTTCATCCGCACCCGTCCGGCCACCTGGTGCTCGATCTTGAGGTTCATCTTGGTCATGAGGTTCGCTCAGGCTTCAAGAAAAAATCGTCGCAACGCTTCGCGGCTGCTGCCGGGCAGCCAAGCCCCGGTCAGCGCACGATGTGCTGCAACGACACGCAACGGCCGCGCCCGCGACCGCGCTCAGACGCGCGGTGCACCGGCGACGGCGCTCTTCTGCTCCGTCGCATCGAGATCGCCTTCGGCATGAACCTCGGCGACGATGTCGTGAACTTGCTCCTGGGCCTCGGCCACCATTTCCTTGGTCTTCTGGCCGATCTTGTAGGCGCCGCGCACGGTCGAGCGGAACAGCGGGTTCACCGCCGCGCCCAACTGCGGCAGATACTTCGGCACGAACATCGCCGCGACGCCCAGCACGATGCCAGGAAGCAGGGCCGCCTCGAACGCCGCGGCGCCGATGCCGACGACGGCGACGGTCGCGACCGTGGCGACGACGGCGCTGCGGTCTTCGGTCTCGGGCTCGATCGCCTCGGTCTCCGGCGCGTCGAGAGGCTCGTCCACGGCCGCTGGACCGCCGTTCACGTCACGTTTTGCCTTTGGCATCGAGCCCTCCCACCATGTCGCGATTGGCACTCGGGACTTGTTGTTTCCAAGCAAGTGCAATGCCAAACATCCCGATCCCCCCGACAATCGGAGGGCCTTTGTGCGCCGCCTATAAATTCCCAAGTTTCATGACAATCTGAACACACGGCGGAACAGGTTTCGTGGCAGGGTCAGGTCATGAGCGACCGCCATAAAAATACTTAACATCATGATATATTGTAGTTTTTTGCCGTCGTCGTAAGCCCGTCATATCGGCGCCGCAACATTCGCCCGACGCCTTTCCCGTCCGCGCTGGAGCTCCTCCTGATGGATAGCAAGCCGACCGACCCCCATTCGCTGCGTGAACACCTCAGGGACGAAATGCTCGACGCGGTCGACGAAGAGCTCGAGCTGGAGCTCGACGATTCGCGGTTCGCGGACGTTCTGGAGCAGGCGACCGGCACGCGGCCGCCCGACGAAACGATCGATCGCCACATCTATTTCAAGGAGCTGCTGCGCCTCCAGCGCGAGCTCGTCAAGCTGCAGGACTGGGTAGTGCATCAGAAGCTCAAGCTCCTCGTTTTATTCGAGGGCCGCGACGCCGCCGGCAAGGGCGGCGTGATCAAGCGGGTGACGCAACGGCTCAATCCGCGCATCTGCAAGGTGGTGGCGCTGTCGGCGCCGACCGCGCGCGAACGCACGCAATGGTACTTTCAGCGCTACGTCAGCCATTTGCCCGCCGCCGGCGAAATCGTGCTGTTCGACCGCAGCTGGTACAACCGCGCCGGCGTCGAGCGCGTCATGGGCTTCTGCTCGGACGCCGAGTGCGAAGAGTTCTTTCGCACCGTTCCGGAATTCGAGCGCATGCTGGTCAAATCCGGCATCATCCTGGTGAAGTACTGGTTCTCGATCACCGACGAGGAACAGAACCTGCGCTTTTTGATGCGCATCCACGATCCGCTCAAGCAATGGAAACTGAGCCCGATGGATCTGGAATCGCGCCGGCGCTGGGAAAGCTACACCAAGGCCAAGGAGGAAATGCTGGCGCGCACCCATATCCCCGAGGCGCGCTGGTGGGTGGTGGAGGGCGTCGACAAGAAGCGTGCCCGCCTCAACTGCATCCATCACTTGCTTCAGCAAGTGCCGTACGCCGAAGCGCCGCACGATCCGATCGTGATGCCCGAGCGCGAGCACCAGCCCGACTACGCCCGTCGCCCGGTGCCGCAGGAGCTCTACATCCCCGCGGTTTATTAGTTGCCGTCATTGTGAGGAGCCTCGTCGTCATTGCGAGGCAGAAGGGCGTTCACGCCCGTCTTCGACGGGCTGTGGCGGCGAAGCTGCCGCGCGCTTACGCCGTGCCGGCAGCGTGGACGGCTGCGGCGCGTGGCGCCCCGCATCGGCCCGCCGCAGGTCGCGCATCAGTTCGGCAAGGCTTCTCTTGAGATCGACGGCGGGATCGGTTGGTGTCGGCAGCCGCGCCGCCGGACCGCCGGTTGGCGAAGCCGGCGCCCACGCGTGACCATCGATCGTGGCCAATTCGGCGCCGAGCTGGAGGCGCGAACGGCCGCCGGCTTTCACGATCCACCCGGCGAAAAACAGCAGCGCCAACGCCGCCCCGCCGGCCAGCGACGCTGTTTGCAAGACCTCTTGTTGCAGAACCTTTTGGCCCTCCGATGCCGGCTCGGCGCGCTCGGCCGTGACGACCGGCCGCATCGGCGTTTCCGCTGCAGCGGCCGTCGCTTGTGGTTCAGCATCGGCGGTGTTTGTTGTGCCGGTTTGGCCGTCGTCCAAATCACGTACACCCGATGGGCTCGGCCAACGTGCAGCGAACTCCGTGGCGGTTCCCGCGTCACGGACCGGCGGTTCCGGCGCCGCAACATCCGCCGGACTGGGCGCCATCAGCGCGGCTTGGGCGAGCGTTGCTTGCGCAGGCGCCGCGTCGGCGCTCCGTCGCGGCAGCTCCGCATCGGGCGTCGAACTCTTTGGCGTGGACGCATCCGGCGCCGACGCTGCGGCGTCCGTTCCCCGTCCATGCGCGCGCACGGAACGCCCCTCGGCGGCGAGAAACCAGCAATGCCGTCGATCCGGGCGATTGATGCGATAATACCAGTGGCTACCCCGCGGCGTCGACAGACCGGGCCGCGTTCTGCATTCTTCCGCGGCCCCGCTCAGGCTTGCTTGCACCGTCAAGCAAACAGCAGTTGGAACGATGACGGCCGGAAGGAGCGTTTTCCACGTCAGCATCGAGCCCTCCTACGCTGGACACGAGAGCGCCGGTTTCTCGTTAACCTGCGTGACTTTTTCCGGCGCATCTGGGCCGCAGTGGGTTGTCAATGTGACGATTTGCCGGAAATGCTTGGGCGCGACCG
This sequence comes from uncultured Pseudomonadota bacterium, assembly GCA_963836095.1. Taxonomy (GTDB): domain Bacteria; phylum Pseudomonadota; class Alphaproteobacteria; order Rhizobiales; family Xanthobacteraceae; genus BOG-931. The sequence goes on from CAWIHU010000011.1 coordinate 263,422, forward strand.
TTGCGACGGGTCTCAATCGGCATTAGCTGAATTCAACAGCGCGGGCGCACAAGAGGAAGACAGCGGTGAACGATCTCGGCCGGCAAGCTCATTGGGAGCAAGCTCATTGGAAGAACGTCTATACGACCAAGGGCGAGCGCGAGGTGAGCTGGTTTCAGGAGAACCCAGCCATCTCCGTCGGTTTCCGTGCCATCACGGTCCTCGACCTTTCGGCGAAGGCATTTCCTGACCGATCCGAAGGATCGCGCGGCCTATGCCGAACGTGTATCGACGGCCGTGCGCCCGGGCGGCCAGGTCGTCATCGGGACATTCGCCCCCGATGGGCCCGAGCGCTGTAGCGGCCTGCCCATTATTCGCCACGATGCCGCGTCGCTCGGTCAAATGCTCGGCGCCGCGTTCGATCTGGTCGAGAGCCGCAATCACGCCCATCGAACACCGGCGGGAGCGATCCAGCGTTTCCAGTTCAGCCGGTTCCGGCGCAAGGCGGCATGATCGCCGCTTTGTCAGAACCGGACGTGGCGCTGCTTGTCGGGATTGCGCGTGATGTAGATGGCGACGATGCGGCCGTCGCGATGATCGAACGCCATGGTGTCGATCGCACCGTCCACCTCGCGCAGGACCATGCCCGCCAGACCATTGATGGTCGCCGGGCGGACTTGCATGGCCGGCAGCGACGGGTTCTTGCGCGCGATGCCGGCAAGGAAGCGCAGGATCTTGTCGGCGCCATGGATCGGGTTGAGCCAGCTGGGCGTTTACCGCCGCCGTCGGAATAAAGCACGGCGTCGGCGGCCAGAAGCCGCGTCAGGGTCTGCGTATCGCCCGTTTCGACCGCCGTGCGGAACGCCGCCGCCAGACGATGGCCCTCGTCGCGCGACGTTGCAAAGCGGGGCCGACCGGCCTCGATATGCGCACGGGCGCGCGCCGCCAGCTGGCGGCAGGCGGCCTCGCCGCGGTCGAGCGCGCTCGCTACCGCGGCGAATTCGAGCCCGAACACATCGTGCAACAAAAAGGCGGCGCGCTCGAGCGGCGACAGCCGTTCGAGCACCAACATCAAGGCGACGGAGAGATCATGGGCGAGATCGCCGGCGGCGCCGGCGTCAAGCGGTTCGTCGACCACCGGCTCGGGCAACCATTGTCCGACATAAAGCTCGCGCCGTGCTTTGGCCGACTTCATGCGGTCGAGGCACAGGCGCGTGACCACCGTGCCGAGATAGCGTCGCGGTTGGGCGATGGCGGCACGATCCGCCGCATGCCAGCGCAAATAGGCATCCTGCACCACATCCTCGGCTTCGGCGCGCGATCCGAGCATGCGGTAGGCGAGACCCGTCAGCGCCGACCGATGGGCCTCGAATGATTGCACCTGATCGCGTTCATTGGCTGTGGTCATGGGCTGTGGTCATGCCGCCCGCGTCAGTTCCCGCAGCACCGGCCGCGCTTCACCCCCGACCGTCACGCGCGTGCAGGCCCGGCCGTGGCCCAGCGCGTATTTCAACGTCGGATATAGGCGCGAGGCGGTCAGCGCGAAAGCGAGCGACACCAAGCCGCGTTGGCCGAAGCGATGAACCACTTCCTCGCGCAAATCGTCAGCCTCGGGCGCGTGACGCAGGCTGGTTTCAGCGAAGCGAAACGCCAGCGCCACGTCCTCCGGCATGGCGTGAAGATCGCGCGCCACGATCGCCCGCAGGATTGCCCGATCGACGCCGGCCCGCTCGGCCATGTCGATCGTGAGTTGGGTGCACGGCCCGCAATCCTCCGCCATCGTGCCGACGATTGCAGCCGCGAAATAGACCTCGGGCGGTACGTCCTTGCGATAAGCGCTGAGGCTGCTCACCTTGCCGAAGGCCATCAGCGCGCGCGGGTCGGCATCCAACACGTCGCGCAGATAACTCGCGTCATAGTTCCAGGTGTGCTCGAACTTATCGATCCAGCGCCGCAGAAACCAGTCGGGTGCGCCGGCGCCACCGTGGTGAGGCGTAACCGGCGGGGCACGGCCGTGGCGCGTCAAACCGCTGATGCCGCGCCGCGGGGCGCCGGCAGCGGAAGGATCGCCCGCGTAAACTCGCCGGTCGGCGCCCCGGTACGGCCGCGGGCGAGCGCGATCACGCACCCGACCCAGAGGGCGAGCAAGCTCCAGGTGGCGGCACCGCCCCATAGCGCGGCTGTGTAGAAAGTGCCGCCGACGAGATCCTTGTTCACGACGATGGCGCCTGCCGCGGCGACGACGAGCGCCGCCGTCGCAGTGCGGTCGCGGTAGACTGCCGCAATCCGCGCCAGGCAGAACGCCGGCAGGATCACCACCCCGAGATGGGCGAGGTCCGACATCGGCGATATCAGCACCATGAGGAGCGAAACCGCGGCGAATTCCAGCGCCGTGTGACTTGGCAGTCGCGCCGAAGCGCCGGCACGCGCCGCGGATTGGCCACGCAAGGCCGTAAGCACGGATGTCGCCAGCATGACCAGGAACAGGCCATAGAGCGCGGTCTTGATCCACGAGGCCGGTACTTGACGGACATTGTTGACTTCGACGAGTTCGGTCGGCGTCCATTGCAGCGTCGACGTCCACAGCCGCTGGACGGTCCCGGCCAGCGACTGGTTGAACGTGCTGACCCCATTCCACGACCCCGGCTGGCCCGTGAACGTCGGAACGAACAGGTGCTGCAGCCATTCCAGAAAGCGAACATGGCCGGTCGGCGAAGCAATAAGCAGATCTGGCAGAAAATTGGCGCCGATGGCGACGACGACGATGATCGCCGCGGCGACCCAGTTGCGGCGAAAGGCGAGATAGGGCGCGAACAGCAAGGGCGGACCTTTGCACGCTGCCGCCAATCCGATCAGCACGCTGCCGCCGATGCGGTTGCCGCGGAGGAGCAAAAAGGACCCGGCCACGACCCCAGCATCTATCATGACATCGACCTGCTGGTGCGCCAGGTCGTTGAGGATATAGGACGCGCTGCACAGGATGCCGACGCCGAAGATCGCCCATTCGCTCCAAGTGTTAGCGCTGAAGGTGTCCGCACTGAGAGTGTTCGCGCCGAAAGCCTTTGCGCTGGAAGGCTTCGTGCTGAGGGCCCTGGCGCCGAGCGGGGGCAGGGCGCCGCCGCCGCTCAGCGACCACGCCGACCGCGTCATCGCGACCACGCAGAGGACGTTGACAAGGTAATAAGCCAGTCGTGAAACGAGCTCGGGGAGCCACGCGAACGGCAGCGCCGCCAGAGCCATGAAAGGCGGATAGAGGTAACCCTTGGAGCTGTAGACATCTCCGCCTGCGCCCAGCACGTGCCCTGCCGGGACGAAGACCTCCACCCATTCCGACCCTTGCTTGAGCAGCGCTTGCACGCCAAGGCCAATGGCCAGCGGGATGCCGACAACGATCAACGGGTGCTTGGCAACGAGCCGCCCGATTGCTTCGCCAAACGATCCCGCCATGGGCGTCCCCTGTTCTGCGCGCATCGCGCTTCCGAAGCGGAATTTACCATCGATCCGTAACGACGCGCCAGCCGATGGCCGCCGTCCTCATGCAAGGGGCTGGCATGCCGGCGTGCGCCCGGCGCCGTCCCTTGTCGTCCCATCCGCCGCGGGCTACGGCTGGGCAACCCAATGGGCAAGACATACGAACGAGGAAAATTCCCATGAACCGGGCCAGAGCCGAAGACGCCATCGCCGACAAGGGCCGGCCGTTTACCAGCGCGGAATACCTCGAAAGCCTGCGCGACGGGCGCGAGTTTATGTCTATGGCGTCAAGGATGTCACCACCCATCCGGCCTTCCGCAATGCGGCGCGCTCGATCGCGCGGCTCTACGACGCGTTGCATGCGGACAAGACCAAGGCGATCCTGACCGCGCCGACTCACACAGGCTCGGGCTCGCCTCGTCGGTCGGCGCCCTCGTGGCATTTTTTGCTTACTTGCTGTGGCACGTCACCGGGGTCGAGATTCTCGGCCACAGCCCGAGCGACGTGCCGGGTTTCACCAGCGTCATCCTCGCGCTGTTCTTGTTGAGCGGCATTCAACTGGTCTCGATCGGCCTGATCGGCGAATATGTCGGCCGCATCTACAATGAAACAAAGAACCGCCCGACGTTCGTCGCGCGCCCGGCCAAGCGCCGCGGCGAGCGAGCGGACGTGGCGGCCAAGCGCGAACAGCAAAGCCCGCCGCGCGGCGATTGACGGCTTTACCAAATAACCACGCTAGCCGCCCGCGTTGCGCTTGGGATGCGCCTTGCGGTGCCACGCCCACGCGGTGCGCGCGACGGTCGCTAGATCCGAGTGTTTGGTGGTGAATCCCAAGCGCGTGGCGGCGAACGAGGCATCGGCGACAAGGCAGGCCGGATCGCCGGCACGGCGCGGACCCTCGACGCGGGGCGCGGGTTCGTTACTTTCGGCGCCGATGGCGTCGAGCACCTGTTTGACGGAATAACCGCGCCCGGTGCCGAGATTGCAGATGGTGCCGGGATCGCCCGCCAGCAGCCGCTGCACGGCGGCGACATGCGCATCGGCCAGATCGACGACATGGATGTAATCGCGGATCGCGGTGCCGTCCGGCGTGTCGAAGTCGCCGCCGAACACTTGGAAATCCGTGATGTAGCCTTGCATCGCCATGATGGCGCGAGAGATCAGATGGGTTTCGGGGTTGCGCAGTTCGCCGATTTCGCCGTCGAGGTCGGCGCCGCAGGCGTTGAAATAGCGCAGACAAAACGCGTTCAAACCGTAGGCCGTGCGGTAATCCGCCACGATACGTTCGACCATCAGCTTCGAGGCGCCGTAGGGATTGATGGGATTGGTCGGCGTCGTCTCCCGGATCGGCATGGCTTCGGGCTCGCCGTAAACGGCACAGGTCGAGGAGAACACCAGCTTGGGACAGCCGACCGCCCGCATCGCCTTGAGGAGCGAGAGGCTGCCGGCGACATTATTGTCGTAGTATTTTTCCGGGTTCATCACCGACTCCCCGACATAGGCGCAGGCGGCGAAATGCAGTACCGCCGCGACGCCATGGCGCCGCATCACGTCGGCGAGCGCGCCGTGGTCGCGGATGTCGCCCTCAACCAGCGGCCCCCATTTGACGAAGTCGCGATGTCCGGTCGACAGATTGTCGAACGTGACCGGCACAAGACCGGCCGCGCGCAGCGCCTTGCAGGTCTGGCTGCCGATATAGCCGGCACCGCCGACGACGAGAACCGCATCGCTGGCCATCGTGAACGCGGGCCCCGCCGATTGATTGATTTTGCTGAAGAAAAGTTGGTTGCGGGGGTAGGACCCGAACCTAACGTGATAAATTCCCCAACAGATTCACGCGCAACCTTCCGCGAACCCCACGCGTGTCCGGTGTCAGTGACACACTCTATCTTACTTGCCGCCCTGCCGCAAAGCATGCAGTCAGATAAGCGAGCCGGTCGAGCCCAGGCGCGCAGAAGGGTTATGCGGTGCTTCGCTCCCGCTCCGCTTGCTAGCCCGGATCGCAGCGGTCCGTTATCAATGGGAGACGACTGCACAAGCCGTTGACAATTATCGGCTGTCCAAGGCGCGTCGCCGGCCGGGCCGATGCGCGGCAATGCAAGCTCGATGGCGAGTTGCCAACAAGCTGGTCGTGATGCAACCTTTTATACATTGCGACCTTATTCGCACTAGCCAGATAAAGTGTTTCCAATTGGGGGTAGTAACGGGGGAGGACGGCCAAAACTCGCCGCCGGCAACATTCACCCACCCTCGCCTAAGTGAATTTTCAGTCACAGGGCGGCGCTGCCCGTTTGGGACGCCCTTCAATCATTGAAGAATGGCCCTTTCGTGCAACGGGAGCGCCGCCGGTTTGAAGCTCCCGCTCCAGCTCCGACCAAGCGGCGGCCGCATTCGTGCGCGAGGGACCTTTTCTGAGGGGATATCGAGATAATGCGGCGGCGGCCGGCCAGGGTCGATCAGCCCGGCGGCCCTGGGCGCACATGCGCGATCTGAATAATCCATGAAGCAGGCGAGATCGCCCCCGTGGAACAGGCGCCTCCGCCCATTGCTGCTTGTCGCAAATACCGGGACGCTTTGGCGAGGTCGGGATGCCCGGCTAGCCCGGTCAGTCAGCCGTGAGGCAAATGCGCGCGCCCGGCGAGATTGGAACTCCTGACCCGCAGATTCGTAGTCTGGGGTCGACCATTTGAAATCATAGAGGTTCGTTCCCGTAAGCGGACCTATTCAAGGGGATTCGCTAGGCTTCGAGCTTCAGCAGAACGGGTTTGTACATAGAATAGGAGGCTCCGGAGGCCGACCAATCCCCGCATAGGCCCATGCATAACGGTCATCCGCTTGCGAACAATTGTCATTTGCGCGGCCCACGCGGGGCGTCGATTATCGCAGTATGAGAAGACTATTTGCCTGGGAGGAGCCGTGACGATGCAGATCACCGCCGCGGTCGCGCGCGCCAAGGGCGCGCCGCTCAGCCTCGAAGAGATCACGCTCGGCGAGCCGCGAGCCGACGAAGTGCTGGTGCGGCTCGTCGCTGCCGGCATCTGCCACACCGACATGTCGATGCGGGATCATCTCATCTATCCGGTCCCGCATCCGGTCGTGCTCGGCCATGAAGGCGCCGGCATCGTCGAGCGGATCGGGGTCGGCGTCACCCGCGTCGCGCCGGGCGATCCGGTCATTTTAGCGTCCGCCTTCTGCGGCCATTGCCCCAGCTGCGACGCCGGTTTCCCGGTCTATTGCTACGAATTCCACGAGCGCAATTTCCTCGGTACCCGCATCGACGGCTCGTCTCCGTTGTCGAAGGGCAACGAGGTGATCTACTATTATCAAGGGCAGTCTTCGTTCGCCACGCATGCCGTGATCCGCGAGCGCAGCGTGGTAAGGGTGCCGAAAGACGCGCCGCTGGAAATGCTCGGACCGTTCGGCTGCGGCATCATGACCGGCGCCGGCGCGGTCATCAATTCGCTCGGGGTGGACATCGACCACTCGGTCGCGGTGTTCGGCACCGGATCGGTGGGCTTAAGCGCCATCATGGCGGCGAAGCTGGTCGGTGCCGGCACCATCATCGCTGTGGACCTCGTCGATACGCGGCTTGCGCTTGCGCGCGAGCTGGGCGCCACCGATGCGATCAACTCCGCACGGCAATCGGCGCCGGAGGCCATTCGCAAGCTGTTACCGCTCGGCGTCGACTTTATCGTCGATACCACCGCGAACGCCGGCGTGCTGCGTGAGGCGGTCGCCCTGCTGGCGCCGCGCGGCACGCTCGGCATGGTCGGTGGCGCCCCGAAGGGGCTCGAGTTCCCGCTCAACGTCCAACATGTGCTGACCGGCGGCCGTACCGTGCGCGGCATCATCGAGGGCGATGCCAATCCGGATATTTTCCTGCCCAAACTGGTCGACCTCTTCATGAAGGGAAAATTCCCGATTGACCGCCTCGTCACCTTCTACCCGTTCGCCCGCATCAACGATGCGATCGCCGATGCGCTCGACGGCAAGGTCGTGAAGCCCATTCTTCGCTTCTGAGAAGCTCGCAGCTCGGAAACAAAGTCGATGCTTGGTGTGATCGGGGCGATCCTGCCCTGGCGCCGAGCGTTGCGGTCGATGTCGATCCCAAAAGCTCGCTGGCGCAGGAGGAAATTTTTGGACCGGTGCTGAGCATTCTCTCCTTCGACACCATCGACCAGGCGATCGCGCTCGCCAACGGCACCAAATACGGCCTCGGCGCGTCGATCTGGTCGAACAATCTCGACAATGTGTTCTACGCCGCCAAGCGCCTCGTCGCCGGCAACATCAACGTCAACGGCGGCACCGGGCCCGTGGTCGAGTTGCCGTTCGGCGGCTTCAAGCAATCGGGTTTCGGCCGCGACCGCTCGCTGCACGCCATCGATAAATATTCCGACCTCAAGAACGTGATCATTAGAACGACGCGTTAATCAGCGACGTTTGGCGCCCTCGACAAGGGCGCGCCGCAACCGTTCGCGCACCGCTTCGGCCTCATCGGGCGTCCATTGCCGGAATCCCTTGCCGGTCTTCATACCGAGTTCGCCCTTTTCGATGAGCGCGTCGAGATAAGGGTGGGTGCGCGGCGTCACGTCGAGATCTGGAATGAGCGTTTCGTGGATATTCTTGGTGAGGTCGAGACCGACCATATCCGACTGCTCCAACGGGCCGAGCACGCCGAGCCGGGCGCCGAAACCCTGTTTGACGACATCGTCGATGGTCTCGGCGTCGCAGACGCCCGCCGCGACCAGCGCGATGGCCTCGCGCTTCAAGGCGTGCTGCAGCCGGTTGCCGATGAAGCCCGGAATGTCGCGATGAACGAGCACCGGATGCCGGCCGACGGCCCGCAAAACCGCTGCCAGTCGATCGGCCGCCGGGCGGTTCTCCGGTCCCATCAGCACGATCTCCACCAGCGGCACGAGATGCGGCGGATTCCAGAAATGCGCGCCGAGGACGCGGCGCTTGTCTTTCAGACCGGCTGCGATACGGGAGATCGGTATTGCCGACGTATTGCTGGCGAGAATTGCGTTCGCCGGCGCGGCCCGTTCCAGCTCCGCGAAGATGTCCTGCTTCAGCGCGAGCTTTTCCGGCGCGGCCTCGATGACGATGCTCGCATCCGTCGCCGTCCAGGCGACCGTTTCGCCGGCAGCGATCCGGCCGAGCGCCGCACGGTCGGTGCCGAGGAGGTCGCAGATGTCGCCGATGCGCCGCGGCAACATTTCCCGCGCCGCGGCGACCGGGTCCTGCACCCGCACGTCGTAGCCGCCCGCGGCGAACAGATAAGCGATGCCGTGGCCCATCAGGCCGGCGCCGATTACCGCGATGCGAGGCTTGTCCATCTCCGTTCGTGTCAGCCCGCCGTAAACCCGCCATCGACATACATCACCTGGCCGGTGCAAAAATCGGACGCCGGCGAGAGCAGATAGATCGCCATGCCGACGAGATCCTCCGCTTCGCCGAGGCGGCCGAGCGGGATGCGCGAGAGGGTGCGGGTGCGCGTCGCGGTGCCGACGTCGTCGTCCTGCCACATCCACTCGGTGAGCTTGGAGCGGAAGGTGGTCGGCGCGATGGCGTTGACCGTGGTGCCGTATTTCGCCCATTCGGTCGCGAGCACGCGCGTGAGCGCATCGGTCGCGCCCTTGGAGCTGCAATAGGCGGTATAGCCGGAAAAATTGCCGTGCCGGCCGCGCGTCGACGACATCAGCACGACCTTGCCCTTGATGCTTTGCTTGATCCAATAGCCGCCGACGGCCTTGGCCATCAGCCAAGGGCCGCGCACATTGGCGTCCATCACGCGCTGCCAGTCCTCGTAGGACTGGTTCTCGATGAAGCCGGCCTTGTTGGTGCCGGAGGCGACGACGAGCTGGTCGACCCGCCCGTAGGCGTCGAGCGCCGCCTGCAGGATCGCCTCGGCATCGGCGAGCGTGTCGGGGCGGCGCAGGATGCTCGCGGCTTCGCCGCCGACCTCGCGCACGTCGGCGACGACGGTTGCAAGCTCGTCGGCCGAGCCCGAGGCGAGCAGAAGTTTGGCGCCCAGCGCGCCGAGCGCCACCGCGCAGGCATGGCCGAACGAGCCGGACGCGCCGGTGATGATCGCGACCTTGCCGCGAACGTCGAACAGCGACAGCGGCTGGCGCAGGCGTTCGCTGATCATGCCTCAGCCCTCATCGACCCGTTTCGATGCGGAATTGCTGCTCCGGATCGATCACCGCGACGACGCGGACCGGACAGCCTTCGCCCTGCGGCCAGCGCCACGGGAACGCCATGAAGGTGCAGCGCTTGCCGGTGATGGCGTCGAGGTCGCCATTGACGTTCTCGATGCCGGGAATGCCGCCCTTGATCATCATGATCTTGTGCGCCGGCTCCCAATGCGGAAAATCCGCCATGGCGTCGCGGCCGGTCTCGCGCCGGTATTCCTCGATCAGATGCGGATGCGACGGTCCGGGGCCGTGGTCGATCAGCTTGGTGCCGAGCGGGTGATCGAGCGCCTGCACGTCGACGCCGACCATCTTCACCTCTCGCTCCACCAGCCACTCCGCCGCTTCCTTATAAAGGCCCGGCGAATAGGCGTAATATTCGTCGCTGTCGGCAAGCTTGTGATGGCTGCCGGTGTTGATCATGACGATGTCGTTCTTGCGGATCTTTGGCGTCGCGTTTTCCAGATCGTCCGGCGTGATGACGCCCCATTTGCCCTTCGGGATTGAGACCGCGACGCCGGTGCCGAAGAAGCGCCACAGCGGATAGCCGGTCATGGCGGGGGTGTTTTCGCTGACGTGGAGCGGCGCGTCCATGTGGGTGCCGCGATGCATGATGCCCTCGAACTCGGTGACATAGACGCCGTCGAGCGCGTGGAATTGCAGCGTCGCGATATTGATGCCGGGCGCCGACGGCCATTGCGGAATGCCGTGACCCCAGCGGGCGCTGAGATTGTAGAATTCGAGGCCGCGGGTGGAGCGTGCGGATGCCATTTGCTGGGTTGCTTCTGTTGTTTTTGCTGCAGCGGCGTCAGGCGGCGCCGCCGGCTTCGAGCCGGTAGCTGCCGGCGGGATCGAGCAGGGCGACGAAGCGCACGCCGCAGGCGTCGCCCTCGGGCCAATTCCACGGATAGGCCTGGAAGGTGCAGCGCTTGCCGAGCAGCGCTTCGACCTCGCCGCCGACGTTTTCGATGGTGGGAATGCCGGCGGCGAGCAGCGCCCGGTGCGCCGGATTCCACTCGGGAAAATCGGCTTTCGCATCGCGCCCGGTCGCCGTCTCGTAGGCCTTGGGCAGCCGCTTCATCTGCGGGCCGTTGCGCTGCGGACCGAGCGAGGTCGCCAGCGGATGGTCGACCTGCGGCGTGTCGACCGCGACCAGTTTCACGTTCTTGGCGCACAGCCACTGCGCGGCTGCCTTCGACAGGCCGGGCGCGTGGCCGAAATAATCGATGCTGTCGCTGTAACGGCGGTGCCATCCGGTGACGATGACGACGATGTCTTCGCTCTCGATCCGCGGCGCGGCGGTTTCGAGGTCGGCTTGCGTCACCAGCTCCCATTGCTGCTTGGGGATCGAAAGCACGACGCCGGAGCCGAACAAGCGCTCGAGCGCGATGTCGCCGACGCCGGCGGCGCGTTGAACGAGATGCAGCGGCGCATTCACATGGGTGCCTGAGTGCATCACCATGCGCACGCGCGTCGCCATGACGCCGTTCTTGGCGTGGGTCGAAGCGCGAAACAGCTTGACGTCGTCGAAGCCCGGCAGGGTCGGGGCGTCGTGGCCCCATTCATGGCTGAGTTCGTAGAAAACGAGCCCGGTTTCGGGCTCGGTCACGCCGGCCATGATCTCCTCCCTTTGGCTACCGCAATCTGTCCGGCCGACGCAAAGCCGGCCAATTCATAGTCGGGTCCGCGGCATGCATTGATGTTATGACGTCCGCTACAGCCCGCTCGGCGCCAAAAAACCTCAATTCGACAGCGCCGCCCGCACCATCGATTTGAAGCTTTCGATCATCCGCGCCGGCCGGCTGGTGCGTAGATAAGCAAGGCCCGCCTCCGCTTCCCAGAAGGTGCCTTCGTGCTGAATGGTGACGAGGCCGAACCGCTTGGCGTAGTCGACCATCACCGTCGCTACCAAGCCGAGACCGTCGCTCTGCTCCAAGAGGCGAAGCATGGCGATCGAGGTCGCTTCGACCGCGATCTTCGGCGGCTCCAGGCCGTTGGCGACAAGATATGAGCCGATACGGCCGGTGCCAACGCTGTCGTTGACCAGCACCGCCCACGGGTAGCGCGCCAAATCTTCCGCCTTGGCGATGCCTTTGCCCGCGAGCGGATGGTTCGCGCGTGCTACCAGCGCGTGTCGAACGCCGACGAGCGGCTCCTTCACCAGCTCCGGCTGCGAGGGAAAGGAGAGCGTGACGCAGGCGATGTCGATCTCGCCCGCCGTCAGAGCCGGAACGATGCTGTCGATGGCGCCTTCAGTCAGCCGGACCTTGACCTTCGGAAACTGCCTTTGAAAGGCGATAATGACATCGGGCAGGATCACCGCGACCCACATCGGTCCGGCGCCGATGCGCAACACCCCGGTCATGCCCTGTTCCAACGCGCTGATCTCGGACAGCGCGTGGCGATATTCGAGCTCCATCAGCTTGACGCGGCGCGCCAGCACTTCTCCTTGTTTGGTCAGTGCGACGCCGGTCGGCAGGCGCTCGAACAGCGGGACGCCGATGGTTTTTTCCAGTTGCCGGATGCTGCGCGTCAGCGCCGGCTGGCTGATATTCAGCGCTTCGGCGGCGGCGGTGATGCTGCGCTTCTCGACGACGCCAAGGAAATGACGTAGCAACCGCGAATGCATGGCGGAGGGCTTTCCTGAGCCAAAACCGGGCCCGGAAGTGGGTACACCATAACCCGAGCGTATGGGCAAGCCTGAATTCGACGACGTCGAAGGGCGTATTTCCCTAGGATCTCGAGGTAGGACTGGGCAGCGCAGCCGCGCCGGCGCTGGCGGAACGATCGGCCGCGCCCGGCGGCGCCGGTCGCACCAGCCGACGAGCGAGCGGAAAGAGCTGCCAGCCGAACCGGTCGGCGGCATAGCCCCAGAGACCCTTGGGCGCCCCCAGCATGACGCCGATCGCTACCAGACCGAGAATGATCAGATAGGTGCTGGCGAGGTCGGCGAGGAATTCCCGCAACACGAAATAGATGACGGTGCCGAGGATCGGTCCCTCGACCCGCCCAATGCCGCCGATGACGGTGATGAAGATCATGTTCACCGTCCAATCGTTGATGCTGAAGGCGGAGAACGGGGTGATGCTGAGTTTCTGCAGGAAGATCATCGAGCCGACCATGGACGTGGCGGCCGCCGCGACGACGAACACCACCATGCGCGCGCGGTTGACGTTGATGCCGTTCGACTTGGCCGCCGTCTCGTTGTCGCGGATCGCCTGCAAGGCAAGGCCGTAACGCGTGCGCAGCAAGAGAACGATCACGCCGATCACCGCCACCGCCAATCCGAGGAAAACCCAATAGATCAGAAATTCGCGAGTCTGCCGCCCACGCGCGATCGACAGCACGACGGTCGCCGGCAGGCTGATGCCGGAGCCGCCGCCGACCGCCGGCACGAGCTGGAATATCTGCAGGAACGCTTCCGCGACCACCCAAGAGCCGATGGCAAAATAGGCGCCGCGAAGCCGTTGCAGCAGCAGAATGATCGGGATCGAGATCAGAACGCCGACGAGGCCCGCGATCGGCAGTCCCAGCATCGGATTGACGCCCGCCCGGAGCGCACAGAGGTAGAGCGCATAGCCGCCGAGGCCGACGAAGGTCTGTTGCCCGACCGACACCAGCCCGGCATAGCCGGCAAGAAAATTCCACAGGCTCGCCAGTGCGACGAACGAGTAGATCTCGGTGAACAGGCGCATCATCTGCCGATCGCCCCAATACGGCAGGGCGATCAGGGCGATGACGAGCAGCGTCCAAAACGTCATGCCGACGCGGCTCGACGCGCTGGAGTGCACGACCCGCGCCGAATGCAGTCCGGGACGGTCGCCGGCGCTCATTCCGACACCTTCGGGAAAAGCCCTTGGGGACGCACGATCAGCAGAAGCAGAAAGGCGACGTGCCCCGCCGTGAAGGGCAAGCCGACATTGATTTGGCCGCCGAGGAATTGGGCGAGGCCGAGCAGAATTCCTCCCGCTAGCGTCCCCCACAGACTGCCGAGGCCTCCCATGATGACCGCTTCGAAGCCGAAGATCAGGAGCTGCGGTCCGTAGAACGGATTGAAGGTCGTGCGTATGGCGATGAACACGCCGGCGATCGCGACCACGGCCAGCGACAGCGCCATGGCCAGCGCAAAAATGTGCCGGTTCTCGATGCCCATGAGCTGCGCGATCTCGGGATCATCCGAGGTGGCACGGAAGGCGCGGCCTATGTTCGTCCGGTAGAACAGGAGTTGCAGGCCGCCGATGATCAGCACCGCCGCGACGAACTGGATGACCGGCAGAACGCCGATGGCGAGATCGGGATTGAACTGCCAGCTCGCCATCTCGATCGGCCCGGCATAGAGCTTGCGGTTGTCGTGGGTGAACAGGATGAGCAGAACGTTCTGGATGATGACCGACAGGCCGAAGGTGACGAGCAGCGGCGGCAGAATATCCTCGCCGAGGGTGAAATTGAGCACGCCGCGTTGCAGGACGTAACCGAGGATCGCACTCGCCGGCACCACCACGATCAGCGACGTGAACGGACCGACGCCCAGCGCCTGCATGGTGAAATAGGCGAAGTACGCGGCGACCACGATCAGGTCGCCGTGCGCGACGTTGACGAGCCGCATGACGCCGAAGATCAGCGAAAGTCCGGCGGCAAACAGTGCATAAAGTCCGCCGAGCAGAACACCCTGGACGAGGATATTGACGAAGGCCATCGGCGCTATACTCCGAAATAGGCGGATTTGATTGCCTCGCGATCGAGGCTCGCCGAGACGCCTTTGAGCAAAACGCGTCCCTCCTGCAGGCAGTAGAGATAGCTGGAGGCGGCGAGCGCCTGCACCACGTCTTGCTCCACCACCACCACCGCGGTGCCGTCGGCGACGACCATCGGAAGCCGCTGGTAGATTTCGCGCACGATGATCGGGGCAAGGCCCAGGCTGATTTCGTCGCACAGCAGCAGCCGTGGGTTGGACATCAAGGCGCGGCCGATGGCCACCATCTGCTGCTGGCCGCCGGACAGGGCCATGCTGCGCTCGTTGCGCCGTTCGGCCAATGCCGGAAAAAGTTCGAAAACGCGGTCGAGCGACCACGGCCCGGGGCGGCCGAGCTGAGCGCCGATCAGAAGATTCTCCTCGACCGTCAACGAAGAGAACAGCCGACGCCCCTCCGGCACCAGGGTCACGCCGCGCGCCACGATCTTGGACGACCGCAGGCCGCCGATCGGCTCGCCATCGAAATGGATCATCTCGGGCGCGACGCGAATCATGCCGACGATCGACTTCAGGAGCGTGCTCTTGCCGGCGCCGTTGGCGCCGATCACGGCGACCGCTTGGCCGGCATCGACCGAAATCGACACGCCATAAAGCGCCTGAAAATCGCCATAGAAGGCGGCCAGCGAATTTATTTCCAAAAGCGCCATCGATCCGCCCGTTTGTGTCGCGCCCTCACAGCAGCCAAACGCCCTAATTGTCGGTCGGGATGCCCATATAGATTTCCGCGACCTTCGGATTACGGATCGCGGCCTCCGGGCGGTCGTTGGCGATGAACGTCCCGCCGGCGAGGACGACGATGCGATCGACGGCCGCCAGCAAAGCATGGACGATGTGCTCGACCCAGATCACCGACACGCCACGCGTACGGATGCGCTGGATCAGCGTGACGAGCGTCGCGCACTCCATTTCGCTCAAGCCGCCGGCGACCTCGTCGAGCAACAGGAGCTTGGGTTGGGTCGCCAGGGCACGAGCCAGTTCCAAACGCTTGCGGTCGAGCAGCGTCAGCTTGTTGGCCTTGGCATTGGCCTGGTCGGCGAGCCCGCAATCCTCGAGAATTCGCTCCGCCAGATCATAGACGTCCCGCTCGCGCCGGCGTTTGGCGAACGCGCCGGCGACGACCAAATTCTCAAATACCGTCATGCCGCCGAACGGCTGCGGAATCTGAAACGAACGGGCAATGCCGTGCCGGCAGCGATCGACCGGGGACATCCGCGTGATGTCGTGGCCGTCGAAGACGATGCGTCCGGCGTTCGGCGCCAGCATGCCGGTGATCAGACCGAACAACGTCGTCTTGCCCGCGCCGTTGGGCCCGAGCATGCCGAGCGCTTCGCCTTCGGCCAGTTCAAGGTCGAGGTTCTCGGCAATCACCACCGCGCCGAATTTTTTGCAGATTTTCTCCAGCGACAGAATCGCGCCCACGGGTCCCCCGATCATGTCTGCAGCCGCTCGCATGGGGCGACCGCAGACTTGTTGTTGCTTGATCCTGGATCAGCCAAGCGGCAGCAGCTTGGAGGTCGTCTTGATCTCGGGGAAAGAGCCGGAGTTGACGATGGCGATGTCGAGCCGATCGCCGTGTTTCTGCCACTGACCCGCCACCACCGGCGTGACGCAGACATTCTTCACCGGCTTGCCCGCCCACTTCACATGACCGACGATGGTGTGAAGATCGGTCGAGACGATGGAAGCGAGGTTCGCTTTCGGATCCTTCGGATCCTGCGATCGCTTCAGGACATCGACCACCACCTCGCACAGCGCATGGACGTACGGGATCGGCTGGGTCCAATGCTTGCCCGTGGCCTTTTCGTACGTTGCGGCAAGGTCCTTGCTGGAAATTCCAGTCAGGCTGGACTTGAACGGATGATCGGGCGTCCACCAAACCTCGCTGGTGACGCCGACACCGCGCGGTCCGAGCGAAGCAACGTCGGATGGGAACAGAAACGCCTTGCCGAGCGTGATGATCTTCGGCTGGTAGCCATGCTGGGCGCACTGATTGTAGAAACCGGCGAAGTCCGGCGTGAACAAGTTGCCGCTGACGATATCCGCGCCGGCTTTTTTGAAGGCGGCGACTTGCGGCGTGAAGTCGTTGCCGAAAGCGGGAAACTGCCCGGGGTCGACGACGGTGAAGCCCGCCTTCTTGATCGCCGGGACGAACGCATTGTGCCAGTCGTTGTCGTCCTGCATGGTATTGAACAGCAGGCCGACGACCTTGTTGGTATTTTGCTCCTTCCAAAGGCCGATGAAGCAGGCGAGAATTTCATCGAGGCCCCAGAAAAAATGATACGTCCAGGTAAATCCCTCCTTCGGCGGATTGCGGCCGTAATAGTACGATTCCCAAGGATTGTTCGTGGTGATGCAAGGCACTTCGTTGAGCTCGGCGACGTTGGCCGTCGGGTTGCAGTTGATCGAACCGGCCGACGCGGTGATGATGTCGACCTTCTCCTTGAGGATGAGCTCGTTGGCAAGTTCGGCCGTCCGGCTCTCGTCGGTCTGGCTGTCTTTGCTGATAAACTCGACGTGGTAGGTCTTGCCCGCGATCTGCAGGCCCGGCGCCAAGGCCTTGCGAACGCCGTCGAGCGTCCAATCCTGCGCTTCGGCGAAGCCGGCCATCGGACCGGTTTTCGGGGAGATATGGCCGATCTTGATGACGAGATTGTCGGCACGCAGGACCGCAGGCGCAAAAACCGTGGTCGAAGCGAGTGCTGCCGCGCCGCCTTGCAGCACGGTACGGCGGGACGGGGCGCGTTTGAGCAGCTTGCCGGGACAAGTCCCAGTCTGCATGTTATCGTCCATTTGCAACTTCCTCCCTGATGTTTCGACCCACTTTGTGCGTCGACAGTGTCTGACTTTAGTATGCGGCATTTTGCCGGAGCGCTTGCCCAGCCCGCTTTGGCTGCTACGGGACTGCGCAGTACCGGGCGCGATGCAGCTCAGCGACAAGAGCAGGCGCCACCGGCGCGGTGGCGAGCACCGCGACGAGACGCCCCGACCGGAGGCTAGGAAGCGCGAAAAATTGGGTCCAATTGTTTCTAAAGAAATGACCATACCTAAATTCTATGGCCGAATTCTCAGGCCCGGCCAGCATCATGGCGGCATGACATCGCCGCTCGCCCGATCGCTTCCGATCGACCAGCCGATCTTGCGAATTCGCCACAATTCAGCGGCGAACGAGACGCCCGCCCGCCTCAAACCGGCACCGACGTGGCGTCGTAGGTGAACAGCCAATCGTAACGCTCGCGAATGCGGCTAGCTTCGAACTCACGCTCCACATGGGCCTGCGCCGCGGCGGCGTCGGCCATCGCCGGATTATGGAAACGCGCGATCATGTCGGACGAGGCCGCCACGACTTTGTTGGCGCGGGCCCGGCGCGCCGCCTCGTAACGGGCGAATGCGGTCTCGTGCTCGCGCGGGTATTTTTCGAGGGCGCGCGCCAGCACGTAGCCGTCCTCGATCGCCATCGTCGCGCCTTGCGCCAGGAACGGCACCATCGAGTGACACGCGTCGCCGAGCAGCGTGCAACGTCCCTGGCTCCACGCCGCCATGACCGGACGCAGCGCCAACGCCCATTTGTATGGCGCGTCGATCGCGCGAAACAAGGCATGGAGATCGGGGTGCCAGCCGCGAAAATCGTTCAGCATCTCCGCGGTCGTGCCGCGCACGTTCCAGCCCTCGACGACCCAGTCGGTGCGTTCGCGCAAGCCCACCACGTTGAGCAGCGTGCCGGCGCGAAGCGGATAATGCACCGAGTGACCGCCGGGGCCGATCCAATTGGTGCCGATATTCCAGGCGATGCCCGGCGGGACGCGTTCCACCGGCACGATGCCACGCCAGGCGATGATGCCGCAGAATTGCGGCTTGGCGGCGCCGAACAAGGTGTCGCGCACCACCGAATGCAGACCATCGGCGCCGACAACGAGATTCGCGCTCGCGGGTTCGCCGTTCTCGAATCGCAATTCGACGGCGTCGGGCGTCTGCGTCAGGCCGACACATCGACAGTTCAAACGAACGGCGTCCGGTTTCGCTTGCAGGACCGCCCGCGCCAGCAAATCGTGCAGATCGCCGCGATGGATGGTGACATAGGGCGCGCCGTAGCGCTCCATCGATTCCGTGCCGAGCTCGAACACCTTCCAGCTCTGCCCGGTATTCCACATCCGGATCGCCTTGCCGGCGGGCGACACCTGCACCTTTTCCAGCGCCTCCTTCAGTCCAAGCGCATGGAGGATCCGCGTGCCGTTGGCGCTGAGCTGCACGCCGGCGCCGAGCTCGCGCAGTTCGGGCGCCTGCTCGTAGACATCAACGTCGATGCCGCGCCGCAGCAACGCTAACGCCGCGGCAAGCCCGCCAATTCCGCCCCCAACAATAGCGACTTTGTCCTGCATGACCGTGACCTGCTTACGCGCTCATTTTCGGATCGGCGGCGACGGTGTGATGGTCGATATCGTCGATGCGGGTGACGCCGGTCGGCCCATGGCTGACGTCGCGTTCGTCGCGCATGATCGCGCGGCGCGCCGATCCGTCGCCGGAAGACGCGGTGTTCGTCAAGGCGTAGGAGCCATAAAAAGAAGATTCCAATTGTTTCTGAAATGACGGCCATACTCAAATTATATGCCCCAGCCCCAAGGCTGACCCGGATTGTTACGCGGATGATCCAGATTATCATGTTACGTAAGCATATTCCCGCCCACAATTGGCATTGGACGTCGGCATATCGAAGATTAAGAGATCTCGGGGATGAAGACCGCCCAGAACATCGAGCATGTTGGCGCAACCGGCGCGGAGATTCTGGTCGACGCGCTGGTGCAGGTAGGAACCGATACCATCTTCGGCCTCCCTGGCCTTCAACTCGACTACATTTTCGACGCGCTTTATGGCCGGCAGCGTGAAATCCGCGTCATTCATACGCGGCACGAGCAGGCGACCGCCTATATGGCGTTTGGTTATGCGCAGGCGACCGGCAAGGTTGGCACCTGCCTGGTGGTGCCTGGACCTGGCGTCCTCAATGCGACCGCGGCACTGTCGACAGCCTATGCCTGTAACGCGCCGGTGCTCTGCATCACTGGTCAGGTTCCGTCCGCCTTTATCGGCAGCGGCCTTGGTTTTCTGCACGAGATTCCAAACCAGACCGGCCTGCTCGCATCGGTGTCGAAATGGCAGGGACGGATCGGATCGGCAGAAGATGGGCCGGCCGTGGTGCACGAAGCGTTTCATCAGCTCAACAGCGGCCGCCGCCGACCGGTGGTGCTGGAAATCCCGCCCGATATAGCGGCGGCTCGCGCCGCGCCGGGTTCACATCCGCCCGTGCCGCTCATTCCCGCGCCGGCGCCGGCCGGACCCGATCCAGATGCGGTTTCGCGCGCCGCCGCTCTGCTCGGCCGCGCCCGTAATCCCGCGATCTTTGTCGGCAGCGGCGTCTTCGGGGCCGAGACGGAATTGCGTGAGCTTGCGGAAATGCTGCAGGCGCCGGTGATCATGAGTGAGCACGGCATGGGCGCGCTGGATATCCGGCATCCGCTCGCGCAGACGCTGCAGGTCGGCAACGATCTGTGGCCAACCATCGATGTCGCGCTCGCGGTCGGCACGCGCTTTTTCCATCCTATCGTGGAATGGGGCCGCGATGATGCGATCCGTTTGATCAGGATCGATATCGACCCGATCCAATCGGTGCAGGCCTGGCCCCCGGACGTGCATATCGTGGCCGACGCCCGCACCGCGCTCGCCGCGCTGGTCGAGCGCGTGGCCGCATCGACTATCCGCCGGCCCGATCGCGAAGACGAATTCGCGCGGATGAAGGCGGCGAAGGAGGAGGCACTCGGCCGGATTTTGGCGCCGCAGCGCGGCTATACCAAAGTGATCCGCGACGCGCTCCCCGAAGACGGTATCGTCTGCTTCGACGTGACGCAGCTGCACTTTTATTCCTGGTGGGGCTATCCGGTGTACCGGCCGCGCACCGTGATCCAGCCCGGCTATCAGGGCACGCTCGGCTACGGCTATCCGACCGCCCTCGGCGCCAAAGTCGCGTTCCCGGACCGCCCGGTCGTCTATGTCGGGGGCGATGGCGGCTTCATGTTCAACTGCCAGGAACTCTCGACCGCCATGCGCTTTCGCATCGGCGTGGTGGCGATCGTCTTCAACGACAATGCCTATGGCAATGTCCGCCGCGGCCAGAAGGAAATGTTCGGCGGCCGCCTGATCGCTTCTGATCTCTATAATCCCGACTTCGAGAAGTTCGCCGGGAGTTTCGGCATGGACTATTGGAAATGCGACAGTCCGCAGACGCTGGCGCCGGCGCTCGAGGCGGCGCTTGCCGCCGGCCGGCCGGCTTTCATCGAAGTGACCGTCGAGGGCTTTCCCAATCCATTTCCTCATATGTTTTTCCGCAAGGTCCGCGGCTGAATGATTGACCCGCCACGACCCGCCCCCGACGCGCTCGCGGCCGCGCTCGCGCAATTGCGCGAGCGTTTCGGGGCGCGGCTCCACGAAGGCGAAGCGATCCGCCGGCAGCACGGCAACCAACTGTCCGAAGTCGCGAACGAACCGCCCGACGCGGTGCTCTTTCCACAGACCACGGCGGAGGTCGCCGACGCCGTTCGCATCTGTGCGCGCCACCGCATTCCGATCATCCCCTTCGGTACCGGTTCCTCGTTCGAAGGCCACATCAACGCCCCCTTGGGCGGCCTCTCGATCGATACGTCGCACATGAAGCGGATCCTCGCCGTCAATGCCGACGACCTCGATTGTGTCGTCGAAGCCGGCGTCACCCGATCGGAGTTGAACAAACATCTTCGCGACAGCGGTCTGTTCTTTCCGATCGATCCCGGCGCCGACGCTTCACTCGGCGGCATGGTCGCGACCCGGGCCTCCGGCACCAATGCGGTGCGCTACGGAACGATGAAGGATAACGTCCTGGCGCTGACGATCGTCTTGCCGGACGGCAGCGTCACGCGCACCGGCAGCCGTGCGCGAAAATCGTCGGCCGGCTACGATCTGACGCGCCTCATCGTCGGCTCGGAGGGGACGCTCGCCATCGCCACCGAAATCACGCTCCAACTCAATGGCATTCCGGAGGCGATCAGCGGCGGCGTCTGCCCGTTCCCGTCCGTCGAGGCTGCTTGCGCTGCGGTGATCATGACCATTCAGGCGGGCATCCCCGTTGCCCGGATCGAACTGATGGACGAGGTTCAGGTCCGCGCCTCCAATGCCTACTCGCGGCTCGACCTGCCGGAGACGCCGCTGCTTTTTCTGGAATTCCACGGCTCCGCCGCCGGCGTGGTCGAACAATCGGGGCGCTTCGGCGAAATCGCTGCCGAATTCGGCGGCGGTCCCTTCGACTGGGCGACCCGTCCTGAGGCCCGCTCCCGGCTGTGGCGGGCGCGACACGATGCGTATTGGGCCGGCCGGGCGCTGCGCCCGACCGCGAAGGGGATTTCTACCAACGTTTGCGTGCCGATCTCACAGCTTGCGGCCTGCGTCGCCGAGACCAAGGCCGATATTGCCGCGAGCGGTTTGGTGGCGCCGATCGTCGGCCATGTCGGTGACGGCAATTTCCACGTGTTGCCGCTGATCGACTTTGCCGATCCGGCGGAACTCGAGCGCGGCCATTCCTTCATCGACCGGCTGGTCAAGCGGGCGCTCGCATTCGGCGGCACCTCGACCGGCGAGCACGGCATCGGTCAATCGAACCGTAAATATCTGGCGCTGGAGTTCGACCACGCGGCGCTCGGGCTGATGCGCGCCATCAAGCGCGCTGTCGATCCCGACAACATCATGAATCCTGGCAAAGTGCTGCCGGATTCTGAATAGAAGGCTTTTCCAACCGGCGCGATCGGACCGGCAACATCGATGTCTCTTCCAGCAGCAGCGCCTGTGGCTGCACAACACTACATGGCCGCGATGACGCGGCGATCGATCTCGTCGATGCTGGTGGTACCCGTCAGCGCCATGCTGACATCGAGCTCGTTGCGCATGATCTCGATGGCGCGCTCGACACCCTGTTGCCCGCCGGCGCCGAGCCCGTAGATGTAGGCGCGGCCACTCAGGCACGCGCGCGCGCCGAGCGCGATGGCGCGCATGAGGTCTTGGCCGGAGCGGACGCCGCCGTCGAACAGGATCTCGGTGGACGGGCCGACCGCTTCGGCGATCGCCGGTAGGACGGAGATCGACGACGGTGCGCCGTCGAGCTGGCGGCCGCCATGGTTCGACACGACCAAAGCCGACGCACCGGTCTGCGCCGCGATGCGTGCATCCTCGGCATCGAGGATTCCCTTGATCACGAGCTTGCCGGGCCAGAGCCCGGCGAGCCATTCGAGGTCCTTCCAGCTCGTCGTCGTATCGAACTGCCCGCCGATCCATTTCGCCAAGGAGTCGAGACTGTCCACGCCGCGGACACGGCCGGCCAGATTGCCGAGCGTCCTGCGCTTGCCGCGCAGCACACCAAGCGCCCAGGCCGGTTTGCTGGCGATATCGAGTAGGGTCTTTATTCGCATTTGCGGCGGCACCGACATGCCGTTCTTGATATCGCGATGGCGCTGACCGAAAACCTGCAGATCGACCGTGACCACCAGCGCGCTGCATTCGGCCGCCGCCGCCCGCTCGATCAGGGCGCGCATGAAGCCCCGATCCTTCATGAAGAACAGCTGGAACCAGAACGGCCGGTCGACCGCTTGTGCGACATCCTCGATCGAGCAGACCGACATGGTCGAAAGGCAGAACGGGATGCCCGCTTCCAGCGCGGCGCGACAAGCGAGAATCTCGCCGTCGCCGTGCTGCATGCCGCATAGTCCGATCGGCGCCAACGCGAGCGGCAGCGACGCCGGCTCGCCGAGGATCGTGGTGCGCGTGCTGCGATCGGCAACGTCGACGAGAATGCGTTGCCGCAGCTTGATGCGTTCGAGATCGGCGCAATTGGCCTGCAGGGTCCGCTCGGCATAAGACCCTCCCTCGACAAAGTCGAAGAATGCGTGCGGCACCTTGCGGCGGGCGGTCTGCCGCAGGTCCTCGATGCAAGTCGTCAGTTTCATGTTGTCGGTGATCCTGGCTCCAGCCGCTCGGCAGCTCGTCTTCATTCCGTACCGGCTGGTCGGCCAGTTCCCGAACGCGCGGAAACAATTCCTCCAAGGCCTCTTTGAGTGTCGTCGCCGCCTTTCATACGCGACATCCAGGGTGCGATCTTCGCCGCACGGCGCACTGCAACCGGATACTCACCGGTCCGCAGCGCTATTCTGATCGAAGCTGACCTGGATACCTGCAAGAGGCAAGGCGGAAGCTGCTTGGGTTTTCGGCCTACTGGGAGCGGCCTGTCCGACCCGAGAGATAGGTGACGGTTTGTACCGGACACATGGGTAACACTTTTCGCCATTTGGCGGGAGGTGTTGATGCCGTGGAAGGAGTGTTCGGTCATGGACGAGCGCCTGCGGTTCGTCGCCCAACTGCTGGACGGTGAGACGATGAGCGAGGTTTGCCGGTCTTTCGGGATATCCCGAAAGACCGGCTACAAAATTTTCAACCGCTACAAGGAGCAGGGGCTCGATGCGCTCGCCGATCGCTCGCGCCGGCCGGTGCGGTATGCCAATCAGCTGCCGGACCAGGTGGAGCGGCTGATCGTCGATCTCAAGCGCGACAAGCCGCACTGGGGCGCCCGCAAAATTCGCGAACTGCTCGTGCGCAAGCTTGCCGGCGAGGTGCGCCTGCCGGCCAAGAGCACCGTGCATGCGGTGCTCGACCGCCACGGCCTGGTCACGCGCGCCCGACAGCGCAAGAACCGCGCCAACGGCACGCCGCTGTCGGCGGGCACGGCGCCCAACGCGCTGTGGTGCGCCGACTTCAAGGGCGAGTTCAAGCTCGGCAATGGCCGCTACTGTTACCCCCTGACGGTCTCCGATCACGCTTCGCGCTATCTCTTGCTGTGCGAGGCCTTCGAATCGACCCGCGAAGCTCCGGTCATCGCGGCGTTCCAGCAGCTGTTCCGCGATCGCGGCTTGCCCGCCGCCATCCGAAGCGACAATGGACTGCCGTTCGCCAGTCCCAACGGCCTCTACAATCTCTCCCACCTGTCGGTCTGGTGGCTGCGGCTCGGCATCTCAATCGAGCGCATCAAGCCCGGCCGTCCGCAGCAGAACGGCCGCCACGAGCGCATGCACCTGACCTTGAAGAAAGAGGCCACTCGGCCACCAGGGATGAACAGTCTGCAGCAGCAGGCCAAGTTCGATGACTTCGTGCGTGAATTCAACGCCGAACGCCCCCACGAGGCGCTCGCTATGCGGTGCCCCGCCGAGTTCTACACCGCCTCACCGCAGCCTTATGACGGCCTGCCGGAACTCGAATATCCCTGGCACGACCGCGACATCCTGGTCACCGCCTGCGGCCGTATCTGCATGCATCGCAAGAGGATCAATATCTCGACCGTGCTCGCCGGTCAGAAGCTCGGCATCAAGGAAGTCGACGAGGGCATTTGGCTCGTCAGCTTCATGCACTATGATCTCGGTTACATCGATCTCGAGCAAAGGACCTTGCAGACCATCGACAATCCGTTCGGCACGAGATTGTCACCCATGTCTTAGGTACGTTCCGTAACCCATGTCTCCGGGTCGGACAGCCGAGAAGTTGGTTGCGGGGGTAGGATTTGAACCTACGACCTTCAGGTTATGAGCCTGACGAGCTACCGGGCTGCTCCACCCCGCGTCAACTTGATCGTCGGACCTCGCCGGCGGCGGGGTCGCGCGGCCCGTCGCGGCAATCGGACACTGCAATGGAAACAGTGCGATCGGCGGGCCTCACGGCGGCGGGGGTGCGGTAACGGGATAGTGATGCCAACCCAACCCACCGGCCTGCGCGGTCCTCATTTAGCAAGCGCACTCGCATAAGGGAAGTGCGGCAAGCTCGATTTTTCGTCATAATGTCATGGACAACCTCAAAGACCCGTCATGCATGGCTTCCTAGAAACCGATATGGGGAACAAGCCGGTCTTGCGGCCTAAGGCAGCGATCGGCCCGGCGATTCGCGCGACCGCCGGGGCGATCCTGGCCGACGCGCGGGCCGCGATCGGCGATCCGCAGCGCTCGACTGCGGAGGCCGTGCACATGTTTCGCCGCGCCATGAAGCGCTGGCGCGGCCTGATGCGGTTGATCGAGCCGCTGGTCGAGGACGCCGGCCGCTGGCGCCGCGACGCGCGCGAGCATGCGCGCGCGCTCGGGCAGGCGCGCGACGGCCAATCCGCGCTCAACGCGCTCGACGACCTGGTCGGCAACGGCCTCACGCTGTCGGAGCGCTCGGTCGCGACCATCCGCGGACGGCTCGAGAAGCTGCGCGCCGACGAGGAGCGGGCGGTGCTGACGCCGGAACTGCACGGCCGGATTCTCGACTGGCTCGATGCGGCCGCGGCCGCTGTCGAGGCGTGGCCGCTCGACGCGCTGGCGTTCGCTGAGATCGCCGCGCGGCTTGCCGCCGGGTACCGCGCCACGCAGCGGCTCATGCCGGACGATTGGCTGCAGGCCCCGCCGACCGACCTGCACGAGCTGCGCCGGCGCGCGGTCGATCACCGCTATCAGATGGATCTGGTCGAGCCGCTGTGGCCGCGCTTCGGCCGCATGTGGATCGACGAAGCCGAGCGGCTGCGCGACCGGCTCGGCCGCTGTCAGGACCTCGAAGTGCTGGAAAAGCTGGTCGGCCCGCACCAGCCGCTCGCGCCCTGGCGCTCGCGGCTGATGCCGTTCTGCGACGAGCACAAGGAAAAGCTGATCCGCCGCGCCGCCCGCATCGCCTCGCGCCTGTTCGCCGAGCGGCCGAAGGCGTTCCGCCGGCGGCTGCAGGCGCTGTGGGAGAACGGCTGAATTATCGCCGTACCGTCGTCAGCCGCCGGACGCGATCCAGCTCATGACGATGATGACCGACTGCACGACGGCGACGGCCGCCACCGTGATGCCGGCGGCCAGGAAGCCATACTCCACGGCGCGGGTGGCGATGGCCAGGTGGGTGATGGCCGTGCTGTTGGGGTATCGCTTGATGGAATTGGAATTGGCCACGTTGATGCCTCGTACAGGATCAAAAACTCTCTCTCCGTCGCGCCCAAATTCGCCGCCAATCCTTTCCGAGGAATAAAGATCTTCGGTACGTAGAAACACGCATGCGCGCGGAATGCGGCGCCGACGATCATCCGCGGCGGAAGATGACGCTCAGATTATTGGCCGGCATTGCGACGGTCTCCGTCAACGTCAAGCCGTTGCGTTCCGCCAATGCCGCGACGTCGGCGAGATCGCGGATGCCCCAAGCGGCATTTTGCGCCCGCAGCGTTCGCGTCGAACGCCGCGTTGCTCGGCGCGGTGTGGCGGCCATCGATCTTATAAGGACCGTAGAGATAGAGCACGCCGCCGGGCGGCAAAGTGCGCGCCGCGCCGGCCATCAGGCCTTCGCTGGCGGACCACGGCGAGATGTGAATCATGTTGTTGCAGATCATGGCATCGGCGCGCTCGACCGGCCACCGCGGCGCGCTCACGTCGAGCTGCAACGGCGCCAGCAGGTTCGGCGTCCCGGCCGCCGCCCGATGCGCGGCAATGCTGGCGAGCGCCTCCGGATCGGGATCGCTCGGCTGCCACGTCAGCGCGGGCAAATGCGCGGCGAAATAGGCCGCATGCTCGCCGCTGCCGCTCGCCACCTCGAGCACAAGTCCCTGCCCCGGCAGGACGCGCCGCAACACGTCGAGGATCGGATCGCGGTTGCGCGCGACGTAGGGTCGATAGATGCGCGGGTCGTGGGGCCTGGGACATGTGAGGAGATTACACGCTTTAGGCGTCCGGGGCGGCGCAAGATTATTATCACAGCGGATCGTCATGGCCGGACTTGTTCCGGCCACTCACGTCTTGCAGCGGGCAGTAGGGGCTATCAAGCCAGTTCCATTGCCAGCTCGGCCCTGAGATTTTCGAGATCGCGATAGATCGAAGCGACCGCTAGAACCTTGCCGCCCCGTCGGTAGCGCACCAGACAATCGCGCGCCTTGATGTCGCCCTCGACGACGAGATCGTCCCATTTTTCGGCATGGCCGACATAGTTGATCGGCACGTCGTAATGCTGGCTCCAGAAGAAGGGCACGTCGGTGAAGCGTTGCCGCTGCCCGAGCATGTTGCGCGCCGCGGTCTGGCCTTGGCGCTCGGCCACGACCCAGTGTTCGATCCGCAAAAGTTCGCCGCTGTGCGGGTCGGGCCAGCGCGCGATGTCGCCGGCGGCGAAGATGTCCGGGATGCTGGTTTCCAGATACGCGTTCACCACGACGCCGCGATCGATCGTCAGGCCGGCGCGCTCGGCCAATTGCAGCCGCGGCCGCACGCCGACGCCGACGACCACCAGATCCGCGGCCAGCGTTCCGCCGCTTTTGAGCTTGACGTCGCGGCCGCCGATTGCGGTGACGGTGTCCTCGAGATGGAAGACGACGCCGTGCTC
This sequence comes from uncultured Pseudomonadota bacterium, assembly GCA_963836095.1. Classification (GTDB taxonomy): domain Bacteria; phylum Pseudomonadota; class Alphaproteobacteria; order Rhizobiales; family Xanthobacteraceae; genus BOG-931. Next base: position 291,244 of record CAWIHU010000011.1, read on the forward strand.
TTCGTGCAAGGCTCGGATGGCATCGCCGTATTCGGCGCCGAGCACGCGCTCGAGCGGACGGCGCTCGGGGGCGACGACATGCACCGCGATGTCGCGGGCGCGCAGCGCGGCGGCGGCCTCGAGACCGATGAAGCTTGCCCCGATCACCACCGCCTGACGCGCCGTCTTTGCTGCGGCCACGATCGCTCGCGAATCGGCGAGCGAGCGCAGCACGTAAACGTGCGGCTCGCGCGCGCCGAGAATGTCGAGGCGGACCGGCTCGGCCCCCGTCGCCAAAAGGAGCTTGTCGAAGGCCATCGTATCGCCGCTCGCGAGCGTGAGCTGCCTGTTCTTGCCGTCGATCCCGGTAACCTCGGCGCCGAGGCGCAGATCGATCGCCTGGTCCTTGTAAAAATCGGCCGGCCGTAGCGGCATCCAGTCTTCCGGCGCGTTTCCCGCAAGATAATCCTTCGAGCAATTGGGCCGGTCGTAGGGCGCGTCGGCGTCGGCGGAAATCAGCGTCAGCGTGCCGCCGAATCCCTCGCGCCGCAGCATCTCCGCGGCGGCGAAACCCGCCGCGCCCCCGCCCACGATGACGATACGCCCCGGCTTGCCCGAAGCGCCGCCACGGCCGCGCGGCTTCGCCTCTTCGGCTTCCTCGCTCCGCTCGCGCACGAAGACCGTGCCATCGCGCCGCTCGGTGCGCCAACAGGACACCGGGTTGAACGCGGGCGCACCGACCGCCTCGCCGGTGCGCAGGCTGAAGCGGGCATGATGCCACGGACAACGCACCGTCTCGCCGACGATCAGTCCTTCCGCAAGCGGTCCGTTGTAATGCGAGCAGGTCGCTCCGATCGCGAAGAACTCTTTCCCGCGGCGCGCAACGAGCACCGCTTCGTCGCCGACATGTCCGCCGATCATGCCGCCGTCGGGGATATCGGCGACAGCAACGCCGTTGGTGAGATCGGGACCTTTCGGTTCGGGTTGGTCGGAGCTCATCGCACTCTCTCCCACTGCGTTGTGCTGGGCGAGCCCTCGGGCGGCGCCAGCGTGAGGTGGCTTGTATGGGCGGCTGGTCGCTTGGACCCAGAGTCAACGAAATCAGTTGCGCGGCGGTTCCTCCCTCCGAACCTTGCCCGCGCTACATGCGGCCGCGCCGATGTCCGGCCCCGCATAGACAGCAGCCGACGTCGAGCCGAAACACGATGGATTGTCGGCAGCGGGGCAGTGGAAAAGTCGGACGGCAGCATCGCAAAGGCAACATTGCGCCACGCCCGC
>CAWIHU010000011.1:297500-491225 GCA_963836095.1 uncultured Pseudomonadota bacterium
GTTCGTGAAGAAAGAGAAACGTAGACGGCGGTGTCCCGCCAATGGGCTTCACCGACCGAGGCCGGCTTGCCCTGATGTTCCTAAGAGATCCGATAGAACCGAGCGATGCACCGAAGTGCAAAGCGGTTCTGAAGGATCATCCTTAGAAAGGAGGTGATCCAGCCGCAGGTTCCCCTACGGCTACCTTGTTACGACTTCACCCCAGTCGCTGACCCTACCGTGGCCGGCTGCTCCCTTGCGGTTAGCGCACCGTCTTCAGGTAAAGCCAACTCCCATGGTGTGACGGGCGGTGTGTACAAGGCCCGGGAACGTATTCACCGCAGCGTGCTGATCTGCGATTACTAGCGATTCCAACTTCATGTGCTCGAGTTGCAGAGCACAATCCGAACTGAGACGGCTTTTTGAGATTTGCACAGGGTCTCCCCTTTGCGTCCCATTGTCACCGCCATTGTAGCACGTGTGTAGCCCAGCCCGTAAGGGCCATGAGGACTTGACGTCATCCCCACCTTCCTCGCGGCTTATCACCGGCAGTCCCCTTAGAGTGCCCAACTGAATGATGGCAACTAAGGGCGAGGGTTGCGCTCGTTGCGGGACTTAACCCAACATCTCACGACACGAGCTGACGACAGCCATGCAGCACCTGTCTCCGGTCCAGCCGAACTGAAGGGTTCCATCTCTGGTACCCGCGACCGGGATGTCAAGGGCTGGTAAGGTTCTTCGCGTTGCTTCGAATTGAACCACATGCTCCACCGCTTGTGCGGGCCCCCGTCAATTCCTTTGAGTTTTAATCTTGCGACCGTACTCCCCAGGCGGGATGCTTAATGCGTTAGCTGCGCCACTGACGAGTAAACCCGACAACGGCTAGCATCCATCGTTTACGGCGTGGACTACCAGGGTATCTAATCCTGTTTGCTCCCCACGCTTTCGCACCTCAGCGTCAGTACCGGGCCAGTGAGCCGCCTTCGCCACTGGTGTTCTTGCGAATATCTACGAATTTCACCTCTACACTCGCAGTTCCACTCACCTCTCCCGGACTCGAGCTTCTCAGTATCAAAGGCAGTTCTGGAGTTGAGCTCCAGGATTTCACCCCTGACTTAAAAAGCCGCCTACGTGCGCTTTACGCCCAGTGATTCCGAGCAACGCTAGCCCCCTTCGTATTACCGCGGCTGCTGGCACGAAGTTAGCCGGGGCTTCTTCTGCGGGTACCGTCATTATCTTCCCCGCCGAAAGGACTTTACAACCCTAAGGCCTTCATCATCCACGCGGCATGGCTGGATCAGGCTTGCGCCCATTGTCCAATATTCCCCACTGCTGCCTCCCGTAGGAGTCTGGGCCGTGTCTCAGTCCCAGTGAGGCTGATCATCCTCTCAGACCAGCTACTGATCGTAGCCTTGGTGAGCCGTTACCTCACCAACAAGCTAATCAGACGCGGGCCGATCCTTTGGCGATAAATCTTTCCCCGTAAGGGCTTATCCGGTATTAGCACAAGTTTCCCTGTGTTGTTCCGAACCAAAGGGCACGTTCCCACGTGTTACTCTCCCGTCTGCCGCTCCGTATTGCTACGGCGCTCGACTTGCATGTGTTAGGCCTGCCGCCAGCGTTCGCTCTGAGCCAGGATCAAACTCTCAAGTTGAAGAGATTTGATCTCGGCTGATCACACGTTTGACGAGGTCCCACTCTGATTTCTCGATGCAGCTCGCGCTGCATCAAGAAGTCGATAGTGTTGACCTGAAACGTCGACCGCCGAAGTCTCTTCTTGACCGCAACTTCTCACCAAGAAGACCCAAGTCTTTCTTCAAGACCGAAGTCTTCTTCGCTCGAGGAAGCGGCCCGCAGGGACTCCGCCGTCCACGTTTCTCTTTCTTCCTATTCACTTGTCAAACAGCATGGGTCCCGTTGGGAACCCTCCCCGACCGAGGCGTCTGCCACGAAAGGCATCCTTGCCAAGACCGGAGCCGCCGAAGCCTATACATCCGACATAGCCAAGTGCTGGCCGGATGCTTTTCACCGAATGATCAGTGAGGGGCTTCGCAGACGCGCCATCGCGCCAGGCGGCAGCGCGTCGTGGGCGTATATAGGCTTCGGCTGTCGGTCATGTCAACACCTTCTCCGCAGCAAATTCGCGGCACCGCTTGGACCGCGGAAGCGTATGTTTTGTTAATACTTTTCGCGTTGCAGCGACGAAACCCGGCAGCGTTATTGACCCTTTTTCCATTCGCTTCCATGTCGCTTCAATGTCGCCTCCATGTCGCTTCCTCGACGAAGTTTCAGGCATGGAGCTTCTGCCACGAGGCTTGCCAAAGGCTTCGCAGGCACCGCGTTGTGCGATGCAAACAGTACGCCCGGGCGAGATTGGCGGGCGTAGCCGTACCTCGGCCGGACTTGAGACGCCGCACTGCGGCCACATTCCTCCGCCGTTCTTTGCGCAATCGTTTCGGGGATGTCGCCATGGGGGGGCGCGGCAATCTAACGGGTAAATTCCGGCTTCGACGGCTTGGTTGCGTTGACGTTGCCAGGCCGGACGGGGCAACGTGCGCTCGTCCAGGGTTCGAGGCCGTCTTGCGGAGGCCGTCGTGCGTAAGTCCGGTCGTCGAACGCGTCGGGGGACCTGTCGCATGCGGGATATGCTCTGAGGCGGCGCCGCGATTGCGGCGCGCGCCTTCGTTCGCGGCGTAGGGTGGTGGTGAGGGGAACGCGGTCTTGGACCAAGACAAGCTGCGCGGCGCACGGCGGAGGTTCGATGCCGATCACGTCGATATCGGCAACGAGCCGCCGCTTTCGGTCGACGGGGGCACCGGTGTCCTGGTCGACCGGCGTCGTCTCTCCATACAATGGTTCAGCGGTACGATCCTGACGGGATTGTTCGGCGCCGCGCTGATGAGCGGCGCGGTGTTCGCTTCGCTCGACGGCGAGACCAATTTCGCCGCGGCGCCCGAGCACGTCGAAACCGCATTGCGCGCCGTGGCCGCCGGCGTCGGCGACCGGCTGGGCATCCGCAAGACCGACCGGCTTCCGACGCTCGCCGAGCCGAGCATCATGCATCAAATCCTGCGCATCGCCACCACGACGCACGCCCGCGATCGCGAACTGGTTCGCACCCGCCCGTACGCGCGCGTTTCCGGCAATCTGTCGCTGACCGTTTCCGACCTGTCGGCCAATATTCCGCCGTTCAATCCGCAGAAGCTGATGGCCGAGGGCGTGGCTAATGCCGACGAGGCGCCGGCGGCCGAGCCTGACGCCGAGGTTTCCTTCGTCACCTGCGATTTCGTCCCAACCGGGCCACGGGGCAAAGTAACCCCCGCAGTGTGCGACCTCAATTCGCTGTTGCCGAAGGTCAAGGCGTCGACGCTGCTGCCGCTCGACAACGTCGTTTCGCGCGTGCGCGAAGTGGCGAGCGCCGCCCGCAACAATTCCCTGATCGGCGAGGCCGATCCGGCCGCCGCCGCGGGCCTCAAGCTCAGCTATGCCGCCGAAGGCGACACCGACCCTTATGTCGGCTTCGAGGCGCGCGTCATCCCCGAGAACATCACGCTGCGGCCCAAGGCGTCGAACGCCAACGATTGGAGCGAGCACACCATCGTGGCGAAGAAGGGCGAAACGCTCGGCTCGATCCTGCACGAACTCGGCGCCACGCCCGACGAGATCAAGGGCATCTCAGCGGTGATCGGAGCGCCGGCGCGCGACGGCGGGCTGAAGGAAGGCCGCAAGGTTCGCGTTCTCACCGCCGCGGCCGGGTTGGGGCACATGCGGCCCTTGCGCGTCATCGTCTCCAGCGACAGCGCGATCGAGGCGGCGACGGCGCTGTCCGACCGCGGCACCTACGTTCCGGTCGACATCCGCAACGTCGACGCCGACATCACCGATGCCCGCCAGGACGAAAATGCCGACGACGACGGCGGCGGCGTGCGGCTCTATCAAAGCCTTTACGAGACCGCGCTGCGCAACAACATCCCCCCCGGCGTGATCGAGGACATCGTGCGCATCTATTCCTACGACGTCGACTTTCAGCGCAAGGTGCAGCCGGGCGACGCGTTCGACGTGCTTTACGCCGACGACGAGAACGGCGACGGCCGCAGCGAAGTGCGCTATGTCGCGTTGACGATCGGCGGCGAAACCAAGCGGTACTACCGCTATCAGACCGCCGACGACGGCACCTTCGACTATTATGACGAGACCGGGAAGAGCGCCAAGAAGTTCCTCGTGCGCAAGCCGGTCGCCAACGGCATCATGCGGTCCGGCTTCGGCGAACGCAATCATCCGCTGCTGCACTACATGAAGATGCACACCGGCGTCGACTGGGCGGCGCCGACCGGTACGCCGATCTACGCCGCCGGCAACGGCGTCATCGACGAGATCGGCGTCAAAGGCGGCTACGGCAAATACATCCGCATCCGCCACGCCAACGGTTACGAGACCGCTTACGGCCACATGACGGCGTTCGCGCGCGGGCTCGATGAAGGCAGCCATGTGCGCCAAGGCCAGGTCATCGGCTTCGTCGGCTCGACCGGCCTGTCCACCGGCTCGCACGTGCACTTCGAAATCCTCATCAACGACCGCTTCGTCAATCCCATGACCGTCAAGCTGCCGCGCGGACGGGTGCTCGACGGGGCAGCCCTCGCCTCGTACGAGCGCGATCGCGAGCAGCTCGACACATTGATGATGCGCGCGCCGGCGCGCGTCGCGCAGGCGCGTTGAACATTCATCACCACGTCATTGCGAGAAGCCAAACAACGCAGCAATCCGGTCGAGCGGGCGAGCAAGTTCCGGGATTGCTGACGATATCAGCAGGAGATTTCTGGTGAATCAGATTGCAACTGCCGGGGACCGCATCGAAGTGCGTTCGAGCCGATTATGGGCTTCGTTTCATTTCAATCTCACGCGCTGGCTGTTTCCGACCCGCATGATCGCCGATCACGTCGGCATTTCGACAAGAGAGGTCAGATTCTGGCTGACCCCCTGGGCGCGCACCGACGATCACCTGCCGCTCTCGCATATCGCCGAAGTCCTGCACCAGCGCGGGCTGTTCTGGGACGCCATCAGCGTCGAAAGCTCGGGCGGCGCCAATCCCCTCACGATCGATGGCGTCTCGAAGTTTCACGCCGGTTCTTTCGTCGACCACGTCCGCGAGCGCATCAACGAGGCGGCGGGGGCGGCGCAGCAGCCAGCTCGCCGCTGAACCGCACCACATTTCCCGGGCGCAGCGCAGCACGAAGTGATGCGCTGCAGAACGGGGATCGTCACAAGTAACGCCGCGCCTGACATCGTCACAAACGCCGATCGCGTGACGATCCCGCTGACGGCGCTGCACCGCGTCCGGGAAACGCTCATTACGCCGCCGCCGCCACGACTTCGCCGTTGAACCGCAGGCCCTGCTTGCCGGCCGAGATGGTGACCCGCTCGCCGTCCTTGATGCGGCCGGAGAGGATGAGTTCGGCGAGCGGATCCTGCACCGCCTTCTGGATCACGCGCTTGAGCGGGCGTGCGCCATAGGCGGGGTCCCAGCCCTTGTCCGCCAGCCAGTCGCGGGCGGCGGGTTCGAGCGTGATCACGATCTTGCGCTCTTCCAGCAGCTTGGCGAGCCGCTGCATCTGGATGTCGACGATGCGCGCCATCTCCGACTTCTGCAGCCGGTGGAACAGGATGATCTCGTCCACCCGGTTGAGGAATTCGGGCCGGAAACTCGCCCGCACGATCGCCATCACCTGATCGCGCACCGCCTCGGTGTCCTGGCCTTCCGGCTGGGCGACCAGAATCTCGGCGCCGAGGTTCGAGGTCATCACGATCAAGGTGTTGCGGAAATCGACCGTGTGGCCCTGCCCGTCGGTCAGGCGCCCGTCGTCGAGCACCTGCAGCAGCACGTTGAACACGTCCGGATGCGCTTTTTCGATCTCGTCGAACAGCACGACCTGATAAGGCCGCCGCCGCACCGCTTCGGTGAGCGCGCCGCCCTCCTCGTAGCCGACATAGCCGGGCGGAGCGCCGATGAGGCGCGCCACCGAGTGCTTCTCCATGTACTCCGACATGTCGATGCGCAGGAGCGCGCTCTCGTCGTCGAACAGGTATTCGGCGAGCGCCTTGGTCAGCTCGGTCTTGCCGACGCCGGTCGGACCAAGGAACATGAACGAGCCGATCGGCCTGTGCGGGTCCTGCAAGCCGGCACGCGCGCGGCGCACCGCGGTCGACACGGCTTTGACCGCCTCGGTCTGGCCGACCACGCGCTTGCCGATCTGCTCCTCCATGCGCAAGAGCTTTTCCTTCTCGCCCTCGAGCATGCGGTCGACCGGAATGCCGGTCCAGCGCGACACCACTTGCGCGATGTGATTGGGCGTCACCGCCTCCTCGACCATCGCGCCCTTGCCCTCGCCGGCTTCGGCCGCCTTGAGCTTCTTCTCGATCTCAGGGATGCGACCGTAGGAGATCTCGCCGGCGCGCTGATACTCACCGCGGCGTTGCGCATTGGCGAGTTCGACGCGCAAGGCATCGAGCTCGTTCTTGAGCTTCTGCGCATCGGAAAGCTTTTCCTTCTCCGACTTCCACCTCGCGGTGAGATCGGCGGACTGCTTCTCGAGCGATTTCAGCTCGCCCTCGAGCGCGGTCAGCCGCGCCCGCGAACCCGGATCGTGCTCCTTCTTCAGCGCCTCCTGCTCGATCTTGAGCCGGATGATCTCGCGATCGATGGTGTCGAGTTCCTCCGGCTTGGAATCGACCTGCATCTTCAGCCGCGCCGCCGCCTCGTCGACCAGGTCGATCGCCTTGTCGGGCAGGAAGCGGTCGGTGATGTAGCGATTCGACAAGGTCGCCGCCGCGACCAGCGCGCCGTCGGTGATGCGCACGCCGTGATGGGCCTCGTACTTGTCCTTGAGCCCGCGCAGGATCGACACGGTATCCTCGACGCTCGGTTCGCCGACGAAGATCGGCTGGAAGCGGCGGGCGAGCGCGGCGTCCTTCTCGACGTGCTTTTTGTATTCGTCGAGCGTGGTGGCGCCGATACAGTGCAGCTCGCCGCGGGCGAGCGCGGGCTTGAGCAGGTTCGAGGCGTCCATGGCGCCGTCGGCCTTGCCGGCGCCGATGATGGTGTGCATCTCGTCGATGAACAGAATGTAGGCGCCGGCCGCGCCGGTGACTTCCTGCAGCACCGCCTTGAGCCGCTCCTCGAACTCGCCGCGATATTTCGCGCCGGCGATCAGCGCGCCCATGTCGAGCGACAAGAGCTTCTTGTCGGTGAGGCTTTCCGGCACGTCGCCATTGACGATGCGCAGCGCCAAGCCCTCGACGATCGCGGTCTTGCCGACGCCCGGCTCGCCGATCAGCACCGGATTGTTCTTGGTGCGCCGTGACAGCACCTGAATCGTGCGCCGGATTTCCTCGTCACGCCCGATCACCGGATCGAGCTTGCCGTCGCGCGCCGCCTGGGTGAGATCGCGGGCGTATTTCTTCAGCGCGTCATAGGCGTTCTCCGCCGACGCACTGTCGGCAGTACGGCCCTTGCGCAAACTCTCGATGGCGGCATTGAGGTTTTGCGGCGTGACGCCGGCTTGGGCGAGAATCTTGCCCGCCTCGCTGTTCTTCTCGAGCGCCAGCGCAAGCAACAGCCGCTCGACGGTGACGAAGCTGTCGCCGGCCTTCTCGCCTGCCTTCTCGGCGGTCTCGAAAACCCGCGCCAAAGCCGGGTCGAGATAGACCTGCCCGGCCCCACCGCCGGAAACCTTCGGGCGCTTGGCCAGCGCCGCCTCGACGGCGGCCAAGGCCTGGCGCGAATTGCCGCCGGAGCGGTCGATCAACCCGGCGGCCAAGCCTTCCGGATCGTCGAGCAGCACCTTGAGCAGGTGCTCGGGCGCAAATTGCTGATGGCCCTCGCGGAGCGCGAGCGACTGGGCGGACTGCACGAAACCGCGGCTGCGGTCGGTGTATTTGTCAAAGTTCATGTTCGTTCCCTCGGCCTGTCCCGAACGCCCTTGCGGCGCGGATGGAACATCGTCATTGGGTTAATCCATGACCGGCCACGTCGCTCCCTGATCTGGATCAAGATCCGGGTCGAACGCCGGCCATTCTGGCCGAACCCCGAAGGCGAACGGCCGCGCTGAATATGGGGTGGCGCCCGGCCGACGGAAGGGCCCGCCAGGCCTCGACAACGAGGATCAGCGGCCAGCCGGACCCTCCTGCGACCTGCCAAAGCTGCCCCCGATCGGCACCCGCCAGGAGGCGCCGGGTCAGTTCGCCGCGTTCGGCCGAACCTGGCGCAGGCTCAAGATGTAAGCGGCGATTGCTTTCCTTTGAAAATCGACCAGACCCGGGTTCGGCATGCCTTTCGGATTCTCCAAACCATCCCGTGTCGTGGTCAGAAATTGCTGCAATGAATTGGCGGTGACGTTCCGGGCGTTGCGCGATCGCCGCAAAGGACGGCGCCGGCGGGTCCGCGGTTGGCGGGTAGAGCTGATCGGACGCCACGACGTGGCAGGACGTGCATAATAGCGTCGCCAGGTGATGCCCTTTACGCACCTCGGCAGCCGCGTCGTCGGCTGCTACATTGCTGGCTGCTGCGCTATTGACCGCTGGATTGTTTTCTTGGGCCCGGACCGGGCAGCCCGTCATCCATAGCGCGATCAAGCATGCCGATGCCGCCCGCGTCATCGCCGCGCCTTGCGACAGCTGCTTCGATCGCATGTGGGTGCCGATCCTTCTTGTAAAAGATATTGTGATGAAAACCCGGCTGGGGATAACCGGCGGGACCATCCATCGCTTTGAGCGAAATCAACGCACGGCTTCGATTGCTTGCCGCCCCTTTTCGTACCGTTACGCCCACGGCTCGAATTCGTTACATGTAGCGCCGACCGGCGTCGAGCCACATCTCATCCCTCCCGTCGGCCAACCCTCGGCCGGCCAAGACGGACACATCGAGCAGCCATGGCGACCCTCGCAGCGATTTACCGCTACCCTGTCAAAGGCCTCAGCGCGGAACCGCTCCCGCGCAGCACGCTGACACCCGGCGAAACAATTCTGGGCGACCGGATATATGCGATCGAGAACGGCCCGTCCGGTTTCGACCCTGCCGCTCCCGCGCACCTGCCTAAGCAGCGCTTCCTGATGCTGATGCGCAACGAGCGCCTCGCGACCCTTCACGCAGCGTTCGATCAGACCACCCACACGCTCGCGGTGGCGCAATCGCATCCGACCTCCCCTGCCCCAATTGCCGGAGCGGTCCGGCGGGGAGCAAGCGGCGATCTCGAGACCCCCGAAGGCCGTGCGGCGATCGAACGCTTCTTCGCCGCGTTCTGCGCCGACGAAATGCGCGGGCCGCCCAAGGTGCTGTTTGCCCGCGGCCACAGCTTTTCCGACGTGGCGCGCAAAGTCGTCTCGATCATCAATCTCGCCTCGGTCCGCGCGCTGGAAGACGCCGCCGGCGCCGCCATCGACCCGCTGCGCTTCCGCGCCAACCTCTATGTCGAGGGCTGGCCGGCCTGGAGCGAATTCGACCTCATCGGCCAAAGGCTCGCCGTCGGCGCCGCACGCCTCGAGCCCGTCAAGCGCATCGTCCGCTGCGCCGCCACCAATGTCGACCCGCAAACCGGCCTGCGCGACCTCGCCTTGCCGCAGACGCTGCTGCAGACTTACGGCCACGCCGACTGCGGCGTCTATGCGGAGGTGGTCGAGGGCGGCGAGATCGCGGTCGGGGATGCTATCGGCGTCGAAACGTGACGAAGGCGACCTCGGCGTCAGGCTGGTTGTCCGGAGCCATTTATGTTACAAATTCTTTGGACAGGAATCGAACGACCCCGATCGAGAGCCATCGATGGCCAAGAGTTCAAAGAAGCGCCGTGCCTTGACCGCAACACGTGAATCAAAGGCGGCGGCTCACAAAACGCCGGCCGCCAAAATTGCCAAGAAATTCGCGCTGCGTACCAGATCGGGGAGATACGTGATCACCTCTCCGGCCAAATCCGCAACAAGTGTAAAAGGCTGGTCACAAGCCTTCCACGACAAGTAATCGGTCGTGGCGAAGCGGATTCCTTATGACCGCAGCGTTTTCGTAAACTGCCCCTTTTCCCCCGATTATCAGCCGATCTTCCGAGCGATACTATTCGCTGTCTTCGCCTGTGAATTTCAACCGCGGTGCGCGCGCGAAATCAGCGACTCAAGCCAGTACCGGCTTGCGAAGATCGAAGCGATGATCCGCGAATCAAAGATTCGGCATCCACGATATTTCCTTCATGGAGCTCGACCCGACGACCAAGCTCCCGCGCTTCAACATGCCTTTTGAACTTGGCTTGTTTCTCGCCGCAAAAAGGTTCGGCGCAGCGAAGCAAAGGCGAAAGGTAGCGCTCATCCTCGACAGTGGCGATTTCCGTTATCGTGAGGCTTTGTCGGACGTTTCCGGCCAGGACATCGCAACTCACGGGGGCTCGGCTGAGAAGGCCATTCATGAAGTGCGTGATTGGCTCGACACCTGCCGCGGCGGGAAGACATCGCTCCCTGGCGGAAAATACGTCAATGGCCAATATGAAGAATTTACGCGCCAACTCCCGTCGGCGTCGAAGAAATACAAACTGGATGCAGACAAACTTACCTATGCTGATCTTTGCAGGGCCACGGAATCCTGGCTGAAGGACAATACCTGAGCGGTCGCCGCGCCTTTTCCTCGGTGCGTTGCACTCACGTTCCCACCCGTTCGCATCATATCCAAGGTACAATCTTTTCAGCTTCTCGCGGATTGAGAATGTATTAAGCGGCCAAGTTTACCCTCGATACCAGGGCGATCGAGGAGACGACCATGGCCGAGCGCCGCAACGCCACGCGGAACAAGAGTTTTCTGCGCGGCTGCCTTTATTTCAACAAACGCCGCAGCGCAGTGGACTGCCTCATCCGCGACATCTCCAACGTCGGCGCGCGCGTGGTGTTTTCCGACACCGTGGCGGTGCCCGACGCCGTCGAGCTTTATATCCCGCAGAAAGAGCAGACGTTGCGGGCGCGCGTGCAATGGCGTCACGGCGAAGAACTCGGCCTCGCCTTCGTCGACGCCGGCGCGCAACCGAACCGTTCGGTCGGTGGCGCCGAACTGGTCGATCGCGTGACCAAGCTTGAAGCCGAAGTCGCCGCGCTGCGCCGCATACTCAAGCAGCTCAAGAGCGAATTGCCGGGCGGCGGCGAGGAAGCGGCTTAGAAACCGCGTTCGAGCGTGATCGGCCCGCGGCTGGCTCAGGCGTAGCCGACGCGGGCGAAATGGGCGCGCAACAGCGCGATGTTGCGGCGGTTGGCGCGGAAGAACACGTCGAAGGCGTCACCGGCGACCGGCACCGCGCCGACCGCGCCTTCGAGCAGCACGTTCGCCAGCATGCGCACCAACAGGAGCCGCGGCACCCCGAGCCTGGAAGCTTCGTACAATAGATAGAACGACAGTGCGGATGCGGCGAAGTCGCCGACGCCCGGCACGAGCCGCAGCAACGCCTCGATGCCGAAGCGGATGTTGGTGCCGGGCACGATCAGGGCGGTGTCGAACAGCGTGGCGAGCAGATCGAGCCGGTCGAGCGCGGCGCGCCGCGACTGCGGGCCGTAAGCGCCGGCGCCGGCATGCCACAACCCGGCAGCCAGTCCGCGCGACCGTGAAAACATTGTGCTTGCGAAAGCCATGATCGTGTCCCGCCGCGTGATCGTCCCACGCGCAAAACGTGGGGACGCGGCCGCCGGGACGCAAGCACCGCTTCGTGCTCCCCTCGGTGCGTCGGGATCGAACGAACGGCGCTATTTCGTTCGCGCCGGCGGCGTCGTGCTTTCCGGCCTTCCCTGCTCGATGCGCATGGCGCGCACGTCGCGCGCCATTTCGAGGCAGGTCAAGAGCTCGGTGTAGCTCGAATCGCCGCCCATCACCAACTCGTTCACGCAATGGGTGCGGTCGGCGGGCGCGAAGCTCGTCCATTGCTTGGAAAGCTGGTCGCGGATCGCCGCCTCGCTGTCGAGGCAGTTCTTCTTTTCCTGAGCGATGGCGGGATCGTGGAAGGTGACGCCGCCCTGTTGCGCGATGCCTTCACAGACCTGCTCGACATTGAGCGTCGGCACGCCGTCGGCGACCGGGACCAGGAGTTGCGCGCCGAGCGCCAGCACCGTGGGCAGAATCATGTCCGTGCTCCGTGACCAGGGCTGCGCTTATAGCACTACCGCCGCACGGACGCAGCAGCGGCTCGCGCGGACCGGCGCGCAAGGCAGACCGGCCGGCGCCAACGGCGCGGTCAGCGCGGGATCGATTGCACGGCGATGCCGGTCACGGGATCGATTACCAGGATGCGGCCCGGCTCGTAGATGTACTGATAGGCCGGCGCGACCGTGACGGCCGGCGCGCCGACGGCGGGCACCGGCGCAACCGCCGCGACCGGCGCAACGTCATAAAGCGGCGTCTCGACGGTGGTGTAGCCCGGCTGCGCGAGCACGGCCGGCGCGACGGCCACGGCGCCGGGTTGGGGAACGATCCGTTCGCGGGTTACGGTCCGGGTCGTGGTGATGCGCGCGGTGCGGTTTCGCGATGACCGCCGGTGCGAAAAGCGGCGGGGGCCGAAATCCGTCGACACGGTGCGCACGGTTTCAACGGTTTCAACCGGCGCAGCCGCGACGGGCTGCGTGACCACTGTCGCGGGCGGCGGCGCCAGCGCCGGATCCCGGATGATGACCGTTTGCGCCGACGCCGCGGATGCTCCGGCGACCAGTGCGACACTAAGCGCGCCCAAGAAGATGCGGTTTGTCATCGTCAGCTCCCTTGCTTGTCCATGTCCCTGCTTCCATGTCCCTTGCTTGTCCATGCCGGAACGGGCCGGCAATCCAGCGATTTCCGAACACGCAAGACCCAACGCGCGGTCGGGGGCGCGCGTTCCGGCGCGCACATGCCGATCTCGTGCCGCGGCCGCGGGCCGGTGTTCCGGCGCCGCAAAATCGACGCGACGCGACCGCGGCGGCGTCACGGTTAAAGGTCACGACAACGCGCCCACCGCGTCCGATTGACCGCCGCCAACGCGGCGTGCAGTCTGGGCGCAAGGGCGGCTTTTCAACCAGCAGCGATTCGGCGCGTCAGGCGCTTGGTCCCAACGTCACGGGAGAAGCGAAGATGTTCGGTATCGGCGATCTGTTCCAGTGGGAGCGGTTCGTGACGCCCGGCGTGATCAAGGTGTTTTATTGGCTCGCCGTCGTCATTGCGATTCTGCTCGGCGCGGCCGGCGCGGTGACGTCGCTGTCGACCATGGCCTTCAACCCGTTCGTCGGCATGATCTTCCTGATCTCGAGCGTGCTCGGCGCCGCCATGGGCGTGATCCTGGCGCGCATCTTCGCCGAATTCGTGCTCATCGTTTTCCGCATCAACGAGCACCTCGGCGCCATCCGCAGCCAAGGCGAGGGCATCGCCGGTCAATAAGGTCCGGTCCGATCAGCCGCATCGCGCGCCGATTTACGTGGCGAAGCTTACTGGCGAAGCTTACGTGGCGAAGCGGAAATGCATGACGTCGCCGTCGGCGACGACATAGTCCTTGCCTTCGAGCCGCAGTTTGCCGGCCTCGCGGGCGCCGGCTTCGCCGCCGCAGGCGACATAGTCGTCGTAGGCGATGGTCTCGGCGCGGATGAAGCCGCGCTCGAAATCGGTGTGGATCACGCCCGCGGCCTGCGGCGCCTTGGCGCCGCGCTTGACCGTCCAGGCGCGCGCTTCCTTCGGGCCGGCCGTGAAGAAGGTGACGAGATCGAGGAGCCCGTAGCCGGCGCGGATCAGCCGGTCGAGCCCGGCCTCCTTGAGGCCGACGGCGGCGAGGTAGTCGGTGCGCTCCTCGCGCGACAGGACCGCGATCTCGGCTTCGATCTTGGCCGAGATCACGACCATGGCCGCGCCTTCCGCCTTGGCGCGCTCGGCCACCTTGGCCGAGAACGCGTTGCCGTCCGCGGCCGATCCTTCGTCGACATTGCAGACGTAAAGCACCGGCAGCGCCGTGATCAGCCCGAGCATGCGAAACGTGCGTTCCTCCTCCGGCTTGCGCTCGACGAGCCGCGCCGGCTTGCCCTCGCGCAGCAGAACCAGTGCGCGGTTGACGAGATCGACCGTCTCCTTGGCGTCCTTGTCGCCGCCCTTGGCCTTCTTGGTCAGGCCGTCGACGCGGCGCTCCAGGCTGTCGAGGTCGGCGAGCATCAGCTCGGTCTCGATCGTCTCGATGTCGGCGAGCGGATCGATGCGGCCTTCGACGTGAGTGACGTCGGTGTCCTCGAAGCAGCGCACGACATGGGCGATGGCGTCGACCTCGCGGATATTGGCGAGAAACTGGTTGCCGAGCCCCTCGCCTTTCGATGCGCCGCGCACCAGGCCGGCGATGTCGACGAAGGTGAGCCGGGTCGGCACGATGGTCGCCGATTTCGCCAGCGCCGCCAGCGTCTCGAGCCGCTTGTCCGGCACGGCGACCTCGCCGACATTCGGCTCGATGGTGCAGAATGGATAATTCGCCGCCTGCGCCGCCGCGGTTTCGGTCAGCGCGTTGAAGAGGGTCGACTTGCCGACGTTCGGCAGGCCGACGATGCCGCATTTGAAGCCCATTGCTACTCGCGATTTTTGAAGTGTTTGGTTATTTGTCGGACGCCATGGTCAATGCGCTAGTCCCCGCTGTCGCGCTTCATTTGGACCTCGCCGAACCCCTTCGCAACCATCGCCAGGTGCACCTTGTTCTGAAAGCTCGAATCCTCGCCGCGCACGATGAGGTCGGCGTTGTCGGCGAGGATGTCGATCAGCGCCTCGACCCAGGGCCGCTCGCTCTTGGCGAAGTCGCCGAGCACGTAATTGTAGACCAGCTCCTTGGCGCCCGGATGGCCGACGCCGATGCGCACGCGGCGATAGTCATTGCCGATATGCTCGGTGATCGAGCGCAAGCCGTTGTGGCCGGCGATGCCGCCACCGATTTTGACTCTGACCTTGGCGGGCGGCAGGTCGATCTCGTCGTGAAAGACCGTGATGGCGTCGAGCGTCAGCTTGTAGAAGTGCGCGGCCTCGGCGACGGCGCGGCCCGATTCGTTCATGAAGGTGCCGGGCATGAGCAGAAGCGCGCGCTCGCCGCCGATCGGGCCCTCCGCGCTCACGCCCGCAAAGCGTCGGCGCCACGGCCCGATGCCGTGGCGCTTGGCGATGGCTTCGAGCGCCATGAAGCCGATATTGTGCCGGTTGCCGGCGTAGCGCGGCCCCGGATTGCCCAGTCCAACCAGGAGCCGCATCGGCCTCGTCCCGGCGTCCCGGCGTGGGGGACCTTACTTCTTCTCGGCCTTCTTCTCGGCGGCACCGCCCGCTGCGGCACCGGGCGCGGCGCCGCCAGCGGCACCCGCCGCGGCACCAGGCGCAGCGGCGCCAGCGGCTGCCGCAGGTGCGGCGGCGGCGGTTGCGGCGGCGGCAGCGGCTGCGGCCGCGGCCTTGAGCTCTTCCGCGTAGCCCGACGGCGGCACCACGGTGACCAGCGTCACGTCGCGGCCCCCGGCCACGCGCACGCCTTCGGGCAGCGTGATGTCGCTCAAATGCCTGGAGTGATTGATGTCGAGATCACCCACATCGACTTCGATGGCGGCGGGGATCGCGTCGGCCCGGCAGCGCACTTCGATCGCGTGGGCCACGATCGAGACGGTGCCGCCGCGCTTGACGCCCGGCGACGTCTCCGCGTTTTTCACGCGGATCGGAATGTTGACGCGGATGGTCGCGCCCTCGCCGAGCCGCATGAAATCGACATGCAGCGGCAGATCGCGCACGGCATCGAGCTGGAAGTCGCGCGGAATGACGCGGTGCTTCACGCCGTCGATCTCGATGTCATGGACGGTGGTGAGGAAATGCCCGGCATAGATGCGTGACGCAGCTCGGCATAGTCGAGCGATATCGGCAGCGGCGCCTTGCCGTCGCCGTAGATGATGCCGGGAACGCGGCCTGCGCGACGCTCTGCCCGGGCGGCCCCCTTGCCTGCCCGCGGGCGCGCCGTCGCCTTGATCAGATTGACGGTCGCCATAGACGTGGTCCTTTATCTCAAGCCTTTGCAGGCCAACGGTTTTCCGCGGCAGCCTCCAGGGGTGCAGGAAGTCTTCCTTGTCGCGGTTGCCGGAGCTTATAGCGGCCAAAGGCTTGAAAAACAAGAAAGACGGAGATTCCGTCTTCCCTGACTTCAGAACCCGCCCGGCGCAACGTCGGGTGGGGACGGCGGTGCCGGCGGCGCGGTCGGCGCCGCAGGGGCGAGCGCGGCCTCGAGCGCGGCGATACGAACCTTGAGCGCCTCGTTTTCTTCGCGCGCCAGGCGGGCCATCTCCTTGACCGCCTCGAATTCCTCGCGCTGGACAATGTCGAGGTCGCGGAGTATCCGCTCGGCCTGACCGCGGAACAGCGTCTCGAACTCCCGTCGCACGCCTTGTGCGACACCCGCCGTGTCGTTCATCAACCGAGCAACCTCGTCGAAGAAGCGGTTCGTCGTCTGGACCATGAGAGCCTCCACAGCCGGTCACGGTTGCTGCCCGCCAGCCCCCGTTTGCCATCGCGTTGCCATGAACCTTCACAATGGCAATGGCACGACACCGCCGCAAGAGGCCGGGGAAAGCCGCCGCCGGCACCGCCACGCCACAAAGCGCTGCTATTAAGCGTATTACGCGCTGAGGTGAAGGGCCGAGACGACCGACCCTTCCCGCCCCGCGCGCGCCCCGCACGAAAGCTGACACCCATGCTCGTCCTTCCGATCCTGCCGTTTCCCGCGATCAATCCGGTGCTGATCTCGATCGGCCCGTTCGCCGTGCGCTGGTACGCGCTCGCGTACATCGCCGGCATCGTCGCCGGGTGGTTTTACGCGCGCGCCATCATCGTGTCGCAGCGCCTGTGGGGCGGGCCGGCGCCGTTCGCGGTGATCGACTTCGACGATTTCGTCATCTGGGCGACGCTCGGCATCATCCTCGGCGGCCGCATCGGCTACGTGCTGTTCTACAATCTTCCGCATTTCGCCGCCCATCCGCTGGAGATCATCCAACTGTGGAATGGCGGCATGTCGTTCCACGGCGGCGTCATCGGCGTCATCACCGCCATCGTCTTGTTTGCGCTGCGCCGCGGCCTGCCGGTTCTGTCGCTCGGCGACGTGACGACCGCGGTGACGCCGATCGGGCTGTTCCTCGGCCGCCTCGCCAATTTCATCAACGGCGAATTGTGGGGCCGGCCGACCGACGTACCGTGGGCCATGATCTTCCCGAACGGCGGACCGATCCCGCGCCATCCCAGTCAGCTTTACGAGGCGACGCTGGAGGGACTGGTGCTGCTGGCGGTGCTCGCGGTTCTGGTGCAGCTGGGCGCGCTCAAGCGGCCCGGCCTCGTCAGCGGCGCTTTTCTGCTCGGCTACGGCGTCGCGCGCACCACCTGTGAGTTCTTCCGTGAGCCCGACGCCCAGCTCGGCTTCCTGTGGGGCGGGCTGACGATGGGAATGCTGCTGTGCATCCCGTTGATCCTCGCCGGCGCCGCGCTGATCGCCTTTGCCGCGAGGGGCAAAACCGCGACCTTGAAACCGGTCGAGAATGCCTGACCAACGTTCTCCGCTCGAGGCCGAAATCCGGCGCCTCATCGCCGCCGCCGGACCGATGCCGTTCGCCGATTATATGCGGCTCTGTCTCACCCATCCGCAGTACGGCTATTACGTCACGCGCGATCCGTTCGGCACCCGCGGCGACTTCGTCACCTCGCCCGAGATCAGCCAGATGTTCGGCGAGCTGGTCGGATTATGGATGGCCGCGGTGTGGAAACAGATGGGCGCGCCGGAAAACGTGCGCGTCGTCGAACTGGGGCCCGGCCGCGGCACGATGATGAGCGACGCCTTGCGGGCGGCGCGAACCGTCAAGGGTTTTTTCGACGCCATCGTCGTGCATCTCGTCGAGGTCAGCCCGACCCTGCAACAGGCGCAGCAGAAACGGCTGCAGGACAGCGGCGTGCCGATGCTCTGGCACGCGACGTTCGACGAGGTTCCAGCGGGCCCCGTCATCGTCGTCGCCAACGAGTTCGTCGACGCGTTGCCGGTCCATCAGGCGATCAAGGCCGCGGACGGCTGGCACGAGCGCGTCGTCGTGGTCGGGCCCGGCGACACGCTCAGCTACGGCCTGGCGCGGGATCCTTTGCCGTTTTTCGACGGCACGCTGCCGCGTGCCTTGCGCCAGGCGCCCGACGGGGCGATCTTCGAGTGGCGCACCGACCAGTTCGCGCTCGCGCTCGGCCGGCGCGTGCGCGCCGACGGAGCGGCGCTGATCATCGATTATGGGCACATGCGCTGTGCGTTGGGCGACACCGTGCAGGCCGTCAGCGGCCATTCCTTCGCCGACCCGCTACGCAAGCCGGGGGAGGCCGATCTGACCGCGCATGTCGACTTCGAGACGCTGGCGCTCGGCGCCGAATGCATCGGGGCGCGCAGTCACGGCCCGGTGACGCAGCGCGAATTTCTGCTGCAGCTCGGCATCCGCGAGCGCGGCGCGGTCCTCAAATCCAAAGCGCCGCGCGACAAGGTCGGCGAGATCGACGGTGCGCTGTCGCGCCTGATCCGGACCGACAATCGCGGCATGGGCGAACTGTTCAAGGTGCTCGGCCTCGCCGATCCGAAGATCGGGCCGCTCCCCGGGTTCGCGGCGCCGGCCGAGGCGGCGAAATCATGATCCAAGCTCATATCCAGGCCGATATCCAAGCCTCTATCCAAGCCGACGCGCTCGCCTTGCCCGGCATCCGCCACGCCTTCTTCACGCGCGAGGGCGGGGTTTCCGGCGGCCTTTATGCCAGCCTCAATGGCGGCACCGGTTCGCGCGACGACACCGCAAGCGTTGCGGAAAACCGCGCCCGCATGGCGGCGGCGCTCGCGGTCGAGCCGGCGCGCTTTCTCACCGCCCATCAGATTCATTCGGCGCAGGCGGTGACCGTCGAGGCGCCATGGACGGCCGAGACGCGGCCGCGCGCCGACGCCATCGTGACGACGACGCGCGGCCTCGCCATCGGCGTGACCACGGCCGATTGCGGGCCGGTCCTGTTCGCCGACGCGAGCGCCGGCGTGATCGGCGCGGCGCACGCCGGCTGGCGCGGCGCCTTGACCGGCATCATCGAGGCGACGGTCGAAGCCATGGAAGAACTGGGGGCGAACCGCGAGCACATCACCGCCGCGATCGGCCCGATGATCCGGCAACGCAATTACGAGGTCGGCGCCGACCTCATCGGCCGCTTCACCGCCGCGGATCGATCGAACAGCCGCTTCTTCGTCCCCGCGGCGCGCGCCGGCCACGCCTTGTTCGATCTCCCCGGCTACATCGCCGCGCGGCTCGAGCGCGCCGGCGTTCGCCGCGTGCAGGATCTCGGGCTCTGCACCTACGCCGATGCCGGCAGGTTCTTCAGCTTCCGCCGCGCGACCCATTGCGGCGAGTCCGACTACGGCCGGCACGTCAACGCGATCGTACTGGAGTGAAGAGAGTGGCCGTCGGGGGATAACGCCAAGCGTTTGATCACGTCACCCTGAGGTGCGAGTGCAGCGAGCCTCGAAGGGCGACGGCGAGGCGCGTGGGCCGTGCGTCCTTCGAGGCCCGCCTTCGGCGGGCACCTCAGGATGACGGGTCACGCGAGTTGCTCTCAATCGCCCTGGTAATAACTCACAGCCGATGCTTCGCCCTGATGGCGCGCACCTCTTCGTCGGTCGCAAATTCACCGCGATCGGCCTGCGCCAATGACTCCTGGAACGACGCTTCTTCCTCGGCGCTCAGTTGAAGCACGGGCTGATCTTCCCCGGCCAATTGCAAGAGCACGCAGGCAAGATCGTCCTGTATTTCAGGCGGAAGACCGCGCACGGTTTCGAAGGCTTTTTCCAGCAGTTTGGTCATGGCCGAAAGATAGACCTTTCGCCGGCCGTTCGGAAGGAGTTTGGGGTGGGCATTATGTCCCCTGATTCTGCACCATTCTGCGAGGGAAAAGCCCGTTTGGATCAAGGCGCTTTTTGAGGTCGAAATTCTTGATTTTTCGCACCAATCAGAAGATCAATTATCCTGTACCGTGATGTCCGGTGCTGACTTTGCCAAATAGTCGAGAGCGGTCATTCGGCTGGCCTTGAACCCGATATCATGTCTCATCTCAAGCAAGAGCTCGCCAAGCGCCCGATCTAAATCATCAGTCGATGAAAGCGATTTCTTTAGAATTTCACCCACCGCGTTGGCGGTCCGCAATACCGTGTCTGGGGCGTACAGCCATAAGAACGAGTTACTCAAACCAAAACATCTGTTCATGCTTCCTGCCACCCTCAGCCAAATTCTTAATTACCAAAATGAGGTTCCGATAATGTTCGCGCTTATCACTGAAGCGACGAGACTCAGCCTCACCTCGCTTGTCGAGAAGGTACTTGAGAATGTAGCCCCCAGCTGCGCCCGCAGCAGCGAAAATTAGATTGCCTAAAGGTAAGTCCATATCTCAAGCACCATTCCCCGATCACGGCCAGAACGCGGTCTAAACGAACCGCAACTGTATCACAGTCGCGCAAGTCCTATTACGTCAATTCGCCCGATTGACGGTCTCGCCGTCAATTACCTTTCGCGCGGAGGCGCGTGGCGGGTGAGCATGCGGGCGACAAGCAAGAAAGCGATTGCCACGGTGCTCGGTCGCGTCAAACTCGCCATTTTCGCCCGTCAGAACGAACTGGACTGCGGCTCCGCCGCTACTTGCGCCCGCCGAGCGCGGCGGCGATGATGTCACGCATCGGGCGATAATCCTGCGTCCAGTAGCTCACCCTCGCGGCCTCGTTCCAGGCGTCGGGATTGATGCGCGCCAAGTCGATGTGATGACCGGCCTGTTCGGCGAGAATTTCCAGGAAGGCGCGTTGCGTGCGGCCGTTGCCGTCGAGGAACGGGTGAATGGCATTGAGCTCGCAGATATGTTCGGCGGCGCGCGCGGAAAACTGCGCGGGCGTGAGGCCGCGCAGTTTGTGCTCGGAGTTGATTGCCTTGAATCGCTTGTCCATCTCGGCGGCGATGAATTCGGCCTTGCAAAAAGGCGCGCCGCGCCCGGTCGTGACGGTCCGATACTCTCCGGCCCAATCGTAGACGTCCTGCAACATGTAACGGTGAATTTCGCGAAAACCGGCGACCGTGATCGGCAGATCGTGCGGCAGGGTCTCTAATCGGCGCGCGCTTGCCATACGCTCGAACTGCTCCAGTTCGTCGCGGTCGCGGATATCTTCCTTGTTCCGGTATACGTCCGTGCCGGGATAGCAGTAGAAATGGTCCATCAGGCCGAGGCAGGCGCCTTCTGGCGGCGCTTGGCGCGACTGAAACGAATGATGCGCTGTGCGCATTCATCCGGCGTCAACCGCTCCTTGTCTATCGCGTCGAACAGCGCCTCTTCCTCGGCGGTCAGAACCATGCCCTCGCACGCCAGCGACGCGCGCACGCCGGCGCGGCGGCGGCGAATTTCGGCGAGCTCGGCGTCGGTCAGGCGGTGTCGGTCGGCCATGGGTCCTCGGCCTTAATATAGCGCAGGTCGAGGACCGGTGCACGGCTCAGCGGCGGTCGAACCCCCGTCGCGGTGCGCCCTATCGGCATTTTCGGGCGCGTTAACCAGCCTACCGCATCGACCGTTCGCGCGCGCAAACCCGCGGGGACAAGGGCCCGATTTGGGTTGCCAGCCTTCCGGGCGGCTTGTATCAGACCCGCGAAGGATGGCGCAGGAGACGAATGGGATGGCGGGCAACAACGGCGCGATCAAGCTCGTCGCCGGCAATTCGAATCCCGCGCTGGCCGAAGGCATCGGCGCCTATATCGGCACGGCGTTGACCAAGGCGGTGGTGCGGCGCTTCGCCGACATGGAGATCTTCGTCGAAATCCAGGAAAACGTGCGCGGCGCCGACGTTTTCGTCATCCAGTCGACGTCGTTCCCGGCGAACGACCATCTGATGGAATTGCTGATCATCATCGACGCGCTGCGCCGCGCCTCGGCGTCGCGCATCACGGCGGTACTCCCGTATTTCGGCTATGCCCGGCAGGACCGCAAGCCCGGACCGCGCACGCCGATATCGGCCAAGCTCGTCGCCAATCTCATCACCAACGCCGGCGCCGACCGCGTGCTCACGCTCGACCTGCACGCCGGGCAAATCCAGGGCTTTTTCGACATTCCGACCGACAACCTGTTCGCCGCGCCGGTCATGGTGCGCGACATCAAGCAGCGCTTCGGACCGGGCGACACCATCGTCGTATCGCCGGACGTCGGCGGCGTGGTGCGCGCGCGCGGGCTCGCCAAGCGCATCAACGCGCCGCTCGCCATCATCGACAAACGGCGCGAGCGGCCCGGCGAATTGGAAGTGGCGAACGTCATCGGCGAGGTCGACGGCGGCACCTGCATCCTGGTCGACGACATCGTCGATTCCGGCGGCACGCTGGTCAACGCCGCCGACGCGCTGTTGGAAAAGGGCGCCAAGGCGGTCTACGCCTACATCACCCACGGCGTCCTGTCGGGCGGCGCGGTCGCCCGCGTCAACAAATCGAACCTGAAAGAGCTGGTCATCACCGATTCGATTCAGCCGACCGACGCCGTGACGGCCTCGCACAACATCCGCGTGCTTTCGATCGCGACCCTGATCGGCGAAGCCATCAGCCGCACCGCCGCCGAGGAGTTGGTCTCGAGCCTGTTTTTCGACTAAGTGACTCCGGCGGCTCGCCATTCCGCGAGACTTAGCGGCCCGCGCACTTTCGCGCCCGCACTACCCCCCGAGTTAAACTGTCGCAATCAGGTCTGTGGACGGCGATACGTCCCACATTGTGCCCGGCGGGCAAATCACTTCATGACTGCGCGGCGCGGCCGGCCGTTAACAGTTTAGGCTTTGGCGGAAAGAATCGAAGCGTCTATATTCGGCGTGCGAACTGATTCGCCACAATCCGTCAATGAGTTGGCACAATCTGTTCCTGCGTCAAATTGATGCCGACCCTCGGCAATGTTCAGTGGCGTGCGCATTTCCACTTCAGCGTCACTGTGGAGGCGGCATGTCCCTCATCGAAATCGCTCGCGACAACCATGACAATCCGCTCGACGTGGTCGAGCATATGGCGGCCGGCAACAACTGGCCGTTCGAGCGCGCGGGCGACGACGAAATCGCGCTCGTCGTCACCGGCCGATGGACCAATTATCAGATATCGTTCACCTGGATGAGCGACATCGAGGCGCTGCATCTCGCCTGCGCCTTCGACATGCGGGTTCCGGACCCGCGGATCGCCGAAGTGCAGCAGCTGGTCGCATTGATCAACGAGCAATTGTGGATCGGCCATTTCGACGTCTGGACCCAGAACGGCATGGTGATGTTCCGCCACGCGCTGTTGCTGCCCGGCGGCGTCACGGCATCGAACCGGCAATGCGAAGCCGTGCTCGGCTCGGCGCTCGACGCCAGCGAGCGGTATTTTCCGGCGTTCCAGTTCGTGGTCTGGGCCGGCAAGACCGCCCGCGAGGCGATGGATTCGGCGATGTTCGAAACCTCCGGCGAGGCATAAGCTCCCGTCCATTCCAGACCGCGGAATGACGAGGATTGGGCGCGATGAGTGCCGCACATTATTCGACCGACGAGAAGCCGAATTTACATGATTTTTCCGGGCAGCTCGTTCTGGTTGGCGCCGGCAAGATGGGCGGCGCCTTGCTCGAGGGCTGGCTGCGGTTCGGCCTCGATCCGCAAAAAGTTGCAGTGATCGAGCCCTCGCCGTCGCCGCAAATTTCCGCATTGGCGGCGCGCGGCGTGCAGATCAATCCCGATGTGCAAACGCTCGGGCAAGCCGCTGCCGTGGTCGTCGCGGTCAAGCCCCAGATCGCGGCGCAGGTGCTGCCCGCGCTTACCCCGATCATCGCCCCCTCGACCGTCGTGGTGTCGATCATGGCCGGCAAAACGCTGCAATTCCTCGCCGCGGCGCTGTCCGCCCCCTGCGCGCTGGTGCGCGCGATGCCGAACACGCCGGCCGCGATCGGCCGCGGCATCACCGTCGCGGTGCCAATGAACGCCAGCGCCGCGCAACGCGACCTCGCGCACCGTTTGCTCGCCGCGACCGGCAGCGTCGAATGGATCGCCGACGAAGCGCTGATGGATGCGGTGACGGCAGTGTCGGGCTCCGGACCCGCTTACGTCTTTCTGCTCGCCGAAGCTCTCGCCCAGGCGGGCGCCGCGGCTGGCCTGCCGGCGCCGCTCGCCCAAAAACTCGCGCGCGAGACCGTGGCGGGCGCCGGCGAATTGTTGCACCGCTCCGACCTCGATGCCGCGACGTTGCGGCAGAACGTCACCTCGCCGGGCGGCACGACCGCAGCGGCGCTCGACGTGCTGATGGCCGACGACGGCGTTGCGGCGCTGCTGCAGCGCGCGGTCGCCGCCGCTACTCGCCGCTCGCGGGAACTGGCGGGCTGAAGGCTCGGAACCTTCCGCTTGGAAGCGATGCACCGGCGGCCTACATTCCATGGGTCCGGTAGCGCACGAGCGCGAGAGGAGTTCGGCCATGGCCCGCAGACCCGCCCGAAGATCCGCATCGACCACCGCTGCCAATGGCCCGTCCGCGCCGGTGAGCGACCGCGACAAGCTCGTCGCGGCGCTGCTGACGCTGCTCGCCGAGATGCCGTTCGAGGAGATCGGCCTCGCCAACGTCGCCGGCGGCGCCGGCGTGTCGCTCGCGCAGTTGCGCGGCGAGTTCTCCTCGACGCTCGGTATCCTCGCCGCCCACGTCAAGGCCGTCGACCGCGCCGTGCTGGCGCAGGACATGAGCGACATGGAAGAGGAGCCGGCGCGCGAACGCCTGTTCGACGTGCTGATGCGCCGGATCGAAATTCTGGCGCCGCACCGCGAGGCGGTGCGCTCGCTGTTGCGCTCGGTCCGCCGCAATCCGCCGCTCGCTTTCGCGCTCAATGGCCTCGCGGTGCGCTCGCAGCACTGGATGCTGACCGCCGCCGGCATTCCGGCGTCGGGGCCGCGCGGCTTCATCCGCGCCCAGGGATTGGCGGCCTTGTTCGCCTCCGTGCTGCGCGTCTGGATCAATGACGACGACACCGGGCTTGCCCGCACCATGGCGGCGCTCGACCGCGCACTGGCCCGCGGCCAGCGCTTCGGCGGCCTGATCGACGATCTGTGCTGGATCCCGTCACGGCTGTGCCGGCTGCGCGGCCGCCGCCGCCGCCGGCGCGACGAGGATACCGAGGAGACGGAAGCCGCGTGAGCGGCGCTCCCAGAAAATTTTGGCCTGCTTGTCCGACGCCCGTTGCCTCGAGACGACGGCGGCGTAAAAAACGGCATGTGAACGAGGGGAGGACCGTGGCGCATGAAGGTGATCGTGGTCGGAGGCGGCATTGGCGGCCTGTCGCTGGCGCTGAGCTTGCATCAGATCGGATTCGAGCCGCACGTCTTTGAATCGGCGCCGGCGTTTCAATTCCTCGGCCTCGGCATCAACGTCCAGCCGCATGCCGTGCGCGAACTGACCGAGCTCGGCCTCGGCGAACAGCTTGCGCGCAATTCGATCGCCACCGCGGAGCTCGCCTATTTCAACAAGCATGGCCAGCTGATCTGGTCGGAGCCGCGCGGCGTGGCGGCAGGATATCGCTGGCCGCAGCACTCGATTTCGCGCGGCGAACTGCAACACCTGCTGCTGGACGCGGCGCAGGCGCGGCTCGGCCGCGACCGCATTCGCACCGGTCACCATTTGGCCGCGTTCGAACCGCGCGGCGACGGTGTCGTCGCCCGCTTCGTCGACCGGGCGACCGGGCGCGACGTCGCCACGGTGGAAGGCGATCTCCTGGTCGGCGCCGACGGCATCCATTCGGCGGTGCGCCACGCCTTTTCGCCGCAGGAAGCGCTGCACTACGAAGGTGTCGTCAACTACCGCGGCGTCACCGCGGCGCCGCCTTATCTCAGCGGCGCCACCATGGTGATCGCCGGACATCGCGACCAGCGTTTCGTCGCCTATCCGATCCGGCGGCTCGCCGACGGCAATTGCTTGATCAACTGGATTTGCGTCGCACGCAGCGACGATCCGATGCTGCCGCTCGAGGAGTGGGGCGTGCGCGCCGATAAGGCCCCGATCTTGAAACAATACGCCACGTGGACGTTCCCGTGGCTCGATATCCCGGCGCTGGTCGAGGGGACCGACGATGTGTTCGTGTTTCCCGACGTCGATCGCGATCCGCTGCCACAATGGAGCTACGGCCGCGTCACCATGGTCGGCGACGCCGCGCACCCGATGCTGCCGGTGGGCGCGCAAGCCGGGTCGCAGGCGATTGTCGATGGCCGCGTACTCGCCGCCGCGCTGTTGCGCTTCGCCGATCCCACCGAGGCGCTGCGCCACTACGAACGCGAACGCATGGACGCGATGAACGGCATGATCCTGCGCAATCGCCGAACTCGGTCCCGAAACCGTGATGCAATTGGCCGAGGAGCGGGCGCCGGACGGCTTCGGCGATATCGCCGCGGTGCTGAGCAAAGACGAGCTCGACGACGCCGCCGTCTCCTTCAAGCGCGCGGCGGGGTTCGAACGTCGACACCGTCAACACCCGACCGTCCTATTTGCCGCCCGCGGCGGGTTGGCCGGCTCACTGACATCGCCTAAGGTCCGCGCCGTTGCGCCGCGTGTCGCCGGGGTAGGACAAACACGAGCACCGGCGCCCAAAACGGCGCACAGGGGAGCACGGGATGGATGCGACGACGACGCAGACCTATGAGACCATTGTCGCCCGCATCGAGCGTCTGCCCTATTCGCGCTGGCACACCTTCGTTCGCGTCGTGCTCGGCGCCTGCACCTTCTTCGATGCCTATGACGTGATCGTCATCGCCTTCGTCATGCCGGTGCTGGCGCCGCTGTGGCACCTGTCGCCGTCCGCGATCGGGCTGTTGTTTTCGAGCGGCTTTGCCGGCCAATTGATCGGCGCCGCGCTGTTCGGCTGGCTCGGCGAGCGATACGGTCGCATCGCGACGCTCAATGTGGCGATCGTGTTCATCTCGCTGTTCGGCCTCGCCTGCGCGCTGGCGTGGGGCTATTGGCCGCTGGTGGCGTTCCGCTTCCTGCAGGGCCTCGGCATCGGCGGCGAACCGCCCCTCGCGGCCACCTATGTCAGCGAGATCGCCAAGGCCAAGGCGCGCGGACGTTTCGTCCTCATCTACCAGCTGCTGTACCCGATCGGCCTGATGTCGGCCTCTCTGATCAGCCTGGTGGTGGTGCGAAATTTCGGCTGGCAATGGATGTTCGCGATCGGCGCGTTCCCCGCATTCATGATGATCGCGATCTTCCGCGCCGTACCGGAATCGCCACGCTGGCTGGCACGCAAGGGCCGCGTCGGCGAAGCCGACCGCGTCCTGACCGCGATCGAAGCCGATGTCG
Source organism: uncultured Pseudomonadota bacterium (assembly GCA_963836095.1). Classification (GTDB taxonomy): domain Bacteria; phylum Pseudomonadota; class Alphaproteobacteria; order Rhizobiales; family Xanthobacteraceae; genus BOG-931. The sequence continues at coordinate 324,837 of CAWIHU010000011.1, forward strand.
CCGCCGGCACGACATTGCCGCCGGTGGCTCCCGCAGCACCGGCTCGAGCCGGCACCTCCGCCGGCGCGCCGGGCCAGATCGTACCGGGTCATGTCGCCGACCTGTTCCGCGGCCCGTATCGGCGCCGCACGCTCTGTCTGTGGCTGATGTGGTTCTGCGCCTCGAGCGCCGGCTATGGGCTGCTCATCTGGCTGCCGACCTTGTTCGCCAAATTCTATCACCTGAGCGTGCAGCAATCCCTCAATTACAGCGCCGTCGGCAACGTCGCCGCGCTGGCGACGGGTATCCTGGCCGCGTTATTGATCGACCATGTCGGCCGCAAGACATTGTTCGCGGTGTCGTTTTTCTTCACCGGGCTGCCGCTGTTGGCGCTCGCGGCGCTGGCCGAAGCCTCCGCCGTGACGGTCATGGTGTTGGCGGCGCTCGCGACCGCGAGCATCTCTGCCGCGCAATTGTCGGTATGGGCCTACACGCCCGAGAACTATCCGACCCGAATTCGCGCCTTCGGCGTCAGCACCGCGAGCGCGGTGGCGCGCGCCGCTTCGATGATTGCGCCGTCGGTGGTCGGTTATCTGCTGGCGGTCGCCTCGATCAAAGCGGTTTTCCTGTTGTTCGGCGTCATCGCGATGGTGGGCGTCGTGGCGATCCTGTGGTTCGGCCAGGAAACCAGTGGGCGCACTTTGGAGGAAATCTCCCCGGATGGCGCAAAGGCGGCATAATCCCGAGCATATCGCCGCCCCTTTCGCGGCTGGGGCGGTTCCGTGACGGCCCGCGCCACGACTGCGAACATCGCCAAATCCGCCCGTCCGCTCAGTAACTTAGAATCAATCCAAATTTGATTTTTGTCATTGTCAATCGCTTTCCCAATGGCTAAATGGTTACACCAGAAACAAACGGCCTGCACCCGGACCCGCGCCGCTATTTCCCGGATCGACCGCAATGATCGTCTGCTCCTGCAACGTGTTTTCCGACCACGACGTGCGCGCGACGCTTTCGACCGGCGACGCGGCGCCGCGCACCGCCGGCGAGGTCTATGATTGCCTGGGCTGCAGCGCCCAGTGCGGCCGCTGCGCCCGCACCATCAGGCGCATCATGAACGAGGCGGGCGTATCCGCCGGAACCGGATGCTGCCGCGATAACGCCGACTGAGCATTTTCCCCCGCCGCCGCCGCCGTTTCGTGCGCGCCCGCTTTGCGCGGGTGCCACAAAGGTTATAAAGGCAAAGTCACGAGCCGCGGTCCGGCCGCTCCGGCCGTCGGCGTGAACTCTATTGCAGGAAGATGATCATGAGAGGCGAGCCCGTCGTCGTCGAATACCTCAACAAGGCGCTGCGCCACGAGCTCACCGCGGTCAATCAATACTGGCTGCACTACCGGCTGTTGGACAATTGGGGCTACAAGGATCTCGCCAAGCAATGGCGCAAGGAATTGATCGAGGAGATGGAGCACGCCGACAAGCTCGTCGAGCGCATCATCTTCCTCGACGGCTTCCCCAACATGCAGGTGCTCGACCCGCTGCACATCGGCCAGACCGTCAAGGAAGTGCTCGATTGCGATCTCGCCGCGGAAATGTCGGCGCGCGCGCTTTACGAGGAAGCCGCGACCCACTGCCACGCCGTCAAGGATTACGTCACGCGCGATCTGTTCGAGAAGCTGATGCACGACGAGGAGGAGCACATCGACTTCCTCGAGACCCAGCTCGATCTCGTCGCCAAGCTCGGGCTCCAACTCTACGCCCAGCACCACATCGGCAAGCTCGACGACAGCCACGACTGAGCGGGCGCCCGCCGCCGCCCGCCCGCGGCGCCACAATGCTTACCAAGCTCTCAACGCGCCGCCGCGCCCGCCGCGGCGGCGGCCGCATTTTTCGGCGGTAATCCGCCGCCGTCCTCGGCCACGTCGACCAAACAAATCAGCTCGTTATCGGCGTGGTTGTTAAAGATCACGGTTAAGAGTTAAGGTTAAGACCCGCTTAAGCATTTGCTGCCAATCTTCGTCCCGGTTTCAACGACTGCAGGGCCGTCGTGCGCGCTGGCCCCGCCGACGAAAGGACGAAGTCATGGTAAGCGTCAAAGTCATCGTTGCCGCCGGCGCGGCGGCCCTCATCAGCACGGCGGCCTGCGCCGCCGATCTCCCGATGCCCCCGCCGATGGTCGCCTACCCTCCCGCGCCCGTCGAAAGCGGCGGCTGGTATTTGCGCGGCGACGTCGGCGTCGGCATGCAGAGCTTCGGCAGCTTCAACTTTACCCAGACCAACTCGATCGCTTGGCCGCCGAGCTGGACCATCGTCCAGCAGGACATCCAGGACACCGCCATCGCCGGCTTCGGCATCGGCTACGAGGTCAACAACTGGCTGCGCTTCGACGCGACCGCGGAATACCGCACCAAGGCCATGTTCAAGGCGACCGGCAGCTACACCGACTTCTGCGCCGGCGGCCTCACCTGTTTCGACGTCAATTCGGGCAACTACTCGGCCGAGGTGTTCATGGCCAACGCCTATGTCGATCTCGGCACTTGGTGGTGTCTGACGCCCTATATCGGCGGCGGCGTCGGCGGCGCCTACAACCACATCACCGGCATGCAGGACAACGGCATCAACTCAAGCGGCACGGTCGGCTTCGGCTATGCGAGCGATTCGGCCAATTGGAGCCTAGCCTGGAACGTGCAAGCCGGCCTCACCTATAACGTCAGCAACAATCTCAAGATCGACTTCAATTGGCGCTATCTGAGCCTCGGCTCGCCGCAGACCGGCAATGTCCCGTGCCAGGATACTGTCTGCCCCAGCGCCTACTATACGCTGCACGACCTGACTTCGCAGGACTTCCGCATCGGCCTGCGCTGGATGCTCTTGCCCGAGCCCGCGCCCGCGGTGATGTCGCAACCGCCGCTCATGAGCCGCGGCTGACGCCGGCGCGACTGCGCGCGAACCTTCCAACGAAACAAACGGCGCGGGCGACCGCGCCGTTTTTGTTTGTTTGCTCGGTACCGGTGTAACGGCGGCGGCAGCCCGCGCTAACCCTCCATTAAGGTTAATGCCCGATGATCGCGCCGATTGGCCGCTGTTGCGCGCCAAGCGAAAGGGCGGTCGATGCGTAGGGTCATGCGTTTCGTCATGTGCGGCTTGGCGGCATGCTTGGCGGTATCGGCGTTCGCGCCGCGTGCGTTGGCGGACGATCTCGACGTCCTGCGCGGCGCGATACCGGTCGCCCCGGCGACCTTCACGCGCTGGAGCGGCTTCTATGTCGGCGGCCAAGTCGGCTACGCCGACGCGCTGGCGGATTTCGGCAGCTCCTCGCAGACCCCGATCGCCTACGCACTGCGTGAAACGACCCTCGAAAACGAGTTCTCTGTTTCCCAGTGGCAGATACTCGGCGAAGGCAACCAGAGCGGACTGACCTTCGGAGGCTTTGTCGGCTACAACACGCAGTGGCAGGATCTGATCCTCGGCGTCGAAGGCAACTACAATCACGCCGCGCTCAATATCACCGCCGCAAGCACGAAGATCGGGCCGCTCGTCACGGGGGCGGACAGCCTGGGGTACACACACACTGTCACGATCAGCGGCAACGGCTCGATGGCCGTACTTGATTACGGTTCGCTACGAGCCAGGGCCGGTCTCGTCTTGGGCAACTTCCTGCCCTACGGATTCGCGGGATTGGCCATCGGCGAGGCCAATACAAACATCTCAGCCAACGTGCAGGACATCCAATGTTCTGCCAGCGCGCCGACGTCGTGTACCCCGTTTTCATTCAATGCCAGCCCCGGATCGGGCACGGCGCTGGCCTACGGCTTTGTCGCCGGCGGCGGCATCGACGTCGCGCTGACGGCGAACGTCTTCGTGCGCGGCGAATTCGAATACGCGCAATTCGCGCCGATCTCCGGCATCGTGGCCGAAATCATGACCGCCCGCGTCGGCGCCGGCCTCAAGTTCTAATATAAGCCTCGGCTTATCGCACAACGCTTGCGCCGGAGCTTGACGGCGGAACCGCAATTCCCTAATGGCAGCGGCGGGACACCCCTCCCCAACGAGGGGCGCCTATCTGGAAGGATAGTCATGACGATATCCATGCCTGCCGTGCGGCCGCAAGTGCCGCATTTTTCGTCCGGTCCCTGCGCCAAGCGCCCCGGCTGGACCCCCAAAGCCCTCGACAACGCCGTGCTCGGCCGCTCGCACCGCTCCAAAAGCGGCAAGGCGAAGCTCAAGCGCGCCATCGACCTGACCCGCGAGGTGCTCCAGGTCCCGGCCGATTACCGCATCGGCATCGTGCCGGCGTCCGATACCGGCGCGGTCGAAATGGCGCTGTGGTCGCTGCTCGGCCCCCGCCCGGTGACGATGATCGCCTGGGAATCGTTCGGCGAAGGCTGGGTCAGCGACGTCGCCAAGGAGCTCGAAGCTCGAGGACGTCACCGTGCTCAAAGCCGGCTACGGCGAGTTGCCCGACCTTTCCAAGGTCGATCCAGGAAGCGACATCGTCTTCACCTGGAACGGCACGACCTCCGGCGTGCGCGTCGCCGACGCCGACTGGATCGCTGCCGACCGCGCCGGGCTGACGATCTGCGATGCGACCTCGGCCGCGTTCGCCCAGCCGCTCGACTGGCCGAAGCTCGATGTCGTCACCTATTCCTGGCAGAAGGCGCTGGGCGGCGAAGCCGCGCACGGCATGCTCATCCTGTCGCCGCGCGCCGTCGCCCGGCTGGAAAGCTATACGCCGCCGTGGCCGCTGCCGAAAATCTTCCGCATGACCAAGGGCGGCAAGCTCAACGAAGGCATCTTTCAGGGCGAGACCATCAACACGCCGTCGATGTTGTGCGTCGAAGACTATCTCGACGCGCTCGAATGGGCGAAGTCGATCGGCGGCTTGCCGGCGCTGCGCGCCCGCGCCGACGGCAATGCGCAGGCGATCGCCGACTGGGTCGGGCGCGCCCCGTGGATCGCTTTCCTCGCCGCCGATCCGAAGGTGCGCTCCAACACCTCGGTCTGTTTGAAGGTGGTCGATCCCGCCGTGACCCGGCTTCCTGCCGAAGCGCAGGCGGCGTTCGTCAAAGGCATCGCCGCCGCGCTCGACAAGGAAGCCGTCGCCTACGACATCGACGCCTATCGCGACGCGCCGCCCGGCCTGCGCATCTGGTGCGGCTCGACCGTCGAGAAGAGCGACGTCGAGGCGCTCACGCTCTGGCTCGATTGGGCCTACGCCAAGGCCAAGGACGCATTGGCGAAGGCCGCTTAGATTTTAACCCTCCCCTGGAGGGGGAGGGTCGACGCCCGAAGGGCGGCGGGGTGGGGTGATGCAGCGCCAGTGTTGGCGCACCGTCCTCATCCCCGCACCTGACCCCACCCCGGCCCTACGGGCCGACCCTCCCCCTGCAGGGGAGGGTGAAGGAAGAAAAAGCCCATGCCGAAAGTTCTCATCTCCGATGCGCTCTCCCCCGCCGCGGTCCAGATTTTCAAGGATCGCGGTATCGAGGTCGATTTCCAGCCCGCGCTCGGCAAGGACAAGGAGAAGCTCGCCGAGCTGGTCGGCGGCTTCGACGGCCTCGCCATCCGCTCCGCCACCAAGGTGACGGCGAAGATCCTGGAAAACGCCAAGAACCTGAAAGTGATCGGCCGCGCCGGCATCGGCGTCGACAATGTCGACATTCCCGCCGCCACCGCGCGGGGCATCATCGTGATGAACACGCCGTTCGGCAATTCGATCACCACCGCCGAGCACGCCATCACGCTGATGCTGTCGCTCGCCCGGCAAATCCCCGAAGCCGACGCCTCGACCCGCGCCGGCAAGTGGGAGAAGAACAAGTTTCTCGGCGTCGAAATCTTCGGCAAGACGCTCGGCGTCATCGGCTGCGGCAATATCGGCTCGATCGTCGCCGACCGCGCCGTCGGGCTGAAGATGAAGGTCGTCGCCTACGATCCCTATCTCTCGGCCGAGCGCGCGATCGATCTCGGCGTCGAGAAGGTCGAACTGGACGAACTGTTGCGCCGCGCCGACTTCATCACGCTGCACACGCCGCTGACCGACAAGACCCGCAACATCATCAACCGCAAGTCGCTCGCCGCGATGAAAAAAGGCGTGCGCATCGTCAATTGCGCCCGCGGCGAACTGATCGACGAGGCGGCGTTGTTCGAGGCGCTGTCGTCGGGCCACATCGCCGGCGCCGCGCTCGACGTGTTCGCGGAAGAGCCGGCGACGCACAGTCCGCTGTTTGCTCTACGCAACGTGGTGTGCACGCCGCATCTCGGCGCCGCGACCAACGAGGCGCAGGAGAACGTCGCGCTGCAGGTCGCCGAGCAGATGTCCGATTATCTCCTGCGCGGCGCCATCACCAACGCCATCAACTTCCCCTCGATCAGCGCCGAAGAAGCACCGAAGCTCAAGCCCTATGTCGCGCTGGCGGAAAAGCTCGGCTCGTTCGCCGGCCAGCTCACCGAGACCGGCATCAAGCAGGTGCAGATCTCCTACGAAGGTGCGGTGGCGCAGATGAACACGCGGGCGCTGACCTCCTCGGCGCTGGCGGGCCTGCTGCGGCCCATGCTGGGGACGGTCAACGTCGTCTCGGCGCCGGTGCTCGCCAAGGAGCGCGGCATGATCATCGAGGAGACGCGGCGCGACGCCGAGGGCGATTACGAGAGCCTGATCACCATCACCGTCGTCTCCGACCGCCAGACCCGCTCGGTCGCCGGCACGGTCTATGCCGACGGCCGCCCGCGCATCATCAACATCAAGGGCATCCGCATGGACGCCGAATTCGGCCCCTCGATGCTCTACGTCACCAACCAGGACCGCCCCGGCTTCGTCGGCCGCTTCGCCACGCTGCTCGCCGGCGCCGGCATCAACATCGCGACCTTCCACCTCGGCCGCCAATCCGCCGGCGGCGACGCCATCGCGCTGGTCGAGATCGACGGCAAGGTTTCGCCCGAGCTGCTGGCGAAAGTGCAGGAAATCCCCAACGTGCAACAGGTCAAGCCGCTGCTGTTTTGAGGCGTGCAACGTTGGCCTCGCCGCAAAACGCGACAACCCAACCGCCGTCATGGCCGGGCTTGCCCGCGACATAGACGAGCGAAGCGACGCCGTTCTTCGAACGGCTATGCGCGGGCATGACGAATTGGCTTTTGCGTGGTAAGATGATCCCATGATCAAATTGCTCGAAGAGGCGATCGCCAGCGTGCAGCACCTTCCTGAGCGCGACCAGGAACTTGCCGCCGAATTTCTTTTGGGCTTTGCCAATCCGGACGCACACCGCCATCAATTGAGCGATCAACAGGTCGCGGAGGTCGAGCTCGCGAAGCGGGAAGTCCGCGAGGGCAAGATCGCGACCGACGCGGAAATGGACGAGGTGTGGCGGCGGTTCGGCCGGTAGCGCTGCGTTTCAGCGCCCGTGCACGATCGCAGCTCCTGGCGATTCACGAATATATTGAGCAAAGAAACCCGGCCGCCGCGGCGCGCGTCGGCGCCCGCATCCGCGAGGCGGCAGAGATTTTGCGTTATTTTCCGTATTCAGGTCGCCCCGGCCGCGCGTCCGGAACACGGGAGTGGGTGGTAAGGCGGTTGCCTTATGTCCTCGTCTACGAAGTCGACAGTGCCGACGAGCGCGTCACCATACTCGGTGTTTTTCACTGCGCGCAAAAGCGCGATTGAGGCATTAGCGCCGTAGGGTGCGGCAAAGGCGCGAAGCGCCGTGCCCACGTCTTTCGGGCCTTGGGCATTGCACCGCGTTTCCCGTGGGCTTCGCTGCGCTGCGCCCATCCTACTTTCTCGTCGCCACCGTGATCCCCGCGAACACCAGCGCGTAGCCGACCGCGTGGAACAGCTCGAAGCTCTCGCCCAGAAAGGCGATCGCCATCACCGAGCCGAACACCGGTACCAGGTGCATGAACGGCGCGGCGCGGTTGGCGCCGATCAGTTCGATGCCGCGGTTGAGGCAGAGATAGCCGAGCAGCGAGGGAAACAAACAAACATAGGCGAAGCTCGAGAAGCTCACGGCGTCGAGCGCGAACGGCTTGCCGGCGGCGATCTCCCAGATGACGCCGGGCACGAGGAGGAGCGCGCCCAAACCCATGCCGACGGCGAGGAACGACAGCGGATTGAGCGGCGGGCGCCGGCGCAGCATGGCGCTGTAGTAGCCGTAGACGGCGAGCGCGATCAGAAACATGACGTCGCCGCGGTTGAAGCCGATGCCGAGGAGGACGGAAAGACGCCCGCGGCAGATGATGACGAGAACGCCGGCGAGCGAGATCGAGATGCCGAGCGCCTGGCGCCACGTCAGCCGCTCGCCGAACAGCGCGAACGTCCACAGCGCGACGAACAACGGTCCGATCGACTGCAGCAGAAGTCCGTTGATGGCGGAAGTATATTGCAGCCCGTAATAGGCGAGCGTGTTGTAGGCCGAGACGCCGGTGAAGGCGAATACCACCATCATCCCGGCGTGCTTGCGGATGAGCGGCCAATCGCGCGCCAGATGCGGCGCCGCGAACGGCAGCACGATCACGAACGCGCCGGCCCAGCGGATGCAGGCGAGCGTGATCGGCGGCACATGCCCGGCGAGAAAGCGCCCGAGCACCGTGTTGCCCGCCCAGAACAGCGAGGTCAGCGACAGCAGGAGGTAGGGCTGATCGATCAGCCAGCCGGCGCTGCGCGCGGAACGGACGCTTGGTGCCGGCATACGCGCGTCCTCCCCCTGTTAACGTCACGGCGTGAGCCGGCTGAGACGAAGACGCAGGAGCTATCGCGGAGCGGCGCGCACGACCAGTGCCGGCGCTGCATGACTGCTGCCGGTAGCGGCGTGGGCCAGCAAGGTCGGCCGAGCGATGCCGAGGCCTGCGTGAGGCGCCAAACGACTGCGACAATCCGCCTGAAGCGCGACATGGTTAATGCGGGTTAACGTCGTCCGGCGGCGCGCCCTAACCGATAACCCACTGCAATTACATGAAATATTGCGCAACCGGGCTGGCTTACACGGCCGCTTTGCCTTGCGTCGCGTGGCATCATCCTTTATCCGGGACAGCGGCTTTTGCCGATATCCGATAATGTCAGTCTAGATCGGCCTCCCCGGGGGAAAGTTGTTCATGGTGAATGTGGTGGTGGTCGGCTCCCAATGGGGCGACGAGGGCAAGGGCAAGATCGTGGATTGGCTCTCGGAACAGGCCGACATCGTGGTCCGCTTCCAGGGCGGCCATAATGCCGGCCACACCCTCGTCATCAACGGCACCACCTACAAGCTGTCGCTGCTGCCCTCGGGCGTGGTGCGGCCTGGAAAACTGTCGGTGATCGGCAACGGCGTCGTGCTCGACCCGCACGCGCTGCTCAAGGAAATCGCGCAGCTCGGCCGGCAGGGCATCAGCGTCACCCCGGAAAATCTCCGCATCGCCGAGAACACGCCGCTCATCCTGCCGCTGCACCAGGAATTGGACGTCGCCCGTGAGAAGGCCTCCGGCGCCGGCGCGATCGGCACCACTGGGCGCGGCATCGGCCCGGCCTATGAGGACAAGGTCGGCCGCCGCGCAGTGCGGCTGATGGACCTCGCCGATCTCGAGATGCTCGACGGCAAGATCGAGCGGCTGTTGGCGCATCACAATGCGCTGCGGCGCGGTCTGGGCATGACCGAGATCACGACACGCTCGATTTGCGACGAGCTTTCGGAGGTGGCGCCGAAGGTGCTGCCCTACATGGATTCGGTGTGGTCGTTGCTCGACGACCGGCGGCGCGAAGGCAAGCGCATCCTGTTCGAAGGCGCACAGGGCGCGCTGCTCGACATCGACCACGGCACCTATCCGTTCGTCACCTCGTCGAACACCGTCGCCGCACAGGCCGCGACCGGCTCCGGCCTCGGCCCCAACGCGATCGGCTATGTGCTCGGCATCTGCAAGGCCTATACGACGCGCGTCGGCGCGGGGCCGTTTCCGACCGAGCAGCTCAACGAAGTCGGCAAGACGCTGGGCGAGCGCGGCAAGGAGTTCGGCGTCGTCACCGGGCGGCCGCGGCGCTGCGGCTGGTTCGATGCGGTGCTGGTGCGCCAGACCGTCCGCACCAGCGGCATCAACGGTCTCGCTCTGACCAAGCTCGACATTCTCGACGGCTTCGCCGAGATCAAGGTCTGCGTCGGCTATCGTCTCGACGGCCGCGAGATCGATTACCTGCCGGCGAGCGAACATGCCCAGGCCCGCGTCGAGCCGATCTACGAAACCATCGCCGGCTGGGGCGAGAAGACGGCGCATGCGCGCTCATGGGGCGAATTGCCGGCGCAGGCGATCAAATATGTCCGCCGGATCGAGGAGCTGATCGGCTGCTCCGCCGCCGTCCTCTCGACCAGCCCGGAACGGGAAGACACCATCCTGATGCACAACCCGTTCGAGGCGTGAATCGAGATGAAAACCAAGGGAACCGAGCGTAAGCTCAGCCGATGACCGATTATCACCCGCTCATCGCCCGCGCCGTCGAAGGGCTTGGCCACAGCTCCGGGGAAGCGCGTCGGGCGCTGTATGAACGGGCGCGGACGGCGCTGGTGACGCAATTGCGTTCGGTCGAGCCGGCGCTGTCGGAATCGGAGATCACCAAAGAGCGCCTGGCGCTGGAAGAGGCGATCCGCAAGGTCGAAGCGGAGGCCGCGCGCAGGCTGCGGACCGAGCCGCGGGCGCCGGCTCGCGCTGAACCGCCGCGGCGCGCTGCCGCCGCAGCGCCGCCACCGCGCCGCGACCGTCCGGCGCCGCCGCCCGAGCCGCCGCGACCTCAGCCGGCGGCCGAACCGTCCTGGCCGCAGCCGGACGGCGCGGAGCCGCCGGCCCGCCCGGCGCAGACCGCCCGCGAGCGCTTGCTGAGCGGCCGCCAGCAATCCCTGGCGCAGGAAGGCCTGAAAGGATTTCGCGACGTCGTCAGCGAGGCACGCGACCTCGGCAGCGCCGCGGCCAAGTCCGCGCAGTCGGCGCGAACGACGCGCGACAGCTACGGCCAAGGCTCCACGCACCAAGGCTCCACGCACCAAGGCGCCCCGCACCAAGGCGCCATGCGCCACGCTCCCCACCCCGCGCCGCAGGAGGAAGAGGTCGAGGACGCGTACGAGCAATACCAGCCGGAGGCCGCAGGCCACGAGGATTATGCCGAGGACGAGGCGCAGCCGCACGGCCTCGAACCGGCCTATGAGTACGAGGAGGAGCACGCCGCGCCGGCGGCACGGCCGCAGCCGCCGCGCTCCGCCGAAAGCTACGAAGAGGCGCGACCGCCGCGTTCCTATGGCGGCCTGATCAGGCTCGCCATCGCCGGCGTCATCGTGCTCGCCGTCGCGGTGCTGATTTCCTGGCAGTGGTCCAGCATCACGGGCGTCTATCACCTGTTCGCCCGCAGCGGAAAGCCGGCGGTCCAGACGGCGCAGGAATCGCCCGCGACCCAGCCCAAATTCGGCGAACGCGTGCCCCAGGCGCAGGGTACCGCGCCCCCGGCGGGCGCGGGCACCACGAGCAGCCAAACCGGCCCGGCGGTCGCACAACGCGTCGTCCTCTACGAGGAGGACCCGAACGATCCGGCCGGCAAGCGCTATGTCGGCTCCGCGGTGTGGCGCACCGAGACGGTGTCGCCCGGCGCCGGCCTCGCGCCGGAACTCGCGGTGCGCGCCGACATCACCATTCCCGACCGGCGCATGTCGGTGACGTGGTCGCTGCGGCGCAATACCGACAAGACGCTGCCGGCCAGTCATACCATCGAGATCGTGTTCACGCTGCCTTCCGATTTTCCCGGCGGCGGCATCGGCAACGTGCCGGGGGTCTTGATGAAGCAGGCGGAGCAAGCGCGCGGCACGCCGCTCGCCGGCCTCGCCGTCAAGGTGACCAACGGCTTTTTTCTGATCGGGCTCTCCGCGGTCGACGCCGACATGCAGCGCAACATCCAGCTCCTCAAGGAGCGGCCATGGTTCGATATTCCGCTCGTTTATAGCAATGGCGGCCGCGCCATTCTGGCGATGGAAAAAGGCCCGCCCGGCGACCGCGCCTTCGCCGACGCGTTCGCGGCGTGGGAGAAAAAGTAGCCGCAGCGTTCGTTCCGGCGCTATGCTTGCGCTTCGGAGACGCGAGTTTCGTCAGGGACCAACAGCGAACATGAGTTCAGCCGGGGCGAGAGTGCCGAAACAAACCGACCCGCGCACTTGCATTGCGTCGGCGCTGCGCACGCTCGACACCGAGCGCGACGGCCTCACCGCGCTGGCGGAGGCGATGGCCGACGGCCTCGGCGATCCCTTCGTCGCGACCGTCGCGACCATTCGCGCCGCGCGCGGCCGCGTCATCGTCACCGGCATGGGAAAATCCGGCCATGTCGGCCGCAAGATCGCCGCGACGCTCGCCTCGACCGGCACGCCGGCGTTTTTCGTCCATGCCGCGGAGGCGAGCCACGGCGATCTCGGCATGATCACCTCCGACGACGTCATGCTGGCGCTGTCGTGGTCGGGTGAGACCGAGGAGCTCAAGGACCTCATCAATTATTCGCGCCGCTTCCGCATCACCCTCATCGGCGTCACCGTCAACGCCGACAGCGCGCTCGGCAAGGCCGCCGACATCGTGCTGGCGTTGCCGCCGGCGCGGGAAGCCTGCCCGCACAATCTCGCCCCCACCACCTCGTCGCTGATGCAGCTTGCGCTCGGCGACGCTTTAGCGATGGCGCTGCTCGATTCCAGAGGGTTCACGGCGGTCGATTTCAGCGTGTTTCATCCGCGCGGCCAGCTCGGCGCGGCGTTGAAATTCGTCGCCGACGTCATGCATCCCGGCGCCGCCGTGCCGCTGATCGGGATGGGGGCGCCGATGTCGGACGCCATCGTCGAGATGTCCGCCAAGGGTTTTGGTTGCGTGGCCGTCACCGACACGGACGGCAAGCTCGCCGGCGTCATCACCGACGGCGACCTGCGCCGTCACATGCGCGTCGATCTCCTGCAAGCGCCGGTCGAGGCGGTCATGACCGTCGCGCCGAAAACCGTGCGCCCCGACCAATTGGCCAGCGAAGCGCTGGCGCTGCTCAATTCCTCGAAGATCACGGCGCTCATCGTCGTCGAAGCGGAGCGCCCGGTCGGCATTCTGCACTTCCACGATCTGCTGCGCGCCGGCGTGGCGTGACGCGCGGGAGACCGAGTTTGGCTGGGGATGGCCGATCCGGCGGCGCCCGTGACGCCGAGCGCACGATACTCGACATCTCAAGCATCGCGCGCTGGCGCGGGCCGGCGGTCGGCATATTGCGGGTCCAGCAAGCGTTGGCGCACTTCGCCCTCGAGCATCGGCCGGACATCGTGCTGTCGGTCTACGACAACGCCGCCGGCTGTTTCTGCGCCGTCAATCCCCGTTGGGCCGAGCATGTCGTCGGTTGGAGCGGCGCGATCGGCGGCCGGCACGGCAGGCTCATAAGCTTAATTCCGACGCCGTACACGTTGGTCGATGCCCTGGAGCGCTTGCGTCAGACGTATGGCGGCGAAACGCTGTCGCGCATCGTCAAAACGGCGCAACGTCTCGTCCTGCTGATGCGCCGCCGGCGCCGCGGCATCGTGCCCTACGCCATAGCGGTTGGCCCCCCGCTGGCCTTAAGTCCGCGCGACGTCGTCATTGCGACGGGCTCCGAGTGGGCCTTGAAGGATGCAGCCAAGATCGCCGCCCTTAAAGGGCAGTTCGGCTTTCGCTATGTCGTGATGTGCTACGACATCATTGCCCTCGTCTTCCCGCAATATTTCCCGCCCGAACACGTCGCCGCTTTTCGTCGCTATTGGAACCAAATATTTCCGTTGGCCGACAGGATCCTGGTCAATTCGCGAACGGTCGCACGCGACATCGCGGACTATTGCGGCCGCAACGGTCTGCGTTTCGCGGAGCCTGAACTCGTGCCGCTCGGTTTCGATGTCACGCTCCGCGCGGCAACGACGCCGCTGCCGGCGAGCCTGCAGGCCGGGCGTTACATTCTCTTCGTCAGCACGATCGAGCCGCGTAAAGGCCATGGCATGCTGATCCGCGTCTGGCAGCGGCTCATGGCCGCGAACGTGCCGCAGCGCGCAGGCTTCAAGCTGGTGTTTGTCGGTCGTCGCGGCTGGGGCGTCGACGCCGTTCTCGACCAGATCGACGACAACGGTTTCTGCGGCGGGACTTTGGTCCATCTTGCAGCAGTCGACGACGGCACGCTTGCGGCGCTCTATGGCGCGGCCGCGTTTTGCGTCTACCCCTCGCTTTACGAAGGGTTCGGGCTTCCGGTGATCGAGGCCTTCTCGCTCGGCAAGGCGGTGATCGCGTCGAGCGGCGGCGCATTGCCGGAAACGGTCGGGCGCTTCGCGCCCTGCCTCGATCCGAACGACGAGGACGCCTGGTTCGAGACGTTGAAGCAGTGGATCGAGGATCCGGCGATCCGCCGGCCGTACGAAGCAATCATACGCGCGGAATTTTCCTGGCCGACGTGGGAAGAAGCCGCGCCACTGGTCCTCGGCCTGCCGCCAAAATCGGACCAAACATCGCTTTCCGTCAATGCGTAATCCTGCCGAGCCCAACGGCAACGGCGCTACGGCGCGGCCAGCACGGGCAGTGACAGTGCCGCGGTGATGGACGGACCGAAGCGGACGTTGAAATCGGCGGCCGCGAGCGCGGCCACATGTGCGCGTTCCGTCTCGCCGTAGCCGGCCATCACCAGCATGGCGCCGGCGAGACCGGCACGTTTGGCGGCGTCGATGTCGCTCGCCTTGTCGCCGACCAGCCAGGACCGACGAAGGTCGAGCGCCAAATCGGAGGCCGCGCGCAAAATCATGCCGGGGTTGGGCTTGCGGGCAGGATGATCGAGGTGGCGGAAAGCGCCGGTGCCGTCGGGGTGATGCGGACAGGCGTAAACCGCGTCGAACCGCGCGCCTTCCGTCTCGAGGCGCAAGGCGATCGCATGCTGCACCGCGACGAACTCCTCCCAGCCGTAATAGCCGCGGCCGATGCCGGCTTGGTTGGTCACCAGCACGACGGCAACGCCGCGCTGGTTCGCGGCCGCGATCACCGCGGCGGCGCCCGGAATGATCGCGATATCTTCGACCCGGCGAAGATACTCGGTGTCCGCAACGACGACGCCGTCGCGATCGAGGAACAAGGCCGCGCCGCCGCGCCGGGCGCCGGCGCGGATTTCGCACCACACGCCCTCGGCGTCGATCGGATGCGCGGCGATCGCCGGGGCGTTGATAGTCTTGGCGTTGGGCGCGGTCATGGCCGGTCGGTCGACAAAGCACGATCTGGTGGGGATCGACCTTTCACTTTCGATCGGTCGCCTTGTTGTAAAGCGAAACTAGGCCGCTCCGGCGCGGACGACAACCGTTCGTCCCTCGACCGTCCAGCGGACGCGGCTAAAGCAGAGTCAAAGCCTCCGGCAGCCGACTTAATAAAGCCCGCCCTGGCCGCTATTCGGATCGGCGGAAGGCACACCCGCGGGCACGGGATTTTCGCGGGGCGCCGCGTTTGCCGCGGGCTGCGCCGGCGCAACGACCTGTTGCGATACCGGCGTCGGCGCCGGCGTTGCCGCCGGTGCGTCCTTGGCGTCCGGCTTATGGGCGATGAATTCCTCGTAGCCGGGTGCTCCCGGCCGCGGCGGCACATCGTCGGGCATGCCGCCGGCCCAATGCGGCCAGTGATCCGACACCAATCCGGACAAGGTGCCGCACGAGGCGAGCAGCAACGCCAGGCCGCACACGGCCGCTAATGCGAACAGGCGTCTCGTCATGCCGATTACCGGGTGAGGCCGCGGCGCGGTCAAATACCGCGCGCGCCTGACGCTGTTAGTCATCGTTTCCTATCGCACAAGGCCGGTTTCGCAGCTTGAACCGCTTCAGTGCGGAACCTTAGTGGCGGGACTGTGTCTTGCCGACCCACCCGGCCCGGATTGCCTCCGGCGCCGTTTCAGCTTAGTCGTTGCGCCGGGCTGGCGGTGGAGGGTTGGTGGCGTTGGTTTCGCTGAAGCCGCACAGGCCGTGCCGGTCGTTGCCGCACGTCAGCGCGGTAGTCGTGCTGGCGCTCGTCTTGACCGGATGCAGCGAACTCGTCTTGTCGACGGAAAATGCTCCAGCCGGCGGCGGCAGCGGCAGCGTCGATCCCAGCGCCAATACGCTTGTTGCCAATCACTTGAAAGCCGTCTTCAAGGACCCCGCATCCTACCAGGCGTTCGAGCTTGCGGGCTTGCGTTGGGTGCATACGATCAAGGGATGGAGCTGGCTCGCCTGCGTCCGTTTTCAGGATCACGGGCATCAGCGCTTCTACGCGGTGTTCGTCAAAGACAATGCCGTCACGGACGACCGCTATGCCGTCGAGACCGACGCCTGCCAGACGCAATCCTACGTGCCGCTTGATCTGGGACTCGGCACGACGCGGCCGGCCGCTTTCGGTATCCAGCAGCCTATTTATTAGGTTCATAGATCGGGTGTATCGAAATCAGGGCATGTCATGACTTCACTTCTGGTAACCGGTGCATCCGGCATGATCGGCCGCGCCGTGGTCACGGCATTCGCCGCGCGCGGCGCGGCCGTGCGCGCCGCGATGCGGCGTCCGCCGCAGGTCGCGTTCCCCGCCGGCGTCGAGGTGGTGCAGTATCCGGATCTGACAGCACCGTTCGACTGGGAGCCGCTGCTTGCCGGCACCGAGGCGGTCATTCACCTCGCCGGCATCGCACCGACGCGCCGCGGCGTTGCGCCGGCGCTGTTCGACCTCGTCAACCGGCAGGCGACCGCGCGGCTGGCCGAAGCCGCCGCGCGCGCGGGCGTCCGGCATTTCGTGTTCGTGTCGTCGATCCGCGCCCAGAGCGGCCCCGCCGCCGACCATGCGCTCACCGAACGCGACGCCGCGGCGCCGACCGACGCCTATGGCCGTTCCAAGCTTGCCGCCGAGGCGGCGGTCCGAGTCAAGCGGCGTTCCGTTCACGATTCTGCGGCCGGTCCCGGTCTACGGCCCCGGCGTCGGCGGCTATTTTGGCTTGCTGATGCGCGCGGCGCGCTCGCCATGGCCGTTGCCGTTGAAGGATTTCGTCAGCCGCCGCTCGCTGCTCGGCCTCGACAATTTGGTCTCCGCCCTCGCCTTCGTGCTCGATAGGCCGGCGGCGGACGAACTCTATCTGGTGGCCGATCCCGGCATGCCGCTGCGGCTCGCCGACGTCGCCGCCACGTTGCGCCAGGCGCGGGGCCGCTGGCCCCTGATCGTGCCGTTTCCGACGCATTATCTGGAGCTGCCGCTGCGGCTGATGCGTCGCGCCGACATCTGGGAGCGGCTCGGCGGCAATTTGCGCGTCGACGCCGGCAAGCTGATTGCCGCCGGCTGGCAGCCGGCTCACGATACCCGCAGCGGCCTCACCGCGCTGGCGCGCGCGGCCCCGCGCGGCAAGTCACGCCTGGCGGCGATGTAGAGCATGTCCCGCAAAAGTGGGAACCGGTTTTGCGATGACGACATGCTCCGACAAACAGTCCCTCACTCCGCCGCGGGTTGTTTCGGCCGCGCCCGCTCGACCATCGCCGTGGTCGAATGCCCGGGCACCAGATCGACCAGAACGACGTCGCCGCCGTCGGCCTCGACCAGTTCGCGGCCGACCACCTCCTCGCGCCGGTAATCGGCGCCTTTGATCAGCACGGCCGGGCGCACGCGGCCGAGCAAGGCGAGCGGGGTATCCTCCTCGAACACGACGACAAGGTCGACCGCTTCCAGCGCCGCCAGCACTTCGGCACGGCTTTCAGCCGGATTGATCGGCCGCGTCGGGCCCTTCAGCCGCCGCGTCGAGGCGTCGCTGTTGAGCCCGACAATGAGCCGGTCGCAGGCCGCGCGCGCCTCGGCCAGCAACCGGACGTGGCCGCGGTGCAGGAGATCGAAACAGCCATTGGTGAAGCCGATGCGCAGGCCGGCGCGCCGCCACTCGGCCAGCCGTTCGTCCAGCAGCGACCAGTCGAACACGATCTTGTCTTCTCCCGCCGTCGACGCGGCCGGCAGGATGCGGTGGCGCAATTCCGCGAGCGACACCGTCGCCGTGCCGCGCTTGCCGACCACGACCGCGGCGGCCGCGTTGGCGGCGCGCATCGCCGGCTCGAACGGCATGCCCTGCGCCAGCAGCACCGCCATCACGGCGGCCACGGTGTCGCCGGCGCCCGACACGTCGCGCACTTTGACCGGGTAGGCCGGCACATGGACCGGCGGCTCGCCGGTAACCGAGAGCGTCATGCCTTCCTCGCTGCGCTTGACCAGCACGGCATCGCAGCCGGCGATGGCGGCAAGCTCGGCGGCGGCGGCCGCGACCTCCGCATCGTTGGCGACGGGCCGATGCACGGCGGCGGAGAGTTCCTTGCGATTGGGCGTCAACAGCGTCGCGCCGCGATAGATGCGGTAATCATGGCCCTTGGGATCGATGATGACGGGTTTGCGCAGGCGCCGCGCCGCGTCGATAACCGCGCGAACGACGCCCTCGGTCAGCGCGCCCTTGGCGTAGTCGGACAGGACCACGGCGCCGACCTTGGGCAGCGCCGCTTCGGCATGGGCGATGATCGCCGCCTGGCTCGCGGCGCTCGCCGGCGCGGCCGTCTCCCAATCGGCCCGCATCAGATGGGTCGAGTGATGTTCGGAGACGAAACGCACCTTTCGCGTGGTCTGCCGCGCCGCCTCGACCACCAGATCGGGAATGATCGAATCGTTGAATTGCGCGAGCGCCTCGACGAGCACGCGGCCGGCATCGTCGTCGCCGATCAGGCCGACGAAAACGCAGCGCGCGCCGAGCGTGGCGATATTGCGCGCGACATTGCCGGCGCCGCCGATCTCGATCGCATTGTGGCGGACCGCGAGCACCGGCGTCGGCGCCTCCGGCGAAATCCGCGTCACGTCGCCATAGACGAAATCGTCGAGCATGACATCGCCGACGCAGAGGATGGTCTGCGTCGCGACGCGCTTGAGCGCTTCGTCAAAATCGAACATCGATATCCATCCCGCGCGCGACCATCATCCTATCACCGATAACGATCGGCGCGATCGAGATAACGCTGCACATAATCCTTCACCGCCGCCTCGAGCCCGGTGAAGGGCGCGTTGTAGCCCGCGGCGCGCAGATTGCCCATTTCGGCCTGCGTGAAATATTGGTAGCTGTCGCGGATCGCCTCCGGCATGTCGATATATTCGATCGCAGGCTCACGGCCGAGCGCCGCATAGAGAGCGAGCATCAGATCGCGGAAGCTGCGCGCCTCTCCCGTGCCGACATTGAAAATGCCCGACACCGTCGGCGTGCCGAGAAGCCAGCGCACCACGGCGACCGCGTCGTCCACATAGATGAAGTCGCGCTGTTGCTCGCCGTCGGCGATGCCGGCGCGGTGCGACTTGAACAGCCGGATCGGCCTGCCGGCCTTGGCGTCGTCGAACCTTTTGGCGACGAGACTCATCATCTCGCCCTTGTGGTATTCGTTCGGGCCGAACACGTTGAAGAACTTCAAGCCGACCCATTGCGGCGGCACCTTGTCCTTGCGCAGCAGCGCGTTCGACCACGGCGAGGTCGAACAGGTGCTTGCTCCAGCCATACAGGTTCGTCGGCTTGAGCCGCTTGAGCGCGTCGGGCGACCAGTCGTCGGCAAAGCCGGCCTCGCCGTCGCCGTAGGTCGCCGCCGAGGACGCATAGATGAAGGGCGTGCGCGTCGCCGCGCACCACTCGAACAGCCGCAGCGACAGCCGGAAATTGTGCTCGATGACGAGGTCGCCGTCGGTCGCGGTGGTCGAGGAAATGGCGCCGAGATGCACGACGGCGTCGAGCTTGCGGCCGTCGAGCCAGCGCATGAGGTCCGCCGGCGGCACGAAATCGGCGAGCTGGCGGGCGGCAAGATTGCGCCATTTGCCGTCGCTGCCGAGGCTGTCGCTGACGACGATGTCGGCGCGCGCCCCCTCGTTGAGGCTCGCCACGACGTTCGATCCGATGAACCCGGCCCCGCCCGTCACCAACAACATCGACGCCGTCACACCCGCTCGAGCTTGCCGCGGGCCCCGCCCCGCACCCGTTTGCCGTCCCCCTTTGCCCCAGTCCCGTGTTGCGCGCAATACTGGACGCCGCGCGCGGGCCGCGTTAACCCAGCCGCACGACCGAGCCCTTGCTGGCGGGCAAGTACAAAAAAATGAATTCATACTCAAATCTACGATGAGCGTTCACTCAAAAGCACGGGCTCTCGGCGGTGCCGCTGCTGACCGCCGCCCCATCCTCATCGTTCCCTACATGTGGATCGGCGATTTCGTGCGCTGTCATTCGGTGGCGCAGGTTTTGCGTGACCGCTTCCCCGACCGCCCGATCGATATGCTGGCGACAACGCTGTGCTCACCGCTCGCGGACTACATGCCCGGCGTGCGCAAGGCGGTCATCGCCGATCTGCCGCGCGGGCGGCTGGGCCTTGCCGAGAATGTGCGGCTCGCCGCACGCCTGAAGGCCGAGCATTACGGCTCGGCATTGATCATGTCGCGCAAGTGGAAAGCGGCGCTGGCGCCGTTTCTGGCCGGCATCCCCGAGCGCACCGGCTTTGTCGGCGAGGCGCGTTTTGTTTTGCTCAATGACCGCCGCACCGGCGAGCGCGCGCTGCCGCGGATGGTCGATCAGTGCGCGGCGCTCGCTCTGCCGCCGGGCGCCGCTCTGCCCGCGTCGTGGCCTCTGCCGGTGCTCGCGGTCCCGCCCTCCGACATCGCCGCCTGGAAGCAAAAGCGCGGCTTGGCCGGTGAGGCGCGGCCGATCGTGGCGCTGGCGCCGGGCGCTGTTGGGCCATCGAAACGTTGGCCGGCGGAGTACTATGCCGACCTGACCCGCCGTCTGCTCGCCGACGGTTTTGCCGTCTGGGTGCTGGGTGGCCCCGGCGAAAAAGCACTGGCGCAAGAGATTATCGGCGACACGTCCGCCCGCGATCTCACCGGCTTCGACCTGCGCGACGCCATTCTGGCGCTCGCGGCCGCCGCCGTCGCGGTATCGAACGATTCCGGCCTCCTCCACGTCGCGGCGGCACTCGGCACGCCGTCGATCGGCATCTTCGGCCCCACCAGCCCGCAGCTATGGGCGCCGCTCAACCCGCTCGCCGCCGTCATCGAGACGAAGACCGTGCTCGACTGCCGGCCCTGCCACAAGCCGGTGTGCCGGCTCGGCCATCACCGCTGCATGCGCGACATACCGGCGAGCGACGTCTTTGCGGCGACCCGGCACGCGCTGGCCGCGGCCGCCCCCGCCGGCTGATACGCAGAATAACGCGACCTTCATGAAATCGGGCCACAACCGACGGGGCAGCAAGACGGGTGGATCATGACGGTCCTGGTTACCGGCGGAGCCGGCTATATCGGCAGCCACATGGTGCTCGATCTCGTCGCGGCGGGCGAGCCGGTGGTGGTCTTGGATAATCTGTCGACCGGCTTTTCCTGGGCGGTCGCGCCAGGCGTCCCGCTCGTCGTCGGCGAGAGCGGCGACCAGGCGCTGGTGACGCGCCTCATCCGCGAGCACGGCGTCGACGCCATCCTGCACTTCGCCGCCTCGATCGTGGTGCCGGACTCGGTCGCCGATCCGCTCGGCTATTACCGCAACAACACCGTCAACTCGCGCGCGCTGTTCGAGTGCGCGGTCAAGAACGGCGTGCGCCATGTCATTTTTTCCTCGACCGCGGCGGTCTATGGCAATCCGGCCGAAATTCCGGTCACCGAGAGCGCGCCGACGCAGCCGATCTCACCTTACGGCTGGTCGAAGCTGATGAGCGAGATCATGCTGCGCGACGCCGGCCGCGCCCACGATCTCAAATACGTCATCCTGCGCTATTTCAACGTCGCCGGCGCCGACCCGCAGGGCCGCACCGGACAATCGACCAAGGGCGCCACCCATCTGATCAAGGTCGCGGTCGAGACGGCGCTGGGCTTGCGCCCCAAGCTCGACGTGTTCGGCACCGATTATCCGACGCCGGACGGCACCTGCATCCGCGACTATATCCACGTCGCCGACCTCACCCGCGCCCACTCCGACGCGCTCGCCTATCTGCGCGCCGGCGGCGCCGCGACGACGCTCAATTGCGGCTACGGCCACGGCTTCTCGGTGCTGCAGGTGATCGACGCGGTCAAGCGCGTCGCCGGCGTCGACTTCAAGGTCGAGACCGCCCCGCCGCGCGCCGGCGATCCGGCCCAGATCGTCGCCGATTCGAGCGCGGCGCGCGCGACGCTCGGCTGGCAGCCGCGCTACGACGACCTCGACACCATCGTCACCCACGCGCTCGCCTGGGAACGTGTGTTGGCGAAGCGACGGGCGGGGTAGGGCGCCTGCTATCCAGCGTGCTTTCAGCATTTGCGTATCGCCGCGCCGACTATCAAACGTCTTCTAGCCGGCCGCTTCGTTCGGTGACGATACCGCGACGCCGAACGGCAGGAAATGCCTCGTATTGCAAGTGACGATGTTGAGATCATGTGCTTTGGCAATTCCGGCGACGATGGCATCCGCCATCCCCGGGTCATGCCCCGCAGCGATCGCCTTCGCCTCCAGCTGTCCGGCCAGGGCAGCGCTAGCAGCGTCGAGCCCGATGATCTTGTCGTCATAGGTCGAAACCAGACCGGCAAGCCAGACTTTCAAGCCGGCAGCCTTGGCGGTGGCTCCCTTGTACTCGAGGAGCGCGATCCCTTTTTCGATCTCGTAAATCGTAACGACCGACAGGCAGACTTTGCCTTCGCCATCCACGCGCTCCAGCCAGTCGAGAAAGGCCAGTGACGCCTCGGCCTGCGGTGACAGCATCGAAATGACGTTGGTGTCGAGCAGATATCCTTTCAAAGCGCGACATCCCGCGACGGCGAGCGGTTACGCTCGAACTCCCCGCCAGGAAACGTTCTGAGATAGGCGACAAGGCCCGAGCGTTTCCGCTCGATCGCCTTGCGCGCAATCTCGGCGGCTTCGACGGAAACCAGCGCGGCGACGGGCTTGCCGTGACGGGTGATCGTCACGAACTCGCCTTTGATGGCTTGATCGACAAGGCTGGAAAAGCCGGCCTTGGCGTCTTTCAGATTGATGGTCAACATCGGAGCAGCCCGTCGAAAGATGGTCACTTATGACCACAATAGCCTTCCGTAGGGTTGAAATCAATCTTGACCACCGGTGCTCGAGGCGCGGCGTCTCGGCGCCGGCAGGTCAGGCGCTGGACTGCCTCGCTTCATGCGCAATGCCGAGCGGCTACGCCAACCCCTCCGCCTTGAGCGTCTCCTGCACCTTCGGGCGCGCGGCGACGCGGTCGAGATAGGCGGTGATGTTGGGCCACTTGGCGAGGTCGATGCCGACGCGCGGCGACCAGCGCAGCACCACGAACAGATAGGCATCGGCGACGGTGAAGGTATCGCCCATCAGATACTGCTTGCCGGCGAGCTGATGGTCGATCCAGTCGAAGCGGTGCGCGAGGTAGTCTCTGGACTGCGCCTTGTATTCCTCCGGCGTGGTCGGACGAAACATCGGGCCGAAGGTCTTGTGCAGCTCCGACGCGACGAAATTCTGCCATTCCTGGACGCGGTAGCGTTCCATGCTGCCGGGCGGCGGCAACAGGCCCGACGCCGGCGCCTTGTCGGCCAGAAATTGCGCGATCACCGGCCCCTCGGTCAGCACCTGCCCATCGTCCAGCACCAGCGCCGGCACTTGGTTCTTCGGATTGACGCTGGCCAGCGTCGTGCCATCCGGCGCCTTGCGCTCGGCGCTGCGGTCGAGTTGCGCCAGATCAAGGTCGATACCTGCCTCGCGTGACACGATGTGTGGCGATAATGAGCAGGCGCCGGGCCAGTAATAAAGTTTCATATCGGGTAGCTCCTTGGGGCGGCTGCGAATTCAGTCGCGATCATGGCAAAGGAACACCG
The DNA here is from genome assembly GCA_963836095.1 of uncultured Pseudomonadota bacterium. GTDB lineage: Bacteria > Pseudomonadota > Alphaproteobacteria > Rhizobiales > Xanthobacteraceae > BOG-931. Next base: position 348,642 of record CAWIHU010000011.1, read on the forward strand.
ATATAGCCGGGCGGGACGAACGCGACAACAACGCGACAACGCGGAATTGGAACCCGGGTGGAACATGCGCGTTGAGGCAGGCCGGAGTTCAATGGGAGAGCCCAAAATGGGCCGTCGAATTACGCTGCACGTGCAACCGCCCGTCCCCTTCGGCGATGTCACCATGGTGCCGTCGACCCTGAGCGGCCGGCCCGAGGCCGAGATGGCGCATGCGATGATAGCGGCGCTCGCCGATGTCGAAGCGCCGACCGCCGCCAACGTCTACAACCGGCTGCGCCGCTCGTTTCCGTTCGCGCCGCTCGGCACCCGCGTCGCCGCGCTCGGCATGATCGTGGACCGGCTGCGCCGGTCGTTCTGATCACAGCCCCAGATAGGCGCTGCGGACACGGTCGTCGGACAGAAGTTCGGCGCCGCTGCCGGACAGCGTCACCCGGCCATTCTCCAGCACATAGGCGCGGCTCGCGAGCTTGAGCGACAGCGCGACGTTCTGTTCGACCAGGACGCAGGTGAGGCCCTCGCGGTTGAGTTCGGCGATGGTGCCGAGCACGTTGCGCACGATGTTGGGGGCAAGGCCGAGCGACGGCTCGTCGAACATGATCATTTCCGGCGCGCCCATCAGGCAGCGCCCGATCGCGAGCATCTGCTGCTCGCCGCCGGATAGCGTGCCGGCGGCTTGGCGTGCGCGCTCGGCCAGGACCGGAAACATCGCCAGCACGCGGTCGCGGTTTCGCCCGCGCGACGCGCGGGCGCGCGGCAGCATGGCGCCGATGTCGAGATTTTCCGCAACCGACAGCGTCGGAAACACCTGGCGGCCTTCCGCCACCTGACCGAGCCCGAGGTCGCAGACGCGATGGCTCGGCCAGCCGGAAATATCCTGGCCGCGGAAACGCACCCGCCCGCGCGGGCGCGGCAGCATGCCGGCCAGTGCCCGGATCAGCGTGGTCTTGCCCGCGCCATTGGCGCCGACGATGGCGACGATCGCGCCCTGCTCGATATTCAGCGATACGCCGTCGAGCGCCTGGACGTCGCCGTAAAACACGTCGAGGTCTTCGACCTGCAGCATCAGACCACCTCGGCGCCGAGATAAGACTGCACCACGGCGGGATCGCGCACGATCGCCTCCGGCGCGCCTTCGGCGATGGCGACGCCGTGGTCGAGCACCAGGACCCGCGAGGCGAGCGCCATCACCGCGCGCATCACGTGCTCGATCAGGAGAATGGTCAGCCCGCTTTCGCGGTTGAGATCGCGCAGGATCGCGACCATGCGGTCGGTCTCGGTCGGCCGCAGCCCCGCCATCACCTCGTCGAGCAACAAAAGCCGCGGTCCGGTCGCCAGCGCCCGGGCGACTTCGAGCCGCTTGCGGTCCGGTAGCGTCAGCGTCGCGGCGATGCGGTGGCGCTTGTCGTAGAGATCGAGCCGCTGCAGCAGCGCGCGGGCATGCGCGCGCGCGGCGCCGACATCGTGGCGGTGCAGCAGCGCACCGACGATGACATTGTCCTCGACGCTCAGGGCCGGGAACGGCCGCACGATCTGAAACGTGCGGGCGATGCCGCGCCGGCACACCGCGTCGTCCGTAAGCCCGGTCGTCGCTCTGCCTGCAAAGGTGATGGTGCCTTCGCTCGGCGCCAGCGCGCCGGCGATCATGTTGAACAGCGTCGTCTTGCCGGCGCCGTTCGGTCCGATGACGGCGAAGATCGCGCCCTCGGGCACCTGAAAGCTGACGCGGTCCACGGCGAGGAGGCCGCGGAAGCGCTTGCCGACGCCCTGCAGCGACAGGAGCGCGCTCATTTGGGCTCCTTCATCACGCCGAGCCGGCGCGCCAGCGGCGGCCACACGCCTTCCGGCAGCGCGACGATGACGATGAGGAGACAGACGCCGTCGAACACCTGCTTGGCGCCAGGCAGATCGAGGCCATAGGCGCTCAGCAGCGAGGTCAGCGTCTCGGCGAGACCGGTGATGACGAACGCGCCGAGGATCGGCCCGAACAGCGTGCCGACGCCGCCGATGATGGGACCGAGAATGATCTCGATCGAGCGGGAAATGCCGAACACCTGCTCGGGGAACAGATTGTTGTAGAAGAACGCGTAGAACACGCCGGCGAACGAGGTCACCGCGGCGGACACCATCACCGCGATCATCTTGTAGCGGAAGGTGTCGATGCCGGCGGAGCGCGCCGCCTGCTCGTCCTCGCGGATGGCGAGCCAGAAATAGCCGATGCGGCTGCGCATGAGAAAATGGCACACCGCGAACGCGGCGACCGTCGCGGCGAGGATGACGTAATAGAACATGGTCGGCGAGCCGCGCAGCCGCCACAGATCGGTGCGGGCGTGCTCGGAGACCGGCAGGAACAGGCCGCTGGTGGCGTTGACGAAGTCGAGATGATCGAAGCCGATGCGCGCGAACTCGGCGAACGCGATGGTGAGAATGGCGAAATAGACCCCGGCGACGCCGAACCGGAAGGCGAGATAGCCGATGATGCGCGCCGCATGCCGCGGCGACCGGGATTGCGGCGAGAAAGCCGAACCACGGGGCGACGCCGTAACGGACGAACAAGGTCGCCGCGACGTAGGCACCGAGCCCGGCATAGATGGCGTGACCGAGCGAGAGCTGCCCGGCAAAACCCATCATGATGTTCCAGGCCTGCCCGGCATAGGCGAAATACAGAATGATGATGAGGACGGTGAGCAGATAATCGTTGACGAGCCACGGCGCCGCGACGAGGGCGGCGAACAGGAGCGCGAGCAAAAGCGCGCCGCGCGGCGCGACGCCGGCGCCGAGCCGCCCGATCATGCCGTCCTCCTGCCGAGCAGACCCTGCGGCCGGAACAGCAGCACCAGAACCAGAATGCCGAACGCGAACATGCTTTTGGCCGATGGCGTGAACAAGAGGCCGGCGATCGCCTCGGTAACGCCGATCAGAACGCCGCCGACGAGCGCGCCCGGCATCGAACCCAGACCGCCGGTGATGACGATGACGAAGGCGAGCAGCGTGTAGCCGGGACCGAGCATCGGCGTGGTGTCGATGACGAGCACCGCCATGGTGCCGGCGGCGCCGACGCACGCGGTGCCGAGCCCGAAGGTGAGCGCATAGAGCCGTTTCACGTCGAGGCCGACCACCAGCGCGCCGGTGTAATTGTCGGCGCAGGCGCGGATCGCCTTGCCGACGAGCGTGAAACGGAAGAACGCGAACAGCGCCGCCGTGACGATGATCGCCGCGGCGCCGGCATAGACCTTCGTGGTGTCGACGATCACCGGGCCGAACTGCATGGAGTCGAGCGCGTAGGACGTCTGCACCGCGCGGGCGTCGGGGCCGAACACGATCAACAGCGCGTTGGAGATGATGAGCGCGAGCGCGACCAGGAGCAGGAACTGGCTGTGCTCAGGGCGCCGCACGAATGGATTGATCAGCGCGGCCTGCAGCACATAGCCGAACGCGAACAAGACCGCCGCGATCGGCACCAACAGGATCAGGGGATCGACGTGGAGCGCCGAGAACAGCACCACCGCGATATACATGGCGATGGTCATCATCTCGCCATGGGCGAAATTGACCACGCGCACCACGCCGAAGATCACCGAGAGGCCGAGCGCCATGAGGCCATAGACGAGCCCGGTGAGTACACCGCCGACGGCAACGTTGAGATAAACGTCAAGCGGCACCGAAAACGCCTCAGCCGCGGCTCTGATACGGTTGCAGCGGCCATTCCGGCTTGGCGGTAGCGGCTTCCGGGGGCGCCACGGTCACGAGCTTGCCGTCGCGGTTCTGGAATGCCCCCTGCCTCACCTTCACGTTCTGGCCCTTGGCGTCGAACGAAATGCCGGGGCCGATGGCGACATTATCGGTGATGTTGGTCGCGCGAATGGCGTCGGCGAGCGCCTTCGGATCGCTCGACCCGGCGCGCTTGTAGGCATCGGCCACCACCAACAGGGCCTCGAATGTGAAGACGTGATTGGTATTCAGATTGACTCCAGGATGCGCCTTGGCGAGTTCGGTCTCGAGCACCGCAGTCAGCGGCTTGTGCGGGTCGTACCAGGGCGAGAAGCTGATGGGCCCATTGGCATATTTGCCGAGCGTCTTGATATATTGGTCCTCGTAGAAACCCGGCCCCATGCTGAGGATCGCCTGCGGCGTCCAGCGCTGCTTGACGAGTTCCCGTGTCAACAGCATGGCGTCGTTGAGGCGACTGACCACCAGCAATGCGTCGGCATTGGCCGCCTTGGCCTTCGCCACCTCGACGGAAAGGTCGCGCGCCGCCGGATCGTAGCTGATCTCCTCGGCGATCGTGTAAGGCATGTTGAATTTCGGCATGATGGCGCCGATGCCCTTGGCCATCGCGGTGCCGAAGGTGTCGTTGACGTGCATGAACACGACCGACTTCGGCGCCGCGCCGACCAGGCCGAACACGGTTTTCTGGTCGGTGAAGGCATCGCGCAAAATCATCGGCGCGGTCGGGAAATTGCGGAAGACGAACTTGTAGCCCTGCTCGGTGATGGCGGGCGCCGCCGCGATATTGATGACGTGCGGAATGCCCTTCTGCTCCGCCACTTGGGCGATCGCCGCGGACTGGCCGGAGTCGAACGAACCGACCAGCACCTGCGCGCCGTCGGCGATCAGCTTTTCGGCGCGCGAGCGCGCCACGTCGACGTTGGACTCGGTGTCGCCGCTGAGGATGGTGAGTTCCGGTAGACCCCGCGACTTGAAGATCGGCGCTGCGATGTCGACGCCGCGCTGGCAGTCCTGGCCGATGCCGGCTTCGTAGCCCGAACGCGGCAGCAGCACGCCGACCTTCAAAGGTCCGCTGTCGGCGCGCACGATGTTGAAGGGCGCGGTGCCGGCGATGAAGCCGGCGCCGACGCCACCGGCAACGAAGCTGCGGCGGCTGATGCGCGCAGATTGCGGCTCAGATTTACGTGTCATGGCAACATCCTCCCGTGGCTCATGCGTGCGGCTGGCGTGCGGCCTGGCCGTATGATGCCGGATTTGTTTGTGCGGTCACAAGAACGAAAAGGCTGCGGCTGAAGCCCGACCCGAACGAACCCCCAAGCCGGACCCGAAGCCGCCGCCGCGCACATTGTTGACCTGGACAACAATTGCCGTCAATACCAATATCGTCGCACGCCGTCCAAGACGGCGATTTCAAGACGGCGAATGCGGGAGAAACCGAAATGACCGCGACCAGAGGCGCCGCAGTGCCGGCTTTGCCCCTGCGGGGGACCAGGCCCGCGCGCCGCAGCCCGCGCGCGGCCATCGATCTTGACGACCTCAACGGCCATCTCGGTTATTTCGTGCGGCGCCTGCAAGTCTGGGTGTTTCAGGATTTCATCCGCGCGCTGGCACCGATCGACATCAGCCCGGCGCAGTTTTCGGTGCTGGTGGTGATCAGCGCCAACCGTGGATTGTCGCAGGCGGATGTCGCCGCCACGCTCGGCATCGAGCGGGCGCGCATGGCCCGCCTGCTGCAACGGCTCGAGGAGCGCGGGCTGGTCAAGCGCTTGCAATCGTCCGCCGACGGCCGCCGCAACGCGTTGCAGCTTACGCCCACGGGCCGGACCGTGTTGGCGCGCGCTAAAAGTCTGGCGGCGGAACATGAAAGCCGGCTGGTCGAAAGGCTCGGCATCGCGCGTCACGAAATGTTGGTGCGCGCCATGCGCGATTTTTGACCGGCAGGCATCAAACAGCGAGAACTTGCTCCACCGCGGCGGCGATGCGGAGCAACATGCGGTCCTCGCCGTTGCGCGCGACGAGCATCAGCCCGACCGGCAGCGGCGTGCCGGGGAGCGGCAGCGACACGGCGCAGAGATCGAAGAAATTGGCGATCGAGGGATTGCGCAACAGCGCGGCATTGCGCGCGCCGAAAATCTTCGGGTCGGCCACTTCCGCGATGGTCGGGGCGACGATCGGGGTCGTCGGCATGATGAGGGCGTCGAGACCCGACAGCCGCGCGTCCATCGCCCGCACCAGGCGCCGGCGTTCATGCAGCATGTCGATATAGTCGGCTGCGCTGACCGTGCCGCCGCGCTCGATGCGGACGCGGACATTGGGGTCGATATCGTCACCGCGCCGCGCGATGCGGTCGCGGTGGATCGCGTAGGCTTCGGGCGGCGCGATGCCGCCCTTGGCGTTGACCGCCGCCCAGTCATCGAACAGCGATATGGTCTCGTCGCTGTGCCGGACGCCGGCGTTGTCGAGCCGTTCGATTGCCGCGGCGAAGGCCGCCGCGACAGTGTGGTCGAGCCGGTCGAGCGGCACGCCCTGCGCGATGCCGAAGCGCAGGCCGGCCACCGCCAGGGGTTCGAGCGGGACGAAATCCGCCCCGGCCATGACGGCGTCGGCTTTGGCGCAATCGGCGACGGTGCGGGCAAGCGGGCCGATCGAATCGAGCGTCGTGCTCAAGGGAAACGCGCCGTCGGTCGGAATGCGCTGGCGGCTCGGCTTGAAGCCGACGATGCCGGTGAGCGCCGCCGGGATGCGCACCGAGCCGCCGGTATCGGTGCCGATCGCGATCTCGCCGATGCCGTCGACGACGGCGACCGCCGCGCCGGACGACGAGCCGCCCGGTACGCGCTTACGGTCGCGCGGATTGCCGGGCGTGCCGAAATGCGGATTGGCGCCGACGCCGGAGAAGGCGAACTCGGTCATGTTGGTCTTGGCGACGATCACGGCCCCGGCCGCGCGCAGGCGCCGCACGATCGTCGCATCGGCAGCGGCCGGCGCCGCCTCCTCCGCCAGGATCTTGGAGCCGGCCCGCGTCGGCTCGCCGGCGACGTCGAATAGATCCTTGATGGTGACGATCGCGCCATCGAGCGGCCCGAGCGACACGCCGACGGCCGCCCGCGCATCGGCGGCGTCCGCCGCCGCCCGCGCCGCCTCGGCATAGACCGTCAGGCAGATACGCGCGCCCTCCCCGTCCGGCTCGGCGATGCGGAACAGCGCGAGTTCGAGGCGGTCGCGGCAGGAAGCTTTATGCATTTTCGGGTCCGGGGATGACGTGGCTTCGGTGGTGATCCTAGGCTCGCAAGCGCGGTCAAGCCAGCCGCATTGCCGGATGGAACGAAAAATGTCATTCCGAAAACCGCGTGGAACGACGACAAGGAACTACGACCATGCCCGACTCCAAACCGGCCCTGTGTTTCATCGGCTTCGGCGAAGCCGGCCAGGCTATCGCCGCTGGCCTGCGCGAAGCCGGGGTCGAGCGCATCGCGGCGTGGGACATTCTGTTTCCGGAGGCGAAGGGCGAAGGCCTGTTGCGGGCGGGCGAAGCGATCGGCGTAAACTGCGCGTCGTCGGCCGCCGCGGCGGTGCGCGGGGCGGATATCATCATCTCCGCCGTCACCGCGGCCTCGAGCGTTAAGGCGGCGCAATCGGTCAAGGCGCATATCGCCGGCGCGCCGTTTTTTCTCGACGTCAATTCGGTGTCGCCCGGCCGCAAGCAGGAGACGGCAAAGCTCCTCGGCGACGCCGCGCGCTATGTCGATGTCGCGATCCTGGCGCCGATCCATCCGGCGCGGCATCAGACGCCGATGCTGCTCGGCGGGCCGCATGCGCAACGGCCGCGCCCATGCTCGCGGCGCTCGGCATGCGCGTCACCGTCGCCGGCGCCGAAGTCGGCGCGGCCGCGGCGATCAAGATGGTGCGCAGCGTGATGATCAAGGGCATCGAGGCGCTGACGCTGGAATGTTTTCTCGCCGCCGCCCGCGCCGGCGTGGTCGACGAGGTCGCCGCCTCGCTCGACGAACAATTATCCCGGCCTCGATTGGTCGAAGGTCGTGCCCTACAACCTCGAACGCATGGCGAGCCATGGCGAGCGCCGCGCCGCGGAGATGGAAGAGGTCGCGGACACGTTGCGCGAACTCGGCGTCGAGCCGCTGATGACGGCCGCGACCATCAAGCGCCAGCGCGAGATGGGCGAAATCGGCGCCCAGCCCGCCGTGCGCGGGACGCTGGCCAAGGGCCGCGCCGACATCCTCAATGCCATCAGCGCCGCGGCGCGCGACCGGCACTGACTTTCAAGATCCCTACCCGTAGATCGTACAATCCATTTTATATTCACGTTTCGGTTGTGCTATTGTCATGCTGGGATGGTCAAGCAATCCCGTCAAACAGGGGGATGCACATGACAATTCGAAGCTTGCGCACAGCGGGTCTCGCGATCCTCAGCGGGATCGCCGCGGTCACGACAGTTGTTGTTGGCGGCCATCGCGCCGAGGCCGCGTTCTGCCCGCAGTACATCGCCGAATATTGCGTGGTCGAGAAGGACGGCTTCCGCCACACCGATTGGACCAACCCGTGCTTTGCCGCCGAGCGCGGCGCGCGGGTCCTGCATATCGGCGCCTGCGAGGGCCCGATCTGCACCAAGATTTGGGCGCCGGTCTGCTCGATCAATCCGGCCACCGGCAAAGGGCACACTTACCCAAGTCTCTGCTGGTCCGACTTGGCCGACGCCACGCTCATTCACAAGGGCGCGTGCCGCATTTGGCACCGGAAGTGAACGTCGCGGCCTGACCGCGGCGATCACGTCGGCCGCATGACGCCGGCGAGGAAGGCATACGACGCCTTCGGCGTGCGCTTTTGCGTCGCGAAATCGACGCGGACCACGCCGAAGCGGCGGCTGTAGCCTTCCGCCCATTCGAAATTGTCCAACAGCGACCAGACGAAATAGCCACGCAGTCTGGCGCCGGCGGCGACGGCGCGGCTCGCTGCGGCGAGGTGCCGCCGCAGAAAGTCGACGCGGTCGGTATCGTTGACGCTGCCGTCGGCTTCGACGCGGTCGTCGAAACAGGCGCCGTTCTCGGTGATGTAGAGGTCGAGAGTGCGGTAACGCGCGTAAAGGTCCATCAGTTCGTCGTAAAGCCCATCCGGCACGATCGGCCAGTTCATGGCGGTGAAACGCGTTCCCTCCGGCACCGCGCCAAACCAGGCGCCGAACAGGCTTTCCGGCGCGTCGGCGATGTACGCCGGCGCGTAGTAGTTGACGCCGAGGAAATCGACCTTGTGTTTGATCGTGGCGAGATCGCCGGCGGCGATGAGCGGCGCGAAACGCTCGGCGATCAGGACGGGATATCGGCCGTCCATCAGCGGCTCGAGGAAGGCGTCGTTCCAGAACGCGGCAAACAGATCGGCGGCGCGACGGTCCGCCTCAGTATCGGAGGATGGACGCGCCGGCTGCAGCGAGAGCACGGTGCCGAGCTTGAAATCCGCGCGCTCCGCCCGCAGCGCCTGCAGCGCGCGGCCCTGCGCCAAATTCTGGTGATGGATAGCCGCCAGCAGATTCGGCAGGCCGCTGACGCCCGGCGCATGGCTGCCGACGCCGTAGCCGAACAAGGCGTGGACGTTCGGCTCGTTGAACATCGCCCAGTGCTTGACGCGGTCGCCCAGGCGCCGCGCCACGACCCGGGCGTAATCGGCGAATTTTTCCGCGGTATCGCGCTTGACCCAGCCGCCCTGGTCCTGCAGCGCCTGCGGCAGGTCCCAATGATAGAGGCAGAGATACGGTGTGATGCCGCGCGCGATCACGCCATCGACCAGGCGGTCGTAGAAATCGAGCCCGCGCGGTTCGACCGCGCCGGCGCCCGCGGGCACGATGCGCGGCCACGCCGTCGAGAACCGGTAGGCCTTGAAGCCGCCGGCGGCGAGCAAATCCAGGTCCTCGCGCCAGCGGTGATAATGGTCGCAGGCGACGTCGCCGGTGTCGCCGTTCTTCACCCGGCCCGGCGTGTGCGAGAACACGTCCCAGATGCTCTTGCCGCGCCCGTCCGCGTTGGCCGCGCCTTCGATCTGATAACTCGCGGTCGAGGCGCCCCAGACGAAATCCGCCGGAAACGCGCGCGCCGCGGCGGCGGCCGCAGCGCGCCGCACCCCGAGCACCGCGGCGAGCGCAGCAAAGAAATTCCGGCGCGACAGCGTCAACATCTCAGCGCCGCTTCTTCTTTTTGGCGGCGACGCGCGTGGCGGGCTTCGCCACGGGTTTGGTCCGCCCGCGCGCTGCGGTCTTCGCCGCCGGCCGCGGCGGCAACCGGCCGGCCTCGATCAGCCGCATGTGATAAAAGTCCCATGTCTTGGTGAGCACCCCGGGCGCGATGTTGCTTTGGCCCGCAAGCCTGGCTTCCCCCGGATGCAGCGCCGCCGGCGCGCCGAGCAAGTGCGCGCGCATCTGATACTCGGCATTCTGGCACAGGAAGATCGAACGCGCGACCAGTTCGCGTAAGCCTCCGCCGACGACGGTCGCGCCGTGGCGGCGCATCAAAACGACCGGATGGCGGCCGAGCGCGCGCGCGAGCGAAGCGCCCTCGTCGTTGTTCGCCACCAGGAGATTGGTGTCGCCGAACTCGTCCTGCTGGTCCCACAGCGGGGTCGCTTCGCCGATGGTCGCGCCGAGGTGGAAGACCGGCACGATCGGCTTGCCGGCGACGCAGAACGGCAGCACCGCCGGCGCGTGGTGATGGCACACCGCCATGACGTTGCTGCGCGCCGCATAGATGCAGCCATGGATGGCGCGCTCCGTGACGGGCCGCGCGACCGGCGGCTTCACCGGCTCCGAATCGAGCGTGTATTCCAGGATATCCTCGGACACGACCAGCGCCGGCGCGCGCGAGCGCGCCAGGAGATAGCGAGCGGGGTCCTCCGGATGCCGCACGCTGACGTGGCCGAAGGCGTCGAGCACGCCTTCGTTGGCGAGGATGCGGTTGGCGAGCACGAGTTCCTCGAAGAGGTCGCTGAGACTGTCCGGCAAGATTTGGCCCTCGGGTTGCGGCGTTGTTTTGGCCGGCACCAAATCCGCAAGCGGCGGCAAGTGCAATCGCAAAATGCCCGGCGCGGCCGCCTTGGCGCCATGGCCGTCGCGCATGGCTCTGGTGTATTGGGCTTGGCAACGCCCTTGCGCAATGGCTTCGCCGCGCGCGCAATGCTACCACTGCGATCGGGGGAAACGGCCGGGCCAACATGAGCCAACACGACCTCGACATCTCACTGCGCGTCAATGGCGAGGATATTTTTGCGCGCGTCGAAGCGCGCAAGACGCTGGTCGACTTTCTGCGCGACGACCTCGCGCTCACCGGCACCCATATCGGCTGCGAGCACGGCGTGTGCGGCGCCTGCACGGTGCGGCTCGACGGCGAGGTTATCCGCGGCTGCCTCGTTCTTGCAGTGCAATGCGACGGCGCGGCGGTCGAGACCATCGAAGGCATCTCCGACTCCGGCGCCATCGCCGATCTGCAGGCGGCGTTCCAACGCCGCAACGCGCTGCAATGCGGCTTCTGCACGCCGGGCATGCTGATCGGCGCGCAGGAACTGTTGGCGCAAGGCCACGTGCCGAGCCGCGCGGCGATCCGCGAACATATTTCCGGCAACTACTGCCGCTGCACCGGCTATCAGGCCATCGTCGACGCGATCGAGGCGGTGGCGAAGGAACGGGCGGAGAGCAACGGATGAAAGCATCTTCCCCGGTTCGCAGCGCTATACACCCTCCCCTGCAGGGGGAGGGTCGGATCGCTATAAGCGATCCGGGGTGGGGTGTTCTGACTCGCCGCGCACCCCCACCCGGCCCCCACCTGCGGTGGGGGCCGACCTCCCCCCTCCAGGGGGAGGTGAAGAAATGAAAATCGTTGACGACGTTCCCTCAGGCCTTTCCGCCCTCGACCGGCCGAATTCCTATATCGGCCGCGCGGTGCCGCGGCCGAATTTGGCGCGGCTGACGCAGGGGCGCGGGCAATATGTCACCGACGTCACGCTGCCGCGCATGGCGCATGTCGCGTTCGTGCGCTCGCCGCACGCGCACGCGCGCATCAAGGCGATCGACACCGCGGCGGCGCGGCGCCTGAAAGGCATCGTCGCCGTCGTCACCGGCACCGAGCTTGCGAAGGTGATCACGCCGTGGGTCGGCGTTCTCACCCATCTCAAGGGCCTCAAATCGGCGCCGCAGCACGCCATCGCGGTCGAGCGCGCCTGCTGGCAGGGCGAGGCTGTCGCCGCCGTCGTCGCGCACACGCGGGCGCTCGCCGAGGATGCCTGCGCTCTGGTCGAGGTCGAATACGAAGAACTTCCCGCCGTGACCGACGCCGAGACGGCGCTCGACCAGGCGACGCCGGTCATCCATTCCGAACTGGGCGACAATCTCACCTTCGAGCGCGCGCTCACCGCCGGCAATCCCGACCAAGGTTTCGGCGCGGCCGACGCGGTGGTCGAGACGACCTTCGTGTTCGGCCGCCACACCGGCGTCACCAACGAGCCGCGCGCCATCGTCGCCGACTGGAATCCGGGCGAGCAGCGGCTCACCGTCTATCAGGGCACGCAGGCGCCCCACATGATGCAGAACCTCTTCGCCAAGCACCTTGGGCTCGAAGAGCACCAGGTGCGCGTCATGACCAAGGACGTCGGCGGCTCGTTCGGCATCAAGGTGCACGTCTACGCCGACGAGATGGCAGTGGTCGCGCTGTCGAAGCTGCTCAGCCGGCCGGTCAAATTCGTCGCCGACCGGTTCGAGAGCTTCGTCACCGACATCCATGCCCGCGACCATCGCGTCAAGGCGAAGATCGGCGTGAAGCGCGACGGCACCATCACCGCGTTCGAGATCGACGATCTGACCGGCATCGGACCCTATTCGGTCTATCCGCGCACCAGCGGCATCGAGGCGAACCAGGTCGTCAATCTGGTCGGCGGCCCCTACACCTGTCCGAACTACCGCGCCCGCGCCCGCGTCGTGTTTCAGAACAAGAACGTGATGTGCCAGTACCGCGCCGTCGGCCATCCGATCGCGACCGCGGTCACCGAAGGCCTAATCGAACTGGCGGCGGCCAAGATCGGCATGGACCCGACCGAGCTGCGGCGGCGCAACCTGTTCGCCGACGATGCCTATCCCGCGACCGGTGCCGCCGGCATCAAATTCGAAAAGCTGTCGCACCACGCCTCGCTCGACAAGATTTTGGCGATGATGGACTACGCGCAATCTGCGCGCGGAGCAGGCGCTCATGCGCGAACGCGGCATCCATCGCGGCATCGGCTTTGCGTCCTTCATCGAAGTGACCAATCCGTCCGCGGCGTTCTACGGCGTCGGCGGCGCGCGCATCTCCTCGCAGGACGGCGCCACGCTGCGGCTCGACGCCACCGGCGCGGTGATCTGCCAGTCCGGCGTCACCGAGCAGGGCCAGGGCACCGACGCGATCCTGGCGCAGATCGTCGCCACCTCCTTCGGCGTGGCGATCGAGCGCGTGCGCGTCAGTCACCGGCGATACCGACAATACGCCCTATGGCGGCGGCACCTGGGCCTCGCGCGCCGCCGGCATCGGCGGCGAAGCGGCCTGGCAAGCTGGCAAAGCATTGCGCGGAAATGTGCTCGCCGCGGCGGCCTCGATCCTGCAGGCCGACCCGGCAGCGCTCGACATCCGCGCCGGCGTCATCGTCGATGCCGATACCGGCCGCGAGCGCATGGGCCTCGATGAGGTTGCCCGCGTCGTCTATTTCCGGCCCGACACGCTGCCGCCCGGCTTTCAGGCCGAGTTCGTGGCGACGCGCCATTACGTGCCGCGGGCCTGGCCGTTCGCCTTCACCAACGGCGTGCAGGCTTCTTACCTGGAGGTCGACACCACGACCGGGCTCGTCACGCTGCTCAAGCACTGGTGCGTCGAGGATTGCGGCACCGTCATCAACCCGCAACTGGTCGACGAGCAGATCCGCGGCGGCATCGTGCAGGGGATCGGCGGCGTGCTCTACGAGCATTGCCGCTATGACGAAAGCGGCCAATTGCTCAACGGCAACATGATGGATTATCTGGTGCCGATGGCGGGAGAAATGCCGGACATCGACATCGGCCACGTGGTGACGCCGACGGCGGATTCCGAGCTCGGCGCCAAGGGCGCCGGCGAAGCCGGCACCGCCGGCGCGCCGGCCTGCGTGATGAACGCCATCAACGACGCGCTCCGCCCGCTCGGCGCCGCGCCGATCGTCGAGATGCCGATCACGCCGGAGCGGGTGCTCGCGGCGTTGGGAAAAATTTGATCCTTTCCCTGCAAGGGGCAGGAAATAATGGTGTAGTTGACGATGACAGACGGAGAACATGAAAATGGCTGGGACCAAGCGGGCGGGATACAAGCTCGCGACGTATAAATCGAGCGAAGGGCCGCGCGCCGGCCTGATCATCGGCGATGAGGTGTTCGACGCCGCCAAGCTCACCGGCAAGGCGGAATACGCGACCGTGATGGGCATTCTCGAGCATTGGCGCACCGCCGAGGGCGCGTTGAAGCAGGCCGCCGCCGCCGCGGCGAAGAGCCGGATCAAGCGGCTGCCGCTCGCCAAGACCAAACTCCTCGCGCCGCTCTCGACCCCGCCGACCATCTTCTGCGCCGGCGCCAATTACGCCGACCATGCCGCGGCGATGGCGCGCAAACAGGGCATGCCGGAGCCGGCCGATCCGCATAAACTGGGCCTCAAGCCGTGGCATTTCATCAAGGCCGCGCGCACGATCACCGATCCGGGCGCGACGGTGAAAGCCGCCGATTACGCCAAGCAGCTCGACTGGGAGATCGAGCTCGCCGCCGTGATCGGCCGGCCGGCGAAGGATGTGCCGATCGAGAAGGCGCTGTCCTATGTCGCCGGCTACACCATCGCCAACGACCTCTCCGCGCGCGACCGCGGCCGCCGGCCCGGCGTCGAGGAGACCTCGTTCTTCAAGATGGACTGGACCAAGCACAAGAGCTTCGACGGCTCCTGCCCGCTCGGACCGTGGATCGTGCCGGCGAGCGACATCGCCGATCCGCAGAAACTTGGGCTGAAGACCTGGGTCAATGGCGCGCTCAAGCAGGATTCCAACACCGCCAAGATGCTGTTCTCGACCGCCGAGCAGATCGCGCAACTGTCGATCAACATGACGCTGCAGCCCGGCGACCTTATCCTCACCGGCACGCCGTCCGGCACCGGCGCCGAATTGCGGCGAGTTCCTCGAGGCCGGCGACACGGTGAAGCTGTGGATCGAGGGCATCGGCGAGTTGAGCAACAAGATCGCGTAACTTTCCTCCCTCGCTTTGCGGGAGAGGAAGAAAAATGAACGAGTAAAAAAATGCCGGAAAAATTCGTCGCCAAGCTCGAGGAGTTCAAGGACGGCGAGCGCCGCATCGTGTTCGTCGGCGAGAACGAGATCGGCGTGTTTCGCCACGCGGGCGAATTCTACGCCTACTCGAATTTCTGCCTGCACCAGGGCGGGCCGGCCTGCGAAGGCCTGACCATCGCCAAGGTCGAGGAGCGGTTGCGGCCGGACATGACGTCGGCCGGCCTCTATTTCTCGAAAGACGAGATGCACTTCGTCTGTCCTTGGCACGGCATGGAATACGACATGAAGACCGGCGCGTGCGTCTCGGACCGCCGCATGAAGCTCAAGAAATACGAAGTGGTGCGCAAGGGGGATGAAGTCTATGTCATCGCCTAAGCGCGCGGCGAAGAAGCCGGATGCGTCCGCCGAGGCCAAGCAGCTCGCGGCCGAAATCGAGCGCGGCATCGTCGACGGCCGGCTCGACGTCGTCACGGCGGACGCGCTGCAAGCGTTGCTGGCGGCCGCCTGCCGGATCTACACCGCGCGCATCGAGGCCGGCGAACGGTTCGCGCCGGTGGCGAAGAATGCGGTCTCCGCCACCGACGTGATGGTCACGGCGAGCGGGCTGTTGCGCGCCGCCGACCTCGCGGTGTTCGAACTCGGCATGTGGCAGGGGTTTACGGGGCGGTGAGGTTACAAACGTCTCGTCATTGCGAGCGAAGCGAAGCAATCCAGACTCTGTGCCGCCGACCCTGGATTGCTTCGTCGCTAACGCTCCTCGCAATGACGAGTGAGAGATAACGCAAAACAAACAAATATGCAGAGAGAAACACCATGGATCTGATCGCCGACCGCGGCCGCCGCGTACCGATCGAGGAACTCAACACCACGCGGCTCCTCGCGCACGCCCGCAAGCAGGCGCACAAGCGCAACTTCGACGACATTCTGATCGTCGACGTCGACGCGCATCATTACGAGAACGAGAACTACGACGAATTCCTGCCGTTCATGGAAAACGACGTGTTCCGGCAGCTCACACTGTCGACCCGCGCCAAGAAGCACCTCTCCGGCATCGTGCCGATCCCGACCGGCTATCAGGACATGGGCGGCCGGGTGACGCGCTACCCGATGCGCTCGACCGAGAAGACCGACGACGGCCAGCTCCGCGACGTCCAGCTCGGTTACCGCTGGATGGACGCCATGGGCGTCGATTATTCCTGTCTGTTCCCGACCGGCATGCTCAATATCGGGCTGCATCCGCAGAAGGAAATGGAGGCCGAGCTGTGCTGGGCCTATAACCGCTGGCTCACCGAGAAGGTGATGCCGGAAGCGGGCGGCCGCTTCTTCTCCATGCTGTGCCTGCCGTTCTCCGATCCCGACGCGGCGCTGCGCCAGGTCGAGACCTTCGGCGAGCGCAAGCACGTCGGCGGCTTCATGGTGACCACCGTGCGCTCCGGCATGGGCGTGCACGACAACGCCTACATGAAAGTCTACCGGGCGATGGAGGAGCGCGGCCTCGTTCTCTCCTTCCACTCCGGCGTCAATTGGGACGAGCCGAGCTTGCGAAGCTGCAACCGCTTCATCTCGGTGCACGCGCTCGGCTTCACCTGGTACAACATCGTCAATTGCACCAATTGGGTGATCAACGGGCTCGGCGAGCGCTTCCCCAAGCTGCCGGTGGTCTGGATCGAATCCGGGCTCGCCTGGGTGCCGTTCCTGATGCAGCGGCTCGACCACGAATACATGCTGCGGCCGTCCGAGTGCCCGCTCCTGAAAAAGAAGCCGTCGGACTACATGCGCGACATGTACTACTCGTCGCAGCCGATGGAGATTCAGGATTACGGCGCGATGGAGACCACCTTCCGCATGATGAACGCGGAAACGCAGTTATTGTACTCGTCGGATTATCCGCACTGGGATTTCGATCTGCCGTCGACGATCTGGGATCTGCCGTTCCTGTCGGAACAGGCCAAGCACAACATTCTGGGCGGCACCGCCGCGCGCCTGTTCAAACTGCCGCCGCGCAACGCGAAGCAGAAGGAAAATTTGAAGAAGTTCGGGAATTTGGCGACGGCTTAGTCCGAGATTTGACACGTCGCTCGGTTCAAGATCCGTGGTTATGATTAACGGATGGTTGACGGTCGCAGAAGGGCGTCAACGCCGCGATTGTCGGCGGTGCCAGCGCGTCGCCGGCCCTAAACCGGCATTGCCGCGCCGCGTTCACCCGCCGGTAGCGATAATCAATTCTTAACAGGACCGAAGTATCGAAAAACCGGAAGAAACGCCCATGCTTATTTGTACACGATGGGGATGTTGTATCCATGAACTACGCCCACAAGGCCTATGGCAAGACCGCGAAGGAAGCGGCCGCTCCGCGCGACCTGGAAGCGATGCTGCTGCTCGAAGCCGCCGCGAAATTGCAGACGGTTCGCGACGTTTGGCAGAACCCTCGGCTGCCCAAGCCGCCCGGCCTCGATGACGCCGTCCTCTACAACCGCAAACTCTGGACGGTGTTCATCGATGCCCTGATCAGGGAAGATAATCAGCTGCCGGAATTGCTGCGCCACAATCTGCTCCGGCTCGGCGTCTACATCATGGCCGAGACCTTTTCGCTGACGACCGAGCCGAAGCCGCAGCACCTGGAATCGATCATCAGGATCAATCGCGGCATCGCCGCCGGCCTGCGCGGCAAGGCCTGACCGACGGCGACGAGCGCCGCGGTCAGCGGGCCGCGCGCTCGAGCGCCCGACGCGTCACCGCGAGCACGAGGTCGCGGCGGAATTCGGCGGTGGTTACCGCGTCCTCCATCGCATCGACGGCAAGCGCCGCCGCCGCGGCTGCGGCGTCGAACACCTCCGCGCCGGGCGCCGCGCCAAGAAGCACGCGCTCGGCCGCTTCGATGCGCCGCGGCACCGGCTCGGCGCCGCCGACCGCAAGCCGCGGCTCGACCATCACGCCGCCCTCGACGCGAAACACCGCGAGCGCCGCGGCCATGGCGAAATCGCCGGCGCGGCGGTTGAACTCGTAGAAGCCGCAGCGCGCGTCGGCCGGCAACAGCGGCAACCGCGCCTCGAGCAGAAGCTCATCGTCGTCCAAGGCGGTGGTCATGATGCCGGCGAAGAAGTCGCGCGCCGCGATGACGCGCTCGCCGCGCACGCTCTTCGCCAAAACCTCGCCATCGAGCGCGGCGAGGACGAGACACCATTCCGACGATGGATCGGCGTGCGCGAGGCTGCCGCAAAAGGTGCCGCGGGTGCGGATCGGATAATGGGCGATGTGGCGGACGACGTCGGTGAGCAACGCGCCCAGCGGCCCGTCGCACACCGGCCGCTCGAACGCCGCGTGACGCACGCAGGCGCCGACGATAAGCTTGCCGTCGGCGACGGTCAGACGCCGCAACGCTTCGACGCCGTTGATATCGACGAGATGCGCCGGTTTGGCGAGCCGGAACGCCATGGTCGGCACCAGGCTTTGCCCGCCCGCCAGCACCCGCCCGTCCTCCGCCGCAACCGCCGCCAGCGCGGCGACGGCCTCGTCGACGGTCTTGGGCGCGTGATAGCGGAACGCCGCGGGCTTCATCGGCCGAACTCCAATGCCGCGGCGGCCCATGACCACTCGGCGCTGGGACCGATATTCACCCTGCATCCGGTTTCGTCAATCGACGAAGCGGTTGCCGCGATTTGGCAATTGCATGGCCGACGGGAAAGGGTTGGAATAGCGGCCGGGCGAGCGCGATGGCACAAGCGCGTCATGGTCGCCCTTTAAACCAACGCGGGCGCTCGCAGGAGGAAGACACATGCGCAAAGCGCACATCTTGGCACTCGGATTGGCGGCGGCAATCGGGCTCGGCGCAACGTCGCTGCACGCCGCTTCGATCATCGACGAGTGGGCCAGCGTGAAGGCGCCGCCGGCGCCGCCGCCGCTGAAATCGGTCACGGTCGATCCCAAAACCACCGCGCTTCTGATGCTCGATTTCGTCGAGCCGATCTGCGGCCATGTTCCGCGCTGCCTCGCCTCGGTGCCGGCGGTCAAAAAGCTGCTCGACGAGGCGCGCGCGCACGGCGTCATGGTGGTCTACACCAGCATCCCCAACGTGCCGGAAACCGCCGTGCTTCCCGCGTTGGCGCCGACCGGCAAGGAGCCGTTCGTGCAATCCTACATCGACAAGTTCCTCAACAGCGATCTGGAAAAGATCCTCGAGGACAAGGGCATCAAGACCGTCATCACCGTCGGCGTATCCGCCGTCGGCGCCGTCCTCAATACCGCGAGCCACGCGGCGCAGGCCGGCTTCGAGGTCGTGGTCCCGGCCGACGGCCTGTCGGCGCCGGACCTTTACTTCGAACAATATACCGTGTGGCAGCTCACCCATGCGCCGGTCATCCCGCCGCACATCGCGTTGACCACGGTCGACATGATCAAGTTCTGAAACTCTGCTCGCCGGCATCGTCGCCGTGGTCGCGAGCTGAGAGGCGTCGCGATGTAGCCCGGATGGAGCGAAGCGCAATCCGGGGCAGCGTTTCAAACTGCGCCATCGTTCCCGGATTGCGCTCCGCTCCATCCGGGCTACAAGTGCTGACAAAACCCCTCGCATAACAAATGACCAACAAAAAATCCCCCGAAACCCTGCGCAGCCATCGCTGGCTCGGCGTCAACGATCTGCGCTCGTTCGGCCATCGCTCGCGCTTGAAGCAGATGGGCTACGACCGCGCCGACTGGGCCGGCAAGCCGGTGATCGGCATCGTCAACACCTGGAGCGACATCAACGCCTGCCACGGCCATTTACGCGCGCGCGCGGAAGACGTGAAGCGCGGCATCTGGCAGGCCGGCGGCTTTCCGATCGAGCTGCCGGCGATGTCGCTCGCCGAACCCTTCGTCAAGCCCTCGACCATGCTCTACCGCAACTTCCTCGCCATGGAGTGCGAGGAACTCTTGCGCAGCCATCCGATCGACGGCGCGGTCCTGATGGGCGGCTGCGACAAGACCACGCCCGGCCTGATCATGGGCGCGATCTCCATGGGGCTGCCGGCAATCTATGTGCCGGCCGGGCCGATGCTGCGCGGCAATTGGCGCGGCGTGACGCTCGGCTCGGGCTCGGACGTATGGAAATACTGGGACGAAAAACGCGCCGGCAAGATCGGCGAGACCGAATGGAACGAGATCGAAGGCGGCATCGCCCGGTCGTTCGGCACCTGCATGGTGATGGGCACCGCCGCCACCATGATGGCGATCGCCGAGGCGATCGGGATTTTGCCTGCCCGGCGCCTCCTCGATCCCCGCGGTCGACGCCAATCATCCACGCATGTGCAGCAATGCCGGCCGCCGCATCGTCGAGATGGTGTGGGAAGATTTGACGCCGCAGCAGATCCTCAACGCGGCGGCGTTCGACAACGCCATCCGCGTCCACATGGCGCTCGGCGGCTCGACCAACGCCATCATCCACGTCATTGCCATGGCGCGCCGCGCCGGCGTGCCGCTGGACATGGCCCGCTTCGACGCCATTTCGCGCCAGGTGCCGGTGATCGCCAACATCACGCCGTCCGGCAAATATCTGATGGAGGATTTTTTTTACGCCGGCGGCCTGCGCGCGCTGATGGCCGAGATGAAGAGCTTGCTCGATCTTGGCTGCATCACCGTCACCGGCCGCACGCTCGGCGAGAATATCGGCGACGCAGGCCGTGGCGTCTGCCCGGAGCGTCATCCACGGCCTCGACGCGCCGCTTTATCCCGAAGGCGCGACCGCGGTGCTGACCGGCAATCTCGCGCCCAACGGCTGCGTGATGAAGCCCGCCGCCGCCGACCAGCGCTTTCTGCAGCACCGCGGCAAAGTCATCGCCTTCGAGAACTACAATCACATGGCCCGCGAGGTCGAGCGCGACGACCTCGACGTGACGCCGGACCATATTCTGGTCCTGAAAAACGCCGGCCCCAAAGGCGGCCCCGGCATGCCGGAATGGGGCATGCTGCCGATCCCGAAAAAGCTCGTCAAAGCCGGCGTGCGCGACATGGTGCGCATTTCCGACGCCCGCATGAGCGGCACCAGCTACGGCGCCTGCATCCTGCACGTCGCGCCGGAAAGTTTTATCGGCGGCCCGCTCGCTCTAGTGCAAACCGGCGACGAAATCGAGATCAACGTCGCCGCGCGACGTATTCATCTGCACGTCAGCGACGAAGAACTGGCGCGCCGCCGCGCCGCCTGGGAGGCGCCGCCGCCCGTTTACGCGCGCGGCTACGGCGCGATGTATTCCCAGCACATCGGCCAGGCCGACGAAGGCTGCGACTTCGATTTCCTAGAAGGCACGGCGCGCATCGCCGAACCGGAGATCCATTGACACGGTCCGTCACCCTGTTCGAGGCGCGACGCGCTCGCGTCGCTCGGCATGACGAGCTTTGAAAAACGAGGCCCTCGCGATGAAGATCAACACGGTGTTGCTCGTTGGCGGCTTATTGCTGTCGCTCGTATCCGCGGCCCACGCGCAAAGCCCGGCGTTGCGCGTCGATCCGTATTGGCCGAAGCCGCTGCCGCACAACTGGATCCTCGGCCAGGTCGGCGGCCTCGCGGTCGACGCGCAGGACAATGTCTGGGTGTTCCAGCGGCCGCGTTCGCTGACCGACGACGAGAAAGGCGCCGCGCTGACACCGCCGCGCTCGAAATGCTGCGTGCCGGCGCCCTCGGTGCTGGTGTTCAATCAGTCGGGCGACATCGTCAAAGCGTGGGGCGGTCCGGGCGACGATCCGGGCTACGACTGGCCGGCTCAGGAACACGCCATCCTCCCCGACAACAAAGGCTTCGTCTGGCTGAGCGGCAACGGCGCCAACGACAACATGGTGCTGAAGTTCACGATCGAGGGCAAGTTCGTCAAACAGATCGGCAAGAGCGGCCTGCCGACCAACAGCCTCGATCTCACCCAGTTCGGCCGCGTCGCCGCGCTCGCGCTCGACAGCGCGGCGAACGAAATCTATGCCGCCGACGGCTACGGCAATCATCGCGTCGCCGTGCTCGATGCCGACACCGGCGCGATCAAACGCGTATGGGGCGCCTACGGCAAGCCGCCGACCGACGATAATCTGCCGTCCTACACGCCCGACTCGCCGCAGTTCGCCAACCCGGTGCACTGCATCGCGCTCGCCAAGGACGGCTTCGTCTATGTCTGCGACCGCGCCAACAACCGCGTGCAGGTGTTCCGTAAGGACGGCGGCTTCGTGCGCCAGTTCGTGTTCGACCCCGACACGCGGGGGCCCGGCTCGGCCTGGGGCCTCGCCTTCTCGCCGCTCGACCGCAAGCAAAATTATTTCTTGCTGATCGACGGCACCAACAATGTACTGGAGACGGTGCGCCGTCGTGACGGCGCCGTCGTCGCCACCACCGGCCGGCCGGGCCGCAACGCCGGCGACTTTCACTGGGTCCACGTCGGCGCCTTCAACTCGCGCGGCAATTTCTACACCGGCGAAGTCGACACCGGAAAACGCCTGCAGAAATGGGTGCCGGCGGAGTAAACACTTCCTCTCCTCGCGCGCGGGGAGAGGGTTGGAGTGAGCGGGCGTCACCACCGAGTTCCGAATTGCGGAAATATACGAAACGGCGCCGCAGCCTCGCCGATCTTGTAATCGGATACCACAAAAAGTCTTTGTTCACCATCGGACCAGAAGCCGGCGGTCCAACCGGCGGCGTTGATCTATTTCAAAACCACCATGGCGGTTCTGTTGTTTTGATCGGCGCCGCTCACTCAGCGGCACTCTGATTTGTTTCGTCGTCCGTCCGGCGCACCGCTGCTGATACGGATTTTTGCTTACCGCCGCGCCCGCCGCCGAACGGCGGCGCGGCGCCGATCGAGGCTGTGCCGGACATCGGATGATGCAGTTTCGTTCCGTGCGAAAGATGGTCAACACCTTCGGCCTCGCGGTCGCGGCGTTGATCGCCGTGGCGCCGCCCGCCGGCTATTTCATCGTCAGCTACAGCAACGCGTCCGAGGTGCTGGCGTTCGAGGCGCGCCTGCACGCGGCGGCGATCGGCCTCTACATCGCGATGCACGGCGAAATCCGGCAGACGCAGAGACTGCCGTCGGAACTGCTGCAATTGCCCGGCGAAGACGAACAACCGATCCGGCAGTATCTCTACGACCGTACCGGGCGCCAGGCGTGGCAATGGGGATCGACGCTGGCCGCCCCGGCGCTGGAGCGTCGCGCGCCGATCGTCGCCGGCAACGACGTGGTCGGTTCGCTCGCCGTCGCGGCGAGCCTGCGGCAAATCCTGCTGACAACCGCGGTGGTCGCGGCGTTGAGCGTGCTGTTCGGGCTATTCGTCAATATCGCTATCCGAGCCTTGCCGCTGCGCGTGCTGGACCGCACGCTCGGCACGCTCGACGAAACCGAGCGCACGCTCGCGGCGCAAAACCAGCGGCTCGACGCGGCGTTGAAGAACATGGCGCAGGGCTTGTGCATGTTCGACGCGCAACAGCGGCTCGTCGTCTTCAATCAGCGCGTCGCGGAAGTGTTCAAAATCCCGAAAGGCAAGCTCGCCATCGGCATGCACATGCGCGAGGTCATGAGCATGGCGCAAACCGTCGACCGGAACCCGGACGCCGCCGAAGCGGCGCAGCGCAAGTTCATCGCCGAGCCGTTGCGAGGCTCCACCGTCACGACGCTCAGCGACGGCACCACGCTTTCGATCACGCATCGCCCGATGGCCGACGGCGGCTTCGTGGCGACGTTCGAGGACATCACGGAGCGGCTTTTGGCCGAAGCAAGAATGCGGCATCTGGCGCGCCATGACGCGCTCACGGATTTGCCCAACCGCGCCACGTTCCATGAGCGGATGCAGGCGGACCTCGGCCGCTTGCGCCATGCCGAGTTGCTTGGCGGTACTCAGCCTCGATCTCGATCACTTCAAGAACGTCAACGATACGCTCGGACACCCGCTGGGCGACCTGTTGCTGCAGGCGGCGGCCGAGCGGATGCGCGCCTGCGTGCGCGACGAAGACATGGTGGCGCGGCTGGGCGGCGACGAGTTCGCGATCCTGCAGGTGTCGAGCGATCCGCCGTCGAGCGTCACCGGCCTCGCCGCGCGGCTGATCGAAGCTGTCGAAGCGCCCTACCTTCTGCAAAACCTCGAGGTCGCCGTGGGCGCGAGCATCGGCATCGCCATCGCGCCGGCCGACGGCGGCACGCCCGACGTCCTGATGAAGAACGCGGATCTGGCGCTCTACCGCGCCAAGGTCGACGGCGGCGGCGCGTACCGTTTCTTCGAGCGGGAGATGGACACGCGCATGCAGGCCCGCCGCGCGCTCGAACTCGATCTGCGCAAGGCCGTGATGGCGGGCGAATTCGAAGCTTATTATCAGCCGATCGTCGACGTGCGGACCGAGCACGTGACGAGCTGCGAGGCGCTGATGCGCTGGCATCATCCGACCCGCGGCATGGTCCCGCCGACGGAATTCATTCCGATCGCCGAGGAGACCGGCCTGATCGTGCCGATGGGCGAGTGGATGCTGCGCCAGGCCACGGCCGAGGCGGTGCGTTGGCCGAGCGACGTCACCGTCGCGGTGAATTTGTCGCCGGCGCAGTTCAAGAGCCGCGTTCTGGTGCAGACCGTCATCAGCGCGCTGGCGGCGTCCGGTCTGTCGGCCGGTCGCCTCGAGCTCGAGATCACCGAAATGGTGCTGTTGCAGGAGACGAGCGGCGCCTTCACCGTGCTGCACCAGTTGCGCGACCTCGGCATCAAGATCGCGATGGACGATTTCGGCACCGGCTATTCGTCGCTCGGCTATCTGCGCAGCTTTCCGTTCGACAAGATCAAGATCGACCGCTCGTTCATCCGCGATCTGCCGCAAAAAGAAGACAGCGTCGCGATCATCCGCGCCGTGGTGGGGTTGAGCAGCAGTCTCGGCATCACCACCATCGCCGAGGGCGTGGAGACGCGCGAGCAGCTCGATAGTCTCACGCGCGAAGGCTGCACGGAAATCCAGGGCTTTCTGTTCTCCGAACCGAAACCCGCGAAAGAGGTGCGCGCGCTGCTGCGCAGCTCCGACAAGATCGCCGGGGTCGCGTGAGGCGTCGACGCCGGAATCCGCAGCGAGGGATGCGACCATGAGAAAGATCCTCATTGTTACGATGGCTTTCTGGTGTTCGATCGGACCGGGCGGCGGGCTTGCGCACGCTCAACCACCAACTCCGGCCTTTTACGCGGCTGCCGGCGCGATGCGTCCGGACGGCATGCTGGGACAGATTGTTGCCGAGGAGTTGATACCGACCCCGGTCGTCGGGGCGCAGGCCTGGCGCATCGCGTACATCTCCTCCAACGTCGCGGGGCACAAGACCATCGTCACCGCACTGGTCGTCGCCCCCGTCGGACCGCCGCCGGCGGACGGCCGCCCCATCATGGCGTGGGCGCACGGCACGACGGGGACGGCGGAGAATTGCGGGCCGTCCCAGGTCCTCGACCCGGCGCAGGGGCTCAACGAGTATTTTCTTCTGAACGGCGACTCCTGGACGGATTACGGGCTGCCGAGCGTCGAGACTTTCATCAAAGAAGGCTACGTCGTCGTCGGTACCGACTATCAGGGGCTCGGCGGCGGCGGCCGGCATCAATACGCCGTCGCGGCGTCGCAGGCCCGCGACGTCATCGACTCGATTCGCGCCGCCAGTTCCATGAAAGCGAGCGGAGCGGGCAAAAAGGCGATCGTTTACGGCTGGTCGCAAGGCGGCGGCGCGACCCTCGCCGTGGCCAGCCTGCCGGATTACATCTCCCGGCAGGGCACGGCAGCGAGACAATATTCAGTTCCTGGGCTTTGTCGCCCTGGCGCCGTTCGATACGGCCGTGTTGGCTGGCGGAATGGCCCCGGACCAGTCAGGTGCGGACAAGCTGATCGCCGAATTGACCGCCAGGTTTTCCGACAATGTGTTCAATTTCACCCATTTCGCCATGAACATGTGGGGAACGCAGGCCGCCTTTGCCGACTTGCAGCTCGACGATCTTTTCACCGACGACGGGGCGAAGGTCGTGGACCGGGTGTTCTCCAACAAATGCATGCATGCCGCGGCCGACACCCTCGACTATGCCTACGCCTCCGAATACAAAACCTTGCTGAAGCCCAAGCCGACCAACACGCTCGCTTGGATGTCCGCGCTCGTCCGCGGCAGCGTCGCCCCCGTCAAACCGATCGCGCCAGTCGTCATCTACTGGGGCACCAAGGACACCGTGCTGCCGCCCATCATGGGGAAGCTCTATCAGGAGCAGATGTGCAAGCTCGGCGGCAACGTCGAACGGGTCCAGTCGGCGGGCGCGCAGACGCATTTTTCAACGCCGGGCGCCGCCGCGCCGCTTTATCTGCCCTGGGTGCGGGAGCGCGTCGCGGGGAGGCCGGCTGCAAACGGGTGTGCTGTGAAGTAGGGAACCTGTATCGCGCCTTGCTCGACGCGCATCTGGATCTCTCTTCTCACGAAACAACGCGGCGGCGGAATTCATGGATGGTCGCCGTAACGCGGCCAGGTTTAGGAGTTGAGGCCATGAGTTCGTCGAGATATTCGTGACACAGTGCGTGCCGGCGGCGCGACCCGACAAAATCGTTGTCGAGAAAGATGTCGTAGCGGATGATGCCCTTGACCGCGCCGTCTGGCGTGCGGTCGAACACGGGATCGAGGCGGTATCGAGTCATCGCACTCTCAAAGTTGATGTTGGTGTTGCGGCGACGCTGGCCAAATCGTCCGTGAATGATCCGCGTGTTTTGAACGGCGCTCATGGTCTTGGGATGCGCCGCACCATGGCGCGGTCTGTCGAACAAATTCCGCCGGTACAGCCCGTTCCTTGGTCTCGTTCACCGGCGTCGGGAACCGCATCCTGGACATGTTCAGCGGTTTTAGCTTTACGCCGGCCTTGATATTTCCTTACGATGCGCTTGATTTTTGCCGCTTAGGTACTCTTGCTATCGTGCGCGCGCACGGCGCGATCCGGCTCCGGCGGGCCAGAAATGCTTTATTTCTTTGAAGATTTTGTGCTCGACCCGGATCGCCGCGAGCTGCGTCGCGGAGGTGCCGCGATCGCCGTGCAGCCTCAGGTCTTCGACTTGCTGGAATACCTCATCGCCAATCGCGACCGCGTCGTCAGCAAGGACGATATCCTCGGGGCCGTCTGGGGCGGACGCATTGTGTCGGAATTTGCACTTACGACCCGCATCAACGCGACGCGGACCGCGGTCGGCGATAATGGCGACGAGCAGCGGCTGATCCGCACGCTGCCGCGCAAGGGCATCCGCTTTGTCGGGTTGGTGCGGGAACAGGCAAGGCCGTTGGATGAAGCCGCTACGGCTCCTGCGGTCGCTGCTACGGAAACACGAGAACGGACGGCGGCACACTGCGATGAAGCGGCGCCAGCGGAGCGCCGCCAACTCACCATCGCGTCTTGCGAGCTGTTGCTCGGGGCAGCGGCCGCCACGACGGACCCGGAGGATTTGCGCGAGATTGCCGAAGGCTATCACCGCTGCGTCGCCGAGACCGTCCGTCGGCACGACGGGCATTATGGCCCACGCGTATGGCAACACTGCGGTCGTTTATTTTGGCTATCCTCAGGCGCACGAGGACGACCCCGAGCGTGCCGTTCGAGCGGCGCTTGAGCTGGTTGCGGCGGTGGCCGGCTTGAGAAAACGCACGCCACTGGGAGCGCGCGTCGGGATCGCAACCGGCCTTGTCGTCGTCGGCGATATCACCGATGCGGGAGGCACGCCGCAGCGCGATGTCATCGGCGAAACTCCGATCCTCGCCGCACGGCTTCAGGCGATCGCCGAACCTGACGCCGCGGTGATTGCCGAGAGCACACGAAAGCTGCTCGGCGATCTGTTCGAATACCAGGATCTTGGGACAAAGGATCTCAAGGGAATTTCAGCCCCGGTGCGCGCTTGGGCGGCATTGCGACCGAGCGCGGCGGCAAGCCGTTTCGAGGCGTTGCACGGGACGGACCTGACGGCCCTGGTTGGCCGCGAGGAAGAGTTCGAGCTGCTGCGGCGGCGCTGGTCGAGGGTAAAAACTGGCGAAGGTCAGGTGGTGTTGCTCGCCGGCGAGGCCGGCATTGGCAAATCGCGGCTGACCGCGGCGCTGCTCGAAGCCATCACGTCCGAGCCGCATGCGCGATTGCGCAATTTCTGCTCGCCGCAGCACACCGACAGCGCCCTTTATCCGACCATCGGCCAGATCGAACGCGCCGCCGGATTTGCCCGCGATGACACATTGCGGGCAAAGCTCGACAAGCTCGATGCGCTGCTCGCGCAAAGTTCAACGTCGGCACCAGATGCCGCACTCTTCGCAGAAATGCTGTCACTGCCGAACGACGGACGCTATGCCACGCTCGAACTGAGCCCCCAGCAACGCCGTCAGAAAACGCTCGAGGCGCTCATGGCTCAAGTGGAGACGCTGTCCCGGACTAATCCAGTGCTCATGATTTTCGAGGACGCGCAATGGATCGACCCCACCAGCCTCGAACTATTCGATCGAATTGTGGACAGGGTACCGACGCTGCGCGTGTTGCTGATCGTGACGTCCAGGCCGGAGTTCGAGCCGCCCTGGATCGGACGGCCGCACGTGACGGCGCTGACCATCAATCGGCTGGCGCAGCGCGATATCGACACCATGATCGACCGCGTCCTCGGCAATAAGGTTCTGCCGGCGAGCATTCGGGGGGACATCATCGCGCGCAGCGACGGCATTCCGCTGTTCGTCGAAGAAATGACCAAGGCGTTGTTGGAGAGCGATGGCGACGCGCGAGGCGCAGCCGCGGCGGTTCCGGCTGCGGCCTTGGCGGTGCCCGCCAGCCTGCACGCCTCGCTGCTGGCGCGGCTTGACCGGCTCGGCGACGGCCAAGGACGTGGCGCAGATCGGGGCGGCGATCGGACGCGAATTCTCGCATGCCCTGCTGGCTGCAGTCGCGCGCAAGCCGGAGATGGAGTTGGAATTGATGCTCGATCGTCTCATGACCGCCGGTTTGTTGTTCCGGCAAGGCGTGCCGCCGCAGGCGACATACCTCTTCAAGCATGCTCTGGTGCAGGACGCGGCTTATGGCACGCTGCTGCGCGAGCCGCGCCGGGCGCTGCACGCCCGCATCGCCGAAACACTCGAAAGCCAATTTCCAGAAATTGCCGAGAGCCGGCCTGAGCTGTTGGCGCGTCACTACACGGAAGCGCGATCTGATCAGAAGGCCGCGGGCGGGTGGGGCACAGCGGGACAGCGGTCGCTGGAGCGCTCGGCGCTGGTGGAAGCGGTCGCCCAGTTTACACGCGCCCTTGATCAGAGTCGCGTCCTTGCCCGCAACGCCCGCACTGCGCCGCGCACAGATCAAGTTTCAGGTTGGTCTGGCGAATGCCGTTTATCACACCAAGGGCTTCGCGGCGGCCGAAACAACGGCAGCGTTCGACCAGGCGCGCTTATTGATGGAGCGAGCGGAAGCATTGGGCGAGCCCCGAAGACCCGCTTCTTTTGTACTCTGTCCTCTACGGCTTCTTCATAACGAAGTTTATCAACTTCGATGGCGATGCTGCGTGCGCTCTTGCGCGACAATTCCTTAAGCTGGCGGAGCAGCAGAAGGCACGGCCGCGATCATGATTGGACATCGTCTGCTGGGCAAGACCTTGCTGTGCATGGGCGATGCTGCTGAAGAGCTCTCGCATCTGGACAGCGCTTTGCTGCTTTACGATCCGGCTGCGCATCGCCCGCTGGCGACGCGATTTGGCTATGATGTGGGGAGCAGCAACCCGCATTTTTCGGCCATTGGCTCTGTGGTTGCTAGGCTATCCCGAAGACGGCCTTGATCGGAGACCGATCGTGGACTCGCGGCAGCGCGCGAGAACCGACCACGTCGCCAACGCTGTTGTTTGCGCTGAGCTTGCACTGCGCTCGACTCATATCTGCTGCCGAGATTATGTGCGGCAACCGGCATCGTAGATGAATGCATCGCTTTGGCGCAGGAACAGGCGCCTGTTCTATGAGAGCTTCGCTGAGCGGTCAAGAGGGGTTGCGTGTTGGCCCAAACTGGCGAAGCATCGGACGCAATCCAAGCGATCAGTGCCAAGAATAACCGGGATGGACGCAATCAGAGGCAACAAGAAAGGTATTCCGGTCTGGTTATCAAGTCTGGCTGTGGCTTATGCGGACCTCGGAAAATTCGATGACGCTTGGCGCTGCGTTGGCAAAGCGATGACAGTCGTCGCAACAGCCAATGAAGGATGGTACGAAGCCGAAGTCAATCGCATGGCCGGATAAATCACTCCGCCGGCAGCACCTCCGCGCGGCATTCGCCGAAGCCGAGGCGCGGATAGCCTGACCTTTGCGCGAAGCCGCGGAAGATGATCTCGTCGCCGTCCTCGATGAAGCCGCGCTTCTCGCCCGACGGCAAGGCGAGCGGCTCGGCGCCGCGCGCGGTCAGTTCGAGCAGGCTGCCCCAGCTCGATTTGTCCGGACCTGACACCGTACCGGATCCGATCAGGTCGCCGATTTCCAGATTGCAGCCGTTCGAGGTGTGATGCGCCACCATCTGCGCCACGGTCCAATAGGTGGTCGCGAACAAGGTTTGGGTGAGCCGCAAGGGCGCGAGGCCGGCGCGCCGCATCTGCGCGCTCGAGAGATACGCTTCGAGCGTGATGGCGAGGCCGCCGTGCGCGCGGTCGTCGGCGTCGTCGAGATGCGGCAGCGGCGCCGGATCGCCGGCCGGCCGCGCGAACGCCGCCGTGCGGAACGGCGCCAGCGCTTCCGCCGTGATCACCCACGGCGACACCGTGGTGGCAAAATTCTTGCCGAGGAACGGCCCGAGCGGCTGGTATTCCCAGGCCTGCACGTCGCGCGCCGACCAATCGTTGAGAAGACAGAAGCCGAAAATGTGCGCGCCCGCCGCACCGACCGGAATGGTGTCGCCGAGTTCCGACGGCACGCCGATATA
This sequence comes from uncultured Pseudomonadota bacterium, assembly GCA_963836095.1. Lineage (GTDB taxonomy): Bacteria > Pseudomonadota > Alphaproteobacteria > Rhizobiales > Xanthobacteraceae > BOG-931. The sequence continues at coordinate 379,571 of CAWIHU010000011.1, forward strand.
AAAGCCGAGCTCGAGCTCGAAATCCATGTTGCGCGACGGCCCGTAGCTCGGCGCCGCTTCGTCCGCGCGCTTGCGCTGGCCGCGCGGCCGCTTGAACGCCGTGCCGCTGACGCGGATCGACGAGGCGCGGCCGTGATAGGCGACGGGCACGTATTTGTAGTTCGGCAACAGCGGCGTGTCGGGGCGGAACGCGCGGCCGGCATTGGTGGCGTGGAACACCGAGGCGTAGAAGTCGGTGAAGTCTGGCACCGTGACCGGCATGATCAGCTCCGCCTGCGCCAGCGGTGTCAGATGGCGGCGCAGCGTCGCGTCGGCCTGTTCAGCCGAGAGCCCGCGCGACAATGCGAGCCGCAGCGCCGACCAGACCTGCGGCCCGAGCGCCATCAGCACATTGAGCTGCGGCGCCGCGCAGGCGCGCGCCGCTTCGGCGGCAAGTCCGGTGAACGCGTCGGCCGCCGCCGCGACGTCGAGCACCTGGTCGCCGATCGCGACGCCGACGCGCGGCGGCGCCCCCGCGGCCGGGCGAAAAACGCCGAACGGCAGGTTTTGAATCGGGAAATCGGCGTCGGGCGCGTTGGCGCTGTCGAGGAAGCTCCGCCGCGCGGGATCGTGGGTTTCGTTGAGCAAATGGGTCATGATCAGATGCCGGCCTGTGATGATGAAAGGAAGCGACGCGCCGATCAGGACGGCAGAACGCCGCTTGTGCGGTCGAGGTCGCGCCGGCGCTGATTGTCGCTGCGGCGCCGTTTGCCTTCGGCGTCGATGGCGCGGGCGAGCTCGGGATGGTGCGCCATCGCGGTGCGGAAATCGGCGAGATCGAGGATCAGCAAGGTCGAAGGCTGCGTGGTCGTCACGTTGGCGCTGCGGATCGAATCGCCGAGCAAGGCCAGCTCGCCGAAGAACGCGCCAGGGCCAAGGTGAACGGGAGCAGGTTGAACGTCAACCGCGACTTCGCCGTCGGCGATGAAGTACATGCAGTCGCCGACCTTGCCGCGGCGGATCACGGGGGTGCGCTCCGGCACTTCCAGGCGGCGCAGCATGTGGGTGATCTCGGTGATCGCCGCCGGGTCGAGGGTCTGGAAGAACGGCACCTTGCTGACGAGATCCCAGGTCTGGATGAAGTTGCGCCGCCGGCTCTCCGCGGCGAAGCCGGTGGCGAGGATGCCGGTCCAAAGTCCGAACGTGGCGATGCCGCTGATCATCACCACCGCGCCGAGGAGATGGCCGAGCGGCGTCTGCGGCACCTCGTCGCCATAGCCGGTCGTCGTCAGCGTGACGACCGCCCACCACAGCGTCGCCGGCATCGTGCCGAACGCGTCAGGCTGGCCGCGGCGCTCGATCACATGCATGGCGGCCGAGGACAGAAACAGCACGATCAGGAACAGCGCGAACACGCTCGCGAGCGGCTTCGCCTCCAGGACGAAGACGCGCCGGAGCTGGGCGAAACCCGGCGAGTCCTGCGCCAGCTTGATGACCCACAATGACGCCAAGAGCCACGCGGTCGGCGGCGCAACGCCGGCGGCGAGCGCGATCGGAATGGGAAGGATGCCGGCGAGATCGACGATGCCGGACGGGGAGAGCATGACCCGCGCCGCCCCGCCGACGCGCAATGCCCGCGCGGCACGCGCCCCGCTCTCGATCACGAAATAGGCCCAGCAGCACCACAGGCACGTCGCGAGCAGGACGCCCGCGCCCGCGCGCGCTTCCGGCACGGTATAAAGCGTCATCGCCGCCAGGCCGACCGCCATGACGAGGTAGCGCGCCAGCGCCGAGACGCCGAAACGGCGCAGCGGTGCCGTATAGTACACCAAGCCGGCGGGCGCTCGCTTGGACAGTCCCTTGGATAATCCCTTGGAGAATCCCTTGGACATCAGTCGAGCCTCGCCGGCGGCGGGCCGTATGATGCGCAGGCCCTGCCGAATGCCTCTGTCATGTAACCTTCAGAATCCACGGGATATTGATAAATCCATGATTCCAGGGCGGTTTTGAAACCCGACAAAACGCCCGCCCGGCGGGAATGTACCTCAGCGGAGGGCCGTATGCACTGGCACTGGACCGAACTCATCAATGGCGGCGCGTCGCTGTTCATCGTGGCGACGGCCTCGACCAAGACCATGGTGCCGCTGCGCACGCTCGCGATCGTCGCCAACTGCTTTCTGGTGGTGTTTTACGGCGATCACGCATGCCTGGATTCCGCTGTCGTTCCAAGCGGTGGCGCTGCCGCTCAACGGCTACCGCCTCTACCAGATGATCGCGCTGATCCGGAACGTCGGCACCGCCATCCGCGGCAGCAAGTCGATGGAATGGCTCAAGCCCTTCATGTCGGAACGCCAGTACCGCAAAGGCGACATCCTGTTCGCCAAGGGCGAGCCGGCGGACGAGATGTTCTGCACCGTGACCGGCCGCTATCAGCTCATGGAGCTCGGCATCGACATCGAGCCCGGCCACGTCGTCGGCGAGCTGGCGATGCTCGCGCCCGACAACAAGCGCACCGCGACGCTGGAATGCATCGAACCGGGCCAGGTGCTGTCGATCACCTACGAGGAGGTCGAGCAGATTTATTACCAGAACCCGACCTTCGGCTTTTACTTCCTGCGGCTCGCCGCGGCGCGGCTGTTCGACAATATCAGCCGGCTGGAGGGCGAGCTGGAACGGCAGCGCGCGGCGAAGGCGTGAGGCGTGGCTTAGGCTGACGGCGCAGAAGCCGGTCGGCGCCGTAAGTTATTGATTATGTGTCATTATCTTCAATCGTCATGGCCGGGCTTGTCCCGGCCATCCACGTCTTACGGTGCCGCTCCAAAGACGTGGATGCCCGGCACAAGGTTTATGCTCGGGCCGGCCGCAGGCCGGACCCGTGTGCCGGGCATGACGAGTCAAAACGACTTACCACTGCTATAGAGTCGGGACTGCAAGGCGCGCCGTGCGCCTTCCCGGACCTGGACCAGAAGTGAAAAAACCAAAAAGGCCGATATCCCGCGTCGAACTCGCCGGCTATCTCGTCTCCCCGGCGCTGTTTGTCATGATCGTGCTGATGATCGTCGAGGCGACGCTCGCCGCCGGCACCACCTGGCTCGTCATCAATGCCGGCCGCAAGGTGGCGAGCGGCCAGTTCCTGCTCTCGGACCTCATCTGGATCCTCACCGCCCAATCGACCTCCTATGTCGCCGGCGTGGTGAGCTGGGTGTACGCCGAGAGCGCCGGCTATCGCGGCTTCGGCAAATTCATCCTGCGCTTCGCCCGCGAGAACCGCGGCAAGGTCAAGCTGTTCAACGACAAGCCGGCGCGCGAGCAGGTCGAGCCGTTTCTCACCGGCGAGGCGTTCCAGTGCTTCTTCAACGTCATGTACGAGCTCGAGTTCACGCTGAAGCTCTTTCTCGGCATCGTGTTCAACGCGGCGGTGCTGGGCGTCGAGATCGATGTCAGCCTGCCGTTCGCCTATGTCGGCGCGTTCGGCGCGCTCTTGGCGATGCAATGGGCGCTGCAGAAGCCGATCGCGCGCACCTATCTCGAAAACCAGCGCATGAACAACCGCGTTACCGCGCAGGGCTACACCGCCTGGGACAACATCTTTGCCGGCAACCGCTACAATCTGCGGCTCTGGCTTGCCGGCTTCAAGTCGCGGCTGCGCGTCGCCCTGGGCGCCCAGGTTCGCGCCATCGTCGCGCGCGAGGGCATGAGCGCGATGAGCGGCATCGTCAGCCTCGCCATCGTGTTCGCCACCGTGTCCGTGGTCGCCGTGAACCATACCGGCGACATGGTGTTTCTGGTCGCGCTGGCGACGACGCTGCCGCGGCAGATCGAAATGACCTACGAATTGCATCTCCTGGCCGCCGGCTGGAACGACTTCATCGCGGTATGGACGCGCTTCGGCGGCGTCGCCGCCAACATGCAGCCGCAGCCCGAGCCGGATTACGAGGACCGCATCCGCTTCGACCGCCTGGTGCTGCGCGACGGCGACCAGGCCAATGTCGTTTCCTCGCTCGGCGACGCGCTGCGCATCGTCGAAGCGCGCCCGACCGGCCGCATCAACATCCGCGGCTCGAACGGCGCCGGCAAATCCTCGCTGCTGGCGAGCCTGAAGACCGAACTGAAGCAGCGCGCCTATTACTGGCCGACCTCCGACCGCCTCGCCTTCCAGTTCGCCGGCGGCGTCGTCCCCGCCCACATCGAAACCGGCGACGAGGAGGAAATCGAAGACGCCGGCGAGCCGGCGGAAGAACAAACCGGCTTCTCCTCCGGCGAGCGCCAATTCAAATCGCTCGAGGAAATCGTCAATTCGACCGACGCCCGCTTCTATCTGTTCGACGAATGGGACGCCAACCTCGACGCCGCCAACAAAGCCAAAGCCGACGCCCTGGTCGACGCGCTGGCGGCGCGCGCCCGCGTGGTCGAGATTTCCCACCGGGATAGGGGGAAGTGAATACCACTCGGCTCGTTCATCGGCGCGGCTCAAAAAGAAGCAGCGTCAAAAATATCATTCGTTCGTCAGCGTTCGCGCTTTGAAAGCGAGTCAGGGCCGCCCGCGCGGTTGCTGTTGAGACGATCGCGTCGGACTGTTTCATCCGGACCATCGGATCGTAGTCGGCCGTGTGCCGTTTTTCCTGCAACTCGACGACGGCGGTCGCGAACGTTCTGATATCTGCTCCGAATCCCCCCGATGGCGCGTAGCGCCGGTATTTCTCCGGTAACGCCTGCTTCTGCACGTCCTTGCAGAACTCGCGCAACTTGTTGTGGTCGATGCTCCGATACACCAGGCCGTAGCGCGGCTGCGCGCGATTGTTTTGCCCGATCACCAAATCGGCGGCAGCGGTCACGACCGCATGGAACAATCCGTAATAGGAAGCCGAGATGGCGCGGCGGATATCCACCTGTCTCGGGCGGCCAACTCCGCTTCCGGCGAGCCCGTCCGCCTGATCGAACAGATGCGTGGGATTAAGAATCGCCACTTTCGGCCAGCTCTCGCTCGGTCGCGTACTCTATGATCGGGAACCGGTCCTCGCCGGCCTCGCGGAGACGCTCCTGCATTTGAACGAGGGTACTGAGAGCGGCATTGCCTTGAATTCTTTTCTCCGCACCGGCAGGAATGACGATCGTAATTCGTAAAGCCTCCTGCCCAGTTGAGTCAGTATCCGAACCACTCGTAATGGACGTAAAATTTTGCTGGCTGAGGTTCGCCGTGGCGACCTCAGTTGCGATTTGCGCAATCCTTTTATCGTCCAACATCCTGCACTTACCCATAGGTCGAGCGGCTGAAAATGTACACCGTTTGCAGGCGACTTGCTACCATCGAACTGTCACACGGGCTATCCTGGCATTCAAAAGGGATGGAATGCGATCGGCAACCGGGAAGAACGCCATGTCCACGTCAACCGACCCGCAAAGCGAGGTCGAACAGGTTCCAGTTCTGATCGTTGGCGGCAGCCTGGTCGGTTTGTCCGCGGCCGCATGCCTCGCTTGGCAAGGCGTCCAAACGCTGAGCGTCGAGCGCCACCGCGGCACCGCGATCCACCCGCGCGCCGGGCATTTCCAGTTGCGCACCATGGAGGTCCTGCGCTCGATCGGACTTCAGGACATCGTGCGCCGCGCCGCGGAGGAGCAATACGATCTCGATTTTGGCATCGCCGCGGTCGAATCGCTGGCGGGCCGCGAGCTGGCTGTCTTCATCCGGAATCTGAATGACGGCGTCGATGCCGTCAGCCCGTCCGTGCGCTTCTTCATGACGCAGCGATCGCTCGAACCTTTACTTCGCGCCCGCGCCGAGGAACTCGGCGCAAAACTGCTCTATGCCACCGAAATGCTGTCGTTCGACCAAGACGCCGACGGCGTCACGGCCAGAATTCGCGACCTCGACAGCGGGAGGGAACGCGCCGTGCGGGCGCGTTACATGATTGCGAGCGACGGCAACCGCAGCCGCAGCCGCGAACAGCTCGGCATCGCCGTCAAGGGGCGGGGACTCATCGCGCACAGCGTCACGATCTATTTCCGCGCCGAGGCCGCCGCCCGATTGCTCGAGGGCCGCCGGCTCGGCGTCATCTACATCAACAATCCGGTCGTGCGCGGCTTTCTGCGCATGGACAAGGGCAATCGCTCCGGCTTTCTTGCCGTGAACACGGTCGGCGACACCGCTCTGCCGGAGACCTCCCGCATCGCCGATACCATCACGCCGGAAGGCGCGGTCGACATCGTCCGCGCCGCGGTCGGCGTCCCCGATGCGGCGATCGAGATCACGCAGATCATCCCCTGGCGCACCGTCGCCGACAGCGCCGAGCGCTATTCCCAAGGCCGCGTCTTTTTGGTCGGAGACGCCGCACACACCATGCCGCCCAATGGCGGCTTCGGCGGCAATACCGGCGTTCAGGACACGCATAATCTCGCGTGGAAGCTCGCGCTGGTGCTGCAGGGCGTGGCGAGCCCCGAGCTGCTCGACACCTACGATGCGGAGCGCCGGCCGGTCGGCGCGCTCACCGTCGAGCAGGCCTACGCCCGTTACGTCCGCCGCACCGCGCCTTACCTGGGGCTCGACACGGTGCAGCCGCTGGTCGACGACTGGAACATGGAGATCGGACACCATTATCGGTCGCACGCCATTCTCACCGAGCCGGACAACGTCGCCGAGGTCCATACCGATCCGTTCAAATCGCACGGACGGCCAGGGACGCGAGCGCCGCATCTCGTGCTCGAACGCGACGGACAGCGCCGATCGTCTCACGATCTCTGCGGCCGAGGTTTTGTTTTGTTGTGCGGCCCCGATGGCGCTCGGTGGGGACAAGCGGCCCAAAGCTTGGCAAACCCGCTCCTGACCGTCCACCAGATCGGAGGTCCGGACGGTTGGCGGGATCCGGCGAACGCATTCGCGGAAACCTACGGCGTTCTCTCGACCGGCGCCGTCCTGATGCGACCGGATGGCTTTGTCGCCTGGCGCTCCAAGGAAGGAGTCTCGCACCCCGAAGAGACGCTGACGAAAGTTCTCGCCAGCCTGCTTTCAAGTGCTCCCACCGAGACCGATGCTTAGAAAGCTCGGCCCGCGCTAAAAAAGAAATCCGGGGTAAGCCTCACCATGAATCCCGGATTTCGCTGGCACTCAATCCGGGCTATTTGCTGAGAAAATGTGACCGCAAAGCTATTGCGTTGGCGGAACGGTGGCACGAGAATCGGGCTTGTCGTGACGACGAAACGCCTGGGTCGATCGTTGCAACAACACGGGGACGTCGGCAAAGGAGGAAGCTATGCAAAAGCAGTTGAGCTTGCTGCACAGCGTAGCCGTGATTACCGCCGCATCGCTTTCGCTTTCCATGCTCTCGGTCGCGCACGCTGGACAACGAACCGATGGTACGACGGATGCGAAGAAGCACACCGCACGCAAGCACACCGCACCTACGCACCATGTGAAGCAAAGGGAGACCGAAATTCCCCCCAAGATTTATGGGGCCGCGCCGGACCTGCCCACAACGGACTCGTCCGGGTGTACATGGCCCTATCAGAACCAGTTTCCGCCATGCATGTCGACATGGCCCGAGGGAAGCCCGGATTACCACGGGAGCAACGGCTATTAGTTTGTTCGGGGACCGCGCCGATTAGCGAGCGCAGCCCGGATTGAGTGAAACGAAATCCGGGGCACGCGTCACCGTAAACCCCGGGTTTCGCTGGCGCTCAATCCGGGGGTGGTCGAACTTGGGGTGCCATTAGGCCGCGGCGATCTCGGCTTCGCGCAGCGCCGTGATTTGTAGAAACAGCGAAGCCGGATCAACGTCGGGATGATTGTCCGGCAACAGATCGAGCGCCATGACGGAAATCTTCGCCAGCAGTTCGTCAAGCGTGGGCGCATCGGCGGCGGCGGGAATGTCGTCGCAATGTCCGCTCCACACCGACGCCTCGTCGTCCCATGCGGCGGAAATCGTGAAGATTACGGGTTTCGACATGTCTACTCCGAGTGCAGTGCGGGCCAACTAAAGTGCGTTTGCCGATGTGTAGATAACATGTCTCGCCCCATCGCGGGAGAGGCGGAGGCGGGCGTCACCAATAGCGCGATGCCATGATTGACAATCGTCCCAATTTCAGATACAGACTGCGAATCTCGCTCACCAAGGGACGCCTTTCGCGAGGGTACTCCCGAAAAGCGGAGCGAGTGCGGTGCCTGCGCGCGGGAAGATACAGCCCGCTCTCGGGCAGCTCTGGGCATCATCTGACCGGCACTACGACCGGTCCGGGAGGTGCGTTCCCTGGACTGGGACTGGCGGGCGCGGGTAACGCCCGTGGAAGAGCGGGAGGTCTCCGTGCCCCGGTTGGCGCGGCCTTACAGGACCGAACGTCCTGCCTCGTCCCAGGAAGCCTGGCCTGAAGTTGCGCCCGCGGGCCGAGAGGCCCAACGGCTAGAGCCGCGGTGGAACGCCGACAGGCGAGCGCGTCCCGCTGGACGCGCGCCGCGCCCGTATGGCGCGGAGGTTTCGATACACGTCTGCCGGCGTTCCGCCTTCCTTTTTTTGTTTCGTCATTGCCGGGCTTGACCCGCCTGCGGGCCATAGCCCTTCGGCGGGCGAAGGCCCGGCAATCCATGCGGACGAGACGTTCAATCGGATTGGCCGATAGGTTTTCGAGCCGCACGTCAGCATGGACCACCGGGTCGAGCCCGGTGGTGACGAAGTGATCTTTGCTTGGCAAAAACTCCGGCGCTGATGCGTCGCGAGAACGATGGATGCTGTCCTGAGCAAAACAACAACCAAAGAACTGACCGCCGCGCGCTACGTAGCGCGATTCAACGCCGAGAAGGCGGCGCTCAGGCGCGCGTACTGTAATTTGTTCGGGTTCTGGCGCTCCTGTGCGTTGAAACGGTGCCGCAGGGAGAGAAGCTGCGGCGGCGATGCCGGCGCCTGCCTCGCGCGTCGGGTCAAAGAGGTGCCGCGCGAAAACCAGTGGCGGGCGCGGCAGCAGATTTTGAGTGCGACGCCGGCGGAGGCGGGGCCGCCGGAGCGGACTGCGCGGGAGTTTTTGGCGGAGGGGTTGGTATCATAGGCGTTAGGACAAGCCGTGTTTCCCGGATGCAGTGCAGCACGCAGTGATGCACTGCTGGTCCGGGATCGTCGCAAACACGGAGTTTCCGAAGGTCCCGGTTCTGCAGCGCATCACTACGTGCTGCGCTGCGCCCGGGAAACGTACTTAGAACTCACGCCGCCACAATCGGCCGTGCCTCCAGCACCGGCGCGCGCGGCTTGACGCCGACGAAGGCGGAGCCTTCGTTGAACCAGGAGGCCGGGGCGGGATGGCCCCACAGCGTCTGCCGGCGCGGGTCGGTCAGCGACCAGCGCAGCGGCTGATGGTCGGGGTCGACGGTGAGGTAGTCGGAGGTGAACAGTTCGACACGGTGGCCGTCCGGGTCGCGGATATAGAGAAAGAACGCGTTGGAGATGCCGTGCCGGCCGGGGCCGCGTTCCATGTTGGCGAGGTAGCCCGACGTCGCCATCACGTCGCAGAGGTGAATAATGTCGAGCACGCTCGCGTTCCAGACGCCGATATGATGCAGCCGCGGGCCGACGCCGTTGGTGAAGGCGAGGTCGTGCACGTTGCCCTTGCGGTGCATCCACACCGCCCACAGCTTGGCGTCGGCGCCGTCGGTCTCGGTGTATTCGGTCAGCCGGAAGCCGAGCTCGGCATAGAAATCGTAGCTCGCCTGCACGTCCGGCGTGAAGCAGTTGAGATGATCGATGCGTTGGATGCGCGCGCCCTGATAGGCGGCGTATTTCTGCAGCATGCAATCCGGCTGCTCCATCGACGCGTAAAGATCGAGCGGCATGCCGAACACGTCGGCGGTGCGCAGCGTGCGGCCCTGGTGCGGCAGGTCGGGAAACGCGGTCGGCAGATTGCGGCGGCCGAACCAGAACGCGGCGCGGTCGAGGTCCTCCTCGCTCGCGAGCTTGAAGCCGAGCGCGGCGACCTCGCCGGCGTGCGAACGCCGCAGCACGATGGAATGATGATTGCGCTCCTCGACGCCACGCAGATAGAGCGCGTCCTCGGTCTCGTCGCTGACCAGAAGGCCGAGGCAATCGACATAGAATGCGCGCGAGCGTCCGAGGTCGCGCACGCCGAGCTCGACGTGGCTCGCCCGCACGATGTTGAAGGGCGGGTGGAAAACCGGAGGGCGGATGGGCATGGTTCGCTGCCGTTGACGGGTCCTGCGCTGACTTCTAACACATCATCCGGCCGGCGGAAGCCCGCGGGGCGCGGCGGCCGAACGGGGGAAACGTCAGCCATGCGGCTTGCAAGCTACAATCTGCGCGGGCGGCCGAGCTTCGGCGCGGTCATCGGCGACGGCATCGTCGATCTGCGCTCGCGGCTCTCCCGTTACGCGACGCTGCTCGAGGTATTTCGCGCCCAGGCGCTCGACCAGGCGCGCGCGGCCGCCGAGGGCGTCCGCCCGGACGTGCCGCTCGCCGAGGTCGAGCTGCTGCCGCCGCTGACGGCGCCGGAAAAAATCCTCTGCATCGGCATCAACTACGCCAACCGCGAGCAGGACTACGACATGGCGGAGCGGCCGAAATATCCGAGCATGTTCTACCGCGCGCCGAACTCGCTGGTCGGCCACGGCCAGCCGCTGATCGTGCCGAAAATCTCCGACCAGCTCGACTACGAGGGCGAGATCGCGCTGGTGATCGGCCGCGAATGCAAGCATGTGCCGAAGGCGCGCGCGCTCGAGGTGATCGCGGGCTTGACGCTGTGCAACGAAGGCACCATCCGCGACTGGATCCGCCACGGCCGCTTCAACGTCACCCAGGGCAAGAATTTCGACGCGAGCGGCAGCATCGGGCCGTGGATCGCGACCGATATCGACCTCGGCAAGCCCCTGCACCTCACCGTGCGCAAGAACGGCGAAATCACCCAGGACGACACCACCGCGAACATGATCTTTTCGTTCGCCGACCTCATCGTCTACATCACGACTTTCATGACGCTCAAGCCGGGCGACATCATCTCGACCGGCACGCCGATCAAGAAAGACGCCAATCCCCTCCCCCTCCCCTCCCCCGCCCGCGGGGGAGGGAAGGGAGGGGGTCTGGCTCAAACCCGGCGACACGATCGAGATCGAATGTCCGGCGATCGGCGTCCTGCGCAACATCGTGGTGCCCGAGGCGTGAGCGCGGCCGTCCGCGCGGCATGCGTCATCGGCTGGCCGGTCGCCCATTCGCGCTCGCCGCTCATTCACACTTACTGGCTCGAGCATTACGGCATCGCCGGCGCTTATCGCCGCGAGGCGGTGAAGCCGGAGGATTTCGCCGCGTTCGTGCAGACGCTCGCGGCGCGCGGCTATGTCGGCGCCAATGTGACGGTGCCGCACAAGGAAGCGGCACTCGCGCTGTCCGAGCCCGACGAGCGCGCCCGCGCGGTCGGCGCCGTCAACACGCTCTGGCTCGACGGCGCGCAGCTCCGCGCGACCAACACCGACGTCGAAGGCTTTTTGCGCAACCTCGACGCCTGCGCGCCGCAATGGGATCGCAGCCCGGGCGCTGCGGTCGTGCTCGGCGCCGGCGGCGCGGCGCGCGCGGTGATTTTCGGGCTGATCGAGCGCGGCGCCGAACGGATCGTCGTCGTCAACCGCACGCCGGAGCGCGCCGAACTGTTGCGCGAGCAATTCGGCCCGCGCGTCGTGGTCGCGTCGTGGGACGCATTGGGCCGCGCGCTCGCCGACGCGATGCTGCTCGTCAACACGACGACGCTCGGCATGCACGGCCAGCCGCCGCTCGACATCGACCTCGCGCCACTGCCCGACCGCGCCATCGTCGCCGACCTCGTTTACGCGCCGGTGCGCACGAAATTGCTCGCGGCGGCCGAGGCTCGCGGCCTGCAGACGGCCGACGGGCTCGGCATGCTGTTGCACCAGGCGGTGCGCGGGTTTGCGCTGTGGTTCGGAACGACGCCCGAAGTGACGGGCGAACTGCGGGCGCTGGTCGAGGCCGATCTCGATGCCGCCGCCGCCAAACCTACCGGCGCGAAGCCGGTTCCGTAACGCGAATGTGTTGATTGCAACGCGGTTTTGTTTTTTGCTGGCCATGCGCTTCAGTTAGCGTGCGCCGCCTCGCCAACAGCGATCGGGAGAAGCATCATGACAAAAATGTCAGGAACCGCAAAAATGTTGGGAAAGACGTTGGCCGCCGGCGTGATTGCCGCGCTTGCGGTTTCATCCATGGCGCTGGCGCAGCAGCCGCAAATGACGCGCGTGCGCGGCACGATCGAAAAAGTCGACGGCTCGGTTCTCTCCGTCAAAGCCCGCGACGGGGCCGAGCTGACGGTGAGGCTCGCCCCCGGCGCGCCGGTACGCACCGTGATCAGAAAGTCGCTTGCCAACGTCAAGACGAACAGCTTCGTCGGCATCACCGCGATGCCGCAGCCCGACGGCACCCAGAAGGCGGTGGAGATTCATATCTTCCCCGAGGCCATGCGCGGCACCGGCGAAGGCCACCGGCCCTGGGACCTGATGCCCAACAGCACCATGACCAACGCCAATGTTGACAGCGCGGTCACGAGCGTCGATGGCCAGAAGCTGGTGCTCAAATACAAGGACGGCGAGAAGACCTTCATCGTTCCGGCCAATGTCGAGGTCGTCGAGTTCGCGCCGGCGACCGCGGCCGATTTGAAGCCGGGCGAAAAGATTTTCGTCGTCGCGGCGAAGAAGCTGCCCGACGGCACGCTCGAAGCGCCGGGGATCACGGTCGGCAAGGACGGCGTAAATCCGCCGATGTGACTCGAGCAAGCTTCGTCATTGCGATGGTCGACAACTACACCCCCGCGATGACGCTGCGGTCGATCTTGTCGATGCCGGTGACGCCGGTCAAAGCCATGCTGACCTCGAGCTCGTTCTTCATGATCTCGATGGCGCGCGCGACGCCGGCTTGGCCGCCGGCGCCGAGGCCATAGATGAAGGCGCGGCCGCAGAGGCAGCCGCGCGCGCCGAGCGCAAGCGCCCGCAGGATGTCCTGCCCGGAACGGATGCCGCCGTCGAACAGAACCTCGATCGACGAGCCGACCGCGTCGGCGATCGGCGGCAAGGCCTTGATCGACGACGGCGCGCCGTCGAGCTGGCGGCCGCCATGGTTCGACACCACCAGCGCCGCCGCGCCGGTCTTGGCGGCGGTCTTGGCGTCTTCCACGTCGAGGATGCCTTTGAGAATGAGCTTGCCGCCCCACTCTTCGGCAATCCACGCGACGTCTTTCCAGCTCAAGGTCTCGTCGAACTGGCCGGCGATCCAGCGCGACAGCGAGTTGACGTTCTCCATGCCCTTGATGTGGCCGGCGAGATTGCCGAAGGTTCGGCGCTTGCCGCGCAGGATACTCAGCGCCCAGGCCGGCTTGGTGGCGATGTCGAGCATGGTCTTGATGCGCCATTGCGGCGGCACCGTCATGCCGTTCCGGATGTCGCGGTGGCGCTGGCCGAGAATTTGCAGATCGACCGTGAGCACCAGTGCGCTGCACTTCGCCGCCTTCGCCCGCTCGATCAGCGCGCGCACGAAGCCGCGATCCTTCATGACGTAAAGCTGGAACCAGAACGGCTTGTCGACCGCTCCGGCAACGTCCTCGATGGAGCAGATCGCCATGGTCGACAGGCAGAACGGAATCCCGGCCGCCTGGGCGGCGCGGCAGGCCAGGATTTCGCCATCGCCGTGCTGCATGCCGCACAGCCCGATCGGTGCCAGCGCCAGCGGCAGCGCCACCGGTTCGCCGACGATCGTGGTCTTGGTCGTTCGCTTGGAGACGTCGACCAGGATGCGCTGGCGCAACTTGATGCGTTCGAGGTCGGCGCAGTTCGCTCGCAGCGTCTGCTCGGCATAGGAGCCGCCCTCGGCATAATCGAAGAACGAAATCGGCACCTTGCGGCGGGCTTCCTGCCGCAGGTCCTCGATGCAGGTCATGGTCTTCATGGGTTACTTCCCGGCTCCCGATCCCGTCTCGATAGCACAAATTCGCCTCCTCTCTGCGGCGGCGAACCCGCTGCTGGCGGAACACGCATGTCAGCGCCCGCTGCCGTCCGCCTATGTCATGGTTTATCAACGGTTTTTCGTACCGCTAAGCTTGCCGCAAATTTTTTGAGGCGCAGGCCACCGACAAGACGCTATAATGATCTGGGAGATCTCGGCGTTTTGGGGGCGTGTGTCATTATGGTGCGCAAGTATTTCGGTACCGACGGAATTCGCGGCCGTGCCAACGGCGTGATCACGCCGGAATTGGCATTGAAAGTAGGACAGGCGGCCGCCGTCGTGTTCCGCCGCGGCGAAGACCGCCATCGCGTGGTCATCGGCAAGGACACGCGGCTCTCCGGCTATATGATCGAGACGGCGCTGGTTGCCGGCTTCACGTCGGTCGGCATGGACGTGCTGCTGCTCGGCCCGATGCCGACGCCGGCCGTCGCCATGCTCACCCGCTCGATGCGGGCCGACCTCGGGGTGATGATTTCGGCCTCGCACAACCCGTTCGACGACAACGGCATCAAGCTGTTCGGGCCGGACGGCTACAAGCTGTCCGACGAGATCGAGCTTAGCATCGAGAAGCTGATCGACAGCGACGTGACCAAGCGGCTGGCCAAGAGCCGCGACCTCGGCCGCGCCAAGCGCATCGACGGCGTGCACGACCGCTACATCGAATTTGCCAAGCGCACGCTGCCCCGCAACATCTCGCTCGAAGGCCTGCGCGTGGTGATCGACTGCGCCAATGGCGCGGCCTACCGCGTCGCGCCCGAAGCGCTGTGGGAGCTCGGCGCCGACGTGGTGTCGATCGGCGTCGACCCCGACGGCTTCAACATCAACCTCGACTGCGGGTCAACGTCGCCCGACGCGCTGTCGCGCAAGGTCCGCGAGATGCGCGCCGACATCGGCATCGCGCTCGACGGCGATGCGGATCGGGTCGTGATCGTCGACGAACGCGGCCATCTGGTCGACGGCGATCAGCTGCTGGCGGCGATCGCCGAAAGCTGGCGCGACGACGGCCGGCTCGCCAAGCCCGGCGTGGTCGCCACCGTGATGTCGAACCTCGGCCTCGAGCGGCATCTGCAATCGCTCGGGCTTTCGCTGGTGCGCACGCCGGTCGGCGACCGCTACGTGCTCGAATACATGCGCGAGCACGGCTACAATGTCGGCGGCGAATCGTCCGGCCACATCATTTTGTCCGATTACACCACGACCGGCGACGGCTTCGTCGCCGCGCTGCAGGTGCTCGCGGTGGTGAAGAAGCAGGACAAGCCGGTCTCGCAGGTCTGCCACCGCTTCACGCCGCTGCCGCAGATCCTCAAGAATGTACGCTATCGCGGCAAGCCGCTCGAAAATCTGCAAGTCCGCTCCGCCATCGAGGACGCCGAGCAGCGCCTCAACGGCCACGGCCGCCTGTTGGTGCGGCCGTCCGGCACCGAGCCGGTCATCCGCGTCATGGGCGAGGGCGACGACAAGGCGCTGGTGGAGGAGGTCGTCGACGGCATCGTCGACGCGCTCACCGACCACGCGGCGTGAGCCTTCTTTTTCCTCCCCCGCGAACGCGGGGGCGGATGAGCAGCATCGTTCTCGCGACGCCAGCGCGCCCGAGTTTTTGCAAACGATGAGGCCGCGGGCGGCCACGAGGGCCGCCCCTACGGAACGATGTGCGGTCCGTAGGGGCGCCCCTTGTGGGCGCCCGCCAAGCCATCAAACAAAAAAAGGAAGCGGAACGCCGACAGACGCAGTGTCTCATGTCCGCACCAGCGGGTGCGGCGCGCGCCACGGAGAAGTCGGCTTGCGCCGACCCTCCGCTGCGGGCGCGCTCGCCTGTCGGCGTTCCACCACGGCACTTGCGGCGGCGAACCAACGCCCCCGCTCAGCTCCAGAACGCACTTCCCAGGACCTGGTCGGAGCGCACGACCCCGATGGTTCGAAAGATCGCGCGCATTTTCGCAGGCGTTACCCGCGCCTTCCTGTCCCAGTCCAGCGACGTGGTCGCAGACCGGTCATCGTGCCGGCCGGGCGTTTACCCGGAGCCGCCCGGGAGCGGAGGTGACGAGCCCCCACCCGCGGGAACCGCTCCCGCTCCACCAGCCGGTGTCACCGGCTGCCGTCCTTTCGGCGAGCGAGAGTCGCGGTTTGTACCTGAAGTAAGGACGGATGTCAAGAAGCGTCTCGTTATTCGCGACGCCGTCAAACGGTCGTCATACGCGGGCTTGACCCGCGTATCCACGCTGACGATCGGCTGGCTGTCATTTGGTAATTAAATGCACTGAAGATCATCTAGCCGGCGCCCCGGAA
Organism: uncultured Pseudomonadota bacterium; assembly: GCA_963836095.1. Classification (GTDB taxonomy): domain Bacteria; phylum Pseudomonadota; class Alphaproteobacteria; order Rhizobiales; family Xanthobacteraceae; genus BOG-931. The sequence continues at coordinate 395,818 of CAWIHU010000011.1, forward strand.
CTGCGGGGGCGGTGGAGTTAAGGTGAAGTTGGAATCACCTTTGACCACGGGAGGCGAAGATGATGTACGGCGGGATAGATTTGCATTCGAACAACAGCGTTGTGGCGGTGATCGACGACGCCGATCGTGTCGTTGCGCAGAAGCGATTGCCGAACGATCTCACGAAGCAAGCGTAGGGTGGGCAAAAGCGCGTAGTAGCGCTGGTGCCCACGTCAGCGTCAACGCAAACTGCAACTCAGTCGTGGGCACGCTTCGCTTTGCCCACCCTACGCTCGCTGATTGGGATGGGTCGGGGGTTGGCCGGGGCTTCAATGGATGACGGTGCGGGTGTTGGTGGAAGTGAGGCGGGATTAGTCGGTGGCGGCTCGCTTACGAATGATGCCACCCAGGTTGATCGACCTGCAATTCAAAGAAGATATCGGCATTCGGGCAGAAGCGCGGAGCGAATGCTACCGACGACGGCATGCCGTCGAGCCAGTCGCGGCAGGCGCCTTTGGACGGGCATGCGTCGCAGCGGTGAAGCGCGATGGCGTAGCTTAGACCTAAGTGCGGCGCGGCAAGTCCCCCCGGCTCAATCCCGAGGCGCTCCATCATTTCACATATATAGATTGGCTGACGCTCGCGTGTGACAGGCGCAGTCATGATTGCCACTCCTTCATTCACCCGGCTCCGGTACGATAGGCGGCGCGCCGCATCGCATCTTGATTGACATCAAAACCACGCCGGTTGACGCCGCCGCTTCGATGAGGACGGTGCGGGTGGAGGTTGAGGTCTTGATGCCGAGGTGGCTACAGGCGGTCGGGCCAGCACGTAGGGCGGATTAGCGGAGCGTAATCCGCCATTTTATCGCTCAGAAACGGCGGATTACGCCTTCGGCTCATCCGCCCTACGCACTACGCACTGCGCGCAGGAACGAAAGACTCACTCCCGCGACTTCAAGAACTGCGCGAATGCCTTGAGCGTCGCCTCCGAGACGTGGTGCTCGATGCCTTCGGCGTCGGCTTCGGCGGCTTCGGTCGGGACGCCGAGCGCGCAGAGGAGATCGACGACCAGCCGGTGGCGGACGCGGACGCGGTCGGCGAGCGCCTGGCCTTTCTCGGTCAGGAACACGCCGCGGTAAGGCCGCGCGGTCGCGAGCCCGGCGCGCTTGAGCCGCGCCACGGTCTTGACGGCGGTCGCGTGCGAGACGCCGAAACGGCGGGCGATATCGGTCGGCCGCGCCTCGCCGGCGCTGGCGAGGAGGTCCGCGATCAGTTCGACATAGTCCTCGAGCAAGGCGGTCGACTGCGCCGAGCGCGTCTTGCCGAAGCGGCGCGCCTGGGTGCCTTCCGCCGGGAGCTGTCCCGTGGCGGCGCGTGGCCGCCGTTTCGTGCCGTCAGCCGTCGTCGACGTCATGGCGTCGCTTTAGCCCCTGCCCGGATCCAGATGGCGAGCCGAGACCATGTTTTCGGGCCGGTGTCAAAATGTTCACTTGTCTACACTTTTTACCATTGGCTACATTTTTTACCAATTGACGCGGTGTTGGCGCCTGCCTACCCTGTAGCTAGTGCTACACCCTCGAGTGAAAGCTTCACTTACCGGGTTTCCTGAAGGCCCGAAAGAGGCGATCCGTCGCCCGTCATGCCGATGACGGCGCTTCTGATCTTCACCAGCCGGACCGACATCATGGGGTCGTTCGTCAACGGCCCGATCACCCGCGTCGCCGCGGTGGCCGGCACCGCCGCGGTTTTTGTCCTGAATTTCTTTCTTATTATATTGACGCTCGGCGTTCCGATCCCCGGTCTATCCGGAAGCTGATTGCTTCCGTTCGCCATGTTGCTCCCGTTCGCCATGACGCATCGGGCCTCGGATTGGGCGCGAAACCGGGCACGACCGATCCCGTGCCCAAGCAATCGTTTGTGACAAAGGTCGGCAACGAAGGCTGCGGCGTCGGCTATTACAAATAGCCGGCGTTCCCGCTTTCGCATTCAACTCGGATGAGACGGCGAGACCGCGGCCGCGGTTTCGCCGCTCGTATCAGAGGGTCTTCAAGTTCTCGGCGGCCGACTTGCCGGTCTTGCGATCAACCACGACCTCGAACGCGACTTTCTGGCCTTCCCGCAGCTCGCGCAGGCCGGCGCGCTCGACGGCGCTGATATGAACGAAGACATCCTTGCCGCCGCCGTCGGGCTGGATGAATCCATAGCCTTTCTGCGCGTTGAACCACTTCACTGTTCCGTTGCTCACGGGCCGCTCCTCTTCACGAATAACGGTAGAGGCCGCGCGACGCGCACGGCCAGGTTCGCTCGAGATTTTGGTGAAAGATCGTCAGTCAGGCGCGCTATCGTCGCTGCAAGGCCGAGTCATTCGGCCGAAAACTCGAATGCGTCTATTTTTAGCGTCAAGTCGCCTGTTCCGCAAGAGTGCGGCAGACGGGTTCAGTACGCCATAACGGCGGAAGCTCAGTTCGGTTCCAGGCCAAGTAACGCAGACTACCCGGACGCACACTACCCGAATGCTCCCGGAAGCCGGCCGACATCCGACACGGAGTTGTCAAATAGCGGCGGAGCCGAGGCGTCGGACGATCGCCAGGGTCGGCCCCGAACGAAATTGCCCATTGTCAATCGCGGGCCGGTGGATTTTCCGAAACGGCTGATTACCTTCATTCCGAGCTGCCCGCGGCTGAGGGCTTTCGAAACCGAAGTGGGTGCATGGCCGAAGAACGCGTCAACCGCAAGCTCGCGGCTATCCTCGCCGCCGACGTGGTCGGCTATTCGCGGCTGATGGGGGCCGACGAGGAGGGCACGCTGTCCGCCCTCAAGCTGCATCGGCAGACCGTGTTCGATCCCGCGGTCGCCGCCCATAACGGCCGCGTCGTCAAGCTGATCGGCGACGGCACCATCGCGGAGTTCGGCAGCGTGGTCGACGCCGTGAACTGCGCGCTCGCGGTGCAGCGCGCGGGCGACACGGCACCGGAGCAAGACGCGAACCGACCGCGGATCGTTCTGCGCATCGGCATCAATCTGGGCGACGTGATCATCGAAGGCGACGACATCTACGGCGACGGCGTCAATATCGCCGCGCGCCTCGAGCCGCTCGCCGAGCCGGGCGGCATCTGCGTCTCCTCCATCGTCAATGAAAGCATCGGCAACCGGGTCGACGCCGCGTTCCGCGACGCCGGCGACATCAGCGTCAAGAACATCGACCGCCCGATCCGAATCTGGAAATGGCATCCCGACGCCGGCGGCGCCGCCGCCGCGCGACACGATGCGGCCAAACCGGCCGCGACGGCCTCGATCGCCGTGCTGCCGTTCACCAACATGTCCGGCGATCCGGAGCAGGAATATTTTTCCGACGGCATCAGCGAAGACATCATTACCGACTTGTCGAAGATCGCCGGCTTGATCGTAATCGCCCGCAACTCGACCTTCACCTACAAAGGGCAGGCGGTCGACGTCCGCACCGTCGGCCGCGACCTCGGCGTGCGCGCGGTGCTGGAAGGCTCGATCCGCCGCGCCGGCAATCGCGTGCGGATCACGGCGCAGCTCATCGACGCGACGACCGGCGCCCATCTCTGGGCGGAGCGCTACGACCGCGACGTGACCGACATCTTCGCGGTCCAGGACGACGTCACGCGCCGGATCGTCGACGCGCTCAAGGTCACCCTGACCCCGGCCGACAAGGCCAAACTGGCCGGGGACGAGACCGCCAACATCGAGGCTTACGAGTCCGCGATGCGCGGGCGCGAAGTTTTGATGGGCAATCCGAAGAACCGCGAGTCATTCCACAAAGCGAAAGCGCTGTTCCTGCGCGCGATCGCAGCCGATCCCAACTTCGGAAAGGCCTACGCGGGGCTCGCCTTTGCCTACATGTTCGACTACCAAAACCGTTGGAGCGAGGATCCGGACAGTTCGCTGCCGCTGGCCAAACAATACGCCGAAACGGCGATCGAGAAGAATCCGAAGGAACCGCTGGCGCGCGTCGTCGCGGCGGTGGTCGCAACTTTCGACCGGGACCTCGATCGGGCCAAGGAGCAGGTCGACCTCGCCTTGTCGCTCAACCCGAATTTCTCTCTGGCCTATAACGTCCTCGGCGGCATTTACAGCTATTCCGGGCGGCCGCTCGAGGCGATCGCGATGATCGAGCGCGCCATGCGTCTCGACCCCAACAACAGCTCACAATATCTCCATTTCCTCGGCACCGCCTATCTTTTGGCCGGCAAATACGAAACCGCGGCGACACTGCTCAAGCAGCGCATCGCATTCGTGCCGGGGACGGATTTTTCCCGCGCCTTATTGACCTCCGCCCTCGGGCATCTGGGCGAGATCGAGGAGGCGCGGCGCGTTTGGAAGGAGCTGCAAGAGATCAATCCGAATTATTCGTTTCGCGACCATTTCAGCCGGCTGCCCTACAAGAACCAGGCGGACGTCGAGCGGATTGCCGAGGGGCTGAAGAAGGCCGGGATCGAATGATCCCTGTGCCTAAAATCTCCTGCACAGACCACGGAGACCGGGCTGCTTTCGTGTCTTGCGGCGTTGTCAGCGTCCTTCCGGGCTCACCATGCTTCGAGTGATCCTTGCTCGGTATTCTCTCTCCTTTTAGAAAACCTACCCCTTTTAGAAAACCTACCCACGCAACAACCGACAGCACATTGATCTAGATCAATGTGCTCCGCCAATCGCACTATACTATTCAAACAGTGATCCTGGGTAAGATGAACTCGCACACGACTCGCACACGGAGGCGTACTATGGGCAAGCCACTTTCCGCACAGCTCGCTGATTTGTCAGTTCACGCCAAGAATATCGAGGATGCCGCGGCAGCGGCACAGAAAGAAGCGCATGATAAAGTCGTTGCACGCGTTGCGCAGGCGCAAGCTGCTGCTGAGCAAGCGGTCCAAGAAATAAACCAGAACATACAGTCCGCAAGCGATACGGCATCCGCGAAGTGGAATGGACTGAAAGCGAAAATCGCCGCTGACATGAACGATCTAAAGTCGAAAGTAGCCGAGCGGAAGCACGATTTGGACGTTAAGGCAGCTACGAATTATTCCCGATTATTGGACGAAGACGCTGCTTTCGCCATCGATTATGCCATCGCATCCATCGATCAGGCTAAGGTGGCCGTGCTCGATGCCATCGCTGGCCACCTTGAGGTCGAAAAAGCCAAGCGCACAGCCGCCTGATCCAAACATTCGAATTGGGCTTCGAGAGGCCGCCGCAAGGCGGTCTCTCTTTTTGCGTGCGTCATTTCGCGAATATCTGCTCGTGGCCAAAAACCCGACGTGTAAAAGCCGACGCCGGGTGCTCGTCCGAGCTAGACGCAAGAACGCAAGCACATGATCGCCGGCCTCATGCCCGCTCGGAGCCCTTGGTGTCGCCGTAGCGCGCGCGGTAGTTCTCGATCGTGTCCATGGCGCCGCAAAATTCGACGTTATGATAGTCGGGATCATAGAAATAGCAGGCGACGTTACCGCCGGTCTCGCCGTCGCCGATGGGTGGCTCGCTGTTGTGCCGCACCGGGCCATAATTGCGCGCAAAGCCCGCTTGCTTGGCCTGATCGGCGAAAGCGAATACGTCTTCCAGGCGGTTGCCTTGAAGTTCGAACGCGGTGTGGAAGAAGCTCATGCCTGACGGAATCGTGATCTTACCGTCAGGATCGCGTTCTTCGATCAGCACGAGGCATTCCTCGTGCTCGGCCGCGCTCATATAGCAGCAGCGGATGCGCCAGCCTTCCTTGAACGGATGTGGCTCGTCTTCACAAGTCCGGCTGTGCCGCAGGCCACCAAGGTTCTCGTACCAATTGCGCGAGCGCGCAATGTCTTGCACGTAGATAGACAGCTGGGCGACGCGCGCGATCCGGGACGGCTTGAACACGCCATAATCCTCGGTCTTGTTGGAGAACCGGCGGCCCGTGAGCGTAGGTGGTGCAAGTACCAGCCCGCGGAACCACTTGCGTTTGAGCAGTGGCGCAAACTTTTGCAGAAGCCGCGGCAGCACGTTCGGGGGGACGTAGGAAACGGTGGTCATTGGCCGCGCTCCTCGACGATTTCGATCCAGTGACGGTCCGGATCCTGAAGGCAGAACGCGCGTCCACCAGGCGGCGCCTTTGCGGAGCCGATCAGGCGGCCGTCGCGCGTGGGAATACCTAATTCTTTTGCGCGCTGCCGGATCGCCTCGAATGCCGCGCTGTCGCGCGCGATCAGAGAGAAGTGCAGCATCGAACCGTTGTCCATCTGCAGCTTATGGTGCTTAACCAGGCAGATATCGTGGTGGTAAAACCCGAAGCTGAAAAAATGCATCTCCATATTGGCGAGCCGCATAGCCGCGCTGCTGTCGGGATGATTGAGCGCAGAGAACTGCAGGTCGAACAGCTTGGTGTAAAAGTCTTTCGATCGTTTCAGGTCGCTGACATAGATGACGTGATGCTGCAGCTTGGCGGCCGCGATAGGTGCTTTTCCGATATGTGCGTTCATTGCACGAGGTCCTTCTGTTAGCTACGCGCATCGACGGCAGCCACGCGGTCGCTGCCGCGATTGGGGTAATTTTCAGCTGGGTGTCGCTCCTGATCTGCAACGGCTGCAAACGCATCGAGGCTTCTCAGGTCGCAACGCCGATCCAGCCGCTGGGCGATAAAGCGATCCGGCCGGACGAGGATGCCGCGAACGCCATGGCTCTTTGCCCAGGCGAGGAAGGATTGATCCTGGCATTGCAAGCCCAGCGTCGGTATCGCCACGGCCGCGCTGTTAACGGCCAAAAAGCGCGCACCAAGCCCATCGAGAATTGCTCCATCGCGCGGTGACAATTCGGCGCGCGGGTCGGCCCCAACGCCAAGCGCCAGCCATTCATGGCAGCCCAACCAACCATCGAGCGGCCGTGCTCGGCCGACCTGCGTCACCATAGGCTGCGGCAACATCTGGCCGACCACGGCATCCCTCCGCGCCGCGGTCAGCGCGCTGCGCGCGATGTGAGGCGGCGGCAGCAAGCCACCGCGGCGAACGAACGAGCGGAACCCGCGCGAAAGATTGAGAACGGCGAATAGGGCGTCGCGCGCAGCCGCGATCGCCGGATTGGTGGGCATGATGACCGCGCCGAGACGGCGCGAAAGATCGACCATGTCGCGTACGTGGCGCGCTCGCTCGATCTCGTAGGTATCCAGGATGTCGTCACCGGCTTGACCGGCAACGACGGCAGCCAGTTTCCAAGCAAGATTGGCGACGTCTTTCATGCCGCTATTCATTCCCTGGCCGGCAAACGGTGGCATGAGATGTGCGGCATCGCCGGCGAGAAGAACGCGGCCCTTTCTCCATCTATCGGCGACGCGTGCGTGAAAAGTGTAGACCACGCGCCGTTCGATCTCGACGGCGGAGAAATCGACGAACGGTTCAAGCAGGCGCATGACGCTCCTATCACTCGCCAGCCCGTCGGGATTCTCTCCAGGCAGTTGCATGAATTCCCAACGGACGCGCGATCCGACGGCGGGCAGCCGCACGGCGGGCCGGCGTGGGTCGCAAAAGAACGTGATGTTGTCGACACCGTGATTGTCGATCCGCGCGTCGATGACGAGCCAGCGCTCGGCGTAAGTCGAGCCGACGAGGAGCGAACCAATCCAATCACGCGTGCCGCTGTTTCCGCCATCGCAGCCGACAAGAAATTTGGCGCGCAACGATCGTGTCCCGGCAGGCGTTTCGACCAGGGTTTCGACACCAAGCCGGTCCTGAGAGATCGATGTCGCGCGGTGATTGAACAGCGCGCGCACTGAGCCGAATCGCGCAAGACCGGCAAGGAGCACCTGTTCAAGGTGCGGCTGGTAAAAAGTGCCGAGCTGGGAATGCCCGTACGCACTTGGCGGCGGAGCCATCTCCATCAGTTTGACGCCACGGGCGTTGAGATAGACGACCTCCGGGTCTTGGATGAGTCCATCGGCGATTGCATCGAACAGACCGACCTGCGCAAACAGCCGCAATGTCTCCGCGTCATAGGCGATCGCTCGCGGCAATCCGACCAATCCGTCGTTTCGCTCCACCAGCACGACGTTGACGCCGGCGGCACCCAGAAGGTTGGCGAGCATCAATCCGATCGGGCCAGCGCCGACAATCGCAATATCGCACGTGGACGGGAGTTCGGAATTTGCGCCCGGGCTTGCAGACATTTGGCATCCTCCCACGTCCGGGCGTTCGGCGCCCCAATCTCTTATTGACTACCATAGTCATTCTGACTAATTAGTCAATACGAGAGTCAAGGCTGAAAAGAGGGGCAAATGGCGAGAATCGATCTTGCGCGCCGGGCACAGATTGGGCGCGACCGACGGGCACGCACCCGGGCGGAGTTGATCCGAGCGGCACGTACCCTCTACGCGGGCCGAACATTCGATTCGGTGACGGTCGATGATGTAGTGATCGCCGCTGGCGTCGCGAAGGGCACCTTCTATGTGCACTTCGACGGCCTCGACGATTTGCAAAGCATACTGGCGGACGAGCTGGCGCGTGAATTCGACGAGCTGCTACAGCCGCGCAGACTATCGCTTGATGATCCGATCGAACGCATCGCCGCCGGATGCGGCGCTTTCATCAATCAAGCACTGCACGACCCCATCTGGGGCGCTCTGATCGCGCGCGCCGCCGCCGCAATGCCAAGTGTCGCGCGCGTTGCGCGCGGGCGGCTCAATGAGGACATCCGCCGGGCGGCGAGTGGCCGCCTTCACGATGTTGCGCCCGAAATAGCCTTCGAGTTCGTTATCGGCATCACCCTTCGAGCCATGCAATCGGCGGCGGAGGGCCGGCTGAAGCCGAAGCACGCGCCGCTCATCGTCGCGGGTATCCTTCGCGCCATCGGCGTGCCAGCCGAGGAGGCCCGCGAAATCGCCTTCCGCCTTGTCGGGGCTGATCGGCAAAAATCCTGAGCGCGCGACGCACAGCGACCACGAGGAAGAAAACGGATGGCCGTTAAACTTGCGCGTTACGATTCCGAGGGCGGTCCGCGTTGGGGCGTTGTGCAACGAAATGGCGTTGTTTTCCTGTCCGGCGATTACCCGACGACCGCGGCGCTGATCGAGCATGGAGAAGACGATTGGCGGGCCGCCAGCCGCGCGACGGCCACCGACGCCCTCGATGCAAGGCGGCTGCTTTCCCCAATTACCACACCGTGCCGCATCTTCTGCCAGGGGGCCAATTATCGCCAGCACATGCGCGAATCGGGCTTGGACCCCGACGCCAAGACTTTCAATATGTTCTTCACCAAATCCGACGCGTCGATCAGTGCGGCGAACAGCGTCGTGCGGCGGCCTCCGCACGTTGCATTGCTCGATTACGAGATCGAGCTTGCGCTTGTCTTCCGCCGCGCCGTGTCATCGCCCATCGCGGTGACACCCGAGACGCTGAAGGACTATGTGTTCGGCATCACGATAGCCAACGACATCAGCGCGCGGGACGTGCAGCTTCCACAGATGCAGTTTTTCAAGGGCAAGAGCTATCGCGGCTTTTGCCCGATCGGGCCATGGCTGACCGTCCTCGAGCCGCAGGAGTTCGCCTTGCTCGACAATCTTGATCTGCGCCTTTCGGTCAATGGCGCGCTGCGGCAGCACGACACGACGGCCAATCTGGTCTTCAAACCGGCTGAAACGATTTCCGAATTGTCGACGTTCGCCGACATCGCTCCCGGAGACATCCTGCTCACTGGAACGCCAAGCGGGTGTGCGTTGCGAGTGCCGCCGCCGCCGATCCGGCGCATTCTGCAGCTGCTGCCTGAACGCAAGTTCTGGGAACTGTTCGTTTCATCGCAGTGCCGGCGGCCGGACTATCTTAAGCCCGGCGATTCAGTGGCGGCGACAATTCGTAGCGCGGATGGACGGCTCGACCTGGGCGAGCAGACAATCACTGTTGCATGACGCGGCACGGTGGCTGCGCAACACAACCTGAAACCATGACATGACCACAAGCCCTGCATTACTCTGCCTCGGCCCGGCCGCCAAGGGCGCGTTCGAAGTCCGCGAAGTGCCGCGGCGAAATCCGGCCGCCGCCGAAATCGAGGTCGCTGTGCAGGCCGCCGCGGTCAATCCGATCGATGTGCGCCGCGCCGAAGGCTATGGCTTACGGCTCTTGTCCTTGCTTGGAGCAGGCAAGTTTCCGATGGTGCTGGGCAACGATTTTGCCGGCACGGTGGCGAGCATCGGAGCGAGGGTGTCCACACTCAAGCCCGGAGACCTGGTTTACGGCTTGAAGCCGACCTCAGCTCATGGCACTCACGCCAAGCATATTCTGGTCAAGGCGGCCCATGTGCTGCGGGCGCCTGCCGGCGGCGATCTTCAAGCGCTCGCAGCGATCCCCTACAGCTTCGTCACCATGTGGCTGGCGGTGCACGGCTCCGGACTTACCCGCCATAATGCGGCGGGAAAGAGAGTGCTGGTGCATGGCGCGGCCGGCGGACTCGGCACATTGGCGCTGCAGATGCTGTCGGCCTGGGGTGCCAACGTCACTGCCATCGCGCGCCCGGCGACTTTGGCTGGATGTTTGCAGGCGGGCGCCACCGAAGTTCTTGATGCCGATAAGCAGCCGTTCGCCTCGCTTGGCCGCACGTTCGATGCGACGCTCAACTTCGCCACGTGGGACGATGACCTTGCGCTCGTCCGCTGCTTGCGAGATGGTGCTCTGGGCCATGCGACCACGGTGCATCCAATGTTGGGAAATTTGGACCGGTACGGCTGGGTGCGCGGTGGAGTGAAGTCTTTCTCTGAAAAGAAGAGCCACCGTGCCGCCTTGCCGAAGGGCACGAAGAATTACTCATGGACCCTATTTCGGCCAAATGCGGCAGCACTCGCGGACCTCGCTCAACTCGTGGAGCACAAGCGTCTTGGCCTTCCTATCGCCCTGCGCAAGCCGCTCATGCAAGCCGACGAGGCGTTCGATCACGTCAGAAAAGGCCGACCCGGGCGAGCGCTGCTTGCCCCATGATGCGGCACCCGCATCGGCGGATTCACAGTGCGGGTTGGGGAGGCAGCCCCTCTTTTTATTTGTGCGGCGGCCGACGCTGCCGCCCGTAACGCGACGGCGGCATGGCGCTCCCTACGGGAATCGAACCCGTGTTTCAGCCTTGAGAGGGCCGCGTCCTAGACCGCTAGACGAAGGGAGCGTCGGTTGCTTGAGATAAACCCGATGGCGCGGCCATGCAAGCGCGTTGCATGCCGGCCGCACGGCCGCGCAACGATCACTGGCCGCGCGTCATGGAGAACTGCCCGGTGGAGCGGGACGTTTTGGTGACGATCGTCCATTTTCCGGCGATGGTGTTGCCGTCGGCAGAGACGACGCCGTCATAGTCGACGCCGTGCGACACGCCGCCGGTGCCGTCATATTGCTTGTGAAACCTGAATTCGCCGCCCGGCGGTATCGCGGCCGTCGGACAGGAAACATTGGCGTAAAGGTACGGCGCGGACTTCTCGCCGAACGTATTGATCTCCTTGACGTGCCCGACGCAGCGACCGTTGGCGCCGTCGAGGTCCAAGGTGAAATCCACCGCGATCCGGTTATCGTTGTAGAAGTAACGGCCCTTCCAGGTGCCGGACAATGACGGCGACTGCGCCCAGGCGGTGAGCGGGACAAGCGCCATCAATCCGAAAATGAACGAGACCAGGACAAACGTGGCAACGCGAATGATGGTGGAGCGCCTCATGTTTCCCTCGCCGTCGGGTATGAAATCATTCGCGACCTAATAAACAAAAGCTATCACCATCGATGCCGGCGGTAAAGCTACGTCGGCATGACAAAGCCGCGAGACCGGTCAAGGCGCATAAAGATAGCGCAGCAGCGTCTTGCCCACCGTCGCGAGGCTCGCCGCGGAGCATTTGTCGAGCGTGTCCTCGCTGGTGTTGAACCAGGGCTCGTACTGGAAATCGATGACCAGCAAACTCGGGATGCCGGCGCGGTCGAGCGCCGTCTGGTCGTCGGACACCGGGTAGGCGGTCGGATCGTTCAAGAACACCGACGGCGCGAGGCTCGCGCCGATGCTCCAGAATTTGGCGGTCTCCGCCTTGGCGTAATAGAGCGAGAACAGCTCGGGATGGAGCGCCAGGGTGCGGTAGCACACCATGTCGAACACGACGCCCTTCTCCGGCTTGCGGCCGGGATAGAGGTCGCGCAGGTGCGCGACGAAATACGGCGATCCGAGCGCCATCCAGTTGGGGTCGCCGGCGCCGAGCGATTTCGGACCTTCCTCGCCGTCGAAGAAGATCATGTCGATGCCGACCGGCGGCGCCGGCAGCGTCGCGAGCGCCCGTGCGGTCTCGAGCAGGACCGCGACGCCGGACGCCGAATTGTTGGCGCCGGGCATCGGCGCGTCGGGGTTCTTGGTGTCGCGATAGGCGCGCACGATGCTGTCATAGTGCGTCGCGACGATGACGCGGCGCCGATTAGCGGGATCGAGCCGGGCGACGATGTTGGTCAGCGCGTGCTCGGTGCCGTCGGCGCCGCGAAAGGTGAAGCGCTGCTCGAGGGCGAGCTTGACCGGCGTCTTGGCAAGCTCGGCCTCGATGAAGTCGATCGTCTGCTGATGGCCCGGCGTGTCGAGCGAGCGCGGCGTGAAGCGCAATTGCGTGGCGATATCCGCCATGGCGCGTTCGCCGTTCCAGCCGTCGGTCGTTATTTCTTTTTCATGGGTCGCCGGGGCCGCGACCGACGGCACCACGACGCAACTCGCCAGCCCGGCACCCACCGCGGCGGCGACCGCCACCATCAGCCAAACGGCGCTGTAGCTTGGCTTGCGCATCAGCTCACGCTCTTTCCGGTCTTTCCGGTCGGAACGAACAGGATGGCGGCGCAGACGGCGAGCGTCGCGGCGTCGAGATAGGTGATGAAGCGCGATCCGACCGTCGGAATGAGCAAGAACGTCGTGATCAAGGTGCCGGCGATGTTGCCGACGGTCGACACGCCGTAGACCAGTCCGGCGACGCTGCCGCTCTCCTCGGCGGTGCGGGTCAAAAGCCGCACCGCGAACGGCGAGAACGTGCCGAGAAGCGACAGCGGCACGAGCAGAAGCGCAGCCGCGGCGAGCAGAATGGCGCCGGGCCCGTCGCCCATCCCTTCCAGAATGCGCATCATGATCGGGTCGGCGGTCAACGGCACGGCGGCGAGATAGATCGCGGCAATGAGGATGGCGCCGCCGATGATGCGCGGCGACGGATGGCGCTCGACGATGCCGCCGCCGGTGAAGTAACCGATCGCCAGCGCACACAGCACCATCGAGATCAGGCTCGCCCAGGTGCCGATGCCGCCGCCGAAATAAGGAAACAAATACCGGCTGCCCAGCATCTCGAAACCCATGAGGACGCCGCCGACGATGAAGGCATCGACATAGACGATGATGGCGGCGACGCGGGAGGCGCTCCTCACGGCCATTTCCTGTTGTGCCGCTCGATGGCCTTGAGCAACTCGACCGGCGCGAAGTCGTCGGTCAGAAGCTTGGCATGCGGATCGATGAAGCCGGGATCGTCGACGCCGCCGCGCTGGCGCCCGGCGAGCATGTCGTGAAGCGCGTAGCGGAAATGATAGGTGGCGTCGCGTTCGCGCGCCACGCGGTCGAGCTCGGCGGCGGCGCGCGGCGGGCCGTCATAGGCGACGGTGACGATATTGCCGCCCGCCGAATAAAACTCGGTCTGCGGGAACACCGCGCTGATGGTCTTCACCGCCGAATCGAACAGCATGGTGGTCGGCTCGACGTTCTGCGCCACCACGCCGCCGTCGGCGAGATGGCTCTTGACGATGCCGTAGAATTCCTTGGTCAGGAGATGGAACGGCACGAACGGCCCGCGATAGGCGTCGATCAGAATGATGTCGTAGCGATCCTTGGAGTCGGCGAGAAAGATGCGGCCGTCGCGGTTGGCGACGTGAAAGTTCGGCTCTTCCTTGATGCCGAAATATTCGTGCGCCAGTTCGATCACGGTCGGATCGAGCTCGACCGAAGTGATCGGGACGTCGGGCAGGAAGCGGTGCAGATACCAGGCGGTGCGGCCGCCGCCGAAGCCGATTTCGAGAATGGATTTTATTTCTTTGGCGTAGATCAGGCTCGCCGTCATGGCGCGGGTATATTCGACCGGCAGGTCGCGATCATCGAGCGTGTTGTAGATGCTCTCGGTGTAGATGTTGCGATTGTAGCCGAACGTCAGACTGACGTAGGGGCCTTGGCCGTAGATATAGATGTTGTTGTAGAGCAATTCCTTGGACTCCGAGCAGCTTGCGCTGCTCGAGGGCGCGGGAACTGGGAATGACAGGAGGAGCAAGAAACGCCGCGGCGGCGACGAGGCTGGCAGTAAGCAAACGAGCGATCATTCCTCGCGCATCTCCTGGGTAATAAACGGCGGCAGACTTTCGGAGCGATCGCCGCAACGACAACACCGGACCATATTGCCCGGCAGCGCACGCAGCAGATCCGACAGCGATTTGATGCCGGCGGACAGTGCCTTGCGTGCCGAAGGCGGTCAAGCGGCTCGCGGCTTAGCGGCGAAACATGAGCAAAGTGCGACCGCTCGAGCGTCCTCGCGCTGCTTGCGCCCGCTTTTTCGATCTTTCGCCATGCCTACTGTTATTTTCGACACTTCAATTGCGGACCGTAGCGGGGTACACCCGATCAGGCCGATGGGGCGCAACGTCACCACCGAAAAAGGAACCTCGCCATGCGGCGCATCATCCGCCTCACGGCGCAAGTCCTCCTGATCGGCACCGGCGCGGCCGCGCTCGCCGCCGAAGCGCCCTCGTCGCCGGCGTCGCTGGTCGCGCGCAAGGAGGTCATGGCGTCCGAACTGGCGCGCCAGGTGGCGTTCTGCAGCGCGCGGCACGACACCAATCATCCGGCGTTTCATGGCTGCATCGACTGGCATTCGGCCGTTCACGGCGTCTGGGCCCTCACCGCCTATGAGCGGGCGACCGGCGACCGCCAATATGCGCCGCTCGTCGCCTCGATCCTGACCGCCGACGGCCTGCGCCGCGAACGCGAGCACCTGCGCCAGGCGCCACAATTCGAGATGCCGTACGGCCGGGCCTGGTTTCTGCGGCTGGCGATCGACCATCATCTGCTGACCGGCGCGAACGACCTGGCGCCGTTCGCCGACGAGGTGGCGCTGAGCCTGCGGGACTACTACCGAAAGCGGCCGATCGACCGCCTGTCCGGCGCCTACGACAGCGCTTCCTGGGCGCTGATCAATCTCATCGACTACGCCCGCCACCGCAAGCTCGACGACCTGCAAGCGGAAACGACCGGCTGGATCAAGCAAAACTTCGGCGCCGTGGCGAAATGCCCGTACCAGGCCGAGCGGGGCGAGTTCATGGCGATCTGCACCAACCAGGCCGCGCTGGTGTCGCGGGTGCTCGACCGCGACGACTATGCCAAGTGGCTCGACGGCTTCATCGCCCTCAACGGACTGCCCGTCCCGATCGCCGAGCCGGCGGGTGCGCACGAGTTCGGCCTCGACTTCAGCCGCGCCTGGGGCCTGTGGGACATGTACGCCAAGTCGGGCCGCGCCGACATCGTCGATGCCTATGCCGCCCATTTCCATCGCGGCTTCACGCCGGCCTCGAACTGGAGCGGCAGCTACGGCGCGGTCGGGCATTGGGTCGCGCAGTTCGGCATGTTCGCGCTCCAGCCGTTGTTCGGACCGAAGCTCGGTCGGTAAGATGCTGGCGGTAGCTGCTTTTGGACGATGAGTTCGTCATGGCCGGACTTGTTCCGGCCATCCACGTCTTTGTTGCGCGACCCTAAAGACGTGGATGCCCGCGACAAGCGCGGGCATGACGAGTGATGTTCCTAGTAGCTTACGGCTCGGTCGCGAACCTGATCCGTCCCGTCTCCTTCAACGTTTTCACGTCGAAGGTCCGAATTTCGGTCGCGCCGGCGACATCGAGCGTGACGACGACGCGATCGTCGGCGACCGCGGTTGAGATCACGCGCGCGCCCTTGGGCAGCACGGCGACCGCTTCCACAACCGTCGTCGCGCCGGTTCCGCCGGAGCGGAAAACGCGGTAGCCGATGGCGCCGATCACGGCCGCGATGGCGATCATCGTGGTCAGACCGGATATGATCATGAGCGAGCGCGCCCGCCCGACCATGCGCTCGGCGGCGGCGGCGGTTTCCGGGGTCGCTGGTTGGTCGGCTTCAGCGCGCGGCTCGCCGGCTGGTGGATTGCTCATCAGGCCCCTAAAAGCTTGTCGATGGAAACCACGCAGAAATCGATCACGGTCGCGGAGGCGGACGCCGGGGGACGGCTCGATCGCGTTCTCGCCGCGCACCTCGCCGAGCTCTCGCGCACGCGGCTCAAGGCGCTGATCGAGGCCGGGTCCGTCGCGGTCGACGGGCGCACGATCCGCGATCCCAGTCACCACGTCAATTCCGGCGCCGCGATCGTCGTCGAAGTTCCGCCCGCCGTTCCGGCCAAGCCGGGCGCCGAGCCGATCCCGCTCGAGGTCGTCTACGAGGACGCCGACATCATCGTGATCGACAAGCCCAAGGGCCTGGTGGTCCACCCGGCCGCCGGAAACTGGAGCGGCACGCTGGTCAATGCGCTGATCGCCCATTGCGGCGACAGCCTGTCCGGCATCGGCGGCGAAATCCGTCCCGGCATCGTGCACCGGCTCGACAAGGACACCACCGGCCTCATGGTGGTGGCCAAGAACGACCGGGCCCACCGCCGCCTCGCGGCCCAGTTCGCCAGCCACGGCCGCGGCGACGAGCCGTTCGAGCGCGGCTACCTCGCCTTCGTCTGGGGCGCGCCGGACCGCCCGCGCGGCACCATCGACCGGCCGATCGACCGCCACCCGGTATCCCGCGACCGCATGGCGATCCGCGAGGGTGGCCGCGAAGCGGTCACCCATTGGGAGGTGCTGGAGCGCTTTTATGCCGCGCCGACGCCGAGCGGCCCGCCCCGCGCCGGTGCGGCAAAACGCCCGCCGGAAGCGGTGGCGAGCCTCTTGGCCTGCCGGCTGGAGACCGGCCGCACCCACCAGATTCGGGTCCATTTGGCCTCGATCGGCCATCCGCTCCTGGGCGATACGGTCTATGGCGCCGGATTTCGCACCAAGGCGGCGCTGTTGCCGCCGCCGGCAAAAGCGGCGCTGGACGCCCTTGGCAGACAGGCCCTGCATGCCTATCTACTGACGGTGCTGCACCCCATCAGCGGTGAAATCCTTCGGTTTCGGTCGGAACTGCCGCCCGACCTCGCCCGTTTGCATGCTATGCTGGCGGCCATGCGGGCTGATTCTAGCGAAAAATAGCGACTTAACCCGGGTTCGGGCGTTTTACCGCCATTGAGCTGGATCAAGGCGGCGTCGCGCCGATGTGATGGCTCTTTGACTTCCGCTTCCGGGATTCCACCGTGTATGCTGCGGGTGCGAGATTGGAACTGCGGCCGTTGGCTCTCTAGAGCGACGGCCACCATCCGCCCGCCGCTTGCGGGGGCGCCATTAAGGAGGGCGCTACCATGGCCCAGACTGCTGCCTTGCCGGTTCTGTCCGGCGAAACCGGGCTTACCCGATATCTGGAAGAGATCCGCCGGTTCCCGATGCTGGAACCGCAGGAAGAATACATGCTGGCCAAGAGCTGGCGCGAGCACGGCGACCGCGAAGCGGCGCACCGGCTCGTCACCAGCCATCTGCGGCTCGTCGCCAAGATCGCCATGGGCTATCGCGGCTATGGCTTGCCGATCTCGGAAGTGATTTCCGAAGGCAATGTCGGCCTGATGCAGGCGGTCAAGCGCTTCGAGCCCGAAAAAGGCTTCCGGCTCGCGACCTACGCCATGTGGTGGATCAAGGCGGCGATCCAGGAATACATCCTGCGTTCGTGGTCGCTGGTGAAGATGGGCACCACCGCCAATCAGAAGAAGCTGTTCTTCAATCTGCGCAAGGCGAAGAGCCGCATCTCGGCGCTGGACGAAGGCGACATGCGTCCCGATCAGGTCAAACTGATCGCCAAGCGGCTCGGCGTCACCGAGCAGGACGTGATCGACATGAACCGCCGCCTCGGCGGCGACGCCTCGCTCAACGCGCCGATCCGCGAGGACGGCAATTCCGGCGAATGGCAGGACTGGCTGGTCGATGACAGCACCAGCCAGGAGACGCGGCTGGCCGAGTCGGAAGAGTCCGAGAACCGCCACAAGGCGCTCGGCGAAGCGTTGACGGTGCTCAACGATCGCGAACGCCGCATCTTCGAGGCGCGGCGCCTCGCCGATGACCCGATCACGCTGGAGGAACTTGCCGACGAGTTCGGCGTCTCCCGCGAGCGCGTGCGCCAGATCGAAGTGCGCGCCTTCGAGAAAGTGCAGAAGGCGGTCAAGACCCGCATCTCCGCGATGGAGGCCGCCGCAAGTAGCAGCGGTGGCGGCGCCGTTGCGGCGGCCGCGGCGCATTAAGCGGCTCTGAAAGCTGGCTCTGAAAAAATGTTGGCGTCCCCGCGAAAGTGGGGACGCTTTTTTTGCGGCGGACTTCGGTTACTCCCGCAGCATCCCCCGCAGCAGCCAGCGGCACGCGAAGATCGCGACGCTGGCGGCAGCGGCGATCGCGGCGATCATCAGAAAGAACGTGGGCTTCTCCATCCGGCTCCAGAAGCTGCCGAGATACCCCGCGAGAAAACCGCCGACGAAACTCGTCGCCAGCCACACCCCCATCATCATCGAGAGGATGCGCACGGGCGCGACCTTGGTCACCAGCGACAGCCCGATCGGCGACAGATAGAGTTCGCCCACGGTGATCACCACGAAATAGAACAACAGCCACAGCCAGCTCGCCTTGCCGCCGCCGGCGGAGAACGCCGCGACCGCCATGATCAGGTTCGCCGCCGTGACGCCGAGGCAGCCGAGCGCCATCTTGGTGATGCTCGACGGCTCGCTGCCGCGGATCGCTTGCTGCGCCCATAGCGCCACGACGAACGGCGTGAAGGCGAAGATCATGAACGGGTTGAATGCCAGGAACCACGTCGTCGGAATCTGGGTGACGAAACCCAACAGATCGATCGTGCGGTCCGTGTTGGCGTCGGCCCACAAGACGAGCGTATTGCCCTGCTGCTCGTAGGTCGCCCAGAACAGGGTGTTCGGCACGAAGAGCACGAGCAGCGCGATGACGGCGCGCCATTCGTCACGGTCGAGCTTGCGATGCTCGGTCGGGTTGGCGGCCTTTCCCCCACCCTTCCCTCCCCCGCGAGCGGGGGAGGATAGGAGGGGGTCAGGCGGCAGCAAAGGCAGGGCGTAGAGGTAGATCGCAAGCCCGATCAGCATGCCGACGCCGGCGGCGGCGAAGCCGTAATGCCAGCCGGCTTCCTCGCCGAGCGTGCCGCAGACGAGCGGCGCCAGGAAGGCGCCGACATTGATGCCGACATAGAAGATGGAATAGGCGCGGTCGCGGCGGTGGTCGCCGGGCGGGTAAAGGCCGCCGACCTGGGTCGAAATATTCGGCTTGAACGCTCCGCTGCCGAGAATGAGCGCGAGGAGCGCGACCAGAAACAATTGCTCGGCCGCCATCATGAAATGCCCGATCGCCATGAGGACGGCGCCGAGGACGACGGTGCGGCGGCGCCCCAGCACGCGGTCGGCAAGGAGGCCGCCGAAGATCGGCGTCAGGTAGACCAGCGCGGTGTAGAGGCCGTAAATCTGCGAGGCGAGCGGCTGCACGCCGAGCGGGCCGAATGCGGCCTCGAGCAGGCTCTCGAGGCCGCCGAGGCCGAGCGCGGCATCGGCGTGCCCGCCGATGAGCAGGTATTTCGTCATGTAGAGCACGAGCAGCGCGCGCATCCCGTAATACGAGAAGCGCTCCCACATCTCGGTCGTGAACAGGAAAGTGAGGCCCCTGGGATGGCCGAATAGGTCGCTGCCCACAGCGGCGCCGTCATGGTGGGCGGAGGGTTGGATGTGAACCGGTTGAACGTGTTCGGCCAAATCAACAATCTCCGCCATTCTCATCGCCGGCAACGGCGAGTATAAAGCGTACTGCCCCGAGATCGCATCAGCGAGGGCGGATCGGGTGTATGATCCGATCGCAGGTTGTGACCGTTACACCAGGTCCAGGAGGGAACGCGTGACGACAAAATTCGGCATTGGTCAGCCGGTGCCACGACTGGAAGACCCCCGTTTCATCACCGGCCGCGGCCGCTTTGTCGACGATATCGACCTGCCGCGCCAATGCTACGGCGTCGTGGTGATGTCGCCGCACGCGCACGCCCGCATCACACGGATCGACACCGCAGCGGCGAAGGCCGCGGACGGCGTTCTCGCCGTGCTCACCGCCGCCGATGTCGAAGCCGACAAGCTCGGCAGCCTGGTGCCGGTCATGCCGGAAGACATGGGCGGCCCGAAGGGCTACCGCACCCGGCGGCCGATCCTGTCGAGCGGCAAGGTCCGCGCGGTCGGCGACCGTGTCGCCTTCGTGGTCGCGGAAACCCTGCAGCAGGCGCGCGATGCCGCCGAACTGGTCGAGGCGGATTACGAGCCGCTGCCGGCCGTTGTGGCCGTCGAGGATGCCGTAAAACCCGGCGCGCCGGCGGTCTGGGACGAGGCGCCCGACAACGTCGCCGTCACGCTGATGATGGGCAGCAAGGACGCGACCGACGCCGCTTTCGCCAACGCCAAGCACGTCGTGTCCGTCAAGCTCGTCAACAATCGCGTCAGCGCCAACTCCATCGAGCCGCGCGCCGCGATCGGGGAATATCATCCCGACAATGAGAGCTATACGCTTTACGCGACCTCGCAGAATCCGCACGGCCACCGCGCCCACGTCGCCGGCGACGTGTTGAAAGTCCCCCAGGTCAAGCTGCGGGTGATCTCGCCCGACGTCGGCGGCGGCTTCGGCATGAAGGGCGCGGTCTACCCGGAAGACGCGCTGGTGCTGTGGGCGTCGCGCCGGGTCGGCGGCCGTCCGGTCAAATGGGTCTCGACCCGCTCCGAGGCGTTCCTCGGCGATTCGCACGGGCGCGATCAGGTCGTCACCGGCGAACTGGCGCTCGACGAGCACGGCAAGATCCTCGGCCTGCGCGTCGACGCGCTGCACGACATGGGCTCGCACGTGTTCGACGCCTCGATGGTCGTGCCGATCTTCGCGCTCAAGCTGGCGCCGGGCGTCTACCAGATCCCGGCGGTGCTTGCGGTCGGCCGGGCTATCCTCACCAACACCCCGCCGCTGCAGCCCTATCGCGGCGCCGGACGGCCGGAGGCGACCTACCTGATCGAGCAATTGCTCGAGCGCGCCGCCCGCGTGATCGGCATCGATCCGATCGAGCTGCGGCGGCGCAATTTCGTGCCGCCCGCCGCCATGCCGCACAAGCTGCATTCCGGCATCGCCTTCGACAGCGGCGACTTCATGCGCGTGATGGACGATTGCCTCAAGCTCGCCGACTGGGACGGCTTCGCCAAGCGCGCCGCGGAGTCCAAGGCGAACGGCAAGCTGCGCGGCCGCGGCATCGGCTATTTCATCGAGGAAGCCGCGATCTTCAACGACCGCATGGTGATCCGCTTCGATCCCGGCGGCACGCTCATGATCCTGGCCGGCACCCACTCCCACGGCCAGGGCCACCAGACCGTCTATGCGCAGATGGTGCACGAATGGCTCGGCGTGCCGATCGAGTCGATCAGCTTCATCCAGGGCGACACCAACGAGGTCGCGGTCGGCCGCGGCACCTACGGCTCGCGCAGCATGCATGTCGGCGGCAACGCGCTCAAGAAAGCCGCCGACGCCATCATCGAGAAGGCCAAGCCGATGGCGGCGATGATGATGGAAGCGGCCGTCGGCGACCTCGAGTTCAAGGACGGCAGCTTCCACATTGTCGGCACCGACCGCGCGCTGCCGCTGACCGCGGTGGCGCAGTCGCTGCATCGGCCGATGTTCCTGCCGCCGCAGTTCGAAGTCGGCCTCGAAGCGTCGGGCACGTTCGCGGCCGAGCCTTCGAACTTTCCCAATGGCTGTCACGTCTGCGAGGTCGAGATCGACCCGGAGACCGGCGTCGTCACGCTGGCGCGCTATGCGGCGGTCGATGACGTCGGCAAGGTCATGAACCATCTCCTCTGCGAGGGGCAGATTCATGGCGGCGTCGCCCAGGGCGTCGGCCAGGCGCTGATGGAAGGGATCATGTTCGACCGCGACGGTCAGCTCGTCACCGGTAGCTTCCAGGACTACGCGATGCCGCGGGCCGACGATTTCCCCGATCTCCTTTCGGAGCTGATCGAGGTGCCGGCGACGACCAATCCGCTCGGCGTCAAGGGCGCGGGCGAAGCCGGCGCCACCGGGGCGCCGCCCGCGGTCATCACCGCCATCCTCGATGCGCTCCGCCCGCTCGGCATCGAGCACATCGACATGCCGGCAACGCCGCACCGCGTCTGGCAGGCGATCCATGGCGCCGGCGGGATGAAGGTCGCGGCGGAGTAAGAGCCGGTCCTGCAAAGTTTGATTGTCAAAAAAACCGCGCGGCCGGATTGCTGCCGACCGCGCGGTAATTTTGAGGTGCGCGTTCCGGAAACGGCCCGGAACGCGGGGATCGTTACTCGGCGGGCGCGAGCGCCGGCTCGGGTATGCCTTCGTGCGGCGCGTGGCGATCGAGCGCGCTGGCCGGCGCCCAGTGCAGGCCGTAGAGGAACACCGCCACGATCAGATACGCGATCGCAACCGTCGGCGACACCATGATGCCGATGGCTTCGCCGTGCATGAAGCCGAAGAAGGTGAGGATGGCGCCGGCAAGCGCGAACGCCGAGGCATTGACGAACTTCTTGTCGATGACGAAGGCGCCGATGGCGGCCAGCACCAGGCCGGTCAGGATCGAGCCACCGCCCATGACCTTGAGACCGGCATAGAGCACGCCATTGTTGCCGAGCTTGTCCAAGCCGACGGCCGCGGCATTGGTGCCGGCTGCACCGAGCGCCCCGTCGAGCTGCACCCCGGCCCAGGCGGCCAGATGCGGCGTCACCCCCAATATGATGGCCGGCGCGTGGCCCTTCGGCGTGCTTTGGAACGCCTGCGCTCCGATCAGCATGCCGATGTAGAGCAGGATCGGGTAGATCGCCACGACGGGTACGATGGCCAAGAGGAGCGAGATGACCCCGAACCAGGATAGCACGATCACCATGATGCCGGTCGCCGCCGAATAGCCGATGCGGCCGCCCATCGCCTTCCAACCGGGATGGCCGATATAAACGGCGTTGATGAAGGGGTTGCCCATGAGGCAGCCGATCAGGCTGATGACGCCGTCGGCGGTCAGCACCCGCGTGGTCGGGAACGCATCGCCGGCCGCTTCCGCGCTTTCCACATTGTCCATCGCTTCGACCAGATCGTAGATGCCGAACGGGATGGCGGTGACGAGGATCACGCCGAGATATTCAAAGCCGGAGAAGATGTGGTTGACGGCCGGGAGCGGCACCGAGAAGCCGAAATTCGAGAAGGCGTCGGTCACGCCCTTGAGCGCGAGCCCGCCATAGTTGAGGCCGAAAAGGTTGGAGCCCCAGGCGATGATCATTCCAACCGCGATGGCGACCAGGCCGGCCGGAATGCCTTTGGGATAGCGGAAGCCGCCGAACCAGTTCACCAGGATGACGGCGAAGCAGGAAAGGCCGATCACCGGCGTCATGTACATTTCCAGCGCCGGACGCATGGAGATGAAGGTGATCGACACGCCGGCGAGCGTTCCGAGCAGGGCCGCGCGCGGCGTGATCCTGCGCACGATCGGCGCGATGAAGCCGCCGATCATCAGGATGAAGCTCTGGAAGAACACCCAGGTCAGTCCGGCTTCCCAGCCCTTGATCGGATCGTGGGTCCTCAGCGCGATCGGCAGCATGATCACGAAGGTGACGATGAACATGTGCGGCACGCTGATGCCCGAGGGCAGCGCGCAGACATCGTTGCGGCCGCTCGTCTTGGCGAGCCGATAAGCGAGGTACGCGTAGTAAAACGTCGACAGGCACAGCATCAGGCCGACCGCCGGCAGGATGCGGCCGAACACGATCGAATCCGGCATTTTGATCACGAACCGCAACAGGATCGTGAGCGTCAACATGTTGGTGAGGATGTTGGTGCCGAAGCCGAAAAACGCGTTCCAATCGCCATTGGTCCAGAGTTTCGGTTTGTATGCCATCGTCGATGTGGTCATCGCACGCTCCTGTTCGTGGCGCTGCTTGCAGCGATCTCGTCGCAGCCCTGTGTCGTTTGCTGCTGCCTTGCCCCGGGGGTGTCACGGCGAAGGTCAGCACCTGCAAATGAAGCAATGCCCACAGGCCGGTCACCCGCCCGCCTCTTTTGCGAGCAGCGATCTGTGGCGTGATCGGCCACCTCCCCTTTGCGGCCGGCAAGCGCAATCGTCATGATTGCGCCATAAACGTCGCAAAGCACGTGCCAACCAAAGCGGAAGTAAATACAACAACGCGTGCGTCGCGGAACGTGATGAAACAACAAATAAATTTGTTTTGAACGGTGTTGAAAAACTCGTCCCGCCGGCCGCCGCGCCGGCGTCGGCGCGCCAAAGGCGCGCTCGAGCACCGATCAAATAAACGTCAATTTTCGTCCAAAAAAGCAGCAGATGGCGGCTCGCGGGCACAAAGGCGATCGACCGGCGCGGCAGCGAAAAATCGGCGGCGCACGCCTTTTGCCGCCGATCAGGGCAGTGTTGCCAGCGAATTGAGCAGGGGCTTGGAACCGGTGACGGAGCCGAAAATACCGCCTTGGGCCTTGATCATGGCGAGGCCCATCTCGTGAAATTGCGGGAAATAGGAGGCGCAGCAGTCCGACAGCACGATGCAGCGGAAGCCGCGGTCGTTGGCCTCGCGCACGGTGGTGTTCACGCACACTTCCGTGGTCACGCCGGCGACGAACAGCGTGTCGATGCCGCGGTTGCGCAGCATCAGCTCGAGGTCGGTCTGATAGAATGCGCCCTTGCCCGGCTTGTCGATCACCGGCTCCTCCTGCAAGGGATAGAGTTCGGGGATGATGTCGTGACCCGGCTCGCCGCGCACCAGAATCCGGCCCATCGGACCGACCGCGCCGATGCGGGTCGCGGGATCGCCGCGCACGACCTTGTGCGGCGGCGCGTCGGAGAGATCGGGCCGGTGTCCCTCGCGGGTATGGATCACCAGCATGCCGAGCCGGCGGGCCGCGCCGAGCACGTCCTTGCAGGGCCCGACCGCCGCCTGCAGGCGCGACACGTCGTTGCCGAGCGCCTCGCCAAAGCCGCCGGGCTCGAGGAAGTCGCGCTGCATGTCGATGATCACCAGCGCGGCCTTGCCCATGTCGACCGAGAGCGGCGCCGGTTCGGCTTCGAACGTCACGCTAGTCATTGCGGCCCCCTTGGCGTGAAAAAGGAATAACCGGTGTTGTGCAAAATCAGGGCCACCCTAGCAAAGCGCCTAAAATTCGCACAATCGCCGGGCGTGCGCGATGGTCGCGCTTGCGCTAAGCCCATAGCATCGCTTTTCTCGCTGGCGCTTGGCGACCGCGCCCGCGCGTGCAACAATCGCCGGGAATCAAAGACTTAGGTCCAGTTCACGCGCGCTCGCGCCAAAATCGCCGTCAAGATCTCCGGAATGACCCGCAAACCGAAAAAAGCCCAGAAGACGAAACCGCCGGCGCGGCGCCGCGCCGCCAAGCCCGACGCCATCGACACGCTGACTGCGGCAAGCGCGGCCGTGCTGGCGCTGCCGATCGATCCGGCCTGGCGCGCCAACGTCAAATTTCACCTCCAACTTATCCTCGCCCATGCGGCCCGGGTCGACGAATTCCCCTTGCCTGACGAGATCGAAGCCGCGCCGGTGTTCCATGCTTGAAACGGCGCCGGCCGATTTCGCCTGGAGCAGCGCCGGCGATATCGTCGCGGCCATCGCCGCGCGCCGCACCAGCGCCTCGCGCATCGTTGAAGCGGCGCTGGCGCGCATTCGCGCCCGCGACCCGCTCTTCAATGCCTTCACGGCGGTCACCGAGGAGCGCGCGCTCGCGCGCGCCCACGCGATCGACGACGCCCGCGCCCGCGGCGAAGCTTTGCCGCCGCTCGCCGGCGTGCCGTTCGCGGTCAAGAACCTGTTCGACATCGCCGGCCTGCCGACGCTCGCCGGGTCCAAGATCAATCGCGACCGCGCGCCGGCGCCCCGCGATGCCGCATTGATCGAGCGCCTCGAAGCGGCCGGCGCCATCCTGCTCGGCGCGCTCAATATGGGCGAATACGCCTACGACTTTACCGGCGAGAACGTCCATGACGGCCCGTCGCGCAACCCGCACGACCTCCGCCGCATGACCGGCGGCTCCTCCGGCGGCTCGGCAGCCGCGGTCGCCGGCGGCCTGGTCCCGCTCGCGCTCGCCTCCGACACCAACGGCTCGATCCGCGTGCCGTCGTCGCTGTGCGGCCTGTTCGGCCTCAAACCGACCTACGGCCGCCTGACCCGGGCGCGCAGCTTTCCGTTCGTGGCGGATCTCGATCATGTCGGCCCATTGGCCCGTAGCGTGCGCGACCTCGCGCTCGCCTATGACGCCATGCAGGGCCCCGACCCGGACGATCCCGGCTGCGCCGATTACACGCCCGAGCCGGTCCGGCCGCTCATCGACCGCGGCGCGCAGGGGCTGCGTATCGCCGTCGCCGGCGGCTATTTCAAATGCCGGTGCGCGGAGGCCGTGCAAGCCATCGACCGCGTCGCCGTCGCGCTCGGCGCCGACCGCGACATCGAGATCCCGCAGGCGGAGCGCGCCCGCTCGGCCGCCTATGTCATCACCGCGAGCGAAGGCGCGAGCCTGCATCTCGACCGGCTGCGCACGCGGGCCGCCGATTTCGATCCCGCCGTGCGCGACCGGCTGATCGCCGGCGCCATGCTGCCGGCTTCGTTGGTCGCCAAGGCGCAAAAATTCCGCCGCTGGTACCGCGGCGAAGTTCTGAAACTGTTCACGGACGTCGACGCGATTCTGGCGCCGGCGACGCCGTGCACGGCGCCGCTGCTCGGCCAGCAGACTTTCATGCTCGGCGACGTGGACATGCCGCTGCGCGCCAATCTCGGCGTCTACACCCAGCCGATCTCCTTCATCGGGCTCCCTGTCGTCGCCGTGCCGGTGCCGCTGTCGCCCTTGCCGATCGGCGTCCAGATCATCACCGCGCCGTGGCGCGAGGACGTGGCACTGCGCATCGCCTATGCGCTGGAGGCGCAAGGCGTCGTGGCGGCGCCGCGGCCGGTTTTTTAGGAGTTCGTCATTGCGAGCGCAGCGAAGCAATCCAGCTCTGTGCCGCTGACCCTGGATTGCTTCATCGCTTACGCTCCTCGCAATGACGAGATTCAAACAGCGAGGTAACTGAAAAATGGACATCGACCTGCCGGAGGTCGTCGCCGAAGTGCGCGCCGAATTCGACCGCTACGAAAAGGCGTTGGGCGAGAACGACGTCGCAACGCTCGACGCGTTTTTTCGTCAGGATCGGCGCACCATCCGCTACGGCGGCACCGAGAACCTTTACGGCTATGCCGAGATCGCAGCGTTCCGTTCCGCCCGCGTACCGCCCGGCGCGCGCACCATTTCCAAGACCGTGATCACCACCTACGGCCGCGACTTCGCGGTGGCCTCGACGCTGTTTGCCCGCCCCTCGACGCCCGGAAAAATCGGCCGCCAGATGCAGACCTGGGTCCGCTTCCCCGAAGGCTGGCGCATCGTCGCCGCGCATGTGAGCTTGATCGACGCGTAGGGCTCACAGCCCCGTCACGAACTTCGCCATCACCACGATGATCGCGACCTGCAACACGCCCTGGAAGGCGACGGCGTAGACGTAGCGGCGCATCAGCGCCCCGATACGCGGCAGGTCGGGCTTAGGCTTGCGCATTTCCAGATAGACCAGCAGGTTCGCCGGCAGCAGCAGCCCCAAGCCCTGGACGGTCAAGATCGCGACGATGATCAGCGCCGCCAACACCCAGCCATAGGCCGGCCACGGCATCTGCAAAAAGCCGAGCTGCTGCGCGTGGTACCAGCCGGCCGTTCCGGTCACGATCGCGAGCGTCGGCATCAGAAACAGCGTCTTCGGCATCAGCCGCAGCACCAGCGCGCGCCGCGCCTCGAACGGCAGGCGGCGCATGATCGGCCCGACCACGAAGCCCATGAACAAATCGATGCCGGTCCACAGTACGCCGCACATGACGTGAAGAAAGTTCAGCGCCCAGCGATCGTCGGCGACGATCGCGGCGATCAGCACCACGATCGCCAGCGCGACCCAGATCAGATTGCGGAAATCGATCCCGGTATCGCCGTAATCGCGCGCCGTCGATCCGATCAGGTCATGTCCCGTGGCTTGGCTCATGAGCCGAGTGTACACCGCCGCCTTCTCCTGCGCCATGAACGCACGGCAGCCTTTCGCTCCTTCTCCCCGCGTGCGGGGAGAAGGTCGGGATGAGGGGGCGCCTCCGCGAGTTTGAGCGCCAAAGAGAGAGAGCTACAGCGCCGACGCTTCGATCGCACCAGCTCAGAATTGCGGAGAGGCCCCCTCACCCTCGCTTCGCTCGACCTCTCCCCGCACGCGGGGAGAGGTGAGAATACGCCACCGTTCTCGCGGCGCGCCTTCGCGCCCGAGCTATGCCGCTACCCAAGGAAACAAACGACAGCCGGGCATGATCTTCGTCAGATGGCACCGGGGGTGGAACCGGTCGCCGTCACGATCATGCAAGGAAGAACCTCGTCATTGCGAGGAGCGTTTGCGACGAAGCAATCCAGACTCTGTGCCGCCGACCCTGGATTGCTTCGTCGCTTTGCTCCTCGCAATGACGACGAAAAGAAGGAAAGCGGAACGCCGATAGGCGCTGTTGCGTAACCTCCGTGCCTCACGGCACGGCGCGCCCTCATCGGAGGGCGCTCGCCTCTCGGCGTTCCACCACGGCACTTGCGGCAGCGACCGAACGCCACCGCTCAGCTCGAGCCACGCGACTTCCTGGGAAGAGTTCAGCGCGCACGTCCCGATGGTTCGAAAGACTTAGCGCATCGCACCGACGCCCCGAGATACGGCGGGATCGAACGGCACTCGCGGGCATTACCCGCGCCTTACTGTCCCAGCCCAGCGAGATTGCACCCGCAGACCGGTCATGATGCCGGCCGGGCGTGTCTTGCCCAAGCCGCCCGAGCGCGGAGGTGACGAGCCGCCGCCCGCGGGCACCGCACTCGCCCCGCCAGCCGGAGTCACCCGGCCGGCGTCCTGGTACGTGGGCGAGATTCGCTCTTGTACCTCATTACGTGACGATTTGTCAATGACATGTCGCAATATCCGCGACATCACCTTGGCCGTCATGGCCGGGCTTGTCCCGGCCATCCACGTCTTTCTTTCCGCCGCGGCCCAAAGACGTGGATGCCCGGCACAAGGCCGGGCATGACGCTTCAGTGCTTGCACGACACCGTCACCCTGAGGCGCGAGCGCAGCGAGCCTCGAAGGGTGCTGGCACGGCGCTTCTACCGTGCGTGCTTCGAGGCTCGACGCTTCGCGTCGAGCACCTCAGCATGACGATGGGAGGAATTGGCAACCGGCGAAAGTGCCTTGTGATGAGCTTGCGCTGTGTTCACGCCACAAACGTTTGCTGCATCTCGACATTCGAGCGCGTCTATCAATTAAGGACTCACGCTGTGAGCGCCTTGGCCGGATCGAACGGCACCTTTGCGTAGTGCAGCTCGCGAGCCAGCTCCGTTTTCCAGCGGCCGCCAGGATGAAAAGCAATGTATGCAATTCCGTCGAAATCCGACGGCTTCTCAACTTCGCCTTTCACGAGCGCAGCGACGTTAGCGGGCCCGAGCTTTCCGATGAAAAAACCAAGTTCGAACACGACATTTTGGCGTGCTCTAGGAATTTTGTCAGCGGTCCCGGTAAGACCGCCTTCATCATCCGGCGTCATCAAGACCACCGCAAACCTGGCCCCCTCCGACTCCTCTGTGAATTTTGTAAGCAAGTGTCGGCCGCCATTTGGCTGCAGGTGAAGAATGATTGGCTCAAGCCCGATTGCGCGCAAGAACAGGGCTACCTCGTTTTTTGCTACATCGTCGCGCCCATGAACGAGAAAGACTTTGTGAGAAGTGAGAGCCTGCTGAGATTGCGCATCTTCGGATTCGACCATCGGCTCCCGTGGGCGGTACCGGATTTCCTCTTCGAGATCGCGGATTGCTTGCCCCAATAAAGCGGTCGATTGCCGCTTCCTCTGCGTAATACCATCCTGAAGGGCGTGAATGTTTATTCGTGGCTCGCTGACGCCTCCGCTCCGCATAGCTACCCACTCGGGGACGAGTTCGTAGATGGCCGGAGGCTCTAAATCAGATGCCGACTTATATTGTTTAAATTTCGGTGTCCCCTGGCCGAGCACAGCAGCCAACGTGCTTTCAATTGCCGTTTCGCAGGAAACAATCTCCTCCGAACGGTAAGTTTGAATTGATTGTGGATCGAGAGCCTGCAATTCATTGAAACGCTGCTTCAATCGCTCGATACCGCTGCGCATGTCGGCAACAGTGAGGAAGCGATCCTCGGGCATCGATTGAGTGGGGCGCCGCGCCATCAAATCTCCAAATCAGATCTTTTGTGTTTGCTTCCGCTTCAAGCGTCCTCACGCTCATGACCGCGACGCCGCAAATCGGGGCCCGGTAGGTGAACTATAGCACTGCAATTCTGAGTCGAATCGGCAACTCTTAGATAGTGCCCACCCCCACCCTCTCCCCCGCCACAAACGCCCGCCAGCCGCCGAATGAGGAAATATCCCGCGCCCCCGCGACCGCCTCCGCCTCGACCAGAAAACCCTTGACGCCGCGGCCGTCGGATAATTCCAGCGTGCCGATCGACAAGGGCGGCGGCACCGCGGCGACGAAGCGGCCGAAGGCGTCTTCGGCCAGCGCCCAGACTTCGACTGCGATCGAGGCGCCCGCGCCGTTCGCCACGCGCAGCATGCCGGGTTTCGGCGGCTTGGTGCCGGCGAGCGTATAGAGCCGGTAATGCGGCGCGGTCGTCGCGCTTTCGAGGAGGCGGGCGTCGAGCGCGCGCAGTTCGCCGTTGAGCGGCATGCCGGAAAGATGCGCGCCGACGACGGCGATGGCGATCTCGCCCGGCGCCGCCGCGGCTTGTTGTTTGGCGAGCGGCGGCTGCGGGGCGCCGAGCGCGCCGAGCGGCAGGCCGGTCGCGTGATGGAATTCGCGGCCGATCGCGGCGAGCTCGGCGTCCTTGCCCGCGGGCGCGAGCAGCGTCACGCCGAACGGCTTGCCGTCGGGCCGCATCGAGGCCGGCACGGCGAGGCCGCAGAGATCGAGCAGATTGACGAAATTGGTGTAGGTGCCGAGCCTGGAGTTGAGGTCGATCGGGTTGGCCAGCACTTGCTCGACGGTGTAGATCGTCGGCGCGGTCGGCAGCACCAGCGCGTCGACCGCACGAAAGGTGTGATCGCTGACGCGGCGCAATTCCTCGAGCTGATAAAACGCCGCGAAGGCGTCGGCCGCCGTGCCGTGGGCGCCGGCGAGCACGATCTGCCGCGTCACCGGATGCAGCGATTCCGGCGAGGAGGCGATCAGCGCGCGCACGGTGAGATAGCGCTCCGCCACCCACGGTCCCTCGTACAGCAGCCGCGCCGCCCCATAGAACGGCTCGATGTCGATCTCGACGATAGTCGCGCCGAGGTCGGCGAACCGCGCCAGCGCCGCCTCGTAGGCCGCCTGCGACAGCCGATCGCCGAAGAACAGGCGCCCGCCGGCGACCGGCACGCCGAGCCGCAGGCCCTGCGGCACCGGGCCGACCGCGTGCACCGGGCGCGCCCGCGAATAGGCGATCGGCGGCGATCCGGCACCGGCAATCACGCGCAGCGCCGTCATGGCATCGTCGGCGGTCAGCGCGAAGATGGAGACGCAATCGAGCGTGCGGCAGGCCGGCACGACGCCGGCGTTGGAGACGAGCCCGCGGCTCGGCTTCAAGCCGACGATGTTGGCGAACATCGCCGGCACGCGGCCGGAGCCGGCGGTGTCGGTGCCGAGCGACAGCGGCGCGATGCCGGCGCCGACGGCGAGCGCCGAGCCGGTGCTCGAGCCGCCGGGCACGTCCTTGGCGTCGAACAAATTGCGGCCGATGCCGTAGGGCGTGCGCACGCCGACCAGGCCGGTGGCGAACTGGTCGAGATTGGTCTTGCCGAGAATGAGCGCGCCCGCTTCGCGCAGCCGCGCGACCGCGGTGGCGTCGCGTTGCGGATTATAGGAATAAGCCGGGCAGGCGGCGGTGGTCGGCAGGCCCTTGACGTCGATATTGTCCTTGATGGCGACGGGGATGCCGTAGAGCGGCAGCGAGGTGTCGCCCTTGGCCGCGAGCGCCCGCGCCTCGGCCACGACCTCGGCTTCCTCGCGCAGCGCGATGAACATCGCCGGATCGTCATGGGCGCGCAGGCGCGCAAAGCTGCGCGCCACGATGTCTTCCGGCGCGAGCGCGCCGGTGCGATAGGCGGTGAGGATTTCGGCGACCGTCTCGGTCAAGGGCAGGCTCCGTTTTCGGCGCGCACCGGCCCGGCCACCGCGTTCGCCGCGCCCTTTGTGCCAAATTCGCTCAATTTCGCAATGGGGGAGCAATAGGGGTGCCGCCCGCCGTGTGCGCGCCGGTTGCGTGCAACCGTAAACTGAAAGCGGATCAACCGGTTGCACGCGCCGGGTGAGCCGCCTATATTCTCCATCAGCTTTCCCGGTCATCGTCGATGACGTGAGTGGCTTCGCCCGCAGGGGCGGACGGAGCATAGAGGAGATTTACCCATGGCTACGGCGCCCTTGATGCCGAAGGCGACGGCGGTGTGGCTGGTCGAGAACACCGGCCTGTCGTTCGAACAGATCGCGCAATTCTGCAATCTGCACCCGCTCGAGGTGAAGGCGATCGCGGACGGCGATTCCGCGCAGGGAATCAAGGGCTTGGATCCGATCCTCACGGGCCAGCTGACGCGCGAGGAGATCACCGCCGCCGAGGCCAACCCGGAGCAGCGGCTCCATATCGCCGACCCCAAGGTGCGCCTGCCGGAGACCAAGCAGAAGAAGAAGGGGCCGCGCTACACCCCGGTGTCGCGCCGCCAGGACCGGCCGAACGCCATCCTCTGGCTGGTGCGCAACCATCCGGAGCTCAAGGACGCCCAGATCATGCGGCTCGTCGGCACCACCAAGTCGACCATCGATGCGATCCGCGAGCGCACCCACTGGAATTCCGCCAATCTGACGCCGCTCGACCCGGTCACGCTCGGCCTGTGCTCGCAGATCGATCTCGACCTCGAGGTCCACCGCGCCGCCAAGGAAAAGCCGGCCGCGGCCGAGGCGCACGGCGCGACGCTCCTCCCCGCTTCCGTCACCACCGCGCCGAGGGAAGAGCCCGAGCCCACCCCCGCCGCGGCGAAGAAAGCCGAAGACCTCAACGTCGAGGCCGTGTTCGCCAAGCTCAAGCAGCTCGGCGGCAAGGGGGAGTAATCTTCTTCTCCTTCTCCCCGCGCGCGGGGAGAAGGTCGGGATGAGGGGGCGTTGCCGCTTGGCTGAGCGGCACAGGAGTTTGCCCGCCGCTCAGAATCGCGGGTAGGCCCCCTCACCCTCGCTTCGCTCGACCTCTCCCCGCGTGCGGGGAGAGGTGAAACTCACCCCCGGTCATTCCGCAGCACCACACAGGCGCCGCCGGCGGCGATGAGCTTGGTGCAGAATTTGTCCAAATACGCACGGCTGTCGTCGGCGATGCGGATGTTGTAGCGCAGCGCGCTGCCCATGCCGACGCCGCGGCTGCGCAGCACCACCGGCTCGCGGTCGCCGATCAGCTCCGCGTATTTCTTCGCAATCGTGCGGTAGATCGCCCACGCCTGGCGCTCGGACCAGTTGGCGGTGAGCTGCGCGCCCCAGCGCGGCACATAGGCGGCGATGCGTTGCTGCTCCGGCTTCGGCGCCAGAATGAGATTGGCGAGCCGGGTGCAGGGCACGCCCTGCGGGATCGTGGTTTCCGCCTCTTTCGGCGGCGACGGCGAGGCCCACTCGTCGGCGGTCCAGCCGGTGATGATCGCGACGTAATTGCGCGTCTCGCCCGGCAGGCCGCGATGGCCGGAAAGCCATTCGCTCACGCGGGTAGGCCCGGCATTGTAGCCGGCGGCGGCAAGGCCGAGATTGCCGAACCGCTTTTTCAGATCGTGCAGATAACTCGCCGATTGGCGCAGCGACTCGATCGGGTCGAACGGATCGGCGAGCCCGCGGACATCCGCCGTCTGCGGCATGAACTGCGCGATCCCCGCCGCGCCCTTGGAACTGACCGCGCGGGCGTTGAAGCGCGATTCCTGCCAGATGACGCGGGCGAAGAACTCGACCGGGATGCCGTTCTCCGCCGCGGCCTGCTCGACCGTGCGGCAGATGTCGTCGACGGTCGGGGAGTTGTTCGGCGCCGCGGATTTTTCGGCGGGTTGCTGGACCGGCGCGGGCCGGTTTTGCGCGGCATCCGGAGGCGCCGGCGATTGCGCATCGGCCGACGTGCACGGAGCCGCCAATGCCAAAAACCATGCGAACAGAAGTCCGGCAAAACGCGTCATGCGGGCTAACGTAAGAAATCCAAGTCGGTGCCGCCATTGCCGTACAACGGCACGGCGGCCCGCGGACGGCTGGAACCGCGTCACGGCCGCGTCACGCTCGCCGCGCGTCGGACGCGATTGGTCCGCCGCCCAAACCGGGATAACCTCGAACCGGCTTGCTTCGCAGCCAAACCGGGAGACATTCGGGGCCACGCGGCCTCCGCCGGCGGATGACACACGGCGGAAAACGCGGCCCTGCGGCAAATGACGATGACCCCATCAAAAACCCTATCGAAGCGCGACGAGGGCGTCCCGCCGGCCGACATCTGGCACGCGACATTGGGCGAACGGAACCAGACGACGCCGGAGGTCAGCACGGCGGATGTGCGGCACATTCTCGCCGCCGGCAGCGCGATCCTGCTCAATTCGCGCAGCCCCTCGGAATATGCGGCCGGCCACATCGCCGGCGCGCGCAACGTTACCCCCCCGCCCGGCGCTTCGCTCGACGATTTCGTCGCCGCGGTCGAACAACTCGTCAGCGGCGACAAGTCCCGGCCGTTGGTGATCTATTGCAACGGCCCACATTGCACGCAGGGCCGACGCCTCAGCGAACACCTGGTCCTAGGCGGATTTCGCGATGTGCGACGTTACCAACTTGGCATTCCGGTCTGGCGCGCGCTCGGCGGTCCGGTGGAGATCGATCTCGACGGCATTCTCCGCATCCATCGGATCGACCGCACGGCCCTGTTCTTCGACGCCCGGAGCCCCGAACATTTCGCCGCGGGCAGCATCGCCGGCGCCTATAACGTTCCCATCGACACGCTGGGCAGCGACGGGCTGTCGCAGGCGCCCTTGCCGCGCGACGACTTCAACAGACGCATCGTGCTGTTCGGGCGCGACGGCGCCGAGGCCCGCAAGCTTGCGGACGTTTTCAGCCGGACGCCATTTCAAAACGTCTCTTATTTCCCCGGCGTGTTCGAAGCGCTCGCGGCGGCTGTTGGGTCGGAGCGTCCGCGGGGGCCGGATGAGAACCCATTCCCCGGCGCTTGGTAAGAGCCGGGGCAGAATCCGGGACTTCGTCGATGCTGACGTGATCAACGCGCCAGACGTTTTCCACAATTATCGCACGCGATTTAGCGACAGGGAAATCCGGGCTGGCCTTGCGGCACAACCCCGGCTTTCGCTTCGCTCAAGCCGGGCTACCCACCCACGCCCTTTCCCTTCAACGCGACGCCGATCTCATCCAGCGCCGCCGGATCGTCGATCGTCGCCGGCATCTGCCAGGTGTCGCCGTCGGCGATTTTTTTGATCGTGCCGCGCAAAATCTTGCCCGAGCGCGTCTTCGGCAGCCGCGCCGACGGTGATGGCGAGCTTGAACGCCGCGACCGGGCCGATTTTCTCCCGGATCAGCGCGATGCATTCCTTCTCGATCTCGGCGGGGTCACGGTTGACGCCGGATTTGAGCACGATGAAGCCGCACGGCACTTCGCCCTTGAGGTCGTCCTTGATGCCGAGCACGGCGCATTCGGCGACGGCGGGGTGTGACGCGAGCACCTCTTCCATGCCGCCGGTCGAGAGCCGGTGGCCGGCGACGTTGATGATGTCGTCGGTGCGGCCCATCACGAACAGATAGCCGTCGTCGTCCTTGAAGCCGGCGTCGGCGGTCTTGTAGTAGCCGGGAAACTCGGTGAGGTAGCTTTCGACGAAGCGCTCGTCGGCGTGCCACAGCGTCGGCAGGCAGCCGGGCGGCAGCGGCAGCTTGACCACGATCGAGCCCATTTTGTTGGGCGCGATCTCGCGGCAGGCCTCGTCGACGACGCGCACGTCATAGCCGGGCATCGGCACGGTCGGCGAGCCGTATTTGACGGGGAGAATGCCGAGCCCGACCGGATTGCCGGCGATGGCCCAGCCGGTCTCGGTCTGCCACCAGTGATCGATCACCGGCACTTTCAGCAAATCCTCCGCCCACTTCACCGTATCGGGATCGGCGCGCTCGCCGGCGAGGAACAGCGTGCGGAATTTCGACAAATCGTATTGCCCCAAAAGCTTGCCCTGCGGATCGTCTTTTTTGATGGCGCGGAACGCGGTCGGGGCGGTGAAGAGCGCGGCGACGCCGTGCTCGGCGATGACGCGCCAATAGGCGCCGGCGTCGGGCGTGCCGACCGGCTTGCCTTCGTAGAGGATCGCGGTGGCGCCATGAAACAGCGGCGCGTAGACGATGTAGCTGTGGCCGACCACCCAGCCGACATCGGACGCCGCCCAGAACACTTCGCCCGGATCGACGCCGTAGAGATTCTTCATCGACCATTTGAGCGCGACCATGTGGCCGCCATTGTCGCGCACGACGCCCTTGGGGCGGCCGGTGGTGCCCGAGGTATAGAGAATATAAAGCGGGTCGGTCGCCTCGACCGGAACGCAGTCATAGACCGACCGCGCGTAGACGAGCGCGTGATCGCGCACCTTGGCCCAATCGTGGTCGCGGCCTTCGATCAGCTTGGCTTCGAGCTGCGGACGCTGGAGGATCAGGCAGGCGTCGGGCTTGTGCTGCGACAGCGCGATCGCTTCGTCGAGCAGCGGCTTGTAGGCGACGATGCGGCCGGGCTCGATGCCGCAGCTCGCCGACAGGATCGCTTTCGGCGTGGCGTCGTCGATGCGGGTCGCGAGTTCGTGCGCGGCGAAGCCGCCGAACACCACCGAATGGATGGCGCCGATGCGCGCGCAGGCGAGCATGGCGATCGCCGCCTCCGGCACCATCGGCATGTAGATGAGCACGCGGTCGCCCTTGCCGACGCCGAGGTCGCGCAGCATGGCGGCGAGCACCTGGGTCTCGGTCATCAGGCGGTGATAGGTGAGAACGCGCTTGGTCCCGGCGAGCGGCGAATCGTAGATGATGGCAGCCTGGTCGCCGCGCCCGGCATCGACGTGGCGGTCGACGGCGTTGTAGCAGGTGTTGCAGACGCCGCCGGAAAACCAGCGGCCGTAAATGCCGGCCTTGGGATCGAAGATCGTCTTCGGCTTCTCGAACCAGGTGATGTCCTCGGCCGCCTCCGCCCAGAATCCTTCAGGATCGCGCTGCCAGCGCGCATAGACCTCGTGATAGCGGCTCGGGCGGACGTCCATGACGTATTCTCCCTACACTCCACGTCACCCTGAGGTGCTCGGCCGCAGGCCGAGCCTCGAAGGGCGGCTCGGCGGCGCAGCATCCTTCGAGGCTCGCTTCGCTCGCACCTCAGGATGACGGATCGCGGTGCGTTTGCAAGCCGTGCCGCACCGGCACTTCCGTCATGCATCGCAGCCCTGGTCAGCGGGGCATGCTTTGATCTATGTCATCGCTGCCCTCCCCAAAACTCCAACGCGTTCGCCCGTGATCACCGATCCGCTGTTTTATGTTCTCGCCATCCCGGCCGTGACCTTTCTCGGCCTGAGCAAGGGCGGCTTTGCCGGGCTCGGCATGCTGGCGACGCCGCTGCTGGCGCTGGTGCTGCCGCCCCTGGAAGCGGCGGCGATTCTATTGCCGATCCTGATCTGCCAGGATGCCATTTCGGTGTGGACCTATCACCGCCACTGGAGCGCGTGGAATCTGCAGGTGCTGTTGCCGGGCTCCGTCATCGGCGTCGGCGCCGGCTGGCTGTTCGCGCGCTTGCTCTCTAACGCCGCGATCGAACTCACGGTGGGAGGCATCGCGCTCGCCTTCGTGCTCTACACCTGGCTCGGCGCCGGGTTGCGCGCTTATCTCGGGCGCGGCCCCGTCAAACCGCGGCGGCCGCATGCGGCCATGGGGATCGTGTGGGGCGCCTTGTCCGGCTTCACCTCGACGCTGGTGCAGGTCGGCGGCCCGCCGTTCCAGATTCACATGCTGCCGCAGCGGCTCGACAAGCTCACGCTGGTCGGCACCACGGTGATTTTCTTCGCCATCCTCAATTTGATGAAAATCGTGCCCTATGTCGCGCTCGGCCAGTTCTCGCCGCGCAACATGGCGACCTCGCTCGCGCTGCTGCCGCTCGCCGTCGCCACCAATTTTCTCGGCGTCTGGCTGGTGCGCAAGACGCCGACGGACCGCTTCTACACGATCGCCTACGTGCTGATGTTCCTGATCGGGTCCGCGCTGGTCTGGGAGGGCGTGCGAGGTTACATGCACTGAAGGGGGCGAATGGGGAGTGGCGAATGGCGAATGGGGGGTAGCAAAGGGCGGAGAAAGCGGCCCTATTCCCCATTCGCTATTCCCTATTCGCCATTCGCCATTTTAGGTAGGCTTCGGCATCTGGCAGCGAGTGCACGATCATGACGACGCCCTATGAACAGGATCTCGACCGCAACGCGGCGAATTTTCAGCCGCTGACGCCGCTGTCGTTTCTGGCGCGCGCCGCTTTGGTCTATCCGGACCGTACCGCCGTGATCCATGGCGGCCGCTCCTCTACCTATCGGCAGTTTTATGCCCGCACTCGGCAGCTTGCGTCGGCGCTGGCGCGGCGCGGCATCAAGCGCGGCGACACCGTCGCCGTGGTCCTCGCCAACACGCCGCCGATGCTGGAAGCGCACTACGGCGTCGCCATGGCCGGCGCCGTGCTCAACACCATCAACACGCGGATGGACGCCGCCATCATCGCCTTCACCCTCGATCACGGCGAAGCCAAGGTGCTGATCACCGACCGCGAATTCTCCAAGGCGGTGAAGGACGCGCTGGCGCACTGCAAGGCCAAGCCGCTGGTGATCGATTATGACGATGCGGAATTCACCGGCGCCGGCGAGCGGCTCGGCGAACTGGAATACGAAGAGTTTCTGCGCGAAGGCGATCCCGAGTTCGACTGGCTGATGCCGCAGGACGAATGGGACGCCATTTCGCTCAACTACACCTCGGGCACCACCGGCGATCCCAAGGGCGTCGTCTATCACCACCGCGGCGCTTATCTCTTGGCGCTCGCCAACGTCGTCACTTGCGGCATGGGCAGGCATCCGGTCTATCTGTGGACGCTGCCGATGTTTCATTGCAACGGCTGGTGTTTTACCTGGACGCTGTCGGTCGTCGCCGGCACCCATGTCTGCCTGCGCGCGGTACGCGCCGCGCCGATCTTCGACGCGATCGCGACCCACAAGGTCACGCATCTGTGCGGCGCGCCGATCGTGATGTCGACGCTGCTCAACGCGCCCGCCAACGAACGCAAGCCGCTGCCGCATGGCGTCGAATTCGTCACCGCCGCGGCGCCGCCGCCGGAATCCGTGCTGGCGGCGATGAAGTCGGCCGGCTTCAACGTCACCCACGTCTACGGCCTGACCGAGACTTACGGCCCGGCCAGTATCAACGATTGGCACGGCGCCTGGGACGCGCTGCCCGCCGCCGAGCAGGCGACCAAAAAAGCGCGCCAGGGCGTGCGCTATCCGGTCTTGGAAGCGCTCGACGTGCTCGATCCGCATTCGATGCAGCCGGTGCCGCGCGACGGCGAGACGCTCGGCGAGGTGATGTTCCGCGGCAATGTGGTGATGAAGGGTTATCTGAAGAACAAACACGCGACCGAGGCGGCCTTCGCCGGCGGCTGGTTCCATTCCGGCGACCTCGGCGTCGTGCATCCCGACGGCTATATTCAGCTCAAGGACCGCTCCAAGGACATCATCATTTCCGGCGGCGAGAATATTTCCTCGATCGAGGTCGAGGACGCGCTCTACAAGCACCCGGCCGTCGCCGCGGTCGCGGTGGTCGCCAAGCCCGACGAGAAATGGGGCGAGACCCCGTGCGCCTTCGTCGAATTGAAGCCCGGCGCGACCGCGACGCCGGACGAGCTGATCGCGTGGTGCCGCACCCACCTCGCCGCCTACAAATGCCCGCGCCACGTCGTGTTCGCCGACATCCCGAAGACTTCGA
This sequence comes from uncultured Pseudomonadota bacterium, assembly GCA_963836095.1. Lineage (GTDB taxonomy): Bacteria > Pseudomonadota > Alphaproteobacteria > Rhizobiales > Xanthobacteraceae > BOG-931. The sequence goes on from CAWIHU010000011.1 coordinate 436,109, forward strand.
CTGGCAAGCTGCAGAAATTCAAGCTGCGGGACGCGGCGAAGAGGGTGTGAGCCATGCCTAGCGACTACTTATTCACTTGGACGCCGGACGGCTGGCCGTACGCCAAATTACGTCACCTTGTCGATGAGTTCCAATCCGGGAAGGAGGTTACCGAACGATGGCGATGTTTAGCTCACAAATCCACACAACGAGGTGACACCGCCTACATGCTTAAACTTGGAGTCGGGCCGCAGGGTATTTTCGGCTTAGGCACCATAACAGGGGCGGCCAAGCAAAACCCGACTGCGCTTCCCAAGCAAAACACATGGCAGGTGCCAATCACATTTCATCAATTGGTCGATCCAACAGAAAAGCTTCTTGTCTCCACGCCGGAGTTAGCATCGATCCCTGTGCCTGCACATACATGGCACCCGCGAGGCAGTGGCGTTCGTCTGGTCCCAACAGCTGCCCGTAAAATTGACGATATAATCGGTTCGGGAAGCGATGAGGCAATTGCTTCAACGACAGCCGATGAGGACAGATTTGATGCGCAGAATATGAAAGACGCGCGCGACAAAATTGATCGTTCGATTGCGGTAAGGCGAGGCCAACAAGCATTTAGGGCAAAGCTCATTGAGGCATACGGCGGGAGGTGCGCTGTGACCGGATGTGACGTTATAGATCTACTGGAGGCCGCACACATACAGCCGTATCGCGGTTTGCACACCAACCACGTTCAGAACGGATTATTACTTCGATCGGATATTCATACCCTCTTCGATTGTCGCCTTATCGCAATCGAACCGGCTTCTATGAAGCTGATACTCTCTCCGCGATTGATGAAAAGTAGCTACAAGGCTTTAGCAGGCAGAAAAATTCGCTCGCCCAAAACGAGCGATCAAATTCCAAGTATTGAAGCGTTACAAAAGCATAGACGACTAGCTGGTCTATAACTTTCGGGCGGCATTACGCCGCCTCCGCCTCCATCACACCAACCACCAACCGCTTCCCAAGCGCACGCAGCGCGGCTGTGAGCGCCGGCAATTTGGTTGCGTGTTTGGGATCGAGAATGCGGCGGACTTCCTTCTCATCCTTGCCGATACGGTGCGCCAGTTCGCTCTTGGTGATGCGGGCGGCGGTGAATGCTTCCAGCACCGCGAGCTTGGCCGCCACGTCGGGCATGACGGCAATATCGACAAGGTCGCCGCCTTTGGCGCGCGGTTTCGGCAGCGACTTGCCGCGGGCCAAGTAGCTCAGCAGCGCGAGCCCCAGCGCTTCTTCGGCCATGGCGCGCGCGTCGGGTTTGCCGCGTCCTTCGGTGACCGCTTCCGGCACATCGGGGAAAGTGACGACGATGGTGCCGCGCCGGTCTCCCGGTTCGAACAACGCGCGATACGCATAAGCCTTCATGATGGGGTGACTTTCCTTCAGTCCGCCAAGCCGAGTTTTTTCCGGATCTTCCGGGCCGTTTTTGGATCGATTTCGCGTGACGGCACGGTGGTCAATCGGTCACCGACGAACACCATCATGTGACCGCCCTTGCCGCGCCATTTTTCAGCTCGAAACGGCAAACCTCGACCGCGAGCCTCCTCCCGCAACTCCCCAATGAATTTGTCGCGCTTATCCATTCACGGGAGACTGCCTGGCCGACGACCTACCCTATCGGACAAAAATGTCCGATTGTCAAGATCAAGACAGGAACACCGCCCGATCAAACGACTATCGATGTGAAAAATACTCCCCGTTGTCCCCGACATACGGGAACGAACCAACCAAACAAAACTCCGGCGTTTATCAGCTAATGCAGGACGGTGTCCTGCCTGATGCGCGTGATCTCGTCTTTGACGAGAAGCTTGCGCCGTTTGAGCTCCGCGATGGTGAGGCCGTCGGTCGATGGGTGGGTGAGCGCTTCTGAGATTTCCGATTCGAGCGCCTGGTGGCGTCGTTCGAGTTCCGCAAGATGCGATTCAATCGCCATGTGGCATGCCTCCTTGCGTCTTAAGTTACCCCGTGCGGAATGCTACACCAAGATGACCGTCCATGAGCATACTCCCTTTGTCGCGCGGCGAAAATCCCCGCTGTGCACCGCGCCGCTTAGCTCTTGTCGGATGTCGGCTGAAAAGCGATAATCCATAGGAACTTACCAGCCGACAGCCGTTTCTCGAGGGGGCCGAGGAACCGGTCTCGAATCGAGCCCAGAAACGACTTCGGCCAGACCCACGCCGCGCGACGCTCGCGGCACGATCCAGGCGGCAATGACCCCAGAGGACGAAAGCGAGCTTCGCGCGCAACTTTCGCGTTTGCAGCAGGAGCATCGCGACCTCGACGCGGCGATTGCCGCGTTGCAGGATTCGCCGGGCGCCGACATCATCCAGGTCCAGCGCCTGAAAAAACGCAAGCTGCAGCTGCGTGATAAAATTACCTTCATCGAAGACCAGCTGACGCCGGACATCATCGCTTAGAGCGTGATCCGGAAAAGTGGATACCGGTTTTCCGAAAAGATCACGCTCCATCAAAAAGCTAGCTGCTCGATGAATGGCGCGCGAGGTGGGCCCGCCGCGCCGCCTTTGCTCGCGTACATCGCCGCGTCGGCGCGCGCGATCGCTTCGGGCGGCTTGTCGAGCGGGCCGATCATGGTCATGCCGGCCGACGCGCCGACGACGAGGGTCGAGGCGCCCCAGCGTACCGGGGTTGCATAGACCGCGGCCTCCAGCGCGGCCGCCTTGGCGGCGGCGTCCGCGTCTTCGACGTTCCACAACAGCGCGACGAACTCGTCGCCGCCGATGCGCGCCACCACGTCCGACGCCCGCACCTGCCGCGACAGCGCGACCGCGATGGCCTTGAGCACGGCATCGCCGGCGGCGTGGCCGTGGCGGTCATTGACCGGCTTGAACTCGTCGAGGTCGATATAAACGAGCGCGGCGCGCGCGCCGTAGCGCTTGAGGTAAGCGAGCGAGCGCTTCAGTTCGCGCTCGAAACCGCGCCGGTTGAGCGTCTCGGTGAGCGGATCGATATCGACCTTGGCCTCGAGATCGGCAATCCGGGCGCGCGAGATGTCGAGCTGCGCCGCCAGGCGCTCGACTTCCGCCGCAAGTTGCATCGCGGCGGCGCGCGCCGGCGCCTTTGCGGGCTTGCGCTCGCCCGCATCGCCGCCTGGGCCGGCCGCTCGGCGCGACGGCTTGCGACGCGGCGGTTGTAATGCGAACGCGTTGGCTTGCGACCTGCCCGTCTTCTTCATCGGCTCGCCATCGGTCCCCATCGGCGCGAATCAATGGAAGATTACCCTTTACCCGCCGGTGCTTCAGTCCCGGATTGCTCGCCACCGCGCCGACGCCGCACCTGCGACATATTGACGCAGAATTCCGACGCGGCGCCGCGGACTTTAGGGGGCCTGAAGGAACGCGATCGGCGGCGTCTGCCCACCGGCGAAAGCCGCCGCGGTCAAAGGGCCGCCATACACCGCGCCGGTGTCGACGTTGAGCCGGTTGCTGCGCAGATCGGGCGTGCGCGCGGCGACCGGCGTGTGCCCGTGCACGATCAGCCGCCCATGGTCGCGGCGATCCGACAGGAACGGCTCGCGGATCCAAATCAGATCGCGCTCGCTTTGCTCCGTAAGCGGCCGTTCCGGATCGATGCCGGCATGGACGAAATACCGGCTGCCGTCGTCGTAGCGCAACGGCAGCGACCGCATCCAATCGATATGCGCGCGCGGCAATAGTTGCGGCGCGGCGACGCCGTAACTCGCGAGCGTCTCCTCGCCGCCTTGCGAGAGCCAGAAATCTTCCGGCGCCGTGCCGTCGAACACCTCGAGCGCGATTGCCTCGTGGTTGCCCTTGAGCGCGACGACGCCGCCCGGCAGCCGCCCTTGCAGCGCGATCAGATAGTCGATGACGCCGGCGCTCTGCGGCCCGCGGTCGATATAGTCGCCCAGAAACACGAACCGCGCCGGCCGTCCCTCGGCGTGCTCCGTGCAGCTTGTGATCAGGCGACGCAGTTTCGCCAGCGAGCCGTGGATGTCGCCGATGGCGTAAGTCAGCGACGCTGCAGTCAGTGACGCTGCGGAATTAATCTGGGGATCGTCGTCTCGCGCCAAATGATGGCCGGATTTCAGGCATGATCGTTCAGTCCGGGTTCACGAAGAAATGGGAAGTTAGGGCATCGGGGGCGATGAGAGACGTTAAGAAATATTCTCCTGATCGAGGTGATGCCATGAAGAAAGTCCTGACTACTCTCATCGCAGCAGCGGCCATTGGCGCCGCGGCGATTGCGACCTCCTCCAGCGCGGACGCGCGCTGGGGCTACGGCTGGCGGGGCGGCTGGGGCTGGGGCCCCGGTCCGTTCGTCGCCGGTGCGCTGATCGGCGGCGCGTTGGCCGCCGGTCCCTACTATTACGGCTACGGGCGCGGTTATTACGGCTATGGGCCCGGTCCATACTACGGATATTACGGCGCCCCCGGTCCCTATTATGGACCTGGTTGCCGCCGGGTCTGGAACGGCTATGCCTGGGTGCGCGGCTGTTACTGAGAACCGCGACGCGTCATCCTGCAACGCGTCATCCCCACGGCGTAATCCGTTCCGCGTCGTCATTCATAGTCCACACTGCCATAGTCCGACACTGCGTCGCCAAAAGATGTCTCAGCCTCCCTGCCCGAGGCTGGGATCTCAGGTGACATGACGGCGACGCCATCACGGCGCTGTTTCGACACCAAACTTCCGCCAAATATGCAGCGCATGGTCGACGCCAAAAGCTGCAGGGTAACGGGGTTTACGGGAACTTCCGTTTCACCACGGTCTTGATCGGCACCCGACCGATCGCTCGAGGAGAACACATGCACAAGTCGCTCATCGCGCTTGTCGGCGCTGCGGGCGTTGGCCTTGTCAGTTTAGCTGCGCCAAGCACCGCCAACGCCGGCTGTTTCGGCTGCTTCGTCGGCGCGAGTATTCTTGGCGGCGTGGCCGCCGGCGCGATCGTCGGCAGCGCCATCGCCAACAGCCCGCCGCCCCCGCCGCCGCCCGGCTATTATCCGCCGCCCCCTCCCGGCTATTACCCGCCGCCTCCGGGCGCCTACTATCCGCCGCCGCCGGCCTATGCCCAGTTGGGGCCCGGTTGCTATTGGGGGCACCGCAAGGTTTGGGTCGAGGGTTACGGTTATCAGTGGCGGACCGTGCAAGTCTGTCCTTGATCAAAGTGCTTGATGGCGCGTCGACGCGCGGCGCTATGCTGAATCTCGACCGGCCGGCTTGCCAAAAGCCGGCCGGTTTGCTGTCGGACACGCAGCTGCGGCCTATCATGGCCATGCAAACAACAATGCGCGGCCGACGACCGCGGCGCCGGAGATTTTGACCGTGCGGTCTCTTTCAGTTCGAAGCGGAGCTGAAAATCGCAAGCATGCGAGGGTTCTCGCCGCCCGTGCGCTGGCGTTGATCGAAGCCGCCGTGCTGCGGCTGCAAAATCTCGCCGCGCGCGCGTGGCGCCGGCGCGCGCGTTGGTTGCCCTACGCGATCGCGGCGCTGCAAATGGCTCGCCGCTATCGCGCTCGTGCTCTATGTCGGCACCGCGATGGTGCTCTACGTCACGCAGCGTTCGCTGATGTATTTCCCCGAAACGGTTCACACCACGCCGGCGCAGGCCGGCCTGCCGCAGGCCGAGGAGGTCGCGCTCACCGCCGCCGACGGCGTGGCGAGCCTCGTCTGGCACGTGCCGCCCGGCGAAAACAAACCGGTGATCCTCTATTTGCACGGCAATGGCGGCGCGCTTGCGCTACCGCGCCGCGCGCTTCCGCAAGCTGATCGGCGACGGCGTCGGCCTCGTCGGGCTCGAGTATCGCGGCTTCGGCGGCCTCGCCGGCGAGCCGACCGAAGCGGGCCTCATCGCCGACGCGCAATCAGCCTACGCCTTCGCCGCCGCGCGCTATCCGGTGCAGCAGATCGTGGTGTGGGGCGAGTCGCTCGGCTCCGGCGTCGCGGTCGCGCTCGCGGCGCAAAAACCGGTCGGCCGCCTGATCCTGGAAGCCCCGTTCACCTCGACCGCCGCGATCGCCGCCATCCGTTATTGGTACATGCCGGTGCGGCTCCTGATGAAGGATCAATACCGTTCCGACGAACGCATCATCAAGATCACCGCGCCGGTATTGATCCTGCACGGCGCGCGCGACAACATCGTTCCCTACGCCATGGGCGAACAATTGTTCGATCTGACCAAGGCGCCCAAGCACATCGTGCGCTTTCTCGACGGCGGCCACGAAGACCTTGACCAGAACGGCGCCCTCCACGCCGTCGGGCGGTTTCTGGCGGGGGATTTGGATCAGCCGCCGTTGCGCCCGTAGGGGCGGCCCTTGTGGCCGCCCGCGGGCCTGCCGATGCGGGCACCCACGCCCACAGGGGTGCCCCTACGGACCAACCAACACCCAACATCTCAAAACGTCTGATACGACCGGCCGACCTGGCCGCCGACGCGGGTGAAGCCGGCGTGGGCGATTTCGTATTTGTCGTTGAGATTGAGCGCTTTCGCGTAGGAGCCGGCGGCCTTGTCCTTGTCGCCGAGGCGTTCATAGGCGAGGCCGCGGCTGGTCCAGGCCTGCAGGTTCTGCGGATCGAGCTGTACCGCCTCGTCGAGATCGCCCGCCGCCGACTTGTTGTCGCCGACGGCGAGGTAGCTCAGCGCGCGCGCGAGGAATGGCGCGCCCTTCTGGGTGGTGAGCCCCAGCGCGGTCGAGAAATCGTCGATCGCGAACGCATGCTGGTGCTGGCTCTGATAGAGGAGGCCGCGATTATAGTAGGCCTGCGCGTTGTCCGGCCGCAGCGCGATCGCCTTGTTGAAGTCGGCGAGCGCCTGGACGCCGTGGCCTTGCTGGCGATGCACGATGCCGCGGCCGAGATAGGCCGGCGCGTAGGCGGCGTCGATCGCCAGCGCCTTGTTGTAATCGGCGAGCGCGAGGTCGAGCTTACCGGTCTCGCGATAGACCAGCGCGCGGTTGGCGTAGGCTTGCGCGTAGTTCGGATCGAGGCTGATCGCCTTGTTGAAGTCGGCCAGCGCCTGCTCGCTCTGCCCGGCCTGGCCGAACACCGAGCCGCGGATGTTGTAGGCCTGCGGATCGTCGGGATGTTTTTGGATGACCTCGGAGAGCGACATCAGATTGGACCGCGAGGTCCCGTAGAGCGCATCGTCCTTTTCCGACGCCGGCGGACTGCCGAGCGACGCGCAGCCGGCCAACGCAAGGGCCACCATGGCCGGCAAAGTCAGCTTGGCCAAATCAACCACTGCTGCAGCACTCATTCGATGCCTCGTGGCACCGCCGCGCCCACCCCTTACGCGTACGGTCGAATACCGTTCGAGCGAACTTATCCCCCTTGCGCCCGGCGGCCAAAAATAAAAGCGCGGGCCGATAGGCGCCCGCGCCGTTCCGAAACGATCGAGCCTTTAGCCGAACCGGGGGGCGCGCGGCGGGCCGGCCCTGCCGCCGGCCGCGGTGACCGGCTTCGGCTTCATCGGCAACAGACCTTCGCGCTGCAGCTTCTTGCGCGCCAGCTTGCGGGCGCGGCGGATGGCTTCCGCCTTCTCTCGGGCCTTCTTTTCCGACGGCTTCTCGTAATGGCCGCGGAGCTTCATCTCGCGGAAAATACCCTCGCGCTGCATCTTCTTCTTCAGCGCCTTGAGGGCCTGGTCGACATTATTGTCGCGGACAAGTACCTGCACGCAGCCTCCTCGTGTCAAAGCGCGTGCTCATGCAAATGGAAGACGAGCGCGCTCGCAAATGGAAAAAGCGGCCGCGAGCGGTCACGCCAGCGCCACTTGGCGGGTCCTCTAGCAGAACAGAGTGGGAAAGTCCACAAGCTGGGATGGGTTCCGCTCCAACCGGCCTCTTTTCGCCCGCACCGCTCAATCGGGAAGCACACGCGTGACGTGCCCCATTTTTCGCCCCGGGCGCACGGCGGTCTTGCCATAGAGATGGACCGCGGCGCCGGGAACGGTGAGCCAGCGGCGGTATTCCTCGACCTCGCTGCCGATCAGATTGACCATCTCGACCCGGCCGTGGCGGATCGGCCGGGCGAGCGGCCAGCCGGCCACCGCGCGGATGTGCTGCTCGAACTGCGACACCGACGCGCCGTCGATGGTCCAATGCCCGGAATTGTGCACCCGCGGCGCGATCTCGTTGACGAGGAGGCCGCCGTCGCGCAGCACGAACATCTCGACCGCCAGCACGCCGACATGGGCGCATTTGTGCGCGACGGTCTCGGCGATCTGGCGCGCCTCTTGCGTCGCGGCGGCGGACAGCGCGGCCGGCACGCGCGAGATTTTCAGAATATGGTCGCGATGCTCGTTCTCGGTGACGTCGAAGGATTCGATGGCGCCGTCGCGGCCGCGGGCGACGATCACCGACACCTCGCGCTCGAACGGGACGAACGCTTCCAGGATGCTGGGCTGGCCGCCGACCTCGCGCCAGGCGGCGCCCGGATCGCCGCCGTCGCGGATCGTCGCCTGGCCCTTGCCGTCATAGCCGAAGCGGCGGGTCTTGAGCACCGCGGGCCGCCCGATCCGATCGAGCGCCGCGGCAAGCTCGGCCGGCGCGGAAACCGCGGCGAACGCCGCGGTCCCGATGCCGAGACCGGCGACGAAGGTCTTTTCCGCCAGGCGGTCCTGGGTCGTCGCCAGGACCTGCGGATCGGGCAGCACCGGCACCCGCGCGGCGAGGAACGTCGCGGTGTCGGCCGGCACGTTCTCGAACTCGTAGGTGACGACGTCGACATCGGCGGCGAAGCGGTCGAGCGCCTCGGTGTCGCTATAGTCCGCGCGCGTCACCCGGTTGACGACATCGAACGCGGGCGAGTCGGGACTAGGCGCGAACACATGACACTTCAAGCCGAGCCGCGCCGCCGCCAGCGCCAGCATGCGGCCGAGCTGGCCGCCGCCGAGGATGCCGATCGTGGCCCCGGGATCGAGCACCGGCGCGCGCATGCTCACGCGGGAAAATCCTTCGGTGCGATCAAATCCTTGGGTGTTTCCGCGACTGCTTCGGTCTGCCGCTTCCGCCACGCGTCGAGCCGATCGCCGAGCGCGGCATCGCCGAGCGCCAAGATGCTCGCGGCAAGGAGCGCGGCGTTGATCGCCCCGGCTTGGCCGATCGCCAGCGTGCCGACCGGAACGCCCGGCGGCATCTGCACGATCGAATACAGCGAGTCGACGCCGGACAGCGCCTTCGATTCGATCGGCACGCCGAGCACCGGCAGGCTCGTCAGCGCCGCGGTCATGCCCGGCAGATGCGCCGCGCCGCCGGCGCCGGCGATGATCACCTTGAAGCCGGCGGCCTTCGTCCCTTTGGCGAAGGCGTACAAGCGCTCCGGCGTGCGGTGCGCGGAGACGATGCGGGTGTCGTATTCGACGCCGAGCGCGGCGAGCGTCTCGGCGGCGTGCTTCATGGTCTGCCAGTCCGACTGGCTGCCCATGATGATGGCTACGGATTTCGCTCCCGGCGGCGCCACAATCACAATCCCCTGCGCGAAGGAAGCGACGGATTATAGGCTCGCGCGTTAGTGTGGCAAGGCGCGTACGATCATGTACACCGCCGCACCGAGGCGATATCAGGAGCATGGTTAGCTTTCGGACTAGGTTTGGACTTCGGAATTTGGGGTCGCCAATCTGACGCCGCACTGACGCAAGCCATCTCGCGGAGCCGCACATGGATATCGGCCAATATCATTATCTGCCGCTGACGCCGGTCTTCTTCGCCATTCTGGTCGGCATTTTCCTCATCGTGCTGATCATGCTGATGCTGAGCGCCTGGCGCCAGGCCTTTGTCAGCCTCGGCGTCAGTCCTTCGACCGCCATGCTGCTGTTGTTCGGCTCGCTGATCGGCAGCTACTTCAACATCCCGGTCGCGGAATTGCCGCAGGAGAAGGTCGTCTCCGATCAGGTGATCGATTTCTTCGGCATGGAATATACCGTCCCGGTCGTGCATTGGGCGGGCACGGTGATCGCGGTCAATGTCGGCGGCGCCGTCATCCCGACCGTGATGTCGCTGTATCTGCTGTTCAAGCGGGATTTGTGGATCAAGGGCGCGATCGCCACCGCGGCGGTCGCGCTCATTCTGCACTGGCTTGCCACCCCGGTGCCGGGCGTCGGCATCGCCGTTCCGGTATTCTTGCCGGCCATCGCGACGGCCATCGTCGCCTTGGTGCTGTCGCGCGACAACGCCGCCCCGCTCGCTTATATCGGCGGCAGCCTCGGCACGCTGATCGGCGCCGACCTCACCAACCTCGACAAGGTGCGCGGTCTCGGCGCGCCGGTCGCCTCGATCGGCGGCGCCGGAACCTTCGACGGCATTTTTCTCACCGGCATTCTCGCGGTGCTGCTGGCGAGCCTCTATCATCCGCGCCGGGCCGCCGCGTAGATTTTGGCGGAATGGATTTTGGCGGACCTCCCCATGCGGACCAAAAGGATGCGCCATGCCCTGGTATGACTACGTCGCACATTTCTTCGCCGGCGCATTTCTCGCCAACGGCGTTCCGCACTTCGTGCAAGGCATCTGCGGCAACAAGTTCCAGACGCCGTTCGCCAAGCCGCCCGGCGTCGGCGAATCCTCGGCGATCGTCAACGTGCTGTGGGGCTGGTTTAATTTCATGGTCGGATTGGGCACCCTGCGGTACATCTTTCCGCCGCTGCCGCCGCCGGTCGGCGGCATGGCCGCGACCGCGCTCGGCGCGCTGGTCATGGCGTTATGGCTGGCGAGCCATTTCGGCAAGGTGCGCGACAGCGCACCGCGGCCGTGAAGGTGATCGATCGTGGCTGAACCGGCAGATCCGCGCCGACCGAACAGCGACCCGCGCTCGATCGCTTTGTATCACGCCCACGTCTATTACGATCCGGACAAGACGCGCGACCGCGCCGAACGTCTGCGTCAACGGGTCGGCGCGGAATTTCCGCAGGCGAAGCTTGGACGCTGGCACGACGAACTGGTCGGACCGCATCCCCAGTCGATGTATCAGATCGCGTTTCCCGCAGCGATGCTGGAAACATTCCTGCCTTGGCTGATGCTCAATCGGGATGGACTCGTCATCCTGCTTCATCCCGAGACCGGCAACGATTATCGCGACCACACCGCGCACGCCGTCTGGTTCGGCGCGGTGCTGCCGTTGCGCGCGGAAGTCTTTCAGAAGTCGTAGTTCGTTACGGAACCCTACGCGCTGTCTTCCACGTCGGTTTCGGGCCGGTCGGAGCCGCGGGCGAGTTCGGTGTGCCACTTGCCGTTCGCGTCTTCGTATTCGATCGCCTCGGTCCGGCCCGGCGTGCGCTGCTCGGCGGCGGCGAGCCGCGCGGCGTCGAGCGCCTCGGCGTGCGTGGGAAAGCTCTCGGAGAATACGCCGTCGACGGTATAAGCCCAACCATCTTCGTGACGGACGATCTTGTAAGTCACGTGCGCCATTTTGCACCTTGCCGCTTGCCAACGGGCTCCCGCTCTCCTGCCGTATCATGTGGAGCAGGGATCATGTGGAGCAGGGACGCCCTTGCCGCAACACTAGCACGTGTGTTCCAGTCATATCGAGCCACTTTCCACGCCGTTTTTCGAACGGCCATGCCCGGCAACAACGATTTTATTGGGCGATTTGATTTCACTTAAACATGCTCTAGCCCGGCCGTCGGGCGCGCAAAGCTACGCTTGATTCGGATCAAGACGCTGCCACGCCAACTCGTTCATATTCGACGTTGGCCAACCACAATCGCGGTCCAGGGAGACACGATGCCGATACGCGCCGCGCTCAAGCTCTTGGTTGTGAGCCTCGCGCTGTTCGGCTGCGCGTTCGCCGCGCGGCGCATGTTCTTCTGGGACATCAAGCCGGTGTCGTGGGAGCAGGACACGCAGCCGGTCTGGGCGTTGGAGACGGCCTTTCTGCTGCGCTCGATCGAGAACCTCGGTCTCGCCGTCGCCGTCATCGTGCTCGCGGTCGCGCTGGGATTGTGGATCAATCGGCGCCGGCAAGCCCGACTACGCTGAGACAGTCAGCCCGACCAGCCGGCGCGGCCGATCGCGGCCTGCAGGCGCTTGAGCCGCGCCAGCACGCTCCAGCGCGGCTGCGTTTCGCGCCGCGGCCGTACGGCAACTTCGGCGGGCCGGACCGCCGTCACGACATCGACCATCGGATGCAGCACATCTTGCTCCGGCAGTTTGATGCGCGATTTCTTCAGCGCTCGCTTCAACGCATGACGGCCGACATTGCGCAAGAACATCTGCTCGTGCGGCAGGCTCAGCCGCTCGACCGCGGCCGACAGCGGCAGCCATTCGACCGCCTTGATGTCGCTCATGAGCTTGCCGTCGGCCTCGCCGACGGCCTGCATGCGCCAGAAGTGCGCGATCTTCGGCCCGCTGCCGCCGACATAGGAGATCACGCCGAGAAACTCGTACACCCGCACATCGCAGCCGGTCTCCTCGGTCGCTTCGCGCCGGGCCGCCGCGATCGGCTTCTCGTTGGGCTTGAGCTTGCCTTTCGGCAACACCCATGCGCCGTCACGCCGGCGCTGCACGACGGCGATCGACGGCTTGCCGCCATTGCGGATGACGATGCCGCCCGCGGCCAGTATGGGGGGTCGTGACGATTTTCCCATGCTGCATTCTTAACCGATTCGACCGCCGCAGCGAGCCTGGCGCGGCCCGGCTCTTGGAGCGGGACGGTTCTTCGGGCACGACGGCTCTTGCGGCGCCCGGGACTCTTGGAACTCTTGGTCCCTTGCCGGCGCAACGGCTTCATCGGTAATCGGCAAACACGAACGTCATGAACAATGGACTGCAAGGCACGCCAACGCCGGAACCTCAAGTGACAGTGCGCTCACACGCTGCGTGCATGCAAGACGCACCGTCACCGATCGTCGATTATTTGATCGCCGACCTCGGCAAAAGTCAGCTGGCTACGTGCCGATGATGAAGATGATGCCGCGCCCAATGGCGGCGGTGATGCACACGCACGCCCTCCGACTGCTCATAATTGGTCGGAATGCCGAGCGCCCCTTCGAAGCCGCCGACGACACCACCGACCACGCCGCCGACGACGCCGCCGATCGGTCCCGCCGCATTGTTGCCGACATAGGCGCCATGCACCACGCCATCGGGAATCCCTGCCGCTTGCGCGGCGACCGGCGCGGTGACCATGGCGACGACGGCGCATGCAAATAGAGTGTGGAACTTCACGCTACGACCCTTTCTTCAGTGTTGAGAAGAAGCCGTCACCTGGGCGTCAATCGGGGCGGCACCGCGGCAACAGCGTGGCGCTTGGCCGACGGCTCACGATCACAGGCGAAGTGCGGCAAATGGGTCACACTTTTCCGGAGCGATCACGCGCGCTCGACGCACGCGGCGTAGCAGCCGGGAGCGGCGAAATGGATGTGCAGATAACTTGCACGCGGATCACCAAGCTGCCGCCCGATCGCGCTTTCCAGCCGTTCGCCATCGATGAGCTCGAAGCCGATCATCATCGCCTCGGTATCGAATGCGCGGACCGCGAGCATACGCTTGCGCAGTTGCGTCGGCACTTCATCGACAGCATCGAATGTCTCCTCGTCGCGACGCACGAAGATGGCGAAGCGCATCCGATAAGGCGAGGCGACCGCGTGGTGCTCGAAATTCGTCAAAATCAGCTCGTCGCCGGGCCGCGAGTCGGTGAGGCTGACGCGGCACGGATAGCCCGGATCGCGGACGTCGGCGATGCGCCGCACGGCGCCCTGCGCTGCCAGTTCATCGTCCGAAAGCTCGAACAGCGGTGCGAATTGCTCGGCCGGCAGGCCGCGAATGCGAAAGTGCATGACGGGTGCTCCATGGTGTCTTCTGGACACCCCACATGGGCCGCGCCGGAGCGGGGAACCACCCGATTTCTGATTTAGGGCCTTGAACAAGCAAGCGGGCCGGCTGTTGGCCGGCCCGCGATCCGTGCATGGCGTTTTCGTCGGCGATCAGCCGCCTACTTCACGATCGCCTTCTCGTAGGGATAGATCACCTCGCCGCTCTTGTATTGCGGCGGATAGAGGATCACTTCCGTCTTGGTGTCGCGGAATTCGTCGATGCTGTTGCTCTTGATGTTCTGGAACTGGGCGGCGAGCGTCCGCTCTTGCGTCCATTCGCCGAGCGGACCGAACTTGACCTCGCCGACCACGGTCTGGAACGTGGCTTCGTGCATGTATTTGGCGAGCACGTCGTCGTTGATGCTCTTGGTCGCGGCGATCGCCTGGCCCAGCACCTGGAGATCGGCATAGGCCCACACCGGCATGTAATAGCCGAGCGGATCGGTGCCGGCGGCCTTGGCGCGCTCCTGATATTTCTTCAGCAGTTCCAGCGAGCCGGGGAATTCCATCGATTTGACGGGCAGCCAGGTCTCGTAATTGACGACGCCGTTGAGAAGCGGCCCGAGCTGGGTCTTGAACGCGGTGGCCTGCAGGCCGACCATCGCGCCGCCCCACATCTTCGGCTTGAAGCCGAGTTCGTTGATGGTCTTGACCATGCCGACGGTATCGAGCGGATAGGAGCAGATCACCAACAGGTCCGGATTGCGCGCCTGGATCGCGCGCACGATCGGCGTGAAGTCGACCGTGCCCGGCGGATAGCTCTTGTCGTAGACGATGTTGAAGCCGGACGCCTTGGCGTTCTCGCGCGCGCCTTCGCACGCGTTCTGCCCGAACTCGGCGTCGACATAAGCGAGCGCGATGGTCTGCGGCTTGGGGTTCTGCGCCTCGGCCACCTTGAAGAAGCCGCGGGTGAACGCCGGCTTCGGGGTCGGGCCGTTCGGGATCATCGCGAAATATTTGTTGTAGATGAAGTCGTTGTTGATACCGGTGCCGAACAGACTGACGAACAGCTTCTTGTGCTGGATCGCGACCGGCATCGCCGCGGCGATCTGGGTCGAGGCATAGCCCGAGACGATCAGGTCGACCTTGTCGACGTCGAGGAGCTTCGCGTAGATCGCCGGGACTTCGGCCGGCTTGCTCTGGTCGTCGTAGTAGACGAGCTTGACGGGCCGGCCGAGCAGGCCGCCCTGGCCGTTGATGTCGGACTCCCACACCTGCATCGCCACCAGCGACATTTTGCCGTTGGCCGCGAGCGGACCGGTGAGCGACATGCCGAACCCGATCTTGATCGGTTCTTCGGCCTTGGCCGGCAAGGCTGCGGTCAACAGCAGCGCAGCCGCGGCGGCGAGACACCTCAGACCCGACGGCCTCGGCAACAGCGAATTCATGGGCATTTCGTACTCCCCTTGGGTTTCCATAACGAATGGCGCGCCGGCGCTCCGTTCACACCGTGCGGATCGTGCGAGAGTGTTCCGATCGCGCAAGCGTTGCAGCGGTCAAGTCCGGCGGGCCTCGATGGCTTAGAGGCTCGGTTGCCATCAAGCAACCGGGAATTGGCAAGGCCGTGAACGGTTGCCTTCCATACCCGCCCGCCCACGTGCCTCTGCAGGTGAACCAATGGAGGCGCGAACGCGCGCCGCCAAAGTAGGCAAATTGCCCACTGCCTTGCCCCGACGCGTTGGCGTATCGACAGTCCGGGTTGTCCGTCCCGGCTTGCTGGCTTCCCGCCGGCGTGTCGAAGCCCGCCCGCACCGCACGATATATTTGACTTTGTCAACTATCTGAACGACCATCACGCATGCCTTCGACCGAGCCAGTGACCGAACAAACGAGCCGCCCGGAAATCCGCCGACAGACCGTAGCGGTGGTCGGGCTCGGCGGCATCGGCGGCGTCGCTGCCGGCTGCCTTGCCGTGGCGGCTCGCCACAACGTCGTCGCCTGCGTGCGCCGGCCGATCGATCGGCTGACGTTCGAACACCCCGGCGGCACGGTCGAACTGCCGTTGCGCGCCCTGACCGATCCGGCAGAGGCCAAGCCCGTCGACTGGGTGTTGCTGTGCACGAAGGTGCACCAGACGGAAGCGGCCGCGCCGTGGCTGGCGCGGCTGTGCACGCCGTCGACGCATGTTGCGGTCTTGCAGAACGGCATCGGACATGTCGCGCGCGTCGCGCCGCTCGCCAACGGTGCGACGGTGGTGCCGGTGATCGTCTATTACAACGGCGAGCGTCTCGCCGCCGATCGCGTGCGGCTGCGGCAAGGCTCCGATCACGACCTCGCGGTCGCCGACGACGCGGCCGGACAGGCCTTCGCGCAGCTCCTCGACGGCACGCCGCTGCGCGTCCTGTTGAGCGAAGATTTCACCACGCTCGCTTGGCGCAAGCTTCTCATCAACGCCATCGCCAACCCGATCACCGCGTTGACGCTGCAACGACAGGCGGTGCTGCGGCGCCCGGACGTGCAGCAGCTTTGCCACGCCATTCTCGACGAGGCGATCGTGGTCGCCCGCGCCGAAGGCGCGCGGCTCGCCGACGACGAGGCGGCGCGGGCGCTGGCAATGCTGTTCACGTTCTCGGGCGAACTCGGCACCTCGATGTATTTCGACCGGCTCGCCGGCCGGCCGCTCGAAGTCGAGGCGCTCACCGGCGCCATCGTCGCCGCCGCCGAACGCCACGGCATCGCCACCCCGATCAACCGCGCGCTGCTGACGCTGCTGCGCGCGATCAGCGACGCGGCGACGGCATAAGTAGGTTCGCTTGTCCGCAGGCGCCGAGCGCGCGGTTTGCACATGGCGCCGTTCCGGCTAGGTTTGCGGAAGCCAAGGAGACATCGCCGATGCCGGACACAGCGAACACGCCGAATTACACATGGGACCATATCCACTTGCGCAGCCCCGATCCGGAAGCGACGGCCGCGTGGTTCGAACGCATGCTGGGCGCAGCGGTGATCCGCTCGACGGTCGAAGGCAAGCCGCGCATCGACCTCAAGCTCGGCGGCGCCAACGTCTTCATCATGCCGGTCGCGCCGGGCGATCCGGTCAACCCGGCGCCGGTGACGCCCTATCAGGGGCTCGATCATTTCGGCCTCCAGGTGAGCGGCATCGACGCGGTGGCGGCCGAACTCAAAGCCAAGGGCGCCGAGTTCACCATGGACGTGCGGACCATCCGGCCGGGCCTGCGCATCTGCTTCCTGCGCGGCCCTCAGGGCGTCTCGATCGAACTTCTGGACCGCGACGCCAAATACGTCTGACGTTTCAGCCTGCCGTGTCGTTGCCGCGGCAATTGCGTAATGACGCGCGCCGCGACTTGCGCGATCATGCCCAAGCTTTGCATGCCCAAGCTTTGCATGCCCAAGCTTTGCATGCCCAAGTTTTGCGGCGGCGTCGCGGTAAACGCGGTCTTAACAGTCCCCGCGGCCGAGGCTCAATTTCGCTTGATCCCGGCCGCCTGGCTTGACCTGAAGCCGTAACGATCTCAATTTCGCCCAACAACGGCGGTTTGTATGCAGCGTCGGGACGAAGCGGCGTTGTGACGATTTTTGGGCAGCTCGGGCGAGCGGCTATCGGGGCGAGCATCGGGCCGAGCGACCATTGGGGGATGTCCGTGGCGGACAAGGTTTCCTACCTTTCACGTTTCACGATGAAGTTCATCGAGATCGTCGCCGCCGGCGCCGCCACCGCGGTCAGCGGCTATCTCGTCGCGCATCTCGGGGCCAAATGGTCCGCGCCGGCGCCGCCTGCGACGCCGGCTGTCGTCCAGGTTGCTCCGAGCCCCGCCCAAACGCCTAAAGCCGCGTCCAGCACCCCGCGCGCCCAGCCGATACCGGCCCCGTCAGCGGCCGCCGACGCCGGCGCGCCACGGCCTGCCGCGCAACAAGACGCCGTTCCGCCGGCCAAGCCGGCAATTCGGGGCACCGCGAACGCCACTCCGGCAACGCCGGGACGCAAGCATCCGACGACCGACACGGCCGCGACCGAAAGCAAGGCGCCGCGCGAGGCGGCCGAAACCAAGCCGCATGAGACGGCCGAGGCCAAGCCGCACGAGACGGCCGAGGCCAAGCACGACACCGCCGAGACCAAGCCGCGCGATGCGGCAGAGACCAAGCCGCGCGACGCCGCCGAAGCCAAACCGCACGAGACGGCCGATACCAAGCCGCCCGATTGGGAATCCGTCGAAGCCCGGATTCGCGCCGCGCTGGCCAAGGCCGACGCCAACCGGCCGGCCCCGCCCGAGCAACCGGCGCAAACGGCCAACGCCGCTCCCGCGCCGGCCGCCGTCACTGTAGCGGCGCCGAAGCCAGTCGACACTCCGGTCGGCTCGGCTTCGGTCAGCTCGGCTCCGCTCGCCACAGCACCAGCCGGCACACTCCCGGCCACCACGCCTGCGGCCGGTGCCGTCGCGGCCCTGCCGCCTGCGGCCGACGTGGCGCCGCAGGCCGTGCAGCAAGCGCCGATCCTGTCCGATCCGCCCGCTGCGGTCGAGATCAAATCGCGGCCGATTGCCTCGATCGACGCGTCGCCCTCGCCTGAGGCGGCTGCGCCCCCAACCGAACCGCAACAAAACGGTCAAGACGCTCAAACGGACCCGCAGACGCAGGTCAAGAGCTTCTTTGCCGCCATCAAGCATATCCCGGACATGCTGCGCACCGCCGCACCCGCTGCCAACCCGCCGCGTCCGCCCGCGCCGGTCGGCGATTAAGGCCGCGACGACCGCGGTTCCTATTTTTTCGTGATCTTGCCTGTACCCGCGCAGCAAGCGGTTACGCGTACCGCGCACATTATTTTTATTTTTTCAGCAACGCGTCGCGCTGCTTTACCAGCCGCTCGAGCTCTTCGTTCTGCTGTGCGAGCCGATCGGCGGTGCGGTCTTCGTCATCGGCGCCGGAAAACGCCGCGGCCTGTTCGATCAGCTGCCGGATATTGTCACGAACGATGGCGATGCGCCGGTCGAGTTCGGCGAGCGATAATGATCCGCTGCTGCTCATTCTGTGTATCCTTCCCGATCGCAATCTCTCGAGTTGCCGTGAATACCATCGATGTGGAGCGGCCAAGCTGCGCCACGCACGCAAGCTAAGCCAGATCCACCGCGAGGAGAAGCCGGGTGGCCCGCGACGCTGATCCGATCCCCGCATCTGCGACCTCATGCGGTCATCTCATGCAGTCTTGGGGTTCCAGCAGAACGAGAGGGCTTGTCATCGGCTGCCCTTTGCGCCACCCCATCGGCATTCGAGCGGCCCTCTGGATCGAGTGAGGCGCGTGCAGATCGGCATCTCCTGGAAGATCGCGCCGCTCGTTGCGCTGGCGCTGGGTCTCGCCGTGACGGCATGGCTCATCTCCGCGGCCAGCCTGTCGGCTGTGCTGGACGGCTTTGCCAAGGTAGGCTGGGGCGCGATGGCCGTGGTGGCTGTGCGCGCGGCGACGATCGCGATGAACGGCGTGGCGTGGGCGCGGCTGCTTGCATACCTGACCAAGGTCCCGATCGGAATTTTCATGCTGTTGCGCTGGATGCGCGACGCAATCGATGCGCTGTTGCCGGTCGCCGGCATCGGCGGCGGATTGATCAGCGCGCGCACGCTCACCTTTTGGCGCGTGCCCGGCGCTCTTGCCTTGGCCAGCGTATTTGCCGACCTCTTGCTGCAAACGATCGCGCAGGTTTTGTTCGCTCTGGTCGGCGCGGCGCTGCTGGCGGGGCTGGTCGGCCCCAATCTTGTCCTGTTGGGCGCCGCGACGGGGCTCGTGATCGCAGCGTTGGCACTGGCCGGTTTTTATGCGGCGCAAAGTCATGGCAGTGCGCTCCTCTTCAACCGCGCCTTCGCCGTTCTGTCGCCACAGCTCGCGGCGCGCGCGCAACGGGCAGGCCCTCACTTCGATGCCGCCGTGGCACAGATTTGGCACGGCCGTCGGCGCTACGTCGTCGACGCCTTGCTCGTGCACGCTTTGGCCTGGACCCTTGGCACGCTCGAAGTCTGGATCACGCTCTATTTCCTCGGCAGGCCGCCAACACTGGAGCAGGCGGTCATCATCGAAAGTCTCGGGACCAGCATCAGCATCGCGGCCATGTTCATTCCTGGTAGCTGGGGCGTGCAGGAGGGCGGCTACATTCTCATCGGCCACTTTTTGGGAGTGCCCGCCTCGGACGCGCTTACTCTGTCGCTGGTCAAACGCATTCCCGATCTGACGCTCGGCGTGCCCGGGCTCCTCATCTGGTACGCCCTTGAAATGCGCCGCCTGCTGTCGCGGCGGCGGCCTTCGGCCTGAGTCGGCCCAATCCCCGCCGTGCAGCCTTGCCGATTGGCCGTCGAAGAGGCAAAGCCCGCGATATCGCTTCGCCCACCCGGCCACGCTTGATAAGTTCAAGGCGATCGCCGCCGGACCACGCCAGCGAATCGGACGCCGCTTCATGCATCACGACCGTTTTACAGCTCCCGCCGGGGCGTTCACGCGCAACGTCGCGGTGCGCTTTTCCCATTGCGACGCCGCCGGGATCGTGTACTTCCCGCACTATTTCGACATGTTCAACGGGCTGATCGAAGACTGGTACACCCACGAGCTCGGCCACGATTACGCCGAGCTGATCATGGGCAGCCGGCTTGGCTTTCCGTTCGTCCACATCGAATGCGACTTCAAGATCCCGAGCCGCATGGGCGAGGTGATCGAAATGACCTTGCTGGTCGAGCGCATCGGCCGCTCGTCGCTCGGCATCGCCATCGTCTGCCACCGCGACGGCCTCGAGCGCCTGCGCGCGCGCATGGTCACCGCCATGATGTCGCTCGAGACCCGCCAGCCCGTGCCGCTGCCGCAGCCCCTGCGCGAAGCGATCGAGGCTTATCGGCAAAGGACGACCGTTTCGTAGGGGCGCCCCTTGTGGGCGCCCATGTCCAGGCCCAGCAAAGGGCGGCCACAAGGGCCGCCCCTACGGAAATCGATCCCGGATTGCGCTTCGCTCCGTCCGGGCTACGTTTATGCACAGAGCCGCGCGGCGCATCTTTCCCAGGCGCCGGCAGCCAGCCGGGAGAGATACGCCATGTCTGAAGCCAACGCCGAGTTCCGCGGCCGCATCTATGATTCCATCACCGAGACGATCGGCGCGACGCCGATCGTGCAGGCTCAACCGGCTGCCGCAACAGCACGGCGTCAAGGCCGACATTCTCGCCAAGCTCGAGTTCTTCAATCCGATCAGCAGCGTCAAGGACCGCATCGGCGTGTCCATGATCGACGCCTTGGAGGCGCAGGGCCGTCTCTCCTCCGGTTCGGTGCTGATCGAGCCGACCTCGGGCAACACCGGCATCGCGCTCGCCTTCGTCGCCGCGGCGCGCGGCTACCGGCTGATCCTGGTCATGCCGGAATCGATGTCGATCGAGCGGCGCAAGATGCTGGCGCTGCTTCGGCGCCGAACTCGTGCTGACGCCGGCCGCGCAGGGCATGAACGGCGCCATCGCCCGCGCCGAGGAACTCGCGCGAGAAACGCCGAACGCGATCATTCCCCAGCAGTTCAAGAACCCCGCCAATCCCGCCATTCACCGCCGCACCACCGCGGAGGAAATCTGGCGCGACACCGGCGGCGCAATCGACGTGTTCGTCGCCGGCGTCGGCACCGGCGGCACCATCACCGGCGTCGGCGAGGTGCTCAAGCCGCGCAAGCCGTCGCTGCGCATCGTTGCCGTCGAGCCGGAAGACAGCCCGGTCCTTTCCGGCGGCAAGCCGGGCCCGCACAAGATCCAAGGCATCGGCGCCGGCTTCGTCCCCGACATCCTCGACCGCTCGATCATCGACGAGGTTGCGCGCGTGAGCAATCAGGCGGCCTTCGACACCGCCCGTGCGCTCGCCCGCCACGAAGGCATCCCGTGCGGCATCTCCTCCGGCGCCGCCGTCGCCGCCGCGCTCACGGTCGGCGCGCGCGAGGAATTCGCCGGCAAGAACATCGTCGTCATCGTGCCGGATTTCGCCGAGCGTTATCTGTCGACGGCGTTGTTCGAGGGGCTGTGAGGCGGCCCTTTGCGAGGGACGTAGGGGGCGCCCCTTGTGGGCGCCCGCATCGACGCCGACAAAAGGGCGGCCACGAGGGCCGCCCCTACGAGATCTTTCCCACTCAAGAAAGTCCCCATGCCCCATTACCTCGAACTCGATCCCGCCGGCGCCGGCGAGGCGGAGATTTATCGGACTGCTCACCGGCGCCGTGGTGCCGCGGCCGATCGGCTGGGCCTCGACGCTGAGCGCACAAGGCGTCGCCAATCTCGCGCCGTTCTCGTTCTTCACCGTCGTGTGCGTCGTCCCGCCGATGATCTCGCTCACGATCGGGCGGCGCGCCGACGGCGGCGAGAAGGACACGCTCAAGAACATCCGCGCGACCGGCGAGTTCTGCTTCAACGTCGTCACCCGCGCGGTGTTCGAACAGATGGTGACGACCGGCAACGGCTTTCCGGAAGACTGTTCGGAATTCGCCGCAGCCGGCCTGACGGCGATCGCCAGCGTCAAGGTGAAGCCGCCGCGCGTCGGCGAGGTGCCGATCCATTTCGAATGCAAGCTCAACCAGGCGATCGAACTCGGCGCCTCCCGGCACACGCTGGTGATCGGCGAAGTGGTTCTGATGCACGTCGATCCGGCCTGCATGACCGGCAAATACGTCGACATGCGCAAGCTCCAACCGGTCGGGCGGCTCAACGGATTTTTTTATACGGCGCTCGGCGAGATGCTGGAGCGCAAGTACGAGGATAGCCGGTAGGCCGGTTCAAACGTAGCCCGCTCACGCCAGGCCAGATTTGCTGCGGCCGGTTCGCGCGCATTTTCCCGACGAAAGGTGATATCTCCGATCTACAGAAATTCGGCGCCGATCTTCGATCCGCGGCGCCATTTTACAAGGGCACGCCGGCCCGTTCTGGCGTCTTGCGACATCAACAATAAAAAATTATTCGGCACGGATTCGGCGGCGTCGACGACAATTTGCACGCCGGTATCGGAGAGATCGATGACGGTGCACGGCCGCGTCGCAAAGCCGCCATCCAAGCGAATCCATGCTTTCATACCGAGCTTCCTACGCGGCATTCTGCCCCGGCGGCCCGGCTTTCGCGACGCGACCAAATATTCCGCACTTCGTTCGAAAGTCGGCAATGTTCTATTCCAACAGAGCGGCAGCGCGAGGGATCGGACGCCGGCACGAGGCGTGCTGAGTTGCGGCACTTGCATAGACGATTTGATACATGCGGGTTCTCGGGAGAGCTACCCGCGAGCGTGACGGCGGCGCCTTAACAAACGATCTAGCTGCGTCTACGTACAAATACCGAAACACATCACTTTATAAGAGCGATACCCATCACGATGCGGCGGCGACGCATGACGGGCTTCGCAAACGTTCAACCCACCCTTCGCAGCGATGCGTTCAAGCCGAAAACCGCGTGACGATCTCCTCGAGCGGCGGACGCGGCCGGTCCTCGGGCGGAGCGGGCGGCGTGCCGATATGGACGAAGCCGGCGATGCGCTCATGCGGCGCGAGGCCGAACGCATCGAGCACGGCACGGTCATAGGCGTACCATTCGGTGATCCAGTTGGCCGCATAGCCGAGCGCATGCGCGGCGATCACGAGGCTCATGGCGGCGGCGCCGGCCGAGAGCACCTGCTCCCATTCCGGGATTTTCGCATGCGCCCCGGCGCGGCTGACCACGGCGATGACGAGCGGCGCGCGCAGGAGCCGCGCGCGCTCGGCCTCGACATGCTCGGGCTTGGCCTCCGGGTATTTGGCGGCAAACGCCGCGGCAATCGCCGCGCCGGCCGCCCGCCGCGCCTCGCCTTCGAACACGATGAAGCGCCACGGCGCGAGCTTGCCGTGATCCGGCACCCGCGAGGCGACGGTGAGGAGCGTGTCGATCTCCGCCGCGGACGGACCGGGGCCGCCGAGTTCCTTGACGGAGCGCCGTGTGGTGAGAAGTTCGAGGGCGTCGGGCATGCGGGCTGGGCTCCAAAAGACGCGTTGCGCGTAGCATGGCGCGGTGGCCAGTGACAAACCGATGGCGAAGAGCATTTCGCGCGTCACGCCGCGGAGGTACAGTCCCGAATCGCCCACGCGCCATGGCGCCTGTGATGTGACGGAGAACCTATGATGCAAATCCTGTCGGGATTGAGAGTCGGCCTCATCGCCCTCGCGGCATTGCTCGGCGCGGCGTCGGCTGCGCACGCCGATGACGGCACGATCAGACTCCGCATCTTCAAGGCCGGGTTCGTCCTGGGCGGCTCGGCCGGCAGCGGCGTGCTGACGTTCCAAGGCCACAGCTATCCGCTGGCGATCGGGGGCTTGAGCTACGGCTTCACCTTCGGCGCCTCGGAGACGCACTTCCACGGCACCGTCAGCAATATCCACCGCGCCTCCGACGTCGCCGGCGTCTACGCCCAGGCCGGCGCCGGCGCCGCCGTCCTGAAGGGCGCGCAGGCCGTCGTCCTCACCAACCAGAACGGCGCCGTGCTGACGCTCACCGGCGAGCAGAACGGCCTGATCGTCAGCCTGGATCTGAGCGGACTGGCGTTGTCGTTGAGGTGAGCGGCGGCGCATCGGCGCTGCCGCCGGGTCGAAAAATCTGTTTGTGCTTGAACGCGGGCCCAGCGAGCCGCATGAAGGCGAACACCTTCAGGCCGTAGCCGTTATTGTCGGCGACCCCGAACAGCGGCGGGTAGGAGTAGAGGGTGATCATGTGGGGATGATAGCGCGCGGGAGGGGCGCGGCGAAGGAGCGCGTAGGATGAGCGGAGCGAAGCGATACCGATCACGCCACGTAGCCCGGATTGAGTGAGAGACGAAATCCGGGGATGAAGCGGCGGGGCTAATCGCGGTAAATTAAGTGCACTGGACTGCACTGTCACCGCAATCCGCAATCGATCCCGGATTTCGTCTCTCACTCAATCCGAGCTACGCTTGCTGCAAGTACCGACTGGGAATTCGCCCTCGACGAAAGCGCCTACGATCAAGGATGTCCTCTACTACGTTGGGCGGAAATCTTGCACTTAGTCGCATCTCAAACTCAAGTAATCCGGATCGAGCGTAGCGAAATCTGGGTTGGACCGCGAAGCTCACCTTACCTCGACGATCTTCTCGCCGTGCTCGATCGCCAACATCACCGCCGGCCATAACTCGGGCAGGCGACGCAAGAGAACCGTCCGTACTGCGTTGCCGATGCGAATCCAGACAACGGCAGGCCCGGCGCGGTCGAGCGCTTGCAGGAGGACGAAATCCTCGTCCTTGGTAACGATGCAGGCGCCGGCATCGCGCGCCTGCCTCCATATTTCGCGGTCGGGCATCGTTTCCATGCCCAAGTCGCTCACGTGCTGCGCGTCGTGCCCTTCGGATACCAGCCACTGAGCCAGTGCGGGCGGCAGGTTCGCGTCGACGAGAAATTTCACAGCTCGGAGGCCGTGAAGACCGGATGATCGGTCGCGCGCGAGGCGAATTCGAGCGCGGCCGTGATGTCGCTATCTTCGAGATACGGATAATCGCGCAGGATTTCGGCCCGTGACGAACCGCCGGCCAACATGTCGAGAATGTCCTTCACGCGGACGCGCAAGCCGCGGATGCACGGGCGGCCGCCGCAGGTGTTGGGATCGACGGTGATACGGTCCAGAACGTTCGCCATGTGTCACCCCTGAGCCGGATGGCTCGGCTGCACATTCTCGGTGTCGGCCCTCACCCGCCGCGCCGAAGGCGCGGCGACCTCTCCCGCAAGGGGAGAGGGGAAGTCAGAGCGCCTTGTTGCTTTGCTTCACCTTATCAGTCTCGACGTAAACTTGTGCCCCCATGTCGAGGAACTTCTTCGACATCGAAGCCATACCTTCCTCGGCCGTCAGCGCGCTCGCCCCCGCAACCGCCCGCTTCTCCGGATCATTCAGCGTCGCCGCATAATCCCGCACATCCTGCGTGATCTTCATCGAGCAGAATTTCGGCCCGCACATGGAGCAGAAATGCGCGACCTTGTGGGCTTCCTTGGGCAGCGTTTCGTCGTGGTAGTCGCGCGCGGTGTCGGGGTCGAGCGAGAGGTTGAACTGGTCCTGCCAGCGGAAGTCGAAGCGGGCGCGCGAGAGGGCGTCGTCGCGCAATTGCGCGGCCGGGTGGCCCTTGGCGAGGTCGGCGGCGTGGGCGGCGATCTTGTAGGCGATGACGCCGTCTTTCACGTCGTTGCGGTCGGGCAGGCCGAGGTGCTCCTTCGGCGTCACGTAGCAGAGCATGGCGGTGCCGAACCAGCCGATCATGGCGGCGCCGATCGCCGAGGTGATGTGGTCGTAGGCCGGGGCGATGTCGGTGACGAGCGGGCCCAAGCGTGTAGAATGGCGCCTCGCCGCACTCCTTGAGCTGCTTGTCGACGTTGATTTTGATCTTGTGCAGCGGCACGTGGCCGGGGCCTTCGATCATCACCTGGCAGCCCTTCTTCCAGGCGACTTTGGTCAGCTCGCCGAGCGTTTCCAGTTCGGCGAACTGGGCGCGGTCGTTGGCGTCGCGGATCGAGCCGGGGCGCAGGCCGTCGCCGAGCGAGAACGACACATCGTACTTGCGCATGAGGTCGCAAATCTCGTCGAAGCGCTCGTAGAGAAAGCTCTCCTTGTGGTGCGCCAGGCACCACTTGGCCATGATCGAGCCGCCGCGCGAGACGATGCCGGTGACGCGGTTGGCGGTGAGCGGCACATAGGCGAGCCGCACGCCGGCGTGGATGGTGAAATAGTCGACGCCCTGCTCGCATTGCTCGATCAGCGTGTCTTTGTAGACCTCCCAGTCGAGCTTGACGGGGTCGCCGTCGACCTTCTCCAGCGCCTGATAGATCGGCACTGTTCCAATCGGTACTGGCGCATTGCGGATGATCCATTCGCGGGTGTTGTGGATGTTGCGGCCGGTCGAGAGGTCCATCACCGTGTCGGCGCCCCAGCGGATCGCCCACACCATCTTTTCCACTTCCTCCTCGACCGAAGACGTGACGGCGGAGTTGCCGATATTGGCGTTGATCTTGGTGAGAAAATTGCGGCCGATGATCATCGGCTCGAGTTCGCCGTGGTTGATGTTCGACGGGATGATGGCGCGGCCGCGCGCGACTTCGCTGCGCACGAATTCCGGCGTGATGAAGAGCGGCACGGAAGCGCCGAAGCTTTCGCCGTCGTCATGGGCGGCCTGGGCGACGTCGAGCATCTCTTTGCGGCCGAGATTCTCGCGCTCGGCGATGTAGATCATCTCCTTGGTGACGACGCCTAAGCGGGCCCATTCGAGCTGGGTGATGGGGTGGTGCTTTTCACCTCCCCCTGCAGGGGGGAGGTCGGCCGGCGCAGCCGGCCGGGTGGGGGTGCGCGGCGGCTCAGCAGCACCCCACCCCGGCGCTTCGCGCCGACCCTCCCCCTGCAGGGGAGGGTGAGAATCGACCGCCCGCATCGGCTTCGGCGTATGGGCGAAGCTGCGCGCCAGGTGCTTTCCCGAAACATTGCCGTTGTCGACCGGCTTGATCGTCCGCCCGTCGTACTCCTCGACGCCGCCGCGTTCCTTCACCCACGCGGTGCGGGTACGGGGCAGGCCCTTTTCCACGTCGATCGTCGCGTTCGGGTCGGTGTAGGGGCCGGACGGATCGTAGACCGGCAGCGGCGGCTCGCCGGACGACGGATCGAGCGCGATCTCGCGCAGCGGCACCTGCAAATCGGGCGCGGCGTCGGGCGCTGAAAAAATCTTGCGCGAGCCGGCGATCGGCCCGGTGGTGACCTTGGGCGTGGCGAGGTCGGATTCGGCGAGATGTTTGTTCATGGGGGGCACTCCTCAGGTCAGAATTTTGTTTGCGCGGCACCGTTGTCGCGGATCATGCACGGAAGCCGAAATAGCAAAGCACCAGGCCGAGAATGACGGCGGCGGCGCCGGTAACGGGATAGATCTGTTTGTTGGCGACGTAGCGGGCCGCATGGCCCATGATGGTGTCGGGCACGGCGATGCGCACGGCGCCGCGGATGAGCAGCGCCCAGCCGATCAGCGTGACAAGCAGGCGCCAGCTCGCCGCCCACACATTATGGGTCAGCACGATGGCGAGCCCGGCGGCGAAGTCGACCAGGCCGAACAGATAGATCAGCGTCACGCTGCGCACCACTTCCGTCGCCAGGGCGCGGAAGACGCGCGGGTTTATCAGAATGCCGATGCCGGGCAGCAGGAACAGCGGGCCGAGCAAGCGGGCGAGAAAGATCGACGTGTGCATATCCGTCACTCCGCCGCCCTTCGGCCGCCGGATTTTGAGTTGCGCATGATCCTGTCCGAAAACCGGCGTCCACTTTTCGGGATCATGCGCTGATTTTGCTTGCGCATGATCTTGTCCGAAAACCGGCGTCCACTTTTCGGGATCATGCGCGGTAACCCTTGAACGTCAGAAAGCCGCCGATGACGAGCACGATGACGGCTGTGATCGACAACGCCGTCGGCCCGGAATAGATCGTGGTCGCGAGCGTCGTCACCAGCTGCGGAATGACGATGCGCACGATGCCCGCGATCACCAGGATCCAGCCGAGGATGGTGACCACGACGCGCCAGTCGGCGGCCCACGCCGCGTAGGCGTTGAGGATGGCGAGGCCGGCGAGCAGCGAGGCGACACCGGACATGTAGACCAGCGTCGGGCTGTGCACCGCCTCGACGATGGCGCCGACATAGAACGACGCGTTGAGCAGAATGCCGGCGGCGATGGCGATGAAGATCGGGCCGACCAGCCGGGCGATCAGAACGGCGGGCTCGAACGAACGTCCAGCGACACGGTCCATGACGCGCCTTTCCGGCGGCCGCCGCGATCATAGATCGCGGTCGCGCGTTAAACTTGAATAGCGCCGGTCGCGGGACGCACGGGCTGTGGGGAGGCTTATATTCCTGTCCCTTCGCCGGCATGACCCGGATCAGGTTCGAAGGGTTTTTCGCAGGCTCTAGCGAAATCTCAGCTCCCTTCCGGGAACTCCCCTCGGAACACATTTAATGTAGGCCGATACGCCGGGGTGTCAACGCGAGCAATTGATGCGCTTTTCCCGGCCGAGCCGATGACGCGGATCAATGCACGCTCTTGTACCGCGCCAGGGCCTCGGCCCAGACCTTCGCCCGGTCATCGTCGAACACGAGCGCCGGGTCCTCGGGCACGACCAGCCAGAAGCCGTTGGCGAGTTCCTGCTCGAGCTGCGCCGGCGCCCAGCCGGCATAGCCGAACGCGATGAGGCTTTTATGCGGCCCGTGGCCGAGCCCGAGGTCGCGCAGCACCTCGGCGGCGCCGCTCATCGCCACGCGGCCATCGATATCCATGGTTTCGGGATGGCGATATTCGGCGCTGTGGACGGCAAAGCCGATTTCCGCATCGACCGGGCCGCCGGCGAACACGCGCACGCTGCCGGACACGCCGCTTACGTCGCCGCCGAGCTGCGCCAACACGTCGGCGATCGGCCGGCGGTCGCCCGGCCGGTTGATGACGATGCCGACCGCGCCTTCCTTGTTGTGCTGCACCATGAGGATGACGGTCCGATCGAACGCTTTGCCGTGCTGGTCCGGCGCGGCGACGAGGAGCCGGCCGGTGAGCGAGGTCGGACCGCCGATGTCCGGCTCGGTCGGCAGCGCCGCGTAAAGCACAGACGCGGAGAGCACGAGGGCCACCGCGGTCAGGATCAGATTTTCAGCATGCCATCGCCGCACGATCGACCCGCCGCTTCGCGACCCGCCATCGAAATATGATCGCGCCGCGGCGGCGCGTATGCAAGCCGCCCGCCCAAGCGGCCCTCGATCAAACAAATTGCACGGCGATGCCGCCGAGCGCGCCGAAGTCGGCGTGCAGCGTGTCGCCCTTCCTGGCGAACACCACGCGCGTGAACGAGCCGGCGAGCACGAGATGGCCGGGCTCGAGCGTGGTGCCGTGCGCTCCGAGCTTGTTGGCGAGCCAGGCGACGCCGAGCGCGGGATGGCCGAGCACGCCGGCGGCGACGCCGGTCTCCTCGATCTCGGAATTGCGATACATGATGCCGCCGACCCAGCGCAGATCGACGTCCAGAGGTCCGACCGGCCGGCCGCCGATGACGATGCCGGCGGCGGCGCCGTTGTCGGAGATGGTGTCGAAAATCTTGCGCGGGTCCTGCAGGCGCGCGTCGACGATCTCGATCGCCGGCACGACGTATTCGGTGGCGCGCAGCACGTCGGGGAGCCGTACGCCGGGACCCTTGAGCGGCTTGCCCAGCACGAAGGCGAGCTCGATCTCGACCCGCGGCAGGCAATAATTCTCGTGCGGCACGCGGCCGCCGTCGGCGACCATCATATGATCGAGCAGATAGCCGTAATCCGGCTCGTCGATCTGCGACGAGCGCTGCATCGCCTTCGACGTCAGGCCGACCTTGTGGCCGATCAGCTTGGCACCGGCCGCGATCTTGCGGTTCGCCACCTCGGTCGAGATCGCGTAGGCGTCGTCGAAGGTGATGTCCGGCCAGGTCTTGGACAACTGGACGGCCTGCTTGCGCTCCCGTTCGGCGGCGACGAGAATATCGGCGGCCTTGCTGCGGTCGGCTTGCGACATCATGACGGAAATGGTGCTCCTCGCTGATTGTTTGATTGCTGGTTGTTCGGTTTGCTGAAATTGCTTGCGGGCGCGTGTCGCGGCGAAACGAAAAGCCGGCGGGTCGCCTATTGGCAGAGGGCGCGCAGCACCACCGTTTCGTCCCTGCACTCGCCTTCCTCCGGCTCGCGTCCCGACAGCACGACCTTGGGCGGACAAATCTGGGAAGAACGAATATCGAGCGGCTGGCCCTTGGCATAGCCCTTGGCGTGACAGAAATTGGTCACCGCGGCCTGGCAATCCGGCGCGCCGTTCGCCGCCACCGGGCAGCGCTCGTGCGCCTCGAGCACGCTGGTCGCCGGCAGCCGCACGATGGCGGTGGCGGCATCCTTGGTCACCGCGGCCGCGCTCGTGACCGCCTGCTCCGTCGTGGTGGCGGCGTTCTTGACCGCTTCCTGCGTCGCGGTGGCCGCTTTCTTGGCGGCGGCGTTCGATTTTTTGTTGATGTCGTCGAACTTGCCGCGCGCCTGGTCGATCTTGGTGCCGAGGGTCGAAAACGAGTTGTCCCACCAATTGCCCAGATCGTTCAAAAAACCGCGCTTGACCGTCGGCGGCGGCGGCTGCGGCGGAAACGACGAGGCGGAGACGGGCGGTTGCGGCGGCGCCGGCGCCATGTCGGCCGCGCCGGATGGATATGGCACGGCATTGGCCGGCGCTGCGGTCGAGCGGCGCGGCACCAGCGCCGGGCGGCTGGCTCTGCCCGGCCGCTCCCGTTACGGCCGCAGCCGCCAGCATGGCGGCGATCAGCCACACGGCCGCGCCACGAACACGCTGTATCTTGCCGACTATCCTCATAGCCATCGCCACGGCAGGTCGCAGGCGACTTCGTTAAGCATGCAAGATGGCGCAAATGCGAGACTTGATGCCAGGAAGACTTGATGCCAGGAAGACTTGCAGCCGGGAAGACCCGCTCCCATCAAGACCCGCACCCAGCGCCGTCGCCCACCGATTCGACGCCGGACGGTCAGAATACCCGCACGACGAGGATAAAGCCAACCACGATGACCGCGGCGCTGAGCGCGGCCCATAGGCCGAGCCGTTCCTCGATGATGCCGCGGGCGCGGGCGCCGTAACGGTTGAGCAGGAACGCCTCGACGAAAAACCGCGCCCCGCGCGTGATCACCGACAACACGATGAACAATCCGAGATTGAAGCCGGCGAAGCCCGAGGTGATGGTGACGATCTTATAGGGGATGGGGGTGAGGCCCTTGATGAGGATGATCAGCGCGCCGTATTGCGCGTATGCCGCGCGGAACGCCTCGACCTTGTCGCCATAGCCATAGAGGTGGATCAACCATTGCCCGACCGAGTCGTAGAGCGCCGCGCCGATGAAATAACCGAACAGGCCGCCGAGCACCGAGGCGACGGTGCAGACCGTGGCGTAAAACCAGGCCTGGTCGGGCCGCGCGAGCGACATCGGGATCAGCATCACGTCGGGCGGCGCCGGAAAGAACGAGCTTTCGGCAAAAGACACGGCGCCCAAGGCCCACGTGGCATGGGGCTTGCCGGCGGCGTCGACGCACCAATCGTAAAGGCGGCGGAGCATGGGCGGCCTGCTTAGCGGGCGGGGCGATCATTGTCCATCCGACCGAGCAGGCGCGGCCGGACGAGCGGCAGGCTCAGCGCCGCTTGCGCAGGCGGCGGCCCTCGAGCGTCACGATCTTGCGGCGGCCGTTTTCGTCGGCGACCTTCTTCGGCACCTTCTCGGCGATGCCGAGGAGCCGCTCGCGGCGATCCATCTCCTTCCAGACATCCTCGGGGCGGATGCCGGAGGCAATCCACAAATGACGAGGTTATAGAGGAGATCGGCGCTTTCCCTCACCACGGCGTCGCGGTCGCCGTGCATGGCGTCGATGACGACCTCGACCGCCTCTTCGGCGAGCTTCTTGGCCATCTTGCTGCGGCCCGAGCGCAACAGACGCGCCGTCCGCGAGGTGGACGGATCGTCGTTGCGGCAGGACAGCGCGGCGGCGTGGAGGCGCGTGATCAAATCAGCCATGGCGTACCAAGATACGGCAATAACGTCTCAATTGTGTTAAAGACTTACGACAAGCTGATGCAAGCAATTTGCGCTCCGGCGGCCGCCTAATGTGTAGGCGCCTCGCTGATGCCAAGAGGATCGAGAACGTAATATCGAAGCCAAACTGGTGGTGAATCGGGTTAACTCTCAAGTTCGATGCCAAGACCGGGTCGGCGCCCAATTCCGACGTGAAGACCAACGAATTTCTCGGGAAGATTGCGCTAGTTGTCGAGATATAAACGACCGATGCCGACGCCTTTATGCGCGATGTAGCAACGCCATCGATCGGGTCCATGCAGCAACACGTCGATGTGCGGCACATCGTGACCACCCTGCGCAATTGATCGAGACACGATCAATGTTAATTCGTGGATCGTCGGTACCAACAAAGAAAAGCTGCACGATCCGTCCGGCTGGGATGGTAGCAATAGCATCTACTTTGCATGGGTGAGACATGACTGTCTAAAGCTGAAGCTACGTCTCCTTCGACGCAAGCTTCACGGCGATGATCGGCAATAATCTGCGCCTGTCTCACACGATCATCGTCGGAGCCTTGAAGCTTGCCGGCGATGTCATCGGCATTAATGTACTCGCCGAAGTCGATGTCTCTTTGTTGAAGAAATCGAGGTTAACGTGGTACTTCTGAGCCCCGTGTCGTGACCTGCAATCATCAGATAAGGCAACGGTTTGTCCAATGCAAGGCCGTCGCGGCGAAGACAGTACGGTTGGCGATTGCTTTTTCAGTTTCGGTCGAAGCGGCTATGCGCTTCGCTAATCCTCGTCCGCCGCTAATAATCCCGCATTGCCCCCCACCGCCGCCGTGTTGATGGTGACGACCTGCTCCGCCGCAAACCGGCGCAGATAGTTCGGGCCGCCGGTTTTGGGGCCGGTGCCGGAGAGCCGGGTGCCGCCGAACGGCTGGGTGCCGACGACGGCGCCGATCATGTTGCGGTTGACGTAGATATTGCCGTGCGGCAGCCGCGCCGCGATGCGCGCGGCGGTGAGGTCGATGCGCGAATGGACGCCGAGCGTGAGCGCGGTGCCGTTCGCCGCGATGTCGTCGAGGAGCGCGTCGAGTTCGTCGGCGCGCCAGCGCACCACGTGCAACACGGGGCCGAACACCTCGTGCTGCAGTTCGCGCGCGCTGTCGAGTTCGATGATGGCCGGCGCAACGTAGGTGCCGGCCGCGGGCAGCGCCGGCCGGTCGAGCCGAAAGCGCACCTGGCCGGTCGCGGCCATCGCGGCGATCCAGCTTTCGAGATTTTGCCGGGCGTCGGCGTCGATCACTGGGCCGACATGGGTCGCCGGGTCGCGCGGATCGCCGAATTTCAGCTCGCGGGTCGCGCCGATCAGCATGGCGAGCATCGGCGCGGCGATGTCTTCTTGCAAACAGAGAAGCCGCAGCGCCGAGCAGCGCTGCCCGGCGGAGCGGAACGCCGAGGCGACAACGTCGTCCGTGACCTGTTCGGGCAGGGCGGTGGCGTCGACGATCATGGCGTTGATGCCGCCGGTTTCGGCGATCAGCGGTACGATCGGCCCGTCCTTCGCAGCGAGGGCCCGGTTGATGGCGCGGCCGACTTCGGTCGAGCCGGTGAAAGCGACCCCGGCAACGCGCGGATCGGCGACCAGGCTCGCCCCGACAGCGCCGTCGCCGGGCACGAGATTGAGCGCGCTCGCCGGCACGCCGGCCGCGTGCATGAGCGCGACCGCGCGGGCGGCGACGAGCGGCGTCTGCTCCGCCGGCTTGGCGACGACGCTATTGCCGGCGGCGAGCGCGGCGGCGACCTGGCCGAGAAAGATCGCCAGCGGAAAATTCCACGGGCTGATGCAGACGAAGACGCCGCGGCCGCGATAGCGCAGCGTGTTGCTTTCGCCGGTCGGCCCCGGCATCGCCTGCGGCGCGAGCGCGACGCGGGCTTGCGCGGCGTAATAGCGGCAGCCATCGACCGCCTCGCGCAGCTCCGCCAACGCGTCATCGAGGGTCTTGCCGCCTTCGTTCTGCAGCAAAGCGAGCAGCGGGCCGCGGTCTTGCTCCAACTTGTCGGCGGCGCGCTCGAGGATCAAGGCGCGCTCGTGTGGCGGCCGCGACGACCAGCCGAGAAATCCGGCCTCCGCCGCCGCCATTGCGGCGCGCACGATCGCCTCGTCACCCTCGCTGACCGTGCCGAGCGCGGCGCCGTCGATCGGCGAGAGCACCGCGCGCTCGCGGCCGGGCACCATGACGCCGTCGATCAGCGGCGCGGCCGTCGCCGCAACCGGCACAGAGGAACGAACCTCGGCGACGAGCGCGTCGAGGCCGGCGCGGTCGCCGAACTCGATGCCGGCAGAATTTTGCCGCTCCGGCTGATAAAGGTCGCGCGGCAGCGGGATGTGTTTGTTGCGCACCGCATGGGGGCCGGCGATCCGCGTCTGCGGCCGGCGCAGAATGTCGGCGATCGGCACGTTCGGATCGGCCGCGACCGAGACGAACGAAGAATTGGCGCCGTTCTCGAGCAGCCGCCGCACCAGATAAGCCAAGAGATCGCGGTGGCCGCCGACCGGCGCATAGACGCGGCACGCCGCCTGCGGCAGTTCGGCCAACAGCGCGGCATAGAGCGCCTCGCCCATGCCGTAAAGCCGCTGGAACTCGAAGTCTTCGACCGCCGCGGCGCCGCCGGCGTCCTCGATAACGCCGGCGACGGTGAGCGCGTTGTGGGTGGCGAATTGCGGATAAAGCCGCGGCCGCGCCGCGAGGAGCTTTTTCGCGCAGCCCATGTAACAGAGGTCGGTCATCGCCTTGCGGGTGAACACCGGATAATCGGCGAGCCCGCGCTCCTGCGCGCGCTTGATCTCGGTGTCCCAATAGGCGCCCTTGACCAGGCGGACCGTCAATCGGCTGTCGAGCGCCCGCGCCGCGGCGTCGGCCCAGTCGATCACCGCCACGGCGCGTTTTTGATAGGCCTGCACGGCGAGCCCGAAACCGTCCCAGCCGCGCAGCGACGGGTCGGCGAGCACGGCGCCGATGACGTCGATCGACAATTCGAGCCGGTCGGCTTCTTCGGCATCGACGGTGAATTGCAGCTCGTAGGATTT
Organism: uncultured Pseudomonadota bacterium; assembly: GCA_963836095.1. Classification (GTDB taxonomy): domain Bacteria; phylum Pseudomonadota; class Alphaproteobacteria; order Rhizobiales; family Xanthobacteraceae; genus BOG-931. Next base: position 471,558 of record CAWIHU010000011.1, read on the forward strand.
TGCCAAGCGCGCCAGTTCGAGCAGCGCCGGCACCAACTCGGCCATGACCCGCTCGCGCGAGACGGCTTCGTAGCGCGGGTGCAGGGCCGAGAGCTTGACGGAAATGCCCGGACGCGCCGGCAAAGCGGCATTGCCGGCGGCTTCGCCGATCGCGGCGATGGCCGCGGCATAGGTGTCGAAATAACGCGCGGCATCAGCCGCCGTACGCGCGCCCTCGCCCAGCATGTCGAACGAATAGCGAAACGCGCCGTGGGCGCGGGCGCGCGTCAGCGCTTCATCGATGCTCTGCCCAATGACGAAATGCGAGCCGATCAGCCGCATCGCCTGCCGCGTCGCCGCGCGCAAGGTCGGCAGCCCGAGCCGCCGCGCCACGCTGTCGAGAATGGTCTCCGGCGTTTCGCCGGGATGAATGATGCGGGCGGCGATCCCGAGCGTCCACGCCGACGCCGCGACCAACAGCGCCGTCGAGCGGACATCGCCGTCGAGCCAGCGGCCGGCGGCGAGCTTGTCCTCGATCAGGCGGTCGGCGGTGGCGCTGTCGGGCACGCGCAGCAGCGCCTCGGCCAGCACCATGAGGGCGAGCCCCTCTTTGGTCGACAGCGAGTAAGCGTGCAGAAAATCCTCGACCCCGCCGAGCCGCCCGGCTTTGGCGCGGATCGCCTGGACCAGCGCCCGCGCGCGGTCGTCGACGCGGCGCTCCGCCGCGGCACCGCGGGCGGCATGCGCGAGCAAGCCCGCCGCCAAGTCCTGGTCGGGCGGCGCGTAGGCGCTGCGGAACGGCGGCAGCACCACGGCCGGGACGCTCATGACCACACCCGCAGCCGCGGCTTTTGCCGCGGCAAACGGCGCCGTCGCGGCGCTGCGGCAATTCGATGCTGCAGCGCACGAAGCTTCCGCTTCCGCTTGCGCTTTGCGGCGGCATGCTCTTTATCAGGACCCGGCGGTGGAATAGGGACGCCGGGCTGGCGGGAAGGTAAAAGCGGCAAGGGACCGGGCATGGTCATCGTCAATCTCTCGCGGCACAGCAGGCGCACCGCTCCGGCGCTCGCGCTGTGCGCAGCGGCGGCGTTGATCTCCGCCCTCGCCGGCCTCACGCCCGCCCGTGCCGAGACCGCGATCCATTTCGCCCTCGACCGCAGAATAGACGGCGCCGCGGCGCCTTTCTTTGTGGCGATCGACAAAGGTTACTTCAAGGCCGAAGGGCTCAACGTCACCATCAATGCCGCAAGCGACCCGCTCGAGCCGATCAAGCGGCTGGCGGCGGGCACTTCCGACATGGGCCGAGCGGACATGGGCGTCGTCGACATCAACACGCTGATCAAGTTCGACGACGCCACGGCGGCGTCGATCAAGGCCGTGTTCGTCGTGTTCGACAAGCCGCCCTACGCCGTCATCGCGCGCAGGAGCCGCGGCATCGCCACGCCCAAGGACCTCGAAGGCAAGAAGCTCGGCGCCCCCGCCGGCGGCGACAGTTTCGCGCAATGGCCGATTTTTGCCAAGGTCAACGGCATCGACACCGCCAAGGTCGCGATCGAAAATGTCGGCGCCCCGGTGCGCGAGCCGATGCTCGCCGCCGGCGAGGTCGACGCCGTCACCGGCTGCGCCTTCACCGTCTATGTCAACCTCAAGGACCGCGGCGTGCCGCCGGACGATCTCGCTTTGCTGCCGATGGCGGATTACGGCGTGGCGCTCTATGGCGACGCCATCGCCGTGGCGCCGAAGTTCGCCGCCGACAAGCCCGATGCCGTGCAGGCCTTCCTGCGCGCCTATGTCCGGGCGTTGAAAGACACCATGCGCAACCCCGCGCGCGCCATCGACGCGGTGCTTCACCGCAACGACGCGGCCAAGAGAGACACCGAGCTCGAACGCCTGCGCATGGCGATCGCCGACAACATTCTCACCCCGGCGGTCAAGGCGAGCGGTTACGGCGCCGTCGATACGGAGCGCTTCGCCGAAGCGATCGAGCAGATCGCGCTCACCTACAAGTTCAAGGACAAGAACAAGGCCGCCGAGGTGTTCGACCCGTCGTTCCTGCCGGCCGCGGCGGAGCGCAAGGTGAGCGAGACTTTGCCGCGCTGAACGCGCTGCCGACCGACATGGTTGCTCCGCCGGCTAACTCCCCTTCGCCAGGAACGCCGCGAGCTGATCGAACGTGCTGCCCCAGCTCACCTTCTTCAGCGGCGAAGCCTCGAACGTCTTCTGCTCGAACGTCGGTCGCCTTGTGGGCGGCCCAGGCCACGGCGACCTTGGTCTTGCCGTCCGGCTCTTCGTGGAATTCGATGGTGGTGATGGTTTCGAGCGGCCAGGTCGGCACGATCGGATTGCGGGTGACGCCGCCGGCCTCGTTGGAGAACCAGTTCACGAACACCAGCCGTTCCGGCGGCAGCACCTCCTGATAGACGAACATCGCCCACATCTTGAAGCCCTCGATCGAGCGCATGCCGCAATGAAACCGGCCGCCGGGGCGCAGATCGACATCGGCGCGGATGACATCGAAGCCGGTCGGGCCCCACCATTGCCGCAGGTGTTCGGCCTTGGTCAGCGCGTCCCAGACGCGCTGGCGCGGCGCGTCGATCACGCGCGCGATGACGAATTCCTTGCCGCTGCCTTCAGACTCGAGTCCCGCCCATGATCCGCCTCCCTTAAGTCCCTCGTGCGCGCCGACTCGCATTCGCGGCCGTGCGACCACGCACGAGGGTCGCATCGGCATGTTTGGTAGAATTCCAGCGCTTCGCCGCAGCGGCCGTCAAAGAACAGATAGGGTTGCACGCGCACCGAAAGCCTCCATTCATCCTATCGCCGGAACATCTTGACAGAAGCGCCGATCGCGCGCACCCGAACCCGAGGCGCCTTGCCGCCGCCGGCCGACCGGACCTCCGACCGGAACACAGCAGCGGATTTTCCCCGATACCGGACTCTTTGCCAATGTCGTTTATTCGCGCCTATGCCCGCCTGCTCGCGCTGCTCGCGCCCGAAGCCCGCCTCGCCGGCATCCTTGCGCTCGCCAACATCGCGCTCGCGGTGGCGCAACTGGTCGAGCCGGTACTGTTCGGCCACATCGTCGACGCGCTGTCCGGCCCGCTGCCCGCCGCGGTCGGCGCTGCCGCGCTGACGCTCGCGCCGCTGATCGGCGCCTGGATGGCGTTCGGCCTGTTCGTCATCATCGCCGGCGTACTGGTCGCATGGTTCGCCGACCGGCTGGCGCATCGGCGGCGCAATCTGGTGCTGGCGGATTTTTTCGAGCACGTGCTGCAATTGCCGCTCGCCTACCACGCCGGCGCCCATTCCGGCCGGCAATTGAAGATCATGCTGTCGGGCGGCGACACGCTGTGGTGGATGTGGATCTCGTTCTTCCGCGAGCATTTCGCCGCCTTCGTCTTCATCCTCATCCTGCTGCCGACCGCGCTCCTGATCAACTGGCGGCTCGCTTTGCCGCTGGTCGTGCTGTGCGTCGTCTTCACGGTGCTCACCGCAGTGGTGATGCAGCGGGCCCAAGCGCTGCAGCGCGCGGTCGAGCGGCATTACACCGACCTCGCCGAGACCGCCGCCGACACGCTCGGCAACATTGCGGTGGTGCAGAGCTTCGCCCGCGTCGAGGTGGAAGTCTCCGCGCTCCGGGGCCTGGTGAATTCGCTGCTGCGCGCGCAGATGCCGGTATTGTCGTGGTGGGCCGTCGCCGCCGTGCTCACCCGCACCGGCACCACCTCACCATGCTCGCGATCCTCCTCACCGGGACCTATCTCAAGCTGGTCGGCCTGGCCTCTGTCGGTCAGATCGTCAGCTTCATGGCGATCGCGTCACTGTTGATCACGCGGCTCGAGCAGGTGGTCGGCTTCGCCAACCGTCTGTTCATGGATACGCCGAAGCTGGTCGAGTTCTTCGCCGTGCTCGACACCGTGCCGGCGGTGCGCGACCGGCTCGACGCGGTCGATCCCGGCCGCGTGCGCGGACTGGTCGAATTCAGGGACGTGTCGTTTTCCTATGACGGCAAGCGCTCAGCCGTCGCGGATTTGAGCTTCACCGCGCTTCCCGGCGACCGCGTCGCTTTGGTCGGCGCGACCGGCAGCGGCAAATCGACCGCGCTCGCGCTGCTGCACCGCGCCTTCGATCCGCAGTCGGGCTTCATCACCGTCGACGGCATGGACATCCGGGCGATGACGCTCACCGGGCTGCGCCGCAATATCGGCGTGGTGTTTCAGGAGACGCTGCTCGTTCAACCGCTCGATCGCGGAGAATTTGCGCGTCGGCAAGCCCGACGCCACCCTCGCCGAAATGCGCGACGCCGCGCAGCGCGCCCAGGCGCTCGAATTCATCGACCGCAACCCGGAGGGTTTCGACGCCGGCATCGGCGAACGCGGCCGGCTCCTCTCCGGCGGCGAGCGCCAGCGGCTCGCCATCGCCCGCGCGCTTCTCAAAGACCCGCCGATCCTGATCCTCGACGAAGCGACCAGCGCGCTCGATCCCGTCACCGAGGCGCGCGTCACGCTGGCGCTCGACGAGGTGATGAAGGGCCGCACCACCTTCGTCATCGCCCACCGCCTCGCCACCATCCGCGCAGCAACGCGCATCCTGGTGTTCGCGAACGGCCGCATCGTCGAGAGCGGCACCTATGACGAACTGGTGCCGCGCGGCGGTTATTTTACCGAGCTGGCGCGGGCGCAGTTTCCGCCGGAGGAAGGTTCGCATCCGGCGGTCGCGCGGGACAGGCCGCTGGTGGAGACGTAAACGCGGCGCCCGTCATCCTGAGGCGGCCGCCGCAGGCGGCCCTCGAAGGACGCACCGCGTGCCAGCATCCTTCGAGGCTCGCGGAGCCTGTCATCGGGCCGGCCACTTCGGGCCGGACCCGTTGGCTCGCACCTCAGGATGACGAGGACGAACAGTATCGCTCTACTTCAGGTCGCCGGCGGCGGTGACAGTGGCGGTCGGCATCCGGCTATCCGGTCTCGGCTAGCCATGCCCCTCGGCAGCGCAAGTCTTCAACATTGCCTCGTCGGGCGGATCGATCCGCACGATCTCGAACACGTCCATATCGTTCGGGCTCGTGGTGAACTGGCTGTCCACGACCAGCGCCGACTGCACGGCCTGGTGATCGCACGTGCGGTAGTACTCGGGTCCTTTGTACAGATCGTATTTCATGTCCTGCATCGCCGCGACCAGCTCATCGGTGGCGATGCTGCCGGCGCGCTTCGCGGCGGTGAGTACCGTCATGACCCCGGCGAAGCCGAGCGCGCCATAATCGGACGGCACCCGGCCGTCGTTCATCGCGCGGAAGCGGTCGTTGAACCGCCGTGCGCTGGCGACCGTGTCTTCGAGCCGCCAGTAATATGACGAACCACCAAGGACCTCCTGATACGCTTCCGGACCGACGGCGAGACGCTGCGTAAAGTCCAGCACCGGCGTCACCAACTTCATGCTGTGCTTGAGTCCCATCCAATCCGCCTGCTGGACCGAATTGCGCTGGTCGAAGCCGAAATTGCAGAGCACCAGCACGTTCGGCTTGGCGGCCTGGATCCGCTCGAGATAGGGACGGAAGTCGAGGGTGCCGAGCGGATGGCGCACGGTCGCCACGATCTCGACGCCGAATTGTTCGCCCACGGCCTCGAAGCCCGCCACCATCTCGTTGCCGAACGCGTAATCGGCGACCAGGAATGCGATCCTCTTGAGATAGTTGGAAAACACATAACGGCCGACGGCCTGGCTCGTCATGTGCGGGGTCAGTGCCTCGTGGAACGTGTATGGACTCGAATCCGGCACGGCGACGATCGCATCCGACTGGCTGATGGAATTGAACAGCACCTTGGCGGCCTTCGTCACCTGGTTGATCGCCAGTTGCACTGACGCCGACAGCCCGCCGGTGATGAAGGCGACGTGGTCGTTCGCAATCAGATCGCGGGTCACGTCGGCGGCTTTGGCCGAATCGAGCTCATCGTCGCGGGTCACGAGTTCGGCCATCTGGCCGCCGAGTCCCCCTGGGCGTTGAACATGGCGACCGCGACATGGCCGCCGCGCAGCATGTCCAGCGCCTCCTCCTGATAGGGCCCGGTCAACGGTATCGGGAATCCGATACGGATCGGCGCGGCCGCGTGGGCGCGCACGAATGGCGCCGGAAGCGTCGCCAGCGCGAGTCCTCCGCCGAGGACCTGCCGGCGTGAAGCGAGGCGACGTAGCGGGCTCATGCTGTTCTCCTGGGACGGACGCTTCGGCAAGCTCCGGCTCCCCATTATTATTTCAGGGTCTCGAGGTAGCCGATCAGGTCGGCACGCTCAGTCGGGTCCTTGAGCCCGTCGTACGGCATTTTCGTTCCGGGAACGACGCTTTCCGGCAACTCCAGGAATTTGTCCAGTATCTCCGGCGTCCAGGTGATGTTGGAGTTCTTGTTGGCCACCGAGTATTTGTATTTCGGCGCCGAGCCGGTCTTGCGACCAACCACCCCGAAAAGCGACGGGCCGATCTTGTTGACGTCGGGCTTCGGGGAGTGGCAGATCGCGCATTCCGATTGGAACACCGCCTCGCCGGCCGCCGGATCGGCAGCCTGCGCTTGCCGCGGCGCACCAGCGACAAGAATCAAAAAGAGTGCGCTCACCAACAATTGAGCAACAATTGAGCGCAGACTGTGCGGGCGCGCATCATGGTGCTCCGAGACGACATTTTGTTATATTCTGTCGTCTCGACATCGCAGGCATTGACCCAGATCAAGGCAGGCGATTGAAGTTCACTGAAGATCGCGACGTTCTCAGAGGCGGCCCTCGAGCGGATCAAGTTGCTGATCAGATCGCAGCCGAAAGCAACGCCGCGCTCGTCATCCTGAGGTGGCCGCCGCAGGCGGCCCTCGAAGGACGCACCGCCGTGCCAGCATCCTTCGAGGCTCGCGGAGCCTGTCATCGGGCCGGCCACTTCGGGCCGGACCCGTTGGCTCGCACCTCAGGATGACGATCTTCGTAGCTCACCGCACCCGGCGCACCGCCCCATACGCGGCGCTCGTCGCCATCGCGGCATAGGCCTTCAGCGCCGTACTGACCTTGCGGCTGCGCGGTTCCGCGGGTTTCCAGGCCGCCGACCCCAAAGCTTCCATCGCGGCACGGCGCTCCGCGATCTCGCTGTCGGCGACGGCGAGATGGATGCGGCGGTTGGGAATGTCGATCTCGATGCGGTCGCCTTCCTTGACCAGCGCGATGACGCCGCCTTCGGCCGCCTCCGGCGAGACGTGGCCGATGGAAAGGCCGGACGAGCCGCCGGAGAAGCGCCCGTCGGTGACGAGCGCGCAGGCTTTGCCCAGGCCCTTCGACTTCAGATAGCTCGTCGGATAGAGCATCTCCTGCATGCCCGGGCCGCCGCGCGGGCCTTCGTATCGGATCAACACGATGTCGCCGGCGGCGACCGTGTTGCCCAAAATGCCCTTCACCGCGGCATCCTGGCTTTCGAAAATGCGCGCCGGGCCGGCGAACACGAGGACCAACTCGTCGACCCCCGCCGTCTTCACGATGCAGCCGTCCTCGGCGAGATTGCCGTAGAGCACCGCGAGGCCGCCGTCCTTGGAGAACGCATGGGACACCGCGCGGATCACGCCCGTCTCGCGGTCGAGGTCGACCGCGTCGTAGCGGCGCTCCTGGCTGAAAGCGACCTGCGTCGGCACGCCGCCGGGCGCGGCCATGAAGAACTCGTGGACGGCGCGGCTTCCCGTGCGCTTGACGTCCCAGCGCGCGAGCGCCTCGCCCATCGACCCGGCGTGAACCGTCGGCACGTCGGTGTTGATCAGGCCGGCGCGGTCGAGCTCGCCCAGAATGCCGAACACGCCGCCGGCATGGTGGACATCCTCCATGTGGACGTTGGCGATGGCCGGCGCGACCTTGCACAGCACCGGGACGCGGCGCGACAGCCGATCGATGTCGGCCATGGTGAAGTCGACTTCGCCCTCGTGGGCGGCGGCGAGGAGATGCAGCACGGTGTTGGTGGAGCCGCCCATGGCGATGTCGAGCGTCATCGCGTTCTCGAACGCCGAAAAATTGGCGATGGAGCGGGGCAGCACGCGCTCGTCGTCCTGCTCGTAGTAGCGGCGCGCCAGATCGACCACGAGATGGCCGGCCTCGACGAACAGCCGCCTGCGGTCGGCATGGGTGGCGAGCGTCGAGCCGTTGCCGGGCAACGCCAAGCCCAGCGCCTCGGTCAGGCAATTCATCGAGTTGGCCGTGAACATGCCCGAACACGAGCCGCAGGTCGGGCAGGCCGAGCGCTCGATCACCGCGACGTCCGCGTCGGACACGCGCTCATCGGCGGCGGCGACCATGGCGTCGATCAGGTCGAGCGTCTTTACGGTGTGGTCGGGCCACACCACCTTGCCGGCTTCCATCGGGCCGCCGGACACGAACACCGCCGGGATGTTGAGGCGAAGCGCCGCCATCAGCATGCCGGGCGTGATCTTGTCGCAGTTGGAGATGCAGACCATGGCGTCGGCGCAGTGCGCGTTGACCATGTACTCCACGGAATCGGCGATGATCTCGCGCGAGGGCAGCGAGTAGAGCATGCCGTCGTGGCCCATCGCGATGCCGTCGTCGACGGCGATGGTGTTGAACTCCTTGGCGACGCCGCCGGCCTGTTCGATCTCGCGCGCCACCAGCTGGCCGAGATCCTTCAAATGGACATGGCCGGGCACGAACTGGGTGAAGGAGTTGACCACGGCGATGATCGGCTTGCCGAAATCCCCGTCCTTCATCCCCGTCGCGCGCCACAGCCCGCGCGCGCCGGCCATGTTGCGGCCGTGTGTCGTCGTTCGAGAGCGATAGGGGGGCACGGGTGGAATCCTCATAGGTTTCCGGGCTGGCCCTGACGTAGCAGGTCGGCGCCGGCCCTGCAAAGCGCACATGTCTGCACGCTTGCGGTGACAAACGCGGACCGAAGCCGCGGAAGAGCAATTAATGCACGGTCACCGTAATTCTAATTCCGCGGAGACATTGCGTAGACCATGCGTAGACTCTACATAGAGCGTAGAGTTTCACAGAGACCTGTAGGAGAGTGAAATGAACGCATCTATTAGGCCTCCCGCGTTCGGCAAATTCCTCGACGCACTGACCGCCGCTGGTGTTGAAACGGGCACAGCTCGGGGATTTTGGGGCGGCGTCGCAGCAGATGGCGAGATTATTGTGACGGCATGGACCGACCAGAACGATGGAGCCGGACGCTTTTACATCTGGCGCCCTAAGACAAACCACGGTGGGCTAAAGACCGAATGGGAACTAGGCAATATTCACGTCGGAGCTGAGGTGCGAATGATATTTGTGCGGCCACGCGGAAGCGGGAAACCTCGGTCAGTAAAAGATGCGGCGCTGATGCCCGATAGGTGGCGCGTCGTTGAAATAACGAGAGAAAAAGCGATCGTCGAGCCCATCCGGTCAGCACGGAAACGGTCATAGCTTAGCCCGTTCGGCGGATTAGCGAAGGGTAATCCGCCATCCTATCGGCAGCTTCAGTCCTTTCGGCGCACCAACTCCGGCAGCTTGGCGAAGTTCACCGCCGGCCGCCCTGGCTCGCCGCGCCGCAAATCGCCTTCCATGGCGCCGGCTTCGCATTCAATCGCTGGCGCTCGCTTGGTGAGCTTGGCATGATGGCCGCCGCTAACACGCGGCTCGGAAGGTAGTGTGAAGCATGCGACGTAGAGTCGGGAATGTTTGTCCGCTTCTAGCTGCGGGGGAAGGGCGGCATCATGGTGAGGAACGCGGTCAACGGCGCCCGAAATGAACCTGACGATATTGAGCGCGAGATAATAAATATTATTACAGCAATTCCGGCGCAGGCGCGCGCCGAGAAATGGCCGACCGACGAAAGATCGCGCTTACGGCGCCGGATCGGCAAATGGTGGGCTAAGTTTACACGAGCTGGCTGGCGAGAAGTGGAGAAGTACGACGATAAGATATTCACTGAGCAATGGATGTACGCAATAATTTCTCATTTGGATAAACTTGGCTTTCGGTTGGGTTATACAACCATCAGAAACAACCCGTACCGCAGGCGGTATTCTTGGGAATTGATGTGGGATTTCGCATGGTTGAAACGCGACGGTGAGTATCGGCTGGATCGTATTCCGCTAGTGTTTGAGATCGCGGTCGGTAAAGGCGACGTTTCAGACAAGTTGGTTTCGGCAAGAGCGGACCATCGCGTCGTGGTGATAGACCGCGGAGATTTTGGGCTTGGGAACTCTTCGAAAATTTCGAAGGAAAGGTGGTCTATTCGGGCATGACACAAAAGGGCGATCGATATTTATGTTTCCGGTTTAACCGCGATACATGCGAGTTCGAGTATCATAATTTCGTCGCCAGAAAGCGGTGAACCCGCGGCCAGCACGTAGGGCGGATTGGCCGAAGGCGTAATCCACCGCCTCGCGGTGATCGAATGGCGGATTACGCTCCGCTAATCCGCCCTACGCGCTGTTCGATTCGGACAGGATCGCGCGGCTCGTGTCGGCGGCGTTCCGGGCCGATGTACATGAGCCGGAGCGGCGACGAGCGTTAAACCCTTGGTCGATAAGCCGTGTCGGCTGAGCTCCAAATTCGAGACGATTGGCACGACAACGCGCTTCGTATCTCCTCGCCACGATATTTAACTCGAAAGCCCGTGGTTTGCTGCAGGGCTCTTTCGTTTGGTAGTCGTCGGCCTCAGGATGGAATTTAATGCCATAGCCGCAGCTTTGGCAAGTCCGGGCGCATCGGTCCTTCAAATAAATGCATTCGCGGCAAAAAATAAGACCGAAGCTACAGCGGCCAGCACATAGAGACGCAATGCTTTTGCTGCATCCTCTTTTACTTGCGTTGCGAAGGGGCCGCCCTTGGCATACCTTCCGAGTGTGACACTCAGAAAAAATCCCATAGGCATCCAAATTCCGAGCAGCACGATCGACTGAACAGCGGCACTGAAGATAGTCACAAAATAAATTTGTAGCATTGAAAGTTTAGACGCGTATTTAATTCGTGGCATATAAACACGGACCGTAATCAAACACACTACGAAAGAAATGACATATAGAATCCTTGTACCAAATAGGCAACTTGACGTGAAAAATAGATGGTACCAGATCGATGATTGGATAAGTCAATTTTCTATAATACGAGATGTAGTCTTGAAAAAATGATTGGAGGCCTATGTGCAAAAGATCGTCGCGCTTGAAGAGCAACCCGATTGCCCACATACCGGCGGATATTTCTGCCCGAACTTGCGACATTTGCGACTTCGTGCACTCCCTTAACCCGGAACTAGCCGAACTTTTTTATATTATTTAAGGGCCTTTGCAAAGTTTGGCGGGAAGTCGCAGCGCGTAGGGCGGATTAGCCGAAGGCGTAATCCGCCGCCTCGCGGTGATCGAATGGCGGATTACGCTCCGCTAATCCGCCCTACGCGCGGAGTGTCCTTTCAAGGCATCCCGCAATGGTTCGTGGGCTTTGATAGCCTCATTGGCGGCCTTCACAGCTTCCGCCTCGATAGCTTCCTCCCGCGACAGCTTTTGATGCCGGAAGAGCCACGCGGCAACGGTCGCCCAGTCCCATAAGGGAGTATCGGAGGTCACTCTCGCCACCGGCGATGGGAAATTCTCGCTGCGTTGGCCTTTCGAATATTGGCTGATCGCCGCCCGCGTCAGGCCGGCGCGCGCGGCAATGTCGGACAAATTAACGAGCGGATCGGGTTCTACCCGATCAACATGCGCGCCGGCCGCCTCCACACCCGCGACGGCGGAACAGAGGGCGGCATCGATGGATTCCGCTTCTCGCGCAAAGTCCGCAATGATGTGGCCCTTTTGAAACGAGATCGTCGCGTCGTTGCAGCCCGCATCGTAAAAGCGCGACTCGAAGTCCTCCGCTTGCGGATCGAGGCCGGACGCAATGATGCTGAACTCATACTTTTTCATTACTGTCCTCCTTGCACCGGACATTTAGAGCGCCGTTAACAGTTGTCAACACTGTGCTCCGTTGGTGCCCGTATGACGGCGTTGCCGAAAGTCGCTAATAACGAGACGCGCCTTGACATTTGTCCCCGTTTACGATAGAAGCACCGAATCTGCTCGCCGGTGCCGTGGTGGAACGCCGAGAGGCGAGCGGCCCCCTCCGCGTCCTCCCCCGCATGCGGGGGAGGATGAAGGTGGGGGCCGCGCCGCATCGCAAGATGCGGAGGTTATTGAACAGCGCCTTTCGGCGTTCCGCTTTCCTTTTTTCTTGCTTCGCTCGTTTCCTTCGTCATTGCCGGGCTTGACCCGGCAATCCATGGGGCCGGGCCGCGCATCAGTCTGTTTCGGCCTTGATCGCGGCACTTCCGCATGGACCACCGGGTCAAGCCCGGTGGTGACGCGTTGACCGCGCGTGATCGTGACGGCCGCCGACCCCACCGCCGGCGCCATCTGACGAAGATCACGCCCGGCCGTCGTTTGTTTGCTTGGTCGTGGCATAGCTCGGGCGCGAAGGGGCGCCGCGAGAACGGTGGTGCGTTTTCACCTCTCCCCTTTGCGGGAGAGGTCGCGAGCGAAGCGAAGCGGGTGAGGGCAAGTGGCCGCAGCGTTGGGCCAAGGTTACTTCCCCTCACCCGCCCTCGCTGCGCTCGGGCGACCTCTCCCGCAAAGGGGGAGAGGTGAAGTTACCGCAGCCGTTCCAGGATGCTCACGTAATTCGCCACCACGGCGCCGCCCATGTTGAAGATGCCGCCGAGGGTCGGGGCCTTGAGCTGCATGTCGCCGGCGGTGCCGGTGAGCTGCATGGAGGTGATGGCGTGCATCGAGACGCCGGTGGCGCCGATCGGGTGGCCCTTGGCCTTGAGGCCGCCGGAGCGGTTGATCGGCAATGCGCCGTCCTTCGTCACCGTGCCGTCGGCGATGGCGCGGGCGCCCTGGCCTTCCGGCACGAGGCCCATTGCCTCGTAGACCAACAATTCGGCGATGGTGAAACAGTCATGCACCTCGGCGAACGAGAGGTCGGACAAGCTGACGCCGGCTTGCGCCAGCGCCCGGTTCCAGGCGAGCGAACAGCCCTCGAATTTGAGAATGTCGCGCCGCGACATCGGCAGAAAATCCTGCACGTGCTCGGCGGCGCGGAACACGATCGCCTTGTCCATCTTCAGCGCGGTCTCGACGTTGGTGAGCACCAAAGCCGCGGCGCCGTCGGAGACGAGCGAGCAGTCGGTGCGCTTGAGCGGGCCGGCGACGCGCGGGTTCTTGTCGCTCTCGGTGCGGCAGAAGTCGTAGCCGAGATCCTTGCGGATCTGCGCATAAGGATTGTCGACGCCGTTCTTGTGGTTCTTGGCGGCGATCATCGCCAGCGCGTCGGACTGGTCGCCCCATTTCTGGAAATAGAGGCTCGCGATCTTGCCGAACACGCCGGCGAAGCCGCCGTCGATATCGGCTTCCTCGCGCACATAGGACGCCTTCAACAGATTGCGGCCGATCTCGGCCGCGGGCGTCGTCGTCATCTGCTCGACGCCGACCACGAGCACGACGCGGGCCGCCTTGGCCGCGATCGATTTGAGCCCCTGATGGATCGCCGCGGAACCGGTGGCGCAGGCGTTCTCGACCCGCGTCGCGCGCTTGAAGCGCAGATCGGGCGAGGCCTGCAGCACCAGCGAGGCGGTAAAGTCCTGCGGAGAGAAGCCGGCATTGAAGTGGCCGAGCACGATCTCATCGACGTCCGCCGCGGCGATACCGGCGTCGACAAGCGCCGCGTTGGTCACGTTGACGATCAGACTCTCGACCGTTTCGCCGGCGAGCTTGCCGAACGGCGTATGCGCCCATCCCACGATGCAGGCTGTCATGATGGTTCCCTTTCCCTGCCGGAACCCTTGGCCGAATTTCTGGCGCTTTTGCCAAGGACTAAAGCATTGGGCGAACAGGGTGTCGCAAATCCACACGGATCGCAATGGTACCGCTATTCGACTTTGCGTTCGGCCCCGGCTATGGCTTAAATAGTGCGACGCCGACGCGATTTAACTCTTGTGTGAACCTATCGCGGCCCCATCGAGCGACCCCGCCTTGTGCGCCCCACAAGGAACGCAGTGGGCCCGACCAACGGAATGGACCGCGACACGTGTATCAATTGCAATCGCTTCGGGCGCTGACCTTCGCCGCCGCCTTGCTGTCGCTGTTGGCGCCAGCACTGACGGCAACGCCGGCGCGGGCGTCGTCCGCGCTCCTGGTCGACGTCGAGACCGGCAAGGTGCTGCACGCCGAGAACGCCACCTATCCCTGGTATCCGGCTTCGGTGACGAAGCTGATGACCACCTATGTCACGCTGCAGGCGGTCAAGCAGGGGCGCATCACGCTCGATTCGCTGTTCGCGGTGTCGCGCAACGCGGCGATGCAGGCGCCGACCAAAATGGGCTTTCCGGTCGGCACCCAGGTCACCGTCGACAATGCGCTGAAGATGCTGCTGGTGAAATCCGCCAACGACATGGCGATCCTGCTGGCCGAAGGCGTCGACGGCTCGATCGAGAATTTCGCCGACGACATGACGCAGACCGCCCATCGCCTCGGCATGACGCAATCGAATTTCGTCAACCCCAACGGCCTGCCGGCCGACGGCCAGATCACCTCGGCGCGCGACCTCGCCATTCTCGCCCGCGCGCTGATCCACGATTTTCCCGAATACGATTTCTACCGGCACATCCCGGCGATCAAATTCGGCCGCCGCGTCGTGCGCAACTACAACAAGCTGCTCGGCCGCTATCCCGGCGCCGACGGCATGAAGACCGGCTTCATCTGCGCCTCCGGCTTCAACCTCGTCGCCACCGCGACGCGCGGCGACAAGCGCCTGATCGCGGTGGTGCTCGGCGCGCCGTCGTCCGCGGCGCGCGCGGTCAAGGCGGCGGAACTTCTGGAAAGCGGCTTCACGCAGAATCCGCTGTCGTGGCTGACCCCGTCGCTCGGCTCGGTCGAGCAGCTCAAGCCGATCGCGGCGTCGCCGCCCAATCTGCACGACGAAGTGTGCGGATCGCACCGCAAGCGGCCCGCCGCCGAAGACGAAGACGACGAGGCCGGCAACGACAATAACGGCGGCGGCGAGCAGAGCTCGGCGTTCGCGGCGGTTCTTTCCAGCCTGCGCGCACCGACGCCCAAGGGCGGCGCGCTCCTGTCGGACGAAGGACCCGTCGTGCCGGTCGTGGTCTATACCGGGCCGACGCGCACGCCAGCGCAGCTCGCCAATCTCAGCGCCATCGAGGCGGCACCGCCGCACAAGAAGCGGCCGGGCGCGAAAACCGCCGCGGCGAAGCCAACCGACAAGGCCGCCGCGCCAAAACCGACCGACAAAAAGCCGCGGATCCGAAAGCCTCAACTGACACCGCCGCCAAGCCGAAGGCCGGCACGCACTGGACCCCGACATCTTCTTCGACGCTGGCCGCAAGCCCGCCTCCCGAACTTGAAACGAAGCCCGCGGCGGCGACGAAAAAGAAGCAAAAGACCGAGCCCGCGGCCGCGGCGAAGCCAGCTCCGACCACGACGCAGTAGTTGTCCGTTCTTGACTTCGTGATGGTCAGTCCGCCGCGCGTAACGGCGCAGCGGTGACCTTTCGCAGCGCATCGAGCGTGAGGCCTGGCGCCATTTCGCGGACGACAAAGCCTTGGTCCGTGACGTCGAGGACTGCAAGATTGGTATAAACGCGCTTGACGGCACCCAGTGCAGTCAACGGATACGTGCAGCGGCGCACCAGCCGGCTGTCGCCCGATTTGGTCAGATGCTCCATCAGCACCCAGAGCTGGCGCTCCCGGCGGCGAGATCCATCGCGCCGCCGACGGCGGGCGCGGTGTCATTGTCGGACGTCGACCAGTTGGCGATATCGCCGTTCTCGGCGACCTGAAACGCGCCGAGCACACAGAGATCGAGATGGCCGCCGCGGATCAGGGCAAAGCTGTCGGCATGATGCATATAGGAGCCGCCGGTGCGCAGCGTGACATATTGCTTGCCGGCATTGATCAGCCAGCGGTTGATCTCTTCCGGCGCCGGCGCCGGTCCCATGCCGAGCACGCCGTTTTCGGAATGAAAAATGACTTCGCGATCGGCCGGCACAAAGTCGGCGATCTGCAGCGGCGCGCCGATGCCCAGATTGACGTACCAGCCTTCAGGAATATCGCGGGCGACGCGCGCCGCCATTTCGCTGCGCGTCAACGGCTTGCAGGTGTCGAGCATGGTTTCTATCGCCATTTCCTCCTTCAAGTCACGGCGGGTTCGCCGTAAGGCACATGCAGCACGCGCTTGACGTAGACGCCGGGCGTGACGATTTTTTCCGGATCGAGCGCGCCGAGCTCGACGATGTGCTGCGCTTGCGCGATGGTCAATGTCGCTGCGGTTGCCATCACCGGATTGAAATTGCGCGCGGACGACCGGTAGGTCAGGTTGCCCCAGCGGTCAGCCTCCCAGGCCTCGATCAGCGCGACGTCGCCGCCCAGCGCTTCTTCTAGCAGATATTTGCGGCCGGCGATTTGGCGCTCCTCCTTGCCGGCGGCGAGCTTGGTGCCGACGGCGGTGGCTGTGTAGAAGGCCGGAATACCGGCGCCCGCGGCCCGCATGCGTTCGGACATGGTGCCCTGCGGCACGATTTCCAGCTCGACTTTGCCGGTGCGATAGACTTCTTCGAAGACCACCGAACCGGCGCTGCGCGGATAGGAGCAGATAATCTTGCGCACGCGGCCGAGTTCGAGCAGCCGCGCCAGACCGGTGCGCCCGGTGCCGGCATTGTTCGAGACCACGGTCAGGTCTTTGGCGCCTTGCTCGATCAAACCCTCGATCAGCGCGTTGGGCTGACCGATCGAGCCGAAGCCGCCGAGCAGGACGACCGAGCCGTCGCGAATGCCGGCCATCGCCGCGGCCATCGATTGCACGATTTTGTCGATCATTGGAAGCGCCTCTTGGCTCGGCGGTTGGAGCAAAGGGCCGCAGCATATCGGCGCCCAGCACAACCTCCAACAGCCCTCTTTCGTCCCGCTATCGCAGCGCTCCCGTGTTGCGCTATGAACAGGAGACGAGGAGCAGACGATGAAGCGAGCGTGCGAAGTGAGACCGGCCGGCGATTGGGACGCGGCGAGCGCAGTCGATCTTGTCACGCTCGACGCCCATGAGCGCCATCGCCGCCGCATCGTACTCACCGGCGAGCGCGGCACGGCTTTCATGCTGACCTGCCCAAGCAACCGCCTTGCGCGACGGCGACGGCCTCGTGCTCGACGACGGCGCGATCGTGCGCGTGGCCGGGCGGCCGGAGCCGCTGGTCGAGATTACGGCCGCGAACGGCCACGAGCTGGCGCGGCTCGCCTGGCACATCGGCAACCGCCACATCGACGTGCAGATCGCCGGCGACAAGCTGCGCATCCGCCGCGACCACGTCATCGAGG
The DNA here is from genome assembly GCA_963836095.1 of uncultured Pseudomonadota bacterium. GTDB lineage: Bacteria > Pseudomonadota > Alphaproteobacteria > Rhizobiales > Xanthobacteraceae > BOG-931. The sequence continues at coordinate 488,901 of CAWIHU010000011.1, forward strand.
ACATGCTGCGCGGGCTCGGCGCCCGGCTGGTGATGATCGAGGCGGCGTTCGACCCGAGCAAGGCGCGTACGCGCAGGGCCATCATGCGGCACAGCACCATCATCACGGGCATCATCACCACGAGCATGAGCATGACTAAAGCTCTGCTCCGCTCCGCGCCGCGCAAGCGGGACCAAAAAGCGTCCCCGAAGCGCGGCACCCTTCTAATGATTCCGCTCAACACCGCCGCGCTCTATCGCCTGATGGCGTGGCTTCGCCGGCCTATCCGATCGGCGCGTTCTCCTATTCGAGCGGCATCGAATGGGCGGTCGAAGCCGGCGACATAAGGATGCCGAAACGCTGCGGCAATGGCTCGCCGCGACGATGGCCGACGGCGGCGGTTTCGCCGACGCGGTGTTTTTCGTGCACGCGTTTCGCGCCGTCGACGCGGGCGACGATGTCGCGCTACGAACCGTCGCCGAACTTGCGGCCGCGTTCGTTCCATCCAAAGAGCGCTTTCTCGAAACGACGGCGCAAGGCCGCGCCTTTCTCGAGGTGACCCGTGCGGCATGGCCCTGTTCGGCGCTCGATCGCCTCGCGGCGGCCTGGGACGGCCCGGTCGCGCTCCCCGTCGCCGTCGGCACGACCTGCGCCGGGCACGGCATCGGCTGCGCGCCGGCGCTGAATGCGTTCCTGCACGCGATTGCCGCGAACTGGATTTCCGCCGGCGTGCGGCTTATTCCGCTCGGCCAGACCGACGGCCAGCGCGTGCTGGCCGCGCTCGAAAAGGTGGTGGCGGCGACGGCGGCGCGGCGCTCACAACGCCGCTCGACGAGGTCGGCACTTGTACGTTTCGCGCCGATATCGCCAGCATGCGCCACGAGGCTCAATACACGCGATTGTTCAGGAGCTGAGGAATACGATGACGAACGCCAACGGTCCCTTGCGCGTCGGCGTCGGCGGCCCGGTCGGATCGGGCAAGACCGCGCTGATGGACGCTTTGTGCAAGCGTCTGCGCGAACGCTACGAAATCGCCGCCATCACCAACGACATCTACACCAAATGGGACGCCGAATATCTGGTGCGCTCCGGCGCGCTCGTCCCGACCGCATCGCCGGCGTCGAGACCGGCGGCTGCCCGCACACCGCGATCCGCGAGGACGCGTCGGCGAACCTCGCGGCCATCGCCGACATGCGGGCGAAATTTCCCGACCTCGATCTGGTGCTGATCGAATCCGGCGGCGACAATCTCGCCGCGACGTTCTCGCCGGAACTGGCCGATCTCACCATCTACGTCATCAACGTCGCCGCCGGCGACAAAATCCCCTCGAAAGGCGGCCCGGGCATCACCCGCTCGGATTTGCTGGTGATCAACAAGATCGATCTCGCGCCCTATGTCGGCGCCTCGCTGGAGACGATGGAGCGCGAGTCGAAACGCATGCGCGGCGCACGGCCTTTCATTTTCCCAATCTGCGCGCCGGCAAAGGCGTCGAGGAGATCGCGTGCTTCATCGAGGAGAAGGGCGGATTAGGAGCGAGCTGACTTTCCTCCCGCCGCTTGCGGGGGAGGTCGCGAGCGAAGCGAACGGCGGGAGGGCAGGTTTCCGCCGCTTGCGAGGCGTTCCCGCCGCAAGCCCCGTCCCTACCCTCCCCCGCAAGCGGGGGAGGAAACATGCCTATCCCCGCCCGGTGAGCTTCCTCGTCGCGTCCGGGAGCGCGGCATAACTGCGCACCGGCGCCGCCATCAGAAACCGGTAGCCCGCCTTGACGATCCGATCGACATTCTTCGTGTCGACGTGCGGGTGCCCGACGTCACGTTGTACGCTTTGCACGTCTCCACCACGCGGTTCATCCAATCGACCACGAGCGGGTGCTCGTACTGGCGCGGATAGCCCAGCTCTTGCGAGAGGTCGCCCTCGCCGATGAGGATCGCGCCGATGCCCGGCACGTTCTCGAGGATATTGGGCAGGTTCGCGATCCCGCGCGTGTCTTCCATCATCAAGATGACGAAGATCTCGCCCTTGGGATTGAGCGGCCAGACGTCGGCGCGTTCGTAGTACTGCTCTTGCGTGAGGCCCCAGTAGCGCACGGCCGCCGTCGGTCCGTCGCCGCGAATGCCGGCCGGTTCGTAGCGCGGCTTGTCGGGCAGCCGCGGATAGCGGCATGCGGCGACGGCGTTGTAGGCCTCCTCGACGGTCGAGATGTGCGGCCAAATGATGCCGTACGCGCCGAGGTCCAGCGCTTGCTTCGCGTAGACCTGCGACATCTCGGCGCCGTTCGGCGGAATCCGCACGATCGGCGTGACGGCCGGCGCGACCGAGCCCGAGCGCGCAATCTGTCCGCGGTTG
>CAWIHU010000012.1:0-266264 GCA_963836095.1 uncultured Pseudomonadota bacterium
AGCCACTTTCCGCGCGCAGTTGATTGAGACGTGACGCTGGACTCGGATTGGCTTTCCATTTCCGCGGCCATCCGACGAGCGACCGCCCCCACCAATTCGTTCGAACGCGGTCAACGGAGAACATCCCGACGGCGTTCTCGCCACAGCAAATGCGCCGTGAACCGCCGTGGCGCCAACGGCGTGCGCTATCTTGAAGAATTGATTGAAGTCATGCCAGCCGAAATCGTGGTGCACAATCACGCTCTCAGTCAAATCGGCCCCTGCTCCCGCTTCAAAACCGTCACCCCAATCGAACGCCGGTGCGCGAAGCCGAGCTTTTCGTAGAGCGCGGCGGCGTGCACATTGTCGCTGTAGACATGGAGAAACGGCGTCTCGCCGCGCTCGAGGATTTGCCGCATCAGCGTTCTCACGAGCAAGGACGCATGGCCGCGCCCGCGGTGAGCGGGATGCGTGCACACGGCGGAGATTTCCGTGAAGCCGTCGAATTTCATGCGTTCGCCCGCCATCGCGATCAGCGCGCCGGCGCTGCGGATGCCGATATAGAATCCGAGCGCGATGGTCCGCGGCGCGAACGGCCCCGGCTCTGTCAATTCGACGAGACGCATCATTTCGGGAACGTCGTCGGGCGTGAGTTTCACGATCGCGCCGGCGCCGGCGGCCGGGACTTCGCTGCGCTCATAGACCATCTGCTCGACGAATTTCTGCGCGATAACCGCGAGCCCGCCTCCCGCCGCGACCGGTTCGGCGCTGAACAGCCCGACGATGTCGCCCGGCGCCATCAGCGCCGCCAACGCCTGCACACACGCGTCCGAAACCTCGCGAACAGAGCACAACGGCGCCACGTCGGGCGAGTAGCGTCGGGCGAGATCGTTGCCGCGCGCGAAACCGGCGTGCGCCGTCGTCAGCGCCGACCACACCGGCCGTTCGAGCAGCTTGGGGTCGCCCGTCATGGCGGCTGGCGGCCGCCGTTCGCTTCGATGACGGCGCCGGTGATGTAGCCGGCGCGGCTCGAGGCGAGGAAGGCGATCGTTTCGGCGATGTCTTCCGGCTTGCCGAGCCGGCCGATCGGAATAGCGCGCCGGGCGGCCTCGATCTGCTCCGCCGTCAGATCGCCGCGCACGGCCGGCGTGTCGGTCAGTCCGGGCGCGACGGTGTTGGCAGTGATGCCGAGCGGCGCCGCTTCGAGCGCCGCATAGCGCGTCAGGTGGATGACCGCCGCCTTGGCCGCGGAATAAGCGGGCCCGGTCGGGCTTTCGGCGGTGATGCCGGACATCGAGGAGACGGTGACGATGCGGCCGTCGGCGACCGGCGTCGTGGCGCGGCGGCGGAGCATCGCACGGATGCAGAGGAACGGGCCGCGCGCATTGAGCGCCTCGGTGCGTATCCAGTTTTCCGTGGTCGTCTCGAGGATGCTGGGGCGGCGGCCCGGCGTCAGAAACGGACCGCCGGCGACGCAGGCGAGCACCGCGACGGCGCCGAGCTTCGCCTCGACCGCATCGAACAGCGCCTCGACGGAGGCCTCGTCCGTGACGTCGACCTCGAAAACGTCATGGCCCGCGCCGGGGAGCGTTGCCGCGACGCGGCGTGCGCCGGCAAGGTCAAGATCGGCCAATGCGATGGTGTGCCCGTCGCGCGCCAACGCGCGCGCTGTGGCCTCGCCGATGCCGCGGCCGGCCCCGGTAACGATGGCAATTCAATTCAACTGGCGTTCCCCCCATTATTGTAGCCACGCACTATAGCTTAGCGTGGATGACACGCACTCACGCCGGCCGTGCAGCCACGCAGCCTCATCAGCTCGCGGATGCACGCGCGCTCCCTCCCTATTCTTCCAGGATCGCGACCGCCCGCGTCCAGCCGGCCGAGGCGCGTTCGATCTTCATCGGGAAGCAGGAAATCATGAACCCGGTCGGCGGCAGCACTTCGAGATTGTGCAGCTTTTCGATCTGGCAATAGCCGATGTGGCGGCCGGCCTTGTGGCCCTCCCAAATGATCGATGCGTCATGGGTTTGCGCGTATTTCTTCGCAGTGTAAGAGAACGGCGCGTCCCAGCTCCAGCCGTCGGTGCCGACGACCCGCACGCCGCGTTCGGTCAGGTACATGGTGCCTTCATAGCCCACCCCGCAGCCGCAATCGACGTAATCGGGCTCACCATATTTGACGCCGGCGCTGGTGTTGACGACGACGATGTCGAGCGGCTCGAGCGTGTGGCCGATGCGTTCGAGCTCGGCCTCGATGTCGGCCGCAGTGACGACATAGCCGTCGGCGAAGTGGCGGAAGTCGAGCTTGACGCCGGGCTGAAAGCACCAGTCGAGCGGAATTTCGTCGATGGTCGCGGCGCGTTCGCCGCGGTTCATGGTCGGGTGGTAGTGCCAGGGCGCGTCGACGTGGGTGCCGTTATGGGTGGTGAGCCTGACCTGTTCCAGCGCCCAGCCTTGGCCGTCGGGCAAATCCGCCGCCGCGAGACCTGGGAAGAAACTCAGGATCCGCGAGAGACTCTGCTGATGATCGACATAGTCGATGGCCGGCCCCATGCCGGGCGGATCGGCCGCCACGCCGTTCTGCAGCGGTACGGAAATGTCGATGATCTTGCGGGCCATGCGGTTTCACTCCCGTGATTTGTTTGGTTGTTTGTTCGATGTCGAATAGACCGCGCCGCATCTTGGGTCGGCTTTGGCGGCGCGCTCGCCTTCAACGTCGCCGAGCGCCATCGGCTCGCCTGGCGGCCGGCGCACGGCGCGTAAAAACTTTCAGATAGCGCGGTTCGCCCCGATGTCGACCGTCTCGGGCACCGCCTTGGGCTGTTTGTTCCGCAGGACTTTCTCGCCAAGCAAGTTCAGGAATCGGTCAGGCGGCATGGGCTGACCGAACAGGAAGCCCTGTCCAACGTCGCATCCCAGATTGCGCAGTGCCTGAACCTCGGCGCCTCGTTCAATTCCGATCGCGACCGCCGTGCTGCCAATGCTGTGCGCGAGATGAATCATTCGTTCGCACAGCGCCGCTTTGGTCGAAATCGGCATCGCAACCGGCAACGAAGCGCTTGGAGAGCTTCAACTCCGCGCACCCGAGCTTTCTGAGCTGCGCAACCGACAAGCGTTCGCCCCGGTAGTCATCGATCGCCAGTTTGATGCCGTACGGCGCGAGGCTCCCCATGGCGTCGACGGCTTGCGGAATATTCACGGCGACTTCGTCTTCGGCCACATCAAGCAGCAGACTTGGCCAGCTGCCGGTCTTCGACTGATGCTCCCGGATGATCAGCTGGGCCGAGAGTAGCGCCTTGGCGGAAACGTTCACCGCGAGCTGCAGCTTTGCGCCCATCCTCGCGATATCCTCGCTCGTTTCGAGCACGCTGATGAGCGCCTCTTCACTGAGCCAAACCAGGGCCTTGTCGTTGGCGCCCGTCAAAAAGCTCCCTGGCGAGAGGACACCCCGGTTCGGTTGGCGTACGCGCGCGAGCGCCTCGACGCCGACGATGTGCCGGGTCCGCAGTTCGATCTTCGGCTGATACCAGAACTCGACCCAACCGTTTTGCAGCGCCCGGTAAAGATCGATCGTCGGCAGTCCGAGATGCGTCGCCCGCAGTCCCTCGGCCTCGAGCAACTCCGCGACCGCCGCTTCGGTAAACGGTCGCACCAGGATCGGCCGCATCTGCAGACCGAGGCGTTTGCCGGTATGCAGGAGAGCGTCCATGGCAAACGCCCCATCGCCGATCAGCTGCACGACGCCCGAATACGAAGCCGCGGCAAGCACAAACAGCGCGTCGACGGTTTGGCTCGAGTCAGCGCCAACGTCGAGGAATACAATATCAGGCGTGCGGTCGGCGAGACGATCCTTCACGAGCGACGGGCGATCGAGGACCTGGTGCTCGATGCCGGTTTCATGCAACACGGCCGCAAGCGCGCCATTGTCGTCGGGTCGAGCCTGTACCGTGAAGGCGAGCAAGGACTCGAAGATTACATTACCCTCGATGTCGACTGCACCACCGGTATCGCGTCCATCCGCTTTCCACAGCGATCCGCTAATCATCGTTTTGATTCCGATTGGCCCGGCAGGGGCGGCCCACGCCAACCCGCCCTTCATAATTGAATTAGGAACGTAAATTTACCGTATTACCGTCAACCGGCCTGTAGATTTGCCGGCCAGTAGACCCATAGGTGCACGTCTGCTCCCCTTGTCGGGCGGCAGACCTTAAATCGCTCTCAGCTAAAAGTAAAAAAAGTACCGTGCTTTCGCAGACGGGAGCACAACCTTGAGGCGACAAGAATGGGAGCTGCCATCGCAACGCCGCAAACGGTCGCACGCCGGCCGGGACTTGTCAGCTTTCGCTAACCACGCACACCGTTTCATCATACGGCTTAGCCGGTTCTTAGGTAGCCGGATGCAATCTGGCGCGATTGACACCTCGGGGACATAAAAATGACCGATATCGCCGACGCGGCACCTCCGTGCGCAAAAATCCTGCTCGTTGAGGACAGCCTGCCCAACCGCGACATGCTCACCCGCCGTCTAGAACGCCAGGGTTTTGCCGTGTGCTGCGCCATCGACGGCGCCAGCGGCGTCGCCATGTCGGTGTCGCAGATGCCGGACGTGATCCTCATGGACGTCGCTCTTGGCGCCATGGACGGCTGGGAGGCAACGCGATTGATCAAAGCCGATCCAAGAACGACGAACATCCCCATCATCGCCTTGACCGCTCACGCCTTGGACACCGATCGCGCCAAGAGCGTCGAGGTCGGCTGCTCCGATTTCGACACCAAGCCGGTCGATTTCAACCGGCTCCTTGGCAAGATCAAGGGCTGCCTCGTGAAGGCGGGGCACGGCCAGGCGGCAGCGGCGTAAGGAAGCGGGCTCCGCGCGCCTATCGTCGCGGAAACTGCCAAGTGGCTCCAGAGTTGGCGGTCGCGAAGGGGCGACCACGACCGTAGCGACCGCTCAAATTTCCACGCGGAAGCCGACCTCGATCACCGCGTCGTGCGGGATCTTGAAAAAATCCGGCGCCCGGCTCGATATTTTGCTCAGGAACGAGAACACCGCGAACGAGACCGGCCCCATGGCCGAATCCTTCTCGCGCCGCACCACCGTCTCGTGGGCGAGATAGTAGTGCTTGCGTTCGAGATCGGCGTCGAAGCCCAACATGTCCAGGTTGCGCAGGCTCAGCGGAATGTCCGGCGTCTGCATGAAGCCGAGCCGTATCTGCATGCGATAGAAGCCGTGGCCGACATTCTCGACGGTGTAGCGCTCGTGGAACGGCACGCGCGGCCGGCGATCCGGCACGAAGCTCAACAGCGCGACCCGCTCGTGGAAGACGCGGTTATGCTCGAGGTGACGCAGCAGCATCGGCGAGGCGCCGTGCTCGACCTTGGTCAGCCAGACGCCGAGGCCCGGCACCCGGCCGATCACCCGTTCGTCGAGGTGGGCGAGGAAGCGGTCGAGCGGGATCATCGACATGTCGTAGAGGCGTTGGCGCACCTCCAGCGAGCCTTTGCGCCAGCACAGCATCAGCGCGGCGATCGAAACGCCGACCGCGAGGGGAAACCAGCCGCCCTCGACGATCTTGAGTGAATTGGCGGCGAGGAAGAGCGCTTCGATCGCCGCGAAGCCGGCGATGACGGCGACGGCGAGGACCGGCGGCCAATTCCAGCGCCCGATCGCCACGCGATAAAGGAGGAGCGTGGTGATCAGCATCGTGCCCGAAACGGCGATGCCGTAGGCGGACGCCAGATTGTCCGAGGTCTTGAACATCAGCACGACCAGGATCGTGCCGGCCGCCAACAGCCAGTTCGCCGTCGGCACGTAAACCTGTCCGGCTTCCTCGCTCGAGGTCGGCACGACCCGGGCGCGCGGGCAAAGCCCCATCTGGATCGCCTGCCGCGTCATCGAGAACACGCCGGAGATCAGCGCTTGCGACGCGATCACGGTCGCGACGGCGGCGAGCAGCACCAAGGGAATCAGCGCCCAGCCCGGCGCCGTGCTGTAGAACGGGTTCTCGATCGCTCTCGGATCGACCAGCACATGGGCGCCCTGCCCCAGATAATTCAGCACCAGGGCCGGCAGCACCAGGCCGAACCAGGCCTGCCGGATCGCCGGGCGGCCGACATGACCCATGTCGGCGTAGAGCGCCTCACCGCCGGTCAGCGCCAGGAAGACGCCGCCGAGCACGAGAAACAATGTCCGCGGGCTGGCGATGGCGAGGCGCGCGGCGGCGACCGGGCTCAGCGCGGTCAGGATTTCGGGCGCCGCCCAGATGTTGACCGCACCCAGCACGCCGATCGCCACGAACCAGACCACCATCACCGGCCCGAACAGACGGCCGACGCTGTGCGTGCCGCGGTACTGGATGGCGAACAGCGCCACCAGGATCACGAGGGTCGCCGGCACGACGAAATCCGCCGCCGCCGGGCTGAACTTGATGCCTTCGATGGCGGACAAAACCGAAATCGCCGGCGTGATGACGCCGTCGCCATAGAGGAACGAGGCGCCGATGACGCCGAGCACGACGGCGATCGGCAGCTTGAAGCGCGAACCGCCGTGCTCGACCAGCGACAGCAGCGCCAATATTCCGCCCTCGCCGTCATTGTCGGCGCGTAAAACGAACACGACGTATTTCAGCGACACGATCAGCATCAGCGCCCAGAATGTGAGCGAGACCACGCCGAACACGTCCGCCGCGGTCGGCTCCCCGTGTCCGGTGGCGTTGAGGGCGACGGAAAAGGCGTAGAGCGGGCTCGTTCCGATGTCGCCGAACACGACCCCGAGCGCGGTCAACGCCAGGAAGGAGTGCGCGGCGCCGCCGTGTACAGACCGCGGCTGGGGCTTTTGTCCGACCGGCTTTATGACAGCACCGGCCGCGATATTCGAAGGCACATCCATCTGTGACACCCCGTCCGTCGCGTCCACCCGTAACCGCGGAGCATGACAATCAAAATTCAGGCCAAAACCGGCCGAAAGTCATTCGCCGCCGCGCGGCGCACGTGGATCCTGCCGAGGCAAAATCCGCCATTGAACAATTCTTAACCATACTCGGACACCTTCGCTTGGATCATCACGGCGAGGTACAAATCATGACCTACGTGTTGTCACGAGCAGCCATTGTGGTGTTGGCGTGGGGAATGACGTGCGGTTTGATCGTGCGGATTTGGCCCGCGGCCGATCCGATGACGTTCGCCATCGCGGGCATATCGTGGGTATGCGCCGGTGGGGCCTACTTTGCCTATCTGCGCAAATTGCGCCGCGGCGTTGAAGACGACCAGCGCAATCGTCGCTACGGCATTCGCCGTAGCGCGATCTGAGCAGCCTCGAGCGCATCAGGGCGGCGCATCGCTGCCCCGAAAACTTCCGATCAAGCGCCAGCGCGATTCCAGCCGCGGGCCCGGTTGCCGTAAATTTCGAAGCCGGTCGGCGTCACCGCGACCGTGTCTTCGAGCTTGATGAAGCCGCGACGCGGATGCTGCAACGTGGTCTCGACCGAGATCACCATGCCGGCTTCGAGCGGCCGCCCGGCGTCGTAATCGTCATAAGGCACCGGGCCCGAATTGGTGAGCCGCGGCGCTTCGTGGCTGATCAGCCCCATGCCGTGGGCGAGAAACTCGACGTGATTGTGGAGCGACCATCCGCGCAGCACCGTGTCGGCGCCGGCATAGATCTCGCGGCCTTCGACGCCGGCGCGGATCGGCTTGAACGCCGCCTGCTGGACCGTCTCGACATGGGCGAGCATGTCCTCCAACTCGGCGTCGGGTTCGCCGACGATGCCCATGCGGGCGAGGTCGCCGATATAGCCGTGATAATTGCCGCCGGAGTCGACTGACAAGGGGTCGCCCTTCTCCCAGCGCTGATCCGACGGCGCACGGTTGAGACTCGAGCCGGCGGCGATCAGGCAATAATCGAACACGAGCCCGCGCGACGTCTCCTCGCGCCGCAGCGCCTCGGCCAGCTCCGCCTTGGTGGCGCCGGCGCCGTGGCTCGCGATGACCGCGAGCATCGAGTTCGATCACCAGCTCGGACGCGAGCCTGAGCTTCTCCAGTTCCTCCGGCGTCTTCTTCGCGCGCAACCGTTCGAGCACGAACAGCGCATCCTTGAGCTCGGCATCCGGCAGCGCCTTGCGCAGCGCCGCCGCGGAATCCGCCGGCAGGAATGCATATTCGATGCCCACGCGCTGCGGCTTCGCCGCGAGCGTGCGCACATAATCCGCCGCTTTCTGGATCACATCGACGGAGCCCGAGCTTTTGGTCGAGACCTCGGCGACCCAGAACGGCTTGATCTGGGTCTGATAGGTCTCCATGCCGTGGCCGAAATAGCCGGCCTTGTCCGGCGCGCCCTTGGCATAGACGAAAACCGGCAGATAACGGCTCACCCCCATCGCGTCCATGTTGTCGAAGAAGAACGAGCGATGGCCGCCGAGAAGGTATTGGACGTTGTGCTTGGAGGTCGCCAACAGTACGTCGATGCCCGCTTCGTCCATCAGCCGGTCGAGCCGCGCGGTGTCGAACGGCGCGGTGCCCGTTCGCTTGGTAATATCGAGCATGATTGTCTCCCTGAGGCGCACGCCCCTCCCTGTTTTGCCGACAGCCTAGCAAACTCGACGGGGCGGATGAACCCCGCCGGATGTCCCGGCGTCTGGCATTTTTTCGCGTGAATGTGGATGGCGCTGGATGCCGCAAAGTCTCGTGCTAACGCGGCTCGATGCGCTCCAGGAGCCGGTCGAGGGCGCGCTCGACTTCGCTCGGTCTGGCGCGGCCGGCGAGGATGCTTGCCGCGGCGTCCGACAGCGCGGCGGAGTCGCAGGAGATGCCGGCAAAGCCATAGATGCCGCCGGCGCCGGCGAGCGAATGGGCGATCTGATTGATCCGCATCAGCACCGGCTCGGGGCGCGTTTGCGCCAGATCGCGCCGACAGTCCGACAGCGCCCCGGCGTCAGCCTCGAGCCGGCGAAAGAATCTTTCACGCGCCGGCGAGAGCACGCCTTCGACGGCGACGAAACGGCGCAGTGTCGCGCCTAGCGTCGCCGGATCGCAACGTTTGTCGATACATGGCTTGTTGATCACGCCGGCGGCGCCGCACGCAATCAACCGCGCGCACCGCCGCGGCTGAATGGGCGCCTTAGCCATGAACACGACGGGAATCGGCGCCGTACGCCGGTCCGCCCGCAGCCGCTTCAGCACCGTCGTCCCGTTCATGCCGGGCATCTGCTCGTCGAGCAGAATGAGATCGGGCCGCCACTCGATAGCGCCCGCAAGCGCCGCGCGTCCGCCGGTGCACGCCCGCGACACGAAGAACGGATCATCCTTCAGCGCCGCGGCGACGCCGGCGCGCACGCCCGGATCGTCATCCACGATGAGAAGGCGAACGTTGATCATGGCGGAACTAGGACGCCCGACAAGTCAATGTCGCGTTAAATACGCACCGACAATTGTGTACGTGGAAGCGCGGATGGGAAAAGCGCTGACGGGAAAAGCGCGGGCCGGTCAGGCCGCCGTCTGGGCGGCGCCGGATTTGGCGCCGGCGCCGTTTTGCCGCTGGGCCGCGCCGCGCTTGGCGCGATCGAGGATATGGTCGAGCGAGGCGACCTCGACGCGGTTGCGGCCGTTGTCCTTGGCGCGATAGAGCGCGTGGTCGGCCTGTGCCAAGAGCGCCGAAAGATCGAGCACGGCATCCTGACTGATGACGACGCCGATGCTCACCGTCGCGGCCACCGGGCGGCCGTCAACGTCGCGCGTCGCGGCGGCAAAGGACGTGCGGATCTGCTCGCCGATCGCCAGCGCCCGCTCGTGCGTGGTGTCGAACAGGACGGCCGCGAATTCCTCGCCGCCGAGCCGGCCGAACAGGTCGAGGCGGCGCATGCAGGCGCCCGCGGCCTGCGCGAAGATCTGCAGCGCGCGGTCGCCGACGGCGTGACCGAAGCGATCGTTGATCGACTTGAAATTATCGAGATCGAGCAGCATGACCGCGGTCGGACGCGGATCGGTCGATTGCCGCTTGAGCTGGGCTTCGCCGTCCTGCAGGAAGGCGCGGCGGTTGGCGATGCCGGTGAGCGGATCGATCAGCGCGGCGGTCTTGTGGCGATGCTCGGTGCGCTCCTTCGCCATCGCGAGAAGGATGAAGGCGATCGCGATCGTGAACAGCAGCGCCTCGAAGCTGAGCACGGTCATCCACACGCTGTCGAACACCTGGCTGCCGGTCGGCGACCATGGCAGCATCGCGCCGAACGGCGTGCGCAACAGATAGAGCGCGCCGTGCGCGAACAGCATGAAGATGGCCGGCCAGCGCGACACCAAGGGCTCGCTGCGGCCGCGCCAGAACTCGTAGGCCGTCGCCCAGGTGTAGGCGGTGATGATGCCGCAGCTCGTCAGCACGCGCAGATCCCAGGACGACGCGAAACTCGGCAGCCGCGACACCACAAGCCACAGCGCGGCGCCGCCGAACAAAACGACCGGCAGCGGCCGGCGATGATCGAACACGCGCGCACCGGTCCACGTCAGTGCGAACGCGGTGAAGAGCAGCGTGTTGGCGAGATCAATCGAAATCAGATCGGACACCGACCCGAACAGGCCGAACAGCATCACCGAGACGGCGCGCAACAGATGCGCGAAGCCCCACCACGCCACCGCGGTGATGGCGGTGTTCTGCACCCAGGCGAACAGCAGCAGCAATCCGAGGATCGCTTCGACGTAAATGGTCACGAGGAAAAGGGTGTTGACGTTGAGATTCATCGCGCTCAACCAGTTTGGACCGGCAACGGGCAAGCGATTGGTAGAAAGCCCCGTCGCCGCAGGCATATCGGGGTGGCCGCAAACAATCCGTGAATCTACTTACGCAGGCCGCCCTCTTACGGCGTTATGGTTTCGACAATCTTTCGCCCATGGATGAAACTTGTAGCGATTCCCCGTCATTCATCGCTCGGGCGCCTCGCCCGGCACCGCCCCGGGGGCCGGCATGGGTGCCCCAAAGGGTGCCGCGAAGCGTTCCGCCGCGAGCGCCGAAGCTGAAAGCAATTGCCGCGCTAACCGGCTGCCGCAGCATGATGTTCTCGCCTCGACAGCCTTGTTTCCGGGGTGCCCCTCCTTTACCGTCGTCCGCCCGCTCGGGGAAAATGTGACGATGCAAATCTGCAACGGGATCATCGAGGCGATCGGCAATACGCTGCTCGTCAAGCTGCGACGGGTTTCCGCGGCGACCGGCTGCACGATACTCGGCAAGGCCGAATTCATGAATCCGGGCCAGTCGGTCAAGGACCGCGCCGCGTTGTTCATCATTCAGGATGCGGTGAAGCGGGGCGCGCTTCGGCCAGGCGGCGTCATCGTCGAGGGCACCGCGGGCAACACCGGCATCGGGCTGGCGCTCGTCGCCAACGCAATGGGCTACCGCACCGTGATCGTCATTCCGGAAACGCAGAGCCAGGAAAAGAAGGACACGCTGCGGCTGTGCGGCGCCGAGCTGATCGAAGTGCCGGCGGTGCCCTATTCGAACCCCAACAATTACGTCAAACTGTCCGGGCGGCTGGCGGAGCAATTGGCCAAGACCGAGCCGAATGGCGCGATCTGGGCCAACCAGTTCGACAACGTCGCCAACCGCCAGGGACATGTCGAAACGACCGGACCGGAAATCTGGCGGCAGACCGACGGCAAGGTCGACGGCTTTTCTTGCGCCGTCGGCACCGGCGGCACGCTCGCCGGCATCGCCATCGCGCTCAAGGAGCGGAACCGGAACGTGCGCATTGCACTTGCCGATCCGATGGGCGCCGCGCTCTACAGCTACTACACCACCGGTACGCTCAAATCCGAAGGTTCCTCGATCACGGAAGGCATCGGCCAGGGCCGCATCACCAAGAACCTGGAAGACGCGCCGATCGATACCGCCTATCAGATTCCCGACGACGAAGCCGTGCCGATCATATTCGATCTGCTCGAACACGAAGGCCTCTGCCTCGGCGGCTCGTCCGGCATCAATGTCGCCGGCGCGGTGCGTCTCGCCAAGGAGCTCGGCCCCGGGCACACCATCGTGACCATTCTCGCCGACTACGGCACGCGCTACCAATCCAAGCTGTTCAATCCGGAGTTCCTGCGCGATAAGAAGCTGCCGGTTCCGCCCTGGCTCGAGCGCCGCTCGCACATCAAGCCGCCATTCGCGTGAACGATCGCGGCGGCGCGCGCGTTATTAATGGATCGATCATCGCCATGCTGAGAACCGACGACACCCCTGCCCCCAAGCTGCCGAGCCGCTGGCTCGTCTCGACCGATTGGCTCGCCGAGCATCTGCACGACGGCAATGTCGTTCCGGTCGACGGCTCGTTTTTCCTGCCGATCCAGGGCCGCGATGCGCACGCCGAATATCGCGCCGGCCACATCCCCGGCGCCGTGTTCTTCGACATCGAGGCGGTCAGCGACCATTCGACCGACCTGCCGCACATGCTGCCGGGCGCCGGCCAGTTCAGCACCACGGTCGGCGCGCTCGGCATCGGCGATGGCGACACCGTCGTGGTCTACGACAGCCTCGGGTTCCTTTCGGCGCCGCGCGTGTGGTGGACGTTCCGGTTGTTCGGCGCCAGAAACGTGTACATCCTCGACGGCGGACTGCCGCAATGGAAAGCCGAGGGGCGTCCGACCGAAACCGGGGACGCGCAGCGGCCGCCGAAAAAATTCAATGCGGAAATGAATGTCAGCGCCGTGGCCATGACCGACGACGTGCGCATGGCGCTCGCCGACGAGCGCGTGCAAGTCGTCGACGCCCGCTCGGCGGAACGCTTCAGCGGCAAGGCGCCCGAACCGCGCCCAGGCCTGCGTTCCGGCCACATGCCCGGCGCGTTCAATCTGCCCTACGGTCGCCTGATCGAGAACGGCCGCCTCGTCGCGCGCGAGCGCATCAAGGCGGCATTCACGGACGCCGGCGTCAACGTCGACAAGCCGATCATCACCTCGTGCGGCTCCGGCGTCACCGCCGCGATCCTCACCTTCGCGCTCGACGCGATCGGCAAGGACGCCAAGCGCCTCTATGACGGCTCCTGGGCGGAATGGGCGTCGCGGCCGGACCTGCCGATCGTTCGCGACTGACGTTCGCGCGGCCGTCGCCCGATGCCGGCACACGCGCACACCCGCATCGTCGTCACGTCGATCGGCCCGTTCGACCTCGCCTTGTCGCTCGAGGCCATGGCAAGCTTCATGCCGGCGGTGATGCGGGAGGCCGATGCGGCGGCGCGAACAATATTGCCGCTCGAGAGCGGGCCGGTGTCGGCGACATTCCGGCAAACCTCGATGCGCCCCGCAACGGTCGAAGTTTCGATCGGGACCAAGGCCGCCCGGGCGCAGCTGCGGCAGGCGGCGGCATGGACCTTGTCCGCCGATCTCGATCTTCGCCCGTTCTATCGGCTGGCCAAAGCCCATCCGGTGCTCGCAGCGCTGACGCGGTCGCTGCGCGGCCTCAAACCGCTGCGGCCGGCGTCGCTGTTCGAGATGGCGGTGATCGCCATCACCGAACAGCAAATCTCGCTCGCTGCCGCCCTTCACATCCGCAATCGGCTGGTGGCGCGTTTCGGCCAACCGCTCGGCGACGTCACTGCCTTTCCGCAGGCGGAAGCCTTGGCGCAGGCGACGCCGCAGGACCTCCTCGCCTGCGGCCTCTCGCACCGTAAGGCCGAGTACATCGCCGAACTCGCCGGCAAGGTGGCGCAGGGCAGGCTCGACCTCGACGCGCTGCGCGCCATGTCCGACGACGCGGCGCGGGCTTTCATCTGCGCGCAGCGCGGCTTCGGCCCATGGTCGGCCGATTACATTCTGGTGCGCGGCTTGGGCCGCATGGATTGCGTGCCGGCCGACGATCTCGGCGTGCGCGACGCCGTCGGCGAATATCTCGGCGGCCGCCGCCGTGCTTCGCCGCAAGCCGTCGATCGGCTGCTCGAGCCGCTGACGCCGTTTCGCGGCCTCGCCGTATTCTATTTGTTGGTCCAATATCGCCTCGAACGGGCGCGGGGCGTTCGACCGGCGCAGCCGGCTTAAGGCGGGAAGCTTTTGCCGCCCCTCTTGCTTACGGTCGAGCGCCAGCATATTCGGCGCTTGAAACCAAACGGCCGGGAGCCGTCGCCATGAGCGAAGAGATTGCCGTCACCATCACACGACAGGACAAATACCGGTTCCTGATCGATTTCGGCCCGGCGATCGCGGCTGGCGTCGCGGACGAACCGCCGCCGCTCGGCGACGGCGCCGGTCCCGCGCCGACCCAGCTCCTCGCCGCCGCCGTCGCCAATTGCCTGTCCTCGAGCCTCGTGTTCGCCTTCGCCAAATTCAAGGAAGATCCGGGCGAATTGCGCACGACGGTGACCCTGGAGATCGGCCGCAACGAGCGGAACCGGCTGCGGGTGCAGGCGATGAAGGTCGCCATGACGCTCGGCGTGGCTGCCGAATCGCTCGCCCATCTCGACCGCGCGCTGGCGCAATTCGAGGATTTCTGCACCGTTTCGCAGAGCGTTCGCACCGGCATTCCCTTTACCGTCACCGTGCAAGGCGCGGACGGGCGCGTGCTCAAATAGGCGCCGGGACCACGGCCGCCCGCTGCAACCGTGGCGTGAGCCGCCGCGACAATTCGGAACGCCGCTTGATCCAGGTCAAGGCGTACGGTTACCGCGCGGCCGTTTACTCATTGAAACGCGGGGCGCTTTGAACGAACGAGGTGGATCATGGCACAGAAGCAACCGGGTGGTAATCGAATGGATATGCCATCGCTAGTCAATTTCATGCCGGCCGACTTGGCCGAAACTGGGAAGAAGCGCATGGAGGATTTTCTCCAAGCGCAAAACGCATTCTTGGAGACGCTGCAGCAGGCGAACCGCCAATGGTTGGATCGCCTCCAAACCGAAGCCGCGTTTGTCTCCGAGTTCTCCTCCAAATTGAGCACGACGCGCTCGCTGCCGGAGGCGATGACCGCGTGTCAGGACTATACCAAGCGTTGGTTTGAAATGATGGCCGAAGATGGCGAGCATCTGCTCGCGGATTCCAAGGCGTTGATGGAAACGGGCGCGCGTATGATGTCCAACGGCTGGGCGACCAAGCCCGACGGCACGAGCAAGTAGCCGAGGTTTGGTGCTCCAGGTCGCATCGCGCCAGCAACGCGACACCTCGGCGCCCGGCCATTCCGTATCCAAGCAACAAAAATATACACGGGAGCTGCCCATGGACATGGATCTGTCGCGAGACGCCGAAGAACGGCACGGCGATGCACCGTACGCGACGCACGAACTCATGCAGCGCATCGTGAAACTGCGCTGGATGGGATTGGACGACGAGGCCGACCAGATACGATCGAGACTGCCGCAAGCGGAACCGGGCGTTACCTGGGTTGTTGGTCCGTGTGACACGGATTAGTCGCTCGTCTGCATTTCCCTTTCGGCGCGGCCGTCATTGTCGTTAATGGAGCAGCAAGGATGGTCGAGCAGGCGCGTGTTTGCGGCGATGGCTTACGCAATCCGGGGCGGCGCCGTTTGCCATACAAGACGCTGCCGCTGATCGCGCTGACGGCCGCGGCGTGGCTCGCGGCGCCGGACCTGCGCGTAGCGAATTTGCGCCTTGCCTCACCGGCCGTTGCGGCCGAGGTGGACGCCGTCGGCGCGCCGGCGCCGATCGGCTTTGCCGACGTGGTCGAGCGGGTCAAGCCGGCGGTGGTCGGCGTGCGCGTCAAGATCGAGGACGCCGGCTCTTCGGAGACGGACAAAGCGCCGCGGAAGGCGCCGTTACCTCCCGGTTCGCCGTTCGGTCCCCCGGCGCCTGATAAGCCTGGGCATGATTCCGGCATCGCCTTGGGCTCCGGCTTCTTCGTCTCCGGCGACGGCTATATCGTCACCAACAATCACGTCGTCGCCAACGGCAAGAGCATCGAGGTGACGACCGACGGCGGCAAGAGCTATCAGGCCAAAGTCGTCGGCACCGACGCGAAGACCGATCTCGCCCTCGTCAAAGTCAGCGCCACCGTCGATTTTCCGTTCGTGCGGCTCGCCGCCGCGCCGCCGCACATCGGCGACTGGGTGCTGCCGGTCGGCAACCCGTTCGGGCTCGGCGGCACGGTCACGGCCGGGATCGTCTCGGCGCGCGGCCGCGACATCGGCGAAGGTCCCTACGACGATTTCATTCAGATCGACGCGCCGGTCAATGTCGGCAACTCCGGAGGGCCGACCTTCAACGTCAGGGGCGAAGTGATCGGGGTCAATACCGCGATCTTCTCGCCGTCCGGAGGCTCGGTCGGGGTGGCGTTCGATATTCCCGCCGAAACCGTCAAATTCGTCATTGAGCAGCTCAAGGCGCAAGGACACGTCACGCGCGGCTGGATCGGCGTGCAGATCCAATCCGTCACCCCGGCGATCGCCGATGCCATGGGACTGAAGACGGCGGACGGCGCGCTGATCGCTCACGTCGAGCCCGAGAGCCCCGCCGCCAAAGCCGGCATCGAGATCGGCAACGTCATCATGTCGGTCAACGGCGCAGCCGTGAGGAACTCGCGCGATCTCGCGAAGTCCATCGCCGAGATGGCGCCGGGAAGCGCGGCCAAGCTCGGCATCGTGCGCGACGGACAAAACAAGATGCTGACCGTGACCCTCGCCAAGTTTCCGCAGGCCGCCGCCGAAGCCAAGGCGGAGGAGCAGAAGGCGCCGCATGAAGCGTCGGTGCTTGGACTGACGCTCGTGCCGGCGAGCGCCGTGCCGGGAGTGGGCGAGCGCGGCGTGGTCATCACCGGCATCAACGCCGAGAGCCGCGCCGCCGAAACCGAGCTGCAGATCGGGGATGTGATCCTTGATGTCGGCCGCCGCGCCGTCAATTCACCCGCTGACGTCCGCAGGATGGTGGAGGAAGCTCGCGCGCAATCGAAACGGGCCGCGCTGTTGCGGATCAAGCGGGGCGACACCATGACGTTCGTGGCGGTCCCGATCGCCTGATCACGCCTGCGCTGGCGGCAAGCCCAAGGACCGAACCCAAGGACGAACTCAAGAACCGAACTCAAGAACCGAACCCAAGGAGCAACCCAATGAACAACCCAATGACATCATCCATGAGACATCTGCTGCGCCCGATCTTCGTCACCACACTTGCAGCTTTGCTGATCGCAGGCGCCAACAGCCCGTCCGACGCGGCGCGGCGGAGGGCCGCGCCGACGCGGGCTTTCGACGGACTCTGGAGCGTCATGATCATGACGCGCTACGGCGATTGCGACCGTGCCTATCGCTACGCGCTGCGCATCGTCGGCGGCCGGGCCGTCAACAGCGCAGAGGGCCAAGACTATCGAGTCGACGGCGTGGTCGGCCGCAGCGGGGCAGTCAGAGTGATCGTGTACCGCGGCGGCGACTGGGCGGACGGTTCCGGCCATCTGTCCGGCAATCGCGGCAGCGGCCGGTGGCACACGTCGACCGGACAATGCGGCGGTGTATGGTCGGCCGAGCGGCGGCGCGAAGGGCAATACCAGTAGAGCCCTATCGGTTCGGAAAACCGCATCCACTTTTCCGGATCATGCTCTAAGGAACTATAGGAAAGCCGCAGGACCCGGTCCTGCGGCTTCCGCTTTGGCGCCCGCCGCGGGGAGGGAAACGGGCGGGTACCGGCAATCGGTTTGATCAGAGTTCCGAGCCTTCGTCTTCACGGCCCATCATGCGGTGCATCGGGCTATCCGGCCCATGCTCCCCATGGCCGAACCAGCGGCCGCGCCAGCCACCGTCTTGGCCACCATCTTGGCCACCATCTTGGCCTTCGCCGCGACCGTCGCGCCAGCCGCCCTCGCCGCCGCCCCAGGCGAAATGACGGTGATGCGGACGCAGCCTGTGCGCCAAAATCTTGAAGCGCTCCTTCTGCGCGTCGCTCAGGCTCTGATAAAGCGGAGCGCCGGTATCGGCGAGGTGTTTCAGCGCCGCGCTGCGCTTGGCCATGGCGTCGGCGCGTTTGGCCAACCGTTCAAACGGCGTGGGCGGCGTCTGCGGCGCGGGCGCCTGCTCGCGCGCCAGGCGGGCTTGCATATGGTCGATGCGCAACTTGGCCAAGTCGCGCAGCGACTGCTCGAATGGCGGCCAGTTCTTTTCCTGATCCGGCGTGAGCTGCAAGCCGGCCTTCAGCGCGGCGATGCGCGCGTCGGTGAATGCCTTCACGTCGTCGATGCTCGGCCGATAATGCGCCACCAACCGCAGGCCAGGGCCAAATCCGCCCGAGCCGACGCCGTCCCGGCCACCGGAACGCTGCTGCGCATACACGATCGACGAGCCTACGATCGCCAGCGCCGCTGCCCCCACGGCTACCGATTTCAACATGTGATCCTCCGAGATACCCACGACGGATTGTGCTGGAAGTAAGAGCCGGCGACCGCGTCGGGGCAAGTTAAACTTTCGTCAGGTTGGTTTTAAACTTGCATCGCGACGGTGTGATTTGGCATGTGCTTGCCGCAGCGACGCTGTTGCTGTCGGTTCGTTCATAAAGGCGGATCGTCCATAAAGGCGGATCGTTCATAAAGGCGGATCGTTCATAAAGGCTTGGCGCGACCGTTCGATCGCGCCGCCATGTTCGGGATCAACAGCGCAATTCGGATCAGGCTGCTGCCTTGGTCAGCAGTTCCACTTCCAGCACGGGCTCCGGCTCGTGGCGACCGTCGACGGCGAGCAGTTCGACGGGCGTTCTGATGGTGAAGCACGATCCATAGCCGACCTGGCTTTCGACCGAAAGCTCGCCGCCCATGAGACGACAGTAACGCTGCGCCAGCGGCAATCCGAGCCTGACGTCGTCGGCATAGTTGCTTGCCGTCTCCTCTTCCGAACGGCCGAACGTCTCGAACAGTTTGTTGATCCTGTCCGCGACAATGCCGATGCCGGTGTCCGCGACCGACACCGTCAGGACGCCGCCTTCCATCGACGCGGAGAACGCGACGCAGCCGTTCGCGGTGAACTTCGCCGCGTTGCTGAGAAGGCTCGTGATGACCCGTCCGAGCTTTCCCGCGTCACAGCGAATGACGCCGACGGCCGGCGGCTGCAGCTTGAATTCATTGCCATTGTCGGTGATGGCCGCGCGCCAATTCTCCGCGATCTCATCGAACATGCTGCGAATTTCGATGCGGTCGAGCTGCAATTCCATCTTGCCCGCCTCGAGCTTGGACAAATCGAGCAGGTCGTTGATGAGTTCAAGCAGCCGGTGACCTGCATCTTTGATCGAATTCAGGTCCTTGTACTTCTGGTCGTTCGCCGACTCCTGCTCGTCGAGCAGCACCTCGCTGTAGCCGATGATCGAATTGAGCGGATTCCTCAACTCGTGGCTCATCTTGGCCAGGAACTCGGATTTCGCGAGCGTGGCGCGCTCGATCTGAGCGGTGGCGTCGCGCACCTGCTTCTCCGTCGCCTTGTGGCGCTGAATCTCCTGCTCGAGTTCGGCTTGCGAGGAGACGACGTTGGCATAGTAGAGCGCCATCATCGACACGTAGATGCTCGCGCAGAATGTCGATACCAGGCCGAGGATGATAAGGCCGTCCATCGGGACTTTCTGCGGGAAGCCGATCGCGGAATAGATGCCGTAGAACACCGCGAGGTTGGCGATAATCTGGAAACCAACGACGATGCGCGTCGCCCGCTCCGGCAGATAGAAGAACGCCAGCAGCGGCACCGTCACCAGCCAGGGCATGATCGGGGAAGAGACGCCGCCATATTGGTAACAGCCCCAGAAGATGCAGAACATCAGATTTTCGATGGACAGCAGCGACAGCGGCACATACCAGCCGGTGAGCCGCAGCAGCAGCGGGAACGGCCAGAACGCCGTCACCGCAATGAAGAATATCCACCACGACAGGTCGGCGCCGCCCTGGAGATATAGCATCGACAGCGAGATGGTGTGGCCGAGAAACGGGCCGAAAAAGTGGCTGAACAGAAACATCCGCACGCCCTGCACCAGGTCGCCGGACGATTTCAGCTTGGCCGGGATGAACTTGTCCACGAACAAGGTCAGCCCCGCATCGAGCTTCTTGAGAAATTTTCGCATCGCACCACCCCGTCCGCTCTGAAGGAACACGCTCACGCCGCGGCAGCCATCGCCGGCGCCCTGGCGGGCAACCGGACGGTGAATGTCGAGCCGCGGCCCGGCTCGCTTTCGACCGCGATGTCGCCGTTGAGCAAATGCGCCAAGTTGCGGCTGACCGCGAGACCGAGCCCGGAGCCCCCGTACGACTGCGAGGTCGCGGCGTTGGCCCTGTTGAAATTCGTGAACAGACCGTCGATGGCTTCCTTCGGGATACCGATGCCGGTGTCCGCGACCGATATGACGATCTGTGCCGACGGCCCCGCGGCGACGCGGCTCGCCCGCAAGACCACCTTGCCGTCCTTGGTGAACTTGCCGGCATTGCCGAGCAGATTGATCAGGATCTGACGCAGTCGCGTTTCGTCGGTTTCGATTTGCCCGAGATCGGCGGCCTTTTCGACCACGAGCTCGTTGGCGTTCTGCGAAATCAGGTTCCGACAGGTCGCGACGACTTCGTCGAGGCAGCGTTCGACGTCGACCGGACGCAGCAAAATCTCGACGTCGTCCGACTCGATCTTGGGCATGCTCAGCACGTCCGAGAGCAGCGACAGCAAATGCCGGCCGGCGTTGTTGATCGTTGTCAGGTCGGCCTTGTCGGCCGAATCGTCCTCGAGTTCGATTTCCTCCAGCAGAATCTCGCTGTAGCCGATGATGGCGTTGAGGGGCGTGCGCAGCCGATGGTTCATCTTGGCGAGAAACACCGCCTTGGCCTCGTCCGCCAGCTCCGCGTCGCGCTTGGCCTGGCGAAGCTTCCGCGCCGTGCCCAAGTGCTTCTCGATCTCATGGCGCAGCGCCGACTGCTCGATCATGACGTAGGCATAGTAGAGCGCCATCATCGAGCTGTAGAGCGTGGCGCACAGCACCGAGATCATTCCGACCGTGGAGAGCGCGGCGACAGGCACCCGCTCGGGAAACGCGCCGTTGATCACATACGCCAGGCAGAAGCCGGTAAGATGCGCGACGAAAATGCCGACCACGAGCAGCGCCCGGTCGCTCAGATAGAAGAAGCCGATCAGGAGCGCGCACAAGAACCAGGGCAGGAACGGCGAGCTGACCCCGCCGTAGAAGAACGAGCCGAACACGCTGACGAAGGTCAGATCCCAGAACGAGAACAGCGCGAGCCAGGTCAAGCTGCGGATCACCTTCAGGCCCAAAGGCAGCAACCAGAACGCGCCGCACAGGACGCAGATCGTCCAGAACACGACGTCGTGCGCCTGCAGAGCGCGGTACAGATAGCCCAATATGGCGATCGCGCTGAACGGGCCCAGCATATGGCTGATGACGAAAATTCTGGCCCGCCAAAGATTGGCATTGCTTTTCCGCAGCTCGGCCGGGATGAACCAGTCGATGATGCCGATCAGAATGTCACGTACCATGACTGGTCCCCCATAAATTGCGCGACTGCCGATCAGGCCACAGCGGCGCGGGCGAACGCCGCGTCCGCCCCGATCCTCGCCCGGTATTGCTCGTACTCGCCAAGCGTCAGATCGACCGCTCGGCGCAGCCTCGCGGCCAGTTCCCGGACGTTCTCGGCGCTGTGGGTCGGCATCATCTGCAGACGGAAGCGGGCGTTGCCTTTGGCCACGGCCGGGTACTCGACCAGGTTCGCGATCACTTCGAGCTCCGGCAGGCGCCGGCTGACCATCCGCGCCAGCGCTTCGTCGCCGGCCAGCACGGGCACGATGGCCGACGGATCGCCGATGACCTGCAGTCCGGCCGCGGCGAGCGCGTCGCGCATCTCACCGACGCGTTCCAGCAGCAATCGCCGCAGCTGCCGCCCCTTGTCCGACTGAACGATGTCGAACGCCTTCGTCACCGTGGCGGCCTGCACCGGCGACAGCGCATTCGAGAACGTTGCCGAGCAGCCGTAAAATTTCAGGTACTGCCGGACCGCCGGCGAGTTACAGGCGACGAAGCCGCCGTTCGACGCGAAGGTCTTGGAGAAGCTGCCCATCACGATGTCGATCTGCCCGCTCATGCCTTGCTGGCCGATGAAGCCACGCCCGTCCTCGCCCAGAGCGCCGAGATCGTGGGCGACATCGACCATGAGCGTGGCCTCGTACTCGTGGCACAGCTCCTGCAACGCGCGCAGGTCCGGCGTGTCGGAGTCCATCGAAAACAAGCTCTCGGTCACCACCAGGATGCCGTTTTCCACGTCTCTGGCGCGGATGCGCTTGAGATGCCGGCGCGCCGATTCCAGATTGAGGTGGCCGTGCAGATGCACGTTGGCCGTCGCCGAATATGCGCCCTCTTGCAGGCAGGCGTGCGCGAGACCGTCCATGACGACGTGGTCGGCGGGTCGCACCAGTCCCTTGATCGCGCCGTATCCCGCCGCCCAACCGGTCGGGTATAGGACGGTGTGCTCGACGTCGAGGAACTCGGCAATCGTTCTTTCCAGGCGCAACGAATATTTGGTGTTGCCCGCCAAGGCCGACGAACCGGCGCTATGGACGCCGTACTCGTCGATCACCGCCTTCGCCACTTCCTTGATCTCCGGATCGGAGGACAGGCCGAGATAATCCTGCGTAGCGAAGTTGAGGCCCGCGAATCTCACGCCGCTATCGTCCCTGGCCGAGCAGACCGCGAGCGGCGCCTGCTCCGTCGCCTTGGAATACGGCCACAAGCCGTGGCGGCGCCGCGTGTGCTGCCAATCGTAAAAGCCGCCGACGCGCGCCATCAAATCCCTGCCGTGCAGTTCGCGAAAATCCCGCATGCTGCCGATCAGGGCCGCATCCGCTTCGAATCTGTCGTCTGTATTCAGCATGACACCGTTCCCCGTTTTTGCCGTATTCAAGTACGGCTTTCTTGCCGATCAGGCGCCGAGACTGGCGGCCATCTGGTAGTCCACTCTCGCTTGAACGCTTCTTCTCAAAAGGCACGCCTGGATTTTCCCCAGCAAGCGCGCCAGATCGACCGGCTTGGTATCGAAATCGGAGCAACCGACCTTGAAGCTCTTCTCGCGATCCGAGGCGAGCGCGTGCGCCGTGAGCGCAATGATCGGAATCTCGGTCGTCCGCGGATCGGACTTGATCAGCCGTGTCGCATCCCAGCCGTCCATCGCGCCCAGCGCGATGTCCATCAGGATGAGGTCCGGGCTTTCCGTTGCCGACATGGCGACGCCCATGGGCCCATCCACCGCGCAGCACACCTTGAAGCCGCGCTTTTGGAGCCGGCGCGTCAGCATGTC
Source organism: uncultured Pseudomonadota bacterium (assembly GCA_963836095.1). Taxonomy (GTDB): domain Bacteria; phylum Pseudomonadota; class Alphaproteobacteria; order Rhizobiales; family Xanthobacteraceae; genus BOG-931. The sequence goes on from CAWIHU010000012.1 coordinate 23,195, forward strand.
GCGATTTGCCGGGCTGTCTTCCACAAGCAAAATCTTCGTTTGCGGAACGGCCGTTGATTCAGAGAGCTCGCTCATTCGCACCTCCACCGCACTTATCGCTAGGGGAATTTACATAGGCCCGGCTAAAGCATCTCTAAATTTTATCATGAAGAAATTGTTGTTCGCGGCGTGGTTATCCAAATTGCCGCTGTGATTATGACGACAAGCGGCCGCGTTTGTTGGAGGAACGCCCCGAAGTTTATTTGATCGGCGCGAGACTGCGCAGGACGACCGAACGAGGCTTTGCTCGCGCCGGCGTCAGGCGTAGATCGCCAACGACGCGACGAACTCGACCTGACAGATCGAGCTCGCCCGGGCGGTCACGCGGCAACGCACCTTGGCGTCGCCGCGACGGTTGAAATAGAGCGTGAATTCGTCGGGCACCGCGCCGTCGAAGGCGCACAATTTCGCGCCGGCTGGCGAAACGTCCTCGACGCGGCATCGCCTGGACGGCATCCCGCCTCCGCCGTCCATCCAGGCGATATAGTGATCGGGCCCGCGATGATGATCGGCCGTTCCAGCTTGCACGCGTCACCGTCGGGTTTCGGCAATCGGAATACGTCTTTTATTACGCTAACTTTTTCAACGAACTTCGAATTGATCGATTAAACCTTTAGATTGTTTTGAACAAAATGGTTTTATGCTTTGAGCGAATATCGAAGCGGTTTTGCAAACAAATCGATCTATATCTGCCGCGTTCTGGCTCGCCACGAGAGTTCTGGCTCGCCACGAGATTCGACGGAGAATTCGACATGGACGGCGCGGTTGCTACTTTACGGATGGCGGCACGGGAATTGCAGGTTGCGAGCTCAGCCGACAAGCCGACATACACCCGAATCGTCGCGCAGTTGCGCCGGGTCGCCGAACAATTGAACGCGGCCGAGCGGCGGGCCAGCCAAGAGGCCGCCGAACCGGTCGACTTCGCCATGATCTGGCGCGACACGCTGACGGCGACGGCGCTGGTCGCGGGAGCCGGACAACCTGTCACCCTTCATCTGCCCGATCACGTCATGGTCAAAGGTCCGGCGGCCGAGCTGCGCGCTCTGGTGCGCGGCATGGTGGAGCATGCGTTCACCATCGGATGCGATGCGATCGAATTGCGCGTCGACGACCGCGGATCGGCGCGACAAACGTGCGTCACCGAGATCGTCGTGCGCGCACGCGAATTTCCCGATTTCCTGCAGCAAAATGTGTGGAAGGTCGTGCGCGGCCGCGGCGGCGAAGTCTCTACGGTGTCGGAGCCGCAAAAATCGCGCATCCGGTTTACCTTGCCGATCGAGCGTCGTCAGGCCGCCGCGCGCTGCTAGCGCGGATTCGTTCGGGTGAATTCGCCGGTCTTTCAACAAGCCGGCCTTTCAACAAGCCGCTCCTTTCAGCAAGCCGTAGTTGCTTTTTTTGCCATTGATACAACTGTTCAGTTTATCTTTACCCCGTTTTATCTTTCGGAGATTAAGCCGCGGTAATGGAGTGTTGATTAACGGCTTTCGCCTATTGCTGCCAGAGGACACGGGTTCCCGCGGGCCGCAGCTATTATGACCGAAACGCCATCCCACCAGGGCCGACTGCTCGTCGTTGACGACATAGCGGACAACAGAACCATATTGAACCGGCTATTCAGCCGGCGCGGCTTCGAGGTCGTCGAAGCGGATAATGGTGCGGCCGCGCTGGCGAAGATTGCCGAGCAGCAATTCGACGCGGTCCTGCTCGACGTCGTGATGCCCCGGATGAATGGTCTCGACGCGCTCAAACAGATTCGGACCACCCATTCGCCATCGGCGCTGCCGGTCATCATGGTCACCGCCAAGGTCGAGAGCGAGGATGTCGTCGAGGCGCTGGAGCTCGGGGCCAACGACTACATCACCAAGCCGATCGACTTCGCCATCGCGTCGGCGCGCGTGCAAAGCCAGCTCGCCCGACTGAAGGCCGAACGAGCCTTGGCGCACCATGTGCAGAAGCTGGAAAGCATCAACCATCAACTCGAACACGAGATCGCCGAACGCAAGCAATCCGAAGCCATCGTGCGCTACATGGCGCAACACGATTCGCTGACCGGGCTCGGCAACCGCGCCCAATTCCGTGATCAGCTCGTGCGCGCCTTGGCGCGCGTCGAGGACGGCGGCGGAAAGCTGGCGCTGCTGTTCATCGATCTCGATCAGTTCAAGCTGATCAACGATACGCTCGGGCATCGCATCGGCGACCTGCTGTTGACCGCAGTCGGCCGGCGGCTGCAGCATTCGACGCGGGATTGCGACAGCGTCGCGCGTCTAGGCGGCGACGAATTCGCCATCATCCAGCTCGTCAAGGAACGGGCCGAGGACACCGGGATCCTGGCCGAGCGCATCATCAAGGCGATCGCGCAGCCGTATCAGATCGAAGGCCACCAGCTCCTGGTAAGCTGCAGCATCGGCATCGCCTGGGCGCCCGACGACGGCACCGATCCCGATCTGCTGTTGGCCAACGCCGATCTCGCGCTCTACCGCGCCAAGGCCGAAGCCCGCGGCGGCTACCGCTTCTTCGAGGTCGAGATGAACGCGCGGGCGCAGGCGCGCCGGCTGCTCGAGCGCGATCTGCGCAACGCCCTGAGCCAAAGTCAATTCGAGCTGCACTACCAGCCATTGTTCAATCTGAACGGCGGCGGCGTCACCGGGTTCGAAGCGCTGGTGCGCTGGAACCATCCGCAGCGCGGCGTCATCCCGCCGCTCGAATTCATATCGCTGGCCGAGGAAATGGGCCTGATCGTTCCGCTCGGCCGCTGGGTGCTGCGCGACGCCTGCCGGGAAGCGACGCGGTGGCCGGCGGACGTCAAGCTGGCGGTCAATCTGTCGCCGATTCAGTTCCGCACCGGAACGCTGCTCAAGGACGTCAAGGACGCGCTCGCGGCGTCCGGTCTCAAGCCCGAACGCCTGGAGCTCGAGATCACCGAGACCGCGCTTCTGGACGACAACAGCAAGATCATGGAGATGCTCCACGAGTTGCGCAGCCTGGGCGTTCACATCTGCATGGACGACTTCGGCACCGGCTATTCGAGCTTGAGCTATCTGCGCATGTTTCCGTTCGACAAGATCAAGATCGATCGGTCGTTCGTGCGCGATCTGCCGGCGAACAGCGACAGCTCGGCGATCGTGCGCGCCATCATCGGGCTGGCGGGCAACATCGGCATGGTCACCACGGTCGAGGGCGTCGAGACCGAAGAGCAATTCGCTTATTTGAAAGCCGAAGGCTGCACCGAGGTGCAGGGTTATCTGATCAGCCGGCCGATGCCGGCCGGCGACGTTCTCGCGGTCTTGGCCAAGGCGAACGGCATCGAGCGCGAAGTGGCCTGAACCGCCGCGGTCGGGCGGCCGACAGCCGCGCCGCCGACCGCCGCCTAGGGCAGTATCTGCCGCAGAAACGCCCGCGTCCGCTCGTGCCGGGGGTGCTCGAAAAATTCCTTCGGCGCGTTGATTTCGACGATCTCGCCGTCGGCCATGAAGATGACGCGGTCGGCGACTTGCCGCGCAAACCCCATCTCGTGCGACACAACCAGCATGGTGAGGCCGTCGCCGGCAAGCTCGATCATGGTGTCGAGCACCTCCTTGACCATCTCCGGATCGAGCGACGAGGTCGGCTCGTCGAACAGCATGATGTTCGGGCTCATGCACAAGGCGCGCGCGATCGCCACGCGCTGCTGCTGGCCGCCGGAGAGGCGCGCGGGATATTTGGCGGCCTGGTCCGCGACGTGCACGCGCTCGAGAAAGCGCATGGCCAGCGCCTCGGCGTCGCGCTTCGGCATGTGCCGGACCCAGATCGGCGCCAGCGTGCAGTTCTCGATCACGGTGAGATGGGGAAACAGATTGAAGTTCTGAAACACCATGCCGACGTCGCGGCGCACCGCGAGGATGCGCTTGGGATCGTCGTTGAGTTCGATACCGTCGACCACGATGCGGCCGCGCTGCCAATCCTCCAGCCGGTTGATGCAGCGCAAAAGCGTCGACTTGCCGCCGCCCGACGGCCCGCAAATGACGATGCGCTCGCCGCGCTCGACCGTGAGATTGATGTCGCGCAGGACGTGAAAATCGCCGTACCATTTCTGCAGGCCGGCGATCTCGACCGCCGTCTCGACCGCCGCCGCCCCCTCCCCCGTGCCCTGCGTGCGTTTGTCCATGAAACTCTCTCTCAGCGCCGGTCGGCGCGGCCGAGCCGCGTCTCGACGCCCTCGGCGTAACGCGACATGCCATAGCAGCAGACGAAATAGAACAGCGCCGCGAAGGCATAGCCGGTGACGCCGATGGTCGGTGCGGCCCAGTTCGGATCGTTGCGCGCCGCTTCGATGGTGCGCAGAAAATCGAAGATGCCGACGATGAAGACGAGCGTGGTATCCTTGAACAGGCCGATGAAGGTGTTGACGATGTTCGGCAGCGTCACGCGCAGCGCCTGCGGCAAAACGACGAGCGCCAGCATGCGCCAATAGCTGAGCCCCAGCGCCTGCGCCGCTTCGTATTGGCCGCGCGGCACGGCGGCCAGGCCGCCGCGCACCACCTCGGCCATATAGGCGGACGCAAACAGCGCGACGCCGATCAGGGCGCGAAGAAGTTTGTCCGGCGCCAGATGCTCCGGCACGAACAGCGGCAGCATCACGCTCGCCATGAACAGCACCGTGAGCAGCGGCACGCCGCGGACGAATTCGATGAAGGTCACGGCCGCGAGCCGCACCACCGGCATGGCGGAGCGCCGCGCCAGCGCCAGCACAATGCCGAGCGGCAGCGAGATCACCATGCCGACGGTCGCGACCACGATGGTCACCAGAATGCCGCCCCACAGCGCGGTCGGCACCACCGCGAGCCCCAGCCACGGCGCGCCGTGCAACAGGACGAACGACAGAACCGGCAGCACGATGAAGACATAGAGCGCGCCGATATCGCGGCGCGGCGCCGAGAGCCGCAGCAGCCAGACGATGCCGACGGCGAGCGCGGCGAAGAACAGATCGACCCGCCAGCGCTGGCCCACCGGATAGAAGCCATAGACGAAATAGGACAGCCACGTCCGCACGAACGGCCAGCACGCACCGGGCGCCGGCTGCGCCGGCACGGCGAGGCACGCGGTCCGATCGCTCCCGGACCACACCGCGTCGGTGAGGAAAAACCGCATCACCGGCGGGACGGCCCAAACGATCAATACGAGGCAAGCGACGGTCAGCACCGCGTTGGCCGGCGTGGAGAACAGATTTATGCGCAGCCAGCCCAGAACGCCCGCGCGCGCCGCCGGCGGCGGCAGCCGTTCGGCCGGGGTGCGGCGCAGATAGAAGCGCTCCTGTTGCGGCGTCGCCATCGCGGTCAGCGCTCCACCACCGCGGTCGAACGGGCGTAAAGGTTCATCAGGAACGAGACGACGAGGCTGATCGACAGATAGACCGCCATGGTGATCGCGACCACCTCGACGGCCTGTCCGGTAATGTTGAGCACGGTGCCGGTGAACACCTGGAACAGGTCGGGATAGCCGATGGCGACGGCGAGCGTCGAGTTTTTGATCAGGTTGAGATATTGGCTGGTCAAGGGCGGCACGATCACGCGCATCGCCTGCGGAATAATGATGAGGCGCAGTGTCGCCGCCGGCCGCAGGCCGAGCGCATGGGCGGCTTCGCTCTGGCCGGCCGACACCGACAAGACGCCGGCGCGCACCACTTCGGCGATGAAGGCCGCGGTATAGAGCGACAGCGCGGCGGTGAGTGCGGCGAATTCGGGGAGAATTTCGAGACCGCCGCGGACGTTGAAACGGCCCATGACCGGGAAACTGAAGCTCAGCGGCGATCCCGCCAGCACGAAAGCGGCGAGCGGCAAACCGCAGAGGAGACCGAGCGCCGGCCAGAATACCGGCAGCTCGACCCCCGATTGCTCTCGCCGGCGGCGTGCGAACGCGCGCCAGACGATCGCTGCAACGACGCCGATGGCCAGCGCAATGACGACGGCGAGGAAGCCGGGCGCGAATTCCGGCCGCGGCAGGAACAGGCCACGGCTGTTGAGCAGGCTGCCCCCCGGCAGCCGCAGACTGTCGCGCAGCTCGGGCAGCGATTTCAATACCGCATTGTACCAGAACAACAATTGCAGCAGCAGCGGGACGTTGCGGACAAGCTCGACATAGACGCCGCCGAGACGCGCGAGCAAATAATTGCGCGACAGCCGCGCCATGCCGATCGCAAACCCGAGCACGGTCGCGAGCACGATGCTGATCGCGGCGACAAGGAGCGTGTTGAGAAGCCCGACCCAGAAGGCGCGGCCGAAGCTCGAGGTGCTGGAGGAATAATAGATCAGCGTCTGGCTGATATCGAAGCCGGCGGTGTTGTTCCAGAATCCGAAGCCGGAGGCGATGTGGGCGCGGGCGAGATTTTGCGCGGCATTGAAGACCGCGCCGTAGCCGAGGCCGGCGATGACGACGAGGAGCGCGATCTGAACGGCGAGGCCGCGGCGGCCCAGGAGGCGGCGCAGCTGCCGTCGCCGCAGCGGAGCCGGCGCCTCGATTTCAAACCCTTGCGCTTCATCCGTCATGAGGCGGCCCCCGACCACGCCGACGGGCGCAACAAAGAACCGCTCAGCGCACCGGGGGCGCGTATTGCAGACCGCCCTTGGTCCACAGCGCGTTGAGACCGCGCACGATCTTCAACGGCGAGCCCTGCCCGACATTGCGCTCGAACACCTCGCCGTAATTGCCGACGAGCTTGACGATGCGATAGGCCCAATCGTTGGTCAGCCCGAGCGCCTCGCCGTATTGGCCCTCGACGCCGAGCAGGCGCCGGATCTCCGGATTGTCGGACTTCAGCTTCTCGTCGACATTGGCCTTGTTTACGCCGAGCTCCTCGGCGTCGACCATGATGAAATGCGTCCAGCGCACGATGTCGGTCCACTGGTTGTCGCCGTGGCGCACCACCGGACTGAGCGGCTCCTTGGAAATGATCTCCGGCAGCACGATGTGCTCGTTCGGCTGCGCCAGCTCGAGGCGTTCGCCGTAAAGGCCCGAGGAATCGGTCGTGTAGGCGTCGCAGCGGCCGGATTCGTAGGCCTTGAGCGCCTCTTCCCCGGTCGCGAACGTCACCGTTTTGAGCGTCATGTGGTTGGTGCGGAAATAATCGGCGAGGTTGAGTTCCGAGGTGGTGCCCTGCTGCACGCAGACCGCAGCGTCGTTGAGCTCGAGCGCCGACGAGACCTTGAGCGACTTGCGCACCATGAAGCCCTGGCCGTCGAAGAACGTGATGGCCGCGAAATCCAGCCCGAGCGAGGTATCGCGCGACAGCGTCCACGACGTATTGCGCGACAGCACGTCGATTTCACCGGATTGCAGCGCGGTGAAGCGGTCCTTGGCCGTCAACGGCACGAATTTGACCTTGCCGACGTCGTTGAAGATCGCCGCGGCGATGGCGCGGCAAAAATCGACGTTGAAGCCGGTCCAGTTGCCCTGCGGATCGGGCAGGCCAAAGCCGGCCAGCGTGCCGTTGGCGCCGCAGACGAGTTCGCCGCGGTCCTTGACCGCGCCGAGGGTTTGCGAATGGGCGGCCGACAGCGCCAGCGTCATTACCAGCGCACAGCAAAAAGCCGTAGCAAGACGTTTCATGATCAGGCCTTTCGGGATGGACCGCGTGCCAAAGCCCCACGCTTCGGCGTGCGCACTGGCGCTCCGGCGCGCCGCATCTGAGAACGGTTGCAAAGCAAGGTCAAGGGGTTGACGAAAGCGGGTGATGCCGGGGTAATGGCAAGTTTTGGCACCCTATCACGCCACGGGTGCCTCGGCGAGCGAAGACCCGCCAGCGGCAGCCGCAAAAGACCCTGGAATTAAGAGGCCCCGGAATGGACGACAGCAAGAAGGACCACCACGCCGCGGCGCGCCACCAGGACACCCGCGTGGTCACGGCCGGGCGCGAGCCCGGCGCCTATCACGGCTTCGTCAATCCGCCGGTCTATCACGCCTCGACCGTGCTTTATCCCAACGCCGAGGATTATCTCGCCCACCGCTCGCGCTATCAGTACGGGCGGCGCGGCACGCCGACGACCGAAGCGCTCGAGGCGGCCGTGCTCGCGCTCGAGGGACCGCAATGCGCCGGCGTCGCCCTCTTGCCGTCCGGCCTCGCGGCGATCTCGGCGGCGCTGCTGTCGGTAATGCGCGCGGGCGACCATCTGCTCGTCACCGACAGCGCCTACGGCCCGACCCGGAAGTTCTGCAATGAGATCCTGACCCGCTACGGCATCACCGTGAGCTATTACGATCCGCTGATCGGCGGCGCGATCGCCGACCTGATGCAGCCGAATACGCGCGCCGTCTACCTCGAATTGCCGGGCTCGCTGTCGTTCGAGATGCAGGACGTTTCCGCCATCGCCGCGGCGGCCCACGACAAGGGCGCGCTGGTCCTCATGGACAACACCTGGGCGAGCCCGATCTACTATCGCGCGCTCGATCACGGCGTCGACCTCTCGATCCAGGCCGGCACCAAATATATCGGCGGCCACTCCGACGTGATGCTCGGCACGGTCTCCGCCAGCGGCTCGACCTACGCGCAACTGAAGAACTTCGTCGGCTCGAACGGACTGTGCGTCGGCCCCGACAACGTTTATCTGGGGCTGCGCGGCCTGCGCACGCTCGCGGTGCGGCTCGATCGCCATTATCATTCCGGGCTCGCGGTCGCGCGCTGGCTGGAACAGCGCCTGGAGATCGCGCGGCTCATACATCCCGCCATGCCGAGCCATCCCGGCTACGCGCTCTGGAAGCGGGATTTTTCCGGCGCGTCGGGGCTGTTCAGCGTCGTGTTCAAGCCGATGCCGCAGAAGGCGGTGAACGCGTTTCTCGACGAACTGCAATTGTTCGGCATCGGCCCGTCCTGGGGCGGCTTCGAAAGCCTCGCCATTCCGTTCGACTGTGCGCCGGTGCGCACCGCGACGCAGTGGGCGCCGGGCGGCCCGACCGTGCGCTTCCATATCGGCCTCGAAGCCGTCGACGACCTCCTCGCCGACCTCGAACGCGGTTTTGCCGCGATGGCCGCCGCGGTCTAGGACATCGTCAGCTTCCTTTAATTAGGCGAGCAGGGCATTCCGAACCGAAAATATGGATGCTACGGGCCGTTAGCGACGGCTATTTGCGCTCGAAAAACAACACGCGACAAGCCGACCGGCCAATGTTCTGGGCCGTATGAGAAGCCGTGAACGGAACGGCCATGGCGTGACCGGCCTTGTTCTTGACGAGGCGCGTCGTTCCGTCGGCGGATGTCAATTTGAGCCGGCAATTGTCGAGCGAGTAGACCACCGCAGGAATAAGATGCGAGTGGGGTTTGTCGATTTGGCCCGGTCGCCAAGTGGCTTCGATCACGCGGAACATTGGGTTCTCGAAAATGACCTTATAGACGCCCGGATCGGCCACATAGTATGGCGGCGCATCCTGCGCGAACACGGTGGACGGAACGCCGTAAGTGATGGCCGCGAGGCTCAGCATGAGGGCTGCACGACGGATCATAATCTTCTCCCTGGATCGGCTCTGCAAAGGACAGATGTCGGAAATCGCGTCGTTTGATGAACGACGGGGCCGAGCATACAGCCTCGTGGGCGGATGCCAAAGTTCTGATTTACGCTCAGGAAGCCCTGTGCGAATCAAGCTGATCCGCATCGCCGCGAAGGCACCCCTGCGGCGCGCCCGGCGCACCAAACAAATCGCTGCCGGCTCCATTCCTGGTCAACGATTGACTGATCATTTCCGTCGCACTCAGCGCGTGCCGTGCCAGGGATCGTATGGTTTGTCCGGCAAGCTCTTGAGTGCGTTTTTGTAAGCTTTGTCGTCGGCCTTTGGTGTTTGCTGCGCAGGCTTTTCCGATTTCTGCGCATGCTTGCGGCCGCCGCCACCCGGGGCTTGCGCATGGGCGGTCCCGACCAGGAGGGCGACGGCGAATAGTGCGAAAATGAATTGTGCGACGGCGAATCTCGTGGCGAATCTCATGGGCTCACCCCTAGAGACCTCGTTAAGGCGAATTGCCAGTATCGGCCGCGGGGCCGATGAACGCGGCTCCACAGTATCACAGACTGCGTCCACAACGCGACGCTCCCCGTGCGCAGCGCGGCGCAATGTCCCGGTCTGCCGGGTTTGACGGCGTTACGCCCCTTCACGTTCCCGTCATGATCCGATGGCAGAAGGGGCGATCCCCCGAACGCCACAGATTCTCGGACAAGCTCCGACGGAGAGAGTGATGGACAGCTTGCGCGACGAGCTGCGAACGCAGCGGTGGGACGATTATCGCTATTACCATCAAAGCCGAATCAATCAGACTCTGCATCTCATCAGCGCCTTGATTTTTCTGTATTGCTATCTGATGATCTTCAAGGATCCGGCCGTCGCCGGCCTGGTGGGCTGGCTCGCCATGCTGACGCGGCAGACCGGGCATTTCTTCTTCGAGCCCAACGGCTACGACCGGGTGAACCGGGCGACCAACGAATACAAAGAGGACATCAAGGTCGGCTACAATCAGCGGCGCAAGATCGTGTTGCTGCTGGTGTGGGCCTCGGCGCCGCTTGTGCTCTATCTCGACCCGACCTTGCTCAGCGTGTTCGCCCCGCATACCAGCCGGATCGAATTCATGCGGCATGTCGGCGACATCTGGCTGGCGATCGGCATCGGCGGCGTGCTGTTCCGGACGATTCAGTTGTTCGTCTTGAGGGACATAGCAACCGGTCTGGTGTGGGCGGCCAAGATTTTGACCGATCCGTTCCACAACATCATAATTTATTACAAATCGCCGCTCGCTTTGCTACGTGGCGAACTGATCGATCCGCTGTTCGGCATGACCGACTGGAACGCGGAAGAAGCCGAGGAAGCTCCCAGCCCCAGCGCTTAGGAGAATGAAGACGAGCCGATCGGCGACTCGAAAGTTTGTCAATTCACCCACGCCCACTAACCGCGCCAGTAAATCACGCCTAAGTCATTCGTGTTAAGACGTTTTTTTGCCGATCGCCCTGCAGCGGCGCCTTGACGGCGCCGCGCTTCAAGGCTAACCTGCTTGAGTTCGGGCTAGTTTGTATCCTTGCCATTGGGAGATGCCTTTATGAGCCACATCCATATCGAAACTGGAACCAAGGCCAAGCTTACGCCCGCCGATCTCGTCAACTCGAAGCCGGACGAATGTTCGCTGTGGCGGATGGAAATGGTGCATTGCTCGTACGATTACGTCACACAGACCCGCCGCTGGACCGAGAGCGAAAAAATACGCCAGCTGATGATGACCACCGGCGCGCCGACATCCAGCACGAGTTTTGACGGAGAAAGGGACGAATAGTCTGGTTCGTCGATTGAAAATTTCACGAACCGGTTTCGATCGCTTCCCGCTCCGGCGCCGCCGCGGCGGGACTTTTTTTGCAGAACGACAGCCGGCCTAGAGACACATGACTGCAAAACGGCAAGTCACGCTGCTGATCGCGAACTCCATCGATTATCTCGCTGACCTACTGGTAGCTCGATTGGGCAGCGACCGGGTCTTTCGCTACAACACCGATCTCTGGCGCGACTACGCATCTTGCTTTTCCGCCGATGGAATCGAAATTTCCGATCCAACAGGCCGCAGCGTCACCGATTCCAATATCGTAAAGGTCTATCGGCGCTCGTCGATGCGCGGCTCCGTAATATTTCCACAGCTGGAGCTGACCGACCTCGAGCGTTACGCCGAAGAAGAGATCTATGCGGCGTGGGCGGACCTTTTCAATATCTTTTGGCATCAGGGCAAAATCGTGCTGAGCCAACCGCTTGGTACGCTGCGGTCCGGAAAGTTGATGCAGTTCCGAATCGCGCCGAAATATTTCGAGATCACCCCTTACAGTTTCGTTCTCAACCGCGCTGACCGATTGCGCCCCGGAACCGTGTCGGTTTGTAAAAGCTTCAATTTCAAATATGCCAATGGAGTCGGATTTTACAGTTCCAAGGTTGACGAGGGCGAACTCGATCCGGCCCAGCCCTGGTTTCTCACCGATTACATCGACGCCACGCACGATGTCACGGTTGCGGTCGTTCGCGACGAGCTGTTCGCGTTCGAGCTCGATCGCACCAAGTTCATCGACAAGACGATCGATTGGCGTCGGGCGCCGTTTGTCTACTCCCATCGCGGCTGGAAGCGCGTCGAAATTCCCGAGGATCTGAAAATTGGTATTTTCGGCTTCATGACCGAGGTCGGGCAACATTTTGCCCGCATCGATTTTCTGCGTAAGGATGCCCGCTATGTTTTTCTCGAAGCCAATTACAACGGCGAATGGGGCTGGCTTGACCCGGATTCGACCGAAGGGCTGATGGCTAAGATCGTGTACGAAATCGATCCGGATACACCGTGCATCAGCTGCCCGCGCCCGCATTGGTAGCCGTTGTCCGCCCGGACCGAGCCGATCGTGCTTATCGGTCGTCGCCAACCTCGATTGGCAGTAACGCGCCCGTCGACCGATCGATACGCCAGCACGAGACATCATTAGAAGCCCAGTTTGCGGCGTATAAAAACCGTCCGGCCGGTTCGACTGCCGTGCCGCACGGCGTTCGGCCGCTGCGAAACGGCGCGCCAACGACCATCGTGGGCACGCCGGACAATGTGTCGATGCGGTAAACGGCAATATCGTCAGATTCTCCATTGGCAACGAACAGGAACTCGCCCATCGGGTCGGCTGCTATTCCGATCGGAACCCTACCCCCGCAGCGATAAGGCGCCGCCGGCATAGGCGTGAGCGCGCCGCTATCGCCGTCGATCCGATATGCGCCGATGTCGTCGGATTTGAAGTTTGCAAAATAAACAAATTGCCCCGATGGATGGATTGTGATCGCAGTCGGGCCTTTACCAGCCGGATAAGGCGAGCCGCAAATCGGTTCAAGCATTCCGCCGTCGATCCGATAAGCCCAAATATCGGATCGACGATTGGCGACATAGGCAAAACGGCCCGACGGCTCGATTGCCAGCGCCAGAGGTTTCTCGCCCGACTGAAACGGCGATCCCGGAAGCTCGTGCAAGGCACCGGTCGCCGCGTCAATTCGGTACCCGGAAATATTTCCGGCAAAGCCGTTGCACACGTAGGCGAATTCACCAGAGGGAGAAATGGTGACAAATTCGGGATGATCGCCCGCCCGATATGGTGATCCTACGACTTGCTCAAGCGCCCCTGTTGCCTCATTGATGGTGAACGTCGACACATCGTTAGAGTCGCCATTGGCGGAATACAAAAACCGCTGCGAGGGCGCGATCGCGAGAGAATGCGGCCACCGCCCAGATGCGAAAGGTGAGCCCACGACCGAAGAAATCGCGCCCGAAGAGCGCTCAATCCGATACGCGGAAATATCGTGTGCGCCCCAATTTGCAACATAGACGAAGTTCCCTGACGGCGCGATCGCAACCGCGATGGGGTGCAGCCCCGCGGCGATCGTACTGTGACAACGGCTGGAATATTGGTGCCGCATTCTCTGCCACTCGATCTCGCGCGCGCTCGGCGCGCATTTGCGGTGCGGCTCCGAGCGCTATCTAAACGCCTTGATTTCCTGCGGCATCGCGGGATGGCCCGGCGGCCGTTGCCTGAGTTCGACCGCCGTCACGCGTGATCGAGAGCCGGGGTCGCGCGGACCTCGTCATCGAAGACCGGCGTCGAGATCAGCAAGTGCCGCCCTTCTTAGCGCAGTCCTTGAGCTGTTTCATGGCACCGCCCTGCTGGGCGGATGCAAGCGGCGCTGCTGCCACAACGACGGAGAGCGCGATCAGGGCAATGAGAAAACGGCGCATGGATCTCCCCTTGGGTTACATTCTGGGTCTGTTGCCAGCCGCTGAATGTGGTGGTTCCGTTGAACGGCACATTATGGATCATTACCGCAACGCAATGAAGGATAATGATTTCCTCATAGGCGGCAAACCAGGTGGAACGGGGCATACAATATTGATGCAAGAATAGCATCCGATGCGCGAGATCGATTCAAAAATCGACTTCCGCGGGCTCTGGAGTTGCGCGCTTCTTGCCCGTCGCCGACTTTCTCATCACCGCCTGCCAACGATCTGTCGCGTCACGCTTTTGACCCGCCGCCATGACGGCCACGGCCGCGCCTTCAGATCGGCATCGAACACGAGCCCGCGCGCGGCAAAGTAGCGGCGCACCATCAGCGCGCCGACGCCGCCGACCAGCGCGCCGGCCAACACGTCGCTCGGGTGATGGGCCATGACGACGATGCGGCTGAACATGATGGTCAGCGCGTAAAGCACCATGACGCCGCGCATGCGCGGCCAAAGCAGGCCGATGGCGATGGCGGCCGCCGCCACCGAGGTCGAGTGGCCGGACGGCAGGCTGGCGTATTCCGGACGCCACACGAACGGCCGAAAGGCGAACGGATCGTCATGGCCGCCGACATAAGGCCGCGCCCGCCCGATCATGCGCTTGACGATGGTGTCGAACAGGCTCGGCAGGCCGATCGCAATGAACAAAAAACCGAGGCGCGCGACCAGCGCCGCCAGCACGCCTCTGGTGAAACGCGGCAGCGTCGGAGAGCTCAGGATCGCGAGAACGAGAATCAAAAATCCGAGCGGATAGAGAAACCAGCCGGAGCGGCCGTAATTCGTGATTTCCTCGAAAACATCCTTGAACCCCTTGGGCAAATGCCGCGCCCAATCGGTCGCCGTCGTATCGAACAAGAACATCGAGGCGACGATGACGGCGATGCCGACGACGACTACGGCAACGACGCCGGCACTTGGCCGCGGCAATCGCGCGCGCGGCGCGCGCGTCAGCGCTCCGCACCAGCGCACGAGATTGGCGGCGACGCGCCGCACCGGCGCCAGCTTGAACTTCATCGATGAATGCACGGGTTGATCGGACACACCGGTTGGGCGACCGGCATGGAAGACATCACCGGCGAGCCGTCGTCAAGCCGGACCATTACGCTGTCGGCGGCGCCGGCGGCGTCGATCACCGTCACCCGCGCAAAGCCCGGACCGTCGGGGCGGAAGAACGGATTGTCGCGCACCGGCGGTGACGCCGGCATGCCGTTGACGAGGACGGTGAGCGGGGCGACCGCGCCAGTGACCTTGAGCGGCACCGGATCGGGCTTGCCGTCGCTCATAGCAAGCTCCAGCCGCGCGCCGTCCGGCGGAAACAGGATATGCAACTTCGCCTGCGCCCCGTCGCCGGCGAGGCGGCCGGCCGCGAAACGTTTCAGCGGCGGCGGCAATTTGGCGTTCGACGCCATGACCACGCCCTGCGGCGGCCGCGGCAGCGGCGCCGCTGATGCCTGCAACCGCGCAAACGCATCGAACAGGATCGGCGCCGCGGTGGCGCGTCCGATCAGGCCGGGCACCGGCGCGCCGTCGGGACGGCCGACCCAGACGCCGATGGTGTGCTTGCCGTCGAACCCGATCGACCAGGCGTCGCGGTAGCCGTAGCTGGTGCCGGTCTTGAAGGCGATGCGGCCGGGCACGCCGTTTTCCGGCGGCGGCGTGCCCATAAGAATATTGCCGACATACCAGGCCGCGACTTGATCCATCAGCCGCCGTCCCTCCCCGTCCTTTGTTGACGGCGCGCTTCGCGCCGCTTGTTCGTTGAGCGGCAGCACGGTGCCGAGACGCGCAATGCCGGCATAGAGCATCACCAGATCGGACAATCGAATACCCACACCGCCGAGGCCGATGGCGAGACCGGGCGCTTCGCCCGGCGGCAACACCAACGCGGCGCCTGCTTGGGTGAGCCGCGCGGAAAGACGGCTCGCCCCGACCTGATCGAGCACGGCAAGCGCCGGCACGTTGAGCGACATTTGCAGCGCCCGGCGCACCGAGACGGTGCCTTGGAACGTGAAATCGAAATTCTGCGGCGCGTAGGCGCCGTAGCGCACCGGCCGGTCTTCGATCAATGTCTCGGGATGAATGAAGCCGTCCTCGAAGCCGAGGCCGTAGATGAAAGGCTTGAGCGTCGAACCGGGCGAGCGCAGCGCCTGCGTGAGATCCACTTCACCGGCGCGGCGCTGATCGAAATAATCGGGCGAGCCGACGCGCGCCAAGACTTCGCCCGTCGCGTTGTCGGCGGCGACGATGGCGAGCGAACGTCGGGCCCGAGCGTCGCGGCGAGCGTGCGCACGCGTTCCCGCGCCAGCGCTTCCAAAGTCTTCTGCAGCTCGGCGTCGATGGTGAGCTTTACCTCGCTCCCGGGCGCTGCCTGCGCGACGGCGCGATCTGAAGCATGCGGCGCGAGCATCGGCATCGCGAGCCGCGCCGTCGGCACCGACTCGGCTTTGGCGAGCGCGATCTCGTCGGCCGGCACGCCCCCGCTCGCCGCAAAGCGATCGAGCACGCGGTCGCGCGCCGAGCGCGCGGCGTCGGCGAAACGATCCGGCCGGCGCGCTTCCGGCGATTGCGGCAAAGCGACCAGCAGTGCCGCTTCGCCGAGCGAGAGATGCCGCGGCTCCTTGCCGAAATAAGCGAGCGAAGCGGCGCGAACGCCCTCGATGTTGCCGCCGTAAGGCGCGAGGTCGAGATAAAGCGCGAGCACCTCGTCCTTGCTCAAAACGCGCTCGATCTCGATGGCGCGCACGACCTGGCGCAGCTTGGCAACGAAACTGCGGCCGCTGCGCGGCTCGATGAGCCGCGCCACCTGCATGGTCAAGGTCGAGCCGCCGGATCGGATGCGGCCGCTGGTCGCAAGCTGCAACGCCGCGCGCATCAGCGCCAACGGATCGACGCCGCGATGGGCGCGGAAACGCTTGTCCTCATAGGCGAACAAAACCTCGAACAGTCGTGGATCAACGTCGGCGATCCGCGCCGGCAACCGCCAGCGGCCCTCGGCCGTGGCATAGGCGCGCAGCAACCGGCCGTCGCGATCGAGCACGCGGGTAGAGAATTGCAAGTCGCGGCCGAGCGGCGGCGGGCCGAGGGCGGTGATCCAGTAGGAGGCGGCGCCAAGCGCCGAGAGCAAGACCACGGCCGTGACAAAAACGGCAATGCGCGCCTTCATCCCGTCATTGCCCGTCATTTCGCCGTGACTTCCACGCTCTCCGTCGCGGTGCGGCCGAAGCGGTCGGGGCGGTACATGTCCTCGACGCTCGCCTGCGGCCGCAGGTATTTGCCCGGCGCGACCGCGCGCACCACGTAGGCGACCGTGAACACCGCCGGGTCGCCCTTCTTGCGCTCGAACGCGGCCGTGAAACGATCGTCGCGGAATTCGGACGACACCGGCTCGACGGCGTCGGTGATCCACGACAGCGTGCCGGTATCGCCGGACGAGACGATATGCGGATTGTCGATCTCGAATCCGGCGGGCAGATAATCAGCGACGATGACGCGGCCGAACTGCGGTTGCGCTTCGGTGATTTTCAGCACCACCGCGAGCCGCGTGTTCTGCTTGACCGTCTTGGCATCGACCGCATCGCCGGCGAGCGTGAAGGTCTCGCGCTCGATCTTGAAACCTTTCTCGGCCGCGGGCTCGGGCGTGAGCGGCGCGCCGGTCACGGTGACGACGCCGTCGACCGCCGCGTCGCTGTTGTTGGTGACGCGCACGGGCGTCGTCAGATCGGCGGCGCGGATGGTGCGGGAGAACGGGCGCTGCCGCGCTTCGCCGTTGACGTCGAGGGAAAGACCGCCGCCGTCCTTGGCGAGCGCCCGCGCGGCGAGCAGAAGCCATGCCTCCTCCTGTGTCGACAGATAGCGCGACACGCGTAAGCGGCACTGACCCGTTGCACCGCCGCCTGCACCGTCGCGCGCGGCGCGTCGCCTTCGACCGCGAGCGCGACCAGGGCGGCGGCATCGCGCAAGGTCGAGCCATAATCCTCCCGGCCGAACATATCGGGCTGCGGCTGCGGCGCGATCGAAGCGAGCGCGGCGGCGTAGACGCGCTCGGCCCGGGCGCGGTCGCCGACCATGGCGAGCGCCGCGGCAATCTGCGCCTTGGCGATCGGGGTCGACAGCGCGTCGAGCTTGGCGTCGGCGAGATAGCGCAGATCGCCGATCGGCGCCGACCCGTTGCGGGCGAGCACATAGAGCGCATAGGCGATATCGGCGCCGCCATTCTTGCCGGCGTCGGTCGATCGCCGCGACCGCGTTGCGCAGCCGGTTGAGCGCGAGCTTGAATGCTTCGTCCGGCACCGCGTATTTGCGCTCGCGCGCGCGGCTCAGAAAATCGGTGACGTAGGAATCGAGCCAGACGTCGTTGCCGCCGACGCTCCACAGCCCGAACGAGCCGTTCGAATCCTGCCGCGTCAGCAGCGCTTCGATGCTGTCGCGAATGTGCTGATCCGTCTGCGGATCGAGCGCGACATGGGCGGCGCCGGCGAGGTCGGAGAGGTAGAGGAGCGGCAGCGCGCGGCTCGTCACCTGCTCGGAGCAGCGATAAGGATAGCGGTCGAGCGCGGCGAGCAGGCTCGCGGCATCGAACGCCGCCGCGACGCCGACCGAGACCGACACCGCGCCGGTGCCGGGCACGAGATCGGCGAACAGGTCGGAGGACACGGTCAGGCTCTCGCCCTTGCCGAGCGATTTGACCGTGCGCCGCGCCAGGATTTGCCCCGGCGGCCGCACCGTCAGCGCGAAGCTGCGGTTGAGCGCAAAGCCCGCTGGCCCGGTGACGGCGACGCGGACGGTGCCGTTCCCGGCCGCGTTCGCCGCGATCGGGATGATGAGCGCGCCGCGCTCCTTGGCGCGCAGCGTCAGCTTCTGCGTCGCCGCGCCGGCGAGCGCACCGGTCGAGGTGATCGCGAGCGCATAATCGCCGCCCTCGCCTTCGACATTGTCGAGATCGAGATGCAGGCTCGAGCGGTCGCCGGGCAACAGGAACCGCGGCAGCGTGGCGCTGAGCACGACCGGATCGCGCACGGTCACGTCGGCGCTCGTATGGCCGACCTTGTCCTTGCTCCACGCCACCGCCATGACGCGCAGCGTGCCGGCGAAGTCGGGGATGTCGAACGCGATCTCGGCCGCACCGTCGGCGCCGACGGTGACGATGCCGGAATAGAACGCCAAGGGCGGTCCGCTCGGCGGGCTTGCCTGCAGCTCGGCGCCCTGGTCGCCGCCCGAACGGATCGCGCCGCGCGTGCCCTGCATGCCGTCGATCAGATCGCCATAGAGGTCGCGGATATCGGCTGAAAGCGTGCGCTGGCCGAGATAATAATCGTCCGGCGACGGCGGCTTGTAGTTGGTGAGATTGAGGATGCCGACGTCGACGGCGGCAACGACGATGCGCGCCTCCTCGCCCGGCGCCGAGACCGCCGACCTTGACCGGCAGCTGCAGCGTCGTGTTGGGCCGTATCAGCGACGGCGCCTCGAGATCGACGGCGAGCGTCTTCGCGGCGCGATCGACCGCGAACCATTGCACGCCGATGGCGCGGCCCGGCATCCGTTGCGCCGGCGCATCGAGCGGCCGGCGCAAGGTCGCGACCAGATAAGCGCCGGTGCCCCAATCGCGGCCGACCGTCAGCTTCAGCTGGACGGGGCCCGGTTTCACGTCGCTGCGTCTGGCTGGCGACAAGCTTGTCGCCGATGACGTTGAGGGTGAGCCGCCCGGCATTGCGCGCGGTCACCGCGACCGTCATCGTGTCACCGACCTTGTACTCGCTCTTGTCGAGCGCAACTTCGAGCATGTCGGGCGTGTCGGCATTGGCTTCGACATAAAAGCCGGCATCGAACGCGACGGAGGTGAGTGGACCGTTCGGATCGGCGCTCGACACTTCGAGCCGGTAGCGGCCGAAATTCACCGGCACGGCGATGCGCGCCGGCTTGTCGGCCGCGGTGTCGATTACGCCATCGGCGACGCGCTTGGTGGTCTTGACCGGCTCGAAATTCCAGCTGCCGTCGCGCTTGTAGAACTGATAATGCGTCTCGATGCGCAACAGCTCGTAATGCAGGCCCTTCTGCGCCAGCGTCGCGCCTTCCGGCGCGACGGCAACGACATCGAAGTTCGCGACGGCGCCGTCGGCCAGCGCGCGGCCGGAGAACAGCGGCTTGACGCCGATCATGGCGGCGGCCGGCGTCACCGGCAGCGTCAGCGTACGCTCGACGGCGCGGCCGCCGGATTCGGCCATGCGCACCGCGATCTTCGCCTCGAGCGGATGGGTGCTCGCCGGCGGCTTGTCGAGAGCGACGGTGAATTTCGCCTTGCCGGCTTCGTCGGTCGCCGGCAGATCTTCGAGCGTCGTTTTGACCGGCTCGATCTCCTCGTCGGCGAGGCCGAACTGATAACCGGCGAAGCCCGGCCGCTCCTTGGCGAGGCCGACCGTGAGGTCGCCTTCGAGATCGAGCCCGGCGGCCGGCGCGCCATAGAGGAAACGCCCGGCGACCTCGACGCTCGCCGGCGCCTTCTGCGAAATCTTGGCGCTCGGCGAGGTCAGGTCGAACTCGATGCGGTCGGGCACATAGTCCTCGACCAGAAACGTCGTCTCGCCGACGGCCGGCCGCTTCGGATCGGTGAAGGCGCGCACGTGCCAGGTCCCGGTCGGCGCCGACCGCGCCAGCGGCAATGTCAGACCATGGCCGCCGAGGCCCTGATCGGCGACCAGCGCGCGGCGATATTCGACGCCGTCCGGCCGCTCGACCACCAGCGTCAAAGGCACGCCGAGCGCGGCGGCGCCCTGGGCGTCGCGCAGCAGCGCGGTGAGATACGCGGTCTCGCCCGAGCGGTAGATGCCGCGCTCGGCATAGACGAAGGCATCGAGCCCGCTCGCCGCCGGGCGTCCGCCGACGCCGCGGTCGCTGAGATCGAACGCCGGCGCGGTGAGGCTGAGAAACGCGAAATCGCCCGACGGATCGGACGCGGTGAGCATCGCCGGCGCGGCGCCGCCCTCCCCGCTCGTCAGCCCGGTCTCGAACTGGGCGTGGCCATTCGCGTCGGTCTTGCGGCTCGCCAAGATTTCGTTGCTGCGCGAAATCAACCGCAGCTCGATCCCGCTTTTGCCTTCCGCGGTCGCCAGCGAATTGACGAAGGCGTGGACGCCGTCATGGCCGGAAAACGCCGTGAGGCCGAGATCGGAAACGATGAACCATTGCGTCGCGAGATCGTCGTAATTGTCGACGGCTTTGACCTCCTTCGGCTGCGCCACCATGACGTAGACGCCGGGCTTGAGATCGCCGACCGCCTGGTCGACCGGGAACGCGGTGGTGACGTCGGCGTTGAGCGGCGCATCGGCGATGGCGAGCTCGCCCTTCCACACCGCGACGCCGCGGGTCTCGCCGAGCCGGTCGATATCGCTGTGGCTGAGCGCGCGCTTGAAGTCGCCACTCTCGGCGTCGTTGCCGCCGGTCATGCCGATCAGATTGCGGTCGCCGACGCGGTAGATTTCGACGGCGAGCGCGCGCGTGTTGACGCTGATAACCGGAATGCCGCGCTGGCCGCTGCGCGGCAGCACATAGGCGTTGCTGGAGAAGTGCGCGGACGGCTTTCGGTCGCGCACATAGATTGAAAAATCCGCGGTCTTCGACAGCGTCTCATGCACGGTCGAAGGCAGGCCCGCGCGCAGCGTCACCGTGTAGCTCTGGCCGTGGGCCAGGCCTTCGACGCAGAGCTGCTTCTCGGTGGTGCTGAGCGCCGGCTTGTCGATGCCGCCGACCACCACGAACGGCGAGTAATCGGTGCGGGCCGGCAAATCCTCCGAGAACTGGAAACAGGCGCGCGGCGTCGCGGTGTCGGCGTCGACGCTGTTATCGAGCACGCGGAAGCCGTGCTGCTCGCGCAGCCTTTCGTATTGTACGCGCACTTCGGCGACTTCGCGCCCTTCGAGCGACAGCCGCAGCGCGTCGAGCGCCGGCCGCCACTGTTCACGCTGGGCGAGCGTGTTGCCGAGGAGCGCGAGGCTGTCCGCCTCCTCGGTCCGGCTGGTGGTGCGCTGGTAGGCGATATAGGCGGCGGACGAAGCGCGCTCGGTCAGGAGCTTGCGCTCGTCGTCATTGGCGGGGCGGATTTGCAGGATGGTGCGGGCGAGCCGCAGCCAGGTCGTGCTGTCGTTCGGCGCCGCGGCCACGATCTGGCCGAGGAGCGCCATGCCGGCGCGAAAATCGTTCTTGGCGAACGCCCCATTGGCATCTTGGCGAAGCTGCGCCACCGGCTTGGTCGGCGCCCCGGCATCGATCTTGATCTGCGCTTCGAGCGCGATCGCGCTGTCGGCGAGGTCGCTGTTCTGGAACGGTTTTTCCGCCGCCTGGGCGGTCGATGGGGCAATGGCGAGCGGGACAAAGGCAACGAGCGCCGCGGCGAGGCCGGCGCGAATGAGCCAAAGCATCGGTGATCTCCTCCCGGGGGTGCGCAATTTCACCCAAGCGGCGCTGATTTGAAGCGACGATCGTGTCGAGGTCGTGACCGGGGATATTTCGCCCCCCGATTCATTATACTATACGGACGGATACTACCTGGACCGATCCTATACGGATCGCGCCGCAAGGTGGTTCGGCCCCGTAGCTCAGGGGATAGAGCAACAGCCTTCTAAGCTGAAGGTCCCTGGTTCGAATCCAGGCGGGGTCGCCAATAAATTCAAACACTTACGGATACTTCGGCCTTAGAATTCCCCCCAAAAATCCACCGGGACAGGACACCGCGAGGAACCGGCCAGTTGTCAACGCCGCGAACGATAGTTGTGTTTGCTGCTGCTGCTCTTCTGCTCGTCACAGGAGTGCTTGGTCTCGCGGAAGCTGGATCGCAAGCGCCTCGGTGTGGCTTCGGCAACGTCGAATGCCTTCTCGCGAGTCATGAAACGTTGGCGGCCGGATTGCTCGGTGCCGCCGGAACTGTCTTTGCAGGCTGGCTGGCGTACAGCGCGGCACAGGAAGCCACGGCTCGCGCGCTCGCTATGGCGCGTGAAGCGAAACGAGCGGCGCTCGCTGAACAGATTTCATCCCACGCCGAAAACATTGATCGCCTAAAACTTGCTCGCGGATACCTGAACACTTTTGCTGATTATTTCCCGTTCACTGATAGCGGCGCGCCACGGATTGGCTTCGTCGTCACGCTTAGGAACTGTCACGCAAAAGCGCTCGACTTCCTCAGCTCGACGGCAACCCGCGCTCCCTTTGGCTACGGTTCGCAGATCGCGACAATAATGACGCGAATTGAAAAATTGGGAGAACGCATCGAGGAAAGCCTCATGCGCAATCCCGGTATAAAGTGGGACCAGTATTGGGCGGATGACGTTTTTGAGGCAATCGTCGGCGTGCGGGCCGTAGCATCGCAAATCACCAATGATATTCCCGTGCACGAACGACATCTGCTGCGCCTTGTCGATGAGCGCGATGCAATCTGATGACACAGCGCCGCTTCCCGGCGCCTGGTCCGTGGACGAAACGCGCGTCTGCTTCATTGTGCGGGACCGCGACTGCCAACCGCTTGATAACTGTATTTTGAGGACGAGCCCGGGTGTGCACGTGGTCCCGCTTGCTCGGTAGCCCTTCAAGATTTTTATCCCGTGCTGGAAGACCGAATAGCATCCAGCACATTCGCCACAGTCCCTGCGAACGCGGCGGGGAAATAAATGACCGCGGTAAATAACATACAAATAAAAGCACTCTCACCTTAATTTCGCGACGATCAGGCGGAGTCGCAAAGTTAGCCGCCGGGCCAAAGGTGCGGAACAACCGGCTTTGATCGACAAAATCGCGCACGGTCCGACCATCGCAGTTGTGTTATACTGCACGTGTCCGCGTCGGCTTGCGCGCAAAAGCCGGGCTATTGTGATTAATCTTGGCGCCGATCTCCGCACGGCGGAAACCACTCTTGACGAAAAGCGTTTGCTGATCGAAATCCACCTGAATGGTGCAGCGCTCTCTCACCAATCCGCCTTGAATGCTGACTTGAACGTGCGCGCCAGCCTTGATGCAGTCGGGAAGGCAATTGACGAAGATGCCTTCGCGCAAATTGTAGGACTTGCCGCGACCGTTTTGTAGAGTGGCCGTCACGAGCGGTCCAAGGTCCACCAGTTCGCCAGCAGTATCGCGATATTCGACATTGACGGTCGGATGGGCATGGGCGCCGCGAGGCGTAATTCCGAACCAAGTTTCCAGCGTGGCGACAAGATCGAGTGGCCCGCGCCAGCCGGCGCGCCGGACCAACCACAACAGACCCGCGATCAGTAGTAGAGCCGCGGCGATTTCGCATGCCGAGGCGAAGAAGTGCATTGTCTCCCGAAATCCACTTTCCATTGGCGTGCTCCTCGGTTGACGAGCTTCCGAACGAGCGGCAATGTATCTGCCAATTGTGACAGCCATTATTCAATGAAATCAGCTACTTAAACGGCAGAAACGGGTATTTGGGCGAATTTGGGAAAAAGTCACGAAAGCGACTTGGAGGCGGCGAGTTACCTGATATTATGAATAAGTTGTAAAACTCAAAAAACCCCATTTTGGGGTTTCCGACGAGTAAGCATCGTTGGCACAACCAGACGATAGTTTCGATCTGCTCGACGAAGCAGGCGATTTGTTGCGGCCGATCGCTTTTATAAGAGATTTCGGGCGCTACCGCTGGACGCGGATCGCCGGTTACCCAAATCTCATTGAATTGTACTTTGTCGCCCACGGCAGCTTTCCGATGGTTCGGGACGTTAAGGAGCACGTTGCCGGCCAACGCATGCGCGCCCTGGGCGCAATCCCGTCCGGATGGAAATCGCGATTCATCGAAGGCGGCTTATGGAGTGAATGCAATCCGCAAAAATCAAGGACGCTTGCGTCGGCAAGGCATTGCGATTCGACAAAGCCTGCATTGCCGTTAAATCGCTCGACCTGGTTTTTTCCGAAACCGGTACCCCGGTCATTCGGAATCTGGATGTCTACGAATTCCTCAGTCTAAGGCCGGCGGTGTTCGTTCTCAGAAATCTTGACGCAAAGGCGGAAGCCTTGCTTCGTGGGGAGAATT
The DNA here is from genome assembly GCA_963836095.1 of uncultured Pseudomonadota bacterium. Classification (GTDB taxonomy): domain Bacteria; phylum Pseudomonadota; class Alphaproteobacteria; order Rhizobiales; family Xanthobacteraceae; genus BOG-931. The sequence continues at coordinate 48,043 of CAWIHU010000012.1, forward strand.
AAGCACGGAAGAACAAAGCCGTCACGACGAGCTGATAGCTCTCTTGAGCCCAAAGGACGATCACGATGAAGACCTCGACCGCTCTAGCACCGGCTCGGCGTTTCTGCGGGAAGTGGCGGAAGGTTACGGCGTAACTTTCCAAAACGCGACGGCGATTGCAGGATTTATTGAATCGATTGGCTTGCGTAAACCAGCCGTCGCCGTTCTCGAAGGAAGGACGGACCGTGGGCGCATGACGAACGAAAAGCGATGCAATAATTTTGAGGATGTCTTTATTTCGTTGGAGCCGGAAAGGCTTGAGCGATTGAAGAAGCTGATCCATCCAGACCAAGCGGACGACGAAACGGTCGATCGGCGCTGATGAGTTAGATGCGCGGCTCAAGCTTGGCCAATGAAACGCCTTTGCCGATGGAAGGCGGCGCCGCAAGCTTGCGAAGTTTCTCGATGAACATACGCCGGCTCACCGGATAAAGTTGAAACTCGTCCAATAATCCCTCGTAGCATCGGGGCAGGTCCGCGGGCGTGGCGATATGCCTTTGGAAAAGAAATTTGATGAAGCCGTGTAGGTTCGTGTGATTTCGGAAAAGCGAAATCAGCATTATGTCTCGTACATGCGCCGGGAACGGCCCGTCCGGTCGCTGACGCCGCGGTTCGAACCTGAAGATTTTTGCCAAAGTTTCCCACCTTGACGCGGCCTCGTGATTCGCCGCATGGCGCATTCTTTGAATCAGCAAGGCCGACCGCAAGCTAAATGTAGGGGTACCGAGACAAAAGCCCACAACTTGTTGGGCGCTTAAGCGCGGGTGTCTGCCCAAAATCCGCGCATAAAGCTGAAGGTTGCAGGTTCGAATTTTGCTGGGGTCGCCCATAAAATCAGTGGCTTATTGCAGCGCCGGTGGGATTTTGCCATTTGCGGAACGCCCCCAGAGCCGCCATTTTCGCCAATCGGCAGGTTTCGCAGCCCTCGAGAGGGCGCGTCTTCTTCCAGCGGAGATTGCGAGCGGGAAAAATGCGCGGTAACGACACATTGATCCAACGACTGCCGAAATGCGAGCTGCACATTCATATCGAGGGCAGCCTGGAGCCGGAGCTGATGTTCGCGCTAGCGCGGAGGAACGGCGTCCGGCTGCCGTTTGATTCGGAGTTACGGTGACAGTGCATTTAATTAATTGGAGCGATGCGGCCGCTGCGATGTCGTGCCGGCCGCGACGCTTGGCGGTCTCCGATGCAGCGACCATCTCTTGACAATCCGTCCTCGATTGCGGTACAAGACTAACGAATCTCGCTCACGTACCAGGACGCCGGCCGGGTGACTCCGGTTGGCGGGGCGAGTGCGGTTCCCGCGGGTCGAGGCTCGTCACCTTGGCTCTCGGGCGGTTTGGGCAAGACACGCCCGGCCGGCATCATGACCGGTCTGCGGGTGCAATCTCGCTGGGCTGGGACAGCAAGGCGCGGGTAACGCCCGCGAGTGACGCATGGAGACCGGCGGTCGGTTTCGCGTCATGCGTTGCGATGCGCGCGTCTTTCGAACCATCGGGGCGGCGCGCTCCGAGCCTGTCCTGGGAAGTCGCGTGGCTCGAGCTGAGCGGTGGCGTTCGGTCGCTGACCGCAAGTGCCGTGGTGGAACGCCGAGAGGCGAGCGCGCCCCCTCCCAACCCTCCCCCGCAAGCGGGGGAGGGAAAGAGAAAAGGGCGCGTGCCGCGTCGCAGGATGCGGCGGTTGTTGAACAGCGCCTTTCGGCGTTCCGCTTTCCTTTTCGTCATTGCGAGCCGCAAAGCGGCGAAGCAATCCAGGGTCGGCGGCACAGAGTCTGGATTGCTTCGTCGCAAACGCTCCTCGCAATGACGAGGTTATCCGCGCATGATCGTGACGGCCCCGGTCCCACCACCGGCGCCATCTGACGAAGATCACGCCCGGCCTTTATTTGTTTGCTTGGTCGTCGACATGACTCGGGCGCGAAGGGGCGCCGCGAGAACGGCAGCGTGTTTTTCACCTCGCCCTTTGCGGGAGAGGTCGCGAGCCAACGGGTCCGGCCCGAAGTGGCCGGCCCGATGAAGATTATGCGCGCCCCTCGACCAGCGGCCGGCTCATGGGTGTCACCGTAATGGCGTGTAATGGCCCCATGTGCCGCATGCGGCAAGAGGGAGCCGCGAGCGGCGAGACCGAGCCCTTACGTCGCGGCCGCGGTCGTGGCCCCCGCGCGCGTGCTTGGCCAATTCCTCGGCCACCAGCTCTTTCTTCGACAGCTTGCCGACCGGCGTCCGCGGCAGGCTCGCGCGAATCTCCATCGCGGTCGGCATTTCATATTTGGCGAGCTTGTCGGCGAGGAAAGTTTTGAGGTCGTCGAGGGTGAATGGCGGCTGGCCGGGCTTGAGCACGATGAAGGCCTTGGCCGCCTGCCCGCGGTAGCTATCGGGAATGCCGATCACCGTCACCTCGGCGACGGCGGGGTGCTCGTAGATCGCTTCCTCGACGTTTCTCGGGAACACGTTGAAGCCGCCGGAGAGGATCATGTCCTTCTTGCGATCGACCAGGGTGACAAAACCGTCCTCATCGATGAAGCCGATGTCGCCGGTGTGGAAGCGCCCGCCGCGAAAAGCCTCCGCGGTCGCCTCCGGTTTCTTCCAATAGCCCTTCATGACCTGGGGGCCGGTGACGCAAATCTCGCCCTTGGCGCCGACCGGCAGCACTTGCGTTCCGCTCTCGATGTCGACCACCTCGATGATGGTGTGCGGCGCCGGCAGCCCGACCGTGCCCGGCCGCGGCGCGGCGCCGGTCACCTGCATGGTGCCGAGCGGCGCCGTTTCGGTGAGGCCGTAGCCTTCGCGCGGGGTGACGCCGGTGAGCTCGCGGAAGCGCTGCAGCACCTCGACCGGCAACGGCGCGCCGCCCGACGCGCACAGCCGCAGCGACGACAGGTCGAACTCTTTGATCTTCGGATGATGGACCAGCGCCGTATACATGGTCGGCACGCCGCAGAAGACGGTGACCTTTTTGCGCGCGATGTCGCCGAGCACGCGATCGGCGTCGAAGCGGATATGCATGACCATCTGCGCGCCGGTGCGGACCGCGAGCAGCATGATGAACGACAGCCCGAAGATGTGGAACAACGGCAACACCACCAGCGTCCTATCGTTCTCGTTCTGCGGGTCGGCGCTGGTCCAATGGTCATAGGCGTCGACCACGGCCGAGAAATTCGCATGCGTGAGCATCGCCCCCTTCGGCTCGCCGGTGGTGCCCCCGGTATATTGCAGCACCGCAACCTCGTCCTCGAGCGGGCCGTGCGGATGACGAACATAGGCTCCGTCATTGGCGATCAGCGCGCCGAAATCGAGCTCTCGCGCTTCGCCGCCGACGCGTTCGATCGCCGGGCCAACGAACGCGCGCACGATCGGCGCGGGCAGAAAATCTTCCAGATGGCAGACCACGAGGGTCGCAAACTTGGCCGTGCCCTCGAGCGCCGCGATCTGCGGATAGAGTGCCGGAATGCCGAGCGTCACCATCACCTCGACGTCGGAATCGACGAGCTGGTGCTCGAGTTCGCGCGGCGCCGCCAAAGGACTGAAATTGACGACGCGGCCGCCGGCCATCAGCACGGCGAAAAAGCAGACGACGTAATGCGGCGTGTTGGGAAGATGCAGCCCGACATTGACGCCCGGGCCGACGCCGAGCAGCTGAAATCCCTTGGCGGCACGGATCGCGAGATCATGCAGATCGGCGTAGGTCAATGTCCGATCATAGAAATCGATCGCAACCTTGGCGGGCCAGATTTCCGCCGCCTTGTCGAGGATGGTCTCGATCGCGACCGGCGGCGGCATCTGGGGATCCCACGACACTCCCGGCGGATAGGACTTTTCCCATACGTGACCAGTCATCGATCATCCTCCCCGCGAACGGTCCGCGTAGCCTTAATCTCGCTGCGGCGTCTTTTCCCGAGAACTTGCCGGCTTAAATGTACCACAATGAGGCCGCGATTGGCCGCGCAAAAGACGTATCCAAAGATTTGCGAAGCGCCGACGCGAACGCCGAAACGCTGTGCGCTTTGTCAAGCTGCAGGCGGTCGCCAAGGATCGGCGCCGGGCGTCGCTGCAGCCAGGTGGGAGAAGCCAATGCACCACACGGAAGCGTTGATTAAGCAACTGCCGAAATGCGAGCTGCACATTCATATCGAGGGCAGCCTGGAGCCGGAGCTGATGTTCGCGCTGGCGCGGCGAAACGGCGTTCGGCTGCCGTTCGATTCGGTCGAGGCGGTGCGGCGCGCCTATCAGTTCGGCAATCTGCAGGATTTTCTCGACATCTATTATCAGGGCATGGCGGTCCTCCTCACCGAGCAGGATTTTTACGATCTCGCCTTCGCGTATCTTAAGCGCGCGCGGGCCGACAATGTCCGCCATGTCGAGATGTTCTTCGATCCGCAGGGCCATACCTCGCGCGGCGTCGCGTTCGCGACCGTGATCGGCGGACTTTCCCGCGCCATCGCCGACGCCAAGCGCGACCTCGGCGTCGATGCGAGCCTGATCATGTGCTTTCTGCGTCATCTCGACGAAGCGGACGCGGAGAAGACGCTCGACGGCGCATTGGCGTTTCGCGACCGGATCGTCGGCATCGGCCTCGATTCGTCCGAAACCGGACATCCGCCGAGCAAGTTCCGCCACGTGTTCCGCCGCGCCCGCGATGCCGGCTTCTTTCTCACCGCCCATGCCGGCGAGGAAGGGCCGGCGAGCTATGTGTGGGAAGCGCTCGACGTGCTCGGCGTCGGCCGGATCGATCACGGCAACCGCGCGCTCGAAGACGTCGAATTGGTCAACCGGCTCGGCCGCGAGCGCATGGCGCTGACGGTGTGTCCCCTCTCCAATCTCCGCCTGCGCGTCGTTGACGACCTCATCCGCCACCCGCTACGGCGCATGATGGACAAGGGCCTCGTCGTCACTGTCAACTCCGACGATCCGGCGTATTTCGGCGGCTATGTGAATGACAACTACCGCGCAGTGTCCAATGCGCTGGCGCTCGGCCGCGACGAGATCGCGGCCATCGCGCGCAACGGCATCACGGCTTCGCTGATGACGGACGCCGACAAGACTAAAGCGCTCGCCGACGTCGACCTCGTGCTGGCGGAGACGGCGTGACGCCAGTTTCGCCCGCGATAGATCAATCAAGGAAGCGACGGGGAGCTGGCCACGGGCCAGCTCCCCTTGCGTTTAGTTGCAGATCCAAATCCATCCCGACGGGGTCAGCTGCCAGCACGGGCCGACGCCGTAGCCGCTCCACCAGCGACCGTTATGGAAGTACCGGCCGTGACTGTGCCCGCCGCCATGGCCGCCATGTCCGCCATGTCCGCCATGTCCGCCATGTCCGCCATGTCCGCCATGTCCGCCATGTCCGCCATGTCCGCCATGTCCGCCGTGGCCACCATGGTGGCCGCCGCCGTGTCCACCATGGTGTCCGCCGTGGTGTCCGCCGTGACCGCCGCCGTGATGACCACCACCGTGATGGCCTCCGCCGTGACCGCCTTTAGCCATTGCGTCTGCGGGGAGCGCAAGCGCCGCCGCCACTGCGGCCATCAGAGTAAGTTTACGTAACATCGAGTTTCTCCGGCAAAATTGTGTTTGACGATGGCGCAATGTGCGCATCGGCCGATGAACCTCGTCTGAATAAAATGCACCTGAAAGCCCATCACGCAGGAGTGACCCGCTACGGCGGAGCTTCTGCCACGAACGTTTCGTTAAAAATTTCGCAGCATGCGCGTATTAAAATCGCTCGCGTGACGCCGTCTCGCCCCGCAACCCTCGGATGATCAGATTAATTGTGTGAGTGCACGTCACCGCGATCGCCAATCGGCATTTCCCCGCGCCGAATGAAGCGTCATTATCGAACCTTTCAATAAACGCCCGTGCGTCGGTCAGGTCGAGGATGCGCTCGCTTAAACGTTCAGCGCTTCCCGCAGCCGCCCCTCATCGAGCGCGCGCTCCCATTTGGCGATGACGAGGGTGGCAACGCCGTTGCCGATGAGATTGGTGGGCGTGAGCGCCTGCGACATCAGGCGGTGCACGCCGAGAACGAGCGCAACGCTTTCGACCGGGATCGTGCCGACCGAGGACAGCGTCGCCGCGAGCACGACGAAAGCCGCGCCGGCGACGCCGGCCGCGCCTTTGGAGGCGAGGAGGAGCACCAACAGCAGCCCGATCTGATGCTCGAGCGGGAGCGGCGTATTGGTCGCCTGCGCCAGAAACACGGCGGCGGTCGCGAGGTAAAGGCAGGTGCCGTCGAGATTGAACGAATAGCCGGTCGGGATGACAAGCCCGACCACGCTCTCCTCGCAGCCGGCGGCCTCGAGCTTGGCGATCATGCGCGGCAGCACGGTCTCGGACGACGTGGTGGCGATGACGATCAGCAATTCTTCGCGGATGTAGCGGATGAATTTGAGCAGGTTGACGCCGCAGGCCTGCGCGACCGGCCACAGCACGGCGAAGATGAAGATCAGGCAGGTGACGTAGAAGCTGACGAGGAGCTTGCCGAGCGAGATCAGCGAGCCAGTGCCGAACTTGCCGACCGTGAAGGCGATCGCGCCGAACGCGCCGATCGGCGCCGCCCACATCACCAGGCCGACGATGCGGAAGAACATCTGCGTCGCCGCTCCGATCAGATCGGTGAGCGGCTTGCCGGATGGTCCCATGGCGCTGAGCGCAAAGCCGGACAGGACCGCGACGAAGAGGACCTGCAGCACGTTGCCCTCGGCGAACGCGCCGACGAAGGTGTTGGGGATGATGGCGAGCAGAAACTGCACCGGAGTCTGCCGCCGGGTCGGCTCGAGGTATTGCGCCACGCTCGACGTGTCGACATGGGAGAGGTCGACATTCATGCCGGCGCCGGGCTGGAACACGTTCACGGCAACGAGCCCGATGACGAGCGCAATCGTGGTCAGGACCTCGAAATAGATCAGCGCCTTGAGCGCGACGCGGCCGACGCGGGCCATGTCGGCCATGCCGGCGATGCCGTGCACCACGGTGCAGAAGATGATCGGCGCGATGAGCACGCGGATCGCCTTGATGAAGGCGGTGCCGAGCGGCTCCATCTGCGCGCCGAGCCGCGGGTCGAATTCGCCGAGCGCGACGCCGAGCGCCATCGCCACCAGCACCAGGAACCAGAGCTGCAGATAGAACGGCCGGGGCTTTGGCTTTGTGCGCGCTGCCAAGGTGGTGGGTGCAGCGGATTCACTCATGCGGAAGTGCCTGGTCCCGATGCGTTCGATTGTCCCGAAGTCGTGCGAAGAATCCGGCGCCTTGCGGCGAAGTGCGAAATGCCGCGTGCGCGGCCGCCGCCTCGCCCCGAAACAGGAGCGGGCAACAGGTCGCGCCGAGCCGTTATCTTATTTCACATTGCGCGTTCTCGCGCCAACAACGGCAACGCGCATCACTCCTCGTCGTATTCCGCCGAGATGTCCTTGCCGGTGTAGTCCGGCATGAAGGAGGCCGAGATCAGGCTGATGACGGCACAGGCGAGGATGTAAATGGCGATCGCGTAGCCGGAGTGATAGGCGGCGAACAGCGCCGTCGCGATGATCGGCGCCGGACCGCCGGCGATGACCGAAGCGAGCTGATAGCCGAGCGAAGCGCCGCTGTAACGCAGCCGCGGCGTGAACGACTCTGCGATCAGCGCCGCCTGTGGTCCGTACTGGATGTCATGGGGAATGAGCGAGAGCACGATGGCAATGAAAACCGCCGACGGGATCGCCGTATCGACCATGCCGAAATAAAGGAACCCGAACAGGCCGGTTATGACCACGCCGATCAGGTACATCTTCCGCCGCCCGATGCGGTCGGAGATGTGGCCGGACAGCGGAATGGTGATGAACGACACGCAGGCCGCCACCATCACCGCGGTCAGGATGAGGTTGCGCGACATGTGCAGGGTGCCGACGGCGTAGGAGAAGATGAAGGCGACGAACACGTAGAACGGCGCCTGTTCGGACATCCGCAAAAGGGCCGAAAGAAGAATTTCCTTCGGCTGCTTCTTGAACACTTCGGCGATCGGAGCCTTCTCGATCTTGTCCTGATCCAAGAGCTTCTGGAACACCGGCGTCTCGAGAATGCCGAGCCGGATCCACAGGCCGATGCCGACCAGAACGATCGACAGCGCGAACGGAATGCGCCAGCCCCAGACAACGAACTGGTCGCCCGACCAGGCGCTGAAGCCGAGCACCGCCAGATTCGACAGGAACAGTCCGGCGGGCACGCCGAATTGCGGCCACGAGGCGACCAGCCCGCGTTGGCCGTGGGTGCGCGACCACTCCATCGCAAGGAGCACCGACCCGCCCCATTCGCCGCCGACGCCGATGCCTTGCAGCGCCCGCAGCACGGTGAGAATCACCGCGCCCCAGATCCCGATTGAGCCGTAGGTCGGCACGAAGGCGACGAGAAAAGTCGCAATGCCCATGCACAGCAGCGTCGCGATCAATGTCGCCTTGCGGCCGATGCGATCGCCGTAATGGCCGAAGATCGCGGCGCCGACCGGCCGTGCGATGAAGCCGATGAAATACGTGCCGAAGGCGAGCAGCGTCGCCGACAGCGGGTTCTGGTTGGGGAAGTAGAGCTTGCCGAACACGAGGCCCGCGGCCGTGCCGTAAAGAAAGAAGTCGTACCACTCGATCGTGGTGCCGATCGTCGAGGCGATCACGGCTTTACGCAGTTGCGCGCTATGCTCGGATTCGGGCAGCGTCCCATACGTCGTCGTCGCCATCGCCATGGCATCCCTCCCAACCAGTTTCCTCGATCCTCTGGAGCGGGTTTCTCCGGCCCCGTCTCCTTGACGCGAGGTTACTGCAGTCGGGCGCGGATGGCTATAGACGCGAGTGCCGCACTGAAGTCATTCCGGGGCCGAGCCGCAGCGAGCAGCCCGGAATGACGAAAGAAAATCTACTCCTCCGCCTTGCTCGCGGCCATCACCGTGACCGGGGTGTCGCGGTAGACGTCGGCGAACAGCCGCTTGAGGTTCACCACCTTGGGCGCGTCGTTGAACACGATGTAAGGATAGTTCGGGTGCAGCACGGCGAAATCCTGATGATAATCCTCCGCCGCGTAGAAGCCCTTGAGCGGCTCGAGCTTGGTGACGATCGGCTCTCCGAAGGCGTGGGCCTTGTCGAGCTCGGCGATGTAGCTTTCGGCAAGGCGCTTCTGTTCGTCGTTGGCGTAGAAGATCGCCGAGCGATATTGAGTGCCGTGGTCCGGGCCCTGGTAGTTGAGCTCGGTCGGGTCGTGCGCCACCGAGAAATAAATCTGCAAAATCTTGCCATAGGAAATTTGCTTCGGGTCGAACGTGACCGCGACGGATTCGGCGTGACCGGTGCGGCCGGTGCCGACCAGTTCGTACTGCGCCGTGGACTTGTCGCCGCCGGCGTAACCGGAGACGGCCGAGGTCACGCCCTTGGTGTGCTGAAACACCGCCTGCACGCCCCAGAAGCAGCCGCCGGCGAGCACGATGCGCTGCAAGCCGGCGTCCGCCGGCGCCGTCGCGTCGCGGGTCGGGGCGGGAATGGCGACGGCGGGTTCGGCCGCCGCCGGGCTTGCGGCGAGCGCAACGAGCGGCAGGCAGACGAGCGCCGGTACGAGGTGCCGAAACGAAAGGCGGCTGACGGCCATGGGATCCTCCGAAGAGCTTGCCGCCGCGCCGAGAGCGGTTCGCGTGGCAAAAGTGTTTACGGTGGCGCGGCCGTAACGCGCCAATCACAATTGGCCGCAAAACCCCGCCAGGCACGGTCACGACTTCGTGTGTGTCCGAGAAGCCTCGCCGCGATGACGTCGACACAGAAGGCCGGCGGCGGTCCAATCCACAGCCGTGCACAGGGAGAACGCGATGAGCTTGCAGCTACGCCCCGCGTCGTGACCGGTCATGACGCCAACGCATCGAAACCACCGGTTAACGGTTAAACAATACCGTTAATGACGCACGCTCCTCTCCGTGCGTCACCAGGCTTGGCCATGAACGCAAACCCGGCGCAGCTCGATCCCGCCGCGACCGGCCTTACGAACGAGGCCGCCGCGCAGCACGGCCAAGGGCGCGTGCCGCTTTGCTTTCTGGTCGACGCCGACGAGAGCATGCGGCATTTCCTCTCGCTCGTGCTGCACGGCGCCGGCATCGACACCGAGGAATTCGGCGACGGCTCGAGCTTTCGCGCCGCCTTGTCCCGCCGCGCGCCGACGCTCGTCTTCCTCGATATCGGGCTCGAATCGACCGACGCCATCGAATGCGTGATCGCGCTCGGCAGGGTGGGCTACGCCGGCACCGTGCAACTGATGAGCGGACGCGGCGCCGCCGTGCTCGAGCACGTCAAAAGCATCGGCGGGCAAAACCGGCTGCAGATGCTGCCGATCCTGAAAAAGCCGTTCGAGACTGGCAATATCGTGCAGATATTGCATACCCTCAAGCTCGGCCATCCGCCGACCATCGCCGCGCGGATCGATCTCGACGAGGCGTTGCGCAACGGCTGGATCGAATTCTGGTATCAGCCCAAGATCGACTTGCGCAAGAAACAGCTGGTCGGCGCCGAAGCCTTCGCGCGGGCGCGCCATCCGCAGAACGGCGTGCTCGGGCCGAGCGCGTTCATGCCCGGCGCCACGCCGTCGAGCCTCGCCGCACTGTCGGAACTGGCTTTGTCGCAGACCCTCAAGGCCGGGCTCTCCTTCGCCAAGCTCGGCGTCAATGTGCGGCTCGCGGTCAACGTTCCGGTCGACGCCTTGGTCAACATCCCGGTCGCCGACATCGTGCGGACCTACCGGCCGCATTACGAGAAATGGCCGGGGCTCGTCATCGACGTGACGGAAGAGCAGATCGTCACCGATCTGTCGCTGGCGAGCGACCTTACCAAGCGGCTCAAGCCCCTCAACGTCATGCTGGCGATCGATGATTTCGGCCGCGGTTTTTCGTCGCTGGCGCGGCTCAAGGAACTGCCGTTCGCCGAGCTCAAGCTCGACCGCGCCTTCGTCAAGGACTGCGGCACCGACAAGGTCAACGCGCCTTTGTGCAAGACCGTGATCGACCTTGCGCATAATTTCGGCAGCATCGCGGTGGCGATCGGCATCGAGAAAGCCTCCGACGCGGTCGCCCTGGTGAGCATGGGTTGCGACTACGGCCAGGGATTTTTGCTCGGCCAGCCGATGCCGGAGGAACGCTTCATCTCGCTCCTGCGCCAGCGCGCCGCCTCGCAGGGGCGCCAGCTTGCCGCCGCGCGCTTTGGCGGCGGCGCGCCACTCGGCGCCGCGTCGCGCTAGCGTGCGATCCGAAAATCCTCGAGCCCTTCGACGAACCGCGCGCTAATGCGTCCACGCCTCGCGGCGCGGGTAGGCGAAATTGTCGGAGTAGGAGACGCGCGCACGCGCCGGCGGCCTCGTTTCGAACACCTGGTAGGCAATGCCCTCGCGCTCGCAATAGGCGATCGCCTCTTCCTTGCTGTCGAAGTGCAGGCACAGTTCCTGCTTCATGTCGGCGGAGCTGGTCCAGCCCATCAGCGGCTCGACCATGCGCGGCTGTTCCGGCTCGTAATCGAGCACCCATTCCTTGGTCTTGGCGGTACCGGACTGCATCGCGGTGCGGGCCGGCTTGTAGATGCGGGCGGTCATGGCAACCTCTGCGGAACAAAGTCCCGCCGAAGCGGAACGCGAAGGCGGATGGTCGGGGCAGCAGGATTCGAACCTGCGACCTGCAGTACCCAAAACTGCCGCGCTACCAGGCTGCGCTATACCCCGAAGGATGCGGCCTTCGATACATCTTCGGCTTGGCGCCAGCAAGACGCGCTGCGGGGCTCGCCGGGAAGCCGCGGAAACGGTACAAACCTCGCAACCGTCATTGCGAGGCTGAAACCGAACTGCCAAGAATGACGAGGGCTCAGTGCGAGGCCGGGCCGAGCGGTCCGCTTTCCGGACGGACTTCCGCGGCCATCATGCCTTTGGGGCCGGGGCCGTAGCGCACCAGCACGAACTGGCCCGGGCGCAACTCGGTCAAGCCGAAGCGGCGCAGCGTTTCCATGTGAACGAAAATGTCGGGCGTGCCTTCGCCGCGGGTGAGGAAGCCGAACCCGCGCAGCCGGTTGAACCATTTCACCTGGGCGCGTTCGAGGCCGCTGGTCGGCGTGACCGTGACATGGGTGCGCGGCGGCGGCATCTGCGCCGGGTGGATCGCCGTCAACTCGTCCATGGAGATGACGCGGAAGGCCTGCAACCCGCGCGGTCGGGCGAGCACCTCGCACACCACCCGCGCGCCCTCATAGGCGGTCTGATAGCCGTCGCGGCGCAGGCACGTGACGTGCAACAGCACGTCCGCCATCCCATTGTCGGGGATGATGAAGCCGTAGCCCTTGGCAACGTCGAACCATTTGATGACGCCCGACACTTCGATGACGCGGGCACCCGCCTCATTGGAGAGATCGAGATCGGGTTCGAGACCCAGACTACCCATTTTTAATTCAATTCCGTCCGACGCCATGACGCCGAGGCCGCCGCCGCTTTTTGTGCTGACGCCCGACGGGCGCTCACCAATTTCAACGAATCTATTGAATTAAGGATAACACCGACCATCGAAGGGAAAAGGACAAAATTGCAACACCGCGCCAAAAGCTTCAAAACCTGTGAACAAAGGTGGATGACGCCTCCGCGATGAACGGCGCGAGCACCGTGCCGATGTCGTCGCGCACGACCAAATCGGCGACCTCGTCGAACTCGGTCGGATCGCGATTGAGAATCACAAGACGTGCGCCGTTGCGCTTGGCCAACAAGGGAAATCCGGCCGCCGGCCAGACCACCAGCGACGAGCCGATGGCGAGAAACAGGTCGCAGCACAGCGTCAGATCCTGGGCTTGCCGCATTGCGGAATCGGGCATCGCCTGCCCGAACGAAATTGTCGCAGTCTTGATATAGCCGCCGCAGCTTGGACAATCGGGCGCGCAGCCGTTGCCGGCCGCCATCTTCCCGCGCACGAAGGACAATTCGTAGCGCTCGCCGCAGTCGAGGCAGTGGGCGTACGTGGTATTGCCGTGCAGTTCGACGACGTGGGCCGGCGCAATTCCGGATTCCTGATGCAGATTGTCGATGTTCTGCGTGATCACCGCCGGCACCTTGCCGGTCCGGTAGAGGCTTGCCAGCGCGCGGTGGCCGCGTCCCGGCCGAGCGCCGTCGAACTTGTCGGCGATGGCGAAGCGGCGCCGCCAGGATTCGTTGCGCGCCTCCTGGCTCGCCAGAAACTCCTCGAACGGGATCGGCCGGTTCTGCGTCCAAATCCCGCCCGGCGAACGGAAATCCGGAATGCCGCATTCGGTCGAGATGCCGGCGCCGGTGAACGGCAGCACGGCATCGGCCAAGCCGACCATGTCCTGCAGGCGCGCAACGGCGCTGTCGAGATCGGAGGCGATCATGTCGCGGCACCTTTATCGCGTTGTCCTATCAGTCTGAACCTACATATCTAGTCGGCGTTTTGTCACTGGCTCACGCCCTCACGCCCGGCGGCGGCCATTCAGCCACGGAGGTTTCTTCATGCGATATCTTCACACCATGCTGCGGGTGCGCAATCTCGACGCCGCGCTCGATTTCTACTGCAACAAGCTCGGCCTCACCGAGCTGCGCCGCAGGGACGACGACAAGGCCAAGTACACGCTGGTGTTCCTGGCGGCGCCGGGCGACATGGACATTGTCGGCAAGGGCCCCAAGGGCCGCGAGGAGCCGCTGGTCGAACTCACTTATAATTGGGACACCGAGGACTATGGCGAGGCGCGCTATTTCGGCCACCTCGCCTACGAGGTCGACGATATCTATGCGACCTGCGAACGCCTCTCCAAGGCCGGCGTCACCATCAACCGGCCGCCGCGCGACGGCATGATGGCGTTCGTGCGCTCCCCCGACAAGCATTCGATCGAGCTGCTGCAGAAAGGCGCGGCGCTGCCGCCCAAGGAACCGTGGATCTCGATGCCCAACACTGGGCATTGGTAGGCCGCCCGCTTTTCCCCGCTGCGGCCGCGCTTGCCGCTGCGCGAGCCGCGGGAGCGCGATCAGCCAAGCGCCCGCCGGATATGATCCGAGGCGGGCGCGGCTTCCCGCAAAAACACCATGCGCCGCCGCGCCTTAGCCCGGCTCGCCCGGCCAGTTTGAACCGATTTGCGCTTGCCGATGAACACCTCTATATGTCGCGCGCCTTCGCCGATCGCGCCTTGACGTGCGACACGCGCCCTTCGTCTAGCGGTCTAGGACACCGCCCTTTCACGGCGGTAACACGGGTTCGAGTCCCGTAGGGCGCGCCATTGGTTCCAATCGGGTTGGTTTACCGGCGCGCCACCGAAGTCCGACAATTGTCCGATATGCGGGATCTATACCCCGGGGGGAATTGCGCCTTTGAAATTTTCAAGAGGCTCCCCATTTTATGCACTTGAAACCATATTCACTCTACGGCATTATCCTCCGCATGACATGGACAGTGCTCTTTCATTCGGACTTTGAGGCTGAGTTCGGCCAATTGCCCGAAGATGTCCAAAATGAACTTTTGGCGCGTCTTGGGTATTAGGGCAATTTGGCCGCCCCACCGTCGATACCCTCAAGGGGTCGTCTTTTCCGAAAATGAAGGAGCTACGGTTCAATGCTGATGACGGGGTTTACGTCCTGCCGTTGTGAAAAAGAAGAGGTGAGTCATGCGAACCCTTGATCAGGTCATCCACGATCTGCCGGCCGAGCGGCGCGCGAAGGTAACGGCGCGTACCCAGAAGCTTATTGCTGAGGAGACGGCACTACGCCATCTCCGGCGCGCGCGCGATCTTACTCAGGAAAGCATGGCTAAGCTGCTTCACATTGACCAAGCTGGTATTTCAAAGATCGAGAACCGAAGCGACATGCTGCTTTCCACGCTTCGAAGCTACATCGAAGCTATGGGCGGATCGCTCCGGTTGGTGGCTGAGTTTCCTGACGGTATCGCCGAATTGTCGTCGCTCGGCGAAGCCTTGGACATTGGCGCTTCCACACGTACTTCCAAACGCCACGTCTGGCGTAAGCCCACGGCCTCGCCTGACAAGGCTACGAAACGTACGAAGCGTCATCAGCCTCAGCGCGTTCGCGCGAACGACTAAACTGGCCTCGATACGGAACGAGAGCCCGTAGCCCTGCGCATTTACATGCGCAGCATCGCGGATAATTTTTCGGCGATCATGATCACGGGCAAATTGGTGTTGGCGCGCGGCACCGACGGCATGATGGAGGCGTCGGCGACGCGCAGGCCGTCGACGCCGATGACACGACACTGATTATCGACGACCGCCGCCGGGTCGGCGGCGTCGCCCATCCGGCAGGTGCCGGACGGATGATAGAAGGGAATCGCGCCGGCGCTGACCCAATCGCGCAGCAGCGCGGTGTCGGCGACCAGCGCGTCGAGGTCCGGCCCGGGGCTGACGTGGTTTTTCAGAAGCCATTTACGTAAGCTCGCGGAGCTCTCCATCAGCACCGATCCGGCCGTCGCCAGCAGGCGATTGCGGGCGGAGCGGCGATTGAGCGCGCGGATGCGCGGCGTGTAGCGCGCTGGGAACACGTCGGCGGCCACGGCGCGGACGCTTCGGTGCGCCAGCACCTCGCCGGCCATGCCAACCCCCTGCATCAGGCGCGCGAGGTCGCGGGGATCGGACAAGAGATTGCATTCGATCCGCGCTTCGGCGCGCGCATCGGCCGACACGATCTGCAGATGGCCGCGCGAATAGGGCTTGTAGACGCAGACGATGATGGCGCCGAGCGCGCGGCCGAGCCGATGCCAGGAGATGCGGTTCGGCACCGCCCAATACATGTCGGACGTGGCGCAGCCTTCGATGCCGGAATCGTAGCGCAGCGCGAGGATCTGGCCGCGGCTGAGGGTGTGCGGCTGGCGGCCTGCGGGCCGCAGATAGCAACCGACCGAGACGCACGGGTGATCCTGCAGGTTTGCGCCGACGCCCGGCCGGTCGGCGACGACGGTAATGCCGAGCTGTTGCAAATGTTGCGCCGGACCGATGCCGGCGCGCTGCAAAATTCCGGGCGAGTGCAAGGCGCCGGCGGCGACAATGACCTCGGCGCCGCGGCAGTCGACGCTTTGCTGCGCCTGTCGGATGCGCACGCCCGTCACGCGTCGGCCTTCCAACAACAGCGCTTCGACGAAGGCGTCCGACAGGATCCGCAGGTTCGGCCGCCGCCGCACCTCCGCCGTCAGATAAGCCATGGCGGCCGACACGCGGTTCTCCGCCGTGCTGGTGGTCGGCACCGAGCAAAAGCCGTTGCGCACCTCGCCATTCATGTCGGCGACATAGTCGAAGCCGCGCGCGGCGGCCGCGTCGGCGACGGCGCGGGCAAAGCCCGGCCAGTCCTGACGGGGCACGCGGCCGACCGCGATCGGACCTTCCTTGCCGTGCAGCGGCCCGTCGATGTCGTGATCGTTTTCGAGCTTGAGGAAATACGGCAGCACGTCGGCCCAGGCCCAGCCGCGGGCGCCCATTTGCGCCCATTCGTCGTAGTCGCCCGGCAGGCCGCGCAACGCGACCATGGCGTTGATGGCGGAGCCGCCGCCGATCACGCGCGCCTGCTCGTAAAATCGCGACGGCGCGCCCGCGCTCGACGAGCGCGAATAGATCTGCAGATCGGGCCAGAAATAGTCCGGCTGGAAATACGACGAGTAATAGGCGTCGCGGATGTCCCAGGGTTCTTCGCCCGGCGGCGTATCGCGCCCGGCCTCGATCAGGAGGACTTGCGCCTTGCCGCCCTCGCTGAGGCGGTTCGCGAGCACGCATCCGGCCGAGCCGCCGCCGACGATGATGGTGTCGTAGATCACGCGCGTTTCCCCCGTTCGATATGAATGCGGATCGTTGGCCCGTCCCGCGGCGGGTACTATGCGGAGCACACCGTCGTTTTGGCAAATGCCCGGCCTGCTCCTTCTCCGTGTCGGCGCAGTCGCACAAACGGGGCGATGGTGAAAATGGCGCTCGTTCCCGCGAAGCTGTCGCGCCCGCGTTCTTGCCGCCGGCGCCGTCCGGAATATTCCCGACCGCCTTTCGCCTCAAAAACGCTGCTTTGCGCTGCCGTACTTGCCGCAAATCCCAAGCCCGCGAACGAAAATGCAGCACATTTCGGTATGGGTTAAGGAGCTGATCAAGCTCCTCGGCGGATGGCGCCTTCATCCGGTTACCGCCCGATGTCCCATCTGCCAACAGACGGTCCGGCTCCACGTCAACAAAGCCGGCCGCCGCCACGTCTTCGGTCACGCCCGCGCCCTCTACGAGGGCTCGCGGCTGCAGGTGCACTACGCGGCGAAGGTCAAATGCGTCGGTTCGGGAGCCACAACGACGTTCGATCCGCGTCCGAACGAGCATCAGCGGTTCAAGCTGCCGGATGGCCTGCGGGATTAGCTCAGTAGGGTGGGCGGAGCAACGCGAAGCCAACGCGAACCTCGCTGGCGTCGCGCAGGTGGGCTCGGCGCGGAGCCTGTCATCGGGCCGGCCACTTCGGGCCGGACCCGTTGGCGCCTTTGCCCACCCTACCTATTGTCACCACACGTCGCAGCCGGGCAGCCCGCACGAGATCAGCTTGTGCGAGGGGAAGTTGGTGATGATCTGACAGCCGTCCTTGGTCACCACGACTTCTTCCTCGATGCGCGCGGCGCCGGAGCCGTCTTCGGCGCCCTTCCAGGTCTCGAGCGCGAACACCATGCCTTCCTTGAGCGGGGTGTTCTGACCGGTGTAGCGCTTAGAGATGATCGGGCGCTCCCACAGCGAGAGGCCGACGCCGTGGCCGTATTGCAGCAGGAACGCTTCGGCTTCGTCGCGGTAGCCGAACTCCTGCGCGTCCGGCCACACCTGCGCCACCTGGTCCGGGGTGATGCCGGGGCGGATCAGATCGATCGAGGCGGAGATCCATTTCGAGGCGGTCTCGTAGGCGTCGATCTGATATTTGTTCGGCTCGCCGCAGATGAAGGTGCGGTAGTAGCAGGTGCGGTAGCCGTTGAACGAATGCATGATGTCGAGGAACACCATGTCGCCCGGCTGGATCATACGGTCGGAGAAAGTGTGCGAATGCGGCCGGCCGCGCTGGCCCGACACCGAGTTGACGCACTCGACCCGCTCGGAGCCCATGCGAAACAGCCGGTCATTGGCGATGGCGACCAATTCGTTCTCTTTGGTGCCGGGGCGGATGGCGCGGGCAATGTCGACATAGGTCGCGTCGACCATGGCGCAGGCCATTTTCAGAAGCTCGATCTCGTCGGGGGTCTTGACCTCGCGGGCGTCGAGCATGGCCTGCTGGCCGTCGACCACCTCGATGCCTTCCTTCTCGAGCGCCCGCAGCATCGGCAATTCCATCAGGTCGATGCCGATCGGCTCCTTGTCGATGCCGAGCTTGACCAGGACTTTCTTGATCTGCCTGGCGAAGTCGCCCTGGATGTTGAGCTGCAGCGGCAGGCCGCCCTGCATGGTCGAAATCGGCGCGGCGACATTGTCCGCGATCCAGGGCGAAGAGATGCGCTTGGCCGGCGGGGCCGGATCCCACAGCATCGGCTCGCCGACCACCGGGCACAGCGCATAGCGCATGAACTTGTCGCGCGCCCATTCGCCGATATGGGTGCCGGTGATGTAGCGGATATTGTCGAAATTGAAGGCGAGCACGGCGCCGAGGCCGGCATGGCGGATGGCTTCCTGGGCGCGCTTGACGCGCTCCTTGTGCAGGCGATCGTAATCGATGCCCTTCTCCCAGTCCTTGGCCATCATGCCCCAGGAGGCGGTGGCTTGCGGTCGATTATATTTCATTGTCGGTCCTCGTCAGTGTCGCGGGCGAAATCCATTGCCTCAGTACGGCCGTCAACGGCCCAGCTATAGCACGGCGATTGTGGCGCCGGCGCATGCCTATCACGTCTTGCGCTCGTCCGCTGCGGCCGTCGCGACGATCAGCCGGCGCCGCACCGGGAACAGGCTGATATTGAAGCGGTGGGCAATGACGCCCCACACGCCCTCGGGCGCGAACAGCATGAGCACGATGGCGAGACCGCCGAGCAGGATCAGGTACCACGAGCCGAGCGCGGCGAGATAATCTTGCAGCAGATAGAAGACCGCGACGCCGATGATCGGGCCTTCCATGGTGCCGATGCCGCCGATGACGACGCTGAAGATGACGTAGGCGGTCCAGTCGATCAGCGAAAACGCCGCATCGGGGGAGATGCGCGCCTTCTGCAGGAAGATGAGCGCGCCGACCATGCCGGTCGCGACGGCGACGAGGACATAGATCGCGAGCTTGGTGCGAAGCACGTCGACGCCGGTGCTTTCGGCGGCGTCCTCGGCGTCGCTGATGGCGGAGAGCGCGAGGCCGTAACGGGAGCGCAGCAGCTTGTAGACCAGGAGGAAGGCGCCGACGGCGAGCGCGAGCGCGAGCCAGTAGGACAGCATGTCGCGCGCCGCGGGGCCGCGCACGTGGAACAGATCGCGGACGAAGTGCAGCCCGATGACGGAGTTGACGATGTCGGGCGGCAGCGAGGTGCCGGTGCCGCCGCCCAATTGCTTGACCTGCGCCAGGATGAGCCGGCAGACCTCGGCGACGACCCAGGTGCCGATGGCGAAATAGGCGCCGCGCAGGCGGAATACGATCAACGCCGCCGGGATGGCGACGAGGCCGGCGACCAGGCCGGAGAGCATGATCGCCAGCACCGGTTCCAGGCCGGCCATCAAGGTGAAGGCGAACAGCGCATAGGCGCCGATGCCGACGAAGGCCTGCTGGCCGACGGAAATCAGGCCGGCGCAACCGGCCAACAAGTTCCACAGCTGCGCCAGCGCGAGCATGGTGAAGACGTAGAACAGTTCCTGCAGGAGGCCGCGGCCGGCGAAGCTCGGCAGCGCAATCAGCACGGCGACGGCTGAGCCCGAAGACGAGCGCGGTGAGCGTCGATTCCCGCGTCGCCGTGGTCACGGTGAAGCGCGCCGGGCGGTGATGGATTTTGCCGAAGCCGGCCCGATTGAAGGCGGCCGCCGCCCTGCCGGCCCGGTCGGCGCCCGCCCGGATGAGGCCGGCGCCGCGACGACAGGCGGCGCGCAAGCGCAAGCCGAGCGGAGTCAAGTTTGTTTGATCCACGGCCATGGCGGCGGCGCTCAATCGACCGCGCGCGGAAACAGGCCGCGCGGCCGTATCACCAGCACGATCAGGAACGCGACATGGCCGGAGAGAATCTGCCACTCGGGATTGATGTGGGCGCCGACGGTCTGCGCGACGCCGACCACGATGCCGCCGGCAAGCGTGCCCCACAGGCTGCCGAGGCCGCCGATGATGACGGCCTCGAAGGCGTAGAGAAGCCGCGCCGGGCCGACGCTCGGATCGAAGCCCGCCCGCGCCCCGAGGAAATAGCCGGCGACGGCGCAGACGGCGAGCGCGATGCCCATGGTCAGCGCGTAGATCGTCTTGTTGTTGATGCCCATGAGCTGCGCGATCTCGACGTCGTCGGAGGTGGCGCGGAACGCACGGCCGAGCGCGGTGCGGTAGAATACGCTGTTGAGCAGGACGATGACGGCGATCGCCGCGCCGAGGCAGATGAGCGGCATCAGGCCGATCGCGATGCCGCCGCCGAGCGGCAGCGAGGCGCTCTGCGCCGGACCGACGTTGAGCCGGCGGGTGTCGGCGGAGAACGATTTCAGAAGGCCGTTCTGCACGATGATCGACAGGCCGAACGTGATCAAGAGAGGCGGCAATATGTTGCGGCCGAGCGCGCGGTTGAGCAGCGCCGACTGCAGCGCGTAGCCGACGGCGAACATCAGCGGGATGACGATCGCGACCACGAGCCAAAGCGGCACGCCGACGCCGGTCAAGGCGAGCATCACGAACGCGGCGAAGACGATCAGATCGCCGTGCGCCAGATTGACGAGCCGCATGATGCCGAAAATGACCGAGAGGCCGGTGGCGTAGAGCGAATAAAGTCCGCCGAGCAGCACCCCTTGCAGCAGCGTGTCGAGCCAGCCGAGCATGTGCTTATAATCCGAAATAGGCGGCGTGAATGGCGTCGCGGGTGAGGTCCTTGGGACGGCCGGCGAGGCTGACGCGGCCTTCCTGGAAGCAATAGGCGCGGTCGGCGACCGCCATGGCGTGGGCGAGGTCCTGCTCGACCAGCACGACGCTGGTGCCGCGCGCCTTGATGTCGGCGAGCGCCGCATAGATGTCGCGGATGACGATCGGAGCGAGCCCGAGACTGAGTTCGTCGCAAAGAAGAATGCGCGGGTTCGACATCAGGCTGCGGCCGATCGCGACCATCTGCTGCTGGCCGCCGGAGAGCGCCGTCGACGGGGTGGCGCGCCGCTCGCGCAGCACGGGGAAGAGCTGATAGATCGCGTCGAGGTCCCACGGCCCGGCGCCGTGGCGCCCGTAGGCGCCGACCAGAAGATTTTCCTCGACCGAGAGCGAACGAAACAGCCGCCGCCCCTCCGGCACCAAGGCGACGCCGAGCTTGACGATGTCGTAGGCCGGCAGCGCGCCGATGTCGCGGCCGTCGAGCCGCACCGCAGCGGCCGGGCGCGGCAACAGGCCGGCGAGCGATTTCAGGAAGGTCGATTTACCCGCGCCGTTGGCGCCGATGATGGCGACGGTTTCGCCGGCGTCGATGGCGAAGGAGATGCCGAACAGCGCCTGGAAGTCGCCGTAGAAGGCGGTGAGCGCGTCGGTCTCGAGCAGCGCCATGTTCAACCGGCCCACGTCCAACCGCCTCACGCCGCAATGCCCATATAGATCTCCCGGACCTCTTGCGAGGCCATCACCGCGCGGGGCTCGCCGTCGACGATCTTGCGGCCGAAATTGAGCACCATCAACCGCGACACCACGGCGACGAGCGCATGGACGATATGCTCGATCCACACGATGGTCACGCCGGAGTTCTTGATTGCCGTGATGAGTTCGACGAGTTCGCCGCATTCGGCCTCCGTCAGGCCGCCGGCGATCTCGTCGAGCAGCAGAAGCCGCGGGGCGCTGGCGAGCGCGCGCGCCAGCTCGAGGCGCTTGCGGCCCAACAGATTGAGCGTGCCGGCGCGGCGGTTGGCGAGGGCAAGGAGCCCGGTGCGTTCGAGGATGTCGCCGCAAGCATCGATCACCTGGGCCTCGCGCCGGCCGCGGCCGTGGATCGCGGCGACCAGGAGGTTCTCGAACACGGTGAGGTTCTCGAACGGGCGCGGGATCTGGAACGAACGCCCGATGCCGGCGATGCAGCGCGCGCGCGGCGGCGCGTACGTGATGTCGCGGCCGTCGAAATGAACCGCGCCGTCGTCGGGCCGGATCAGCCCGGTGACGAGATTGAACAACGTCGATTTGCCGGCGCCGTTCGGGCCGATGATGCCGAGCGCTTCGCCGGCCGCGAGCTCGAGGTGAACGCCGTCGACCGCCTTGAGCGAGCCGAACGACCGCGTCAGATTGTCGAGTTTCAGGATCACGCTTACGCCTTCGGATATTTTTAGGTCTAGCTCGTCATTGCGAGGAGCGCAGCGACGAAGCAATCCATGGGCTGTGCCGCTTCGCTGGATTGCTTCGCTTCGCTCGCAATGACGAGTTCAACCGAGCCGGCCGCCTACGCGATCGGCTGCATCTTGCCGCCGGCCGGGATTTCCGGGGCGGTTTTGTTGTCGGTGATGACGATGTCGTATTTGTTGCCGTCGCGGATGCGCCATTGGCCGCCGACCAGCGGCGTCTTGGCGATGTTCTTCTGCGCGAACGGCGGCAGGTTCTTGTTGCCCCATTCGATGTGGCCGACGACCGTGTCGAGCTTGGTCGAACCGATCGCGGCGACGATCGCCTTGTTGTCGCCGACGTCATGGCTGCGCTTGAGCACGTCGACAGCGATCTCGAACAGTGCGTGGACGAAGCCGATCGGCTGCGTCCATTGCTTACCCGTCCCCTTTTCATAAGCGTCGGCGAGCGCCTTGGCCGACATGCCGGTGAGCGACGACTTGAACGGATGGCTCGGCGTCCACCACACTTCGGAGGACAGATTGTTGCCGTTCTTGCCCAGCGCTTCGATCGCGACCGGGAACAGCAGCGCCTTGCCGACCGAGGCGACCTTGGGCTTGAAGCCCTGCTGCTTGGCCTGGTTCCAGAAGGTGGTGAAGTCCGGCGGGATCATCACGCCGGTGACGATCTCGCAGTCGGCCTTCTTGAACGCCGCGATCTGGGCGCTGAAATCGTCGGTGAGGTTCTGATAGCGGCCGGGATCGGTGAGCTTGTAGCCGAGCTTGTCGAGCACCGGCGGAAAGCCGACCTGCTTCGAGCCCCAGGCGTTGCCGTCGCCGTCATTGGGGAACAGGCCGCCGATCGATTTGTTGGTCGCGACCTGGCCCCACATGTTGGTGAAGACGGCGATGACGTCCTCGAGCCCCCAGAAGAAGTGATAGGTGTAGTTGAACGGCTTCCAGGTCGGCGGCGCGCCGGGATCGGCCTGGCGGCCGATGAAATAAGGCTGCCACGGCGCGACCGTGGAGATGCACGGCACTTCCTCGATCTCGCACTGGGTCGACACCGGATTGGTGGTCTCGGGCGTCGAGGCGACCAGCATCAGATCGATCTTGTCGGAGACGATCAATTCCTTGGCGACTTCGGCCGCGCGGTTGGGATTGGACTGGCTGTCCTTGACGATGACCTCGACCGGATAGGTCGCGTTGCCGATCTTGAGGCCGTCCTTGGCGAAGCTCTGGAAATTCGCCGTGACGAATTTGTCGGCCTCGCCGAACGGGGCGAGCGGCCCGGTCTGCGGGCTGACATAGCCGATCTTGATCGTTTTGGCGGCACGCGCGGCGGGGGCGAACACCCCTCCCGCGGCGAGCGCGGCACCGGTTGCGGCCGATGCCTTCATGAATGTGCGCCGGTTGAAGCGAAGCGATTCTGATTTCCGCGCCATGCCGTCCTCCCTGATTTGGTTCGGCACCGTCGCCCGATATCGGGCCGTGCCGTTTTGGCGTTCTGCGCGCGAACCACCGGCTGCTGTCAGCTTGCAAGGTCAGCTTGCAAAGTCGACTTGCAAAATTGCCAACTTGCGCGATGACGTGCAGTCGGTTATGTTCGATTATCGAACGACGGTTCGCATCGTAGTTATTCTCATCGAGAGCCGAGGTTCTGTCAATTGCCTACACCGCCCGACGAGTGCCCGAAGGCCGACGACAAAGAGTTCATGATGACGCTCGCCAAGGGCCTCGCGGTCCTGGAGTCGTTCGGCAAGCAACGGCCGGTGATGACGCTGTCGCAGGTGGCGCAGGCGCTGCGACTGTCGCGGGCGACGGCACGGCGCATCCTGCGCACGCTCGTCGAACTCGGCTACGTCACCCAGAACGGCCGTTCGTTCTCGCTGTCGTCGGGCATCCTCAAGCTCGGCTTCGCTTATCTCGCGACGCAGAACTGGATCGAACAGGCGATGCCGCTGATGCGCCAGCTCGGCGAACAGTTCCACGAATCCTGCTCGGCGGCGATCCTCGACGGCGCGGAAATCGTCTACGTCGCACGCTTTCCGGCGCAGCGCATCATGTCGGTGACGCTCGCGGTCGGCACGCGGCTGCCGGCGTTCCACACCTCGCTCGGCCGCATTCAGCTCGGCTTTCTCGACGAAGCCGAGCTGTGGCGGCGTATCAAATCGTTGCACGTCGAAGCCCACACGCCCTCGACCATCACCGACATGCAGGCTCTGTTTGATCGGGTCCGCGAGGATCATGCGCAGGGTTTTTCGATCGTCGACGAAGAGCTGGAACGCGGGCTGCGCTCGATCGCGGTGCCGGTCGTGCATCGCTCGGGCCAGGCGATTGCCGGCCTTAATGTGAGCACGCACTCCACCAGGACGACCCGCAACGAGATGCGCGAGCGCTTTCTGCCGCGCCTTCGGGAAGTCGCGGGACAGATTTCCGCATTGGTTGCGTAGGGGCGGCCCTTGTGGCCGCCCTTTCCCGCGCGCGATGTTTGAAAAAGGGGGCGCCCACGAGGGGCGCGCCCCTACGAAATCCGCACTCGCCTTGCCTGTCGGCCAGGGCGCGGGTATCGTTCGTGAGATTACAAATATCGCACGCTCGTTCGATAATCGAACTCCGGCCCGAACGCAGGGTCCTAAAATTGCGAACGCAAGAGGGGAAACGCCATGAGCACCGCCAGCAAAGAAGCCACCATGTCCGTGACGGGGACGCAGTCCGGCATCACCCGGCCGCAGAACGGCAGCGAATATCTGGAGTCGCTGCGCGACGACCGCGCCGTCTACATCTATGGCGAGCGGGTGAAGGACGTCACCACGCATCCGGCGTTCCGCAACACGCGCGCATGGTGGCGCGGCTCTACGACGCCCTGCACGATCCCAAGCGCGCCGACAAGATCATGGTGCCGACCGACACCGGCAACGGCGGCAAGACCCACGCCTTCTTCAAGGCGCCGAAGACGCTCGACGATCTGTTCGCCGGCAGCGAACGCCATCGCCGAATGGGCGCAAGATCACCTATGGCTGGCTCGGCCGCTCGCCCGATTACAAGGCCTCGTTCCTGGCGACGCTCGGCGCCAACGCCGAGTTCTACGATCCCTACCGGACAATGCGCGGCGCTGGTACAAATTCAGCCAGGAGCGCGTGCCCTTCATCAATCACGCCATCATCCATCCGCCGGTCGACCGCGACCGGCCGCCGAACGAAGTCGGCGACATCTGCTGTCACGTCGAGAAGGAGACCGACGCCGGGCATCGTCGTTTCCGGCGCCAAGGTGGTGGCGACCGGCTCGGTGCTGACCAACTACACCTTCGTCGCCCATCACGGCCTCATTCCGCTGCAGGACAAGAAGTTCGCCGTGGTGTTCATGGTGCCGACCAATGCATCCCGGCGTGAAATTCATCTGCCGCACCTCCTACGAGATGACGTCGACGGCGATGGGCAGCCCGTTCGACTATCCGCTGTCGAGCCGCATCGACGAGAACGACGCCGTCTTCATCCTCGACAAGGTGCTGGTGCCCTGGGAGAACGTGTTCGTCTATGGCGACATCGAGAAGGCCAACAACTTCTTCCCGCGCACCGGCTTCCTGCCGCGTTTCGTCGTGCACGGCTGCACGCGGCTCGCGGTCAAGCTCGACTTCATCGCCGGGCTGCTGCTGAAGGCGGTCGAGGCCTCGGGCACCAAGGATTTTCGCGGCGTGCAGGCCAATGTCGGCGAGGTGATCGCCTGGCGCAATCTGTTCTGGGGCGCTGTCGGACGCCATGGTGCGCGATCCGCAAGCCGTGGATCGGCGACTATGTGCTGCCGAACATGGATCCGGGCAACGCCTATCAGATCATCGCCACCATCGCCTACACCAAGGTCAAATACATCATCGAGCAGACCGTGGCGTCCGGCCTCATCTATCTCAACTAGCCACGCCAGCGATTTCAAGAACGCCGAGATCCGGCCCTATCTCGACCGCTACATGCGCGGCTCGAACGGCTACAAGGCCGAGGAGCGCGTCAAGCTGATGAAGCTTCTGTGGGACTGCATGGCGACCGAGTTCGGCGGCCGCCACGAGCTCTACGAGATCAATTACGGCGGCTCGACCGAAGAAATCCGCCGCTACTGCCTGTTCGGCGCCCAGGCCTCCGGCAACGCCGACCGCTTCAAGGGCTTTGCCGAGGACTGCATGGCCGAATACGACCTCGACGGCTGGAAGGTGCCCGACCTCACCGATCCCGGCGAGCTGAGCTACCACGTCCTGCGCGGCGCGAAGTAACACGACGCGGGTCCGATCCGGGCGCGACTTTGTTTATAGAGTTCAGCGCACCCGAGAAACTTTCAGCCGCGCGACGCCGGCGCCGGCAAAGCCGAGCTGCTGCGCATAGGCGCCCGAGATGTCGAGCGCGCGGCCGCGAACGAACGGTCCGCGATCGCGGATCGTGACGACGACGCTGCGGCCGGTGCGGGGATTGCTGACCCGCAGCCGCGTGCCGAAGGGGAGCGCTTTGTGGGCAGCAATATACGGTGCAGGCGGATTGTAGAAACTCGTCAGCATCAATTCGTCCGCCTGGGCGCTGGCCGCGAGCGGGTACAGTACGGCAGCACAAATAATCCGTCGCATGACATCCTCCACTGGAAAGGACGATCAGCGTCGCCGGCAAAGTCGTTGGAATGGCGGCTTGGCCGCGGTGCATTTGTGGTCGTCGGAACCGGAGCTGAAAAAGGAACCGGAACGTGGAACCGGACATCGAGTTTGCCGAGGACTGCATGGCCGAATACGACCGCGACGGCCGGACTGTCCCCGACCTTACCGACCCCGCCACGGCCATCTGCTCCACCGTCGTCGCCCGCGGTCGAGCGGCGTGCGTGGCGCAAGACAGGCATTCCGACTGAGTGTCATCGTTTCCTCGGAGATGTCTTCCTTGTCATGGCCCTGAACCCAGCAGTGGACCTCCAGTTCCAGCAAAAAAAGCCGATCGAGTTCGCCTCGCGGCACCTTGACGCCAAGCTCGACAAAAACGTCCGCAATCAGAGCGTTGACGTTAGCAGGGGTCCCCGGCGCCGGGGCGGCACAGCTCATGATGCGCGAAAGGCTGTCTTTCAATCCGCGGAACATCAAAAAGCCGAATTCGATATCCCCAACCGATCGCCACTCTTGATCGATAAAGCGAGTGGCGCCATCCGCTTGGCAAATCATATTGCTAGGTATGGCGTCGAGATAGCGGCCGCTTATGCGCTTTCGAAATGCATTCTCGTTGAATTCCGCCAGTTCGTTCTCGTGGAGCAGTGCATCGATCCAAATCCGCGCCCAATCGGCGATCTGCCGCACCGTCCAGTTCGGCTTGTTGACAATCGAACAGAGCTCGAGCCACCAAATGCTGCCGCCGATCAAGTGCTCACTCTCTAGGACGCACTCGAGTGGAACCGCCGGAGCCGGCTCCTCTTGCAGTCGAGAACGCTCGACCATAATTCCAGTTTCTTGTGGGACGAACCGAGTTTGCTTGTTGAAGGCCGGATGTCGATCAGTTGCGTAGTGCCAAGCGATCGATCCATCTTGATCACAATTCGCCAAAGAAGCGGTCGACCGACCGGCGACGACAAGAAATGAATTGGCGAGTTTATCGACAAGTCCGTTTTTCCCGACGACAGACCATGCCTGCTCCAGCGAAAAGGAGGGTCGATCAATCGGCTGTGGATCTCGAACAACCGACTGCGCCAGGAGCGTCGCCGCCAATTCACGATGCTCCGAAATCATGCTGTGCGACAAGATCGTCACCGGCAACTTGTAGTCGGGACACGGAAAATACCAGCGCTGCTTCCTGAAACCAGCTGCATCGAGAAGTTCGCGCAACTCGAGTTCGCCGAAAGTCACGACTGAATCGGCCGTATAGTTGTCATTCACGCCTGCAAACGGCACGCCAAGATGGTCCTCGAGCGCGCCGGCGAGATATTTGAGGCCCAACTTGTTTTCGATGGCCAACATGAGGACGCCATCCGGCTTCAGAAGTCGAAGGAGGTGCGAGAGGAGCTTCTGCTCGGGATCGGAGGTGTCATTCGCATAGACTCTGGAATACTCCAAAACGCCAATGACGGTTATGACATCGAACAGGTGGCTCGACCCAAAATCGTCGACGCGATCGGCAACGATGACGACATTGTCGAGATTCCTCGTCCGCTCGCGAGCGATAAGGGCCCGGCGATGGCTTCCCTCGACGGCGACGACATCGCCACCGAGCTCGCCGAGAAAGCGCGTCACCGCTCCGCAACCGGCGCCGACCTCCAGCACGCGGGACCGCAACATCGTCGAAAATGGCCGCAGCAGGTTCGCTCGCCGCGGTGACAGATGATAGGTGGAGGTCCAATCGCGTATTGATCGCGTCATTTCCGGCGAAAACAACGAAACGTCGCGGGCATTTCTGATGACATGTAAGAGGTATTCCTCCTCTTCAGTGCCGTCGCTGTAGTCGATCGTTTCCGCTCCATGCTTCGGGACGTGGACGCCCGCAACTTTCAGGTAATCGGTCGGAAAGCTGCGGGTCGAGCCGCCGGGCGGATCACGTTCGGTGCCATTTGCGGTTGTCACGAGCTCGTCGTCCGTTCCTGTTCATTGCCTTATATGTTCAGAAGGTAGAAAATGTCAGTATATGGAAGTCGAGCGATAGCGTGGGACGAGGTGCCGCGATGGGTAAAGAAATACGACGCTATACCGTGGAGTAAGGTCCTCCGAGGACAATGCGACAAGCCAAATACGGGGAATCGATCATGGGCGCAAGGATCATGGGCGCAAGGGACGACGAAATTCCGATCTTCATCATCAGTTACAATCGTCTCTCGGTCCTCAAACAATCGATCGGCTCCTACCGGGAAGTGCAAGGTCATCACATCGTCATTCACGACGCCGGCTCGACCTATGGTCCCCTGATGGAATATCTTGGAGAACTCGAACAGCAAGGAGCGACCGTTTACCGCAACCGACGCCCGATCGTGCGAGACGACGATCTGAATTCCGTCAACGAGACTGTTCAGCATTGGCTCGAACAGCATCCCGCCGTGAACTACTACGTCGTCACCGACCCGGACATAGCGCTGGAAGAAGGATGCGCCGATATTCTCGATTTCTACCGGTCGATGCTTGATGGACATAAGGTCGATGTGGTCGGCCCCATGCTTCGCATCGACGACATCCCGGATCATTATCCGCTGAAGAAACGCGCGATCGAGGGGCACACCGCGCAATTCTGGCACAAGAACCCGGAAACCACGATCTGGAGATCGGTTGCCGTCGGATATCAATACGCCGCTATCGACACGACCTTCGCTCTCTATCCGCGCCGCCTCCGGTTTCAACGGCTACGATCAGGCATTCGCACCTATCGGCCGTACTGGGCAAAACACCTCGACTGGTACATGGACCCGGACAACCTTTCCGAAGATCAAAAACTATACTTGCGCACCGCTTCGGATGTCAGTCATTGGGGTGGTCGTTGGCTTCGGGACAAAATTGGAGATGTAGCAGGGCCGATCTCGTAGTCGCTTTGCGCCTTCGCCCACCCTACGCAGCGCGGCAGGCGCATCTTTCCTTACGACGCCGCCCCGCTATATCTACGCCAGCAACGGAAGGTTCGCGACCTTGCCCCATACGCCCGTCACCATCCTCACCGGCTTTCTCGGCAGCGGCAAGACGACGCTGCTCAACCGCGCGCTGCGCGACCCCGCGATGGCGAACACGGCGGTGGTGATCAACGAGTTCGGCGAAGTCGGCCTCGATCACATGCTGGCGGCGCGGAGCGACGACACCATCATGGTCCTGGAGAACGGCTGCCTGTGCTGCACGGTGTTCGGCGACCTCGTCACCACGCTCAACAATCTCTACCATGCGCGCGAGGACGGCAGCATTCCGCGCTTCGATCACGTCGTGATCGAGACTTCGGGGCTCGCCGACCCCTCCCCGCTGATCCAGGCGTTCCTGTCCGACCCCACCCTCGCCGGCCTCTATCGCATCGGCGCGGTGGTCGCGACGGTCGATGCCGTCAACGGCCCCGGCACGCTCGACAACCACGTGGAATCCGTGCGCCAGGTGGCGCTCGCCGACCGCATTCTGTTGACCAAGCTCGACCTCGTCGACCAAGCCGAAGCGGCAACGGCCGAGCGCACGCTGACGGCGCGATTGAACCGGCTCAATCCGGCGGCCAAGATTTCACGGATCGACGATCCGGCCCTGACGATCGCCGCGGTGCTGCGCGGCGACGGCTTCGATCCGGCCGACCCCAAGGGCGACGCGCGCGCCTGGCTCAACGCCGCCGCCTACGAGCCGCATGGCCACGATCACGACCATGGCCAGGACCACGATCACCACGATCACGCACATGACCACGACCATCACGGTCTGCACGACCGCGACATCGCCTCGTTCTGCTTCATCCGCGAACAACCGATCCCGCGCGAGGCGCTGCGCCTGCTGCTCGACGCCCTGCAGCAGAATCTCGGGCCCAACCTGCTGCGGGTCAAAGGCATCATCCAGATCGCCGAGGAGCCGGACCGTCCGGCGGTGATCCAGGGCGCCCAGCATCTTCTGCACAATCTCTCGTGGCTCGAGCGCTGGCCCGACGCCGATCACCGCAGCAAGCTCGTTTTCATCACGCAGGGCTACGACCGCGCCGATGTCGAAGACATGATCGCGGTGCTCGACCGCGTGGCGACCCGCACCGCGGCGGCGCGCGCCCGCGCGCAAAGCGCCGGATGACGCGTCCGCTGGCGCCGCGGCCGCCGACGCGCTCGTATCATTTTACCCTGGATTAACCGGCTTCGTTAATCATGCGCGGCCTCCTCCGCGGAACCCGATAATGGCCGCCTACGACTTCTCCATTCGCGCCAAGCTCGCGATCTTTACCGGCGTCGGCGTGCTGCTGGTGGCCGGAATGCTGGCGGAACAGCAATTCGGCGACCATTGGGCCGCGCTCGAGCGCAGCGCCGCCGGCGACAAGGAACTCACCGCCGTGGAGGCGCTGCGCGCGGCCGACGACCTCGGCACGCTGCAGGTTCAAGCCCGCGAGCTTCGCCTCTCCATCGCGGCGAGCGCGCAGGACGAGGCCTTGCGCCAGGCGCACGTCGCGGCGGCTTCCGCCGAGCGGCACATCGAAACCGCCCTCGCCGCGAGCGATGAAGCGGCTGACAAGGAGCGGCTCGAAAAGCTCGCGCAGCTCGTGAAAAGCTACATCGCCGCCGTCGACGGCCTTGCCGCCGCGGCCAAGGATTACGGCGACACCGACACGCATGTGCAGCGCACCAATGCGCTCGGCAAGGAGATGAACCCGCTCGTTCAGACCGCGACGGCCGCGCTCCTCGGCGCCGCGAGCGAGCGCAAGCTCGAAGCGAACGCCGAGACGCTGCGCGCCAACCGGATCGACCTGTTGATGGGGCTGGCGGTGATCATTGTTCTGATCGGTTCGGCGGCGTTGAGCGTCATCTCGATCGCGCGGCCGTTGCGCGCGCTCGTCGCGCCGCTCGAGGAAGTCGCCGCCGGCAATTTTGCCGTGGTGATGCCGGGCGTCGGCCGCCGCGACGAAGTCGGATTGATCGCCGCGGCGGCGGCCGCCGTGGTCGAGCGCGTCGGCGCGACAATCGGCAATATCAAGGTCGCCGCCAGCGAAGTGACCAGCGCGTCGGCGGAAATCTCGGCCAGCACGACGGACCTGTCGCAACGCACCGAGGAACAGGCGGCGAGCCTGGAACAGACCTCCGCGTCCATGGAGGAGATCGGCGTCACGGTGAAACACAATGCCGAAAACGCGCAACGCGCCAACGCCCTCGCGACCGAGACGAGCGCGGTCGCCGAGCGCAGCGGCGCCGTGGTTGACGACGCCGTCGCGGCCATGGCGCGGATCGAGGACTTCTTCGCGCAAGATTTCCGACATCATCGGCGTCATCGACGAGATCGCGCGGCAGACCAACCTCCTCGCGCTCAACGCCGCGGTCGAAGCGGCGCGGGCCGGCGAAGCGGGCCGCGGCTTCGCCGTCGTGGCGTCGGAGGTGCGCAGCCTCGCCCAGCGCGCGACGCAGGCGGCCAGGGACATCAAGGCGCTGATCGTCAATTCGAACGGCCACGTCCAGAACGGCGTCGAACTCGTCAACAGGGCCGGCCAGTCGCTCAATGAGATCGTGGCGTCCATCCGCAACGTGGCGACGATCGTGGCCGAGATCGCCAACGCCAGCACCGAACAATCGAACGGCATCGAGCAGGTCAACAAGGCGCTGTCGCAGATGGACGAGGTGACCCAGCAGAATTCGGCGCTGGTCGAGGAGAACTCGGCGACGGCGAGGATGCTGGAGGATCAGGCGCGATCGATGGACGCGCGCGTTGCCGCTTTCCGTTTGCGCGGCGACGGCAGTGCGGACGCGAGCGCCGCCGCGGCGCCGGCGGCGGCGAGCGGCCAGCCGGTGCAGCACGCCGCACCGCCCGCGCCGACACGTCAAGCCGCAGTACGCGCTGCGCCAGTCCGGCGCGTGCGTACCGCGCTCGCCACCGCCGTCGCGGCGGACGAAGACTGGCAGGAATTCTGAGCCGTCACGCCAGCCAGCGGCGGCGGCGGCGGTAGTGCTTGACGGCCTGATAATCGACGCGGCGGGCGCCCCCGAGATAGGCCGCTTCGACGTCGGGGTTCGCCTTCACCACCGCGGCCGGTCCGCTCATGACGACACGGCCGCTGTCGATCAGATAGGCGTGCTCGACGATGTCGAGCGCCATCGCGGCGTTCTGTTCCACCAGCAGCACGGCGACCTTGCCCTCGCGATTGATGCGTTTGATGATGTCGACGATTTCGTCGACCAGCATGGGGGCGAGCCCGAGGCTCGGTTCGTCGAGCAGCAAAAGCTTCGGCTCGGTCATCAGCGCGCGGCCGATCGCCAGCATCTGCTGCTCGCCGCCGGAGAGATAGCCGGCCTGGGCGTCAGCGCGCTCGGCGAGGCGCGGAAACCAGGCGAAGGTGCGCTCCAGCAGCGTGCTCGACATGGGCGCGGTCGCGATGCATCGAGGTCGCCGCCAACAGGTTCTCGCGCGGCGTGAGATGCACGAACACCCGGCGGCCTTCGAGCACGTGCGCGAGCCCGAGCCGCACCCGCCGCGGCGCATCGAGCGCGAGCAGATTCTTGCCGGCGAAGCTGATCTCGCCCCTCGTCACCTCGCCGCGCTCGGGCCGCAACAGGCCGCTGATCGCCTTCAGCGTCGTACTCTTGCCGGCGCCGTTGGCGCCGAGGAGGGCGACGAGGCCCCCCTCGGGAACATCGATCGAAATGCTTTTGACCGCGAGGAACACGCGGTCATAGGCGACTTCGATGTTGGCGAGGCGAAGCAGCATGCTTTTTGCTAGGGTTCCGCCTATTTGCCGGTCGTCTTGAAGTTCTCCGCGGACTTCTTGATCTCCGCCCACACCACGTCCTGATTGGCAGAGAACCAGTCGGTCTGCGGCACGAACTTGGTGCCGTCCCAGCGCGCGATGCGGCCCTTGCCGCCGCCCTGGTGATCGTCCTTGGTGACCGTCATCGCCGGCAGGAGACCCTCGGCGGTGAAATCGGTGATGGCGGTGAGGCCGTCATTGAGCCACGGCCCGGTGATCGGACCGTTCGGATTTTTCTGGAACGCGACGCGGACGCCTTCGGCCATGATCGCAGCCATCATCACACCGTAATTGTAGTAGGCGGTGCCGATCTTGGCTTCCGGACCGGCGCCCTTCCCTTTGCCGGCGACCTCCTTGATGATGTCGGCAATGACTTTCGGGCTGCGGCCACTGGCGCACGGCTCGAACTTGAGCACGCCCTTGACGGCATCCTTGCCGGCCACGTCCATGTCGGATTCGGAAATCCACACGCTCGACGACATGCGGTCCATCGGAATGCCGTTGCGGACCGCTTCGGAGAGCGCCGTGGTCTGGCCGACGCCGGCGCCCCAGAACACCACCCAATCCGGCTTGGCGCGCCGCACCTGCGGCCAGATCGCCGACTGATCGTTGCCGGGCGGCGTGTACGGGAAAGTCTCGAAGCTGTAGCCGAGCTTCTGGCCGAGCGCCTGGAAGATCGGGATCGGCTCCTTGCCGAACGGCGTGTCGATATGGACCAGCACGATCTTCTTGCCTTTGAGGTCCTTGTCCTGCTGGCGGAAGAAATCGATGATCAGCCCGGCTTGCGTCCAATAGTTCGGCGACAGCGGGATAACATAGGGGAACACCGCGCCGTCGGCGGCGTCGCTGCGGCCGGAAAACGCGGTGACGAGGTTGATCTTGTCCTCGATGCGCGCGCGGC
Source organism: uncultured Pseudomonadota bacterium (assembly GCA_963836095.1). Classification (GTDB taxonomy): domain Bacteria; phylum Pseudomonadota; class Alphaproteobacteria; order Rhizobiales; family Xanthobacteraceae; genus BOG-931. The sequence continues at coordinate 82,757 of CAWIHU010000012.1, forward strand.
ACCAGGGCGCGGGCGACCGGCGTCGAGAAAGGATCGATCAGCACCATGCCCTCGCGCTTCAATCCGCTCATAGGCTTCGATAGCGCGCGGCAAATCGTTGGCGTGATCGCTCACCTCGGCATGCGATCTGGTAGCCGTTGATGCCGCCGCGGCCGTTGACGAGCGAGAAATAGTCGCGCTGGCCTTGGCTGTATTCCGACGGTCACGAAGGTATAGATCTTGCGTGAAGTCCTGCGGCATCGCGAACTGGATGACTTTTCCGTCGGCCGCGACGGCCGTGACGCATACGGAACCGCAGGCCGGTCACGGCCGGGGCCGCCGTTCGTGGCGACGAAGCTACGCGCGTGTCAGTCTCATGTCGTCCTCCCGAGTTGTCACCGGCTTGATGGCACCGCGCCGGCCGCGGCTTACTGTCATCTCGGCGCATGGCGGAACGGCCAGACCAGGAAAGTAATTGCGGACATTGTCGTAGATCTTGGCGAGGCCCGAGCGGCTCGACGAGCAGGAACGCGATGATCAGCGCGCCATAGAGCATCAGCGGCAGGTGCGCCCGCAGATCGGCCGCGATCGCGATGCCGAACCGGTCGGCGCCGGCGCCGATCAGATTGTTGAAGCACGATGGGCGCGAACAGGATCAAGCCCGGCGCCGAAGAAGCTGCCGAGCACGCTGCCGAGCCCGCCGACGATCACCATGGCGACGAAGCTGGATCGACAGGTCGAGATTGAACTGCTCCGGCGAGACGCGCGGCAGATAGCAGACCACCAGCACCGCAGCCGATCGACGCCGCCGATGAACGAACTGACCCAGAACGCCAGCAGCTTGAACTTGAAGGTGTCGACGCCGATCATCGCGGCCGCGTAATCCTTCTCGCGCACGGCCGCGAGCGCCCGGCCGAACGCGGTGCGGCCGACGTTGAGCATGAACAGCGCGACTACCGCGGCAGACCGAGAGGGCGATGATAATAGGATCGGCAGGTCGCCGTCGATCGATGCCGAGGAAGCGCACCGGCGGCACCTCAACGTGGCCTGACCGCCGCCGCTGATCCCGGGACGATGCGTGATGACGAAATCGACCATCGTATTGCATGGCGAGCGTCGCCATGGCGAGATAGAGGCCCTTGACCCGCAGCGCCGCGAAGCCGAAGACCGTGCCGATCACGGCGCGCGGCCAGCCCGCCGGCGAGCATGCGCGAATTCGAAGGGCGCGCCGAAGCGCACCACATGCCCGCTGGTATAGGCGCCGATCGCCATCACCGCGCCATAGCCGAGATGGATCTGGCCGGCGCCGCCCATCAGCAAATTGAGGCCGAGCGCCGCCGTCGACCAGATCAGCCAAGGGAGTCAGATAGGCGACGAGATAAAGCCGGTCGACCACGAACGGCGCGACGATGAGCAAGCGCGACGACAATGGCCGACCAGGCCAGCGGTCGAACGGCAGCGGCCACAGCTGCCGCTCGCTGCGGTAGGTGGTGTGGCGGATGCCGGCGCGGCGGTAGAGCATCACACCCTCTCGATATGTTCGCGGCCGAACAGGCCATACGGCCGGATCAGCAGGGTGATGAGGATGATCACCGAGGCGACGATGTCGCGGCTGCCGCCGCCGATCATCGGATCGATCACGCCGGTGGCGAGGCTTTCGACGACGCCGACGCGATCACCGGCCGCAATCAGGACGCCCGGGAATGCTGTCGAGGCCGCCGAGGATGGCGATCGCCAGCGCCTTGATCAGCAGCAGCGACAGCGATCCAGTCGACGCCCTGCGATGCTGCCCCACAGCATGCCGGCGCATCGTCGCGACGACGGCCGAGAGCCCCCAGGCGACCGCGATCGCGCGCTCGACCCGGATGCCGACCGACCAGGACGCCGTCTGATCGTCGGAGACCGCGCGCATCACGACGCCGAGGCGCGAATTGAAGAAGAAAGAACGCCGCGCAGCGATCACGCCGACGGAACCGCCGCCGCCGATCAGCATAGGCGCGGTTGATCAGCATGTCGCCCAGGAACAGCGGGGCATTGCGGAATGCCGAGGTCGATCTGCTTGACCGCCGCGCCGAGCAGGCCGGGCACGACGCCGCGCAGCAGGATCTCCAGGCCGAGCGTCAGCATGATGGACCATGATGAGCGGCTGGCCGATCATGCGGCGGCGCATGGCGACCCGCTCGATCGGATGCCGAAGCCGAACATGACGACGATGGCGAGCGGGATCGCGAGCCAGATCGGCAGGCCGAGCGCCCGGAGAACGCCCAGGCGAAATAGGCGCCGATCATGGCCATGCGCGCCCTGCGCGAAATTGGCGATGCCGGAGGTCTTGTAGATCAGCACGATGCCGAGCGCGACGAGCGCATACATCAGCCCCGACCAGGACGCCGTTGACCGCAAGCTCGCCGAGCAGCGAGTAATCCATGTCCTAGCCCACCTCGCAAACCGAAAGCGTCCGCTGCAATCGTGCCGACCTCGCCGGCCTCGTAGATGATGCGGCGATTCTCCATCGACCGAGCGCGCGCCGGAATAGAAGGCGTCGATCACGCCGGCGTAGCGTTCCTCGATGACGTTGCGCCGCAGCTTGCGGGTGCGCGTGATCTCGCCGTCGTCGGCATCGAAATCCTTGTGCAGGTTGACGAAGCGGCGGATGCGCAAGCGGCTCCGGCAGGCTTCGTTGACGTGGCGCAGCACGCCGGCGATGAGCCCGCAAATCTCCGGCTGTTGCGACAGGTCGGCATAGGAGGTGTAAGTGACGCCCGTTCCCCTCGGCCCAGTGTCCCGCCGCTTCGAGATCGATGCAGACGATCGCGGTCAATTCGTCGCGGCCGGCGCCGATCACGGCGACGCTGCGGACATAGGCGCTGAACTTGATGCGGTTCTCGATGTAGTTCGGGATGAAGCGCTCGCCCGCCGCGGTGCGCACCACTTCGCTGACGCGCCCGAGCACCACGAGTTGCCCGTTCGGCTCGAGATAGCCGGCGTCGCCAGTATGCAGCCAGCCGTCGACCAAAGCCCTTTGGCTCGCTTCTGGATCGTCGAAATAGCCGTCGATCACCGAGCCGGACCGCACCAGGATTTCGCCGCTGTCGTCGATCCTGACGTCGACGCCGGGCATCGGCTGGCCGACGCGCGTGCAGCGTCACCCCGCCGTCGGTCTGCGCCGCGGTGAGCGCCGCGGTTTCGGTCTGGCCGTAGAACTGCTTGAGATTGATGCCGAGCGCGCGGAAGAACAGGAACGTATCCTCGCCCATGGCCTCGCCGCCGGTGAAGGCGCGCCGCGTGCGGGTCAGGCCGAGAAAATCCTTGAGCGGGCCGAACACCAGGATTTCGCCGCCGGCGCCAAACAGCCGTTCCATCAAAGTCGGCGGCTTGCCGGCGAGCCGGCGTGCGCTCGAGCTCGATCGCGCGCGGCATGAAATAATCGAACAGCCGACGTTTCAGCGGCGTCGAATTCCGCCATGCCGATCTGGATGCGGGTCAGCATATTGTCCCACGCGCGCGGCGCGGCGAGATAGATCGTCGGCGCCACTTCGCGCATGTCGCGCAGCACGGTCTCCTGCCGCTCGGGAATGTTGATGGTGAAGCGCAGCAGCGACGCCGGCGCCGAGCGTGAAGACGAGATCGCCGACCCAGGCCATCGGCAGATAGGCGTAGTGCTCTTCGTGCTCCTCGAAATAGCCGCCCGCCGTCGCGTTGTTCGACGCCGGCGATGATGTTGCGGTGGCGCAGCGGCACGCCCTTCGGCGCGCCAGTCGTGCCGGAAGAATGCAGCAGCACGGCGATATCGTCCGCCTGCGCCCGCCCGACCAGATCGGCCGCAAGCGCCGGTGCGGTGGCGATCAAGGCCTGGCCGCGCGCGATCGCGGCGTCGAGCGAGATGAGGCCCTCGGCCTTGTAGCCGGACAGGCCGCGCGGATCGTCGTAGAGGATCGTGGTCGGCCGGCCGATGCGGTCGCGCAGTTCCAGGAGCTTGTCGACCTGCTCCTGATCTTCGGCGAGCGCAATGTGCGGCGCGCCGTGCCGCGTATAAGCCAAGAGTTCGTCGGGCGGCACGTCGGGAAATACCGGCGCGGGAAATGCCCGCAGCGCCATCGCCGCCAGGCAAGCGCCGTAGAGCCGCGTGCGGTTGTCGCCGATCACGATCAGCGCCTGCTCGGGGCCAAGGCCGAGCGCCTCGAGCTCCGCCGCGAGCGCGATCACCTCGGCGAACATGTCGGCCCAGCTGCGCTCCAGCCACACGCCGCGGTCGCGTTCGCGATAGGCGGCGCGGGCGCCCTCTTCCGCCGCGTTGCGCGCCAGCGCCGCGACCAAGGTCGCAGGCTTGCCGTCCGGCGTGACCGGCCACGACGACACCATCAAAGGAAGACGCAGCGCCGCGGTCATGTCGCCGCCTCCGCGCGCCGGGCCGCGGCGCGCTGGCCGAGATAGGCCGCAACGACGCGCGGGTCCGCGATGGTCTCGTTGGGCTCGCCCTCGGCGATATTCTCGCCGTAGCTCAGCACCAGCACGCGGTCGCACAGCGCCGTGACCACATCCATGTGATGCTCGATCAGAAGGATGGTGGTGTGGCGCTCCTCGCGCGCATCGAGAATGAAGCGGGCGATATACTCCTTCTCTTCCTGGTTCATGCCGGCCATCGGCTCGTCGAGAATGAGCAGCGTCGGCTCGGCGGCGAGCGCGCGCGCAAGCTCGACCCGCTTCTGCATGCCGAGCGGAATGACTTCGACCGGCTCGTCGCGGATATCCTGGATCTGCATGAAGTCGATCAGTTCTTCGACCACGCGGCGGTGGGCGACCTCTTTGCGCGCCGCCCAGACCCAGTAGAACAGGCTCGCGAGCGCGCTTGCGCCCATATGGACGTGGCGGCCGAGCAGAATGTTGTCGAGCACCCTCATGCCGCGGAACAGCGCGAGATTCTGGAACGTGCGGGCGACGCCGCGCGCGGCGATGCGGTGCGGCTTTAATCCGATCACCTCCCGGCCGAACAGGTTCACGCTTCCCGATGCCGGTCGATAGAAGCCGGTGATGACATTGACCATGCTGGTCTTGCCGCTGCCGTTAGGCCCGACCAGACCGAAAATCTGACCCTCGGCGATGTCCAGCGAAACGCCCTTGAGCGCGCGCAAGCCGCCGAATGACAATTCGATGTCCCGGCAGCGCAGGATCGCCTCGCTCTTGTCATGCTGCCCGGATTGCATCATCGCGCCCTCGCTCTCTCACATCCGGAAGACGCCGTAGTGCGGCCGGTCGATCGGCGCATTGAGCGCGACGCTGATCGCCATGCCGAGCGCGTTGCGGGTATCGACCGGATCGAGGATGCCGTCGTCCCACAGATCCGACGTCGAAAAATAGGCGCGGAGTTGGTCGTGATAGGCCTCCAGGATCGGCTCGCGGATGGCGGCGATCTCCTCGACCGACAACGTCTTGCCCTCGCGCGACAGCTGGCGGATCTTGACCTCGGCCAGCGCGTTGGCGGCCTGCTCGCCGCCCATGACGCCGAAATCTGGTGGTTGCGGCCACATGAACAAAAAGCGCGGATCGAAGGCGCGGCCCGCACATGCCGTAATTGCCGGCGCCGAACGAGCCGTTGCACATGACGGTGAATCTTCGGCACTTCGACGCCCGACTCTGCGCCATGATCATCTTGGCGCCGTCCTTGGTGATGCCGCGGCGCTCGTAGTCGCGCCCGACCATGTAGCCGGTGATGTTCTGCAGAAACACCAGCGGCGTCTTGTTCTGGTTGCACAGCTCGATGAAGTGCGCGCCCTTGAGCGACGAATCGTTGAACAGGACGCCGTTGTTGGCGAGGATGCCGACCTTGAAGCCCCAGATATTGGCGAAGCCGCAGATCGAGCGTCGCGCCGTAGGCCGGCTGATATTCGTGAAAGCGGCTGCCGTCGACGAGCCGCGCGATGACCTCGCGCATGTCGAACTGGTTCTTGATGTCGTCGCGGAATGATGCCGTAGAGCTCATCGGGATCGTAGTACGGCGGCTCCGGCGCGTCGCGCTGCGACGTCGCATTTCTTCGGCGGCGCGGTCTGGCCGACGAGTTCGCGCGCCGATCGCGATCGCCTGTTCTTCGCTCGCCGCCGGATAATCGCAGGTGCCGGAGATGCGGGTGTGCATGTCGGCGCCGCCGAGTTCCTCGACCGTGACGTCCTCGCCGGTCGCGGCTTTGACGAGCGGCGGGCCGCCGAGAAAGATGGCGCCGGTGCCGCGCACGATGACGTTGTAGTCGCACAGACGCGGGAATATAGGCGCCGCCCGCGGTGCAATGACCGAACACGAGCGCGAGCTGCTTCACGCCGAGTTTCGACAGGATCGACTGGTTGCGAAAAATCCGCCCGGCCATGTAGCGGTCGGGGAACACGTGCGGACTGCAGCGGCAGGAAGCCGCCGGCGCTGTCGCACAGATGGACGACCGGCAGCCGGTTCTCGATGGCGATGTCGAGCGTGCGCACGATCTTTTTCACCGTCAGCGGATACCAGGCGCCGCCCTTCACGCTGGCGTCGTCGGCGTGAATGATGACCTCGCGGCCGTTGACGATGCCGATGCCGCTGACGATGCCGCCGCCCGGCACCTCGCCGCCGTAGTCCGAGTTGGCCGCGAGCGACGAGAGTTCGAGAAACGGCGTGCCGGGATCGAGCAGCAGTTCGATGCGGTCGTGCACGAACATTTTGTTCTGCCGCGCCAGGCGTTCGAGATCGCGCGCCGGGCGTTCGCGCCGCGCCGCCTGCTGGCGCGCATGAAGCGTCTGCGCCAGGCCGTAATTGTGGGCGCGGTTGAGCCTGAATTCCTCCGAGGCGACATCGATCCGGCTGTCGATGCGGCGCATGGTCAGGCTCCCGCCTGCGGCGCCAGCGTGACAAGCGGCGCGCCGCGCTGGAAAGCCTGACCGACCGCAACGTGGACGGCGGCGACGTCGCCGTCGCGCCACGCCTTGATCGCAGTCTCGAGCTTCATGCTCTCGATCACGACCAGCGTCTCGCCCGGCGCGACGCGTTGGCCCTCGCCGACATGAACGGCGATGACCACGCCCGGCATCGGCGCTTCGGCGGTGTCGTCCGCGCCGCCGCCGGCATGGGCGCCGTAGCGCCGCACCGGATCGACATAGCGGAGCGTGTGGGTCGCGCCGTCGATGTGAATGTGGACGAGATCGCCGTCGGTTGCGACCAGGACCGGCAATGTCTCTCCACCGACACGCAACGTCTCGCCGTCCGCGTTCAACTCGACCGGCACGGCTTGCTCGCCGACATGCAGAACGTAGCCCTCGCGCTGGCGCGAGAGCCAGGCTTCGTGCTCCACTTCGGCGATGACGAAGGTGTGCCGCATCAGGACGCCGCCAATGCTGGGCTCGCCGGCACCGCGCAGGCGGCGCGATACTCGGCGGCGAGCCGGTCGACCAGATCGGCGACGCTCGGCACGTCGTGAATGGTCGCGATGCCGTGCCCCGCGCTCCAGATATCTTTCCAGGTGCGCGCCTCGGAGTTCGCGAGGTGGCTCATGTCCGGCGATTTTTTCGGCAGCATTTCGGGGTCGATGCCGTAGCGGGTGATCGACGGCAGCAGGAAGTTGGCGAACACGCCGGAGAAGCGGTCGGAATAGACGATGTCCTTGACGCCACTGTCGACGATCATCTGTTTGTAGGCGTCCTGCGCGTGCGACTTTTTGGTCGCGATGAAGCGCGTGCCCATATAGGCGAAGTCGGCGCCGAGCACCTCGGCGGCGCGGATCTGATGGCCGTCGCTGATGCTGCCGCCAAGGACGAGACAGCCGTCCCAGAACTCGCGCACCTCGCGCACCAGCGAGAACGCGCTCTGATTGGACGCGTGGCCGCCGGCGCCGCCGCCGACGCAGATGAGGCCGTCGGCGCCCGCATCGATCGCCTTGCGCGCATGCAACGAATTGATGACGTCGCAGAACACGGTGCCGCCATAGCTGTGCACCGCCTCGATGGCGCGGCGCGGATCGCCGAGGCAGGTGATCACCATCGGCACCTTGTGCGCGACGACAATGTCGAGATCAGGCTCGTAGCGCGGATTGGTCCGGTGCACGATCAGATTGACCGCGTGCGGCCCGACTTTGGCTTGCGGGTGCTCCTCTTTATAGGCGCGCAGATCGGTCTCGATTTCGGTCAGCCATTGGTCCAGTTGCTCGGATGGCCGCGCATTGACATGCGGAAAGGCGCCGACCACGCCGGCGCGGCACAGCGCCTTCACCAGCGGCGGGAACGACACCAGAAACATCGGCGCGCCGATCACCGGCACCGACAGCGCGTGCTTCAAGACCTGCGGCACCGTCATCAATTCCTCCAAGCGCCCATGGCGGCAAAAATCTCCGGCACCGCATCGGCGGCGTCGCGGGTCGCGCGCGTCGACAGCGCGGCGGCGGCGATCAGCTTCAGCGCCAGATCGGCACTCGACCGCCGGCTCGGCGGCAATTTCCGGATGCTCGTCGAGAAAGCCGGTGTGCAGCCGCGCCGCGGCAAAATCCGCGTCCGCCGTCAGCCGCCGCAGGAACGCGGTGTTGGTCTCGCAGCCGAGCACCGCGAGCCGGCCGAGCGCGTCATGGGCGCGCCGGCGTGCCTCGTCGCGGTCGCCGCCATAAACGACAAGCTTCGCCAGCATCGGATCGAACGCCGCCGTCACCGTCTGCCCTTGCGCCACGCCGCAGTCGACGCGCACGCCCGGCCCTTCCGGCCAGCGCAGCTTGACGATGCGCCCGGTCGTCGGCACGAAACCGCGCGCCGGACTTTCGGCATAGATGCGATATTCGATGGCGTGGCCGTCGATGCGCAGATCGGCCTGCGTGAAGCGCAGCTTTTCACCGGCGGCGACGGCAAGCTGCGCGGCGACCAGATCGATGCCGGTGACCATCTCGGTCACCGGATGCTCGACCTGCAGCCGCGTGTTCATTTCCAGGAAATAAAGTTCGCCGTTGCCGTAGATGAACTCGATGGTGCCGGCGTTGCGATAGCCGGCGGCGCGGGCGATGCCGGCGGCGATGTTGCAGATCCGCGCGCGCTCCTCGGCATCGAGCGCCGGCGACGGCGCCTCCTCGACGATCTTCTGAAACCGGCGCTGCACCGAGCACTCACGGTCGAACAGATGCACGACATTGCCGTGGGCGTCGCCGATGACCTGCACCTCGATATGACGCGGCCGCTCGACATAGCGCTCGACATAGAGCCGGCCGTCGCCGAAATAGCGCGCGCCCTCGCTGCGGGCGCGCACGATCTCCTCGTCGAGCAGCGCCGCATCGCGCACGATGCGCATGCCCTTGCCGCCGCCGCCCGCGGCCGGCTTGATCAACAACGGGAAGCCGACCGCCAGCGCGCGCTCTGGAAACGTCGCCGGGTCGTCGTCCTCGATCGCCGACGGCGCGACCGGAAAGCCGCGCGCCGCGACAAAAGCGCGGGCGCGGACTTTGTCGCCCATCAGCTCGATCGCTTCCGCGGTCGGCCCGACAAACACGAGCCCCGCCTCCGCGACTTGCCGGGCGAAATGCGCGTTCTCCGACAGAAAGCCGTAACCCGGATGAATGGCGCCGGCGCCGCTCGCGACCGCCGCGGCGATGATCGCCGCGCCGTCGAGATAAGCCGCGACCGGCGTTGCGCCGGTGATCTCGATCGCGCGGTCCGCCGCCTTGACCGCCGGCGTCGCCGCGTCGGCGGCGTGATAGACCACGACCGCTTCGAGCCCGAGCGCCTTGACGGTGCGCAGGATGCGCAGCGCAATCTCGCCGCGATTGGCGATGAGCACGCCCTTGAACGGCCAGCCGCCGCGCGGCGCTTCCAACCGTCGCCGTCATGGCCGCCCCTTCGCCAATTGCGGGGCGAGCCCGTTCAGGAAAATATCGGTCATGGCGCGGGCGATGGCCGTCACGTCGATCGGCCGCTTGCCGATGGTATGACGCCACGCCGCATGCTCGATGGCGCCGAACAGCATGTCGCGCACCACCCGCGGATCGATGCTTGCTGCGATCTCGCCGCTCGCCACCGCCGCATCGACCATCTCGATCAGGATCGAGGTGTAACGCCGGTTGAGCTGCTGGATCGCGGAGCCGCGATAATCGCTGGCGATCCGCACTTCGGAGATGAACAACCGGCACAGATCGCGCTCGGCGACGAAGGTCGACAGATGCTCGCTGATCAGGATGTAGAGCTGCTCGGCGAAGCCCTTGCCGCGCGCCACCTTGGCCGCAAGATCTTCGATGATGCGTTCATAGAACGCTCGAAGCACGTGCTCCAACAGGTCGCGCTTGTTGGCGAAATATTTGTAGATCAGGCCGTCGGACACCTCCGCCGCCCGCGCGATCTCGGTGATCGACGTCGTCTCGTAGCCTTTTTCCGCGAACGCGCGGGACGCCGCCGCGAGTATCGTCTCGTAGCGGTCGCGCATCCGCTCGGGGCTGATGGCGGGCATCAGGCGCGGCGGGCCAAAGATCGTGGATGACGGAACCGGCGCATGCCGTTCTTGATCCTCCCTTGGCGCCGGCACGATTCTTTTCTGTCGCCGGCTCTTGATTACGCATATTGAATACGCTTCACTTTGTCCTGTCAACGCGGACCGCGCTATGGTGCCGCGACAAAAAGCTCGAGGGAGGAACTGCGCATGGCTGTTGCAGACACGCAGACGCGCACCGATCAATTCGCCGCCAACGGCTTCCGCCTGAGCGCCGAGCAGGAAGAGATTCTCACGGTCAGCGACCGCTTCGCGCAAGCCGAGTTGTGGCCGCTGCAGCAGCGCATGGACGACGAGGAATGGTGGCCGCCGCAGGCGATGCCGGCGCTCGCCCGCATGGGCTTTCTCGGCGTCACCGTGCCGACGCAGCTCGGCGGCGCCGGCGGCGACTTTTTCACCTCGGGCCTGATCACTCAAGGACTGGCGCGGTGGAATCCGGCGATCGCCCTCTCCTACATCGCGCACGAAAATCTCTGCCTCAACAACATCGCCCGCAACGGCTCGGACGAAATCCGCACCCGCTATCTGCCGCGGCTGTGCGACGGCTCGGCCATCGGCGCGCTCGGGCTCACCGAGCCGGGCGCCGGCTCCGACGCGCTCGGCTCGATGAGCACGACGGCGCGGCGCGACGGCGACCATTATGTGCTCAACGGCCGCAAGATGTTCATCACCAACGGCCCGGTCGCCGATGTGCTCCTCATATACGCCAAGACCGATAAGGCGCGCGGCGCCAAAGGCATTTCCGCCTTCGTGGTCGAACGCGGCTTTCCCGGCTTCGCGGTCGCACAAAAACTCGACAAGATGGGCTTCCGCGGCAGCACCACGGCGGAACTGGTATTCGACGATTGCCTGGTGCCGGCCGAAAACCGCGTCGGCGAAGAGAATGCCGGCGTCGCGGTGGTGATGAGCGGGCTCGATCTCGAACGCGCGATCGGCGCGCTTATCAGTCTCGGCATGGCGGAGCGCGCCTTCGCGCTGGCGCTCGACTATGCCAAGACGCGCCAACAGTTCGGCAAGCGGATCGGCGAGTTTCAGCTCATCCAGGCCAAGCTCGCCGACATGTACACCATCATCGAAACCATGCGGACCTTCTGCTACCGCACGCTCGCCGAAGCCAACGACCTCGACATCGGCGCCGGCGGCCGCGGCGAAATCCACAAGCTCACCGCGTCCTGCATCCTCTACGCCGCGGAGGGCTGCACCAAGGTGATCGATCACGCCATGCAAATCTTCGGCGGCTCCGGCTACATGCGGGAAACCGAGATCAGTCGCCTCCACCGCGCCAGCAAATTGTTGGAGATCGGCGCCGGCACCTCGGAAATCCGGCGACTGATCATCGGCGGGGAGCTGATGAAGGGGTAGGCCCTGAATTGGGACGAGGTTGATTGGCGGTCCACCAGTTCATGTCCGTTCTGCAGCGCGTTTATGGACTCGACGCAGCTCGCGCCGTGGGGATATGCGCGCCATTGGGGATGATCGGCGGCGCCTTGTTGAGCTTTTCAACGGCAAAGCCCGCCGCGGCCTTGTAGGCCGCCATGAATTCGGTGCGCTCCTCGGGCGGGATCACATCGTCGATGTTGTCGAATGTACCGCCGCAACGTTCATCGACGATGTTGAGGAGCCCGAACGGCCCCGCGCCGCGGTTGCGCAGGATGAGTTGCGAGATAGGGCCGCAGAGCTTGTCATCATAGGCGACGAGCGCTTCCTGCGTGACCCCATGCTCGACCATGGCGGCCCCCAGAACACGCGCATCGACGATGGCCTGGCTTCCTCCATTGGAACCGGTTGGATACATGGCATGCGCGGCGTCGCCCAGCAGCAGCACCGGACCGTCCCGCCAGGTGGGCACGGGATCGCGGTCGATCATCGGATTTTCAAAGACGACGTCCGCTTGCTTGATCAAAGCGGGCACATCGAGCCAGTCCCAGATCCAGCTTGTGAAATAATGCAGGAAGTCGCCGACGCTCACCTGCCGGAACCAGCCGCGCTGCTTCCAGCCCTCGGCATTGTCCATCGTGACCTCGGCGATCCAGTTGATCATCGCGAGACCCGTATGCGGATCGGGGTGGGAGATGGGATAAAAGACGATCCGCTGGCGATGCGTGCCCAGCCCGACGAAGGAGGAACCGGTACGTATCGGCTTCGCCCAGGTCGTGCCGCGCCACATGACTGCCCCACCCCAGTGGATCGGCGGCTGAGCGGGGTGCATCTGTGCCCTGACCGCGGAGTGGATGCCATCAGCACCGATGAGCAGCGCGCCCCTCGCCTCGGAGATCGAGCCGTCGGCTTGTTCGATAAGCGCGGTCACGCCGCCGTCGGAGTTCTTTCGATAGCCGGTCACGCGGCTTCCCAGCCGAACCGCCTCCGGCCCGATCCGCTCGGTCACTTTTTCATACAGCAGCATGTGGAACTGGCCGCGATGAACCGCATATTGCGGCCAGTTGTAGCCGGCCAGGAGCCCGCGGGGCTCGGAATAGATGTCATTGCCGTTAAGCCCGACCAGCGCCCACTCTCTTGCCGGCAGGCCGACCCGGTCGAGGTCCTGCTGCGTGATGCCCAGATCATAGAGTTCGCGCACGGCATTCGGCTGCAGATTGATGCCGACGCCGAGCGGGCGCATCTCCCGGACCGCTTCGAAAACGATGCACGGCACGCCGATCTGCTGGAGCGTGAGAGCTGTCGCCAGCCCGCCGATCCCGCCGCCAGCAATGATCACAGGATTTTCCGTCATGGCCGGGTCCGATCTACAAACTCATGAATTTCGCGACGAAAACAAACATTGAAGACGCCATTGCCCCTCATTTCATGGTCTCGAACCACGCCGGCCGCGGAATCGTCCACTGGTCGCCCCAGATCTGATTGCCGCCATCCACCGTCAGAACTTCCCCAGTGATGAAATCGCCGGACGGCCCCGCAAGGTAGCAGACAGCGTCGGCGATGTCGCGCACGTCGCCGAAGCGGCGCATCAGGTTGGTGTTGGGAATGGCGCGGCGCGCCTCTTCGGAATAGACGTTCATGCCTTCGGTCGCGATCGGCCCCGGCGCGACGCAGTTGACCTGAATGTCGAGCGGCGCCCATTCGATCGCCACCGTCTTCGACAGGCCGATCACGCCGGCGCGCGCCGCGCAGGTGTGGGCGACGCCCGGCATGCCGCGGGTGATCACCGCGACGATGTTGACGATGCGGCCGCCGCGCTTGGCGTCGCGCCAGCGCCGCGCCGCCTGCTGCATCATGTACCAGGTGCCGTTGAGGTTGGTGTCGATGACGGCGTTCCAGCCCTTCGGCGAGAAATCGATCGCGGCTTGCGGGAATTGCCCGCCGGCATTGTTGACCAGCACGTCGATCGCGCCGAACCGCTCGCCGACGGCGTCGAACAGTTTGGTCACCGCCTCCGGATCGCGGATGGTCATCGGATAAGCGAGCACGTCGGGGCCGAGCTTCGCCAGCGCCGCCGCCACCGCCTCGAGCCGCGCGGCGTCGCGGCCGCACAGCGCGACCTTGGCGCCGAGCCGCGCGAACTGAAACGCGATCGCCTTGCCGAGGCCCCGCCCCGCGCCGGAGACGAGCACGGTCTGGCCGGCGAACAAGCCGTCGCGGAACGTCAACGGCATGGTGGCGAGTTCTTCGTCGGTCTTGCCGAATTGCTGGGTCATGTCGCACTCTTCTCGCGCGCCTTGGCCGTGCCGCGCAACGCGTTGGCCAAAGCGAGCGGCACCGGCACGGGAAAGTCCATCAGCATCTGCGCGAACGCCTTGCCCTGCGCGTCGACGCGCAGCGATGCCACGCCGCCGCCGCCGAGCGCATCGTGCAGCATGAAATTGAGCGCATGCATGCCCGGCAGGTCGAAGCGCTCGACCTTGCTGACGCCGGTATGCGCGAACCAGTCCTTGATCATGTTCGCGGTCAGGACCGCGCGCAGCCACGGCAGATATTCCGCCTTGCGGGCGATGATGCCGATATTGGCGGCATTGCCCTTGTCGCCGCTGCGGCCGACCGCGAGCGCGATCAGCGGAACGGCGGCTTCCGGCGTCTCTATCGTTTGCTGCGGCTCCGGCACGGCCGGCGGCGACCGTGAACGGCTGCGATGCGGCGAACGGCACGTCGAAGCGCGTGCCGCCGACATCGACAATCGGCGTGAGTTTTTCTTTCGGCCACAGAAACGAGAACAAGCGCAGCACCGGCTGCACGCTCGGCCGGCCGGCGAAAAATCCGGTAATGCCTTGCGCCATCGACGAGCCGGACGGCGCCAGTTCGCGGGCGAGGATTTCCAGCGCCTGGCGGGTCGGCATGGCGGGCGCCGACTTTCAGCACGACCTCGCGATTGGCCGCCGCCTCGGGGCGCCGCCATGGCCCGTACATGGTCTCGGCGCCGATCACCTCGATCGAGGTTTCAGAGAAGTCGGCGAGGCCCCGCGCCGCGACGAGCCGGCGCACCCGCGCCAGGATGGCTTCGCCGGCGCGCCGCGCGCGCTCCGCCGCCTCATAGCCGCCGACGGTGAGCGTTCCCATCACCCGAAAACCGTCGGGCCAGGTCGCGCTCACCTTCAGCGTCGGCGTCGGCGGGCGGCCGCGGGCGCCGACGACGCGGACCTCGTCCGGCCCGCACGCGGTCATGGTCACGCCGCGGAAATCGCACACGACGTCGGGCAGAATGTAGGAACCGGGATCGCCGATCTCGTAGAGCATCTGCTCGCCGACCGAGAGCGGGCTCACCAGCCCGCCGGTGCCGGCGGGTTTCGACACCACGAACGCGCCGTCGGCGGCGCATTCGATGATCGGCATGCCCATGTCGTCCCAGCCGGGCACGTCGCGCCAGTCGGTGAACAGGCCGCCGGTCGTTTGCGCCGCGCATTCGATCAGATGGCCGGCGAGGCTTCCCTGCGCCAGCCGGTCGTAGTCGGTCCACGACCAGCCGAACGCATGCACCAGCGGCCCGAGCGTGACCGCGGAATCGACGCAGCGCCCGGTGATCACGATATCGGCGCCGCGGTCGAGCGCGAGCGCGATCGGCTGCGCGCCGAGGTAGGCGTTCATGCTGGCGAGTTTTTCCGGCAGCGGCGCGCCGGAAAACATTTCCCGCACGCCCGCGGCGCGGACCTCGTCGGCGCGCTCCATCAGATCGTCGCCGGTGACGACGGCGACGTTGAATTCGAGCCCGGCCGCCGCGGCGCGGTCGCGCAACGCCGCCGCCGCCGCGTGCGGATTGATGCCGCCGGCGTTGGAGACGACGCGGATGTTTTTTTGTTTGATCTCGGCGAGGAGCGGCGCCAGCGCCTCGACGAAATCCGGCACATAGCCGAGCTCGGGCTTGCGGGCGCGCGCCCGCGCCAACAGCGACATGGTGATCTCGGCGAGATAGTCGAACACCAGAAAGTCGATGCCGCCGCGGCGCACCAATTGCTCGGCGCCGGCCGAACTATCGCCCCAGAACGCCGAGGCGCAGCCGATGCGGATGGTGCTTCGTTCCGCCATGATCTCGCCTAACCCACGTCGCTCACCGGCCGCGCCACACCGGCGCACGTTTTTCGTTGAACGCCTTGAAACCCTCGCGGGCATCCTCGGTGCGGGCGAGCTGCGGCAGCACACGCTGCGTGTACTCGAGCGCCGCGTCGAGCGACAGCCCGTCGATCGTCGCGAGCGCGCGCCGGCCGATCGCGATCCCGACCGGCGAGGATGCCGCGATCGAAGCGACCAGCGCATTGACCTTGGCGTCGAGCGCGGCGAGCGGCACCACATGATTGACCATGCCGTGCGCGAGCGCTTCCGCCGCCGTGATCGGCTCGCCGGTAACGCACATTTCCAACAACTTGCGGCGCGGCATGGTGCGCAGCATGAACGGCAGGATCATCATCGGAAAAATGCCGATGCGCGCCTCGGGCGTGCCGAGCTTGGCGTGGTCGGCGACGACGGCAAAATCGCAGGCGCAGACGAGGCCGAACCCGCCGGCGAGCGCATGGCCATTGACGCGGGCAATCACCGGCAGCGGGCAATCGACGATGGCGCGGAACAATTTGACCACCGGACTGTCGCGCTCGGCCGGATCGATGCTGAACGGATCGCCCTCCGCGTCGGGCTTGAGGTCGCCGCCGGCGCAGAACACCCGCTCGCCGGCGCCGGTAATGACGACGGCGCGGACGCCGTCGGTCTCGGCCGCGGCGGCGATGCCGGCGCGCAGGCCGTTCAGCACCGCTTCATTGAGCGCGTTGCGGCGCGCCTCGCGATCGATCGTGAGCCACAGCGTCTGCCCTTTTTGCTCCTGGCGCACGACGGGCATCACGTTGGGCATGGCGTCCTCGGGCATGGCGTCCTCCCATATTGAGTTGGATTCATTTTTGCGGGAGACTAGATCAGCCGCGCCGGAATGACAAATGCGCGGAATGGGGAGGAAGCCATGCCGCAACCGGATTTGCTGCTGGTCGCCGTCGCCGACGGCATCGCGCGGGTCACGCTCAACCGGCCGGACCGTTTGAATGCGCTCGACGATGCGCTCGGCCGTGAATTGGCGGACTTGACCGAGAGGCTCGCGCACGATCCAGCGCTGCGCGTCGTGACTTTGATGGGCGCCGGGCGCGCCTTCATGGCCGGCGGCGATGTCGCCATGTTCAAAGCGGCCGGTGAGCGCGCGCCGGAGCTCATCGGCGCGCTGATCGGGTCGTTTCATCGCATCATCCGCAACATACGCGGGATGGATGCGATCGTGATCGCCGGTGTACACGGCGCCGTAGCCGGCGGCGGGCTCGGCCTCGCGCTCGCCTGCGACTTCGTCGTCGCCGCCGAGGACGCCTTGTTCGTGCCGGCCTACACCAAGCTCGGCACCAATCCCGACGGCGGCACCACGGCGTCGGTGACGCGGCTGATCGGACCGCGCCGCGCGCTCGAATGGCTCATGCTCGGCGACACCATGGACGCGCGCGCCGCGGAGCGGCTTGGGCTCGTCAACCGGGTCGTCGCCAATGATGCACTCGCCGCCGAACTCGAAGCGCTGGCGCAGCGCATCGCCGGCGGCCCGCGGCAAGCATACGCATCGCTCAAGCGCCTGATCGATCAGGCGCCTAACACCGCGTTCGACGCCCAGCTCGACGCCGAACGCGAAGGTTTTGTGAAAGCCGCCGGCACACGCGACTTCCGCGAAGGCGTCACCGCATTTCTCGAGCGCCGTGCGCCGCGGTTCGGTGCCGACTGATCCGGCGCGACCGCCTCACCGAGCGGATTTGCTTCGGACAGCCGGCATAGACGCTGTTGTTCGGCGGCGCGCCGACGGGATTTTGACCAGTCGGGTCCGTCGTGCCGGGCGGCAGGCAGCCCGGAGCCCCGGTCAGCGGCATCGCCCCCGATCCCGGCAAGGTGCCGGGCAGCGTGCCCGGCGTCGTCGGCGACACTGGAACTTCCGGTGCTTGCGGCACGGTATAAGACCCGCTCGGATTGGGGTGCGGCGTCATATAGGGCGGCGGCTGGCCGATGGCGCCGAGTTGCGCCACTGCCGCGACGCTCGAAACGGCGAGAGCGCCGGCCGCGAGCGCGGCGAGCGCAACACGCTTTGTTTGTCGGGCGCGCTTTGTTTGCATCGCAATAACTCACTATGGCGCGCGCGTCTCATCGCGCGCCTTCCTTGCAGGATGAGATAAGCGTCGCGGCGCGATTTTTCATCGCCCGCCGCACAAGATTCCGCACTTCGGTCACGCCGGCGCCACAGACGGCCGCTAGCGTCCTCACGCGGGAACATGTTGCGGGACCTAGAGTGCGGAACTTTGAATGTCGAGGGGCGGGGTACGACCGGAGGATCAAACATGACGCTGCATTCCAACACGGCCGAACGCGCCCGCCTGATCACGCACGACAAAAACATCTGCCCGCAATGCAGCGCGTGGCTCTTGGCCCCCGACTGGTCGGAGCATCTCAACGAGCGCTGCGTGCGCCACACCTGGTCGTGCGATACCTGCGGCTATGCGTTCGAGACGTCGGTGTATTTTCCGGCGCTGGAACAAACCGCGGCGTAGCGCCGGTTGCTGCGGAGCAAAACGCACAATCAGGGCCGCGGCGGATAGCGATGCCGCTGCCCATTGAAATCCTCGACGGTGAACTCTGCCGCGGCGGCATCCTGCCCGGCACCGTCCGCGCTCAGATAGCTCGGCCCGATCGGCGATTTGCCGTAGCCGCCAGGGATGTCGAGCACGTAACTCGGCTGGCATAAGCCGGAATAGCGCCCGCGCAACGCCCGCATCAGAGCCTGACCGTCGGCAATGCTGGTGCGCAAATGCGCCGTGCCGGGCGCAAGATCGCCGTGGTGCAGATAATACGGTTTGATGCGGCATTCCACCAGCGCCCGCATCAGCGCGCCGAGCGTCTCGGCGTCGTCGTTGACCCCGCGCAGCAGCACCGATTGCGACACCATCGGAATGCCGGCGTCGATCAGGCGCGCGCAGGCGGCGCGAGCCGCCTTGGTCAACTCGCGCGGATGATTGACGTGCAAAGCGACGAACGTCGCCTTGTCCTTGACGCGCAGCGCGCGTGTGAGCGCCGGCGAGATGCGCTCCGGCGCCACCACCGGAACGCGGGTGTGCAGGCGGATCACTTTCACGTGCGACATCGCGGCGAGCCGCGCCGTCACGTCCGCGAGGCGGCGCGCCGAAACGATCAGCGGGTCGCCGCCGCTCAAGATCACTTCCCAAATGGCGGGATCGCCGGCGATGTAATCGAGTGCCGCCGTCAACGCCCGCGGCGACAGCCCGCCCCGCCCCGGCCCGATCATTTCGCGGCGGAAACAGAACCGGCAATACACCGCGCAGGCGTTGACGAGCTTGAGAAGCACGCGATCGGGATAGCGATGGACGATACCCTCGACCGGGCTATGCGCATCGATCGCCGATCGGATCGCCGCGCTCTTCCGGCTGTTCGTGCAGTTCCCGCCCGTCCGGCACGAATTGCTTCGCGATCGGGTCGTGCGGATCAGCCGGATCGATCAGCTCCGCCATCGCCGGCGTGATGGCGACGGCATAGCGGGCGGCGACGTCGGCGAGCGCCGCGAGCCGATGACGGTCCGCCAAATTGGCATCGACCAGCGCGGAGGGATCGCGCAGGGATTTTTGCTTGGCAGCGGCAACCATGGACGGCCTCGTTCAAGGGATCGAGCGCCTTATGCGCGGACGGTGATCCGCGAGCAAGCAATCACCGAATATCTAAGCCATCGGCGTCCACAGCACCTGATCGATCCGCGTCGCGCCCGTCGCCAGCATCACCAGGCGGTCGAGCCCGAGCGCGATGCCGCAGGCTTCGCGGCATGCCCGCCAGCGCTGCCAAAAAATCCTCGTCGATCGGATAGTGCTCGCCGTAGATGCGCTCCTTCTCCGCCATCTCGTCTTCGAGCCGCAGGCGCTGCTCGACCGGGTCGGTGAGTTCGCCAAAACCGTTGGCGAGTTCGACGCCGCAGACGTAAAGCTCGAAGCGCTCGGCGACGCGTGGATCGCGCGGCGACCGACGCGCCAGCGCCGCCTGCCCGGCCGGGTAGGCCTCGAGGATGGTGGCGCGGCCGATGCCGAGCTGCGGCTCGACGCGCTCGACCAGGATGCGGCTGAAAATATCGCCCCAGCCATCGTCGGCGGCGAGGCGGATGCCGGCAGCCGTGGCGGCGGCGGCGAGCGCCTCGCGGTCCGGCTCGCCGCCGGGCAGCGTCGCCAACAGGTCGATGCCGGCGAAACGCTCGAACGCCGCGGCGACGCTCAGCCGTTCCGGCGCCGCGAACGGGTCGGCCGAGCGGCCGCGAAAGCTCCATTGCCGCGTTCCGGCCGTCTCCGCCGCAAGCGCGAGAATGGCCGCGCAGTCGTCCATCAGCGCCGTCAGCGGCTCGCCGGCCCGGTACCATTCGACCAGGGTGAATTCCGGATGGTGCAGCGCGCCGCGCTCGCGATTGCGAAAAACCCTGGCGAATTCGACGATCCGGCGCTCGCCGGCCGCCAACAGCTTCTTGCAGGCAAATTCCGGCGAGGTGCGCAGATAAAGCGGCGACGCCGTGCCGTCCGGCGCCGTCAGCGCGGTGGCAAATGCGTGCAGATGGGTCTCGTTCCCCGGCGAAACCTGCAATGCGCCGGTCTCGACCTCGATGAAGTCGCGGGCGGAGAACCAGGCCCGCAGCGCCGCGACGATCCGCCCGCGCGCCAACAGGAACGGCCGGCGGTCGGCGTGAACGTGGGGCGCCCACAACGGCGACGCAGCAGGGGCGACGGGCACGGGGGGCGCGGGAGGCGCGGCGGGCGGGGTTTTGGCCATATCCTTGCGTGCGGGGCGCGGACGAAGTATGTGGCGGTCGGCCTCAAGATCGCTGTGTTGCGCGCCGAAACCGCACAACCTTATGTCACAACCACATTCGAGGAAGCCGTGAAAGTCATCGCCAGCTCGCTCCGAAAAGGCAATATCGTCGAGATCGACGGCAAGCTCGGCGTCATTGCGGCGACCGAAAACATCCACCCCGGCAAGGGTACGCCGGTGACGCAGATGGAGGTGCGCCGCATCGCCGACGGGGTCAAGCTCTCGCTGCGCTTCAAAACGACCGAGCAGGTCGAGCGCGCCTTCGTCGAGGACCGCAAGCACCAGTTCATGTACCAGGACGCCGACGGCTTCCACTTTATGAACATGGAGAGCTACGACCAGGTCGCCGTGCCGGCCGACATCGTCGGCGACCTCGCGGCCTACCTGCAGCCGGAGATGGAAGTCACCATCAGCCTGCACGAAGGCACCCCGGTCGCGATCGAATTGCCGCCGCGCGCGACGCTCGAAGTTGTCGACACTTTTTGATCGACGGGAAGAGTTAGTGTGGATATGGGGAAGATGAGGTTTGGTTAGGTGAGTGAGAAGGTATTTAGTGTGAAGGGAAAAGTGGTAAAGTATGAAAAGGTATAAGAGATAAGAGAAAGTATATTATAAGTAGTTTATGAATGTATATGGTTAGTGTAAGAGGATATAGTGGTTATGTGTGGTATTTTTAAATAGATAGTTTATAGGTTTTTTGGAAGTTTAAATATTATATATATAAGATAAAGTATAAGAGGTAGGTATTAGATAGGTTATTTATAGGTTTTTTTTAAATTATTTGGGAGGTGGTTTAAGGGGTATTATAAGAGGTAAGAGTGTAAGGTGTAGATAGGTTTATAAAAGTTATATATAGATAAGAAGTGTGGGATAATTATGTAAAAGAGGGAGTTTAAGGAAGTTATAGAATGGAAAAGAGTTACTAAGATAGTATTCTCAAAGAGTTTTCAATAGCTTGACGAATAGCGACACAATAGGCTACACTCTCGGCAAGGAGGGCATATGTACTTACAAGCAAAGGTTGAGGAGGACAGGCTCCGGCGGGTGTTGCAACGGCGAGGTCTGACTCTAGAAAAGAACAGGCGCAAGGATACTGGTGCGATCGGATATGGGAAGCACTAGGTTCTCAACGCTCGCGGCGCTGTGATAGGCGGCAAGGGTTTCACGCTAGATATAGAAGCGCTTGATGCATGGGTGAAAGCTTACGATAGGGAGAACAAGGAATGAGCGACAAGACAGATGCTGAGAGATGGTGATTGTTGCAAGCTGAGGTGATACTTGCGATGTATGAGAGTGAAACTGGCAGAAAGGCACACACGGCTGAAGAGCTGGAGGCCTTTTTCAAAGAACACTGAGAGAAACTGCATAAGATAGGTGCGGCTGAGATCAGCGCCTATTCATTTCAAAAGTGGTGCGATCTTCGGCGACGGGCAGGCACCAACTAATAAGGAGACGGAGCTCACGGAAGAGAACAACGGGCAGACTTTGCACAGGCGACGACATTGTATAGAGCGGGAACTACAGCTTTTCTTTTTCCAGCCTCTCGATTCGTTCCTGTACGTCTCCGGCATGTAGCCACCTACGACCTAATGATAGGCGGGTTTAGAGCGGGAGGAGCGGGAACGCATGAAGGCGGAAACGCGCGACGATTTCCGGCGGCTCGCAAAGGAGTTAGTGAACAATGGCACTCGGACTTAAATAGGGAGCAGGGGCGCGGACTCGGAAGTTATATGGCGGCTAGAAGGCCTCCGCAAAGACAAGACCGTTACTCTATCTTTCAGGATGGACGAGCACGACAAGGAACGGCTTACAGCGATCGCGGCGCGAGAGCACTCGGCTCGGCAGCGGCGCTTGTGAAAAAGCTTGTGCTCGACGGCTTGGACAGACTCGCACGAGCTCGACAGGGGGGTTGAAATGAGGGTTTATGGTGTAGTACGGCGGCGGAAACGAGACCACGATGACCTTCTTGATGAGCGGGAAATCCAGATCAATACCGTAACGGCGCTCGCGCGGCTCGGCGTCGATGAAGATTCGAGAACGGCATACCTTCGGGCACAGAAGGACCTCAAGGAGGCTGCAAAGGCTCTCCGTCAGGCGCTCAAGACTAAGAACGACGCTCAGATTGCGGCGGCGCTCGAAACCTTTCAGGCGGCAACGGCTCGCGATAGTGAGGCATGGGATAAGGTGTTGATTTTTATATAAGATGAATAGTTTGTAGGTATATAGTAAAAATGAAAATGTTGAGTATTTGAAAAAGTATATAGGAGATGAAAGTTTGAGAGAATGTGGTTGGGTGGATATTATAGTAAGGTTATGTTAGTATAAAGGATGGAGGGAAAAGGTTGTATGAGAGATTATTGAGTAGTAGTTTGGTGAAAGTATAAAGGTGTTTGTTAGGGAAGGAAAGAATGAAGTGGTAAGGTTTTGATGGGAGATATTAGATGATGAGGTTTTTTTAGATGGAAATTTACGAAACGATTTGGCGCTTGCTGCTCGAAGGGCGAACCGTCAGGCTCATTGCGCGAGAGCTCGCATTACAAAAACCGTAGTCGCTTGATGGTGTCAGGAACTACGTCTGAGAGTCGCGCGCACTTCTTACCGCTTCATACATCCATAGGTCGCTTAAGAGATATTAGACATATCGCACGCAAGCGATATGTCTAATCTATCGGAAGACGAGCGCTTCCGCTTCCGACAGCTCGCTGACGGAAGCGGTACTTCTCATTTTTGCCTAAGCTTGAATCTTCGCAAGCTTGCGAAGACTTAATTGTCGCGTCACGGACATCTGTATCCTCGCTGAGACGTTGCCGAAGGGCAGGAGGCTCAACCTGTCCGAATCTCGGACAAGGTCTGTACGCTTCTCAATTGTCGCGTCACGGACATTTGTATCCTCGCTGAGACGCTGCTGTGCTGCAGGTGGTTCCAAGATAACGTACTGCGGTTCTCACCACTGGACGCGACGCTTCAGCGCAAGATAAGTCTTCTGCGCGAGAGAAGATTCGGCGCGCAAGGTGTCGGGGACGTAAACTATCGCAAGCTTGCGACGGTTTAGCTTTCGGCTCGGCGCGCGAGGTGTCAGCGGACCATTGTCGAAGTCGGACAATGCTATGATTGCTCCGCCACACTGCCAGATTGCCAGACTGCCTGTATAGGAGATGTGGCATGTGGCAGTTGGTGTAGTTCTGCGCGCTCGCGTCAGTTTTACCGGTTTTACCACTTTTACCGGTCTGCACAGCTCTCAGGTTCCATGGCGTTTCTCCCTCGTGCGTTTCGGATATCGTTTCAGTTCCACGTATAAGCAGTTGAAACGATTGTGAAACCATTCGCGCGCGAGGTGTCAGGCCTCCAGCGAAAGGGAGCGGAGATACGCTCGTACGACACGGACGCATGGCTGAGCGCTTGGATATTGGTAAATGTCTTTTGTCTCGATGTAGAGCTTCACAGCGAAGGCGTGGCGTAGGTGTGGACAGAGTAGGCGGCTTCGAGCTTCGGCTCGTGGAGCTTCTTTGTCAGATAGCGGAAGGCGTCGCCTATCGCTCGCTCATCCTTCGCTTCGAACGGAGCGCGCAGCGACACGGCTTTTCGATCTCCTTTCGCGCATGATTCGGTATCGCTCCGGTTGTTCTTTACTTCGTGGTGCAGCGGAACGGGCGCGTTGATTGTCAGACTCGGAAGGGCGCGACTCTCAGGCGGTTGACGACATGACTACGCGGCGCGTGAAGCTCGCTTCGGCGGATCGACATGGGTCGATATCTCGGCGGAAGGGACGGCTAACGGTCGAGCAGACTTCATCGCGGGGCGAGCTTCGAACTCGGAAGGGATTCTAAGTTCCGGGTGTCGACGCTTAACCAAGTCAGATAGCAGAGGCACGGCAACGATAAGGCGAACGGTTGACGGCGCTCGGCTTCGGCGCGCAGGGCGACATGATATCGTCAGCAGAGCGGGACAGCTCCACGGGTAAAAGGTTTCGCATCGTGCACCAGGTCGACAGGGTATCGAGGGCGGATGGTACAAGGCTTCGTCGATTGCTATCGGTGCGAGGCGCTTGCAGGAATCGCTCTACTCATCAGCATAAGGAATACGCTCCAAAGTACGGCGCGCTTCAAGTGTTCGAAGAGACTCGGCACGACGACGCGGGCGAGTTTTTCGAGCTCGGCTCGGACAAGTCGCGAGGGCGGGCGCTTCCTTCACGATACGCTTTGCACGGCCTTCACTTCTCGGCGTTCTCGGCTTTTACTTTGTCAACCAACATTGCGTCATGTTTCCACCCCCATACACCTATGTCCTAACATACACATTGTTGGGATATAGTCAAGGGAAAGGTGTACCGGGGAAGGTGTTTAGTTGCGTTATTCCGAAAGTACTTGAACGACGCATCTATTTGCGCGATAATGTAGGTAAGTACCACGGCGAAAGTGGAGCATGACGCGGGAAACTGCGCGACGCTTGCGAAAGCATGGGGAGATTCGAAAGGATTTCGTTTGCATCCGATAACGGGAGGCGCCTACTTATGGCAAACCAAACCTTCACGATAGCTGCTCACTCGACGCGAGACTAGCGAATTATCTCGCGGGTCTCGGACGGACTTAAAGGGGTTTGTCCATGACGGCGTCTTGTCCGCGATTCGTGTAGGTCGGTAACTCCGTTTCAAGGTCGGCGATATCGAGCACTTCCTCGACGCTCGCCGGATAACGTCAGGCAGGGTAGAGTCATGCTGACACACGGCGATAGCCAGGCTATTTGCGGCTCGAGGCGGCAGGCAGCGTGTCGAGCGGTGGCGGACGGCTCAAGGTTCCACGTTCTGCGAGCGGTGCGGTCGTCCTGGGGCTCGCCACATAGCGATTATTCGCGGGCTTCGTGTCATGGCTTTGCCGATCGTGCTATGCTGAATCACGTGAGATTCTCGCATCGATAGCGCGGGCGAACGGCGATCCAAACGAGCACGGTTATTCGACGAACGAAGCGAAGGGGTATTGGGGTACCAACCATCGAGATAACGCCGTGGTGTCTCTACGCGCGAATGACGGAGGTTTCGGCGTGAGCGTGCTCACGGACGCAGCGCACAGTATTTCCGCATGAGCGCGGAGAATTTCGCGAGTATGGCTCGGGCGCTCAAAGAGGCGCTGCGAGTTTATAGATTGAGATAAGGTTTGTTGATGTGTATTAGATATAGGGGATAGTGAATTTGTGATATAGTTAGTAGAGTTGCATGGCCCATGAAGTATAGGTTAGTGTTTATATGATTGAATGTGTATGAATGGTGTGTTGTATAATAGGTTATGTATGGTGTTAGGTTATAGTGGGGAAAGTAGTATTATTTATGTGTTATGGGATAGGGATATGGGGTGGGGATGTTTATAGTGTGAAGTGATTTAAGTTGGGTATATTATTTTTGGTGGTGATTTTAGATATAAGGATGGTATAGATATGACTCTAATATTGAAGTGTTTGAAGGTGATGCTTTTAAGATAGATGGTGTTGAAAGATTGTATTAGGGTTATGGATTGGTTGGTTGTTTTGCTTTTGTTCATACACGGCGGAAGCGGGAGATTTGGAAACGCGGTCTCGCTCGGACTTGCTGAGGTGGAGTAATTCGCTAAGTTCATTTCCGCTGAAGTTAAGCGTTGCGGGCTCCGGCATCAACAAAGGTAACTGGTATGACTTTCGAAAACGATTCGCGGGCTCATAGTGCGTAGTTGCTCGCGCGACAGGCAACTGAAAAACCTCGACGAGGTTTCAACTTTGCGTATCTCGAACGGCTCGAAAATCAGATGGACGGGCTTATGGAACGAGTCAACGCTCGGCATGACGCGGAGATAGAGACGCGGACAGGGAAACACTTGCGGGGGTCGGGTCTCCAATATCTAGGATTATTCACGCGGCGCTTCGGCTTCGGGGAGGTTCAAGGCGCAGGTGTTTTTCTCGCGGATGAGCAACGAGAACGAGACGCTATCCTCGGCGGTCAGCAGGCCGCAGCGATCCCGACACCGACACCGGCAGCGGCTCCGGCAGCACGGCGCGAGGCTTCACCTACGGCGAGTCTTTCGCCGCTAGATATTCCGATTCACGGCTCCGGCTCCGGCAGTTCGGACGGGCTCGATGGCTTACGGCAGCGAGTTTGACAGCCGGTTCCCAACACCGAACAGCAAGGAGGCGGAATAATGCGCGGCAGCAGACGTCGCACACTACGCAAGAAGAAATTCTAAATGAGCAGGGAGCAGCGCGCGGACTGGGAAACAACTTCCGCGCGTACCTTTCACAAGGGCGGCTCTATACCGACGATCTCGCGGCGCAACTCTGCGGACAGGTGGCGCTTCTCATGGTCGATTACCTGCCGAGAGTCGCCCAAGTGGGAGACGAGGATTTTATCGGCTTCCTGCGCGCCTTGGAGCGCGGCTTCAGAAAGACGCTTGCGGGGATGGTGAAATGATACCGACCAGGCGCGGTAGATCGATCCAAGAGCTCTTGGTGAAAGAGTTTTCGAGGCTCGTTGTGCGTGATAGGATGAGCGGACAAAAAAAAGCCTTCCGCGTGGTGTTCGCGAAAGGCTCACAGGCCGGAACAATTAGACTTGATAACAGTAAATCCAGTCTAACCCTTCCCCGGCAAAAAGACAACACCATCGGGGGAGGGGGATTGTGAATCCTGTTCAGCAAGTATTCTTTGACCGGCTACTCTGGCACGGCTACGCAACAGACGACATAGAAACAGGATTACAAAACAAGGGAAGAGGAAATCAACAGGAGGGAAAAAGTTCAGTAACAGGAGAGGCAATACAAAGAGAGGAAAGTATAAGATGTAGAAGAAGAGGTAGAGGAGAAAGTGTGGGAGGAAAGCAAAGGGAAAAAAAAGAAAATAAAAGAAGTAAAAAAGGAAAAAGGAAAAGAAAAATAATTATAAGGGATAGAAAAAAAAGTGAAAGAATATAGGGGGGAAGGGGATGCGAGCCGTCGGTCAAAGGCCAGACCGCCTCCTCCTCCTACAAGCCGGCGACGCTCTCCAACGGCGTGCGCACCATGGTGCCGCCCTTCGTCGCGGTCGGCACCAAGATCGTGGTGATGACCGCCGACGGGTCCTACGTCGAACGGGCGAAGTAGTAAGCCGTCCTTCCGGGACGCGGGCGAAGCCCGTGAGCCCGCTCGATCAAAAAAACGCCAGCGTCCGGATCTCGATGCTCTCGCGCGGGCGCGCGTTCGGCGGCGCGGTCGGGTCGTCGAAGGCGGTGTGCGCGGTCCAGCGGGCGCGGCCGTCTTTTTCCGAATCGAACACCTTGAACACGATCGCCTCCTCGCGCCGCATGCGCGGGAACCAGTACCAGAGGTGCGCCGGATTGTAGGTGATGGCATAGGTCTGGCCGACGCGGTTGGGATAGCGTCGCTCGGAAATGATCAGGTCGTCGGGCACGATGCTCTTCGCATCGGCGATCGCCAGCGGAAACGTTTCGACCGGATAGCGGATCGGCCGCCAGACCTGGATGATGGCGAAGCGGCGCTCGAGCAGCGCTTCGGCCTCATCTGGAACAATGTCGCGAAGGCGCTGCGGCGCGGACCATTCGGTGTAGTCGTTGTGGACGCGCGGCACCACCTCGCGGATTTTCCGCTCCGCCCTCAGCACATCGTCGGCGGTGCGCAGCGTGTGGTCGAACACCACGACGCGCTTGGCGCCGCTCTCGGCTTTGATCAGCGCTTCCATCTCCGGATAGTAGACCGAGCGCACCTCCGCCTCGTCGAAAAAGTCCTTCACTTTGGTGTCGTGCTCGACAAAGCGGAAGCCGTCGCGGTCGAGGGCAAATTCGCCGGCATGCGGCCGGCCGTCATGGATAACGACCTTGTGCGGATCCAATGTTCCGCCGCTGGTGCGCGTGTCGGACGAGCCCGGCCCGCCGGTCTCGGTGAAAATCTTCTCGCCAGTGTCGACGATGTAATTGAGCGTCGCTTCGATGGCGTCGGCCGTTTCCGGGGCCGGACGTTCGATCACTTGATCCATGGCTCACTCCATTCGCGACCGGGCCCGCGACGTTGTGGTTATCCCGATGACCATCAACATAGATTGGCGCCTGAGGCGGCAAAAGAGGCCGTCCTGCGAGTGCTGTTCAGGGCTGCTTTGCGCCTCACGCACACGCCAAAGGCGTCGCGAAGCGTCTCAAACGGTGTCGTTGCCTGAACGTCCATTCATTCTCGCGAGGATTTTCTTTGGTCCGCGCGTCGTCCAGAAACCTTTTTCTTCGATTTCGACGTTTTGCTGACACGGCGACACTTGGCAAGACGAAACGCGGCGATAGTATTGACGCCGGGTCGAGGACCGAGCCTTGAGTACGGCAGTGAGCGTATTATCCAAGGGAGCGCGGCTGCGCCGTTGTTTGACGGCCACCCCGTTCCGCACCGTGAGGAGCCCGCGCGCCCGCGCGGCTGTCGTCGCAACCGGCATGGCCTGCGCCATGTTGCAGATCACGGCCGGCTCAGCCTTCGCCGGCTGCAAGCCGAGCCATCCCAGGCCGACGATCGTTCTCAAAGACATGGGCACGAAAGACACGGGCGCGAAAGAATTTGGCGCGTGCGGGTTCGATCCGCAGACCATGAGCTATCGCGGCGAGCCGGTCGAGCAGGCGAAGTGCCTGATGCGCTCCATGGACGCGACGCGAAACCTGGCGCCCATGCTGGACAGTCTGCCGTCGGCGCTGGCGAGCCGCGTCGGTCAGGACGGCGGCCTGCCGACGCGTGAAGTGCTGAGCGCGCTGTTGTCCAAACAAGACCTCGAATGGGACTTCGCGTATTTTCTCTGGCAGCCGATCTCGCGCGCCAACGACGACGATCCCGCCACGCCGATGGCGCGCTATTTCGTCATCCACGACACCAGCGGGCCGAATTTCGGCCACCATGCTTTCCCCGACGACCTCAACGTCAATCCCAGGATAAACAACCTCGCGAGCTTCAAGTGCGACGACGGCTGGGGCCGCGCTCACATCGTCATCAGCCGCTCCGGCGGGATGCTGGTCAATCACGATTACGGCATTCCCTGGCGCGAGACCAAATTCGAGCGCGCGGTGAACTTCAACGGCGCATTGAAGGGCCTGTTCGTGCACAACGAGCTCATTCAGCCGCGGCGCGCCGCGAGCGGCCGCGGCCGTTACAATGACGCGCAGACGCCGGACCCCGGCTTCACCGGCGCGCAGTATGACCGCCTGGCGCTTCTTTACACCATCGCCAGCGTGCGGTCCGGCCGCTGGCTGATCCCGGCGTTTCACGCGGCGATCGACGCCGGTATTCCCAACGGCCACGACGATCCGTTGAATTTCAGCATCGCGAGCTTCGCCGACAGCCTGCAGCGGCTGATCGATCAGCTCAATGGCGGCGGGGCTACGGTGGCGGCGGCGCCGGCACCGGCGCCGGCTCAGACAG
This sequence comes from uncultured Pseudomonadota bacterium, assembly GCA_963836095.1. GTDB lineage: Bacteria > Pseudomonadota > Alphaproteobacteria > Rhizobiales > Xanthobacteraceae > BOG-931. Next base: position 112,904 of record CAWIHU010000012.1, read on the forward strand.
CGCCGCCCGTGACCGAAGCCAAGGATGCCACCTCCGAACCCGCCGCCGCGACCGCGCAGGCCGCGCCGGTGCCGAAGCCGGTCGATGCGCTCGACCCTCCGGCCGCAACGGCGACAGCAGCCGAAATCAAACCGTTCGAACAAACGACCGCGAACGCTGCAAGCCCCGATTCCAAACCGGACGCCATGACGGCCGTTGCAGTCGAGGCCAAGTCCGAGCCGGTCCCGGAAACAAGCGCTCAGAATACGACAGCGACTCGAGCCGCGCCCGTAGCGCAAACGAAGCCTGACACACCGGTAGAGACAAAACCCGAGCCCGCGACAGAAGCGAAGCCTGAGACGACGGCGGAGACAAAGGTCGAGGCGGCAGCGGCAACAAAGCCCGAGACGACGGTAGAGACAAAGGCTGAGCCGGCCGTCGAGACAAAACCCGAGCCGGCCGCAGAGACGAAGCCGGAGGTGAAGTCGGAAAGCAAGGCTACGCCGAAATCAGAAACGAAACCCGAGGCTGCGCTGGAGGCCGAAAGAAAGGCCCAGCGCGAGACGGCGGAAAAGGCCAGAGAAAGAGCCAGAGAAAAGGCCAGAGAAGAAGCCCGTGAAGAGGCCAGAAAAGAAGCCAAGAAAGAGGCCGAGAGAAAGGCCAACCGAGAGCGCAGGGCCCGCCATTGCGAGGCCCACCGTCATCACCGCCACGGCTGCGACGACGACGACGATGATGCGACCGAGCGGCATTCGCACGGTAAGCGCACGCACGTCGCGCGGGCAACCGAACACCGCGGCGCGCACGGCGCGTGGCATCGCAGCTGAACGATTTGTCGAGGTCTTGAAGCGTGACATGACGGTGCTCGCGGCGATTGCGCCGCGAGCGCTTGCGCCAAGGCTCGTGATCCTGTTCGATCCGCCGCAAGGTGACCACGACCAACACGCAAAAACCGAACCCCGAGGAATCCCCATGACGCCGCCCCAAGCCGCGACCGCTCGCGCCGACGCCAAGATGAAAGCCGATCCGCAAATCGCCGCGCTCGAGCGGCCGACGCCGGCCGGCGTCAACGCGCCGAGCTTCGGCAGCGACGTGGTCGCCGAGACGCTGCGCGCGCTGGAAATTCCCTATATCGCGGTGACGCCGGGCGCGAGCTATCGCGGCCTGCACGACAGCATCGTCAATTACCTCGGCAACGCGACGCCGCAGATGCTGTTGTGCGTGCACGAGGAAACTGCGGTCGCGATCACGCAGGGCTGGGCCAAGGTCACCGGCAAGGCGATGGCCGCGGCGGTGCATTCGAACGTCGGCCTGCAGCACGCGACAATGGCGTTCTTCAATGCCTGGTGCGACCGCATGCCGGTCGTCGTCCTCGGCGCCACCGGGCCGGTCGACGCGATGAAACGCCGGCCCTGGATCGATTGGATCCACACCTCGCGCGACCAGGGCGCGCTCGTTCGCGACTACACCAAATGGGACGATCAGCCGGCCTCCCCCGGCGCCGCCCGCGAGGCGCTCATCCGCGGCACCTGGATCGCCAACACGGCGCCGCAGGGTCCCGTCTACATCAATCTCGACGCCGAGATGCAGGAAGCGAAGCTCACCGAGCCGCTGCCGCCGATCGACATCGCGCGCTATATGCCGCCGATCGCGACCGCCGCGCCGGCCGATCTGGTGCAGCAAGCGGCGGCGCTGCTGAAAGGAGCCAAACAGGTGGCGATCCTCGCCGGGCGCGCATCGCGCAGCGAGACGGCGTGGCACGCCCGCATTGCGCTGGCCGAGGCGCTCGACGCGCGCGTCGCCACCGATCTGAAAATCGGCGCCAGCTTCCCGACCGATCATCCGCTCTATGTCGGCGCCTCCCACGGCCTCACGCCCGCCGGCATCGAAGCCGTGCATGGCGCCGACGTGATCTTGAGCTTGGACTGGGTCGATCTCGCCGGCGCTTTGAAGGCGGCGAACCCCTCCCCGGCGGCCAAGATCATTCAGATTTCGCTCGACCACCGCATCCACAATGGCTGGAGCATGGATCACCAGGCCTTGCCGCCGGTCGATCTGTTCTTGTCCGCCGATCCTGATTTGGTCGTGCCCGAACTCGTCAAGGCGATCGGGAGCAGCAAGCCGCGGCTCGCGGCGACGCCGGCCGCGCCCGCGCCCGATCATCCGCCGGCCGGCTTCACCAACGAAAGCATCGCCTACGCGCTACGCAAAGTTCTGGGCGAGCGGCCGATATCGCTCGCGCATCTGCCGATCTCCTGGGAAGACAAATGGTTTCCGTTCCGCCATCCGCTCGACTATCTCGGCTCCGACGGCGGCGGCGGCATCGGCGGCGGGCCGGGCATCGCCGTCGGCGCGGCGCTAGCGTTGAAGAATTCCGGACGGCTGCCGATCGCGGTGTGCGGCGACGGCGATTTTCTGATGGGCGTCACTGCGGTGTGGACGGCGGTGCATTACCAAATTCCGCTCCTCCTGGTGATCGCCAACAATCGCTCGTTCTACAATGACGAGCTGCACCAGGAGCGGGTGGCGCGCATGCGCGCCCGTCCCGTCGAGAACAAATGGATCGGCCAGCGCATGAGCGATCCCGACATCGATATTGCCGCCATGGGCCGCGCCCAGGGCGCGGTCGCCTTCGGCCCGGTCAGCGATCAAGGCACGCTCGCGGCGGCTTTGCAGCAAGCGATCGCCGCCGTCGATGCCGGCGGCGTGGCCGTGGTCGACGTGCGCGTCGAGCCCGGCTACAACCCCGCCATGACCGCGGCGATGACGCGAGCGAAGAGCTGAGCCGGCGCCAGCCGCCGGTGCTTATCAGACCCGATTGTCGTCTGAACGACATTTCGACATCGGATGGCGCGTGACAGATAGCTGTCGCTCCTGTATTACTCATGGTAATACAGGACTGAATGCCATGACGATCACCGTTCGATTGCCAGTCGAGATAGAGGCCGACCTGAGGGCGCGCGTCGATACCACCGGCGCAGCGCTATCGAATTTCGTGCGCGAAGCGATCGCCGAAAAACTGCGACGCGAACAGCCGCGCAAACCATCCGCCTACGAACTGGGCAAGCATTTGTTCGGCAAGCACGGGAGCGGCCGGCATGACCTCAGCAGCAACCGCAAGGCCATCCTCGGCGAAAGGCTCGACGCCAAGCATCGTCGTCGACGCCGGCCCGTTGATCGCATTGTTCGATCGGGATGATCGGCATCACCCGCGCGCCGTCGAGTTCCTGCGCGACTGTCGAGCGCGGCTCGTCACCAACCTGCCGGCGCTCACCGAGGCCGCCTTCGTGCTTCGCTTCTCGGTCGAAGCGCAACGCGATCTTCTGTGGTGGGCGCACGAGGCGCTCGCTATCGATCGGAACACGGCGGATGACTTGCCGCGCATCATCACGCTCTTGCAAAAATATCGCGACTTGCCCGTGGATTTCGCCGATGTCTCCCTTGTCGCTCTCGCCGACCGGTTGAAAGTGCGACGCGTTGCGAGCGTCGATCGTGATTTTCAAATCTACCGGCTGCCCGGCAAACGTCGATTCGAAAACGTATTCCTGCGGGGCAGATAACCGCGGTAAATTCCGCCGGACGCCGACAGCACGGCGAGCGCTCGACCAGGTGCTTCAATTATTCAAGAGTTCTAAGGAGGAAACACGATGAATACCCCAGTGCCGCCCAAATCGCTGAAGGCCGTGCCGCTCAATCTGCCCGAGCACCGCGACGTCTTCTATGGCGGCGAATGGCACAAGCCGAAGTCCGGCCACTATGCCGATGCCATCAATCCCGGCACCGGCGAATCGCTCGGACCCTACGCCGACGGCGGCGCCGCCGATGTCGACGCCGCGGTCGGCGCGGCCAAGCAGGCGTTCGAGGGCTGGCGCAATACGCCGCCGTTCGAGCGCGCGCGGCTCCTCAAGCGCGTCGCCAACGTGCTGCGCGAGCACGCCGAGGAACTGGCGATGATCGACGCCGCCGACTGCGGCAATCCGGTCCACGAGATGGTGATGGACGCGACCGTCGCCGCCAATCAGATCGACTTCTACGCCGGCCTCGTCACCGAGATGAAAGGCGCGTCGATCCCGATGGGGCCGGGCGTCGTCAATTTCTCCGTGCGCGAGCCGCGCGGCGTGGTCGGCCGCATCATCCCGTTCAATCATCCGTTCATGTTCTGCGCCGGCAAGATCGGCGCCCCGGTCGCCACCGGCAACACTGTGGTGATGAAGCCGCCGGAACAGGCGCCGCTGTCGTCGCTGCGGCTCGCCGAACTCATCGGCGGCATCCTGCCGCCCGGCGTCTTCAACGTGGTGCCGGGCGGCCGCGAGGCCGGCGCGGCTTTAACCACGCACAAGGACGTCGCCATGATCGCGCTGATCGGCTCGGTGCCGACCGGCCGCGCGGTGATGAAGGCGGCGGCCGACAGTTTGAAGCCGGTGATGCTCGAACTCGGCGGCAAGAACGCGCTGATCGCCTATCCGGACGCCGATCCCGACGAGGTCGCGGCCGGCGTCGTCGGCGGCATGAACTTCACCTGGTGCGGCCAGTCCTGCGGCTCGACCAGCCGCGCCTTCATCCACGAGTCGATGTACGAGGCCGTGCTCGCCAAGGTGAAAGCCAAGATCGCTCACTTCCGCCCGGGCATCGCCACCGATCCCTCGACCACCATGGGCTCGATCATCTCCAAGACCCAATACGAGCGCATTCTCGGCTTCATCACCTCCGCCAAAGAGGAAGGCGCGCGGCTGCTGTGCGGCGGCGGCCGGCCCGCCGACCCGGCGCTCGCCAACGGCCTGTTCATCGAGCCGACCGTGTTTTGCGACGTCAAGCCGACCATGCGCATCGCGCGGGAAGAGATTTTCGGCCCCGTCCTCTCCATCTTCAAATGGAGCGACGAAGCCGCGATGCTGGAAGAGGTCAACGCGGTCGAATACGGTCTCACCGCCTCGATCTGGACCAACGATCTGTCGATCGCGCACCGCACCGCCGGCATCGTCCAGGCCGGCTTCGTCTGGGTCAACGAGGTGTCGAAACACTTCCTCGGCGCGCCGTTCGGCGGCTACAAACAATCCGGCATCGGCCGCGAGGAATGCATCGAGGAAATGTTGGCCTACACGCAGGAAAAGAACATCCACGTGAAGCTTCGCCCGGCGAAGAAGTAAGTCTTATCCACCCCCGCGCTGCGGGGGTGGTAGACGCGCGCAGCGCGTCGGAAGGGGCAAGTAGGTCTGTCACGCGGAGAGACTTGCCCCCTCCACCATCGTGCTGCGCACGATGGTCCCCCTCCCCCGCACTGCGTGCGGGGGCGGAAAGAAGTTTACAACTTGAACGTCTCGTAGGTCGCCGGGTGAAACATCTCGTCGACCGAAACGCGCCGCGACGACAGGCCCTGCGAGAAGTGCTGGCCGAGGAAATAGTCGAGCGTGTTGCGGTTCTTGTCGACGCCGTAGGACCAGAAATCCTCGCCCATCAGCGCGCGGGCCTCGCGCAGCGTCTCCTCGACGAACGGCAACGTGACCTTGGTCGCCGAGGTGTCGGAAAGTTTCGCCATGCACACCGCCTTCGCCTGCTCGAACGCCTTGTAGACGGCACCCGGCAGCCAAGGGTGGCGCTCGGCGAGTTCGCGGCGGATGCCGACGACGTGCATGATCGGAAAAATGCTCGTGCGCCGGTAATATTCCTTGGCGGCCGCGATAGGATCGGGAAACAGCCAGCCGACATGCGGGTGGCCCTTCTCGACCAGCTTGGGCGGCCGCGGCGCGATGAAGCCGTCGATCTCGCCGGCCTCGAGCAGCGCCGAAATCGTCGCCCCTTCCGGCGCGTTGTCGAGCCGCACGCCTTCCGGCAGCTTGACCGTGATCTTCTCCGGTCGTCCCGCCTCCTCGATGCCGCCGCGGATCCAATGGATATCGGCGGGCTTGACGCCGTATTCGTCATCGAGCAGCGCGCGCGCCCACACGTTCGCCGTCAATTGGTATTCCGGCACGCCGACCTTGCGGCCCTTGAGATCGGCAGGCGTCTTGACGCGGTCGGTGCGCACATAGATGGCGGTGTGGCGGAACATGCGCGAGACGAAGGCCGGCACGGCGATATAGGGACAATTGCCCTGCGCGGTCTTCACCGTATAGCTCGACAGCGACAATTCGCAGATGTCGAATTCGGTCGCGCGGAAGGCGCGAAAGAAAATCTCCTCCGGTCCGAGCGTCATGTAGATGGGATCGACGCCGTCGATGGCGACGGAGCCGTCGACCAGCGCACGGGTGCGGTCGTATTCGCCGACGGCAACCGAGAGCGTAAGCTTGGCCATTGCGTTTCCTCTGTTCTTGAGTGCGTCCACATAGCCGGGCCGGCGGCGCCATGCCAAGATGCGTTTATGCAACGCCGCGCCGCGACCCCGGCAGGACGGCGCGCCGAACAAGCGGAGAAAGCGATGCGGCTGCCGATCTATCAGGTCGACGCGTTCGCCGACCGCGTGTTCGGCGGCAATCCGGCCGCGGTCTGTCCGCTCGACGCCTGGCTCCCCGACGCGACGATGCAGGCGATCGCGGCCGAGAACAATCTCGCCGAGACCGCCTTCTTCGTGCCCGACGGCGCCGACTATGCGCTGCGCTGGTTCACGCCGACGGTCGAGGTCGACCTGTGCGGACATGCGACGCTCGCGTCCGGCCATGTGGTGTTCGCGTTCCTTCAGCCGGAGCGCGATCGCGTCAACTTCCACACCGTGAAGGCCGGCACCCTCACCGTCGCGAAGCGCGCGCGACCTCTTGGTGATGGATTTTCCCGCCCGGCCGGCCGCGCCCGCCGAGCCGCCGCCGGGGCTCCTCGCCGCCTTGGGCGGAACGCCGCGCGAAGTCTTGCGCGCCCGCGACCATCTCGTCGTCTATGACAGCGCCGCCGACGTCGCGGCGCTCAAGCCCGATCTGACCGCGCTCGCCGAACGTCGATTGCTGGGCCGCCATCGCCACCGCGCCGGGCGAGAACGGCGTCGATTTCGTCTCCCGCTTCTTCGCGCCCAAGCAGGGCGTGCCGGAAGACCCGGTGACCGGCTCCGCGCACTGCACGCTGGTGCCCTATTGGGCAAAGCGCCTCGGCAAGACCGAACTCGAAGCCCGCCAAATCTCGCGCCGCGGCGGCGCGCTCTCCTGCGCGCTCGAAGGCGACCGCGTCAGCATCGCCGGGCGGGCGGTGCTTTATCTGGAAGGCGAGATTTTTATTTAGTCCTCTCACCGCCCCGTAAACGGCTCCGCCGGCGCGATATCCGTGACGCGAAACTGCACCCGCTCCTCGCCCTGATAGCGGTCGATCGCGAAGGTGCCGGCGGCGTGGACTTGGCGGCCGCGGTTTTGCAGGAGGGCGGCGCCGAGTTTTTGGCCGGCGGCGCGGAAGGCGATGGCGCTGACGCCTGCGCCGTCGCCGGATTTCAGGCGCACGCGCATGTGCGCCTGTCCGACCTCCTCGGCATAGGCGAGCGTGTGCGCCGGCAGCGCGATCACCGGCTCCGGATTGCCGGCGCCGAACGGGCCGGCGCGCTCGATCAGCGCGACAAGGTCGAGATTCGCCGCAGCCGCGCTCACGGCGCCGTCGATCAACAGCCCGCTGGCGCGGCGGGCGGCTTCGACATCGGGGCCGAGCGCTTCTTCCAGATAAGCCCGCAATGGACCGACTGCGCCCTTGCGCAGCGTGACGCCCGCCGCCATGGCGTGGCCGCCGCCCTTGACCAAAAGCCCCTCCGCCACGGCGCGCCGCACCGCGCGGCCGATATCGACGCCGGCGATGGAGCGCCCCGAGCCGGTGCCGATGCCGCCGGGCTCGAGCGCGATGGCGAAGGCGGGCCGGCCGTATTTTTCCTTGAGCCGCGCGGCGACGAGACCGACGACGCCGGGGTGCCAGCCTTCCGCCGCCGTCACCACCACCGCGCCGCGCTCGTCATGGCCTAGCGCGGCCATCGCCTCGGCTTCGGCCTGCGCCAGCGTTTCGAATTCGATCGCCTGGCGCTCGCGGTTGAGCCGGTCGAGCTCGGCGGCGATCCGCGCCGCCTCGACCGGATCCTCCTCGAGCAAGAGCCGCACGCCGAGGTCGGCGCGGCCGATGCGTCCGCCGGCATTGATGCGCGGCCCCATCAGAAAGCCCAGATGCCAGGCCTCGGGGGGACCGGAGAGCCGCGCCACATCCATCAGGCCGACATGGCCCGCGCGGACGCGCCGGCGCAGCGCGATCAGGCCCTTGGCGACGAAGGCGCGGTTGAGACCGATCAGCGGCACCACGTCCGCCACGGTGCCGAGCGCAACGTCGTCCAAATATCCGAGCAGATCGGGCTCGCGCCGGTTCTCGGTCCAGAACCCGCGCGCGCGTAAAAGCCGGTTGACCGCCACCACCGTCATGAAGACGAGGCCGACGGCGGCGAGATGGCCGAGACCCGAGAGGTCGTCGCGCCGGTTCGGATTGACGATCGCCAAGGCCGGCGGCAGCTCTTCGTCGGCCTGATGGTGATCGATGACGACGACATCCATGCCGAGCTTGCGCGCTTCCGTGAGCGGCGCGACGCTGGTGGTGCCGCAATCGACCGTGACCAGGAGCGTCGCGCCCTTCTCCGCCAGCGCCCGCACGGCTTCGACGTTCGGGCCGTAGCCTTCGAACAGCCGGTCCGGAATGTGGATCAGCGGATCGAGGCCGCAATGGCGCAGAAAGCGCGCGAGCAACGCCGCCGAAGTGGCGCCATCGACATCATAATCGCCGAAGATGGCGACGCGCTCGCCGCGCCCGATCGCATCCGCGATGCGCTCCGCCGCCGCCGGCATGGCGGTCAGGACGTTGGGATCCGGCATCGCGCGCTTGACGGTCGGATCGAGGAAGGCCTCGACCGCATCGACCTCGACATTGCGGCCGGCGAGGATGCGCGCAAGCAGCTCCGGCAGATCGTGCCGCTGCGCGATCGCGAGCGCCCGCGCGGAGCCACGCTCGTCGAGCCGGCTGCGCCAGGCGCGACCGGTCGACGAGCTTTCGACGCCGAGGAAGAAGCTTGTGCTCACGGCCAGTTGGCGTGATTCGTAGCCCATCGAATGAGATTAGCCGATTGAGCGGGGGTTGGGCGAAGACGCTTGTGCGTTACCCCCGCAATGCGTGCCCCGTCATCCAGAAGACTTCACCCGAACTCTCAGCCGTATCGAGCCAGAGCAAGTCCTTGTCCGGATAGTCTCTTTCCAGGATGGCGCGGCCGCGGCCGACCTCGCACAGGAGCCCGCCCTGCGGGCTCGAGTGCGCGCCGGCGTCGGCAAGGATGCGTCTGACAATATCCATGCCATCGGCGCCGCCGGCGAGTGCCAGACGCGGCTCGTGGGAAAATTCCGGCGGCAGCGCCGCGAGGGCCTTGGCGGCGACGTAAGGCGGATTGGCCAGAATAATGTCGTAGACCGTGTCGCCGATCGGCTCGAAAAGGTCGCCCTTCAACAACGTGATGCGGTCTTCCAGATCGTGCTTCGCGACATTGATTGCAGCAACCTGCAGGGCCTCCGCCGAAATATCGACCGCATCGACGTGCGCGTTCGGAAATACGTCGCAGGCGAGAACCGCCAGACATCCGGAGCCGGTACACAGCTCCAGCACCCTTGTCACCGCATGAGGATCGACCAGCGGCTCTTCACCGCGAAACAGATCGCTGTAGATCAACTCCGCGATATACGAGCGCGGAACGATCACCCGCTTGTCGATATAGAAGCGCATGCCTTGCAAATACGCGCAGTTGAGCAGATAGGCCGCCGGCATGCGCAGGCGAATCCGCTGTTCGATCAACGTGAAAATTCGCCGACTTTCGGCGGTCGTCAGCCGCGCCGGCAAAAATGGCTCGATCCCGTCGACCGGAAGACCCAGCGCTTCGGCGACCAGGAAAGTGGCTTCTTCGATGGCATCGAACGTGCCTTGCCCGAAGGCGAGCTTCGCTGCGACAAACCGCGTGACCGCGTAGCGAACGAAATCCAGGATCGTCGAGAGTTCTCGGGGAGGAGTTTTGGAAGAGTCCTTCGCCACTTTGGGATCCCTCCACCCGCGACGGTCTGAGATCCTGTCGTCCCGGCGCGGCGCACCAGGTAAATACATAGGGCGCAGGCTTAGTTTGCTTCTCTGGCGTAACCTATCGAATCACCGTTGCCGATTCTACAGGAACTATTTCGTTAACTGCAGTCTCTAAGTGTACGCGCTTCCCGTCAGCACCAGAGAGGCGATCTCCGGGTTTGTGCTGGCGAGATCGCCTTTTGAGGCGACGTACCGCATCGGTTCCGCGTAAGGCATCGCAATGCCGCAATCATCCATTTTGCCGAGCCGCATTTCAAAGCACGCTAGCCCGGCACCCAGCGTAACCAACTTGCTGGACAAAGGGGTGACCGCCAGACGGCAGCCTCCCAATATGGTCAAGCTCTTACGGTATCGCTCCATTGCACCAAGAAGCTGCCGATAGGTTTCAAACGGATTAGATTCTGCTGACATAAAGGACATTCGATACAGGGATTTGCAACTTATCGAAAAGAAGCGGCTTATATTCGATCAGCAGGCGTTCCGCAAGGCGCAACCCGCGTGAAGGATGTGGGATAACCGGGCATATTTCTGCGCCAGCAGGAATAGCAGCGGGCGCATTTATCACCATACTGAGTTGGCCAAGACGATTTTCACCAAGGACTGGAAACCACACCATTGGCCAATCTTGCATACTTTCTGCATACAATGCCGTTGAAAACCCGGGAATGGTCACGAGATTGGCATTAGGATCTTCGGAGCGGATGGCGCTGTCGAGGCGGGAATCTTCCGCGACGAAAATCTGCAGATTAACGCCGTTTGCTGCAAGAGGATTTCGAACTTGTCTTATCTGGTACCAGTCGAGACAGAAGCCCCGTCATGATCGCTAGATAAGCGACCCTTGGAAGGGAGCTTACGTCCAGGACGATATCCGTCCGATCCGGAACAAGCGCTAAAATGGCCTCGACGGTCCTTCGCAACGCATTGCTGGTACTGAGCTCGTCCTCGCCCTCACCGCGCTCGTCCATATTGAGCTCCGCAGTTTGTCCCAAGATCGAAAACTTCTCTCGAAGGAAGATTGCGTTCCTTTCTGTCGCCGCCCTGAGATCGTCATCAAGCTCATATCGTTCAAACCCGACCAACAATAGATCAGCCGACTCCACCTTTGCTCCAGAAGATACGACGCTGAGCACGAATTTATCGATTGTCGTTTGCGCGCGCGGATCGAAGCCTCGTCCGCCAACATACAGCAGTCTAAGCGAACGATCGCAGAAGAAACGATCCCACATGTCGCCCACTCCGGTGCCACGACGAAAAACGTAGTGTTGCCAGAGCATTGTGATCAACCCCAAGCAAATCGACTTGCGACGCGGCCCTTTTCCATCCATTCAATAGCGTCTTGTATCGAAATGTCTTGCCAGCCTCCGTATTGCAACGGCAGACCGTAATGAACACAAAGGGTTCGATTGAGATAAAATACAGTACCGCTCTCGCGTGATGTGCTGGCGGCGCTTTCCCGTGTAGTTAAGAGATTTTCGGCAACGCTTTCGGCAATTACCTTGCGCAACGTGCCGATCGTTTTAGAGGCGCCAAGTTGTCGGATTTTATTTAGCTCCGATTGAGAGAACCTGACGCCTGTTACACCCGGTGCGTAAGGCGCGGTCGGCTGGAAGGTCTTCTCGCGACAAAAGTTTCCAATCGCGTCAAGCATTCTTGCTGCTCGCGTCCCTTCGGTGTGGGCCTTTGGAATGAACTCCCTTTTACGCTTCGCGGCCGCGCGCAACAGTTTTTCTTGTTCGAACGAAGAAAGGATGAGGTCCGCTCTGCGAAGGACCAATTTCGCCCTGAGTCCTTCATAAAGGGCCGCAGCTAGCGATAGCAACTCCTCTACGTTGTTCGTAGCCATCGCACACAGCCGCTCGACACCATAGTAATACGGCACACCGAACGCCTCATTGGCCATGATCTCCGCGGCACCTTGCACTTGAGAACTATCACGCTGGTCCAACTCGTCTGGTGAAAGCGGTTCTAGTTGCAACGCAAGCTGACGTTGGGCCTCGTCCCTCGCCACCAAGATCAAAAGCGAAAGCAATTCTTCGATCGCGCGGCTGGAGGGGGTCTGCGAAATGGCATTACCTCGAGCAAACCATTCCTTATATCGCATGTTGCTGTTACGGAGTTCACTTTCCTTTCGGAAAAACGCAACCGCGCTATGAAACTGCTTTTCGATATCACTCGGCACCAACTGGTCACTCAAATATTGCGAGAATGTTCCGGCCGGAATTACGTTCTGGATATGAAGCCGTCGGTCTAAGATTTGCGAGAAGGTGCTCAGCGTTTGCCCGCCACCTTTGGCGTTTCCCCACAGTTCGTCCATCGCGTATTCGCGCAAATCCCGTCCCTGTCTCGCGCCTTGCGATAATAGCTCGTCGCCCAACGCAATACTGCGCTCAGCCAACCAGACGGGAATTGACGGCCGTAATTCCACCATTTCTCGGACCAGCAACTCTCGCTGGCTGCGACGCAGGCGGTGCAGGTCATCGATCATGAGGAGACGTTTGGGCGCTAAGATCTTGCCCTGATAAGAATAACGCACGCTCTGCAGCCATAGCAGTCCGTCGAGACGCGGATCCTGCGTTCCCTCCACATCGTCGCGGCTTACTAAGTCGAGCTGAGTATAGACGCGTCGTTCACGCTGTTCGGCCCATCGGCTGAGCTCGCCCGCGTTGGACAAAGGAGGGACGGCCCGCAAATCTGCGGCAGAGTTGTCGTAAACGAGATCAATCTCATCCAGCGGCTGATCGACCTGAGGGTCGGCCAATAACGCAAGACTTCTCAAGGAGCGCAGCACGATGCGACAGTTCAATAGCGCACGAAACAATCCGTCTTGTGACGCTGCCGCTCCCGGCGGCAGGTCCGCGTAACCGGACGCGCAAGAAAGAAAGACGCCGAGCAGCTGGGGACCAAAATGGGAATCGAAGACGCCTCGCAAAAGTAGCCGCTGGTACAACTCATCGATCTCATCTACTGACCGGGCATTCCAGAACGCCTTGAGCGCGGTGGGCGTGAACGCACGCAACAGGGTGGTTTTGCCGCCGCCTGGCGGACTCCGAAAGACGTGCACCGCGCCTTCAAACGCATCGTCCGCAAGTCGCTCAAGGATACGCGGCGAAAACAAGCGCACAAATTCTTGGTCAGAGGTCCGCTCCGACAGTCGCTCCAGATAAGGGTTCGCCCGATATGCCACTAGACTTCCCGATGGCGGCTAACGCGCGGAAACAGACCGGCAAACGCCGAGTTCTCTGGTCCCCACAGGATGAACACCGAATTGTTCGGGGTATTGTGGTTGAGAACGACTGGCAGGGCGCAGCCAGCAAAACCGAACCGCACGTCCTCCGTCCCGCCAACACGAAAATGCTTGTCCGAGCACGATTGGTCGCAATACTTCTGAATGGCCAGCAATGGAGTTGCCTTGCTAATCGGCGGGGCGGTCGTGACGGACATTGACCGCTCTATCGTGCAGAGCACGCGGACCTGCAAGGGCTTGTAGCCCTTCTCCGAAGTAAATTGCTCGGCCCAATACTCTATATGATCAATGGCCTGGCGAGTCGCCACGTAGAGCAGAAGAAACACCTCATAATGAGAAGAATTGAGCAGTTCACTGTTATGAAGCTGGTCATAAACCTTCTTGATCTTGCCTTTGAATTTACCTTCTTCATAGCGAATGTAGGTGTTACCGCTACCCGAGAAATCGTCGATCAACCAGATTAGGTTGAATTTGCCCGGTGCGGTTGAGAAATTCTCCTTTATAAGTGCGTCTGCCAAGGCGTCTTTCATATCGGTCGCTTTTTCCTCCCCAAGTTCATAAGCCTGCCAAATCTGCTCGTTGCCAATGTCGCCGTCGCTGGCACGCCGCAAATCGTTAGTCCTAGCACCGTCGCTAAGCCCAAGATAAAGAGACTTTATGCGTAGCTCCTTAAACCGATCGTGGCGAATTATCTCACCAACGCAGTGTGGCGGAATATCTTTCTCTTCAGAAATAAGGCGAATACGTTCGTGGACGATGAGGTCCGCATAGGCTGTCTGGACCAGGTGGCTCATCTCCTGTTCGGAGAAAAAGACCAGTTCGTCGAGAACGAAATCCAACGCGTTCTGACGGTCGGATTCGGCGAATTGATTGAGCCAAAGAGCTAGGCTCTCAATAAAGCGCTTGCCCGGAGCAAACCGTTGATACTGATCGTATTTGAAATCGGCTAGCAGCTGAAGCCGGGGGACGTAGGCGATAATAGTTTCCTCGCTGTCCCAACCCATGACTTTTGCAAGGAGTGCTTGGGCGTTTTCGTCCTTCATCGGACGCTGCTTTCATGCAGCTTCACAGCATCGAAGGTAAAACAACCACCATCTTGAAGAATAATTGCGTCAAGGTACCACAGTGTAGCGTCAACATCGCGTTTATGTGCCGGTGCGAACTTCCAGCCCCGGTCGAGCTTACGGGAAGGAGTCGCAACACTAAGCGAGAATTTATGATCCAGCAAGGAGCTATCGTTGCCCGGCCATGCACCCTGATCGCCCATCGTAACTACCTGATAGGGATCGAGCTTATGGGACTTAACGAGATGGGTGATGAGTTTCGACTTGGAAATGCCAGGTGCCAGGATATCAACGGAATGCCTACTTCGAACGACGTTCGAAAAATCCACGCCCGCCTGCCGCAGCGCGTCGACAATGACAAACCACATGCCATGAGCTTCAATTCCGGCGCGAAACCGCACACTAACCTGATGCGGATGGTACAACCGGACCACGTCAATCGGCACGCCTGCGTGTTTCAGATTATGAATAATCCGCGTGACGTGGTTCAAAAACTCGCTGGTCTGATTTGGCTGAGGAATTTCGGACGACAGGTCCCCGATCCAGCCGCCGTTGAACAACCCAAGCTTGATATTCGGCCAGCAATCCTTGGGTAGCGCTAGTCGTAGCTGCTCTTGGATGAAATCTCCCCTACCCGAAGCGATCCCCACAACGATACCATGGTTCGTCAACTTTTGGAGATGACCAGAAACCTGACATGTCGGCGGGATGTCGCGGCGGTTGGAGCTGCTTATTGTGCCGTCATAGTCGAACACCAACGCGCGAAAGGTGCGGTTGCTCAGGCTGCTTCGGACCGAATCAGCCGTTCGGTGCATCGGATCTTCGTGCGTTATAGACGGCCAGTGCGCGCCAAGAACTGCGAACTTCGATAATTCGGCCGTGTTGGACTCGTGGCGCGGCTGATCCACAAGTTTCGGCAAATCGATATAATAAAGCTCCCTACCAAACTGAGCAACCGTTGGTTTTGCGGGATCCTTGTTGAGAGCCTGCGCAAAGAGCGAGACGAGCTTGAGTTCGGCGATCAGCCCAGAGAGCAAGTCGCGCGGGCGAGAGCCTGCTATGCTGAGTGTGAGTGTTTCGACCTCGGTCGGAATGTGAGCACGCGTCGCTTGCCATAGCCGCGCGCTCGATGGATCGACTAAGGCAAGTACCACATTGTTGCCGGCTCCTTCCGTAAGCCACGAATGGCGACCATGGGCAAATGACCTCAGATCTGCGACTTGGCAATGAAGTAGCGCTGCCTCCGATAGTTTGGATTCAAGATCTGTAGCAACGGGTTTGAGCGCCGAGGAATGCAAAACGATCACATTATGGCCGACGGCCGCTTTCTGCGCGAACATCGCAGCACTCTCAAGCCAGCCGTTTATAGTTTGGCCATTGAGTTTCAAAGCGTCGATCGTCTGCGGTATATGATCGTCGTGATGATCTAGCTCTTCATAAGCTCGCGCGACGATCACTGAGTCGAGGATTAAGCTATTCGTAGCAAGATAGCCGTCCTTATGCTCTAGCTCAAACGTATGGATGTTGACATCTGTCAAGGTGGCTAGCATTTCCTGCAATGGGCTCGCGCCACGGTTTGTGAGGACGTGTAGGTCCCGAGCACTGTGTCTTCGTGCCCGCTGCAGCGCCTCAACAATATCGGGATTTTTGCCCTCGGCCGAGACAAAGAAAATTGGGCTCGCCGATGCCAGGGTGGGGTTGGAGATGATCTCTAGTGGCGTTGACGGCCGGGAGACGCGGCCGGTATAAGCTTCATGCAGCGTGCATAGGAGCGAGGCGACGGTATAGGAGCCTCCCGATCCAACGCCGAGGATGCTAGCTTCGCTCGCATTGACGATCGCGATCTTGAGCTTTTGGATATCAGCGACGCGAGCGATCTCATATGTTTCACCGAGTCGATCGAGCTCCTGGTCATAAAATGAGGTCATCGCATCCTTGTCAGGTCGCTATACGTTCGCCGCGGCGTAGCTTATCTCACTAAGAGATGAGACAGCGCGATTGGCCTTCTTCTTCTGCGGAGCGTTGATCTTGCCAGCACCAGATAATTCATCTCGGAGTTCCATCAGCATGACGCCGAGCATATTCTGACCAACACCGTTGACCTCGCCCCAAAACCGGTTGACAGCATTGTTCACCGTGCCAGCCTCGACAAGGCGAGATCGGCCGGTATCTAGAAGGATCTTACGTAAGTCAGGGTGTTGTTCGAATTTCGCGCGTAGCACCCGTCGCATCCTATCAGTTTTGATTTCCGCCCAGTTGGGCGTGACATCCCAAGTATAGAGCCCGTGCGCTGCCATCGCGGCAAGAGCGGGACTGGGGGCGCTCAAGATCCAATCGCGCACTTCCGGTTTCCTGGCCTTGCCTGCCTGATAGGCATGTTCTGCTGTGGGATACAGCTTGCCTTCGAACTGCACAGGGCTTGGATAGAGGTTACTGAAAATTCCGTAGGGCCTTTCGTTCGAACGATAGAATTTTATTTCGACAGGCGGCGCCGCGTTTACTCGCCCTTTGTGTGCGTTTTGCTTGGGTTGCTGTCGGATTTTTCTCATTGGCTTCCCCTCAATCCTTTATTGCGCTGGCATCAATATTGATGTTCAGCGCCTTGTCCGAACGGAGTCTCGTTAAGTCGGCCAACTGCTGCAACACAACAATTGAAGCTTAGCCGCGCGCGCGGTGCTCCGCCCGGATCCAGCGCACCGTGCCGGTCGCCGAGCGCATCACCACGGTCTCGGTTTCGATTGTGCCGCGGCCGAATTTGACGCCGGTGAGGAGCGCACCGTCGGTGACGCCGGTCGCGGCAAAGATGCAGTCGCCGCGCACCATGTCCTCGAGCGAATATTTCTTGCGCATGTCGGTCACGCCCATTTTGGCGGCGCGCACCCGCTTCTCCTCGGTGTCGAGCACCAGACGGCATTGAATCTGGCCGCCGATGCAGCGCAGCGCCGCCGCCGCGAGCACGCCCTCCGGCGCGCCGCCGACGCCGAGATAGATATCGATGCCGGTCGCTTCCGGTTGGGCGGTGTGGATGACGCCGGCGACGTCGCCGTCGGTGATGAGGCGCACCGCGGCGCCGGTTTTGCGCACCGCGGCGATGATTTCGGCGTGGCGCGGACGTTCGAGTACGAGCGCGGTGATCTCTGCCGGCTTCACCCCTTTGGCCTTGGCGAGCGCCATGATGTTCTCGCTGGGCGGCGCGTCGAGGTCGACGATGCCGTTCGGATAGCCGGGACCGATAGCGATCTTTTCCATGTAGACATCGGGCGCGTTGAGAAGCGTGCCGCCTTGCGCCATCGCCATGGTGGCGATCGCGCCCGGCATGTTCTTGGCGCACAGCGTCGTGCCCTCGAGCGGATCGACCGCGATGTCGACCTTGGGTCCGCCGGTGCCGAGCGCTTCGCCGATGTAGAGCATCGGCGCTTCGTCACGCTCGCCCTCGCCGATCACGACCGTGCCGGCAATGGGCAACGTGCCAAGCTCGCGCCGCATCGCGTCGACCGCAGCCTGATCCGCCGCCTTCTCGTCGCCGCGGCCGCGCAATCGCGCCGCCGATATCGCGGCGCGCTCCGTCACGCGGGCAATCTCCAGGGACAGGATGCGATCGATCGCCTCGTGGGCGCGGGCGGCAACGGACGACGGCATGAAGGCAACCTCCCTGCGACGGGTTTTTTAGCCCGGCTCAATTCTTCTCGATACGGATCACTTGCGGGCGCCCGGAAATGACGCGGTCGCGCCGCACCGCGGCCAGCGCTTTGTGGACGGCGTCTTCGCTGGTGGCATAAGTGATGAGGATGACGGGCACCGGCTCGCCGCTGCGGCCGGGCTGGCCGGCGCGTTCCGGCCGCGCTTCGTGGCGTTGCACGATCAATTCCAGCGAAATCTCCTGTTGCGCCAGACGCCGCGCGATGGTGGCGGCGCTGCCGGGGCGGTCGCGCGCCATCAGCCGGATATAATAGCCGCCCTCGTGGCGCTGCATTGGCGCTTTGCGGACCGCGGTCATGAGGGCGGCCGGGCGCCCGAACGGCGGGGTGCGGACCCCGCGCGCGATATCGGCGATATCGGAGACGACGGCGGACGCCGTCGCCATGCCGCCGGCGCCAGGGCCGACCAGCGTGATCGGCGCGAGGCCTTCGGCGTCGACGGTCACGGCGTTGGTCACGCCCATGACCTGGGCGATGGCGGAGTCTTTCGGCACCATGGTCGGATGCACGCGCTGCTCGATCCCTGCCTCGGTCTTCACCGCCACGCCCAGAAGCTTGACCCGGTAGCCGAGCTGGTCCGCGGCATCGAGGTCGGCGAGCGTAATCGAGGAAATCCCCTCGACATAGATCGCGCCGGGGTCGACCTTGGTTCCAAACGCCAGGCTCGCCAGAATCGCCAGCTTCTGGGCGGTATCCTGACCCTCGATGTCGAAGGTCGGGTCGGCCTCGGCATAACCCAAACGTTGCGCCTCGCGCAGGCAATCGTCGAAGGCGAGCCGGTCGCGCTCCATGCGCGAGAGGATGTAATTGCAGGTCCCGTTGAGGATGCCGTAGATGCGCGTGAACTCGTTGCCGTTGAGCCCCTCGCGCAGCGTCTTCACGATCGGAACGCCGCCCGCAACCGCAGCCTCGAAATTGAGCGCGACGCGGCGGCGCTCGGCGAGCGTCGCGAGCTTGTGGCCGTGCCGCGCCAGCAGCGCCTTGTTGGCGGTCACGACCGGCTTGCCGGCCGTGAGCGCCGTCTCGACCGCGCGTTTTGCCGGATCGCCCGCGCCGCCCATGAGCTCGACGAACACGTCGATGCCGGGATCGCCCGCGAGCGCCACCGGATCGGCGAACCAGCGGAACTTGCCGACATCGATGTCGCGCTTCTTGCCGCGCGAACGCGCGCTCGCCGCGACGACCTCGATCGGACGGCCGCACCGCGCCACGAGCTTGGCGCGGCCATGCTCCAAAAGGCGGACCACGGCCGTGCCGACGGTTCCCAGTCCGGCAAGACCGACTTTCAGCGGCTCGGGCATCAGAGCTTGTGACCGGAAATAAGCAGCGCCCGACTAGCGTCTGGTCGCGAGGGGCACGACGTTGTGCAGCATTTCCGGGCCGGTTTCAAGAAAGCGCCTAATGTTGCGCGCGGCCTGGCGGATGCGCTGCTCGTTCTCCACCAGCGCAATGCGCACATGGCCCTCGCCATGCTCGCCGAAGCCGGCGCCGGGCGATACCGCGACGCTCGCCTTTTCGACCAGCAGGGTGGAAAACTCGACGCTGCCGAGCGACCGGAAGGGCTCGGGGATCGGCGCCCAGGCGAACATCGAGGCCTGCGGCGGCGGCACCTCCCAGCCGGCGCGGCCGAACGCCTCGACCATGGCGTCGCGCCGGCGCCGATAGGTCAAGCGCATCTCGTGAATGCAGTCGTCGGGACCGTTGAGGGCCGCCGTGGCGGCAACCTGGATTGGCGTGAACGCACCGTAATCCAGATAGGATTTCACCCGCGCCAGCGCCGCGATCAGGCGCTCATTGCCGACGGCAAAACCGATGCGCCAGCCCGGCATCGAATAGGTCTTCGACATCGAGGTGAACTCGACCGCGACATCCATGGCGCCTTGAACCTGCAGCACCGAGGGCGGCGGGTTGTCGTCGAAATACACTTCGGCATAGGCGAGGTCCGAGAGAATGATCAGCCCGTGCTTTTTCGCGAACGCGACCAGGTCGCGGTAGAAGTCGAGGTCGGCGACGCACGCGGTCGGGTTCGACGGGTAACAGGTGACGACGGCGATCGGCTTGGGGATCGAATGCGCCACCGCGCGCTCGAGCGCGCCGAAGAACGCGGTATTGGCCTCGACCGGCACCGAACGGATGGCGCCGCCGGCCATCAGGAAGCCGAACACATGGATCGGATAGGTCGGATTGGGAACGATGATCACGTCGCCCGGCGCCGTGATCGCCTGCGCGACGTTGGCGAAACCTTCCTTGGAGCCGAGCGTCGAGACGATCTGGGTGTCGGGATTGAGCTTCACGCCGAACCGGCGCGCGTAATAGGCAGCCTGGGCGCGGCGCAGGCCCGGAATCCCCTTGGACGCCGAGTAGCGGTCGGTGCGCGACTTGCCGATCGTCTCTTTGAGCTTCTCGACCACGTGCGCGGGCGCGGGCAGATCGGGGTTGCCCATGCCGAGATCGACAATGTCGGCGCCGCTATTGCGGGCCACCGCCTTCGCGCGGTTGACCTGCTCGAACACGTAGGGCGGCAGACGGCGGATGCGGTAAAATTCGTCCATGGTGACCCGGCGCTTTTATGGGCTGTAGGGTTGATTATCTAGCACGACTGTCACGTCGTGGCTGTCCTTATCATCACGGCGCGTTCCGTGCCGGTTCGGCTTCGGCTCGGCTCAGGGTTTGCTGCCGTCTGCCGTCACCGGGCCGACGGCGGTTGCCTGTGCGGTTGCCTTCGCCGGAGGTTTTGCGGGCGCTTTCGCCTTTTTCTTCTTTTTGGCCGCCGGCGCCGGCGCCGCCGCTGTGCTGGCCGGCGGCGGCGCATCGGCCGCGGCGGTGGCTGCTGCCGCAGCCTGCGTCTCGGTGCTCAAATGATTGCGATCGGAGATCAGGCCGTCCGTCGCCTGCCTGACCTGGTCCGGCGTGAGCGGCGTGTCGGCCCGCGGCGGCGGCATGTCGTGAATCGCCGGAAAGGCGACGTCCGGGGAACAGCCCGAGGCCAGCACGGCGACCGCGGCGAACATCGCCAGCACCCGCGGCAACGAGGACCGCATCGTGCCCGCCCAGCCAAAGGGCATCTGCGCCATGACGCTGCGATACTTATGCACTGTTGTCCCCAAACTCTAAATCACCCCTGGCGCGAACTCTTGGCGCGAACTCTTGGCGCGACCCTTACCACGATCCGTTGGGCCGCGCTCCGGCGTTCGCTCCGCCCAAGGACAGCCACCCCGACCGCCCTTCGGTGAAAATATTTTCGGCCTCAATGGTTTATAATAATCTACCTGAGGCGCGTACAGATTGTACGAACAGCCGATAAAACGCACTAATATGTCGAAACCACGACGTCGCACAAGGATCTCCCGGCGCAACAAGGACTTGGCAAAGGGGCCGGTTGGACGGCGGGCCAACTGGCGCGCGACGTGAGAACTTGAGCGCGTTCACGGGCGTGACGGCCAGGCATGCGGCTTGCACTGGCGCACGCAGCAAGCCATTTCTGGCGCGAGGACGAATCTGCCAACATCAGCCGCCGCCGAGGAAACGCCCGTGGGGGCCCCATCGCAACTGCCGGTGAAAATCGGCACCGTCAACGTCGAGACGTTTTCGCGCAACCTGGCGCGTCTCGTCGAGGAGGGCGGGCGGGCGCTCGCCGCCTATATCAAGCCGCGCGAACAAGGCCGCAAGAAGCCCGGCCTCGCCGCCGACGAGGTCGCGGAGGTGGTCAAGACCCTCGCGCATGTCGCGGAGTATTGGCTGGCCGATCCCAAACGCGCCGTCGAGCTGCAGCGGCGGCTCGGCGAGGCCTACCTCGAACTCTGGGCCACGGCGGCGAAACGGCTCGCCGGCGACACGGCGCCGCCGGTCGTCGCGCCCGCCGCCAACGACAAGCGTTTCAACGATCCGGAATGGTCGTCGAACCAGTTCTTCGACTTTCTCAAGCAGGCGTACCTTCTGACCACGCGCTGGGCCGACACGCTGGTCAAGGACGCCGCCGATCTCGATCCGCACACCAGGCAGAAGGCCGAGTTCTACGTCCGGCAGATCGTCAACGCGCTGTCGCCGTCGAACTTCGTCCTCACCAACCCCGAGCTGCTGCGCGAGACGCTGACGACCAACGCCGACAACCTGGTGCGCGGCATGCGCATGTTCGCCGAGGACATCGAGGCCGGCGGCGGCGACCTCAAGATCCGCCAGTCGGACGCGTCGATGTTCGAGGTCGGCCGCAATCTCGCGACCACGCCGGGCAAGGTGATCTTCCAGAACGACATCATGCAGCTGATCCAGTACGCGCCGACCACCGCCAAGGTGCTCGAGCGTCCGCTCTTGATCGTGCCGCCCTGGATCAACAAATTCTATGTGCTCGATCTGACGCCGGAAAAGTCCTTTATCAAATGGTGCGTCGACCAGGGGCTCACGGTGTTCTGCGTGTCGTGGGTCAACCCCGACGCGCGGCTCGCCAACAAGACCTTCGAGGACTACATCCGCGAGGGTCCCTACGCCGCGCTCGACGCCATCAAAGCGGCGACCGGCGAGGACGAGGTGCACGCCGTCGGCTACTGCGTCGGCGGCACCATGCTCGCGGCGGCGCTCGCGGCGATGGCGGCGAAGGGCGACAAGCGCATCGTGTCGGCGACGTTGTTCGCCGCCCAGGTCGATTTCACCTATGCCGGCGATCTCAAGGTCTTCGTCGACGAGGAGCAGGTCAAGACCATCGAGCAGCGCATGGCCGAGCGCGGCTATCTCGAAGGCAAGTCGATGGTCACCGTGTTCAACTTCCTGCGCTCGAACGATCTGATCTGGCCCTACGTCATCAACAATTACATCAGGGGCAAGGCGCCCTTCCCGTTCGACCTGTTGTATTGGAATTCCGACGCCACCCGGCTGCCCGCAGCCAATCATTCGTTCTACATGCGCAATTGCTATCTCGAGAACAAACTCACCAAGGGCCAAATGCAGATCGACGACAGCCTGATCGATCTGAAATCGATCACGATTCCGATCTACAATCTGGCCACCCGCGAAGACCACATCGCGCCGGCGAAATCGGTGCTGTTCGGATCGAAATTCTTCGGCGGCAGGGTGCGGTTCGTGCTTGTCCGGCTCCGGCCACATCGCCGGCGTGGTCAATCCGCCCAACAAGCACAAATATCAGTATTGGACCGGCGCCAAGCCGCGCAGCGCCAATCTCGACGGCTGGATCGCCAAGGCGAAGGAACATCCGGGCTCGTGGTGGCCGGATTGGCTCTCCTGGCTCAAGAAGCAGGGCGAGACGCGAAGTGCCGGCCCGCGTTCCGGGCGACGGCGCGCTCGAGCCGATCGAGGACGCGCCGGGGAGCTACGTCAAGGTGCGGGATTGACGGTTGCGCCGGTCATTTGAGCCGCCCTCCGAAATCCTTGCCGCAAGTGCTGCCAAGTGCTATCTGACCATAGTCAGATGACTATGGTCATATGAGATCCAACAAATGTCGCGGACAATCAAAGCGTCGGAATTCAAGGCCAAATGTCTTGCGTTGCTCGATGAGGTCGAGCGCACGGGTGACGCGCTGGTGATCACTAAGAAGGGCAAGCCGGTTGCGAAAGTTGTGCCGCATGCGCCCGCTCAGAAGCCCAAACTTTTCGGCCTCTTGAAGGGCCAACTGGAAATAGTTGGCGACATCATATCGCCCATCAACGTTGAGTGGGAAGCGCTCAAGTGATCGTGCTTAATACGGATGTTGGCGATACGCGGCCGATTGCCTGGAGTCCCCATTTGGATAAATGTGCATTTTCTAGATCGTTAGACCTTTTCCGGTTTTTAGCTCGATCAACCCGTCGGGTTCCGATACGAACCAAGCATAGGTGCCCCATGCTAAGGCATCGACCGTCTTCTTGAACGGCACCCCGCTCCGGTCAAGGTAGGCGGTCACGTAAGCGACATGCTGCAATGGGAAGCCCGCCTCGGTAGCCAGCTTTTCCAGCGCTTGTTTCCGTCGGTCATTAACAGGCCCGTCGGTGGCGACCGCTTCAACGAAAACCAGGAGCGGATGCGTTGGTCCGAGATCAACCAAAATAGTATCAGGAAGATTTCTATCGGCCTGGATATTCAGGCCGATGGAGCGCGCTAAGTCATCGTCGCGTGACACAATCTTCTGGCCGCTTTCACTGACAAACAAAACAGCCGGCTTTTGCATAAATTTCGGCGCAAAAACCTCGATAATGGCCTTTGTGATCTCTGTACTTGGACCGACCGCCATAAGGCGGGTCTCGCCGTTCGGAAATGTCACAAGAACGCTACTTCCACCGGAAGCCATTCCTTTCCGTACAAGCGCAATCCTCGCCAATGCCCCTGGATTCAAAGCTGTAGTCTGCCATGCAGTCACTGCGTCGTCGAAAGCCTTTCCTGCCAATTGAGGGTCAAGCAATTCGGCGAAACCATGGGCGAGCGCATAACGGGGCCTACTCGACGTAGTCGGAATATCTGTTTTCTCAATCACGGCCCCCACAGCAACCAAACCTTCGCGTAAGGTTTCATCGCGGATCGGCTCACGTGTGTTGTCGCTATACCAGCGTTTGCCGCGAGGCTGAAACCCTGCCGTGCGAATATTGTCCGCATAACGATTGCGACTCGCCTCATCCGCGCGCTGTGCCTGCTTATCCGTCATGCGATAGACGTGCTTGGGCCCGAACATCCTTTCGGTGCCCTCGATCGCGCCGACATAAAGTGCGGCGAACACCGTGCTTGCCGCCAGTTCGCGCGTGCAATAATTTCGATGAGGCGTGCCTTCGGGGAAAATAAGCGCGAGGCGCTTATGAATGTTCTCTCGGTCCAATAAGGCAGGCAGCATCCTCATGCCTCAGCGAGATAGAGCGCACGAATACACGCATCAACAACCTCCGGCGCCGCGCATTCGCGAACCAGCTTTTCGATACTAGCCATGGCCTGGAAGCTCGGCAGGGGAAGCGCTTCTAGCTCGAAAGCCGAGACAGCAACACTACCACTAATGCAACGAAAGGCCTCATCGACGATTGCGCTGTTGATGAGAGCCGATAGGGTTGCGGGCGAAACCCTCGGCTTCTTATTCGCTATTGGCTTAATCATATTGAGGTGGTTTTCGACAATGACTGCGCCGTGCTTCTTAATGAAGCTACGCGGCATTTCCGCTGCAATCAACCGGCGGGACTGTTCCTTCGCGGTCGTTCGCTGCACAAGAACGCAAGGCTCGCTCACCTTGAGCCACGCGTCTTTCGCTTTCGGTTGAAAATAAGGTAGATGGCTGCGTTTCTCAGCGCGATGCACAAACCGATTAGGCCCTGCAACAGCCTCAGCCCACACGAGAGGAAGGGTATCTTTCTCCGGACGTACGCGAAGCTGAGACTTAAAGCGGTTCCATACAAGTGGCCCTGTTGAAACCTCATAGCCCCAATCCCGTAGCCGGTGGGGCATGGCAGCAAGCTGATCAATCAGTCGCTGATGCTCCGGCAGACGAGGCACAAGCCACGGTTTTTCGGCAGCGCGAGGAACGATAAAACGTCCAACGTGCGTAATCTCTGCGGTCAGATCGGACGTAACGCCGAGAAAATGGACAGGCGTTCCGTTAGCTATGCCGCCCTTACCGTATGTTGCCAGCAGTGCCTCCTGAAGCACATCTTCAAACACGCCACGCCGCGCCGTAATGAAGTCAATTGCGACTGGGGGCGCTTCGGCGGCAAGAACAGCGCGGAGACTTTTGAAATACTCCCCAGCGAGGAAACTTGTCGGCGTAACGTATGCGATCACGCCATTGGGTTTAGCCCAGCGCAACGCAATATCGGTGAACACGCCGTAGAGATCTTGCGTGCCCGTAAAGACTACGTTTGAAGCGCTGTCTTTGCTCGTGGGACAGCGAAACGCGGCCATACGGAGGATTTCCGATCACTAAATCGAAAAGCGTCTGGCCGGGTCCTCGATTTAGCGTATCGCAGACATGCACAAGCGAGGGCAAACGTTCCCCCGCAAGCAGATCGGCGAAAGCGATTTCCAACCAGGTTTGGGTCAACCATGCCGCAAACGGGTCGATCTCAAAACCACACAACCGACGAGTGATGCTTTCGATCTGCTCGGTGGGCGGAAGATGTCTGACGACCTCGCGCATGCGCAGCGCGACCGGTAACAGGAAAGCTCCGCCGCCGCATGCGGGGTCAAGCACATGCGCGGTTCGCCAATCGATACCTGCTTCTTCCGCCATGTCGATAAGGCGTTTGGTAAGCGCCGGCGGCGTATAATACATGCCGAGTGCGCTTCGGATACCCGAAGGCACGAGCATCGTGTATGTCGTGCTGACATGAAAGCATGCCTGTTCAATCGAAAGATGCGCAGCCTCTTCAGCTACCACACGCGCGAGTTCTACAACGGCATTGTCGAGGGTGGCGGTAAGGACAATTGCGGGAGGAGTGACCGCCAGCGATAGGCCGCACTGACGGGTGGTCAAAGCAACATATTCATCAATCGCCACCTTCACGAACGCCCACGCCGCTTGTTGGCGCTGGCGTTCGGGCACCGTTACGATCCAATCGCGCGCCGTGAGGCGCCCAGACTGACGTCCGACTGCTCGCCCAGGGCGACGCCTCGACAGCGATTCGGTTTTGGCGCGGCGCGTGGCGGTCATTGGACCAGGAGCTTACGGGAAAGCCGGCCGCACGGCACAGGCCGAATCCCAGATTACATGGGGATAAGGTTCTTCCTGCTGACCCTCAACGCGGCTCGGCGGACTTCTAGAAAAGGGAGATCTGTTGGTCTTGTTCTTATTTTGTTCTATTTACGCTCGATAGTCAATAGCTCGCGAAGTGTGAAGCTCAGTGGCATGCGGGTAGTGAAACGAAATCTCGCGACGACGCGTAGTCGTAACCACACTCACGGAAACAGCGCCACCTGCTCCAGCCCCATCGTCTCGGGAAAGCCGAGCATGAGGTTCATGTTCTGCACCGCCTGGCCCGACGCGCCCTTGGTGAGATTGTCGAGCGCGGAGCCGATGATGGCGCGGCTGGGAATGCGGTCGGCGGCGACGCCGATGAGCGTCATGTTGGAGCCGCGCACATGCCGGGTCTGCGGCAGCTTGCCGAACGGTAGCACGTGCACGAACGGCTCGTTCACGTAGGACTTTAACAGCAACGCATGAAGATCCTGCGGCGACGGCTTAGGGCCGCGGGCGTCTTTGGGGCCGCGGACGTAAATCGTCGAGAGGATGCCGCGGTTCATCGGCACGAGATGCGGCGTGAAGCTCACGACCACGTCGCGGCCGG
The DNA here is from genome assembly GCA_963836095.1 of uncultured Pseudomonadota bacterium. Lineage (GTDB taxonomy): Bacteria > Pseudomonadota > Alphaproteobacteria > Rhizobiales > Xanthobacteraceae > BOG-931. The sequence continues at coordinate 140,185 of CAWIHU010000012.1, forward strand.
CGGCCTTGGAAAACTCCTGGTCGAGCTCGGCCATGTGGCGATGATGGCCGACGCCATAGGCATGAAAACCCTCGGACACTTCCGCGAACAGAATATCCTCGCGCAGGCCGCGGCCGGCGCCGCTGACGCCGGACTTGGCGTCGATGACGATCTCGTCGGGATCGATCGCCTTGGCGCGCAACAGCGGGATCAGCGCCAACTCGGCGCAGCTCGTAAAGCAACCGGGATTGGCGACGAGCCGCGCCTTCGCGACCTCGGCCCGGTAGATTTCGGTCAGGCCGTAGACGGCGGTCTTCTGCAGCTCCGGCGCGCCATGGGCGTGGCCGTACCAGCGTGCATAAGCGTCGGGATCGGCGAGGCGGAAATCGGCCGACAGATCGACCACCTTGGTGGCATCGGTGCGCGCGATCACGTCGCTGATGACCTTCTGCGTCGTGCCATGCGGCAGCGCGCAGAACGCGAGATCAAGGCCGAGCGCCTTCCAGTCGGCGGCGTCGAGCGCGGTCAGCGTCGGCAATGGGTACGGCGCGAATTGCGGAAACACGTCCGCCATGGTCTGCCCGGCGCGGCGGTCGGCCGTCAAAAGCACCAGCTCCACGCGCGGATGGGTCAACAGGAGCCGAACGAGTTCCGCACCGGTATAGCCGGAGGCGCCGAGGACGCCGATTTTTGCTTTGGCAGCCATGATTCACCTTGGATGTGGCTCTTCAAGTCTAAGGGACTAAAGCCAGCGTCCGCGGGAAGATTTTGGAAAGGGAGTGCCGCGGGGCCGGCGGCACGAACTCTTACGCTCGTGCCGTGTCTACGCCCGTGCCATGTCGCGACGGCGACGGCGCTCGACGGCAGAGATGGTCACGGACCATGCGCATGTGAACAGGCGGTTCATGGCCGGCGATATAGAGGCGGTGGCCGAGAGCGTCAATGTGCGCAAACCGGCCACTTCCGCCCAGCCTCATGGTTTCGCCACCCCCATGGCATAGTCAGAGCTTGATTCGCCGCTTGCGGCTCCGAAATTGAGAGCTGTTCTCCGGCGGCGCGTTAAACCAATACCTGCGGCAACACTCAACAGTGCATTGAAACTCCATGGCAAAAGCAAAAAAAATCGCCAAGACAATAGCCAAGACCCAGAGCGCCCCGACCTGTTCGCTGAACCGAGCGCGCCGCGCACCACCGCGCGCCGCGCCAGCGCCGCGGCGCCCGGGCCGCCAGCGCCCCCGCGCGCGGGACCGCGGCCGAGGCCGGCTACACCGCGCAGGATATCGAGGTTCTGGAGGGGCTCGAACCGGTGCGCCGCCGCCCCGGCATGTATATCGGCGGCACCGACGAGAAGGCGATGCATCACCTCTTCGCCGAGGTGATCGACAACGCCATGGACGAGGCGCTCGCCGGCCACGCGAGCTTCATCGACGTCGAGCTCGACGCCGACGGCTTCGTGACGGTCACCGACAATGGCCGCGGCATCCCGGTCGATCCGCACCCGAAATTCCCGAAAAAGTCGGCGCTCGAAGTCATCATGTGCACGCTGCACGCCGGCGGCAAATTCAATTCCAAGGTCTACGAAACCTCCGGCGGTCTGCACGGCGTCGGCGTCTCGGTCGCCAACGCGCTGTCACAGCGCATGGAGGTCGAGGTCGCGCGCGGCCAGCAGCTTTACCGCCAGGTGTTCGAGCGCGGCCAGCCGAAATCGAAGCTGGAAAAGCTCGGCAGCGCGCCGAACCGGCGCGGCACCAGCGTGCGCTTCAAGCCCGACCCGCAGATTTTCGGCGCCAAGGCCGCCTTCAAGCCGCAGCGGCTGTTCAAGATGGCGCGCTCGAAGGCTTATCTGTTCGCCGGCGTCGAGATCCGCTGGCACTGCGCCAAGGAGCTGCTGCACGGCGTCGAGGACGTGCCGGAACAGGCGACGTTCCATTACGCCGAGGGCCTCAAGGACTTTCTCACCGCCGCCATTCACGGCGACACGCTGGTGCATCCCGACATTTTCAACGGCAAGGCCGGACGCGTCGGCTCGCACGGCGCGGTCGAATGGGCGGTGGCGTGGACCGCGGATGCCGACGGCTTTGTCTCGTCCTACTGCAATACCGTGCCGACGCCGGATGGCGGCACCCACGAGAGCGGGGCTGCGCGCCGCGCTCACGCGCGGCCTCAAGGATCACGCCGAACGCGTCGGCCAGGGCAAGCGCGCGGCCGCGATCACCAGCGACGACGTGATGGCCGGCGCCGCCGCCATGCTGTCCGCCTTCATCCGCGAGCCGGAATTCCAAGGCCAGACCAAGGACCGCCTGGCGACCGCCGAGGCGGCCCGCATCGTCGAACAGGCGATCAAGGATCCGTTCGACCATTGGCTCGCCGGCAATCCGGTGCAGGCCAACAAGCTGTTCGATTTCGTCCTCGAGCGCGCCGAAGAAAGAATCCGCCGCCGCCAGGAAAAGGACATCGCGCGCAAGACCGCAGTGCGCAAGCTGCGTCTGCCCGGCAAGCTCGCCGACTGCACCAACACCGCGGCGGAAGGTTCCGAGCTGTTCGTGGTCGAGGGCGATTCCGCCGGCGGCTCGGCCAAGCAGGCGCGTGACCGCGCCTCGCAGGCGGTATTGCCGTTGCGCGGAAAAATCCTCAACGTCGCCTCCGCCGGCAAGGACAAGCTCGCGCAAAATCAGCAGCTCGCCGATCTCGCGCAGGCGCTCGGCTGCGGCACCGGCGCGCACTACCGCGACGAGGATTTGCGCTACGGCAAGATCGTCATCATGACGGACGCCGACGTCGACGGCGCCCATATCGCCTCGCTCCTGATCACGTTCTTCTATCGGCAGATGCCGCGGCTGATCGACAACGGCCACCTCTATCTCGCCGTGCCGCCGCTCTACCGGCTCTCGCACGGCGGCAAGACGTTTTATGCGCGCAACGACGCCCACAAGGACGAGCTGATGCGCAAGGAGTTCCGCGCCAACGCCAATGTCGAAGTCAGCCGCTTCAAGGGGCTGGGCGAGATGATGGCCGCGCAGCTCAAAGAGACCACCATGGATCCGAAAAAGCGCACGCTGTTGCGGGTCGTCCTCGTCGCCGACGACCGCGAGGACACCGCGGATTCCGTCGAGCGGCTGATGGGCACCAAGGCCGAAGCGCGCTTCGCTTTCATTCAGGAACGCGCCGAATTCGCCGGCGAGGATTTGTTGGACGTGTGACGGCCCGGCCAAAAAAACAGACGGCCGAGCGTGTTCGACGCCCGGCCGCCACAAACAAAAAATACGCTTAGTTCGGCCAGCAGCGCCGGCCGTGCGGGCCGAGGTGATAGCCGGGCGGGCACGCGCGGTTCATCGCCATCGGATGGCAACGTCCGCCCGGACCGCGCCACCAGCCCGGACCGCAGCCTTCCGCGACCCTGATGATGGAGGCGTCGGTTTTGCCGATCGCTGCGGGGGTCACGCCGGCACTCGCGGCGGTGGCAAAGCCGGCCGCCAACACGGCGCTCAACACGAATGATTTAATCATGGTCGTATTCCTTCCCGTTTGATTCTGCTCCAATCGGCCGGAGCGGCAGCATAAAGCAACCAAAGGCATGAACCACGCCTGAACGGCGCGTTATAAAAACCGCGTTTCATGCGGAACTCGCGACGGCGGGACGCGCCGTTGCCGTGCTGATGTGAACGAGACATCCAGCGTCCAACGGCCGCCTAGACTTCCATCCATTCGACCAGCGCCTGCGTCACCGCCTGCGGCCGCTCGACCGTCGACAAATGTCCGCAGTCGGCGATGATTTTCAGCCGCGCGCCGGGAATACCGGCCGCGATCTCCTGCGACAAAACAGGCGGCGTCAGCTCATCACCCTCCCCGACCAGAACGAGCGTCGGACAGGCGATGGCGCCGAGGCTGGGACGCGAATCCGGGCGTCCGATGATCGCCTCTTGTTGGCGCAGGAACGCGTCCGGCCCGGTTTCCTCCGCCATGGTTCGCACGAGTTGCCGCAATGCGACATCACCGTGACGATTTTTGTGCACGAACACCGGGAACTGAAGATCGGGGATTTGGGCAAAGCGGCCGGTCTTGGCGAGCTCCATCAGCGGGCGCCGGCGCGCGGTCTGCTCCGGCAGTTCGGGGCGCGCGCCGGTATCGAGAAGCGCGAGCTTGGCGACGCGCTCCGGCACCTGGCGCACGATCTCGAGCGCGATGTAGCCGCCCATCGACAGCCCGGCGAGCGCGAAGCGCGGCGGCGCGGCGGCAAGTACCCGCCGCGCGATCGCGGCAATGCTGTCGTCGCGGGTGTGGTCGGCGATCAGGACGGGGCCGAACCGCCACAGCGCCGGAATTTGCTCGACATAAAGCCGCGCGGAGCAATTGAGGCCGGGAACGAGGACGGTCGGCAATGGTTGGGATTCGGCCATCGGCATGGGCGTTTATTCACCACAACATCGAGGAAAACTGAAACCAATCCGTTCAACTACATACGTCGTTGCGGGCGCTTTGGGTTGACTTTCAGCGGTTCGACCCTATGTTCCCGACAGCTGAAACGGCGCAGATTCGAGTAATTCTGCGTGTTTCCCCCGTCCAATCCAGAGGTTCCCGCGCCCGGCGCGGCCCCGATTTGAGGGCTTATGTCCTTTTCCCATCTCGGCTTGTCCGATAAAGTTCTCGCCGCCGTTGCGGCGGCCGGTTACAAAACTCCCACTCCCATTCAAGACCAGGCCATTCCCCACGTGCTTGCCCGGCGCGACGTGCTTGGGATCGCGCAGACCGGCACCGGCAAAACCGCGGCATTCGTGTTGCCGATGCTGACCATGCTGGAGCAAGGCCGCGCCCGCGCCCGCATGCCGCGTACATTGATCCTCGAGCCGACGCGGGAACTCGCCGCCCAGGTCGAGGAAAATTTCGACAGATACGGCGTTAACAGCAAGCTCAACGTCGCGCTGTTGATCGGCGGCGTCTCGTTCAGCGATCAGGATACCAAGCTCACCCGCGGGGTGGACGTCCTGATCGCGACGCCGGGCCGCCTGCTCGACCATTTCGAGCGCGGACGGCTCCTCCTCACCGGGGTCGAGCTTCTGGTCATCGACGAAGCCGACCGCATGCTCGACATGGGCTTCATTCCCGACATCGAGCGCATCTGCAAGATGGTGCCGTTCACCCGCCAGACCTTGTTCTTCACCGCGACCATGCCGACGGAAATCCGCCGCATCACCGAGCAATTCCTGCACAATCCGGTCCGCGTCGAAGTCTCCCGTCCGGCGACCACCAACGCCGCCACGGCGCAGTTTCTGGTCAAGAGCGGCCGCGAGCCGCACGAGAAGCGCGAGACGCTGCGCCGTCTGATCCGTTCGGCGGAAGGGTTGAAGAACGCCATCATCTTCTGCAACCGCAAGCGCGACGTCGCCGTGCTGCATCGCTCGCTGCTGCGGCACGGCCTTTCGGTGCAGGCGCTGCATGGCGACATGGACCAGCCGGCGCGCATGGCCGCGCTCGATCAATTCCGCAAGGGTGAAGTCACGCTCCTGGTCGCTTCCGACGTCGCCGCGCGCGGCCTCGACATTCCCGACGTGAGCCACATTTATAATTTCGACGTCCCGGTCCATGCCGACGACTACGTCCACCGCATCGGCCGCACCGGCCGCGCCGGCCGCACCGGCACCGCGATCACCATCGTCGCCGGATCGAACGACGGCAAAGCCGTCGCGGCGATCGAAAAACTGACGAACCAGCAGATCCCATGGCTGCAGCAGGGCGCCGCCGAGAGCGCCGAGAGCGCCCTTCCCGCTCCGTTGACCGCGCCGCCGGTCGAGCGCCAGAGCCGGCGCCGGCGGCCCGACCATCACCGCGCGCCGCAGCGGCCCACCGCGACCGCCTCACGCCCGGACGACACCCGGGCGCGGCGCACCCCGCCCCAGTCGCATCCGCAGCCCCTTCCGCCCGCGCGGTCGCGCAGCGACGAAGGCGATTCCTCGCATCTGCCGGCATTTCTATTGCGGCCAGTCCGGGTCAAGGTCTAAACAGCTCGACCTCCGTTTACCGCTCCTTCACGACAATTCCCTACCTTGCTACGTGAATTCAACGGTGCGTGACGCTGGGTGAATTCGACGCGGCTTCCCGGCCGCGCCACGCGTTTTTGCATCGTTCGTATTGGCATCGTTCGACGCGACTGGAGAGAAGTCATGGCCGTGCCCCAAGACGAGCACGAAAGGACCCTCACGTTCGCCGAGATCGCGCTCGATCAAATCCGCGCGCTGCACCAGCCCGCGTCGCCGCGCAATTTCGAGCTGTGGTATCAATATGCCACCGGCTACAATCAAGGCCTCAACCGCGCGATCAACGAAGCGCTGGCGCAAAAAGGCGCGCTCGCCGAAGCCGAGATCGACAGCATATACAATACCTACATCTCCTCGACGCGGGTGAGCGACCGCATCGACAGCGTCGGCTCGCGCGTGATCGACGAAATCAAGCAGATCATGGCGGTGATCGACGTCGCCGCCGGCTCGGCGACGAGCTATTCGGCGAGCCTCGCCGACGCCACCGAAAAGCTCGCCGGCGCCAACGACCGCGAGGCGCTGCGCGCCGTCATCGAGCGCCTGGTGCAGGGCGCCAAGGAGATGGAAGTCAGCAACCGCCAGCTCGAGGCGCGGCTGTCGGCATCGCGGCAGGAAATCGAGCAGCTGCAGCAGAACCTCGACACGGTGCGCACCGAAAGCCTGACCGATCCGCTCACCACGCTGTCGAACCGAAAATACTTCGATCAGTCGTTCGCACGCGCCATCGCCGACGCCAAGCAGAAGGGCGAGCCGCTGTCGCTGCTGATGACCGACGTCGATCACTTCAAGTCGTTCAACGACCGTTATGGCCACCTCACCGGCGATCAGGTGCTGCGTCTGGTCGCGCTGTCGGTGAAGCAGAACGTCAAGGGCCAGGACATCGCCGCGCGCTACGGCGGCGAGGAATTCGCGGTCGCCTTGCCGAACACCGTGCTGCGATCGGCGATCACGGTCGCCGAGCATATCCGCCGCGCCGTCATGACCAAGGAACTGATGAAAAAATCGAGCGGGGAGCGGCTCGGCCGCGTGACGATTTCGATCGGCATCGCCGTGCTGCGCCCCGACGACACCCCGCAGTCGCTGATCGAGCGCGCCGACATGTGCCTCTACGCCGCCAAGCGCAACGGCCGCAACCGCGTCATCTGCGAGACCGACCCCGAAGCCGGCGCCGGCCGCCAGCAGGCAGCGGCTGCGGCGCAGGTGGCGTAGGCCGTTCTCACGATCACTGCTATCATCCTTCACAGCGATTGAAACGTTGGTTGCAGCCTTCGCGCAGCCGGGGGCGGGAAATTTCGTCGTTTAGGAGCATCAGAGCATGACTCCAAAGGCGGGGCACGCACCGACGCGGATGCCGGATCTTGTCATGTGGTCGACGGCTTTTGCGCTTTCGCTCGGGCAGTGGCGCCACACTGCGTATTTCTTCGGAAACTGCGATGCGTCCGCCATGTGCGACATGAGCGACGTTGCGCGGGCCCTGCAAGCGGAGCTGGGCGTTCTCGCGGGCTATCCGCATTGGCGGTATTTCCAATCGCGCCTGCTCGGCCCCTGGGCGGAAAACGTCCTCCACCTTCTGTTCGGGTTCAATTTCCTGGCCGCTCACATGGTCGTTGCCATCGTCGTGTCGACGCTTTGCGGCGCGGTGATGTTTTACGCCGGCCGCGCCATCGGCGGGCGTCAGAGCGGGTGGTCGGCGCTGTTCGCCTTCCAAGAATGTTGGCGGCAAAATCCGATCGGGATGCGCTGCCCGCGACTGATTCAGAACGAACGGTCCATGTTGACGCCGGCAACCCATTCACCCGCCGGGCCACGCGTTACAGAAACGTTTGATTGCGCAGCACTGACTGCATTGAGCGGTATCGGTCTCGTGCACTGCCGGCTTCTCGCGCCAAGTCGACACGTATATGGCCGGGACAAAGCCCGGCCATGACGATTGCGAACAACGTCGAGGTGACGGTCAGTGCGCCTCGGCGCCGCCGATCGCTTCGTCCGCCGGCGTCAGCTGCACCGACTCGCCGCAGCCGCAGGCGGAGGTCTGGTTGGGATTGTTGAAGACGAATTGCGCGGAGAGTTTGTCGACCTTGTAGTCCATCTCGGTGCCGAGCAGAAACAGCACCGCCTTGGGATCGATCAGGATGCGGACGCCCTTGTCTTCGATCACCTCGTCGAGCGGGTTGACCTGTTCGGCATATTCCATCGTATAGGCCATGCCGGCGCAGCCGCCGTTCTTGACACCGACGCGCAGCGCCGCGATCGGGCGGTCGGCGTTCGCCATCACCGCCTTGATGCGGTCGGCCGCGGCTTCGGTGAGCCGCATCACTCGAGGTCTCGGCCGGGGGCTGGCCATTTTCCGCTCCTGTTTCGTCTCCATGGAGACGCCGCTGTTTCGAATTCAAATAAAGAAGAAAAGCAAACAGCGTACTAACTTATCTAAGCCTTGGCGGCCCGTTCTGCAACGCGGCCGCTGCACCTCACCACATATTGAGCACCGCGCGCGCCTCGTCCGACATCCGGCTCGGATCCCACGGCGGATCCCAGACGATGGTGACCTTGGCCTCGCGCACGCCGGGCACGCCGGCGACGGCATTTTCGACCTGCCCCGGCAGATCGGCCGCCGCCGGGCAGTTCGGCGTCGTCAACGTCATGTCGATCTTGACCGCGCGGTCGTCGTCGATGTCGACCTTGTAGATCAGGCCGAGTTCGTAGATGTCGGCGGGAATTTCCGGGTCATAGACGGTCTTGAGCGCGGTGACGATCTCGTCGGTCAAACGCGCCGTCTCGTCCGTCGGTAGCGCCGGCTGTACGACGGCGGCGCCGGCGCCGGCTGTGCGACGGCAGCGCCGGGCGTCTCCACGGCGATCGCGGCTTCCGCGACGGCCACGCCGACATCGAGTTTCGGATCCTCGATCATGCGAAGAAGTCCTGAGCTTTGATCAGCGCCCGCGCCAGGCACGTCAACCTCCTCGCGCGTGTTGTACATGGCGAACGATGCCCGGCAACTCGCGGAGAGCCCGAACCGCGTCAACAGCGGCATGACGCAATGGGTGCCGGCGCGGATCGCGACGCCGGCGCGATCGATGATCGTCGCGACATCGTGCGGATGGGCGCCCTTCATCTCGAACGAGACGATCGGCCCCTTGTCTCTAGTGGTGCCGAAGATGCGCAGCGAATTGATCTCGCGCAGCCGGTCATGGGCGTAGTGCATCAGCCCCGCCTCATGGGCGCGGATCCGCGGCTTGCCGACCGAGCCGACATAATCGAGTGCGGCGCCGAGCCCGATCGCCTGCACGATCGACGGCGTGCCGGCCTCGAATTTGTAGGGCGGCTCGCCATAGGTGACGCGGTCCTCGAAAACTTCGCGGATCATCTCGCCGCCGCCATTGAACGGCGGCATGGCCTCGAGGTGCTGGTATTTGCCGTACAGGACGCCGATGCCGGTCGGGCCGTACAGCTTGTGGCCGGTGAGCACGTAGAAATCGCAATCGACGTCACGGACGTCAACGTCGGCATGCACGGCGCCCTGGGCGCCGTCGATGAGGACGGGCACGCCGTGGGCGTGCGCGATCCGCGTCACTTCTTTGATCGGCACCAGCGTGCCGAGCATGTTCGACATGTGGGTGACGGCGACCATCTTGGTGCGCGGGCCGATCAATTTCTCGAATTCGTCGATGAGGAAATTGCCGTCGTCGTCGACCGGCGCCCACTTGATCACCGCGCCCGCCCGCTCGCGCAGGAAATGCCACGGCACGATGTTGGAGTGGTGCTCCATGATCGAGAGGATGATCTCGTCGCCCGCCTTGATGCGCTCGCGGCCGAAGGTGTAGGCGACGAGATTGATGGCCTCGGTGGCGTTGCGGGTGAAGATGATCTCTTCGCTGCGGCCGGCATTGAGGAACGCGGCGACTTTTCCGCGCGCGCCCTCGTAGGCTTCGGTCGCCTCGTTGGCCAGATAATGCAGGCCGCGATGCACGTTGGCGTATTGCGTGGTGTAGGCCTGCTGGATGCGGTCGAGCACGGCCTGCGGCTTCTGCGCCGAGGCGGCGTTGTCGAGATAGACGAGCGGCTTGCCGTAGACCTGCGTGGCGAGGATCGGGAAATCCGCGCGGATACGGGCGACGTCATAGGCGCCGTTGGTCAAAACTTCATGCATGCTCGACCTCGGTCGGCGCGCCCGCGCGCGCCTCGAGCCAGCCGGCGACCTGATCGATGAGCGCCTCGCGCAGGCCGGCATGCTCGATGCCCTCGATCGCCTCGCCGACGAAGGCCTGGATCAACAACGCTTCCGCCTCCGCCGGCGGAATGCCGCGCGCCAGGAGATAGAATTTCAGCTCGTCGTCGAGGGCGCCGGCGGTGGCGCCGTGGCCGCATTGCACGTCATCGGCGAAGATTTCCAGTTCCGGCTTGTTGTCGGCCTCGGCGCGGTCGGAGAGCAGCAGCGCCCGCGTCATCATCTTGCCGTCGGTCTGTTGTGCGCCGGGACGCACCACGATGCGGCCCTGGAACACGGCGTGCGCCTCGTCGTCGAGCACCGATTTGAACAGCTCGCGGCTCTGGCAGCCGCGCGCGATGTGGTTGGCGACGAGCGTCGTGTCGGCGTGCTGGCGGCCCTTGAGGAGGCTCGCGCCGCCGACCGCGGCAACGGTGTCCTCGCCGTCGAAATTCAAGAACAGCTGGTTGCGCACCACCGCGCCGCCGGCCGTGAAGGTGAAGCTGTTGAAGCGCGCTCTGGCGCCGATCGCGGCCGCGAGCGTCGAGACGTGCAGCGCGTCGGCGCCCTCGCCGATGATCTTGACGTGATCGACATGGGCCTCGTCGCCGACGAACAGTTCGAGCGCGGCGTTGACCTGATAGTCGCTGCCCGGCGGGACCCTCATGGCTTTCGATCAGCATCGCCCGCGCGCCCGGCTCGACCACGACCAGCGACCGCACGAAGGTCGCGGCCGGCGTCGCCGAGGCGGCGAAGATGAGATGCAGCGGGCGTTCGATGGTGGCGCCGGCGGCGATATGGATCACGGCGCCGTCGCCCATCAGCGCGGTGTTGAGCGCGACCGCGACATCGGCCGAGGGCGCGAGCTTGCCGAGTTTCTCCGTGAGCGCTGGATCGCCGGCGGCGAGCGCATCGGCGAGCGACACCACTGAAAGCCCGTCTTCCAGCGCCGCGGTGTCGGACAATTCCGGCACGAACGCGCCGTCGACGAAAATGAGCCGCCGGCAATCGATGTCACCGATCAGCGCGCCGGCCGCCTTGCCGCGCGCTTTGGCGGCGGCATCGGGCGGGCCCGCGAGCGGCTTCGCCTCGCGCATCAGCGCGCGCAGATCGGTGTATTTCCAGTCCTCGACGCGCCGGTGCGGCAGCCCTTCCTTGGCGAACAGGCCGAACGCCGCCGCGCGCTTTGCCGCGACGGCCGCGTCGCCGGGCAAATGTTCGCGCGCCTGCGCAAACGTCTGCGCCAGTGCGGTCTCCGCCGCCGTCTTCATCACTTTCACGTCAGCCATGGCGTTCATTTGCATCCGGGCGGAGCGCGGCGCGCGCTCACGCCGCCACCTCTTCCTGATATTCCGCGTAGCCGCGCGCTTCGAGCTCGAGCGCCAGCTCCTTGCCGCCGGTTTTCACGATGCGGCCCTTCGCCATCACGTGCACCACGTCGGGCACGATGTAGTTCAACAGCCGCTGATAATGCGTGATGACGACGAAGGAGCGCTGCGGCGAACGCAGCCGGTTGACGCCGTCGGCGACGATCTTCAAGCGCATCGATGTCGAGGCCGGAATCGGTCTCGTCGAGCACGGCGAGCCGCGGCTGCAGCAGCGCCATCTGCAACACTTCGTTGCGCTTCTTCTCGCCGCCGGAGAAACCGACATTGACCCCGCGCCGCAACATGTCCTGCTCGATGCCGAGGTCTTTTGCTGCCGCGCGCACGGTTTTCAGGAAGTCCGGCGTCGAAAGTTCCGCCTCGCCGCGCTTCTTGCGCTGCGCATTGAGCGCGGTGCGCAGGAACGTCATGGTGGCGACGCCGGGAATTTCCAGCGGATACTGGAAGGCGAGGAACAGGCCGGCGGCGGCGCGCTCGTCAGCCGCCATCTCGAACAGGTCCTTGCCGTTGAAGCGCACCTCGCCCGCGGTCGGCTCGTAGCCCGGCTTGCCGGCGAGCACATAGGCGAGCGTCGATTTGCCCGAGCCGTTCGGGCCCATGATCGCGTGCACCTCGCCCGCGTTCACGGTGAGGTCGAGGCCGCGCAGGATTTCCTTGCCCTCGATCCCGGCGTGCAGGTTTTTGATTTCGAGTAATGCCATCAGAACACTCTGTCTTTCATCGTTCGCGTCCTCAGCCGACCGACCCCTCCAGCGACACCGAGATCAGCTTCTGCGCCTCGACCGCGAACTCCATCGGCAATTGCTGCAGCACGTCCTTGACGAAGCCGTTGACCACGAGCGCGGTCGCTTCCTCCGCCGACAATCCGCGCTGCATGCAGTAGAACAGCATGTCCTCGGAAATCTTCGACGTTGTCGCCTCGTGCTCGAACACGGTCTTCGAATTCTTCGCCTCGATATAGGGCACGGTGTGGGCGCCGCAATGCTGTCGCCGATCAGGAGCGAATCGCAATTGGTGAAGTTGCGCGCGCCGGTCGCGCGGCGGTGCGCGGTGACGAGGCCGCGATAGGTGTTGTTGGAATGCCCCGCGGCGATCCCCTTCGAGATGATGCGGCTCGTCGTGTTCTTGCCGAGATGCAGCATCTTGGTGCCACTATCGACCTGCTGGTAGCCGTTGGAGATGGCGATCGAATAGAACTCGCCGCGCGAATTGTCGCCGCGCAGGATGCAGCTCGGATATTTCCAGGTGATGGCGGAGCCGGTCTCGACCTGCGTCCAGGAAATCTTGGCGTTCTTGCCGCGGCAGTCGCCGCGCTTGGTGACGAAATTATAGATGCCGCCGCGGCCTTGCGCGTCGCCCGGATACCAGTTCTGAATGGTCGAATATTTGATTTCGGCGTCGTCGAGCGCGATCAGCTCCACCACGGCCGCGTGCAGCTGGTTCTCGTCGCGCATCGGCGCGGTGCAGCCTTCGAGATAGCTGACATAGGAGCCCTTGTCGGCGATGATCAGCGTGCGCTCGAACTGGCCGGTATTCTTCTCGTTGATGCGGAAATAGGTCGACAATTCCATCGGGCAGCGCACGCCCGGCGGCACGTAGACGAACGAGCCGTCGGAGAATACCGCCGAGTTGAGCGTGGCGAAGAAATTGTCGGAGACCGGCACCACCGAGCCGAGATATTTCTGCACCAGTTCGGGATGCTCGTGCACCGCCTCCGAGATCGGCATGAAGAGAACGCCGGCCTTGGCGAGTTCGGCCTTGAAGGTGGTCGCGACCGACACGGAATTGAACACCGCATCGACCGCGACGCGGCCATAGCCGCCGGCGGCCGCCACACCCACACTTTCCATGTCCGCGCCCTCACGACCCTCCCCCGTTTCCGGGGAAGGGCTAGGGCGGGGGTCCTTTTGCACGCCGAGCAGGATTTCCCGCTCGCGCAGCGGAATGCCGAGTTTTTCGTAGGTCTTGAGGATCTCGGGATCGATCTCGTCGAGCGACTTCGGCCCCGCCTTCTGCTTCGGCGCGGCGTAATAATAGATGCTCTGATAATCGATCGGCGCGTAGTCGATCTTGGCCCAGCGCGGCTCGCGCATGGTGAGCCAGCGGCGGTAGGCGTCGAGCCGCCACGCCAGCATCCATTCGGGCTCGTGCTTCTTCGCCGAGATGAACCGGACGGTGTCTTCGGAAAGGCCCTTGGCGGCCTTGTCGGATTCGATCACCGTCTCGAATCCATACTTGTACTGATCAACGTCGATACGGCGGACCTGATCGACGGTCTCTTGCACGGCCGGCATTCGTCCCTCCGCTCACGGTTTCAAGGACCGCGGGTTGGATTAAGTCGGATATGGTCGGTATCCTGGTCGGTTAGGATCAGTCTCCGAAGCCTGTTGGCAGCTGCCACGTGGCCCCTTTTGGGCCCGTTAACCGCAGCCGGTTGGAATTGTTCGAGCGGCAGTCGGTTCAGGCCGCGATGCCTGGCCGCTCCTTAGAACCCCTAGATAATGCACTTGAAACCTTTCTCCAAGCGGAGAGAAAGCGCTCGATGTCGGCTTTCGTGGTCGTCCAGCCGAGGCTTAAGCGCACCGCCGAGCGCGCGAGCGCGGGAGAAACGCCCATCGCTTCAAGCACATGGGACGGCTGCACCTTGCCGGACGAGCAGGCGGCCCCCGACGAAACGGCGATCCCTTCGAGGTCGAACGCGATGATCGCGGTCTCGGCCTTGAGGCCTGCGAGCGCGAACAGGGTCGTATTCGGCAGCCGTTCGGCGCCGGCGCCCAGAATCACCGCCTGCGGCGCAATGGCGCAAATCCCCGCCTCGAGCTCCTTCCGCAACGCCAGCATGTGCGCTGCTTCGTCCGCAAGCTTTTCGCGCGCGACGGCGGCCGCGGCGCCGAAGCCGGCGATGCCGGCGACGTTCTCGGTGCCGGCACGCTGGCCCCGCTCCTGACCGCCGCCGCGGATGAGCGGCAAGGGGAAATGGATGTCGTCACGCGCCCGCACCAGCGCGCCGACGCCCTTCGGCCCGCCGATCTTGTGGGCCGACAGCGTCAAGAGGTCCGCCCCGAGCCCGCCGATGTCGCAGGGGATGCGCCCGGCGGCCTGCACCGCGTCGACATGGATGAGCCCGCCGGCGGCGTGGACGATCGCCGCCGCTGCCGCAACCGGCTGCACCACGCCGGTCTCGTTATTGGCGAACATGATCGAGACGAGCGGCCGCGCGGCCCGCGTCACCGCGTCGGAAAGTGCCGTCACATCGACGCGGCCGTCGCCATCGACCGGAATATCTTCCACCGCCTCAGGCGTAAAACGCCCGCCGGCCCGCACCGACGGATGCTCGATCGCCGAGATGAACAGCCGGTCGCGCGGCGCCTTGTCGCCCAAAACCTCGATCGCGGGCGACAGGGCCAGACCATTCGCCTCGGTGCCGCCGGAGGTGAAGATCACGTCGGCCGGCCGCGCGCCGAGGAGCGCCGCAACCTGCTCGCGCGCCTCCTCGACCACCCGCCGCGCCGCGCGGCCCTCGGCATGCACCGAGGAGGGATTGCCGGTCAGCGCCGACGCCGCGCGCAACGCCGCCGCGGCTTGCGGCCGCAACGGCGCGGTGGCGTTCCAATCGAAGTAAGCGCGCTCGACCACGGATGATTACCTTTGTCGCTTCGCCGGTGTCGCTTTTAACCGGCGCTCGCTTGGACAGGGCCTTCGAAATGCTTGCTTTTTGGCCCCTGCCCTGTGCTAGAAGTCGCGACCCAAAGAAACGCAGCGCCGCGGCTTTGCCGCCGTCAGATGACCATTGTCGCTTCTGAAAACTGAAATGATCTTAGTCACTTACGTCCGCCATGCGGCGCCGTCAAGCGCCTGACCCGGCAACGCGGCGCGCAAAAAATCGAGGATTTGATCATGCCCGAGGTCATTTTCACAGGACCCGGAGGCCGCATCGAAGGCCGCTACCATCCGGCCAAGCAGAAGAACGCGCCGATCGGCATCGTGCTGCATCCGCATCCGCAGTTCGGCGGCACGATGAACCACCAGATCGTCTACCAGCTTTATTACGCCTTCGTGCACCGCAATTTCTCGGCGCTGCGCTTCAATTTCCGCGGCGTCGGGCGGAGCCAGGGCGGCTTCGACCACGGCATCGGCGAACTCTCCGACGCCGCCGCCGCGCTCGACTGGGCGCAGTCGGTCAACCCGGAAGCGCGCTCGTGCTGGATCGCCGGCTTCTCGTTCGGCGCCTGGATCGGCATGCAGCTTCTGATGCGCCGCCCCGAGATCGAAGGCTTTATTTCGATCGCCCCGCCGGCGAACCTCTACGACTTCTCCTTCCTCGCCCCCTGCCCGTCGTCCGGGCTGATCATTCACGGCGACAAGGACGCCGTGGTGCCGCACCGCGACGTGACGACGCTGGTCGAAAAGCTCAAGACCCAAAAGGGCATCGTCATCGAGCAGAAAGTCATCCCCGGCGCCAACCACTTCTTCGACGGCAAGATCGAACCCTTGATGAGCTCGATCTCCGGGTATCTGGACAAGCGGCTGGGCACCAAGGGCGCGCGGGCGACGACGGCGGCGTGAGTTTTTGTAACCCGCGTAACCGGAAGCGCTTCGCGCATTCGCGCGCCGACCCGGCCCTCGATCAATTCAATCAGAACGCTGGTGTCGAGCAGGAGCCGCATCGGTCATGCGAGCGGCTTGAGCAAAAAATCCTCCGGCAGCGGCGCGTCAAAGTCCGCGGCGGGAGTGCCGAAGATCTTCGCTGATCCCGTGCTTGAGCTTGAACTCTTCGATCGCAGCCAGACGCAATCCGCCCGCGGGCCGATGCGGCACCAGGTCCAAGACCGCCTTGCCGTTGCGGGTAACGACCACCGTCTCGCCACGTTCGACGAGACGAGCCAACGCCGTCAGCCGGTTCTTCGCATCCTTGATCGAAACCGTGCGTGTCATAAGGCAAGAATAGCTATAGGTGGCTACCGTCGCAAGGCCGTCAGAACAGCCGACGAGCGCGGATGATGGCGCTTGCACTCGCGCGGCGGCGTCAGGGTTGTTTCGTGAGCGTGCTGACGGTGATGTGCGGCCACTTCACCAATCCCTCGCCGTCGGGACGGCTTATGAAGAACAGATCGACCTGCTGGGAGTATTGCAGCCGGCTGGGTTGTGAATTGGCCGCAAGGGTTTCGATCCAGAATGTGGATTTGAAGCTGCGGGCGTCGGCGTTGGCCTGAATGAAGGGAATGTTGGCGATGCCGCCGCCATTGGCGGTCGCAACGTCGAGCGTGACCGTATGCCCGAACTGCACCCCCTTGTTCGCTTCGCGCAGCACCTGATTCATGTCCGTCGTATCGATCGGCTGGCGCAGGTAGGGATCCGTATAGCCGGGCAGGAAGGATACCTGACCGATGTCGGGCAAGGCACTGTTGCTCGGCATGTTTGGGCCGCCGTCGCTTTCCGACACTTCGCCGACGGCGACCAGGGAATTGCCGTGCGGAATTCGTGCTCAGCCGCGCCACCTGCGGCCGCCACTGCGCCGGTTTCATCGTGCCCGGCAGCGGGGGCTCGGGCAGCGGCATCAACAGCCACATGCCGTTCTCGATATGCATGAGCTGTGTCGGTTCCGTCTGCTGATAGACCGTCTGCTCGTAATAAAGGCCGGGGATTTTCATGATCCCGATTTGTCCGCCACGATTGGGCACCAATGCCAGAATCGGCTTGAACGTGATGGTGTCGATGATCGGCTGGACCAGGAGCGTAAACGCCGGCTGACCGACCGCGACTTCGGGCGCGGGCACCGCGATAAGGTTCCAGCCGCCGGAGCCGCGCCACGTGCCCACCAATGCGGCGAGCGGGCCGAGATCTATCTCGGCCTCGGTCGGGCTGATCGTCTTGAACAGGGGCCGAGCGAGAGTCAGTTCCGTTTCACTCGTGACCATTTCAAGCTCCCTTGGTCATCATCTTCCTGGCCGCGGCGAGCGCGCGGGCCGGCATTGTCCAGTGAGTTATTGTCCAGCGAGTTGATGAGCTGCGATCGTAGCGGCGTTGCGCGAAGCAGGCCTTGCCCCGCGCGCCTTGCTAGTTACTTTTGATTGTAAACATAGTCAATTACAATCTATGCGCACGCTCGCCAACAGCGCGTCCGTCTGCTCGTTTACAGCCCCGCGAGCCGCGACTTCAGGCGGTCGAGCAGGCGGTACAGCGTCACGCATTCTTCGGTGGTGAAGCCGTCCAGGGCGCCGTCGTAATACGCACGGATGTTGGTGAGCATGCGCGCCCAGGTCGCGGAGCCTTGCGGGGTCAGGCGGATGCGGCGAATGCGGCCATCCTCGGCAATGCGCGTGCGCTCGATCAGGCCCGCGCGTTCCAACCGGTTGAGCACCGCAGTCAGGTTTTGCCGGCTGACCAGGAGAAAGCCGATCAGTTCCTTGACGGTCATACCGGACCCGCGCGCCGCCGGGCGGGAGAGCGCGCCGAGCACGGCCCATTGCTGGGTCGTGGTGCCGAACGCGGCCACCGACCGCGACCCGGTTTTGTGCATCAGGTTCGACGCCTGATAGAGCCGGAAGAACAGCCGGTTAGCGATATCGAACCGCGCGTCCGCCTGGTCGTTTGGTGGCGCCGTGTCCGCGCGCCGAGCGATGGGCATCAGATATATCAAGCTATTGCTTCACTTCTGAAGATGTAGCATACCATTGACATAAAATCCATGGGTGGGAGGATTTAGGCGGCGTGCGCGGATTGAAGGACAAGGTTGTCATCGTCACCGGCGGCGGCGGCGGCATCGGTACGGCGACCTGCCGGCGTTTCGCCGAGGAAGGCGCCAAGGTCGCCGTGTTCGACATCGACGAGCCGGCGGCGGCCCGGGTCGCCGCGGCCATCACGCAGGCCGGCGGCACGGCCGCGGCCTACCCCTGCGACATCACGCGGCACGGCGACTGCGCTGATGCCGTGCGCGCCGCCGAAGCCGCGCTCGGCCCGATCGACGTGCTCGTCAACAATGCCGGCTGGGATGTTTTCCGCCCCTTCGTCGAGACGACACCGTCCGACTGGGACAAGATCATCGCCATCAATCTCGTCGGCGCGCTCAACATGCACCACGCCGTCCTGCCCGGCATGGCCGCGCGCAAGCGCGGCCGCGTGGTCAATGTCGCGTCCGATGCGGCCCGCGTCGGCTCGTCGGGCGAAGCGGTCTACGCCGCCTGCAAGGCCGGCCTGATCGGCTTCTCCAAGACGCTCGCGCGCGAGCACGCCCGCGACGGCATCACCGTCAACGTGGTGTGTCCCGGCATCGTCAACACCAAGCTTTTCGCCGACTACAAGAAGGGCGCCCGCAACCCGGAAAAGCTCGACGAGGCGTTCCGCCGCGCCATTCCGCTCGGCCGCCTCGGCGAGCCCGACGACCTGCACGGCGCCATCTGCTTTCTCGCCAGCGACGACGCCGCGTTCATCACCGGGCAAGTGATGAGCGTCTCGGGCGGCCTCACCATGGCTGGATGACATAAGGGCCGGATCAAACGAAGGCGGCTGCGATGACCTACGAAGACATTCTGTTCGATCTGACCGACGGCGTGGCGCGGATCACCATCAACCGCCCGGCGGTGATGAACGCGTTTCGCGGCAAGACCTGCGACGAACTGATCGACGCCTTCAACCGCGCCGGCTGGGACAAGTCGGTCGGCGTCATCGTGCTTGGCCGGCGCCGGCGACCGGGCGTTCTGCACCGGCGGCGACCAGTCGGCGCACGAAGGTCAGTACGACGGCCGCGGCATGATCGGCCTGCCCGTCGAGGAACTGCACGCGGTGATCCGCGACGTGCCCAAACCGGTGATCGCCCGCGTGCAGGGCTACGCCATCGGCGGCGGCAACGTGCTGGCGACGATCTGCGACTTCACCATCGCGTCGGACAAGGCGGTGTTCGGCCAGGTCGGCCCGAAGGTCGGCTCGGTCGATCCCGGCTTCGGCACGGCCTATCTCGCCCGCGTCGTCGGCGAAAAGAAGGCCCGCGAAATCTGGTATCTGTGCCGGCGCTACACCGCCGCCGAAGCGCTGTCGTTCGGGCTCGTCAACACGGTGCGTGCCGCACGATCAGCTCGATGCCGAGGTGGCGCGCTGGTGCGCGGAAATCCTCGAGCGCAGCCCGACCGCGATCGCCATCGCCAAGCGCTCCTTCAACGCCGACAGCGACAGCATCCGCGGCATCGCCGCGATGGGGATGCAGTCGCTCAGTCTCTATTACCAGACCGAGGAATCGCGCGAGGGCGTGCGCGCGTTCGTCGAGAAGCGCAAGCCGGACTTCCGGCGCTACGTGAAATAGCGCCGCGGATCAAGCAACAACACGGGCCGAAGGCATCGGGAGGAAGCCGTGACCCTAGCGCTCAGCGACGAGCAAGGCGCGTTCAAATCGGTCGCCGAACGCTTTGCGCGCGAGAAGCTCGCGCCGCATTATCAGACCCGCGAGCGCGAAGGAATGGTCGAGCGTGCTTTGGTGCGCGAGATGGGCCGGCTCGGCCTCATCGGCGCCGACCTCCCGGAGCGTCACGGCGGGCTCGGCCTGCCGAGCGAGACGATCGGCCTCGTGATCGAAGCGATCGCCTACGCCGACCTCAATGTGTCTTATGTGCAGCTGCTCGGCTCGCTGTGCGGGCAGATCATCGCCCGGCACGGCAGCGAGGAGATCGCCGCCCAATGGCTGCCGCGCATCATCGCCGGCGAAGCCGTCGTCGCGCTGGCGCTGACCGAGCCGCGCGGCGGCTCCGACGCCGGCAACCTCGCGCTGTCGGCGCGCCCGACCGACACGGGCTATGTGCTCAACGGCGAAAAGTCTTCCATCAGCATGGCCGACCAGGCCGACGCCGCGCTGGTCTTCGCCCGCACCGGGCGGATCGAGGACGGCGCCCGTGGCGTCTCGGCGTTTCTGGTGCCGTTGAAGGCAAGCGGCGTCAGCATGAGCCGGTACAACGACCTCGGCAGCAAGGCGGTCGGCCGCGGCTCGATCTTCTTCGATGCGGTCGAGGTGCCGCGCGGCAACTTGATCGGCGACGAAGGCGCCGGCTTCGTCCAGGTGATGCAGGGGTTCGACTTCAGCCGCGCCTTGATCGGCCTGCAATGCGTTGCCGCCGCGCAGGCCTCGCTCGACGAATCCTGGGCCTATGTGCAGGAGCGTCACGCCTTCGGCGCGCCGCTCTCGCGCAATCAGGGCGTCACCTTTCCGCTCGCCGAGCACGAGGCGATGGCCGCTGCCGTGCGCCAGCTTTGTTATCATACGCTGCGGCTGCGCGACGCCGGCCTCCCCCACACCGCAGAAGCGGCGATGTGCAAATGGCTCGGTCCGAAGACCGCCGTCGACATCATCCATCAATGCCTCTTGACGCACGGCCATTACGGCTGGTCGCTCGACCTGCCGCATCAGCAACGCCTGCGCGACGTCATGGGGCTCGAGATCGGCGACGGCACCGCGCAGATCATGAAGCTCATCATTGCGCGCGAATTGCTCAGACGCCACGCACGCTGACCAACGAAGGGCGCCACAAGACGCCCGCCGATCCGGGAGGAGACCATGACCGCCGAATTTGGAACGCCGACTGACCGACTGAGCAAGCGCCGCGCCGCCATGACGGCCGCCGGGCATTGGCGCGACGAGACCCTGCTCGACCATCTCGGCCGCGCCCTCGCGCGCACGCCGGACAAGACCGCGATCGTGGCGACGCGTTCGGAGACCGGACAAGAAACACGTCTCAGCTATGCCGAGCTTGGCCGCCGCTCCGACATCGTGGCGGCGCGGTTGGCCGCGCTCGGCGTCGGTCGCGGCGACGTCGTGTCGTTCCAGCTGCCGAACTGGTGGGAATTCTCCGTGCTGCATCTCGCCTGCCTGAAGCTCGGCGCGGTGAGCAATCCCTTGATGATCATCTTTCGCGAACGCGAGCTGCGTTTCATGCTCGCGCTCGCGGCGACCAAGGTGCTGGTCGTCCCCGCGACCTTCCGCGGCTTCGACTACCACCGCATGGCCGAAAGCCTGCGCCAGCATCTGCCGGACCTGCGTCACGTCTTTGCCGTCGGCGGCAGCGGCGACGCCGCGTTCGACAATTTGCTGACCGCGCCGGCGGGCGCGGTCGTGCCGTCCGGCAGCACGCCGCGGCTCGCGGCCGACGACGTGATCCAGCTCCTCTACACCAGCGGCACCACCGGCGAGCCGAAGGGCGTGATGCACTCCTCGAACACGATGCTGTCCAATCTGGTGCCGTTTGCCGAACGCCTGCATCTAAGCGGCGCCGACGTCATTCACATGCCCTCGCCGATGGCCCATCAGCTCGGCTTCATGTACGGCCTCGTCATGCCGGTGATGCTGGGCGCGACCGCGGTGCTGCAGGACGTGTTCGAGCCCAAGGAGATGGCGCGCCAGATCACCCAGGAACGCGTCACTTTCACCATGGGCGCAACGCCGTTTCTCAACGATCTTTCCGAATACGTCGCGCGCAACAACGCCGCGACGCCGTCGCTGCGCGTCTTCGTCTCGGCCGGCGCGCCGATCCCGCGCGCGCTGGTCAGTAACGCCCGCCAGGCGCTCGGCGCCGCCGTCATCTCGGCCTGGGGCATGTCGGAAAACGGCGCCGTCACCACCACCCGCCCCGAGGATCCAGAAGAGAAAACCATGGCGACCGACGGCTGTGCGCTCGCCGGCATGGAAGTCCGCGTCGTCGATGCGAACGGCCGGCTCGCCGCGTCCGGCAGCGAGGGCCAGCTTCAGGTGCGCGGCTGCTCCAATTTCGTCGGTTATCTGAAACGGCCGGAGCTCGACAACACCGATGCCGACGGCTGGTTCGACACCGGCGATCTCGCGCGCATGGATGGCGAAGGCTATATCCGCATTTCCGGCCGCTCCAAGGACATCATCATCCGCGGCGGCGAGAACATTCCCGTCGTCGAGGTCGAGGGCCTATTGTTCAAGCATCCCGCCGTCGCGGCGGTCGCCGTGGTCGGCTATCCCGACCCGCGGCTCGGCGAACGCGCCTGCGCCTTCGTCGTGCTCCGCGACGGCTCAGCGCTGTCGTTCGACGACATGGTCGCCTATCTCAAGGCCCAGCAGATGGCGCAGCAATATATTCCGGAACGGCTCGAAATCGTCGGCGAACTGCCGCGCACCCCGAGCGGCAAAATCCAGAAATTCAAGCTCCGCGAGACGGCGCAGAGTTTTGCGGCGTAGCCGGCGGCGTAACACGCCGTCGCTATTGACAACTTGGAGATGCAAGCCGCTCCCGAGGAATAAAGTATTGCTATGGCCCATGTGAAAGCCCATTAAAGGGATCTGATCGGCCACGAATGAGGGCTATCTCGCCAAATCGTCTAGCTTCCTATTTTAGCAGGGATTCTTTTAGAAGACTGCGATATTTATCGCGCGATGCTATGATGTCTCACAGTGTGATGTTTGCTCTTGCGTATATGATCTGACCAAAACCGTGGCCGTGACTGTAGCTAACGCCACCCCAGATTGGAAGACGCTCGATATTTTGTTGATCATCCTGCGCACATACTTCGATTTTCAGGCCACTTAGATCAAAAAGAATCGGAATTTCCGCCGCGAGCATAGCCAACAATTTGTCAGCCTCTTCTGCCGGAACACGTTGGCTCAATATCACAAGCCATTCCTTGAATGGGCCTACTGTCTGAGCCATGTCGGCGCGCGTTGACGGTGCGGGCAAATTACCCATGCGTAACGGATCAGCACTGTTCGGAGAGCGGAATTTTATGTGTCCAGAAAGTCTGCAAAATTTAACGACGTGACCCGTCCCATTGAATACACGCATCGATATTTCACTATGCCGATCAGCAAGGCTAGCAAAGGTAAGGCGTATATCAGACACATATAAACCAGCCTGCAACATCGTTGACTGCATAGCGGATGATGCCCGTTTGCGGATTGGCCATTGAATGATCCATTGTGATCGGATCGCCGACAATGCGCCCGCGTGCCAGGCCGCCCAAAGGAGAAGGAGTACCGCCAAGCCCCAAAGGACAAGAGCCAGGCCGATGTTGGTTATCCCGCTCACTTGCAGTCCCGACTCGACGAGAAAGAGAATTGCGCCGGGCGCAAAGGGGAGTAAAAACTTAAATCGCTCCATGGCAGCCGTTTTTGCCAGACAAGCGACACATCCGACAAGTGCCAATACTACAATCGCTCCGGCGCCGCCGCAGCACGCCATGACGGCGCCATCGTCGCAAATCCGGTCGCGGTCGCTAGATCGAACGATTGTCGCTCATATTGCGACATGGCTCTTGACTTAATGTCTCCAATATGGGTACAACACTTTCCACCTCGTTCACTGAAGGGACGTCACCGGTGGCGTACCGAATGGCGGAGCGAGGTGCGGTGCCCGCGGGCGGGATTCGCAACCCCGCTCCCGGGCGGCTTCGGGCATCATCTGACCGGCACTACGACCGGTCCGGGAGGTGCGTTCCCTGGACTGGGACTGGCGGGCGCGGGTAACGCCCGTTTAGGAACGCAAGGTCTTTCGGCCCCGGTTGGCCGAACCGTACAGGATCGAACGTCCTGCCTCGTTCCCAGGAAGCCTGGCCTGGAGTTGCGCCCGCGGGCCGAGAGGCCCAACGGCAAGAGCCGTGGTGGAACGCCGACAGGCGAGCGCGTCCCGCTGGACGCGCGGCCGTGCCGTCGCACGGCATCATGAGACACTGCGTCTGTCGGCGTTCCGCCTCCCTTATTTGTGACGAATGGCGAGTGGGGAATAGCGAATAGAAACATACGGGCAGCGTGCCATTCGCTACTCGCCATTCGCCATTCGCTTTACGTTGGCAAAACTCGGGCGCGCATGCGTCGCGAGAACGATTACGGCTGCGCCCATGGCACAATTCTAGCGTGCGAAAATTTACAGTTACATGGGGTAGTTGACTACTACTTTTAGCTGTGTAAATCTGAATTACACCTCGACGACTTTGATCAAGCACGGATCGGATTTTCGCTCGCTCTCGTCCCGGCTCCGGCGGAGTCGGTGCCGGTCGATGTCCCCTGCTCCACCCGAATGGCCGACACCGAAAGCCAGCCCCTGATCCGCCGCGGCTTGCGCGCGAACGGAAATGAAAAGGCCACAACCAGCAAGCGGGGAGAGGAAATGACCGAGACAAAGACGGCGATAGGGCAAGAGGTCGATGTCGCGGTGGTCGGTTCGGGCTTCGGCGGGGCCGCCGTCGCCTGCCGGCTGGCGCAGGCCGGGCGCAGCGTCGCCATCCTCGAACAGGGCAAGGAATATCCGACCGGACGCGGCGAGTACAACGTCACCGGGCGCGGCATCTCGACCGTTCGCCATGGCCATTTCTGGGTCGATCTCGGCGTCGGCATGAATGTCGTGCGCGGCATCGGCGTCGGCGGCGGTTCGCTGCACTATTTCGGCGTGCGGCTGCGGACCGATCCGGACATCTTCGAGAACCCGCGCTGGCCGCGGATCCTCAACCGGCGCACCCTCGATCCCTATTACGATCTGGCCGGCGACATGCTGCAGGCGGCGCCGACCTTGCCGAACCCGGTGCTGGGGCCACCCGTCCATGGCGAGGCATTCATGGCCGCGGCGCGCAATTGCCGGCGCTGCAAAAGCGAGCCCCACTATGTCCCGATCGCGGTCAACACCGCGGCGGAGCCGGTCATGACCGCAGCCGGCATCCCGCAAACACGCTGCGTCTTCTGCGGCCAATGCATCCTCGGCTGCCCGCCGTCGCAGAGCTTCAAGGGCAACGTCAATGCGCGGGCGCTGCTCACGCTCAATTATCTCGCGGTGGCGCGCAACACCAAACATGCCGAGATCTATCCGCGCCATCGGGTTCAGATCGTGCGGCCGGTGCCGGACGGTTTCCTGCTCGAGCTCGTCACCATCGGCGAGGATAATGGCGGCGAGGACGAGCCGATCCTGCGCAGCGGCACGCTGCGCGCCAGAGAGGTCGTGCTCGCCGCCGGCACCATGGGCTCGGTCGAGCTCCTGTTGAAATCCAAGGCGGCCGGCACGTTGCCGCAACTGAGCGACAAGCTCGGCCAGTATTTCTCCGGCAACGGCGATTTCCTGATCCCGAAGACCGTCAATACGCCGAACAATTTGCAGCCCAAAGCCGGTCCGACCATCACCGCGGGCGCCGATTTCAGCACCGAGGCTTTGAAGATATTCATCGAGGATATCGGCGCCATTCCCTTCCTCGAAGCGGTGATGGGCACGCGCGCGCTGACCGCCGATCAGCCGGATCCTTATCAGCTCGGCTATCTCGGCATGGGCAGCGACGCGGCCAACGGCGTGCTCGGCCTCCACAGCGGCCGCATCCGGCTCTACTGGGATCCGACCGACAGCCTGCCGCTCTACCGGGAGATCACCGCCTGCCTGCGCGAGATGAGCCAGCAATTGTCGGGCGATTACGCCAAGCCGGAAACCTACAACCCGGTGATCGGGACCGGACTGATCACCGCCCATCCGCTCGGCGGCGCGGTGGTCTCGGAGACGGCGGCGACCGGCGTGGTCGATCCGCAGGGCCGCGTGCACGGCGTCCCCGGCCTGTTCGTCGCCGATGCCTCGATCATTCCGACCGCGCTCGCCACCAACCCCTCCTACACGATCAGCGCGCTCGCTGAGCGGGTCGCCTTCTGGATGATCCACGGCCGCGACATGACCGCGGGCGATGCCGACACGCCGCGCAACAGCTGAGAGCGCGAGTCGAAAAAACTGCTGATCCTGGATCGTCGCAAACGCTTAAGTTTCCGAAGGTCCCGGTTCTGCAGCGCATCACTGCGTGCTGCGCTGCGCCCGGGAAACGTGCTTAGACCTGCCACGCCTTACGGCCGCGCCAGCACGCCGCCGGTGAGCGGGTGCGGGCAGCCGGTCGTGGTCGGCAAGGACAGCGGCAGGCCGCGCAGGCTGCGGACGGCGAGATAGGCGAACGCTTGCGCCTCGAGCGAGTTCGACCGACCAGCCGGCGTCGTGGCCGGTCTCGACCTTGGCCGGCGCCACGCGCTCGGCCAGCATGCGCATCAGCGTCGCGTTGCGGGCGCCGCCGCCGGAGACGATCCAGGTTTTCGGCGGCCGCGGCAGATGCGGCAGGATGCGGGCGATCGCGGCCGCGGTCAGCGCGGTCAAAGTGGCGGCGCCGTCGGCAACGTCGCAAGCGTCGAACGCGGCGCCGATGAAGCTTTTGAAATCGTTGCGGTCGAGCGACTTCGGCGGCGGCAGCGCAAAGAACGGATGGGCGAGCAAGCGCGTGACGGCATCCGTATCGACACGGCCCGATTGCGCCAGGGCGCCGTCGGTGTCGAGCAGCTTGCCGGTGCGGGCGCGGATGAAATCATCGATGAGCGCGTTGCCGGGGCCGGTATCGCAGGCGATCACCGTGTCGCCGTCGATGAAGGTGACGTTGGCGACGCCGCCGATATTGACGACCGCGACCGGACCCGCGCGGTCGAGCCGCGCGACCAGCGCGCGGTGGAACAGCGGCGCGAACGGCGCGCCCTGCCCGCCCGCGGCAACGTCGGCGGCGCGGAAATCGTAGACCACGGCGATGCCGAGCCGGGTCGCCAGCGCGGCGCCGTCGCCGATCTGGACGGTGAGCCGCCGCTCGGGCCGATGGATCAGCGTCTGGCCATGGAACCCGACCACCGCGACATCGCGCGGCACGATGCCGTTGGCGGCGAGAAAGGTCTCGACCGCCTCGGCGTGGGCGTCGGTGACGAGCTTTTCCGCCGCGGCGACGACAACCGGGCGCGCGGCGCGGTCGGTGAGATCGGCGGCGGCGGCGGTGGCGCGGCGCAAAAGCTCGCGCTCGGGCTTGGCATAGGTGCGGTAGGCCGTCGGGCCGAAGCGCGTGATGATGTCGCCGTCGGTCTCGATGGCGGCAACGTCGACGCCGTCCTGCGAGGTTCCGCTCATCAGGCCGATCGCCAGAACCGGCGGGAAAGCTGTTGCCATGAGTACCGTCTTCCAGGCCTTTTTGCCGACCGTTCGCGGTTAAATCGGCGTCCGGACCTGATACACCACCCCGGCCGCCGCGGCGAGCGGGGCGCGAGCATGCAACGATGAGCACGTACAAGTCGGAATTTCTCAACGTCCTCGCCAGCCGAGGATTCATTCACCAGGTCTCGGAACCCGAGGCGCTGGATGCGCTCGCGCATTCATCGACCGTCACCGGCTATATCGGCTTCGACTGCACCGCCGCGTCGCTCCATGTCGGCTCGCTCCTCCCGATCATGATGCTTTATTGGATGCAGCAGACCGGCCACCGGCCGATTGCGCTGATGGGCGGCGGTACCACGCGGGTCGGCGATCCTTCCGGCAAGGACGAGAGCCGGCGGCTTTTGACCGACGCGATGATCGCGGAAAACCTCGAGGGCATCCGCGCCGTCTTCATCAAGTTCCTGAAATTCGAGGATGCCGGCGGCAACGCCGTCATGGCCAACAACGCCGACTGGCTCAACACGCTCAACTATATCGACTTCCTGCGCGACGTCGGCCGGCATTTCTCCGTCAACCGCATGCTGGCGTTCGACTCGGTCAAGCTGCGGCTCGAGCGGCAGCAGGAATTGTCGTTTCTCGAATTCAACTACATGATCCTGCAGGCCTATGATTTCGTCGAACTCAACAAGCGCTATGGCTGCGTGCTGCAGCTCGGCGGCTCGGACCAATGGGGCAACATCGTCTCGGGCATCGATCTCGGCCGGCGGCTCGCCAATGCGCAACTGTTCGCACTGACCGCGCCGCTCATCACCACCGCCTCGGGCGCCAAGATGGGCAAGACCGCCGCCGGCGCGGTGTGGCTCGATGCCGAACTGGTGAGCCCGTACGATTATTGGCAGTACTGGCGCAACACCGAGGACGGCGACGTCGCGCGGTTTCTGAAACTGTTCACGGTGCTGCCGCTCGACGAGGTCGCGCGGCTCGCCGCGCTCGAGGGCGGCGAGATCAACGAGGCGAAGAAGGTGCTGGCGACCGAGGCGACCGCGCTGGTGCACGGCCGCGCGGCGGCCGAGCTTGCGGCGGCGACCGCGCGCACCACCTTCGAGGAAGGCGGCACGAGCGCCGATCTGCCGACCGTCGAAGTGCCGCAGAGCCGATCTAAGATCCGGGCATCGGCGTCGCTCGAGCGCAGTTCGTCAGCGGGCTGGCTGCATCAAAAGGCGAAGTGCGGCGCGCCATCGCTAATAATCGCCATCATCGATAAATGACAGTGCGACGTCGACCGGCGACAAGTTGGCGATCGGTGAAGCAAGACGTAGACCGCAGCGGCGTGATCAAGCTGTCGCTCGGCAAGAAGCGTCACGTACTGCTCAAGCCGGTCTGATCGTCAGCGTGGCAGGCTCGGACCCGCGATCGCGGCGTTGTCGTCGGGCGTATCGCCGCTCGCGGGGAACTCGAACACCTTGCGCAAAATCCCCGGCGCCAGCGCCGAGATCGGATTGATGCGCAGCACCGGATTGCCCGGCCGGCCGACCACTTCGTAGGTGATGCCGACCAGTCCTTCCTTCTCGCCGCCGAGGAAGAGACCAAGCAGCGGCAATTGGCCGAGCAGATTGTTGGGGCCGTAGAGCGGCACCAGCGTGCCGCGCATACGCAACTCGTCCCGCGTATAGTCGACCTGGCCGTCGATGGTGCCGCCGAGGAGCGGTCCGCGCACCACGCCTTCGTGCAAGGCGACGCGGCCCGGGACCTTGCTGAACTCGACCCGCATGGCGGAAAACTCGATGGCGTTGCGGCGGTTCTGCGGGGCGTTCGAGACCGCGCGTTCGAGTTGGGCTTCGTCGTGGACGGCGAAATCGTGGAGCACCAGAACGCCCTCTTGCTGCGTGCTGGCGGACGTCGGCGGATCCATCGAGATCGCCATCTGCCCGCCGCTCATGTGCGCGTAGATGTCGGCAAAGCGGAAGAAGGCGCCGGCATCGGTGGTGTTCAGATAGATCACCTGACGGCCGCCCGGCCGCCCGCGCAGATCGCCGGACAGCGTGCCGTCGCGTCCGATCTTGGCGGTGAGCCCGAGACTGCGGATCTCGCCGGCGCGGCGCGACATTTTAAGATCGATGCTGCGCAGCGCTTCGCCGTTGAAGCCGACGACGGCGCCGAGCTTGATGTCGAGGTCAACGTCGACCGGCCGCTTGGCGGGCTCGCCCGGCGTCCCGCCGCTCGCGGCGGTCTTGATGAAGTTGCGGCCGTCATAAACGTCGCCGCGCATGATCACGCGCAGCGCGCCGTCGGTCGTGCGTTCGACCTTGAGGCTGACGCGGTCGCCGTCGGAGAAGCCGTAGGCCGGAAAGTTGGCCGATTGCAGCTCGCCCGCGCCGTCGAGTTCGAGCGCTCCCTTGACGCCGCCGCCTGTGCCTTCGATCAGGAGATCGTCGATGCGGATCGATTGCGGCTTGGTCGTCAGCGTGAAGGTCGCGCGCGCCGGCTTGCCGGACGGCTTCACCCAGCCCGGCATCAGGCCGTCGATCTGCGCCGACGTGAGGTCGGCCTCGACGGCGAAACGGCCTTCGCGGTCGGACGACGAGCCGACGCGGCCGGACAGGCGGATCGGTATAGCGCCGCCGATGCTGGTGCCGGATTTGAAGCCGAGATTGTTGCGCGTTGCCTCGTCCAGCATGCCCTGGATGCGGACTTCGGCGTCGGGCTCGTCGCGCATCTTGCGGTATTCGAGGTTCGCCGGCGTGCCGCCGATCTTGACGTCGCCCTTGATCTGGAAGCCCTGCGGCGTGGCGCTGGCGCGCAACAGCGCCGCCTCGACTTTCTGCCCCATGATGAGGTGATCGGCGGAGAAGTTGGTGGCATCGACGGTGATGCCGTACGTGATCGATCCCGGCGGCGGGTCGGGCCGCAGCGGCAGTCCGAGCGAAACCTGCGCGGCCATGTTGCCGCGCACGGTCGTCGGATCGAACGGCAGGTCCGAGAACGTCGCGCAGCCGATCCATGTGCAACAGCTCGACCGTGGCCGGAGCCGGACCGTCGAGCTTGAAGCGGACCCGCGTCGGCGCCCAGTGCACCGCCGAGTCGGGCACTTCGAACGTACCGGCACTCAATGTGAGCTTGCGCCCGGACGGCAGGTCGGCCGTCGCCTTGCCGACCGAAACGATCACGTCGCGCCCGACGACATGGAGATTGAGATCGGCGTCGCGCAGCGCGGGCAGGTCGTCGACCGGTCGCACCACACAACCGCTGGCAAAAGCGTCGATCGACAGCCCGTCGTCCGGAATCGGCGGGCCGGGAAATTTGAGCGTTTCCATCGGCGCGTTCACGGCGATCACGATCCGCTCCAGCGTGCCGCCGGTGAGGTGCTCGTTGACCCACTTGCGAACTGGAGGCGCGATGAAAACCGGCCACAAGCGCTTGATTGCATCGCCCGGCATGCGCGTGCCGGCGAGGCCGGCGCGAAAGCGAACGTTCGGCGAGGAAAAGTCCACACTGCCGGACATGGCGACACCGACGGCGGTGTTGCCGAGGTCACCCTCGTCAACGGCGAAGCGGCGGCGCGCCACATCGTAGCTGCCGGTCACGGCGATGCGGTTGAGGATCAGCGGATCGCCCGCTAGCGCCGCATCGGCCAGCACGACCGTGCCGCCGCCGATCTTGAACGACCAGACGCTGGCGCCTTCGTCCGGGGCTTCGACCTGTCCGATCAAGGTCATCCTGTTGCCGCCGGCGAGGATCTGAAACGGCACCGACAGGATGCGGCTCGACAGATCCCAGTTGAACTTGAATTCGGCGTGATCGATGGCGATCCGACTGTCGTCGGCGTTGGCATCGCCGAACGAACCGGCGTCGGCGACGATGCGGCCGGCGAGCGTCTGCGGCTCGCCGTCCGCGCCGATCACGCCGTTGATGCTGGCCGACAGCGGCAAGTCGGTGACGAAGCTGCCATTGCCGACGCGGGCGGCCAGCATAAGGTCGCTCGCCAGCACCCGGCGGGCCTCGAGCGCCACTTTGCGGGCGCCCTTGCCGATCGGCGTGATCGAGGCCGAGATCGCCCACGGCCGCTCACGGTTGTCGGAGCCGATGGTCACTTCCACGCCGCCGTGCGCGCGCTCCACGCTGAGGCTGATGTCCTTGAAGGTCCAGCGCTTGCCGGTACGGGCGTCGTCGACGGTGAGATTGCCGCTCTTGAGCCCGAGTTCGCGCAATTCGTGGCCGTCGAGGCCGGTCTCGCCGATTTCGTCGATCCAGGACAACAGCGCGGCGAAGACGTCGCGAGCCTGGCGCGGCGGCGCCGGCGCGGCGTCGGCGGATGGCGCGGTGGCGAACGCCGTGGCGGGAGGAATTCCGGTCGTCGCCGCCGACCGCGCGATGCCGCCGAGCCGCTGCTGGCGCGAAGCGAGCGTCGCCGCGGTCACCGGAACGGAGGCTTTCGCGATCGGGTGCTTGTCGGCGCCGGCGAACACGGTGACGCCGCCGTCCGCCTCGATGCGCACCGCCATCTCCGCGCCGACGAGATTGAGGCTTTCGGCCCGCATATGGCCGCTCAACAGGCTGCTGCCGGATACCCGGACCTCGGCCTTCGGCGCGCTCGCCACGATCGTGCCGTCGGCGTCGCGCACGACGATGTCGCGCAGCCGCACCGCGGTGCCGCCGCTCTCGGTGCGCTCGATCTGGGTGCCGCCGACCTCGACGTGGCGATTGCTGCCGAAATTCTCTTCGATCGCGGCCGCGAGCCAGGGGGTCACGATGTCGAGCTGGATCGGCCCGCTGGCAAGCCGCCACCACAGCGCAAAAATCCCCAGCATCACCACGCCGCCAAGCGCGGCGAAGATGATGGCGACCCGTCGGATCAAGCCGCCGTAGCGGAAGGAAATCTGCCGGAACAGGTTTTTGGCCGCCGTCTCGTAATGCTCGCCGGTATCCTCGTCGGCCTCGACCGCATGCACAGACGCCAATTGCGGCGGACGCAACGGCACAACCGACCCGCGTTGCGCACGCGCAGCGCTTTGCCTGTCCTGATTGGCCATGCCCCTCGGGCGTCCCCTCGTCCGTGGTGCCGCAACACGCGTCGCGCCGACTCAATCGATACAGGACGGCTGGTCCGATCTCAATCGTCGACCCCACGGCCACAGCCGCGTATCTTGGCGGGTCCAATGTCACCCGGAAAGCGTCGAAAGGAAGGCGCATGGCGCACGAGCTATCCACCGGCAGCAAGGCCCCCGCGTTCAAACTCCCGCGCGACGGCGGCGGAACCGTGTCGCTTGCCGATTTCGCCGGCCGCAAGCTCGTCGTGTATTTCTACCCCCGCGCCGACACGCCGGGCTGCACCAAGGAGGCGATCGATTTCTCGCGCCTGAAGCGCGCGTTCGCTGCGGCCGATACCGAGGTGCTCGGCGTCTCCGCCGATCCGGTACCGGCACAGGACAAGTTCAAGACCAAGCACAAGCTCACCGTCGCGCTCGCTTCCGATGAGAAGCACGAGATGCTCGAGGCCTACGGCGTTTGGCAGGAGAAATCGATGTATGGACGCAAGTTCATGGGCATCGCCCGCATGACCTTTCTGATCGGCGCCGATCGGCGCATCGCCCGCATTTGGCCGAAAGTCTCGGTCAAAGGCCACGCCGAAGAAGTCCTGGCCGCCGCCAAGGCGCTATGACGGCCTGGTCCGGGCGTCAATTGCCGAAGCATTTACCCAAGCCGGCAAAATGCCCGGCGCGGTTTCCTGAAAATTAACCATAAGCCTCTCAAATCCGCCCCCAGCGCGGCCGCATCGACGCGGCGGCCGCGGCTTTCAGTCCATTGACGAACCTGGGGAATGTCGATGTCGGGGTGGGTATCGTCTTCGCCGCGGCCAGTGGCCCGCAATGTCGGCCGCACGGCGGATCATCAGCGCGGTCGCGGCGGCAACCGCGCCGCCACCGCGACCGGTTACACGATCGCCCACGCCGGACGACAGGTCAGATTCGGACCGGTGGCGTTCTGGATCGTCGTCGGCACGTTCGTGATCATGGCCGGCTGGTCGGTGACGACGGCAACCTATTTCGCCTTTCGCGACGATGTGCTCAAAGGCCTCATCGCACGGCAGGCCGAGCAGCAATTCGCCTATGAAGACCGCATCGCCGAATTGCGCGCGCAGATCGACCGCACCACCAGCCGCCAACTGCTCGATCAAGAACAATTCGAGCAGAAGCTCGAAGACATCGTTCGCCGCCAGGCCACGCTCGAGTCGCGGGCCGCATCGCTCAACGCCATCGCCGACCCGACAACGACCGGCTCGATCAAGCACGGCGCGCAACCGATCGGCGAGGCGCCTGCGGCCACACCGCGCTCCGGCCGCGGCGCCTGGCTCGAACCGCAAAAGTCGACAAACGCCAAGGAGCCGGCAAACGCCAAGGAGCCGGCGCGGGCCGCCGGGCTCGACGCCAAACTCACCCGTGTCGAAGCCTCACTCGACCGCGTCGACCGCCGCCAAGCCATGGCGCTGCATCAGCTGGAAGACGAATACGAAGGCAAGGCGCGCCGCATGCGCAGCGTGCTCGTCGAGCTCGGCCTCAAGCGCGAGGTGCCGCCGCCGGCGACCGGCGGTCCGTTTGTCCCGCTGAAACTTCCCGGCGACAACAGCGGCTTCGAGCGCGCGCTGGCGCGGGTCAGCCTGGCGCGCACGCAAGCGGCAGAGTTGACGCGCGCGCTGGTGACCGTCCCGGTGCGCCGACCGGTCGACGGCGATATTGATCTCAGCTCCCCCTTCGGCGTGCGCGTCGACCCCTTCCTGCACGTCGCCGCGATGCATACCGGCCTCGATTTCCGCGGCAATGTCGGCGATCCGATCCATGCCACCGCGGCCGGAAAGGTGACGAACGCTGGCTGGAGCGGCGGCTACGGCAAGATGGTTGAGGTCGATCACGGCAACGGCCTCGCCACGCGCTACGGCCATCTATCGGAGATCAACGTCGATGTCGGCGACACCGTCCGCATCGGCCAGATCGTCGGCCGGCTCGGCTCGACCGGGCGCTCGACCGGCCCGCATCTGCATTACGAAACGCGCATCGAGGGCGAGGCGGTCGACCCGCAGAAGTTTCTCAGTGCCGGAGCGAAGCTGTTCGGGGAGTGAAAATGGCGAATGGCGAGTAGCGAATGGCGAATGGTCAACCTCCTATTCGCCACTCGCTATTCGCCATTCGCCCCTGCGGCGTCTTCACTACTCCAACGCCATCCCACCCAACATCCGCGCCGGCCGATAGCCGTCCGCGGCCAGCACACGAAAAATTTCCTCGGCATGGGCGGCGTCGCGCGTCTCGACGGTGACGTCGAGCTTGGCGCCCTTGGCCGGGACGTCGAGAAACAGCCGATGATGATCGACGCTGAGGATATTGGCGTTGAGTTCGCCGAGTTTGGTGGCGATCTGGCCCAGAACGCCCGGCCGATCCGGGATGGTGAGGCGGAACGAGACGATGCGGTCGGCGCGTTCGAGTTCGCGCACCATGATCGAGGCGAGAATGCGCGGATCGATATTGCCGCCGCAAAGGATCAGCCCGACCTTGCGCCCGCGGAAGCGCGCCGGTTCGGCGAGCATGGCGGCAAGCCCGGCCGCGCCGGCGCCTTCAGCCATCGCCTTCTGCAAAGTGAGGAAGGCATTGACCGCGCGCTCGATCTGCGGCTCGTCGACCAGGATGATGTCGGCGACGAGGTCACGCACCACCGGCAGCGTCAGCTTGCCGACATTCTTGACCGCGATGCCTTCGGCGAGCGTAGCGCCGCCGCACGGCTTGTTGCCACCATGGATGGCGTTCCACATCGCCGGATAGAGCACGGCCTCGACGCCGACGATCTCGATCGCGGGCTTTTTGGCGCGCGCGGCAATGGCGCAGCCGGCGATCAGGCCGCCGCCGCCGATCGGCACGATCAGCACGTCGAGATCGGGCACCTCGTCGAGCATTTCGAGGGCGACGGTGCCTTGGCCGGCGATGATCGAGGGGTCGTCATAAGGGTGAACCCAGACCAGATTCCGTTCGGCGGCGATCGCTTCGGCGCGCACCTGCGCGTCCGCGACCGTTTCGCCGTCGAGCACGATTGTCGCGCCGAGCGCCTCCGTCGCGTTGATCTTCACGAACGGCGTTGTCACCGGCATGACGATGGTCGCCGGAATGCCGAGCCGGCGGGCGTGATAGGCCACCGCCTGGGCGTGATTGCCCGCCGACATCGCGATCACGCCGCGGCGGCGCTCCTGCGCGGAGAGCGCCGCGAGCTTGACGCAGGCGCCGCGCTCCTTGAATGAATTGGTGACCTGGAGGTTCTCGTATTTGACGAAAACGTCGGCGCCGGTGAGCGCTGATAAAGGCGGCGCCGGCAAGATCGGCGTGCGCAGCACATGGCCGGCAATGGTGCCGCGGGCGTGCTCGATCTCGGCGACGGTCACCATCGTGCGAACTTCCGTATCAGCTCTTTGTCCCGCTGTCCGCGCGCGATACACTACCATGCCGGCAATTCGGAGTTGGTCATGTACCCAGGACCCGATACTGGACCACCCCCGGGCTCCGATTCCGGACCCCGCGGCGGTATCGCGGCCGACCTTAAGCCGCACGCCTATGACCCGGCGACCAATCCGGAACTGTTCGAGGGCGTGCTGGCGCGGCGCGTGGTCGCATTCGTCATCGACGTGATCGTCATCGCCGTGCCGGTCGTGGTGGCGGCGGTGTTCATTTTCGTCTTCGGCCTCGTCACCTTCGGCCTCGGCTGGGCGCTGTACTGGCTGTTGTCGCCGGCGTCGGTGGTCTGGGCGCTGTTTTACTACGGCATGACGCTCGGCAGTCCGGCCTCGGCCACGCTCGGCATGCGCGCCATGGCAATCGAGATGCGGACCTGGTACGGCGCGCCGGCCTATTTCGTGCTCGGCGCCGTGCATGCGATCGTCTACTGGATCACGGTGAGCGTCGTCACCCCGCTCGTCCTGGTGGTCGGCTTTTTCAACGCCCGCAAGCGGCTGCTGCACGATTTCCTGGTCGGCGTCGTCATCATCAATAGCGCCTCGCGCACCGCGACGTTGCGCGAACGGACGGCCGGCTATGGCGGAATTGGCCTTTGACGCGCCCACGTTCTCGGGCAATCTAGGTCGCCGGAGCCGTTCCGGCGTGAGGAGGCCGTAGCGCCATCCAATGGCTATAGCGCCAAGGACTTCAGCGCCAAGATGAGGCCGCAGCGCCCGTGACCCAGCACTCGCGCGACACACCGCAATTCTACCTGACCGCGCCCTCGGCGTGCCCGTATCTGGGCGGCAAGGAGGAGCGCAAGGTCTTCACCCACCTGGTCGGCGAGCGCGCGGGCGAACTCAACAACATCCTCACCCAGGGCGGGTTTCGTCGCAGCCAATCCATCGCCTACCGGCCGGCCTGCGAGGGCTGCCGCGCCTGCGTCTCTGTGCGCGTCATCGCCAAGGATTTCGAGCCGACCCGCAGCATGCGCCGCATCGAGAAGCGCAACGCCGATATCGTCGGTGCGATGAAGTCGGCGGCGCCAACGTCGGAGCAATACGCGATCTTCCGGGCCTATCTGGATTCGCGCCACCGCGACGGCGGCATGGCGGACATGACGGTGCTCGACTACGCGATGATGGTCGAGGACAGCCATATCGAAACGCGCATCGTCGAATACCGGCGCGCCGAAGCCGATCCGGCGGTGCCGGGGAGCCGCGCCAACGACCTCATTGCGGTCGCCTTGACCGACGTGCTCGGCGACGGCCTGTCCATGGTCTATTCGTTCTTCGAACCGGACGAAGCGGCGCGCTCGCTCGGCACCTTCATGGTGCTCGACCACATCGCGCGGGCGCGGCGCATGGGGCTCGCCTACGTCTATCTCGGCTATTGGGTGCGCGGCTCACGCAAGATGGACTACAAGAGCCGCTTCCTGCCGCAGGAACGGCTCACGCCCGACGGCTGGGCACGGGTCGAATAGCGGGCGGCTACGCCACCGCGTCGCCCACAATAAGCCACGCCCTGAAGCGTCAGCTCAGATGCGGCCCCGGCCCGCCGCCCGCGGCCTCGAGCACGGCGGCGCGCCATTCGCGTTTGATCGGCAGGATCGGCGGCATCGGCGCGGTATCGGGAACCGCGGTCGGCGCCGCGACCTCGGTGATGTTCTCGGTCTGCGAACCGCGCCGCATGAACACGTTGTAGATCAGCCATTGCGCGCGATGGCGGCGGCCGGTCAGCGGAAAGCGGCCCGCGATCGACGGCAGCGAATAGAAATTGTCATACGCCGAGGCTTGGCCGCGCCGCAGTTCGTCGGGCGACATCTGCGCCGGCTCATAGACCACGTGGCCCTGGTCGTATTTGGTCCAGTTGAAGGAGACGATGCGGTTCTCCTTCTTCATCTCGTACCAGGTCAGCGTGCCGGGATAGGGCGTCAGAACCGAATAGGCGCAGGCGTCGTAATTGGCGTCGCGGTTGAAGCGGACGGTTTCGTCGAACACCGAGGTATCGTCGCCGTCGAAGCCGAACATGAACAGGCCGAACACCATGATGCCGTAGGAGTGGACCTTTTCCACCAAGGCGGCGAACGTCTCCGGCCGGTTGACGTGCTTGTGCACGCTTTTGAGCGTCGAGCGCGAGATCAATTCGAAGCCGATGCTGAGCAAGGTGCAGCCGCCTTCGGCCGCGAGTTCGAGCATGCGGTCGTCCTGGGCGAGCTTCGAGGTGACGCCCGCTTGCCATTGAATGCCGCGGCCTTTGAGCGCGCGCATGACCTCCTTCGGCCGGTCCGGCGTACCGAAGAAGTCGGCGTCGTTGATGGAAACGATGCGCGAGCCGCAATTCTCCATCTCGTGAATCACTTCGTCGACCGGCCGGTAGCGGAATTTGAGGCCGTTCATCAGCGGCTCGGCGCAGAACGTGCAGCCCTGATGACAGCCGCGCGAGGTCTGCACGAAGGTCTTGTTGACGTAGCGGTGCTTTTTCAGAAGATCGTAGCGCGGCATCGTCATGCCGACCATCGGATGCAGGGTGTCCGACTTGTAGGTTCCGCGCATCGCGCCGTCTTCGAGATCGTCGAGCAGCTTGTCGATCACCAGTTCGACCTCGCCGATGACGACGGCGTCGCAGTGCTTGAGCGCTTCCTGCGGCATGAAGCTCGGATGCACGCCGCCCATGACCACCGGCACGCCCTTGGCGCGGAACTGATCGGCGATCTCGTAGCCGCGATTGACGTAGCTCGTCATCGCGGAAATCCCGACCAGGTCGGCCTCGAGGTCGAAGTCGATGGTCTCGATGTTCTCGTCGGTGAGCACGACCTCGTACTGATCGCGCGGAATGCAGGCCGCAACCGCGAGCAGCCCGGCGAGCGGAGAATACAACGCCCAATTCATGTACAGCGGACGGGTCGTCAGCGAGTCGGTCTTGGGATTGATCAGGTGGATGATGCGGGTGCGCACGACTTTGCTCCTGCGAAGAGTGTCCCTGCGAACCAACGGAATAAGTACCCGGAGGTTCGGCCCCGGCGCGAATCAAAGTTGATCATTTTTGCCGCGGCTCGGCTATCCCCCTGTGCTCACAAGCTCGGGAGCCCGCGCATTTTTTTGTCGTGACGCCCGCCGGCGCGCGGAACTTTGCCGCACGCGCCCGCAGCCGCGACTTCGCCGCTACTCGCTCTTGTCCACGCCCTTGCCGTCCGCGGCCGGGCCGTTGTCGAACTTGTTGGACTTCGGAAAGCCTTTGGGCGCGAGGCGCCCGGCGTCGGACCGGTTGCCGCGCCAGTCGGCGAGTTCCTTGAGCGACAGGGTGAAAACGCGGCCGGCGGAGTCGGTCCAGGACAGGCCCTTGACCGCCTCGAACGTCTTGAGATCGCAAAGCCCGCCGTCCTTGTGACGCTGCAGCCGCACGCCGCGCCCGCGCGCCATTTCCGGCACCTGGTCGAGCGGGAACACGATCATCTTGCGATTGTCGCCGATCGCCGCGACCAGTTCGCCCTCGGCCGGCGCGATCGCGCGCGCTTCATCGGGCGGCGTCACGTTGAGCACCTGCTTGCCCTTGCGGGTGTTGGCGACGCACTCGTCCTCGGGGACGATAAATCCCCTGCCCTCTTTGCTGCCGACGATCAGTTTGCGGCCGCCTTGATAGCGGAACACGGCGACCGGCTCCGCCTCCTGCTCGAGATCGATGAACAGGCGGATCGGCTCGCCATGGCCGCGCCCGCCCGGCAGCTTGGCCGCCTCGATGGTGTAGCAGCGGCCGTTGGTGGCGAAGATGAGCAATTTCGACGTGGTCTCGGCGAAGAAGGCGAGCTGCAGGCGGTCGTCGGCCTTGAAGGCCAGGCCGGAGAGGTCGGCGACCTGGCCGCGCAACGCCCGGATCCAGCCTTTTTCCGACACCACCACCGTGATCGGCTCGCGCTCGACCAGCGCTTCTTCGATCGCGGCCTCGTCGTGCGCCGGCGCCTCGGCAAAACCGGTACGGCGCTTGCCGAGCGGCGTCTTCGGCCCGAATTTTTCTCGCACCTCGCGGATCTGGCCCGCGATGGTCTTCCATTGCTGCGCTTCGGAGCCCAACAACTGCTCGATGCCGCGTTTTTCAACGCGTAATGCCTTGTCCTCGGCGCGGATCTCCATCTCTTCGAGCTTGCGCAGGTTGCGCAGGCGCATGTTGAGAATGGCGTCGGCCTGGACGTCGGAGAGCTTGAAGGTCTTCATCAAGACCGGTTTCGGCTCGTCCTCGCTGCGGATGATCTTGATGACCTTGTCGAGATTAAGATAGGCGACGAGATAGCCGCCGAGCACTTCCAGCCGATGCTCGATCTCGGCGAGCCGATGGCGCGAGCGCCGCAACAGAACCTCGCGGCGGTGCGTGAGCCATTCGCTCAGCGCCTCGGCGAGCCCGACCACCTTGGGAATGCGCCCGCGGATCAGAACGTTCATGTTCAGCGGCACCCGGCTTTCGAGCTCGCTGAGCTTGAACAGGCTTTCCATCATCAGCGCCGGATCGACGCTGCGCGAGCGCGGCTCGAACACCAGCCGCACGTCCTCGGCGGAATTCGTCGCGCATGTCGGCGACGAGCGGCAGCTTCTTTTCGTTGATCAGTTCGGCGATGCGCTCGACGAGCCGCATCTTCTGCACCTGCCAGGGAATCTCGGTGACCACAACCAGCCAGGTGCCGCGGCCGGTATCCTCGGTCTTCCAGCGCGCCCGCAGGCGGAACGAGCCGCGCCCGGTGGTGTAGGCCTCGGCGATCGCCTCGGGCGGATCGACGATGACGCCGCCGGTCGGAAAATCCGGGCCAGGCACGTATTTCAACAGCGTGCGGGTGCGCGCGTTGGGCTGCTCGATGAGATAGAGCGCCGCGTCGCACAGCTCGGCGATGTTGTGCGGCGGGATCGAGGTCGCCATGCCGACCGCGATGCCTTGCGCGCCGTTGGCGAGCAAATTGGGAAATGCCGCCGGCAGCACCACCGGCTCCTGCGACACGCCGTCATAATTGGCGCGGAAATCGACGGCGTCTTCGTCGATGCCGTCGAGCAGGAGCCGCGCCGCTTCGGTCAGCCGCGCCTCGGTATAGCGGTAGGCGGCGGCGTTATCGCCGTCGATATTGCCGAAATTGCCTTGCCCGTCGACCAGCGGATAGCGCGAGGAAAAATCCTGCGCGAGCCGCACCAGCGCGTCGTAGATCGCCTGGTCGCCGTGCGGATGGAAATTACCCATCACGTCGCCGACGATCTTGGCCGATTTCTTGAACGTCGAACCCGGATCGAGGCGCAGAAGCCGCATGCCGTAGAGGATGCGGCGGTGCACCGGCTTCAAGCCGTCGCGCGCGTCTGGCAACGCCCGGTGCATGATGGTGGAGAGCGCGTAGGCGAGATAGCGCTCCTCGAGCGCGTCGCGCAGCGCAACGTCCTGCACGGCATCGCCGCGTTGGGGGCCGGAATCGGGGGGAATCGGTGCTTTGGCCATGGCGCCGAGGTAGCGCAGTTAGCCGTCACGAACAACGGCGGCGACGAAGCGCGCGCGCGCGTCGGGCATGGCGATACCGCGCGGCGCGAAGGCGTAGCGGTCGAGGAAGAAGCCGGTCAGTGCGAAGGCGTCGGCAAGCTCGGCGGCGGGCGCCGGCGCCGCCTCGATCCGCAAAAAGCCGGGCAGCCGCAGCAGCCGGTCCTGGTACGCTTCCCCGCCGGTGCGCGAGACCGCGCGGCCCGAGCGCGGCGAGACATAGATGAGATCCTGCGTCGCGCCGGTCGCGGCGCAGGAGGACAGGTCGAGGCCGAAGCCGAGCTCGGCCAGGAACTCCAGTTCGAACCGCGCGACCATGGGCGCGACCGCGGCCGGATCGTCGAGCGCATCCAAGATCGTTTCCAGCATGTCGTGAATGCGCGCATGCGGCTCGCGTTCGGCGAGGAGACGGCACAGCGCCGCGAGGTGCGTCACGCCGTGGACCGCGTGCGCCGCCGACAGAAAGCTTGCGGCGCGCAGATTGAGGCCTTCGACGGCGAAATGGCCGAGATGCTCGTCGAGCCGCGCCCGCCAGGTGGCGCGCAGCGTATTGCCCGGCTGCAGCACGCCGCGCAGCCGGGTGCCGGCGCCGCCACGCACCAGCCCCAGATGCCGGCCGCGCGCCTGCGTCATCAGCTCGAGGATGACGCTGGTTTCGCCGTGGCGCTTGGCGCCGAGCACGATGCCTTCGTCGGTCCATTCCATGTTCGTTCCGTCATCCTGAGGTGCTCGGCGTGCAACGCCGAGCCTCGAAGGATCCTTGCCGCAGCGCCAAAGCTGTGCGTCCTTCGAGGCTCGCCAACTTCGTCGGCGAGCACCTCAGGATGACGACGGCCGACTGCCGCGCCATCATATCACTCCCGCGGAAACTCCAGCCCCATCTCGCGGTAGCGCTCGGGATCGTCGCCCCAGCCTTCGCGAACCTTGACGAACAGAAACAGATGCACCGGCTGCTCGATCGCTGCGGCGATGTCGGCGCGCGCGGCGGCGCCGATCGCCTTGATGGTCTGCCCGCCTTTGCCGAGCACGATTTTGCGCTGACTGTCGCGCTCGACATAGATCGTCTGCTCGATGCGCACCGCGCCGTCCTTGAGTTCCTTCCAGACCTCGGTCTCGACGGTCGACTGGTACGGCAACTCCTGATGCAGCCGCAGATAAAGTTTTTCGCGGGTGATCTCGGCGGCGAGCTGGCGCAGCGGCGCGTCGGAAATCTGATCGGCGGGATAGAGCCACGGGCCGGCCGGCACGTGGGCGGCGAACCAGGTCTTGCAGGTCGTCGACGCCGTCGCCCGAAAGCGCCGAGATCATGAAGGTCGCGGCGAACGTCATTCGCTCATTGAGCGCCTGCACCAAC
Source organism: uncultured Pseudomonadota bacterium (assembly GCA_963836095.1). Lineage (GTDB taxonomy): Bacteria > Pseudomonadota > Alphaproteobacteria > Rhizobiales > Xanthobacteraceae > BOG-931. Next base: position 183,020 of record CAWIHU010000012.1, read on the forward strand.
GTCAGCAGCGTCGGCTTGGCGACCAGATCGACCTTGTTGAGCACCAGGACTTTCGGCGCGCGGATGTCGGGGAGCCCGCGCAGCACCGCCTCGTCGTCATCGGCCAAGCCCTTGTTGGCAGCCTTCTTGGCGTCGATCAGGAGCGCCACCAGGTCGGCGTCGTGGGTCGAGCCCCAGGCGGTTCCGACCATGGCGCGCTCGAGCCGCCGGCGCGGGGCGAAGATGCCCGGCGTGTCGACGAAGATCAGTTGCGCGTCGCCCTCGATGGCGATGCCGCGAATGAGCGCGCGGGTGGTCTGCACCTTGGGCGTGACGATCGACACCTTGGTGCCGACCAGCGCGTTGATGAGGGTCGATTTGCCGGCATTCGGCGCGCCGATCAGCGCGACAAAGCCGCAGCGCTGGTCCTGCGCTTCAACCATTTGCGCCTCAACCATTGCGGCGATCGGATTTGACGCCTTCGCGCGCCATCATGGCGGCGGCGGCGGCCTGTTCGGCCGCGCGCTTGGACCGGCCGGAGCCTTCGGCCGGCGCGAGATGGGGAAGCTGCACGGCGACGCGAAACTCCGGATCATGGTCGGGCCCGGAACGCGCGACCTCGCGGTAGTTCGGTGTCGGCAGGCCGCGTCCTTGCGCCCATTCCTGCAACTGCGTCTTGGCGTCGCGCAGAGGGCTGCGCCGTGGCGCGCATGCGCGCTTCCCACAGCCGCTCCACCAGCGCCGCCGCGGCCGGGTAGCCGCCGTCGAGATAGACCGCGCCGATCAACGCCTCGCACACGTCGGCGAGGATCGCCGGCCGGGTGCGGCCGCCGGCATTGGCTTCGGACGAGCCGAGCCGGATCGCCGCGCCGAGATCAATGGCGCGCGCGATCTCCGCGCAGGTTTCCTTGCGCACCAAATCGGCGAGACGGCGCGACAGCTCGCCCTCGTCGGCCCGCGGGTAGGCGCGAAACAGCATGTCGGAAATCACCAGGCCGAGCACATGGTCGCCGAGAAATTCCATGCGCTGGTAGGAGTTGGCGCGGTTGCGCGCGCCCTTGAGCGCGGAAATGTGCGTCAGCCCGCAATCGAGCAGCGCGGCGTCGCTCGAATTTGTAGCCGATCCGTTCCTCGAGCGAACCATCGCCGCGGCGGCGGCGACGGCGCACTTCTTTCTGGCCGTCTTTTTGCCCGTCAGCCGACGCCGCCACCGCCACCGCCACCGCCGCAACTGCATCGACGGAAATTGGCTGCGGCGCCGCCGTGTCCGACTTCGCCGGAACGGATTTGGCTTTGCGTTGGCGGCTCATCTCACCAGGGTGAACAGGCGGTTCCAGCGAACCGTCCACGGCCAGCGCCAGACTTCCCAGGCGTGTGCGCCGTCCCGGATCGAGAAGAAGATGATCTGCGCCTTGCCGATGATGTTCTCGTACGGCACGTAGCCGACCTGGCTGAGCACCCGGCTGTCGGTCGAATTGTCGCGGTTGTCGCCCATCATGAAGTAGTGACCGGGCGGCACCGTGTAGATCGGCGTGTTGTCGTAGAAGCCGTTGTCGGTGAGATCGAGCGTGGTGTAGCTGACGCCGTTCGGCATCGTCTCGCGGTACTGCTTGACGCGTTGGACCACGCCGTCCTCGTTGGTGACGAAATCCGCGACGCGCTCGCGCTTGACCGGCTCGCCGTTGATTTGCAGGACGCCGTCGAGCACCTGGATGCGGTCGCCGGGGAGCCCGACCACGCGCTTGATGTAATCGATGGTGTCGTCCTTGGGCAGGCGGAACACCACCACGTCGCCGCGGCCGAGCGGCTGGCCGAGCATGCGGCCCGAGAATATCGGCGGCGAGAACGGCAACGAATAATGGGTGTAGCCGTAGGAATATTTGGACACGAACAGATAATCGCCGACCAATAGGGTCGGGATCATCGAGCCGGAGGGAATGTTGAACGGCTGAAACAGGAAGGTCCGGATCACGACGGCGATGATCAGGGCATGCACGACCACGCGCACGGTTTCGGCAAATCCGCCTTCCTTCCGCTTGGCTCCGGTTTGCACGCTCATCGTCCCATTGTCCTGCTGCTGACGCCCCGCCCGCGACCTTGTAGCCCCTGGGGCAAACCCACGCAATTGCACGCGCGGTTTCGCCGCGGCCGTACCCCGTCGGGTTTACCTAAGCATGCCATGCGCTTAGCGCCAGGGCGGGCGAACATGACGAAGATTTCATCCCGCACCCAAGCCGGCGATGGGGACCGCAGAAATGGGGACCGCGGAAATAATGACGAAGGCCTGGGCCATCGGGCCTTCATCGGTGATGGTGAGGTCGATTCGCGCCTCGTGGCCGGGCGGCGTGATCGCCTGCAACCGGCGCTTGGCCCCGCCGGTCAGTTCCATGCTCGGCCGCCCGGACGGCAGATTGACCACGCCCATATCGCGCCACCACACGCCGGCGCGCAAGCCGGTGCCCAAGGCCTTGGCGCACGCCTCCTTGGCGGCGAAGCGCTTGGCGTAGGTCTCGATCCGGTTGCGGCGCCGCTCGGCGCGGGCGCGTTCGACCGGGGTGAAGACGCGCTGCAGGAAGCGGTCGCCGTGGCGCTCGATCACTTGCGCGATGCGGCGGAACGTCGCAGATGTCGGAGCCGATGCCGAGAATCATCGCGCGGCCCCGCCCCGCCGTGCCCGGCCCCGGCCGCGATCCATCGCCGCCCGCATCCGCCGCACCGCCGGATCGAGCCCCTCGAAAATCGCTTCGCCGATCAGAAAGTGCCCAATGTTGAGTTCGGCGATCTCGGGAAGCGTCGCGATCTGCTCGGCGGTCAGGAAATCGAGACCGTGGCCGGCGTGGACTTCGAGGCCCAAGCCCGCAGCGAGCGCCGCGCCGCCGGCGATGCGCGCGAACTCGGCGGCGCCGGCGGCGGCATTGCCCGCAGCCAAGGCGTCGCACCAGGCGCCGGTATGAATTTCGATGACCGGCGCCCCGATCGCCACCGCGGCCTCGATCTGCTCGGGCTCGGCGGCGATGAACAAGGGACACCCTGATCCCCGCAGCGCGGAGGTCACCGACCGCGGCGCACAACGCGTCGCGCTGGCCGGCGGCATCGAGCCCACCTTCGGTAGTGCGCTCGGCCCGCCGCTCCGGAACAATGCAGGCCGCGTGGGGGCGGACTTTGCAGGCGATCGCGACCATCTCGGCCGTCGCCGCCATTTCGAGATTGAGCGGCTTGTCGATGCTGGCCTTCAGCCGCACGATGTCGTCGTCGAGGATATGGCGGCGATCCTCGCGCAGATGCGCCGTGATGCCGTCGGCCCCGGCCGCGATCGCGATTGCCGCCGCCCGCACCGGATCCGGATGCCGCCCGCCGCGCGCATTACGCACGGTGGCGACGTGGTCGATGTTGACGCCGAGGCGGAGGGGTGGGTTTGACATTCTGAGTACTTAGACCGAAACAAATTAAGCCCTGGGTCGAAGCTCGCAAACTTTCTGCGAGATACGCTTCTTGCCCCGTTTTTCCCGCAGGACCAAATCCGATCCCTCGCGAAAGATTTCGAGTTCTTTGCCGCGAAGGCGCATGCCGATTGGCAGGCGGACCGTTTGACAGTTGCGCAGCCTGAAAATCCGCGACGTTCCCAGATATCGTTCTTCTTTTTGTCTGATCATGAGGTGGTCATCCGATTATCACCTTACTCACCCATTCACCCGCTCGGCGCTGGCGATCACCTTCTTCGCCCGCAATTGCGAGATGATCGAAGTCAGGTGTTTGAGATTGTAGACTTCGAGATCGATGACGAGGTCGGTGAAATCCGGTGACCGGCGCGTCATGCGGATATTGTCGATGTTGCCGTCGTGCTCGGCGATGATTTGGGCGACCTGCGCGAGCGATCCCGGCTCGTTCACCGATTGCACCGCGAGCCGCGCCGGGAAACGCTGCGGCGTCGCCTCGTCAACGTCCCAGCGCAGGTCGAGCCAACGTTCCGGCTGGTCCTCGAACGCTTGCAATGCCGGTGAATGGATCGGGTAAATGGTGATGCCCTCGCCCGGCGTCATGATGCCGACGATGCGGTCGCCGGGCACCGCGCCGCCATCGGGCGAGAACCGCACCGGCAGATCGGTGTTGATGCCGCGGATCGGGATGGCCGGGCCCTTGCCTGCGTCCGGCAGCTTGACTTTCACCGCCTTGGTCCGCTTGAGGCCGAGCCAGGCGCCGTCGCCGACCGGCGGCAGCGCGGTGACGCGATCGTCCTTGTAATCCGGATACATCGCGCGCGCAACGTCGGCCGCCTTCATCTCGCCGCGGCCGACGGCGGCCATCACGTCGTCGATCGAGGCGCGCGCCAGCCGCGGCAAGGCGCCTTCGAGCTTCTCGTCGGCGTAGGCGATCTTGGCGCGCTGGCACAGCCGTTCGACGATGCGGCGGCCGAGGCCGGAATATTGGTCGCGCACGGCAGCGCGGGTGGCGCGCCGGATCGCGGCGCGCGCCTTGCCGGTGACGACGAGCGATTCCCATGCCGTCGGCGGCGCGGTCTGCGCCTTGGAGGTGAGAATCTGCACCTCGTCGCCGTTCTGCAGCGCCGACACCAGCGGGGCGATCTTGCCGTTGATCTTGGCGCCGACCGCCATGTTGCCGACGTCGGTGTGCACCGCATAGGCGAAATCGATCGGGGTGGCGCTCCGCGGCAATGCGATCAGCTTGCCCTTCGGCGTGAAGCAGAACACCTGGTCGTGGAACAGTTCGAGCTTGGTGTGCTCGAGAAACTCTTCCGGGTTGGAGCCTTCGGCCAGCAATTCGATGGTGCGGCGCAGCCACGCATAGGCGTTGGACTCGCGCGACAGCATCTCGGTCGGCGAACCGCCGCCGTCCTTGTAGAGCGCGTGCGCGGCGATGCCGTATTCGGCGATCTGCTGCATATCGCGGGTGCGCACCTGCAATTCGACACGCTGCTTGCCCGGCCCGATCACGGTCGAATGGATCGAGCGGTAGTCGTTCTGCTTGGGCGTCGAGATGTAGTCCTTGAAGCGGCCCGGCACCACCGGCCACGTCGTGTGCACGATGCCGAGCGCCTGGTAGCATTCGGGGACGCTGCCGACCACGACGCGGAAGCCGAAGATGTCCGACAACTGTTCGAAGCCGACTGCCTTGCGCTCCATCTTGCGCCAGATCGAATAGGGGAGCTTGCGCCGGCCGCTGACCTCCGCGGCGATGCCGCTGTCGGCGAGCTTCTTGGCGAGCTGCTGTTCGATCTCGGCGATCAAGTCGACCGAACGCGCGGCCAGCGCTTCGAGCCGTTCGTCGATCACCCGATAGGCGTCGGGGTTGAGCTCGCGGAAGGCCAAGTCCTCGAGCTCCTCGCGCATCTCGTGCATGCCCATGCGCCCGGCGAGCGGCGCATAGATGTCGAGCGTCTCCTCCGCGGTGCGCCGGCGCGCGTCCGGCGGCCGGTGCGACAGCGTGCGCATATTGTGCAGCCGGTCGGCGAGCTTGATCAGCAGCACGCGGACGTCGTCGGCGATGGCGAGCAGAAGCTTGCGCAAGTTCTCGGCCTGCTTCGCCTCCTTGGAGACGAGGTCGAGCTTTTTCAGCTTGGTCAGGCCCTCGACCAGGACGCCGATGTCGTGACCGAACAGGCTTTCGATTTCGGCGCGGGTGGCGTCGGTGTCCTCGATGGTGTCGTGCAGGAGCGCCGCCGCGATGGTCGCGTCGTCGAGCTTGAGCTCGGTGAGAATGGCGGCGACCTGCAGCGGGTGGGAGAAATACGGATCGCCGGAGTCGCGCATCTGCTCGCCATGCGCCCGCATGGCATAGACATAGGCGCGGTTGAGCAGGTCCTCGTTGGCCGCCGGATTATACTGCTTGACCCGCTCGATCAGATCGTACTGCCGCATCATCTGCGGCTTGCGCGGCATCACCTTGTCCACACGTGCCGGCAGCGGCGCACGCGGCCGCGGCACCACGACCCGCGGCCGGGCCTGGTTCTGCATCCGCGGCAGTGGCAGATCGATCGGCGAACGCGCCATGGTCCGACTTCCAGCCTAAGATTACGGCTCAAGCCTCAGCCAATTCCATATTTCGGCCAGGGCTGTTTTCACGGATATTCATCTTCAAGGATATCATGACGAACGGCCCGCGCGACAAGCCACGAGGCGCGCGGCGCCGGCCCGGGCATTAAAACGCACCTGGCATTAACTAGCGAATGGTTCGCAAAAACTCCGCTAACGGCCCGTGGCCCTGCCGCGCCTCCGACGCGCGAAGGAGCGCTCAGCCGCGTTGGCGTGACGGTCAGCGTGTCGACCCGCGTTGGTCGACGACCTGGGTCGACTTGGAGACTGGGTCAACTGGAAGTACGTATCAACTCAGCGCGGGTGGCGGAAAGCTTGCAGCGGCCGCCAAGGCGGTCGCGGCCGCCGCGACACACAGCACCGAACGTCGAGGCTTATTCGTCGTCCTCGCCAACGTCCGGCTCGGGCTGGCTCTCCGGCGGGGTCAAGCCCTCGAGGCCCTTGAGCAGCTCTTCCTCGCTCATGCGGTCGGTGGTGACTTCGGTGTCGTCGACATCGACACCGGTGCCGGGCGCGCCGATCAGCGGAACCCCCTCGGACTCGGGCTCATCGACCTCGACGTATTTCTGCAGCGAGTGGACGAGTTCCTCCTTGAGGTCCTCGGGCGAGATCGCCGTTTCGGCGATTTCGCGCAACGCCACCACGGGGTTCTTGTCGTTGTCGCGGTCGATCGCGATCTGGCCGCCGGATGAAATCATACGCGCGCGGTGGCTGGCGAGCAGAACGAGGTCGAACCGGTTCTCGACCTTGTCGATGCAATCTTCAACGGTAACACGGGCCATGTGAGCTGCTCCGACGGGGCTCCCGCAACGGGACGTTGTCGCAATGGGGCGTTAGGTATCGTCCCGAGGGGTCGAACGCAAGGGCGTTGTTACGGGCTCGAGCGGTCCTCATGCGTGCCTGGACGTTTCCCCAGCGCCTCGAGGTTCGCGGACGTGCGCGCCGGTGCAGTTTTAACTTGGCGCGCGGGCGCGGCTCTGTTACCCCAATCGAAGGGAAACCGGTCGCGGCTGTGCCGAAATTAATAAATTCGTCGCCGCCGCGACGGCGTGCCGCAGTGCTAGCGCCTTGGGCGCGCGTCATATGCTCGGTTCATGTGGTTCGCGCCTAATGGCTCGGGGCGCAGTGCTCGAGCAACATTCGCATATGCAACATTCGCACATGCACCATTCGCTCAGGCACGATGCAGACGCCACATTGCAGTACCGTGCTTTTGCCATCGTGCGGCGGTACTTCCTCCGTCGGACGTCCCTGGTGGCGATAAACCTGTTTTGAGAAGCGCCGGAAGTCGAAGCCATTGCGGCTACCCCGGCCCGCATCGTGAGAAAGACCATGTCCGCACAGATCGAAAAAATTGCGCTATTCATCGACGGCGCCAATCTCTACGCCACGGCGAAATCCCTCGGCTTCGACATCGATTACAAGCGCCTGCTGCGCGAGTTCCAGTCGCGCGGCTATCTGGTGCGCGCGTTCTACTACACCGCGGTGATCGAAGATCAGGAATATTCCTCGATCCGGCCGCTGATCGATTGGCTCGATTACAACGGCTACACCGTCGTCACCAAGGCGACCAAGGAGTTCGTCGATCAGACCGGCCGGCGCAAGGTCAAGGGCAACATGGACATCGAGCTTGCGGTCGACGCCATGGAGATCGCGCCGCATATCGACCAGATGGTGCTGTTCTCCGGCGACGGCGACTTCCGCTCGCTGGTCGAAGCGGTACAGCGGCGCGGCGTGCGCGTCATCGTGGTGTCGACGATCTCCACCCAGCCGCCGATGGTTGCCGACGAACTGCGCCGCCAAGCCGACCAGTTCCTCGACATCATCGAACTGCAGAACAAGATCGGCCGCGACCCGACCGAGCGGCCGCAGCGGGAACCACGCGAAGCGCGCGAGCCGCGAGAGGCACGCCACACGCCGCAATTCCTGCAGCGCAGCACCACGGGCCAGCGCGTCGAGGTCGAAGTCGAGGACGAATTCGACGACGACTAAGCGCGGAGAGGACGCGCGGCAATGGCGCGCCCGATCAGCAAGGCCGGCCGCGATTGTCCGCGCTGTCCGCGCCTGGTCGCATTCCGCCAGGCGTGGCGCCAGCGCGAGCCGGACTGGTTCAACGCTCCCGTACCCTCGTTCGGGCCGCTCGACGCGCGGCTGCTCATCGTCGGGCTGGCGCCGGGATTGCGCGGCGCCAATCGCACCGGCCGGCCGTTCACCGGCGACTATGCCGGCGATCTCCTCTACGCGACGCTCAAGGAATTCGGCTTCGCGCAGGGCAATTATGAAGCCCGCCCGGATGACGGGCTGACCTTGATCGATTGCCGCATCACCAACGCGGTGCGCTGCGTGCCGCCGGAGAACAAGCCGACGCCGCAAGAGATCGCGACCTGCCGCGGTTTCCTGACCTCGACCATCGGCGAGATGACCAAACTCCGCGCCGTCGTCGCGCTGGGGCGCATCGCGCACGAAACGTTCGTCGCGGCGCAGAATGGCAAGCGCAGCACCTACCCCTTTGCGCACGGCAGCATGCAAGCGATCGGCGCCGTCACCTTGTTCGACAGCTATCATTGCTCGCGTTACAATACCAACACGCGCGTACTGACGCCGCAGATGTTTCGCGACGTGTTTGCCAAAGTGCGCAATCACCTCGACGGCGCCGCGGCGCAATAGTTCAACGCGGTTCAGGGCTGTCGCCCAATCGTCAAGCCTTCGTCGACTTCGCTGTGGGCCGTTCTGCCTCGGTCTTGTTACTGTTGCGTCGCGCAAGTACCCTTCGGATGGGCGCGCATTTCCCGTCCCCCACCCAACGCGACTCCCGAGGATATTTCGATGAACCTGAAGCTTGCCGTCGCCATTTCGCTCTTCGCCACGATGCCCGCGCTCGCACAAGCTCAAAAGGACGGCCCGGCCACGGCCGTGCCGAAGCCGACCGTCGCGGAGGCGCAAAAAGTCGTGCAAACGATCGGCGGCGACAAGACCAAGCTGCAGACCTATTGCGATCTGGGCAAGCTGCAGGACCAGATGGAACAGACCAACGAAAAGGACACCAAGACGCTCGACGCCCTTGGCGCCAAGGCCGACGCGCTGGCGGAAAAGATCGGTCCCGACTACGTCAAGCTGATGAACGGGCTCGACGAGGTCGACCCGGATTCCGCCGAAGGCAAGCAGTTTGCCGCCGTGTTCGAGGCTCTGGCCAAGCAGTGCAAATAGCGCGGCCTCGGATCACGCAGCGCTCGGCGCAGCCACGCGACGACTTCGGCGGCGCAGCTCATCCAGGCTACGGCTATTGTCGCCGCGGGTCGAAGGGATTGAGCACAGGAACGCCGGTCGGCTCGAAATCCCCTACGTTGCACGTCACGACGGTGATGCCATGTTCGAGCAAGGACAACATCGAGCCACGCCGCGAGCGCGGCGAAAAAGATCTGCCGGCCGCTGCCCTTCGATCCATGAAACAAACTCTTGGTCGCGCTGCCCGCTTACGCAGTTCGGATAGGACGACCGTGTCGATGAGGTCCATTAGACATCAAGATCGCGAGGGCGAACCTTCGAACGCGGGAATTCGCCATCGTCCTGCGGCATTGCAAGAAGCAATTCCGTAAAGGTCGGCGCTTTGGCCCGTTCGAGTTGGCGCAAGCGCTCTATTCCGCAACGTCGACGACGACAACCGTGGGCTTACCGTTCTTGGTCACGGTTTGCGGCTGTCGGCGCGCAGCCTCGACGACCTCGCTGAACCGGTGCTTGGCGTCTTGCACCGACCACGACCGCCGAGCCATGTCATTCCGATCAGGCATGTTACTCCGATCAGATTCGCGTCTTGCGACATCCCGTAGAACGCCGGCCGAGCTACTGATCGGCGCTGCGCAACCACGCTGCACTTCGGCGGCGCTCTGGTCCGGCGGGAACACCGGATAAAACACCTTGGCGATGACGCCGTCGTCGATGACGAGCGCCATGCGCTTCAATAGGGTCATGCCCGCCACCGAAAAGGTCGGCAGGCCGAGCGCGCGGGTGAACTTAAGTTCCGCGTCCGAGAGCAGCGGAAACGGCAGATGCAGCCGTTCGGCGGCCTCGCGCTGGTAATCGGTGTCCTGGGTCGACAGGCCGAAGACGTGATCGACGCCGAGCGCCTCGAGCTCGGCGAAGTGGTCGCGAAAGCCGCAAGACTGCGGCGTGCAGCCGCGCGCGCCCGGAATGTCGTCCCATCCCGGCGGCAGGTCGACGCCCGGCACGCCGGTGCGCGGATAGATGTAAAGCACGGTGCGGCCGTGCAGCAGCGCCAGATTGAAGGCGCCGCGGCGCGTCGCCGGCAGCGCCAGATCGGGAAGTTTCATGCCGGGAAGATGCCGCGCGGCGCCGTCGTCCTGCGGGACCGGGATACCGGGAGGCAGGAAAGTCGGATCGTGCGCGCCGGGGGCTTCGCGCGGGGGCGCTGCTGCGCCGCTCGGCTGCGAATGCTCTTCGCCCAAGACTTCTTGGCCGAACACGGCGGGCTGCAGTTTCTCATCCCGTGCGTAGGAGATGAACTCCATCAGCGAGCCGTCGGGGTCGCGGAAATAGATGCTCGCGCCCGCACCCCTGGCGCCGAACCGCTGCATCGGACCGCGCTCGATCGGAACGCCGCAGCGTTCGAGATGCGCGAGCGCCTGCGCGATCGGTCCGCGCCATTCGAAACACAGATCGCTGTTGCCGGGCTTGACCGGCAGGCGCGCCACCTCGGCCGGCGTCACCCCCGGGCCGTGCACGTTGAGCTGGCGGTCGCCGAAGCGATAGGCGTAACCCGCCTCGCGCCTGATCAGCTCCGCGCCCATGACCGCCGTGTAGAACGCGTTGGAACGCTCCCAATCGGTGACGTGAATGACGCAGTGATCGAACGTCACCGGCAGCATCGGCTCTACCCCTTCTGCCGCAGCAAGCGGCCGCGCTCGCGCTCCCAGGAGCGCTTCTTCTCCGTCTCGCGCTTGTCGTGGAGCTTCTTGCCACGCGCCAGCGCCAGCTCGACCTTGGCGCGGCCCTTTTCGTTGAAATAGAGCTTGAGCGGGATGAGCGTCATGCCCTCGCGCTCGACGGCGCCGATCAGCTTGTTGATCTGGCGCTTGTGCAGCAACAGCTTGCGCGGCCGCTTCGGCAAGTGGTTGAAGCGGTTGGCCTGGTTGTACTCGGGAATATTCGAGTTGATGAGCCAGATTTCGCCGCCGCGGGCGTCGGCATAGGATTCGCCGATCGTCGCCTTGCCGGTGCGCAGCGATTTGACTTCCGTGCCGGTCAACGCGACGCCCGCTTCCAGCGTCTCGTCGATGGCGTAATTGAACCGCGCCTTGCGGTTATCGGCGATGACGCGAAGTTTGCTCTCAGCTTTCGCCGCCATGACGCCGCCTTCGCCCTCACCGGCTCTTGAGCGTGTCGCGGATTTCGGTCAGCAACCGCACTTCGGGAGACGGTGCCGCGGGAGCCACCGGCGTCTCCGACGTCTTCAGCCGGTTGATGCCCTTGACGGCCAGGAACAGCGCAAACGCCACGATCATGAAGTTGATGCCGACGGTCAGGAAATTGCCCCAAGCAAAGACCGCGCCTTGCTTTTTCGCCTCGACCAGAGAATTCGCGGTGACTTTCGACGACAGCGGAATGAAATAATTGGAGAAATCGAGCCCGCCGGTCACCGCGCCGATCAGCGGCATGACGATGTCGTTGACCAGCGAGTTGACGATCGCGCCGAAGGCGGCGCCGATGATCACGCCGACGGCAAGATCGACGACGTTGCCGCGCATGGCGAATTTCTTGAATTCCTCGAGCACGGGCCCCTCCCCGGTTCAACGCATTTGTTCAATGAACGGCGGTGTAACGAACGACGCGCGCCGCCGGCCGCGCACGAGCGGCAGCATCGCTCAATTGATCAGCCCCGCATGGACCATGGCGTCGCGCACCGCCTCGCGGGTCTTCGGCTCGACCGGCACCATCGGCAGCCGCACGGTCTCCGCGCATTTGCCGATCAGCGACAGCGCGTATTTGATCGGCGACGGGCTGGTTTCGATGAACAGCGCTGGAATGCAGCGGCATCAGCTTGTCCTGGATCGTCAGCGCGGCGGCATAGTCGCCCTTGAGGCACGACGCCTGGAACTCCGCGCACAGCCGCGGCGCGACGTTGGAAGTGACCGAGATGCAGCCATGGCCGCCATGCGCCATGAAGCCGAGCGCGGTCGCGTCCTCGCCGGAGAGCTGGTTGAAGCCCTCGCCCATGGCGGCGCGCTGCTGCGACACCCGCAGCAAATTCGCCGTGGCGTCCTTGACGCCGGCGATGTTTTTCAGTTCGAACAGGCGCGTCATGGTGTCGACCGACATGTCGACCACCGAGCGCGGCGGGATGTTGTAGATGATGATCGGGATGCCGATCGCGTCGTTGATCGCCTTGAAGTGCTGATAGAGACCTTCCTGGGTCGGCTTGTTGTAGTACGGCGTGACGACCAGAACGGCGTCGGCGCCGGCGCCTTCGGCGTGGCGGGCGAGCGCGATCGCTTCTGTGGTGGAATTCGAGCCGGCACCGGCGACGACCGGGACGCGGCCCTTGGCCTGGTCGACGCACCATTCCACCACCGCATTGTGCTCCTCGTGGGACAGCGTCGGGCTTTCGCCGGTGGTGCCGACCGGAACGAGCCCGTTGGTGCCCTCCGCGATCTGCCAGTCCACCAGCGCGCGAAAGCTCGCTCTCGTCCACGGAACCGTTCTTGAACGGCGTGACCAGCGCGGTGAATGAGCCGCGGAAGCTCGTCTTGCCGGTCGTCTTGGCGGTCGTATTGGCGGTCATAACAATCCCCGGGTCACGGTGCCGGATCGCGCGCAGGCCTTGCCTGCGGCGGTCCGGCTCATGGTCAATCGGTGCTGCGGCCCATAGATATCGGGTCGCGGCGGGCCTTGAAAGCCCCCTCGAGGCGCGCCCATGGGAAACGCGCCGCGTTTTGGCCGTCAAATCCGTGCCAATGCCATCGTGCCAATGCCACAGTGTGGCCGTGGATGATGGGCGCCGCCCGTTTGGCGGATCGTTTGGCGGAATTAGGGTTTCGTCAATCTTGCCGCGCCAGAGGTTGGCGGCCACAAGGGCTTTCGGGGACACGAACGCGATTCGGCAATGGCCGGCGGCTCGAGCCGCGACGCACGGAGTGCGAGCTGGTGACGTTCCTTCGGCTCATTCTCGTCATGGCCGCTTTCGGCACGCTGTTGCCGGTCATCGCCGCCGCGCGGCCGGCAGAGCCGTCGGTCCCGCTGCCGCGGCCGCGCCCGGCGATCAAGACCGACCGAACGGGAAAAATCGCGACGATAGCCCCGCGGCCGGGCGCGAAAGCGCCGCTCACCACCCCGCCGCAGTCCTCAGTCTCGAGCGCGGCATCAATGCCTTCGGCCGGTGTCCTCGGCTATGAGGCTCCGGACCGCACGACGGTCACCGGAGCGTTCGCGCCGACCGCCGCGGTGCAACCGGCCGGCCGCCTCCTGGGTAAGCCGCCGACCCCCGGCCGATCCGCACCGCCTCTCGCCATCGCCGCAACCGCGACCACCTCGCCGCTCGACCTCGACGCGGTCAAGCAGGCGATCGATCTCGCTCACAAAGGCCGCGGCGAGGACGCGACCGGCGTGGAAAGCACGATTGCCGATCCGCTCGCCCGCAAGCTCGTCGAGTGGGTGATCCTGCGCAGCGAGGACACCGAGATCGACTTCGCCCGCTACGCCGCATTCATCGCCGCCAATCCGAGCTGGCCGGGCATTGTCGGATTGCGCCGGCGCGCCGAGGTCGCGCTGTGGAAACAGCCCGTCGACCCGCGCGCGACCATCGCTTTCTTCGGCGGCTTGCCGCCATCGAGCGCCAAAGGCCGCTTCGCCCTGGCGCGCGCCTTGCTCGCCGAGGGCGATCGCGCCGCCGCCGAGGCGGCCGTACGCGAAGCTGGCGCAACGACAGTTTTTCGGAAGAGCTCGAGGCGCAGGCGCGTGAGATTTTCGCCGGCCTGATCACGCCCGCGGACGACAAAGCGCGCATGGACGCGCGCCTCTATGTCGAAGACGACGACGCCGGCCTGCGCGCCGCCCGCCATTTGGGTCCGGCCGAGTTCGCCATCGCCAAGGCGCGCGCCGCCGTCATCAACAAAGCCGGCAACGCCAAGGCGTTGCTGGAAGCCGTGCCGGCGGCGGCGCGCCGCGATGCGGGCTATATGTTCAGCCGCGCCCAATGGCTGCGGCGCGGCGACAATGTCGCGGAGGCCGCCAAGTGGCTCGACGCGGCGCCGCGCGAGCCGGGCGAACTCGGCGACGTCGATCAGTGGTGGGTCGAGCGCCGGCTGGTGGCGCGCAAGCTCTTGGACCTCGGCGATTTCAAGACCGCCTATGAGGTGGCGAGATGACGCCGCCGTTCCGAAGAACGAGAACTATCGCGGCGAACAGCAATTCACCGCCGGCTGGATCGCGCTGCGCTTCCTGCGCGAGCCGGGCGTGGCGCTCGGCCATTTCGCCCGCATCACCGACGGCGTCGCCAATCCGATCACGCTCGCCCGCGCCTATTACTGGCAGGGCCGCGCCGCCGAGGCGCTTGGCCGCGGCCACGACGCGCGCGGTTACTACGAAGCGGCCGCGCGCTACCCGACCGCCTATTACGGCCAGCTGTCGCGGGCGCGGTTGGGGCTCGACGGCGTCGCTTTGCGGCAATCGCCGGAACCGCCGCCGGAACACCGCCGGCTCGAAGTCGCCCGCGCCTTCGAAATCCTCTACGCCATCGACGAACGCGACCTCGTCGCCGCCATGGCCGCCGATCTTGCCGACAAGGCGATGGATGCCACGGCCCTTGCCGCGCTCGCCGATATCGCCACGCACCACCACGACGCGCGGGCGACCCTCTTGATCGGCAAGACCGCGACGAGCCGCGGCCTGCCGCTCGAGCACTATGCCTTTCCGGCGTTCGGCATTCCGAGCTTCCGGCCGATCGGACCCGAAGTCGAGCCGTGCGTCGTCTATTCGATCGCGCGCCAGGAAAGCGCATTCAATCCGCGCGTCGTCTCCAGCGCGCACGCTTTGGGCCTGATGCAGGTCACCCCCGACGCCGGGCGGTTCATTGCCAAGAAATTCAATGTGACTTTCGATCAGCGGCGGCTCATCGAGGATCCGGCCTATAACGCCCAGATCGGCTCGGCTGAACTGGGCGACGATATCGGCGAGTTCCACGGCTCCTATATTCTTGCCTTCGCCGCCTACAATGCCGGCAAGCACCGCGTGAAGGAATGGATCGATCAATACGGCGATCCGCGCAGTTCCAAGATCGATCCGATCGACTGGATCGAGCGCATCCCGTTCGCCGAGACGCGCAATTACGTGCAGCGGGTGATCGAGAACATGCAGATCTACCGCGCCCGCTTCGGCAACGATTTCCGGCTTCTGATCGAAGCGGATCTGCGCCGCGGTGGTTAGCCGGGATCCTCCCCTTGCATCCAAAGGATGCAATCGCCCAAATTTTTGCATTCCGCCGATCTTGGGCATTGCCCAATGGATAGGCAAAAATCTTATGCGAATGCCTTCATGACGGCATTGAGACATTCCTTTGCAATTAGTATGTTTATCTTGTCCAAGAGCAAGCGGGGCATGCAATGTTGCATGGAGACGTGCTCGACCACGGCAAGAGCCTGTTCGTAACGGCGCCAGACGGGCTCAAACTGCACGTGCGCGAATATGGTACGCGCGCGGCGCCCGGAGTGCCGGTGGTCTGCCTACCGGGCCTCGCCCGTACGGTCGCCGATTTCGACGAATTGGCTCCGGCGCTCGCGCACGGAACGCCGAAACGGCACGTCATCGCCATCGATTTGCGCGGACGCGGGCATTCCGAGCACGACACCGACCACGGCAACTACAATTGCATGACCGAGCTTTGCGACATCATCGGCGTGTTGACCGCACTCGGTGTTGGGCCGGCGGTGTTCGTAGGCAGCTCGCGGGGCGGCGTTCTCACCATGATGCTGGGTGCCGCCCACCCCACAGCGATCGCCGGCGTCGTGCTGCACGACGTCGGTCCGGTGACCGAGCCGAAGGGCATCGCGCGCATCAAAAGCTATGTCGGCAGATTGCCGCATCCGCGCACCTACGAAGAAGGCGCCGATGTTCTGCGCGGGCTGATGAGCGAACAGTTTCCCAAGCTCACCGCCGACCAGTGGCTCGGCGCCGCGCAGCGGACGTGGCATCTGAAAAACGGCGCGCTCAAGCCCGCCTATGACGAGGGCATCGCCCGCGCGCTCGGCGGTATCGAGATCGAGCGGCCGCTGCCTTGTTTGTGGAACGAGTTCGACGCGCTGGCGGATGTCCCGATGCTGGTCATCCGCGGCGCCAATTCGGACATTCTCTCGAAGGCGACGGTCGAGGCCATGCGCGAGCGGCGCTCGCAATTGGATGTCATCGAGGTGCCCGACGAAGGCCACGCGCCGCTGCTCGAAGGTGAGAGCCGGCTCGGCGAAATCATCCACTTCATGGAACGGTGCGAAACGGCGATTAACGCCAAGGCGCCGGAGCTTGCGGAAACTTAGACGCCGGGGCTCAATCGAGGTCGGCTACCAGCCCGTCTTGTAATTGAGCCGTCCGAGCAGGCTCTGGGTCTTCAGCGCCGTCGAGTACACCTCCGGCGCGCCCGAAATCGGCGCCGTGCCCAGCGTACTCTGCGGGCTGCCATTGCCGAGGTCGGTATAGAGGTATTCAAGTCCCATCGACCATTTGGGCGTCAGCTGATATTCGAGGCCGACGCCGGCCGTCCATCCTGAAACATCCGTGGTTTGCGAAAAGCCGCCGACGAGCGGGCCGCTCTGCGTCGGTGATCCGACTTCAGCCGCAACAAATCCGCCTTTGGCATAGGGCAGCCACTGCCCGAACGAATAGCCGACCTTGCCGGTCACGGTGCCGAGCCAATTCATGTTCGGCGTCCAGGCGGCATTGGTGGTCGCGGCCAACGACGGCGCCGTGAACTTGCCGTCGAAGTTCGCCGCCGCCAGCGAGCCTTCGAGACCGAACACGAAATTGCCCGATTGGAAATTGTAGCCGAAGCTGTCGCTGACGGCCGGCGGCGCCGCCGAGGAAAATCCGTTCGACGCCCCGGGCGTCGTCCACGGTACGCCGGCTACGACGGCGCCATGGTTCTGCAGATACGGTCCCGCCCAGTTGGGGCCTTGCGATTGCTGCGGGGTCGGAAAGACAAAATCCGTCGCATTGGCCGCTTGCACCATGCAAACGCCCATTGAGGCGATCAGAAGGGCTCTTCCCACCAGCACCAGCATTTCGCCCCGTTCGGGTCCTCGCGGACCGCTCCGTCGCAAATGGCCCGACACAGCGAGCCAGATACTCAAGCGAGCCAGGAATGCTCCAGGTCGCGCGATTTTGCCCGCTATGTCCCGGCTCATAATATACGGATTGGCGAGTTCTGGTCGATTCATCCGACGCTGTGGCAACTCCATATAAGCCGCTGTTATAAATGAGTTTTCAAAGATACGGGACAAATTCCCGGAACATGTTGCAAATATGGCGCACGGGCGCGGCAGCGGCGCAAACGAGAACGGCCGGCCCGATGGGGCCGGCCGCGACGATCGCGAAAGTGTTCGACGTAGGCTTCTTAGAACCGGAAGCGCACGCCTGAGGTGGCGGCGACGTTGTTGTTGTAAAGATCGCCGTTGGCGATGCCGCCGGCCGCGATCGAGTACATCACGCCGGTATACCAGTCCCACTTCGGCAGGAACCGCCAGTCGATAGCGACCGACGCGACGTTCATCGTGCCGGCGCAATAACCGTGGGCCATCGCATTGGTGCAAAGGCCGGCATTCACCGCGAACGTGTTCTGCCACTCGATATAGTCGGCGGCGATGAGATCCAGGTTTCTGGTGATGCCGTATTTTGCACCGGCCCACGCATACTGGAAGATTTCGGACGTGCATCCACCACCAGCAGCACCGCAAAGGGCATTGAAGGCGTTGTTATTGATTCCGGTGTTGTTGATGCCGTTGTTTCCACCAGTAGCACTCGCCGGGTTGATCATGAACAGGAACCCGTCATCGCGGAACGAAGTCTGCGGATCGCTTGGATTCGCCAACTGGATCCACTCATAGCCGGCGTAAAGGGTGAGCGGGATGCCAGAGGGCGCAGGCGGTGCTTTGCTCACGACCGGCGCGGAGCTCCCCCAGGAGCCGAAGCTATATTTGGCCTCCGCCACGAAGCTCGTGTTGTCGGAGAGCGTCGCCTTGAGATACGCGTTCCCGACCCCGGTCCCCCAGCCTAAAGCGTTTGCACCCCAGCCTGCCGGCCCAATATTCACCGCGTCTTTCACATACATGCCGATGGCATTCAACGAGAGCACGCCAGGACCGAAGTTCTTGATGTCCCAGCCGACTTCTCCTGCGACCGCGCCGTTATTGGGGTTATAGGAGTCATAGCCCGCGTTGTGCCCGGTAATCGGCTGCCCCTCAACGGCAAAATGGAGGTTGCCGACATTGACGCGATACTTGATCGCCGTGGTCCAGCGGGCTTCTTCGGTGCCGCCGCCGCCGGCCATCTTGCCGGAATACCCGATCAGCGAGAAGGCATACGCGGCGCCGAACGGATCGAAGCTGCTGAGCGAGTCATTGTTGAGGTCGTTTTGCCGGCCGAAGGTCACCGTGCCAAAAACCGGCTGGCTGAAGCCGACGACATTCGTCGCCGCCAGCCACCCCCACCGGCTCGAGTTGTACGGTAGAGCCGCCTGATTCTGCGTTTAGGCCGATGCCATTTTGCATGGCCTGCGGAGCGTTGGACAAAAGGCCAGAATACGGGTCGAACGCCAACTCGTTCTGGGAAATAAACGACCAGCCGCCCGGCGCAATCGGCTCGATGATCTTAACGCCGACGTTCGATTGGCTCATCCCGTTGGGACCGAGACCAAATCCTGCTTTCCGGCCGTCCGCAGACCCGCCACCAGCACCAAGGAGGTAGCTGGCGCCGGTTGGAAAGTTCGGGTCGAACGGCGTGCCGTGGGTCTGGTAGGTCCCGCCCATGTCGACCGTGCCGTAGAACGTGACGCCGTACCAGCTCAGCAAGCAGTTCGACAGCAAGAAGTCGGTCAGGCCGGTACAGGCCGCCGGCACCGCCGCCGGCGGCGCCCACGCTTTGGCCGGAAGCGGCATATCCGCCGCATTCGCCGCGCCGGCGAGCCCGAGAACGATCGCTGCGGAAATGGAAAGCTTTTTCACCGCACCCCCCTGTCCCAATCGAACCCTCGTTCGAGAGCTCTTCGTTTGAGTTTGACCACCACGTTTGACCACCATTATCCCCTCCAGTGTTTTGAATATTTGAGAAACTGAGGAAAAATTTACCCTGTCCCCGTCTAGAATTCGGGGATGACTGTACGATGACACTTGGTTCCATTGCCATGCTTTTGCCGGCCATCAACAGGGGATTCGCCGCGTCAGTGGCAGAAATGCAACATCAGCGGGGCGCTCGGACATGCGACCCGATCCATGGCGGATCGGGCGGAAGCGGCGGAATGACCGTCGTCGATGTCGCGGTCGGAGTTCGGACCACGCGCGTCGGCACACGCCTCATTCGGGCAGGCCGCAAACTTCTACCGGACTAAATGGCAAAAGCGGACTACTATCCACCGCCGCAACAACATCCCAATTCGATCACCTCGCCGGCGCCGCGCGCGGCGTCCGGTTGGCAAGGCCGGGGAGGAGGATCCGTAGCATCGCGTTCATCGATATGATGCGTTGCGCCATCAGTCGTGCCGCCATCTGGTGAAACTCGGCGGCGACGGCGGGCTGATCCCGGCTCAGACGAAGAAGGGATGCGCCGCTGATGACGCCGATGGTCGCGTCCGTGTCCGCCATCAGCGAGGCCGAACGTTTCCTGTCGGTATAAAACGCCATTTCCCCCGTTAGGGTGCCGGGCAGAAATTTCCGCAAGCGAACCGACCGTCCGCCGCCGAGATCGAGATGCGCCGAAAGAGTGCCGCGCACCAGCAGGATTGTATCGTAATCCTCGTCGCCTTGGCGGAACACCGTGTCACCTGCCCGTATGTCACGGATGGTGAAATAGGGTAACAAGGCCATCGCCTTGTCCCGTTCCCCGATGACGGAAACCAAGGCATCCTTGGCGCTGATCGGGACATCGTCCCAGCCGGCCTGCTCGAGCAGGCGGTTTTCAACCCATTCGACAGCCATTGCCGTAGTCGCGAAGCAGCGGGACAGATCATCCTCGCCGAGGATATTCGCGGCCTGCAAGTCTTTGGCGGCGCCGCTGTTCAAGCCCGAATACAGCAAGCAAATATGCTGCATTTTTGCAAAGGTTTTCAGCTTTCGTAGTGCGAAATGCGCCGCGGCGTCCAACCCGTCGACATTCGCAAACCCTAAAATCACGAATTCGATTTTTTGCGTGCTCGCGCCGATGCGCTCGCGGACATGCTCCAGAAGTCCGATCGCCGTCCCGAAGAAAATAAATCCCTGGATTTCGAAAGTGACAACCCGCTCCCCGACCTCGCGCAAAATGCCGTCGGCGCGGGAGGAGCGTTCGACGTCGCTGCGAAAATCGCGCCCCGAAAGTTCGGCCTTTATGACATTCAATCGGCCGTATTTGACTTGGAAGTCGAGGACAGCGATGAGAATGCCGGCTGCGACCCCCGGCAGAAATCCGACCAGCGCGATGATCCCCGTGATCGCCAGGACAAGGATGTAGTCGCTACGGCCAAGGCGATGACGGGCGCGGATCAGCCATTCGTCCATCAGGCCGAACGCGAACACGATAAGAAGTGTGCCCACCATGACCTTGGGCACAAACCCCAGGAGCTCAAGACCGGCAAGCCCGAGCGCCAGACTAAAAGGAGGTCGCAGGAGCGGCATCAAACGGCTGGACGCTCCCAGGCGAAGATAGGCCAATGACGGTGCGGCCAGGGTGAAGGCCGGCAAGCCGCCGACCAGCGCGGCCGCCAGATTCGACAGGCCATGCGCCCGCAATTCGTGATTTGGCTCCAGCTCTGTTTCGGCACCGATTTCCAGGGCCGTCGTGGCGAGCGACGCGCCGATCGTACAGACTAGAACCAGGCCGCCGATTTTTCCCAGCCCATTGAGGACAACACTCCAATCGATTTTCGTAACGGAGAGCAATTTTATCGCGTCGAAGACGCCGCCTTCACGCGGGGACGCGAAGACGAAACCGGTCTCCCGAAGGGTGACGAGCGAAACGGACAATATGCCTGCGACAATGTAAAACAAGATCACGATACCGATCAGCGCGATTGGCAGAAACAAGACATGCCGAATGCGGTTCATTCCCCAATACAGAAGGCCGGCGGCGATCAGGGATGGCAGCCATCGTACGGCTATTTGCCAGGAGAAAAGCTCGGGGAGGCTGTCCAGGGTCGGCGTGATACCCGACAGAAACCGGATCGCGGCGATCAAGACCAGCACGCCGAACTCCGGCCAGGAAGCCGCCGATCACCGGATAGGGAACGAGTTGGGTGTATTTTCCGAATCTCAAGACGCCAAGGAGCAGGAGAGCCAAACCGAAGCAAGCGGTAGAAAGAACAATGACGGCGAACATCGTCGAGGTGGCCGCCCCCACATCGAGCACGCTCATGCTGGTGAGGCCGCTCGCGAAGGTCGCTAGAATGGCCGCTGGCTGATCCTGGGCACCGCTGAGATTACAGTAAAAACGGCTTAACAAGCCGATCACCAACCCCGATACAGCGGTGCCGGTGAGAAAGGTCACGAAGGCCAGCGGCACGACTTTTGCCAAAGGCCCGGAAAAAATCAGGGCGGCGAATGCTACTGTCCCGAGAACAGTTATGACGCTGGACACCGTTGCCAAGGATAGGTCCGCGAGAGCCTCATGCGCTGTTAATTGTTTGATCCGCATCGCCTCGACAGCGTCCCAATATTGCAGCTAGTCGGCGCGCAATTTAACACATACGTCGGTTGGGTAGACGCAAATCGGCAAAGGAAAAAGTTTCATGTTGCCGTCATATGGCGGTCAAGCCGCCATTGACGGTGTATAAACCGCCACTGTGTCGGCAGAGACAGGCGACCATGCGCCGGCATGGAGGTGGGGTGGTTCTCCGCTCCAGGGTATTCACTCTTGCCCAAGTCGTGCCATCTCGAACCGTCATCACTTGCGTCGGCGGATCGGTTCCTGCCGGCGAGATTAAATTCTCGCAATGATTGCACGGCGATACGAAATACTGGCAAAGCGATGCGCTGCGAAAACCGCGCCGGCATTTCGGGCCGTTACGGCGCGGTACTGCGGTCGATCAGCCGTTTGAACGCGGCGGCGATGGCCGGCATCGGCCGCGGTATCGGCGCGAAGACCTGATAATCCTCCCAGCCGCCGCCGAGCGACTTGTAGAGCGTGACGAACTGCTCCGCGGC
The DNA here is from genome assembly GCA_963836095.1 of uncultured Pseudomonadota bacterium. Classification (GTDB taxonomy): domain Bacteria; phylum Pseudomonadota; class Alphaproteobacteria; order Rhizobiales; family Xanthobacteraceae; genus BOG-931. Next base: position 205,434 of record CAWIHU010000012.1, read on the forward strand.
GTTTTGCTGTGCCGCCACGTATTGCTGCTCGATGGCGAATTCCTGGCGCTGGGCGTCGATGACGTTGAGGGAATCGGTAAGGCCGCGATCGAAGCGCTGCTGGGCGAGGCTCACCGCGCGGCGCGCCGCGATGAGCGCATCGCTCAAATGACGCAAGCTGTTCTCTTGGGCGGCATAGGCCTCGACCGCGGTGTCGACCTCGCGCACCGCGTTGAGCACGGTCTGCTTGTAATTGAACAACAGCTCGCGGGTGCGAAAATCGGCCTTTTCGACCACGGCATCGAGCCGGCCGAAATCGAGGAGCGGCGCCGTGACGGACGGGCCGGCCGACCAGATCGGACTGATGGGGGTGGCGGAAAGGCCCGGCCCCTGCTGCCAGCCGACGCTGCCGGATATGGCGACTTGAGGAAACAGATCCGCGGTGGCGACGCCGATCGCCGCCGTGGCGCTCGCCAGTTGGCGGTCGGCTTCGAGGATATCGGGCCGGCGGCGCAGCAGGTCGATGGGCAAGCCCGCGCGAATGCGCACCGGCAGGGCCGGCAGCACGCCCGGGCGCGCCAGTTCGCGGCCCAGGTTCTCGGGAAATTCGCCGATGAGGACGGCGATCACATAGCGGGCTGCATTGATCTGGGCGCCGAGCGGCGCGACCTGAGCCTGCAGCTGCGCCAATTCACGTTGCGCCAGAGTGACATCGAGCTCATTGGTGATACCGCGGTTGAAGCGCTCCTGAACGAAGTCGACGTACTTCTGTGCGACCTCGATGTCCTTACGCAGCACCGCAAGCTGCATCTGCAGCGCGCGCAGATCGAGGTAGGCGCGGGTCACGTCGGCGACGAGCGCGACCAGCACCATGTTGCGTGCGGCCGCCGCGGCCTCAACGTCGTACTGCGCCGCCTCGATGGCGCGCCGGTATTTGCCGAACAGGTCGATCTGCCAGGCGGCATCGAAGCCGACGATGTTGGTGACATTCGTCACACCCGCTGCATTTTCGCCCGAAACGAGCGTTGGCGCAGCACGGGCGCGTGGCAAATCGCTTCCGGTGCCGAACGCCCCGCCTTCGCTACCTTCCAGCGCCGGCAACGCCGCGCCGACCACGACGGCCTCTTGCGCCCGCGCTTGCTGCAGCCGGTTCAGCGCGATCTCGAGCGTCGGGCTGGCCGCGATGGCGCGGTCGATGAGGGCATCGAGTTCGCGGTCATTGAGCGCCCGCCACCATCGGGTCGAATCGACTGCGGCCCCGTCGCCGCGATCGTTCGGACGTGTTGCGTTCGCCGCGGACGCGCCGGCGTAATTCGCCGGCATAGGCGGCGCCGGCGGCTGAAAGTCGGGACCGACCGCGCAGCCGGCCAAAGCGGCGCCGGCGATGAGACCGAGCGTGGCGAAACGGAGCGTAGCAATCCAGGTCCGCAGACGGGCCGATTCCCGACGGCCGCCACACAGACGCAGGAACCGGACTGGCACCGCGACTGGACGCATGCACTCCTACTATCACCACAGAGCAAAAACGGGCCGTACTTCGGCACCGTGACGGCGCCGACGCGTACGAAAATCCACGCTTGCAGATGACCCCGCCCCCGCAGCAAAGGATGATTGGTTTTCGCGGGCCGCGCAATATGGGCGGCCGTCTTTGGGGCTTCTTGTCGCAACGCTGTGGCATAAAAGCCACGTCACGCGCGAACCGGACGAAGCTGACTTGGTTCGTTCCAGAACCAACCCTGCTTCGCCCGTTCGACCTTCCCCCAAATCGCAATGAAGCGGTGCGGAGCTAGAACGTCACCCGGACCGTGGCGACGATATTGTTTTGCACGACCGGATTGGGCGTGACCGCGACCTGATAGCCGGCGCCGACGATCAGGTTGATGGGCCGGGTCGGGCTGTCCATGCCGATCTTGAAGCGGCCCAAGACGAGGCCGGGCGTGATCAACACTTGGCTGAGGCCTTGATGCTCGCCATTCGGCCAATACTCGTAGTTCACCTCGACTTCCGGCCAGAAATACTCGAGCAAATGATATTGAAACGTGGTGTTCCACAGGAACGGATCGCCGAAGTTGGTCAGATTTGTTGCGCCCGGCGTGGACCCGCTGGCGATCCCTTCCACCGGAAATTGCTCGCTGAGCGTCGACTGGATGTCGAAGTCGCCCCAGCCTTTGCCGAACGCCAAGGTGGGCTGCGCAGCAAGGACATTGTTCGAGATCTTGCCATGCGTGCCTTGCGGGTCGGACATCTGAAAGAACGCCGTCACGATATAGTTGCCGTTCTGCTCGTTCGCGGCAGCGATACGATATTTGAGCAGGAACATCGGCCAATCGCCCCAGCCGCTCGCGCTGCCCTTCGGGCCGGAGGCGGTCTCGTAAGGCGGGGGCGCCACAATGGCTTCCCAATCATAGGACGGGATGAATTCCACCCTGGGACCGCCGGGCCCGCCGTAATTGATGATGTGCTGACCATTGCCGTTGGGGGCGGTCGCATTGTTCTGGTCGTAGAAGTCCCACCGAAACTCTTGCTCCAGGCGGGGCGTGACGGTCACGAGCGGAGTCATCCAGTGCGGCTGCGCCGCTTGGGTGGCGCTCACCATGTCCAGCCAGGATGCAAACGGAGCGCCCGGCGGGTAGATACTCGCAGGCGGAGCTTTCAGCACCATGGCGTCTGCTGCGGAAAGATCCGCCGCGTGCGCAGCGCCGACGAGCGCAACAATGACGGCGGCAGAAGCGCCCGCGGACGCGCCGAATTTTCTCATGTTAGCCCCCAAATTAGCGCCAAAACCGGCTTGACGCTGCGGCAGCGCCAATTCCGGATTGCGCCCACGTTCGTGCCCTGTCTTCACCACGACCCCCGATGTATTCGAATTAATACAACGGTAACTTTTCGGCGGTCGTCGTTCCCTTGTCAATATAGCGCCGTATTTTGGCCGCGACTGTGGCTCTGCGGACACAGAAATCAGGGGGAAACCGAGGCGGATTCGCTACGGGTTGGCTTCGCCTTCCGGCGCGAGCGCCGGCGTGTAGTTGGGCGGCACCTGGAATAGCTCCGCCTTTTGCGGCCCGTATTTCACCGAGCGTGCCTGCATCACGGTTTGGCCGTCGACTATATGGCGAAGCGGCACGCCGTCCGCAGTGGCGCAGACCGTGTGCATTTCGGCGTCTTCCGACCATGACCAATCGGTGCAAGGCAGTCCGGCGATGACGGCTTGTGGTCCGCGTTGGAGCTTCGTTCCCGGTTCCGGTTCGGTCGGGCGGCGTGGCGCGCCCTCCAGCTTGCGGTAAGTCCGCGTCGCCGGGTTCAACAGCGTGACAACGTTGCCGTCGCGGTCGAAGATCGTGGCCGATTTGTCGGGACCGTCGACCCGTTCCAGCCTGTCGCCGGCCGACCAGCGTACGCGTTGCCAGCTTTTTTGCTGCTGCCGCTGCGGCCGCACCACGTCGTAGATGATGTCGACGTCCCGGGTCGGAACGAGCTGCGGCGGCGGCTGCTGCTCCGGCTCGGCCATCGCCGGCGATCCGGTTAGCAACAGCGCGAGGGCGGCAGTCGCCGGCAGATTGCGTAAACGGTTCATCTCTGCGTCTCGAGCACAGATCCAAGCCAGCATCCGCCATCATGTTCCATTGCGCAACCGCGGCGTCGCCGGCGCGTTGAGGCGATGGCGTAAGCGGCGGCCAAATGACGCGACCCCTCGACGCGGCCGACGCCCCCATCGGACTTGTAAACCACTGAAGGCTAAAGCATTGTCCCGCTGCCGATAGACTGGAAAGTGCCGGGGAGCGGCGGGATAAGGTCCAGCCTCACGGGTCGCGTCATGGCGGCGGTTGCCTGATCGTCTGGTCAATCCCGCGCGTCGTCAGGAGATCATTGCCGTGTGGATCGTTCAGATTGCGCTGCGGCGACCTTACACCTTTGTGGTTTTCGCCTTCTTTATCGCGATTTTCGGCGGACTCGCGGCGTTGCGAACCCCGGTCGACATCTTCCCTAACATCAACATTCCGGTCGTCAGTGTCGTCTGGACCTACAACGGGCTCGCGCCGAACGACATGTCCAGTCGAGTCATCTACTATTACGAACGCACCTTGACCTCCCAGGTCGGCGACATCGAACACATCGAGTCGCAGTCGCTGAACAGCTACGGCGTCGTCAAAATCTTCTTCCAGAAAAACGTCAACATCGCCGCGGCGTTGGCGCAAGTGACGGCGGCTTCGCAAACCGTGCTGAAACTGTTGCCGCCCGGCATCACGCCGCCTTACGTGCTCAGCTACAACGCCTCCAGCGTGCCGATCCTACAGCTGGCGCTCTCGAGCAAGAAGCTGCCCCAGATGCAACTGTTCGACCTCGGGCAGAACTTCATCCGCCCGCAGCTCGCCACCGTTGCCGGCGCCGCGGTCCCCTCCCCCTACGGCGGCAAGATCCTGCAGGTTCAGGTCGATCTCGATCAGCAGGCCATGCAGGCTCACAATGTTTCGGCCGACGACGTCCTCAATGCCGTGTCGTTGCAGAATCTCATCCTGCCGGCCGGCGACCAGAAAATCGGCAAATTCGACTGGAACGTGTCGCTCAACGCCAGTCCGACGGTGCTCGAAAAAATCAATGACCTGCCGGTCAAGAAGGTCAACGGCACGATAATTTTTATGCGCGACGTCGCTTACGTGCATGCCGGTTCGCCGCCGCAGACCAATCTGGTGCGCGTCAACGGCTCCCGCGCCGTGCTGATGACGATTCTCAAGGCCGGCTCGGCCTCCACCCTCAATGTCATCGACGGCATCAAAGCGCTGCTGCCGCGGGTCGAGGAAAGCCTGCCGCCGAGCCTCGACCTTCACGCCGTCGGCGATCAGTCGGTCTTCGTCAAGGCTGCCGTGTTCGGCGTCGTCCGCGAGGCAGCGCTCGCCGCGGCGCTGGTCGGCGTGATGATCCTCGTTTTCCTTGGCAGCTGGCGCTCCACCGTCATCATCCTCATCGAGATACCGCTCGCCATTCTGTTCGCGCTCACGGCCTTGGCCTGGCTGGGTGAAACCGTGAATGTCATGACCCTGGGCGGCCTCGCGCTTGCCGTCGGCATTCTGGTCGATGACGGAACCGTCACCATAGAGAATATCAATTATCACCTGGAGCAGGGCAAGCAGGTCGAGCCGGCGATCATGGATGGCGCCCAACAGATCGTCATTCCAGCTTTCGTCACGCTACTTTGCTTGTGCATCGTCTTCGTGCCGATGTTTCAGCTCGGCGCCGTGGCCGGCTTCCTGTTCCGGCCGCTGGCCGAAGCGGTCGTGTTTGCTCTGATCGGCTCGTTTCTCCTGTCGCGCACCCTGGTGCCGACAATGGCGCACTTCCTCCTCCACGCCCACACCGGACACGATGGTCATGCCGCCTCGACCTATCGCGCGCGCAATCCCCTGAAGCGTTTTCAGATGGGATTCGAGCGCGTCTTCACACTTTTTCGCGCCCGCTATCGCGCGCTGCTGGTACTTGCGCTCGACCGCCCGACGCGTGTGATCGTAGGCTTTCTGGCGTGTGTCGTTCTCTCGTTCGGCCTCTGGCCGTTTCTCGGTCAAGACTTCTTCCCGGCGGTCGATGGCGGCCAAATCTTGATGCACGTGCGCGCCCAGGCCGGCACCCGCATCGAGGAGACCGCGCGGTTGTTCGATCTGATCGAACAGACCGTGCGCCAGACCATTCCCGCGGCGCAGCTCGACAACATCGTGGACAATATCGGCCTGCCGTTCTCCGGCATCAACATGGCCTACCAGAACACCGGCACGATCGGGCCGGAGGACGGCGATGCTTTGATCAGTCTGAAAGAGGATCACGCTCCGACCGCGGGATACATCAAACAGCTGCGGACCGTGTTGCCGCAAAAATTTCCCGGCGTGACGTTCTCGTTCCTGCCGGCCGACATCGTGTCGCAAATTCTCAATTTCGGCCTGCCGGCGCCGATCGACGTGCAGGTCATCGGCAACAATCAGAAGGCCAACTACGCCTACGCCACCGATCTCCTCAAGCGCATCCGCACCGTTCCCGGCATCGCCGACCTGCGCATCCAGCAGGTGTTCAACTATCCGCAGATCAACGTCAATGTCGACCGCTCGCTTGCCGGCGAGGTAGGCCTGACCCAGCGCGACATCGCCAACAGCCTCCTGGTCACGCTGTCCGGCAGCGGCCAAGTGCATCCGAATTTCTGGCTCAATACCGAGAACGGCGTGTCCTACCCGATCGTCGCCCAGATGCCGCAGTACCGCATCGACACGATGTCGGATCTCGTCAACGTGCCGATCACCTCGCCGGCGCTGCCAGCGCCGCAATATCTGGGCGGGCTGGCGCAGATCACGCCGGGCCCGTCCCCGGGCGTGGTCTCGCATTATAACGTCCAGCCGGTGATCGACATTTTCGGCGCGGTGCAAGAGCGCGATCTCGGCGCGGTCGCCGCCGACATCGACCGCATTCTCTCCGACACCCGCAAGGACCTGCCGCGCGGCTCCTATGTCGCGTTGCGCGGGCAGGTGCGCACGATGACCAGCGCTTACAGCCAACTCTATTTCGGTCTCGCCGGCGCCATCCTGCTCATCTATCTGGTCATCGTCGTCAATTTCCAGTCCTGGGTCGACCCGTTCATCATCATCACGGCGCTGCCGGGGGCGCTCGCCGGCATCGTCTGGATGCTGTTCGTGACCGGGACGACGCTGTCGGTGCCGGCCTTGACCGGCGCGATCATGTGCATGGGCATCGCCACGGCCAACAGCATCCTGCTGGTGAGCTTCGCGCGCGAGGGTCTGGAGCAAGGGCTCGATGCCACCGCGGCCGCGCTCGAAGCCGGCTTCACGCGGTTCCGCCCGGTGCTGATGACCGCGCTCGCCATGATCATCGGCATGCTGCCGATGGCGTTCGCGCTCGGCGAAGGCGGCGAGCAGAACGCCCCGCTCGGCCGCGCCGTGATCGGCGGCCTGCTGATCGCGACCTTGGCGACATTGTTTTTCGTCCCCGTCGTCTTCAGCCTGCTGCATGCAAGGCGCGAGCGGGGCGCGCCGTTAGCGAACCCGCAACCCGGATCGACCGCCTGACCGGAGCATCCATCGGAGAACCCATGGCCTCGGAAGACCACCGGCCCCAGCACGAGACGACGCCGATGTCGCCGCCGCGAAACCTGCGCCAGATCGGGATCATCGCCGCCCTCGCGGCGGTCGCGATCGCCGCGTTCGGGATTTTGCAGCGACGCAGTCACGAGGCCGAAGTCACGCAATGGACCCAAGAGCAGGCGGTGCCGACCGTCGCCCTGCTGACGCCGCGCACCGGCGCCGCGACGCGGAAATTGTCACTGCCGGGCACCGTCCAGGCCTGGTACGAGGCGCCGATCTACGCCCGCGTCAGCGGCTATTTGAAGGAGTGGTACTTCGACTACGGCGCGCACGTGAAGAAGGGCGATCTGCTCGCCGAAATCGAGGCGCCCGATCTCGACGCGCAGCTCGCGGCGTCACAGGCCAAACTCAATTCGGCCAAGGCGCAGGTCAAGGTCAGGGAAGCCGAACGGCAGTTCGCCCAATCGACCTTCGATCGCTGGCGCAAATCGCCGAAGGGCGTCGTTTCCGTGCAAGAACAGGAATCCAAGCAGGCCGACTACAACAGCGCCGTCGCCCAACTCAACGCCGCCACGGCGGAGGTCGCCGCCGATCAGGGCGAAATCGACCGCCTCGCGGCGCTCGAAGACTTCAAAAGAATCGTCGCGCCGTTCGACGGCGTCGTGACCGCGCGCGAGACCGATATCGGCGCGCTCATCAACGCCGGCAGCGGCACTGGCGGCGGCAACGGACCCGAGCTGTTTCGCGTCGCGGACCTGCACAAGATGCGCGTCTATGTGCAGGTGCCCCAGCAGCTGTCCGCCGGCATGCGCCAGGGCCTGTCCGCCGAACTGCATCTGCCGCAATACCCGAACAAGACCTTCGCGGCGATGGTCGCCACCACATCGAGCGCGATCAATCTCGATGCGCGCACGCTGTTGGTGGAGCTGCATGCCGAAAATCCCGACACCCTGCTGCAGCCCGGCGCCTACACTCATGTCGACTTCGAATTGCCGACCGATCCCGACGTCGTGCGCATTCCAACCAGCGCGCTCATATTCCGCGAGCGCGGGCTGGAAGTCGCGACCGTCGGTCCCGGCAACAAGATCGAGCTCAAGCCGATCACGCTCGGCCGCAACCTCGGTACCGAAGTCGAAGTCTTGAAGGGGCTGACGGCTTCCGACCGCGTGGTGAACAGTCCGCCGGACTCGCTCGCCGCCGGCGACGTGGTCCGCGTCGCCGGCGAGACCGGTGCGGGCATCGGCAACGTCGGACAATCCGCCACTCCCGGCAACGAAGACATCGCGGCCGTACCGGCGCCGAAACCGCACTAGCGAGAGCCGAAACTGCAATAACGGGCGGCGGGACTGGCACCCGCCACGTCCGCACCTTTTTTGCCAGCGTGGGGAAACGCCATGGCGCTCAAGGATGTGCTCGTCTATGTCGATCAAGCCGAAAGCGCACTGATCAGTCTGCGTCTTGCCGCCGATCTCGCCATTCGCCACGGCAGCCGCCTGACGGCGCTTTACGTGCGCGAGCCGAACGCGGAGCAGTTGCATTGGCACCGCTCCGCCGAGGCCGGACTCGTTTCGGCCAAGGACCTGCACGAACTCGAACACAGCATCGAACGCGCGATGCAAGCTGCCGCCGAACGTTTGGAAACGTCACTGACGGCGCTGACGCGCGGCCACGACATCGAGGCCCGCTTGCAGATCGTCGACGGCGTCGCGGCCGAACTGGTGCCGCAATATGCGCGCTACGCCGATCTTTGCATCGTCGGCCGTGAGCTGCCGGAGGAGCCGGCCGCCATCAACTACACCTTCTCCGAACAACTGTTGTTCGTCACCGGGCGACCGGTGCTGTTCGTGCCGCCGGTCGCAGCGTTGAGCACCCTCGGCCGCCATATCGCCGTCGCCTGGAATTCGAGCCGCCCGGCGACCCGATCGCTCAACGACGCGCTGCCGCTGATCGAGCGCGCCGACAAGACCACGGTGGTGATGGTCAACCCCTCCGGCTTTATCGACGCGCACCGTGCGCCGCCGGGCGAGCGGATCGTCGAGCACCTGCGGCATCACGGCGCCGTGGTGGAGGCGGTCCGCATGGAGGAAGTTTCGTCAGGCTCGATTGCGGACGCGCTGCAGACCAAGGCGCACGCGCTGGGTGCCGATCTGATCGTCGCCGGCGCGTTCGGTCATCCGCGGCTGTGGGAAAAGCTTCTCGGCGGCGTCACCCGCGACCTCATGGCGCGCATGACGTTGCCGATCTTGATGTCGCACTGAACCGTCGGCCTGCCGCAATCGTTGGCCTGCCGAATGACGGCAAAGGCTCACGTAAACACTTGGTAGAGAGGCAGATTTGGCGGAGAGGATGGGATTCGAACCCATGATACGGCTTTAGACCGTATAACGGTTTAGCAAACCGCCGCCTTCAGCCACTCGGCCACCTCTCCGTCGGCGCGGATATGAGTAAGCGCTGCAACGGCGCCAGGCAAGACCCGCGCTCCGCGGCCGACCACCCGCTTGGGCACCATGCTCGGGTGGAACTCCCGACTTAAGAATCGTTGTATCGATGCGGTCGCCGCCAACTCCTCGGCCCCGAGGCGAACATGAACGAAAAGGAAAAGGCCGCTCTCGTGTCGATTGCCGCGTCGGCGGGGCTGACGGCGGCGAAGGCCGTGGTCGGCCTTTTGACCGGCTCGCTCGCGATCCTGTCGGAAGCCGGCCATTCGCTGATCGACCTCGGCGCGACGGTAATGACCTACTTCGCCGTGCGCATTTCCGGCAAGCCGGCCGACGCCGAGCATCAATACGGCCACGGCAAGGTCGAAAGCGTCACCGCGCTGATCGAGACCGGGTTTCTGTTCGTGCTGTCGGCCGCGGTGATCATCGAGGCGGCGCAGCGGCTCGCCGGCGAGCGCGACTATGCAGTGGCGGCGACGCCGGCGGCCTTCATCGTCATCGCCGCGTCGATCTTCGTCGATTTCTTCCGCGCGCGCGCGCTCGCTCGAGTGGCCGCCAAGACCTCGAGCCAGGCGCTCGAGGCCGACGCCTTGCATTTCTCCTCCGACATGTGGTCGTCGGTCGCGGTGCTGATCGGGCTTTGCGGCGTCGCGCTCGGCTATTTCCGCGCCGACGCCGCGGCGGCGCTGGTGGTCGCCGCCTTCATCTGCGTGGCCGGTTGGCGGCTCGGCCGCCGCACCATCGACACGCTGACCGACACCGCCCCGGCCGGCGTGAGCGAACGCGCCGCGGCGATCGCGCGGCGCGTGCCGGGCATCGTCGCCGTCGAGCGGGTGCGCGCCCGCCCGGGCGGCGCGGTGCTGTTCGTCGAAATCGCCGTCGCGGTCAGCCGTACGCTGCCGCTCGACCGCGTCGCCGCCATCAAGGAGCGGCTCGCCCGCGCCATCCGCGGCGATCTCCCCGAAGCGGAAGTGACCATCACGACCGAGCCGCGCGCGCTCGACGACGAAACCGTGCGCGAACGCGTCTATCTGATCGCGCGCAACCGCGGTCTTGCCGTGCATCACGTCGCCGTACAGGCGATCGGCGATAAATTGTCGGTCTCGGCCGACCTCGAAGTCGAAGGCACGTTGCCGCTTGCCGCCGCGCACGACGTCGCCACCGGCCTCGAGGAGGCGATCCGCGACGAACTCGGCCCCGGCGTCGAGGTCGAAACCCATATCGAGCCGCTGCCGGCCGTCCTGCTCGCCGGCCGCGATGCCGGTCCCGCGCGTATCGCCGAAATTACCCAGACGCTCACTTCACTCGCCGCCGGCCTCGCCGGCCTCGGCGAAGTCCATGACGTGCGCGTGCGCGAAAACCCCGACGGCGAAATCGTCAATTTCCATTGCCGCGCCGACCCGACGCTGTCCGTGCGAGCGGTGCACGATCTGGTCGATGCGGTCGAGGACGGCTTGCGCCGGAAGTTTCCGGCGATCCAGCGTGTGATCGGCCACGCCGAACCGCGGCGTTAGCTTGCGCCTCGTTTTTTTGTTTCGAGCACGGACTTACGGAATAAGCACCGCGGCGCCTTCAAAGCGCCCTGCCCTTAAATCGTCCAGTGCCGCGTTCGCTTGCGCCAGCGGATAGCGCGTGACCTTGATCCTGATCCCGACCTGCGGCGCGATGGCCAAGAACTCGCGCGCGTCGGCGCGCGTGAGATTGGCGACCGAGACGAGCGCCCGCTCCTCCCACAACAGCCGATAGGGAAAGCTCGGAATATCCGACATGTGAATGCCGCCGCAGACGACGCGGCCGCCTTTCTTCACCGCCTTAAGCGCCGCCGGCACCAAGGCGCCGACCGGCGCGAAGATGATGGCGGCGTCGAGTCGTTCCGGCGGCATCTCTTCGGAGCTGCCGGCCCACACCGCGCCGAGCGAACGGGCGAACGCCTGCCCGGCCGCATCGCCGGACCGGGTGAAGGCGTAGACGCGCCGGCCCTGCCAGGCGGCGACCTGCGCCAGAATATGCGCCGCGGCGCCAAAGCCGTAGAGGCCGAGCGCCGCCCCCTCCCCGGCCATGCGGTAGCTGCGCCAGCCGATCAGGCCGGCGCAGAGCAGCGGCGCCGCCTCGGCCGCATCGAGGTTTTCCGGCAACGGAAAGGCAAAGCGCGCATCGGCGACGGTGTGGGTCGCGTAGCCGCCGTCGCGGGTGTAGCCGGTGAAGAGCGGATTGTCGCACAGGTTCTCGCGGCCGGAGCGGCAATACGGACATACGCCGCAAGTCGCGCCGAGCCACGGTACGCCGACCCGCTCGCCCAGCGAAAAACCGTCGACGCCGGCTCCCAACGCCACGACGCGGCCGACGATCTCGTGTCCCGGCACGATCGGCAATTTCGGATGCGGCAGCTCGCCGTCGACGACATGCAGATCGGTGCGGCACACGCCGCACGCTTCGATCTCGATCAGAATCTCCCCGGCCCCCGGCTGCGGCAACGGCCGCTCGCGCATCGTCAAAGGCGTGTGCGGCCGATCCAACACCATCGCCCGCATCATTGATTTCGCCTCCGCCATGGCACGTTGAATGGCACTTGAATGGCACTTGGCCGTAGGTTGTGATACTCGATAAAGCGGAATATATCAGCAGCTTGTCGAAGGAGCGTGGCGCATGCGCCCAAAGTCAGGCCTTATCCTGCGAAAGTCCGCACTTTCGAAATCGAGGTCGCGCGCGCCGATGAAGGCGTGTGGACCGCAACCAGCGCCGCCATTCCCGGCCTGAATATCGAGGGCGACACATTCGAACAGGCGATTGTGGAAGCTCGCACCTGGGCTCCCGAGCTACTGCGCGCAAACGGCATCCTCGCCGGGGACGAAGCCGTGGAGCTCGTGTTCAGCCGCGAGGGCGAGCGGCTCGCCGTCGAATGACCCTGCATGCCGAGCCTTTCGGAGCGCGAGCTCGATGCTCTTCTACGCCGAAACGGCTGCCGCGTAGTGCGCGAAGGCGCCAAGCATGAAATGTGGTGGAGCCCGGTCACCTCGAGAAGCTTCATGGTTCCACGACGCCTCAAGGGCGAAGGTACGCTGCGCTCGATCCTGCGCGATGCCGGCATTCCCCATCCCAAATACAAAAGCTGACGCATAAATACAAAAGCTCACATAGACGAAAAAGCTCACATAGACTGGCTCACCTCAGATGCGCACCGAAGAACCCCGCCCCATCCGCCTCGAGGACTACCGCCCGCCGGACTGGCTGATCGAGACCGTCGAACTCGACGTGTCGCTGCATCCGACCGCGACCACCGTGCGGGCGACGCTCAAGCTCAAACCCAACGGCACGGCGGCGCCGGCGCCGCTGGTGCTCGACGGCGAGGATTTGAAGCTCACCGCGCTCGCGCTCGACGGCAAGCCGCTGCCGCACGAGAGTTTCGTCGCCACGCCCGAACGCTTGACCATCGCCCAGCCGCCGCAGCGCGAGTTCGCGCTGACGATCGAGACCGTGGTCGATCCGACCGGCAACACCCAGCTGATGGGCCTTTACCGCGCCGGCGCGACCTATTGCACCCAGTGCGAGGCGGAAGGGTTCCGCCGCATCACCTATTTCCTCGACCGGCCGGACGTGATGGCCGTCTATACGACGCGCATCGAGGCCGACAAGGCCGAAGCGCCGGTGCTGCTCTCCAACGGCAATCTGATCGCGCAGGGCGACGTGCCGGGCACCACGCGGCATTTCGCGGTGTGGCACGATCCGTTCAAGAAGCCGAGTTATCTGTTCGCGCTGGTCGGCGGCGCGCTCGCCCGCGTCGGCGACAGCTTCACCACCATGTCCGGGCCGCGAGGTCACGCTCGCGATCTATGTCGAACCCGGCAAGGAGGACCGCGCGCGCTACGCCATGGACAGCCTCAAGCGCGCCATGCGCTGGGACGAAGAGGCGTTCGGCCGCGAGTACGATCTCGATATTTTCATGATCGTCGCCGTCTCCGCCTTCAACATGGGCGCGATGGAGAACAAAGGCCTCAACGTCTTCAACGACAAATACGTGCTGGCGTCGCCGGCGACCGCGACCGACACCGACTTCGCCCACATCGAGGCGGTGATCGCGCACGAATATTTCCACAACTGGACCGGCGACCGCATCACCTGCCGCGACTGGTTCCAGCTCTGCCTCAAGGAAGGGCCTCACCGTCTTCCGCGACCAGGAATTTTCCGCCGACCAGCGCTCGCGCGCGGTGGAGCGGATCGGCGACGTGCGCGCGCTGCGCGCGCACCAGTTCGTCGAGGACGCCGGCCCGCTCGCCCATCCGGTGCGGCCGGAAGTTTATCACGAGATCAACAACTTCTACACCACGACGGTCTACGACAAGGGCGCGCGAGATCGTGCGCATGATCCGCACCCTGCTCGGCGGCGAACTGTTCCGCGCCGGCATGGATCTTTATTTCGACGCGCCACGACGGCGAGGCGGCGACCGTCGAAGAGTTCGTGCAATGCTTCGCCGATGTGAGCCGGCGCGACTTCTCGCAGTTCATGCGCTGGTACCTGCAGGCCGGGACGCCGGACATCGTGGTCACGCCGCATTACGACGCGCGCGAAAAGACCTATCGGCTCGACATCACGCAGACGATCGCGCCGACGCCGGGGCAGCCGCACAAGGAGCCGATGGTGATCCCGTTCGCCGTCGGCCTCGTCGGCAAAACGGGCGATCTGCCGCTGGTGCTCGACGGCGCGCCGCTGCAACGCAGCGTCATCGAGCTGACGAAGCCGAGCCAGAGTTTCGTCTTCACCGGCGTCGACGAGCGGCCGATCCCCTCGCTCAATCGCGGCTTCTCGGCGCCGATCAAATTGACGCTGCCGATCGCGGCCGACGATCTGCGCTACCTCGCCGCGCACGACAGCGATCCGTTCAACCGCTGGCAGGCGGTGCAGAGCCTGGCGATGGCGCTTCTCATCGCCAATGCCGCGGCCTTGCACGCGGGCGGATCGGCGCGCGAGGACGACGGCCTCATCGCCGCGCTCGGCGCGATCCTCGCCGATCGCAAGCTCGAGCCCGCGTTCATCGCGCTGGCGTTGGCGCCGCCGAGCGAAGCCGACATCGCGCGCGAGATCGGCCGCGACGTCGATCCCGACGCCATCTTCGCCGCGCGCAAGCAAACTGCGGGCGTCGATCGGCGAGCGGCTCGGCGCGGCGCTTGCAGACACCTACGCGCGCATGGCCAGCACCGCGCCCTACCGGCCGGACGCCGAAGGCGCCGGCCGGCGCTCGCTCAAGAACACCTGCCTCGCTCTGCTCGCGGCGACGGAACGCGGCGACGCCATCGCGCGCACGGTTACCCAGTACGACAATGCCGACAACATGACCGACCGCATGGCGGCGCTGGAGACTTTGGCGCTGGTCGACGGCCCCGAGCGCGCGCACGCGTTGGAGGATTTCTACAGCCGCTACGCCGACGATCCGCTGATCATCGACAAATGGCTCGCCCTGCAGGCGGCGATCCCGGAACCGGCGACGCTCGCGCGCGTGCGCGCCTTGACCAAACACGCGGCGTTCTCGATGTCGAACCCCAACCGGGTGCGCTCGCTGATCGGATCGTTCGCGCAGGTCAACCACACCCAGTTCAATCGCGCCGACGGCTCGGGCTACGATTTCGTCGCCGACGCCGTGCTCGCGCTCGATCCGAAGAACCCGCAGGTCGCCGCCCGCATCGTCGGCGCGTTCCGCTCCTGGCGCGTGCTCGAGCCGACCCGCCGCGCCCGCGCGCAGGCGACGCTCAAGCGTGTCGCGGCGGCGCCAAGCCTCTCGCGCGACGTCGCCGACATCGTCGCGCGGACGCTGGCGGATTAGAACAATAATCGCGACGTTGTTCCTATTACCTCGTCATCCTGAGGCGCTCGGCGCAACGCGCCGAGCCTCGAAGGACGCACGGCCGAAGCGTCGCACGCGCACCTCAGAAGCCGCGAATGCCCCGCCGGCGCTCCTTCAAAAAGCCCGGGGACAATTAACGAAAAAATATTGACTCGCGACTCTCGACAAATCACCGCGCATCGATTCTTATCAAGGTGATTCGGGAAGAGATGCGGCACATCCTTCCGGTTCAGGTGCAGGGGACGTTCCGAAACGGAGGCTCGATATGGCGCGCGCCGAGGCGGCGAGTGCGTCGATACGCTCGGATTCTATCAAGGGGTTGGCGCAGTCGATCGCCAAGCCGGCGTATCACCGCCTCCTGAGCGCCGAGCCGCTGCTGCGCCGCGCGGTGCCGGTTCTGATCATCGCCTTTCTGATCACCATTTCGATCGGCGCCGGCGTGCAGGTGCTCGAACAGCGCCGCCAGGCGGTGATGGACGAGCGGCAGACCATCGGGGCGCTGGCCGACCAGATCGCGATCGAGATCGACCGCCCGGGCCGCGATCTGCGCGCCAATGTCGGCCGCACCTCCGATGACATCGAGCGCGCGCTGCCGTCCTGGGCGGCGCAGGGCGCGCGCGCGCATCCTCGTCGCCGACGCCGATGGCACCATCGTCGCCGGCATTCCGAACGCCCCGCAACAGATCGGACGGCACATTCTCGACGTGCTCGGCCCGCTGCAGCCCTTGACCACCTTCGGCGCCGCCGCCGACACCCGCGAGATCACTCTGCCCGACGGCACCGCCGCCTTCGCCACGGTGCGCGCGCTGAAAAATCCGCTCGGCCTCCTCGCCGTGGTCGAGACCAAGGCCGACGCGCTGGCGAACTGGCGCTCGTCGACCGCGCTGACCGTGACGCTGTCGGCGACCACGGGCTTCGTCGTGCTCATCCTCGGCTTCGCCTTCCATTGGCAGGCGACGCGCGCGCGCGAAGCCGACCTCATTCACGACACCGTGCGCGGCCGCATCGATACCGCGCTCAATCGCGGCCGTTGCGGCCTGTGGGACTGGGACCTGGCGCGCGGCCGGGTGTTCTGGTCGCATTCGATGTTCGACATGCTCGGCCTGCCGGCCAAGGACGATCTTTTGACCTTCGGCGAGGTCAACGCGCTGGTCCATCAAGACGATATCGACCTCTACGAACTGGCGCGGCAGCTTGCCGACGGCAGCATGCAGCAGATCGACCACGCCTTCCGCATGCGTCACGCCGATCACCGTTGGCTGTGGCTGCGGGTGCGCTGCGAACTCGCCCGCCAGGACGGCGAGACCGGCCTGCATCTCATCGGCATCGCCGTCGACATCACCGAACAAAAAAGCCTGGTCGAGCGCACCAACGCCGCCGATCTGCGGCTGCGCGACGCCATCGAGACCATTCCGGAAGCCTTCGTGCTGTGGGACGCCGACAACCGCCTGGTGCTGTGCAATTCGAATTTCCAGGAGTTGCATCACCTGCCCGACGAGGCAGTGCAAGCGGGCACGCCGTACGACGCGGTGCTGGCGACCGGCCGTAAGCCGATCCTGCGCACGACCATCGCCAATGACGACGCGCAGCCGCCCGGCGCGCGCACCTTCGAAGCCCAGCTCGACGACGGCCGCTGGATGCACATCAGCGAACGCCGCACCAAGGACGGCGGCTACGTCTCGGTCGGCACCGACATCACCAAGCTCAAGCAGCACGAACAGAAGCTCATCGAGGGCGAAAAGCGCCGCATCGCCACCATCAACGACCTGCGCCACTCGCAGCAGGCGCTGGAGCGGCAGACCGGCGAACTCGCCGACCTCGCCGA
This sequence comes from uncultured Pseudomonadota bacterium, assembly GCA_963836095.1. GTDB lineage: Bacteria > Pseudomonadota > Alphaproteobacteria > Rhizobiales > Xanthobacteraceae > BOG-931. The sequence goes on from CAWIHU010000012.1 coordinate 222,589, forward strand.
GAAATACGCCGAAGAGAGCCGGCGCGCCGAGGAGGCCAACGACGCCAAGTCGAAATTCCTCGCCAATATGAGCCACGAGCTGCGCACGCCGCTCAACGCCATCATCGGCTTTTCCGAGATCATGGCGTCGGGCATGTTCGGCCCGCTCGGCGCGCCGAAATACAATGAATATTCGCGCGACATCCGCGAAAGCGGCCAGTATCTGCTCGACGTCATCAACGACATTCTCGACATGTCGAAGATCGAGGCCGGCGGCGTTCATCTTGCGCCTGAAGACGTCGACCTCGACCGCACGCTGGCCGATTGCGTCCGCGTCGTCTGGGGCCGCGCCAACGAGAAGCGCGTCACCGTGCAGTCGCAGCTCGCGCCGGGCATCCACCTTCGTGCCGACCGCCGCGCGCTCAAGCAGATCGCGCTCAATCTTCTCTCCAACGCCGTGAAGTTCACGCCCGACGGCGGCACCGTGACAGTGCGCAGCCGCGTGCGTGGGGGGATGATCACCGTCGCCATCGCCGACAACGGCATCGGCATTCCCAAAGACGCACTGGGCAAGCTCGGCCGCCCGTTCGAGCAGGTCGAAAGCCAGTTGACCAAGCGGCACCAGGGCTCCGGCCTCGGCCTCGCCATCGCCAAGTCCCTGGTCGAACTGCACGGCGGCAGCATGCGCATCCGCTCGGTACTCGGTGCCGGCACGACGGTCGTGGTGCGGTTGCCGGCGGAGGCGCACGAGGCGGCGCGCGCCGAACTTGAAATGGTGCTATAGTCCAGGGATGAATCGGACCTACACCTTCGTTTTCCAGTCGGAGCCCGAGGGCGGTTATACTGTGACCTGCCCTGCCCTACCCGGCCTCGTCACTTATGGGGACACACTCGACGAGGCTCGCGCCATGGCACGTGACGCCATGGACGGGCTGATCGACATCATGGTCGAGATGGGCGAACCGATTCCCGAAAGCGATCCGGCCGAAGCCGTGCCGCGTTTCAACCGACTGGCGCACACGCTGCAGGACGAGGGCGAAGCCGAGCCGATTTTCGAGCAATTGAGTGCGGCAATCGGCGAGAAAGTATGAGCAAACTGCCGAGTCTCAGACCGCGGCAGATCGTAGCAACTTTGGAACGCGCCGGGTTCGTCATCGTCCGTATAGCCGGCAGCCACTATCAGCTCTTCAACGCGCAGACGCGCCGGCACACCACCGTGCCCTACCACAATCGCGATCTTCCGCGCGGAACATTGGCCGGGATCATTCAACAAGCCGGTCTTACACGAGAAGAATTTCTCGACTTGTTACGGTAAATTCCACAAAGCGACGTAGACTACATCAAGCATAGCCTTGATAAGCGGCCATGATTTCTGGCAAAACTGTTCGCCGGCCAAGCCTCGCTTCGGCTACGGCGCCCCACCTAAAATCCGCACAAAACATTCCCGCACCTTTTGCTGCGTCTCCTTCACATGCGCCTCGAGCGCGGGGAAATCCGGCAGGTCGGCGGCCCGCGCCAGCAACGCGAGCACGCCGGGCCCGGCCGATTTGGGATCGAACGGGCCGGTGAGACACAGCCGCAGGATCTGCGCAAGATCGTGCAAGAGCCGCACCGCCGGGCGGAGCACTTCGCCGTCCTCGACCGCCAGCACGCCCAGGCGCGCGGCCTTGTCCAGAACGCGCGCGGTCGAGGTGTCGAGAATTTCCGGCAGCGCCGCCGCGTGGACGAGCTGCAGATATTGGGCGACGAACTCGATATCGACCAGCGCGCCGGCGGCGTATTTGAGATCCCACGGGTCGGCGTCGCCCTTCTCCGCCGCGATGGCGGCCCGCATCTCGATCACATCCTCGGCGACCGCGCGCGGCTTGCGCTCGCGGGTCAGCACGGCGCGGATCGCGGCTTCGACGCGCGCGCGAAAATCCGGCTCCCCGGAGACGACGCGCGCGCGGGTGAGCGCCATGTGCTCCCAGGTCCAGGCCTCGCGCTCCTGGTAGCCGATGAAGCCGTCGACCTGCGTCGCCAACGGCCCGGCGCGGCCGGACGGCCGCAGCCGCATGTCGACCGGATAGAGCGCGCCGTAATTGGTCTTGACCGTGAGCGCGCTGATGAGGCGCTGGGTGAAGCGGGCGAAATACTGCGCGCCATAGAGCGAGCGCGCGCCGTCGGAGTCCGGGTGCTCTTTGTCGTAATCGTAGATGACGATGAGATCGAGGTCGGAATTCGCGGTCATCTCCTGCGCGCCGAGCCGGCCGAGCGCCAGGATCGCGGTTTCCTGGCCGCGGACGCGGCCGTGAGTGGCGGCAAAATCGTCCTCGACGCGCGTGTGCAGCGCGCGGATGACGACATCGGCGAGCCGCGCGAACAGTTCGCCGGCCTGTTCGGCCGACACCGAGCCCGACAGGATGCGCGCGCCGATCAGGAACATATGCTCCTGCCCGAATTGCCGGCTCAGATCGAGCGCATCCTCGTAGCTCGTCGGTCTCGCCGAGCCTGCGGGACAGTTCGTCGGCGAGCTGCTCCGCGTCAGGCAAGGCGCCGAAGAAACTCGGCTCGAGCAGCGGATCGATGACATGAGGGGTCTGCGCCAAAATGTCGGCGAGCCGCGGCGCCACGCCGAGGATCAAAGCGAGAAAGCGAATGAGCTCGGGATGCTGCCGCAGCAGCGAAACGAAACGCCAGCCGGTGCGCAGCCCGGCGAGAAAACGATCGAACGCGACGAACGCCGCGTCGGGCGCTTCGGTCTGCGCGAACTCGCCGATGATCGCCGGCGCCATCGCGGTGAGAATTTCACGCGTCTGCTCGCCGCGCAGCCCGCGATAGAGGCCCTCGCGCCAGCGGTGCACTGCGCCCGCGACCTCGCGCGGTTGCCGAAAACCCATCGCCGCCAAGCGGTCGAGCGTCTCGCCGTCGCCTTCCGGGCTCAGGAACGAAAGTTGCTGCTCGCCGGGCGGCGCCGGCGGGCGCTCGAACAGCCTGACATAATGCCGCTCGACCGCGCGCAGATGCGCGACCAGCGCGGCGGCGAATTCGTCGCGGCCGGCAAAGCCGAGAAAGCGGGCAAAGCCGTCGAGCGCGGCGCGTTCGGCCGGCAAGGTGTGGGTCTGCTCGTCCGCCACCATCTGCAGGCGATGCTCGACGCGGCGCAGGAAATCATAAGCCGCGCCGAGTTCGTCGCGCGCGGCGGCATCGATCCAGCCGTCGGCGGCGAGCCGCGCCAGCATGGCGAGCGTGCCGCGGCCGCGCAGCGCGTGGTGGCGGCCGCCGGCGATGAGCTGCTGCGTCTGCACGAAGAACTCGATCTCGCGGATGCCGCCGCGGCCGAGCTTCACATTATGGCCTTCGACCGCAATCTCGCCGTGGCCGCGATAGGCGTGAATGCGCTGCTTCATCTCGTGGACATCGGCGACGGCGGCGTAATCGAGATATTTACGCCAGACGAACGGCGCGAGTTCGCGCAGCAGCTTTTCGCCGGCGGCGATGTCGCCGGCGCAGGCGCGCGCCTTGATCAGCGCCGCGCGCTCCCAGTTCTGGCCGCGGCTGCCGTAATAATCGAGCGCGGCATCGGTCGAGATGGCGATCTGCGTCGACGACGGATCGGGACGCAGCCGCAGATCGACGCGGAAGACATAGCCGTCGGCGGTGCGCTCCTGCATCAGCTTGACGAGTTCGCGCGTCAGGCGGACGAAAAACGTCGTCGGTTCGAGGTCGGGGGCGAGCGGCGCGGCGGCGGCATCGAAGAACACCATGAGATCGATGTCGCTGGAAAAATTGAGCTCATGGGCGCCCATCTTGCCCATCGCCAGCACGATATAGCCGGAGGCGAAATCCGGCTGGTGCGGATCGGGCGGCGTGAGCCGGCCGCGCCGGGCGCCTTCGTTGAGAACATGGCGGACGGCCGCGGCCAGCGTCCCGTCGGCGATGTCGGTGAGCGCTTGGGTGATACGGGCCACCGGCCAGACATTGCCGATATCGGCGAGCGCGATCAGGAGCGCCGCTTCCGCCTTGATGGCGCGCAGCGAGCCCATCAGTTCGCCCGGCCCGCGCGCCGCCGCCGCGGCTTGGCGTGCGGCGCCGACGAGCGCGCTCAGCGTCGCGTGCGGATCCTGGCACAGGATACGAACGACGCGCGCCGGATCGGCGCGGACGAGGTCCCAGAGATACGGCGCGGCGTGCGCGATGGCGGCGAACACGCTCGCCAGCGACGGATATTCTTCGATCAGCGCCGTCAGCGTCGCGCCGGCGTCGGTTGGCGCCAGCTCCGCAAGCCAGGCCGACAAGCGCTCCCGGCCTTGCGGCGCCGGCAACGGCAAAGCGCCGCCGAACTGTCGGATCAGGGCCGCGTCGGCGAGGCTTTCGCTCAACCGCATTCCGGGCGGCGCCAGTGGCATCACGCCGCCGCCGGGCCGGCGCGCGGCAGCGCGATGACGCTTTTGAGCCCGGGATGATTGTCCTCGAGCTTGAGTTCGCCGCCATGGAGCCGCGCCACCGCGGAGGCGAGGCTCAGCCCCAAGCCCGAGCCGGGCTCGGAGCGGCTCTGTTCGAGCCGCACGAAACGCTCGACCACGCGGCCGCGATCGGCCGGCGCGATGCCCGGACCGTGATCGGCCACGGTGAGCGTGATGCGCTCGCCGGTACTGCCGGCACCGACCACGATTTCCGCCGCGGCGCCGTTGAGCTTGTCGCTGTTGCAGTCGAAGCCTTTGGGCCCGGCATATTTGATGGCGTTGTCGACCAGATTGGCGAGCGCCTGGCTCACCAGTTCGGGATTGCCGCGCACGGGCGCCGCCGCGGGCGCGTCGATCTTGAGCGCGAGCCCCTTCTCCTCGGCCAGCGGCTCGTACAATTCGCCGACGCCGCGGGCGATCTCGGCGGCGTCGAACTCGACCATATTGTCGCGCGCCTGGCCGGATTCGGCGCGCGCGATCATCAACAGCGCGTTGAAGGTGCGGATCAGGTCGTCCAACTCGGCGATCGTCGTCTCCAGCGCGGCGCGGTAGCCGGCGTCGTCCTTGGCGGTGCGCAACGCCTCCTCGCAGCGGTTGCGCAGCCGCGTCAGCGGCGTTTTGAGATCGTGCGCGATGTTGTCGGACACTTCCTTGAAGCCGTGCATCAGCGCCTCGATGCGCTCCAGCATGGCGTTGAGATGAACGGCGAGCCGGTCGAGTTCGTCGCCGGTGCCGGCGATCGGCAGCCGGCCGGTCAGATCGCCGGCCATGATGGTCTGCGCAGTTCCCGTCATGGCGTCGATGCGGTTGAGCACGCGGCGGCTGACGAAGAATCCGCCGGCGAGGCCGAGCACGACGACCAGCGCGAACGACCAGCGCCCGGCATTGGCGATGATGTCGAAGATGCGCTCGCGCTCCTCGAGATCGCGGCCGACCAGGAGGCGAAAGCCGCCCGGCAGTTCCACCACTTCGACCAGCGCGTGGTGGTCGGCCGGGTCCGAGGTGTCGATGCGGCGATACGAGGTCTCGATCCAGCCCGGATGGTCGAGCGCGCCGGGCTGCAGCGCGCCGACATTGCCGGCGAGGCCCTCGCCGTTCGGCGTGGTGACGAGATAGAGGCTCGAGCCCGGCCGCCGCGAGCGCAGGTCGAGCAGGATCACCAGCCCGCGGATGCCGGTTTCATCGTATTGCAGGCGCAGCCGCGCCACCTCGGTGTTGACGGTGCGGGTGATCTGATCGGTGATGAGCCGCCTGGTGTTGAGGGCGAAATAGCCGAGCAACGACACCGCGAACAGCACGAACACCAACAGATAGACGAGCGTCAATTGAAACGCCGTCGTGCGCAAAAGCTTGCCGAGCGCGCTCACGCGAAAGCTTCTCTATGGTATTGCCGGCGCATGGATACGGTCATTATGGATACCGTCATCATGAATACGGTCATGATGTGCCAGTCCGGCGCCGGCGTTTCAAGATGGGAGCAAGGATGGAGGCGGGAGAGGAAAACCGCAACGGAGCGCGCCAGGGCCCGCTCAGCGGTCTGCGCGTCGTCGAGTTCGCGGGCATCGGGCCCGGGCCGATGGCGGCCATGCTGTTCGCCGACCTCGGCGCCAGCGTCATCCGCGTCGACCGGCTGACCCCGGGCGGCCTCGGTATCGCCGTGCCGCCGCGGTTCGATCTGATCACGCGCGGCCGGCCCTGCGTGACGGTCGACCTCAAGCACCCGGACGGGCTCGCTTTGACGGCCGACCTCGTCGCCGCCGCCGACGGCCTGATCGAGGGCTTCCGGCCCGGCACGATGGAACGCCTTGGGGCTCGGCCCGCAGGAGATGCTGGCGCGCAACCCGCGGCTCGTTTACGGGCGCATCACCGGCTGGGGCCAAAGCGGTCCGCTGGCGCAGGCGGCCGGGCACGATCTCGATTATCTCGCGCTGTCGGGCGCGCTCGCCGCCATCGGTCGCGCCGGGGCGAAGCCGACCCCACCGCTCAACCTCGTCGCCGATTTCGGCGGCGGCGCGCTTTACCTCGCCTTCGGCATGGCCTGCGCCATGATCGAGGCGGGACGCTCCGGCCGGGGCCAAGTCGTCGACGCCGCCATGACCGAGGGCGCCGCATCGCTGATGACGTTGTTTTATGGCCTTCACGCCGCCGGGCTGCACAGCCTGAAACGCGGAGAAAATCTGCTCGATTCCGGGTCGGCGATCTACGACGTGTACGAATGCGCGGACGGCCGCTACGTTGCGATCGCGCCGATCGAGCACAAATTCCGCCGGGTGCTGTTCGAGCGGCTCGGCCTCGCTTACACCGCCGACGACGGCCCGGCGCTCGAGCAAAAACTCGAAGTCCTGTTCAAGACCCGCACGCGCGACGACTGGTGCGCGCTGCTCGAAGGAACCGATGCCTGTTTCGCGCCGGTCCTCACCATGGCGGAAGCGCCTTTTCATCCGCACAACATCGCCCGCGGCACGTTCGTCGAAGTCGACGGGGTCGTGCAGCCGGGCCCCGCACCGCGCTTCGAGCGCACGCCCGCCGGCATTCCGACGCCGCCGCGGGCGCCGGGCGCCGGAACGCGCGCCGCGCTTCTCGACTGGGGCATTGCCGGTGAGAGAATCGATGGCCTGTTCTCCGCGGGCGTGCTTGGAGAAGCTGAAGCACAACAGCATGCGAACACTCCATCATCCTGAGGTGCGCGCCGACGCTTTCGACCCGCGCCTCGAGATGACGAGCTCCGCCCGCTACCGCGCCCCGTCGCGGATCATGTAGCCGGCGCCGCGCACGGTGTGCAGAAGCGGCGGCCCAAAACCTTTGTCGATCTTGGAGCGCAGACGCGAAATGTGGACGTCGATGACGTTGGTCTGCGGATCGAAATGATAATCCCAGACGTTTTCCAACAGCATGGTGCGGGTGACGACCTGACCGGCGTGGCGCATCAGATATTCGAGCAGGCGGAATTCGCGCGGCTGTAATTGCAGTTCCTGCCCGGCGCGGCTCACTTCGTGCGAGAGCCGATTGAGTTCGAGGTCGCCGACACGATAGACGGTCTCCTCGCCGCGGTTGCCGCCGCGGCGCACCAGCGCCTCGACGCGGGCCAAGAGTTCCGAGAATGCGTAGGGCTTGGCGAGATAATCGTCGCCGCCGGTGCGCAGCCCCTTGACGCGGTCGTCGACCTGGCCGAGCGCGGAGAGGATGAGGACCGGCGTTGCCATCCCCTTGGCGCGCAGCGCGCCGATGATCGACAGGCCGTCGAGCTTCGGCAGCATGCGGTCGACGATCAGCACGTCATATTGGCCATCGAGCGCCAGCGCCAAGCCTTCCTCGCCGTCGCCGGCGTGGTCGGCGACGTGGCCGACTTCGCGAAAGGCCTTGACCAGATAATCGGCCGCATCGCGATCGTCCTCGATGATCAGAATACGCATCGTTTGGCTGCGCTCGACTGTCAGCGGCTCGGGGCTACCGAGTTCCCCGCCGCGCGTCACAGGATTCATATCGTCTCGCAATGCCCGCATGGCAATGTCGGCAGCGCGACGTGGTTGCGTCGCTGCCCTCCCCATGGTTGCCTATGATGTCGGGGTGGCGGGCACGAAGCCCGCCACCCCTACCCACTCCACCCCGGCGGGGGCGACGGATGCCGGGAGGCAGAGTTGGTATTCGGCGGGGACGGATCTTGCGACCCGTCCCCTGGGTACGCCCGCCAGCGGGGGCGACGGATGCCGGCGGATGCCCCATTCCTCGAGAACTTGGGTTCCATTTCGACGAGCAGAACCGCGGCTCTCTCGATCTCGTGCGCGCCGCAGCGGGCGCGTTTCTTCAGGCGTTGCCGAGCGGCAGCGCGACGAAGCGCGTGCCCTCGTTCGACTTCACGCGGAACAACAAAGTGTGCTTGCCTTCCTTGTGTGCGTCGGCGAGCTGCTTGCGCACATCGGCCGGGCTCGATACCGCCTTGCCGCTGACGTCGAGAATGACGTCGCCGACCCGGAAGCCGTGTTCGGCCGCAACGCCGCTCGGATCGACCGCAGTAACGACCACGCCGCTGCCGTCTCCGCCGGCCGCCTTGCTCGGCGCCAGCGTCAGGCCGAGCTTCGGCACGTCGTTGTCGGGCACCTGATGGTCGTTCTCATGATTGAGGGCCTGCTTCTCGCTCGGCAGCGTGCCGAGCGTCAGCGTGACGGTCTTCTCCTGACCCTGATGGGTCAGCGTGAGCTTGACCGTGGTGGCCGGCGCCATCATGCCGATCCGCCGCGCCAATTCGCGAGCGTCGCGCACCGCGTTACCGTCGACCGCGGTGATGACGTCGCCGCTCTCGATTCCGGCCTTGGCCGCCGGACTGTTGGGCTGCGGCTCGGAGACGAGGGCGCCGGCGGCCTTTTTCAAACCCATGCTGTCGGCGATGTCGGGCGTCACCGGCTGAATTTGCACGCCGATCCAGCCGCGGCTGACTTGGCCCTTGTCGCGCAGCTGCGCGATCACGGTCTTCACCGTATCGGCGGGAATGGCGAACGCAATCCCGACCGAGCCGCCGGACGGCGAGAAGATCGCGGTGTTGACGCCGATGACGTTGCCATCGACGTCGAAGGTCGGACCGCCGGAATTGCCCTTGTTGACCGGCGCGTCGATCTGAATGAAGTCGTCATAGGGACCGGCGCCGATGTCACGGCCGCGGGCCGAGACGATGCCGGCCGTCACCGTGCCGCCCAACCCGAACGGATTGCCGACGGCGAGGACCCAATCGCCGACCCGCGGCGCGGCGTCGGCGAGCTTGGCGTAGGGGAATCCGGACCCGTCGACTTTGATCAAAGCCAGATCGGTGCGCGGATCGGTGCCGATCACCTTGGCGGCGAAGGTCTTGCCGTCGTCGGTCGTGACCTGCACGTTCTCGGCGTTCTGAACGACGTGGTTGTTGGTGACGGCATAGCCGTCGGCGGAGATGAAGAAGCCGGAACCCTGGCCGGTGACGATCTCGTGGCCGCCTTCGCCGCTATTGGGCATGCCGAAGCGCTTGAAGAAACGCTCGAACGGCGAGCCCGGCGGGAACGGCAGGTCGTCGTCGGTCAGGCCCGAATGGGTCGGCCGCTCCATCTTCACCCGCACGGAAATGACCGCCGGTTTGACCTTTTCCACGATGTCGGCAAAGCCGACCGGATGCTGCGGCAGTTGCTGGGCCTGCTGCGACACGTTCTCGGCGCGCGCCGAGCTTGTCAGGAAGCTGGTCGGGAAATCGCCTTTGGGCGCGAACGTCGGCGCGATGAAGAGCGCCGCCGCGCCGACGCCGACGATCGTCGTCGCCAGAAGACCAAGCCGTCGCGCTGACAAACTGCGGCGCGAGGATCGAAGATTACCGTTCATGAAGCCGTCTCCAAATCGGTTGCCCGTCTTGCGACGGAGCCGCCCCGAGGCCCCGAATTCGCGCGCAATGTGCGGTGCACCGCCTTACCGCGCCCTGTCTGCGGGATTAAAACTTCGTAATGTCGCTCGGAGCCGAATTCTGTCGATGAACCATAATGTTGCCGGACTTTCGGCGGGCCGCGATCGGCCACGGCATGACGAAGCAAAATTTTGGATGACGAGCGCCGCGACGCAATCGTCGCTTTACGCGCCGCAATGACGTGGCTTCAGCCCTTGCCGTGCAAAAGCTCGGACAGCCGCTTTTCTTCGGCGGCCGTGAGGTTCACCGGCTCCTGCGCGGCGGCGGCGGAACGGCGGCGGCCGACGACGATGACGATGGCCACGACGCCGAGCAACAAAATCGCCGGCGGCAGCCCCCACAGCGCCGCGGTGTGCCACGACAAAGGCGGCTTGAGCAGGACGAATTCGCCGTAGCGCGCGACCATAAAATCGATCACCTGCGGGTCGCTGTCGCCGGCGGTGAGGCGCTCGCGCACCAGGACGCGCAGATCGTGCGCCAGCGGCGCCTCGGAATCGTCGATCGACTGGTTTTGGCACACCATGCAGCGCAGCTCCTTGGAGAGCGTGCGGGCGCGGGCCTCGAGCACCGGATCCTTGAGCATCTCGCCGGGCTCGACGGCAAACAGCGGCTTTGTCGACAACAGCGCGGCCGACAATATCGCCACCGCGATTGCCGCCATGCGCGCGAAACGATGAAGGCGCCGCATCGGCGTCACTCCGCCGCCTGCAGCGCCGGGCGGATTTTCTTCGCCGGCCTCGGCGCGCCGACGCGCAAGCGCCGGTCGGAGAGCGACAGGCCGCCGCCGACGAACATGATGACCGCGCCGAGCCAGATCAGCAGAACGCGAGGCTTGTAATAGAGCCGAACCGGCACGGTGCCGTCCGGGTTCGGATCGCCGAGCGACAGATAAATCTGACTGACGCCGCGGCGCATCAGCGCCGCTTCGGTCGTCGCCATGGCGCGGGCGGGAAACGTGCGCCGGCTCGGCTCCATGATGCCCAGGAGGTCGCCGTTCGTCCGGCGCACGATGAAACGGCCGACGACATCGTGGTAATTCGGGCCGTTGCGGCCGAACACGCCCTCGAAGGTGAGGCGGTAGCCGGCGATGTCGACGGTCTCGCCGGGCCGCAGCGCGGCAATGCGCTCGGCACCCCAGGCCGACACGAAGACGATGCCCATGAGCGTGACGCCGATGCCGAAATGCGCGACGGCCGTTCCCCATGCCGAGCGCGGCAATCCCGCCGCGCGCCACAGCGCCGCGCCGAGCGGTACGCGCAGGATCATGGTGCGCTCGGCAATGTCGGTGACTGCGCCCGCCATGACGAAAATCGCCAAGCCGATGCCGAACGGCGCCAACACCGGACCGCCGTGCTGCAGCGCGAACGCTCCGGCCGCCACGATCGCTGCCAGCAACGCCGCCGCCGACAGCCGCTGCGCCGCGCCGAGGAGATCGCCGCGCTTCCAGCCGAGCAGCGGGCCGAACGGCATCGCCAGCAACAACGGCACGAACAGCGGGCCGAACGTCGCGTTGAAAAACGGCGGCCCGACCGAAATCTTGTCGCCGGTCAACGCCTCGAGCGCGAGCGGATAGAGCGTGCCGATGAAAACGGTGGCGCAAGCCGACGTCAGAAACAGATTGTTGACGACGAGCGCGCCCTCGCGCGAAATCGGCGCGAACAAGCCGCCCTGCTTGAGGAGCGGCGCGCGCCAGGCGAACAAAGCGAGCGCCCCGCCGATGAAGGCGACGAGAATGGCGAGAATGAAAATGCCGCGCCGCGGGTCGGTGGCGAAGGCATGCACCGAGGTCAGGACGCCCGAGCGCACCAGGAAGGTGCCGATCAGCGACAGCGAGAACGCCAGGATCGCCAGCAGAATGGTCCAGACCTTGAGCGCGCCGCGCTTCTCCATGACCACGGCGGAATGCAAGAGCGCAGTGCCGGCGAGCCACGGCATCAGCGACGCGTTCTCGACCGGGTCCCAGAACCAGAAGCCGCCCCAGCCCAGCTCGTAATACGCCCAGTAAGAGCCGCCGGCGATGCCGAGCGTCAGGCACATCCAGGCGCCGAGCACCCACGGCCGCACCCAGCGCGCCCAGGCCGCGTCGATGCGGCCTTCGATCAACGCCGCGATGGCGAACGAGAACGCGATCGAGAAGCCGACATAGCCGAGATAAAGGAGCGGCGGATGGAAGGCGAGCCCGGGATCCTGCAGCACCGGGTTGAGATCGCGGCCCTCGAATGGCGCATCGGCGATGCGCGCGAACGGATTCGACGTCGTCAAGATGAACAATTGGAACGCCGCGGCGATCCAGCCCTGTACGGCAAGCGCGATCGCCTTCAACGTCACCGGCAGATTGCCGCCGAACGTCGCGACCAGCGCGCCGAACAGGGCCAGAATGAAGACCCACAGCATCATGGAGCCCTCGTGATTGCCCCACACGCTGGTGAGCCGGTAGAGGAGCGGCATCGCCGAATTGGAGTTTTCGTAGACGTTGAGCACGGAGAAATCGGACGTCACGTAGGACACGGCGAGCGCAGCGAACGCGATGGCGACGAAGACGAACTGCGTCAGCGCCGCCGGCACGGCCATGCCCATCAGCGCCGCGTCGCCGCCGCGCGCGCCGATGATCGGCATCGTGCTCTGGATCAGCGCCAAGCCCAGCGCCAGCATCAGGGCGTAGTGGCCGAGCTCGGGTATCATTTTCCACCTCCGCCGACCGGCAGCGCCGGCCGCTGCGCGTAGTCGTCCTTCCAATGTCCCGATTTCTTCAGTGCGTCGGCGACCTCCTTGGGCATGTAGTTCTCGTCATGCTTGGCAAGGATGGTATCTGCGGCGAACACCCCCGAGGGATCGAGCGTGCCTTCGGCCACGACCCCCTGCCCTTCCCGGAACAGATCGGGCAGCACGCCCTGATAGGCGACGGCGATCTCATGGTTGCCGTCGGTGACTTCGAAACGGACTTTCAGACTGTCGCCGCGCTCCAGACTGCCGCTCTTGACGAGGCCGCCGAGCCGAATGCGCGTGCCCGGCCCGATGTGCTTTTCCGCCACGTCGCTCGGCGAATTGAAGAACACGATCGAGTTGCGGAACGCGCTCAGCATCAGCGCAACCGCGACGGCGAGCACCGCGAGGGAGCCGCCGATGAGAACGAGGCGTCGCTGCTTGCGGGTCATTGTTGTTCGTTCCGCGGCGCGGCCGCCGCCGCGCGTCCCGGCGCGAGCCACGACCTGCCGCACGCACACTGGCCGCCGTTGATGGTTTCCCGCCGGCGCGGGAATGAGCGGTAGAGGTCAGTCGCGATCATGGGAAATCGTATCACCCCTCGAGGCCGAGCCCTTTGACGAGATCGTCGATCAGTCTGATCCCGTCGGGGCGATCGGCGAGCGCGCGCCGGGCGTCGGCGGCGGCGTCTTTGGCCTTGGCGCGTTCGCCGAGCACCGCGTAGGCGCGGACCAGCCGCAGCCAGGCGTCGACGTCGCCGCCGTTCTGGTGCAGGCGGTCGGATAGACGCGCGACCATGCCCCGGATCATCTCGCGACGCCCTTCGTCGCTCATTTGCGCCGCCGCGGCAACGTCCTGCGCGGTTGGGCCGGGTGCCGGAGAGGCGGCGGCCACGTCGTCGCCGCTCGGGGTTGCCTGCGGCGCCGTCCCGGATGCGCGCGCCAGCGCTTCGCGCACCAATTTGACATAGGGCGCGCCTGGCGGCGCGTCGTTGAGCAGCGTGCGCCAGATCGACGCCGCCGCCTCGTTGTTGCCGTCCTGCTCGGCGGCAAGACCGAGGAAATAACGCGCCTTGGGGTCCTTGCCATCGAGCGCGACCGCGCGGTCGAACTCCGTCTTGGCCTCGGCGGTGACGACGCCGTCGGCGGCGGCGGCGAGCGCTTCGCCGAGGTCGGCGTGACGCGCCGCGGTCTCGCCGTTGAGCGCAAGCGCATTGCGCCAGGCCGCAACGGCGTCATCGAAGCGGCCGAGCCGCATATAGACCGGGGCCAGCAGCTCCCAGCCGCGGCCGTCATTGGGATCTTGCGCGAGGTGCGCCTCGACCTTGCCCACCAGGCCCGCGACGGTGTCGCCATGTGGCCCATCGACGCGGGCGAAGGCGGACTGGACGGGAATGTTGGGCGAACCGAGTGCCACGTAGAGGCTCACTGGACCGAGCGGCAGAACAACCAGGACCGCCACGATCGCAAGGCGGCGCCATCGCAGCTTTGCCGGCGCGAGCTTTGCCGACGCAGAAGCCGTCGCCGCCCGCGTCTTCTCCGCATCCGCCGCGGCCAACAGCCGGCGGGATATTTCCAGGCGCGCCGCCTCCGCTTCCGCCTCGCCGATCAAGCCGGCGGCGCGATCCCGATCGATTTCCCGCAATTGATCCTTGTAGACGACGAGGTCGCTGCCGCCGCTGGCACGCGGCCCGCGCCCGAGCGGCCACAACACGGCGAAGATCGCCGCGGCCGTCATCATCGCAAAGATGAACCACAGGGTCATAAAGGCTTTCTACCGGCCAGCCGGAAGCCGCGGCGTTAATCTAGCGCAAATCGAGCCGCGACCGAACCGCACCGTTACAACACGGCGTCAATGCGGCGGCAATGGGAGGGCCGGCGCGGCAATTGCGCGCTATGCGCGCGCCGTCTTGCGTTCGGCGGGGGCGGCCTGAGCGGCGATTTCGGCGGCCTTGGCCAGGAGCGCCGCATAATCGGACCCGAACACTATTCTGCAGAACCTGATCGCGGCATCGACCTGCGATTGGCGGAACGGGCCGTCGGCCTCGCCGGCGTGGCGCAGCGAATTGAGCAGAACCTTGGTCCCGGTTTCGAGATATTGCTGCAGTTCCGAGTAGGCCCGCATGGTGACTTCGTTGGCGGCGAGTTCGCCGGCAAAATTGCGGCAGGCGGCGACGAATTCGACCAGCATTTCGGCGTCCTCGACGTCGATCTTGTCGAGCACGCTGCCGGGCTTGATCTCCTTCGCCGGGCGCGGCCGCAACAGCCGGCGCACGCGGCCGCCGGTCGGTTCGATCTCCGCCTTGAGCAGACCCGACACCTCGGCCCTGACCGCCGCCAGGCGGCGGCTCCAGGGCGAGTCGACCGAAAGGTCGATTTCGGTCCGCAGACCGCGCGCCGCGTCGTGCAGGCCGCGCAGTAACCCGACGACGGGCCGGCGCGCTTTGAGCTCCGTACGCAGCTCCCGCACCAAGGCTTCGATCTCGCCGAGCACGATCGTCACCGCCACGGCGAACGGGGTTTCGGCGATGCGGCCGGTATTGTCGCTTTCCGCCGCGCGGGTCGCGATGCGCACGAGCTGCCACGGCGCGGCGAGGCGGCCCATCACCGCGACGAGGCCGAACAGATAAACATCCGCTCGGCGCGCCGCTTGTGTTTCCGCCATACGCAGCACGATGGCATTGTCGAGCGTCGCGCGGATGGAGTTGATCTGGTCGGCCTCCAACGCGCGGATGTGGCCCGGCAGCCGCCGCGTGAACTCCGCCAGCACGTCGCGGATCGTCAGGACGCGAAGGAGCGTGTCGAGGTCTTCGAGCGCGCGCGGCGTGCCGACCTGCATGGCGAGATGACGGCGCGCTTTTTCATCGCCGTGCGTCGCCGCCATGGCGTCGTGGATGCGCCCGATGGCCCGCTCGTGCAGCGCGCGGGCCATTTGTTCGGCCTTGAAGGGGTCATCGGCGAGCAAGGCACGCGTGATGTCCTCGCCCAACGCGTTGATCTCGGCGGGCATCAGATCGCGGGCGAGCCAGGTCCAGATCGGCTCGAGCGACACGCGCGCGATGCGCGCGATGCGCTTGTGGTCGGCGGCATCGTCGATAAGAAACGGCTCCAACGGCGCGAAGAACAGCCGCTCGACGTCGCCGATGCGCGCGGCCGGCTGCCCCGCGGCACGGATCGCGCGGCGCAATTCCTGCAGCACCAATTCGTTGCCGGCGCCCTCGCCGCGCAACATGCCGCGCTCGAGCTCGGCCACGAGCATCGCGCACGCCTCGGGTTTGAGGGTGCGCAGATAATCCCGCAGCCGTTCGACGGGCTCCCCGTCGCTCGCCATGGCACGCCACCTCGCCTGGATGACACCGCGCCCGTTCTAAGCGCCGGGCGCTTAAGAACGGGTTACGCCAAAGTCGCGCCGACGCGGCGCGATCGGCGCTGAAGCGACGCATTCGAGAAGAATTGATCGAGGTCCAAATTGAACATTTGCCAAATTGAACATTTGCACGGTGCGAATTGCGGGCGCGGCGCACGCCATCGCGTCCCGTTCAGCCGACCGTGGTCCAAGTGCCATCGGGATTGCGGCAGGCGGTGCCACGGGCGCTTTGCGGCTTGCCGTCGATGTAGACGGTCTCGGTGTATTGCCGGCAGGTCGAGCCACCGCTGCCCGGATAGGCCGGTCCGGGCACAACGTCGCCGTAACGCCCGCTGTCCGGGTTGCGCCAAGCCACGGGCGCGCCCGACGGACCGGTCTCCAGCGCCTGCATCTGCGCCGCATAAGCACGCCGCCGGTCTTCGTCATCGAGCGCCGCGCCGAAGCGGTTGCCAAGGAGACCGCCGAACGCGGCGCCGAGCAGCGTGCCGGCGACACGATTGCCCGCGGCGCCGCCGATGGCGTTACCGATCGCCCCGCCGGCAATCGCGCCGGCCACGGTGCCGCCGGCCTCCTTCGGCCCGCTGTCCGCCGAACATGCCGCGACAATCATCGCCAGCACCAATCCCGGCAACGCCGCCGCACTGTGCCTTATCGCCCGCATTCGTCCCCCAAACGCCCGTCGCAACTCGACACCGCCGACACCCGTTAGCCGACCACAGGCGCCGATTGCGGCAAAACTCTGTCACCGCCGAAGGCTTAAAGCATCAGTTGGCGTATCGCGCGATCAGTGGACTATCGCGCCGCCTTCGGGCCGAGCTCGGCGCCGAGATAGACTTCACCCAAGAGCGACGAGTTCACCCATGGGATCTGCTTGCGCTCGGTCGCGGCCGCCACGTCGACGCGGACGCGGGTGAGCATCTGGTTCACTTCGATTCCCGAGGTGCCGATATGCTTGAGCAGCGCGGCGGTGAAAGGGCTGTGCGCCCCGGCACCGTCGGCCGCGGTGTTGCCCGGCGCCGTCGCGAAGGCGATCAGCGTGCCGCTGCCGACCGACTGGTAGGCGATCAGCCCCGCGCCGCGGCCGGTGGACCGGGTCGGAGCGAGCCGCGTCTCGAACGGATTGTCACGGCAGGCGTCGAGGATGACGATGTTGGCATGGGCTTCGTCATCAAGACCTTTAAGAATGCGATCGATGTCGATCAACTCGAACACGGCGGCGCGTTTGTTTTCCACCAGGGCGTCGACCGGCACCAAATAGTTGTTACCCTCGATCGCAATGCCGTGACCGGCGTAGAACAAGAGCCGGATATTGGCCGAAGACGCGCGCTGCAGAAATTCGAGCAGCGCCCTTTCCATGCTGGCGCGATCGAGATCGGTGCCTTCGATCACCTGGAAGCCGATGTCGCGCAGTGCCTTGGCGACGGCGCGCGCGTCGTTCGGCGGATTAGGCAGCTCCGGCGCGGCGCGATAGGCGCCATTGCCGATCACCAGGGCGAGCCGCGCTCCGGCCTGAGCTGGAGGCACAGTTAATTTCGGCGGCGTCAGCACCGCCGTGACAGATGGTGCGGCGATCGGCGGCGGCGGCTTTACCGCAGGCGGCGCACCCGGCGGTGCGACCGGCTTCACCGGCGTGGCGACGACGGGCGGCGGCGCCGCGGGCGGCAACTTCACCGGCGCCGGCGGGGGGGCCGACGGCGCCGGTGCATTCAACACCGCAAGCCGGGTTTGCGCCGTGTCGTGAGCCCATTTGCCGTTATCGTACTTGGGCGGCAACGCCAACGCGGCCTGAAAATCGGCCCGTGCGTGGGCGACGTTGTGCTTGGCCTCGAAAGCGAGACCGCGATTGGCAAGCGCGCCGACATAGGCCGGGTCGATCCGCAGCGCCGCATTGTAGTCGGCCACGGCGTGATCGACGTTGCCCTTGGTGCGATAGATGTTGCCGCGGTTGTTGTAAGCGAGCGGATCATTCGGGTTGAGCCGGATCGCTTCGTTGTAATCGGCCATCGAACTGTCGAGCGCGCCCTTGCGGCTGAGCACGAACGCCCGTCGGAAATGCGCGATCGCGTCCTTGGGGTCGAGCCGAATGGCGTCGCCGTAGTCGGCGACGGCGTGGTCGAGGTCTTTCTTGTCTTCGTAAACCTGGCCGCGGCCGCGCCGCGCCAGCGCATTGTTTTGATCGAGCCGGATCGCTTCGGCGTAATCGGCGATCGCCAGATCGGCTTCGTGCTTGCTGCGGTGAGCGTCAGCGCGGTCGATCCGCGCGGCAACCTCGGTGGGATCGAGGCGGATCGCTTCGTCGAAATCGGCGATGGCGCGATCGAGGTCGCCCTTGTGCTGGAACGCCAGACCGCGATTGCGGTAGGCGCGGACATATTTCGGCGCCAGCCGGATCGCCTCGCTCAAATCGGCGATGGCGCGTTCATGATCGCCCTTGCGTTCGAAATAATAGCCGCGATTGTTGTAGGCGGTGGCGTATCTCGGATTGAGCCGAATTGCTTCGCTTTGATCCGCGATGGCGCGGTCGAGGTCGCCCTTGCGCTCGAACAGCAACCCCCGAAACAGAAAGGCGTCGGCGTAACTCGGATCGAGCCGGATCGCCTGCTCGTAGTCCGCGGCGGCGCGATCGAGGTCGCCTTTGCGCTGGTATGCGTAACCGCGTTCTTTGAGCGCCGACTTGTTCTTCGGATCGATCCTGATTGCTTCGCCATAATCGGCAATGGCGCGATCGAGATCGCCTTTGGCATCGAGTGCGCGGCCGCGGTTGTGGTGGGCGAGCAAATTGTTATTATCGAGCCGGATCGCCTCGTCATAATCGGCTAAGGCGCGGCTGAAGTCGTTTTTTTGTTGCCACGTGTAGCCGCGATCGTTGAGAGCCATCGAGTCCTTCGGATTTAGCCGGACGGCCTCGTCGAAGTCCTTGATGGCACGATCAAGCTCCCCTTTGCGCGACAATGCGGCACCGCGGCCACGATAGGCCAGAGCGTAGGCGCCATCGAGTTCGATGGCGCGCTCGAAATCGGCAATGGCGTGGTCGTTGTCGCCCTTGCGGTACCAGGCAGCGCCGCGGCTGCGATGGACGACCGCAAGATCATGGCCTTTGAGGTTGCCGGCGTCGATCACGCGGCCGCACACTGCAATCGTGGCATCGGCGGGGAAATCGGGATTATTGCAATCGGCCGCGTCGTCCGCGAACGCGACGCCGGAAAGAAAAAGAACCATCAACGATAGAGCGACGCCGACGAGCAAGCGCCATATCGGGCCGCCAAACAGGTGGTTCAGCCCGACTCGGCAGCCGTTCGGCGTTTGCGTGATGATCGACTTTGCAAGCATCCGATCCGGTCCCGGCTTTACGTTCAGCAATCACGCTCATCGTAGCAATCGGACCCGCCCGCCTGCGGCCGTAGTGCCGATGATCGACACTATGTGTGCGCGCGATGACGGCGCTTTCATTGCGTTCGATCAAAGCGCGGCGGGTAATGTCCCGGCTATGTGAAGGTGCCCTTGAGCCTGATCAAAGTGCTGCTAACAAAATCCAGCCTATATGACGAAGCGCGCCTTGCCAGCCGATAACCCGCAGAGGCGCCGCTGGTGGGTGAGCGAGGATATCATGCACTCCCGAGTAACGCGGGTATCGGCCACGGCCGTTCTGGTCGCTCTCGCGGTTGCCGGTATAATGGTGCTGTCGGCGGCGCAGACGCCCTGCCTCGCGCAGGAAGCGCGTGTCGACCCGCCGGGAACGGTTTATGAGACCGGCGCGCTGGCGAACGATCCGGAAATCGAGCGCGGTCTGGCGATCGCCGACCATCACCGCGCCTTTCTGCCGGTCGCCGTCGATCTTTCCAGCCACATGCCGTCGGTCGGCAACCAAGGGCACTCGTCTTCGTGCGGCGCCTGGGCGACCGCCTACGCAGCGCGCAGCTATTACACCGACGCCGTGGAACGTCGGGCCGTCAATCAAGCGACCAACCTGCCCAGTCCGAGCTATGTTTATCATCTCGCACGTCAGAGCAATTGCGACGCTGGCACCAACATCGACCGCGTCGTCGGCGTCTTGAGGAACGGCGCGCTGTCGCTCGCCGACCATCCTTTCAGCGATGCCTGCGAGCCGCCGGCGTCGCCGGAGCTCATCGCCCGCGCGCACGACTTCCGTGTGCGCGGGGTGAACCGGGTCGACATCGCTCAACCCAACGACCTCAAAGGTCAGCTAGCACGATCCAATCCGGTCATCATCAGATTTCACGTCGGCACGGTCTTTATGAAGTTGCGCGGCGGCGGCACGTTTTCGGAACCGGCCCCGGCTGCCGACGATAAACATGCCGGCTGGCATTTTATGACGGTGGTCGGTTACGACGAACGGCGGCAAGCGTTCCGGCTGATCAATTCGTGGGGCACCGGGTGGGGCGATCATGGCTATGCATGGATCGGCTATGATCTTTTGAAGACGCGCATCACCCACGCCTATGTGCTCGATGTCGGCCGACTGAGGCCGCAGCCGGTGGTCAACGTCCGCCGCCGGTGCAGCCGCCAAAGCCCGCGCCAGTGGTCGTGCAACCACCGCCGAAGCCGGCGCCGGTGGTCGTGCAGCCCCCACCGCAGCTACCAACACCGCCAAAGCCGATGCCGGTCGCGCCGCCGCCGGCACCGGCGCGACAGGCGCGCTCCGGCGTGGCGCTCGTCATCGGCAACAGCAACTATGCAGGCAACAAGCTCGCCACCACGACCGCGGACGCCGATGTCGTCGCCGAGACCCTGCGCGCAGCCGGTTACAGGGTCACCGAGCTCTACGACACGCCCAAGGAAGAGATCGGCGGCGCGCTGCGCAATTTCCTCGATCAGGTTGCCGCCGCCGGGCCCGACACCGTGGCGTTCGTCTACTTCGCCGGCTACGCCGCCCAAGCGAGCGGTTATAATTATCTGGTGCCGGTCGATGCGGCGATCGCCGGCGTCAAGGATGTACCGCAGCAAGCGCTTCGCGTCGACGATCTGGTTGCCGAACTGGCGAAGCTGCCGGCGGCGGCCCGCATCATCGTGCTCGATGCCGCCCATGAGCATGGTTATGGCCGCGGCACGCCCGATCTGGTACCGCCCGGCTTGGCCGCGATGACGCCGCCCAGCGGAACCATGATCGCGTTTCCCGCCGCACCGGGGCGGATCGCCGCCGCCAATGCCGGACCCTACAGCCTCTACACCGCAACGCTGGTACGATTGATGCGGCAGACCGGCGTCGACCTCGATCAGGTGTTCAGAACGACCAGCCAGCAGGTCAACCAAATCAGCCAAGGCGCCGAAACGCCGTGGACGACGGGAGACCTATCGTTCAAGCTCGCCTTGTTCCCGTCAACGCCGACACCGACACCGAATGTGCCGCCGGTTCCGGCCCCGGCACCGGTCACGCCGATCCCCGGCTTGCAACTTGCCGACCTCCAGAAGCTCTCCTGCGGCCGCGTCACCGCCGAGAGGCATGGCGAGCAATCCGTGTTGTCCGGTTACGTCGCTTCCGACGACGACCTCAATCGGGTCAGGGTGATCGCGGCGAGTGTGCCAAAAACCGCGCTCGGCAAAGTGTTTGTAGCGCCGTGGCCGCAATGCGAAGCTTTGCAAACGCTGGAGAAGCCGCTGCAAATCGTCGACCGGCCGACGATCGATATCGGTCCGAGCAGCGAGTTGCGAGGCGGCGATGTGTTGAAGATCCAGGTCACCTCCCCGGCGCAGATCAGCTACCTCTACGTCTCCTACATCCAGGCCGACGGCTCGGTCGTGCATCTGGTGCAGCCCAACGGGCTCGTGCCGCAACCGACGCTGCCGCGGCAGACATTGGTGTTCGGCTCCGGCGAAGGTGGCCAACCGAAGTTCACGGTCGGTGCGCCGTTCGGCCGCGAAATGATCATCGCCATCGCTTCGCGCTCGCCGCTGTTCGATCACGAGCTGCCGCAGCAGCAAACCGAGCGCGATTATCTCAGCGAGCTGCGCAAGGCGCTGATCTACAAACCCGTCCCCGACATGCCCGACCGCGAACTCGCCGCCGCCATCACAACCCTCCACACCAGCCCGAGGTAGCCATGATACCGCGCCTGCTTTTCGTTCTCGCCGTGCTCGCCGGTTGGTCGAGCATGTCGGCGCCGGCCAGGGCCGAGGAGGCGCCGACGACGAACGCCATCGAATGCGCGCTCGATCCGAACTGTCCCAAGCCGCCACCGCGCGTCCGCAGCCTGCGGCGCGGCGTCATCATCGAAGGAGCGCCGGCGGAAGCGCCGCTCTCGATCAACCTCTATGTCAACTTCGCCTACGACTCGGCGGAGCTCACGTCGGACGCGCGCATCACGCTCGACCGTTTGGGCACCGCGCTGCGTGACGAGCGGCTGACGCAATTCAGCTTCATCATCGCCGGCCACACCGATGCGAAAGGCAGCGCCGAGTACAATCAAAAACTGTCGGAGCGGCGTGCCGACGCGGTGCGTAGCTATTTAGTCGCCCAGTTCGGCATCCCGGCCGAGCGGCTGACGGCCAAAGGATACGGCAAATCCCAATTGCTCGATCCCGAGCATCCGGAGGACGGGGTCAACCGCCGCGTCCAGATCATCAACGCCACTGCGGCGGGCGGCGCGCACTGACAACGGTCGCGGAAGTGGTTTTCGCGACCAAGGCGGGCACGCGACCTGTGACGACGGCGTAAGTTTCTTGATCGTTGATTTCGATCAATGAGCGGCGGCGGATCGCCGTCCAAAGATGCTTCGAGCCGATTGCTGCCCGGCGTCGTGCACTACGGCTTCTGGAGCATGGCATCTTGAAAATTCGGTTTTTAATTATCGTCGTCGCAGCCTTGTGCCTGGCTCCGATCGTCCCGGTACAGGCGCAGCAGGCGCCATCGCATATCGCGCTCGTCATCGGCAACAGCAGCTACGCGGGCGGGAAGCTTCCGACCACGCACGGCGACGCCGCCATCGTCGCCGAGACGATGCGCGCGGCCGGCTACGATGTGACCGAGAGCGACGACGTACGGGCGGCCGATATCGGGCCACTCTTGCGCGGCTTTTTGGACAAGGTGAGCGCGGCCGGACCCGATGCGGTCGCCTTCTTCTATTACGCCGGCCAAGCGGCGCAGTCGTCCAACGAGAATTACCTCGTTCCGATCGACGCGCAGATCGCTACGAGCGCCGACGTACCGGCGCAATCGCTGCGGCTGAACGATCTGGTGGAAGCGTTGGCGGCAATTCCGGCGGCGGCGCGAATCATCGTGCTCGACGCCTCGCGCGATCACGGCTACGGCCGCGGCAGTGCTGCTCCGGCGCCGCCGGGGCTTGCCATCATGGAGGCACCGGCCGGCATGCTGATCGCCTTCGCCGCGGCGCCGGGTCAGATCGCGCCGGAAAGCGGCACACAGTACAGCCTCTATACCGCGACGCTGGTGACCTTCATGCGCCAGCCCGGTCTCGATCTCGATCAGATTTTCAAGACGGCGCGCGCGCAGGTAAATCAGGCGACCGGCGGACGGCAGACGCCATGGACCGCGATGGGCCTCACGGCCGAGATCACCCTGTTCCCGGCGCAGCCCGGTGTCCAGCCGCCGCCGCCGCAGAGCGTCGTCGCGACTCCGCCCAACGCACCGCCGGCCGCGGTCATTCCGCCGAAGGGCGAGCGGACCGTGAGCAAGGGCATGCTGAGCGAGCTGTCGCCGGACGACGCCTATAACGTCGCGATTGAGGAAAACTCGCTGCAAGTCTACCAGTGGTTCGTCGAACTGTTTCCGCATCACCCCTATGCCGCCCAGGTCTGGAATCTGATCACGACACGGCGTGACGAACTGTTGTGGACACGCGCGGTGACCGCGAACACGCGCCAGGCGTATTGGAATTATCTCGATCGCTACCCGAACGGCATCCATGCCGCCGAGGCGCAACAGGCGCTCGAAGCACTCAACGCCGACCGCGTGCCGCCGCCGTCCTATCAGCCGCAGCCGGTGCCGCTGCCGCCGGATTACTACGACGAAGGGATCGGCATCACGGAAGTCTTTCCGGAAGGCTTTCCGCTGCCGCCGCCGGTGTTCGACGACATGCCGCCGATCTTTGTCGCACCACCGCCCCCGCTGCCGCCGTTTTTTGTGCCGCCTCGGCCGCCGACGATCCGGTTGGTCCCGCCACCGCCCGTCGTCGTCAAACCGCCGCCCGTGGTGATCAAAAAGCCGCCGGTCATCGACCATCGGCCTCCGGACAGCGGCGTGCGTCCGCCGAAGTTTCCGCCAATCAAGCCGAACCACCCGCCGAAGTACCCGGGACCAAAGATCCCGACAACTCCAAAGACACCGAAAATTCCACCTCCACCGGGACCGCATCACGAGGGTCCGCCGACAATTCCACCCCCGCCGGGGCCACACCACGAGGGCCCGCCGACCATTCCTCCTCCGCCTGGGCCCCACCACGAGGGACCGCCAACGATTCCACCCCCACCGGGGCCACACCACGAGGGACCGCCAACAATTCCACCTCCACCGGGACCACACCACGAGGGACCGCCGACGATTCCACCTCCGCCGGGACCGCACCACGAGGGACCGCCAACGATTCCCTCAACGCCGACGCCGCACCCAGGCGTGACCACGCCGACAATTCCACCGCCCCCGTCACCCCCGCATCCACCCGAGCATCCGCCCGTGGTGTACCCACCTGTCGAGCATCCGCCGGTCGTCGAACATCCGCCCGCGCATCCGCCCGTGGAGCATCCACCGGTCCATCCGCCTGTGGAGCACCCGCCGGTGCATCCGCCTGTCGAACATCCACCGGTCCACCCACCGGTCGCTCACCCGCCGCCGGCACCCCATCCGCCCGTGGCGCATCCTCCGCCGCCGCATCCAGTGCCGCATCCTCCGCCGCCGCACCCGGTGCAACGGCCGCCGGTGTCGCGGCCCCCGGTCGTGGCGCATCCGCCGCCTTCGCGGCCGCCACCACCGCGACAGCCGACTTGCACGACCGTCAACGGCAAGAAAGTGTGTCGATGATCAACACGCGGCTGCGGGTCCGATAATTCCCGCAGCCGTGCCGGCTTGCGGCGGATCACCCCGCCGGCAGCACCAGCTCCGCGCGTAGCCCCCCGATCGGCGCGGTGCCGAGCGTGAGCGAACCGCCATAGAGCCGGGCGAGCTCGACGACGATCGACAGGCCGAGACCCGACCCCGGCTTGGTCTCGTCGAGCCGCTGCCCGCGCTGCGCGACCCGCTCGCGCTCGGCCGGCGAAAGTCCGGGGCCGTCGTCGTCGACGACAATGCGCACGCGCGGCTTGCCGTCGGCGGCGGCCGGCTCGGCGAGCGCTTCGATGGCGACGCGCGAGCGCGCCCATTTGCAGGCATTGTCGACCAGATTGCCGACCATCTCCTCGAGATCGTGCTGCTCGCCGCGAAAGCGGGCCTGTTCCGGCACGTCGAGCGCGATGGCGATGTCGCGCTCGCGGTGCAGCTTTTCCATGGTGCGCGCCAGAGCGGTGATGACGGGCGGCACCTCGACCACGCTGCCGAGCACGGTCGAGCGCGCGGCGAGCCGGGCGCGCTCGAGCTGGCGCGTCACCTGATCGCGCATGATCTCGGTCTGCGCGCGCACCTTTTGCGCCAGGGGATCGTCGGGGCGCGCCGACGCCTCGTTGAGCAGGACCGACAGCGGCGTCTTGAGCGCATGGGCAAGATTGCCGACATGGGTGCGGGCGCGCGCGACAATCTCGCGGTTGGCCTCGATCAGCGCGTTGGTCTCGCGCGCGAGCGCGGCGATCTCGACCGGGAACTGGCCCTCGAGCCGCTCGGCATGGCCGGAGCGGATCGCCGCCAGACTTTCGGAGATGCGCCGCAGCGGCAACAGGCCGAACCTCACCTGCAGCGCCGTCGTCAACAACAGCGCCGCCGCCAGCGCCGCGAAGGTCGCGCCGATGACGCGGTCGAAGCTCAGCATCTCGTCGTCGATCTCCGAGGCGTTGCCAGCGACGGTAATGCGGTAGCGGCCGTCGTCGCCGAGATCGATGTTGCGCTCGATGATGCGCAGGCGCTGCTCCTCGGGGCCCTGGGCGTAACCTTGCCGCACGCCGCCGACCGCGGTCTCGCCGGCTTTCGCCGGCAACCGCGGCAGATTGGAATCCCACAGCGAGCGCGAGGAATGCACGTCCTTCTCGGCGCTGTCGAGCCTGGCGACTTGCCAGTACCAGCCCGACAGCGGCAGCTCGAACAAAGGCTCGCCGATCGATTGCGGAAACTTCTCGGTGCCCTCCTCCGGCGAGGCAACGTCGGCCACCAGCGTGCGCAGATAGAACGTCGAGCCGCCGGTCGAAGGCGCGCTCCACGGCATGGCGGTAGAGCGACGACAGCGCGATGCCGGTGATGATGAGAATGACCACGGTCCAGCCGGTGGCCCACAGGAACAGCCGGACCGCCAGCGAATTAGCGCGCATCGGGCGGCGTGAGCAGATAGCCGAGACCGCGTACCGTCTGGATCACGTCGACCCCGAGCTTCTTGCGGATGCGGCCGACGAACACCTCGATGGTGTTGAAGTCGCGGTCGAAGTCCTGGTCGTAGAGATGTTCGACCAGTTCGGTGCGCGACACCACACGACCGGTGTGGTGCATGAGATAGGACAACAGCCGGTATTCGTGCGACGTGAGCTTGACCGGATTGCCGTCGACGGCGACGCGGCCGGTACGGGTGTCGAGCCGCACCGGGCCGCAGGTGAACTCGCTCTTGGCGTGGCCGGCGGAGCGGCGCAACAGCGCGCGCACCCGCGCCAGCACTTCCTCGAGATGAAACGGCTTGGCGACGTAATCATCGGCGCCGGCATCGAAGCCCTGCACCTTGTCGCTCCAGCGGTCGCGCGCGGTCAGCATCAACACCGGCATGGCGCGGCCGGTGCGCCGCCACGCCTCCAGGACCGAGATGCCGTCCATCTTGGGCAGGCCGATGTCGAGGATGACGGCGTCATAGGGCTCGCTCTCGCCGAGATAATGCCCCTCCTCGCCGTCGAAGGCGCGGTCGACCACATAGCCGGCGTCGGTCAACGCCGTCGCCAGCTGGCGGTTGAGATCGGGATCGTCCTCGACAACGAGCAGGCGCAAGCCGACAACTCCCTGAAGCGCAACTCCTGAAACAACGGCCGTTCAAAGCCCGCCGACCACGGTGCCCTTCGCCGCGTCGACGACCAGGCGAACGACTTTGCCATCGTGGCCCAAAACTGTCAGCACGTACACGAGCCCCTGGGCCCCCTGGTGGCTGCGGCACAGCCGCGCCCGCACCAGCGTGCCGGGCATGCGGCCCCTGATCGCGTGCAGCACGGCGGCGAGGCGGATGACGGTGCCGTTTTCGACCGCGGCCTGCCGTTCCTTCGGATTGAGACAGGCGTGCGGCCGCTCGATCGGACGCGGCCGCGCCGGCTCCGCGCGGACCGGCTCCTGCGCGGTCGCCGGCGCGAGCGCGCCGGCAACAAGCGGCGCCGCGGCGATCAAGGCGACGAGAATCGCGGCAATGGCGTCAACGCGTGCGGCAGCCATGCTGCCTCCTAGGCGTTTGGTCGTGAACGGGACCTGAACGCGGGACCCTTAACGAAATGTGTTATGGCACGCGCGCACCGCCATTGCACGCACGCCAGCCGCGGCTCGCTCGGTTTCCGCGAAGAAACAAATAAGATTACGAAAAAGTAATGATGTCCGGAAGCCGAAGCGGCGCGCCGCCACCCGGCTATTCCGCCGAATCGGCGAGACGAACCGGTCCGTGCAGCGGCCGTTCCTCGAGCGCGAGCACGCAGGCGAGCGCGACGGCGAGACACAAGGCGGCGGCGATGAACACCAGGCGAAACGCCGGCGCGAAATCGCCGTGTCCGGCCGCGAGGCTTTCCAGGCTCGCCAGGCCGCCGGCACTCCCGGCGCTGCCGATGACGATGGCGCCGCAGCCGGCGACGATGATGGCGCCGCCGAGCAGACGGAAGAAATTCAAGGTGCCGGTGGCGACGCCCATCTGATGCGGCTTGACCGCGTTCTGAATGACGATGGTCGTGGTCGGGTACATCGGGCCGGTCGTCACGCCGAGAAGGCCGAGCCACAGCGTGAAGCCGACGAGCGAATGCGCCGCGGGATCGACGGCGAGATAGGCGAGGATGGCGACGGAGAGAACGAGCCCGACGACCGGAATGCGCAGATAGTGCGTGAGCTGCGCAAACAGCCGTCCAGTCGCCATCGCGCCGACCGTGGTGCCGCCCATGAACGCGATCAGCGGCAGCCCGGAGACGCTCGCCGAGACGCCCAGCACCACCTGACAATAGAGCGGCGTGTAGATGGTGATGGCGATGACGGTGCCGATCGAGAAGAACGCCGCGCCGGTGATCGTGCCGGTGATGCGGCCGCCGAGGATCGCCAGCGGAATGAACGGCTCGCGCGCGGAGAGCAGCCGCAGCGCGAACAACACCCACAACGCCGCCGAGCCGGCGAACAGCGACACGATCGGCCACGAGCTCCAGCCGTAGCGCGTGCCGCCCCAATCGAGCGCGAGCAGCAAGGCGACCGCGGCCGCGACCATCAGCACCACCCCCGGGACGTCGAGCCGATGCGGGCGATCGTGCCGCGGCAGGCGGCGCAACGCGCGTTCGGTCATCACCAGCGCGGCGACGCCGAGCGGCAGATTGATCCAGAAGATCAGCGACCAGTGCAGATGATCGGTGAGAAGCCCGCCGAGCACCGGCCCGAGAATGCTGGCGCTCATGAACACCACCGAGGTGTAGCTCTGTGCCAGCGGCCGCTGCCGCGGGGTGAGCATGTCGGCGATGATGGTCTGCGCGATCGGCAGCAGCCCGCCGCCGCCGATCCCCTGCAAGGCGCGGCCGAGCACCAGCACCCACATCGTCGGCGCCATCGCGCACACCACCGAGGCGACGATGAAAATGCCGATCGCCACCAGCATGATGGTGCGCCGGCCGTGAATGTCGGACAGCTTGCCGAACAACGGCGTGGTCGCGGTGGCGGCGAGCAGATAGGCCGTCACCACCCAGGACAGATTGTCGATGTCGGCGAGGCTTTTGCCGATCGCCGGCAATGCCGGCGCGACGATGGTCTGCTCGAGCGCGGACAGAAACATCGCCAGCATGATGCCGGCCATCACCGAGCGGATCAGCGCGCGGTCGGGCGCCACGGCCGCCGCCGCGCCGACGGCCGGCGCCGCAGCCGCGATCGCCGCGAGGCGGTCGCCGGCGATGTCCGTCGCCGTCAGCGTCAGATCGGCGTCGCTATCGTCCGGGCGGTCGCCGGTCATGTTGTGCAGCGTCATCGGTACTCGGGGAGGTCGTCAGCCGACGCGTCCGCAAATCGGCGCGCCGCCGGCCGCCTCATTTGGCGTGCCCTACCCCGCGTTGCAACAGCGCTTTGCGCAGAGCAGGGCTGCCGCCATAAGCCGTGTTTCCCGGATGCGGTGCAGCACGAAGTGCTGCACTGCTGATCCGGGATCGTCACAGACTCAGCACCCGTAACGATCCCGGTTCTGCAGCGCATCACTGCGTGCTGCGCTGCGCCCGGGAAACGTACCTAAAGCACCCTTACGTCCCATAACTCCGGTTCGGGATCGGAAACCCGCAGCTCGAGCCGTCCGTCACCTCGACCTCGTCCTCCCACGGCAGCCGGTATTTCCCGGCGACCAGATCGTGCATGTAGCTGTAGGGGCAGTCCTGCGCGCCGCCTTTGACGGCGACGAAGCCGCGGTGGCCGAATTGATAGATGTTGTTCTCGACGCCCCACAGCCGGCGCGCCTCGTCGGCGAGCTTCGGCCGCACCTCGGCGGTGATGATCTCGTCGGGCACGCCGTTGCCGGTCGCGAGCGGCACGCCGTCGAAATTGACGATCATCCCCTCGCCCATCGAGTTGAAGATGCCGTCGGTGCCGGCCATGCAGACATTCGCCGTGTACATCAGATTGGAAAACGCGTTCGACTGATTGCTGATGTGCCAGGCGTGGCGGATCGGCGCGGTGTAGCCGGCCGTGCGCAGCATGATGTTGGCGCCCTTGTAGGCGCACTCGCGCGCCATCTCCGGGAACATGCCGTCATGGCAGATGATGAGCGCGAGCTTCGACCCGTTCGGGCCGTCGCACACCGGGATGCCGAGATTGCCCGGCTCCCACGGCTCGACCGGCACCCACGGATGCATCTTGCGGTAATAGAGTTTGAGTTCGCCGCGGTCGTCGATGATGAGCCCGGAATTGTAAGGATTGCCGTCGGGATTGTACTCCATGATGGAGAAGCAACCCCAGATACGGTTTTCCGCGCAGGCCTGCTTGAACGCCGCGACCTCCGGCCCGTCGAGCCGCGCCATCAAGGAAGGCGTCGTATCCATCGACAGCCCATGCAGCGAATATTCCGGGAACACGACGAGGTCCATCGTCGACAGATTCTTGCGCGCCTTCCTCACCATGGCGCAAATTTTTTGGGTCTGCGCCGCGACATCGTCCTCGGTGGCGATCGTCGGCAATTGCAGCTGCACGAGCCCGATGACCACGCCGTCGGGCGCCTTGTTCAATCCGCCGAGCCCACTCATTTATGTTCTCCTTGTTCAGTGACGTCCCGGCGAAAGCGTTCTATACCGTTTCGGGCGCGAGCGCACCGGCCGCCGCAACAGCGCTTCCCTAGTTAGTTTAGGCACAGACGTCATACTCGCGGTGGGACATGTGCCTTCGGGCTCAGAGGTGTTGTCTATGGCGGCGGGCCTCATTGCTCGGCGATAAACCGTTTCGCCGCCGCCACCGCTTGGGCGCCGAGATCGTTATGCCCGGCGCCGGCAACGCGCACGAGGCGCTTGGGCGCTCGGATGAGGCTATAGAGCCGCTCGCCAAGCGTCACGGGAACAATAGCATCGTTCTCGCCATGCACCACCAGGACTGGCGCCGTGACCTTGCCAATCCGCAGGTCCGAGCGGAACTGGTCCTTCATGAAGAGCCAGAGCGGTAAGAACCACAAGTACCGCGCGGCAACATCGGCCGCCGAAGTGAAAGGGGCCTCGAGCACAAGGTGCCCGACCGGCTTTTCTGCCGCAAGCGCGAGCGCGACTGCGGAGCCGAGCAATTCACCCCATAGCACGATGCGCTCGGCGGGATAGCGCGCGACGGCAAACGCATAGGCCGCCGCAGCGTCCTCGACGAGGCCCTTCTCGGTCGGCCGACCGCTCGAACCGCCATAGCCGCGGTAGCTCAGCGCCACAAGCCCGCTGCCATCGGCGACGAGCGCGCGAAAACGCGCGTCCCGCCAGCTCAGCGAACCGCCATTGCCATGGAAATAGAGAAAAACGGGCTTTCCATCGCGCGGAGGCAGGTGCCAGATAATCACTCGCTCGCCGTCGGCGGTGTCGAGCACGGCCTCTTCAGCCTCCGGCAGGCCGGCCGCCCGCGGGGTCGTGCGCCGACGCTCCGGAAAATATTGGAGCGAGCGCTGCACCAGGTAAAGCAGCGCGACAAACCCGCCATAGAGGATGGCCGCAGCAATAAGCCATTTCAGCATCATTTAGACCTGCAATAATCGAGCCGATAAATTGGAGCACCAGCCGTGACTGAGCCTGATCTCATGCACTTCGTGACCGCTCAGGCGCAGGTCTCTAGCCAGGTGCTTGAGGAACTCTCCACGGGATTCAAGCGAACCCACTGGATGTGGTTCATCTTTCCGCAACTCATGGGTCTTGGTCACAGCGCCATGGCGCAGCGCTATGGCATTCGGGATTTGGATCAGGCCAGGCAGTACCTGGCTGACCCCATTCTTGGGAACCGCTTGCGTTATCATGTGCGGTTGATGATGGGCCACAAGGGCAAGTCGGCATCGGAAATCCTCGGCTCTCCCGATGATCTCAAGTTTCGGTCATGTCTTACCCTGTTTGGCCAAGCCGCTTCCGAAGTCTCCGATCGCGTGCAATTCAAAGAAGCATTGGATCAATTCTACGGCGGCGAGCCGGACCGCCGTACGCTTGAGCTGCTACGTTCGATGCTCGGGCCTTGAAACATTTGTCTTGACGCTTGGCGAAACCCCAATCCGAGGCATCGTTAGACAGCGGTGTGCTATGATCGCTGCAAATGGTGCGTATGCGGTACTTCTCCGTATGGGCTATTGAGTTCATAAAGCTCCTAGGATGGAAGCGGCTTCATCCGCTTACGACACAATGTCGATCTGCGACCAAATGGTTCGGCTCCATATCAATAAAGCCGGCCGTCGGCATGTGTTCACGCACGCACGCAAATTATACGAGGGATCCCGATTTTCCGGGCATTATGCCGCCAAGCTGAAGTGTGTTGGCTCAGGTAGTCTAAAGCTATTTGATCCCCGTCCGAACGAATATCAATATTTTAAACTGCCCGTTTCTTTGCTTGACGAAGTCGCGAGGCAGCAGCCGTGGACGCGGCGTTTGCTGTTCATCGTTGCCGTGGCGGTACCAATGCCGGTGGGTACATATGTTCAGCGATGCCTGAATTGAAGGGTCGATGATAGCAGCTTCGGGTTATCCACATCCTTTTGAGGGTGCACCAAGCACTTCTGGTTTAGCTCCTACTCCGGACGTATCGCTGCGTCGCAACCAACCAACGTTCCGGGCCAATGGGAGACATCGAAATTACCGATCAAAGTGAGGCGGGTGCAAGCTTTTGATGCAAATCAATTCACGCCGGTAATTCCGCCATTAAATTTAACCAAAATCGTGGCGTTGAAGGATTACGCTGCTGAGACAATACTTGCCATTGGTGACGCCGTTTTTCGCCATCGCATTCGGCTCGCTCATATTACTGCCGATGGATTCCGATGAGCCATTCGGAATTCGCACCGTAATTGCACCCACCAGCTGGTTCACGGTCAATTGGCCGCGACTGCAATCGGAGGTGCAAGCCGACGAGCTCATCGTCGCGCGATGCCGGGCCGAACCCAAAACCTGTTCACCGGCTGCTCTTCAGTTTGTGGCCATTGTAGACGAGGCGCGCCAGCAGGAAGGACTCGCCCGGATCGGTCATATCAATCGCGCCGTCAACCTTGCGATACATACGGCGCACCGGCAAGGGCCGCTAGTGTGGAATTCCCCACTCGCGGTACTCACCGAGGGGAAAAGCGACTGCAGTGGCTTTGCCATCGTGAAATATGCAGCCCTGGACGATGTCGGCGTCAGTGAGCATCGCCTCATCATCGTTCACGTCGAGTCATTGGGCGAGGATCACATCGTCGCGAGTGTGCGCGACGGGGTCCGCTGGATCATTCTCGATAACCGCACGATGGTGCTGGTCGATAGCCGCGAAGAGCCGGGTTTTGTGCCGCTATTGGAGTTCGAGCAGGACGGCGTCCGACAGTTCGCCTCGGCAAGTCCCAATGTCGCCGGTATGCCCTGCACCAGCGTCGTCACCGTTGCCGAACAAGATCGTTGAGGCGGCGACTTTCCGACTGAATGCCCACAAGCGAGGTCGGCTTCGGGTCATTTTCGACCAAGTCAGCCGGCTCGCCTCCGGACCTACTTCCGCATCGCCCCGAAAGCGGACGGGGCCTGTTGGCTAGACCGGGTCGCGCAGATCGGCGCCCCAACACGGCAAGCGGGCCGGATCGTCACCGATAATGATATTTCGTCCTTGACAAATGTCCGCCGTCTAGTTACACAAGTCCCAACCCCGCTCACTTACCAGGACGCTATCCGGCGGACCACCGGGTGGCGGAGCGGGTGCGGTTCCCGCGGGCATGGGCTCGTCACCTGTGCTCCCGGGCGGTTTCGGCAGGACACGCCCGGCCGGCATCATGACCGGTCTGCGGGTGCAATCTCGCTGGGCTGGGACAGGAAGGCGCGGGTAACGCCCGCGGTGACGCGCTGGCCGGGAGCATTGTTCCGGGCCAAGCGTTGCGAAGCGTGCGTCTTTCGAACCATCGGGATGCGCGCCCCAACCTGTTCCCAGGAAGTCGCGTGGCTGAAGCTGAGCGGTGGCGTTCGGTCGCTGCCGCAAGTGCCGTGGTGGAACGCCGACAGGCGAGCGCGCCCGTCTAGGGGGAGGGCGCGTGCCGTGCCCGTGAGGGCGCGGAGGTAGTTGAACAGCGTTTGTCGGCGTTCCGCTTTCTTGTTTGTTTAGAGCGTTTCCCGGGCGCAGCGCAGCACCATAAGCGCGGTCACGCGCGTCTTCGACGCACTATGGTGATGCGCTGCAGAACCGGGACCTTCGGAAACTCTGAGTTTGCGAAGATCCCGGATCAGCGATGCACCGCTTGCGCGGCGCATCTTGTCCGGGAAACGCTTAGCTTTCTTATCCGCGCGCGATCTTGATGGCGGCCGGTTCCACCACCGGCCCCGGCTGACGAAGATCGGGCTCGGCCATTGTTTGTTTGCTTCGTACCGGCAAAACTCGGGCGCACGGGCGTCGCGAGAACGGTGGCGTTTATCCGCCCCCGCGGAGCGCAGCGCAGCGGGGGAGGGGGACCGGCCTGCGAAGCAGGACGGTGGAGGGGGCTTGCGGCGGTTCAGAAATGATGGGGTGCGAGTAAGCGGCAAGGCCGCGCCCCTCCCACCGCCCTTCGGGCGGTCCCCCCTCCCCGCGCTTAACGCGCGGGGCGGGAGGAAAGGCGTTGCGCTCAATCGGGCCGCGGCTTTTTCTTCCGCCGCGCCCCCTTCGGCAGCTTCAGAGGCCAGCTGACGATATGCTCTTCCAGCTCCTCGTCGGGCACGTCCTTCTCGCTGGCGCCGACGCGGCCGCGCACCGAGACGCCGGCGGCGTGCACGGTGTCGGGGTCGCCGGAGACGAGCGGGTGCCACCAATAGAGGTCCTTGCCCTCGCCGATCAGCACGTAGGCGCAGGACGGCGGCAGCCAGGAGATGCGGGCGAGGCTTTTGGGGGTGAGGCGGACGCAGTCGTTGACCTTGTCGAGCCGGTGCGGGTAGTCGCGGCAGCGGCAGGCCTCACCGTCGAGCAGGCGGCAGCCGACGTCGGTGTAGAAGGTCTTGCCGGTGCCCTCCTCCTCGAGCTTGTTGAGGCAGCAGCGGCCGCAGCCGTCGCAGAGGCTCTCCCACTCGGCTTTGGTCATTTGCGCCAAGGACTTGCGCCGCCAGAACGGAATATCGTTGCCGTCGTCGTCCTTGTCGTTGTCGTCCTTGTCGGTGTCTTGGGACATCTCGATCTCCCGGCCCGCGGTTTTCGTCGTTAACCGGACGAACCGATTTGTGGCCGGCAATTAAGGGTTGCGGTTATGGGCCGCTTCTACGGTATCGCGGCCGGCGGCCGCATCGCCCGCAAATATGGCCGGTGGCTACCCGCGCCGAAAACAAAATACCTAGCCGGTGCGTTTTATGCCAAAATTACCATTCATTCCATTCACCCTGTGACTGCAGCATCATTGGCCGGAGGGGTGGCGTCGGCTAAACCTCGGGCTAAACCTCGTGGCCTGATCGATTCTCCGATCGACCGGGCAGAACAGCGGGCCCAAGACAGCAGGGCCAAAGGCAGATGGGCCGACCAAGGCCTTCCGGGAGTGCTTGAAGCGTGACGGACCTGTTACCCGATCCCGGCGACGACTGGCAGGTGAAGCTCAAGCGGCTGTTGCTCGATGTCGACGCGCGCATCGATTCCGCCGTCTACCAGAGCGGCAATTGGACGCGCGAAGCCTATGAGCGGTTCACCGCGTTCATGGACAATTGCCACGTCGCCGGCTGGCGCCGCTGGCTGTTCATCGAGCCCTTGTCGGAGGCGGCGACGCTCGGCACCGGCGGCATCATCCTCATGCTGGCGCTGGCGCTCCCCTCGTTCCGCGAGACCTCGGACGATGACTGGCTGAAGAAGTCCGAGCTCGCGGTGTCGTTCCTCGACCGCTACGGCGTCGAGGTCGGCACCCGCGGCATCAAGCACAATGATTCGGTGCCGCTCGAGGAGATGCCCGACCATCTCATCAAGGCGGTGCTGGCGACCGAGGACCGCCGCTTCTACGAGCATTTCGGCATCGACTTCTACGGCACCTTCCGCGCCTTGATGACCAATGCCAGGGCCGGCGGCGTGGTGCAGGGCGGCTCGACCTTGACGCAGCAGCTCGCCAAGAACCTGTTCCTGTCGAACGAGCGCACCATCGAGCGCAAGATCAACGAGGCGTTTCTGGCGCTGTGGCTGGAAACGCACCTGACCAAGAACGAGATCCTGACGCTCTATCTCGATCGCGCCTATCTCGGCGGCGGCGCCTTCGGCGTCAACGCCGCGGCGGAGTATTATTTCGGCAAATCGGTGCGCGACGTGACGCTGCCCGAGGCGGCGATGCTCGCCGGCCTGTTCAAGGCGCCGTCCAAATTCTCGCCGCTCGCCAACCTGCCGGCGGCGCGCGCCCGCGCCAACGTCGTGCTCGACAATCTGGTCGACACCGGCTTCATGACCGAGGGTCAGGTCTACGGCGCCCGCCGCAATCCGGCGACGCCGGTCGACCGCCGCGAGGAAGATGCGCCGAATTATTATCTCGACTGGGCGTTCGACGAGATGCGCAAGCTCGTCGACACGTTCCCGAAATCGCTCAACGAACGCTTCTTCGTGGTGCGCACCGCGCTCGACACCAATCTGCAGCACTTCGCCGAGCGCACGGTCGAAACCAACCTGCGCGAATACGGCCACGAATACGGCGCCAGCCAGTCCGCACTGGTGGTCGCCGACCTCGACGGCGGCGTGCGCGCGATGGTCGGCGGACGCGACTATGGCAGCAGCCAGTTCAACCGCGCGGTCGACGCGCTGCGCCAGCCCGGTTCCTCGTTCAAGCCCTATGTCTACGCCACCGCTTTGGCCAACGGCTTCAAGCCGACCTCGATCGTGGTTGATTCGCCGGTGTGCATCGGCAATTGGTGCCCGCACAATTATTCCGGCGGCTATTCGGGATCGATGACGCTGATCCAGGCGATCACGCATTCCGTCAACATCATTCCGGTCAAGCTGTCGATCGCGCTCGGCGACGGCAATCCGAAGCTCGGCCGCGCCAAGATCATTCAGACCGCGCGCAATTTCGGCATCTGGACGCCGCTGCCCGACACACCGTCGCTGCCGATCGGCGCCGACGAGGTCAACGTGCTGGAACATGCGGTCGCCTACGCGACCTTCCCCAATCTCGGCAAGGCGGTCGCGCCCCACGCCGCGCTCGAGGTGCGCACCGGCACCGGCCAATTGGTGTGGCGCTTCGACCGCGACGGCAAACGGCCGCAGCAGGTGATTTCGCCGCAGGTCGCGCTGGAAATGATTCAGATGATGCACTCGGTGGTCGAAGAAGGCACCGGCAGACGCGCGCAGATCGACGGCATCAATGTCTGCGGCAAGACCGGCACCACCAACGGCTACCGCGACGCCTGGTTCGTCGGCTACACCGGCAACTTCACCGGCGCCGTGTGGATGGGCAATGACGACTTTTCGCCGACCAAACGCATGACCGGCGGCACGCTGCCGGCGCTGGTTTGGCACGCCATCATGGCCTATGCGCACCAGGGCGTCGAATTGCGGCCGCTGGCGGGACTGCCGGCGCAACACGCGCCGGCCGTCGCTGATGCCGGCGGCGCCGACGGCGAGGCGCCACACCAAATCCTGCTGACGCGCAAGGGCACCGTTGCGCTCGTTCACGTCGAGCGCATGCTCGACGACGCGAGCCGCGCGCTTGCGGTCGAGGCGGCTCCGGCGGCCGCCTCGCCGCCGCCCGGTCCGCTCGGCAGCCGCGAGGTGCGCGGCACGACCGTCACCGCGGCGACGGATCAGGCCGGCAAAGTTTCGCGCGGCGACTGACGGCCGGCATCGTGGTCGCGGCGCCATAGCAGATTTTTATTTGGCAAATTTTTATTTGGATCGGGGTCGAAGGTGCGGCTGTTCCTTGCTTCTCTGCTGACGTTCGTCCTGGCGGCGGCGATCGGGCTCGGCGCGACCTGGCTCACGCTCACGCGCGGCGTCGCCTTCGGCGCGCTGACGATCGGCGCCTGGACGGCGCGGCCGAAGACCGGCTCGGTCGACATCGACCCTTACGCGCGCGCCATCATCGCCCGCAGCGGCGAACTGCCGACCGGAACCGGCGACGGCGTCGCCTTCACCGCGACCACCGACGACACCGGCGAGCCGCTCGACGGCCGCTGCAGCTTCATCGTCACCGGCATGACGCCGGTCGCGCGCTACTGGACGGTGACGCTGTACGATCCGCAGGGCCGCCTCGTCGCCAACACCGTCGACCGGCACGGCTTCACCAGCGCCGAGATCGTGCGGGCGATCGACGGCCGCTTCACCATCAACGTGGCGCCGCGGGCGCGGCCGGGCAACTGGCTGCCGACCGGCGGGATCGAGCGGTTCGTCATGGTGTGGCGGCTCTACGACACGCCGATCGGGGTGGCGATGCGCACCACGCGGGAAGGACCGATGCCGGCGGTCGAACGAAAGGGCTGCTCATGATCCGCGCGGCGTTGTGGCTCCTCGGCGCGCTCCTGCTCGGCGGCATCGTGCATCTCGGCACGGTGCTGATGCTGCCGCGCGCGGCGGCGCAGGACGCCTATTCGCGGCTCGCCGCGCTCACGCCCGTCAACAAGATGGTGGCGCTCGCCGCGCCGACCGCGCAGGACGCGATCATGCCGTTCATGGATCCGGCGTTCGCCGTCGCGGTGTGCCGCTACGACATCGCCAACGGGCCGCTCAAGTTCGCCGCCCCGGTGAGCCAGGCCTATACGTCGGTGACGTTCTACACCCGCAAGAGCATCGCCTATTACGCCATCAACGATCGCGCCGCCGGCCGCCGCACCATCGAGCTCGATCTGATGACGGCGGAGCAGCACGCGGACATGCCGGAGGAAGAGGACGTGACCGCCGCCGACCGCCTGATCATCGAATCGCCGACCAGGACCGGACTGATCGTGCTGCGGGCCTTGGCGCCGGAGCCGGGCCTGATGGCGATGGCGCAGCGCGCGCTCGCCAAAGCGCAGTGCCGGGTGGAGGCGCAGTGATTTCTAATCCTTGTACACCGGCCCGCCGGGCCCACTGGCGACGCGCGGCTGCGGCACCACCTGGTTCGCGGCGATGAGCTGCTGCAGGTGCGTCAGCGCCACGTCGGCGTCGGCTGCTGTTCTTTCCGGCTCCGCGACGACCAAATGATCGAGCGCGAAGCGGTAGCCGGCGCAGCGCTGGGTGAGCGAATGGTAGACCCAGACGATGGTGAGGCTGTTTTCGCCGATACGCGCCTCGGCGTTGCGCCGGTCGGCGGGACTGAGGTCCTCGAAGTGACGCAGGCTCTCTTCGCGGCGTTGATCGAGATCAACGACGCGGTGGGCGAGATCGAAGAACGGACTTATGCGCTCGATATCGTTGCGGATATCGTCGATCAGCCGGGCGTAGCGCCCGGTGCTGGTGCGGATGCCGGCTGCCTGCAGGTGGGCGTAATAGGCGGTGATGTCGGCAATCCAGAGGTCGCGGCGGAACTGGCGTTTGCTGCCGTATTCGTACACCACGGCGTCCCAGCGGACGCGGTCGTAGGGCGGCTCGATCAGCGGAAAAGCGAGATCGCGCAGCGTGCGCTCGTCCTCGGTCAGATTGTTGGGCGAGATCGGAGCGCCGGCGTGCACGGCCGCCTCTTGGCCGACCCAGGCGTGGATGTCGTCGGTGACGACGGCGTCCTGGAGACGGCCGAAATCGCCGATGC
Source organism: uncultured Pseudomonadota bacterium (assembly GCA_963836095.1). GTDB lineage: Bacteria > Pseudomonadota > Alphaproteobacteria > Rhizobiales > Xanthobacteraceae > BOG-931. The sequence continues at coordinate 262,113 of CAWIHU010000012.1, forward strand.
TCGAACAGGCGGCGAGCAGCAACGGCCACAGCACGGCCAAACGCCGCAAGCGCCGCGGTGCGAGCGCGTTCAGCGGCGCCTCACGCGCCGGCGGCCACTATTGTCTGCGGGCGGATTGTCGCCGGGCTCGGCCGCGGCGAGATGCGGATCGCCGTGTCGCTCGATGCGCACCACCGGCAGGATGATGACCGTCGCGGACTGCTCGGCGTCGGCGCGGCCGAAGCGCACGATACGCCCTTCGTCCGGGAATTTGACAACGGTGCCCATGGTCATGGTCGCGGCTGCGAACGTCCCTCGCCGGGCGGCGAACGGATCCCAAGCCCCGATCCGCGCCAACGGCGTCGGCGCGATTAAGCCGCACGCAAGGTTAACGCTCTGCTAACGGCGACGACCTAGGTTTTGCTCGTCAAGTTGCAGAGCAAGCGAGCGTGCCATGGACGACAAAAGTCTTTCCGGCTTCGATGGTGTTGCCGCGCTCGGGATGCGCGCCGGGGTCGATATGCGCCCGACTTTGCTGCGCATGCTCACCGACCTTTACGTCCAGAAACTCGCGCACACCGCGGAAGAGGAACGCCAATATTCCGAGCTGGCGCTGCGCCTCCTCGACGCGGTCGATGAGCCGACCCGCAGGGGCGTGGCGAGCCGGCTGTCGCGTCATCTGTCGCCGCCGATAGCGGTGCTGCGCCGTCTCGCGGGCGACCTGCCGGAGAATGCGGAGACCGCCGCGTCGTTGCAATCGCCACCGTCACCCCCGCCCGCCGTCGAACAACGCCACGCCGCAGCGCCGCTGCCCGTCGACGCGCGTAGGCCAGAACCGACCGTATCGTCGACCGAGGGACCGCAATCGCTCGATACGGCCACCGCCGCGCATCTCAACGCGCTGTTCTTCGCGGCCGACGCCAAGGAGCGGCGATTGATCCTGTGCAATCTCGAAATCGTCGCGCCGCTCACGTCAGCGCGCCCGGGCGTTGCGGGCGAGGCCGAGCTCGGCGAACGCCTGGAAGCGGCGGCGCTCGCGCGCAAGCACGAGGAATTTGCGCAAATTCTCTCGCGCGCGCTGCAAATTCCCCGCGCGCAGGCGCGGCATATTCTGCGCGACGATCTCGGCGAACCGCTCGTCGTCGCGGCCAAGGCGCTCGGCATCGCGCGCGAGGTGGTCTATCGCATTCTTCTGTTCGCCAATCCGAGCGTCGGCCATTCGGTCGAACGCGTCCACGCACTCGCCGCGCTGTATGATGAAATCACGCCGCAGGCGGCCCAAGGCATGATCGCCATCTGGCAAGCCTTGGATGACGGCGAACGCGCGATGGCGACCTACCAGCCGCTGACATATGGCGACGACCCGCGCCCGCGCGTCCGTCCCGCCGCCGTCGCGCCGCACACGGCGGCCGCGCCGCGCACTGGTGACCGCCGCGACGCGTCCTGAACGAACGATCAGCCGGCGACGATGTCGAGAAAATTTCGCCCTTCCCGATCGTCGAGCTCGACGATCCAAACGTCGGCATCGAATTTCACCTCGCGCGCCAGATAGGCTTCGACCTCGGCGTCGGATGCCGGCAGCGTCTTCAAGCTCGGCGCAAAAGCGCGCGCCGTACCTTCCGCCGCATCGAAGGCGCTTTGCGGCGCCGGGCCGAACAGGTCCGAGGTGCCGTCGAGCCGGCTGATGCGCACGAATACAGCGCCGGCCTCCTCCGCCCCGCGCCGGCGCACGACCGCGAACAGGCCCTCGACCTGACAGCGGCGCAGATAGGCGGCAACCCACAGTGCGGATTTGAGGCGCATCCCCGGCTCACATCGATGGCGATCCCTTGAGATATGCGCCGACAGCCAGGAAGCCGCAAATGCGGCCTCTATTCCACGTCCAGCGGATGCCCGATCATGGCGGCAAGCTCGGTCAGCAGCCGATCGGACAATCGGCCGGTCACCGGCATTTGATGATCGCGTTCGAATTTCTCGATCGCGGCGCTGGTCGGTCCGTCGATGACGCCGGACGGTTTGATCTGACCATAGCCGTATTGGGACAGAATGCGCTGCACGGCGGTCACGCGCGCCGTCGACCCGACATACGAGCCGATCAGATCGGCGATCGGATCGCCGTGGCGGGCGGACGCCGGCTGCGTCGTGTGCGTGTTGGCAGGCAGATGCGCGGTCGGCGCCGGATCGACCTGCCGCGGCCAAGGGGCATTGCCGAGGCCTGAGTAAATGTCGGCGACGGCCGGCGCCGGTGCCGGGTTGGCAAAAAATGGCGCCGGATGCGAACCGGACTGCAGGAAAAGCGCATTGACGATGATGGCGACGCTCAATGCGCTTGCGACGAAGACGGCGAGCGAATCGACCGGACGCCGCGCCGCGAGCGCCCAAAGATGCAAAGCGGCCGTGCCGGCGATCGCGGCGACACCGGATGCCTTGGCGGCCGGGCGGCGAGCGGTGGTGCGGCGCTCAGGCACTTTTCTTCACCGGCAAGTCTTGCTTCACCGGCAAGTCTTGCTTCACCGGCAAGTCTTGCTTCACCGGCATGTCTTGCTTCACCGGCATGTCGGGGCTCACGACAATATCGGACCGCGGCGCAAGCCGTTCGTGCCGATATCGTCGACCAGATGGTCGGCGGATGGCGGAAGATCGACAGCCGGCTTGGCGGCTTTTTTCATCGGGCGCGCCCGCTCGCAATCGAGCGGCAGCTCGACGGTCACGCGGGTGCCTTCGCCGATGCGGCTGCGGATATGCAAGTCGCCGCCATGCAGCCGACCAAGCCCTTGACGAGCGATACCCCAGACCGGTACCGCCGTGTCGGCGGTCGTAGCCGGCGCGGGCCTGGAAATAGGGCTCGCCGACCCGCGCCAAATTTTCGTCGCTGATGCCGACGCCGTCGTCCTCGACCATGAAGATGATGTTCCCGCTCGGCCCGGGCGCCGACCGTGACCTTGCCGCAGCGCTCGGTAAAGCGGATCGCGTTCGATACGAGATTGAGCAGAATTTGGTTCAGCGCCCGCCTGTCGGCGATCATTTCCGGCAATCGTCGCCCGCCATTTTCTCGAGCCGACGCCCGCCTCGCGCGCCCGCAACGCGAAAAGGCCGCAACAGGCGGCGACAACCTGCGCCGGCGCAAACGGCTCCGGCGTGATCTCGAAATTGTCGGTCTCGATCTTCGACATGTCGAGAATGCCGTTGATCACGGCCAACAGATGGTTGCCGGAATCGTTGATCAGGCTCGCATATTCGTTGCGGCGTTTGGCATCGAGCATCAGCATCGATTCCTTCATCAGCATGTCCAAAAGCCGATGATGGCGTTGAGCGGCGTGCGCAACTCGTGGCTCATGGTCGCGAGGAATCGGCTCTTGGCGGCGTTGGCGCTTTCAGCTTCCTGCGTGCGCCTCGATCGCCTGCTCCTGGCGCTTGCGCTCCGTCACCTCGCGCAGCACGGCGACGACCTCGCGCCGGGCTTGGCGCCGCCGCCGTCGGTCGCAGCGTGATCGAGCGGCCGGCAGCGCATCTCGATCCAGACGAAATGCGGCATCCGCGGGCCGTCGCCGTCGGCGCCGTCGCGTCGCACGCGGAACTCGACCGAGCGGCTCTCGGCGAAGGCTGCGGCATCGCCGAGCGCGGTCAGATAGGCCGGGCGGTCGGCGACGTGGACGCGCTCGAACAGACCGTGCCCGTGCAGTTCGACGATCCCGCAGCCGAACAACGATTCCGCCGCCGGCGAAGCAAACAGCACGGCGCCGTCGCGGCCGTGCCGCGTGATCACGTCGGTCATGTTGCGCGCGAGCAGGCGGTAGCGGTCCTCCTCGGCATAGAGGAGCCAGAAGCTTGTTCTGCGCCAGCGCTTCGGCGCCGAGCGCGAGCCCGGCGGCGTAGAGCGCCGCCGACACGATCCCGAACGCGGCGAGCCCCGCGTGTCCCTGGGAACTCGTCGCCGGCAACAGATCGAGCGCGCCGACCAGCACCAGCAAACCCGCCGCCCCCAGCGCGAACGTCGAAGCGGCGGCGACGACGCGGCGCGACGCCGACAGCGCGGCCTCGAGCGGCACGACGACGAGCCAGATGGCCGCGAACGAAGCAATGCCCCCCGTCGATACCGCCACGATCGTGACCAACCCGGTCAACGCCAGCGACGACAACACGTGCGCGCTTTCGTAACGGCCGGTCCGCGAC
>CAWIHU010000013.1:0-40260 GCA_963836095.1 uncultured Pseudomonadota bacterium
ATTCCTCGAGCCAGTGGATGTGGTAATCGCCGTCGATGATTTCCTTCTCCTGCACCAAGGCGCGGAACAGAGGGAGCGTCGTCTCGATGCCCTCGATCACGAATTCATCGAGCGCGCGGCGCAGCCGCATCAGACATTCGCTGCGCGTCTTGCCGTGGACGATCAGCTTGCCGACGAGCGAGTCGTAGAACGGCGGAATCGCATAGCCGTGATAGACGGCTGAATCGATGCGCACGCCCAGGCCGCCCGGCGGATGATAATGCACGATGCGGCCCGGCGACGGCCGGAACGACACCGGATTCTCGGCATTGATGCGGCACTCGATGGCGTGGCCGTGGAATTTCACCTCGCTCTGTGTGTACGCCAGATCGTTGCCCGCGGCGACGCGGATCTGCTCCACCACGAGGTCGATGTCGGTGATCATCTCGGTCACCGGATGTTCCACCTGGATGCGGGTGTTCATCTCGATGAAGTTGAACTTGCCGTCCTCGTAGAGGAATTCGACGGTGCCGACGCCGAGATATTCGAGGTCGCGCATCGCCTTGGCGACAGTTTCGCCGATTTCGTCGCGCGCCGCGGTATTGAGCGCGGGCGAGGGGCCTTCCTCCCAGACTTTCTGATGCCGGCGCTGCAGCGAGCAATCGCGCTCGCCGAGATGGATGGCGCGGCCCTTGCCGTCGCCGAGCACCTGGATCTCGATGTGGCGCGGCCGTTCGAGATATCGTTCCAGATAGAGCGTGTCGTCGCCGAACGCCGCCTTGGACTCGGCGCGGGCCGTGGCGAGCGCCATCACCATTTCGCTCTCGGCGCGCACGACCTTCATGCCGCGGCCGCCGCCCCCGGCGGCGGCCTTGAGCATGACCGGGAAGCCCATGTCGCGCGCCAGCCGCAGCGCCTCCTCGTCGGAGCCGATGCCACCGTCGGAACCGGGGACGGTCGGGATGCCGAGCTCCTTCGCCGCGCGCTTGGCGGCGATCTTGTCGCCCATCAGGCGGATATGGGCGGGCTGCGGTCCGATGAAGTGCAGATTGTGCTCGGCGAGAATCTCGGCGAAGCGCGCGTTCTCGGCGAGAAAGCCGTAGCCCGGATGCACCGCGTCGGCGCCGGTGATCTCGCAGGCGGCGAGCAGCGCCGGAATGTTGAGATAGCTGTCCTTGGCCGCCGGCGGGCCGATGCAGACGCTCTCGTCGGCGAGCCGCACGTGCATGGCGTCGGCGTCCGCCGTCGAGTGCACGGCGACCGTGGCGATACCGAGCTCCTTGCACGCCCGTAGCACGCGCAGCGCGATTTCTCCGCGATTGGCGATCAGGATTTTATCGAACATGGAGGCGGCTCAGCGCGAATGGCGAATGGCGAATGGCGAATGGGGAGCAGACCATGATGCGCTACTCGCCATTCGCCATTCGCCATTTCGCTATTCGCCTCGTCATTCGATGATCATCAGCGGCTCGCCGTATTCGACCGGCTGGCCGTCGTCGACGAGGATTTGGGTGACCGTGCCGGCGCGCGGCGCGGGGATCTGGTTCATCGTCTTCATCGCCTCGATGATGAGCAGCGTGTCGCCGGCCTTGACCGGCGTGCCGATCTCGACGAACGGGCGCGCCGCCGGCGTCGGCCCGCGATAGGCCGTGCCGACCATCGGCGACGAGACGACGCCCGGGTGTTTGGCCGGATCGATCGGCGCGGCGGCTTGAGCGGCGACCGCGACCGGCACGCCGACCGGCGCTTCCGCCGCGCGCGTGCGCGCGACCGGCGTGCCGAGGTGGCGCGCGACGCGGATCAACACGCCGTCCCGCTCGAATTCAATTTCGGTCAGGCCGGTCTCATCGAGCAGTTTCGCCAGATCGCGGATCGCGTCGTGATCGATCGCGGGCGTTTTCGGCATCGGCGGACTCCCGGACTTGCGCGCCACGATCAAACCGCTCGGCCTGCGGCGGCGCCGATCAGCGCGGCGGCGCCGTCGATCGCGAGCGCATAACCGTCGATGCCGAACCCGCAGATCACCGCGCGGGCGGCCTGCGACACGTAGGACCGGCGGCGGAACGGTTCGCGTGTGTGAATATTGCTGATGTGCACCTCGACGACCGGCGCCGTCATCGCCAACAGCGCGTCGAGGATGGCGACGGAGGTATGGCCGTATCCGGCCGGATTGATGATCAGCGCGGCCGCCCCATTCGCGCGCGCTTCCTGGATCCAGTCGATGAGCGTGCCTTCGTGATTGGACTGCCGAAACTCGATCGCAAGGCCGTGACGCTCCGCCGTGGTACGGCACAGCTTCTCAACGTTGGCGAGCGTCGCGCGGCCGTAGATCTCCGGCTCGCGGGTCCCGAGCAGATTGAGATTCGGCCCATTGAGGACGTAAATGGTGTTGGGCATTTGCAGGGTCCGGCACGGGCCGCGGAGCACAGCAATTTCATCGCCCGGCGCCGCGGCGCGCCCGCTTTATAGGCACCCCGACTGCAAAGGGGAAGCTTGAACGCACGGAATCGCGCCGCCCTGCGCGACACCGCCGGCCTCGAGGCGGCGCTTGGCCGACGCAGCCCTTCGCCGGGCCTTAGTTTTGCTCCGCCGCGAGCTTCTCCTTCAACGTATCGAGGCCGACGGCGCCGACGATCACCTCGTTGCCGACCACGTAGGTCGGGGTGCCGCTGACGCCGATCGCGTCGGCGAGCTTGAGGTTCTCGTCGATCGTCTTCTTCGCTTCGTCGCTGTTCATGTCCTTCTCGATCCGCGCCACGTCGAAGCCGACATCCTTGGCCGCCGCCAGCGCGTGCGCCTTGTCGGCCGGACCGCGGCCGCCGAGCAGCTTCTGGTGGAACTCGAGGTACTTCTTGCCGCTCGCATCCTGCATGCGCACGGCCACCGCGACACGGGCGGCCTCGACCGAGCCTTCGCCGAGCACCGGAAATTCCTTCAGGATGAATTTGAGATTGGGGTTGGTCTTGAGAAGCTCGACCATGTCGGGCAGCGCGCGTTTGCAGTAGCCGCAATTGTAGTCGAAGAACTCGACCATGGTGACTTTGCCCTGCGGGTTGCCGAGCACGACCTGGTGGGGCGAAGAGAACAGCGTGGCGTTGTTGTCGTGTACCGCCGTGCGATGCTTCTCGTTCTCGGCGTCCTGCTGGCGCTTTTCCAGTTCCGTCATGACGTCCTGGATCACCTCGGGGTGCGCCATCAGGTAGTCCTTGACGATGCCCTCGACTTGCTGACGCTGGTCGGCGGAGAACGGCTCGGCTTGCGCGCCTTGCGCAGCCACCGCTGCCATGAACACCGCGGCGGCTGTGATTGCCATGCGTGAGATCGATTTCATGTCAGCGGTCCTTCTCGTGATCTGCGTCGCGGTTTGGTCGTGATCTTGGTTATTGGAAGAGTGGATTCTTTTTCGCGTTCTTATTGAAGGCGACGATATCGTCGGCGCGCACCCAGCCCGGCGATCCGATCGGGAATCGCATCTTGGCGCGTGCCGCGAGCTCGCGGGCGGTCTTGTTGTCGCCGCGCGCGAACGCCGCTTGTGCCGACGCGAGATCGGCGTCCGGAAGGTCGTTCTTGTGCCCGTACGCCATGGCAAGCTGCTCGTAGGCATCGGCGGATTCGGGTTCCTTGGCGACGGCGGCCCGCAACAGCGGAATGGCTTCGTCCGACAGCTTGACGTTGTTGGTCGCGATCAGCGCCTGTCCCAGCAGGATTTGGATCAGCGCCGGATTGGGCGCGAGCTGGACCGCACGGCGCAACGGTGCGATCGCGTCCGCCGGATGGCCGCCCTCGAGCAGCGCCTGACCCTTGAGCTCGTAGAAATACGGATTGTTCGGCATCGCTTCGATCAAGCCGTCGATCAGTCCGATGGCGTCGCGCAGATTGCCGAAGCGATAGGTCATGATGGCGCGCGCGTAACGCGCCGGCATCGAGGTATCGGATGCCGGGTAGTGCCGCATCACCACGTCGGCCCGTTCCATGAAGCCGTAGAGCTTCGCCCGCATCATGTCGTGGCGGAACTGCAGCTCCGGCGGGTCTTTCTTGTCCCAATACTGGTTGTGCACCAAGAGCGCCAGCGCCGCCATGCGCTCCTCGGGCATGGGATGGTTCTGCGCATAGGGGTCCATGTACTTCGCCGAGAACATGCTTTCATTGGCGAAGCGCTTGAAGGTGTCGTACATGCCCTTGGCCGACTGGCCGGTCATGGTGAGGAAGCGCACGCCGGCGCGGTCGGCCTGTTCTTCCTGCGCGCGCTGATAGGCGAGCAGCGTGTTCTGGATGTAGCCTTGCGGCAGTTGCATCGCGGCCATGCCGACATTGGCCATATCCATGCTGTTCGAGTGCGCGCCCGCCACCATGGCGCCGACGCCGAGCAGCATGGCGACGATCGCCGCGGTCTGGGCGTGGGCAAGCTCCTGCCGCATCTTGGAAAGATGGCCGCCGACGATATGACCGCTCTCGTGCGCGAACACGCCGATCAGCTGATTGGGCGTGGTCGCCTGCATCAGCGCGCCGGCGTTGACGAAGATGCGGTGCGCGTCCACCACGAAGGCGTTGAACGATTTTTCGCCGATAATGACGACCTGCACGTTCTGCTGAGCGAGCCCCGCCGCCTTGAGGATCGGTGCGGTGTAATCGCGCAACAGCTGCTCGGTCTCGGCGTCGCGAATCATCGGGATGCCGGCGGCCGATCCGGTCTGCGCCCTGCCCGGCAGGCTCGACAGCGTGACGGCGGCGGCCGCGACCAGCGCGATGGCCCGCGATCCTGGCCTCGCCGGGCGCGCCTTGCTAGGAGGTCTGGCGGCGGTCATGTGAACAACGGGTTGCGGACAAAGCGTTGCTGGCAAAGCGTCGATCCCCTCGGTCGGTCGGAAGCTCGGTCACAAGCTATGGATCGAACCGGTTACGGTCAACGCAAGCCGATGTGAATGCTTGGGTGCACGCTTGGGTGCATGCTTGGGTGAACGCTTGGCAAAACCGCGCGCTACGAAACCCGGGGAATGCGGCAGCACCGGGGCAGTAGCAGCGTGATCAGCAACCGGAGTGACCGGACGCCGAGGCTCAACGATGCTCGATAAGGCGAAGAACCTGCTACGGCCGTCCGCGCGCAGCGGCGTGCCGGCATTCATGGTGATGGACGTGGTCGCCGCGGCTGCTCGCCTGGAAGCGCAGGGCCGCCGCGTCATTCACATGGAAGTGGGCCAGCCGGCTGCCGGCGCGCCGTCGACCGCGATCGCGGCGGCGGGCGAGGCGCTGGCGTCGGCGTCGCTCGGGTACACCGAAACCTTGGGCCGGGCGTCGTTGCGCCGACGCATCGCACGGGCCTACGCCGACTGGCACGGCCTCGATATCGATCCGGGCCGCATCGTCGTCACCACGGGCTCCTCGGCGGGTTTCATGCTGGCATTTATCGCCGCCTTCGAGCCGGGCGATCGCGTGGCGATGGCGCTGCCGGGCTATCCGCCCTATCGCCACATCCTCACGGCGCTCGGCTGCGAGCCGGTGGGGATCGAAACCGGCGCGGCCACGCGTTGGGCTATCACCAGCGAAGCCCTGCTGGCGGAACACCGCCGCCGCCCGCTCAAGGGCGTCATCATCGCCTCGCCGGCCAATCCGAGCGGCACGATGATGACGGCTGCCGCGCTCGCCGACGTGATCGCCTGCGCGCAGGATGCCGGCATTGCGGTGATCTCCGACGAAATCTATCACGGTCTCGATTACGCCTTTGCCGCGGAATGCGCGGCGCGGCTGTCGCCGGACGCCATCGTCATCAATTCGTTCTCCAAATATTTTTGCATGACCGGCTGGCGCATCGGCTGGATGGTCGTGCCGCCGGCGCTGGTGCGCCCGGTCGAACGGCTGCAGCAGAACCTCGCGATTTCGGTGCCGACGCTGTCGCAGATCGCGGCCGAAGCCGCCTTCGACGGCCGCGCCGAACTGCAAGAGGTGCGGCGCAGCTACGAGACCAACCGCGGCATCTTGCTCGATGGACTGCCGCGTGCGGGGCTTGGCTCGTTCCTGCCGGCTGACGGCGCCTTCTACCTCTATGCCGATATTTCGCGGTTTTCGAACGACAGTTTCGCCTTCGCGACGCGGCTCCTCGAACAGGCGGGCGTAGCGGCGACGCCGGGGGTCGATTTCGATCCGCTCAACGGCCGCAATTTCCTGCGGCTGTGCTATGCCGGCGCACGCGCCGACATGCAGGAAGCCGTCGCGCGCATCGGCGATTGGTTGCAACACGGGCGATCGGCATGAGGCGGCGATGAGCGAGGCGTTGTTCGACATTCTGCGCAAGGTGACGACCGCGACGATCACCACGATGCTGCTGAAAAAGGGCATAAGGCGCTGCTGGATGAACGGCCCGAAGCCGCTCGTCGCGCGTGGCGAGCGCATCGTCGGCCCGGCATTCACGCTGCGGTTCGTGCCGGTGCGCGAGGACGTCGCGACCACCGAAAGCTGGGGCCATCCGGTCTCCACCCGCGCGGCGATCGAGGCCATGCCGGAAGGCGCCGTCGCCGTCGCCGACGCCATGGGCGTGACCAGCGCCGGCATCTTCGGCGACATTCTTTGCGCGCGCATGCAGAAGCGCAACGTCGCCGCGCTCGTCACCGACGGCGCGGTGCGCGACCGCGCCGGCGTCCTGATGAGCGGGCTGCCGGTCTGGTCGGCCGGTATCGCCGCGCCGGCGTCGGTCAACGGCCTGACGTTCGTCGGCTGGCAACAGCCGATCGGCTGCGGCGGCTGCGCCATCTTTCCCGGGGACGTGATCGTCGCCGACGATGACGGCGCGGTGGTCATTCCGCAGGCGATGGTGGAATTCGTCGCCCGCGAAGGCGCCGAGCACGAGCTTTACGAAAGCTGGGTGTTCTCGGAAGTGGAAAACGGCGTCAAGCTGCCCGGCCTCTATCCGCCGGATGATGACGCCAAGGCCCGCTACGCCACTTGGCGCAAAGCGCGGTCGTGAGGTGTTCTTTATCCTTTCCAAGATTCTCGGCTTCTTCGCCCTGCCGTCGAACCTGTTCATGGCGATCGGGCTCGTCGGGCTCGTTCTCCTGTGCACGCGCTTGACGCGGCTGGCGAGCTTTCTGGTGGTGACGAGCCTCGTTCTGATCGCGCTCGCCGGATTTTCGCCGCTCGGCAACGTCCTTATTCTGCCGCTGGAGCAGCGCTTCCCGCCCTGGGACCCATCGCGGGGGCCGCCGACGGGCATCGTGGTGCTCGGCGGCGCAATCTCCCCCGACGTATCGGCCGCGCGGGGCAGCGTCGCCCTCGACGAAGCCGCCGAGCGCATCACCGCGGCCGCCGAGTTGGCGCGGCGTTATCCGGATGCCCGCATCGTCTTTTCCGGCGGCAGTGGCGCCTTGATCTACAGCGACCGCGCCGAGGCGCCGTTCGCGGTGCGGCAGCTCGAGGCGCTCGGCGTCGCGCACGACCGCATCACCGCCGAGGAGCAGTCGCGCAACACCATCGAGAATGCGGTGTATGCCCGCCTGATCGCCAACCCGCGGCCGGGCGAGCGTTGGCTCCTGGTCACCTCGGCCTATCACATGCCGCGGGCGATGGCGGCGTTCCGGGCGGCCGGGTTTGCGGTCGAAGCCTATCCGGTCGATTGGCGCACAAGCGGGCCCGAGGACGCGTTCCGGCCGTTCGCTTCGCTCGGCGACGGTTTGCGGCGCACCGACACCGCCACGCGCGAGTGGATCGGTCTCTTGGCCTATCGGGCGACCGGCGCGACCAAGACCCTGTTTCCCGGCCCCTGACGCGAGCTCTTCCCGCCGAGCTCTTCCCGCCAAGAACTTTTCGCCGGGACAGTTGTGGATTGCGGGTCTTTTCATGGCGCACGTAATTAACTCTTAACGCCCTATTGGGATACTGTCGGGTATCTGGGGGTGAGTGATTTGGTGAGTTGATTGCGTCACCAGTCGTCGCGATGTCCCGGCGCGATGACGTCACTTTCTCTTGGGGAAGCCCACATGTCGACGGATTTGCCCGCCGCCCTTACGCGCGAGGCGGCGGAAGTTGGTGCCGACGACCAAGCGAACGACCAAGCAAGAAGCGAACGCATCGCGACTGCGCTGACCGTGGTGTTCGCCACGGTGGCGGTTTTATTCGCCTCATTCCTCGCCGTGGTGACCGGGCTCGTTTGAGCGGACGGGAGTTTGCTCGCGCCGGCGCGGCATGATCAATTTGCGCTGCGCGAACGGCGAGCGGGCTCTCCATGACGCTGCGACTGATTATCGGCAACAAGAACTATTCCTCGTGGTCCTTCCGGCCGTGGTTGGCCATGAAAGGCGCGGGGATTGCGTTCGAGGAAACGCTGATCCCGCTCAATGCGCCCGATTTCAAAGCGCGGCTCGAGGCGATGAGCGGCGCCGGCAAGGTGCCGGTGCTGATCGACGGCGACACGCACGTCTGGGAATCGCTGGCGATCCTCGAATACCTCGCCGAGAAATTCCCGGCCGCCGGGCTGTGGCCGCGCGAGCCGCAGGCGCGGGCTCATGCGCGCGCCATTGCGTCCGAGATGCATGCAGGATTTCAGGTGCTGCGGCGCGATTTGCCGATGAACATCTGGCGTCCGGTCAAGGCGCGGCCGCTCGACGCGGCTGCCGTGACCGATGCCGCGCGCATCGATGCGATCTGGAGCGAATGCCGCGCGCGCTTTGGCGCCGGCGGGCCGTATCTCTACGGCACATTCGGCGCCGCCGACGCCATGTACGCGCCGGTGGTTTGGCGTTTCCATACTTACGGGGTCGAAGTCGGTGCCGCGGCGCGCACTTATATGAACGCCCTCATGACCATGCCGGCCTGGATCGAGTGGCGCGAGGCCGCGCGGCGCGAGCCCTGGGTGTTGCCGCACGACGAGGTCGATTGGCCGGACGTGCTGCGCGAGTAGATGTAGCCCGGATGGAGCGGAAGCGTAATCCGGGAGCGGCATGCAAGCTGAACCATCGTTCCCGGATTACGCTCCGCTCCATCCGGGCTACAGCCGCTTTTCCAGTTCGCGCAGCAGCGGCTGTTGATAGCCGAGGATTTTCACCATCGCGGCCGGCAAGGCGAAGTACGCGATGCGGTCGATCTCCGGAAAGCTTCGCCGCCGCCCCGATTTCGGCGGCCACTCGGTCTCGAACGAATTGCTGGCGAACGGCGACAAATCGAAATCGGCTTCGACCGCGAAGGCGTGAACCACCTTGCCGCTCTTCTGCTTGACCGGCGTCAGCGGCATGAACTCGCCCGCGGCGACGAGGTTGGTCTCTTCGGTGAATTCGCGCCGCGCGGTGGCGAGGAGTTCGTCGCCCGGTTCGACCAGGCCTTTCGGAATGGTCCAGGCGCCCTCATCGCGCTTCGCCCAGAACGGCCCGCCCGGATGGGCCAGCAGGACTTCCAGTCCGGGCCTGCGGCGAAACGCCAACAGGCCGGCGCTGACTTCCGCGCTGCGACGCATCGGCGCAACCTCCCTGAAAACAGCGGCTCTGTTCGAAGCTGCGGCTCTCTAGCGCAGGCATTTTGCGAACGAGCCTTGCCAAATCCTCCGTTGTCTGCATGATTTTGTCACGATTACGCCCACAATGCCGGCTTCCTCGCCCGGGCTCGTTCGGAGCGCGCCTGGGAGGGAGCATATACCGGTTTTTTTCCTGCACGGGAGCTAACGCCAATGCGATATCGTTTTATCGCCATCATTGCCGCTTTCGCCGCTTTTGCGGCTCTGCCTGCCTCGGCGATCCATGCCGCGGACGCGCCTCCGGACGTTAAAGGCCTTTATCTCATGAGCGACTATCCGGCCGTGACGCTGCGGCCGGGCGAAACCTCGACGATCAATTTGCGCCTGCAGAATTACGCGCTGCCTCCCGAGCGGCTGAACCTTGCGGTGTCCGGCGTGCCGGCCGGATGGACGGCGACTTTGATGGGCGGCGGGCAGCCGGTCGCGGCGGCGATGCCGGCGACCAACGCCGCGGTCTCGCTGGAGTTGCGGCTCGACGTGCCGAAGGCTGCCGCCGAAGGCACCCAGACCCTGACCGTGTCCGCCGCCGGCGACACCGCGAAGGCCGAGTTGCCGATCGCGGTGACGCTTGCCAAGGATTTGCCGGCCAAGCTGACGCTGACGCCGCAATTGCCCGAATTGCGCGGCACCTCGAGGTCGAGCTTCGAATATCAGCTCGCCATCAAGAACGACAGCGGCAAGAAGCTCACCGTGAGCCTGTCCGCCCAGACGCCGCAGAATTTCGACGCCTCGTTCAGCGAGCAATATGGCAGCCAGGAGCTCAACGCGGTGCCGATCGACGCCGGGGCGACCAAGGATGTGAAACTCAAGGTCACGCCGCCGAACACCGCAGCGGCCGGCAGCTACAAGGTCGTCGCGCGCGTCGGCGCCGAGGACACGGCCGCAACCACCGACCTTACGCTCGACATCACCGGCCAGCCCCGGCTCGACATCAGCGGCCGCGAAGGCCTGGTGTCGACGCGCGCCGCGGCCGGCAAGGAGACCTCGGTGCCGATCGTCGTCACCAACACCGGTACGGCGCCCGCCGACAATGTCGAGCTGTTCGGCTCGGCGCCGACCGGCTGGAAGATCACGTTCGAGCCGAAGACGGTCGAGCGCATCGCGCCTAATGCCAACAAGGAAGTGCAGGCGCTGATCACGCCGACCGACAAGGCGATCGCCGGCGACTATGTGACGACCATCCGCGCCTCGGCGCGCGGCGAGTTCGCGTCCACCACGTTCCGCGTCACGGTCACGACCTCGACCATGTGGGGCATCGCCGGCGTCGGCATCATCGGCGTCGCCGTGCTGGTCATGGTCGGGGCGGTGGCGAGGTTCGGCCGCCGATGAGCCAAAGCGCGATGAGCCAAAGCACGATGAGCGCAGACGCGGTCATCGAGGCCAAGGGCCTCACCAAAACCTACGGGTCGACCGTCGCCGTCGACCACATCTCGTTCAGCGTCGGGCGCGGCGAGATCTTCGGCCTGCTTGGGCCGAACGGCGCCGGCAAGACGACGACGATCCTGATGCTGCTCGGCCTCACCGACATCTCGGCCGGCGAGGTGAACGTGCTCGGCTTCGATCCGGCGCGCGAACCCCTCTCGGTCAAGCGCCGGGTCGGCTATATGCCCGACACGGTCGGCTTCTACGACGGGATCACCGCGGCGGACAATCTGCGCTACACCGCGCGGCTGATCGGATTCAAGCATGCCGACCGCGAGAAGCGCATCGCCGACGCGCTTCGTCAGGTCGGCCTGTCGGAGTCCGCCGAGAAGCGCGTCGCGACGTTTTCCCGCGGCATGCGGCAGCGGCTCGGGCTCGCCGAGATCCTGATGAAGGGCGCGCAGATCGCCATCCTCGACGAGCCGACGTCGGGGCTCGATCCGCACGCCACGGCGGAGCTTCTCGCCATCATCCGCAACTTCAAGAGCGAAGGCGTGTCGGTCTTGTTGTCCTCGCATCTGCTCGAACGGGTGCAGAGCGTGTGCGACCGTGTCGCGCTGTTCTCGGGCGGCCGCATCGCGTTGATGGGCTCGGTCGCCGATCTCGGCCGCGAGGTGCTCGGCGGCGGCTTCGTGGTCGACATCGAGGCGGACGGGGCGGGACTGGCCGAACGGCTCGCGCTCATTCCCGGCGTCAGCGGCGTCGACAAGACCGGCATCGGTAAGCTGCGGCTGCATGCCGATCGCGACGTGCGGCCGGAGGCGGCGGCGGAAGTGGTGGCGATGCAGGGCCGGCTCAAATTTCTCGGCGTCCACGAGCCGAGCCTCGACGCCATCTATACCCGCTATTTCGAGACCAAGGCGGCCGGCGATGTCGCGGTCAACGAAGGAGAACGCGATGCGGCGTGAGGGCTCGGTGTTTCAAGGCGTCGGCGTGGTCACGCTCAAGGAGCTGTCGGACCACCTCACCAGCGTGCGCTTCTTCGTGCTCGAGCTCCTTGTCATGCTGATCGCGCTGGTCACGGTCTACGCCGCGACCCAGCAGATCAAGGACACGACGGCCGAGGATCCGTTCCTGTTCCTGAAGCTGTTCACGACCTCGCGCGATCCGTTGCCGGCATTCCTGTTCTGGCTGTCGTTGTTGGTGCCGGTGATGGCGATCGGGCTCGGCTTCGACTCCGTCAACAGCGAATACAACCGGCGCACGCTCTCGCGCATCCTGTCGCAGCCGATCTATCGCGACGCGCTGTTGTTCGGCAAATTTCTCGGCGGGCTCATAACGCTGACGATCGCCCTCGTCGTGCTGTGGCTGATGGTGATCGGGCTCGGTCTCTTGGTGCTCGGCATACCTCCCGGCGGCGAGGAAATCGCGCGCAGTTTCGTGTTTCTGCTGATCACGATCATCTATGCCGGCGTGTGGCTCTCGCTGGCGATGCTGTTTTCGACGCTGTTCCGCTCGCCGGCTACCGCGGCCTTGGTGTCGCTCGGCCTTTGGCTGTTCATCTACCTGATCTGGCCGATCCTCGCCGACGTGGTCGCGCACGCGATCATACCGGCGGATCCGCGTTACACGGCGCTCGGTCTGGAGACGCCCGGCACCGTGGAGTTGCAGCAAATTCTCGCCCGCTTCTCGCCCTCGACCTTGTTCAGCGAGGTCGTGGTGGCGTTGCTCGATCCGACGACGCGCGCGCTTGGCCCGATCTATCTGAGCCAGCTCCAGGGCGCCGTGCTCGGCGCCCCGTTGCCGCTGTCGGAGAGCATGCTGATCGCCTGGCCGCAGACGGTCGGCATGATCGCGAGCGCGATCTTGTTGTTCGTCATCGGCTATGTGATCTTCCAGCGCCAGGAAGTGCGGGCTTAAAGCATTTCCCGGAAAAGTGGACACCGGTTTTCCGTCGGAAATGCGATAAAATAAGGATTTTAGAGCGGCGGCGACGCGCCGCGTTTCGCCCGGCCCGAGCGCCGCGGACGCGAGACGCGTTGCGCTCATGCCTTCGGCCGCGCCATAGTCACCCGCGGCAGGGGAGGGCAAGCGTGACGGTCCTGAAATCCAACGTCGAGATCGGTTCGAAGGAGTTTCGCGCCAACGCCGCCGCGATGGAGGCGCTGATCGCCGAGCTGCAACAGCGCCGCGCGGTGACCGCGGAAGGCGGCCCGCCGCGCTCGCGCGAGCGCCATCTCGCCCGCGGCAAGCTGCTGCCGCGCGACCGCGTGATGACGCTGATCGACGGCGGCGCGCCGTTTCTCGAACTGTCGCCGCTCGCCGCCAGCGGCATGTACGGCGACGACATTCACGCCGCGGGGCTGATTACCGGCATCGGCCGCGTCGCCGGCCGCGAATGCGTGATCGTCTGCAACAATTCGACCATCAAGGGCGGCACCTATTATCCGATGACGGTGAAGAAGCACCTCCGCGCCCAGGAGATCGCGCGCGAGAACCGGCTGCCGTGCATCTATCTGGTCGATTCCGGCGGCGCCAATCTGCCGCAATGGCCCGACGTGTTTCCCGACCGCGAGCATTTCGGCCGCATCTTCTACAATCAGGCGACGATGTCGGCGGCCGGCGTTCCGCAGATCGCGGTGGTGATGGGCTCCTGCACCGCGGGCGGCGCCTACGTGCCGGCGATGTCGGACGAGACCGTCATCGTGCGCAACCAGGGCACCATCTTCCTCGGCGGCCCGCCGCTGGTGAAGGCGGCGACCGGCGAAGTGGTTTCGGCCGAGGATCTCGGCGGCGCCGACGTGCACGCCAGAAAATCCGGCGTCGCCGATTATTACGCCGAGAACGACCGCCATGCCTTGGCGCTCGCCCGCCGCGTCGTCGGCACGCTCAACACCAAACGTTCGATCGACATCCCGCTCGCCGCGCCGGTCGAGCCCAGATACGACATCGCCGAGCTCGACGGCATCGTGCCGGTCGACCTCAAAAAACAATACGACGTCCGCGAGGTGATCGCGCGCCTTGTCGACGGCTCCGCGTTCGACGAGTTCAAGGCGCTCTACGGCACGACGCTGGTGACCGGCTTCGCCCACATCCACGGCATCCCGGTCGGCATCTTGGGCAACAACGGCGTGCTGTTCTCGGAGAGCGCGCACAAGGCCGTACATTTCATCGAATTGTGCTGCCAGCGCCGGATACCGCTCCTGTTCCTGCAGAACATCGTCGGCTTCATGGTCGGCCGCGACTACGAGGCCGGCGGCATCGCCAAGGACGGCGCCAAGATGGTGATGGCGGTCGCCTGCGCGCAGGTGCCGAAGATCACGCTCGTCATCGGCGGCTCCTACGGCGCCGGCAATTACGGCATGTGCGGCCGCGCCTACTCGCCGCGCTTTCTGTTCACCTGGCCGAACGCCCGCGTCTCGCTGATGGGCTCGGAACAGGCCGCGAGCGTGCTCGCCGCCGTGCGCCGCGACAACATCGAGGCGGCGGGCGAGAAGTGGTCCGAGGTCGAGGAGGCGGAATTCAAACAGCCGATCCGCGAGCAATTCGAGACCGAAAGCAATCCCTATTTCGCTACCGCGCGGCTGTGGGACGACGGCATCATCACGCCGTCGGAAACGCGCCGCGTGCTGGCGCTGTGCTATTCCGTGGCGCTCAATGCGCCGATCCCGGAGACGAAGTTCGGGGTGTTTAGGATGTGAATGTTACGCTGCTCTCGGTCGGATTGCCTTGAGCTTGTCGCCGATAGCTCGCTTACGCTCCATCAACTCATAGTCAGTCTGCAAGCCCATGAAGAAACCTTCCGACATGCCGAAATAGCGCGCAAGGCGGAGATCGGTGTCGGCCGTGACCGCGCGCTTGCCGAGTACAATCTCGTTGATGCGCCGCGGCGGCACGTCGATCGCGCGCGCGAGTGCTGTCTGCGACAGCGCCATCGGCTTGAGGAACTCCTCCGCCAGGATTTCACCGGGGTGAGGATTGGGCAGCAAGTCAGTGGTAGTCGACGATCTCGACTTGGTGCGCATGGCCTTCTCTCCACACGAAGCAAATTCGCCATTGGTCGTTGACGCGGATCGAATACTGTCCCCGGCGTTCGTTCCGCAAGGCTTCGAGCCTGTTGCCCGGCGGCATACGAAGGTCGTCGATCCGTCTGGCGTTATTGAGCAAGCGCAGCTTTCGCAATGCAACGGCTTGGATGTCGGATGGAAGCTTTCGGCTCCGCCGACCTTCCCAAATCGTCGCTGTTTCGGTATCGCGAAAACCGGCGATCATAGTAGAGACCGTATAACGCAGAACGTTATGCGTTACAATGGTCTTTTAAGGAGACAACGATGCCCAAATCCATCGAGCACATCCATTGGCCCGACGCGCCGGACCTGTGGATGCCGTATGCGCCGGCGATCAAGGTCAAAGGCGGCACCACGGTCTATCTCGCCGGTGTCACCGCGGCGCCGGTTTATCATCACCATCCGCACCGGCCGGAGGAGTTCGAACTCGATGCCGCGCGACATGGGCGGTCAGGCGCGGGCGGCGCTGGAAAATCTCAAGCGCGGGCTCGACGCCGTCGGGGCGACCTTCGCCGACATCGTCACCGCGGAGCGCTTCGTCACCGATCTCACCGATCAGGACGCGCTCAACCGGGTCTGGGGCGAGTATTTCAAGGACTCCAAGCCGACGACGACGACGGTGCAGGTGGTCCGGCTCGCTACCGATCCGCGCTGTCTGGTGGAGATCAACGCCATCGCGGTGATCGATTAGGCCGAAGGGCCGGGCGTCTCAGCGGTTGAACAGCCAAAGCAACGCGCTGAGCACGATGCTGACGATGACGCAGGTAACGAGTGGAAAATAGAACGTCGTGCCGCCACGCTGGATCAGGATATCTCCGGGCAAGCGCCCGAGTCCGAGCCGCGACAGATAAGGCCACGCGATCCCGGCGATCAGGATGATCAGTCCGAGCCCGATCAGAAAGCGCTGCATGTCCATCGAATGCCTCGTCACCGACCTAAGCCGGCCGGCATCGGTGATCAAGAGCGCGCCGCCTTGCACCGGCGCTTGACGCGGGCATCGGTTCGGTCGCCATATTCGCGGCGCCGAGCCACAAGAATGGGCGGAGGATCGTATGGCCGAAACACCGTATCGCACAGCGCTCATCGTCGGGGTGGGCGCGGGGCTTTCCGCCTCGGTAGCGCGCAGCTTCACCGCCGCGGGCATGAAAGTCGCGCTCGCGGCGCGGCGGGCCGATGCGCTTGCGCCGCTGGCGAAAGAGATCGGCGGCCGGGCTTTTGCCTGCGATGCGACCAAGGCTGCCGAGGTCGCCAAGCTCTTCACCAACGTCGAAGCGGCCTTCGGCGCAACCGATGTCGTCGTCTACAACGCCAGCTTTCGCACCCGCGGTCCGGTTGTCGAACTTGATCCCGCCGATGTCGAGAAGACCATCATGGTCAGCGCGTTCGCGGGCTTTCTGGTGGCGCAGGAGGCGGCCAAGCGCATGCTGCCGCGCCATCACGGCGCGATGCTGTTCACCGGCGCTTCCGCGAGCGTCAAGGGCTATGCGCAGTCGGCGCCGTTCGCTATGGGCAAATTCGCGCTGCGCGGCCTGGCGCAAAGTCTGGCGCGCGAACTCTCGCCGCAGGGGATTCACGTCGCCCACGTGGTCATCGACGGCGGCATCCGCAGCGCGGTGCGGCCCGATCCGCCGGACAAGCCCGACAGCATGCTCGATCCCGACGCCATTGCGCAGACCTATCTCGATCTGCTGCGGCAGCCGCGCAGCGCCTGGGCCTGGGAAATCGAGCTGCGGCCATGGGTGGAGCGATTTTGAAATCCGACGTCAGGCCGAGGCGCCGCAGCGCCGGCTATGCGGATCGCGCCGTCGCATCGCGTAGTTCGTCGGCGATTTCCCCATTGAGCGTTCGCTCCAATTGGGCGAGCGCCCTGGCGACGACCGCGCCATCCATCACGCGATGATCCCAGTACATGCGGACGTTGACATCGCCATTTGGTGAGATCACGCCGTAGGAGAGGCTGTTGGAGACCGGCGACAGCATGTGCTGGCTTTCGATTCCGAGTTCGGAAACGCCGCCGATCAGAAATGTGCCGAAATAGTTGCCGCGCTGCCGTCCTAGATTCAATGCGACCCACTGCAGCGGATAGCGGATCGGCAGAGGCAGCCGCGAAACGAGAAGCAAACGGCGGAATTCCGCGACTTTTTCGACCGGGCTGGTCTTGGCGGCGACAATTGTGCGGTCGACATCGGCAAGCCGCATTTTGCCCGGATTGCCGATCCTTATGGTGAATATGCTTTCTTCGCTGCGATAGTCGATGCCCAGTGGCAGCAGGGCGACCGGTTTTTCGTATTCATAAAATCGGGGCCACGGCAGCTTGACATAGGCGCGTCGCAGTTCCGGGAATTGCTCGCTCACCACGCCGTAGGCTTTGGTGAAGATCGCCATCCACGACGGACGTTCGGCGCATTGTGATCGCGCGCGCACCGCGCGTTCGAGATGCATCCGCCGCTGAACAGACACGAGCGGGATATCTTGCGAAAGCCGCATGAAATCGATGACGAGGCGGCGGGCCGGCGAAATGGGCATAGAGCGGCCGCGCATCAAACCTCTCACGCAGACAATGAGCCAATGAAGAACGGCGATGCTTCTCGCAAATATGGGCGACGATTGCAAACGTCCCGGCGTTCGGCGGTGCGGATTTGAGTCCGCCAAGCAAGCCCAGCTATAATCGCGCCATGCCGGGAAAGATCGCCAAAGCTGCGCCGCTCATGCTGACTCTCGTCATCGCCACGGGCGCCAACGTCTTCGCCACAGGCGCGAATGCGCAGTCGTGGCAGTCGCCGCCGCCGCAGTGGCAACCGCCGTGGCGGTCGCAGCCACAGCCGCGGGCGACGACCCACCGTCACCACCGCGAGCCGCGCGAGGCCGAGCCGGACGCCGCCAGTGTGGCGCCGGTGTCGACCGACAAACGCGACAGCCTGGTCGCCGCGCCGGGTCCGTTCAGCGGCCGGCCCTATTGGCTCGCTTTGGCCCAGTGCGGCGGCATCTATTTCAAGCTCAACACCCTCTACACCGATGCCGCCGTGCGCGCCCGCGTGGTGAAGCCCGATCCCAAAGCCAACGCCGAATTGACCGCCAAGATCAAGGAAGCGATCGGAACCGCGACCGTATATTTCGACGGCGCCGAGCATTTCCTCATGACCGAGCGCGGCATCGAACGCACCGATGCCGTCCTCATTTATGACGGACCGGCGCGTGGGCAGGGCGACCGCGTCAAGACCGTCGAGGCGGGGCTCAACGAGGCGAAATCCTGTCCCGCGCTCTATCAGGCTTGTCAGAACGCCTTTCCCAAGCAGTGCAGCGAGCCGCTTCAGCCGGCGGAATAGGGCACTTCAGGCGCCGGCCGCCGCTCCTTTGAATCGCTCTAACATACTGGCTTGGCACGATTTTTTCGCAAAAACCGTTTCCCCTTCGCGCGCGCATGCTTTACGGTCCTCGGCGCCCACGAGGGGAGAAGTGCATGCGGCCAATTCTCGCAATGTGTGTCGCGGCCGGTCTCGCGATCGGTCTGATGCTGGCGCCGACCGCGAAGGCGCAAACCGGGGCGGGCGCGGACGCAGCGAGCGAGCCGGCGGCGCCGAGCATCAGTGACATCATGACGCGGCAGCAGAGGCGGCACATCAAGCTGTGGTTCGCCGGCCGCGGCGGCAATTGGCCGCTGGCCGACTATGAGATCGATGCCTTGAAGGGCGGCTTCGAGGATGTGAACAACATGCTCGGCGGCGAGACGGTGAAAGACGCCGTCGAAGCTCCGATCGCGGCGCTGGAGAAGGCGATCGAGGCCAAGGATCGCGCCGCCTTTACCAGCGCCTACGACAAGCTCAGCGCCGGCTGCAACAGTTGCCACCACACGCTCGACCACGCCTTCATCGTGATCCAACGGCCGTCGGCGCTGCCTTACAGCGATCAGTCGTTCGCGCCGCCAAAGTGAGCGCACAGACGAGCGCGCGGCGCGGTCGCAGACAAACATGGCGCCGCAACATGACTTGCCCTACTTGCCCGCGTCAACGCGCCGCGGTGGCGGCGGCGCCATCCGAGTGGCGCATTCGCTGCCGATAGCTAGCTGATAAGAGCTGTTGCCTCGAACAGGAGGTCCGACCATGGCCTATCGCGTCTATTCCGGCCCGCGCGGCTCGCAATCCATCTCGCCGATCGAAAAGGACCGGCATCTGTTCAAAGAGTTCAATATTCTCGACGAGGCCATGAGCTGGGCGCGGCATATCAACGACAGCGGCCGCGTCGCGTTGCTGATCGAGGGCGACGACGGCACGCGGCTGACCAAACAACAGATCGTCACCGCGCTGAAGAACCCGGAGGCGATCGGCTCCCGCGACAACGCGGCGTGATCGTCGCCGATCAAATCGTCGTTGGCCAAGCCGGCTCAATTTCATCGGTTCAAGTGTGCAACGCCGTCAGCGCCGATAGCTCGCGCAGCGGCGCGCCTTCCGGGTATTCGTCCGGTAGGCGCGCGCGGTTGATCCACAGCGCCTGGAATCCGAACGAAGCCGCGCCCATCACGTCCCAGCGGTTCGACGACACGAACGCGACGTCCTGCGCCTTGACGCCGAAATGCCGGGTCACCAGCGCATAGACATCCGGCCGCGGCTTGTAGACGCGCAGGACATCGACCGAGAGCACGGCATCGAGCAGGCCGGCGACGCCGGAGGCTCTGACGATCGCGTCGAGCATGCGCGGCGAGCCGTTGGAGAGGATGGCCAGGCGGGCGCCGCGCGCTTTGAGTTCCGCCAGTGCCGGGCGGGCATCGGGAAAGGCGTCGAGCTCGAGATAGGCGTCGAGGAGCCGCGCCCGCAGCGCGCGGTCGACCGTCGGCACGCGGGCGAAGGCGTAATCGAGCGCACGCTCGGTCAGCGCCCAGAAATCCGCGTAATGCCCCGCAAGCGTCAGCGTCCAGGTATATTCGAGCTGCTTCGTCCGCCAAATGTCCGAGAACCGGTCGGCATCCGGGCCCGCTGCCGCGCGGTGGCGCGCGATGGCGGCGTGGACATCGAACAGCGTGCCGTAGGCGTCGAAGGCATAGACGCTGGTGTTGGCGTTCATCGTGGTGGCGTTCGTCGTCGTCTCTGCATTAATCATGCGCGGCCTCCGCGGGCCTGATCCTGATGACAAATCCTATCCCAAGGGGACATATGCCAAAAGACTATGCCAAGTGGACGATGGAAGGCGGAAGGATGATTCGATGAGCCGGCCGGTCGCCTGGTCCAAGACCCTGACGTTTTTCGAAGACGATTGGCACGAGGGCAACGTGCCGATCATGGGGCCGCGCACCCATGCGGCCTGGCTGTGCACGTCGGTGTTCGACGGCGCCCGCGCCTTCGAGGGCGTCACGCCCGATCTCGACCTCCACTGCGCGCGCGTCAATGCCTCCGCCGAGGTGATGGGGCTCGAGCCGCTGGTCAGCCGCGACGGTTGGATGGGCCTGGTCCGCGACGGCTTGAAGCAGTTCGAGCGCGACGAGGCGATCTACATCCGGCCGATGTACTGGGCCGAGGAGGGCGCGCCGGGCGGCGTGCGGTTCGATCCGGAATCGACGCGGTGGTGTCTTTGTCTTTATGCCGCGCCGTTTCCGCAGCCGCGGGCGACCGCGATTACGCTGTCACCCTACCGGCGGCCGACGCGCGAAACCGCCCTGGTCGACGCCAAGGCCGGCTCGCTCTATCCCAACAATGCGCGGGCTTTGCTTGAAGCGCGCTCCCGCGGCTTCGATAATTGCCTGATGTGCGACATGCTGGGCAATGTCGCCGAGCTTGGCACCGCCAACGTTTTCATGGCGAAGGACGGCGTCGTGTTCACGCCGGTCGCCAACGGCACGTTTCTTTCCGGCATCACCCGGGCCCGGGTGATCGCGCTGTTGCGCCAAGCAGGCGTCAGCGTGGTCGAGACGACGCTGGGTTATGCCGACTTTCAGTCGGCCGACGAGATCTTTTCCACCGGCAACTACACCAAAGTGGCGCCGGTGACCCGCATCGACGCGCGCGATCTGCAGCCCGGCCCGTTTACCCGCAAGGCCCGCGAGCTGTATTGGGCGTATGCGCACGCCGTGGCATGATCGAGCAATCGTTCGCTGCGCCGCGTCGCAACATCGGCGAAAAAAACGGGGCCGAAACGGCCCCGCTTGTGCAAGCGATCGCAACGGCGGCTTATTTCACGGCCGCTTCGTACATCTCCGCCACATAGTCCCAATTGACCAGGTGATCGAGGAACGCCTTGAGGTAGTCCGGGCGCCGATTGCGATAATCGATGTAGTAGGAATGCTCCCACACGTCGCAGCCGAGAATGGGCGTCGCGCCGTGTACCAGCGGATTTTCGCCGTTCGGTGTCTTCGTCACGCTGATCTTGCCGTCCTTCACGGCGAGCCAGCACCAGCCCGAGCCGAACTGGGTGACGCCGGCCTGCGCGAAGTCTTCCTTGAGCTTGGCGAGCGGGCCGATGTCGGCGGTAAGCGCCTTTTCAAGCTTGCCCGGCAGCTTGTCGCCGCCGCCGCCCTTCTTCATCCATTTCCAGAAGTGGATGTGATTGTAATGCTGGCCAGCATTGTTGAAGAGGCCCGCGTTCTTGCCGAACGTGCCCTTCAGGACTTCCTCGACCGACTTGTTCTCCCACTCGGTGCCCTTGGCGAGATTATTGCCGTTGGTCACGTAGGCCTGGTGATGCTTGTCGTGGTGATATTCGAGCGTCTCGCGCGACATATGCGGGGTCAGTGCGTCATAGCCATAGGGCAGTTCGGGCAGCGTGAATGCCATTGGTCTACTCCTCAATGTGAAACGGATCGGGCGCGGATATGCCGGTGAAACCAACGAGGGAATGGAAAGTTTCCGTTTAAATAGGCCTAACCTTGGCGGCGAGCAACGCTTTCGTCGTCCGATGCCCTACCATGGTCCGGCGACCGAGCCAAAACCTCATGATCCGCAATTGATTACCGCCTTTTGCTGACGACAAACGTGATCTTTGTGACACGCTGGCACAATTTGGACATTAATGCCTTGCGCGCTGTCACGATGACCGCCAGAATGTTTTCTCGCAGAAAATTGTCGGGGTAGGGGTTGGGCGTATGTATGTGTCGTTGTTGGTTTTGGGTGGGCTGACCTCGGCTATTGGTCTGGCGCTAGTGGCGACGGGCCTGACGGCACATGAGGCCCCGCTCGACCCCGAGTTCATGACATCAGGCGCCATCGCGATCATTGGCGGACTGGTTCTGGTCGGCCTCGGCTTCGCGGTTCGTGCTTTGCAGCGCATCGAGGCGTTGTTGGCGGCGCGGCAGACGCCGCGCGCCGCGCGTCCGGCCGAGACGCCGGCCATGGCGCCTGCCGTGCCTGCAGCGGCGGCCGTAAATCCGGTCGCTGTCGCTGCCGTAGCTGCCGTCGAACAGGCCGTCGCGCCGCCCCGTCCAGTGGCCCCACCGAAACCGAAGGCGGAGCCGCGGCCGCAATTTGCGGCGCCGGCCGTTGCACCGGCGGTGGAAGAGCCGGCGTTCGAGCGTCTGCGCGAAAGATTTCCCACGCTGGTGAGGTTCGATACGGGCTTGGTCGCGGACGAGAGCTACGTTGCGGCGCCCGAGGTCGAACCTGCCGAAGAGGAAGTGACCGAAGTCAGGAGCGTCAGTGTTGCCGGGCGCGTCAATGGAACGGCGGCGCCGGTGCGGGCCTCCGCCAGGCTCGACACGACGGCGCGCCGGATCAGTGCGCCGCCGCCGCCACCGCGCCAGAAAGCCTCGGTGTTCGAGGCCTTTTGGCCAAATGGGCAACGACCGCAGCGCGGCGGTCCGCCGGCCGCCGCCGGTGTCGCGCAGGAAATCACAGGGCCGGCACCGGCACCGCCCCGGATGGAAGTGGCCCACCGCCAGGAGCCTGTCGCTGCCGCGCACCCTGTGGCGCACCCGCCGGTTCAGGAACCGTCGCGTGACGCCCGGCACGCCGCCGAGGAACGCGCCGCCGACGAAGCGGCCATGGCGGGACCGGTTTCCGTTCTCAAATCCGGTGTGGTCGAGGGCATGGCCTACACCCTCTATTCGGATGGGTCGATCGAAGCCCAATTGCCGCAAGGTCGGCTGCGGTTCGGATCGATCACCGAGTTGCGTCACCACATCGAAGGCAAATCATGATTTGGCGCCGGCGCCGGCGATTTTGATCGCGAACGCGTAAGCGAGCGCCACTTCCTTCAAGCGGTCGAACCGACCGGCGGCGCCGGAGTGGCCGGCGTCAAGGTTGGTGCGGAACGCGATCAGCTTGTGGTTCGTGCGCAGGCGGCGCAGCCGCGCGATCCATTTGGCCGGCTCCCAATACAGCACGCGCGGGTCGGTCAGACCGGCGAGCGCGAGGATCGCGGGGTAATCCTGCGCCCGCAAATTCTCATAAGGCGAATACGACAGGATGGTCCGGAACGCGGCGGCGTCGCGAATCGGATTGCCCCATTCCGGCCATTCCGGCGGCGTCAGCGGCAGCGTCTCGTCGAGCATGGTATTGAGCACGTCGACGAACGGCACCTCGGCAATCATGCCGGCATAAAGGTCCGGCCGCATGTTGGCGACCGCGCCGATCAAGGTGCCCCCGGCGGAACCGCCATGGGCGACGATGCGGCCCGGCCCGGTCAAACCCTGCGCGATCAAATATTCGCTGGCGGCGATGAAGTCGCGGAAGGTGTTCGGTTTGCCGGCGAGCTTGCCGTCGCGATACCAGCGCCAGCCTTTTTCGCTGCCGCCGCGCACATGGGCGATGGCATAGACGAAGCCGCGATCGACCAGCGAGAGCCGGTTGGTGGCGAACGCCGCGGGGATCGAGATGCCGTAGGCGCCGTAGCCGTACAGCAGCAACGGCGTGGTGTGGTTGCAGATAAGCCCCTTGCGGTGCAGGAGCGATATGGGAACGGTTTCGCCGTCCGCCGTCGGCGCCATCAGCCGCCGCGTGACGTAGTCGGCGGGATCGTGGCCGCTCGGCACTTCCTGGCGCTTGCGCAGCCGGCGCGTGCGCGTCGCCAGGTCGTAATCCCAGACCTCGGACGGCGTCGTCATCGACGAATAGGTGAAGCGAAGCAGGTCGGTCGCGAACTCGTAACCGCCGTCGATGGACAGCGAATAAGCTTCTTCCGGGAAGTCGATGACGTGTTCTTCGCCGCTGTCGAGCCGGCGCACGACGATGCGTGGCAGGCCGTCCTCGCGTTCGAGCCGCACCAGCCAATCCTGCAGCAGCGTGAACGAGAGGATATAGACGCCGGGCCGGTGGGCGACGAGGTCGCGCCAGTGCTGCCGCCCCGGCGTCGCCAGCGGCGTCCAGACGATCTTGAAGTCCTCGGCGCCGTCGGCATTGGTCCTGATGATCAAGGCCGGCCCGCCGTGGAACGACGGGTGGTGTTCGACCTCGTACTGGACGCCGGTCTCGCGCGCGGCGACGAGCGTCGGCCGCGCGTCGGGCACGGCGAGGTCGACGAGCCAGACTTCCGACGTCTCGTGGTCGTGCGCCGCGATGTCGCCGTAACGGCCCGAAGCGTGGCGGCCGATCGACAGGAAAAATCCCGGCTCGGGAGCCGCGAACACCCGTTCGTCCGCGCTGACCGCGCTTCTCAGCCGGTGGTGGAACACTCCGGCCGGCCGATGATTGCGATCGAGCCGCACATAATAGAACGAGCCGGCGTCCTGCGTCCAAACAACGGCACCCGAGCAATCGGGCACGGCGTCGGCAAGCTCGACCCCGCTTTCGATCA
The DNA here is from genome assembly GCA_963836095.1 of uncultured Pseudomonadota bacterium. Classification (GTDB taxonomy): domain Bacteria; phylum Pseudomonadota; class Alphaproteobacteria; order Rhizobiales; family Xanthobacteraceae; genus BOG-931. The sequence continues at coordinate 24,616 of CAWIHU010000013.1, forward strand.
CGCGTACCCGCATGGTGTAGAGTTCCGAACCGGCCTCGTCGGCCGACCATGCCAGCAACCGATGGTCGGGCGAGTGCCGTGTCGCGCCCAGCTTGAAAAACGGCTTGCCGCGCGCGAGCGCGTCGGCGTCGAGCAGAAGCTGTTCCTGCGTTCGGCCGGCGCCGACCTGCGGGCCTTCGGACAGCGCCAATTCGCGCGGCTCCCGGCACAGCAGCGGGTGCTGGCCGTTCTTGCGGTAGCGCAGATAATAGGCATGCGGCCCATCGAGCGTCGGCACGGTGGCATCATCGTCCTTGATGCGGCCCCGCATTTCAGCGAACAGCGCCGCCTCGAGCGCGGCGCTGTCGGCGAAGGCGCGATCGCAATAATCGTTCTCAGCCTGCAGATAAGCGCGGATCGCGGGGTCGAGCCGTTGCGGATCGCGCGTTACCTCCTGCCAGTTTGCGGCCTTGAGCCAGGCATACTCGTCCGTCAGCGTCACGTCGTGAAGCGTCTGCACGGACGGACGCTGCGCGGCGCGCGGTTCGCTCGCCGGTTTGAGCATGTGTTCCGTTTGGGGCGATTGTGGATGCATTCCATCACTCGATCGGCATCCCGTGTTGCAATTTGTCGTAGACTAGGTGATATGCAACCAGTAATTGCATCGCGCGGGGCTGCTTTGCATAATCCCTGTGCTGAACAGTTTCAATTCCCGTTGAATTCTGTATACGCCGCAGACAAAGCTTGGTTATTTACTTTGGCGTGCGCAAGAGCCCGTTTTAATTGCTTTGGTTCATTCTGTGTTATATGTATTAAATTGTGTCGAGGTTTCGGCATTTGGCGCGCGGCAAATGGCCATGTTTGGCGACGGGCGTCCGGCCTCAATTCGATAACAGCGCAAGAGATTTGAAAAGATCGGACATATGGCTGAGAATTCCAGCGATAGCAGCTACATTGCGCTGACGGCGAGCATCGTTTCAGCTTATGTCAGCAACAATCCGGTTCCGAGCGCGGAAATAGCGAATTTGATCGGCCATGTGCACTCCGCTTTATTGCGGTTATCCGGCGGCCAGGTGACGGCGCCGAGTGAACCGCTCAAGCCGGCGGTTCCGGTCAAGCGGTCGATAAATTCCGACTTTTTGGTCTGCCTCGAAGATGGCAAAAAATTCAAATCGCTCAAGCGCCATCTGCGCACGCAGTACAACATGACGCCGGACCAATACCGCGAGAAATGGGGCTTGCCGCCCGACTATCCGATGGTCGCGCCGAATTATGCCGCGGCCCGCTCGCAGCTAGCGAAGCAAATGGGGCTCGGCCAGCAGCGCCGCCGCCGCAGAGGCGGCGGCTGACGGGTTCAAACCCGCTTTCGTCCTGTGCCGGCAGGAGCCCGGATTTCGGTCAACGCTGCAGAACGCCGATCAGACGGTTGGCGAAGCCGAGCCGCTCCGTCATCACGGCGATCACGTAGCCGAGCAAGGCCTGGCTCAGCTCCGGCTGCTCGTGCTTGATGCGTTCGAAAGCGTCGGCGTCGAGTTCATAGAGCACGCTCGGCGCTTCCGCCGTGATGGTGGCGCTGCGCGGCCGCCTGGTGATCAGGCCCATTTCGCCGACGGTGGTGTGCGGGCCGAGGCTGCGGACGCGTACGGTACGCCCTTGTTCGAGGTCGATATTGACGCCGACGCGGCCCTCGAGGATGAACAGCATCGAGGCGGCGGGGTCACCCTGGCGGGCGATGACGTCGCCGTCGCGGACGTCGAGCCGCCGGCAATATCCGACCAGCAGGTCGGCGAGTTTTTGACTGCCCAAAGCTTCGGAAAACCAGGCGAGCAGCGAACGCGCGGCGTCGCGTTCGGCGCGATGCGCGTCGATCACCTCCTGCTCGCACCCCTCGAGCGCGCGATCGAGATCCGAGGCGACGATGATGTCGTCGCCGGCGATGAAGCGCGCGGCGCGGAACGCGCGTTCGAGCTCCGGCGACAGGCTGACCAGGACGATACGGGCGGCGCGTTCGGCGGCGGCGCGGGCGATCTGCCCGAAGCTGTGGGTCGCCGAGGAGTCGATGCCCGTCACGCGGCGGAAATCGAAGATCAGAAAGCGGCATTCCGGCCGTTCGGCCAGCAGCGCCTTGACGTGTTGGTAGAGCCGGTTGGCGGAGCCGAAAAACAGATAGCTCTGCAGCGCCATGCCCTGGATCTCGCGGCCGTGCGCGGCGAGGAGCGACAGTTCGTCGGGACTGCGGTCCAACGATGAGCGCAATTCCGAGCCGTCGAAACTGAACTTGATCGCGTTCACCCTGCTGGCGCTCAAGGCGAAGGTGGCGCAACCGATGACCACGCCGATCAGAATGCCGGCGATGAATCCCCAATAGACGATCAGCGAGGTGATGGCGATGAGCGACAGATAATCGATCAGCAGCAATTGCCGCGACGATCGGATCAGCCATTGCTCGATCAGGCCGGCGCCGAGGAACAACAGCACGCCGCCGAGCACGAATTTCGGCACGGCGCCGAGGAAGCCCGGGCCGATCAGCAGCAAGGCGCCGCAGATCGCCGCGGCGGTCAGGCCGGCGAGGCGGCCGCTGGCGCCGGCGAGCCGCACCAGCGTCGAGCGGCTGACCGAGGTGCAGCTCACCAGACCGCCGAGTGCAGCCGTCAATACATTGGCGAGCCCCAGCGCCTTGAGCTCCCGCTCGATATTGGCCTCGGTCTTCGTCGCCATTTCGATTCCGGTGACGTTGAGCAGCAAAGTCACGGTGGTGACGAACACCACCGCGATCAGATCGCCGGCGAGGGACGGTATGAGCCGCCAAGGAAAAGCGGCAAGCTGCGCCGGCTTCCATGGCAGCGCGTGCCTGGCGGAGGTCTGCGCGTCGAACAGCCAGCCGGCGGCTTGCGCCTGCGCGAGCGAACTGCCGCCCAACTGGATCGCGATGTGGGTGATGGCGACGGCCGCCAACAGGACGCCGGGTAGAATGAACACGCTTTTGGTACGGCGCAGCATCAAGTGCAGGACCAGCGCGACCGCAAGACCGGCGGCGAGTTTGGCGGCTAATTGGCCATCGGCGAAATTCGCGAGGTTGGCGAAGGTCGCGGGATGATCGGTCATGACCTGGACCGCGCCCATGATCATCAGGCAGCCGGTCGCGCCGAGGAATCCGCCGATCACCGGGTAGGGAATGAAACGGATGGCGCGGCCCGCGTGGGTAAAGCCGAGCAGGCTCAACAACAGCCCGGTCAGCGCCGTTGCCGACGACAAAGCGATAAGCGTCGGCGCGAGCAGGTTGGTGTCGCCGCCGGCAACCAGGCGATGTGCCAAGGTCGCGACCAGCGCGGCAAGCACCACCGAGACCGAAGAGTCCGGTCCGGCGATGGCGAACGGCAGCGAACTGCGCAGCGCCACCACCGCGCCGCCGATCGCCGCCGAGGCCAAGGTGACCGCGACGCCATAGCCGATGAGATTGGCCAACGGGCCGGTGAAGATCAGCGCCGCGTAGGACAGGCAATAGGCGACGGAAAGGATGCTGCAGATCGTTCCGGCGAATACATCCGTGAGCGTGGCGCGAAGCCTCACTCCGTTGGACGCGCTGTCTTCTCCGACCAGGCTGACGGTCATCGATGATCCCCTGCGGCGCGCCCCATCCGCATCCTGTCGGAGATTTACAACAGGGCCACGAAAGTCGCCAGAAATGTCACGCCGCGGCCGCGTTCAGACGGTGGCGGTCGTCAGTGCCGCGCGCGCATCGGCGTGGATGCGATCCACCATGGCGCGGAACCCGTTCGAGCGTTGCGGCGTGAGATGTTCGCGCAGGCCCAGCTTGCCGAAGATCGCCACCGCATCGGTACCGAGAATGTCGCGCGCGCTCTTGTCCGAATAGATCGCCAAGAGGACGGCGATCAATCCGCGCACGATGTGCGCATCGCTGTCGCCGACGAACGACAGGACCGGTCCGCCGGCGCCGTTCGGACGCACCTGGGTTTCGAGCCAAACCTGGCTGGCGCAGCCCCGCACCTTGTTGGCGTCGTTGTGCGCGGCTGCGGCGAGCGGCGGCAGTTCCCGTCCCAGCTCGATGAGGTAGCGGTAACGGTCGTCCCAATCGTCAAGGACGGCAAAATTGTCGATGATGTCGTCGATGCCTGCCATCGTGCCGGCGTCCCCTTTGCGTTTGATATAGGACGCTTGCAGGGCCAGGTCGATGCTTGGCGGGCACCTTTGCTGCGGGCAAAAGCCTGGCCGCGACGCCTTGGAGGCTGTCTGACGGCTGTCGCGCCGCGGCTAGGCGGCGTGTTTGCCGTCCTTGCGCGGATTGTCCCTGCGCGGCGGCGGACCGCGCCAACTCGGCGCGAGGTCGTTCGAGGTCAAGGTATTTTGCGAGCGCCTCGGCGTGGCGGCCTTATCCGACGCGGTCTTGACCGCGCCGCCGCGCGCGGCGGCTCCGCTCGGCAGCGAACCGGTTTCGCGCGGCGCCATGGTCTCGCTCAACATATCGTAAAGCATCTTGGCGCCGGCCTGCGCCTTGTAGCCGATCGCGGTCGCCATCTGCGAGCCGACGGTGCAAGCCTCGGGCTGCCGGCCGCAAAAGCCGCGCAGGTCTTCGACCGTCGCGGACGCCGCCGAGATTGCCTCGGACGCGCGCACCTCGCCCGCCGCAGGGCTTTGCTGCGTGGTGACGCTGGGCAACAGCACCAGGACGACGCCGAGCCAGAATGCCATTCGCAACAGGAAGAACATGAGACCCACACCCCTGACGGCCGGATTGGCCGCCGACGCGCGCAACCTATCAGGCACCCTTGAAAGCCGTGTTGGCGGGGCAGGGACACTTTGCTTCATAGTCGAGCAGAATACGCCGCTAATTTTCGCTCAAGTCGAGAAAATAGAATTTACCTAAAATTTGAGCGAACGAACGGTGCGGTCGGGGATGCCGCGCCACGCGCGGCGCCGCGGGGGTTGCTCCTGGACCGTATTTCGCCGCCGCGGTCGCCGTGCGCAACGTCGGCGGCGGCTTTCGGCAACGGGGCGTTCACCATGACGGACGAATCCGCGCCATTGGGCCTCGCCGGCGCGCAGCCGCACCGCCCGGCGCGCTCGCCGCGCTCTGCCTTAGCTTTCGCTTAAGTGCCGTCTGACACGATCGCGCAACAGAACAAGGGGAGCGCGTCTGCCATGCCGGACGTGCCGTCGGGACAGTGGGCTTCATCACGCCGGTGCGGGATTATATCGAGACGTTGGTGCATCCGTCGGCGCAGCAGGACGCGCTGACGGCGGCGCGCCATCGCGCCTTCATCGCGCCGCGCCTTCTGGGCAGCGTTGCCGCGTTGGCGTCGTTTCCGGTTTATCTGTTCGCGCGCGGCGCGCCGGGAGCGGTCGAGCTGATGGTGTTCGCCTGGCTGGTGGCGCCGATACTGACGGCGTATTTTCTGTCGCGGACCGGCCGTTACGAAAGCGCGCACGTGTTGTCGTCGCTGGCGTTGACCGGGTTGGTCACGATCGTGGCGGTATCGACGGGGGGTATTGCTTCGTTCGCGGCCATCTGGCTCGTCGTCGTGCCGCTCGAGGCCGCGCTGTCGGCGTCGCGCCGCGTCGTCGCCACCGCTTCGACGTTCGCGCTGGGGGCGGCGGGTTTGCTGGTGCTGGTCGGCGCGCTCGATCTGTTGCCGGCGACGAGTTCCCAGGGACACGCGGGGCTCGCCGCGTTCGGGATCGTGTCGGCGGCGCTCTACGCCGCCGGGCTCGCGCTCGGGGCCGAAGCGCTGGCGCGGACGAGCTTCTGGCTCCTCTATGCCGAGGAGGACCGCTACCGCCTGCTCGCGCGCAACATGACCGACGTGATCACGCGGCACGGCCGCGACGGCGCCGTGCTGTTTGCTTCGCCGGCGGCGGAATCGTTGTTCGGCTGCGGGATCGTCGAACTGCACGGGCACGGTCTGTTCGAGCGCGTCCACGTCGCCGACCGCCCGGCCTATCTGACCGCGCTCGGCGATGCCGCAGCCTTGGCCGAGAGCCGCTCGGTCGAGTTCCGCGTGCGACGTGACGGCGCCGACGGCGACGGCCCGCGGATGCCGCATTTCGTCTGGATCGAGATGCGCTGCCGGCCGCTCGATCACGCTGCGACCGACGGCGGCGGCAGCCAAGCCCGGCGCGAGGTCGTCGCCGTGCTGCGCGAGGTGACGGAGCGCAAGCGCCAGGAGCAGGCGATCGAGGACGCACGCAAGGAAGCTGAAAGCGCCAACGCCGCCAAGAGCCGATTCCTCGCTACCATGAGCCACGAGTTGCGCACGCCGCTCAACGCCATCATCGGCTTCTCGGACATGCTGATGAAGGAATCGATGCTGATGCTCGATGCCAAACGCCGCAACGAATATGCGAGCCTGATCAACGATTCCGGCAACCATCTGTTGGCCGTGATCAACGGCATTCTCGACATGTCGAAGATCGAGACCGACAATTTCGAGATCACGCCGGAGCCGTTTGCGCCGGCGCAGGTCGTCGCCTCGTGCTGCGACCTGTTGGCGCTGCGCGCGCGCGAGGCGGGCGTGCGGCTCGAGAACATGGCGGGCGACGATCTTCCGGAAATGATCGCCGACCGGCGCGCGCTGAGCCAAATCCTGCTCAATCTTCTGTCGAACGCGATCCGTTTCACCGATCGCTGCGGCAAGGTGACGATCGGGGCGCGGGCCGAAGCGGGAACCATCATCTTCGTGGTCGAGGACGACGGCGTCGGCATCAGCGACGAAGATCTCGCGCGGGTCGGCGAGCCGTACTTCCAGGCCCGCGCCAGCTACGACCGCCGACACGGCGGAACCGGTCTCGGGCTGTCGATCGTCAAGGGTCTGGTGCGGCTGCATGGCGGCGACATGCATATCCGCAGCCGCATCGGCGAAGGCACCCGCGTGACCGTCGAGCTGCCGCTCGATTGCGAGCGGGCGCGCCCGATGAAAAAAGCCGCCAAGCCGGCTGTCGATCTTTCCGCCCATCTGCCGACCCATCTGGTCGACGATATCGGCACGGAACGGCTTGCGCCGCGGTCCGATATTGTCGTGAGCCCCGACATGCCGGTGAAGCAAGACATGCCGGTGAAGCAAGACTTGCCGGTGAAGCAAGACTTGCCGGTGAAGCAAGACTTGCCGGTGAAGAAAAGTGCCTGAGCGCCGCACCACCGCTCGCCGCCCGGCCGCCAAGGCATCCGGTGTCGCCGCGATCGCCGGCACGGCCGCTTTGCATCTTTGGGCGCTCGCGGCGCGGCGTCCGGTCGATTCGCTCGCCGTCTTCGTCGCAAGCGCATTGAGCGTCGCCATCATCGTCAATGCGCTTTTCCTGCAGTCCGGTTCGCATCCGGCGCCGTTTTTTGCCAACCCGGCACCGGCGCCGGCCGTCGCCGACATTCGCTCCGGCCTGCGGCAATGCCCCTTGGCCGCGGCAGGTCGATCCGGCGCCGACCGCGCATCTGCCTGCCAACACGCACACGACGCAGCCGGCGTCCGCCCGCCACGGCGATCCGATCGCCGATCTGATCGGTTCGTATGTCGGGTCGACGGCGCGCGTGACCGCCGTGCAGCGCATTCTGTCCCAATACGGCTATGGTCAGATCAAACCGTCCGGCGTCATCGACGGACCGACCAGCGCCGCGATCGAGAAATTCGAACGCGATCATCAAATGCCGGTGACCGGCCGATTGTCCGATCGGCTGCTGACCGAGCTTGCCGCCATGATCGGGCATCCGCTGGACGTGGAATAGAGGCCGCATTTGCGGCTTCCTGGCTGTCGGCGCATATCTCAAGGGATCGCCATCGATGTGAGCCGGGGATGCGCCTCAAATCCGCACTGTGGGTTGCCGCCTATCTGCGCCGCTGTCAGGTCGAGGGCCTGTTCGCAGTCGTGCGCCGGCGCGGGGCGGAGGAGGCCGGCGCTGTATTCGTGCGGATCAGCCGGCTCGACGGCACGTCGGACCTGTTCGGCCCGGCGCCGCAAAGCGCCTTCGATGCGGCGGAAGGTACGGCGCGCGCTTTTGCGCCGAGCTTGAAGACGCTGCCGGCATCCGACGCCGAGGTCGAAGCCTATCTGGCGCGCGAGGTGAAATTCGATGCCGACGTCTGGATCGTCGAGCTCGACGATCGGGAAGGGCGAAATTTTCTCGACATCGTCGCCGGCTGATCGTTCGTTCAGGACGCGTCGCGGCGGTCACCAGTGCGCGGCGCGGCCGCCGTGTGCGGCGCGACGGCGGCGGGACGGACGCGCGGGCGCGGGTCGTCGCCATATGTCAGCGGCTGGTAGGTCGCCATCGCGCGTTCGCCGTCATCCAAGGCTTGCCAGATGGCGATCATGCCTTGGGCCGCCTGCGGCGTGATTTCATCATACAGCGCGGCGAGTGCGTGGACGCGTTCGACCGAATGGCCGACGCTCGGATTGGCGAACAGAAGAATGCGATAGACCACCTCGCGCGCGATGCCGAGCGCCTTGGCCGCGACGACGAGCGGTTCGCCGAGATCGTCGCGCAGAATATGCCGCGCCTGCGCGCGGGGAATTTGCAGCGCGCCCGAGAGAATTTGCGCAAATTCCTCGTGCTTGCGCGCGAGCGCCGCCGCTTCCAGGCGTTCGCTGAGCTCGGCCTCGCCCGCAACGCCCGGGCGCGCTGACGTGAGCGGCGCGACGATTTCGAGATTGCACAAAATCAATCGCCGCTCCTTGGCGTCGGCCGCGAAGAACAGCGCGTTGAGATGCGCGGCGGTGGCCGTATCGAGCGATTGCGGTCCCTCGGTCGACGATACGGTCGGTTCTGGCCTACGCGCGTCGACGGGCAGCGGCGCTGCGGCGTGGCGTTGTTCGACGGCGGGCGGGGGTGACGGTGGCGATTGCAACGACGCGGCGGTCTCCGCATTCTCCGGCAGGTCGCCCGCGAGACGGCGCAGCACCGCTATCGGCGGCGACAGATGACGCGACAGCCGGCTCGCCACGCCCCTGCGGGTCGGCTCATCGACCGCGTCGAGGAGGCGCAGCGCCAGCTCGGAATATTGGCGTTCCTCTTCCGCGGTGTGCGCGAGTTTCTGGACGTAAAGGTCGGTGAGCATGCGCAGCAAAGTCGGGCGCATATCGATCCCGGCGCGCTTGCCGAGCGCGGCAACACCATCGAAGCCGGAAAGACTTTTGTCGTCCATGGCACGCTCGCTTGCTCTGCAACTTGACGAGCAAAACCTAGGTCCTCGCCGTTAGCAGAGCGTTAACCTTGCGTGCGGCTTAATCGCGCCGACGCCGTTGGCGCGGATCGGGGCTTGGGATCCGTTCGCCGCCCGGCGAGGGACGTTCGCAGCCGCGACCATGACCATGGGCACCGTTGTCAAATTCCCGGACGAAGGGCGTATCGTGCGCTTCGGCCGCGCCGACGCCGAGCAGTCCGCGACGGTCATCATCCTGCCGGTGGTGCGCATCGAGCGACACGGCGATCCGCATCTCGCCGCGGCCGAGCCCGGCGACAATCCGCCCGCAGACAATAGTGGCCGCCGGCGCGTGAGGCGCCGCTGAACGCGCTCGCACCGCGGCGCTTGCGGCGTTTGGCCGTGCTGTGGCCGTTGCTGCTCGCCGCCTGTTCGAGCATCGGCGATTTCGGCCGTCTCCAGGACGCCGTCGTCACCGACGACATCCACGCCTGGGTCGGCCAAGAGGCGGCCGTGCACGCCGGCGCTCCGATCTCGCCCAACAATCTGACCGAGGACGAGCGCACGCTGCGCGATCTCGCTTTTCCGCTGATCGAGCCGCCCTACGACCGCGTCCGCTGGGACGCCGTGGTGTACGAATACGGCAGCAAACGCCAGTTCCGCCGCGACCTCTGGATCGCCGACATCACCGCCTATTACGCCCACCTGCAGGCGGCCGGCATCCGCACCAGCACCGGGCGCTACGCGCGGCTGATCGACGATATCCGCAACGACATCGAGCGCATAACTCCGTTCTTCGATCTCGCTCACCGCGTCGTCGATCTCGATCAACGCCGCGAAGAGAGCCTGCGTCGCTTCGAGGACCTCAGTCCCGCCGACCGGCACAACGCCGAGGCGCGTATCGGCGAAAACAGCCTGACCATCGTCTGGGTCTACCATTCGCTCACCCAGCGCTGCGCCGGCTACCGCTTCGCGCTCGATCATTTGGTCGTCGCGGAGCCGGAAAGAACAGCGGCCGACGCCGACGTGGCGCTGACGCACCTGCAGCAGCTCATCGCCGCGAACCAGGTGGTGCCGCAGCCGCGCGTCGCCGGTGGGCCCGGCGGGCCGGTGTACAAGGATTAGAAATCACTGCGCCTCCACCCGGCACTGCGCTTTGGCGAGCGCGCGCTGCGCCATCGCCATCAGGCCCGGCTCCGGCGCCAAGGCCCGCAGCACGATCAGGCCGGTCCTGGTCGGCGATTCGATGATCAGGCGGTCGGCGGCGGTCACGTCCTCTTCCTCCGGCATGTCCGCGTGCTGCTCCGCCGTCATCAGATCGAGCTCGATGGTGCGGCGGCCGGCGGCGCGATCGTTGATGGCGTAATAGGCGATGCTCTTGCGGGTGTAGAACGTCACCGACGTATAGGCCTGGCTCACCGGGGCGGCGAACTTGAGCGGCCCGTTGGCGATGTCGTAGCGGCACACCGCGACGGCGAACGCCGGATCCATGAACGGCATGATCGCGTCCTGCGCGGTCGGCGCGGCGAGCGCCACCATCTTGTTGACGGGCGTGAGCGCGGCGAGCCGCGAATAGGCGTCCTGCGCCGCCGCGCGCGGCAGCATCAGCACCGTGCCGAGATGCACGATGCCGCCGAGCAGGAGCGCGCCGAGGAGCCACAACGCCGCGCGGATCATGAGCAGCCCTTTCGTTCGACCGCCGGCATCGGTCCTTCCCGCGTGGTGCGCATCGCCACCCCGATCGGCGTGTCGTAGAGCCGCCACACCATGACGAACCGCTCGATGCCGCCGGTCGGCAGCCAGTTACCCGGCCGCGCCCGCGGCGCCACGTTGATGGTGAAGCGGCCGTCGATCGCCCGCACGATCTCGGCGCTGGTGAAGCCGTGCCGGTCGATGGTGTTGGCGACGAGGCGGCCCTGCGGATCGTACAGCGTCACCGTCCAGTAGCGCGCGACCGGCGTCATGCCGGTGACGATGAAGCTGCAGCGGCCGTCGAGCGGCTCGCCGGTGTCGTCGGTGGTCGCGGTGAAGGCGACGCCGTCGCCGGTTCCGGTCGGCAGCTCGCCGCTGCGGGCGATGATGGCGCGCGCGTAAGGGTCGATGTCGACCGAGCCGGTCTTCGGCCGCGCCGTCCAGGCGCCGATCGTCAGCGCGCCGAAGGCGACGCCGCGCGTGAGCGTGAGCCAGGTCGCGCCGAGCCCGATCGCCGCCGCCAGGACGAACGTCAGCAGAGAAGCAAGGAACAGCCGCACCTTCGACCCCGATCCAAATAAAAATTTGCCAAATAAAAATCTGCTATGGCGCTGCGACCACGATAAAGGCCGTCAGTCGCCGCGCGAAACTTTGCCGGCCTGATCCGTCGCCGCGGTGACGGTCGTGCCGCGCACCTCGCGGCTGCCGAGCGGACCGGGCGGCGGCGAGGCGGCCGCCGGAGCCGCCTCGACCGCAAGCGCGCGGCTCGCGTCGTCGAGCATGCGCTCGACGTGAACGAGCGCAACGGTGCCCTTGCGCGTCAGCAGGATTTGGTGCGGCGCCTCGCCGTCGGCGCCGCCGGCATCAGCGACGGCCGGCGCGTGCTGTGCCGGTAGTCCCGCCAGCGGCCGCAATTCGACGCCCTGGTGCGCATAGGCCATGATGGCGTGCCAAACCAGCGCCGGCAGCGTGCCGCCGGTCATGCGTTTGGTCGGCGAAAAGTCGTCATTGCCCATCCACACGGCGCCGGTGAAGTTGCCGGTGTAGCCGACGAACCAGGCGTCGCGGTAGCCGTTGGTGGTGCCGGTCTTGCCGCAGACATTGATGCCGTCGATCTGCGCGCGTCTGCCGGTGCCTTCTTCGACCACCGAGTGCATCATCTGAATCATTTCCAGCGCGACCTGCGGCGAAATCACCTGCTGCGGCCGTTTGCCGTCGCGGTCGAAGCGCCACACCAATTGGCCGGTGCCGGTGCGCACCTCGAGCGCGGCGTGGGGCGCGACCGCCTTGCCGAGATTGGGGAAGGTCGCGTAGGCGACCGCATGTTCCAGCACGTTGACCTCGTCGGCGCCGATCGGCAGCGACGGTGTGTCGGGCAGCGGCGTCCAGATGCCGAAATTGCGCGCGGTCTGAATGATCTTGGCGCGGCCGAGCTTCGGATTGCCGTCGCCGAGCGCGATCGACAGCTTGACCGGAATGATGTTGACGGAATGCGTGATCGCCTGGATCAGCGTCATCGATCCCGAATAGCCGCCGGAATAATTGTGCGGGCACCAATTGCCGATGCACACCGGCGAATTAACCACGATCGAGGTCGGCTTGAAGCCGTTGGCCAAAGCGGTGGCGTAGACATAGGGCTTGAACGAGGAACCGGGCTGGCGCAGCGCGTCGACCGCGCGGTTGAACTGGCTGCTGCCATAGTCGCGTCCGCCGACCATCGCGCGCACGCCGCCGTCGAGGTCGGCGACCACCAGCGCGGACTGGCTGGCGCCGTATTCGTGGCCGTATTCGCGCAGGTTGGTTTCGACCGTGCGCTCGGCGAAGTGCTGCAGATTGGTGTCGAGCGCGGTGCGCACCACGAAGAAGCGTTCGTTGAGCGATTTCGGGAACGTGTCCACGAGCTTGCGCATCTCGTCGAACGCCCAGTCGAGATAATAATTCGGCGCATCTTCCTCGCGGCGGTCGACCGGCGTCGCCGGATTGCGGCGGGCGCCGTAGACCTGACCCTCGGTCATGAAGCCGGTGTCGACCAGATTGTCGAGCACGACGTTGGCGCGGGCGCGCGCCGCCGGCAGGTTGGCGAGCGGCGAGAATTTGGACGGCGCCTTGAACAGGCCGGCGAGCATCGCCGCCTCGGGCAGCGTCACGTCGCGCACCGATTTGCCGAAATAATACTCCGCCGCGGCGTTGACGCCGAAGGCGCCGCCGCCGAGATAGGCGCGATCGAGATAGAGCGTCAGGATCTCGTTCTTGGTCAGGTGCGTTTCCAGCCACAGCGCCAGAAACGCCTCGTTGATCTTGCGCTCGATGGTGCGCTCGTTCGACAGGAACAGGTTCTTGGCGAGCTGCTGCGTCAAGGTCGAGCCGCCCTGCACCACGCCGCCGGCCCTGGCATTGGTCATCAAGGCGCGGAAGGTGCCGTAGAAGTCGATGCCGAAATGCTCGTAGAAGCGGCGGTCCTCGGTCGCCAGCACCGCCTTGATCAGATGGTCGGGCATCTCCTCGAGCGGCACGGAATCGTTGTGCTTGATGCCGCGGGTGCCGACCTCGACGCCGTAGCGGTCGAGGAACGACACCGCGAGCTCGGACTTCTTCAGCCAGTCGTCGTCCGCGGTCTCGCGGAACGACGGCAGCGCCAAAGCGAGCATCAGGACGATGCCGCCGGTGCCGAGCGTCGCCGCTTCCGACAGGGGCTCGATGAACAGCCAGCGGCGCCAGCCGGCGACATGGCAATTGTCCATGAACGCGGTGAACCGCTCATAGGCTTCGCGCGCCCAATTGCCGCTCTGGTAGACCGCGGAATCGATCCGCGCGTCGACATCGAGCAACAGCCGCTTGAGCTTCACCTGCCAGTCGTCGCCGGGATCGGGTAACAGGTCCGTCACGCTTCAAGCACTCCCGGAAGGCCTTGGTCGGCCCATCTGCGGGCTTGGGCCTGCTGTTCTGCCCGTTCGATCGGAGAATCGATCAGGCCAAGAGGTTAGCCCGAGGTTTAGCCGACGCCACCCCTCCGGCCAATGATGCTGCGGTCACAGGGTGAATGGAATGAATGGTAATTTTGGCATAAAACGCACCGGCTAGGTATTTTGTTTTCGGCGCGGGTAGCCACCGGCCATATTTGCGGGCGATGCGGCCGCCGGCCGCGATACCGTAGAAGCGGCCCATAACCGCAACCCTTAATTGCCGGCCACAAATGGTTCGTCCGGTTAACGCCGAAAACCGCGGGCCGGGAGATCGAGATGTCCCAAGACACCGACAAGGACGACAACGACAAGGACGACGGCAACGATAGTCCGTTCTGGCGGCGCAAGTCCTTGGCGCAAATGACCAAAGCCGAGTGGGAAAGCCTCTGCGACGGCTGCGGCCGCTGCTGCCTCAACAAGCTCGAGGAGGAGGGCACCGGCAAGACCTTCTACACCAACGTCGGCTGCCGCCTGCTCGACGGTGACGCCTGCCGCTGCCGCGACTACCCGCACCGGCTCGACAAGGTCAACGACTGCGTCCGCCTCACCCCCAAAAGCCTCGCCCGCATCTCCTGGCTGCCGCCGTCCTGCGCCTACGTGCTGATCGGCGAGGGCAAGGACCTCTATTGGTGGCACCCGCTCGTCTCCGGCGACCCCGACACCGTTCACGCCGCCGGCGTCTCGGTGCGCGGCCGCGTCGGCGCCAGCGAGAAGGACGTGCCCGACGAGGAGCTGGAAGAGCATATCGTCAGCTGGCCTCTGAAGCTGCCGAAGGGGGCGCGGCGGAAGAAAAAGCCGCGGCCCGATTGAGCGCAACGCCTTTCCTCCCGCCCCGCGCGTTAAGCGCGGGGAGGGGGGACCGCCCGAAGGGCGGTGGGAGGGGCGCGGCCTTGCCGCTTACTCCACCCCATCATTTCTGAACCGCCGCAAGCCCCCTCCACCGTCCTGCTTCGCAGGCCGGTCCCCCTCCCCCGCGGCGCTGCGCTCCGCGGGGGCGGATAAACGCCACCGTTCTCGCGACGCCCGTGCGCCCGAGTTTTGCCGGTACGAAGCAAACAAACAATGGCCGAGCCCGATCTTCGTCAGCCGGGGCCGGTGGTGGAACCGGCCGCCGTCAAGATCACGCGCGGATAAGAAAGCTAAGCGTTTCCCGGACAAGATGCGCCGCGCAAGCGGTGCATCGCCGATCCGGGACCTTCGCAAACTCAGAGTTACCGAAGGTCCCGGTTCTGCAGCGCATCACCATAGTGCGTCGAAGACGCGCGTGACCGCGCTTATGGTGCTGCGCTGCGCCCGGGAAACGCTCTAAACAAACAAGGAAGCGGAACGCCGACAAACGCTGTTCAACACCTCCGTGCCCTCACGGGCACGGCACGCGCCCTTAACGGGCGCGCTCGCCTGTCGGCGTTCCACCACGGCACTTGCGGCAGCGACCGAACGCCACCGCTCAGCTTCAGCCACGCGACTTCCTGCGACTTGGTTGGGGCGCGCATCCCGATGGTTCGAAAGACGCACGCTTCGCAACGCTTGGCCCGGAACAATGCCCCCGGCCAGCGCGTCACCCCGGGCGTTACCCGCGCCTTCCTGTCCCAGCCCAGCGAGATTGCACCCGCAGACCGGTCATGATGCCGGCCGGGCGTGTCCTGCCGAAACCGCCCGGGAGACAGGTGACGACCCATGCCCGCGGGAACCGCACCCGCTCCGCCACCCGGTGGTCCGCCGGATAGCGTCCTGGTAAGTGAGCGGGGTTGGGACTTGTGTAACTAGACGGCGGACATTTGTCAAGGACGAAAGATCATTATCGGTGACGATCCGGCCCGCTTGCCGTGTTGGGGCGCCGATCTGCGCGACCCGGTCTAGCCACA
>CAWIHU010000014.1:0-203271 GCA_963836095.1 uncultured Pseudomonadota bacterium
CATGGCGTCGAGCGTGGTCACCCGATTCCGCACAAAGCCGATTGTGGCGAAGCTCGTGTCGATGATCGTTGCCGCCCAAGCGTCTCGCGTCAGCACATAGGCGAGGCATACGAAAAGCCAGACGACGAACAGCCGCGCGGCCTGGGCCCAGTTGTTCCACGGCGGCGAATGGGTGAAATGATAAAGGCCGAACAGCGCACTCGAGACGATCGCCGCCGCGGCCGACGCCCATGGCGGGTGAAGCAGCGAACCTGCGGCCACTTCCGTCAGGTTGAACAGAATCGAGAGGAAGACGAGAACTTCGGCAAGGCTGACGGCGAAGAGAGTCACGAACAATCGGGCACTATGCCGAAGTTCCGTCCGCAATTGTCCGCGCAAGGCGAGTGCGATCAGACCAAATCCAATGATGAGCGAAATGCCGAGCAGAGCGGCATCGCCGCCATCAATGGGAAGATCGTCCCTGATCCATCCATTTCGCGTCAGCCATCGCACCGCCAAGACCGGCACGAGCGTTCCCGCCAGCAACACGATCGCCAGCGGATAGAGCAAGCCGCGAAGCTTGATGCGGGCAACATGGTTCACGAGATAATTGGAGAGCGGCAGAGCCGACGCGCCGATGAGCGCTATGATGCCGCCGGTCACGACTTGCGGCCAGCAAGGAAGAACATCGATGACCGGAACAAGCGGGCCACGACGAGGGAACGGCTCTGGCTCGGCTCATCCACTGAACACGACCGAAATCTGCTGGCCGCCGCGATTGACGGTGATGCGCCAGGTGCGGCCGCCGGCGCGCGTGACGCGCTCGAGGTCGGCCGATCGTTCGATCTTCTGGTTGTTGACCGAGACGACGATATCGCCCTTCTGGAACCCGACCGATTGGGCCGCCGAACCGTCGGCGACGCTCACGATGGCGACGCCTTTGCTCTGCGGATCGAGCCGCAGTTCGTCGGCCAGCGCCGGCGACAGGTTGGCGACCGTGGCGCCGGAAAACGGCGAATGCGACTTGATCTCGAGCTCGTCGCGCGGCGCGTCCGGCACCGGCAGCAACGCGACCGGCACCACCATTTCCCGCCCCTGGCGGAGCAGGCCGACCTGCGCGGTGCCGCCCAGCGACTTGGTGGCGAAGCGGTAGTCGAAGGCGTTCGGGTCCTCGATGCCGGTGCCGTCGATGCTGACGAGAAGATCGCCGGTCTTGATGCCGGCGCGGGCGGCGGGGCTGTTGGCGATGACGCTCGCCACCAGTGCGCCGTTCGGCCGCTTGAGGCCGAGGCTTTCGGCGATCTCGGGCGTCACGTCCTGCAGTTTGGCGCCGAGCCACGGCCGCTTCACCGCGGCGCTGCCGCCCTTGGCGGAAGCGACCACGACGCGGACCATGTTGGCGGGAATGGCGAAGCCGATGCCCTGCGAGCCGCCCGAGCGCGAATAGATCGCCGAATTGATGCCGACCAGGCGGCCGGCAAGATCGACCAGCGCGCCGCCGGAATTGCCAGGATTGATGGCGGCGTCGGTCTGGATGAAGAACCGGTAATCGGAAATGCCGACCTGCGTGCGCGCCACCGCCGAGACGATGCCGTGCGTCACCGTCTGGCCGACGCCGAACGGGTCGCCGATCGCCAGCACGACGTCGCCGACCTCGAGCTCGTCGGAATTGGCGAACTCGAGCGCCGGGAAGCGCTCGCTCGCGCCCTTGAGGCGCAGCACGGCGAGGTCGCTGTGCTCGTCCTTGAGCACGATCTCGGCGTCGAACTCGCGCTTGTCCGACAAAGCGACCTTCACTTCGCTGGCGCCCTCGATGACGTGGTAGTTGGTGACGATCAAGCCGGCCGGATCGACGATGACGCCGGAGCCGAGCGAGCGCTGCACCTGCTCGCGCGGTACCGCGCCGAAGAACTGACGGAACATCGGGTCGGCGAGGAACGGATTGCGGTTCTCGACGACGCGCGCGGCATAGACGTTGACCACCGCCGGCACGACGCGCTTGACCACGGGGGCGAAGGAGAGCTGCAGCTCAGCCGCCGAGGACGGCAGGCGGCGGTCTTGCGCCTGGGCGGCGGATGACAGCGCTGAAACAGCCAGCAAGCCGGCGGCAAACAGTGCGGCGCAGGCACGCAAATGATGCATTAGAAGACCCCGAATCGATGCCGTCCCATATAGGCGCGCCAGCGGGGCTTTAGAAGAGCGCGCTCGAGCGCGCTGTCGGTGACGGCAGAGGCTTACGCCGCGGCGGAAGCGGGCTCCTCGGCGCGGGCCTGCACCGGCCCGGAATCCTTGCCCTTCGCCGTGACGTCGCGGTCGACGAACTCGATCACCCCAACCGCCGCGTTGTCGCCGTAGCGGAAGCCGGCCTTGAGAACGCGGGTATAGCCGCCGTGGCGCTCCTTGTAGCGCGGGCCGATCACCTCGAAGAGCTTCTTGACCATGGCGAGGTCGCGCATCTGCGCGATCGCCTGGCGGCGGGCGTGCAGGTCGCCGCGCTTGCCGAGCGTGACGAGCTTCTCGACCACGGGGCGCAAATCCTTCGCCTTCGGCAGCGTCGTGACGATCTGCTCATGCTTGATCAGCGAAGCGGCGAGGTTCGCCAGCATCGAGCGGCGATGGTCCGAACGCCGGTTGAATTTGCGGTGTGTCTTCGCGTGATGCATGACGCCGTTCCTGCTCTTTCACTCGAGTGTCATGGCCGAGCATTCCCGGCCACGACGCGTCTTTAGTAATGGTCCTCGAAGCGCTTGGCCAGCTCCTCGATGTTTTCCGGCGGCCAGCCGGGCACTTCCATGCCGAGATGCAGGCCCATCTGCACCAGCACTTCCTTGATCTCGTTGAGCGATTTTCTGCCGAAATTCGGCGTGCGCAGCATCTCCGCCTCGGTCTTCTGCACCAGATCGCCGATATAGACGATGTTGTCGTTCTTCAGGCAATTGGCGGAACGCACCGACAGCTCGAGCTCGTCGACCTTCTTGAGGAAGGCCGGGTTGAAGGCAAGCTCCGGAATGGCCTCATGCGCGGTCTCGCGCTTGGGCTCCTCGAACGTGACGAACACGCTGAGCTGGTCCTGCAGGATGCGCGCGGCATAAGCGAGTGCATCCTCGGGCGTCACCGCGCCGTTGGTCTCGATCGAGAGCGTGAGCTTGTCGTAGTCGAGGATCTGCCCCTCGCGGGTGTTCTCGACCTTGTAGGAGACCTTGCGGACCGGCGAATACAGGCTGTCGACCGGGATCAATCCGATCGGGGCGTCCTCAGGGCGATTGCGCTCGGCTGGCACGTAGCCCTTGCCGGTGTTGACCGTGAACTCCATGCGGATCTCGGCGCCCTCGTCGAGCGTGCACAGCGCGAGTTCGGGGTTGAGCACGACGATGTCGCCAACGGTCTGAATGTCGCTCGCCGTCACCGTGCCCGGACCCTGCTTCTTCACCACCATGCGCTTGGGGCCTTCGCCCTGCATCTTGATGGCGATGTCCTTGATGTTGAGGACGATATCGGTCACGTCCTCGCGCACGCCGGCGATCGAGGAGAATTCATGCAGCACGCCGTCGATATGCACCGACTGCACCGCGGCGCCCTGCAGCGAGGACAACAGAATGCGCCGCAGCGCGTTGCCGAGCGTCACGCCGAAGCCGCGCTCGAGCGGCTCGGCCACCACCGTGGCGACGCGCCGGGCGTCGGTGCCGGCGGTGACTTGCAGCTTGTTCGGCCTGATCAGTTCCTGCCAGTTTTTCTGAATCGTCACGTTATCACCCATCGCGTTGCGCGGCGAAAAAGCGCCGCGCGCCCCATTCCGCTCCGTGGGGCCCAAACCGGAACCATGCTCGACCGGCGGCAGATTTTGAATGTCCATCAGCCGGTGTCCTAAACGCGCCGCCGCTTGCGCGGCCGGCAGCCATTGTGCGGGATCGGCGTCACGTCGCGGATCGAGGTGATGGTGAAGCCGGCCGACTGCAGCGAGCGCAGCGCCGATTCCCGCCCCGAACCGGGGCCGGCAACCTCGACCTCCAGCGTGCGCATGCCGTGCTCCTGCGCCTTCTTCGCCGCGTCCTCGGCGGCGACCTGCGCCGCGTAAGGGGTCGACTTGCGCGAGCCCTTGAAACCCATGGTGCCCGCCGACGACCAGGCAATGGTATTGCCTTGGACGTCGGTAATGGTGATCATGGTGTTATTGAACGTGGCACTCACGTGCGCGACGCCGGACGCGATGTTCTTGCGTTCGCGCCGGCGGACGCGCGTGGCTTCCTTACCCATTCTGAACCCTTTCGCGATCGGCGCCGGCCGCTCCGGCCGCCGTCTAGCGCCCACCCTTCCCTCCCCCGTTGGCGGAGAGGGCCGGGTTGAGCGGAACTATTTCTTCTTGCCGGCGATCGGCTTGGCCGGGCCCTTGCGGGTGCGCGCGTTGGTGTGGGTGCGCTGACCGCGCACCGGCAGCCCACGGCGATGGCGCAAGCCGCGATAGCAGCCCAGATCCATCAGCCGCTTGATGTTCATCGAGACCTCGCGCCGCAGGTCGCCCTCGACGAGATAGTCGCGATCGATCACCTCGCGCAGCTGCAGCACTTCCTGGTCGGTCAGCTGCGAGACCCGCCGCGCGTCCGGAATCGAGACTTTTTCCACGATTTCCCTAGCCTTGGCCGGACCGATGCCGTGGATGTACTGCAGCGCGATGACGACGCGCTTGTTCGTGGGTATGTTGACGCCAGCGATACGGGCCACGTCAGTCGCTCCTTGTGCGGCTCGGCTCCGGGAGTTCCATCGCCGCCCGGCCGCTATGTACCGATTTGAATGTTACCTGAGAAGGCCGCAAACGTAATAATACAACGCATGCCTCGGCTTGGCATTCGTTGCGCATCTCCGGATATTCTTGTGCTTATTAAATGATGTCCGGTGAATTCGTCAACCTCGCTTCGCAAGTTCGTGTTCGTTCCGTTACCTTTTTACCGCACAAAGCGGCTTACCGCTTGACCCGACCGGTTCCAACCTTGCGGCCGGAGCCCTTGCGCGCGCCAGTTCCGCGCCCCGCCGGGGTGCGGCGGGCCGCCGGCTTGCGGCGCAGCGCCGCCGTCCGGGCCTTGGTCTTCTTAGCCGCGCCCACCCGCGACTTCCGGGCGACCGGCTTTACCGTTTTTTGTGCCCGCTTGGGGCTCGACTTGGCAGCGCCTGCCTTGGCAGCGCCTGCCTTGGCAGCCCGCTTCTTGGGCGGCGCGGCCTTACGGGCCGGCGCGGCCGCAGGAGCCTTTGGAGCCCGCGCTGCGGGCGCCTCGGTCTCTGCGGCCAGCAGCCGCTCGATCTGCGCGGCGACGGTTTCGATCGGCGCCATGCCGTCGACCGTCCGCAACGTGCGTTTGTCGCGATAATAGGCGATCAGCGGTGCCGTCTGCTCGCGGTAGGCCACGAGGCGCCGGTGCAGCACGTCCGGGCTGTCGTCCTCCCGCAGCGGCTGGCCGCGCGCCTGCATTTCCGCGATCCGGCTTTCGATGCGCTTGACGAGCGCGGCCTCGTCGACGCGCAGCTCGATCACCGCGTCGAGCGCGAGGCCATGGTGCGCCAGCATGCGGTCGAGCGCCTGCGCCTGCGGCACGGTGCGGGGAAAGCCGTCGAGGATGAAGCCCTTCTTGGCGTCCGGCTGTTGAATGCGGTCTTCGACGATGGCGACCACGATGTCGTCGGGACACAGCGCGCCGCGCGCCATGATGTCCTGGACCTGCCGGCCGATCGGCGTGCCCGCCTTGACCGCCGCCCGCAGCATGTCGCCGGTCGAGAGCTGCACCAGACCGTATTTGGCGACGAGGTGCTGGGCCTGCGTTCCCTTGCCCGCCCCCGGCGGACCCAGCAGAATCAGTCTCATCTACGGCGTCCCCTCAATTTCGATCTTTTTATCAAGCCTTCGTACTGGTGCGCCAACAGATAGCCCTGCACCTGCGCCACCGTGTCCATGGTCACGCTGACCACGATCAGGAGTGACGTGCCGCCAAAATAGAACGGCACCGCGGCATAGGAAATCAGCATTTCGGGGAACAGGCAAACGACCGCGAGATAGGCGGCGCCGATCACGGTGATTCGCGACAGCACATAGTCGATGTATTCCGCCGTGCGCTCGCCCGGCCGGATGCCGGGGATGAAGCCGCCGTGCTTCTTGAGGTTATCGGCGGTCTCGGTCGGATTGAACACGATCGCCGTGTAGAAAAAGGCGAAGAACACGATCAGCGCGACATAGAGCAACAGAAACAGCGGCCGCCCATGCGCCAGCTGGGTCGTGATCAGGGTGAGCCATTCGGGCCCCTGCCCAGCGGTGAAATTGGCGACCGTGGTGGGCAAGAGCAGCAGCGACGAGGCGAAGATGGGCGGAATGACGCCTGAGGTATTGAGCTTGAGCGGCAGGTGCGAGGACTGCCCCTCGAACATGCGGTTGCCGACCTGGCGCTTGGGATACTGGATCAAGAGCCGGCGCTGCGCCCGCTCCATGAACACGATGAAGGTGATGACCGCGACCGCCATCACCAGCACGATGAGGATCAAGCCCGTCGACAGCGCGCCCTGGCGGCCGAGTTCGAGCGTGCCGGCGAGCGCCGACGGCAATTGCGCGACGATGCCCGACATGATGATCAGCGAGGTGCCGTTGCCGATGCCGCGCTGCGTGATCTGCTCGCCGAGCCACATCAGGAACATGGTGCCGCCGGTCAGCGTGATCACGGTCGTGATGATGAAGAACGGGCCCGGATTGGTGACGACGTTGCTCGCGCCTTCGAGACCGACGGAGATGCCGTAGGCCTGGAACGCCGCCAGCACCACGGTGAGATACCGCGTGTACTGGTTGATCATCTTGCGGCCCTGCTCACCCTCCTTCTTGAGCGCTTCGAGGGTGGGCGACACCGTCGTCATCAGCTGAATGATGATCGAGGCCGAGATGTACGGCATGATGTTGAGGGCGAAGATCGCCATGCGGTGGATGCCGCCGCCGGCGAACATGTTGAACATCCCCAGAATGCCGCCGGCCTGGGAATTGAAAATCTGGTTCCAGGCGTTCGGGTCGATGCCCGGCAGCGGGATGTAGGTGCCGAGGCGGTAGACCAGCAGCGCGCCGAGCGTGAACCAGATGCGCTTCTTCAGCTCCTCGGCCTTGGCCAGCGCCGAGAAATTGAGATTGGCCGCCAATTGTTCTGCTGCAGAAACCATCGCGCTCCAAATCTCCCTCTTACGTCATGGCCGGCGTAGCCGTTCGAAGAACGGCGTCGCTAATGCTCTGCTTATGTCCCGGCCATCCACGCCTTCGGTGACAAGTAGAAGTCGTGGATGCCCGGCACAAAGTCTACACTTGGGCCCGCCGAAGGCGGGACCCGAGTGCCGGGCATGACGTGCGGTCAGGCCGCCTGTTCGCCCGCCTCCTTCTTGGGAGCGAGGATTTCGACCGTGCCGCCCGCCTTTTCCACCGCGGCCACGGCGGATTTCGAGGCACCGAACACCGCAAGCGTCAGCTTGGCGTGGAGTTCGCCGTCGCCGAGAAGGCGCACGCCGTCCTTGACGCGGCGCAGCACGCCGGCCTTGACCAGCGCCGCCGCGTCGATCTTGCCCGCCGGGTCGAGCCGGCCGGCATTGATCGCCGCCTGCAGGCGGCCGAGATTGACCTCGTTGAGCTTGAGCGCGAACGCGACGTTCTTGAAACCGCGCTTGGGCAGGCGGCGATGCAGCGGCATCTGGCCGCCCTCGAAGCCTTTGATGCGCACGCCCGAGCGCGCGGTCTGGCCCTTGCCGCCGCGGCCGCCGGTCTTGCCCTTGCCGGAGCCGATGCCGCGGCCGATGCGCTTGCCGGTCTTGCGGGCGCCGGGCGGACCGGAAAGTTCGTGCAGTTTCATCGCGCTTACTCCACCACGCGCACGAGGTGCGCGACTTTGGCGATCATGCCGCGCGTCGCCGCCGTATCGACGAGTTCGGCGACGCGGCCGATCTTGTTCAGCTTCAGGCCGACCAGCGTCTCGCGCTGGGTGTGCTCCCGGCGCATCGGGCTGCCGACCTGCTTGATCTTGACGGTCTTACCGGCAGTCTTGCCGTCGTTCTTGTTCGTCGCGCTGTTCATCGCCTGCTCCCACGGCCGTTAGTCGGCCGCTTGTTCGACCTCAACGTCGCGGCGGCGCGCCTGCAGCGCCGAGACCTTGACGTTGCGTCGCGCCGCGACCGAGCGCGGCGAATCCTGATGCTTGAGCGCGTCGAAGGTGGCGCGCACGACGTTGTAGGGGTTCGAGGTGCCGAGCGATTTGGCCACCACGTCCTGCATGCCGAGCGTCTCGAACACGGCGCGCATCGGGCCGCCGGCGATGATGCCGGTGCCGGGTGGCGCCGCGCGCAAAAACACCTTGCCGGCGCCGTGGCGGCCGGCAACGTCATGATGCAGCGTGCGGCCCTCGCGCAGCGGCACGCGGGTGAGGGAGCGCTTGGCGGCGTCGGTCGCCTTGCGGATCGCTTCCGGCACCTCGCGCGCCTTGCCGTGGCCGAAGCCGACCCGGCCCTTCTGGTCGCCGACGACGACGAGCGCCGCGAAACCGAAGCGCCGGCCGCCCTTCACCACCTTGGCGACGCGATTGATATGGACGAGCTTGTCGACGAACTCGTTGTCGCGCTCTTCGTTTCGCCGGTGGGGTTCACGTGCCATGTTGATCAGCCATTTGTTATCTGAAACCGGTCCCTAGAAATTCAGTCCGCCTTCGCGCGCGGCGTCGGCCAGCGCCTTGACGCGGCCGTGATAGAGATAGCTGCCGCGATCGAAGATCACGTCCTTGACGCCCTTTTCCTGCGCCCGCTCGGCAAGCAGCTTGCCGACCGCCTTGGCCGCGTCGACGCTGGCGCCGGTCTTGAGCGTTTCCCGCGTCGGCTTCTCGATCGAGGAGGCGGCAGCGACGGTCTGGCCGCTCTCGTCGTCGATCACCTGCGCGTAGATGTGCTTGGAGGAGCGGAACACGGACAGCCGCTTGCGGCCGTACGCCACCACGCGCAGCTCCGCGCGGATGCGTCCCTTCCGCCGTTCGGTCTTTTTGTTGAGCTTGGTCATCGGCGGCTCCGTTACTTCTTCTTGCCTTCCTTGCGGAAGATGCGTTCGTTCGCGTACTTCACGCCCTTGCCCTTGTAGGGCTCCGGCGGCCGGTACTCGCGGATCTCGGCGGCGACCTGGCCGACCTTTTGGCGGTCGATGCCCGAGATGACGATCTCGACCGGACGCGGGGTGGCGATGGTGATGCCGTCCGGGATCGCATAGACGACGTCGTGGCTGTAGCCGAGCGCGAGCTGCAGGTTCTTGCCCTGCACCGCGGCGCGGTAACCGACGCCGTTGATCTCCAGCCGCTGCTCGAACCCCTTGGTGACGCCGGTGATCAGATTGGCGATCAGCGTGCGCGACGTGCCCCATTGCGCGCGGGCGCGCTTGGTGTCGTTGCGCGGATCGACCATGATGCGGCCGTCCTCGAGCTTGACCGCGACGTCGTCGTGCAGCACGAGCTCGAGCTGGCCCTTCGGGCCCTTGACCTTCACGGTCTGGCCGGCGACGTTGGCGGTGATCCCCGCCGGGACAGCGACCGGTTTTTTGCCGATGCGGGACATGGTTTTATCCGTTTCCGTTCTCTCGCTCGCCGCCGTTGCCCTAGAACCTTGCCCTAGAACACCGTGCAGAGCACTTCGCCGCCGACATTGGCGTCGCGGGCTTCGTGGTCGGCCATGACGCCCTTGGGCGTCGAGACGATGGCGACGCCGAGGCCGTTATTGACCCGCGGCAGATTGCGCACCGAGGTGTAGACGCGGCGGCCGGGCTTCGATACGCGCTCGATCTCGCGGATCACCGGCTCGCCGTCGAAATATTTCAGCTCGATCTCGATCTCCGAGCGGCCGTCCTTTTCGACCACGGCGTAGCCGCGGATATAGCCCTCGCTCTTGAGCACGTCGAGCACGCTCTCGCGCAGCCGCGACATCGGGCTCGAAACCTTGCTCTTGTTGCGCATCTGCGCGTTGCGGATGCGGGTGAGGAGATCGCCGAGCGGATCGTTCATCATCGTTCCACCCTCCTTACCAGCTCGACTTCACGAGGCCCGGGATCAGCCCTTTCGAGCCGAGCTCCCGCAGCGCGATGCGCGACAGCTTGTGCTTGCGATAGAACGCCCGCGGCCGCCCGGTCACCTCGCAGCGATTGCGGATGCGCGTCGCCGACGAGTTGCGCGGCATCTCCGCGAGCTTGAGCGTCGCGGCGAAGCGTTCCTCGACCGGCTTTTCCTTGTCTTCCACGATCGCCTTCAGGCGCGCGCGCCGGCTCGAGAACTTCTTCGTCATCCGGCGCCGCCGGTTGTTCTTCTCAATTGCACTCTTCTTCGCCATCGAGTTCTCCTCGCAATTCCGCGTCTGAAGCCCGTTAAGGCCTCACTGCCGGAACGGAAAATTAAACGCCGTCAACAGGGCGCGCGCTTCCTCGTCGTTGCGCGCGGTGGTGCACACGGTGATGTCCATGCCCCACGCGTCGGTCGTCTTGTCGTAGTCGATCTCCGGGAACACGATGTGCTCGCGGATGCCGAGGGAATAGTTGCCGCGGCCGTCGAAGCTCTTCGGGTTGAGGCCGCGGAAGTCGCGCACGCGCGGCAACGCGATGTTCACGAGCCGGTCGAGGAACTCGTACATGCGCGCCTTGCGCAAGGTCACCTTGCATCCGATCGCCTGGCCATCGCGCAGCTTGTAGTTGGCGATCGACTTGCGCGCCTTGGTGATCACCGGCTTCTGTCCGGAGATCAGCGCGAGGTCGGCAGCCGCCGATTCCACCTTCTTGCGGTCGGCGACGCCCTCGCCGATGCCCATATTGATGACGATCTTGTCGAGCACCGGGATCTGCATGCGGTTCTTGTAGCCGAACTGCTCCGCGAGCTTGTTGCGGATCGTCGTGTCGAACTCGACCTTGAGCCGCGCCGGAACGCGCGGCACGGCCTCGCCCGCCGGCGCCGCGGCATGCTCCGCCGGCGCCGCCTTCGCCTTGTCGGCCTTCGCAGCCTTGTCCGCCTTCGCCGGCTTTGCCGCCTGCTCGGGCTTGTCCGGCTTTGCGGCGCGTTGCGGCTTGTCGGCCTTCTTGTCGGCCTTCTTGGCCTTCTTGTCGTCTTTGTCAGCCATTGATCTCAGCTCCCGAACGCTTGGCGAACCGCACTTTCTTGCGCGCCTCGCCCTCGCCTTCGAACTTGAATCCCACGCGCGTCGGCTTGCCGTCCTTGGGATCGGCGAGCGCGATGTTCGACAGATGGATCGGCGCTTCCTTGGAGATGATGCCGCCCTCCGCCGTCGCGCTCTGCCGTTGATGGCGCTTGACCATGTTGACGCCGCGCACCAGCGCGCGGCCGTCGTCCCGGCGCACCTCGATGACCTCGCCGGTGCGGCCCTTGTCGCGGCCCGTGATCACGATCACGGTGTCGCCCTTTTTGATGCGCGCCGCCATCACAGCACCTCCGGCGCGAGCGAAATGATCTTCATGTGGTTCTTGGCGCGCAGTTCGCGCGGCACCGGGCCGAAAATGCGGGTCCCGACCGGCTCCATCTGCGGGTTGATGAGCACCGCGGCGTTCCGATCGAAGCGGATGACCGAGCCGTCGGCGCGCTTGATGTCTTTGGCGACGCGCACGATCACCGCCTTCATCACGTCGCCCTTCTTGACGCGGCCGCGCGGGATCGCCTCCTTCACCGAGACGACGATGACGTCGCCGATGGTGGCGTATTTCCGCTTCGAGCCGCCGAGCACCTTGATGCACATGACGCGGCGCGCGCCGGAATTATCCGCAACGTCCAGGTTGGTTTGCATCTGGATCATGGTGAAGTGTCCTTACGACGCTTTTTTCTCGCCGCGCACCACGGCCCAGCGCTTGAGCTTGGAGATCGGGCGGTGCTCCTCGATCACGACGAGGTCGCCGACCTTGTATTCGTTGTTCTCGTCGTGGGCGTAATATTTCTTCGAACGCCGGATGGTCTTCCCGAATATGGGATGGGCGAAGCGGCGCTCGACGCGCACCACCAGCGTCTTATCCTGTTTGTCGCTCACCACGACGCCTTGCAGACTGCGCTTGGGCATCTTTGTCCTCTCAACTCTTCGGCGCGCGCTTCTGCAGCGCTATGGTCTTGAGCCGCGCGATGTCGCGGCGGACTTCGCGCACCCGCGCGGTGTTCTCCAGCTGCCCGGTGGCGCGCTGGAAACGCAGATTGAACTGCTCTTTCTTGAGCTTGAGCACTTCGTCGTCGATCTGATCGACGGTCATCGCTCGGGCATCGGCTGCTTTCATGGCACCTACTCGCTGATCCGCTCGACGAAACGGGTCTTGATCGGCAGCTTGGCGGCGGCAAGCATCAGCGATTCCTTCGCCACCTGCAGCGGCACGCCGTCGATCTCGAACAGAATGCGGCCCGGCTTGACCCGGGTGACCCACAATTCAACGGCCCCTTTGCCCGAGCCCATGCGCACTTCGAGCGGCTTCTTCGACACCGGCACGTCGGGGAACACGCGAATCCAGACGCGGCCGGCGCGCTTCATGTGGCGGGTCAGCGCGCGGCGGGCCGCCTCGATCTGACGCGCCGTGACGCGCTCAGGCTCCATCGCCTTGAGCCCGAACTGGCCGAAAGCGAGCGTCGCCGCGCTCGTGGCGATGCCGTGAATGCGGCCCTTGTGCGCCTTGCGAAATTTCGTTCGCTTCGGTTGCAGCATGACGAGTTCCTCAAACCTTCACTTGCGCTTCACGCGGCGTCGCGACGCGGCCGGCCGACGTCGCCCTCGGCCATGCGCTTGTCCTGCGCCATCGGGTCGTGTTCCATGATCTCGCCCTTGAAGATCCAGACCTTGACGCCGCAGGTGCCGTAGGTGGTGAACGCCGTCGCCACGCCGTAATCGACGTCGGCACGCAAGGTGTGCAGCGGCACGCGGCCCTCGCGGTACCATTCCATGCGGGCGATCTCGGCGCCGCCGAGCCGGCCCGAACAATTGATGCGGATGCCGCCGGCGCCGAGCCGCATCGCCGATTGCACCGCGCGCTTCATGGCGCGGCGGAACGCGACGCGGCGCTCGAGCTGCTGCGCGATCGATTCGGCGACCAGCTGCGCGTCGAGCTCGGGCTTTCGGATCTCGACGATGTTGATGACGACGTCCGAGTCGGTCAGCGCGGCGACCTTGCGCCGCAGCTTCTCGATGTCGGCGCCCTTCTTGCCGATGACGACGCCGGGGCGGGCCGAGTGGATGGTGACGCGGCACTTCTTGTGCGGCCGCTCGATCACGATCTTGGAGACCGCCGCCTGCTTCAATTCCTTCATCAGCACCTGGCGGATCTTCATGTCCTCGTGCAGCAGCGTGCCGTAGCTTCCCTTGCCGGCATACCACCGCGAATCCCAGGTGCGGTTGATGCCCAGGCGAAGCCCGATCGGATTGACTTTCTGACCCATGTCTCTCTCCGCTACGCCTGCGCCTGCGCTTCGACTTCGCGCACCACGATGGTGAGGTGCGAGAACGGCTTGAAAATCTTGCCGACGCGGCCGCGCGCGCGCGGCGAATGCCGCTTGATCACGATCGACTTGCCGACGTGTGCCTCGGCGACGACGAGATCGTCGACGTCGAGGTCGTGGTTGTTCTCGGCGTTGGCGATCGCCAATTCCAGGCACTTGCGCACGTCGCGGGCGATGCGCTTGCGCGAGAATTCGAGATCGGCGAGCGCCATCGCGACCTTCTTGCCGCGGATCAGCTGCGCCAACAGATTGAGCTTCTGCGGGCTGACCCGCAGCATGCGGGAGACCGCCTTGGCCTCGTTGTCGGCGAGCGAGCGTTCGCGCGCTTTCTTGCTCATGATCGCTCTCCCCGCCTCACGAACCGCCGCCCGACGCCGCGGCGCCGCCGCCCGCACTGCGCTTGGCCTTGCGGTCGGAGGAATGGCCGTAGAACGTGCGGGTCGGCGCGAACTCGCCGAACTTGTGGCCGACCATCTCCTCGGTGACGATGACCGGGATGTGCTTCTGGCCGTTATAGACCCCGAACGTCAGCCCGACGAATTGCGGCAATATGGTCGAACGCCGCGACCACATGCGGATCATATCGTGGCGACCGGACGAGCGCGCGACATCCGCCTTCTTGAGCAGATAGCCGTCGACGAACGGGCCCTTCCAGACTGAACGCGTCATGATCGCTCCTACTTCTTTTTCTTGCGCTCGTGACGGCTGACCATGATGAACTTCGTGGTCGCCTTGTTCTTGCGCGTCTTCTTGCCCCGGGTCGGCTTGCCCCACGGCGTGACCGGATGGCGGCCGCCGCGGGTACGCCCGCCGAGCGGGTGATCGACCGGGTTCATGGTCTCGCCGCGGACATGGCCGCGCCAGCCGAGCCAGCGGTTGCGCCCGGCCTTGCCGATAGAAATGTTCATGTTGTCGGGGTTCGACACCGCGCCGACGGTGGCGAGGCAGCGGCCGTGCACCAGACGCTGCTCGGCCGAATTGAGCCGCAGGATCACGTACTCGCCGTCGCGGCCGACGATCTGCGCGTAGGTGCCGGCCGAGCGCGCGATCTGGCCGCCCTTGCCGATCTTGATCTCGATATTGTGGACGACCGTGCCGACCGGAATGCTGGCGAGCGGCATGGCGTTGCCGGGCTTCACGTCGACATGCTCGCCGGCGACGACGCTGTCGCCGACCGCGAGCCGCTGCGGCGCCAGGATGTAGGCGAGTTCGCCGTCCTCGTATTTGATCAGCGCGATGAAGGCGGTGCGGTTGGGATCGTATTCCAGCCGCTCGACCTTGGCCGGCATGTCGAACTTGCGGCGCTTGAAGTCGACAATGCGGTAGGCCCGCTTGTGGCCGCCGCCGCGATAGCGGCTGGTGATCCTGCCCGAATTGTTGCGGCCGCCGCTCGAGCTCTTGCCTTCGGAGAGCGCCTTGACCGGCGCACCGGAGTAAAGCCCGCTGCGATCGACCAGCACCAGCTGACGCTGGCCGGGCGTGGTCGGATTGAAATTCTTGAGTGCCATCTCAGCCCTCTTACAGCCCCGTGGTCACATCGATGCGCTGACCCTCTTCGAGGGTCACGACGGCGCGCTTGGTCTCCGACTGGAGCCCGAAACGGCCCTTGAAGGCCTTCCACTTACCGCGCCGCCGCAGCGTATTGACGCTCTTGACCTTGACGTCGAACAGCCGCTCGACCGCTTCCTTGATCTGCGGCTTGGTCGCGGTGAGCGCGACCTTGAAGATGACCTTGGAATGCTCCGACGCGTTCGTCGCCTTCTCGGTGATGACCGGCGCGAGGATCACGTCGTAATGGCGCGGATCTTTGGTACTCATTTGAAGCGCGCCTCCAGCGCATCGACCGCGGCGCGGGTCAGCACCAGAGTGTGGCGGCGCAGCACGTCGTAAACATTGATGCCGGCAACCGGCAGCACGTCGATATTGGGGATGTTGCGCGCAGCGAGCCGCACTTCCGTCCCGACCTCTGCGCCGTCGATGATCAGCGCGTTGGCAAGGCCGAGCTTCTCGAAATTCTCGCGCAGCGCCTTGGTCTTGGTTTCCTTGAGCGCCAAGGCGTCGATGACGATGAGGCCGCCGTCCTTGACCTTGGCGGAGAGCGCGTGCCTGAGCGCCAGCGCCCGCACTTTCTTCGGCAGGCCGATCTCGTGGCTGCGCGGATGCGGGCCGAACGAGCGGCCGCCGCCGCGGAACAGATTGACCCGCGCCGAGCCGTGACGGGCACCGCCGGTGCCCTTCTGCCGGTACATCTTCTTGCCGGTGCGATGGATGTCGGCGCGGTTCTTCACCGCATGGGTGCCGGCCTGGCGCTTGGCCAGCTGCCACACCACGCAGCGATGAATGAGATCCTGGCGCGGCTCGAGGCCGAAAATGGCGTCGGACAGCGTCACGGAGCCGGCTTCGCCGCCGGAAAGCGTCGTGACCTTCAGTTCCATATCACGCGCCCTCCCTCACCTCGGACGCAGCCGCGGTCGCGGCTTCGGCGAGCTTGAACTTGCCGGGCTTCGGCACGCCGTCCGGCAGCCGCTTCTTCACGGCGTCGCGCACCGTGATCCAGCCGCCCTTGACGCCGGGCACCGCGCCCTCGACCAGAATGAGGCCGCGCTCAACGTCGGTCTGCACGACCTTGAGATTGAGCGTGGTCACCCGGTCGACGCCCAGATGGCCGGACATCTTCTTGTTCTTGAAGGTCTTGCCGGGATCCTGGCGGCCGCCGGTCGAACCGATCGAGCGGTGCGAGATGGAGACGCCGTGCGAGGCGCGCAGGCCGCCGAAATTCCAGCGCTTCATGCCGCCGGCCCAGCCCTTGCCGGTCGAGGTGCCGGTCACGTCGACGAACTGGCCGACGACGAAATGGTCGGCGGTGATCTCGGCGCCGACCGGAATGAGCGCGTCGTCGTCGACGCGGAATTCGGCCAGCTTGCGCTTGGGCTCGACCTTGGCCACCGCGAAATTGCCGCGGTCGGCCTTGGTCGTGCGCTGCACCTTGCGCACGCCGGCGCCGAGCTGCAGCGCGACGTAGCCGTTCTTCTCTTTGGTGCGGTGCGCGACGACCTGGCAATTGGCGAGCCGCAGCACCGTCACCGGCACATGCTCGCCGGCCTCGGTGAAGAGGCGCGTCATCCCGACCTTCTGTGCGAGCACTCCGGAACGCATGGTCATTCCCTCCGCGCCTTACAGCTTGATCTCAACGTCGACGCCGGCGGCAAGATCGAGCTTCATCAGCGCATCGACGGTCTGCGGCGTCGGATCGACGATGTCGAGCAGACGCTTGTGGGTGCGCATTTCGAACTGCTCGCGGCTCTTCTTGTCGACGTGCGGCGAGCGGTTGACCGTGAATTTCTCGATTCTGGTCGGCAGCGGGATCGGTCCACGCACCTGCGCGCCGGTGCGCTTGGCGGTGTTGACGATCTCGCGCGTCGACGCATCGAGGATGCGATGGTCGAACGCCTTGAGCCGGATCCGTATGTTTTGGCCGTTCATGGTCTCTGTCTCTTTCCCGTCGCCCGCGCCGGCCGTTGCCCGCGAATGGCGAATTGCGAGTGGCGAATGGGGTCATCCATTCGCCATTCGCTACTCCCTATTCGCCCTACTCGACGATGCTCGCGACCACGCCGGCGCCGACGGTGCGGCCGCCTTCACGGATGGCGAAGCGCAGCTTCTCCTCCATGGCGATCGGCACGATCAGCGTCACTTCCATGGCGATGTTGTCGCCGGGCATCACCATCTCGGTGCCTTCCGGCAGCGTCACCACGCCGGTCACGTCCGTGGTGCGGAAGTAGAATTGCGGCCGGTAGTTGGTGAAGAACGGCGTGTGGCGGCCACCCTCTTCCTTGGTGAGGATGTAGGCCTCGGCCTTGAACTTGGTGTGCGGCTTCACCGAACCCGGCTTGCACAGCACCTGGCCGCGCTCGACTTCCTCGCGCTTGGTGCCGCGCAGCAGGCAGCCGACATTGTCGCCGGCCTCGCCCTGGTCGAGCAGCTTGCGGAACATCTCGACGCCGGTGACGACGGTCTTCACCGTCGGCTTGATGCCGACGATCTCGACTTCCTCGCCGACCTTGATGACGCCGCGCTCGATACGGCCGGTGCACACCGTGCCGCGGCCCGAGATCGAGAACACGTCTTCGACCGGCATCAGGAACGGCTGATCCTTCGGGCGCTCCGGCTGCGGGATGTAATCGTCGACCGCCTTCATCAGCTCGAGGATCGCGTCATGGCCAAGCTTCGGATCCTTGCCCTCGAGCGCGCACAGCGCCGAGCCCTTGATCACCGGAATCTTGTCGCCGGGGAAATTGTACTTGGACAGAAGCTCGCGGACTTCGAGCTCGACGAGCTCGAGGAGTTCCGGATCGTCGACCATGTCGACCTTGTTGAGGAACACGACCAGCGCCGGCACGCCGACCTGGCGGGCAAGCAGAATGTGCTCGCGGGTCTGCGGCATCGGGCCGTCGGCCGCGCTCACCACCAGGATCGCGCCGTCCATCTGGGCGGCGCCGGTGATCATGTTCTTCACGTAGTCGGCGTGCCCGGGGCAGTCGACATGCGCATAGTGGCGCTTCGCGGTCTCGTATTCGACGTGGGCGGTGGCGATGGTGATGCCGCGCGCCTTCTCTTCCGGCGCCTTGTCGATCTGGTCGTAAGCGGTGTAAGTCGCCCCGCCAGTTTCCGCCAATACCTTGGTGATCGCCGCCGTCAACGACGTCTTGCCGTGGTCGACGTGACCGATCGTGCCGATATTGCAATGCGGCTTGGTACGTTGGAATTTTTCCTTAGCCATGGGACTCTCCGTTCCGGCTCTTGATCTAACCTTGGTGAAGATTGGTCAGGCGTATTTCGCCTGAACTTCCTCGGCGATGGCTTTCGGCACTTCTGCGTAGTGGTCGAACTGCATCGTGAACGTCGCGCGCCCCTGCGACATGGAGCGCAGATTGTTGACGTAGGAGAACATGTTGGCGAGCGGCACCATCGCGGTGATGACGTTGGCGTTGCCGCGCATATCCTGGCCCTGAATCTGGCCGCGCCGCGAATTGAGGTCGCCGATGACCGAGCCGGTATAGTCTTCCGGCGTCACCACCTCGACCTTCATGATCGGCTCGAGCAGCACCGGGCCGCCCTTCTGCAGCGCCTCGCGCAGCGCCATGCGCGACGCGATCTCGAACGCGAGCGCCGAAGAATCGACCTCGTGGAAGTCGCCGTCGATCAGCGCCACCTTGAGATCGACCACCGGGAAGCCGGCGAGCGGACCCGAGCCGAGCACCGAACTCCAGACCCTTCTCGACGCCGGGGATGTACTCCTTCGGCACCGAGCCGCCGACGATCTCGTTGTCGAACTCGAACGGCGTACCGGGCGGCGTCGGCGTGACGACGATCTTGACGCCGGCGAACTGGCCGGAGCCGCCGCTCTGCTTCTTGTGCACGTATTCGTGCGTCACCGGCGCGCGTGATCTTCTCGCGATAGGCGACCATGCGGCGCGCCGATATTGGCGTCGACCTTGTAGGTGCGCTTGAGGATGTCGACCTTGATGTCGAGATGGAGTTCGCCCATGCCCTTGATGATGGTCTGGCCGGATTCCTGATCGGTGTGGACGCGGAACGACGGATCCTCGGCCACGAGCTTCGACAAGCGCGACGCCGAGCTTCTCCTGGTCGGCCTTCGACTTCGGCTCGATCGCGATCTCGATGACCGGATCGGGGAATTCCATCTTTTCCAGGATCACCGGCTTCTGCGGATCGCACAGCGTGTCGCCGGTGCGCACATCCTTGAGGCCGGCCAGCGCGACGATGTCGCCGGCATAGGCTTCCTTGATGTCCTCGCGGTTGTTGGCGTGCATCAACAGCATGCGGCCGACCCGTTCCTTGCGGTCCTTGGTCGAGTTGATGACGCCGGTGCCGCTTTCGAGCTTGCCCGAATAGATGCGGCAGAAGGTGATGGTGCCGACGAACGGGTCGTCCATGATCTTGAACGCGAGCAGCGACATCGGCTCGGTGTCCATCGGCAGGCGAACGACCTCGTTACCCTTCGGGTCGATGCCCTTGACCGGCGGCACGTCGAGCGGCGACGGCAGATAGTCGACCACGGCGTCGAGCAAGCGGCTGCACGCCCTTGTTCTTGAAGGCGGAGCCGCACAGCACCGGGAAGAACGCGCTGGAAATGGTGGCCTTGCGGATGAGGCGCTTGAGCGTCGCAACGTCCGGCTCCTTGCCTTCGAGATAGGCGGTCATCACCTCGTCGTCGAGTTCGACGGCGGCTTCGACCAGCTTCTCGCGGTATTCCTTGGCCTGGTCGAGGAGATCGGCCGGAATTTCCACGTCATGATACTTGGCGCCGAGCGTCTCTTCGTCCCACACCACGCCGACCATGCGCACGAGATCGATCAGTCCCTTGAACTGGTTCTCGGCGCCGATCGGCAGCTGGATCGCGACCGGCTTGGCGCCGAGGCGATCGACGATATCCTTGAGGCACTGGAAGAAGTCCGCGCCGGTCTTGTCCATCTTGTTGCAGAACACGATGCGCGGCACGTTGTAGCGGTCGCCCTGGCGCCACACCGTCTCGGTCTGCGGCTCGACGCCCTGGTTGGAATCGAGCACGCACACGGCGCCGTCGAGCACGCGCAACGAGCGCTCCACTTCGATGGTGAAATCGACGTGGCCGGGCGTGTCGATGATGTTGAGGCGCTTGCCGTTCCAGAACGCGGTGGTCGCGGCGGACGTGATGGTGATGCCGCGCTCCTGCTCCTGCTCCATCCAGTCCATCGTCGCGGCGCCTTCGTGCACCTCGCCGATCTTGTGGCTCTTGCCGGTGTAATAGAGGACGCGCTCGGTCGTGGTCGTCTTGCCGGCATCGATGTGGGCCATGATGCCGAAGTTGCGGTAGTCTTCGATCGGATGAGAGCGGGCCATGGGGATTTATCCTTCGCTGTCGCCGGCGGTTACCAGCGATAGTGCGAGAACGCACGGTTGGCTTCGGCCATGCGGTGCGTGTCTTCGCGCTTCTTGACGGCGTTCCCCCTGTTGTTCGATGCGTCGAGCAGTTCGGCCGAGAGCCGCTCCGTCATCGTTTTCTCGTTGCGCTCGCGCGCGGCTGAAATGATCCAGCGGATGCCGAGCGCCTGGCGCCGCGACGTGCGGACCTCGACCGGCACCTGATAGGTGGCGCCGCCGACGCGGCGGGAGCGCACCTCGATCGACGGCATCACATTGTCGAGCGCCTGCTCGAACACCGAGATCGGATTGGTGCGGGTCTTGCCCTCGATCATGTCGAGCGCGCCGTAGACGATGCTCTCGGCGACCGACTTCTTGCCGGCATGCATCACCGAGTTCATGAACTTCGTGACCACGACGTTCGCGAATTTCGGATCCGGCAGGATCTCGCGCTTCTCTGCCTTGTGGCGGCGGGACATCGTCTAAGCTCCCATCACTTCGGTCGTTTGGCGCCGTACTTCGAACGGCGCTGTTTGCGGTTCTTGACGCCCTGGGTGTCGAGGACGCCGCGCAGGATGTGGTAGCGCACGCCGGGCAGGTCCTTGACGCGGCCGCCGCGGATCATCACCACCGAGTGCTCCTGCAAATTATGGCCTTCGCCCGGGATGTAGCCGATGACCTCGAAGCCGTTGGTCAAGCGGACCTTGGCGACCTTGCGCAAAGCCGAGTTCGGCTTCTTCGGCGTCGTCGTATAGACGCGCGTGCAGACGCCGCGCTTCTGCGGCGACTGCTGCAGGGCCGGCACCTTCTTCTTCGCGTGCTGCGTGACCCGCGGCTTGCGAATGAGCTGATTGACCGTCGGCATCCTTTATTCCGCTCCAAGTCGGGGCTGTTAGCCCCTTTGGCCTGAACTCTTTAAGTTTCCGGAGCTTGCGCCCCAAACCCGCGCGAGGCTTACGCCTCGATCCTCTTCCGGGACTAGAAAACATCCCGCCCGAAAGGACGGGTTGACGACCCGATCGGCCGCGCGAAAACCGTTCGCGCAAAACCAAACCGCGCCACCCGCTCCCGGCGCGGAAGGCGCTTGGCCGTCGCAGAGGAGCACGGTCGCAAGACCGCGCTCATGCACCAGTAGTCTGACTTTCCGAAGCCAGAGGCAGCGTTTGAGCTTCTTACGTCGAGGCGTCGGGCCGGAACCGGCGAGCCTTGGAAAGCGATGACTTTCAAGACTTTAGCGGGGGCCCGGCGGGGCCGTTCCGACGAGGCGAAGCTCACCGCCTGCCGAAAAGTGTTCGCGTATCTATCGGCGCGACACTGCGAAGTCAAGCCGATATGGGCATAAAACGGCGATGGCGCAAGCACATCCGCGGCATCGGGCACCCGACCTTCTCAGGTTTCCGCGTGCCGGATCAGCCCGGCTCCATCCCTTTGGCCCGGATGATGCGGACCGCTTCGGGCGAGGCGAGGAAGGCGACGAATTTATCGGCTGCCGCGCCGTTCGCGGTACCGACGGCAAGGCCGGCCGAATAGAGCACATAGTTCGTCAGCTCAGGCGGCAACGGACCGACGAGATGGGAGCCCGCGACGGGCGCGCTCTCGATGATCTGCTGCATGCCGATCTCGGCTTCGCCATTGGCGACGACCTCGCCGACGAAACGGCCGACGGCGAACACGGTCTTGTTCTGCATTTCGCCCGCCAGACCGAGGCGTTGCAACAGCTCCGCGACGTATTCGCCGCTCGGACCTTTGCTGTAGGAGATCGACTTGGCCTGGCGCAGCGCGGTTTTGAGGGCGTCGACGGTTGTAATGTCGGGTGCGGGCGCGCCTTGGCGTACCATCAAGCCCACGATCGACCGCACCGCATCGACCACCGTGCCGGGGGCGATCTTGCCGCGCGCCGTCAACTGGTCGATCGCCCAGCGCGGCAGCAGGGCGACGTCGAAGACGGCGCCCTCCTCGATCTCCTTCATCGCCACGCGCGTCTGCGCAAAGCGCAGCGCGACCTTGATCCCACTCGCCGCTTCGAACAGCGGCACCGCCTCGGCCAGGAACCGGCGCATGGCGCCGCCGCTCAACACAGCGACGCCTGTTGCACCGGCTGGGGACGGCATGATTGCGACGCCGATGAATTCGCCGATCGCTCAGGACAGAGCGTGCTGACGGCGAAGGTCCGCGACGAAGCTGAGCATCGCGCTGACGGCCACGAGCCCGATCAGCCACAAGAGATTAAGGACACCGAGGCGGGCGACAATCGCCGAGGTGAAAGAACCGGCGCCGCCCAATACGGGGGTCAACGCCAACAATATGACCTCGTAAGCCGCGTAAGCCCCGATCAGGGCAAGACCGAGAGCCGCCACACGGCCCATGCGCGCCGCAAAACCCAGCACCAGACTTGACGCCACGGTCGCGATCAGCGCCGCGGCGCCGATGCCGAGACCCCAAAACAAAGTATTCGCATCCAAGGGATAGCCGAGCGCGCCGAAGCCGATCGCCTGATTGACGATCCAGGCGGCCGTCACCACCAGCAGCGCCGCAGGAAGCGACAGCATGGCGGCTGCAACCACTGCAAAGGCCGCAAACGGCGTCGCGCATCCCACGGCGAAGCTCGCCAGCACGCAGGCGCCCGTCAACAGCGCCAGGCAAAACAGCGGCGCCAGCCGGGGTTCGACCGGAGCAAGCCGGTCCAGGAGTGCGGCGGGATGGTGGAGGATGTCACGGGACATGGGTGGTCTCCTTTGCCGAGGTGTTAGCACGTTCAAAAGTCGAGCGCGATCAGGCCGTGCAGGGATGTTCGCCGGTCGAATCGTCCGCTGCGTCGGGGTCGAACCGGTCATGGGCTGAGAGCCAGGCGGCGAGCGCAGGCGATGTCTGTTGCGGTGGCTGTTCCGCCGCCTGCAGCTGCCGCAGCGCGATGCGCACCGCGGCGCGCGCGAACCGATCGGCCGCCAACACAGTGTCGGAGGGCTCGTGCCCGGCGACCACGGATGCGACGATGCGCTGCTTGATCGCAAAGAGTTGCGGATCGCCGTAGCGGGCCAGGAGCGCTTGGAAAGCCGCGTGGCGCTCCGGCCGGAACGGATGGCGCCGGCCATCGGCATCGCGTTGCGGGTGCGGCGGGTAGAAATGGGCGCAGGGTATCCACCCCGCCGGCACGGGTTCAGTGGCGGCGTGGGTACGCCGGTGACGCAACAGCTTGGGCAGCACATGGGTGTGCGGACCCTCCGGGCTTTTGCCGTCCGGCGGCGGGATCGGCTGATACACCTCGATGCGCCCGACGCGGCTGAGAAAAACCCGATGCGGGTTGGCCGCCAGGATCGCCCCCATCGCGCCGCTGCCGGGCTCGAACACCGATCGTCCAACGCAGCCCCGCAGCGCGGCGATGACATTAGGGTCGCCGATGCGGATGCAGGCATCGACCTGCATCGCGCCGAGCCCAAGATCGAACAGTACGGCCGTTCGATCCTGCGCCCGTAACGCCCCTTCATCGGGACCGACCTCGGTCAGCACCGTGCGCGCGTTCATCGCGCAGGCTTGCTCCGGCAGGCACAAGGCCACCCGCTGACTCCAGCTCTGCGCGGTGAGCGACTCGGAGACAAAGGGAAGCAGCGCGTCGTTGACTTCGATACGCAAGCCGCCGCGCCCGGTCACCACCGCAATCACGTCGCTACCGACATCGAGAGCCGCCCGCTCCGCGGCGTCGCGCGTGAACTCGGCGATGGCGCCGAACGTGCCGAGACTCCACGCGGTCTCGGCATCGGTCACTTGCTCGGTCAGAAAGTCGAGAACATCGGTCGATCCGGTCATGCGCCACCTGCGGTTTTTGTTACGATCGGTTGTTGGCCGCTTGCGCCCAAGCCGCCGACGTTGAGCCTGACACCGCCGAAAACACCGAATCCCGGACGCAGAAAACCAGCTGGGTCTTCGTATTGCTCATTGAACAGATTCTCGATCCGGCCGAACAGGGTCCAATTGTCATTGAGCGCATATTCCGCGGCCATCCGCGCTGTCGTATAGCCGGGCTGGACCATCGTCACGAACGTCGAACGATTTATGTCGGACCACGCGCTGACATAGAGAAGCGTAGCCGTAACGGACAGTTTACCGATCGGCGACCAAATCGCGGAAACGCTGACCTTGTTCGCCGGTCGGCGCAACAAGGCCAAGCCGGTGGTGTCGTCGCGCGTGTCCGTATACGTGTAGTCGGCGCGAAGCCTTAGTTGCTTGCTTACGACCCCCGACGCAAACAATTCCACACCCTGCGTAGTCGCCTTTCCAATATTGGCGTACGACGAGATGAAGGTGACGGGGTCATATGTCGAGGTGATGAGATTTGTGATGTCGTTGTGAAAATAAGTTGCCCCGAAACTCACCCGATCGTGCAGCAGCGGCTGCTCGAACCCAAGATCATGGCCCGTGCTGGTTTCGGGCAACAGATTTGGATTAGCGACGCCGCCGTATGCCGGAAAGTTCACATACAGCTCTGTGAGAGTTGGCGCCTTGAAGCCCGTCCCATAGGTCGCCTTGAGCTTGGTATCCGTCCACGGAACGATAAACACTGGCGCGACGCGCCACGTCGTATGGGGTCCGAAGCTTTCGTTGTCGTCATAGCGAATATTCGACACGATGAAGAAACGTTGCGCGAATGCGGACTGAAGCTCGAGCCAACCGGCTCTGTCCCCCGTTTGCGCCGACGTTGTAAACGGAGCGTAATTACCGGCCGCATTGTAATTGCCGGTGGAATTCGTACTCAAGGAATCGGTCTTGCTCTTCCAGACCCATGACGATCGTCTGCCCAGGAATTACTCCGGCTTCGCCGCGCCAGTCGTATTGAGTACGCTGTCCCAGGTTCGTCGACGGCGGAGATACTGCGGGCGGGGGATAAAAGCTGTCCGGATTTGGATCGACGTTGAAGCTCCATTCGTTCGTGTAGTTGAAGCCGAAAAAGTTTTTGAACCGACCGTCGAACAGCGACCAAACCGCCTCGCCCCGCCCGAAGAACTGACGGTCCACTTGGGTGTCTTGCAGCACTTCGGGGGCGGGCGGGGAGAAATTCACGGAGTCTTTGCCGGTGAAACCCAGCTTTGAATTGGTATATCGGGCCACCAGATTAACGGCGAGACTATCGGTGACGTTGGCACCGACCTTGGTCGAATATGTCCAATTGTCATAGTTGTCGTTGTTTCTTCGTTCACCCGGCGCGAGTTCGTTGAGCGGCGTCACCGGAGTGCTGGCGGAATTGAAATGCTGGATGTTGAACATATAGTTGAAGTTCTGCTGAGAACCGCCCAGACCGACCCGCTGGTTGAATGTTCCAAATGACCCGCCTTCGACGTTGGCGGTCACCCTCGGCGGTCCCGAGCCTTGTTTGGTCGTGATCGAGATCACGCCGCCGATCGCGTCCGAGCCGTACAGACCGCTTTGCGGACCTCGCAAGACTTCGATGCGGGCGATATCTCCGGTCAACAACTGGCCGAAATCGAACGACTGGTTGGGGTTGCTGGGATCAGAAACGTCAATGCCGTCGATCAGAACCTTGACGTGGTTGGAATTTGTCCCCCGCATGAAGACCGAAGTCTGGCCCCCGGGTCCGCCGGTCTGCACGACGTTGAGACCTGGCACCAGCGCAAGCACGTCGGGGACCGTCCGCAGTTGCTGACTCTCGATGTCGGCGGCGGTGATGACCGTCGTCGAACTGGCGGACTGGATGCTCGGAGTCGGAACGGTCGTCGGGCTGACGACGACCGAGTCGCTCGACGCCTGATTTGTCGGCTTCGACGGCGGCGGCACGGTGACGGAGATTGCCCGCAGTTCCACCGTCTGGTTGGACCCTGCGTCTTGCGCGAACGCAGGAATCCAGGGCGATAGCGCAAACGTTGAAACGGCAACGCGCATGAGGACACGACGGCGCAGCTCGAGCTGCGCCGCACAGCGAGGAATAAGGCACGCATGGGAGACACCTCGGGTGGCACGCCTGTGGCACGTCACCGCGAACGCAGTCTCCCCGCACGCCCATCACGGACGATTGGTTCATCTACCGCCAGTACACCCCGACCGACGTGCTCGCGTGTGACCACGGCTGACGGCAGGTCTCCTACTTGCGGGTCGCTACCTTCCGTCGCCTTCCCGGAGCCGAGACTCCAGTGACTTTTTTGACGAAAGACTTGCCGCTTACAGTTGCGGGGGCAGCCGCAGAATTGGGCGCTTGTCTCGCCCGCACTGCGTTCCCTTTTGATCCCCGTAGAGGGGAACCGTCGGCTTAACGGTATGTTGGTGCGCCGGAACCGTCAATGTCGAAGATTTAGCGCTGCAAAACGGTCGGCGCGTGCGTGATCTCTCTCACGCGTCGCGCTTCAACAACCCCAGCCGCACCAAGCTTTCGGCCGTGGCGACGATCGCGTCGGCGTTCGAGCGCGGCGCCCAGCCGAGCAGACGCCGGGCCTTGTCGTTGGTGGCGTTCCTGATCTTGCCGAGTTCCGGCGCGAACTGCCGCACCGCCGGATCGAACAATGACGCGACGCGCACCAGCCAATCGGGCAGTTGCCGCGTCGGCACGCGCCGGGCCGCGGCGCCCATGCGGTCTTTCAGAACGCGGGCGATGTCGCGCACCGCCATGAAATCGCCGGCGAGGCCGAGGAAGCGCTCGCCCTTGGCGGCGGCGTGCGTCATGGCGCGCAGGTGCAGATCGGCGATGTCGCGCACATCGACGATGCCGAAATAAAGCCGCGGGCAGCCCGGCACGGCGCCGTCCATCAGGCGCCGGATCAACAGGATCGACGGGGAAAAATCCGGCACCAGCACCGGGCCGAGCACGACCACGGGATTGACGACGGCAAGCTCGAGGCCGCCGCCCTCGCGAGCGACAAAATCCCAGGCCGCGCGTTCGGCCAAGGTTTTGGATTTGGCATAGGCACCGATGCCGGCATCCACGTTTGTCCAGGTCGTTTCGTCGAACGGCCGCTGCCGCGGCGCGTGGCCATAGCCGATCGCGGCGAACGACGAAGTCAAGACCACGCGCTTGACGCCGGCTTCGCGCGCGGCGCGCAGGACGCGCAGCGCGCCGTCGCGCGCGGGGATGATCAGTTCGTCCTCATGCCTGGGAGCGCCGGCAGCGATCGGCGAAGCCACATGGAGGACGTAGTCGCAACCCGCCACGGCCTGCGGCCAACCAGCATCGCCGTCGAGATTGGCCGCGACAAACGACAAGCGCTCGCCCGGCGCGGCGCCGCCCGCCTCGAGCATGGCGCGAACGTCGCCCTCGCGCGTGAGGTTCCGCACCGTGGTGCGCACCTGATGGCCCGCGGCCAGAAGCTGCAGGATGCAATAGCCGCCGATAAAGCCCGAGCCGCCCGTGACCAGAACCGTGCTCATGGTCGCCTCCATTGTCCGTGGCCCGGGACCACGAAAAAGGGCCGCCAAATTTTTGGCG
This sequence comes from uncultured Pseudomonadota bacterium, assembly GCA_963836095.1. Taxonomy (GTDB): domain Bacteria; phylum Pseudomonadota; class Alphaproteobacteria; order Rhizobiales; family Xanthobacteraceae; genus BOG-931. Next base: position 27,823 of record CAWIHU010000014.1, read on the forward strand.
GCCCTTCGACTTCGTGAACGGCGCGGCGACCTACTCAGCGGCCGGCAGCGCCGCCGGCTCCGGAGCGGCCTCGGCTTTCACCGCGGCCTCCTTCTCGCGCTCGGCGAGAATGAGCGCGTCGCGCTTGATGGCGACTTCGCGCAGCCGGTTCATCATGGCGCCGGTGCCGGCCGGAATCAGGCGGCCGACGATGACGTTCTCCTTGAGACCGTCGAGCGTATCGGCCTTGCCCGACACCGCGGCCTCGGTGAGCACGCGCGTCGTCTCCTGGAACGAAGCCGCGGAGATGAACGAGCGCGTCTGCAGCGACGCCTTGGTGATGCCGAGCAGCACCGGGTGCGCGGTCGCCGCCTTCTTGCCTTCCTCGGCCGCGCGGGCGTTGACCTCGTCGAACTCGACCTTGTCGACCTGCTCGCCCTGGATCAGGTCGGTCTCGCCCGAGTCGTCGATCTCGACCTTCTGCAGCATCTGACGGACGATCACCTCGATATGCTTGTCGTTGATCGTCACGCCTTGCAGCCGATAGACGTCCTGGATCTCGTTGACGAGGTAGCCCGCGAGCTCCTCGACGCCCTTGATCGCCAGGATGTCGTGCGGCGCCGGGTTGCCTTCGACGATGAAGTCGCCCTTCTCGATGACGTCGCCGTCCTGCAGGTGGATGTGCTTGCCCTTGGGGACGAGGTACTCCCTCGGCTCCTCGGAGGCGTCGCTCGGCTCGATCGTGATGCGCCGCTTGTTCTTGTAGTCGCGGCCGAACCGCACGGTGCCGGAGATTTCCGCGATCACCGCGGACTCCTTCGGCCGCCGCGCCTCGAACAGTTCGGCGACACGCGGCAGACCGCCGGTGATGTCGCGCGTCTTGGCGCTTTCGGTCGGGATACGGGCGATCACGTCCGCCGCCCGCACCTTGGCGCCGGGATCGACCGAGATGATGGCGTCGACCGCCAACGTGTAGCGGGCGTCGCCGCCGCGGGAGAGTTTCAGGATCTTGCCGTCCTTGCCCTTGATGACGAGGGCGGGACGCAGGTCCTGCTGGCCGCGGGCCGAGCCGGAGCGCCAATCGATCACCATGCGCTTGGCGATGCCGGTCGATTCGTCGAGCGTCTCGGTCATCGACTGACCTTCGACCAGGTCCTCGAAGCCGACCACGCCCTCGAGTTCGGTGAGGATCGGGCGGGTATAGGGATCCCACTCGGCGATGCGCTGGCCGCGCTTGATGTGCTGGCCGTCTTCCACCTTGAGCCGCGCGCCGTACTGGATGCGGTGCACGGCCCGTTCGGTGCCGTCCGGATCGGTGACGGCGACGATCAGGTTGCGGCCCATCGCGATCAGATCGCCGTCCGAATTGCGGGCGACGTTGAGGTTCTTGATCTTGACGGTGCCCTCGAAGTTCGAACTCCACGAACGACTGCTCGGAGATCTGCGCCGCGCCGCCGATGTGGAACGTGCGCATGGTGAGCTGCGTGCCCGGCTCGCCGATCGACTGCGCCGCGATGACGCCGACCGCCTCGCCCATGTTGACGGGCGTGCCGCGGGCGAGATCGCGCCCGTAGCACTTGCCGCAGACGCCGGGCTGGGTGTTGCAGGTCAAGACCGAACGGATTTTGATCTCCTGCACGCCCGAGGTGACCAGGCGCTCGACGTCGGCCTCGCCGAGCAGCGTGCCGTTCGGGACCAGAACTTCGTTCGAGTTCGGATCGCGCACGTCCTCGGCCGTGGTGCGGCCGAGGATGCGGCTCGCCAGCGAGGCGACGACGGTGCCGGCATCGATGATGGCGCGCACCTTGATGCCGCGCGTCGAACCGCAGTCCTCCTCGGTGATGATGCAGTCCTGCGCCACGTCGACCAGACGCCGCGTCAGATAGCCGGAGTTGGCGGTCTTGAGCGCGGTGTCAGCGAGGCCCTTGCGGGCGCCGTGGGTCGAGTTGAAGTACTCGAGCACCGAGAGCCCTTCCTTGAAGTTCGAGATGATCGGGCTCTCGATGATCTCGCCCGACGGCTTCGCCATCAGGCCGCGCATGCCGGCGAGCTGACGCATCTGCGCCGGCGAACCGCGCGCGCCGGAATGCGCCATCATGTAGATCGAGTTGACCTGGGCTTCGGCGCCCTTCTCGGTCGCGGGCTTCGCGGTCGAGATTTCCTTCATCATCGCTTCGGCGATTTTCTCGGTGCACTTCGACCAGGCGTCGACCACCTTGTTGTATTTCTCGCCCTGGGTGATCAGGCCGTCATTGTATTGCTGCTCGAAGTCCTTGACCTGATCGCGGGTGTCTTCGACGATCTTCTTCTTGGTGTGCGGCACCACCATGTCGTCCTTGCCGAACGAGATGCCGGCCTTGAAGGCGTGGTGGAAGCCGAGCGCCATGACGCGGTCGCAGAAGATCACCGTCTCCTTCTGCCCGCAGTGGCGGTAGACGGTGTCGATCATCCCGGAGATTTCGCGCTTCGTCATCAGCTTGTTGACGAGGTCGAACGGCGTCTTGGCGAGCTTCGGCAGCACCGAGCCGAGAATGACGCGGCCCGGCGTGGTGTCGTACCAGCGCGTCACCGGCTTGCCGTCTTCGCCGACGCCTTCCCAGCGGTATTTGATCTTGCTGTGCAGGCTGACGGCCTTTTCGTGCAAAGCGAGGTCGATCTCGGCCATGTTGCCGAACAGCTTGGGCTTTTCGCCCTCCGCGGCGTCACGCACGATCGACAGATAATAGAGGCCGAGCACGATGTCCTGCGACGGCACGATGATCGGCGCGCCGTTCGCGGGATGCAGAATGTTGTTGGTCGACATCATCAGGACGCGCGCCTCGAGCTGCGCCTCGAGCGACAGCGGCACGTGCACCGCCATCTGGTCGCCGTCGAAGTCGGCGTTGAAGGCCGAGCAGACGAGCGGATGCAGCTGGATCGCCTTGCCCTCGATCAAGACCGGCTCGAACGCCTGGATGCCGAGCCGATGCAGCGTCGGCGCGCGGTTCAACAGCACCGGATGCTCGCGGATCACCTCGTCGAGGATGTCCCAAACCTCCGGCTTCTCCTTCTCGACGAGCTTCTTCGCCTGCTTCACCGTGGTCGACAGGCCCTTGGCGTCGAGCCGCGAATAGATGAACGGCTTGAACAGTTCGAGCGCCATCTTCTTCGGCAGGCCGCACTGGTGCAGCTTCAATTCGGGGCCGACCACGATGACCGAGCGGCCGGAATAGTCGACGCGCTTGCCGAGCAGGTTCTGCCGGAAGCGGCCCTGCTTGCCCTTGAGCATGTCGGCGAGCGACTTCAACGGCCGCTTGTTGGCGCCGGTGATGACGCGGCCGCGGCGGCCGTTGTCGAACAAGGCGTCGACCGCCTCCTGCAGCATCCGCTTCTCGTTGCGGATGATGATGTCGGGCGCGCGCAGCTCGATCAGCCGCTTGAGGCGGTTGTTGCGGTTGATGACGCGGCGATAGAGGTCGTTGAGGTCGGAGGTGGCGAAGCGGCCGCCGTCGAGCGGCACCAGCGGCCGCAGATCCGGCGGGATGACCGGCACGTGGGTGAGGATCATCCATTCCGGCTTGTTGCCGGACTGGATGAACGCCTCGATCAGCTTGAGCCGCTTGGCGAGCTTCTTCGGCTTGAGTTCGGAGGTCGATTCCGCGATCTCGTCGCGCAGATCCGCCGCGATCTTTTCCAGATCGAGCGCTTTGAGCATCTCGCGGATCGCTTCGGCGCCGATCATGGCGGTGAAGCTGTCGGCGCCGAACTGATCCTGCGCCTTGACGTACTCGTCCTCGGACAGGAGCTGACGGTCCTTGAGCGGCGTGAGACCCGGCTCGAGCACGACGTAGTACTCGAAATAGAGAATGCGCTCGAGGTCCTTGAGCGTCATGTCGAGCAGAAGCCCGATGCGGCGACGGCAGCGACTTCAGGAACCAGATGTGCGCGACCGGCGCGGCCAGTTCGATATGGCCCATGCGCTCGCGCCGCACCCGCGACAGCGTCACTTCGACCGAGCACTTCTCGCAGATGATGCCCTTGTACTTCATGCGCTTGTACTTGCCGCACAAGCACTCGTAGTCCTTGATCGGCCCGAAGATGCGCGCGCAGAACAGGCCGTCGCGCTCGGGCTTGAAGGTGCGGTAATTGATGGTCTCCGGCTTTTTGATCTCGCCGTAGGACCAGGACAGAATCTTGTCGGGGCTCGCGATCGAAATCCGGATCTGGTCGAAGACCTGAGCCGGCGCCTGCGGGCTGAAAAGATTCATGATTTCTTGGTTCATCGTCTGCTCCTCGACGCCGTTGGAGTTTTTTCGCTCCGCGGGTCGGTTAAATTCTGCGCTACTCTCCTCCCGCTGCGGGGAGGGCGGGGTGCCGGGCCTCGACGCTGGCGCGTCCACTACCCTCACCCGCTCGCTTCGCTCGCGACCTCTCCCGGAACGGGAGAGGAAAGCGTTACTCCGCCGCCTCGGCGACGCCGTCGCCGCGCTGCTGCTTGGAATTGTGCAGGTCGACGTTCAATCCGAGCGAGCGCATTTCCTTGACCAGCACGTTGAAGCTCTCCGGAATACCGGCCTCGAACGTGTCGTCGCCGCGCACGATCGCCTCGTACACCTTGGTGCGGCCGGCGACGTCGTCGGACTTCACCGTCAGCATTTCCTGCAGCGTGTAGGCGGCGCCGTAGGCTTCGAGCGCCCACACCTCCATTTCGCCGAAGCGCTGGCCGCCGAACTGCGCCTTGCCGCCCAGCGGCTGCTGGGTGACGAGGCTGTAGGGGCCGATCGAGCGGGCGTGGATCTTGTCGTCGACCAGATGGTGCAGCTTGAGCATATAGATGTAGCCCACCGTCACCTTGCGGTCGAAGGTGTCGCCGGTGCGCCCGTCATAGAGCGAGACCTGCCCGGAATGGTCGAGGCCGGCGAGATCGAGCATGTGCTCGATGTCGGCTTCCTTGGCGCCGTCGAACACCGGCGTCGCGATCGGCACGCCGTGACGCAGATTGTGGCCGAGCTCCAGAAGACCCTTCTCGTCGAGCGACTTGATGGTCTCCTCCTCGCCATACACCTTCTTCAGTATCTCCTTCAGCGGCTTGATGTCCTTCTTGCCCTGATAGAGATCGACGGCATGGCCGATCTTGAGGCCGAGGCCGGCGCAGGCCCAGCCGAGATGGGTCTCCAGGATCTGTCCGACATTCATGCGGCTCGGCACGCCGAGCGGATTGAGCACGATGTCGACCTGGGTGCCGTCGGCGAGGAACGGCATGTCCTCGATCGGCACGATCTTCGACACCACGCCCTTGTTGCCGTGGCGGCCGGCCATCTTGTCGCCGGGCTGGATCTTGCGCTTCACCGCGACGAAGACCTTGACCATCTTCATCACGCCGGGCGGCAGTTCGTCGCCGCGCTGCAGCTTCTCGACCTTGTCGAGGAAGCGCTGCTCGAGCCGCTTCTTCGATTCGTCGTACTGCTTCCGGATGGCTTCGATCTCCGCCATGATCTTGTCGTTGGGCGAAGCGAACATCCACCACTGCGAGCGCGGATATTCGTCGAGGATCGCGCGGGTGATCTTGGTGTCCTTCTTGAACCCCTTCGGACCGGCGATGCCCTGACGGCCTTCCAGCAAGCTCGGCGAGGCGGCCATAGACGTTGCGGTCGAGGATCGCCTGCTCGTCGTCGCGGTCCTTGGCGAGCCGCTCGATCTCTTCGCGCTCGATGGCGAGCGCGCGCTCGTCCTTCTCGACGCCGTGGCGGTTGAACACGCGCACCTCGACGACGGTCCCTTGCACGCCGGGCGGCACCCGCAGCGAGGTGTCGCGCACGTCGGAGGCCTTTTCGCCGAAGATGGCGCGCAGGAGCTTTTCCTCCGGCGTCATCGGGCTTTCGCCCTTCGGCGTGATCTTGCCGACCAGGATGTCGCCGGCGCGGACCTCGGCGCCGATATAGACGATGCCGGCCTCGTCGAGATTCTTCAGCGTCTCTTCCGAGACGTTGGGAATGTCGCGGGTGATTTCTTCCGGCCCGAGCTTGGTGTCGCGCGCCATCACTTCGAATTCCTCGATGTGGATCGAAGTGAAGACGTCGTCCTTGACGATGCGCTCGGAAAGAAGGATCGAGTCCTCGAAGTTGTAGCCGTTCCACGGCATGAAGGCGACGAGGACGTTGCGGCCGAGCGCCAATTCGCCGAGCTCGGTCGAGGGACCGTCGGCGATGATGTCGCCCTTCTTGACCTGATCGCCCACCTTCACCAGCGGCCGCTGGTTGATGCAGGTGTTCTGGTTCGAGCGCTGGAACTTCATCAGCCGGTAGATGTCGACGCCCGGCTTGGTCGGATCCGGCTCGTCGGTGGCGCGGATGACGATACGGGTGGAGTCGACCTGGTCGACGCTGCCGGTCCGGCGCGCCGCGATGGCGGCGCCGGAATCGCGGGCGACCACGCCTTCCATGCCGGTGCCGACGAACGGCGCCTCGGCGTGGACGAGCGGCACCGCCTGACGCTGCATGTTGGAGCCCATGAGCGCGCGGTTGGCGTCGTCGTTCTCGAGGAACGGAATGAGCGCCGCCGCCACCGAAACCAGCTGCTTCGGCGACACGTCCATGAAGTCCACCTTGTCCGGCGGAATGAGCTGCACGTCGCCGGCATGGCGCACGACGACCAGGTCATCGGTGAAGCGGCCCTTCGCGTCGATGGCGGAATTGGCCTGCGCGACGGTGTAGCGGCCCTCCTCCATCGCCGAGAGATAGATCACCTCGTCGGTGACGCGGCCGTCCTTGACCTTGCGGTACGGCGTCTCGACGAAGCCGTATTTGTTGACGCGCGCAAAGGTCGCGAGCGAGTTGATGAGCCCGATATTCGGCCCTTCCGGCGTCTCGATCGGGCAGATGCGGCCATAGTGCGTCGGGTGCACGTCGCGCACCTCGAAGCCGGCGCGCTCGCGGGTGAGACCGCCCGGCCCGAGCGCCGACAAACGACGCTTATGCGTGATCTCCGACAGCGGATTGGTCTGGTCCATGAACTGCGAGAGCTGTGAGGAGCCGAAGAACTCGCGCACCGCCGCCGCCGCCGGCTTGGCGTTGATCAGATCCTGCGGCATCACCGTGTCGATATCGACCGACGACATGCGTTCCTTGATCGCGCGCTCCATGCGCAGGAGGCCGACGCGGTACTGGTTCTCCATCAGTTCGCCGACCGAGCGCACCCGGCGGTTGCCGAGATGGTCGATGTCGTCGATCTCGCCCTTGCCGTCGCGCAGATCGACCAGCGTGCGGATGACCGAGATGATGTCGTCCTTGCGCAGGATGCGCATGGTGTCCGGCGCATCGAGATCGAGCCGCATGTTCATCTTGACGCGGCCGACCGCGGAGAGGTCGTAGCGCTCGGAATCGAAGAACAGCGAATGGAACATCGACTGCGCGGTATCGATGGTCGGCGGCTCGCCCGGACGCATGACGCGGTAGATGTCGAACAGCGCGTCCTCGCGCGTCATGTTCTTGTCGACCGCGAGCGTGTTGCGGATATAGGCGCCGACATTGACGTGATCGATGTTGAGGAGCGGCAATTCCTTGTAGCCTTCCTCGATCAGCGCCTTGAGATTCTTCTCGGTGATCTCCTCGCCGGCCTCGGCGTGGATTTCGCCGGTCTTCGGATTGACGAGGTCTTCCGCGATGTACTGGCCGATCAGTTCGTCGTCGGCGAGCCGCAGCGCCTTGAGGCCTTTTTCGGCGAGCTGGCGTGCCTGGCGCACCGTGAGCTTCTTGCCCGCTTCGAGCACCACCTTGCCGGTGTCGGCGTCGACCAGATCGTTGATGGCCTTGTAGCCGCGCAGCCGGTTGGCGTCGAACGGCACGCGCCAGCCGTCCTTGGTGCGCTTGTAGGACACCTGCTTGTAGAAGGTGTTGAGGATCTCTTCGCCGCTCATGCCGAGCGCGTAGAGCAGCGAGGTGACCGGAATCTTGCGGCGGCGGTCGATGCGGGCGAACACGATGTCCTTGGCGTCGAACTCGATGTCGAGCCAGGAACCGCGATACGGAATGATGCGGGCGGCGAACAGAAGCTTGCCCGAGGAGTGCGTCTTGCCCTTGTCGTGATCGAAGAACACGCCGGGCGAGCGATGCATCTGCGAGACGATGACGCGCTCGGTGCCGTTGACGACGAAGGTGCCGTTGTTGGTCATGAGCGGAATGTCGCCCATGTAGACGTCCTGCTCCTTGATGTCCTTGACCGACTTGGCGCCGGTCTCTTCGTCGACATCGAACACGATGAGCCGCAGCGTCACCTTGAGCGGCGCGGCGTAGGTCATGCCGCGCTGGCGGCACTCGTCAACGTCGTATTTCGGCGCTTCGAATTCGTACTTGACGAATTCGAGCATCGAACGTCGAGGAGAAGTCGGAAATCGGGAACACCGACTTGAACACGGCCTGCAGGCCCTCATTGGGCCGGCCGCCCTGCGGCTCCACAACGAGCAGGAATTGGTCGTAGGACGCCTTCTGAACCTCGATGAGGTTCGGCATCTCCGCGACTTCTTCGATTTTTCCGAAAAACTTCCGTACGCGCTTGCGACCGATAAACGTCTGCGCCATTCTGTCCTCTCGCTCAATCGAACCATCGGGCCTGGCCGCCCGGGTCATGAAGCGCTCAAGTGCTTAAGTCGCCGTCCGGGTCCGTCAGCGCCCGGGGCGGCAGGCTAAGTGCTTAAGTTCGCTGCAGTTCATGCACCGCTCGGCTCAAACCATCGCTCAAGCCCGGGATGCGCGCTGGTCGCGAACCCAAGGGCTTCGAGGTCTCTGGCGATCAAGGCGACTTTCCAGAAGGCCGCAATCCATCGCGACCGTCGGGACAGGCGTCGAAACCGCCTATTTATCGTGATTCGGCGAAAACTCCCGAATCACTTTCATACGCCCGCAATGCGTGGCAATTCCGGGACTTAAGTACCGAAATCACGGATTTCCACCGTTTCCACACATTATTTTTCGGCTATTCGCGCCGAACCGGCCGCACTTCCCTTTACCACCACGGCCGGGCTCGACCTCGATCGACCCTGGCCATCTTGCTTTTTGGCCTCTTCATCCCCGAACGGCGCTCAGCGTCGCCTCGCCCCGTCCGGGGGATGTCTCTTAAGTAAGCACTACTTACTTAAGCTCAACCTTGGCGCCGACCTTTTCGAGCTGGGCCTTGAGCTTGGCGGCGTCGTCCTTGTTGACGCCTTCCTTGACCGGCTTGGGCGCGCCCTCGACCAGGTCCTTGGCCTCCTTGAGGCCGAGGCCGGTGATGGCCCGCACTTCCTTGATCACCTCGATCTTCTTGTCGCCGGCCGCGGCGAGCACGACCGTGAACTCGGTCTTCTCTTCGGCCGCCGGAGCGGCCGCTGCCGCGGGACCCGCCGCAACCGCGACCGCAGCCGCTGCCGAGACGCCCCACTTCTCTTCCAGGAGCTTCGCGAGTTCCGCCGCCTCGAGCACGGTGAGGCTCGACAGGTCGTCCACGATTTTCTGCAAATCAGCCATAGTTTTCGTCCTTCGGTTCTAATCTTGATGATGAGGGGCTTGTTTCAAGCCGCCGCGCTTTCGGAGCTCTTGGAGGCATAGGCCTGCACGACCCGGGCGACTTTCGCGGCAGGGGCGTTGACCACCTGGGCGATCTTGGTCGCCGGCGCCACGATGAGGCCGACGATCTTCGCCCGCAGCTCGTCGAGCGAGGGCAAGGTCGCGAGCGCCTTGACACCGTTCGGATCGAGCGCGGTCTTGCCCATCGCTCCGCCGAGGATGACGAACTTCTCGTTCGTCTTGGCGAAGTCGACGGCGACCTTCGGCGCCGCGACCGGATCGCCCGAAAAGGCGAGCAGGGCCGGCCCCTTGAGCAGAGGCGCGATCGACGCGACGTTGGAGCCTTCAAGAGCGATCCTGGCGAGGCGGTTTTTCGCGACCTTCACGCTGGCGCCCGCCTGCTTCATCTGCCGACGCAGAGTCTGCATCTGGGCGACCGTGAGGCCGGCGTAATGAGCAACGACGACGACCTTGGTGGCCTTGAAGACCTCGCCAAGAGTGCCGACAAGCTCAGCTTTTGCCGCGCGATCCAATTGAGCTCTCTCCGGTTGGCGGTCCGTTGTTTAAGCGGGGGCCGCCGGGTTGCTACCCGCCGCCCCGCTTTGGACGCGCCGACATCGATCGACGAGCCTTGGGCAGGACGACGTTTCGTACACCCTGCCCACCCGGCGCCATCGGCTCCGGGCCGTCGAGATCAGAACCGAGGACCGCACCGTTCCCTTCGCCCGCACGCGGGGGAGGAAGCAGTGGGGAAACCTAGAGTCTTCACCCGTCTGTGCAGGTTTTCGTGATTAAGCCGTTGCCGGCACCTGCAGTCTCGGACAGGAACGCGCCCCGCAATCGCCACTAAGCTCTTTTCGCTCTTGGGAAAATCCGGACTGGATCGACCCCAAGAGAGGAACTGCTTACCCGGTTATTGAGAAGCGCGCAAAGACGCGCCGGCAAACCGAGCCGGCACGTCCATGACCTTGTTTAGCCGCTCGCAGCCACTTTGCCAAGCCCCTTCGGAGCCTATTGCTGCGGGCCGACGAACAGGCTGGCCGGCTCGACCTTCACCCCCGGCCCCATCGACGAGGAGATGGCGACGCGGTTGATGAAGTGACCCTTGGCGCCGGCCGGCCGCGATTTCTGCACCGCGTCGGCGAAGGCGCGGATGTTCTCGACCAGTTTGTCGGCGCTGAACGAGGCCTTGCCGACGCCGGCCTGCACGATGCCGGCCTTCTCGACCCGGAACTCGACCGAGCCGCCCTTGGCGCCTTTGACGGCGGTGGTCACGTCCATGGTCACGGTGCCGACCTTGGGGTTCGGCATCAGACCGCGCGGCCCCAGGACTTTGCCGAGCCGGCCGACCAGCGGCATCAGATCGGGCGTGGCGATGACGCGATCGAAGTCGATCGCGCCGCCCTGCACCTTCTCCACCAGATCCTCGGCGCCGACCACGTCGGCGCCGGCGGCCTTGGCCTCGTCGGCCTTGACGCCGCGGGCGAACACCGCGACGCGCTGGGTGCGGCCGGTGCCGTTCGGCAGCGTCACCACGCCGCGCACCATCTGGTCGGCGTGGCGCGGATCGACGCCGAGATTCATCGCCACCTCGATGGTCTCGTCGAACTTCGCCTTGGCGCGGTCCTTGACCATCTTCACCGCTTCCGAGAGCGGGTAAAGCTTCGTTCGGTCGATGCCCTCGCGCGCCGCGGTCGTGCGTTTGCCAAGCGTGCCAACCGTGCTCATGCCTTCACCTCTAGACCCATGGAGCGGGCGGAGCCCTCGATCATGCGCATCGCCGCCTCGACGGTGTCGCAGTTCAAGTCCTTCATCTTCTTCTCGGCGATCTCGCGCACTTGCGCCTTCGTCACCGCGCCGGCCACGTCGCGACCCGGCGTCTTCGAGCCGCTTTGCACGTTCGCCGCCTTTTTGAGGAAGTGCGACACCGGCGGGGTGCGCAGTTCGAAGGTGAAGGAACGATCCGCATAGACCGTGATGGTCACGGGGATCGGCGCGCCCTTCTCCAACTGCTGGGTCTGCGCGTTGAACGCCTTGCAGAACTCCATGATGTTGAGGCCGCGCTGGCCGAGCGCGGGACCGATCGGGGGCGACGGATTGGCCGCCCCCGCCGGCACCTGCAGCTTGACGTATCCGGTGATTTTTTTCGCCATGCTCTACTCCTGTCAGTGGTGCGGATCTCGACGGCTGGCGACCGCCTCACCTCCCACGTGGTTGCACTTTAAGTTCTCCTTCTCCCCGCACGCGGGGAGAAGGTCGGGATGAGGGGGCCTATCCGCACGCTGAGACTACGAAGCTCAGAATTGCGGAGAGGCCCCCTCACCCGCCGCGCTTCGCGCGACGACCTCTCCCCGCACGCGGGGAGAGGTAATTACTATAATTTCTCCACCTGCCCGAATTCCAGCTCCACCGGCGTGGCGCGGCCGAAGATCGAGACCGCCACCTTGAGCCGCGAGCGGCCCTCGTCGACCTCTTCCACCGTGCCGTTGAACGAGGCGAACGGCCCGTCCGACACCCGCACCTGCTCGCCCACTTCGAACGACACCGACGGCTTCGGCCGTTCGATGCCTTCCTGGACCTGATGCAGGATGCGCTCGGCCTCGGCGTCCGAGAGCGGCATCGGCTTGTTGTCGGAACCGAGGAAGCCCGTCACCTTCGGCGTATTCTTGATGAGGTGATAGGCCTCGTCCGTCATCTGCATCTTCACCAGGACATAGCCCGGAAAGAATTTGCGCTCGGCGTCGACTTTGCGGCCGCGCCGCACCTCGACCACCTTTTCCTTCGGGACCAGGATTTCCTCGAACAGCTGCGTCAGGCCGCGCTGCTTCGCCTGCTCCCGGATCGATTCCGCCACCTTGTTCTCGAAATTCGAGTAGGCGTGGACCGCGTACCACCGGTTCGTCATGTCATCAATTCCGCATCATCAATGTGCGCGCTCGTGAACCGCAAATTCTCAGGAGTTGATGCCGAGCAGGAAGCCGACGGCGATCCGCATGACCTGATCGGCGAGCAGGAAAAAGATCGAGGCGACGGCGACCATCACGAACACCATGATGGTGGTCACGGTGGTCTCCTTGCGCGTCGGCCAGGTGACCTTCTGCCCTTCGGCCCGCACTTCCTGCAGGAACTTGAATGGATCGATCTTCGGCATTGCTTTCAAGGTTTCCTCGTCGCCCCGCCAGCCCATCTCGGCCAGCCTGTCCGCCCCTCACCGGACACCATACGGTCTCATCCGCCGATAGACGCAAACGCGACCGCCGTCCGACAAATGGCAATATTCCCCTGCCGCCAGGATCAACCAGCGATCCAGCGGCACGGGGATGAACCAGGAGCGACAAGATTTTCATCTGCTTTCGCCACGCCTTGCCGAAACTGGCCGCCAGGCGGGCGCGCTCGGCCCAAGACATACGACCTGTACAGATCGCGGTCAAGAGATGTTGGCGAAATTGTGCGTATGCGAAATCGGCGGCCGATACTCCCTTGATCATAGTGCCGCAGGCCGACACACTCGAAACACGCGGGCAACGGGAAGGGGGCACCTTTGGCGCGGCTGGAACCTTACGGGGCAATAGCCTCTGATTCGGCGACGGTGATCACGACGAGATCCCGTCCATTCGACCTGCCTGCAACGGCTGCTCGACTGGTTGCGGCATCCCCCTTCGGTTTTGTGTGCGCCGTGCTCGCCGCCGCCACCGTGGTCAGGATCGTCGGACTGCAATTCTCCGTCGTCGACCTCTCCGTCGACGAGGCGCAATATTGGGTTTGGTCGAAGACGCTGCAGTTCGGCTATATGTCGAAGCCGCCGCTCATTGCCTGGATCATTTCGTTGGCGAGCAGCGTCTGCGGCAATACCGAGCCCTGCATCCGCTCTCCGTCCCCTATCTTGTACTTCATCTGTTCCCTGGCCGTGTATGGGATCGCTCGCGCTCTCTACGACGCGCGGGTTGCGCTGCTCTCCGCGCTGTCGTTCGGGCTCGCGGTCGGCGTTGCATTCTCCGCCCGTATCATTTCGACCAACGTCCCCCTGCTGTGCTGCTGGGCGGTGGCGCTGTTCGCCTATGTGAGGCTCTTGTCGGACCGCCGGTGGCGCTGGGCCCTGTTATTGGGCGTCGCCCTGGGCCTCGGCCTGCTTGCCAAATACGCGATGTTTTATTTCGCCCTGGGTGCCTTGCTCGCAGCCGCTCTGGACCGCAATGCGGCGCGCCTGTTGGCGTCGCCGCAGGCTTGGGCGGCAGGAATCATCGCCCTGCTCATGATCGCGCCGAACGTGGTTTGGAATTTCACTCACGGCTTTTCCACAATCCATCAGACGCGGGAAAACATCCTCGGAGATGGGTTTGATTTCAGTCCATTACGCGGCTTGGCGTTCCTCGGCGCGCAGTTCGGCATCATAGGTCCGATCGTCTTTGGGGCGATGCTCGTGGCGATGGCCCGCATCGGTTCGCCGCTGATCCCACGGGCCGACCGGATATTGGTCGCGTTCGCGCTACCTCCCCTCGCGCTCGTCACTGCCGTCGCACTGTTCAGCCATGCCAACGCCAATTGGGCGGCGACGGCATACGTGTCCGGGTTCGTGGTCGCAGTCGCACTGCTATGCCGAGCCCAGGCATGGAAGCTGCTCGCCGCGAGCCTGTTATTCGGCGGCATCGCTCAAGCTGCATTACTCGCCGCCGATCCGATGGCCATGCGGCTGCATATCGCGTTTCTCGACAACGAGGACGGCAACGGCGATCCCTACCATGTGTCCCTCGGGTGGCGTGGCTATGCGGAGCAGGCGGGCGCTCTGGCGCGGCGTGTCGGTGCGAAATCGATCGTCGGTGTCGGACGCACCAACGTCGCGGCTTTGCGTTACTACTGGCGCGACCAGCCTGAGCAAATACTCGCGTGGCCCGTTACTGGGGACGAATTCGAGCTGGCGCCCCGGCTCACGTACGCCGCGCGACAGCCGCTACTCTATGTCAGCAGCGTGCGAAGCACGGACGAACTGAAGAATTGCTTCAAGGCCGTGGAGCGTTTCGCCGATATCATTACCGCCACCGGCCCGACAACCAGCCGCCGGACGGTCGCCGTCAAGTCAGCAACTTCATTCCCGACAACCCATTGCAGCGCTACTGTCCGCCGCTGCATTGACAAGACAGGGACGACCGGCGGGAGGTTCGCGACGCTTTGCGAACTGGCAGGAGTGGAGGGACTCGAACCCCCAACCCCCGGTTTTGGAGGCCCTGCAGGACCGGTCCGGGGTAAGCCTTTCACGCCCTACCGGCTGACGCCTGCATGCCGTGCGAGCATCGCCTCCATCACCACGCCCAAGGCTGGCGCGTCGGTGGTCATCACCTCCCAGAGCACGGCATCGTCGATGCGGAAGTATTCGTGACGGATGCGGTTGCCGATACGCTTGATCTGCCCCCACGGCTCGGTCGGGAAATCGGCAAGCCACTCGTCGGGAATTTGTCGCACGGCCTCGGAAATGGTCTGGATCGCATATGCGGCGGCGCGTCGCGCGATCGAATCGGTCCGAAACGCCGCGAGCGTCGTGCGTGCGGCAATGTCGTGCAGAATTGCAATCTCCGTCAGGCAATCGCGAATGGCGATCGTCGGGTCCCTCGCCATCACCCGACCCGGATGGCGTCTCGTTCGATGCTCGCTTTCATCAACGGATGAAGAGCGTCTCGCGTGGTAATCGTGACCGGAACGCCGAGCTTGCGCGAAAGCTCCTCCTCGACCTGCATCAATCGAAAGAGGTTTGGGATTTTGACGGTCGGATCGTAGTCGATAAAAAGATCGAGGTCGCTGTCGGGCCTCTCGGTGCCTCGGGCACGCGAGCCGAAGACAAAGACCGCCGTTGCCCCGTTTCCGCGCAGGGCGGCGTCATATCTTCGCAGCACCTCCAAAACATCGGCCGTCATAGCCCGATATCTCTTCGCCGGAACTGGCGCCCGCGCTGAGGGCAAATTACCATTATAAATCATCGTTTTGCTGGCAGGAGTGGAGGGACTCGAACCCCCAACCCCCGGTTTTGGAGACCGGTGCTCTAGCCAGTTGAGCTACACTCCTAGACGGCCCGTTTCATGCCCGTTAGCGCGCCGCAAGAGCCACCCCACCTGCTACTGCGGCTAGGCCGGCAATCTTCGCGGCCGCGCGTGGCCGGCCAACCGAACCTCCTACGCTCGCTTCGCCGAGGCTTCGGCGGGCTTAAGTCCACCGAAGCGCGGAGTGCCTAGCTGGAAGCGCCAAAGACGCGAAGGTTGGAGCGGGTGAAGGGAATCGAACCCTCGTCATAAGCTTGGAAGGCTTCTGCTCTACCATTGAGCTACACCCGCGATTTCAATGACTTAGCCCCCATTTCCCGCCGCTTTTAGCCGCGAAGTACCTCTTACCATAAGGCCATTATTGCGCAGGTAAAAAGTCGCCGAGACATTTAATGTTAGAACATGCGACGTTCTTCTTGCGTTGGGGACTGCGATGTCACGCGCGACCATTGCTGCGGTACTTGTCGCCTACTTCGCGATTTTGGTCGCGTTCTTTTCTATCATACAAATGCTCTTTCACCCAACGCCATCGCCGTTGGCGGCGCATTGGTTTCCTCTATCGCCATACGAGCAAAGCACGCTCACGGCGCGTATTGCTGGAATTATCGGAACCGCAGGATCGGCATATGTGATGTCCGGCGTTATCCCGATTGTCGTTTGGGCTTTCTTCCGCTTCGACGCAAAACGCGCTAAAGGACCACTGACCCTATGGGCAGCCTTGGCATTGGCCTTCAGCTACTTCGTGTATGCTGGCACAAATGCCGAGTTTCAAAAGAGTCCAGAAGTGATAGCGACCACCACTGGCCGAGCTGATTTTGTTAGAGGCGTTGTCGATAGCTGTGCAAAACGCCGACAGAGAAATAGTCAGGCGCAAACGCCGCTAATGGATAGTGATCTTTACTGCCGATGTTTTGGTGAAAAGCTGGCACCAATTTTAACGCCAGAAGATGTCCGTGAATTTAGCGGCCCTAACGAGCCGCAACCGTCCTCAAGTCTGCGGGACAAGATCAAATGGGCGAGGGACGAATGCGTTGCAGCGGCGATCAAGTCGCAGAACGCTGGTAAAAATCCGTATGACCAATTTGACAAAGACGAATGGGTTGACGTTCCGAACCGTCGGTGAATTGCGCATCAACCCTGACGCGCCAAGGAGACGCCCCACGGGTAAAAATCCGCGAAGTCGAAGCAGCTACATTAGGCGTAGCCGTGCAATCCGCCAAGATCGCCCGGCCGTTTGAGGCGATACCGCTCAAGGATGCCGTTGACTGAAAAATCGGCTTCCAACTAACTCACCAAACCCAAGTTCCTGATAAGCACCTGCATCACCCTCAGGAACACCGAAGCGGAGGGGAAAAGCAAAGCAACAAACCCAACGGCATAAAAGAGCGCCGCCAAACATTGCGCAATCGGACGGCTGCGATCCTGCATTTCGTAGTACAGGTTCATCTCTATACGGAAAAGCCTTTGTCCGCGCCTCCGAAGCTCCTCAAGCGAGTCGGTTGTGGGGCGCGAATTGTTCCAGTCCTGATAGCCTCTGAGCAATGCGCGCGCTAACTCGTCGCCACGCTTCAAGCGCGCCTCAAGCATGCCCTCTCCGCGTTCACTCATGAATGGCTCTTCCCCCGCAATGTACTCCTCGGCTGAGGCGTACTTTTTCACTTCCAATGGGCAACACAGGGCAAAGATCGCGGATGCAAGTGCCACGCAAACCAGTCCAATATAGATCGTCAGTAACTTGTCCAACGACCCCGCTGCCGCAGCTTGACCAAAAATCCTTGCGGATAGCTCCAAATAGGCGACCACCTTGTCGTTGAAGACAACGAGATACCCAATGAGCGGGATCAGGATCGTCAGCCGTGCGGCTGTCGAATTGCCCGGCGCCCGCAACCGATGCCACCGAAGCCATCGCCACTTGCTTTGTTCTAAGACCGGCTCTTCGCCCTCCTCAGACATTTGCCATCATCCCCCATTCTTAAAACAGTAACACTGCCAGCAGTGCCGCCAGTAATCCGTTCGTCATGACAATCAAGTTGTGGATTGCACCGATGTCGTCGCGCGGGAATGCCTTAGTCGAGCCGATAGATCCGCTTGGCGTTGTCGCAAAACGCCGCGCGCGCCGTCGCCGCACCGAGCGGTTCGAGTGCGGCCCGGTAAGCCGCGACGAGATCGGCGTATGGCGTCCATAATTTCTCGATCGGAAAATTCGATCCGAACAGGCAGCGCGACGGGCCGAATATCTCGATCGATTCGCCCACGATCGCGCCGATGTGGTCGGGGTCGTTGCGGTGGATGAAGGTGCCGAGCGCGGAGAGCTTGCACACGACGTTCGGGCAGGCGGCCAAGCGCTGCATGGCGGCGCGCCACTGCGTCCATCCGGCCGGCGAGGTGTCTTCCAGCATGCCGGCGTGCTGCAGAACGAAGGTCACTTTGGGACAGCTGGCGGCCAGTTCCGCCGCGCCGTCCATCTGGGCGGCGAAAACCTGCAGGTCGAAGCTCCAGCCATAGTCGGCAAGGCGCGCGACGTTCTTCTGCAGCGTCGCATCGCGGGCGAGATCGGGCGCGGCGGCGAACCGATATTGCTCCTTCTCGTGCCATTGCAGCTGCATGCGCACGCCGCGCATGTTGGGATATTTGGTCAGCCGGTCGAGCTGCGGCCGCACGTCCGCGGCAAGAACGTCGGCGTAGCCGACGATGCCGTGGGGAAAGCCGGTCGCGTCGGCGACCCGCTGCACGTCGGCGACTTCGTCCTCGAAGCGGTCTTTCGCCCAATTGGCCTGAACATAGACCGATTGCGTCACGCCGCAGCCGGCAAGGTCGGCGAGAAACTCATCGATCAGATAGTCGCGGCGGATCGGCTCGTAGGGGCCGAAAATGCGCGGCTGCATCGGCCCCTCGAGCCACGGCAAATCGGCGCGGCGCCAGATGTGATGATGAGCGTCAACGATGGGGATCATGCTGTTTTCTCACGCGCCAATTTCACTCGCCAATTTCTCATCCGCCAATTTCTCATGCCCCCTTCACCACCGGCAGCAACAAATGCGAGGGGTGCTTGGGGTCGTGATAAATGTGATGCACCACCGTGCGGCTCGAGCAGATGTGATAGGGCACGTATTCGGCGTTGGTGGCGCCGGCGACGCCGGTCGGCACGTCGAGCGCGGTGATGTCGATGGCGATGCGGTGGCCGCGCTTGAAGCAGTTCGCGGTCGCCAAGATTTCGATCTGATATTCGACCACCTCGCCCGGCGGCACCGGCTGTTGCGCCGCGCGGGTGAGCGGATGCCAGGGCCGGCCGGGCTGCGAGCGCGCTTCGTCGAGCGCGCGGTGCGACGCCTTGAGCCAGCCGCGGGTCAATTCGCGCTCCGGGAGATCTGCCGGCACCGTGCGTTCGCCCTCGCGCGCGGTGCGCACCGAAACGTCGGGGCCGACGTCCTCGAGGATGACGATCCAGTTGGTGTCGGGCTGGTCGATCGCGGCATGCAACACCAGCACCGAAGGGCCGGCGATGGTGACGTCCTCGGTCAAGGGTTCGGTCATATAGCGCAGCCGCTCGACGCGATTGGTCTGGCTGAGCGGCATTTGCAGGAACGATTCCGGCGGCACGAAATCGTCGGCGCTCGCCGGCCGCGGCGCCTCGGTGGTGAGCCGCTCCCAGTTCTGCAGATAAAGCTTGGTCCATTCGACGTTCTTGGGCGGCCAGGCGTCGGCCGTGCGCCATTCATTGGCGCCCATCACCCAATAGCGCACCGGCGGCTCCGCCATGATGCCGGTGTCGATCCCTTTGAGCCAGTGATCGTACCAGCGCAGGATCTCGCCGTGCATGGTGTGGAACGGCCGCTCCAGATGCGCGGGCCCGAGCAGCGTCATCTTTTTCGGCACGTCGACTTTTTCGAAATAGGTCTGCGCGCCGTTGAGGTGGGTCTTGTAGGTGTAGCCGTACCAGCCGGCGCCGGTATAGGCCGGCACTTTGACCTTGCCGAAGCCCGCTTCGCTCGCGGCGACCGCTTCCTCGCTGTCGTACGGATTGATCAGCACGTCGAAATAGGGCGGCATGTGCTCGCCCTTCTGCGCGATGATGTTGTAGATGTGCGGGTACATCCGGTAGTCCGGATTGGCCATGGCCGCGCGCCACCATTCCTCGCGCTGCGGCGGCAAAGTGCCGGGTCGGCCGCGGTTTTGATGCATCGCCGAGAAATGGCCGAGCATGTAGCGGAACACGTGGACGACACCGCCGGGATATTCGTGGCGGAAGCCGCCGAGATGGCCGTAGGCGCCGCGCGGATCGAACGGGAAAATCGCCTTCAAGTGCGGCGGCTGTTGGCGCGCCACCGCGAACTGCTCGGCGCCGAAGCCGGAAATGCCGACCATGCCGATGCTGCCGTCGCACCAGGGCTGCGCCGCGATCCATTCGATCAGGTCGTAGCAATCCCATTCGCGCGAGCCGCCGCCTTCCGATTTGCCGATGCCGCGCGGGCCGCCGATGACGTGGACGTAGCCGCGCGAGACGAAGAAGTGGGTGTCGCCCGCCTCCTGCGGCCCCATCCACAGCGCCGTCCAGGCCGGCTGCGGCGGCAGCGCTTCAGTGAAGGCCGGGCCCTGAATGTCTTTGTTGTAGACGGCGAACGCGAGCAGCGCCGGGAAGCGGCCCTCCGCCTTGGGCCGGTAGACGTCGATCGACAGCTTCACGCCGTCGCGCATCGGCACAATGGTGTCGGTTTCGCGCAGCATCTCGGAAAATTCCGGCGCGCGGTCGTAATCGCCGGGCGGCCGGTCGCCGGCGTAGAGCGGCAGTTTCGCTGAGGTCATGGATTTGGTCCTGAATTTTCAAGAAGACGCAGGGGCGTTGCTGACATCGTCATTGCGAGCGAAGCGAAGCAATCCAGAGCGAGCGGCACAGAGGCTGGATTGCTTCGTCGCTTCGCTCCTCGCAATGACGGTGATTAGTCTCGCAACCTAATCGTCGAGCATCGCGACGCAGCGGGTCCAGCCGGCGGAAGCGGCCGCGACCTTGACCGGGAAGCAGCACACCTTGAAGCCGAACGGCGGCAACAGATCGAGATTGGTGAGCTTTTCCATGTGGCAATAGCCGATCTCGCGGCTCGCCTTGTGGCCCTCCCAGATGATGCTGGCGTCGCCGGTCTCGGCGAACCGCTTGCGCGTATAGGAGAACGGCGCGTCCCAGCTCCAGGCGTCGATGCCGGTGACGCGCACACCGCGCTCGGTCAGATAGAGCGTCGCTTCGCGGCCCATGCCGCAGCCCTTGTCGAGAAAGTCCGGCTGACCGTAGGCGGCCGCCGCCGCGGTGTTGACGACGACGATGTCGAGCGGCTCGAGCGTGTAGCCGATGCGGTCGAGCTCGCGTTTCACGTCGTCGGCCTTGCAGACATAGCCGTCCGGCTTGTCGCGGAAATCGAGTTTCACGCCGGAGGAGAAGAACCATTCGAGCGGCACCTCGTCGATCTTCAAGGCCGGCTTGCCGCCGTCCATGGTAGAGGAGAAATGCCACGGCGCATCGAGATGGGTGCCGTTGTGGGTCGTGATCGTGACTTTTTCGATCGCCGGCCCCTCTCCGCCCGACCAGCTGTTCGGGCTTGAGGCCCGGGAACATGCCCATGAATTCTTTCACCCCTTCCTGGTGATCCCGATACTCGATGCTCGGCAGCATCGGCGGCGGGTCCGAGACGATGCCCGCCTTGAGCGCAACCGAAAGATCGATGATCCGCATTTAGTCTGTCCTCCCGCATCGCATGTTTGGCCGCACGAGCGGCTTTTGGGCTGTGCGCCGCCCGTCGCTTGATTCGAGCCTACGGCACTTTGGGCGTCTCGCCAAACCCCAGGGGGGTTTCGCCCCGGCCGTTCTCAAGACGTTTCATTTCGACTTTACAGTCGAAGCATGACTAGCAAATTCTATTGCAAGACGCCATTATTTGTTGTTACATAATGGAACGACAAATCGCTTCCCCCGGGCCCGACGCCGACAGCGGAGAAGCAAAACCGCCGTCAGTGCGGTCGGGAGGACGCCGGTGTTCGAATATTTTCCGGACAACTATTCCTGGAGCCTTGCCGTGATGCTCGCGCTCCAGTGCGGGGGCGTGATCTCGGACATCGACGACGTTTGCCGCGACCTCGAGCCGATCGCGGCGGGTCCCGAGCACGAGGTTCTGCCGCAATGGCAGCGCGGCTGGAGCGCGCTCGCCGATCGCACACAGCATCTCGGCGAAAGCGATCTGGCGCGCGGCTTCACGCTGAGCGCGGGTTCGAAATTCCGCCGCGCCGCGGCCTATGCGCTGATGAGCGAGCGGATGATGCGCGGACACGATGCCGCGCGGGCGCAGGCTTACATCCGCGCGCGCGACCTCGTGCGCGCCAGCATCGAGCTGTGGCACGAGCCGGTCGAGCAGGTCGAAATCCCCTATCGGCAGACTTCGCTTCCCGGCCTCCTGTATCGCGCGCCGGGCGACGCGCCGCATCCCTGCCTGATCTTCTTCAGCGGCTTCGACGTGTCGAAGGAATACCTTTATCTGTTCGGCCTCGGCCGCGAACTCGCGGCGCGCGGCATCTCCGTGTTGTTCATCGACCATCCCGGCGTCGGCGAAGCGTTGCGGCTGCGCGGCTTGCACGGATTTCCGGAGACCGAACGGGCGACGTCACCCTGCGTCGACTATTTGCAGTCGCGCGACGACGTTGATCCGACCCGCATCGGCGTCGCCGGCGTCAGTCTCGGCGGCTACTACGCGGCGCGGTCGGCGGCGTTCGAGCGACGGCTCGCCGCCTGCATCTGCTGGGGCGGGCAATGGGATTACGGTGCGATCACGCTGGCGCGGGCGCGGCGGGTCGGCACGGCGCTGTCGGTCTCGAGCTGGGCGGAACATGCGCAATGGGTGTTCGGCGTCGACAGCATGGACCGCGTCTTGGAGATCACCGCGCGCATGACGCTCGACGGCGTCGCTGCGCTGATCGACTGCCCGCTCCTCGTCATCCACGGCGAGGGCGACCGGCAGATTCCGGTTGCCGACGCCCGCAAACTCGTCGCGGCCGCAACGCGCGCGCCGGTCAAGGAACTCAAGCTGTTCGATAAGACCACCGGCGGCGCGGAACATTGCCAGGCCGACAATTCGCACCTCGGCATCGAATTTCTCGCCGATTGGACGGCTTCGATCTTCGCGACCGCGCGGCAGCCGATAAGGGCGGCGGCAACCGCATGAACGGATAACGAGGGCGAACGCCACGGCGAACCGCTCCGCATCACAACGAACGGGAGGAACACGTGGCAACTTCGACGGAAGGCTTTGTCGGCAGAGGCGCGCTGCTCATCGGCCACGCAGCGGGCATGTTGGATCTCGTGTCCATGCCGCTGTGGGTCGGCGTGCTCATTCAGTTCCGCCATATGAGTCCGGCGCAAGCCGGGCTTCTGGTCACGGCCTACATGACCGGCGTGTTTCTCACCAGCGTCGCCTTGGCGCCGCGCTTCAACCGTTTGCCGGCGCAACTGATCGCCGTCACCGGTTTCATCATCGGCGCGCTGGCGTTCTTTGCGATCGTCAAGCTCGACGGCTTCGCCGTGCTGGTGCCGGCCCACTTCGTCGCCGGCATCGGCGCCGGCTCGGCCTTGTCGATGGTGCACGGCACGATTTCGCGCAGCGAACGGCCGCACCGCTTGTTCGCCATCGTCAATTTCGGCGTCGCGATCTTCTCCATCGCTTTCTTTGCCGCAGTGCCCGATGCGGTGCAGCACGATCCCAATGTGTTGTTCTATGTCCTCGCCGGCCTATTAGTGCTCGGCGCGGTCGCCGCGGCCGCGGCGTTTCCGCGGCCACCGGCGGCAATCGCGGTGCGCCGCGAACAGGCTGCGGCCGCGGGCGCGGTCCCGTTCCGGCTTGCGGTCATTCTGGCATTCGTCGGCGTGGCGCTGCTCTCGACCGGTCAGGCCGAGACGTACGCCTTTCTCGAACGCATCGGCGCCTGGCGCGGCTTCCCGGCGTCGGATATCGGCCACATGCTGGTGGTCAGCGGCTTTTTGAACCTGCTCGCCCCGATCGCCGCGGCGCTCCTGGAAAACATGGTGCCGCGACTGACGGCGATCTGCATCGCCCTGCTCCTGCACGCCGCCATCACCGTCACGGCGTCCAACGCGGGCCTGTTTCTGCCCTATGCGGCGGCGGGAAGCCTGCTCGTGTTCATGACGATCTTCAATCACACCTTCATGTTCGGAACCATCGCCAAGCTCGACCCCTCGGGGCGCGCGGCGTCATCGACGCCCGCCATGCTGACGCTCGGTGCCGCGGTCGGACCGGCGCTCGGCGGCGCCGTCGTCGAGTTGGCCGGCTTCCCGGCCGTCGGCTGGGTGTCGGCGGTGCTCCTCCTCGCCGGCGCGGCCTGCTTCGTCGGCATCGGCTCGTTGCGCGCGCCGGCCCTGCAACCGGGCGCCGCATAAACGCAAGAAGCGCCGCCTGTTAAGGCAGGCGGCGCGCCAACCCTCATCGCAGCGGACGCCGAGAGCGGAGAACATCATGTCGATCGCAGCCTTGGACAAGGAACAAACGACCGGACAACCGGCGCCGTCCCACGAGGAACTGGTCCGCCGCGCCCGTGCCCTGGCACCGATGCTGCGCGAGCGCGCGCAGCGGATCGAAATTGAACGGCGCGTCTCCAACGAATCGATCGAGGCCATCGTCGCCGCCGGCCTCGCCCGCATTTTGCAGCCGCGGCGCTGGGGCGGCTACGAGATCAGCCACGACGCCGCCTTCGATGTCGCGGTCGAAATCGCCGCGGCATGCGGCTCGACCGGATGGTGCGCGAGCCTCCTCAACATCCACGACTGGTGGCTCGCCGGCTTTCCCGAAGAGGCGCAGCACGACGTTTGGGCCGATAGCCCCGACCGCAACCTCGCGGCGATGGTCTATCCGACCGGCAAGGCCGCGCCGGCCGATGGCGGCTATCGGCTCTCGGGGCGGTGGAGCTTCGTCAGCGGCGTCGATTACAGCGACTGGGCGATCGTCGCCGCGCTGGTGTTCGGACCGCAGGGCCCGCCGCAGCCGCGCCATTTTCTGATCCCGCGCCGCGACTATGCCATCGTCGATACCTGGCACAATGTCGGCATGCGCGGCACCGGCAGCAACGACATCGTCGTCGACGACGTCTTCGTGCCGGCGCACCGGACAATCGCCATGGACGATTTCCGCGAGGGCACCACGCCGGGATCGCGGATCAATACCGGGCCGCTCTATCGCGGCGCGATGATCTGCACCTTTCCCCATGCCCTTTCAGGACCGGCACTCGGCATCGCCCGCGGCGCCTTCGCCGCCTGGCTCGACTGGACGCGCGAGAAGACGGCGACGGCGACTGGCGAGGCCGTGTCGGAATGGCCGCATGTGCAGATGCGCATCGCGCAGACCGAGTACGAGCTCGACGCGGCGGAGATGCAGCTGCGGCGCAATCTCGACGTCATCCGCCACGGCGGCCCGAGCGATCCCGCGCTGCGCAGCCGCAGCTTCGCCGCCTACGGGCACGCCGTGCGCGGCATCTGCAAAGCCGTCGATACGCTGTTCGAGATGAGCGGCGCCCGCGGCATGCGCGACGAGAACGTCATCCAGCGGGCCTGGCGCGACGTGCACGCGATCGGCGCCCATGTCGGATTGAATACCGACCTCAGCGGCCAGTCGCGCGGCCGCTTTCTGCTCGGGCTGCCGCGCGATCCCATGGTCCGCATGTTCTGAAAGTTCGTGCGCAGGTGCCGCCCGCGTGCCCCCCGGGCGCGGCGCGAACGGTCTTAATTTTTTGGAGGATGTCATGGTCAATCGCCTGATCTCGCAACTCGCCCATGTCGAAGTGATCACGCCAAAGCCGGAGCAGTCGCTGCGCTTCTACCGCGACGTGCTCGGTCTCGAAGTCTCGGGACAAGCGGGCCAGTCGGCTTATCTGCGCGGCTGGGGTGAGTTCTTTCATCACAGCTTGCAACTGACCGAAGGCCCGCAGCCCGCGGTCGCCCATGCCGGATGGCGCGCGGAGGGGCCCGACGAATTGCAGGAATTGGTGGCGCGGCTCGAGCGCGCCGGCGCGGGCATCGGCTGGCGCGACGCCGAAACAGGTCATGGGCCGGCCTTTCGTTACCGTAGCCCCGGCGGTCACGTGCAGGAAGTATTCTGGGAGGTCGAGCGCTACCGGCCGCCGGCGGAACTGAAGCCGATCTTTCCAAACCGGCCGCAGAAATACATTCCGCGCGGCGCCGCGGCGCGGCGCATCGATCACGTCACTTTCAACACCGACGATCCTTTGCGCGACGTGCACTGGTACCGCGACGTGCTCGGTTATCGCTTCACCGAAGCGATCCGCTTCGATCACGCGCCCAACGTCGTGCTCGGCGCGTTCGCTTCGACGACGCCGATGTCCCACGATCTTGGCCTCATTCGCGACGCGCTCGACCGGTCGGGCAAGCTCAGCGGCATGCCCGGCCGCGCCAACCATGTCGCCTTCTGGGTCGATCAGCGCGAGGACGTGCTGCGCGCCTGCGAGGTCTACCGCGAGCACGGCATCGAGCTCGAATTCGGTCCCGGCCGCCACGGCGTGGGCGAGAACTTCTTCAGTTACGTGCGTGAGCCGGGCGGCATGCGGATCGAGCTGTTCTCGAATGGCTATATGCAGTTTGCGCCGGACGTGTTTCCGTTCGAATGGCGGGTGTCGCAGGGCGCCCTGAACTATTGGAGCCCGTCGCAACTCGCGCCCGAGCCCTTCCTGTTCGACGCCTTCCCGCCCGTCGAGACCGCAAAGGAGAACCGACCGACGGGCCACGCGGCGGCGCATTGAGGTCGCAGCGTTCAGCGGCATCCGAAAGGGTTTCTTGCCTTATGGCATTTTCTTTCGGAAAAGCGGTATCCACCTCGGATTGACCTCCGCGGTGAGGGTCTTTCTGGAACATGCTCCGAAGCAGCCGCACGGACCAAATCATCGCCGCCATGCCACAACGTCCCAGGCTCCGCCCGCTCGCCGGTAACGTCCGCAATCCGGCCACCCATGCCGCCATCATCGACGCGGCGATCGCGATCCTCAACGAGCGCGGCTATGGCGGTTTCACCATCGAGGCGGTGGCGCAAAAATCCGGCGCCGGCCGGCCCACCATCTATCGGTGGTGGAAGAGCAAATCCGAGCTTTTCATGGAGCTCTACAACCGCGAGAGCGCGGCAATGATGCCGGTCGAGGATTTGGGCTCGATGCGCGAGGAACTGATCGCCCAGATCAAGTCGATTTTCCATTTCTGGCGAGGAACGGCGTGCGGCCGCGCCTTCCGCGGCCTGATCGCCGAGTTGCAGGCGGACGCCAAATCGCTGGCGCGGCTGCGCGATCAATTCATGCCGCCGCGGCGCAATCTCGCCCGCACCATCCTCGAACGCGCACAGCGGCGCGGCGAGGTGCGCGCCCAGGACATCGATACCGCGCTCGACCTGCTTTACGGCTTTTCCACCTACCATCTCATCACCGGCGAGCTCGAGGATGACAAGCATGCGATCGAAGCGATGGTGGACCTCCTCGTCCGCGGGCTGACGACGGCGCGCGAAACGGCGGTCGCCGAAGATCCCGCCCCCATTCAACCGCGCGCGCGGCCCGCGCCTCGGGCGTCGAACGCCAAGCGACAGGACGTTCACTCCTCGCGGCCCTGACACCAGGCCGCGCGCGCATGTCCGGCATGCGGCCTTGTTTGTTCGCGGCTCAACCTTGCGTTGGCGCGCGAACGCGCGCTGCGGCTTCCGCGATGATTCAAGCTCGCCTATGATCACCCTTGGCATCGCGCGGCGAAGCGTGTGACGTGAGCGCCGGCGAAAATGCCACAAAGAGGCGGCATCTGACCGCCCCATATGTGCATAAAGGAGGACGTCGTGGGATTGGTCGAAGGAAAAACCTGCATCGTGACCGGCGGTGCCGGCAGCATCGGGCTCGCGAGCGTGCGCGCGCTCCTCGCCGAGGGCGCGCGCGTGATGCTGGTCGATCTCGACGCCGACAAGCTCGCGCACGCGGTGCGCGAGCTTGGCACCGACAAGGCCGCCTTCGTCGCCGCCGATGTCACCAGTGCCGAGCAGACCCGCAATTATGTCGGCGAGACGGTCGCGCGCTGGGGCAAGATCGACGTCCTGTTCAGCAACGCCGGCAATGACGGACCGCTGGCGCCGATCACCGAATATCCGGAAGACCTGTTCGACCGCATCATCGCGACCCATGTGCGCGGTTGTTTCCTGTCGTGCAAATATACCATCCCGCAAATGAACGACGGCGCCAGCATCATCATCACCTCGAGCATCGTCGGCGTGAAAGGCGTGCCCGGCAACTGCTCCTACGTCGCCGCCAAGCACGCGCTGATGGGCATCATGCGCTGCGTCGCCAAGGAGGTCGCCGATCGCCGCATCCGCGTCAACAGCGTCAATCCCGGACCGGTCGACAATCCTTTCATGCGCACCGCCGAGAAGACCATGACGGAGATCCTCGGCCGCGACGCCGGCGCATGGTTCGACGAGCAGATTCCGCTCGGCCGCCACGCCAAGCCGGAAGAAATCGCCCAGGCGGTTTGCTTCCTCGCCTCCGACCGCAGCAGCTACACCAGCGGCACCGCGCTGATGGTCGACGGCGCATTCTGCGCCTGAGCGCGGGCGCGCCGACGCACCGTCCGCAACAGAAAAAAATCGATCGGGAAACCTCGAAGGAAGCTTCAATGCCAAAGTTCGGGATCGGACAGGCCGTTCGCCGGGTCGAGGACGCGCGGTTCACGACCGGCGCCGGCGCGTTCGTCGGCGACATTGCGCTGCCGCGCCAATGCTACGGCGTCGCGGTCAACTCGCCGCACGCCCACGCGATCATCAAAAGCATCGACACCGCGGCGGCGGGGGCGGCGCCGGGCGTCCTCTGCGTCCTCACCGGCGCCGACGCCGTGACCGACAAGATCGGCGGCCTGCCGCCGTTTTTCATGCCGGAATCCTGGGGCGGCCCCAAGGGATTTCCGACCACGCGTCCGATCCTGCTCGCCGACCGCGTGCGCTGCGTCGGCGACCGCGTCGCCTTCGTCGTCGCCGAGACCGAGGCGCAGGCCCGCGACGCCGCCGAACTGCGTGAGCGTCGACTACGAGCCGTTGCCGGCGCTGACCGACGTTCGAGCGCGCGGCGCAGCCGCAGGCGCCGAAGATCTGGGACGACTGCCCGACCGGCAATATCGGCGTCACCATCGCGTTCGGCGACGACAAGGCCACCGCGGCGGCCTTCGCCAAGGCGAAGCACGTGGCGAAGGTGCGGCTCGTCAACAACCGCATCACCGCGAACCCGATCGAGCCGCGCTGCGCCGTCGGCATCTACGACGCCGCGGAGGGCCGCTACACGCTCCATACCACGTCGCAGGATCCGCACAGCGTCCGCACGGCGCTCGCGGGGTCGGTGTTCGGCGTGCCGGAAGCGAAGATCCGCGTCAACTCGCCGGACGTCGGCGGCGGCTTCGGCATGAAGGCGAACCTCTATCCCGACGACGTGCTGGTGCTGTGGGCGTCGAAGCGCTGCGGACGGCCGGTCAAATGGACGGCGACGCGCGGCGAAAGCCTCATGCAGGACAATCACGCGCGCGACCAGATCGTCTACGGCGAACTGGCGCTCGACGAAAACGGCAAGTTTCTCGCCATCAGGACGTCGGCCTATCAGGCGCTCGGCGCCTATTGGTGGGCTGCCGCGACCGCGCCCTTGTTCTGGTCGCTGATGTTCATTCCGAGCCTGTACGACGTGCAGACCATGGATATCAGAACCAACGCGGTGTTCACCAACACCGCGCCGACCTCGGTCTATCGCGGCGCCGGGCGGCCCGAGGCGATCTATCTGATCGAACGCCTGGTCGAGCGCGCGGCACAGATCACCGGCATCGACCGGGTCGAACTGCGGCGCCGCAATCTGATCAAGCCGGAGGCGCTGCCCTATCACACGCCGACGCACCACACCTACGACAGCGGCGAGTTCGAGAAGCTGATGGACAAATGCCTCGCGCTCGCCGACTGGGACGGCTTTGCCGCGCGCCAGCAAGCAAGCGAGGCGCGCGGCAAGCTGCGCGGCCGCGCCATCACCCCCTACATCGAACTCGCCGGCGTCTTCAACGAACGCATGGAGATCCGGTTCGATCCCGGCGGCAGCCTGTCGATCATCGCCGGCACCCATTCGCACGGCCAGGGGCACGCCACCGCGTTCTCGCAACTCGTCGCCGACTGGCTCGGCGTGCCGTTCGAGAATGTGAGCTACATCCAGGGCGACACCGAGAAAGTCACGTTCGGGCGCGGCACGTTCGCGGCGCGCAGTTCCCTCGTCGGCGGCAATGCGCTTCGCGCAGCGGCCGACATCATCATCGCCAAGGGCAAGCAGATGGCCGGCGCGCTGCTCGAGGCCGCGCCCGACGACATCGCGTTCGCAGCCGGCACCTACACGGTCGTCGGCACCGACAAGAAAATAGCGATGACCGATGTCGCCCGCGCGTTCTTCGCCCCCGCCGGGCCGGTGACCAAGTTCGGGCTCGGCCTCGACGGCATCGGCACCTGGTCGGGCGTGCCGGGCGGCGCGCCCAATTATCCCAATGGCTGCCATGTCTGCGAGGTCGAGGTCGATCCGGAGACCGGGGCCGTTCGCATCGACCGCTTCGCTGCGGTCGACGATCTCGGCATGATCATCAATCCGATGATCTGCGAGGGGCAAATCCACGGCGCCATCGCCCAGGGCGCCGGCCAGGCCTTGTTCGAGAACATCGTCTATGACGAAGACTCCGGGCAGCTGATCACCGGAAGCTTCCTCGATTACGGCATGCCGCGCGCCGACGACTTTCCGGTGTTTGTTTCGGAGCTGATCGAGGTGCCCTGCAAGACCAATCCGCTCGGCATCAAGGGGATCGGCGAGGCCGGCACCATCGGCGCGCCGCCGACCATCGTCAATGCGGTCATCGACGCGCTGCGCTGCCGCGGCATCGAGCATCTCGACATGCCGCTGACGCCGGCGCGCATCTGGGCGGCGCTCAACGACGGCGCGGCCGCGAAGCCTAACGGACAGGCAAGCTGATGAGCCCGAATGTCACGACGAGCCGACCGCACGGCACGATCGCGCGCCACGCCGATCATTCGCGAGCACGTCATTCCGACGCGAAACGCCAATCCCTACATCGCGATCGAAGGGCCGGATCGGAATCTGTGGTTCTGCGAGAGCGGCGCCTCGAAGATCGGCTGCTTCGATCCGCGCACGCAGACGTTCCGCGAGTTCGACTTGCCGCAAACGGGCGGCATGCCGGTCGGCATCACGGTCGGCGGCGACGGCCATTTGTGGTTCACGGAAAAAATCGGCAACCGCGTCGGACGCATCAGCACTGCCGGCGCCGTCACCACGTTCGCGCTGCCGCGCGCCAACGCCGCGCCGGACGGCATCGCGCTCGGTCCCGACGGCAATGTCTGGTTCTCCGAAGGCGAAGCCGACCGGCTCGGCCGCGTCACGCCGGACGGCCGCATCGCCGAGTTCGGCAGCGGCATGACGCCGGGGAGCCGGCCGCTGTCGATCGTGGTGCGCGACAGCGCGCTGTGGTTCAGCGAAGCCGGCGGCGACCGCATCGGCCGCATGACGCTCGACGGCACCGTCATCGAGTTTGCCATTCCGACCGCGGACGCCCAGCCGCGCGCCTTGGCGCTGCACCCGGACGGCTCGATCTGGTTCGCCGAGACCGGCGGCAACGCGCTCGGCCGCATCGACCGGAACGGCAGCATCGCCGAATTCGCGGTGACGAGCCCGAACGCCTCGGTGCGCAGCGTCGCCGCCACGGCCGACGGCGATCTCTGGTTCACCGAGAACTTCGCCAACAAGATCGGCCGCATGGCGGCCGACGGCGCCATGATCGCGGAGTACGATGTCTTAACGCCGGCAAGCGGCGCGCGCGCCATCGTCGCGATGTCCGACGGCCGGCTGTTCTTCACGCAATACGACGCGAGCCTGATCGGCGAAATTATTCCGCAGTGACGACGCGGGCAGCGCCCGGCTGCGCCTCAAATCAGCGGCGTCACGGTGTTCTCCACGCCGAGCAGCGCCTTGCCGTAAAGCTCGTAGCCGACGGGTGGCAGTACCACGGCGTGGCGCGAGGCGACCGCGGCGTCGCGCCAGATGCGCTGCAGCGGGCTCGCTTCGGCAAAGCCGGCAGAGCCGTGTGCGAACATGAGCTTGTCGATCGCCTGCGTGATCTTCTCGACCACATAGCCGGTATCGGCCCGCACCCGCGCCCGCGTCAGCAGGTCCGGATAGACGCCGCGCGCGGCCGCGTCGTCGATGTCGTCGGCGGCGCGATAGGCGTGCAGATGCGCGGTGTCGATCATCATCGCCGCCTCGGCGAGCTGGAGCTGGAACGCCACCGAGGAGCTTTGCTTGTCGAAGAAGGTATAGGCGATGGTGCGCGAACCGGCTTTTTGCTTGACGAATTCCAGCGCGGCGCGGCCGAGCCCCAGGATCGGTCCGACCAGGATGATGGAAAGGATGGCGACGAAGGCCGAGCGATAGAACGCCTCCTCGCCGCGCATCTCGGTCGGGTAATCGCCTTCGATCGCGCGCGGCACCGAGAGGATGCGATGGTCGGGGATGAACACGTCCTTGGCTTTCAGGCAGATCGAGCCGCTCGCGCGCATGCCGGCGACGAACCAGGTGTCCTCGCGCTCCAGATCGCTCATCGGGATCATCGCCAGACCCTGGTCGATCGGCTTGCCGGCTTCATCGACGATTGGCAGGCCGAGCACGGCCCACTGCGCGTGCCAGCCGCCGGAATTGTAGTGCCAGGCGCCGGAGATGCGGAAGCCGCCCGGCACCTTGGTCGACGTCGCGGTCGGATTGAGGACGCCGGACACCATCGCGTCCGGATCCGCGCCGAACACTTCGTCTTGCGCCTTGACCGGAAACAGGCTGGTCAGCCAGCAGCAGATATTGTTGAGATTGGCGACCCAGGCGGAGCCGCCGTCGGCCTCGGCGATCGCCGAGCTGGTGTCCAGCATGGCCCGCGTGTTCATCTGCCAGCCGCCATAGCGCCGCGGCGTGCAGACCTTGAACAGGCCGGCCTTGGCCATGGCCTGGATGGTCTCCTCTTCGACGCGCCGGTTGGCTTCGCCGGCCGCGGCGTTCTTGCGCAACAGCGGCGCCAGTTCGCGCGCTCTGGCGACGAGTTCCTCGACCGTCGGGGGCGCGATCGCGTGCACGCTTGCGGGCTTGTTCATTGCTGGTTTCCTCCACCTTTCCGCCGTCAAAGATTATCTGGTTTATGATGTCATCGCACCGGCGCGGCGCCTTGTTCCTCGTGCCGCGGCTCGCGCAGCGGCGGCGAACTTAACAGAATGTCCGACGTCCGCTTGAGATGCTGTTCGATCAGCGTGCAGGCGCGCTCCGCGTCGCGGGCGAGACAGGCCGCGACGATCTCTTCATGCTCGGCTTCGACGTCGCGGTTCGCCTGGCCGAGCGCGAACGACAAATGCCGATAACGCTCGCTCTGCGCGTAGAGCATCGCGCGCAGCGTCAGCATCCACGCACTGTCGCAGCCGGCGACCAGCGCGGCATGGAATGTCGTGTGCGCCGCTGCCCAGGCCGGGCTCAAATGCTGACCCGTTTCCGCCACCATCGGAATGCGGCGCAGCCGGTGATAGGCGGCGACCACGGAGGTCTCCCACTCGACGTCGCCGTGCACGATGGCGGCGCGCAGACAGAGCTGCT
Organism: uncultured Pseudomonadota bacterium; assembly: GCA_963836095.1. Classification (GTDB taxonomy): domain Bacteria; phylum Pseudomonadota; class Alphaproteobacteria; order Rhizobiales; family Xanthobacteraceae; genus BOG-931. The sequence goes on from CAWIHU010000014.1 coordinate 61,070, forward strand.
CGATGGTGATGCGCGTGCGCGTCAGGTCCTTCAGCTCTTCGACCGAGACCGGGCTGACGGAATAACCCTTCTGCGCCGTCGCCACGGTCCACTTTTCGGCCGCAAGCCGCGACAAAGCCTCGCGCACGGCGCCGGGGCTGAAACCGAGCCGCACCGCGACATCGCTGATCGTGATCTTGGCGCCCGGCGCCAGCCGGCAATCCAGGATTTCCGCCAGCAGCGCCTCGTAGGCCGAGTCTGCCTGGGTCGCTGCCTGCGTCGCCGCCTGATCGAAGCCCGCCACCTTGTTCATCCCGCGAAAATGCCGAGCCGAGAATATCAAAGCAAGAAAAAAATATTTTACATTGACAAAAATTTTTCAAACCGGTTGAATTTGCCGCAAAGCAGCCCGGCTCCTTTCGGAGCCAATGCGCGGAAAAAGCACGTAAGATAAAGGCAAGGATATAAAGGGCGCGCTCGGGTCGGCCGGACCGTCCGCCAAGACGGGCGGTGACCGAGAGAGGCAAAACACGGAAGCGGTGGCGACGCCTTGCAGCGGCGCCGCGCGCTCAGGTCTTCGGAGGAATATCAAGATGACGGCGATCAAGGGATTTATCGAACCGAGCCGGCGCCCGGGTGAACTCGGCATCCATTCCGTCGACCATTTTCACTTCGCCGTCCCGGACCTCGCCGTGGCGCAGAGCTTTTATCGGGAGTTCGGCCTTAACGTCGGCGAGAAGGGCAATACGCTGACGCTCGATACGTTCGGCCACCCGCATCGCTGGGGCTCCATCAGCGAAGGTCCGCGCAAGAAATTCGGCTACATTTCCTTCGGCGCGTTCGAGGACGATATCGAGCGGTTCGCCGCGCGGCTGCAGGCGATGGGAATCAAGCGGCTCGATCCGCCGCCGGGCATCGATTCGAACGGCCTTTGGTTTCACGATCACGACGGCGTTCTGGTCGAGATCAAAGTCGCGGCGAAATCGTCGCCGGCCGAGAAGAGCAATTTCTCGGCGGTATCCGTGCCCGCCGGCCAACGCGGCGCGCCGTACCGCAGCACGATGGCGCGAACGCACCCGCGCCGGCTCTCTCACGTCCTGATGTTCACGCGCGACGTCGCCAAGGCGATGGAGTTCTATGGCCGCGTGCTCGGCTTGCGCGTGTCCGACCACTCCGGCGGGGACGTCGCGTTCATGCACGGCATCCACGGCAGCGACCATCACATGGTGGCGTTCGCGCGCTCGGAAGCGCCGGGCCACCATCATTTCAGCTGGGACGTCGGATCGGTGGACGAGATCGGCGCCGGCGCCATGCACATGCTCGAAAAGGGCTTCGCCCGCGGCTGGGGTCTCGGCCGTCACGTCCTGGGATCGAATTATTTTCACTACGTCCGCGATCCATGGGGCAGCTACAGCGAGTATTCCGCCGATATCGACTACATCCCGGCAACCTGCGATTGGCAGGGCGGCGATCAGCCGGCAGAAGATTCCTTCTACGCGTGGGGGCCGAACGTTCCGGAAGACTTCGTCCATAACTACGAAGCATGACAGCGCACGGCAAAGGCATGGTGAGCGCCCGCCGTGTCCATTTTTAGATTGCGGAAACTTGTGGAGGAGCCGTCGCATCTGCTAGCGATGCAGCCGGCCCCCGCAACGAGGGGACAAAGAGGGAGGGATGCATGAAGCTCAGGGGAAAGAAGTCGAAGCGTACCGAAAAAATCGATCAGCAACGGCGCAACGTCGTGAAGCTGATCGCCGCGGGTGGCGCGAGCGCCATCGCCTCGCCGTGGACGTTCCAATCGTCGCGCGCCGCGTCGAAGACCATCAAGATCGGAATGATCACGCCGGAAACCGGCCCGATCGCCGCGTTCGGCGAACCGTCGAAGTGGGTCGCCGAGGGCGTCAGCAAAGCGTTGGGTGACGGCATCAAGGTCGCCGGCCAGACCTACCGCGTCGAGATCCTCAACCGCGACAGCCAATCGAATCCGAACCGGGCGTCGGAAGTGGCGACGCAGCTCATCAACAACGACAAGATCGACATCATGGTGGCGTCGTCGACGTCCGACACCACCAACCCGGTGGCCGACCAGTGCGAACTCGCCGGCATGCCCTGCATCACCTCGGACGATCCGTGGCAAGCGTGGTTCTTCGGCCGCAAGGGCGATCCCAAGAAGGGCTTCGAGTGGACCTACCACTTCTTCTGGGGCTTCGACATGGTCGCCAACATGTTCGCCGAAATGTGGCTGTCGATTCCAACCAACAAGATCGCCGGCGTCCTGCTGACGAACGATCCCGACGGCGTCGCGGCCAGCGATCCGGTGCATGGGCTGCCGGCCACCATCAAGAGCCACGGCTTCGACGTTCATTATCTCGGCCTTTATCCGCCGCTGACGGATGACTTCAGCGCGCAAATCACCCAGCTGAAGAATATGAACGCCGACATCGTCTGCGGCATCTTCAACCCGCCGCAGTTCGCGATCTTCTGGACGCAGTGCGCACAGCAGGGTTACAAGCCCAAGATCGTGACGCCGCCGAAGGCGCTCCTGTTCCCGACCGCCGTCGAGGCGCTCGGCGACCGCGGCGCCGGCATGTCGACCGAAGTGTGGTGGTCGCATCACCATCCGTTCAAATCGAGCCTCACCGGACAGACCGCGCTGCAGTACTGCGACGCTTACGAGGCGGCGAGCGGCAAGCAATGGACGCAGCCGCTCGGCTTCAAACACGCCAACCTCGAGGTCGCCATCGACGCCTTGAAGCGCGCCAAGAAGCTCGAGCCGGAGGCGATCCGCGACGCCATCGCCACGACCGACTACCAATCGATCGTGGGTCCGATCACCTGGAAGGGCGGCCCGCTCAACCCGGTGCCGAACGTCTGCATCACGCCGCTGGTCGGCGGGCAGTGGCAGAAGAGCAAGAAGTGGAAGTACGATCTCAACATCGTCTTCAACAAGACCGCGCCGAATATCCCGCTCGACCAGCCGTTCTCGGCGATCAAGTATTCCTGAACCGTTCACGCGCAAGCTCGAGGCCTGCGCTTCCCCCATCGCCCTTCCCCGCCGTCAGCGGGGGAGGGATCGCAGTGGCGCTTTTCGTAGAATCTGCTCATGGCAGTCCTGTTGCAACTGACCGAAGTGTCCAAGTCCTACGGCGCGCTCAAGGCCGTGGATACGTTGAGCCTCGCCGTCGACGACGGCGAGGCGCTCGCCGTCATCGGCCCCAACGGCGCCGGCAAGACCACGCTGTTCAATCTGATCAGCGGCGACGTCGCGCCGAGCGCGGGCCGCATCGTGTTTAACGGCGCAGACATGACGGCGAAACCGCCGCACGCCCGCTCGCGGCTCGGGATCGGCCGCTCCTATCAAATCCCGCATCCGTTCGCGAACATGAGCGTATTCGAGAATCTGCTGGTCGGATCGATCTTCGGCGGCGGCATTACCGAGCGCGAAAGCTACAAGCGCTGCAGCGACGTGCTCAAGGTCACCGGACTTTACGACAAGGCCAACGTGCCGGCGCGCACGCTGACCTTGCTGCAGCGCAAACGGCTCGAACTCGCCCGCGCGCTGGCGATCGAGCCGAAACTGCTGCTGCTCGACGAGATCGCCGGCGGGTTGACCGAGTACGAATGCGGCGAACTGGTCAAGACCATCAAGGACATTCACGCCCGCGGCACCACGATCGTCTGGATCGAGCACATCGTCCACGCGCTGGTTTCGGTGGCGAGCCGGCTGATCGTGATGAATTTCGGCCAGCTCCTGGCGCAGGGCGATCCGCACGAAGTGATGGCGGACGCGCGCGTGCGCGAGGTCTATATGGGCATGCCGGTGTCATGAGCCTGCTCGAGACCAAGAATCTTTCCGCCTTCTACGGCGACTTCCAGGCGTTGTTCGACATCAACGTCACCATCGAGCAGGGCGAGACGGTGGCGGTCATCGGCGCCAACGGCGCCGGCAAGACCACCTTCCTGCGCACCATCGCCGGCGCGCTGGCAAGCCGGCCGGAATCCATCGTGTTCGACGGGCAGCCGATCGGCGGCAAGACGCCGCACGAGGTGGTGCGGCTCGGGATCGCGATGGTGCCGGAGGGCCGCCGGCTGTTTCCGAGCCTGTCGGTCGAAGAGAACCTTCTCCTCGGCACCCACAGCGATCGCGCGGGACCGTGGAATCTCGAGCGGGTCTACGACCTGTTTCCGCGGCTCTATGAATTGCGCCATTTGTCCGCGACGGACCTCTCCGGCGGACAGCAGCAGATGACCGCGGTCGGCCGCGGCCTGATGTCCAATCCGCGGCTGTTGCTGTGCGACGAGCTTTCCTTGGGGCTGGCGCCGGTCGTCATTCGCGACATCTACAATTGCCTCGACGCCATCAGGGCGGAAGGCACGACGGTCGTTTTGGTGGAGCAGGACATCAACCGGGCGCTCGACGCCTCGACGCGGTTCTATTGCCTCCAGGAAGGCCGCATGGCCTTGACCGCGCCGACCAGGGATTTCGATCGGGCCGCCATCACCGCGGCGTACTTCGGACTGTAGGGCTTCCCGGAATGGATTGGATCAATATCGTCATCCAGGGCAGCCTGCTCGGCGGCTTCTATGCCCTGTTCGCCATCGGCCTGTCGATGTCGTTCGGCATCATGCGGCTCGTCAACATCGCCCATGGCGACCTCATCGTGCTCTCGGCCTATGTCGGCCTCGTCGTCACGCAGACGACCGGGCTCGATCCGTTCATGAGCCTCATCCTCACCGTGCCGGTGATGTTCGCGGTCGGCTATGCGCTGCAGCGCTGGTTGCTCAATCAGACGCTGAGCGGCGGACTGCTGCCGCCGCTCCTCGTCACCTTCGGCATCTCGATCATCATTCAGAACGGGCTGTTGGAGGTGTTCGGCGCCTACGATCACCGCCTGCAGGTCGGCGCGATCGAGACCGCGAGCCTGCATCTCGGCGGCGGCCTGTCGGTCGGCGTCTATCCGCTCCTGGTGTTCGCGGTCGCGGTGCTGAGCATCGCCGGTCTGCAGCTGTTGTTCTACCGCACCCGGCTCGGGCGCGCCTTTCGCGCCGTCTCCGACGATGCCGACACTGCCGAACTCATGGGCATCGACAACCGCAAGCTCTACGCGGTGGCGTTGGGCATAGCGATGGTGTTCACCGCATTGGCCGGCGTCTTGTTCGGCATCCGTACGATCTTCGCGCCCTTGTCCGGGCCGATCCGGCTGATCCTGGCGTTCGAAGCGGTCATCATCGGCGGTCTCGGCAACATGTGGGGGACGCTGATCGGCGGCGTGGTGCTGGGGCTTGCCCAGGCGGTCGGCGCGGCGATCGATCCCACCTGGCAAATTCTGGCCGGGCATCTGGCGTTCCTCGCCATCCTGATCGTCCGCCCCAGCGGGCTGTTTCCACGGACGAGGGATTGATGATGGAGCCGGTGCGGGTCGAACGGGCAACCAAGGCGAGCCGGATATTCGCCGTCTTCGCTTTGTTGCTCCTCGTTGCTCTTGCCAGCATGCCGTGGTGGGGCGACGCCGGGGAGATGCGGCTCGTCGGCGAGATGGCTTATTATCTCGCGCTGGCGCAGCTGTGGAATTTGCTCGCCGGCTATGCCGGCCTCGTGTCAGTCGGTCAGCAGGCCTATGTGGGCCTCGGCGGCTACGCGCTGTTCTATTTGACCGGCGTGTGGAACATGAATGTCTATCTGGCGCTGCTCCTCGCCGCGCCGTTTGCGGCGCTCATGTCCATACCGGTCTCGTTCGCAATTTTTCGGCTACGCGGCGCCTACTTCGCCATCGGCACATGGGTCGTATCCGAGGTGTTCTCGCTGCTCGCGAGCCTCATTGCCGTCCTCGGCGCCGGCTCCGGCCTCTCGCTCACGCCGGCCATCCTGCGCGAGATTTCGACACACCGCGGCATCCGGGAAACGATCCTCTATCTGATGTCGCTCGGCATTTCGGTCGTGGTGTTCGCCGTGGTCTATTTTCTGCTGCGCTCGCGCCACGGCCTAGCTCTCACCGCGATCCGGGATTCCGAGCCGGCCTCCGCGAGCCTCGGCGTCAACACTTTCCGGACCAAGTTCATCATCTACATCGCGACCGCCGCGTGCACCGGCCTGATCGGCGGCCTGATCTTCCTGCAGAAGCTGCGCATTTCTCCGGAAGCCGGATTCAGCATCAACGATTGGACCGTCGTCGTCATCTTCATGGTCGTCATCGGCGGCATCGGCACCTTGGAAGGCCCGTTCGTCGGCATGCTGATCTATTTCGTGTTGCGGGAACTGCTGGCCGACTACGGTTCGATCTATCTGATCCTGTTGGGCGTTATCGCGATCGTCATCATGCTCAAGGCGCCGCAAGGCGTGTGGGGCTGGGTGGTCCAACGCTACGACCTGCAGCTCTTTCCCGTCGGCCGGCGCCTGGCGCTGGTGCCGCCGGCGAAGGAAGCGCCCAAACCATAGGAACGGCCGGGATACGGCGCAGGGGACCGCGCGCAAAAACAATCCCCCCACGCCTGCCGCGCTCCGCGCGCATTCGGGAGGGCTCACGCCGTGAAAGTCGGAATCGTCGGTCTCGGCCGCATGGGCGCGGCCATGTCGCAGCGGCTGCGCGCGCAGGGCTTCGACACGCTCGGCTGGGACCGCAACGAACGAACCTGTCAGACGCTGGCGGTGGACGGCCTGCGCATCGCCGCCGACGCCAGGGCCGTCGCGGCCGATGCCGACATCGTCATTTCCAGCGTCACCGAGGACGCCGGCGTCCGGCGCATTTTCACCGCGGCCGACGGCTTTCTCGCCGCCAACGTCAGCGGCAAACTGTTCCTCGAGATGAGCACGCTGCAGCCCATGACCGGCCGCGAGCTTGCGCCGCTCGTCGAAGCCAAGGGCGCGCGGCTGATCGAGGCGCCGGTGCTCGGCACCATTCCCCATGCCCGCGCCGGAACGCTGTTGGCGATGGTCGGCGGCCGCGCCGAAGATCTCGATCGTGCCCGGCCGGTCCTGGGCCAGCTCGCCGAACGCATTTTCCACATGGGCCCGAATGGCAGCGGCTATGCGATGAAGCTCGCCGCCAATCTCGGCCTCGGCGCCTACATCCAGGCGCTGGCGGAAACGCTGGCGCTCGGCACCCAGCAGGGCCTGGCGCTCGAGCAGATGCTCGAGGTGCTGCAGCTCGCGCCGTACGCCAGCGGGTGGCTCAAGAGCAAGATCGAGGTGCTCAAAGGCGGCCACGGCGACGTGTCGCTCGACATCCGCACACTGCGCAAGGATTTGATGTCGGTCGTCGCGACCGGCGCGCTCGCCGGCGTGCCGATGCCGCTCGCGGCGGGAACGCTCGCCGCATTGTCGGCCGCGGTCGCCGCCGATTATGGTGACGGCGATCTCGCCGAGATGCCGAAATTCCTGCGCGAAAAGATGCTGCAGAAATTCACCTGAGCCACGCGCCGGTCCGCGCGGATCCCGCTACCAGAATCCCCCGAGAATTCGAGCATACCAGACATGGCCTATCTGATCGGGATCGACATCGGCGGAACTTTTACCGACGCCGTCGCGGCCGACAGCGCCGGACATCTGATCGGCGCCAAGACGCCGTCGACGCCGCACGATTACGCCGAGGGCGTATTCAATATTCTCGACGAATTGGCGCAGAGCTTGGGCTTGCCGCGGCACGATCTGTTGGCGCAGACCGAATACATCGCGCATGGCACCACCGCCGCGCTCAACGCGCTCGTCACCGGCAACGTCGCCAAGGTCGGATTCCTCACCACCCGCGGCCACGGCAACTCGCTCGCCATCATGAATCTGGCGGGCCGCTACGCCGGGCTCGATTCCGAGCATGTGCAGGCGATGGTGCGTACCAACAAGCCGCCGCCGCTCGTCACCAAGAGCCTCATTCGCGAGATCAACGAGCGCGTCGACTACAAGGGCAGCGTCATCGTGCCGCTCGACGAAGCGCAGGCGCGCCGCGCCGTCGGCGAACTTCTCGACCAGGGCGTCGAGGCGCTCGCCATTTCGCTCCTGTGGAGCTTCCGCAATCCGGCGCACGAAGAGCGGCTCGCCGCGATCGTCCGCGAGATAGCGCCCGCGATCTATGTCGGCCTCTCCTCGCTCATCAGCCCGCGCATCCGCGAATATCCGCGCAACGTCACCACCGTGATGAGCGCCATGGTGGCGCCGCGGCTCGACGATTATCTGGTCCGGCTCGAAAGCGGCCTCAACGAACGCGGCTTCCGCGGCTCGCTCCTGGTCATGCAGGGCTCCGGGCAGACCGTGCGTGCGCGCGACGCCACCCAGCGCGCGATCGGCACGATCGGCTCGGTGCTCACCGGCGGCGCCATCGGCGCGCAGCGCCTGGCGCACCGGCTCGGCGACCGTCAGGTGATCTCGACCGATCTCGGCGGCACGACTTTCCTGGTCGGCCTGATCGTCGACGGCGAGCCGACGCGGTCGACTTCCACGATCCTCAACCAGCACACCATCAACGTGCCGACCGTGGACATCGCCACCATCGGCGCCGGCGGCGGCGCCATCGCCTGGGTCGATCAGGGCGGCAATCTGCGCGTCGGACCGCGCAGCGCGGGCGCCGCGCCGGGCCCGGCCTGCTACGAGACCGGCGGAACCGAGCCGACCGTGACCGACGCCAATCTGGTGCTCGGCATTCTCGACCCCGATTATTTTCTCGGCGGCCGCCGCAAACTATCGAAACGCGTCGCCGAAGAAGCGATCCGCAACGCCGTCGCGACGCCGCTGCGCATGACGGTGGAAGACGCCGCCGCCGCCATCCGCGCCATCCAGGACGAGCAGACCGCCGATCTCATTCGCCGCGTCGTCGTCAATGCCGGCCACGATCCGCGCGACTTCACGGTCTACGCCTTCGGCGGCGGCGGCCCGGCGCACTGCGCCTCCAACACCGCCGACCTCAACGTCAAGGAAGTGGTGGTGCCGCTGGGGCCGACCGCAGCGGCGTTCTCGGCCTTCGGCCTCGCCGCGGCCGACGTCGGCCTCTCCGAAGAAATATCGCTGCCGGCGAACTACCCGGTGCCGCTCGAGCAGGTCAACGCCGTGTTCGCCAGGCTCGAAGCGCGGCTTGGTCAGGCGCTCGCCGACCAGGAGCTCGAATTCAAATCGGTCGGCTTCCGCCGCGAGATCGACATCCGCTACTCGCTGCAGCTCGCCGAGGTGTCGACGCCGGTCAAAACCGGCGTGCTCGACGAAGCGGACATGGCCGCCGTCGTGGCGCAATTCGAAGCCATCTACGAACGGCTGTTCGGCAAAGGCACCGGCTTCCGCGACGCCGGCTTCCAGTTCATGACCTACCGCGTGTTCGCGACCGGCGCGTTCGCGTTCAAGCCGGATCTTCCCGCCATCGCCGCGGCGACGGAGCCGGCGCCCGCTCCGATCGGCGCGCGCCGCGCGTTTCTGGACGTGGCGACCGGATGGGTCGATGCCGCGCTCTACGACTACGGCACGCTGCGCGCCGGCCATCGGCTCGCTGCGCCGGCCATCGTGCAGGCCCCGACCACCACCGTGGTGATCCCGCACGGACACCAGGCGGTCGTCGATGCGCTCGGCAATCTGGTGATTACCAAGGTCAGGAGCTAGCGCATGTTGTTTCCCGTCCTCGGTTCGGAACGTTTCGCCAACCGGCCCAAGCCCGCGCATGTGCTGCGCGCCGGACTGCCGGCATCGCTGCGGCTCCATGACGTTCGATCCCGAAAATCGTCGGCGAGCTCGATCCGTTGACCTATGAAATCATCCGCCACCGGCTGTGGGCCATCAACGAGGAGATGGCCGCCGCGATCCGGCGCATGTCCGGCTCCATCGTCGTCATCGAGTGCAACGATTTCAACACCTGCGTCATGGACGAAGTCGGCGACGCCGTGCAGATCGGGCTTTACTGCGCGCAATTGTCCGCCGCCGGCGATATGTCGGTGAAATGGATCATCGAGAACCGCGCCGCCAATCCCGGCATCGGACCGGGCGACATGTTTCTCACCAACGATCCCTGGATCGGCGGCGGCGTGCACCAGAGCGACGTGTCCGTGCTCGCCCCGGTGTTCTTCGAGGGCGAAGTGTTCGCCTGGACCAACGCGGTGTCGCACCAGCTCGATCTCGGCGGCGTCGCCCCCGGCAGCTGGACGCCGAAATCGCGCGACGTGTTCTGGGAATCGCAGCCGATCCCGCCGATGAAGATCGTCGAAGGAGGCCGCATCCGCGCCGACCTCGAAGACGTTTATCTGCGGCGCTCGCGGGTGCCGCGGCTCCTCGCGCTCGATCTGCGCGCCCAGATCGGCGCCAACAAAATCGCCGGCGAGCGCTTCAAGGCGCTGATCGAGAAATACGGCCCGACCGCGGTCAAGGCGGTGATGCGGCGCATCCTCGACGACGCCGAAAGCCGCATCCGCGCCCGCTTGCGCGAACTCCCGGACGGAAAATGGTCGGCGGTCGCCTATCAGGACCAGGCGCGCGAGGGCGACCGCGGCGTCTACAAGGTCGTCTGCACCATGACCAAAGCGGGCGATCGCCTCACCTTCGATTTCACCGGCACCGACCGCGAGGTCGAAGGCCTGATCAACTGCACCTATGCCGGGCTGCGTAGCGGCGTCCTGGTGATGATGCTGACCGAATTGTGCAGCGACATTCCGTGGGCGCCGGGCGGCATCGCGCGTTGCGTCGATATCGTCACCGAAGACGGCACGATCAACAACTGCAATTTCCCCGCCGGCGTGTCGCGTGCCTCGCTCGCCTCGTCATGGGCGACACAGACCGTCGCGGGCGAATGCATCGCCGCCATGCTCGAAACCCACCGCGAGCAGCGCAAGAACCTGATCGCGGTGTCGTGCGGAAGCTTCGACCTGGTGCTGATGTCCGGCGTCGGCCAATACGGCACGCCCTATGTGACACTGCTCGGCGACTGCATGGCCGGCGGGCTCGGCGCCCGCGCCACGCAAGACGGCGTCGATACCGGCGGCATGCAGAACATCGTGCAGGCCCGCACCCCGGATGCGGAGATGAACGAGTTCGCCTATCCGATCCTTTATCTGTGGCGGCGCGAGGAGCCGGATTCCGGCGGCCCCGGCCGCTTCCGCGGCGGCGTCGCCGGCTCGAGCTGTTTCATTCCGCACGACACGCCGACCCGGCGCATCGAACTCACCATTTCCAGTTCCGGCAAGGCGCTGCCGCAGGCGACCGGCATGAGCGGCGGCCTGCCCGCAAATACGGCCTACGACATCATCTTCCGCCAGGCCGCTCTGCGCGACGGCCTTACGGCGACTGGCATGCCAGTCGCACTCGATCAAATCGGCGGGCGCCGTGAATTCCCGCAATCGGCGGTCGACACCTATATCGGCTGGGAGGATGTTTATTACACCCACTGGCAAGGCGGCGGCGGCTACGGCGATCCGCTGCTGCGCGAGCTGGACAAGGTGGAAGCCGACCTCAAGGAGGGCAAGATCACCGCGCACGCTGCGCACACGGTCTACGGCGTCGTGCTCGCCGGCGCCCGCATCGATGCCGCCGCCACTGCGCGCTTGCGAACCGAAATGCGCGCCACGCGGATCGGCAAGCCGGTCGGCGATTTGTCGGCCTCACGACAATCGCCCGCGGATACAACGGTCATCGACGACAATCTCATCGCCCGGCGCGGTGGCGAGACCGCCTGCGCGCATTGCGGCACGACGGTGAGCAAACCGGGCCAGTGGTTCCTCGCTGAAGCCTGCTGCGTTGAAGGCGCGCCGACCGAGGCCGGGCCGCAGATTCACGGCGACCCCCAAAACTTCGTCGATGCGCCGATCGCGTTCCGCCGCTACGCTTGCCCCGGCTGCGGCGTCTCGCTCTTGACCGAAGTCGGTCCGCGCGAGGACAAGGAGCTGCGGGGCAAGGGATCTTGGCTTGAGGCAAAGTCTTGGCTTGAGGCAAAGTCTTGGCTTGAGGCAAAGTCTTCGCTTGAGAAGGTCCGAAACGGACAAGAAGCGGCAACGGCTGTACGATAGCGGGCCCCACGGCGCCGTTGTCGAAGCCGTCGACGCGGTCGCCGCCGCGCACGGCGTGCTGCGCAGCCAGGCGGCGATGGCCTGGATCTTGTCGAAGCCGGAAGTTACGAGCATCATCGTCGGACCAACCGAACTCGACCACCTCACGACCGCGCTCGACGCGCTGTCGCTGACGCTTTCCGCAGACGAGGTCGCACGGCTCGAACGGCCCTATGCTGTGCGCGCGACCGAAGTCACCGAAATCTCCCGGGTGCCTTTCTAGAGGATCGACCATGTCGAAGCTCGAAACGACGATGGCAACGCGGGCCGACGACAGCGGCACGTCGCAATCGGCCAAGGTGGTGAACGTCACAAGATTGATCGACGAAGGACCGGTCACCCGGTTTCAGATCGGCATCATCATCTGCTGCGCGCTGGTCAATCTGTTCGACGGCGCGGACACGCAGTCGATCGGCGTCGCCGCGCCCATGATCGCCGATGGGCTCGGCATCAAGATTTCGAGCTTCGGACCGATTTTCGCGGCCGCGCTCGTGGGCGCGACGCTCGGCGCCGCTTCTTTCGGCCCGATCGCCGATCGGTTCGGCCGCAAGAACGCTTTTGATCGTCGCCACCGTGCTGATCGGCGTGTTCACTATTCATGACGGCGTTGGCAACGTCGGTGCCGATGCTGATGACGTTTCGCATCCTGGCCGGGCTCGGTCTCGGCGGCGCGACGCCCTGCTTCATCGCCCTGACCTCGGAATATGCGCCGGCCCGGCTGCGCGCGACCCTGGTGACGCTGATGTGGTCGTCGTTTCCGTTCGGCGGCATGATGGGCGGACTGGCGAACTCGTATCTCCTCGCCCATTTCGGCTGGCGGGCGATCTTCTATATCGGCGGCGTCGTGCCGCTCTTCATCGCCGTCGGTCTCGCATTCTACCTGCCGGAGTCGATCAAGTTTCTGCTGACGCGCCGCAACGACGATGGCGCGGTGCGCCGCATCGTCGCGCGCTTCCGCTCGTCGCAGGTCGCGCCCGACGCGCATTTCGTGATCGAAGAAGAACGGCTCCCCGGCTCGCCCGTCCGCCATTTGTTCACGGAAGGCCGCGCGCCCGGCACCTTGCTGTTATGGGTGCCGTTCTTCATGGGCTTCATGGTGCTGACCGTGGTGACGTTGTGGACGCCGGCGCTGTTGCGGCTCAACGGCATCTCGGCGTCGGCGACCGCGTTCGTGATCGCCTTCAATGGGCTCGGCGCCTTCATCGGCCAATCGACCGCCGGCCGGCTGATGGAACGCTTCGGCATCCTCGCCGTGCTGTTCCCGGCCTTTCTGCTCGGAACCGCGGCGACCATCGGTCTCGGCTATGGCGCGTCGTCGGTTGCGCTCGCCGCCACCTTCATCGGGCTGGTCGGCCTGTTCATGGGGCTCGGCACCGCGGGCGCGATCGCGCTCTCCGCGCTGATTTATCCGACGCCGATCCGCTCCACCGGCATCGGCTGGGGCATGGCAATGGGCCGGTTCGGCCAGATCGTCGGCCCGCTGATCGCCGGCGCGCTGCTCAGCGCCGGTTGGACGGCGGACCGCATCATGATCGTCATTGCCTGCGGCGGCGTCATCGCGGCGGTCTTTGTCGTACTTTTCCGGACCTGGTTCGTCGTCCGCAAGGCCGATCAAGGCGGAGCGGCGGTCGCCGGCTGACCCAACGCGGCCTTGCCGGTCCGCGCCGGATCGTCGCGGCCGCGGCGCCAGCTCAAACCGACCACACGCACGAGAACAACGTGGTGACCGTGGTGCTGGACCTTGCTCGCGGCGCACCGCCGCTGCCGATCGGATCGATCGTCGCTGTCAGCTTCGATCCGTGCCCGTCGCGGTCCTGACGTCGCCGTGTGGCGCGGACCGCGTTACGCCGTCACGGCCTCGGGGAGGTGCGCGTTGCCGCCGCGCGCCGCTGCAGACTCGGCACCGCCGAACGCATAAACGTCCATGCGCAAAATGCTGTGCGTCGTGCTGGCATGGAGGCGCTCGCAGGATCCGTGTGCGCCGCCGGCGCCCAGCGCGACGTAGAGCGGCAACAAACGCTCTTCGGTCGGGTGGTTCTTGCGCGCATGCGGCGCCAGGCGCCGATAGTTGACGAGATCGTCGATGCGCTGCTCGTTGAGCGCGACGTGGAACCAGTCGGCGAAATCGTCGACCCACGCCGGCGCCGGATCGTTGACGTCCTGGCCGCGGAATTCAAAAAGATCGTGGGTCAGACCGCCGCTGCCGATGATCAGCACGCCGTCCTGCCCCAACGACGCCAGCGCCTGGCCGAGCCGCACATGGTGGGCGGGACCGAGCCGCGGCTGGACCGACAGCTGCAGAACCGGAATGTCGGCCTTCGGATACATCAAAAGCAACGGCACCCAGGCGCCGTGATCGAGGCCGCGGCGATCATCGGTCGCGCAATCGAACCCGGCCGCCTCGAGAAGGCCGGCGACGCGCCCGGCGAGCGCGGGGGAGCCGGGCGCGGGGTAGCGCAAGTCGTAGAGCGGCCGCGGAAAGCCGTAGAAATCGTGGATCGTGTCGTTCCACTCGACCGCGTTCACGGCGGGCTGCGTCGTGGTCCAGTGTGCCGAAGCGACGAGGATCGCCTTGGGCTGATCGAGCACACCGCCAAGACCCGCCAGGAACGACCGCGCCGGCGCGTCGGTGAGCGGCAAGACCGGCGCGCCGTGCGACAGAAACAGGCTTGGCAACAAACTCGGCAGCGTCATGGCCCTTCCCCGTTGCCGGCTTACAGAGCCTTGTGGCTGCCGTCGCACATCGGCCGGTTTTTTGTTTGCTTACATCCGCACAAAGCGGCGCGTCCGGCGGCGGCCGGCGTATAGGCGACCGGCGTGAATTGCGTGCTCTTGTGCGAACCGTCGCAAAACGGCTGGTTCTTGCTCTGGCCGCAGGCGCACCAATAAATGGCCTTGCCGGCTTCCAGCTCGACGAGATAGGGGAATTTCTGCGCGATGTGAGCTTGGTCCACGTCGGTCACCTTGATGGGTTGGTCGATCATCGGGGTCTCAGAATTTCCTGGTCCCTTATGCCGAGAAGATGATCTATTCCTCATTGTCCGATAATATACTGCCAGGGAATGATATCTAGCACCCAGAGTGTGAAATGGCGCTCGATCGACTGACCAGCTTGGAGGTCTTTGCCAAGGTGGCCTCGGCCGGCAGCTTTTCCGCCGCCGGCCGGGCCATGGGGCTGTCGCAGACCATGGTCACCAAGCACATCGCCGCGCTCGAGGCGCGGCTCGGCACCAAGCTGTTTCACCGCACCACGCGGCGGCTCTCCCTCACCGAAGCGGGACGCGACTATCTCGACGTAGCGGCCCGCGTGCTCGCCGACCTCGATGCCGCCGACAACGCCGTCGCCGCCGACCGCTTCGAGCCGCGCGGCGTGTTGCGCCTCAACGCCCCGGTCTCGTTCGGCGTGCGTCAGATCGCGCCCCTGCTCTCGGGCTTCGCTTGCCGCCATCCGCATGTCACGGTCGAGCTCGGCCTCAACGACCGCCTGGTCGGTCTCGCCGAGGAAGGCTGGGATCTCGCGATTCGCATCGGCAGTCTCAGCGATTCGAGCCTGATCGCGCGCCGCATAGCGCCGTGCCGCATCGTCGTGTGCGCGGCGCCGTCTTATCTCGAGGCCCGCGGCACGCCGCGCACCGTGGCAGACCTCGCGCAGCACAATTGTCTCGGCTACACGTTGTCGCGCTGGACCGGGGCCGACCGCTGGACGTTCGGGGCACGCAGCGAGATGACGATCCCTGTCACGGGCAATCTGCGCGCCAACAACGGCAGCGCGCTGCTCGCGGCCGCGATCGCCGGCCAGGGCGTGATCTATCAGCCGACCTTCATCGTCGCCGAGGCGCTGCGCGCCGGGACGCTGACGGTCCTGCCGTTGGATCATCCGACCCTCGAAGTCGGCATTCATGCCGTGTTTTTGCCGGTCCATCACCCGGCGGCGAAAGTGCGGGCGATGATCGAATTTCTGGTTGCCCAGTTCGCCCCCGAGCCGCCGTGGGATCGGGCGCAAATTTGATTTGATGCGACGCCTCGGCGCGGCCCGAAATCGCTCCTTCAAATTGTCACATGAATCTATTATCTTACTTGAGCATGTCGGCCTTGTACGTTGGCGAATCATGAGAAGATCGACGTATCCCGCATACGGATGCTGTCGTTCGCCGCGGCCTGACTTGCCTCCTCAAAACATCCTGCCTCTTCAAAACATCTTGCTCCTCGTAACAACTCGGTCGACCAGTCTCCCCACGCCGGTTCGTGGGGCGCGTGCTCGCGTCCAATCCTCATCGTCCAGCAAAAGGAGTCGGGCTTTGGGTAAGCACTTCAGCAGCAAGCACTTCAGCAAAAAACGTCGGCGTAACATGCGTGCGTTCGAAACAGCCGAAATCATCGAATTTCGCGCCGCCAAGTTCGAGAACGAACGCGCTCTCCCCCCGATCAAACCCCTCAATCCGAAGCAGGCGACCTACCTCAAAGCCCTGCATTCCAGCCCGCAGGTCATCGTGCTTGGCCCCGCCGGCACCGGCAAGACCTGGATTGCCGCCACTTTCGCCGCCGATCTTCTGCGCAACGAAGGCATCGACAAGATCATTCTGACCCGACCGAACGTGCCGTGCGGACGCTCGCTTGGATATTTTCCCGGCACGCTGGAAGACAAGTTCGCGCCCTGGGCCGCACCGGTAGCGGAAGCGATCAAAGATCGCATCGGCAAAGCTGCTTACGAGATCGCCGTCAAGCGCGGCGACATCGAAATGGTTCCGTTCGAAGTCATGCGCGGCCGGTCGTGGAAGAACGCCTTCGTGCTGCTCGACGAGGCGCAGAACTGCACCCCTGCCGAGATCAAGACGTTTCTGACCCGGATCGGCGAGAATTGCATGGTGGTCATCAATGGCGACGTCAGCCAGTGCGACCTCGACCAGGCGAGCGGCCTGAGCACGGTCTTGCAGCTGATCAGGTCGCAGATGCTCGCGGTGCCGGTGATCGAATTCGCGCGCGAGGACATCGTTCGGTCCGGCGTCTGCGCCATGTGGGTGCAGGCGTTCGCCGAGGCCAATCTCTGAGACCCCCGCAGCAACTATTAAACGGAATACGCGGGCCTAACCCGCGTATTCCGCCTACGCCTTGAACCGCGCTTGGACCGCACTCCGCGCGAGCGAACGAATTGACGTAGGCGACGGCCGTCATGGTCGCCACGCCCAAATAAGGCCATGGGCACCTCGCTTCGTCTTCAGCCCACGGCTGCCAAGAAACGCCACCACACCGGCGATCGATCGCTCGCCGCCTTCTGATGGTGCATGGACTTCCATTACCATCTGATCGATCCGTTCGAGAACGTCGACAGGCATGGCGTGAAGAATGGCAAACTCGGCGCCCTCGCAGTCGAGTTTTAGCAGGCCGCAGCGACGAACTTCGTATTCCGAAAAAAGCTCGGCAATACCGACGATCGGCACATTTATTTTCTTAGCGCCAAGCGACGTGCCGACGATGCTGCCGCCTGTAGCGAAGCCGTCTTCGCCGGGTCTAAAGAAGTCAGTTACGCCCGACGACGCCCCGACGGCTCTCGGGTCGATTGTGAACCGGCCGGTAGGATTGGATGCGGCGTTCTTCGCCAATTGCCCGAAATTGTGAGAATCAGGTTCGAAGGCCATGATCCGCGAGGCGGGAAACTTCGCCATTGCAAACAATGCGAAGGCGCCAATATTGGCGCCGATGTCGATGATGTCGGATCCGGACGGAATGGGTCGCGGCATGGCGGCCGTGTAGCACTCGTCGAAGACGACCTCCTTGAACTCGTGGAGCACCCGCACGGGAACGTTAATGTGGACATCGCCGCGGAGGCGAAAGTCGATAGCGTCGCGACCGCTGATTCCCGCCTTGTGTGCATAATATGTTGGCCAGTTCGCGACGTTTCTGATCAGATTAATATGGCGCACAGCTAAAACTCGATCTTCTTCTTGTTGAGAAACGCCTCGATGCCGGCGCGGGCGTCGTCTGAGACCATGCTCACCGCTTGCGCGACGCTTTCGGTCCACAAGCCGTCCGACGCCGACATGTCCTCGATGCGGGGCAGCGCCTGGACGATCAGATAATTCGGGATCTGCGCATTCTTGGCGATGTTGTTGGCGAGTTCGATCGCTTTCTCCAGCGTCTTGCCCGGCTCCACCACGTAATGCGCGAGGCCGAGGCGCTCGCCGGCGGCCAATCGAGCGTGCGGCCGGTCAACATCATCTCGACCATGCGGCCGGAGCCGATGATGCGCGCGACGCGCACGCTCGCGCCGCCGCCGACATAAAAACCGCGGCGGCCTTCCGGCAACTGATAGAACGTGGTGGGGTCGGCGACGCGGACATGGGTCGCGGTCGCGATCTCGAGACCGCCGCCGATCACCGCGCCCTGCATCGCCGTCACGACCGGGCGGCCGCCGAACTGGATGGCGTCGAGGGTGGCGTGCGCGAACCGCGACATGAAAATGCTTTCGAACGGCTGGCGGTGACGATGCTCCGCAAGGTCGAGACCGGCGCAGAAATGCTTGCCGGCTCCCGCGAGCACCACGCAGCGCACGTCGGGCTCGAAGCTTTCGAACGTCGTCTTCAATTCGCCCCACAGTTTCTCGTTGAGCGCGTTGCGCTTGTCGGGCCGGTTGATGGTGACGATGGCGATCGGGCCCTGGCGCTCGATCAGCAGCAGCTTTTCGGTCTCGCTCATTGTCTCTCTTCTATCCTTCGATGGGGGTCGTCTGGGCGGCGGCGCCGAGCGCGGTCTCGCGCAGCACGCGGCGGAGCACTTTGTTGGTCGAGGTGCGCGGCAGTTCCGTCACGAACGTGTAGACGCGCGGGCGCTGATAGGGCGACAGGTCGCTGGCGCGGATGTGGCGCTCCAGCGCGGCGGCATCGAGCGCCGGATCGCCGCGGACGACGAAAGCCTGCACCTCCTCGCCCCACTCCGCACTCGGCACGCCGACCACCGCGCACTCGGCGACGCCGCGATGGGCGAGCAGCACTTCCTCGACCCGCGCCGGCATGATGTTGATGCCGCCGGAGATGATCATATCGTCGCGCCGGCCTTCGAGGTAGAGGTAGCCGCCTTGATCGATGCGGCCGAGGTCGCGCGAGCGCCACCAGCGCCGGTCGCCGTCGGTGATGAAACTCGCCGCGGTCGCCGCCGGATCGCGCCAGATGCCGGCGGCGAGCGAGGGGCTCGAGATCAAGATCTCGCCGGTTTCGCCCGGGGCGACTTCGTCGTTCGGAGCGCCGCCGGGCGTGACGATGCGCAGGTCGCCGTTGAGCAATGGGCGGCCGACGCTGACGAGCCGCTCGCCGACCATCTCCTCGGCGGTGATGCAACTCCCCGCGGCGCCGGTCTCGGTCGAACCGTACATCTGCACGGCATTCGGGCTGATTTTTTCGCGCAGCCGCTTCAGCGTAGTCGCGTCCATCGGCTCGGCGGCAAAGCCGATCAGGCGCACCGAGGAAAAATCCGCCGATTGATCGGCATTGAGAAGCCGCCGCCACAGCGTCGGCGTCAGGAACACGTGAGTCGCCCGCTCGGCGGTGACCTTTGCGCGCCAGTTCGGCGAGATCGAAATGCTCCATGAAGATGGTGCAGGCGCCGGCGTTGAGAAACGGAAACCAGCCATTGTAGCAGCCGATGAAGGCCGTGCTCAGCGGCACCAGCGAGCGGTCGCGCGGCAGCAGGCCCTGATAGAGATAAAGGTTGGTGCGCGCGTTCTCGATGAAACCGCGATGGGTGTGCACCACGCCTTTCGGCACCGAGGTGGTGCCGGAGGAAAGAACGATCGCCGCCGGATCGTCCTCGGCCGGCCGCGCCAACGACGCGTCGGCGGGCGCATTCGGCAGATCGCCCGGAATGGACGCCGCGGGACGAAACGTGCCGCTGCGTTTCGGCAGCACCGCCGAAACGGCTTCGACACAGGCGCGAAGCTCCGGATAGCCGGCGGCGATACCGGCCGCCAGCGTTTCCATCGAAGCGTCGTAGACAAGGAGGCTCGGCGCCATCTTGCGGCAGACGGCCGCGAGCGCCGCCGCGGACTCGCGGGTGTGCAGCGCCATCGGCAAGGCACCGAGCCGCACCGCGCCGAGCCAGGCGGTGAGATAAATCGCGCTCGGCGGGCACAGCAGCGCGAGCGGCTCGCCCGGCTTGGCGCCAAGCGCCGCGAACAAAGACGCGGCGCGCAACGACAAATCGTCGAGCTCGGCATACGTCAGACGCGTGCCGGAATCGACCACCGCCTCGCCGCCGCCGAACCAGCGCGCGGCGCGCGCAAAGCTATTGGGAATAGTGAGCGGCAGACCGACCGTCATGGCTTCGCGCCCGGTGTGTGTTATTGCACTTTGAGGCCCATCTGGGCCGCGATCAGATTGCGTTGGATTTGCGAGGTGCCGGCGGCGATGGTCGCGGCGCGGGCGTCGCGGAAATGCCGCTGCATGTCGAACTCCATGTTGTAGCCGTAGCCGCCCATCACCTGCATGCCGACCTCGGTCGTTTTCACGTAGGTCTCGGCGGCAAGGAGCTTGGCGATGGTGATCTCCTTGAGCGCGTCTTCGCCGCGGCTGACCCGCCAGGCGGCTTTGAGCGTCAACGCCCAGGCGGCTTCGACTTGCGCTTCGAGATCGGCGAGCATGTGCGCGATCGCCTGGAAGCTGCCGATCGGCCGGCCGAACTGCTTTCTTTCCTTGGCGTAGGCGACCGCCATGTCGAGCGCGCCGCGCGCGCTGCCGCAATCGCACGCGGCGGCGACCACGCGCTCGGCCTGCAGGCCGGACAGAATGCAGTCCCAGCCCTTGTTCTCGCCGCCGATCAAATTCTCCGGCGGCACCCGCACGTCGTTGAAGAACAATTCGTAGGTGCCGACCGAGCGGCGGCCGAGCATGTCGAGCTTGCGGATTTCGAGGCCCGGCGAGGCGTTGTCGACGAGGAACAGCGACATGCCGTGGCGGTAATGCGCGGCGGGATCAGTCTTGACGTAGACATTGATGAAATTATCGCGCGCGCCGGCAGCGGTCGCCCAGATTTTCTGGCCGCTGATGACGTAGTCGTTGCCGTCGCGCCGCGCCGTCGTGCGCATCGCGCCGACGTCCGATCCGGCGTCCGGCTCCGACATCGAGATCGACATGCGGATCGCGCCGGAAATGAGCTTGGGCAGCCAATGACGCTTCTGCTCCTCGGAGCCCTTGCGCGCGACATTGAGGCTGCAGAAGATGCTGCCGCCGAACGCCATCACGACATCGGCGCTGTAGCGGCCGATCTCTTCCGGCAACGATGGCGAGGTCGACGACGCTGCCGCCGATGCCGCCATATTCTTCCGCGAACGGCAGCGCGAACAGCCCCGCCTTGACCCAGGCGTCGTAGAGTTCGTAGGGGTAGAGCCGTTCGCGGTCTAGCCGGCGCAAATAGTCGGGCGTGGCGACGCGCTGCATCAGCTTGTGCGTGCTTTCCCAAAGGAGTTTCTGCTCGGACGAGTATTCGAAGTCCATACCGCCTCCCATGCGCGGGCGGCGCTTTCCGCGCCACCCAATGCTGCGCTATACGATGCCGAGCTTATCGACGCAAAGTCCGGCTTGCCTCGCACTCGCCGGCCATTCAACAGGGGGGACGTCCCGCGTGACCACGATGCTCGCAGCCATGCTGCATCAGACCGGCCAGCCGATGAAGCTCGAGCGGGTGCCGATCCCAAAACCGCGTCCGACCGACGTGCTGGTCAAGGTGAAAGCCTGCAACGTCGTGCCGAACCTGATGAACGTGCTCACCCATTGGCAGAGCTGGTTCCCGGAATTGCCGCTGCCCAGACTGCCGGCCAATTTCGGCCTCGACGTCGCCGGCGAGATCGCCGAGGTCGGCGAGCTGGTGCAGAATTTCCGCACGGGCGACCGGGTCTATGTCAATCCCGGCCTGTTCTGCGGCTCGTGCCCGGCCTGCCGCGCCGACGAGACCATGAACTGCAGCAACTACACCTTTCGCGGCTATTTCGGCTTCGGGGCGGACTCGCAGAAGCAATTCGACGCCTATCCGTTCGCCGGCATGTGCGAATACTCGACCGCGCCGCAGCACAATCTGGTCACCATCCCCGACAATGTGAGCTACGAACAGGCCGCGCGGTTCGGCTATATCGGCACCGCCTACGCGGCGCTGCGCAAGGCCAACGCCGGCCCGGGCTCGACCATTTTCATCAACGGGCTGACCGGCACGCTCGGGCTCGGCGCGACGCTCTCTGCGCTCGGCCGCGGCGTCACCAAGATTCTCGGCACCGCGCGCGACCGCGCCCGCATCGAACGCGTCAAGGCGCTGGCCCCGGGTCGCATCGAGGTGCTGGCGCAGGACGAGGGCCGCCCGGTCGCCGACTGGGCGCGCGGCTTCACCGGCGGCCACGGCGTCGATGCGGTGATCGATTGTCTCGCGCCCGGCACCTCCGGCAAATTCCTGATGGACGCCATCTACGCGCTGCGGCGCGGCGGCAAGGCGATCAATATCGGCGGCGTCGGCGAAAAGACGGTGATGGACATCCATTGGATGATGGACAACCAGATCGAATTCATCGGCTCGAACTGGTTCACGACCGCCGATGGGCAAGCGCTGTCGGCCATGGCCGCCGCGGGCCTGCTCGATCTCTCGGTGTTCGAGCATGTGCGGGTGCCGCTCGCCGAGGTCAATACCGCGCTCGACGGTTCGCTGTTCCGCAATGGCGGCTTCACCAACGTGGTCGTGATACCTTGAGGGGGAACTAAAAATGGCGGAGACGCATCGCGTGATCGTCACCGGCGTGAACAAGGCCGGCAAATCGATCGTGGTCGAGGACGCGCAAGCCGCGATGGGCGGGCCGGGCAATTTCGACTTCTGGCAGACGCAGGCCGGGCAATCGCCGCACGATCTGCTGATCGGCCGTTCGCCGATGAAGTTCTTTCCGCCGCCGGGCGGCACCATGTTCCGGCTGTTCACCATCCCGCCGCTCGATCCAAACATGACGGCGGCGGACATCGCTTCCCTGCAGGACTGGTTCTTCAAAGAGATCGGTTCGCCGGAGGCACGCGTCGACACCAGCCGCCATCCGATGATGCACGCAACGCCGACGGTCGATTACATCCTCCTCCTGTCCGGCGAGATTTCGCTGATGCTCGACGAGGGCGAGCCGATCGCGCTCAAGCCGTTCGACGCCGTCGTGCAGCGCGGCACCAATCATTCCTGGGTCAACACCGGACGCGAACCGGCGCTGCTGATGTGCGTCATGGTCGGCGACAAATAGCTTCCGCCATTTGACCGAATTCGAGATACCGATGAAAGACAACGACACCCGCGCCGCCGAGGAGCTGTTTCCGTCAGGCCACCAGCCGCCCTCGAACTATCGGCGCGAGCCGCAATACCAAAGGATCGTCTGCGACAAGGATGTCGCGGTAACGATGCGCGACGGCGTGACGATCGTGGTCGACGTTTACCGGCCCGACGCGCCGGGGAAATTTCCGGTGCTGTTCGCGTTCGGCGTCCATTCCAAGGAACTGCAGGGCAGCGACTATCCGAAAACCTTTCCGCCGCAGCCGTCATGGTCGTCGCTGTGGCTCGGCCACGCCGAGGCCGGGGACACCGAGTTCTTCGTCGCGCGCGGCTATGTGCACGTGGTCGGCACGCCGCGCGGGTTTCTCAAATCCGGCGACGGCGGCTCGCGCGAATGGGACAGCTACGACGTGATCGAGTGGATCGCGCAGCAGCCCTGGTGCGACGGCAATATCGGCATGGCCGGCATCGGCGCCTTCGCCTCCGAGCAATTCCACGCCGCGCGCCAGCAGCCGCCGCATCTCAAAACCATCTTCGCCTACGATCCGCGCGGCGCCTACGGCAAATTCGGCGGCTTCCGCGAGGAATATCCCGGCGGCGTCCTGCACGCTTTCCGCTATCTGATGGATCATTTTTCTTCCTACCACTTCGCTCGCCACGCGCCGGGCGAACTGCCGCCGGAAAAAGAGGAAAAATGGCGCGAGGCGATGGCGGACCCGGACATCCGCATGTATCCGCATCTGCACAATGTGCTGCTGCAAAAAGGCCAGCACATGCCGCGCTATTTCGACGTGCTGATCGATCCGTTCGACAACGAAGAAACCGTCGCCGAGGCCGAGCGGGAATTCAACAACATCACGGTGCCGACCTATACCGGCGCCGGCTGGTACGGCTACACCTACAAGACCCATCTCGCCGGCGCGCAGACCTATTTCAGCAAGATCCCGGCGCAGAAGAAAATGCTGCTGACCGGCCCGGCGCATCCCGACCGGCCGCTGCGCGCGCTGCGCGGCGAGATGCTGCGCTGGTACGACCATTGGCTCAAGGGCATCGACACCGGCATCATGCAAGAGCCGGCGGTCAAATATTTCGTCATGGGCGCCAATGAATGGCGACACGGCGCCGATTGGCCGCTGCCGGAAACGCAGTGGACCAAGCTCTATCTCGCGAGCTGGGAGCGGCTGACGGCGGAACCTTACATCGGCGCGAGCGTCGACGCCTACGTGCCGCCCGACGTGTTCGTGCAGATGCCGCCGACACAGACGAACCGCGTCCAGAAACTGCGCTTTCTCACCGACCCGCTGCCGCACGATCTCCTCGTCGCCGGGCCGAGCGTGCTCAATCTGTTCGCCGCCATCGATCAGGACGACACCAATTGGATCATCGTGCTCAAGGACGTCGGGCCCGATCCGTCGGTGCGCACCGCGCGCGAAGGCGAGCGTGAAATCCCGACCGATCTTGCCGAACGCGAACTGACGCGCGGCTGGCTCAAGGCCTCGAACCGCGCGCTCGATCCGCGGCGCTCGAAGCCGTGGAAGCCCTGGCACAAGCTCACGCGCGACGCGCGGCAGAAGGTGACGCCGGGTGAGATCGAAGAATACTCGATCGAAATTTTTTCGACGGCCAATCTGTTCCGCCGCGGCCACCGTATCTGCGTCGAGATCACCAGTCTCGATCTTTCGACCGGCGTGCTCGGCGCCACCAATGTCGAATACATCCCCTACCACGTCTGCGCGAGCCGCACGGTGGTGCACAGCATCTATCACGACGCCGCGCATCCCTCGCATCTGCTCTTGCCGGTCATTCCGACCGGCGGTTGACATTACGACAGGCTCTCGGCATGGACCTCAATCTGACCGACAAAACGGTTCTGGTTACCGGCGGCTCGAAAGGCCTGGGTCTTGCGACCGCATTGCGCTTTGCTTCCGAGGGCTGCGATCTTCATCTCGCGGCGCGCTCGCAGGCGACGCTGGATCAAGCCGCGGATTCGATCCGCGGCGTGTATCCCGTCAAGGTCGACACGCTCGCGATCGACCTCGCGCAGCCCGGCTTTGCCACCCGCGTCGTCGACGCGTGCGGCAACGTCGACATTCTGGTCAACAATGCCGGCGACGTCCCCTCCGGCTCGATCGAAAACGTCGACGAGGCGCGCTGGCGCGCCGGCTGGGACTCCAAGGTCTTCAACTACATCAATCTCAGCCGCGAATATTTCGCCCGCATGAAGGCGCGGCGCGCCGGCGTGATCGTCAATGTCATCGGCATCAGCGGCGACTTGTTGGACGCAAGCTACATCGCCGGCAGCGTCGGCAACGCGGCGATGATCGCCTTCACCAAGGCGCTCGGCTCGACCAGCCACAAATTCGGCGTGCGCGTCGTCGGCGTCAATCCCGGCCCCTGCGCCACCGAGCGCAACGAAAAACTCGGCCGCGCCAAGGCGCTGGAACGCTACGGCGACCCCGAGCGGTGGCGCGAGGCCCAAGCCACGCTCCCCTTCGGCCGCGCCGCGACGCCCGACGAAATCGCCGCCGCCGTCGTTTTTCTTGCGTCTCCGCTCTCGGCCTATACAACCGGGTCGATCCTGACGATCGACGGCGGACTTAGCGGGGGCCGGGAAATCGCGCGGTGACGAATGGGCAGTACAATGACGCTGCACCGCCCTGCCCTCATTGTTGCGGCGCTTTTTGATTGAGCGCCAGCCAGAGCCGCCCCACGGCTTCCTCGGGACTCTGCCCCATCGCGGTCGTTTCTGGGTCATCGCATTCGGCGAACCAAATATCCTTGACGATCGACAGCCGCGCGAAACGCTTGCCGCAGGCGTCCAACAGATCGGACAGCGCCGGACAGTAATAGCCGTCCTTGATGTCCTGCAGGCGGTTCTCCAAATCGTTCTGGCCAATCGTCACGCCATGCTCGCGCGCGAAATCGCTCCACCCGGCATTGTTCTCGTTCGGAAAGAACTGATGACCGAGCCGGTACGCCGGAACGGGGAAGCCGGCGCGTTTTAATTCCTTAGCGAACTCTCGTTTCAAGGTGGCGTCATCCTTCTGCAACACCGCAAGCAGTTGCCGTTCCATCACCGCGACTGAACGGCGTCGTAAATCTCCTCCTCCTGCGCCACGTGCATCCGCACCAGGACTTCGATTGATTCGATGACACGTTGAGCGTCGCGAATCAGATAGCGATCCGCCTTTGCGGTTTGCGCCGACATATCCTCCACCAAGCGTGCGAGCAGGCGGGCGAGGTGCAGAATTTCCCGGTGGGCGCGACTCATGGCGGATAGGCCATGACCGTCGGCGATGATCCGTGCCAGTGCCGGATAAACCTTGCCTTCGTCGTCGCGCTCGTGCGTCACCACCTGTTGCTGGACAACAGCGTTGGCTTCCGAAATCAGCGAAGGGGCCGCCTCGGGGCTCGCGTCGTCGAGCGCATCCGCGATCGTGCGCAGCCGGTCGAGCGCGCGGCCGAGCGTGACGTGGTTGTGATGGAGTTCGTGGCCGGCCGCGACCGGCAAGGTCGGCGATTGGCGCTTGTGCGCAGGCCGAAGAGCGCGCAACGCATTCAGAATGACACCGACGTCGATCAATTCCTGAATGAGCGCCGCGGGCACCGGAGCAATCAAGCCAAGCATGGCCGCAACCATGGCGACGCCCGACAGGCCCATGCCCGCAATAATGCTCTGTACCGCGATACCGCGCGCGCGTTTGGCGATGACGAGAGCATCGCCGACGCGATCGAGCCGGTCCGCGAGGATCACCACATCCGCCGCTTCGGACGACGCGCTCGCACCACGCGCGCCCATCGCAATGCCGACATCGGCGGCCGCCAGCGCGGGAGCATCGTTGATGCCGTCGCCGATCATGGCGGTCGGATGGAGCCGTTGCTCGGAGCGAACGGCATCGACCTTATCCGCCGGTACGCGGTCAGCCAGCACGGCATCAAGGTCGAGCGCGGAGCCGATGGATTCTGCCGCGGCGGCATGGTCGCCGGTCACCATCACGACGCGGGCGACACCGGCGGTCCGCAACATCCGGATGGCGTGCGGCGTCTCGGTCCGCAGTTCGTCGGCGAGCAACAGCGCGCCGATCGGCTGCCCATCGACCGCGACAAAGACCGCAAGGGCCGATCGCCAGGCCGCGCGGCGTATTGCCCGCAGCGCCCATTCGTCCGGACGGCGGTGCGCATAGATGTGATCGCGCGAGCCGGCGCCAATGAGCTTGCCATCGATAACGCCCTGAATGCCCGACCCGGCGGTTTCGCGTAGATCGCGCGGCATCGCGAGCGGTAAGCCGCGGTCGAGCGCAGCCTGAACAATCGCACCGGCGAGAACATGGTGCGAAGCCTGCTCCAATGCCGCACCAAGCTGGAGCACCCGGTCAGCCGACTCGCCCGGCGCCGTTTCGACGGAGAGGAGCCGCGCGCCTCCGACCGTCAGCGTTCCGGTCTTGTCCAACAGAACGGTGTGGACGCGCGCCAAGGCCTCAAGCGGCGCGCCGCCCTTGATAAGAATACCGTGCCGCGCCGCCTGCGCGACTCCGGCGATGAACGCCACCGGTGCTGCCAAAATGAGCGGACACGGCGTTGCAGCGACGAACACAGCCAAGCTGCGGATAAGATCCCCCGAGATCAACCAAGCGGCGCCGGCGACGACGATCGTCACGGGCAAGAAAACCATCGCGTAGCGGTCCGCCAACCGCGTGAACGGCGCCTTCGCCGTCTGCGCCGCGGTAACGAGACGCAGAATGCCCGCGTAAGTGCTGGCACTGGCGTTCGACGACGCGATGATTTCAAACGCCTCCCCGGCGTTCAGCGTGCCGCTAAATACCGAGGCACCCCGGGTTTTGGCCAATGCGATCGGCTCGCCGGTCAATGCGGACTCGTCGATCATCGCGGCATTTGAACTGACAATACCGTCGACCGGGATGACCTCGCCGCCGCGGACCAGTATTTTGTCGCCGACGGCCAAGTCCGCTACCGCGACATCCTCGACGCTGTGGTCAAGGCGACGATGCGCAATCCGCGGCGCACGATCAACCAGGGAGCGCAGATCATGCTCGGCGCGCGCGACGGCGAAGTCTTCGAGCACATTGCCGCCGGCGTACATGAGCGCAATCACCGCACCGGCAAGCGGCTGCCCAAGCGCCAACGCACCCGTCATCGACAGCAGTGCGATGGCATCGACGCCCATTCGCCCGGCCGCGATGTCGCGGACGATCGAAACCGCGAGCCCCGCGATTACCGGAACCGTGGCAATCGTCCAACACAGGTTGGCCAGCGCGGAAACACCGGCGCCGCGCGCCACCAAGCCAAGCGCCAGCCCGCCGATGGCGATCACGACGAGCAACCGCCGCAGCAGGCGATCGGGATTCATTCCTTTGAACATTTTCATGACGGTGACAGGATCTGTTGTCGCATTGCTGCAAAACATTGAAGACGAAGTTCCTGCCGATCGAGCTTTGCCTCCGCTGAACGACTGTGGTCAATGCAAGCGTGTGGGCCTTGATTTGAATCAAACACATGAAGTGGAAAATGCGCTTGATTTAAAAATGCATCACGCGGAAACGATATCATTCGAACGCCGTAATTGGTGCATCGGACAGACAACAGGACCGGCCCATGGACCTCAAAGACGCGATCTACTCGAGGCGCTCCGTCCGCGAATTCACGGCCGAGCCGGTGGGTGAAGCGACCATTCGCGAGCTGATCGACGCCGCCATTCAGGCGCCCAGCGCGGTCAATCAGCAGCCCTACGCGTTCTGCGTCGTCCGCGATCAGAACGTTCTCGCGACCATATCGCAGGAAGCCAAAGCGCATATGGTGCGGACGACCCCGATCGGGCTCATGTCGCACCATTTCACCGAGGTCTTGAACGACCAGAAGTTCAATATCTTCTATCACGCGCCGGTGCTGATCCTGATTTGCACCGTCGCGGAGGTCCCGTGGGCGGTCGAGGACTGCGCGCTCGCCGCCGAGAACCTGATGCTGGCGGCGCGCGGCGCGGGCCTCGGCACGTGCTGGATCGGCTTCTCTCAAGGCTGGCTCGGCACGGCCGAGGGCAAGGCGTTGTTGAAGCTGCCGGCGGCTTACAAGCCCGTGGCACCGATCATTGTCGGCCATCCGAAGGCAGCGCCGCCGCCGATCCCGCGCAAGGACCCCGAGATCCGCTGGGTCGGCCAATAATCTCGTCATTGCGCCATGAAAGACCCGGTACGATGAAAGACCTGCCGCTCGCCAAGGTCTATCAGCTCATCGAGCCCGGGCCGGTGGTGCTCTTGACCACGGCGCGCAAGGGGCGCGCCAACGTCATGACCATGTCCTGGCACATGATGGTGGAGTTCGAGCCGCCGCAAATCGCCTGCATCGTCAGCAACGCCAATTACAGCTTCGCCGCGCTGCGCGCGACCGGCGAATGCGTCATCGCCATTCCGGCGCGCAAACTGGCCGCGAAGGTGGTGAAGGTCGGCAACGCGTCCGGCGCCGACCTCGACAAATTCGCGGCGTTCGGCCTGACCGCGGCCAAGGCCGCGCGTGTTGCGCCGCCGCTCATCGCCGACTGCTTCGCCAATCTGGAATGCAAGGTGATCGACCGGCGCCTCGTCTCCAGCTACAATCTGTTCATTCTCGAAGTCGTCAAGGCCTGGACCGATCCGGCGCAGAAGAATCCCAAGACCATCCACCACCGCGGCTACGGTACGTTCGCGGTCGACGGGCCGACCATCACGCTGAAGTCGCGGATGCGGTGAAAGCGCTTCCTCGTCATTACGAGCTAAGCCACGGCCTTCAGAATCGCCCGCCGCACCAGCGTTTCGAACAGCGGCAGCTTGTAGGCGTTCTTGCTGAGCGGCGTGGCGCCGTCGAGGGCGGCATGGGCGGCGGCCGCGGCGGTGGCTTCATCGATCCGTTGGCCCGTCAGCGCGGCCTCCGCCGCCCGGGCCCGATGCGGCACCGGCGCGGCGGCGCCGAGCACGATCGCGGCGCGTCGGCAGGCGCCGTCCGGTGCAAGCTCCAGCGCGACGGCGACATCGGCGAGCGGCCAGACGAACATCTCCTTCTCGCCCTGCCGCAGATAGGCGGTACGCAAGCCGGGCGACGGCTTGGGCAGCCGGATCGCGGAAAGAATCTCGTTCGGCTGCAGATCGTTCTCGCGCTGCAGATCGCGCTCCGGCGCCACGAAAAAATCCTCGAGCGCGAGCTGGCGGCGGCCTCCCGCCGCGTCGGTCAGCTCGACGCCGGCGCCAAGCGCCACCAGCATGGTCGCGACGGTCGAAGGATGAACGATGGCGCACGGCATGTTGCCGAAGATGGCATGGTACTGGTTCTCGCCCGAGATCGCGAAGCAATGGCCGCCGCCCTTGCGCAGGCAATGGTAGGCGTGCGAGCGGAAATACCAGCAGCGCGGGCGCTGCAGGAGATTGCCGCCCAGCGTGCCGACATTGCGAATTTGCGGGCTCGCCGAACCGCGCACCGCGTCGGCGAGCACGGCATGGCGCTGCCCGCAGCAAAGGATGCGCGGCCAATGCGGCGAGCGTGATCATCGGCCCGATGCGCAAGCCACCGCCGTCCTCCTCGACGATCGTATCCAGACCGGGCACGTCGCGCAGATTGACGACTTTCGCCGGCGTCAGCAGGCCCTCCTTCATCAGCTCGAGGAGATCGACGCCGCCGGCCTTCACCACGGCGACTTCGCCGTCGCCGCCGGCGAGCGGAAACGGCGTCATCGCGGTTGCCACGGTTGTCGATGCCGCGGCAGCGGCGGCGGCGATGGTCTGCGGACGGGCCAAGGCGAACGGGGTCATGGCGTCAGCTCCGCAGTGGGGTTTTGCCGAGCGCGGCGAGAACGGCCGCCGGCGTGATCGGCAGGCTGCGCAGGCGAACGCCGATGGCGTTGTAGATGGCGTTGGCGATCGCCGGGGCGGTCGCGATGTTGGCGGGCTCGGCGATGCCGTAGGCGTCGGTCGAGCTGTTGGCCTGGTAGTTCTCCAAAACCACGACATCGATCGCCGGCGTCTCGCCGGGGCCGGCCAGCATGTAATGCTCGAAGTCCGGATTGACCATGCGACCGGTATGCTGATCGAGGATGCGCTCCTCCAGGAGCGCATAGGACAGGCCCATCAAAATGCCGCCATGCACCTGGCTTTCGATCTGCCGCGGGTTGATCGGGCGGCCGCAATCCTGCACCGCGACGACGCGCTCGACGCGCACGGCGCCGGTCTCGGTATCGACCGCGACCGTCGCGAATTGCACGCCGCCGAGCGCCTGATGCGCCAAAGCGGCGTCGCCCATCCGCCGCATGAACCCGGAATAATCGTCGGCACGCGAGGCGACCGCGCTGATGCGGTCGGTGCGCAGCCGGCCGGCGGCTTCGCGGAAGCTCAGGCTGCGGCTCGGGTCGTCGCGAACCAATATTCTACCGTCGCGCGCCACGAGGTCGTCAGCGGCGGCATTGAGCGCGAGACCCGCTTCACGAAACAATGTTTGCTGGACGTGCCACGCGGCATTGCGCGCCGGCGGCGTGATCGACGCGGTGGCGCGGCTGCCATAGGACGGCGGACCGGGCGGAAATTCGGTATCGCCGATCCGCACGGTGATGTCCTGCGCCCGCAGGCCGAGCACCTCGGCGACCGTTTGCGCCATGACCGTCGACGTGCCGGTGCCGATGTCCTGGACGCTCGAGAGCACCTCGACCGAGCCGTCGCGCATGACGCGCACCTCGCACGAGGAGTCGAGCTGTACGTTGGCCATCCAGATCGATTGGGCAACGCCGAGGCCGCGCTTGACCGGACCAGTATCGGCGCCGGGCGCGTGCCGATGCCGCCAGCCGATCCGCTCCGCGCCGATCCGACGTTCCTCGCGCCGCACCGGGCTTCCATCGATGCGCTCGCGCAGCGCCAAAGGATCGAGCGCCAGCCGCTCGGCCAATTCGTCGATCGTCTGCTCGAGGCCGAAGGCGCCGGGGGTGTTGCCTGGCGCGCGCATGGCGCAGCCCGGCCCGGCATTGATGAACACGTCGTGCTGCGCGCCGTCGAAATTCGAGCAGTTGTAAAGAAGCTCCGCGTTGAAGCCGACGCCGGCGCCGACCGCGACGCCCGCGGTGCCATAGCTGACGAGCGAAATCGCCGTGAGCGCGCCGTCGCGCTTGGCGCCGATGCGCAGCCGCTGCGTCGTGCCGGGGCGGTTGCCGGCGTCCATCTGCTCCTCTTGGCGATCGAGAATGAGGCGGACCGGCGCCTTGGCGCGGCGCGACAATTCGACCGCGATCCAACCATAATTGCCGAGCGAGGATTTCGAACCGAAGCCGCCGCCCATGGCGTGGACCACCACGCGGACGCGGCTGAGCGGCAAGCCGAACGCTTCCGCCAGCTCGTTGCGCACGCCGGTGGTGAACTGGGTCGACATGTAGACCGTCAACCCGTCGGCGCGCCAATCGGCCACGATGCCGTGCGGCTCCAGGCAGCAATGGGTCTGCACGTTGGTGCGATACTCGGCTTCCACCACGGCGTCGGCCTCGGCAAAGCCCTTTGTGACATCGCCGCGGCGGCTGAAGGCCGGGCCGCGGACATTGCCGTTGAGCGGCAGGCCGACGGCCGCGGGCCAGCCGGACGGATGACCGCCGGGCGCCACCTCGGCGCTTTCGTAAACCAGCGGCGCGCCTTGCGCGCGCGCCTGGTCGAGGTCGACGACAAAAGGGAGCGGCTGGTAGTCGACGTGGATCAGGCGCAACGCCTGTTGCGCCGCTTCCATCGAAACGGCGGCAACCGCGGCAACCGGCGCGCCGATATAACGCAGCGTCGCCTTCTCCGGATCGTCGGCGCTGACGAGCGGCACCACCGCGCGCACGCCCGGATGACGGGATGCCGCGGACAGATCGAGCGCGCGCACGCGGCCGTGCGGCAGCGGCGAACGCAAGACGCGGGCGTACAGCATGCCCGGCAGCACGATATCGGTCGTGAAGCGGACGGTCCCTGTGACCTTCGCCCGCCCATCCTGCCGCGGCGTCGGCTTGCCGATGACGGCGAGCTCATTGTTCGGCGGCAGCGGCGGCGGCTCGTCGGCCGGGATTTGCCGGTTGATCTCGCCGAGGCCGGCGCCGGCGATGCCGTAGGGAAATGTCTCGACGCGCGGATCGTCCGGCTTCGCCATCGTCAGCTCCTGCGCGCCTTGGCCGCAGCGAGCGTGGCCTCGACGACGTGCGGGTAAGTCCCGCAGCGGCAATAATGGCCGCTGATCGCGGCGCGCACGTCGGCGGCGGTCGGCTCCGGCGTGTGCTCGATCAGCGCCGCGCAGCTCATGACCATGCCGGGCGTGCAATAGCCGCATTGCAACGCGTCGTAATCGATGAACGCCTGCTGCACCGGATGCAAAGTGTCGCCCGCCGCCAGCCCTTCGATCGTCGTCACGGCGCGCGTACCGATGTCGACGGCGAGAATCATGCAAGCGCACACTGGCGCGCCGTCGAGCCAAACCGTGCAGGCCGAACAGGTGCCGCGATTGCAGCCGATCTTGGTTCCGGTGAGTTGCAGCGGTCCGCGCAACACCTCGGCGAGCGTGGCGCGCGGCTCGACCGCCAGCGCCCGCGCCGTGCCGTTGACGGTCAAGGTGACGGCGATCGCCTCCGGCCCGACGGCCGCAGCGCCGCCTGGACCCGGTTCGCCTTGCGCAAGAAATCCCGATGTCGCGTTGGCCATGGTCGCTCCGGCCGTCGTCAGCGCCGAGCCTCGCAGAAACGAGCGACGGGAAAAGTCACTGCGCACACCGAGCCTCCACGCGAACCTCGTGCCTGTGTGGTCTCCATCAACTCGGTAGGTGATCGGTCGCGCCGTCGCGTTGATAAAGGTCAAACGCGAGGCAAAGCGCATCGCGTCATATCGATGAAGCTTGCCGATTAACGCTTGCCGATGATTTGAGCGACAAGATTAACCTTGCGTCATTTTGCGTATTCCGGATTCTGACTTGAATCTCTGACTTAAATCTCTGACCTGGATCAAAGAGTGCCCCGCCCTCCCGGGTCATAAACGTCTCGGACGATAGTGGAGACGAGGCGATGCATGCGCCGCTTGATCTGCAAACACTGCGAGCGAAGACCGCGAAGGCGATGCCCAGCCGGACGCAATTGGCGCTCCTGGTCGCCATTGTCGTGGTGGCTGTCGCTGCCGTTGCCGCCTATTTCGAACGCGGCACCCTGCAACGCTGGTTCGGCGGGCCGCAACTCGCGGCCACGATCCTCGTCTCCGGCAACATCGAAGCGCACCAGGCGGTGCTCGGCTTCAAAACGGTGCAGTCGAGCATCGTCGAATTGCCGTTCGACGAAGGCAAATGGGTCGACAAGGGTACGCTGATCGCGCGGCTCGACGATTCCGATTACCGCCAGCAAGTCGCGGTCAACGCGGCGACATTGGAGTTGCAGCGTCGCCAGCTCGCCGCGGCGGAAAAGAATCTGACGGCGGCGCAGCGCACGGTCGAGTTCGACGCCGCCGACCTCGAATTCCGGGACGCCGAATACAAGCGCGCCGATTTCCTGCTGCAGAAGCAGGCCGGCACCGTCGAGGCGCGCGACCAGACCTATGCGGCCTGGCGGCAGGCGACCGCCGCGCACCAGCGCGATCAGGCGCTCGAAAACGCCGCCGAGCGCCAGGTCGACCTCGCGCAGGCCAATATCCATACCGCCGAGGAAACGCTCAAGCTGTCGCAGATCGTGCTCGACTACACGGTGCTGCGCGCGCCGTTCTCCGGCGTCATTCAGGTCCGCCAGGCCGAGCTTGGCGAGATCATGGTTCCCGGCACGCCGGTGGTGACGCTCGCCGATCTCGATCACGTCTGGCTGCGCGCTTACATCAACGAAACCGACATCGGCAAGGTCCGCTACAATCAGGAAGCCACCGTCACGACCGATACCTATCCGGGCAAGACCTACAAAGGCCGCGTCACCTTCATCTCTTCGAACGCCGAGTTCACGCCGAAGAGCGTCGAGACCCATGCCGAGCGTGTGACGCTGGTCTATCGCATCCGCATCGACATCTATAACCCGAGCCACGAACTGGTGCCGGGCATGCCGGCGGACGCCACGCTGACGGCGCTTGCCTCGGGCAATCCATGAACGAAGGGCCTGTACCCATCGTCGCGGCCAACGGGCTGACCAAGCGGTTCGCCAAGGTTGCCGCGGTGGACGGTCTCAGCTTCACCGTCAACCGCGGCGAGATCTTCGGCCTGGTCGGTCCCGACGGCGCCGGCAAGACCACGACGATGCGGATGCTGGCGGGAGTGATGCAGCCGGACGGCGGCAGCATTCTCGTCGACGGCGTCGACGTGGTGGCCGACCCCGAGGGCGGCAAGCCGCATTTGAGCTACATGCCGCAGCGGTTCGGTCTCTACGAGGAACTCACGGTCGACGAGAATATCCGCTTCTACGCCGACCTGTTCGAAGTGCCCAACGAACTGCGCGAGGAACGCGCGAGCCGGCTCTTGACGGCGTCGGGCATGAGCCAGTTCCGCAAACGGCGGGCCGGGCAATTGTCGGGCGGGATGAAACAGAAGCTCGGTCTCACCTGCGCGCTCGTCCACACGCCGCAGATTCTTTTGCTCGACGAACCGACGACCGGCGTCGATCCGGTGTCGCGCCGCGATTTCTGGCGCATTCTCTACGGCCTGCGCGAAGAAGGCGTGACCATCCTCATCACCACGGCCTATCTCGACGAGGCCGAGCGCTGCAATCGGCTGGCGCTCCTCCACAGGGGCCGCGTGCTTTATTGCGATACGCCGGCGGCGCTCAAAGCGCGCATGCCGGGCGTGGTCGTCGCCATCTCGTCGGAGGCGGGGCGGGAGGCCCGCGCCGCGCTCGCCGAACTCGAGGGCGTCAGCAACGCCATCCTGGTCGGCGGTGGCGTTCACGCCGTGGTCGACGATGCGGCATTGCGGATGCCGGCGCTGCGGCAGGCCTTGCAGAGGGCAAACGTTCCTTTCAGCGACATTGGCGTCGCGACCCCCAGCATCGAGGACGTGTTCGTCGCGCTGCTCGA
This sequence comes from uncultured Pseudomonadota bacterium, assembly GCA_963836095.1. GTDB lineage: Bacteria > Pseudomonadota > Alphaproteobacteria > Rhizobiales > Xanthobacteraceae > BOG-931. Next base: position 97,333 of record CAWIHU010000014.1, read on the forward strand.
AGACAACGGACAAAACTCATGAGCGGCAACGAAGTGCAGGACGCGCAAATCATCGTTGACGATCTGGTCAAGCGGTTCGGCAGCTTCGTCGCGGTCGATCACGTCAGTTTTCGCATCGGGCGCGGCGAGATCATGGGTTTTTTGGGTCCGAACGGCGCCGGGAAATCGACTATCATCCGCATTCTGTGCGGCCTGCTGCGCCCGAGCGCCGGACGCGTGCTGGTCGGCGGCATCGATGTCGCGAGCAACCCGGAGGGGGTGCGTGAGCACATCGGCTACATGTCGCAGAAATTTTCGCTCTATCGCGACCTGACGGTCGAGGAAAATCTGCGGTTCTTCGGCGGCATCTATCACGTGCCGCGCGAGCAGCTTGCCGAGCGCATGCGGTTTGCCATCGAGATGGCGGGGCTCGGCGGCCGCGAGCACGCGCTGGTTTCGACGCTCGCCGGCGGCTGGCAGCAGCGCCTGGCGCTCGGCTGCGCCGTGCTGCACCGGCCGCCGATACTGTTTCTCGACGAGCCGACGTTGGGCGTCGAGCCGACGGCGCGGCGCCGGTTCTGGGATTTGATCCACACGCTCGCCGCCGACGGCGTCACCGTTCTGGTCTCGACCCACTACATGGACGAGGCCGAATATTGCGACCGCGCGGCGCTGATCAATCAGGGGCGGATCATCGCCATGGGCAGCCCGGATGCGCTCAAGCGCACGGCGCTCGGCGGCGAGTTTCTGCTGCTCGAATGCGACGCGCTCGGACCGACGCTGGCGGCGCTGCAGCAGGCGCCGGGCGTTGTCGATGCCTCGGTCTTCGGCAACGCCATCCATGTCCTCGTCCGCGACGCCGAGCGTAGTCTAAGCGAGTTGCCGGCCTATCTCGCGGAGAGAAAGCTGCGACCAAGCCGGCTCGGCCGTATTCGTCCTTCGCTCGAGGACGTCTTCGTCCACCTGGTCGCCGCCGACCTGGCCAAACAGAGGCAGGCGGCATGAGATTGCGCCGGCTCAAGGCCCTGGCCGTGAAGGAAGTGCTGCAGATCTGGCGCGATCCGCGCAGCCTGATGATCGCGCTGATGATTCCGTTCACGCAGATGTTCTTGTTCGGCTACGGCGTCAACCTCGATCTCAAGCACATTCCGATCTGCACCTTCGACCGTGAAGGCAGCCAGCAAAGCCAGGATCTGCTCAAGCACTTCCAGGCTTCGCTTTATTTTTCGATCGTGCACAACGTCAAAACCTACGCGGAACTGGTCGCGGCGATCGATCGCGCCGATTGCCGTGCCGCCATTGTCGTCCCGCCGGATTTCTCGCAGCGCCTCAACGACGCCGGAGGCGCCTCGGTGCAGGCGATCCTCGACGGCACCGACGACAACACAGCGAACATCGCCTGGGGCTATGCGAGCGCCGTGGTGAGCGGCTACGCCAACGACGTTGCGCTCGCCGCGCTCGACCGCCAGGGCCGCACCCTGCAGCGGTTTCAGCCCTTGGCGGTGCAGTCGCGGGTCTGGTTCAACGAAGACCTGGAAAGCCGCAACTTCATCATTCCCGGCCTGGTCGCCGTCATCATGGCGCTCGTCGGCGCGCAGCTCACCGCCTTGACCATCTCGCGCGAATGGGAGCGCGGCACCATGGAGCTGCTCGTCTCCACGCCGGTCACGTCGGGCGAGGTCATGGTCGGCAAGCTCATTCCCTACCTGGTGCTGGGCTGGCTCGATGCCGCCTTCTGCCTCCTTCTCGCGGCGCTGTGGTTCGAGGTGCCGTTCCGCGGCGCGTTCGCCGCGCTGTTCCTCACCACGACCTTGTACCTCGCGGTCGTTCTCAGCATCGGCTATTTGTTCTCGGTGTTGATCCGCAGCCAGGTCGGCGCCAGCCAGTTCGCGCTGGTGGTGACGCTGTTGCCGGCCATGCTGTTGTCCGGCTATGTGTTCCCGATCGATCAGATGCCGCCGGTCATCCAGAAATTCACCTATCTGATCTATTCGCGCTATTACGTCACCATCATCAAAGCGATCTTTCTCAAGGGCGCGGGCATCGCGGAGCTGGCGACGCCGATCCTGTTCCTCGTCGTCTACGCACTGGCCGTCGTCACGCTCGCCGCCCGCGCCTTCCGCAAACGCCTCGACTGAGATCACGGGACCCGCCATGTTCGCCCGCGTCACACCGATCGTGATCAAGGAATTTCTCGAGATCAGCCGCGACAAGGCGGCGCGCTTTCTTTTGGTGGTGCCGCCGATCCTGCAGATGCTGATTTTCGGCTACGCCGCGACCTTCGAGGTCTATCACGTCTCGACCGCGGTGCTCGACCTCGATCATTCGCAGGAAAGCCGCGAGTTGATCGCGCGCTTCACCGCGAGCAACCGCTTCAACGTCGTCGAGGTCGCGCAGTCGCAACACGAAATCACGGCCACCATCGACCGCAGCGCGGCCGCGGTCGCGCTCGTCATTCACGCCGGTTTCGCCGAACTCTTGCGCAAGGGCCAGGCCGCGCCGCTGCAGGTCATCGTCGACGGCACCAACTCCAACACCGCATTGATCGCGCTCGGCTACATCAACACCATTGCGGCGGGGTTCGCCCAGGATTACGCGTCGGATCTGACGCGGCGCGTCGAGGGCGTGCAAGGCATGCGGCAAGTCCAGGTGACGCTGGAACAGCGGCCGTGGTTCAACCCCGACTTCAACGGCCAGTGGTTTTTTGTACCGGGCGTGATCGGCACCATCACCCTCATCACCATCGTCAACCTCACGGCGTTCGCGGTCGTGCGCGAGCGCGAGGTCGGGACGCTCGAACAGATCATGGTGTCGCCGATACGGCCCGCCGAGTTCATCCTCGGCAAGACTGTGCCGTTCTTCCTGCTCGGCCTCGGCGAGGTGGCGCTGGTGGTGTCGGTCGGACTGCTGTGGTTTCGGGTTCCCTTCGTCGGCAATCCGCTCGTGCTGCTGCTCGGCACCGCGCTGTTTCTGTTCAGCACGCTGGCGCTCGGCCTGCTCATTTCCACCGTCTGCTCCACCCAGCAGCAGGCGTTCTCCGCCAATTTCTTCATCCTCAGCCCGTTTTTCATCCTGTCGGGTTTCGCCTTCCCGATCTCGAGCATGCCGCAGGTGTTGCAGTGGTTCACTTACGTCAATCCGCTGCGCTATTATCTCGTCGTCATTCGCGGGGTCCTGCTCAAGGGCGTGGGCTTGAGCGTGCTGTGGCCGGATTTCCTGGCGATGGCGATCCTCGCCACCAGCCTCCTCACGCTCAGCATCCTGCGCTTCCGCAAAACGCTGGAATAGCGGCCAGCGAACGCCGACGGCCGGCCTCTCGGGAGGCCGGCCGCTGAACGTGGCCGATCGAACGATGCCGCGATCGAAGGTGCTATTGTGCCGCCGGCCGACGTGGGCGTCGCACGCGATGCCGCACCGGAGGCGGCGGCGGGGGCGGCGCGACATAGCGTTGCCAGACCGAGCCGCGATCGAACTGAATGGTCATGCCGTCAGGCGAATAGATCGCCCCTTCTTGCCAACGCTCGGCCCAGATGTGGCCCGGCCAGTCGACCCAGGCCCGCGACGGCACGCCGGCCTCGTTGACGAGATTGAGGTCCCAGCCGTTTTGCGTCACATACGCCAGCGCCGGCGGTCCGCCATCGGGACCGGCCAGGCAATTACGTACGCATGTAAACTCACCTGAAAGATCGATGACCTGCGCATCGGCAGCCGTCACGCTGCCGAGACTGGCGACACCAAGACTTGCGACGGCGGCGCCCAGCGCCGCCAGCACCTTCATTGTCTTCATCATGACCTGCTCCCTGCTTTTTGCTTCGACCGGGTGAGAGGCTACCCACTCCGGGCAACATCCCACATTGATCGCGATCAATCGGTACGTTTTGAGTGGGCAACGTCGTGGTTGCCATCCGCCGCGGCATCGTGACAATGCCGCCTCCCGCGCTCGCCAGGCGACGGAATTGTAGGATCGCACTTAAAGGATCGTAACTCATGTCGGTGACAACGACACGGATCGACGGAAAGGCGCGGGCGGATCGGCTGGTCGCCGACGTCGCCAAGTCAACCGCCGCTCTCAAGGAGGGATCGGGCGTGGTGCCGGGGCTTTGCGCCGTGCTGGTCGGCGACGACCCGGCCAGTCAAGTCTATGTCCGCAACAAAGGTAAGACGGCGACGGCCGCCGGCATTGCGAGCTTTCAAGAGACCTTGCCGGCCGCCACCAGCGAAGCCGAGCTGTTGGCGCTGATCGCAAGGCTCAACGCCGACGACCGGGTCGACGGCATTCTGGTACAGCTCCCCTTGCCGAAGCACATCGACCCGCAACGCGTCATCGACGCCATCGATCCCGCCAAGGACGTCGACGGATTTCACGCCCAGAATGTCGGCCGCTTGTGGAGCGGCGGCGAAGCGCTGGTGCCGTGCACGCCCTATGGCTGCCTGATGCTGCTCAAGGACACGCTCGGCAGCGGGCTCGCCGGCGCCGGCGCCGTCGTGCTCGGACGCTCCAATATCGTCGGCAAGCCGATGGCGGCGCTGCTGCTCGGCGAAAATTGCACCGTGACGGTCGCCCACTCCAGAAGCCGCGATCTCCCGGCCATCCTGCGCCGCGCCGATATTCTGGTCGCGGCGGTGGGCCGGCCGGAGATGGTCCGCGGCGACTGGATCAAACCCGGTGCGGTCGTCATCGACGTCGGCATCAACCGCGTCGCGCCGCCGGGCGAAAAAGCCAGACTGGTCGGCGACGTTGCGTTTGCCGAGGCGCAGGGCGTCGCCGCGGCGATCACGCCGGTGCCGGGCGGCGTCGGACCGATGACGATTGCGTGCCTGTTGCGCAACACGCTGATCGCCGCATGCCGGCGCCGCGGACTGGCCGCGCCCGCGCTGTGATCTGATACGTCTAGTCTCGCACCGGGCGGCCGCTCCGCACGAGGTTCACGGCTTCGGGAAGCTGCAACCGACAGCGGACCGGCGCGCCCTCGCGTTGATGCAGATCAACACGTTTTCTGCCCCACCCTCGATAATTCGTCGACCGCAAGGATCGACGATGGATCGAGGATAGGATGAAACGACGACTGCGATCCGCCATGGTGATGATCGCCGCCGCGTCGACGACGATTTCGGCAGCAAACGCCGGCGCGCTCGCCGCGCCGCAGCAGCTCGATTGCGTCTTGACCGATACCAAAGCCAAGCCCGGCTCTGAGCACCGGCCGGTCGCCATCAGCTTCGACGAAGACGCCAAGAAGCTGACGGCCAAAGCAGGGGATCGGAGCTACAGCTTCGCCAATGTTACCATGACCTACATCGCCATCAGCGGTCAGACCCAGGATACCAGCGTCGGCATCGACCGCTCCGCCCTCGGCATCGTCTGGCAGCAATACGCCGCCGGCAGGGTGACGACCGAATTCGGCCATTGCCTCCCGGCAACGACAACCAAATAGACATCGAAATAAACGCGACACCGGCAATCACGCGCTGCCAATCAATCGCGGCCAATTACTCGTAGCGCAGCGCGTCGATCGGGTTGAGGCCCGCCGCCTTGCGCGCCGGGTAAAAACCGAAAAACACCCCGACCGCGGCGGCGAACACGAAGCCGCCGACCACCGCCGTCAGCGACACCGGCGCCGCCCAGTGGAACACGAGCGAGATCGCCGCGGACAACGCGATGCCGGTGATGATCCCGGCAAGCCCGCCCGAGACGCTCAGAAAGATCGCTTCGGCGAGGAACTGCAGCAGTACGTGCGTGCGGCGTGCGCCAATCGCCATGCGTAGTCCGATCTCGCGCGTGCGTTCGGTCACCGAGACGAGCAGGATGTTCATGATGCCGATGCCGCCGACGATCAGAGAGATCGACGCCACGGCGGCGAGGAGAAGCGCCATGATGCGGCTCGAGCTTTCGGCGGTCTCGACGAACTGGCTCAGATTGCGCACGTCGAAGTCTTTGACGGCGCCGGGCTTGATGCGATGGCGGCGAATGAGCGTCTCGGTCAATTGGCGGATGGCGGTCTGCACCAGCGGCTGACTGACCGCTTGCACATAAATCTGGTTGGCATAGCCGGTCATCCGCGCCTGCAGATTGTAAGGATTGGGCCAAGCCAGATACGGCCAATTGATCGGCGTCTGCTGTGTGGTCGGCGCGGCGACGCCGAGCACTTTGCGTTCGGCCGTCGTGAACGGCGTCATGACAAGATCGTCCTGATCGGTGCCGAACACCGACTGGCCCTTGGGAAAAAGCACGCCGATCACTTGCAGCGGCACGCTCTTGACCAGAATGGAGGCGCCGATCGGATTCTCGCCGGGACTGAAGAGCTGCTGGTACACGGTTCGCCCGATGACGACCACAAGGTTCGCCTTGCTTTCATCTTCCGCCGTGATGCCCCGCCCGGCGGCAATGTGCCAGTTCGTGACGGACGCGTAATTTGCGCTCACGCCCTGGATCATCGTCGTCCAATTCTGGCCGGCGTACTGCACCTGCGCCGACTGGCGGATGAGGTAGCCGACCAGGGCCACGGCGGGATCCTCGCGGCGGATGGCGCGGGCGTCAGCCACCGTCAAGGTGGAGGCGCTGCCGAAACCGGCGCGGATGCCGCCCAAGGTCAGCGCGCCGGGCAAGACCACAACGACGTTGGTGCCGAGACTCTCGATCTGCTTGCGGACCGCTTCACTGGCGCCATTGCCGACATTGACCATGACGATGAGCGCGGCGACACCGATAAAGACGCCGAGCATGGTCAGGGCCGAACGCATCCAGTTGCGGCCGATCGCCTGCGCCGCGGCGGCGAGGATCATGAACGCGAAGGCGAGCGAGCCCGCGGGGGCGAGCGTCGCGGCCGGTTCGGCCGGACGAAAGAATGCCGCGCGCTCCGCCTCGCTGATCGCGCCGGCGGCCGCTGCCGGCGCTGTCGGCGCCGGTTTGGCTACCCGTTCGTCCGAGACAATCATACCGTCGCGCATGGTCACGACGCGGTCGGCATAAGCCGCGATGTCGGCCTCGTGGGTGACGAGGACGATGGTGACGCCCTGCTCGCGGTTGAGCGTGCGCAGCGTTTCCATGATCTCGTGCGAGGTCCGCGTATCGAGATTGCCGGTCGGCTCATCAGCGAGCAGGAGGCTCGGCGCGTTGATCAGCGCCCGGGCGATGGCGACACGCTGCTGCTGGCCGCCGGAAAGCTGACCCGGCGTGTTGCGCTCGCGGTCGGCGAGGCCAAGGAGCTCGAGTGCCGCGCGCGCCCGCTCCGTCCGCTCCGCACGCCGCTTCGGCCCGGCGGCGGCGTAATAGAGCGGCAGGCTGACATTCTCCAGCGCGCTGGTGCGCGCGAGCAGGTTGAAACTCTGGAACACGAAGCCGAGGCGTTCGCTACGGATGCGGGCAAGGTCCGGCTCGCGCAGCGCCGCGACATCGACGCCCTCCAAAAAGTAGTGGCCGCTGGTCGGCTGGTCGAGACAGCCGAGAATGTTCATGAGCGTCGATTTGCCCGAGCCTGAGGAGCCCATGATTGCGACGAACTCGCCGGATTGGACGGTGAGGCTTACGCCGCGCAGCGCTTCGACCTTGACGTCGCCGATGACGAATGTGCGACCGACGTTTTCGACTTTGATCACCGCGGGCATCGTTGCGGCGGCTGCGGCGGCTGCGGCGATTTCAGGCGGCATCGGGCGGCCGCCTCACAGCCGCGGCGGCGGCACGCCGGCTTGGCCGCCGGCGGGAGCGCTGCTTTCGGCGGTGATGACCAGATCGCCCGCCTGAAGGTCGCCGCTGACGATCTCGGTGAAGTTGTCGTCGCTCAGACCGGGAACGACGGCGACCGCAACGGGCCGACCATCACGCAGCACAAAGACGTGGGCGTGGGCGCCCGTCGGCGTCGGCGCGCCGCGGGCTCCAACCGCGGCAAGCCCGCCCGGCACGTAGCGCAGCGCCTGGTTCGGCACGCGCAGCGCATCGGTTCTTTGATCGATGATGATCGTGGTGGATGCGGTCATGCCCGGCACCAACGCCAGATCGCTGTTGTCGACACCGACCACCACGTCGTAAGTGACGACGTTCTGCACCGTTTGCGGCGATTGACGCCGCTGCGTGACGATGCCTTGGAACACCCGTTGCGGAAACGCATCGACGGTGAACGTCGCCTTGTCGCCCACCTTGATGCCGCCCATGTCGGCTTCGCTGGTATTGGTGTCCACCTCCAGCTGCTTGAGGTCGGCGGCGATGAGAAACAGCGTCGGCGTAACGTACGTGGAGGCGACCGTCTGCCCGCTGGTGACATTGCGGGACACCACGATGCCGTCCACCGGCGAGACGATGTCAGTGTAGTCGAGATCGAGGCTGGCGCCTTCCACATAAGCCTGGTCGAGTTTGACGGTGCCTTCATCCTGACTGACGATATAAGCTTGGTCCTCGGCCTGCTGGCGGGCGATCGAACTTTGCTCCGCCAATTTTTGATAGCGGGCGAGATCCATACGGGCCTCGTCGAGAATGGCCTGATCGCGCGCGAGCTGCCCGACATATTGATCGAACGTCGCCTGATAGGGCCGCGGGTCGATCTTGGCGCAGACCTGGCCGGCCCGCACCTGCGTGTTGTAGTCGCAATAAATGTTCTGGATCACGCCGGAATCGTAGGCGCCGACAATGATCGTCAGCACCGGGTTGACGGTGCCCGTGGCGGTCGCGGTGCGGGTGATGACGCCGCGCGCGGCCGGCACGGTGACGTACTGCGCGGCGTTCTTGCCGGCGAGCGCCCATAGCCAAAGAGCGATGCCGGCAATGATCGCAAGCGAGCCCAGCCCGGCGGCAAGCCAGAATTTCCGCGCGCCCGGTCCCTTCATGTGCGCCGCGTTCGGCGACGACGGAAATTTCAGCACCTTGCCACGGGCCTCGACTGGCGACGCATCCGAGTTCACACTCATCGTCGTCTCTCGTATCGGCGACCCGCGGCCCCTCCGCCGCGTCGCTTTCGGCCTTGGAAAAGCCCTTCACCAAAGCCGATCGTCGCCTGTTATTTGATCGCCCGAACAGGCTGAAAGGATATTGATTTGAGTCAACGGGGCTGCCGAATCTCGAGCGGTCAGCCCCCATCCCTCCCCTAGGCCGCCCGAGCTCACCGGCATCAAGCGATCGACACGGAGACGTGCCATAAGCAATCGGTCCGGCGGTAGCCCGCTTGATTCACCTCAATGCGGCGCAACCGGCGGATTGGGATTGCTGTCGAGGTCGGCGTGAAGGCACTTGTCCGCAATGTTCGCCGCGAAACCGAGAGCTTTTGAGTGACCTCGAGTGACATGAAGCAACCAGGCGCCCTCACCGCCGGTGCCGCGACCGCGCAGCGCGCGGCAACAGGCGTCGCCGCATCCTCGGCGCCCGAATTGGCGGATCTCGCTGACATTCCGCTCCCGGACCTCTTTGAGCGGCTGCATTCCGCCGAGGCCGGCCTCGGGGCGGCCGAAGCCGCCGCCCTTCTCGAGACGGTTGGACCGAACCGGATCGACACGACCAAACGGAAGCACCTCGCCATCGCCTTCGCCGAACGACTCGGCAATCCGCTGGTCCTGATTTGCTTTTTGCGGCGGCCGTTTCGGCACTTACCGGCGACGTTGCGAGCTTCGGCGTCATCGCGACCATCGTCCTGATCTCCGTCGTTCTCGATGTGACACAGGAGCGCCAAGCGCAAAATGCGGCCGAGCGCCTGCGCGAGCAGGTTTCGCTCTCGGTGACGGCTGTTCGCGACGGTGCGCCCATCGAGATTCCGGCGGCAGAGCTCGTGCCGGGCGATGTCGTTCTGCTCGCGGCGGGCGACCTCGTCCCCGCCGATTCCCGGTTGCTCGAGGCGCGCGACCTCTATGTGGATGAAGCGCTTCTCACCGGCGAGGCCTACCCGGCGGAGAAGGAAACGGCGCCGGCAGCCGGTCCCGCGGGCGAGACCACGTTACCGCGCAATCTGGTGTTCATGGGAAGCTCGGTCGTGAGTGGAACCGCCAAGGCGCTGGTGCTCGCGACCGGGCGCAAGGCCCAGTTGGGCTCGATCGCCAGCGCCCTGCAGAAGCCGCCACCGCCGACCGCCTTTGCGGTTGGTATCCAAAAATTCGGAATGATGATCGTGCAGGCCACGTTTTTTCTGGTCCTGTTCGTCCTCCTCGTCAATCTCCTGTTCCACCGACCGCTGCTGGAATCATTCCTGTTCGCGCTGGCGCTGGCCGTCGGACTGACGCCCGAGCTGTTGCCGATGATCGTATCGGTCACGCTGGCGCACGGCGCGCTGCGGATGTCGCGCAAGGAGGTCATCGTCAAACGTCTGTCCGCCATCGACGATCTCGGCAGCATGAACGTCCTGTGCAGCGACAAGACCGGAACGCTGACCGAAGCCCGCATCAAGCTGGTCCGCGAAGTCGACATCAAGGGGCAAGAAAGCGACGTCGTAATGCGCATGGCGCAGATCAACGCGGCGTTCGAAACCGGGCTCAAGAGCCCGCTCGACGAAGCCATCCTCGCGGCCGGCAGCATCGACCGTACGGCTTGGCGCAAGATCGACGAAGTACCGTTCGACTTCGAGCGACGGCGTGTTTCGGTGCTCGTCGAAGACGGCGGCCAACGCCTCATCGTCGTCAAGGGCGCGCCCGAAGACGTGCTCGGCCTCGCGGCGTATTATCATCAGCAAGGATCGCCGCCCCTACCGCTCGACGCCGCGGCGCGCGACACCGCGGAGGCAACGTTCAAAGCCCTGAGCACGGAGGGCTATCGGCTGCTGGGGGTCGCCTGGCGCGACGTTCGAAGCGGACCGCCAGCATGCCGGTATCGCCGACGAGACGAATTTGATCTTCGGCGGCTTTCTCGCCTTCCTCGATCCGCCCAAGGCCGGCGTCAATGAAGCGCTGACGGACTTGGCTCGGCTGGGCATCGCCCTCAAAGTGGTGACTGGCGACAATGAACAGGTCACCCGGCACGTCTGTGGCGAACTCGGCCTCACCATTACCGGCGTGCTGACGGGCGCCGAGATGTCGCATCTGACCGAAGAAGCCCTGTCGGCCCGATTAGACGACACCAACGTGTTCTGCCGGGTCACGCCGCCGCAGAAATCGCGCATCATCCGGGCCTTGCGGCGGCAGGGGCATGTCGTCGGCTATCTTGGCGACGGCATCAACGACGCGCCGTCCTTGCATGCCGCCGACGTTGGCTTCTCCGTGGATACCGCCGTCGATGTCGCCAAGGAAGCGGCTGCCATGATCCTTTTGCGCAAGGATCTCGGCGTGCTGGCGGAAGGTGTGCGCGAAGGACGCCGGACCTTTGCCAACATTCTCAAATACATGATGATGGGAACGAGCTCGAATTTCGGCAACATGTTCTCCATGGCCGGCGGAGTTCTGTTCCTTCCCTTTCTGCCGATGCTGCCGATCCAGATTCTTTTGAACAACCTGCTTTATGATCTGTCGGAGACGACGATCCCGCTCGACCGGGTGAGCGACGCCATGGTGGCGCAGCCGCGCCGCTGGGACCTCGACGTTGTGCGCAAGTTCATGCTGCTGTTCGGGCCGGTCAGCTCCATCTTCGATTTCGTCACGTTCGCCCTGCTGCTGTGGGTCTTCCAGGCGAACGATGCGCTGTTCCATACGGCTTGGTTCGTCGAGTTGCTCGCGACGCAGACGCTGGTGATATTCATCATTCGCACGGCGCACCCCTTGCGGGATCGCCCGCATCCGGCGCTCATGGCGAGTTCGCTTACCGCCCTCGCTCTCGCTGTCGCGCTACCTTATTCGCCGCTGGCGCATTGGTTCGGCTTCGTCCCGATTCCCGCCACGCTGATCGGCGCGCTCGCGCTTGTCACGATCGCCTACCTGCTCACCGTTCACGTCGCGAAGCGTTGGTTCTTTGCGCGCTATAAATTGGGTTAGAGCGGTAGCGACGCTGCCGGATCATCCCGCAGCCAACTCGACAGTCGCGCGGATGCATCGGCACGACGATCGCCGACATCTCAGTGACGCGGTCGAGCTAAGCGCTTTCTTGGCTCTTCTTGCCCTCGGGATCGGCGGGCAACTTGGCTTCCTCCTCGGCGAGAAGAAGCATAATGGTCTGCCGCTTGGCGCCGTCGGTCTCGCGCTCGAGCAGACGCTTGTAATGTTCGATATTCAGCCGAGCTATGGTCCTGTCCATCGCACCTGCTCCAGCATGTTTTTAGTTTAGCCCATGTGATGTGCAGGTACAATGACCGTTGCCGCTCGATCCCGGCACTGAATACTCTCTCCACATCATTCATCGTCAGCGACATGAGCTGTCGTCGCAACGTTATTTACCTCCTGCACGCGACTTGGCGGCGCTTCTGTGCGCATGGGTCATATGCACTTGCACGGGTTTGGGCGGGACCGCGGTTTCGGTTCGTTCCGCCGCCTCGACCGCAAACGCCCCTTTTCGCCACGTTTACAGACCTGCACCCGCTCCTATAAGTTGGTGCAAGGCGGTGGCATTCGGGCACCTTCGTCCGGATGCCGACGAACGATCAATAATCGGGAGGAATGGCTATGGATATCACCCATGACAGGGCGGCGCGGTGGCTTATCGGCGGCGGCGCCCTTGTGGCGCTGGCCGTCTTCGCCCCCCTGACCGCGGTCGCGGAGACCAATGAGCCGATCAAAATCGGCGTCATCGGCGAGGAATCCTCGGTCGCCGGCGCCTCGCTGACCAAATCGGCGGCGCTTGCCGCCGACGACATCAACGCCCATGGCGGGGTCAACGGCCGCAAGGTCGAGGTCATTACCTACGACGATCACTCCTCCTCGGCCGACGCGGTGCGCGCCTTCCAGCGCGCCGTGAGCCAGGACAAGGTGGTCGCGGTCATCGGCAGCTACATCAGCGAGGTCGTGCTGGCGATCGAGCCGTGGTCGGCGCGGCTGCACATGCCGTTCATCACCCCGGGCGCGGCCAGCAACGAGATCACCAAGCAGGTCCACAACGACTACGACCATTTCAAATATACGTTCCACGGCTATCTCACCTCCGCGAACCTCGCGCAGTCGATCTGCGACTACACCCACGATCTTCTGGTGGAGCCGCTGCACATGAAAACCACCGTGGTCATGAGCGAGGACGCGGCGTGGACCAAGCCGCTCGACGAGCGCTACCTCGAATGCCTGCCGAAGGCCGGCTTCAAGGTGCTGGATCACATCCGCTTCAATCCCGATACCGCCGACTTCACGCCGATCTTCCATCAGATCGAGGATGCGCATCCGGACGTGATCATCACCGGCATCAGCCATGTCGGCGTGCAGCCGACGGTGCAGTGGCACGACCAGCAAGTGCCGATCCCGATGGCGGGACAGAGCTCGCAGGCGACCACCTCGACGTTCTGGAAGGACACCAACGGCGCGGCCGAGGGCGTCGTCACCACGACGGCGGCGGCGCCCGGCGTCGCCAATTCGCCGCTCACCATCCCGTTCACCGACGCCTATGTGAAAAAATACGGCGTCACGCCGGCCTATGACGGCTACACCGCCTACGACATGGTCTACGTCATTACCGAAGCGATCCAGCGGGCCGGCGGCTCGACCGATCCCGACAAGCTCGTGACCGCGCTCGAGGCGACCGACCATGTCGGCACCTTCGGCCGCGAGCAATTTTACGGCCGCGAGGACCAGTTCACCCACGGGCTGCGCTATGGGCCGGGGCTGGTCACCGGGGTCGCCATTCAATGGCAGGACGGCAAGCAGATGTGCGTCTGGCCGAAGGACAAGGCCAACGCCAAGCTCAAATTCCCTCCCTTCGTCAAGCTGCCTAATCAGGGCTGAGCCGGGCAATCGATCGGCGTCGACGCGGTTAGGCAAGTCATATGCGGGCGATCCAGATCCTCGTCGACGGGTTTGCCATCAGCTCGTTGTACGCTCTCGCCGCCGTCGGCTTCACGCTGATCTTCGGCGTGTCCGGCGTGCTCAATCTCGCCCATGGCGGCATCATGGTCGTCGCCGCCCTGGTCGGCTGGGCGGCGGCCGCCGAACTCGGCATCGGCACCTATGCCGGCACGCTCGTCGGCATGGCGGCGGGGCTCGTGACCGCCTACGCCACCTATCTGATCGTGGTGCGGCCGATCCAGCGCTCGCGCGCCATTCGGCCCGAGGAAACCGAGATCTTCGTCCTCACCGGCACGCTTCTGTGGGGCATCATGATCCAGGTCGGCATGGCGTATCTGTTCTCCGACAATCCGGTGACGATCCGCCCGCTGATTTCCGGCGTGGTCAACGTTCTCGGCGTGCGCACGCCGGCGAACGAGATCATGATCGCGGCGCTGTCCTGGGCGGTCATCGGCCTCCTGTGGCTACTGGTCAACCGCACCCGCACCGGCAAGGCGCTGCTCGGCGCTTCGATGAACCCCCGGGCCGTCACGCTGCTCGGCTATGAGCTGACAACGCTCTATCTCATCGCCTGGAGCATCTATGGCGTGCTCGCCGGCATCGCCGGCGTCCTGATGGCGTCGTTTCTCGGGGTGAGCACCAGTAACGCCGGACAGCTCACCGCCAGTGCGTTTTCGATCGTCGTCCTTGGCGGCCTCGGCAGCGTGTCCGGCTCGCTGGTCGCCGCCTATGTCGTCGGCTACCTGGAAACGGCGACGGCTTATCTGATTGCGCCGACCCTGCGGCCGATTCCGTCGCTGATCCTGCTCGTGCTGGTCGTCTATGTGCGCCCGCAAGGCCTGTTGGGACGGCGATAGGAGCTCGCCCATGACTATTGTGCGCTCCCCCATTCTGCGCTCGCCCCTTCTCCGCTCCCCCATCCTCTGGATCGCCGCGCCGACCGTCGTCATCGCGGCGCTGCTGCCGCTGTGGATGTCGGTCTATCTGCTCGGCGTCCTGACCGCCGCCTACTATTTCGGCGTGTTCGCGATGGCCTGGGACCTGCTGTTCGGCTTCGCCGGCGAGGTCAATTTCGGGCCGACCTTTCTGATCGGGCTCGGCGCCTATACGGCCGCCATCCTCAACGACAGACTGGGCCTGCCGATCCCGGTCTGCGTCCTCGCCGCCGCCGTCGCCGCCGTCGTCGGCGGCATCCTGCTCGCGCTGCCGGCCTTGCGGTTGCGGGGACCCTATTTCGGTCTGGTCACGCTGGTCGCGGTGTTGCTGCTGCAGAACTTCGTCGTCATTTTCGCCGCCGTCACCGGCGGCGAAATCGGCATGACCGTGCCGGACGTGCTCTCGATCGACGCCGCCGTGAACTACTGGTACGCGCTCGCCTTCCTGGTGCTGTGCGCGGTGCTCCTGTTCGGCCTGTCGCGCTCGGCGGTCGGGCTGATCCTGCAGGCGAGCGGCCAGGACGCCGTGCAGGCGGCGGCGCTCGGTTTCAACGTCACCAAGCACAAGCTCGCGGCCTTCTGCGTCAGCGCGCTGTTCTCCGGCACCGCCGGCGCCATGCTGATCTTCTACATGGGCACCGCGTCGGTCGATACCGTGGTCGATATCGGCATCGGCGTGCAGATCATCATCGCCGCCGTGCTTGGCGGCCGCCGCACCATCCTCGGCGCCATCCTGGGCGCCGTGTTTCTGATCGTCGCCAACGAGTTTCTGCGGCCGCTCGGCCAGCTCAACACCTTCGTCGTCGCCGCGATCGCGCTCGCCGTCATCCTGTTCTTTCCCGAAGGCCTGCTCGGCTACGCCCTGCACCGCGGGGAACGCGAATGAGCGGGACCGCGCGCCTGCAGATCCGCGGCCTCGCCAAGCGCTTCGGCGGCGTCGTCGCGGTCAAGAATATGAGCTTCGACCTCGCCGCCGGCGAGATCGTCGGACTGATCGGGCCGAACGGCTCGGGCAAGTCGACCGTGATGTCGCTGGTCATGGGACTTACGCGCGCCAATGCCGGCACGGTCGCGCTCGACGGCATCGACGTCGCCGGATGGCCGGCCCACCGCATCGCGCGCGCCGGCATCAGTATCGTGTTTCAGCATTCGCGGCCGCTGCAACGGCAGACCGTTCTGGAAAACATCAAGCTGGCGCTGTTGCCCGAACTCGCTGCTGCGGCTCGCGACCGCGGCCGCGGTGACCGAACGCGCGCGGGCGATCGGCGAACGCGTCGGCCTCGGCGGCGTGCTCGACCGGCATCCGTTCACGCTGCCGTTCGCCGATCTGCGCCGCATGGAGATGGCCAAGGCCGTCGCCCGCGATCCCAAGGTGGTGCTGCTCGACGAGCCGTTCGCCGGGCTGACGCACACCGAGATCGCCACCTTCTCCGATCTCATTCGCACCTTTCGCAACGAGGGCCGCGCGGTCCTGTTGGTCGATCACAGCGTCAAGAGCGTCGCCGCGCTCGCCGATCGCGTCATCGCCATGTATCTCGGCGAACAGATCGCCGCAGGCAGCGCCGCCGACGTCATGCAGAATGAGACGGTGCGGCGGGTCTATATCGGTGGATCGGTGGACGCCGTGGAACGCCGCGGCGGCGACCACAAAGACGCCGCCACGCTGCTGGCGGTCGAAGGGCTCGACGTCGCCTACGGCAAGGCCAAGGCGGTCGATGGCGTCGAGTTCGCCGTGCGCGAGAATGAATGCGTGTCGATCGTCGGCCTCAACGGCGCCGGCAAGACCACGTTGTTCAAGGCGATTTCGGGCCTCGTGCCCTACCGCGGCGCGATCCGCTTCGACGGCCGCGACTTGCGCGGCCTCTCCGCCGCGGCGATCGCGCGCGCCGGCGTGGTGCATTGTCCGGAAACGCGCGAATTGTTCGCCGACATGACGGTGCGCGAGAATTTGGACCTCGGCGGCGGCCATCTCGTCAAAGCCGAGCGCGCGCGCCAGCTCGCCTGGGTGTTCGAGCTGTTTCCGATCCTCGACGAGCGGCAGGGCCAGGCGGCGCGCACGCTGTCCGGCGGCGAACAGCAGATGCTGGCGCTCGGCCGCGCCTTGATGATGAAGCCGCGGCTCCTCATTCTCGACGAGCCGACGCTCGGCCTCGCCCCGGTCATCCTCGGCCAATTGTCGAAGGCGATCGAACGGCTGCGTCAGACCGCATCGCTGACGCTGCTGCTCGGCGAACAGAACATCACCTTCGCCTTGCCGCATTCGGACCGGCTCTACCTGCTCGATCACGGCCGCATCGCCTGGCAGGGCGATCCGGCCCGCTTCGCCGCCGAGATGCGCACCGGTTATCTTTAAGGCCAGCAAGGCCGAACCCTTTTTCATCGGTTAAGGTAACAATTTCCTAGCGATTTCAGCATAGAAGCGCACCAGCAAGAGGTGCGAGCCATGATCACGAACATGCGGGAAAGCTTGGTCGTCTCGTTTGGGCGGATGCGGATGTTCTCGGCCAACTTCCGGACCAATTCCCGGGCCAACGTCGCCGTCACGTTCGCGCTCGCAAGCCTGCCGATCATCGCCGCCATCGGCTGCGTCACCGACTACTCCATGGCGTCGATGATCAAGACCAAACTGCAGGCCGCCGCCGACGCCGCGACGCTGGCGACCATCTCCAATAACTCGCCGATTTTGACGACCGCCAAGAGCATGAGCGGCAATGGAACCGTTACCGGCGGTTCGACCTACATGCAGAATTTCTTCAACTCCGACACCACCGCTTTTTCAGGCGTGTCCCCGACAGGCACCGTGACCAAGACCGGAACGACCATCACGGCGACGCTGGCCTTTTCGGACAGCGTGCCCACGACTTTCATGAAGATTCTGGGTTACGCGAACATCAACGTCGCGGGTTCGTCGACGGCGAGCATTACGCTGCCGAGCTATATCAGCTTTTACCTGATGCTCAACGTCTCAGGCTCCATGAGCTTCCCCTCCACCAGTGCGGAGCAGGCGAGGCTCATGGCGGTCAATCCCGACAACCTGCACCCGACGAACAGTCCTCCCAACAATGGTTATCCGCAGGGGTGCCAATTCGCCTGCCATTGGGCCTCGCAGAACACCACGTGCAATCAAACCTCGGCCCAAAGTGGATCAAGCGGTCCGTGGCAGGGATCATGGCCTCCGTCCGTTCAGCAGTACGGCGGCAGCGGTCTAGCCATTCCCAGTCAATGGTCAAGCGGCTATCCCGGCGGCTATTGTTTAGGATTTCTCATTTCACGCCTGGGAACAAACCCGGTGTCATTCACCAGCGGTTGCACTAACGACGGCACTACGCCCGCCGCGCCTTCGGGCAAAATTCCGGGTACGTCCACAAAGTATCCGACAGGCTGCGGCCAATACGTCAATTGGAGCAACAGCCAGGTCAGCTCCTGCGCCACCGACGGAACAACGTCCTGCATCCAATTGCGCGCCGACGCCGTCGGCTACGCCGTGACCGCCCTGCTCTCCCAGGCATCGGCCACCGAGAGCAGTACCGGCATCAGCAATCAGTTCACCGTGGGATTATACCCGTTCATCCAAAATCTCTGCACCGCCTCCGCCGGCAGCAGCAACTCCTGCTCGGTCGGACAGACGACCAGCCTGACCGGCTCGACCATCACCACCTTTGCGCAACAGCTCGCCAATCTGCTTGATAACGGCGGGAGTGGCTCGGCGAACTCGACGCTCGGATCCGGCGGCACGCATTTCGAGAATGCACTGTCCAGCATGAACACCTTCATCACGTCATCCAAGATCGGCACCGGCGCGACCTCTTCCAGCCCCCTGCCGTACGTGTTCATCGTTACCGACGGTTCGCAGGATTATCAGACGCAATCGAACGGCAACTGGGGCTCGCAAAATTGGGCATCGTCGAACAACGTGCCCTATTCGAACTCGGCGACCGTCATGCCGCCATACAATCAAAACGACCAAATCGGCGCGATCAACACGACCGATTGGTGCGCGACGATGCGAAATCGCGGTATCACCGTCGCCATTCTGTACATACCTTATACGACGATCTCCAATCCGAACTCGAGCTTCGCCAACAACGAAGACGGCTACGCCAACGCCAACATTCCCAACATACCGGCGGCGCTAAAGAGCTGTGCCTCGTCCGGCTTTTTCTATACCGCCAGCTCGCCGACTGACATCCAGAACGCGCTGGTGCAGATGTTCGAACAGGCCGTGAGCACGGCGCACATCTCGCAGTAAAGCAAGTTCCCCGCTCGGGCGGACGACGGCCTTGCTTCGGCTGTTCGGATCTTTCCCAGCAGGTGGAGGCCTAAAGAACGCTGGCCGCAGGCCTTAGCAAGAGCTGGGCACGCTGTTGTACTGCACGCAGGTGCTGACGCGCGGCGCCGTAAACAGGCTGTCCGCAAGCGTGATGGGCCCTGTCACAAATGCTCCGAACATTGGCGTAAAGGTATACGCGACCTGGGCATAGATGACATAACATGGATATGTGCCGCCGCACGTGTTCTTGGCAAAGTTGGTCGGCAGGCCGCTGAAGCTCGCGCCCTGCGTAAGCGCCTGTCCGGAAGTCGGCGAATAGCTCCAGCTCACCACCGCCTGAGTGGCAGATGTCGCCTTTATCTGCGAAATCACCACGACGGTCGGCGTGCTCGAATACGGCGCCAGCACGGCGCCCGTCGCCGCCGTTATTGCCGTCATGGTCGTGGTCGAGATGGCGCTGGTGCTGCTGTTTCCGTATTGATTGGTAATGGCGCCCAAGGAGTAGGTCGCCGAACGCACTTTCGCATAAATCGCAATCGCGTTCCCCGCATCGAACGTGCCGAGGAACAGCAGCAGCAGCACCGGCATGATGACGGCGAATTCGACCGCAGCGACCGCGCGGGTCGATTTTATGAATCGCCTGACGTACCCGAGCGGATTTCCCATCTCAGTAAGGCTCCACCCGGAACGCGCTCACGCCCATGATTTCCGCGGCGTTGTTCGGCAGATTGGAAAAACTGAAACCGAACGGAGCGTTCACCACCGGCCACGCATAAATCAGCTGCACCACCATCACGTTGCCCGGAGTACCGGGATTATACGCGTAGCTCGTGATGAGCTGGCCATTGTTGTACATCTGCGGCGCCGACGTACTCGCGCCCGCGAACGAGGAATAATTCTGCACGACCATGTACATGTTGTTGCAATTGAACAGCGCCGTCGGACAGACCATGCCGACCACCGTGGAGGCCGTCCAATTGTTGTTCTGCGCCTGCCCGGTCATGTAGTATCGGCCGGCCTGCTGGGCCGCGTTTTGCAACACCATCTGCGCAAAGAGAAAAATACATGTTTGGAAAACAGCGACGAGCGTGGCGATGAACAACGGCCCGATCAGCGCGAATTCGACCGCGGTAGTTCCGCGCTCCGCGTTGCAAAAACGACGGATGTCTCCCGCGCGCCGTCGGATTTTTTCAGAGAGCTTTCTCATCACACCGCGCCGCATCCCAACACGCAGACTGCGCAAACCTCGTGCGATCATTCGTCACGCCAAGGCGCTTATCAGCCGCGCGAAACTCCAAGTCTCATTCGTTACCAATAGGTGAAACACCTTGATTTTTCGTTGCCTGGATCGCGAAATGGCAGCAGGTCGCATCGTTAACGGCGAGCTTGTGAGCGCGAAGCGGAGGAGTTATTGCTCGAGCACGAGCTTGCCCTCGTCGTATTCGAAGCGCCGCAGCCGCGACAGGAACGACATCCCGAGCAGGTTTTCGCTCAGCGCCTGATCGGGCATGACGACCGCGGCCACGTCGCGCACCACGACGCCGCCGATTTCGACCATGTCGAGCCGCGCCGGAGCGGCGCGCACGGTGCCGTTCGCAGTATTCATGACGACGGCGAAATCCCGCTGCGCGGGATGAATTCCGAGCGCCGCGGCATCGGCCGTCGTCAGTGCGATCACGGAGGCGCCGGTGTCCACCATGAATTCGATACGGCGGCCGTCGACCCTTCCATCGACCTGAAAATGACCGCGCTGATCGCGCGGAATGACCGCCGAACCGTGGCTGGCCGCCATGCCGGCGTCCGCACGCGGCGCGGTGCGCGCGGTCAGCGCGGCCGGAACCGGCGGAGCGGAGTGCTGCCTGTGGTCGAAATAACGTGGGACGGCCCCGGCGGCGGCGAGCGCAAGGCCCGCAAACACGATGACGGCGCGCATGCGACCTACCCCGTCACTGCGTCAGCCGCGCGGTCGCGATCGCCTGCTGGAACAAGGTTTGCATCGCCGCGGTGATGTCGCTGTCCGTCGTAACCGAAAAGAACAGGCCCGGCGAGGCGCAACTCTGCAGGTTCGGTCCGATCTGGCTTTGGAACGGCGCGATCCAGCTGTTGTACCAGCTGTTGGTCGGCAGCGGCAGATACTCGGTGTACAGAACCGCGACCAGGATGCCGCGGTTCTTGACCGTCGTGCACATGGTCGTGTTGAACGGCTGCTGACAGCGCGTGCCGCTGAGCTTCTGCGAGCAGGTCGAAGAGACTTCGTCGTCGACGCCATCGGACACGATGAACAGCACCTCGCGCGGCGTACTGGTCGGCGTCCCGGTGCCCGGCGCCGGCATGATGCTGTTGATCTGCGACATCGCGGTTTCGAAATTGGTGTCGGTGTCGTTGTTCTGGTTGGTCTTGGTCAGGTAATTGTTGTCGTAGACCTCGAGCACGTTGATATTCGTGGCCGACGTCGCCGCAGTCGTCAGGCTCGACGTCAACAGCTGGATGGTGTTGAGGCCGTTATAGTTGAAGGTGTAGATCGCGGCCCCATATTGCGCGTTGTTCGGCTGCTCCATCTGCTGCGCGGTCGTCATCAAGGTCTGGGTCGCGGTCGCCATGTTCTGTATCCGCGTCACCACGCCGAGCTGCTGCGCCAGCGTATAATTGTCGACGCCACCCTTGTTGCCCAGATTGTCCGCCGACGGATTGGATTCGTGGCAGGCGAACGCGCAGCCGCCTTGCGCCTGGGTGTTGGCGACCATGGTGTTGATGCCGGCCGTCGTCGCCGCGATGTTCATCGACGGCGAATTGTCGAGCAGCAGATAGAAATTGATGTTGGTGGAGAGCCCCGCCGCGGCGGTCGATTGCCCGGTGATCGTCGTGGTGGGAATTCCCAGCAATCCCATGAACATGTTGGTCTTCGTCGCCGAATAGCTGACGACCGCGGTGCGGTCGGTGGCGGTGTCGGTGACGGTGATGTTGACGGTGTTCACCGTCACGTTGGGGATGTTGACCGCCTCGGCGGTGAAGACGCTTTGCGAGGTGCTCTGCGCCGCAGCGGTGGTGCCGGTGATGAGCTGGTGATCGACGGCCGCGAGCGCCGCCGAATCGGCGACGGCATCGAGCTTGGTCTTCGCCATGTTGGCCGAGCTGTAGTCGACGCCGGCGCCGATCGCGAAGATCAGCGGCATGGAGGTCAGCGCCATGAACATCGCCGTCGCGCCGCCTTCATCGCGGATGAAGGAGCGGCAGCGGCGGGCGACGTCGCGCAAGGAAAAAACGATGCGGCTCATCTTGCAAACACCTCAGACAGGCGTCGGACCACGAACGTCGGACGCAAAGCGTCGGACCAATGTGGGCGGCGCGGCGAAAAAGTCGGCGGCCGCGCCTGACGCGGGCCGCGGGACCGGATCCGCGTGCGTTGGCCTTTAGAACCGTTGATAAATCGAATGTCTAAAAACGACGTGAAATTGCGTAGCGGAAATTCGTTACATCGACGTAATTCATTATTGCGTCGAATTCAGAATGATCTCGTCAACCGCTCGCTAACGAAACCAGCGCCGCTCCCCGCCGCGTCAGGGCGCGCAGCGCAGCACGCCGTTCCAATCGCAATAGCCGAAGCCGGCGCGGCAGCAGCCGAACGAGCCGCGCGAGCAATAAAACAGCGCGTAGCCGTGCCCGCAATGGTCGGAACAATAGGACAGGTTGCGGTCGGCATCGATGCTGCAGTGGTTGCGGAAACGCCGGGGCAGGCTGAGCGGGTTCTGCCAGTCGACCGAGATCACAGGACTATCCGCGGGCGGGCGAAACCACGCCGCTGCGGGAAAAGCCGCCGCACCAACCACGCAGATCGTTAAGGCAAACGCGAAAAACTTCACGGCAATTGTCATGACGGTCACCCGCAGCAAGGGAGCCGCAGTGTTTTAGCAGATCGCGCCGAAAAGGGGTATCTTCCCTGAAGGGAATCATCCCTCGCGATGCCCATCAACGTCCGGCGACAACGCCGGAGAGATCGCGGCGGGAACGGAGATCGGCAGCCCGTCGGAGGCGGCATCGGCGCCCGCCAAGCGGCGCTCCGTCGCCGCAACCTTGTGCATCGCCGGCAGGTGGATGCTGAAACGCGAGCCGGAGCCTTCCTTGCTCGTGACCTCGACGCGGCCGCCGTGTCGCTCGACCGCCATCTTGACCAAATAGAGCCCGACACCGGTCCCGACGATGCCCGATACGTTGCTGCCGCGGTGATAGCGTTCGAACAGGCGTTCGATGTCGCCGGCGGGAATGCCGATGCCGTGGTCGGTCACGGTAATGACGACCTCGCCGACGGCGCTTGCGGCCTCGACCTCGATGGCGCCACCGCTCGGCGAGTACTTGACGGCGTTGGACAAGAGATTGCTGAAGACCTGAAACAGCAGTTTGGCGTCGCCGACCGCCGGCAGCTTGCCGTCGGGAAAGCGCTCGGTGATGCGCGCGACCGGCACCATTTCGCGGTGCAATTGGCAGACTTCGCGCAGCAAGGCGCCGAGATCGAGCGCCGCGGGCTGGAAATAAAGCTCGGCGCCGCCGTCGATCAACCGCCCGGAGTTGAGCAGATTGTCGATCAGATGGATCAGCCGCAGCACCGCGGCGCGGATCTTGCCGCCGCGCTCGTCGATTTCGGCCGGCGCGACCGTGTCCTTGGTCTTCATCAGGCGCCTGGCGTGACCGTCGATCACGGTCAAGGGCGTGCGGAACTCGTGCGAGGCCATCGACACGAAATTGCGCTGCAGCAGCGCGAGGCGCTGCTCCTGCGCCAATTGCTCCTCGAGCATGGCGGCCTGGCGGGCCAGCATGCGCTGGCTGCGCATCAGTTCGATCGCGTTGTTGCGGAATACGACGGTCGCCCGCGCCATCTCGCCGATCTCGTCCTTGCGCTCGGTCTCGGCGATGTCGATGTCAGTGTCGTTGCGGGCGAGCCGGCGCATGCGGTCGGCGAGATGCAGCAGCGGCGCGGAAATGGAGCGGCTGATATGGATGACGACGGCGACGACCATCACGCCCGCGATCACCATGCCGAGCAGGATGAGCCAGAACGCCTGCCGATAGGCGACCCGCAGGCGGTCGCTCGCCGCCTGCGCATTGGCGACGGCCTGATCGGTGAGCTGGCCGAGCGTGTCGCTCGCCGCATCATAGGCCGCCCGCGACGTGCTACCGTAAATCGCGCGCGCCTCCGCCCGGCGGTTGTCGCGCGAAAACGCCAGCATCTGGTTGACGATCGTCCGGTAGCGGTTCCAGTGCTCCTTGAACCGGTCGTACAGCTCGTCTTCGACGGCGTCATGCCTGATGCGCTCGAAGCCGCGCTCGGCGTCGGCGATGGCGCGGTCGAGGTCGGCCATCGCCTTTTCCGTCGCGGCGATCTCGGCGGGATCCGTGAGCAACAGGTTGCTGCCCTCGATGGCGCGGAAGTCCGAGGTGAAATTGTTGAGGTCGCCGAGCACGCGGGTATTGGGCAGCCATATTTCGGCAACGTCGGCGGACAGCCGGTTGAAGTTGCTCAGCCGCCAAATGCTGAAGAGGCCCAGCACCAGCACCAGGAGGAAGAACAAAAGAAACACCGCCGCAAGGTGGAAGCGAATCGAATGCGGCTGCCGTGCCGGCGCCAACCATCGGCGAATGAACAAGACCGGGGACCGCAAGTTGCAGCCTCTTTCACGGAAATATCGTTAAAATATATATATAGGAACGGGACGCCGACAGAAACCACAATTCGGAGCGAATTTGTCGCCGGTAAAGGCTTTTGCCGACCCCGGATCAGCTCGATATGAAGTAGTATCCGCCTCAACGGACCGCGTGCGATGGCTGAAGCTCAGAAGAAGATCCTATGCATCGAGGACGACCGCGAGACGGCGGCGCTGATCGCCGAGGAGCTGATCGATCGCGGCTACGCGGTCACGCTCGCCTATGACGGCCGCGAGGGCCTCGCCGCGATCCTCAAGACTATGCCCGACCTGGTGCTATCCGACATCAGCATGCCGGCAATGTCCGGTTTCGAGCTGCTCGAACAGCTGGTCCGCCTGGCGCCGCGCTTCTCCAAAATGCCGTTCGTGTTTCTCACCGCGCTGACCGACCGCGACAACGAGCTCAAGGGCCGCCAGCTCGGCGCCGACGATTACGTGACCAAGCCGATCGATTTCAACGTCCTGGCGACCATCATCGCCGCGCGGCTCGCCGGCGTCGCGCGGACCGGCCTATGGCCGAAGCTGGTCGACCTCAACGACCGCGAGGTCGAGGTCTTGACCTGGGTCGCCCGCGGCAAGACTTCGCTCGAGATTGCGGGAATTCTCGGCCTGACCAAGCGGACGGTCGACTTCCATACCGACAACGCCCGCAACAAGCTCGGCGCCTCGACCCGCACCGAGGCCGTGATCAAGGCGACGACCGGACGCCTGATCGAGCCGTGACATTCCGAGCGGCGTCCAAATCGCGCTGCGCCAAACGCGCCCGTCACCTTGATGGAGATGCGGGCGCGCGATTCCGCCGGTTGCCGCGGCGGTCTCCGGAGGCCAAACGAGAGGCCGAGCGGCTGGTTGCCGATTATCTGATGCGACAACGCGTCTGGCTCATCGATCTCGGGTTCACGGCCGCCCTGACCGGATTGGATCACCAATACCAGACGGCAAAGACGCAGATCAGCGCGAACGGCACAGTGGCAAGGCCGATATAAATCCACGTCCGATAGGCCTGAGGGTCCTTGGGCTTCCAAAAAAGCTGCAACGCAAGCCACATACAGACCGCGATTCCCAAGGCAAGCCGAATCAAGTCACCGGGCGTTTCATAGGCCGTCCAAATCGTTTCGTTTTGGGGCAGGCTGACACGAACCGTGACCAGCACCAGTGATGCAACAAATATCGTCCGCAGGACGACCCCGAGCACGCGCAGACCAAATGGCAAGTTGGAACCAGACGACTTTTCCATGGACCTCTCGGCTCGGAAGATAGTGTCGGGTCCCGGGCACAAAAATATAGAACGCATATACGTGCGCCGCACCAAGAATATATTCGTGACATCCGGCACGCCGAAATCGGGATAAAAATGCTTTCAACTCAAGTATTTGCCCGGCGACTTGCCAGGATACCGGCCGGCGGCGGTCAAACTCCGACGCGCTTTTTCCGCGCCGCGAGATGGGTTTGTCGCGGCTCAGCGCGGCGTCGGACGGATTGGGGTGATCGGGTTCGTCGCCGCGCTTGGGAAGCGACGGGTCAAAGATCACCGCTGACGTACCCCGGTCCGGCATCGCCCACGGGCGCTGTTCGGTGACGCAAGAACAATGATTGCAGCGCCGGCACGACCACGAGCAACATGATAGGCCCGATCAACATACCGCCGACAATGACGGTCGCGAGCGGGCGCTGCACCTGGCTGCCGATGCCGGTCGAAATGGCGGCCGGCAACAATCCGATACTGGCGGAAAGGGTCATCATCAAGATCGGCCGCATCTGCTCCTCGACGGCATGAAACATCGCCTCGATCGGATCGCTGATGGTGGCCGCCACCCGATAAAAGCCGTTGATGATGAGGATGCCGCTCATCACGGATACGCCGAACAACGAGATGAAATCCGATCGCCGCGGATATGCTGAAGTCCAAGCCCGAGACGTACAGCCCGACCAGCCCGCCGGAAACCGCAAAGGGAAGTCCGAGCAGAGCCAACAGGCTGTCGCGCCAGGAGTTGAACAATCCATAGAGCAAGATCACGATGAATACGAGCGTGACCGGCAGAATGATCGCCAGCCGCTTCTTCGCCTGCTGCAGCCACTCGAATTCGCCGGCAAAATCGATCCGATAGCCGGTCGGAAGCTTCACGTTTTGGCGGATGCGTTCCTGCGCCTCCGCTACCGCGCCGGCCAGATCGCGGCCGCGCACCGAGAATTTGATCGGAACGAAGCGCTGGTTGCGTTCACGGAAGATGTAGGAAGCGCCGGTATCGAGCGAAATCGACGCGACTTCGCTCAGCGGAATGTAGGCGTTGCCGTTCGTCGTCTGAACGCCGACCTTGAGGTTGCGCACCTCGTCGATATTGTTGCGATATTCGGGCGAAAGCCGCACCACGACCCCGAATTGGCGGTCGGCTTCAAGAACCGTTGTCGCCGTAGTTCCTCCCAACGCAGCCTGAATGGTGCTGTTGATGTCGTTGACGCTCAGACCGTAGCGCGCGGCCTTGGCGCGATCGACCGCGATGTTCAGGTTGGGCTGCCCGAGGACCCAGAAGGCGCCAAGATCGGTAATTCCCTGCACCTTGGCCATTTGACGCATCGCCGCGCGCGCGATCTGTTCCAAGATCTTCAGGTCCGGGCCGATGATCTTGACCGAATTCGCGCCCTTGACCCCGGACAGCCCTTCCTCGACGTTGTCCTGGATATATTGCGAGAAATTGAAGTCGATGCCGACGAACTCCCTGGCGAATTCGGCCTGCAGGTCGTCGATGAGCTTGTCCTTGGTGTAGCCCCGCGGCCATTCGTCGAACGGTTTCAGCGGCACGAAGAACTCGGCATTGAAGAAACCCGCCGCGTCGCTGCCGTCATCGGGGCGCCCATGCTGCGAGGTCACGGTGATCACTTCGGGATGAGCGAGAAGAATCTCGCGGATCCTGGTGACGATCGGCATGCCGGCTTCCAGCGATATCGTCGGCGGCATGGTGGCACGGATCCACAGATTGCCCTCCTCGAGCGTCGGCAGAAATTCACTGCCGAGTCGCGACCCGAGAAAGAGGCTGCCGAGCAGGAAGACCACGCCGATCGCGATCGTGATTTTTCTGTTGTGCAGCGACCACCGCAGAACCGGGGTGTAGACGGAACGAATACCCCGCACCACGATCGTTTCGACCTCCCTGACCTGTTCCGGCAGCAGCAGCGAGGCCAGGCAGGGCGTCACGGTGAACGTCGCGAGCAGCGCCCCGATAAGCGCGTAAGCGTATGTCCGCGCCATCGGGCTGAAAATCTGGCCTTCGACTCCCTGCATGGTGAACAGCGGAATGAAGGCGGCCACGATGATCGCGGTGGAGAAGAATATCGCGCGGTCGACTTGCAACGCGCTGATGAGGATGAGCCGTAATCGATCGGTCCATGCCGGGCTGCCGGCCGATGCGCCGGCGTCGGTCGGGTCATCCCCCCATCGCTCTTCGGCCAGTTGTTGGATGAGCGCTTGTCTCTCCTCCGGCCGCGACTGGAAGTTCCGATAGATGTTTTCGACCAGGATGACGGCGGCGTCGACGATGATGCCGAAGTCGACGGCGCCGACCGACAACAGGTTGGCGTCCTCGCCGCGCAGGACCAGGATTATGATGCTGAAGAACAGGGCGAACGGAATATTGGCGCCGACGATGATCGCGCTGCGCAGATCGCCGAGGAAGACCCACTGGATGATAAAGATCAGCACGCAACCGAAAATGAGGTTGTGCATGACCGTGCTGGTGGTGACGGCGACCAGCTTGGTGCGATCGTAGTAAGGCACCACTTTTACGCCGGGCGGAAGGCTCCCGTCGGAATTGATCTTCTCGATCTCTGCCCGCACGCGCGCAACAACGTCATTGGTATGCAGCGTGCGGTTCATGATGACGATGGCGGCGACAATGTCGTCCTGGTGATCCCGACCCGCCTTGCCAAGCCGGGGCACGTGACCGACCGACACTTTGGCCACATCTTTCACAAACACCGGGACACCGTTCGCCTGACTCAGCGGCACATTCTCGATGTCTGCCACCTTGTAGCCCTGGGTCAGGTCCGCCGAACCTCCGCTGTTCATGAGCCCGACGCCGCGGATATTCACGGACTGCTGACCCATATTGATGGTGCGGCCGCCGACATTGATGTTGGCGTTCCCGAGCGCGCCGATGACCTGGGGCAACGTAACGCCATAGGCGTCGAGCTTATGCAGATCGACCTCGACATCGTATTCCTTCGTCGTGCCGCCCCATGTATTCAGTTGCACGACGCCGGGCACCGTCAGCAGCCGCCGCTGCAGGACCCAGTCCTGAATCGTCCGCAGATTGGTCAAGCCGAAGTGCGGCGGCCCCGTCACCTGATAGCGGTAGATTTCGCCGACTAGGCTTGTGGCTTGGATTTGCGGCGTCACATTGTTCGGGAGGCTGACGTTCTGCTGCAGATTGATGGCGGTTTGGGTGAGCGCGAAATAATAATCGATGCCGTAATAGAACGTCACCCGCACGAACGAGAGGCCGTAGAAAGACGTAGAACGAATGACATCCACCCCGGGCGTCGCGGCGAGGCCGACTTCGATCGGTATGGTGAAATAGCGCTCCATTTCCTCGGCCGACAGGCCGGAGGCCTGCGCCGTGATCTCGAGAATCACCGGAGCCGGGTTGGGATAGGCTTCGATATTCAGCTTGGAAAATGCGAACAGTCCGGCGGCGAGGAATATCAGCAGCCCCAACAGAACGAGGGGGCGTCGTGTCAGCCCGAAGATCAGCAGCCCTTTCAGCACGGTATCCGTCTCTTCTTCGATTGTGAGGGCGCGTCTCGACGAGCAGCGAACTCTATTGCGCAATGGCGAGCGCATTGCTCAGGAATATCGCTCCTTCGGTGGCGACCAACTCGCCGACCTGCACGCCTTCGAGAATCTGCCGATAGCCGTTATATTGTTGGCCGATCTTGACCGTCCGCTTGGTGAACCGGCGGCGGTCGGCGGTGACCCACGCGGTCATGGTACCGTCGCCCTCGCGCACCACGCCGTCGATCGGGATACCCGGAGAACGCACCGGCGGGCCGACACGAATGACGAAGTTCGCGAACATGCCCGAGCGCAATTCGTGCTGCGGATCCTTGATCTCGGAGCGAACCAAGACGCGCCGAGTGTCGGGGTCGACGCTCGCGCCGATCGTCGTAACCTTGCCCTCGAACACGCGGCCCGGAAACGCGCTCAACGTGACTTGCAACTCCTGTCCGATACGGAACGCCGGACTGTCGGTCTCGGCGACTTCCGCCAGCATCCACATCACATTGATGTCCGCGACGGTGTAGGGAGCCGGTGCGGCGCCCGGCTGCACGAACAGGCCGGGGCCGGCGTTGCGTGCCGTGACGCGGCCGTCGATCGGGCTCGGCACGATCAGCGTCGGATCGGCGGCGCGATTGGCGACGATGCGGTCGATCTCGGCGTCGGTCTTGCCGAAGATGCGCACCGCGTCGCGGCCGGCGCGCAGGTTGCCTTCGGCGGTCTGCTGGTCGGAGATCGCCTGTTCCAGATCGTGCTGCGAGACCGCGAGCGTCTTGTAGAGTTCGCGCAGGCGCGCCAGGTTGCGGGTGGTCAGTTCCAGCACGCCGGCGGCGGCGATCAAGGTCAATTCGGCCTGCAACAAATCGGGGCTGTCGATGGTGAACAGGGTCTGGCCCTTTTTCACGTCGTCGCCGATCGCGGCATAAAGCGCGATGATGCGCCCCTGATAGGGCGTGAACACCTGCGTCTCCATGTCCTCGTTGAAATCGATGCTGCCGACCGCCTCCTTCACGACCGGGAAATCATGATCGGCGACCGGCTCGACCTTCACCGACGCAAGCTGCGAATCCGACAGATCGACGCTGTCGCGCTCCGGCTCAGGCTGGTCCGACGGCTTGCCGGCCTCGGTGCTGGCGTTCGCGGCGGTCGCGTTGATCTCAGGGGACGCTCCGCCGAGCAGGCGCCAAGCGCCGAACGCCAGGATCGCTGCCACGACCAGCGCGCCAACGGCCAATTTCGTTCGGCTGTTCGTCCAAAGGGAAAACATTGCTTCAATCGCGCCCGAAATATGCGAGTTGGTCCCGACATGGCCACGATCAAGGCGTCGCGGTCTACTGTCATTAATCACAGGCTAGGGATCAGTCGTTGCGCCCGGCGACTCAATCGTGATCATACATTATTTTATGACCGCCTCGGATGACGGCCCCTCGCGTCGCAGCGGCGCCGGGTCTAAAAAGGCCGCTACCGGGCGCCGCCGAAACTGCGCCGAATCCAGTTGATCGCGCGTCGTTTTGCATCTTAAACGTCACCCGATCGGGATCGTGGACCGGATGGGTGAAGATTTGAAATTGCGCCTGTGCGCCGTCGGGATCGCCGCCGTGCTCGTGGTATCGGCCCAGCCGGCGTTCGCCGTCGACCAGGTCCATGACGAGATCCAGGTCTACAACGCCGATATCGCGGAAGTCGGGCAATTTACCTATGAGCAGCACTTCAACTATGCGGCGGTGGGACAGACCACCCCGGAGTTTCCGGGCGGATTTACCTCCAACCGCAGCCTGCAGGGCACGCCGGAGTTTGCTTACGGCGTCGCTCCCTGGTGGGAGGCCGGTCTTTATCTGCCGTTCGCCGTTGCCGGCGATGGCGAAGTCCTTTCCGACGGCGCCAAGATCCGCAGCCTGTTCGTGGTCCCGGATGCCGCCAAGCGCACCTTCTTCTACGGCGTCAATTTCGAGCTCGGCTACGAGATGCCGCAATTCGCGCCGACGCCGTGGGCGCTCGAGATCCGGCCGATCATCGGGGTCCGCAACAAGGACTGGGAGCTGATCGCCAATCCGATCGTCGATGCGAGCTTCGGGGCCGGCGGCGAAACCGATTTTGCCCCGGCGCTGCGGCTCGCCCGCAATCTCGGCGAGGATCGCTTCATCGGCGTCGAATACTATTCCGACTACGGCAAGATCGGCGATTTCCTGCCGCTGCAGCAGCAAAGTCAGCAATTGTTTGCCGTCACCGATTTCAAGGTGAAGACGGTCGATGTCGAGCTCGGCGTCGGCTACGGCTTTACCGGTGGATCGGACCGGATGGTGCTCAAGGCGATCATCGGTTACGACTTCCCGGTGCCAGGCAAGAGCAATGACTCCGACAGCGCGGCGGTGACGCCGCTCGCGATGGGCACATCGGCGCGGGCGGCGCAAGATCCTTTCCTTGTAAAATAACAACGAATCGGCGCCCGTTCGCGGGCTTACGGATGCCTGAGCCGGAACGTGGTTCCGTTGATGGCGCCAGAAGAATTCCGCGCCGCGCCACCGATGACGCCCGGCCCGGAACCGATGCGCGTCATGCCTGTGCCATTGATGGCCGCAAGCGTGTTGGCATGAACGGTCCCGGCGTTCCCGGTAAACGCCGTCGCGCCGGCTGGTTGAGCGCCGCTGACCGTCCCGCCGAGCCGGGGACGAAATCGCACCGTGGCGCCGATCGCGTTGACGACGGTGCGCTCGCTGGTACGCGCCGACGCGCCGCCGAGATTGTTCGGCATGGCACTGCCGACGGCGTTCTTGCCGACCGCGCGGGCAAGCGCGGCCCGCACGCGGTCTTCGATGTGCGCGCTCGTGGTGACGTGCTCACCAATGGCGTTGATCGCGGTGCTTGGCGCGCTCGCATTCGCCGGATGCCCGGGGCCGCCGACGCCAAGCCCCTTGGACGGATGGACCAGAACGAACGCCTTCGATTTTTGCCCGGGTGCTCCAAATCGCGCGGCTTTGTGTCTTCGCGCGCCAACCGAACCGCGAAACAATGGTGATGCGGGTAT
This sequence comes from uncultured Pseudomonadota bacterium, assembly GCA_963836095.1. Classification (GTDB taxonomy): domain Bacteria; phylum Pseudomonadota; class Alphaproteobacteria; order Rhizobiales; family Xanthobacteraceae; genus BOG-931. Next base: position 129,827 of record CAWIHU010000014.1, read on the forward strand.
CGATGGGGCCGCTCATGGAGCCGCCGCCCGGCACGGCCGGCGCGAGCCCTCCCCCGCCGCTCCCGCCGCCGCCGCTCGCGGTTCTCTTGTCTTCGCTGTCTTCCCGGCCGGCGTTTTCCAAATGCGCGGGCGCGGTCACGCCCGGCGAGGCTTCGGCCGGCGCGGTTTTTTGTTCGCCTTTTTGCTCGCCGGTGGCGGCGGGCTTGTCTGCAGCATTTGGCGCGGCGTGGTCGGCCGCCGGCGCGCCGCCGCCGCCGGATTGTTCAGGCGCGCGTGAACGCTCGGCAACCGTGCCGCCGGCCGCGGGCCGTGGCGACTCGGCCTGCGCTGCGATGGGTTGAGACGGCGCGGGCGCAAGATCGATCACGAAAGGACCTGTGTCGCCCGCCGGCGGCGGCGAGATCGACGCATAGCGCCAGATCAACACCGCGGCCACGACCCCGCCATGCAAGGCGAGCGCAACCGCGACACTGACGCCCCAGCGCCGCCAGCGGTCGCGATTTTCGGTCGTGCGTGCCGATGTGAGTGCCCACATGGATCGATCATCAGGCGGTATCCGTACATCAAATAGTTCAACACACTCGATATATCAATTCAGCGCATGTCCCTGCGGCGGCGTGGGTTTTCGCAGATCTGGAATTTGCGTCATCGCCACATAGCCGAAAAGTAGACGCGGCGCCTGATACCGCAGCCGCAATGGCGACGCCTCTCCACGCGGCTTTTTTTGTTCGCGCGCGATGCTCGCGCGGTGGTTGGATCACTTGCAGCCGGTCGCGATCAATGGCGTCATGCGCGCGCGGCGGTCCACTGTCAGAAACTTCGATTTCGACTGTGACTTATCACAGTGCGCGGAAATCACTGAATAATTCACAGTGTGGCAAGACGATCACAGCCAACCTCGACCAAATGGTAAATAATCCGTCACGGACCGGGGGGTCGTAGGCGTTCGCCTAGTTTCATTTGCCAAGCGCGTCTGTTGCACACATGTCCAGTCAGTCGGTTCGGTGGTTGAAGGCGGGCGCCAGCGTTCTCGCCATTGCCGCGTTGTTGGCGAGTTGCGCGGTCGGTCCGGATTTCAAGTCTCCCGCCGCGCCGCAAGTCGGCGGCTATACCAAGGAGTCGCTGGTATCGCGGACGTCGTCCACCGATGCGCCGACCGGTCTGTCGCAACGTTTGTTGCAGGGGCGCGACGTTTCGCAAGAATGGTGGCGGACATTCAGATCACCGGCGCTCAATGCGCTGATCGCGCAATCGCTGAACAATAATCCGACGCTGCAATCGGCTATCGCCAGCCTGCGCGCGGCGAATCAGGCGGTCTATGCCCAGCAGGGCCACTTCTTCCCGTTCGTCACGGCCAACTTCAATCCGACCCGCCAGCTCACCGCCGGGCCGATCTCGCCGGTGCTCAGCTCCGCCGCCAACCCGTTCAATCTCGTCACCGCGCAGGTCGCGGTCTCGTACACGTTCGACATCTGGGGTCTCAACCGGCGCACCGTCGAAGAACTGCGGGCGATGGCCGACAACCAGCGCTTTCAGGTCGAAGCCTCTTATCTGACGCTCGCGGCGAACGTCGCGGTCGCGGCGATCAACGAAGCCTCGCTGCGCGGCCAGATCGACGCCACCCATCAGCTGATCGCGATCAACACCAAGATGCTGGACATCCTGCAGCGGCAGCTCAAGGAGGGTTACGCCAACCGCAACGACGTGGCGCTGCAGGAAGCCGCGCTCGCCCAGGTCAAGGCGACCTTGCCGCCGTTGCGCAAGGCACTGCAGGTGCAGCGCGACGCGCTCGCGGCTTTGATCGGGGTCTATCCGAGCCAGGAGCCGCGCGAGACGTTCAAGCTGGCGGATTTGCATCTGCCGGAAGACTTGCCGGTGAGCCTGCCCGCGCAACTGGTCGAACAACGCCCCAACGTCCGCGCCGCGCAGGAGCAGTTGCACGCTGCGAGCGCCGCGATCGGCGTCGCCACCGCCAATATCCTTCCCAACGTCACGATCGGCGCCAATGCCGGCTACGCGGGCACGGCGCTGCCGGGTCTGTTCTCCGCGCCGAACCTGTTCTGGGAGCTCGCCGGCAACGCCACGCAGACCGCGTTCGACGGCGGCATTCTGCTGCACGAATTGCAGCAGTCCAAGGACACCTATCACGCGGCGGCCTGGAGCTATAAGGGTACCGTCCTCGGCGCGGTGCAGAACGTCGCCGACGCGCTGCGCGCGGTGGAGAACGACGCCGATGCGCTCAAGGCGGCGCGCGACTTCGAGCGCGCCGCCAAGATCAGCTTCGATCTGGCGCAGCAGCAGATGCAGACCGGCTACGCCAACATTCTTATTCTGCTCACCGCGCAGCAGACCTATCTGCAGGCGGTCATTGCGGTGGTGCAGGCGCGCGCCGCCCGCCTCAACGACACCGCCGCGCTTTATCAGGCACTCGGCGGCGGCTGGTGGAACCGCACCGCGCCGCCGACGGAGAAAATCCTCGAGGTCAGCACCGGAGCGGCCACGCCGGTCGCGGACAAGCGGGACGATTTCCTCCGCGGCCTGTGGCCCTTCGGCGGTGACTGAGCCGACCACAAAGGGGGAGCGCATGAAGCCGTTCGCACGCGCGGTGTTCGCATCCGCAGCTCTCGCTGCGCTGCCGTCGGCGGATGCGGCGCACGCGCAGACAAAACCCGCCGCAGGCGACGCCGTGGCAGGGCAGACCTTCGCCTTGCGCGCCTGCACCGGTTGTCACGTCGTCGCGCCGGACCAGCCTTTCAAGCCGATCTATCACGGGCCGCCCGACCCGCCCGCGTTCAAGACGATCGCCAACCGCTACAACGTCACCGCGTCATCGTTGCAACATCACCTCGCCACGCTCCCGGCGGTCCCGCAACAGCCGGGCATGCCGAACCTGATGCTGTCGCGGGCCGAGTTGCAGGATGTTGTCGCATTCATTATCAGTCTTCGCGACCAGCCATCGCCCAAGCCATAACGCCGCGAAAATTCGCGCCGCTAGTTCGGCAATGGCGCCGACAAATATCCGGGGATGATCCGCGCGGCGGCCCGCAGCAACGCATCGAGCCCGGCGGCCAACCAGCCGCCTTCGTTCGCGACGTCGAGATCGAAACGTTCGCGGAGAAACATGGTCGCACAGCCGGCCGGCGCGCTGTGGCGCGCGGCAAAGCGCAGTGCCGATTTTTTGAACAAAAAGACGCCGCCTTTGCGCCCCTCGGCCTCGCGCGCCACCCAAAGCCGGATCTGGTTGCGCCCGATGAAGAACAGCGGGATCGCTTCGTTGAGAACCCGCGCGTCGGGCCGGCGTGGAAATCCGTGGCGGACAGCGCTTGCGTCGGCTTGTGTCAAGGGCCTGATCATGACCGCGCACCGCTCGCGTGCGCCGCGCGGCGGGACGCCGCACGGGCGGCAGTGACTTCGGTCGGCGCGGCGGCAAGCATCAGCCGGCGGCACCGTTTGATCTCGTATCTGCTGCGGCGCAGCTCGATTTCGGGCACCGCATGTTTGGTTCGGTTGATGAAGAACGCTTCCAGCGCCCGCGCGAGCTTTGGCCAAAGGCTTTGCCGAAAGTCTTTTTGCCGAAAGTCTTGCGGCGTGACTGCGCGTTTTGCGCGATGTGCCGCGCCGGGCGGTTCGTCGGGAGAAAGAGCGCTCATCGGAGCATCTCCATTATTGCTCAGGTTGGCCGAAATGTGCGCCTGGCCGCATATGAAATCGAGACGAGACCGAGACCGTCGTCATAAAGGCGGCATAGTGCCCAAATGGCAGCCGCGGGCCGGTCGCTCACGCGAAATTGTCGCAGCAGACGCTGCCGTCCGCCGCCTGCTGCATATGCGGAATCGGCGATCTCGTGCCGACCGCCAGCGCCGACAGGCGGCGCGCTTGCAGGAAGGCCAGCAAGACGGCGAGCGGCAATTCCTCATGGGCGGCGTCGGCGGTGTCGTCGAGCGCCGCCGGCCAAGCCGGTCGCTGCGACAGCGAGCAAAACCACGCGCTTTCTTCACGCCAAAGCCGCCTGACCTGCCACGCCGGCAGTTCGAGCGCGATCAGTGCGAAGGCGGCATCGGTCCACGCGCCTGCCGCAACGAGGCGATCGATGTGCGCGGCCTTTCCCGCCGCTCTGAGCGCCGGAATGCGCGTACAGGCTTCCGCCATCACCCTCGAGAACAGGCCCGTCGCCGGCGCCGGCGCGAGCCGGAGATCATGCTCCAGCCGCTCCAGGCGATCGGACTTTTCGGCAATCAATACCATGACGCGATCTCACGACCGCGGCATTCACGGCGCCGCTGCCCTAAAATGGCCTGAGAGCCCATAGGGAAACCAGATGAGCCGGCGCGCCGCGATATTGGGACGGCATAAAATCCACCCGCGATTTCATAAAGATGCCAAAAGGCCAAACATCACCTGGCCGTCACCGGTCTTCCCGTCGCGCGGTTGAACTATATGGCTTTCCTATAACTTTTTTGTCGAGGCCCCCTCGAATTCCTATGCGATTGGTGACAGGTATTTGGCACGAAAGAGCGAAAATACCGGCGCATGCTTGATTTGCATCAAGGCCATGCGCAGCCTTTATAAGCATCGCTCTTGTTGCGGCTTTTATGCGCGGAGCATTCCCATGATGGACGTCGTGATGCTGGCGATCGCCTTCGTCTTCTTCGCCGTGTCGATCGGCTACGTCTACGCCTGCGACCAGCTGTAAAGGATCACCGCCATGATCTTCGATTATTCGCTCGCGGGCTTCGTCACCGTGGCGCTGCTCGTCTATCTCACCTACGCGCTGCTCAAGCCTGAGCAGTTCTGAAGCAGTTCTGAAGGGATAACCGGCCATGACCGTCATCGGATGGGTCCAGATTCTGCTCTATTGCGCGATCATCATCGCGCTGACGCCGGTTCTCGGCGCCTATATGACGCGCGTGTTCAACGGCGAACGCACCTTTCTTTCGCCGCTGCTGCGGCCGGTCGAGGTCGCGATCTACAAGATCGCCGGCGTCGACGAGCGCCAGGAGCAGCACGCCGTGACCTATACGATAGGCATGCTCATTTTCCATGCCGGCGGCTTTCTCATTCTCTACGTTTTGATGCGCGTGCAGGCGTCGCTGCCGTTCAATCCGGCCGAGCAATCGGCGGTCGCGCCGGATCTGTCGTTCAACACCGCGGTCAGCTTCATCACCAACACCAACTGGCAGAACTACGGCGGCGAAAGCACGATGTCGTATCTCGTGCAGATGCTCGGCCTGACGCATCAGAACTATCTGTCGGCGGCGACCGGCATCGTGCTCGCCGTCGCGCTGATCCGCGGTTTCGCGCGGAATTCGGCGCGGACCGTCGGCAATTTCTGGGTCGACATGACGCGCGTGACGCTCTACGTCCTCATTCCGATCTGCGTGCCGTTCACGTTGTTCCTGGTCTGGCAGGGCATGCCGCAGACGCTCGGCGCCTATGTGGACGCGACGACGCTCGAGGGCGCCAAACAGACCATCGCCGTCGGCCCGGTCGCCTCGCAGATCGCCATCAAGATGCTCGGCACCAATGGCGGCGGCTTCTTCAACGCCAATGCCTCGCACCCGTTCGAGAACCCGACCGCGCTGTCGAACTACGTGCAGATGATCTCGATCTTCGCGCTCGGCGCGGCGCTCACCAACGTGTTCGGCCGCATGGTCGGCAATCAGCGCCAGGGCTGGGCCATTCTCGCGGTGATGGGCGTCCTCTTCATCGTCGGCGTCGTCGTCTGCTACGCCGCCGAGGCGCACGGCAACGATCTCCTCAACGCGCTCGGCCTCACCGGCGGCAACATGGAGGGCAAGGAGACCCGCTTCGGCATCGCCGCCTCGGCCCTGTTCGCCGTCATCACCACCGCCGCCTCCTGCGGCGCGGTGAACGCCATGCATGACAGCTTCACCGCCATCGGCGGCATGATCCCGCTCATCAACATTCAGCTCGGCGAGATCATCGTCGGCGGTGTCGGCTCCGGCATGTACGGCATGCTGCTGTTCGCCATCCTCTCGGTCTTCGTCGCCGGCCTGATGGTCGGGCGCACGCCGGAATATGTCGGCAAGAAGATCGAGGCGAAGGAAGTCAAGATGGCGATGCTCGCCATCCTGGTGCTGCCGCTGATGTATCTCGGCTGGACCGCCGTCGCGATGCTGGTGCCGTCCGCGGTCGCCGCCATGAACAATCCCGGCCCGCACGGCTTCACCGAAGTCCTCTATGCCTACACCTCGCAAACCGGCAACAACGGCTCCGCCTTCGCCGGGCTCAGCGCCAACACGCTGTTCTACAATCTCACGGGCGGCATGGCGATGTTCGTCGGCCGGTTCTGGATGATCATCCCGACCATGGCGATCGCCGGCTCGCTGGTCGCCAAGAAGTCGATCCCGCCGTCGGCCGGAACGTTCCCGACCACGGGCGGACTGTTCGTCGGCCTGGTCGTCGGCGTCATCGTCATCGTCGGCGGCCTCACCTTCTTCCCGGCGCTCGCGCTCGGCCCGATCGTCGAGCAGCTCGCGATCAATGCCGGTCAAATGTTCTCAGCGAATTAGGCTCGGAGCCACCAATGGAAACCTCACCTCTGCGCAAGCGCATGCCAGTATCGGCGCTGTTCGACGCCAAGATCGTCGTGCCGGCGATCGGCTCCGCCTTCGTCAAGCTCAATCCGATGACGCTGATGAAGAACCCGGTGATGTTCGTGCTCGAGATCGTCACCGCGCTCACCACGGTGATCCTGATCCGCGATCTCGTGACCGGCGGCACGCACATCGGCTTCGAGTTCCAGATCATTCTATGGCTGTGGTTCACGGTTTTGTTCGCCAACTTCGCCGAAGCCGTCGCCGAAGGGCGCGGCAAGGCGCAGGCGGACACGCTGCGCCGCCAGCGCACCGAAACGCAGGCCAAGCTCCTCACCGGCAACGGTGATCTCGCAGAGCTACCGGCTGGTGCCCTCGACCGAGCTGAAAGTCGGCAACGTCGTGCTGGTCGAAGCGGGCGACACCATCCCCTCCGACGGCGAGGTGATCCAGGGCATGGCCTCGGTCAACGAGGCGGCCATCACCGGCGAATCGGCGCCGGTCATCCGCGAATCCGGCGGCGACCGCTCCGCGGTCACCGGCGGCACGCAGGTGCTGTCCGACTGGATCCGCGTGCGCATCACGGCGGCGCCGGGCTCGACCTTCCTCGACCGCATGATCCGGCTGGTCGAAGGCGCCGAGCGGCAGAAGACGCCGAACGAGATCGCGCTCAACATCCTCTTGATCGGTCTGACCATCATCTTCGTGTTCGCGACCGCGACGATCCCGAGCTACGTCGCCTATGCCGGCAGCACGATTTCGGTCGTGATCCTGGTGGCGTTGTTCGTGACGCTCATTCCGACCACGATCGGCGCGCTCCTCTCCGCCATCGGCATCGCCGGCATGGACCGTCTGGTCCGTTTCAACGTGCTCGCCATGTCGGGCCGCGCCGTCGAGGCGGCGGGCGACGTCGACACGCTCCTCCTCGACAAGACCGGGACGATCACGCTCGGCAATCGCCAGGCGACCGAGTTCAAGCCGGTGCGCGGGCGTCAGCGAGCAGGAATTGGCGGATGCCGCGCAGCTCGCCTCGCTCGCCGACGAAACGCCGGAAGGCCGCTCCATCGTCGTCCTCGCCAAGGAAAAATACGGCATCCGCGGCCGCGAACTCGGCGAACTGCACGCCAACTTCATCCCGTTCAGCGCCCAGACGCGCATGAGCGGCGTCGAGGTCGGCGCCTCGTGGGTGCGCAAAGGCGCGGTCGACGCGATCCTGAATTATCTCAATACAGAAACGACCGCCGGCCGCGCCGGCCCGGCAGCACCGTACAGGCCCTGCGCCCGGCCGTGAGCCCCGAAATCGTGCGCGAGATCACCGCCATCGCCGACGCCATCGCCAAGTCGGGCGGCACGCCGCTCGCGGTCGCCAAGGACGGCATGCTGCTCGGCGTCGTTCAGCTCAAGGACATCGTCAAGGGCGGCATCCGCGAGCGTTTCGCCGAACTGCGCCGCATGGGCATCCGCACCATCATGATCACCGGCGACAATCCGATGACCGCCGCCGCGATCGCGGCGGAAGCCGGCGTCGACGACTTCCTCGCCCAGGCGACGCCGGAGGACAAGCTGCGCCTCATCCGCGACGAGCAGGCCAAGGGCAAGCTCGTCGCCATGTGCGGCGACGGCACCAACGACGCGCCGGCCTTGGCGCAGGCCGACGTCGGCGTCGCCATGAACACCGGCACGCAGGCGGCGCGCGAAGCCGGCAACATGGTCGACCTCGATTCCAACCCGACCAAGCTGATCGAGATCGTCGAGATCGGCAAGCAGCTCCTGATGACGCGCGGCGCGCTCACCACCTTCTCGATCGCCAACGACGTGGCGAAATACTTCGCCATCATCCCGGCGATGTTCGTCGCCTTCTATCCGCAGCTGCAGACGCTCAACATCATGAAGCTGGCGACGCCGGAAAGCGCCATCCTCTCGGCGATCATCTTCAATGCGCTGATCATCATCGCGCTCATTCCGCTGTCGCTCAAAGGCGTGCGCTACCGGCCGATCGGCGCGGCGGCGCTGCTTGCGCCGCAATCTGTGGATCTACGGCTTCGGCGGCGTGCTCGTTCCATTCGTTGGCATCAAGGCGATCGACCTCGTCGTCACCGCCTTGCATCTGGCCTAAGGAGACCATCATGTTGCGCGAACTCCGTCCGGCGATCGTCGTCCTCGTCGCCCTCACGCTCATCACCGGGCTCGTCTATCCGCTGGCGATGACCGGCATCGCCGAACTCGTCTTCCCGCGTCAGGCGCAGGGCAGCCTGATCGAACGCGACGGCAAGGTGGTCGGCTCGGCGCTGATCGGGCAGAACTTCACCAGCGACAAGTACTTCCATGGCCGGCTGTCGGCGACGACCGCGCCCGACCCGAAGGACCCGACCAAGACCGTGGCCGCGCCCTACAACGCCGCCAATTCCGGCGGCTCGAACCTCGGGCCTTCCAACAAGGCGCTGATCGATCGCGTGCAAGGCGACATCGACACGCTGAAGAAGGAAAATCCGTCGGCCGCCGTCCCGATCGATCTGGTGACGACGTCGCGCAGCGGGCTCGATCCGGAGATCTCGCCGGAGGCGGCGTACTTCCAGGTGCCCCGTGTTGCCAAGGCCCGCAACTTGGCCGAAGATCGCGTGCGCGCGCTGGTCGCCGATCACGTCGAGGGGCGCTTCCTCGGCCTTCTGGGCGAGCCGCGCGTCAACGTCCTGCAGCTCAACCTCGCGCTCGACCAATTGTCCGCCGGGTAGGTCGCAGGAGCCATAACGTCGAACTAGATTCATGCTGGCACAGTGATGGCGGATCAGCGGCGCGATTCGGAACATCGGCCCTCGCCGGAAGCCCTGCTCGAAGCGGCGCGCCGCGAAGAGAGCCGCGTCGGCAAGCTTCGCATCTTCGTCGGCGCGGCGCCCGGCGTCGGCAAGACCTACGAGATGCTGCTGCAGGCCCATGCCCGCAAGAAGGACGGCTACGACGTCGTCATCGGGGTGGTCGAGACCCATGGCCGGCGCGAAACCGAAGCGCTGGTCGCGGGTCTGGAAGTCGTGCCGCGCCGCCGGCTGCAGTACAAGGGCCAATGGCTCGAGGAAATGGATCTCGACGCCATCATCGCCCGGCGGCCGCAGATCGTGCTGGTCGACGAACTCGCGCACACCAATGCCGAAGGCAGCCGCCATCCCAAGCGCTATCTCGACGTCGAAGAGCTGATGGACCGCGGCATCGACGTCTATACCACCGTCAACATCCAGCACATCGACAGCCTCAACGACGTCGTCGCGCAGATCACCCATGTGCGCGTGCGCGAAACGGTGCCGGACGCGGTGTTCGACCGCGCCGACGCCGTCGAACTGGTCGACCTCACGCCCGCCGATCTGATCCAGCGGCTCAAGGAAGGCAAAGTCTACGTTCCCAAGCAGGCCGAGCGCGCGCTCGAGCATTTCTTCTCGCCGGCCAATCTGACGGCGTTGCGCGAGCTCGCGCTGCGCCGCACCGCCGAGCGCGTCGACGAGCAACTGCTCACCGAAATGCAGGCGCGCGCCATCCAGGGGCCGTGGGCGGCCGGCGAGCGCATTCTGGTCTGCATCAGCGAGGACCCGCGCTGCGCCAGCCTGGTGCGTTACGCCAAGCGCCTCGCCGACCGTCTGCACGGACCGTGGGTGGCGCTCTATATCGAGGGGCGCCGCGCCCTGCAGCTCACCGAGGAGGAGCGCGACCGCATCGCCGACACGCTGCGGCTCGCCGAGACGCTCGGCGGCGAAACCATCACCTTGCCGGCGAGCGAACGTCACATCGCCGACGACGTGATCAAATACGCCCAGGCCAACAATGTGACGCAGATCATCATCGGCAAATCGGCGCGCACGCGCTGGTTCGAGATCCTGCACGGCTCGGTGGTTCACGACCTCGTCCGCCGCTCCGGCAATATCAGCGTTCACGTCATCGCCGGCGACGAGCTTGCCGGCGAGCCGATCGCCAAGAAGACGGTGCGCGTCGCCGCGCGCGACGAGACGTTCGATCCGCGCCCCTATGTCGCGGCGCTGATCGCGGTTGCCGCGGCGACCGGTCTCGGCGCGGTGATCGAAACCTGGGTCGGAACCGCCAATGTCGACCTGGTCTTTCTGACCGCGATCGTGACGATCGCGGTCCGCTTCGGCCTGTTGCCGTCGCTGCTCGCCAGCGTCGCCGCCTCGCTCGCCTACAATTTCTTCTTCCTGCCGCCGATCTACACCTTCACCATCACCGATCCCACCAACGTGCTGGCGTTCGGCTTTTTCATCCTGGTGGCGGTCATCGTGTCCACCGTCGCGGCGCGCGGCCGCACCCAGGCGGTGGCGGCGATGGAGCGCGCCCGCTCGACCGAGTCGCTCTACTCCTTCAGCCGCAAGCTCGCCGGCGCCGGCACGCTCGACGACGTTTTGTGGGCGACCGCCTATCAGACCGCGCTGATGTTGAAGGTGCGCGTCGTGCTGTTGTTGCCGGAGGGCGGCTCGATCGTGGTGAAGACCGGCTATCCGCCCGAGGATATTCTCGACGACGCCGACATCGCCGCCGCGAAATGGGCCTGGGAGAACGACCGCGCCGCCGGCCGCGGCTCCGACACGCTGCCCGGCGCCAAGCGCCTGTTCCTGCCGATGCGCACCGGGCGCGGCGCCATCGGCATCATGGGCATCGACAGCGACAAGCCCGGCCCGCTGCTCACGCCCGATCAGCGCCGCCTCCTCGATGCGCTGCGCGACCAGGGGGCGCTCGCGATCGAGCGCGTGCGGCTGGTCGAGGAGATGGATCGCGTCGAGCGCACCGCCGAAACCGAGCGGCTGCGCTCCGCGCTGCTCACCTCGATTTCGCACGACCTCAAGACGCCGCTCGCGTCCGTGCTCGGCGCGGCCGGAACGCTGCGCGATCTCGGCGGCAAGCTGTCGGACGCGGAGAAATCCGATCTGTTGGCGACCATCATCGACGAATCCGAACGGTTCAACCGGTTCATCGCCAACCTGCTCGACATGACCAAGCTCGAATCGGGGGCGATCTCGCCGAATGTCGCGCTGCACGATCTCGGCGAGATCGTCGGCAGCGCGCTGCGCCGCGCCGGCCGCATCCTGGCGCGCCATCAGGTCGAACTGGAACTCGCGCCCGATCTGCCGATGCTCGAAGTCGACGCCGTGCTGTTTGAACAGGTGCTGTTCAACCTGTTGGACAATGCCGCGAAATACGCGCCGCCGGAAACGACCATCCGCATCCAGAGCTGGCGCAGCGCCGATCATGTCTGCCTGCGCGTGCTCGACGAAGGCAGCGGCATTCCCGGCGCCGATCTCGAGCACATCTTCGACAAGTTCTATCGCGCGCAGAAGACCGACCAGGTCCGCGCCGGCACCGGGCTCGGGCTCGCGATCTCGCGCGGCTTCGTCGAAGCCATGCGCGGCACGATCGTCGCGGCGAACCGCGCCGACCGCAGCGGCGCGGCCTTCACCATCAGCTTGCCGATCCCGCGCGAACGGCTGCGCCTGGACGCCGCCGCATGAGCGCCGCCCCGCTCCGCGTGCTCGTGGTCGACGACGAGCCGCCGATCCGCAAGCTCTTGCGCATGGGGCTGACCGCCCAGGGCTATCAGACGCTCGAAGCGCCCAACGGCAAGACGGCGCTCGAACTGCTCGGACAGTCGCCGGATTTGGTCATTCTCGATCTCGGCCTGCCGGACATGCAGGGACACGACCTGCTGCGAACGATCCGCGCCCGCAACGAAAGCGTCCCGATCGTCGTGCTGTCCAGCCGCGGCGACGAAGCCGGCAAGGTGCAGGCGCTCGATCTCGGCGCCGACGATTACGTCACCAAGCCGTTCGGCATGGACGAATTGCTCGCACGAATGCGCGTCGCCTTGCGCCATCAATTGCAGACGCACGGCGAGCGTCCGGTGTTCCGGGTCGGCGATCTGGCCGTCGATCTGGTCCGCCGCATCGTCAAGGTCGGCGACAAGGAGATCAAGCTGTCGCCGAAGGAATACGACCTGTTGCGCGTCCTGGTTCAGCACGCCGGCAAGGTGCTCACCCACAAATTCCTGCTCGGCGAATTGTGGGACGATCTGACCGACGCGCAGTATCTGCGCGTTTACGTCCGGCAACTGCGCCAGAAGATCGAGGCGGATCCCGAACGGCCGCAATATATTCTCACCGAAACGGGCGTCGGCTATCGTTTGCGCGCTCCCGATTGAGCCGTCATGAGCGCCGCCGCACCGCCCCGCCAAGTTACCGGCCGCAGCACGCGGCAGAGCAGTCCCATGAACGTTTCCGACTTCCTTAAGCCCGCCGAAGTCAACATCGACATCGTCGCCACCGACAAGCAGGAACTGTTGGACGAGCTCGCCAACCGGGCCGGCAAGGTCCTCGGTATGCCGCCGGACCGCATCCTGACCGAACTCCTCAAGCGCGAGGACCTCGGCTCGACGGGAATGGGCGGCGGCGTCGCGATACCGCACGCGCGCCTGGCGCAGGTCGGCAAGCCGCTCGGGATGCTGGTCCGCCTGCGCCGGCCGATCGATTTCGACGCCGTCGACGAGGAGCCGGTCGACCTCGTTTTCCTGCTGCTGCTTCCCGAGACGCCGGTCGGCGAGCAGCTCGGCGCGCTCGCCTGCATCGCCCGCAAGCTCAGAGACCCGGCGATCGCCGCCGCGCTGCGCGGCGCGCGCGACCAAGCGGCGATCTACCGCGCGCTGGTCGCAGCTTGATCGGCGTCGCCGCGTCGCCTTGCCGGCCGTTCGGCCGCGGCCCATAGTGGCCGCCGAGCGTTTTCCCCGGAGAGGAGCGGCAGATGGCCGATGACCTCGTTCTCTACACAAATCCCCGCTCGCGCGGCCGCATCGCGCGCTGGATGCTCGAGGAAGTCGGCCACCCCTACCGCACCGAGCTGCTCGACTACGGCACCACCATGAAGGCGCCCGCCTATCTCGCCATCAACCCTATGGGCAAGGTGCCGGCGCTGCGACACGGCGACACCGTCGTCACCGAGGCCGCCGCCATTTGCGCCTATCTCGCCGATGCCTTCCCGCACGCCGGCCTGGCACCGCCGCCGGGCGACCGGCTGCGCGGTCCCTATTACCGCTGGCTGTTCTTCGCCGCCGGTCCGGTCGAGGCGGCGGTCAGCAACAAGGCGTTCGGCTTCGCCGTGCCGCCGGAGCGCGAGCGGTCGATCGGCTATGGCAACTTCGAACAGGTGATGAGCACGCTCGAACAGGCGGTTTCGCACGGCGACTATCTGGTCGGCGACCGCTTCAGCGCGGCCGACCTCTACCTCGGCTCGCAGATCGGTTTCGGCCTGATGTTCGGAACGATCGAGAAGCGCCCGGCCTTCGAGCGCTATTGGCAGCGTATCACCACCCGGCCGGCGCACGTGCGCGCACGAACGCTCGATGATGCGCCGCCGGTGACGTCGCCACAATCCGCCGGTTGATCGCTACTCCACGCATCGATTCAAACATAACGAGAACGGTGCCATTCTTAGTTGATTCCAGACCAGAACGACATTGTTTCCAGATGTTTCCGGACTAGAACGACTCTAGTCCGCTCTCCCGTGGAGACGCCAAGCTTGCGCAATAAACGCAAAGCGAGCACAATCCGCGGCATCCCGGTAGTCGGTCCCTCTTTGGAGCGTTGGGGCGTTGAAGCGGATCCGCATTCCGCCGATCGGCGGGCTGATATCATTTGTCGCTGCCGCTCGGCACGGAAGTTTCACGAGCGCGGCACGGGAGCTGAATCTGTCGCAGGCCGCGGTCAGCCGGCAAATTCGCGAGCTGGAAGGCCACCTCGGCATCCCTTTGTTCCAGCGCATCCGCCAGCGCGTCGTATTGACGGAAGCCGGCAAGCTCTACGTCTCGCACGTAAGGAAGCCGCTCGACGAACTCGCGAGCGCTTCGCGCAAGGTCGCCGCACTCTCAAGCGACACGACCTTGAACCTCGCGGTGCTGCCGACCTTCGCCAGCCGCTGGCTGATGCCGCGCCTGCCGGGCTTTCAGAACGAACATCCGACCGTCACCATCCATTTGACAACGCCGCAATCGGCGCACGAATTCTCGACCGAGCCGTTCGACGCCGGCGTCCTGCACTGTCCGCCCGACTGGCCGGGCGCGACCGTCTGCCATCTCCTCGATATGGAGCTGGTTCCGGCGTGCAGTCCCAAGCTGAACGCCAGGTGCGTCATCGGCGCCCCGGCCGACTTCGCCAAATTCCCGCTGCTGCACCTGAAGACAAGGCCGAACCGCTGGCCGCAATGGCTCGCCGAAATGGGCGTCACATTGGACGCGCCGCTGCTTGGGCACAGCTATCAGAACTCCACCATGGTCGCCCAGGCCGCCGTCGACGGGCTCGGCATCGCGTTGATGCCGACGCGCTTGTTCGAGGACGAACTCGCGAGCGGCCGGCTGGAAATCGTCGGCGGTCATTTTCCCAGAATGAAAATTTCCTACCATCTGGTGTTGTCCGAAGCGCGTGCCGGCTCCCCGATCATTCAGGACTTCGCCGCATGGCTGAAGAACGAGGCGCGCGAGTGGGTGCGCGACGAAGATCGTGGGCCGACCGAGAACAACCGACTTGACGGCAATCCGCGGGCCGGCAGGGCGCGGATATTGGATTTGGCTTACCGCGATCGCAGCGACGTGCGCTGAGAGACGTTCGAATGTAGAGACGCGTGAGCTGAGAGACGAGCGGGCTCGAGAACGATCCGGCCGAGAGGCGATGTCGCTTGGCGTTGCATGATCCGATGCCACCGGGATTTTGCGGCGTTTCACGGCAGCCGCATCAGCGGCTCGCCGACGCGGATCGCGGCGCCTTCGCGGACGTGATCGCACAACGCGAAATCGCCCGGGGCGACAACGATGATCGTCGAGCCCTGCTCGAACCAGCCGAGTTCCTCGCCCTTGTGGTAACGCGCGTCGCAGCTCATGACGTTGCGCCCGCGCTCGCGCACGCTCACATCGGTGCCGAGGCAGTGCAAGCGAATGCTCGCGACCAGAATGGCGGCGACCGCCACCAGGGTCACCGGATAGCCGCCGGCGGCGAGCTTCGTGCACACCACCGCGCGCTCGTTCTTGCAGAACAGCCGCTCGACCCGCTCAAGCGCGATCGGATTGACGTTCCAGGTATCGCCGGAAACATAGATGACCCGATCGACGCTGCAATCATGCGGCGCGTGGAAGCGGTGATACATGCTCGACTTGAGCCGCAGCGTCACATAGCGGCCGTTGCGGTGCGCCTCGACCAGGTCGCGGTCGCACAGCAAATCGTCGAGCGTGTAGGGAAAGCCCTTGGCCTGAAAAAGCTCGGTATCGGCAATTGAACCGCAGGCGCCGACGATCGCATCGCAGGGGCTGACGAGAATGTCGGCCCGGCGGTCGATCGGGCGGGCGCCGTCCTTGAGTTCGCGGATGAAGCAATCGTGCATACTGCGGAACCGCGTCGTCTTGGCCTCGCTCAGATCGAGGTCGGAAAACAGCCGCCAGGCCGCGATCGAAAGGTCGCGGACCCAAGGCTGCTCGATTCGGCTGAACCAGCCGATGAACCGGGTGGCGAGCCGGCGCGGGATGCGGTTGGTGAGGAGGAAATTGATGTCCTCCTGTTCGAATACGCGCAGCAGGGGGTGTCGGGCCGGCATCTGGGGTTTGGCGCTGCTCTCGGGGTCGGTTGTCATGGAAGTGTCAGATGGCGCGGGTAAACCGCAATTCGATGGAATGGGCTACCAATACTTTGGCGTTTTATGGGGCCGGCGCCGCCGCGCTGGCAACCTCCGTGCTGAAATTGCGGCGGCGGCTCGAGCTCTCGCGAGCCAAGCACGGCTCGCTTGCGGGACACGCGCGGATGGCGCGCCGCCTCGCCTCCTTGCTCCCTTACTACGAGTACGACGAGGCGCGGTTCTTTTCTTCCGACGCCGCGCCGGCCGATATCGTGGCGCGGCGCCGCGCCGGCTTCGAGCGGCTCTCGGCCCTCTACCGGACGCACTTTGCCGCAACGATCGCCGAGACTGCCGAGGCCGCCGACGGCATCTCCGATCTGCAATTCACCGCGGCCTATCGCGTGCCGTTTCAGTACAGCAATTATGTGCGCGCCCACCTGCCCTCGGCGTCCTTCGTGCAATCGAGCGCCGGCGTGACCGTCACCGACCTCGACGGCAACCGCTTCTACGATCTCACCGGCTCCTATGGCGTCAACGTCCTCGGCTACGACTTCTACAAGGAGGCGATCGCGCGCGGCGCGGCGCGCGTGCACGACCTCGGCCCGGTACTCGGCTCTTACCACCCCGTCGTCGTCGAGAATGTGCGGCTCCTGAAGGCGATTTCCGGGCTCGACGAAGTGTCGTTCCACATGTCGGGCACCGAAGCGGTGATGCAGGCGGTGCGGCTGGCGCGCTATCACACCAAGCGCTCCCATCTGGTGCGTTTCTGCGGCGCCTATCACGGCTGGTGGGGCGACGTGCAACCCGGCATCGGCAATCCGCTGCCCGCGAACCAAACCTACACGCTCGCCGACATGTCCGAAGAGACGCTGCGCGTCTTGCGGACGCGGCGCAACATCGCCTGCGTGCTGGTCAACCCGCTGCAGGCGCTGCACCCCAACGCCTCGGCGCCGAGCAATTCCTCGCTCATCAACTCGGGTCGCCGCGCCCACTTCGACAAAGCGGCCTACACCGAGTGGCTCGAACGGCTGCGGCAGGTCTGCACCGAGCGCGGCATCGTTCTGATCTTCGACGAGGTATTCGTCGGCTTCCGCCTCGCACCGGGCGGCGCCCAGGATTATTTCGGCGTCCGCGCCGATCTCGTCACCTACGGCAAGACGCTCGGCGGCGGCCTGCCGATCGGCGTCGTCTGCGGCCGCCACGACCTGATGAAACGCTTCCGCGACGACCGGCCGGCCGACATCTGCTTTGCCCGCGGCACGTTCAATTCGCACCCCTATGTGATGGCGGCGATGAACGAGTTCCTGCGCCATCTCGATACGCCCGCGGGGCAGGCCGCCTATCACGATCTCGACCGCATCTGGGACGAGCGGGCGCGATTGCTCAATGAACGCCTGCAAGCGGAGGGTCTGCCTGTTGCGGCCGCCAACATGTCGTCGATCTGGACGGTCTTTTATACGCAGCCGTCGCGCTACAATTGGATGCTGCAATATTACCTGCGCGCCGAGGGGCTGGCGTTGAGCTGGATCGGCACCGGCCGGCTGATTTTCAGCCTCAATTACAGCGACGCCGACTTCGCCGCCGTCGCCGACCGCTTCGTCGCCGCCGCCAAGAAGATGTTCGAGGACGGCTGGTGGTGGCACGATCCGGCCCTGACCAACAAAGCGATCAAGCGAATGGTGCTGAAGGAAACCATCGTCCGACGTTTGTTCGGACGCGGCGCGGGCAAGCGTTCGCACCTCCCTCTCCCCGCCGCGCGGGGAGAGGGTCGGGGTGAGGGGGCGTTCCCGCCAATCTGAGCTTTGCCGGGCAAATCGCGTGCGCCGTCGCTCCTATCCTAAAGCTCAGACTCGGGGATGCGCCCCCTCACCCTCGCTCCGCTCGACCTCTCCCCGCGCAGCGGGGAGAGGTAAGCAAATGCAATACCGTTCTCGCGACGCATGCGCGCCCGAGTCATGCGGACTACCAAGCAAACAAACAACGGCCGGGCGTGATCTTCGTCCGACGGCGCCGGTGGTGGGACCGGAAGCCATCACGATCACGCGCGGATAAACCTCGTCATTGCGAGGAGCGCTTGCGACGAAGCAATCCAAACTCTGTGCCGCCGACCCTGGATTGCTTCGTCGCCACAGCCCGTTGAAAACGGGCGTAAACGCCCTATTGCCTCGCAATGACGAAAAGGAAAGCGGAACGCCGAAAGGCGCTGTTCCGTAACCTCCGCATCTCGCGATGCGGCGCGACCCCCACCTTCATCCTCCCCCGCATGCGGGGGAGGACACAGGAGGGGGCCGCTCGCCTCTCGGCGTTCCACCACGGCACTTGCGGCAGCGACCGAACGCCACCGCTCAGCTCGAGCCACGCGACTTCCCAGGACTTGTTCGGAGCGCGCGCCCCGATGGTTCGAAAGACGCGCGCATCGCAACGCATGACGCGAAAGCCGGCGACGGCCTTCCATGCGTCACTCGCGGGCATTACCCGCGCCTCAAAGTCCCAGCCCAGCGAGATTGCACCCGCAGACCGGTCATGATGCCGGTCGGGCGTGTCTTGCCCAAGCCGCCCGAGAGCCGAGGTGACGAGCCTTAGCCCGCGGGAACCGCACTCGCCCCGCCAACCGGAGTCACCCGGCGGGCGTCCTGGTACGTGAGCGAGATTCGTAATGTTTGTACCTCATTGCGCGACGATTTGTCAAGTGCTAGTCTCCCGTTCGGCGACGGCACAAGTCCCTACCTCGTCATGCTAGACTGCCCGCGCCAGCGCGCCTCAAAGGAGGCAGCCGGCGCGGGAATTCGCTGCAATGGGTAAGATGTCACCGTAATTCCCGGTGGAAAACGGCGTCGCGCCGTCGCGCCGGTCGTCGCGAGGCTGCTACTATACGGTGTGCCCCAGGCAGCCAACAGCATCGCCAAAACCGCGGCCGCTCGCCGGGAGCAGATTATTTGCCCCAATTGCGAGAAGCCGTACCAGATCGGCGCAGGCGTGCTCGGCCGCGCCGGACGTCAGGTGCGCTGCAAGTCCTGCGACAGCGTCTGGTTCGAACCGCCGATCGATGCGCAACGGGTCGAGCGCGGCGACAACCCCGTTCTCGGCGCCCATTTCCCGCAGCGGATGAAAGCCTACCTGAACGGCCTTCCGGCGACAGTTAAACGCAGCAGCCCGAAATCGACCCACGTGATCAAGACCTTCCTGATACGCGAAGGCATCGGCAACGGCGCCGTCGGCTATGCGAATGGCATCAAGGTCGATCTGCAACGCTTCAAGAATGTCGAGTTCCTGTGGGATGTGGTGGCCAAGATCGAAAGCCGGTCGCACCCGGGCGAGGATCATGATCTGACTTTCGTCGCCGAATTGGAAAACCAGGTGCAGATCGAAAAGATTCTCGAGGACGCCAACAAACTGCCGATCGTCCGAGCCGACGCCCGCTTGATGTTTTTTCGCGCCAACGACTTCAACCAGCGCAACTATTTCTTCGAACGCCTGCGCGGACTGTTCGAACGCCATCGCAAGACCGAGCCGGGTGACATCTACTTCATGGTCGGCATGGAAATGCAGAACTTGACCTATGCCGTACGTAAGCTGACGATTCCCCATGAAGGCTCCAATGTGCAGCCGGTCGAAGAGTTTTAGACGAGCACGTAGGGCGGAATAGCGAAGCGTATTCCGCGGTTCGATCGTCCCGAAATGGCGGATTACGCTACGCTAATCCGCCCGACGCGTCCCATTTGGGAGAGGTCAACGTCATCCCGGCAAAATGACAAGAAAGCCTTAACAAGCGCCGCGTAAAACAGGTGCCCTGATACGCCGATGGGCAGGATGGTGGCACGCGATGACAGCCTCTACGTTCGTCGACTACTACGAAATCCTGGAAATCAGCCCGAACGCCAACTCGGCGACGGTCGAGCGTATGTTTCGCTATCTTGCTCAGCGCTACCATCCCGATAACCAGGACACCGGTGATCGTGCGCGTTTCGACGCGATCATGGGGGCCTACGACACGCTCAGAGAGCCGGGCAAACGCGCGCAGTATGATGTCAAGCATAAAAATAATTCGGGCCTTCGCTGGAAATCAGTCGAGGAGGCCGGCGACAATAGAAGTGTCGAACGGGATATTGAGAATCAGAACAAGCTGCTGTCCATCCTCTACGTTAGACGACGACACAACATCAGCGATCCGGGCCTCGGCAATCACACGCTCGAGCGCTTGCTAAGCTGTCCGGCCGAGCATCTGGAGTTTCATCTTTGGTATCTGAAGGAAAAAGGCTGGATACGGGCAACCGACAATGGCATGTTCACGATCACGGTAGAGGGCGTGGATCGCGTCAATTCCGAACAACATCGCAAGATCGCCGATAAATTGCTGACCGATCAGCGCCACGCGTCAAAAACAGATGGTGATGAAAGACGCTCCGAAGCCGGCCGCCGATCCAGCAAAGATCGGCGGAGCGGCATCGATACCCGCAGCGATGAAGAAAAGGCGGTGGTCGGCGAGCGGCGGCGTTCGGGTTTTGACCGAAGATCGCCCAGTGATCGGCGGTCGGAAAGCCAGGGCGTGCGGGAAACAACCGGCCGCGAATAGACCAAATATAACAGATGCGCCCCGCTACCCCCACAGCCGCTTGCTGGCGATGGCGGCGCCTTCGCTGAGCGCGCGCAATCGCCGGTGCGCGGCAAACAAAACCGAAGCAACCCGCGCCCGGATTGTTTCGGCCCATCGCTTCCCACAATGAAAGAATGCTCCGCCCCGCCGCGGACAACGGGGCTTCGCCCCGTAGCCGTTAGGTTAAGCCGTGTTTCCCGGACGCGGTGCAACACCGCCAGCGCGTTCACGCGCGTCTTCGACGCGCTATGGTGGCGCACCGCTGATCCGGGATCGTCTCAATGGCGGAGTTTCCGAAGGTCCCGGTTCTGCAGCGCATCACTGCGTGCTGCGCTGCGCCCGGGAAACGTACTAAGCCTAACGCCTACGGGGCGAACCCCTCACCTCAGGTCAGGTGGTGCGCCTCTTCGGCCTCGTCCTCGTCCCACTCCTCTTCCTCGCCATTGAGGTGCAGGCCCGGATCGATCAGTTCGCCGCGCATGAGGGCGAGCGGCGCCTTGTGGTAGAGCTTGATGTCGTGGAACGGGTCGGTGAGGATTTTCGTCGCCCAGACGAGGCCGGTCTGCACGTCCTTGATGAAGAAGAGCTGGACGGTGCGGTAGATGACGCCGCCGACGCCGATGACGAGCCAGATTTCGGCGACATGGCGGATGAACTCGGTCGTCGTCGTGTGCGGCGTGAAGATGCCGAAGAAGGTCGGATCGAAGATGAGCGGCAGCGGCGACAGCGCCCAGATCGCCAGCAGCACTACCTTGCGCTGCAGGTTATAGCCGACCTTGATCTCTTCCTTGTACTCGTGGGTGGCGTGATTGACCTCGTCGTAGCCCTTGGGCTCGAAGAAGAAGTGCCCGGCCTGCCGCGTCGTCATCGCCACCAGCCAGCCGGCCAGCGCCGAGATGGCCGGGTCCTTGAAGATCATCACATAGGAGAACATGAAGCTCAGCGCGCTTACGAGATGCAGCGACTGATTGATCCGGCTGTGATGATAGTAGCGGTGATCATCCCAACGCTGGGTCCGCAGAGCGTCCAAAAAGCCTTCCATCGGGTCCCCCTCGTGAGGTCATCAGACCTGGGTATGGCGATTTGATGAATCCCTTGTGACAGCCAAGGGACGTTCGGAAGAAAAATAAATCGTTGACGAAACGCTAACGACGCTCGGGCGCGCGCGCGCGGCCGGATAGACGCTCTTGATCGAAACCTAGTGCGCAGCCCCCTCGCCGCCATCCTTGACGAAGCGAATGACCGAGAAATGGCCGAACGGCGGCACGGGGCGATTCTCCACCAGCCGCATGCCGGGAGTCCGTTGCGTCCAGCGCACGTAGCGCTCGAACGGGAATTCCGAGCGCCAGCCGAGCTTGCGCGCCGCCGGCTCGAACCAGTGCTCGATCGAGCGCCGCAGTCCGGCCTCGGCACCGACCCGGCTCATCAGGATGATCTCGCCTCCCGGCTTGAGCACGCGCGCGAACTCGTCCAGCACCGCTTCAGGATTGGGCGCCGTGGTCACGACGAGATGGGCGGTCACCACGTCGAACGAGCCGTCGGCGAAGGACATGTCCTCGGCGTCCATGACCCAGAGACCTTCGACGTTGGTCAGGCCGAGTTCGGCGACCCGCTCCCGCGCCTTGCGCAGCATCGGTTCGGAAATATCGATGCCGCAAAGCTGGCAGCCCCTGGAATAGAGCGGCAGCGCGATGCCGGTGCCGATGCCGACGTCGAGGATGCGGCCGCCGACCCGCTCCGCCGCGGCGATCGCGGCTTCGCGTCCACGTTCGAACACCGCGCCGAACACGAAATCGTAGAACGGCGCCCAGCGCGCATAGGCCTTGGTGACCGACTGCTTGTCGAGATCGGCCGGTGAAATGCTGGTCATGCAATGATCCTCTGTGTTGTCGTCCGGCTCAGCGCCGGGCTGTCGGTTTGAAAGCTCAGCCTCAGCCGCGGGCGGTTTCCGTCATCGGCATCGTCATTTCCGCCGCGCGAACGCCGCCGGCGGCGACCTTGCGGACGTGGCCGATGAACTGGCGCGCGCTGTTTTCCCACGAATAGCCGAGCGCGTAGGCGCGGCAGGCCTCGCGGGAAACCTGCAAGGCGTCCATGCAGGCGCGACGGAGATCCTCGTCCAAGGCCCCGATCGGATTGTTGCCGATGACGTCCTTCGGGCCCCGTCACCGGGAAGGCGGCCACCGGCACGCCGCTCGCGAGCGCCTCCAGTTGCACGATGCCGAAGGTGTCGGTGAGGCTCGGAAAGACGAACACGTCGGCCGCCGCAAGATGCCCGGCGAGAATGCCGTTTTCCAAGGGTCCGAGGAATTTGGCGTCGGGAAAGCTCTGTTTGAGCTTCGCCTCGGCGGGCCCGCCGCCGATGACCACCTTGGTGCCGGGCAGATCGAGCGAAAGAAACGCTTCCAGATTCTTTTCCACAGCGACCCGGCCCATGGTCATGAAAATCGGCCGCGGCAAGTCGAGCGCGATGGCGCGATCGGGCCGGAACAGATCGATGTCCACCCCGCGCGTCCACATGCCGAGATTGGTGAAGCCGCGTTCTGAAAGCTCGTTCATCAGCGAGGGCGTCGCCACCATCGTCACCGACGCCGCGGAATGGAACCAGCGCAGCGTCGCATAAATCCAGTCCTGGGGGATCGGCACGCGCGCCGAGATGTATTCGGGGAACCGCGTCGTGTAGCTCGTGGTGAACGGCCGGCCATGGCGGCGGCAATAGGCGCGCACGGCAAAGCCGATCGGACCTTCGGTGGCGATGTGGATGGCGTCGGGCCGCGAGGATTCGATGCGCGCGGCGATCTGCCGCCGGCTCGGCAACGCCAGCCGCAGTCCCGGGTAGGTCGGCAGCGGGAAGGTCCAAAAACCATCCGGCGACAGGAAATCGATGGTGACGCCGAGTTTGCTCGCGGCACGCGCCAAAGAGTTCAAGGTACGGACGACACCGTTGACCTGGGGCTGCCAAGCATCGGTTGCAACAAGGACCCTCATTGGCCTCTTTCCGGCCGCGACGGCCTTCTAGGCATGCTATTTACGAATCTCACGCGACAACCATTGCCATTTCACATTTCAATCGTATGACAGCCTCTCAATTATGTGACAGTCAGGTGCCGGGCCGGTGAAACTGGCGGTCCATCGCGCTCCAGGATGAGAATACAGTCCGATTGTTCGGGTTCGTAACAATGCTGTTACAAACGGATGAGAGTTTGCGGCCGCGAGTCGCCCAGCGGCGTTGGTGTCGGTCAAGGGCGCTCATGACCACAAGCCGAAAGCCCGAGCCGAACGTCCAAAGCCCCGACGCCAAAGCCGAAGACCTGAGCCAAACACCGCAGTGACGAGCATCGCCAGCACGATCATCCCCAAACTCAGCCGCAACAAAATCAGCGTCGCCATCAGTCTTCTGATCTTCGCGGTTGCCGCGTTCACGCTCTACAGGTTGCTGCGCGACGTCGATTTCGACAAGGTCGTGGCCGCCATCGAGGCGCAGTCGCTGGTGCGGGTGGCGATCGCCGGCGGATTTGTCGTCGCCGGCTACATTACGCTGACCTTCTACGACGTCTTCGCGCTACGCACGATCGGCTGGCACAAAGTCCCCTACCCCGTCGCCGCGCTGGCGAGCTTCACCTCCTCGACCATCGGCCACAGTCTCGGCGCATCGGTGCTCACCGGCGGCCTGATCCGTTTGCGCATCTACTCGGTATGGGGACTGAGCGTCGCCGACGTCGCCAAGATCGCCCTGATCACCGGCATGACGTTCGTGCTCGGCAACGCGTTCCTGCTCGGCGGCGCGGTCACCTACGCGCCGCAGGCCGCGAGCGCGGTCGATCATCTGCCGCTGTGGATCAACCGCATCGATCGGGCTTTCCGGCTTGTTCGGGGTCGCTTGCTATCTCGTCTGGCTGGCGCCGGGCCCGCGTGCGATCGGTCGCTCCGGCTGGCGCGTCGTTCTGCCCAATTTGCGGTTCACGCTGCTGCAGATCGCGATCGGCACGCTCGACCTCACCTTGGTGACGTGCGCGATGTGGACGCTGATGCCGTCGACGCCGGCAGTCGGCTTCGTGACGGTGCTGGTGGCGTTCCTCACCGCGACGCTGCTCGGCACCGCGAGCCACACGCCGGGCGGGCTCGGCGTGATCGAAGCCACCATGCTGCTCGGCTTGCCGCAATTTCAGAAGGAAGAGCTGTTGGCGGCGCTGTTGACGTTCCGCGCGCTCTACTTCCTGCTGCCGCTGTGTCTCGCCGCGCTGTCGCTGGCGTTGCGGGAACTGCGCATGATCGCCAAAGGCGACCCGATCACACGCGATCCGGATCGGTGAATAACCACGCGAGCCGCGCTACCGTGCTACCCGCCGGCTGCGGCCAAACTTGTAAGGCACGGACGCCCACGTTAAGGTTTTCGTAACGAGTGGAGCGGGGCTGGTCGTGCCGAGTAGAGTTGTCGCGTCGGGGGAGCGAAAACCATCGCGATCCTCCGCAGTTAAGCGAGCGTCCGCATCCGCATCCGGCGCGCCCGCGGGTCGTTTTGCCCTGCGGTCAGCTTTTCGGCATGCGTCGACCTTTTGGCAGGCGCTCGCGGCCGTGCCGTTGGCGCTCGTCCTTGCCGCCGCGCTGCCGCGGCACGCCGGTGCGGAATCGATCGAGGCGGCGCTGGCACGGGCCTATCAGGGCAATCCCCAGCTCAACGCGCAGCGCACCATCGTGCGCCAGACCGACGAGGGCGTTTCGCAGGCGCTGTCGGGCTATCGTCCGACGCTCTCCGCCAGCGCCGCGGCCGGCGAGCAATTCACCAACCTCACCGAGGTTTTTCCGCCACTCCCGCCGGTGGCGCCGAACGGCTTCCAGTTCTCGGCCAAGGGCTACAGCACGCCGCGCTCCATCGAAGTCAGCGGCCAGCAAACGCTGTTCAACGGCGAACAGACCGCCAACCGCGTCCGCGCCGCCGAGAGCCAGGTTTCCGCCTCGCGGGAAACGCTGCGGATGATGGAACAATCGGTGCTTTTGTCGGCCGCGACGGTCTACATGGACGTGTCGCGCGACGCCGCGAACCTGTCGGTGCAGCAGAACAATATGCGCGTCCTCGAGCGCACTCTGCGCGACACGCGCAATCGCTTCCAGGTCGGGCAAGTGACGTCGACGGACGTAGCCCAAGCCGAGGCGCAACTCGCCGGCGGCGAATCGAGCCTTCACGCGGCGGAATCGACGCTGATGACCACCAAGGCCAATTACCGGCGCATCATCGGCGTCGAACCGGCCGATCTGCAGCCCGCCTCCGCGGTCGACCGGCTGTCGCCGCCGACGCTCGCCACGGCGGTCGCGGCCGGCATCGAACATAACCCGTCCGTGATCGCCGCACTGTACGGCGTCGATGTCGCCCAATTGCAGGTGAAGATTGCGGAAGGCGCCCTGTGGCCGACGCTCGCGCTGCAAGGCGGCGTTCTGCAGCAGACCTACGCCAATCTCCTGGAACCTAATCTTTTTGTCGGCACCGCCCAGGTGAGCCTCTCTGTGCCGATCTATCAGGGCGGCGCGGAATATTCGGCCATTCGCCTCGACAAGGAAAACGTCGGCCAGCAGCGACTCAACGTCGATCAGGTGCGCGATCAGACCCGAGCGAATGTGGTGCAGGCCTGGGGTCAGCTCTTGGCGGCGAAGGCGGAGATCGCCGCCGCCGAGCGCCAGAACGTCGCCTCGGAAAAAGCGCTCGACGGCGTGCGCAACGAGGCGCAGGCCGGCCAGCGCACCACGCTCGACGTGCTCAACGCGCAACAGGCGCTGGTGAACGCCCGCGTCAATCTGATCGTCGCGCAGCACGATCGCGTCGTCGCCTCCTATGCCCTGTTGGCGGCGGTCGGCCGGCTGTCGGCGGACGTGCTCCACCTCAGCGTCACGATCTACGACCCGTCGGTGCATTACCAACAGGTCCGCGACGTCTGGGTCGGCCTGCGTACGCCCGGCGGACAGTAAGGCGTCGTCGCGCCCAAGATCTGAAAGAACGCCCCTGAAACAACGCCTCTCTAAAAGAACGCCATGGTGCGGATTTCGATGCTTTCGCGCATCGGCGCGTCGGGCGGCGAGGTCGGGTCCTCGAACGCGCAGTGGCCGACGAAACGGGCGCGCCCGTCGGTCTCGAACTCGTAGGTCTTGAGCAGGATCACGTGGTCCGGCGTCATGTGCGGAAAGTACCACCAATAGTGCTGCGGCGAATGCCGCATGACGAAGATCTCGCCGTCGCGCTCGCGGTAGCGCAGCTTCATGGTGATGAAATCGGCGTCCGGCCGAGGTGGTGACGTCGCACATCGCCAGCGGCCGCTCCTCGACCGTGCGCCGCAGCGGCTTCCAGAAATTGTAGAACGCGACGCGATGCTTCAGCAGCTCGTCCGCCTCGTCGGGGAAGAGCTGGCGCACGCGCAGCGGCCCCGAATTCGCGGTGTAGTCGCAATGGATGTTCATCACCGGCGCGCGGCGCGAGGTGGAGTTCTCGGCGCGGGTCTGGGCGACGTTGCTCTTGCGCGCGGATCGTGTGATCGAAAATGACGACCCGTTCGGCGCCGACTTGTTGTTTGATGAAGTCGGCCACCTGCCCATAAAACTGCGCGCGGATCGCCGCGTCGTCGTCCCAGTGGTCGAACGACGAGTGGAATTCACGCAACGCGAAGCCTTCGCGGTCGAGCGAGAACGATGCCGCCCGGTCCCAGCCGTCGTGCATGATCATTTCGCGCGGGTCGTCGCCGGATTCGCGCCATTTGGTGCCCGCCGGCGGCTCGTAGAAATAGACCTCGGGCGCGGTGCCGGTGTCGCGGGTATAGCGCAGCGTCGACTTGACGCTCGTCTGACCTGTCATTTCTCTCATTCCTCACAGTCACGGATATCGCAGTCACAGCAAGGCCCACCGCCGCCCCTGGCGGCGGGCTTTGCACTGATCAGTGCGGCTGCAGCGCCGCCTCGACCGCGCCTTGCGTCTTCTGCCAGCACGGCAGCTTTTCGACCTCGGTCATCCAGCGCTTGAGGTTCGGAAAGTCATCGACCGGCAGGCCTTGCCGCCCGTGCATATGCATCGGCGCGGCGACGGCGATGTCGGCGATGGTCACCTCGTCGCCCGCGAGCCATTTGTTGCTCGCCAGCCGCGCATCGAGGATGCCGGCGAGCCGGCGCCAGTTCGGCGCCTCTTTCTCCAGCAGCGCCTGGTCGGTCGGCGCGCCCAACAGCGGCTTGACGGCGTTTTCGATGAAAAAGATGTAGCAGCTCGGCTGCCAATGCGCCGCTTCCCACAACATCCAGCGGTTGATGTCGGCGCGCGTCTTCACGTCCCTGGGATAATGTTTGTCGGAGCCTTTCACATCGGCCGCGTATTGCAGGATGGCGTCCGATTCCCAGAGCGTGTAATCGCCGTCCTTCGCCGCCGGCAACGTCCCGTTCGGATTAAGCGCGAGATATTCGGGTTGCTTATGGGCGCCGACGAAATAGTTGACGTGCTTGATCTCGTACGGCATCCCGAGCAACTCCAGACCCGCCAGCACCTTGCGGCTGTTGATGGTGGCCGGGTCGAGATATACCTCCAGCATGTGCGTCCTCCCTGTGGCTTTTATTTTTTGTTCGGCTTTTGCCGAATAAGGAATTTTAGCATTCCGCCGGTATATCAGCAACCTGTCGTAGTGATCGGCCGAACGGCCGCACGTGAATTGTGGGCGGCATCCCGTTGTGCGGAGACACCTCGATATGCTCCAATGCCGGCGGCAACACGCTCAAGCTCTTGAAGCAGAACGGGAGCATTTCGTGAATTTGGACGACCTGGTCGCGATCGACGTCCACACCCATGCGGAGGAGCCGTGCGGCACCCATCCGGACGACGGCTATGACGAGCTTGCAGACCGCCATGGCGGTCTATTTCAATCAGCCCAACAATCGCCCAACCATCGAAGAGACGGCGCGCTATTACCGCGAGCGCAACATCGGCGCGGTGATCTTTCCCGTCGATGCGGAACGGGAAACCGGCTATCGCCGCTATGCGAACGAAGAAGTGGCGGAAAAGGCCGCCGCGAACAGCGACGTGCTGATCCCGTTCGCCAGCATCGACCCGGCCAAAGGCAAGACCGGCGCCCGCGAGGCCCGCCGTCTCATCCGCGACTTCGGTATCCGCGGCTTCAAGTTTCACCCCTCGATGCAGGGATTCTACCCGAACGACCGCAGCGCCTATGTGCTCTACGAGGCGATCGCGGAGGCGGGCCTGCCGGCGCTGTTCCACACCGGGCAGACCGGCGTCGGCTCCGGCATGCCGGGCGGCGCCGGCATCCGGCTGAAATACTCCAATCCGATGTATATCGACGATGTCGCCGTCGACTTTCCCGAGCATGCCGATCATCCTCGCCCACCCGTCGTTCCCGTGGCAGGAAGAGGCACTGTCGGTTGCGACCCACAAGCCCAACGTGTACATCGACCTGTCCGGCTGGTCGCCGAAGTATTTTCCGCCGATCCTGGTCCGCTACATCAACTCGCTGCTGCGGCACAAAATGCTGTTCGGCTCCGACTGGCCGGTCATTCTGCCGGACCGCTGGATCCGCGACTTCGACAAGCTCGACATCAAGCCGGAGGTACGCCCGCTCGTGCTCAAGGAGAACGCCATCAAGCTCCTCGGCCTGCGCAAGCCCGCGCCGAATGTGGCGTCATGACACAGCCGCTCGGCAGCGGTTGGGCGGTAATTTTCCGGTTGCATGTCAATTTTGGTTCGGGGCAAACTAGCCGCGGCGCAGGGTGTCTTTTGCGCGATAAGGCCGGGGGAATTGGGTTGAGGGAACGTCAATGACGCCTGCCGGCGCGGCAGGCGCACTGAGCTTCGTCCTATGGTGTGTCGACGCGTGCCGCGCAGCGGCGGCGCGCGTGGCGCGTGGGCTCGACCGCATCGACCGTTACGACCTGACGGCGGCACTTCTCTTCGCCACGCTCGTCGTTCTCGTCGGCCACACCTTCGGCGACTATGCCATCTCCAACGACGAGGAGGTGCAGCAGCGCTACGGCGAGCTGATTGTCGCCTATTACCGCAGCGGCTTTGTCGACCAGGCGGTGTTTCATTTCAGGAACCTCTATCTCTATGGCGGCCTGTTCGACATCGCCGCGGTGGGCCTGGAAAAGCTCGTTCCGCTCGACACCTATGCCGTCCGCCACATCCTGTC
Source organism: uncultured Pseudomonadota bacterium (assembly GCA_963836095.1). Taxonomy (GTDB): domain Bacteria; phylum Pseudomonadota; class Alphaproteobacteria; order Rhizobiales; family Xanthobacteraceae; genus BOG-931. The sequence continues at coordinate 159,778 of CAWIHU010000014.1, forward strand.
GGCGCTGACCGGCATCGGCGGCCTGGCCGCGGTCTGGGCGACCGCGCGCACCATTGCCGGACCGCGCGCGGGCCTGTTGGCGGCCGCGATGCTCGCCGTGTGCGGCACGTGGTACGGGACGATGTTCAATCACACCAAGGACATCCCGTTCGCGGCCGCGATGATGGCCGCGACGTATTTTCTGGTGCGGATCGGACGGGAGCTGCCGCGGCCGCGCTGGCATCTCGTGGTGCTGTTCGGCGTGTTCTGCGGCGCCGCGCTCGGGATTCGCGTGCTCGGCGTGTTTTTGCTCGCCTACGCCGGGCTCGTCGTCGTGCTGCAGGCACCGATCGGCCGCGCATCGTGGCGCGAGGTCGTCGCGTTTGGCGCCCGCTCGGCGCTGCCGTTCGCCGCGGCGTTCGTTCTGGCTTACGTGATCATGATCGCCGCCTGGCCATGGGCCGGTTTGGCGCCGCTCAATCCGTTGCGCGGATTGACGACCTTCGTCGACTTCAACATACCGATCCGCACCGTGCTCGACGGCCAAGTGTACAAGATGGCTGACGTTCCGCGCTGGTACGTCCCGACCTACATCGCCATCAAGCTCACTCTCTGGCTGCTCGTCGGCGCGGGCGTTGCGCTCGTTCTCGCGGTCATGCCGCGACGCTCGCAGGCGACGAACGCCGCGGCAGCGGCGGATATGACGTGGCGAAAAGAAACGGCCCTGATCGCGGTCGCGGCATTGCTCCCGCTGCTGTGCGAAGTCATCGTGCGCGGGCCTGCCGACACTGGACTGCGGCATTTTCTCTTCATCGTGCCGCCGATCGCGGTGCTCGCCGGCCTCGGAGTCGACGGGCTGTTGCGCCGCATCGCGGGCTACCACCGTTTTGCCGTGGCGGCCGGGCTCGGCCTCGTGCTGGTCGGTCTCGTCTCGAATGCCACGACGCTCTATCGCCTGCACCCTGACGAGTATCTGTTCTTCAATTCGCTGGTCGGCGGCCTCGAAGGCGCCTCACGCCGCTACGCCACCGATTATTGGGTCAACATCATGCCGGAAGCGGTGGCGGACCTCGAGCACGTACTCGATCAGAGCGACCACGGGTCCAGCCGCCCGCGACATTATCTGGTCGGGGTTTGCGGCGAGCGGCTGCCGTTCGAGAAACAGGCCGAACTCGCGGCTGGAATACACGCGGGATTGGAGCCGCGCCGAATTCTTCATCGCGCCGACGCACATGAACTGCGACCAGGCGCTCGACGGCCGGGTGGTGGCGACGATCGAGCGGCTCGGCGTCGTCATCGGCGTGGTCAAGGACCGCCGCAACGTCATCCACCCCAGCATCGCGCGCAATCACTGACGCCGCGCGCGACAGTATAGGAAGCCGCCGTCGACGCGCGGGCGAAGCGAACAACAAGAGCGCGGGAGGGGAAACATGGCGACCTTCGTTCTGGTTCACGGCGCCTGGCACGGCGCATGGTGCTGGCGTCGCGTCGAACGCCTGCTCGCAGCGCGCGGCCACGAGGTGTTCGCTCCGACGCTCACCGGCGTCGGCGAACGTTCGCATCTTCTTAACGCCGACATCGATCTCGACACCCATATTCTCAACGTCGTCTACCTGATCAAATGGCAGCAGCTGACGGATGTCGTGCTGGTCGGGCATTCCTATGGCGGCCTGGTGATCTCCGGCGCGGCCGAAGAAGTCGGGCCGGCCGTCGCAACGTTCGTGATGCTGGACGCCTTCCATCCCGAGGACGGCCAGAGCCTATTGGACGTGAACGTGCCGGCTGTCGCGGAGGCCGTCCGGGCCGCCGAAAGGAACGGTGCGACCACCCTGCCGCCGCGGGCCGCCGCCTTGTTCAATGTCAACGACAACGACCGCGCCTGGGTCGACGCCCAATGCACGCCGCAGCCGATCAAATGCTTCACGCAGAAACTGAGGCTGACCGGCGCGCGCGAGCGCATCGCCAACAAAGTCTATATCCGCGCCGCCAACTATCCCAATCCAGCCTTCGATCGCGGCCTCGCCGCCGCGCGCGAAAAGGACTGGCGCACCTACGAAGTCCCCTGCGGCCACGACGTGATGCTCGACATGCCGGAACGGCTGGCGGAGATACTGGAAGAAGTGGCGTGAGCCGCCGACGGATCTATTCCAGCACCGCCTTCGGCAGCATGCAGTGCACGCCTTTGGCGACATTCACCGTCTGGGTGACGTGAAGATCGGCGGCAAGGCTGCAGAGCGTGTAGGCGTCGGTCGCCGACAGTCCGCGCAACTCGCCGATCCAGCCGATCATGTCGCGCAGCGCCTGCTTGACGGCGTCGTCGAGGTCCTCGTCGAAGCCCATGGTGATGTAATGGGTCGGCGTTTCCGCGCGCGGCGCGGTGAGCGCCATGTCCGTGCGCACCGAGAGCCGGAAGCGGCCGGTGAGCGCGGTCTCGACCGCGGTGACGCAGACTTCGCCGTCGCCCTGCACGCCGTGGCCGTCGCCGGCCGAGAACAGCGCGCCGTCATTGAACACCGGAAAGAACACCGTGGTGCCGGCGACGAATTCCTTGTTGTCCATGTTGCCGCCCATGGCGCGCGGCACGATCGAGGTGATGCGGCCCCAGTTCGGCGGCGGCGCCACGCTCATGATGCCGAAGAACGGGCGCAGCGCGAGCTTGCCGCCCCACGGCAAAAGCACGGTGCCGGCGGCGCGGTCGATCGGCAGTATCTTCAGCGTGGTATCGGGAAAATCTTCCGGCAGCGTGCCGCGCAGCGGCGCGATGAGATTGTAACCCCAGTTCTGCCGCAGCGTGACGTCGAGAATATCGACGGCCAGAACGTCGCCGCGCCGGGCGCCTTCGACATAGACCGGGCCGGTGAGAAGATGCGGACCCGGTCCGGGCGCGACCGCGGCGAGGATCTCGCGATGCTCGGGAAGAATTTCGAACGCCGGATCGGTCGGCAGCTGAGACGGCGCACCGGAAATCGTTTCGATCACCACTTCGGCGCCCGACGCCACGCGGCAAACGGGTGCCGTGGTAGCGTCGAAATATCCCCAGGTGACGCTCTGCGGCGTCGCGGCGATCGTGGTCGCGGTGGCGGCATCCATGGTTGATGCTCCTCGGCTTTCTGTCACGCCTTGACGCCGCGCGTGATCTTGTACCCGGCCTTCTCGCGGTCCCACGTCGTGGCGGTGATGCCGCGCTCGCGCAGCTTGTACTTCGTCACCTTGCCGTTCTCGGTCACCGGCAGCGCGCTGACGAATTCCACGAACCGCGGCACCGCGAAATACGGCATGCGCGGCTGACAGAAAGTCGAGCAGCGCCTCGCAGGTGACGTGCGCGCCGGCGCGCAGCACCACGGCCGCCATCACCTCGTCCTCGGCCAGTTCGGAGCGCACCGGAAACACGGCGGCGTTCTCGACCGCCGGATGGTTCACCAGCACCTGCTCGACCTCGTAGGACGAGATGTTCTCGCCGCGGCGGCGAATGGCGTCCTTCATGCGATCCATGAAGCGATAAAAGCCGTCCGGTTCGCGCACGACGCGATCGCCGGTGTGGAACCACAGATTGCGCCAGGCCTCCACGGTCTTGTCCGGCATGCCGAAATAGCCGGTGGCGAAGGCGAACGGCTCGTCGGCGCGCAGGATCAATTCGCCGGCCTCGCCGTCGGGGAGTTCGTTGTCGTGCGCGTCGACCACGCGGGCGGTGAAGCCGGACAAGCAGCCGGCCCATCAGCCCGGGCCGCTGCTCGGCGAGCGGCGCCCCCATGATGCAATTGGTCTCGGTCGATCCGTAGCCGTCGATCAGCCCGAAGCCGAAGCGGTCGGTGAATTGCTGGTGGAAATGCGCCGGCACCGCAGGCGCCAATGCCAGGCGCACCTTGTGGGCGCGGTCGGCCGGGCTTGGCGGTTGCGCCAACAAAATCGGCACCATGGCGCCGAGCACATAGGTGACGGTCGCCTGGTGCCGCGCCAGCGCCGCCATGAATCTGGAGGCGGAAAAGCGCGGCTCGACGACGAGCGTCGCGCCGTTGAGCATCGCCTGGTAGAAGCTGTTGAGCGCGTTGGTGTGGAACAGCGGCAGCGTCGTCATCAGGACGTCGCCGTCGCGCACGCCCAACAGTTCGCCGGTAGTGACCGCCCACCAGAAATATTGCGCGTGCGGACAGCACACGCCCTTGGAGAGGCCGGTCGTGCCCGAGGTGTAGAGGATGGCGAGCGTATCGCCCGGATCGAGCGGATGCGGCGGCATGCTCGGTCCCGGCGGCGGGAACGGCGCGGACGGCCACAGGCTCGCCTCCGGCTCCGGTCCGTCGCCGACCAGCCAGAGCGTCTGCAAAGCGATCTTGTCGCGGGTCAAAGCCGCCAGCACGGGCGTCAGTTCGCGCTCGATCACCATCAGCCGCGCGCCGCAATTGCCCAGAATGTGCTCGAGCTGCGCGCCGCGCGAGGCGGTGTTGATCGGAACGGCGATGGCGCCGAGCCAGGCGCAACCGAGGATCGTCAGCAGCAGTTCCGGCCGATTCCCGCACATGATGGCGACGCGGTCGCCCGGCTTGGTGCCGGCGGCCGCCAATGCACCGGCATAGCCCGCCGCCGCGGCCATCGTGTCCGTATAGGTCATCGACACGCTGCCAATGGTCACGAGGCGCCGGTCGCCGTATCGCTCGGCTTGTTGGCGGAGCATTTTCGGCAGCGTGCGATCGGATGGCGGAAAAAGCTCGGGAAGCGACAGTGCCGGCGCTACGCCGGGCGGCATGGTCGCGAGCACTGACATGGGGCGCTATCCTCTTGCGACATCCTCTCTGGGCGCGCCAATTGCATAGCACAAAGTCTCCGGGCGGGTTATTTTAGGCTTAAAGTATCGAAGGACGCACCGATGGCGGAAGATACCGAGATCGAGGTCGTGCTGCAGCGCTCCGGCCTGACCTTCATCGTGCCGCCCGACAAAAGCATTCTGCAGGTGTTGATAGAGGAAGCGATCGATCCGCTGTACGATTGCCAGCGCGGCGAGTGCGGCATCTGCCAGGTCGCCGTGTTGGAAGGCGTGCCGGACCACCGCGACCACATCTTGAGCGAGACGGAGCGGGCCGAGAACAAGGTGATGCAGATCTGCGTATCGCGCGCGAAGACACGCGCGCCTGGTGCTGGATATGTAGGACTAAAGTGTGCACGGCTTAAGCAACAGGAGACCGCGCATGAGCAGGTACAAGGGCAACGCCGCGGCGGTTCACGACCTCGTGCGCGAGACCGAGGTCCACCGCGACGTCTATATCGACCAGGACGTCTTCGACCTGGAGATGGAGCACCTGTTCGCCAACACCTGGATCTATGTCGGCCACGACAGCCAGGTGCCCAATGCGGGCGATTATTTCGGCACCGACATCGGCACGCAGCCGGTGCTGATGGTGCGCCACACCGACGGCGTGGTCCACGTCCTCTACAACCGCTGCCCGCACAAGGGGACGCGCATCACCATCGACACCTGCGGCAACGCCGGAAAATTCTTCCGCTGTCCCTATCACGCCTGGTCGTTCAAGACCGACGGCTCGCTGCTCGCCATTCCGCTGCGCAAGGGCTACGAGAACACCGGCTTCGAACAAAGCCCGGCCAGCAAGGGCATGGTGCCGGTGCGCCATGTCAAGAATTACCGCGGCTTCGTGTTCGCCAAGATGAACGACGCCGGCCCGGATTTCGAGGATTATTTCGGCGACAGCCTCTCGACCATCGACAACATGGTGGACCGCTCGCCGGCCGGCCGGCTCGAAGTCGCCGGCGCGCCGCTGCGCCACATCTTCAATTGCAACTGGAAAATGCTGGTCGAGAATTTGACCGACACCTGCCATCCGATGGTCGCCCACGAATCCTCGGCCGGCACCGCGGTCGAGGTGTGGAAGAGGATGGCGCCGGGCAGCAACAAGAAGCCGGCGGCGGTGGAAATCTTCGCGCCGTTCATGTCGCCCTACGAAGCGTTCGAGAAAATGGGGATCAGGGTCTGGCGCAACGGCCACGGCCATACCGGCGTGCACCATTCGATCCATTCCGATTACTCCTCCATTCCCGGCTATTTCGACCAGATGGTCGCCGCCTATGGCGAAGCGCGCGCCAAGGCGATCCTCGACGAGAACCGGCACAACACCGCCTATTTCCCCAATTTCACCGTCAAGGGTCCGATCCAGGCGATCCGCATATTCAAGCCGGTCGCGCCGAACCGCACGCTCGCCGAATCGTGGACCTTCCGCCTCGTCGATGCGCCGGACGAACTTCTGGAGCGGACCCTCGTCTACAGCCGGCTGATCAACGCACCGACCTCGGTGGTCGCCCACGACGATCTCGAAATGTACGAGCGCGCCCAGGAGGGCCTGCACGTCGACGCCAACCCGTGGGTCAACATCCAGCGGCTCTACGATCCGGCCGAAAGCGAACAGGACACCGCGGTCATCAACGGCACCTCGGAATCGCAGATGCGCAATCAGTTCCGCGCCTGGTCGAAATTCATGACGATGTCGATGTGACGGGTTTTTGCGATGAACGCGCCCACCGACCAGGATCTGATCGGCTTCGTCGTGCACGAAGCCCGGCTGATCGACCAGCACCGGTTCGAGGAATGGCTGGATCTGTTTGCCGACGACGGCCGCTATTGGATGCCGCTCGAATGGGGCCAGACCGATCCGCGGCTGTCGACCTCGCTGATGTTCGAAGACAAACTCCTGTTGCAGATCCGGGTCGAGCGGCTCAAGGGCAACCGGACGTTTTCGCAAAAGCCGAAGAGCCGCTGCCACCACGTGCTGCAGGTGCCGCAGATCGACAAGCGCGACGAGGCCGCCAACGAATACGTCACCTGGACGCCGATGCATTATGTCGAGACGCGGCTCGACGAGCAGGAGCTTTACGCCGCCTGGGCGACGCACACCTTGGCGATGATCGACGGCAAGCTGAAGATCAAATTAAAGCGCGTCGATCTCGTCAATTGCGACGCCGCTTTGCGCAGCATTCAGTTGTTCATGTGAGACCGGCGATGAGCGAACGCCCGGTCGCCATCGTCACCGGCGCCAGCGCCGGCATCGGCGCCGCGATCTGCCGCCGCATGATCGACGCCGGCTACGAGGTGATCTCGCTGGCGCTGGGCAAGCCTGATTGGTCGCACCCGGCGCTGCATGCGATCGAGGTCGATCTCACCGACGCGGGCGCGACCGCGCAAGCCGCGGCGAGCGTCGCCGGGCAATTCGCGGTCGGCACCGTCATCCACAATGCCGGCGTGATCCGGCCGAATCTCCTCCCCGACGTCAGCCAGGAGGATCTGCACGACCTGACGCAGCTTCATCTCGGCGCCGCCATCCTCATCGTTCAGGCGGTCCTGCCGGGGATGCGCCAACGAAAATTCGGCCGCATCGTGCTGATGTCGTCGCGCGCGGCGCTCGGCCTGCAGACGCGCACCGCCTATGCGGCGACCAAGGCCGGCATGATCGGCATGGCGCGGACCTGGGCGCTCGAACTCGCGCCCGACGGCATCACCGTCAATGTCGTGGCGCCGGGACCGATCGGCGACACCGAGATGTTTCGCCAGGCGATCCCCGCCGGCGACCCGCGCGAGGCGGCGATCGCCAAAGCGATCCCGGTCGGCCGCCTCGGCCGCTCAGACGACGTCGCCCGCGCGGTGATGTTCTTCGCCGATCCCGAAAATTCGTTCGTCACCGGCCAGGTGCTTTACGTCTGCGGCGGCGCCAGCGTCGCCAGTATCAGCCTTTAAACCCGCACAGGAAACATCATGGACCCGATCCGCATCTGGTACCAAAGCTATGTCGACGAGCCGAACGGCAAGATTTACTGGGAGCGGCTGCGGCGGCATCTCGCGGCCATCGTCGATCCCGGCACGACCGTCGAGGTCCACGGCATCACGCCGCACGACAGCTACGCGCATCCGATCGTCGAGTTCCGCTGCGCGCGCGAGGTGATCTGCAACGCCGTCAAGGCGGAGCGCGAGGGCTACGACGCCTTCATCCTCGGCCACTTTCAGGACGCCGGGCTCTACGAGGCGCGCTCGGTCGTCGATATCCCCGTGCTGGCGCTCGGCGAGGCCTCGATGCTCCATGCCTGCCAGCTCGGCCAGAGGAGCGGCATCGTCACCATCAACCCGCGCTACATTTCCTGGTTTCATCACCAGATCGGCAAATACGGCCTCGAACGCCGCGTCACCGGCGTGCACGCGATGACCTTCGAGCCCGGGCAGATTCTCAAAGCCTATGAATCCGAAGCGCTCGCCGCCGACGTCGTGCGCCTGTTCGAGGAACAGGGGAAGCCGCTGGTCGAGGCCGGCTGCGACGTGCTCATCCCCGGCGGCGGCATCCCAATGCTGCTGTTCGCCGCGGTCAGCCGGCCACAACGTCGCGGGCGCGCCGGTGATCAACGGCATTCCGATCGTGGTCAAGATGGCGGAGGTCGCGGTCAAGCTGAAACGGTTGACCGGCCTCTCCGTCAGCCGCGTGTCGGATTACGTCAAAGCGCCGCCGGAGGTCATCGAAGAGTTCATGACCCATCCGAAGGGATTGTGAGTTTCATCCTGCCCCGCGAAGCGGGGAAGGGGGCACGGTGTACAAAAAGTCTAGCGCGCATCACCGCTTCCGCGGTCGCCTGCGCTACGCATAGCTTCCACTTGCCGTCGACAGCTTCACCAGCCACGCGCGCTGGTCGACCCCGAAGCTTTCGCCGGGGTGGAAATTGTAGATGCCGTGCGTGCCGACCACGTCCTTGGCGCTGACGAGCGCATCGCGCAAGGCGGTGCGGAATTCCGGCGTGCCGGGCTTGGCGCCGGTCGCCAGCGCACGCTTGGTCGAATCCAACAGCACCAGCCAGGCGTCGAACGCATAGGGGCCGAAAACGCCGCGCGCGGGCTCGTTGTTGGTCTTCTGATAAATGCCCTGATATTCCAGCGACACTTTCTTGGTCGGATAGGAATCCGGCAGCTGATCGGCCACCACGATCGGTCCACAAGAGGCGATCACGCCCTCGACCGACGCGCCGCCGACGCGGATGAAATCCGGATTGATGATCGCCGGCGTGCCGTAGATTTCCTTGGTGTAGCCGCGCTCGCGCAGCGCAATGAACGGCAGCGCGCCGGGCGTACCCGAGCCGCCGGTCATCACCGCATCCGGCTCTGCCGCCATGATATGCAGCGCCTGCGCCGTCACGGACGTGTCCGTGCGCGCGAAGCGCTCGTTGGTCAGGATCTTGACGCCGTCCGGCCCTGCCGCCTTTTCCAGGCCGCCATAGACCAGATCGCCCCAGCCGTCGCTGTAGCCGATATAGCCGACCGATTTCACGCCGACCTTTTTCATGTAATCGACCACCACCGACACCATCAGGTAGGGCGGCTGCGGGATCGATATCATCCAGGAGCCGGGCTCGCCGGGCATGTTTACGGGGGAGATGGTGATGCACGGCACTTTCAGCTCGTGGCATACCGACGTTATGGCGATCGAAGACGGCGTGGAGCCGGAGCCGATCAGCACGTCGACCTTGTCCTGCTCTATCAGTTTGCGGGCGTTGCGCGTGGCGGTCGACGGGTCGGTCGCGTCGTCAAGCTGAATCAGATTGAGCTTGATGCCGTCGACCTCGTCCTTGTAGGCGACCCCGGCCGCCACTCCCTTGGCGTAGGGAATGCCGATCGAGGCGCCCGGACCGGTCATGGCGGTGATGAAGCCGACATTGATGTCGGCGGCCTTCGCCGGCAGCGCCAGCACGCAGGCCAAAGCCGTGCCGCCGATCACCGCGCCACCGAAGTTACGAAAAATCCCGCTCACGGAAACCTCCCCGTTGTGCCGTTGTCGCCAACGACAATCACCTCGCCGCAGCCCCCACGCAGACGAAAAAACTTTAGGCTTGAAACAATAGTGCCGCAATGGTTTTCTGACGCCGACCAGCACGGTCGGAACCGAAAAGCCGCTGTGGTTTCGGCTGCCCCGCCGACTTGAGCTCGAGCGTTGTGCGGGCCGCACGCAACGCCGACGCGCAGCCGAAGAGGCAGGCATGACGCCGCACAAATGACCCCCGACATCGGTCTCATCCTCGGCATCGACGGCATCGCCACCGGATCGATCTACGTCCTGGTCGGGCTCGGCCTCGTTCTCATCTTTTCCGTCACGCGCGTCGTGTTCGTTCCGTTCGGCGACATCGTCGCGTTCTCCGCGCTGACGCTCGCTTCGATCCAGCTCGGCCGGCTGCCCGGCACGGTTTATCTGATCGCCGTGCTGGCGGTGCTGGCCTGCCTCGTCGACGCCTTTCATCACTGGTACCGCGGCCAGCCGGGCCGCATCCCTTATGGCCTCGCCGGTTATGGTCTCCTGCCGCTCATTCCTGCGGCAATCGCCTATGTCACTGCGGGCGTCGCCCTGCCCGCCTTCGCGCAAATCCTGCTGGCCATTGCGCTGGTCGCGCCGATCGGGCCGCTGATCGAGCGCATCGCGCTGCGGCCGCTGGCGGACGCCTCGGTGCTGTTGTTGTTGATCGTCTCGGTTGCGCTGACCTTCGGGCTGTCGGGCCTGGGCTTGTTGTTCTTCGGCGCCGAGGGCTTCCGCACCAAGCCGCTGACCAACGAGATGTTCCGCTTCGGCACCGTCATCGTCACCGCGCAGACGCTGCTGATGGTCGGCTCCGCCATCGTGTTCAGCCTCCTCCTCTATCTGTATTTCGAGCACACGCTGTCCGGCAAGGCGCTGCGCGCGACCGCCATCAACCGCGTCGGCGCCCGCATCGTCGGCATCAGGCCCGCCAGCACCGGGACGCTGGCGTTTCTGCTCGGCGTCGCTGCTCGGCGCCATCTCCGGCGTGCTGATCGGGCCGGTGACGACGATGTATTACGATTCCGGTTTCATCATCGGACTGAAGGCCTTTGTCGGCGCGATCATCGGCGGCCTCGTCAGCTATCCGGGCACCGCGCTCGGCGCCATTCTGGTCGGCGTGCTGGAAAGCTTCGCCTCGTTCTGGAACTCGTCGCTCAAGGAGGTGGCGGTGTTCGGCTTGCTGATCCCGGTGCTGCTGTGGCGCTCGCTGTCGCAGGGCGAGAGCGACGCGGACGACGCGGAGATCGAGGGATGAACCGGCGCGCGGCGCTTGTGCTGACGCTCGCCGTGATCGCCGCCATGGCGGCGGCGCCGCTGTGGGCGGCGCCGTTCACCATCACGCTGCTCAACTATATCGGCATCGCCGCGCTGGTCGTGCTCGGCATCGTGCTGCTCACCGGCGTCGGCGGCATGACCTCGTTCGGCCAGGCGGCGTTCGTCGGCATCGCCGCCTACGCGACCGCGTGGTTGACGACGGCGGAAGGCGCGTCGCCCTGGCTCGGACTTCTGTTCGCGCTCGCGCTGAGCGGCCTGGTCGCCGCCCTCCTCGGCGCGGTGACGCTGCGGCTGAGCGGCCACTTCCTGCCGCTCGGCACCATCGCCTGGGGCATCGCGATCTATTACGTGTTCGGCAACATGGACGCGCTCGGCCGCAACAACGGCCTCTCCGGCGTGCCGCCGATCGCGATCGGCTCGCTCTCGCTCGAACCCACCGCGGCGATCTATTATCTGATCTGGGGCCTGCTCGCTGTGGCGATGCTGGCGATCGCCAATCTGCTCGAATCGCGCGAGGGCCGCGCCATCCGCAGCCTGCGCGGCGGCACCGTGCTGGTCGAGAGCCTCGGCATCAATGCGTTCCGCGTCAAGCTGATCACCTTCATCGTCGCCGCGTTGCTGGCCGCGGTTGCCGGCTGGCTCTATGCCCACATGATCCGCTTCGTCAGCCCGGCGCCGTTCGACGTCCGCACCGGCATCCAATATCTGTTCATGGCGATCCTCGGCGGCTCGGGTCATATTCTCGGCGCGGTCGTCGGCGCGGCGCTGCTCACGCTCGTCACCAACGCGCTGCAGGATATTCTGCCGCGCTTTGCGAAGAACGGCGAGCAGCTTCAGGTCATCGTGTTCTGCGTCATCTATGTGCTCGCGCTGCAGTTCGCGCGCGGCGGCGTCATGCCGTTCGTGCTGCGCTTTCTGCCGCGCCGGCCGCCGCCGAAGATCGCCGCGGCCGAGCCGCTGCCGCGCCGCGCGATGCCGGCGCCGGGCACGCCGCTCCTCACCGTCGAGCGGGTGCTCAAGCGCTTCGGCGGGCTCGAAGCCGTCAGCAAGGTCGGCTTCGACGTCAAGGCGCGCGAGATCGTCGGCCTGATCGGCCCGAACGGCGCCGGCAAGTCGACGCTGTTCAATCTGATCACCGGCGCGCTGCGGCCCGACGACGGCGCCATCTCGTTTCTCGGCGCCGACATCACCCGCGCCGGCCAGCGCCGCATCGCCGCAGGCCGGCATCGCCCGCACCTTTCAGCACGTCAAGCTGCGCCCCAGCATGTCGCTGCTCGACAATGTGCTGCTCGGCACCTATCTGCGCACCCGCGCCGGCTTTCTCGCCGGCGCGCTGCGGCTCGACCGCGCGGAAGAGGCGCGCGCCCGCGCCGAAGCGATGCGCCAGCTCGAGCGCGTCGGCCTCGGCGCCGACCCTTTCGGCCTCGCCGGCAATCTGCCGCTCGGCCGGCAGCGCATCCTCGAGGTCGCGCGCGCGCTCGCGGCCGATCCGGCGATGATCATCCTCGACGAGCCGGCCGCGGGCTTGAGCCGCCCCGACAAGCGCGCGCTGGCCGATCTGCTGCGCGCGTTGCGCGCGGAAGGCGTCACGGTGCTTCTGGTCGAGCACGACATGGAGTTCGTCATGGGCCTGGTCGACCGCCTCGTGGTGATGGATTTCGGCTGCAAGCTGATCGAAGGCACGCCGGCGCTGGTGCGCGCGGACCCGCGCGTGCAGGAAGCCTATCTCGGCGGCGTGGCATGACGCCGCTCCTGGCCATCGAGGATTTCCACGTCGCCTACGGCAAGGTCGAAGCCGTGCGCGGGGTCAATCTCGCGCTCGCGCCGGGCCAGATCGTCACCGTGATCGGGCCGAACGGCGCCGGCAAGACCACGCTTCTTGCCGCCGCCGCGGGCTTGCTCCGCGCGCGCGGCAAAGTCATCTATGATGGCGTCGATATCGGGCGCCTGGACGTCGAGGAGCGCGTCGAGCGCGGCTTCTGCCTGGTGCCCGAGCGACGCGAATTGTTCGGCGACATGGCGGTCGTCGACAATCTTGTGCTCGGCGCCTATTGCCGGCGCCGCAATGGGTCCGACGTGAAACAAAGCCTGCAGCAGGTCTACCAACGCTTTCCGCGCCTCGCCGAGCGCCGCAAGCAGAAGGCGCAGACGCTGTCCGGCGGCGAACGCCAGATGCTGGCGCTCGGCCGCGCGTTGATGGCGAAGCCGCGGCTTTTGCTGCTCGACGAGCCGAGCCTCGGCTTGGCGCCGCTGATGGTACGCGAAATCCTGCGCATCGTCGCCTCGCTGCGCGACATCGGCGTCTCGATCTTGCTGGTCGAGCAGAACGCCCGCGCGGCGCTCGAAACCGCGGACTACGGCTACGTGCTGGAAATCAGGCGAAATCACCCATCAAGGCACCGCCGCCGCGCTCGCCGGCGATGCCCGCGTGGTCGCGACCTATCTCGGCGGATCGGCCTGATGGCGCGGGCGCCCTATGACGATGTCGTGCTGGCGGCGCCGGTGACGGTGCCCTATGTGCGCTTTTCGACCAAGAGCGCGCATTGGTTTCTCGGCCGCGCTTTGGCCGAGCTGATCGCGGCGGCCAACATTCCGAAGGCGCGGATCGACGGGCTTGCGGTCGCGAGCTTCACGCTCGCGCCCGACAGCGCCGTCGGGCTGACCCAGCACCTCGGCCTGACGCTGCGCTGGCTCGATCATGTGCCGATGGGCGGCGCCTCCGGCATCGTCTCGCTGCGGCGCGCCGCGCGCGCGGTGCAGGCCGGCGACGCCGAGATCGTCGCCTGCATCGCCGGCGACACCAATCACACCGACAGCTTCCGCCGCAACACCTCGGCCTTCAGCCAATTCTCCCAGGACGCCGTCTATCCGTACGGCTCGGGCGGGCCGAACACCAGCTTCGCGTTTCTGACCGCTTATTATATGCGCGCGTACGGCGCGCGGGCGGAGGACTTCGGCAAGCTGTGCGTCGCGCAACGCAACAACGCGCTGAAAAATCCGCTCGCTTTGTTCAAGAAGCCGCTGACGCTCGACGCCTATCTCAACGCCCGCCTGATCGCCGATCCGTTGCGGCTGTTCGATTGCGTGATGCCGTGCGCGGGAGCGGACGGCTTTCTGGTGATGCGGCAAGCGAACGGCGCAACAGCTTGGCTTGCGCTATGCGCGGCTCCTCGGCGCCATCGAGCGGCACAATGCCTTCCCGGACGATCCGGTGCAGGTTCGCGGCGGCTGGGCGCTCGATTGCGACGAACTTTACGCCCAGGCCGGCGTCGGCCCGCCCGATATCGATTTCCTGGAGACCTACGACGACTATCCGGTCATCAACGTCTTTCAGATCGAGGATCTCGGATTCTGCCGCAAGGGTGACGGGCCGGCCTTCATCCGCGGGCACACCTTCGAGGCCGAAGGGAGCTTCCCCTTCAACACCTCCGGCGGACAATTGTCGGCAGGGCAAGCGGGCGCCGCCGGCGGCCATCTCGGCGTCGTCGAAGCAATCCGCCAGCTCACCGGGCAAACGCGCGGCGCCCGCGTCGCCGATGCGCGGCACGGCGTCGTCTCCGGCTTCGGTATGATCAACTATGACCGTGGCGTCTGCACCGGCGCCGCCGTGCTCGCCGCGGCTTAGCTTTTGTGAGGGCAGCCAACAGTGTCCGATACCGCCCAACGGCCGAAGCGCAAAAATCCGATCCTGCGCACGCGCCTGCCAACGCTGCCGCCGGGCACGCGCAGCCGCGTCGCGCTCGGCCTGACCGCGGGCGCCGCCTATGGCCGGTTCAAGCTGCAGGTCTGCGAGCAATGCGGCGCGGTGCAATATCCGCCGCGCGAACTATGCCGTGCCTGTCTCTCGCATCGTTTGCTGTGGCGGGTCCAGGACGGTAGCGGCGAACTCCTGACCGACACTGTCCTGCGCGCCGCCCAGGAACTATTCTTCCGCGAGCGCCTGCCGTGGCGCGTCGGCCTGATCCGGCTCGACGCCGGCGTGAACGTGATCGCTTATCTGCACGCGCGCGTCGGCGCCGCACCGTGCCGGGTGCGCGTCGAAACGGCGCTCGACCGCGCCGGCCAGGCGGTGCTGGTCGCCGTGCCGGAAGGGGGAAGGCTCGATTTGTCCGACGATCCCAGACTGCGCGAATTCGCCTGCGATCCGCGCGGGCGAAAAATTCTGGTCAGCGACGGCAAGTCCGTGATCGGCCAGGCGGTGGTGCGCGCGCTCGCCGACGCCGGCGCCGACCTGATCTGGACCGGGGAAGCCGAGCCGTGGAAAAAGATCGCCGGCTTCGAGGCGTTGCGCGCGCTGCCGCAGATGCAGCCGGTGCCGCTCGACCTGACCGACGGCCGCTCGGTGCGTTCGCTCGCCGGCGAGATCGGCGGCAAGGTCGATATCGTCGTCAACACCGCCGATTGTCATCGCACCTTCAGCATCGCCGCGCGCCCCGGCATCGAAAACGCGCAGCTCGAGATGGACATCAACTATTTCGGCCTGTTGCGGCTGACGCAGGCATTCGCCCCGGCGCTCATGGCGCGCGCCGCCGACGGCGCCGCGAACGCGGTCGCCTGGGTCAATGTCCTCTCGATCTTCGCGCTGGCCAATTATCCGCCCCACGGCACCTATTCGGCATCGAAAGCGGCGGCGCTGTCGCTGTCGCAGGCGTTGCGGGCGGAACTGAAACCGGCCGGCGTGCGGGTGATCAACATCTTCCCCGGCCCGATCGACGACGATTGGGACCAACTGATCATGCCGCCGAAGCTCGCGCCGGCGGCGCTCGCGGGCGCGATCATCGACGCGCTCGAGGGCGCGGTCGAGGATGTCTATCCGGGCGACGTGGCGCAGGACTGGCTCGCGCGGCATCTCGACAATCCGAAGGCGCTGGAGCGTGAAGCCGGCGAAGGCGGGCTTTAGCCGATGAACGATCTTCACACGCTGCTCAGCCGCGTCACCGCCTCCGGCGGCGTGCGCCTCGTCGACCTGAGCCAGACGCTGTCGCCGGATTTTCCGCCGATCGTGCTGCCGCCGGAAATGGGGCAATGCCGGCCGTTCCGCATGGAAGAAGTCTCGCGCTACGACGCGCGCGGCCCGGGCTGGTATTGGAACAATCTGAGCTTCGGCGAGCATACCGGCACTCATTTCGACGCGCCGATCCATTGGATCTCCGGGCGCGATCTGCCGAACAATGCGCTCGATGAGCTGCCGGTCCAAAACTTCATCGCGCCCGCCTGCGTGATCGATTGCAGCGCGCATGCGCAGGCCGACGCCGACTTTCTGCTCACTGTCGATCATGTCGCGGCGTGGGAGAAACAGCACGGCCGTATCGCCGCCGGTTCGTGGGTGCTGATGCGGACCGACTGGTCGAAGCGGACCGACCCGGTCGCGTACCAGAATCTCGACGACACCGGTCAGCACACGCCGGGACCGGACCCGGACTGCGTGCGGTTTCTGGTGCAGGAGCGCGACGTGCTCGGCTTCGGCACCGAAACCATCGGCACCGATGCCGGTCAGGCCGCCCATTTCACCCCGCCCTACCCGTGCCATTACTACATGCACGGCGCCGGCAAATACGGGCTGCAATGCCTGACCAACCTCGACCTCTTGCCGCCGACCGGCGCGCTCGTCATCGCGGCGCCGTTGAAAATTCTCGACGGCAGCGGCAGTCCGCTGCGGGTGTTGGCCATGGTTCCCGCAGCGGCATGACCATGGGCAAAGGCGGGGGAAATGAACGCAGGTGTGATTGCGTCCCACTTGCCGGCCAACGCCATGAACGTTAGCAACGTAGGAGCGTTGCCGGCATACCGGCATTAGCAACAGCAACGCATGGATTTGAGAATGTCTGAAATTCCGCGCGTATCCGTCCATGGCCTGCGGGTCGCCAAAATCCTTCACGACTTCGTGGTCGACGAAGCGCTTCCCGGCACCGGCATCGAGGCCGCGTCGTTCTGGCAGGGGCTCGATCGCATCGTCCATCAGTTCGGGCCGTTGAACCGCGCGCTGCTGGCGCGGCGGGACGCCCTGCAGGCGAAAATCGACAATTGGTACCGCGAACACCGCGGGCGCCCCTTCGAGCTTGGCGCGTACAAGGCGTTCCTCGCGGAGATCGGCTATCTTGTCCCGGAAGGCCCGGCTTTCAACGTCGAAACCGCGAACGTCGACGACGAAGTCGCCGTCGTCGCCGGGCCGCAGCTCGTCGTACCGATCAGCAACGCGCGCTACGCGCTCAACGCCGCCAATGCGCGCTGGGGCTCGCTCTACGACGCGCTGTACGGTTCCGACGCCATTCCGCGCGACGGCGACGCGGCGCCGGGCCGCGGCTACAATCCCGAACGCGGCAAGCGCGTCATCGCCTGGGCGCGGCGCTTTCTCGACGACAGCGTGCCGCTCGCCTCCGGCTCGCATGCCGATGTCCGCAGCTACGCGGTCAAGGACGGCGCCCTCGTCGCGACGCTGGGCAACGGCGCCACCGTCGGCCTTGCCGACCCGCATCAGTTTTGCGGTTATCGCGGCAAGGCGGACGCGCCCGACGCCATCCTCCTGGTCAACCACGGCCTGCATATCGACGTCGTGATCGATCGCGCCCATCCGATCGGGCGCGGCGATGCCGCCGGCGTCGCCGATATCGTGCTCGAAGCGGCGCTGACGACCATCATGGATCTGGAAGACTCCATCGCCGCGGTCGATCCCGCCGACAAGGTCGCGGCCTATCGCAACTGGCTCGGTCTTTGCCGCGGCACGCTCACCGACACCTTCGAAAAAGACGGCAAGCCGATGACACGGCGTCTCGCCGCCGACCGCGCCTATACCAGGCCCGATGGCGGCGCGCTGGTGCTGCCGGGCCGCAGCTTGATGCTGATCCGCAATGCCGGCCACCTGATGATGGACGAAGGCGTGCTCGACCGCGACGGGCAAGCCGCGCCCGAAGGCGTGCTCGACGCGGCAATCACCACGCTGATCGCGCTGCACGATCTCAAAAAGCGCGACCAGACCCGCAACAGCCGCGCCGGATCGATCTACATCGTCAAGCCGAAGATGCACGGGCCCGACGAGGTCAAATTCGCCGACGATCTGTTCGCGGCCGTCGAGGACATGCTCGGCCTTGAGCGCTCCACCATCAAGCTCGGCCTGATGGACGAGGAGCGGCGCACCACCGTCAACCTCGAGGAATGCATCCGCGCGGTGAAGTCGCGGGTGTTCTTCATCAATACCGGCTTCCTCGACCGCACCGGCGACGAAATCCACACCGCCATGGAAGCTGGGCCGATGGTCCGCAAGGGCGAGATGCGCAATCAGCCCTGGCTCAAGGCCTACGAGAACTGGAACGTCGATATCGGGCTCGCCTGCGGCCTGCCCGGTCACGCCCAGATCGGCAAGGGCATGTGGGCGATGCCCGACCTGATGGCGGCCATGCTGGAACAGAAAATCGCCCAGCCGCAAGCCGGCGCCAACACCGCCTGGGTGCCCTCCCCGACCGCCGCCACGCTGCATGCGACGCACTATCACAAGGTCGACGTCGCCGCGCGGCAGAAGGAACTTCGGTCGCGGCCGCGCGCGAGCCTCGACGATATCCTGACCGTGCCGGTCGCGCGCGGCGTCAACTGGTCGCCGGACGAGGTGCAGGCCGAGCTCGACAACAACGCGCAGGGCATTCTCGGCTATGTCGTGCGCTGGGTCGAGCAAGGGATCGGCTGTTCCAAGGTGCCCGACATCAACAATGTCGCGCTGATGGAAGACCGCGCCACGCTGCGCATTTCCTCACAGCACATCGCCAATTGGCTGCGCCACGGCATCACGACGGAACAGCAGGTCACCGAGACGATGAAGCGGATGGCGAGCGTCGTCGACCAGCAAAACGCCGGCGACCCCGCCTACACGCCGATGGCGCCGGCGTTCGAGAAATCGATCGCCTTCGCGGCGGCGTGCGACCTCGTCTTCAAGGGCGCCGCCCAGCCGAACGGCTACACTGAGCCGATCCTCCACGCCCGGCGCGCCGAGTTCAAACGCCGCCAGGGGGCGTAGTCTCGCTTCCGATCAGGCGAACGCCGCGACCGCGGCGGCGACGTTGCCTGAACGTCAGCTCCCAGGTGTTGTCGAAGTTGGCGACGATTTCGCGCATGAAACGCTCATCGAGCGCGCGCGCCCGCGCCGCGTCGCCGAGATGGTCGAACAGGATGGCGAAGGCGAGCTGGCGCGGCTCGTCGCCCTCGTAGCTCCACTCGAAGCCGTTGTCGGTGTAGCGCTCGAGATCGTAGTGCGGGTCGAGCGGGGCGCCGTCGACCAGCACCTGAACTCCGTCGATGGTCCGGTCGCCGGCATAGAGCTTCATGGCGTGAGAACCTGATTTGTTACTCTAGGCCTTCGACTTCGTACCGGTGGGGCGGCGCGTCACTTCGGGGAAGACCCACAGCGCGATCACCATGAACGGGCCAAGGAACATCACCGCCCATTGCGGGCCGGTCTGGCCGAGATGGCCCATGTAGAACCAGCCGGCCAGCGCGACCAGCGCGACGGTGATGGTGAGGCCGAGTTTGATGGGAAACGGCATGGCATTCCTCCCGGCGCCGGCGCGATCAGCGCGCCGGCTCGGTCTGCGCCGCCGCCCGCGGCCGCGGCGTCCGCGCGGTGCGCCGCAAGTTTGTTTTCAGGTGCCCGGTGGCGTAGCCGTTGAACAATGTCCCCATAAGGCCGCGGTCGAGATCGGAGGTGCCGAACAGCCAATCCATGATCGGAAACGTCAGGTTCATGTTGCGCTCCATCATGATCGACTGGTTGTGATGCGCCTCGTGGTGCCGGCGGATGGTGTTGACGAACGGCATGCGGCGCACGAACCAATTGTCTTCGACGTGGCAGCAGAAGTGCATGAACTCGTAGATCAGATAAACCGACGTGGTCGTGGTGATGAACAGCCAGCCGACGTTCGGCGAGACGAGCCAGCCGAGCACGAAGGCGCCGGGGATCGACATCAGCGTGAAGGTCGCGAGCGCATAGGGCGGAAAGAACGTCACGCGGTAATCCATGTGATCGGCGAAGCGCATCTCCTGGTCGGTGAAGAACTGGTGATGCATCAGGGTGTGCCGGTTGTAGATCGCCCGGAACAGCGGATTTTTCGACGGCCGGTGCATGACGTAGCGGTGCAGCCACCATTCGAAGAAATTGCAGAACAGGAAGGTGACCGGGACGGTCAGCCATTCGAGCGGCGTGACGTGCGAAAGATTGGACAAATAGATGTACAGCGCAGTGAAGCCGATGATGTAGATGATCGCGATGTGCAGGAAGCCGTTGTACCAGCCGGCGACGCGCTGCCGGTAGGTGACGCGGTATTGGCGCTGCCGCTCGGACATGCGGGAGGAAGCGAGTTCCATGGGAAGTTCCTCTTTGGCTGGCCCGCTTTGGGCTTGCCTATTTGGGCTTGCGGCCGCTTTGCTCTCGGCTTCTTCTCTGGGCTGCGTTGCGGCGTAATATATCACTGACATATTAGGTGGCAAGCGGGTTCGCCCGCGCGGAATTCTTTCCGGTTGATCAGTCGAACATGACGACCGAGCGCACGCCGCGGCCTTGGCGCAGATCGTCGAAGCCTTGGTTGATGTCGTCGAGCCGGATCCGGCTGGTAATGTACTCGTCCAGCAGGAGTTTTCCGTCGAGATAGGCCTGCGCCAAACGCGGAAAATCCCGTGCCGGCCGCGCGCCGCCATAGCTGCTGCGCACGATGCGCTTTTCGCCCATCAGCGCGCCCCAGCGGAACGCGACCTCGTTGTCGACGCCGGTCTTGCCGAGCCAGACGACCTGCCCGCCGGTCCGGCAGGCTTCGACCGACAGGCGGAATGCCGCCGCGTTGCCGGCGGATTCCAAAACGCTGTCGGCGCCGCGCCCGCCGGTGAGGTCGCGCACGGCGGCGACCGCGTCGGTCTCGGGGACCTTGACGGCATGGGTGGCGCCGAGCCGGCAGGCGAGGTCGAGCCGCGCGGCGTTGCGGTCCACCGCGACGATGGTCGTCGCGCCGGCGAGCCGCGCGCCCTGCACCGCGGACAGGCCGACCGCGCCGCAGCCGATCACCATGGCGGTGTCGCCGTAGCCGAGCCCGGAGAAATTCAGCGCCGCGCCGACACCGGTCATGACGCCGCAGCCGATCAAACAAGCGCGGTCGAGCGGCATTGCTCCCGGCACCGCCACGGCGCAGCTTGCCGTCACGATGGCGTATTCGGCGAACGCCGCCATGTAGAACATGGTCCGCACCGGTTCGCCGCCGCGCTCGAGCCGCGTGGTGCCGTCGAACTGCACCGCCTGCGGCCCGAGGCCGACATAGCGCTCGCACAAAATCGGCTGGTCGCGGCTGCAATGAAAGCACGTGCCGCAATGCGGATTCCACGACAGCACGACTTTGTCGCCGCGGCGCGCGGGGTCGACCGCGGCGCCGACCTCGACGACGGTGCCGGCCGCCTCGTGCCCGAGCACGATCGGCATCGGATAAATGAGCTGGCCGTCGATCACTTCGAGGTCGGTGTGGCAGAGACCGGCGGCGCCGATCTTGACCAAGACGTCGGTCGGCTGCAGCGGCGCCGCGTGGATGGTCTCGATACGCAGAAGCTCGCCGGGTCGGCGCAGGACGGCCGCGCGAAATTCCATGCCGGGCAAGCTCCCCGCCCTTTTCGTCCGGTGGCTTATCCAAATATCTAACCACCATGCTGGTAATATGCGCAAGATATATTAGGATTTCGAATCAAATGCCCACCGCCAGCAAAAAAGCGTCGTCGCCGCCGCGCCGCAGCCGCCGTGCGGCTGCCGCGCGCGACGCCGCGGAGGCCGCAGTCGCCAAAGCGTGGGCGCCGGCGGCGCTCAGCCTCACCGAGCAGGCGTACCGGCAGATCGAGGAATTGATCTGCACGCTGCACTGCCGCCGGGCACGCTCTTGAGCGAATTCATGCTGGCCGAGCGCCTCGGCATCGGCCGCACGCCGATCCGCGAGGCGCTGCAACGTCTCGCGCTGGACGGCCTGGTGGTCGTGATCCCGCGGCGCGGCATCCTGGTGTCGGAAATCAACCTGCATACGCAATTGCGCCTACTGGAGATGCGCCGGGTGGTCGAGCGCCTGCTGGCGCGGCTCGCGGCCGAGCGGGCGACCGCGAGCGAGCGCGCCGCGTTCGCCGACATCGCCGCCAAGATGCGCCAGGCGGCCGATCAGTCCGACGACATCGCCTTCATGCGGCACGATCGCAGCTTCAATCAGTTGATCGCCGCCGCCTCGCGCAACGATTTCGCCATCCGCTCGATCAATTCGATGGCCGCGCTGTCGCGGCGTTTCTGGTATCAGCATTATCAAGAGGTCGCCGACCTGCCAGTCACGGCGACCCTGCACGCCGAAGTCGCCGAGGCGGTGGCGCGGCGCGACCCGGCGGCCGCCGAGACCGCGTCCGATCGGCTGATGGACTATATCGAGAGTTTCACGCGGAAGACGATCGATCGATAGCGCGAGGCTTCCCGGCACCGTCCTCAGCGGAACGCGGGCATCACCTCCTTGGCGAAGAGAGCGACCGAACGCGACGCCGCCTCGTAGGGCAGCGAGCCGAAGGCCATGTCGGCGAGGAAATACGTGATGCCGGTCGCTTCGACGCTGTCGGCGACGTAGCGGCGGACTGTTTCAGGCGAGCCGGCGACGCCCATGCCCATGGCTTCGAGCGCTGCGAAATCGTCGGGATAGATCGCGCCGAGGGGGAACGGGATGCCGCCCCATTCCCACAGGAACGCCATATGATGGCGCCACAACCGATAGGCTGGGCCTGCGAGTTCGCGCGCTTTCGCATCGCTGTCCGCGACCACGACATGGCGGAAGGCGCCGAGAAGCGGCATGGCCGCGGCGCTGTTGCCCTGCGCGTGCCAAGCCGCGCGGTAGGCCGCGGTGAGCGCCTTGACGCCCGCGTTGGGGATCAGCGTCACCATGTTGCCCTTCATCCTGGCAGCGTCGGCGGCGCGCGATGGCTCGATCGGCGCGAACCACAGCGGCGGATGGGGCTGCTGCAGTGGCCGCGCCGCGACGCGGACGTTCTTGCAGCGATAGAATTTGCCGTCGTGGTTCACGATGTCCGACGTCAGCGCCTCGAGGATGACCTCGGTCGCTTCGCGATTCATCGCCGATGCCTGGTCGGGATCGACATCGAAGCCCGCAATCTCGATCGGCGAGGCGCCACGCCCCAATCCCAGCTCCAGCCGGCCGCGGCTCATATGGTCGAGCATCACCACTTCTTCCGCGACCCGCAGCGGATGGTACATCGGCGTGATGTAAAGCAACGGTCCGAAGCGCAGCCGCTCGCTCCTTTGCGCCACCGCGGCGAGGAACACGCTCGGCGACGGCGCCATGCCGAGCGGCGTCGCGTGATGTTCGGCGATATGATAGGAGCGAAAGCCGGCGCGGTCGTATTGCTCGATCAGCTTGAGCCGCGTCTCGAACAGCTCCGCGAGCGGAATGCCGTTATCGTCGAGATGATCGAAAATGCCGAATTGCAGCGCCACCGTTTCCCCCCGCTTTATTTTTCTTCAGTCCACCGCAACTTTATCCTCCCAGCGGCGGCTTGACCAGGATACGGCGCTTTGCGATTGCGCCGACAAAGCTTGAGCTTATGCAACTAGACGCATAAGAACCGAGATGGCGGAAGCTTCCGCTCACCGACAAAAGCTCGGCCCACCGCATGTCCCAAGATATTTCCCAAGATATTTCCCAAGACAATTCCCAAGATATTGCCTTCGCCACGACCGCCGTACGCGAGGGCGATCTGTTGTGGACTCCGAGCGCGGAATGGATCGCCAACACCAATCTCACCGCCTTCATGGGCTGGCTTGCGCGCGAGCGCGGCAAGAAATTCGCCGACTATACCGCGCTGTGGCAGTGGTCGGTCACCGACATCGAGGATTTCTGGCAGGCGATCTGGGACTATTTCGACGTGCGCTCCTCGTCGCCGCCGCGCTGCGTGCTTGAAAGCCGGACGATGCCCGGCGCGCGCTGGTTCCCCGGCGCGCGGCTGAATTACGCGGAGCACGTGCTGCGCCATGAGCGTCCCGGCGCCGACGCCGTGTTGGCGCTGAGCGAAACAAGCCCACTGACGGGGGTGCCGTGGACGGACTTCGCCGGTCAGGTTCGCATTCTGGCGACGCAGCTTCGCGCGCTGGGCATAAAGCCCGGCGACCGGGTGGCGGCGTATCTGCCGAACATCCCGCAGGCGATGATCGCGATGCTGGCGACCACGGCGGTCGGGGCGACCTGGGCCGTCTGCTCGCCCGACTTCGGCGCCGACGGCGCGCTCGACCGGTTGCAACAATTATCGCCGAAGCTCTTGTTCTGTTGTGACGGCTACCGCTACGGCGGCAAGGCGTTCGACCGTAGCGGAGAACTCGGCAAAATCCTCGCCGCGCTGACCGACCTCGAGCACGTCGTCCATTTGCCCCATATCGACGAGGACTCGCGGCCGGCCTTTGCCAACACCGTGACGTGGCATGATCTCCTCGATCATCCGCCAATCGCCGCGGCGGACTTTGGGTTCGAACAGGTGCCGTTCGAGCATCCGCTGTGGATTTTGTTTTCCTCCGGCACGACGGGGTTGCCCAAGGCCATCGTCCACAGCCATGGCGGCATTCTGTTGGAGGCGATGAAGCTCACCAGCCTCAACATGGACGTGCATCCGGGCGAACGGCTGTTCTTCTTCTCGACGACCGGCTGGATGATGTGGAACTTTCTCTGCAGCTCGCTCCTGGTCGGCGCCTGCCCCATTCTCTACGACGGCAATCCGGCCTATCCCGACGTCGACGTATTGTGGAAGATGGCGCAGGACGCCGGCGCGCACGTGTTCGGCGCCAGCCCGACCTTCATCGACATCATGAGCAAGGCGGGCATCGTGCCCGGACAAAAATACGATCTGTCGCGGCTGCGCGCGATCATGCCCGCGGGCTCGCCGGTGACGGCGGAACACACGGCCTGGCTCTATCGCAACGTGAAGCGCGATCTCTGGGTCTGTCCCGGCAGCGGCGGCACCGATTGCTGCACCGGCTTTGTCGGCGGCGTTGCGACGCAGCCCGTCTATGCCGGCGAGATCCAGGCGCCCCATCTCGGCGTCGCCGCCAAGGCGTTCGACGCGCACGGCCGCAGCGTGGTCGATCAGGTCGGCGAACTCGTCATCACCGAGCCGATGCCGTCGATGCCGGTTAAATTCTGGAACGATCCCGGCGACCAGCGCTATCTGGAAAGCTACTTCGCCGACTATCCGGGCATCTGGCGGCACGGCGATTTCTTCCGCATCAACGCCCGCGGCGGCTGCTTCGTGCTCGGACGATCCGATGCCACGCTCAACCGCCACGGCATCCGCATCGGCACGGCGGAAATCTACCGCGCCTTGGCGCACCTCGACGCGATCGACGACGCGCTGGTGGTGAATCTCGATCTGCCCGGCGGCCGGTTCTTCATGCCGCTGTTCGTCAAGCTGAAAGCGGGCAAACGTTGCGACGCCGATTTGGCCAAACGGATCGCCGACTGTCTGCGCCAGCATTACACGCCGCGCCATGTTCCGGATAAGATCATCGCGGTCCCCGACATTCCGAAAACCCTGACGGGCAAGAAAATGGAAGTGCCGGTTCGCAAGATCCTGATGGGCGTACCGGCGGAGAAGGCCGCCAATCGCAGCGCGATGGCCAATCCTTCGGCGCTGGATTTCTTTATCGATTACGCCGGCACGCAGAGCGATTATGCACGCTCCTCCCCGTGACGCCGCGGCGCGAGGTACCTGCAAGCGACCGCTCTTGCACGAGAACCGCGTTACGACAATAAGTGGCCTGCAGACAGTCCTTCCCAGCAATGCGCGAAATCAGCTCTCCCGACATCCCGACCGATTGCGACGTGGCCGTGGTCGGCGCCGGCCCGACCGGGCTGACGCTCGCCAACCTGCTGGGGCAAGCCGGCGTCCGCGTCGTGCTGATCGAGCGCAACCAGACGACCGTCGAAGCGCCGCGCGCGGTGTCGATCGACGACGAGTCGCTGCGGACCATGCAGGCGATCGGCCTTGCCGACGCCGTGATCAAAGACGTCGCCCTCGACTATGGCTCACATTATTTCAGCCCGGCGGGGAAGTGCTTCCTCAAAGTCGAGCCTAAGGCGCGCGAGTATGGCTTTCCGCGCCGCAATGCTTTCGCGCAGCCGAAACTCGAGGCGACCTTGCGGGCGAGCCTGGCGCGATTTGCCAATGTGACGACCTTGTTCGGCTGCGCCTGCGACGGCGTGACGGAAGACGACGGCGGCGTCACCTTGACGCTGACGCCGGGTGGCGCGGCAAGCCGCACGCTGCGCGCGCGCTATGTCGCCGGCTGCGACGGCGCGCGCAGCGCCTTGCGCAAACACATCGGCGCGACGCTCGTCGGCTCCACCTACCGGCAGCGCTGGCTGATCATCGATCTGAAAGACACGCGGGAGCGCCTGCGGCAGACCCGCGTGTCGTGCGATCCCGACCGCCCGTTCATCACCCCGCCCGGTCCCGGCGGCACGCGCCGTTATGAATTCATGCTCCATGACGACGAGGATGATGACGCGGTCGTGCAGCCCGAGTTCGTGCGGAAACTGCTCGCCGACGCGGGTCCCGACGCCGACGCGGGAATCGTGCGTCGGCAAGTCTACGTCTTTCATGCGCGCATCGCCGACCGCTGGAATTCCGCGCGCATCTTCCTCGCCGGCGACGCCGCCCATCTCACCCCGCCGTTTGCCGGGCAGGGCATGAACTCAGGCATCCGCGACGCCCATAATCTCGGCTGGAAGCTCGCCGAGGTGGTTTCCGGCCGGCTCGGCCCCGGCCTGCTTGCGACCTATCAGAAAGAACGGGCGCCGCACGCCTGGGCGCTGATCGAGCTCGCGATCAACATGGGCCGCGTGATGATGCCTGCGTCGCATCTGCAGGCGTTCGCGGTCCGCCTGGGCTTCCGCGCGGTCGGGCTGATCCCGGGGCTGCAGGATTATTTTTCGCAGATGAAATACAAGCCGAAGCCGTTTTTCCGCGACGGGTTCCTTTTGCCGGACGACGGCGGCCTGCGCGTCGCTGGCCGGCTGTTGCGGCAGCCGGCCGTCGAGCTGATGGATCGCAGCCGAACGCAGCTCGACGAAATTCTGGGCCCGCGGTTTTCGTTGCTGGCCTATGGCGCCGACGCGCAGGCGATCGTGGCGGCGGCGCGGCAACGCGATTTCGGCCTGCCCGATGCTCGCACCTTGGCGATCCTGCCCGCGATCTACAATGCCGATCCGGCGAGTGGCGGTGACGGCGAGGTCACGATCGGGCGGGACTTGACCGGCGAGTTCGGCGCATCGCTGCCGCCCGAAACGAGCGCGCTCATGGTGGTACGGCCCGATCGTTATGTCGCCGCCGCTATGCCGTTCGATCCGGCGCGCGTGCGCGACTTCGCCGCGGCGGTGAAAGCGCTGGTCGCGCAAACCCACGCCGGCGCCGCGGCGGCGGTGGCGCCGGCCGCCGCGTTGAGGTGACCGCGCCGATGACCAAGCGCGAGCCGGCGAGCGTCGGCGATATCCTGCTCGAGGAATTCATGGAGCCGCTGGGCCTGACGCAAGGCGACCTCGCGGAGGCGATGGGCGTGCCGAGCAAGCACGTCAACGAACTGTGTAACGATCGCCGCGCGATAACCGCGGACACCGCCCTGATGCTGGCGCGCGTCTTCGGCAACAGCGCGGACTTCTGGCTGAACGTGCAACGCCGCAACGACCTTTGGGAGGCGCTGCATTCTCCGGAGCGCCGCGAGCGCATCGAGCGCGCCCGACCCGTACGGCCGGCCGCGTAAGGGATGCATGGACGACGGCTAAGTGGCGCAGATCGGCACCGAGGCAGAACCATCAATTTCAACGATTTTCAATATTTCCGGTGGCGGAGGGAGAGGAACTGGGTTCCAACATTCTCCAGGCCGCCACGGCTGCCTGGAAGACCCATCAGCTTACCGCGGGGTTCCGAAGATCGGTCAGATCTGGATATGGCGACAATCGCTCTTCTATATTTCGGTGAAACACCAATTTATCGAATTCGGAGCACCGGGCATCCGATTTTAGATTGTCGCCACAGACCAAGATGGTAGCGAATCCATCATGAGCAAGGACTGTTCTTGGTCGTGTGGCTGGGTTGGCCCAGCATGCCGCGCGACGCGGATAGCTCTCGGCTTGTCCCTGTTCAAGTTTTTTGCCGGGCGGTTTGACTTCGACATGAATGGCAAATCGAAATCCGCTAGGTACCTCGAAAACTATGAACACGTCAGTCTCAAGACCCGTCGCCACTTTGCATGAGCAAATGTCCCGACAAAAATAGTTGAACCACCACCATTTCTCGGCAGTGGGAGTTGTTCTCAAGCTCGCTTGGAGTTCGGGAAGCGTGTGTGCGTCGCCAGCTATGGCGGCGAACTTGGTATCCGCCAAAAACCAATGTCTGAATGCCTTATCACCCTGAAGCGCATTGGCAAGCGGTCGGGCGTAGAGGAATTCATTTGGTGAATAATTTGCCATCTCGCTTGCGGGTTGCTGACGCATTTCAGCGTACACCAATGCGCTTGCCGTGCCGAGAGAAAAGTTGGATGCCGGTTCCTCTCGCCTGGGGGTGGCGGAGGGAGTGGGACTGTGATCCAACGTTCTCTCGCGGGATTTCGCGCGCTTTCGCAGCGCCTCTTCGCAATAAGGAAAACCTGCCGTTTCCAGGATTCGCACTTTGCAGCGGCCTGCGGCCTGCACCCGCTCGGTTTGACGATGCAGTGTGGCCTGCACCCAGTGTAAGCGCGATCGGACATGAGACGAGCGAAGGCTTTGCGGTAGCCTTTCCAATACTGGCGAGCGGGGACCAACAGATATCCTCCCACCCAAGGAACTCTGTGGCGGGACGCTGGGTGAAGGACGAAGCAAATCCGTTTAGCATTTCAGACTCCGATGTAGTTCAGGGTGAGGAGGAGACGTGCAGTGCCGTCGGGCGCGGGGCGGCCGTCGATCATGAAGACGACCCCGCCGATCGAAATGAACCCGGGCGCGAAGGCGGCGATGTTGATGTCGACGATCAACCCCTTGGTCGCCAGCAATGGGTTGACGACAGACACGAGCGGCCGCATGCCGGCCTTCAGACGCGGCTCGGCAATCGTCGCGGCGAATACGGTTGTGTTTGTGGAGTGGGCCCCAGAGGCGAATTGATGCGAGGCGCAAGAACGCCAGCGCCTTGCGGTTGAGGTTCTCCCAATTCTTAAGCAAGCCTTCGGCAGCGGTTGAGCCAAGCAATGGTGCGTTCGACGACTCAGCGGCGGGGCAACACCGCGAATCCTCCGGCCTGATCGGAGCGCTTGACGATTTCAGTTTCGAGGTGGGGGCCGGATTCTCTTGAGCGCCTTTTGGAATTCCGGCCTCTGATAGCCGCCGTCCGCAAATGGCTTCTTCAAGAACGGATACATCGATCGAGCGTGCCGTCATCGCTCCACAATTCGAGATAGTCATGCACCGTGCTGCGCGGCGGCAGGTCTTTCGGGACCGCCCGCCACTGACATCCCGTGGTCGAAACATACATGATCCCGTTCATCACTTCGCGCACGTCGACATGACGCCTGTTACCGCCGCGCCTGGCGGGTGGGATCAACGGCTCGACATACGCCCATTCGTCGTCGGTCAGGTCGCTCGGATATCGCAAGGCGCTGCGGTCGTAACGTTTGCGGTTCTGCGTCGTCCACATCGGTGACCCTCCTCGAATCAGGCCACACCCTTAAATCACGAACGATTCCCAGGATTCAAAATGTTCGCGGACGGACACTCAGATGACAAAGTGAGGCCACAAGCCTTAGCCCAAAATCAGTGAATGTTGCATCCGAATTTTCACCGGCCGCGGGCGCGATAGCCGGCGAGACCATTTTGATGCGCGAAATTGGGGCCGGGACCCGCTTGCTGGCCGAGCGCTTTCTCGCCAGGGTCGTGGGTCAGTTTAACAAGGCAGCCCTCGAGGCTTGCCAGTCCCGCCGAAAAGTGCATATTTGATATCATGATCAAATGCCCAAAGTGTCCGGTAACTGTCAGTGTCGTGCCTGGCGGATGGACTTTCGAGCCTCCGATTGGTTGTGTCGACTTAGTCGGTACGTCGTGGGCCAAAAAGGCCGAATTGCAATGGTGCCCGACTCTCGCGGCTGCAATGCCTAAAGACACGATTTGGCCGGGAAAGGCACAACGAACCCTCATTGAAGATGAGATCTCATTGGTTAGGGCACGCAAAGAATGACGCGGCAATCAATGCGAAGCTCTGAGGTGCAACCTGATGGAGAGCAGACGGTCACGTGACCAGCGAGTGCCGTGAAGCTTCTGTTGACCATCCTTAAGAACATGGCCTTGGTTGCTCGCACCGCTTCACAGAGACGGGACGGACTGGCGCCCAGGCTCCTTTCGCTCGCGCCGCGGCGCGAGCGACCGTGCGCCTGCTTGCTGCCCGCGCAAGTGCGGTTGCCGGCAAAAAGCCCGGTGGAGCGCATCGATAATCTCGCGAACCTGTGGCCGCGCGAGTGAATAGAAGATGTTCTTGCCATCGCGCCGCGTTTCAACCAGGCCCTCGGCGCGTAACCGTGCGAGCTGCTGCGAAACCGCTGGCTGACGCAGACTGAGTAATTCCTCGATCTCCGTGATCGATTTTTCCTCTTCGATCAGCAGGCAAAGAATCAAGAGCCGCGCTTCATGCGCCAAAGTTTTGAGGAATCCGCAGGCCTCGTGGGCGCTGGCAACCAGCGCGTCAATGTCGAGGTCATGCTCGCCCGGGTCAACCAAGTATTGCGGTTTCATAATTTCACTCACCACGACGCTGTTCGCCGCCCTCAATATTCTCGACGGCACCGTCATCGGCCGTAACATGCAGCGCCACCGGCACCAGGAGTTCATCGGAAGCTAAACTCTTGCATGCTGCGATCAAGGGGCTCAATCGGCTGGCTGGGAAACACGGGGTGCAGTTGTGGCAACTGCGCATCTCAAAGCGCGGAGCCGGAAGGCGGCGACCTGCGCCCAAAGGATTGCGCACCGCGTTCCTGAACGGCAATAAAACAAAATCGGCATCCCTAGAAATATCAAAAAAACATAAAATATTTTTCTATATCCAAAAAAGTCCACCCAGCCAGCCCACTGCACTTTGACGCGAGAAGGTCGGTCCTCGAATAGGGGGCGGACCGGAATTTTGAGTATGCGCCCGATTAGGATTGTTCCAGCGAACGCGATGCCGCGTCGGTGGCGTCGGTCAAATGCGCGACCAGAGCCTGCTGCGCCAGCGTCGCATGGCGGTCGCGGTGGCGGACCAGCGCGTAGTCTCGCAACGGCAATTCGATCGGGATTTCAGTGAGCGTGCCGGCGGCTATGGCGGAGGCGACGACGTGGCGCGAAATAATCGTGGCGCCGGCGCCGGCCACGATCGCTTCGCGCACGGCCTCGTTGCTGGGTAAGACCAGGAAGATGTTGAGGTCGTCGAGCGATAGCCCCTCGCGAACGGCCAACTCCTCGAGCCCGCGGCGGGTGCCTGAGCCGGCCTCACGGATCACCCAGTTTATGGCGCGCAGATCGAGCCGGCCCGAAGCATTGACCGGCGGGGGCGGCTGGTCCGAAGCGATCACCAGCACGATGTGGTCCCGGTCGATCTGCTTGCGGATCAATGCCGGATGCTGGGTCGGCCCTTCGACCAGACCGACATTCACCTCGCCTTCGACGACGGCGCTCTCGACCTCCTGGGTATTGCGGATCACGACATTGAGGCGCACTCGAGGATTGGCGGCATGAAAGGCCGCGAGGCGGCGGGGCAGCCAGTAGGTCGCAATCGTCTGGCTGGCTGCGATGGCGACCGGGCCGGCGGGGAGGCCCGCGAGATCCTGCAGTACCGAACGCGCCATCGCAGCGCGGTCGAGCACGGCGCGCGCCTCACGCAAAAATTTTCGGCCGGTCTCAGTGAGTTGTATTCCGCGACCGACGCGGTCGAACAGCTTGGTCTGATAGCAAGCTTCCAATGTGGCGATGGCCGCAGACGCAGCCGACTGGCTCATGCCGAGGGCCTCGGCGGCACGCGTCACATGCCCGCGCTCGGCGACCTCAAGGAAGATGCGTAATTGATCGAGTGTCATTGTCAATTAATCGATTATACTTATCATACTGACATAGACAATCGATAAATTCAAACATTTGATTGTCGGTGGGGGGGCCTGTCGGCTATCATTCGGTTATCAAAAGTTTGAAGTCGGCCTCCGGGGGGAATATCAACTCATGTTTACGAGCAATCCGTTCGCCGAACTTTCGGCGTCCGTACCGCCCACCGTTATGCAGACATACGTGGTCGTCATGGCCATCTTGGTTGCGGGTGGTACGTTGTTGGACATGGTGCATAAAAAGAGCGCCACGTATTTCTTTAACAACTGGCGCAACTCCAAGAAAAAAGCCAAGCAGCAGGTCGGCGCCGGAGAACTGGTGTCCATAACGGTCCATACCGCCGTGGTCGATGTCATGACCTCGGGTGAATTCTGCAACGTGCGGCGCAGAATTTCCCATCTCCTGACAATGTACGGCTTTGTGATTTACGTCGTCACCACCGCTATCATGGTTTTCGCCTACCCGACGCCCGCCACTCCTGCGCCCGCCAATCTCGCGACGTTGTGGTACATCGGGGCGTTGATGGTTTGCCTCGGCGGTTACTGGTTCTGGTTTTTCATCCGCGTCGACGTTGCCGCGGAGGGCCATTCACCGTTCCGTTTTGTGCGTGCTGATTTGTTCATCGTCTCGCTTGTCTCGAGCGTGACCTTTGGCCTGGTGTGGGCATACCTGCAGACGACGGGTAACGCCATTTGGACAAACGTGTTGCTGGCGCTGTATCTCGTCGCCACCACGGTTCTGTTCGGATCGATTCCATGGTCCAAGTTCTCGCACATGTTCTTCAAGCCAGCCGCGGCGTTCGAGAAGAGAGTATCGAAGGCCAATGGTACAGCCCAGAATTTGCCGACGCTGACCCGTGACGATCCTGAACAACAGAAAAGACACTCCATGGAACTGTTGCGAGGCGCTCCGATGCAAATGGGACTTGGCATCAAGCGCGAAGCGCCCCGCCACTATTAAAAAACAGCCCGCACGTTCTATTGGAACAGATAAGGAGCCGGACTTATGCCTACCTTCGTCTATATGACAAGGTGCGATGGATGCGGACATTGCGTCGACATCTGTCCCTCGGACATCATGCACATCGATCCGACCTATCGCCGCGCCTATAACATCGAGCCCAACATGTGTTGGGAGTGCTACTCCTGCGTCAAGGCTTGTCCGCAGCATGCGATCGATGTGCGCGGATATGCCGACTTCGCTCCGCTCGGTCACAGCGTTCGCGTCGATCGCGACGAACAGAAAGGCACCATCGCCTGGAAGATCAAATACCGGAACGGCACGGAAAAGAATTTCCTGTCGCCGATCACGACCAAGCCCTGGGGGCAGGCGATCCCTAAGCTCGCTAATGTTCCTGGGCCCACCAAGGAAATGCGCGGCAGCCAGCTGCTGTACAATGAGCCAAAGTGGATCCGCATGGATGACGGCGGTTTGCATACCCTTCAGGCAGCCGGTCTCAAGCTGAAGAAAGGCGTGTATTACTGATGGCTTACAAAACGATCGTCGAAGACAACATCGATATTCTGGTTGTCGGTGCAGGCCTCGGCGGCAGCGGTGCCGCCTGGGAGGCCAGGTTTTGGGGTCAGAACAAGAAGATCGTCATTGCCGAGAAAGCGAATATCGATCGCTCCGGCGCGGTCGCCCAGGGTCTGTACGCCATCAACTGCTACATGGGCACCCGGTGGGGCGAAAATAAACCGGAGGACCATGTCCGCTACGCTCGTATCGATCTGATGGGACTGGTGCGCGAAGACCTGCTGTTCGATATGGCCCGTCACGTCGACTCCACGGTGCACCAGTTCGAAGAGTGGGGCCTGCCCATCATGAAAGACCCGAAAACTGGGCGCTATCTGCGTGAGGGGCGATGGCAGATCATGATTCATGGGGAGTCCTACAAGCCCATCGTGGCCGAGGCCGCCAAGAAATCGGCGGACAAGGTCTTCAACCGCATCTGCGTCACCCACCTGCTGATGGACGACGGCAAGGAGAACCGGGTCGCCGGCGCCGTCGGCTTCAATGTCCGCACCGGCAACTACCACGTCTTCAAATCCAAGACCGTGATCTGCGGCGCGGGCGGGGCTTCCAATATCTTCAAGCCGCGTTCGGTGGGCGAAGGTTCCGGCCGTACCTGGTATGCGCCCTGGTCGTCCGCGTCTGCCTATGGGCTCATGATCGACGCCGGCGCCAAGATGACGCAGATGGAAAACCGCATCGTGCTGGCGCGTTTCAAGGACGGTTACGGCCCGGTCGGCGCCTATTTCCTGCACCTGAAGACCTATACGCAAAATGGTCTGGGCGAGGAGTACGAATCCAAGTGGTTCCCTGAACTTCAGAAAATGGTCGGAAAGGAATATCTGGATCCGGAAGCTTCGCACTTGACCCACAGGCCGATCCCGACCTGTCTACGAAACCATTGCATAATCAGTGAAGTGAATGCAGGCCGCGGACCCATTCACATGGTGACCATGAAGGCCTTCCAGGATCCTCATCTGGAAGAGGTCGGCTGGGAGAACTTCCTCGGCATGACCATCGGCCAGGCGGTTCTGTGGGCCGCCACCGACGTGGACCCCAAGAACGAGAACCCCGAACTGACCACATCCGAGCCCTACGTCATGGGCTCGCATGCGACCTGCTCGGGCGCCTGGTGCTCGGGTCCCGAGGACGTTTCTCCGCCCGAGTATTTCTGGGGTTACAACCGCATGACGACGATCGAAGGTCTGTTCGGCGCGGGTGACGCGGTCGGCGGCACGCCGCACGCCTTCTCATCCGGCTCGTTCACCGAAGGCCGTCTCGCCGCGAAGGCCGCCTGCAAATATATCGACGACGGAAAGGGCGAAGGCATCGTCGTATCCGACGAGCAGATCAGCCGCCGCAAGAAGGATATCTACAAGCCACTGGAGCATTATAAGGTCTACCGCAATGAAATCGTGGCGGGCGATGTCAACCCGCACTACATCAATCCCAAGCAGGGACTGGACCGTCTACAGAAGCTGATGGACGAGTATTGCGGCGGGGTGACCGTCAACTACATGACCAACGAGAAGCTCCTGAATATCGCGCTCAAGAAGCTCAAGGTCATGGAGGAAGATCTCGAGAGTTTGGCCGCCAAGGATATTCACGAGTTGCTGCGCGCGTGGGAGCTGAAGCATCGGCATCGCGCCGCTGAGTGCGTTACGCAGCACACGCTGTTCCGCAAGGAGACCCGCTGGCCGGGCTACTACTATCGCGGCGATGCCATGAAGGTGGACGACGCAAACTGGCACGTGCTGACTGTTTCGCGCCGCGATCCGAAGACCGGTGAATACACTATGGAAAAGGCGCCTTGTTATCACTTGGTCGGTGACGGCGAGTAGCTCTTAAAGTCACAGAAAGCTGCGCGTGAACATTGTCGAAAAGACTGATGAGGAGATTCAGGCCATAGCCGATCCCTGGTGGCGCGACCTTGTGAAAAATTCCAACGAAGGCAAATACGGTGAATTCGTCGAGAATTTTTCCAGCGACTTGGCGCGCGCCATGAATCAAGTCGAGGCCGGCCACCAGTTCGCAAACAGCGAACTGGCCCGAAACCTGTCTGGGCACTTCGACTATCTCGGCATTATCCGCAGGGGCGAACACGTGACGGTTCTTTACCGGCAACGGAGCACCAAGAAAGCGGGCGAATGGCTCGGCAGACTTGTCCTCGGCTATGAAAATGAACAGGTCAGGATTTTCGGTGCGTCCATCTTCTGACCAGTTGGATCGGATTCGACATGAGTGAAACCATCCAGGACGGCAAGCTTGTCGAACTAACCTACAAGGTGACCGACAAGAAATCGGGCCATGTCCTCACCATGGTCGAATTCCCGTTGGGCTATATTCACGGACACAATGAAATTCTGGCCCCTTCCGTCCACAGGGAACTGGAGGGCAAGTCCGCCGGCGACGTTATCGATGTGCCGATCGATGGCAATCAGATCTTCGGCCCCCGAGACGAGTCGCTGGTTTTTACCGATCACATCGACAACGTTCCCGAGGAGTATCGGCAACTCGGCACGTCCATCCTCATGGAAAACGACAGGGGCCAGACCCGCAGCTTTCTCGTGACGCGGATCGACGACGAGACACTGACTGTCGACGGCAACAATCCGCTTTGCGGCAGAGAGGTCGTCTTTTCGCTTAAGATAGTGACTGTGCGCGACGCGACCGACGAAGAGACCAAGGCGGGCGGGGCGATCGCCGCGGAGGCGGATATCGACCCGTCACTCATGAGACCTGTTTGAATGACAGCGGACAAATTTCGGCTTCAGTGACGCGCACTTGCAATCCCGGCTTCACGGCAAAAGGTGACTTATGAGCGAGACAAAACCCACTACTACCAAAATCCCTGACGGACACGCGCGCTTTTTGACAACGCGTCAGAAAGAGGCAACCGAGAAGGGCTTCGTCGGTTACGAAACCGTCTGGGAACCGTTCCAGAAGGAAGCCGAATACAAAACCCCAAAACGACCGTAGGCGTCCTATCGCAGCGTGGGTGAGTCGGATCGCGCGGGCGTCTTCCGGGATCCTGCATGCTCAGGGCTTTTCTTGCGCGAGTACTGGCCCGGCAGCCGGAGCAGTCTGCAAAGGTCATCCTGTCGGAGACCGATTGAGTTCAGGAAGGAATCGCCATGCCCAAACTCGTGCCGCCGCACAATTCGGAGCAGATCAAGCCACTGCTGCTGCCGGAGACGGAGCGGGCCGAGGAGCGCAGGCGGGCGGAGAAACTCAGGAAAATTCCGCTCGACTCGCGTGCCGTCTCCGACGTCTTCATGCTGGCAATGGGGGCCTATACGCCGCTCGATGGGTTCATGGGGCATGACGACTGGCGCGGCTCGTGCCGGGATATGAAACTGACGGGCGGCGTCTTCTGGCCGATCCCGATCACTCTTCCCGTAGATAAAGCCATTGCTGATTGCATCCATGCCGAAGAGGAGGTCACGCTCATCGACACGGAGACCGGCGAAATACTTGCCGTCATGGAGGTTCACGAGAAATATTCAATCGATAAGCAGTTAGAGGCCGAGCATGTCTATCGCACCGCCGATCCGAAGCATCCGGGCGTAGCGAAGGTACTTAGTCAGGGGGATGTCAACTTAGCCGGGCGCGTCATGGTACTGAGCGAAGGCGAATATCCTGCCAAATACCCGGACCTCTATATCCGTCCAGCCCAGTCGCGGGCCATGTTTCTTGAGCGGGGCTGGTCGAATGTCGCTGCCTTCCAAACCCGAAATCCCATGCACCGTAGCCATGAGCATTTGGTGAAAATCGCGGTGGAGGTATCAGACGGTGTTTTCATCCATCAGGTGCTTGGGAAATTGAAAGCAGGCGACATTCCGGCCGATGTTCGCACCCGGGCAATCCAGGCCATGATCGACAATTATTTCCGCCCGGGAACGGTCATTCAGGCGGGCTATCCGATCGAGATGCGCTATGCGGGCCCGCGCGAAGCGCTGCTTCACGCCCTCATTCGTCAGAATTTCGGCTGCTCGCATCTTATCATCGGGCGCGACCATGCCGGTGTCGGTGACTACTACGGCCCGTTCGATGCGCATCATATCTTCGATGAACTGTGGGACGGCGCACTTCATATCAAGCCGCTGAAGATCGACGTCACGTTTTACTGCCGGAAGTGTTACGGAATGGCGACGGCGAAGACCTGCCCCCACGATCCGAAGCATCACATTTCAATCTCTGGCACGCAGCAGCGTGAAATGCTCTCGACCAATGCCGACATTCCGCCCGAGTTCAGCCGGCCGGAGGTGGTGGCGATCCTCAAGGAGTATTACGCAGGCCTGCGATCGACAGGCTTGGGCCCGGCATCATGATCATCGCGCAAATCTCCGATACCCATATAGCCCTGGATACTCCCGACGCCGATCAGAGAATACGGGATTTCGCACTCACGGTTGCGGACATAAACGCACTCGATCCGGCTCCCGATGTGATCGTTCACACCGGAGATATCGTTCATAACGGACGGCAAGACGAATACGCTCAAGCAGTGGCTATACTCGCGAAGGCGCGTGCGCCGGTCTATGTCCTGGCAGGCAACAAGGATAACAGGGCGAATTTGCGCGAGGCCTTTTCGGCACGCGGATATCTTGCGCCCGATTCCGAATTTATCGACTATGCGGTCGAAGACTACCCGGTCAGGCTGATTGCGGTCGATACCTTGAGTTCAGGCAGCAACAAGGGCGACTTTTGCCCCGAGCGGGCCGGACGTTTGATCGACCTGATCGATGCCGAGACCACCAAGCCTATCGCAGTTTTCACGCACCATCCGCCGTTTGAGGTCATGGTGGGGCCGGACCGGCTCCACTTCGAAACACCGGAGGCAATGTCGCGGCTGCGCCAGGCCTTGCAGCACTCCGGGCGGGTCGTTGCCGTTTTCAGCGGCCACGTTCACCGTGCTGCTGCCGGTCATGTCGGGAGCATCCCGGCGACAGTGGTGCCGTGCATCGCGACGACGCTGCGCAAAGGCGAGTATCCGCCTCACATGAAGATACGTCCGGTCTATCACGTCCACCGGTTTGATCCGGCTTGGGGCTTTGCCACCGAAACACGGATTGTCGGAGCAGGGCCATCGGCGGCATCGACATGCGATTCCGTACTGCCTCGGCGAGAAGGGGGGCCCTAACGCGCATCGTGGAAGAGCATTGGCGGTCCGATGGGGAAGGCGCGTTCGGCGCAGGCTCGGTGGCGGGCGAGATCCTCGCTCCAGTCCTCCCGGTTCTCCAGGTAGCCGGTCGCCGTGGTCGGGCGCGCAGGCGCGCGACACCAAGTCCACTGCGACAGAGGAGTCGGCGACCGCGTCGGCGGCCGAGTAAGGTGTGTTTAGCTGGCGGCGGAGCCCAGGGAACCCGATGCGCGGTCAGGCGTCAGGCGCTTTCCGCCGGGCGTGCGCATCCTCTTAACGGCTGGCAGACTGTTAACAGACGGGTGCATGCTCAGGCCTTCACCACCAACACGGCGCATTTGGCCTTGCCGATGACGCGCTCCGAGACGCTGCCGAGGAGGACCTTGCCAAAGCCCGTGCGGCCGTGGGTGCCCACCACGATGAGGTCGGCGCCTTTCTCCTTGGCCAGCTTGATGATCACGTCGTCGGCCTCGCCGGGTAGTGCCACTCCTTCGAACGTCGAGCCCGTCCTGCCTGAGTAGCTCCGTCGTACGTTCGACGGCCTCGCGCCCTTCCTGCTGTCGCACTTGGCTGTGGCTGGGGACAAGCGCGGAAACGACGGTGATTGGCGCCACGCAGCAATGGGCGATCTTGGCGGCAGATACGGCAGCGGCATCAGCGAAGCGCGAGCCGTCGGTGCCGAGCAGGATGCGCTTCCGCCACATGGCGGCGCCCACCGGCACCGAGAGCACGCTGCATGTTGCCGAGCCGATCACCCTGATGGTCGCGTCGCCGACCATCATACGCGCCAGGCCACGCCGTCCCTGCTGGCCCATGACGACGAGGTCGGCATTGATCTCGTCCGCAGCCGCCGCGATCTCGGCATCGGGGCGGTCGCCTAGCCGCATCAACATCGTGGCGCCGACGCCCTGGTGGGCCGCCTCGGCGACGATGAAATCGAGATGCGCCTTCACATCTTCCGATGCTTTTTGGACAAGCTCCGGTGCGAGCGCTTCGTATTCGGGGTTGGTCAGCACCATGGCGAAGGGATAGAGGCGTGCCCCGCTCTTCACGCACATGGCGATGGCAACCTTCACAGCGTCGGCGCTGAAAGAGGAGCCGTCTGTCGCGACGAGGATCTTCTCGAAGCGCGCCAACGGTGAGAGCTGCATCGGTTGCGGCGATGTCATCGCGTCGAGTCCCTTTGCTCAGCGTTGGCCAAAGCTTAGCGCTAATGGCCCGCGGTCAGAAGCCCGGAGGCAGCAAACGACAACACGATCACCTCCAGCACCAGGATCGTGCCCAACGCAAAATCCTTGCGGTGTAACGAGAACGGCAAGACGCGCAGATAACACGCGATCGTCAAACCGGAAAGAAAGGCGATACCGAGGAAGTTCATGTAATCGCTGTAACAAATCAAAGCGAGCCAGCCCCAACCCATGCCAACTCCGACCAGATTCGAATACTGGTCGGCCGCCATCGACCAGTAGGCGGGCAACTCGGACAATGGAATCTTTGGCCGGGGCGAACCCAAACACGTAAAGGATGAACGTGCCTGCCAAGAGATAACGTCCGATCCTGACTCCGATATCGAGCAGATCCGCGTAGGCGAGCTGCTCGGGCGTTGCGTACTTCAGCTGCTGGCTCCTCGCGCGCATCGCTTGCTGCCGGCGCAGTCGCGCCCATGCGCGAAGGCGAGTTCTCATCTGTTCCCACGCGCTCCGCAGGCCGCCGCCGTCCACTCCCGTCGCGCTTTTCGCTCCTTCGTCGTTCCGATATTCCGGCATCACACACCGAATCCCTTGAGCAAGGCGCGAATGCCGGCCAGCAGTAAAAGGACGATGACGACCTTGCGGATGACAGCCACATTGGTGCGCGAGAGCAGCCCGACCCCGATGGTCGATCCCAACATCATGCCGAGCATTGAGGGCACGGCGATAACGGCCAGCATGGCGCCATGGTTCAGGTAGACCCATGCGGCCGCGCTGTTCGCGATCGACAATATGACGCTACTCGTGCCGATCGAGACCTTGAGCGGCACGCCCATCACCAGATTGAGCGCCGGCACATTGGCCCAGCCCGCGCCGATCCCAAACATACCGCCGAGAACTCCGATGAAGGCGAATAGGGCGAGGCCCTGTGGTGTGCGATGCACCTTCCACTCGATGTCCCGACCGCTGAAGGGGTCGTGGTAGACGCCATGCATCCGAAGCGCCGCCGACAATGCATCGGCCTTCGGGACTTCAGGATTATCAGATTTGCGGGCGACAGCCATTAGGCCAACGACGCCAAGGATCATGGTACCGAGCGCAAGCTGAATGATTCTGTCCGGCAAGATCAAGCCAATCATCGCGCCAACGATGGCTGCGGCGGAAGCGGTCAGGGCGGGCGGCATCGCGAGTTGAAGATTGGCCATTCCGCCGCGCAGCAGGGTGGGGCCCGCGGCCAGCGCGCCCGCGAGCGCGATCAGGAGGCCGGCCCCCCGCACGAAATCCAGATGGAACGGGAATAGGCCGCTGACGATCGGCACGAACAGAACGCCGCCGCCCACGCCGGCCACGACGGCAACGATACCGAGCACAAAAGTCACGACGAACAGCGCCAGCACCCACGCCCACCAGGGCAAGGCGCTTGCCGTCGGCGCCGCGGATTCCGCTATTGCGGGTTCGCTCGCCAGCACCATGGCCACGAGGGCCAGAATAACTAAAGAGACCGAGAGCCGCATGCTTGGACCGGCATTAGACCGTTAAAGTTTGTTCTTAGCCCGCGGGTCGGCCCGCCGACCCACCGATCACGGCGGTGCAGTACGGAGCGATCACGTTGGCGGGACGTTAGAGAAACAAATCTTCCCTGATCGACTGGGCCTTCGCTTTCGGAAACATATGCCCGAATTACTATATGGTGTCCATCGCGGACGAGGCGAAAAGGTATCCAAAATGCAAAGTCCTTAATTCTGATCGGACACGCCAATCGCGGTCTTTCACCCTTGGAAGAAATGCCCGTATTTCCGTCATCAGGAAATCACCAACGCGCCAAAGGAACAAGGCTCGCTTCACAGAAGCAGCTATCCGCGTTTGGTCAGTTCCGCAAGGTTCGACCGTTTGACGCGCCGCAACCGAGCGAAATTATTCGCGCGAAATGGGCTGTCGGGGTCGCCCGTAAGCGCGTCTTGAAGCTGCGGCGATTTGTCATCCTGCTGCCATTTGCCGTTCCAAATGCTGCCGCGTTGGCACCGCTTGCATTCAGCGCCTCCGCCGATGGGTCACATCCGTGGCGCAACTCTGCTGTTGTCGCAGGCATCATTGTCGAACGGTGGCTATCACGGCCAAGGTCTTATCGGGCGGCACAGCCATCAGCATGCTGGTCTCATCCGGGACTGGCGGACGCCTTGTTCCCCGGCAATATGACAGGCGCGGGTGAGCTCACGCGTCGTTATCGGCTGTAGCGGACAACGGTCTGGGAGCAACTCCGTGATCGGCAAGCCAGCCACCAATCGCGCAGTAGTTCAAGCGGCCGCGGGGACAGCATTGCGTATGGTCCTTGCGGCGCTAGTCCAGCCAGCAGGCAGCAACCGCTTCGCTGAATTCCGCGATGGGTGTTACGGTGGTCCGGTCGTTCAACAGCTCCCTGTAAGCGCCGCGTCCAAACTTGGCGTTGAGGTCGGCCCGGTAAGCGTCGAAGAACTTGTCGAACAGCACAGTTCCGATGAGGCCGATCGCAGTCAGTTCGTCACTGTCGCTGTGATGATCGAGTTGAACCGCGGCCAACGGAAACTCTGCTGGTCCAGACACGACGCTAGCGCCATTGGCCGGATCATAGATACTAGTGGTCTGATTCATACAGACAATTCCCAAATCGTCCGAAGCAGTTCAAGCTCTGCGCATGAGAGCAGGAATTGTCGTGAACGTCACGCGCGCCGACCGCCTGTAGGACGATCAATTCCGCGACCTTCGCATTGGCTTTGACGAACGCGACATCGAGTTCGAGCCGGAAATGCTTGCGCAGCGTCTTGGCGTCGATGCCGAGCACGAGCGCGATGTCATCCTCCGGAATGCCGTAGCGCGCCATGATCTCGACCTCCTTGCGCTGCTCGGCGCTCGGAGCGAATGCCCGGAACGTCCCATCGATTGACCTGTGCGATTGTTCGGGTCGGCCACCCCCTTTTTTATAGGGCGGGAAATACTCGCCCTGGCCGGCGAAAAAAATTTCTGCGCGTGAGGAAGCGCGCGGTTGCTGCCCTGCGGCTTCCGAGGGATTTAATCCCCCCTCCCTCCTGCTCAGCTACCCATCCGCCTCGCGCGTTCGGCATTGGTCTTGCGCGTGTGGCACGAGCCGCAGCGAAGCATCACGTTCCCCTTGTCGAGCGGCGCACCACCGTCCTGCAACTCGACGATGTGATCACCGAACAGTCTGATCCCGGTGCGCCCGGGAAACCGGCAGGCGGGGTCTTCGCACCTTGCGCCGCGCTCCTGGATGATCTCAGCGACAAGCGCACGTACTAAATCCGCGAAGTCGTGAGGTTCGGAGAATAGCGGCCAGACAGAACGGATTTCCGGTCTCGGCCGGTGCGTCGCAGTGCGGAGGTTTTTGCGCGGAGGCCCATGGTTATTGGGGATTTCTGCGGTTCGCAAGCCAGCGGAGAATGTTGGCCACG
>CAWIHU010000015.1:0-34714 GCA_963836095.1 uncultured Pseudomonadota bacterium
CTGCGATGATCGAATTTTTGCGCGGGTTTGAAGGACTGCACCGGATTGCCGCTGACGAGCCCGGTAAGCGAGTTGCTGCTTTCGGCAAGCCGCGAGAATCGCTACCATCCAGTTCGGCGTCGTCTGGGGCAAATCCGGTTCAACCGAGCATGACAAATCAATTGACCCCGGCGCGATCCACCCGCCTTCGCGCTGCAGGTTTGCGCGCACGGGCGCAAGCGCTGCGGCGGCTGGCACCTGCGGCCATGGTGACGTTTGCGGCTGCGGCCGCGCTGACGGCGCTCACCGCAGCGCCGCCCGCTGACGCCGCGGCCAAGAGGGCGCATCCCGCGCGTCCCACCGAGGCGACGGCCCCGCGCGAGGCCGGGGAGCCGATCATGGCCATCGTGTCGATCAAAAGCCAGCAGGTGACCTTCTACGATGCCGACGGCTGGATCCTGCGCGCGCCAGTGTCGAGCGGCACGACGGGCCGCGAGACGCCGGCCGGCGTCTTCGCCGTCGTGGAGAAGGAAAAGGACCACCACTCGAGCCTCTATGACGATGCCTGGATGCCGAACATGCAGCGCATCACCTGGAGCGGCATCGCGCTGCACGGCGGACCGCTGCCCGGCTACGCCGCCTCGCACGGCTGCGTCCGCATGCCCTACGACTTCGCTGAAAAGCTGTTCGACACGACGCATATAGGCATGCGGGTGATCATCTCGCCGGGCGACGCGGAACCGGTCGGGTTTTCCCATCCGTCGCTGTTGGTGCCCAAGCCGGAGATGATCGACGCTGCGCCGGCGCGCGCCGAAGCGCTCGCCCGCGAAGCGGACGATGCCGCCGCGGCGGCGGCCGCGGCGAAGACCGCTGTCGCGACCGCAAAGCGCGAGGCGGCGGCGGCCGCGGTGGCGGTGCCCAAGCTCGAACGTCTCGAGAGCCGCGCCGACGCCGAACTCGCCCGTGCCGAGAAGGTGCTCGCCGCCGCCAAGACGGACGAAGCCAAGGCCATGGCTGGGGACGTGAAGCAGAAGGCTTCCGCCAAAGTCGAGGCGCTGCACGCGCAGCTCGAGGCCGCCGCGGCCGACCAAAAGGCGAAGCAGGAAGCCGTCGTGGCCGCCCAAGCGGCCGCCAAGACGGCCGAGGCCAAACGGGTCGAGGCCGCCAAGGCGGCGAAGGACGCCAAACTCGCGCTCGAGCCGGTGTCGATCTTTATCAGCCGCGCGACGCAGAAGCTTTACGTGCGGCGCGACACGCATGAGCCGGTGCCGGACGGGGGCGAGAGGTTCGACGCGACCCTCGAAGTCCCGGTCACGATCCACGACCCCGACAGGCCGATCGGCACGCACATCTTCACCGCGGTCGCGCGCACCGAGGGCGGCTTGCGCTGGACCGCGGTCACGATCGACAACGGCGATGAC
Source organism: uncultured Pseudomonadota bacterium (assembly GCA_963836095.1). Classification (GTDB taxonomy): domain Bacteria; phylum Pseudomonadota; class Alphaproteobacteria; order Rhizobiales; family Xanthobacteraceae; genus BOG-931. The sequence goes on from CAWIHU010000015.1 coordinate 1,401, forward strand.
GCCAAGGATTCGGCCAAGGACGCGCTCGACCGCATCAGCTTCCCGCAGGAGGTGCTCGATCGCGTCGCGCCCACCGCAGTGCCGGGGTCCTCGATCATCGTCTCGGACGAGCCGCTCAACGGCGAGACCAACTATCGCACCGAGTTCGTCGTGGTGCTGAACAACCAGCCACAGGGCGGCCTCGCGATGCGCCGGCGTCCGGACGCTGTCGAGGAGGCGCGCCATAACGGCTGGGGCGACGGCTTTTTTGGTTTCAATCCCTTCCGCGATCGGAACTCCCAATACGGCGCTGCGCGCGAGCGCGGCGGCCAGTCCCATTCTCCCTGGCAACAGGGATCGTGGTGAAGCCAGTAGGTAGGGTGGGCTGAGCGAAGCGAAGCCCACGCGGGCCTCGCTCGGGAGTCAAAGAGCGTGGGCATGGCGCGGAGCTTGTCATCGGGCCGCGCTTTGCGCGGACCCGTTGGCGCCTTTGCCCACCCTACGGAATTACCCCGCCTTGCGGTGCCGCGCGGCGGCGCGGGTCGGCTTGGCGGCTGTTTTGCCCGGAGCCTCAGCGGCGGCTTTCTTGCCTGAAATCGGCAGCAGCATTTCCTTCTGGCCCTCGATGCGCTTGCGGCCTTTCTTTGCGGCGGCGGGGCGCGCGTTCGGGGCGGCGGCACGCGCGGCCGGCTTCTGCTCGGCCTGCACGGAGCGGCGCAAGGCATCCATCAGATTGATGACCTTAGCCGTAGGCTCGACCTTCGGCACCTCGATCCTCTCGCCCTTCGCCTTCTTCTCGATCAGCTCCTGCAGCGCCCGCTCGTAATGGTCCTCGAATGCTTCCGGCTTGAAGTGCCCGCTTTTGGTTTCGACGATGTGGCGGGCCAGATCCATCATGTCCTTGGTGAGCTTCACGTCCGGAATGTCGTCGAAATACTCGCCGGCGTCGCGCACTTCGTAGGGGTAGCGCAGCAGCGTTCCCATCAGGCCCTTGCCGCGCGGCTCGAGCGCGATGACGTGCTCGCGGCTCGTCAGCACCACGCGGCCGAGCGCCGCCATCTTCATCTGCTCGATGACGTTGCGGATGACGACGAAGGCGTCCTGCCCGACCTTGCCGTCCGGCGCGATGTAATAGGGGCGGATCAGATAAAGCTCGTCGATCTCGCTGCGCGGCACGAATTCGTCGATATCGATCGTCTTCGTGCTGTCGAGCGAGATCGCCTGCAGTTCGTCGTCGCCGATCTCGACATACTCGCCCTTGGCGACCTCGTAGCCCTTGACGATCTGGTCCGACGCCACCTCTTCGCCGGTTTCGGCGTCGACCTTGCGGTAGCGGATGCGATGCCCGGTCGCGCGGTTGATCTGATTGAACGTGATCTTGTCACGCTCGGAGGTCGCCGGATAAAGCGCAATCGGACACGAAACGAGCGAAAGGCGCAGATAGCCTTTCCAATACGCGCGGGGGGCCACGATCTACTCCTCGACAACACGGAACACCAACCATCATAGCGCGATCCGGATCCGCAGGGGAGCCGTTGGCAGCCATATGTTTCTGTTTTGTTCCAGCGAGTTCGTTTTCGGTAAAATATTTCACTAAAACGGTCATGCCACGGGAACGCGGCCGCGAACCTTCGAAGAAAACGGGCCTCCAGAGAAAACGGGCGCCGCGACGTTGGCCGGCAACGCCGCCGGCTTCCGGCGCGACAAAAGCCGCCATCGGCAACGCTTGATGCGGTGGCGAAATAGCGCGCATAACGCATGACCGGCCCAAAAGTTCCCGTCCACCTTGGCCTGAGATTTAATCGTCGGCGGCTCGACATGCGCTATACTTTCCAAGCGCGGCAATTCCCTCTGCGCCTGGCCGCGACGTGTAAGATCGCAGCTTAAACAGCTGAGCGAATTAACGATGCGGGTCCGGGACGGCGCCGTGGAAGATCTGGCGAGACGTGTCCAAGAGCTGGACGCGCTCTACGGCTTCACCGAAAAGCTGTTTCACGCCAAATCGCCGCGCGACGTTTACGACGCCGGCCTGGATACGGTTCTGACCGCGCTGAACTGCGAACGTGCCTCGATCTTGTTGTTCGACGAGGCGGGCATCATGCGCTTCGTCGCGTGGCGCGGCCTGTCCGACGACTACCGGCGCGCCGCCGAGGGCCACTCGCCCTGGGCCGTCGACGACGGCGCGCCGGCGCCGGTCTGCATCGACGATGTCGCCGGTGCCGATCTCCCCGAAGCCTCGAGGGCCGCCGGCGCGCGCGAACGCATCGGCGCGCTCGCCTTCATTCCGCTGGTGGCGCGCGGCAAGCTCATCGGCAAGTTCGTGACCTATCACGATCGGGCGCGCCGCTACGGCGCAGAAGAGATCGAGCTGGCGCTGACGATCGCGCGCCAGCTCGGCTTCGCGATCGAGCGCAGCCGCGCCGAAGACGCCTCGCGCGGCCGCGAGGCGGCGCTCGAAAGCATCATCGACCAGACGCCGTTCATGCTGACGCGCGTCAGTTCCGATTATACCGTCCTGTTCGCCAGCCGCGCCTATGGCGAAATGCTCGGCCTTTCGAGCGATGCGATCGTCGGCAAACAGCTTGTCGATGTGATGGGCGAAGCGGCATTCAACACGGTGCTCCCGAACATTGAAAAGGTTCTGCGCGGGGAGCCGGTGCACTATGAGCAGGCGGTCCCCTATAAGGGCATCGGCCCGCGGATCCTGCGCGGCGTCTATACGCCGGAGCGCGACGAGCGCGGATTTGTGAAAGGCTATTTCGGCTCGCTCGTCGACGTCACCCAGCGGGCACAGGCCGAAGCCCGGCTCGCCGCGTTGAACGAACAATTGGAGGCGGAGGTCGAACGGCGCACGCGCGAGCGCGACCGCATTTGGAACGTGTCGGAAGATCTGCTCGGCGTGTCCGATTTCGAGGGCTATTTCATCAGCATCAACCCGGCCTGGACCAGGACGCTGGGTTTTGGCGAAGACGAGATCAAGTCGCTGCACGTGAGCGCGCTGCGGCATCCCGAGGATGCGGCCCATTCGATCGCCGGACGGGAAAAGCTGGCGCGCGGCGTGCCGACGATTCGCATGGAAAACCGCTTTCGCCACCGGGACGGGTCCTGGCGCTGGATCGCGTGGACGATGACGGCGGAGGACGGCCTGATCTACGTCGCCGGCCGCGACGTCACGGTCGAGAAGGAGGCCGCCGAGGCGCTCAAGCGCGTGCAGCGGCAATTGGCCGACGCGCAGAAGATGGAAGCGCTCGGCCAGCTCACCGGCGGCGTCGCGCACGACTTCAACAATCTTTTGATGATCGTCGGCGGCTATGCCCAGATGTTGAAGAAACACGCGGTCGAGCCGCGCAACGCGCGCGCGATCGAGGCCATTCAGGGGGCGGTATCGCGCGGCGAAAGCCTGACCCGGCAGCTGTTGTCGTTTTCGCGGCGTCAGCCGCTCAATCCGGTCATCGTCCATCCGGCCGAAGCGGTCGAGGCGATCCGCGACGTGCTGTTCGGCTCGACGCACGTCAACATCGATCTCGCCATCGATATTCCGCAACACACCTGGCCGATCTGCGTCGACCGGTCGGAGTTCGCGCTGGCCTTGGTCAATATCGCCATCAATGCGCGCGATGCCATGCCGGCGGGCGGGCGCCTGTCGATCTCGTCCATCAACGTCAGTTTGGACGGCAACGGCGGTCCCGACGGCCTCTCCGGCGATTACATCGCGTTACAAATCGCCGACACCGGCGCCGGCATACCCGCCGACGTTCTTCCCAGGGTATTCGAGCCGTTTTTCACCACCAAGGCGCTCGACAAGGGCACCGGGCTCGGCCTGTCGCAGGTCTATGGTTTTGCGCGGCGCTCAGGCGGCAGCGTCGGCATCGCGAGCGAAGTCGAGCGCGGCACCACGGTGACGATGTATCTGCCGCGCAGCCACGTCGCGCCGGCGCAGGCGGCGCAACCGAGCGCCCAGCAAATGGGCGGGCGGCAGGAAACGATCCTGATCGTCGAAGACAATCCCGACGTGCGTGCCGTCGCCGTCATGCTGCTGGAGCAGCTCGGCTACCGGACCGTCACGGCGGATTCCGGACCCGCCGCGCTCCACATGCTCGGCACGGACCCGCGCGTCGATCTCGTCTTTACCGACGTCGTGCTGCCGGGCGCGTTCGACGGCCTCGCCTTGGCGCAGAGCCTCGGCGCGCTGCGTCCCGAGCTTCCGGTGGTGCTGACGACGGGCTACGCCAAACGGCTCGACGACGATCCCGGCTTTCCGGTGCTGCGTAAGCCCTACGACATCTCGGCGCTTGCCCGCGTCGTCCGGGAGGCGATCGATATGAAGCCGAGCGAGCGCGGCGAGGGGACCTCTATGCAGTCTTCTGCCGGCTGAGCCCCAATTCCCGGATCGTTTCGTCGCGCATGACGAATTTCTGCACTTTGCCGGTCACGGTCATCGGGAATTCTTCGACGAACTTGATGTAGCGCGGAATCTTGTAGTGGGCGATCTGCCCGCGGCAGAAGTTTTGAATCTCGTCGGCGCCGGCGGTCGCCCCGGGTTTGAGCTTGACCCAGGCGCAGAGTTCTTCGCCGTATTTGGGATCGGGGACGCCGACCACTTGCACGGCCTCGATCTTGGGATGCCGGAACAGAAACTCCTCGATCTCGCGCGGATAGACGTTCTCGCCGCCGCGAATGACCATGTCCTTGATGCGGCCGACGATGTTGCAGTAGCCGTCCGCGTCGAGGGTGGCGAGGTCGCCGGTGTGCATCCAGCCGGCGGGATCGATCGCCTCCGCGGTGCGCTCCGCGTCGTTCCAGTAGCCGAGCATCACCGAATAGCCGCGGGTGCAGAATTCGCCCGGCGTGCCCGGCGGCACGATGCGGCCCTCGCCGTCGACGATCTTGATCTCGACATGCGGATGCACGCGGCCGACGGTGCCGACGCGCCGCTCCAGCGTGTCGTCGTACGAGGTCTGCGTGCTCACCGGGCTCGTTTCGGTCATGCCGTAGGCGATCGTCACCTCGTCCATGTTCATCTCGTTGACGCAGCGCCGCATCACCTCGATCGGGCAGGGCGAGCCGGCCATGATGCCGGTGCGCAGCGACGAAAGATCGAAGCGCTGGAATTCGGCATGGCCCAATTCGGCGATGAACATGGTCGGCACCCCGTAAAGCGCCGTGCAGCGTTCGGCCTCGACCGTTTGCAGCGTCGCCAGCGGATCGAAACCCTCCGACGGGTAGACCATCGCGGCGCCGTGGGTGATGCAGGCGAGATTGCCGAGCACCATGCCGAAGCAGTGATAGAGCGGCACCGGAATGCAGACGCGGTCGCGGTCGGTGAGGCGCTGCGCTTCGCCGATGAAGTAGCCGTTGTTGAGGATGTTGTGGTGGGTGAGGGTGGCGCCCTTGGGCTGCCCGGTGGTGCCGCTGGTGAACTGAATGTTGATGGCGTCGTCGAACTGCAGCTTTCCCGCCAGGTCGGCAAGCATGGCGCGATGGCGCTCACCGCCCGGTGCGGTACCAAAAGCGAGCACGTCGTCGAAGCGCAAAAAGCCGTTTGCCTCGCCGCCGCCGATGCGGATCAGCGTCGTCAGCGCCGGCAGGCGTTCGGCCTGCAGCTTGCCGGGAATGCTGCGGTCGATTTCCGGCGCCAGCTCGCGCAGCATGCCGACATAGTCGCTGGTCTTGAACGAATCCGCGGTGATGAGCGCCTTGCAGCCGACCTTGTTGAGCGCGTAGTCGAGCTCGGTGAGGCGATAGGCGGGATTGATGTTGACCAGGATGAGCCCGGCCTTCGCGGTGGCGAACTGCGTGATCACCCATTCGGCATTGTTCGGCGACCAGATGCCGACGCGGTCGCCGGGCGCAAGCCCCAAGACCAGCAATCCCGCGGCAAAGGCGTCGACCCGCGCTTTGAGGCCGCGATAGCTCCAGCGCACGTCCTGCTGCCGCACGATCAGCGCGTCCCGATCGGCCCAGCGCTCCGCCGCCTTGTCGAAATGCACGCCGATGGTGTCGCCGATGAGCGGCGTCATCGACACGCCGTGGGCGTAGCTTTGGGTCAAATGGGGCATGTCTCCCTCCGCTGTTGCCATAAGGCAGCTGCTGCACCGCCAGGCGAAGTGCGAGCCCAAGGGCCTTCAACAACTATGATCGGACTGCCGGGTTCGGTGCAACATCGGCGGCTTGGCCGGTCATCACGTCTCGATGACTTGCGGCAGCAGGCGGCCAAGGCGATCAGCCCATTCGCGCTGGCCGCTTGCGTCCGCGATCAAATCCTGGCGGATCTCGATCAAGGCGTGCGGCAGGGCGCGGCGCTCGCCGTGGGTCGGGATGGTGTAGTCGGTCGTGTCGCTCACCTGGTAGGGTTCGTTGTCGCCGACGATGAGCCCGGCTTCTTGTTCGAGACGCGTCATGAGCCGGCGGGACAGGCGCGGGTCGCGGTGATAAAGCAGCGCGACATGCCATGGCCGCGCTTCGCCCTTGAACACCGGCGTAAAACTGTGCAGCGCGATCAGCGCGGTGGGAAGGCCGGCTTGCCGGCGGTGGTCCAACTCCGCCGCGATGCGGTCGTGGTAAGGCTGGAAAATCTCCCTGGCACGTGCGGCTTTGGCGGCCTCGCTCAAATCGACATTGCCCGGAATCGGTGTGAGTTCGCTGATCTCGGGAATCAACGTCGCCACGCTTGGCGGACGGTTGCAGTCGATCACCAGGCGCGAGTAATTTTGTTGGATGAGCACGGCGTCGAGCGCGTCGGCTAAAATCCGCGCGACCCCGGCGATGCCGATGTCCCAGGCGATGTGCCGCTCGAAGTCCGCGTCGGCGACGCCGAGCCGGTCGAGCGCACGCGGCACCGTCCGGCCGGCGTGGTCGGCGACCAAGAGGAACGGCGATGAACCGCTCGGGTTGTGGACCGTGACCGGCGGAGGGTCGTCGGCGGCCAGCAGAATTTGCGCAGTTGCGTTCATCGACGCTCACGGTCGTTTGATAAATATGTAGAATATCTGGCCCGACAAATGCATGTTAGCAGCCTATCGACTACCATAAAACGGCGAAACCGATTCTCGACAGATGCCGATTCTCAGCGTCAGACACGTCACGACCTACCGTTACCGCCAACCGGTTGCCTTCGGCGAGCACCGCATGATGCTGCGCCCGCGCGACGATGATGACCAAAGGGTGCTGCATTCCGAGCTGACGATCACGCCGGCGCCCAAGGCGTTGACCTGGACGCGAGATCGCTTCGGCAATCACGTCGCGACCGCGCACTTTGCCGATCGCGCGGAGAAACTTCGCTTCGTCAGCACCATTCGGCTGGACCACGCGCCCGCCGATTTTCGCGACGCCGACATTGCGGATTTTGCTCGTACCTACCCGTTCGCCTATGCCGCGGAAGAGCGCGCACGCCTCGAACGCTTCATGCGGCCGCTATCCCGGAATAAGCGACTCGATCGCTGGAGCGCCAAGTTCTTTCGCGACGACGGATCAGCCGATACCCATGCGCTGCTTGTCGACATGACGCACACCATAAGGCGTAGCTTCAAGCATATCGCTCGCCACGAGAAGGGAGTTCAGGACCCCGTCCTTACTCTCGATCGCGGCAGCGGGAGTTGCCGCGACCTCGCCGTGCTGATGATTGCGGCGCTGCGCTTGCGCGGGATCGCCGCGCGCTTCGTGTCCGGTTACCTCCATTTGGCCGATGACGAGGCCGATGATAACGCCGATGACAACGACGAGGATTGCCTTAACGGCGGCAACACCCACGCTTGGGTTCAGGTGTACGTACCCGGTCCCGGCTGGGTCGACTTCGATCCCTCGGGTGGCAGGGTCGGAAGCCAGAATCTCATCCGTGTCGCGGTCGTGACCGACCCGCGCGAGGCGGTCCCGTTGCAGGGGACGTGGTACGGCAACGCGTCGGATCACCTCGCCATGGAAGTCGCGGTGAAGGTCCGGGCCGCCGCAGTCGAGGGAACCTTCACGCCGCCCTCTTCTTAGTACTTAGTAGGAATAGAGCAAAAATTCGCCGCGGCCGAACCGAGAAGCGTTTCCCGATGAAAATTCGCGCCGGCTACGAAATTTCCTACGAGTGTCCGCAGCCGACGCCGATGATCGCGACGCTGAGCGTTCATCCGTCGCGGATCGCGGATTTGCTCACTTCGGACCAGATGCGGCTCGATCCTTTCGTTCCGACCAATTGGTATCGGGACGGCTTCGGCAATACCTGCCACGTGATCCGCGCTCCCGTGGGCCGGCTCACGCTGTCCGCCGATTTTCTGATAGAGGACAGCGGAGCGCCGGACGCCGTCGTGCCCCAAGCGGAGCAGCATCCCCTGGAAAAACTCCCGGTCGAGACGCTGGTCTATCTGCTCGGAAGCCGTTATTGCGAAACCGACCGCTTCACTCAGATCGCGTGGGCGCAGTTCGGCAATGTCGCGAAGGGCTGGCCGCTGGTTCAGGCGATCTGCGACTATGTCCACAACCGCATCAAATTCGGTTATGAGCACGCCAGCCCGACCAAAACGGCCTGGGATGCGCACAGCGAGCGGCGCGGGGTCTGCCGCGATTTCGCCCACCTCGCCATCACGCTGTGCCGCTGCATGAACCTTCCGGCGCGCTATTGCACCGGCTATCTCGGCGATATCGGCGTGCCGCCCGATCCCGCGCCGATGGATTTCAGCGCCTGGTTCGAAGTGTTCCTCGGCGATCGCTGGTACACTTTCGACGCGCGCCACAACGCCCCGCGCATCGGCCGCATCCTCATAGCCCGCGGCCGCGACGCCACCGACGTCGCGATCGTCACCTCGTTCGGCCCCTGTACGCTTGCCGGCTTCAAGGTGGTGACCGAAGAGGTGCGTGTGGCAAAGGCGGCGACTGGGCGGTGATGGATCGTGCGATATTTGCCGCCGTGCTGTTGGCCGGTTCGGTCATGCCGGGTGTGGCGACGTTCTCACTCCCGCCCGTACGCGTCGTCCATGCGCACGATGTCGTCCTCGCCGAGATAAGAGCCGACCTGGACTTCGATCAGTTCGAGCGGGATCTTGCCGGGATTGGCGAGGCGGTGGACGTCGCCGATCGGGATGTAGGTCGAATTCGTTCTCATGGACGATGCGGGTGTCCTCGCCGACGGTGACCTCGGCGGTGCCGCGCACCACGACCCAATGCTCGGCGCGATGGAAATGCTTCTGCAGCGATAGTTTGGCGTTCGGCTTCACCACGATGCGCTTGACCTGATAGCGCGAGCCGGTGTCGACGCCCTGATAATAGCCCCACGGCCGATAGATGCGCAGGTGCTGCACCGCCTGCTGCCGGTTCTGCGCCTTCAATTGCTCGACCAGCACCTTGACTTCTTCCGCCTTGTCGCGCGCGGTGACGAGGACGGCGTCGGCCGTCGCCACCACGATGACGTCATCGAGCCCGACCACCGCGGTGAGGATCGCATCGTCCGAACGCGCCAGGCTGTTGCGGCTGTCATGGAAGACGACCGGGCCCGTCCCGGCATTGCCGTTGCAGTCGCGCTCGAGCACCTCCCAGACCGCGTTCCAGGAGCCGACGTCGGACCAGCCGAGATCGACCGGGACGACCGCGGCGCGGTCGGTGCGCTCCATGACGGCGTAGTCGATGGATTTCTTCGGCGCCCGGCCGAACGGCTCGGCCGGCAGGCGCAGAAAATCGAGATCGCGCTTCATGCCCGCCACCGCCTCTTCCGCCGCCGCGGCGATGGCCGGCTCGAAGCGGGCGATCTCGGCCAGCATGACATCGGCGCGGAAAGCGAAATTGCCGCTGTTCCAGAGATACTTGTCGGCGATATAGCCGGTGGCGGTCGCGGCGTTCGGCTTTTCCACGAAAGCCTCGACCGCGAGCGCGGCGCCGCCATTGAGCTTGGCGCCCGGCCGGATATAGCCGTAGTTGGTCGCCGGGAAGGTCGGATTGATGCCGAACGTCACGATCAGGCCGTCGGCGGCCGCGACCGCAGCCTCCCGGCAGGCGAGCTTGAAGGCGTCCGCGTTGCGCACGACGTGGTCGGCGGCGAGAATGAGCACGGTCGCCTGCGGATCGCGATCGCGCGCCAGCGCCGCGGCGACGGCGACGGCCATCGCCGAATCCCGCCGCATCGGTTCGAGCGCGATGTCGGCTTCGACGTCGCATTCACGCAGCTGCTCGGCGACGATGAAGCGGAAGTCGGAATTGGTGATGACGATCGGCCGCTCGAACAATTCCCGGTCAGCGACGCGATCGAGCACCTGCTGAAAGGTCGAGCGCGCGTCGACCAGCTGGACGAACTGCTTGGGCATGCTTTCGCGCGACACCGGCCACAACCGCGTGCCCGCCCCGCCGCACATGATCACGGGTATCGTCAGCCCCTGCATGTCGCCCGCCGTCACCCGTTGGTGTCGGACTTCTGTAGCATACAACCTCCGACATTCAAGGCCCGGCAATCTACCTAGGAGGCGAGGCCCGCCGCGTTCCTCGAGAGCGGCGGCAGCCTGCCATTCATCTCAGCAAAGCAGGAGCAGCCGGAAATCGGCGCCGCGCGGCGCGACTTGAAGCTTTTGCCGAGGAATAGGCGCAGGGCATGTCACGATCATTGACCATCGTGAACTCGAACCGTCGTGCTCGCCTCCCGCCATAGTGCGAGCGTGACAAGCGACCGGTCGTCCCGCAATGGTGGGATTGGTCGCCGACTTCCCGGGGATCGCCCTGTTATGCGAAATCCGACATAATGAGACGTTCTACGGGGAGATCATGGATACGCAAGTTATCATCGTCGGCGCCGGACCGGTCGGCCTGACTTTGGCTATCGATCTCGGCCGGCGCGGCATTCGTTGCACGCTGATCGAGCAAAAGGAAGCGCCGCAATTCCTGCCCAAGATGGAGCGCTGCAACGCGCGCACCATGGAAATGTATCGGCGCATCGGCCTTGCCGAAAAGATACGCGCCGCCGGTCTGCGCAGCGATGTCCCCATGGACGTGTTTGTGGTGCTCTCGTTGACGGAGCCGCCGCTGTTGCACCTGCCTTATCCTTCCGTCGACGACGCTCGCCGCCAGATCGCCGCCTGCAACGACGGCAGCATGCCGCTCGAGCCTTATCAGCTCATCTCCCAATACACGCTCGAGCCGCTGTTGAAGTCGGTGGCCGAAACATTTCCGAGCGTCACGGTCCGCTACGGTTGCGAATTCATCTCGCTGCAGCAGAACGCTGAGAGCGTCAGCGTCACGGCGCGAACAACCGACGGCGCCACCGAGACCTTGCGTGCGGCCTATGTCGTCGGCTGCGACGGCGGCGCCAGCGCGGTGCGCAAGCAATTCGGTATTCGGCTGCGCGGCGAAGGCAACCTGCTGGAATTGCGTCAGGCGCTTTATCGCTGTGACGACCTCTTCGACCGCATCCCGATCGGCAACGGTCCCGGCCGCGGCCGGCATTACCACGTCGCCGACGAGCGCAGCTCGTTCCTGATCATGCAGGACTCGACCAGGCATTTCACGCTGCACGCCCAGGTCGGCAGCGACGAAGAGATGAAAAGCCAGTTCGAGAAGGTGGTCGGCATTCCGCTCGAATACGAAATGCTGTCATGCAATCCATGGCGGCAGAATCTGCTGCTCGCCGACCGCTACCGGGACGGACGGGTCTTCCTCGCCGGCGATGCCGTGCATCTGGTGATTCCGACCGGCGGGCTCGGCATGAACACCGGCGTCGGCGACGCGCTCGATCTGTCGTGGAAGCTCGCCGCAACGCTGCAAGGATGGGGTGGTGACAACCTGCTCAATTCCTATGAGATCGAGCGGCGCCAGGTCGGCGAGCGCAACGTCGGGGCCTCGCGTTACGCCTCGCTCGGTCGGCGCAAATGGCGCTCGCAATTCCGCCCGAACATCCGCGACGATACCCCCGAGGGCTCGGCCACACGCGATAATCTCGTGCGCGTGGCCGATGTCGAACAGCGCAAGACCAACGAGATGATCGGCGCCGAGCTCGGCTACCGCTATGTCGATTCGCCGATCATCGACAATATTCCCGGCGGGCCGGAGCATCTGTTCCGCGAATATCATCCGACGACGTGGCCGGGGGCGCGGCTGCCGCACGTCTGGCTGGCCGACGGCACGCCGGTGCAGGACCGCATCCCCGACAAGGGTTTCACGCTGCTGCGGCTCGGACGGACGAAGGCCGATACGTCGGCCGTCGAATCGGCATTGCAAAGCCACGGCGCTCCGTTCACCGTGGTCAACGTCGCCGATGCCGCACCGCGCGACATCTACGGTTTCGATCTGATTCTGGTGCGCCCGGACATGCACATCGTCTGGCGGGGGAACGCACCGCCGGTGGACGCCATCGCGCTGGCAGCCACCGCGACCGGGCATTGAAGCGGATCACATCCGCTCGAGCCGTCGAACAAGATCGAAGCACCCACTACTCACCCGACAATCGCGGGTCCTTCGCGCATGGCTTCCGCCTTCCAAACTTCCCATGCGTCGGTGAGACGCTTCGGATCTTGCGCCTCGTGCGGTTCGACGTAGCGGACCGGCTTTCCGAAGGACAGCGCAACAGCCAGCTGCTTCGCGTTGATGTCGGTGTAGAGCGCGCGATGCACGACGCGCGGAATGTCTTCCGCCACCACCACATTGCCGTGACCGCGCATGAGGGCGACCGGGTTTTGCCCCAACGTCTTGGCGAGGGCCGCGCCCTGCTCGTTCGTCGTCACGAGCAAGCCCTGCGTCAGACCAACGTCGGCGATTTCGAAGGTCGGACAGCCGCAGGCCAAAAAGGACGCAATATGCGTGACGGCTCTGAGCGGCTCGGTCGTCACGGTGAACGGAATGACGTTGGGCGAATGACTGTGTACGACCGCGCGAACGTCCGGCCGCGCCCGGTACGCCTCCCCATGGATGAAACGCTCGAGGAACAGACGGCGGTCTTGCCCGTCGACCGGGGTGGAATCGAGATCGAATTCCATGATGTCATCTACCGTTATGAGCGCGGGTGCGCGCGCACGGGAGAGAAAATAGCGCTCGGGATTTTCGGGGTGGCGCGCGCTCACATGGCCCCAGGCGTCGAGCACGCCATAATGCGCAAGAATGCGGCTGGCCGCCACGAGGTCTTCGATGAACGCGGCCGGCACCGGACCGCCGGATGCAAAAGAGCGTTGCGCCACTGACTTCTCCCTTTCCATATCCCGGCTCGTCTTCCTCGTTCGCCTTTGGCTGAAGGACGATGGTCTCACAGCACGATCGGTCGGTCTGATCTCGGCGGCGGATCTTCCATCATAAAATCACTACAGGCCGATCAAGGGCCAATAGAATTGAACCAGCAAAAGCAAGACGACGAACTCCACGACGGTCAGCAAGGCCCCCATCACCATCAGGTCGCGGGCGGCGAAATACCCGTAGGAGTAGCCGACGATCAGCACGCCGGACTGATAGACGAACAGCTTACCACCGGCGGCAAAAGTCCAGATCATGCCCAGTTGCAGCGGATTGAGACCGTGCGTCTTGGCAAGTTGCATGACCAGCGGAATCGACGTGGCGAGCATCGATATCTCGCTGGCCAAGAAGAAATGATAGACCACCGCGGTCCAATACAGGACGGTGGTGGCGACCAATGTGTTGGTCATGAACGGCTGCATCCAGTCGAACACGACCCGCGTCAGTACATCGAGTCCGTTGGTCGCTTGCAGCACCGCGCCCATGCTGACGGCGGCGGCGACAAAGAACATGGGAAGATAGTTGAGACGCCGCATATCCTCGATGTCGAGGATGCCGACCCGCGGCAGCAGGGCAAACAGCCCGGCACCCATGCCGATGGCGGCGGGCGAAATATGATGCAGGAAATCCGTCAGCCAGAGCAGGATCGCCGCCGCCAACAGCAGGGCCGCCCGTTTTTCGCGCGCCGACAGCGGCCCCATTTTGCGCAGTTCGGCACGCAGATAGTCGTAGCCGCCGTCGAGCGTGACCCGCTCCGGCGGAAAGAGCTCGAGCGTCAGCCACCAGGCGATCAGCACCGTGAGGATGCTGCTCGGCAGCAAGGCGATAAACCAGTAGCTCCAGAGTACCTCGACGCCGCCGACCTTTTCGATCAGGCTGCGGGCGGTGATCGAGGCGGCGCCGGCGATGATCATCTTGTCGAAAATATTGGCGGTGTAGGTCAGCACCAGGAACATGCCGCGCGAGACATTCGTCCCCGCTGGAGCTTTGAACGCCTCGGCCAGGCCGACGGCGATCGCGGCCATGATGACGACCCGGGCAATACCGGAGGGAACGATGAAGGTCAGCAGGAAGTCGGTGACGATCAGGCCGAGGAGAATACGCGGATAGGTGACGCCTACCCGCAACATGATGAAATATGCAATGCGTCGCGCTATGGCGGAGCGCGTCGCGACCGCGCCGAGCAGCATGGCGCCGAACAGGAACCAGGGGGCGTCATTGGCGAAGCCGCTGAATGCGACCGGAAATTTGACGACGCCGAGCGCCCAGAACAGAAAACAGCCGATCAATCCGGCGAGCGCGAATTCCATGGCGCGCGTGATCCAGGCGACGACCATGAATGCGCCGATGGCGAAACAATGTTTGGCGGCCGGATCGAGCGGCAGCGGCGCGAACCAGATGGCGAGCGGAAGCAGAATGCAAAGAATCTGCCCGACGATGACAAGGGGCGTGTTCGCATTCTCGAGCAATTCAGGCGAGCGTAAAGCGCCGGTATCGGCGGCCACCATGGGCTTCCTCCATGTCCGGACTTAAGTCCGTCCGTGTAAGTCGAACGGTTTGATGGCGGCTGCGTCCGTCATCGCCGGCCGACATTATTCAGGAACTCGAGCAGGCGCGGCGCCGTCGCCGTCTCGGTTTGCGCCGACGGCGGCACGTCCCAGTATTGCGCGCCGGGAATGCACTCCTCCAGATAACGGGCGGCCGAGGTCGCGTGCGCGGCGTCGGCCCCCGGAACGATCAAAGTGGGGATATCGAGACGCAGCAGGTCTTCCGGCTCGGCGCCGGGCGCCGTGTCGCGGTCGATCAGCGTGCGGCCCATGCCGCTGACGATCAGGCTGTATTGTTCCACGTCCTGTCCGACGAAGCTGGCGGCGAAAGCCGGGTCGTTCCGGATCGCCACAGCCCATGGGCCGCCACGCGGGTCAGCGCCGAAGGACTTGCCGGCCCGGGCGACCTCGACCACGGCTGCAAGTCCGTTTGCCTGCACGAAGGCAAGATGCGCGGCGAAGCGCTGCTGGCTGGTGAGGCGGTAGCGCGCGCCGCCCACGGGCCAGAACAGGATCATGCTGAGCACCGTTTGCGGATATGCCGCGGCGAAGGCGGTGACCGGGCAGCAACCCATGCAGCCGCCGATGAGATGCGCCGCCTCGAAGCCGAGATGGTGAAGGAGCCCGCGGCCCTGCGCGACGTAATGGCTCCAGGTCACCCGTTCGACGCGCCCGCCCGACTGGCCCGCCTCGCGCCGATCGAAGGCGATGCAGGTGAAATGCTCGGACAGATGCTTGCGCGGCTGCACGCGGGCATAGACGCCTTGCGTCGACCATTTCTCGATCGTCGCGTCGAAGCCGCCCGGCGCGTACATCAACAACGGCGGGCCGCTGCCGATGACCTCGTAGCGCGTCGTAATCCCGTCGATGACGGCGGTGGTCACGCGAGCCCCACTCCCCTTGTCACATCCACGGCATCAGCGAAGCGTGGATCACGTTCTTCACGCCGCCCTCGAGATTGCCGACCGAGCGGATCGCAAGATCGGCATCCTTCAGAGGAAACCGGTGGGTGGTCATGATGTCGAGCGGGAAACGGCCGGAGGCGAGCTGCGCCAGCGCCAGTTCGCACGAGCGATAAGAATGACCGCGGGCGCTTTTGATGGTGATCCATTTCGTCGTCACTCTTTCGAGCGGGAAATTGGGAAACTCCTTCAATTCGCCCTGCACCACCATGGTGCCGCCCTTGCGCTTGAGCGCCTCGACCCCGAGGAGAATCGGTATGGTGCCGGCACCGGCGGTGCAATCGAGCGCAACGTCGACGCCTTTGCCGGCGGTGATCTCGCGGATGCGCAGGAGCGGATCTTCCTTCTGCACGTCGATGACGTGGTCGGCGCCGAGCCTCTTGGCGGCTTCGAGGCGGGCGGTGTCCTTGGACGTGCCGGTGACGATGATGAGGGAGGCGCCGGCCTGCTTGCAGATGACGGTCTGCGACAATCCCTGCTGCCCCGGTCCCTGAATCAGAACGCTGGAATTATAGCCGACGCCGCCGTCGAACAGCGACCATTCGACGCCGTTCGCCATGGGCGTCACCAGCCCCGCCCGTTCCGGCGTCACGCCTTTCGGCACGCGGTGCACCACGGCGTTCCAGGGCAGGTAGACATATTGCGCAAAGCCGCCCCACAGATGCGGCGGCCTCTCGGCCGAGGTGTAGCCGTAGCGGATCGAATCCGGGTTGTTGCGCCAGTCCGTGTTCTCGCAGTGCCGGTATTCTCCCTTGTGGCACCACTCGCATTTGCCGCAGGAGACATAGTGCTCGACGAAGACGAGATCGCCCTCGGCGAAGCCCTTCCGGCGCTTGAATTCGCGGCCGGCTTTGACGATGGTGCCGATATTCTCATGGCCCATGATCACCGGCGCGGGCGTCGGCGGATGCTGATAGAGCTTCACATCCGTGCCGCAGATGCCGGCGACTTCGATCTTCATCAGGGCGGCGTCCTCGGCGATCTCCGGCATCGGGAATTCACGGAATTCCATCTTGCTGGGACCGGTCCGCACGGCCGCCAATACGCTCTCAGCCACGACTTACTCCTCGTGAAGGGTCGACGAAGAAACAACGGCGATATCGTGCCCGCCCGGGACGGCGGTCGCGTCTGCAGCGGTTGACTTTTTTACAACCGCGATCCTAGGCTTGCGGTTCGCGATGCTGATGATGTCGTCCAAACGTAGCGCCGCGCACGGCGCCGCCGTCAGCCGCGTCCAGGCCTGGACGCGACAGCGCTTCGCGCTCGCGGACGATTGCACGATCTTCGTTGCCGAAGTCGCTTGCGGGCTTCCCGGTTGTCCGCCGGTGGAGACCGTCATCGCCTTCTGGACGGCGCCTGACCGCCGCCACGGGTTCAAGGTGTTCAAGCCGATCGAAGCCGTGGTCGAGGACGATCTGCCGCCGTCCTGGATGAAAGACGCCATCGTCGCAGACGAGACCGCGGACTGCTGCTGAGCGGGCCTGTGGCGCTTGCGGGCTGACATCATGCGGCGAAAATGTCGTCGACGCGAAAGACCTTCAACGTCAGCTTCTGGTCGGCCGCGAAATCGCAGAGCATCTGCATCGCATCGCGGTTGAGTCCGAGCCCGTAGGGCATCGCCGCTGTTCCTTGCGCACCTGACGCCAGGCGCGCCGCCTCGAACATCCGCATGAGCTCGGCCGCAAGCCAGGGGTGTTCCTGCAAAAGCGCGGAACGGATCGAGAGGATGTGATTCACCGGAAAGACGCCGGTCTCTTTCGACCATTGCTCGGCCGCCGCGTCGCTGTCCGCGATCACCGAACGCACGTCAGTGGGATCGACGTTGCGCTCGCCCATGATCGCCGCGACCTCGCCCGCCAGCAGCAGTTCCCGCAGCGTTCGTGATTTTATATTCCGTACCACGTTGCTGGGATCGCGATATTCGCCGACATGGGCGTCCTCCATCGTCACCCAGGTGATGCGGTCGAGATCAACGCCGTATTGCGATTTGAGGATGCCGCGAATCCACACGCCGGTCGTCTGCGAATAGGCGCGCACGCCGACTTTTTGGCCCTCGAGAATCCTTCGGCCAGCGGATGTTCGAATCGGACCGGCGAACCAGATTTTCGTGATGCAACCGGCGCCACAACGGAATCGGAAGCGCCGCCAGCGGTTTGCCGAATTCGAGCGCGAGCAGATGGGTCGTGAGCGCCATTTCGCTCACGTCGAGGTCGTCGCCGCGGACCATGGCTCGAAACGCACCCGGCAGCGGGTTGAATTCCACGAACTCGAAGCGGAGGCGGTCGGACGTGACAGTGCCGTCCTTCAAAGGTCGCACATGGTCGTGCTGGCCCAAGGCTGTCCGAAGAACGAGATGACCGCGCAAAACCCGGGCCTCCCCTCCGCTGACACAAGCGCCCCCGCGATTCGCCAGACCGATCGGACAGTATTGTTACGGTCCATATGGAGGAACAGGGTTCTGCCGACTACAGTGTGTAACTTTGCCACCGGTGACGGTCAATCAAAACGTGGCCCGCGCACATCAGCCCCGCTTCGGCGTTCCAGTTGTTGCGGCGAAGCGCAAGCGTAGCGGAGAGCGTGCTGAGCCTCCGCGCGAACTCGACTAGTCCTGCGCCGGCGCAGCTATGTAAACCGCACCATTCGTCACCGAGACGATGTGGGTCTTGAGCGGAATCATGCACGGCGGCGATGCCACTTCGCCGGTTTTGATGTTGAACGCGCCGTGATGGAAATCGCATTCGACGATATCGTCGCAGATATAGCCTTCGGACAGCGAACCCGGGCCGTGAGTGCAGGCGTCGTCGGTGACGTAGATTTCGCCATTGAGATTGAAGACCGCAACAACGAAGTCGCTGGTCTCGACTTTCAATGCACCGCCCTCCGGAACGTCTGCCACCTCGCACAGCTTGATCAGCTGGATTGCAGTTGTTTCAGACATTTCGGGCCTTGATTGACGTGACACTGAATTGCGCCTAAGATCGTTTCGCTATCAAGAACGATGTTCCATATACAAGAACAAATTTTAAGACGTAGGGCATGCTCAGTCAAGGCCGCTGTCCGGCATTCAGCGGGCGTTGGGTCACAAACGTCGTCTCTTCGCGATGGAGGAGAGTGAAATGCTGCGCAAAGAACAAAATGATCTGCTGACGCAGACTGGTCCAGGTACGCCGATGGGCGATCTGTTCCGCCGCTACTGGATTCCGGCGCTGCTGGCGAGCGAATTGCCTGAAAACGAATGTCCGCCGGTGCGGGTGAAGCTGTTGTCGGAGCGATTGCTCGCTTTCCGCGACACCGAAGGGCGTTACGGTCTGATCGACGAGTTCTGCGCCCATCGCGGCGCCTCGTTATGGTTCGGCCGCAACGAGGAATACGGCCTGCGCTGCCCCTATCACGGCTGGAAATACGACGTGAACGGCCAGTGCGTGGACGTGCCGTCCGAGCCGGTCGAAAGCGGCTTCTGCAAGAAGGTGAAGCTGACGTCCTATCCGCTGATCAAGATCGGCGACATTTTGTGGACCTTCATGGGGAAGCCGGAGGACGAGCCGCCGCATCCTGAATGGGAATTCGCGCTGGTGCCGCCGGAGCAAACTTTCACCTCCAAGCGCCTGCAAGAATGCAATTGGCTGCAGGCCATGGAAGGCGGCATCGACTCGAGCCATGTGTCCTTCCTGCATCGCGGCAGCCTCAACTCCGACCCGCTGTTCAAGGGCGCCAAAGCCAACCAGTACAATCTCGACGACACGCAGCCGGTATTCGAGGTCGTCGAGCAGCCGGGCGGGCTCTATATCGGTGCGCGCCGCAATGCGGAGGGCGGCAAATATTACTGGCGCATTACGCCCTGGGTGATGCCGAGCTTCACGATGGTGCCGCCGCGCAGCGATCATCCGGTGCACGGCCACTTCTGGATTCCGATCGATGACGAGAACTGCTGGGCCTGGAGCTTCGACTACCACCCGGTGCGCGCGCTGACGAAGGCGGAGCGGCAGGCCATGATCGACGGCAAGGGCGTGCACGTCCGCTACGTGCCAGGCACCTTCCGGCCGCTCGCCAACAAGGACAATGACTATTTGATAGATCGGGCGGCGCAGAAGGCGGGCATCACCTATAGCGGCGTCGAGGGCATCGCCATGCAGGACGCTTCGCTGCAGGAGAGCATGGGGCCGATTGTCGATCGCACCAAGGAGAACCTCGTCTCCACCGACAACGGCATCATCATGGCGCGCCACCGGCTGATGCGAGCGGTGCGTGCTTTGCGGGAAAAAGGCACGGTACCGCCCGGCGTCGACCCCGCCCATCATCGCGTTCGTTCGGTGGCCGTGGTGCTGCCGCCGGAACAGTCGTACACGGATGCCGCGAAGGACGACCTCGTCGTCCGCCCCGGCGTCGCCCCGACATCGGTCTGAGCCGATGCAAAGCAAATCGGCACGGGCAACGTCGAGCAGCGAGACTCGCTTCCGCATCGATTATCCGAACTCGACGCCCCGCTCGATCAAGGTGATCGCTCTCGACGACGCAAGCCGGGCTCGCGTGGATAAGATCGCTGCCTTGCCCTGGGGGCGGGCGGTGTTTTTCACGTTGCTGTCGCTCGAGAATGCGTCCGCGCCGTTGCCGGCTGAGAGCGGCGCCGTGCGCGCGTGGTTGCGCGGCATTGCCGGGGAGACGAAGAGCCTGATCGAGGAAATCGACAGTGCCGACCTCGTGGTGATGGTGGCCTCGGCCGGCAGCAAGGCCGAAGCGGCGCTTCTCATCGGCGAGGCATGCCACATGCGAAAAGTAACGGCGATCGGTCTGGTTTTGCAGGACGCAGGAACGACCGACGCGGCGATCGAGCGGACGCTCAAGACCATGCGTCCATTCGTGACCATGCTGGTGATTGCAAACGGCGCCGAATATATGGAGGCGATGCTGACCGCCTTGCGTGCGTGACGGCGAAACGACGAGAATCGCCGCAAGAGTGATCACGCCGCCGCGCCAGCGTGTATTCGTATGTGCTGTGCCATTATGCTGCATGACCGCGTTCGGCCGGCTCGTTCATGACGTCTCGGCAACCGCCCGGGGCTTGCAGGGGACGGAGGTGATCGCGTGACCACGGATTTGGATGGGGAGGTGGCGCAGGCCCGTCCGCCGGCGCGCGCCAGTGCGGACGGGACTGGCAAGGCGCGTCTGTCGTCGGTGAGCACCGCCATCGCCTTGCTGAAGTCCTTTTCCGAATCCGATGTCGAGATCGGCATCAGCCAACTCGCCAAGCGGCTCGGCGTGGCCAAAAGCACCGTGCACCGCCTGGCGATGACGCTCGTCTCCGAAGGCTTGCTGGAGCAAAACCCGGAAACCGGACGCTACCGGCTGGGCATCGGCTTGTTCCGCCTCGGCTCACTGGTCCGGCAACGGATGGATGTATCGACCGAGGCGCGGCCGCATCTGTTCGCGCTGCGCGAGAGCACGGGGGAGACGGTCCATCTCGCGCTGCTCGACGGGTCGCAGATCATGTATGTCTACAATCTCGAAAGCGCGCATGCGATCCGGATGCGCTCCGACATCGGCGTCTGCAAACCGGCATTCTGTACCGCGGAGGGTCTCGCGATGCTGGCCTTCCGGCCGCCGGCGCTGGCCGACGCGATCATCGCCGGGGGATTGAAAGCCCGTACCGTGAAGACGCGCACCGATCCGCGCGAGCTACGCGCGATGCTCGATGAGGTGCGGGCGCGCGGCTACGCCATCGAAGACGAATCGAGCGAGGACGGCATGCGCGCCATCGCCGCCCCGCTACACAACAGTGCCGGCGACGTGGTGGCGGCAATCGGCATCGCCGGCCCGATTCAACGGCTCTCGGACGACGTTCTTGCCGACTGCGTGCCCAAGGTCGTGGACACCGCGCGCACGATCTCGGCGCGGCTCGGCTACCGTGCGCGTACGCAGACTTAAGAACACTCGAGGGACTGACGTGGACCGAGTGGAAGAGGACGCGGCGACGGTGACGGCAGACCGCAAGCAGAAGCTGGTGGACGCCATCGCGATGATGGAGCGGGCCAAGATCGTCGATTTCAACGGCCACTTCTCCGCACGCGTGCCCGGCAGCGACCATGTGATGATCAATTCCGGCGCATCCGTGCGCAGCGCGCTGACCCGCGAGGACATCATCACGATCGATTTGGACGGTAGGAACATTGCCGGCAACACCGTGCCGCCGATGGAATTCCACATCCACACCGAAATCTACCGCCGCCGGCCCGATGTCCAGGCCGTCGTGCATACCCATCCGCTCTGGTCGACGGTGCTGAGCATTGCGGGCCACGACATTAAGCCGGTGATCATGCAATCGGCGGTGCTGGGCGAGGTTCGCCGCTTCGACAAGATCACCTCGATCAACACCAGAGAATTCGGTCGGGCGGTGGCCGAAACGCTCGGCGACAACCGCGTGATCGCGTTGAAGAGCCACGGCGCGGTCGTCGCCGCGGAGGGCGTCCTGGAGGCCTTCGTGCTCGCGGTCTATCTGGAAGAGACGGCAGAGCGGCAATATCTCGCCATGCAGGTCGGAACGCCGACCGTGCTCGGCGCTGCGGAAATAGGCACGATCAAACAGAACCTGTGGAAGCCACACTTGTTGCAGAAAGTCTGGGACTACCACCACGCCAAGTTGACGCGTGGATAAGCGCATTACCCTTCGAGATTGGAGTCCTTGGTCTCCGGCGTAGCGAGAATCGCGAGGATCGCCAGCACCGCGTAAAACATCACCAGTAGCCCGATATAGATGTAGGCCCTGTGAATGCCGTAGGCCTGCAGGATCAGGCCGGCAAGAATCGGGATCAGCCCGCCGCCGTAGACCTGGGAAATTTGATAACCCGCGCTCGCGCCCGAGGCGCGATAGCGGGTCGGAAAATTCTCCGTGTAAAACGCGGGAATGGCGCCGTAGCCGAAGCCGAAGACGAAACCGAAGCCGATGACCTCGGCGATCGTCGCCAGAACGAAACTGCCGGTGTTGATCAGATAGAAATAGGGGATGGCGAAGATCAGGAACACGGCGGCGGCGATCAACAGGATCGTGCGGCGGTTGACGATGTCCGCGAGCAGCGAGCCGATAATCATGAATGCCAGCATGAAGGCTGCGGCGATCAGGCCGATCATTTCGGGTGCGGTTCCGGCGAAGCCGACGGCCTTCATATAGGCGGTGCCGAACACGAAATAGAGGAAGAAGGCGCCGCCGAACATTGCGTTCACCAGCGAGGTGCGCAGGATGCGCAGCGGCATCTCGCGCCAGACTTGCCGTGCCGGGTGTTCGAGAATTGCGCTGTCCGCCTTGTGCCGTTCGAAGATGAAGCTGTCGTCGGTGCGCGCGCGAATGACGATGCCGACGATTGCCACCAAAAAACCGACGACGAAAAAAATGCGCCAGCCCCAGGCGGCAAAGTCTTGCGCCGTCATCAGCGACCTGACGAAAATCACCGAGCCGAAGCCGAGCAGCAGCCCGATCGGGATCGCGAATCCGACCCAAGCACCCCAGAATGCGCGGTGCTTCGATCGCGCCGCCTGCTCCACCACCCAGGTCGAGGCGGTGCCGAACTCGCCGCCGAAACTGATGCCTTGCATCAGTCGGAACACGATCAGCAGCACCGGCGCGACGACGCCGATGCTGTCGTAGGTGGGCGTAAGGCCAATCAGCAACGTACTGATGCCCATCAGCACCAGCGCATAGACCATCGCGTTCTTACGCCCGTGCCGGTCGGCGAGATTGCCGAAGAGATAAGCGCCGATCGGGCGGATGATGATGCCGATACCGTAGACGCCGATTGCCGCCGCAACAGCGGCGAGGCCCGGCAGCTTGAAAAAGACGCCGCCCCAGATGGTCGCCGCGATCACGCCGGTGACCAGGAAGTCGTATTGTTCGATCACCGAGCCGACGATGCTCGCCAGGGCGACTTTGTAAATCCGCTCTTGGGTCGGACCTGCGGATGTCTGGTCCATTTTCTTCTTCCCTAACGGAGAATTCGTCAACCCGCGAACCTGGCGGCGGCTTTCAATAGGCTTCGATGATTGCAGCGGGGCATCGCTGGTCTCCTCCCGAATAGACGCCGGCAAGCGCCACCGTCAAATCTCGCTTAGGCGACGATATGAGAGGCATTATTTTGTGATGGGAAAATACTTTCGAAGCAATAGGCCGCTGTCAACGCTAAAAAAGCGCTTATCTGTCGAAC
Source organism: uncultured Pseudomonadota bacterium (assembly GCA_963836095.1). Classification (GTDB taxonomy): domain Bacteria; phylum Pseudomonadota; class Alphaproteobacteria; order Rhizobiales; family Xanthobacteraceae; genus BOG-931. The sequence goes on from CAWIHU010000015.1 coordinate 25,257, forward strand.
CTGAGGTGACGTTGGAATGCGCTGGCGCCAAATTCGGCTGACGGGCGATCAGTTGCCGCCTGGACGATTTTCGCCCGGCCCTGCAAGGCTTGGTGAGAGAGACGTCGCCCATGCGAGCCGCAAAATGGCGGCTTTCGCCGGCACTCCCGCCCGCGATATCATCGCCGGCGCTAACGGACCGACAGCGCTCGGCTTCGGGTTCGCGAATTCGCTCCACCCCCATTAACGAGGTTCATCAGCTCTCATGAGCGCCGCGCTGCCTTCTTCCACGGATGTCATCGTCGTTGGCGCCGGCAATGCGGCGTTCTGTGCGGGCTTGTCGGCGGCCGAGCATGGCGTTTCGGTGCTGATGCTGGAGCGAGCGCCAGAGGAAGAAGCCGGCGGCAACAGCCGGTTCACCGCCGGAGCGTTCCGCTGCGTCTATGACGGGGTCGACGATCTGCGCGCGCTGATGCCGGACTTGACCGACGAAGAGATCGCCAAATCCGACTTCGGCACCTACACCGAGGAAAAATTCTTCGACGATATGGGCCGCGTGACCGAATATCGTACCGATCCCGAGCTGTGTGAGATTCTCATCCGACGCAGTAAGGCGACCATGCAGTGGATGCGTGACAAGGGCGTGCGCTTCATGCCGATCTGGGGTCGCCAGGCTTACAAGATCGGCGGCAAATTCAAATTTTGGGGCGGGCTCACCGTGGAAGCGTGGGGCGGAGGGCCCGGGCTTGTCGATCAACTCACCAAGAGTGCGCGCAAGAACGGCATCGCCATTGCTTACGGCGCCAGGGCGCTGTCGCTGATCGCCGACGACGAGGGCGTCAAGGGCGTGCGCGTCAAGCACAACGGCAAGACCGTCGAGGTGCGGGCAAAAAGCGTGGTGCTGGCCGCCGGCGGCTTTCAAGCCAATACCGAAATGCGCACGCGCTATCTCGGGCCGCTGTGGGAACTCGCGAAGATCCGCGGCACGCGCTTCAACACCGGCGACGGCATCAAGATGGCGCTCGAGGTCGGCGCGATGCCGACAGGCAACTGGTCGGGCGGCCACGCGGTCGGCTGGGATCGCAACGCGCCGGAGTTCGGCGATTTGACGGTCGGCGACAACTTCCAGAAGCACTCGTATCCGTGGGGCATCATGATAAATGCCAATGGCGAGCGTTTCGTCGATGAAGGTGCCGATTTCCGCAACTACACCTACGCGAAGTACGGCCGGGTAATATTGATTCAGCCCGGCCAGTTCGCCTGGCAGATATTCGACGGCAAGATCATCCCGATGCTGCGCGACGAATACCGCATCAAGCGGGTGACCAAGGTGCGTGCCGAGACGCTGGAAGAGCTGGTGAAAAAGCTCGACGACGTGAATGCCGAGAAGGCAATGGAGACTATCACAGCCTACAACAAGGCGGTCATGACCGACGTTCCGTTCGATCCCAACGTCAAGGATGGGCGCGCCACCAAGGGACTGGCGATTCCGAAATCAAATTGGGCCAACACCATCGATCAGCCGCCGTTCGAAGCCTACGCGGTGACCTGCGGGCTGACATTCACCTTCGGTGGTCTCAAGATCGACACCAGCGCCCGGGTGATCGATACGGACGGCGTGCCGATCCCGGGCCTGTTCGCGGCGGGCGAATTGGTCGGCGGCATCTTTTACTTCAACTATCCCGGTGGCACCGGCCTGACGAACGGCGCCGTGTTCGGCAGGATCGCCGGAACGAACGCCGGTCAACGCGCCGCGCAATCGCGGTGAAGACCGAGACCGTCCACGACGAGCTACTTCGCGTCGTCGGTGACGGGAGAGGTGACGACGAGGAAGACGAGATCGACGAGGCCGTGTTGGAATATCGCTGTGGGATGCTATACACAGGAATGTTGCATGAACGAAAACTCGTACCTAGAAAATACCCAGGATTGAAAATCTTCAATCGGTCCCGTAGCTCAGCCGGATAGAGCAGCGGTTTCCTAAACCGAAGGTCGCAGGTTCGAGTCCTGCCGGGACCGCCAATAATCAATAGGTCAAGTATCGATCAGAAAAGCTGGCTCCTATTTAGCTCCGCGAGGATGCGGTGCCGCGCGTCCGAGGGCCACGCGGCCGCGCTTCGCGCAAGCTCCTACCGGCATGAGGGGTACTTTCGCCCGCGGCTAAATGCCCAGAGAAGCCAGCCGACCAGCACCGCGCCGCATGCCAGCGCGGCCATATCGACGGTGCGGCTGTGTGCAACCACGGTCGCCAAGGCGAGAGCGCCAAGGCCGAGATTGATGGCAAAGACCCGCGCTACGATCTCCGTTACCGTAAAGCCGCGGTCGGTGGCGCGTTGATAGTAATGCGTGCGATGCGCCTGCCAGATGCGTTCACCGCTCAGCAAGCGCCGTAGAAGCGTGAGCGTGGCATCGGCGAGGTAGTACAGTGGCAGCAGCAAAGAGGCGGGGAGGTTGTTCTGGCCGGCGAGGAGGACCAGGAGCCAGCCGAGCAAAAGGCCTATCGGCAGACTACCAACGTCGCCGAGAAAAAGCGTGGCAACCGGTCGGTTGAAATAGGCAAAGCCGAGCATCGCGCCGCCAAGCGCCAGCGCCACGACAACACTGTCGGGCGTAAGCGCGCCCAGACATCCCAGGACCACTAGTGCGCCGGTAATCGGAAGGACCTCGGCGACGGTCATCCAGTCGATACCGTCCATGAAGTTCACGAGATTGACGAACCACAATCCGCCGACGAACAGCGACACTCGTTCGATCCACCACGGCACAACGGGTACGACGCGCAAATGATCCGGTAATGCGTAGATCACCGCGGCGATGACTAGCGCCTGCAGGACGAGCCGCGGCGCAACGGCGAGCGAACGGATGTCGTCGGCAGCGCCGACAGCCGCCATCACGACAGCGGCAGCGATGACGGTCATCAGCGGCGCCGCGATCGCGCTGCCGAGATTGAACATCCCGAGCTCGGTCGCCGCGACAGTCGCCGCGATCACGGCAATACCGCCGCCCCGAGGCGTCGGTTCGCGGTGCGAGGAACGGGCATTCGGCTTCGCCAGCGCAAAGCGCTGCAGCAAGGGACGCAAAGCCACGATCAAACCGACGCATAGGAATGCGGAAAAAGCCGCAATCATTGCGCCGCGGACCGCCCAGATGGCTGTCATCCCATCGTTAATTGGCTCGATCGTCATCCGGACGCAACGTGTCGCGACGAGGAATCCCGCGTTGGTGCCTGCCACCACTCCTATCGCTCCACCGGCAGGGGCGCAATGCTCAGCCTGGTTGCGGCAGGATCACTGGCACAAACGAGATTTGTGCTCTTTTCTCGTTAGCACGATCTAGGGTCGCGAAGAAGGTGACGCGCCGCATTCGGATCGTCACGCGCGATCTCGTCGCCACGGCGGCGGCGCTGGTTGTATTCCATCCTTGCTTCCGAACACCGGGACCTTGCGGCGCTCTTCGATTGGCTGATGATCATTCCCCCCGGCTATCTAGTGTACACCGGCGGGCTTTTTCCAGCTCTACATGGCGAAGTAGTGTTTCGCAACCAACTCAGGCGGCCCCCTACGAGATGATGAATTTCCAGAGCAGAGCGGCAATAACGCCCGTCTCCGCCGACACCACCATAAATAGGATGTTGATCATTGCGGCGCTCCATTGTTAACCATGACAAATGGTGTGCGATTCGCAGTTAAGAAGGTGTTAACCAAGAAAAGACAAAGCCGCAGAAAATCCCGAGCGAAAATGCCTTGACGATAATGGAAGGGTTCGCAAACCGGCGGAGACGAACGTGCGCCTTTCCAATGCCCGCTAGCAAGCTCGCCCCGGTGTTGCCAAACGTTGTGATCGCCAATCGTCCGCTAGCGACAGACGCTCCGAGGCCGACGACATAGCCGGCCGGGCTTCATGACGCTTGGCCGTGGAAATCTGGCATCGCCTCGCGCAGTACGCCGACGATCGCGGCGCGTTCAGGACACGCGAGGCCGAGGCCCCGATCGAGCTTCGCAATCCATTCTCTAACCACTTCCAGCGGCGGGCAGACCGGGGTGGCGGCGACGACGCCGGCGATACCGATGTCCGTGCTCGGCTCCTCGCGGGCGAATAATATTTCCTTGAGCCGCTCGCCGGGGCGGATGCCGGTGAACACGATGTCAACGTCGCGTCCGGGCTCCAGACCACTCAAACGGATCATGTGTTCGGCAAGATCGAAAATTTTGATCGGCTGTCCCATGTTGAGCACGTAGACCGAGTGCGCCGAACGCGCGGGACCGAGCGCGTGGCTGGCCGCCATTATAACGAGGTCGCAAGCTTCGCGAATGGTCATGAAGTAGCGAACCATGTCCGCGTGCGTGACGGTCACCGGCCCGCCGGCCTCGATCTGCGTCTTGAATTTGGGGACAACTGAGCCGTTGGAGGCGAGCACGTTGCCGAAGCGGACAGCAATCATGCGGATCGGCGGCTTGCCGCCATCGGCGCCCCGCGCAGCGTCGGCGTCCAAGGCTTGACAGTACATTTCGGCGAGCCGCTTGGTCGCGCCAAGCATGGAAACCGGCTCGATCGCCTTGTCGGTCGATATCATCACCAGCGCTTCGGCACCGCCGGCGAGCGCCGCGTCGGCGACGTTGACGGAGCCGAAGACGTTGGTCTTGATCCCCTCGCCCCAATCGCGTTCTACGAGCGAGACATGCTTGAGAGCGGCGGCATGAAATACCAGGTTGGGTTCGGCATCTTCTATCAGGCGAAAAATTCGTTCGCGATCGCGGATGTCGGCAATGTGTCCTGCGACTTCGGTAGCGGCCGATTTGGCCGTGAGCTTCTCGAGCACTGCATGCAAAGCCGCTTCCGAATTTTCCAGGATCAATAGCCGGCGTGCGCCGAAATTGACGACACGATCGCAGATCTCGGAACCGATCGAGCCGCCGCCGCCGGTGACCACGACCGTCTTGCCTTTGATAAAGTTCTCCAGCCACCGGTAATCGATCTTCACGCTCGGGCGCAGCAACAGGTCCTCAACGTCGACGGGCGCCAAGCGCAGCGCTTCCTCACCGCTTTCGAGCGAAGGCAGGCGGCTGGTGGCAAGGCCGAGCCGCCGCGCCTGCATAAGCATCGTTTCCGGATGGACTTCCGGCGCAAGCACATCCGGTGTCAGCACCAGGTGAGCGACGTGTATATTCTTGGACGCCAGCGAGGAGACGACTCTATCAATGTCCGTCAGATAGCCACGCACCGGAACTCCGCGTAGCGCTTGGCCCTGGTCGGCCAGCGAAGGCGACAGAATCCCTACCGGCTTGATTTTGCTGACCGCCCCGCTCTCGATTGCGCGTAGGAGGACTTCGACATCCGCCGCGCGACCGGCCACCAGCGTCGAAATCGCTTGCGTGCCGTTGGCGCGGCGCTGCGTGCGCGCGCGCCTGAACTGACGATAGGCAATGCGCGGCCCGCCGAGAAGGAACATCTGCAGCAGCCAGTAGAGCGCAAGCGTGACCTTGCCGAAAAAGAAAACGCCGTAAATCTGCGGCGAGACGAGCACGTAATCGAGCACAAGCAGCGAAAGCGCCAGCACGGTCGCTGCGCGGACGATGTTCCAAAGATCCGGCAGCGATGCGAAACGCCACTTCCCCATATAGAGCTGGAAAAGCCAATAAACCACGCCAGCGTACACCAGATAGCCGGGCAGGAAGATTATTAGCCAGTCCAAGCGCTCCGCGAGGCCAGCAGTTTCGAAGCGAAAATAGAATGCAGCCAGGATCGCCGCCGCAGTGGCGACGAGATCGTGAATGACGATCAAGATGCGACGCGGGTTACCGAAAAATCCCCTCATGGTCATATGCTACCATAGATTGCCCGGACGAGAAAAGAGCACCAGTCTCATCTGCGCCAGCAATTTTGCCGCAACCAGACGAAACACGGGCGGCTGAGCATTGCGCCCCTGCCGATCGCGAGGCACTATCCGCTATCGTTCCGAGACCCGTCTCAGCCCCTCCGCTGAATGTGAATTTCGCCGACTATCCGAGTCGCAATTACAACTTAATGCGGCTTTCTGAATCAGTCGAACTAATCAAGGCTCCGTCATCAGATCGAAGTGCCCGTAGTGAGTAGAAGATAGATGTGCGATCTCTTCAGTAGCGAGTTCGAGGCCCCTTCTCCGTTTCTATCGTTCACGCAGCACCTCCTGTTTATACTTGAGAAGCGGAGAGAGCAGATAACTGATGATCCGGCGCGATCCCGTCTTGATCTCGACGGTGACAGCCATGCCGGGCGAGAGATTGAGGAGCCTATCTTCCACCTCCATCTGTGTTCGGTCGAGCGAGACGCGGGCTGCATAGACTAGCTCTTGGCTCGTCGGTTCGCTCGATTGTCCTGTGCGCCTTGCTGATTGGGGTTCGCTCTATCTGACGGCTTGTCGCGAGTGATCGCGTCCGACGAAACGCTCACGACCTTGCCGTCGATGAGGCCATAGCGGTTGAAATTGAAAGTATCGATCTTGATCTCGGCGTCCTGGCCGGCATTGATAAAGCCGATGTCGCGATTTGACACCATAGCCTCGATTTCGATGTGACTGTCGAGGGCACCATGACAAGCAGCGTTTGCGCCGGTGTCACGACACCCCCGATCGTGTGAACCGCGAGTTGCTGAACCGTACCGTCGACTGGCGCCGTGAGGACCTGCAGCGCGGCGCGGCGCCGCGCCTTGATAAGGTCTTCGCTGAGGCCTTTAGCCTTGCGCTCGGTCTCGACGAGTCGCCGTAGCGCGCCCGTCGGTACTCCGCATCGGATTGCTTCCGCTGTTCGTCTATCGCGGCGATTGTCGCCGCCGACTTGTCATAGTGGCGTTTCTGCACTTCGAGTTCGTGCTGCGCTTCGACGAACGGCTGCAGTAATTCCAAATAATTCGCTTTGGAGCCGGTCGTATGTTCGTAGAGGGTTTTGCGGATCTCCAAGCGCTCCTGCAGGAGGGCAGCGATGCCTCCATTTGCCGATGGTAGCCGCAATCGCTTCGCGCTCGGCCACCTTCTGCTGGCGTTGCCGGTCAAGAACGGCAAGTTTCGCCTTCTGTTCGGCGGTCTGGTCGAGGAGGAATTTGCGCTGCAGCGCCATCAGCGCCGGCGGCGCATCGGCCGGCGGCATGAAATTCGTCAGTGGATCGCCATCGGCCAATTCCGCCTGCAGCCGCGCCACGTCGAGCTGAGCGGCCATGAGATCGATTTCGTAATGTTTCCATTCCGCCTCGTCCATGGTCGGATCGAGTTCGATCAGGGTCTCGCCGGCCTTGACCATTTGTCCGTCGCGAACATGGATGGCCCGCACGACGCCGGTCTCGAATGGTTGGATGACCTTGGTACGCCCGCTCGGAATGATCTTGCCTTCGCCGAGGCGACGATGTCGACCCGGCCAAAACAGGCCCAGGCCAGCGCAATGCAGAACAGGCCGACGAGGGAATAGCCGATCGCCGGCCGATCGGCGAGGCTGGCGTCTCGACGATTTCGAGCGCCGCCGGCAGAAATGCGAGATCGTCGCTGTCCGGGCGCTTCTGGCGCTTGGAAACATCACATTACTTTCTCAGCGGACTTCATGGATGCCTGCCTGCGACCGGAAGAGGATCGCGTAGCGGCCGCCGGTCTTGACCAGTTCGTCGTGCGTGCCGTACTCGACGAGTGCGGCCACGATCGATGGTGATGATGCGGTCGCTGCGGCGCACGGTGGACAGACGGTGGGCAATAATGAAGACCGTCCGGCCCTTGGCGATCTCCTTCATGTTCTGCTGGATGATGCGCTCGCTCTCGTAATCGAGCGCGCTCGTCGCCTCGTCGAAGATCAGGATGCGGGGATCGGTGATCAGGGCACGGGCGATCGCGATCCGCTGCCGCTGGCCCCCGACAGGCTGACGCCACGCTCGCCAACGATGGTGTCATAGCCCTCCGGCAGTTCAAGGATGAAATCGTGGGCGCCGGCAAGCTTCGCTGCGGCAATGACCCGCTCCATCGGAAACGCCGGGATCGGCGAGCGCAATGTTGTCGCGGATCGAACGGTTGAACAGGACATTTTCCTGCAGGACGACGCCGATTTGCCGTCGCAGCCAAGCGGTATCAACCATGGCTCAGATCGACGCCGTCGACCAGGACGCGACCACTTTCCGGCACGTAAAGCCGTTGGATCAGTTTCGTGAGGGTGCTCTTGCCGGAACCGGAGGGGCCGACGATGCCGACGATCTGGCCGGGTGAGACCTTGAAGGTGACGTCGTGCAAGACTCCGGGCCGTCGATGCGGTAGCGGAAGGTGACGTGCTCGAACGCAATCTCGCCCCGGATCGCCGGGAGTGCGGCGCGGCGAGGGTTGAAACGCCGGCTCCGGCGGCGTGTTGAGGATGTCGCCGAGGCGGGCGATCGACAGCCGCGCCTGGTGAAAGTCCTGCCAGAGCTGCGCCAGCCGCAGGACGGTTGCGCCACCCTCCCCGCCAGCATGTTGAACGCAACGAGTTCGCCGACGGTCAGGTGGCCCTCGATGACCAGATTGGCGCCAAAATAAAGACAGCCGGCCGTGACAACTTGGTGATGAACTGAACCTTGGCTTGTCCCGTTGCCGAGGCTGCCGACACGGAAGCTCGCCGCACATAGCCCGCGAGCTGCTCCTCCCAGCGCCGCTGCATCTGCGGCTCGATCGCCATCGCTTTCAGCGTCTGGATCGCGGTGACGCTTTCGACCAGAAACGACTGGTTTTCGGCGCCGCGGTCGAACTTCTCCTCCAGCCGCTGGCGGAATATCGGCGTCACGCCCGCGGACAGCGCGATATAGAAGGGAAAGGAACCGAGCACGATCCAGGACAACAGCGGCGAATAGTAGAACATCACCGCCAGGAAGACGAAGGTGAAGCCGAGATCGATCACGAGCGTCAGCGCGGAACTGGTGAGGAAATTGCGGATGTTTTCCAGCTCCCTCACCCGCGCCACTGAATCGCCGGCCCGCCTGCTCTCAAAATAGGCGATCGGCAGCGCGATCAGGTGCCGGAACAACCGCGCTCCCAGTTCGACATCGATCCGGTTGGTGGTGTGGGCGAACACGTAGGTCCGCAACGCGCCAAGCACGGTCTCGAAGATGGAGACGGTGATCAGACCGATCACAAGGACGTCGAGCGTCGTAAAGCCGCGATGGGTCAGCACCTTATCCGTGACGACCTGGAAGAACAGCGGTGTCACCAGCGCAAAGAGCTGCAGAAAGAACGAGGCGACCAGCACTTCGGCGAGCAGGCGGCGATATTTGTGCATCGCCTGCAGGAACCAGGTGACGTCGAAGCCGCGCGACAGATCTTGACAATGTCGCGCGGCGCGCCATCAGCACGAGGCGGCCATCCCAGACGGCTTCGAACTCGGCCCGTGTCATGGGGGCTTCGGGTTTGGACGGATGACGGCTGCTGCACCAGAACCTTGTCCTCGGCGGCTTTGCCGAGGATAAGAAATCCGCCGTCCCGCCGCGCGCCAATGGCCGGCAGC
>CAWIHU010000016.1:0-29437 GCA_963836095.1 uncultured Pseudomonadota bacterium
GATGGGACTGGTGCGCGAAGACCTGCTGTTCGATATGGCCCGTCACGTCAACTCCACGGTGCACCAGTTCGAAGAGTGGGGCCTGCCCATCATGAAGGACCCGAAAACCGGGCGCTATCTGCGTGAGGGGCGATGGCAGATCATGATTCATGGCAAGTCCTACAAGCCTATCGTGGCCGAGGCCGCCAAGAAATCCGCGGACAAGGTGTTCAATCGGATCTGCGTCACCCACCTGCTGATGGATGACAGCAAGGAGAACCGGGTCGCCGGCGCCGTCGGCTTCAATGTCCGCACCGGCAACTATCACGTCTTCAAATCCAAGACCGTGATCTGCGGCGCGGGCGGGGCTTCCAACATCTTCAAGCCGCGTTCGGTGGGCGAAGGCTCCGGCCGCACTTGGTATGCGCCCTGGTCGTCCGCGTCCGCCTATGGGCTCATGATCAATGCCGGCGCCAAGATGACGCAGATGGAAAACCGCATTGTGCTGGCGCGTTTCAAGGACGGTTACGGCCCGGTCGGCGCCTACTTCCTGCACCTGAAGACCTATACGCAAAATTGCTTGGGCGAGGAGTACGAATCCAAGTGGTTCCCTGAACTTCAGAAAATGGTCGGCAAGGAATATCTGGATCCGGAAGCTTCGCACTTAACCCACAGGCCGATCCCGACCTGTCTACGCAACCATTGCATCATCAGTGAAGTGAATGCCGGCCGCGGCCCCATTCACATGGTGACCATGAAGGCCTTCCAGGATCCTCATCTGGAAGAGGTCGGCTGGGAGAACTTCCTCGGCATGACCATCGGCCAGGCGGTGCTGTGGGCCGCCACCGACGTGGACCCCAAGAACGAGAACCCCGAACTGACCACATCCGAGCCCTATGTCATGGGCTCGCATGCGACCTGCTCGGGCGCCTGGTGCTCGGGTCCCGAGGACGTTTCTCCGCCCGAGTATTTCTGGGGCTACAACCGCATGACGACGATCGAAGGTCTGTTCGGCGCCGGTGACGCGGTCGGCGGCACGCCGCACGCCTTCTCGTCCGGCTCGTTCACCGAAGGCCGTCTCGCCGCGAAGGCCGCCTGCAAATATATCGACGACGGCAAGGCCGAAGGCATCGTCGTATCCGACGAGCAGATCAACCGCCGCAAGAAGGAGATCTACAAGCCGCTGGAGCACTACAAGGTCTACCGCAACGAGATCGTGGCGGGCGATGTCAACCCGCACTACATCAATCCCAAGCAGGGCCTGGACCGTCTGCAGAAGCTGATGGACGAGTATTGCGGCGGGGTGACCGTCAGCTACATGACCAACGAGAAGCTCCTGAATATCGCTCTCAAGAAACTCAAGGTCATGGAGGAAGATCTCGAGAGTCTGGCCGCGAAGGATATTCACGAGTTGCTGCGCGCGTGGGAGCTGAAGCACCGGCATCGCGCCGCTGAGTGCGTTACGCAGCACACGCTGTTCCGCAAGGAGACTCGCTGGCCGGGCTACTACTACCGCGGCGATGCCATGAAGGTGGACGACGCAAACTGGCACGTGCTGACTGTTTCGCGCCGCGATCCGAACACCGGTGAATACACCATGGAGAAGGCGCCTTGTTATCACTTGGTCGGTGACGGCGAGTACAGTGGTCTTACAGTCCCAGAGAACTGCGCGTGAACATTATTGAAAAGACCGATGAGGAGATACAGGCCATAGCCGATCCCTTGTGGCGCGACCTCGTCAAAAATTCGAACGAAGGCAAGTACGGCGAATTCGTCAAGAATTTCTCCAGCTCCATGGCGCTCGCCATGAATCAGGTCAAGGCCGGCCATCAGTTCGCCAACAGCGAGCTTGCCAGAAATCTGTCTGGACACTTCGATTATCTTGGCATTATCCGCCGCGGCGAGCATGTGACGGTTCTTTACCGGCAGCGCAGCACCAAGAAAGACGGTGAATGGCTGGGCAGGCTTGTCCTCGGCTATGAGAACGGAAAAGTCAGGATTTTCGGTGCGTCCATCTTCTGAGCAGGCTCGGATCCGACATGAGTGAATCCATCCAGAACGGCAAGTATGTCGAACTCACCTACAAGGTGACCGACAGGAAGTCGGGTAATGTCCTCACCATGGTCGAATTTCCGTTGGGTTATGTTCACGGACACAATGAAATTTTGGCCCCTTTCGTCCACGCGCAACTGGAGGGCAGGTCCGCAGGCGAGGTCATCGAGGTGCCGATCGACGGCAATCGGATCTTCGGCCCCCGAGACGAGTCGCTGGTTTTTACCGATCACATCGAAAACGTTCCCGAGGAATATCGGCAGGTCGGCACTTCCATCCTCATGGAAAACGACAAGGGCCAGACCCGCAGCTTTCTCGTGACGAGGATCGACGACAAGACACTGACTGTCGACGGCAACAATCCGCTCTGCGGCAGAGAGGTCGTCTTTACGCTCGAGATCGTGACCGTGCGCGAGCCAACCGACGAAGAAGCAAGAGCGGGCGGGGCGATCGGCGCACAAGCGGCTATCGACCCATCACTCATGCGACCAGTTTGAATGGCAGCGGACAAATTTCGGCTTCAGTGACGCGCACTTGCAATCCCGGCTTCACCGCAAAAGGTGACATATGAGCGAGCAAAACCCACTCACCAAAGTTCCTGACGGCCACGCGCGCTTTCTGACAACGCGTCAGAAAGAGGCAAACGAAAAGGGATTCGTCGGTTTCGAAACCGTCTGGGAACCGTTCCAGAAGGAAGCCGAATACAAAACCCCAAAGAAGCCGTAGGCGTCCTATCGCAGCGTGGATGAGTCGGATCGCGCGGGCGTCTTCCGGGATCCTGCATGCTCGGGGCTTTTCTTGCATGAGTCCTGGCCCGGCAGCCGGAGCAGTCTGCAAAGGTCATCCTGTCGGAGACCGATTGATTTCAGGAAGGAATTACCATGCCCAAGCTCGTACCGCCGCACGGCTCGCAGCAGTCAAGCCACTGCTGCTGCCCGAGACGGAGCGGGCCGAGGAGCGCAGGCGGGCGGAGAAACTCAGTAAAATTCCACTCAACTCGCGTGCGGTCTCCGACGTTTTCATGCTGGCGATGGGCGCCTATACGCCGCTCGATGGCTTCATGGGCCATGACGATTGGCGCGGCTCTTGCCTGGACATGAAGCTGGCGGGCGGCTTGTTCTGGCCGATCCCGATCACGCTTCCCGTAGATAAAGGCATGCCGACGGCATCCGTGCCGAGGAGGAGGTCGCTCTCATCGATGCCGAGAGCGGCGAAATTCTCGCCGTCATGGAGGTTCGCGAGAAATATTCGATCGACAAGCGGTTCGAGGCCGAGCACGTCTATCGCACCGCCGATCCAAAACACCCAGGCGTGGCGAAAGTGCTGAGCCAGGGCGACGTCAACTTGGCCGGGCCCGTGAGGGTATTGAGCGAAGGCGAATATCCCGCCAAATACCCGAACCTCTATATCCGCCCCGCCGAGTCGCGGGCGATGTTTCTTGATCGGGGCTGGTCGAAAGTCGCCGCCTTCCAGACCCGAAATCCGATGCACCGCAGCCACGAATATCTGGTGAAAATCGCGATCGAGGTTTCGGACGGTGTTTTCATCCATCAGGTGCTCGGCAAACTGAAAGAAGGCGACATTCCGGCCGAGGTTCGAACCCGCGCGATCCAGGCGATGATCGACAATTATTTCCGGCCAGGGACGGTCATTCAGGCGGGCTATCCGATCGAGATGCGCTATGCCGGCCCGCGCGAAGCATTGCTTCATGCCCTTATTCGCCAGAATTTCGGCTGCTCGCATCTTATCGTCGGGCGCGACCATGCCGGGGTCGGCGACTATTACGGCCCGTTCGATGCGCATCACATCTTCGATGAACTGTGGGACGGCGCGCTTCTTACCAAGCCGCTGAAGATCGACGTCACGTTTTACTGCCGGAAGTGTTACGGGATGGCGACGGCGAAGACCTGTCCCCACGATCCGAAGCATCACATTTCAATCTCCGGCACGCAGCAGCGGGAAATGCTCTCGACCAATGCCGACATACCGCCCGAGTTCAGCCGGCCGGAGGTGGTGGCGATCCTGAAGGAGTATTATGCGGGCCTGCGATCGCCAGGCTTGGGTCCGGCATCATGATCATCGCGCAAATCTCCGATACCCATATAGCGCTGGATACTCCCGACGCCGATCGGAGAATACGCGATTTCGAACGCACGGTTGCCGACATCAACGCGCTCGATCCGGCCCCCGATGTGATCGTTCACACCGGCGATATCGTTCATAATGGACGGCAAGACGAATACGCCCAAGCTGTGGCAATACTCGCGAAGGCGCGTGCGCCGGTCTATGTGCTGGCCGGCAACAAGGATAACAGGGCGAATTTGCGCGCGGCCTTTTCGCCACGCGGATATCTCGCGCCCGATTCCGATTTTATCGACTATGCGGTCGAAGACTATCCCGTCAGGCTGATCGCGGTCGATACGTTGAGTTCAGGCAGCAACAAGGGCGACTTTTGCCCCGAGCGGGCCGAACGTTTGATCGACATGATCGATGCCGAGACCACCAAGCCAATTGCGGTTTTCGCGCACCATCCGCCGTTTGAGGTTCAGGTGGGGCCGGACCGCCTCAATTTCGAAACACCGGAGATGATGCCGCGGCTGCGCCAAGCATTGCAGCACTCCGGGCGGGTCGTCGCCGTTTTCAGCGGCCATGTTCACCGTGGCACTGCCGGTCATGTCGGGAGCATCCCGGCGACAGTAATGCCGAGCATCGCAACGACACTGCGCAAAGGTGAGTATCCGGCTCACATGAAGATACGTCCGGTCTATCACGTCCACCGGTTTGATCCGGCTTGGGGCTTTGCCACCGAAACACGGATTGTCGGAGCAGGGCCATCGGCGGCATCGACATGCGATTCCGTACTGCCTCGGCGAGAAGGGGGGCCCTAACGCGCATCGTGGAAGAGCATTGGCGGTCCGATGGGGAAGGCGCGTTCGGCGCAGGCTCGGTGGCGGGCGAAATCCTCGCTCCAGTCCTCCCGGTTCTCCAGGTAGCCGGTCGCCGTGGTCGGGCGCGCAGGCGCGCGACACCAAGTCCACTGCGACAGAGGAGTCGGCGACCGCGTCGGCGGCCGAGTAAGGTGTGTTTAGCTGGCGGCGGAGCCCAGGGAACCCGATGCGCGGTCAGGCGTCAGGCGCTTTCCGCCGGGCGTGCGCATCCTCTTAACGGCTGGCAGACTGTTAACAGACGGGTGCATGCTCAGGCCTTCACCACCAACACGGCGCATTTGGCCTTGCCGATGACGCGCTCCGAGACGCTGCCGAGGAGGACCTTGCCAAAGCCCGTGCGGCCGTGGGTGCCCACCACGATGAGGTCGGCGCCTTTCTCCTTGGCCAGCTTGATGATCACGTCGTCGGCCTCGCCGGGTAGTGCCACTCCTTCGAACGTCGAGCCCGTCCTGCCTGAGTAGCTCCGTCGTACGTTCCACGGCCTCGCGCCCTTCCTGCTGTCGCACTTGGCTGTGGCTGGGGACAAGCGCGGAAACGACGGTGATTGGCGCCACGCAGCAATGGGCGATCTTGGCGGCAGATACGGCAGCGGCATCAGCGAAGCGCGAGCCGTCGGTGCCGAGCAGGATGCGCTTCCGCCACATGGCGGCGCCCACCGGCACCGAGAGCACGCTGCATGTTGCCGAGCCGATCACCCTGATGGTCGCGTCGCCGACCATCATACGCGCCAGGCCACGCCGTCCCTGCTGGCCCATGACGACGAGGTCGGCATTGATCTCGTCCGCAGCCGCCGCGATCTCGGCATCGGGGCGGTCGCCTAGCCGCATCAACATCGTGGCGCCGACGCCCTGGTGGGCCGCCTCGGCGACGATGGAATCGAGATGCGCCTTCACATCTTCCGATGCTTTTTGGACAAGCTCCGGTGCGAGCGCTTCGTATTCGGGGTTGGTCAGCACCATGGCGAAGGGATAGAGGCGTGCCCCGCTCTTCACGCACATGGCGATGGCAACCTTCACAGCGTCGGCGCTGAAAGAGGAGCCGTCTGTCGCGACGAGGATCTTCTCGAAGCGCGCCAACGGTGAGAGCTGCATCGGTTGCGGCGATGTCATCGCGTCGAGTCCCTTTGCTCAGCGTTGGCCAAAGCTTAGCGCTAATGGCCCGCGGTCAGAAGCCCGGAGGCAGCAAACGACAACACGATCACCTCCAGCACCAGGATCGTGCCCAACGCAAAATCCTTGCGGTGTAACGAGAACGGCAAGACGCGCAGATAACACGCGATCGTCAAACCGGAAAGAAAGGCGATACCGAGGAAGTTCATGTAATCGCTGTAACGAATCAAAGCGAGCCAGCCCCAACCCATGCCGACTCCGACCAGATTCGAATACTGGTCGGCCGCCATCGACCAGTAGGCGGGCAACTCGGACAATGGAATCTTGGCCGGGGCGAACCCAAACACGTAAAGGATGAACGTGCCTGCCAAGAGATAACGTCCGATCCTGACTCCGATATCGAGCAGATCCGCGTAGGCGAGCTGCTCGGGCGTTGCGTACTTCAGCTGCTGGCTCCTCGCGCGCATCGCTTGCTGCCGGCGCAGTCGCGCCCATGCGCGAAGGCGAGTTCTCATCTGTTCCCACGCGCTCCGCAGGCCGCCGCCGTCCACTCCCGTCGCGCTTTTCGCTCCTTCGTCGTTCCGATATTCCGGCATCACACACCGAATCCCTTGAGCAAGGCGCGAATGCCGGCCAGCAGTAAAAGGACGATGACGACCTTGCGGATGACAGCCACATTGGTGCGCGAGAGCAGCCCGACCCCGATGGTCGATCCCAACATCATGCCGAGCATTGAGGGCACGGCGATAACGGCCAGCATGGCGCCATGGTTCAGGTAGACCCATGCGGCCGCGCTGTTCGCGATCGACAATATGACGCTACTCGTGCCGATCGAGACCTTGAGCGGCACGCCCATCACCAGATTGAGCGCCGGCACATTGGCCCAGCCCGCGCCGATCCCAAACATACCGCCGAGAACTCCGATGAAGGCGAATAGGGCGAGGCCCTGTGGTGTGCGATGCACCTTCCACTCGATGTCCCGACCGCTGAAGGGGTCGTGGTAGACGCCATGCATCCGAAGCGCCGCCGACAATGCATCGGCCTTCGGGACTTCAGGATTATCAGATTTGCGGGCGACAGCCATTAGGCCAACGACGCCAAGGATCATGGTACCGAGCGCAAGCTGAATGATTCTGTCCGGCAAGATCAAGCCAATCATCGCGCCAACGATGGCTGCGGCGGAAGCGGTCAGGGCGGGCGGCATCGCGAGTTGAAGATTGGCCATTCCGCCGCGCAGCAGGGTGGGGCCCGCGGCTAGCGCGCCCGCGAGCGCGATCAGGAGGCCGGCCCCCCGCACGAAATCCAGATGGAACGGGAACAGGCCGCTGACGATCGGCACGAACAGAACGCCGCCGCCCACGCCGGCCACGACGGCAACGATACCGAGCACAAAAGTCACGACGAACAGCGCCAGCACCCACGCCCACCAGGGCAAGGCGCTTGCCGTCGGCGCCGCGGATTCCGCTATTGCGGGTTCGCTCGCCAGCACCATGGCCACGAGGGCCAGAATAACTAAAGAGACCGAGAGCCGCATGCTTGGACCGGCATTAGACCGTTAAAGTTTGTTCTTAGCCCGCGGGTCGGCCCGCCGACCCACCGATCACGGCGGTGCAGTACGGAGCGATCACGTTGGCGGGACGTTAGAGAAACGAGTTCTTCCCTGATCGACTGGGCCTTCGCTTTCGGAAACATATGCCCGAATTACTATATGGTGTCCATCGCGGACGAGGCGAAAAGGTATCCAAAATGCAAAGTCCTTAATTCTGATCGGACACGCCAATCGCGGTCTTTCACCCTTGGAAGAAATGCCCGTATTTCCGTCATCAGGAAATCACCAACGCGCCAAAGGAACAAGGCTCGCTTCACAGAAGCAGCTATCCGCGTTTGGTCAGTTCCGCAAGGTTCGACCGTTTGACGCGCCGCAACCGAGCGAAATTATTCGCGCGAAATGGGCTGTCGGGGTCGCCCGTAAGCGCGTCTTGAAGCTGCGGCGATTTGTCATCCTGCTGCCATTTGCCGTTCCAAATGCTGCCGCGTTGGCACCGCTTGCATTCAGCGCCTCCGCCGATGGGTCACATCCGTGGCGCGACTCTGCTGTTGTCGCAGGCATCATTGTCGAACGGTGGCTATCACGGCCAAGGTCTTATCGGGCGGCACAGCCATCAGCATGCTGGTCTCATCCGGGACTGGCGGACGCCTTGTTCCCCGGCAATATGACAGGCGCGGGTGAGCTCACGCGTCGTTATCGGCTGTAGCGGACAACGGTCTGGGAGCAACTCCGTGATCGGCAAGCCAGCCACCAATCGCGCAGTAGTTCAAGCGGCCGCGGGGACAGCATTGCGTATGGTCCTTGCGGCGCTAGTCCAGCCAGCAGGCAGCAACCGCTTCGCTGAATTCCGCGATGGGTGTTACGGTGGTCCGGTCGTTCAACAGCTCCCTGTAAGCGCCGCGTCCAAACTCGGCGTTGAGGTCGGCCCGGTAAGCGTCGAAGAACTTGTCGAACAGCACAGTTCCGATGAGGCCGATCGCAGTCAGTTCGTCACTGTCGCTGTGATGATCGAGTTGAACCGCGGCCAACGGAAACTCTGCTGGTCCAGACACGACGCTAGCGCCATTGGCCGGATCATAGGTACTAGTGGTCTGATTCATACAGACGATTCCCAAATCGTCCGAAGCAGTTCAAGCTCTGCGCATGAGAGCAGGAATTGTCGTGAACGTCACGCGCGCCGACCGCCTGTAGGACGATCGATTCCGCGACCTTCGCATTGGCTTTGACGAACGCGACATCGAGTTCGAGCCGGAAATGCTTGCGCAGCGTCTTGGCGTCGATGCCGAGCACGAGCGCGATGTCATCCTCCGGAATGCCGTAGCGCGCCATGATCTCGACCTCCTTGCGCTGCTCGGCGCTCGGAGCGAATGCCCGGAACGTCCCATCGATTGACCTGTGCGATTGTTCGGGTCGGCCACCCCCTTTTTTATAGGGCGGGAAATACTCGCCCTGGCCGGCGAAAAAAATTTCTGCGCGTGAGGAAGCGCGCGGTTGCTGCCCTGCGGCTTCCGAGGGATTTAATCCCCCCTCCCTCCTGCTCAGCTACCCATCCGCCTCGCGCGTTCGGCATTGGTCTTGCGCGTGTGGCACGAGCCGCAGCGAAGCATCACGTTCCCCTTGTCGAGCGGCGCACCACCGTCCTGCAACTCGACGATGTGATCACCGAACAGTCTGATCCCGGTGCGCCCGGGAAACCGGCAGGCGGGGTCTTCGCACCTTGCGCCGCGCTCCTGGATGATCTCAGCGACAAGCGCACGTACTAAATCCGCGGAGTCGTGAGGTTCGGAGAATAGCGGCCAGACAGAACGGATTTCCGGTCTCGGCCGGTGCGTCGCAGTGCGGAGGTTTTTGCGCGGAGGCCCATGGTTATTGGGGATTTCTGCGGTTCGCAAGCCAGCGGAGAATGTTGGCCACGTGTCCGACCCGAGAGATAGGTGACGGTTTGTACCGGACACATGGGTAACACTTTTCGCCCTTTGGCGGGAGGTGTTGATGCCGTGGAAGGAGTGTTCGGTCATGGACGAGCGCCTGCGGTTCGTCGCCCAACTGCTGGACGGTGAGACGATGAGCGAGGTTTGCCGGTCTTTCGGGATATCCCGAAAGACCGGCTACAAAATTTTCAACCGCTACAAGGAGCAGGGGCTCGATGCGCTCGCCGATCGCTCGCGCCGGCCGGTGCGGTATGCCAATCAGCTGCCGGACCAGGTGGAGCGGCTGATCGTCGATCTCAAGCGCGACAAGCCGCACTGGGGCGCCCGCAAAATTCGCGAACTGCTCGTGCGCAAGCTTGCCGGCGAGGTGCGCCTGCCGGCCAAGAGCACCGTGCATGCGGTGCTCGACCGCCACGGCCTGGTCACGCGCGCCCGACAGCGCAAGAACCGCGCCAACGGCACGCCGCTGTCGGCGGGCACGGCGCCCAACGCGCTGTGGTGCGCCGACTTCAAGGGCGAGTTCAAGCTCGGCAATGGCCGCTACTGTTACCCCCTGACGGTCTCCGATCACGCTTCGCGCTATCTCTTGCTGTGCGAGGCCTTCGAATTGACCCGCGAAGCTCCGGTCATCGCGGCGTTCCAGCAGCTGTTCCGCGATCGCGGCTTGCCCGCCGCCATCCGAAGCGACAATGGACTGCCGTTCGCCAGTCCCAACGGCCTCTACAATCTCTCCCACCTGTCGGTCTGGTGGCTGCGGCTCGGCATCTCAATCGAGCGCATCAAGCCCGGCCGTCCGCAGCAGAACGGCCGCCACGAGCGCATGCACCTGACCTTGAAGAAAGAGGCCACTCGGCCACCAGGGATGAACAGTCTGCAGCAGCAGGCCAAGTTCGATGACTTCGTGCGTGAATTCAATGCCGAACGCCCCCACGAGGCGCTCGCTATGCGGTGCCCCGCCGAGTTCTACACCGCCTCACCGCAGCCTTATGACGGCCTGCCGGAACTCGAATATCCCTGGCACGACCGCGACATCCTGGTCACCGCCTGCGGCCGTATCTGCATGCATCGCAAGAGGATCAATATCTCGACCGTGCTCGCCGGTCAGAAGCTCGGCATCAAGGAAGTCGACGAGGGCATTTGGCTCGTCAGCTTCATGCACTATGATCTCGGTTACATCGATCTCGAGCAGAGGACCTTGCAGACCATCGACAATCCGTTCGGCACGAGATTGTCACCCATGTCTTAGGTACGTTCCGTAACCCATGTCTCCGGGTCGGACAACTGATAGACTGGCGGAGGGAGTGGGATTCGAACCCACGATACGGTTTCCCGTATACACGCTTTCCAAGCGAGCGCCTTCAGCCACTCGGCCATCCCTCCGGGCGCGGAATGCGCGCAATATAACGACGCGGACCCGTGTGACAACCCATTGTCGGCATCGCGTCGGCATCGGCGCCAGCGCGCGGCGGCGGGTGGTAACAACGGCGAAGGCGCAAGCTTAAGGTTGCGCCACTCCCGCATTGCCGGCGTCATCCGCCGTCTGCTACGGTCGCGGGCCAAGAACAAGCACAACGACACGCGGCAGGAAATCACCCATGATCGTACGGGAAGGACCCGACGGATCCCTCATTCTGATCGGCCAGACCGATCATGCCAAATTGTCCGGGCAATGCGCGGCGCACTGGGGCAACGGCGCTTTCGCGCGGCCGCAGCCCTACGAGGCGGTGGTCCGCGCCGCCATGTTTCACGACAGCGGCTGGTACGATTACGAGGCGAGCCCGGCGGTCGCGCCCGAGACCGGCAAGCCGCTCAATTTCATGCAGGTCACCTGGGGCAAGCCGCAGCGGCGCGCGTTCGAATGGGCGATCGACTGGATGACCCGGATCGATCCCTATTCGGGCCTGCTCGTCAGCGCGCACCGCACCGGCCTGCAGCGCGGCCGCTACGACAAGATGACGAACCCCAAAATCTTCAACACGGCGAACCTGCCCGAGGACAACGAGGATTTTCTGGCGCGCAACGAGGCGGCGCAGGCCGAACAGCTGCGCAACTACGACGCCGGCGAATTCTGGACCAACTATCAGCTCATGCAGGCGTTCGATTTCATCTCCTTGTTCCTGTGCAACAAGGACGAGGTCGACGACTATATCGAGCCGGTGCCGACATCGTACGACGGACGCTCGGCGCCGGCGCGCGTGACGTTGAAGACGGTCGGGGCAAACCGCATCGCGGTCGATCCCTACCCGTTCGATATCGATCCCCTGCCGGCGCAGCTGGTGCGGCGCCGGCTCGACCGCAATACTTTCGCGGACACTGCCGCGTTCCGCGAAGCTTATTTCAAGGCGACGCCGGAAGCCGTCATGTTCACGTTTTGCAGCCGTTGACCTTGAAGACCATCCGCGTTCACGCTCATGGCGGGCCGGAAGTGCTGCGGCTCGAAGAGCTGCCGCGGCCGGCGCCCGGGCCGGGCCAAATTCTGGTCGCGGTCAAGGCCGCCGGCGTCAATCTGTTCGACACGCAGCTGCGCAGCGGGCTCTACAAACGCGACCTTCCGCTGCTGCTCGGCCAGGAAGGCGCCGGGATGGTCGAGGCGGTCGGCCCCGGCGTCGCCGACATGACGCCGGGCGATCTGGTGCCGGGCGACCGCGTGGCCTGGATCTTCGCGCCGGGATCCTATGGCACGCACGCGCTGGTTTCCGCCGAACGCGCCGTGCCTTTGCCGGACGGCATCGGCTTTGAAGACGCCGCCGCGGTGCTGTTCCAGGGGCTCACGGCGCACTATCTCGCCACCTCGACCTTTTCTCTGACTGCCGGATCGACGTGCCTCGTGCATTCCGCCGCCGGCGGCTGCGGCATCCTGTTGTGTCAGATCGCCAAGATCAGGGGCGCGCAGGTGATCGGCGCCGTCTCGACGCCGGCCAAGGCCGACACTGCGCGGGCGGCCGGCGCGGATCATGTCGTCGTCTACGCCGAGGAGGATTTCGAGGCCGCCGTCAAACGCATCACCGCCGGGCGCGGCGTCGATGTGGTCTACGACGCGGTCGGGCTCGACACCTATGTGCGCAGCATGAACGCGCTGCGCCCGCGCGGCATGCTGGCGCTTTACGGCGAGGCGAGCGGGCTGGTGCCGCCGATCGACCCGCGCGAATTGTTGTTCCGCAAGTCGCTTTATCTCACCCGCACCGGGCTCGATCACTACATCGCCGACCGCGCCGAGCTGCGCAGCCGTACCGATGAGATTTTCGCCTGGGTCGCCGCCGGCAAGCTGAAACAGACGATCTTCAAGACCTACACGCTCGAACACGTCGCCGACGCCCACCGCGCCATCGAATCCCG
This sequence comes from uncultured Pseudomonadota bacterium, assembly GCA_963836095.1. Taxonomy (GTDB): domain Bacteria; phylum Pseudomonadota; class Alphaproteobacteria; order Rhizobiales; family Xanthobacteraceae; genus BOG-931. The sequence goes on from CAWIHU010000016.1 coordinate 12,905, forward strand.
GGCGACGACGGGCAAGCTTCTGGTGGTGCCATGAGCAAGACAACGCCGGATACCGCGCCGCGGCTGCCGCTCGTCGAGGTGCCGCAGGACCCGCTGGCGCGCGAGATGTTCGCGAAGTTCGCGGCGAGCCGCGGCATTCTCAATCTGCACCGGATGATGGCCCACGCGCCGGCGCTGATGAAAGCCTCCTACGAAACGGCCATGGCGATCCGCAACGACACGCTGTTGGCGCGCCCCATGGTCGAACTGGTGATCATGCGCACCGCGCAGGTGCTCCACGCCGATTACATCTGGGGACGCCACGTGCCGCTGGCGCGGGCCTGCGGCGTGACCGACGCGCAGATCGCGGCGCTGTCGCGCTGGCCGGAAAGTGACGCCTTCACGCCGGCCGAAAAGGCCGCGCTCGGCTTTGCCGAAAAGGCCGCCCAGCATCTGCCGATCGCGGACGCGGAGTTCGCGGTGCTCCAACAGAATTTTTCGCCGCGCGAGATCGTCGAGATCACCATGCTGGTCGGCAGCTATGTCGGTACCGCGATCCTGCTCGCGGCCCTGTCGGTCCCCGACGAGCCGGGCTGAGCGGACAAGCCACGCCGGCAGCGCGGGTGACAGCCCGGCCCTTCTATCATAAAAAGCCGCGACGGGTTCATCCTGACGCCAGGCGCAGGGATATCATTGCGCCGGCCTGACCGGCGTGGCGCTGCCGGATGTGTCCTGACAAGCGTCAGAAGGAGCATCGGACATGAAGATCGATCGCCGCGCGCTGCTGGGCGGACTGGCCGCGGCGGTCGCCGTGCCGCCGCGCCTTTACGCCGCGACTATCACCGACGCGACCGGGCGCGCCGTCACCGCGCCGGATCATGTCGCGCGCGTCTATCCGGCCGGACCGCCGGCTGCCGTGACGCTCTACACGCTCGCGCCCGACCTGCTGCTCGGCTGGATCGAACCGCCCGGAGACAAGGAGCGCGAATTCCTGCTGCCCGACATCGCAGCGCGGCCGGCGCTGCCGCGCATCACCGGGCACGGCGATACCAATCTCGACGGCATCACCACGCTCGAGCCCGATCTCATCCTCGACATCGGCACCGTCAACGCCTCCTACAGTTCGCTCGCCGAGCGCGTCCAAAAGCAGAGCGGTATCCCCTACGCGCTGCTCGACGGGCATCTTGATCGCGTCGGCGCGACCTACCGCGCGCTCGGCCATCTGATCGGACGCGCCGATGCGGCGGAGAAGCTCGCGAGCTCGGCGGAGAATACCATCGCGATCATCACGCAGCGCAGCGCCGCGGTGCCGCCCGAGAAGCGGCCGCGGGTCTATTACGCCCGTGACAAGAGCGGCCTGCAGACCGGCCTCGGCGGCTCGATGATCAGCGAGCCGATCGAATTCATCGGCGCGCACAATGTCGCCGCCGATCTGCACGGCGCGCACGGGGTGGCGACGCTCGATCAAATACGGGCGTGGGATCCAGAAATCATCATCACCAGCGACAAGGACTTTGCCGCGAGCGTCGGCGGCAATCCGGATTGGGCCGCGATCGCCGCGGTCAAGGCCGGCCGTGTGCATCTCGCGCCGAACCTGCCGTTCGGCTGGGTCGATTATCCGCCGGCGGTCAACCGGCTGATCGGGCTGTGGTGGCTCGCCAAGATTTTCTATCCGGAGAGCTTCCCCGAGGACATCAAGACGCTGACGCGGGATTTCTACACTTTGTTTTATCACGTCACCCCGACGGCGGCGCAGGTCGAGCGCGTGCTCGCGGGCCGCGATTGAACGAGCGCGACCAAGCCGCCGACCGCGCCACCCTCGGCGTCGTGCTGGCGGGCGGCCTCGCCCGCCGCATGGGCGGCGGCGACAAGGCCGGCATCCTCATCGGCGGCGCGACGACGCTCGAGCACGTGCTGGCGCGGCTCGAGCCGCAATGCCAAGGGCTCATTCTCAACGCCAACGGCGATCCAGCCCGTTTCGCCGCGACCGGCCTCGCGGTGGTCGCCGACAGCGTGCCTGATTATCCCGGCCCGCTGGCCGGCATTCTCGCCGGCCTCGATTGGGCGGCGCGCTACGCGCCGGACATCGCCTGGGTCGTGAGCGTGCCGAGCGACTGCCCGTTCCTGCCCCGCGACCTGGTCGCGCGCTTGCACCTTGCGCGCATCGACGCCGGCACGCCGCTCGCCTGCGCGCAATCGGGCGGCCGGCGCCATCCCGTCGTCGGCACTGTGGCCGGTCGCGCTGCGCGAGAAGCTGCGGCACGCGCTGGTGAGCGAAAAAGTCCGCAAGGTCGAAGACTGGGCGGCGCGTTGCGGCGTCGGCGTCGCCGACTGGCCGGATACGCCGGTCGATCCGTTCTTCAACGTCAATACGCCGGACGATGTCGCCACGGCGAACCGCATCGCCGCGCAATTTCCAGATCTTTGATGCGCCAGCGTCGGCTACTCCGTCGTCCACACAATCCGATCGCGCGGCAGCGCTTCGGCGAGCAGAATATCGGCGATCATCTCCACATCGTCGAGCATGACGACCGGCAGCGGCGCCTGCGGCAGCGGCGCGTCGGAGGCGATCGCCACGACGCAGTTGTCGTCCGGATAAAGCGGCGGCTTGCCGGCGTCGGCGCGAAAAACTTCGAGCTTCGGATAAGCCTGGCGCTTGAAGCCTTCGACGATGACGAGATCGACCGGGCTCAGCCTCGCCATGATGTCCGGCAGCGAGGGCTCCGCCTCCGCGCGCAATTCGTGCACGATGGCCCAGCGCCGGCTGGAGACGATCGCGACCTCGCTCGCGCCGGCCTCGCGGTGCAGCCAGGAATCCTTGCCGGGCCGGTCGATGTCGAATTCATGGTGGGCATGCTTGACGGTCGCGACCCTGACGCCGCGGCGCGTCAGCACCGGAATGACCCGCGTGATCAGCGTGGTCTTGCCGGCGCCGCTCCAGCCGGCGATGCCGATGACGCGCGTGGCCGGCCGACCGGCCGTAGAATTTTGCAAAGTTCGAGGCTCCCGCATGGGCGTTATGATAAGGACGAATTCCCCTTCACGCGACCCTCATACATCCCACAAGGCTAAGTCCAGTAAAGCTAAACATGGCGCAAAAGACCCTCGATCTGCGCGGCCTCAAATGCCCGTTGCCGGTGCTGCGCACGCGCAAGGCGCTCGCCGGCATGGCCGCGGACGATATCCTGATTGTCGCGTGCACCGATCTGCTCGCCGGCGTCGACATTCCCACGCTGTTGCATGCGACCGGCGACACGCTCGAGCACATGGCAACAACGGCGGGCGTTATCTCGTTCCGCAAGCGCTGACCACGACCAAGGCAAGCTTCACGCCTTGACCGCGCCGGTTCCTTGCAATTCATGCTCACAATAAACGCCAAAGGGATTTTGAGCGATGCAGATTCTCGTCGTCGGCGCCGGGGTGATCGGGCTTGCGGTTGCGCGCGCGGCGGCGTTGCTGGGCCATGACGTCACCGTCGCCGAATTAACCGGCGGCATCGGCAACGGCGTCTCCTCGCGCAACAGCGAGGTGGTCCATGGCGGCATCTATTATCCGACCGGTTCGCTGCGCGCCCGCCATTCGATCCGCGGCCGGCGCATGCTCTACGCGTTCTGCGCCAGCCACGGCGTCGCCCACGATAAATGCGGCAAGCTGATCGTCGCGACCGACGCGGCGGAACTCGGCAAGGTCGAGACGCTCTTGGCGCAAGGCAACAAGAACGGCGTCGAGGGCCTGGAGATGATCGGCGGCAACGCGGCGCGCGCGCTCGAGCCCGAGCTCGCCTGCATCGGCGCGCTCGTCTCGCCGGAATCCGGCATCATCGACAGTCACGGCTACATGCTGGCGCTGTGGGGCGAGTTGCAGGACCACGGCGGCATGATCGCGTTCGAGACGCCGGTCGAGCGCATGGCGTTTGCCGGGTCGCAGTGGCACGTCGCGTTCGGCGGCCGCGAGCCCGGCACCGTCGCGTTCGATGCCGTGATCAATTCAGCCGGCCTCGGCGCGCAGGCCTTGGCGCGCCGCATCGAAAACTATCCGCCCGGCAAGGTGCCGCCGCTCGTGCTCGCCAAGGGCAATTACTTCGCCTATGCCGGCCGGCCGGTGTTCTCGCGGCTCATTTATCCGACGCCGGTCGACGGCGGGCTCGGCGTCCACGTCACCATCGACCTCGCCGGCCGCATGCGCTTCGGCCCCGATGTCGAATGGATCGACCACGAAAGCTACACCGTCGATCCGCGACGGGCGGACGCGTTCTATGCCCGCATCCGCGGCTATTGGCCCGGCCTGCCCGACGGCTCGCTGGTGCCGGATTATTGCGGCGTGCGCCCGAAGCTGACCGGGCCCGGCGAACCGCCGGCCGACTTTATGATCGCGGCGGAGGCCGCGCACGGCATGCCGAGATTGATCAATCTGTTCGGCATCGAGTCGCCGGGCCTGACCGCTTCGCTGTCGCTGGCGGAAGAGGTCGTCGGCTATCTTGCGGACTGATTGGCCGCGGTATCCTCGCCCAGCACCGGCAGCGGCACAGGCGGCTGCGCGGCTTGCAGCGTCGGAACCTGCCCCGTGACAATGACGCCTGGCTCGTCTTCGGCCGCCGGCGGCTCGGTGGCGCGCTCACTGAGGCGCAGACGCGCGGCCGGAGCAACAAGCGCCGCGGGATCGACCGGCGTGAACTCGGCGACCTGCCCGCGCTTGCCGGCAAAGGCCATCGGCCCTTCCGCCGTCGTGACAATGTCGCCGGCCCGCAGCGTCGGATCGTTTTTCGCCTCGATCTTGGTCAGGCCGAACGCGTCCTTGCCGTTGCAGGTGCAGTTCGACACGAAGTGCTCGCGATAGACATAGGCGTTGTCGAGGTCGGCATAGCGCGCGCCGTCGCGGGCGACGGCATGATCGATTTCGGTGCCGAAGAACACCTTCGTCTTCGCCGTGGGGCACATCGACCGGCAAATCTCGACCGGCGTCGCATTGGCGTTGTGGTCGAGCGGGAAATGCTGGCCGTCGCACAGCCGCACGCAGTAGCCGACGAAACGGCCGTTGCCGCCAGCGCCGCCGATGATGCCGCCGCGGCGCGAGGGGTCGGGCGCGACCACGCTCGGCGGCGGCGGCTCGGCATAGGACGTGACCGGCGGCGGCACGCTCTGGCGCTGGAAGCCGCCGAACAACATTTCGAATAGCCCTTCGGCGCGGACCTGGCCCGGCGCCGCGACGCTCGCGAGAGCAGCCGCGACCAGCGCACCGGCAAGCCGATACGCAAGTTTCGACCCTTTGCTGCAGCGAAGACCCATCGCGGAACACCCCGAACTCGGCAACTTGAACGTGCCGCAAGCCACATCGGTTCCGCCGATTGCGGAGATGTCAGCACAAACGCCCAAGCCCGTTCCGCGCAAAGTTAGCGACGACTGGTAAATGGCCGATTTGGAGTTATGGCAAACAAGTGGTGAATGACCGGAATTTGCCGGCCTTCAGCGTCGAGGCTGACGGCTTCCGGCACGCGACGCCGCGGCGCTTATCGCAATTTTAGAGCTTTTTGAGCAAAGAACAGCGCGCGGAGGACGGTACATGGATAGCGACGAGCGCGTGGATCTGGTTCCCGGCGACGCACCTTATGAGGCGTCACATGAAGCGTCGCCCGGCGGGCAGCCTTGGCTGGCGGCAGAACCTCTCGGCCACCTGATCGCGGTCGGCGGCTCGCAGGCGTCCATGCAATTTGCCGCCGGGCCCTCGCACCAATTCGCTGCCAACGTCACCGTCGGATCCCTCGTGGGAATCGACACCGGACAATCGCTGGCGATCGGCACGCTGTGCGAAGTCGCGCGAGAGACGACCGGGCACGGCGGCGCCGTCGGGCGCCTCGATCTCCTCGGCGAGATCTGCTGCGACGACCGTGGCGAGCGCTGGTTCCAGGCCGGCATCACCGCCTATCCGAAGCTCGACAGCGCGGTGGTCGCGATCGGCAGCGACGAACTGCGCGTCATTTTCGATCTCGCCAATCCCAACACCGTCGAAATCGGGCGGCTGCGCCAGAACGATGCGATCGCGGCCTATGTCAACATCGACGAGATCGTGCAGAAGCATTTCGCCATTGTCGGTTCGACCGGGTCGGGAAAGTCGACGGCGCTCGCTTTGATCCTGCGCAAGATCATCGAAGCGCGCGCCGATCTGCGCGTGCTCGTGATCGACGCCCACAACGAATACGGCCAGTGTTTTGGCGACCGCGCCTTCGTCGCCGGGCCCGGCAATCTGAAACTGCCGTTCTGGCTGTTCAACTTCGAGGAAATCGTCGAGATCGTTTTCGGCTCGCACACCCATGCCGAGCGCGAGATCGGCCTGCTCGCGGACCTGATCGCGCTCGCCAAGACTGAATATGCCAAGAGCGAATACGCCCGCAGCAAGACGGCGTCACGCTCGGGCTACCGTCCGTCACAGGCGGACGTCGGCCGCTATACCGCCGACACGCCGGTGCCGTACCGCATGGATGACCTCATCGCCTACGCCGAGAGCCGCATGGGCAAGCTCGAGAATGGCGATGTCGCGGTGGTGTACCAACGCCTGATCATGCGCCTCAATGCGGCGCGCAAGAACCCGCGCTACGCCTTCATCTTCGGCGATACCGTCGGCACCGAAGACACCATGGTCGACATTCTCTGTCAGCTTCTCCGCGTCGCCGACGACGAGCAGCCGATGGCGATCGTGCAGCTCGCCGGTTTTCCGGCCGAGATGATGGAAGTCGTGGTGTCGGTGCTGTTCCGGCTAGCGTTCGAATTCGGCGTTTGGAGCGACGGTCTCAGTCCGCTCTTGATCGTCTGCGAGGAAGCCCACAACTATGCCAATGCCGACCAGGAGGTCGGCTTCCGCGCGGCGCGCGACGGGCTCTCGCGCATCGCCAAGGAAGGCCGCAAGCACGGCGTGTTTCTCGGGCTCGTCACTCAGCGTCCGCATCAGCTCGATCCGACGCTGATGTCGCAATGCTCGACCGTGTTCGCCATGCGGCTCGGGCACGAGGACGACCAGAAAATCGTCCGCGCCGCGGTATCGGATGCGGCGAGCCGCCAGCTCGCCTTCCTGCCCTCGCTCGGCACCCGCGAAGCGCTGGTGATCGGCGCCGGCGTGCCGACCGTGATGCGGCTGCGCTTCGAGGCGCTGCCGGCCGAGTTCATTCCGCAGAGCCAGGCGGAATGGGGCGGCCGCCTCGATACCGGCGGGCGGATCGACGAGCATGTGATCGCGACGGTCGTCGCGCGCTGGCGCGGCACCTTCACGGCCGCGCGGCCGGCGGCGGAGCAGGCGGCCGATTTGTCGCTGCGCTCCGACGGACTGCCGTGGTCGGCGCCGTTCCGGAATTAGCGCGCGCACTCTTAATCCGGCTCTACAACCGCGGATCGTTAAATGTCCGCGTCGCTCCGAACGCGACTGAATTGCTGCGTCGCGGCGGAACGTTGCGATGGGCCAGGACTCGATATCGCATCAATGAAGGCCGCTCTCGCTAGGGGTGAGGATAGTTATTGACTTAGATAAACTGAGGGCGCTGAATTAGGCACCAGCGCAAAGGACCGTCATGGGGTCGCATCTTCCCTCAGCACGCTTACGAGGCGCTGCTAATCTATGTGTTTCCTAGGAGGACGCACGATGGCAAACGAGAATATGTTGGATTGGAACGTAACACTAGATCAGGTTACGGAAGTGATGAGAGGTGAAATTCGCAAGGCGGTGGATAAGAACTTCGATCTTATTCAGAAAAGTGTTTCGTCCTACCCATTGGGCGACACCGAGTTGGGCGGGAAGGCGAAGGACTGCGCCGAAAAGCACATAACCATTGCTCGTGACTACATGTATAAACTAATCCAAGCAAATAATATGCTGGAAGTCATGCCAATTCATACCGAGTTCATGCAGTCTCAATTGAGTTTATTTGGTGAACAAATTAAAAGTCTCGGCGAAATTTATACGAAGGCGGCAACAGAGGTGATCAACACTCCCTTGACGAAGGTCGCTCGATGAACGACGCTGTTTCGGTCATCCCATTTTAGCATCTCGATTGGATGGGACCTGAAGCGCCAAGGTCCGCTTTGGGTCATTTTCGACCGGGGCGAGGCCAGCAGCAAATCCGGCCATGAAATCCGGCCATGTCGGCTGTGCGTCCAAAGCGGAATGCGTGATAAGCTGACCGCTAACTAGCTGGCCTTCATCCAACTTGCATCGATCAGGCTAGGGTTGCGCTTTACTGATTCCGCGCCCTAGCGCGCCAGCGGCGCCACGCCATGCCCGATCAAAAATACCGCAGCCAGACATAGACCTGGCAGATGGCGATCGAGACGAGCGTCATCGGCACGCCATAGGCCAGATAACGCACGAAGCTGAAGCGCACGCCGTTCCGCTCGGCGATGCCGGCGACGGTGAGGTTGGCCGAGGCGCCGACCAAGGTGCCGTTGCCGCCGAGGCAGGCGCCGAGCGCGAGGCACCACCACAGCGGCGTCACGGCGTCAGGGCCGCCGAAGGCGGGCGCGGTGCTTTTGATCAGCGGGATCATGGTGGCGACGAACGGGATGTTGTCGAGGATCGCGGACAGGATCGCCGACAGCCACAGGATCGCGCTGCCCGCCGCGGCCATGTTGCCGCCGGTCGCCACGACGAGTTTTTGCGCCAACACATCGAGCAGTCCCGTCACCTCGACGGCGTGGACGACGATGAACAGGCCGATGAAGAAAAAGATCGTGGTCCATTCAACGTCGGCGAAGGTCTGGTGCACGTGGTCGGCCTGAACGCTGCCGCGATGGCGCCAATTGTCGAGCAGCATCAGAACGGCGGCGCCGGCGAGCGCGATGGTCGCCGGCTTGAGGCGCAGCGGCTCGGCGAATACGAAGGCGAGCAGCACCGCGATCAGCACCGCGGCGGAGCGCCACAACAGCACCCAGTCGGTGATCATGCCCGGCGCGTTCATGCCCATGACCAGCGCGCGGCTTTGCGGGCTCGCCTTGAGCCCGCGGCCCCAGACGACGTGCACCATGATCGCCTGCACCGCCATGATCAGCGCCGCGACCGGCCCGAGATTGACGAGGAAGGCGTTGAAATCGAGCCCGGCCAGCGAGCCGATCAGAATATTGGGCGGGTCGCCGATCAGCGTCGCGGTGCCGCCGATGTTGGAGGCGAACACTTCGGCGAACAGAAACGGATAGGGCGGGATGTCCAGCTCCTCGGCGATCGCGAGCGTCACCGGCACGATCAGGAGCACCGTCGAGACATTGTTGAGGAGCGCGGAGAGTACCGCCGTGGTGAGCTGCAGCATCAACAGGATGCCGGCGGGGCTCGCTCTGACCCGCTGCGCCGACCAGATCGCCAGATACTGGAACAGGCCGGAGCGCCGCGCGATCGCGACCAGGATCATGATCCCGGTGAGGAGGCCGATGGTGTCCCAGTCGATGCCCTTGATCGCCTCGTCCTGATCGAGCGCGCCGACCGCGATCACCGCCGCGGCGCCGAGCAGCGCCACCACCGCGCGATTGTGCCGGCCGCCGATGATGAACACGTAGGTGACGACGAGCAGCGTCACCGCGACCAAGACTGGGTCGAGGCCGAACGGGATGTGGGGGATGAAGGCGGGGGTGACGGCGGCGAGCGGCATGGCGACAGGTTAGGCGATTGGCGGCGCGGGGCGAAGCGAAACCGGCCCTGCGCCGGGGTTTGGCAAACTCTTGCAACGCCGGCGCTCCCCCGCTATTTTGCATGCACTGCATGCAGAAATGGCCATGTCTCAGATCACCATCCGTCGGCTTGATCCCGTTGTCGTCGAGGGCCTCAAGAGGCGTGCCGCCGAGGCCGGACGCTCGATGGAGGAGGAAATTCGCCAGATTCTCGGCGACGCCGTCCTTGAAACCGGATTGGCGCGGCAGCGCGCCGGACTCGAACGGCTCAACGCGACGCGCAAGGCGATTTTCGGCGATCGGGTATTTCCGGATTCCAGCGACGAATTTCGAAAAATGCGCGAAGAGCGGACTCGGTATATTGAACATTGGGCGCTGCCGCGACGCCGAAAGCAAAAGAAGTGAAGGCCGCCGTCTGCAATTCCAGCTTGTTATTCAAATTGATCGTCGCCGAGCCCGATTCCGCACACGCAAATTCGTTTGTACGCGCGGTACGCGTGATCGTACCCGACTTCATTTTTCTGGAAATCGGCAATGCTCTGTGGACTCGCATTCGCCGCCGGGAATTCGATTTCCGCCAAGCCAAACGTCTCGTCGACGAGCTCCGTGGGCTGGGCTTCGAAACGCTGCAGAGCGGCCCGTTCGTTGATCGTGCGCTGGAAATCGCGAGTTCGATCGACCACCCCATTTATGATTGCCTGTATCTGGCGATCGCTGAGAATCTCACCATTCCTTTTGTCACGGCTGACAGGCGATTGACCTCGACTGTCCGCCGCGCCGGCTTCAACACCGCGGATGTTAGAATGCTGAGCGAAATTTCCTAGACTTCAGCGCCGCGCAAGGACAATCACCAGCAGCCCGACGATCGCAATTGCGGCGCCGTAATAGATCCAGCGGGTCTGGCTGATCATGAAGCTCGACGCCGGATAGGGGAAATACCCCGAGCCCTGCCCCATGAAGACGACGCCGGCGATTAAAAGAATAACGCCGATGATCGTCAGTACCGTTTGGTTTATAGTCCTACCGGCTGTTCACGGCGGATAAGCAGGAGCTTTCCTTTCGCACCTGCTGCCGCGCGGAGAATAGCCGGGTGATCCGCGAGGAGTTTTTGAAATACGTCCTCGGATCCATAATCACTGCGCCGAAGCTCGGCAAGGTCGTTATTAGCGCCGATTAGAAAGATAGATACACTCATGGCGGCAGATCCGAGAATTTGAGAAAAGGGTCCGCGTTGAAAAGAGCACGACGCGATCGGGTTTAAGGCATGCCTGCATTCGAATAGCCTTATTTTGACTTAGGATTGCAATCGAGCCCAGCTAATTTTTTCGTCAATGCGCCGCGTCCCAATTATCCGCCGCATGCGCCTCGACCTGAAGCGGCACTGACAGCGACAGCGCCGGCAGCGGCGCGTCTTCCATCACCTTCTTCACCACCGGCAGCGTTTTTTCCACTTCGGCGTCGGGCACCTCGAACACCAGTTCGTCGTGCACCTGCAACAGCATCTGCGCGGAGAGTTTCTGCTGCGCCAGCGCGTCCTCCATGCGGACCATGGCGCGGCGGATGATGTCGGCGGCGGAGCCCTGCAGGCGGGCGTTGATGGCGGCGCGCTCGTTGAAGGCGCGGATCGAGGCGTTGGAGGCGCGGATTTCCGGATAGTGGCATTTGCGGCCGAACAGGGTCAGCACATAGCCGTTCTTCTTGGCGAAGTCCTTCGACTGCTCGATGTAGTCGCGGATGCCGGGGAAGCGCTCGAAGTATTTCTTGATGTAGGCGCCGGCTTCCTCGCGCGGGATGCCGAGCTGATTGGCGAGGCCGAAGGCGGAGATGCCGTAGACGATGCCGAAATTGATCGCCTTGGCGCGGCGGCGGATGTCCGGCGGCATGCCCTTGACCGGCACGCCGAACATTTCCGACGCCGTCATGGCGTGAATGTCGAGACCGTCGCGGAAGGCTTTTTGCAGGGGTTCGATGCCGGCGATCTCGGCCAAGCAGCCGCAGCTCGATCTGCGAATAGTCGGCGGACACGAGCTTCATCCCCGGCGCGGCGATGAAGGCGCGGCGGATTTTTCTGCCGTCCTCGGTGCGCACCGGGATGTTCTGCAGGTTCGGATCGGACGACGACAGCCGCCCGGTCGTGGTCGAGGCGAGCGCGTAGTTGGTGTGGACGCGGTGCGTCGTCGGATTGACGAAGCCGGGCAGCGCGTCGGTATAGGTCGATTTCAGCTTCGACACCTGCCGCCAGTCGAGAATCTTCTGCGGCAGCGCGTGGCCCTGCTCGGCGAGGTCTTCGAGCGCGCGGGCGCCGGTCGCCCATTGGCCGGTCTTGGTCTTGGTGCCGCCCGGCAGGCCGAGCTTGCCGAACAAAATGTCGCCGAGCTGCTTCGGGCTGCCGGGATTGACGGTCTCGCCGGCTTCTTTGTTGATCTCGGCCTCGAGGCCGGCGGCTTCCTGGGCGAATTCGCCGGAGAGCCGCGACAGCACGTTGCGATCGATCGAAATGCCGCGCCGCTCCATGCGCGCGAGCACGGGAACGAGCGGCCGCTCCAAGGTCTCGTACACCGTGAGCACACGCTCGGCCGGCAGCCGCGCCTTGAGCACCTGCCACAGCCGCAGCACGATGTCGGCGCGCTCGGCGCCATAGGTCGTCGCCTGCTCGATGCCGACGGCGTCGAACGTGATTTTGGTCTTGCCGGGCTTGATCAGCGTCGCAAGATCGAGCGCGGCGTGATTGAAGGTGTGCTCGGCGAGCGAAGGCAGCGCATGGCTCGCCCGGCCGGCGTCAAGTGCGTACGACATCAGCATGGTGTCGTCGTGGCCGGCCATCGCGACGCCGCGCAGCGCCAGGAGTTGCCAGGCGAATTTCAGATCGTGGCCGATCTTGATGACGCCCTGGTCCTCGAACAGCGGCTGCAACGCGTCGAGCGCCGCGCGTTCGGACAATTGGTCGGGCGCGAGATCGCCACCGAACAGGCCGCCGGCCTCGCCCTCGCCGCCTTGGCGGTGGCCGAGCGGCACATAGCAGGCCTCGTTCGGCGCGACCGCGAGCGCGAGGCCGCACAGCTCGGCCCGCATCGGATCGGTGCCGACGGTCGCGGCATCGATGGCGAGAAAGCCGAGCTCGCGGGCGCGTTCGATCCAGGCGTTGAGCCGCTCGAGGCTGCGCACGGTCTCGTATTTGGCGCGGTCGAATTTGGCGTTGCGCGCGGCCTCGACGCGCGCGGCCGCGAGGCCGGCAGGGGTGAGCGAGGGGTATGCGAGAACTTCCCCTCTCCCCTTGCGGGCGATGTCGGCCGGCTGCGGCGGTCGATCGAGCGGAAGCTGCGGCGTGGCGGACTGGCCCTCACCCGGCGCGCTTCGCGTGCCAGCCTCCCCCGCAAGCGGGGGAGGAAAGGAAGCGGCATGGCCGGCGAACTTCGCCTCGGCGTCGATATTGCCGGGATCGATGCCGGCGTATTCGCCGACGCGGCGCATCAGGCCGTTGAATTCCATCGCCTTGAGGAAGGCGATCAGCCGCTTGTTGTCGGGCTCGTGCACGGCGAGGTCGCCGATCGGCACGGCAAGCGCGACGTGGTCGTCGAGCGTGACCAGCTGTTTCGACAGCCGGGCTTTGTCGGCGTTGTCGATCAGGGTCTGCCGGCGCTTCTCCTGCTTGATCTCGCCCGCACGCGCCAGCAGCGTCTCGAGGTCGCCGTATTCGCCGATCAGCTGCGCCGCGGTTTTCACGCCGATGCCGGGGACGCCGGGCACGTTGTCGGTCGAATCGCCGATCAGCGCCTGCACCTCGATCACCTTCTCCGGCGGCACGCCGAATTTTTCCATCACCTCGGCGCGGCCGATCTTCTTGTCCTTCATGGTGTCGAACATGACGACGCGGTCGCCGACGAGCTGCATCAAATCCTTGTCGGAGGAGACGATGGTCGCGGTGGCGCCGGCTTCGCTCGCCTGGCGCACATAGGTCGCGATCAGGTCGTCGGCCTCGAAGCCGTCCTGTTCCAGGCACGGCAGATCGAACGCCTGCACCGCCTCGCGGATGAACTTGAATTGCGGCTTGAGATCGTCGGGCGGATCGGGCCGGTGCGCCTTGTAGTCGGGATACATGTCGGTGCGGAACGTCTTTTCCGACTTGTCGAAGATGACGGCGAGGTGGGTCGGCCGCTCCTCCGGCTTCATGTCGCGCAGAAGCTTCCACAGCATGTTGCAGAAGCCGAACACGGCGTTGAGCTGCAGCCCGTCCGATTTGCGGTTGATCGGCGGCAGCGCGTGATAGGCGCGGAAAATGTACCCCGAGCCGTCGACCAGAAAGACGTGGTCGCCTTGCTGCACCGGCTTGGCGGCGACCGGGTTGGCGGCGGCGGGCTTTGACTTTTGTGCGGCTGGCATGATGGTCGATATATAGGGAATTCCGACGCAATTGGCACGGTGCAGTGGATAACTAGTCCGGCAATGACGCGCTTCGATTCACCCCTCCCCATCGATGCCGCGCTGCCGGAACTGACCGCGGCGCTGCGCGCGCAAAAATACCGCCGTGCTGGTGGCGCCGCCGGGCGCCGGCAAGACCACGCGGGTGCCGCTCGTTCTGGCGGAGGAAGAATGGGCGGCGGGACGGCGCATTCTGGTGCTGGAGCCGCGGCGGATCGCGGCGCGCGCGGCGGCGGAGCGGATGGCGAAGACGCGCGGCGAGCGCGTCGGCGACACCGTCGGCCTGCGGGTGCGGTTCGGCTCGAAGAATCTCGGCGCGGACGCGGATCGAGATCGTGACCGAAGGCGTTTTCACCCGGCTCATGCTCGACGATCCGATGCTGGAGGGGATCGCCGCGGTGCTGTTCGACGAGTTCCACGAGCGCTCGCTCGACGGCGATCTCGGCCTCGCGCTCGCCCGTGACGCCCAGCAGGGCCTGCGCGAGGATTTACGCCTGCTCGTGATGTCGGCGACGATCGACGGCGCCCGCGTCGCCGCGCTGCTCGGCGACGCGCCGGTCATCGCCAGCGAAGGCCGCGCCTTCCCGGTCGAGACCCGCTATCTCGGCCGCGACGCGCGGCCGATCGAGCCGCAGGTCGCCGACGCCGTCGTGCGGGCGATGCGCGCGGATACGGGCTCGGCGCTGGTGTTTCTGCCCGGCGCGGCGGAAATCCGCCGCACCCAAACGCAGCTCGAAGGCCGGCTCGATCCCGCCATCGATGTCGTCGCGCTCTATGGCGCGCTCACCGGCGACGAGCAGGACCGCGCCATCGCCCCTGCCCCGCCCGGCCGGCGCAAGATCGTGCTCGCGACCTCGATCGCCGAAACCTCGATCACCATCGAGGGCGTGCGCATCGTCATCGACTCCGGGCTGTCCCGCGTGCCGCGCTACGAGCCCGATGTCGGCGTCACCCGGCTCGAAACCGTGCGGGTCGCGCGCGCCGCCGCCGATCAGCGCCGCGGCCGCGCCGGACGCACCGAGCCCGGCGTCTGCTACCGGCTGTGGGACGAGCCGCAGACCGCTGCGCTCGAAGCTTATGCGCGGCCGGAAATTCTCTCCGCCGACCTGTCCGGCTTCGTGCTCGACCTCGCCGCCTGGGGCAGCAAGCCGGAAAGCCTCGCCTTTCTCGACCCGCCGCCGCGCCCGGCGCTGACCGAGGCGCAAAATCTGCTCGCCGAACTCGGCGCCGTCGACGGCGACGGCCGCATCACCGACGAAGGCCAGAGGCTACGCCGGCTGCCGCTGCCGCCGCGGCTTGCCCGCATGGTGGTCGATGCCGCCGCGGTCGGGGCCGGGCTGCAGGCGGCGGAAATCGCCGCGCTGATCGGCGAGCGCGGCCTCGGCGGCGATGACGTCGACCTGACCCGCCGGCTCGAAGCGTTCCGCCGCGACCGCTCGCCCCGCGCCCGCGACGCCCGCGCCATGGCGGCAAGGTGGGCGGAGATCGCAAAATCAGTCCCTCGCCCCTTGTGGGGGAGGGTAGGGTGGGGGGTGGCGCCGAAGGATCACAAACGTCGACACCCGTAGTCGTCACGACCCCCACCCTAACCCCTCCCCACAAGGGCGAGGGGAATGTCCATCGGCTCGCTCCTCGCCCTCGCCTACCCCGAGCGCATCGCCAAGAACCGCGGTGGCGCGACCGGGGCGTTCCTGTTGGCCAATGGCCGCGGCGCGCAGGTCGATCCCGCCTCGCCGCTGGCGCGTGAGCCCTATCTCGCGGTCGCCGAGCTGACCGGCAGCGCCGCGGCCGGACGCATCCTGCTCGCCGCGCCGATCACGCTCGAGGAGATCGCGGCGCGGTTCGCCGATCGGATCGTCGCGCGCGAGGAATTGTCGTTCGATCCGGCGAGCGCCAGTCTGCGGCTGCGCCGGCAGCGGCGGTTCGCGGCGCTCACGCTCGCCGACCAGCCGCTCGCAGCGCAGCCGAGCGAGGCCACCGCGCGCGTGCTTGGCCGAAGGAATTTGCGGCTCGGAGTCGACCGGCTGCCATGGACCAACGCGCTACGGCAATGGCGCGACCGGGTCATGTTCGTGCGCCGCGCCGAAGGCCAGAACACCAACAATCCTGGCCCGATCTGTCCGACGCCGCGCTCGCCGCGGACGCCGATTGGCTGATGCCCGCGTTGGCGGACAAGACCGCCTTGGCGCAGTTTGTCCGCGGATGAATTCGCCGCCGCGCTCAAGAGCCTGCTGCCATACCCGCTACAGCGCCGACTCGAAGCCGAAGCGCCGACCCATTTCGACGCGCCGTCCGGCTCGCGCGTGCCGATCGACTACGAGGCCGAAGGCGGGCCGAAGCTCGCCATCCGCGTCCAGGAACTATTCGGCCTCGACCGCCATCCGTCCATCGCCGGCGGCAAGATCCCGCTGCTGGTCGAACTTTTGTCGCCGGCGCACCGGCCGGTCCAGCTCACCCGCGACCTGCCCGGCTTCTGGCGCGGCAGCTACGCCGCCGT